>NZ_CP170507.1:0-4800000 GCF_042691675.1 Nocardia brasiliensis
ATGGACGACGAGCAGAACGTGTTGGCCACGGTGTGGCCCGAGGTAGTTGCCGAGCTGACCACCGGCTCACCGGACGGTGCCATTCCGCCGGTGACCAGAGCGCAGCAGGCCTGGCTGAAACTGGTCAAGCCGCTGACGGTGGCGCAGGGGTTCGCCCTGCTCTCGGTGCCTTCCTCGTTGGCCCAGGAGGCCATCGAACGCGATCTGCGCGAACCGATCCTGCGGTCGCTGGCCCGGCGCCTCGGCCCCCAGGTGGAAGGGCTCGGCGTGCGGATCGCCGCGCCCGCTACCCCGGCCACTGAGCGGCCCGGCAGCAATCCCAGGCATGCCAGGATGACGAGCACGCCCGAACGTTCCAGGGACAACGGACCCCGTGACAACGGACCCCGTGACAACGGACCCCGTGACAACGGACCCCGTGACAACGGACATCGTGACAACCGCACCCGAGATAGTGGCCCTCGCGACACCGGACGCGGCCAGGCCGGTTACCCAGGCGGCGAATATCAGGGGCGCGACGACTACCAGCAACCGCGTTATGCCCAGTCCAACGAGTACGACCAGGCTCCCAGCTACAACAGTGGATCCGGATACGCCGACAACGAGTACGCGCCGGAATACGGGTCCGCAGGCGAGTACGACCGGCAGGACTACGCGCGCGACGAGTACGCGGGCCACGACGAATACGCCCCCCAAACCGAGCTGCAGTCCGCCCCCAGGCACGAACCCACGCCTGCGCAGCGCCGCGAACAAGGCCTACCGCCGCGCCGCGAATCGATCCCGCCCGGCCAGGAGTCCTTGTTCACACCCGATCCAGGGCCCGCCGCTGTGCGCGGTCCGGTCCGCGCGCCCGTGCGCGAGGCGGCGGAATCCGACGCCCCCGATCTGGCAGCCGCGCACGAGTCGGTCCGTGAGTCCGAGAGCCCGCGCGCCGACCGCGACGACGAGCCGGTGGTCAACGCCCGCAATTCCTGGCCGACCTACTTCACCAAGTCGCAGGAGAGCTCGGCCCCGTCGAGTTCCTCGGCCAGCCTGAACGCGAAGTACACCTTCGAAACCTTCGTAATCGGCGCGTCCAACCGGTTCGCACACGCCGCCGCAGTCGCCATCGCGGAGGCCCCCGCCCGCGCGTACAACCCGCTATTCGTCTGGGGTGCTTCGGGTTTGGGCAAGACGCACCTACTACACGCGGCCGGCCACTACGCCCAGCGCCTGTTTCCCGGCATGCGGGTGAAGTACGTCTCGACCGAGGAATTCACCAACGACTTCATCAACAGCCTGCGTGACGACCGGAAGGTGGCGTTCAAACGCCGCTACCGCGAGACCGACATCCTGCTCGTCGACGACATCCAGTTCATCGAGGGCAAGGAAGGTATCCAGGAGGAGTTCTTCCACACCTTCAATACCCTGCACAACGCCAACAAGCAGATCGTCGTCTCCTCGGACCGCCCGCCCAAGCAGCTGGCCACGCTGGAGGAACGGCTGCGGACCCGGTTCGAGTGGGGCCTGATCACCGACGTGCAGCCGCCCGAGCTGGAGACCCGCATCGCCATCCTGCGCAAGAAGGCGCGGATGGACCGCCTCGACGTGCCGCACGACGTGATGGAACTGATCGCCACCCGGGTCGAACGCAATATTCGCGAGCTGGAGGGCGCGCTGATCCGGGTGACCGCGTTCGCGTCGCTGAACGGGCAGCCGCTGGATCTCCCCCTGGCCGAGGTGGTGCTGCGCGATCTGATGCCGGATACCGCGGCGCTGGAGATCAACGCGGCGACGATCATGGCCGTCACCGCCGAGTACTTCAACACCACGCTCGAGGAACTGACCGGCCCTGGCAAGGCGCGCCCGCTGGCGCAGGCGCGGCAGATCGCCATGTATCTGTGCCGTGAGCTGACCGATCTGTCCCTGCCGAAGATCGGTCAGGCGTTCGGCCGAGACCACACCACGGTCATGTACGCGGAGAAAAAGATCCGCAAGGAGATGACCGAACGGCGCCGGGTGTACGACCAGGTGCAAGAACTAACAGCCCGAATCAAGCAACGCTCGCGCTGAGTTTCGCTAACACCCCCGCACCGCCCCTGACCTGGGGCGGTGCTTTTTTGTGGCCTGTGGATTCCTCGAGGAATCCTTGTGGAGTCCTCGAGTAAACACCGAGTTGTGCACGGGATCGCTAACAGGTGTGGGGATGGACCGCGCGGCGTCCGCTAACAGGCCTTCATCCACAGCTTCCCCCGCAGATCTTGCGCACAGGCAGTGACCAGCACGGCAGTCGGTCAAGGGGTTGGGGAATCCTCGAGGAGTCCGTGTGGAGTCCTCGAGGATTCCTCGAGTTGTCCACGAATCGGTACACACGTGTGAACAACCGGGTGAATTCGGTGGAACAACTCGAGGAGCACTCGAGGATGAATGTGGGACAACTTCGGAACTCCACAGACGCCCCTCGTTCATCCTCGAGACACGCTCCGGTCATCCCCACGGCACCACGCCCGCCGACCAGCGGTTTCGGCCGCAGTACACAGATTCCACAGTGCCTACTACTACTTCAGTTCTTCTCCTAGAAGAACTCTCTTGAAAACAGGTTGTGTGGAAAGTCGGTCGAAGAGGGTCACGGCCCGAACCACTCCCGTCCCCAGGCAAGGAGACGAGCCGAACTCGGATCCGCGATCGGCGCTCAGCTCCCCGGACCGTCCGATCCCGTCCTCGCACGGATAGCTCGCCGACTCGAACTCGAACCCACCCGCGCCGACTGATCCACACCTGCGCGCACTCCCCGGAGGGTCGGGCTAGGCCACAGCTCCACTCGCGGGTACGGTTTGGTGTCGGTCGCCTGTGCCACACTTTTGATGGCGGCCGATCCAGCACCCTTCGCGAATCAACGTTGACGAGCCGACAGGCTTGGAGGACGAATGTCCGGCCACCGCACAACAGCTCACGGAACTGGGAGAGGACAGATCGGGCGATGGAGCTTGCAAGCATGAAGTTTCGGGTCGCCCGAGAGGACTTCGCGGAATCGGTTGCCTGGGTGGCACGTAGCCTCCCGTCCCGGCCTCCCGTGCCGGTACTCGGCGGTGTGCTGCTCGTGGCCGACGACAGCGGGCTGACCGTCTCCGGCTTCGACTACGAGGTCTCCGCGCAGATGCGCGTCGCCGCCGAGGTCGCCGGTCCCGGCGAGGTACTCGTCTCCGGCCGGCTGCTCGCCGACATCACCAAGGCGCTGTCGAACAAGCCGGTCGACGTGTCGGTCGACGGCACTCGCGTACTGATCAGCTGTGGCAGCGCGAAGTTCTCGCTGCCGACCATGCCGGTCGAGGACTATCCCCAGCTTCCCGAGGTGCCGCAGCAGTCCGGCGAACTGAGCGTCGACGTGTTCGCCAATGCGGTCGGCCAGGTCGCCGTCGCGGCGGGCCGGGACGACACGCTGCCGATGCTCACCGGCATTCGCGTCGAGATCGAGGGCTCGCATGTCGTGCTCGCGGCCACCGACCGGTTCCGGCTCGCGGTCCGTCACATCGAATGGTCGCCCGCCAACGCCGATATCGAGACCGCGGTGCTCATTCCGGCCAGGACGCTGTCCGAGGCCGCCAAGACGCTCGGTACGTCCGACGCCCCCGTGCAGCTGTCGCTGGGCACCGGTGCGGGCTCGGACGGCCTACTCGGCATCGTGAACGCGGGCAGGCGCACCACCACCCGGCTGCTCGACGCCGAATTCCCCAAGTTCCGTCAGCTGCTGCCGAAGGAACACACCTCCATCGCCACCCTCCAGGTGTCGGTGCTGACCGAGGCGATCAAGCGTGTCGCGCTGGTCGCCGAGCGCGGCGCCCAGGTGCGGCTGGAGTTCTCCACCGAGGGCCTGCTGCTGTCCGCGGGCGGTGACGACGCCGGTCGCGCCGAGGAATGGCTGGAGGCCGACTTCCGCGGTGAATCGCTGACCATCGCGTTCAACCCCGGCTACCTGATCGACGGCCTGTCCGCGCTGCACGCCGAGCGGGTCACCTTCGGGTTCACCACACCGAGTCGTCCCGCGGTGCTGCTGCCCGCCGTCGAGGACGAGCCGAAGGTGCTCGAGTCGGGTGCGTTCGCGGCGCTGGACAGCCCGTACACCTACCTGCTGATGCCGGTCCGGCTCCCGGGCTGAGCGCCTGTGCATGATCGCGATCCGAGTTCGGTCACTGCCTCGGGCACTGCGAAATCGATAGCGACGCTGCGCGATTCCGCTACGAGACGGTCGACGCGGGCGCAGTTCATCAACAGGTCTTCCACAGACTGTGGGTGGGCGGCAACGCCTTTGGTGCGCAGCGCGCAGGTCGGCATGGCGGAACTCGGGCAGGCAGAGGTCCGGTAGCGGATGTTCATCCGAACACTGTCACTGCGTGACTTCCGCTCCTGGGACCACGCGGAGCTCGAATTATCCCCAGGGCGAACCGTTTTCCTCGGCTCGAACGGCAACGGCAAGACGAACCTGCTCGAGGCGATCGGTTACCTGGCCACGCTCGGTTCCCATCGTGTCGCCGCCGATGCCCCGCTGATCAGGATGGGTGCCGACCGGGCGCGGATCGGTGCGTCCGTCGTCAACAGTGGGCGCGAACTACGCATCGACATCGAGCTGAACCAAGGCGCCGCCAACCGCGCGCAGATCAATCGGTCACCGGCCCGTCGGCCGCGGGAGATCCTCGGCATCCTGCAGACCGTGCTGTTCGCCCCAGAGGACCTGGCCCTGGTTCGCGGCGACCCGGGTGAGCGGCGCAGGTTCATGGACGAGTTGTGCACAGCCCGCCTGCCCAGGCTCGCCGCGGTCCGCAGCGATTACGACCGGGTGCTGCGCCAGCGCTCGGCATTGCTGAAATCCGCTGGGCGGCAAGCCCGATCGAAGACGGAGCTGGGCACCCTCGACGTATGGGACGGCCACCTGGCCACCCACGCCTCGGTGTTGCTGACGTACCGGCTGCGACTGGTACACGACCTGTATCCGTATCTGGCCCAGTCGTACGCCGCGATCGCCCCCGAATCACGGCCCGCCGCAATCGCTTACCGCAGCGCCCACTTGCCGCCCGAATTCCTCGACCCCGCAAGGGAACCCCAGCCGGACGACACCGAGGCGCTGGAGGCCATCATGCTGCGCGAACTCGCCGCAGCCCGGCCGAAGGAACTGGAACGCGGCGTATGCCTGGTCGGCCCGCACCGCGACGAGCTCGAGCTGAACCTCGGCGACGCGCCGGCCAAGGGTTTCGCCAGTCACGGCGAATCATGGTCCTTCGCACTGGCTCTGCGGCTCGGCGCGTTCGAGTTGTTGCGCGCCACCGGATCCGAGCCGGTCTTATTGCTCGACGATGTCTTCGCCGAACTCGACCGCCGCCGTCGCACCGCTCTTGCCGCGGTGGCAGCGGGCGCGGAACAGGTGTTGATCACCGCGGCCGTGCCGGAGGACGTCCCGGCCGAGCTCGCCGCGGTGCCGATGCGGGTGGAGACCACCGGCGGACCGGACGGTCGGACCTCACGGATCGCCGAGGCCGCCACACCATCACCGTGACAGTCGCATTCGTGCGCTGACCGGGTCCCGCTACGCCTTCTTATGCACAGAAGAGCATGCTTATCAACAGGTCCTGTGGAGAACTCGATCGTCGTCCGGCCCGCCCGAGGCGACTGTTTCGTCGGTGCCCTGTCGTAGAGTGACCCTCTGGCCGCGCGAGACGAGAGGAAGCCCGGGTGACCGATCAGCAGCCGCAGGGTGGCGAACCGGCAGGGCAGGAGCCGGAACTGCGCGGTATCGATTTGGCCAGGCGGGCGCTCGAGGAGGCCCGCGCGGCGGCTAAGGCCAGCGGCAAGTCGGTCGGCCAGGGCCGATCCTCACCACAGCGGAAGCTCCGGACCGGGGCGCGGCGGCGCAGCGGTTGGTCGGGTGCCGGTCCGGACCAACGTGATCCCCAACCCTTCGGAAAGCTGACCGGCTCGCTCGCCAAGAACCGCGGCTGGTCCACCAAGGTCGCCGAAGGAATGGTGTTCGGCCGCTGGGCCGGTGTCGTCGGCGAGGACATCGCCTCGCATGCCACCCCGTTGACCTTGAAGGACAATGTGTTGAGCATTGCCGCCGAATCCACCGCGTGGGCAACCCAATTGCGCATGTTGCAGAGCCAGATTCTGGCGAAGATCAATGCCGCGGTCGGCCCCGGAATCGTCACGTCGCTGAAGATCACCGGTCCCGCGGCACCCAGTTGGCGCAAGGGTGACCGTCACGTGAAGGGACGCGGGCCCCGTGATACCTACGGATAGCCGCAGCGGCGTTCCACGTGAAACGCTCCGCGATATCGCCCGACGCCACAAGCGATTTCGGTGGAACTGGGGCGGCCGACCGGCTCCGCCAGCACCGGCACAGCGTCTGGACCTCGACTGATGCCGTGCCTACGGCTGAGGACGGTCGACTTCCAACCAGAACGCGCCGCCAGCCGTGAGCTCATCTCCCGAAGCGAATGAGTAATCCGTCGGCTACCGCGACTGGCCCGGAAATACGGGCATTCCGCCCCTCCGTCGCACGCTTCTCCGACCGCCCCGAAGGGCACCGTCCGATTCCTCCCAGGGGCGAGCCAGAGGGCCGAAGGGCGGAACAGACTCGCGGCAATCCGATTTCTCGCATTCACGGAGCTGTCAGGGGTGTCGTAGGTGCACTGTAGGTTGGCTGTACCAGTAGGATGGTGACGTAACTAGCGGCGATCACCTTCGGCGCGTTCCGTACCGCCCGCGCGGCCCCGTATTTCTCGACATACAGACCAGGGGCCAACGCGTGCTGTGCAGTGCCCCGCCAGGAGGATCAGCAAGTAAGGAGAGCTACCGACCAGTGGCTGCCAACGACTCCAATGCATCGGGCTCGACCAACGCTACCTCGGGCAAGGCGGACTACGGCGCCTCGTCCATTACGGTCCTCGAGGGGCTCGAGGCGGTCCGTAAGCGTCCCGGCATGTACATCGGTTCCACCGGTGAGCGTGGTCTGCACCACCTGATCTGGGAGGTCGTCGACAACTCCGTCGACGAGGCGATGGCCGGGTACGCGTCCAAGGTCGAGGTCACTCTGCTCGCCGACGGCGGCGTCGAGGTGGTCGACGACGGCCGTGGCATCCCGGTGGCCATGCACGCGCAGGGCGTACCGACCATCGAGGTGGTCATGACGCAGCTGCACGCGGGCGGCAAGTTCGACTCCGACTCCTATGCGGTGTCCGGTGGTCTGCACGGCGTCGGTATCTCCGTGGTGAACGCGCTGTCCTCTCAGCTGGAGGCGGAGATCGACCGCGACGGCTACCACTGGAGCCAGACCTACAAGGACTCGATTCCGGGCAAGTTGATCAAGGGTGAGCCGTCGAAGCGGACCGGCACCACGATCCGGTTCTGGGCCGATCCGAACATCTTCGAGACCACCACCTACAACTTCGAGACCGTGGCTCGTCGGTTGCAGGAGATGGCGTTCCTGAACAAGGGCCTGACCATCACCTTGACCGATGAGCGGGTCACCGATGCCGAGGTCACCGATGATGTGGTCAGTGAGACCGCGGAGGCGCCCAAGCACGCCGAGGACGGCAATGCCGCTCCGGTCGAGCACAAGGTCAAGACCCGGACTTACCACTATCCCGGTGGTCTGGAGGATTTTGTGCGTCATATCAATCGGACCAAGCAGCCGATTCATAATTCGGTGGTCGGGTTCACCGGTAAGGGCACCGGGCATGAGCTCGAGGTGGCGATGCAGTGGAACTCGGGGTATTCGGAGTCGGTGCATACCTTCGCCAACACGATCAACACTCATGAGGGTGGCACGCATGAGGAGGGGTTCCGGGCGGCGTTGACCACGGTGGTCAACAAGTACGCCAAGGACAAGAAGCTGCTCAAGGAAAAAGACGGCAACCTCACCGGTGATGATATCCGGGAGGGTTTGGCCGCGATTGTGAGTGTGAAGGTTTCCGAGCCGCAGTTCGAGGGCCAGACCAAGACCAAGTTGGGTAATACCGAGGTCAAGTCGTTTGTGCAGAAGGCGTGTAACGAGCATCTGTCGCATTGGTTCGAGGCCAATCCCGCTGATGCCAAGACGATCGTGAACAAGGCGGTGTCCTCGGCGCAGGCGCGGGTGGCCGCGCGTAAGGCGCGGGAGTTGGTGCGGCGTAAGTCGGCGACGGATCTGGGTGGGTTGCCGGGTAAGTTGGCTGATTGCCGGTCCAAGGATCCGAGTCGGTCCGAGATCTATATCGTCGAGGGTGATTCGGCTGGTGGGTCGGCCAAGTCCGGGCGTGATTCGATGTATCAGGCGATCTTGCCGTTGCGGGGAAAGATCATCAATGTCGAGAAGGCCCGTATCGACCGGGTGTTGAAGAACAACGAGGTGCAGTCGATCATCACCGCGTTCGGTACCGGTATCCATGACGAGTTCGATATCGCGAAGTTGCGGTATCACAAGATCGTGTTGATGGCCGATGCCGATGTCGATGGTCAGCACATCGCGACGTTGTTGTTGACGTTGTTGTTCCGGTTCATGCGCCCGCTGGTCGAACAGGGTCATGTGTATCTGGCTCAGCCGCCGTTGTACAAGCTCAAGTGGCAGCGCAGTGATCCGGAGTTCGCCTACTCCGACCGTGAACGCGATGGTCTGCTCGAAGCCGGTCTGGCGGCGGGCAAGAAGATCAACAAAGACGACGGTGTCCAGCGCTACAAGGGCCTGGGTGAGATGAACGCCAAGGAACTGTGGGAGACCACCATGGACCCGTCCGCGCGTGTGCTCAAGCTGGTCACCTTGGACGATGCCGCCGCGGCCGACGAGTTGTTCAGCGTGCTGATGGGCGAGGACGTGGAAGCACGCCGCAGCTTCATCACCCGCAATGCCAAGGACGTTCGCTTCCTCGACGTATAAGCCGGTGCGCCAGTTCCCGGGCGTGAGCCCGAACCGCAACCGCACCGCCCGCTAAGGAGACTTCATGACCGACACGACGCTGCCTCCGTACGGAGGCGCCGGCGGCGACCGGATCGACCCGGTCGACATCCAGCAGGAAATGCAGAACAGCTACATCGATTACGCGATGAGCGTGATCGTCGGCCGCGCGCTGCCCGAGGTGCGCGACGGCCTCAAGCCGGTGCACCGGCGCGTGCTGTACGCGATGTACGACAACGGGTATCGGCCCGACCGCGGCTATGTGAAGTCCGCGCGCCCGGTCGCCGAGACCATGGGTAACTACCACCCGCACGGTGACGCGTCGATCTACGACACCCTCGTGCGCATGGCGCAGCCGTGGTCGCTGCGCTACCCGCTGGTCGACGGACAGGGCAACTTCGGTTCCCGCGGCAACGACGGCGCCGCCGCCATGCGGTACACCGAGTGCAGGCTCACCCCGCTCGCGATGGAGATGCTGCGCGAGATCGACCACGAGACCGTCGATTTCATCCCGAACTACGACGGTCGCTCGCAGGAGCCGACCGTGCTGCCGAGCCGGGTGCCCGCGCTGCTGATGAACGGCAGCAACGGCATCGCGGTCGGCATGGCGACGAACATTCCGCCGCACAATTTGCGTGAGCTGGCCGAGGCGATCTACTGGGCGCTGGACAATTTCGACGCCGACGAAGAGTCGACGTTGGCTGCCTGCATGGAACGGGTCAAAGGCCCGGACTTCCCGACCTATGGTCTGATCGTCGGCAGTCAGGGCATCCACGATGCCTACTCCACCGGCCGCGGGTCTGTCCGGATGCGCGGTGTTGTCGAGATCGAAGAAGACAACAAGGGCCGGACCACCCTGGTCATCACCGAGCTGCCGTACCAGGTCAACACCGACAACTTCATCAACTCGATCGCCGAGCAGGTGCGCGACGGCAAGATCGCGGGCATCTCCGACATCCACGACGAGTCCTCGGACCGCGCGGGCATGCGAATCGTCGTCACCGTCAAGCGGGACGCCGTCGCCAAGGTCGTGCTGAACAACCTCTACAAGCACACCCAGCTGCAGACCAGTTTCGGCTGCAACATGCTGTCGATCGTCGACGGCGTGCCGCGCACGCTGCGGCTCGACCAGATGATCCGGCTCTACGTCAAGCACCAGTTGGACGTCATCGTCCGGCGCACCAAGTACTTGCTGCGCAAGGCCGAGGAGCGGGCCCACATCCTGCGCGGCCTGGTCAAGGCGCTCGACGCGCTCGATGAGGTCATCGCGCTGATCCGGCGCTCGGCCAACACCGACACCGCGCGCACCGGCCTGATGCAGTTGCTCGACATCGACGAGATCCAGGCAACCGCCATCCTCGACATGCAGCTGCGCCGACTCTCGGCGTTGGAGCGGCAGAAGATCGTCGACGAGTTGGCGAAGATCGAACTCGAAATCGCCGATTTGAAGGACATTCTCGCCAAGCCGGAGCGCCAGCGCGCCATCGTGCGCGACGAACTGGCCGAGATCGTCGACAAGTACGGCGACGATCGGCGCACCAAGATCATCGCCGCTGACGGCGACGTGGCCGACGAGGACCTGATCGCCCGCGAGGACGTGGTCGTCACCATCACCGAGACCGGCTACGCCAAACGCACCAAGACCGACCTCTACCGCAGCCAGAAGCGCGGCGGCAAGGGCGTGCAGGGCGCGGGCCTCAAGCAGGACGACCTGGTCCGGCACTTCTTCATCTCGTCGACGCACGACTGGCTGCTGTTCTTCACCAACAAGGGCCGGGTCTACCGCGCCAAGGCGTACGAGCTGCCCGAGGCCAACCGCACCGCGCGCGGTCAGCACGTGGCGAACCTGCTCGCCTTCCAGCCGGACGAGAAGATCGCCCAGATCATCCAGATCAAAAACTACGAAGTCGCTCCCTATCTGGTGCTCGCCACCAAGAATGGCCTCGTGAAGAAGTCGAAGCTGTCGGACTTCGATTCCAACCGCACCGGCGGCATCGTCGCGGTGAACCTGCGCGACGAGGACGAACTGGTCGGCGCCGTGCTCTGCTCGTCCGACGACGACCTGCTGCTGGTGTCGGCGCTCGGCCAGTCGATCCGGTTCTCCGCGACCGACGAGGCGCTGCGTCCGATGGGCCGCGCCACCTCCGGTGTGCAAGGCATGCGGTTCAACGCCTCCGATGAACTCTTGTCGCTGAACGTTGTGCGACCGGATACATATCTGCTGGTGGCCACCGCCGGCGGTTACGCTAAGCGCACCGCGATCGAGGAGTACACGGCACAGGGTCGCGGTGGTAAAGGCGTATTGACCATCCAGTACGACCCCAAGCGTGGCACCCTTGTCGGTGCGCTCATCGTCGAAGACGAGGATGAGTTGTACGCGATCACATCCGGTGGTGGTGTCATCCGGACGGTGGCCAAGCAGGTTCGCAAGGCTGGACGACAGACCAAGGGCGTGCGATTGATGAACCTCGGCGAGGGCGATACGTTGCTTGCTATCGCGCGCAATGCCGACGAGCCCGATCCCGATCTGCTCGCAGGCGAAGACAGCGACACCGGTTCCTCTGAGTAGTAACCCAACAGCGGCGGCAACGAACGGATCTAAGGATTCCCATTGACCACTCCGAATCAGCCGAATGACGAGCGGCACCAGACGAACGGTGTGACCGAACGGATCGCACCGTCACCGATTCCGCCGCGGCCGATTCCGCGGCCGGCCTCGTCGGCCGAGAACGGTCAGCCGGGCGGCGGGCAGCCAGGTGCCGGTCAGCCGAACGGCGGCCAACAGGGTGGTGGCCAGTCCGCCGGTGGCCAGCAGGGCGGACAGCAGCACGGTGGCCAGCAACAGCACGGTGGCCAGCAACAGCACGGTGGCCAGCAACAGCACGGTGGCCAGCAACAGCACGGCGGTCAGCAACAGCACGGCGGTCAGCCGGGCGGTGGCCAGCAGCAGCACGGTGCGCAAACCGCGTCCGCCCAGCACGGGCAGCAACGCGAAATGCAAGACAAGCAAGGCGATTTCGCGGGCAGGCAGTCCGCACCGGAGCAGGCTCCCGGTCAAGGCGGGCCGGAGTCGGTCGACCAGACTGTCCGGATGAACAACTCTGAGCCCGGCGCACCCGAGTCGGGGGATCAGTCCGGCGGCAACGGCGGCGGCCAATCGCCGTTCCAGGACGGCTGGGCGCAACTGCCGCAGCGGGAGCCGCAGTCCAACCTGTACCGCCCCGGCCAGGCGCCGGTCACCGGACGCCCGAGCGGCTCCGGCGGCTCCGGCGGCCCGGGTGGTGGCGGCGGTGGCGGTCTCGGTGGTGGCGTGACCAACGCGCGCACCACCGTCGACCTCGCCGCCAAGGCGGCCCGCAAGGAAGCGGCGATGGTGAAGTCCGTCGGCATCGACGGACCCACCCGCAGCATCGCGCGTCCCGAGCTGATCAAGGACATGCCGGATCTGTCGGAGATCCGGCACCCGCTGCCGCCGTCCGCCGAACACACCGGTCCGCAGACACCGATCTCGCCCGCCGTGCCGGTCGCCGTCGCCGCGGCCGTCGCCACCGGCGAGCCGCTGCGGGCCACCGTGCAGATCCGCCGGATCGACCCGTGGTCGACCCTGAAGATCTCGCTGGTGATCAGCGTCGCCATGTTCTTCGTCTGGATGCTCGCGGTCGGCCTGCTCTACATCGTGCTCGAGGGCATGGGCGTGTGGGAACGGTTGAACAACACCTTCACCGACATGGTGTCCCAGGACAGCGGGTCGGTCGGGCTCATCGACGCCGGCACGGTCTTCGGCTACGCGGGCGTCATCGGCCTGATCAATGTGGTGCTGTTCACCGCGCTCGGCACCGTCGGCACGTTCATCTACAACCAGTGCTGTGATCTGGTCGGCGGCATCCAGGTGACACTCGCCGATCCCGACTAGAACTCTGGCCTCCAGACGGCCGGTACTCGCCCCTGCCCGGGGTTGTACCGGCCGTTTCGGTTTCCGGATGAAGCGGGGTACGCACGGCGGCGCGAGCCCGATGCGACGCCACTACCAGCCGTTTTGGTTGTCCGATGACCAGTCGGGTAGTCTCTACTCTCGGCTCAGGTGCTACCCGCACAAGGGCCGTACGGGCCTATAGCTCAGGCGGTTAGAGCGCTTCGCTGATAACGAAGAGGTCGGAGGTTCAAGTCCTCCTAGGCCCACTCCCGAACACGACAGTAGGGTGGGAACCATGAAGTTTTTAATCACGGCAGGCGCCGTGATCGCGGTTCTCATCGGCATCTCCAAGCTGCGCCAGCGCAACGACGCGGACCTGTGGCACGAGGTCACCACCCGCTGACACGGGGCCTTAGCTCAATTGGCAGAGCACTGCCTTTGCAAGGCAGGGGTTAGGGGTTCGATTCCCCTAGGCTCCACGGATGACCAGCGGAAACGCTGGTCATTTTCTTTTGGATTCCCCCCGGGTGACACGGAATCGACACGGATTCAGCTGGCGAGCCGGTCCAGAGCCGGCGTGAAGTCGGGGGCTTCGTGGGGCTTGTCGATGTAGTGCTTGCGTGCAACCACCCCGTCATCGGCGTGGCCGAGCTGGCTGGCGGCCTGCTCCGGTCCGTACTCCGCTGCGATGAGCGTTGCGACGGTCTTGCGGAAGGTCTTTCCTGTGATCCACGCGAACTGGGGCCGCGTGCCTGCCGCCAAGTCCGGCGGAAGTTGTGCGGGTCGCGTACACCGCCCTTGCGGTCCGAAACACCAAGTCGAGTTTGTTGGACGTGGCTTCCACCTGAAGGCGCAGGAGCGTACCCACTGCGGAGCGCAGGCAACTTCACCGCGCGGTATCCGGAGTCGCTCTTGGTCCACTCCTGGCGGTGCAGCCCTTTGTCCGTGTTGCGAACAACCGTTCCAGTGATGGTACGTCGGTCGACCGGTCGAAGGCGAGCCGACCATCAACGAGGAGGCCGACGGTGTGACGTTCGTTCCTCCGGAAGACCTGGATCAGTACGACATCCACCCAAGCATGCGCCAGCAGATCGGCGACTATCTGTCCGGCAATTACCCCTTCCTCGGCTGAGCCGACAACGCACTGTCGATCCGGCCGGCCATCGCGAGAATGCTCGGCTCAGCACGCCGGATGAACCGCCCCACAATCGAATCGGGTCCATAGCGGCCCTCGATCTCGCCAATCCGTTCGGTCGGAGTTGTTGGTGCTCCGTCGGGCGTGGTGGTCATATCGCAGAAGGTCAGCGCGTCCGTCAGGAGTTCGTCATCGAGGACGGGAAACTCAGACGCCAGCTCGTCACCCAGCCCTCGTTCCTCCGCCTCGAGTAGGGCGCACGTGTGATTGGCGACCAGGCGCACCACTCTTTCGTCGGCCTGGTGCTCATCGCGCAGGAAACGAGCGCCGTCGAGTGGATGGAAGCCGGTGACCGCAATCCGCGGTGCGTAACCAACGTCGTGCAGAACGGCGGATGCGACCAACAAGTCACGGTCGCAGCTGAGCCTTTCGGCAAGAGCAGCTGCCGCGCGCGCAACTCCCTGGGTGTGCGCCCATCGTCGGGGTAGTGGTATCTCCAACTCGCTCTGAGCGAGACGCCACGCCCAGGCCGGTCCGCGATCCAGCATTGCCCAAAGCTACCGGCTTCGGAGTGCGGTCAGGTGACGAAATCAGAGAAGTTTCCTGGCATTCAGCCACGCATCCCAGTCCGCTACGGCGGTGTTTGCGAGAACCAATGCGTCGTAAACGTTGCCGTGGTCTGCAGTTACCGTCCAGGTGTGCTGGGTGCGTCCGCCTTCGCTCACCTCGTGGGTAATGGTGCCGTCGCCATGAATCGTCGCCTTCGCAGGTGGGGCAAAGATGGTCACGCCCTGCGATGAAATCTCCGCGTGCCGACTGCCGGCGCTGCGCGGGGAGCCATTCAGGTGCAAATGCTTGGCCCCGTTGGCGATGTCGGCGCACGCGGCCAGTGCAACCGAGCGACTAACCGCCCTCTCCACGGCACTCCCGAGATGGCAGGTCGCCGTGTCGACCTTGACCCAGTCCTTCAGCTTGTAAGCCTCTTCGAAGAATGCGTAGAGCGTGTCGCGGGCGTCGTCCGAACCAGCATCTTCGAGTGGACTACATGCGATTACGAGGCGGCGGTGTGCCCGCAGCATGCGCTCGTACTGGTCGCGCCATCCCTCATTCAGCATGACGAGCTCCTCGGTGTACTCCGCTCGGAGGCGAAGGGAGGAAAGTTATCCGAGTGCGTCCAATCGGTCAATGCCCGACCGTGCAAGAGAACTCGTGAGCAGGAACAACACACCCAGGGGGCCTGCGCCCCTCCCTAGCCTTGTGCGCCATCGTTCTGTATAGCAGCAGCGCCGTTGTACGGGTTTCGGGGTCGTGGCAGCTCAACTGTTCACGATTGTCAGGAACACCGTCATTCCCAGTGCTACCAGCGCGAGCACTTGGAGCACGAGGCCGATTCCAACCCATCGGACTTTGAAATTGGTGGTTTCACGCATGGTTCGCACGGTGCGCGCGGCCAGGGCGGAGACATTGTTTCGGGCGTCCACCTCATCGTCTGTCCATCGGGATTCCGAGACCAAGGCGTCAAGAGTGTCCGATTTTGCTACCTCATACTGCCCATTCCAGCCCGCGATGACACCGCAAATTGCGGCCCCGACGAACAACAGCAGTGTCACGATGCCCGCCACTAAGCCTTCTGTGGGCAACCGAGTCGTCGCGGGGGTCTTGACCAGAGCGGCTACGCCTGCGAACAGGGTGAAGAGGGCGCTTGAGGTGGTAACCAATGCCTGTCCACGCGCATCGAAGGTCGCTCTGCGCTCACGCTCGGTCTTCAGCTCAGCGGCAATGAACGCTGCATACGTAGTGCCCTGATCAGCCACGGCGACGCCCCCGATCGTGTGCCCGCTTCCCTCGGATCTTCTCAACCTCAAGCCCCTTTTTGTCGGTAGGTGGCGGCTTCGGTTTCGGCTGTTTTGACTGAGGTTTCGGCGGATCCTTCTCGCTTGAGCCTTTCGGTTCATGATCGTTCGACATACTGATCTATCGCCCGTCGCATGCCTGGTGTTATAGCTATTTCGCATTAGATAAAAAGCCCGTGGAATCCGTACGTGGGGAGAACAACAGAGTGGTGCGGTGACCGGATGAGGGCAGGGGGAGGGGTCCCCCGCCTCGTAGGGGGTCGAGTCTGGGCCAATTGGCGACCATCTTGGCCCGTGTAGTCGCCTTGATTCAGCACGTGTACGGCCTGTTGGGGCACTTGACCCGTGACACGTTAACGACACGCTTTCAGTGCGAATCGGCCGGAATCAATGAGTCTCGACGGGTTACGGAATTCAGCCTGCGCCCAGCTAGTACGCAAGAACGGGAACCAACGAAAGAGCTCGCTGGTTCCCGTCCGCAAGGCAGGGGTTAGGGGTTCGATTCCCCTAGGCTCCACTCGATAGCCGGCGAGTGCTCGCGTAGAGCGCTCGCTGGGTCTTGTTTCGCGTGTTTTGTGGGGGCGTAGCCCCCACGCCCCGCCCGGCGGGGCTTCGCCCCCCGGACCCCCCACCTGCGGTTTGCGGTCCTGGGATGTCCGCTCCACCGTGGTTCGGTTGCTGCTCTCGGTGCCTGCCCGGTCCTTATGAACCCCACTCAGGTTCGCCTTCTGCGATGCTTGCGCCGGACGACGCCGAGGTGTGCGCTGCTTTGAAGCCGCAGTTGACGCATTGGCGGGCTGTTACCTGCAGATGCGCCGGATTTCGGTCGCCCCGGATCGCCCGCCCGAGGTGCCGGTTGTGTAGCTTGCCCCAATTCGTCTCGCGAGGTGCTGCTGGTCAGCGGGAGACTGCGGCGGCCTCTAGTCGGGCGAGGGTTTCGGGGTTGGGCCAGTGGCGGATCTCGTAGCGGCGGGGGGACATGTCGGGAATTGGGGTCAGGCCGGTGATTTCGGCTACTGCGGGGAAGGGGGTTTCGAAGAGGGTGATCATTTCGCCGTTTCGTTCGGTGCAGAAGACTACGGAATCTGCTTCGGGGAGGAGGTATTCGACGTCTTCGCCCCAGACTGTGGCGGTGTAGGGGCCGTTGTCGCTGCCGACGTAGAGGACCGAACCTACGAAGGCGGGGGCGAGGTCTTCGTGGTGGGGGTAGGTGTAGTCGTTTTCCATGGCGTCGTTGAGGGCTTGGGTTTGGGCGTCGTATTCGGTTACGGCTAAACCACATCGGGCTCGTTGGACGAAGGGGAGGTGGCGGTGTCTTGGGGACTGGTCGAGAGGGATCACCGTGCCGTGGTCGTCGACCGTGTAGCCCTGTGGGGAGATGGGGCGGACGGCTTCTCGGTAGTGCTTCTCGACGTGTTCGAAAAGTGGGGCGAGGTCGCCGGTGTCGGGGGTGATGATCAAGGTGTCGACGTCGGGCATGAAGGCGATCGAGCGGTGCTGTCCGTCGCCGGAACCGGCGAGCCAGCCGGGGACCAATGGCCACGAGGTGCAGTAGCCGTCGCCGTTGTCGCCGAAATGAAGCAGGCCCGCCTGCTTGATGCCGCTGGAACCCACCATGGCCCTGAGGTTTTCGCGAGCCGCGTCGAATACCTCGTCGGCGCTGATGCCCCAGCGGTCGAGCGTCGCGGCCGAGACGATCGAGCGAGAGTTGGGGCGGTCGATCGCGACCAACTCGTCGACGAAAGGGAACGCGGGGCGGGTGATCGGCCGCATGTCCTCGGACGGCGAGTCGAGTCCGAACGCGTTGGGACGCAGGATGGGTCGTAGGGCGGACCGCGCCTCGGGCCAGGCGTCCGGCTCGTCGTTGTCGCGGACGGTGGCGACGAAGCGGGCGATCCGGGCGTCGCGTTCGGCGGCGGGCAGGCCGGTGGTCTCCCGGAAAATATTGCCCAGGTACAGATTCCAACTGCCGACGACGATCTGGAACTCGTCCGGGTCGTACTGCGCGTCCTGCTCGCCGATGTCGTTCAGCTGTTGCAGGACCAGCGCCGCGAACTGGTCGGCATCGACCCCGATATTCTCCACCACGCGGCCACCGTAACCGGACAAACCGACAAACGCACGGGGAGCTGTCGGGGTCAGCGGCCGGAGAGCGGGCCGTGCCGATCCAGATGCAGGTAGGTATAGCCGGTCACGATCAGGCAGACGACGGTCGCGGTGATGAGCATGGCCCATCCGGCGACGAGCATGCTCAGCAATCCACCGAGCAAGGCGCCCAGCGCGAAACTCAGGTACAGCAGGAAGTATCCGAGCCAGTCCGCGTAGTCCCCGCCGCTGATATGGCGTTCGATGCCCTGCGCCAGCTTGACCAGGGTGCCGGTGACGTAACTCAGCGGCACCGACACCTCGCCGTTCTTCACGAACGAGGTGTTGAGCGCGCCGACCCCGAACGCGACGAACAGGATCGGCACGAAGTCGATGGTGGCGGTGTCCGGGTCTTGAAACCGCACGCCGTCGATGAGCGACGCCGCCGCCAGGCTCAGCGTGGTCAGCAGCGTCGGCCCATGCGGATGCCCGGACCAGTAGTGCCTGCGGCACCAGGACGCCACCACGACGCCAGAAACGAACGACGCGAGCAGCGCCGCCGCCGCGACCGCGGTGTCCTTCTGGCCGCTGAAATGCCCGAGGATGGCGCGCTCGGTATTGCCGGTCATGAACGTGACGAAGTAGCCAGCGGTGTGCATGAATGCCGCCGCCCCGATCAAGCCCGCCAATCCGGCCAGCACCCAGGACAGTCTGGCCTCATTGTCGAAAAGTGCCCTCTTGCGTGCGTCGTCTGGTTTCGGCACAGGTCAGGCTCCTTCCGAAGCGAATGTGACTCCTCAGTGTTACTGCTCGACGGCAGAACGCGCATGTGCAGCGCCGCAGGTTGCTAGCCGGTCACCACCCGCGTGCGAGCGGTCGACCCCGTCGCCATAGGCGCACGAAGTCGGTATCCCCGCGGTAACCGAGTAACTCTGAAGTGCCGTCTTCCGTGGTCAGCGGCGGTGACTCATGATGCTGTCAGTTACTAGAAGTAACCGAGAGAACCAGTCGAGGAAAGAGGCGACGGATCGTGAACGGGACCGAAAGTAGGAAGGCCGTTGTGACAGGCGGCACGTACGGCATGGGCTCGGCCACCTTCATCACCGTCGAGCCGGCGGTCGACGGAGGCCGGGGTCAGCGGCTCGGCCTTACCGAGGCAGGGGCGGTGGCATGACCAGCAAGGTCGCCTCGTTCGCTGACATCGAGGGTGAATTCAACACGTTCGTCGGGCGGATCAACTACGCCACCATGGTGACCGTGGATCAGCGGAATCGGCCGCGGACGAGGGTGCTGATCCCGGTCTGGGAGAACGTCGACGGCAGCCCGCTCGGCTGGCTGGCGACCTATAAGACGCCGATCAAGGCGGCGCATATCGCGGCCAATCCGCATGTCAACTTCTCCTACTGGGCGCCGGGTAACCATTCGGTGGCGGTGGACGCCACCGCCGAGTGGGTCGACGCGCCCGAGATCAGGCAGCGGGTTTGGCAGCTCTATGGGCAGACCAGCCCGCCCGGCGCGGGATACGACCTCGGCCAGTTCTGGCACTCGCCGCAGGACCCGAAACTGCAGATCCTGCGGCTGGATCCGTGGCGGATCCAGGTGATTCGCGGCACGGATCTACGCAGCCGGATCTGGCAGGCACCGGCCGGTGCGGAACGCGTCGCGGTGTGACGCGGCGCCGCGGCCACCCACCGCCGGTTACCGTGCACGAGTGGATTCAGTGCTCGATTTTCTGCTGACCGAACCCCTCGCCACGACGCCGCTGGACGATGTCGGCGCGGCCTGGACGCGGCATCGGGTGGCCGCGAACCGATTCGGTAAGCCGGTCGATGTCGCCATCGCCGGCGGATTCGGCGCCGACCGGCTCGGTTTCGCGTTCCTCTCCGGCTATCAGGAGGCGCTGCGGACGCTGATTCCCGACCTGCCGGGTGACGAGCTGGTGGCGTTGTGTGCGACCGAGGCGGGCGGCGCCCACCCGTCGGCGATCCGCACGACGCTCACCGAGGAGTTGGACCGGTACCGGCTCAACGGGACCAAATCCTTTGCCACGCTGGGCATGCTGGCGCAGCGGCTGGTGGTGATCGCCGGTGTCGGCTTGGCCGAGGATGGCCGGAACCGGTTGCGCGCCACCATGGTCGATGTGGGTGCGCCGGGGGTGCACGTGACGAATCTGCCGGCGACGCCGTTTGCCCCGGAGATCCCGCACGCCACGGTCACGCTGACAGATGTTGCGGCGCTGGTGTTGCCGGGCGACGGCTACCTGGACTACCTCAAGCCGTTCCGTACGATCGAGGACATTCACGTGCTCGCGGCCACGCTGGGCTGGCTGGTTCGGGTGGCACGGGCGTCGGCGTGGCCGCGGGCCGTGCTGGAGCGACTGCTGACCGTGCTCGCGGCGGTGCGCGGGCTGGATATCGACGCACCGAGCTCGCCCGGCGTGCACATCGCGCTCGGTGGCGCGTTCGAATATTTCGGCCGGTTGCTGACGGAGTCGGATTCCCTGTGGGAGTCCGTGGATTCGGTCACCAGGCAACGGTGGGAGCGCGATCGTCCGTTGCTCGCGGTCGCCGGACGGGTGCGGGATCAGCGGCTGGCTACGGCCTGGCGATCGGTGCTGACCGGTGATGATCAGGTCGCCTGACCTGGTCCAGAAATGGGGAGCGGGCCTCGGCGAAGGGGGGGAGTTAGCCGAGGCCCGCGTAAGGTCGGCCCGGGGGGGAGGGGCCGACTTGAATGATCCTACGCGATGATCCCCGATTGTGTGCGCGTGGGGAGTGCCACTTTTCGAAGATTTTTTGGGTCGGCTTACGTTTTGATAGTCCGAGGTCGTTTCGGGTAGGTGAAGCGCCCTTCCGCGCCACTGTTCGATGGTGGCCTGGTGTTTGCCAAAAGGGCTGTTGCGCTGGTTGATACCTGGCCTTTTGGCGAAGCGGAGCCGGGGTCGGAACGTGCTGCGGAAACATGCCGACCGGTCGCTGTGTGGCGAGGATCGCTGTCGGTTATGCGCTATTCGGGCTTCGGTGGCGCTGCATAAGCGTCGTGTGTCGCCTAGTCGGCATGTCGGTGCCGTCTCGATGTGTCGTACCCGGTACGAACATTTGTTCGCACCGGTCGGGAGCGGTAAGTTGCGTGGACCGAGCGCTCAAGTCGCTCGGCTGTTTTCACGGCAACGCGAATCGGGCCCGAGTACCGCATGGTGTCGAATCGGGTAGTGCGCTACGCACGACTCGGCGGGGTGGCGCGCGGGACTATTTACTTGGTCGCACCTCGATCCGGCACCCCCGAGCACCGCCTGGATCGGGGTGCGGCCGCTCTTCGAGGCCATCGCGACGGCGGGGCGTCCTCGCGCGAGTCCCGGAATGGTAGACGCCCGGAGATAGCGAACAAAACGGATGAAATTGTCAGTGGGTGGCGCAATACTGACTCGAGTATCGCCCAGTCACCCCGATCCATCGAATTCGGTCGACACCAGATCACTGGCGTCGCGCAAATACATCCCACGAAAACTGACGAACTCAGGAGAATCATGCCCGACGCAATAGTCGCCGAGGGTCTGGTCAAACGATACGGCGATGTAATCGCCCTCGACGGACTCGACCTTTCGGTCCCCGAGGGGACCGTCACCGCGCTACTCGGACCCAATGGCGCAGGTAAGACCACCACGGTTCGGGTGCTCAGCACCCTCCTGGTGCCGGATGCCGGACGGGCCACGGTCGCGGGTGTCGACGTGTTGCGTGATCCGCGGACGCTGCGCTCCCGCATCGGCGCGTCCGGCCAGTACGCCGCGGTGGACGAATACCTGACCGGCTTCGAGAATTTGGAAATGGTGGGGCGGCTGTATCACCTGGGTGTGCAGCGCAGCAAGGAGCGAGCCCGCGAACTGCTCGACCGGTTCCGGCTCAGCGATGCCGCCGACCGTCCGGTGAAAACGTATTCCGGCGGTATGCGCAGGCGTCTCGACCTGGCGGGCGCGTTGGTGGCCAACCCGCCCGTGCTGTTTCTCGACGAGCCGACCACCGGCTTGGATCCCCGGGCCAGGCTGGGTCTCTGGGACGTCATCGAGGAGTTGGTGGCGGGCGGCACCACGCTGCTGCTCACCACGCAGTACATGGATGAGGCCGATCGGCTGGCCGACGCGATCGCGGTGATCGACCACGGCAAGGTCATCGCCCGCGGCACCGCCGACGAGCTCAAGACCATGGTCGGCGGCGACCGGATCGAGCTGACCGTCGACCATGCGGACAATCTCGGTGCCGCGATGGAGGCGCTGAAAGGTCTGGCCGACGGCGAGATTCACGTCGAGCCGGGGTTGCGCCGAATCACCGTTCCGGTATCCGACGGCTCGCAGGCACTGGTCGTGGCGATCGGCAAGCTCGCCGAGCACGACGTGATACTGCACGATGTCGGCCTGCGCAGGCCCTCGCTCGACGACGTCTTCCTCACGCTCACCGGACACGAGGCCGAAGAATTGCTCAACGACAACGGGCGTGGCGCGGGCGATCCACTCGAAAAGGCCCAAGAAAAGAGCCGGTGATCAGGTCAGCGCCCGTTCTCGGCGCTGGCGCCCGCCACGGGAGTCGGTGCCGAACCGTTGCGTGAGTAGCCGATGCGCGGCGGCGCCGGGGCGGGCGCGGGCGGCTGTGGCCGCTTGCTGCGGACCAGCCAGGCCACGCCACCCGCCAACGCGACGGCCGTCCCGACAATGAGCCGGTTACGAGTACGTGCGGATACATGTAGGCGCCCCAAGGTCATTGGCCTATGCTGGCACAACCGCGCCTTTCCCGCAGTAGCTCCAGCTCAGCGCCTCGCCGAGCCGTCGAGATCGACTACCCGGGCCGGCGCGGTCCAGGACGCGACACGAGTGGCACCGACCGGTGCGCTGAGGTTCCGCGGCGGCGGGACCGTAGCATTGCGGCGTGACCTCACCGAATCAAACCGCTGTGGCGACGCTGCACACGAATCGCGGCGACATCAAGATTTCGCTCTTCGGTAACCACGCTCCCAAGACGGTCCGGAATTTCATCGGCCTGGCCGACGGTTCGGCGCCGTACACCACCGCCAACGCGAGCGGTGGCAGCAGCGGCCCGTTCTACGACGGCGCGGTGTTCCACCGGGTGATGGACGGATTCATGATTCAGGGCGGGGATCCGACCGGCACCGGGCGCGGCGGACCGGGATACGAGTTCGGCGACGAATTCCACCCGGAACTGCGCTTCGACCGCGGCTACCTGTTGGCGATGGCCAATGCAGGACCGGGCACCAACGGGTCGCAGTTCTTCATCACGGTCGGCCCGCAGCCACACCTCAACCGCAAGCACAGCATCTTCGGCGAGGTCGTCGACCCGGAGTCCCGGAAGGTCGTCGACGCCATCGCCAAGACGGCGACCGATCGCAACGACCGCCCGCTGGAACCCGTCGAAATCACCAAGATCACGATCGAATGAGATTATGACCGCTCAGCCGCCTGCGCCGACGTGCGTTCGCCATCCCCAACGTCCGACCGGCCTGGCGTGCACGCGCTGCGGGCGGCCATCCTGCCCGGAATGCCTGCGTCCCGCGGCGGTCGGCCAGCACTGTGTCGACTGCCTGCGGCAGGAGCAGCGCACCGTCGCACCGGTGCGCACCGTCGCGGGCGCACCCGCGGCACGGGCCTCGCTGCCGTACGTCTCCTATGCGCTGATCGCCGTCAACGTCGCCATCTTCGCGATCACCGCGGCGCAGACGAAGAGCCTGCTGGAGAACCGCACCTCGGAGCTGTTCATCGACTGGGTGCTGTATCCGCCCGCAGTCGCCGACGGCCAGTGGTGGCGGGTGATCGGCTCCGGCTTCCTGCACTACGGTCCGATCCATCTGCTGCTGAACATGTTCGCGCTGTATGTGATCGGCCGTGATGCCGAGCTGGTGCTCGGGCGGCTGCGTTATCTCGCGGTCTATCTGGTGTCGCTGCTCGGCGGTTCCGCCGCCGTCATGGTGTTCGCGCAGGACAGCGCGACCGCCGGTGCCTCGGGAGCGGTATATGGCCTGTTCGGCGCGATTACCGTGATCCTGATCCGGTTGCGGCAGAACCCGAATCAGATGCTGATCCTGATCGGCATCAACGTGTTCATCAGCTTCTCGTTGCCGGGTATCTCGCTGTGGGGACATCTCGGTGGCTTGGCCGCGGGCACGCTCGCGACGCTGGGCATCCTGTTCCTGCCGCAGTGGCTGGGCGCGAAATCGCAAGAGACCGCTCGCCTGATCGGCTGGGTCTCGGTGGCGGTCGTCGCGGTCCTGTCGCTCGTGGTGGTCGGCGCTACCGCAATGTCGCTGGCCTGATCCGCATTCGGCGCGGCTCCTCGTGGAACACGATGATGAGCCGGATGGTGGCTCAGCGCGTGGTCTCGCCCGACAGCCGGAGGACGCGGACCAGTTCGTCGTATACGTCGTCGGGGCGCGTCCCCAGGTCCCAGCGGCCGAAGATCAGCAGTCGTTCGGTGCCGTGGCAGTCGACATCGATCTCCAGCATCGGCGTCTTGCGGCCGAGGCGGCGATAGCTGACCACCCGGGCTCGGGTGATCTGGTCGCGGGTGTACTCGTCGACGCCGAGCAGGTTGCGTACCACCATCCGCGGGTCGGCACCGGGGATGACGGAGAGTCGCGGCCGTTGCCGGAAGCCGAGGCCCGCCAGCACCAACAGGCCGACCGCGGCCAGCCCGATGAGTAAGCGGCTGGCGCCGTCGTCGGCGAGGATCGTGGCGACCGCCAGGATGATTCCACCGCCGGTGACCGCCACGAGAGCGGGGGTCGGCGTGGTCCAGGCGAGACGGGGATCGGCCGCGCGGGGCTGGGGATCGGGTGCCTGGGGATCAGGAGAATCCGGTGTCACGCGTCACTTTCCCCAATCGGTCCTCGAGTTGTCCACAGGTTCATCCACAGGTGTGCATGAATGACACGTCTGTAATCCAGATGTGGTGTCCGCGTTACCCGCGGCAACCCAGATGTGGTGTCAACGCCACCGCATGGTCATGATCAGGCCGACCACCATAAGGCCGAATCCGATCAGGAAGTTCCACGCGTTCAGGTCGCTCATCCAGCTGATGTGGTCGGCGGCGAGGTAGTAAACGAGCAGCCACAGCAATCCGGCCAGCATGAAGCCCAGCATGATGGTGACGTACCAGACCGGCGACGGCCCGGCCTTCACCTTCACCGGCGTGCGGCTGGCAGGGTTGATCGTGTAGTCGGTCTTCTTCCGGACCTTCGACTTGGGCATGACGTCCTCGTATTCGGCGTTCAGGTCGGTACCGGCGGGGCAGGCGCGGTGTGGGTTTGGCCGAGCTCGCTCGCCGCAGTGGACGAGGCTCTGGCGCCCTCCGGTGTGTCTCTAGGCTATCCCAACTGGTAATGGATGCGACGCGGTGCCGTGCGGGGACGTAATCTCGGACCATGCGTGTTCTGGTCGTCGACAATTACGACAGCTTCGTGTTCAACCTGGTTCAGTATCTCGGCCAGTTGGGAACCGAGGCTGTGGTGTGGCGCAACGACGACCCCAACCTGGCCGACGTGGACGCCGTGGTGGCCGAATTCGACGGCATTCTGATCAGTCCGGGACCCGGCACCCCCGACCGCGCGGGCGCCAGCATCGACCTGGTGCGCGCCTGCACCCGCCATACTGTTCCGCTGCTCGGCGTGTGCCTCGGCCACCAAGCCATCGGCGAGGCCTTCGGCGCGACGGTGACCCGCGCGCCCGAGCTACTGCACGGCAAGACCAGCTCGGTGTTCCACCTCGGCGCCGGCGTGCTGGCCGGCCTGCCCGACCCGTTCACCGCGACGCGGTATCACTCGCTCACCGTCCTGGAAGACACCTTGCCAGAGGAGATCGAGGTACTCGGCCGCACCGAGACCGGGATCGTGATGGCTATGCGGCACCGCACCCTGCCGATCCACGGCGTGCAGTTCCATCCCGAATCGGTCCTGACCCAAGGCGGACATCGGATGCTGGCCAACTGGCTCGGTGTCTGCGGTGCGCGCCCGGCCGAGGGGCTCGTGCGGACGCTGGAGGCGGAGGTCGCCGCGCTGGTGCTGCAGTGAGCGAATGCGGGCGCGCGTGCGCAGAGAGCCGTGCGGCGGAGTGCGGTGAGCCGGCTCCAGGTCTTCGGTCCCGCGCGCTTCCCAGCGTCGGCGAGGCGCAGCTGTGACGCGTCCGCATGTGCTGCTGTCGGTCGCGATGAGCGTCGACGGATACATCGATGACGCGAGCCCCGAGCGGCTGCGGTTGTCGGATGCGGCGGATTTCGATCGGGTCGACCAGGTGCGCGCGGATTCCGACGCGATCCTGATCGGCGCGCAAACCCTGCGCCGGGACAATCCTCGGTTGCTCGTCGACAGCGCCGACCGCAGGGCGGCGCGGATCGCGGCGGGCAAACCGGAGTTCCCGCTGAAGGTCACCGTCACGGCGAGCGGTGACTTGGACCCGAGCCTGCGGTTCTGGCATCACGGCGGCGGCAAACTCGTCTACACCACCGACGGGGGCGCGGCCCGGCTCGCCGACGGCTTGTCCGGCCTCGCCGAAGTCGTCTCGCTCGGGGCCGAACTCGACTTCGGCGTCCTCCTCGACGACCTCGGCAGCCGCGGCATCGCCCGCCTCATGGTGGAGGGCGGTACCCGCATCCACACCGCCTTCCTCGCCGCCGACCTCGCGGACGAACTACACCTGGCCGTCACCCCCCTCCTGGTCGGCGACCCCGAAGCCCCCCGGTTCCTCGACGCCGCAACCTATCCCGGTGCTCCCCATCGCAGAATGCACCTGGCCGACGTTGCCCAGTACGGTGACGTCGCGGTTCTGCGCTACCGCCCGCGAGGCAATCGGCCTGGTGCGGAACACGCGGACCAGGACACGGTTTTCCTGCGCCGGGCGATCGAACTTGCCCGGATGTGCCCGCCGAGCGAGACGGCGTTCTCTGTCGGTGCGGTGATCGTGTCCGACGGCGTGGAGATCGCCACCGGCTACTCGCGGGAAACCGACGCGAAGGTGCATGCCGAGGAGTCCGCGCTGGACAAGCTGGACGCGGATGATCCACGACTGGCCAGGGCAACGATCTACAGCACGCTCGAACCGTGCTCGCAGCGCGGCACCGCGACGCGGCTGCCGTGCACCGACCGGATCCTGCGGGCCGGAATTCCCCGGGTCGTCCTGGCCTGGCGTGAACCCGCGACCTTCGTGGCCGATTGCGTAGGCGTGGAGAAGCTACGGCAGCACGGCGTCGAGGTGCGCGAGCTGACCGAGTTGGCGGCGGAAGCGATGTCGATGAACCGCCACTTGAAGCTGACCTAAGGCCGTCCGTAGACCGCCGTGACGAACTCGCCGAGCTGATTGTCGTCGAGGTGCCTGGCCAGGTCGGCCTCGCTGATCATGCCGACCAGACGCTTGTTGTCGATCACCGGCATCCGCTTGATCCGATGGCTTTCCATCTGGTCCAGCACGTCCTCGACATCGGCGTCGGCCGCGACCCAGCGCGGCGTCGACTCGCAGAGTTCGGCGGCCCGGGTTTTGGCCGGGGACAGACCCTGCGCAATGCATTTCACGACGATGTCGCGGTCGGTGATGATCCCGCACATGCGATCGTTGTCGTCGGCGATGACCAGCGATCCGACGCCGAGCTCGGCCATCACCCGAGCGGCCTTCCCGACGGTCTCGTCCTTGGCGATCCACTGGGCACCGGGTTTCATGATGTCCCTGGCAGTGGTCATTGGGCTTCCTCCTCGTTACTCAGCGCTGCTGATTCGGATGGAGCAAGCCCAATTCTGCCGCTGACCACACCGACCGGTCGGTGTTTTGGCGAATCAGGCTCAGGGCGGGCCGAGCACCCCGACACCGACGGACACCGTCCCGTTCTTCGGGATCGTCCCGCCCGCCGACGGCTGCTGAGTGAGGATCCGGCCGACGCTGCTCGT
The DNA here is from genome assembly GCF_042691675.1 of Nocardia brasiliensis. Classification (GTDB taxonomy): domain Bacteria; phylum Actinomycetota; class Actinomycetes; order Mycobacteriales; family Mycobacteriaceae; genus Nocardia; species Nocardia brasiliensis_D. The sequence goes on from NZ_CP170507.1 coordinate 27,816, forward strand.
GTCGAACGTGCCCTGTGGTGACTGGCTGATCTGGCTCTGCCCGCCGGTCCAGCCCTCCGCGCGCAGCTTGTCCGCCGCCTGGGCGACCGTGAGGCCGATCAGCGAAGGCATCTTGATCTGGTCACCCGCCACCTGAACGGTGATCGTCGACCCCTTTTCCGCCGTGGTGCCGCCCGCGGGACTGGTCGACAGCACCTCACCCTTGGGCTTGGCGGACGGGACCTCCTGGATTGTGATCTTGAATCCGGCGCTGTCCACCAGATTCGGCCGGGCCACATCAATGTCCTGCCCGATCACGTTCGGCACCCGAACCGATTCCGGACCGGTGCCGATGGTGACCACGATGGCCTTGTCGACGTCCACCCGGGAGCCCGCGGACGGATCTACCGCGATGACCTTGTCCTTCTCCTGGACGCTGGAGGGTTTGTGCTGGACGTTCGGATCCATCTGCAGGTTGTTGTTCTTCAACGCCACCTCGGCCTCCTGCAGCGTCAGGCCGTCCAGCTTCGGCACCTGGACCTGCGCCGGGCCGGTGGACACCTGCATGGTGACGACGCTGCCCTTGTCCGCCCGGGAACCGCCGAGCGGCGCGGTGGAGATGACATTGCCGGTCGCCACCTTGCTGTCCGGCTTCTGCTGGATGGAGACGTTGAATCCGGCCTTTTGCAGTGCCTCCTGCGCCTGCTGCGCGGGGCGGCCCGAAAGATCGGGCACGGCAACCTGTTCCGGCTTGCTGCCCGGACCGATCAGCACCCAGAACAACGCGAGCAGCACGGCGACACCGGCGGCCGCGGCGATGGCCAGATAGAGGGTTCGGCGCGGGCCGGACGGCTCCGCGGGCGCCTGCTCGGCGGTGTCGTCGCTACGCTCGACGGTCCGGTAGCTGCGTGGCGCGGGTTCGTCGGTGCCGAAGACGGTGGTGCGATCCTCGTCGGTCATCACCATCGGGGCGATCGGCTTCTGCCCGCCGAGCACCCGGATGAGGTCGGCGCGCATCTCGGCCGCGCTCTGATAGCGGTTGGCCGGGTTCTTGCTCATCGCCTTGAGAATCACCGAGTCGAGCTCGCGCGGCACCCCCGGATGCACATGCGAAGGCAGCCGCGGATCTTCCCGGACATGCTGGTAGGCCACCGCGACCGGCGAGTCACCGGTGAAAGGCGGCTCACCGGTGAGGATTTCGAACAGCACACAGCCGACGGAGTACACGTCCGATCGGGCGTCCACCGTCTCGCCGCGCGCCTGCTCGGGCGAAAGATATTGCGCGGTACCGATTACCGCGGCCGTCTGCGTCATCGGGTTGGAGCTGTCGGCGAGCGCCCGGGCGATGCCGAAGTCCATCACCTTCACCGCGCCGGCCCGGTTGATCATGATGTTGGCCGGCTTCATGTCGCGGTGCACGATGCCGGCCTTGTGACTGAAATCCAGTGCGGCACAGACATCCGCGACCACTTCCATGGCCCGGCGCGGCGGCAGCGGACCCTGGCCACGCACGATGTCGCGCAGCGTATCGCCCTCGACGTACTCCATCACGATGTAGGGCAGCGGGCCGTCGTCGACCTTCGCCTCGCCGGTGTCGTACACCGCGACGATGGCCGGATGGTTCAGCGCGGCGGCGTTCTGTGCCTCGCGCTTGAACCGCAGGTAGAAGGTGGGGTCGCGGGCCAGGTCGGCCCGCAGCACCTTGATCGCCACGTCCCGGCTCAGCCGTAGATCGCGCGCCTTGTGTACTTCGGACATCCCGCCGAACCCGATGATCTCGCCCAGCTCGTAGCGGGAGGAGAGATTCTTCGGGGTCGTCATTGTTGTCCTTGCGAAGGAGTACTGGGGGTGGCCGAGGGACCTCGGGCACCGGGAATCTCCGGAAATGGTAAGTCCATAGTCGGCACTCGGGGCCGAGTGGTGGTCGGTGCGGTGAGCGTCGGCTTGGTGGTGCTCGGCGACGTAGTGGAGCTCGGCGGCGGCGTGGTCGTCGTCGGTTCCGGTGTCGTGGTCGGCGGCTCGGTGGTGGTCGGCGCGCTGCTGGTCGGTGGCGGCGGCGGCGGAAGCGGTTTGGGCGTCGTCGTGCTGGTCACCGGCGGCGGTGGCGGTTTCGGAGCAGGCGTGGAGGTGCTGGTCGCGGGCGGTGTCGAATTGGGGTTCGTGTCACCACCGAACAGCAGGTACAGCGTCGTGGCGACCAACAGCACCGCACCGGCGCCGAGTCCGGCCAGCCACTTCTGCGTCGAGGTGAACCGTTTGTCGTCACCGGGCGGCGTCTGATGACCGCCGGTGCCGGTATTCAGCATCGTCGCGGGAGCCTGTCCGGTGGCCTGTCCCGCGGCGCCGAGCGCCGCACCGGCGGGCGCGGAGTAGTGCACCGTCGCACCGTCGAATTCCGATGGCGTGGAAGGCAGCACGACGGTCGGTCCGGGCGGGAGCACCCGGGTGGCGCCGGTCAGCGGCACCGCGGCATTGGTACCGCTCGGCGGCGGTGGCCTGCGGCCCGCGCGCACCGCGGCCACGGCATCGGCGAACTCGCCGCCGCGCGAGTAGCGCCCCTTCGGGTCCTTGCCCATGGTGATCTCGATCAGCTCGCGCACGTTGGCGGGCAGATCGGCCGGCATCGGCGGCGGCGTCTCGCGGACGTGCTTCATCGCGACGGTGATCGCGCCGTCGCCGCTGAACGGCCGCTGCCCGGCGAGCGCCTCGTAGCCGACAACGCCGAGTGAGTAGACATCACTGGCCGCGGTGGCGTCCTCGCCGATCGCCTGCTCCGGCGCGATGTATTGAGCGGTGCCCATCACCATGCCGGTCTTGGTCACCGGTGAGGCGTCGACCGCCTTGGCGATGCCGAAGTCGGTGATCTTCACCTGACCGGTCGGCGTCACCATGATGTTGCCCGGCTTCACATCCCGGTGCACCACACCGGCCCGATGCGCCACGTCCAGCGCCCGGCCGGTCTGCTCGAGCATGTCGAGGCCCTGCCCGACGGACAGCCTGCCGAGCCGGTTCAGCACCGTGTTCAGCGGCTCGCCCTGGACCAGTTCCATGACCAGGTAGGCGGTTTCGCTGCCTTGCGGGTCGGTGGTCTCGCCGTAGTCGTAGATTCCGGCGATGCCGGGGTGATTCAACTGGGCGGTGGTCTTGGCCTCGGTGCGGAACCGATGCCGAAACGTCGGGTCTGCGGAGAACTCCGCCTTGAGCACCTTGACCGCCACCCGGCGATCGAGCCGGGTGTCCAGCGCCTCCCAGACCTGGCCCATGCCGCCGGTCGCGATCAGGCGCTGCAGCCGGTACCGGTCGGCGATCATCGCACCGTTGTTCAGCATCCCCGTACCTTCACTCGCACATCCATATCGTTCAGCCCCCTCGCAGACCGGCGTCCAAGACCGCACGTGCGACCGGCGCGGCCACCTTGCCACCCGTCGCGCCCAATGCCCGGTCGCCGCCGTTCTCCACGATCACCGCGATGGCGATCTTCGGATTCTGCGCGGGTGCGAAGGCGATGTACCAGGCGTGCGGTGGGGTGTTGCGTGGATCGCTGCCGTGTTCGGCGGTACCGGTCTTGGACGCGATCTGATAACGGGAGGACTTGCCGCCGGGGGTGTTGCCCTCCGACGCGATCATCAGATTCGTCAGCGACGACGCTACCTGGGCGTTGAACGCTTGGCCGAGCGAGACCGGCTTTGTCTTGGACAACTCACTGAGGTCGGGGCCCTGCAGTTGGTCGATCAGGTAGGGCTGCATCCGGACACCGCCGTTGGCGACGGTCGCCGCGATCACCGCGTTGTCCAGCGGGGTCAACGCCACGTCACGCTGACCGATGCTGCTCTGCGCCAGCGCGGCGTTGTCCGAGATCGGGCCGACGGTGCTCTCGGCCACCGGGATCGGGATGCTGCGGCGCTCGCCGATGCCGAAGCCCGCCGCCTGGTCCTTGAGCCGGGCGGCACCCACCTTGACGCCGAGTTCGGCGAACGCGGTGTTGCAGGACAGCCGGAACGCCTCGTACAGCGAGGCGGTCTGGCCCGAGCCGCAGTTGGTGCCGTTGTAGTTCTCCAGCGGGGTCGCGGTGCCGGGCAGAGTGATGTTCGGCGCCGCGGTGAACTGATCTTCCGGGGTCGCGATGTTGTTCGCCAGCGCGGCCGCGGTGACCACCACCTTGAACGTGGAGCCGGGCGGATAGGTCTGCGAGACAGCACGATTGAGCATCGGCTGGCGCGGGTCCGCGCTGAGCGCCTCCCAGGCCTGGGTGCCGCGCGCGCCGTCGTGCCCGGACAGCTGGTTCGGGTCGTAGCTCGGCGTGGACACCATGGTGAGAATCTTGCCGGTGCTCGGCTCGATCGCCACCACCGAGCCGGTGTAGCCCTTGCTGGTCAGCTCGTCGTAGGCGACCTGCTGCATGGCCGGGTCGATGGTGGTGAGCACGTTGCCGCCGCGCGGATCGCGACCGGACACCATGTCGACCAGTCGCGAACCGAACAGGTGGCTATCGGAGCCGTTGAGCACCGAATCCTCGGCCCGTTCCAGTCCGTTGCTGCCGTACTGCATCGAATAGAAGCCGGTGACGGGCGAGTAGGCCTCGGGTGTGTTCGGGTAGGTGCGCAGGTACTTGTAGCGGTCTTCGGTGGCCACCGAGTTGGCCAGCACGGTGCCGCCCGCGGAGATCTGGCCACGCTGGCGCGAGTACTCGTCGAGCAGCACCCGGGAGTTGCGCGGATCGGTGCGGTAGTCGTCCGCCTTGATCACCTGGACGTAGGTGGCGTTCATCAGCAGCGCGACGATCATCAGCATCACGGCGATCGCGACTCGGCGTAGGGGAGTGTTCATGTGGCGGGACCCGCTTCCGGTCGGCCCGCGTCCGGCTTGCGCAACAGTTCGGTGGTCGCGTCCGCGATCGGGGCCGCGGGCGCACTCTTGCGGACCGGCGCGGGTGCGCGCGCCGCGTCGGAAACCTTGATGAGCAACGCGAGCAATGCGTAGTTGGCCAGCAGTGACGAGCCGCCGTAGGACATGAACGGCGTGGTCAGGCCGGTCAGTGGAATCAGTTTGGTGACACCGCCGACGACGACGAACAACTGGATCGCGACGGTGAACGCCAGCCCGGCCGCCAGCAGCTTGCCGAAGCTGTCGCGCACGGCGAGCGCGGTGCGCAGGCCACGCACGATGAGCACCAGGAACAGCACCAGCACCGCGGTTAGTCCGATCAGGCCGAGTTCCTCACCGATCGTGGTGATGATGAAGTCGGTCTTGGCGAACGGCACCTGGTTGGGGCGTCCGCTGCCGAGCCCGGTACCGGCGAGACCACCGGTGGCGAGCCCGAACAGCGACTGCGAGATCTGGTATCCGGTGTTGTTGTAGTCGTCGAACGGGTGCAACCAGGTCTGGGTCCGGATCTTGACGTGGCCGAAAGTCTGATAGGCGAAGAAGAACCCGAGACTGAGCAGCGCGCCGCCGATGATCAGCCAGCCGACCCGTTCGGTGGCGATGTAGAGCATCACCAGCACCGTGCTGAAGATCAACAGCGAAGTGCCGAGGTCCTTTTCGAAGACCAGCACGCCGACACAGACGATCCAGACCACCACGATCGGGCCGAGGTCGCGGGCCCGGGGGAACTCCATGCCGAGCAGGTGCCGTCCGGCGGCGGTGAACAGATCACGCTTGGCCACCAGCACCGACGCGAAGAAGATGATCAGCAGGATCTTCGAGAATTCGGCGGGCTGGATGCTGAATCCGGTGATCTTGATCCAGTTCTTGGAGCCGTTGATCTCGGAGAATCGGCTGGGCAGCACCGCGGGCAGGGCCAGCGCGATCAGCCCGACCAGACCGAGCGTGTAGCCGTAGCGGGCCAGCGTGCGGTAGTCCCGCAACACGATCAGCAGCCCGATGAACACGATCATGCCCAGTGCGGTCCACAGGATCTGCTGGTTGGCGTCGGGGGAGGGTACCGGCCACGAGTTGTATGCCGCGGTCTGCTCATCGGCCAGGTCGAGCCGGTGGATCAGCACCAGCCCGAGTCCGTTGAGCAGCGCGACGATCGGTAGCAGCAGCGGATCGGCGAACGGCGCGAACCGGCGCACCGCGAGGTGCGCTATCCCGAACAACGCCAGAAAGGCCAAGCCGTACTTGGCGATATCCCAGGTGACCGACTGCTCCTGACTGGCCTCGACCAGAAACAACGAAGCCGTCGTGATCACCGCCGCACCGGCCAGCAACAACAGTTCGGCATTGCGTCGGGTGCTCGGCGGTGGCGCGGGAGCGAAGCCGCCGGGGGGACTGGGAAAAGCCCCTGCGGACGGCGGTGCGGGTGCGGACATCAGTCCGTCACCCGGCAGTTCTCCCCCGCGATCTGGGGGTTCGGCGACGCGGACGATGGCGGAATCGGTGCCTCCGACTTCGTCGGCGTCTTGATCTCGGTGCCCCTGGTGTCACCATTGCCCGGCGGCGGCGCGGGCTCGGAGGTCGGCGGAACGGCGGTGCTCGGTGCGGGCGGGCCGGACGGCGGGGGCTCGGTCGGCGGCGGCAGCACACCCGGCTGCGGCACCGACTGCTTCGGCGGGCACGGCGGGAGCAGTTCGCCCTGCGCGATGGACCGCATCTGGTCTTTGGCTCGATCCAACGAGCCGGGCGGCAGTCCCTTGCCGACCTGTTCGCGGCCGGTCTGCTTGAGATCGGTGACCTTCAGCAGTCGGCACGACGACGGCAACTCGGCGCCGGGATCGACCAGGGACAGCTCACCGGTCTTGGTGACACAGCCGACCAGGTTCACGTCGTGGATCGAGTAACCGAGCACCGACCCGGGTAACCCGCGCAGGATCACCACCGAGCCGTTGTCGGCGCCGACGTAATAGTTGCTGCGAATCATCTTGTAGCCGACCAGCAGTCCGACACCGACGGCGACCACCAGCGCGAACGCGAGCACGAGCCAGCGCAATTTGCGCGATTTGCTCTCCGGCTCCGGCTCGGGTGTCGCGGCGGCACGGCGCGGGGCGGCCCGCGGCGGGCGCATGGCCGCGGCACGTCCGGCCGCGGTGTTCGGTGGCGGCGTGTCCTCGTCCACACCGGACGCGGCACCCGCCACGATCGGATGGCTCTGGCCGTAGTCGAGATCGATGACGTCGGCGACGACAACCGTCACATTGTCCGGTCCGCCGCTGCGCAACGCGAGCTCGATGAGCCGGTCGGCGCATTCGTCGGTGCTGCCCTCGCGCAGGGTGTTCGCGATGGTCTCGTCGCTCACCACATCGGAGAGGCCGTCGGAGCACAGCAGGTAGCGGTCACCGGCGCGGGCCTCGCGCATGATCAGCGTCGGCTCGATCTCGTTGCCGGTGAGCGCGCGCATGATCAGCGAGCGCTGCGGGTGCGTGTGCGCTTGCTCGGGGGTGATCCGGCCCTCGTCCACCAGTGACTGGACGAAGGTGTCGTCCCTGGTGATCTGGGCGAGTTCGCCGCCGCGCAGCAGATAGGCGCGGGAATCACCGATGTGCACCAGGCCGAGCTTCTTGCCGGCGAACAGGATCGCGGTGAGCGTGGTGCCCATCCCGTCGAGTTCGGGCTCCTCCTCGACTTGATCGGCGATGGCGGCGTTGCCCTCTCGGGTTGCCGCGTCGAGCTTGCCGAGCAGATCGTCGCCGGGCTCGTCGTCGTCCAGATGGGCCAGCGCGGCGATCATCAACTGGGACGCCACCTCGCCCGCGGCATGGCCACCCATGCCGTCGGCCAGCGCGAGTAATCGCGCACCGGCATAGACGGAGTCTTCGTTGTTGCCACGGACGAGACCGCGGTCGCTACGTGCTGCGTAGCGGAGAACGAGTGTCACGATCGCAGCTCGATCACTGTTTTGCCGACACGGACAGGGGTGCCGAGCGGAACCCGCACGGCGGTGGTGACTTTCGCGCGATCGAGGTAGGTGCCGTTCGTCGAACCGAGATCTTCGACGTACCAATCATCGCCACGCGGGGACAGTCGCGCATGTCTGGTCGAGGCGTAATCATCGGTGAGCACCAGCGTGGAGTCGTCCGCACGCCCGATCAGCACCGGTTGGGTGCCTAGCGAGATGCGGGTGCCGGCGAGTGAACCTTGAGTCACCACAAGAAATTTGGCGCCCTTCTGGCCCCGGCTGAAGGAGGGCAGCACCGCGGAACCGCGTGCGGCCCTGGGCTGTATCCGTATGCCGGATGCCGCGTAGATGTCGCTGCGCAAGGTGCGCAGCACCGCCCACACGAACAACCACAACAGCAGCAGGAACCCCGCCCGGGTCAATTGCAGGATCAGTCCCTGCACGGCGTTCCACCTCCTGTTCGACCGTGTATGTCGGTGCCGTAGGTGCGGTTCGACCACCCCCACCAGCATGCTGGTCTTGCCGACCCCGGTTCCGGTGCCGTGCGTGTGTTGGCAGCATCATAGGGCCGTAGGTCGAATTCGATCACGATACGACCGACGAATCCCTGATGGCCATGTCGTGACCTGCATCGCGAGCTTACGGGATCAGACGATACGGATCAGGATCTCGGAGTGCCCGGCGCGGATCACATCCCCGTCGGCGAGCTGCCAGTCTTGCACGGGGGAACCGTTGACCAGCGTGCCGTTGGTGGAACCCAGATCCGAGAGCATCGCGGTCTGGCCGTCCCAGCGGACCTCGATGTGCCTGCGCGAGACACCGGTATCGGGCAGCCGGAAGTGCGCGTCCTGGCCGCGGCCGATGATGTTGCTACCCTCGCGCAGCTGGTACGTGCGGCCGCTGCCGTCATCGAGCTGCAGGGTCGCGGAGTAGCCCGAACCGGCCTGCGGGGCAGCGCCGTACGCGGGCGCGGCGGGGTAGCCGGGTTGTCCGGCATAGCCGGGCTGCTGCGAGTACGCCTGGCCGTAACCGGCCTGCTCCTCCTGGGCGTAGCCGCTCTGGTCGGGGTAGCTCGGGTCCGCGTAGGCCGGGTCGGCGTAGCCCTGCTGGCCGTAGCCGGGCTGGGCATAGCTCTGGCCTTGCTGGCCGTAGGCCGGGTCCGCGTAAGCCTGATCGCCGTAGCCTTGCTGGGCATAGCCCGGTTGGCCGTACCCGGGTTCCTGGTAACCCGGCTGGCCGTATGCCGCGGGTTCCTGATAGCCCGGCTGACCGTAGGCAGGCGGCTCCTGGTAACCCGGCTGACCGTAGGCGCGATCGGCGTACCCCGGCTGCTGACCGTACCCCGGCTCCTGATACCCCGGCTGTCCGTAGGCCTGGCCGCCCTGCTGGTAGTCGTAGCCGTTCTGGTAGTCGCCGTAACCCTGCTGACCGTCCGGCGCCTGATAGTCGGCGGCATAGGGCGCCGCGCCGCGACCGTAGTCCTCGCGGTACGCGCCGTTCTGCGCACCGCCGCGACCGGCAGGCGGTGGGGCGTACCCGCGGTTGCGTGGATCGGACTCCGCGGGCTCACGACTCGGGTCGTAGCCTGAGTTCTGCGTCATGGGGCCAGCTCCTGGTTGCGGGTTATCAGGTCGTTGTGGCGGGGGTTCGGGGCTGTGAGCTGGTGTAGCTCGGCGACCGACGTCCGGGTCGACCCGGCCGCTTGCCCTGAACTGTCCGGTGTGCAGCGTAGGGGATGCCTCGAACGCCACGTGTACTTCGCCGTAGGTCTGCCAGCCTTGCTCGCGGATGTAATCCTGCAGGTGTTTGGCGAACGCGCGGGTGGTGAGGTCGTGATCGGCGTCCAACTGCTGGTGATCGGAAGAGTTGATAGTGATCACATAGCTGTTGGGCGCCAACAGGTGTCCGCCACCGAGCTCTTGGACATGATCAGCGGCCTCCCGTTGCAGCGCCGCCTCCACCTCCTGGGGCACGACGTTGCCGCCGAACACCCTGGCGAACACATCACCGACGGCGCCCTGAAGACGACGCTCGAACCGTGAAACGATGCCCATCTCGGCCTCCCTTCGGTGAGCGTCTCTTCTTCTGATTCGTAACAACGACACGCGTATATGGCGTGTCGCGTATCGAGCACGTTCATTGCATGATATCCACGATCGTCCACACCTGTAACTCTTGGAAAGATCAGCGGGTTCCCACGCTTGTCCAGCCCCCGCGTCACGGCCCCACAAGGGCGATTTCGTGTCGGCGCGGAGTGCGTGATACTGTCTCCGAGTCGCTCGGGCGAGTGGCGGAATGGCAGACGCGCTGGCTTCAGGTGCCAGTGTCCTTCGGGACGTGGGGGTTCAAGTCCCCCTTCGCCCACAACATAATAGCAGGTCAGGGGCATAATCTTCGGATTGTGCCCCTTCTGCGTCAACATTGCGGTCAACATACAGGGAATCTGAGGGGATTCGGCCTGACAGGAAGACCGATCCATGGCACGCCCTCGCAAGACAACCCCCCGCGTCCGTGTCCGTAATGACGGCACGACCTACTCCCAGGTCTGTTACCGCATCGAACGAAGCGGCAAGATCGTTCAAACCTCTCAATCCTTCGACGACCACCGCGCCGCGATCCGGTGGGCGAAACTGCTCGACCGCGTCGGCCCGATCGAGGCCGAGCGTGTTCTCGCCGCCCAGCTCGCCGCCGATCCTGATGTCGTCACGCTGAAAGTCTGGCTTCACCGCTACGTCGATAGCCTCGGCAAGAGCGTGGAGGAGGAGACCAAGCGCAAGTACCGCCGGATGATCGACCGCGACATGATCCCGTTCTTCGGCGAGTTCCTGCCTGTCGACGCGCTGACGCCCGAGCTCGATGCCGCGTGGGTCGATTGGCTCGAAACCGAGTTCGGCAACAAGCCGAAAACCGTGCGCAATAAGCACGGGTTGCTCTGCGCGGCAATGGGTGCCGCCGCACGCAAGCGGCCGACGCCGCTCATTCCGTGGAATCCGTGCGCCGAAACCAAGCTGCCCAAATGCTCAGCCCGCGAGACGGACCACCTCGACGAGCTCGAGTATGAGCTCATCGAGCAGTTGCTCGAGCCGTTCTGGCACCCGTGGTGGGAGTTCGGCGTTATGAGCATGGCGCGGCCTGGCGAGCAGGGCGCGCTCAAGGTCGGCGACATCAACCGCGACACGGGCGCCGTCTCGATCGTGCGGGCGTGGAAGTGGGCCAACGGCCGAATGAAGCTCGGCGACCCGAAGACCGAGCGCGGTATTCGGACCACGTTTGTACCGCTGGAAACTGTCGGCCGGCTCGACCTCGACGACCGCCCGGCCGACGCCTGGCTGTTCCTCACTCCAACCGGTCTGCCGGTGACCTCGGTCCGATTCTGGCAACAAGGGTGGGCACCGGCCCTCGAGCGTCTCGACGCGCTTGTCAAGGGTGATCGGACGCCATTCACCGGCGCGGCCGGGTGGGGCGGGCTCTCGTTCGACGAGCTGCAAAAGCGATACGGCCGCATCGCCGCTCGCCTCAAGTCCAAGCGCCTCACCCCATACACGACGAGGCACACCGGCATCTCGTGGCGGTTGCAGGACGGCGAGCCGATCTGGGTTGTGTCGCGCGACGCCGGGCATTCGTCGATCACGATCACCGATCGGCGGTACGGGCACAACTCGACTGCGGCCTCGGCGGCGAGCGCGCAGGTTATCGCCGGTCGCCTGCCTCGTCTGCGTAGCAACGTGGTCAGCATCGTGCAGGCCCGGCGGCGGCGCCTCGTGCAGCTCGGCAAGCTCGGCGAAATCGAGCGCGTCGCAGGCGGGTTCGAGGCTGTCTGGATGGACGAGCGCGGGCTCGTGCAATCGGCCGTGTTCGACAGCTACGACCACGCGGTCGACCACGTCGCCCAGCATGAGGCGGGCGACGTGCTCGCCGCCGCCGCGTGACCGGCGATTTCATTTCATTACAGGTGCAATGAAATGAAATTCGCCGCAGGTCAATGTCGCTTTCCGACCGGCCCGGAATCGTTGTGCGGCAAGGTGATACCACCGCGCACCGGCCCGGGTCGGCCGCCTGCGTACTGCTCCGATCCCGCGCACAACCCGGTCACTGCGCACCGCGCCGCGAGGCGGTACGCCGCCGAGACTGAGACCGTGGTCGACGACGCCGAGCGCCTGGCCGCCGAGCTCGAACGGGCCCGCGCCATCATTGCGACGGCCGAGCGCGCCCGGCACGGAGCCGAGCGCGAGGCGCACGCGGCCCGGCGCGAGCGAGACGCGGCGCTCGCTCTACGCGACCTCGCCGTCGAGGAGGTTGCCGAGGTGAAAGACGCAGCGGCCGAAACGGTCTCGCGTATGCGCCGCGAGTTCGACCGCGAGGTCGCTGCGGTCGCGGCCGTAGCCGACGCCGAGATTGCTAGCGCACATGCTGCGCACACATCGAGCGGCTGTCATCCACAGTTGACGGCCTAACCGCAAGACACGAAAACCTCGGGCGCGCAAGGTATTGCGCGCCCGAGGTTTTTAGTATCCATCGCTTTTAAACGGTAACAATTCCGACATAATGCAAATCGGTCATACCGGTTCGCATGTTCCTGGTTACGCTGGCGCTACCCATCGGTCCCAAGATCGGGTAGGGGCATCCGGCAATAAATGCACGGCACCTCGTACCCGGTAGTATCGAACTGGTGTTCGAGCGAGCGCGTCGGGGGGCTCGCGACCGGTGGCGGGCAACGTGCGAGCGAGGGTGTGTCAATGGGGAGTGAGAACCGCGACGAGGTCAGCGCGTCAACAACGGTGGCGAGCCTGATTAGGGCCGCCAACCGTCAAGGAGTGAGAGCGAGTCAGTTACTCCGCGGCGCCAGCGCCCCTCTGAGCGGCGTCGACGAAGTCGCCAGCATCGACGCCGAGACCGCGAGCAACCGCAAGAACCTGCTTGACTGACATCTCCCGTTCCTGCGTCTCGAGCCGAGAAATGGTATTCACGCTCAACCCGGCTCGTTTCGCGAGTTCGGCCTGCGTGATGTTTGCCCGCGCCCGTTCGGCGCGCAGATGTGCGGCGAGAGCCCGGTTCTCGGGATCGTCGTACTTAGGGCGGCCCTCTTCGTGGTCACCATCTTTGCTCATTGGGTGATTGTCACCCCCAATTGGGTGGATAGGCAACTCCTTCGACCTCTTTGGGGTTGTTCAACCTTGCCCGCAGTGCGTTAGCTAACGCACCTCCGATCGGCGTTGACCGTCACCCAATTGGGTGTATTGTCATCCAATATGGATAGCGACAATGCAGGGCGGATAGCGGCAACGCTCCGTGTCGCCCGCGCTCGTCGGGGGATCACACAGGAGCAACTAGCCAAGGCGGCCGGACTCGCCCCGCAAACCGTGAGTCGGTTCGAGTCCGGCCAGCGTGAGCCGCGCGTAAGTCAGCTAATGCGCATCGCCGCCGCGCTCGACACCACACCGTCAAAACTGCTCGCCGGGGTGGAGGTCGCCGCATGATTCCAGACCTCGAGTTCGAGACGTTCTCGCTCGGGCAGGTGTGCGAGATGACCGGCGCCCCGTCCGTCGATTGGCTGAGCCGCCGCATCACGAGCGGCGAGACCCCCGCCGTACTGGCCGGGCAGCACTGGCGCATGACCCGTGCGGATATGGCCGTGCTCGTCGAGCAGATGCGCGAGGCCGGGCAGCGCAAGCTCGCCGACCTCGCCGCACGCCGACCCGCCGCCGCATCGAGCACACACACCGAAACCACTCCCGCCGACGCCGGACTGAGCCCGCGCGCCGCCGCACGGATGAAACGCCGCAAGAACGACGCGGCCTGACTTCCCCGCGGTGGCGAGCCGACGCCGCCGCGAGGACGCGGGACCGGCCGACGGACCGCCGGGCGACCCCCCTCACGCCCGAACTCGGTCGGTCCCGCAACCCACTAACCACGCCAACAGACAGGAGACCCCGAGATGAGCTGGGTCGAGGTCTACGAACAGGCCGCCGAGCGTGCGCAGCAGCGCCGCCTCGACGGCGCGCTCGGCGACCCCCCTCCCGGCATCGACCCCGAGACATGGCACCGGTTGTGCGAGGCGATCGACGCCTCGGGCTGGGTGTCCGGCCGGATGCTCGCGCCCCGCGCCATCCGAGAAATCGCACACGCGGCCGTCGTCGTGCTGTGCCCGCCCCCGTCCGACACAAGGACGCCCCGACCGAATGCGACTCGGTCGGGGCTGGTGATTCCCGTTCCAGAGAACCAAGGAGATGCTACCGATGCAGTGGCTCGTTCCTAACGTCGACCGCACGTTCGGTCGTCGACCCAAGCACGCGCTCGGCGTGACGGCGTTCGTCACCGTCGCGGCTATTGCCGCCATGCTCGCCGCCGAGCGGGCCGCCCGTGCCGCCCGCCGCAACGCCTCGCCGGTGGCGTGGCAGAACCCGGCCGAGGCCGTCCGTAACGCCGTCGTCGTGTGCAACGGCGCGATTGTTCCGACCGCCCCGCCGGCGCCCGCCGATCCGGCGCCGACGCTCCCGCTCCCGCGCGCCGAACTGTTCGCCGCGCCCGAGGTCGACGGCGGTCGGCCCGTGCACGAGCTCGATTTCGCCACTCGTGACGCGGGGGGCTGGCGATGACGACCAGCAACGAGGCCGCGCAGGTCTCCCACGTGTACGCCGTCACCCGCTCGCGTCTCGCCGAGCTCGTCGAGGCCAGCGCCAGCGACGGCGAGACCGATTCGGCGTTCGTCGCGCTGGCGCTCAGCCTGCACGGTGCGAACCCCGACAACCTCGCTCAACTGCTCGCCGCCGCGGTGCTGCGCATCGCCGCCGCCGAGCGCAACCACGCCGCCCAGTGCGACGAAATCGCCCGCCTGAACGCCGAGCTCGGCATCGCCACCGCACACAACGAGATGGGGAAAGCATCGTGACTACACCTGTTGGCCGGACCCACAGCGGCGAGAGCTGGGAAGTGGTCGAGCACGCCCGCAAGCTCGCCGGGCGCCAGCTCGACGGGCTGATCAGCGGCGCACTGATCTGCCCGTGCCCGAACGCCCCGGACTCGGTCAAGCATTACGACACGGTGCAGGTTGTCGCGGGCTCGCTGTTCCCCGCCCCGGTGCTCGCCGCGCTGCTCGCCGAGGCCGTGACCCGCCTCGCCGGAATCAAGGCGGGCGGGCAGTGACCCCGCTCGCGCACGTCGTGCAGGTCGCCATCGTCGGCGGCGCGATCGTCGGCGTCCTCGTCCTGTTCGGCGGCACGGCGGCCGTCGACTACTTCAATGCCAAGGCCCGCGCCGCGGCGGCCGTCGTCGTCGACCAGGGCGACGGCATCGACCCCGAGTTCGAGGAATACCTCGACATCCTCGACGACGAGGTCGACCTGCCCGAGCCGGACGACTCCGGCGCCGAGTGGGACCGGGCCCGCGACCGCGACCTCGATTACCGGTGGGGGGCGGCGTGACCGAGACAGCGTTCCCCACCTGGCGCGACCGGGCGGCCTGCCGCGACCACGACCCCGAGCTGTGGTTTCCGCTCCCATCACAGACCGCGACGACCGCGCGGGCGATCTGCGTCGACTGCCCGGTGCGCCGGGCGTGCGGCGCCGAGGCCCTGACGACCGGCGAGAACTTCGGCATTCGCGCCGGGTTCTCGATGAGCAACGAGCGGGCTGCGCTGCGCGTGTTCCTCGATGTCGTGAGCGGTCTGTGCGACACGTGCGGGCGCGAGATGCACGTCAAGATCAACCTCCGCACGTGCGCCGAGTGCCGTCGAGTCGCCCGCGGCGAGGCGGGCGACCACGAGGCCGTCCGCGCTCACATCGAGCACTTGCGCGAGGTCGCCCGGATGACGATCCGCGACATTGCCAACAGGGCCGGTGTCGCCCGGGCGACCGTGCGCGACATCGGGACCGGCGCCCGGACCGCGATCACGTCCGACACCGCGACGCGCATCCTCGCCGTCGAACCGGCGGGGGTGAGGGTGTGACGCTGGCGCTGATCGAGCCTCGCCCGCTGGCGTTGATCGAGCCGGGCCTGTACCCGGACGTGCCGGACGAGGAATACCACGCCGACCGCGACAGCCTGTCGAGCTCGGGGGCGCGCACGATCCTGTTCGATTCGCCGTCGGAGTTCCGCAAGCAACCGCGAATCGAAAAGAGCGACTTCGATTTCGGGCACGCCGCACACCTGTACGTGCTCGGCAAGGGCGCCGAGCTCGTCGTCATCGACGCGCCCGACTGGCGCTCGAAAGACGCCCGCCAAGCTCGCGACGAGATTCGGGCGGCCGGGCGAGTTCCGATCCTCAAGGCCGAGGACGAGCAGGCGCGAGAGATGGCGCGCGTCGCGCTCGAGCACGACCTCGCAGGCGCCTACCTCGCCGAGGGCGACCCCGAGCTGTCGGGATGGTGGATCGACGAGCAGACCGGGGCGCGGTTGCGGTTGCGCCTCGACTGGCTCACCCGGTTGCCCGACGGCCGGTGGATCGTCGTCGACTACAAGACATCGAAATCGTCCGGTCGACGAGCGTTCGCCAAAGCCGCTGGTGAGTACGGCTATTTCATGCAACAGCCGTTCTACGTCGACGGCCTGCGCGCGCTCGGTATCGAGGTCGCCGATTTCGTGTTCATCACGCAGCGCAAGACGCCGCCCTATCGGATCACCGTTGCCCGCGTCGACGCCGCCGACATCGAACTCGGTCGCCGGTGCAACCGCCGAGCTATCGAGATTTTCGCCGACTGCATGGCGGCCGACGAGTGGCCGGACGACAGCCACGAAATCCCCACCGTCTGTATCCCTGCATGGACCCGCTACCGAGCTGAGGAGTTACTCGCATGACCCATCCCGACCGTTACCAGCCGACCGAAGCCGTTGCCCGGCAGTCGATCACCTCGCAGGCGACCATCGTCGAGCAGTCGCGCGCCGTCGCCGAGGTACAGGCCGCCGTGCTCGTCGCGCAGCAGCGCCCGCGCAACCGTGCCGCGGCCGTGCAGGAGATGCGCGACGCGACCGCGCAGATGAGCGTCGCGAGCCGCGCGTATTTCCGCTACAACCGCGGCGACGGCACCGTGACCGGCGTCTCGATCCACCTCGCCCGCGAGCTCGCTCGGTGCTGGGGCAACGTCGATTACGGCCTGAAGGAACTTCGCCGCGACGACACCAAGGGCGAATCCGAGATGCTCGCGCACGCATGGGATATGCAGACCAACGCCCGCGCATCGACGACGTTCATCGTCCCGCACATCCGCGACACCAAGAAGGGCCCGCGCCAGCTCACCGAAACCCGCGACATCTACGAGAACAACGCCAACAACGGCGCGCGCCGGTTGCGCGAGATGATCCTCGCCGTTCTGCCCGCGTGGTTCGTGCAAGAGGCGCAGGCGAACTGCGACGCGACCCTCGAGAACGGCGGCGGCAAGCCGCTGGCGGGCCGCATCGCCGATGCCCTGCGCCTGTTCGAGGAAATCGGCGTGAGCGCGCAGCAGCTCGAGGCCAAGCTCGGCCGGTCCTCGAGCATGTGGAACGGCCACGATGTCGGGCAGCTCGGCGTTATCTACTCGTCGATCAAGCGCGGCGAGACCAACACCGCCGACGAGTTCGACGCGACCGCTCCCGAGGCCGAGTCGGGGGTGTCCGCGGCCGAAATCGCCAGCACGGGCCGGAAGAAGCGCGCGCCCCGCCGCCCCGCGGCCGAGGCGAAGACGGACGAGAAGACGACGAGCGAGGCACCCGAGAACACCTCGGAACCGGCCACGCCGCCCGAGGTCGGGCCCGCGACAGACGACCAGGTCGAGCGCCTCGGAAAGCTGCTCGACGAGGTCGGCCTCGTCGAGGACGAGGCCGGGCGCTGGGAATTCCTTTCGCACCACGCGGGCCGCGAAATCACCGTGCTGCACCACCTCACAGCGGCCGACGCGGACCGGATTACCGCGCTGTTGGTCGACAGCATCTCGGGCCCGCCCGCCGACGAGACCGCCGGCGGTGCCCAGTGAGCGCGACCGAATCGCACCGCGACGCAGCGGCTCGTCACGCGAACAAGGCGGATAAGTCGGCCTACGCCGACGCGGCGGCCGAGGAGCGGGCCGCCGGACACCTGCGCGCGCTGCTCGCCATCGAGGAGCGCCTCGGCGAAATCGTCGGGTTGATGCGCCCCCGAGCGGTCGACCTCGGCCCGTTCGGCGTGGTGCACAACCCGAACGGCCTCACGGCCGAGGAGGTCACCGAGGCATTCGACCGCGCCGCGGCATTCGCGACGGCCCGACAGAAAGGCGGCCTGTGATGCACGAGAGCATCATCGTCGGCACCGGCGATTTCCGGCAGGCGCTCGGCTCGGTCCGGGTGCACGCCAGCGACGACAAGGAATCGCCCGCGGTGCACCGGGTGCGCCTGCAATTCGGGCGCCAGCACCTCACGATTTCCGCGACGGACCGATACACGGCCGCGATGGCGATCGTGTCCCTATGGGGCGACCGGCCGCCCGGCGGGTACCGCGTGATCGGCGTCGAGCTGCTGCCCGACGACGCGGCGAAAATCCTGTCGATATTCAAGGGCGGCAAGGAACCGATCGGGTCGGGCATCTCGCCCGAGAACCTGCTGCGTCTCGAGGTGCTCGACGAGCACCTACGCATTACCGACTGTTCGGGCATGATCGACGGCCGCGCGCTACAGCTCCCGCGGCTATCGACCGAAGACTCGGCGCTCGCGGCCATCGCGCAGCGCATCGAGGAGGCGCACCAATCGCCGCACCGCACCATCGACGACATGGCGGTGTCGGGCGACACCATCGCCAGATTCCGCGAGGCGTCACGCGCGTACGGTGCGCCGCTGCTCATCGAGGGACGCGGCACCCGCTCGCCGGTGCTGCTCGTCCGGTGCGGCGAATCATTCCTCGGCGTCATGGCCTCGCGCGAGCTCACCGCCGACAAGCGCGAGCGCGTCGACGAGTTCGTCGAGGGATGGGCGAACCGCCTGCCCGGCATCGTGTTCGAGGCCCGCACCATCGACGCCGCGCAGAACGGCGCCGAGGCATGAGCGCGCCGGAGGCGATGCCGTGGGCGCAGGCCGAGCCGATCGTTCGCGACGCGGTCCGGTACACGGCGGTCGTGCTGCTCGTCGGCCGCGACCCGGACAACCCCGACGAGGTGTTCGTCGACGAGATCCGCAACCCGGCGCGCGAGCTCGACGACGCGCTGCTCGTCCGGGCGCTACGCGACCTCATCGACCGGGTCGAGGGACGGGCAGACAGGGCGGGGCAGTGAGGGCGGCGCCGGTCGCTCTATCCGAACTGGACGCCCGCCATTCGTGGACGTTCTTCCTATCGACCGTGTGGAGGCGCGTGGTGGATTCAGTAGCGGGCGCTACGCGCCAGATGGTTCCGGTCGACCGGTTCGAGTGGGAGCGCATCGCGCGCCGCGTCCAAATGCACAGCACGACAAAGTATCTCGCGCTCATGATGGCGACCTACGCCGACGCCGACGGGTCGCGTATCCGGCCCGGCGTCGAGCGCCTGGCGCTCGTCATGTGCGTGAGTGAGAAGACGGTCAAGCGCGCGTTCGCCGACCTGCGCGCGCTTGGCCTCATAGAGCGCACCAAGCAGGGCAACCGGCACCGCGGCCTCGCCGACGAGTACCGGCTCACCGTGCCGTCGACACTGCTCGACGAGGCGCTGCTCGACCCGGACGAGACGGCGGTATCTGGGGGTCACTCATGACCCGCAGAGCCGCCGGGCTCGGCCCGGTTCTACGGGTCACCAGTGACCCCCGGACATGTGAAACGGGCTCGTGTCTACGGGTCGCCCGTGACCCCCGGAGTTATCCACAGGGCGCAAGTCTGGGGGTCACTAGTGACCCCTATACGGGTGCCTCGCCGGAAAGTCTGGGGGTCATTTGGTCCAAGTCTGGGGGTCATATGGGCCATGTCTGGGGGTCACCGGTGACCCCCCACCAACCCATACCAACCACAACCAGAAATACCCGCGTGGCTGATTCACGTACGCAACTCACGACCGCGCGAGCGGGGGTGTGGAATTCATGACCCTCGATCGCACCGGAGAGCACCGCGAGCCCGAGGACACCTCGGCGCCCTGGCACGACCCGCGTTGCCGCCGCGGCTGGCTCGGTGAGGACGACGACGCCCGCCCGATCCCGTGCCCCGTGTGCAAGCCGTGGACCCGCGGCGAACGCCATGACATCAACCAGACAACCCCGAGCCTGCGCGCACAGCAGGCCATCGCAGCAGCAGAGCGCAAGGAGAACCAACGGTGAACGTCCGCACATTCGAGTTCCAGCGAGACGCCGACGTGACCGGCGTATCCGGCACCGGCGTAGTCGCCGACGGCGTCACGTTCGACGATGGCGTGACCGTCGTTCGCTGGCGCGGCGAACGCCGGTCAACGGTCGTATGGCCGTCGGTCGAGGACGCTATCGCCGTGCACGGACACGACGGCGCGACCCGCCTCGTGTACACCGGGCTCTCGGCCATCGCGGTAATGGTCGAGAACTTCGCCCAGAACATGCAGGCCGCCGCCGATCACCGGAACGCCATCGCCCGCGGGATCAGCATCGCCAGCGACGCCGAACTCATCGACGAGGTCACCGGCGACGCCGAGCTCGACGAGCACGCGATCGAGTCGGCCGCCATCGTGCGCGCCGAGTTCGACGCCGAGGACGAGGCCCGGTCGTGATTGACGTTCTGATCTTGCCCGGTACCGGCTACGGCCGCACCGGCGACGGCATCTCGCAGGCGTTCGCCGACTCGCTCGACCCGGCCCGGTTCGAGCCGAGGATCGTGTCGTACCCGGCCGAGTACGGCAACCCGCGCCCGTACATCGAATCGCGACGCCTCGGCCGCCGGGCGCTGCTCGACGCGATCCGGGTTCGGCGCTCGTTTGTGCTCGCTGGATACTCGCAAGGCGCCGGAATCGCGGGCGACCTCGCCCGCGACATCGTCGAGCACATGCCCGGCGCGCTCGCCGACCACCTCGTCGGCTGCGCGCTCATCGCCGACCCGCTGCGCCCGGCCGGTGCTGGGATTCCGCACCGCCCGCCGGCGCCCGGCTACGGCATCGCCGGACAGCGAGACGTACCCACCGTGCCGACATGGTGGGCCGCGGCCGACGGCGACCCGATCACGGCACTACCGCCGGGCAACCCGCTGCGTTCGGTGGCCGACCTGTCCGAGTGGTGGTCGCTCGCGGGCCCGGTCGAGGTGGTGCGCTGGGGCGAGGACATCGTCGAGAAATGCCGCACGGCCACGCTGCAACGGTGGTGGTCGCCTGCGAACTGGCGCACGTGGGGCGGCGCGATGGCGTTCGCCCGCGGCTATCTGTGGGACGGCCGCCACACGACGGACTACCTCGTACACGGGCACGTGCAGGCGCTCGCCGACGTGGTGAACCGGGCCGTGTCATGAGCGACGAGCCGGGCCTGTTCAGCCTGCCCGACGGCTACAGCGCCGCCGAGGCCGACCTCACGCACACCGAGCGTCGGCACCGCCTCATCGAGCGGCGCATCGCCGCTCGGATTCACCCGCTCGGATACGTCGCGCTGCACGAGCAGGCGGCAACCGGCCGGGACGGCGACGGCCTGCGCTGTGGCTCGTGCCGGTGGCGCGCAGTCCTCGACCATCACAACCGGGCCTATCCGAAATGCTTGTGCGGCAACGGCGTTCGCGTGACTCACAGCGAAGCATCCGACATTCGCGCCTGGTGGCCTGCCTGCCGCGACTACGAGACCACGAACGAGGAGGCCCGCCCGTGCTTGACGTGACCCCCTGCCAGCTCGGCCCGATCGGTCCCGGCGCCATGCTCGCCGGACACCCCCGGGTGCGCGCCGATTGCGCGTGCGGAACCACTCTCAGCGGATGGGACGCCGCCCAGGTGCGCGACCTGTACGCCCGGCACCTCGCGATCCCGCGGCCACCGGCCGAGGTGCTCGCCAAGGACGCCCCGACGCTCGCTGACGTACGCCGGTGGCCGGATTTCTTCATCTCGGGCCCGGGCCGCCGGGTCGCCTCGGCGACCGAGTGCCCGCACGCCTACTACCTGACCGACTCGTGCCCGGGGTGCGATGCCGACGCCGAGGCCGCCGAGCGCGCGGCCGAGGCCGATCGCGCCCCGGCCGACATGGTCACGGTGCCGTTCGAGGTGGTGCTGCGCGTGTACCTCGACGGGTTCGGCACTGGCGCCGCGAGCGCGCTCGCCAAGGTCCGGCCCGACGCCCCGCACGCCATCGTCGACGACGCCGCGCAGGCGCTCGTTAACGTGCTCGGAAACGACCCGCTCGCCGTCGAGCAACTCCGCGACCACATTCGCCGGCGCCTGCGTGGCGAGGCCGACAACGCCATAACCGAGGTACCGGTATGGACGCCGAGGAACGACCGGTGACGGCCGTTACCGGCGGCTACGCCGTCGTAGGCGAGCGCCTGTTCGTGCCCGGCGCACCGGTACCGCAGGGCAGCAAGTCATACAAAGGCCACCGGCGCGGGCGCGCCGTCCTCGTCGAGTCCGCGGCCGGTCTGCCCGACTGGCGGGCCCGCATCGCATGGGCCGGGCACGAGCACGGCTGGCGCCCGGCGCCTGGGCCGTTCGCCGTCGACCTCGAGTTCGTCCTGCCGCGCCCTAAGAGCACGCCGAAATCGCGGACGCCCCCGGCGATCAAGAAGCCCGACGGCGACAAGCTGCTGCGCGCTGTATACGACGCGCTGACGGGCGTTGCGTGGCTCGACGACGCGCAGGTCGTCGACGAGCACCACCGCAAGCGGGTAGCCGAGCTCGACGAGGTGCCCGGCGTGTACATCGCCATCACGCGATTGGAGGTCTGACCATGACCGATGCCGAGTTGTGGGTGCTCCCGGCATGGACAAACCCGTTCATGTCCGCGGCCACCGAGCCGACGCTCGGGCCGTGGGCGAGCCCGGGCCGGGTGAGCCTCGCGCCCGAGCTCTCGCACTGGGACCGCCTCACGTGGGGCGCGGCCGTGTACGCCGTGCGCAACCCCGGTCGGCCGATCTACGCCCTCACCGTGCGAGACCGCCTGTTCTGCTACCTCGCCGCGCAATCCGCTGCGTTCTGGTCGCTGCCCGACGACCCGCTCGACTCGACCGAGTGGATTCGCCGCGAGCGGTTCCGGTCGATTCCGCCCATCGACGACCCGGCGCTACAGCTACGGCGGGGGCGCTCATGACCGGCACGCCGTGCGCCGTCTGCACACGCCTCGTCGGCGACCGTCTCGCGCTGTGTGGGGAGTGCGGCCGGGCGCTCGTCGAGGCCCTGCTCGCCGTGCCGAGCCTGCTCGCCGACCTCGAGACCGCGCGCAGCGGACAAGCCCGCGTCACCGACGGCCGCGCCGGTGGCCGCTCGGCCGAGGCGCCGCTACCGATCAAGGACACGAGCAGCGAGCAGCGCGGGCGAGGCCTGCGCCTACTCGGCGAACGTGACGCGCTGGCACTCGCGACCGCGCTACACGGATGGGCCCGCGTGCTCGCTGACCACCTCGGCACCGAGGTACCGATCGAATCGCGCTCGCTCGCCGTCATGGCCGCCAACGCCCGCCACACCGGCGGCTCGGCCGAGGCCCCGCTCGTCGTGCACGAGTACCGCCTGCGCAAGGGCGAGCGCGTCCGGGTGTCCCGGGTCGCCCTGCGCACCGCGGCGCACCTCATCACGCCCGTACAGGTCGACGAGCGGCTCGCCGTGTGGATGGCCTCGCACCCGCGCGAGCTACGCCAGCTCGACGCCGCCGACCAAGCTCACGCCGACATCGTCGGCGCGACCGCGAACCTACGCCGAGCGATCGACCGGCCCGCCGACCTCCGGTACCTCGGCCGGTGCCCGACCGTCCTCGACGACCGCCTCAAGTGCTCGGCGAACCTGTGGGCGGGCGATTCGGCATGGGTCCGGTGCCCGCGGTGCCAGATGCAGCACGAGGTCGCCCATATCGAGGCCGCCGCCACCGAGGCCGCCCGCGAGATGCTGTGCACGATGCCCGAGCTACTGCACGCTTGCGCGGCCGTCGGCGCGCCGATCGCGCGCCGCACCGGCTACCGATGGGCCGCCGAGGGCCGTCTCACGCGCCGCGCGTGGCTCATCCGCTCGCGCGCCGGTGTCCGCATCACGGACCGGCACGAGGACGGCGCGGTACCCGTGTACCGCGTCGGCGACGCTCTCGATCTGGCGCGCCGCAGTGCCGACGCGGAAGAATCGCCCGTATGACGATCGAGGAGCATCACGAGGCACTTGTCGCCGAACTTGCCGAAGTTCTCGACATCGAGGCAGGGCTCGCCGAGATCATTGGTACACCACCGGAAGGCCACCGCGCCGACCGTGAATAGGCCGCTCACGCTGGCGAGGACGCGCCACCTCGGCACCGCAAGATCGAAAAGCCCGTGACCTGCTGCTATCGTGGGTGGCACCTCGAAACCGGTACTGACGAACCGACCCCGAAAACGGTCGACAGTGCCGGTTTTCGCATGTCATGGGCCATTTTCGGCCACATCGCACCCTCACCGCTCACCCGAGGAGTTCGCCATGTCGACCCTGTCCGCCGCCGCCTCGCTCGTCCCGTGGGAACTGCTTGCCCGCATCGCCCTGGCAGTCGTCCGCGAGCTCGCCTGATGAGCGCGCTCGACGTGCTCGACCTGCTGTTCGGGTGCCTGCGCACCACCGCGCCGCGCACCCTCGAACAGCCGCTCTACGTTGTGCCGTACGGTTCCTGGCCGGTCTAATGCCCGCCTGGCTCGACGCCGTGCTGCTGTTCGTCGCTCGGTGGGTTGCCGACCGTGCCGGACTAGGTAGGCGTCGATCATGACCCGCAAGCGCACCACGACACAGAAGGGCCTCGGGTGGGCCCACCAGCAGCGCCGCCGGGCCTTGCTCGAGACGCTGCGCGACGGCGAGACGTGTTGGTGGTGCGGCCTACCCATGTACCGCGTGCAGGCTCTCGCGGCCGATCACACGCACGCTCGAGCCCACGGGGGCAAGGTCGCCGACCGCCTGCTGCACGACACGTGCAACAAGGAACGCGGCGACGGATCGCGCGATCACCTAAGGCCAGCGCTCACCCGATCTCACGGCGGCCACGCCGCAAACGCCCTCGACTGGGGCTGACGAGGGCACCCCCTCCTAATCATCGGACCCCCGGGGCCTGACTCGTCCGCGGCAGTCAGGCTTTTTCTCTCTCCCCGCGGTGCTCGGGAGGGGATGTTGCAAACGAGTTGGCCGCGCCCGGGACTAGTCGGAATCCAAGAACCGCGGATCGCGTTCCGCCCGGCCGCCGCAGTGGACTACAGCGGCGCCGCCGAGGTGTTCAGCCTCGCCGAAGACGCAGGGCGGCGGCTCCCGCCCTGGCAGGCCGGGGCGATCACAGACGGCACCGCGCGCCGGGCCGATGGGAAATGGGCCGCGTTCGAGGTCTGTCTGCTCGCGAGCAGACAGAACGGGAAGAACGGCGTACTTGAGCTCGTCCTGCTGTGGTGGATGGTGACCGAGCCCGGCGTCCAAATCCTGTACACGGCACACCAGTTCAAAACCGCGCTAAAGACCATGCGCAAGGTGATGGCGCTCATCAACAAGTCTGACCAGCTACGACGCCAGCTCATGCCGGGACAACCGCGCACGAGCAACGGGCAAGAGTCGATCACGCTCTCGAACGGCTCAACGATCTACTTCGCCACCCGCACCGACCAGGGCGGCCGAGGCGACAGCGTCGACCGGCTCGTGATCGACGAGGCGATGATCTGCTCGCCCGAGGCGCTCGCCGCGCTCATGCCGCTCATCACGACCGCGGCCAACGGGCAGGTCTGGTACCTCGGCAGCGCGGCCGACGCCGACAGCCAACCCAAATGCGGCGTGTGGGCGATGCTGCGCGAGCGCGCACTCAAACGGACCGGCAAGCGCCTGCTCTGGCTTGAGTGGTCGGCGCCCGAGCTCCCGGCCACCGCGACGGCCGTCGAGCGCGCAGCGTGGCGGATGGACCGGCGCAACTGGGCCGCCGCGAACCCGAGCGTCGGATACCTGTTCGACGAGGAGTACATCGAGGACGAGGTCGCCTCGTTCGCCGCGCGACTCGAGAAATGGGAAGTCGAGCGCCTGTCGGTCGGCCGGTGGCCTAAGCCGCCCGAGGAGCGCGAGCGCGCGATCCCGGCCGGGACGTGGGAGGACATGACCGAACTCGGCGCGCGGGTGCACGGTCCGATCGCGCTCGCGCTGGACATGACAGGCGACCTCACCACGGCCGCGCTCGGTGCGGCGACTCGCACCGTCGACGACAAGATTCGGCT
This sequence comes from Nocardia brasiliensis, assembly GCF_042691675.1. GTDB lineage: Bacteria > Actinomycetota > Actinomycetes > Mycobacteriales > Mycobacteriaceae > Nocardia > Nocardia brasiliensis_D. The sequence continues at coordinate 53,863 of NZ_CP170507.1, forward strand.
CGAGCTTGGTTACCACGGGTCAGCGCAGGGCATCGTCGACCGGGTCGTCGACCTCGTCGCTCGGTGGGACCCGTGCGCGGTCGTCATCAACGGCAGTAGCCCGGCGAAGGCCCTCGCCGGCCAACTGTTGGCACGGGGTATCGAGGTCGAGTTCACCTCGGCCGGACAGGCGGCCGACGCCGCGGTCGGCCTCGTGCAGGACGCGCTCGACGGCGCCCTGTCGCACGGCGGCGACCCGCGGCTCACGGACGCACTCGGCAGCGTGCAGAAACGCGAGCTCGGCGGCGGCCGGTTCGGGTGGGACTACACCGCGGGCGACGTGACCCGCGTACAGGTGATTTCGCTCGCGAGGTGGGCGCTACTCGAGTTCGGCCTCGCCCCGGTCACACCGCCGCAGACACCGACGCAGGACGACGACCGCGACGTGCACGTCGAGCAGGACGAGCTCATGGCGATGGGGTTCTAGGAGGTGGGCACCATGGCAAAGAGCAAGACGACACCAACGGCCGAAATCGGTTACGCCACAGAGGGTTACGACGGCACGGGCACCGGATTTTGGCAGAGTGCCGAGGAGACGCCCGAGCTCATCTGGCCGCAGTGCACCCGCGTGTATCGGCGCATGGCGCGGCAGGACGCACAGGTTACGTCGGTCATGCGGGCAGTGACGTTGCCCGTGCGGCGTACGAACTGGCGCGTCGACCCGAACGGCGCGCGGCCCGAGGTGGTCGCCCACATCGCGAACGACCTCGGCCTGCCGATCGTGGGACAGAAGCCGGTGAACGGGCGGCGGCGCGGCCGGTTCTCGTGGGGGGAGCACCTCGCCGCCGCGCTGCTGTGCCTGCGCTACGGGCACAGCTATTTCGAGCAGGTGTATAACGTCGGCGACGACGGCCTGTACCACCTGCGCAAGCTCGGGCAGCGCCTCGCCGAGACCATCTCGGATATCGAGGTGGCACCCGACGGCGGCCTCGTCTCGATCGAGCAATACGGCTGGGGCGCTGGCGGTTCGGTGCGTATCCCGGTCGAGCGCCTCGTCGCCTATGTCGTCGACCGCGAGGGCGGCGACTGGACGGGGCAGAGCCTGTTACGGCCCGCGTACAAGCACTGGCTCATCCGTGACCGCCTGCTGCGCGTGCAGGCGCAGACCATCGAGCGCAACGGCATGGGCGTGCCGGTCTACGAGGCGGGCCCGGCCGACGACCAAGCGCAGTTGGACGCGGGCAAGAAGATTGCCCAGAGCTACAAGGCGGGCAGCGCCTCGGGCGCGGCGACGCCGTACCAGGCCCGCCTACGCCTCGCCGGTGTCGAGGGCAATCTGCCCGACGCACAACCGGCCATCGACTACCACGATGCGCAGATCGGCCGCTCGGTGCTGGCGCACTTCCTCAACCTCGGAAACAGCACGGGCTCATGGGCTTTGGGCACGACGTTCGCTGATTTCTTCGTGATGAGCTTGCAGACCGTCGCCGAGATGATCCGCGACACCGCGCAAGCGCACATCGTCGAGGACCTCGTCGATGCCAATTGGGGCCCGAACGAACCCGCCCCGCGCATCGTGTTCGACGAAATCGGCTCGCGCAAGGACGCCACCGCGGCGGCGCTCGAGATTCTCGTGCGCGCCGGAATCATCACGCCCGACGAGGCGATCGAGCAGGCCGCGCGCCAGGACTACGGGCTACCGATCCGCGAGGCCGTTGAGGGCGAGGAGCCCACCGAACCCGCCGCCGCACCGGCGCCAGCGCTCGCGCCCGTCGCGCGACGTGTCCGGCCCGCGGCCCGCATCGAGCCGAATGGAGCGCTGACGCTGTGGTGAACGGACCGACCAGGGACCGCGCCGAGCGGCCCGACCCGTGGTACCGAATCAAGGCGCTCGACGGCGCCTCGGCCGAGGTGCTGATCTACGACGAGATAGATCCGTGGTGGGGCGTTTCGGCCGCCACGTTCGCGAAGGATCTCGCCCAGCTCAGCGCCGACGCGATCACGGTTCGGATCAATAGCCCGGGTGGCGACGTGTACGAGGCCATCGCCCTACTGAACACGCTACGAGGCCACCCGGCCCGCATCACGACCGTGGTCGACGGGCTCGCCGCGAGCGCCGCGTCGTTTGTCGCGATGGCCGGTGACGAGGTGGTAGTCGGCCGGAATGCCGAGCTCATGATCCATGACGCATGGGTCTACGCCAGCGGTAACGCCGATGAACTGCGTAAGCACGCCGAGAACCTCGACCGCATCTCGAACAACATCGCGTCTATCTACGCCGAGAAGGCCGGCGGGACCGTCGAGGAGTGGCGCGCCGTCATGCAGGCCGAGACGTGGTTCTCGGCGGCCGAGGCCGTCGCCGCCGGGCTCGCCGACCGGACCGAGGTCGCGCCGTTGACCGAGCTCGCCCCGGTCGCCCGATTCGACTTGTCGGCATTCAACTACGCGGGCCGTCGTGCTGCGCCCGCGCCCCGTACCCCCTCAGCCACCGAGGCCGAGGCCAACCCGGAAGGAACGCGCATGACTGCTCTTGCTGCCATCGCGAAGCGCCTCGGCGTCGCCGAGGATGCGGACGAGGCGACCGTCTCGGCCGCACTCGACAAGCTCGCCGGTCGGCCGTCCGCGGCCATCGCGCCGGTCGAGCTCCCGTTCAACGACAAGGACATCGCGTTTCTCAAGGCGCTCGTTGCGGCCGGTCCCGAGCTGCTCGCGACCGCCGCCGCGGCCGTCGCCGAGGGTGTCTCGCCGGACGTGGCCGCCATCGCGCAGCCGGTCGCGGACTCGTTCGAGGAGTCCATCGCCACCGCGCAGGAGGCACTCACCGTGTGGGGACAGGACGGCGACACCGCCCCGGCCCCGCCGCCCGCCGAGGAACCGGCACCGGCCGCGGCGAACCGCCTGCCCGCGGGCGTGGTCGCGATCGACGCGGGCTCGCTGGCGGCGTTGCAGGAGGCCGCCCGCCGAGGCGATCAGGCCCGCACCGAGCAGGAGCGCGCCGAGCGCGCCGCGGCGGTCGACAACGCGGTGCGTACCGGGCGCATCGCTCCCGCGTCGCGCGACACCTGGCTCGCTCGGGTCAACAAGGACCCGCGCGAACTGGCGACCCTCAACGCGCTCGAGCCGGTGTTCCCGGTCGGCGTCGAGCTGGGCCACGCCGGAACCATCCACAACGAGGACGACGACGCCGTGTACTCGGCGCTGTTCGGAAAGGACGCCTGACATGCCCGAGTACGCAGCGATTTTCAAGCCCGGCGAGGCATTCTCGCGGGTCACCTCGGCCGCCGTCACCGGCGGGCAGGTGCTCATCGTTTCCGGCAACGACACCGTGGCGCCGAGCTCGGCCGCGTCCGGTGCGTGGCTCGGCGTGGCCGCGCAGGACGCCGCGAGTGGCGACCTGGTGACCGTGCTCACCGGTGGCGTGCACGAGCTCGCCGCGTCCGGCGCCATCGCCGCCGGTGCGCGCGTGATTCCCGCCGCCGCTGGTGCCGTCGCCGACCTCGGCGCGGGCACCGATTACTCGCAGGTCGTCGGCGTTGCCCTCGCGGCGGCGTCCGGCGGCAAGGTCCGCGTCAAGCTCGCCCGCTAAGAGAGGACATCACAGATGCCGTACACCTACCCGCCCGCGGCACCGACCATCTCGGGCGACAACATCACCATTTCTCGGTTCCTCAAGGACCCGACGCTCGTCGCGCGGCGGCTGCGGACCCTGGCCGAACAGCGGTTCATCGCCGACGTGCTGCTCTCGGCCCGGTACGACGCCCAGGGCGGCGCCCTCGAATACGAGCAGAACGAGAGCATGTACTCGGACCGCGCGCCCGAGGCCGTCGCGCCCGGCGCCGAGTACCCGCTCACCTCGCTGAGCGAGGGAACCGCCCAGGTCGCCAAGACTGTGAAGTGGGGCCGCGATTCGGAGATCACCGACGAGTCGATTGCCCGGCGCAAGATGGACCCGGTTAACCGGGCGCTCATCAAGCAGGTAAACCAGATGGTCAAGACCATCGACGGCGTTTCGCTGGCGGCCATCGCGTCGCAGGTGACCCAGACCTCGGCGGCCTCGGCCTCGTGGTCGGGCGGCTCGGCGACCATCGTCCGCGACGTGCTCAAGGCCGTGGCCGTCATTCGCGCTCTGAACGAGGGTTTCGAGCCGGACACGCTCGTGGTCGACGATCTGACGTGGGCCATCGTCATGTCCGACGAGAAGGTCGCCGCGCTGCTCAAGCGAGAGGACGGTCTCGCGCCGGTTTACACGGGGAATTTCCCCGTCATCGGCGGTCTGCGATTCTTGCCGACGCCGAACCTTCCTGTCGCGGGGCAGGCGCTCGTCGTCGACTCGACGCAGCTCGGCGGCATGGCCGACGAGAAGCTCGGCGGGCCCGGCTACGTGTCGGCCGGTGGCTCGATTCCCGGCGTCGAGGTGAAGACGATCCGCGATGACGACAACGACATGTACCGCTTGCGGTCGCGTCGCGTCACGGTGCCGGTCGTCACCGAGCCCAAGGCCGCTATCAAGATCACGGGTATCTGATGGGTACCCGGGTTCGCGTGACGGCACCCGTCGTCGTCGCGCACGACGAGACAGGCACGCTGCGCTACCGCTACCGCGGTGCGGTGCTGGCACCGGGCGACATCACGGCCGAGGCCGTCGCGCGTCTGCTCGACATGGGGATGATCGAGCAGGCCGACGACATCGAGGTCGAGGTCGACCTCGGCGACCAGGGCGGCGGCGAATCGGGCGGCGGCGACCCCGACAACGGGACCGGCGACGGCACCGCCGGTGCCGATAGCGGCGCCCCGGCTCGTCCGCGGCAGACCTCACCAAAGGACGAGTGGATTGCCTACGCGGTGTCTCGCGGCATGTCCGCCGAGGAGGCCGCCGGCATGTCCCGTGCCGAAATCGCGGCCCGTCTGCCCGAGGTGTAGCCGATGGCACTCGCGACCGCGGATGATGTGGCGCTCGGCTGGCGCACGCTGAGCACTGAGCAGCGGGCCCGTGCCGAGTTCCTCATCTCCGTGGCCGAGACGTGGATTCGGGACCCGTCGCGGCGACCCGACATCGTCGACGGCGACCCGATGGGTAAGCACGTCGTTGTCGAGGTGGTCCGGGCCGCGATGGCGGTACCGGCCGAGTTCACCGGGCACACCGGCTACTCGGACACGATGGGGCCGTGGGCACGCTCGGGCACGCTCGCGACCCCGGCCGGGGTGCTGCAATTCCTCAAGGTCCATGAGGAATACCTCGGCATTTCCGACGGCCCGACCGCGGTCGGCGAGTTCGGCGACCCGCGCGGGTACCGGTACCCGCCCGCCGGATCGGTCGGCCTGTGAGCTTCACCGTCACCCGCCATCGTGGGCCGCGCGTCGACTCCGACGGCAACCCGGTGCCGTCGGCCGACGAGCCGCTCACCGCGAAGGCGATCGAGCCCGGCGCGAACCCGGACTATGCCGACCGAGGTCGGGACGGGCAGCGCGTCGAGCTCACGGTCTGGTTCGAGCCCGCCGTCGACCTCACCGGCGCCGACGAGCTCACCGTTAACGGCGAGCGGTACGCGCTGGCCGTCATGCCGTGGTCGTCGCCCTGGTCGTCGAGGACGGGCACCGTCGCACTGTGCAGTCGAGGGGAGGGGTAGCCGTGGCCGCTCCCAAGGTGCGAATCAACCACGCCACCGCGGCGAAGATTCTCCGCTCGCCCGCTGTGGTGCAGATGGTCAACGCGGCGGCCGACGCCATCCTCGGGCAGCTCGACGAGGACGACGAGGGTTTCGTCGAGTCGTACACGACCGACCGCGGGGCGGCGGCCGTGCTCGTCCCCGCCGAGGTGCAGGCCCGCGACGGCGCGCTCACCCGAGCCGCCGCCGCGGTCGGCCTGCCCGTCACGCAGGCGGCCGGAAGTGAGTAGGCCGTTCCGCCTGCCCGGCGACCCGGCAAAGGCGATCAAGCAGTACCTCGCCTCGGTCGTGCCCGGGCTCGTCGCCGCGCCTGCGCCATACCTCGGGCTCGTGCTCCCGCTCGACTGGAAGACGACCAGCGCCCCGGCCGTGGTCGTGTTCGACGACGGCGGGCCGCCGGTCTGGCCGGTCGCCACCGCGCCGACGATCCGCGTCACCGTGTGGGCCGACGGCCGGGACCGGTCCCGCCGCATCGCTGGCGTGTGCCTCGGCGTGCTGCTCGCGCACCGCATCCCCGGGATCGCGACCGTCACGCAACCGTCGGGCCTGCTCGAGGCCATCGACAGCAATAACGGCGGGGTCATGACCTCGTTCACGGTGCGCGCTCTCGCCCGCACGATCGCGGGCTGAACCGCGCTCTCTGACCGCCTGCCCCGCACGGGTGGGGGACATCGCACACTCACAGAAGGGGTAACCCATGGCACTCACCCGCAATCCCGATTCCGTCCAAATCTATTCGGACGCAGCGGTTTACGTCGGTAAGACGCTGAACCCGACCCGACCCGCGACGATCAATGACCCGTTCGATGCGACGTGGGACAACCTCGGGATTCTGAACGGCGACAGCGGTATCACGAACTCGCGCGAATGGGACGTGACCGAGCATTTCGGCTGGGGAATTGGCCTGTACCGCAAGGGATTTAAGAACTACAAGGAGGCTCGCGTCGTGACGTGCCTCGAGTCGAACGAGACGACTCGGCGCATCGCTCGCCCCGGTTCGTCCGCGACGAACATCGTCGTGCCGCGCCCCGGTCTGTTCCCGCTGGCGTTCGAGTTCACCAACGACGCGGGTCTGCTCGAGCGTGAGTTCACCGCGCGCCCGGCACAGTGCTGGATTCCGAACCTCGACCGCAACGAGAGCGACCCGACCTCGTACGAGATCACGGCCGATATTTTCGCCCGGGGTGACGGCCTGCTGTACGTGCGGCAATACACGCCGGTGAACGAGGTTCAGAACGTCGTGATCGTGGGCGGCCCGACCGGCGGGGCGTTCACCTTGTCCTACGACGGGGCCGCGTCGGCGTCGCTCGATTTCGACGCCACCAACGCCGAGGTGCAGGCCGCGCTCGCGGCGCTGCCCGGCATCGGCGCGGGCAACGTCACGGTGACCGGCACCGCGCCGAACTTCGTCGTGTCGTTCGCAACCGGTGCGCTCGCCGGTACCTCGGTGCAGTTGCTCGTCGCCGTCGACACCCTGACCGGCGGCACCGACCCGCACGTGAAGGTCGAGCCCGCCTAAGACGCGGCCGGGCCCGGAGTTCTGGCGTGGTTCGCCGGGCCCGGTCGCACCCTCCCGAGGGCCACGCCAGCAGGGAACCACGCCTATGTCTCGCTCAACGGTCCCGACCGAGGACGAACTACGCGCCGCGGCGAAAGAGCTCGGCATCGCCAACGCAGACGGCAGTTACGACCGCTCGCTGCGTAACCGGCTCGCCCGCGCGGTGCAGCTCACCAAGCAGGAACACGCCCGGGCCGACGACCCGGGCGAGCACTCGACCGCGTGGCAGCTCGCCCGGTTCCGCGAGGACCTCGCCGAGCACGAGCTCGCCAGCGCGGCCGACGGCCTGCTCATCGAGGCCGCTCGTCACCTGCTCCGGTCGCAAGGTCTGCGACTCGAATCACGGAAGGAAACCACGCCATCATGACCACGCCCCGCAAGGCCCCTGCCAAGCGAGCCACCCCGCACAAGCCCGCCGGCGTCCGCGAACCGCAGGACCACCTCAAGCCCGCCGCGCAGCGTGAGGCCGAAGGAGACGAGACGATCACGGTCGAGTTCCGCGGCCTCGAGTTCACGGTGCCCGCCGACCCCGACGATTGGCCGATCCGCGTACACCAGGCGCTCGGCCGGAACATGCACATCGACGCAATCGAGCTGCTGCTCGGGCCGGTGCAGTGGACCAAGCTCACCGCGAAGTACCCGAAGAAGCGCGACTTTGTCGAGTTCGCCGAGATTCTCGGCGAGGTGCTCGGGTTCGGTAGCGCGGGAAACTAACCGCGCTGCTCGTCCTGCTCCGCGACCACGCGGACGCCGTCGAGTCCGACCTGCGTCGGTTTCATGGCGTCCGCTACTCGGATCGGTGGCGGTTCGACGAGGACGGGCAGCGGCGCCTCACGCTGCGCGAAATCTGGGTGCTCATCCAATATCTGCCCGGCGACGCGGCGCTGATTCTCAAGGACCGCAAGGGCGCCCGGTGGGGCGTGACCGACTACTTGCTGAGCGACGTATTCACCGCCCTCACTGGCAAGCCGCACCCGTCCCGGCCTAAGTCGGTCAAGCAGCAGGCGCAGACCGCCAAGCGCGCCGCCGCCGTGCGCCGCGTCGAGCGCGTGTTCGCTGCCCGTCGTCGACAGATGGCCGCCGCGCAGCAATCCGAGCTCCCGGCACCATCGGCACGCCCCGCGCTACCCGCACCACCGAGACGACCGCCGAGGGGGTGATCGCGTGGCGCAGGACGTAATCGGCTACACCGCACTGCAAGTCATCCCGTCGTTGCAGAACATCGGCGGCAACATCGAGGGACAGCTCGCGGCCCCGCTCGTGTCGGCGGGCCGGGCCGCGGGGCAGGCCACCGGACAAGCCATATCCGGCGGCATCGCCGCGGCGCAGGCGGCCGTCGAGCGCGCGAGTGAAGCGCTCAAGGTCGCCCGCGAGAAGGACGCCGACGCGGTCGGCAAGGTGCGCGTTGCCGAGGAGAAACTGCGCGAGCTCCGCGAGAAGGGCACCGCCTCGGCGTCCCAGCTCGCCCGCGCCGAGGAGGCGCTCGCCACCGCCCAGCGTGGCGCCGACCGTGCGCACCGCACTACACAGCGCGCCGTTCAGAATCTCTCGGACGCCCGGGCCGCGCTGGCGAACGCCACCGACGAGGCCGAGGAATCCGAGTCACGGTTTCAGGCGGCCCTAGACAACATCTCGAGCAGGCTCGGCCCGGCCGCAAAGCAGATGGCCGCGCTCGGTGCGGCGACGATCGGCGTCGGCGCGGCGATGCAAACCGTCACCGAGGCCATGTCGCGCGAGGCGTCGGTCGACGTGCTCGCCGCCCAGCTCGGCGCGACACCCGAGCTCGCCGCCGAGTACGGCCGCATCGCGGGCGACCTGTACAAGCAAGGGCTCGGCGAATCGTTCGCCGACGTGACGCAGGCCGTCGGCACCGTGCAAGCCGCGTTCGACACGCTCGGGTACGAGGGCGAGGCGAGCATCGACAAGGTCACCGAGCGCGCCCTCAACTTCCAACAGGTATTCGGCACCGAAGTGCCGGAAAGCATTCAGACCGTCTCGCAGCTCGTGACGAACGGGCTCGCCAAGGATTCAACCGAGGCGTTCGACCTACTGACAACGAGTTTCCAGCGGATTCCGGCGCTCATGCGTGACGAGCTCCCGGAAATCATCAACGAGTACGGAACGCATTTCCGGGGCCTCGGATTCAACGGACAAGAGGCATTCGCGCTACTGGTCGACGCCGCCGAAAAAGGAAAGTGGGCGCTCGACAAGACGGGCGACGCGCTCAAAGAATTTACGTTGCTCGGCTCCGATATGTCGCAGTCGTCGCAGGACGCATACAAGGCGATCGGCCTCGACGCGCAGGCGATGAGCGACGCCGTCGCCGCCGGTGGCGACCAGGCACAGAGCGCCCTACAGCAAGTCGCGAACGGCCTGCTCGGCGTGCAGGGCCCGGCCGAGCGAGCGAACCTCGCCATTGCGCTATTCGGCACGCCAGTGGAAGACCTCGCCGTCGACCAGATTCCCCAGTTCCTCGAGGCGCTCGCGGGCGGCTCGCAGAGCATGACCGGGTTCGCCGGCGCCGCCGACCAGATGGGGCGGACCGTCGGCGACAACGCGGCGACGGCCCTCGAGAAGCTCAAGCGCGAGGTACAGGGCGGGCTCGTCGACGGGCTCACCTCGGCCGCCCAGTGGATCGACCAGAACCGCGAGGTCGCGCTCGGCCTCGGCATCGCACTCGGCACGCTCGGTACCGCACTGCTCGCGGCCAAGGCCGCCGCGACCGGGTACGCCGTCGCACAGGGCATCATGGCCGCCGCGTCCGGCGCTGGCACCGCGGCAATAGCGGCGAACTCCATCGCGCTCGGCGCGTACACGATCGCAACCGGTGTCATCCGCGGCGCAACGATGGCGTGGGCCGGGGTGCAGTGGCTACTCAACGCCGCGTTGACGGCGAACCCGATCGGCATCGTCGTGGTCGCGCTGGCCGCGCTCGCCGCCGGTGTCGTCTACGCCTACCAGAATTCCGAGACATTCCGAAATATCGTGACGGCCGCGTTCGACGGAATCAAGACGGCCGCCATATTCCTGTGGGACACAATTCTCAAGCCGTATTTCACGTGGTGGATTGACAATGTCAAGACCGCCGCGTCGGTCGCGATGTGGCTCTACGACAATGGCGTGCGCCCGGCGTTCGAGGGAATCGGCGCAGCCATCGGCTATTTCTGGGGAAATTTCGGTTCGCCGATTTTCAATAACTTCAAGCTCGCGATTGGCCTCGTCGGCGACGCCGTGCTCTGGTGGTGGCAAAGCGTCGTAACTCCCGCGTTTGACGCGGTCGGCGCCGTTATTTCGTGGTGGTGGCAGAATATCGTCACCCCCGCTTTTGACGGGGTGAAATCCGCGCTCGGCCTCGTCGGCGATGCTTTTACGTTTTTCCAGACAAACGTAGTCGATCCCGTAATGAGCGGCGTCGGCTCCGCAATTTCGTTCGCCTACGACAATGTCATTTCGCCAACTTTCGACAAGGTGAAAACCGGCATCGGCCTGGTCGGCGATGCGTTCGGCGCGGCCGGTGGCGTCATCAAGACCATGTGGTCGGGTATCGCCGATATCCTGCGCCCCGCGGTGCACTTCCTCGGCGGCATCCTCGCCAAGGTCCCGAGCAAGATTGGGCCGGTCGAGATTCCGGGCGCCGGTGCCGCACAAGACCTCGGCAAGGCGATGCAGTCGTTCAGCACCGGCGGCCCAGTGATCGGACCGGGCTCGGGCACGAGCGACTCCATTTTCGCGATGCTGTCCGACGGCGAGTTCGTCGTGCGCGCACAGTACGCCAAGCAGTACCTACCGCTGTTGCAGGCGATCAACAACGGGCAGCAGATACCCGGGTTCGCCGCGGGCGGCTACGTCTCGGCCGACCAGCTCGTCGACTTCGCGCGCGGCGTCGAGGGCGCCGAGTACGACTGGGGCGGCGTCCACTGGGGCGACTGCTCGGGCGCGGTCTCTGCGCTGGCGAACTACGCCACCGGCCGCGAGGCGTTCGCGTCCCGATTCGCTACCGGCACGATGGATTCCGAGCTCGCCGAGCGCGGTTTCCTGCCCGGCCTCGGCCCGGCCGGGTCGCTCAACGTCGGATGGTTCAACGGCGGGCCCTACGGCGGGCACACCGCGGCGACCCTGCCCGACGGAACCAATTTCGAGATGGGCGGCGAGCGCGGTAACGGGCAGTTCGGGGGGCAGGCGGCCGGGGCCGACGACCCGATGTTCACCGACCACGCCCACCTACCGCCCGAGTTCTTCCTCGGCACCGACGGCGGCGCGCCGACGACCGGAAACGGCGGCGGCCTCGGCACCGGCGGCGGCCTCGGTGGCTCGGGCGCCGGCGCCTCGGGCGGCGGGGGCGGTACCGCGGGCGGCGGCTCGGGCACCGGCGGCTCGTCGAGCACGACCAGGCCCGCAGGCACCGCGGTTCCGGTGTGGGTCGACAACTGGCCGACGACGTTCGGCTCGTCGAGCACGAGCTCGCCGTCGAGCAGCACGCCGTCGAGCACCGACACCGGCGCGAACCCCGTCGCCAGCGACGGCGGCACCGCCGAGATGTTCGACCAACAGGCCGCCGTCGACGCCGCGCTCGCCAAGTTCGGCACGGCCATGTCGGGCGCCGGGTCCGAGTTCCTCAAAGGACAGAAGGGCGCCATTCCCGGTGTCGGCGGCTACGTCTCCGACATCGAGACGCAGGTCTCGAACATCACGCTCGTCGTCGCCGACGTGTACGAGGCCATCAACCAACTGACCCGCGAGCAGAAGCGCCAGACGGCGGGGAAGGGGTAGCGGTGGGCGTGTACGCAACGGTCGAACTGTTCGGCGTCGACGGGTCCTATTTCTGCCTGTCCGGCCCGAACGCGGGCAACCAAGGCGTAGTGCTGGGCACCGCGCCGCAGGGGCTCTACGACGCTCCGGTGCGCGTGAGCATGAAGCGCGGCGCGTTCGAGGTCGGCGGCAAACCGTCCAAGGTCGACCGCCCGCACCGCGAGCTCGACCTCGGCCTCGGCGCGACGGGCGACGACCCCGAGGAGTGGGCCGAGAACGACAGTCGGCTACGCATGGCGTTCGACTACGAGGTCGACCCGTGGGACCCGGCGGCCGGTCCGGCTCAGCTCTCGATCACGACGCCGCGCAGTGGCCGCCGGACGCTCGACGTGCTGCTCATGGAATCGCCGATTATGGCGATGGATACGGACCCGTGGGACTACGGGCACTCGCTGCTACCGGTCAAACTCGTTGCACCACAACCCATGTGGTACGAGGATGATTGGCTCGGCGACGACGAGCACCCCGCCGGGTGGCAGATCGAGGGCGCCTCGTCCGGCTCGGGCGAGGTGTGGGTGTGCAATCCCACGGACCGGCCGATGGCGCATACGGTCGTCATCACCGGCAAGGGCCGCGCGCACATACCCGATGTGTCGTGGACCGGGCCGAAGGGCGCCCGCGTGATCGGCGTCGATTTCCGTTCGGGCCGTGACGATTCCGACCGCGCAATTGTCACGATCCCGATTGGCGACGTGCACGGGTCCGGCCTCGTCGCGCACGTCGACCGGATGCGGATTCCGTGGGAAGACTTCACCGGCACGAACGTAACCGGCCTGTTCGGCGGTAACCGCCTGCTCTACGTGATCCCGCCGTACACCCCATGGACGGCGCTACCGGTCGCCGCGTCCGAGGTCACGAGCGCCACGTTCGGAATCCTGTTCAGGCAGCCGCGGCTCTGGTCGCGACCGTGGGGATTGGAGCGGTTCTAGCCATGGCCGCGATGACTGCTGACCTGCTCGCCGAGTGCGAGGCGATCTGGCAGGTAACCGAGGAGCGCGAGCGCAAGCGCGCCGCGCAGCGCCTCGAGCCGCCCGAGGTCGCCATCTACGACGGCGAGATGCGCCCGCAGGGGTGGCTAGACGCGGCATACCTCGGCGATTTCGAGTGGGTCGACAACGACACCGGCGCCGGAACGACCGAGCTCCCATGGGATCACTATCTCGCGCAATGGATGTGGGACGAGCACGGCCGCATCACGCGCGGCGAGAAGCGCGTCGTTGTGATCGTGGTCGAGTGCCGCAACGGCGCGAGGTGGTCCGGTCGCCTCGATTCCGTCTCGGCCGAGAAGCGCGAGGACGGCTCGAAAGTCCTTGTGGTCGAATGGCTTTCGGATTACGAGACCGTCAAGTGGTACACCGTATGGTCAAACGCGGCCCTGCCGAGCATCCTGCAATTTCCCCGCGTGTTTTTGCTGGCCGGTGGCGCGCGCTGGTGCCTGCTTACCGCCCTCCACCTGCAAGTTATGCGCGAGCAGCAAAATTGGTGGTCGCTGCCCGACGACCCGCTCGACCCGTCCTCGTGGGTGCCGACGGCGGTCGAGAACTGGTCGGTTGTCGTCAAGCCGCACAGCTTCCTCGACGACCTCGAGGACGGCATTCTCTGGTCGCTGCTGAGCTCGCGATTCAAGAACTGGCACAACGTCGCCGCGCCGATCTTGGCCGACGCCGAGCTCTCGGTCGTGTGGCGCCGGTACATGCCCGACCTCGGCGACGAGCAGCCGATCCCCGGTATGACGCTGCGCCCCGGCGCGCTCGTGATCGACATCGTCGACAAGAGCGGGTACTACGCGCAGGGCACGAGCAACGGCGGCACGTTGTGGGACGGGCTGATTCGCACCGTCGCCCAGTTCGTCGGCGGGTTCATCGACCCTGTCGTCGAGGAAGTCGCGAGCATCGACGAGCCGACGTACAAGATTCCGGGCCTGCTCGGCACTTCCAAGACCACGCCGTATGTGGTGTGGCTGGAGGGCGAAGAGACCGGCATCCAGTCGTCCAAGAACAAGCGGTGGCCGTCCAAGGGTAATCAGGTCGTCGTCGGTGGGCACTCGATGTACGGCGTAAACGAGGCCATCTCAGCGGCCGTACAGCTCGCGTTTGACCTGCTCAGTGCGGCATTATTCATCCCCGCGGTCGGTGGTAGCGCCGATGCGCTGCTCGCCCCGCTGTACACCGACACCGTCCTCGCATGGATGAACGTCAAGAGCACCGAGCGCGCTACCAACGACGGTTGGGTCGGGTACTTCGAGTACTTCCAGGATGGCGCCGACCGCGCGTTCACCATCGAGAGTTTGCTCGTCCTGCGCGCCGGATTCTGGGCGACGAGAACGAAATTCGCCGCTGAGGTCAACGTCAATGACGGTAGCCCGTGGGTGATCGGCGACCAGGGGCGCGGGCACTGCTGGCTCGGCGACCGCGTGGGGTTCGGCATCCTCGGCGACCGCACCGGCCGGATTCATGTCGACCGGATCAAGTCAATTCGGTTGCGCTACAGCGACTCTGAGCCGCTGTCGTGGATACCGGTAATCGGCGACAACGCCGACGACAAGGACCCCGCCGTGCGGGCAATCGAGCGGCTCGAGGGCGTGTTCTCGGCACTGCACGACCTCGGCGTTTTCGGCTGAAACAGCAACCACGCCAACAAGATAGGAGGCTCGACGTGTCTCAGCTCGTCTACTTTCAAGTACCGGCCGCCCCGCCCGGTCCGTGTCGGCCGTTCGTCGAGCTGCGCTCGGCGGTACCGCCCCCGGTCTCGGCCGCCGCCCGGTGCCTTGTCGGCGCAATCGCCCAATTCGACGAGTGCGAGGACGAGGTCGACCCGTACTCGCAGGCGCCGGTACGTTACCGCGGCCGTGTGATGGCCGCGCCGCTGCACGCGATTCGGCCGATCCTGTGAGCGACGAGACCGCGCCCCCGCAGGCACCCGGCGCCGACCTACCGCCGCCGCAGCGGCACGCCTGCAAGGTCTGTGGGACCCGCCGGTGCCCGTGCGAGTGGTGCCACACCGCGTGCGGGCTCGATCACTCGCCATGGCTACCGACCGGCTCGCTACCAACCGTCGACAACTGCAACCCCGATTGCCCCGAGGAATCGTTCTTGCCGTTCCTCGTCGGCCTGCCCGGGATGCGCGGCGCATCCATGGCGGTGCCGCTCTCAGGCCTGAAAATGTGGTCGGTCCGTATCTGGAACGGCGGCGCTCGCCGGGTCGCCGAACAGCGCGAGTTCTACTGGCCGCCGCGCGCCGGCGAAATCAATCCGCTGTTCGCCGCGGGCGAGTGGAAGGACGAGCCGCCCCCGCCCGATTGGTCGGCCGAGGTCGACGCGCAGGCGCTCGCGAACGTGATGCAAGCCGAACTGAGTCGCCAGCTCGAGCAGCGCGAGACCGTCGCGCAAGCCGCCCGGCCGCCCGAGGTTGCCCGCGGCTACGTCACCAAGGTGACCCGGTTCGACCCGACCGAGCACACCGTTACCGAGGTGCTCGCTCACCTGCGCAGCGCGAGCGCGGCCGAGGTCAAGCGAGTGATCGCGATCGAGGCCGAGACCAGCAAGCGCGCCGGAATCCTCAAGCGGCACAAGGAGGCATGATGCCCGGAAGAATCCTCGATCACGCATACAGCCCGCAGGAAACGGGCTATTGGTGCGGGCCCGCGTCGACGCAAATCGTGCTCACCGCGCACGGTATCGACGTGCCCGAGCGCGAGCTCGCCGACGAGCTCGGCACCGACACGGACGGTACCGACTGGATCGGGCAGATAACCGCGGTTCTCGCTCGCCGATCGGGCCGCCCGTACATCACCGTCGAGGTACCCAACGACCCGCCGACCCCGGGGCAAGTCGGGCGCCTGTGGGACGACATCGTGGGCAGCATCGACGGCGGCAACGCCGTGGTGGCGAACATCGTGGCCGTGCCGACGAACCGGCCGCCCGGCTACCCGGCACAGACCATCTATCACTACGTCTCAATTGTCGGGTACGACAACCGCGATCGCCGGGTCTACGTCGCCGACCCGGCCCGATTCGGCGGCATCGAGCACTACTGGCTCACCGTCGAGAAGCTCGCGAGCCTCATCGCGCCGAAGGGCTACAGCGCCGCGCCGACCGGCCCGGCCGGCGGACCCGAGGCCGCACTGTGGGCCGACGTGCTCGGGCAGTTCGTCGGGGGTGCCCGGTGACCATCTGGGGTATCGACATCTCAAGTTGGCAGGCTGGCCTCGACCTCGACCAGGTCGCGCGCGAGGGGTTCGCCGCAGTGATCGCGAAGGCGACGCAGGGCGGCGACTACGTCAATCCCGAGTACCGCGAGCAGAAAGCCGACGCGCTGCGCAACGGCCTGCGATTCATGGCCTACCACTACGTAGCGGCCGGAGTGCCGGTTGCCGAGCAGGTCGACCACTACGCCGCAGCCGAGCCCGATACCGCGGTGCCCGTGATGCTCGATGTCGAGCTCGGCTCGGGCGGCACCGAGGTTCTACGCCCGCTCGTCGACGAGTTCGACCGCCGCGGCTACCGCGTCGCACTGCTGTATCTGCCGCGCTGGTACTGGGCCGGACACCTCGGCGAGCCCGACCTGTCCGGCCTGCCCCCGCTCATGGCCTCGCACTACGGCACCGACCGGCCCGGCTACGCGAGCGCCCTGTATCCGGGCGACAACGCGCCCGGGTGGGCGCCCTACGGCGGCGGCACGGTCGCCGTCCTGCAATTCACACAACGTGCCCACGTGGCCGGGCAGCAGCTCGACGCATGGGCGTTCCGCGGCGACCTCGCCGCGCTCGACGAACTGTTCGCCGCACCAACCAAGGAGGCCCCCATGTCCGATGCACAGGCCATCGCTGTTCAGATGTTCGGCCCCGACCGGCTCGGGTTCGAGATTCTCGGCCGCGCTGTCGAGACCGACCCCGAGCGGAACCGGTTCCTCACCGAGGCCGTTGCCGTCATCCTGTCCCAGCTCGCAGGCGGGCCGAATTTCGAGGGCTGGCCGCAGCTCGGCGACGGCGAGGACAGCGAGACCCCGGCTCGAACTCTGGTCGACGGCATCGCGCACGTGATGCGCCAGAACGAGCAGATTCTCGCCATCCTCGGGAGCCGGGCATGATTACCCGCCTGCTCGAACTCGCCGCCCGCGAGCCGGTCGCGGTGCGCCTGGCGCCCGTGCTCGTCGCCGTCGTCGCCTACCTCGTTACGCGCGGCACGATCGACGGCGCGCTCGGCGAGCTGCTCGTCGCGGCGGTCGTCGCGGTGCTCGGCGGCGGCGCAATCGCCGGAGCTCGGGCACGGGTCGACCCCCGGCCGACCGGGCGCCAGGCTCGACGAGAGCTCGACGAGTGACCGACCTATCGGCGCTGCCGTGGGACCAGGTCGGCACGGTGGGCCTAGCGCTCATCATGACCGGCCTGGTTGTCACTGGGCGCCTGGTGCCGCGCGCGACTGTCGACCGGCTACTCGCCGACGCCGACAACCGAAACGCATTCCTCGAGCGGCACATCGAGGCACAGCAGGCGGTGAAATCCGAGCTCGCATCGCAGAATTCCGAGCTGCTGGGTACCGCCCGGCTCGCTACTACCTTGCTTCGGGCCGTTGCCCCGGCAAGCACTCCGAGGGAGACACCGCATGTGGTTTCGGGCGAGGAGTGACCGAGAGTCGACTCCGACGCGACAGGCGCGCGTCGGGGCCGAGCGAGCCGAGGCCGAGCTCGCCGAGGTGCAGAAGCGCCGAAAGGTCGTCGACGAGCTCGCCGAGGCGATTGCCGTAGCGATCCAACGTAACCACTTCGGCGAGCAACTCGAGCACGCTATCGCGCTACGACGGAGGAGCTTGTGAACATCGCTATGAACCGTGCGGCCGTCGTTGTGGTGGCGGCGGTTGGGTTGCTCGCGTTCCTACTCATCCCGGACCGCGAGGCGGTCGCGTCTACTTACCTCGGCGCGATTGCCGTACTCGGTTGGTCGTTCGTGGGCATCTACGGATTCCGTAGCGCGTGGCGGTCGACGGCCGCCGGGCGCGGCGTAATGCGGCTCGTGCTGTGCCTGGCCGTGATCTGTACGCAGGGCTTAATCACGATCCTGACCGACTACAGCTATCCGGGCCGCGAGGTTATCCGGCCGTTGCTGCTGCTCGGTATCGCGCTGGCGATCCTCGACCTACTGCTCACCCTTGTACGGCTACAGCGGGCCCGAGGAGGTGAGGAACAGTGACTCAGCCCGACGGCGCGAATCCCGCAGGCGCGCATAACCCGACGCGGCCCGGCTCGTTCGAGGAATGGCGCACCGAGACCGAGGCGTCGATCTACGACAAGAGCAAGGCACCGATTGTCGGCACGAGCGGCAGCGCGACCCGGGCGCAGCGGGACCTCGCCGCCACGGACGGAAATGTCATCCCGAACGGCGGCGGCCTGTGGCAGACGTTTACGCGGAACGCGGACAGCACGTTTCCGCGAATCATGCTCGAGCCACAGCTCAACAGCTCAACAGGCTCCGGCGGCTCCGGTGACACCAGCCACTCGCATTCGATGGGCGCCTCACAACCCCCGGACTACCAGCCAGAAGGACACGGAGCGAGTTACGTCGAGTTGGGGTTCATCGAATGCACCAAGGATCGGAAATACGAGCGGGTGACTTTCGGCACCGGCAACAGCGTGACAGCATTCGGCATCAACGCCATGTATGCCTGTGCGTACCTGATGAATCCGAGTACAGGAAATCTGTCGCTGATGGCCGCTACGGGCGATATCACGGCGGCCGTAGCCGACACGAATCGCGAGTACACGTTCACCCTGCCCGCAGCGCTGGACGCGCTCAAGGCTGAGATTTGGGCCGTCGGTTTGCTACAGGTGACCGGGCTCGGGCAGACGTGCAAAAGCATCCTCTCCAAACGTGTATGGGCAATGGTCGGCCCGCCCGGATTCAAACCCGCAGCGCTGTACGCGAGGTCGGCGGGCGGACAGACCGCGCCGCCCGCGACGATCGCGTACTCGTCACTCACGTTCGGCACCTCGCGTGTGCCGTATTACGCCCTGAGCTAGGAGGCCCCGATATGCCGATCGGATGGCGCACGATTCGCGACGATATCGAGCTCACGCGGGGCGATTTCATCGTGCAGCGCATACACCCCGGCGGCCCGTTGCCGCCCGGCACGACGGCCGAAATCGTGTGGGACACCGACCCGTCGCCGATCACGTGGACGGCGACCGTCGAGGGCGACACCGTCTCATGGCTCGAACAGCAGGCCGCCGTCGCGCTCATCCCGGCCGGAACGCCGTTCACGCAGTGGATTCACTACCCGAACGCCGAGACCGGCAGCACCGATGATTACGAATGGGTGCGCGGCGTTGCTCGCAGGTAATCGGTTGGAAGACAAGGAGATTCAATCATGACGGCAACGATGGCCGAGCGGAACGCGCACGCCGAATTCTGGGCGTCGCGCGGCAACACGTTCTCCGCGCACACCGGCGACCCCGGCGCGGCGGGCACGGCTAACGAGGTAGTCGGCGGTGGGTACTCAAGGCAAAACACGACATGGCCCGGCTCGGCGGTCGGCGGCACGATCACCGGTTCTCAGCTGACGTTTCCGGTACCCGGCGGTACCAACGTGACCCACCTCGGCCGCTGGAACGGGTCGACCTACCTCGGCTCGATCGACTCGCCCGACGCCTCGGTGAGTCCCGCCGGCGAAATCAAGCCGACCCCGAGCTACACCTACTCGGGCGACTAAATGCGCTGGCCGGGTGCAGACGCAAAAGTCGTCGAGTTCCCGGGGCCGGACGCGCGTGTGGCCCGGTTTCCCGCACCTGACCGGCGCGGCATCCTATGGCCGACCCCGCCGACGTTCGCAATCGTGGTCGTCGCCGAGGCGCTCGGCGTCGGCTCGGCGACCGCGACGGCTTCGGCGGTGTCGCTGCCCGTCGCCGCGGCGGGTGGTGCTGGCGTCGGCTCGACCAGTGTCACGACCGCACTCGAGGTCGACGCGCCCGCGGCGGGTAGTGGCACGGCGGTGGCGCTCTATCTCCCGTCCGAGGTCGACGCGGCGGCGGCAGGCACCGGCACGGCTTCGGCGGCGGTGCTCTCTCGGGTCGCCATCGCTGCCAGCGCGGCCGGTGCTGGCGCGGCCTCGGCCGCCGTCCAGCACGCGGCCATCGTTGCGGCCCTGGCGGTCGGGGCGGGCGTCGCAGCGGTTTCGGTGGCGGCACGGACCGCAATCACCGCGGCGGCAGCCGGTAGCGGCACGGCCTCAGCGACGGTCGTCGTCGGCTACCGGTACAGCGACAGTTTCAACCGCGCCGACGCCGCCACGCTCGGCGCAGACTGGCGCGTCGACCGCAACGCCTCGCCGAAGGTCGCCACCAACCGGGCGCAAATGAAGACCATGGGCAACGGCGACGGTCGCGCCGGTTGCTGGACGAGCTACCAGGGCGGCGGCGGCACGCAGGGCGGCCGATTCGCGACCGACAAGTACGGCGTCAAGTTGCAATTCATCGCACCGGTCGGCAACGCGGCGACGGACAATTTCACCGGGGCCGTGCTCGCCGTCGGCGACACCTTCGGCTCGGGCACGATGTGCTATTTCGTCGCCAGCACTGGCCTCGGGTGCGCCATCTACACCCAGACCGGGGCCCCTCCGACAGGCGGGCTCTCGACCGGGCAGACTGGGCAGACACAGCGGGCAGTCGTCGCGACGAACGCCGCACTGACGGATACGTTCGATTTCCGTCGCGAGCGCAACGCAGGGAACACCGCAGATGTGTTCCGGCTCTACCGGAATGGGGACTACTCGACGCCGTTCCTGTCGTGGGAGGACTCCGGCGCCGTGGTGAGTAGCGGCGCGACTAACCGCCGGTGGGGGTTCTTCGTCGAGGGCAACTACCCGTTGTTCCAATCGGAATTCCGTTCGCCCGCGGTCGACGCGATTATCGAGGCGTACGACCTGTAGCCGAACCTGAGAACGACCGCGCCCCCCGCCGATTCGGCGGGGGGCGCGTCTCGTGCGTCTAGGCTCAGCGTCCGGTGACCTCCCACCGGGCATTATCGGCGGCGGCCGATGGCTTGCCGTTCCACAGGTGCAGCGCGTAATCGCCATCCTTGAGCTTGGCCTCGTCCTTGTACTCGGCGCTCATGTCGGCGACATACAGCGCGAACGTACGGGCACCGAGCGCGGTCGGTTTCAATGCGGCGGCGATGCTGGTCGCGATCGGGCGCAGCGAGTCGGCATCGGTCGAGCCGGGCACGCACAAATCGAGTGCGACCCCGACCTGCCCCGGCTTGCTGCTCTGTGTGCTCACGCGGCCGGTGACGACCTGCACGCCGGGCGGCAGCGACAGGCCCGCAGCGAACGCCGCGAGCTCGGGGTCGGCGATCGGGCTCGATGGGTAGCAGGCGGCCACCGGCGCGGCCTCGGTAGTTGGTGAGGACATCGTCGGAGGGGGAGCGACGACCGCGGTCGAGGATGCCGGCGTCGTAGTGCTCGGTGCCGAGCTTGTGCTCGCGACGGCTGGTGCTGATTCCTTGTCACCCTTGCTCACTGTGCCGATTACCCAGAACATCGCGAACAGCACGACCACCACACCACCGATGATCAACGGGGTACGGGTGGCCTTTTTCGGCGCCTGGCGAGGCGGTCCGGGTGATGGCGAATACGGCGGTATGTCGGACGGCGTCGGACCGGTCAAGGTTCCCCCTGGCGTGATTGGGTTTTGCCGAGTGATCGCCCGTCGAGGGCGACACGTTAACGCAAGACGATCGGGCGTGACGCGGCACGCCCGATCGTCTGCTGTCGTTCTTATGCGGTCGACGCCTCTGATTCATAGTCGCCGTAGCGGCGAGGGACGGGCGCGGCGGCGGCGAGTTCGGTTGCTGCGCGTTGCAGCGACACTGCCGCCGGATGCTCGGCACCGAGCAAGGTCGCCGTTTCCTCGTAGATCGGTTGGATCTTGTCCCGCAATTCCCGAGACTTGTTCGCGTCGAGAGGGTCCGGCATCAGGGGGTTTCCTTTCATCGGCTCGGGCATTGGCTCGTCGGTATCTCGCGCGTGCTTGAGTAGTCGCTGAACACGAACGGGTTGCCTTGCAGGCGGCCAGTCACACTCATACTGACACGCCAGGTTCCCGCGTAACAGGCCGCGCTCACCTCGTACGACCGCGAGTTCGGCGGGCCCGGCGGGATTCCTGAATCGTTGATGTAGGCGGCGGGTATCCACTTGCGGCCCTGCTTGTATTCCAGCGACAGAGTCAAGATGTGCTGATCCGGCGGTACATCACACTGGGCGAAGCCATTGCCCTTGATCGAGGGTGGGTACACCGACGGCCGACTGTGGGTGAACTCGAACCCGCAAGACTTGGCGGCGACGAACTCGGGGTGTGTATCAGCCGTGGCCCCGGCGGGTGCTCCGACGAGTACAGCGGACCCGAGGATTCCAGCGAAAAGGATTGTGTTACAACGAGATAACATGGGATACCCCCATCTCTTCTACCTGAGCGTCCGGTGCGCGCTCAGTCGTTCGAGGCGCCTTCATGGCGCTAGCCCGGCGCTGCCTTCATCGAGCGCGAGGGCGGAACGCAGCACGGCGAGGGCTGCTCGGTTGGCTGTCTGGTCGAGGTGCAGCGCCGCGGCCCATGCCTGCGCGGCAATGCTTCCGCCGTTGAAATCGGCGACGAGTTCGCTTGCGCGCGTGTGGGTGTCGAAACTGAGATGCGTTGTACCGAGTTCGGGGGCGTGGAGGTGGATGTAGGAGGTGTGCGCGCCACCTCGGCCGTCGTAGACGGTCGCGCCGACCACCTGCTTGGCGGTAGGGCGTTCACACAGCGTGCCTAGCGCCGCCGCGACCTTCGCCTCGGCCGGTATCTCTTCGGGACTGGCGAATGCCTCGACCCATCCGACCCACGAGATACCGAACCCCCACAGGGCGGGAACCTGTTCGACGAGCTGTGCGGCGTGCTCCAAAATTGGAGCTTCGCCGTCGCGCCCGTCGCCCGGGTCGACCGCCACACACGCGAGACCGGGAACGATGCCGTCGACAGGCCCGAGCCCCCAGAGGTGAACAACGTAGTCGGCCATGCCTTCGGCCATGGCGGACGCCCGGTTTGCGAGCATCCCCGCGAGCACAGCCTCGATAGTCGGCTCTGACGGGACTTGGATCGTTCGTGCTGGTGTGGTCAAGGCAGCTCCAAGGCGTTTCTGGTGGGCGGTTTCGTGCGTAGGTGGTCCAGCTGTTAGCGACTCGCATCGCCGGACCGCCGAACGGTCTCTTGCGGTGTGACGACATCGCACGCCAGCGCGACCGCGCGCTCGGTGCCGCCGAGATGTGCCAGCGAGGGCGCGAGCACCGCGACGGCGCCCTGCTTGGCCGCGGTCTGCACAGTGAGCGTCGTCGGCATGTATGTGCCCGGGTGAATCGTGAGGATGCCGCGCAGTTCGTAGCCTCGGGCGGCGGCGAGCGAGCGAATCATCGTCTCGTCGACGCGCGGGTCGGCTGAAACCTCGGCGCGCACAAGGCCGATTGCCCTCACTGTCGCCACCCCGGCCGGTCGTCGATCCACACGACCGGCCCCGGCAGTGTGCCGTCGCCGATGCAAGCCCAGAGCGACTCGCGCGGCATATGCCAACACCGAGCCACCTCGGCGGCGTCGCGAAACTTCACGGTGTCCGGTCGGCCGAACGGGTCGCCGTCGGGCGACCATGCGCGTATGCACGCCAGCGACCACCCCGGCCACCGGCCAATCTCGATATCGGGCGACGGTACCCAGATTCGCTCACTGTGGCGCCAATGCACGAGTTGCCCGTACGGGTGGCCGGACAGCATCGCGAACGCGCCGAGCCCGTAGTACCGCCGGATGCCGGCGTCTCGCTTGTCGGGCTGGCCGAGCGCCGCCGCGGCGGCCG
The DNA here is from genome assembly GCF_042691675.1 of Nocardia brasiliensis. Classification (GTDB taxonomy): domain Bacteria; phylum Actinomycetota; class Actinomycetes; order Mycobacteriales; family Mycobacteriaceae; genus Nocardia; species Nocardia brasiliensis_D. The sequence goes on from NZ_CP170507.1 coordinate 77,738, forward strand.
TCACTGCGACGGCTCCGTGTCGATCACGGCGAGCGGCTCAACGTCGATCACTACGTGTTGACCGATCGCGGCGAGCGCCGCCTCGGCGTCGTCCTCGAGTTCGTCGAGCGTGCTGAATGTGGCGACAGGCCAAGCGATCCCGTACTCATCGACGGCCCACCACGAGCCATCATCGTGTTGCAGCCAAGCGGAGGGCCGGGCCTGGTCGTCGTCGTGCCCGTCGAGGCGGGCAAGCTCGCCGATCATTCGAGGCCCCGTGAGTTGCGCGGGTCGGGCACGATGTGACCGGCCTCGACGAGCACGGCGTGCGCGGCCCGCTTGCGGGCGCACGAGTCGATCGGGCACGACATGTGCCGCTGCATGGCGTAGTGGGCGCCCTCGACGCTGAACGCCCGGTCGGGCGCCTCGTGCGGCCAATCATGCGGCAGGAATGAGCGATTGAGTAGGTCGTCCTCGGCGGCGATGAGCGCCGCCATTTCTCGCGATGCGGCCATCGGCCACCCCCGGCGGTAGAGGATTGGATTCCGCCGACGCCGGAGACTCTCGAGGTTCATCCGGCGTCGGCGTTGTGATAAGACTCGCCGCCGAGGTCGGTTCGCGCACTGTCAGTTTCGGACCGAGTCGGCCCGAACTGTCAGTTTCGGGCTACAGCTCGAGACGCACTGTGTCGGCGAGCTGGCGCATGTCATCGGTCAGCGAGCGCCGCCGCTCGACGATCCCGCCCACGATGTCGCGGGCGTAGCGCTGCTGCACGAGCCACTCGGGCGCGGTGTCCGCGAGGCCGCGCAACTCGACCATGGCGTCGTTCCAGTTGCCGAGCTGCGAGTGTGCGCTCGCCTTGTCGAGGCGGTGCCGCAGGCGACCGGCCGCCGTGGGCAGAAGCGCGGCGGGCGGCGTGCGCTCGGCGAGCGCCAGCGCAAGGCCCGGCTGTTCGGACAGTGCCGCGGTTTCGACGGCGACGTGCTCGACCGTGGTCGGGCCGAACGTGCGCGTCGTTGCGGTCTCGGCGAGTACCTCGGAACCGATGCGGGCCGCCGCCGCGCGGGCGAGGCCGAGCGCGTCCTGGTGCTCGTGCGGTCGGTTATCTCGCACGGCGATCGTGGCGACGTACATCCACAGTCGGCCCCAAGCGGCGAGGTTCGCGACGGTCGCGCGCGAGAATCTCGGCTCGATCCGGTCCGCCCATTTGAGCGCGAGCGCGCGAGCGTCGCCGAGGTTGCCCTGCCGAATCTCGGACCACACGCGGGTATTGATCGCGGCGGCGGCGAGTACCTCGTCGTCGGCGGCGTCGACCGCCTGGTCGAGCACGAGCTCGGCGTCGGACCATTGGCGATTCTGGACGAGCAACCACCCGACCATGCCGAGCGCCGCCGAGCGCAGCGCTCGGTCGCCGACGGCGGCCGAGTCGCGCAGCAGGCCGGGCACGGCCGCGGCCATCGCCTCATACTTGTGAGCGGCCATCTCGCCCTGTAGCCGGTGCAGCTCGGCGCGCACCTCGGCCGCGGTCGGGGCATCGTCCTCGTCGAGGGCGGGCGGCGACGCGAGCGCGTGCCGCACCGGTTCCCACAGGTTGAGGGTGGCCGGGTCGGCGGCCTCGGCGTCGCCGGGCCCGTTGCCCTGCAATACGGTCGTGGTCACGCCGAGCGCCCCGGCGATCTTGCGCAGCGTCGCGAGGCGCGGGTGCAGGCACGAGGGGTCGCGGTTCTCAAGCTTGGAAATGTAGGAGTGTGACAGACCAGCCGCGGCGGCGAGCTCGGGCTGCGTGAGGCGCCGACGCTTGCGGATCGACACGACACGGTCGGCGAGGTCTCGGTACTGCGTATGATTAGGCACGATTCCTCCGGTTCAGGAGTCCGTACCCCCGCGCGGTGGCCGCCGCGGCGGGGGTTATTTCTGCTCAGAGTACGCCGAGAGGCGTTGGAAGGGTCTGTTGACCGGGTCAACATTGGGGGCTAATCTCGCCTCAAACGCTCCCGCCTTATCCCATACTTTCCCAAAGTATCCCAAGGTTACATGTCGTGAGCAGGGGAAATACAGCGGTTCAAGTCCCCCTTCGCCCACCACGTAAGCGCAGGTCAGGGCTGAGATCAATGATCTTGGCCCTGTCTGCGTCCACATTGCGGTCCACAATCGGGAATCTGAGGGGATTCGGCCCGAGTCGAAGGACCATGCCCCGTGGCACGACCCCGCAAGACCACGCCCCGCATTCGCGTTCGCAAGGACGGCAGCACGGTAAGCCAAGTGCGCTACCGGATCACCCGCCCCGGCGAAGACGAGACCGAGACCTCGCAGACCTTCACCGACCACGCGGCCGCAATCCGCTGGGCGAAGCTGCTCGACCGCGTCGGCCCGATCGAGGCCGAGCGTGTCCTCGCGGCCCAGCTCGCCGCCGAGCCTGACGTCGTCACGCTGAAAGTCTGGCTTCACCGCTACGTCGACAGCCTCGGCAAGAGCGTGGACGAGGAGACCAAGCGCAAGTACCGCCGGATGATCGACCGCGACATGATCCCGTTTTTCGGCGAGAACCTGCCCGTCGACGCGCTTACGCCCGAGCTCGATGCCGCGTGGGTCGAGTGGCTCGAAACCGAGTTCGACAACAAACCCAAGACGATCCGCAACAAGCACGGCGTACTCGCCGCGGCCATGGGCGCTGCTGCTCGGAAGAGGCCGACACCGCTCGTCCCGTGGAATCCCTGCGCCGAGACCAAGCTGCCGAAATGCTCGGCACGCGAAGTCGACCACCTCGACGAGCTCGAGTACGAACTGCTCGAGCAACTACTTGAGCCCTTCTGGCGGCCGTGGTGGGAGTTCGGCGTAATGAGCATGGCGCGGCCCGGCGAGCAGGGCGCGCTGAAGGTCGGCGATATCAACCGCGACACGGGCGCGGTCTCGATCGTCCGGGCGTGGAAGTGGGCCAACGGCCGAATGAAGCTCGGCGACCCGAAGACTGAGCGCGGCGTGCGTGTGACGTTCGTTCCGCTGGAGACGGTCGCCCGGCTCGACCTCGACCGCGCGGCCGACGCCTGGCTGTTCCTCACCCCGACCGGTCTACCGGTGACCTCGGTCCGATTCTGGCAACAGGGATGGGCACCCGCGCTCGAGCGCCTCGACGCGCTTGTCGCGGCCAACCCAACCCCGTTCACCGGCGCGGCCGGGTGGGACGGGCTGAGCTTCGACGAACTGCGTAAGCGGTACGGACGCATCGCCGCCCGCCTCAAGTCCAAGCGCCTCACCCCGTACACGACGAGGCACACCGGCATCTCGTGGCGCCTGCAAGACGGCGAACCGATCTGGGTCGTATCGCGCGACGCCGGGCACTCATCGATCACGATCACCGATCGCCGGTACGGGCACAACTCGGCGGCGGCCTCTGCGGCGAGCGCGCAGGTTATAGCCGGGCGCCTGCCTCGGCTGCGTAGCAAGGTGGTCGGTATCGAGCAGGCCCGGCGGCGCCGTCTCGTGCAGCTCGGGCGCCTCGGCGAAATCGAGCGCGTCGCCGAGGGTTTCGAGGCGGTGTGGATGGACGAGCACGGGCTCGTGCAGTCGGCCGTGTTCGATACCTACGACGCCGCGGTCGACCATGTCGCCGAGCACGAGGCCGGCGACCTGCTCGCCGCTGCCGCGTGACCGGCGATTGCATTTCATGACGGGTGCAATGAAATGAAATTCTCCGCAGGTCACTGCCGATTTCCGACCGGCCCGGATTCCGTGTGCGGCTTGGTGATTCCGCCGCGCACCGGGCCGGGTCGCCCGCCCGCGTACTGCGCCGATCCCGGTCACAACCCCGTCCGTGCACACCGCGCGGCGCGCCGGTTCGCCGCAGAGGCAGAGGCGGCGGCCGAGCAGAGCGACGCCGGGCGCCTGGCCGCCGAGCTCGACCGGGCGCGGGCCATCATCGCCGCGGCGGAGCGTGCCCGGCATAGTGCCGAGCGCGAGGCGCACGCGGCCCGGCGAGAGCGCGACGCCGCGCTCGCTCTGCGCGACCTCGCTCACGAGGAAGCCGTCGAGGCTCGCGCCGAGGCAGTCGAGACGGTCTCGCGGATGCGGGCCGATTTCGACCAGCAGGTCGCGCAGGTCGCTGCTGTCGCGGACGCCGAAATCTCGCGGGCACTGCTCAGTGATCAGCAACCACGCAGAACCGCTTAGACAGTGATCGGTCACAAGGGGCTGGGGCGTAACCCGGTGCTACGCCCCGGTTTCCGCTGTCTCAAACCTTTTATTCGGTAACAATTTGAGGCAAAATCGAAATCGGACAGACCGGCTCGCATCGTCCTGGCTACGCTGTCGTTACCCATTGGTCCTACGACTGTGGCGGGGGAACCATCGCAATACGAAGCGCGAACTCGCTCGCCCAGTAGTATCGAACAGGTGTTCGAGCGAGCGTCGGGGGCTCGCGGCCGGTGGCGGGTAGACGAGTCGATCGAGGGTGCGCATGGGGCAAACGGCTGGTGAGGGTCGGCAGCGTTCGGAGGATCTGTCCGAATTGATCGCAGGCGCGCGACGCATGTCGGCGGCACGCCTGTTCCTCGAGATCAAGGCGCGCGGGCACGACCCCATCAAGGTGATGAACGAGTTGAGCGCGGAAACTCTCGGCCTATAGCTCGCTCGCGTGGCGCCCGTTCAATCCGCCGCACGCGGCGGTTTCCGTGTCGATCTGGATTTGTTCGATGCCCTTGCCCTCGATCTGGACGGTTTCGCCGGGGGTGTATCGAGGTCGAGGGCTTGCTTCACCAGATCGCCGAGTCCAATGCCGAACGCGGTACTGATCCGCAGCATTTGAGGCGTCTGCATCGTCGAACCGTTCTCGATCCGTCCGATTGTCTTGACGCTCAAGCGGGCGCGGGCGGCGAGATCCTCCTGCCGCCAATCCTTGCTCATGCGCAGTCGCCTTATCGCCTCGCCGAATGCAACGTCGAGTTCGTGCGCGGCCGCGTCCATCTCCTCGTCGGAGGGTAAATCTTGGGCGCCAGGGGTGTCCATGCTGTCTATTTAAGGGCCTCATCTGACCGTTAGGCAAGTGTCACCGTAGGACGCGATAGTGTCCGAACGATTGCCGTTAACCCCCTGAACGGTCGGTTAAACAGACTATGCAGGGTTGCTAAAGGACAGAACAGTCCCTTAGTGTGGGCGACATGCACCCCGTGAACACGGCAACCGCGGAAGCGGTTCGCGAGGCCATCGCGCAGGCCGACCGCACCGAGAAATCGGTCGCCGAGGGCGCGCGCATTAGTGCCTCGACCTGGCAACGACGCATCCACGCTCGTACGGCATTCACCAACAACGAGCTCTCGCGTATCGCGACCGTTCTCGGCGTCAAGGTCGCCGGTCTGTTCGCAGCGATCGAGGAAAAGCTGCGATGACCTCTATCGATGAGCTGCGGCTCTACACCCTCGCCGAAACCGCCGAGCGTCTGCACGTTTCCGAGGACTGGCTGCGTAAGCGCGTACGTGACCGCCGCCTGTCTGCCCGCAAATCCGGCCACTCATACACGTTTTCAGCGGCCGATATCCGATACGCGATCGACGCAATGCTCGTTCCCGCAGTGCGGGGAACCGCCGAAACCACCACCGAGGCAACCGGAGTTAGCCGAGGGGGTGCCGAACAGTGACCGCCGCAGGCGAATTCGAGACATTTCCCCTCGAGCAGGTGTGCGAACTGACCGGCGCGCCGTCGGTCGACTGGCTCAGCCGCCGCATCACGAGCGGCGAGACCCCTGCCGTTCTCGCCGGGCAGCGCTGGCGCATGACCCGCGCGGACATGGCCGTGCTCGTCGAGCAGATGCGCGAGGCCGGACAGCGCAAGCTCGCCAAGCTCGCCGACCGCCGACCGGCCGACGAATCGAGCGCTGCCGCTGAGGCCCCCACCGCCGAGGCCGGACTGAGCCGACGCACCGCCGCCCGGATGAAGCGCCGCAACGCGGCATGACTTCCCCGCGGTGGTGCGCCGAACGCCACCGCGGGGGCGCGTGACCGACCGACGGACCGCCGGGTGACCCCCTCACACCCGAACTCGGTCGGCCACACACCAACCACCGACACGAGGACAGGAGAGACCCGATGGGCGCCACACCGATCGAGACCGGCGCCCCGAACGCAGCGGCGCCCGGCGTAGGTGAACCCGCGCCGGGCGCCAGCCAAACCGTCACCTCGACCCTGCGCGCCGAGGCCCAACTCGACGCGCACGAGACAACGACCAGGAGTGTAACGATGCCACGCCACAACGGACGCCACCAAGCGCGCCGCGGCCCCGGGTTACCCGCGCCGCTCACCGTCGACGCGCTGCGAGAGCAGCTCGAGCAGCAGCCAAATCTCGTTGACCCGCCGACGATTCCGCTGCCCCGTGCCGAGCGGCTCGCATCGCCAGCGGTCGACGGCGGTCGCCCGCAGCATGAACTCGACTACGCGCTGCGCATAGGCGGTGGTTGGTGATGGGGCCGTATTGCCAGTACTGCGACATGCGTTGTTTCGTGCCGGACCCGAAACGCTCGGGATGGCTGCTCGCAACCTGCGCCGAAGGCAAGGCAAACGACCGCCACAACGCCGGATACGACATCGACCAGGCTCGCGCCGAGACCGGCGGTGCGCGATGAGCGCCTACGACGCCGCCGAGCAGGCCGCGCACGTTGACGAAATCCACCGGCTCACAGCCGATCTCGAGATCGCGCAGGCCGTCGCAGAGATCAACGCGCACGCCATCGCCCAATTCGGCGAGCAGACGAAGAACCTCCGCCGCGAGCTGGCCGACGCCCGCCTCGCGCTGTTCGAGCTGGGGCGCACACGCACCACGTCGAACGGGGCAAACCATGCCGATTGCTGATCTCGTCGCCCGTGCCTTCATCCTCGGCGGGCTCGCGTGGTGTGTGTTCGTCACGCTGGCGATCCTGGCGCGGCACATGCGAGGCACTACTGCGCTCGAGGACTTGTGCCCGGAGCGTGACGGCGAGGGCTGCCCCTGCTGCTCGCACACCGGGCTCGCCGACGCCGTCGAGGACACCGGCGCGGCGTGGGATCGCGCCCGCGACCGTGACCTCGATTATCGGGCGGGGGTGGCGTGATGGAGGACAACACCCTGCGCGGTGTCGACCAGATCGGCCAGGTGCGCGAGCTCACCGACACCGACCGGTACGCGGCCATGCTCACCACGTGCCACTACGCCGCCGACCGTGACGACGCCGCCGAGCTGCTCGCAATGCTCGGACTCGTCTCGGCCGGGGCGGGCCGCCTCACGACGCCGTGCTCGATGTGCCTGCGGCCGATGTCCAACGTGGACGGCGTCGGGCACGTGCGCCAGCACGCCAAGGGCATGTGTGGCTCGTGCTACGGGCGCAGCCAGCGCGGCGGCGCGCCCAGCAAGCAGCTCGTCGTTGCGGTCGAGGACATCGACACCCCGGTCGGCGTCCTCGTGGCCGGTGCGCAGGTCTACGCGAAGGCAGCGGACGGCGGCGCGTGGCTGCTGCACATTCCCGGTAGTCGAATCCCCGTCGCAGTCGGGGCGAAGGCCGTGCGGGTCGTCGAGGTGAGCGCGTGACCACGTTTGTTCCGCCGGTCCGGCGCAAGGCCGCAGGGCGCAATCACTACTACGTCGACGGCACCGGCGCCCGAATGCCAGGCGTGACAACGATTCTCGGCAACGGCCTGCCGAAGAAGGCACTCATCAACTGGGCGGCGAACGCGACCGCAGACGCGGCGGTGAACGCGTGGGACGAGCTCGCCGAGCTGCCGGTCGCGACCCGGCTCGACCGGCTCAAGAAGGCCCGCTACGACGACCGCGACGCCGCCGCAAAACGCGGCACCGAGGTACACGGGCTCGCCGAGCAGCTCGTGCAGGGCGAGCGGGTCACCGTGCCCGAGGAGCTGCGCGGCCATGTCGAGGCGTACGTGCGATTCCTCGACGAATGGGACGTCGAGCCAGTGCTCGTCGAGTTCGTCGTCGCGAGCTACCGGTACGGCTACGCCGGAACATGCGACCTCATCGCCGATCTGACCATGCCCGACGGGCAAGTCGTGCGCTGGCTGCTCGACATCAAGACGACCCGATCCGGCGTGTTCGGCGAGACCGCACTACAGCTTGCCGCCTACCGGCACGCAGACATCCACCTCGCCGACGACGGCACCGAGCACCCGGTGCCCGAAGTCGAGCGAACCGGTGTCGTGCACGTGCGCGCCGACGGGTACTCGCTCGTGCCCGTCACTGCGGACACCAAGCAGCTCAACGATTTTCGGTACGTGCAGCAGGTCGCCCGGTTCGACGACGAATCACGCGACCTGATCGGCGAGGAACTCACACCGCCCCACCCGGACGGCGAAGTCGCCCGCGTCATCTACGAAAGGACCAGCAAGTGACCCAGATTCAGCCGTACCGGTTCGGTGAGGCCACCGCCGTGCAGCTCGCCGAAACCACGACACAGACGCGCGGCGAGCGGTCGCGGGAATGGCTCGAACTGTTCTTCGAGACCGCCAAGGCCGCCGAGGTACTCGCCGGAACCGATTTCGTGCCAACCACGATGAAGGGCAAGCCTGCACAGGTCGCCGCCGCGATGATGAAGGGCTACGAGCTCGACATCGACCCGCTCGACGCGCTCGGCAACATCTTCAGCGTGCACGGCCGGATCGGTTTCTACGCCGAGTTCATGCGCCGCCGCATCATCCAGGCCGGGCACGAAATCCGGTTCATCGAGACCAACGACACCCGGGCCGTGATCGAGGGCCGTCGGCGCGGCGAGGACGAGTGGACGCGGGTGTCGTTCACCGCGCAGCAGGCCAAGAACGCCAAGATCGACCTCGGCGGCTACCCCGAGGACAAGCTCGTCGCGCGCGCGACGAGCCGCCTGTGCAAGCGGAAGTTCCCCGAGGTGCTGTCGGGCGCGGCCATCGCCGAAGACCTCATGGACGAGCAGCCCGTGCCGGTACGGGCCGTGGCCGAGCGGGCCGACGTCGCCCAGGAGGCGATCGAGCCCGGCACTGCGCAGCGCAAGCGCCGCACCCGCCGGACATCCGCCGAACAACCTGCGGCCGCAGCAGCGCCCGCGGCCGAGGTGCCGACCGCCGACGCGCCCCCGCTGCCCGGCGACGAGCCCGCCACCGAACCGATGAGCACGACCGCGCAGCAGCAGAAACTCGCGATCCTGCTCGACCGGTCCGGCGTAACCGACCGCGACGACAAGCTCGGATACCTCGGCGAGCAGTTCGGCCGCCCGTTCACCAGCTCGAAAGAGCTCACCCGCAGCGAGGCGTCCAACCTCATCGACTATCTCGAGGCTCCGATCGAGCCGGACAGCGTAGCCGAGGCCACCGACGAGCGTGCGCTGCCGGAGGCGGCCGATGAGACCGCCGGGGGTGCCCAGTGAGCGCCGACAAGTACCGCCGGGCGGTCAACGGTGACCCTGCCGCGACGCTGCGCGAGTTCGCCGACCGCCTCGACGTCCGCGGCACATAGCCACAGCGGCCCGGCGGTGCGTGCCGCCGGGCCGCTCAATCACGCATCACGGCGACAGTTGGAAGGAGGCCGACGAGAATGCGAATCCGGTCCATTCGCCCCGAGTTCTGGCGCTCGGACGATGTCGACGCGCTCACGTGGGACGAGCGGCTGGTGTTCATCGGCCTGTGGTCCTACGTCGACGACAACGGCGTCGGCGTCGACAAGCTCGCGTCAATCTGTGCCGACCTGTTCGCCGGTGACCTCGAGCGTGAACCTCGCGAAACTTTCGCGAGGGTTGAATCCGCGCTCTCGACGCTGCACGCGCGCAACCTGATTCAGCGCTACACCGTCGACGGCAAGGCGTATTTGTTCATCACCACGTGGGAGACGCACCAACGGGTCGACCGCCCCGGCAAATCTCGCTACCCGCTGCCGACCAGCGAGAACGCCGAAATTCGCGAGCCTGCCGCGACGCCCTCGCGAGACATTCGCGACACCCCATCGACCGGAGAAGGGGAGAAGGGGAGAAGGGGAGAAGGGAATACACGTCCCCCCGTAGTCGACGTAACTCACGACCGCGCGAGCGCGCGCGAGCCGGGGGGAGCGGTTGCACTGCGCCCGTCACACGGCGCACAGGTCGCCGCTCGGCTCAATGCGACCGCGCGCAGCGCACCGGCGCACGCAATCGCGGTTGCGTTCAGCGAGGCGCTGTCGGTGCCGCTCGAGGCGGGCGTGCTCGCCAAGGTCGGCGTCGAAATCGATTCATGCCTCGCGGCCGGAATCCCGCCGCCCTCCATCGCCGAGGGCCTCAAGGCATGGACCGAGTCGGACTCGTGGAGTCCAACACAGATACCGGCATTCGTGCACAAGGCCGCCAACGCCCGCGGTCGCCGAGGCCGATCCAAACCCACCGAGAAGGCGGTCGACGCACACGCCGCCGCCGAGGAACTGCTACGGGAGGTGAGAACCCTTGGAGATCGCAGCGAGTGACCGCAGCGTGCGCGCTGCCGCGGCGGCGTGGTCCCGGGCACGCATCTACGACGACAAGCTCGGCGACCCGGACAAGGCGCGGCTCGCCGCGTGGGCCGAGAGCATCGAACGGTGGAAGCTCGACGCGCCGGACCTGCTCGAGGGCGTCATTCGCTACTACGAGGGCGAAACCGACGGTCGCACGATCGGTATCGGCGACCTGCTCCACCACGGCCGCGAGGCCCGGCGCCAGCGCGCCGAACGTGAAACCGCCGCCGAGGTGCACGCCGCCGTCACCGCGGCGCTACCCGTGTCGGGCACCGGGCTGCCGCTCAGGGCTGCCGGTGATCCAGTGTGGGCCGCCTACGACGTCAACGGCGCCATAGACCGACCCTGCCCGCGCTGCAAAGCCGATCCGAACTGCGCCTGCGTCACCGAGCGCAACGCCCCCCAGAAAATGCCGTGCCTCGCACGCCTGACAAACGGCGCACCCGCCCGGCTCGGCGCCACCCCGCGCTAGATCACTCACCCGAGGAATGCAGGAGCAACACCGATGACCATCCGGACATTCGAGTTTCACCGCGACGAGGACGTGACCGGCTACAGCGGTACCGGCGTGGTCGCCGACGGCGTCACCTTCGACGACGGGACGACGGTCGTGCGCTGGCGCGGCGAGCGCCGATCAACGGTCGTATGGCCGTCGGTCGAGGACGCGATCGCTGTGCACGGGCACGACGGCGCGACCCGCCTCGTGTACACCGGGCTCTCTGCCGTCGCCGTCGCGCTCGAGAAGTTCGGCCAGAACGTCCGGGACATGCAGGGCGCCGCCGCCGATCACGCGGCCGAGGCCGACCGCGCGCCGGTCGACCTCGTGACCGTGCCGTTCGAGACCGTGCTCGCCGTGTTCCTCGACGGATTCGGCACCGGCGCCGCGTCCGCACTCGGCAAGGTCAAACCCGAGGCCCCGGGCGAGCTCATCGACCAGGCCGCGCAGGCGCTCGTCGACCGGGTCAACGTCGATCCGCTCGCCGTCGAACAGTTGCGCGGGCACGTTCGCCGCCGCCTCCTCGGCGACCTCGACAACCGCACGACCGAGGTTCCGGTGTGGGGTGAACCGACGTGACCCGATCACGCGCCAGCGCCAAGGCCGCCGGAACCCGGCACGAGAGCAGCATCGCCCGCTACCTCGCCGAGCAGCTCGACGACGACCGAATCGAGCGTCGAGCCCGCAACGGAGCAAAGGACCGCGGCGACATCGGCGGAGTGCGCGCACCTGGCGGCGGCCGAATCGTCCTCGAGTGCAAGGACTACGGCGGCCGAATCGAGGCAGGAACCTGGCTCGGCGAGGCCGAGGCCGAGAGGGGCAACGACGACGCACTCGCCGGGCTCGTCATCGCCAAGAGGCGCGGAATCAGCGACCCCGGCGCGCAAATCGTTCTCATGACCGTTCGTGACTTCGTCGCGATTCTGTCCGGCGGCCGACCCGAGGAGGCATAGAGCAATGGCATGGTTCGAGACTTACGAGCGTGACGTACTCGGTGAGCCCGGCAAGCCATGGCCCACACAACCGCGTCCAGCGCCCCGGCCTGTACCCGACCTTCCCGCAGTACCGCCGCAACAGCGCGGATTGCTCGGCCTCGCCGCGGATGCTGTACGCGCAATCTGGCGGTGGCAGCGATGAGCGAAACACCGTGCGCCGAATGCGCGCGGCCGGTCGGCGACGGCCTACCGCTGTGCCAGACATGCGCCGATGGCGTCGTGACCGATCTGCGCGAGGTGCCGAGCCTGCTCGCCGAGCTGGCGATCACCCGCGCCGGTCTCGGACGGCTCGGGCCGCATTCAGCCGGCGGGCGCTCGGCCGAAACGCCCCTACCGATCCGAGCCACCAACCACCGCGCCACGATGCAAGGCGACCACGCCGTCGCACGTCTGGAAACCACCGTTAACGGCTGGACACGCGCACTCGCCGAGGATCTCCGCGTCACCCCGTACATCGGCGGCCCGGCACTCGTCGAGCTGGCGCGCGTACACCGAGGCGACACCGGCACAGACCCCGGCACACTGCCGATCACCGCGCCGAGCCAACTCGAACAGGCCGCGTTGTGGCTTGCCCAGCATCGCCGCGAGGTGCGTGCGCACGAGGCCGCGCACGACTTGCTCGTCGAGGTGTCCGGCGCGCTCGCGCAGATTCGGTACGTCGTCGATCGGCCGGTCGAGCGCCGGTATCTCGGGCCGTGCCCGACCCTGCTCGACGACGGGAGCGAATGCCGGTGGGAGCTACGCGCCCCACTCGGCGCAAGCTGGGTCCGGTGCGGGCGGTGCCGCACACAGCACGAAGTCGCCGAGATCCTCGACGCCGTGCGCGCAGCGGCCGAGGAGATGCTCTACAGCCTTGCCGACCTCGTTCGCGTCACCGAGAGCGTCGGTGCCGTCGTGCCGAAAACGACGCTGTACCGGTGGGCTCGTGAACGCCGGATCGAGCCCCGCGGGTGGCAGCACGGCCAACGGATCACCGATCACCCGATCGACGCCAGCTCAGTGCACGTCTACCGACTCGGCGACGTGCTATCGATGACCCGCCGTGAGTGACGAAATCAGACAGGATCGGCCGGGTGAGCGAAGAGAGCAACTCGCCGGTGATGACAGCGGGCGTGTTCACACGAACGTAGTCGCCCGGAAAGCGGTCCCGGGCTACCACGAATCTCGTCGGCGCAGTCTCAGCGTTCGAGCTCTCTGATCTCAAACTCAAGGTCGTCAGCCTTCGAGCATGCCTCCCTGTCCTTATTTCTTCTGCATTTGTTTTCGGCTTCCCTCTGCTCCCTCTTCAAAGCAGCGATTTTGGCATCGGCATCCTGCTCGGTCTTGATGCATTGTTGGAATTTTTCGTACGAACCCTCCTGGCTGCACTTGACGACTGCGGGATCAACCGCCGCCGCGGGGGCGATCTGAATGACAGCGGCAGACGCAGCCGCCCCAGAAGCTATCAACATCGCACGAACACATTTCCGCATCATCATTCCGCTCCTTGATTATCAGAAGGGCGTAACGGCTCTCGCCCCTGGTGTGTTCAGGCGTCGCGGCCCGGATAGGTATTCGTTTCTGCCAAGCGGAAGGATGGGTCGGACTAGGTCGTGCCACACTGGCAAGCGGATCGAAGAGGCCACGCGATATCTCAACTCGATGCACGTCTACCGGCTCGGCGATGTGCTGGCACTAGCGGGCCGAGACGCGAAAGGGGGAGGATCGGCAGCATGACCGAATTCATGAGCGATGCTGACGCCGACGATATCGAGGTCTTCACGATCTCGGAGGAGCGAATTATGACGGTGCTGCATTCCGAGCAGGAGCTCGACGGCATCGCATTCGATGATGACGTCGACGGTGCGCTAGTCGTGTACTGCGACGGGATGTGGGGGCTGAATCTGTTTCTGCTCGCGCTGGCCTGGACGATGGGGCCGGATGTGGAACCGAAACGCGAAAGTTATCAGCAGATTTACAAGACCCTGGCAATGCTGACGATGGGCATCGGCCCACCGTCGCCCGCACCGGAGCACGGCCCCGAGGCGCTGATGGTCAAGCTGCCCGCTATTCGAATCAACTCGACACGGAACGACCGATGACCGACTACCTCGACTTCAACCGGCCTGCTCGAACCTACGCCGTTCGGGCCGATGGACGCGCCGAGCTGCGCGTCATCGCCACAGTGGGCGACCAGGCGCACGCCGTCACTCCGTGGCACACCGCCGCCGAGCCGATGATCCTCTCGGCCGCCGAGATCGCGCGCGACTGCGACATGCCCGCAGGCGAGGTGGTCGGCCGCGAGCTGACTGCCCTCGGCGACGCCGAGGGCCTGCACGACTTCCAACTCGTCAACGACCCGCGGCTCTAGGTGCGGCCATAGCGTCGCCGTCCCGCGTACGCCTGGGCCACCTTCGCGCGCCGCCACCGCTTCACACCGCCGGTGGTGTCGTCAGGCTCGCCGAGGGCGAGCCGACCGCGGGAGAGGTCCGAGCGCACGGACGAGGCCGACACCTTGGCGAACTCGGCGATCTGGGCCACGGTGAGCAGATCCTCGGGCGAGCCCTCGCCCGCAGGCTGCTCGCGTACGAAATGCGCGTGCACCGCGGCCTCGACCGCAGCGGCGTCGTACTCGTTCCATCGGCCGCGCTTGCCGACAACCGGCGGCCACTCCCCGCGCGTCATCCAGTCCTTTTGCACGGTGTTGAGCGCGCGGTCGTAGCGCTCGGCGATCTCGGGGGCTATCAACCGCTGTGCGTCACTGGCTACCATTGAATGTTGACCCCTTTCGAGGTTGGTCGATTGCTGGACGGCGGAGTTCCGACTTAGAGGTTCGCCTCGCTCCGCCGTCCGCCCGGCTTCAACGGGGCGAAGCCCCGGTCGAACCGACCGGGGCCTCGCTTGTTTCTTACTCCTCGTCGTACGGCGCGTCGGTCAGGTCGATATTGCCGTCGAGCAGATCCTCGGCGAGGTCCATCTCGTCGGACGCTCGAACTGTCAGGAGCAACGCTCCCTCGATCGCCCAGCGGACATCGTCGTCACCGGCCGCCGCCGCTGCGAGCGCAATCCCGCACATCCAATCGAGCAGCGCGGTACCCAAGGTCGCTTGCAGGTACATGTCCATCGGCATGTCCTGGAGTGCCTTCCGGGCAATCGTCGCGCTCTCGACCAACTCCGTCGGAGTGCTGTCGGCCGTGAGTGGCTCCATGTTGATCGGCAGCTCGAGCCGCAGGAGCAGCTTGGTCAACCGCATGTAGCCCATCATCGAACGGACCTGGAAGTGCTTGAACCGTGAGTCGAATTCGTTGTATTCCATGTTGTTTCCCTTTCTGGGAGGTTGTTGGTGATTGCTGTTGGTCGGGTCCGACCCCGACCAACGAGTATTACTTTACAGCATTGGAGTATGGAATTGCAACAGTTGATCTGCGAGTTCACCCCACGGATCTATCGAATGAGTGTTCGACTCGAGGTACTGTCTCGCACATGCCGCAGATGACTCGGCTCGAATGGGCTTACAGGAATATCTCTCAGGTACGTGAGCAGCTGCTCGAGGCGGCTGCCTTCGGAAAGTACTTGACTCCTGAGCAGCTGGAGAACGCAGCGGGCAAGCTCAGCGAGGGCCTCCGCGTCTATACACAGGAGACCCGGAGGGACCCCTAAACCGTCACGGCTGTACAGCACATTCCGTGTCTGCTGTACAGTGGCACTCGAAACCGCTACTGACGACGGCACCCCAAGTGCCGACCGGTGGCGGTTTTTTCATGCCCGAGCGGCGTAGCGCAGCGGCTACATGTGCCGATGGTCGCCGGTTCGAGTCCGGCCGCCGCCACGGGCGATCGATCCCTATACGAGGAGCCTGCCGTGCTGTCTACCCTGTCCGCTGTCCTGTCCGCCGTCGACTGGGTCGAGGTCGGTGTCGGCCTCGCGAAGATCGTCGGTGCGCTGATCAAGGCTGCTGTCTAGCCACCGAGTGCACCATGCGGACCCGACCGCCTCGACTGTGTAGCCGGTGCCGACAAACCGCGTCAGCCGGGCAACGGTGCCCGTGCTCCCCGGCATGGAGCGGGCACAACGGCTACACAGGCAGCGGCAGCACCCGCAGATGGCGAACCTTGCGTGCCGCCAAGCTCGCGGCCGACCCGATATGCGAGCGTCCCACCTGCCGCGCCCTCGCCGTCGAGGTTGACCACATCACGCCCGTCTCCGCCGAGGGCGGCCGATACGACTGGGCCAATCTGGCGAGCCTGTGCTCGCCGTGCCACCTCGCCAAGACCCTGGCCGAGGCTCTGGCCGCCCGGATTGACTAGCGCGCGTCGTACTGGGACCAGTCCGTGACGTACGCGGAGAGGGAGACGCGGGTGGACGGCGTGATGTCCACCGACGTCGGCGGTGTAGCAGCGATATAACTCCCGAGAGGCGTGCCAGATCCGTCGACGACGGTCAGTTCAGCCGGAAAGTGTGTTCCGTCGCTGAGGGTGACGATGGGCTGGCCGTCCTTGTATTCCAAAGTCAACGTCCCAATGTCTTCGGGATTGACATCCGCTGCCGGGATGAGGCCCGAGTCCGCGGTGAGTGGTTCGGGGATAGCGTCCGACATGCCTGGCTCCTCATTGGTCGGCGCGCAAGTTCGCAACCGCGCGCCCCTACGTGAAAGAGCTTGTCTCCAAGGCTCTTCGTCCACCTCACGGGCTCCGCCGGATGAGGGTCGTCACCGGTGGGTCGGACTGGCTGGATCACGCCGCGGTGGTGGTTCTCTCGCACGCTCAGCTCGACGCCCAAGGGGGTGCACATGTCCGCACCGACACCGCGCCCGGCCGCGCTGCGGCTGCTGACCGGCCGCGCCGAAGGCCGAGACAGCGGCGTTCGGGTCGTCACACCGCCTCCGGCCTTTCGCCGGATTGCCTTCCAATAGCGATGGCTCGCCGCACCACCACTCAGCGCGGCCTCGGCTGGCGCCACCAGCAACAGCGCACCCGGTTGCTCGCCCGGCACCGCGATGGCGAGCGGTGCTGGTGGTGCGGCGAACCGATGCACCGAGACGCCGCCCGCAACCCTGACAGCAACACACTCGCCGCCGACCACAGCCACGCCCGCGCACACGGCGGCACACGAGCAGACCGGCTGCTACACACGGTCTGCAACAAGCAACGTGGCGACGGAAGTCGCGACCACCTGCGACCCGCGCTCGCCCGCCTCGGGGGCGGATGGGCAGGTAACAGCCTCGCTTGGGTGGCACCCTCGAAAAAATCGGAACCCCCTGGTCCCTGACTCACGGTCGACAGTCAGGAATTTTTTTGTACGACCGAATTTCGTCCGGCGAGGGGGTGAGACCCCGTGTCCGAGTTGACAACTGGCGACCGCCTGCGCGCCGAGCTGGCCTGCGACGGCGACCCGTACGCGCGAACCGTCCTGATTGTCGAGGCCGCGCGTGTCGCCGACCGCCTCGACGTGCTGAACGACCTACTCACCGGCGACGAACGGCTGTGGCTGCGGCTTGCTGACGGGCGCGACGGCACCCTCGATATTCGCGTCGACGGCGCGCTCGCCGAGGCTCGGCAGCAGGCGAACACGTTGCGGCAGCTGCTCGCTGAGATCCGCCGCCAGGGCGACGACACCGCCGACGAGGCTGACGATGACGACCTCGCCGATCTCTGACGAGTTTCCAACCCTCACCGGCCGCCAGGAACCGCACTATTCAAGCGAGTTCGACGGCTCGGACGTTCGCGGGAACAGCGCGCTGAAGCTCGCGGGGCGTGTCGGTCGGCGGTCGTTCCCGTGGCAGGTGCATTCGCTGCTCGCGATCTTGCGGACGACGCCCGAGGGGCGGTGGACGCATCCCGACGTGGTGCTGATCGTGCCGCGCCAGAACGGCAAGACACTCATCATCGTTCTGCGCGTGTTGTACGGGCTGTTCGTTCGGCACGAACGGATCGTGTACACCGCGCAGCGCTGGAAAACCGCCGAGGACGCGTACAAACGGCTGTGGGCGATCATCCGTGTCCGCAAATCGCTGTTGTCGAGGGTGGCCCGGCGGACGCTGTCGCAGGGTATCGGCGAGATCGAGCTCAGTACCGGCGGCCGAATCCTGTTCTGCACCCGGTCGGCCGATGCTGGGCGCGGTCTCGACGTGGTCGATTTAGTCGTCTACGACGAGGCATACAACCTCACCGAGGCCGAAACGAGCGCTCTCAACCCGACGCAGCTCGCCGCGGACGATCCGCAGACGATCTACACCTCGTCGCCGGTCAACAAGGACCTTCACCCGAACGGTTCGGTGCTGGCGGGGCTGCGAAAACAGGGTTACGCCCGCTCGATTGGCCTGTACTTCGCCGAATGGCTTGCGCCGGGGGATATGCCGCGCGACGCTGAGGCAACCTGGCGGTACGCGAACCCGTCGTACGGCGTGATTCAGACCGCGGCAAAGGTGCTCAAGCTGCTGCGCACCGCGACCACGGCGGCCGGACGCAAGGCATTCGATGTCGAGATCCTCGGCCGCGGCGACTACCCGGACGAGGAGGCCGACCGGCCCGCGCTGCTGCCCGATGGCACTTGGGCGCGCATGGGCGAGGCAGGGGTGACCGTGCGCGGACCGATCGCGATCGCGGTGGACATGACACCGGACCTGACAACCTGCGCGATCGGTGCCGCGACATGGACCGAGGCCGACAAAGTGCGCGTCGAGCTCGGATGGCACGGCCCCTCAACCGATCTCGTGGCCCGCGTGGTCGACCTTGTCGACCGGTGGGACCCCTGCGCGGTGGTGATCAACTCGAGCAGCCCCGCCGTGGGCGTAATCGCCGACAAGCTGCGCGCCGTTGGAATCGAGCCCGAGCTCACCACATCAACACAGATGGCCGACGCGGTGGTCGGGTTCGTCGACGACGCACTCGCCGAACGGCTCTCGCACGCGGGCGACTCGCGACTCGAAGAGATCGAGTCGGTGCAGACCAAGCAACTCGGCAACGGCGGCCGGATGGTGCTCGACTACGCGGCCGGGGACGTGACCCGCGCCCAGGTCGTGATGCTCGCCCGCTGGGGACTACTCGCCTACGGCGTCGAACTCAGGCCCGCGCAACTACCGACACAGGTCGACGAGGACAGCACCGATCACTCGCCTGTCGACGAGCTGATGGTGATCGGTTTCTGAGGCAGTGCAGGAGGTGAGGCGATCATGACGCTACCCGTCGCCGTTTCGGAAATCGGCTACGGCACTGAAGGTTTCACCGCAGGTGCGGGCAACCTGTTCTGGCAGACCGCCGAGGACACCCTTGAGCTGGTGTGGCCGCGCAACGTGCGCGTGTATCGGCAGATGGCGCGCCAGGACGCGCAGGTCACCTCGGTACTGCGTGCCGTGTCGCTGCCCGTGCGCCGCACTGCCTGGCGCATCGACCCGGCGGGCGCACGCCCCGAGGTGGTCGCGCACATCGCCGCGGATCTCGGCCTGCCGATCGTGGGTGTCGAGGCCCCGAACCGTGCACGCACAGCACGATTCTCGTGGTCGGAACACCTGGCTGCGGCGCTGCTGTGCCTGCGCTACGGGCACAGCTATTTCGAGCAGGTGTACTCGGTCGACGAGGCGACCGGCCTGTACCACCTGCGCAAGCTCGGGCAGCGCCTCGCCGAGACGATCGCGAATATCGAAGTCGCCCGCGACGGCGGACTGATCGCCATCGAGCAATACGGCACCGGCAGCTCAGCCGCAACGCGCATCCCCGTCGAGCGCCTGGTCGCCTACGTCGTCGACCGCGAGGGCGGCGATTGGACCGGGCAATCGCTGCTACGGCCCGCGTACAAGCATTGGCTTATCCGTGACCGACTGCTGCGCGTCCAGGCGCAGACGATCGAGCGCAACGGTATGGGCGTGCCTGTCTACGAGGCGGGCGACCGCGACGAACAGCCACAGCTCGACGCGGGCAAGAAGATTGCGCAGAGCTACAAGGCCGGATCTGCCTCGGGCGCAGCGATTCCCTACGGCGCGAAACTGAGATTGCTTGGCGTCGAGGGCAATTTGCCCGATGCACAGCCCGCGATCAACTACCACGACGCCCAGATCTCAAGGTCCGTGCTCGCGCACTTCCTCAACCTCGGGCAGCAAACCGGCTCGTGGGCACTGGGCTCAACCTTCGCTGACTTCTTCGTCATGAGCTTGCAGACCGTCGCCGAGATGATCCGCGACACCACGCAGCGGCACGTCATCGAGGATCTCGTCGATGCGAACTGGGGGCCGAACGAGCCTGCGCCGCGGCTGGTGTTCGACGAGATCGGCAGCCGCAAGGACGCGACCGCCGCGGCGCTGAAAATGCTCATCGAGGCGGGCGTCATCGCACCCGACGAGGTGCTCGAGCAGGCGGCCCGCCAGGACTACGGCCTACCCGCCAAGGAAACCATCACCGACCCCGCGGCCGACCCGGCAGCGCCCGCACCCGCGCCGGTCGCGCGGTCGCGCCGCTCACCGCTCGCCCGCATCGAACCGGACGGAGCGCTGACGCTGTGGTGAATGACCCGACAGCCCGGCATCGGGGCAGCAGGCCCGAACCGTGGTACCGCATCCAGAACATCGCAGGCAGTCCCGTCGAGGTGCTGATCTACGACGAGATCGATCCGTGGTGGGGCGTGAGCGCGGCGACGCTCGCGAAGGATCTTGCCGCGATCGACGCCGTCGAGATCACCGTGCGCATCAACTCGCCCGGTGGCGACGTGTACGAGGGTCTCGCGATCCTGAACAGCCTGCGCGGCCACCGCGCCCGGATCACAACCGTGATCGACGGACTCGCCGCCTCGGCCGCGAGCTTTATCGCGATGGCAGGCGACGAGATCGTGATCGGCCGCAACGCCGAAATGATGATCCACGAGGCCCGCGTCTACGCCGGTGGCGACGCCGCCGCTATGCGCAAGTACGCCGAGAACCTCGACCGAATCTCGGACAACATCGCCTCGATCTACGCCGAACGCGCAGGCGGGGAGGTCGCCGCGTGGCGAGAGATTATGCGCGCCGAGACATGGTTCTCGGCCAGTGAAGCGGTCGCCGCCGGTCTGGCCGATCGCGCCGAGACCGCGCCGCAGACCGACCTCGCGCCCGTCGCGCGATTCGACCTGAGCGCATTCACCTACGCCGGGCGCCGCGCCGCCCCGGCGCCGAGAACCCCCTCAGCCACCGAGGCCGAGGCCAACAAGAAGGGACCGCGGATGTCTGCATTTGCCAGCATCGCGAAGCGCCTCGGCGTCGCCGAGGACGCCGACGAGACAGCCATCACCGCAGCACTCGACGCGCTGCTCGCCCGACCGGCGAATATCGAAAAGGTCGTGCTGCCGTTCACCGACGCCGATGTCGCGTTCGTGAAGGCCCTCGCCGAATACGGGCCGATGCTGCTCGAGGCCGCGACCGCCGCGGTGTCGGATGGCACCTCGACCGACGCGAAGGCCCTCGCACAGCCGATCGTCGACGGATTCGCCGAGGCCATCGACACCGCGAACGAGGCACTCGAGGCGTGGGGACAGACCGCCGAGCCGGAACCGCCCGCTGAAACGGCACCCGCCGCCCCGGCCGCGAACGCGGCCCCCGTGAGCGTGGTCGGCGTGGTCGCGATCGACGAGGGCAGTCTCGCCGAGCTGCGCGCCAAGGCCGCCAAGGGCGAGGCCGTCGAGCGCCAGGCCCTAGTCGACGACGCGGTGCGCACCGGCCGTATCGCGCCGTCGCAGCGCGCGAAGTGGCTCGACCGCCTCGCCGCCGACCCGTCCGAGGCCGCCGTGCTCAACGCCCTGGCCCCCGTCTACCCGGTGGGCGCGGAGCTCGGCCACGCCGGAACCACCGAGACCCCCATCGACACCGACGACGCCGACGCGCTGCTCGTCGAACTGTTCGGAAAGGACGCCTGACATGGCCGACTACGCCCCGATCTTCAAGCCCGGCGAGGCAATCACTCGCACCACCTCGGCCGCGGTCACCGGCGGGCAGCTGCTCATCGTGTCCGGCAACGACACCGTCGCGCCGTCCTCGGCCGCGTCGGCGGCATGGCTCGGCGTCGCCGCCCACGATGCCGCGTCCGGCGACCAGGTCACCGTGCTCCGGGGCGGTGTGCAGGAGCTCGCCGCGTCCGGCGCGATCGCCGCGGGCGCTGCGGTCATCCCGGCCGCCGCGGGCGCTGTCGCCGCGATCGGCGCCGAAACCAATTACTCGTTTGTCGTCGGCGTCGCGCTCAGCGCGGCTGCTGGCGGCAGGGTCCGCGTCGCGCTGTCTCGCTAATCGGCCGAAGGAGAGGAAACCATCATGCCGATCACCTACCCCCCGGCCGCACCGACACTCTCGGGTGACCTGCTCTCGATCTCTCGGTTCCTTAAGGACCCGACCTTGATCGCCCGGCGTCTGCGGACGCTGGCGGAACAGCGTTTCATCGCCGATGTGCTGCTCACCGGTCGTTACCCGGCCGAGGGTGGCTCGGTCACCTATGAGACCGGCGAATCCATCTACGCCGACCGGGCACCCGAGGCTGTCGCGCCCGGCGCTGAATACCCGCTGACTACCGCCGGCACCGGCACCGCCCAGATTGCGAAGACGGTCAAGTGGGGCCGCGATATCGAGATCACCGACGAATCGGTGTCCCGGCTCAAGCTCGACCCCGTCAATCGGGCCATGGTCAAGCTCGTCAATCAGATGGTCAAGACCGTCGACGGCGTAGCCCTGGCCGCCATCGCTTCCCAGGTCACCCAGACCACAGCCGTCACAACCGCCTGGTCGGCCGCCTCCGGCGCGACGATCGTGCGCGACATCCTGCGTGCGGTCGCCAACATTCGCGCCCTGAACGAGGGGTACGAGGCCGACACCGTCGTTGTCGACGACATCACGTTCGCCAACATCATGTCGGACACCCAGGTGTCGACGCTGCTCAGCCGCGAGAACGGGCTCGCCCCGATCTACACCGGCAACCTGCCCGAGATCGCAGGTCTGCGCATCCTGCCGACGCCGAATATCCCCGTGCCCGGTACTGCGTTCGTGCTCGATTCAACCCAGCTCGGCGGCATGGCCGACGAGAACCTCGCCGGACCTGGCTACGTGAGCGCGGGCGGGACCACGCCCGGCGTGCAGGCCAAGACGATTCGGGAGGAAAAGAACGACCTGTACCGGCTGCGCGCGCGCCGCGTCACCGTGCCGATCGTCCAGGAACCTCGCGCGGCATGGAAGCTGACCAATGTCTGACCGGGTGCGCGTCGTCGCGCCGCTCGTGGTGGCCGCTGGTCCGAATGGCCTGCTGCGCTACCACTACGAGGGCGCGGTCATCGAGGATCTGTCGGCGGCCGACATCGACCGCCTGCTCGATGACGGCATGATCGAACTGTGCGCGCTCGTCGACGACGAGGGCGACGACGGCATTGAGGTGCTGCCGGTCGTCGCCAGCAGCGGCGGCACCGTCACCGTGCCTGCCGAGGTCGAGCGGCCCAAACAGGCTGCGCCGAAAGAGGCTTGGGTCGCCTTCGCCGTTGCCCGCGGCATCGACGAGGCCGAGGCCGAGGCGCTGACCAAGACCGAGCTCATCGGTCTCGTGGGCAGCGAGTAGGCGGCATTTAATGGCACTCGCGACCGCCGATGACGTCGCTCTCGACTGGCGCCCGCTCAGTCCCGCCGGGCGCGCGCGAGCCGAGCAGCTGATTGCCGCGGCCGAAGCATGGATTCGGCAGCAGCGGCCCGACATCGCCGACAACGACCCGATCGCGAAAAACGTCGTGATCGAGGTCGTTCGTGCGGCCATGTCGGTCCCCGCCGAATTCACCGGCCACCGCGAGTACGCCGAGAAAATGGGGCCGTGGTCGCGCTCGGGCACGCTCATCACTGACGCTGGCGCCTTGCAGTTTTCGAGGGTGCATGAGCAGATGCTCGGTATCTCGTTCGAGGCCACGCCTACCGGCGAATTCGGCGACCCGACCGGATACCGGTATCCGCCACTGGGGGCGGTGCTTCCGTGAGCGTCCCCGTGATTCGTCACCGCGGCCCGCGATGGGACAGCGATGGCAACCCCTTGCCCACCGCCGACACGCCGCTCACTGCGGAAGCTGTTGCGCCTGGGGCGAATCCGAACATGATCGACCGTGGTCGAGATGGGCAGCGCGTCGAGGTGTCGGTCTATTTCGAGCCCGCCGTCGACCTCACCGGCGCCGACGAGCTGACCGTCGACGGGCAGCGATACCGGCTGGCCGTCGAACAGTGGTCGTCGCCGTGGTCGAGCCGGTCTGGCACCGTCGCCCTGTGCAGTCGAGGGGAGGGGTAGCGATGGCACAGGTCAAGGTCACCCTTAACCGCCGCGAGGTGGGCGTGCTGCTGCGGACGGCGTTCGGCGATGACGTTGCCGCACTGGCGAACGCCGTCGCACGGGCGGCGGGCGGTAGGGGCAAGGGCGCGCGAGTCCACCGGTACACCACCGACCGGCAGAAAGCGGTCGTGTCGGTGCCCGCCGCCCGGCAGACCAAGGACGGCGCGCTGTCCAAGGCCGCGGCGGCGATTGGGCTCACTGTTCGCGGGGTCCTGTGAGCAAGCCGTACCGGTTGCCCGGCGACCCGGCGAAGGCGATCAAGGACTACCTCGCCGCGGTGCTGCCCGGCATCGTCGCCGCGCCCGCGTCGACCGTCGGCATGGTGCTGCCGTCGAACTGGTCGACCAGCAGCGCCCCGGCGGTTGTGGTGTTCGACGACGGCGGCGAGGTGCGTTGGCCGGTGACCACCGCGCCAACGGTGCGCGTCACCGTGTGGGCGACCGGTCGCGACCGCTCGCGCACGATCGCGAGCCGTTGCCTCGGCGTGCTGCTCGCGCACAAGGTGCCCGGCGTCGCCACCATCACGCGGCCGACGAGCCTGCTCGAGGCCGTCGATGAGAGCAATCACGGCGTCATGACGTCGTTCACCGTGCGCGCGCTCGCCCGCACGATCGCGGGCTGAACCCGCACCGAGACCACCGCCCCTGTTCGGGTGGCGGGCAATTCGCACACTTACGAGAGGGGTAATCCCTATGGCACTGACCCGGAACCCGGACGCCGTCCAAATCTTCGCGGACGCAGCGATTTTCGTCGGTAAGACACTCGCGCCGACGATGCCCGCGACCATCACCGACGAGTTCGATGCCACGTGGGACAACCTCGGCATCCTCAACGGTGAGGACGGCGTGACCAACCCGCGTGAGTGGGACACCACAGAGCATTTCGGGTGGGGCATCGGCCTGTACCGCAAGGGCTACAAGAACTACAAGGAATCGCGCGTCTTTACCTGCTTGGAGTCCAACGCGACGACCCGGCGCATCGCCTACCCCGGCTCGACCGCGACGCAGATCAAGGTCCCGCGCCCGGGAAACTTCATCCTCGCGTTCGAGTTCATTAACGACATGGGCGTGCCCGAGCGGCTCATCACCGCGCGGCCCGCGACGTGCTGGATTCCCAACCTCGATCGCAACGAGTCGGACCCGACCGGCCACGAGGTGACCGCGGACATCTACGCCCGCGGCGACGGTCTGCTGTACACGCGGCAGTACACGCCGATCCACGAGCGCCAGCTCGTCACGATTCAGGGCACCGCGACCGCAGGCACGTTCAAGCTGCTCTACGAGGGCACTCCGACCGGAACCATCGCCTACAACGCGGCGGGCACCGTCGTGCAGGCCGCCCTCGAGGCGATTCTCGGCACCGGCAACGTCTCCGTGACCGGCACTGCGGGCGGGCCGTGGACGGTCACCTTGCAGGGAGCGTTCGCCGGGCAGGCGAATTCGCTGCTCACCGGCGACGCGACCGGACTCACTGGCGCGACCGGAATCCGCGTCGAGGACGCCCCGGCGCCGTAACAGACGCGGCCGGGGCGCAGTTCTGGCGTGGTTCGGCGCCCCGGCCGCACCCCCTCGGGCCACGCCAGCGAGGAACCACGCCCATGCCCTTGCCTCTGCCCACCGAGGACGAGATACGCCGCGTCGCTGCTGATCTCGGCATCGTCGACGAGCACGGCAACTATCCGCGCTCGCAGCGGAACCGGCTCGCCCGCATCGTGCAGCTCGCCCGCGAGCAGTCGGCCGATGACGCCGACCCGCATACCGGGACCACCGCGCAGGTACTCGGCCGCCTGGCCGACGAGTTGCACGCCGCTGCACTCACCCCCGAAGCAACCTCGGCGGTCCTCGCCGAGGCCGCCCGCTGGCTGCTCGATTCCCGCGGGCTGCAACTGGATACACGAGAGGAAACCACGCCATCATGACCGCACCTAAGAAGGCCCCCGCCAAGCGCGCCATGCCGCACCGCCCCGCCGGTGTGCGCGAGCCGCAGGACCACCTCAAGCCCGCCGCGCAGCGCGAGGCCGAGGCCGCCGACACCGTCGAATTCGAGTTCGAGGGCGTCACCTACACCGCGCCCGCGAACCTCGATCGCACCAAGGGCGTAGCCCGCGCGCTCGACCAGCGTCAAGGCACAATCGCCCTCGAAAAGCTGCTCGGCCCTGATGAGTTCGCGAAGTTCCTCGCCACCGATCCATACGACGCTGATTACGGCCGGATGCTCGACGCCTGGGCCGACGCCTGCGGATTCGAGAACGCGGGAAACTGACCTACCTGCTGCGGTTGCTGCGCGAAGTACCGGACAAGGTCGAGCGGGACCTATCCCGGTTCCACCATGTCCGGTACTCCGACCGCTGGCGGGTCGACGCCGCCGGGACGCCGTTGCTCACCCTGCGCGAAATCTGGGTGCGTATCTGCGACCTACCCGGCGATTCGGCAATCGCAGCACACCACAACGGCGGTACGCCGCGGTGGGGAACGGCTGAGCACCTGCTCGCCGACATCTGGGGCGCATTGACCGGTCAACAGCACGCCGGACGCCCGAAATACAAAGTACGGCAGGCCGTTACGGGCGCGCGCCGTCGCGCCACCAAGAACGTGCAGAGCCGTTTCGCGCGCCGCAATCGGGCATTGGGCACCGACAAGCAGTGAGGTGGTGAGTCTTGGCAACTGCGTACGCCACCCTCGAGGTAATCCCCACCGTCCGCGGAATTCGCGGCGGCATCGAGCGGCAGATTTCGAGGCCCCTCACGACCGCCGGACAGAAGGCGGGCCGCGATGCTGGCGCCGCGATCGTGTCCGGCATCGAGAGCAAGGACTACGAGGGGGCGGGACGTTCGGCCGCGAACCGGTTCGCGAACGGGTTCGCGGCCGGAATGCGCAGCATCACTACCGGTTTCGGCATCGCCACCAAGGCGGCGAGCCTGTTCATCGTCAATGCCTCGACGATCGCGACCGGATTCGGCCTCGCGGCCAAGGTGGTACGCAGTTTCAGCGCGGCGACGTTCATTTCGGCGCTCGCGCTGCGACAGGTCGCCTCGACCGGCCTCACGAAATTAGCGGGCGCGCTGCGCATCATCGCCGCAATCGCGAGCCGTGTCGCGAGGGAAATCGGGCAGATCACCGCGGCGTTCCTCGTGCTACAGGGTCTCGTCCGCGTCGCGTCGTTCATGACGAATTTCGCGAAACGGCTCGCGATGATGACCGTCGGCGGCGCCGCGGCGATTGGCGTCGTGTCCGGGCTCGCAACCATCGTGGGCGGCGCGCTCGTTTCGGCGCTGTCGGCCGGTGTGATTGCGCTCGGCGCGTTCGCTGGTGCGGCGGCCGGACTCGGCGGCCCGGCCATCTTCGCGCTCAAGGTCGGCATGAAGGGCCTGAGCGACGGCGCGGCCGAGTTCAATAAGCAGTTCGCCGACGCCGACGAGGCGCTGAACAAAATGGTCGGTCAGCGAATGGGGCCGATGCTCACCGCATTTCGCACGATGCGGGTCGAGATGATCGACCGGTTTTCGGCCGAGCTCACCCCGGCGTTTCAGCGCATCGGCGTCGGTATCGACCAAGTGCGCGGCAAGTTCGGATGGATGAGCGTGTACCTCGGCCAAATCGGTCAGGACATCGCAATGTCTCTCACCGGGCCGGACACCATCAACGCATTTCAGAAGATGGGCGACGCCTCGGGCGTTTTCTTCCAGCACCTCAACAAGGGTGAGAGCGGCCTTGGCGGGTTGTCGACCGGGCTCGTCACATTCGCCAGCACTGCGGCGACCACGTTCCAGGATTCCAGCCGCGGCCTGAACGACCTATTTCTTGACATCGGCGAGAAACTGCGCAGCATCACGCCCGAGCAGATTCGCGGCGCTCTCGCGCAATTCCGGCAGGTATTCGAGAACATCGCCAACGTCGCCGGGCCGCTGTTCAACCTGTTTCGCCAGCTCGGGCAAATCTCGGCAGTCGGGCTTGCCCCCGGATTCGCCGCGGTCGGAAACGCGATCCGCGAGGCCACGCCCGCGCTGTTGAACATGGGCAGCATCATCATGCCCGCGCTCGGCCGGGTGATGCAGGAACTAGCCCCGCTCATCCCGCGGCTCGTCGAGGCGTTCACCCCGTGGGCCTCGATGCTGGCGACCGTCGCGCCGTACCTCGCCTCGCTGGTCGCACACATGGCGCCGCTCGCCCCGTACCTGCTCATGATCGCGGCCGGATTCAAAGTCGCGAGCGCGGTGATGCTGCTGTGGAACGCCGCCACGTTCGCCGGTGCCGTCGCACAAGGCGTGTTTGCCGCGGCCACCGGGCGCAGCGCGGCCACCCTCGCCGGCAACACGATCGCACTCGCCGCGCACCGGGTCGCACTCATCGCGGGCGCCGTAGCGGCCCGCGCGTTCGGTGTGGCGATGGCGTTCGCCACCGGCCCTATCGGGTTGATCGTCCTCGCCGTCGCCGCGGTCGGTGCCGCGCTGTGGGCGTTCTTCACCAAGACCGAGGTTGGCAAGAAGTGGTGGGATGCGATTTGGACCGGCATCAAAACCGCTGTGTCGGCCACATGGGCGTTCCTCGGGCCGATCTTTTCGGCTATCGGATCGTGGTTCACAGAAACGGCGGTGCCCGCCGTCATGAATTTCTGGCACGGCGCGGTTCAACCCGCCTTTTCTGCAATCGGCTCGCTGATTTCGGCTTGGTGGAGCGGCATTGTGCAGCCAGTATTCGAGAACCTGAAATTCGGCATCGGGCTTGTCGGTGCGGCGTTCTCATTTTTCAAGGACAACGTCGTCGTCCCGGTGACTAAAGGAATCGGAACGGCGATTTCGTTCGCCTGGGAGAATGTCGTTTCGCCGATCTTCGACAAATTGAAGACCGGGATAGGGCTCGTCGGCGACGCTTTCGGCGCGGCCGGTGGTGTCATCAAGACAATGTGGGGCGGTATAGCCGATATTCTGCGACCTGCCGTGCATTTCCTCGGCAACATCCTCGCCGGAGTACCGAGCAAAATCGGGCCGATCGAAATTCCGGGCGCCGGTGCTGCGCAGGACCTCGGCAAGAAGATGCAGGCATTCCGCAATGGCGGCCCGGTGTCCGGCGCCGGGACCGGCACGAGCGACTCGATTCTCGCCGCCGTCTCGAATGGTGAGTTCATCGTGCGCGCCCGCTACGCGCAGCAGTGGCTACCGCTGCTCGAGGCGATCAACGCCGGAAAGCTCCCGGCGTTCGCGACCGGCGGCCTCGTCGACATCCAGCAGTGGGCGCGCGGCGAGGCAGGCAAGCCGTACCAGTACGGCGGCACCGGTAACCCGTCGTGGGATTGCTCGGGCATCGCGGGCGCGCTGTGGGCGCAGGCCACCGGCAAGAACCCGAACGCTCGCTACTTCACCACCGACAGCGATTTCGCCGCGCTCGGATTCAAGCCCGGCCTCGGCGGGCCGACCGACCTCAGTATCGGCACGAACGGCGGGTCGGGCACCGGCGGGCACATGGCAAGCACCCTGGGCGATCTCAATGTCGAGAGCTCTGGCACGGACGGCGTCGAGATCGGTTCGGCCGCGCAGGGCGCGGCCGATTTCCCGTACAAGTGGCATTGGCCGATCGGCGGCAACCCGCTCAGCAGCGGAGTCGGCACCGGTGGCGCGAGCGCGGGCGGTTCCGGCGGTCTCGGGTCCGGTGGCACTGGCGGCGGGACCGGCGGCACCGGCACGAGCGACGGCGCGAGTTCCTCGGGCAGCACCTCGCGGCCGTCGGGCACCGCCGTGCCGGTATGGGTCGACAACTGGCCGTCGTCGATGACGAGCAGCTCGTCGGCGAGCACCGCGGCGTCGGACACAACCACCTCGGCGGCGCCGTCGAGTGTGAGCCCGACGGCCGACAACACCGACGGCTCGTTCGACCAGACGGGCGCGGTCAATGCGGCGTTCTCCAAATTCAACAGCGCCATGTCCGACGCCGGTTCGGCGTTCGTCAAGGGCCAGCGGTCGAGCATCCCGGGCATTGGCGGCTACGCCGACGACATCGAAAAGACGGTCAACAACTGGCAGATCGTGGTCGCCGACGTCTACGAGGCCGTCAACGCGATCACCCGCGAGCAGAAGCGCCAGACGGCGGGGAAGTAGGCGACGTGGGCGTACATGCAACCGTCGAGCTCTACGGGTGCGATGACTCGTATTTCTGCCTGTCGGGCGCCGATGCTGGCGATCAAGGCGTGGTGCTGGGCACGAATCCGCAGGGCCTGTACGACGCACCGGTCAAGGTCGCGATGAAGCGCGGCGCGTTCGAGGTCGGCGGCAAACCGAGCAAGGTCGACCGCCCGTACCGCGAGCTCGACCTCGGCCTCGGCGCCTACTCCGACGAGGAGGACCCCGAGCTCTGGGCCGACATCGACTCGCGCCTGCGCATGGCGTTCGACTACGAGCTCGATCCATGGGACCCCGAGGCGAAACCGGCGCGGCTCGCGATCACCACCGCGCGAAGCGGTACCCGCTGGCTCGACGTGCTGCTCATGGAATCGCCGATTATGGCGATGGATACCGACCCATGGGACTACGGGCACTCGCTGCTGCCGGTCAAGCTCGTTGCGCCGCAACCAATGTGGTACGAGCCGGATTGGCTCGGCGACGACGAGCATCCGGCCGGATGGCAGACCGAGGGCGCCTCGTCCGGGTCGGGCGAGGTGTGGGTGTGCAACCCGACCGATCGGCCGATGGCGCACACGGTCGTCGTCACCGGGCAGGGCCGCGCGCACATTCCCGATGTGTCGTGGACGGGACCCAAGGGAGCCCGCGTGATCGGCGTCGACTTCCGTTCGGGCCGAGACGATTCCGACCGCGCAATCGTCACTATCCCAATCGGCGCGGTGCACGGGTCCGGCCTCGTCGCGCACGTCGACCGGATGCGTATCCCGTGGGAAGACTTCACCGGGACCAACGTCACCGGGTTGTTCGGCGGTAATCGCCTGCTCTACGTGATCCCGCCGTACACCCCGTGGACGGCGCTACCGGTCGCTGCGTCCGAGGTGACTTCGCCGACGTTCGGAATCCTGTTCCGTCAACCGCGGTTGTGGTCGCGGCCCTGGGGATTGGAGCGGTTCTAGCCATGGCCGCGATGACTGCTGACCTGCTCGCCGAGTGTGAGGCCATCTGGCAGGTAACCGAGGAACGCGAGCGCCAGCGGGCCGCGCAGCGTCTCGAGCCGCCCGAGGTCGGCATCTACGACGGCGAGATGCGCCCGCAGGGGTGGCTCGACGCCGCCTACCTCGGCGATTTCGAATGGGTCGACAACGACACCGGCGCGGGAATTACAGAGATCCCGTGGGACCACTATCTCGCGCAATGGATTTGGGACGAGCACGGGCGTATCAAGCGTGGCGAGAAGCGCGTCGTCGTGATCGTCGTCGAGTGCCGCAACGGCGCGCGGTGGTCCGGTCGCCTCGATTCAGTCTCGGCCGAGAAGCGTGAGGACGGCTCGAAAGTCCTTGTGGTCGAGTGGCTTTCAGATTACGAGACCGTCAAGTGGTACACCGTTTGGTCCAACCCGTTTTTGCCCTCGATCCTGCAATTCCCGCGGGTTTTCATGCTGGCGGGCGGGGCGCGCTGGTGCCTGCTTACCGCGCTCCACCTGCAAGTTATGCGGGAGCAACAAAATTGGTGGAATCTTCCGGATGATCCGATGGACCCGGGTTCGTGGGTACCGGCCGACGTCGCCGAGTGGTCGGTCGTCGTCAAGCCGCACTCGTTCGCTGACGACCTCGCCGACGGCATCCTGTGGTGCCTGCTCACGTCGCGGTTCAAGAGCTGGCACAACGTTGCCGCGCCGATCCTCGCAGACGCCGAGCTCTCGCTCACCTGGCGGCGGTACATGCCCGACCTCGGCGACGAGCAGCCGATACCCGGCATGGCCCTGCGTCCAGGCGCCCTCGTGATCGACATCGTCGACAAGAGCGGGTACTACAACCAGGGCACGAGCAACGGCGGCACATTGTGGGACGGGTTGATTCGCACCGTCGCGTCGTTCGTCGCTCCGTTCATCGACCCGGTTGTGCAAGAAATTGCCGACATCGACGAGCCGACGTACAAGATTCCGGGCCTGCTCGGCACGTCCAAGACCACGCCGTATGTGGTGTGGCTCGAGGGCGAAGAGACCGGGATTCAGTCGAGCAAGAACAAGCGGTGGCCGAGCAAGGGTGTCCAGGTCCTTGTCGGTGGCCACAGCGCCTACGGTGTGAACGAGGCCATCTCAGCATCGATTCAGCTATCTTTTGACCTCCTGTCGGCTGCATTGTTCGTTCCGGCGCTTGGGGGCACGGCGGACCGGCTGCTTTCCGTGCTGTACACCGACACCGTGCTCAGCTGGATGAACGTAAAGTCATTGGCTCGCAGTCAAACTGACGGATGGGTCGGATACTTCGAGTATTTCCAGGACGGTGCCGACCGCGCGTTCACCATCGAGAGTCTGCTTGTCCTGCGTGCTGGATTCTGGGCAACTCGAACGAAGTTCGCCGCCGAGGTAAACGTTGCTGATGGTTCGCCCTGGGTGATCGGCGATCAGGGCCGCGGGCACTGCTGGGTCGGCGACCGCGTCGGTTTCGGCATCCTCGGCGACCGCACCGGCCGGATTCATGTCGACCGGATCAAGTCGATTCGCTTGCGCTACAGCGACTCTGAGCCGCTGTCGTGGATACCGGTAATCGGCGACAACAGCGAAGACAAGGACCCGGCCGTGCGCGCCATCGAGCGGCTCGAGGGCGTGTTCTCCGCGCTGCACGACCTGGGCGTATTCAGCTGAAACATCCACCACGCCAACATGATTGGAGGGCTGACGTGTCGCAGCAGCTCGTCTATTTCCAGATCCGGCAGCAGGCGCCCGGCCTATGCCGCCCGTTCGTCGAGCTGCGCTCGGCCGTGCCGCCGCCGGTGTCGGCCACCGCTCGGTGCCTCGTCGGCGAGGTCGCGCAGTTCGACGAGTGCGAGGACGACGTCGAGGAGGACACGCAGGTGCCCGTCCGGTACCGCGGGCGCGTCATGGCCGCCCCGCTGCACGCGATTCGGCCGGTCCTGTGAGCGAGGAGACCGCGCCTCCGCAGGCACCCGGCGCGGACCTACCGCCGCCGCTGCGGCGCGCGTGCAAGGTGTGTGGCACTCGTCGGTGCCCGTGCGAGTGGTGCCATGTCGTATGCGGTCTCGATCATTCGCCGTGGCTCGCGGCCGGGACGTTCCCCACGATCGAGGTGTGCAACCCGAATTGCCCGGACGAGGCGTTCCTGCCGTTCCTGGTGGGCCTGCCCGGTATGCGCGGTGCGTCTATGGCCGTGCCGATTTCCGGCTTGAAATCGTGGTCGGTTCGCCTGTGGAACGGCGGCGCTCGCCGCGTCGCCGAGCAGCGCGAGTGGTACTGGCCGCCGAAGGCTGGCGAAATCAATCCGCTGTTCGCCGCAGGTGAGTGGAAGGACGAGCCACCGCCGCCTGACTGGACGACCGAGGTCGACGCGCAAGCGCTGGCGAGGGTGATGCGCGAGGAGATCGACCGCCAGCTCGAGCAGCGCGAGGCAGTCGCCGAGGCCGCCCGTCCCGCCGAGGTCGCGCGCGGTTACGTCACGCGCATAACCCGGTTCGACCCGACCGAGCACACGGTTACCGAGGTGCTCGCCCATCTGCGCACCGCGAGCGAGGCCGAGGTGCAGCGCGTGATCGCGATCGAGGCCGAGGCCAGCAAGCGCGCCGGAATTCTCAAGCGCTACAAGGAGGTATGAGTAATGCCTGATCCCGTATGGCTCCCCGACGTACTGCGTGCCGAAGGGCTCGAGGTGCGCGAGTTCCCCGGATGGCGCGACCGCGGGCACGGCGATTTCGGGTCGATTTGGGGTGTCGTCGCCCACCACACCGGCTCGTTCGGTGCGACCGCCGACAGCATCGCCAATCACCCGCAGCTCGGGTTGTGCTCGCAGCTCTACCTCGGCAGCGATGGCGTGTACACCGTCGTCGGCGCGGGCATCGCATGGCACGCGGGCTCGGGGTCATACCCCGGCCTGCCCGCCGACGCAGCGAACAACTACACCATCGGCATCGAGGCCGCCAACGACGGCGGGGGTGTGCCCGGTCGGCCGCATCGGGCGTCGTGGTCCGACGCGCAGTACGACGCCTATGTGCGCGGTGTTGGCGCGATCCTGCGCCATCTCGGGCACAACAGCTCGCGTGTGATCGCGCACCGCGAATGGGCGGGGGCCGCGCAAGGCAAGTGGGACCCCGGCGCAATCGACATGAACATTTTCCGCCGTGACGTGCAGGCGGTAATCGACCGTAAGCCCAACACAGGAGGTACCGACATGCCCAGCGCGAACGAGGTCGCCAAGGCCCTGCTCGAGACCCGACTACTCCGCCCGGACGGCACCGTGGGCGAGACCGTCGGCAACATCTTGTCGTGGGTCGACCAGCACGCCGCGCAGCTCGTCGTCGAGCAGCTCGGCCCCGGGTCCGAGGCGATCCGCGGCCCCGTCGTCAACCCGAAGCGGTGGGACATCCTCGGCGACCGGACGCAGGTCGAGGCGCTCGCCGCGCTGATCGAGGCCGCAGGAATCGGCCCCCGGTCGGTGAAGTGATGGGGCGCCACTCGGTGCCGGACGCGCCGACGCAGGTTCGGTTCCCGTGGCGTGCGGCGACGCGCACCGTGTTTCAGC
Source organism: Nocardia brasiliensis (assembly GCF_042691675.1). Lineage (GTDB taxonomy): Bacteria > Actinomycetota > Actinomycetes > Mycobacteriales > Mycobacteriaceae > Nocardia > Nocardia brasiliensis_D. The sequence continues at coordinate 112,591 of NZ_CP170507.1, forward strand.
TCGGCATCGGCGCCGCGGCGGCAATGCCGCAGCTCGTCGAATCGTCCGGCCTGCCCGATACCGCGTGGGGAATCGGCACGGCGCTGGCCGTGTCTGCGGCCGTTACCCGGGTGATGGCGATTCCGGGTGTCGACGCCGTTATCGACCGGTGGGCGCCGTGGCTATCCGCGACGGGGTTGAGGGAGTGAGCGCCCGTGGTCTACACGGTGAGAGGGGATGACGTGTTGAACGAGATGATCGTCGCGGCGGGCGGCGCGCTCGGCGTCGGCGGCCTCGGCGGCGCACTCGTCGCCGCCGTCGTCGGCCGCCGCGGGCGCAAGGTCGACGCCCTCGAGAAAATCGAGGGCATAGCGACCCGTCTCGCCGACAAGGCGACCGAGGCCGCAGACAAGCGGGTCGCACAGGTCGAGGCGCAGCTCGCCGCCTACGAGGTACGCGACCACGAGCGCGAGCAGCGGCGGCAGATGGCCGCCATGCTGCATACCCAGTGGGATAACGCCATCGCCGACCAGGTGCGCCAGCTCGGCGGGTCGGTTCCGCCGCCCCCTCCGCTCGAGGTGGTGTGAGGTGACACAACCCGACGGCGCGAATCCGAATGGTGCGCTCAACCCGACGCGGCCCGGCGCGTTCTATGACTGGCAGCACGAGACTGAGCAGTCAATCTACGACAAGTCCAAGGCGCCCATTGTGGGCACGACCGGCTCGGCAACCAGAGCCCAGCAAGACATAGCGGCGACCGACCGCAACGTCCTGCCTAGCGGTACCGGGTTATGGAATTCGTTCGTCCGCAACTCCGACGCGACCTTTCCTCGAATCCTGCTGACACCGACCGCGACAAGTACAGGGTCCGGTGGCTCGGGGGACAGCTCGCATAGTCATTCGATTTCATTCGACGACCCACCCGATTACCAACCGGCCGGGCACGGCAGCAACTACACCGAACTCGGGTTCGTCGAGTGCTCCAAAGATCGCAAGTACAGCCGGGTTACGTTCGGCACCGGCAACAGCGCTACCGCGTTCGGCATTCAAGCCATGTACGCCATGGCCTATCTGATGAACCCCAACACCGGCGACCTCACCCTCATGGCCGCCACTGGCGATATCAAGGCGTCGATCGCCTCGACGAACCGTGAGTACACGATCACCCTGCCTGGCAGCTTCGACGCACTCAAAAGCGAGATATGGGCCGTCGGTCTGTTGCAGGTGACCGCGGTCGGGCAGACGTGCAAGTCGGTCTTGGCTCGGTCGGTGTGGCCGATGGTTCCGCCGCCGGGTGTGCGTCCGTCTGCGCTCTACGCCTACGCGCCCTCGTCGACGGTGCCGCTGGCGACGATCGCGTACTCGTCGTTGACGTTCGACGCCGGGTTGATCCCCTACTACGCGCTGAGCTAGCTGAATCGGAGGTACGGCCATGGGCATGGGATGGCGAGCGATCCGGGACGATATCGAGCTCACCCGCGGCGATTTCATCATGTCGCGCACCAACACCGGCGGCGCGCTCCCGCCCGGCACTTCCGCGGAGATCGTTTGGGCCAACGGCCAAACCTGGCCCGCGACTGTCGACGGCGCAACCGTCGCGTGGCGGGTTGAGTCGACCGTCGTCGCGCTGGTCCCGGCGGGTACGGCGTTCGTCCTGTGGATTCACTATCCGAACCAAATCACGTCCACCACAGACGATTACGAATGGATCAAAGGCGTAGCCCGCCGCTGATGCGGAGACAGGAGAATCACCAATGTCATCTACAGCCGTCGTCAAGAACTCCATGGCTGACCACTGGGCCAGTCTCGGTGCAACCTACAGCCTGCACACCGCCGACCCGGGCGCGAACGGCACTGCCAACGAGGCCACCGGCGGCGGTTACGCGCGCCAGACGACCACATGGGGCGCTGCGGTCGCGGGCACCGTGACCGGCACTCAACTCGTTTTCAACGTGGTAGCGGGCAGTTATACCCATATGTGCCGCTGGAACGGAACGACGCTGCTCACCGTGCTGGACACCACCGACGCCGTCGTGTCGCCCGCCGGCGAGGTCAAGGTAACCCCGTCCTACACCTACAGCGGCACTGCCGACTGATGCCCCGCCCGTGGCCCGGTCCTGACGCCCGATGGATGCCGACGCCTCGGCCGGATTCCCGCACAACGGTTTTCCCCGTGCCGGACGCCCGCACTGTGAGGTTTCCACCCGCACCCAAGTTCGCGGTTCTGCTGCTCGCGCCTGCGACCGGCACCGGCTCAGCGAGCGCGGTGGTGGTGCTGATTCCGTGGCGCAATGCCCCGGCCATGGGTGCCGGGACTGGCACGGTCGCCGCTGCTGTGGTTGCTGTGGCCGAGGCTGGCGCTCGCGGTGCTGGCATTGCTGCGGGCGCGGTCATCAACACGGAAGTGAACGCCACCGCGAGCGGGGCAGGCCGAGCCGACGCAATACCGATTGCCTCATTAGCGGTCGCGGCGAACGCGGCCGGTGGTGCGCTCTCCGGTATCGCGGGCCGCCCGATCGCGGTCGTGGAAGCGCTCGCCGCGTCGACCGGCGCCGGTAGCGCGATCATTGTGCCGGGGGTACTGATCGCAGCACACGCGGCGGCGACAGCAACCGCGTCCGCCTCCGCTGTACCTCGGCCACTCGTGGCCGCCGCTGCGGCCGGTGCTGGAACCGCAGGTGCCGCCGTGGTCGTGTTCCGGCCCTCGGGTATGACCAAGAACGGCACACAGAATTGGGCCGTCGGCGCCGACGGCTGGCTCGACATCACCGACTGGACACCCAACACCGGTAGCTATCCCGGCTCGTCCATCTCCGCGAACCGCCTCGTCGTGCAGGGCACCAAAACCAACGCGGCACTATCGGCGAGTGTCGGATTCTCCGGGGCCTCGTTCCCCGCTGAACACCTGATACGCCTGGTCGACCAGAGCGGCACTGTCCTGGTCACGGGTGCGCCGGTGAGCGCATCGTCGGGCACCTGCACGGCCTCGCTCACAGGAGTGAACCTCGCGGGAATCACCGCGGTTGGCGTACAGATGTTCTGCTCCAGCAGCTTCGGAAACGGCTCAGTCTCCGCCGGTACGGCAACATCGCTGACCATCACCTGATAGAGGGGCTGCGGCGATCGCGAGCGACGCCTACGACCTGTAGCCGGACCGGAAACGACCGTGCCCCCGCCGAATCGGCGGGGGCACGTTTGGTCATTGTAGAGCTTGCGCCCCCTCAGCGACCGCCCAAACCCTGCTTTTGCAGCCATTTGTCAACCCACACGGTCGCCGCCTGCTTATCCAGCGTCGGCCAGTTCATTTGCATGAGCTGAACCACCACAAGCATTTTCGTATCATCGGCAGTAGACCGGGCCGATGCGGCAGCACCTGAGCTCTCAATGTTCTTCATATCCCGCATGATTCCCATGGCGGTCCTATCTATGGGTTGTGTCGAGGGTCGTTATGGCGGGCACGTTACCCCCGGCACCGCGGCCCGGCAGCCGGTTACACATGGGTAGTTCGGCGGATGGCTCGTGCGGCGTGACCACGTCACACGCCAGCGGTCTGCACGGTGAGGTCGTCGGCACCAGAGACGCGAACGCCCCGACCCTGTGAGGCCGGGGCGCTCTTGGAACGTCAGCCCGCGTCGTACTCGCCATAGCTTCGCGGGACAGGCGCGGCGGCAGCCAGTTCGTTTACCGCCTTCTGTAGAGAGACCGCCGCAGCGTGCTCGGCACCGAGCAGCGCGACGGTTTCCTCGTAGATTGGTTGGATCTTGTCTCGCAGTTCTCTGGACTTGCTCACGTCGATAGGGTCTGGCACCAGAGTTCCTTTCATCGATCCGACTCGTCTTGCGAGTCGGGCGCTTTGGTCGTTCTCTAGAGATCGCTCGGGGGCTGCCCAGATGAGCGCGCCGTACATCGGATGTCACCTGCCTTTTCGTTTCAGGTGGGACCGGTGGTCGACGCTCAGCATGGCGAAAAACGATCCCACGTGACCGATGGCCACCGCCTTGGCTTTGTCCATGCCAAACCCGGTCCGGCGCAGGACGTCAATCGCTGCGTTGAGTGTGGCCATGTAGCGCGCCTGATCGTCACGGTTGCCGAACTCGACCGCGCGCGTGAGGAGCAGGGTGTACTCGCCACCGAACTCCCTGGTCAGTTGTTCGATCAATGCGGCGGTTCGCGGTATGGGGATGTCGGAGGGGGCTTCTGGTCGGTGATCGGTCATCCCCACTCGTCCAGGTCCATGTTGGTCAGTCGTCCTTTGATGAAGGCCACTGTTTCGATCAGAGCGCGCTTGTGTCCGTCGGCACGGAGGGTGTTGTGGTCGATGTCGAGCCTGTTGAGCACCTTCTCCACATGCCGGTCAGCGAGCGCGCGGAACTCGATGTCAGTGTCCCGTGGCTTTGAGACGCCCAAGGGAAGGCATGGATCGAGAATGGTTCGCAGTGTCAGGTCGTAGTTGAAGCAGTGGTTTGCGACGAGGTCTTCAAGGTGCTCGATGCGATGCGGGTCGGCGGGTTGGCCTCGGTATTCCAACGCGGCTTCGTAGTAGGCGAGTGCGTCGGGCACGCTGCGGTCGATCAAGACGACGTCAGCTTTCGTCCACGCTTCGATTTCGTTGCTGATGCCGCGGGTGATGATCCACAGTGTCGAGGCCCAGGTGTGGTCGAACAGGATGGGTAGTCCGATGCTTTGCGCATGGATGCCAAGGTCGGCGACCATGGCGACCTCGATCCTGTCGCGGCGCAACTCGCTTGCGAGGCGTTTGAGCCAAGTCGTCTTACCGGTCGAATGGGTGCCGGTCAGCGCAATCGTGACCGGACGCATCACCTCGGGTCGGGTCTCGCTCACCACAGACCACCCTCCGGTTCCGCTTTGGGCACGAATTCTTTCGGCGCCGCTGCGCTGACGAGCCCGGTCCAGTCCAGGTCGCCGTCGTCGACGAGCTTGCACAGCAGTTGCCACGCTGCCCACGCGTCGTAGCCCGCACGGTGGTATCCCTGCGTGGTCACCGATGAGGTGTCAAGATTTCCGTGTTCGATGAGCTTGTCGAGGCTGTAGCTGGGCAGGCCGGGCCACACCACCTTTGCCAAGCGCAACGTGTCGAGGACCATCGGCGGATTCCAATAAGGCAGGTGCGAGGCAAGCACTCGCTGCTCCACCCCAGCGTTGTGCGCGACCAGTGTTCGCGCGGCAAGGGCAGCGTCCACATCTGGCGCGACCTCCTCCCACGATGGGGCATCCGAGACGTAGGCGTTCTTGATGCCGTGAACCTTGCGGGTGACGATTGGCGTGATCGGTTGCCGCGGCTTGATCAGCCACGCACGCATGTTGTCGACGCTGACCGTCTCCCCGGAGACGGACAGAATGGCAATCTCGATAATCTCTGGTGGCGTCTGCCCGTTGCCTTCGACATCAACGACGGCGATATCTTTGCCGCTGAGCGTGTTCGGGATCTCGGTCACAACGTCTCCTTGATCGTGGGCCAGCCGAGGTCTGCACGGCCGTGCCGGTTACGGTGGTGTGGCTTGCTTGCATCGTGAACCTGGTAGCCCAGGCTGTGTTGCATGAGGTAGCGCGGCTGTTCGGACAAGCCATCAACGACGACGGCGCGGTCGTTGATCTCGACCAAGCTCCCGCCAAGCTGTGCGGCGAGCGCGGCAACTCGCTCAGTATCGGGACGGTGCCAAGCGGTCGCGCAACGCTGGATCTGCGCGGACGGGCAGATGTCGCACAATTCGCGAATACCGTAGTGGCCGTTGTAGTCGGCGACACTGTGGGCGTACGTGATCGCACAGCTGGTCTTGCGGAATAGCGGCGATCCGGTCCCATGTTCGGTGGCCGCGGTCAGGATTCGCTTTTCGAGGTCTTCGGGGAACACCTTGCGACGAGTACCCTCCATGTACGGCTCGGGAAGCCCGTGCGCCTGGTAGTAGTCGCGGATCTGGTTCTTGTAGAACAAGCCCGTGAAGACTGTTGCGTGTGCGTGATAGCTCAGCTCGAACGCCCTCTGTAGGTGTTCGTCGGAGTCATTGAGCACAGGCACGATCGGCCGCCAGTACAGGATGACCCGGTACCGCTTCGCGTGTTCGAAGGCTGTGCGCAATGAGGTTGCGGCGATGTTCGAGTCGACCGGTTCGATGCGGTCGTCATCAATACCGGAGTGCGTGACCAGCACGGTAAGCCGAATATTGGTGTAGCTGTTGAGGATCGCGCAATCCTCCGGCTCGATGCGCCACCGGGTGATGACAAGGACATGATTGGTTAGCCCCCGCTGATCGAGTAGGCGCAGCATCTCGAAGGTGTGTGGTTTCACCGGCGGTAGCATCGGGTCGGTTGCTCGGTTGAACAGCTGTACCGGCGTGACGTGCGGCTGAAAGTAGCGGTGCTCGAACAGCGTTGTGGCCGCCTCAGCGTCGGTCATCAGCGCGCGCGGCACTTTCATCTCGAAATTGTCGAACACATGGCGGATGCAGTAGCCGCAGTCGAGCGGACAACCGACAATGTGGTTTACGCTCAGACCGGATTTGCGGTACTCGATCACCTCGCGTAGTTCGGGTCGCAGCCTTTCCTGCTGCGCGACAGTGAGGATCGGCAGTCTCCGACCGCCTACGGGTATGGGCACTAACTGGTCCTGATCGGCCATTCTGGCCACCTTCCAATAGGGGAAACTTCGGTCAGCGGTGTTCGGTCAGGTAAGTCCGACCGCGCACCTGACTCCCGCCGCCGATGCGCGGCAAGCCTTCGATTGATTGCGCGCTTCTTGTGGCACCGCGCGACACTGCACTCGCGGTGCTCCGGCTCCTCGGCTATCGCCTGCTCGACGGACAACGGCCGAATCGGCTTCTCATGTGATAGCCGTCGTTGAATGTCAGAGACAGTGACCTTCTTGGACCGCCGCTCCTCCAGCAGGTTGAGAACGACCCATGCGGACCCGAACAGGCTCGCCACCAAAGCGATTCCGCCCAGAAAGAACGCTAGGCCGATCAACATTGCAAATGCCATCGCTACTCCTGGACGACCGCACTGCGGGGACGCCATCGTCCAGGGTTCTGGGCAATCAGGTCGTTCCAGCGGCACGCCAGATCCGCCACTCGCTGCCAGGCCGCATGGACCGCACCGTCTGATGCACTTTCGGCGGTCATCAGGAGGTATTCGGCAGTTACGTACGCGGCTGCCACTTCGTCGATACATGCTCCAACCGACTGAGTCGGCGAACGTCTGTGCTTGCTTGCGGTTACGTGGGTTTCGGTCCAGCCGTCCACCAGAACGACGATCTGCACTCGGCGGCAGTCGATTTCAGCGGTTCGCTTCGGGCTGAGGTGACGTTCACGGTGCAGATTCGCGAAGTCCTTTGCCCACCGGGTAACGAGGTGGTCACCCGGCGACCCGCCAACCTCCCCACGGAATGCCGCTAGAAGTTGATGCCAATCGGGCAACGTCTCCTGGCCCGAGCCGGTCTCGGCGAGCGCCGCGCCGCGTCGGAGTCTGTTAGCCACCATGTCGGGCTCAGCACCTGACGGTGGATAGCGCAGACATGGCGGCTGAGTACTGCCCGCACCTCCACCCGTGTTCTTGATGCAGGGTGAGTACGAACCGGGCACGGTCAGGGTCCTCGATAACGGGCTTCGCGCTGCAATTGCGATGCTCGTTCGCCCATTGCTGTCTGTAGTCACGCATTGTCTGCATGGCGCGCCTTCCCCTTGATGGAGACCGGAGCCCGACACCGGAAATACCAGCCGACAAGATCACTGACGATGTGGTGAGCCGTATCCGCAATGAGGGAGCGGGTCCGGCGCCGGGCACCTCTAACCCTCCCGTCCAGCAGAACGTGACGGGAGTCACTGAGGGGCTACGCCCGGTGTACGCTCGGTGCACGCAATCCCGGCTAGCAGGGGCAAGGCCGATGAACACCGTGAACCAATGGACCGGCGTCGAAACCACGGCACTGCGCGAGGCGCTGCGTCAGACACAGGAAAAGTTCGCTGAGACGCTGAAGATGTCGCTTGGCGGCGTCAAAAAGTGGGAGCGACTGAAGTCCGCCAGCGTGCTATCTGCGTACTACGCAGCCAAGCTGGACCGACTCCTTGAAGAGACCCAGCGCGTCAATCCTGGCGCTGCCGCACGCTTCTGGTCGACCGTCCATACAACGCCTACTACCGTCGAGGGCGATGCACTCCTACAGTCGGGGGTGTCGGCTGAACTGGCCGCCGCGGACGATGATCAGGTTCTGGTATCGGTGCGGACACTCACGGGAGAGGTCGTACTCGTGTCGCTACCACGTCGCGCAGTCGTGCTGGGCATGGGAGCTGGCATGCTGGCCGCTGCCACTGGGGCATCAAACGTTCGTGCGATAGCGAATTCACGAATCGACCATGTCCAGCATTTCCGCGAACTCCGACTCTCCCTGATCGAGAGCGATAACCTGTTCGGCTCCGGCCGCGTCCTCCCACTGATGGAGGACAACGTGCGGGTTATGCGCGAGCTGCGGCGTGGCGGCATTGGCGACTCTGCCGGTCTGCTGCGAATGCAGATCCTCTACGCGGAAGGCTGCGCATGGTTGCATCAGGACGGCCGACGTTTCGACGAAGCGCAGTACTGGGGTGATCGCGCAGTGGAGTGGTCTCTTTCATCGGGGGACAATTACTTCCTCGCACTCAGCTTGATCCGAAAAGCACAGCTGGCTGACGACATGGGCAACGGACTCGATGCGGTCGAGTTGGCGGAGGCAGCCGAACGCGCCGCGCCCGCCGGAACCCGGTTCCCAACAGCAGCAGCGGTTTACGCTGGCCTCGGCTACGCCATGAGCGGTCAAAGGTCCAACAGCGAGCGAGCATTCGACCGAGCACGCACTATCGTCACCGACGCTGAATTCGATTCGACTTGGGGATTCTTCCTCGACATGTCCTACATCGACGTCCACCAGGCCCTCGGCCGGATGACGCTCGGTGACCACCGTGCCTCGACTAATCAGTACGCCGCCGCGATCGCTCGAATGCAATCCGGCTATCCCCGCGACCACGGCGTCTACCTGGCGCGAAAGGCTCTCGCGCACAATGCAGCCGGAGAGATCGAACCCGCGGCCGCAGATGGACTGGAAGCTCTACGTATCGGCGTCGAGACCGGTTCCGCTCGGATCATCCACGAGGTCAATCAACTCGCCGCGGCCATCGACATCACAAGCAAACAGCCAGGGGTCGGCGAATTCCGAGCCGCCCTTGAAACATGGAAGGAACACGCGTGACCCGACCGTACGTGTTGCTATCCGTCGCGGTCAGCGTCGACGGCTACATCGACGACACCACCCCCGAGCGGCTCCTACTGTCGAACGCAGCCGACTTCGATCGTGTGGACGAGGTCCGTGCCGAATCCGACGCCATCATGATCGGTGCCGAAACCCTGCGGCACGACAACCCTCGGTTGATCGTCAAGAGCGAAGTCCGCAACGCGGCCCGCGTTGCCGCAGGCAAACCACCGAACCCCCTGAAGGTCACTGTCACCGCAAGCGGGAATCTCGACCCAGAGTTCAAGTTCTGGCATCACGGTGTTGAGCAGAAGCCCGTCATCTACACGACTGACGCCGGTGCCGAGAAGCTTGCGCGGCCGTTCGCCGCGCTCGCGGACGTGGTTGCGCTCGGCGACGATGTCGACTTCACGGCGATGCTTGACGACCTCGGCGAGCGCGGCATTGGCAGGCTGATGGTTGAAGGCGGCTCCCACATCCACACAGCCTTTCTTTCCGCGGGCCTTGCAGACGAACTACACCTCGCGGTCGGCCCGACTGTGGTCGGAGATCCAGCCGCGCCGCGCTTCCTCAACCCGGCCACCTACCCCGGCGGATCAACGCGTCGAATGCGCTTGGTCGACGTCACCCAGATCGGTGACGTCGCGCTCCTGCGCTACATGCCCAAGGAGACCAGCAAGTGACCGAGCTCGATCACCACCACTGGATGAACCGAGCCATCGACCTAGCCGCACTTTGCCCCGTTGTGGAGGGCGCGTTCTCGGTGGGCGCGGTGATCGTGGTCGATGGCGAGGAGATCGCCACCGGGTACTCTCGCGAGTCCGACATGAAGGTGCACGCCGAGGAGTCCGCACTCGACAAGCTCGACGCAGACGATCCGCGACTGAAGCGCGCAACGATCTACAGCACGCTGGAACCGTGCTCAGAGCGCGCCACGAAAACCCGCCTGCCGTGCACGGACCGGATCTTGCAGGCCGGTATCCCGGAAGTGGTCATCGCGTGGCGTGAGCCGCCGACCTTCGTAGAGGACTGCATCGGAGTGGAAAAGCTTCAGCAGGAGGGTGTGACGGTGACCGAGCTTCCAGAGCTGGCGGACGCCGCAATGTCGATGAATCGACACCTCGACCTGTCGTAGCGCAGGACGGTTCGTAGCCGGGCTCTAGTCGGCTTCGATCCCACCGAGGCGCGGACAGTTGGCCCAGTAGGTCCCCGCCATCCACTCGTGCCATAGTTGGCACTGGCTCAAGAGGCCCTCGGCGGTGTAGCCCTCGAACAGCGGATTCCAGTCGTCATCTGAGTACGGATGTTCGGTCATGCCCTGTTGGACGCGCCATTCGACCTTGTCGGTTCCGGCGGCGGCGGGGTTGTCCGCAGCTGTCCCCGCTCCGCAGGACGCCTCTCATACCTTCGGGCGATCAGCTCGAAGCGCGGTGGTCCGACTGCCTGTACGTAGCCGATTACAGAGCCCGTCGCGCGGCCAGCATCTCGGCGTTCACCTGCTCGCTGACGGCCCGCGATGCGATGATAGTGATGCGTCGAACGTCGGCGTGTTCAGGCCACCAGAACGAGGATACGAAGTGACCAACACAGAGCCGACCGGATCCCTGCCGGAAGATTCGGCCACGCCGCCGACCGCCGCCTCCGGCAGCATCGATGAGAAGAAAGAAAGCCATGCCAACCTGGCGTTCGTAGCTGACGAGCCCATCTACACACTTCCCCGATAGCGGCAAAATCGGGTCCGCTAGCTCGATTTTGGTTTGGTCGGGCGGTCGCTTCGACTCAGAGTCTCTGACGTCCGCTTATCGAGCGATCACGCGGCAGAGGTTGGCGAGCGGTGGCGCGGTTCGCGGCGGGATGTCGTGACCACGGACGAAACGTGTGGAAATGCCACCGAATTGGGACTGGCAACGTCCGCCATGGCGTGAGACAAACCGGAAACGGCCAGGTCAGTCAGCCGGTGGTCCGCCACGACTTCCAAGACCCTACAAGGCGGGGCGCGCGTTCAGACCTGTGGACCGCGTCCACAAACGGGGCTATTCTCGGCTCAATCAATTCCGAGGAATCCCGAACTACCCCAAGGTTTCCCAAGGTCGCAGGCTGTGAGCTGGGGCGATACAACGGTTCAAGTCCCCCTTCGCCCACCGTTTCACTCGTGGAAGGCTCGTGCTCGCAAAGAGCGCGAGCCTTTCTCGTTTCACTCGTGTTGTGTGGGGGCGCGGCCCCCACGCCCCGCCCGGCGGGGCTTTGCCCCCCGGACCCCCCATGACGGGGCTGTGCTCCTCCAGGCGGGCTTCTCTGTCCTGGGGCTAGCCCATTGGTTGGCTGCCTATTCGGCTGACTGCCTATTTGGTGGCTGCACCGTTCTGTCTGCTTGCCGTGTGGCTCGCCTTCTCTGTCCCCTGGGTTGCCTGGGTGGATGGCTTTCTGGCGCTGCGGGTTTCCGGGTCAGGGTTTTGCGGCTATGCCGCCTAGTAGGGATTGGACTGCGCGGTCGGCTATTACGTGGGTGGGGGTGTCGCCTGGTTGGGCGGCTTCGGCGGCGACGTAGATGTGGGCGTTGAAGACGGCTTCGATCCAGGTGGCGGGGAGGGACTGGTCCAGGGCGCCGTCGGCTTGGGCGGCGGTGATGAGGGTGTTCAGGGATTGGTTGCCGACGGGGCGCCAGTGCGGGTTGCCGGTGAAGCGGTCGGGGTCGGCGTACAGGAAGATGAGCCGGTCGCCTACCTCTACGAAGGAACGAAGCAGGTAGATCAGGCGGTCGAAGGGGGTGGGGGCGTCGGTTGCGGCCTTGGCCGCTATGGCGTCGAGCACGGTCAGCGATTCGAGCAGGACGGCGTCGAGGAGATCTCGGCGTTCGGGGAAATAGCGGTGAAGGGTGCTGCGGCTGACGTTCGCGCGGTCGGCTATGTCGGCCAGCGGGGCGGTGTATTCGCGGGCCCAGATCGACAGTGCCGCAGCCAGAATCGCCGCTCGGGTGCGGTTTCGGACGCCGGTGGGAGCTGCCGTCGCGTCGGGTTGCCTCGCCATGTCGGGGACGGTAACACCAGGAAGCTCGTAGAAGCGCTAGACATTCAAAATGGTACATGACTGTGTTATTTTGATAACTCTAGTGTCCTATCCGGGGAGGGTTCGCGATGCAGCACACTGAGGTTTCGGAGGACAAGCGGTCGACTCGGCGATCGCGGCGTCGGATAGTCGCGAGTGTGCTGGGCGTTGTGCTCGTTGCCGCGCTGATCGCTTGGCTCGCGGTGCGGGACAACTCACCGGTCGGTCACTTCACCTCGGCCGCGGCATACGACGAATTCTTCGCCGCCTATCACCGGGCGTTCGCGGAATTACCGTCGCCGAGCGCGACGCTGGACCTGCGTACCGAATACGGCGTGGTCCGGATGTATCGGTTCGATGGCGCGAATCCGACAGCGCCCCCGCTGCTTTTGCTCCCGGGGCGGGCTGCGGCGGCACCGATGTGGGCCGACAACCTGGCCTCGCTGACCGCACTGCGAACGGTGTATCTGGTCGATCTGCTCGGCGAGCCGGGTGCGAGCGTGCAGAGCAAGCCGATCGGGGACGACGAGGCGCAGGCCGCGTGGCTACATCAGGCCATCGAGCAACTTCCCGATCGGGAAATAGTCCTCGTCGGACTATCCATCGGCGGCTGGACCGCTACCAATCTCGCTATCCGCCAACCACAGAAGATCGCCGGTGTCGTCGTTCTCGATCCGGTCATGACCTTCGCCTCGATGTCCTGGCGCGCCATTGTCCGGTCGATTCCGGCTTCGGTGCGCTGGTTTCCGAAGAGTTGGCGCGAAGACTTCAACAGTTGGGTGGCGGGCGGCGCGCCCGTCGAACAAGTGCCGACGGCGGACATGATCGAAGCGGGCATGCGCCATTACGCCCTTGCTTTACCCGCGCCGACGCGGTTCGACGATGCCGAACTGCGTCGTCCGGCAATGCCGTTCCTGGTGATCATGGCGGGGCGGTCGGTCATGCACGACAGCGCGAAGGCCGCCGACCATGCCCGGCACACTCTTCGTGACGGCACAATCCTCGTCTACGACAACGCATCCCACGCCCTCAACGGCGAATATCCCGAACGCATCGCCACCGACATCGCGACATTCCTGGCCCGCGTCGGCTGACCCAACGCCCGAAAAGGCCGCTGAGCCTGCGTAACACATCGGGCAATCCGGACTTCACTTGACGCGGAAATGATTCCGATGGGTAGTAAATTCGGGCGCCCGAGACAACGTCTACGTCGAATCGATCTGTTCACTCGCGTTTCCTCCGGTGTTTCGCGCTGGATTATTCAAATGTTCATCTACGCTTGCGGCGGCTCACACCGGAGTGGTCACTTCGCAAAAACCTGCATTAGCCAGGGATTTGGTGCTGCTGCTCTCGGTCAACGGCTTGTCATGCACCTTTCCCTCAGCTGAAGGATCAGGTATGAACATGTTCAAAACACGGCACCGCCGATATGGGCGGACAACGATGTTGGCCGCCAGTGCAGCGGCCGTGATTCAAGTGGCAGGCGCCGGCTTCGCCAGTGCGGATGATTATGTACCGATTCAGCCTGCCCTGACTCCGCCCGCAATGCCCGCGGACGATCAGGTGTTTTTGAATCCGCCGCGTGACGTGGTCGCGGCGAAGGAGCCGGGCGAGATCATCGCCGCTCGCGAAGTGCATCCCGCTTTCCAGTCGGTCATCCAGCCCGATGTCGACGCATGGCAGCTGTCGTACCGTTCGACGAATAGTCGGGATGAGCCGATCGCCGCGGTGACCACGGTCATGAAGCCGCGCGGTGCCAGCCCCTCGAACCTGCTCTCGGTCCAGATCCCGGAGGACGCCGTCGCGGCGCACTGCGCGCCGTCGTACACCAGCCAGCTGTTGGCGCTGCCGCCGAACTACGCGGGCACGATGGGCCCCAACTTCATGCTCCCGATGGCCCTTTACGCGGTCACCAAGGGATGGGCTGTCTCCATTCCCGACCACGAAGGATTGCTTTCCGCGTTCGCGGCGGGCCCATTGGCGGGCCGGATCACCCTCGATGGCATCAGGGCGACCGAAAACTTCAAGCCGATGGGACTTCCCGGACGGGACACGAAGGTTGGCCTGTGGGGTGACTCGGGTGGCTCCATCCCGACCGTGCACGCCGCCGAACTGCGCGCCACCTACGCCCCCGACGTCAATGTTGTCGGTGCGGTTTCCGGCTCTACCGCAGCAGATCTGCGCGACTTGGTCGACTACCAGAACAATGGGCCCGCCGCCGGAACGGTTTTCGCGGGCATCATCGGCCTGACGCGCGAATACCCCGAACTGCAGGCCTACATCGATCAGCACATGAACCCGTTGGGTCAGGGACTTCGGTCCGTACACAGCAATGTGTGCCAGGGTTGGTCGGTTTCGACCTTCCCCAATCTGAACATAAAGGGGCTCTTCGACGTTCCGGACGTGACGCGCGAGCCGCTGCCGAGCAAGTATTTGGACATGGTCAAGATGGGGAATGCAACTCCGGACCGACCTATGTATATCTTCCAGTCGATGGGTGACTGGATTATGCCCGCCTATGCGACCGACCGTCTGGTAGACACCTATTGCCAGAACGATGGGCGCATCACGTACAACCGCATCACCGTTGGCGAGTCCTACTCGCAGGCATTCCTGTCGGTGCCGGGAACGTACCAGTGGCTCCAGGAACGGTTCGACGGGGTCCCGGTGGCAAATGGCTGTATTAGGCAAGATGTCGCGGCAATCGCAAAGGATGATTCCCCCGAGATGTCGGAATGGGTATCCATCGTCGGTCCAGAGCTGACCGCGGCGGCAGCCAAGCCCTGATCGACGGGTGACAGCGCAATAGTAAGCGCCAGGCTGACACAGCCCGGCCGAGAGAAGGCCCGGTCCATCAGGACCGGGCCTTCTCGCTATCCAAGACCAGGGCAGGAGCGACTGGACTGCGTGCTGAGTGCGAGTGCGCAGTAGGCGACCGGCCGGAAGTGTCTTGACTCACAATGAGAACCTGTTCTAATTCTTGGCATGCGCAGATATGACGGCCGCCGTGTGGTGGTGACGGGAGCAGGCTCCGGCATCGGACAGGGCATCGCCCTCAGGCTGCTGGACGAGGGGGCCCAGCTGGTTGCCGCGGATATCGATGAGCCCGGTCTGGCGGCAACGGCCGAAAAGGCGGGCGATGCCGCCGATCGACTGCGGACGGTCGCGGTGAATATCGCGGATCCCGCCTCGGTCCGGACGGCCGCCGAGACGTCGCTGGAGTTCCTCGGTGGGCTCGACGTGCTGGTGAACGGCGCGGGCATCCTGCGTCCGGCGCGCACCCACGAGATGCCGCTCGACGCCTGGAATCAGGTGATCTCGGTGAACCTCACCGGCACCTTCTTGATGACGCAGGCCGTGCTGCCCGCGCTGGTGGAGTCCGGGCACGGGGTGGTGGTGAACATTTCCTCGACCGCGGCCTTCAGCGCCGCGCCGTATCTCGCGGCCTATGCGGCGTCCAAGGGCGGCGTCAACGCCTTCACCCACGCGATCGCGCTCGAATACGCCAAGCAGGGGCTGCGCGCGGTGAACATCGTGCCCGCGGGCATCACCAGCGGCATCACCACGAAATCGATTCTGGATCAGCCGGAGGGCTTCGATCCCAAACTGTTCTCCCGGATGACCGGCTGGCTCAACGGTGGCGCGCTCGGCAGTCCAGAGGACATCGCGGGCGTGGTCGCGATGGTCGCCTCGGACGACGGCCGCTACATGACCGGAACGGAGATCCGGATCGACGGCGGCGCGCTGATGTAAGCGAGCTAGGCGGGCGTGGCGATCAACAGATGATGCGGGATCGGTGGATTCGGGAGCTGCTGATGAGTGACGGCGCAGCCCGCCTTCTCCAGCGCGGCAAGGACGTCGGCGACCGGGCGGAGGGTGAAGCCGTAGGCCGTGAACGGCAGCTTCGCCATGGCATCCGGGTCGCCGATGCCGATCACCAGTCTGCCGCCGGGCCGGATGACGCGAGCGAGCTCCGCGCAGACGGCGTCCAGTTCCGGCACGAAGTAGAGGGTATTGACCGTGATCGCGGCGTCGAGGCTGTGGTCGGCCAGCGGCAGCGCGGTGAGCGAGCCCTCGGCCAGTCGCAAACGGCCAGCGGCGATTTCGCTCGGATGGCCGGAGCGGGCGCGGGCGAGCATGTCCGGCGAGATCTCGATGCCGTGCACGGTGCCGTCGGCGCCGACTCGATCCAGCAGCAGGGAAAGTCCGGCGCCGCCGCCGAATCCGAGGTCGGCGACGGTCTGGCCCGCGGCGATCGCGGCAGCGTCCACCGCGGCGGCGATGGCGCGCTTGTTGCCGCGGTTGAGGATGAAGGCCACGCCCTTGCCGAGCACACCGTGCGGATTGCCGAGCTGACCGGCCAGGGTGGACAACACACGGGCACGCAGATTCATGGCGTCATCGTAGGCGTCCGCCGACCGATATTTGGATCATCAACGTTTCGAATACTGTGCCGAGGGCGTTCGCTTCGGTTCGATCGGATGCAGTGTCACCGACCCGAAAGACCGCGATGCGCGTACCACTGATCCTCCTTGCCGCCTGTTCGATGGCGTTGCTGACCACCGGGCCCGCGACGGCGACCGGCCCGTGGGGTCCGCTGGCACCGCCCAACCCGCATCTCGGACCGCTCGGCACCGCGACGATGCACGGGGACGCGGGTTCGTCGGACGCCACCCCGCTCGCCGGACCCGGCGCGGGTCCCGTGTCGGTTTCCGCCTACCCGTTGGCTTCGGCGTGCCCGACCCTGCTGGAAGGGTCGGACAATCTGGTGGTCGCGCTGTGCACGGCGATCGTCGGTCAGACGCCGACGGTGCATCTGCTCGATCCCGCGGCTCCCGGTCCGGTCGGGCATTCGCTGGCCGCGCTTCAGCTCGCCAAGGGCAGTCTGCTGGGCGGCGTCTACGCGTATCTGGACAACAACGACCGGCTGGTCGTGGTAGACGGCGAGCACCGTTTGCTCCGCATCGGTCATGCGCGGGACGCGGCGGGCCGGTGGCGGCTCACCAGTGAGCAGGTCGCCGATCTGTCGGCGGTGATTCCAATGGCGGACAACGTGACCGGTCTGGTGCCGGACTGGTTCGGGAATGTCTGGTTCGCGACCGGCAAGGGAGTGGTCGGCCTGGTCGCGCCCGCCGGTGCGGTGGCGACAGTGACATTGCCGACCGGCGAGCAAGTGGCGAACAGTATTTCGGCGGCACCGAGCGGACGGATCGCGATCGCGACCACGCACGCACTGTACGAACTGCGGGCCGACTCGTCGGGGCGACCCGAGGTGCTCTGGCGCGCGGCCTACGAACGGGGCTCGGCGCGCAAACCCGGACAGCTCAGCTGGGGCACCGGATCCACACCCACCTATTTCGGTCCGAATACCGGCGCCGACTACCTGACCATCGTCGATAACGCCGATGGGCAGGTCAACGCGCTGGTATTCCGTTCGGGAACCGGACAATTGGTGTGCGCACAACCGGTCCTGACGAAGGGCGGTGCGGGCAGCGAGAATTCACCGATCGGCATCGGTCGGTCGCTGTTCGTCGCGAGCACCTACGGCTATCCGTATCCGGCCGTACCCGAAGGCGCGGGGCCCGCCGTCCCGCCGACCGCGCCGTTCACCGGCGGAATGACCCGGGTGGATGTGGCGGACAACGGTTGCCGCACCGTGTGGGAGAACACGGTGCGCAGCGCTGCCGTCCCGCACTTGTCCACAGCCGATGGTGCTGTGTACACCGTGACCCGGGTCGGACTCGACACCACCACACCGTTGGACGGTTACGCGTTCACCGTGCTCGATCCGGACACCGGAGCGGTGACCGCCAGCCGCCCACTGCCCGGCACCGTTGTCGATGATCCGCTGCAGATGTCGCCGTTGATCACGCACGGACGTCAGGTTATGCAGGGCACGGTCACCGGGGTGCTGCGCGTCGGCTGAGCCGGTTCCGAGTCTCGGTGGGGCCGCCGGTATCTCCTGCCGCTGTGCCCGGATGCCGCTGCCGCTCAGCCGGGTTCGAGGTTTATGCACATGCCGAGGGTTAACGATGTGCCTGTGGATAGATCTGTGTGCTGCTCGAGGATGGTCGACCGGGGACCACCCGCGATGTGGCGGCTCCTGGGCGCGATATTGCGGTGCACCAGGTTTGGCGGCAGGACGGCGAGGCTGTGGATGAGGCTGTGTGTTGTTTCGGGATGGCCCAGTGGTGTTCATTTTCGCTTTGCCTGCCTGAGCTCGAGCATTGCGGCCTGATCGACTCAGAAGAGCCTGGCTCGTGGCTGTGGATGACTGTCCGGGTCGGGCGGAAAACCAGCGGCGAAAACTGTTGACGCAGCGCTGGCATTGTGGATGACGCCGAGCAGCCAGGGTGTGCACATCGATCGGAGCGGTCGGCGGCAACCGGAGTGTCAACAGGGCCTGCCGACCCTGTCCACAGCGGTGGATTCGGCGCGACCCCCAGCCTGTGGACGAGCGGGAGCGTTGTGCGGTCGCGTGGCACGGCGGCCAACAGTTGTGCATCGTTGGCGGCCGAAGTTCGCGCCAGCCAGGGACCGCCGGGGAACGCTTGTCGCCGTGCCGATTTCGCCGCGTTCGCCGGTCCTCGTGCGGTGGGTGAGGCGAAGATCACATACCCACTCGAGGTTGCGGTCGAGGTGCTGAACGGCCCCTGTCGGCGCAGGTGGGTAGACACCTTTCGGCGCCTGGTTATTCCTGATCTTGACAAGACACATGCATGTCCACAGGTGGTTCAACCAGGTATGCATCGTGTTAATTACGCTGTAAACAAACCTAAGGTCGCTTTCTGTTCATCCACCGTCTAGCTATCGGCATTATCCGAGGCGAACCCGCAGGTCACCGGACGTGCAGCTCCGGCATCGAGCGGTCTATGTCGATGCCTTAGCTAATCGTGTGAAGAATGTTTGTACCGCGACGAAGTGGATATAGGCGGACCTGCGGATTCGCCCGATCGGTGACTCGCGACCGCATCGAAAGGGTCGCCGCAGAGGCAGCCACGAGTTAGCTGGAAGTGTGAAAAACTGTGTCCTCACCTTGGTTTGCTGGCATGCTGCTTTATACGCTTGACACGAGCGACAAGGGTTGCATCGGCATAACGATTGTGTAGAGTCAACGGCAACGCTGGCCGCAGCTGAGCTCGACTCGCTGCGGCCAGCGGAACTCAAATGGGGGACATCGAAACCGAGCCGTGACACGGCGTTGCTACCGATTGTCCGAACCCGCTTCGCTCAGCGTGTGCCCGAGGTTGTCTACCGCCCCGCGCCCGACCCGTCACCGGACTCATCCAGCGCACGCTCGGCCTTCGCCAGCACCGCCCGCCGACCCACCCCGAACACATAGACCAGGAACAACGCCTCGGCGGCGAACCCGATCGCGACGCGCACCGGAGCGGGCAGCGCGCTCGGCGTCACAAAACCCTCGATGCCGCCGCACACCAGCAGCACTCCGACCAACCCGAGCGCCACCGTCGCGGTCGCCCTGCCCTGTCGCGCCACCGCCGCCACCCGGCTGAGCCGACCCGGATCTATCAGCGTCCAACCGAGTTTCAGGCCCGCACCACCCGCCACGAAGATCGCGGTCAGCTCCAGCGTGCCGTGCGGCAAGATGAAACCGAAGAACGCATCGAGCCGCCCCGCGTCGGCCATCAACCCCGCCGAAACGCCGAGATTGAGCGCGTTCATGAACAGCAGATACACCGCGGGCAGGATCAGCACCCCGGTGAACAACGCGATCGCCGCCACCCACGCGTTGTTCGTCCACACCTGCGCGGCGAACGCGCCTTGGGGATGTTCGGAGTAGTAAGTCTCGAATGCGCCGCCACGCTGAGTCAGCGCGCGGGTGTCCTCCGGAATGCCGAGAACCGTACGCGCCGAATCGGACCGGTCCACCCATGTAGCCAACCCGGCGGACACCAGCAGGAACACCGCGGCCACACTGACCCACCACGGCCACGCCCGATACAGGGCGGCGGGAAAACTGTGGGTGACGAACCGGCCGATCTCCTGCCAGGTATCGGTCCTGGTACCGATCACCTTGCCGCGAGCCCTGGCCAGCAGTGCGCTCAAGCCGGCGATCAGTTCCGGATCGGGACTGTGCGATTGCAGCCGCGCCAACTGCTGCGACGTGCGCCGGTACAGCGTGACGAGTTCATCCGCCTCGGCCCCGGTGAGCCGCCCCCGCTTGGCCAGATAGTCGAGCCGCTCCCAGGTCCTTCGGTGTGCGTAGCTGTACGCGTCTACATCCATCGGTTGCCTCCCGCTACCACCGGTCGGAAGAATGCTATCGACATGGCTGAATTCACCACCGGCGAAGCGGTCGCCCTCGAGCTGCCGATCGCCCGGATCCCCACCAGAGCCACCGCGTTCCTCGTCGACGTGGTGGTGCAGTTCGTGCTGGCCTGCATCCTGCTCGTGCTCGCCGTCACCGTGCTGCTGCCCGCGGAGGCGGATTCGGCGTGGCTGCAGGTGGTCGTGCTGGTGAGCATCGTCGGGGTGCTGGTCGGTTATCCGGTGGCGTGCGAAACCGCTTGGCGGGGGCGCACATTGGGAAAGCTGCTGGTCGGTCTGCGGGTGGTGCGCGCCGACGGCGGCCCGATCGACTTCCGGCACGCGCTCACCCGCGGGCTGGCCGGCGCGATCGTCGACTTCTGGATGCTCGGCCTGTTCGGTGCCGTCGCGGTGCTCACCTCGCTGTGCTCACCGAACGCGCGCCGGATCGGTGACGTGCTCGCGGGCACCGTGGTCGTGCACGCGGAGCGGCCGCTGCCGGTCCCGCTGCTCGCGATCGCGCCGCCGTGGCTGGCGGGGTGGGCCGCGCCGCTGCAGCTGGCCATGCTGCCGGAGGAGCTGGCGCTCGCGGTGCGTCAGTATCTGAGCAGGTTCCGCACCCTTACACCCGCCGCGCAACACGAGTTGGGCGGCGCCCTCGTGGCCGCTGTGCGCGCGACTCCAGGTCCCCGTCCCGCAGGGGTACCCGCCGTTGCAGATTCTCGGTGCGGTTATCGCCGAGCGGCAACGCCGGGCGCTGCCGCCACCGATGTTCCCGGTCTTCCCGCCGGGACCGGCCCCGATTCCAGCGGGTCGGTAGTCGCTTACCGGTTGGCCGCGACGTAGTCGTCGATCTCGCGGAGGAAGCGGTCCAGGCGCGCGGGGGTGAGCCACGAGGCGCGGAACGAGTTCTTCGCCAGCGTCACCACCTGATCGATGTCGAGACCGGCGTGTTCGGCGAGCGCCACATAGTTCTGCGCCGCGTATGCGCCGAAGTACGCGGGATCGTCGCTGTTCACCGTCACGGTGAGCCCGCGATTCAACAGTCCGACGATCTCATCGGACTTCATCTGGCTGGTGACGAACGAATTCGAGACCGGACAGCAGGTCAGGCCGATCCCCTTGGCCTTGGCCAGCTCGACCAGCCGATCGTCCTCGACGATATTGGTGCCGTGATCGAGGCGGTCGACGCCGATATCCTCCAGCGCCTGCCTGATGTGTTCGATCGAGTTCGGTTGGTCGATATCGCAGTGCATCGTCAGCAAGAAGCCCTCGCGGCGGGCGCGGGCGAAGACGGCCGCGAACTTGCTCGGCGGGTTGCCGCGTTCGTCCGAGTCCAGCCCGACGCCGATGATCCAGTCGCGGTACGGCAGCGCCTCCAGCAGCGTCGCCATCGCGTACTCGGCGGAGTAGTCGCGCAGGAAACACAGGATCAGCTCGGCGGAGATCCCGAACTCCCGCCGCGCTCGCACGATCGCCGAGCGGTATCCGTCGAGCACGGTGCCGAACGCGACGCCGCGGCCCGTGTGCGCCTGCGGGTCGAAGAACATCTCCACATGCCGGATGCCCTGGTCGTGTGCCCGCGTCAGGTAGTCGAAGGCCAGCTCGTGAAAGTCCGCGGTCTCTTGCAGCACCTGCATGGCGGGGTAGTACACCTGCAGGAACGAGGTCAGATCGTGGAACTGATAGGTCTGCTTGACCTCATCCACGGTCTGCTCGGCCAGCTCCATCCCATTGCGCCGGGCCAACCGGAACTTCAACTCCGGCTCCAGCGTCCCCTCCAGATGCAGATGCAACTCGGCCTTCGGCAGCCCCCGGACGAACGCAGCAAGATCAGCCATGGCATCCATGATGCTCTCCTCGCGCCGGATGCGGGAGTCGGCTACATCGTGCCGGACTGTTTCAGTTCCAGGTATTCGTCGGCGAGGGCTTCGGGCAGGTGGGCGGGGGAGGCGGCGATGACGGCGATCCCCTTGCGGCGCAGGGATTCCTGAACCAGGGCGCGTTCGGCGAGGATGGTTTCGGCGACGGCGGCGGGGTACAGGTCGGCGCGGGTGGCGCGACGGGTGGCGGCCGCGGCGATATCGGGGTCGGTGACCGAGACGATCAGCACTCGGTGACGCTGGGCGAGGGTCGGCAGCACGGGCAGCAGGTTTTCCTCGACCGCGGCACCGTCGAGACTGGTGAACCAGACGACCAGGCTGCGGCGGCGGGTGCGCTGGATGGCGGCGCGCACCAGGCCCGCGCTGTCGGTGTCGACCAGGGCGGGTGTGATGCCCGCCAGTGCGTGCATCAGCTTTAGCTGCAAGCTCTTTCCGCTGATACCGCGGACCTCGGCGCGCGGGGACCGGTCATAGGCGAGCAGGTCGACCGAGTCACCCGCGGCGGCGGCCAGGCCGCCGAGCAGCAGCGCGGCCTCGATGCTCGCGTCCAGGCGGGT
The DNA here is from genome assembly GCF_042691675.1 of Nocardia brasiliensis. Classification (GTDB taxonomy): domain Bacteria; phylum Actinomycetota; class Actinomycetes; order Mycobacteriales; family Mycobacteriaceae; genus Nocardia; species Nocardia brasiliensis_D. The sequence goes on from NZ_CP170507.1 coordinate 135,558, forward strand.
ACCGTCACCGACCCGGCCCGCGCTGACCCGGCCGGTGTCCAGCAGCATCAGCATGTGCCGGTGGCGTTCCGGCCGCCAGGTGCGCACCAGCACGTCGGTGGCGCGGGCGGTGGCCCGCCAATCGATGGCGCGCACGTCGTCGCCCGCGACGTATTCGCGGAACGAATCGAACTCGGTGCCCTGCCCGCGCGAATTCGCCACGTTTCGGCCATCGAGCTGTTGCAGCCGTTTGACTTTCGAGCGCAGCAGCCGCTCACTCCGGAACGGTGGCAGCGCGCGCACTCGGGCCGGAACGTCGCGGCGTGTCTGTCTACCCGCCAGCCCGAGCGGACCGATCAATCGCACGGTCACCGGGCCCGCCGCCCGGTCGCCGCGATAAGTCGGGGTGAGCGTCGTACGAAAGCGGACCAGCGTGGCGGGCGGCAAATCCAAACGATGCGTGCGGTTTTCGGCGTGCGCGCTGTCCGGCCAGTCGTCCCACACAGTGCCACGCAGGACGCGGGAGCCGTTGTTCACCGCGACGAGCTCCACCTCGGTGCCGCGGCCGAGCCGGACCGTGGTCAACGGCTCCCTGGACAGCGTCAGATCGCGCGCCCGGCCGACCGCACCGAGGTCGAACAGCAGCGCGGCGGCCAGCGCACCCGTCGCGACCAGCACGCCGACCCAGGAGGGAACGACGAAGGTGACGAACAGCGCGAGCACGCCCGCCGTGGCGGCCAGCCGACCGGTGACGACCACGGACTACACCGGAACCGGGACCGACAGCAGCAGCGACGACATGACACCCTCGGTGGTCACGCCGTCCAGCTCCGCCTCCGGCCGCAGTTGCAGCCGATGCCGGAGTACCGCGACGGCAACAGATTTGACGTCGTCGGGGGTGACGAAACCGCGTCCGTTCAGCCAGGCGAACGCGCGCGAGGCCGCCATCAGCGCGGTGGCGCCGCGAGTGGACGCACCGTGCTGCACCGCGGGGGACATCCGGGTGGCCCGGCAGACGTCGACGGTGTACGCGAGCACTTCGGGGCTGATCGTCACCTGGCCGACCGCCACCCGTCCCGCCGCGATGTGCGCGGGGCCCGCCACCGGACGCAATCCGGCCGCCGCCAGATCGCGTGGGTCGAAGCCCGCGGCGTGCCGCTGCAGGATGCGGAATTCGTCGTCGCGACCGGGCAATTGGATGTCGACCTTGAACAGGAACCGGTCCAGCTGCGCCTCCGGCAGCGGATAGGTGCCCTCCTGCTCGATCGGGTTCTGGGTGGCGACCACGACGAACGGATCGGGTAGCGGACGCGGCTTGCCATCGACCGAAACCTGGCGCTCCTCCATCGATTCCAGCAGCGCCGACTGGGTCTTCGGTGGCGTGCGGTTGATTTCGTCGGCGAGCAGCAGGTTGGTGAACACCGGTCCGTGCCGGAAGGTGAACTCCGCGGAGTGCGGGTCGTAGATCTGCGAGCCGGTGACATCGCCCGGCATCAGGTCCGGGGTGAACTGCACCCTGGCATGGTCCAGATCCAGTGCCGTCGCCAACGCCCGCACCAGCAGCGTCTTCGCCACGCCGGGAACGCCTTCGAGCAGCACGTGCCCACGGCACAGCAGCGCGAGCACCAGGTACATGATCGCGTTGTCGTTGCCGACCACCGCCTTGCCGATCTCGGCGCGCAATGCCGCGAACGCGGCACCCGCCTGCTCTGCGGTGGGCGTGTGGTTGGTGTCCGTAGGGATGGTCATCCGACCTCCAATGTCATGCGGGAGTTCCCGCGCCCGGTCGGCCGGTCGGGCGCTACGCGATGATGGCTCATCCGACCTCCGCTTCGATCCACTCGAGTTGGGTAGCAACAAGTTCCAAGGTGTCCGCGTCGGGTACCGCACCGAACAGGGCGAGGCCGACCTGGTTCGGGTCGGCGCCGGTGCGGGCAACGACGGCGGCGACGAAATGGTCCGGTGGGGTGTCCGCGGTCATCCCGAGCGTCGGCCGGATGCGGCGCAGTGTCGCCGCGCGCAGCTTGCCCGCGACGTGCTCGTGGTCCTTCGAGCGTCGGTACAGTGCGGCCTGCCCGGCCAGCAGCTCGTTGGCCGCGACCTCCACCGGGCGGGGTTCGCGCACCAGCGCGCCGCGCCGCCGGGCCCGCCACCACACCACCAGGGCGGCGGCGATCAGGAATTGCAGTCCGCCGAAGAAGACCGGTGCGGGCAACCGCTCCCAGATCGGCTCGTCACCGGCGCCGAAGCCGGAGCCGCCGCCGGAGTCTCGTGGTGGCCTGGAGCGCGGCATATCCGGTGGTTCCTGGGGTGTCGGGGCGTTCGGCGCACCGCACGACCGCAGCGCCGCGTAGAGCAGGAGCAGCAGCACGACGGCACCGGCGAGGGCGGCCCAGAACTTGGGATCGCGCAACAGCTCCGGCAGCGGCGGCAGTCCTCGGCGGGAGCGCGGCGCCTGCTCTGTGGCGGTGATTTCCGTGTGTTCCGGTGCGGGTGGCGGGGCCGCCGCGGAGAACCGGTCGGCGTATTCGAGTCGGCGGTACTCGTCCTCGGTCGCCCGCCGCCCGCCGTAGACGACTTCGTCGAAACTGCGTGCGGCCGGGTCCAATTCAGACGCTTCGTCGAGCGGCAGCGCGGTTGTCACGTCGTCGGCGGTCTCCCGTGCCGTGCGGGACCGCCGCACCTCCAGCACGCCGCGCTGCTCCAGCCCACGCAGTACGGCACGGAACCGTTCGCGCAGTGCGTTGTCGAAATCCCGGCGCTGCGCGGCATTTTCGGCGGCCGCGCGATGGTCGGCCGCGGCACCGAGGCGCGGTGGACTCGGCGGCTCACCCGCGGTCCCGGCCGAGTTGTGTTGCGGCGCTTCGTCGTGTTCGCTCATCGCGCCTCGTGACCCGGGATGCGAATGTCCATGCCTTCTCGGCGGCAGCGTCGGTCGACATACGACACCACCCGGGTGGCCGACTCGACGACCTCACCGAACGCGGCGATCAACAGCACGCCGCCGGTGAGCAGCACGATCACCGCCCACCGCTGGGTTCCGGAGAAATCGCGCAGATACCAGGGAATCCCCAACAGCGGCACACACAACAGGACGAGCAGACAGCGCTGACCGAGCCACAGCCCCGCCGTCTGCCACTCCGCACCGGCGGCCAGCAGTTTCGAGCGCGCGACGGCCGCTCGATACGAGGCGCGTTCGGCGAACATCACCGGCACCGCGACGAATCGCTTGGCTCGCAGCCAGGCCAGCCAGATCACACCCAACGGAAAGGTGACGATGAGCAGACCGGACAACGCGAGCACGCCCACCCCGACGAGGGTGTAGAGCACCTGGAACACCAGCAAAGGCCCCGCCGCCGCGCCGAACCCGCGCAGCGCCGTGCGCCAGCCGATCGGAACGCCCGCCACACTCGCCAGCCCGATGGCGACGGTCGTACCGCGAAGCAAGAACCGCATCAGCCACACACAGGCCGCCGTCGACAGGATCGCCGCGTACGCGGTGCCCTGGTCCGAGCCGTCCGTCAGGTGCGAGATGCCCGCGGTGACCGTGACGACCACGACCTCCGCGACGACCAGCGTCGACAAGCTCAACCAGGCCAGCGCGAGCAGGTTTGCCTGGATCAATGCGAACGGCACATCCAGCAGTTCGCGGAAGGTCATCGGACGGATCGGCACCGTCGTTCCAGGGGACCCTGGTACCGGATCGTCTCCCGCCCCGACGGCACCGGCCGGGTCGGCGGCTGGTAGCACGGGCCGAGTGTAACCGGCGCTACCGGCCGGAGTCCGGCCGTGGACCGGCGGTCAGCGGTCGAGTAGGCGGTCCACCACCTGGCGGTAGCGGGCCGGGGCGATCTGCGGCAGACCGAGTAGGGCGCGCAGGTAAACGCCGTCACCGACAAGTTGGACGATGTCGGCCTGGACCGGGTCGGCGATCTCCTTGTCCAATCCGTCCGACCAGGAGCCCATCATGTCGACCAACGCCTGCTGTACCTCGTCGGTCTCGGTGTCGGTCGCGGCGTCGATGGTGCGCATGGTGGCCAGCATGGAACGGTAGAGCTCGAGTTCCACCGCGTCGGTGGCGTTGTCCGGATTCGGCGTCTGCAAGTACCACTCGGCGACCGACTGGCCGCGCTCGGTGGCATCGTTCAGTTGCTGATTCGCGCGTTCGGTCAGCCGCCGGACCAGCCCGGCGAGCAGCGCGTCCTTGCTCTTGAAGTGATAGAGCAGGCCGCCCTTGGAGACGCCCGCGTTGGCCGCGACATTCTCCAGCGTCACGTGCGACATGCCTTTTTCCAGGAGCAGGGATTCGAGCGCGTCCAGGATCCGGTCGCGGGTGTTTGCCGTCACCCGGATGAGTGTACCGGCTGGACGGTAAGGTCTGGTACTGTACCGTCTGGACGGTAAGAAGAATGCGACGGAAGTCGAGAAAGCCAATGACCACACAGACCGCGAAGAACCCCCGGACACCCGGGCTCGCAGCCGAGACCCCGCCGCGCGCCACCGCGCGCGAGTGGGCCGGTCTTGCCGTGCTCGCCCTTGCCCTGCTGCTGCTCGCCGTCGACGCGACGGTGCTCGACCTCGCCGTGCCCGCGATCAGCGCCGATCTGGCGCCGACCACGCCGCAGCTGCTGTGGATCATCGACGTGTACTCGTTCGTGCTGGCCGGTCTGCTGGTGATGATGGGCAACCTGGGCGACCGGATCGGCCGCCGCAGACTGCTGCTCATCGGCGCGGCCGGTTTCGGCGTCGCCTCGGTGCTCGCCGCGTGGGCCGTCTCGCCGGAAATGCTGATCGGCGCGCGGGTGCTGCAGGGTGTCGCCGGTGCGACCCTGATGCCCGCGACCCTCGGCCTGATCCGCTCGATGTTCCTCGATCCGCGCCAGCGGACCGTGGCCGTCGCGGTATGGAGCGCGATGGCCGGTGGCGGTGCCGCGGCGGGTCCGCTGCTCGGCGGCTGGCTGCTCGAGCACTACTGGTGGGGTTCGGTGTTCCTGGTGAACCTGCCGGTAATGCTGGTGCTGATCGCCTTGGGCCCGTTCCTCGTTCCGGAATCGCGTGACCCGAACCCGGGTCGATTCGACCTGCCGAGTGCGGGGCTGTCGATGCTCGCGCTGGTGCCGATCGTGTACGCGGTGAAGGAGTCGGCGGCACACGGACTCGGCGTGCGGCTGGCGGTGATCGCGGCGGTCGGCGTGATCGCGGGTGTGGTGTTCGTGCGCAGGCAGCGGACGCTGGCGAATCCGATGCTCGACCTGAAGTTGTTCGCGCTACCCAGGTTCCGCACCGCGGTGCTCACCAACCTGCTCGCGGTGTTCGCACTGGCCGGCGTGCTGTTCTTCGGTTCGCAATACCTGCAGCTGGTGCTCGGGCACTCGCCGCTGGAAGCCGGATTGCTGTTGCTGCCCGGTCTGGCCGCCAGCGTCGTCGCGGCGCTCGCCTCGGCGTGGCTGGTGCAGCGGGTGCGGCCCGGACTGGTGCTCGGTGGTGCACTGATCGTCGCCGCGTTCGGGTCGGCGTTGTTCCTCTGGCTCAGCCCGGACGGCGCGACCAGCACGACGCCGTTCATCCTCGGCTTCCTGTTCGTCGGCGCGGGTGTCGGTATCGCCCTGACGGTTTCGTCGGACCTGGTGATCAGTTCGGCGCCGGCCGAGCGGGCCGGTGCGGCGGCGGCGGTCTCGGAAACCGCCTATGAAACCGGCATCGCGCTCGGCGTCGCCGTCCTCGGCAGCGTGGTCATGGCGATCTTCCGTAATGGCATCGACCTGACCGGCGTGCCCGGCGACCAGGTCGGTGTCGCGACGGAATCCCTCGGCGCGGCTACGGGTTTCGCGCGACAACTACCGGAGACGGTGTCGGGCGCCTTCCTCACCTCGGTGCAGGAGTCGTTCGTCTCGGGCATCCACTTCGCGGCGGTCGGCACGGCGTCGATCCTGCTCATTGCCGCGGTAGTGGCGTTCCGATTGCGTACGGCCCGTCCGTAATCAGTGCCGCTCAGCGAACTCGCGCCCGCTCCGGTCACCGGAGCGGGCGCGAGTTCTGTTGTAGCGCGGGATGTCAAGTACGCGGCCGGGCGAGCTGGGTGGGGGCGAGGCGGCCGCGGAGGGTGACGGATTCGCCGAGCTGCCAATGGGCGGCCTCGGTGGCGTCCGCGGTGGCAATGGTATTGGCGGAGGCCAGCAATAGGTCGTCCTGCTTGGCGAGTTCGCACAGCCGGGCGGCCTCGTTGACCGCGTCGCCGATGACGGTGAACTCGTAGCGCTGCCTGGCGCCGACATTGCCCGCGACCACCCGGCCCGCGGCGACGCCGATCGCGGCGATGAAGTCGGTGGCGGTCGCGTCGAGTCGCCGCCGGATCGCCCTGGCGCAGGCCAGCGCCGCCCCCGACGCGTCGGGAAGGGCCGCGGGCGTGCCGAACACGGCCAGCGCGGCGTCGCCCTCGAACTTGTTGAGCAGTCCACCGTGCTCCTCGACCTCGTCCACCACGATGCCGAAGAAGCGGTTGAGGATGGCGACCATCTCGGCGGCGGGCAACGTCGCGGCCATGGTCGTCGATCCGACGATGTCGATGAACAGCGCCGCCGCCTCGGTTTCCACGCCGCCGAGCGTCGGATTCCCGGCCAGCGCCGCATCGGCGACGTCGCGCCCGACGTGCCTGCCGAACAGGTCCCTGATCTGCTCGCGCTCCCGCAGACCCTCCACCATGTGGTTGAAACCGCTTTGCAGCTCACCCAATTCGGTGCCGTCGTAGACGGTGATCGCCACGTCCAGGTCGCCGTCCTCGACCTGGCGCAGCGCGCGCCGTACGCCACGAATCGGTGCGATGATCGCCGACACCGTCTGCATCATCAGCAGCAGACCGAACACCAGGGTGGCACCGCCCAGCGACAACACACAGACCGCCAGCCGGGCCGTGCTGACCGAGGAGTCGACCAGCGCCCAGCCCGCCACGATCATCGAAAGGGTCACCGGCACACCGGCGCCCAGCATCCAGGCCACCATCGAACGGGAGAAGACACCCATCCCGCGCCGCCGCCGCGACGGGGCCGCGTCCAAGACTCGCGCGGTCACCGCCCGCAGGGCGAACTCGGCGATCAGGTACCCGTTCGCGCAGACCACGATGGCACTGAAACCGATGCCGAGCAGGATCTTGGGAATGAGTGCGGGCTCGACCAAGCCGTAGAGCGGCGTCAGCACGGCCGCGGCCCCGGACCACAGCACCGCCTGCTGCAACACCAGGTGCCGCGGCACCGCGGCGGCGGCGATCTGCTCCGCCTCGGTGGGCACCTGGTCCGGCTGAATCGCCCAGCGCAGGGTGCGCAGACCCCGCACCGTGCCCCACCACATGCCGACCAGCAACGCCAACGCCGCGTACAACGGCGTCGCGATGACGTCGAGCAGCAGCAGGTCGCGAGTGAACACCGTCGGCCCCGGCAGGACGAACCCGATGAGTGCGAAAGTGACGGCCATGCCGGTGAGGTTCGCGCCGACCAACGGCACGGTCAGCAACAGCTGGACCCGGATCCGCCGCATGCCCGAGGACTCGTCCACCGGTCCCAGCAGCCGCGACCCGAACGCTGCTGTCGACACGTCACTGTGGGCCATGAGATGTAAGCCTAGGCCGGGCCACCCGCGCAGAGCCGGTCCCGACGTCCAGGATCGACCCAGCGCCTCCAGCATCGGTCGTGCTCGGGCATCTGAATCGGCTCGTGCGGCCGGGGCGACCGAGCGGCGCACCGGTCGGGCGCGACCACGACGCACCGGGCACCGCGCGGCCCTGACCTGCGGATGTGTCTGCGAGACCGGGCGGCCCCGGCTCGATCGACTACCTCGAAGGGCCCGCACGGTCGGCAATCAGTTGCCGCGCGGCAGTTGGCGCTGACCCCGGCCGGGCAGTTCGGATTGCCGACGCCCGGTCAGTTCGTCGGGACCATCGGCGGCCGACAGCCCGGGCGGCTGGGCGCCCGACCCGTGCGGTAGGGCCGAGTAGCGCGGATCCTGCTGCTGATAGTCGGCGTCGACCACCGTCGCGGCCACGCGCTGGGCGTGCCATTCGTCGGGCGAGCCCGGCGGGCGGCGGTAGCCCGTCTGCCCCTGGTCGGGCGAGCCCTGGGTGTCGACGGTGACCTTGCGGGTGCGGCGCAGCGTGAAGGTGATCTCCTCGACCTCTTCGAACGCCTGCCGCGCCGTGCGCAGCGGGTGGGTGGCGTTGTCGATCGCGTTGGCCACGAACGACGGGACCAGCGGGCGGATCAATCGGGCCGCGGTGTCGGTGAACGGCACGGTGCCGATCAGCGGCAGTTCCAGGCCGCCGCCGGAGCTGGGAGCCGGCGCGCCGGTGCTCGGCGCGAGCGCGTGCGTGGTCACGGGGGCGGGCAGGTTCGGCGTCGCGAATCCTTCGGCAGACACGGTGCTGTCCTTTCGGTCGTCAGCCGTTCCGGCTGGCAGTTCGGGGCGGCGTGGCGGTTCGGTGATCCCGATTTCCAAGCCGCCGACGGCCGCGACGATCCTGGTGCGCTGCCGCTCCCGGTCGATGGCGGTGTCCGCCTCGACGGCGAGGCGAGCGGCGGTGAGTTGTTGTTCGGCGCGTAAGGCTTCCGCCTCGGCGCGCACCTCGGCCCGTTTGACGGCGATGGCGGCGTCGGCCTCACGTTCGGCCTGGTCCTGCACCTGCTGGGCGGCGATTCGCCGGTCGAACGAGGTCCGCCCGCGCCACCAGCGCAGCAGCAGTGGCAGCAGCGCGAGCGCGATCGAGGCGACGATCGTCAGGATGCGCAGCGGCAGCGCGCCGGAGTTGTGCGTGGTGTAGTCGTTCATGGCCTGCCAGCGCGCGCCGAGACCGCGGTCGGCGCCCGCGAAAGCCGCGGATTCGGCTGCGGCCACCGTCTTTTCCTCGTCGGCGATCCGTTGGTCCAGCCCGTCGGCCCGGCCCTGCGCCGCGGCCAGCTGCTTGCGGGCGTCATCGAGCAGGTCGTTGGCGGTCAGAGCTTCCGGTCCGCGCCCCGGCACGCCGGTGATCCGGGTCTGTGGGCACTCGGGGCTCGGGTTGAATTCGCAGCGGGCGATCACCAGCCAACGGTCGAGATCGGCCTGCGCCCCGGCGATCGACTGATCCAGTGCGGTCCGGTCGGCGCGGGCCCGGTCGAGATCCGCGCGGGCGGTGACGACCTGCGGCGCCGAGGCGACCGCGCGCTGGGCTCTTTCGTCGAGGGTCCGATCGACACTGCCGCCGAAGACGACGATGGCGGCCAGTTCGGCGAGCAACCCACCGGCCAGCACGGCAACGGCGATGCGGGCGAGCAGGCCGAGCCGGTCGGGCTCACCGCCGGGTCGTGCGGTCGCCAGCGCCCGCGCGACCGCACCCGCGAGCACCGCGACGAGCAGCGCCACCGCGACGACCGCGAGCAGCGCCCAGGTGCCGGTCGAGGCCAGGGCGAGCGCGGTGACCAGACCGGACACGGTCGCGAACAACAGCACTACCGCTCCGGTGACGGCGTATCCCGTGTGCTCGTGGCGGTAGGCGACTTCGCTGTGCAGACCTCCGCCGAGCCAGGTGAACAAGCCGGTGACGGTCATGGGAACTCACATCCTCTTGGTCCCAGTCGATTTCGCATGCTCGCCGAAACCGTCACGGTTTCGTTGTCACAGCGTGACAGGACCGAACCCGACACACCGAGTACGAGCGGGCGTATGTGGCCAGGCTCACAAAACCAGGCATGGCGTGCGGGTATGGGTGTCCGAACCCGCTTACTCTGACTCGATGATCCGTTTCCGCGGGAGTCATCTCAGGAGGTCAGGTCATGCGCCTTGGCATGCTGTTGGTCGTGTCGGCGGCACTGATCATGTCGCCGGTTAGCGCGAGCGCGGATCCCGGCAGCGACCAGCATCGGTCGTTGGATCGACTGGTCGCGCTGGTGCTCGAACGACTCGACACCGGCGACGCGGTGGCGGCGGCGAAGTGGGCGTCGGCCGCCGAAACCGGGACCGAGCCGACAATCGACGATCCGGCCCGGGAGGCCGTGGTCTACGACGCGATGGCCCGGCTCGGCGCCGGTCTCGACCTGCCGGAGAACTGGGTGCGGCAGGTGTTCGCAGGTCAGATCGAGGCCAACAAGACAGTGCAGCGCGGCTTGATCACCCGCTGGCGCTTCGACCCCGCGGCCGTGCCCAGCTCACCGCCGAATCTGGCGTCGGTGCGTCCGGTGATCGACCGGGTGAATGTCGAGATCGTCGACCAGCTGGCCGCCAGGCGAGCCGAGCTGACCGCGCCGGATTGCGCGGAAAGGGTGGCGCGCAGTGTCTTCGGTGTATTCACCGCCGGTAATACCGACGCCTTGCATCAACTGGCGCTCGTGCGAGCCGCAGCCGCGCTGTGTGCGCCACGCTGAACGCGATGTGCTCTCGCTGAACGCTGTGTGCTCCCCGCTGAACGATTTCCGCGCCGCTGCTTAACCCTTTCTTAAGCGCGGACTTCACACTGAATGTCTCGTCCGGCGGCGAATATTCGGTGAAAGGCGCGCCGCCCCGCAATAAGTCGCACCTATTCCGCCCTGACGGTGTATAGATTTCGGCCGTCAGAATGTGTCGAATACCACTCGGGCCAGTTTGCTGAATATGTGCTGAAGAACACAGCGGACAAAAGAATCCGGATGGTCGGATCACAGCTCGGGCTCGTCAGAAGGCTGTCGGAAATCTCTCGAACAGGCCACGCCGGAGTTAGCCGCCGTCGGCTGGTTTGCCGGGTGCTGAGCCTGGGAAACCATCTTCGATGCAGGTGAGGGCGGTTTCTTGACCGTTTCGTGAGGTTCGGCGCCGCTGTCGCGTGTTGGCTACCAATGGGTCACATCCGGCGTCGCGTGCTCGATCGCGCGGTGCCCGCTGCCTTACACTGGACGACGCGCACACGTGGAGGACCGAATGAAGAAGCCCAGCTAGACCCAGTTATTAGTGCAGCCTAAGTTGGTTGGGCCCCGGACCTGACTTATCGTTTGCTCTTACGCCGGACACAGAATGATCGGCACCCTCGCCCGCTCGGGCAGCTCCTGGACCGGTGCTCAGCGTAGCTGGCGAGAACCCGCACGGAGGTAAGGATCTCGTTAGAGATCTGTTACCGACGAGCACCCACTACGTCACTGAAGCGGGTGAAACAACTGGAGACGTGACTGCACGCCGAAGACCATCAGCGCGGCTGGTTTCGGAACGTACGGGCGCAGTCTTGTACGGAGGCATTCGAACGAAAGGCAGTTCTTCTTTTTCTTCGAACGCCACTTCTTGAAGGCAGAGGCATGACGCAACTTCCTGGCCACAGGTCACCTGGACCGATCGGGCTCTACGACCCGGCGAACGAACACGACGCCTGCGGCGTCGCCTTCGTCGTCGACATGCACGGCCGCCGCAGCCGCGACATCGTCGACAAGGCTATTACGGCTCTGTTGAACCTGGAGCACCGTGGGGCCGCGGGTGCCGAACCCAACAGTGGTGACGGCGCCGGCATCCTGATCCAGCTTCCGGACCGGTTCTTCCGCGCCATCGTGGACTTCGAGTTGCCGCCGGAAGGCTCCTACGCCTCCGGTATCGCCTTCCTGCCGCAGGCCCGTCGCGAGGCCGCTCGCGCCGCCTACGGCGTGGAGAAGATCGTCAAGGAAGAGGGCCTCGAGGTCTACGGCTGGCGTGATGTGCCGATCGACGAGTCGTCGCTCGGCGCGCTGGCCCGCGATGCCATGCCGACGTTCCGGCAGATCTTCATCGGCTCTCCGAGGGGTGCGGCCGAGGAACTGTCCGGAATGGACCTGGAGCGCCGCGCTTACGTCATCCGCAAGCGGGTCGAACACGAGCTCGGCAAGGCGGGCCCCGGCGAGGGCACGGTCGGCAAGGAGTCGGTGTACTTCCCGAGCCTGTCCGGCCAGACCTTCGTCTACAAGGGCATGTTCACCACGCCCCAGCTGCGCGCGTTCTACCTGGACCTGCAGGACGGCCGGGTGGAGTCCGCTCTCGGCATCGTGCACTCGCGCTTCTCCACCAACACCTTCCCGTCCTGGCCGCTGGCGCATCCGTTCCGCCGGGTCGCACACAACGGTGAGATCAACACCGTCACCGGCAACGAGAACTGGATGCGGGCGCGCGAGGCGCTGCTGCGTTCGGACATCTTCGGCACCGACTCCGCGGGCAACAACCGGCTGGAGAAGATCTTCCCGGTCTGTACCCCGGGGGCGAGCGATACCGCGCGCTTCGACGAGGTGCTGGAACTGCTGCACCTGGGTGGGCGCAGCTTGCCGCACGCGGTGCTGATGATGATCCCCGAGGCGTGGGAACGCAACGAGACGATGGATCAGCGGCGTCGCGCCTTCTACGAGTACCACTCGATGCTGATGGAGCCGTGGGACGGCCCCGCGTCGGTGTGCTTCTCCGACGGCACCGTCGTCGGCGCCGTGCTCGACCGCAACGGCCTGCGCCCCAGCCGCATCTGGATCACCGACGACGGCCTCGTCGTGATGGCGTCCGAGGTCGGCGTGCTCGACATCGACCCGTCCAAGGTGGTCCGCAAGGTTCGACTACAACCCGGTCGCATGTTCCTGGTCGACACCTCGCAGGGCCGCATCGTCGGCGATGACGAGCTGAAGACCCAACTTGCGGCCGAGCACCCGTACCAGGAATGGCTGGACGCGGGTGTGACCAAGCTCGAGGACCTGCCCGACCGCCCGCACGTGCACATGTCGCACGACCGGGTGCTGATCCGCCAGCAGATCTTCGGATACACCAACGAAGAACTGAACCTGCTGATCTCGCCGATGGCCAAGACCGGCGGCGAAGCGCTCGGCTCGATGGGTACCGACACCCCGATCGCGGTGCTCTCGTCTCGGCCCCGGCTGCTGTTCGACTACTTCTCCCAGCTGTTCGCGCAGGTCACCAACCCGCCGTTGGACGCGATCCGGGAAGAGGTGGTGACCAGCCTGCGCCGGGCCATCGGCCCCGAGGCCGACCTGATGCACCCCGGCCCCGAGTCGTGTAAGCAGATCGCGATCGAATCGCCGATCATCGACAACGACCAGCTGGCCAAGCTGGTGCACATCAACGACGACGGCTCGCAGCCCGAGCTGCGTTCGGTGATCGTGCGCGGCCTGTACCCGGTCGCGAAGGGTGGCAAGGGACTTCGCAAGGCGCTCAAGGCGATCAACACCCAGGTGTCGGCCGCCATCGACGGCGGCGCGCGGATTGTCGTGCTGTCCGATCGTGAGTCCAACGAGAAGCTGGCGCCGATCCCGTCGCTGCTGCTGACCGCGTCGGTGCACCATCACCTCGTCCGTGAGCGCACCCGCACCATGGTCGGCCTGGTCGTCGAGGCCGGTGACGCCCGCGAGGTGCACCACATGGCCATGCTGGTCGGCTTCGGCGCGGCCGCGATCAACCCGTACATGGCCTTCGAGACCATCGAGGACATGCTGGAGCGCGGCGCGCTCGAAATGCCGGGCAGCACCGGCGATCACGCCGAGGACTTCCGCAAGGCGGTCGCCAACTACAACAAGGCCGCCAGCAAGGGCGTGCTGAAGGTGATGTCCAAGATGGGCATCTCCACGCTGGCCTCCTACACCGGCGCGCAGCTGTTCCAGGTGATCGGCCTGTCCCAGGAGCTGGCCGACGAGTACTTCACCGGCCTGCGCTCGCACCTGGACGGCATCGGCCTCGAGGAGATCGCCGCCGACGTCGCCGAGCGGCACCGGGTCGCGTTCCTGGAGAACCGCAACGAGCGCGCGCATCGCGAGCTCGAGGTGGGCGGCGAATACCAGTGGCGGCGCGAGGGTGAGTACCACCTGTTCAACCCGGACACCGTGTTCAAGCTGCAGCACGCCACCCGCACCGGTCAGTACTCCATCTTCAAGGAGTACACCAAGATGGTCGACGACCAGACCGAGCGGCTCGCCTCGCTGCGCGGCCTGTTCAAGTTCAAGAAGGAGCGCGCGTCGATCCCGATCGACGAGGTCGAGCCCGCCTCGGAGATCGTGAAGCGATTCTCCACCGGCGCGATGAGCTACGGCTCCATCTCGGCCGAGGCGCACGAGACGCTCGCCATCGCGATGAACCGCCTCGGCGGCCGGTCGAACTCGGGTGAGGGCGGCGAATCCCCGGCGCGCTTCGAGCCGGAGGAGAACGGCGACTGGCGGCGCAGCGCGATCAAGCAGGTGGCCTCCGGCCGCTTCGGCGTGACCGCGCACTACCTGACCAACTGCACCGATATCCAGATCAAGATGGCGCAGGGCGCGAAGCCCGGTGAGGGCGGCCAGCTGCCGGCGCACAAGGTGTACCCGTGGGTCGCCGAGGTGCGGCACTCGACGCCGGGTGTCGGCCTGATCTCGCCGCCGCCGCACCACGACATCTACTCCATCGAGGATCTGGCGCAGCTGATCCACGACCTGAAGAACGCGAACCCGCAGGCGCGGATTCACGTGAAACTTGTTGCGGAGCCCGGTGTCGGCACGGTCGCGGCCGGTGTGTCCAAGGCGCACGCGGACGTGGTGCTGATCTCCGGTCACGACGGCGGCACCGGCGCGTCGCCGCTGACCTCGCTCAAGCACGCGGGTGGTCCGTGGGAGCTCGGCCTGGCCGAGACCCAGCAGACGTTGCTGCTCAACGGACTTCGTGACCGCATCGTCGTGCAGGTGGACGGTCAGATGAAGACCGGCCGCGACGTGATGGTCGCCGCGCTGCTCGGCGCCGAGGAATTCGGTTTCGCCACCGCGCCTTTGGTGGTTTCGGGCTGCATCATGATGCGGGTCTGCCACCTCGACACCTGCCCCGTCGGTGTCGCGACGCAGAACCCGGTACTGCGCGAACGCTTCACCGGCAAGCCGGAATTCGTCGAGAACTTCATGCTGTTCATCGCCGAAGAGGTCCGGGAACTGCTGGCGCAGTTGGGTTTCCGCACGCTGGACGAGGCCATCGGCCGGGTCGATCTGCTCGACACCACCAAGGCCAAGCAGCACTGGAAGGCCAGCAAGCTGGACCTGTCGCCGATCCTCGACGATGTCGAGACCGCGTTCATGTACCAGGACCGGCGCTGCACCAAGACGCAGGATCACGGCCTGGACAAGGCACTGGACCAGCAGCTGATCACGCAGAGCCGGGACGCGCTCGAGCGGGGCCAGGCGGTGAAGTTCGAAACCAAGATCACGAACGTGAACCGCACCGTCGGCACCATGCTCGGCCACGAGGTGACCAAGCTCTACGGTGGCGCGGGCCTGCCCGACGACACCATCGACATCACCTTCACCGGCTCGGCGGGCAACAGCTTCGGCGCCTTCGTGCCCGCGGGCATCACGCTGCGGGTGCAGGGTGACGCGAACGACTATGTCGGCAAGGGACTTTCCGGCGGCCACCTGGTGGTGCGTCCGTCGCTGAACGCACCGGCCGAGTTCGTGGCGGAAGAGAACATCATCGCGGGCAACGTGATCCTGTTCGGCGCCACCAACGGCAAGGCGTTCATCCGCGGCGTGGTCGGCGAGCGCTTCGCCGTCCGTAACTCGGGTGCCCTCGCGGTGGTCGAGGGGGTCGGCGACCACGGTCTGGAGTACATGACCGGTGGCCGGGTCGTCATCCTCGGCGAGACCGGCCGTAACTTCGGTGCCGGCATGTCCGGCGGTGTCGCGTTCGTCTACAACCCGAACGGCACCTTCGAGGCCAAGCTCAACCCCGAGCAGGCCGATGCCGTCGAGCAGCTGTCCGGTGACGACTTCACCTGGCTGCGCGACATCATCACCCAGCACCGTGATCAGACGGGTTCCGCTGTCGCCGAACGCATTCTGGGCGATTGGTCGCAGCAGGTGAACCACTTCGTCAAGGTCATGCCGCGCGAATACAAGAAGGTTTTGCTCGCCATCTCCGAAGCTGAGAAGAGCGGCAAGGACGTGGACGAGGCGATTATGGAGGCCGCTCGTGGCTGACCCACAGGGATTTTTGAAGCACACCACGCGAGAGCTGCCGACCCGTCGGCCGGTTCCGCTGCGGCTGATGGACTGGAAAGAGGTCTATGAGCAGGGGTATCCGAAGGAGACCCTGCAGCGACAGGCCAGCCGCTGCATGGACTGCGGTATTCCGTTCTGCCACAACGGCTGCCCGCTGGGCAACCTGATCCCCGAGTGGAACGACCTGGTGTACAAGGGGCAGTGGCGCGAAGGCATCGACCGGCTGCACGCCACCAACAACTTCCCGGAGTTCACCGGGCGGTTGTGCCCGGCACCGTGTGAGGCGTCCTGCGTCCTCGGCATCAACCAGGACCCGGTGACCATCAAGCAGGTCGAGGTCGACCTGATCGAGAACGCCTTCGACGAGGGTTGGGTGACCCCGGTCTACCCGACCCGCCTGACCGGCAAGCGGGTCGCCGTCGTCGGCTCCGGTCCCGCCGGACTCGCCGCGGCACAGCAGCTCACCCGGGCCGGTCACACCGTCACCGTGTTCGAGCGGGCCGACCGCATCGGCGGGCTGCTGCGCTACGGCATCCCGGAATTCAAGATGGAGAAGCGTTTCATCGACCGCCGTCTCGCGCAGATGGAGGCCGAGGGCACCATCTTCAAGACCGGTGTGAACGTCGGTGTCGACATCTCCGCCGAGCAGCTGCGCGAAACCTACGACGCGGTCGTGCTGTCCGGCGGCGCCACCCTGGCGCGTGACCTGCCGATCCCCGGCCGCGAACTCGACGGCATCCACCAGGCCATGGAGTTCCTGCCGTGGGCCAACCGGGTGCAGCTCGGCGACGACGTCACCGATGAGAACGGCCTGCCGCCCATCCATGCCAAGGGCAAGAAGGTCATCATCATCGGCGGCGGCGACACCGGTGCCGACTGCCTCGGCACCTCGCACCGGCAGGGCGCCGCGAGCGTCCACCAGTTCGAGATCATGCCGCGCCCACCGGCCGAGCGTGCCGCCTCTACGCCGTGGCCGACCTACCCGCTCATGTACCGGGTGTCCTCGGCGCACGAAGAAGGCGGCGAGCGGGTGTTCTCGGTGAACACCGAGCGTTTCATCGGCGCGGACGGCAAGGTCACCGGCCTGCAGGCGCACGAGGTCAAGATGGTCAACGGCCGCTTCGAGAAGGTGGACGGCACCGACTTCACCCTCGAGGCCGACCTCGTCCTGCTCGCCATGGGCTTCACCGGACCGGAAAAGCCCGGCCTGCTCGAAGATCTCGGCGTCGGCTACGACCAGCGCGGCAATGTCCAGCGCGACAAGAACTGGGCGACCAACATCCCCGGCGTCTTCGTCGCGGGCGACATGGGCCGCGGCCAATCCCTCATCGTCTGGGCCATCGCCGAAGGCCGCGCCGCGGCCGCCGCGGTGGACCGCTTCCTGGAAGGTGAAACGGCGCTGCCCGCGCCCATCACCCCCACCATGGTCGCGCAACGATGAGCTGAACCCCTCTCTTACCGGAGCGGAAAAGGCGCCTGTGGACAGCTGTCCACAGGCGCCTTTGTTCTGGGTGGATTGCCGTGGGGTTGCACGCATTTCGGCGACGGGTCGGAGGGCCGGATCGGCCGGTGTGCGGGGTCGGTGCCGGGTTGTGGTGTGGACCTGCGTCTTTGGGCAAATTGACGGAAATCGGACAACGTCGGAGTTTCGAATGGCGCGGCGGCGTCTGTACCTTTATTGTGATCCCGTCGTGCTGCTGATCTTGGGATGCGGGTGGTGATCGGAGCCGTCACGTCGGTGGGTGGTCGGTGTTAACCCAGCGTGCACTGGAAGGTCATCCGTCAGGTTCAGCATTGGGGCGCAACTTGTCGAGGACGTACTCGCGAGAGGCATGGTTTTGGACTGGAGCGGTATGCAGGTGAAGAAGGTTGTCGCGGCTCTCGGTGCGTCCGCGACGGTGCTGTCCGGCTTGATGTTCGGCAGCGGCTCGGTGAGTGCCGAGCCGGGTTGCCCGAGCCTGTACGTGGTGGCGATCCCCGGTACCTGGGAGACCGGCAAGGACAAGAAGCCGCAGCCCGGCATGCTGGCCGGCGTCACCAACAATCTGCCCCGGTCGGCCGATGTCGACTACGTGACCTACGCCGCGACCGCGTTCCCCTGGGAAGGTGAGGTCTACGGCAACTCGAAGAAGGAAGCCGTCGACAAGGCGCGCGGCCTGATCTCGGACATGGCGCACTCCTGCGGCGCGACGAAGATCGCGCTCGTCGGCTACAGCCAGGGCGCCGACGCGGCCGGTGACCTTGCCGCCGAAATCGGCACCGGCCTCAGTGTCGTTGCGCCGGACCGGATCGCCGGTGTCGGCCTCATCTCCGACCCGCGTCGTTCCCCGACCGACGTCCAGGTCGGCGCCCCGGCTCCCGGCGCGGGCGCCGGTGGCCCCCGGGTCGGCGGCTTCGGCTGGATCAGCGACCGCACCCGCAGCATCTGCGCGGTGGACGACCTGTACTGCGCGACCGCGCCGGACGACTTCGTCACCCGGTTCGCCGGATTCCTGGCGCAGGCCTCGGACGCGAACCCGGCCAACATGTGGCGCTACCAGATCGAAGCCGGAAACATCATGAACGACCTGTTCGCGCATGGTGGCGTGCCCACGCTGCAGGCGCAGCTGACCGAGTCGGCGAACGAGCAGCGGGCCAAGGACCTGGAGCGGTTCTACAAGTCGCAGGCACATACCCTGTACGGCAGCTACCCGGTGGGTGGCGGCCAGACCGCCGTCTCCTGGATGCACAACTGGATCGCGGGCATGGCCTGATCCACAGTCGAACGAATCGAAGGCCCACTCCCGTTCCGGGAGTGGGCCTTCGGTCATTGATCAGCCACTAGGGCGAGCGGTCAGCTGCTGCCCGCGGAACCGGTGGACGGCCGGCCCTGGTGGAAGAAGTGGGCACCGGGATCGTCCCGGTAGATCCGCGGCCCGTCGCCGCGATGGTCCGGACCCTCGCGGTACTGGATCCGCGGTCCGTCGTGCCCTTGGCCGCCGGGCAGCCAGTTCGCACCGCCGGGTGGATGTGCGCTGATGTCGGCGGTCGCCTGGGTCAGCGGAACAGCGTCGGTAGTCGTCGCGGAAGCGGTCGCGGCGAGCGCGCCGAGCGGCAGCGCGATCAACGCTCCTGCCACGGCAACCCTGCTGAGCCGACGCCGCGTCGACGTCGATGTTCTGGAGAGCAACACGGAATTCCTTTCTCTCGAACCGTGAACCACGGGGGTGGCGGCTCACCGGCTCCATAGAAGGTTCCGTCGCTGGGACGGCGGTGCGACGTCCCTGCCAATCGGCTGTGAATGGCCGCTCAGGATTTGATATTGCGCGGCAACAGATCCCAGACGTGCCCGTTCTCGTTGACCGTCGCGGCGGTCCGCCTTCCGGTGCGGGAGAACAGGATTCG
The DNA here is from genome assembly GCF_042691675.1 of Nocardia brasiliensis. Lineage (GTDB taxonomy): Bacteria > Actinomycetota > Actinomycetes > Mycobacteriales > Mycobacteriaceae > Nocardia > Nocardia brasiliensis_D. The sequence continues at coordinate 154,874 of NZ_CP170507.1, forward strand.
GGTGATCGAGCAGTAGTCGATCGGGAAGGTCAGCGGCCGTTCCAGCCCCAGTATTTCCTGCAGCAGCACGTTGACCACGCCGCCGTGCGTGAACGCGACCACCGTATCGGCCGGGTCGGTGCCCGCCGCGATCTCGGTGACGGCGTCGAGCACCCGGGACTTGAACGCCTTGCCGTCGATCTGCGGCGGAAAATGCCCCGCCTTGATCCGCTCGTAGACATCCTGGAACTCCACCTTGGCGTCCTCGATCGGGATGTAGGCGGGCAGGTCGCGATCGTATTCGGCGAGGTCGTCGATGATGTCCACGCCGAGGCCGAGCTTGGTGGCGGTCGGCGCCGCGGTCTCGCGCGCGCGGCGCTGCGGGCTGCTCACCACGCGGGCGATCCGATGCTGGCTCAGGGCCGCGGGCACCCGCTCGGCCTGTTCGAGTCCCACGGGAGCGAGTTCGGGGTCGGCGGGCCCGTCGGAGTTCATGATCCGGACCGGCTGGGCATGGCGAACGAGAATCAGCTGCACATGCCCACTCTGCCGCATCGACGGCGAAGCCTCGATCCGGGCAGAACAGACCGCGCGCCGCCGCCCCCGCCAGCCGGAGCTATGCCTTCCGGAGGACCTAGGGCGAGCTTCCGGCGCACTCCCGTGGCAGCTCGAAGAAGGTGGTGAACTGCTCGGCGGCGGCGGTGTCACCGGTGATCTCGGTGAATCCCGCCGTGATCGCATCGGCCATGGAACGTCCGTCGTAGACCACCGCGACGAAGGCGGCCACGGTGGTGTGGATGGCGGTCGGCGCGTTGCCACTGGCGCCACGCGTGATGGTGAGGACGCCGTCGGCGACGACCGCGTGGAATTCGTCGGTGCCGGAATCGGGTCCGGTGAAGTGCAGGTCGTAATCGGCCCGCACGCCCGCGGCCCGCTCCGGCTTGAAGTGGGTGCGCAGCGAGACGATGAGCGCGTCGGTGCTCACCTCGGCGCAGCGGTGCGTGTTGGGGGTGCGCGCACCCCAGCGGCTGAGCGCGATCACCACGGTGTCCAGTTCCTTGCCCCACTCGGTGAGGTCGTAGACCGCGGTGCTGACCGGCGGCGGCAGCTTGCGCTTGACCACCACCCCGGCCTGCACCAGTTCGTCGAGTCGCTGGGAGAGCACATTCGGGCTGATCGCGGGCAGTCCGGCGCGCAGATCGGTGAAGCGCTTGGGGCCGAGCAGCAGTTCGCGCACCACGAGCAGGGTCCACCGCTCGCCGACCAGATCGAGCGCGCGGGCGGCACCACACGCGTCGTGATAGCTGCGCTTGTTGCGGTGCTCCGGAGCAACAGTCATGAAATACATCATATCAGCAGATACTGCAACTGAATTAACTAGTTGTCTTTTAGGACTAAACACTGCTAGCGTGCCTCAGTAACGATCTTTGGGTGGAAGGCATGGCTAGTGGCTGAAGCAAGAGAACGAGCGAGCGAGGCGACGGCGTCCATCCCGGATCGCAGTCGCTGGCTCGCGTTGTATGTGTTGTGTGGCGGCATGCTGATGATCGTGCTGGACGCCACGATCGTGAATGTCGCGCTCGCGGATATCCAGCAGGACCTCGGGTTCACCTCGGCCGGCCTGGCCTGGGTGGTGAACGGATACCTGATCTCGTTCGGTGGCCTGCTGATGCTGGCGGGCCGGCTCGGTGACCTGATCGGTCGCCGCACGATGTTCCTGTCCGGCCTGGTGGTCTTCACCGTGGCGTCGGTGCTGTGTGGTCTGGCGATCAACGAGGTCACCCTCATCGCGGCCCGGTTCCTGCAGGGCGTCGGCGGCGCGATGACCTCCGCGGTCATCCTCGGCATGATCTTCGCGATGTTCCCGGACCCGCGTGAGCAGGCGAAGGCGATCGGCCGCTACGCGTTCGTCGCGTCGGCGGGCGGTGCGATCGGGCTGTTGCTCGGCGGGCTGCTCACCGCGCTGGACTGGCGGCTGATCTTCCTGGTCAACTTGCCGATCGGGGTCCTGGTCGGTTTCGGCGCGCTGAAGATCCTCGACAAGGATCAGGGTGCGGGCTTGAAGGACGGCGCGGATGTGCCCGGCGCCGTGCTCATCACGGCCGCGCTGATGCTCGGCGTGTACACCATCGTCAAGCCCGCCGCCGAGTACGGCTGGACCGATCCGGTCACGCTCGGCCTCGGGGTGGTCTCGCTGGCGCTGCTCGCCGGGTTCGTCGCCCGGGAAGCGACGGCGAAGACGCCGTTGATGCCGTTGAAGATCTTCCGGTCCCGGAACCTGTCCGGCGCCAACGTGATCCAGGTGGTGACCGTGGCGGGCATGTTCGGCATGTTCTTCATGGGCTCGCTGTACCTGAAGCAGGTGCTCGGCTATGAGCCGATGCAGCTGGGTCTGGCGTTCTTCCCGGTCGCCGCGATCATGGGTCTGCTGTCGGTGCGTTACTCCGAGGGGCTGGTGATGAAGTTCGGCCCGCGCAAGGTGCTCATCCCCGGCCTGTCGCTGATCCTGGCCGCGCTGCTCTGGTTGACCCAGGCGCCGGTGGACGGCACCTACTGGTTGCACATCTTCGGTCCGATGGTGCTGTTCGGAACCGGTGCGGGACTTGCCTTCCCGGCGCTGATGAACCTGGCGATGTCGGGCGTGGAGCCGGACGAAGCGGGTCTGGCGTCCGGCCTGGCCAACACCACCATGCAGGTGGGTGGCGCGCTCGGGCTGGCCGTCCTCGCCACCTTGTCGGCGAGCAAGACGGCCGACCTGATGGCGGCGGGCACCCCGGCGAACGAGGCACTGACCAGCGGGTTCCAGCTCGCGTTCTGGATCGGTGCGGCACTGGTGGTGGCCGCGCTGGCGGCGGCGGTCGTCATCCTGAAGTCGGTGCCCGCGGGTGGGCACGGCACGGGTGGTCCCGACCTCGACGACGAGCTGTTGCTCGAGGCGGAAGTGGCGTCCGAGCGCACCGCCATCTGACGGATAGCCCGAACAAGCGAATGGCCCGGCTCGCGCGAAGCGAGCCGGGCCATTCTCCGCTCAGGGGGTGAAAGGTGGCGGCGGCTGCTGCCCATACGGGGGCTGCTCGCCGTAGGGCGGCTGGTTGGGCGGTTGCTGGTTCGACTGCTTCTTCTTCCGCCGCAGCAGGTAGATGCCGCCGACGATCGCCGCGACGACCAGCAGACAGCAGATGCCGCCGACGATCAGCGCGCCGCTGCTCCTGCGTTTCTTCTTGGCCGACAACTCGAGTGCGGAAGCCCACACGTCCGAGCTCGCCCATACGCTGTGGTCCAGCAGGCTCGCGCTGGTCAGCAGGTCAAGGTACATTTCCGAACCCCATCTCGTGTCTCGGTCTCCTCCCGGGCCGAATACCACTCACCGCCCGGCCGAATCACCGGCCGGTCAACCCGAGTATCCGGCCGCCCGGACCGAATAACCCAGCGTAGCTGCCCGATTCGTCCCGAGTGATCTCTTCGCGAACGTCGGCTCGGCTAGCGCGGTTTCACCAAGGGGAAGGGCAACGTCTCGCGGATGCTGCGGCCGGTGATCAACATGACCACCCGGTCCACGCCCATGCCGAGCCCGCCGGTCGGTGGCATCGCGTGCTCCAAGGCCTGCAAAAAGTCCTCGTCGAGCTCCATCGCCTCCGGGTCACCGTTGGCCGCGAGCAGCGATTGTTCGGTGAGCCTGCGCCGCTGCTCGACCGGATCGGTGAGTTCGCTGTAGGCGGTGCCGAGTTCGACGCCCCAGGCGACCAGGTCCCAGCGTTCCGTCACGCCCGCGATCGAGCGGTGCGCCCGGGTCAGCGGCGACACCGAGGTGGGGAAGTTGATGTAGAAAGTCGGTTCCTCCGTGCGGGCTTCGACCAGGTGCTCGTACATTTCCAGCACCACCTGACCCTCGTCCCAGCCGTGCTGGTAGGGCACCTCGGCCTTTTCGCACAACTCGCGCAGGTGGTCCAGGTCGGTCTCCGGCGTGATCTCGGTGCCGAGCGCCTCGGACACCGCGCCGTGCACCGTCTGCACCGCCCACTCACCGGAGATGTCCACCTGCTCATAGGAACCGTCACCGGTCGGCCGCAACGCGACCATCGCGCCGTTGGCCGCGACCGCGGCTTCCTGGATGAGCTGACGGCAGACGTGCATCATCCGCTCGTAGTCGCTGTGCGCCTCGTACGCCTCGAGAATGGTGAACTCGGGATTGTGGCTGAAGTCGACGCCCTCGTTGCGGAAGGTCCGGCCGATCTCGAACACCTTCTCCATGCCGCCGACGCAGAGCCGCTTGAGATACAGCTCGGGCGCGATCCGCAGATACAGATCCAGGTCGTAGGCGTTGATGTGGGTGCGGAACGGAGTGGCGTTGGCGCCGCCGTGCACCTGCTGCAGGATCGGCGTCTCCACCTCCAGATATCCCCAGGCGTTCAATGAATCTCGCAGCGAGCGGACCACCGCGCTGCGCTTGGCCAGCACCTCGCGCGTCTCGGCGTTGATCGCCATGTCGACGTAGCGTTGCCGCACTCGCGCCTCGGGATCGGACAGGCCTTTCCACTTGTCCGGCAGCGGGTGCAGGCACTTGCCGAGCATCCGCCAGTCCGCCGCGAGCAGCGAGAGCTCGCCGCGCCTGCTGCGGCCGATCTGACCACTGACCTCGATCAGGTCACCGAGGTCGAAGAACTCGGTGAACTCGGCACTGCGGTCGGCGCCGACCCGGTCGCGATCGATGACCAGCTGGATGTCGTCGGTCCAGTCCCGCACCACGGCGAAGATCACCCCGCCGTAGTCGCGGATGCGCAGCAACCGGCCGCAGACCCGGACCGTGGTGCCGCGCGGCGACTGCCTGGCCCCCGCGACGGTGTGCGTCGGCGGGTAGGCGACCGGATACGCCTCGACGCCGGAATCGGTGAGCCGGGCCAGCTTGTCCATCCGCACCCGCACCTGCTCGGGGCGGCGCGGCAGCTGTTCGGTGCCCTCGACATGACCGAAATCGGGCGGACTGCCGTCGGCGTGCAGCCCGGTCATCGATGCGGGCACCGCGCTGTGCACACCGGTGTGCGTGATCGTGTCCGGTTCCTTGCCGAATCGCGGTAGGAAGCCCTCCGCGAGCGCGCTGGCCACCGCGGCCCTCGGTAGCTGCCTGCGCTCCTCGAACAGGAAAAACCTTGGCACCCAATGCGGCTGGTACTTCACGTTGGAGCGATACAGCGCTTCCAGCTGCCACCAGCGCGAAAAGAACAGCAGCACACCGCGCCACAGCCGCAGCACCGGACCGGCGCCGATCCGCGCGCCCTCCTCGAACACCGAGCGGAACACCGCGAAGTTCAGCGAGACCTTGGTGATGCCGTACTGCTCGGAGTTGAGCGCGAGCTGCGAAATCATCAGCTCCATCACGCCGTTCGGCCCGTGCGGATCGCGCCGCATCAACTCCAGCGAGACACCGGTGCGGCCCCACGGCACCAGCGACAGCATGCCGAGCACCCGGTCCTGTCCGTTCACCGCCTCGACCAGCAGGCAGTCCGCGTCCAGCGGATCGCCGAGCCGGCCGAGCGCCATCGAGAAGCCGCGTTCGGTCTCGGTGTCGCGCCAGGCGTCCGCGCGGGCGATCACCTGCTGGAATTCCTCGGCCGGGATGTCGCGGTGCCGCCGGATCCGGACGGTGATGCCGTGCTTGCGCAACCGGTTCGCGGCCTGCCGGACCGGTTTCATCTCGGGGCCCGCCAGCGAGAACGTCCTGGTGTCCAGAATGGCCTCGTCACCGAGCCGGATCGCGGAAAGTCCGGCCCTGCGGTACGCGGTCGCGCCGACTTCGCTGGCACCCATCACCGCGGGGGCCCAGCCGAATTGGTCGGCCAGCCGCAACCATGCGTCGATCGCCTGCGGCCACGCCTCGCGGATGCCGATCGGGTCACCGCTGGCCAGGCAGACGCCTAGTTCCACCCGGTAGGTGACCGCCGCCTTACCGCTCGGTGCGAACACCACCGCCTTGTCGCGCCGGGTCGCGAAGTAGCCGAGCGAGTCCTCTAGGTCGGAACGTTCCAGCAGGCCGCGGATGGCGGATTCGTCGGTGCCCGTCATCGCGTTCGCGGCCCGCTGTGACCGCAGCAGGATGATCACCGCGGCCAGCAGCGCGATGGCGCCGAACAGGCCGAGCAGGAAGTTGACGAACGGGCGCGGATGACCGTCGAAGTGTTCGTTGTCGACCAGGATCGCGGCGGTCACCCGATAGATCGCCCAGCCGGGCCGCTGCGCGCCGCTCGGCAGCGTGCCGGGGAACAACTCGACCAGACCCCAGCCGAGCAGACAGCCGATGGTCAGGCCGCCGACCAGGACGCCGAGCGCCTTCCAGCCCGCGCCGCGGCGCACCTTGGTGTAGAACTCCCGCCACGCGGCGATGAGCACACCGATCACCGCCAGCTGGACGATCATCGCCACCAATGCGTTGACATTGCCGGTATCCGCGAAATCCAGCGCGTTGGCCAGTGCGTACAAGGACAGATAGCCGAGCAGCAGCCACCAGGCGATGCGCTTGCGGCTGGCGAGCGCGCCGGCCAGCAGGCCGATGATCAGCGCCCACATCAGGTTCGTGTCCGGCGCGTCGAAGTAGTAGCTGTCGATGTAGCGGCGTGGCACCTGGGTCAAATAGCGCAGGGCCGGCGAAAGGCTCCAGAGGAAGCACGCCAACGCGGAAACCCCGAGCACCAGACCCGCGATGTGCGGGACCTCGGTCAGTCGTCCATGCCCCCGATGCGGGACGGGCGGGGTCGGTCTGTCCGCGGGCGGTTCGATCAGGTGTTGCCGGGCTTGCGTGGTGGTCACTGAACCAGTGTGTACGGTGCCGCCGTCCCGGTGCTCGAAGACCACCCGGGCATGTCGGTTCTCGGCGCGTCGCACACGCGTGTCAGTGTTTCATCGGTGACGCGCGCGGGGGGCTGGCGTTTGCCGATTCCGGGTGCAAGGTAAGGATGTATCCCATGGCAGAACCAGTCGATGTACCGATCGATGACGACGTCATCCGGCTCGGTCAGTTCCTGAAACTGGCCAACTTGATCGAATCCGGTTCGGAGGCCAAGACTGTCATTGCCTCCGGTCTGGTACGGGTGAACGACGAGGTGGAGCTGCGGCGCGGGCGGCAGCTGCAGGTCGGCGACGTCGTCACCCTCGCCGGTCACCAGGCCAGAGTGTCGGTCTGATCGGCTGATTCAGTCCTCGGCGCGCACCACGACACCGTCGTGGTCGCTGTAGAGCATGTCGCCCGGTACGAAGGTGACGCCACCGAACTCGACTGGTACGTCGCGGTCGCCCGCACCGGTCTGGGTGCTCTTGCGCGGATTGGTACCAAGGGCCTTGATGCCGATGTCGAGGGTGCGCAGGATCGCCGAGTCGCGCACCGCGCCATTGACGATCACCCCCGCCCAACCGTTGTCCACGCCGCGTCCGGCGATGATGTCGCCGACCAGCGCGGTGTGCACGCTCGCACCGCCATCGACGACCAGCACCTTGCCGTTGCCCGGCTCGCCGAGCGTCTGCTTGACCAGCAGATTGTCCTGGAAGCAGCGGATGGTGGTGATCCGGCCCGCGAACGCCGCCCGGCCACCGAACTGGATGAACTGCGTGTCGCAGCTGCGGATCTCGGGGCCGATCTCGTCGGCCAGGTCGGCAGTGGCAACAAAATCCTGTGCTTCGGTCACTGTGTTGATTTTGCCGTGCCTGCGGCCCGGCGTGTTCGCGGCCCCCGGAGTCTCGCGTCCGAGCGGCCGAGACTCGCGCCTGCGGCGCATGCGCTTCGTCCACTCGGACGCGAGACGGGCCGCGAACGGCGCTCGCAAAACTCGCGCGTGGTGGTTGCTTTGGGTATGCGCGTCGCGTTTGAGCACTACCTATCGATGCCCGTAGTGCAGTTCGTACATGTCCCGATCGTGTTCGGAGAACTTGGCCTGGTCGACCAGCGCCGGATTCAAACCGTGCTGGGCGAGCCGGAAGCGGCGCCAGACGTAGCTGAGCGCCACGGTGAAGATGACCAGCGGGACGATCATCATCACGATCAAGCCGATCTTCAGCGGCAGCGGGCCGGGAAACAGCAATACCAGCGCGAAGAACGGAATGACAGGACCGAGGAACCGGACGAGATATCGCTCCATGGCCCCGTGTCCGACGAGGTCGTGGGTGACCCACTCGTGCAGCTCCTCGGGGAGCTCGCAGCCCAGATCGAGCATCCCCCACGACACCGATCAATGAACGGGCTCATCCGATTCGGCCGCGCGGCTGGCGTGGAAGGCCGCGATCTGGGTGATCAGATTGTGCGTGGTGTGCTGGACCGCGATCTTCACGAACGGCTCGATGGTCTTGCCGAGCGCGCGTCCGGCCAGGCCGCCGCCCACCCGGAAGTCGACGATCGCGTCGACGGTGCACGAGGCGGCGCCCTTGGGATGGAACAGGAAGGTCGACTCGACCTCGAAGCCCTTGATCGACTTCACCGCGATGGCGGCGTTCTCTACCCAGCGCACCACCTCGATGCGCGACTTCAGCGAGGCGGGCCCGAGCTTGATGTGGCCGTCGAACGCGGCGCCGACACCGACCGTCTGCTCGCCGACCGGGGTGAAGGACTGGATCCCGTGCAGGAAGCGCGGCAGATTCTGGTAGTCGTTCACGTAGGCGAACGCGGACTCCGCCGACGCGGCACAATCCTCGACGATCTTCACTTCGGTCATGCGAAAACAGTAACCGGTTTCGATCTAGGTCGCCTGGTCAGGCGTGTGCCGCCGACGCTGTTCCCGTCACGCGGTGACGGCGAGAGTGGCGGCCAGGCCGAAGGCCAGCGCCATCACGACCACCTCGATGGTCGCGCGGCGCAGTGATGCCTCTGCGGTCATCCGGTGGTCCGCGGCCCGGTGCACCCAGCTGCGTCGCCACCACCAGCCCAGCGCCAGCAAGCCGACCAGCACAACGGTTTTCGCGAGCAGGATGCGGCCGTAGCCGGTGCCGACGAACGGCGTGATGCCGCCGACCCGCACCACTCCGTTGAGCAATCCGGTCACCGCCACCGTGACGACCAGCGGCAACGCCACCGCCGAATACCTGGGCAACACCGCGGCCCACTCGCCGCGGGTGCGCACCACCAGTGCGAGCGCGACCAGCAGCCCGAACCAGACCGCCGCCGCCAGCGCATGCACCGCGGCGAGCACGGAACCGAACGCCTGCTGTGACATGTGCCCGGTGATCGTCCGCAGTGCCAGCGCGACCGCGGCGAACACGAGCACCAGGTCGGCCGAGGCGATATCGGGCCGCCGGAAGGCCACCGCCGAATAGCAGGCGACCGCGCCGACGCCGACCAGGATGGCGATCCCGACCTGCCCGCCGCTGATATCCACCAGATAGCTGCCGAACTGTCCGGCACCCAACTCGGTGACCGGCACGCCCACCACCTCGGCCGCCTCGAACACCAGCACCGCGAACTCGGTGCCACACCAGAATCCGGCGAGCACCGCGAGCAACCGCCACGGCGGTACCAGCCGTTCCCGCAGCCGGGGCAGTGCCGCGAGTCCGAGGACCGTCGCGCCGACGCCGTCCGCGATCACTCGGACGGTCGCCTCGGCGGCGAAGCGCGCGGGCAGGGCCAGCGTCCAGGCGAGCAGCACCCCGAGCAGCCCGGCCGGGACGATCAGCAGCACCGACCACGGTGCGCGCGCGGTACCCCGGCGCGCACCGCCCCGGCCGCCGATCGTCGCGCCCGTCACGACTTCGGTTTCCGGCTCCTGCCGCCGAACAGGGCGAACGCCAGCCCGCCACCGAAGAGCACGACGGCACCGACGATGAAGACCCACAACGGAACTCCGCCGGAGCTGTCCTCCTCGGAACTACCGTTCTTGGCCGTCGGCTTGGGCCCCGCGACGCCGTTGCCCGGCTTGCTCAGCGTGAAATGCCGGGTGCCGCTGACCGGATGGCCATCGGCGGAAGTCACCCGGTAGGCGACCGTGTACTGGCCGACCGGTCCGAGCTCGCCGAGCTCGACGCTGACCGTCTTGCCGTCGACCACCGGCGCGCCCTTCGACCACAGGTTGCCGTCCGGGCCGACCACGGTGAGCGAGGGGAAATTGGGCTGCAGATCCTCGTTGAAGGTGATGCTTGCCCGCGCCGGTCCCGCCTCGATCGTCGCGCCATCGTCCGGCACGCTGGCGGTCGGCGCGGAGTGCGCGGCGGCGGTACCCGTTGCGGCGAACCCGAATCCGACCAAGAACAGCCCCGCGACCAGCGCGGTGAGCAGGCGCCGGGTCATGACTGCCGCGCCCGGATCACATTGCCGAGGCCGAGCGCGACGCCGAGCAGGCCGAGCGCGAGGCCGATGCCGCCGAGCCAGCGTGCGGTGTTGTCGGTGTCATCGCTGGACTTCTCGGCGGACTCGTTGCCGACCTTGTGGGCGTCGGCGGGGTCGGCCTTGCCCTCGGCCAGGGTGAGCGACGGTGCCGGATGTTCGGGTTCCGCACCGTCTTTGCCTGCGGGCTGATCCCAGCTGACGACCTTGCCGTCGCTGTAGGTCTGCTTGGCCGGGAAGCTGACCGTCTCCTGCTTGGGCAGCGGGCCGAGCGAGACCGCGAAACGTTGGAACTGGCCGGGACCGACACCGGGGTTGCCCGGCTCGGCGGTCCAGGTGATCGTGGTGATCTCCGACTTGTCGTTCCGGTCTACCTTGGCCGACCAGCCCGGAATCGGCTCGGTCCGTGCGCTTTTCAGGTTGGGCACGGTGACGGTGAGGGCGGTGGTGCTCGCGGTGTCGGATTCGGTGGGGACGCGGAAGGTGGCGACCGAGTATTTGCCCTGCTGGGCGCCCGGCGCGTCGACGCTGACGTGTGCGGCTGCGCTGCCGCAGGCGATCAGCCCGAGGGTGGCGGCGGCCGCGGCCGTGCCGGTGGCGCGCGAAATCGAACGGTGCATGGGAAAGGCTTTCTGTCCGAAGGGGAGTGGTGCGGCGGGTCAGGCGGGCACCGGCGGCGCGCGCGGCCCGATCGCGCCGTTCGGCGGACAGCGGTACTGCGGGAGACCAGGATTGGGCCACTGCGTCGACCCGACGACGCGCGGCGGATGCGGTGCCGCGAGCACCGCGCGGACAGCGCCGGACGCCACGGCATACAGCCGTTCGGCAACCGAGATCAGTGCCGCGCAGGTGAGGGTGGCGACGACGTGCGCGACCAGCATCCAGCCGGTAGGCAGCGCCGAGGTCGGTGCGGCCGTGGCATGTTCGTGCCCGAGCGGACCGGACAGCGCGCTATGACCGGCCAGCTGGCCGAACGCGAGTAAGCCGAGGACCGAACCACGCCCGGCGGCAACCACATTCGCCGCGCAACCGGCCGACGCGGCGACCAACAGCAGCAGCGTCAGCTCCGCGGAACCGGGCAGGCCACCGCCCGCGGCACCGTGCGCGGCGACGGCGAGCGCCCCCACCAGCACGCCGACCAGGCCACCGCGCAGGTGGCCGGTACTCGGCGAGGGGGGCATCACGCGAAGAGGTCAGCGCACGCCGAGGCGCGCCAGGACGTCCGCCTCGACCCCGGACAGCTCCTCCGAGATCGACGCGTGCACGGCGCGGCGGCGGGGTGCGGGCATCTGCTCCGCGGTCTGCACCGCGGCGGCGAGGCTGGACAAGCGGGCCTGGGTGGCGGTGACGAACTTCTGCGTCTCGCCCTTGTCCTTGCCGTCCTGCGCTCCGACCTTGGCAAGGGCCGCTTCGGTATTCGCGATCCTGGCCTGCAGCTTGGCGCCATGGCCGCTGAAGTCGCCGAGCTGCTCGATACCGATGCCGAGCTGCTGGGCCTTGCGGGTGTCGAGCTGTGCGCGCAGGTAGGTCGCACCGCGGTAGGCCAGCGGCGCGAGCACCGGGATCAGCACTCGGGCCACGCCGAGATACTTCTTCACCTGGCCCGCGCTGAACAGGTCACGCTCGGCCTTGGCGGCCAGCTTGAGCGCGGCCTTCTCCTCCGCCTGCAAAGCCGAGATCTGCGCCTTGGCCACCTTGCGCTGGGTGCGGGCCGCCGCGCGGCGGGCCTTGCGGTCGTTCTTGGCGACCAACTTGGCCTCCAAAGCGGCCTTGTGCTTGAGAGCTTTCGCCTCGGCCCGGCGGCTCGGGCGCCGCTTGCGCTTCGTGAACAACCCCATCGAAGGCCCTCCGTCATGCTGGTTTGCCATGGCAGTACGACGCCGGGGAAAGCCCGTCCGCCCATGTCACACGGTTTGTCCTTACCCTATCGGGTGGACCGTGACACCAGCGAGCGAACCCGGCCGTGCCCACGGGGTTCGTGGGTTTGTCGGGGGGAGGGACCATACTGCATAGCGTGGATTCGGGCATCGGTGACCGGGAAGGTCGCAAGCACAACGGCATGGCCGTCGAACGGCCGGCCGGCGTCGCGGATGCGCCGACCCCTTTCATCGATGCCAGGGCGTTGATCGGTTGCCGTCATCGGCTGCACCTGGACGCGGCCCATCCGGGGGCGTTGCTCGGCGTCACCGAGGATCCCGGGGTGCGGCAGCGCCGGGAGGCGGCCACCGCGCACCGGCTGCGGGTGCGCGACGCGTTGATCGCGGCGGATCCGGACGGCTGGGTGGTGATCGATCCCACGCTGCGCGCGGCCGAACGGGCCGAGGCCACCATGCGGGCGTGTGCGGCTGGCGTGCAACACATCTGGGGCGGCCTGCTGCCACAGGAACCGGAAACCGGCAGGCGCGGCGGCTCGGAGATCCTGCTGTGCGACCTCGATCGCGGCGGGTACATCCCGGTGATCGTGGTGAACCACAAGGTGACCGACCCGCGCCACCCGGAACCCGCCGACTTCCACCCGACCACCTCGGACCCGTTCCACTGGAACCCCAAACCGGACCGCCATCGCAAGCTGCGTCAGCAACCGCGCGACCAGCAGCGCCTCGCGCACCTGTACCGGATGCTGCAGCGCCACGGCATGGCGAGCCCGGCGCTGGTCGGCGGCGTGATCGGCTATCACTTCGACTGCATCCTGGTGCACGACCTCGGGCCGGTGCTCGCCGACTACGACCAGCGCTACGCCGACCGGGTCGCAGTGGTCCGCGGCGAGCTGCCGACGGTGCCGTCGAAGGTGCCCGAATGCCGGCAGTGCCCGTGGTGGACCCGCGGCATCGAAGGACCCAGCTGTGAAGCCTGGCTCATCGAGCACCGCGACGTCAGCCTGGTCGCGCCCGGTTCGCGGGCCGACGTGCTGCGCAGGCACGGCGTGCAGACCATCGACGATCTGGCCGAATGGGCGGGCGACGACCCCGACGACTGGCAGCACGGGCCGTTCGACGAGGCCGTGGTCACCGCGCGGGCCTGGATCGCGGGCGCGCCGCTGGTCCGCCGGGTGACGCCGGTCCAGGTGCAGCGGGCCGACGTCGAGGTGGACGTGGATCTGGAGAGTTTCCAGGAATACGGCGCCTACCTGTGGGGCACGCTGCTCGACGGGGTGTACCGCCCGTTCGTCACCTGGGATCCGCTGCCCACCGAGGACGAGGGCCGCTCCTTCGGCGAGTTCTGGACCTGGCTGATGACGATTCGGGCCGAGGCCGCCGCGAGCGGGAAAACCTTTGCCGCCTACTGCTATTCGCGCACCGCCGAGGACAAGTGGCTGTACGAGTCGGCGCGCCGGTTCGCCGGGCGGCCCGGGGTGCCGACGGTCGATCAGGTGCGCGCGTTCGTCGACGGGCCGCAATGGGTGGACATGTTCCAGGCCGTCTCCGATCAGTTCATCTGCCCGAACGGCAAGGGACTCAAGAAGATCGCCCCGGTGGCCGGCTTCGCCTGGCGCGACGCCGAGGCGGGCGGCGAGGCGTCGATGAGCTGGTATCGGCTGGCCGTCGGCTACGAGGGCGCGCCCGATATGTCGCAGCGCACCCGGTTGCTGGAGTACAACGAGGACGACGTGCGGGCCACCCAGGTGCTGCGTGACTGGATGTCGGACCGGGCCGACGTCGAGGTTCCTGGCCTCGCCGATTTCGGGCGACGTACTATCGCGTCGTGACAGAGCACGTCGAACAACTCGAGTTTCAGGCAGAGACGCATCAGCTGCTCGAGCTGATGATCCATTCGGTCTACTCCAACAAGGACACCTTCCTGCGGGAGCTGATCTCGAACTCCTCCGACGCGCTGGACAAGCTGCGGCTGGAGTCCTTCCGGGACAAGGATCTGCATGTCGACACGTCCGACCTCCACATCGAGCTGGAAGTCGACAAGGACAACCGGATCCTGACCGTGCGGGACAACGGCATCGGCATGTCCCGTGCCGAGGTGGTGGACCTGATCGGCACCCTCGCCAAATCCGGCACCGCCGAGCTGCGCAAGAAGCTGAACGAGGCCAAGTCCGAGGCGGCCGCCGAGGAACTGATCGGCCAGTTCGGCATCGGTTTCTACTCGACCTTCATGGTCGCCGACAAGGTCACCCTGACCACCCGGCGCGCGGGCGAGACCGAGGGCACCCGCTGGGAATCGGCCGCGGGCAGCTCCACCTACACCATCGAAACCCTGGACCAGGCGCCGCAGGGCACCGCGGTCTCGCTGCACCTCAAGCCCGCCGACGAGGAGGACCACCTCTTCGACTACACCCAGGAGTGGAAGCTCCGGGAGATCGTCAAGAAGTACTCCGACTTCATCGCCTGGCCGATCCGCATGCAGGTCGAGCGGACGGTCACCGAGGGGGAGGGCGAGGACAAGAAGGAAAAGACCGTCCTCGAGGAGCAGACCCTCAACTCCATGAAGGCGCTGTGGACCCGCCCCAAGAGCGAGGTCAGCGACGAGGAGTACAAGGAGTTCTACAAGCACGTCAGCCACGCCTGGGACGATCCGCTGGAGATCATCCCGCTGAAGGCGGAGGGCACCTTCGAATACCAGGCGCTGCTGTTCCTGCCCTCGCAGGCGCCGTTCGATCTGTTCACTCGCGAGCACAAGCGCGGCGTGCAGCTCTACGTCAAGCGGGTGTTCATCATGGACAACTGCGAAGAGCTGATGCCGGAGTACCTGCGCTTCGTCAAGGGTGTGGTGGACGCGCAGGACCTGTCGCTCAACGTGTCCCGCGAGATCCTGCAGCAGGACCGGCAGATCCAGATGATCCGCAAGCGGCTGGTCAAAAAGGTGCTGTCGACGATCAAGGACCTGCAGGGCGCCGAGGACCAGCAGAAGTACCAGACCTTCTGGAAGGAATTCGGCCGCGTCCTCAAGGAGGGCCTGCTCGGCGACTTCGACAACCGCGAGACCATCCTGCAGGTTTCCTCGTTCGCGTCGACGCACTCCGAGACCGAGCTGACCACGCTCGCCCAGTACGTGGAGCGCATGCCGGACGGTCAGGACGCCATCTACTACATGACCGGCGAGTCCCGCCAGCAGGTCGAAAGCTCGCCGCACATGGAGGCTTTCAAAGCCAAGGGCCGCGAGGTGCTGATCCTCACCGATCCGGTGGACGAGATGTGGGTCGGCTCGGTGCCCGAGTTCGACGGCAAGCCGTTCAAGTCCATCGCCAAGGGCGAGGTCGACCTGGAGTCCGAGGAGGAGAAGAAGGCCTCCGAGGCGCTGCGCGAACAGCAGGACAAGGACTTCGCCGAGCTGCTGACCTGGCTCGGCAAGACACTGGACGAGAGCGTCAAAGAGGTGCGCCTGACCAACCGGCTCACCACCTCGCCTGCCTGCCTGGTCGGTGACGTCTTCGACTTCACCCCGATGCTGGAGCGGATGTACCGGGCCTCCGGCCAGGTGATGCCGGAAACCAAGCGGATTCTCGAGCTCAACCCGACCCATCCGCTGGTCACCGGTTTGCGCGACGCCTACGACACGCGTAAGGAAGACGCCGACGCGGGCAAGGTGCCCGAGCTCACCGAGACCGCCGAGTTGCTCTACGGCACAGCGGTCTTGGCCGAGGGCGGCGAGCTGAAGGATCCGGCGCGTTTCGCGCACATCCTGACCGATCGGCTCACCCGCACGCTCTGAGGTTCGGATCGAAGGCCACCCATTCAGCGATGAGTGGGTGGCCTTCGGTCTTCGCTACCTTCTGGCATGCGCTGCGAATGTCTTCGCGCACAGCGTTATTCGTCGGAGTTGGTGGTCCGGTGGGGTCGGAAGCGGTTACATTTGGGCGATCGAAAGGATCGCCAGCTTATGTCCGGAAACCCCCTTGCCGTCGCCGAGCCGTGGGATCTCGTCGCCGACGGTTACGCCGAATTCGCGCCCGCGATCATGCGGCCGTTCTCCGATCGCGCCCTCGAATTCGCCTCGCTGACAGCGTCTTCCCAGGTCATCGATGTCGCGGCGGGGACGGGCATACTGAGTTTGCTGGCCGCGCCGCAGGTGGCGCAGGTGCAGGCCATCGACTTCTCCGGTCCGATGATCGAGCGGCTCACCACCGCGGCGAAGGCCGCCGGGTTGACCAATATCGAGGCGCGCGTCGGGGACGGGCAAGCCCTGCCGTTCGACAGCGACCGGTTCGATGCCGGTTTCTCCATGTTCGGGCTGATGTTCTTCCCGGAGCGGATCAAGGGTTTCGCCGAGCTGTTCCGGGTGCTGCGCCCCGGCGGCACGGCCGTGGTGTCCAGCTGGGCGCCGGTCGCCGAATCACCGCTGATGCGGATGATGTTCGGGGCCCTCCGCGCCGCCGACCCGAGTAGCCAAGAGCCGCAACCCAATTACCTCAGCTTGGAGAATCCGGAGGTCTTCCAGACCGAGATGCGCCGAGTCGGCTTCGAAGCCGTGTCCATCCAACGTCATTCGACCTCCGTCGCCTTCGGCAGCGCGGAGCAGATGTGGGAAACCATGGTGCGCAGCAGCGCACCCCTGGTGCTCATGCGTCGTAGTGTCGGCGAGCAGATTTGGGGCGAGCGCGTCGCCGTGATGAAGGCCTACCTCGCCGAGCACTACCGTCCGAACCATCCACTGTCGACGACAGCCTTCCTGGGCATCGGACACAAACCGCAGGCCTGAACGCACTGCGCCCCGTCGAACCGGTGTGTGCGGTTGACGGGGCGCGGTGCGGGTGGAGTTGTGGTCAGCGCGGGGCCATACGGAGCGCGCCGTCCATGCGGATGGTCTCGCCGTTGAGGTAATCGTGCTCGACGATGTACTGCGACAGCTGGGCGTACTCGTCGGGGCGGCCGAGACGGGACGGGAACGGCACGCCCGCCTCGAGGCCCTTGCGGTACTCCTCGGTGACACCGGCCAGCATCGGGGTGTCGATGATGCCGGGGGCGATGGTGTTGACGCGGATGCCGAACTGGGCGAGATCGCGCGCGGCGGGCACGGTCATGCCGTGTACGCCACCCTTGGAGGCCGAGTACGCGATCTGGCCGATCTGGCCCTCGAACGCGGCGACCGAGGCGGTGTTGATGATGACGCCGCGCTGGCCGTACTCGTCCACGGCGTCGGTCTTGGCGATCGCGTCGGCGGCCAGGCGCATGACGTTGAAGGTGCCGAGCAGGTTCACGGTGATGACGGTGCGGAACAGCTCCAGGTCGTGCGGGCCGTTCTTGGACAGGATGCGACCGGCCCAGCCGACACCGGCGCAGTTGACCACGATGCGCAGCGGCGCGCCCGACTCGACGACCTTCGCGACGGCGGCGCTGACCTCGTCATTGCTGGTGACATCGGCCGGGATGAGGGTGACCCCGGCGGGCACGTTGTCGCCCGCGCGCTCGATCGACTGCGGCACATCCAGTCCGAAGACAGTGGCCCCCAGCTCGGCGAAACGCTTGGCGGTGGCGGCGCCGAGGCCGGATGCGCCTCCGGTGACAATGGCGGCGGAACCCGAAATCTCCACGATGGTCCTCTCGTTCGTGACAGCCAGTTGGCCCTTTGTCAATTGCACCCTAACGGGTACAACCCCCGAACCCCATGAGGCCTCCCTCTCACTGCGGAGAGAACCACCGCCCCGCCCGCCCTACGGCTACCGGAGCAGTGCGTGAGTATTTGCGAACGAATGTGTTCTTGGGTGGTACCGTCGCTGCATGAAGCTGTTTTCCGGGGCGTCGGTGGCTGGGCGGAAGGTGTTGATCACCGGGGCGGCTCGGGGGATCGGGGCGGCGTTGGCTCGGCAATTGCACGAGGGTGGGGCTCGGGTTGCGTTGCTGGGGTTGGAGGAGGAGTTGCTGGGGGAGGTGGCGCGCGATTGTGGGGATGCGCCTTGGCGGTACTGCGATGTGGGGGATGCGGCGCAGGTGGATCGAGTGGTCGAGATGTTGGTGGCGGAGCTCGGCGGGCTCGATGTGGTGGTGGCGAACGCGGGGGTGGCGCGGCAGTTGCCATTGATCGGGGGCGATCCGGCGGTGATGGAGGAGACGCTCGCGGTCAATGTGCTCGGCGTCTACTACACGTTGCGCGCGGCCGGACCGCACATCAGTCACTCGAACGGTTATGCGCTGGTGGTCTCTTCGCTTGCCGCCGCGGTGAATTTGCCACTGGTCGGCGCTTACAGTGCGTCGAAGGCGGCGGTGGAGGTGCTCGGCCACACCTTGCGCATCGAGCTGAAACACACCGGCGCCAAGGTCGGCGTCGCGTACTTCGCTGAACTCGACACCGACATGACCTCGCGCGGGTTCGGTACCGCCGCGGCCCGCGCGATCATCGGCCGCGCCACCGTATCCGGTGTCGCGCCGCTCGGGCCCGCCATCGACTCGGTGGAAAAGGCCATTGCCCGGCGCCGCCGTCAGGTCGTCTCGCCCTGGTGGGTGGCCGTCGTGCTGCCGTTCCGGCCGATCGCTCAGCGGGTGATCGGCTTCGCGTTGCGCCGAGGCGTACGGCGCGCCTTGGAGATCGCACGGAGTGAAGAGGCACCCTTTACAACAGACCAGCCGACCCGACCCCGCAAAATGGAGCGGCCAGCTTAGCGAAGGCGGAGCTACGCCTGAGCCCGACCGAGTACCGGAGTCATCGAATGACCGAATCGGCGACCAGCGCACGCCAACTCCCGCGTGGTAGGCACGGCCTGCCGCGCGAGCAAGTGGTCGCCTCGCAGCGCGAGCGCATCCTGATCGCGATGGCCGATGCGATGGTGGAGAACGGTTATGTCGGAACGTCGGTCGCGGCGATCCTGAAACGCGCCGGGGTGTCGAGGGAGACCTTCTACGAGCAATTCCGTTCCAAGGAGGCCTGTTTCGAGGCCGCCTACGAGCGGGCCGTGCAGAACCTGCTCGGCCGCATCGCGGATGCCTCCGGCGACGCGGCGCGGCACCCCGAGGGTCCCGAGCTGGACAGCATGGCCAGGATGGACCGGATCTTCCAGGCCTATCTCCAGCACCTCGTCGACGATCCGGCCAGCGCACGGCTGTTCCTGGTCGAGGTGTACGCGGTGGGGTCGGCGGCCATCGCGCGCCGGGCGCAACTGCAAGAACTGTTCGTCGGCCTGATCGCCGACGTGCTCGGTGCGAAGTCGGACGAGCAGCGCTTCGCCTGCCAGACCCTGGCGGCCGCGATCAGCGCCATGGTGACCGGCCGGATCGCGGCAGATGATCTGGAGGGTCTGCTCGCGCTGCGGGCACCGCTGCTGAATCTGGTGCGCCGGGGCGGGGAACTGTACGGAGATGCGCTGACCGACCCGGCCTGATCGTGGTGGCACCCGATCAGGCGAATAGAACCCGCTCACCTGGATCGAAGCTCACAGCGGCGGTCCGTGGATCAGTTGTCGGCCGCGGGACGAGCGCGTGGTGCTGGTCGAATTCATCGGTGCTCGTAAGGGCGTCGTCGCGGAGCCGGGCCCAACGACGCTGCCGCGCGGGCTACTGCCGAGCTCCAGGCTCCGAACCAGCAGCCGCGACCGACGACGGCCGGTCCGGTGCTCCGAGGGACTGTACTTCCGGCCGCCCGGCCCGGAGCGCGCGGATGAGCAGCAGTGCCGCCCCACCCAGGGCAGGTGCGACGGTGCCGAGCGCCGCCACAACCGGCCCACTCAGCGTAGGTGCGGCGGTCGACAGCAGCGTTGCGGCGCCGAAGTAGAGGAACAGCAGGCCCGACCCGATGCCGATGGCCCGTTCCGGCAGGTGCTTGCCGACCAGGATGCCGATGCCGATGGCCAGCGCGTCGGCGATCACCATGCCGATCGTCGAGCCCACCCACACGCCGACCCAGTTGTAGTCGGTGGCCAGCGCGGCGGTCGCGAACATGGTCCGGTCACCGAGTTCGGCGAGCAGGAAGGCGGACAGCACCACGAAGAACGGCGCGGTGCTCGCGCGCAATGTTTTCGGTGCGGGGTCTTCGTCGTCCGCGCCGAAGTGCTCGCGCAGTGTCCATAGTCCGACGGCCAGGAAGGTGAGTGCGGCGACCAGCGAGATGGTCCGAGTCGGGAGTGCGGAGCCGAGGAAATAGCCGACACCGACCGAGATCAGATGCACCGCGGCGGTGGCGGTCGCGATGCCGCCGAGCACCACCCACCACCGGTAGCGCAGCGCGAACGTCAACGCCATCAGCTGGGATTTGTCGCCCAGCTCGGCGAGGAAGACGATGCCGATACTCAGCAAAACAGTGGCGATCATGATGTGTGCGGCTCCCGGGTCTCCGGCCTGCCGGTCGGAGTCTGGGTATGCCTCCGGCCGGCAACGAAATAGTTGTCTCGGCCGAAGGTCTCGCCCACCGGATCGCTCCGGTTCACACAGCCGGACCCGGGCCCTGGTGGGGCGGATCAGTATGTCGACTGCGCAATTGGGGGCTACTCCCCTTCGCTGCGACCGACTCTACCTGGCCCGCGCTCGGTGTGCCAACCGAGTGTTGTCGAAATCGCAATGCGCACAATAAGTTTGGCGATCCACGCAGAGAGTTTCGGGTACCCTCACGCGGCGAGCAGCATGGCCAGAACCGCGGTGTCGGGGTCGCTGATCGGGTCCAGGCCCACCCGGCTGACCAGCGAGGTGACCGTGCCGTCGGATTCCGCCTCGGCCCACGCGGCCCGGTGCTCCAGACCGAGATGTGGCACGCCGGGCAGCAGCACGCACCCGGATGCGGCACCCGCGCATTCCGGCAGCGACGGCCGGGTTTCCGAGGGTGGATGCAGCATCAGTAGAGCTGCGGGCACATGTTCGGCAAACCGACCGGGCGCGAGCGCGTCGTCGCCGAGCACGGTTCCCTCGGCCAGCACCAAGCCGACCGTGCCGGGTTCGGGATCGTCCGGCAGCTCTTCGCGCACCCCGAACACCGTCGAGGTGGACAGCAGTCCGGGCAGCGTGGCCACCCGGACGGCGAGCACCAGCACCTGCGCCCATTCCTTGGTGGTGTCCGGCCAACGGCCGGAGATGACGAAGCCGCGCAGCGAGCCGCGGGCATGGAACGGCGTGATGCCGATCGGTCCATTCGTCCGCATCGTGCCTCCCGTGGGTTAACCGGGGGCGGTGTTGCCCGTCCTCGAACTGTGGATTCCGAGAATGAACCACGAATCACCTGGCACACAAGTACCAAAGAGTGCCAGTCGGTCGGCGGAAATGGGCTGATTATCGGTTGTTCCTGCCCACAGGCCCGCAGCGGATCGTCGGGCGGACGGCCCGAGACCGGTTTGCGGCCCGGGCGTGTCCCGACCGAGTCGGGATATCGAGCACGAGCCGTAGATATGCGACGGGCCCGCGCCCCCGAACCGCCGAATCGCGGAAGGGGAGCGCGGGCCCGTTCAGCCCTGGGGAGCTCAGCCGAAGATCAGGCCCTTGCCCTGGCCGACGGCGCGCTGGAAGCGATCCTGCACGTCTTCCCAGTTGACGACATTCCAGAACGCCGTGACGTAATCCGCCTTGACGTTCTTGTACTGCAGGTAGAAGGCATGCTCCCACATGTCGACCTGCAGCAGCGGGATGATGCCCAGCGGGACGTTGGCCTGCTGGTCGTACAGCTGGAAGGTCAGCAGCTTCTGGCCGAGGGTGTCGTAGCCGAGCACCGCCCAGCCGGAGCCCTGCAGGCCGTTGGCCGCGGCGGTGAACTGGGCGCGGAACTTGTCGAACGAACCGAACTGGTCGTCGATCGCCGCGGCGAGGTCGCCGACCGGCTTGTCGCCACCGTTGGGGGACAGGTTCTTCCACCAGATGGAGTGGTTGACGTGCCCACCGAGGTGGAAGGCCAGGTTCTTCTCGTACAGGAAAATGGCGCCGTGGTCGCCGCTCTCGCGCGCGGCTTCCAGCTTCTCGAGTGCGGTGTTCGCGCCTGCGACGTAAGCGGCGTGGTGCTTGGAATGATGCAGCTCGTTGATCTGCCCGGAGATGTGGGGCTCCAGGGCGCTGTAGTCGTAATCCAGATCTGGCAGCGTGTACTCAGCCACGATGTCCCTTCCTATGTCGGGCTGTGTGCGCCCGTCTCGAGCACACCCAACCATCATTCGTACACCCGCTCGGTTCCAACCGGGCCTGATGCCCCCGCATTCCGGCGCGGGCGCTCACCCTGGTGGGTGGTGCGCCGTCGCACCAACTTTCCTCGGCACCGGCGCGAACCTCACGCGTAGCATCGAACCATGTCGTGGTACGACGAACTAGTGGGGCGGTTGCGTCTCCCCGAGCCCGTCATGGTTGCGCGGGATCGAGCGCTACCCGGCCGGGCAGAACCGATCCTGGTTCCGGATACCCACTACGTCAACGGCCATTCGATCCATCCCCCTTTCCCCGAACGCATGCGGGTCGCGGTGCTGGCGATGGGCTGTTTCTGGGGCGCGGAGCAGGAATTCTGGCAGCTCGACGGCGTCTACACGACCGCGGTCGGGTATGTCGGTGGCTACACGCCGAACCCGACCTACGAAGAGGTGTGTAGCGGCCAGACCGGCCACACCGAATCCGTGCTGATCGTCTTCGATCCCGCCGTGATCGACTACCCGGGCGTGCTGCGGCACTTCTGGGAGAACCACGACCCGACCCAGGGCATGCGGCAGGGCAACGACCGGGGGACCCAGTACCGCTCGGCCATCTTCACCCTCGACGCCGAGCAGGCCGAGATCGCCCGCCGCACCGCGACCGCGTACGGCCAGCGGCTCGCCGAGGCCGGGTACGGCGAGATCACCACCGAAATCACCGGGCTGCCCGATCTTTCGGCGTTCTACTACGCCGAGGGTTATCACCAGCAGTACCTGGCCAAGAACCCCGGTGGCTACTGTCCGGTACATGCGACCGGGGTTAGCTGCCCGGTCGGCTTGGGCGCCTGACACAGAAATACCGCACATCCGGGAGGGCCCGGGCTGTGCGGTATCGGTGTCCGTGCTCAGAGTGGTGGTGCGACCCCGGGCCGAGTTGCCCGCGGATCGCCGGCGTCGTGCGCCGCCCACCAGCGCGCCCCGCCCGCGATGAACTCCGTCAGCGAGATCTCCCGCCCCTTCGAGTCGTGAATGAGCACGTTGTCGAACCAGACGCGAACGTCGAGTTCGCGCGGGTCGATGCCCTCTTCCTGGGAGAACTCCAGTACGTGCGCGCAGATGTGCTCGTCGAACTCGGTGTCGAAGCTGAGCAGCTCGCTCCACAGTGCCCAGCCGCTGTCATCGATATCGACGAACTCCCAGCCGTGTAGCCGGCCGCCGCCGAAGCTGCGGATCGCCTCGTCGAGGCCGTCCAGTTGCAGGGGCAGGACCTGCGGCTCGATATCGTCCCAGTTCTGCATGCGCAGGGACGCCGCGACGCGGCCGACCCCGGTGAAGGTGACCTGGACCCGGCGGTCCTCGGTGGGCGTTCCGTTCTCCGGAAGCGTCAGCACCTCCAGGTCGAGTCGTAGTTGCCCGGCCGCCGCGTCGACCTCCAGACCGAGGCACGTGGCCTCGGACAGGGCGACATTGAGGCCGGCCGTATCCATTCCGTCGAGTAGCCCCCTGCTCACGTTCATGGGCACAGGCTACCGACAGCTACCGGTGGAGCCCAGTATTTCAGTTTTTCGCTAGTGTTCTCGTTTTATATGGAACCGATTGGGACCCAGCGCCGTCCAAGTAGGTATCGGAACCCGCTACCACCGCGAGTTTCGAGGTCGGCGGCGAATGACCGCTCCGGGATGGATGGAGGGGAGTCCCGGATCGGTCGTTCGCGCCGCATGATCACGCCGGAAATCTGCCTGCGGCCTGTTAGCTAGCCTTAAAACGGGTGCGGGGCACGGGATGCCGTTAGCGGGTGGGTAACTTTGATAGTCAAACCCTGAAAATGGTGCGCTGTCCGATAGCTGCAGCCTGTGGATGAAGTTGTGGATTATGTGGATAACTCTGTCGGAGATATGCACATGCCGACCCTGAGCGGGGCGTCGATCAGGGTTCCGGGACGCAGAACATACCTGAAGTACCGGCTCGATGTCGAGCCGCCGAAGCCAGGACCACCGGCCGGAACTGCACCCCACCCCGGCGCCCATGGCAGGATCGAAACTGTGACGAGCCCCCATGTTCCTTCGGTCCCGGTGGACGCGGTGCCGAGCGAATTCGACAGCAGCGAGCCGACCACGGCCGACACCGCGCGGGCGATCCTGCTCGACGTGCGCGAGGACGACGAATGGCAGCTCGGACACGCGCCGGGCGCGATGCACATCCCGATGGTCGACGTGCCCGCCCGGGTGGACGAGCTGGACTACGACGTCGATCTGTACGTCATCTGCCGGCAAGGCGGCCGTTCCCTCCAGGTGGTCGAATACCTTACGCACATCGGCTTCGACGCGATTCAGGTCCGCGGTGGCATGGTTGCGTGGCAGCAGGCGGGACGCCCGCTGATCGCGGACGGCAGCCAGCAGGCGAAGATCTACTAGCGAACGCCGCAAAGGAGGCACGGTGAGCACGGTCGTACAACCTTGTGCGCGTTGTGGCGCGCGCTGGGCCGTGCAGTCGAGCCCGATGCACTGGTGCCCGCGCTGCCGTGGCGTATTGCTGTCGCCCGCGCCCATCGACGCCCCCGCCGAACGGCGCAACTACTGCTGGGTGGCGCGGCGGCCCGACCATCGTGCGCGCAGGTCCCCGGTCGGCCCGCGGCCTGCCGTCGGCCGCGAAACTCCGCGCTACACCCAGATTCCGCGCTGGGGACTGCTCGACCCGCCGCCCCGACCCGCCGCCGAGGCTCCTCGTCCGCTCGGCAGACTGACCAACTGGACGTCCAGGCTGCTGATCGCCACCGCCGCGGTTTTCGCGGTCGCCGCCGTAGCCGAGTTACTGCGCTATCTGCTCCTGCTGCGCAACCGCACGCGGCTGATCCATCCCGCCGTGCTGATCGGCTCCGACGCACTGGTCGTCGGAGCCGCGCTGCTCGCCCTGTTGCTGGCGCTGGTGACCGCGCTGGCGGTGGTCGGCTGGCTGATCGAGACGCGCCGGGTCGCTTTCCGGAAGATCGGTCGCGATGATCCGCGATCGGTGCGGGCACTCGTGCTCGGTTCTCTGGTGCCGGTGGTCAACCTGGTGTGGCCCGGGGTGTTCCTGACCGAGATCGTCGCCGACCGCGGTGATCCGCGGGCGCTGCGGGCGATCCGGATCTGGTGGGGCGCCTGGGTGTTCGGCGGCGTGGTCGCGGTGGCCGCGCTGCTGTGGCGGACCGCGGATTCGTTGCAGGTCAAGGCCGACGGGGTGCTGTTCACCGCGTTCACCGACCTGGTCGCCGCCGCGGTCGCGCTGCTCACCCTCGCCATGATGCGCGCGATCGAAGAGCGAGACGTGCTCGGCCGCGGCAGGATCGCGCGGCGCTGGTTGATCGCCGTCGATCCGCCCGTGCCGGTGATCGAGCCGGTGCAGCCCGGTGGTCGGGCGGCGCGCGCGGATAGCGAGCAGGCGCGGACCACGGATGATTCCAACGGTGCAGTGGACCGTGAGCACGAGGAGGTTATGGCCAAGTGAGCCAGGGCAGTCGCGCACCGTTCGTCGTGGCGCACCGAGGTGCTTCGGCGGCGCGCCCCGAACACACGCTCGCCGCATATGAATTGGCGCTACAGGAGGGCGCGGACGGTGTCGAATGCGACGTCCGGCTGACCAGGGACGGGCACCTGGTGTGCGTGCACGACCGCACCGTCGACCGGACGTCCTCCGGCACCGGGCTGGTCAGCGAGATGACGCTGGACGAACTCGAGGACCTCGACTTCGGCGCGGACGGCGAGCACGCCAAAGTGCTCACCCTCAGCGAACTGATCACGCTGGTGCTCGACTGGCGCAGCCGACCGACCAAGCTGTTCATCGAGACCAAACATCCGGTCCGCTACGGCGCGCTGGTGGAGAACAAGCTGCTCGCCGAACTGCAGCGGTTCGGCATCGCCACTCCCGCCTCGGCCGACCACTCCCGTGCGGTGGTCATGTCTTTCGCGGCCACCGCGGTCTGGCGGATCCGCCGCGCCGCGCCGCTGCTGCCGACGGTGCTGCTCGGTGAATCATCGCGATACCTCGGTGGCGGCGCCGCGACAACGGTCGGTGCCACCGCTGTCGGTCCGTCGGTGAAGACTCTGCGCGATCATCCCGAACTGGTCGACAAGGCGGCCGCCGCGGGCCGCGCCACCTACTGCTGGACCGTGGACGATCCCGACGACGTACGCCTGTGCGCCGACCTCGGCGTCAGCTGGGTCGCCACGAATCACCCGGGCCGCACCAAGGCGCTGCTCGACGCCGCCTGAGTTCGCGCTCGGTCACCTTGCCTCGCAGTAGCCTTCGGCCGGGTTCGGCGCCGTGGCGCGCGGTGTGCCGCCGAGCACACCATGTAGGTTGACCCCCCGTGGGTAAGAGCAAGCGCAATAGTCCTAAGCCCGGAGGGAACCGGGCACAGCGTCTCGCCGAGCGGAAGGCGGCGCTGGAGCAGGCGGCCCAATCCGTTTCGCGTCCCTTCGAGGGGCTGGCCGCGGAGTGCGATCTGGTCGCGCTGCGCGAATTCGTGCCGTCGGCCACCGCAGAGCTGAAGCTGGCGCCCGGTGTCGCGGCCGAGCGCCAGGTCGTGCTCGCGACGGTGCTTCCGGGGGCGGTGGCCGCGCTGGTGCGGGCGGGCGATCAGCCGAGTGGCTTCGTCGGCGCGCAGATGCAGTTCCAGGGCGCCGACCCGGGCGCCGACCTCGCCGCCGCCATTCTGTGGACGCAGTCCGCCGAACCCGGCGACTCGCTGTCCTCGGTGGAGAGCGTGGCGGGCGGCCCCCGGCTGGCCGACGTGATCGATGCGGGCGCGGAGCTGGATCTCACGGTGCATCAGGACTTCGACTGGTGGGTGCCCGAGGGCGTGCAACCCGACCCGCAGGTCGCGGCGACCATCGAGCAGGCCAAGCAGGCGATCATGCCCTCGGCGCGGCTCGCGCTCGGACCGGATTCGGTCGGCGCCGCGTGGTGGGTGGACGCGGGCGAGAAGGCGCACATCCGTTGGGTCCGTCCGGAAAACGAGGACGACCTGATGCTGGCGCTGGCCCGCCTGCACGCCGCCGGTGGCCTGCACCTCGGCGAGGGTTCCCGGTTCGCGGGCTCGTTCCGCACGCACGGTGTGCTGGTCCCGGTCTTCGACCTGGATCCGGAACAGCACGCCGAGGAGTGGACCCAGCCCGCCAAGGAGTTCGGCGTCCGGCTGGCCGAGGCGCTCGCCTCGGACGCGCCGTTGACCGCCGACGAGCGTCGCTCGCGGGACGGCCTTCGGTCGCGTCAGGTGACCCTGCGCTGAGCGCAGAATTCCCCGGATGGATTTCGCGAAAAATACTTCTCACGAATCCCGGCTCGGCTAGGTTCTCTGCGACACCACAGCTGGTGCGGGTGAGGGCAGTCTCACCCACCGTCGAGGGAAGAGGAAACCGTGACCGATCTGCTCGCGATGCTTACATCACTGTTCAGCTCGATGAGTGCCAAGTAAGCGCACTTCCATAAACGGCAGCAGGCCCAGCTCATCACAGAGCTGGGCCTGTTTGCTGCCATCGGCAAGGTCGATCAGATGGATCCGCCCGCTGTCGACGGGGCACCGGAAGTATCGCTGGGACCACTCATTTCCCGGGCGATGAACTCTTCCAGATCGAACAGGTTGGAACCGGCGCGATCGGCAATGGTGAGCAGGGTGGTCATGTTGGCGACCTCCTCGACCTGCTCCTTCAGGAACCACTGCATGAACTGTTCGCCCAGGTAGTCGCCTTCTTCGCGGGCGGTGCTGGCCAGCTGGATGATCTGGTCGGTGACCGTCTTCTCCTGGGCGAGGGCGAGTGCGATCGGCTCGCGCACATTCTCGAACTTGGATTTTGCCGCGTCGATGCCGGAAAGTTCGACACTGATATCCCGGTCGAGGAAGTACTGCACGATCATCATCGCGTGGTTACGTTCTTCGACCGCCTGCGCATAGAAACGCTTGGCCAACTGGGGCAGGTCCGCATTGTCGAACCACACCGCGATGGCGATGTATTGATGCTCGGCATTGAATTCATGCCTGATCTGATCGTGGAGCAGGCTGTGGAATTTGCTGCGTGGGGACTCCGGATGGCTGGACATAAAGGTGACATTAGCGCTGGTCAAGGCGCCTGTCATCCAAGTGCAACCTTATTGAGGCTAGTATTGCCTAATTAATTCTTCGCCGCCCCAGCCATTCTCGGGGTTGCGTTGTCGATGCGCCGCGGGGCGCGAAGTTCCCGCGCGAGGAAGTCCTCGACGTCGAACAGGTTGCCTGCCGAGCGCTCGATCACGGCCAGCACGGTGGTCATCCGGGCGACGTCTTCGACCTGTTCCTTCAGGAACCATTGGATGAAGCGCTCGCCGAGGTAGTCGTTCGATTCGCGGGCCGCGCGCGCGAGACCGGTGATCTGCTTGCTCCGGTTCTGCTCGGTCTCCAGCAGGAAAGCTATTGCGGCACGGGGAGATTCGAAGGTCGACTGGATTTCGTCCAACCCGGCGATCTGCACGTCGAGGTCGCGGTCGAGCAGATACTGGACCATCCGTAAGGCGTGTCCGCGCTGCTCGCCCGACTTGTCGTAGCAGTGTTTCGCCAACTGCGGCAACCGATTCGAGTCGAAGTACACGGCGGCCGCCAGATACTGCTGGGCGGCGGTGAATCCGTGACGAATCTGTGCGCGCAGCAGACGGGGGAACGGCTGAGCATCGGTGTCCGGCATGTGACCGACGCTACCTCGTCAGCAGGTCCTCCGGAATCGGTCGGTCCGAAGCGAGTGCGTCGAAGAACTGGCTTGCCTTGTTCTTGTCCCACACCAGCACGTTGCCGCTGGCGGTGTCGTCGAATCCGCCGATCGGCACCGTTGTCGCCACCGTGTCACCGCGCAGCGCCCAGCCGAGCTGCGCCAGATGCCAGATGTGGTCGCCCTTGTCGACCTTCAGCGATTTCACCGTTCCGGTAGCCAGCGGCCACAGCTTGAACGGGTTCACCAAAGTCGCGGTGCTGGTCGCTTTCTTCACCAGGGCGGCCATGAAGATGCGCTGATTGTTCACCCGATCCAGGTCGGCGAGCGCGGTCGCGCGGGTGCGGACGAAGCCGAGCGCCTCGGGTCCACTCAGCTTCTGGCAGCCTGCGGGCAGGTTGATCCCGGCCAGCGGATCGTCGATGGGAGCCGGCAGACAGACATCGATGCCGCCGAGCGCGTCGACGACACCGGCGAAACCGCTGAAGCCGATCTGCGCGTAATGGTCGATGTGTACGCCGGTCGCGATCTCGACGGTCTGCACCAGCAGTTGCGGCCCGCCGATGGCGAACGCGGCGTTGAGCTTGTCCCTGCCGTTGCCGGGAATGCTGACGTACGAGTCGCGCGGCAGGCTGACCAGCGTGGTCTTACCCGATTTCGGGACGTGCACCAGCATGATCGTGTCGGTGCGTTCGGGACCGACCTCGCCGCCGGTGGCGAGTTCCTGTTCCTGCTCCGGAGTCAGTCCCGCGCGGCCGTCCGAACCGACGAGCAGCCAGTTGGTGCCCGGCGTATCGCCGATGCGTTCGGCGTAATTCGCCAGCGCGGGGATGCGGCTCAGCGAGCGATCGAGTTGGATGACCGCACCGACCGCGGCCAGCACGAGTACCAGTAGCAAGACCAGGAACCAGCGGAAATAGTGGCGCTTGCGGCGCGGCCGCGGGGCACGGGCCGGACGTTCGCCGCGCGGGGGACCGGGCGGCGGCGGAGGTGGGGCACCCCGCGACGGTCGTCGCTGCTGAGGTGGCGGGCCCTCGCGATAGGGGACCGGCTGTTGCGTCGGCGCGTGGGTCTGCCGTGGTTTGTCGAGCGGTGGCGGCCTGCGCGCGGCGACGTTTTCCGGCGGGACCTGCGAGTACGCGAGCGGGGGCTGTGGGCCGCGACGGCGCAGCACCTGAGTCGGCTCGATGTACGGCGACTGGGGGTCACCGGGCGGCCCGGCCCGGTGCGGCCCGGGACGCTGCATCGGCGGCGGGCCGGGCGGCGGCACCCGGCGCATGCGCGCGCGGTGCTGGGGGTCGTCGCCATTCATCACTGAGACTCTACTTATCAGTCGTCGTTCGGGGTGCTCCTGCGACGGATCCGTCACGGTCCGTCATCCCCATTTGCCATGCGTACGCCGAATGCCGTGCGCGCCGGTCGGTGCCCATCCGTCGGAGCACTCTCTATGAATTCGCCTGTGCTGCGGCGCTGTTATCGCGCGGCGGGGAACAGTTGTGTCACGGGGATTTGCCGGTGGTCGCCTATCGGCTATCAGTGCAGGTGAGCGGCTGTACCCACGCGTCGATGTGTTTGTCGACACTGCCTTGTTGGGGCACCGCCGATATGCCTAGGGGTGACAGATCGCCTGCCGCCAGGGTGCGTGCAGGCACTGGTCGCGTCACCGGCCGATATCACCGGCAAGGGCCGGTTTCGCTGGGGCGGTCAGTCGACTGCTACCCCTTTGGGGATAGGAGTTACGGAAGCCAGGACACGTGTCCGCGCAGGGCGGTATATCCGAGGTAAGCGACCGTGTCGATGGTGGCGTGGGCGAGGATCAGCGGCCACAGTTTGTTCGTGCGCTGCCAGTAGCGGCCGAAGATCAAGCCCATCACCAGGTTTCCGAGACCGCCCCCGAGCCCCTGGTAGAGGTGGTAGCTTCCGCGCAGCAGAGCCGACGCGACCAGCGACGAGTTCTCCGACCAGCCGAGCTTGCGCAGCCGGGTGATCAGGTACGCGACCACGATGATTTCCTCGGCCACCGCGTTCGCGCAGGCGGACAGGATCAGGGCGGGCAACCGCCACCAGTGGTCGCCGAGCGACGCGGGCACGATCGTCACGCTCACCCCCATGGCGTGTGCGATCAGGTACAGACCGAGACCCGGCAGGCCGATGATCGCCGCGAGAATCAGTCCGGGCAGAACGTCCGCCCGCCAGCCGAGTCGCGCCGCGAGGCCGATCAGCCGTGGTCCGATTCCGCTGCGCCACAACAGATACAGACCGAGCGCCGCCCATCCGACCAGCCTCGCCACACTGAGCAACTGGAACAGCAGATCGATGGTGGACTGCGTCGACCGTGACGGATTCAGCGCGACCGTGCGCCCGCCCACCCCACCCGGCGCCAGCGCACTCTCCACCAACGACAGCGCCGCATTGAGCCCGCTCAACCCGAACGTGACCGCCAGCACGACCGCGATCTCGAGCTTGATCCCGAACCGCTCCCGCTCCGTCACCTCGGCCTCGCCCCGCTCAGCCCCGGACTCACCACGCATGCGCTCGAATCTATTGCCCCTGCTCGTCTCCACCACGCGCACCACCCGCGGAGTGCTGAAAATCCGCCGTGCCCCTCAGGTGTGGCGCGGGCCGTTCATCTGCGGTGACATCATCGCCGGAGCGGGAACCACCAGTTCTGGAGCGTGTCAGATGCGGCGTAGGCCGTTGAGGAAGGGGCATCCGGCCAGCAGGCGCACTGCGCGGCTGAGGGATTCGATGTCGTCGGCGGGGGTGTTGAACGGGAGGCGGAAGTCGTGGTCGCCGTCGCGGCCTTCGATGCGCAGGGTGAGGCCGTAGCGGTCGATGGCGAGCGGGTGCACGATGCCGTGCTGGAGGCGCGGCGGCAGGTGGCGGGCCAATTGCGCGACGACGTCCGCGTGGTCCGCATCCATGTGCTGCAACCAGGCGGATTCCAAGGTGCAGAACGGATCCGGCTGAGCCGACCGCAGTTCGTCGATGCTCACCGATTCGGCGCCGGTCGAGTCGGCGACCACCGCGGAGTTGATCACCAGCCGCAGCAGGGTCGCCGTGTGCCCCACGTCGAGCAGGGCGGGATCCGGATTCTCCTTGGCGACCTCGCCGGCCAGCGCCCGCTGCGCCTGTGCCGGTACCGCCCGCACCCAGCCGCGCAGCCACACCAACGCGCGCACCGGTTCGCGCAACGGCAGCGGCGCGTGGTCGGTGAGCTCCAGGACCGCCGGTGCGCCCGCGTCCGGGGAATTCCCGGTCACGATCGCCGCCACCGACGTGGTCGGCACCGCGATCACCGCGTCACCGCACTGGCGCACGTGATGCACCGAGACGGGCGTCGGATCGATGCCGGGCAGCGCGAGCACCGCCTGTTCCGCGTGCGCGCACGCACTGCGCACCCGCTCAGCGGTGGACGGTGCGACGGTCGGTGTCGGACGCGGCATACAAACCTCCGTGGTCGGGCTGTGTTCGCCTCGCTCGGCGCTCAATTAGGTTACCCTAAGCTAAGTGACGAGAAGAACATGCGCAAGCGTTCACGCCACCTTGAACCTGAGAATTCGCCGCCCGTTGCACGGCTGAACTCCACACCACCTCCGGTTGTTACGGTGGATCGGTGGCGCACGGAGCGGAACCGGCCGGAGAACCGGTACTCATAACGTTGACGACCCCCGCCCGGCGCAGCATCGTCGATGGCCTCCTGCGCCCCCCAACCAGCGATTCCGCGACGATCCTCGACGCCGACGCGCCGGACCAGCACATCGCAGACTTCCTCGCAGGCATCGTCCACGCCGACACCGGTTTCGTCGCCCGCACCTCCTCAGGCGAGCGCGCCCTGGCCATCGTCGCCGCCACCGCCGCCGCCCTCTGCGGCGAAGACATCCACACCGCCCTCACCACCCCCGACATCGCCTTCCTGAACTCCCTGAAACCGCCTGCGATAGAAGCACTCCGCACCGTCCTCCTCGCGATCGAAACCGAGAACATGGACGAACTGACTCGTGGTTTGAGCCCACTAGCCCACAGCTAGCCCGAGTGGCACACCATGGCGACTTCCGGCCGACGCCGCCACCGTGCGGTACTTACGGCCGCCCCCGTGGGGGTTGGTGGCTGCCAGCGGCCGAGTGAGTTCGGGCCGCGCCAAAGCGCCAGTCGGCTAGGCGATGCCGCCGCCGGGTACAGGTTCGTCAGCGGGCCGAAAGCAAACTGCGGCCGCTGAAAAGTAGGGTGGAGCGGGGGAGGCGGGTGAATACCGGGGGCGCCGGTCGCGGACGCAAGTAAGGTCGTAACCGTGCCGCGAATCGCGTACTTCGGGCCCTCCGGAACCTTCACCGAGATGGCCCTTGCCGAACTCGAATCCTCGGGGGCCTTCGAAGGGGCCGTCGAGCGAGTTGCCGCGCCCAGTCAAGGTGCGGCGCTCGAACTGATCCGGTCCGGAGACGTCGAGGGGGCGGTGGTGCCGATCGAGAGTTCGGTCGAGGGCTCGATCTCCGCGACCCTCGATTCCCTTGCCGTCGGCCAGCGCCTGCAGATCGTGGCGGAGACCGAACTGGAGGTGACCTTCACGATTCTGGGTCGCCCCGGCACCAGCCTGGCCGATGTGCGCACGCTGGCCGCCTACCCGGTGGCCGCCGCCCAGGTGCGGGAGTGGGTGTCGCGGGAACTGCCGCACGTGCAGCCCTACACCTCGGCGTCGAATGCCGCGGCGGCCGAGGATGTGGCGGCCGGCAAGGCCGATGCCGCGGTTTCCACGGCGTTGGCCGGTGCGCGGCTCGGGCTGGCGGTGTTGGCCTCCGGTGTGGCCGACCACGAGCAGGCGATCACCCGTTTCGTGCTGGTCACTCGACCGCGCGTGGCACCACCGGCGACCGGTGCGGATCGCACGTCGATCGTGCTGGAGTTGCCGAACGAGCCGGGCTCCCTGATGCGCGCCTTCGCCGAGTTCGCTACCCGCGGCATCGATTTGACCAGGATCGAATCCCGGCCCACCCGCACGGGCATGGGCACGTATCGCTTCTATCTCGACTGCGTGGGGCACATCGACGACACCGCGGTCGCCGAGGCGCTCAAGGCATTGCATCGCACCGCTAGGATTCGCTTCCTCGGCTCGTGGCCCGCGACCTCGGCGACCGGCACGCCCCCGCCATCGGACGAAGCCGCCGCGGAGTGGCTGACCCAGCTTCGAAAGGGGGTAGCGGACCTGTGACCGAGGGAAAAATCGGCCCGGGCAAGTTGGTTCTCGTCCGGCACGGGGAGACCGAAGGCAACGTCGCGAAACTCCTCGACACCCAAGTTCCTGGCTTGCCGCTCACCGAACGCGGTGCGGCACAAGCGAAGACGTTCGGCGAAACGCTGATCAACCCGCCGCGGGTCCTGTTCTGCTCAGCCGCGCTGCGGGCCCGGCAGACCGCCTCCTACATCGAGGCCGCAACCGGCGTGCCCGCCACCGTGCTCGATAACCTGCACGAGGTGCAGGTCGGCGACCTGGAAGGCCAGCACAGCGAAGCGGCCCACGCCTACTTCCAGCGGGTCTACCGGGCCTGGCACAACGGCGACCTGGACCAGCGGATCCCCGGCGGCGAATCCGGCCAAGACGTGCTCGACCGTTTCCTGCCCGTCATCGAAGAACTCCGCGACACCTACCTCGCCCCCGAGTCGAGCACCGGCGACGTCCTGCTGGTCAACCACGGCGCCGCCATGCGCCTCGTCTCCCGCTTCCTCGCCGACGTGCTCCCGCCCTTCACCACCAACAACCACCTCGACAACACCGAAACCATCGAACTGGTCCCCCTCCCCGACGGCACCTGGGACTGCACCCGCTGGGGCCGCTTCACCCCACCCTTCGGCTACGACGTAGCCCCCACCTCCGACGACCCCATGGGCTAGCACCCAACCCATCCCGCCCCACCACACAACACTCTGAGCTGGCAATCAATCCCCGACAATGCTGGGCACGTCGGGTGCCGGGCCCGGCTGTGTCCCGCGCAACTCGGCAACCGAAGTGACGGTTTCTAGCTGTAACTCCTCGGTGGGGCCGAGGCCGTTGCTAAACCTGTTCAGGCTTACGCGGAAACTCTTCCCGCTCCGGCAAACCACTGATCAAGTCCTGCAACGCCGTTCGCAACCGCGCCGTCGTTCCGGTGCTGAGGGACGTCCACTTCACGCCGTCGTCGGACTTGCTGGCGGTGGCGATGAAGCGTCCCGCACGCGTGTTGAACACGGCGATGTGGTTGTCGGTGACGTCGCGGGTGCCGTCGCCGTACACCACGCCGACGATCTCGGCGTGTGAGTGGATCTGCACCATGGCCGAGGCAAGGGTTTGCGCGTCGCGCGGTGGGGTGCCGACCTTGGCCAGCCGGGTGGCGGTGGCGGCCGCGTCACCGGTGTCGTCGAAGATCGGGACCAGTTGCTCGGTCGGCGCGTTCATGCCGGTCAGGTCGAGTGGTTCGGCTGGGCCGAGTGCCGCGATCAACGGGCCGGGCAGGTCGTCCTCGGCTTCGTCGATCACGTAGGACTGCGGCCCGCGCAGGGCGACGGTGACAAGATCGTCGCCCTTCGCGAGACACATGCGGCTCGCGTGACCGTCCACGAACAGCCGTAGTGCGACCACCCAGTGTGGTCGGTACAGCGCGCGCAGGCGGTCTTCGAGTTCCTGATGGACCACATCACCGATCAGCAGTTCCCGATCGATGAGTGACTGAGCGGCCACGGCCATCGCGGCATCGTGATCGGTCACGTTGTCGTATTGCCCGCGTGCGTCCAGCACGACGGGCACCTCGTCGATCTCCAGCTTCTCCAAGAGAAACTGCATCTCGTCGAGCGACAGCACAACCGACGCGAGCATCGACGGGCCGCGGCCCGCACCCAGCACCGTCACTTAGCCGTCCCGATGGGGTCCGCGCCGATCACACCGTCGGCGGCGTAGCGGCCGTCGTTGAAGTGCTCGGTCGAGCGCAGGTAGTCCTGACTCTTGTGCTCGGACTCGTCGTCTTCGTCGCGAATCTGGTTGCCCAGCAACGGACTACCCGGCGTGCTGGTGCCACGCACCGGTGCCGCACCGGACTGGTTGACCGAGACGTTCTCCACGACCGGAGCGGCGGCGGGTGCGCCGCCCGGCGTCCCGGCGCCCCAGCCGTCGGGAAGTTTGAGCGAGCCGTTGCCGACCGACACCGAGGCGCCGGGGCCGAACGACGCGGACCGCGTTGCCGCCGACGCGGCCGCTGACGCGAGGCCCGCACCGCCGACCATGGCAGCCGGTGCGGCACTGGTGATTCCGGGTGCCGCCGCGGAGGTGACGGCCGCGACCGCCTGCGAACCGATGGTGCCCACCGTGGACACACCGGTGGTCGCCACCGAACCCGCGATATTCGCCGCCTGCGTCGCGGCGCCGACCACGGCGGGGTTGTTCACGAACGCACCTGCCGCCGCAATCGCGGACTGCACCGGATCGGCGTTGGCGCTCTGGAACGTCTGGTCGGCCTGACCCGCATCAGCGGTGCCCGCGCCTTTGGCGATCGTGGGCGGGTTGACGAACTCGCCGGGCGTCAACACCATCGCGCTGGTCGCCGCCTCGTAGGTCTCCATGGTCAGCGCGGCGCGCAGGTCGAGCGCGGCCTTGGCCGCCTCGGCGATTTCCGAGGTGCCGTTCAGCACGCCGCCGGTCGAGTGCGCCGCGACCCGCGCCGCATTCACGGCCGCGATCTCCGGGAGGCTCGGCATGGCCAGCGAGGCAACGGTGTACGCGATCGCGTTGGACGCCGCCTTGGAACCCATGGTGGCCGCCATCACGCCCTGCTGCTCGGCCCAGCCGATGAACCCGGTGAGCTTGGACAGCGCCGAGATGCCGTTGATGCCCTGCATGCCGACACCCAGCTCCGCCATGACGCGGGCAACGGTCGCGGTGGCGTCGACCCAGGCCGCGGTCAGCCCGCCCCACGCGGTGGCGGCGGCCGAGATCGGCACGGCGTGCGCGCCCGAGTTCAGCGCGATGGAATTTCCCTCTGCCAGACGGGGCAGCCAGAACACCCCGGTGATTCCTGCGGTCATGCTTTCTCCCCTTGCTTGTTTTTTGCTATGCCCGCAGGCGTTAAACGATTGTCGAGCCGACGGCGTTGATGCCGGTAGCCCGGACGACATCCTCCCCGACGTGGGTGATGAGTTGGCTGCGCAGCGTTGCGGCGGCGTGGTGCAGTTCCAGGATCCCCTGAGCAACCGCCTGGTCGTGCGTCATGGCGGCCCTGTTGAGATGGTTCGCGGCATGCAACGAAACCTCATCGATGCCGGACGGAACGACGTGCGTCGCGGGTGCGGTCACCGCGGCGGCGGCGGCGAGCCGTTCGGCGAGTAGATCCAGCTCGGCGGCAGCAGCAAGGACGACTTCGGGTTGTACTAGGACGTGGCCAACCATGACTCGACTCCTTCTAGTGGCGGCTATGGGGCGGAACCACGAGAATTCCCCCTTCGAGTGATAGGACGCGACAGCCAGGCCATCGGTTCCATCGAATCCCCAAGTTTCTTCCGGTCTCACCCCAACTGCAACCGCACTCATACAGCTGGAGTAAAGACTAGCCCCATCCCAGCTGATGTAGACGGTCTTCGTCAATCCCGAAATAGTGTGCGATCTCATGGATCACGGTGATTGCCACCTCTTCCACCACTTCGCTCTCGTCCGCGCAGATGGCGAGGATGGCATCGCGATAGATCGTCACGGTGTCCGGCAGCGCCCCGCCGTAGTGGCTGTCGCGTTCGGTTAGTGCGATTCCGTGATACAGCCCGAGCAAATGTGGATCTTTCGGATTGCTCGGTTCGATCAGCACCACGACATTATCGATGGCCTGCGCCAGCTCCGGCGGAATCTGATCGAGCGCATCGCCGACCAATTCCTCGAACCGGTCCTCGGACATGGAGACCGACATCGTCGCGGTCTACCTCGGCTGGGGCTGCGGCGGCAGCGGCGCCGCACCGGGCAGCGGAGTCGGTGTCGAACGACCGGTGTTCGGCGGCGGCACCGGCGCCTGGCCGTTGATCAGGATGTCGCCCCGTGCGGAACCGGTGATCGGCGCGAACCCTTCCCGGTCCGCCCCCTTTCCGATCATGCAGTCCAGTTTGCGGCTACCCGCCAGCCAGCTTCGCGCGTCCAGATAGTCGAAGAACAGCGTCAGCGTCTTGTTACGCACCACGTCCGGCCCGCCGAGATAATCCGCCGCGGTCCGCGCGCATTCTTCCTCGACGAACTTGTCCTGCTCCTCCTTCGCGGGCGGCCCGCCCTGGAACCGCTGGCTCAGGTCGATGGTGGACACGATCTCGACCGCGTGCGCCTGCGCGCAATCCACCGGGTCGGTGGGCAGGTTCTGGTTGATGCCGAGGCACACACCGGGCCCGTACACCTTCGACTGATCATGTTCGGCGGCGCTGCCCACCGAGGGCGGCGTGCCCGCGCTCGCCGCGTACTGCAATCCGCAGCGCAGGGTGCGGTCGCCGTGCTGCCACCCATCGGGGCTCGGATACATCAACCCGACGATGTAGCGCCCACGCGGATCGAACTTTCCGCCCAGGTACTGCTGCACCGCGGGGACGCAGTGCTCTTCCTTCAGCTCGGTGAGCCGCAGCGAGTCGGGGAACCGGGACCCGGGCCCGAATTCCTTGCCCGGGTACTTGCTCATGTCGACATCCGCCGCGACCTCGAACATGTGCTTGCTGTCGCAACGCACTTTGACCAGATCGGAGTGATCCGGTTTGGACCAGCTCAGACAGTCACCCTTGACCGCGGTGCCGAATTCCTTGTCGACCACCGGCGCACTCGGCGAGCCGGGATTGTGCGCCTCGAGTTTCTTGTCGGTTTCGAACCCGGTCACGAACAGCGTCACCAAGGCGGCGATCACCGCGCCCGCGGCCACCAGCAATAGCCCCCAGCGCAGGGTCGGCGCGGGCAGGGCCGTGTCGCCGGTGAATACGCCTCGAACCGTGTCGTACACACGCCGCACCGAACCGGTGCGCGACGGCATACCGCGCTTGGGTAGCCGGCTCGACGGCTCGGGCTTGGGTGCACGATTGGAGGGGGACATCGCGATCCATCATGGCAGCCTCCGAGCCGCGGTGCCACGACCCGTTCCGACCTGCCGTTTTCGCCGGGACCGTGCGGCTAACCGCGGAACGCCGAGAGGAAGATGCCGGGGATCCGGACCGGATTGCGGCTCGCGTAGAACTCGGTCAGCTTGCGTGCGGTCGTCGCCGCGGCGGCATTGCCGACGAACCACGGCGGCTTCGGCGACAATGCCGGCTCGCCGTGCAGCACCGAGCGCGGCGCGGGCCGGAACGGTCCGTGCACCACCGTGCGCTCCACATCGGCGAGCAGGAAAGCGTTGTGCACCACGCCGATTCCGCTCTGCACGTCGTCGAGGGTGTGGCCGGGGAACGCGCCCCACGCGGCGCGCGGGGCCAGGAAGGCGAGTCCGGTCCACGCGTTCACCGCGATCGCGCCGTAGCGCAGCCGCTCTATGGCGCGGTCGAAGGCGATGCCGAGCCTGCGGATGGTTTTCGGATGGGCGAGCACATTGGCGCCGAGCGTTCCGGTGAGTTCGGCGTTCGCGAAATCGACCGCTCGCTGCAGGAACTCGCCCCCTTCGTAGGGCAGTTCGAGCACCCCGAGCACCGGCGAGAAGTACTCGGTACGCAACAACGGTGTATCGGTGAGCGGCAGCTGCTCGATCAGCACCCGCCCCGCGCCGACCTGGTCGGCATCGGGATAGGCCGCCAGCGCGTCCGCGACCCGCGATTCGCTGCCCGGGTAGTACGCGGCCCGTCGCGGCGCGTTCGTGAGCGCCGTGCGCAGCTCGGCAAAAAACTTGTCCTTGCGATCCCATTCCTTGCTCACCACCACCACCTGCGCGGCGATGCAGTTGTAGCCGCCGTTGTGCAGCCGCTGGGTCGCCACGTGCTCGGCCTGGAAGCGCAGGTCCGCGTCGGACCAGTCGCCGGGCACCACAATGGTCGGCGACACACCGCCGAGCTCGCTGGTGATCGGCTTGCTCAGCAGCGGGCGCTTGTCTTTCTTCCGTTCCAGTCCCTCCGGCCCCGGCCCCCAGACGATCGTGTCGTGGGTGTGCGCGCTGCCGGTCATGTGCACATGCGCGACGTCGGGATGGTGCACCAGGTAGCGGCCCGTGTCCGCGCCACCCGTCACGATCCGCAGCACGCCGAGCCGGCACAACGGCGCGAACACCATCTCGAACACCGTGAACAGCGGATCGGTGATCGGGTTCAGCTTCAGCACGACGACCCGGTTGTGCGCATACAGCTCGTACAGCAGGTCCAACGGTGGAATCGAGGTGATATTGCCCGCCCCGAGCACCACGCCGATCCCGCCGGTCGCGCTCGGATCGAGCTGAGCGAGCCCGGCCCGGCGCCGCGCGGTATCGGCGTCGATGCCGGGACGCAACCACACCTCGCCGTGAAAACCGTTGAGCAGCAGCCGGTCATAGGTGTCCACCGGCAGGATCGGCACCGCGACGCGATTGCCGGGCGCCTCCTTCATCGCGACACCGTCGAGTGGGCTGCGCCCGTTCTCCAACGCGGTCAACGTCGCGGCAAGCGCGGTCGTGGCCTGCAGCACGGCCAGCGGCCCGGACATCCATTCCTCGCCGACCAGCGGCGAGTCCTCGTCCAGTCCCTTGATGGTCTGCGCGGCCCGCACCCAGTCGCCGGCGAAGCGGCCGGTTCGGGTGTGGATGTCGTCGAGTAGCTCGCGGCGGCGGCGCAGCGGGGTCTGGGCCCACACCTTCTCGCCCGCGGTCAGCTCGGCCAGTGCGTCGTCGATAGCTGATTCGTCGAAAGTCGTACCCACACGCCAACTATGCGCGCGCTGGCGGCCGCGTGGCCCGCATCCTGGGATATCGGCGTGAAACGGCAATGCCCCGCGGCGTGAAACGGCAATACCCCGCGGCGCGAGCGGCAGGCCCGGCGGTGGCAGCCTGCGTAACCACGGAGGGACCCGGGAGTGCCGCAGGTCAGACCCAGCCCACTAGGCTGAGTGCCCATGATCGACCTCCGATTCCTGCGGGACAACCCCGAGGCGGTCCGCGCCTCGCAGCGCGCCCGTGGCGAAGACCCCGCCCTCGTCGACGCCCTGCTAGAGGCGGACGCGGCCCGCCGCGCGGCGGTGGCCACCGCCGACAACCTGCGCGCCGAGCACAAGGCGATGGGCAAGCTGATCGGTAGGGCGAGCAAAGACGAGCGCTCCGCGCTGCTCGCGCAGGCGCAGGAGATGTCGGTCAAGGTCAAGGAGGCCGAGGCCGCGCAGAGCGCCGCCGACGCCGACCTGGACGCCGCGCACCGCGCCATCTCGAACGTGGTGCAGGACGGCGCGCCCGCAGGCGGCGAGGCCGACTATGTCGTGCTGGAAACCATCGGCACGCCACCGGAATTCGACTTCGAGCCGAAGGACCACCTGGAACTCGGTGAGTCGCTCGGCCTGATCGACATGGAACGCGGAGCGAAGGTCTCGGGCGCCCGCTTCTACTTCATGACCGGTTACGGCGCACTGCTGCAGCTCGGTCTGCTGCAGCTGGCGGCGCAGAAAGCGGTGGCCAACGGCTTCACCATGATGATTCCGCCGGTGCTGGTGCGCCCGGAGATCATGGCGGGCACCGGCTTCCTGGGCCAGCACGCCTCGGAGGTCTATCGCCTCGCCGAGGAAGACCTGTACCTGGTCGGTACCTCGGAGGTGCCGCTGGCCGGTTACCACTCGGACGAGATCCTCGACCTGAGCAACGGCCCGAAGCGGTACGCGGGCTGGTCGTCGTGCTTCCGGCGCGAGGCGGGCAGCTACGGCAAGGACACCCGCGGCATCATCCGGGTGCACCAGTTCGACAAGGTCGAGATGTTCGTCTTCACTACGCCCGAGCAGGCCGACGCCGAACACAAGCGGCTGCTGGGCTGGGAGCAGGACATGCTCGCGGCCATCGAGGTGCCGTATCGGGTCATCGACGTCGCCGCGGGCGATCTCGGCAGCTCGGCCGCGCGCAAGTTCGACTGCGAGGCCTGGGTGCCGACCCAGCAGACCTACCGGGAACTCACCTCGACCTCGAACTGCACCACCTTCCAGGCCCGCCGCCTCGCCGTGCGCTACCGCGACGAGAACGGAAAGCCCCAGATCGCAGCCACTTTGAACGGCACGCTGGCGACCACCCGCTGGATCGTGGCGATTCTGGAGAACCATCAGCAGGCCGACGGGTCCGTGCGCGTGCCCCCCGCGCTGGTGCCGTTCGTCGGTACCGAGGTCCTGACACCGCCGCAGTAGGCCCGGCATTTTTCGTCCGGCACCGCATCCGGCGGTGGGCGGACATCCGCGCGTCCGAAGCACCCGGGGTTCGCCTGTGGACAGGGTGCGGTGCTGCCCGCGAATGTCGAATGTGGGCACCCGTGGCCAAGTCGCGTTGGCAACCCGAATGTTTCGCGCTGGTGAATAGCTAACGGTTCGCCATGCCGGATTCACGGGATGTGGCAACCGCCGGGAATTGTTGTGTCTAGGCTATTCCCCGTGCGAGGAATCGGGGCGCGCGGCGATACCCGAACCCGGGTGCGGGCGGCATCGGCGCTGGCGACAGCTATGGTCATGGCTCGGACCACCGGGGCGTTCTACGTCATGGGTGGTGTGCTGGGTCTGCTGATTACTGCGATCGCCCCGGGCGACGAAGGTAATCGGCCACTGGTCGGCACGGCTGCGGCGATTGCGCTGACGCTCGGGCTCACCCTGCTCGCCTGGGGGCCACGACTGCCGCACTCCGTGCACCACGGGTACGTTGCCATCGCGACGGTGCTGGTGACGATCGCGGTCTACGCCTTCCCGAACACCGTCGGCGCCATCAGCCTCGCGGCGTTCTATGTGTTCGTCGCCTGTGACGCCGCATTGTTCTTCGCCTGGTCGCAGGCCGCGGCGCACATCACCTTCGCCATGGCGCTGTGCATGTGGGTGCTCCCCGCGCGGCCCGTGCATCCCGCGTTGCCGTGGTGGTCCGGGCTGATCCCGGCCGGCGTGACCTTCGGTGTCGGCGTTGTCGTCGGCATCCTGACCAGGATGGCGTCCGAAGCCGACATCGACGTGCTGACCGGGCTTTTGAACCGGCGCGGCTTCGATCGCGCGCTCAATTCCGCGATCGAGCAGGCGACCCGCACCGGCCAGGGACTCGCGCTGGTGCTGGTCGATCTCGACCGCTTCCAGAAGATCAACGATCACCTCGGCCACCGCGCGGGCGACGCCGTGCTGCAGCGGGTGGCCGACACCTGGTCGAAACTGCTTGGGCCGGACCAGCGGCTGGCCCGCTACGGCGGCGACGCGTTCGCGATGCTGTTGCCGAACACCACAGAGCAGGCCGCCATTTTGCTGACCGAGCAGCTACGCGCCGCGGTCACCACCGGCTGTTCGGCGGGCGTGACCTCATGGCAGCCAGGCGAATCCGGCTCGCTGCTGGTGAGTCGCGCGGACGTCGGCCTGTACCGGGCCAAGCAGGCCGGACGCAACCGGACGGTGCTCGAGTCGTCGCGGCAACTCCCGCTTGCGGTGGAGTTGCGCGAGGCCATCGACCGCGGCCTGCTCGACGTGCACTACCAGCCGATCGTCAGCCTCAGCGAGGGCGGCGGCAAGGCGGTGGGGGTCGAGGCGCTGCTGCGCTGGTCGTCGAGTGCGCAGCCGGACGTCACCACCGAGGGACTGATCCGGGTCGCCGAGGAATACGACCTCATCTCCGATCTGGACGAGCTGGTGTTGCGGCGGGCCTGTGCCGACGCGGCCCGGCTGCAGGACACCTTCGCCCAACTCGACCTGACGCTGAACGTCAACGTCAGCGGCTTGGAACTGGCCGAAGCGGGCTACGCCGACCGGGTCGCGAACATCCTCGCCAGCACCGGCTGGCCGGCCGAACAACTGGTACTCGAGGTGACCGAGAGCGAACTGGCCGCCGAATCGCACACCGCCATCGCGAACCTGCACACGCTGCGCGACCGAGGCGTGCGCATCGCCATCGACGACTTCGGCACCGGCTACTCCTCGCTCAGCAGGCTGGCCACGCTGCCGAGCGACATCCTCAAGGTCGACCAGTCCTTCGTCGCCGCGATCCGCTCCGACTCCCCGGCACCGCCGCTGCTCGGCGTGATCGCGGCGTTGAGCAGCGCGCTCGACCTCCAAGTGATCGCCGAGGGCGTGGAAACCGAGTACCAGGCCGCGGTGCTCACCGAGCTCGGCTTCGCCCTCGCCCAGGGTTACCACTACAGCGACTCGCACCCGGTCGCGGACCTGATCAGCGACCTCAACGAGAACCACGGCCGGGTCGGCCCAGGCGCCGCGGACCGGGAGCTCGACGACGGAGATTCCAGGCACGCCGCAAACGGCTGGCTGCCGCTCGGATAAACGCTTGACGCGGCCCGCGCGGCTGCGCATGCTGATCCACATGCGCTTGCTCATCTACGCCTATTGATCTGTCAGACGGCTGTTCACCCGGCTGACGGGTAACACCGGCACAGTTCACTCGCTGCGGTCCCTCACGGTTCGCGCGGTGCTCTTCAAGAGCATCGGCGACCTGATTCCGTTCTACGGGCTCTACTCCCTGCTGTTCGCCGATCACGGGCTGAGCACCGGGCAGATTTCGTCGCTGTTCGCGATCTGGTCGACG
The DNA here is from genome assembly GCF_042691675.1 of Nocardia brasiliensis. Taxonomy (GTDB): domain Bacteria; phylum Actinomycetota; class Actinomycetes; order Mycobacteriales; family Mycobacteriaceae; genus Nocardia; species Nocardia brasiliensis_D. The sequence goes on from NZ_CP170507.1 coordinate 199,496, forward strand.
ACCGCGTTCCTGCTCGAGGTGCCGTCCGGGGCGTGGGCGGACACGGTGTCGCGGCGCGCTCTGCTGATTCTCAGTGGTGTTCTGCTGACGGGCGGGTTCGCGCTGTGGACGCTTGTCCCGACCTATCTCGGCTTCGCCCTCGGATTCGTACTGTGGGGTACGGCAGGCGCTTTGGTGTCCGGCACGTTCGAGGCGCTGCTTTACGACGACCTTGTCGCCCGCGGTGAGCGGGCAGCCTACGCCCGCATCCTCGGCTACACCCGGGCCGCGTCGGAAACCGCCATCGTCGTCGGCATCGTTGCCGGTACGCCGCTGTACCTCTGGGGTGGGTACGCGCTGATCGGTTGGGCCAGTGTGGGTTTCGCCGCTTTGCACACGGTGATCGCGATGTCGCTGCCCAGTGCGCCGAAGGCTGTGTCCGCCGTCGACATCGAAGAGTTGGAAGACGGTGCGGGGGAGGGTGATTCGGTCCTGCCGATGGGGCCCGAAGCTGCCGGAGTCAGCACCTCGGCCATGTCGCGAGAAGCCGTCTCGGTGTGTGACGACGCCGACGACACCGCACTATCCGCCGGTTTCCATGGCCAGTTGAGGGACCACTCCGGCCCGGCGGCCACGTCCGGCCCGGTCGCGCGATACCTCAGCATGTTGAAAACCGGTGTTGCGGAATCGATTCGAGTGCGCGCGGTACGCAATGGGGTGTTGCTCGGTGCGTTGCTGTTCGGCATCACGGCCTTCGACGAATACTTCGCGCTGCTCGCCGAGTCGGTAGGCGTGGCGACGGCGGTGGTGCCGCTGCTCGTCGGCCTGACCGTGCTCGGCTCCCTGGCGGGCTCGGTGCTGGCCGGGCGCACCGAGAGCATGTCCGGTCGCACCATGGCGATCGCCGTCGGCATCGGCGCGATCCTGTTCCTCAGCGGTGCCCTGATCGCAGGTCTAGCCGCACACCGTCCCAGCGCCGTCTACGTGCTCACCACCCTCGGATTCACCGCGATCGGCATCTCCTACGGAATCGTCTACAACGCTGGCGTAGTCGCCGGAGCCCGCCTCCAGGACGCGATCGAGGGCCCCGCCCGAGCCACCGTCACCTCGGTATCCGGCCTACTCGGCGAGGTCGTCTCCCTAGCCGTATTCGCCTTCGCCGCCCTCGCCACCCTCTGGTGTTCGATGCCCACCCTCCTCGCCCTACTAGGCGCCACCATGCTCCCAATCGCCCTATTAACCCCATCTTGGCTACCCCCCAGAGCCACCGATCCAATGGACCAGAAGTAACAACGCCCCGCCCACCCCCGACCAAACCACCCCAGCCCCCGATCCCCACCGCCCAAACCAACCCAACCGTCCCACCGGCCGACCCAGCCGTCCCACCGGCCGAACGGGACACCATGGAGCCACTTCTCGGCCGATGCCGCAGTGATGTCCCGTTGGCGCGGCCAGGGCGGCTGGGTCGTTTGCCGAGCGGGACATGGCGGAGGCGTTTCTCGGCCGATGCCGCAGTGTTGTCCCGTTGGCACGCGCCGGGCGGCTGGGTCGCTCGCCGAGCGGGACTTGACGGAGTCGGTTCTCGGCCAACGCCGCAGCGACGTCCGTTAGCCGTGGGCTCCGTAAATCGCCTCCATGTCGTGGAACGGCCAGGGGGTCGGGTCATTTGTCGAGCGGGTCATGGCGGAGGCGTTTCTCGGTCGATGTCGCAGTGTTGTCCCGTTGGCGCGGCCACGGCGGCTGGGTCGCTTGTCGAATGGGACATGGCGGAGCCGTTTCTCGGCCAACGCCGCAGTGATGTCCCGTTCGCACGCCCAGGGTGGCTGGGTCGTTTGTCGAATGGGACATGGCGGAGGCGTTTCTCGGCCGATGTCGCAGTGTTGTCCCGTTGGCACGCCCAGGGTGGCTGGGTTGCTCGTCGGGCGGGGCATGGTGGTGGGGTTACTCGGCTGATGTCTTGGTCTTGTCCCGTTCGAGGGGCGGGGCGGGGTTAGGCGAGGGGGGTGCCGATGAGATGGCTTGCGGTGAGTAGGAATTGGTCGGTGGAGCGGTTGATGAGGGTGCTGCGGGTGATGGGGAGGGTGCCTGTCAGCCAGCTGTTGGTGGTTTCCCAGAGGCCGCCGAGGAGGTGGGTTGCGGCGAATTCGGCTTGGTCACCGGCACTTTCGACGAGGTCGGCACCCACCTCGTCGGCGCATACCGCCATCATGATGCCCGCGAAGGAGCGCATCACTTCGGCTCGGCGCATCAGCAGCGCGGGGTTCAGTTGCGCTTCGACGGTGACGATGCGTGCCTTGCGTGGGTCGTCGGCGATCAGGTCGACGGCGGCGGCGATGGCGGCCCTGGTCTTGGCGCGGATGTCGGCGGGTGTCGTGACGAACGCGGTGACCACCGCCTGGCCGATCTCGTCGACGATCCGATCGAACAACTCGCTGAACACCGTGTCGAGGTCGCCGAAGCTCTCGTAGTAGTACCGCTCGGACAGCTTGGCCTCGGTGCACAGCCCGGAGACGGTCAGCTTGGCGAAACCCGAGGTGCCGATGATTTCCTGCGCGGCGTCGAGGAGCGCGGCGCGACGGCGCGCTCTGCGCTGCTCGATCGGTACGCCGCCGTAGGACCGCGAGGTGGTAGCCATCCGAGCCATTCTGGCATACATCCTTGCCAGATATCTGATTTTGTGGGACGGTCTTGTCAGAATGTGCTCGACGTCGAGCCGACCGCGAACCTCGATCCGATGGGCGAAGTGCAATGGCGCATGACAACCAGAAACTCCCCACTCCGCAGTTGTTCACGGAGTTCCCCTTCAAGTACGCCGTGCCGGTGCTGGCACCGGGCGACCTGAGCTGCACCGCCGCGCAGCGCGATTCGTTCCGCCGGTTCACCCGGGTCGGTGATCCGCTCGCGGACGAGATGGTCGCGATGTTCAAGCGACTCCCCGTCGGCGAGGGCCGCCGCATGTTCGAGATCGCGGTCGAACGCGGCATCGACGCCGTACCCGACGCACCGCCGGAGCTGACCGCGTTCTTCGAGCAGGTGGAGGCGGACCCGTACTGGCTGGACCGCGCCAAGATCGACCGCGGCGCCCGCGTCGTCGGCCGCACCAGCGTCTGGGGTGGCATCGCGATGGGCATGTTCGCCCTGATGGGCGGCTATCTCGCCGCTCGGGCGGACAAGACCCTGGTCGGCACCGGCGACCTCGACGCGATGGCCCCGCGCAGGCTCGCCGAAACCACCCAGTGGTGGTTGGACGTGACGACACCCGGCGGCCTGGATCGCAATGCCGTCGGCTACAAGAGCGTGCTGCGGGTGCGGTTGATGCACGCACTGGTGCGGGCAGGCATGAACCGGCGCCCCGACTGGGACTACGAGGCCTGGGACCATCCGGTCAACCAAGTGCTCACTGTCGGCACCCTCGGCCTGTTCTCGATGGCGAATCTCGTTGGCGCGCAAGCGCTGGGCCTGCAGTTCTCGGCCAAGGAGAAGGACGCGGTGTTCCAGCTCTGGCGCTACGTCGGGTTCCTGCTCGGCGTCGACCCGGAGATCCTGCCGACCTGCGAGACCGACACCTGGCGCGCCTTCTGGATCCTCGCCGACACCGAATTCATCCCCGACGCGGACTCCCAGCGCCTGGCCCAAGCCCTCATCCCCGCCGCGGGCGGCCTGTTCGTCGGCGACGACACCGCGCCGCAGCGCGCGATTCGCCGGGTGATCACCAGCTACCTGGTCGCGTACAGCCGAATCATTCTCGGTCCGAGCAACGCGGACTTCCTCGGCCTCCCCGACAGCCGGTTCTTCCAGAGCGCGGTCATGGCCACCGCCGTGGTCAACGGCGTCCTCGAGCTACCGCGCCGAATCCTCCCCGGCGCCACCCGCTTCCACGAGAACCTCGGTGCCCGCATCCGCACCCGCCTGGTCCGCGGCTCCATCGCCCGCAACGGCGGCGACCGCACCTACGCCCGCCACGACACCTACGCCACCCGCCCCGCCCTCCGCGCAGGCTGACCCGACCCTGCATCGGATGCGCACACCCATTCCCGCTGCCGCACACCCCATGTACTTGGTGTGCAGCTGACACAACGGGTGTGCGGGTTGCCCCCGCGGCGGACGGGTGCTGCGGGCTGTCCACAAGGCGAGGGTGCGCACCGTTCCCCGCTGCGGCACATCCCGTGTACCGAGTGTGGAGACGACACAGCGGCCGAAGGCTGCGGCGGGGCGGCGGCCGTGCAAACTCTGCTTGCGAGACTCGCGTCGGACGCGGCGCGCGAGCGGTGGTGCGAGATCGCGACGGTACGGTGCCGGGTGTGGACGTGCGGGCGAGGTGGGGGCTGGTGTTCGGGTTCGGCATCGGTGCCGGGGTGGCGGTGCAGGGCCGGATCAATGGCGCGCTCGGAGCCCGGCTGCATGATGGAATCGCCGCCGCCACCATCAGTTTCGGCTCCGGTCTGCTGATCCTTGTTATCGCGTTCTTGCTGAGCAGCCGCCTTCGGGATGGCGTGGTACGGGTGCGAAGCGCGTTGGCTGCGGGCGCGCTCCGCCCGTGGCATCTGCTCGGCGGGCTGTGTGGTGCCTTTTTCGTCGCCTGCCAGGGGTTGACCGTTGTCGCGATCGGCGTCACCGCCTTCACCGTCGCCACGGTCGCGGGTCAACTGCTGAGCAGCTTGGTGGTCGATCGACTCGGCTTGGCCCCCAATGGCCGCACACCGGTTACCGCGCTGCGGTTGGGCGGTGCCACTCTCGCCGTGCTCGCAGTGCTGCTCGCCGGAGCGGGACGTTCGGACGCACCGGCCGGCGCCCTGTCGGTGCCCGACTCGCTGCGCGGCGCGCCGACCGCGCTGCTCATCATCCTGCCCGCCCTGGCAGGCATCGGCCTGGCCTGGCAGCAGGCGGTCAACGGTCGCGTCGGCGCGGTGGGCGGCTCCCTGTCCGCCACCCTGGTGAACTTCTGCGTCGGCCTCGCCGCACTGCTCCTGGTGGAGGCCGCCGTACTGATCGGCACCGGCTGGCCCGCCGAATTCCCCACGCAGCCTTGGCTCTACCTCGGCGGCCTGATCGGCGTCGCCTTCATCGCCCTCGCCGCCATCACCGTCCGCTGGATCGGCGTACTCCTACTCGGCCTCACCTCAGTAGCAGGCCAACTCCTGATGTCCATCGCCCTGGACATCGCCGCCCCCACCAGCGCGGGCTTGTCCGCCCCCGCGGTAGCGGGCAGCATCCTGACCCTCGCCGCCGTCGCGATAGCCACTCGCTCACGCGCCTGACCAGCACCTGCTCGCCGCCCCCGGACCGGCCGCGCCCCATCGAGCCGCGGCATAAGGTGTGCCAAGCAGTGTCGAAGGACCGCATGCGGGCGACGGTCGGCCGCGCTCGCCCGCCCTGGATGTAGTTCTGTCGATTCGCATTTCGGGGGTTCGGGCGTATGGGATCGTGCGCTCATGCTGATCGAATACGGGGTGTGGATTTCGCGGCTGGTGGTCGGCGTGCTGTTCGGATTGTCGGCGTGGGGGAAGTTGGCGGATCCGATCGGGACGCGGAAAGCGTTGGGGGAGTTCGGGGTTCCGATTCGGTGGGTGCCGGTGGTGGGGTGGGGGTTGCCGCTGCTCGAGGCTGTTGTCGGCGTTGCCGTACTGGCGCCGTGGACGGCCCTGCCGGGGGCGCTACTGGCGATGCTGCTGTTGGTCGTGTTCACGGCGGCGGTGGTGCGGTTGTTGCGACGAGGGGAACGCCCGGCTTGTTCGTGTTTCGGTGCGATGAGTGCGACGCCGATCGGGACGTGGACGGTGGTGCGCAATGGAATCTTGCTCGTCCTCGCGGCATCGGTCGCGTGGGGTGCGGTTGCTTACCCGCAGGTGCCGGGCGTGCTGCCCACCGACGACGCGGTCTGGTCGGTGGTGGCGGCCGTGCTGGTCGCACTGCTGGTATGGGTGCGGGGCGAGGTGCGTGCGCTGCGCAGGCGGGTCGACGAACAAGCACTGTCCACGCTCGGCGCGGAGGGCTTGCCGGTCGGCGCGGTCGCCCCGGAATTCGAATTGTTCGATGCCGCGGGCGGCAGCACGAGTTTGGCGTCGCTGTTGGCACAAGGACGGCAGGTGCTGTTGGTCTTCGTCCATCCGGGGTGCGAGTTGTGTGCCGCTCTGGCGCGCGAATTGCCCCGGTGGCAGGAGCGCACCGCGCAGGTGTTGCGGATTGTCGTGGTCGGCAACGGTGACGCCGCCGAGCACGCCGAATGGGGACGTGAGCAGCGGCTCGGTGATATCCCGGTGCTGGTGCAACAGGGCAACGAGGCGGCCTTGCGCTACCGTGTTCGCGGCACCCCGTCGGCGGTGCTCATCGATGCCGAGGGCCGGATCGCCGCTCCGGTCGCCAGAGGGGCGATCGCCGCCCGCGAGCTGATCGTGCGGGCGAAAACGGTTGTCCGGCGCTGATTACCTACGGAACCCGGATTCTGGTACGCAACTCGACCACGGTTACCTCGAGCCGGGCCGCTTCTCTCCCACGATACGGGGCGGTCTGCTAATTATGTTGCCGCACAATCGATTTCGCCAGAAATAATACATAGCCACTGGCTATCATCGAATGGCAAGGCTCTATCAGGTCGATCCATCGAGGTGAAATATCATGGCTGACTTCGCATTCACGGATTACTCCGGCAAGGAATTCGTTGTCAGATTGACCAACGAATCGCGGATCGCGGAAGCGCGCCGGATCCTATCCGGCGAGGAACAGATGTCGATCCACGTCATGGGTCGCATCCGCAAGCAGGTCGCCGACTACAACCCGGGCTGGAGTTTCCATCTGGACCCGGAAACCATCACCTTCTTCACCATGGCCATCGAGGTCTGCGACGCGAGCATCACCTACGTCGAGGACCATCTCGACGAAGCGTGTGGCGCATTCCTGCCCGGTTGCTTCTGGTGCCCGTGGTCGTCCCGGCTCACCCGGGAGGTAACGGCCTGACCACTGGAGATAGGGGAGAGAAACACCGGGTCGGTGCCGAACATGCACCGGCCCGGCCGATGGTCAGGCCAGCTTGCGGGCGCGCAGTTCATGCCCCTTGGACGTTTTGCAGCGGCCGGATTCCAGATCCCACTGCCAACCGTGCAGATTGCAGGTGAGGGTGTTTCCCTCCACCACACCGAATTTCGACAAGTCCGCCTTGAGGTGCGGGCAGCGGCGCTGCACCTCCCACCCCGACAATTCGGTCGACGCGGAATCGTCGTGCGCCTCGGCGAACCATCCGTCGGCGTACGCGATCCGCTCATCGGTGAGGCATTTGAAGAACGTGTAGAGGAATTCGTTGTAACCGCCGATCCGCCACGCCTGGAAACGGGTGGACAGGAAGATCGTGTTCACCCAGTCGGGTTCGTTGTCCCGCAGCACGGTGCGCACCAATTCGGGCGCGATCCGGAAACCGTAGCGGTACTTGCCTTCTCCCTCGATGGGCCCGCGCACCACCCGCTTGGGGAAGTCGAGCACCACGGTCTCCTCGCCGAGTACCAGGCCGACCGGGTAGCCGATGCCGTCGCAGATCAGATCGCTCTGCGCCATGATCGGCTCGAACAGCGCCTTCAGCGGTTCCAGCAGCGGCTCGTCACCCGTTGCCCAGGAGGCCTTTTCGGCCGCCAGCACCGGCGCCATCCGCTGCGCCATCCGCTCGATGTACTCGGCCTTGTTGTCGTAGATCAAGCCCGGCTCGAATGGATGGGTCAGCGTCAGTTCACCACCACGCAGGTCGGCGACCGAACCGGGGATCATCAGGATCCCGCCCTCGTTGCCGTGGATCTTCATCTGTTCCAGGAACACCATCTGGTCCGGGAAGATGTTGCCCTCGTCGCCGTGATCGTCGTTGAGGTAGCGCAGCTCGTCGTCGAGGAACACCGGCGGTCCCGCCGACGGCACCACCCAGGTGGCCCCGACCTGCTCGATATAACTACGGCACCGGTCCATCCCGCGCTGCCGCTTCTGCTTACCGAAGTTCGACTTGGTCCGGCTCGGGATGTCATAGACCATCGGGTACCAGATCGCGCCCGAGTACTGCAGCAGATGGATGTCGATGTGGCCGAACGCGTCGTGCAGCACATCCATGTCCACCGGGCGGGCGTCGTTCATGTTGAAACAGGTGGTCTCCCCGTCGGAGACGACCAGGCCGGAGTCGCCGATCGGCCCGTCGGCGGGCGCGCGTAACGCGATGATCATGATGTCGAGCTCGGCGCCCCGACCGGTGATGGTGTGCTTGACCGAGTCCTCGGTCTCGAAGAACTTGTGGAAACCGAGCTGCTCCAGCTCCCGCTTCAGATCCGGCACCGGGTAGTCCGGCAGCAGCACCGTCGCGTCCTTGTTGACGTGCTCGGCCAGGTTCACCGCGTCGAAGTGGTCGCGGTGCAGGTGCGAGACGTACAGGAAGTCGCAATTGCCCAGCTCGTCCCAGTCCAGCTGGGTGTTGTCGGGGAACGGGAACCACGAACCGAAGTACGCGGGGTTCACCCAGGGATCGCAAAGGATCGTCCCGGCCGCGGTGCGGATGTGGAATCCGGCGTGTCCGACGCTGGTGATCTGCACGAGCTGCTCCTCCTGACCGTTACCAGCCATCCAGGGTAGTTGTTAGGCGGAAACGTCGCCGATGCAGTAGCCCTGTGCCCCGGCGGTCAGGGTGAAGGTGCGGGTCTGGGTCACTCCCGACGAGTTGGTCACCGGGACCTTGACCGCGACGTAGTCCGCGCGCAACCGTTCGGAACGGATTTCCTGATCGGCGAATGCGGTGGCACCGGTCAGCTTGCCCGGGTTGTTGGCGAGTGGGGCGGGGATCGCCTTGCCGGTGCCGGTGGGATCCCAGGTCGCCGGCGACGGCTTGCAGACCAGGGGGTAGGTGCCTTCTTTGTCGGCCGCATCGAGTGGCGTGCCGACGAACCTGGCCAGGTAGCGGCGCACGGTGTGTCTGGCGTCGGCCTCGTTGTACTCGATCTCGGCGCCCGCCGACGCTACTCGGGGGCACGCGTAGCCGGTGTCCAGGGCGGTGCGCTCGACAGCGACCGTGGTGGTCCGGCTCTTCCAGGTGACGCTGTCCTGCGTGGCGGTGCCCGGCTGGGCGAGGGTGGCCAGAATGGCTTGTTCGTCGCTGTACATCTCGGCCACGTTCCGCGGCGCGATGGTCCAGCACTTGGCCTGGAGTTGAGTGATGGTGCTGGTCTTCAGGTCGTCGGCCCAGCGCTGCACGGCGGCGGGCAGCTCGGCGACGACGCCGGTCGGGGGTGCGGCGGCCGACGACGTCGCACTGTCCGGAGTGGTCGGGACAGCGGCGGGTGGCGTCTTGATCGCGGCCGTGGCCCGCACCGGTTCGTCGTTCGGGATGCCGACCGCGGAGTCGCAACCGGCGAGGGCGAAAGCGCCGATCACGGCAACGCCGCCGATCAGTGCGCGCCGGGCCGATCGCGTACCACGAATCGTCTGTTCGTCCGAGTCCGGCGTTGTCCGGCCGAGCTCTGCTGCCCGATGACGATCCCGCGGCGTTTTCCGGTCGCGGCCACGCGGTTTCGGACGGGGGCGTTCCACTTCGACGAGCCTCTTCTCTACAGCGTTGGGCGGTCCGATCGGGCCGTCCCGCGCCCGGTGTGGCGCACAAACCGGCGGCGCACTGCCGGATGGGACAGTCAGCGACTACGCTAGCGGAATTGTGGAACCCGTCTACCGGACGATCATCGGCCTGGCCCGAGCCGTCTTCTTCGTCGAAGGTCTGAAGTTCACCGTCAAGGGCGATGAACATATCCCCGCGCGGGGTGGTGCCGTCATCGCGGTCAACCACACCGGGTATATGGACTTCACCTATGCGGGTCTACCGGTGCGCACCCCCAAGCGCTACATCCGGTTCATGGCCAAGAAGGAAGTCTTCGACGACAAGATTTCTGGCCCGATCATGCGCGCGCTCAAGCACATTCCGGTCGACCGGAGTGCGGGCGCCGACTCCTACCGGGCGGCGGTCGAGTACCTGCGGCGCGGTGAGCTCGTCGGCGTGTACCCCGAGGCGACCATCAGTCGCAGCTTCGAGATCAAGGAATTCAAATCCGGCGCGGCGCGCATGGCGATCGAGGCGGACGTGCCGATCATCCCGATCGTCATCTGGGGCGCGCAACGCGTGTGGACCAAGGGTTTCCCGAAGCGTCTGGGTCGCACCAACACTCCGATCTCCATCGCGGTCGGCGAGCCGATCCAGCCGTTCGAACCACCGTCGGAGTTGACCGCCAAGCTGCGCTCGACCATGCAGGAAATGCTGCTGGACTTGCAGCAGGACTACGTGCACGAGCCAGGCGCGTATTGGGTACCGGCCCGCCTCGGTGGCAGCGCTCCTACCCTGGAGGAGGCCGACGCGCTCGACGCCGCCGAGGCCGCGGAAAAGGCCGCGCGAAAGAAGACGGCCACGTAGTAGCGGAGAGTTCGAATGGCGCGGGAACCGGTTTACGACATTCTCACCGGCTTGGTCCGCACCATTTTCCTGGTGCAAGGACTGCGGATCGATATCGCGGGCCAGCACCGGATCCCGCGCTCCGGCGGCGCGGTGCTGGCCGTGAACCACACCGCGTACCTGGACTTCATGGAGGTCGGACTGGTCGGGCGCAGGTCCGGTCGCAATGTCCGATACATGATGAAGGCCGAGCTCGAGCACGGCATCGTCGGCTTTCTGATGAAGCACTGCAAGGCAATCGGGGTGGATCGCACCGCGGGTGCCGAATCCTATAGTCGCGCGGTGCGAGCGCTGCGCGACGGCGAACTCGTCGTTGTCTATCCCGAAGCGACCATCAGCCGCAGCTTCGAGCTGAAGGAATTCAAGTCGGGTGCCGCCCGCATGGCGATCGAGGCCGGTGTGCCGATCATTCCCGTGGTTATCTGGGGCGCCCACCGCGTCTGGACCAAGGACATCCCGAAAAAGCTCGGCCGCCACAAGTTCCCGATCAACATCCGCATCGGCGAACCCATCCCACCCGCCGAACCCCCTGACGCCCTCACCGCCACCCTGCGCACCCATATGAGCGACCTCCTCGCCCAGGCCCAGCAGGACTACCCCATGGAACCCGGCGCCCGCTGGGTCCCCGCCCGCCTCGGCGGCACCGCGCCCACTCTCGCCGAAGCCGCCATCCTGGAACAGGAAGAGCTGGCCCGGCGCCGAGCCAAACGCCAGCACCCCTAGGCACGCACCGTCACTCAGCCGTGAGTGGCACATGGCTGCGGCATCGGCCCGAGATGGTTCCGCCGTGGTGTGCCACTCCGGAGCTAGAGGCGGTCCAGTGGGCGGCAGGGAGTTGGGGTGGGGAGGTTGCCGCGCAGGAAGGAAGTCGGCGGGACGCCCATGAGGGTGCGGAAGTCGGCGGTCATGTGGGATTGATCGAAATAGCCGTTGTCGGCGGCGAGTTGGGCGAGTGAAAGTGGGGGAGTCGCTGTTCGGGCGTGCTGCCTTGTGCTGTCGCGTTGGCCCGATGCGGTGGTTTCGGCTTGGGACAGGACTCGCCGCACCCGATCTATCCGCGCGAAGTGCTTGGGAGAGACGCCGACTCCCGCCGTGAACAGGTTACGGAGTTGGCGTTCGCTGACGGCGAGGTCGGCGGCCAGGCTGTGGATGGAGCGGTCAGCGGCGTCCGACGAAATCGCGACCACTGCCGAGCGGAGCAGGTCGCGCTGGGCACGTTGCGTCGCGTCCTCGGAAATACGGTGTGGCAGCACGTTTTCCAGGAAGGGGAAGACCTCGTCGGGCTCGAGGTCCGCTAGCTCATCGGCGAGATCGGCCACCGCACCGGGTAGTTCGGCGAGGCGGACCACGCGATCGGTGAGCACGGACGCGGGAACGCCGAGCAATGGCCGGGCGGAGCCGGGGGCCAGACGCAGCCGGGTGCATCCCGCGGGTTTGCTCGGATGAGCGTAGAACGCCTTGGTCTGCGGGCCGATGACGAGTGCGTCGTGTGCACCCGGTACTTCGGCGCGCAGCACGATCGTGATTTCGGCCTGTGGCAGGTGGGTGAATGATTCGGACAGGTCACGCACGGTCGGTACCCATCCGAGTTCGGTGAGCCAGGGCCGCAATGATTCCGGCGCGGGTACCGTCGCTTCGACGAGATCGGCGGTCACTACTGGCGCCGGACGCAGCATGGTGGTCACCGGATCCACAGTAAGCATGTCGCGCGCCGAGAGGTGTGCCGGAATTTCCTAGAGAACCCGGTCGTCCGGACGGCAGCGTGGTGCTCATGATTCTGATCACCGGTGCCACGGGCACCATCGGCAGCGAAATCGTCCGGCAGTTGGCGGCGCGCGGCGAGCAGGTCCACGCCGTCACGCGAGACCCGGCAACGGCGCGGCTGCCCGCCGGTGTCGAGGTGGTCCGCGGCGACTTCCTCGACACCGCATCGATGGCAGCCGCGCTGGTCGGTACCGAAGCCGCGTTCATCGTCGGCGTCCTCGGCCCGGAATACATCGACGCCGACCGCGCACTGATCACCACCGCCCGCGACGCCGGAGTCCGCCGCATCGTGAAACTCTCGGCCATCGGCACCGGCGACACCGCCCTCGGCCGCGTCGGGACCTGGCACCTGCCCGGCGAGCAAGCGGCCCGGGAGAGCGGCGTCGAATGGACCATCCTGCGCCCGAGCTCCTTCGCCTCCAACACGCTGAGCTGGGCCGAGGCGATCCGCACCGGTCAGCCCGTGCCCAGCATGACCGGCACCGGCAAACAGGGCGTCGTCGACCCACGCGACGTCGCCGCGGCCGCCGTCGAGTCGCTGCTCGCACCCGCCCACGCAGGCCACATCTACACCCTCACCGGCCCCGAACTGCTCACCAGCGCAGACCAAGCCGCCACCCTGTCCACCGTGCTCGACCGCAAGGTGGACGTAATCGACGTGCCGGACCACGCCGCCCGAGAACACATGCGCGCCGCAGGCATGTCCCCCGATTTCATCGACGGTGCCCTAGCCGGTCAGGCCTACGTTCGAGCAGGCGGCAACGCCATCCTCACCGACGACCTCCCCGAAATCCTCGCCCGCCCACCCCACACCTACGCCGAATGGGCCACCGACCACGCCTCCGCCTTTCTCGAAGCACCGACGCATGCCGCCCGCGGCCGGATAACCCTGGCCTAGTCCTTCACTACCACCGGCGCGGTCGTCACCAGTGGCTACCTGATCAGGCTCGGAATGGCGAACGGGACGGCACCGTGGGGTGCCGTCCCGGTCGGATGTTTCGGTGACTACTGGGCGGTGGAGCGGAAGGTGCGTAGGCGCAGGCTGTTGCTGACGACGAAGACCGAGGAGAAGGCCATGGCGGCGCCGGCGAGCATCGGGTTCAGCAGGCCTGCCATGGCCAGGGGGATGGCGGCCACGTTGTAGGCGAAGGCCCAGAACAGGTTGCCCTTGATGGTGCTCGAGGTCTTGCGGGACAGACGGATCGCGTCGACGGCGGCGCGGAGGTCGCCGCGGACGAGGGTGAGGTCGCTTGCCTCGATGGCGACGTCGGTGCCGGTGCCCATGGCCAAGCCCAGGTCGGCCTGGGCCAGGGCGGCGGCGTCGTTGACGCCGTCGCCGACCATCGCGACGACCTTGCCCTCGGCTTGTAGCCGCTTGACGGTGTCGACCTTGTCCTGCGGCAGCACCTCCGCGATCACCGCATCGATGCCGACCTGCGCGGCGATGGCCTCGGCGGCGGCCCGATTGTCACCGGTCAGCATGATCGGCGTCAGGCCGAGCGCCCGCAACTGCGAAATCGCCTCAGCGGAAGTAGTTTTCACCGCATCCGCGACGACGAGCACGCCGCGCGCCTTGCCGTCCCAGCCCACCGCCACCGCGGTCTTACCCGCGGCCTCGGCGGCCTGCATGGCCCGCTCCAGATCGGCGTCGAGCTGCTGTGCCCAATCCGCGAGCAGACTGGCCCGTCCGACGATCACCGCGTGCCCGTCCACCACGCCCTGCACACCGAGGCCCTCGATATTCGCGAACTCCTCCACGGTTCGCAGCGCACTAACCTCCCTGGCCCCCTTGGCGATCGCCTGCGCGATCGGGTGTTCGGACGAATCCTCCAGCGCCCCAGCGAGAGCGAGCACCTGGCCAGCGTCTTCGCCCTCGGCCGCGACGACATCCAGCAACGTCATCCGACCGGTGGTGACGGTGCCCGTCTTGTCGAGCACCACGGTGTCTACCCGCCTGGTCGATTCCAATACTTCCGGCCCCTTGATCAGGATGCCGAGCTGCGCACCGCGACCGGTGCCCACCATCAACGCGGTCGGCGTGGCCAGCCCGAGGGCGCACGGGCAGGCGATGATCAGCACCGCGACCGCCGCGGTGAAGGCAGCGGCGACGGAACCACCGGTGCCGAGCCAGAATCCGAGCGTCGCGACCGACAGCGCGATCACGATCGGCACGAAGAACCCGGAGATCTGATCGGCCAGCCGCTGCGCCCGCGCCTTACCGGTTTGCGCGTCCTCGACGAGTTTCGCCATCTGCGCAAGCTGGGTGTCGGAGCCGATCCGGTTGGCGCGCACCACTATCCGGCCGCCGACGTTCACGGTCGCGCCGACCACCGCGTCGTCCGGCCCGACCTCGACCGGCACGGATTCGCCGGTCAACATCGAGGCATCGACCGCCGACGACCCTTCCACCACGACACCGTCGGTGGCGATCTTCTCGCCGGGACGAACCACGAACCGATCGCCGACGGCCAACTGCTCCACCGGTATCCGCTGCTCGGTGCCGTCGCGCAGCACCGAAACCTCCTTGGCGCCGAGCTCGAGCAGCGCCCGCAGCGCCGCACCGGCCCGCCGCTTGGACCGCGCCTCGAAGAAGCGCCCGGCCAGGATGAATGTGGTGACGCCCGCCGCGGCCTCCAGGTAGATGCTGCCCGCGCCGTCCATCCGGGAGATGGTGAACTCGAACGGGTGCGTCATGCCAGGTGTCCCGGCGGTGCCCCAGAACAGCGCGTACAGCGACCAGCCCAGTGCCGCAAGGGTTCCCATCGACACCAGCGTGTCCATGGTCGCCGTCCCGTGGCGCAGGTTGGTCCACGCCGCCCGGTGGAACGGCAGCGCGCCCCACACCACGACCGGCGCGGCCAGCGTCAGCGACAACCACTGCCAGTTGATGAACTGCAGCGCGGGGATCATCGCCATCGCGATCACCGGCACGGTCAGCACCAGCGAGACCAGCAGCCGCGTCCGCAGTGCGGCCGTCGGATCCGCTTCGGCGACAGTGCTTTCCGTGGCCTCGGCTGTCGGTGCGGGCAGTGTCGCGCTGTACCCGGCCTGTTCGACCGTGGCGATCAAAACCTCCGGCGAGACGTCATCGGTGATATCGACGCGTGCCTTCTCGGTCGCGTAGTTCACGGTCGCGGTGACACCGTCGAGCTTGTTCAGCTTCTTCTCGATGCGATTGGCGCAGGACGCGCAGGTCATGCCGCCGATCACCAATTCGACCTGCCCGGTGCCAGGTGATTGTGTCCTGGTGGTCATCGTGTGCTCCGTTCTGTGCGGCACGGTAGATCGGGTAACCGCGGGCGCGATGGCGGTGGCCCGCTATGGCTCTCAGTGGCCGTGTGCCGGTGCGGGTGTGGCGCCGCCGTGTCCGTTGTGTGCCGGTTCGGGCGTGGGTGCCCCGTCGTGCGTCGCCGCGGGTTCGGCAGCCGCTGTGCCCGGGCCGACGGTCAGCGTGAATTCGGCTGTGCGGACCACTCCTTCGTGCTGGAAGTCGAGGAACAGCCGGTAGTCGCCCGCGCTCGGCGCGGTCACATAGAAGGTGATGCCCGGTCCTGCCGGGGTGCTGCCGTCGCCGGGGTGGCCGTCCGGGTGGACGTGCAGGTAAGCGAGGTCGGCGGTGCGGAGCGCGACGAGGTGACCGTAGGCCGCGAGATACGGCTGGAGGTCGGTGACCGGCTTGCCGTCCCGGCTCACCGACAGGATGACCTTCGAGGCTTGACCAGGGGTGACGGTGCCGTCGAGGGTGACGGTGTACCCGCCGACCGTGCTGGTGGTCGCCGCGACCGGCAGTGGCTGTGGGTCGTAGTTGCCCGCGACCCGCAGATCGGCGCCGAGCGTCAGGTTGTCGCCACCCGCCGGACTGAAGTCCGCGAACACCCGGTAGTCACCCGCCCGGGTGAGATCCAGTGGGACGCTCCAGGTTCCGTTTGCGTCGAGGGTGGGGTGCACGTGCTGGAAGGCGACCATGTCGCGCCGGACCACGATCAGGTGCAGGTCTTTGTCGTGGTTGCGCTGGTAGCGGGTGAGCGGCGCGCCCTCGGCATCCAGGATGCGGAAGCGCAGCGGGACGTTCGGTGCCGCGGTGGTGAGTGCGGTATCGAGCCGCAGGGTGTAGCCGCCGTCGGTGGCCATTGTTCCTCCAAGTACCTCTTCGGGACGGGGCCCGCCCGGTGCGGCGAATCCGTCCTCGTGTGCGTTCGAATCGTGTGCGGTGGGCGCGGCGGGTGCCGGACCGAGCACCGCTCCGGTCGCGAGAGCGATCCCGAAGACGGCGGCCAGACCGAGGGCGAACCCGGCGAATTTCGTGGATGCGTTCATCGGATGCTCCGTTTCCGAGTTGCTGTGCGTCAGTCGGCGACCGAGTAACCGGCTCGGACGATCGCGGTGGCGATCGCGTCGGGCTGGAGTCGGGTCGCACTGTCGACGGTGACCGTGCCGTCGGCGAGATCGACGGCGACGGCCGTGACGCCGGGTACCCGGCCGATCTCGTCGCGGACCGAGTTGGCGCAGCATCCGCAGGTCATTCCGGTGACGGTGACAGTGGCGGTGGTGGTGGCTGCGGTACTCATCTGGTCTCTCCTTCTGCTGAACTTGTTCTTACCATACCCCCCTAGGGTACTTTGTCAATCCGTACCGGCCGCGGAATCTTTTGCCGGGACCCGCATAATGACCGCCGTGAACCCGGCACCGACGAGGGCGATGACCGACGCACCAAGGAAGGCTGCGGAGAAACCGCTGGTCAGCTCTGATGCATCGCCTACCCGATCGCCACCGAACGCGGCAGCGACGGCGGTCATCGCGGCCAGACCGATGGCCGAACCGACCTGATATCCGACATTGACGATGCCTGCGGCGAGCCCGCCCTCTTCCGGCCGCGCCGCCGAGATAGCGGTACCCAGTGAGGGTATGAAAGCCAGTGCCATGCCGCCCGCCGCAACGAGCGAAGCAGGCAGTACGTCGACCCAGAAGTTGCCGGTCGGCCGTACCAGCGACATCATTGCCAGCCCGAGGGCAAGCACTACCAGTCCGGTCACGATCATCGGCTTGGCGCCGAAGCGCTGCATCGCCCGTGGGGCGAACACCACCATGCCGAGCATGATCAGGATGGTCATCGGCAGCAGCGCCGCACCCGATGGGAACGCGCTGTAGCCGAGCACCTGCTGCAGGTAGAGGTTCAAGAAGAACCACATCGGGACCCAGGCCGCGCCGAGCAGCAGCTGTGCCGCGTTGGCGGCGGCCAGGTTCGGCGCCCGGAAGATGCCCAACCGCATCAGCGGATCGCTCCGTCGTGACTGGGTGAATACGAACCCGATGAGCAGTGCTGCCGCGGTCGCCAGGACCGTCAGGGTCTGCCCCGAGGTCCAGCCGACCTCGGGTGCCCGGACGATGCCGTACACGGCCGCGGCGAGCCCGGCGGTGACGGTGACCGCACCGAGCCAGTCGACCGATCCGGCACGGACCGGGGATTTAGGCATCAGCGCGGGCACGGCGATCAAAGCCAGTACCGCGATCGGCACATTGATATAGAAGACCCACGGCCAGCTGAGGTACTCGGTGATGACGCCGCCGAGGAAGACGCCCGCGGTGCCGCCGGCGGGTGCCGCGGCTCCGTATACCGCCAGCGCCTTCGTCAATTCCTGTGGCGAGGAGCCGAACAGCAGCATGAGCAGGGTGAGGGCCGAGGGAGCGATCAGCGCCGCACCGCCACCTTGAATCGCCCGGCCCGCGAGCTCGATGCCGACATTGCCTGCGGCGCCCGCGATGACCGACCCGGCCAGCAGCACCGCCCAGCCTGCCGCGAATACCCGGCGGGCGCCCAATAGGTCGGACAGTCGCCCGCCGAGCAGCAGCAACCCGCCGAATGCCACCACATAGGCGTTGAACACCCAGGTCAGATTCTCTTGGGAGAAGCCGAGTTCGGCCTGCATCTTCGGCAGCGCGACCCCGATGATCGAGGTGTCCATGATGACCATGAACTGGGCTGCGGCAATCACCCCCAGTGCCAACCACTTTCGGGTGGCTGACCGCGTTTGCGTAGTCATGACATTTTCCGTCCTTTCCAGACCGGTGTAACAGTGCTCGGTACCGTACCCCCCTAGGGTATCTGGATGTCAAGGGTTGGCACCGAGCACATTCACCGCTAGGGCCGACGGGTCAGGCGGGCGCGGGCGCGTTCTGAACGGCGTGCGCGAACCGCAGCACCCGCTCGACCTGCACCTTGGCCGCGGCGCGTGCGACCTCGTCGACGGGGTAGGTCCCGTTTCGCGTGCAATGCGAAGTGCCGTAAGGGTTTCCGTCCGTGAACTTGTCGGGATGGGTGTAGCCGGGTGGGACGATGACGCCGCCGAGGTGGATGAAGGTGTTGGTCAGCGCGAGCAGGGTCGACTCATGTCCACCGTGTGCGGTGCCAGCCGAGGTGAATCCGCTGTAGACCTTGTCCGCGAGCAGGCCCTGACTCCATGGCCCGCTCAGGGTGTCGAGGAACTGCTTGAGCTGGGCGGCGATATTGCCGAATCGGGTCGGCGATCCCATGATCACCGCATCGGCCCAGATGAGATCGTCGTGGGTGGCCAGGGGTAGATGTGCGGTCGCCGCGATATTGGCTGCCCACGCCGGGTTGGCATCGATCGCCGATTGTGGTGCCAGCTCGGCGACCCGGCGCACGCGCACCTGATTGCCCGCCTGCTCGGCGATGTCGGCCATGAGGTCGGCGAGTTCGGCGATCGTTCCGGTCGCGGAGTAGTAGACGATGGTGAGGTTCACAGACATGTTCGCTCCCGCTTGGCAAGGGTGTTGGCTCGGACAAGGCGTGAACATATAGTCAATATTAGTGACCGTCAAGATTAGTGACTAAATGAGGTGTGCCTGGGTGAGACGACATGAGCGCAAGGAAAGTGACCCGGACCTGGGGATTCTCTCGGGGAGACTGCTGGTGTCGTTGCAGCAGGAGGTGTACGACACGCTGGCGAGCCAGGGCCACCAGCGGTTCCGACCCAAGCATGGCGCGGTGCTGGCCTACCTCGACGAGGAGGGCAGCCGGGCGGCCGATCTCGCCAAGCGTTCCGGCCAGCACAAACAGGTCATCAGCACACTGGTGGACGAGCTCATCGAACTCGGTTACGTCCGCCGCGAACCCGACCCGGACGACCGCCGCGCAAAGCTCATCGTCCCGACCGAACTCGGCTTGGACCAGATGAAGCGCTCGGACGCCCTCTTCGTGGACATGGAACGCCGCCTGTCCGACGCACTCGGTGCCCGGGTTTACGCGGACTTCAAGAGCACGTTCCGTCGAATCGTCGCCCTCCGCCGCGAGGCCGACTGACCCTATTCCGTCGAGCGGGACCTGAGTGCGCCGAAGTCCGAGTGGCCGCACAGTCAGGTCCCGTTCGAACGGCGTCCTGGGTCTGCCGGGCGGTCAGGCGGGGTGGAGGTTGCGGGCGGTGGGGGAGGTGTCCGTTGTTGTGGGGTCGGGGTGGGTGCCGAAGAGGCGGTCGGCGGTGCCTGCGGTGGTGACGGTGAACCAGTAGTGTTCGTTCTTGTAGTGGTGGTGGCGGTGGTTGCGCCAGATCGCGCGGTAGAGCGAGTGCTTCGGCTTGTAGTCGGTGTGGATCAGGTAGTGGGTCCACTCGTAGGTGAGGCCGAGGACGGTGATGGTGAGGAGGAAGGTGAGGCCTAGGCCGGGGCGTGGGAAAGCGAAGGCGGCCAGAGCGATCAGGAGGACCACGAGTACCGACAAGGTCTTGGTCGGGATGAAGATCAGCGGGATGTTGCGTGGGTCCACGTGGTGTTCCCGGTGTTTGCGGGCCAGTTCGCTGTCGATCGGAATCGGGCCGAGTCGGCGTGGCCGCCAATGCAATACGGTCACATGCACGATCCACTCGAAGACCGGGAACGCCGCGAGCATCACCGCGGGCACCAGCGCGTCGGTGGATTGCCAGTCGCCGACCAGGATTCGGCCGATCAGGGCCGCGACCAAGGTGACGCCGATGAGCCAGGGCGAGGGATGGCGGAGGAACTCGCGGAAGGCCGCGTCGAGGGTGAGCCCACGGCGCATCGGCTCGTCCCTGCGCGCTCGGGTTTTCGCTGAATCATGCTGGGGGGACTCGGGTTTCGTCATGGTGGTTCCTAGATGAAGCGTGATCAGTGTCCGTCGAGGACGTCGATCAGAGCGGTGGTCGCCGGCTCGAGCAAGGCCCGAGCGGTATCGGCGGCCTCTTGCGGCCGGCCCGCCACAATGGCGGCGGCCAGTTCCCGGTAGGCATCGACATTGCCCACCTCGGCGGACATGATCGGGGCCAGCGCCGTGAGTGCGGGCTCATATGCGGCGCGCAGCATGTTGAACATCAGCCGGAAGACGATCGAGTCGGCCGCGTCGACGACGTGATCCCAGAACTCCATCGCATGCCGCTGTTGCGCCACCGGATCCTGTTCTGCGGCAAGCGCTTCGACACTCGCCGCCAATGTCGCGCCGACCGCAGCCGAATCCGTCGCACCCAGCCGGACGGCAGCCAGTTCGGCCACCTTCGGGCCGTTGTGCAGCCGCGCCTCCAAAATGCTGCGCGCCACACCCGGATCCAACTCTCCGGCCTGCACCAGCAATCGCGGCAAAACCTCTAGCCCCGCCCCGCGTCGGTAATCCAGCACGGTCGTCGCGTCCCCCTGCCGCACCGCGACCAGCCCAGCCGCCGCCAGCCGCTGCAACGCCTCCCGCACCGCGGGCCGCGACACCCCCAGCGCCTCCGCCAACTGCCGCTCACTCGGCAACGCCACCCCCGGCGCCAGTTCCCCACTCAGTACATCCGCCGCGATCTGCTCGAAAACATCGCCAGACACCGACCGCTTGACCACAGGTTGCAACGCCATGCTCCCACTCTGCGCCAGAATAGGTAAGGAGGTCAAGTGGTCAGACCAATTTGGACGACGGACCCGCCGATGTGAGGCAGCTCGCGAAGCCACCAGCGGGCTCGCTACATGCGAGGTCAGCTGGGGTCGGAACCGCGAATCGCCGAAAGCCACAGTGCGGTGGCGGCGGCGACCGACGTGGCGGCGAGGAAGGTGGTGAAGTCGCCGCCATCGACATAAACCCACATGAGGGCAGCGAAGGGCGCGGCAACGGTGGACTGGGCGTCGAGCAGCAGGCGTCGGCGCAGGCGGGTCGCGGCCGTGGTGAGCGCAGGGGCTTCCGGATCGGGACGGGACGGATTATCGATGAGCCGCCCCGGCGGTTCCGTGGTCCGGATGCGACCGGCCGGATAGAGACGGTGCCCCGCGACGTGGACGGTTCGGTCGGTGACCTCCCCCCGGGTCTCGGTGAGCGTCATCAAAGCCGAATCGAAATAGACCGGCAGCCACCGCGGCCGACCGGTTCCCCTGATCTCCAGCCAGGACCGGCTGAGCAGCCGATGCTGTTGCCGAATTCGGGAAACACCCACGCTACGTGCACTACCCGAAGGCCAGAACGCGAGCACCCCCACCGCAACAGCCATCCGATACCCCGAGTACCCGACAATCCCCAACCCCACCGTAGCCAGCCCCGCCACCTGGTCCAGATCGCCGAACGGCGCCCAGGCGAGGCATACCGCCAGGGCGCCGATCGTCACGCTGATCGGATAGGCCAGGGGATGGCCTGATCCGAAACTCACTTCAGGAAGCCCACTTTGGTGTAGTCGGGGGAGGCGAGGCCGAACGCGCCGTAGTTGGCGAGGTTGTCGCGGACGGCGTACGTTCCCGACGCCTGCTGCAGCGGAACGGAATAGCCCTCGGCCCAGATCATTTGATCGCACTGGTTGGCCAGCTCGATGGCCTTGTCCGGATCGAGTTCCGAGATGGTGCGTTCGATCAGCGCGTTCAGCTCCGGCGAACCGATGCGTGCCTTATTGCCCATCAGATTGTTGGGGTCATAGGCGTATATCTGTGGGAGTGCACTGAGCGGGAGAACACTGCCGCTCCAACTGAACTGGGCGATATCGAAATTGCCCGGGTCGATGACATTCTTGAACAACCCGGCACCGGGCACGGTTTGAATATTCACCTTCACCCCGACCCTCGCCAGGTTTTGCTGCACGATCTGGGCAGTCTGCACCCACCCGTCCTGCTGGTACATGACATCCCGGAGCTCGAGCTTGCGCCCGTCCTTCTCGCGCACGTCGCCGTTGAGCTTCCAGCCCAGCTCATCCAGCATCCGCGCGGCCGCGTCAGGGTCGTAGGCGATGGGTGCCGAATTATCTTGGTAGCCCTTCTGGCCCGCCATGAAGATGTGATTGTTGAGCGGCTTCGGATTGTCGACCACACCGTTCTGAGACGCGGTGACGATGCCCTGCCGGTCGATCGCCTTCGAGATCGCGATGCGCAGCTTGGGGTCCTCGAGCAGCGCACCAGGTGCGCCGTTGAAGGTCAGGTGTGACCAGCTCGGCTCTGGGGTACGTCGGATGACAATATTCTTGGAATTGCGTGCGCCGGTAACGTTCTCGATGCCGGACATGTAGGCGTAGTCGAGCTCGTTGTTCTGAATCGCGGGCAGCCATGCCGTGCTGTCCAGCACGCTGAAGGTGATCGAGTCCAGCTTCGGTGTGGGACCCCACCACTTCGGATTGCGTCCCAGGATGATTCGGTTCTGGCTACGGTCTATCTCGGTGACCACGAACGGGCCCGCGCTCAGCGTCAGACTGTTCCGATCACGGTCGTTGAACGCTTCAGGGGTCGCCGTGGTTTCCTTCGGGTACAGGTAGCCGAACTGGCCCTTCCATTCGGCATAGGGCTTGTTGAAGGTGACGATCGCCTGCCGATCGTCGACCCCGCGTTCAACCTTCTCAACACGTTCGAAACCGCTGGTGGAAGACACGAGGAACCGGTTGTCCCGGCCACTCTGCGCAGCGGCCTGCGAGCGCAGATCCTCCCAAGTGATCGGTGAACCGTCGGACCACACGGCCCTCGGATTGATCGTGTAGGTGACCTGCTGCGGGCTGGTACTTGTCAGCTTCACATCGGTGAAGAAGTTGTGATCCACGGAGAGCTCGCCCGCGGCGTTACTGGTGAACGGCGAGGGCATGGTCGGCGCGGCAATGGCCGAGGTGTTCTCGGTGCCCCCGTCGACGTGCAGATAGTTGAACGTTTCCGGCAATGCGGTCAGCGACAGCCGTAAATTGCCGCCATCGCGCAGTTCGCTCGGATCCTTCGGGTTGATGTCATTCGTGCTGCCGATGTCACTCGTGCCCGGCGTGACGCTGCCGTTGTCGGAGCAACCAGCCACGATCAGCCCGACGGCGACGCACGGGATAGCGAATCGCGCGCCTAGCGAGCGAATCCTCATACGGGGACCTTCCTATTCGATAGACAACCGGGAACGCCTACTTCACGAAACCGATCTTCGTGTAGTCGTAGGAGGCGAGACCGGCGGCGCCGAAGTTAGCGAGGCCGTCGCGCACCGCGACGGCCCCGGCAGACTGCACGATGGGCAGCGAGAAACCGATCTCGAAAATCATTCGATCGGCCTTGTTAGCCAGCTCGATCGCCTTCTGCGGGTCGAGTTCGGAGATGACTTCCTCGATCAGAGCGTTGAGCTCCGGGGTGCCGATTTTGCCTTTGTTGCTCTGCGGGAGCGCGGGGTCGTAGGCGTAGATCTGGGGCAGCGCGCCCAGTGGAAGTACGCCGCCGGACCAGGTGAACTGGACGATGTCGAAGTTGCCCGGATCGACGACATTGGTGAAGAGCCCATTGCCCGGAACGGTCTGGATGTTGAGTTTGACGCCCACCTTCGCCAGGTTCTGTTGGGCGATCTGCGCGATCTGCACCCAGGAGTCCTGCTGGTACATCACGTCGCGAAGCTCGAGCTTCCTGCCGTCCTTCTCACGGACGTCGCCGTTGAGTTTCCAGCCCAGTTCGTCCAGCATGCGCGCGGCCGCATCGGGGTCGTAGGCGACCGGGGCGGAGTTGTCCTGATAGCCCTTCTGGCCCTCCATGAAAATATGGTTGTTCAGCGGCTTCGGATTCTCGACCACCCCGTTCTGGGTCGCGGTGGCAATACCCTGCCGGTCGATCGCCTTCGAGATCGCCACCCGCAGTTTCGGATCCTCGAGAATCGAGCCGGGTGCGCCATTGAAAGTGAAGTGCGAGAAACGGACGCCGGGAGCACGACGCACCTTGATGCCTGCCGTGTTGGTCGCGGTCTTCACCTCATCGATGCCGGACACGGTCGCATAGTCGAGCTCGTTGTTCTGCAACGCATTGATGCGGGCCGAATAGTCGAGGACGCTATAGGTGACGGTGTCCAACTTCGGTGTGTCGCCCCACCACTTCGGGTTGCGGCTGAGGACGATTCGCTGCTGCGCCTTATCGATCGAGGTGACCATGAACGGTCCGGCCGACACCGGCAGGCTATTACGATTGACGTCGTTGAACGCCTGCGGCGACTCCATCGACGCCTTCGGGTACAACTCGGAGAACAGACCCTGCCACTCTGCGTAATGCTTACCGAAGGTGACGATCGCCTGCCGATCGTCGGCGCCGCGTTCGACCTTGTCTACTCGGCTGTAGCCCTGGGTTGCGGCCACCTGGAATTCGGTGTTACGGCCGCTCAGCGCATTCGCCTGCGCTCGAAGGTCTTCCCAGGTGATCGGGGTGCCATCGGACCAGACGGCCTCGGGATTGATGGTGTAGGTGATCTGCTGCGGGTTGGTGCTGGTGAGCTGCACATCGGTGAAATAATTGTGATTGACGGACAACTCACCCGCCGCGTTCGAGGTGAACGTGCTCGGCACAGCCCAGGCAACCAGGTCCGATACCTCGCCATCCGCGTCGACGTGGTGTGGATTGAAGGTCGGCGGGAAGTTGGTCAGGGTGAGCCGCAGGTTGCCACCATCCCGGAGCTCGCTCACATCCTTCGGATTGATGTCATTCACCGCGCCGATGGTGCTCGAACTCGTCTGCGGATCACCCTCCGAGCCGCACCCCGCCACGATCAGCGCCAGAGCGACGGCTGGTGCGGCGCATCTAATTCCGATGGATCGAACGGTGCGGGCTTTGCCAGCGGATGATTTCATTTCACAAATCCGATCTTGGTGTAGTCGTAAGAAGCGAGTCCGGGGGACCCGAAGTTGGCGATGTCGGCGCGTACGCCCCAGTTACCCTCCGATTGCGTCAGCGGTAGGGAATGGCCGATTTCGAAGACCTTTCGGTCGACCTCGTTGGCCAGTTCGATCGCCTTTTTCGGGTCCAGTTCGGAGAGGGTGCGATCGATGAGGGCGTTGAGTTCCGGGGAGCCGATCTGGCCGAAGTTGTTCTGCCAGTTGCCGGGGTAGTAGCCGTAGGTCTGCGGAATGCTGCTCAGGGGGAACGCATCGCCGACGTAGACGAATTGGGCGACGTCGAAATCGCCGGGGATGATGACATCGGTGAAGTAGCCTGCGCCCGGCTTGGTATCGATGACCAGTTTGACGCCGAGTTGCGCGAGGTTCTGCTGGATGATCTGGGCGATCTGCACCCAGGTGTCGTCCTTGTACATCACGTCGCGGATGACCAGCTTGCGGCCGTCCTTCTCGCGGGTATCGCCGTTGAGTCGCCAGCCGAGCGCGTCGAGTTCCTTTGCGGCGGCGGCCGGATCGAACGGCAAGCTGTTGTCCCGGTAGCCCGCCTGTCCCGCCAGGAAGACGTGGTTGTTCAGCGGCTTCGGCTGCTCGACGAGACCGTTCTGCACCGCGGTAGCGATGCCCTGCCGATCGATCGCCTTCGAGATCGCCACGCGCAGTGCGGGATCGGCGAGAATGGAGCCCGGTGCGCCGTTGAAGGTGAGGTGCCGCCAGCGATTACCGGGTGCGCGGCGGATGACGACGCCCGAGGAATTCCGGACGGTCGTCACGTCGTCGAGGTTGTTCAGCAGCACGGCGTCGAGTTCGTTGTTCTGCAGGCCGCCCACCCAGGCGTTGCGGTCGAGCACGCTGTAGGTGATGGTGTCGAGCTTCGGTTTGTCGCCCCACCAATTCGGATTGCGGCCCAGCACGATTCGGCCCTGTCCGCGATCGGTGGACTGCACCAGGAACGGGCCCGCGGTCGGTCCCATGTTGTCGACAAGGCCCTTGTTGAACGTTTCCGGGTCGGCGGTCACCGATTTGGGAAACAGCGCCATGTTGCCCGCGAACTGTCCGCGCCATTCGGTGAAGGGCTGTTTGAACGTGATGACGGCCTGCCGGTCGTCGACACCGCGCTCCACCTTCTCCACCCGGTCGAAGCCGACGGTGATGGCGATCAGGAAACGCTTGTCGGTGCCGTCGAGTGCCTTGGCTTGCGACCGAATATCTTCCCAGGTGATCGGATTGCCGTCGGACCATACGGCTTTCGGATTGATCGTGTAGGTGACCTGCTGTGGGTTGGTGTTGGTCAGCGCGACATCGGTGAAGTAGTCCTTGTTGACGCTGAGCTCGCCCGCCGCGTTGGTATCGAACGCACGCGGCATCAACGGCCGCTCGATCTCGGCGATCTCGGCATCGTTGCCGTCGACGGACAGGGTGTTCCAGTTCGCCGGGTAAGCGGTGGTGGCCAGCCGCAAGTTGCCCCCGTCGCGCAGTTCATCCACGCTTTTCGGGTTGATATCGCTGGTGCTGCCGATCGCGCCGGACACACCACTGGCCGACTCGTTGTCACCCGAGCCGCAGCCTGCCGCGACCAGGCCTAGCGCGATCACCGGTATCGCCCATCGCAGTGCCGGTATTCGGCTCGCTCGGATCGGCATCGCGCTCTCCTTCTATCGACTGACGGCGGGGACGGGCACCGCTTCGATCAGCTCACGCGTGTACTCGTGCCGCGGGTCGGCGAAAATCTGTTCCGCCGGACCGGATTCGACGATTTTGCCGCGGTACATCACGGCGATATCGTGGGCCAAGTTGCGGACCACCGACAGGTCATGCGAGACGAACAGATAGGACAGTCCGCGCTCGACCTGCAGGTCGCGCAACAGGTTCAGCACACCGGCCTGGATGGACACGTCCAGCGAGGACACGGGCTCGTCCAGCACCAGGATCTCCGGGTCCAGCGCGAGCGCGCGGGCGATGCTGATCCGCTGTTTCTGGCCGCCGGAGAAGTCGGCGGGATAGCGTTCGGCGTGATCGCGGCGCATGCCGACCTGTTCGAGCAGTTCCGGCACCCGGCGGCCGATCTCGTCGCGTGAGCGTCCGTCGATGCGCATCGGCTCGGCCAGCGCGTCGAAGATCGGCAGTCGCGGATCGAGGGACGCGGTGGGGTCCTGGAAGACGATCTGCATCTTCCGGCGGATCTCCCGCTTCCGCGCCTTGGTCAGGGTCGCGACATCGCTGCCCATGATTTCGATGGTGCCCGATTCCGGCTCGACCAGGTCGAGAATCTGGCTGAGCGTTGTCGATTTGCCGGAACCGGACTCGCCGACCAAGGCCAGCGTGCGGCCCGCCCGCACCTCGAAGCTGATGCCGTCGACCGCGCGGATCTCACCCTTGCGGCGCTTGAACAGGATGCCGGAGGTGATCGGGAAGGTTTTCACCAGCTCCGAAACGCGCAGCACCACTTGGTCGCTGATCTCGGCCTCGACCCGCGGCTCGGTCACTTCCTGGCGGTAGGCCTCGAACAGGTCGTCGGTGCCGACCTCCGCGGTGCGGATGCAGGCGGCGGAATGCCCGGGATTGGTCTTCTCCAACGGCGGTTCGGCGACCCGGCATTCATCGATCGAGATCGGGCAGCGCGGCGCGAACGAGCAGCCGGGCGGTAGCGCGTGCATGGCCGGTGGTGCGCCGACGATCGGGATGAGCGGCTGCCGGGCCGGGCGGTCCAGCCGCGGGATGGAGCCGAGCAGGCCCACCGTGTACGGCATCCGCGGTGCATTGAAAAGCTCCGTGGTGGTGGCGGTTTCGACGATCTTCCCGGCGTACATCACCGCGACCCGGTCGGCCAGCGTCGCGGCGATGCCCATGTCATGGGTGATCATGATGACGCCGGCGCCGGTGATGTCGCGCGCCTTGCGCAGCAGGTTCAGGATCTGCTTCTGCACGGTGACGTCGAGCGCGGTGGTCGGCTCGTCGCAGATGATCAGCGCGGGATCGTTGGCGATCGCCATGGCGATGACCACACGCTGGCGCATGCCGCCGGAGAACTCGTGCGGAAACGCCTTGGCGCGCAGCTCGGGTTCGTCGATGCCGACCAGTCCGAGCAGTTCGATCGCCTTGGCCGCCGCTTCGTTCTTGGTCATCTTGCCGTGCGCCAGCAGGGCTTCGGCGATCTGCTCACCGACCCGGTACACCGGAGTCAGCGCCGAGAGCGGGTCCTGGAACACCATGCTGATGGAACTGCCACGCAGCCTGGACAATTCGCGGTCGCCGAGGCCGAGCAGCTCGCGGCCGCGCAATCGGATCGAGCCGTTGATCCGCGCCTGCTCCGGCAGCAGGCCGATCACCGCCAGCGACGACACCGACTTGCCGGAACCGGATTCGCCGACGATGGCGAGCACTTCGCCGTCGGAGACGGTGTAGTCGACTCCGCGCACCGCCTCGATGCGGCCCTCTTCGCTGGGGAAGGAGACGCGCAGGTCGGTGACCTCCAGTAGCGGTGCGGTGAGGTCAGTCCCGGTCATACTTTCGCCTTCTTCTTCGAGCGCGCCCGCTTGGCACCGGGATCGAATGCGTCGCGCAGTCCGTCACCGACCAGGTTGGCGCACAACACGATGGTGATCAGCAGGCCACCGGCGAACAGGAACAGCCACGGATAGGTCAGCGCCGACTTGGTGCCGGACGCGATCAGTGAACCGAGCGAGACGTCCGGGGGCTGGACACCGAAACCGAGGAAGCTGAGCCCGGTTTCGGCCATGATGGCCGCGCCGACCGCGAGCGTGGTGTCGATGATCAGGATCGAGGCGATGTTCGGCAGGATGTGGCTGACGATGACGGTGCGCGTCGGCGCGCCCATATACCGTGCGGCCCTGACGAATTCGCGATCGCGAAGGCTGAGCGTCAGGCCGCGCACGATGCGGGCGCTGATCATCCAGCCGAACACGCTGAGCAGCAGGATCAGCAGCAGAATCGAGCCGCTGCCCTTGGTCCGCGGCGCGAACAGCGCGACGATGATGAAGCTGGGCACCACGAGCAGCAGGTCGACCAGCCACATGATCGCGCGGTCGGTCCAGCCGCCGAGCAGTCCGGCGGTCGCGCCCGCGGTGGCGGCGATGGTGGTGGAGATGATGGCCACGCACAGGCCGATCAGCAGCGACTTCTGCATGCCGCGCAGGGTCTGGGCGAGCACATCCTGGCCGATCTGCGTGGTGCCGAAGGGGTGCTCGGCGCTGGGCGGCTTCAACAGCGCGGTGTAGTCGAGCTGCTGGTAGTCATACTGCAGTAGTGGCGGTAGTGCGAAGCTGGCGATGAAGAGCAGGATCAGGATCACGCCGCCGATCACCGCGGGCTTGTTGCGCAGGAAGCGGCGCAGGACCAGCTTGCTCCGCCCGGCCGCGGCGGGCTCGGGAGCGCCTTGGACGATGATTTCGGCTTCGGTCATCGCACACGCACCCGGGGATCGAGAATCGCCAACACGATGTCGGAGAGCAGGCCGGACACCAGCACCACCAATCCGGCGAACGCGGTCACCGTGACCACCACGTACAGGTCCTGGGCATTGATCGAATCGACCAGCCACTCGCCGACGCCGTGCCAGCCGAAGATCTTCTCGGTGAACGTCGCGCCGGTGATCAAGCCGAGCAGGCTGTAGGCGAACAACGTCGCCATCGGGATCAGCGCGGTGCGCAGGCCGTGCTTGTACAACGCCTTGCTACGGGTCAGTCCCTTGGCGCGGGCGGTGCGGATGAAATCGCTTTGCAGCACGTCGAGCATGGCGTTGCGTTGGTAGCGGCTATAGCCCGCCATGCCGCCGAGCGCGAGACCGGCCGTCGGCAGCACCAGATGCTGGAGGCGGTCGAGCAGTTGTGGCCAGAATCCGTCGATCCGGTTCGCCGAGGTCTCCCCGGTGTAGAGGAATATCTGCGCTCCGGTGAGCGAATTGATTTCCAGTGCACCGTATTTCAACAATGTCGCGAGTAGGAACACCGGGGTGCTGAGCACGAGTAGCGAGATGACCGTGGTGAAGTAGTCACTGAATTTGTATTGTCGGATCGCGCCCGCCGCACCGATCAGGACGCCCAGCACGGTGCCGACCAGCGAACCGATGATCAGCAGCCGCAAACTCACCGCGACCCGGCGCGGCAGCTCCTCGCTCACCGGCTGACCGGCCAGGGTCTTGCCGAAATCCCCTTCCGGTATGCCCTCGAGCCAGGTGAGGTAGCGCTGCGGGATCGGGTCGTTGAGGTGCAGCTCCTCGGCCTTGGCATCGATCACCGCCTGGGGTGGGCGCGGGTTGCGTTGTTCCAGACTGTCCAGCGGACGAAACGTCAACGACGCCAAGCTGAAGGTCAGGAACGACGCCAGCAGCAACAGCACGACATAGTGAAGCGCGCGTCGTAGCAGGAAGCCGGTCATCAGTCCTCGTGGTCTTTCGGCTGGCTGGACCAGCGTCGAGTATTAGCCCCTGATCATAAGGACGAAGACCCCGCCGTGTGCGGCACGCGGGACTCGGGCATGTCCTTTATTGCGACACCCGCGTTGATAGTCGTTCGACGCCGCAATGGAGGGATCATGGGATATCTGCAATTCCCAGGTGGTAAACCAGTATCCGGAGTGTCGGCCCGATCGGGGCCACGGCCATTACCGCGAGTGCTGGCATGTGTCGGCAGTGCCGGGCAATTGCTGGTGGTGGTATCGGTTCATGGACCGTGGCGGTGTCGGACGGCAGACGCGGGGGTGTCGGGCGGCCTGCTGGTGATACGCCCGCCACTTCGAGACGGTTGTCCGGCAGGATGGAATGGGTGACCCTCCTGCACCTGCCCAAGCCGAAGATGGTGGCCACCGATGTCGACGGCACCCTCATCGATCACGACGAGCGGGTCACCGCGCGCACCAAGGCCGCGGTCGACGCGCTGATCGGCGACGGTGTGCCGTTCGTGCTCGCCACCGGTCGCCCGCCGCGCTGGATCGATCCGGTGGTCGACGGACTCGGGTACGCGCCGCTGTGTGTGTGCGGGAACGGGGCCGTCATCTACGACAGCGCCACCGATCGGGTGCTCGCCAGCAGGACGTTGGACGTGGAAACCCTGTCCTGGATCGCGGACCTGGCCGAGGAGGCCCTGCCCGGGTGCGGGCTCGCCGCCGAACGGGTCGGCGAAAGCGCGCACGACGCGGTCACGCCGCAGTTCGTCAGCTCCCCGCTGTACGAGCACGCCTGGCTGAACCCGGACGACACGTCGGTCGCCCGCCACGAGGTCATCGACGCGCCGGCGATCAAGATGCTGGTCCGCCTACCCGGCGCTCGCAGTACCGACATGCGCACGGTGCTCGCCCCGCTGATCGGCGAGCGCGCCGATATCACCTACTCCACCGAACACGGACTGATCGAACTGTCCGCGCCGGGCGTCACCAAGGCGTCGGGTCTGTCGATCGTCGCCCAGCGGCTCGGCGTCGAGTCCGCGAACATCATCGCCTTCGGCGACATGCCCAATGACGTCCCGATGCTCACCATGGCCGGGCACGGCGTCGCCATGGCCAATGCCCATCCAGAAGCCATCGAGGCTGCTGACGAGGTTGCCGAATCCAACGCCGACGACGGCGTCGCCCGCGTACTCGAACGCTGGTGGATCTGAGCGGTTCGCCCGAATCCGGCTCATACGCATCGGAAGTCGATGTCCGGTGGGTTTCCGATTCGTGTGCCGTATGCCAGAAGGTGTGCGGCCTAGTGCCGTGAACGTGCTCGGAGCTCGCGGCCGGTGACGAGGTTGCGGCGGCGAGCTCCGAGGCTGTGCGTGATCCGGGGTCAGCCTGCTGGTTCAGGGGCAGGCGTGGGGAGGAAGTCTTCGGGGGCGGGGAACTGGAGGACTCCGGGTTCCGGTTCCGTGACCTCAGCCGGGGCCGGGACCTCGGCCGGAGCCGGAGCAGGTGCAGGAGCCTGAGCAGGCGCCGGAGCCGGGACCGCAGCCGGAGCCGCCTGGCCGGGCACCGGACGACTCGCTTCCTGCTGGTAAGTGTCGTTGTAGGTCTTCCAGATCGTGGTGACGATCCCGGTCACCTGATTGAGGATCAGCGAGCCCTTTTGGAAGTCCGAGCGCAGCCCATTCGGTACGACATAGGAGTCGCTCAGCGGAAGGCCGAGCACGCCGGCGTCGCCGCCGAGCTGCAGGAACCGATCGAGGATCGCCCCGATCACCTCGATGACCTTGCCGTCCGGCGCGGTGTAGACGTAGCCGTTGGCGAATTTCGCGTACTGCTGGCCCTGCGCGGCGGGCAGCGGTTCGGTCTGCGCGGGCCCGAGCGGTCCGCGGGGACCACCCTTGTTGGCCCAGTGCTTGGCGATGGGGTTTTCGTCCACCATGCCGAGCAGCTTCTCGGTCAATGCGGCGAGCGCGGCGAGGTCCGGTTTGGCGCGCGGGGTGGCCTGCGGGGCAGGACTGGTCCCGGTGCCGGCGTTCCCGGTGCTGTTGCTCGCGTAAGCGTCGCTGCTGTTTCCGTTGGTCGCGAGGCCGCCGCCGCCCGCGACACTCGCGGCGATATCGCGGATTCGATCCATCAGGTCGTAGGCGGCGTCGCCGGGGCAGCTGGTGTTGCCGACATCGCGGTGGGCGAACACGATCGGCAGATTCACCGCCTGGCCGAGGGCATAGGAGGTGAACTCCGTGCCCTCGGAGTACATGACCGTCTTGCCCTTCGGATCGAGGTGCGCGACCTGGGCGCGCCAGCCGATGAAGTTGCCGATGGCGTCGATCGACTCCTCGCTCGGCTCCTCGGATTCGTAGTTGCCCATCAACGCGACGCCCGCGGTGTTTTCGTTGAAGCCCCCCGCGTGCGCGCCTTGCACGGCGCGGTCGAGTCCGCCCGCGCGGCCCTCGAAGATCTGGCCGTACTTGTCGACCAGCGCGTTGTAGCCGATGTCGCACCAGCCCAACGTCTTTGCGTGGTAGGCGTAGATCGCGCGGACGATGCCCGCGGACTCTTCCTTGCTGTAGTCGTTGCGTCCCGCGGTGTGGTGCACGGTGATGCCGCCGAGGCCGTCCTCACCGGGTTCGTCGTCGTACTCGGGCTCTTGGCAGAGGATGTCCGGATCGGCGCCCCACTGCGCGCGGGTGATCACGGCCGGTCCGCCCGCGGCCACCGGTGCGGCGACCTTGTGCAGCGCACCGTCGATGGCTCCGCGGCCCGGGTCGATGAGCACGGCGGTCAGGTCGACGCCCGACATCTGGGCGGGGTCGTCCGAACGTGGTGTGGCGGCGTCCGGCGCGACGGTGCCGTCCGGGGTGGTCGCCGCGGCGGGCTTGCGGGTCACCAGCATCTGCACGGCGTTGGTATTGCCGACGTAGAGCGGTTCGGTACCGGTCTTGCCGCCTGGCGTGGTGCGATCGGTGCGGCGGGTGTCGACGGGTTCGGTGTCGAACCATGGACCCCAGCTGCCATCGGATCGGCGGGCGCGGACCAATGCCTTCGTGTTGGTCAGATCGGCGGCGGTGAGTGCGACCACGCTGAACGGGGTTTCCCGGGAAAGTTCTTTGACCTGCGCTCCGACCTGTTCGGCCAGGTCGGGCGGGACCGCGCCGGGAGCCAGCGCGGGCGTGTCGGGCGTGGTGCCCGGTTCGAGTCGAGCAGGGTCCGCGATGAATCGGGTGCCGCCGGGAATCGACGGGGTGGGCGCCTGTGCGGTTTGCCCGGGGTTGGGGATTTGTCCAGGATTCGGGTGCTGGCTCGGCGCGGCGGCTTGTCCAGGTAATGGAACTTGCCCCGGTGTGCGGCTCTGTCCGGGAGTGGCGTTCTGTCCAGGTGTAATGCTCTGACCTGGCGCGCTCTGCTGGCCGGGGGCGGCGGGGTGGGGACCGTTTAGCTTGGGGAGCGGAATTTCTCTGGGTAGTTGCACTCCCGGCGGCAATGGTAGGCCTTCGGGAATCGGAATGGACGCTGGTAGCGGCAGCATTCGTAGATCCGACAGACGTAGATCCGGTAGATCCAATCCGGTTAGTTCGCGTAGCGGAAGCACGATGTCGGGGGCCGAATTCAAGACGACCTCGGCGAGTTGCGCCGGTACGGCGGCTAGCTCGGTGCCGGTGGTCGCCCGATAGTCGGGCGAGTCGCTCATCGTGAGCGTCGCGAGCGGGGCCGCTACCGCAAGCGTGGTGACAACCGGGAGGACGTAGGAACGTTTCGGTTTGCGGTAGGGCACGAGCGTCTC
Source organism: Nocardia brasiliensis (assembly GCF_042691675.1). GTDB lineage: Bacteria > Actinomycetota > Actinomycetes > Mycobacteriales > Mycobacteriaceae > Nocardia > Nocardia brasiliensis_D. Next base: position 233,952 of record NZ_CP170507.1, read on the forward strand.
CATTCAGGTCGAACCAGTGATCGTGTGCAAAACCAGGGTTGCTTCCTGATGTATCAACGATCACAATAGTCACAACTGTCACATATCTAAACCTGTTGTTGAGGATTATGTGATTGCTCGAATGTAGCTCTCGTAGTGCGGCCGGATGGAACGACATGCCGACAGGTATCGAATCCGCCCGGCCCTGGAAAACCGTGGGAGTGAACGGATGCGACGTCAAACAGCACCGGAACGAAAGAGCACGGGGGGAGCACAAATGCGGGTGAAATCTGCGCGCAGGGGCAAACGGGCATTCCGTCGCGGGCGGGGCAGACGTCCACAACCTGGGCTATCGCTACGTCCGGTACTGGTCTCCGGCGGTGCGGCGCTGGCCGCGGGCACCGTGCTCGTGTTGTGGGCTTGGCCGGGGGAAGCGCCGTATCGAACGTTGGCGGGGCCGGGGCACGGGCGCGGGATGAGTCAGCTCGGGGCGTTCGAGAATGCCCAGCAGGGGTGGATGGCCGAACGAATCCTCGAGCACTACTACCCCGGTGCCGCTCTCGGCACTGTTCCAGCAACCAACGTCGGAGTCCGGCTCACCGCACAAGACGACTCCACGCTCGACACCTACGCACCCGCCGGTCTTCGGGTCGCCGGTCAAGTGGTTCAGGCCGGGCAGGCCGCACATCTCACCCCGCTGCCCGATGGGGGCGCGAACGTGGTGGTGACCCTCGGCTGCGACGGCGAAGTGCTGTGGCAGGCGGCGACCGATGATCCGTGGGTCTACCCGGTCGCGCCGGGCCCGAACCGTCCCGCCGCGGAACACCTGACGCTCTGCGGTGGCACGGCGTATCGCGGCGCGCTCGGTGTGGCCACCGAGAACGGGGCGGCGCGCACCGTGAATCGCGTCGATGTGGAGGACTATCTGCTCGGTGTCGTTCCGGCCGAAGTGCAGGCCAACTGGGCGGACAAGGGCGCCGGCGAGGCGCTGCGGGCGCAGGCGATCGCCGCACGCTCGTATGTGCTTGCCGAGCAACGCTATTCGTACGCGCAGAGTTGTGACAGCAGCGATTGTCAGGTGTATCCCGGCACCGTCAAGGAAGATCCGCGCGCGGCCGCCGCCGTCGCCGCCACCGCGGGGACCGTGCTGCTGCGCGACGGCCGGATCTTGCGGTCGGAGTATTCCTCCGCGCCGGGCGGGGGAGAGCCTGCCGATATCTACACCTTCGACGTCGGCCCGGCGGTGCGCGAACTGGTCCCTACCGCACCCAGCGCTCCGCTGGATCCGCGGAAACGGGCGGCCGTCGGCGAATCGGCGATCGACGTGGAGTACCGGCGGATCGGTGGTGCGGCCAGCACGGTCGGTCGGCCACTCGGCCCGGAGATGGTACTGCCGGAAAACGCCGGGACGTATCGCTTGTTCACCAACGGCGTCATCATTTCTACGGACACCCTCGGCGCCCAGGTCGTCGACTTCACCACCCTGCTGCAGTTGGTGCCGGATCCTGCCGCGCAGGAATCCAATCCATCCGGTTCTGTTGCGCCCCCGGTCGTGTCGCCACCACACGAGTCGGCACCTTCCGGCATCACCTTGTCGCCCTCGACTTCGGTACCGCCCGGCAGCACGGCGGCACCGACAACGGCCTCCACTCCGACACCACCTCCGACACCGGGAGTCCCGATTCCGTCGGGTGCGACGAGCGGTGCGCCGTGGCCCGGAGCGCCGGCGCGAGATACGGCGTAGCGGCGACGAGCGGGCCTGTCGCTCAGCTCAGTCGGGCGCCCCATCGCCGAGCGATTCGGCCAGCGTCCGCAACAAGCCCGCGAGCTGCTGTCGCGATTCCGGGTCCAGCGCCGCGAGTAGCCGCTGCTCGTTCTCCATGTGTTTCGGGAGCAGGTCGTCGATCATCTTGCGACCTGCCGCGGTGAGCCGGACCCGGATCACTCGGCGGTCCTGCGGGCATGGCACGCGCTCGACCCAGTCTTTGGTCACCAACCGGTCGATCCGGTTGGTGATCGCGCCCGAGGTCACCATGGCCACCTTGATCAGCGCGCCCGCGGTGAGCCCCTCGTCGCCGCCGGAGCGGCGCAGGGTGGCGAGCACGTCGAACTCCCAGAACTCCATCCCGAACTCGCTGAAGAACCGCTTCAGGTCCTGCTCGATCAACCGCGACAGCCGTTGGATGCGGCCGAGCACCGCCATCGGCGAGACGTCGACCTCCGGGCGCTCCCGGTTCCAGTGCTGGGTGAACAGATCCACCGCGTCCGCCATGGCTTCTCCTCTCGACTGTAAGAATCTTAACATTGATCTACTTGACGCTGAGACACCTGGGCGGGTAGATATTTCAACGTTGAGATTATCAATGAGGAGCGAACGACATGACCATAAGCACCACCCCGCGCACCGGAAACTCGTACGCGGGCACCCTGGCGCTCACCGCCCTCACCCCCATCGTCTGGGGCTCCACCTACGCCGTCACCACCGAATTCCTGCCGCCGGACCGCCCGCTGTTCACCGCGCTGGTCCGCGCGCTGCCCGCCGGTCTCGCGCTGCTCGCCATCACCAGGATCCTCCCGCGTGGCATCTGGGTCGGGCGCGCCGCCGCGCTCGGCCTGCTCAATATCGGGGCCTTCTTCCCGCTGCTGTTCCTCGCCGCGTACCGGTTGCCCGGTGGCGTCGCGGGCGTGCTCGGTGCGGTCGCGCCGATGTTCGCGCTCGGTCTGGCCACCGTCGTACTCGCCGAGAAGCCCAACGGGCGCAAGGTGATTGCCGGTCTGATCGGCGTCTTCGGGGTTGCGCTCGTGGTGCTGCGCGCCAATGCGCAACTCGATACCGTCGGCGTCGTCGCCGGACTGGCCGGTGCCGCGTCCATGGCGGCGGGCACCGTGCTCACCCAGCGGTGGGGGCGTCCGGAAGGGGTCGGTCCGCTCGCGCTGACCGGCTGGCAGCTCACCGCCGGTGGGCTGTTCATCCTGCCGCTGGCGCTGCTGATCGAGGGTGTGCCGCCCGCGCTGGACGGTCAGGCGGTCGGTGGTTACCTGTACATCGGCATCGTCGGAACCGCGGCGGCCTACTGGCTCTGGTTCCGTGGCATCTCCAAGGTGCCCGCCACCTCGGTCGCCTTCCTCGGTCTGCTGAGCCCGGTGTCCGCCGCCGTGATCGGGTGGATCGCGCTCGGCCAGGCGCTCAGCCCGCTGCAACTGCTCGGCTTGGTCATCGCGCTGGTCGGCACCGTGCTCGGTCAGCTGGCGGGCAAGCCGAAGGTGACCGTCACCGTGCCGAAGCCGGTCGTGCCCGTCTTGGTGGCAGCCCGCTGATCTGCTGATAAAGCGGGTTGACCTTGACGTAACGTCAACTTGCATGCTGGGTACACCGACGAGATGAGAAGGGAGAAAGGTCGTGCGCACCGAATGGTCCATCCAGGATCTGGCCAAGGCGGCCGGTACCACCAGCCGCACGCTGCGCCACTACGGCGAGCTCGGGCTGTTGCCGCCCAGCCGGATCGGCACCAACGGGTACCGCTACTACGACCAGAACTCCCTGGTGCGGCTGCAACGCATCCTGTTGCTGCGAGAACTCGGCCTCGGCCTACCGGTCATCGCCGAAGTCCTTGCCGGGGAACAGGACACCACCGTCGCATTGCGCACGCACCTGGAACTGCTTCGGCAGGAACAGGATCGGATCCGGCGCCAGATCGAGTCGGTGCAAACCACGCTGCACAAGACGGAAAGAGGTGAACAACTGATGGCCGCAGAGGTTTTCGACGGCTTCGACCACACTCAGTACAAGGACGAGGTGATCGAACGCTGGGGCAAGGACGCCTACGACAGCGGTGACAAGTGGTGGCGCTCGCTGAGCGAGGAGCAGAAGCAGGCGCACTTCCAGACCCACCTGGACATCGCCGCCGACTACGGCAGGGCACATGCCGACGGGCTCGCGCCCGACAGCCCCGAGGTCCAGGCGATCGTCGCCCGTCACCACGCGTGGATCGGCGACGGCTGGCAGGGCAGGGCCGTGCTCGAGGAGGCCTTCATCGGCCTCGGCGAGATGTACGTCGCGGACCCCCGGTTCGGGGCCAACTACGACGTGCACGGCAAGGGCACCGTGGAGTTCGTCCGCGACGCCATGAAGGTCTACGCCGAAGCCAACCTGTAGATACACCCGACAGACGGCCGGTACGCATACTTGACGCGTGCCGGCCGTCGCCGGTCCGGCCACCACCGATGGGGAGGATGTTCGACATGACCTACCGAAATCCGGCCGTGGCCGCACCGGCGGTCCCGAGCGGGCTCGTCCCGAAGACCGCGGGCGTGTTGGCATTGCTCGTCGGACTGTGCAACGTCTGGGGTGCACGAACTCTGCTGGAACCGTTCGGGCACGGTCCGGCGGATCTCGACAACTCACTGGCGATCTTCGGCGGACTCGGCGGGTTGCTGGCCGCGTTCGCCCTCATTTACGGTGCCGCCCTGATGTTCCGCCATGATCAGGCCGGTCGGTACACGGTGCTGCTCGCCTCGGGCGTGCTGTCGGCGATCGCCCTTGTGGGTCTTGTCTGTTCGCTTACCGGCTACCAACCGGACTACGCCATCGACTGGTTCCCGGCGCAAGGCCCGATAGCCGATCCGCTCACCAGCGCCTTCGGCGGCCTCGTCGGGATTCTGACCGCCTTCGTCCACCGCGACTGGGTGGCCGGCGTCGCAGGGCTCGCCCTACCGCTGGCCGTATACCTGCTCACTTCCGCCCACTACACCGAAACCTGGGTCGAAGCAGGTTCGGGAGTGGATGGCCGGCGGGAAATGTCCGGCTGAGGGGTGCGGGCGGACATTCAACGGGGGGACCGTGGCCAGTAGGTCTGCTTTTGGGAAACGGGCGGGGAAATTCGGGTGGCTCGGGCACGAAATCGGGCACCGGCGCGGTGTGGGTCTGTGCGTCTCGCGACTCCACCGGGGCCCGGCGCGGACTTCCGATACTCTGGGCTCCCGTGACCGTCGCATCGTCCCCGGGTAACTCCGCCAACTCCACCTCACAGTTCGATCTGATCGTCGTCGGCTCCGGTTTCTTCGGGCTGACCGTCGCCGAACGCGCCGCTAACGAACTCGGCAAACGCGTGCTGGTGATCGATCGTCGCTACCACCTCGGCGGCAACGCCTATTCGGAGCCGGACCCGGACACCGGGATCGAGATCCACAAATATGGGGCGCACCTGTTTCACACTTCGAACAAGCGGGTCTGGGACTACGTCACCCAGTTCACCGAGTTCACCGGGTACCAGCACCGGGTCTTCGCGATGCACAAGGGGCAGGCCTACCAGTTCCCGATGGGCCTCGGCCTGATCTCGCAGTTCTTCGGCCGCTACTTCACACCGGAAGAGGCGCGCAAGCTGATCGCCGAGCAGGCCGCGGAGGTCGACACCAAGGACGCGCAGAACCTCGAGGAGAAGGCGATCTCGCTGATCGGCCGCCCGCTGTACGAGGCATTCGTCCGCGACTACACCGCCAAGCAATGGCAGACCGACCCGAAGGAACTGCCCGCGGGCAACATCACCCGGCTCCCGGTGCGCTACACCTTCGACAACCGGTACTTCAACGACACCTACGAGGGCCTGCCCAAAGAGGGCTACACCAAGTGGCTGGAGAACATGGCCGCCTCCGACCTCATCGAGGTCAGGGTGAACACCGACTGGTTCGAGGTGCGCGAGGAACTGCGCGCCGCGAACCCGGACGCCCCCGTCGTCTACACCGGCCCGCTGGACCGCTACTTCGACTACCAAGAGGGCGAACTCGGCTGGCGCACCATCGATTTCGAGACCGAAGTGCTCGAGACCGGCGACTTCCAGGGCACCTCGGTGATGAACTACAACGACGCGGACGTGCCGTTCACCCGCATCATCGAGCCGCGCCACTTCCACCCCGAGCGCGACTACCCGAACGACAAGACCGTGATCATGCGCGAGTTCTCCCGTTTCGCGCAGACCGGCGACGAGCCGTACTACCCGATCAACACGCCGGAGGACCGGGCCAAGCTGGCCGCCTACCGCGCCCTGGCCAAGAAGGAAACGGCAACGGAGAAGGTCCTTTTCGGCGGCCGCCTCGGCACCTACCAGTACCTGGACATGCACATGGCGATCGGTAGCGCGCTGAGCATGTTCGACAATGTGCTGCGGCCGCATCTGGAGACCGGTGCGCCGCTCGCTGACGAAAGTGCAGAATGACCTCCCAATCCATTGTGGAAGACATGACCACCGAGACCCGCGCGAAATCGCTGCTGCAGCGCATCATCCTGCCGAGGCCGGGTGAGCCGCTGGACGTACGCACCCTCTATGTCGAGGAGTCGGCGACCAACGCCAAGCGCGCGCACGCCACCACCCGCACCTCGCTGTCGATCGGCGCGGAGTCCGAGGTGTCGTTCTGCACCTACTTCAACGCGCTGCCCGCGAGCTACTGGCGCCGCTGGAGCATCCTGGGATCGGTAGTGCTCCGCCTGGAGCTGGCCGGTCACGGTCGGGTCGACGTGTACCGGTCGAAGGCGGATGGTTCGCGAATCCACGTGCAGGGCAAGGAATTCGCTGTCGCGCGCGGTGCGGAGTCGGTGCACGTGGAGTTCGAAACCGATCTGGGCCCGTTCGAGGACGGCGGCTGGATCTGGTTCGACATCACCACCGACACCGCGGTCACCCTGCTGTCCGGTGGCTGGCACGCGCCGGTCGAAGCGCCCGATGAGGGCACCATCGCGGTCGGCATGCCGACCTTCAACCGGCCGACGGATCTGGTGAAAACCCTTGCCGCGCTCGGCTCGGACCCGCTGGTGCTGGAGAAGATCGCCGCGGTGATCGTCGCCGATCAGGGCAACCGCAAGGTGGTCGACGAGGCCGGTTTCACCGAGGCCGCCGCCGTGCTCGGCGATCGGCTCGCCATCTACAACCAGCCCAACCTCGGCGGCTCCGGCGGCTACAGCCGGGTGATGTACGAGGCGCTGAAGACCACCGACGCCCAGTACATCGTCTACATGGACGACGACATCGAGATCGAGCCGGACTCGATCCTGCGCGCGCTGGCCTTCGCCAGATTCGCCAAGTCGCCCATGCTGGTCGGCGGGCAGATGCTCAACCTGCAGGAGCGCTCGCACCTGCACAGCATGGGCGAGGTCGTGGACCGCGGCATCTTCATGTGGACCTCCGCGCCGAACGTCGAGTACGACCACGACTTCGCCAAGTACCCGCTCAAGGACCGCGACAACTCCAAGCTGCTGCACCGGCGCATCGACGTCGACTTCAACGGCTGGTGGACCTGCGTGATCCCGCGCCGGGTCGCCGAGGAGATCGGGCAGCCGCTGCCGCTGTTCCTGAAGTGGGACGACGTCGAATACGGTCTGCGCGCCCGGGTGCACGGCTACTCCACGGTCACCCTGCCCGGTGCCGCGGTCTGGCACATGGCGTGGAGCGACAAGGACGACGCCATCGACTGGCAGGCGTACTTCCACCTGCGCAACCGGCTGGTCGTCGCCTCGCTGCACCTGCCGGGCAACGGCCGGGCCATGGTCGCGAACACGATCAAGGCGACCCTGAAACACCTGCTGTGCCTGGAGTATTCGACGGTTGCCATCCAGAACCTGGCGATCCGCGACTTCCTGGCGGGTCCGGAGCGGCTGTTCCAGCTGTTGCCCAGCGCGCTCGGCGCGGTGCACGAATTGCGCAAGCAGTTCCCGGACGCGGTCATCCTGCCCTCCTCCACCGAGCTGCCGCTGGCCAGCCACGTCGAGGTCGGTGCGGTCGGCGAGCCGGCCAACCCGATCGCCAAGGTGGTCCGGCTGGCCAAGGGCCTGGTGCACAACCTGCGCCCGGCGCACACCCAGCACCACCAGACCCCGCAGCTGAACGTCCCGACGCTGGACGCGCGCTGGTTCTTGCTGTCGCAGGTCGACGGCGTTACGGTCACCACCGCCGACGGCCGCGGCGTCGTCTACCGCAAGCGCGACCCGCGCCAGGCCCTCGGCTTGTTCAAGGAAGCCATGCGTCTGCGCAAGGAATTGGCCGCGCGCTTCCCCGAGATGCAGCAGCGCTACCGCGCCGCCCACCCGCAGCTGACCAGCACCGCGGCCTGGGAAAATGCCTTCGGCATCGGCGCCGAGACGAAGGGTGACGAGCAGTGAGGGAGCGTCAGCGAGCGAACCGGGGCTACAGCGTGCCGAGGCGCACGGCGGAGCCGAGCGTCAGCGAGGCGGAGTCGTGAGTCTCGCGGACAACACCGCGGTGAACCAGCCGCTGCAGAGCACCAACGGCCACGGCGGACCGGTGTCCGCGGTGCCGGCGGCGCGGCAGGCGCCGGCCGAGGTGAAGATCCTCAACGCGGTGCAGGCCAGGATCGGGACACCCGAGGTGGTCAAGGCGGCGCGCGGCATGTCGCACTTCGGTGAGCACGCGCTCGGCTGGGTCGGCATTGCCGCGGCGGGCTGGGTCGTCGACAAGCCGCGGCGCAGGCAGTGGGCCGGTGTTGCGGTCGGCGCGGTCGGCGCGCACGCGGCCTCGATCGTCATCAAGCGGATCGTCCGGCGGCCCCGCCCCAACGATCCGTCGGTGCAGGTCAATGTGTCGACACCGAGCAAGCTGAGCTTCCCGTCCTCGCATGCCACCTCGACGACCGCGGCGGCGGTGTTGCTCGGCAGATTGACCGGGCTACCCTTTCCTGCGGTGCTCGTCCCGCCGATGCTGCTGTCCCGGGTTGTGCTCGGGGTGCACTATCCCTCCGATGTGCTCGCCGGTTCCGCGCTCGGTGCCGCGTCCGCCGCCGTAGTGCTTGCCGCCGAAAAGAGACTCGATGACCGCCACAGAAAGAGCCTTGGTAGTTGACATGAGTGAAGAGCCAACCGGAACCGACCTAGCCGAAGCGGTCGTCAAGGGTCCGCCGAAGACATTGGCCGGTGGGCTGTTCAAGGCTGTCCGGCCACGGCAGTGGGTCAAGAACGTCCTGGTGCTCGCGGCCCCGCTGGCCGCGGGCACGGCCAACGAGCTCGACGTGCTCAGGCCCATCGGGATCGCGTTCGTGGTGTTCTGCATGGCGGCCTCGGGCATCTACCTGATCAACGACGCGCTCGACGTGGATGCCGACCGGGCGCACCCGACGAAGCGGTACCGGCCGATCGCCGCGGGTGTCGTCCCGATCAAACTGGCGTACCTCCTCTCGGTGGTGCTGCTCGTCGGCTCGATCGCCGGATCGTTCCTCGCCTCTTGGCATCTGGCCGTGGTGATGGCGGTTTACATCGGCATCCAGCTGGCCTACTGCCTCGGGCTCAAGCACCAGGCGGTGCTGGACATCTGCATTGTGTCCTCGGGCTTCCTGCTGCGTGCCGTCGCCGGTGGCGCGGCCGCGAATATCATTCTGTCGCAGTGGTTCCTGTTGATCATGGCGTTCGGTTCGCTGTTCATGGCGGCGGGCAAGCGCTATGCCGAACTGCAGATCGCGCTGGGGACCGGCGCCAAGATCCGTAAGTCGCTGGAGTACTACACGCCGACTTACCTGCGGTTCATCTGGACCCTCGCGGCAACGGCCGTCGTGGTGTTCTACGGTCTGTGGGCGTTCCAGCAGGACGGTCTGAAAGACACCAATTGGTTCTCTATCTCTATGATTCCGTTTACCATCGCTATCCTGCGTTACGCGGTCGACGTCGATGGCGGCGAGGCCGGTGAACCCGAAGAGATCGCGCTGGGGGATCGCGTCCTCCAGTTCCTCGCAATTGCCTGGATCGGAGCGGTAGGTGTCGCTGTCTATCTCACCTGACGAGATGCTGGTAGCGGAAGTGGAGCGAACGGAATACGCGAACGAGGGGCCGGCTGAACAGCCGGCCCGCTCGGCGTCGCGGTTCGCCCGCCTATCCACTGCCACGTTCGTCGGTGGGGTCGCGCTCACCGTCCTCCTTTTCGCCGTCGGCGGCTGGCAGCGTCGCTGGATCGCCGACGACGGCCTGATCGTGCTGCGCACGGTGCGTAACCTGCTGGCCGGCAACGGGCCCGTCTTCAACGAGGGCGAGCGGGTCGAGACCAACACCAGCACCGCGTGGACCTACATCGTCTGGTTCTTCAGCTGGCTGACCGAGGCGCGGCTGGAGTACGTCGTGCTCGGTGTCGCGTTCACGGCGTCGATGGCGGCCGTGGTGTTCGCCATGCTCGGCGCGGCGCGGCTGTGGGGCGGCACCGAGTCGGCGCTGCTGCTGCCCGCCGGGATGCTGGTCTACATCGCCGTCCCGCCCGCCCGCGACTACGTCACCTCGGGCCTGGAGAGCGGTCTGGTGATCTGCTGGCTGGGTCTGCTGTGGTGGCAGCTGATCCGCTGGAGCCAAGCGGAGCGCGTCCGACTCCCGGGTCTGCTCGGCCTGGTGTTCCTCGCGGGGCTGGCCCCATTGATCCGGCCGGAGATGACGCTGGTCGGCGGGCTCGCGCTGCTGATGATCGTGATCGCGCCGATGCCGGAATTCCGGTTCGGCCCGATCGTGTTGCGTGCCTTGATCGTTGCCGTCGCCGGACTGGTGCCGCTCGGCTACCAGATCTGGCGGATGGGCTACTACGGCCTGCCCTACCCGAACACCGCGGTCGCCAAGGACGCGGGCGGTGCCAAGTGGGGTCAGGGCTTCACCTATCTGTGGGATCTCGTGGGTCCGTACTACCTGTGGGTGCCGCTGCTGGTGCTGCTCGTCGCGGGAGTGGTCGCGGCGCGCGGAAAGCCCGGCGCGCCCGCGGATCCGGGCGGTCGGCATGCCGCACCGGACGAACAGCCCCGGTGGAGCGTGCGGCGAATTCGGGTGTGGTTGCGCTCGCCCGGTGCGGTAGTCACCCTGGTGCTGCTGAGTGGATTCCTGCTCACGGTGTACGCACTGCGCGTCGGCGGCGACTTCATGCACGGCCGAATGCTGTTGGCGCAGTTGTTCTTGCTGCTGCTGCCGGTCGCGGTGGTGCCGATCCGGCTGCCCGCGGGTGGACTGCGGTCGGCGACGGCCGTCGACTGGTCCTTCGCGGTGGTGCTCTTCGCGTTGCTCGGCGCTGCGGGCTGGGCGCTGTTCGCCGCGAACACGACCGCGATCAAGACCGGCACCAAGATCAGTTCGTCCGGCATCGTGGACGAGCGCGTCTACTACGTCCTCAACACCGGCCACGACCATCCGATCCTGGCCGAGGACTACCTGGACTACCCGCGCATCCGCGCCATGGTCGACAACATCGCCGAGACCCCGAACGGTGGCCTGCTGCTGAACTCGCCGTCGTTCATGTTCTGGTACATCGCCCCACCGCCACAGCCGATCCCGGCCGGCGGCGCCGGACACACGGTCTACTTCCTCAATCTCGGCATGACCAGCATGAACGTTCCGCTGGACGTGCGCGTCATCGACCAGATGGGCCTGGCCTATCCGCTCGCCGCGCATACCGAGCGGCTCACCGACGGCCGGATCGGGCACGACAAGAGCCTGTACCCGGACTGGGTCATCGTGGACACCGGCATGGTGGACAAGAAGCCGTGGATGCCGTGGTACCTGGACGAGAAGTGGGTGACCCAGGCGCGCACCGCGATGTCCTGCCCGGACACCGAGGCGTTGCTGGTCTCCTATCGCGACCCGTTCACCTTCGAGCGCTTCCGGCACAATCTGCGCAACGCGCTGCGGTTCGCCAAGTACCGGATCGATCGGGTGCCCAAGTACGAGATCCAGCGCTGCGGTCTGGTCGATCCGTTCCCCAAGGCCCCGCAGGCACCGCGCTAGTCAAGCGGACTGACAAAGCCCCACTGGGCCCTCCTTTCACAGGGGGCCCAGTGGTCGCATTGGTAACCCTCCACAACGTGGCATGCACCGCTCTGTCTCGGTTCGATAACGCCCATGTATCGATGACACGCTAGGCTGCGAAAGTACGCCCGCCATGACGTCGACTAGTTGTGGGCATCGGCGGGTCATCGTGATAGACGACGGCCGATGCCGTTGCGTGAACGAGAGGTCGAAACTGATGCGAGGCGTGATCGGGCGTCTGAATACTCGAAGAGCCGGATCCTGGCTGAAACGTTCGGTGCTGGTATCGATGGCGATTCTGCTACCGCTCGGGGTGTCGGTGGCAGGCCCGGCCGGACCGGCGTCCGCGGCATTCAACCCGGACGGCTTCGATTTCTGGGTCGACTCCGAGATGGGTCCGATCAAGAACCGGGTATTCCGAGCCGCCGACGGCAACACCAGTCGCGTGGTCTACGCGCTGGACGGCATGCGGGCGCGACCGGACTTGAACGGCTGGGAAGTCGACACCGAGGTCGTGCGCGAGCTGACCAAGTGGAACATGAACGTCGTCATGCCGGTCGGCGGTCCGTCCAGCTTCTATGCCGACTGGACCGGGCCGAGCAACTTCTTCGGTCTCGGCAGCGCCGGGTCCTCGTCCACCGGCTCCGCCAACTCCGGCTCCGGCCTGCTGTCGGGCTCCGCGGGCATGGGCAAGACGAACACCTACAAGTGGGAAACCTTCCTCACCCAGAACCTGCGTTACGCGCTGCGGGACCGTCTCGGCTTCAGTCCGACCGGCAACGCCGTGTTCGGCCTGTCCATGGGCGGCAGCGCCGCGCTGACCCTGGCGGCCTACCACCCGGACCAGTTCCGTTACGCCGGTTCGTACTCCGGTTACCTGAACATCTCGGCGCCGGGTATGCGCGAGGCGCTGCGGGTGGCCATGCTCGACGCGGGTGGCTTCAATATCGACGCGATGGCGCCGCCGTGGGGCCCGCAGTGGCTGCGGATGGATCCGTTCGTGTTCGCCCCGCGCCTCAAGGCCAACAACACCCGGCTGTGGATTTCCGCGGGTAGCGGTCTGCCGAGCGCGGCCGACGGTCTGAGCTTCAATACCGTCAATGCGATGGGACTCGAGGCGCTGGCACTCGCCAACACCCGCGCGTTCCAGGTCCGGATGCTCACCTTGGGCGCCAACAACGCCACCTACGACTTCCCGGCCGTCGGTGTGCACAACTGGACCTACTGGGCCGACGAGGTCTACCGGATGATCCCGGATATGTCCGCCAATATCGGGTGATTTCGGGTAAGTCTGTTCGACCGGACCGTCCGGTGCCGAGTGCACCGGGCGGTCTTTCGTTTGCCAGTCGTCCAACTCGGGTTTGGTAACGAATGTGGAGGGGTAGCGGTAGGCGAGTTGTGGCATGGGTCACTTTCCAGCAACATATAAGCATCCGGTGCCGATTGATACACGGAGAACATGCACAGAGGTCGATTCGTCCGGATAGAGCGGACGGCGGCTCTCGGTGTCCGAAGAGGGGGCCGGTGGAGATCGCCAGTTGTTTGCCCCCCGGTCGCCCGAACGAAAGGTCGAGTTTGATGCGAATTGCCCGCTGGAAAGGTAGACCCGGTAGGTCCGGAGTGACTGGTTCGTGGATGAAGCGGTCCGCACTGGGGATCGCTGTGGCCCTTTTGCTGCCCTTCGGAATAGCGGCAGCAGGCAGCGGCGCCACCGCATCGGCGGCCTTCGATCCCGCGGCGTTCGACTTCTGGGTCGACTCCGGCATGGGGCCGATCAAGTCCCGGATCCTGCGCGCGAGGGACGGCAACACCAACCGGGTCGCCTACGTGCTGGACGGCATGCGCGCCCCCGAGAACCTCAATGGCTGGGAGATCGAAACCAACGTTCCCCAGGTGCTGGCGGACTGGAACATCAACGTCGTCATGCCGGTCGGCGGTATGTCCAGCTTCTACGCCGACTGGAACGCGCCGAGTGAGCTGCTCGGCATTCCGGCGGGCTCGGGCTCGTCCTCCGGCTCCGGCGCACTCAACATCTTGGCCGCCGGGCCCGGCAAGAGCTACCGGTACCAGTGGGAGACCTTCCTGACCCAGGACCTACGCAACGCGTTGCGCGACCGGCTCGGGTTCAACCCGAACCGCAACGGCGTGTTCGGCCTGTCCATGGGCGGCAGCGCGGCGCTCACGCTGGCCGCCTACCACCCGGACCAGTTCAGCTTCGCCGGTTCGTACTCCGGTTACCTGAACATCTCCGCGCCGGGCATGCGGGAGGCGATCCGCATCGCGATGCTCGACGCGGGCGGCTACAACGTCGACTCGATGGCGCCGCCGTGGGGCCCGCAGTGGCTGCGGATGGATCCGTTCGTCTTCGCACCCAATTTGGTCCGCAACGGCACCCGTTTGTGGATCGCCGCGGCGAGCGGCTTGCCCGCGGCGAACGACCCGCCGAGCTTCAACACCCTCAACGGCATGGGCCTGGAGGCGTTGGCACTGGCGAACACTCGCGCGTTCCAAGTCCGCATGGCGACGCTGGGCGGCGGTAATACCGTCTACTCCTATCCCGCCTTCGGCATCCACGCCTGGAACAACTGGACCGATGAGGCATACCGGATGATTCCGGACATGTCCGCCAATATCGGCTGACGAAATCCTGGTAAACAGACCGCCCGGCGCTACCAAGCGCCGGGCGGTCTGTCGTTTCGGCCGGCCTGCCCGCACTGAGCCAGTCGATTGTCTGATTGATCGCTGGGAAGCTATTCCGGTCTACGCGGGCCGAGTCGTTCGGGGAAAACCTTTAACCGCGGCAAATCTTTGGTTTTCATCACGATCCCGCATCGCTGGGCGTTTTCCAGAGGGCAGAGAACGAACAAGTGCCTATGAAGAGCGATAAGGCCGAGAACTTCGCGCTGGAAGCCCTCGGTGGCGTGTATCGATCTCCATGCACCACAGTTGCGGTCAACGACGACCGCGCGGGCGAAAGGTCGAATCGATGCGTTCAGCCGAAGTACGCGGAATGGTAGCCAGTACGCCCGATATGGTCGGCCGCCGCCGGCTTCGCCGCGGCGTCGCAGGTCTCGTGCTCGCACTGGCGCTGCCGTTCGGCGCCGCCCTCGGCGGCCTCGGCCCGGACGCGCAGGCCGCGCACAATCCCGATGGCTTCGACTTCTGGGTCGACTCCAGCATGGGCCCGATCAAGTCGCGGATCTTCCCGGCCGCGGACGGCAACACCCACCGGGTGGTCTACGCCCTGGACGGGCTGCGGGCCCGCAACGATCTGAGCGGCTGGGAAGTCGACACCGAGATCTCCCGCGTGCTGCCGCAGTGGAACATCAATCTGGTGATGCCGGTCGGCGGGCAGTCCAGCTTCTATTCGGACTGGATTGCGGCCAGCAATACCAATGGCCAACAGCGGCCCTACGCGTGGGAGACCTTCCTCACCGACAACCTGCGCTGGGCGCTGCGCGACCGCCTCGGGTTCAACCCACACGGCAACGGCGTGTTCGGGCTGTCCATGGGGGGCAGCGCCGCGCTCGCCCTGGCCGCATACCATCCCGACCAGTTCCGTTATGCCGGTTCGTATTCGGGCTACCTGAACATTTCCGCGCCCGGCATGAAGGAGGGGCTGCGGCTGGCCATGCTCGACGCGGGCGGCTACAACATCGACGCCATGTGGGGCCCGCCATGGGATCCGCGCTGGTTGCGTAACGACCCGTTCATGTTCGCGCCACTGTTGCGCGACAACGGAACTCGACTGTGGATCGCCACCGGCAACGGCGTGAACGGGCCGCGCGATGTGATCAACGCGCCGATCGACGTCTACCACCTCGGCAACGCGATGGCGCTGGAAACGATCGCGCTCGCCAATACCCGTGCGTTCGAAGCGCGGATGAACAGTCTCGGACCGAGCAACGCCGTGTTCGTCTACACGCCGGTGGGTGTGCACAGCTGGAACTACTGGCAGGACCAGGTCTTCCAGATGCTGCCCGATCTCAGCGCGAATTTGGGCTGAGTTGAATTCGCGGCACTCCCTGGGCCCTGCGTGGTTACGCTCCGCTGCCTCCTCCGGGCCTGACGCTCGCGCCGCGGTGCTGACACTTCCGGCCATCAGGTAAAAATTTGGTGCTCCGGCACGACAATAACCAGCGGAACGCGATAGGGTCACCGCACCATCACAGATTGCGTACGGGCGGATTTCGGCCACCTGGTTGCCTCGGCCTTGCTAAGGCTTCAGGCGTCGAATATCGTCCAGCGAGCGCAAGTGTGACCAGATCGTTGTAGCGCTGCCACGTGTGCCGGAATGTCGGGGTCCGGTGCGACGTGGCAGGCGTCTCGTTGGCAGCACTGGTGCGGTTCGACCCCTCGGGGTCGCGGACGGCACCACAACAGGCAGAAAAGCAGAAAGAGAGCAGGATTCATGCGTTTCGGCAGGGCGGCCGCGCCGATGAGAACGAAGTCGGGACGGCGAGGCGCACCTCGTAGTTGGCGTAATCGAATTCTGGCAGTCGGTGCCGCTGTGATGGCGCTACCGATCGCCGCGGGTATGGCGGCCCCGATCGCCACCGCGGCGCCGGTGCACGCACCGGTATTGCGTGCTCCCGCAGGCGGATTCGAAGATCTGATGGTCCCGTCCAGCATGGGCCCGATCAAGGTTCAGGTGCAGTGGGCATCGCGCGGCGGCAACGCGGCGCTCTACCTGCTCGACGGACTGCGGGCGCGTGACGACCGCAATGCGTGGTCGTTCGAGACGAACGCACTGCAGCAGTTCGCGAACGACAACATCACTTTGGTCATGCCGGTCGGCGGTCAGTCCAGCTTCTACACGGACTGGTACGCACCGAGCAACACCAACGGTCAGAAGACCACCTACAAGTGGGAGACCTTCCTGACCAAGGAGCTCCCGGCCTTCCTCGAGGGCTACGGCGTCTCGCGCACCAACAACGCGGTGGCCGGTCTGTCCATGGGCGGCAGTGGCGCGCTGGCACTGGCCGCCTACCACCGGGACCAGTTCAAGTTCGCCGCCTCCTACTCCGGCTACCTGAACATCTCCGCGCCGGGCATGCGTGAGGCCATCCGCATCGCCATGCTGGACGCGGGCAAGTTCAACGTCGACTCGATGGCGGCGCCGTGGAGCCCGGCGTGGCTGCGGATGGACCCCTTCGTGTTCGCACCGCAGCTCAAGGGCCTGCCGATGTACATCTCGGCGGCCAGCGGCCTGCCGGGTCAGTACGACGCGCCGAACTCGGCGATCGGCGTCTTCAACACCGGCAACGCGATGGCGCTCGAGGCGCTCTCGCTGGTCAACACCCGCGCGTTCCAGGCTCGCCTGGCCTCGCTGGGTATCCCGGCCCGGTTCGACTTCCCGGCCGTCGGCACCCACTCCTGGAAGTACTGGGAGGGCCAGCTGTTCGCCTCCCGCAACCAGATCCTGGACGCCACCGGCGCCTGGTGATATCTGACTGACGATTCGGGCCGTACCCCATCGGGGTACGGCCCGAATCGTTTTCGTGCGTGTCCTCCCCGGAACATGCCGAACAGCGGAGTAGAAAGCTCTTGTGGCAGGGATTCGGCGCGGCAGATGGGGGAGACGCGAGCGTCGCGGCGTGCGACCGGCTCGCGGGCGGTTAGCGGTGCTCGCCACCGCCATGGTGATCCCCTTGGCGGCGGGCATTTCGCCCGCGGCCGCGCAGCCCGCCGCTACCCCGGAAGCCGTCGCCCCGGCAACCGTGCAGAAGGTGGTCTGGCTGACCGACCGCCGGGTGGCGCTGTGGATCAACTCGCCGTCCATGGCCACGCCGATCCAGGTGCAGTTGCTGCTGGCCAGGGACTGGAACACCCGCCCCGACGCGCGCTTCCCGGTGCTGTACCTGCTGGACGGCCTGCGCGCCACCGACGAGGAGAGCGGCTGGACCAAGGACGCGGGCGCCGTCGATTTCTTCGCCGACAAGAACGTCACCGTGGTGCTGCCGATCGGCGGTCAGTCCAGCTTCTACTCCGACTGGCTACAACCGAACAACGGCAAGAACTACAAGTGGGAAACCTTCCTGACCAAGGAGTTGCCGCCGCTGCTCGAGGAAGCCTGGCGGGCGACGGATGTCCGTGGCATGGAAGGACTTTCGATGGGCGGCACGGCGGCCATGTTCCTGGCCGCGCGTAACCCCGGCTTCGCCAGATACGCCGCGTCCTACTCGGGCTTTCTCACCACCACCACGATCGGCATGCCGCAGGCCATCCAGTTCGCCATGCGCGAGGCGGGCGGTTTCGACGTCGGCGCCATGTGGGGCCCGCCGACCAGTCCGGAATGGGCCGCGCACGATCCGTACACGCTGGCCGAGAAGCTGAAGGGGGTCGCCCTCTACGTCTCCAGTGGCAGCGGCGCGAGTGGTCCGTTCGACCAGGCGTCCGGCATCCCGGGGGTCAGCACCAATTACGCGGGCATGGGATTGGAGATCCTGTCCCGGCTCACCTCGCAGAACTTCGTCACCAAACTCGGCAAGCTGGCCATCCCGGCCCAGGTGAATTACCGCCCGTCCGGCACGCATTCCTGGCCGTACTGGGACTTCGAGATGCGCCAATCCTGGACCCAGGCCGCGTCCGCGCTCGGCACCGACCCGGGTAAGCCCGCGTGCGCCGCCGCGGGCCAGATCGCCACGGTGGCCGCCGCCAACGGTTGGCTCGGTGACTGTGTCACCGGCGAGTACCCGGTGGCGGGCGGGGTGGCGCAGGACTTCCGGTCCGGCCGGGTCTTTTTCGCGCAGGGCGGCGGCGCGCACCCGGTCGGCGGCATGATCGGCGGCGGGTATCAGGCGGCGCTCGGCCCGGGCGGGCCGCTCGGGCTGCCGACCGGCGACGAACGCGGACTGCCCGACGGCAAGGGCAGAATGCAGACTTTCCAGCGCGGCTCGCTCTACTGGACGCCGCAGACCGGCGCCCAGGTGGTGCGCGGCGCGATCCTCGACGAGTGGGGCAAGCAGGGCTACGAGGGCGGGCCCGCCGGTTATCCCATCGCACCCGAGGTCAAGACGCCGAACCGGGACGGCGCCGTGCAGGCCTTCGAGAACGGCCCGTTCTACTACAGCGCCAAGACCGGTGTGCACCGGGTGCAGGGC
Organism: Nocardia brasiliensis; assembly: GCF_042691675.1. Lineage (GTDB taxonomy): Bacteria > Actinomycetota > Actinomycetes > Mycobacteriales > Mycobacteriaceae > Nocardia > Nocardia brasiliensis_D. Next base: position 252,798 of record NZ_CP170507.1, read on the forward strand.
ATGATCCTGGGCAAATACGCCGAGATGGGTTACGAGAACAGCTGGCTCGGCTTCCCCGCCGCCGAGGAACAGCCGCTGAAGGACCTCGGCCGGTACAGCCGTTTCGAGGGCGGCAATATCTACTGGAGTCCACTGTCGGGTGCGTGGGCCGTGCGCAACGGCCCGATCATGGAGGCCTGGCAGGTGCTCGGCTATGAGAACGGCAAGCTCGGGTATCCGATCAGCGACGAGTTCCCGGTTCCCGGCGGTGTGCAGCAGAACTTCCAAGCCGGGTTCATCATTGTGCGAGATGGCAAACCGGAGGTTCACGGCCTTTAAATCGGACCGGTCTGTTTGTTGTCTGCCCCCGGTTGCTCAGGTCTTGCCGCTAGCCTGGTGGGCGACCTCCCCCGTTTGCGAACAGATCGAGGACAGAATTCATGCAGAGGACCCGTGGAAAGGTATTCGGCGTTGTTGTGGCGATCGCCGCTACCGGCCTGCTTGCCGCCTGTGGCGGCAACGACTCGACCGCGTCGAGCACGCCGACGCTGACCCGCACCACGGCGGCGACGCAGCCGCCCGCCTCGTCCACCACCAGCGCCGATACCGGACAGCCGGCGCCGGCCCCCGAACCCGAGCAGACGCCGGAAGCCACGGTGGCGCCCGAGCGGCCACAGCCGGTGCCCGCCGAAGCGGCGCCGCCCGCCGACACCTCGAAGCTCAGCGACAAGGACAAGAAGTACCTAGACGCGCTGAAGCAGCAGGGCGTCACCCCGTCCACCCCTGATATCGCGCTGAGCGTGGCGAACTACGTGTGCCAGGGCAGCGCGTCCGGTGCGTCCGATCAGGACCTGATGACCTTCGTGAGCGCGATGGCAGGTTCCGATCCGTCCTTCGATCCGGCGAAGATGCCGGTGGAGAAGGCCGGGCAGATCTACATCAGCGCCGCGAAGCAGACGTACTGCCAGTGAATGCGCGCCGCGGTTCGACATCCCGCCGGTCGCGGCCGGTGGGATGTCTCCTGCTGATCGGGATTCCCATCCTGATCATCGTCGTGGTGCTGCTGCTGTGGTACCTGCTGGCCGGGCTGCTGCGCCAGCCGAAGCCGGGGCCGAAGCCGCCGAAGGAGCCGACCTCGCAGTCGGCGACCTGTCCGGATGTGCAGATGATCTCGGTGCCCGGCACCTGGGAGTCCAACAGCAACGACGACCCGCACAATCCCACCGCGAACCCGGTGTCGCTGATGCTCAATATCTCCAACCCGGTCGAGCAGCGATTCCCGAAGGAACGGCTGGACGTGTACACCGTCCCGTACGTCGCGCAGTTCTCCAATCCGATCGCGATCCCGCCGGACGGTCAGCAGTCCTATAACAACAGCCGGTCCGAGGGCACGCAGCGGATGGTCGACGCGATGCAGGCGCGATACCGCGAATGTCCGCTGACCACCTACGTGATCGCCGGGTTCTCCCAGGGCGCGGTGATCGCGGGCGATGTGGCCGCGCAGATCGGCGCGGGCAAGGGGCCGGTCCCGGCGAACAAGGTGCTCGGCGTGACGCTCATTTCGGATGGTCGGCGCACCGGGGATACCGGTCCGGGCCAGCCCATCCAGATCGGCGCGGTGCCATCGGGGGTCGGTGCCGAGGTCGCGCTGAAGGGCCTCAACGTGCCGGGCATCACCATGACCGGGCCGCGACCCGGCGGCTTCGGTGAACTGGCCGATCGCACCTACACCATTTGCGCGCAAGGCGACCTGATCTGCGACGCACCGCGAGAAGCGTTGAGCCCGTGGAACATCATGGGCAGCGTCGGCGCACTGGTGCGCGCGGCGGGCAATCCGGTGCACGCGCTGTACAACGGTTTCGTCGTCGACGAGAACGGGACCACCTCCACCCAGTGGACCGTCAACTGGGCGAACGGTCTCATCGAATCCGCGCCGCATCCGCCGCATTCGTGAGTGAGCGTCAGCGAGCGAACCGAGGATGCAGCGCGTTCTTCGCACGACGGAGCCGAGCCTCAGCGAGGTGGAGTCGTGAGAAGTCACAGGCAATTCCCGGGTCGGCAGGCAGTACACCCAGTACTGCCGTGACAAGCGCGACTCCGGTTGGCCGGCACGCTGTAAAGTGCGCTGGTGATCGCGACGCAGGCAACCCCGACTCCGCGCTCGGGGCAGGACCGGCCTGCACCGTCGCGCCCGAATTTCCTTACAGCCAGGAGCATGAGTTCATGACAGAAGCCGCCGCACCAGCCGGTGAGTCGACCGCGCTTGGTACGCCGTTGCGCAGCTTCCGCTTCGCGGCAGCCGGCGAGGGAAATAAGCAAGAAGGTGGCGCCCGCAAGTTCATCCAGACGGCGCAGCAGGCCGAGGAATACGGCTTCGACACCTTCGTCGTGCCCGATCACCTGGGTGACCAGATCGGCCCGATCGCGGCCCTCGGCGCGCTGACCCAGGCCACCGAGAAGATCCGCCTCGGAACATCGGTGCTGGCCAACGGTTTCCGGCACCCCGTGGTGCTGGCCAAGGATCTGGCCACCATCGACGTGCTGTCCAAGGGCCGGCTCGAGGTCGGTGTCGGCGCGGGCTGGAAGCAGGACGAGTTCGTCGCCGCGGGTCTGCCCTACGAGACACCCGGCGTTCGGCTGGCGAAACTCGACGAGACGCTGACCATCCTGGACGTGCTGCTGCGCGGTCAGGAGTGCACCTTCGAGGGCGAGTACTACCAGGTGCGCGGGATCAAGGGCACGCCGCGGCCGCGGCAGGGTCCGCGCCCGCCGATCTGCACCGGCGGCGGCGGCCCGAAGATGCTGCGGCTGGCGGCCAAGCACGCCGACATCATCTCCGTCGTGCCGGTGACCACGAAGAATGGTAAAGGCCTCTTGTCGGGCATCACGCTCGAGAAGACGATCGAGAAGGTGAACCTGATCCGGGAAGCCGCCGGTGACCGGTTCGCCGACATCGAGCTGAACTGGGCCATCACCGCCATCGTGATCACCGACGATCGCGAGAAGACCGCTGAGATGGCGCTTTCCGCGATCGAGCGCGGCCTGCACCCGGATCTCGAGGTGGACGTGAAGCTTTCGGTCGAGGACATCCTCAACTCGCCGTATGTGGCCATCGGCAGCTTCGAGGAAATCGCCGAGCAGATCCGTCGTGTGCGCCAACTCACCTCGATGTCGTATGTCGGGGTCTTTCCCACCCAGATGGACGCATTCGCCCCCGTTATTCCCCTGCTGCGAGACGAGTGAGCCGGTCTTCTCTGTAACATGACTCTGGTTTGAGTACATCTAGCCGATAGCGGTCACCGCGCAGACCGCCCAATAACTGCAGGCTGACTCGGGCACTTGGAGCCACCCGCGGGCGAAAGCGAGTCGGGGCCTCACAGATAACAGCGGCGTTGTCGCCGTCTTGCTGTGCGTGCCTCGGAGGAGAAGAAGGAATGGAAGAGACTTTCGACGACTACCTGGACGAGACCGGGAACATCCGAATTCCCGAGGATCACACCCTGGTCGATCACGTCGAGAAGCACACCCGGAACGACGCGAACACCCTGGCGTACCGCTACATCGATTACTCGCGTGAGCGTGATGGCGAGGCGCAGGAACTGACGTGGCGTGAGTTCGGCATTCGGCTGCGCGCGGTGGCCGCTCGACTGCAGCAGGTGACAAACCCGGGCGACCGGGTCGCGATCCTGGCCCCCCAGGGTCTGGATTACGTGATCTCCTTCTTCGCCGCGATCTACGCCGGCACCATCTCGGTGCCGCTGTTCGACCCGGACGAGCCAGGCCACACCGATCGCCTGCATGCCGTGCTCGGCGACTGCGAGCCCGCCGCCATCCTGACCGCCAGCTCCTCGGCGGCCGGTGTGCGTCAGTTCTTCCGTGCGCTGCCGGCCGCGCAGCGACCGCGCATCATCGCGGTCGACGCCATCCCGGACAGTGTCGGCGAAGGCTGGGTGCGCCCGGACATCGCGATCGATGACATCGCCTACCTGCAGTACACCTCGGGCTCGACCCGTACCCCGGCCGGTGTGGAGATCACCCACCGCGCGGTCGGCACCAACCTGCTGCAGATGGTGGACGCGATCAACCTGGACTGGAACTCGCGCGGTGTCACCTGGCTGCCGCTGTTCCACGACATGGGCCTGCTGACGGTGATCCTGCCCGCGGTCGGCGGCAAGTACATCACCATCATGTCGCCGAGTGCGTTCGTCCGCCGTCCGTACCGCTGGATCAAGGAACTCGCCGCGCAGTCCGACGGCGCCGGAACCTTCGCCGCCGCACCGAATTTCGCGTTCGAGCATGCCGCGGCCCGGGGCCTGCCGAAGAACGGCGAGTCGCTCGATCTGTCGAACGTGATCGGCCTGATCAACGGCAGCGAGCCGGTCACCACCTCCTCGATGAAGAAGTTCAACGAGGCGTTCGCCCCCTACGGCCTACCCAAGACCGCGATCAAGCCGTGCTACGGCATGGCCGAGGCGACGCTGTTCGTGTCCGCGACCAAGGCCGAGGACGAAGCCAAGGTCACCTACGTCGACCGGCACGAGCTGAACGCGGGCCGGATGGTCAAGGTCGAACCCGGCTCGGAGAACGCCATCGCGCAGGTCTCCTGCGGTTACGTCGCGCTGTCGCAGTGGGCCGTGATCGTCGATCCGGAGACCGTCGAGGCCGACGGCGGGCGCGAGCTACCCGACGGCCGGGTCGGCGAGATCTGGCTGCACGGCAACAACATGGGCATCGGCTACTGGGGCAGGCCGGACGAAACCGCGGCGACCTTCCATAACAAGGTGCCGCACCGGCTGCCCGAGGGCAGCCACGCCGAAGGCACCGACCGCGACGCCAACTGGATGCGCACCGGCGACTACGGCGTGTACCTGGACGGCGAGCTGTACATCACCGGGCGGGTGAAGGACCTGGTGATCGTCGACGGCCGCAACCACTACCCGCAGGATCTGGAGTTCTCCGCGCAGGAAGCCTCGAAGGCGCTACGCCCCGGCTTCGTCGCCGCGTTCTCGGTGCCCGCCAATCAACTACCCGCGCTGGTCTTCGAACAGGGCAGCCATTCGGGACTGAAGTTCGACGCCGACGACGCCTCCGAGCAGCTGGTGATCGTGGCCGAGCGGGGGCCGGGCGCGGGCAAGGCCGACCCGCTACCCATCGCGGACGAGGTCCGCGCCGCGGTGGCCTCGCGCCACGGCGTCACCGTTCGAGACGTATTGCTGGTTCCCGCGGGTTCGATTCCGCGGACCTCCAGCGGCAAGATCGCCCGGCGGGCCTGCAAGGCCGCCTATCTGGAGGGAACGCTGCGGGGTGGTTACACCCAGCAGGCATTCCCCGATGCACCGGAAGAGTAATTGCCCAGGGGTGCCCTCGGACAGCCGACATTCGCGGCGCGCCCGGTACGCAGACAGGTAGCTTGAGGAATTGATGGCTGACAACGAGGGCACGTCCAGCACGACGACCGATACTCTGCCCGCCGACGCGGACGCCGACCAGGCGCCCGCGCAAGCGACCGCCGCCGCGGCGACGGGCGGTGCACCGGCCGAGCTGTCGGTTGCCGAGTTGCGCGAGTGGCTGCGCAACTGGGTCGCCGAGGCGACCGGGCAGCCGATCGAGCAGATCACGGTGGACCGGCCGATGGAGGAGTTCGGGCTGGCCTCGCGCGACGCCCTCGCGCTCGGTGGAGACATCGAGGAGCTGACCGGTGTCGTGCTGACGGCGACCGTCGTCTACCAGCATCCGACGATCGCGTCGCTGGCCGAGGTGGTCATCAACGGTGAGCCGGAGGGCTCGCAGGACGCTACCGACGACGCCTTCTATACGGCTGGGTACACCCCGGGCGAGGCACACGACATCGCCATCGTCGGCCTGTCCACCCGGTTGCCTGGTGCGGGCGATACCCCGGAGTCGACCTGGGACTTCATCATCGGTCGCGGCGATGCGATCCGTGAGCTCCCCGAGGGCCGATGGGAGGAGTTCACCAGCGACCCGGCAGCGGCCAAGGCCATCGCCGAGGCCAACACTCTCGGCGGTTACCTCGATCAGGAGGTGGTGAAGGGCTTCGACGCGGAGTTCTTCGCGATGTCGCCGATCGAGGTCCAGCAAGTCGATCCCCAGCAGCGCCTGATGATGGAGCTGACCTGGGAAGCGTTGGAACACGCCAGGATTCCCGCGAGCGAGCTCAAGGGTGAGTCGGTCGGGGTGTTCATCGGCACCAGCACCAGCGACTTCATGATGGTTGCCGCGCTCGGGCTCGGCGACGTGGATCCGTCCGCGCCGGCGTCGGCCGCGGCCTATGGCATTACCGGTGCCTCGTCGGGCATCATCTCCAACCGCGTTTCCTACTTCTACGACTTCCGCGGCCCCTCGGTCGCCGTCGATACCGCGTGCTCGTCCACGCTGGTCGCCGTTCACCAGGCGGTGCGTGCGCTGCGCGACGGCGACGCCGATCTGGCGCTGGCCGGTGGCGTCAACATGCTGCTCGCCCCGATGGCGTCGCTCGGCTTCGACTCGGTCGGCGCGTTCGCGAAGAACGGCCGGATCAAGGCGTTCTCGGCCGATGCCGACGGCATCACCCGGTCCGAAGGCGCTGGCTTGGTTGTCCTCAAGCGTCTCGCAGACGCCGAGCGTGACGGTGACCGGATCATGGCCGTCATCAAGGGATCGGCGATCAACAACGACGGGCGGTCCAACGGCCTGCTCGCGCCGAACCCCGATGCGCAGGCCGACGTGCTGCGCCGGGCGTATCGGGACGCGGGCATCGTGCCGTCCACCGTCGACTACATCGAGGCACACGGCACCGGCACCCTGCTCGGTGACCCGATCGAGGCCGATGCGCTCGGCCGGGTGGTCGGCCGTGGTCGCGACGATGACAAGCCCGCCCTGATCGGTTCGGTGAAGACCAATTTCGGCCACCTGGAGTCCGCCGCGGGCGCGGCCAGCCTGGCCAAGATCGTGATGTCGTTGCAGCACAACGTGTTGCCGCCGACCATCAACTACGCGGGCCCGAACCCGTACATCCCGTTCGAGCAGGCACACCTGAAGGTCGTCGACGAGCCCACCGAGTTCCCGCGCTACAGCGGTAAGGCGACCATCGGTGTCTCCGGCTTCGGCTTCGGCGGCACCAACGCGCATATCGTTGTGCAGGAATATGTTCCGGCTTCGGCCGAGGTCGCGGCGACCCCTGAGCCGGTGGCGTCCGAGGCCGCGGCGGTCGACTCCGCCGTCGCCGCGCTCGATGCCGATCTCGACGACGAGACGACCGACGTGATCGCGGACGCGGACGCTGTTGTCGCCGAAGCATCCGAAGAAGCCACCGAAACCGCCGCGCCCGCTACGGAAACCGCCGCTGCGGTCACGGAAAGTGTTGCCCCCGTTGCCGAATGGACCGCCGAGCGCAGCGAGCCGTTGCCGGTGATCCTGCCGGTGTCCGGTTACCTGCCCTCGCGCCGTCGTCGCGCCGCCGCCGAACTGGCCGACTGGCTGGAATCCGAAGCGGGCCGCAATGTCTCGCTCGAGGATGTGGCCAGGTCGCTGGCCAAGCGCAGCCACTGGCGTTCGCGCGGTGTGGTGCTCGCCAAGACGCACGAGGAAGCCGTCGCGGGCTTGCGCGCCATCGCGGCGGGCAAGCCGGGCACCGGTGTCTTCACCGCCGACGCCCCGGCCGCCATGGGCCCGATCTGGGTGCTCGCCGGTTTCGGTGCGCAGCACCGCAAGATGGGCAAGCAGCTCTACCTGGAGAACTCGATCTTCGCCAAGGCCGTCGACGAGGTCGACGAGCTGGTGCAGGACGAGGCCGGGTACTCGATTCGCGAGATGTTCCTGGACGACACCCAGGACTACAACGTCGGCACCTCGCAGGTCGGCATCTTCACCATCCAGGTCGGCCTCGCCGCGGTGTTGCGCGCGCACGGCGCCGAACCCGAAGCGGTGGTGGGCCATTCGATGGGCGAGGTCGCCGGTGCCTACATCGCCGGTGGTCTCCCGCTCGAGGACGCGGTGCGGGTGATCTGCGCCCGCTCGCGCCTGATGTACGAGGGCGAGCAGATGCTCAGCGACGCCGACGTGCGCAATATGGCGCTCGTCGAATACAGCGCCGAGGACATCGAAAAGCTGCTCGTGGAGTACCCGGACGTCGAGGTCGGCGTGTACGCGGCGCCGACGAACACGGTGATCGGCGGCCCGCAGGACCAGGTCGCGGCGATCGTGGCGCGGGTCGAGGCGGAGGGCAAGTTCGCCCGCGTGCTGCAGACCCGCGGCGCGGGCCACACCTCGCAGATGGATCCGCTGCTCGGCGAACTGGCCGCCGAACTGGCGGGCATCGAGCCGACCAAGCTGAAGGCCGGTCTCTACTCGACCGTCGACAAGGGCGAGTTCTACCGTGCGGGCAGCGACCCGGTGCACACCGAGGCCTACTGGGTCAAGAACATGCGCCACGCCGTGTACTTCACCAACGCGGTGAAGCTCGCGGTGGACTCCGGGCACACCACGTTCCTCGAGCTCGCGCCGAATTCCGTTGCGCTGATGCAGGTGCTGGGCACCACCTTCGCCGCGGGCCTGCACGACGCGCAGCTCATCCCGACGCTCAAGCGCAAGGAAGACGAGTCGGCGGGCGTGATCGGCGCGCTGGCCCAGCTGTACGTGCACGGCCACAAGGTGGACCTGTCCTCACTGCTGACCGCCGGTTCGTACGCCGACATCCCGCGAACCAAGTTCGTGCGCAAGCAGTTCTGGCCGAAGGTCTCGCTGTCCTCGGGCGGCAACAGCCGGGTGCCCGGCGCGCACGTGGCGCTGCCGGACGGCAGGCATGTCTGGGAGGTGCGGGCCGGGTCGGTCACCGACCTCGCCGCATTGGTGAATGCCGCTGCGGCACAGGTACTCAGCGATGTCTCGCTCGGTGCCTCGATCCCACACGCCGCGGTCCCGGCCGCGGGCACGCTGACCACCACGCTGACCCCGCACCCCGGCGGCGCCTCGGTCCAGGTGCACGCCAAGGAGGGCAACGCCTTCCGGCTGCTGTTCGACGCCGTGGTCACCTCCGGTGCGCCGCTACCGGAACCTGTTGTGGCCGAGTCTGTTCCGGCGGCCACCGCGGTCGCGCCGACCAGTGATGCCGACCTCGAGGTCGTGGAGACCTTCGGTGAGCGGTGGGATCCCAATGGCACCCAGCCGCTGGAGGACCGACTCGCACTGATCGTCGCCGAGTCCATGGGCTACGCCGTCGAGGACCTTCCGATGGAGATCCCGCTGATGGAGCTCGGCCTCGACTCGCTGATGGCCATGCGCATCAAGAACCGCGTCGAATACGAATTCGACATACCGCAGCTGCAGCTCCAGGCGGTGCGCGACGCGAACCTCCGCGAGGTCGGCAAGGTGCTGCGCTACGCCATCGAGCACCGCGAGGAGTTGGCGGCGGTCGCCGCCAAACAGGCTGCGGGCGAAGAGACCACGATCGACGCCGGGTTCATCGAGGCGGCTCGTGCCGCCGTTGCGGCGGGCGAGGACCCGGCCGCGATCGCGGCCGCCGCAGCCGCGAATACCGCTACGCCCGAGGCTGCTTCGCCGACGGCCGAGACGGAAGCAGCGACCGGGTCCGCACCGGCCGATGCCGCACCTGCCGCGACGGAAACCCCCGTCGCTGCCGCGCCGACCGAAGCTGATGTGGCCGAACCTGTTTCGCCACCTGCGGCCGCTCCGGTCTTTGGTGGTCAGCAGTCCGCGGACGAAGACGATGTGCCGCCGCGTGATGCCGCCGAGCGCTTGACCTTCGCCACCTGGGCGGTGGTCACCGGCAAGTCGGCGGGTGGCATCTTCAACACCCTGCCGATCCTCGAGGAGGAGGTCGCCGAGAAGCTGGCGGCCCGGCTCACCGAGCGGGTCAAGGCCGAGGTCACCGTCGATGACGTGCTCGATTGCGAGACGATCGAGCAGCTGGCCGATATCGTGCGCAGGCTGCAGGACAGCGGCGCCGATGTGGACGGTTTCGTCCGCCCCCTGCGGGCACGGGTGGACGGCTCGAATGCGGTGCCGGTCTTCGTGTTCCACCCGGCGGGCGGTAACACGCTGGTGTACGAGCCGCTGCTGAAGCGGCTGCCTGCCGACACTCCGATGTACGGTTTCGAGCGGGTCGACGGTGCCATCGAGGAGCGGGCCCGCCAGTACGTGCCGGAACTGCGCAAACTGCAGGGCGACGGACCGTTCGTGCTCTACGGTTGGTCCCTCGGTGCGGTGCTCGCCATGGCGTGCGCGCAGCTCCTGCGCGCGGACGGCGCGGACGTGCGCGTGGTCGGTCTGATCGACCTCGCCATCCCGAGCAAGCCGGAGGACAACAGTCCCGAGGAGCGGGTGCGTCGCATCGAGCGGTACCAGGCCTTCGCGAAGAAGACCTACGGCGTCGACGGCGAGCTGCCGCCGGAGCAACTGGAGGAATTGGCTCAGGCCTCCGATGAGGAACAGTTCAAGATGATCTCGGACCTCATCAAGATCAGTGGCGCGAAGATCCCCGGCGGTGTACTCGAGCACCAGAAGACGTCGTGGATCGAAAATCGTGCGCTGCAACAGGTCCGGCCGACTCAGTACGACGGTGACGTGGTGCTCTATCTCGCCGATCGCTACCACGACGGCGCGATCGAGCTGGAGCCGCGTTACGCAGAGCGGCTGCCGAACGGTGGTTGGGACGAGTACCTTTCCCATCTGGAGATCATCCACATCCCGGGCGATCACCTGCAGATCATCGACGAACCGCGGATCGGAAAGATCGGAGCCGACCTCGCCGCGAAGCTTGCGGCGATCGCCCCCTAGGGGGTGCACCTTACGAAAGGGGCCACGTGAGCGAGCGTCAGCGAGTGAACCGAAGGCACAGCGCGCCAGTGCGCACGATGGAGCCGAGCGCTAGCGAGGCGGAGTCGTGAGCACTACTGCCGAAAAGCTTGCCGACCTGCGTAAACGGATGGAGCTCGCGCAGGAACCGGCGGGTGAAGCGGGGGTGGCGAAGCGGGCGAAGAAGGGGATTCCCAGCGCCCGTGACCGGATCAACATGCTGCTCGATCCGGGCACCTTCGTCGAAATCGGTGCGCTGGTGCGCAAGCCGGGTGACCCGACGGCGCTGTACGGCGACGGCGTGGTCACCGGGCACGGCTTGGTCGAGGGCCGGCCGGTGGCGGTGTTCTCGCACGACCAGACCGTCTACGGCGGTTCGGTCGGCGAGATGTTCGGCCGCAAGGTCGCCGGGATCATGGAGTACGCGGCGAAGGTCGGCTGCCCGGTGGTCGGCATCAACGACTCCGGTGGCGCGCGGGTGCAGGAGGCGGTGACCTCGCTCGCCTGGTACGCCGAGCTGGGTCGTCGCCAGGAACCGTTATCCGGGCTGGTGCCACAGATTTCGATGATCCTCGGCAAGTGCGCCGGCGGTGCCGTCTACGCCCCGATCAACACCGATGTGGTGGTCGCGACCGAAGAGGCGTACATGTTCGTCACCGGTCCCAAGGTGATCCGCGAGGTCACCGGCGAGGACGTGAGCCTGGAAGAGCTCGGTGGCGCGCAGAGTCAGGCCGAGTACGGCAACATCCACCACGTCGCCCCGGATGAGAAGTCCGCGTTCGAGTGGGTACGCGACTACCTGAGCTTCCTCCCGACCAGCTGTCAGGAGTTGCCGCCGATCGTGAATCCCGGCCTGGAGCCGGAACTCACCGACAGCGACCGGGAACTGAATTCCCTTGTGCCGGACTCGGATAACGCCGCGTACGACATGCACGACATCCTGCTGCGGATCTTCGACGACGGCAACTTCCACGAGATCGGCGCCACCGCCGGACGCAATATCATCACCGGCTTCGCCCGCGTCGACGGGCGGCCCGTCGGCGTGGTGGCGAACCAGCCGATGGTCTACGCGGGCGCGCTGGACGCGCGGGCGTCGGACAAGGCGGCGCATTTCGTGCGCCTGTGCGACGCGTTCGAGATCCCGCTGGTCTTCATCGTCGATACGCCCGGCTTCCTGCCCGGCGTCGAGCAGGAGAAGATCGGCGTCATCAAGCGCGGCGGCCGGTTCCTGTTCTCTTTCGTGGAGGCGACCGTGCCGAAAGTGACTGTGGTGATTCGCAAGTCGTACGGCGGCGGCTACGCGGTGATGGGCTCCAAGCAGCTCGGCGCCGACGTGAACCTGGCCTGGCCCACCGCGCGCATCGCGGTGATGGGCGCCGAGAGCGCGGTCAGCCTCATCGGCGGCAAGCAGATCGAGGCCGCGCCCGAGGAACAGCGGGTGGCCATGCGCCAGCAGATGATCGACTTCTACAACGCCACCATGGCGACGCCGTGGGTGGCGGCCGAGCGTGGCTACATCGACGCGGTCATCGAGCCCGCCGACACTCGGCTGGAGCTGCGTAAAGCGTTGCAATTGCTGCGCGACAAGTCGCTGGCGCGCAATCCGCGCAAGCACCACCTGCTGCCGCTCTGATCGAGCCGACTGTTCGGAATCGGGCCGCATCCCGTTGCGGGGCGGCCCGATTCACCCGACTACGACCTCAGCCGAGGCTGGCGGATTCGATGACGACGTCGTCGACCGGCACGTCCTGGTGCCCGCCCGCGCTGCCGGTGGCGACACCGGCGATCTTGTCGACCACCTCGGTGCCCTCGGTCACCTTGCCGAACACCGTGTAACCCCAGCCGGACGGCGTCGGCGCGGAGTGGTTCAGGAACTCGTTGTCGGAGACGTTGACGAAGAACTGCGCGGTGGCCGAGTGCGGGTCGTTGGTGCGCGCCATCGCCACGGTGTACTTGTCGTTCTTCAGGCCATTGTTGGCCTCGTTCTGGATCGGCGCCTGGGTGCCCTTCTGCCGCATGCCACGCTCGAAACCGCCGCCCTGGATCATGAAGCCGGGAATGACACGGTGGAAGATGGTGCCGTTGTAATGGCCCGCATTCACGTAATCCACGAAGTTCTGCACCGTGTTCGGCGCCTTCTGGTCGTCCAGTTCCAGGACGATGGGTCCATAATTCGTCGTCAGATTCACCTTTGTCATACCCCCTAGCTTGCCAGCCCGCCTCTCCGCGCCTTTTTGCCGGTCGTCGTACTCGGGGCAGTGTCGTCGCGGGCCGGCGGTCGGGAGCGGAGTCCAGTTCTGGGCGTACCCGGCGAGTTACCCATGTGCTCACGAAACCAGTTGCCGAGTTTCATCGAGGTGAACGGTCGGGCCCCTTGACGCCCGTTCGCACCTGCATCGGCACATTCGCGGCACTTCTCGACCGGCAAGGAACACGGAGAGGTGGACCGGCCCTATAGCATTGCCAACCGTGCCCGACGCCGCTACTGCTGTCTTGACGAAACCGCCCGCCGCGCCCGCGGCCTCGCAGGCCGATTTCCGGACCGCGCGAATAATCGCGCTTGTCGCCGGTGTGCTCGGCGCGCTGTTCGCCTTGGCGACCCCATTCCTGCCGGTGACGCAAACCACCGCGGAGCTCAACTGGCCGCAGAGCGGGACGCTCGGCAACGTGCAGTCCCCGTTGATGTCCCAGGTGCCGATCGACCTGAGCGCCACCATCCCGTGCGGCACGGTCGCGCAGCTACCCGAGCGGGGCGGCATGCTGCTGGCCACCGCGCCGCCGCAGGGCGACCGGGCCGCGTTGGAGGCCATGTTCATTCGGGTCTCGGACAGCACCGTGGATGTGATCGACCGCAACGCCGTGGTGGTGTCGGCGCCGCGCTCGGACATGGACCGGTGCTCGGCGCTGGTGCTCACCTCCGACCGCAACCGCACGCACGCCGTGTTCAACGGCCTGACCACAACGGTCACCAAGCCGGTCGAGGGCGCGGCGCCCGGGACCGAGCAACAGGTCGAGGTGCCGGTCGAGGGCACGCTGAACGGTGACCTGCGGCCGCAGGTGGTCGGCGTCTTCTCCGACCTGAAGGGCGCGGCCCCCGCAGGACTCGACTTCCACATGACCGTGGACACCCGGTTCTCCTCCAGCCCGACCGCGATCAAGCTGATCGCGATGATCGCGGCGGTGCTGTGCACCCTCATCGCGCTCGCGGCGCTGGCTCGGCTCGACGGCAGCGACGGGCGCGGGCACCGCCGGTTCCTGCCGTCGAACTGGCTGAAGCCGACCCTGCCGGACGGCGCGGTCATCGGCTCGCTGCTGGTCTGGCATTTCGTCGGGGCCAATACCTCCGACGACGGCTACATCCTCAGCATGGTGCGGGTCGCGCCGCACGCCGGTTATATGGCCAACTACTTCCGCTGGTACGGCGTGCCGGAGGCGCCGTTCGGCTGGTACTACTACGTCATCCAGGTCTTCTCGGAGATCTCCACCGCGAGCCCGTGGGTGCGGCTGCCCGCGCTGGCCTGCGCCATCCTCTGCTGGATGGTGATCAGCCGCGAGGTGGTGCCCCGGCTCGGGCGCGGTGTGCGCCAGAGCCGGGTGGCGCTATGGACCGGCGGTCTGGTGTTCCTCGCCTTCTGGATGCCGTTCGACAACGGCCTGCGCTCGGAGCCGATCGTCGCGCTCGGCGCACTGCTGACCTGGGTGTCGATCGAGCGGGCCATCGCGACCGGGCGACTGCTGCCCGCCGGTGTCGCGGTCTTGGTCGCGGCGTTCACGCTCGCGGCCGCGCCCACCGGACTGATGTGTGTGGCCGCGCTGCTCGCCGGTGTTCGGCCACTGGTGCGGATCGTGGTGCGCAGGCGTCGGCAGTTCGGCTCCGCGGGCGCGAAGTGGTGGTCGACGCTGCCGCTGCTGGCCCCGATCGCCGCGGCCGGGTTGTTGGTGCTGATCGTGGTCTACAGCGATCAGACCTTCGCCGGTATCCAGGAAGCCAACCGGGTGCGTCAGGTGACCGGGCCGAACCTGGCCTGGTACGAGGACTACCTGCGCTACTACTACCTGTTCGTGGAGAGCGTCGACGGTTCGCTGGCGCGCCGGTTCGCGTTCCTGGTGATGCTGCTGTGCCTGTTCACCACCATGCTGGTGTTGTTGCGGCGCAGACAGGTTCCCGGCATCGCGAGCGGTCCGACCTGGCGGTTGATGGGTGTCGTCTTCGGCACCATCTTCTTCATGATGTTCAATCCGACCAAGTGGACGCACCACTTCGGCGCGTACGCCGGCATCGCCGGTTCGCTGGCCGCGGTGACCGCGGTGGCCGTCTCGGCGTCGGCGTTGCGCGCACGGAAGAACCGGGCGATCTTCCTGGCCGGCTTGTTGTTCGTGCTGGCGCTCGCGTTCTCCGGCATCAACGGCTACTGGTATGTGTCCAGCTTCGGGGTGCCATGGTTCGACAAGCGGATCTCGCTGCACGGCTACCAGTCGAACACCTTGATGCTCTGCCTGTTCGGCGTGGCGCTGGCCTTGGTCGCCTGGCACTCGTTGCGCGAGGGCTACGCCAAACCGGAGGCCTCGCCGAAGTCGGCGCGAGGCAAGCGGATTCGCAAGTTCGCCGCGATTCCGCTGACCGTCGTCGCCGCGCTGATGGTCTTGCTCGAGATGATGTCGCTGGTCAAGGGCGCGGTCTCGCAGTACCCGGCGTACTCGCTGGCCCGCTCCAACTTCGACGCGCTCGGTGGCAACAGTTGCGGCCTCGCCAATGACGTTCTGGTGGAACCGGACCCGAACGGCGGCGCATTGCAGCCGATCGTCGATCCGGCGCACCCGCTGACCGATCCGAATGACCCGCTCGCCGGTGTCGACCCGGTCGGCTTCGACCCCAACGGGGTGCCCAACGACCTGTCCGCCGACACCGTCGAGGTGAAGCCGGGCACCGGTAACACGTCCACCCAGTCCATCGGCGCCGCGTTCGCCGATGGCGAGAGCGCGGGCACCGGCGGTGGTCAGGGTGCTCGCGGTGTCAACGGCAGCACCGTCGCCCTGCCCTTCGGGCTCGATCCGGCGACCACGCCGGTCCTGGGCAGCTACCAGGACGGTATGCAGCAGCCCGCGCATCTCACGTCCAGCTGGTACGGACTGTCGCCGCGCTCGGCGGACAGCCCGCTGGTCGTGATTTCCGCGGCCGGTCGCATCCTCTCGGTGGACGACACCGGCGACACCAGTTATGGCCAGTCGCTCACCGTGGATTACGGCAGGCGGCTGCCGGACGGCAGCGTCGAGAAGCTCGGCACCTATTTGCCGCGTGACATCGGACCGTTCCCGTCCTGGCGCAACCTGCGGGTGCCGCTCGCCGAGATCGCGCCCGACGCCGACGCGGTGCGCATCGTCGCCAACGACCCGATCCTGATCGGTGACCAGTGGCTGGCGTTCACTCCGCCGCGGATGCCGAAGCTGCAGTCGCTCAACACCTTCATCGGTGACAAGCAGCCGGTGCTGGAGGACTGGGCCGTCGGTCTGCAGTTCCCCTGCCAGCGGCCGCTCGAGCACAAGAACGGCGTCGCCGAGGTCCCCGGTTACCGCATCCTGCCCGACCGCCAGGCCGCCATCACCTCCACCAACACCTGGCAGGCTCAAGAATTCGGCGGTCTCCTCGGCTTCTCCCAGATGCTCGCCAAGTCGGTAACGGTCCCGACCTACCTGAAGGACGACTGGGCCCGCGACTGGGGCTCCCTGGAGCGCTACGACCAGTACGACCGCAGCGCCACCCCGGCCAAGCTCGACACCGGCACGGCCACTCGCTCCGGCCTCTGGTCCCCAGGCAACCTCCGCGTCTTCTAACCGCACCCCGCAGGCCCGTTGAGCAGGCACCCCAGCCGCCTCGACGGGCTTGCGGCCATTGCGGTCCGGCAAGCAGCTAGCGTCGCTGGTGCCGCGCCAACTCCTGCTCACCGGGCAGTAAGGTAAAGGAGGCGCAGTGTTTCGGTACGACCTGACGGAAGTGGCGATGGTCGAGTGTGGCTACGGTGGCAATCCCGAGGCGTTCGGCGACTGCGACGACTGATGCGTCAGCTGCACCGAGCGGAAAACCGCCGTACTGAATCACTAATTCGGCCATGCGTCCAAAGTCTGATGGCGTGAGAGTTTCGACCTGTAGTTCTTCGGCCGCCAAGGCTCGGAGGAATTGGGCTTCGGCCCGGGGCCCATGCTTGGCGAGCATGTAGCAGACCTCAGTGACGATGGTGGCGGGAACAATCAACGGGCCAGGCTCGCTGACGAGAGCGGCCGTACACGCGTTGTGCTCGGAGTCGCGGCTGTTCGCAATGGCTAGGAGCGGTCCGGTATCACAAACGATCACTCGTCACCGCCGAGCTCGCGCCGAAGCACCTCCTGGGATGTGGTGGCGAAGTCCGGTGCGGCCTCTACGGTCCCTGTGAATGATAGTCGGCGGGTAGGGCTGGTCGGATGTTGTTCGGTAGGCCGACCGTGGCTGGCGACCAACCGCAGCACGACGGGTCGAAGGTCCCGCTGCTCGTCCTCGGTCAATAGGCGGACAAGCGCGGGCAGGTCCATGTCGTCAAAGGCCGCCGTCATGGTTCCAAGGGTACCGTCGGGCGTCACCCATCGGGCTCTCCATCGGCGCAGCCAATCGGCCCGAGCGAATCAGCCGTGCTCGTGCATCGGCAGTCAGACCTTTGTCATGCGCAGGCCGAGTTCGCGGCGGAGGACCTCCTGGGCGGGGAGGCGGTCCAGTACGCGCAGGACTGCGGGGCGTAGTTCGCGTTGTTCTTCTGGGGTGAGCAGACCCACGAGATCGCGCAGGTCCATGTGGTCGAAGGCCGACGTCATAATGCACAGATTACGGTTTTTTGTGGGTTTCGTCCCGCGATCGTGCGGCGAATTCGGCGTCCAACCGGTCTGTTTACGACATCTTTGCGCCACCGCAACACCGAACCGAATGGTTCGGTGTTGCGGAAACCGTGGTGCTCCTAACGGACTCGGATCGGATCATCCTTCGCCAACCCGCTGCGGGTTTCGACGGTGACGCCGATCTCAGCCGGTTTTGCCTTCGGGTCGTAGGGAGTGAATTTCTCCAACGAACCCCAGTCACGCGACCAATCATGATCGAGATAACTGGGGATGGTCTCCGACTTCAGCAGCAACCCGGTCCAGCCGAGCGGACCGCCGCCGATGTCGTCCTGCCAGGCATTGGAGGCATCGGAACCGACACGGTCGGGCAGGATGCGCCAGTCGGGCACCTCGGCGACGCCGTCGTGGTGGTGGAACGGGCGCTGGCAGGGGAAGGCGAGCCCGACATGCCAGTCGAGCAGCACCGGATCCGTCGAGCCGACAACGGAATTCAGTGTGGCCAGCTTGGGCAGCCGGGGCGGCGTGACGGCCAGCCACTGCTTCGGGGTGATGTCGTTGTCCACCGCGACCAGCCGCACCGCGTTCACCTCGACCGGCAACTGGTCCAGTGGCACCCGCAGGTTGCGCCAGGACGGCGCCGGGCCGATGTCGATCGGATCGACCGTGCCGAGCTTGCGCACCGCGCCGTCCGCGTCCCGGACGCCGTATTCCAGGTGCAGTTCCTGCCCGTAGGTGACGACACCGTCGGCGTCGACGTGCCTGATCCGCCCCGCCGCGGTGATCGCGAGCACCTGGTAGGCCGGGTCGGCGCGCATGCTGTCGGTCAGGTCGAGGCGGTACCACTGGGAGGTCAGCGACGCCTGCTGCTGCTCGCCCTCCTGGTAGCTACCCATGACCGGAGTGCTCGCCGGATCGAGTCCGAACGGCAAAGCCACTGTGCTGCCGTTGATTCCGGTCTGCTCGGTGGTGCCGCCGCCGGTGCCCGCACCGGTGGTCTTGGTGGTCTTGTTCTTCGAATCGGAGTTGACCGAGTTGGCACCGCCGGACACGGTTTCGTCGGCATCCGCGGTGAGGTCACTCGCGACACCGTTCGGCGTGAATCCCTTCGATTCCGCGGCCAATCCGTCAGCGGGTGATCCTGAGTAGGGGAGCAGCAGCGAGTTGGTGGTGTTCGTCTCCACCAGCACTTCGTTCGCGAGCGCGCACGAATCACCCTTCAGTGACTGGAGATTCGACTTGGCGACCGAGTACGCGGGGTACTGGGCGACCGCCGCCTTCGCCAGCGAGGCGACCTCGAACAGCACGAGGATCGCGGCGGCGATGGTCAGCGGCGCGGTGGCGAACCGATCGAAACGCTTCGGCGTGCGAGCCCGCTGATACGGCTCCCGATAGTGCAGCCACACCGCCACGATCAGCGCGACCCCGCTGAGCCCGAGAAACACCGTGGAGAATCCCTTGCCCGCGAACAGCGGCGCCTTGTCCCACCACGGCACGCCGTAGCTGGACACATACCACCAGCCGTTCGAGCCGGTGAAGGTCACCGCGAGCAGGAACAACACCGCCGCCGCGAACAGCGCCCGGTTGCGCGGCGAGCGAATGCCCGCGCTGCCCACCGCCACCGCGGCAAGGGCGGCCAGCGATCCGGCCAATCCGGCGTACACGCCGAAGTGGTGTGTCCACTTGGTCGGTGTGAACATCATCAGCAGCAGCGACGCGAACACGATGCCGAGAATCCGCACCGACGGCCCGCGTGACGTGCCGGGGATGCGTCCCTTGCGCAGTACCTGCAGCACACAGACCAGCAGGCACAGCAGCATGACCAGCACACCGAACCGCCGCGCCAGCGACCCGTCCGGCGAGAGCATCAACAGCGAATCCCACCGCGTGCGTTCATCGAACCAGGCCACGTTCGGCCCGACGATCGTGCGCACCCGAGTCGCTTCCAGAACGGTCGACAGTGTCTGATCGGCGAAAACCACGACCAGCACCAGTGTTCCAGCGGACAGGCCAGGTGCGAGCAGCGCCAGGTAGCGGAAGAACGTCGTCGCCCAAGAGGGCCGCCTGGTGGCGTGCGCGCCGGACTTCGTTGCAACACCGCTGTTCTCGTCCGCAGCGGTCGATGAGGCGTCTGATTCCGCATCGAGTCCCATTGCACCGGACGGGCTTTCGGCGACCCCGCCGCCTACCGCCGGAACAACTCCGCGCGCCCGCTTGATGATGATCTGCAGCACCGGTCGCGACCCCGCGATCAGCGCCGCGATGCAGATGAGCCCCGTCGGCCCGGCGGCCAGCGAGAAACCGGCGATCAACACCGCGATCGCGGCGGGCAGCAGTCGCCCGGTGGCGATGGCGCGTTCGATCGAGCACCAGGTGAGCAGCGCGCCCGCGGCGATCAGCGGCTCGGGCCGCAGGCCGTTGTCATAGGGCAGCCAGAAGGCGAGGAATACCAGTCCGGCGGTCCACAGCGCGACTTTGTTCCGCCGCACCCGGGCACCCAAGCGCGGCAACACCTCCCGGCTGATCACCAGCCAGCACACCACGCCCGCGGCGACCGCGGGCAGCCGCATCCATGGGCTGGCATCGGAGATCCGGGTCATCCACGCGAGCACTTCGTACGACCAGCCGAACGGCGCCTCCGGCACGCCGAACCAGCGGTAGTAGTTCGCCATGTACCCGGCGTCCCCGGACGCGCGTGCCATGTTCAGGATGTAGCCGTCGTCGGAGGTGTTGGCGCCGATGAAGTGCCACAGTCCGAGCGTCCCGAGGACAACCGCGTCGGTCGCCGTGAACCGCCACCAGTGCGCGGGCAGGAAGCGGCGGGCCCGGCGGCCGTCGCTGGTGTCCAGCAGGTGCAGTGCGAGCAGCGCGATGATGGTGAACAGCACGGCCGCGATGATCGCCGCCAGCTTCAGCACCGTCGGTGACGAGGAGAAGCGCGAGTCGAGGTCGGCGTGCAACCGGGCACCGGCCAGCGGCCCCGCGTCGAGATCGGTGAACACGCCGACCACCTGCGGGCGGATGTCCCGCGTCACGACGTTGCGGAACGGCGTGCCGTCCTGCCGGGACGCACCGGTGATCTCGGTGGTCGTCGCGGCGGCCGTCGAGTCGACGGTGAGCGCGGTACAGCCCGCCGCGGTGATCTCGGCGACCGGCGCCGACAGCAGCGGAACGTCGCGCAGCACCACCGAGAGCACGCCGTCGGCGACCGAGACGACCAGTCCCTTGGTCGCCGCCTGGCCCGAGGCGACCGGCACGGTGGACACCACCGTGCCCGACCCCACCGCCTGCACGAGCGAGCACGGCAGCGTCGTGCTCAGCCGCTGCGGCTGATACGACACCAGTGGCGCCTCGACGCTGCTGACGCCGGCCTGGGGCCAGTCCAGCGTGGCCTGGTCCTGCCGCACCGGCAACAGCGGTGTCAGCAGCGCCAGCACGAATCCGAGGAGCCCGGAGACGAGGGCGATCAGGCGGTAACGGGTGAACGCTCGAGTTGATCGGTCCGGTCGCACGGGGGTTGATGCTAGCCACCCGACCGACCGGGGCCGGTGATCACCGCACGATCAGCGCACGAACATCCCAAACCCACACGTCGTCGACTCTGGTCGGCGCGAAGCCGAGCAGCTGCGTCACCGTGGTGCGCAACGTGTCGCTGTTCTTGGTGGCGGGCAGCACCAGCACGTCGGCCTGCCAGAAGCGCAGATCGGTCAGCGCCCGCGCGCGGGCCTCGTCGCCGATCGGCGGCACGGTCCCGGTGTCTTGCGCTTGTACGAGCAACGCGGTGGTCGGGCGGGTCTCCGGGCCGTAGATGCCCTTCTTCTGCGTCCCGGTCGGGCCGACGAAGTAGCCGCCCGCGAGGGGGAAGTCGAAGCCCGCGTCGGCCTGCCAGCGCAACGCGCGCGCGTCGGCAGGCCGCGGTGGCGGCACCATCACCACCGATCCACCGCTGACGTAGTCGCGCACTGTCCCGTCCGCGAAGAATTCCGGTGTCGGCGCCCGCTCGGTCACCGGCAGGATCGTCGGAACCAGCGGCAGCAGCGCGAACGCGAGCGTGCCGAACCAGGCCAGCGGCCGCCAGTCCATCGGCGACTCGCGCCACCAGCGGACCGCCCGATCGGTCGCCAGCGCGAGGATCACCGCGATGGCCGGAATCGCCGCCATGGTGAGCCGGGTTTCCAGCACGGTACTCAGCAGCGGAACGTGTTCGGCCCAGCGCCAAGGCAATTCGATGCCGGTGTGCTGCTTGCCGAACATCGCGACCGCGCCGAGCGACAGCACGCCGAACACCGTGATCACCACGCCCGCCGCGCGAACCACCCGGTCCCGCCACAGCAGCGCGACCGTCGCCACCACCAGCAGCAGGAGCGGCCACCCGAAGTAGGCGTTCTGCTCGGTCTCGTTGATCGCCACGTACTGTCCCGGCGAGAACATGCCGCCCAGCGATTCGGAGGGGAACTGCACGATCGCCTTCAGGTCGTTGCCCATCGGCCCGTGGTCGATCGAGCGGTAGCTCTGCGGTCCGAAAAACTGCCACCACAGCGGTATTTCGGTGAGCATGATGGTGATCACCGCCGCGAGCAGCACCGTCGGCGTGATCCCGCGCAGGACGCGCAGACCGAGCCGCGGCGCGTGCAGGAAGTACACGACCGCGAACAGCCCGAACGCCAGCGCGAAGATCAGCAGCGGCTCCTCGCCGAGTGCGATCTGCAGTGCCACCAGCAAGCCCAGCGCCACCGCGTCGCGGACCCGCCTGCGCGGCCGCTCCGGACCGGTGAGACCGGCTCGCCGCGCCATCCGGATCAGCTGCCCCGCGATGATCGGAAGCAGCACCAGCACAACGAAGTTCGGGTGCGCGTTGGCATGCGAGATCATCGCGGGCGCGAAACCGCAGAACAGCCCGCCGATACCGGCCGCGAGCCTGGACTCGACGAGTTCCCGGGAGAACAGCCAGTACCAGCCGAACGCGGTGCTGGCGAGCCCGAGTGTGAGAACGAGCACGAAGGTGACGGTCGGCCCGAACAACAGGGTGATCGGCGTGAACGGCACCCCGACGCCGAACATGGCCGTGTTGGCCATCATGTTCACCCCGGCCGGGAAGTTCTGCAGGTTCGTGCCGAGCGGGTTTTGCAGATTCGCCACCGAATGCGCGGTGACGGCGAAGAACCACTCCCACATCGTCTGGTCCTGACCGCTCTTGATCAGGTACCCGCTCTGGGTATTGCGCCACTGTCCGGACAGGACGAGGGTGGCCAGCGCCAGGTAGCCGAACGCGGCGATCAGATCGACCCGGTTCAGTCCGATACGGGGGAGTCTTCGCCTGCGAACCGGGGTCGGTGACGCCGTGCCGAGCACTCCGGTCGACGTCGTTTCCTTGTCCGCGACCGCTACCGCCGACCCGTCGCGCGTGCCCAGATCGACCTGTACTGCCCGTCCCACCTGCAAACTTCTCCTCGAATAGCCAGAACTCAGCCGCCCACGGTACCGAACCACTCTGTGCTGTGCCTGGCAACCGGAACAGTCAGCACGGCTCTGTCATGTCCCATTCGTTGCGGCGCTACCGGCGGACGGTGATGAGCGTGAAGGGTCCGATTTCGGTGGTGGTGAAGTGCGGGTCGGCGAAGAGGGCTTTGGGGAAGGCGACCGTGTAGCGCTGCACGTTGGGATCGTTGGGGTAGACGTCCTTGGCCAGGCGCAGGGTGTAGTTGTCGCCGCTACTGCGGAACAGGAAGGCGTCGGGGGCGCGCCACGGGCACGTCGCGAGGGCGTCCAACAGCGCGTCGGCGGACTTCAGCTTGCTCCACCCCTCGATGGTCGCGGCCCGGCCCGCGAAGTCCGCGAGCGGGTTCGCGTAGTGCGAGGTGAGCGCCTGGAAGCCGAAGTACGGGTAGAAGGACAGGAAGCTGGTGTCGGCGGTGAGCACCACCGTGTCCGAGCGGGGTCGTCCGGTCTGCGCGGTGAGGGCAGCGTCCACCGCGCGGTAGTGCGAGACGGCCGAGGGGTTGCGCTTGTCGGCGCGGTCGCCGTTGCCGTCGGTGTCGGTGTACGCGGTGGTGATCTCCGGCGCGAGGATGTGCGGGATGTGCTGTGTGAACGCGAGCGCGCCGACGATGGCGACCGCCACCGCCGCGAGCCGGAACTGGCTCGGTTCGTTCAATGCCTGATAGATCGCCCTCGCGCCCTCCACGAACCCGAACGCACCCGCCGCGGCGAGCAGCACCAGCAGGACCGGCTCCAGCCGGAACGACAGCAGGGTGGTTCCGGCCGCGGTCGCCGCCATCGACAGCAGCGTCCACAGATAGATCGCCAGCACGCCGATGCCGAGTGCCTGCGCCCGCCGCGATGATGCCGCACGCACCACCAACCAGATGAGTCCGACCAGGCACAGCGCACCACGCAAGGAGAACTCGGCCATCGGGAAGAACAGCTCGGCACCGGACTCCGGCAGGTAGTGCTGCGCGGTCCCGGAACCGGCGGTCGGCCCGCGCAGCGCCTTCCACAGGTATGGCAGCCACACGATCAGCGCGAGCAGCCCGGCGAGCACCGCGATCGCCATCAGCCGCACCAGTGGCGGGATCGCGGCCCGCCACGCCGGTCGGGCAGCGTCATCCGTCGTCCGGGCCCGCCGGGGATGGCCCTCGGCGTATCGTTCCCGCACCGCGAACCCGGCCGCGACGAGCCCCATCAGCGCGATCGCGAACGCGGCGAGCAGAAAGTACAGAGTGTAGAAGGTGGCCGCCAGCCCGAGGAACAACCCGGTGCCGATCACCGCACCCCAGCCGCCCGCGGTGCGCGCGGTACCCCGCTCCGCCGGCCGGTACAGCGCGCCCCAGGCCAGGACGAGGGCGGGCGGGAGCAGGATCACGATCACCGAGCTGTAGGCCTCCGGCGACGAGTACGCCACCGCGACGGCGGTGACCGCGGCCGTGACCGCGATCGCCCAGTCCGCGCGAATCAGCTTGGTCCACAGCACGAGTGAGATCACCGCGGCCACCGCGATCGACCCGATCGCATATGGCTTGTAAGCCTCCCACCCGGCCATCCCGAGCACATTGGCGACGCGTCCGCCGATCCAGAACCAGCCCGCCGGATAGAACGGCGGCAGGTCCGCATAGGTCATGTCGCGCAGCGCAGCCGAGTCGGTGAGCCGAGTCAGGTACTCCGTACGGAACTCCTGATCCACCGAGACGCCGAACAGGTACAGCTTCGTCGCCGCCAGCGGCATCCCGAGGGTGAACGTGACGAACGTCGAAACACCAACCCAGGAAAGCAGTTTCGCCACCCACGGCCGAACGAACCACTTACCGGCCCGGTCGCCGCGCTGCCCCGTCCGCACCAGCGCGATCGCCACCACCAGCAGGACCGCGGCAACGACCTGTCCCACCGTGGTCAACGCCCGAGTCACATTGGAAGAGTTGAACGCAGGCCACTGCACCAGCGAAAACGCGAAGAGCCCAACCGTCGCCACCACGACCGCGACCAGCGCCGCGAGCACCGCCTCACCGACGCCGGAGCCGATGTGCCCGGCCAGCATGGCGCCTCGTCCGCGCACCGGGGCCGGTACCGCACCGCGCCCGGTGACCGTCGCTGTCATCGAACCGCTCCGATATCAGCGCCCACCTCGGCGTGCGGCGGGCACGCCGGGCCCCGGCCGGTGCGGCGTTCTCGGACTACTCGCATGGCATCTCCGGGTTCACTCGGGTCGGCATTCGCGTCGGACGATCGGCGATCATGCTGCCAGGTCCGGCCGCGGATGTGGCAACACGTGCCGGTAGTGGCGAACGAGAAAGCCGCACCCGCCCGACCCGCGGTGCGGGATTCGGGCTGAGGTGCGGCTTCGGGCAAAACTCAGATGGGGAGCTTGCGGAAGATCGGGCGCGGGATGTGGCGCAGGATCATCATCACGTAGCGGAAGGCGCCGGGGGCCCAGATCAGGTCCTTGCCCTTCTGCGAAGCGGAAACCGCCAGTGCCGCAACGTCTTCCTTGTCGACGGTGAGCGGAGCCTCCTTGACGCCCGCGGACGCCCACGCGTCGATGGTGGTCTTGGTGCGCACCTGACCGGGCCGGATGACCAGCACGCGCGGGCCGAACGGCCGCAGCGCCTCGCCGAGACCGAGGTAGAACCCGTCCAGGCCCGCCTTGGTCGAGCCGTAGACGAAGTTCGAGCGCCGCACGCGCTCACCGGCCGCCGAGGACATGGCGATGATCCGCCCGTAGCCCTGCGCCTTCATCTTCTCGCCGATCAGCACGCCGACGGAAACCGCGGCGGTGTAGTTGATTCCGGCGATCTGCACGGCCTTGCGCTGGTCCTGCCACAGTTCCTCGGCATTGCCGAGCAGGCCGAACGCGACGATGGCCACGTCGATGTCGCCGCCGTCCCACGCCGCGTCGATCACTTTCGGGTGGCTATCGGTATCGAGCGCGTCGAAGTCGATGACATCGACCTGGCTCGCGCCCGCCGCCTTCATCTGGGCGACGGCGTCATCGCGTAGCGGATCATTCGGTAGCGCGGCGAGCACGATGCGCGCGGGACCCTTCTTCAGGTACTCCGCGCAGATCGCCAAACCGATTTCCGAGGTCCCGCCGAGCAGCAGGATGGCCTGCGGGTTACCGACGGCATTGATCACTGCAGCTCCAGCCTTCTCGCCATATCGGACATGAAAACGCCTGTGGGATCGACACTTCGGCGGACCTTGATCCACTCGTCGATCCGCGGGTACATCTGGTGGAACGTCTGCGCGGTGGTCCGGGAGTCCTTGCCGGTGTACAACCGCCCGCCGAACTCGAGCACCCGACGGTCCAGATCGGTGACGAACTCGTTGAGCCCGTTCTTGATCGGGAAGTCCACGCAGATGTTCCAGCCGGGCATCGGGAAGCTCAGCGGCGCTTGGTTTCCCGGACCGAACAGCTTGAATACGTTGAGGAACGAGTAGAACCCGGACCGCTGGATATCGACGATGATGCGTTTGAACTCGTCTACCGACTCCGGCGGCACCACGAACTGGTACTGCAGGAACCCGTTGGAGCCGTAGCCGCGATTCCATTCGCCGAGCATGTCCAGCGGGTGATAGAACTGCGTCAAGTTCTGCACCTTGTTCCGGTAGGTGCCCGACTTGCGGTACCAGAGCTCACCGATCGGGGTGAAGGTGTACTTGTTCGCCAGACCGTTCGGAAACACATCGGGCAGCGTCAGAAACGTCTTCCCGTTGAATCGCAGCGGATCTTTCCGCAGCTTCTTCGGTAGCTGATCCAGCTTGGCGAGGTTGCCGCGGGAGATGGCGGCGCGGCCGAGCTTGGGCTCGGGGCTGATCGCGTCGAACCAGGCCGAGCTGTATTCGTAACGGTCCTCGGAACCGTCGCTGTGGAAGGCGATGGTTTCGTCCAGGGTCGAGGTCACATCACCGTCGGCGATGAAGTACGCGGTCTCCGTCGGCGTCATCTCGATGGTGGCACGCAGGATGATGCCGGTCAGACCGCAGCCGCCGACGGTGGCCCAGAAAAGCTTGGCGTTGCGCTTGGGCGTGATGTGATGCACGGTGCCATCGGCGGTGAGCAGATCCATCGAGCGGACGTGGTTACCGAAACTGCCCGCGCTGTGGTGGTTCTTGCCGTGGATATCGGAGCCGATCGCGCCACCGATGGTGACCTGGCGGGTGCCGGGCAGGACCGGGATCCACAGCCCGAACGGCAGCGCCGCCTTCATCAGCTGATCGAGGTTCACGCCCGCGTCCACGTCGACCAGCCGGGAATCCTGGTCGATGCGATGGATCTTGTTCAACGCGGTCATGTCGACGACCACGCCACCGGCGTTCTGCGCATTGTCGCCGTAGGAGCGCCCGAGCCCGCGCGCGATGACGCCGCGGCGCAGGTGCGGTGGCTTGGCGTCGTTGTCCTCGGCGACCATGGCGACGGCCTTGGCGATCAGTTCGGGATCGCTGGTCGAGAGCACTTCGGAAGAGGTTGGTGCGGTGCGACCCCACCCGGTCAACGTGCGGGTCTGCGTCGGCAATGCGGACGCGGTCCCGGCGTCGGCCCCATCGTTTGTGACGGTGGAGCCGCTCTCGTTACCGGTTGTCGTGGTGGCGGTCGGAGCTTTCGTGGACATCGGCATAGAGGCTACAGGTATGACCGGACATCCGGTCCAGGTCTCTTACTCCGGAGTAGTGATCTACCTATCGGTTCGGCTCCCGCTACGCTCGTCGCGTGCATGCCGAACCCCACCTGCCGCTCCCGGCCGAGCTGCCGCTGGTCGACGAGCCGGGCGGTACCGATGTCGACCTGAAGACCCAGATCGTCCGGTTCACGCTGACCGGTGGCCTGTCGGCGATCGTCGACTTCGGGCTGTACAGCCTGCTGTTCAACCTGCTCGGCCTGCCCCGCGAGGCCGCCAAGTCGCTCAGCTTCATCGTCGGCACGACTACGGCGTACCTGATCAACCGCCGCTGGACCTTCCAGGCCCCACCGAGCCGCGCCAGGTTCGTCGCCGTGGTGATCCTCTACGCGGTCACCTTCGCCGTCCAGGTCGGCCTCAACGCGCTGATGTTCGAAACGCTCCCCGACGCCCCCTGGCGCCAACTACTGGCCTTCGTCATCGCCCAGGGCACCGCCACCGTCATCAATTTCATCGTCCAACGCGTGGTCATCTTCAAAATCCACTAGTCGTCGGGCGCACACCCGCTCCCGCCGCCGCACACCCGCTATACGGGCTGTCCGGCTGACGCGACGGGTGTGCGCACCGACGGGAGACCGGTGGGTCAGTGGGTGGCGAGGGCTGATCCGAGGCGGGCAGCGGTTTGCGCTTTGGCGCCGAAGTAGTCGCCGCCCTTGGCGCGGACGTTGTCGGTGCCCCATTCGCGTTGTTCGCGGTCGGCGGGGACCAGGTGTGGAATGTGCTTGCGGCAGTGGATGTACGCCTCTTCGATGTCGACCACGACCCAGCGTTCGGCGGCCCGGCCCGGCAGGTTCGACGGCAGGCCTGGGGTGGCGTTGCGCAGGGTGGTGTCGGGGATGATCCGGGCCGAGCCGTTGATGTGCAGGCCGATCAGATCGCGCACGAAATCGATTAGCAGGATGCCTACGTGGGGATTCTCCAGGATGTTGCCGAGGCTGGCCAGCACGCCGTTGCCTCGGTACTCGGGGTACGCAATCGTGCGCTCATCGATGACGTGCAAAAAGCCGGGGGCTCCCGCGCGGAAGCTGGCGTCGCATTCGCCGTGTTTGTCCGATGTGGCGATGAACGCCATGTCCATCCGGCCGATGAATTCGATCATCATCGAATTCAGTCGGTCCAGCACTTGATCGTTGTAGAAGCGCGCGGCTCTGTCCTGCGTACCGTACCGATCCTGTAGCTCGTGCTCGCCGTCGCTGCCACACTGTGCACCGGGCATCTTCGCCACCCTCTGGTCGCCGGAATCCGGATCCTTTCGAGGGGTCGACGTTGAGCCCGCGACTAAACCGAAATCCTGTCCATTTTAGTCCGTTTCGGCCTGGCAAAACTACGAAATCCATGTTGAGAATGCACTGAATGCTTAATTAGCGCAAGGGATTCCGTAGGTTAGCTACAAGCCGACCGGCCGGGATGGTCAGCCCGGCCGACCGGACCGGGCGGCGGCCTGCGTCAAGCCGGATTCAGCGTCACCGGGACACCGTTGAAGACCGCGTTGCCGGACGGCACATCGACCACCGAATCATCGGTCAGCACATTCGCGTTGACTCCGGCATGGGCGCGGGCGACCGTCTGCGTGCTGTCGGCATGACCCCACCCGTGTGGCAGGCTCACCACCCCCGGCATGATCGCCTCGGTCGGCTCCAGCGGCACCGTCAGCGTCCCCGCGGCCGACTTCACCACCGCGTGCTCGCCGAGCCCGAAGCGCGCCACGTCGGCCGGATGGATATGCAGCGTACAGCGATTCGATCCGCTCACCAGCTGGCCGATGTTGTGCATCCAGCTGTTGTTGGACCGCAGCTGGCGGCGTCCGATCAACACCACGTCCGGCGCGGCGTCGGCCAGTCGGGCCCGCATCCTGGCCACGTCGTCGAGCAGTGGCTGCGGGGCCAGTTCCACCTTCTTCGACGCGGTCCGCAGCGCGCCGGGGAGTTTCGGTTGCAGCGGGCCGAGCTCGACGCCATGCGGATTATCCAGCAGCACTTGCAGATTCAGCGTTCCGCCGGTCCACTCGCCGTACGGGCCGAGCCGCAGCATCATGTCGAGGCGCTGCTCGGTGGTATCCGCGCCGATCAATTCGTCGCGCCGATCCGCCATTCCGGCCTTGTGCAGGGCGCCCGCGATGATCAGTTCGTCCACCCCGGTGAGTGGGTCGACACCGTCCGCGCCCTCGTGCGGCATGCCGGAGACCGCCGCGGCCAGCCGCGCCAGCACCGCCGATTCCGACGGCCGATCACCAAGTGGCACAAGCGGACGCGAGTAGCGGGCGTAGTTGTGCACAGCGAACTGCAGCAGCGCGAAGTCGTAGTGCGGGGACTGTACCGGCCGCGGTGGCGGCAGAATCACGTCGGCGTGCCTGGTGGTTTCGTTCAGATACCGATCCACGCTCACCATGAAGTCGAGTTGGGCGAAGGCGGCGTCCAGGCGGGCACCGCTCGGCGCGGAGAGCACCGGGTTGCCCGCGACCGTCACCAGCGCGCGGATCTGCCCCTCGCCTGGCGTGCGGATCTCGTCGGCCAAGGTGGCGACCGGCAATTCACCCATCGCCTCGGGCAATGCGCGGACCCGGCTGGTCCAGCGCCCGAGTCGGAACGGCCTGCTGCGGGTGATCCCGCCGGCCGCCGCGGTGGCGAACATCGCGCCGCCGGGCGAGTCGAGGTTGCCGGTGAGCACGTTGATCGCGTCGACGAGCCACTGGGTGATGGTGCCGAATTCCGCTGTGCAGGTGCCGATCCTGGCGTACACCGCCGCCGTCGGCGCCGCCGCCAGCTCGCGCGCCAGCCGAATGACCGTCGCCGCGGGCACTCCGGTGCGCATCGCCACCGAGTCGGGGCTGAAGGCCGCGGCGGCCGTACGCAGTTCGTCCAGCCCGGCGACATCGACCCGAATATCGGTGAGCTGCTCCGCGAACAGCGTGTGCACGATCCCGAACAGCAGATACGCGTCACTGCCGGGCCGGATGAACAGATGCTCGTCGGCCAGCTTCGCGGTACGGGTGACCCGGGGGTCCACCACCACGAACCGGCCGCCCCTACGCTGCAACGCCTTCAACCGCCCGGGGAAATCCGGTGCGGTGCACAGCGATCCGTTCGACTCCAGTGGGTTCGCGCCGAGCATCAGCAGGTAGTCGGTGCGATCCAGATCGGGCACGGGCACTGTCAGCGGGTCGCCGAACATCAGCCCGCTCGCCACCTGTTTGGGCATCTGGTCGGCGGTGCTCGCCGAGAAGAGGTTCTTGGTGCTCAGCGCGCGCAACAGCACCGGTACATAGAGCGCTCCCGCCACGGTGTGCGCGTTCGGGTTGCCCAGATATGCGCCCGCCGATTGTTTGCCGTGCTCGGCGAGGATCGCGGGAAAACGCTCCGCGATGAGATCGAACGCCTCGTTCCACGACGCGCTCCGCCAGGTATCGGTCGCCCGGTCGCGAATCATCGGTTCGGTCACCCGATCGGGATCCTCGTCCAGTTGCCCGAAACTGGCTCCCTTGGGGCAGATGAACCCTTTGCTGAACGGATCCGCTTTATCCCCGCGAACGGAGGTCACATGATCATCCGGATCGAGCGTGATTTCGAGTCCGCAGACCGCCTCACAGAGCGGGCAGGTACGCAATAAGTTGCGAGAATCCGTGACTGAGGCCATGCCTCATCCTCCCGCGCTATCGCCGGTCTGAAAAGAGAACGCGAGAGATGCGGTGGACGCGGCGGCTACATCGTCCGAAACCCGCGCACACGAAACGACCGACACCCGTGCGCCCGGTCGGCGCTACTCGGATATCGGTCGTGGGGGCCGGGTGGTGGACCCGGCCGTAGTTCAGTCCTTACCTCAGCAGGCGACGCTGGTGAGCTGCGTCCGCTTGTTGGCCGTGGCGGCGCGAACGGCGGCGCTGAGCGCGACCACCGGCGGCACCCAGCGGGCCTCGCCGGGCGCGACGCCCCAGCAGGCCGAGCCGACCGAGAGCTGGGTGGGCGGCAGCGGGATGCCCGCGCCGTCGGTGTGCACGATCGCGCCGGCGGCGGTCAGCGCCTCGAGCGCCATTGCGGCCTTGCGGACGCCGGTGACCAGGTGGATCTCGCGGCGCTCGGCGCCGGGCAGCTCGATGACCGGACCGGACAGGTTGTTCGCCCGCAGGAAGCGGCGGACCTCACCGGCCAGCTCGCCGCTGACCTCGATGGCCGAAAGGTCTTCATCGGTGATCAGGCAGAGACCGTTGGCCGTTTCTGCGACCGTCCATCCGCGCTGGGTGTAGTCCTGCGCAGCGGCGGTCATGGTGGCCGCCGAGACGGAAGTCGGAAACGTGGTGCGCACTGTTCTCTCCATTCCCCGGTAGATCTGGGTCCTGCATTCATGGGTCGTATCGGTGGTGGACATCCGCAGCGTTACGCGATCTTCGAAACTTCTTCGAGACTGTTGGCTACGTCTCTTCCGGGCGGTATGAAAGCAAATTGCTATGACTTTGCTCGAACCGCTTCGGATTTGTTGTCCCGCCGCTACTTTCGACCGCTGACCTGTTCTTATGCTGTGTCGTTACTGCGAGACCGCTGAGAATGATGGGACTTGTGTGGTCGGCACTACGTCCCGGCTGGCTCGGAGGTGTGATTGCGGGGAGGATTTCACCATGAGTGATGAATCCACCGCCACCGGCCCGGCCAAGGGGAGTGAGCCGCCGGAGCAGGAGGAGTACGAAGCCGAATCGCGGTGGATCACTTGGAAAGAAGCGGCGTCGCGCAGGTTCTCCCGCGGCGCCGTCGTCCAGGAGGAGCCCCAGCCGGAGCCGTTCGAGAGTCCGCGCGCCTTCCGGCAGTGGAGCGTCGAGGCGGCCCGCGGCCTGCTCGATGTGCAGTTCCGTCGCCCGGCCACCCGCACGCTGCTGCCGCTGGCCTACATCCTCGGCTTGGTGTTCGCCTGCGCCGTGCCGATCGCGCTGACGGTGCTCATGTGGCGGTTCTCGGCGGTATTGGGAGTGCTGGCCGCGCTGATCGGGGTGCCGCTCGGGTTGACCATCGCGGCCGCGGTGCGCCTCATGTTGGAATTCCTGGTGAACGCGTCCCGCCTGGCGACCAGGGTCGAGCACATCAGCGAACTGGCCGACGATCTGTTCCAGGCGCTGTCCGACGTCGCCGAGCCGGTCAACCAGCTCTCCGAAGATGTGCGCGCGGTGCAATTCTGGCGCTTCCGTAGGGGCGGCTCGCGCAGGTAGCACGACCGAATCGGGTCCGGCAGACGATGTTTGGCGTCGTGATGCCACCGGCCTAGCTGCGCCACCGATCGTGACCTGACGCAGATTCGTTGTGAAACAATGCTGTTCGGATGCTCGGATATCGATTACGGGTATCTGATCGAGATGGCCGCGGCAGAGTTCGGTGGTGCGGCCGGTGCATGGCAACAAGGGGGGAACACGCATGGCTTTACCGCAGGGGACCACTGGTTCGACAATGCCCCGACGCCAACTCGGCCGTCATCTGCGCGATCTGCGCAACCGGGCGCGGATGACCACCAGAACGGCTGCCCAGCAGCTGGAATGGTCGGAAGCCAAGATCTGGCGGATCGAGACGGGCCAGACCTCGCTGCGCAGCCTCGACGTCGAAGCGATGTGCAAGGTCTACGGCGCGCCGTCCGACCTCGTCGGCCCGCTCACGGCCTTGGCGCGGGAGACCAAGGCGCGGGGGTGGTGGACCGCGTACGGCGATGTGATCGCCGAAGGTTTCGAGGTCTACATCGGCTTGGAGGAAGCGGCTTCCCGCCTGTCCACCTACGAGAACGAGCTGGTGCCCGGCCTGTTGCAGACCGAGGCGTATACGCGCGCGCTGCTGGCCGCCGCGCGACCGGACATGCCGGCGAACGAGGTAGATCGCCGGGTACAGCTGCGCATGGCGCGGCAGGCGTTGCTCACCCGCGCCGATGCGCCCTTGCAACTCGATGTGGTGATCGGCGAAGGGGTGCTGTGGCGTCGGATCGGCAGCGCCGAGGTGGTCGCCGGGCAGCTGGCTCATCTGCGGCACATGGCCGACCTGCCCAACGTGCGAATCCGGTTGATACCGCAGGATTCCGGTTACCACGACGGCATGGACTCGGGCCGGTTCGTCATGCTCGAGTTCCCCGAGCTGCGGGCTGGTGAGCTGCCGGAGCCGCCGGTCGTTTACGTCGAGGCCTTCACCGGACCGGTCTACCTGGACAAGGAAACCGAAATAGACCGGTACCGAAAGGCTTTCGCGGGCATGGGCGCGGTAGCGGTGGACGCGCGCGACGGTATCGACGTGGCGCGGGCGGGCTGCAACGTCTGAGTCGCGGTGCGGATTACCTAGTGCGTCAGCACCATTGGACCCAGGCGCGTCAGCACTTCTGGCCGGGCACGCCCCAGCTGTCCTGCAGGACCGCGCGATGGGTCGGCAGCGCCTGCCGATAGACCTCGCGGCCCTTCTCGGTGAGGCAGACGAACACCGCCCGGCGATCTTCCGGGCACATGGTGCGCGCGACCAGTCCATCGCGCTCGAGCCGCGCTACCGCACGCGACAGCGCACTTTGGCTCAGGTAGATGTCGTTGGCCAGATCGCTCATGCGGTAATCGCCGCAGTTGGCGTCGACCAGCCGGTCCAGCGTCTCGAACTCACTGAGTCCGATCTGATGCTGTCCCTGTAGCGCTTTTTCCAGTGCGCAACTCACCGTCGCGTGGCGGTCGAGCAGCTCGCGCCACTCGCCGATCAGCCCGGTCGGCGCGACGGTGCGCCGGGCTGTCTCGATTGTCGACGGGTTCGACATGGCCCCATCTTAGTGGTCTCCAGAGATCTATGCAACCGCATTAGATGTGTTGGCATTTAATGCGCGCGCATGTAACGTACCCCGCATGACTTCACCAGCAACCCTGGCGGCCGCCTCGGCGACCGATCCGACCAGATGGACTACCCGGCTTTGGGGCATGCTGATCACGCTGTGCATCGTGCTGTTCCTGGACGGCCTCGACGTTTCGATGATCGGTGTCGCACTGCCGTCCATCGGCAATGAACTCGATCTCTCGACCTCCACCCTGCAGTGGTTGGTCAGCGGCTACATCCTCGGTTACGGCGGCCTGCTGCTGCTCGGCGGACGCACCGCCGATCTCTTCGGCCGCCGCAAGGTCTTCCTGATCGCGCTGGCGGTCTTCGCGGTCGCTTCGCTCGCGGGCGGTCTGGTGAGCTCGGGTCCGCTGCTGATCCTCACCCGTTTCATCAAGGGCCTGGCCGCCGCGTTCACCGCGCCGACCGGTCTGTCGATCATCACCACGAACTTCGCGGAGGGACCGGCCCGGAACAAGGCGCTGTCCATCTACACCGTGTTCGGTGCGGGCGGCTACTCGTCCGGCCTGCTGTTCGGTGGCCTGATGACCGGTGTCGGCTGGCGCTGGACCTTCCTGCTGCCGGTGCCGATCGCGCTGGCCGCACTGGCCGCCGCGTGGGTGCTGGTGCCGAAGGACAAGCCCGCCGAGGAGGGTGGCCACGACATCTTCGGCGCGCTGCTGTCCACCTCCGCCATGCTGCTGCTCGTCTACACCGTCGTCACCGCCCCGGAGGCGGGCTGGGCATCGGCACGCACCATCGGCTCGTTCATCGCGGTGCTGGTGTTGTTCGGCGCGTTCGTCGCGGTCGAGAAGCGGGTCAAGCACCCGTTGGTCCGGCTCGGCATCCTGCGCAAGGTGTCGCTGGTCCGCGCCAGTCTCGCGATCGTCGCGGTGGCCGGTTCGTACTTCAGCTGGCAGTTCATCGTGACCCTGTACATGCAGGACACCCTCGGCTGGTCGCCGCTGAAGCTGTCGATGGCCCTGCTGCCGGTGGGTCTGATGGTCGCGTTGTCCGCGGTGTTCTCCGACAAGCTGGTCGACCGGTTCGGTACCGGCCCGATCATCGGCGTCACCATGGCCGTGATGGCCGTCGGCTACCTGCTGTTCCTGCGGCTGGATACCGCGCCGTCGTACTGGACGATGCTGCTGCCCGCGATCATGCTGATCGGCATCGGCTGGGTCGGCTTCCCCGCCATCAACATTCAGGCGACCAACGGGATCGATGACGACGAGCAGGGTCTGGCGGCCGGTGTGCTGCAAACCTCCATGCAGGTCGGTGCGGCCATCGTGCTCGCGGTGACCACCGCGATCATCGCCTCGGGCACGCACGGTGAAACCTCGCCCACCGCGATGCTGGACACCTACCGCCCCGGCCTGATCTTTGCCGCGGGTATCTCCATCGTCGGTGCGCTGGTTGCCCTTTCGGCCTTCTTCGTCCGGCGCACCAAGCAGACGGACGTTGCTCCGGAGCCGGAGCTCGAACTCGTCGGCTGACCCCTGCGGCCGACTACGAAGCCGACCGGCACCACTGTGGGGTGGTGTCGGTCGGCTTGCGTCTTGCTCAGGAAAAAGGCGGTGCGGCAGTGTCTTTGGCGGACCGGACGAAGGTCAGCGGGCTGCCGTCGCGACCGACCGTCGGCCATTCGATGCCGAGCTGCGGATCGAAAGCGTCGATGTCCCTGTCGAATTCGGGCGTGTACTCGAGCGAGCACAGGTAGGTGACGGTGGAGTTGTCCTCCAGCGACAAGATCGCGTGCCCGAGCCCCTCGGACAGGAACATCGAGCGCCGGTCCACATCGTCGAGCAGCACGCTGTCCCAGCGCCCGTAGGTGGGCGAGCCGGGGCGCAGGTCGACGACCACGTCGAGGAACGCACCACGCACACAGGTCACGTACTTCGCCTGCCCCGGCGGATCCTCGGTGTAGTGGATGCCGCGCAGCACGCCCGCGGCCGAGACCGAGCAGTTCATCTGCCGCAGGTCGAACGGCCTGCCGGTGGCCTTCTCGAACTCCGACGCCTTGAATCCCTCGAGAAACATGCCACGGCCGTCACCGAGTTGCTGCGGGGTGATCACCCAGGCGCCGGGGACCGCGAGCTCGCGAAATTCCATGCTCACCAATCCCGGCCGCGTTCGAGAATGTCGAGCAGGTAGCTCCCGTAGCCGGAGCGGACGAGCGGTTCGGCCAGCTTGCACAGCTGTTCGTCATCGATGAAGCCCAGCCGCCAGGCGACCTCCTCGGGCACACCGATCTTGAGGCCCTGCCGTTCTTCGATGGTGCGCACGTAGTTCGCGGCGTCGAGCAGCGAATCGAAGGTGCCCGTATCGAGCCACGCCGTACCACGGGCGAGCACATCGACGCTGAGCCGATCCTGTTCCAGATAGGCCCGATTGATGTCGGTGATCTCGTATTCGCCACGCGCGGACGGCCGCAGCGTGCGCGCGATCTCGACGACATCGTTGTCGTAGAAGTACAGCCCGGGGATGGCGTAGTTCGACCGCGGCTGCTTCGGCTTCTCCTCGATGGAGACCGCGCGGCCGTCGGTGAACTCGACCACGCCGTAGGCGGTCGGGTCCGACACCCGATAGGCGAATACCGCGCCGCCGTCGATATCGGCAAAGCGATTCAGGCTCGCGCCGAGCCCGGGGCCGTGAAAGATGTTGTCGCCGAGCACCAGTGCCGCGTTGTCGGTGCCGATGTGGTCGGCGCCGAGCACGAAGGCGCGGGCCAGGCCGTCCGGCTCGGGCTGCACCACGTAACTGATCGAGACGCCGAACTGGGTGCCGTC
Organism: Nocardia brasiliensis; assembly: GCF_042691675.1. Classification (GTDB taxonomy): domain Bacteria; phylum Actinomycetota; class Actinomycetes; order Mycobacteriales; family Mycobacteriaceae; genus Nocardia; species Nocardia brasiliensis_D. The sequence continues at coordinate 290,208 of NZ_CP170507.1, forward strand.
ACCGAGCAGCCGCCCGAACGCGTCGGCGTCCTCGGGTGTGGTGATGACCAGGATGTCGCGGATGCCCGCGAGCATCAATGTGCACAGCGGGTAGTACACCATCGGCTTGTCGTAGACAGGGACGAGCTGCTTGCTCACCCCGCGTGTGATCGGATGCAACCGGGAGCCGGTGCCACCCGCCAAGATAATTCCCCGCATGACCAGGAGTCTGCCAGTTCGGCCCGCGCTCGGCGTCGGCGAGGTTCCGAGTCCTCGTCGAATTGATTACGGAATCGGCGTTCGCGGTTTCCAGAGCCGCTGCTCGAGCGATTCTGTTGCTTAGGTCACACAACGCATGGTGTTCTGAAACAGCACTGTGTGAGATGTCAGCGCCGACAGCTCGCCTGGGACCGCTCGGTCGTGGCTCGGCGCGCCAGTTGGTGAGGTAGGTGCGCGATGTCAGCGACCAGAGTCGGCGAGCCCGGCAATGTGATGAATCCGGAAAATTTGAGCGCACCCGCGCGCCTGGTGCTGGCGGCCTGCCTCGGTGTCGTCCGCCCCGCCCTGCGCGCCGCACCGATCACCCGAGCGACCATCCCGATCGGCGCGATGGCGATCGACACGCTGGCCAGGCTGCGGCCGGAACCGCGTGGTGTGGACCGGGAGCAGGTGTCGCTCAACGGTTTCCGGATGGAGATCGTTCGCCCCGCGGGCGCGGCCCGGGCGCTGCGCCACGGTGCCCTGCTGTACATGCACGGGGGCGGATTCGCCGTCTGCGGGCTCCGTACCCACCGGCCGGTCGCGGCCAGCCTGGCGCGGCGTACGGGCCTGCCCGTGGTGAACGTCGATTACCGGCAGCTGCCGAACCGGCGCATCACGAATTCGGTGGACGACTGCCTCACCGCCTACCGCTGGCTGCTGCGCCGCGGCGCGGACCCGAGCCGGATCGTCTTCGCCGGTGATTCGGCGGGCGGCTACCTCGCTTTCGCCACCGCACTGCGCGCGATCGAGGTGGGGCTGCCCGCGCCCGCCGGGTTGGTCGGATTGAGCCCGCTGCTCGATCTGGACTACGCGGCCAAGCGAAGCCACGTCAATGTCCGGCGCGATCCCTATATTCCGCTGCTGGCGCTGGAAGCGGTGGTCCGGATCGGCGCGGAGATCGATGGCAAGCTCGATCCGCTGCTGTCACCGGTCAACGGGATCCTGGCGGGCCTGCCGCCGGTGCTGCTGATCGCCGCGGAAGACGAAGTGCTCCGGTACGACTGCGAGCTCATGGCGCAGCGGCTGACCGCCGCGGGCGTGCCGAACGCGGTGGAGCTCTGGCGTGGTCAGGTGCACGCGTTCATGAGCATCGCCCCGAGTTTGCCGGAGAGCCGGGCGGCGCTGGCGCGGGTGTCGCGCTTCGTCCGTGCTCGGATCGAGGAGGGCCAGCAGGCGCGGACTGCGTAAGCAGTCCGGCCTATCCAGGCGAGCCCCGTTCCGCTGTGGCCGGGACGGGGCTCGCGCCTGCCGGAACCAGTTCGGCCGTACGGTATTTCAACGCGGGAAGACGGAATTCGCTTGGCAGGCAGCGGCGGAGACAGGCGAACCCCGCCCAGCGGTGCCGGGCGGGGTTCGTGCCGTATTCGGTTGTGCGCCTGCGGTTCCGCTTACTTGGCGGGCGCGACGAACGGCTGGTTGATGGTGGTGAAGTACTGGATGGCCGCGCCGATCGCGACGGGTGCGGTGATGAAGATCTGGCCCGCGATGGTGCCCAGCGCGCCCATGGCCGCCGCGCCGCCGAGGCAGCCCGCGATGATGCCGCCGACGAACGGGCCGAACAGGCCGACGATGGTGCCACCGACGACCAAGCCGCCGAGCGCGCCACCCAGGACGCAGCCGACAGCCGCGCCGCCGAGGCCACCGACCAGGGTGCCGATGCTGGCGCCCAGGCTGATCGTGGCCGTCATGCGGCTCCAAGCGGCCTGCTCACGGTCGTACTCGTTCTTCCAGGGCGCCTTGTCCTCGAACGGCAGCGCGACCGGCTTGTAGACGGCCTTGTCCATCTCGATCTGCGGAGTCAAGGTTGCGGTGCGGCCCGCGATGTCGGCGGCGATGGGGAATTCGAAGTCATCGAGCCGGAACTTCAACGGGGTACCGGCGACGACGGTGCCGTCGGCGGCCTTGATCTTCAGCGCGTCGTCCTCGACGACGATGGAGCCCGCATCGATGGAAACGATGGACTGGGTATCGGTGGCCTGGGCGGTGAAATTGATCGGCGCTTCGCCGGCGGGGGCCGCGTTGACGGTGCCCGCGGTGACACCGAGCGCGGCGATCAGTAACGCCGATGTAGCAGCAAACTTCTTGATAAGCATGTCTGTAGTCCTCAATCAGTAGCGTTCAACAGGCGGTAGTGACCATCGACCGAGCTCGCTAATTTCCAGCATTTCGGTCGGTGTTGGAAGAGCCCCGCCTGGCAGTAGCCGGGCGGGGCTCCTGGCTCGCTTTCAGTTATGCGAGTTCACTTGTGGGGCAGAGCAGTTCGCCTTACTTGGCGGGCGCGACGAACGGCTGGTTGATGGTGGTGAAGTACTGAATCGCCGCGCCGATCGCCACCGGAGCGGTGATGAAGAGCTGACCCGCGATCGTGCCCAGCGCGCCCATGGCCGCCGCGCCGCCGAGGCAGCCCGCGATGATGCCGCCGACGAACGGGCCGAACAGGCCGACGATGGTGCCGCCGACGACCAGGCCGCCGAGCGCGCCGCCCAGGACGCAGCCGACAGCCGCGCCGCCGAGGCCACCGACCAGGGTGGCGATGGTGGCGCCCATGGCGATGGTGTCCTTCATGCGGTTGAACGCCGCGACCTCACGGTCGTACTCGCTCTTCCAGGGCGCCTTGTCCTCGAAGGGGAGGGCGACCGGCTTGTAGACGGCCTTGTCCATTTCGAGCTGGGGGGTCAGGGTCGCGGTGCGGCCAGAGATGTCGGCGGCGATGGGGAATTCGAAGTCATCGAGCCGGAACTTCAGTGGGGTACCGGCGACGACGGTGCCGTCGGCGGCCTTGATCTTCAGCGCGTCGTCCTCGACGACGATGGAACCGGCATCGACGGAGATGATGGACTGGGTATCGGTGCCTCGAGCGGTGAAATTGATCGGCGCGTCAGCGGCCGGAGCCGCGTTGACGGTGCCCGCGGTCACGCCGAGAGCGGCGATCAGCAGCGCCGAGGTAGCGGCGAATTTCCTCATCAGCATTTTGTTCGGAACCTCGATGTGAAGCGTTCGGAGGGGACTAGACGATCGAAATCTAGACCAGCTAACGAGTGGTGAACCCCTTGTGACCTTTTATTCAAATTTTGTTCACCAAAGAGACCCATGGCACTGTGGGGCGCCGGAAATAGGCACGCCGACCGGGGTTTTGGGCGACAAAGCGAACTGGGCGTCCTATATCTACCGGAGAGTATGAGACCAAGGTCACAGAGCGCAACTCTGGCGGATCGGCCCCGAGATTGCCTGGCACGGCATCGATCCCGCTTCCGCGCGCCGGGCGAAGTAGAGTCATGGGGTGCGATTGCTTGTCACCGGCGGAGCCGGATTCATCGGAGCCAACTTCGTCAAGCAGACCATTGTCGACCATCCCGACACCACGGTAACCGTTCTCGACGCGTTGACTTATGCGGGGAATCGGGCATCACTCGACCCGGTAGCCGATCGCATCGATTTCGTGCACGGCGATATCGCGGATCTGGATCTGGTCGACGAGCTCGTCAGCGGTGTGGACGCGGTCGTGCATTTCGCCGCCGAATCACACAATGACAACTCCCTGGCCGATCCCTGGCCATTCGTGCAGACCAATATCGTCGGCACCTATTCGCTGCTGCAGGCCGTGCGCCGCTACGACGTGCGTTATCACCATGTGTCCACCGACGAGGTCTACGGCGACCTCACGCCGGACGAGCCCGCCTTCACCGAGCAGACCCCGTACAACCCGTCGAGCCCGTACTCGGCCACCAAGGCCTCCAGCGACCTGCTGGTGCGCGCCTGGACCCGCTCGTTCGGGGTTCGCGCCACCCTGTCCAACTGCAGCAACAACTACGGGCCCTATCAGCATGTGGAGAAGTTCATTCCACGCCAGATCACCAACCTGATCGACGGCGTCCGGCCCCGGCTCTACGGCGCGGGCCATCAGGTGCGTGACTGGATCCACGTCGACGACCACAACCGCGCGGTGTGGGAGATCTTGGAGCGCGGCCGAATCGGGCAGACCTACCTGATCGGCGCCAAGGGCGAACTCGACAACAAGACCGTGGTGCGGATGATCCTGGAAGCCTTCGATCGCGACCCGGACGATTTCGACCACGTCACCGACCGGCCGGGCCACGACCAGCGCTACGCGATCGACGCGACGCTGCTGCGCACCGAACTCGGCTGGACCCCCCGCTACGCCGACTTCCGCGCCGGTCTCGCCGCGACCGTCCAGTGGTACCGCGCCAACGAAACCTGGTGGCGCCCATACAAAGCCATCACCGAGCGGGCCTACGTGGCAGCGGGCGAGCAGACCCTCAGCGGCGCAACGGAATAGCCGCCGAGGGGTTCAGCCCCAGACGATGTCGTAGTACTTCCACGCCGCCGCGATCAGCGCGACGACAGTCGCGACGATGACCGTGACCGCCGGGCCGACGGTGGGCGTCTTGCCCGCGATGTCGGTGAGCCGCAATGGCATCCAGCGCAGCAGCACCGCGAACGCGACGATCGCCAGCGGCACGAAGTAGCGGCCCTGCACGCCGTCGATGATGTAGTAGCCGACCGGCGTGAACGACATGTACAGCGTCACGTAGATCATCGCCACGCTGGCCGCCACGGTGAGCGCGACGAGCAGGGTGCGCCGGAAGGTGGCCGCGGTCATCCGATCCGCGACGCCGATGCTCACCGCGAAGGCGAACAGGCAGGCGAGCATGGTCAGGGCGGGGACATCGATGTAGGCGAAGCCGAGCTCGCCGAAGAACTGGCTGAACCACCGCTCGTCGCGCAGCGCGATGCTCTCGCCGAACACGCTGATGAAATGACCGGGGTCGCTCAGGATTCCGCGCAACTGCTCACCCGGCTTCACCGAATGCCATTGGTGCTCCGGCCGCATCAGGCCCATGCCGTCCCCGGTCGGTGCCGCGATCTTCATCCAGACCGCGAAGACGAGACCGCCGGCCACCGCGAAGGCCCACGGGATCGCGCGCCGCCAGCCGGTGAATCCGAACCGGTCCGCGGGCACCAGCACGACAAGCATCGCCAGCAGCACGTAGGTCGGCTTGCTCACCGGCAACAGGATCGTCGCGGCAAGCAGCGCACCGGTTTCCACCCGCCCGAGCCGGTCGCCGAGGAACAGCGCCTTGACCAGCAGCGCCGAAACCATGATGGCCAGCGCGTTGGTCATCGTGTCCGCCGTGACGGTGCCCGCTTGGAACACCGCGATCGGCAGCACCGCGACGGTGAATGCCAGCCACTGCACCCGATGCCTGCGCAGCGCGTACAGACCGAAGCCGACCACCGACAAGTAGGCGAGCAGCCCGGCGAGCCTGGTCAAAGCGATCGTCCCGCCGACGTCGAGACCGAACAACTCGGCGAGCCGAATGCCAACGGCGGCAGGGATATACGGCACCGGCGAGTAGGCGGCGGTGTTGGTGAACCAGACCGGTTCGGTGTCGTCGGACACCGCGGCGCCGCCGAGCCGGTCGTACGCACCGGGGTCCGCGACCATCGAGCCGGGTTCTTCGGGATTGGTCGTGTAGTCGCGCAGCGCGTAGCCCATCAGGGCGGTGATGCTGGTCGGGACGTCGCCGCCGTAGGCGACGCCGCGGGTGTCCTTGATCTGCTGCGGCAGCAACCCGCCGTGCGCGACCTGGTAGGCGCGGCCGAACTGGGTGATCTCGTCATGGCCCCAGAAGGGCGGGGTGAGGACCGTGAACAGCCCGCCGAAGATCGCGACGAGGACGGTGCAGGCCACCGTCGCCCCGCCGAGGCGTGTCACGATCCTGGCGGCGAAATCGCGGGCCGCGTTCGACGAGGTCGAGCTGTCAGTAGTACCAGCCGATTTGGTCGCGCCATTCGCCTGCGCCGATCCGGCGGACGTCTCGTTCAGCGCCTGTTCCGGAACCAATTCCTCCGCCGTGGCTTTGTCCGCGGAGGTGGTCACCGGCTTGCTCCGCCGGTGCGGGCGTCACCGCCGTTGCCGTTCGGATGGAAGTCGTCCGCGCTCACCGCGGAATAACGCAGGTACACCAGGCGCGCGGCCTCGTGCCGCGAGCGCCGGATGCCGTCGAGGATCAGACCCGCGGTCCAGGCCAGGCTGCCGAGTAGCAGCAAGGTGAAGCCGAGGAACAGAGTCGGGAAACGCGGCACCTCGCCGGTGTTGTAGAACTCGATGACGATCGGGATGCTCAGGATGATCGAAACCAGCCAGCTCAGCGTGCCGAACAGGCCGTAGAACGCGACCGGCCGCTCGTGCCTGGCCAGGCCGATGATCAGCGCCAGGATCTTGAACCCGTCGTGATAGGTGCGCAGCTTGCTCTCGCTGCCCGCCGGGCGGTCGCGGAAACCGACCGGCACCGCGGTCCGCGGCACCCGAAGGTGCAGCGAGTGTACGGTCAGCTCGGTTTCGATCTCGAACTCGCGGGAGACGGCGGGGAAGCTCTTCACGAACCGGCGGGAGAACACCCGGAAGCCGCTGAGCATGTCTTCGACGTTCTCGCCGAACACCTTGCCGACCACGCCGTTGAGCACCTTGTTGCCGGTCTCGTGGCCGGTCCGGTACGCCGAGCCGCTCTCGTCCTGCCTGCGGACGCCGAGCACGTGGTCGTAGGGGCCGTCGAGCAGCGTCTTGATCATCAGCGGCGCGGCCGAAGCCTCGTAGGTGTCGTCGCCATCGATCATCAGGTAGACATCGGCCTCGATGTCGGCGAAGGCGCGGCGCACCACGTTGCCCTTGCCCTTGGTGTGCTCGTGGCGCACGATCGCACCGGCCTCGCGGGCGCGTTCGGCGGTGGCGTCCGTACTCAGGTTGTCGTAGACATAGACGACGATTCCCGGCACGGCGGCCTGCAGGTCGGCCACGACCTTGGCGACGGCAGCCTCTTCGTTGTGGCACGGCACCACGGCGGCAATACGAAGCTCGGTGGAGTCCACCCGGGTCAATCCTCGCGATCGGTGGTGAATGTGGGAACACCGGGAGGGTACAGGGAACTCACCGCTGACGCGTGGCCGACCTCACCGCGCAGCGGGCGGAATTTCCGGTCGGGGCACGCCGTGTCGGGGCTGCGGTACCGTCGGGCCGTGCCAACCAGTGAGTCGACCGCGCAGGCGGGCGCGACCGTACCTCCCGCCGATGGCTCGATAGTGCGGAAGGTGTTCACCGCGCTGCGGCAGGGCAGTGCGTTCTTGGTGGTCGGAGCCATCGGCTTCCTCGTCGACGCGGGCACCTACAACCTCCTGGTCTTCTGGGGTGGCGAGGGCGTGCTTTATCACTACCCGTTGCCTGCCAAGATCATCGCGATCGCGGTGGCGACGGTGGTCACCTATTTCGGTAACAAGTGGTGGACCTTCGCGCACAAGAAGACGGACAATCCAGGGCGCGAATATCTTCTCTATACCGTCTTCAACGTTGTCGCGATCGGCCTGCAACTGGGGTGTCTCGGCTTCTCCCGCTACGTCCTCGACCTGTCCTCACCGCTGTCGGACAACATCTCTGGAACGCTCATCGGCCAGATGGTGGCGGTGATCTTCCGCTACTGGGCCTACGACAAGTTCGTCTTCACCGGGGCGCGCGAACGCGACGACGAGGTCGCGACCGACGCGTCAGCGAATGGCCAGCAACTGCGCTAGGACACGGCGGCATCGCGCCTGAACCGGCAGGTACCGAGGCTGGTTGATATCCTCACCCCCGCCGCGAACGGCATCCAGGGGCGTGTTTGTCCCGTCCGGCACGATAACGATTTCGAGGACTTCATGGATCAGTCGGCTACCCAGGCCGTTACCGAAACGAACGATCGAGCCCCGGCCGTTGACGCCCCGGCCTCGCTGCGCTCCGACCACCGGGCGCCGGATCGGCTGGTGTTGCAGCGCGGCATCTTCTCCGGTCCGTCGGCGAAGGTGAGCGACGAGCTGTATGCCGTGGTCAAGGGTCGCGCGCATCGGGAACGCCAGGTGCTGCGGCTGGAGAAGGGTGCGGCCGCGCACACCAACACCTACTTCGGCCGATTCGCGGCCAGTTATTGGCAGCGTTGGACCACCGTCACCGAGGTGCGGGCGGCCATGGTGCTCGATGTGACCAAGAAGGCGCGGGTCCGTCTCGTCGCCTCCGATATCGCGGGACATCGCCGGATCATCGACACCGCGCAGGTCACCGCGAACGGCCCGCTCACGCTGACCGCGCCGCTGGATCAGTACGTCGACGGCGGCGCGATCTGGCTCGAATTCGACGCCATCGGGGGTGACCTCGGCATCACCGAGGTCAGCTGGACCACGGTGGCGCCGGACCGCATTCGTCCCGTCGCGATCGCCATCTGCACGTTCAACCGGGCCGAGGACTGCGCGCACACGGTCGCGGCCCTGGCCTCCGACGAGGTCGTGCTCGACGCGATCGACGCGGTGTACGTGGTGGACCAGGGCACCGACCTGGTGGAGAACCGGCCGCGCTACCAAGAGGTCGTCCCGGTCTTCGGCGACAAGCTGCGCTACATCCGGCAGCCGAATCTCGGTGGGGCGGGCGGCTTCACGCGCGGGCTCTACGAGGTGTCCGCGGCCAATGAGCACGCCGACGTCATCCTGATGGACGACGACATCCTGTGCGAGCCGGAAACGGTGTTGCGGCTCAACGCCTTCGCCAACATGACGGTGGAGCCGACCCTGGTCGGCGCGCAGATGCTGTTCCTGCTCAATCCCGATTACCTCAATGTCGGCGCCGAAGAGGTGCATCTGCAGGAGCTGCGGCACGGGCAGAAGGTGCCGAAGGCGTTGCGCAACACCAGCATGCTCAAGCGCAACCAGGAACGTCGCGTCGACGCGGGCTACAACGCGTGGTGGACCTGCCTGATTCCGGCCGAGGTGGTCGCCAAGATCGGGTTGCCAGTCCCGATCTTCTTCCAGTGGGATGACGTCGAATACGGCATCCGGGCGCGCGAGAACGGTTTTGTCACGGTCACCCTGCCGAATGCGGCGGTGTGGCACGCGGACTTCTACTGGAAGGACTACGACGACTGGGCGCGCTACTTCAGCACGCGCAATTCGTTGATCGTCGGCTCGCTGCATACCGATCTGAACGGAAAGGCGATCACCCGCAAGCTGTTCCGTGAGCTGGCCGAGCAGCTGGTCGCCATGCAGTACGGCTTGGTGCACACCACGCTGCAGGGTATCGAGGATTTCCTGCAAGGTCCGAAGGTGTTGCGGGACGGCGGGATCGCCGCGCTGGCCGCCGCGCGCGGCAGCCGGGCGGATTACCCGGAGACGATCAAGCACCCCGCCTCGACCCCGCCGGTGCGTTCCGGTGACATTCAATTACGCCGCGCCACCGGCGAACCGAGCAGGCCGATGCTCGTGCTGATCAAGCGAGCCATCAACCAGTGGTTCGGCCGCACCCAGCACGGCATCATCGGCGTCACCCGGGAAGACGCGCACTGGTGGCATGTTTCGCTGTTCGACCACGTCGTGGTCACCGACGCCTCGCAGTCCGGTGTCCGAGTTCGTCAACGGGACAAGGCGCGGGCCCGGCAACTGCTCCGCCGCACCATCCGCGTGCTGCGCCGCCTACGCCGCGAACTACCCGCGTTGCAGCAGCAGTACCGCGCCGCCGTACCCGAACTGACCAGCCGCGCGAACTGGGAGCGGTTGTACGGCATCAAGCCGGAATAGGTTGCCGCACAAGAACTCTGAAAGTGCGTCGAGCCGCCCCGGGTGACTGCCCGGGGCGGCTCGATGTCTTCGGCGCTGGTCGTGATTCGGGATGATTCCGCGGCCCGATCGTGCTGGATTCCGACGTATGCCGGAGCGGTTCTCAGAGGAACAGGTCGGTGGTGAGTTCGCCGTTGCCGGGGACCACGCGGTATTTGTCGAGGTCGGTGATGCCGTGGGTGGCGAGGACGTCCTCATCGATGAAGAAGTTGCCGGTCGTCTCCTTGGCCGGGGACGTGAGCACCAGGTAGGCGGCGTCGGCGTAGATGTCCGGGGTGCGTGAGGTGGCGATCATCTCCTCGCCGCCGAGTAGGTTCTTCACCGCGGCGGTGGCGATGGTGGTGCGCGGCCACAGCGAGTTCACGCCGATGCCGTCGTTCTTCAGCTCTTCCGCCAAACCCAATGTGGTGAGCGACATTCCGTACTTGGCGATGGTGTAGCCCAGGGCCGTGCCGGCCCACTTGGGGTCGAGGTTCAGCGGCGGGGACAGGGTGAGGATGTGCGGATTGCGTTCGGCCGCGGCGGATGCGCGCAGGTGCGGGATGCTCAACTTGGACAGCAGGAAGCTGCCTCGGCAGTTGATGTCCTGCATCAGGTCGTACTTCTTCATCGACAGCGCGTCGGTGGGGGACAGGTCGATCGCGGAGGCATTGTTCACCACGATGTCGATCCCGCCGAACCGCTCGACCGTCTGCCGCACGGCCTCGGCCACCGACTCGTCGATGCGCACATCGCCGACGAACGGCAGCACCTGCCCGCCCGCCGCCTCCAGCTCCGCGGCCGCGGTATGGATGGTGCCGGGAAGCTTGGGATGCGGCTGATCGGTCTTGGCGATCAGGGTGATGTTCGCACCGTCCGCCGCCGCCCGCTTAGCGATCTCCAGCCCGATACCCCGACTGCCACCCGACATGATCATCGTCCGGCCCGCGAGCGGCTTAGATCCCGTTTCCGTCATTGCCCTGCTCCTGTCGTCTCGCCACGGAACCCCGCAGCCTTCCCCCTTTGCACACTAAGCGTAAACCCCACCCCTATGCAACCAGTTGCATAGGGGTGGGTTCATGATCACGGCCCGCACCTGAGCGCCCTCGCACAATGCCCCAGAGCTATCCATCGACCACGCCCCCCGGTTGTCGCCCAACGGGCCATGGCTGAGTGCCCACTCGCACAATGCCACGGCCATGTCCCGTTGGCCACGGTCCGCCGGGGGGCGGTTGCGCTCGACGGGACATGGCTGAGCTGCCACTTGCACAATGGCGCGGCCATGTCCCGTTGGCTACGGCCCGCCGGGTGCGAGTGGTGAACAACGGGGCCTAGTTGAGCGGCTACTCGCACTACGACGCGGTCATGTCCCGTTGACCACGGCCCGCGGCTATTGCCCAACGGGCCGTGGCTTGAACGCCCACCCGCAATATGCCGCAACTGCGTCCCGTTGACGGCGGCTCCCAGAGGGCGGTTGTGCCCGACGGGACATGGCTGAGCGCTCACTCGCACAATGCCACGGCCACGTCCCGTTGATCACGGCCCACCCGGCAAGCTTGATGCCCAACGGGACATGGCTGAGTGCCCACTCGCACGATGGCGCGGCCATGTCCCGTTGGCCACGGCCCACCCGTCGAGCTTGGTGCCCGACGGGACATGACTGAGCGCTCACTCGCACGATGCCGCGGTCATGTCCCGTTCGCCACGGTCAACCGGGGGCGCGTGGTGAGCAACGGGACGTGGCTGAGCGGCTACTCGCGCGATGGCGCCATGTCCGGCTGGCCATGGTCCACAGGGTGGTTGGTGATCAACGGGGCGTAGCTGAGCAGCTACTCGTGCAATGGCTGAGTGCCCACTCGGGCGATGGCGCGGCCATGTCCCGTTAACCACGGCCCCACGCGGCGAGCTTGGTGCTCGACGTGCTCGGCGGGACGTGGCTGAGCGTCCACTCGCACGATGGCGCGGTCATGTCCCGTTGGCCACGGTCTACCGCGGTGGCTGGTGATCGACGGGACGTGGCTGAGCGCTCATTCGTGCGATGGCGCGGCCATGTCCCGTTGATCACGGCTGGGCTGAGCTGGGGGCGGGGCGGGCGGGTGCTGATCGCCGACTGCGGGCCGCCCGCCTCGCGTTTTGGGGTGGGTCAGCGGCGGGAGCCTCGTTCTCGGTAGGCCTGACGCTGTTGTTTGATGATGTTTCGCCAGTTGCGGTCGCGTTCGGCTTGTAGGCGCTTGTCGGTGCGCGCTGCCATCCAGGCGTTTTCGTTGGCGAGTTTGCGGTAGCTGTCGAAGCGGCGCTGGGTTAGTTCGCCGTTGTCGATGGCTTCCTGGACGGCGCAGCCGGGTTCGCTGTTGTGCGCGCAGTCGCTGAATCGGCAGCGGGCGGCGAGGGATTCGACGTCGCTGAAGGTTTTCTCGATCCCTTCGGCGGCGTCCCATAGCCCGATTCCACGCAGGCCAGGCGTGTCGATGAGGGTGCCGCCGTTGGGCAGCGGCCGCAGCTCCCGATGCACGGTGGTGTGCCGCCCCTTCTTGTCCGCCGCGCGAACGGCGTTGGTGGCGAACACTTCTTGCCCGAGCAGGGCATTGGCGAGGGTGGACTTGCCCGCACCCGACGGACCGATCAACGCCACCGTCCCGTCGAGCATGGCGGCGAGTACGTCCAGCCCGACCCCGCTGCTGGCACTCACCGTGAGCACCGCGGCGCCGGGCGCGACAGCCCGCACTTCATCGATCGGAATATCCTCTGCCGCATCCGCTTTGGTCAGCACCACCAGGGGCTGCGCATTGCTCTCCCAGGCCAGCGCGAGCATCCGCTCGATCCGCCCCAGATCGACATCCGCGTCGGCCGCCGTGCACAACAGCACCGTGTCGACATTGGCGGCGAGCACCTGCCCTTGCGACCGGCCGGACACCGACGACCGCATGATCGCCGACCGACGCGGAAGCAGCTGCCGCACAGCCGGTTCGGCGTCGATGGTCACCCAGTCACCGGTGCACAGCCCGCTGACCTCGGAATCCGCCCGCGGGCACCGGGCCCGGGTTACCCCGGTCGGCGTGGCGACATCACATTCGCTGCGATCCATCCGGATAACCCGGGCGGGCACACAGCCTTCCTCGATCATCGAGGCGTATTCATCGGCTACGGCTTCAGTCCAGCCGTAAGGAACAAGAAGGTCGTACTCGACCATGATGGAAGGAATCCTTTGTCGGGCACTGAGCCCGATCGGGACTCAGCGACTGGAGATTGAGGTGGAGTTCCGTGTGGCGGCGTGCACAAGCACAGCTCGACCGCACACGACAATCCGAACGTTCCTGGTCACGGTCCACACCTCCTTGCCTCTCTCGCAGTTGCTCCCCACCCTGACATGCCCCGTTCACCCGCGCAACCGAATTAACGCCCGGCGCGGGCGCCGACGGACGGCTAGGGCCGCTGGTCGGGCTTGCCGAATTGCTCGTGCCGGCCGAGCGACCGCAGATGGAACCATTCGCGCAGGCCCGCAGGGTCGCGGCGGGTGACGAGGAAGAACCAAGAGAAGCGGATCCATTCCTGGGGGAGGAGTTTGCGCATGCCGGGCTGGGACATCAGGTAGCCACGGTTGCGGTAGGTGAAGTAGCGCTTCACCGGGTCGTCGGGGTATTGGGTGTGCATCCGGCCGCCGAGGATGGGCTTGAATTCGGCGGCACCGTTGGGGTGCAGGTACGCGGTCTGCAAGCAGGTGCCGAACGGCAGGCCGGAACGAACCAGTCTGCGATGCACCTCGACCTCGTCGCCGCGCACGAACAGGCGCAGGTCGGGTACGCCGATCACGTCGACCGCCTTGGCGGAGATGAGGGCGCCGTTGAACAGCGAGGCGATACCGGGCAGGAAATCCTCGTCGCCGAGTTCGGAACGCAACCGCCGCCAGACCACACCGCGGCGCAGCGGGAAGGCGAGCTGGTCCGGTTCATCGATATCGCAGACCACCGGCGACACCTCGACGAGTCCGTGCCGCTGTGCGCAATCGAGCAGGGTGGCAAGGACTTCCGGTCCTTCGGGCCGGCCGTCGTCATCGGCCAGCCACACCCAGTCCGCGCCCAGGCTCAGCGCGTGCAGCATGCCGAGCGCGAAACCGCCCGCGCCGCCGAGGTTGTGCGCCGAGCCGAGGTAGGTGGCTTCGATCGGCTGGTCCCGGACCAGGTCGGCGACCTCGGACTCGTTGGCATTGTCGACAACGATCAGGTGGTCGACCGGACGAGATTGGGAAGCAATGACTTTCAGCGATTCGGCGAGCAGTTCGCGGCGCTTGTGGGTGACCACGACCGCGACGATCCGCGCATCCGAACCGGTGCCGCCGGAGCTCTGCGCCGCGGCTTCGGCCGCCGGTGGTGTCGCATCGTCGGAGGGTGCGGGGACGCTAGCTGCTTGGGCCGGTGAGGTTTTCGAGTCTGCCGCGGATTCGCCGACGCTCGCGGACACCGCGGCGCCGGGCTGCTCGGGCGCGGAGTCGACCCGGGCATCCGCCCCGGTCTCGATCGGGGTGTCCTGCCCGGTCGGCTCACTCATGCCTGATTCCGCTCCAGTTCTCGTTCGGTTCCCATGGTCCGTTCGGCTTCCATTTCCCGCAGCACGGTCGCGACGTGGTTGCCCGCGTCCGGACCTTCATAGGCTCGCACCACTTCTTCGATACCGCCACGCAAACGGATCTGTCCGTGATCGATCCACAGCGCCGAATCGCAGAGTTGTGCGAGGAATTCGTTGGAATGGCTGGCGAATACCAGGATGCCCGATCGGGCCACCAATTTCTGCAGGCGCAGCCGGGCCTTCTTCATGAATTCGGCGTCCACCGCGCCGATGCCCTCGTCCAGCAGCAGGATCTCCGGGTCGATCGAGGTCACCACGCCCATGGCGAGGCGCACCCGCATGCCGGTGGAGTAGGTCCGCAGCGGCATGGACAGATATTCGCCGAGCTCGGTGAAATCGGCGATCTCGTCGATCTTGGCCAGCATCTGCTTGCGCGTCTGCCCGAGGAAAAGGCCCCGAATGATGATGTTCTCGTAGCCGGAGATTTCCGGGTCCATGCCGACACCGAGATCGAACACCGGCGCCACCCGGCCGCGGATGCGCGCGCTGCCCCGGGACGGTTCGTAGATCCCCGAAAGCAGCCGCAGCAGGGTCGATTTGCCCGCGCCGTTGTGGCCGACCAGGCCGACCTTGTCGCCTTCCTTCAGCGACAGCGTGATGTCGCGCAGCGCCTCGACCACCACCACGTCGGACTGGTTGCGCCCGATCGCGCCGCCCGCCTTGCCGAGGAAGGCCTTTTTCAGCGACCGCGATTTGGCGTCGAAGATCGGGAATTCGACCCAGGCATTGTGGGTTTCGATACTCACATGGTCGGTCATCGAGCCCCTCCTAGACCCAGTACGGCACGCGCGAACGGAACTGCTTCATCGCGAAGATCGCGACGAGCCAGCCGACCACGGTGATGGCGCCGACGATTGCCCAGTGATACAGATGCTGATCGTCGCCGAGCAACGGTGCGCGAATGATCTCCAGGTAGTGGAACGTCGGGATGATCTCGGCCAGTTTCGCGCGCTCACTCACCTGGCCGCCCTGCGACTCCAGGCTTTTCGTATTCCACATCACCGGGGTCAGCACGAACAGCATCAGGGTGAGGCTGCCGAGGATCGGCGCGATATCGCGGTAGCGGGTGCTGAAGATGCCGAACACGATCGACACCCACATCGCGTTGAGGAAAAGCAGACCGAGTGCGGGAATGGCGAATATCGCGGTCCAGTGCAGTTTCTCCCAGACACCGAACGCGATGAGCACCACGAGATAGATCAGCATGTTGTGCGCGAAGAACAGCAGTTGTCGCCAAACCAGGCGATAGACGTGCACGCTCAACGCGGACGGCAGCTGTTTGATCAGCCCCTCGTTCGCAATGAAAACGTCGGAGCCCTCGAGAATGCTCGCGTTGATGACATTCCAGACGATGATGCCGACCGCCACATAGGGCAGGTAGTCCTTGATCGGCTGGTCGAGCAGCGCGGCGTACAGGAGGCCGATCGCGGCCGCCTGTACGCCGGTGGCAATGGTGATCCAGAACGGTCCGAGCACCGACCGCCGATACCGCTGCTTGATGTCCTGCCAGCCGAGCGACAACCACAGTTCCCGTTGTCCGAAGCCGACGCGGAAGTCCTTGAAGGCCCGCTGGAAGGTCTGCGAATCCGACGCGACCGGCTCGGACTCGGCCGTCCGGGCGGTGTCCTCGGCGAGCTTCTCCTGCGCGGCAGGCGTCTCCCCAGGACTCATCGGATCCTCTTCCGCCGAGCCGTCATCGGAACGCGCAGAACTGTCGCCGAAGGATTCTCCCTCCGGACGCACGGAGTCATCTGAACGAACTTGGCTGTCATCTGAACGCACTGAGCTCTCTTCAGGACGCCCCGAACTCAGTTCCGAGTCGGGGCGAGCGGCAGCGGCGGGCACGGTGCTCGACACTACCCTTGTACATTCCTACCGACCCGCCTGGCACACGCGGGTCAACGCCTCACAGATACTGCCCGGAACCGCCCGTGACGTGATTGGTTTGGCCGCCGCGCGGGTCGGCCGCGTGGATGCCGGGCGGCAGCGCACCCTGGCGCATCTGCTCGAGTTGCGCCCGCGCCGCCATCTGCTGGGCGAACAACGCCGTCTGAATGCCGTGGAACAGCCCTTCGAGCCAGCCGACCAGCTGAGCCTGGGCGATTCGCAGCTCGGCGTCGGACGGAATGGCGTCGTCGGTGAAGGGCAGCGTCAGCCGCTCCAGCTCGTCGCGCAGTTCCGGAGCGAGGCCCTGTTCCAGTTCGCGCACCGACGACTTGTGGATCTCCTTCAGCCTGCTCCGGCTGGCGTCGTCGAGCGGAGCCGCGCGGACCTCTTCGAGCAGCTGCTTGATCATGGTGCCGATCCGCATCACCTTCGCGGGCTGCTCGACCATGTCGGCGAGCGATTCGCCCGAATCGTCCCGTTCGTCCGACTCGTTCTTCTTGTCCTCGTCGGTCACCACCTGTGCGGTGACGGGCGCGTCCGCTGCGGCTTCCGCTGGGACGACCAGCGGGCGGCCATCCGGTCCGACTACGACGATGTGGTCCGGTGCGTCATCCGATTGCGTCATGGTCCCTATCATGTCGCGTCGTTCCAGAACGCGCTAAGCCGGTATTTGAAACCCGTCGGCAAACCACGGAGGGACACCAGCTCAACGGGTTGCCACGGGGTGGCGCCGACCGTCTCGCCCGGTCCCTGACAAAGCGACCCGGCGGCGTTCTATTCTGTTCGGGTCGTGTGGTTCGGATTTGCTGAAAGTCGGTTGCCATGCTGAGTCCCAGGTCGCTGTGCCCCCGCTATGAAGTGGAGGGGAACACGGTTACACAGGCTCGCCCGCTGCCCTTAGAGTGGCCAACATGACTTACGACGTCGCGAGGGTTCGGGGCCTGATACCGTCCCTCGGCGACGGCTGGATCCATCTCGACCCGCAAGCGGGCATGCTGGTGCCCGATGCGGTATCTCGCGCCGTGTCAACGGGATTCCGAACTTCCTCTTTTTCGCATATCGGTCGCAATGGTGCGGCAGTGCGTAGCGCCGCCATTCTGGACGCGGCTCGCGAGGCGGTGGCGGATCTGGTCGGCGGCGATCCGGCGGGCGTTGTCCTGGGGCCGGACCGGGCGGTGCTGCTGGCCTGGCTGGCCGAGTCGTTGAGCTCGCGGCTCGGGCTCGGCACCGGCATCGTGTTGTCCCGGCTGGACGATGAGGCGAATGTCGCGCCGTGGTTGCGGATCGCCAATCGCTACGGCGCGCATGTGCGCTGGGCCGAGGTGGAGATCGAAACCTGCGAGATGCCGTCCTGGCAGTTCGAGGAATTGATCGGGCCCACCGCGCGATTGGTCGCGCTCACCGCGGCCTCGCCGATCGTCGGCTCCGCGCCCGCGGTCCGGGTGGCCGCGGACCGAGTGCACGATGTGGGCGGTCTGCTCGTCGCCGATGCGTTCGGCGCGGCGCCGTACGCGCTCATCGACATCGATGAACTCAATGCCGACGTCGTCGCGCTCAGCGCGCCGGCCTGGGGTGGTCCGCAGATCGGTGCGCTGGTTTTCCGCGATCCGGCCTTTCTGGACCGCATTCCCTCGATGTCGTTGAACCCCTATGCCAAGGGCGCAGAGCGGCTCGAGGTGGGCGGACACCAATACGCCCTGCTCGCCGGGCTGACCACCTCGATCGACTTCCTCGCCGGACTCGACGAGCGAGCCCGCGGCAGCAGGCGGCAGCGGTTGGAAATGTCGATCACCTCGCTGCAGGACTACCACGATCAACTGTTCGAGCACCTGATGGATGTGCTGGACAAGATCCCGCACCTGACCGTCATCGGCCGCGCCTCCACCCGAATCCCCACCGTCAGTTTCACTCTCGCGGGCATGCAAGCCGAGAAAGTCGCCGCCAAACTCGCCGACAACCGCATCGGCACCCTCAGCGGAGTGCACGGCGGCAGTCGCCTGCTGGACGCCCTCGGCGTCAACGACGAAGGTGGCGCGGTAACCATCGGTCTAGCGCCCTACACCACCAAGTTCGAAATCGACCAACTCGGCCGCGCCCTCGCCGCCATGGAGTAGACGGCCCTCTGCGTCGTCCTGTCCGCCGCGAGCGATCTGCCGCCGCGCAGGAGTCCGCCTGCCGCGCATGAACTCGCCTGTCGCGCATGAACCCGCTCGCCGCGCATGAACCCGCTCGCCGCGCATGAACCCGCTCGCCGCGCATGAACCCGCTCGCCGCGCATGAACCCGCTCGCCGCGCATGAACCCGCTCGCCGCGCATGAACCCGCTCGCCGCGCATGAACCCGCTCGCCGCGCATGAACTCGCCTGCCGCGCACGGACTCGCCTGCCGCGCACGGACTCGCCTGCCGCGCACGGACTCGCCTGCCGCGCACGGACTCGCCTGCCGCGCACGGACTCGCCCGCCGCGCACGAACCCGCCCGCCGCGCACGAATCCGCGCGCGGAGCAGCCCGCCGCGCGGAGCAGCTTCCCGCACACGAATTCAGCCTGCCGCGCACAGAACAGCCCGCCGCGAACGAATCAGTGCCGCGCGCTCGGAATTGCTAACGATCATGCGCGCCATGACAACCCATGTACGCCAACGAGCAGTGCGGTGCTCGATCGACTGGCGGCCTCAGTGGGGTCTACGCCGGTGCTGTGCACGGTGGGGTCCTGCCCGCCGCGCACCAGTTTGCGCCCCGCCCTCGAAACGGCTAGCTATTCGGTGCGTGCCAAGAGGATTCGTCCGCAGATGCGAGTAGCCGCAGGCGCCGAAGTTCGAGCGCGCAACTGCTGCAACGGTTTCGGTTAGAGGTCCCGCACCTGCAGGACGACTTTGCCGAAGGTGTCGCCTGATTCGAGTAGACGGTGGGCTTCGCCCGCCTCGGTGATCGGTAGTTCCGCGTGAATGACCGGTGCGACGGTGCCGTCGGCTACCAATGGCCACAGGTGGCGGTGCACTTCGGCGATGATGGCGGCCTTGCTTCCGTGGCCGGTGGCGGGCCTGTTGCGCACGTTGGTGGCGTGCACGGTGCCCCATTTCCGTAGCAGTGCACCGAGATTCAGTTCGCCGGTGGCGCCGCCCTGCATGCCGATCACGATCAGGTGCCCGAAATTCGCCAGGGCGTCTATGTTGCGGGCCAGGTAGGCCGCGCCCATGTTGTCCAGGATGACATCGGCGCCCGAGTCCTCGGCGTGCACCGCGGCGACGAAATCGTCCTCGCGGTAATTGATCAGCACCTGCGCGCCGAGTTCCGCGCATTGCCGCAGCTTTTCGGCCGACCCGGCGGTGACCGCGACCCGCGCGCCGAGGCTGCGCGCAACCTGGATGGCGTGCGTGCCGATGCCACTCCCGCCACCGTGTATCAACACCAACTGTCCCGCGTGCAGCCCGGCCGTCATCACCAGGTTCGACCACACCGTCGCCGCCACCTCGGGCAGTCCGGCGGCTGCGCCGAGATCCAAGCCGTCCGGCACCGGCAGCAGTTGGGTGGCGGGGGCGACCACCTTTTCGGCGTACCCACCGCCGGACAGCAGCGCGCAGACCCGATCACCGACCTGCCAGTCGCGCACGCCGTCGCCGAGTTCGGCGATGACGCCGGAGCATTCCAGACCGATCACCTCGCTGGCACCCTTCGGCGGCGGATAATTCCCTTGGCGCTGCAGCAGGTCGGCCCGATTCACCCCCGCCGCCGCCACCTCGATCAGCACCTCGCCGTGTCCTGGCACCGGATCCGGCGCATCCTCCCACGCCATCACCTCGGGCCCGCCGAAACCATTCAGCTTGATCGCACGCACAGGTCCCATACTGCCCCCGCCCGCCCCATCTCTGTGCGTGGGCCCTGTCGTCCTGGGCCTCCGGGCCCGCATCTTCGTCGTGTGTGGGCACAGGAGCCCCGGGTCTTCGCCCGCCCATCGCCGTGCGTGGGCCTGTCGTTCCGGGTCTTCGCCCGCCCCATTCCTGTGCGTGGGCCTGTCGTTCCGGGTCTTCGCCCGCCCCATCCCTGTGTGTGGGCCTGTCGTTCCGGGTCTTCGCCCGCCCCATCCCTGTGTGTGGGCCTGTCGTTCCGGGTCTTCGCCGCCCCATCCCCGTGGCGTGGGCCTGCCGTTCCGGGCCTCCGCCCGCCCCATTCCCGTGCGCGGGCGCTGCTGCTCGGGCTCCGTCCGCACCACCCTCTGCGCGGATCTCGCCGTCTCGACCCGGGGCCAGTTCGATCCGCCGCCAGCCGTCCGGCGGATCGATCGACTCGGGCACCTCCGCATCGTATTTTCGCGAGCGGCCCCGCACGCCTCGCTCAGGGACTACCGTTCCGGTCGTGAGCAGCGGTTTCGCCGATTTCCAGCACGAGATCTACCTCGGCGGTCTGGGCGGCACAGTTCCCGAATTACCTATGACAGCAGCAGGTTTGGCGCGCAGAGCCGAGGAACTGCTCGACCCGGCGGCGTTCGCGTATGTGGCGGGTAGCGCGTCGGCGGAGCGCACCGCCGCGGCCAATCGAAGCGCCTTCGACCGGCAACGGCTGCTGCCCCGGATGCTGCGCGGCGCCACCGCCCCCGACGCCCGCGATCTTTCGGTGGAGGTACTCGGGACCCGGCTGGCCGCGCCGGTGCTGACCGCGCCGATCGGGGTGCTGGAACTGCTGCACAAGGGTGGCGAGGTGATCGCCGCCGCGGCGACGAAGGAACTCGGCATCGGCACGGTGCTGTCCACGGCGGCGTCCTCGACCATCGAGGAGGTCGGCGCGGCCGCTGGCGAGTGGTGGTTCCAGCTGTACTGGCCCGCCGACGACGAACTCGCCAGGTCGTTCGTCCGCCGTGCCGAGCGGGCAGGCGCCAAGGCGATCGTCGTCACCGTGGACACCCCGACCCTCGGCTGGCGTCCGCGCGACCTCGAGCTGGCCCACCTGCCCTTCCTGCACGGCAAGGGAATCGCGAACTACCTGTCCGACCCCGTCTTTCGGTCGAAACTGGCGACTCCGCCGGAGGAGGGCGAGGACGCCATGCGCGCCGCGATCCTCGTCTGGATCAGCCTGTTCGGCAACCACGCGCTGCGCCCCGCCGACCTCGCGCACCTGCGGGAATGGACCGAGCTGCCGATCGTGGTGAAGGGCATCCTGCACCCCGACGACGCCCGCCAGGTGGTGGACGCCGGCGCCGACGCGGTAGTGGTGAGCAACCACGGCGGCCGCCAGGTAGACGGCGCCATCGCCGCGCTCGACGCACTACCCACCATCGTGGCCACCGTCGGTGACCGGGCCGACGTGCTGTTCGACTCGGGTATCCGGACCGGCTCGGACATGCTGATCGCCCTTGCCCTCGGCGCGAAGGCGGTGCTGTACGGGCGGCCGTGGGCCTACGGGCTCGGCATCGCGGGTCACGCGGGCGTCCGGCACGCGCTGCGGCTACTGCTCGCGGACTTCGATACCGCCATGGGTTTGACCGGTTGCGCGAACCTCGCCGAGGTGGATCGCTCGTTGATCGCCACCGTCCGCTGAGCGATACCGCTTTCCCCACAGCGAGTTTGCGCAGTTGAGGCAACATAGAATGAGCAGCGTGCATCCCGAACCGAGCAGTCCCGTGGCGGCCGAACCGAGATGGCTCACTCCGGCGCAGCAACGGGCCTGGCGGGCCTATATGGACGGACACCAGCGCCTGATGACCGAGCTGAACCGGCAGCTACAGCGGGACAGCGACCTGAGCGTCGCCGAATACCGCATTCTGGTCCTGCTGTCCGAAGCACCCGGCCGCGCCCTGCGGATGAGTGAACTGGCCGACGGTGTGCTCTCCTCCAGAAGCCGACTCACCCACCAGATCCGGCGCCTGGAAGCCGAGCGCATGGTGCGCCGCAACACCTGCCTCGAAGACGGTCGCGGCGTCCTCGCCGAACTCACCGACGAGGGGATGCGCCGCCTCGAAGCCGCCGCCCCCGGTCACGTCGAGGCCGTTCGCCGCAACTTCGTCGACCTGCTATCGCCCGACCAGCTAGAGGTCATCGGAGAAGTCTTCGCCCGCATCGATGCGGAAATCGGAACGCGGCCCCGCTGACCCGTCCGCTACCATCGTGGTTCCTGGAGACGTGGCAGAGCGGCCGAATGCACTCGCCTTGAAAGCGAGCGTCGCGAGAGCGACCGGGGGTTCAAATCCCTCCGTCTCCGCTCATGTACCTGCGTGCAGAGGGCTCCCGCCGACACTACGGCAGGGAGCCCTCAACTTTGCGGGCGGCGGATTCTGTTGTGCTCGAACCGTTTACCGGGCAGTATCCGGTCGTGTGATGAACAGACGAATCAATGGAGCGATCCTGCTGGCCGTATCCGCCGCGGCCGTGACGTTCGCGCCCTTTACCGCCGCGTCAGCGGGCGCGGCGGCACCTCTCGAGGCTCCGGTGGTCACCTTCGAAGGCACCGGACCGGGCACGGTGACGGCGACGCTGCACAACCCGAACGACCGCGGCCAGTGCTGGGCCGAGGCCGGAATCGGGCCCGACAACAACCACGCCTTCTTCGGCGATGGCACGCCGGCGTCGGTGGCCAACCCCGGTCAGACGATCAAAACCTCGCTGACCGGCCTCGAGCCCGGATCCACGATCACGGCCCGGGGCGGCTGCGTGGACACCACTCCCGCGGGCGGGTACGAGCTGGGCGAGACGGTCCTCGTCACCGTCCCTGCCAACAAGCCCGCAACCGGTAGTTTCGGGGGTTAGCCACCCGGTGCGTGGTGCAGGCGCGGTGTTCGCCGCGATCCTGCGCCGCTCGCCGGTGCTGGTTCGTGTTGCCCGCGGAGCTGGTACCCGGCTCCGGCCCACCGAAAACGCCCATCAAGTAGGCCAGCGCGAGTTTGTCTCCCTCGACGCCGGGTAACCGGCCGTCGACTGGGAGGTGCCACCATGACGGAAACGCGGAGCGGCCCACCGACGGAGACACGGTCGGTGGCGGAATTGGTCAACGACGCGACCGAGCAGATGAGCAGGCTGATTCGGGACGAAATTCAGCTCGCCAGGCTCGAGGTACAGAAAAAGGGCAAGCTGATCGGCCGCGGAGCCGGGCTTGCCGGGGTGGGTGCGCTACTGGGGTTCTACGGCGGAGCGGCCTTGATCGCGGCGGCGATATTCGCGCTGGCGATTCCGCTGCCGGAATGGGCCGCGGCGCTGATCGTCGGCGCTGCGCTGTTGGTCGTCGGCGCGGTGTTCGCGCTCCTGGGTAAGAAGGATGTCCAGGAGGCTGTCCCGCCGGTGCCGCAGGAAGCGGCCGAGGGCGTCAAACGCGACATCGAAACCATCAAGGACGGGAGAAACCGATGAGCGACAAACGCCGATCCGCCGACGCCGCAACCGAATCCGACAAGCCGATTCTCAGCGGGCCGATCGAAGAGGAAGCCCTGCGCGCGGACCGCGACCTGACCAGAGAAGAACTCGGGCAAACGGTTTCGGAATTGACCGCCAAGCTGGACGTCAAGGGACGGGCGCAGGACAAGCTGCACGAAACCGCGGACACCGCGCGGGCGAAGGCCGCCGAGACCACCGAAGCGGCCGCCGAGAAGACGGCGCAGGCCAAGGAGGCCGCGAGCCGGAAGGCGACCGAGACCAAGGAGGCCGCGAGCCGCAAGACGGCGGAAGCCAAGGAGGCCGCGAGCCGCAAGGCCGCCGAGGCGGAGGCGGCAGTGCGGGAGAAGGCCGCGCAGGCCAAGGAAGCCGCGAGCCAGAAGGCGGCCCAGGCCAAGCAGGCGGCCGAGGAGAAGGCTCAGCAGGCCAAGGCGCAGGCCCGGGAACTGGTCGAGAAGGCCGAGGCGGCAACGCCGGAGCCGGTCGTCGAGCGGGGCAGGCAGGTCACGGACGTGGCCCGTAGGCAGCCGGTCGCCGTCGCGGGCGCCGCGGCTCTCGCAGCACTGGTGGTCTGGTGGATCCTGCGTCGGCGGCGCGCATGAAGACGCTCTACAAGCCGCTCGGCATGCT
Source organism: Nocardia brasiliensis (assembly GCF_042691675.1). Classification (GTDB taxonomy): domain Bacteria; phylum Actinomycetota; class Actinomycetes; order Mycobacteriales; family Mycobacteriaceae; genus Nocardia; species Nocardia brasiliensis_D. The sequence goes on from NZ_CP170507.1 coordinate 314,572, forward strand.
GGTCAGCGTTATCGGCGGACTTGCCGCGAACGCCGCGTTCACCCGGGTATGGCGCACCGTCAGCGGCGAAGATCAAGCCCCGAGCGCCACGGCCCGGAACTACACCTGGAGTGAAGTTCTGATCGCCGCGGCCCTGCAGGGTGCGATCTTCGGACTGGTGAAAGCGGCCATCGACCGAGCGGGCGCGACCGGCTACAAATCCTTGACCGGCACCTGGCCGGAATAGCGGGGGACCGGAACGAGAGCGGCCCCACCTAATGGTGGGGCTGTTCCGTCAACCGAACCTGCTGGACAGGCGGTAATGGCCGGTGGCGACCAGCATTTCGAGGGCTGCCTGCCGAGTCGGGCAGGATCGTGGACAGGACCGGTGGACTTGCATCATGCGGTGCGCGTGCTCAAGATCCAGGTCGGTCGGCAGCGCTCTCGCGGTACAGGTCGGGTTGTCGGACACGATCATCCACCTCCCAAATGCATAACGTTCGACTCCAGCATGCGCGCTCTGGCGGATACCGAAGAGATTCCTAACGTTCCCTTAGGACGACGACCACCGATTACCCGTCGGTGTCCGCACTGAAGTCCCGGCGGACGAAGTTCGGGCGGATATCGAGGTCCGGCGGGTCGTAGTACCGGTGGAAGGTCGGCGTCAGACCCGACGAGATCGGCGGGTTGATCCAGCTCCAGTCGGTCGGGCAGGTACGGCCCGCCGCCTCTTCCCGCTTGACGTGATCGCAGAACTGCTTGGCCACCGTGTGGTGATCGACGATGTACACACCCGACTTGCGGAAGCTGTGCAGCACCGCGCGATTGAGCTCGACGAGAGCAAGATCGCGCCACAGGTTGCGCTCGGATCGCGTGTCCAGGCACATCATTTCGGCGATCAGCGGCAGCATGTTGTAGCGGTTGGGGTCGCTGAGGTTGCGTGCGCCGATCTCCGCGCCCAGGTACCAGCCGTTGAACGGCGCGAAAGGGTAAGTGACACCGCCGACTTCGAGATTCATGTTGGAGACCGCGGGCAGCGCGTGCCACCGCAGCCCGAGTCCGGCGAACCACTCGAACTCCGGATGCTCCAGCTCCACCTCGCGGGCCAGTTCGGGCGGGACATCGAACCAGCGAATCGGCTCGTCCGGGGTACTGATCAGCAGCGGCAGCATGTCGAATGGTGTTCTGGCGCCGCGCCATCCGAGCTTCATCGCGAACTCGGTGAGCGCGACATTCGCCGCATCGCCGGTAACCGTGCCGTCGCCGTTGCGGTAGCCCGCGTACCGGATGAGCTGGGGACTGACGATCCGGAATTCCCGCCCGTCGGGCTGCCGCGGCGGACCGACCGTGATCATCGATTGAATCGCGCCGCCATTGGTGGCCATCTCCAGGTGCTGCCAGCACACCTCGGCCAGGTCGCGGGCGGACCGCACCCGCCGGGCATCGAGCAATTTCAATGAGCGCCAATGCTTCCGGCCGACGCAGCGGGCGTGATTACGCCAGGCGAGCTTGGCGCCGATCAGGATTTCCTCGGCGGTCTGTAGATAGCCGCCGGTTTGTTCGAGTTGCTCCAGCGCGGTGCGCCGGCGCTGCGCGGCGAGATGCGCCAGTTCGGGCATCCGGAAGAATTCATCGCATTCGCGGAGCCGGCGCTTCAGTTCGCTGCTGAAAGGCTTTGTGGCAGGGGGGTTTTCGATCGGTGGTACGGGTAATGCAGGGTTCACGGTTTTCTCCGGTCGGGCATAGGTGCTGCGGTGAAACAGACAAGTTCGAGCGGGAGAATTCGCGCGGGCGCGCAGCCGATACCGCCCGCGGCGGCGGCCCGCGAGGGTGTGGCAGGACAGTGATGCCGCGAAATAGCTTCGGCTCGAGGAGGAGTGCGAGTGAGCGGGGTCTGTCGCGACTCCGTACCGAGCGCCCGGTCCGCTTGCTGCACGTGTGCGCAGCCAGGTGACCTCGGTGCCGATAGTGTGGATCCACGATCATGCTCGTCCTTGTTCATGCCCGGAAAAGGCCCGGAGAGTAGCGTACGGCGGGTGTGCTGGCGGTGTGCCCGGATTTGCTGGATTTGCTGGATACCCGCATGTGGCGTTGAGAAATAGGCGGCGTCGAGTAGCGTCGACATTGCCTGGAGTTCAGTAGTGAGGGTTTGCTCGTGCGTAGTGTTCTGGGGATGGCGGCTACCGTTGTCGCTCTTCATGTCATCGGCTGGGGATTGCTGATGCTGGTCGTAGTGCCCGGTCATTACCTGGTGCAGGGTTCGGTGTTCGGTGTCGGGCTGGGAGTCACCGCCTATACCCTCGGGATGCGGCACGCGTTCGATGCCGACCACATCGTCGCGATCGACAACACCACGCGAAAGCTGGTCGCGGAGAACGGCAAAGCGAAGGTCCAGACCGTCGGGTTCTGGTTCGCGCTCGGCCACTCCACGGTGGTTTTCGTGCTCGTCGCGCTGCTCGCGTTCGGCGTGCGTGCGCTGGCGTCCAGCCTGGAAGACGAGGACTCGTCGCTGCAGCGCTGGACCGGGGTGTGGGGCACCAGCGTCTCGGGGACCTTCTTGATCCTGATCGGTCTGCTGAATCTGTCGGCGCTGATCGGGATCTGGGGTGTGTTCCGCCGGATGCGCGACGGCGAGTTCGATGAGGCGCAGCTCGAACGTCACCTGGACAATCGCGGGCTGCTGAACCGGCTGCTGGTGCCGGTGGTCCGGCTGGTGCGCAAGCCGCGCCACATGTACCCGGTCGGGTTGCTGTTCGGCCTCGGGTTCGACACCGTCACCGAGGTCGGGCTGCTGGTGATCGCCGGTGGCGCGGCCGCGACCGGATTGCCGTGGTACGCGATTGTGGTTCTGCCCGTGCTGTTTTCAGCGGGCATGACGCTGTTCGACTCGCTCGACGGCTCGTTCATGAGCTACGCCTATGACTGGGCCTTCGCCAAACCGGTGCGCAAGATCTACTACAACCTGGTGATCACCGGCCTGTCGGTGGCTGTCGCGCTGTTGATCGGCGGACAGGAGATCGTGTCGATCCTCACCGAAAAGCTCGGTGTGCAGACCGGTGTCCTGGCCTGGATCGGGAACCTGGACCTGGGTGATCTCGGCTACATCATCGTCGGTCTGTTCGTGCTCACCTGGGCGGTCGCCGTCGCGGTGTGGCGGTTCGCCGGGGTGGAACGACGCTGGCAGGAGCGCCTCGCGGCGAGCTGAATCGGCCGAAAGTGTCCCTGGTCACACATTATTGCGACCCGCTATGACCAGACGATCGATCCCGGCATTTCTGGCAGGATGGTCGCATGCTGTCTCGGCGTGGGGTGCGGCGCTGGGTATCCGGCGTCTTGGTCAGCGCGGCACTGGTTTCCGGTGCTGTGGGGTTCGGCGCTCCCCAGCTGTCGGCGGCACCCTCGGACTCACCCAAGCCGAGTACGGGCTCCTCGGACGGCCCGGCTCCGGCCGAACCGACCACCGAGCGACCGGCGAAAGCGGCGATCGACCGCATCGAACCGATCAACGATCGGTGGCTGCGGGTCTTCGTCGACTCACCCGCCATGAGCCGCACCGTAGAGGTGCAGGTGCTGCTGCCGCGGGACACCACCCGGCCGCGCCCGACCGTCTACATGCTCGACGGCCGCAGCGCGAACCCGACCAGCAACAACTGGACCGAACTCGGTCGCGCCGACCGGTTCTTCGAGGACAAAGACGTCAACGTGGTGCTGACCGTCGGCGGCCCGGCCAGCTTCTACACCGATTGGCAGAAACCCGATCCGGTGCTCGGCACGAACATGTGGGAAACGTTCCTGGCGCGCGAGCTGCCGCCGTTGATCGACGCGAAATTCCAGGGCAACGGCCGCAATGCCGTGATGGGTGTTTCGATGGGCGCCGAGGCCGCGATGATGCTGGCGATCCGGCAGCCGCGGCTGTACACGGCGATCGCCGCGCACAGCGGATGCTTCTCCATGGGTACCGATATCGGTCAGGCGCAAGCGCGGGCCGTGATTGCCACCTATCAGGGCGAGCCGGACAACATGTTCGGCCCACAAGACGACCCCGCCTGGCTCGATCACGACGTGACGTTGCACGCGGAAGCGTTGCGCGGCAAGACGATCTACATGTCCGTCGGTAGCGGTGTGCCCGGCATCCACGACGTGCCCGGCAACAAGGACGTCGACGTGGCCACCGCCGTCAGCTTCGGTGGGCCGCTGGAGGCGGCCACCAATATCTGCACGCAGCGGTTAGCGGATCGGCTCCGCGTGCTCGGCATCCCGGTGACCGCGCACTTCCGGCCGACCGGAACCCACTCGTGGCCGTACTGGGCCGACGAGCTGGTCCGGTCGTGGCCGGTGGTGGCGGGTGCGCTCGGCGGCTAGCCGAGGAAGCGCCGCAACACCGCCGAATCGGTGGCGAAGCTCAGGAACAGGTCGTTCTCGTGCGGATCGCCGGTGGTGACCCGCACCCCGTCGGTGCCGTAGAGCCGCACCAGCACGCCCGCCTCCGCGCTCGCCTCGCCGAACTCGGCGCTGCGCTCGCCCAGCGGCAGCCAGAGGAAGTTGGACTCGCTCGGCGGCACCCGATAGCCGGCGGCCAGCAGGGCCTCGCGCACCCGGTCGCGCTCGACGACCAGGGTGTCGGTGCGGTCGAGCAACTCGTGGCGCGCCTCCAGCGAGGCGATCGCCGCGGCCTGCGCGACCCGGTTCACGCTGAACGGGATGTGCACCTTCATCAGCGCCGTGATCACCGCCGGATCGCCCACCGCGTAGCCCGCACGCAACCCGGCCAGGCCGTATGCCTTCGAGAAGGTGCGTAGCACAACGACATTGGGTCGGGTGCGGCCCAGCTCGACGCCGTTCGGGAAGTCTTCCGGCGCCAGCCGCAGGTACTCGAAGTACGCCTCGTCCAGCACGATCAGCACGCGCTCGGGTATAGAGTCGAGGAAGCGGGTCAGTTCGGCCTTGCCGACCGCGGTGCCGGTCGGGTTGTTCGGGTTGCAGACGAAGATCAACTTGGTCCGCTCGGTGACCGCCGCGGCCAGCGCGTCCAGGTCGTGCACCATATCCGGAGTGAGCGGGACCTGAACGGCGGTCGCATTGCCCACCTTGGTGACGATCGGATACGCCTCGAACGAGCGCCAGGCGAACACCACCTCGTCGGTCGGGGCGTCGCAGGTGATCTGCACCAGTTCCTGGCACAGCGCCACGCTGCCGCAGCCCACCGTGACGTTCGCCTGCGCGACGCCGAGGAAATCGGCCAATGCGGCGCGCAATTCCAGGGCCTGATTGTCCGGATATCGGTTGGCCAGCTCGGCCGCCTCGGCGATGGCCTTGGCCGCGGCGGGTAGCGGGCCGAAGGTGGTCTCGTTGCTGGCGAGCTTGACCGCGCCGGGGTGGTTGCGGCCAGGGACGTACGCCGGAATCGAATCGAGGTCCGGCCGGGTTGACGCTGTCACACCCCAACCATATGTCGAGAAGCGCAAAGCCTGGCCCGCGTACCGAAAATTCTGTGGGCAATGGGCCCTCAGCAGCAATTTCTACCGAAGATCAAGAAGTCGCCCTACGCTGGAATGATGTCGGGCACTTACAACGACCTTGCCCCCCTGCGCTGCGACGACCTGGCGCCCGAATCCGAGAACGAAGCGAAACGGTCGGCCGCCGATACCCAGGTGCCCATCATCGTGGTCGAACCCGAGGGCAATGCCAGGGGCGGCATCGTGATGCTGCACGAGTCCCGCGAGTTCACCCCCGCCCTGCTCGATCTGATGAGCGCGCTGGCCTCCGAAGGCTGGACGGTGGTCGCGCCCAACCTGTTCCATCGCTCGAACGGCGAACCAGCGGCCGAGGTCTTCGGCGACGAACTGTTCGACGACTTCGACGCCTGCTTCGACTGGCTCACCCGCCGCGGCGTCTTCCCCGACACCATCGGCGTACTCGGCTTCGACTCCGCGGGCACCGCCGCGTTCCTGGTCGCCACCAACCGTCCGGTCGGCGCGGCCGTCAGCGTCGCCGCACCCGGCATCGTCGAACCGCTCACCGAGCAGGCCGACGCCCTGGTGCGCGCCGCCCCCAACCTGCAGGCGCCGTGGCTCGGACTGTTCGGCACCGACGACCCGGCCACCCCGCCCTCGGAGGTCGAGCGACTGCGCGACGCCACCGGCCGCGCCGCCGTGGCAAGCCTCGTCGTCAGCTACCCCGGCCTCCGCCACCGCGCCGACCATCCGGTCACCGACGACGACTACGGTCTGGTCGACTCACAAACCCGGATCTTCGACTGGTTCGACAGCAACTTACGCTGATAACCAGCTGTTTTGCGATCTGGACAACGGCTCCTGTAACCTTCATGCTCGGCGGTTCGAAAGGACCGGTGCCCTCGAAGAGAAGGCTCCAGGAGGCGTGCCAGAGCGGCCGAATGGGACTCACTGCTAATGAGTTGTCCCTTCACGGGGACCGGAGGTTCAAATCCTCTCGCCTCCGCCACACCCGGGCAACCGGTACAACTGAATAACCTATGCGGCTGTAGCTCAACGGATAGAGCATCTGACTACGGATCAGAAGGTTAGGGGTTCGAATCCCTTCAGCCGCACAACATGAAAGCCCTGGCAACCCAACTGCCAGGGCTTTCATCATTTCACTTGGCATCCTCACCGCTCATCAGGGTTTCAATCTCGGCGTCATCCCGCACTTGTCCCGCAGTTGGAGACGCACCCGCGAACCGTTCCAACGCCGCCGACGAGTCGGGCACCAGCAGCTCCCGTTCTACGTAAGTGCTCTTCGGTCACCTTCGAACCACGCCGATGCCCCAGCTGCAAACCCGCCTGACCGATCCCGTACTCACGAGTGATCACCGTGGCCACCGTCTTACGGAACGTCTTCGGAACCACCCATGCGTAGGTATCGCCGCGGGCATCACGCCACGTTCGACGGAAGTTCGCCGGACTGCGCCAGCCCCCTGCACGAGACGGGAAGATCGGCGATTCATCATCCGCATCCCACTTCTCAGCACCGATCTCGATCAGCACCGCCACCGCGAAGCCCGGAAGAATTGCCGAACGCTTGTAGGTGCGGCAACGTGGAGACACCGATTCATTCGTCCGCGAAACATCTATGGAACACCTCGATGCTGTCAGGGACGAATGGCCGCCGACGCATGAGCTCAGGCAGATACTTGGCTGGCACCCAGTCATACCAGGAGATCTCGGCTGCATCTGGGAAAACACGGCGGTCTATCACTACTTCGTGAACCCCGAGCCAGTAGGGCGCGATCGCACCGCGGCACAGGAATTTGAACATGAGTTGAGGCCGGTACTGCACCGAGAGTTCTTCGGCCAGTTCGCGGGCGGCTGCATCCTCATACGACTCACCGACGGCAACCGCGCCACCTACCAACCAGTTGTACTGACCAGGGAAGAGCGCATCGGTGTCCGGTCGGCGGTGTACGAACACTCTGTCGGCGTGGTCACGGCATACGACCGTCGCTACCCGATGCAACCAATGTGACCGAATTGCTGTCGCCCGGTCGACGACACCAAGAACCCGATCGTGCTCATCGACCCGCTCTACCAACTCGCGCACAGAACCACGATGTCACGACAGCTCGATGCCATGCCCCGAGGATGTCCTGAACTCGGCATGAGCGGACTGTGCGGGGCCTGAGTCGCCCTCCGGACCGAGAGTCCCACTATGAGTGTCGACTCGAGCCACTCCCGCATTTGTCCCGCAGTTCACCATGGATCCAGCCGTAATCAGCGGGACTCGTCGGGAACCGCATCAACGCGAAACCAATTGCGTTGGAGAAGCTTTCAGTACCAGCGGGATGGTCCGGGAACCCTATGCCCTGGAACAGAAAGTTAGGGGTTCGAATCCTTCAGCCGCACGCAGCGAGAAGGCCCCTTCCGGGTAATCGGGAGGGGCCTTCTGGCATGTGTGACGACGCCATTTGACGGACAATGGCTACTCGAACAGGCGGTCCATGCCGGTCACCGCATCGCGCTGGACGTCCTCGATCACGTCGATGTAGATGCCCGTGGTCACAGTGATCGAGCCGTGGCGCAAGATCCGCCTCACGGTCGCCGTACCGCCCCATCAAGAGAGGCGCTGCGCGCCGCCCGCGCGGCTACCGCCGCGTCGCGCGACCGCCAGCCTCCGCAGCTGCCGGAAGGGGGCCATGGGGTTGGACCGAGGGGAGGCAACGGAGTCACCGCGCCCAACCCGAAAGATTTGAGTCGACAGACCGATCGTTGGGAGATAAGTAGTCTCGCCTAATCCCACTCGAAGGTGCCCTCACTCTCGCTGAGGATCTTGCCGTCATCGACAAACCTCGCCTCGCCTTCGCCGGTCCCGGGGTGTCCGAACACCGCGCTCATGGTCTCGAGACGAATCGTTTTGGTGTGTTCGGTGCCGTCACAAGTAATGTCGTCGTCAGAGGTTGCCCCGCCGCGTTCCCGCTCCTGCTCGCGTTCCCTCCACCTCCGCTCCATTCGCTTCCGGTCGCTGCGCTCCTCCTCCGATTCCTCCTCCGATTCCTGCGGCGTCGGCTCTCCCGAGTCTTCTGTTTCCTGCTGTGACGCTGGATCGTCTTTCTGGCGCAACTGGATACTGATGTGAGCGGTGCTACCCTTCGCGCACTTGTATTTGACTTTGATGTCCATAGCCATGGCGTTGACGTACGTGACTTTCGTTATCTCGACGTATGGCTTCGGTCCGGCAGACGCCGTAGCCGAAAGACTGATCGAGGACGCGAGAACACCGATGAGGGCGGTACCGGCAAGTCGCTTCGAAACGATCATGAACACGCACTCTCCTGTCCTTGATGACGCGGGATGTACTGCCTGGAGCGCGCGACGACCCCGCAACCGGAAACGGCGAACCCTCGCACACTGTTTCCTATTCGAACCTGTAAGCACTTTGGACCGGACCCTTAGGGGGTTCGAATCCCTTCAGCCGCACTTTTGGACAGCGGGAACGCTGGATGGGCAAACCGCGAACGAGGTCGTTGTTCGCAGCCCTAAGCCTTGCGCACCCAACCTTGCGCTAGATCGGTGAGGTTCCACCACGAAACGTGCTGCGAGTCCTGGGATTCCAGAGCCCACTGCTCCGTGAGGCGGTCGAAGAAGGCGTTGTCGCCGGTCTTTCCGCCCTTGGGTTCGCCGATGTAGACCAGCCGAGTGCCGCCCCTGGATTCGAACTCCCGTAGTGCTTTAGATGCCATCGGGTCGCCCCATCCTGGGGGCCAGCAGAGGAACAGGACACAGTCGCTATTGAGTTCGGCGTTGAACTCGTCGAGTCCGCCAACCGGGTGCCACACATCCAGTTGGCCCGCCGCTCCGGGGAACGACACGTTCGTAGTGCTGTTCGGCGGCTCCACGTCGAACGCAGCGACATCAACGCCCTGCGCGGCGAGCTGCCCAGCCCAGTACCCGCGTCCCGCGCCCAGTTCGAGCACCTGACGCCCTTCGCTGAAGCGTGCCAGCCAGTCGATTGTTTCCGGTGAGGGCACCGCATACGCATACGCCGCTTGCAGGATCGTTTGAGCGAATGCGAGTCGCGCACTACCGCTGGGTCTGCCGCCGTTCACGACTCGACGTCCACCGTCGTCGCCTACCGAAGGTGCGACGATGTCCCAGTACGGGTTACCCGTAGGCGACTTCCCACCGGCCATGTAGTGCACGAGCCGAAGATCGAACGCCGAGTCGGCGCCGGGATCGCCGGTACCGGACAACCGCGGTGCCGTATCCAGATACTCCGCCACCCTCGGATACTCCGCACGAAGCCGCTGCTCGTCCGCCAGCAGCGCCGCCAGTTCGTTCCGCCGTTCATCTGTCAGCACGAAGCCGGTCATGTAGCCGATTCTCGCGGGCACCGCGCACTTCCATCGAAACTCGCCTTTTTCGCGCGATTCAGGGAGGGAGGCTGCGGTTGTCACACTCGGTGGGGGAGCTTCGTCTACTGGGTGTTGGTCCCGAACATCACTCGCAAGGAGCTCGTTCCGATGTACGTCGCATATGTTGTTGTCACTGTTTTGGCTGCCGCTTGGGTGGGGTTTTCGGCGGGGTCGATCTTCTTTCGAGCCAGCTGGGTGGTGGATCCGTTGACCGAATATGGTGTGCCGCAATCGTGGTGGACCTGGCTGGGGGTTGCCAAAGCGGCGGGGGCGGTCGGACTTGTGGTCGGGTTGTTCGTGCCGGTGGTCGGTGTACTGGCTGCGATCGGGGTGGTGCTGTACTTCGCCGGGGCGGTTGTCACGAATATTCGGGCAGGGGCGTATGCGCACATTCCGTTCCCGTTGATGTACATGGTGCCGGTGATCGTTGCCGCGGGGCTGGGCGCTGCGGCCTGAGCGCGGAAGCCGTTGCGGTCGAACAGCAAGCGTCCCCGATCACCGCCGAAGCCCCGCTACCTCGAACATATCGAGGGGCGGGGCTTTGTGGTTTGTGGCGTCAGGTTGGGAGGCCGCGTATCGGGTCGTACTCCAGCCATGGGTCCTGCAGGAACTCACGCCAGCGTGGATCGTGCCCGGATCGCTTGACTCGGAAGTAGATCGCTCGTCGGGTCTGCTTCGCCGTGTTGCCGCCGATATTGTGGCCGAGCAAGTAGTGCGCCAGGAGTAGGTCACCCGCTCGCCCGCGGATCTGTACTGGTTCCGGCAGTGTGATGTGTGGATAACCGGCTGCCTTGAAGAACGCGTCGGGGCCGTGTCGGCGGAAGTACTCCGCATGGGTCAGATGTGTTCCTGGCCAGGCCCAGAGGTTTCCGGCGTCTTCGTCGAGTTGGTCGGAGAGCAAGACACCGGCGAGCAATGTGAATGTCCCCGGTCGCCCGTCCGGCTCAGGAGGAAAGCCGTCGATGTGGGGTCCGCCCGGGCGATGGGAGAACGGCGGGATGTTCAAGGCGATCTGTACCTGCTCCGGCGGCGTCAAAGTGTTCGGCCCGGTGAGGCATTCGGCCAGCGCGAAGGCGGGGCTGTCCATCAACAATGACAGGAGATCGGGAACCTGTTGCGACGCTGGGAAGTAGAAGTACGGACCGCGAACACCGGGCCCTGGCGGCTCGGCCGCGATCGAACCGTCCACGGCCGCTGCCGCCTTGGCCACCAGCTCATGGGACACGACCTGAGGCAATACGAGGAAGCCCTGCTCAGCGAAGGTGCGTAATTCCTCCTGACCCAACACGGCTACCACGTTAGGCCGAGCCACCTACCGCAAGCGAACCATTTTCGGTTGAGCAGGTCCCGCGGTACCGCGCACCGTTCCTGTCAGTCGCGCACCCGGTGTACGGCTGACAGGAAGGGTGCGCGGCTGAAAGAGGGCCAGAACGGCGGGGGGTCTATTTCCAGGCGGGGAGGGTGGGGAGGTTGCCGGTGAGGTCGGAGCCGTCGGAGCGGCCGAGGAGCCAGGCGGCGAGGGCGGCAGCGGGGCCGGTGATGGTGCCGGTTGGGGTGTCGGCGCCGACTATGCCGGTGAAGTCGGTGTCGGTGGCTTGCAGTTCGAAGGCTGCTGTCGGTTCGGTTGCCGCGGTGGTGATTCGGTTCATGTCGACGGTCGCCTGGCGGAGGATGCGGGCGACGAAAGGTGCCGGCCAGTCGGCGGGCTGGTAGCCCGCGTTCAGGTCCACGTGGTGAATTCCGACCTCTTGCAGGCGCATCCAGCGCACTTCGAGTGCTGGAATCGGGCGCCCTTGGCGGGTGCGGACTTCCGCGTGCCAGACGTCGTCGGTCAGCGAATTCGCGAGTGCGAGAAAGCGCTTGGCGGCGGCTTCGTTGTCGACGAGCTGTTCGGCGATGGGGCGCGGCGCACCGGCTTCGATGTCGAAGTCGCGCAGGAACATGCTCGCGTACTGCGGTATCTCGACGCCGGTGTGCGCCCACAACAGCAGATTGAGCAAGCTGTCGGCGTTCCGGGCGGTGTGTGCGAGCACGTGCCCACGAGTCCAGCCCGGCAACAACGATGCCCCGATCACATCGTCATTGCTCAGCTTGCGAATGGTGTCGAGGAAACGATCGGTCGCCTCGCCGAGAGTGTCGAGCGAGACAGGGCCGTCCGGAGCTGCACTGGTCACACCTGCGACCCTAGCGACCCCGATCACAACCCGCCGCCCAATGCGCTAACCAAACGTGCTTCCCGAGCTCACAGAGTCTCCGGACGCCGCAGAGGGTCGGCACTCCTTGTGAGGCGTATGAAAGCTCTGTGGGTGCGACCCGAGGATCGCTCCCAAAGCGTCAACCCAACGGGCTTCCTGAGCTCACAGAGTGTCCACGCGCCACACAGGGCCAACACGCCTTGTGGGGCGTACGAAAGCTCTGGGGGTACCACCCGCAATCACTCGGTGACGATGGCGTCCGCTTCGATTTCGACCAGCAGGGCGGGGGTGATGAGGGCGCTGACCTGGTACATGGCGGTGGCGGGGCGGATGTCGCCGAAGACCTCGGCGTGTGCCTTGGCGACCTCGGACCAGCGGGTGATGTCGGTGACGAAGATGCGGGTGCGGACGACGTCGGCGAGGCTCGCGCCCGCGTCGGTGAGGGCGGTGGCGATGCGGCGCAGGACTTCCCGGGTCTGCTCGCCGATATCGTCGCCGCCGACCGCGGCGTGGCCGGGAATCGAGGCGGTGGTGCCGCTGACCGCGATGGTGTTGCCGACCCGGACGGCCCGGCTGTAGCCGACGATGGCTTCGAACTCGGAGCCGGAGGAAATGTTCACGCGACCAGTCATGGCGACAGCATCGCATGGGGCTGATCTTGGAGCCAGCGGTCGCGAACGGCGGGCAGCGACACCGAGTTGTCATCTCGGCGTCGTCCACCCGTCGGATCGACCCGGTAGGCAGGCGCAGTGAAAGCTCATTCTCGACCCCGCATCACCGCCGTCGCCGCACTCTGCGTCGGCGTACTGGCCGCAGGCTGCTCATCGAACGATTCGGGCGCGGACTTCACCGCGACCAAAGACCAGCCCCTGGTGATCTCCCTGGATGACCTGCTCGCCAAGACCGGTGGCAGCGCCGCCGTTCGCATCGCCGATCCGGCGCACGGCAAGCTGAGCCGCCGCGTCGACGGTGCGCTCGTCTACACCCCCGACGCCGGGTACCTGGGATCCGACAGCTTCGAGGTGACCACCACCGACGCGGTCCGCCTGTACACCACCGACTTTCCGGTGCTCGGCGAGTTCGGTGGAACAACGGTGCAGGGCAGTGGATTCGGCTCGGCGTGGACCCCGGTGCCGGGCAGCGCGGACGAGTTCTACGGGCTCACCGACCGCGGCCCGAACGTGGACGGCCCCGGCAAGAACGAGAAGCTTTCGCCGACACCGAGTTTCGTGCCGAAGATCGCCCGCTTCAAGCTTGTCGGCACCCGTGCGGTGCTGCAATCCAGCATCGATCTGCACACGGCCGCTGGTGTCCCGTTCAACGGCCAGGTCGATGTCGCCGCGAACACCGGCGAAACCATCAAGGACCTCGCCGGAAATGTACTGCCACCCACCGACCACGGCCTGGACCCCGAAGGTCTGGTCGCACTACCTGACGGCACCTTCTGGGTATCCGACGAATACGGCCCGTTCCTAGTGCATTTCGACGCCAAGGGTGCCGAGATCGAGCGCCTCGCCCCCGGTTCCGGCCTGCCCAAGGAACTTTCGCTACGCACACCGAACCAGGGCATGGAGGGTCTGACCATCACCCCTGATGGCAGCACGCTCGTCGGTGTGCTGCAGAGCGGGCTCAACACCCCGGGTCTCAGCGGCTCCGCCAAGGACGTGCCGCTGACCCGCATCGTCACCGTCGACCTGAAGACGAAGGCGCTGAAGGAATTCATTGTCCCGCTGGAGAATCCGAAGAGCACCAAGGTCGCCGACTCCGAGATCACCGCGCTGAGCGCGACCACCTTCCTGATCGACGAACGCGATGGCGCGCTCGCGCCGAAGTCGGACAAGAAGCTGTGGGCCGTCGATATCGCCAACGCCACCGACGTCGGCCCCGACGCGAAGGTGCCCGGCGCACAATATGATCCGGAACGCGGCGGCCTCCAGATCGACGGCAAGCCGCTGGAGACGCTGGTCGGCCCGGTCTCGACCGCGGACAGCATCGCCGCGCTGACCAAAGCGGGCGTCACCCCGGCCGCCAAGACCGAGCACCTCGATCTCGCCACCCTCGTCAAGGAACTCGACGCCGACGGAAAGTTCTTCGGCCACGACAAGATCGAGGGCGTCGCCACCCTGGACGGCGGCAAGACGCTCTACATCGCCAACGACAGCGACTTCGGCCTTGCCGGAAGCCAGGGCGAGCAGCCGCCGTTCGTCCTGAAGCCCAAGACGCTGCCCAATGGCGTGCAGGACAGCGGCGAAATCCTCTTCGTCGACACCACCAAGCTGCCCGCCGAGACCGATAGTCACACGGTCAAGCTGAACGTCGAGTAGCTATTCGTCGGGGTCGGTCCACTCCCGGCCCTCCAGAATCACCGCGGCGGCCAGCGTGATCAACCACAGCGACATAGAACCGACCTGGATCCGCTGGGCGATCCCGAGCGCGTAGTTCCCGGTCAGGTTGTCGGCGACCAGCATCCACACCGTCGCCACCGAGCCGACCACCAGCACGACCAGCCCGAACTCGCGCAGAATCCGCCAGCGGTGATAGCGGAACGCGGCCAAACTGAACGCGAAGGTGGCGACGGCGATCGAGGTGACGGCGATGGTGCTCGACAGCGCGTGCGGCTGGTGCAGTTGCGGGAACAGCTCGCTGCCGCCGCCGCACCCCGCGTCGCTCACGGTGCAATCCTTTAGTGGCAGCAACACATCAGCGATGGTTGCCGCACCGAAGCAGAACAGCGCGACCCAGCCGACCGTGGTGAAGCGCCGCCGCGGGAACACCAGCAGCCCGCCGATCGCGGCGGGGATCAGCAAGGCGCCGACGATCTTGTCGGCGGTCGCGAAAACCGCACGGTAGGGCTTGCCTTCCGCGTCGAGCTCGCTGAGGAACGAGTTGACCGGGTCGACGTCGATCTTCAGAACGAACTCCAGCACCCAGGACGAATAGCAGACCCCCGCGACCAGGATCGCCGCCGCGATCACCAAGGACGCCACCCGCACGCGCCGTTCGGCGATCTTCCGGCTACCTGTCACGGACTCATTCTCCTACCTGCCGCCGGACTGATGATCAAACGGTAGGTCAGCGCGTTCGGAGTGTCTCGGACTCGGCCGCCGATGGGATCAAACACACGGGTTTGTCAACCAGCGCACAGGCTCCTGTCAGGTTCGACGGACAGGCTGTCAGGGAAGCGTTCCCAAGGAGGTCCCCATGATCGGCTACGCAACAGCCGCCGCCGGAGTCGCCGTGATGGCGGTGATGGTGGCATCGAGCTATCTCGCCGCCCACGCGCCGCGCACATTGGTTCGGGTCCGGTCCCGATAATTCACCGCCCGAGCGCGGCAAGCACCCGCTCGGCAGCGGCAACGGTGTCTTCGTGCTCCCACACACGTATCACCTGCCAACCGGCCGCAATCAGCGCCGCGTCGGTTGCCCGGTCCCGCGCCACATTCCCGGCCAGCTTGGCCGCCCACCACTCGGCGTTGTTTCGCGGATCGGTCGCGTGCTGTGGGCACCGATGCCAGAAGCAACCGTCCACATAGACCGCGACCCGTAGTCGCGGAAATACCAGGTCGGCCCGCCGCCGCTGGCCCCGGATCGGCGCCCGATCGACGAAATAGCGCACCCCCCGCCGATGTAGTTCCCGCCGCAGCGCGAGTTCGGGCTTCGTCCCGGTCCGCCGCTGCCGCGCCATCCGCGCGCTGGTCGCCGCGTCGGTGTTCGGTCGTCGGGTTCCACCACCGCGACTCGATTCCGACTTTTCCGCAGAAGACGGGAGTTGCCGCGCATCGTCGGGCGGGTCGCCCGATCGTCGCGCCGCGCCCGCCCACTCGCTCATGCCGCCCAGCCGCCCATCCGATCGAGATGACTCTCCACATCGTCGAGGAATCCCGGCGGAAACCGCAGGCTGCCCATGCCCGCCCGGCGCAGGAACCCGGCGGTCGCCCGCGCCGACAGCAGCCGCGAATCGGTGAGGAAGTTCCGCAGATCCTCGTACGGTTCGTGCACCGGCCAGGTCGACACCGGCACCCGATAGGCCGTCCCGTTGCGACCCCAAGCCGCCACCGGCCACGGTGTTCCCGGCGTCAGCGGCTGGTCACCGGGAATCGGGTCCAGTGGCGCGGCCAACCGCGATCCCACCCAGCCCGCCATGCGCACACTCACCGCGTTACCGACCAGCTTCCACCGATGCCCCTGCCGGATGCCCGGCACCTCACCCGCGGGCGCGGTCCAGCCGGGGGCGAAACCTTGCAACCGTTCCACGTCCACCAGACCGGGTGTGACGATCTCGCCGGACGGCAGCCGCACCGCGGGCGGACTGGCGATACCCAGCGCGGACCCGCCCTTCACCGTCGGCACCGCGTTCACCGCCCAGCCCAGCCCGCGCACCCCTTCGGTCCAGTAGAACCCGCACGGGTCGCGGTCGGCGTCGCCGACGATCCGTGGCCCGGCGTCGTCACCGAACAGCACGCCGCGTGGGTCCTCGGTCCGCGAGGCCAGCATCAGCACCCGCTGACGGCGCTGTGGCAGGCCGAACGCGCGCGCGTCCACTACCCGATAAGCCCAGGTGTAGCCGAGCTCCTCCAGCGCCGCGGTGATGTGCCGCATGGCGGCGCCGCGCCCTAGTTGCAACATGAAGGGCACGTTCTCGATCAACAGCCAGCGCGGCCCACGCTTGCGGCGGACCAGCCGGAACACCTCGTCGACCAGCCCCGACCTGGTCCCGGTGATGCCCGCGGTGCGACCGGCCTGGGACAGGTCCTGGCAGGGGAACCCGGCCGCGACCAACTCGGTCCCGGCGGGTATGGCACGCAACCTGGTGATGTCGGAATGCAGTGGCACGTCGGGAAAGCGGGCGGCGAGTACCCCCTGCGCGCCCGCGTCGATCTCGCAGAGCAGCTCGGTTTGCCAGCCGTTTTGCCCGAGGCCGAGCTCGAGCCCGCCGATCCCGGCGAACAGCCCGACCATCCGCGCGCCCGTCACCGACCGTCCCTTCCTCGCGTCCTCGGGCCACCCGCCGTCGCGCCCGTGCCGGGGAGAGGTTACTCGAGTTGCCGGTAACCGTCCGCGAACAACGCCATGACGGCGCTCGGAACGGCGGCGATCGAGCGCGAATCCGGCGGTGCGGAGAAAGGGCGGCGGTACCCGGAACGGGCCTCGGCGGACAAACTTCGGCGTCGGATTTGCCGATGGCCGGAGCGGAGGCGGGGGAACGCCTGGTACCGTCCGCGTGTCAGCAACATGATCGGTCTGCTGCTCCTCGATAATGCTCATCGGCCGATCATGTGTGCGGCCCTGATGACAGGCTCGGCGGACTGATCTGCCTGCGCTCCAGCGCGATACGCGCGGATGCCCTTGTTCCACGGCGGCCCGTCCGCATGCGAAATGCCATTGCTCCACAAGGTGCTTGCTCCACCAGTTTCGGGCTCGACAAATTTCTTAGTAGTCACGCTAGGGAAAGTGAGCGAACATGCAGATACCTTCGAAAAACAGGAGCTTTCCCAACGTTGTCGTCACCAGCCTGGCGGCGACCACCTCGATCGCCGGTGACGTCGATTCGACGTGGAAGGGCCTGCTCAACGGCGAAAGCGGCATCGACGTCCTAGAGGACAGCTTCATCGAGCAGTTCGAGCTGCCGGTCCGGATCGGCGGACATCTGAAGGTCTCGCCCACCGAGAGCCTCACCCGCGTCGAAGCGCGCACCCTGTCGTATGTGGAGCAGATGGCCACGGTGCTGAGCCGCGAAGTGTGGCGCAACGCGGGCAGCCCGGAGGTGGACAAGACCCGGCTCGGCGTCGCCATCGGCACCGGTCTCGGCGGTGGCGAGTACATCATCGACGCCAGGGACCGGATCAAAAACGGTGGCTACCGCAAGATTTCACCGCTGACCGTGCAACGGATCATGCCGAACGGGTCGGCCGCCTGCGTCGGCATCGAACTCGGCGCCGGGGCGGGCGTGGTCACGCCGGTGTCGGCCTGCTCGTCGGGCTCGGAGGCAATCGCGAACGCGTGGCAGATGATCGTGATGGGTGACGCCGACATGGTGGTCACCGGCGGTGTCGAGGGTTCCATCCAGGCGGTGCCGATCGCGGCGTTCACCATGATGCGCGCGATGAGCACCCGCAACGACGATCCCAAGAGCGCCTCGCGGCCGTTCGACAAGGACCGGGACGGCTTCGTGTTCGGTGAGGCGGGCGCGATGATGATCATCGAGACCGAGGAGCACGCCAAGGCGCGCGGCGCGACGATCCACGCGCGAATCATGGGGGCAGGCATCACCTCCGACGCCTTCCACCTGGTCGCGCCCGACCTCGAGGGCAAGGGTGCCGCGCGCGCGATGACCCGCGCGATCGAGAAGGCCGGATTGACCAAGCGCGACGTCACCCATGTGAACGCGCACGCCACCGCCACGCCGATCGGCGATACCGCTGAGGCGCAAGCGATCAAGGCGGCGGTAGGTGATCACGCCTCGGTCTACGCGCCGAAATCGGCGCTCGGGCATTCGATCGGCGCGGTCGGCGCGCTGGAGTCCGTGATCACCGTGCTGTCCGTGCGCGACGGCGTCGTCCCGCCGACGCTGAATTTGGACAACCAGGATCCGGCCATCGACCTCGACATCGTCAAGGGCCAGAGCAGGCAGGGCCGAATCGATTACGCCGTGAACAACTCGTTCGGTTTCGGCGGACACAACGTGGCGATCGCCTTCGGGCGGTACTGAGCGTCGGAAGGCTACGCACCTGCTAGCCTTCCCGACGCTTCGTTATCGACCTGTGTTCGGTGTAACTGCACGGCTGTATGCGTGCTTTGGCAAAAGGATAAGGCGATGATCGACGAGACCTTCGACGACTATTTGGACGACCAGGGCAATATCAAGATCCGCGGTGACAAGACCCTGATCGACTTCGTCGACAAGCACAGCGCGGAGAACGGCGACGACCTCGCCTACCGCTATATCGACTATTCGCGGGAACGTGACGGCGAGTATCACGAGCTCACCTGGCGGCAGTTCGGCGTGCGGCTACGGGCCGTTGCGGCCCGGCTGCAGCAGGTGACTCGACCAGGCGATCGAGTAGCGATTCTGGCCCCGCAAGGGCTCGACTATGTCGTCTCCATTTTCGCCGCCGTCTACGCGGGCAATATCGCAGTTCCACTGTTCGACCCGGAAGAGCAGGGGCACACCGACCGGCTCACCGCGGTGCTCAGCGACTGCACGCCCGCGGCGATCCTCACCGTCGGTTCCGCGGCGGGCGGTGTGCGGAACTTCTTCCGGCATCTGCCCGCGGCGCAGCGCCCGCGGATCATTGCGGTGGAAGCGATTCCGGACAGCGTCGGCGCGACCTGGGTGCGGCCGGATATCAATATCGACAGCGTCGCTTACCTGCAATACACTTCGGGCTCCACCAGAACGCCTGCGGGCGTGGAGATCACCCATCGCGCGGTCGGCACGAATCTGCTGCAGATGATCGATGCGATTGGGGTGACCGAGAATTCGCGCGGCGTCACCTGGCTGCCGCTGTTCCACGACATGGGTTTGCTGTGTGTGATCCTGCCGACCGTCGGCGGCGGATTCATCACCATCATGTCGCCGAGCGCGTTCGTTCGCCGTCCGTACCGCTGGATCAAGGAATTGGCCGCCGCCTCCGATGGAGCCGGAACCTTCGCCGCCGCACCGAATTTCGCGTTCGAGCACGCCGCGGCGCGCGGCAAGCCGAAGGCGGGCGAAGAGCTCGATCTGTCGAATGTGATCGGCCTGATCAACGGCAGCGAGCCGGTGTCGGTGTCATCGATGAAAAAGTTCAACGAGGCATTCGCCCCGTACGGGCTGCCGAAAACGGCGATCAAGCCCTGCTACGGCATGGCGGAGGCGACGTTGTTCGTCTCGGCGACCAAGGCCGAGGACGAGGCGCGGGTGGTGTATGTCGATCGCGCCCAATTGAATTCGGGCCGGATGGTCGAGGTCGAGCCGGGTACCGACAATGCGATCGCTCAGGTGTCCTGTGGCTACGTCGCGTTGTCGCAGTGGGCGACCATCGTGGATCCGGAAACCGGCGTCGAACGCCCGGACGGCGAGGTCGGCGAGATCTGGTTGCACGGTGAGAACATGGGCATCGGCTATTGGGGTAAGCCCGACGAAACCGTGGCCACCTTCCAGGCCAAACTGACCGCCCGGCAGGCGCAGGGCAGTCATGCGGAGGGGACGCCGGAGGACGCCAACTGGATGCGCACCGGCGATTACGGCGCCTACCTCGACGGCGAGCTGTACATCACCGGCCGGGTGAAGGATCTGGTGATCGTCGACGGCCGCAATCACTACCCGCAGGATCTGGAGTTCTCGGCGCAGGAATCCAGCACGGCGCTGCGGCCCGGCTTCGTCGCGGCATTCTCGGTGCCCGCCAACGAACTTCCGGCGCTGGTCTTCGAAAAAGGCAGCCATTCCGGCCTGAATTTCGATGCCGAGGACAACTCCGAGCAACTGGTGATCGTCGCCGAACGCAACACCGGCGCGGGGAAGTTGGAAACCGGGCCGGTGGCCGACACCGTGCGCGCGGCCGTTTCCCAGCGGCACGGTGTGACGGTGCGTGATGTGCTGCTGGTGCCCGCGGGTTCGATTCCGCGGACCTCCAGCGGCAAGATCGCCCGCCGGGCTTGCCGGGCCGCTTATCTTGACGGCACGCTGCGCGGCGGATATCAGCAGCAGGCATTCCCGGACGCTCCGGCGGAGCGGGAATCCGAGAGCGCGGGCGTTCGCTAGAGCTCGACCTCGTTCGAACATTCGAATTCACGGACCTCGGCGCCCACGATCTGGGCGTCGAGGTCACCGGACGTCCCGGTGCCGCGGAACTTTCCCACCGCGGCCCGGGACGTCCGGCATATGAGCCACCCTTGACCTCGAGGTTACTCGAGGTTGTTTGCTGTCGTCATGAAGGTTGTCGGGACCGAACCAACGGTGATATCCAGCACGAACGCGGACGCGGGGGTATCGGTGCGCCCGGAAAATCGGTTGGCTGATCCGGGCGATGCTGCCACCCTGAAATGTCGGACCTCGATGCGAACATCACCGAGTGTCCCGCTTCACGACACCGCAATCCACAGACCTCGAGGGGGAGCTATGTCAGTTGCACTGGACGTCGCAACGGCCGATCCGGAGGCCGACAGACCGGAGCGGCCCGCGGCGTCCGCGCCCGGCCGCCTGCAATCGCTGCGGCGTTTCTGGCCGTATGTCCGCCCACATCGGCGTGCCCTGCTCGGCGCGACGACGCTCGCGATCCTCGCCTCGCTGACGGCGATCGTCATTCCGCTGCTGCTCGCGCGGATCATCGACGGGCCGATCGCCCGGCGCGATTTCGCGGGGGTCGTCGGGCCGGTACTGCTGGTGCTGTTGCTCGGTCTGCTGGAAGCGTTCGGCGTGTGGGGGCGCCGATGGCTGGTCTCCAAACCGGCGACCGAGTTCGAGATCACCATGCGCGCCAAGATCTTTCGCAAGCTGCAGTCGCTGTCCATCGGACGGCACGACTCCTGGGAGTCTGGTCAGCTGCTCTCGCGTGCGGTCGACGATATGGCCACCATGCGCCGCTTCGTCGCGTTCGCCGGGCCGTTCCTGATCATCCACATCTTCCTGATTCCGATCGGCCTGCTGGCGCTGGTCTGGTTGAGCTGGCAGATCGGCCTGATCTTCGCGATCATCGCGATTCCGTTGACCTACATCTGCATTCGCTTCGAGCGGGAGTACTCGAAGGCGTCGCGGCGGTCCCAGGACCAGTCCGGCGACCTGGCCACCATCGCCGAAGAGTCGGCCCAGGGCGTGCGGGTGCTGAAGGCATTCGGTCGTGGCGTGTTCTTCGGCGGCCGGTTCACCGCTCAGTCGCGCGAACTCCAGCAGACCGAACTGCTCAAGGTGCGCTTGGACGCGCGGCTCTGGTCGGCGATGACCGGTCTGCCGCAGTTGGCGATCGCGTTCGCGCTCGGTTACGGCGGCTACGCGGTGGTGCACGGGTCGATGACGCTCGGCACCCTGGTCGCGGCCATCACGCTGGCGAACTTCCTGCAGTGGCCGATCATCTGGACCGGCTTCCTGCTCGCCGAGCTGAACGACGCTCGCACGGCGGGTGATCGGTACTGGGAGATCATCGATACCCCGGTCGACATCACCGACCCGGCCGATCCGGTGGAGCTGCCGGATGTGATCGTCGGCGAATTGCGCCTGGAAGGCGTCAAGTTCGCGTTCCCCGATGCGAAAGGGGAGGTGCTGCACGATGTTTCACTCAAGGTTCGGCCCGGCGAGACCGTCGCCTTGGTCGGCGCGACCGGTAGCGGAAAGACCGCGCTGCTCAACCTGATTCCCCGGCTCTACGACCTGTCCGGCGGCGTGATCACCATCGACGGCATCGACATCGCGTCCATGCGGCTCGCCGATCTGCGGTCTCTGGTTTCGGTCGCGTTCGAGGAGCCGGTGCTGTTCTCGGCGAGCGTGCGGGAGAACGTCGCACTCGGCGACCCGGCCGCCACCGACGCCGATGTGCGTCGCGCACTGGATGTCGCGCAGGCCACCGAGTTCGTCGACAACCTGCCGTGGGGACTGGACACCAGGATCGGCGAGCAGGGACTCAGCCTGTCCGGCGGTCAGCGGCAGCGGCTCGCGCTGGCCCGCGCCGTGTTGAGCGGGGCGGGGCAGGGGAGCCGCAGCCGGATCATGGTGCTCGACGACCCGCTGTCCGCGCTCGATGTGGAAACCGAGGAGCGGGTGCAGGAACGGTTGCGCACCGTGCTGGCCGGCGCGACGACGCTGCTTGTCGCACACCGGCCGTCGACGGCGGCGCTGGCCGATCGGGTCGTGGTACTGGCCGAAGGCCGGATCGTGGCCGAGGGCACACACGACCAACTGCTGCGTACCAGCAGCCGATACCGAGAACTGATGGGAGGTGAGGAGCAGTGAGCACGGAGACGGTCACGTCGAAAGACGCGGCAGTGCATGAGGATTCGGTCGTCTTGAAAAAACAGGGCGACGAGGCCGCCGATTGGCGCGGCATCGCCAGCGAGGACAAAGAGGTCACCCAGGCCGGAAACCTGGTGCTGGCCGAGCGATCCCGGCGACTGCTGCTCGACCTGGTCCGGCCGTACCGCAAGCTGGCGGCGCTCGCGCTGGTGCTGATCGTGGTGGACAACGCCGCGATGGTCTCCGCGCCGCTGTTCGTCGCGCACGGCCTCGATACCGGCATCCGCGAAGGCGGCAAAGGCAATTGGGCCCCGCTGGCCTGGACCGCCGGTGGATATCTCGCCGCGGTGCTGCTCGGCGTGGTGACCACGTTCCTGTTCCTGCGGGTGTCGGGCAAGCTGAGTCAGAGCGTGCTGTTCGACCTGCGGGTGCGATCGTTCACACACATGCAGCGGCTCGACGTCGCCTTCCACGAGAAGTACACCTCGGGCAAGGTGGTTTCGCGGCTCACCGGCGATATCGAGACGCTGCAGGAGCTGCTGGAGAGCGCGCT
This sequence comes from Nocardia brasiliensis, assembly GCF_042691675.1. Taxonomy (GTDB): domain Bacteria; phylum Actinomycetota; class Actinomycetes; order Mycobacteriales; family Mycobacteriaceae; genus Nocardia; species Nocardia brasiliensis_D. Next base: position 338,088 of record NZ_CP170507.1, read on the forward strand.
GAATCAGGCGCTGAGCGCGATCCTTTCGGTGCTCACCATCGCGGTGCTGCTGGTCTACCTCGATCTGACGCTGGCCGCGATCGTGCTGGTCGGCTTCGTGCCGCTGGTGTTCGTCACCCGATGGGCGCAGCGCAGGCAGCGGGCCGGTTACCGCCGCACCCGTGGCGCCATCGCGAAGGTGGTCGTGCAGTTCGTCGAGTCGATGGGCGGCATGCGCGCGGTGCAGACGTTCCGTCGTGAGCAGCGCAACGAATCGGTGCTGGCCTACGAGGACACCGAATACCAGCAGGCGACCACGACGGCCATGCGCGGCATGGGTGACTACGCGGGACTGACCAGGCTGCTCGGCAACCTGACCACGGTGATCATCATCCTGGTCGGCGCGTGGCAGGTGATCGAGGGCCATCTCGCGGTGGGTGTGCTCGCGGCATACCTGTTGTACCTCAACGAGTTCTACGGACCGCTCGACGAACTCGCCCAGGTGTTCAACTCGTACCAGTCCGCGGCCGCGGCGCTGGAGAAGATCTCCGGCGTGCTCGAGGAGGAGCCGACGGTGCGGGAACCGACCGACCCGACGCCGCTGGCGAAGGCGAGCGGTGCGGTGCTGCTGGATCGGGTCTCGTTCGGCTACGGTCCCGACCGCGAGGTGCTGCCGGAGTTCTCCTTGGACATCCCGGCCGGACAGGTGGTCGCGCTGGTCGGCGCCACCGGTGCGGGCAAGTCGACGCTGGCCAAGCTGCTGACGCGGTTCTACGACCCGACCAGTGGCACGGTCACCCTGGACGGCATCGACCTGCGCCGCATCGCCGACGCCGACCTGCGCCGCAATGTCGTGATGGTCACCCAGGAGTCCTACCTGTTCTCCGGGTCCGTCGCCGACAACATTCGGCTCGGCCGGCCGGACGCGACCGACGCGGAGGTGTTCGCGGCGGCCCGTGCGGTCGGACTGTACGACTTCGTGCAGGCGCTGCCGGAGGGCTTCGACACCGACGTGCGCAAGCGCGGCGGCCGGTTGTCCGCCGGCCAGCGGCAGCTGGTCGCGTTCGCCCGGGTCTTCCTGGCGGACCCGGCGGTGATCGTGCTGGACGAGGCCACCTCCAGCCTGGATATCCCGAGCGAACGGCTGATCCAGCAGGCCCTGGAAACGGTGCTGCGCGGCCGCACCGCCGTGATCATCGCGCACCGGCTGTCCACCGTGGCCATCGCCGACCGGGTGCTGGTCCTGGAATCCGGGCGCGTCGTGGAGGACGGCACGCCGGCCGAGCTGATCGCGGGCACCGGGCGGTTCGCCACCCTGCACGCGGCGTGGCGGGAGTCCCTGGTGTGATGCGGGCTGGTGTGGTGCGGCCAACAGCTCGGTGTCGCTTACGGTAGATACGTGACGACCCCAGCCCCCGAGAGCCAAGCCTCTGGCCCCGAGACGCCACCGGCCTCCCGTTGGCCGGCGATTCTCACCTGGCGCGCGCACAACGCGTCGCGGATGGAGTCGGTGCGCGTGACCCTCAACGGCAATCGCATCCGCGCCGCCGGTCGGATGATCGGCGGCGCGTGCGACGACCATCCGGCGTTCAGCGCGTCCTACGACCTGGTCACCGACGAGAGCGGCGCCACCAAGCGCCTCTCGCTGCGCACCACCACGGCCGCGGGCGAGCGGCACGCGTCCATCGCCAGGGACGAGGAGAACTACTGGCTCGTCGACGCGGGCGGCAGCCACGTGCGCTCCACCTTCGCCGGTGCGCTCGATGTCGACGTGGTGCTCAGCCCGTTCTTCAACACGCTGCCGATCCGTCGGTTCGATCTGCAGCACGCGGTGCACGACGTCCAGGTCCCGGTCGTCTACGTGCGCCTGCCCGACCTGCTGGTCCAGGAGGCGAGTCTGACCTACAGCAGCGCCGCCGACGGCATCAGCGTGCTGTCCCCGGTCTCCAGCGCCACCGTCACGGTCGACGCGGACGGTTTCCTGCTCGACTACCCGGGCCTCGCCGAACGTATTTGACATTCGGTATACCCGCCATTTTGGTGAGCTGACCCTCGGCATTCCGGCGAATACCGAATCGGGCCGCGACGTCCCGACTGGAACCGGGCGTCCGCCGGGATGGCCAGTCGGGCGTGGTAATCAGTTCAAGCTGGTGATAACCCCGCCGCGCCTGCCCGCGTCCCGCAAGTTCACCAGCCAATTGTGGTCGCCGGGGCGGATATCGGTGATTTTCCATCGTTGCGCGGTTTCATAGCGTTCACGGGCATCGTGTCCGGCTTCCACGAGATCGGCGAGGGAATTGTCCGCGCGCAGGCTGTCGCGGGCGGCGCCGAGCACGGTGAGCGTTTCCTCGAGCACCGCCAACAGTGCGGCGGAATTCGGTTCACAAATGGCGCGGACCAGATCGGGCGCGGTGGCGGCGACCCGGGTGCCGTCGCGGAACGAACCCGCCGCCAGTCCGAGTGCCAGTTCACCGCCCGCCGCCCCCGCCGCCGCCAGCGCCTCGGCCAGCACATGCGGCAGGTGCGAGATCCGGGCCACCGCGCGGTCGTGCTCGTCCGCGACCACCGGGACGACCACCGAGCCGCAGTCCAGAGCCAGCCGCACCACCCTGGTCCACGGGTCGACATGGGTGCCCTCGTCCACTCCGACCGCCCACACCGCGTCGCGGAACAAGCCGGAATCGGTGGCGGCCCATCCGGATTCGGCGGTGCCCGCCATCGGATGCCCGCCCACGTAGCGGGCCGACAGACCTTGCGCGCGCACGGCGGCGGCGACCGGCGCTTTCACACTGACCACATCGGTCAGCACGCAGTCCGGCGCGAACGTGGCAATGGACGCGAGTAGATGCTCGACCGCGGGCATCGGCACCGCGAGGACGATCAGCGCGTCGGCTTCGGCGGCCCGTGCCAGTGCGGCGGGCAGGTCTTCGGTGACATCGAAACCGTCGGCTCTCGCGGCTTTCGCCCCGGCGGCCGAGCGGTTGAAACCCCAGGCGGCATAGCCGGCGGCGACGGCGGCGCGCAGCAGGGAACCGCCGATCAAGCCTGTTCCGAGGACGCACACGGGCGCTTTCGCAGCAGAAGTCACCCGAACAGATTCGCATACGACTTCAACATTTCCGCTCGCACAGACTACCGTTGCGGCCATGGCAGCACAGCGCTCGGGCACGAATAGGGCGGCGTCGGATGATTACGACGACGTAGAAGGGTTCGCAGTGGCGGTTGTCCGCGAAGAGGGCAAATGGCGGTGCAGCCCACTGAGCCAGGCCGCGCTCACGGATTTGTCCGCGGCGGAAAACGAACTGAAGGCTTTGCGCAGCTCGGGCGCCGTGTTCGGGCTGCTGGACATCGACGACGAGTTCTTCATCGTGGTCCGGCCCGCGCCGAGCGGCACCCGGATGCTGGTATCGGACGCGACCGCCGCCATTGATTACGACATCGCCGCGGACGTACTCGACGCCCTGAATGTGGAAATCCCGGACATCGATCCCGACGAGCTCGACGACATCGAGCCATGGGAGGAAGGCGACCTCGGGGTGCTCGCCGACCTCGGCCTGCCCGAGCCGGTGCTGAGCGTCATCCTCGCCGAGACCGACCTTTACCCGGACGAGCAGCTCGGCATGATCGCCCAACGCCTCGGCTTCGCCGACGAACTATCGGCGGTGCTGGACAAGCTGCCCCGCTGACGTGGACGGCCCGTCCCTCCCGTCGGACACCGACATGGTGCGCGCCGCGATCGCCGCGGCCGCCGCGGCGGACCCACGCGACGTTCCGGTCGGCGCCGTCGTATTCGACGCCGACGGTAGGGAACTCGCGCGCGCCGCGAACGCGCGAGAAGCCCTCGGCGATCCCACCGCGCACGCCGAAGTGCTCGCCCTCCGCCGCGCCGCCGAGGTCAACGGTGACGGCTGGCGGCTGGAAGGCGCCACCCTCGCGGTAACTCTGGAACCCTGCACCATGTGTGCGGGCGCCCTGGTCCTGGCCCGGGTATCGCGGCTGGTCTTCGGCGCCTGGGAACCCAAGACCGGTGCCGTCGGCTCCCTGTGGGACGTAGTCCGCGACCGCCGCCTCAACCACCGTCCCCAAGTTCGCGGCGGCATCCTGGAAGCCGACTGCGCCGCCCTGCTCGACGCCTTTTTCCGCACCCAGCGCTGACCTCCCGACACCCTCCGCGCCCGATTTCGTGCGTCAAGTCACACCACATCCGCAGCTCCCCTGGGGATTTAGCGATCGGGCAGCGTTCCGGTATGGTTGTCGGCGGTGGCGTGTCCGAGCGGCCTAAGGAGCACGCCTCGAAAGCGTGTGAGGGGTAACCCCCCTCCGAGGGTTCAAATCCCTCCGCCACCGCTCTAGCCCCTCACCTGTCACAGGTGAGGGGCTTTATCTTTGTCCCTATCCCAGGCGTGGGCAGGAGCTGCCGGTGTCGAATCCGGTGCCTACGACTTCGACGGGGATGTAGGCCTGCGAGGTGTACCGGCCGGGGATGCTCTGGATGGCGATGAGGTTTTGCGGGCCGATTCGGGTGGGTGTCCAGGTGGTGGTGACGGTGTTGTTCGCCGGGTGGTGGACGGCCTCGCCGGGGATCCGTTCGCCATTGCCGGGGATGACGCCGCCCGCGAGCATGAAGAACACCGAGCCAGGCGGGACCTCCGCATCGGTGACCGTCGCGGTCACCTGGTAACGGCAGCCGGTCAGCAAGCCGTCCGGGCCGACTGCGACACTGACATCGGTCACGTCGGCGTGCGCCGGGGCGCCGGACAGGGCGACTGTGACGGTCATGGCCGCGAAGGCCGCGGCGCTGGCAACGGCGCGGGAGAAAGCCCTGCTCATCGTGCTACCTCCTTGATTGGAATTTCACGATGTCCTCGGTATTCACACTGACCCATTCCAACAGCCCATGCAATTGCTCCGCCACTTCCGTACCCATCGGCGTGAGCGCGTAGGAGACCTTCGGCGGGGTGGTCGGCTCCACGGTGCGCTCGGTGAGGCCGTAGCCGGTGAAGGTGCGGAGATTCTGGGACAGCATCTTCTCGCTGATGCCACCGATCCGGTCACGCAGCACATGGAATCGCATCGGCCCATCGCGCAGGGACGCCAGAATCAGGACGCCCCAACGACTGGTCAGCTTGTCGAGGACGGTGCGAGCCGGGCAATCACTGTCGAATACGTCACGTCCGGGGGCGGTCGACGACCCATTGGCCTCGAAACCTACTTCCACGTCCTGAGCTTACTTCTAGGTAGGGCCTTACTTGAAGTTAGCTCCATTCGTATGGTGAGCCCATGGTTGAACCAAACAGGATTCTGGTGATCGGGGCGACCGGTCACGTTGGCGGACAAGTGGTTTCGCAGCTCACGACTACCGGGGTGGCGGTCCGCGCGCTCGTCCGCAAGCCCGCTGCGGCATCGCTGCCCGCCGGGGTGGAGGTCGTGCCCGGCGACCTATCCGTGCCGGACACCCTGACCCGTGCGCTCGAAGGAGTGGACGCGGTATATCTGACCTGGCCGATGTTGTCCGCCGACATAGCGACCGCTGCGGTGAAAGCGATTGCGGGACAAGCGAGCCGCATCGTCCTGTTGTCCTCCGGCGCGGTCCGCGACGACGTCGACGAGCAGGACAATCCGATCGGCCGAGCGCACGCGATCATCGAACGGCCGATCGTGGAGTCCGGACTGGAATGGACCTTCCTGCGACCCCATAGTTTCGCGACCAACACTTTGGAATGGGCACCGCAGATCCGCGCGGGCAATGTGGTGCGCGGGGTATACGGAGCGGCATCGATGACCCTGCTGCACGAGGCCGACATCGCCGCGGTCGCCGTGCGCGCACTGACGAGCGAGGGGCACGCCGGGGCACGCTACGAGCTGACCGGGTCGGCGTCGCTGACTCGAGTCGAGCAGGTAACGGCCATCGGCCGGGCATTGGGGCGTCCACTGGAATGGGAGGAGATAACGCCGGAGCAGGCCAAGCAGTACATGGGCTGGGTCCCGCCGGAGTACGCGGACTTCGTGCTCGCTGGACTGGCGGCGATGGTCGACGCGCCTGGCCAGCCGACGTCGACGGTGCGGGATGTCACCGGCTCACCCGCCCGCAGTTACGCCGAATGGGCAACCGACCACGCCGCGGACTTTCGCTGACGACAACTGTCGGCCAGTCGTCAAACGCCACGAGAGAAAAGCCGAACCGGTGGCGGAACCTTGTAACCGGCGGCCTTGATGAATCGCGCGCTGACCCGTGCGTCCCTACTCTCCAGCGGGTCGGCGCCGACGGTGTTCATCAGCCGATTGATCACATTGAACGTGGTGCCCACCCAGACGGCCTCGTCGAACGCCTCGGCGGAAACTCCCGCGTGCCGGATCTTGTCGGCGTCGCCGGTGGTGAGGCCGTCGGGGTCGCGGGTCATCTTCCGGAGGAAGTCGAGCATCGCCTGCGCCTCGGGACGCAGCGGCGAAACATCCCCGTCCGCCAATGCCAGTCGCACGACATTGATGTCCGTGTACACGCCCGCTATCGCATGATGGGCCGACGCGCAGAACGGGCATTCGTTCGCCTGCGAGGTGGCGGTAGCGAAGATCTCGCGTTCGGCCACCGTCCAGAACGAAGGCCCGCGCATGGCCTGTTGGATGAGTTCGGACAGCGGTGACCCGAAGAAGCGGTGCCGATAGAACAGCACCTTCAGTACCGCGGGAACCTCCATCCGGCTGAACAGCTCCATCGTGCGGAGCACCACCCGGGTCGGCCGATCATGGCCGGATTCGATTGCGCCGATCCACATTTCAGTGTCCTTCCCACGCGCGGCGGGCGGCGCGCAGGCGCCGGTCGGCCGCGCCGTAAGCCGCGACGACGGCCGCCTCGAAGATCTGGTCATCGCTGTGACCCGCCGCCGACAACGCGGCGATGGTCTCCTCGGTGACCCGGTACGAACGCTCCGCGACCAGGTCGGTGAAGGCGGCCAGCTCAGCGGGGATGCCGTCAGTGCCCGCGGAATCGGCTGTCTGCCTACGGATCTGCCGCCGCACCTCGGCGGGCAACTGCCCTGGCGCGGACTCGACATGCTCGCCGAACGCCTGCCATTTCTCGTTCATCGACTGCCGTCCCATCGACCCATTGTCGCTGATCGAGGTCCCCGCCGCGCGCTATCGGAAGAGTAAGGACGCCAGCCTCATTCGTGCTTCGGGTCTTCGGGCCGCAGCACGACGGTGCGCCGTTCCAGGTCGACGCCGACCAGCGGCGGCGCCCCCTCCGCTTCCTCGTCGCGCAGCATCGACACCGACTTGCGCAGTACCGACGCCATGGCATTCGAACGGATCGGACGCGCTCCGATGTTCCCTGCGTCACAGACAGGCCGTCGTCGCGTCCCGCCGCGGACATCGCCGAGATGGTTCCGCCCTGGTCGGGGCCGCGTAGGTCGCGCCACGGCCGCGGCCGGTCCACGCCGACGAGCAATAGTTCGGCTGGAGCGGATATTTCGGCGAAACCAGGGTATACGCCCGATAGCTATGTGCGGGAAGGACGTGATGTGCCCATGCGCCGTCGAACAGTCCGCTCGAGACCGATGAGCGAGAGAAATATGAGAATCGGAAGCATTATTGTCCTGGTGTGGTTGCTGATCGGCGTTGTCGCCGCGGCACAGCGCGACTACTTCGATAGCGGCCCGGTGAACTGCGCCGGGTTCGGCACCATCGCGGTCACCGTGATCGCGGGCCCGCTCAACTACATGGGAGTGAACCCCAAGGTCGCGGATTGTAATGTGCCGCAACCAAGTCCGTAGGCAACGGCAACGGTGAGCACGGACTGCGCACCGGCGCAGCCCATTCGATGACCTCGCACCTGGCGACGGGTGCGAGGTCCGTCGTCTGTCGGCGGCACGCAAGCAGGACCCAAGTTCGGGCACCGGTCAATGAGGTTGCTCAGCGGGTGCCGACGCACGATGAAGAATGCCAATTCCGCTCAACTCGCATAGCTGATCCAAGGTCGCCAGCCCCCGTCCAGCCCGTTGGGATAACTCGTGTCCATACGGGTATTCGCAGGTAAGGAGCACGGAAGGGAGCGATGACATGCGCGACCACGAAATACGCGACCGCGATATTCGCGGACGAGCAGGGCGCCACACCGGCACCAGGCTTGTCAGTTTGCTGCTACTTGTCTGGCTGGCCATCGGCATGCTCGCCGCCGGTCAGCGCCACTATTTCGACAGCAGCCCGACGAACTGCGCGGGTTGGGGCACGATCGCCGTCACGGCGATCGCCGGTCCGCTCAACTACATGGGTGTGAACCCGAAAATCGACGACTGCACGTTGCCGCAGCCGAGTCAGTAATAACCGACAACTCGCCCCCACCCGGCACACCGGGCGGGCGCGAGTGCTCCGCGATCAGCCGACGTCGGCGGGTTGTTTCGCACCGCCGGGGGTCGGCTGCCCGCGCAACGCGAACAGCTTGGCACCCTCCACATCGATATCCGGCACGATCTTGTCCAGCCACGTCGGCATCCACCACGCCCACTTGCCCATCAGCGCGAGCAGCGACGGGATCAGCAGCATCCGCACCAGGAAGGCGTCGAACAGCACGCCGGCCGCCAGCGCGAAACCCATCATCTTCGCGGTCACGTCCGACTCCAGCAGGAACGAGCCGAACACCGAGATCATGATGATCGCCGCCGAGGTGACGACCCGGGCGCCATGGTGATAACCGCTGATCATCGCCTCCTTCGGCGGCTTGCCGTGCACGTATTCCTCGCGCATGCGGGTTACCAGGAACACCTGGTAGTCCATGGCGAGGCCGAATACCAACCCGATCAACATGATCGGCAGGAAGCTGACGATCGCCCGCGGATCCTGGATCAGCCCGAGCTTGCCCTCCTGGAAGATCAGCACCGTCGCACCGAAGGTGGCCGCCATCGAGAGCAGGAAGCCGAGTGCGCCGGTGAGCGGCACCAGGATGGATCGGAAGACCAGGATGAGCAGCACGAACGCGGCGCCCGCCACGATGGCCATGTACGGCACGATCTTGCTGAGCAGCACATGGTCGATGTCGGCGTAGATCGCGGTGGTGCCGGTGATGCCGTATTTCATCCCGTACTGCGCGTCGAGCCGACCCTCGGCGTCGCGGGCGTCGCGGACCAAGTCCTTGGTGGACTGATCGTTCGGGCCCGACTTCGGCACGCCGTTGATGACGGCGCCGAGGCCGTCCTGGCTCAGCCGCGGTTGGGTCACGTAGTCCATATCCGGATAGGACGCGAGCTCGTCGCGCAGCGAGTTCAGTGCCGGGGTGCGCTGGTCGGCCGCCACCGCGCTGAGATCGACGGCAACCTGGAGGACGCCGTTGCTGCCCTCGCCGAATCCGGCCGTGCGCAGCTCGTAGGCCTTCCGGACGGTGGAGGTCTTCGGCATGCTGTCCTCGCCGGGCAGGCCGAGGTTCATCTTGGCCGCGGGCAGGGCGAGCAGGCCGAGCACGACCACACTGAGGATCAGCGCGACGGCGGGCGCCTTGCCGATCACCTGGGCGACCCGCATGCCATTGGTGACCGAGTTGTCGTCCTCCGGGTCGTGCTGGGCGATGACCGGCAGCTTCGGCTTGAACAGGAACCGCCCGAACGCACCGAGCAGCGCGGGCATCAGCGTGATCGCGGTGAGCACCGCGAACGCCGCGGCAACCGCACCACCGAGACCCATGAAGGTCAGGAAGCGCACACCGACGATGCTCAGCCCGACCAGCGCGATGATCACGGTCAACCCGGCGAACACCACCGCCGATCCCGCGGTGCCGAGCGCGGTACCCGCCGCCTCGTCCGGTGAATCCTGCACCGCCAGTTCGTGTTTGTAACGCGAGACGATGAACAGCGCGTAGTCGATGGACAGCGCGATGCCGATCATCGAGGCGAGGAACGTGGTGAAGCTGGGGATGGAAAGGAACGACGTACCGAGGAAGATCAGCGAGGTGGCCGCGCTCAGCCCGATGATCGCGGTGACGATCGGAACGAACGCGGCGACGATCGCGCCGAACGCCACGATCATCACCACCAGCGCGACGCCCATGCCGATCATCTCGGACTTACCGCTCGGCGCCTGCTGCTCCATCGCGATCGTGCCGCTCAGCTCCACCGTCAAACCCGCGCTTCGCGCCTGGTCGGCCACGTCATAGGCGGCCTTGCGGTCATCGGCGGTGACCGCGGTGAATTCCTTGATGGTGAACGGCACGCTGAAGAACGCGACCGTGTCCGGCTCGGTCTTGTTGAGTACGTTCAGTGGTGCGCCGCTGCACTTGGAGGCGTCCGGGTCGGGGACGAGGCAGCCCATCTCCTCGGTCGCCGTGACCGGGTTGGTGATCGGCTTGGCGTGGTCGACGATGTCCAACTGGCCGAGTCGCCCGATCAGCGCGTCGATCGCCTGCCGGTTGACCGGGTCGGTGAGTTTCTGTCCAGCGGGCGCGCCGACCACGTAGGTCCCGGTGACGGCGTCGAATTTGAACGCCTCGGACATGCCGGGGAAGTGCTGGTCGAGGATCTGCGTCGCGCGCTCCGATGGCAGGTTGGGCATGCTGAAGTCGTCGCTCATCGGCTCCTTCAACTGGGTTCCCAACCCGCCCAGCACCAGGAACAGGACGATCCAGATGGGCAGCACTAGCCACTTGTGGCGGAAGGCGAACTTTCCCCACCGGTATAGATACACGGACACAGGGTTCTCCTCGCGGTGATCGGGTCGTGCCGGATCGGATCGAGCGACAAACGCGTGCGGGCCGACTGCGCCCGCCGGGGAACTACCTAACTGGAGAGGCCGAACTTCTTCTGAGTCTGCTGTGGACGGCCGACAAGATCAAGAACCGGTCGCGGATACGACTCGGCCCCGCACCCGGAAATCGAGTGCGGGGCCGGGCCGAGTACGTCAGGCGATCAGCTGACGCCGACCGGCTCCTTCACCGTGTCCGCCGACCGCTGCTGCAGTTCACGCAGCTTCGTGCCTTCGACGTCGATGTCGGGCAGGATCCGGTCCAGCCACCGCGGAATCCACCAGGACCACTTGCCCATCAGCACCAGCAGCGACGGGATCAGGATCATCCGGACCAGGAACGCGTCGAACAGCACACCGGCTGCCAGCGCGAAGCCGAACGACTTCGCGGTCACGTCGGTCTCCAGCAGGAACGAGCCGAAGACCGAGATCATGATGACCGCCGCCGACGTCACCACCCGGGCGCCGTGGTGATAACCGGCCACCACCGCTTCCTTCGGTGACTTGCCCTTGACGAACTCCTCGCGCATCCGGGTCACCAGGAACACCTGGTAATCCATCGCGAGGCCGAACACCAAGCCGATCAACATGATCGGCATGAAGCTGACCAGCGGATGCGGGTCCTCGATCAACCCGAACTTGCCCTCCTGGAAGATCAGCACCGTCGCACCGAAGGTGGCCGCCATGGAGAGTAGGAAGCCGAGCGCCGCCGTCAGCGGCACCAGGATCGAGCGGAATACCAGGATCAGCAGCAGGAACGCGGCACCGGCGACGATCGCCAGATAGGGCACGATCTTGCCGAGCAGCACGTTGTCGACATCGGCATAGATCGCGGTGGTTCCGGTGATGCCGTACTTCATGCCGAACTCGGCGTTGAGCTGGCCTTCCGCGTCGCGGGCGTCGCTGACCAGGTCCTTGGTGGCCTGGTTGTTCGGACCGGACTTCGGCACGCCGTCGAGCAGCACGCCCTGCCTGTCCTCGCTCCACTGCGGCTCTGTCACGTAGTCCATGCCCGGGTAGGCGGAGAGCTTGTCGCGCAGCGCCTTGACCGCGTTGTCCCGGATCTCCACCGGCACCTCGGACAGGTCGGCCGCCACGTTCAGCACGCCGTTGCTGCCCTCACCGAAGCCCTCGGTGCGCAGCTCGTAGGCCTTGCGGATGGTGGAGGTCTTCGGCTGACTGTCGTCACCGGGCAGGCCGAGATTCAGCCCGGCCGCGGGTGCGGCGAGCGCACCGAGCACCGCGACGCTGAGCACCAAGGCAACCCACGGCGCCTTGCCGATCAACCGGCCGAAGCGCATGCCGTTGGTGACCGAGTTGTCGTCCTCCGGGTCGTGCTGGGCGATGACCGGCAGCTTCGGCTTGAACAGGAACCGCCCGAACGCACCGAGCAGCGCGGGCATCAGCGTGATCGCGGTGAGCACCGCGAACCCGGCGGCGATCGCGCCGCCCAGACCCATGAAGGTCATGAACTGCACGCCGACGATGCTGAGCCCGGCGAGGGCGATGATCACGGTCAACCCGGCGAACACCACCGCGGACCCGGCCGTGCCGAGCGCGGAGCCGGCCGCTTCCTCGGGTGAATCCTGTACTGCCAGTTCGTGTTTGTATCGCGAGACGATGAACAGCGCGTAGTCGATGGACAGCGCGATGCCGATCATCGAGGCGAGGAACGTGGTGAAGCTCGGCACCTCGATCACCGAGGTACCCAACATGATCAACGAGGTGGCCGCGCCGAGGCCGACGATCGCGGTGACGATCGGGACGAAGGCGGCGACGATCGCGCCGAACGCCACGATCATCACGATGAGTGCGACGCCCATGCCGATCATCTCGGACTTACCGCTCGGCGCCTGCTGCTCCATCGCGATGGAGCCGCTCATCTCGACGGTCAGGCCCGCATTGCGCGCGTCGGCGGCTACCGCGTAGGCCGCGTCGCGGTGCTCGTCGGTGACGTCGGTGAATTTCTTGATGCTGAACGGCACGTTCATCACCGCCACCGAGTCGGGCACGGTCTTGCTGAGCACGTTCAGCGGTGCGCCACTGCACTGGGTGGGGTCGGGGTTGGTCAGGCAGCCCATCTTCTCGGCCGCCTCGACCGGGTTCATGATCGGCTTGCTGTGATCGACGATGTCGAGCTCACCGAGTTTGGCGATGAACGCGTCGAGCGCCGTCCGGTTCGCCGGGTCGGTGAGTTTCTGGCCGTCCGGCGCACCGATCACATAGGTGCCGGTGACGGCGTCGAACTTGAACGCTTCGGAAGCGCCCGGAAAGTGCTTGTCGAGAATGTCGTTGGCGCGTGCGGATGGCAGATCCGGCATGCTGAAGTCGTTGGTCATCGGCTTGCTGAGCTGCGCACCGAGACCGCCGAGGATCAGGAACAGGACCAGCCAGACGGGGAGCACCAGCCATTTTCTGCGGAAAGCGAACTTCCCCCATCTGTACAGATAAACGGACACGAAAGTTCTCCTAGCGGTGCTGGGGCGTGCTGATTCAGGCCGTAGACAGCACTCGCGGGGTGCCCTGCCGTCCCCGCCTCCACATGACGCTTTCTGCCTACCGTGCGGTAGGTAGACTATCCGAGGTCTAAGTGGAGGTACAACCTCAATTTTGCTGGCACCGTTAGCTCGGCGCACGAATGGTGAGAGGATCGTCCGATGGCCGTCCGTTCTGCCCCAGACACCGTTGCCGCTGGTCGGGGGACAAAACTCGCGATCCGCGACGCCGCGGTGAAGCTGTTCGGCGCCAAGGGATTCGAGCAGACCAGCCTGCGCGAGGTCGCAGATGCGGTAGGGATCACAAAGGCATCGCTCTACTATCACTACGCGTCGAAGATCGACCTGCTGCACGCGATCATTGATCCGATCATCGATCACCTGCGTTCGGTGGTCGACGATCTCGATCAGGTGCCGCATGACGCGGACGGCATTCGAGAGGTGCTGCGCGCCTATCTTCGCGGGATGGTGCACCACCGGGACGCGGGCGCGCTGGTGCTGCGCGACACGGTGGCGATCGTCAACGCGATGGCCGATCGGCATCCCGATCTCGTCGACGACGATCAGACCTTGCGCGAATGGCTGGCCGGGCCGGACGCCACCGATGAGGCCAAACTCCGGGCAAGCGCGGCGCTGGCGATGCTCGGCGTCGCCTTGATGTCCAAAGAGTTCGCACCGGGCGCCGATGACGCGCTGGTCGAATCCACGCTGCTCGATGCGGCGACCTGCGTGCTGACTCCGGGCGGTACCGCGTAGATTGCAGCTACTCGACGGACCAACCGGAAACGCCAGGAGACGCTGTGCACATCACCGCGAAGGTCGACTACGCGGTGCGGACGCTGCTCGAGATCGCCCGCGCACCGCGGCTGAATCAGGCCCCGATCGGCCTCGGCCCCGTGGCCCAGGCGGCGCCCGTGGTCAAGGCGGACGCTATCGCAACCGCGCAGCGAATCCCGCCCAAGGTACTGGAGACGGTGCTCGGCGACCTGCGCCGCGCCGATCTGGTGATCAGCAGGCGCGGTCCCGACGGTGGCTACTGGCTGGCCCGCCCGGCCGCCGAGATCTCCATCGCCGATGTGATCAGGGCGATCGAAGGCCCGCTCGCGTCGGTGCGCGGCGAGCGGCCCGAGGACGTGACCTATCCGGGTGCGGCCGAATCCCTGCAGCGTGTCTGGATCGCCTTACGGGTGAATATTCGCGCGGTACTGGAAAACGTGTCGATCGACGACGTCGCCGGCGATCGGCTGCCCGAGTTCGTCGACGCGCTCACTAATGATCCGGGTGCGTGGGCGCGGAGAGAACGTCCGTCGAATTAGCCGACGGCGTCCGCTGAATCGGACAAAGCGCCCGTTCGGCCAGCCACCGGGGCGCTGAATTGATCGCAGGCGGCTGGATAAGCGCGGCGTCCAGAGGCCGTTGATGCAGGTCAGGAATCTGCGCGACGTATGTCACTGTTTGCCGGTAGCCTGCGATTCATCATGCTGATTCGACTACTGCGCACCTATCTGATCCCCTACCGCGCCCAGTTGGCGGGGGTCGTTGTGCTGCAGTTGATCTCGGTGATCGCCATGCTCTATCTGCCGAGCCTCAACGCCGATCTCATCGACAACGGCGTCACCAAGGGCGATATCGGCTATATCTGGAGCACCGGTTTGCGGATGCTCGTGGTCACCGGCGTGCAGATCGTCGCCTCGGCCTGCTCGGTCTATCTCGGCGCGCAGGCGGCGATGGGCGCGGGCCGCGATATGCGTGGCGCGCTGCTGCATCGGGTCGGCACGTTCTCCGCGCGTGAGGTCGGCATGTTCGGCGCGCCGTCGCTGATCACCCGCAACACCAACGACATCCAGCAGGTGCAGTTGCTGATCGTGATGTCCGCGACGATCCTGGTGATGGCGCCGATCATGTGCGTCGGCGGCATCATCATGGCGTTGCGCGAGGACCTCGGCCTGTCCTGGCTGCTGCTGATCGCGGTGCCCGCGCTCGGGCTGTCGATGGGTTTCATCATCAGCAAGATGGTGCCCGGGTTCCGGGATATGCAGACCCGGATCGACGAGGTGAACCGGGTGCTGCGCGAGCAGATCACCGGCATCCGCGTCGTGCGGGCCTTCGTCCGGGAACGCCAGGAGACCTGGCGCTTCGGCGTCGCCAACTCGGAGCTGACCGATACCGCGCTGCGCGTCGGCCGGTTGATGGCGCTGATGTTCCCGCTGGTCATGCTGATCAGCAATGTCACCGCGGTCGCGGTGATCTGGTTCGGCGGGCACGCCGTCGACGCGGGCACCATGCAGATCGGTTCGCTGACCGCGATGCTGTCCTACATCATGCAGATCCTGATGGCCGTGATGATGGCCTCGTTCCTGGCGATGATGGCCCCGCGCGCCGCGGTCTCCGCCGACCGGATCGGCGAGGTGCTGGCGACCGAGTCGTCGGTCGTGCCGCCGAAGCTGCCACAGCCGTTCAAGGGCGACCCGGCCGAGGTGGACTTCCAGTTCGCCGAGTTCGCTTTCCCCGGCGCCGAGAAGCCGGTGCTGAAAGCCATCCGGTTCCAGGTGAAACCGGGCACGACCACCGCGATCGTCGGCTCCACCGGTGCGGGCAAGACCACGCTGCTCAACCTCGTTCCACGGCTGATGGACGTCACCGACGGCGCGGTCTACCTCGGCGGCACCGATATTCGGCACATCGACCTCGAACTGCTGCGCGCGCAGATCGGCCTGATCCCGCAGAAGGCGTATCTGTTCTCCGGGACGGTGGCCAGCAACCTGCGCTACGGCAATCCGGACGCCACCGACGAGGAACTGTGGCGCTGGCTGGAAGTCGCGCAGGCCGCCGACTTCGTGCGCGAGATGCCGCAGGGCTTGGAAACCCCGGTTGCCCAGGGCGGCACCACCGTCTCCGGCGGCCAGCGCCAGCGGCTCGCCATCGCGCGGGCCCTGGTGAAGCAGCCGCGGGTCTACCTGTTCGACGACTCGTTCTCCGCGCTCGACGTGGCGACCGATGCCCGATTGCGTGACGCACTGCGCCCGGTGACCAGAGAGGCCGCCGTCATCATTGTGGCGCAACGGATCACCACCATCCGCGACGCCGACCAGATCGTGGTGCTGGAAGACGGCGAGATGGCCGGCGTCGGCACTCACGAGCAGCTGATGCGCGACTGTAAGGAATACCAAGAGATCGTCTCGTCCCAGCTGAGCGCGGAGGAAGTGCGATGAGGCCCGGAATGCCGGCTCCCGGTGCGCCGGACGCCAAGCCGAAGTCGTTCGTCCCGTCGCTGAAGCGACTGCTGCGCAGGCTCGCACCGGAGCGGAAGTTCGTCTGGCTCGTCGTGCTGCTGGCCATCGGCTCCGTCGTGCTGAACACGCTCGGTCCGTACCTGCTGGGCAAGGCGACCAATATCGTGTTCGACGGTGTGGTCGGCAAGCAGCTGAACTTCCCGCCGGGGACCACCAAGGAACAAGCGGTCGAGTACCTGCGGTCCAAGGGCGACAACACCTTCGCCGACATGCTCAGCGCGATGAACGTCGTGCCGGGCGTCGGCGTCGACTTCGGCGCCGTCGGCCGGGTGCTGCTGCTGGTGCTCGCGCTGTACGTCGGCGCCTCGCTCTTCGGCTGGTTGCAGGGCTACCTGCTCAACCTGGTGATCAACCGGACGGTCAAACGGCTGCGCAGCGACATCGAGGACAAGATCCATCGACTACCGTTGCGCTACTTCGATTCCCAGCCGCGCGGTGACGTGCTGAGCCGGGTCACCAACGATGTCGACAATGTGTCGCAGAGCCTGCAGCAGACGATGAGCCAGCTGATCGTCTCGGTGTTCTCGGTGCTCGGCATCCTGGTGATGATGTTCTGGATCTCGCCACTGCTCGCGCTGATCGCCCTGCTCACCGTGCCCGCGGCCATCGGGGTGACCGCGTTGATCGCCAAGCGCTCCAAGCCGCATTTCGTGGACCAGTGGAAATACACCGGTCTGGTGAACGCGCAGGTCGAGGAGGCCTACACCGGGCACGAGATCGTCACCGCGTTCGGCCGCAACCGCGAGGTCGGCCAGGAGTTCGACAAGCGCAACGAGCAGCTGTACCAGTCGAGCTTCAAGGCGCAATTCATCTCCGGCCTGATCATGCCCGCGATCATGTTCCTCGGGAACGTGAACTTCGTGCTGGTGGCGCTGGTCGGTGGCCTCCGGGTGGCGACCGGTCAGCTCTCGCTCGGCGAGGTGCAGGCCTTCATCCAGTACTCGCGCCAGTTCAGTCAGCCGCTCACCCAGATCGGCGCGATGGCCAACCTGCTGCAGTCCGGTGTCGCCTCGGCCGAGCGGATCTTCGAGATCCTCGACGCCGAGGAACAGCGCCCGGATCCGATCATGGCCGACACCCGCCCCGTCGACCGCGGGAAGGTCGAGTTCGAAGGCATCTCCTTCCGCTACGAGCCGGAGCAGCCGGTGATCGAGCGGTTGTCGCTGATCGCCGAGCCGGGTCACGTGGTCGCCATTGTCGGCCCGACCGGTGCGGGCAAGACCACGCTGGTCAATCTGCTGATGCGGTTCTACGAATTGGATTCCGGCACCATCACCATCGACGGTGTGGACATCACTCAGATCACCCGAGACCACCTGCGTTCCCGCATCGGCATGGTGTTGCAGGACACCTGGCTGTTCAAGGGAACCATTCGGGAGAACATCGCCTACGGCAACCCGAACGCGAGCGAAGAGGAGGTTCTCGCCGCCGCCAAGGCCGCCTACGTGGACCGCTTCGTGCACGCGCTGCCCGACGGCTACGACACGGTCATCGATGAGGAGGGCTCCGGGGTCAGCGCGGGCGAGAAGCAGCTGATCACCATTGCCAGGGCGTTCCTGGCGAAGCCGTCCATCCTGATCCTGGACGAGGCGACCAGCTCGGTGGACACCCGCACCGAATTGTTGGTGCAGCACGCGACCGCGGCCCTGCGCCGCGACCGCACCAGCTTCGTCATCGCACACCGCCTGTCCACCATCCGCGACGCCGACCTGATCGTCGTCATGGAGCAGGGTCGCATCGTCGAACACGGCACCCACGAACGCCTGCTCGAAGAGCGCGGTGCCTACTACCGCCTGTACAACGCGCAATTCGCGGCGGCGGCCGCCGTCGACGTGTAGCCCGGTCGCTCGAGTCCGCCCGCTGGTACTCGAGGCGGAAGGCCGGAGGCCGGTCGAGTGACCGGACGATGACGGTCGCGAGGACGCCGGGTGAGCTCCCGATGACCACACGGCGGAGGTCATCAGCGGCGCCTGAGAGGATGGGCAGCGTGTCTGACCCCGATTCCTTCTCCTTCACCGTTGGTACCCGCCTCGATGGGCGGCACGGCCGGTCGGGCGTGATCAGCACGCCGCACGGCTCGATCGCCACGCCCGCGTTCATCCCGGTGGGCACCAAGGCGACGGTGAAGGCCGTGCTGCCGGAGACGATGCGGGAGATCGGCGCGCAGGCGCTGCTCGCCAACGCCTACCACCTCTACCTGCAGCCGGGTTCCGACATCGTGGACGAGGCGGGCGGGCTGGGCAAGTTCATGAACTGGCCGGGACCCACCTTCACCGACAGCGGCGGCTTCCAGGTGATGTCGCTGGGTGTCGGCTTCAAGAAGGTGCTCGCGATGGAGGCGGTCGACGTCCGCAGCGACGACGTGATCGCGAAGGGTAAGGAGCGGCTGGCCACCGTCGACGACGACGGCGTCACCTTCCGTTCGCACCTGGACGGCTCGAAGCACCGGTTCACCCCCGAGGTGTCGATGGGCATCCAGCACCAGCTCGGCGCGGACATCATGTTCGCCTTCGACGAGCTCACCACTCTGCTCAATACCCGTGGCTACCAAGAGAAGTCGTTGCAGCGCACGCACGAGTGGGCGCAACGCTGCATCGACGAGCACGAACGACTGACGGCGGCCCGCACACACCGCCCGTATCAGGCCCTGTTCGCGGTGATCCAGGGCGCGCAGTACGAAGATCTGCGCCGCAAGGCATGTCGGGAGTTGGAATCGATCCGCGGCAGTGCCGGAACGGGTTTCGATGGTTACGGCATCGGCGGAGCGCTGGAGAAGCACAACCTCGGCACCATCGTCGGCTGGTGTTGCGACGAACTGCCCGAGGACAAGCCGAGGCACATGCTCGGCATCAGCGAGCCGGAGGACATCTTCACCGCCGTGGAGAACGGCGCCGACACCTTCGACTGCGTGAACCCGTCCCGGGTCGCCCGCAATGCCGCCATCTATGTCGCCGAGGGCCGATTCAACATCAACACCAGTCGTTTCCGGCGTGACTTCACCCCGATCGACGACACCTGCGACTGCTACACCTGCGCCAATTACACCCGCGCCTACCTGCACCATCTGTTCAAGGCCAAGGAAATCCTCGCGGCCACCCTGTGCACAATCCACAACGAGCGCTACACGATCCGCCTCGTCGACCGCATCCGCGCCAGCATCGAGGGCGGCTACTTCGACGAGCACAAGGCCGAAACGCTCGGCCGCTGGAAGGGCCGGGTCAAGGCGCCGTGATCAACGGGACATGGCCGCGGCATCGCCCGAGAGCGGGCGCTGCCATGTCCCGTCGGCCAACGCGGACTGCTCAGCTCTGGAGCGCCGGCACTTTGGTGGGAGCGTAGGTGGGTTCGTTCTTCTTGAGCCAGCCGATGACCCGGTAGGTGATCGGTAGCACGATGATCTCGGCGAGGGTCTTCCACAGGAAGCCGACGATCACGTAGTTCACGAACTGACTCCAGGAGTCGATGCCGATGGCGGTGGCCGCGATCGAGCAGAAGATCAGCGTGTCGCCGAATTCGCCGACCACGGTGGAGCCGATCAGTCGCGCCCACAGGTGCTTTTCCTTGGTCCGCTCCTTGATCAGCACCAGCGTCGCGGAGTTCAGCATCTCGCCGACGAAGTACCCGGCCAGACCGGCGGCCACCAGCTGCGGCGTCGTGCCGATAACGGTGCGGAACGCCTCCTGGTTCTCGTAGAACGTGGCGGCGGGTAGCTCGATCGCGATCTTGAAGCACACCACGGTCAGCAGCAGCACGCCGAACCCGTAGTAGATGGCCCGGCGTGCGGACCGGAAGCCGTAGATCTCGCTCAGCACATCGCCGAGGATGTAGGCGAGTGGAAAAAGGAACCAGGCGCCGTCCGTAGTGATCGGCAGTATCTCCAAGGGGCCGAGCTGCACCGAGTGGTCGGTGAAGAACTGCACGCCCTTGGTCGCGCAGATATTGGAAATGATCAGCGTCGCCGTGAACAACGCCACGATCGGTGTGTAGTACCCCCGCGCCACCTGGGCGAATGCCGCATGTTCCGGCGCGGGGTGCCCAGGTTCGGGGGCTTCGGGTGTATTCGGCTCACTCACGCGCTTCATCCAACCAGGTTGTGGAATACGCTGTAGCAATGACGAATCCCGGCGATTCCGACGAATGGTGGAAGCAGTACGGCGGCCAAGGCGTATCGCCGGAATCCGGTGCGCAGAGCTCGGTTCCGCAATACCCGAACGCTGACCAGCCATCGGGGTACCCGTCGGCGCCGCAGTACCCGCAGCAGCCCGCCCAGCCCATGACGCCCCCGCCGCAGCAGCAGTACCCGGGCTACCAGCAGCCACCGCAACCGTATGGGCAGCCGTACGGCTACCAGCCCGGCTATCAGCCGTACGGGATGCCGCAGCAGCAGGGCACCAACGGCATGGCCATCGGCGCGCTGATCTCCTCGCTGGCCGGGTTCGTCACCTGTGGCCTCGGGTCGATCGTTGGGATCGTCCTCGGCGTCATCGCCTTGAACCAGGTCAAGCAGTCCGGTCAGGAGGGCAAGGGCATGGCCCTGGCCGGTATCTGGATCGGCGTCGGCGCGATCGTGCTGGCCGTGCTGTGGTTCCTGGTCGTGATCATCGCCGGAGTCAGCGGCGCGTAGCCGACCCGCCCACGAAAACGTCAGGGGCGCACCCGATAACGGGTGCGCCCCTGCTCGTGTCTTCAGCCGATCGGCGTCAGGACTTGACGACCTGGGTGCCGCCGGCGAACTTGTCGTGCCAGCCTTGCTTGTTCGGGTCCTGCGAGATGGTGACCATGATGTAGATGGCGAGTACCAACGAGACCAGCCCGCCGACACACGGAATGATGTTGGCCGCGACGAACACGTTGCGCTTGAGCGAGGTGACCGGGTCGATCTTGGCCGCGCCACCGGGGGCGAGCACCTTCAGACCGAGCACCTTCTTGCCGAGCGTGGTGCCCTGCGAGGTCTCCATGCCGACGAAGTAGCCGAGCTGCACCAGGGTCCAGACCAGGCCGAGGCCGATGGTCAGGCCCATGCTGTTCTTGACCAGCATGTACAGGATGAAATAGGGGATCATCAGGATGAGTGCGTCGATGACGCGCGCACCGATGCGGGTGCCGAGGTCACCCGGCTGTCCACCGTAGTTGTTGAAGCCGCCCGGCTGCTGCGGGTACTGGCCGTACGGATCCTGCGGCTGCTGGCCGTACTGGGGCTGCTGACCGTACTGCGGCTGCTGGCCATACTGCGGCGGCTGCTGACCGTACTGCGGCTGCTGACCGTAGGGCTGGCCGCCCTGTGGGAACTGTTGACCGCCCTGCGGAAACTGCTGACCGCCTTGCGGATGTTGCTGGCCGCCTTGCGGGTACGGCTGCCCATACGGCTGCCCGCCCTGCGGATATTGGTTGGGGTCGTACCCACCGCTTGTCATAGTTGTTTGTCCTCGTCGAGTGATCAGTAGTTGGACGAATGCGTACGTTACGGACATCGACTGCGTTGCAACAACCCATTCCCGTCGAGTATCCACGGTTCGCGGGGCAGATGTGCCCGGTCGAAACTGTCGAGGAGCTCCGCCGACGAGCTGGCGTCGTAACCGAGCGAGTGGGCGAGCGCCGCCACAACTTGCTCGGGCGTGTTGCCCAGCGCGCGTTGATCGGCGAGCGTCACCGCACCGTCCCGCTTGGCGAGGCGTTTGCCTTCGCTGTTCAGCACCAGCGGAACGTGGGCGTAGTGCGGCACCGGAAGGCCGAGCAGCGTCGCGAGATACGCCTGGCGTGGGGTGGACGGCAGCAGGTCGTCGCCGCGAACCACCTGGTCGACTCCCTGCGCCGCGTCGTCCACCACCACGGCGAGGTTGTAGGCCGGGACGCCGTCGGCGCGGCGCAGCACCACATCGTCCACCGGGGCACGATAGCGGCCGTGCAGATCATCGAGGATTTCGAATTCGCTTGCCGCCGAACGTAAGCGCAGCGCGGCCGGACGACCTTCGGCTCGAAACGCGGTGCGCGCCCGATCGGTCAGGGCGCGACAGGTGCCGGGGTAGGCGCCCATCGGGCCATGTGGCGCCGTCGCCGCCTGCTGGATTTCCCTTCGGGTGCAAAAACATTCGTAGGTGAGCCCGGCGGCGGTGAGGCGATCGATGGCGGCCTGGTAGTGCGGCAGTCGTTCGGATTGCCGGACCACCGGGCCGTCCCAGTCGAGTCCGATCGCGGCCAGATCGGCCAGCTGTCGTTGCTCGGCCCCCGGCCGTACCCGGTCCAGATCCTCGATCCGGAGCAGGAAGCGCCGGCCGGTGTGTCGGGCGAACGCCCACGCGAGCAGCGCCGTGCGCAGGTTTCCCAGGTGCAGATCACCGGACGGGCTCGGCGCGTACCGGCCCGCACCCGGATCAGCCATGGGCTCGCCTCGTGCGGGATGGTCTGTGCACGGTGGCCATGGTAGGTGTCAGCCGCACAGGCGCGGCGCCAGGGCGGTCCGCGGGATCGGCGTCTGGGCGTCCAGGGCGTCGATGAGTGCGTTTGCGTGGGCGATCAGGCCGGTGCGGTCGATGCCGTAGGGCGCGTCCGCGTCGTCGCCGGATCGGTAGTCCGTCAGCCGGGTCACCGCCCGGGTCAGCAGGGTGCGCGCGCCCTTGGTATTACCTCGCTGGATGTGTGTGACGCCGACAGCGAGTTGAGCGAGCGCTTGCCATAGCATCCGTTCGGCGAACGGCCCGTTCTTCCACGCCGCCTCTAATACCTCGTGCGCGTTGAATGCCAAGCCGTCGTCCAGCAGTTGCTGGGCGAAGGTGAGGGTTTGCTCTGGTGGCAGGTTCAGATCGTCGGGAATTCGGGCAACTCCGACACTGCCCGGCGGCAGCGGACGCCCCAATCTGTCACGCGGACGAGAGTTATGGGCGCGACCTGCGTCGTCGCGATCGCGGTCAACCATGATCTCCATGATGCACGGGCCCGGCGGTGTCGTCCATGAGACAGTGTCCGAAGAAAGAAATAATGACGGATCACGGAGCAATCACATCGGCCGTAAAGTTTGCGGCAGCCCGATCAGAGGAATGGACTCTACCGGCTGGCAATGCTTCCGCAACTTTTCATCTTCGCAAACTTGGCAGTTTCGATGATTGAATAAGCAAGAGTCGGGCAAACTTTCGATAGACCTGCTAGTCTTTATCGCGCGGGGGCAACCTCGCGGGGTGAATTCACCCCGACGTACAGTGCGATAACGACGCACCGTGGAGTTGCGCGCTTCCGTTTGGCGCGCAGGGGATTCGGCGTTCCTGGCCGGGTGCCGGTGCTAGTTAGAACGATGTCAGAAGAAATCTCGTTCTCGACGCAGCAAAGGAGCTAGTGCCGTGGAGGTTGATTTGACGGATGCTGTGTGGCGCAAGAGCACATACAGCGGCCCCGATGGGAACTGTGTGGAAGTCGCCTTTCTAGTCGACGGCAAAATCGCGGTCCGTGACACCAAGGACAACGGATATGGTCCGGTGCTGGCGTTTGCCCCGGGTCAGTGGGACGCATTCCTAACCGGAGTTGCGCAGGGGGAGTTCGGGCGCGCCTGATACCGCGGGTCGCCTGAACAGGCAGTACGGGCCCCGAGTCGGCACGGACTCGGGGCCTTCGCAATATTCGGACACCGGCCGGGTTCCGGCGTCCGAATACTTGCCGGCGGGGATATTCGCGCCGATCGGCTATCGGCCCCGCCGACCGGCCTTGGTGTCGTTCAGCTGGCGAGTGCGTCGCTCAGCTATCGAGTAGAGCCGTTACCGTGCGAGCCGTTGCCGCGTTCCTGGTAATCGCGCAGCACCGCGAGCTGTCGGCGCTCCTCCTCATGGTCCATCGCGTGATTGCGCTCGGACTCCTGCGGCGGATCCGGCCGGAAGAAGCTGCCGGTCCCCGGCTTGCCTGCCGCGCCGAGCGTGCTCATCTTCTTCGGCACCGGCGCGCCCTGGTACTCCAGCGGAATCGGGTGGCCGTGCTCGTCGACCGGGCCGAGCGGTTGGTGGATCTCGATGTACTCACCGTGCGGGAGCCGCTTGACCACGCCGGTCTCGACGCCGTGCGCCAGCACCGCCCGGTCGCTGCGTTGCAAGCCGAGACAGATCCGGTAGGCGGTGAAGTAGGCCAGCGGCGGGACGATCAGGATGCCGATCCGCCCGATCCAGGTCGTCGCGTTCAACGAGATGTCGAACTTGTAGGCGACGATGTCGTTCACGCAGGACAGGGTGAGCACGACGTAGAAGGAGATCGCCATCGCGCCGATCGCGGTGCGCACCGGCACGTCGCGCGGTCGCTGCAGCAGATTGTGGTGTGCGGTGTCGCCGGTCAGCCGTTTCTCGATCCACGGATACGTGATCAGCAGTGCGAACACCAAGCCCATGATCAGCGCGCCCCACACCGGGGCCGGCACCGTATATCGGCCCAGATACAGTTCCCAGGGCGGGATGAGGCGCATCATGCCGTCGGTCCACATCATGTAGAAGTCCGGCTGCGAACCCGCGGAGATCTGCGACGGGTTGTACGGACCCATATTCCAGATCGGGTTGATCTGCAGCAGTCCGCTCATGATCGCGACGATCCCCAGTGTGAACGCGAAGAACGCGCCCTGATCCAGTGAGAACACCGGCACGATGCGGGCGCCGACCACGTTCTTCTCGGTGCGGCCCGGGCCGGGGAATTGGGTGTGCTTCTGATACCAGACCAGGGCAACGTGGGCGGCGATCAGCGCCAGCATGATGCCGGGGAACAGCAGCACATGCGCGATGAAAAGCCGCGGAATGATGATGGTGCCCGGATAGTCGCCGCCGAACATCAGCCAGTGCAGCCAGGTGCCGATGATCGGCATGCCGAGCGTGATGGACGAGAACGCCGCCCGCAGGCCGGTGCCGGAGAGCAGATCGTCGGGCAGCGAGTAGCCGAAGTAACCCTCGAACATGGCCAGGATCAGCAGGATCGCGCCGATCACCCAGTTCGCCTCGCGCGGCTTGCGGAACGCGCCGGTGAAGAACACGCGGAACAGGTGCACGATGATCGAGGCCGCGAAAAGTAGTGCCGCCCAGTGGTGTACCTGCCGGACGAACAGCCCGCCGCGCACCTCGAACGAGATGTTCAACGACGATTCGTAGGCCCGCGACATGGTCACACCGCGCAACGGCTGGTAGGAGCCGTTGTAGACCACCTCGGCCATCGATGGGTCGAAGTACAAGGTCAGATACACACCGGACAGCAACAGGATGATGAAGCTGTACAGCGCGATCTCCCCGAGCAGGAACGACCAGTGCGTCGGAAAGACCTTGTTGATCGACCGCTTGAGAAAATTTGCGGCCTGATATCGCTCATCGGCGGCGTTCGCCTGCGCGCTGACCTTACGACCGACTCGAGTTGCCATGGTCGACACCCGCCCCTGGAGAGTGGAATGCGTTCTACTACAGACGGTAGCAGGAGGCACGGCCGGAATCGATAGGTTTCGTCCGATCACCCTGTCAATCAAGATCATTCAGCCCGCTACCAGCGATCGATCGCCCACTTACCGCCCGGCCGACCACGACGCCCACGACGGCCACGCAACGAACGGGACCTGACGGTGGACCACCTCGACGTTTGCCGCAACCACGTCCCGCTCGCCGCCGTCCCCACCGGGTTCTGGGCCTCGAGCGGGACATGTTGGTGGGCTATCTCGGTATTTGTCGCCGTGAGGTCCCGTTCGACGGTGCCGCCCCGTTGGCGGTGTTGAGTTGGGGTTGGTGGGGGAGGGGTGGTGGTCGGTGGCTGGCGCGGGGTGAGCTGGTGGCGGGTTGGGTTCGGGAGCGTTCGATACTGTCGAGTGGTGAGGTCGATGGCGGCGCAGGACGCGACTATGTACTGGTTGTCGGCGCGCACCCGCAACGATCTGTTTCTGTTGTACTGCTTCGCCGACACCGGTCGCCCGTCGGCGGAATTGCGCGCCATTGTCGCCGAACGCAGCGCGCGCATCCCCGACCTGCGGGTCCGGGTGCGCAGCGTGCCGGGTGACCTCGACTACCCATCGTGGGTGCCGTGCGAGTTCACCGCCGAGCAGTTCGTCGAACATCTGCTGCCGGAACCGGATTGGGCGCACCTGGAGGCGGCCGTCGGCGAGGTGGTGGGCACCGGGGTGGATGCGGCGGTGCGGCCGTGGCGGGTGCATGTGTTCCGAAGCATCGTCGGTGCACCTGGACTGAATGACCAGGGTCCGGCGCTCGTAGTAGTTCTGCAGATGTCGCACGCACTCGCCGATGGACGCCGAGCAGCCGAGATCGCACGCGCGCTGTTCAGCGCGGACGTTCAGAAGGGCGAACCCAGCAACGGGGCCGTCGTGCGCGTGCCTGCTGCTAGGGAGGCCACCGCCGCTGCGCTCGCCTCCTCGCTGGTGACGACGGCGCGATCGGTCGCCGCGGCGGTCGTACGGAGACCGACTGCCGCGCTGGCGGATTCAGTCGGCCGCGTGCTGCGTGTTCCAGTCGGCTTGGTGAAAACAGCACCGATAGGTACCGCGCTGGCGGATTCGGTGAGCCGTGTGCGGCGTGTTCCAGTTGGTTTGGAGAAGGCCGCGCCGGTAGCTGCTGCGCTGGCGGATTCGGTGAGCCGTGTGCGGTGTGTTCCAGTCGGTTTGGAAGAGGTCGCACCTGTAGGTGCCGCGCTGGCGGATTCGGTGAGCCGTGTGCGGTGTGTTCCAGTTGGTTTGGAAGAGGTCGCACCTGTAGGTGCCGCGCTGGCGGATTCGGTGAGCCGTGTGCGGCGTGTTCCAGTTGGTTTGGAAAAGGCTGCACCGGTAGCTGCTGCGCTGATGGATTCGGTGGACCGTGTGCGGCGCATTCCGGTCGGCTTGGTGACGGCAGCGCCTGTAGCCGCCGCACTATCCGTGCCGCGGATGCCGATTCAGCTGGCCCGTACGGCAGTTCGCGGCTATCACGCGTTCCGCGCCCAACAGCGGCTCGCCGAACTCACCGCGACGGGGCAGCTCCCACCGCCTGGACCTGACTTTCCGCCCAGTCTTATCAATCACGTTCGCGAAGAGAACACCTCCGTTCCGCAGGAACACGCCGGGGCCACTGCGCCGCGCCCGCTGCCTGACCTTCCCTGCGGCGTTGGCGATCCCGTTGCTGTAGAAGATGCTTCGGCTCAGCATGGGCGCGGCCGCGATCCGGTTGTTGTAGCAGACTCTTCGGCTCACCAGGAGCCCGCCCAGTTCGCTCCGCCAGGACATCAGCGGCCGCCTGCGGCCGATCTTCCGTCCGGCCAGGTTGCCAGGGCAGCGACGGAAGCCGTTGCGGCACATAAGGTGCGAATGATTGTGCGCGACGCGGCCGCACTGCGTGTCCCCGGCTGCACGGTGACCGTCGTCGTGTTGACGGCGGTGTCGGTCGCGCTCGCGCGCTACCTCGAAAGTCGCGGCGATCCGGTCGAGCGGCTCGGCGCCCAGGTGCCCATGGCGCTGTCCGGTACCGCGATGGCCGACGCTCGCAACAACTACCGCAGCCTCAGCGTGGACCTCTTCATCGATGAGCCCGATCTTCGTCGCCGTGCCGACAAGATCACCGCGGCCTTGGCCGACCGTCGCCTGCGCGCACAGCATCCCTTGTTGGCGGCACAGGACCGCGTCACCGCCGTTGTCCCCGCTCCACTACTCCGGCGCGACATCGCTCGCTATCCACTCGACATCGTCCCCGATGCCATTGCCGGTCACACCGTTGTCTCGAGCGTTCACCGTGGCCCCGCGGACCTGACTTTCGGCGGTGGGCAGGTCCACTTCACCGGCGGCTTCCCGGCCATCGGTTCGGTCATGCAGTTGACCCATGGCGTCCACGGCCTCGGTGCGACCGTCACGATCTCCCTCCACGCCGACAGCGCCACTGTCCCGGACATCGATGTCTACGCCGACTTGTTGCGCACGGCGTTGGACGAAGCGGTGCGGAGCTGGAAGTGATTGCCCTCCTGGCGAACCCCGAGCGGCCAGCAGGCTAGCTGTCGGCGGGTTTGCGCCACACCAGCGAGTACCGCCAGTACACCAGCCGCCGCACCCGTGCGCCGGGAAGTATCGCGACCGCCTGCTGCCGCACCTGGCGAGTTGTCAGCGGCGGATTGAGGACGACCGGCATCTCACCATGGGTCGGCTCGTGGGCGAACCAGTTTCCGCGACCGACCTGCCGCAGCACAGCGAACACGATCCCGAGAACCCGATGGCCGACCGCCGCCACAAGCTCCACCGGCAGTTCCCGGCCGAGATCACCCCGAGGCAGTGCGACGACAGCGAGGACACCGCCAGGCCGCAATGCCTCCGCTAACACCGGCAACACCTCGTCGAGCGCCATATGGTGCAGCGTGCTGATCGACACGATCGCGTCATAGGCCCCAGCGGGCAGCGGCTCTTCCAGCACGTCCCCCAGAATGCAAGTGACATTGGCGGGCGTTGCCTGCTTCGCGGCATCGATCATCGCCGGAGACCGATCGATGGCGTCGACCTGTCCGGCATGCCGCGCCAGTTCAGCGGCGAACGCACCGGCCCCACATCCCACGTCCAGTACCCGCGCGCACGGGCTCGGCAGCTGACGCACGAGAAAACGGTGGTAAAAGCTGTTGTGGTTCCAGTCGAATACGCCCATCAAGAACACACTCTGCCACAAGCTTTCGGGCCATCGGGCGATGATCGAGCCAGACTAGTCGAGCTCCAGAGCCGCCGTGACAGAGTCACCACTAACCCTCGCCGCCGCACCGAGCAACCTGCGCGCCGCCGAATTGCCGACCGTGGTGACCGCCACGATCCGCCGCGCACCGATCTCGGCGGCGACCACCCGCAGCTGCTCGGCAACAACCCGCCCGACACCACGCCCGCGATACGAGCGCCCGATCCAGACCCCCGCCTCGAACCCGTCATCGCCCGGCTGCAACCGGGCCGCTCCGACAACTTGCCCGGCCACTGCGATCACATACGTGTATTCCACGGGCTGTTCCGGCCGCAGCCCGCGCCCGCGATGAAAGTCCAGAAACGCCTGCCGCCGCTCCGCGTTCCACCCCGGCTCACCAGCCACCGGTGGCATCACCTCCAGCGGATCCGCGTCGGCAACGGCCGCCGCTAGCAGCAACTCCAGGTTGTGCTCCGTGAGCGGCTCGAGCCCGATCGACTCCGTATTCCTTTGCACAACACCGAGCCTCCCGGACCATGTACCGCCTGGTCAACGCAATTTCCGCGAACGTCGGAGTCGACCGGCCCACTGCTTGATGAACTCGAGCAGATCGGCAGTGAGCCGTTCGCGGTGGGTCCGACGCCGTGCGCCGAGTACACGGTTGCCGACCTCATCGATCACATCGACGAGGTGGCCCAAGGGTTTGCGGCGATCGCGCGCGAGGACACCGGCGAGCCGGACGGCACGGTCGCCGAAGCCGCCCCGGAACATAGTGCCGCGGGGCGCTGCTTGATCGCCGCTCGCGTGCGGGCCCTCGGCCGAGCCTGGGACGACCAGGCCGCCTGGCATGGCGACACCGCGCTGACCGCGGACGTGGTGCTGTCGAACCAGATGTGGGGCAAGATCGCCCTGACCGAGATGGTGGTGCACGGCTGGGATCTCACCGCGGCCACGGGCCGACCCTGCACCCTGCCCGCCGCGACCTTGCGTGCCTGCCTCGCCCACGTCGTCGATTTCGTCCCGAACGCGCCCGTCCCGGCGCTGTGGGGTCCGCAGTCGAAACATCCGACGATGCCGGGCTGATCGACCGGATCGTCGCTGCGACCGGGCGCAATCCACGGTGGGCTGACACCGCTATCCGAGGGTGAACTTTATTTAACAACGGATACCCCCACGGCTCAACTATTTCGGTTGACGCCGGTTCGGTATCGGGCCGTGGCGGCCGAGGCGCGGCCCGCGATAAGCCGCTGACCACTGAGGCGAGTGGTGAACGTTTTACCGCTGGGTGAACAGCACGATACAACTGTTTATTACCTGACAGCTCAACATATTTCCCAGTCGTTTCGGCAAACGACAACCTCTTGTCACATCGCCTTGGACCGTGTGGCAATGCTGCTAACGTGAGTTAGCTGCCCTGTTCCAGGCGCCTGGCAGGCTCGCCGGGTTCGGCCGGTGCTCAGCGGCCGAAATAGGGGGTCTTGCAGGAACTATGAGGTGGAGACGGTGAATCTGCGGCTGCCACAAAGTGTTCCGTCACTCGACGGATACCCCGTGAGCATGATCGCCTATGGTCGGTTGGAGTTTGCTACACCTCCGACCTTTCCTGTCGCACGTGACCGACGAACGTGCCCGCACCGTCTGGAGCCAAGTCTTTGACCACGCCACAATTCGCCGCGTCCGACACCACCGCGCCGGGAGTCTGCCCCGTGCAGCACGGTTCACCCATCGATACCGATGGCCCCCGGGTGCTCCTGCACACTCCGGAGTTCGCCGCCGATCCGCATCGCGCCTACGCCGAGATGCGCCGTCAGTACGGCTCCTTGGTGCCGATCGAGGTGGCCCCCGGCGTGCCCGCCACGCTGGTGGTGGGATATCAGGCAGCGTTGCGAATCCTCAACGATCCCGAGCATTTCCCGGCCGATCCGCGAACCTGGCAGCAGAGCATTCCGGATGACTCTCCCATCAAGCCGATGATGGAGTGGTATCCGAACGCACTGCGCAATAGCGGTGCGGCGCACGCGCGCTATCGGCAGGCCTACACCGCCGCTATCGACGGAATCGACTTGCACGCCCTGCATTCCACCGTTGAAAAGATCGCCGTCCCGCTGATCAACACCTTCAGCGAGGCGGGCTCGGCGGATCTGGTGACCCAGTACGCGTTTCCGCTCATCTTCGACGTCCTCAACCAAATGGTCGGCTGCCCACCGGAACTGGGTCAGCGCGTGGCGACCGGGATGGCCGCGCTGTTCGATACGGTCAACGCCGCCGAGGGCATGCAAATGCTCAGTGCGGCGTTGATGGAGCTGATCCACCTCCGGCGCGCGGAGCCAGGTGACGACGTCACCTCCCGGCTCGCGCATCACCCGGCCGGTCTCGACGACACGGAGATGCTCTGCCAGCTGATCAGCTTCTATGGCGCGGGGCTCGAACCGCAGCAGAACCTGATCATCAACACCCTGTTGCTGATGGTGACCGACGATCGGTTCGGCGGCGATGTCCTCGGCGGCAGTCTGTCGACCCGGGACGCGCTCGACGAGGTGCTGTTCAACGACCCGCCGATGGCGAACTTCTGCACGTCGTACCCGCGGCAGCCGATCCTGATCGACAACAACTGGCTGCCGGCCCACCAGCCGGTCCTGATCAGCCTCGCGGGCTGCAACAACGACCCCGAGATCCGCGGCGGAGACCGTGCTGGGAACCGCTCACACCTGGCCTGGGCGGCCGGGCCGCACGCCTGCCCGGCCAAGTCCGTTGCTTACCTGATCGTGCAGGACGCCATCGATCAGTTGCTCGACGCCATCCCGGAGTTGGAACTTGCCGTGCCCGCCGACGAATTGGTCTGGCGGCCAGGGCCTTTCCACCGCGCCGTCGCATCCCTGCCGGTCGTCTTCCCCAAGTCCCCTCCGTTGAACATGATGTAAGGAGCGTCCGATGGAGCATCAAGCGATAGTTCTGGACCCGACCGGTGCCGACCTCCAAGGCGAGTGCGCGCGGATCCGTGCGCGCGGGCCCGTCGCGCTGGTGGAATTACCCGCCGGTGTGCCTGCCTGGTCGGTGACGGACGCCGCCGTGCTCAAGAGCCTGCTGGCCGACCCGCGCGTCTCGAAAGACCCGCGGCAGCACTGGGCTTCGTTCATCAACGGCGAGATCACCGAAGCCTGGCCGTTGCACCCCTGGGTCGCGGTGGACAACATGTTCACCGCCTACGGTCCGGACCATCGCCGACTGCGGAAGCTGGTCTCGCCCGCGTTCACCCACCGCCGCACCGCGGCGCTGCGCCCGCGCATCGCGGCGATCACCGAAGATCTGCTGACCACGCTGGCGAGCACGCCGCCGGACGAATCAGTAGACCTGCGTGAACGATTCGCGTATCCGGTGCCGATCAAGGTGTTCACCGAGATGATGGGGGTGCCGGAACACCTCGGTCCGGGTCTGCACAAATGTGTCGACGGGTTCTTCGACACCTCGTTCACCCCCGAACAGTCCCAGGCCAATTACATCGAGATGTACGGGCTGGTCTGCGAACTCGTTGCCTATCGCCGCGAGACCCCCGGCGACGACGTCACCAGCGTGTTGATCGCCACCCGCGACGAGGACGACGGTTCGCAGCTGGTCGAGAAGGAGCTCGTCGACACCCTGATGCTGGTCATCAATGCCGGCCACGAGACCACGGTCAACCTGCTCGATCAAGCGATCTACGCGCTACTGACCCATCCCGAGCAGCGCGCCGATGTCATCGAGGGCCGGGTCCCGTGGTCCGACGTGGTGGAGGAAACGCTGCGCTACGAGGCGCCCATCGCGCACCTGCCGTTGCGCTACGCCGTCGAGGACATCGAAATCGGCGAGATCCGGATTCCCAAGGGCGACGCCATCCTTGCTTCCTACGCCGGTGCCGGACGGGACCCGAAGGTGCACGGCGCGACCGCCGACCACTTCGACATACACCGCACCAACAAAGAACACCTGTCCTTCGGCCACGGCGCGCACTTCTGCATCGGCGCCCCGCTCGCCCGGCTCGAGGCGGCGATCGCCCTGCCCGCTCTCTTCGAGCGCTTCCCGAACATCAGGTTGGCCGCGGATCCGGCCGAACTGGCACCCGTGGGCAGCTTCGTCTCCAACGGCCACCGGCAGCTGCCGGTGTTCCTCCAGTAGGCGAAGTAGGTGCCGGCTATTCGCTGACGGTCAAGACCGAGATAACGATCGCGAGGGCGACGAGCAGGCAGACATCCAGGCGGGCAACGCGTTTGGTCTGCTCGTTCAACTCACGGAAATCGATGATGAACGCGAGAGCGACAAAGGTGCTCAGGCTGAGCACGGCCGCGCCGATGGCGGCCGCGCGGATCGCGGTGAGGAAGGCGCCGACGATGACCCACGCACCGATCAGCCCCAGCACCAGCGCGCGATGTCGCAGCAGCAGCTCGAGGTCGCGGTTGCCGAGTTCGGTGCCGTAGGCCGCGGCCGCACGACCGGGTGCGAATGCGACGACGCCAGGGAGCAGGTGGATCACCCCGACCAGCACCAGTGCTGCTTGCGCGAGATATTCGAATCGCATACTCGTCTGCCTTTCATCGGTCGTGCAAGCATGGCGAGTATGGGCAGTGGGGCACTTCCAGAAACGCGCTGTTTCTCGACCGTCTGGCTGTGGCCGGGCCACGCCGTTTATCGGGGACCCTCCTTGCGGCTCGACGCGCACCGCGGTTCGGTGCATTGTCTGGCGGTCGGACTCGACGCACCGTTCACGCTGCGTGCCGACGGGCTGGCGGAAACGGTGCGTACCGCGTTGATTCCGCCGCGCGCGATCCATCGCGTGGTCGCCCACGGTGCGCAGATGCTGTTCTGCTATATCGATCCGAGCTCGCCGCGGGCGAAGACCTGCTGGGACCGGATGACCGAGCGATCCGGCGGATTCGGCCTGACACACTGCGCCGAAGCTGACCTGATAACCCTGGCCGGGCAGGCGGAATTCGATCCCGTCGCCGCGGTCGGCCTCGCCTGTGGTTCCGGCGTGACGACCATCGACGGCAGGATCGCGGCCGCGGCGGCGACGCTGCGCGCCCACCCGGCCAGGCCCAACTCGGCCGCCGAGTTGGCTGCCGAAGCACACCTGTCGACCTCACGGTTCCTGCACCTGTTCGCCCGCCAGGCCGGTACCAGCTTCCGCCGATACCGGCTGTGGGCTCGCATGCTCAGCGTCGGTCGCGCGGTCGCCGAGGGCGCGAATTTCACGACCGCGGCCGTGTATGCCGGGTTCGCCAGCCCTTCGCATTTCAGCGACACCTTCCATGCCATGTGTGGACTCACCCCGAGCGGACTGCTCGGCGCGGGCGCCCGACTCGTCGTTCTCGATGCACCGGAGGCGCGCGGCCGATGAGGGGCAACCGAATCGGGTGTGTCGCCGGATATCTCGAAGCTAGTATTGGCCTCAGCTGACGATCGGTGCATTCGGACCGGGAACGGCCACCAGCGGCGCGCAGACGACCACGCGTCAGTTCGACCCGCGGTCGATATCGAACCGATCGAGCGGTGTCCAGTCCCGGGACTCGAAGTCTGAGGGGACTGGATGCTGCGCGCTGGTGAGGTTTTCGCCGGATATGTGATCAAGCGTCAGCTGGGTCGCGGTGGTATGGGGGCGGTGTACCTGGCGCGGCATCCGCGGTTGCCCCGGCTGACCGCCTTGAAGCTGCTCGATCCGGAGTTGTATTCCGACAACGAGATTCGGGCCCGGTTCGAGCGCGAGGCGGATCTGGTCGCACGGTTGGACCACCCGAACATCGTGACCGTGTACGACCGCGGTGTCGAAGACGGCGTGCTGTGGATCTCGATGCAGTATGTCGACGGCATCGACGCCGCGCATGTCGACCCGCGGACCTTACCGCCGGAGCGGGCGGTGGAGATCGTCACCGAGACAGCGAAAGCGCTCGACTACGCGCATGCCGTCGGCACGCTGCACCGTGACGTGAAACCGGCCAACATCCTGCTGGCCCGGGCCGCCACCGGACAGGGTGAACGGGTGCTGTTGACGGACTTCGGAATTGCGCGATTGCGCGACGACTCACTACACCTGACGCAAACCGGCTCGTTCACCGCCACCCTGGCGTACGCGTCGCCGGAACAACTGTCCGTCGCGACGCTCGACCAGCGATCCGACCAGTACTCGCTGGCGTGCAGCCTGTTCTGGCTGCTGACGGGTTCGTCGCCGTTCGCGGCGGATAGTCCGGCCGCGATGATCGCGGGCCACCTGCAGCATCCACCGCCACCGGCGAGCGCCCGCAGACCCGAGTTGCCTGCGGCCATGGACTCGGTGCTGGCGAAGGCGCTGGCCAAGCGACCCGACGACCGATTCGGGTCGTGTACGGAACTCGCCGCCGCGGCGTGGCAGGCGTTGGCGGTGCCGTCTCCGCAATCCTGGGTCGCGCCGAAGCAACAGCCCGAACTCGCATCGGGGCCGCAGCAGGTCGTCCGACGCCCGGCAGGCCGGTCGCTGCGCTTCGCCGCGATCGGCGGATCGGCGCTGGTCGTTGTGCTGGCGATGGTGGCGGGAGTCCTGTGGGCGACCTCCGATCCCGCGCCCCCAGCGAACAACGACTCCCGATCCGGACCTGTCGCGCAGCAGCCGATCGATTGGTCCGGTGCCGTCGCGCCGGCGACCACGGGCTGGCCCGCGCTGTTCCAACCGCTGGTGCAGATCGATGCCGACGGCAAAGAGGTGGCCAGGCCGAACACCGCGGCCAGTCCAGCAGGGGACGGCAAAGCCACCTGCGAGCCGATGACCATTGCCACGACCGCGCTGCTCACCGGGCCGAACGCCGGGTCCGGTCGCAGCGCTCCCGGTGCCGTGCGGCTGGCCGTCGACCAGTTCACCAAGGCGAACCCCGGTTGCCGGATCACCGTGCAGGAGTTCGACGTCGGTGGGTTTCCGCAGACAGCCGCCGAGGTGGCTCGCCAGATCGTGAGCGATCCATCGATCGTGGCACTGATCGGCCCGGTGCATTCCACCGAAATCCGGGCCAGTGGCGGGTTTTTCAGCGAGGCCGGGCTGCCGTTCCTGTCGCCGGGAAGCACGCCCGCGGATCTGACCACCGGTGGCTGGCGCGGCCTGTTTCGCGGCCTGGCCACCGACGATGTCTATCGCCGTGCCGTGGCGAAGTACTTGGTCGAGACCGCGGGCTTCGACAAGATCTGCGTCGTCCGCGATGATTCCGGCTTCGGCAAGGGGATGGCGCACGACATCGTCGCCGTCCTCGGCACCGTGGCGGACCCGGCCTGCCGGGCGGATGTCAAGCAGGGCGACCGTGACTTCACCGCAGTCGTGAGCAAGATTGCCGCCGCGGGGCCGGATGCGATCTTCTATTCCGGCTACAGCGCCGAAGCAGCCGTATTCACCCAGCAATTGAAGCAAGCGGGCGTCACCGCACCCTTCGTCACCACCGAAGGCGCCCTCAATGTGGATTTCTTTACTCAGTCCGGCAATTCGGCCCAAGGCGCACTGCTGTCGTGCCGATGCGGGCCGGTCGCCGGAAAGTTCTACCTCGACTTCCAAGCCCTGAACGGCCAAGGCGCAGGCTGGAACTCGGTGGAAGCCTACGACCTCACCACGATCGCACTGAACGGCATCGCATCCGGTCACCGGACCCGCGCTGACCTACTGGACTACCTGCGCAAATATGAAGGCAACGGCCTCGCGCGCACGTACCGGTGGTCGCCCACCGGCGAACTGGCGAACCCGGGGATCTGGATCTACAAGGTCAGCTAGCTGGTGCCGGTAGGGCACCTCGAAGGGCATTTCGGCCCGGCGAGCGTTTTCTTCGCGCGGACGATGCGTTGCTGCACGGTGGCGGTGGACACGAGGCAGGCCCGCGCGATCGCCTCGCTCGACAGCCCGCCGACCACCCGCAGCGTCAGCGCGACCTGCGCCCGACTCGATCCGCCAGACGGCCGCGACAGAACGACGCACCGACTCCACCGGGTCCGGGCGACGTACGGGACATTTGCCATCCGGCCACGCGGGTCCTCCTTTCGGCTGATGCCCACCGGTCGGACCCGCACCTACCGTGAATTCATGAAAGCCCTCGTGCACTTCATCCGCGCTCGCATTTTGGACGATGAAACCGGCGCTGGTGTCGATCGCGGCGGGCAAGGCGCCTGGTCGGCGCAGCGCATCCTCGACGAGTGCGCCGCCAAACGCGCGGTGCTGGCCGCGTTGGAACGCGACCGTAAGGAGAAGGCCGCCGAAGACGCGTGGGATTGGCTGGACGAAGGGTCCGCGATCGCCTGGCTGTTCGGCGACTCGAACGAGGAGAAGTCCAAGAAACTGGCCCGGGAGATTTTGCGGGCCCTCGCGCTCCCCTATGCCGATCACCCTGACTACCAAAGTGATTGGTTCGTCGATCAGCGGCGAGCCCGCAAGTTCTGGTGAGTTCGCTGCGATCGGACAACTGACGTTCACCTGGCGTACATCAGGTGGTTCACCCCGTTCTCTTGTGATCTGAAATACACCGTCCTAACCTTGCTGGAACCGATGAATCTCCTATCCCACAAGGAAATTGGATGAAAATATCGTGTACAGCCATCGTCGTTGCCCTGCTGGCTCTCGTCGGGTCGGTCGCGAGTGCCGTTCCGGCCCAGGCGGATACCTCCAGTGACGAAGTGCTCGCCGTGGTCAACCCAGCGCGGGCACAGTACGGCGCAGCACCGCTGACCTGGAACTCCGACTTGTACCCCAGCACAAAGCAATACGCGGAAGCCTGCAAGTTCGAGCACTCGAATTCGCAAGGCCGATACGGCGAGAACCTTTATGCCGGAACCGGAAACGTCGGCTTCGAGGACGCCATGCGGGCCTGGATGGCCGAGGCGGAGTTGTACGACTATAACCGTCCGGAGTTTTCCCCCGAGACCGGACACTTCACCCAGGTGGTCTGGAAGAGCAGCACCCGGATCGCGGTGGGCATCGCGTCATGCCCGGCGGGCACCATCTTCGCGCAGCCGAGCACGCTCGTGGTGGCCCGCTTCACGCCGCCCGGCAACGTTATGGGGCAGTTCGCGCAGAACGTGGGTCGCCCGCAAGGCTGAGCCGGACATCGAACTCCGCTCCCAGCGCGTTGAACTTCTCCGTCGCGCGCTGGGTGAGTTCGTACGTGTTCGCTACCGAACTCGTACCAGCACAACCGTTCTCACGATCTGCTTATGGCAAGGCCAGGGCCGCAGCGCCGAGCGATGTGTGTGATCGCAGCGCCTCTGGCCGAGCGCGTCTGTCAGATCGCTTAGGGCGGAGCGGGACTCGCCGCGATCATCGGATTTGACCTAAAGTCAAGTTGAGCTTCTAGCGTCTTGGAAGACGAAAGGAAGCAAACGTGACGATCTTGGTAACAGGCGCAACCGGAAACACCGGTCAGCACGTCGTGGCAGAGCTGGTGCAGCGTGGGCAGCGGGTGCGGGCGCTGACCCGGGATCCGGCCGCCGCTGCGGCGAAGCTCCCAGCGGGCGTGGAACTGGTGGCCGGAACACACACCGCACCAGGCACATTGGATGCCGCGCTCGCCGGCGTCAGTGCACTGCACATCACCGTGACAGCGGGGCTCGCCGATGTCGGCGCCGAGTTGGTGCGGCGGGCCGTCGACGCCGGGGTCCGGCGAATGACCATCGTGTGGGGTGGCGGGATCGGCCCGGTCGAGCAGGCGGTCGCCGACTCCGGTGTGGAATGGACCCGTCTCGAGCCGCAGGAGTTCATGTCCAACACGTTGACCTGGATCGATTCGATCCGCGCCGAGGGAGTCGTGCGCGAGCCGTACGACTTTCCCAGCGCTATCGTGCACGAGGCCGACATCGCCGCCGTGGCCGCCACCGCGCTACTCGAGGACGGCCACGCCGGGCGCGCCTACAACCTGACCGGTCCGGAATCGCTCACCCCGCGCGAGCGGATCGCGATCCTGTCCCGAGTGCTCGGCCGGGACATCGCGTTCGCCCCGATCACGCACGAGCAGGCCATCGAACGGCTCACGGCCACCGGCGTTTCCCGCGCCGACGCCGAGTATGTCGTCGGCTGGTATGCCGCACCGAATACGGAAGCGACGACGGTGGTCGACACCGTCGAGAAGGTGACCGGGCGACCCGCCCGCACCTTCGAGCAATGGGCCCGCGAGCACGCGGATCGCTTCTAGCGTTTCGGCCGACGCTGCCGCGCGAGAACTCTGTCACTAGTGAAATATGTTGCACGTCACCCTATTTCGCGGCTTCCGGCGGCGAAAACGCTGATCTGAAACGCCCGGTGATGGAAGACTCTCCTGGCAGCTAGGAAAGTGTCGACTTCGGCCGGTGACGGCCGGGGAGAGGAAGGTCATGGAATTGCAAGATGGGCTCAGGAAAGCGGTCTTCGCGGGAGCGGCGGCTCTTGCGTCGCTGGCGTTGATGCCCGGCACTGCGCACGCGGCCGACGGTAGATTCTCCTACATCACCACAGACGGACAGCTCATCCACGTCGACCGCGCGCCCAGCGGCACCTGCCTCCAACTCCAGGCCGGTGCGGTGCGCTTCGAAAACGGCACCTCCGACTCCGCCTTCCTGTTCAGCGACGCCGCATGCAGTACCGGCCATGAAGTCGACCAAGTCGACCTGTTCTGGAACGCCCCAGCAGGCGTCGAAGCACTTTCCGTGCGTCTCGACAAGGTCTGAAGCACAGATGCCGAGCGGGCAGTGGCAGTGGCCACTGCCCGACGGCCAGTTCCGTTGCAGTTCAGGTCGCTCGGCCCCCTCCGCTGTCCCGCCTGGGCTCGGGCCAAGAACCCGCGGAATACAGAATCCGCGATGCCTACCTGCCGTCACGGCCGTAGTCGGCTTCCCGGAAGTGTGGGATGGTCGGCATATGGCGGAACATGTGTACGAGGTCTCGGTCACTTGGTCGGGCGCGACCACCGGGTATCGGGACTACTCCCGTAATCACGACTTGCTGGCCGACGGTCGGCCGCCGATTCTGGCGAGCGCGGATCCCGTTGTCGGCCGCGGGGACCGCACCCGGTGGAATCCGGAACAGCTGCTGGTCGCGTCCCTGTCCGACTGCCACATGCTCTGGTATCTGCATCTCTGCGTCGAAGCGGGGGTCGTGGTCACCGATTATCGCGACGATGCCGTCGGCATCATGGATGACGTGCGATTCCAGCACGTCACGCTGCGGCCGCGGGTCACCGTCACCGAGGCGCGCATGGTCGAGGCCGCGAAACGCATGCATGCCGAGGCGCACAAGAAGTGCTTCATCGCGAATTCGGTGAATTTTCCCGTGAGTCACGAGGCGACGATCGTGGTCGGGAAGGGGTCGTAGTTCTGCTCCACCTTCACCGCGCTACACATCGGATCCCCCGCACACATCCGGATCGCTGCGACCTGCGCGAGGATGGGTGAGGGGGATGCCCCCATCTCGAGGCTTGTTGACGCGGGCACAGGCTATTTACCTGCGCAAACTGCTGTGAGTGACGCCAAAGAGGGCTCTCAACAGGCCTTTTGGTCAACGGCGCCGAGCGGTCGCTGATGCGGGTGGGTCAACACGAAAACGCCCCTGACCAGCCGATATGGCGTGATCAGGGGCGTTTGCCGTGGCGGAGGATAGGGGATTTGAACCCATCCATTTCCACAGGAAAGTCGTGCGACCAGCGAAACTCGTTGCAATTCAGCCTGATTCAGCGCTACTGACAACGCAAACGTTAGGCTCAGGTGTTGACGCGGTCAACACCTGAGCCGAGTCATTCGGGCTCGACAGACTGGGCGGGCTTCTCCTAGTCGGCGGTTGCTGATGGGCTTCCGGAACCTCTGACGACCATGGGACTATTCCGCCGTAGCGGGAACGCCACCGTCGTGTCGGGTGTGCTCGATGGCATCGGACTGCCGATGGCAGCGCACACCTGCTTGCAGGTCAATGTCTGGGACGTGAGCAGAAAGTGTGCGACCGCAGTGATGTCGGTCCATCGTTGGTCAACGAAGTGCTGGGCGCGCGGAATGGCGTCCGCAGTGTCATAGAAGACGAGATCCTCGTCGCCTGCACCACTGACCACTACGTGTGCCCAGGCTTGTGCTGCTCGCCATCCGCATGCGGTGGTCAGGTAGTGGGCCTCGGCGGCAGGTCCGGCCACGCTGATGATGGCAGCCGTCTCTATTGCCATCGCCAGTGGCTCGTCGACGGCCAGTTCGCTAGTGACTCCCGGCTGACCGATGGGTTGAAGGGTGATGAAACGAAATCGGACGCCGTGCGCGATGTAGGCGACGGCCTGGGCGGCGGTGTAGTGGGCCGAGCGCGCGGCCGCGATTTCTGGACTCTGTTCTGTCAGCATGGGTGAGGTCATATCAGCTGGTCACCAGGTTTTCTGATAAGTCCGATCCGCTCGGGGAGTTGGTTATGGCGGTGCGGCCCGGTCTCCACGAGGCATGTGGCCCTACAGCAGGCCACGGCGGCCAGTGAGCAAAACCATGAACAGCGGTACCTTGAGGTAGCGGGGCCAGTCGATCTCGGTCAGTTCAGGATCGGCGGTCAGCAGCAACATCGTGTCGACCTGTCCAGTTTCGGCGTATCGCACGAGCTGTTCCTGTACGCCGTCTGAAGTCCACCAACTCGCGGTTTTGGCCTCGACGCCGACCCTGTGCGAGTCGTCGTAGTGGACGCGGAAGTCAATCCGGCTTCCTCTGGCTTTCGAGGTCCCCACCGAGAGCTCTATCTCGTGCTCGATGGTGACGTCGTTGTCGACACCGGCGTCGAACCACACCTGCCGGACGAGTTCGTGGAACTCGTCCTCATCGCAATACCGGAAGTCGCTGACGTCGTCTACGAACGGATCCACCAGCGGCTTGATGTAGGTCCGCCAGATTGGCGAGTTGTTTGTCTCACCGGGCCGCATGCAGATCTGGTGCACGTAATGCTTGTCGAAGTAGTCCATAGCAGTTCCCCCTGCTCGATGTCGCTCGTACTGCAACAGGATGACTGGAGGTACCGACAAACTTAGGTCGGGCGCGGTGCGCGGGGTAGCACGCCAGCGGTCGGTCCGCTACGAGTGGTGTGAACCATGGACGCACCGGCTAAGGTCCGCGGCGCTACCCAGAAGCTGCTGCCGAGTAAGGTGAGGGTTTCGACTAGCGCGTCGAAGGCGGAGCTTGCGAGCCCGCATCGGTGCGGGTGCTCGACACCTGGAAGTTACCACTGGTCGAAGGGGGGGCCAAGATCTGCGGGGAGCCGCGATTGGCTCGTCACACGTCCGGGGCCGCCAAGTCGGCGATGCGCTGTGTGCATCCGCATTCAGACGACTGAGATCGTCTATTCGTCTATTCGATGGCGCTGTAAGGTTTCGGGGTCGATGTCCCATGCGGCCATGGTGGTGACTCCCGCGTCGCGATCAAGGGGTGGTTCGACAGGACTTGCTCCCGCGGGCCACAGGCGCAGTGCCCGGAACTCGAACCCGTCCTGCTCGGCGGGCTCCCATTCGAACTCCACCTGCTCACCGGCGACCAGATGCCTGCGCTCGGTCTTCAGCGCAGCGAACCACGCCCAGCATCCACCGGGGACCGACGCGGCGTCGATCACGCCCCAGCCTTCCTCGGCGTGCCATTCGCGGACCGTACCTGTTTCACTCATCACTGCTGCTTCCACTCGGTGACTCGTCGTGGAGCGGGGTGGTAACGGTTGGCGTACGTACCAGCCGCCAGCCTGTTCGTGACAAGACCCACGCGATCACCAGCCCGCTGATGGCTCCGATTGCAACTGCCAGGAGCAGCAGAGTCCACGGGCCGGGTAGTCCGTGCAACTGCGCCACTGTGCCTGGGGGAGACACTTGAATGTACTCCCCATCGGGGCGGTATATCTCGACGTCCAGAGAGAGGTTGGAAACCTTCCACAGCGCGCACCCGGCCAGCATCCCCAGTGCGGAACCGAGGGCACCGAGAAGGGTGAACAAGGAATTACGCTTATCGGCGGAGATCATCT
This sequence comes from Nocardia brasiliensis, assembly GCF_042691675.1. GTDB lineage: Bacteria > Actinomycetota > Actinomycetes > Mycobacteriales > Mycobacteriaceae > Nocardia > Nocardia brasiliensis_D. The sequence goes on from NZ_CP170507.1 coordinate 381,151, forward strand.
GCAGGTGTGTCACCTTGTTCATGATGCCACTACCGTCACTGCCCGTTGGCGTTAACGAATTGATAAGGGTGCGAGAACTGGGCAAGGGTCACGCCGTAAGCGATCGTACCGTTCGGCTTCTTTCGCACCGTGTCGTTGGTGAACTGGCAGGTGCCGAAGAGGTTGTATTTGTCGTATTCTTCGTTGTTGGGGATCCTGCCGTGGTACTGGTAGGTGATCGGGACATCGGTGTGGCCTTTGTCCTGATACCAGCTTTGGGGTACGCCGTTGCGGAGTAGCCATGTGGTGCAACCCATTCGGGTGTTCAGGCCGTTGACTCCCTTGTTGATCATGAAATCGCTGAGGTGGTAGCCCCAGATCAAGATGCTGGTGTCCAAATCCTTCGTGGGTCGAGTACCGTCGAATTTCCCCACTTTGTCAGTGGAACTGATAGCTGTTCCAGGAAAATACCACTGATATTTCGGATCGCCGGGCTTCACCTCGGTGGTGAGGTCGACGACTTCGTTCTGGAAAGCCTGGGTCGGCAATCCCCTCTCGTCGTCATACTGATCACTCGCGGGATATCCCCAAGCGCTCTTCTCATATCCGGTGAACGCCCACCAGGCCAAGAAGGCCCCGCCGACCGGGTGCGCATCGAACGAAGGATGCCAATAGATGACCCCGTTTTCGAACCGGTTCATTCGCCCCTGCCCGTCGGGCAACTTGGTTTCATCGGAGAGTGGATAGCCGAGCCAGCCACTCTCCCAGCCGGCCTGTCCCCACTTGTCCCGGATGGCACCGCTGATGTAGTACGCCTCGTTGAGCTTCCAGTAAACCGTGCCGCCTTGGAAATACTGGCGACGCCCGACGCCATCAGGGTTGACCAGCTCGTCGGAAGTCGGATAGCCGAGCACACCGCCCTCCCAGCCGTTGCGCTGCCAGGCAGCGAAGAAGTGGTTCACCACCGGATGCGCGCCACCATCCGGAGACCAATAGATCGGCCCGTTCTGGAATGTCGAACGCTTCCCCACATTGTCCGGGTTGGTCAGCTCATTGCTCGTCGGGAATAACAGGAAGCTGTTCGGGCCGCCGAGTTCGTTGTACTTGTCACGGATCGCGCCGCACACCTCATAGGGCGCAGGCCAATACACCTGGCAACCGTCCGAGACTCGAAGGTGCGCATTGCGTGAGGGCATGCGGGCTTCCATGGTCTCCGCCTTGTCGGCGTCGGCCTTGCTGTATCCGTCAGGGATCTGTTCGCAGTCCGAGCGCATCTTGCCCGGCTCGATCGTTGCGCGCGGGTTCGGTGTCGGAGTCCAGGAATTTGGCTTCGACTTCGCATCGGGCCCGCAGGTGGTCGCATTCGTTGGCGGCAAGGGTGGAGTCTTCGTCGAAGGCGGTGCGCTGGAGGTCGCGCGCGGCGAAGTTGTCGGGGCACTCGACATCGGAGGTCGGGATGGCGCCGGTGTCGCCGACGGTGGCGAGCCCGTCGTAGTCGGCGTTGCTGAGGACGTGGACGGGGTTGGTGAAGTGGTGGTCGACGTCGTTGTCGACTGGGTCGGCTGAGCCTGCGCGAAGACGGGCCCTCCCGCTGTCAGAACGCCAACCATGACTGCGACCGATGCGGCACGCACGAGCCTGTGCCGCGACTGCTTTACCGAAGATTGCTCAGTGAACATCAGCGAACCCACCCCAATCCATCAATTTGCAGACACCGGGTGCCCAGATTCCTGGCACGCTACGTGGGACCGACAGTCTTTGGCCATGCCAGTAACTCCCCAGATACGACCAGTTGGTACTCACCATCGTCCTGGGTTGCGGTGTGCGAACTCGGTTCCTGTGCGCCGGGGAACCCTGCGACTAGTAATGGCCGCGCCAGGCTGAACGTGTTGAGCACAAGCAGGATTTGGCGCGGGGCGGCGTTTGCGGCCATCGCACGAGCTGTTCGTGTACGCCTTCTGAAGTCCACAAGCTCGGGTTTTGACCTCGACTCCCACCCTGTGCAAGTCGTCGTAGTGGATGCGGAAGTCGATCCGACTCCCCTTGGCTTCCGAGGTTCCCACTGAGAGCTCCAGCTCGTGCTCGATGGTGACGTCGTTGTCGACGCCAGCGTCGGACCACACCTGCCAGACGAGTTCGTGGAACTCGTTCTCATCGCAGTACCGGAGGTCGCTGCAGTCGTCTACGAACGGGTCCACGAGCGGCTTGATATGGATCCCGATTCTGCGGGTCCTCGCCGGCCACGGTGAAAGTAGGCTTCCCCCGGCGCTCAACGCGGCAGACAGTCCCAATTCCCGTCTGCGGGGGCGACAGACAAGAGGCGGTAACTCGTTTGAATGCCCCCCTCGGCGGTGCGGTACATCGCTGAGCCGATGAGCGCTGTGACCTTTTGACCGAGCAATGGAGGAAGGCGCGGAAGTGCGGACTCGACTACCGTGCCGTAGATGTCGCTGTCTCCTGGGTCGTCAGGACTGACGAGATAGAATATTCGGCGGCCCGTCCTGCTGACATCGAGAATGCCTGTGCTCGTGATGGTTTCCTTGGTCAGAGGATCGTCGAGCAGCGGTGAGTTGAGCAGTGCGAGCGCGTGCTCGCACGACACCAACGAACGGTCCTCACCTAGTGAGGACTGGATCTCGATCCCCAGCGATCGGTTCGTCTCGGCTATCACCGAGATCAGTAAGCCGACGGCTGTTCGCAAAGTGCTCGGCAGCGACTGCAACGTTTCCACTGTCAGCCAGTCGTCGGCTTTCGACGGAAGCGTCTGGCATAGCTCCAACGCCGCGCGCACGCTCGACGCGGCATTGGTCTCGGGAGGGTGGCTCGCGGTGCGGGGCTCGGGGGGGAGCCCGAAAACCATCATGTGGGGAGTCATCACCAGCCGAGTGAGTTCGGGTACGAGCGACTGGTCGAGGTCGTGGGTCGTGCGAGTGATATGTGGGCAGATGCGGTGGTGGGCGAACAGCCCGGTGGTGTTGGGCAGCGCGAGCGCAATCTTCCGCGCATCGCGAGCAGACACGCCGTCGTCGGAGTTCACGATCAGCCGCGGGTGAGCCTCTGGGAAGTATTGAGCCTCGGCGGCCCAGAGTGAGGATCTGAGCAATTCCTCGACCAGGCTGCTGCCTCGGTGGCGCGCCATGGCTTGTCGAAAGGGGGTGTTATCTACCACGGCACCTCCACGAACCCTCGGTCGGCGAGTGCGGCCTCCTCCGCGCCATGTCCGGTAGCCCACCCGCGTAGCCACTCCTGCTTGTCGGTGTCGGTGCCCAGGTACGCGGCGATGTGAAAGCCGACAGGATGAACGGCATCGAGGTAAGAGCTCGTGCGTGCATCGCCACCGATGACCACATCGCGCATCGTGAACAGCTTTCTCAACCGGCTGCGCCTTTCCTCTGTCAGCAACTCCAACTCGGCCAGGTTTGCGGGAAACACGGCCAGCGTCAACGCCGGACCCCGCCCCACACCGGGTTGGCCGTCGCGGGTGACGAAGCATCCGTCAAGCCAAATGTGTCCCCTGGTCATGAATTCCCGCAACTGGCCCAGGTAGGCTTGCAACCCGTAATAGACCACCTGGCGGGTATCGGAGTGCTTCGCGTCGATCACGAGCCGCTCGTGAACCTCAGCCATATTCGCTGGCCAGCACCCGAAAGGAAGTAGCCCCTCGGCAGTCCAGTCCGGTAACCCCATGTTGTCCCCCTTGTCGTCGTTCCGTCAATCGGGCGCGTCTGCCTGCACCAGGTAAACGACCTGGAACAGTGCGGAGCGATAGACTTCGAATGCGTTTCGATTGATGCGCTTAAATCGGTATCTGTCGAACTCCGAAGTCCTGGAGTCCTGGCCCGATTGGCTGCAACTGCGTGAAGCGTTCCCCGAGATGGCTTCGACCAGAGCGGCGTTACCAGCCGCTAACACACCACCTACCGCCCGCCAAAATTCTCGATATCAACATCACCACTGTCCAGACCTTCCGTTTCTCGGATCTTGGACAGAGTGCGATGTCAGGAGCATTTTGGCGAGCGCTTCCGGGTCGGTCAGCATTACGTCATGTGGGCCGTCCAATGCGAGAGTCTGATATCCCACGGCCTCCCCGAACCGGGCGAAGGGGTATATCTGTGGCAGGCAGTAGATGGCAGTTCCAGGGATACGGTCGATAGCGCCGGTGAGTCGCGTCGGTTCGGTGAACGTGCGCATCGGCTGGGGGATCAGACGTGAGGTCAGCCAGACCGCGGGGTCGTTGTCGACGATGCCGAACGTATCCGGTGGCGGTGCTGGGATCTGCCATCCGCCACCGGGCGTCTCGACTGCGGTGCTGATCGCTGCGGCGACGGGGCCGCCGCCAAGGTCGAGCAAGCTGACACCGTCGGCCCCTGCCCAGCCGTCGACGAGGATGACGTGGTCGACTGCGTCGGGTCGCGCGTCGGCGGCTTCCCGGACCACCAGTCCCGAGTAGCTGTGCCCGACTAACACAACCTCGTCCTCCTCGGGAACGGTGTCGAGGGCCGCGACCACTGCGGCGGCGTGGTCGTGCAACCCGTGGTCGCCATTAGCGCTGAGATTTGGAGTGAGGGTGTGCACACCACCGGCGCGCAATAATGGGATGACCCGATCCCATGCCCATGGGCCATGCCAGGCGCCGTGTACGAGAACGAAGGTGATCACTGGTGATTCTCCTTGCGTAGCAGGGGCAGAACCTGGCGGACGCGCTCTTCCAGGTCATTTGTTGTGCCCCTCGGTGGCCGGGCGTGACGGCAGGTGGGAACCATCTGGCGTGGGATGCCTTCCGTAGCTGAACTTCTCGTGTCCACCACGACACGCCAGTCAGGGGCAGCACGGCTCACGGACAGGGATGGGTCGTCCCCATCGAAGGCGATAGATCGCACCCTGAATGATTTGATGCACACGACAAACTCCAGTGGCAGCTGACGTGAGCAGCGCAGTCGGCCGCCCACGAAAGGCTAAGTAGCGACGCAGGAACGGATATCGACACGTTCCGCGTAACCCCCTGGAGGGAGTGCAACCCGAACAATAGCCGAACTGCGTCACTGCGCGCCAGGTATCGCGCGGGCCCGTCTCAGGGAACTGGATTGCCGACTGGTCTGAACAACATCGCGCGAAAACGCGGAAGCGCGTGCGGGATTGGCACCCAGGAGATCTGCACTGCTTGCCAGCCGCCGCTCACCGTCAGCAGTCGGAAAGTTCTCTCCGCAGTTTCGATGCGCCCCTCCGCCAGGTCTAGGTAGGTCTGGCGATTGGATGCTCGATCGTCGGGGTGTACGAGGTGGGTGTTGGTAAGGTTGAAAGTCGACCGGCGATCGGTCGGATCTGTGTCGTGGGACTGTGGGTGATGGCGCCATGCGATCTCTGGCAGTGGCGGGGTCAGCCATTCCAGGATCTGCATCGTCAGAAGGTCCATCAGCGCGGTGGTACCACCGAGCAGGGCCGCCGCCGCATCGTTGTGGTAGGTCGGCAGCACGATTCCCGGCTTCCGGTCCTCCTCGATTTGTAACAGCAACGCCCGCAGTCGATTCCGCGCATGGTATCGAAATGTGCCGAAGATGCGAGTGGTGTGGGCATCGTCTGGGGTGAGTACCCGCATCGGTCCCTCCCACACCGTATCGGGATTCGGATCCAGCACGGCGGTCATCAACTGGTCCCGCTCCTCGCACTCGATGATCCGCGACAGGAACCACGCGCCGTGCAGCAGCCGGTGCCGCGCCGGGAGAACCGCCCCGCCTCGGCCACCGCTCATCAATGTCCATTCCCCGCCGTCCCACACGAAAGCATCGATCGGTGGTGGCTCATCGCGCCCGGGTCGCCGCCTGGGGCCTGCCCACAACTGCACCGCGAGGGTCTCGTCGTCGGGGCCGGGAACCGGTATCGCCAATATCTCACGATCTCCTCCGCGGACCCACAAGTCGCGGCTGGCGGGTCGGTTGCTTGAAAGCACCTGGGCGATCGCGCTGTTTGCGGCCGCAGCAAGGGAGTTGGGGCGAATCGCGCGTATCAGCGAACGCTCCCGCGCGATCCCCTCGTCCAGCGTGGACGACAACGCTCTATCCGGGTCCGCAGCATCAACCAGGAACCACATGCTTGCCTCCCGTCCTATATTGGCGTCCACTGCTCGCCACAACCGCCAGCGCGCCGGGTGAAGGTGCGGCCGATCCGCACCGAGGCGCCGCCGCGGGCCTAATGCATCGCGATGTGGCGTTCAGAACCCTGTACTGTATCGCCAAAATTCGACACACTGTCATCCGTGGAGCCAAAAGCGCAGCACAACAACGCGGTTCGTGCCGATCAACACTTCCTCGATCACGAGCACCGTCGCCGCAGATACACCCTCGTGCGTCGAGCATCCGGAACGACACCGGGAGCTGCACTGATCATGGTGCTGCACGGGACTGCGCAAAGCGGTGAGTCGGTGCGCGAGCGCCACAGCGGACTAATCTTCGATGAGCTCGCGCGCACAGGCGACGCCGTCATCGCCTACCCGAGCGCGGTGCGACGCGAGTGGAACGGTGCCCGCAAGGCGGTCATGCTCTCGCCTGCAGTGAAAACCATCGACGATGTGGGCTTCCTGAGTTCGCTGATCACCGAGATCACTGCACGCTGCCCCGTCGACGCCGAGCGGGTGCTCGTCATCGGTTACTCACTCGGCGGCCACATGGCGATTCGTCTCGTCCACGATGCCCCCGAACTGTTGGTCGGGGCGATGCTGATCGGTACCAACCAACCCGCACCTGGCAACCTCGAAAGCGCGGGTGGGCCAGCAATGCCGCTGCCGATGGTGCTGATCCACGGCACTGCCGATCCGTGGGCTCCGTACGACGGCGGTGTGATCAGTTGGCGCGGGCACTTCCCCAAGGGAGAGCACTTATCGGCACTGCAGAGTGCCGAATACTTTGCTGCCCGAAACGGAATCAACGTCGAACCCAGCATTGAATGGCTACCAGGCAAACCCGCACCCACCGAGCTCGGCAGCGTCTGCCGCACCGAGTACCGGCAAATCGGCTGCCCGTCGGTGCGTCTCTACAGCATCGTGGGCGGCGGCCACCAGATCCCAGGACACCGGCAAGTGTGGCCGTGGCTCTTTGGGATATCGCCTAGCACCCTGTCTGCGGCCAGCGTCGCCGCAGAGTTCCTCGGGATCACTCTCCGCTCTGATGAGAAACGCTGAGCAGCAACCTTACTCGTCACGCAGGATGGTATAGCGCCGGGCAACGTGCGACCGAGCTCGGCACGCAACCAGCCCTCGGCAACGGTGTGGCGCACGGAGGCAGCCTGGGTCTGCGCGGACAGCTGCTGTTGGTTGTATTTCCAATCGAGCTTCGACCGCGAAGCTCTACTCTCCCACCTTTCGTCGGGGCCGCAATGACCTGCCAGTCGCATGTGCCCTCTCCTTCGCTCCTTGCTCGATCACCTGCTGGCGACCGCCATCCAGGAGGTCTTCGATCCAGGGGCTGGGCCAGTAGGCGTCGGAGTCAGCTGTGTGGGATTGAGTGGGCTGTAGCGTCGCACCTCCAGTAGCATGGCCTGGGTTACCGGGGGTTCGCTGCGGTTTGGATTCAGCGTTGGCGGCCAAATCGACTGCTACGCGTGCAATCTCACGGCAATCTTCCGGCGGCAGCATGCGAAGCCTCTCGCAAATCTCGACTACATCGGGATACGAGCGGCGATAGCCGGAGTCGATCAACGCGGCATCCACGACGAGCCAATACGGGTACTGCGCCTCTCGGGCAATACCTTCGAGGATGCGCTTGTCGGGAAGTTGCCGAAGGGGTCGCGCCGCCCAGGTGTAGAGGGTTTGCGGGGCGCTGCCTACTCGCCGAGCGAACTCCGCCTTCTTCACACCCCAGCGGTCGATGTGGTTCTGCACGAGGCGTAACAACTCGCTCATGATCGCTCTCCGTTCCGGCGTCGCCGCTTGCGCGACGCCCGCTTCCACTGGCCTGCCCACCATTTCGCTCGACCAGAAACGAAACTTTTTATCCACCGACTGACGCAACGTCGAGCCGGAGAATACGCAGGCTGCGAGCTATATGCCAACAGCAAGCATAGGCTTTCATCCACCCGCCACGCGTGGAAACCTCACAGACTCTTTGAAATCAACGCATCTACCTGGCACGATCGGTCGCATTCGAACATAGGTCCGGCGGGCGGGAAGGATCGCGATGCGATTGACATCAGGGGAGACACTCCGGGCGCTGATGCGCCAAAGGGGCGACACCATGGACTCATTGGGCAGGAAAGCTGGATGTTCGCGGAGCTTCATCGGGCAGCTCTGCAAGGAAGACAAACGCAGTTGCACGCCAGAGTTGGCCGCGCGTATCGCGGAGGCTCTTGCGGTGCCTGCAGATCTTCTTTTTGTGTCCAAAGAACACGCAGTCAGCGATATATATCCACGCAATCTGAGTGGGGCAGCATGAGCGCGCTGCTTGACGCCGACGACGAGGGTCGCCCGGCAGCCCAGGTCGAGCCGACTTTCACCGTCGCCGAGGGCGCAGCAATCCTCAAGCAGACCGAGGGCTGGTATCTGGGCAGGTTGCGCAGCGGTGAGTTGCCCGGTCATCGGGCTGGCCGCCAGTGGTATCTGACCGAATCCGACATCAAGCAAGCGCAGGTGCTTACCGCCCGGCCCGCCGGTGCGCCCGCTCCGCTACCGGCCGGGCTCGCGCCAGCATTTCGTCGCCGAAAGCGACCACCACGGCGCGCGTGAGCGCCCGATCAGGCTCCCTCGGTTCGGGCCGCGCCGACCCGCGTCGGGGGCGTGCGTCCTGGGAGAGGCCACGCGAGTCCCTCAGAGCTCGCGCTCCCAGGACGCACATCACATCAAACAACTTTGTGAGGAGAACAGATGTCGAACAAACAACGCGGTGGTCGCCATCGCAGCGACCGCCCGCACGCAGTGCCGGTGACCGATCTGCAGGCGCGGCTGAGCCGCGAGGACGACGGCGTCGATCCAGAGCCGTCAATCCGACCGTCCGAGGACATGGACTACGACTATGACGGCGGGGGGTCGGCGGCATGAAGGCCAATGAGGATCTTCGGCAAGTGGCTGACCTTTTGGAAGCGGCGACGATCGGCTCAGTGCGACTTGCGCTGGCGCAGTCTCCGCAGGGGCCACAACGGAATCGGAGCCTGCCGGAAAATCTCGACGCCGCGGCCGGAGTGCTCGATCGGCACCGGCACCTGCAGGAAGCGACGATGGCGATCACCTTGGCACACAAGATCTATGACTCCGAGGCCGCCAAACTCGCTCTCACCACACTCGCCTCGAACGCCGATGGCGACCGCGCCGACGGGCCGTCGATGGTCGAGCAGGTCGGCAATGTCGCGCGGCGATTGCTGTCGAGTCCGGTCGGAAGCGAGCTGCACCAGCTCGGCCGAGATCTCGCTGCCATCACCGAGGGCAGTAGATGAACTACGACTGGCAAGAGGACGCTGAATGCCGCGTCGTGCATCCGGAGGTTTTCTTCCCCATCTCGCACACCAGGCCGGGTTCTCGACCGATTCCGGCCGACCGGGAGACCCCTCGTCGCATCTGTGCGGGTTGCCCGGTGCGACTCAACTGCGCCCGACTCGGCCTGGCCACTCTCGCACGAGGGTGGAAACACGGGGTCTATGCGGGCATCGACCTCGAAGAGCGTGACGCGCGCAGCACGTTGCTCAAGGTGATCGACACGCTGGCGCTTGCCTCGATGACTGGCCCCGAGATCGGTGGTACCCGCTCGTCGCCGGACCGGCAGGGCGCGAGGCGGTGAGTATCGCGGAGTCCCTGGTTTCCGTGTCGGCGGCACGCGAGTTGACCGACCGCATTCGCGCGGGAGTGGACGCGGTGTGGGAGCTGATCATGCGCGCGTTCACCACCCGTGTCTGGACCGCGTTGGGTTACGCGTCCTGGGACGAGTACTGCGCCAAGGAGTTCGACACCACTCGGTTGCGGCTACCTCGGGAGCAGCGCCGCGAGGTCGTGGCCTCGATGCACGAGATCGGCATGTCCACCCGCGCCATCGCCTCCGCTCTGCGCTCCAGCACCCGCACCATCGGCACCGACCTGGGGCAGGTGTCTTCCAGGACCACACCTGGCACCACCGTGACCGGCCTCGACGGCAAGTCCTACCCAGCGGTGCACACCAAACCGATACACACAAGCTCGCCGGCCGATCCCGGCCTCGAAACCAGTTCAGCCACAACCCCGCCATCGTCACCCGGCTCCAGCGTGGCGGAACCAGCAGCCACCTCACCTCCACGCACTCGTCGCACCTCGCTGCCGGACTCGTTCTGGGCCGCAACCCGCGAGCTCCGCAAAAGCATCGAACGGCTCCAACGACTCAGCGGCGACGACCGCTTCGACAGCTATGCCGCGCAACTCGCCACACAACATTACAGCGATCTCATCCGAGCTCGCGACGCCGTCCAAACCGTCATTGATCTTCTGCCGCAACCCGATACAGAGGGAAAACCATGAGCATGCACCTGGTGGCCGTGTCACCCGATCCCAGCGAGAACGCCTTGCCCGAGCTGGTGATGGTCGATGCCGACCTCGCCGCTCGATGGTTGGCACGCAACCACAAGAACCGTCCCATCCGGGCGGCACGGGTCGAACAGTACTTCGCCGACATGGTGGGCGGCCGTTGGCGATTCAACGGCGACACGATCAAGTTCGGTGTCGATGGCCAGCTCCTCGACGGCCAACATCGACTGAAAGCCCTGGAGCGTACGAAGGGCAGCGGACTGGTCTTGCCGATGCTGGTGGTGCGCGGACTATCACGCGAAGCACAGATCACCATGGACCAAGGCGCCAAACGCACGCCGGGCGACCAGCTGTCATTGTCGGGTCTGTCCCGCCGCAACACCACGCTGGTCGCCGCAACACTGCGCGTCTACATCGTCTGGATGGAAGACGGGCTCTTCGGCGACCGGGTGCGCACCGCAGTCTCAGCGACCAGGGTGGTCGAGTTCGCCGACGCCTATCCCGAAATCGTCCGCAGCGCCGAGGACCTCGCCGGTGTCGCGATGCGCATCAAATGCCGCCCCGCCGTCGCCTGCGCGCTGGGGATCCGTCTGTCCGAGATCGACCCGGCCGCGGCCACCGAGTTCCTGACGATGCTCGACTCCGGCGCGGGACTGAGCACCGGGTCGCCGATCCTTGCCCTGCGCGAGCGGCTCGACAACATCCGTGCCACCAAGATCCGCACCTCCGACCGTGAGGTCCTCGGCTTGGGAGTGACCGCGTGGAACCTGTGGCGCGACAACCGCTCTGTCTCCAAGCTCCAACGACCCAAGGGCGGTTGGACTCGCGAGAACTTCCCCCAGCCTCGCTGACACAACTCGACCCAACTGGAGCGGAGACAGATGTGACCACGACCGCTATCGCGCCGAATCAGCCGACAGCCAGCCACCTCAGCACACAGACAGCCGCCGACGAAGAGACCATGACCCTCGCCGACCTCACAATCGACCTGCTCCACACGGTTTCGACTTCGCGGGCACACGCACCTACCCGAGCGAGTGCACAAGCCGGGAATCGCACCCGGATCTCTACCCACCAGGGGGCGACGCTGGTCGCGGATGGCCGCCAGCCCACCGGCTTCGACCGCAGGCATCCCTGCGTGGCTCACCAGCTCGGACGGCGACACATCAGTCCCAAAGAGCCGACCCGCCTCAAAGCCCACCTGATGCCCGGTGCTGCACAGCCAGCAGCCGGACCATCCAGCAGCGCGACCACCGAGCCAGCGCCGCCCGACACAGACGAAGGCATCGACAGTGATGAATGAGATCAAGATCGGATCGTTGTTCTCCGGCGCAGGAACACTCGATCTCGCAGCATTGCAGCTCTTTCCGGGATCGCGGCTGGTCTGGCACTGCGACAACGACCCCGCCGCCAGCCGGGTACTCGCACACCACTGGCCGCAGGTGCCCAACCTGGGCGACATCACCGAAATCCGCTGGTGCGAAGTAGAACCCGTCGACGTTCTCGTCGGCGGGTTTCCCTGCCAGGACGTCTCTCTCGCCGGTCACCTCGCCGGCCTCGGCGAGGGAACACGCTCCGGGCTCTGGTCATACATGGCCGAGGCAATCGTGGCACTCGAACCTCGACATGTGCTCATCGAGAATGTCGAAGGAATACTGAGTGCCTACGCCCTACGCGCAATGGAATCCCCGCCGAATGCTGTGGGAGAGCACCGAGATCGATCTAGTGTCCGGGCTGCCGGTGCCGTTCTCGGCGCGCTGGCCACGCTCGGGCTCGACGCGGAGTGGACGAGCTTACGTGCGTCTGCCATCGGAGCCTGCCACCGACGAAGCCGAATCTTCATCCTCGCCCACGCTGCTGCCCACTCCGATGTCGCGAGACCACAAGGGCAAGGCGAATCAGCCCGGACGGACGCGAAAAGGCAGAGCGCGCACCCGAGGCGACGACACGCTGCCCAACGCGGTGGGCCGGATCTGAGGCTGCTGCCGACACCCTCGGTCGCCGATGGCACCGGCGGACATATCTCTCGCTCCGGTGCCCGGATCGGTGAGCTGCTGCTCGGCGGCATCGCCCGCGCCCACGCCGAGGGCACGCTTGCGCCCACGCTGTTGCCCACGCCCCGCGCCAGCGACGGAGCGAAAGGCGCACCGCGCCAGCGTGGCTCCGGCGGTGACCTGATGCTGCCCTCGGCGGTCTATGCACTCACCCACGACCCTGACAGCGGGCACCCATCCGGCAGCCACGACACCGAACGCTCCCCCGGAGCCGACACCGACCGGTGGGGTATCTACGCCGACGCGATCGCCCGCCAGGAAGCGCTGACCCGCCCCGCCCCACCGCCGAACGAACCCAATCGCGACGGAAACCCGCGCCTGTCACCACGTTTCGCGGAATGGATGATGATGATGCCTCCGTCATGGGTCACCGATCCCGAGATCGGCCTGTCCCGCGTACAGCAGTTGCGCATCATCGGTAACAGCGTCGTCGTCCCCTGTGCCGTCACTGCCTACCGGCTGCTGAGCGCACGTGAGCCCTTGGGAGAGGTCGCGTGAGCGCGCTGCGTTACGCCGACGGCACCGTCGTGTCCGAGAGCGACCTCGAGTCGATCGCACGCGCACTGGGATTCTCCTCGGCCCGACGTTGGATCGAATACCACGCCGCCGCACAACGGCGGCGAGATCTGCGCGAGGGGAACGCGGCATGAGCACCACCTGCGTCCGGGCAGCGCGACCACCTCTTCTATTCCCTGCGGGGCGCCGAAAGGAGCAGCTGTGGCGCGCGAGTTCGCGAAGCTCTATCTGAGCATCAATGGCGACGTCGACTTCGAATCGTTGACCGCCGACGCGCAAATGTTCTACACCCGAGTGCTGCTGGCCGAACCCACCCTGTCCTACTGCGGGATCGCCGACTGGCGGCCCAACAGGCTCGTGCGCCGGGCCAGTGACCTGACCCTGCCCCGAATCCTGACTGCTGCAGCCGAACTCGAAAAACGCCGCTACATCCTCATCGACATCGCCACCGAGGAGGTCTTGGTCCGTTCACTCATTCGCCGCGACCACCTGCTGCGCAACCCGAAGATGGCCGCTGCGGTCACCACCGCCTACTACGGTGCCGCCTCACCCACCCTGCGGGCGGCGATCGTCACCGAGGTCCAACGAGTCCACGCCGAGCACCCCGAGTACAGCTCGTGGAGCCACAAGGACTCCGCCGAGCGCCTCGGGCAACTGCTGCGGATGCCCAACCTCGAAACGGTCGGCTACACCAACACCCTTGCGGTCCCAGACACCAATGCCGAACCGGTCCTCAATACCAATCCGATTACCAATACCGGACCGGCCTCGATTGCCAATACCGAACCGGTCACCGACACCGATACCGGCACGAGCGGTGAACACCAACCGGAATACCAATCGGATTCGGCCCCGATTCCCAGTACCCACACCCACACCCCACACCTTGCACCCTCTGGTGGTGGTGACGTAACTACGGAAGCTCACGTGGGCTCACCCCCGTCAAACGTTCCGCCGCCGCGCCGCTGCCCGCAGCATCGCGAGGAACCTTCGCCGCCTCCGTGCCGGGCCTGTGGCGAGGCACGCAAAGCCCGTGACGCCTGGGAACGCGCTCACACCACCGAGATCCGCTCCGCGGTGCGAGCCGAGCGTGATGCCGCTCAGGGCTGTGCGATGTGTGACGGGCGCTGGCGAACCCCGCCCGCCGAGCTGCTGGCCCGTCACCCGGATCCGCCGGTCGTGCGATGTGATCACCGCACCCCGACCAGCCTCGATCACTGGCACACCAGCGAGGTGCGCCGTGGCTGAGCCCACCCTCTTCGACGCAGTCGACCCGCTGCGACCCGGCCTGGACGCCCCGACACCCGTCGGTGACGTCGCCCGGCTCGACGTGGCCGGTCGCACCGAACGGGTGCTGCGGCTGCGCCAGCAGGGCGAGCAGATCTTCAGCGACGCCCTCGCCGCACACCTGGGCCGACACCACGTCGCCGCCGTCTGTGTGCTGTTCTCCGGCGGCACCGACTCCACCGCTCTGGCGCACCTGTTCCGCCACCGCGCCACGCATGCGATCCACTGCAACACCACGATCGGCATCGAGGCGACACGGGAGTTCGTGCGCGAGAGCTGCCTGCAGTGGGGTCTGCCGCTGCTGGAGGAGGCCGCCCCGAAAACGTTCCGCCAGTTGGTGATCGAACGAGGCTTCCCCGGCCCGGCGATGCATCCCAAGATGTACTCCCGGCTCAAGGAACGCGGGCTACGCCAGGCCCGGCGCAAGCTGGTCTCCGACGCGCGCCGCGAGCGCGTGGTGTTCCTGGCCGGACGCAGGCGCCAGGAGTCTCGCCGCCGCGCTCGTGTTCCGCTGCACGAGCGTGACGGTTCGGTCATCTGGATCTCTCCGATCGCGAACTGGACCGTGCTCGACCTGAACACCTACCGCCAGCTCGCCGGTGACGTTCCGGTCAATCCGGTGAGCCAGCTGCTGCACATGTCCGGGGAGTGCTTGTGCGGCAGCTTCGCCAAAGCCGGTGAGCTCGACCAGATCCGCGCCTGGTACCCCGATACCGCCGCCGAGATCGACGCGATCACCACCGAGGTCACCGCCGCCGGACACCGCCCACCCCACAACCGATGGGGCCACGGCTCCGGGCCCCGGACACGGCGTTCCGGGCCACTGTGCAGCGACTGCGAGCTGCGACTGTTCGATCTCGACGAGGAGGCATCCTGATGGCACCCAAGCTCCGCCGACCCCTGCTGGCCCTGCATCATGACGGGCCGACCGCGCACGTGATCACCAGCGGACACGGCAAGAGCTACCAGATCGTGCGCGTCTTCTCCGACCCGACCGAGGCCGCGGTATTCCTTGTCGGGCACAACGCGCGCCCGGACAACGACCGGGCCCGCATCGAGGAATGGGCGATCACCCAGACCGCACCGGAGCAGATCCTGTGGTGGAGCGTGCGCTGGAACCACGACACCGAAACCATCGACCCGCCAAGGCAATTCGCGCAATGGGCTGACGAGGTATCGCTGTTCAACGCCGAACCCTGCCTCTGGCGCACCACAGCCGGGGACATCGTGTCGCTGTCCACCGACCCTGCCCGCGCCCTCGCCGCACTGATCACCGAACTCACCCGCCCCGCCCAGCCGGAACCGAGGGCATCGTGAGCCTCTATCACCGCGACGAGATGACCACCTTGTACCTCGGCGACGCCCTCGAGGTGCTGCGCGAAATGCGCACCAGCAGTGTCGATTGCGTGGTGACCTCGCCGCCGTACTGGGGGCTGCGCGACTACGGCGTGCCGGGCCAATACGGACACGAGGTGACACCCGAGCGGTATGTCGAGACGCTACGCACGGTATTCGCCGAAGTCCGCCGCGTGCTCACCCCCGATGGCACCTGCTGGCTCAACCTCGGCGACACCTACCTCGACAAGAGCCTGGTCGGCGTGCCCTGGCTGGTCGCCCACGCGCTCGGACGCGACGGCTGGCTGCGCCGCAACGCCGTGGTCTGGTACAAGACCAACGCCATGCCCTCCAGCGCGGCCGACCGGCTGTCCTCACGGTATGAGCTGATCTTCCTGCTCACCCGCTCCAAGCGCTACTGGTTCGACCTCGACGCCATCCGCAAGCCTTACACCGGAGACCGGTCGGCATCACGGCGTTCCCGCAGCGGGCGCACCACCAAGTCCACCTCGATCGCCTCCCCGTGGAGTGCCCAGACCAACCTCGCCGCCGACGGAACCCGCCACAGTGCCGCACATCCGGCCGGCGGCAATCCCGGCGATCTCTGGGAACAAGCCAACCAGCCCTTCGCCCAAGCACACTTCGCGGTCATGGCCACCGCGATCGCCGAACGCTGCATCCGGGCGGGCTGCCCGCCTCGCCGCTGCCGCACCTGCGGCACAGCGCCAACCCGAACGAAAGGCGCTGCGGTATTGGATCTTTCCCGGACACAGGCGCGCCGGGCGCAAGCCCTCGCCGAGGCCGCCGGACTCACCGAGGACCACATCACCGCGATCCGGGCGGTCGGCATCACCGACAGCGGTAAGGCCGCCAAATCCCAGACGGGGACCGGCAAGAACGCCGACGAGGTCCAGCGCCTGGCGGCTGAAGCCAAGGCGGTGCTGGGCGGCTACTTCCGCGAGTACCTGCTCGCCCGCCCGCGCTCGACGGGCTGGAGCGACTGCGGCCACGACGACTACCGGCGCGCCGTCGTGCTCGATCCCTTCTCCGGCAGCGGCACCACCGGCCTGGCCGCGCACCGCCACGGCCGCGCCTACATCGGCATCGACCTCAACAGCGACTATCTCGACCTCTCGCTGCGCACCCGGCTCCGCCACGGCGAACTCGACCTCGACGCCGCCTCATGACCAGCACCGACCCGACTCACGAATGCCGCCAGGGCGCGCGCTGCAAGTCCCGAATCCGCGACGACGAGGGCCACTGGCACGGCGGCGGCGTCGAACGCGCCGACACCCTGTGCCGACGCTGTGAACAGGCCGCGTTCGAGGCGATCCGCCAGCTCTATGACGACTGGCTGCTGCTCGAAGCCGCGAAACTCCAACCCCGGCCCAAGGACCGCGCACCAAAGGTCACTCACTCGACGCTGTATTCGCTCCCGATCCGCCTCGACATCGACACCATCCAATCTGCGATCGAAGACGAGACCCTGGCCTGGGCAACGACTCTCACCCGCGGCGACCCAGTGCCGAGTTCCCGGCAGGAATGCGTGCACAAATGCGTGTCGATCCTGTCGACCGGCCTCGGCACCCTGGTCGACCTCCCGCGTCGCCGCCGCTGGCGGTGGACACCGCTCGCCGATGGCGGCGACGACCTCATCCACGTCGGCCGTGACGGCGTCGACGCGGTCCTGTCGCTGGCGGACCTGCACCGACGCAGCCGAGAAATACTCGGCCTCAACGAAACCCGCATCTGGCTACCTGACCCCTGCCACGTCTGCGGAGTGAAAGCACTGACCAGCTCACCGGACCAGCAGCAAGTCACCTGCCAAGCATGCCGAGCCGTGTGGGCCAAAGAGGAATTCGCCCGGCTCAATGGGGTCGGCGTCCTGGACCCGGAACGAGCGTCGTGACCAACGACCCCTGGCCCTTCCCTCGCGACACCGCGCTGCAACGCGCCCGCAAAATTGCAGGCTCCTACCGCGCCGCACTACACGCCGTTGCCCCAGAGCGGTGCGCCGAACTCGATCGGCGCGCAATCGAACTCGGCCAAGGCTGGGTGGCGCCGGTGGAACTGCCGACGCATCTGGTTGAACACGCCCTTGATGCCGAGCTGTCGGCCACCGACATCGAACACTTCTGGCGTATCCCGGCCTCGACCATCCGCACGTGGGCGCACCGCGGGCTCATCACCAGCCGACCGGGGCAGAAATATCTGGTGCGCGAGGTGCTCGCCAGGCAATCGGGGAGCGGGAACAGCACACGCGACGCGTCCTGATCATCGCGACGCCATGGCTGAGGTCCGTTCGCGGGTCAACACCCGCAGCGGGAGCTGACCACCGTTTCTGTCACCAGCGGGCGGTCCGGCCTGACGGATGTCGTGGTTCGGATCGAGGTCCGTCACTGGATTTCCATCGTTGTTGACTGATGTCGTTGGTTGCCCAGCGGGGCCGGGACGGCACGGCTAGGTTCGGGTGGCGTGCGGGCCGATGAGCGACCGGCACGGTGGGTGCCGATGCAGACGACGCTGTTCACGCCCGGATGGGAAGAGGTTGGGAGGGTTACCTGTGATCAGGGTGATGTTCTGGAACATGCAGGATCTGTTCTGGTCCGACACGGCCGAGGAGCAGGCGCGACGTGAGATGGTGTACGAGCTGATCTGCGACCACCATCCGGATGTGTTCGCTGGCACCGAGATCCGCGCCCCACGCAGCGATGACGAACGCGAGGTCGTGTCCGCCCGGTGGCGCGAGCTCACCGACGCGACCGGGCTGCGCTGCGATGTCGGAGACGGTGAAGTCGCGATCGCATTGGGAGGACACACCTTTCACGCTGGGCTGGCCTGGCGCGACGGGATCACTGCGGTGCCGGGTTGTTGGGAGGGGTGGGGTGAGCGCGACTTCTTCCATTCCTGCGGCCGTATCGAACTCGACCTGGGCGGGCCGGTGGTGACCTACGCGGTCTATCACGCGCCGCCGTTCGGCAAGAACCGGCGCGCCGATGAGGCCGAACGCCTCGCGGCACTCATGACCCGGCCCGTCGACCGGTCTGCCGGGATCATTTTGGCGGACTGGAACTCGGTGTCCGCCGATGTCGTGCACCGGCCCGGCGGCATTGGACACGGCTGGATGGGCGACCCCGAAGAGGTTTCTGAGGAGTGGGAGTACTACGACCGGACCCCTACGAACGCCAGCAGTGGCATCCCGATTTTCTCTACCAGTGCCGATGGGAGTACGAGCAAGGGCTTCGGGTGCGGTGGTGGGCCGACCGGACTCCGGGTGAGCACCTACTCGAGGGCGGCTTGCTCGATGCCGCAGCGGTGCTGGGTGCAGCGTGGCAGGCTACGGTCGGGCACCGTGATGCCAGCCAAGGCGACCCTTACGGACAGCGCCGCATCGACGCGGCCAAGGTGACCGCCGGGCTGGTGAGCGCGTTGCGCGGCTATCAGGTGCTCGATTCGGCTGCCGCGCAGACATGCTCGGACCATTTGCCGATCCTGATCGACTACGACATGGAAGGCCAGTGATGCGGCTACCGGATACCAAGACCTCATCGACGCTGGTGACCTGGCTGATCGGTGTAGTGGCGGCGGCGATCGCGGGCGCCACCGTGTGGGTCAGCGGCGATGCGGACATCGTGATGGCGATCTTGTGGGCGGCGACCATCGGTGTGATCGCTGTCATGCTGGCCGTCGGTCTGCGAGCATGGGGCCAGGACCAGCGGGTTCGGGTATTCAGCACCGCCATCGGTCAGCTCGGGTCGGAGAATCCTTTGGTGCGCGCCGGGGCGGTGTACGACTTGGATCGGCTACTGCCGGACTGGGATCCGATGGGTCGCCGTCACGTGCTGGGCATGTACACCGCGATCCTGGCCCACGCCGACTACGCCGGGCGCGGACAGCAATCCCCCGGTCCGGAGATCATCGCGGTATTCGACTCGCTGCGCCGTCACCGCCGCATCCTCGAACACAGTGACCGCCTGTCCTGGCCGGGTGTTCGGCTGCCGGGTGTCGATCTGCATGAGCTGTACCTGGCGGGCGTGGTGCTGGACAGCGCGGACCTGACCGACGTCGATGCACGAGATGCGAACCTGGCGGGCGCGAGCCTGGCCGGTGTCACCCTGATCGGTGCGAACCTCACCGGTGCCGATCTGAGCGGCGCTGACCTCACCGGCTCCAGACTGATCAACACCAACCTCACCGGCGCAAACCTCACCGATGCAAACCTGTCCGAGGTCACGCTCACCGGCGCGAACCTCACCGACACGAACCTCACCCGCGCTGACCTACGGACCATCCGCGGGCACACCCCGACCAGCTGGCCGCCGCCACCGGCATCGATCCCAGCCTGCTACCCAAACCCTGATGCGGGGCGCGCCCTCTGTGGGCCGCTGCGGCAGTGACCTCGCTGTCCGCCTTCTCGACTGCGCAACACCAGCAATGTGATTCGAACGGTACAGGCGACCGGTAGGAAGGCGAGCGTAGTCGCAACAGCACAACTGAAGTGGATTAGAAGAGCTCAACCACCCAACTCGTGCGGTTCGCCAGGTGGTGTGGTGCGACCTCACGGGCAGGAACGACAGTCCGTGGCACAGCGCTTGTTTTCAAGCCGCCTTGACATCGGCCGCCCGTCTCAGGGACGCTGGGAGTCAGCGGTACACGTGTGTCCGCGCGACCCCGATCCATCCCCTCCGGATCGGGGTCTTCGTCATCGATGGAGGGGTTCGCGCGCCCGACTGCGCGTACCTTCTCACCGAACCCCGCTCCGACATGTCGCGCCCGTCTGCGCTATGGACCGCCCGTGGGCAGCTCCAACATCTCTGATTCGGAAGCCGTTCGGTGAGGAGTCCTTTCCCGCAACATCCAAAGGATTGCATCATGCCTGTATTTCTGCAGCTCATCCTCTGGCTCATCGCCGTCGGCCAGCTGGCCAGCGGCTCCGCCAGTGGTTCTGCCGGTCTCCCGACCGGTAGCTAGCAAGCAATTATGAGATCGGTGACGACGGACCCGCGCCAGACCCACCGGTGGCGGGCCATCGTCGCCGACATACGTGCCCGCAGGCTGGCGTGCTGGCGCTGCGGGCAGCCAATCGACTATGCCGCCGCCCGGTTCGCACCGGACGGCTTCGAGGCCGATCACTTCTATCCGGTCAGCACCCACCCGCACCTGGCCCTGGATCCAGCGAACGCGCGAGCAAGTCACCTGCGCTGCAACCGGTCTCGCGGCAACACCGCGCCAGCGACCGGGGAGTGGGTGCGGTCGGACTTCTGACCCGGCCTGGCAACTACGAAAAGCCGCCCAACGCTCCGATTAAACAGAGCACGAAAAGCACGGCGATGGGGACGGCTAGTCCTATACCGTTCCACCGCTTCCTTGGCTTGGGCGGTGTCGCCGGTGCTGCCTCCTGCGGGGAGTTGCCCTGCATGGCCAGCTCGAACAGGAACATCCCGGCGAGCAAGATGAACCCGAGCAGGGCGAGGATCAACCCCAACATGGTCACGAAGAAGAAGCCGACCATCCCGATAACAAGCATCACGAAGCCCAGACCGACAAGCGCTTGGGACACGGCCTTCTGGTTCGGCGACAAGTCATCCCCCATGTAGAAGTCTCCAAAGCTTGCGTACGCAGCCCGCCGGAACCGGCCAGAAGCATCGCTGCCATATAGGCAGTCAGCATCGTAGCAATCCGACTCCAATCACGCTGTACAACAATGAATCTCAAGTCGTCATGACGGCGGGGGAGGGGCGGGTGGAAAGTTGAACGCGATCGGCCTGTCTACTCCCTAGGCACTGGGCAATCTCCCCCCGCGGGCATACCCCCATCGCGCGAGGCCCACAGAGCGCTGCCTAACTGCCGAATTGTCTGTTGAGCACGCGCCCGCGCCGGAGGGCGGTCCCTCCGGCGCGGGTTCACCGTCTGGATTCGGCACCCTGCTACTCCTCGACTGTGAACCGGTAAAGGTCGCCGCTTCGGAGGAGCAGCGTCACGGGGAACTCTCCGAACGTCACCCTGCCGTCCACGACCGCCTCCTTCAGCTTCGCTGCCGTCGTGGGATCGCTTTCGAGTAGATCCTGCTCGGATTCGAGCTCTGCACCCGACTCCAGCTCCGCCAGTACATATTCGAAATTGCTTATCGTCCCGAATTCATATCCGAGGTCGTTTCCCCGCCCCCACCGGACGAACGCCAGCCCGCCGTTGTTGTTGAAGCTGAACTCCGTGCTCATCGCTGCTTATCCCTTCTCGCGACTGTGTTTTGGCATGTCCATTACCGCTCTGAGTCCGGGCGAAGTCAACAACTAGAGGTCATCAATAATGTTGTGTAACAACATCTTTCGCGCACTCGTAGATCCGGACGCGAGAGGGAAACCTGTCTGACAAGGAGTTTCATTCGTGAGTAGTCCTGTGACGGGGATCCGGTTCGACTCGGTACCGGTCGAAAATCTTTCGACATTCGGCGGCAACCCGCGCCGGGGCAATATCGACGCGATCGCAGCGTCGTTGTCGACGACGGGGCAGTATCGTCCGATCGTGGTCAACGCCGGTACTTTGACAGGCCGGGCGATGGAGGTGCTGGCAGGCAATCACACCTTGCTTGCCGCGCGTCAGCTCGGCTGGCAGCAGGTCGAGGCCGGGATCATCGATGTCGACGAGCAGACAGCCCGCCGCATTGTGGCCGCCGACAACCGCACTGCCGACCTCGGCGACTACGACCACACCGCGCTGTTCGAACTCCTCGACGGCCTCGACGACCTCGCCGGAACCGGCTACAGCACAGAGGACTTCGACAAGCTCGTCGCCGAGATCATTCCGCGCGAGACCCACACCGACCCCGACGACATCCCGGAGCTACCCGACGACCCGATCAGCGTGCCCGGCGATATTTGGCAGCTCGGCCCGCACCGGCTCGCGGTCGGCGATGCCACCGACTTCGCTGCGGTCGAAGCGCTGATGACTGGAGAGCAGGCCGACTGCGTGTGGACTGACCCGCCCTACGGCGTCGACTACGTCGGCAAGACCAAGGACGCCTTGCGGATCCAGGGCGACGCCGTAGCCGATCTCGACGGCCTGCTTTCCGGGGCGTTCGCCTCGATGGTCGCGGTCGCCCGGCCCGGTGCGCCGGTCTATGTCGCCCACGCTGACTCCGAACGGCTGCGGTTCGAGACCGCGTTGCGCGAGGCTGGAGTGCTGGTGCGGCAGAACCTGGTGTGGGTGAAGAACACGATCGTCATGGGCCGCAGCGACTACCACTACAAGCACGAGCCGATCCTGTACGGGTTCGTCCCCGGCGGGGAGGGGCGGCTGGGCAGAGGCGGGGACCGCTGGCACGGAGACAATGCCCAGTCCACAACGTTCGAGTTCGACAAGCCCTCGGCAAACCGTGACCATCCAACGATGAAGCCGGTCGCGCTCATCGAGGCGATGCTGGCCAACTCGCTGCGCCCCGGTGGTCGGGTCCTTGATCTGTTCGGCGGCAGCGGCTCTACCCTCATCGCCGCCCACCAGCACGGCTCTGCCGCCCGACTGGTCGAGCTGGATCCGCGCTACGCCGACGTCATTTGCCGCCGCTCTCAGGAGCACATCGGCGTCGTTCCGGTCCGAAACGACGGCGAGGCCGTGGATTTCACGGCCTCGCGCGTGTGATATCTGATCGGCGTTTTGTCAGAAGTCGGCGACCATGGCGATCTGCTCGGGTGTCGGATTCGGGATTTCCTCGATCTCGTCAAGGGTGCACAGGTCGAATTCGCCGTCCGCCCAGCGGACCTCGGCGAGCCCGTGGTGGGCGAACCCGTCCGGGTCGATGGCTGGGCAGGTGATGACCTTGCCGACGGTCGCGTCGACGCCGGTCGCGCCGAGCCAGTAGACCATCGTGCCGGGGATCATGCGCGCCTCTGGTTCTCGATGGCCGACGCGACGGCCGTGTCGATCCACTCGGCGAACTCCGTCGCCTGCTCGGGTAGCAGTGTCAAGATCACGTCGTTGCCGTTGATGGCGTCATAGACCGCGATCCGTACGGTGCCGCCGCGTACGTCGACCAGGGCGTGGCCCCAGTCGTCCACCGTGACGCCCTCCCAGTCCATCCAGTCGCCAGCGTCGGGATCCGGCTCGTCGTTCCACTCGACCTCCAGCTCCTCTTTGCGTCGGTCCTCGGTCATCGTGGTGCTCCCCTCCTGGTCTAGGTACACCACCATGAACGCTCTGACCGGGAACGAAGTCAAGCGTCATGGAAAGCCGTAATATGTTGCTGCACAACGCATTACGGAGCTAAGGTGTGATCGCTTCCGGATCGCGACCGGAAGATGGACCCGCTGTCGACGGGCGGCGGGGTGGAGCCAGGGTTGGAGCCTGCCTGTGGGTAGGGGCGCCGAGTTCGAGTCTCGGACTCCACGCGGACGAGGGATCCGCTCGCTACGGACCTCGGCCCCGGCGAGACGCACGACTCGTCGGAGCTTGGTGGCGGTCCGCGTTGCCCGGCCTGGACCCGACGGTAGCTCCGAAGGGAAAGGGCCGGGGAGCGCAGACCGCCGCTGGCTGATCACGCAACGGCTTCTCGGATTCGGGCGATCACGCCTCCGCGAGATACTGCAGCACCTCCTGTGCGGGCATTCCGAGTTCACGGGCGATCTAGTCGGGCGACTGCCCGATGTGAGTGCCGCAGCGATCGCGAGCTTGCGGACATCGGGGGACTGCGCGGACTCGCGCGGTATTCGCCGGGTGCGTTGATACACCGCCGACGGTGAGACTCCGAGCTGTATCGCCGATGCCATCGAAGTCCACGGACGTGCCCGATGTGACCGGTTCGTCTTTGTTCCCTAGCCGAATGGGATTCAGGCCGAGGTGGGAGGTCCCGCCGAGGTGCGGGTATCACCCCGCTTGCCTCGGCGTTCTCACGCCCTCGCGGCTACGTGACACCGCTACCGGATGGTTGGTCCGGGCGGCCGACCGACAACCTCACCCTCAGTCGGTAATCCGGGGGTACCACCCCCGGACGCGAGGTCCGGCACGCACACAACATAGCTCTGCCATCTCCTGCATGGGAAGGGGTAAACCGGCATGAGTCGTTCGAAATCCGTTGTGGCACAACATGTGCTGCAGCTGCGAAAGGCTGGGGTTTCCTACGCGAAGATCGCCGAGCAGCTCGATATCACCGAAGCCGACGCTTACGACATGGTGACCGCCGCGCTGCAGGCGCACGAGGAAGCGCCCGAGACCCGTACCCGCCTGGACCTCGAACGTCTGGACGCGATGCTGCTCGGTCTGTGGAAGCGCATCGGCCAGGGCGATCCGAAAGCCGTCGAACAGGGCCTGGAAGTCATGCGGATGCGCGCCGACATGCTCGCCGACCGCGCCGCATCCGGCGATGGCAGCGAGGTCGGGGACTATCTGGAATCGGTGAAAGCCGCTGCGCGAGAGAACAAGCAGAGCGCCGTAACGCGGCTGCGGGCGGTGGAGTCCTGATGGCGCGCTCGCTACCGGAGTCGGTCGCCGCAGCGGTCGAGGAGATGACGTGGCTGACTCCCGCCGATCAGGCGGCGGTCGATCTGGCACTGCGCTACGCGGTGCAGATCGAAGCCGGGATCGGTCGCGGCGGTCAGGATGCGACCAAGGCCCTGTACCTCGGTCCGCACCTACTGCGGGCGCTCGCCGAGCTGGGTGGCACTCCAGGAGGCCGGCGAGCGTTCGGTGACGGCGTCGGCGACGGAGTCGAGTCGACGCTGACCAGGTTGCGGCGCGAGTTTGGACACCCCGCGTAGAGGCTGTGAACAGCCACGCGTCTTCACCCCGCCGCTGCGGGAACTGACACGCGAGACGACCCACGGCTTCTCGGTCATCGACTTCGCCGAGGCAACGCTGGGGATCCAGCTGCTGCCGTGGCAGAAGTGGCTGTTCATCCACGCACTCGAACTGCGTGAAGACGGGCTCTACCGATTCCGCACGGTGCTGGTCCTCATAGCCCGTCAGAACGGCAAGACGCTGTGCATGCTGATCCTGGCGCTGTGGCACATCTACGTGCGTGGCTCACGCACCGTGATCGGCACCGCTCAAGATCTCGCCAACGCGGAGAAGGCGTGGGGCGAGGCGGTCGAAATCGCCGAAGCCGTACCCGATCTCGCGGTCGGGATCCGGCATGTGGTCAAGGTCAACGGCAAGAAGTCGCTGAAACTGCAAGCCGGAGAGCAATACCGGGTTGCCGCCGCGTCGCGACGAGGCGCCCGCGGCTTCTCCGGCGACCTGGTACTGCTCGACGAGCTGCGTGAGCATCAGTCCTGGGACGCGTGGGGTGCCTCGACCAAGACCACCCTGGCCCGGCCGCACGCCCAGGTGTGGGGGTTCTCCAACGCGGGCGACTCGCTGTCGGTGGTGCTGCGCTACCTGCGGGCGCTGGCCCACCAGGTATTGGGCTGGCCCGACGGAGACGCTGATGCCACCGCGCTCGAACTCGTCGGCGATGACGTCGTCGACGAGCCCGACGAGGACGATTCGCTGGCATTGTTCGAGTGGTCCGCGCCGCCGAGCGCGGATCGCCGCGACCGCGATGCGTGGGCGCAGGCTAACCCCAGCCTGGGCTTCACGATCACCGAACGCGCGATCGCTGCCGCCCTGCGCACCGACCCACCAGCGGTGTTCTCCGTCGAGGTGCTGTGCCGATGGCTCGAATCAGCCACCGCCGGACCGTTCGGCGACGGCACCTGGGCGGCAACCCTGGACGCTGGCTCTCGCATCACCGAGGGATCGCGGCGGGTCGTGGGCGTGGACGTCTCCTGGAACAGATCGAGCACCTATATCGCGCTGGCCGGATTCCGTGCCGACGGGCGCGCACATGTGGAGATCACCGCCGACCGGGCTGGCACCGACTGGGTCATCGACTGGCTGCTGGAGCGCCGCGACCGGATCGAGGCGGTGGTGCTGCAGGCCAACGGCGCACCGGTATCGAGCCTGCTCGACGCACTGACCGCTGCCGGGCTTCCGGTGCTGGCCTGGGCCGGTCCCGATCTCGGACGCGCGACCGGGCAAGCGTTCGACCTGGTCGACAACAAACGCCTACGCCATCTCCCGCACCCCGGACTCGACCTGGCCGCGACCACGGCGGCGGTGCGTCCGGTCGGGGATGCGTGGGTGATCGACCGCAAGCGCTCACCGAGTGACGCCGCGCCGCTGGTGGCCGCGATCGCAGCGTTGTGGGCGCTGCTGTCACCGGATGACCCGGCCCCGCAGATCCATGACTGGCCCGAGGAATTGTGGGAGGAAACCGGCGTATGAGAGCGAAAACTGTGCTGTTGCTCGATATTTCGGGCACAGCAACGATATTGGGTGGGCTGTGGCTGTTGGGGCCAGCGTTCGTTCTCATCGGCGCTGGCGCGATCTGTCTCATCGCGGCGGCGCTGATCGACCGGCGGGTCGATCGCTCGTGAGCTGGTTGTCGCGGCTGCTCGGCACTGGCGGCGAGGCGCGGGCACTCACCGAGCTGTCCTCGATCCCTTCGAACTGGTCGGGCATCTCCGAATCCGGGATCGCGGTCTCCGAACGCACTGCGTTGCAGCACGTCACCGTCTACGCCTGCGTGCGCCTGCTGGCCGATGCGGTCGCGTCGTTGCCGGTGGACGCTTACCGCCGACGCGGGGAGGTCCGTGAGGAGATATCGCCCGCACCGTTGTGGGTGCGGCGTCCGGATCCTCGCTGGACCCGCTTCGAGTGGCTGTTCCAGGTGGTGTGCTCGCTGGCGTTGCGCGGCAACGCCTACCTGCACGTCACCGCACGCGACCTGAGCCAGTTCCCGACTGTGCTCGAACCGCTGCACCCCGATGAGGTGATCCTGCACGGGGTCGACTCCCGGGGTGTCCCCACCGGCGGCAAGATCTTCTACTCCGTGCTCGGCCAGCCGGTTCCGGCTGCCGACATCGTGCACCTGCGTCGCTTCGTACTGCCCGGCAGCTTGATCGGGTTGAGCCCCATCACGCAGGCCCGCCAGAGCATCGGACTCGGGCTGGCCGCCGAACGGTTCGGGGCACGCTGGTTCGGCCAATCGGCGAACCCGTCCAGCGTGCTGGAGACCGACCAGCCACTCTCGGCCGACGCGGTGACTCACCTGCAGAAGCAATGGATCTCATCCCACGGCGGACGCCGCCACCCAGCGGTGCTCTCCGGCGGGGTGAAGTGGCGCCCGATCTCCATCACCCCGGAAGAGTCGCAGTTCCTGGCCACCCGCGAATTCCAGCGCGCCGAGATCGCGATGCTCTACGGCATCCCGCCGCACATGATCGGCGACACCCAGAAATCGACCAGCTGGGGTGCGGGCATCGAAGCCCAAGGCATCGGGTTCACCACCTTCACCCTGCGCCCGTGGCTGGCCTGCATCGAGGACGCCCTCTCGGACCTGCTGCCCCGCGGGCAGTTCGCCAAGTTCAACGTCGGTGGCTTGCTGCGCGGAGACCAGCGTGCCCGCTATGACGCCTACGCCTCCGCGCGCAACGCCGGATGGATGAGCGTCAACGAGATCCGCGCGCTGGAGGACCTGCCGCCGATCGAAGGCGGCGACTCCTACATCCAGCCCCTCAACTATGGCCCGCTCGGCGCGGACCCCACCAGCTCTGATGAGCCGACATCCCAGGAGGACCCGAGTGGACCGCTCGACGAAGTTGCGTGATTCACGCGAGATCCGTTCCTACGCAGCTCATCACGTGCAGCTACGCAGCCGCGACGATGAACTGACCTTGCGCGGCTACGCCTCGATCTTCGATGCCCCGTATGAGATGTACGGCGGACCCGAGGCCGGCGGATGGACCGAGACCGTCGACCCCGGCGCCTTCGACGTCACCCTGCGCGAACGCCCCGACCTGCACCTGCTCATCAACCACGACGGAATGCCGCTGGCCAGAACGAAATCCGGCACGCTGCGGCTCTCGGCCGACCGGCAGGGCCTGGCTGTCGAAGCCGACCTCGACCGCCGCGACCCCGATGTCGTGCGCCTGGAAACGAAGATGAGCCGAGGCGACATGGACGAGATGAGCTTCGCGTTCCGCGTCAAAGACGACGCCTGGAACCGTGAACAGACCACCCGCCGCATCACCGAGATCAGCCTGCACAAAGGCGACGTCAGCGTCGTGAACTTCGGCGCGAACCCCGCCACCTCGGCCAGCTTGCGTGGGCTGCTCGACGCGCTGGCCGACGTCGAGGTCGATGACACCCTGCTGGCCGAGGCCCGATCTGTCGGCGCGGACCGCCTCGGCTCCGCCCACGAACTGCTGGGCCGCCTGCACGGCGCACTACGCCCGAAGCGTTCCGACACGCTGCGCGTCGCGCAGCTCATCGCACTCGGTGAGGGCACCGACCTGAAGTAGTCCTCACCCACTCACAGCTTTATCCCCAACTACCACAACATGTTTCCGAGTCCTGGCACTGGATCGGGGGCTTCTCAAGCCCTGGCACTGGGCGGAAATGGCCTGGCACTGGCCGCCATTCACCCATTCCGAATCCAGCAAAGGACACCCATCATGGATGAGCGGCTCAACAGGCTCATCGCGCTGCGTGAGCAAGCCACCGAAACCCGTACGACGCTGCTCGGAGCGCGCACGACGATCCTTGCCACGGCCGCCGACGACGGCCGCGAAGACCTCACCGAGGACGAAGACCGCACCTTCCGCGAACTCACTGACCAGATCCGCACCGCTGACGCCGAGATCACCGGTTGCGACGAACGCATCAGCGAGCTGAACGAGGAGATCGAACGCGCCCGCGCGATCGATGAAGGCGCGGTCGCGCTGCGTCGCGCCCAGGCGCGCGTTCAGGTCACCGAGCAGCCAGCGACTTACGTCCGCGGCAACGGCCACTCCTACCTGCAGGACCTGATCCGGTTCTCGTTTCGGATGGATGCCGACGGCACCGCCGAGGAACGGCTGCGTAACCACGGCGAGGACGTCACCCGGTCTCCGGAGTACCGCGACCTCGATCGCGTCGACGGCACCGGTGGGTTCTTCGTGCCGCCGATCTGGTTGATGAACCAGTTCATCGAACTCGCTCGTGCCGGACGCGCGGTCGCCAACCTCGCCGAGTCCGATGTGCTGCCACCGGGCACGGACTCGATCAACATCCCGAAGGTCGCCACCGGCACCGCGACCGAACCCCAGACCGCCGACAACACCCAGATCGCCGACACCGACCTGACCGACACCTACGTCTCCGCCCCGGTGCGCACCGTAGCCGGTCAACAGGACATTGCCGTCCAGCTCTTGGACCAGAGCCCGATCAACTTCGACCAGGTGATCTTCTCCGACCTGATCGCCGATTACGCGGCCAAGCTCGATATCCAAGTCATCGGCGGCAGCGGCACCGCCGGACAGGTGCTGGGCGTCCGGCGCACGGCAGGTATCGCGACCATCACCGCTACCCCGACGGTGCGCTCGGTCTACGGGGCGATCGCCGACGCGGTCCAACGCGTGCACACCAAGCGGCTGCAGCCGCCGACGGTGATCGCCATGCACCCGCGCCGCTGGGGCTGGCTGCTCGCACAGCTCGACGACACCCAGCGGCCGTTGGTTCTGCCGCAACAGAACTCGCCGCAGAACGCACTCGCCACCCTGGGGGCGGTCGCCGCCGAACAGATCGTCGGCAACCTGCACGGGCTACCGGTCATCACCGACCCGAACCTGCCCATCACCCTCGGCACGGCCAACAACGAAGACGTCATCCTCGTGATGCGCGCCTCGGACCTGCGCCTCTATGAATCCGGTATCCGCACAAGGGTTTTCCCCTCACCGCGCTCGGCGACGCTGACCACCCGACTGCAGGTCTACGGATACCTGGCCTTCACAGCCGCGCGCTACCCGCAATCGATCGTCGAGATCGGCGGGCTCACCCCGCCCGACTTCGGCGGCTGACATCTATCGCGGGGGCCTGGTCCCCGAGCGGCGGCACGCCGTTCGGGGACAACAGGTTTGCGCGCCCCAGCCCTCATCAGGGCCTTCAAGCCCCCCTACCGAAAGGGAGGAGTGCCGATGTGGCACATCACGATCACCGTCGACGGTGATCCGTTCACCGATATCAGGAAGGTAGTCATGGCCAATCAGGACAAGATCGACGCCCTGGCAGCACAGCTGACCAAGGTCAAGACCGAGATCGTCACCGAAATTCAGCGGCTCAAGGACCAGCTCGACACCGGCACCGGTGTCCTGGACTTCACAGCGCTGGAAGCCCTCGCAGGCGACCTCGACGCCATCGTCCCCGACAAGCCGAACCCCGGTGAGCCGGACGAGGAAGAGCCAGGTACCGGCGAGCCCGCCTGACACACGGCGGTTCCTTTCGCTGCGGACCGACGCCTCGGGCCGCAGCGAAAGGCCCCTACTGCTACTGACTCATCCCTGTGAGGAGGACAACATGGTGAGCAGCCGAGACGTCGAGGACGACTACTTCCACGCGTACCTCGAGCAGTACACCCGCGCCCGCCACGCGGGCAGGACCGGGGAAGCGATGCGGATCGCGCAGGTGCTGCGCAGCCGGTTCGACCACGAAGTGGATGCGAAGTCCTCGCAGCCTGATACCGGAGCCGACTCCACTGCGGTGCCTCGCCGGCCTCGGGCTCCGAAGGCGAAGGCAACTCCAGCACCGGCTCCCGAGACGACCGTCCACGATTGAGATGAACGACGCGGGCTCGCCTACCCCGGCTGTGGCCCTCGCTGCACCGATCCCGCCGCTGGCCGATGAGGCAGCGTTCGCCGATTACGAAAATGGGAGTCCCGCACTGGCATTGGCGATCGCCAACGCTCTGGTGCGTGACTGGTGCGGCTGGCACATCGCCCCGACCCTCACCGAGACCCTGATCCTGGACGGGTCCGGTGATCGGGTGCAGATGGTGCCGACGCTGCGCCTGCTCGATCTGCACTCGGTCACCGAGAACGACCGCCCGGTCGACCTCGCCAAGGTCCGGTGGTCACGGACCGGATACCTGCGCCGCACGATCGCCTGGACGACCCGTGAGCGCGGCGTCCGGATCGAGATCACCCACGGATGGCCCGCGCCCCCGCCGCTGCTCGTCGGCGTCGTGCTCGGAATCGCCAAGCGCGCCAAGGACACTCCAGCCTCTGCGGTGCGCGCCCGCACCGCAGGACCGTTCAGTGAACAACTCACCGTCAGCGCGGACGGCTCAATCGGTGGGGTGGGGCTGACCCAGGTCGAACGTGACCTGCTCGCCGCCTATCGCATCGTCCCGGTCGCATGAACCTGCCGCTACGCCACACCCTGAGCCACCACCGCCACCGCGACGGCGGCACCGACTCCCACGGCAACCCCGTCTCGCTCTACACCCCGCCCCTGGACGAACCCGGTATCGCGGTGCGCGTGTACGGGTGGGGACCTGCCCGCTCCAGCGAACCCGTCCTCGACGGACACACGCGGGTGATCACCGAGGTCGAGGTGTACGCTCCCGCCCAATTCCATCCCGCCCCAGCAGATCTCATCGATCTGCCGTCCGGTCCCGCTGGTCGTTTCGAGGTGATCGGCGTCGCTGCTGACGCCAACCACGGCCCGTTCGGCTGGACGCCGGGCAACGTCATCACGCTGCGAAAGGTGGACGGATAATGCCCAAGCCGAAGATCCAATGGAAGCCCGACGCCTTCTACAACCTGCGCCGCGCGACCGGCGTGGTCCGCGACGTCGAAGCTCGCGGCCGA
Organism: Nocardia brasiliensis; assembly: GCF_042691675.1. Lineage (GTDB taxonomy): Bacteria > Actinomycetota > Actinomycetes > Mycobacteriales > Mycobacteriaceae > Nocardia > Nocardia brasiliensis_D. The sequence continues at coordinate 413,448 of NZ_CP170507.1, forward strand.
CGCGTGAAAGCAGCCGCGGGCGAGGGCTTCGAGATGACCTCCCGCCAAGGCGCACGCAACCCGCAAGGTCGCTGGCGGGTCTCCATCTTCCCCCGCACGATCAAAGCGGCCCGCCGCAACGCCAAAGACAACACCCTGGTCAAAGCGCTCGACGCTGGACGCAGCCGGTGACTGAACTCGTCGTCTACCCGGCGATCGAGGCCCTCGTCGTCGCCTATCTGAGCGCGCGGCTGGCCGCACGGGGCGATCTGGCCGTGGTCGCGACGAAAGTCCCCAACCCCCGCCCGGACCGGCTGGTGCGCGTGAGCGCCGCCGGTGGCGGCAACGACCGGCGGATCCTCGCTTCCCGCATGGTGATCATCGAATGCTGGGACCTGCGCGAACCCGAAGCCGCACAACTGGCCGAGCTGTGCCACGCACTGCTACTGAGCGCGCCCCGGGATCCCCAAGAACCACGGATCCGCGCTGCCGTCACGGCCGGTGCCCCGGTCAACCATCCCGATCCCGACACTCGTCACCCGCGCTATCAGGCCACCGTCTCCCTCGACGTGCGCGGTCAACTCACCTGACGACTCCCGCCGCGACGACCCGGCTCGACGCGGCCACGCGGTGCCGACCAAGGAGTTACACGATGCTGTCCTGTTCCGCACTCAACCGATGCCGCACCAAGCGGCTGCGTCGCCCTCCTCGACTGCGTTCGGTCCGGCTTGGCGACATGCGAGTCACCTACGTCCCCGACGGCGCGGTCCGGCTGCGCCCGCGCGGCTGGCTGCCCGAGACCACCGACGCCGACTGGGCAACCCACGCCGACCATCTCGACCAGCACGGCAACCTGGTCGCAGGCATCGGCGCGCTCCTCGTCGAGCACCGCGAGCACCGACTGTTGATCGACGCGGGCGTCGGACCCCTCTCGGTACCCGACGGCCCCGCCAACCCGCTGACCGCAGCCCTGCACGGCGGTGCACTGCTCGACAACCTCACCCGACTGCGCTGCACCCCTGCCCAGCTCGACGCGGTGGCCATCACCCACATGCACATCGACCACCTCGGCTGGGCCTTCCGTCCGGAGTTCGCCCGCACCCGGTTGCTGATCGCCGACGCGGAATGGGCATGGTGGAACACCCTGACCCCGCAACAGTTCGAAGCGATGCTCGAACGCATGGCGCCCTGGGCCAAGGGACAGCTGCACCTGCCCGAGCTGCTCGCCGTCCTGGCACCGCGCGTGGAAACCTTCGCCGCGGACCAGCAGATCGCGCCGAGCATCACCTCGGTTGCGATGGCAGGGCACACCGCTGGGCACACCGCGTTCGGACTCACAAGCGGCCAGCACCGGATGCTCATCTTCAGCGACGCGATGCACTCACCGCTGCAGGTCCAGCATCCGCAGTGGCGCTGCGCCGCAGACCTCTACCCCGCGCAAGCCGTGCTGCACCGGCAACGACTCATTGACGAACTCGCCGCTTCCGGAGACCTGGCCGCCGGAATCCATTTCGCTGACGTGCCATTCGGCCGAGTCCGTCGCCGTCGCGACGGCACCACCACCTGGCAGCCACTGCGCTGACACCCCGCGCCTCTATCCCTATCGCTGCACATCCCTTTCGAGCAGGCCCGGTCCGCCTTGCGCCTGAAAGGGGCTACCGACCATGGCAAGCACGGTCGCCAACATCTACGCGGCAATGCCGCGCGCCACCGGCTCGTTGCTGCGCGCACCGCTGGGCACCACCGGTCCGAGCAGCGCCACCAGCGATCTGGACCCCGCGTTCCTCGATCACGGCTACATAGGTGAGGACGGCTACACCCTCGCCGAGTCGCGTGACGTCGACAAGAAGAAAGCCTTCGGCGGCTCGACGGTCAAGATCCTGCAGACCGACTACACCCTCACCGCCCAGTTCGCGTTCCTCGAGTCCACCAACGCGCTCGTCCTGCGAGCCGTGTACGGCGACGACAACGTCACCGTGACCGGGAACTCGATCGCAGTGCGGCACAACAAGCGCCAGCTTCCGCATTCGAGCTGGATCATCGACACCCTCGACTCCGACGTCGCGCTGCGCCGGATCTGGATCCCCGACGGACAGATCAGCACCGTCGACGACGTGCAGATCGTGCACACCGAAACCATCGCCTACACCGTCACCGTCGAATGCTTCGAGGACACCGACGGCACCCCACTGTATGAGTGGGTCCACAAGGGCCGCCCGCCGAGCCAGTGGACTGTCACGCTATCGGCGACCGCTGGAACCTTCCTGCTCTCGGTCGACGGAAAACCCACCACCGCACTCGCTTTCGACGCCACCAACGCGGCGGTGCGCTCGGCACTCGCGGCGCTGGCCGGGGTCGGCACCGACGGTGTCACCGTAACCGGCCCGGCCGGTGGCCCCTACCAGATCACCCTCTCCAGCGGCGGCACCTTGACCGGCAACGGCACCGGACTCACCGGCGGCACCGGAACCAAGCTCACTGTCACCCCCGCCTGATCGACAGTTCGAGCCCGCGCACGGGTCGCCGGTGCCGAAGCGCCGGTGGCGGGCAGGGCACCAGTCGTGCGCGTCCGGCAAGCACGCGGACTTCGTACTCATCGATCAGGACCGAGGTACTTCAGACCTGGAGCGGCGGCCGACGCCTCGCCGAATACGGCCGACGCTGAGATCAGCGACCCCGTACCCAAAATGCGGTCACAGCACCGAAACTCGCTTCGCACCGGCGCGCAAGCGATTGTGACGCACCCGTCGTCATGTGGCCCCTCGATCCCGCCCGGCGAGGTTCATTCATCCCTTGGACCGGGCCTGCCCTCGCCGGGCGGGCACCGAAAGGCTCAGTCCGCCAATGAAACCCAGAGAAAGGTCCGTCCGAAGGTGATGGAGAAGTTCACGTACACGAGCACGGGTGGCAAGGCGATCTCGCTACCGAAGATGGAGAACATCCCGTTCGGGATCATCCGCAAACTGCGCAAGGAAAACGACACCGAGCAGTTCTTCGCACTCATCGAAGGCGTCGCAGGCGCAAAGGATCTCGCGGTGATCGATGCGATGACCCAAGCCGAGGTGCGCGAGCTTATGAGTGCCTGGCAGAAGGATTCCGGTATCGAACTGGGGGAATCCTCGGACTCCTGAGCCTGGTCGATGCGCACCGCGACGCCGTGGAAGCCGACCTCATCCGCGCTGGTGTCCGGCTGCGCGACGTCGGCTCGGAGTCCTTCAACTGGCACGACCTGCTCGTACTGGTCCGCCAATCGCCCCGCGAGTCCGCGCTCATGGCCGTCATGCACCCCGATGTGACCCGGTGGGGACAAGGCGAGTTCCTGCTCGCCGAGCTGATCGACCTCGCGAGCCTGCTGCTGTGGGCCAAGACCAAAGACGGCGCGAAGAACCGCAACAGGCCGCGCCCCTACCCGCGCCCCGGCGTCGAAGACCCCGGCTCTCGCCGCGTCAACGGGCACGCGGTCCCGATGAACGAGATACGAGACCGGTTGCGCGCCTTGCGAACCCAGAACCAAGGGAGGTGATCAGGTCATGACCAGCGGCGGAGTGAACCTGGCCACCGGCTACGTGTCGCTGGTCCCGGAGACTTCCAAGGTCGCCCCTGGTGTCGAGGGCGCATTCGTCCAGGCGCAAGGCAGTGCCGACAAGGCCGGGCGTTCGCTGGGTTCGCGGTTCGCCTCGGGGTTTGGCGCGGTGTTCAAGACTGCGGTCACCGCTGGGGGGATCGGTGCGGCCCTGTTCGGTGGCACCGCACTGAAGTCGGGGTTAGATCGGCTGACCACGATCCAGAACGCCACCACCTCGCTGACCACGATCATGGGCTCGGCCACCGAAGCCGGTCGCCTCATGGACGAGATCAAAAAGACCGTCAACGGCACCCCGTTCAACTTGGATCAGTTCGCCGACGTCGGCAAGAACTTGGTCGCGATGAACGTGCCCGCGGCGAAAGTCCCTGGATATCTCACCGCGATCGGTGAGGCCGCCGCCGCGTCCGGCAAAGGCGCAGAAGGCGTGGAACAGGTTTCGGCGGCATTCGGGAAAATGGCCGCCACCGGCAAGGTGTCGCTCGATCAGGTGTGGTCGGTCGCCGAAGCCGGTGTCCCCGCGCTGGCCATCCTCGCCAACGGGTTCGGTGTCACCACCGCCGAGATGCAGAAGATGATCTCCAAGGGAGCGGTGCCCGCCGACAAGGCGATGGACATCCTCGCCAAGGGGATCATGGAAGGCTCCGACGGGGCCGCCGGAGCGACCAAAGCCTACGCGGGCACCATGGCTGGACTGCGCCAAACCCTCTCTGGCGCTTCCGGTGGTTTCCAGGCGGCGATGGCACGCTTCGGTGCGGGGATCCTCGCGCCGTGGCTGCCGGTCGCTACGACCACGCTGACCGGGCTCGCCGGTGGCCTCGACAAGCTCACCCCGAAGATCCAGGCGTTCTCCCAGCGATTGGCCGACTCCCAAGCGGTCGAGACGTTCACCGGCTGGATGGTCAACCTGCCCGCCACGATCGAGCGGGTCACCAGTTCCCTTGGCGAGTTCGACTTTTCGAAGCTCACCGCCGGATTCACCACTGTCACCGATCAGCTGACCAAGATCGGCGACGCCGGTGCCGGAGGTGAGGACAGCGGGTTCCTGTCCAGCCTCACCTCCGGGCTGGCCGGACTCGGCGGCGCGCTGGGCAACCTCGGCGTCGACACCATCACCGTGCTCACCGCCGCCCTCGCCTCGATGAGCGACATCCTCGGCGTCCTGGCCGAGCACACCGGACTGGTCACCCCGCTGCTGCTCGGACTGGCCGCAGCCTACGCGACCAGCCAGACCGCGCAGACCGGCTATCAGATCGCCCGGATCGTGCAGACCCCGGCGATGTTCGCGCAGCTGGTGGTGCAGCGCCAGCTCACCGCCGCGATGATCGCCCACACTGCCGCACTGACCGCCAACACCGTCGCGACCGGAGTGAACACCGGCGTACAGAACACCCAGACCGCCACCACCCTGCGGGCCAAAGTCGCTGCGCTCGCCACGGCGGCAGCCTCTCGCGTCGCCGCCGCAGCGACGTGGTTGTGGAACGCCGCGCTCACCGCCAACCCCATCGGCATCGTGATCGCCGCGATCGCGGCACTGGTCGCCGGGCTTGTCTGGTTCTTCACTCAGACCGACACCGGGCGTCAAATCTGGCAAACCGTCTGGGGCGCAATCCAATCCGCGATCGCCTCGGCCTGGTCCTACATCCAACCGATCTGGGCGGGTTTGCTCGACGCGCTGGGCTGGGTCGGAGACAAACTGCTCTGGCTGCTATCGGTGGCTCAACCGGTCTTCGGGTTCATCGGCTCACTGATCTCGACCTGGTGGTCCGGAGTGCAGGTCTACTTCGCTGCCTGGAAGACCGCGCTCGGCGAAGCCGGAGACATCGTGTCCTGGTGGTGGACCAGCGTGGTCCAACCGGTGTTCGGGTTCGTATCGGACCTGATCAGCGGCTGGTGGTCCGAGGTGCAGGTCTATCTCGCGGCGTGGAAAGCCGGGATCGGTGAGGCCGGAGACAAGGTGTCGTGGTTCGCTGACGGCCTGCGCGCCGGTTGGGTGATCATCGGAGCCGCGATAGAGACCGGCAAGGGCTGGTTCACCTCGCTGCGCGATGTGGTGGTCTCCGCGATCGAGAAGATCCTCGAATACTGGGACCGGGTCAAAGGCATCGTCGGCACCGTCACCGACGTCGCGGGCCGGATCGGCTCCAGCGTTCTCAGTATCCTGCCCGGCCACGCCGACGGCGGAGCCATCGCCGGACCCGGCGGCCCGACCTCCGACAGCGTCGTAGCCCGGCTGTCCGCGGGCGAGCACGTCGTCACCGCCCGCGAGGTCGCCTCCGTGGGAGGCCAGGGTGCGATGTACCGGCTGCGTGCGGCGATGCGTTCGGGCGCACTACGTTTCGCCGCCGGAGGCGCGGTCCCGCGCGGCATCCGCGACGCCCTGGCCGCCGCGCGAGCAGTGACCGGTAACCCCTACGCCTGGGGCGGCGTCGGTCCGGACCGTTTCGACTGCAGCGGGTTCATCTCCTTCCTCCAGCGCGTGGCGATGGGCCTGGCGAATCCGGCCGTGCGCCTCTACACCACCCTGGACCTGCTCGCTGGGCGGCTCGCGGGCCTGCAAGTCGGACTCGGTCCGGCCGGCACTTTGTTCCAAGTCGGGGTGAACGCCGAGCACATGGCCGCCACGATCAACGGCCAACCCGCCGAGTCCGGTGGCTCCCACGGCACTTCACGCCTGGGATCACCAGCCGTCGGCGCGGCCGACGCCCAATTCACCCGCGCCTTTCACCTGCCCAACGAGCTGATCGCGGGCTGGGCAGAAGGAGCCAGCGACACCGGCGCCGCAGGCAACACGGGCAAGGGAAAGAAGGAGTGGACCGACGCTGATCAGACGAACCTGGAGTCGGCTCAGGTCTCCGTCGAGCAGGCCAAGCAGCGCCGCGACAAGGTCTACGCCGATGAGGGCAAGTCCGATGCTGATCGCCGCCAAGCCGACCTCGCCGTAGAGAAGGCCGAACAGAAGGTCCTCGGGCTGCAACAGCGCAAGGACGACGCCGCGTCTGGGAAAGCGGATGGTCCCGCACCGCAAGCTCCAGCGCTGGAGCGCAAGTTCAGCGACGACGAGCTGGCCCGCATCGACGCTCAAGCCTCGGTCGACTCGGCCAATACACGCCGCAACGAGGTCTACGCCGATCCCGAGGCCAGCGCCAACGATCGGCTCAAAGCCGATGCCGAGCTCTCGCGGGCGCAGACCAAGCTCGACGAGCTGCGTAATTCCGGCAGCAAGATCCAGGGCCGCGTCCGGGACTTCGTCACCGACGCCGCCGGGATCGCGTTCGACGCGCTGCTCGAACAGCTGCCGTTCGGGCTCGGCGAAACCCGCTGGTGGACCATCGACTACTCGCCGCTGATCGCTGCCGGGCAGAACGCTGCGCAGAAAGCGAGCGAGGCGATCGGGCCACTGCCGTCGTTCTCCCCAGAGTCGATCGCCGCCCAGCTCGGCTACACCCCGGTCGCGGGGCAACCGCCACCGGAATGGTGGGACAAGCTGCGGCCCAAGGTTTTCGACCATGGTGGCTGGTTGATGCCCGGTGAGACCGCGATCAACCTGTCTCGCCGTCCGGAGCCGGTGCTGTCGAGTCCAGGGCAGATGCAGGCGTTCATGGGCGGGTTCGCCGCCGAGCCCGCACTGGATGCCAGCGTCCGCATCGAGAACCTCACCACCGGGATGAGCGCTTCGGAGTTCCGGCGTGAATGGGCGCTGATGACTCTGGACCAGCGTCAGCGCGCCAAGACCTGGCAGGGCCGATGATCACCCCACCCCAAGACACCCGCATCGTCATCGAAGGACCCAGCGCGCAACGGTTCACTGTCGCCGGGCCGGGCATGGGCGATCACGGAGTCGTGCTCGCCGACATCGATTCCGGCACCGACTTCGACGCGATGTACGAGACCGCGACCACCACGATCTGGAACGCCACGGCCTATCAGATCGGCGCGGACTTCGGAGGGCTACGAGAAGAGAAGTTCGACTTCTCGCTCGCCTTCCATGTTCTCGGCACACCACAGCTGCCGTGGCGCAACGCCGATTCGGCTTTCCGGCAAGCCTTTTCGTTCCGACGCGACTCGCTGGTCCGGGTCCAGATTGGTGACACCGCGCGCCGACTGCCGGTGCGCCTGGGCGCCAAACCGCGCGTCAAGATCGTCGGCGACCCGAACATCCACGACTACGGCCTGGTCGTCGTGCCACTGATCGGCGCGTACCCGCGCTGGCTCGAAGACGACGCCACCTCCACCTTCGTCACCACCACCGACACAACCGGCGGCGGTGTCGAGACCGGATTCGTCACCGTCGCCAACCCGCTGCCGATCGACTACGAGATCTGGCCGCGCTGGGTCTTTCAGGGCACCGCCGGAATCGTCTGGACCATCCCCGACTTCTCCTGGGGCAGCGATGAATTCGACCGCGCCGAGATCGACGCCGACCGCAAGATCATCATGCCGCCTTTGCTGGCCGGTGAGCATATCGTCATCGACACCGACCGGATGGCGCGCAACGGCCAAGCCAACTCGAGCCTGGACACCGAGTTCTACGCGCGCATGGGCGGCAAGCGGTTCGTGTACGCGCTGCCCGGGCGCACTCCCGAGACGCGGATTCCGGTGTCGGTGACCGGTGCGCCGATCGGAGCCGGAATCCAAGTGCGCTGCCCGCGGCCGTGGCCGCGCCCCTGGGGCGGGTTGGAGTGAGCACGAGCGTCGAAACCATCGATTTCGATCGGGTTTTCGACCACATCGTCGCGCGCCTCAAGCGCGACACCGATCGCCGGATCCTGCCGCCACTGATGCGGATCTGGGACGGCAACTGGGTGCTACGCGGGGAGATCCACAACGAGATCTCGGCGAAGTTCTCCGCGATCGAAAACGACACCGGCATAGGCACTGTCGAGCTGCCCGCGACCTACTACCTCGCGCGGTGGATGACCAACCACGACGCCCGAACGACCAAGAACATTTTCATCACGGTCGACCGTGACGGGGCGAGATGGTCCGGGATGCTCGACGACCTCGAGCAGGACCGCGACGAGCGCGGTCAGCGCATCATCCGAGCGACGTTCAAGCACGACACGGAGCACCTGCGCCACATAATCGCCTACTGTAACCCGTTCACCCCGCCGGAATTTCAGTTCCCGAAGACCTGGGCGTGCGTGTCCGGACAGACCCTCGTGCAGATCTGCGAGGGCGATCAGATCGTGGCGCGCCCGATCCGGGAGCTGGCCGGGCGCCCCTGCGAGGTCGTGGTCGACGGGCGCATCCACCACTCGCCGACCGGGTCATGGAGCAACGGCATCAAGCCGGTCTACCGGCTCACCACCGCCACCGGCAAGAGCATCGAGCTCACCGGAGACCACAAGGTCCTCACCCCCGACGGATTCATACCCGCCCAAGACATCGGTGTCGGCGGCTGGGTCATGGCCGACCACCAGGTCCCCGAACAGGTCACTGCGTTCGAATCCATCGGCGAGACCGAGGTTTTCGACATCGCGGTCGCTGACGTGCACCGCTTCGTCGCCAACGGAATCACTGTGCACAACTGCTTCGGGCCCGCCCGGTGGAGTCTGCTGCTGACCTTGTTCTTGAATCTCCTTCGCCTCGAAGGGCGACTGTGGACCCTCCCGGTAGGGGATCCGCTGGATCCACGTTCGTGGCTGAACTTGGATACCTCGACCTGGTCGCAAGTGGTCAAGCCGCTATCGATCCTCGATGACCATTCCCAGTTCGCCGTGGTCCACTCCCGCTTCAAGACCATGTATGAGGTCAGTCAGCGCATCGTTGCCGACGCGCAACTGACCTGGGAGCCGCGCCGCTGGCTCACCGGCGACCCGCCACCGTGGCCCGGAGCACGAGTACGCCACGGCGCACTCGTGTGGGACCTCGTCGATTCCTCGGGCTGGGACACCGAAACCTCCTTCGCGGGAAACCTTTTCGACGGCCTGGTGCGTGCGGTCACCCGCATCGCGGCCGACGGCATGGTCGAAACCATCGAGGAGATCAGGGATCCAACCTTCCCCGAGGAATACTCCCGCCCCGGATGGAAGGGGACCATCCCGCGAGCGCCGGGGATCATCCTGCGCGACGGCGACCGAACCGGCGTGGTATCCAACAACTTTCACTGGCGTCCAGCCACCGACGTCGGCTTCGTGACCGGAGGCCACAGCGCACCTGGAATCAACGAAATGCTCGGGGCGGCGGTCAACCTCCTGGGCGATCTGGTGTCGCTGTCCTTGGCGATCCCGCCACTGGGGGGTGTGGCCTCAGAAATCCTGAAACCGCTGTTCACTGACGTGTTCGGGGCCTTCCAGAAGCGCGGTGACCCGGCCCGCGAACGCACGCTCGGCTGGTCGCACTATCACGAAACCTGGTGCGCCGCAGGCGATCGCGCCTACACCCTCAATGCCCTGATTGCCCTGCGCACCGGCCGGTGGCGGACCCGCGAGCAAACCACGCATTCGGTCAAGGTCGTCGATGGCTACGAGAACCTGCGCATCGGCCAACACGGACACGGCAACGCCTGGCTGGGCACCCGCATCGGCACCACGGTGCGCGACTGGGGCACGCCAGGGCGGGTCTATGTCGACCGGATCACCGAAATCGTCCTGGCCTGGGACCGCACCACCACCCCGACCTGGGACATCACCGTCGGCGCGCGAGAACCCGAAGACCCACTACTGAAAGGCTTGGAAATGCTCGATGAGATCGCCGGCCTCGCACGAGACCTCGGAGTCCTCTAAGGGTGGGGTGGAAGCTCGCGGGGTTCTCGATGACTGCTACGGCCGAACAGCTCGTGCCGTTTGTCCCGGAGAGCTCTACGGCGCTCGTCGAGGTCGACGTCGTCAGCCGTGTGTATCCCGAGATCTTCTCGGAGCGCCCGACGCAATAGGCGCACAGCAAATCCCAGTGTGTCATTGAGGTAATGCTCGAGCTCTGTGATTCGTGCGAGGTCAGTCGTATCGGCGTCTATGACTGCTTGGTGGCCAGCGTCCATGCAACGGCTGACTTCAGATGCGATGGCGAGTGCGTTATCGGACAAGACCATCTGAGAACGTGCGTAGCTGTCGCGCAACGCTTCCCAAGCACTGTGAAACTTCTCTGGCTCAGGGCTCGTACCTGCTCTCTCAGCGAGGTAACGGCGGGCGGCGGTGCGGAAGTAGTGTGCCGAAGTGTTGAGGGCGGCATACGCTGCCCGTTTCTCGTCCGATGCCTCTTTCCGGGCAAGCTCGCGTAGTTCTTCGGCGCGCTGGTCACGTTGTAGCTGCGTATCCATCCGCTTGGCGCGCAGCGCGTAGAACTGCGTGGCGATACCACCGCTGAGCGTGCCCGCAGCCGTGATGGCTGCGACCGACACGTTGGTCCAATCCAGGCTCATACCAAGCGATTGTCCCCAGCCGCCGACGAGGGTGCGTCCCGGCCCGACAGCATCGGCAACCGTTAGCCGACTACAGCGTCGACGCGCTATCACGTCGCTACCACAGAGCAGGAGGGCCGATTTTGACCCGATTGTGGCGGCTCGAGGATATCGACCCCGGTAACCCAGAGGAGCGGTTTCTTCCTGCCTTGCAATGTATCCCGATCATCGGTCGCACACCGATCGTGTTCGTCGAACCGCTGGCGCGTGCTATCTCCAAACACCTCACCGAGGCCGGGTGCCCGCCAATGGACTCGGCGCTGGCAACAAAGAAGTTCCAGCGCCCGTACCGGGGTGAGCAGCACTCGCTCAACGGGGCAGGGCAATGGGTCGACATCGACATCACCGATCCCGAGCCGGTCGTCATCCAGGACCCGGCGACGATGACCGTCCGCGAACGCGAAGCCCAGGTCGAGCGGCTGCGCTATCTCGGCTACCGGATCAACGAGCCCGAGCCCGTGACCCCGACCGCCCAGATCATCGACACCCTCGACACTCCGCCACGATTCGACCCGACCAGCCATTCGGTCACCGAGGTCAACGCCTACCTGCGCGGGCTCGACGACCCGATCGAACACCGCCGAGTCATCCACGTCGAACGAAACAACCAGGCTCGCAAAGGAATCCTTCGGAGGTTCGGATGAACAGATACTGGCCGATGGAACGCGGTCACCACGTCACCTCCTACTTCGGGCCCCGCGAGGGCGGCTGGCACTGGGGCGTCGATTTCGGCTGGCCCGGCGGCAGCGCCGGACGCGCGGTCTACGCCATGGCAGGCGGGCGAGTCGATCGCGCTGGACCCGCGCGCGGGTTCGGGCGCTGGGTGTGCCTGGACCACGACACCGCTGATGGTGGCGGCTACACCGTCTACGGGCACGTCGTACCCGAAGTCGCTATCGGTGAGCGCGTCGAGGCCGGTCAACGCATCGCCCACGTCGATCCCGATCCTGCCACCAACGGCGGTGTCGTCCCGCACGTCCACGTCGAGGTCCACGAATCCGTCTGGGTGCAACCAGGGCCGGGCCGATTCGAACCGCTGCTCTGGCTCGGCGCAGCCGCCTATCCGAACGAAAGGCCGACCATGGCAACAATCTTCGGTATCGATGTCTCCAACCATCAGCGGGACTTCGATTTCGGCGCAGCGCGGCGCGAAGGGTTCAGCTTCGCCACGCACAAGATCTCCGAAGGCACCTGGACCGATCCGTGTTGGCCACTCGCCCGAGACGAAATGGCCATCCACTTCCCCGACGCCTGGGGCGGCTACGTGTTCTGCAAGGTCGGCACTGACCCCGACCGCGAAGCCGACACCGCGCTGGCACAGTCCGGTGGCGCCTGCCGCCTGCAGATCGACTACGAGGACCTCGACGCCTACGGCAGCATCGAAGATCTGTGGGCGCGGATCACCGCACTCACCGACCGCGGCTTCGAGTTGCTGCCGATCTACCTACCGCGCTGGTACTGGTCCTCGCGCATGGGCTCGCCCTCTCTGGCTGATCTACCCGTGGGGATCTGGAACAGCCACTACGTGTCCGGCGACGGCTACGCCAGCGACCTCTACCCCGGCGACGGTCACCCCGGCTGGGAGCCGATGGGCGGGCAGCGCATCGACATCCTCCAGTTCTCCTCCACCGCCCGCGTCGCCGGACAACTTATCGACGTCAACGCCGTACGCGGGGGCGAACCCGCCCTCGCCGCTCTTTTTGGAAAGGACACCACCGACATGACCCCCGACCAGGAACGCAAGCTCGACGAGATCCACCGCGAACTCACCCAGCTCTACCCGTCGCGCTCGCATTACCGCGATTCCGACGATCCCGTGGACACGATGGCCGGATATCTGCTCAACGTCGACGGCCGCGTGCACGAGTCCTCGATCGACCTGCCCGCCACCCTCGAACGGTTGCAGCAGAGCATCGACGAGCTGCCCGCCAAGCTCGTCGCCGCCCTACGTGAGGCCAAGCAGTGACCGCGCCCTCGCCGAGGCTTCCCGAGCCCGCGCTGGTGCGCTCGGTGCTGGTCACGCTCACCGCCGTCGCGGCGTACCTGCTCCACCGGCAACTCGACACTAGTTGGGTGGAACCGCTGCTCACCCTCTATACCCTGGCCGCACCCCTGATTGCCGGGCTGCTCATCCGCCGTGCCGTCAAACCCGTCAAGTCAGCTCGGCGGCCGAGGCCCGCACAGGACCAATGAGATGGCCTGGCGTGTCGCAGGGCTCGATCAGGCCGTGGTCATACCGGCGCAAAGGAGTTATTCCATTGTGTCCAATTCCTCGGTGTTGGACTAGATAGCGCCGACGAGTGAGTGCCGCTCCGGCAGAAGGTGCGGACCGGTTTCGGGGCTCCAGTTGGTCGAGTCGCGTGACTTTACACTTCCGGCGGCGTTCTCACCGTTTGATGAACGATGCCGGGACGGCAGTTGAGCAGTTCTTGTGCATGCTAAGGATTGCCACCTTGATAGTCGGCACGATGAGACTGGACCACCCGTTTCTTCGTTCCACGACTACGAAGTCGGCTTTGACGTTTCTGCGACGACTCTTGGCTGACTTCCCTGCCTAAGACTGTGTCGTGTCCCGCACGCACGCGTTCATCGACAATTTGCCTCAACTGCTCGACTGTTACACCTACGGTCCCCGCTAATCCATGCTGTATAAGCTCAATAAACTGACTGCTGACGAGATGCCGTGGCACATGCTGATAACCCAGCATTCGGCCAGGGGTTCCATCGTCGCGTTCTCTGCCGCTGAGCGTGCACTCATTAGCTAAGAGTAATCTGACATACGAGACCGGAAGGTACATTCCTGGGGTGAGACTGTCAGCGCGATTCGCTGATGACGCTTCAGGACTTTTTGGCCAGTACGCCAATTTCAGGAAGCAAGCGTCGGATGAAAGCCTCCATTCGTCAGGCTTTGTTGCCGGTTTACTAAGACTGGAAACTTTCTCTAGGCGGTCCAATTGATCCATCAGTCTCTCGTCGACTGAGATGGAACGCCGAGTGGTGGGAAGGCGCTTGTACTGAAGAAGCATGAAGCTAGAGGTAGGCTCGTGATAGTAGATCATGTCGGCTCCCAATCGGGATTCAGCCGGAGTCGCATTGATATTGGCGATCTCGATCTTGCGCCCGACGGCGTCACGAAAAACATGAATATCACAGCGCACATTTGGATCATCGATCCAATCGCCATAGAGCCCCAAGCTATCCGCTGAAGCGCGTGCATCATGGTCGATATGACTGTGTTCGACAGGTTCCGGAATTAGGCCGGCCAGGTAAGGAGCATCTCGCGCCGCCGGGCGCTTCCACGCGCTGATCGTAGTGGGCGGAAGTCCTGCGATCCGTGCGACCGTGCCCACGGCGTCACGTTGCTCCTGCCACGAACGATCTGCCGCATCCTCGCTGTCCAACAATTCAGGATCAGCCTGGGCGAGAAGCCATTCGAGAGTTGAGGTCAAAGCGGGGTGCTTCTCCAGAAGCTGTACACTCAGACGCTCCCAAGTGGTCCGGTCGAAGGAACCGACACTGTCGAGTCGACACGCCCGATTGAAGTTTTGGCGGGCTTCTTCTGGCAGCTGGGCGAGCAAACCGCTCTCTCCGTCAAGGGGAACATGCTCGAAAACCTCCCGCAGCGGATCTATCGTAATGCTGTCGTCCGCGGGCCCGACTGTGCCTCGTTGAAGCTCGACGCCCATCCAGGACAAAGTTCTGCGCTTCCCCTCGCCGTCGTGGTCCTGCACGACGAGGACCATTCGTGGATGAGGGCGAGAGACGGTACCTTCCGGATATGCCTTGGTTAGTCGTTGTTTGATCCGCAAGTCTGACTGCAACTTGGAAAGTGTTTTCGCAGTGAGAGTTACAACGTATGCCACGATCCGACACTACAGCTCAATCCTGATCGAGTGTGCAGATTGCCTGAACATTTGCTAATTGCGTTTAGCGAGTGGCCACACGCCAGCGTGTGGAACCCGAGTACTGGCGTGCCACGTGAAGCGGCGCGCCGCCACCTTCCGGGGTTGCATTGAAAACACCATCGTTGAACCGTGCTTGTCGGGATTTATTCTTCCCTGGTAGACGGTTCAGATTAGACAACAGTCCGCCGCCTGGCTCTCGCACGGACCTGCAGGCCACATCGCCTGCATGCCCCTGAGCTGTGTTACATCGGGTGCTAATTCAGCTCAGAAGCGGGTATTCGTCCAGCCGTGTCGGTTCATTCGTTCGAAGTAATCGTCGTCGGCGCGCTGAATCTCTTCTTCCGTCGGCTGAGAGCGATCGGTGGGCGCGGGCGTGCTGCGTGGTCGTGGGAGCTGCGCGCCGAGCCGCGGGTCGGCTTTGGTGAGTAGGCATTCGACCCTGGCTCTGGCGTCGGCTCTGGCTTTGCGGTGGCAGTCGAGCAGGGTCGTGGTGAGCTGGTTGCCGCTCCATCGCATTGCAGCGGGGGCGATTTGCAGGTTGGTGATGTCGCCGTCTGCGTCGACCTCGATGATGACACCGCGTACTTCGCCGCGACCCCGCACGACGGCAATGGCAATGGCGAGTTGTGCACTGCTGCGGCGGATGTCGGCGAGGTCTTGCTTGAGCTGCCGCTCCCACTCCTGTATATCGGTCATCGCAACCAGGCGCTTTCCTCGGCCGGAACGGAATAGGTCACATTGATGCGAAACTGGCCGACCATGTCATTCCTGGCGGCTGATAACAGTTCCGGCGGTGACGAGAGGGCGCAGTCCCGCATCCAACATGATCGTCGTTTTCCCGGGCCGACCATGGAGTTCGATCGATTTGATCGTCGCGCCCGTTGTCTGGTCGCCGTTCTGGATGGTCACTGCATCGCCGATGCTGACCGGCTCGCCGGAGAGCACACCGGTGACGAATATCCAGTCGGCACGGCTTGGGAGAACGTCAACTCGTTCGACAATCATTCGTGAAGTTCCGTTGGTCATTGTGTGTTCCTCCGCCAGGTGTCCACGAAGGCATCTTCGGCCGCGTAGGCTTCGTCTTCCAGTGTGCGTGTCATCGAATTGATTTGGCCTTCCGCGTATTGGCGGACATGCACATTTTCATGTGCCAGCGTCCGCACGAGCGTTTCCGGGTCCTGGAAGGACGCCGGTCCGAGTTGGACTCCTTGGGCGTCGGTTCTGGCTATGGCCCCCTGGAAGTCGAGGTAGGAAATCGTGTCGGCATCGTCGAGGATCTCGATCTTGGCTCCTCGAAGGTCGATGCCGGCCAGCCGAGCGTATTCCTCGATTGTGTCCATATCTCTGGGCAGGCCGATATTGCCTTCCAGGACTTCACGATTGGTCAAGGCGCCACCGCGTGAGTACAGGGCGGTGGGTCCGCTGCGGCCGAGGAACTTGGTCCGGGCCGCCTGCACCCAGGTACGAACCTTCGCGACCAGCGGTTTCAATCGCTCGGCGAGTGGTCTGATGACGTCGGCGACAATTTTCGCCGCCCTCGCCGCGAGCTCACCGATGATCGTGGCGATACGTCGAGCCTTGGCGGTGAGGCGGGCAACCAGGGCCGCGTTGCCCACCCATTCCGACAGAGTGGCGGTGAACGGGGCTAGAACCGCGAAAGCTGCTTCGGCGGCGACCGTTTCGATGGCCATGTCTTTGAGCTCGTCGAGGATCTGGCTGTGCGCCTCGTCGAGGTGGTGGGCGTACTCACCGCAGGCGTCACCGAGTGACTGGCAGGCATCAGCCAACGCGTTGAGGTCAGCCTGCCGGGTCTGGCAGGTTTGCACCCCGATCTCGATCTCAGGTGACTGCTGGTTGGTGAGCAGATCGACTGCCTGCGGAGCCGCACCGGCCACCGTACGGAAGTCCGATGAGGCTGTGTGCCATGCGGTTTTGGCGGCGTTCAGTTGGTCTTGATGTCCGCTGGGCCACGCCCACCCGACCATGTCTTTGATGAGCGACCACCCGAACGGCTCCGGTATCCCGTCCCCGGCGGCAGAGGGCGCGGTCTCGGGCAGACACGGATCAGACGACAGCGATGGTGCTGGCGGGTCTGGCAGCTGCCGCAGGTTGGCGGCAGCTTCCGCGACCTGGTGGTTGTAGGCTCCCACAACGATCAGATCCCGGGTCTGCCCGCACGCAGTCGCCAGTTTGGATGACGTCGATATCGCAAGCTGGGCGGCCTCGTCGTAGCCCGCGGCCCACTGAGTACCGACGCTGTCGCTGCCAGCCATCCCCTTGTACGCGGTCAGCACCGTGACCAACGCGGAGTGCGTGGTGACCGAATCGGTGGACATCTGGCCGAAGACCTCACCAGCCGAGGTGTACTCCTGCCCCCGGTGAATGATGAGCGGCACCGTTGGTGTCGGTGTCACCGTGGCCACATCTCCACATTGGTTTGGACTGCGGTGGTGTAGCTCGTGTGTGCTCGCCGAGCCACCTCCCGCAACTCGCCAAGATTCTCCCGCATCTCCGCCGCACCGGCCATCCACCGGTCGTGCGCGACCCGCTGGGCCTGCGCGGCCTCACTCGCCCACGACAGGTGTAATTCAGCGACCTTGGTATCGACTTCCCGCAGCAAGCCCTCGACCTCTGCGCCGAAGGCAGCCATCGTCGCGATCGCTTCGTCGAGTTGCCCGAGATTGACCCTGTAGTCCTCCGCCACGGCTATACCTGCCCACCGACTTGGTTGATCGCGTCCCGGAAACCACCATCGCGCATCTCGTATTGATTGGCCGCAGTCAGCAGTTTCTCAGCCGAATCCTGGAGCGCGGCGACGATCTGCTCGGCTCCGAGTTTCCACTCGACGTAGGACTCGTCATAGGCGGAAGCCGCCGTGCCTTGCCACCCATCGACCAGCAATTCCCGACCGACGGTGCCGTCGAGCTTGTCGACACCGTCCTTGATGCGCTGGGCTCGATCCGAGATGAACCGTGCAGTCTCCCGGAGTCGATCTACCTCGACCTGCAGCTCGGACACCCCGCCTCCCCTCTGACAGCCGCCTTTCACAACATTCTCGCACTATAAGGCAGTCCTCACTCGGCCGCGGCCGAGGCTACGTGCCCGCCACGACTCACACGCTCGTCCTGGCTCACCACCCTCACTGACGGCCGAGGCCACACCGGCCCATAGACCGAGGCGCTGCTGAGCCCCGGCGTCGAGCGCCCACTCCGCTGGTGCCTCTGACCTCGCCACGCTCTGCCGCCAAACCGTGGCGGGCCGGACGTGGCATGCCGCCACCTACCTCGTGCCCCGGAGGTGAGATGACCACTCCAGGACAGCCAGCGCCCGACGGCTCCTTCGTGCTGGGCTCGCAATTCGGGCAGAACATCAACGAAGACTCCGCCAGGGCGGTGCTCAAAGAGGCGACGCTGGCGGTGTTCACCCGCTACCAGCAGCGGCTGCACAACCAGGTCGTCAACGTCATCAACGACCACTCCCAGTCGATCACCGAGCTGCGCCAAGCCTACGAACAACTCACGCTGCATGGCCGCACGATCGTGTTCCCCGGCAACGGCACCTACACGCCCGCCAAGGGCATCGTCTCCGTCGAGGTCATCCTGCTCGGTGGCGGGGCCGGAGGCGCGGCCGGCCGCTGGGATGTCCTCGGCGCGTATCGAAAAACCGGGGGCGGCGGCGGAGGCGGCGGGGAAGTTCACTACAGCATCCCCGCCTCCCTGCTCCCCGTCGACCGCGACGGCAACTTCCTGCCCGTCGCCATCGTCATCGGACGAGGCGGAGGTGGCGGCACCGGCGACGCCCAACCCGGAAACGGCGGCGGCGACACCAAATTCGGTGACTTCCTCACCGCAGGCGGCGGCGTCGGCGGCCAAGCCGACGCCGAAATCGGCGGCACCGGAGGCCCCGGCGGTGTCGGCATGGTGCGCGGCGGTGACGGCGGCAAGGGCTCTTCCTCGGGCACCGGCTCACCCGCTGGTGCGGGCGGAAACTCGTACTCTCCGTACTCTCTCAACGGCGGCGGAGGCGGCGGTGGGGGAGGCGCGGGCATCGCCGGTTCGGGGATGGCAGGAGGCCAAGGCGGAATCTCACTCGGCGGACTCCCCGGTCAAGACGGCCAGGCCCCGTCGAGCGTGGTCACCACCGGTGGCGGTGGCGGTGGCGGCGCACCCAGCACGACCACCAGCGGCGGCCACGGAGCGGCCCCCTCCGGTGGTGGCGGCGGAGGTGGCGCCGGAATAATCCCACCCCGAGGCAACGGCGGCAACGGTGGATCCGGGGTGCTCTACGTCGTCGAGCGATTCACCTGATGCGCGCCGTCCTTCGGCTCTACTCAGCCAACGGCACCTGGCACAAACCGACCGATCTGGAATCCATCGAAATTATCGTCCGGGCCGGGGGCGGCGGGGGCAACGCCACCGACGGCGGAGGCGGCGGTGCCGCCGTGCATCCCCGCCGCATCCGCGCCAGCCAACTACCCGACACGATCGCCATCACCGTCGGACCCGGCGGCGACCTCGGAAACGACGGCGGCACCACCGCGTTCGGTGACCTCATCACCGCCCCACCAGGACTCGGTGCCGACCACGGCGGTACCGGCGGGCCGTCCTACATCCGCGGCGGAAACGGCGGCGGCCCAGGACAACCCGGCGAATCCGTCACGTCCGGTGTTGTCGCCCTGCTCGCCGGAGGCGGCGGTGGCGCGGGATCCGGATCGACCGGCGGCGCATCTGGACTCGTGCCCGCGGGCACCAGTCGTCCGGTGCTGTGGGAGGCCGGGCAATCCGGGGGCGGTGGCCACGACCGGCGACCGGGCGGCTTCCCTGCCGGTGGCGGCGGTGCGGGCGCACACGGCGCGGCAGGGTTACTAACCCTCATCGAATACCTCTTCGAACCGCCGCCGACCACGTCCTGACTCAACCCCATGCGTACCTGCCTATTTCAGGACGCGATACCGAGGAGAGGTAACCCATGGCGCACGCCGTACTCCACGTCGACGACCTCGGTGGGTACATCGGACCCGCCCGCTGCTACAAACTCGACCCACCCGTCCGCCTCGGCGACACCGACCACGAATACGTCACCGTGTGGGTCCAACCACGCCTACCGCACCAACAGGCCGAAGTCGGTGTCGTCGCCGCGACCTCTACCGGCGCGTGCGCCACCTGGTCGATGCTTCGCCAACCCGGAAGCTTTGTCCTGCACAGCGATCCGGACACCGGCGACTACCTCGAAGGCTGCTACACCATGGCACTCGGCCTGCTGGGCTACCAACTCGGCGACGCACCCACCACCTGACACAGCCCCCGCACGCGATCGAGCCCCGGCCTCACGGCCGGGGCTCTTTTCGCATATCCGGGGTCAGGATGAAACCTGGCCCCGGCCGGTCGCACGTCGCCGCGCCTCCAGCCAGTCCTCCCGTTTGAATTCGCCCATCCCGTCCAGTCCTCGTTCATCCACGATCGCCATCGCGGCCACGATCACCTCCGGCGAGGGCACCAACTCGAACTCAGGCGTCGGAGCGACTGCCGCTGTGGTGCGGTCGATCCGTAGATCCGCCGCCACCTCCACCCAGGTGTGGTCGGTGAACAACACCATCACCCGCCCCGGTCGCGGCGAATCCTGCACCACTCGCGTGACCCGGCGATCGCCCTCGTGCCACCGATCGAACGGAAGCAGATCACACACTGCCACCGTGGTATCCCACGGCAGCCGCCCGGTGATCGTGTGATCGATCGCCCAACTATCGGTGCACTCCGCGCAGATGGTGAACTCGTGCCCGCACGCCTCGGTGCTGGACGCGATCGGGATTTCGATCTTGTCGATGAGATGGACCATGACATTCGAACCCGCTGGGGCATAGCTGTTGTCGAGGGTTGCGGTCACCGTCCGCAAGGCAGCATCGGCCATCGCCCGTTCCTTTCGCAATAGGTGAAATGCATATACGGAACGTAGCTCTGGCCGACAAACACTGGAACCCAGATATCGAGTCATTCCAAAGTCAAAATTGTTGTGCTGCAACGCGATACGGCTACCAGACGGGTCCTGTTGGAAGGTGCGGCATCACTGGTGAGTCGCTCCAGCAGTGGCGGTGTCGATCATGAGCCTGACCAGCTACGCCAAAACGACCGAGGTGCGGTGCCGATGATCTCCTTCATCGCGCTTAGGCGCAGGTCTGCCTTGGACAGCTGGGCTGCGGGTAGCCAGTCGAATTCGAGATGTGGCTCTTGGCTCGACGGTTCTCCTTCCAGGGCGACGTCGAAGACCAGATTGATCTCGTGGTGGGTGGACTCGGCGTCGTCGATGTAAACGTGTTCGACCACGACGACCAGGCCGATGATCTTGGCTGCGGCGCCGAGTTCTTCAGTGATTTCGCGAGCGAGCGCGGCTTCGACGGGTTCGCCGGGCTCGACGTGACCGCCAGGCAGAAATGCCCATCGTTTTCCTCGTTCGCGTACCACCAGGACGTGGTCTCCGTCGCGGATTACTGCTCGGGTGATGATTTCTGTTGTGGCGGCACTCATCGGAGCCTTCGTTGCTTCGGGTAACTCCGGATTGAAATAGGAACTGATCGCGCCCGGTGGTCGGCGTGAGCGGCGGCTTAGTGCGGCCAGCTCGGTGGTCTCACTGGTCGAGGCGGGTCAGTCGCCGGAAGGATCACCGGTGCTCCGTGGTCCAGTGGGTTACCAGCCATAGGTCGAGAACATGGAACCGTCAGCGATCTGTCGTATCGCGACGCGGCAGTAGTCGACCATACGATCAGGCAACGCGTCCGACTCGAACCACTGCAACTCGGTGCATTTGCCAAGCTCCCGATTGACCGGCTCCCCGGCCCACCTCGTGACGGTGAAGAAGAACGCCACCCGGCCGCCGCCGGACGAATTGTGCATGATGTGACTGAATCGCACATTCTCCGGCGCTATGACTACACCGATCTCTTCCTCCGCTTCGCGGACCAACGCTCCGACGACGGATTCCCCGGCCTCCACATGACCTGACGGGACATGCCAAGCACCGTCCTCGAAGCCGGTGTTCTGCCGTTGACCGAACAACACTGACTCGCCCCGGCGCAACAACAGGTGTACGTCACTAGGTGTTTTGTGCCGCACAGGACTTACGGCATCGGAATCGGTCGAGGGTATATCCATGGATCAATCTCCTCGTGGTTCAGCGAGCTCTGCCAACCGAGGATGAATCCGGCGGCTAGGTTGGCAGCAGAGCGAGCTGGCGTTGGAGCCGATCAATGTCGTTCTGTGCGGTCTGCTGGCGAGTGCGGATGCCGTCGACGACATCGTCTGGGGCTTTGGCAAGGAAGCTGTCGTTGGTTAGTTTTTTCGCGGTGACCTCAAGTTCTTTCTGCGCCACTGCGAGAGCTTTTTCCAGGCGTCGACGTTCGGCGTCGACGTCGATGGCTTGTGACAGATCGAGGCTGATTCGCGCTTGACCGATCGGCAGCGCGGCTGTCGCGGAGAACGTCTCGGTGACGGGGTCGAGGCGAAGCAACTGTCGGATCGCTGGTTCGTGCAGTTCCAGCCCAGCTGGCAATTCCAGTTGGGCAGGTACCGGCTTGCTGGCAGGTACTCCTTGATCAGATCGGAACCGACGAACTTCGGTGACGAGATGTTGCAGGTCCCGGATCTCGTTCTCTGCGCTGTGATCGCGGTAGCCACTATCGGTTGGCCATTCCGAGATGACGATGGATTCCTGCCCGGTGAGCGTCGTCCACAGTTTCTCGGTGACGAAGGGAATGAGCGGATGGAGAAGCCGCAGGAGGGTGTCCAGGACGTGACCGAGCACGCGTCGAGACGCATCGGCCGCGTCGCCGCCCGCGGCAAAGGTGGCCTTGGACAGTTCGAGGTACCAGTCGAAGACTTCGTCCCACGCGAAGTGGTAGAGCCCATCGGTCAACTTTGCGAACTCGTAGTCTTCGAAAAAGGTATCTGACTCGGCTACAACGGTATTCAGTCGAGAGACGATCCAGCGATCGACCGCAGACAACTGTTCCATGGCTGGGAGCGGGCCGGTCGTCGTCGCTCCGTTGAGCAGAGCGAATCGGGTGGCGTTCCAGACCTTGGTCGTGAAGTTGCGCGCGCCTTCGACCGACTCCTCGGCAATGGGAGCGTCGGTGCCGGGGTTGGCCGCGCGGGCAAGCGCGAACCGCAACGCGTCGGTGCCGTAGGCGTCCATCCATTCGATCGGATCGACCACGTTCCCGAAGCTTTTCGACATCTTCTTGCCGTGCTTGTCGCGGACCATGCCGTGCAGAGCGATCGTCTGGAACGGTGGCTCCCCGGTGGCGTAGAGACCGAACATCATCATCCGGGCGATCCAGAAGAACAGCAGGTCATAGCCGGTGAACAGCACCGAGTTGGGATAGAACTTGGCCAGACTCTCGGTCTTATCGGGCCAGCCCATCGTGGAGAACGGCCACAACGCTGAGGAGAACCAGGTGTCGAGGACGTCAGGGTCCTGCACCCAGCCTTCCGGCGCGGTCTCGTCCGGACCAACACACATGACCTTGCCCGCGGGTCCGTACCAGATGGGGATGCGATGGCCCCACCACAGTTGCCGAGAGATGTTCCAGTCCCGCAGGTTGTCGACCCAGGCGAAGTAGCGGCCGGCCAACTCCGGCGGATGGATGCCGACTCGGCCGTTGCGCACTGCATCACCGGCAGCCTTGGCCAACGGGGCGACTTTGACCCACCACTGCATGGATAGGCGCGGCTCGATGACGGTGCCGCAGCGTGAGCAGTGCCCGACCGCATGCACGTACGGTCGTTTCTCGGCGACGATGCGCCCTTCAGCACGCAGCGCGGTGACGACAGCGCTGCGGGCTTCCAACCTATCCAGCCCTTGGAACGGGCCAGGAGCAGTGACGATCGCTCGTTCGTCCATGATCGTGAGCGACGGCAGGCCGTGCCGTTGTCCGATCTCGAAATCGTTTGGGTCGTGGGCCGGTGTCACCTTCACCGCGCCGCTGCCGAATTCCGGATCCACGTGCCCGTCGGCGACCACACTGATGCGGCGCCCGGTCAAGGGCAGTTCGATCTCGCGGCCGACGAGGTGGCGGTAGCGGTCGTCGTCGGGGTGAACGGCCACGGCGGTGTCGCCGAGCATGGTCTCGGCGCGGGTGGTGGCGACCACGATCGAGTCCTCGCCGTCGCCGTAGCGGATGGAGACCAGCTCGCCGTCGAGGTCTTTGTGGTCGACTTCGATGTCGGAGATCGCGGTGGCGCAGCGCGGGCACCAGTTGATGATGCGTTCGGCGCGGTAGATCAGCTCGTCGTTGTAGAGGCGTTGGAAGATGGTCTGGACCGCGCGCGAGAGGCCCTCGTCCATGGTGAACCGTTCACGCTCCCAGTCGACGCCGTCGCCAAGGCGGCGCATTTGGTTGGAGATCGCGCCGCCGGACTCGTTCTTCCACTGCCACACGCGTTGCTCGAACGCTTCACGGCCGAGGTCGTGACGCGAGTGTCCCTCTTTGGCGAGTTCGCGTTCGACGACGTTCTGGGTGGCGATGCCCGCGTGGTCCATACCGGGTTGCCACAGGGTTTCGAAGCCTTGCATGCGCTTGCGGCGAGTGATGGCGTCGATCTGGGTGTGTTCGTAGGCGTGGCCCATGTGCAGACGGCCGGTGACGTTCGGTGGCGGGATGACCACGGTGTAGGCGGGCTTCTCGCTAGCGGCATCGGCGGCGAAGTAACCCCTGTCTACCCACCGTACGTACAGCTCACCTTCGAGTTCTACCGGTACGAACGTCGTCGGCAGGGTCGTCGGGTCCATACTGTTTCGGGGGTGGGTTTCGGTCACAGTCGCCCAGCATATTGCCTGACCATCGCCGGTCTGACCGCTACCGCACGATGACTGCGATCCGGCTCGGCTTTTCATGGGATGCCCAGTGCATCGATCGGGCTCGCCAAGGTAGCGCTGCGCTGGCGTGCGACCGTGAGGGCCTGGTCAAGGTCCACAGCGGCCATATGCAGCAGCTCGATCAACCGGTCCGGCTTGCGCGTGCAGACGAGTGCCGCCAGTTCGGCGGCCGAACGGTCCTCACCGAGGATCGTTCGGAAGTAGTCCAAGTTCTTGTCGACGACCAGGCGTGTCATCTCCAGCTCACTGATCGCGGCGGCCGACAGTCGCGTGAATTGGGAATGGATGCGGTATTCGTGGAATGGACCTGGGACACAGCGGATCTGGTTCCTCGTGCCGTGCCGGTGGCGGGCTGCGAGTAAGTCGATCGCGAAAGCCCAGTCCTGCCATTTGCGAATGCGGTGGTCATAGCCGCCCGCAGCGAGGGCATCGGTGCGGCGGTAGACGATCGCCATCGGTGCGTGATGCTTGCGGACTAGCAGTTGCTCGTGGCAGGGGTAGGCCGAGATAGTCAGCCCATCGAACTCGCCGAACATCCGCGAGAAGGTGTGCACAAACGCGACATCAGACGTCGAAGACAAGATTTGGACTGCCTGGTCGGGATAGGTGCCGTCGGCCAGCAGTACAGGGTCGATCGCAAGCTGGTCATCGCAGTCCAACGGCAGCACGTAGTCATAGCGGGCCGCGTCGAGCCCAGCGTTGCGGGCAGCTTGGGCGCCACGATTGTCGGGCAGTCGCACGACCCGCACCCCTGGGATCTCGCCGCTGGCATCGATAGCCGCCACTGTGTCGGGGTCGTCGCTTCCGTCATCGATGACAATGATCTCCCGAGCGCATGACATAGGTTGCGCAGCAACGGATTCGACAGCCTCCGTAACAAATCGTCCGCCATTGTGACAAGGAAGGATGACACTGATCCCGGTCGTAGATTCTTCGTTCATGAGCGCCTCTCGTTGTGGTCTCTGCGGTGGGCTTGGACGGTGATCCGGTTGGCCTCGAAGTAGTTTCGCGGCGAATCGGTGTTGCGTTCGGCGTGCTGCGTCAGCGACATATGCAGTTCCCACCCGCTGTAGAGACGTTCGATGGTGTTGCGGAAGGTGGCAGCGGTGTAGGCGGCTTCGTCCTCGATCAGCACGCGGCTGCCTTGGCGGTCGGTGCGAATGATGTCGGTGAACACTTCGAGGAAGTGCCCGGCACCGACAGGAGCGCGCTGAATGCAGCGGGTCAGGACTCCGCGGACCTGATCCGGACGTAGGTAGTGCAACACATCCTTGGCGATCACCACCCCGAACTGACGCTCCACCGAGAAGTCTTCGATCCGACCTTCGACAGGGGTAATCCGGCTCGCCCAGGCGGGGCAGCAGTCTCGCAGACGCGCACGCAGGATCTGGGCCGGGATCTGATCGACGGCAACCACATCGAAGCCGGTGCGCGCCAGAGTGATTGTGTAGGCACCCATCCCGTACCCGAGGTCCAAGGCGGTCCGCGGGGCTCGATCATCGACAGTGTTCAGGAATCCCGCGAACCGGTCGGAGACGGGGGCCGAAAGTCGTTCCGCTGTCGACACTCCGGTGCCGAGCACCTGCTGGTAGAACTCATTGACCTCTTGTCTGGAGCGGACTACACACATGACTGCTCCTAGAATTCGTCGACTTCCACTGTTTGACCGGGGATGCGTAAGGACAGGGCGAGTGCTTCGGTGACCCGCATCGGCAAGTAGTGCTGCTGCAGTCGGCTTCGGGTTTCGGTGCCGCGCAACCAGTTCTGCATCAGAGCACGGTTGCTGTCGCTGTGGAACAGCCCATCGAAACTCTCCCGAGCCACGTACTGGTCGTCGGTGAGCAGGGAGGCGTTGGCGCGGGTGAGTATCTCGGCGACCGCGCCTATCTTGTCGGCGTCCGGGCCCCTTGGCACGTCATAGCAGGTGACGTGAACCGAATACAACGTCGACAACTGCGCCTCGAGGTCGACGCTGCTGGTTCGGCCGTTCTTGTTGTACACCCCATCGGGGAACGCCGACCAGTGCCGGATCGAGGGAGTTGTCTGCTCGAACGACAACGTCCCCAAGGTGATGGTGGCGTCGGTCTCGGCGTCGACTAGTCGGAATGTGGAGGTGATGTCGGTTTCACCATAGCGGCGTGGTTCACGCGCCAGCACCGAACACTTCGAATCCCCGCCGAGCATCTGCGTAGCCGGGCGCGACAACCGTTGCCACTGGTCGGCCGGGAACGCGCCGAACGAGCACACCTGCAAACGAAGATGACGCTTCGGGAAGAGCAGTTTGTTCAGCGACAGCACTTGCACGGCCAAATCGATGTAGTGGTAGCTGCCGTGCATCAGCATGCCGTACCCGTAGCGGTACGGGTGATCGTCACGAGTCACGAACTCGTGTTCCAGATTCCACACGCCGCCCGCCGCACGCAGATGGAACGACGTCAGTGGTGAATGCCATTGGAGCATCCGCTCTTTCAGAGGCGCGATCAGCCGGTCGTTGTAGATGCTGTGGTAGCGGCTCAGCGTCATCACCGAATGGTGGGCTCGGCGCCGCTGTGCGGTCTCGAGAAGATCGGCCATGGTGGCCGAGATCCGCGACGGTTCGAATGTGTCGCCGACCATCGGAGCCAGGACTGGCTTTTCGACCAGCGAATCGACTCCGTCCTCCACACATTGACGCAGATACTGTTCATGAGAGCCGACTTCGGTCGCGATATACGCCTTCATGGGCAGGCCCGGCACTCGCAGGAACTTCAGCGCCGAACTGGCCGCCTCCAGACCCTGCGCCGGGTTGTTCCGCCCCGCCGGAACGAAGAACTTCATGCGCGGCTGCGGATCCGCACCGACCAGGCGCGCTTCGATGACTTCGCGTTCGGATTCCAGATCCACGATCGACCACGAGTCAATGTGGCCGTCCTCGATTGCTGCCCTGATGACCGGCATGTACTTGTTGCGGACGATCTCGTCGTACCCGATCACGACAAGCTGGTGGATGCTCACGAATGACTCCCATCGCTGCACGGCGGGAACGCGCCGCCCGCCTCCGATTGCGGCATCAACCCCACGCCCATCACCGACGGCCACCGGGGGAGAAGGTGCGAATATCATTGCGGTGCTTGGTATTCGACGATCCTCGATGCACTTCTCAACGGTCCCAGCAGATTCGCTCCGGTGGGAGTCTCGTTAAGGGGTACCCGCAGGGGCTTTCGGGGGTACGCTGCCCACACGTCGCTGGTACGGGGGTAGTACCGATGCCTGTACAACTCGAATGGACCGGTCTTGAAGTGCGCGCGCTGCGCGACGCGATGCGCGAAACACGACTCGGATTCTGTGAAGTCGCCGGTGTGCGTTTCGACACCCTGCGTAAGTGGGAACGCCGCAGCCACACACTCACCCTGCGCGCGGTCAACGCCGCGATCATGGACACAATCCTCGCGCGAGCGACCGACGAGCAGCGAGACCGATTCCGCCTGCGCTGCGCCGAACTGCGCCGCCAGCCGGAGGGTATTCAGGCAGCCGAGCCGGGCGATGTTCGGCACGTGGAACTTCTGCGGACCAACACCGGTCCTGCTGTCGCCAATCCGCACCCGCACCTGCGCCTGCACCCCGGCGACCACGAACCGATCGCGGCCTCGGATTCTGAGACTGTCCACAGTCGAAGCAACCCCGTATCGCCACTGGCAGGCAGCACCGGCGAGCCACTGATCCGGACCCCTGCGGGCCGGTACTTCCTCGGGTCGGTGACCCCGGTAGTTTTGGTGCCCGCGGTGCTGGACAGCGGCCGCATCCTTGCTGCCTCGACCGACGCCGTGGCGCTCAATCCGATACTGCTGCGACCCCACCGCAGCATGATTGTCGCGACGGTGAACACTGCCGAAGGGGTCAGCTTCTATGGCCTCGACCGTCGCCGCGCACGCGCTAGGTCACACGCTTCCAATCCCGGTGCGCCGTTACTGATTCCACAGGCGTATCAGCTCGACGACTTCACCCTCGGCATCACATGGGCAGTCACCAATCTCGACGACGCTTTGCTCGATGACGACGCTGAACTAGCCGCTGCCGAGCTGCGGCTGCACACACTGGACTGCCGAGCGCTATCACTGGCGGGCCCTGAGCTCGCCGCTGAGCTATCCGTGGCGTCGCAGATGTGGCTGGGGTCGCAGTTCTGCGCCCGCCACATCCTCGACCACGCCGACCAACTCTCCGATACGCCGTTCTTTTGGACCCGTGAACAGCGAGGAGAAGAAGCCAGCACCTGGCTGCTATTCACCCACAAGTACCAGTACCTGCAAAGCACCGCAGCCACATTCGCTAGCACCGGACGCACGCTTACCCGAGCCTTCTGCATCCCACCCGATTCCGTGACCGCCTCGCGGCGGCCAGAACGGGTGCTGCTGCTACTCACAGCAGCACTCATCGAGTCGTTCGGCGTCACCGTCGCCGTCTGTATCGAGCCCGAATACACGGCAGTGCAGGGCTTTGTCTTGGATCGCGACCGGCGCGCCATCATCGCCACCTGGATCAACACCAATCGCTTCTGGCACGCCGACATCACCGACCACCGCCCGACATTGCACGAGTTCAGCGACGCCAGCGAGTGGGCTCGAACCCATTCCATCCTCACCGCACCGACACCACTGTTACGGCTACACACCTTGTCGGACTACCTCCAGCTGGACTGGACCTGGCTGACCCGCCGAGCCCGCGACCTCGCAGACACCGGAACAGTCGGGCTCATTCGACCCCGCAGCCGCCTGCTCTCCCTCGCCGGCCTCGACAAGAGCCTCCGCTTTCTCGCCGACCTTGCCCGCGAAGATCGCTAGGCTGCCGGAGTGTCCAGAGCCGAAATCCGCCCCAGGGTGATCGTTTTCGCCCTCGGCGGCACCATAGCCATGTCGAGAACCTCCACCGGCGGCGTCGCACCCGCACTGTCTGCCGACCAACTCATCGCAGCTATCCCCGGACTCGGCGATACCGAAATCGAAGTAGAGGTCGTGGACTTCCGGCAGCTGCCAGGAGCCTCACTGAAAGTCTCCGACATCACCGCGCTCGCCGACGCGATCGGCGATCGGCTCGCCGACGCGGACGGTGCTGTCGTCACCCAAGGCACCGACACCATCGAAGAAACGGCCTACCTGCTCGACCTACTCCATACGGCGGCTCAACCAGTTGTGGTGACCGGAGCGATGCGCAACCCGACCCTGGCCGGAGCCGACGGACCCGCAAACCTGCTGGCGGCCATCCAAACCGCTGCCGACCCGCAAGCTCGCCACCAAGGGTGCCTCGTGGTGTTGAGTGACGAGATCCACGCCGCGCGCCGAGTCCGAAAGACCCACACCACCAGTACCGCAACCTTCCAATCAGCCAACGGCGGCACCCTCGGTTACATCGTCGAAGGACATCCGCGGCTACTCAACCACCTCACTCACCGCACGAACGTGCCAGCCAAACCCGTCGATGACACACGCGTAGCGATCATGACCATCGTTCTCGGTGACGACGGCACCACCCTGCGGGCAGTAAGCGAGCACGTCGACGGACTTGTCATCGCAGGTCTTGGCGCCGGACACGTGCCCGCCGACCTGGTCCCGATCCTCGAAAACCTCGCGAGCAGGATCCCGGTCGTGCTCGCTTCCCGCACCGGTGCAGGATCAGTCCTCGAATCCACCTACGGGTTCCCCGGTTCCGAGCGCGACCTACTCTCCCGCGGACTCATCTCCGCCGGATACCTCGACCCGATCAAAGCGCGCATCCTGCTACACACACTGCTCGCAACCGAGTGCAACAATCAGGCAATCGCGGCGGCGTTCGGTGCCGCAGGTGGCTACCGAGACCCCGAAACATGGCCGTGGCTACCTGATTTCAGTGAAGGCAACTAACCATGCGCAGCCACGAACTCACCCTCGGCCGGTCATTCGGCGTCGCATTCGACCACGGCGACGACTTCTATCCGGTGCTCGCTGAATTTTGTCACGCCAACAACCTCCGCCAAGGGTTCATCCCCTCCTTCATCGCGGGATTTAGCGAAGTCGACATCGTCGGTACCTGTGATCGGCTCGACGATCCCCAGGCGCCAGTTTGGTCGAAAGTCCACCTTTCCAACGTTGAAGCTTTCGGCGGAGGCACCCTCGCCTATGACCCCGACACCGGCACGGTACTACCGCACATCCACGTGGCCGTCGGCATCAAAGAGCACTCGGCCACCGGGTACACAAGCCACCTACTCAGTGCAAAGGTGCAGTTCCTCACCGAAATGCTCATCATCGAAGTCGCGGAACCAAACATGCTGAGGATCCGCGAATCCAACCTTTACGACGTGCCGCTGCTGCGATTCGTTGAGGGTGCCAGCCGCAACGTTGGCGGATAGGTAGCGATCGTGACTGATTCCTTCGCCTTCCCCGCATTGCCCGACAACGGGTTGCCGCCAGGAAGAATGGTCAAGGCGACCAACACTGCAGCAGGGGGGCGCGAGGTCCTGTGGGTGTCCGACGAACGGCAACCTAGAGCTGACGTGCTCTGGGGCCGACTCTATGACCAGCGGGCCGACACGGGTTTGTATCCGCTGTTGCTCGATGTCCTGGATCCCTTCCCTCCCGCCGGAGATCTGCAGAACCGTCCCTGGCATAGCGGCGAGCTGGGTTTCGTGCCAGTCGAGAAGATCGACGCACTCGACGCGGAGCAGCTCCTGCGGGGCATGTGGCCAATGACTGACGATGCCTACGCTTCCGATCTCGGCGCACCGAGCAGCTGGCCTGGCGTGGCGGCTCCAGGCACCAGTGGCGGCGACCCAGGCGTAGCCGCTCGGAAGCTGGCTCACGACTTGGCACGTAAGAGAGATCGCCTGATCGGGCTGGTCCCAGCGACGCGCGGTGCCGACGCGATCGCCCTGAGCGGGTGGGAAGGGGCAGTGAATCTCACCAACGACACCGAGGAACTTTCCGCGATCGTTCGATCATGGGAAGACCGATTCGACGTCCGAGTAGTCATGCTCGGCTTCGACACCCTGTACCTGTCGGTGGCCGCGCCGCCGACAACCCAGGACCACGCGTTACAGGTGGCTGCCGAACATCTCACCTTCTGCCCGGACAACTTCGACTTCGGTACCTTCGACGACTACGCGGCAAAATTGATCGGCTGCCATAATTGGGGATTCTGGTGGGACTAGGGCGACACCGTTGTTCTCGAAGGTTCGGATGCTCTGTGCCCCAGCCTCCAGGCCATAGGACCACCGCATAAGGGCGTCGTTGAAGAGCCCTGAGTACTTTGCATGCGGACGAGGTTCCTTCGCGATCTCACGCAGCTCAAGCATCTCGGCTCGTTCGGCCTTGGCGAACTCCAAGTACCTGATTTGGATCCCTGGCCCATTGTTTTAAAGGGTGCCTGCGGCACGTTCCAGCTATCCCTTGGGTAGCAGGGCCTTCCAGTAGGCGCGGTTCCCCGGTTTGTCCCTATAAATCGAGAACCCGGCTGTTCGCTCGTAACCGCACTTTTCATACAGCGCGTGTGAAGCGGTTTGCTTGCTGCCGGTGTCGAGGATCGCTGCCCGATAACCGGCGGCACGGGCGTCTTCCTCCAAGCGGGCAAGTAGCTGCTGGGCGACACCGTGTCGACGCAGGCGGGGTTCGACGTACATTCGTTTGATCTCTGCTGTGGCGCCTGTCTTGTCCTCGACATGGCGTCGGTATCCGCCGCAGCCGATCGGTACACCGTCGAAGTAGGCCACGACGAACGCGCCGCCGTGTTGTGGGGTGAACTCTCCAGGTGAGACCGGCGTCTGGTCCGGGTGTCCGTAGAGTTCCGCGTTGACAGCGTGCGCTTTCGCGATCATCGCGGTGGCGGCCGGAGAATCGTATCGCTCGGAGCGCAGCACGACTGCCTGAGCGGTTACCGACGAAGTCATACATCCAGAATTAGCAGATTTTTGCCTTCTTCATCGTTTCGAACTTGTCGATGAAGGTGCGCACGGTTGAGGTGGCGCGGTGCGGGCGCAGTTCTGCGTTGATTGTGTCGATGAGATTGCGGCAACGTGCCGAACCCACTTCCGGCAGCATCGGCAGCACTTGCCCGGCTTCGTAACATGCGAGCTCAAGATCCTGTCGCCCGCCTGTTCCTCGGGCGTGGGCAAGAGCGAGGGAGAGTCCGTAGAGGACTCGGTCGCGCGTCGCATCCTGGTTCAGGTTTGCGAGACCCTGCGCGAGCTGTTGCTCGGCTTGAAGGGTGTCGCCGAGGTGAAGGTAGCAGCGGCCAGCCTCGCTGGTCAGGACGGTCGGACCCATCCAGTAGACCCAGGCAGGATCGTGGTCATGCTGGCCGCGCGCAAGAGCTTGGTGCGCGCGTTCGAGCGCGGCAGAGGTCTCGGAGTGCATTCCAGAAGTAGCGAATGCGCGCGCCTCACGCATCGCGATCAGCGCTTGCACACGAGGTGTCGTGGCTGAGCGGAGCCCCTGTTGAACTGTGCCCATGATGGATACTGCGTCGTGAGGTCGGTTGCGCCATGTCTGCTGGAACGCGATACAACTGAGCACGAGGGCGCCAAGCTGTTTGTCGCCTGCCGCTACTGCGGCCCGAAGGCCGAGAAGATACATGCGCTGGGCAAATCCGTGTCGTCCCAGGTCGAATCCGAGCCATCCTGCCAACTGGGCCATCTGACCAGCCAGTGAGAGCAGACGACGTCCTAGATCCGCTGGATACGACGAATCACTGAGAAGGTCGATTGCCTCTGCGAGCCGGTTGACGACCGCGCGCAAGACGAGCTCACCACCGTGCCCGTCGTCGAGACGTCGAAGTTCGGCTAGGTCCTTTCCGAGGTAGTCGATGTAGTCGGGGGTGATCCGCCCTTGTCCAGCAGTCATACGGTTCGACATCAACGCGTGGTTGCCGAAGGCCCAGGACTCGGCGAGTGAGGTGAGCTCGTTACCGGAGACTGCAAAGTGGGTTTTTGCTTTCCCAGATGCCCGGAACTCCTTCAGCAGTGCCAGGGTGTCGTGCGGTAGCCACCTATCCGGGGCAATCTGCGCTACAGCGGGCAGCCATACCTCGGTCTTGTGGGCCTGTCCAGGCCACAGTTGGTCGACCGTGACTATTTCGCCACGCGCTTCAGTGAGGATCCCTGCGACCACGGCAGGCAACGGATCTCGTGGCACGGTTCCCCGGTCACGCCATGCAAAGGGCGTCTTGGCGTGAATCCGGCGATCTGGACTGACGAGTCGATTTACCGCTCGCGCCAATTCGTACGGCGACCACCCGATTTCCTCCAGCAGCCGTCGCAGTTCCGCGTTGGAATTCAGCCCACCCATTCCTTGAATCGTACTGAAACTTCGTGCAAGTGGAAGCGAATGTGCTGCTAGAACCCGAAATTCGGCAAAATACTACCCCTGCCTGCCAACATTCGGCGATGTGCGGCATCGCGGTCGGTAGCCACGACCGCCGACATCGTTTGTGCTGGATACAACCGATCGCTATCGGAACATGAACTGCACCAGCACAGGCGGATTGCTAATGAGCGCGGCCTGCAAGGACATCGTTCAGGTCCGAATGCGGTCGAACCGAGAAACGACCGACAAATCCTTCGGCTAACGCCGATCGGGATCGGGGAGCGATGGCGGTACACGTAGTCGGCCACTCGATGAGAAGTGACCAGATCGACCACCAGGCGCGGAGTGTGGAAGGCGGCGGGTGGGAGGTCAGCTTCTTGCCCGGGATGACTCTCACCGCGGATCAAGCTGTTCTTGCCTTGAGGGCGGCCGAGGAGCTTGCGGCGTTGGGACCGTACGCGCAGATCCTTGGCCTGACGACGCTGGAAGTGGTCGGCATGGCGACAGAGCCATGCATATGGCAAAACCGTCAACTCGTTGCGCCTGCCAGGCCGAGTACTCGCCGTGGGATGCGGGCTGTTCGATGACGCAGGACTGGGTGTTGCTGCATGGCAAGCGGGTTCAGGTGCGTGGCAGGCGGATTCAGGGCTTTATGGCCGGTGCGGCGGAGGGGCGGCGTGACGCCGCTGAGTGCGTGTGGGAGCCGATCGGGTCGCCTGCACCGCCGGAAGAACCAGGTGACCACGGTGGGCGTCACTTGGGGGTGGTGCGGTGATGTTCGAAGGCTGTCACGCACCGAAGGACGTGGCGCAGTTCTATCGCAACCGGTACGGGCTGGCGGCGGAGCTGTCCTATCAGCGGGCGTTCGTGCTGACCGATGACACAGTGGGCGCGATCTTGATGCCACCATGGCTGGGCCGACAGGTGAAAAACAGCTTCGGCGAGGGCATTTCGGTTCCGATCATCCGTCACGGTCAACGGGGCGGTTTCTGGATCTTCCTCGTCGGCAGGCGGCGTGGGCACCTGCGCAACCGCGCGGTGCCTGCGTTGACTCGCCACAACGGGGCGATGCTGCCGCCACGTTCGCCCGTATGGCTGCCGATGACCGATGCCGGACTCGGGTGGACATGGCACTCGCCACCACGTCGCGGAGCACTGCTTCCGGCCCGTACCGAGGTGCTGCACTCGGCGCTGGTCGTGATCGACCACGCCGAAGCGGCACCGGATCCGTTGCACAACAGTGCGATTGCGGTGCGTGACCCGGCGTCGGCGCGGGCAACCCGGCGGTGATCGCGGTGTCGCTGCCTTCTGATGACGAGCTATTCCTGGCGATCCGAGGGCAGTTCGAGGACACCCACCGGCTATGCCAGCTCGCCAACGAACTGGGGCGGCTGCACTGGCGAAAGCTACTCGGTAAGCCCGCGTGCGCCGAAAGCTGCTGTGAGCGAGCGGAACTGATTCACGAGATCGACTTGTGGGTCTCGGAGCGGCTGCCGGTCCCGCACCCGAGTGCGACCCTGCACACCGAGACCTTGGGGCAAGTGATCGACCGGTTCGCGTGCGCTGTCGTGCGCGCCTATCACCTGCTGATGACTCTGGATCCTGTCGACGTCAGGGTCCATGCGGCCTGGTATCGGGTCGCCGAGCTCGCCGACGGCTACACCGACCTGTGCACGGAGGTGGGCAATAGAGCGCGGCGGCTTCCTGTGGGCGGTGGGTGCCGTTGATCAGACCCACCGAACGGCATCGACAGCCGCGATGGCGGCGGCTGAGTAGCCCGCTGGCCCCGTGCCGCTTCAGCGCCGAGCTTCCATCCGAAATTGCCAACATCACCATGAAGGAGTGCATCGAAGATGTTCGACGACCCGCCACCGCTGAACGGTCAGCCGTTGAAAGCGGCGTTCACCCGCACGATGCCGGGCTGGCTGGACAGGCTGATGATCCTGGACACCGACCTGTTCTATGACCCCGACGACCTCGCAGCGTTGCTCATTGCCGCCGAGACGGTACCGAATCTCGTTGTGATCACCGCTGATGAGACCCGTGGTCGGCGCGCTCGCCTGGCCCGATACGCACTCGATCACCTGGGTCGTACCGATGTGCCGGTGATCGCCGGCCTCGATCTCGGTGGCGAGCAGCGGTTCCTGATGGACGACTACCTCGATGGCCTGGAGCCACAGCCCGACGATCTGGTCGACGCGGTGGCACGGATCTGCACCATGACGACCGGTCCGATCGACTGGGTCGGTATGGGGCCGATGAGCAACTACGCCGCTGTCGTCACCGCTGCCCCGGAGCTGGCCGAGCGGTTCGTGCTCTATCAAATGGGCGGTTGGCTCGATCATTATCGGGACAAGCGGGTGGCCAGCCATAACCTGCGCATCGACACTGTCGCCGCCGGGCTGGGGTTGCGGATCGCTCACAAGCCAAGGCTGATGCTGTCGGATTTCACCAACGCGCGAGAAATCCGAATCACCCCGGACTGGGCGGTGATCCGCAGCCTACGGTCCTCGCCCAACCCGGCGGCACAGTTGCTGGCTACCAACTTCGAGCTGTGGTTCGCGCGGCGCGGCGGAAGTTGGATGCACGACCCGCTCACACTCACCCTGCCCCTGCAGCTTCCGTTCGTGACCATGCGCGGTGAGTGGATCCGGATCGAGAAAGACGCCCGGCTCTACCGAGACCTCGACGGTCGCGTGATGGAAGTATCGTGCGCGGTCGACTACCCGGGCTTTATCGATTGGTTCCACGAAACCCTCCTAGCGGGGGCATACCGGTGAGGTGGCGATCCTGGCTACATGCCCACCCGCGGACCAACTCTCACCACACTCCGGCAGCCGCCGACATGCGACGTGACACGATCCCGATCGGCGTCGCGGCAGGCCGAGAAGGATACGTCAGGCTGCACGCTGATTGCGGCAGAGCCGAATTCGACGCCGACCACCAGCTGATCCGGGTCGCCTGCCCCGCCGTGTGGTGCGG
Organism: Nocardia brasiliensis; assembly: GCF_042691675.1. Classification (GTDB taxonomy): domain Bacteria; phylum Actinomycetota; class Actinomycetes; order Mycobacteriales; family Mycobacteriaceae; genus Nocardia; species Nocardia brasiliensis_D. Next base: position 450,474 of record NZ_CP170507.1, read on the forward strand.
GGCGGTGTCGGTGGCCGACAACGTGATTCAGTCACACCAGACGTGGGACAACCGAGAGTGCGCGTGGGGCGGGTGGCGCATCGTCGATGACAAGGTCGCGGCCGAGAAGGCGTTGTCATGAACCCAGCGAGCCCCGACCAGATCGGTGCCACAAAGCGTTTCAGTGACTGCCTAGGCGATCCTGGTGAACTCACTCGCGACGACGCCACCACTGCGATGAGCCTCCACTACGACTGCTCGCGCCAGTGCCTGCCGCTGCGACGGGCCGAAGCGACCCTCACCGCCGAGTACGGCTCGGTGCCAGCTGCCAGCGAGGAGATGACCGACCAGAGCTGGGGCGCTGTGATGTCAGCCCGGCTCCGGGTGGCAATGCGGCTGTCCGAACACCGACCTAGCCTCAGCGAACCGACCTAGCGGTAGTCCTGGCCGTTCACCGACAGTGCAAGCTCGCGCGCCACCCCCACTCAGCCGACAAACAGATTCCTGATCTCCGGAGGGGATCCGAATTCTCTTGCCCAACAAAGCTTCCCGATAGGAACGCAAGGAGAACATCATGGGCCTTTTGTACAAGAGCATCGCGACGCTGACCTACACGGTCACGGTGATCGTGATCTACAACGCGATCGTAGCCTTCGCGCGCCAGCAAGTATTCGCAGAGCTTCGCGGCGCCACCTTTGGCGATGACGAATCCGAGCACCAACCGTGAGCTGTTGAACCGCACACGGCCCGGCCGTCCCGCCCGGACGACCGGGCCGGACCTCGTCAGGTCATCAGCCGCTACCGGAAGATTCCGTCGCTGATGATGGAGTAGAGGTCACCGCCGCCGACGGTGGATCGCGCTCTACTGTACAGCCGGACTTTCGCGAGCACGATATGCCCGAACACGACAGGTGATCGAACAGTACTTGGCGGGTCTGCCTGCCCTCTGCGGCACAACAATTTTCCCGCAGCCGCATGATCCGTCCGCCATGCCTAACACACTCGGACCGGACCGAGTTCACGACCTGGCCCAACGAAGGTCGGCGGGTAGAGGAGCCGTTTCTACCCGCCGTGCCGTTCACAGTTAGCGGACGCGGATTCCGTAGCGGGGGCTGGGGAAGGTCTCGGGGTCGACACCGGGCCACTTCTCCTCGGCGCGCAAGCGGTCGCGCAGGTCACGCAAGTACTTGTGGTGGGCCAGGTATCCGTTCTCGCCTTCGAGGAACTCGGTGCGGACCTTGGCAGCGATCTTGTCGATGGGTCGCTTGGTGCTGACCTTGATGCGCTCGTGCCAGTACTCGGCGTTCTCGTCGTAGTAGAGGTCCGGCAGGTCGTAGGTGAGCCCGACCACCTCCACTCGGTGCTTGCCGACGGGGGAGACCCGTATCTTTTGGCGCTGCGGTCCGTTGAGGTACGCCTCGCACGTGCCGTTCATGTACGGGTACAGCGTCCAGCCGGGCTCCCAATGCCCGGCCAGGCGTTCGGTGAAGTCGGCCAGGTCCATGCCGGTCAAGAAGTCGGGCAGTGCGGTGTGGTTGGTGTCGCTGGTCATTGCGAATCCTTTCGTGCTGGTTGATTGCTGCGACACCATGAACGCTCTGCACCCCGCCACGAGTCAAGCCCAGGGTGTATCGAAAATTGTTGGTGGACAACAGATTTCATTAACACCCAGCTTGACTTCGGTGGCGGCGAGAGCGTTCATGGTGTCGTAGCCCGAACACACCGGCAGCACACCGGGGGCTACCGCCCCGACCGGGGCATGACCACCCACCCACACCTTTCGAGGAGCTGTCATGTCCGACACCACCACGACCACCGAACCCACCACCGCCGACAAGCTCTGGGTCGCGCTGCACGAAGCACCCGGTGCCACCTCCGCCGAACTCGCCGAGCGCGCCGGAATCGGCGGCTCCACCGCCCGCAAGCTCCTGGTTGCCCTGGAGCGCACCGGCGGCGCGTACCGCACCGAAGGCGAATCCGATGGCAGTGCCCGCCGCCCCGCCGACCGCTGGTGGCCGAACACCGCCTCCGGCGATACCGACGGCGCGAGCGAGACCCTCGCCGACGAGACCGCCGAAGTCCCCGCTGAATCGGCCGACATCGCGACAACGGCGCACGACCCGGCCACGCCCACCACCGGCGAGGACAACGCGACAGCGGGCGAGGACGAGGCCGACGCCGCAGAACCCGGGATCACCTCCGCCGCTACGGATCTCGACGAAGCCATCGACACCAGCGCCGAGCCCGCCGCCGAGAACGCTGAACCGGCCGAGCAGGACGACGCCACCGAACCGGCGACCGACGAGACCGACGAGACCGACGCCGAGGCGACCTTGGACGCCAAGGAATCGGTCAAGCCGCAGCGACTGGGCAAGGGGGTGCTACGGGGGATGGTCGAGGACTTCCTCACCGATTGCCAGGGCCGGGAATTCACCCCCGGCGAGATCGCCAAGGACCTGGAGCGCTCCGCCGGGGCCATCCACAACGCCCTGGAAAAGCTGGTCGCCGACGGCACCGCCATCCGCACCTGCGACGCGCCCAAGCGATACACCCTCGCCGCCGACGAGTAGCGGATCCAACGCCCAGCCTCGGGCACCGGCCGACCGGCCGGTGCACCTGGCTGGCCGTTGGAACCCATCATGAAAGGGGCGCAAAAGCCATGCCCGACAGCGATATCCGATATCAGACCTATGGCGAGGTCGTCGCCCGGCTCGTCGTCGACCCCGGTGCGCGGATCACCCATGCCGAGGCCCGGACCATCGCATGGCGATGGTTCACCGACTACTACGGCGGCACGCCTTGGAACGGCGAGGAATTCTTCAGCCTCGCTCACTGGTGCGACGGTGGACCGCACGCCGAGCAGATCGCCCGGAGCCAGCTGGCCGCCGAAGCCGAGCGACTGTTGGCCGAAGTCCGGCATCCGGCTATCGCGACGCGATGGCACACCTGGGATCCGGCAGGTGACCCGCACACCGCCGCCCTGGCCGTCGCCGCATTGGCCGAGTTCCTGCACGCAGGGGCAGGTCAGGATGGCTAGGCCGACCTACGGCGACGTCGCCCGCCGCGCCTATCGGGACGAGGGGGCGGGCCTCGTGCTCACCGAGGATGAAGCAAAAGTCGTCGCCGCCGGATGGGTCGGCCAGTTCTACTGCCTCGAGTTGTATCGATGGGTCTGTGGCTTCACCGCGATCGACCTGAAAACCCTCGTCAGCGAAGCGCACAAGCTCCTCGATGACCTCGCTCTCCATCGCGATGATTGGCCACACGCCGGACAAGCCGAGCCCAGCATTGCCGCCGCCTCCGCCTTGGTGAGGTATCTGGAGGCTTGGCAGGACAAGGGGATACGGAAATGAGCGGGCGAAGCGAGATCCGGATCGTGCTCACCGTTGTCGAGGCCGATGCCGACGGGCCTCTGCGGTGTGAGGTCCGGATCAACGATTGGCCGTGCGGGCACGTTGCCCGCGTACCCACCGGCTGGCGCAAGGTCAGCGACAGCACTGGCCGCACGCGCGGCCCGTTCTTCGACACCGCCGAGACCGCCGCGCTGGCGCTGGCCGGTGAATGGGGCTGACCCCCGACGAGCGATGCCGCCCGGCGTACCCGGGCGGCATCGCGGCCTCTCGGGGGCTAGCCGACCTTGAGCAGCTTCCAGAACCCGCCGCGCGCGGCGGCGGCCTCCCAGGCGGCGACGGCCGCGGGCTCGGCGGTGTCGCCGAAATCCGCGTCATCGAAATACTCGGTGTCGGAGAGGGTCTCGTCGAAGGGCATCCCGTTGTTGTCGTACTCCTGCACGATGTAGAGGTTGTTGGCCATCGCCTCGTCCTTCCCGTTGTGGTTGTTTCGTCCACACCATGAACCCCTCTGCCGGGCGAGAAAGTCGACCGTTGCGACGCATAATCGACTGGTCGACAGGACATTACGTAGATTCGCGGCGATACGTGCTATGGCGCTCACCGGACTCCGGCCTTCGGCGGGACCTCGATGAACGAAAGAACCGACCGTCCCTCCCTGGTGTGGAGCGGGCGGTCGGCCGTGGTTCGACATTAGCGTGCTGGTCGTCGATCCATCCACCCGATTAGTGTTGTCCGTCTCAACCCCGACACCGGACAGACGTGGGGCAAGCCCGAACCCGGCTGGGGCGCCCGCCGAAGTCGAACGTCCGCGGCTGATCTCAACGCTGAGGCGGAGTTCCGGGCTCGTCGCCGCGCCGGGCCGCGCAACGACCGCGGGGCACTCGCTCGCCGGCCGCGACAGAGTGCTGCGATCGAGCAGAATCGCGGCGCGTATCCGCCCGGCGCCCCGGCCGCACTTCTACAGTGCGTGCATGACTTCCGATACCGCGCTGTGGCAGCCCCGCAGTGCCCGTGACCACGACTGCGCCGCCGCCGTCCAGGCGCTGACCGCGAAGTTCTTCCGCGACGACGACCTGGGCGCCTCGTATGCGCCTGCCCAGCTCAAGCAGGCGATCGAGCTGATGTCGGTGCTGAACCGCTATCTCAGCAACGCGATCGCAACGCCGGGCTGGCATGGCGCACCCGACCCGGCGCACCGCTTCGAGCTGACGTGCGCGCTGACCGATATGGCCTACGAGCAGCGCCGCTTGTACTGGGGCCTGGCGCGATGGGCCAAACAGAGTCACGAATACGACGAGCTGGACGCCTCGCAGGCGTTCACCGCCGCGCACCGGTTCCTCGATGCCCGCCGCCATGTCGCCGAGCTCGGCGACGCGCTCACCCAAGCCCACAGCTACATCGGCCAGAGTTGCGACCGGGCTTGTACCCGGCACGAGGGCATTGCCAACTACACCGATGACACCGACGAGGACTACGACATGGACTTCCACGACCTGTGATCTCCGCTTACGCAGACGATTTCATCAGGGGGGACAGAGAAGAAGAGGGCGCACGCGGTGCGCCGGAGGGGCGTTCACGCGCTGACGACGCCGAAGAGGTGGCGGCGCAGGGCCGCCACCTCGAACCGTTCGGCTAGGAAGCGTCCGGGAAGGTCCAAGAGCCGATCGTGCCGTCGTCGCTGGCATAGGCGATGGTGCCCGTGGCTCCGGCCTGTTCCAGGTAGTCGAAGGCGTCTTCGGCTTCCGAGGCGTCGCGCTGTCCGGTGAGGTGAATGGTCACGCTCCCGTCGTCGTTGCGCTTGATCTCGGGATCGTCGAAGCATTCGAACTCTCTGGCCAGGTTCTCGGCGATGGCGCTGACCAGGTCGTCGCCGGGCTCGGTCTCCACCATCCAGTAGTGCTCGGTCAGCAGGTTCGCGGCGGCTTGCACCGCGTCGGCGTCCGCGCTGGGCGCGGGGAAGGTGATGGTGGCGTCGAAGTTGATGGTGTCCATCGTGGGCTCCCTTGTGTCGGTGATCTGTCCTGTCGGGCGGGTCCGACCCCGCTCCAACGAGTCCAACATTACAACGGTCGAGTAGTTATTACAACAGTCTGGTCAGGTAAAACTGTTGTGCTGCAACATCTTTCGACCGCTCTGGGCATGTGCGCGGCTCGCTCGGCATCGGATGGGTCGCTGCCCTCGGGGAGAAAACTCGACGGGCACGGGATCCCGCGCCGACCCCGGGGGGTCGTCGTCGCGGGTTCGTGTGGCGGTGCCGTCCGGGATCGGCGGGGAAATCTCGCGGAAGGGCGGCCTGGGGGCCGAAACGGGCATTGCCCTGGGCGAGTGTGCTCGTCGCCCAGGGCAATACGTGATCAGTGTGCGGTCAGCAGCCGGTGGACTTTCTGCGCGTGGTGCGTGGTTTCCAGCAGCTGGAACGCCGCCGCCTCGAGCAGGTAGTTATCGCTGCCGTCGGGTGCGCGCTGGATCATCACCAGGTTCACTCCGCTGACCCAGGTCAAGATCGCCATGAGGGCGGCGCTACGGGCGTCCTCGGATATCGGCTCGCTACTGAGCTTTCGGCGGGCCGCGACCATCGCGTCGAGCGCGTCGTCGATGCTCACCTCCGTCATTGTCGGCATCGGGATCGGCTTCGTGAGCGTGTCCAGGAATCCGGCGATCTCGTCGTAGGTGTGCATGGCGAGCGCGCCGATCTTCTCGGCGTTGTTGTCGTACTGGTCGAGGTTCATCTCGATCCCTTTCGTCGTGTGGTGATCTGTCGCGCCGGGCGGGTTCCGACCCCGTCCAACGACACCCACATTACAACGGCAGGGTAGTGCTTACAACAACGTAGACAATGAAAACTCTTCTACCACAACAGTTTTCAAAACACACCGTGCTCTGGGCGAATCGGCGATCCGCCCAGGGCAAGAGGTGCTCAGGCGTCGGCCGAGAGCTCGGGCATGCCGATGCGGCGCACAGTGAAGGACAGGTCATTCGTGCCGGGGTCCTGAGTGACGGCCACGATGGTGTCGCCGGGGCGTAGATCGTCGGCCGGAGTCTGCACCAGATCCGGCTGCGTTGCGCCGGTTTCGTGAGGCACCCATCCCAGGGATGCCAGGGTTGTTTCGAGGGTGAGGCCGTGGCCGTTCATGCGGTGGCGGATCACCTCGGTCGGGATATGGGTCAGGCGAGCCCAGTCCTCGAGACCCATCCGGACTCCGAACGCATCGAGGGGGACGCCGGTGCCGAGCGTGCTACGCGAGTGGGGCTCCTGGGTGATCGCCTGCTCCGGATCCCATCCCTGCCGGATGCGCTTGCGGATGGTCATCGCGGTGCACTTGGCCCGCTCGTCAACGCCCCATTGGTACAGCGGTTTCGTTTCACCGAACGCGCTGACCGCCACCATGAAGTGCGGTCCGTCGGCTCCTTTGGCGAGCGCGTCGGCGAAGCTCATGCGGCCAACGGTGATTCGCCGGTAGAGGGTGTGATAGTTGATCCCGCTCTGCTCGGCCCAGCCGAGCAGAGTCCGAGTGTGCCCGTCGTGGGTGAACTCAAGCACGGGCCGTTCGTGTTTGGGGCGGGTGACCGCGTCCTCGGGTTCCCAGCCCAGCGCGAGCCGAGTCCGCAACGTCCCCCGCGACACGGTACACCGAGGGTCGATCGACCATTGCTTGAGCGACTTGGCCTCGCCGAAGGCGGTGATCATCCCGCGCGCCTTTTCCCACTCGTAGCGGTCTTCGCGCGGCTTCTGCGGTTTGCTCATGCGCGGTCACCGCGCGGGAACCGAAGGTGGCGAACGAGATTGCGGTGGCGCGGTATTCGGAGCTGCCGTAATTCCACGCCCTGCATGTGTGTGCTGTCGAGGTTCATCGCGAACCCTTCCGTGTTGCCGGTGATCTGTCGTGCCAGGCGGGTCCGACCCCGCGCCGACGACACCGACACTACAAACAGAACAACGGTAATGGAAGCATCATCGCGATGAAAACCCTTGTACGGCAACATATTTCGGCGTACAACACTACCGGCAGGTGCCGGGCCGGGGGAGTCCTCGACGTGCGGATGCCCGGCGCGCTGGGTGCGCGCCGGGCATCGTTGTGGTGATCGGTCAGATCGAGGTCACCATGTCCAGGGCGAGGTGGGCGCGCAGGTCGGTGGCCAGTATCTGGTAGTAGGCCGCTTCGAGTAGCCAGGCGTCGCTGCCGTCGTCGTCGGGCTCGACCGCCGCCAGGGTCACGGCGGTGAGTCAGCCCAGTAGTGTCGCCGCGATCGCGTCGCAGGTTCCCGCGTCGAGCGGCATGTCGTGCAGCGCTGTGCGCGCGCTGGCGAGTTCGCCGAGCGCGTCGTTGAGGTCGGCGGCGGGGAGCGGATTCACCGTGATCGGGATCGGCAGTGCGGCAAGGATTTCCGCGATGACGCCGTGGGTGTGCCTGCTCAGTGCCGCGACCTTGTTCAGGGTGAATTCCTGGGTGCGCTCGTCGTCGTGTTGGTTGCTCATGGTGAGTCCTTCCTGGTTGCCGGTGATTCGTCCGCCGGGTGGGTCCGACCCCGCTCGACGGCACCGACACTACGATGGAAGAGTAGTAACTACACCGATGCTCAAGGTGAAATATGTTGCCCTGAACAGGTTTTCATGACTTCGGCCGTAGATACTTCCGGCGTGCGGCGAGGTCGGCGTCGACGGTGGCGCGACGCCAGCGCTTGACCCCGTTCTCGTCCTCGTCCGGGGCGGGGTACTGGCCTCGTGAGACGTAGGCGGCGATCGTGCCTCGGGCCTTGCCGGTGTAAGCGGCGATCTGGGCGATGGTCAGCAGCTCGTCCGGATCGCCGGGTGTCTGGGCGGGGGCCGGTGGTAGGCCGATCGCGGCTTCGATGTCGCTGGCGAGGTACTCGTTCCAGTGACCGCGTCGCCCGACCGGCGCGGGCCAGCCGGGCTTGACCATCCACACCTTCTGCACCGTGGCCAACGCCCGGCCGTAGCGCTGAGCGATTTCAGGCGCGATCCACCGTGGCGCGGCGGGGCCGTCTGGGCTTACCATCGTGTGTTGACCCCCTTTCTGGGTTGGTCGATTTGTCTGGCCAGCGGGGTTCCGACTCAGGGGTTCGCCTCGCCCCGCTGGCCACCAAACCGTCAACGGGCGGATGCCCGGCGCGCAGCGCGCCGGGCATCCGCTGTCGTTCAGTCCTGCAAGCCGTCGAGCTCCTCGGTCGAGATCTGGCCGGTGAGCAGGCCGTAGGCGATGCTCACCTGCTCGCTGACCCGGTACATGCTCAGCAGCGCCGCGCGCAGCAGCCACTCCGCGTCACCGGGGTTGTCGAAGGCGGTGTTGGTCAAGGTCAGCCCGCCCAGGAAATCGAGTATCGCCGTGTTCAGCACACCCTCGTGTACCGGGTGCGTCGGCAGCTCACGCATGAGCTGGCGGGCGTTGAGCAGGGCGTCGATAGCTGCGGATTCCTGCGCGTCCTCGGGTACCTCGATCTTGATCGGGATGTCGAGCAGTAGCAGGACCTTGGCGATGCGGGCGTGGTTGCGGTCTGTGACCTCGCTGAGCATGGCCAGCAGGTCGTCGTGTTCGTCGCTCATGTGAGCCCCTTCCGGGTTGTTGGTGATTTGTCCGCCGGGCGGGTCCGACCCCGCCCAACGGCACCAACATTACAACAAAAGAGTAGTGATTACAACGCTATCGGCGGGGGTCGTCCACCAACTCGAACCTGTCGAGTCCCGCCGCGTCGCCGGTGGCCCAGAAGTGCCGGCCGGGCAACTCGCCCGCGGGCAGACCCGCCTGCTCGGCGATCACCGACGCCGCCACCAGCAACGGCGCACGGCCTTCATGCCACGGCGTCGCCAGCTGCGCCACCGCGTCCGCACCCTCGCCGTACACCAAGATGCACCGCACCTGCACCCGCTCCTCGGTCATGATCACCATTCTCGTCCATCTCCCGATCGATCGGCGTGGGGCAACGGTGTCGGCCACGACAGCGGGGCGACCCGGATCTTGCCGAGTCGCCCCGCTGGATTGCCTGCGGCCGGTGCCTACTGTTCCCCGACGGCCGTGGCCAGCACCTCCGGATGTGCCCGGAGGAACCCTCCGTTGTCGGGGAAGCCCAGATGTGCCGCGATCAGCGGCCAGGGCACGCCCGCTTCGGCCATCCACTGGGCACACGTCACCCGCAGCACCGCCACGCCGGGACGCGCCCCGCCGAGCATCTCGTCGGAGACCGCCGCGACCGCCGGAGTCCAGACCCGGCGCACGTAGCGCGTGAGCAGCCCCGGCCCGCTCGCCCCGCCGATGCGGAACAACTCCTCACCCGTCCCGCCCAACTCCAGCCGAGCCACCAGCTCCTCGGGCAGATAGATCCGGCGCGGCGCGGGCGAATCCACCAGCTCCCACCGATTGCCCCGACGCCGCCAGTAACGGCGGACTTCACACGCACCGGTGCCGGGGTCGATGTCGGTCTCGGCATGGGCGAACGCCTCGGCCAGGCGCTCGCCGGAGAAGGCCAGATAGTCGGTCAACAGCCGCCATTGGTGCGCGGGCATCCGCTCGATGATCGCCGCGTACTGCGCGCGCTGCAGCGGCGTCGGTGGCCGCATCCGCGAGCGGCGGGCGGCACCGGTACCGCCGCCGATGTCGTTGTGCTCCATGGTGATCACGCCGCCTTCGCGAACGCCGGGGTGTCATAGACCGGAGCGGGCAGCGAGATCACCTTCGCTAGGGTGGGCGGCAGCGGTGTGAGCTCGGGCGGCAGCGGTGCGGGCTGGCTGGGTTGCGGTGCGAGTTTCGCGCCGATCACCGCCGCCGCGTCGGCGGCGGCCCGGCGGTCGAGGTGACCGTAGGTGTCCACGGTGGTCTTGATCGACTCGTGCCCGAGATGGGCCTGCACCACGTGGATCGGCACTCCGGCCGAGAGCATCCACGCCGCACAGGTGTGGCGCATGTCATGGATGCGAGGCCGCTTGCCACCCAGCGGGTCGTTCGCCGCGAGCGAGAGCGCGTCGCGGGTGGGCACCCACACGTCCTTGTAGAAGTGCGAGATGCTCAACGGCTCACCGTCGATGGTGCAGAACAGCCACGCGTCGAGGTCGCGCCCGTCGAGCGGGAGCTTGGCGACCAGACCACCGGGAAGATTGATCGTGCGGGTGGACTTGCGGGTCTTCGGCGCGCCCAGACGGCGCTTGCCACCGGTGTACTTCCACGCCTTGTGAATTCGCGCGGTCAGCGCCGCGCGGTTGATGTCGCGCACGCGCAGCGCGGTCACCTCGCCCCAGCGCGCGCCCGAGGCCACCAGGAACTCCACAAGTAGTCGCCACCGCTCGGGCAGTGCGCGCAGCAGGGCGGCGAACTCCTCGGGTTCGAGGTGGTCCATCTCCGCGCGCACCACACGCGGCAGCTCGGTCTGCTCGCACGGGTTGGACGGAATCACTCCCCGGCGGGCGAGTTTCTTGAGGATGCCGAAGAGCACACCGTGTTTGTTCGCAATGGTTTTCGCGGCGTTGCCGACGTTCTCGGCGAGGTGGTTGATCCACCGGCCGATCACCGTCTCGCAGAACACCGTCACCGGAGACTTGGCTCCGAAGAACGGCTCGATGTCGTTGACCAGCACCCGCCGATAACGGTGCCGGGTGCCCGGCTCCACCCCGGTCATGCTGTCGATGATCTCGGTGAAGGCATCGTGGATGTTGGGCACATCCGTTGCAGCGGCCTCGTTCTCGGCTTCCGCGTACAGGAAGGCCAGCGCCTCGGCCGGACCGTAGAGATTGAGGACCGCCTGCCACCGCTTCGCCTCGTCGAGAGTGTCGAAGCGTTCGGAGCACTGACGTTTGTTGTGCCGGAACAGGACTTGGAAATACGAGGGGCCGCGCTTGGTCGTGCGTTCGCGGATGCTGGGCATCGGGTCACCTTCGGGTTCGCGCCTACAGGAATGTGTCGGTGCGCCGAATCGAGCCTCAGATGCACGGTCGTGTTGACCGCATGTTGACCGCAACCCGGGGGCTATCCGAAAATAGCCCCCGACCTGCGTCTTCTCTGCGGAGGATAGGGGATTTGAACCCCTGAGGGCGTTAACCCAACCCGCGTTCCAGGCGAGCGCCATAGGCCACTAGGCGAATCCTCCGTGGAGCAGCATACCGGTACGGGGCGGGTGGGCGCCAAACGGGTCCATGTGGGCCAGAAAAGTCCCTGTTCGGTCCACTTTTGACCCGAGTATGGGCACCCGGAGGATGGCGGTGGGCGGGGGAGCGGCTACACTGGCCGACGGATCCCGCGCGGCGCGCATCCTGTGAACTCCCCCAGGGCCGGAAGGCAGCAAGGGTCAATGGGCTCTGCCGGGTGCGCGGGGTCCCCTTAATCTCGGGGGCCCGCACGGACCGCGGTCCGGCTGTCGAATATCGCCTCCAAATCAGAGCAACACACGGGTAACGTGAACACGGTCCGTCGGTGCACGATGCGCTCGGCGGGCTGAATGTCCGGCCGCCGCACATCGGTCCGGCCACAACCCACGTCCCGCTGCTTCGAAAGGCTGCCCAGGATGCCCCGGCAAACGCAGATCGGTTTGATGAGCCACGAGGAACTCGTGTCCGAGCACGAGACTCAGAACGCGAACTACGCGACGCTCAAGACCGAGAAGCTCACGCTGGACCTGACCCGAGGGAAACCCTCTCCGGAACAACTCGACCTGTCCGCCGAACTGCTTTCGCTGCCCGGCGACGGTGACTACCGTGACGGCACCGGCACCGACTGCCGCAATTACGGCGGCCTGCACGGACTTCCGGAACTGCGGGCGATCTTCGGTGAGCTGCTCGGCATCCCGGTGGACAACCTGCTGGCGGGCAACAACGCCAGCCTCGAACTCATGCACGACGTGCTCGCCTTCGCGATGCTGTACGGCACCAACGACTCCGAGCGCCGGTGGGCCGCCGAGGACAAGTTGAAGTTCCTGTGCCCGAGCCCCGGCTACGACCGGCATTTCTCGATCACCGAGGTGCTCGGCTTCGAGATGATCCCGGTCCCGATGCACCACGACGGTCCGGACACGCGCGCCATCGCCGCGTTGATCGCGAACGACCCACAGATCAAGGGTTTGTGGGCGGTGCCGAATTATTCCAACCCGTCCGGCGTCACGTTCTCCGAAGATGTTGTCCGGGACCTGGTTTCGATGCCCGCCGCAGCACCCGACTTCCGTCTGATCTGGGACAACGCCTACGCCGTGCACCCGCTGACCGACACCGCGGCCCCGGTGATCGACGTGCTCGGCCTGGCCGCCGCGGCCGGAAACCCCAACCGTCCCTTGGTCTTCGCCTCCACCTCGAAGATCACCTTCGCGGGCGCGGGCGTCAGCTTTCTCGGCGGCTCTACCGCGAACCTGGACTGGTACCTCGGGCACGCGTCGAAGAAGAGCATCGGCCCGGACAAAATCAACCAGCTGCGCCATCTGCGCTTCTTCAAGAACGCCGACGGCGTGCGCGCGCACATGCAGAAGCATCGCGCCATCCTGGAACCGAAATTCGCACTGGTGCTGCGCATCCTGGAGGATCGGCTGGGCGCGTCCAAGGTCGCGTCCTGGACGGAGCCCAAGGGCGGCTACTTCATCAGCCTGGATGTCCTGGAGGGCACCGCGGGACGGGTGATCGCGCTGGCCAAGGACGCGGGCATCGCGCTCACCGCGGCCGGTTCGGCGTTTCCGTACCGGAATGACCCGGACGACAAGAACATTCGGATCGCGCCCAGCTTCCCGAAGCTGCCCGAACTGGAGAAGGCGATGGACGGCCTGGCCACCTGCGTACTGCTCGCGGCCACCGAGAAGCTGCTCGGCAAGTAGATCGACGACAGCGGGCGCGTACCGAGGTACGCGCCCGCTGCGCTGTTCGGGGTCAGTTCGGTTTGTGCGCCAACACGGCGAACATCGTCACCGAGAGATGGATATCGCCACTGGCCGCGCCTGCTTCCAGGTCGTCGATCAGCTGCGCGCGCTGCTCCTCGGTGATCACACCGCGCGCCACCGCCATCGCCGAGATGCGGGTGACCAGCGAGCCGACGCCGACGGTGCGATCCTGCACCAGCGCGTGCGAACCGATCTCGTCGATCACCAAGCCCGCCTTGGTCAGTTGGCCGGGCAGTTTGCGGCCGGAGAACGGGTTGGTGGTCGCGGAGATCAGCGTGTCGACCACCTCGCGGACCACCTGCCGCTCGCCGGGATGCACGATCGCCGTGCCCCAGTCGCTGTCCATCACCACGACGCGGCCGCCGGGGCGCAGCACGCGGGCGATCTCGTTGGCGGCGCGGGCGGGCGCGGTCAGATGCTGGAACACTCGCTCGCACAACGCGGCATCGAAACTGTTCGCGCCGAACGGCAGGCCGTAGGCGTCGCCGGAATGGAACTTGGCGGTCGAACCGGTCTGCGCGGCCCGACGTTCCGCGGAGGCGAGCAGGTTCGGGTCGGGTTCGACGCCCACCGCCACGCCGTCCGGACCGACCACGTCGGCGAAGGCCATCACCTCCGTGCCGGTCCCGGAGCCGATGTCGACCGCGCGTTCGCCCGGCTGGAGTGCGAGCGCGGCGTGCGCCCATTCCCGCAACCGGCGGATGCCGGGCAACGCGGCCTGTAGGTCGCGAACGTCGACGAGTTGATCCTGGCCTGCTCGGTCGAACCGATCCGGGCGCAATGTATAGGTGTTCATGGGCCCGTTTCCATCCCTAGCCGTGCCCATCGTGTGGGGAGCCGATATAGGTACTGCCGTCTGCTGAGGCATGCGCAGGAGCCTACGCGCGGCCCCATACCGGCGCACGCCAGGCCTGTGAGCCCTGTCACCGCCGGACCGAACGGCGCATAGGCGCGCCCAGTTCATGATCAACGGCGCGTGGCCGCGGCGAATAGCGAGAAGAGGTCCCGTGGAGGACGCCTTCATGCGTCTGGACAGATGAGATGATCGAATCCGTCCGAGCAGTTTGTCACGGTGGGAAGGAATGGCGATGAGTCGCAAGCTTTGCCTAGCGCAGGAGGTCGAGGCAGACGAGCTGTTAACCGAGGACCATTTCGCCACCCTGCTCGGCATGCTGCTCGACCAGCAGTATCCGATGGAACACGCCTTCCGCGGCCCGAAAAAGATCGCCGACCGCATGGGTGGTTTCGACATCCACCGCATTGCCGAGGCCGACCCCCAAGAATTCGAAGACCTCTGCGCCACCCCACCCGCCATCCACCGCTACGGCCGATCGATGGCGCGGCGTGCCCAGGAACTGGCGCGCTACATCATCGAGAACTACGACGGCAAAACCGAGAACCTGTGGAAGAAGGACAAGCCCGACGGCAAAGAGGTGCTCCGCCGCCTGAAAGCACTGCCAGGATTCGGTGAGCAGAAGGCAAAGATCTTCCTCTCACTGCTCGGTAAACAGCGCGGCGTCCAGCCGGTGGGCTGGCGGGAAGCCGCAGGTGCCTACGGTGACGAAGGCTCCCGCCGTTCCGTCGCCGACGTAACCGATGCCGAATCGCTCGCGCAAGTCAGGGAATTCAAGAAGCAGGCGAAGGCGGCAGCCAAACAGGGGTAATGGGTGCACCCGTGCTGCCGTCGATGCGCTGTTTGCGGGCGGACTCGCCCGGGGGCTCGCACCGGAAACCGGTGCAGTGGCGGGTTATTGGCAGCGGTCGGGCGTTGTTGGGGACCACTGTTTACCGGGATCGTCGGGGGCGGAAGGAGTGGTCTGATGAGGCGACGTCCAGCGGCGGTTGGTTATCTGCGCCGGGATATCTCCGGTGCTCGGCAGCAGTGGGATGAGGTGTTGATTCGGAGTTTGGCGCAGCGGTTCGGATATGACCTTGCCAAGACTGTGGTGTTCGGTGCGGAGACCGAGGACGTCGTCGGCAGGTTGTTGAGTGTGGCGCAGCGGCTGGAGACGGATGCGGTGATCGTCCCCAGCACAGCACATTTCGAGGGGGACGTGCCCGACGAACTGGTGCAGGTGTGCGACGTGATCACCGTGGCACCGGAGAACACGTACGCGAGGCGGGCGAGTTCCCCTTTTGTCGACGGGGCGTAAGGCCCCTGCCCGATTTGGAGTTCGCGGACTTGGTCAGGACAACGCACATCGGACAACTGGTCGACCGGTGGGTGAAGCGCGGCATAGGCGTGCGAAGACGCCTCGCGGGTTAACTCACGGCGCCGGGTGCGGCGGTGAAGGTATTGCAGTGGGCGGCACGGTTTTTGTCCAGACCGGTCTCGAACCACAGCCCGCCGTTTTCGGAGGTGCCGTGGTCGCGCATGTCGCCGGCTTGGTCGCCGCGGCCGTAGGCGTCTTTGCGGGCCAGGTTGAGCTGGGAATCGGTGAGCGAGCCGCCGCCGGATGACGATGCCAGGTACATGCCGTCGAAGCAGTTGGCCTGCAACTCGACTCGGCGGGAGAGTTCGAGACCGCGACTGCTGCGCGGGCCCGCGTCGGCGCGCTCGCTGTTGGCTTTGCGCAGGATGCCGGACATGGCTTGGATGTGGTGGCCGTATTCGTGCGCGAAGACGGACAAGTAGACGACCCAGTTGTCCCTGAAGAAGTCGGTTTGCAACTGGCTGATCGGCATGTAGATGGTTTTGTTCGCCGGGCAGTAGAAGGCGGCGAAGTTGCTGGTGGAACCGGTGCAGGGCGTGGTGATGCCGGTGGTGGTCGCGCTGACGTGCAACGCGGGCGGCTGGAACGGCAGCTTTGCCTTCTGCATCACCGGTTTCCACGCGGCCTCCAGGCAGCCCGCCGCGCTTTCGAAGAACTCGCGCGCGGCATCCACCTGGGTGCCCCATGGGGAGTACGCGCAGCGCGCGGGGACGAGGGTGGCGTTCGGGTCGACCAGCAGCGGGTTGGCCGCGGTCTCGGCCGGACCGGATGACCCATCGGGGGCGAAGGTGAGACTCGGCGCCGGGCCGGATGCGTCGCCGTCGTCCTTGCCGGTCGATATCGCGTTGCGCACCAGGCCACCCGCGACCAGGAAAACCACTACGACCAGCACCGCGATCCACGCACCGCCGCCACCGGACCGGCGGCGCGGCGGGTACGGCGGACGGCCGGGCGGACCATACGGCATCGGCGGCGGAACCGGCGCGCGATGTCCGGGCGGCGGACCGTATCCGGGCGGCGAATAACCGGGTGGCGGACCATATCCCGGTGGCGGACGATTACCTGGCGGCGCGTAGCCGGGCGGCGGACCGTACCCCGGCGGCGGACCATAGCCCGGCGGCTGACCGTGCCCTGGCGGCTGGCCGTACCCCGGCGGCGGAGCAGCGGGCTGTCGGTGCCCGGGCGCGGGCGCGACCGGTCGCCCACCAGGCGGAACCGGTCCGTATCCGTACGGTGGTTGTGTCACGCCCCCGTACCCCCTCGCTTCAATGATCGCCGACAGCCGATGACGCAGAATAGCAAGCTGTCTAAAGTAGGCAGCCATGCTGACTTTTCGGGGGGGCGCCGTAGGCGCGCTGCTGCTCGCCACCGCGGGATTGCTCGCGACCGCCCCGATCGCCCACCCCCAGCCCGCACCGAGCGGCGTGGCCATCACCGCCGATCTGAAGCTGAGTCGCGAGGGTGTGCTCGAGGTCGTCGAACAGGTTGCGGTGCCGGCCGACGGCACGTTCCGGATGTCACTGCCGTTGCGGCTGCAGGTGGGTGACGACGCAGAGCGTTTCTTCAAGGTCACCGATGTCGATACCAAGGGCGCGGGCACCGCGACGGTGGCGAACGATCAATTCACCATCGAGGCGAAGCCAGGCGAGTCGACGTTCACCTATTCGGTGCACAACCTGGTCAGCGACGCACCGGGCAGCCAGGTGTTCAACTGGCTCGGCGTGATGGGCGCCGACATCGCGTCGATCAGCGCCACCTTGATCAGCCCGAGCTTCGAAATGGGCATCGTGGACTGCAAACTCGGCCCACCCGGCAACACCAGGCCGTGCGCGGACGTGAAGACCGAGGTCGACGGCGTGCTCTATCTGGAGCAGACCGATCTGCGCAAGGGTGACGCCATCGACCTCACCTTGCAACTGCCGCCGGGCAGTGTGCCGAGCAATGCCGATATTCGTGACGGCAGCGATTCCGGTCCGTTCGCGGTCACCACGCCAGTGCTCATCGCCTTCGGCGTTTTGCTGCTCGCGCTCGCCGGTCTGGTCGCCTTCGTGCTGCGCGCACGCCGCCAGAATGCCGCTGCCGGAACCGGATCGGAGACGATCGACCCGCTGGTGCGGGACGGCGAGCGAGTCCAGTTCACCTCGCCGGACGGCGTGCTGCCCGGCGAGGCAGGCCTGCTGCTCGACGGATATGTGGACCCGGTCGACATCGCCGCCACGGTGGTGGATCTCGCCGTGCGCCGGTACCTCTGGGTGACGCCGATCGGCGATACCGACTGGCGGATCACCCGGGTCAATGCCCCAGACGACCAGCTACGTGACTATGAGAAGGCCGTTTATCAGGCGCTGCTGCCCGACGGCACCGACGCGGTCACCATCACCGAACTGCGCGCGCCGGGACGGGTGCAGTCCGGGCCGGTGCGGACCGCGCTGGTTGCCGACGCGGTCGCCCGCGGCACTTTCCACAATCGTCGCCGTCCCGGTCTGGCGATCTGGCTGGGTGGCGCATTGATCGTCGCCGGTATCGCCGCGACGATCGCACTCGCCCTCACCTCGGGTCACGCGCTGGTCGGCGTCGCCATCGCACTCGCGGGTGTCGCCACCGTGCTGCTGCCGAAGTATCTGCCCGTCCGGACCACCCACGGTCTCGCCTTGGCCGGGCAGCTGCGCGCCCTCCAGCGCGGCCTGGAATCAGTACGGCGCGAACAGGTTCCGCCGCTGGACCAGGAGACCGTGTTCTCCCGCGCGCTGCCGTTCATGGTGATCGGCGGCCGTGCCGACAACTGGATCCGTGCCTTCCGCGACCTCAACCCGTCCGCCGATGCCCAACCAGGGCTCTACTGGTTCGGTGGCTTCGACCGGGACCGCAACCTGCAACGGTTCGCAGCCCACTTCCCGTTCTTCATCACCGCGCTGGAAGGACTCTTCGCCACCGCGGGCGACCCTCACCGCTAGACCGCGTCGCCGACCTGGCCCGTGCGCGCTCACCCCGCTATAGCCGCACACCACCCGACCCACCGCACCCGAATCGCATGCGATTCGGTATCCGGCACGTCGGGTGGTGTACGCGTGTCCACCGAGCCGCTGCGCCTCCGTGGGCGTTGGCGGCGGATTTCTCCTGCTCGAGGTAGCGGTCAGTCGGCGAGGGCGGTGCGGCGGATCGCGGCGAGCGGGTCCGCGTAGAGCACGCTCAGCGAGGTGACCACGGCGGCGAATTCCTGGACCTTGCCGCCGAATCCGCTGATCCGGATGTCGGTGGGTGGCAGGGTGGAACCCTGGGCGAAGGCGCGAGCCACATGGGTGACGGCGGGGCGGTAGCCGGTGAAGGCTTGGCCGCCGAGGATCACCCGGTCGGGGTTGAGCATGTCGCGCACCATGGCCACGGTGTGGCCGAGGATGGTGGCGCGTTCGGCGAGCAGTTCGCGCGCCGGTTCCGAGCCCGCCTCGGCCGCGCGGTACAGGTCGGCGATCGTCGAGCCCGCGGTTCCGTTGTGCGCGGGGATGATTCCGCGTCCGACCGCCCGCGAGTGCAGCGAACGGTCGCCGACGGTCACCTCGAGGCACCCGCGCCTGCCGCAGGCGCATTCGACAGCCGAGCCGGTCGGCAAGTGCGCGATGGAGCCGGGTCCGTTGCTCGGCGTGTGCACGCGACCGTCCAAAGTCACTGCCACACCGGCGGTTTCGCGGACATAGAAGTACAGGCTGCTGCCGCGTTCCGGTCCGGCGACGCGTCCGCTGGCCGCGTCCCGCGATTCGATGGTGGGCAGCAACAACTCCGAGGCCGCCATCGCCTCGACATGCGGTGCCACCGACACGGGCAGCTCGAGCACCTCGCCGAGGACGGCACCGATCTGGGCGCCGTGCCAGTCCAGCTTGGGATGGTCGACCACGCCGGTGAGCGGATCGACTCGGCCACCGATGGCGACGCCCGCCCAGAGCGGCTTGCGCCGATGCCATCGCTGCAGGAACGCCTTGGCGCTGCGCGCGACGGTGGTGGTGGCGAATTCCTGACCGGTCAGCGGCGTGGCAATGGCCAGTCCGCCGAGGATGCGGCCGCGCAGGTCGGCCGCCACGATCTTGGTGACCGCGGCCCCGATGTGGATGCCGAGGGTCAGGTACGCCTCGTGGTCGATCTCGAAGGGCACCCGGGGTCGTCCGACCGCACCCGACGCCGTCAGGTCGGGCCGTTCGCGAAGCAGCCCGGCATTGAGCAGCGCGGACACCTGGCGGTTGACCGTGGCGATACTCAAACCCGTTGTGCGCGCGGCATTGTCGCGCGAGACCGGGCCACCCGTCGCGGCGCGGAGGACCGCGGCCGCCGGGTTGTCGGCGATGCGCAGTTCCGGGGCGACCACGGGACGCTGGACGCGGACGCGACCGCCCGCGACCCTGGCGACGGATCGTTCAAGGGTAGGGAGGGACATATGTGAGGTTCCTTGCCGTGGTCCCGCGATCGGCGGGACGTGCCTACAGGGGCGACTAGGCAGCAAACGCGCCGAAAGGGCCGTTCAGCTGCGGCAAGGGCGACTACACAGTTCGCGGGTCAACGGCAGCCGAAGGCCGAGCGCGGCGGTCACATAGGTGACCCGCAGAGCGTTCGATCGACTGGCAGACATGGTATGAAATTAACACCGTCAGCCACGACGCACCAAGCCTCGAGCCACCGCTGTGTTCTCGCACACACCGTCTTCCCGGCTCGGTCCATCCGTCGAGCGCAGGTGCGGCGGCCGCGAACGCAAAACCCCACCCAGCGAGCAGAGTGCTGGGCGGGGCTTTTCGCAGTCGGGACTGTGGACTACTTGGCTGGCGGCACGAACGGCTGGTTGATCGTGGTGAAGTACTGAATCGCCGCGCCGATCGCGACTGGAGCGGTGACGAAGATCTGGCCCGCGATGGTGCCGAGGGCACCGATGGCGGCCGCGCCCCCGAGGCAGCCCGCGATGATGCCGCCGACGAACGGGCCGAACAGGCCGACGATGGTGCCACCGACGACCAGCCCGCCGAGCGCGCCACCCAGGACGCAGCCGACAGCCGCGCCGCCGAGCCCGCCCACCAGGGTGCCGATGCTGGCGCCGAGGCTGATCGTGCTGGTCAGGCGGCTCCAGGCGGCCTGCTCACGGTCGTACTCCGACTTCCACGGCGCTTTGTCCTCGAACGGCAGGGCAATTGGCTTGTACACAGCCTTCGAGAGGTCGAATTGGGGGGTCAGGGTCGCGGTGCGGCCAGCGATGTCGGCCGCGATGGGGAATTCGAAGTCGTCGAGCCGGAACTTCAACGGGGTCGCCGCGACGACGGTGCCGTTGGCGGCCTTGATTTCGAAAGCGTCGTTTTCGACGACGAGCGAACCGGAGTCGATCGAGACGATGGACCGCTTGTCGGTGGCGTGCGCGGAAAAGTTGATCGGGCCTTCGGGCGGCTGCGGTGCGGCGGCGGAAGTGCCTGCGGCGACTCCGGTCGCCAGGGTCACCAGTGCCGCGACCACGGCAAGCTTCCTCATCCTCATCTACTGCGATCCCTCATCTAGATGGTGCTGTCGAGGCAAAGCATCGAGCAGTGGCCCGCGGAGAACGAGGGAAAAACGCAGGCAGATTCCAATACGCGACCGGCGAACGGTCCGTTTCGATGTGCGGTGTCAGAGTCGGCGACGCAGCTCGCTCAGCCAGTTCGCGGCCTCATCCGGCGCCGGGTCGCTGCCGATCATGTCCACGACAACGTGGCCGATGCACGCCGCGCGCAGCACGCGGTTCGCCGCCGCATCGGTATCGCCCCACGGGATATACGGTTTCGCGATCAACAACGATGCGATGCCGTGCGCGGCCGCCCAGAGGTCGAGCACGATCGGCAACGGGTCGCCCGGTGTCATCACGCCCGCGTCCATGCATTCCTGCACGGTCTGCGAAAAATGTTGGAACGCACCGCTACTCAGCACCTGATCCACCGCGCCGCCGACGATGGTCGGCGTGGTCGCCAAGCGATACTGCTCGGGATGCTCCCGAGCGAATCGGACGTAGGCGAGCCCCTGCTGTTGCAGCCGGGTGATCGGGGACGCGGCGGGATCCGTCGCGGCCCGCATCGCGGCGTCCAAGTCCTCGAATACTTGCGCGACAACGGCATCGATGAGCGCGTCCTTGTCGGCGAAGTGCCGGTAGATCGAGGGTGCGCTGACGCCGACCCGCTTGCTGATATCGCGGATCGACACCGCGTCGGCGTGACCGGTGCGGGCCAGCAATTCCCGTGCGGCATCGAGGATTTCGGTCCGCAACTGCGCTCCCGCGCCGCGGGCCGACCTGGATCGACCGGCACCGATCATTCGCGACCGGCCAATACGCGTTCGGTGCGAGCGGGATCGGCGTCGTGCTCACGCAGTCCGACCCGGGCATGCAGGCGGGCCAGCGGTTTCGGTGCCCACCAGTTCGCGGTGCCCATCAATTTCATCAGCGCCGGGGCGAGCATGGTGCGGATGAGGGTGGCATCGGCGAGCACGGTCAGGGTCAACCCGAGACCCATCAACTGGATGAACGACACCTTCGAGGTAACCATCGCGCCCATCACGATGGCCATGAGCAGGGCTGCGGCCGTGTAGATCCGGCCGGTCCGGGCGACACCGACGGCGAGTGCGTGCTCGTTGTCCGCCGCGGTGCGCACGATGACGCCGTCGACGACGCGGCCCGAGGCCAGCCATTCCTCACGGACGCGGGAGAGCAGGAAGACCTCGTAGTCCATCGACATGCCGAACGCGAGGCAGAACATCAGGATCGGCATCGTCGGCGTCATATATCCCACCGCGGTGAAGCCGAGCAGATCGGACAGATGGCCGTCCTGGAAGATCCAGACCATCGCCCCGAACGCTGCCGCTAGCGAAAGCGTGTTCAGCACAATAGCTTTCAATGGCAACAGCAGGCTGCCGGTGAACAGGAACAACACCACGAAGGTGGCGAGTGCGATCAGTGCGATGGCCAGCGGTAACCGGGCGCCGAGCGAATCGAGCGCATCGGAATTGACCGCTGCCGCCCCACCGAACAGCGTCGGCGCGGGGGCGGGCACCTCACGCAGGTCGAGCAATTGCGCCTTGCCCGCCGGGGAGAACGGGTCGACGCGGGTCGCGACATTCACGTATTCGCCGGTGCCATTGGCCATTCCGGGCGGCCCGGCGGCCATTCGCGCGCCCTTGATGTAGATCCCGGCGCTGGACAGTACGGCCGAAACCCCGTCCACCCGGGACAGTTCCGTAGCGTACTCGCCGATCGGCCCCGGCCCGCCGTGATATCCGTCCAGCACGACGGTGGTGTTGTTGCCCGCGTTGGCGGCGGGGAATTCGGCGCGCAGCACGTCACCGACCTGGCGGCTGGCGGCGGTCGTCGGCAGCACGCGGTCGTCCGGGTAGCCGAATTTCACCGAGAGGAACGGCGACCCGAGCGCCAGGAACAGGGCAACGAGCAGCACCGCCACCGGCACCGAATGCCGCATTACCCAGGTCACCGTCCGGTACCACCAGCTCCGCTCCGGCACCAGCGGTGCCATCGGGTCCGGAGCGGGGCGGCCGAGCATGCGCCGCAACGGAATTCGGATGTCGAGCGCATTCACCCGATGCCCGAGCAGGGTGAGCGCGGCGGGCAGGATCACGATGGCCGCCGCCGCGGCCGCGGCGACCACCGCGACACCGGCGTAGGCGAACGACCGCAGGAAGTAGATGTCGAAGATGCTCAACACGGACAGCGAAAGTGCCACGGTCAGCGCGGAATACAGCACCGTCCGGCCTGCGGTCTGCACGGCGCGAATGGTGGCGGGGATCGGATCGAGGCCGTTGGCGAGCTCTTCGCGGTACCGGCTGACGATGAACAGGCTGTAGTCGACCGCCAGCGCGAGACCCATCGCCGTCGTCATGTTCAGCGCGTAGATGGAGACGTCGGTGATCAGCGTGAACAATCGCAGGATGGCCAGGGTGGTGAGGATCGCGAAGATGCCGACGGCCAGCGGCAGCGCGGCGGCGACCAGACTGCCGAACACCAGGATTAGCACGATGAGCGAGATGGGAATCGCGACGCCCTCCGCGAGGGCCAGGTCGTGGGTGATCTGTTTGTTCACATCGTGGAATACGGCGGCCAGGCCGCTCTGCCGGACGGTGACGCCGTCCTTGGTTCCGGTGAGCTGTTCGGTGAGCTCGCCCGCCGTCTCCTGGGCTTTGGTCTCGTCGCCGGTGAGGTAGGCGAGGACGAGCGCGTCCTTGCCGTTGGTGCTGCGCAGGGCGGACCCGATGGCGGGTGGCGCGGTCCAATAGGACTGCACACCCTTGATGTCGGCGCGGGCGCGCAGCTTGTCCACCAAGTCGAGTCCGACGGCGCGGGTGGCCGGTGCGTCGGCGCCCGCGGCCGAGCTGACCAGCAGCACATAGTTCGGTGCGGCACCATCGAAATTGTCCGCGAGCAACCGCGAGACCTGCGACGATTCGGCGTCGGGCGAGGTGAATCCCGCGGACTTCAGATGGGACGCCGCCGTGGCGCCGAACACTCCACAGAGGATCGCCAGTGCGGCCGCGGCGAGCAGGATCGCGCGCGGGTATCGGGTGGCAATCTGGGCGATCCGGACCAGCATGCGCGGCTCCCTCGCTCGGCGCAGTAAGTTAACGCCGTTAGCGTAACGTTGTTAACGCTATGCCGATAGGAGGGAGCCTCGGCCCACTCAGTGATCCCGGTCACTCCCGCCGTGGCCGAAATGCCCCTCACCGAACCGTCGAGGGGAGTGGCCGTGCACCCCTTCCGCATAGGCGGTCTCGGCATGCAGTGCGAAGTCGATGCCTGCCGTCTCGTCTTCCTGGCTCACCCGGAAGCCGACGGTCCGGTCGATCAACTTGCCGAGCAGGAACGTCACCCCGAACGCGTACGCCGCGACGACGAGCACGCCGACCAGCTGCTTGCCGAGCTGGGCGAGCCCGCCGCCGAAAAACAGTCCCTCGACGCCGCCGGTCATCACCTGGGTGGCGAGCAGGCCGATCAGCACCGTGCCGACGATGCCGCCGACGAAGTGCACGCCGACCACGTCGAGCGAATCGTCATAGCCCGCTTTGAATTTCCAGCCGACCGCGAACGAACACACCACCCCGGCCGCGAGTCCGACGATCAACGCGCCGAAGGTGTTCACCGACCCGCAGGACGGGGTGATCGCGACCAGGCCGGCCACCACGCCGGACGCCGCACCGAAGGTGGTCGGCCGCCCGTCGCGGAGCTGCTCGACCGCCAGCCAGCCCAGCATGCCGAGGCAGCCCGCGGCCAGCGTGTTCAGGAATACCGCCGCCGCAACACCATTCGCGGCCAGCGCCGAGCCGGCATTGAAGCCGAACCAGCCGAACCACAGCAGGCCCGCACCGAGCAACACGAAAGGCAGATTGTGTGGTCGCATCGCGTCGGTTTTGAAGCCGATGCGTGGGCCGAGCACCAGGGCGAGCGCTAGTGCCGAAGCGCCGGAGGCGATTTCGACGACCAGGCCACCCGCGTAGTCCAGCACGCCGAACGAGGCCAGCCAGCCGTCCGGACCCCACACCCAGTGCGCGATCGGCGAGTACACCGCCAGCGCCCACACCGGCACGAAGATCATCCATGCGGTGAATTTCGCGCGATCCGCGATCGCCCCGCTGACCAGTGCCGCGGTCAGGACGGCGAAGGTCAGCTGGAAGGTGGCGAACAGCAGCTCCGGCACCGCGCCGCGCACGCTGCTCGGATCGATGCCGGCCATGGCGAAATGGTCGAGGTTGCCGATCAGGCCGCCGCCGGCGTCGTCGCTGAAGGCCAGGCTGTAGCCGACCAGCAGCCAGGCGACGGTCACCAGCGGGATCGCGATGAAGTTCATCATCAGCATGTTGAGCACGCCGGTCGAGCGCACCATCCCGCCGTAGAACAGCGCGAGCGCCGGGGTCATCAGCAGCACCATGGCTGTGCTGATGAGCAGCCAGGCGGTGGCCGCGGGATCCAGGGGTGTGGACACGGGGGTAACTCCTTCCACGCGGGATGCGTCGCAAGGAAATTACCGAACCCTCCTTGTCGCATTTGCGCTGGTACACGAGTTGGGCGCGGGTTCGGACATGGGATGATTGCCGAAGTTGTGGGTGCGACGGTCTGGCGCCGCCCCCCTGGGCGGGCAGCAGACCGGTCGGACTCGCGAGTGCCTACGAGACGCGAGACTTGCGCGCGATCGCGCGTTGGCCACGTTTGCCCGGCACCGGGAGGTCGTCCTGCAACGCGACCCATTCGGCAGTCGTCAGCCACAGTTCTTGGGCGCGCGCGTCGGCGGTGTTGTGGAAGATGCGGCGGCCCCGGTCGTCGCGCAAGTCCTGCGCGGCGGTGGACCAGCGCGGCGGGCGGCCGTGCTCGGCCAGATAGTCCGCGAGATAGGCCGCGACAGCGGTGCCGATCGTGTTGACCGGGCGCAGCGAGACCCGATTGCCGTATTGATCGGAGTGGAAACGCCTTCCGGCGCACAGGGATCTGGCATTGGCATTGGAGGCGATCCAGCCTGCGCGCTGGGCGCGCTCGATCAGCCAGAGGTGTTTCACCGACGCGGGGGCGATGTCGCCGATGCGGGTGCGGATCAGCGACATGACCTCTTCGGAGGACAGCACGTCGCGGCGGGTCGGCCCGATGCCGTGTGCGGTCCAGTGGGCGTACGCCAAGGTGGCGAGGGCGCGGCCGAAGTCGTCGATGCTGCGCTGGGCGCGGCGGCCGAGGCGCTCGATGCGTTCGGCCTCGCGGCGCATCTCGTTCTGCGCGGTGAGGGTGCGGATCGCCGCCATGGTGGGGACCTGGCCGCGTTCGAGGAGTTCCAGGATGGCGGCGGAGGTGGCGGGATCGGCCGCGGCGGCCACCGGGAGCGAATCGCGTTTGATCGCGAAGTCCCGCGGGCTGATCGCGCGGCTCAGCAGGTCGACAGCGGAGCGGTCGCCGGCGAAGTCGGTGCTGGACAGCAACGCGGCGGCGATGTCATCAGGCGACGGCACGGTGAGAAGTTCCTCCGATGGAAGTGGAACTCGGTTGCGCTGTGCGGGAACGTGCGCGGTGCGGGAACTGCGCGGCGACTTTTTGGTTGTGCCCCGGTCGGGATGAGGGACCGGCCGGGGCAACCAACCTGATGAAGGTTTGGCTACCGAAGTTGCCGATTGCCACGGTAGCCAGCCGATTGCGTCGGTGTCACCCTCGTTGACGCTTTCGTTATCTCCACAAATCTGCGGTAAATCGGGGCGTGAGTACATATTTTCCGGTCTACATGGGGGAATTGGGCGGTAGTTTCCCGCATTCGACCGGTCCCGCGTCAGCGATAGCTCGCGCGTTGCCGCTGTTCTTGTCGCTCAGCGGGCGTTAAGAAGGCCGGTGGAATCTTGTGATTTGGATCACATTCCTGGTGGCGCCGCTGCAGGGGTTCCGCCGCGCCGGGCCCGGCGAGGAGCGGGAATGTTCTTTGTCGGTGCACGCCGGTAACCTCTGGCCGTGGCTCTGTACCGGAAGTACCGACCGGCAACGTTCGCTGAGGTAGTGGGTCAGGAGCACGTCACCGACCCACTGAGCATCGCCCTCGACACCGGCCGGGTCAGTCATGCCTACCTGTTCTCCGGCCCGCGTGGTTGCGGCAAGACCTCGTCGGCGCGCATCCTCGCGCGCTCGCTGAACTGCGTGCAGGGCCCGACTTCGACGCCGTGCGGCGGGTGCCCCTCCTGCATCGCGCTCGGACCGGGTGGGCCGGGCAACCTCGACGTGATCGAACTCGACGCCGCGAGCCACGGCGGCGTCGACGACACCCGCGAACTACGCGACCGCGCCTTCTACGCCCCCGCGGAATCCCGGTATCGGGTGTTCATCGTCGACGAGGCGCACATGGTCACCACGGCGGGTTTCAACGCGCTGCTGAAGATCGTCGAAGAGCCGCCAGCCCACCTGATCTTCATCTTCGCCACCACCGAGCCGGACAAAGTGCTGCCGACCATCCGCTCGCGCACCCACCACTACCCGTTCCGGTTGCTGCCGCCCAACACCATGCGAGGACTGCTCGGCAAGATCTGTGAACAAGAGCGGGTCGCCGTCGAAGAAGCGGTGTACCCCTTGGTGATTCGCGCGGGTGGTGGTTCGCCGCGGGACAGCCTCAGCGTGCTCGACCAGCTGCTTGCCGGGGCGGGTCCCGAGGGTGTCACCTACTCCAGGGCGGTCTCGCTGCTCGGTGTCACCGATGTCGCGCTGATCGACGACGCGATCGGGGCACTGGCCGACAATGACGGTGCCGAACTGTTCGGCACCGTCGACCGGGTGATGGAGGCGGGGCACGATCCGCGCCGCTTCGCCATCGACCTGCTGGAGCGGTTGCGCGACCTGATCCTGATGCGCGCCGTCCCCGACGCAGTGGACCGCGGCTTGGTCTCCGGTCCCGGCGACGTGCTCGATCGGATGCGCGAACAAGCCGGGCGCCTCGGCCCGGCCACCTTGGCTCGCTATGCCGAGCTGCTGCACGAGGCGCTCGGTGAAATGCGCGGCGCCACGTCACCACGGCTGCTGCTGGAGGTCGTCTGCGCCCGCATGCTGTTGCCGTCGGTATCCGACGCCGAATCCGCCACATTGCAGCGGTTGGAACGACTCGAACGCGGATTCGCCAGCGGCACAATCGCTGCCGCGCCCGCTACTGTGGGTTCGGTGCCTGCCGCGGCCGCACCACCCAGGCCTGCCGCCGGTGGAACGTCTGCCGAATCGACCCGCCGACGCGGTGCGGAGGCGCTGGCCGCCATCCGCCGCGAGACCTCGGGCTCGGGCGATGCCGCCGTGTCCGGCACCGGTGCGAGCGCCGTGCCGGGAGCTCGCGGGGGAACTTCCGGATCGGGTGCGGCTCCGGGCGACGCCTCGGCGGGCCGCGGTCAGGGCCAGGCCGGGGGTGCCGGATCGGTGAATGCTCCAGCGGCCGACAGCACCGCACCCGCCGCACGCGGTTCTGCGGACGCCGCCGGAGCCGGGTCACCGGGCAACACCACGGGTCGCGTTGATGTAGGCGCGGATGCGGATGTGGCGGCAGCTGGGACCGCCGCGTCGGTCGTCGGTTCGGGTGCCGCTGTCGACCGTTCTACTTCGGCCGCCGGATCTGTGGGTTCCGCGCTGCCGCCCGAGTCGGCATCGTCCGGTCCCGCCGCGGGCCAGGGTCCGGCAGATTCGGCCGACCAGGATTCGACGACGGCCGTGCCGGAACCCGAAGCAACGCACCAGGTTCCCGCAGCCGCAGTTGCCGAGCAGGTGTCCGACTCCTCGGGGCAGGCCGCCGCGCCCGGGTCGAGTACCGCCGGACAAGCCGCCGCACCGCAACCGTCACCTACTGCCGCACCGACTGCTGCCTCCGCCGAGCAGTCCGCAGCGCCGCAAGCATCAGCTACCGCGGCATCGACTGCCGCTGGCGCAGGGCAGGCGACCGCACCGCAACCATCGTCGGCCGCGTCGCCTGCTGGCCCCGCCGGGCAAGCCGTCGCACCACAATCGTCTTCCGCCCAGACGGGCCCGGCCGCGCAAGGCGGCCCAGCTGCTCAGTCGGGTTCGGCCGCCCAGCCAAGCTCGGCCGCCCGTCCAAGTCCGGCCGCGCAAGCTGGCCCGGCCGCCCAGTCAGGTCCAGCCGCCCAGTCAAGATCGGTCGCTCAGCCAGGTCCCACCGCCCAGTCGGGCACGGCCGCCCAGTCGGGCACGGCCGCCCAGTCGGGCACGGCCGCCCAGTCGGGCACGGCCGCCCAGTCGAGCCCGGCCGCGCACGCTGGCGCGAACGCCCAGCCTGACGCGGCTGCCGAGCCGCAGCAGGCGGCAACTTCGGCCGCGCCGAACGCGGATTTGCTGCGTGAGGTCGAGGCCGCGTGGGCGGACATCCGCGCCAAGGTGCGTGAGTTCGGTGCCGCCGTGCAGGCGATGCTCGCCGGTGCTTCGGTGGCGCGGATCGAGGGCGATGTCATCGTGTTCGCGCATCAGCACGCGCCATTGGCGCAGCGGCTGTCCGATCCGCGCAACCTGGATGCCGTGCGCTCGGCGGTCCGTGCGGTGCTCGGGCGGGACCACGACGTGCGCTGGGAAGCCGGGGGCGCCGCGCAACGGCCCGCGGCCACACCTCGGACCGGCGGGCAGGGCAAACCCCAGCGCGGCGCCGGGCAATCGGCGGGGCGTGAATCCGGCAACGCGGCCGGGCGCGGCACCGATGCGCCCGCCGCTCCGCGTTTCTCGCGGCCGAGCCAGGCCAAGAACGCCGCGGCGGATAGGGCCGCCGGTGCGAACAAGCCGCGCTCGTTCGGCGGCGATGACGACATTCCCCCGCCCGACTTTCCCGACCTACCGGATGATCCCGGCCCTTTTGATTCGGCGCCGCCCGAGTCGGCGCAGCCCCCGGTCGGCAATGAGCCAGGTAGCAACGGCGGCTGGGCTGCCGACGGAGTGGTACCGCCCGCCACGGCCGAGGACGAAGAGGAGATGATCCGGGCCGCGGCGGTCCCGGTGGCGCCGGAAGATCGGCGCGACCCCGACGAGGTCGCCCTCGAATTGCTGAAGAGTGAGCTCGGGGCCACACAGCTGAATGGTTGACAACCACCGCCGCCAAGACGTTAAGTTAACCGGAGTTCGCACACCACGGTAGTATGAACGGGTGGCCGTGAGCTCCGGTACGACGAGGTTCTATGGTAAGCCCAGGCGTATGGGCGATCGGAACCTGCGTCCGCCGTCGCATGCCGCGTTTTGTACAGCGTATGCACGGCGAGCGTCAGGGCCGAAGGAGGAAGCTTGCGTAACCACGTAGGCCCAGCGAGTTGTGCAAATTCAATACGGCACGGTCGGTCGCAGGACCGGTCGGCGAGGTTACCCGCAGCTACCCCGCATCGCGCGGAGTAGCCGCACAGAGCGCTCGGACGGACGACGTCCGGCCGCCGCACCTTTAAGGAAGGAACACTCCGATATGACCACAGAGGCCTACATTTACGAGGCCATCCGCACTCCGCGCGGCCGCGGCAAGAAGAACGGCTCGCTGCATTCGGTCAAGCCGATCGACTTGACTGTTGGTCTGATCCAGGAGCTGCGCGGCCGCTTTCCGAACCTCGACGAAGACCGGATCTCGGATCTGATCCTCGGTGTCGTCAGCCCCGTGGGCGACCAGGGTATGGACATCGCCCGCACCGCGGTGACCGTGGCGGGCCTGCCCGACACCGTCGGCGGCTTCCAGCTCAACCGGTTCTGTGCCTCCGGCCTCGAGGCCGTCAACCTGGCCGCACAGAAGGTGCGCTCCGGCTTCGACGACCTGGTGATCGCCGGTGGCGTCGAGTCCATGTCGCGCGTGGCGATGGGCTCCGACGGCGGCGCGTGGGCACTGGACCCCGCCACCAACTACGACACCTACTTTGTCCCGCAGGGTGTTTCGGCCGACCTGATCGCCACCATCGAGGGCTTCAGCCGCGACGATGTCGACGCCTACGCGGTGCGCTCGCAGGAACTGGCCGCCAAGGCCACCACCGGCGGCTACTTCGCCAAGTCGCTCGTCCCGGTCAAGGACCAGAACGGCATCGTCGTGCTGGACAAGGACGAGCACATGCGTCCGGGCACCACCGCCGAGGACCTGGCCAAGCTCAACCCGTCGTTCGCCGTGATCGGTGAGATGGGTGGCTTCGACGCCGTCGCGCTGCAGAAGTTCTACTTCGTCGAGAAGATCAACCACGTGCACCACGGCGGCAACAGCTCCGGCATCGTCGACGGTGCCGCGCTGGTGCTCGTCGGCACCGAAGAGGCGGGCAAGGCCTCGGGCCTGACCCCGCGTGCGCGCGTCGTCGCGACCGCGACCAGCGGCGCCGACTCGACCATCATGCTGACCGGCCCCACCCCGGCCGCCAAGAAGGCGCTGGCCAAGGCGGGCCTGACCATCGAAGACATGGATCTGGTCGAGATCAACGAGGCGTTCGCCTCCGTGGTGCTGAAGTTCCAGAAGGACCTCAACGTCCCGGACGAGAAGCTGAACGTCAACGGTGGCGCGATCGCCATGGGTCACCCACTGGGCGCCACCGGCGCGATGATCACCGGCACCATGGTCGACGAGCTGGAGCGCCGCAACGGCCGCTACGCGCTGATCACCCTGTGCATCGGCGGCGGCATGGGCGTTGCCACCATCATCGAGCGCGTCTAATCCCAACCGACAGCTGAGAATTCAAGGGAGACACATAGCTGTGACCAGCACCGAAACCAACATGATCGGTTGGGAGCAGGATTCGGACGGCATCGTCGTACTGACGATGGACGACCCGAACCAGGGCGCCAACACGATGAACGAGCTGTACAAGACGTCGATGACCGCGACCGTCGAGCGGCTCGAGGCGGAGAAGGACACCATCACCGGTGTTGTCGTCACCTCCGCGAAGAAGACCTTCTTCGCCGGCGGCGACCTGAAGAACATGATGAAGGTCGGCCCGGAAGACGGCCAGGCCCTGATGGACGAGCTGGCCACCATCAAGGGTGCGCTGCGTCGTCTGGAGACCCTCGGCAAGCCGGTCGTCGCCGCCATCAACGGCGCCGCGCTCGGCGGTGGCCTGGAGATCGCGCTGGCCTGTCATTACCGGATCGCGGCCGACGTGCCCGGTTCGCAGATCGGCCTGCCCGAGGTCACCCTCGGCCTGCTGCCCGCGGGCGGCGGTGTCATCCGCACCGTGCGCATGCTGGGCCTGCAGAACGCCCTGATGCAGGTGCTGCTGCAGGGTCAGCGCAACAAGCCGGCCAAGGCCAAGGAGATCGGCCTGGTCGACGAGCTGGTCGGCTCGATCGACGAGCTGGTCCCGGCCGCCAAGGCGTGGATCAAGGCCAACCCGGACAAGGGCGTGCAGCCCTGGGATGTCAAGGGCTTCAAGATCCCCGGCGGCACCCCGTCCAGCCCGGCCTTCGCGGCCAACCTGCCCGCCTTCCCGGCCAACCTGCGCAAGCAGCTCAAGGGCGCGAACATGCCGGCCCCGCGGGCGATCATGGCCGCCGCGGTCGAGGGCTCGCAGGTCGACATCGACAATGCCTCGCTCATCGAGTCGCGCTACTTCGTGCACCTGCTCACCGGCCCGGTCGCGAAGAACATGATCCAGGCGTTCTTCTTCGACCTGCAGGCCATCAACAACGGTGGCTCGCGGCCGAACGATGTGCCGAAGAAGGAGATCAAGAAGATCGGCGTGCTCGGCGCGGGCATGATGGGCGCGGGCATCGCCTACGTCTCCGCCAAGGCCGGCTACGACGTCGTGCTCAAGGACGTCACCATCGAGGCGGCCGAGCGCGGCAAGAACTACTCCGAGAAGATCGAGGCCAAGGCGCTGTCCCGGGGCAAGACCACCGAGGAGAAGTCCAAGGCGCTGCTCGATCGGATCAAGCCGTCCGCCGACGCCAAGGACTTCGACGGCGTCGACTTCGTGATCGAGGCCGTCTTCGAGAACACCGAGCTCAAGCACAAGGTGTTCCAGGAGATCGAGGACATCGTCACCCCGGACGCGCTGCTCGGCTCGAACACCTCCACCCTGCCGATCACCGGTCTCGCGGCCGGGGTGAAGCGCCAGGAAGACTTCATCGGCATCCACTTCTTCTCGCCGGTCGACAAGATGCCGCTGGTGGAGATCATCAAGGGTGAGAAGACCTCGCCCGAGGCGCTGGCCAGGGTGTTCGACTACACCCTCGCGATCAAGAAGACCCCGATCGTGGTCAACGACAGCCGTGGTTTCTTCACCTCGCGGGTGATCGGCACCTTCGTCAACGAGGCGATCGCCATGCTCACCGAGGGCATCGAGCCCGCGACCATCGAGCAGGCCGGTCTGCAGGCGGGCTACCCGGCCGCGCCGCTGCAGCTGTCGGATGAGCTGAACATGAAGCTCATGCAGAAGATCGCCAAGGAGACCATCGAGGCCGCCGAGCAGGGCGACACCACGATGGGCAAGAAGCGCCACCCGGCGCAGGACGTCATCGACTACATGGTCGCGGAGGGTCGTCCGGGTCGCCTGGAGAAGGCGGGCTTCTACGAGTACGACGAGAACGGCAAGCGCACCGGTCTGTGGCCGGGCCTGCGTGAGCACTTCAAGACCACGGCGGGCTTCACCGTGCCGCTGCAGGATCTGATCGACCGCATGCTGTTCGCGGAGGCGATCGAGACCCAGAAGTGCTTCGACGAGGGCGTGCTGGAGACCACCGCCGACGCCAACATCGGCTCGATCTTCGGCATCGGTTTCCCGGCCTGGACCGGTGGTGTGCACCAGTTCATCGTCGGTTACCCGGGTGGGCAGGCCGCGTTCGTCGAGCGCGCCGACTACCTCGCCAAGACCTACGGCGATCGCTTCGAGGTTCCCGCCTCGCTGCGCAAGTAGTCATCAACGGCAAAGCCCGCCACCGTGTTTCGCGGTGGCGGGCTTTCGCCGTTTCCAGAGGCGTCGGTACGGCCGATTCGGGTGCTGTTCACCTACCGGTACCGCACTGTGGATAACGTGATGCGCGTGCATGGACTGGCAAGACGTGGGCGAACACTGTTGGTCGCGAGCATCGCGGTGGCGTTCGGGGTGGCACCGGCGGCGAGTGCCGAGCCCGGGTCCGCGGTTCGATTGCTCGGCGAGCAGGTCGTGCCGTACAACGTGGATTACCAGGGCACGACGGTGGGCGGCCTGTCCGGGATCGACTTCGATTCGCGCACCGGCGATTACGTGCTGATCAGTGACGACCGCTCGGAGCGCGATCCCGCACGGTTCTATACCGCCCGCTTTCCGGTGGGCGAAAACGGCGTGGGCCCAGCGGAATTCACCGGAACTCACCCGCTGCTGACCGCCGATGGTTCCGCTTACGGCCCGAAGTCGGTGGATCCGGAGGAGATTCGGGTCGACCCGTGGACCGGTGACTACTACTGGACCCAGGAGGGTGAGCGCACCGACTCGGTGCTCACCGATCCGTCGGTCCGGGTCAGCCGTCCCGACGGTACTTTCGCGGGCGAGCTGCCGATCCCGGACAACGAACGGATGCGGCCGGATTCCGGCCCGCGGCAGAACATGGCGCTGGAAGGAGCGACGTTCGCCGCTGGTGGTTCGCTGTACGTGACGTCGATGGAAGGGCCGCTGCTGCAGGACGGCCCGCTGGCGACCACGACCTCAGGCGCGACCGCACGGCTCACCGTGCGGGCGCGGTCCGGCCCACTGCTCGCGCAGTACGCGTACCCGATGGACCCGGTCTTCGCCGAGTCCCGCCCGCAGCCCGGCCTCGGGATGAACGGCATCGCCTCGATCCTCGCCGCCGACCCACTCGACCCGACGAAGTTCCTCGTCCTGGAACGCTCCTTCGTCGTCGGTACGGGCAACAAGATCCGGATCTACCAGGCCGACCTCGGCGCCGCGACCAACGTGCTCGATGCCCCGCTCGGTAACGCCCGCCCGGTCACCAAGCGGCTGCTGGTCGACCTCGCCGACGTCGGCCTGCCGCACATCGACAATGTCGAGGGCATGACCTGGGGTCCTCGCCTGTCCTCCGGTGAGCGCACCCTGGTCCTGGTGAGCGACAACAATTTCGCCGATACCCAGATCACCCAGTTCATCGCCCTCGCCGTCCGCTAGGTTCGGCGCACGCGCGAGCGGTGCGCACGCGCACCCTGCTACGGCCCGGACACCGCGCTCCTCGCGACACCGGTCCGCCGGGACGGTCGCTGGCAAATCGCGGCCTTCCGCAACGCCAGGGGTCAGAATGTGATGGAGCGGATCTCGGGCCCGAGCGGCCACAACCATGCGGAGGTCGATGTGGAAATCATCCTGTTTCGAAACTCCGCCCACCGGGTGCCCAGCCGCGCTACGTTGGAGTATGCGCAGACATATCGGACATCGCGCGGGGTTCAGGTGATGTCCGTGCGTCGGCGCGCTTGTTGGTTGCCGCTTGCGCCGATTCGATGTGAGTTCGAGGTGGTCACATGAATCCACGGACGCGTTCGGGCAAGGTCGGTCCCGAGCCGTCTCCGGCCGACTCGGACACCCAGCGCCATCCGCTCATCGGGATCGCCGACGAGCTGGAGGCGATGGGGCTGTCGGAGGCGAAGGAGATAGGCCGAGGCGGCTTCGGGGTGGTCTATCGCTGCGTCCAGCGAACGTTGGATCGAGTCGTCGCGGTGAAGGTGCTCTCCTCGGAAATCGAGCTGGAAAGCCGTGAGCGCTTCCTGCGCGAGGAACAAGCCATGGGCAGGCTGTCCGGGCACCCGAATATCGTCGATATCCTGCAGGTCGATGTCACCCTGAGCGGGCTGCCGTTCATCGTGATGCCGTATTGCACGCGGGGCTCGCTGGAACAGGTGATCCGCGATCAGGGGCCGCTCACCTGGTCGGATTCGCTGCGCGCCGGGGTGAAGCTCGCGGGCGCGATCGAGAGCGCGCACCGGGCCCAGATCCTGCACCGGGACGTGAAACCGGCGAACGTGCTGCTCAGCGGCTACGGCGAGCCACAGCTGACCGACTTCGGCATCGCCAGAATCCCCGGCGGTTTCCAGACCTCCAGCAGCATGATCACCGGTTCGCCCGCTTTCACCGCGCCGGAGGTACTCAAGGGCGAGGAGCCGACCATCCGCTCGGATGTCTACGGCCTCGGCGCGACGCTGTTCGCGCTGCTCACCGGGCACGCGGCGTTCGAGCGGCAGGCGGGGGAGAAGGTGGTCGCGCAGTTCCTGCGGATCACCACTCAGCCGGTGCCCGACCTGCGCGAGCACGACATCCCGCCGGACGTGGCCGACGCGATCCAGCGCGCCATGGCCACCGACCCCGAAGACCGCCCGCCGTCGGCCTACGATTTCGGCCAACTGCTGCGCAACGTGCAACGTGACCACGGCCAGATGCCCGACGAGATGGCGCTGCTGGAAACCGTCTCCGCGCCCGAACCGATCGAGCATCCCGCCGATTCGGCGTCGACTCGGTCCCGCCCCGCGGTGACGGCCCGGCGCAGCTGGCCGCTGACGCTGCGGCCCGCGGTGTCCCAGCACACCGGCGCGGGTGGATCGGCGACCTTGCCGCCGACCGCGGCGACCAAGTTCCGGCCGCCGACCCCGGCTCGCGAACCGGTGCCGCGCCCGCGCCTGCTGGACATCCTGCGCGCGGGCGGCCGACGCAGGCTCGCCGTGATCCACGCGCCCGCCGGTTTCGGCAAGAGCACCGTGGCCGCCCAGTGGCGGGCCGACCTGACCGAGCGCGGCATCCCCGTCGCCTGGATCGGCGTGGATCACGATGACGACAACGAGATCTGGTTTCTCGCCCACCTCATCCAGGCGATCCGCCGGGTCCGTCCGGACGTGGGCACCGGCTTGGATCAGGTGCTCGAGGAAAGACCCGCCGACGCCGCCGCTTTCGTGATCTCGACGCTCATCGACGAGATTCATTCCAGCGGCAGCACGCTGGTGGTGGTCGTGGACGATTGGCACCGGGTCACCGACGCGGGGGCGCACCGGGCGATGGACGCGTTGCTGGACAACGGATGTCACCATCTGCGCTTCGTGGTGACGAGCCGGGAACAGTCCGGCCTGCCGACCAGCCGGATGCGGGTGCACGACGAGCTGGTCGAGATCGGTTCGGCCGCGCTGCGCCTGACCACCGAGGAGACCAGGGAGATCCTGGTGCAGCGGCACGGTTTCCCGCTCACCGACACTCAGCTGGAGCAGATCCACGCCGCCACCGACGGCTGGCCCGCCGCCATCCAGCTGGTCAGCCTTTCGCTGCGGGGCAATGCCGATCCGGCCCAGCTGATCGCCAATCTGTCCGAGGGAAACCACGGGATCCGCGAGTACCTCGCCGAAAACGTGCTGGCCACCTTGGAACCCAGGATGCTCGAATTTCTGACGTCGATCGCGGTGACCGAGCGGGTGTGCGGTTCGCTGGCCGCGGCACTGTCGGAGGACGAGGACGCCGAACAACTGCTGGAACAAGCCGAGCAGCGCGAGTTGTTCGTCCGGCGGATCGAGCACGACCCGGAGTGGTTCCGGATCCAGCCGCTGTTCGCCGAGCATCTGCGCGCCCGGTTGGAACGTGCCCAGCCCGGCCGGTTGAAGTCGTTGCACCGCAAGGCGGCGCGCTGGTACGCCGAACACCAGTTGCTGCGCAAGTCGGTCGACCACGCGCTGGCGGCCACCGATTTCAAGATGGCGCTGGACCTGCTGGAGACCGGCGGCATGGACCTGATCGACCGGTCCCGGTTGGCGACGCTGCTCGGCACTGTATCGAAACTGCCGATGCAGCAGGTGGCTTCGCGGTCGAAGCTGTTGATGGCGGTGGCGCGGGCCAATGTGAATCTGCAGCAGTCCGGTGCGGCGCGCACGGCGCTCGGCAGGCTGTCGAACATTCTCGCGCGCGGTTCGTCGACCGATGAGGATGTGAACCAGCAGCGCTGCCAGGCCGCCGTGCTGGGCGCAGCCGATCAGATCGCCCGCGACCACACCGAGGGCGTGCTGGACCGGATCGCGGATTGCCTGAAGAAGCCGGACGAGCTGCCCGCCTGGACCGTGTCCACCGCGGCGAATCTGACCTCGTTCGTGCGGCTGTGCGAGTTCGACTTCGACGGCGCCCGCGAGATCCAGGACTGGGCGGCGGAATACCATGCGCGGTCGAAGGATCCGCTCGGCGAGGTCTTCGGGCTGTGTGGGCGAGGGGCCGCCGCCTACGAGCAACTCGACATCCGGACGGCGACGGAATGTTTCCAGCAGGCGTGGGAGGTCGCGAAGTCGCGGTCGGGTCCGCGCTCGCACGCGCTGCGGGTGGCCGCCGCCATGCTCGGCGAATTGAACTACCGCCGTGGTGATCTGGACGCCGCCGACCAGCTGCTCGACGAGAGCCATCAGCTGGCCGCCAGGGTCGGCCCGGTCGACTTTCTGATCTCGACGTTCGTCATCGGCGCCCGGGTCAAGGCGGTGCTCGGTGACCTGTTCACCGCCGCGACCCGGCTCGACGAGGGCGCCCGGATCGCGA
The DNA here is from genome assembly GCF_042691675.1 of Nocardia brasiliensis. Taxonomy (GTDB): domain Bacteria; phylum Actinomycetota; class Actinomycetes; order Mycobacteriales; family Mycobacteriaceae; genus Nocardia; species Nocardia brasiliensis_D. The sequence goes on from NZ_CP170507.1 coordinate 488,830, forward strand.
ACGACAAACGGCTGATCCGGCTGGCCGCGCACATTCGCGCCGAACGGCTGCGCCTCGGCTTGCCGCTGGACACCACCGACACCCAGTTCACCGGACCCGAATCGCCCTCCGCGCCGCTACACGCGGGCCATCGGATAACCGGTGCCGCGGTGCTCGCCGCGGAGGCCGAGGAGGTCGCCGCGATCCGCGCGCTGCTGGCCCAGGGTCGGCTCGGCTCGGACGATCGCGCCGTCCGCCGCGCCCGCGCACTGCACGGGCGAATGCTCGAAAAGCACCGCCCTCGAGCGCAATTGGACGCCGCGCTGCTGCTTGCCGAATGCCTCGCCGCATCCGGCTGGGTCGGCGAAGCGACCGGCCTGCTGCTGCCCGCGGCCGCCACTTGCGCCGAACTGGGTTGGACCAGACCATTGCTCGACGCGGGCCCCGGCGTCGTCTCCATCCTGCGCGTGCTGCGCGCCGAAATGCCCAGCGCCGCAGCCCATACCGGAGACATCGAACTGCCCGCCCTATTCCTGGACGAACTCCTGGGCTAGAGCGGGCAGTGGGCTGAGGGCTACGGCTGCCACCACGGGCGCAACGGCACGGTCCAGTCGCCGTCTTCGGGCAGCTTCACGCCGAGCACCTGGTGCAGCTGAACAACGTTGCGCTGGAAGCCGAGTCGGCAACCCGCCATGTACAGGCCCCACACCTTCGCGGTGCCCTCGCCGACCTCGGCGACGCACGCGTCCCAGTTCCGCACCAGGTTCTTGCACCATTCGTGCAGGGTGAGCGCGTAGTGCTCGCGCAGGTTCTCCTCGTGCAGCACCTCGAGCCCGATGTTCTGGATCTCCGAGATGATCCGGCCGGAGCCGATCAGTTCGCCGTCCGGGAACACGTAGCGGTCGATGAAGTCACCGGCCTTGGTGGTCCGGGTGTTGTCCGGCCGGGTGATGCAGTGGTTCAGGAACAGGCCGCCATCGCGCAGCTTGCCCTTGATGTAGTCGAAGTAGTACGGGTAGTTGTGCACACCGATGTGCTCGGTCAGTCCGATCGAGGACACCGCGTCGAAGCCGCTCTCCGGGATATCCCGGTAATCGGAGTGCCGCACCTCGGCGAGATCGGCCAGGCCCTGCTCGGCGATCTTCTTCTGCGCCCATTCCGCCTGCTCGGCCGAGAGCGTCGCGCCGATCACCTTGACGCCGCGCTTGGCCGCGTAGCGGACCATGCCGCCCCAGCCGCAGCCGATGTCGAGCAGCCGGTCGCCTTCCTTCAGTCGCAGCTTCTCGAAGATCAGCCGGTACTTGTTCTCCTGCGCCTGCTCCAGCGTCCAGTCCTCGTCGCCGTAACACGCGCAGGTGTAGGTCATCGACGGGCCGAGCACGTACTCGTAGAACTTGTTGGAGACGTCGTAATGGTGGTGGATGGCCTCGGCGTCGCGAGTCTTGGAGTGCCGCAGGCCCTCCAGCGCGATCCGCCGCCAGCGCGGCAGCGTCTCCTGCGGCGGCGGCGCCACCGGCTTGAGCCGCTCCCAGCCCAGCGAGCGGGCGATGGTGACCAGCGCGAGCGCGGACGGGCGGTGGAACTTCAGCCCGTCCATCGCCCGGAGAATGTCGTAGGGGTCGCCGGGATGGACACCGCTCGCGGTCATGTCGCCCGCGATGTACGCACGGGCCATGCCGAGGTCGCCGGGCGCGGTGGCCAGGTAGTTGATGCCACGCGGCGTCTTGATCTCCAGCCCGTACTTCGAGTCCGCCGGGCCGGTCGTGCTGCCGTCGTACGCGGTCAGCCGGATCGGTACCTCGCCGTCGATCAGCGTCTCGAATATCTCGGCAATGCTGAGTTTGGTCCCTAGATCCGCTAAGACGTCGGAACGGTCCTTGAATGTCGTCATTTGCGTTGCACCGCCTTCGAATACAAATCCAGCAGCCGCTGGTCTGGGTCGTAGCGTTTCTTCAGTTCGGTGTAGATATTGCCGCCGTACAGTGCCGCGAACTCATCCTTGTCGTAATAGGAATCCGAGTACAGCGACTTATGTCCGTCGAAGTCGGTCACGGTGCGCTCGATCGCCCGGTTGGCCGCTCCTTCCTGCTGTCCGGGCACGGTGGGGACGGCAGACCAGAAACCGACGTTGACATACGTGCGGTTCGGCTCGAGCGGGTACAGCGGCCAGGTGCGCTCGGATGTCTCGGGCGCGCCGGTGTCGCGCAGCCGCAGCGGGCACAGCCAGATCGGCTCGATCGGAATCTCGCGCAGGAACCACTCGACGAAGTCGGCGGTGCGTTCGACCGGCACCTCGATGTCCTGCACCACCCGCTCGCGCGGCGGATTGCCCTGCCGGGCCTCCAGCTTGTCGGCGATGTGGTACTTGTGGTCGAGCGCGATCAGTTTCCAATAGAAGCTGCTGCGCCGGTAGCGCTTCGGCCAGAACCGGCGGATCTTCGGATTCTGCGTGCCGAAGGCGCGCGAGCACCAGAACCAGTCGGTGTCCCAGCGCCAGAGGTAGTCGTGGATGGTCAGCCGGTCGCGTTTCGGTTCGGCGGAGTCGTGCTGGATGGACCGGTAGAAGATGTCCATTCCGGTGTAGTCGCTGACCGGGCCCGGCTCGTCGGTTTGGCGACCGAGGGTCAGGTAGCTCTCGTCGGCGGTGAACACCACGCCGTCGAGGTAGTCCACCCGTTCACCGTCGTAGGACTTCTCGTCGACGATCGTGGCGAGGGTCCGCTCCAACTCGCGCAGGTCGTGGAACCGCAGGTGCCGCATGGCCACATAGGGCCGCACGGCTTCCAGCTCGATCTTCAGCCGGACCGAATAGCCGAGCGTGCCGTAGGAGTTCGGGAAGCCGCGGAACAGGTCGGCGTGCTCGTTGTCCGGGGTGGCGGTGATGATCTCGCCCGCGCCGGTCAGGATGTCCATCTCCAGCACCGACTCGTGCGGCAGGCCATTGCGGAACGAGGTCGACTCGATGCCGAGGCCGGTGACCGCCCCGCCGAGGGTGATCGTCTTGAGCTGCGGCACCACCAGAGGTGCGAGGCCATACGGGAGGGTGGCGGCAACCAGGTTCTCGTACGTGGTCATCCCGGCCACGTCGGCGGTCTTCGCCACCGGGTCCACCGCGATCACCTCTGCCAGCCCGGATACATCGAGGCCGGGCGCGGGGTTCTTGGCCCTGGCCCGGAACAGGTTCGACGTTTTCTTCGCCAGCCGCACGTTGGCGTCGCCGGGAATAGCGCGATAACTGGCCAGGAGTCGATCCACCCCGGCCTGATGCGCGGCATACCCGGATTCGCGTGCGGCCGGTGCGCGTCCGGCCTTCCCCAACAGACTCACTGCCACTCCTCGACGCTAGTACGCACCGTTGTGTGAGACCACCACGAGGGCACCGTCTCGGGAGAAATGTCACGCATATGTTGCAAGGCGGAATATCGCCCCGACCGGAGAAGTTCGCCACACGACTCGACCGCTGTGCCGCGCGGCAGCCGCTACAGGGCAGGATGGACACCGGTCGAGATACCGTACCCGGACAAGGAGCTCATTGTGGGACAGGTCAGCGCCAGTAGTTCGATCGCCGTGGCGGCGGATCCGCAGCGCACCCTCGAGGCCATTTCGGACTACGAGACGGTGCGGCCGCGCATTCTTTCCTCGCACTACCGCAACTACAAGGTCGTCGAGGGTGGCAAGGGCGCGGGCACCGTGGCGGAGTGGACGCTGCAGGCCACCGAGAAGCGCACACGCAACGTGCACGCCGTCGTCACCGTCTCGGATTCCATTGTCACCGAACGGGATTCGAATTCCACCATGGTGAACACCTGGACCGTGACGCCGGACGGCGCGGGCTCGCAGGTCACGCTACGCACCACCTGGCAGGGTGCGGGCGGTATCGCGGGCATCTTCGAGGGGATCTTCGCGCCACTCGGACTGAAGAAGATCCAGGCCGAGGTGCTCGGCAACCTGCAGCGCGAGCTCGCCTGAGGCACGCGCACCAGCGCCTGACGCATGCGCACCAGCGCCTGACGCACGCGCACCAGCGCCTGACGCATGCGCACCAGCGCCTGACGCATGCGCACCAGCGCCTGACGCATTAGCGCCGCCCGGCACCTGAGTGCCGGGCTGCGCTCGTCTCGGCTACTTCGCGCCGATGTCGAAGAGATTCCCTTCGGGGTCGGCCAGCGTGGTCCACTTCGCGCCGTACTCGTCGAAATCGCCGATGCGCTTGGCGCCCAAGCTGACCGCGCGCTCGATGTGCTGATGCCAGTCCTCGGCGATCAGGTCGAGGTGGATCACGTTCTTGCCCGGCGTCTTGTCCGGCACCCTGATGAACATCAGCACCGGCGAGGCCCCCGCCTCGCGGCCGATGGTGGCGAATTGTTCGGACGCGCCCTGGTCGACCGGGAGGTCCAGCAACTCGGACCAGAATCCGGCGAGAGCGGCGGCATCGGTGCAGTCGACGGTGACGTGTGCGAGCGACAGGGTCATATTGTCTCCACTTTCTCAGAGCAGGCCGATCGGCCAGCAGACTTCGGTGCGGTAGGCGGTCGGGTCGTCGGTGTCGGCGGGGCCGCGCAGGTACCGTTCCCGAACCGGTTCGGTGAGCGCGCTGTCGTGCTCGGCGACGTGGCTGCCCAGCGCGCCGTAGGTGCGGTCGAAGTCGTCGAAAGGTCCCTGGTGCAGCGCGATCGCGAAGTGCCGCGCCGGTAGCTCGATCACCGATACCCGGTCGAACGGTTCGATCCTGGCGGCGGCCGGGATCGGAACATAGGCCACCACCTCGCCGAGGTCGTTCTCGAAGAACTCCATGGAATAGGTGGCTCCGTCGACGCCGTCGGGTTCGATGCCCGCCGCGATCAGCGTCTGGTGCAGCAGTGGGTACGACGCCTGGCACCATGGGCCGATCTCTTCCCGGCTCACCAGGTCGGTGACCGCGAGCGCGGAAAAGGCCGGGATCGAACGGTATTCGACGGCGATCGGCGCGGCGGGGGTGAGCAGCGAACGCAGCGACGCGACCACCGAGCGGGTCCGGACCAACTCCGCTTCCATCCGTTCCAGATGGGCGCGCAGGGCCACGTTGCGGGTGTCGTCGTCGGGCGCGGCCAGCACAGCCTTGATCTCCGGCAGCGGCATGTCGAGCTGACGCAGACGCCGGATCAGATGTGCCTGTGCCACTTGGTCCGTCGAGTACCGCCGATACCCGGACCCGGAGTCGACCGCGACGGGCTCGAGCAGTTCGATGTCGTGGTAGTACCGGAGCGTTTTCACACTCAGGTACGTCAACCTGGCGAACTCCCCGATGGAGACGGTCGCTGTCATGCCTCCCAGCGAACACCCTCCAGCGGGGGGAGAGTCAACTTTTCGGCGAGAAGATTCAGGCGAGCACGAAAGTCAGCAGGATTGGATCCGGCTTGACACGTACGTGTCAGGAGCGTCGAACAGTGGCGCTACGTCGAATGCATAGTGAACTCGACGCTGTACTGGACGTTGCCAGGAGCGGTGGTGTACCCATTGGTCGCCGTGAAGTCACAGCGCGCTCGGAGCCTATAAGTGGTGTCGAGTCGAAGATCGGTAACGACCGAGTGCCACCAGTAGTCGGCGGGAATGCCCGCGTGGTAGTCGCTGTACCCGCCCTTGCCTTCGACGACGGCGCCGCAGTTCATCGGGCCTCGCACGATTGCCTGCACGGACGGCGAGAGTCGAAGCGACCAGATCAGCCTGTTGCCGCCATCTGCGTTCTGGTTGGCGTAGACCACATCGCCGGTGAAACTACCGTGCAGACCGTCGTAGCGATAGCGAGTGTCATTCGGGTGGTAGTGATAGACCCCCCGGGCGGGTCCGCGGTGGCGTGGGGCGCCAACGCGAGCACGGTTGCCAAAATAGCCGCGAGTGCGGCAACGGCAGTGGTTAAGGGACGTGCCTGCGCACAGATACTGCCCTGCATTCGAACTCCCCCTGTGGAACGTTTTCGATTTCGACGTCGACGCGATCACCCTCTTGCAGAGTGAGCACATCCCCCTCCACGATGCTGGACAAGTGGAACCACGCGGGTGGCCCGTCCGGGCGGGTCAGCACACCGGTGCCGTTGCGGCTGTTCCATCGGTACACCGTGGCCTGCTCCACCGGACTGCTCCCTTCGACGCCTTACTGATCTGACTTGCCCATGATCGCCCCTGTGAGGTTGGCGCGCACTTGAATTCGACGCGCACCTGAATTGGAGGAATGGTCAATCGCGGCGAGGTGTCGCGAGAAGATTCAGGCGAGCACGAAAGTCAGCAGCATTGTGTGTTGGAAGGCGCCGCGCCACCAGGAGTAGCCGAACCAGACGCCGGGTGTGACCTCTCGGATTTCGTCGTAGACGGGGGGTGTGGGGGACGGGGCGTAGTTCAGGGCCCATGTCGGCCTGCCGTCCAGTAGGGCGGGGGCGGTGTAGACGTGTGCGGGCCAGGCTTCGACTCCGGCGCCGGTGACGCGGTTCATCAGGTGGCCGCCGTCGGGGCCGGTGTAGAAGGTCTTGCCGATCCACAAGCCGGAGGCAATGCCCTGGATCGTCGGTGGCCTGGTCACCCAGCCGTTCTTCACGCCCATCGGGACATCGCCGCGGGGTGCGTCGCGGAAGACGGCGTCCTGCTGCTCGGCCGAACATCGGAAGCGCAGCGAGTCGATCGTGGCGGCCTTGTTGTCCGGGTAGAGGACGCAGCCGCCGCCGTAGTCCGCCGCTGCCTCGGTGACATCGGAATCGGCGGCGGCCGTCGGACCGGTCGAGCCGAGGAAGAGACTGGGGATTCCCAGCGAAAGCACCAGAGTGCTCAGGAAACGTACTCGGATCGCGTGCATAGCTATCTCCCGAACTGCCGCACCGGTCTCCCGACTCACATCCGATGGTAAGTCGATCTTGCGGCTCTGCTTCCAGAACTACCCAACCTGTTACCAGCCATGCATCGGAGACATAACGACCGGTCGGGACGTATATTGCCGGGCGGATTTCGGTACCGAGGTCCGTCCGATCGGTCCAGGCGGCTCCGGCCCGCCCGCGCGTCAGGACTAGGCTGATCAGTGACACTTTCCCCAGAGAGGAATATGCCGTGCAGCCCGGTGGTCAGTTCGACATGCAGCAGTTACTCGCCCAAGCCCAGCAGATGCAGCAGGCGGTGATGGAAGCTCAGGCCGAGCTCGCCGCGGCCGAGGTGGAAGGCCAGGCAGGCGGTGGGCTGGTCAAGGTCACCATCAAGGCGTCCGGTGAGGTCGTTTCGCTGACCATCGATCCCAAGGCGGTCGACCCGGAGGACGTGGAGACGCTGCAGGACTTGGTGATCGGCGCCGTCAACGCCGCGATGGCCAACGCGCAGCAGCTCGCGGCCGAGCGCCTCGGCCCACTCTCCGGTGGACTCGGCGGCGGCTCGCTGCCCGGTCTGCCGAACTTCTGATAGCCACGAGGACATAGCCGTTGTACGAGGGTCCGGTTCAGGATCTGATCGACGAGCTGGGCAAGCTGCCCGGCGTCGGTCCGAAGAGCGCGCAGCGCATCGCTTTTCACCTTCTTCAGGTGGAGCCGCCGGAGATCGACCGGCTGCAGGCCGCCTTGCAGAAGGTGCGCGACGGCGTGCAGTTCTGCGTGGTCTGCGGCACCGTTTCCGACGGCGAGATGTGCCGCATCTGTGCCGACCCACGCCGCGACCGCACCATGATCTGTGTGGTCGAGGAGCCCAAGGACGTGCAGGCGATCGAGCGCACCCGTGAGTTCCGTGGTCGCTACCACGTGCTCGGCGGTGCGCTCGACCCACTCAGCGGTATCGGGCCGGACCAGCTGCGGATCCGGGAGCTGTTGGCGCGCATCGGCAACCAGGAGGACGGCATCGATGTCAGCGAGGTGATCATCGCGACCGACCCGAATACCGAGGGCGAGGCGACGGCCACCTATCTGGTGCGGATGCTGCGCGACTTCCCCGGTCTCAGCGTGACCAGGCTGGCGTCGGGATTGCCGATGGGCGGCGATCTGGAATTCGCGGACGAGTTGACGTTGGGCCGCGCACTCTCCGGACGCCGCGCGCTCTAGTTCCGCGCCAGGTCCAGCCCCGAATCCGCGGGGGTTGCGGTACGCCGGGTACGAGTTACTGTGTCGGAGATGAGCATCGAATTCATGCTGACAACGCTCGTCATCGTTGCCACCCCCGGCACCGGCGCGCTGTTCACGCTGGCGGCGGGCCTTTCCCGGGGCACGAAGGCAAGCATGATCGCTGCATTCGGTTGCACGCTCGGCACCGTCCCGCACATGATCGCGGCGATCACCGGTCTGGCGGCGCTGCTCAATGCGAGCGCCGTCGCATTCCAGACGTTGAAGTATCTCGGTGTCGCCTACCTGATCTACATGGCGTGGAGCACTTTCCGCGACAAGGGTGTGCTCACCGTGCCCGAGGAGAGCGAGCAGACCACCCAGTCGGCCCGCAAGGTGATCATCTCGGCGGTGCTGCTCAATATTCTCAACCCCAAGCTGACCATCTTCTTCTTCGCGTTCCTGCCGCAGTTCGTGCCCAACGGGTCACCGAATGCGTTGGCGCGCATGCTCGAACTCAGCGCCATCTTCATGCTCGCCACGTTCGTCGTGTTCGCGATCTACGGCGCGTGCGCTGCGGCGGTCCGCAGCCACGTCATCTCCCGGCCCGCCGTGGTGACCTGGATGCGCCGGGTGTTCGGCGCCTCCTTCATCGCGCTGGCCGGTCGCCTCGCCGTGCAAAACCAGTAGGCCGCAAGGCAATCAGAGTTCGACGCGGGACCACGGCAGCGTGTGCATGCGGCTGCGGTCACCGGTGGCCCAGTCCCAGATGACCGCGGACACCGTCGGGGCGTCCAGCACCGTGGTACCGAAGTGCTTGTCCGGCGAGCCATCTCGGTATTCGAGGGTGAACGCGCCGGTCTTTTCCCGGTAGGTCTGCATGTAGACCTGGTCGTCGCGTTCCACCACCAGGTAGGGGTTCGGCGGGGCAAGCTCGGAAACCCACTGATCGGCAAGGGGTTTGGTCAAGTAGGGGAACTCGCCCGCGCCGCCGTGGGTGACCGTGGCGGGCACATGCCCGGCCGGGTCGATCAGCCACGCCAGCTGCGGGTCGTAGACCGCGTAGTCCAGCGGTGTCGCGATCGAGAACAGCAGCTGCCGGACGAAGCCGATCGCGTCGTACGGGCACGAGACCCGCAGCGCCGCGCCGGTCGCGCCACCGCCCACCGGGGCGGCGCTGAGGAAGCTGTCGTCTTCGGGCAGTTCCGCGTCGGCGGTGTTCAGTTCGGCCGCGATCCGGGTAACCATGCTCGTCTCCGGAACCCCCTGCTGAGTGCTCAGGTAAGCGTCGACCTCGGGGATCGACGACGCGACACCGGACGGCAGCAAGACGTGGTCATAGCTCACCCGGACAGGGTACGTACGGTCCGGATCAGGCCAGGCGACGGGCCGTGTCGGGCTCGGCGCAGGCGCAGCCGCCCGCCACATCGGCGCAGTCGACGACGAAGGTGTGCCTGATGTAGTCGAGATCTACGCAGTCGCCCTCGGTGCATTCGGTGAGCCTGCTCGCATGGACGATGAGGGTGCCGTGACAGTGGTCGACGGCGGATTCGCAGGATGAACAATCCGGCGCACGCATGTGACCTCCCGACGAGATCGGTTCGTTATCTTTTGTCTACCACTCCCGCGCTCCGCGCTGCGGGAGATCGGCGATGTGTGTCGCGTCGCGGTTTCGGTACGCCGGCTGCCGGGCCATGTCGGCGCCGGTGTGGTGAACTTGCTGCATGGGCATCGAGGTGTCGCTCGACCACCGGACCCGCCGCGCTGTCGATCGGCGGCGAGTGCGCCCGCTGGAAGCGCGGTCGGGGCGGTGACGCTCCGCGAGGACGCGCGACCCGAATCGACTGCCGGGGCAGAGGTCCGCGAGCAGGTGATCGAGCAGTTCGCCCGCTACCGCGCCGAGAGCGCCGCGTCCGGCGCCCGCGACGAATGCGGCAGGCCCACCGACGGCTACTACGACGAGCTGGTGGCCCCGGACGGCACCGTGCGCCGGATGTGGTCGGAGCTGTCGGCGGACTTCGTCGAGATCGGCACCGCCGGGCTCGGCAGGTTGCACAGCCGGGTACGCAGGCTGGTCGAGGACGACGGCATCACCTACACCGAGTTCGGCGAGTCGGGGGAGACGCAGAACGCGCCGTGGCGGCTCGACCCCATTCCGCTGCTCGTCTCCGTCGACGACTGGAGCCGGCTGGAGGCGGGGCTGGTGCAGCGCTCGCGGGTGCTCGACGAAGTGCTCACCGATATCTACGGGCCGCGCCGGATGCTGACGTCGGGGCTGCTGCCACCTGAAGTGATCTTCGGCAGCAACGGCTATGTGCGTGCCGCGCACGGCATCACGGTGCCGGGGCGGCACCAGCTGTTTCTGCATGCCTGCGACGTCAGCCGCTGGAGTGACGGCCAGTTCCGGGTGGTCGCCGATTGGGCGCAGGCGCCCTCGGGCGCCGGGTACGCCCTCGCCGATCGCCGGGTCGTGTCGACGGCCATCCCGGAGGCGTTCGAGCATTCCAATCCGAAGCCGCTCACGCCGTTCGTCCGGGCGATGCGCCTGATGCTCATCGAATCCGCGCAGGCGGTCGAGGACGACGATCCGGTTGTGGTGGTGCTGAGCCCCGGCGTGCATTCGGAGACCGCCTTCGATCAGGCCTATCTGGCGTCGATGCTCGGGTTCCCGCTGGTGGAGAGCGCGGACCTGGTGGTGCGTGACGGTGCGCTGTGGATGCGGTCGCTCGGCACGCTGAAACGGGTCGATGTGGTGCTGCGTCGGGTGGACGCGGAATTCGCCGATCCGCTCGACCTGCGGCCGGATTCGCGACTCGGGGTGGTCGGTTTGGTCGAGGTGCTGCGCCGTGGCGCGGTGACCGTGGTGAACACCCTGGGCAGCGGATTGCTGGAGAACCCCGCGTTGGCGCGGTTCCTGCCGGAACTGTCCAGGACCTTGCTCGGCGAGGAGCTGCTGCTCGACAGCGCACCGTCGTACTGGGGCGGTGACGACACCGAGCGGGCGCATCTGGTGCGCAACCTGGACCGGCTGATCATTCGGTCGGTGGTGGACGGCGCCACCGTGTTCGGCCCCGAACTGTCGGAGGCGCAGTGCGCGGAATTGCGGGCCAGGATCGAGGTGACCGGCTGGCAGTGGGTGGGGCAGGAACCCGCGCAGTTCTCGGTGGCACCGGCTGTCGAAGGGTATGGCGGACTCACCCCGGCGCCGGTCGGTATGCGGCTGTTCTCGCTGGCCCGGCGCGGTGGTTACACGGCGATGACCGGTGGTCTCGGTCAGCTCGGTCAGCGTATCGAGCCCGACGACTCGGTCGTCAAGGTGGCCGCGAAGGACATCTGGGTCAGGGCGGCACCGAGTGCCGTTCCGGCGGTGGGTACCGAGGCGCCGCGTGAGGAACGCGAACAGCGCACCGTCGCGGGCGCGGCGGCCGTCACTTCGCCACGTGTGCTGAACGACCTGTACTGGATGGGCCGGTACGGCGAACGCGCCGAAGCCGCCGCTCGCCTGCTCATCGCCACCCATGACCGCTACCGGGACTACCGTTACCGGCCCTGGCTCGACGGTGCCGAGGCGCTGCCGGTCCTGATGGGGGCGTTGGCTCGGACGACCTCGACCGTCGCCCCGGCTGCCGAGTTGACCGATGTCAGCGGCGCGGAGAACGCGGAAGCTCGTGTGGAGCAGGATGATTCGACAGGAGACCAGGAACTCGGTCCGGCCGCTGGGGCGGCAGTGTCGCGCGTGGGGCACGACTACCTGGTGGCATTGACGATCGACCGAGAACTGCCCGGGTCCCTGGCTTTCGCGATCGACCGGTACGAGAACGCCGCGCGTGCGGTGCGTGACCAGTTGTCCGGCGATACCTGGATGATCCTGAGTGCGGTGGATCGAGCGCTCGCGGAGTTCCGTGGTGGCGAGGGCGACCGGGAGAGCGAGTTGGCCGCGGTGCACTCGCTGACCCTGGCGGCGCTGCTCGCCTTGTCCGGCATCGGCGCCGAGTCGCTGGTTCGCGATTCCGGTTGGTACGTCATGGATATCGGTAAGCGGATCGAGCGGGGATTGGCGTTGACGGCGTTGCTGTCGGCGGCGCTGACCCAGGAATTCCCGGAGGAGGCCGAACGGGTGGTCACCGAATCGGTGCTGCGGGCGGCCGAGTCCCAGGTGAGTTACCGTCGGCGGCATCGGGATTCGGTGCGCGTCGCCGCGGTCGCCGAACTGCTGTTGTTCGATACCGCCAACCCGCGTTCGCTGGCCTACCAGCTGGAGCGCATCGATGCCGACTTCCAGGCGCTGCCCGGTGCGTCGGGATCGACGCGGCCGCAACGCTTGCTCGCCGACGCCCAACGGATGCTGCGTCGCCTCGATTCGGACGATCTCGAGGTGACCGACGACGCGGGTGTCCGCACCGAACTCGCCGAACTGCTCGAGGGTGTGCACCTGCGGCTGCGCAAGCTGTCCGATTCGTTCGAAACCTCGAAACTGTCGCTGCCCGAAGGGTTTCAGCCGCTGTGGGGCAGCACGCGGGTGGTCGGATGAGCGGCCCGGACGGTCGCGCCCGGCGTTACCGGGTGGCACACCGCACCACTTACTGCTACTCCGACGACGTGCACAGTTCCTACGGGCGCGCCTACCTGACGCCGCGCGAATTCCCCGGCCAGCGGTTGCTCGCGCACGACATCTCGATCGAGCCCGCGCCGTCGGATCAGTCCATCGGCTCGGACGTGTACGGCAACACCACCTCCTACTTCCATGTCACCGACGAGCACCGGACCCTGGTCGTCGCGGGCGAATCCATTGTCGAGGTGGATCGTCCGGACCACACCGCCGTCTGCCCGGCCGCCCAGCCGTGGGAGAACGCGCGCCCGACCGGCGCGACGGGCCCGCTGGCCGTGGAGTTCACCCTCGACCTGTACCCGCCCGAGATCACACCTGAGGTCACGGCTTACGCGGCGGAATCGTTGACGCCCGGCCGCCCGCTGCTGGCCGCGGTGGCCGACCTCAACAGCCGCATCCACCGCGACTTCACCTACCGGTCCGGCTCCACCACCGTCTCCACCCGGGTCGCCGACGTGTTCGCGGCCCGCGCCGGCGTCTGCCAGGACTTCGCGCGGATCGCGGTGGCCTGCTTGCGGTCCCATGGCCTGGCCGGCCGCTACGTCTCCGGCTACCTGGCCACCGATCCACCGCCGGGTCGGGAGCGCATGGTCGGCGCCGACGCCACCCACGCGTGGGCCGCCGTCTGGGTGCCCGGCAGCGATCAACACGACCGAACCGGTCACTGGATCGACTTCGACCCCACCAACGACCAATTCGCCGACGAACGCTACGTCACCGTCGCCTGGGGCCGCGACTACGCCGACGTCCCCCCACTACGCGGCATCATCTACACCGACGCCAAGGACAGCACCATCACCGTCTCGGTCGACGTCTCCCCGGTGCGGGCGCAATAGCCCGTGCGGGTTTCCGCCAGCCCGAGTCACCGGTAGTCGGGCGGGGGGACGGACTAGCTACGTGGAGCTAAGTGGACTTAGCTCTTAGCTAAGGAGGTGGCCATGTCCGGAGGCGCGGCCGAGCAGTACAACATCCACGATGCGAAAACGAACCTGTCACGAATCATCGAGCGCGTCGAGCGTGGCGAGGAGATTGTCATCAGCCGTGCTGGTCACCCCGTCGCGAAGGTGGTCCCGCTGATCCGCAAGGGGAACCGTGGCGGGCGAGGCTCCCTTCGTGGCAGGCTCGTGCTGGCTCCGGACTGGGACTCGGATGAGACAAATGCCCAGATCGCTGACGACTTCGGCACCACGTCGTGAGCTTGCTGCTGGACACCCACGTGGTGCTGTGGTGGCTGACCGACGACCCAGCGTTGTCCGACGAACTGAAGGAGCGGCTCGACCACGACCCGGACGTCTACGTGAGTGCGGCGACGGTCTGGGAAGCCGCCATCAAACAAGCCCTCGGCAAGTCGGTCGGGCCGGTCGATCTGCCCGAGCACATCAGGGGCAGCGGGTTTGCTCCGCTGCCTATTGACTACGAGCACGCCATCGTCGCCGCTCGGCTGCCGCTGATCCATCGCGATCCGTTCGACCGAATTCTGGTGGCGCAGGCGCGATGTGAGAGTCTCACGCTGGTGACGCATGATGCGTGGTGTCAGAAGTTTGAGGTCGCTGTCCTCGCCGTGTGAGTGCTGGATCCTTAGCCGTGGGCGGCGTAGATGTGGGCTGAGACCTCGTCGCGCATGGTGGTGAAGGCGGGGTGGGCGCGGGTTGTGGTGAAGGAGGGGGTGGGGAGGTCGGCTTTGAAGGAGGTCGGTTTGTCGTAGATGATGCGGCCGGGGCGGGTGCCCATGACCAGGACGCGGGTGCCGAGGAGTAGGGCTTCGTCGATGCTGTGGGTGACGAAGAGGACGGTTTTTCTGCGGTCACGCCAGAGGGTGAGCAGTTCGCCTTGGAGCTTTTCGCGGGTGAGTGCGTCCAGGGCGCCGAAGGGTTCGTCCATCAGGATGATCTGTGGATCGTTGACGAGAACGCGGGCGATCTGGGCGCGTTGTTGTTGGCCGCCGGACAGTTCGTAGGGGCGGCGGCCGCCGAGGTGGTCGAGGCCGACCAGGGCCAGCATGCGTTCGGCCTCGGCGGTGCGCCGACCACGCGGCACGCCACGGACTTTCGGGCCGAACTCGACGTTCTGCCGGACCGACAGCCAGGGGTAGAGATTGGGCTGCTGGAAGACGACGCCGCGGTTCGGGTCGGGTCCGGTGACCGGACGACCACCGACCCGCACCGTGCCTTCGCTCGGCTCCAGAAACCCGGCAAGGATGTTCAGCAGCGTCGACTTCCCACAGCCGGAAGGGCCTACTACACAAACGAATTCGCCGCCATCGATGGTCAGATCGGTCGGTGCGAGCACCGGCGCCGGTCCGCCATCGCCGCGGTAGCTCTTGCTCACCCCGGCGAGAACGACGCGCTGCCGGACGAGCTCGTCGCCCGTCACGAGGCCGCCCCCGCAGCCGCGTCAGCGTAAATGCCGTTCCGGTAGGCGGATTCGTCACCGACCGCGTCGATGCCGCCTTGGCTCAACAGGAATTCGGCCGTCTGACGCAGATCGCCGCCGAACCCACCGCCCAGATACTTCACGTCGGTCTGTTCGGCCGCGCGGAGGTAGGTGTATCCGGCCAGCTGCGGTCCGACCAGTGTGGGCTCGATGCCGAGTTGCGCGCCGAGCGAGACGGCGGCGGCCTCCGGCTCGGTCCGCAGCTGATGCACCGCGTGGTCCTGTAACTTCGCCCAGACCACCGCGAATCGCGCGTTGTCCGCGAGGAACTTCGTCCGCGCGACTGCCACATCGAAGGTGGGCGCGCCCGCGGCCGCGGTGTCGGCACTGGAGGTGACGAGATGCCCGCCGGATTCGATGAGCTTCGACAGGGTCGGATCCCACACCCACGCCGCGTCGATCTGATCGCCGTTCCAGGCGCCGGGAATCGCATCCGGCTTCATATTGATCAGCTGCACATCGTCGGCCAGTCCGGCTTTACCGAGCGCGGCGAGCAGACTGTAGTGCGCGGTGCTGCCGAACGGTGTCGCGATGCGCTTGCCCCGCAGCTCGGCCAGCGTGGTGACCGACTTGTCCTTGGCCACCAGCGATTCCGACGTGCCGATGACATCGTGGATCCACAGCACCCGCACCGGCAGGTGCAACGGCGCGGATAGTGCCTTGGCCGCCGGACTCGACCCCATGGTGCCGATGTCGAGGCTGCCCGCACCGAACGCCTGGACCACGTCCGCACCCGAGGAGAACTGGCTCCAGGTGACTTTCGCGTTCGGCAGGCAGGCGGCGAGCAGGCCGCGATCCTTCACGAACAGATCGGCATTGGGGATCGCCTGGAAGCCGAGCCTGGCCTCCGTGGTGACGCTCGGGTCGGGAGTGAACGGGCAGGTCGCCGGTGTTCCGGTGGCGCCGGTGTCGCCGCGGCCGGACTCCACGCACCCGGCGATCGTCGCGGCAACGGCTGCGATGGCGAGAGCGGTCGTGACGACCCGGCGGACTGCGGATTTCATACCTTGCCTTTCCACGGAACCGCTGTAGCGCCCACGATCTTGATCGCCGAGTCGAGCACCAGTGCGGCGCAGCCGATCACGATGATGCAGGCGATGGTCAGCGGCGTATTCAGCTGCGTGCCCGCGATATACGCGAGGCCACCGATGCCCGGTATGCCGTTGTTGAGCTCGGCGGCGACCACGGTGGTCCAGGCGAACGCGGTGGCGATCCGGATGCCGCCGATCACTTCGGGCAGCGTCGCGGGCAGCACCACGCGCGAAATAACCTGGGCCCGACCGGCACCCAGTGAGCGGGCGGCATTCAGGTAGTCCTGCTTCACCCCGGTGACGCCGCTCAGCGTGGCGACGGCGATGGGTGGGAACGCGGCGAGGAAGAGCAGCCAGATCTTCGACAGATCGCCGATGCCGAACCAGACGATCAACAGACCGATATAGCCGAGCGGCGGCAGTGACCGCAGAAAGTTCAGAATCGGCTCGGTGACCAGCCGCACCGGCGTGAGCATGCCCATCACGAACCCCACCAGCGGGCCGACCACGATCGCGATGCCGACTCCGGCGCCGATCCGCTGCAGGCTGGCCAGCAGATGCTCCCACAGGTAATAGTTCTGCTCGCCGATCACCGTACGATCCACGCCCGCCGCGATCCGATGCCGGGAGTTGGCCCGTACGAACGCCTCCCACACCGCGTGCGGCGACGGCAGATACAGCGGATCGACCAGGTCCGCCGCGGTGATCACCGCCCACAACCCGAGCACGAGCAACAGCGCTGCCACGCGGGTCAGTGCCGGAACCAACAGGCGGCGATAGTTCCTCGGGCGCCGCGCCGCCGCGACAGGGGTGTCGACGGTCGGCGTGTCCGGCGTGGTAACCGCGGTCATCCGGCGCTCCGGTGAAGGCCCACGTCGGGCACGGCACTCTCCTCGTAATTCGGCAAACCTCGACGTTATCGGTGCCGACAGGGCCGAAGGAGAGTTAAGAACGCCGTGAACTTAATTCGCCGCCGCGGCGCACGGCGGCCTGATCAACCTATTCCGTTGACGCTGCCGTTCATGCCGACATGTTCCCCAATGTTCCCCGCCAGCCACTGATTCTGCGCCAAGGTCTCGAAAACACAGATCAGCAGCAACTTTCGACTGCGCCGACTGACCGAGTACTCGAGATCGGGCGCGGCTTCCGGCCCGCGCAGCGCGCTGGAGATGCCTTTACGCAGGTTCGGCTCGGACAGCAACCAGAACAATTCCGGTCCGATCAACACCGATTGCCCGCCGGTCTCGTGGAACCAGCGACCGGCGAATTCGATCAGCAGGTCGGTGAACGCGTCGCCGCTTTCCACCGCCTCGGTGAGTTGGCTCAGTGCGCCCGACCGGTCGACGCTGCTTTGGATCACCGAGGCTAGCCTGCTCGCTACTTCCCGAAACTGATCGACGTCCTGGTCCTGCCAGACTGTGAGAGACATGCGTTTTCTCCATCGAAGTCGTCGAGCACGGATGAGTTACCTGCTGCCGCCGCGGGACTAACGGTGATTGAGCGGGACGAGCTTGCGTCCGTCGGCGGTGTCGAAGGTGTTGAAGCGCATCGGTGTATTCGGTCCGGTACTGAAGGGCGCGGCGGCCTGCGGGGTCGGCTTGGCTAGATCGTGCCCATTGAGCTGCGGCGACGCCACCATCTCCGGTACCTCCTCCACTGCGGGCTGCGCCACTTCCGCGGTGGCGAAGATCGATCGTGACCCGGTGCTGCGGGCCAGCAGGAGAAGGGTGAGGTGCACCGCGAACAGCAGGGTCAGCGGCATCCCGGCGTAGATGATCAAAGACACCGGCCCACCGCCGATTTCCCGCGCGTACTCGATATTTCCGGCCACCGACACCATTGTCGAAATGACGAAAAGTGCCGTCGCATACCACCAGCCGGCGCTGCGTTTCGGGAATGACGCGGTGGCGACAATGGAGCCGACCACCAGGCCGTCGATGGCGATCGGCACATTCGCCGCCAGCTCGGCTTCGACCAGGTTGCGCACGGCCAGATGGTGTAGTGCGGCAAAAGACATCTCGAACGCCTTGAAGGCCACCACCGACGAAACGATCAGCGACAGGTATAACGGGCGCGGCCGTAGGATGCTGCGCCAGCGCGTCCAAACCGGTGGACGGCGTGGCAATACCGGCTGCTCCATTGATTCGGCAGATAACCCCGGCGTGATCGTCGTCATAGCGGCGAGCGTAGCGTGCGAATAGCTCTATGCGCCGGAGCCGATCGGGTCGAGTCGCGTTGAATCGGCATTATTGCCGAACGGTATGGATAACAATCGCACACGATCGACATAGTTCCACCTGAAGGCACAGGCGAGTCGGCTGTGCCGACACCGGCCGCGTACCGCGCTGCGCGGAGTTACTACGCGCGCAGCCGTTCGCGGCGAAGTTGCTCGACTTCCGGCATGGCGAGCGGGGCCAGCTCCGTCACGCCGAGCGCGCGCGCCAGCAGCAGGTCGGCGAGTTCGGGGTTGCGGGCCAGCGCGGGACCGTGCATGTAGGTGCCGATCACCGAACCCTGCACCACGCCTTCGAGGCCGTCACCGACGCCGTTGCCGACGCCGCGGGTGACCCGCGCCAGACCGGTGGCCGCGCCACCGAGTTTCGTGCCACCACGGTGGTTTTCGAAACCGGTCAGGGCCGCGGTGAGTCCGGCGAGCATGGGCGTGGTGGTCACCTCGCCGATCGCGCGCTCGGTGCGCGGGGAGGTGGTGACGTCGATCATGCCGACGCCGTCGACGCGCTCGCCCGACGACGTCTCGTACCACTGGCCGAGCACCTGGATGGCGGCGCAGATGGCCAGCACCGGAGCGCCTTTGGCGGCCGCCTGCTGCAGGCCCGGGTAGCGCCGCAAGTGCCGGGTCGCCAGTCGCTGCGCCGAATCCTCGGCGCCGCCAAGGGTATAGATGTCCAGCGACTCGGGAACCGGGTCGGCCAGGGTGATTTCGACGACCTCGGCGTCGTAGCCGCGCAACCGCAACCGTTGCCGCAGCACCAGTGCGTTGCCGCCGTCGCCGTAGGTACCCATCACGTCTGGCAGCACCAGTCCGATGCGCACGGTGGATTCACTCATGACTTGGCCTCGAGATCACGGTTGAGGTCCCGGAACGCGGTATAGTTGGCCAGCACCTCGACGTGGCCCGCCGGGCAGGAGGCGATGGCGCGCAACGGGTTCGGCACGGTGGTGTGTTCGACGCCCGCGTAGGTGAGGCGCACCGCGAGATCGGTGGCCCGCTCGCCCGCTGCGACCACCTGGACGCCTTCGAAATGTTCGAACCGCACGTCCCACAGCCAGGACAGGTCCTCGCCGTCGGGAACCTGGCCGTTCACCGCGATCACCAGTCCGGCCGAGGAGGGTTCGATCATCGACAACGCTTCCTGCCAGCCCGCCGGGTTCTTCGCCAGCAGCAGGCGCGCGGCATGCTCGCCGACCTGCACTGTTCGATAGCGGCCCGCGATCTCGCGCACCGTGCCGGTCGCCGCGACGGCCTCGGCGGCGTCCGCACCGAGCGCGACCGCGGCGGCGACCGCCTGCGCGGCGTTGCCCCGGTTGGCCCGACCGGGCAGCGCCAGCTTCAGCGGCAGTCGCAGTCCGTCGGGGCCGACCAGGTCTTCACCGTCGAGCCACCAATTCGGTTCGGGCCGTTCGAAATCCGCACCGGTGCTGCGCCAGTGTTGCCCCACTCCGCCGGCTGCCGTCCCCGAGCGTTGCCCCTCCCAGACGATCGGCTCACCGCTGCGCGGGCAGCTGGTGGCGTCCATCGACCAGCCGCTGCCCGCCGCCACCCACACCACGTTCGGGTGGTCGTAGGCGATCGAGGTGACCAGCACGTCATCGCAGTTGGCGATCACGACGGTGTCGGGGTGGCGGGCCAGACCGGCGCGCAGCTTGCGCTCGATCATGTTGATCTCGCCGACGCGGTCCAGCTGGTCGCGGCTGAGGTTCAGCAGCACCACCGCGGCTGGGTTCAGCGCGTCGGTGACGTGCGGCAGATGCAGTTCGTCCACCTCGATCGCGGCGAGCGGCGCGCCACGATGGGCACTGAGCGCGGCCACGATGCCCGCGTCCATATTGGCGCCGTCGGCCTGGGTGGCGACCTCGCCGAGGGTGCTGAGCGCCGCGGTGGTCATCCGCGTCGTGGTGGATTTGCCGTTGGTGCCGGTCACCAGCACCGTGCGCCGACCGCGGCCGAGCTGGTCCATGATCGTCTTATCGATCCGCAGGGCGATGAGCCCGCCGATCATCGATCCCTTGCCTCGTCCCGCCTTCTGCGAGGCCCACGACGCTGCCGCCGCCGCCCGCAGTGCGATACGCCCGCGCACCGAAATGTCTGCCACGCCGCGAGTCTATGTTCGACCGGGCCGCACGGCGTGCCCCGGCCCGGTGGTGTAGCCCACCCGGCCCGCCGCCGCGGCGGTCAGCCCTGGTAAGCGGGGGGATCGATCACCTCAGATCGGGACGTCGAACAGGTTGGGTTGGCCCGCGGCGTAACGATCCGCGTCGATCCGGCGCAGCGGTTCCAGCTCGGTCGCGCGGTACAGCGTGAACATCCGGCAGCGTTCGGCGTTCGAGCCCGCCACGTCGAGCAGGGCATTCACCGCCGCCCGCGCGGACTCGTTGGCGCCCTCCATGGTGGCAAGGTCAACGTTGGTGCGCACGTAATCACCTGCGAGGAACAGGTTTTCGAGCTCACCGTGCGGTTCCGGCCGGAAGTCCCACGAGCCCGCGGTGTTGATCAGCAGCGGGTCGGCGTTGGCGTTGCGGCGTTGGCCCGGCTGCCAGGTGATGCCGGGGTCGAGGAACCAGGAGTGCAGGTCGGCGTCGTGCAGCAGCTCGCCGCGGTCGTCGAGATGTGCCGTCATCTGGGCCCACACCTCGCGAGCGATCTCTTCGTGGGTGCATTCCTTGGCCGGTTTGCCGAACAGGATGCCCGGCGTGTTCCAGTCGGAGATGTCGACGGACAGGCAATCCTGCACCGTGCCGTCGCCGAATTCGCTGAATTTGGTTGTCCACAACTGGTTCTGGGTGATCGAGGTGAGCGCCCACGGTGCGTCGATGTAGGCGGTGTGGCCCTTGGAGATATCGGCGGGCCTGCGCAGATAGAACTGGATGCCGTTCATCCAGTCGGTGACGAGCTGGTCCATTCCGGCCAATTCGGGGCGCACGGCGAGCACGTCGGACGACCACAGGGCGCGTGCCTGCTCGGCGGGCATGGCGACCACGAAGTAGTCGGCATCGATGCTGCGCTGCGCGCCGGTCTGGTCCACGATGCGGGCGGCGGTGATCCGGCGGTCCCGCAGCTCGAGCCCGCGCACCTCGGCGCCGAGCACGAATCGCACGCCCAGCTCGCGCATCCGCTGGAGCCACGGCTCGATCCAGACGGCGTTGGTCGGCCCGTTCAAGACTCGGTCCAACCCACCGTCGTTGCCGATCTCGGCGGGGTTGCCGAGGAACTGTTCACCCATGTTGCCGATGGTGCGGACGCTGGCGACGTCCTCCTTCGCCGCGACCATGATGCTGGTCAGCGTGCGGGACAGCAGAGCGCGGAACTCGTGGGACCGCGCGTGGCCGCCGACGTACGCGCGCCAGGAGGTGTGTTCCCACTGGCCGAACCGGCGCGCGTCGCAACTGGTGTTGAACACCAGCAGGCGGTCGGCGAAGTAGAGGCCTTCGTTGGCGGGCATTTTCAGTGCGGTCGCGAGCGTGGCGCCGAGGGTTTCGCGAAAGCTGTCCGGCGAGAACGCCATTCGAGAACGCGGGCCGAGCGGCAGCCGGAAGTCGTCGCCGTCGCGCCGGGCGAAGCGCGCCTCCGGCACCGCGATCAAGTTGTTCCATACGCCGTTCGGATTGTCCGCGAAGGGGATTCGCCGCATGGTGTCCGGCACATGTTGATAGAAGCCGGGGAAGAAGCGAAAACCGTGTTCGCCGGGTAGATCCGGCCGCCCCGCGGATCCGGTGCCGGGTACCGGCACGCTGCGTGCCTTGCCGCCCCAGGCGCGTCGCTCGAAAATCGTTACCTGGAAACCGCGTTCGGCCAGTTCGTGCGCCGCGGTCAAGCCCGCGACGCCACCGCCGAGTACCGCAACCCGCCTGCCGCCCGCACTGCCCGCGGCAGGCCCCGGTCTCAGCGCACCGCCGATCAGTGCCCCCGATGCCACTACCCCCGCCGCGACCGTTCCGCGAAGTACTGCCCTCCGCGAAACGGCCCACCGATTTTCTGCCATGCGCCGCTCTGTGCCTAGCCTCGGGAACCTTTGTTACACGCTGTCACTACTGTAAAGCGCCAGGTCCATCCCGCCCCACTCGCCACCCCCAAGCTAGCCACCGCTCGTCAGGTCTTGGCCAATTGCTTCGGCTGCCCGGCCGCCGCGTCCAACTCGACGGCCTGGTCGGGGGCAACGGTGCGGCGCTTGCCCGAGGTAGCGGCGAAGGCACCCGCGATGACGACGACCCCGCCGACCAGCGATAGCGGAGTGGGGGTTTCATCGAGGAACACCCAAGCGGCGGCGATGCCGACGACCGGAACAAGCAACGAGAACGGGGCGACGATACCCGCCGGGTAACGGCTCATCAGGTAGGTCCACAGGCCGGTGCCCGCGATCGTCGCCAGAACAGCGATATAGGCGAGGGCCGCCAGAGCAGGCCAGCCGGTCGAGGAGAACGACTCGACCAGAGCGTGTACCCCGGTTGTCGGGCCTTCGGCGAAGGCGGACAGCGCGAACATCGGCACTGGTGGGACGGCGGTCGTCCACAGCATCAGGTGCAGCGGGTTGATACCCGGGGCTTCGGTAGTGGCTTGCCGGGCACCGATATTGCCGAACGCCCAGCCGAGCCCGCCCGCCAGCGTGAGCAGCACGGGCGCCAGCGTGGCGTGTTCGAGCCGGTCCCAGCCGATCACCGTCATACCGGCCATCGCGACGGCGATACCCGCGACCTGGAGCGGCCGGATGCGTTCGCGCAGGAACAGCGTGCCGAGCAGCACGGTGAACGGTGCGGAGGATTGCAGCACCAGCGAGGCCAGGCCGGTCGGCATGCCCACCCGCATGGCGGTGAACAGGAACGCGAACTGCAGGATGCCGAACCCGGTGCCGTACAACAGGATCCAGCGCATCCGCACCCTCGGGCGCGGGATGAACAGCAGCACGGGGACCGCGATGACCGCGAAGCGCAACGCCGCGAAGAAGAAGGGCGGGAAGTGGTCCAGCCCGATGCGGATGGCGAGGAAGTTCAGTCCCCAGAGCAGGACGACGGTCAGTCCGAGCAGGCGGTCACGAGTGGTCACGCTCCAATCGTGAGGTCAGCGAACCATCAGAACAATCGAATTAATGTGCACTATCGATGTAGTTTTGCTTCATGATCCGAATCCGTCGCACACCGGTATCCGGTGCCCCTGCTGACGGGCGAACCTGTGGATGATCAGCCGACAGGACCGCCGATGTCGGTCGAGCGGCTGCGCGTCCTGCGTGAATTCGCCGATCGCGGCACCATCGCCGCTGTCGCCGCCGCCCTCTCGATGACGCCGTCGGCCGTCTCACAGCAGCTCAAGGTGCTGGCCAGGGAAGCGGGCGTCGCACTCCTCGAACCCGACGGCCGCCGCGTCCGCCTCACCGACGCGGGCCACGCGCTGGTCGTGCGCGCCGACGAAGTGCTGGCCGCGATGGATCGGGCCGTCGCCGAGATGGCGCACTACCGGGGTTCACCGCGCGGCCGCGTTCGCGTCGCGGTGTTCCCCTCCGGCGGCGCGCTGCTGCTGCCACTGGTGCTGCCCGCCATGAAGGACAGTGGCGTCGACATCGTCGCCAGCGACGTAGACCTGCCGCCGTCCGAGGTGTCCCGGCTGCTCGCCGACTACGACGTGGTGCTCACCCATCGCGACGAGCGCGCCGCACCGATCGCCGACCCACGGGTCACCGTGCGTGTCCTGATGCGCGAACCCATCGATGTCGTTGTCGCACCGACCCATCGACTCGCGGGCCACGCCGCGGTGACCCCGGCGGAACTGGCCGACGAAACCTGGCTGAGTGTCCGCGGCGGTTTCCCGGTCGACGATGTGCTGCGCTCGATCGCCACCCTGACCGGCGTCCAACCCCGAATAGCTCAGCGGCTCAACGAGTTCCGCCTCATCGAAACGCTGGTCGTCACCGGGTACGGCGTCGCCCTCATGCCGCGCTACTCGGTAGCCCACCCCGACCTGTCCGTGCTGCGCCTCACCGGCGTCCGCGCCGCCCGCAGCTACGAACTCGCCACCCGCCCGCGCGCCGAACATCGTCCCGCCATCGCGGCGGTGCTCGAGGCATTCCGTTCGGCCGCGGCGAATGTCACTGCCGAACCCCCGCCGCCGACCGGATCTGCCACGCACGGTCGAGGCAACCTTGCGGGCGGTAGAAAACAGCGCGGCCCCGGCGGGTAAGCACCGGGGCCGCAACAGCTTTCGAATTCTAGTGACCGAGTGGCCCGGGGTGGTGGTATTGCTGGGCGCTGACGTACCCGAAGTCGTCGGCGACCATCGCGGCCAGTTCCAGCAGCGCGCGACGGGTCGGCTTGCTCACTAGTTCCAGGTCGATTTCCGCGCCTTCGGCGAGGTGATCGTCGAAGGGCACCACCTGGACCGCACGGGTGCGGTCGAGGAAGAGCTTGCGGAGCTGGTCCAGGTCGACCGTGGATGCGCCACGGCGGGAGGCGTTCACGACGACGACGGTGCGCTCGACGAGCTTGTTGTAGCCGTGGTGGTCGAGCCAGTCCAGCGTGGCCGAGGCGCTGCGGGCACCGTCGATGGCCGGCGAGGTGACCAGCACGAGCGAGCTCGCCATGTCCAAGACGCCTGCCATGGCCGAGTGCATCAGGCCGGTGCCGCAGTCGGTCAGGATGATGTTGTAGAACGACTGCAGGATGCCGATGGCCTTGCGGTAGTCGGCCTCGCTGAAGGCCTCGGAGACCGCCGGATCCTGTTCGCTGGCAAGCACTTCCAGGCGGCTGGGCGCCTGTGAGGTGTGTGCCCGCACGTCGGAGTACCTGCTGATGTGCTGGTCTTCCAGCAGGTTGCGCACGGTGGAGCGGGTCTGCCGCGGCACCCGGTGCGCGAGCGTGCCGAGGTCGGGGTTGGCGTCGATCGCGATGACGCGGTCACCGCGCAGCGACGCGAACGTCGAACCGAGACCGACCGTGGTCGTGGTCTTGCCGACGCCACCCTTGAGCGACAGGATGGCGATCCGATAGTCGCCGCGCACCGGCTGATTCACCCGGTCGACGAGGTCGCGGTAGACGATGTCGGCCGCGGACTCGCCCGGGTTGAGCACGCCACCGGTGGCCTTGTGCACCGCGCGACGCCACCCGCTGCGCGGCGCCCGCCGGGCCCGCTTGAGCAGGTTCAGGTCGTTGACCGAGTGGCCGGGCTGACCGGGCGCGGGCACATGCTGCGGCTGGAACGGCTGCGCGGGCTGATGCGGGTTCGGCCCGCCCTGCCAGCTCGGCGCGGGCGGCTGGCCAACGGGCGGCTGCCCCATCGGCGCGGGCGGCTGGTACGCGGGCGGGGGTGGCGGCTGGTGGGTCACCGGCGGTGGCGGTGGCGCCCAGCTGTAGATCGGTCCGCTCGGCTGATCGGCTTGCGGCGCACCGGCTTCGGAATGTTCTTGCGGCACCCGCCGGACCAGCCCGTCGGGGCCGATCTCCTGCCGGTATTCGCCGTAACCCTGCTGTTCTTGCATGCCTGCGATCTGGTGGCTACCACTGTGGCCGGATGCCGACTGGTACGTGCCGGTCTGATACGGCTCATATGCGCCGGTCGGTGCGAACGCGCCCGCGTTCGGCGGGGCGTACCCGCCGTATTGCTCGGCGGGGCCGGGCGGCGGGAAACCTTCGGGCGGGCCGTAGGACTGCGGGGGCATCGTTGCCTGCGGGTAGGACACGGTCTGGTCCGTCGAGCCGCTGAAATCGGGCTCCGCCGGGTCTTGATCCGGCTGGTCCGGCGCTTCCGCTGCCTCGGAGTCCGTCACTTCCACGTCACCGGTCTGCTCCGCCGGCTGGTCGGCGGCTTGCTCCGACTCGGTGGCATCGGCCGTGTCCACCGTTTGACTCTGCAGCCAGGGCGGTGAGGTCGGGTTGTGGTCGTTTGTTGTCACAGTTCCCCCATCTGCTCGGGACTTCGAGCAGAGAGCTCGGCGCTTGAGTGCGAAACCAACGCTAGCACGGGGTTCGCCAGCTCGCGTCACCGTATGCGGGCTCTCGCAAGCGCTCTATGTATGGCGGAAGTGCCCCGATGACACGCCGCCGATATGTGGTCTCCGACAGCAAGATCGAGAGCCGGGCCCTGGGGCGATCAACGACCGCCGCGCCCGGCTCTCACCGTACTCGACCTGCACCCGACGTGGGGCCGGACGACAGTCCTCCGCAATTGCGTACGGCCGGACCGAAGTCGGAGCCTCGCCGGTCAGTGCGCGCGGTTGCCCGAGCGGGCCACCGCACGCAATGACGCGGTTGCCCAGGCGCCACCGCACGCAATGACGCGTTTGTGATCAGTGCGCCCGGTTCACCGCGGAGACCACCGCGCGCAATGACGCGGTGGTGATGGACGTCGCGATGCCGACACCCCACACCACCTTGTCGCCGATCGCGCACTCCACATAGGCGGCGGCCTGTGCGTCGTCGCCCGCGGACATGGCGTGCTCGGAGTAGTCCAGCACCCGCACGTCGAAGCCGACGGTGGCGATGGCGTCGACGAACGCGGCGAGCGGGCCGTTGCCGGTGCCGGTGATCTCCTGCTCGACGCCATCGACTTTCACCACCACCGAGATGGTGTCGGTCCCGCCGTCGGTCTCCGACGCGGTGACCTTCTGCCGGATGCGCTCCAGCGGCCGGATCGGGCTCAGGTACTCGTCGGCGAAGACGTCCCACATCTCCTTCGGGGTGACCTCGCCGCCCTCGCCGTCGGTGATCCGCTGGACCGCCTGGGAGAACTCGATCTGCAGTCGGCGTGGCAGCACCAGACCGTGGTCGGTCTTCATGATGTAGGCGACGCCGCCCTTGCCGGACTGCGAGTTGACCCGGATGACCGCCTCGTAGGTGCGGCCGACATCCTTCGGGTCGATCGGCAGGTACGGCACGGCCCAGACGATGTCGTCCACATCGGCGTCCGCGGCGTCGGCCGCGACCTTCATCGCGTCCAGGCCCTTGTTGATGGCGTCCTGGTGGCTGCCGGAGAACGCGGTGTAGACCAGGTCGCCGCCGTACGGATGGCGCTCGGCCACCGGCAACTGGTTGCAGTACTCGACCGTGCGCCGGATCTCGTCGATGTCGGAGAAGTTGATCTGCGGGTCGATGCCGCGGGAGAACAAGTTCATGCCCAAGGTGACCAGGCAGACGTTGCCGGTGCGTTCACCGTTGCCGAACAAGCAGCCTTCGATCCGGTCCGCACCCGCCTGATACCCCAGTTCCGCGGCGGCGACCGCGGTGCCGCGGTCGTTGTGCGGGTGCAGCGACAGCACGATCGAGTCGCGGCGGGCCAGGTTGCGGCTCATCCACTCGATCGAGTCGGCGTAGACGTTCGGCGTCGCCATCTCGACGGTGGCGGGCAGGTTGATGATCAGCGGCTTGGCCGGGGTCGGCGCGATGATCTCGGAGACCGCGTCGCATACCTCTTTGGCGTATGCCAACTCGGTGCCGGTGTAGGACTCGGGGCTGTATTCATAGCGCCAGTTGGTGTCGGGGTAGCGCTTCTCGATTTCCAGGCACAGTGTCGCCGCGTCGGTGGCGATCTTCTTGACAGCGGCCCGATCGGCGCGGAACACCACTTTCCGCTGCAGGATCGAGGTGGAGTTGTAGAAGTGCACGATCACGTTCTGCGCGCCCGCGCAGGCCTCGAAGGTGCGCTCGATCAGCTCGGCGCGACACTGGGTGAGCACCTGGATGGTGACGTCGTCGGGGATCGCGCCGTCTTCGATGATCTCGCGGACGAAGTCGAAGTCGGTCTGGCTGGCCGACGGGAAGCCAACCTCGATCTCCTTGTAGCCCATCCGCACCAGCAGGTCGAACATGCGGCGCTTGCGGGCCGGGCTCATCGGGTCGATCAGGGCCTGGTTGCCGTCGCGCAGGTCGACGGCACACCAGCCCGGCGCGACATCGATGATCTTGTCCGGCCAGGTGCGGTCGGGCACCGAGATCGGCTCGACCTCCTCGGCGAACGGCCGGTACCGGAAGGTCGGCATCGAGGAGTTCTTCTGCGCGTTCCAGCCGGGCTGGTCGGCCGGGGCGGGTTTGGACGGCGGCGTGATGGTGCGCGAGCCGGATACGAAGGCGTCAGCAGGGGACATGGCGATTTCTCCGAGGGTGTGGTGTTTCCCAAAGGGTGGGTCGACCGGCGCGGCAATACCCCGCGACGGGAGCCGGTCCGATCAGACCCCGTCGCGGCGGCTGAGAAGAAGTGCCCGCTGCATGATGCCGGCGAGTTTACCGTGTGGCATTACACCCCCGAAAGCCCGGCCCCGTCGTCGGGTCATCCGACGTTGCCATTAGCGTTCCGACCAGAAGCAAACGCTTGTACGGGCAGTGCTCGATGGCGTCGTTCACGGGTCCCTGCGTGGTTACGCAAGCTACCGCCTCCGGGCCCGGCGCTCACGCCGCGGGCTCCGACGGGACGTCGAACGGATTCACATATGACCTGGCTGGAACAGCTGGCCGTCTTCGGTGCGGGCATCGCGGCGGGCGGCATCAACACGATCGTGGGTTCGGGAACCCTGATCACCTTCCCGGTACTGCTCGCCTTCGGGCTGCCGCCGGTGACCGCGAACGTGTCGAACACGATCGGCCTGGTCCCCGGCGCGATGAGCGGCGTACACGGCTATCGGCGCGAACTGGCCGGGCAGCGCGAACGGCTGCTGCACCTGGGCACCGCGTCGCTGCTCGGCGGCATCACCGGCGCGGTACTGCTGCTCGTCATGCCCGCGCAGGCGTTCAAGGCGATCGTGCCGGTGCTGATCATCGCGGCGCTGGTGCTCGTCGTGGTGCAGCCACGACTGTCGCGCTGGGTCAAGGAGCAGCGCGCGAACGGTGACAGCCCGGCGCCGAAACACGGTGGCCCGATCCTCTTTGTCGCGGTCTTCGCGACCGGCATCTACGGCGGCTACTTCGGCGCCGCGCAGGGCGTGCTGCTGCTCGGGCTGCTCGGGGTGTTCGTGCACGAGGACATCCAGCGCCTCAACGGCATCAAGAACGTGCTCGCGCTGATCGTGAACGCGGTCGCCGCGGTGATCTTCATCGTGGTCGCCGACGTGGATTGGCGGGCGGTGCTGTGGATCGCGCTCGGCTCGATCATCGGCGGCCAGCTCGGTGCGAAGATGGGCAGGCGGTTGCCGCCGACCGCGTTGCGGGTGGTCATCGTCGTGGTCGGCACCATCGCGGTGGTCCGGCTGTTGATGACGTAGGAGGTGGCGTTGACGAGGCGATCTCAGGGTGCAAGTCATCCCTGCGGAGGACGACGGCTGCGCCGTTGCGGCACAAGATAATCGGTATGCGTGGGTGGAGGATCGTCGTCGTTGCCGCGCTGCTGTTGCCGCTGACCGGTTGCGGCACGCCGGGCAAGCACGAGCAGGCCGTGGCCGACCTGGTCGCCCAGGCCGATGCGGTGCCGACGCCACGGCTGGACTGGGTGCCGTGCCAGGAGAAGGCCCTGAGTCGGCTGCAATGCGCGACCGCGACGGTTCCGGTGGACTACGCGCGGCCGGACGGCGCCACGCTCGCACTGGCGGTGGTCCGCCAGCCCGCGGCCGATCAGTCCCGCCGCATCGGCACCCTCTTCACCGCGGCCGGGGGTCCCGGCGCTTCGGGCATCCGGTGGGCGGGCGATGGCGTGATGTTCCCGGGCGAGATCGCCCGCCGGTTCGACGTGGTGACCTTCGACCAGCGC
Source organism: Nocardia brasiliensis (assembly GCF_042691675.1). Classification (GTDB taxonomy): domain Bacteria; phylum Actinomycetota; class Actinomycetes; order Mycobacteriales; family Mycobacteriaceae; genus Nocardia; species Nocardia brasiliensis_D. Next base: position 518,814 of record NZ_CP170507.1, read on the forward strand.
GGTATCGGTCGCAGCTCGCAGGTGCGCTGTTTCGCCAATCCCGAAGAGCAGAAACAATTTTGGTCCGGGGTGTGGATTCCGCCGGTGAACGCCCAGCAGGAGGATGAGCAGGCGCGCTTCAGCCGCGAGCTGTCCGCCGGATGTGCCGCGCACAATCCCGCCCTGCTGCCCCATCTCACCACCGTCGACGCCGCTCGTGACCTGGATCTGCTGCGCCGCGCCGTCGGCGACAAGCAGCTGACCTACGAGGGCGGTTCGTACGCCAGCTACCTCGGCGAGGTGTACGGCGCCGTCTTCGGCGACCGGGTCCGCGCGCTGAGTCTCAGCTCGATGATCGACCCGGACGCCTACACCGCCGACACCCGCACCGAGGTCGCCACCGCGGCGGCGGGCACCGAGGAGGTGCTGTCGGAGTTCTTCCGGTTGTGCGCCCAGGCCGGGCAGCCGCGCTGCGCTTTCGCCGGTGCGGGCAAGCCGGTCGCCGACCCCGTGGGGCAGATTCGTAGTGATCAAAAGCCAAGCGGCGGTGAGGATCTGCGTGCCCGCGACACCGCATTGCTGGCGCGGCTGCGGCAGGGGCCGGTGGTGGTCGGCGAGGGGGAGCGCGCGCACCAGGTGACCTACGCCGAGGTCGTCGCGTCGCACACGCTGATGCTGTACGACCCCGAGGAAGGCTGGCCCGCGCTCGCGCAACTGCTCACCGAACTGGAGCGCGGCCAGGCGGGCAATCCGGACATCGTGCGCGAGATTCTCGACGCGGGTGCGATGCGGCCCGACTTCCTCGACTCGTTCACCGCGATCTCCTGCGCGGACAACACTTTTCCGCGCGAGCCGGAGCAATGGTCCGCGCTGGCCGAGGAATTGGGCGCGGACGGATCCCCCTACGGCGCGTTCTGGCTGTACCTGCGCCAGCCGTGCGCCTCGTGGCCGTCCCCGCAGGGCGGCTATCCACAGCGCTACCCGGGGCCGTGGATCCTGCGCTCGGACGTGCCCGCCTTGCTGTTCAACAACCGGTTCGATCCGGCGACACCGCTGCCCGCCGCCCGCAAGGCGCAGCAGGCCCTGGTCAACGCGCGCCTGGTCGTCGTCGACGCGGGCTACGGGCACGACACCACCGTCGACTGCACCCGGCGCCTGCAGGAGCGTTACCTCATCGACCAGCAACTTCCCGCGCCCGGCGCGACCTGCAAACCCGATCGAGCACCCTTCGCCGACTGAGTCGCGGCCCGCGGTGCCGCGCCCCTGTCGGCCATCGGCGACCCCGGCCCGTGGCCTGTTGGCCATCCCCGCTTTCCCGGCATCGGGACCACCGGAGGGGCGGTCCGCCGGGACAACGGAAGGGGGACAACGGATGACGACGCGGCAACGACTGTTCAGCGAACGGGAATACCGGTAATCTGCGCTCGGCCATGCGTGATGAGGGAGGTGGCTTGGTGCGTAGACGCGCCTTCTTCAAGGCGGCGGGTGCGGCCGCGCTGTTCGGCGCTGTCGCTGGTTCGTCGTCGGTTGCCGGACCGGCGTCCGCGGACCCGGTCTGGAACCTGCTTTTCCAGGCGTGGGTACCGGAAATCTTTGCGCCCCTGCCTGATCCGCCCGAGCACACGCCCGCGATCGTCATCGGCTCCGGTTTCGGCGCCGCGGTCACCGCGCTGCGCCTCGCCGAGGCGGGCATCGCGAACACGGTGCTGGAGCGCGGTTCGCGCTGGCCCAACGATCCATGGCGGGAGATCTTCACCGGCGACGACCTACCCGACGGCCGCGGCTTCTGGCATCGCACCACGTTCACCGGCGTCAGCAAGGTGCCGATGCAGTTCGCGAGCTTCGGTGGCGTGCTCGACTGCACCAACTATCCCGGCATCGACGTGTGGCGGGCGGCCGCGGTGGGCGGCGGCTCGGTGATCTTCACCGGTGCGATGGTCGCCCCGGAGCGCCGCTTCTTCGACCACCTCTTCGGCGGCACCGTCGAGTACGGCGAGCTGGACCGCGTCTACTACCCGCGGGTGCGGGAAATGCTGCGGCTGAGTTCGATGCCGCCGGACATCTACGCCGCCAAACCGTTCGCGCACTCCAGGGCGTGGGACGATCAGGTGCGCAAGGCGGGCTACCAGCCGATGCCCAACGACTCGATCTTCAACTGGGACATCCTGCGCGGCGAACTGGCGGGCACCACCCGGCCGTCGGCCACCGCCGCGCGCAGCAACCTCGGCAATTCCAACGGCGCCAAGTTCGATCTGAATCAGAACTATCTGAAATACGCTGAGGGCACCGGCCGGTCCACGATCTACCCCGGCCACCAGGTGGAGTCCATCGCCCAGGAGCCCGGCGGCCGATTCTCGGTGCGGGTGACCAAGTTGGCGCCGACCGGCGAAGTGCTCGGCACCAGGACCCTCACCTGCGATCAGCTGTTCCTCGGCGCAGGCTCGGTGGGCACCTCGGAGCTGCTGGTCCGGGCCCAGGCCACGGGCACGCTGCCCAACCTCAACGAGCACATCGGCGACGGCTGGGGCACCAATGGCGACGTGGTGCTCGGCCGCGGCGCGAGTGCGCTGGCCGGTTTGGGCCAGGGTGTCCCCAGCGCGAGCCGGATCTTCGACGAGTCGGGGCTGCCGCTCAGCTTGGAAAGCTGGTACATCCCCGGCATTCCGTTCGAGACGGGTGCGCTCGCCTCGCTGGGCATGGTCCTCGACCCGGCCCGCACCCGATTCGGCTACGACGCCGCCTCGAACCGGGTCGGTCTGTCCTGGCCGACCCGGAATAGGGACGACATGGTGGCCGCCGCCCGCGCGGTCGACCATCGCATCGCCGAACGCGCCGACGCCGTCCTCGAATACGGCGCCCTCGGCTACGACGCGAATGCTCTGTTCACCGCGCACCCACTGGGCGGAGCGGTGCTCGGCAAGGCCACCGACAGTTACGGCCGAGTGCACGGGCATCCAGGTCTGTACGTGATGGACGGTGCCGCCATTCCGGGCAGCACCGGCACGGTGAACCCGTCGCTGACCATTGCCGCGCTCGCCGAGCGCAATATCGAGGCGATCATCCGCGCCGGTAGGTAGACGGCAGCGGATTGTTCGGCTGAGTTCGCCCCGGGGCTACTCATCTCCGTCGCTGCGGTAGCGATTTCGGGGCTGCGACCCGCCGCCGGAATGACGGCGGCAGCCGACGGCGGACTCGAGCCCTGCGCCGGAGTCCGTGCCACCGGCCGAACCGCGTACTACTGTCGGCCTGACCGTTCGGCGTTGAAGGGACACCCCAGGTGACAGCTGCGAGTACCACTCCGGTCGGCGAGGAACTCCCGGAAGGCGATTACCCGCGCAAGCCGCCCGCGTTGTGGACCGACTTCGTGATGCTGGCGCTGGCCGTCATATCGGTGGCGCTGGTCACCTGGATCACCTTCTTCACGGTGTCCGAGCAGACCTATCGCGCGATCGTGATCGTCGACTGGACGGTGTGCGCGGTCTTCGCCGTCGAATTCCTGTGGCGCTGGCGCCGGGCAGGCTGGCCGTGGACGTTCCCGTTCGTCTACTGGTACGAGGTCCTCGGCATGATCCCGGTGACCAGTCCGTTCTTCCGCGGGTTCCGGCTGCTGCGGATCGTGGTGATCGTCGTCCGGCTCGGCCGGGTGGCCGACCGCGTGTTCGGCGACCGGGTCACCGCGGCGCTGGTCAATCGGTTCATGCTGACCATCGTCGAGACGATCAAGCGCCCGATGACCATCGCGGTGATGGACGAGGTCGCCCACGTGATGCGGTCCGGCCACTACACCCGCAATATCGCGGCGGCGCTGCAGGAGAACCGCGCCGAGCTGGACGAGATGATCCTGGAGCTGATCAAGAAGGACCCGCAGGCGGGACGGGTGCGCTATATCCCGTTCCACGACGACATCATTCGGCTGATCGCCGACACTACGTTCCGCATCCTGTTCCAGGTATTGGATGATCCGCGGACCGACGAACTGGTCTCGGATGTGTTGCGCGAGAACATCGATCAGATCCGGCACGCGGTGCAGAACGACGTCCGGGTGCCGCCGTCCGCGTACGGTCCGACGCCTGCCGAACACAGCGTCCGGCATCACCTCACGCGGGTGCCCCGTGCCTGATCTCGTCGCGCGGCTGCGCGAATCGGATTGTCTCCCACACGATCAGCACACCGAGCACGGCGCACAGAATGGCGAGTGCAGCGAGCGCGGGCAGCGCGGCCGCCAGCGGGATCAGCGCGAGCAGCAGCACGATGGTGACCACCCTCGGCAGGCTGACCGCCCCTGTCGCATAGTGTTTCGCGCCGACCAGCGCGATCAGATAGAGCACGACTCCGCCGTACAAGGCGAACAACGGAATTCCGTACAGCGCGTCTTTCAACGTGTGCTGAGAAGAGTCGCCGACATAGTAGAGGACTTTCTTCAATCCCAGTGAGAGCCCGATGATCCCGACGATCATCGGGAAATGCCAAAAGGTGTAGGCGCCCCGCGCGATCTTGATCTGTCGCGCGCCGTCGGCATGTTTCAGCTGGTGTTCGATCGACAGCGCGGCGACATCGAAATAGGTCCACCACAGCAGCCCGGATACCGCGAGTCCGAGCAGCGCGCCGACCGCGATCGGCCACGAGATCGGCAGCTCCGCCACCCCGATACCGATCGAGACGATCGATTCACCGAGCGCCACGATGATGATCAGTCCGTACCGTTCGGCGAAATGGGTCGCCGAATTCAATCGCCAGTCGGTGCCGGCCAGCAGCGTCCACAGATAGTCACCCGCGATGGCCGCGATCCACAGCCCGATCTGCAGCGCCCCGGACGTCATAGCCGCGATCAACAGCAGCGTGGTGCCGATGGTGATCGAGCCGATCGCCCAGCGCAGCACCTGATTGCGCAACTGCGGGTCCTCGGCGCTGGCCAGCCAGAACATCACGACGTGCACCACCCGTACGACGAGATAGGCGATGGCGAAGACCAACGGGCCGTACCAGCCGCCGGGCAGATCGTGGAAGGCCTCGGGAATGGTGAGCGCGGCGAGGAAAGCGCCGCCCATCGCGGTGAACATCGCGACCCGGGCAAAGCCCTCGTCGGCGCGGATCACATTGCCGAGCCAGGAGTAGGCGATCCACAGCCACCACATCACCGCGAGTACGAGCACCGCGCGCAGCATGTTCTTGGCGCTGGTCTCCTCCGCCGCCAGGTCGGTGACCATGGTGAAGGCGAAGACGAGCACCAAATCGAAGAACAGCTCGAGCTGCGTCACCGACGCACCTTCGGCCACCGGTTGGAGCCGAACCCGTTTGGAACCGATCATGGTGCACATCGTCGCACCCCGATCGGCTCGGCGCGTCGCTGCCGCGTTGCGCGTCGTGCGATTTCCCGCCGAGCGTACGTCGACCGGTTGTTATTCGTTATAGCTATACGGTTTCATGGTTTCCGGCTCCGGAAATCGCTCGGCGAACTCGATGAAATTCTGCACGGCGATCTCGTTGGTCTTCCGTACGGTTCGCTTGAGCAGAAGCCCGGGAACGGGGATGGGCATGTAGAGCTCGGTGTGGAACCAGACGTCGGTGCCGTCGGTGCCGTCGGAAACTTCGAACCAGCCGCCGCCCTTGACGCCTCGGGTGCTGTCGGTGACCTGCCAGGACGACCGGACTTCTGTCCAATCATATTCCAGCACTTGCAGATCCGTGCTACCCAACAGTTCGGTCTTGACGAAAACTCGACGCGGCCTTCCTGCTTCGTCGCGCGCGGCGACTCGGGCATCGGTATATCCCGGCGACCATTCCGGGAGCATTTCGACCGCGGCCAGCGCATCCATCACCTGCGCGGAATCGGCGTCGACGACGAATCGAATATCGGTTCTCGTACGCATGTAAAACCTTCCGACCCCCGATGGACAACTCGGCCGATTCTCTCCAGCCGTTATCCGTCCGTCAACCTTTGGTTCCCGGTCCATAGTCCGCAGGCGGGGTCGACGTGGACCGATGTGCCCGAAAGCGCGAGCGGGAACTGCGCGAACCACTTCCGAGTGGAAGGTTTGGGGCATCGCGGAAAAGCCACTGCGCGGTAGTTGCCGTGCGGGCACCGTCATCGGGCCGTGCGAGCACGGTTATCGGGTCTGCCGAACGTTGCCGCATCGCCGGGTGCGGCAGCGTCCGGCGTCAGTGGGCCGGTTCGACTGTCGCGTCCGGCCCGGGATATACCAGCGACTCGTGTCCGTCGGGGTACCGCACCAGATAGGGCGGTGACCCGTCGGGTCCGCGGACCTCGATGATCTGCCCGTGGCGATCACCTTGGCCCACAACGTGTCCGTGCACGTGGAGTCGGTCTCCGACATTCGCCATCATCACTTCATTATCGAATGGAGGTGATGCGGGTCACAAGGGTTCGGGGATTGAGACTGTGCGGTCTTTATCTCCCGATGGCGCGATCGACGGCGGCCTCGATCAGTTCCTGGCTCTGCTCTTCGGTGAACACGTCCGGCAGCGTGAGTCGGTCAACGATCAGCCAGTTGAGCGCCAGATAAAGCAGCAGTACGGATTTCTCGTCGCCGGGCAGGCCCGCGTCGAGGTGGTTGCGCACATTGAAGGCGATGTCCGCGCGCACCCGCTCGGTCAGCACCGCGCGCAGTTCCGGTCGCCGGGTCGCCTCGAGGCGGAGCTCGAGTAGGGCGAGGTAACCGGTGCGGAACGACTCGATGCGCCCGACCGTCTCCTTCATCAGCTCGACGATGTGCGCCCGCGTCTTCGGGCCCTCGGCCAGCTCGGCCATCGTTTCCTCGGTCGGCTGCAACCGCTCGTAGAAGCGGCTGCCCGCTTGGGTGAGCAGGTCGTCCCGGTTGGCGAAGTAGTTCGACGCCGTGCCCGCGGGTACCGCCGCCTCCTTGTCCACCGCGCGGAAGGTGAGACCGCGAGCGCCGTCCCTGGCCAGGACCTCGATTGCCGCGTCCAGCAGCGCTTGCCGGCGCTCGGGATTCGTTCGCACTTGACACCACTCCATCTGTAGTACTACATTTTGACCACTACAAGCACAGTACAACAGTTTGGGTGGTGCCGGAATGCGAAAACTTGTCTACTACGTCGCCGTGTCCCTCGACGGTTACCTCGCAGGTCCGGCCGGGGAGTTCGACTTCTATCCGACCGACGACGAGATGGCCGCCTGGCTCAACGGCCAGTATCCGGACTTCGTCCCGACGCATATCCGGCCGCATGTGGGTGTGCCGCTGGATGAGCCGAACAAGCGGTGCGACACCGTGATCAGCGGCCGCGGCACCTATGAGCCAGCCCTGTCCGTCGGCGTGACCAGCCCGTACGCGCATATGAAGCAGTACGTGGTTTCGCACAGCCTCGGCCGGATCGATGACCCGTCGGTGGAATTGGTCGCTGGCGACCCGGTCGATCTGGTGCGGCGGCTGAAAAAGGAAGAGGGGCTGGATATCTGGCTCTGCGGCGGTGGCAACCTCGCCGCCCAGCTGCTCGACGAGATCGACGAGATGATCATCAAGAGCTACCCGGTCGTCGCGGGCGGCGGAATCTCGGCCTTCGCCGGGGAATTCCGGCCGACCGTGTTCAGCCCGGCGCAGCGCAAGAACTTTGGCAACGGCGCACAGGTCACCTGGTTCACTCGCGCCTGACAAACCCGTACGAAAGAGGCTTTACTATGCGAAAACTTGTCTACTTCGTTGGCATGTCGCTGGACGGCTACATCGCCGGACCCGGCGGCGAGATCGACTTCTATCCGTTGCCCGAGGACTTCATCGGGTGGCTCGGTCAGGAGTACCCGGAGACCCTGCCCACGCACGCGCGCCCGCACTTCGGAATCGCCGCGGACGCGCCGAACCAGAAGTTCGACACCCTCGTGATGGGGCGCGGTACCTACGACCCGGGCCTGGCCGTCGGCCTCGCCAGCCCGTACTCCCACATGCGGCAGTACGTGGTGTCGAGCACTCTCGGCCGGATCGATGACCCGACCGTGGAACTGGTCGAGCGGGATCCGATCACCCTGGTGCAACAGCTCAAACAGGAAGTGGGCATGGACATCTGGCTGGCCGGCGGCGGCAAGCTCGCGGCAGCGCTACTCGGCGAGATCGATGAGCTGGTGATCAAGCGCTACCCGGTCGTCGCGGGCACCGGCGTCCCCGCTTTCGCCGGCGGGTTCCGGCCGACGCTGTTCACGCCGACCGAACGCAAGGAGTTCAGCAACGGCAACCAGGTCACCTGGTTCACCCGCGCATGATCGACCGCTCACCCGTCCGAAAGGAAGGACAGCCGCACCTGGCGCTCTGGATTGTCGACATTGAGGTCGACGAACGCGACCGACTGCCAGGTGCCCAAGGCCATCGTCCCGTCGATCACCGGAATGGTGGCGTAGGGCGCGATCATCGCGGGCATGACATGCGAGCGGCCGTGCCCGCGTGAGCCGTGCGCATGCCGCCACCGATCGTCGGCGGGCAACAGGTCGCGCAGGGCGGCGAGCAGATCGTCGTCACTGCGCGCCCCCAACTCCATCACCGCGATGCCGGCCGTCGCGTGCGGCACGAACACATTCAGTAGTCCGTCGCCGCCGCCGGACGCTGCGCGCACGAACGACGTGCACTGCCCGGTGATGTCCTGCACGACTTCGGTCTGGCCCGTGGTCACCGTGAATACCGTGCTCTTCATGACTCCATCGTGCGTCATTCACTCGGTTTCGTCGGCGCGCAATGCCTTGGTTACCCGAAGTGATGTCTCATGCAGCCGGGTGAACAGTTCCAGGATCAGTGCCAGCTGGTCGTCGGTGTAATCGGCGGCCACCGTGCCGAATTCCCGTGCCAGCAGCTCATAGTGCGGGGCGATCTCGTCGATCCGCTCCTGGACGGCCGTGATGATCACCCGCCGCCGGTCCTGTCCGTCGTGTTCGCGCCGCACGTAACCCGCCTTCAGTAGCCGGTCGATCATCCGGGTGATGGCGCCGGTGGTCAGTCCGGCGGCGGCGGCCAGTTCGCCCGCGGTGGCGGGCCCGCCGAGTCGCAGCATGTTCAGACAGCGCAGATCCGTCACGTGCAGGCCCAATCGGTCCGCGACGGCCTGGTGCATCATCACCGCGTCGGTGGCGCTGCGCTGCGCTGCGAGGGTCAGCGCGGCACCCAATTCCGCCCGCTTCGGCCCGGCATTCTTCGGCATCTTGACACTTTCGTCTGACTCGGACAATATCTTACTCACTCAACTATTTATCGACTCAGTTGATGAGCGGTTCAGATTGTATCGAGAGGTAAGTCATGAGCATCGACCAGCACGCCGACGAGGCCGCAATCCACGCGTTGTTCGAACGTCAGGCCAAGGCATGGAACGACGGCGATGCCGCCGCCTTCGCCGCGGAGTTCGCCGAGGACGCCGACTACATCACCTGGTTCGGCACGCACAGCAGGGGTCGGCAGGAGATCTATGAGTCGCACGTCCCGGTCTTCGAGAAATACCTGAAGAACACCCGGCTGGATGGGGAGATCACCGGCTTCCGCTTCCTCGGCCCCGACGTCGCGCTGGTCCACGGCCGGGGCGCCGTGCTGAAGGGCAGGCGGCGGCGCAACCGCCGCAACACCAAAGTGCAGACGACAGTGCTGGTGCGCACCAACGGCGAATGGCGAATCGCGGCCTTCCAGAACACGAAATACCACTGGCTGCTCGCCAGGTTCGCGGCCAAGGCTGACCAGCGCGTCGAGCCCGCCGCATCGGTCGGCTGAGGAGGCAGGGGTAATCCGCTGGATCACGGCCGGTACGCTGAGTGGCTGTTAGCAGCTGGTAGTCGATCTTGGAGGACCCTGTCGTGGCTCTCGTTGTTCAGAAGTACGGAGGATCCTCGGTGGCTACCGCCGAGCGCATCCGGCGCGTCGCTGAACGGATCGTCGAGACCAAGAAGCAGGGCCACGACGTGGTGGTCGTCTGCTCGGCCATGGGTGACACCACCGACGAGCTGCTCGACCTGGCCCAGCAAGTGGCGCCCGCGCCACCGGCCCGGGAAATGGACATGCTGCTCACCTCGGGTGAACGCATTTCGAATGCGCTGGTCGCCATGGCCATCCACTCGCTCGGCGCGGAAGCTCGATCGTTCACCGGCTCGCAGGCCGGGGTGATCACCACCGGCGCGCACGGCAACGCCAAGATCATCGACGTCACCCCGGGCCGGCTCCGGCAGGCGCTGGACGACGGGCAGATCGTGCTCGTCGCCGGTTTCCAGGGCGTCAGCCAGGACAGCAAGGACGTCACCACGCTCGGCCGTGGCGGCTCGGACACCACCGCGGTCGCACTGGCCGCGGCGCTGGAGGCCGACGTCTGCGAGATCTACACCGACGTGGACGGCGTCTTCACCGCCGACCCGCGGATCGTGCCGGACGCGCAGCGGCTCGAGCAGGTCTCCTACGAGGAGATGCTGGAACTCGCGGCCTGCGGCGCGAAGGTGCTGATGCTGCGCTGCGTCGAATACGCGCGCCGGTACAACGTGCCTGTGCATGTGCGCTCGTCCTATACCGACAAGCCGGGCACCTACGTTTACGGATCGATGGAGGACATCCCCTTGGAGCAAGCAATCCTCACGGGCGTCGCGCACGACCGCAGCGAGGCCAAGGTGACCGTGGTCGGACTACCCGACGTGCCCGGCTACGCCGCCAAGGTGTTCCGGGCGGTTGCCGACGCCGAGATCAATATCGACATGGTGCTGCAGAACATCTCCAAGATCGATACCGGCAAGACCGACATCACCTTCACCCTGCCCAAGACCGACGGCGCGCGCGCCGTCGAGATGCTGACCAAGCAGCAGGACGAGATCGGCTTCTCACAGGTGCTCTACGACGACCACATCGGCAAGGTGTCGCTGGTCGGCGCGGGCATGAAGAGCCACCCCGGCGTCACCGCCAAGTTCTGTGAGGCGCTGGCCGACGCGGGCGTCAACATCGATCTGATCTCCACCTCCGAGATCCGGATCTCGGTGCTGGTCAAGGACACCGAACTGGACGAGGCCGTCAAGGTGCTGCACCGGGCCTTCGAGCTCGGCGGCGACGAGGTCGCCGTGGTGCACGCGGGAACAGGACGTTAACGATGGGAATTCGAGTAGGCGTTGTCGGCGCGACCGGGCAGGTCGGCGCGGTCATGCGAAAACTGCTGGCGGAGCGTAACTTCCCGGCCGACGAGGTGCGCTTCTTCGCATCGGCTCGTTCGGCGGGCACGAAGCTGCCGTGGCGCGGCGGCGAGATCGTCGTCGAGGACACCGAGCTGGCCGACCCGTCCGGACTGGACATCGCGCTGTTCTCGGCCGGTGCCACCATGTCGCGCGTGCAGGCCCCGCGCTTCGCCGCGGCGGGCGTCACCGTGATCGACAACTCGTCCGCCTGGCGCAAGGACCCCGACGTCCCGCTGGTGGTCAGCGAGGTCAACCCCGAACAGACCCGCAACCTGGTCAAGGGCATCATCGCCAACCCGAACTGCACCACCATGGCGGCCATGCCGGTGCTGAAGCCGCTGCACGATCTGGCCGGGCTGCGCCGCCTCATCGTGTCCAGCTACCAGGCGGTGTCCGGTAGCGGCCTGGCCGGTGTGGAAGAGCTCGCGACGCAGGCGCGCGCGGTGATCGACGATGTCGAGAAGCTGACCCACGACGGCCGCGCCGTCGACTTCCCCGCCCCGAACAAGTACGTCGCGCCGATCGCGTTCAACGTGCTGCCGCTGGCCGGTTCGCTGGTCGACGACGGCTCCGGCGAGACCGACGAGGATCAGAAGCTGCGCAACGAGAGCCGCAAGATTCTCGGCCTGCCCGATCTGCTGGTGAGCGGCACCTGCGTGCGCGTCCCGGTGTTCACCGGGCACTCGCTGTCGGTGAATGCCGAGTTCGACGAGCCACTTTCGGTCGAGCAGGCCAAGGAGATCCTGGCGAAGGCGCCCGGCGTCAAGCTGGTGGACGTACCGACGCCGCTGCAGGCGGCCGGTGCCGACGACTCGCTCGTCGGCCGTATCCGGCAGGACCCCGGGGTGCCGGACGGCCGCGGTCTCGCGCTGTTCATCTCCGGTGACAACCTGCGCAAGGGCGCCGCGCTCAACACCATTCAGATCGCCGAGGTGCTGCTCGCGAACCGCTGACACCGTCCCCGGCGGACTAGCGGTGCCGATTCGCATGTGGGTCGGAGTGTGACCCATCCGGTCGAATCCGCTTCCCGAAAGTGGTACCATATGTTGTACCGGTTTCAGGAGGGCTAATGGCTGCGGCGATTACGGCAAGTGAGGCGCGCAAGCACCTATTTCCTCTGATCAAGCAGGTGAATGAGGATCATGACACGATCGAGATCGTGTCGAAGGGGGGCAATGCCGTGCTGATGTCCAAAGCAGACTATGACTCGCTGATGACGACGGTCCAACTGCTCAGTGGGCCTGATGGTGCACGCCTACGTCGGTCGATCCAGGAGCTCGAGGGTGGTGGCGGCACCGGCCGCGAGCTCATCGAATGAGGCTCGTTTTCTCCGAATCCGCTTGGGAGGAATACACCGCTTGGTTACAGCGCGACCGCACCGTGTTGAAGAAGGTGAACGTGCTGATCAAGGCGATCATGTGCGATCCGTTCGAGGGGATCGGCAAGCCGGAGCCGCTGAAGCATGACCTGGCTGGCTACTGGTCCCGCCGGATTACCCAGGAGCACCGCATCGTCTACAAGGTCGTCGAGGATGCGTTGTGGATTGCCAAGGTTGGCAAGCACTACGAATGACTCTTGGCTGGGTGGGCCGTTAGCAGATCGACGAGGCCGCGGGTCCGCAGTCGGAACCACGACCTCGGTCGCTCACTACGTTTCGTAGCGAATTGCCAGGCGGCGATCGGCGGACGAATGGCCTGCTTGAATTTCGTAGGTTCCGGGTACTGATCGCCAAGTGTTGTCGTCTTCGTCCCAGATCTCGAACGCGCGCTGTGGAATTCGGATCCGCGCCGCGACCTGCTCACCCGGGTCGGCTTCGACCCGGGCGAAGCCGGCCAGCCAGCGGGCCGGGCGGATCGCCGAATCCGCTACCGGCGCAAGGTAGATCTGCACCACCTCGGCACCGCGGCGGACTCCGGTATTGCGCAGCCGGACGGTCACGGTCGTCGCATCGCGTTCGATCGACTCGTAATCCCATGTGGTGTAACCCGATCCGTGCCCGAACGGGTACGCCGGAGTCGTGCCCGCCCGCTCCCACGCGCGATAGCCGATGAACACGTCCTCCCGGTAGACGAGCTCACCATCGGTCGGGACGACCTCGGTGACCGGGCAATCGGCCAGTGTGGCAGGCCAGGTGGTCGGCAGCCGCCCGCCCGGCTCGATGTGGCCGAGCAACACGTCGGCGAGTGCGGCCCCGCCTTGCTGGCCGGGGAACCAGCTCAACAGAATCGCCGCGACCTCGTCGCGCCATGGCAGCTCCACCGGCGACCCCGCATTGACGACCACCACCGTATTCGGATTGGCGGCGGCTACCCGGCTGACCAATTCGTCTTGGCGGCCGGGCAGTTTCAGGGTCTTGCGGTCGAAGCCCTCCGATTCGACCTGCTCGGTGGTGGCGACGACGACCACGGCGACATCGGCCGCTCGCGCCGCCTCGACCGCCTCCGCGATCAGTTCATCGGGTTCGCGTCGCGGGTCCCCGTGCGCGAGGCCGACGTTGACCGCTTGGATGGGTGCGTCCGCGAACTTCATCGGGATATGCGTCATGCGCACCTCGACCGGCTGCCCCGCCGTCAGCTCGACCGTGCCGCGCTCGACGGGGGTGCCGAAGAATGCCTCGAAAAGGTCCGCGCCGGAGGGTGTTTCGCTGCCATCGAAGAGCACGGTATCCGCCACGACGAGGCGGAATTCGCCGAAACCCTTGGTGCCGAAGACATGCGCACCGCTTTCCCGTGGGGTGAAGGTGCCCTGGATCTCGACGGTGTGCAGCGCGTCGTAGCTGATGCCGTCGGGCATTTCGCCGATCCACTCGACCATGCCATTGGGCAGCGAGCTGGTACCGAGCACCTCGCCCTCGGCATCGAGGACGCGGACCCGCAACTCGAATCCCTGGTCGGCCGCCCCCAGAGCGTCACTGGGGGTGGCGCCTACCGCGAAGGTCAACGCGCCTTCCGGCAGCGCGGCGGTCAGGCCGTCGAGCGGGGAGACGACGGACTCGGGAAACACGGTGGCCGAACCGCCGCCGAGAATTCGGGCGTCCCTGGCGGCGAGACCGATGAGCGCGACCTTGTCGGCGGCGTCGATGGGGAGCACCGGACGGTCCGCGACTGCGGCGTTCCGCACCAGAACGAAAGAGCGACCGGCGATTTCACGGGCCAGCGCAATGCCGTCGATGTTCGCGGGCGGCGCGGTCACCGCGGGCTCCGCGCCGTCGAGCAGACCCACCCGGGCGGCGAGTCGCAGTACCCGCCGCACGGCTTCGTCGACCATGGACTCGTCGACCTCGCCGTTGCGCACCGCGGCGACGAGCGCGTCGCCGAAGACGCCGCGCGGGCCGGGCATCGCGATGTCGAGCCCGCCGGTGATCGCGCCGACCGTCGACCGTGCGGCGATCCAGTCGGAGACGACCACGCCGTCGTAGCCCCATTCGTCGCGCAGCACCCCGTTCAGTAGGGCGGCGTGCTCGGTCATGGTGGTGCCGTTGACCTGGTTGTAGGCGGCCATGATGCCCCAGGGGCCCGCCTCGCGGACGATCGCTTCGAAAGGCGCGAGATACAACTCGCGCAGCGCGCGCGGGGAGACGACATTGTTCACGGTGAAGCGTTCGGTCTCGGCATCATTGGCGACGAAATGCTTGACCGTGGTGCCGACCCCGCCGTCCTGCACGCCGCGCACATAGCCGGTCCCGATGCGTCCCGTGAGGTACGGATCCTCCGAGTAGGCCTCGAAGTGCCTGCCGCCGAGCGGCGACCGATGCAGGTTGACGGTCGGCGCGAGGAGCACCTGCACACCTTTGCGGCGTGCTTCCTGCGCGAGCAGCAGGCCGGCGCGCCTGGCCAGTTCCGGATCCCAGGTCGCGGCGAGTGCGGTGGGTGAGGGCAGCGCGATGGACGGGTCGTCGGCGGAGAAACGCACCCCGCGCACCCCGATCGGACCGTCGGACAACACCAGCGATCGCAACCCGATCTCCGCCAGCGCGGGCAGCGACCACATGTCCTGCCCCATCAGCAGCCTGGCCTTGGCCGGGAGGTCGAGCTTCCCGAGGGCCGCCGTAACGGCTTCCTCGCGGGCCACGTCGGCTTGACTCATGATGAACTCCTTTGTCTACCAATGTAGTTGCGGACGCGGTCGGCGGATGCCCGCAAAAGCCCCGGCGGGGCAGGCGGCGGACGTCCGCGGACTCCGCTGAACTCACCTAATCAATGGTAGGTGTTGTTATCATCTCGTCATCTATAGACGAGGACCTGCCGCGGTGTCGTCAGCCGGTCCGAGCAACGCGACGAAGTCCCGGAACGCGGCACCCATGTCGACGGCCGCCGGATCGAGCAACCATTGCGTCTGCAAGCCGTCCAGCACCGCGATCAACAGCGGTGCCACCTGCTCCGGTGTCCGCCCGCCCGCCAGCCGATCACCGAACTCCGCCCGCAGCAGGTCGGCGAGTCTCGCCCGGGCGTGGGCGTAGCGCTCGACGAAGTACTCCCGCGCGGGATGCCCGCCGGTCACGCTTTCGCCGACCAGCGCCGTGAACGTCTGCACGACACCGGGCCGCATCGCGTTGTACTCGACCAGCTGCTCGAGATGCGCCAGCCGCCAACTGTCCGACGGCCCGGCCAGAAACGCCGCCGTATCCCAGCGGTCCCGCGCCTCGAGCACCGCGACCAGCAGATGTTCCTTGCTCGGGAAGTAGTGCAGCAGTCCGGGCTGGGTGAGCCCGACGCGCTCGGCGACAGCGGCGAGCGAGGTGCCGCGATAACCGCGCTCGGCGATCACCTCTCGGGCGGCCTCGAGGATGGCCGCGCGGCGTTCGGCGGCCTGCGCCGCCCGTCCACCTCGCTGTTCCGGAGTCACCCGGTCGAGCGTAATGCGCTCCGATGCCGGGGCTGTCGTCGCGGCGCAGCGGGTCGGCATCGTCGCGCACCGAGCGGAGCGCGACGGAAAAATACGTTCGCTCCGCCGCCGTCGCGGCTGTTAGCCTCCGCCGATGGCGAACCCTTATCCCCATGTGTACCTAGGTGACCGGATCGTTGCGGCCGAGCAGGCCACGGTCAGCGTCGCATCGTCGGCGGTGTTGTACGGACTCAGCGTCTACACCGTGTTCCCCGTACACGTGGCAGGGGCAGCGCACACCGCGTTCCGGCTGGACGATCATTTCCGGCGGATCGAGGAGTCCTGCAAGATCATCGGCATCGACCGCTTCGCCGCGGAATGGGACTTCGACCGGTTCTACGCCGCAGTGGTCGAGCTGATCGGCCGGAACATGCCGACGACCGATGTATTCGTCCGCGCTACCGTGCATGTCATCGAGTCGATCCCCGGTACCAGGGTGCGGGGCTGCGCGATTCGGCTGAGCATGTTCGTCTACGACGCGGTGCCGATCGTCCCGCAGGACGGCATGCGTCTGAAATCCAGCCCGTGGCGGCGCATTCCGGACAACGCAATTCCGTCCCGTGCCAAAGTCAATGGCGCGTACGTCAATTCGGTGCTGGCCAAGCAGGACGCCATCGACAGCGGCTACGACGACTGCGTCTTCCTCGATGGCAACGGCCACGTCTGCGAGCTCAGCGCCGCCAACATCTTCCTCGTCCGCAACGACACCCTGATCACCCCCGACGTCTCCTGCGACATCCTCGACGGCATCAACCGCCGAACCATCCTCACCCTGGCGGCCGAGGACGGCATCCCGGTCGTCGAACGCACCGTCGACCTCACCGAGTTGTACATCGCCGACGAAGTCTTCGTCACCGGCACGTCCGCGGGTGCCGCTCCGGTCATCGAGGTCGACGGGCGGGTGGTTGCCGACGGCCGACCCGGCCCCGTCTCGCAGGCCCTGCGCAAACGCCACAGCGCCGCACTGCGTGCCGACACCCTGCACGGCTGGCTCACCACGCTGGTCTGACGCCGCTTCGCTCAGAGGCGTTCGAGCGCGGCGATGGTGCCGAGGAACAACTCGACATTGTCGTGCACGAATTTGTCCCGGGGATAGGGGAGCGACTGCTGGATCCACGCGGTGGTCGTCTCCCCGAAGCCGCCGACCAGGAATCGGGCGGTCAGATCGATGGCCGGATCGTCCGGAGCGCGGTCGGTCAGCAGCCCGTGCAGCAGCGCGCCGTAGGTCCGGGAGACATCCTCGGCCCGCGCGAGTCGGCGCGTCGCGACGGCGGGGTGACCATAAGCCTTGGTGGACAAGAGCTTTCCCTTGGTCGGTGCCTGCAGGAAGAAATCGACCAGCGCCTCGACCAGGGCGGTCACCTGGTCGCGGCGGTCCGGTCCGGCCGCCGCCACCGCACCGTCGACGGCCGTCGCCATCTGCCGGAAGGCTAGTTCGAACGCCGCGACCACCAGATCGTCGAGATCGGTGAAGCTCTCGTAGACGAACCGGGTGGACAGACCCGCTTGCTTGGCGACGGTCCGGATCGTCAGCCCGCCGGGCCCGTCCAGCGCCATCACCTCGAACGCCGCCTCCAGCAGCTGCTCGCGCCGGGTGGCGCGGCGCTGAGCGGCGGGTATACCGCCGTAGGTCCGTGCTTGCTTGGCCACCCCGCAATCTTGACACGGATGTTTCCTAAATCTAGCTTCATTCGGGAGACAACTGATTCCTGATTTAGGGGTGCGCATGACCGGACTTGCCGAAGCATCCGATCGCGGCGTGGAGCAGGTGCGCCAACCGGTGCCACTGAACAGTCCGATGCCGCAGGGCCCGTTGCCGTCGCACGTCGACGGCTGCTTCGGCTGTGGGCAGCACAATCACGCGGGCGTCGGGATGACCCTGGAGCGGACCGGCGATCGGATTATCGGCCGCTTCACCTTCGATGAAAGGCACCAGGGCGCACCGGGTCTGGCGCACGGCGGGGTGGTCGCGGCCGTGCTGGACGAGGCGTCGGGCACCGTGCCGACCACCATGTGCGTCCCCGCGGTCACCGCCAAACTGGAGGTGAACTACGCCAAGCCCGCTCCGCTGCATCGGCCGATGATCGTGTCCGCGATCCTCGATCGCCGCGAGGGCGAGCGCAAGCTGCACATCTACGCGCGGCTCGAGCTCGACGGCGAACTCGTCGCCGAGGCGAACGCCCTGTTCATCGTCGTCTCCCCGGACCACTTCTTCGCCCACGGCGCGAAGGAGGGTGAGCTGCCGTTCTTCGGCGTGTGATTCAGCGGATGCCGGGAGTGCGTGGGTCCGGGCCCAGGCAAGCCAGGATCGCACAACCCGGAGCTGTGTCGGCGAAGGGTGCTGCCAGCGGATAGTTCAGGCAGGTGAGGACGTTGCAGCCCGGATACGCGAACGGACCGTCGCCGAACACCGCCCGCACGAAGTTGACATCCACGAACTGGCTCGGGTTCAGCCGCACCGGTGGTTCGACGTACGGCCCCGGATCGGGGAAGGGCGGTTCCTGGAATGCCGCGAATACCTTGCGGAAGAACTGGTAGGGCAGTTCGGCGGTGTTCTGGATGGTGCCGGTCAGTCCGTGCCTGCTGATATTGCCGTAGAAACCGGTCCACACCACCGTGAGGTCCAGGCTCGGCATGATGAAGACGTTCTGCATGCCGAGTCCGGCCATCATGTACACGTCGGTCGGCAATATGCTCGCGGACTCCGCGCATCCGGGGCCGAGCCAGAACAGATAGCCGTAGCATTTGTTCGCTTGCGAAGGCTGGCGTGCTTGTCGCAGATATCGCGTCGAGACGAGTTGCTGTTCACCCCAACGTCCGTCATTGCTCACCAGCAGACCGAGTTTGGCGAAGTCATTGGGCGGGATCAGCAGGTGCGCATAGCCGTAGGTGTGTCCGGCGCGATCACGGGCCCAGTAGTAGTCGCCGCGGTAGATGCCGAGCGGGTCGAACAGCTCCCGCTGCGCGAACTGCTGGAACGGCTCGCCGATCGCCAATTCGATGACATAGCTGAGCAGGTCGACATTGCGCTGGCTGTAGCTGAATACGGTGCCGGGCGGATTGTCCAGGGGCACACCGAGTGCCTGTACCGCGCTGTTCGGGTCGATCGGGACGACGCCGGTAACTCCCTCGGTCAGCACACCGACCTTCATGCCCGATGTTTCGGTGAGCAGGTTCTCCACCGTGATGGAGCGATGCTGGGCGTCACCGAGTCCGGGCGGCAGGTATCGATCGATCGGCGCGTAGATATCGAGTTTTCCCTGATCCCAAGCCATTCCGGCGAGCACCGAAACTACGCTTTTGGTGGCGCTCCAGATATTCCATGCCACGTTTCCGGTCTGTTTATTGGTCGGCCCCTCGCCGATGAGGCAGTTGTGCCGGAAGACCTGGACGTTCAATCGGTTTCGGGTGGCGGCGAAGGTCAACGCGTCCGCGAGCCGGTCGCTGTCCAGGCCGACCTGTTCCGGCGTCGCCCGCGCGAACTCGCGGCCGGAATGCACCGCGCATCGCGCTTCCTCGGCCACCCGGCTCGGTGCCGCCTGCGCGACCCCGGAAATCACGTTCCCCGCCACTAGCGATAACGCAGCGAACGCAGCCAGGAACCCACCGAAACGCCCCATGCTCAGAGGCTATCGCGCAAGGTCGCCGCCGACGGACGAATGCGGCGTTATGGCGCGCCCGAGATTCATCGGATACCCGGGGCGCCGGGGCCGAGGCACACCAGGATCGCGCAGCCCGGCGGGGTGTCCCAAAAGGGCGGGGCCAGCGGATAGTCCAGACAGGAGAAGACATTGCAGCCCGGATAGGCGCTCGGGCCGATGCCGAATACGGCGAGCAGGATGCTCGGGTCGACGTATTTTCGCGGATCGAGGCGCACCGGCGGCTCGACATACGGGCCGGGGTCCGGCACGGGCCGGTCGTGGAACGCGGCGAATACCTTGCGGAAGAACTCATACGGCAACTCTGCCTGGTTCTGCAGGGTGCCGGTCAGGCCGTGGCTGCTCCGATTGCCGAAGAATCCGGTCCAGACCACCGTGAGATCGAGGCTCGGGATGACGAAGACGTTCTGCATCCCGAGGCCGTCCATCATGTAGAGGTCGGTAGGCACGCCGTAGAGCGGTGCCGCACACTCGGGCCCGAGCCAGAACAGGTATCCATAGCACTCGTTGGCTTTTGTGGGCTGGCGCGCTTTCCGAAGATAACGCTCGGAGACGATTTGCTGTGTGCCCCAGCGTCCCTCGTTGCTCACCAGTAGAGCGAGTTTGGCGAAGTCGTTCGGCGGGATCAGCAGGTGCGCGTAGCCGTAGGTGTGTCCGGCGCGATCACGGGCCCAGTAGTAGTCACCGCGCTCGATACCCAGCGGGTCGAAGAGTTCACGCTGGGCGAATTGCTGGAGTGGTTCGCCGACGGCCAGTTCGAGGACGTAGGTGAGTAGGTCGACGTTGCGCTGGCTGTAACTGAATACGGTGCCCGGCGGGTTTTCCAGCGGCATGCCCAACGCTTGTACGGCACTGTTCGGGTCGATCGGGACTACGCCCGTGATGCCCTCGGTGAGCGCGCCGACCTTCATGCCCGATGTTTCGGTGAGCAGGTGCTCGACGGTGATCGCGCGATGTTCGGCGTCGCCGAGTTCCGGCGGCAGGTATCGGCCGATCGGCGCGTAGATATCGAGCTTGCCCTGATCCCAGGCCATTCCGGCGAGCACCGAAACAATGCTTTTGGTGGAGCTCCAGATATTCCACGCCACATTCCCGGTGATGGCGTTCGACGGGCCCTCGCCGATCAAGCAGTTGTGCCGGAACACCTGCACGTTCAATCGGTTTCGGGTGGCGGCGAAGGTCAATGCGTCCGCGAGCCGCTTGCTGTCCAGCCCGACCTGCTCCGGCTTCGCCCGCGCGAACTCGCGACCGGACTGCGGCGTGCACCGCACTTCCTCGGCCGCGCGGCTCGGTGCCGCGTGCGCATTCCCGGCGAAAACATTCCCCGCCACCAGCGATAACGCAGCGAACCCAGCCAGGAACCCACCGAAACGCCCCATGTTCAGAGGCTATCGCGGGAGGTCGCGATGGTCGTGGCAACAGGCGGAGCGAGGCACCGGCAATCTGCGGCCGAGTTCAGTCGCGCCGCTGGCGAGCCCGCGCTGCCCAGAACGCCACGCCACCCATCGCGAGCACCGCTAGTCCGGTTGCCACCGAACCCACCGGCAGCGACAATCCCACGATCACGCAGCCGACCGCACCGACGATCGGCACCCACCGTGCCGGTCGACCCTCCGCCGCGCCGAGCGTCGCCGCCGAGACATTGGCGACCAGGTAATAGAACAACACGGTGAACGACGAGAACCCGATCGCCGCACGCAGATCGAATACCCCGGCGATCACCGCGACGCAGGCGCCGACCGCCAGCTCCGCGCGATGCGGTACGCCGAACCGCGGATGCACCGCCGCCAGCGCTGCGGGCAGATAGCGGTCGCGCGCCATGGCGAGCACCGTCCGGGAGACGCCGAGGATCAGCGCGAGCAGCGACCCGGCCGCGGCGAGTACCGCACCCGCCCGGATCACGGGCGCCCATCCCGGTGCCCCCGCGGCGGCGACCAGCCGGGCCAGCGGGTCGCTTCCGGCGGCCAGTCCCGCCGAGCCGAGCACGGTCAAGGCGCTGATCGCCACCAGCGCGTAAACCGCCAGCGCCACGCCCAGCGCGATCATGATCGCCCGAGGGATGGTGCGCCGCGGCTCCCGCACCTCCTCGCCGAGTGTCGCGATCCGCGCATACCCGGCGAAGGCGAAGAACAGCAGTCCGGCCGCCTCCAGTACACCTCGCACCCCGATCGGCTCTGGCAAAGCCGTTGCCGCCGAATGCTTTCCGGAGAACCCGACGATCACAACAGTCGCCAGTACGACGAGCACTCCGGCAACGATGACCCTGGTGGCCCTCGCCGACTTCTGCACCCCCGTGTAATTGATCGCCGTAATCGCGACAACGGTCCCCACCGCGACCACCCGTGCGTGCTCCGGCCACGCGTAACTGCCGACCGTCAACGCCATCGCCGCGCACGACGCCGACTTCCCCACGACGAAACCCCACCCCGCGAGATATCCCCAGAAAGCCCCGAGCCGTTCGCGGCCGTACACATAGGTGCCACCCGAAACCGGATACAACGCGGCGAGTCGCGCCGAGGAGGTCGCGTTGCAGTAGGCGAGCAGCGCGGCCACCGCCAACGCGAGCAACAGCCAACTACCGGCCGCGCCCGCGGCGGGCGCGAGGGCGGCGAAGATCCCGGCCCCGATCATCGATCCCAAGCCGATGATCACCGCATCGGTGAGTCCGAGTCGCCGGCGCAGCGCGTCGCTGTCTGTCGTCACCCCCGCATCCTGCGCGACCGCTTCGACCGCCGCGACTCGGCCCGGAAACACAAACGCCGCCAGGTCGCGAAACCTGGCGGCGCTGAGTCGAGTCGACGTCCCACAAGCGCCTCTCGGCGGGTGGTCGCTCGTAGCGACAAAGGGGTGAGGCCCGGGGCTGTCCGGACGCCGACAGTGAGCATCAACGACCATCCATCCGGAAGTATTCCGCGCGGCCGGATGTGATGTGCGCGACGCATGCCTGATCGATTCCTTTTCTTGACTAATTCCAGAAAAGGAGGAGTATCGGTGTCATGCACACCGACCACACCGATCCCCGGACGCAGTTGCGCGCGGCGGGCCTGCGGGTCACCGCCCCGCGGGTGGCGGTGCTGGACGCGGTCGCGGCCGCACCGCATGTCGATGCGGACCGGGTGGCCGCCACCGTTCGAAAAACCCTGGGTTCGGTATCCACGCAGGCCGTCTACGACGTATTGCGCGCCTGCGTGAACGCCGGAATTCTGCGGCGGATCGAGCCGGCCGGTTCGGCCGCGCTGTACGAGACCCGCGCCGGGGACAACCATCACCACCTGGTGTGCCGCGGCTGCGGCACGGTCGTCGACGTCGACTGTGTCGTGGGCAGAGCCCCTTGCCTGGAACCCGATGACGACCACGGGTTCGCGGTCGACGAGGCAGAGGTCGTCTTCTGGGGTCTGTGCCCGACCTGCCGTTCGCGCGGGCGGCAAACATCCTGACAGCCCGGGTCAGCCCACCCGGGGAAGTTGTTCATCAGCCGAGGAGGCTTCGATATGACCAAGCCGACAACCACGAACACCGGCACCCCGGTGGAGAGCGACAACGAATCGCTCACCGCGGGTACCCAAGGCCCGATCCTGCTGCACGATCACTACCTGATCGAGAAGCTCGCCCAGTTCAACCGGGAGCGGGTGCCGGAGCGGATCGTGCACGCCAAGGGCGCGGGTGCGTACGGTGAGCTGGTTGTGACCAACGATGTCAGCCGCTACACCAAGGCCAAGCTGTTCCAGCCGGGTGCGCGGACCGAGTCGCTGGTCCGGTTCTCCACCGTCGCCGGTGAGCAGGGCAGCCCCGATACCTGGCGCGACCCACGGGGTTTCGCGGTGAAGTTCTACACCGAAGACGGCAACTACGACCTCGTCGGCAACAACACCCCGATCTTCTTCATCAAGGATCCGATCAAGTTCCCCGACTTCATCCGGTCGCAGAAGCGCCTGCCCGGCAACGGACTTCGCGACCACAACATGCAGTGGGACTTCTGGACGCTGCGCCCGGAGACGGCGCACCAGGTGACCTGGCTGATGGGCGACCGCGGCATCCCGAAGACCTACCGGCACATGAACGGCTACGGCTCGCACACCTACCAGTGGATCAATGCCGCGGGCGAGCGCTTCTGGGTGAAGTACCACTTCAAGACCGACCAGGGCATCGACTACCTGACCCAGGCCGATGCGGACCGGATCGCCGGCGAGAACGCCGACTACCACCGCAAGGATCTGTGGGACGCGATCGAGCGGGGCGACTTCCCGAGCTGGACGTTGCACGTGCAGGTGATGCCGGTCGCCGAGGCGGAAAGCTACCGGTTCAACCCGTTCGACCTGACCAAGGTGTGGTCGCACAAGGACTACCCGCTGATCGAGGTCGGCAAGTGGACGCTGAACCGTAACCCGGGCAACTACTTCGTCGACATCGAGCAGGCCGCCTTCGAGCCGTCGAATGTCGTTCCCGGCATCGGTTTCTCGCCGGACAAGATGTTGCTCGGCCGGGTGTTCGCCTACGCGGACGCGCACCGCTACCGGATCGGCACCAACTACGCGCAGCTGCCGCCGAACCTGCCGAGGGCCGCCGAAGTGAACTCCTACTCCAAGGAGGGCGCCATGCGGTACTTCTACAACGACGCGAGCGTCCCGGTGTACGCGCCGAACTCCTTCGGCGGTCCGCACGCCGATGCGTCGCAGGCGCCCGACGGCGGCCTGTGGGAGTTCGATCCGACGATGGTGCGGGCGGGCTATATCCAGCATCCCGAGGACGGCGATTTCACCCAGGCGGGCACCATGGTGCGCGAGGTGCTGAACGACGAGCAGCGGGACCGCCTGGTGGACAACATCGTCGGGCACGTACTCGGCGGGGTGCGGGAGCCGGTGCTGAGCCGGGTCTTCGAGTACTGGACCAACGTGGACCCCGATCTCGGCAAGCGGGTCGAGGAAGGTGTCCGGTCCGGTCTCGAGGGTGCGCCGACGCCGCCGCCTTCGCAGGGCTGATAGTTCGACACCGAGGCAGGTGCGTGCCCGTCCGGGTGCGCACCTGCCTCGGTGCTTTGCCACAGATAATGCGCGGCCGTCCGTCAATCCTGTTGGCGGGCGGTGCAATCCACGCTGTCGCGGATCGGCTCTAGTTGCTGGCCGAAAACTCGTCTCGCTGAACCGATAGATCGCCCTCCGGCAGCCGGGTATACCGCTTGTGTCGGTGTGGGTCGCACCGGACAACTCCACCCCGACTGTTCGGCCAGGGGTGGAGCGCTAGGCGGTGCTGCGCCGGGCCCGGAGTCCGGCGACGCCGATGAGGAGATCCGCGATGATCTCGAAAATGGCTGCGAACCAAGAGAATCCGTTGACCTTCGCGGCGGCGGGCGGGTTGATGAAACTGTCGCTGAAGGGGCCGAACCAATCAGGGAACAAGTGCACCAGGATGAACCCGGCCGCACTCACGAAGCCGATCAGAACGGCGGCGGTCGCGGCCCATCGGTGGCCGGTGAACACCAGCACGATCGTCGCCACCGCGAGAACGAATTGCGCGGTGCCGAGCGCCATTACGGTGCTGGACACGGTATCCATGCCACGTCGGAGATGATCGGCGCCGTGGGTGAGCAACGCGACCGCGAACACGGCGGCGGTCCAGCGTAATTCGGCGGAACCGGTCGGGTGAGCCATGGTGACTCCCATCGGGCGAGAGGTGGTTGCGGCTACGCAACCGATCTACGACCGAGTGTAGTAGACCTGGCCGATTCCGACCAGGTTTCCGGTACGGCTACAGCAGTCCCCACCAATAAAGCAGGCAGGCCAGTACCCAGACCACCACGGTTTCCATCGTCGCTCCCACTCTCCTTGGCGCACTTGTCTCCATCATCCGCTATTCGGGTCCGGGTGGTACAAACTCGGCACATTCGCCGCTCTGAAGGCGGGATGACCAGCGGTTTCGCACCTACAAGGTGTTCTTAAGGGCGCGCTAAGCCCGCGCGTGCATTGTTTGTGTCAACACCGAACACGCCGGGCGCTCCGGTTGACGGGGTTAAGCCACCACCGGGGGTGGGAACGGGGCACGACCTGTCTTCGAGGGGTTGACAGGTCGGGCCCCGGGGGAGGGGTGCTTGCCGGGCCGGTCTTCGAGGGGTGACCGGCCTGGCAAGTCACTCGGGACACCGGACACACACTTCGCTGGCTCTTCCGGGAGCTGACCGGCAACGATCATCGTGTTGCCACTGCCGAAGGTAACCGCGGGTGCGCGACGACGGTCCCGACTCGGCAAGGCGGCCGGACCGGTTTCGGAGGGTGATCGGTCCGGCGGATCGAATGAGAACCTGTTCTAGACATAATCGGTAAATTGTCTTACCGTCACTACATGTCGATCGATGTGTATCGGGCAGCTCCCGTGTTCGAGCTCCGCTCCGGCCCGACCTGGACGTCGCCGTGGGAGATGTATGCCGCTCTGCGCGAACAAGATCCGGTGCACCACGTAGTGCCCCAGGCACGGTCGGGCAACGACTACTGGGTATTGACCAGGCACGAGGATGTGTACGCGGCGGCCCGCGACACCGAAACCTATTCTTCCCGCGACGGATTGACCGTCGAGTACGGCGAGTTGGCCCAGATCGGGCTCACCGACAATCCGCCGCTGGTGATGCAGGATCCACCGGAGCACACCGACTTCCGCAAGCTCGTCGCCCGCGGGTTCACGCCACGCCAGGTCACCGAGGTTGAGCCGGTGGTGCGCCGATTCGTCCGCGACCGGCTGGATCGGATCGCCGCGGCGGGTGGCGGGGACATCGTCGAGCAGGTGTTCAAACCGCTGCCCAGCATGGTGGTCGCCTACTACCTCGGGGTACCCGACGAGGACCGGGATCGGTTCGACGGCTGGACCGAGGCGGTGGTCGCGGGCAGTAGCGACCGCGCCCGAACCCAGGCCATGCCCGCCTCGATGGAGATGATGGGCTACTTCGCCGAACTCATCAAGCGGCGCAGGACCGACCCGGGGGAGGACACGGTGTCGCTGCTCGTCCGGGCGGGCATGGCGGCGAATGACGCGGATGTGCGTGGCCTGGTACAGATTCTCGCCTACACCTGGACGATGGTCGCCGGCGGCAACGACACCACCACGGGCCTGCTCGGTGGGGCCGTGCAACTGCTGCAACAACATCCGGACCAGCGAGCGGCCCTGGTCGCCGACAAGAGCCGAATCCGCACGGCCGTAGAGGAATTCGCCAGGCTTACCGCGCCGGTGCAGTGTCTCGCGCGCACGGCGACGCGTGCCGTCGAATTGCGCGGTACAACGATTCCGGCGGGGCGCAAGGTGTTGCTGGTGTTCGGATCCGCCAACCGCGACGAACGTGCCTTCGGCGCCGACGCGGCAGAACTCGATATCGACCGGAATCCGCAGCGCATCCTCACCTTCGGACACGGCCCGCATCACTGTCTCGGCGCTGCCGCGGCCAGGATGCAGGCCAGGGTCGCGTTGGAGGAACTGCTCGATCGGTTCCCGAATTACCTGGTGGACATCGACGCGGTCGAATACGCGCCGGGGCCCTATGTTCGGCGGCCTACCACCGTTCCGTTCCGGTGCGCCGCGTGACCGGCGACTGGCTGGCCGACGGTCGCGCCGAACTGGCGAGCGAGCGCATCCTGGACGCGGTCCGCGCGCTGTTCATCGACAAGGGGGTGAGCGGGGTCGGCATGGCCGAAGTCGCCGAGGCCGCAGGCTGTTCCAGGGCGACGCTGTACCGCTACTTCGACAATCGGCAGGCACTGTATGTCGCGTTCGCCGGGCGCGAGGCACGCAAGGTGGTCGAACGAGTGTGGCGGGACGGGACGGTCGGCGCGGCCACCGACCCGGGCGAGCAACTGCTGGATGGACTCACCGCCTTGCTCGCGCAGGTGCGTGAGACTCCGTACCTGTCCGTGTGGTTCGCCCCCGAGAACGCGGGAACCGTTGCACAACTGTCGGATTCGTCAGAGGTGGTGGACGCGCTCGCGACGAACTTCGTCAGCGGTTTCCGCCCCGATCTGACCGCCCTCGCGGCACAGCGGCTGGGCCAGTGGTTCGTGCGGGTGATGGTGTCCCTGCTGACGCTGCCCGGTGCGAACGAAGCGGAAGAGCGGGCGATACTCCGAAATTTCGCGCTGCCGTTTCTCCTCGATCAACGGATCACGATCGAGTGAGCGGATCGGGGCCGGGCGACAACGACCGGAGCCGTGCCGGACGGTCCGGTCGTTGTGGCTACTGGTTGACGGTCTGGACGGAGTAGTCGGGCAGCTCGTAGGACTCGGTCTTGCTGAGCATCTTCATCATCAGCGGCCGCATCGCCTTCGAGGCCATCAGCTTGCTGACGGTCTGGCCGACGCGAATACCGAAGCGGGACTTGGGTGTCATGGCCCGCAGGCCGCCCGGCGGAAGGCTCTGCGCCTTGGCGATGAACGGGCGGAGCACTTCTTCGTAGCGCGCCACCGCGAGCTCCGGATCGCCTGCGTGCGCGGCGATTTCACCGGCGAGCACATACGCGCCGATCAGCGCCATCGCGGTGCCCTGACCGGTGAGCGGCGAGCCGCAGTACGCCGCGTCGCCGAGCAGCACCACCCGGCCCTTCGACCAGCTCGGCATGTCGATCCTGGCCAGTTCATCGAAGTAGAAGTCGGTTGCCGCGGGCATGGCCGCGACGATCGCGGCCGATTCCCAGCCACCCCCGGCCAGCCGCTGCCGGATCATGTCCTGCTGGGCAGACACCTCGCGACGCAGTGCCGGATCGGCGGCGGTTCGCATGATGATCAAGGCCTTCGAGGTCGCCGGGTCGGCATCGGGACGCAATCCGATGCTGGTCGCACCGGCCAGTGTGTGCATCGCGAACCAGTTGGCCGCCAGGCCGTCCGGCGATGGCAGGGTGAAGAAGGACATGTAGCCGCCGAGGTACGTCGAGAACTGTTCCGCCGGGCCGAACACCATGCGGCGGGTCCCCGAATGCAGGCCGTCCGCGCCGATCACGAGGTCGAAACGCTGCGTCGAGCTACCGGCGAAGGTGACGTCAACGCCCGTCTCGTCCTGCCGGATTGCGCTGATCCACTCGCCGTAGCGGTAGTCCACCCCGCCCGCCTCGGCCAACGCGTCGAGCAGCACCTGGTTGAGGTCGCCGCGGCTGAGCTCGATTTCGGCGACGGCACCCTTGCCCTCGAACATTTCGGTGGGCATGCGCACGATGTCCCGGCCCATGGCGTCGACGAATTTCATGCCGCGCTCGTCGAGTTGGTACTTCCGGATGCCGGGCAGCAGACCCATCCGCTCCGCCACCTCGCGGCTCGGGCCACGCAGGTCGACCGCCTGCCCGCCCGGCCGCGGCGCCGCGGCGCGCTCCACCACGGTGGTCCGGATACCTGCCCGAAGTAGTTGCAGCGCAACCGCATTGCCGCCGATGCCGCCGCCGGCGATCAGGATGCGCGGCTGGGTGGCGGAATGGTTGGTGCTCATGGTCTGGTCCCTCGTTTGACTCGAATGTCTTAGACATATGTCTACACATGGCCTGAACATTTGTCTAGAACAAATGTGTAAGACGAGTGTTCCGGGTGACTACGAGCGATCGAGGTAGGCCTGCCAGCCGCCGAAGGAGGTGATGTCGGTGCCTGCGGCGGCAGCGTCATAGGTGCAGGCAAAGCCGATCACCGAGCGGCCGTCGGACAATTCGACGCTGGTCAGCGCCATCGGGGCGGGCAAGGCGGCGAGGAAACCGCCGAGTCCGGCCTCGGCGATGCGGAACAGTTCACCGGCGATGGGAGCGCCGAGTCCGTCGCCGTGGCGAACGAGTCCCGGCTTCGGGGGAATGGTGTCCAGGGCGGTCAGTCGGTAGGCGTCCGTGGTGTGGATAACTCCGCTGAAGCGGGCGCCGAGCTGTTCGAGCTGCCAGTGCAGCGGCTGGCCGCGCAGGTGCGCGCCGAAGACGGCGAGTTCGACGCCGCGCTCGACCAGCAACGGGGCGGTTTCGCCGCCGAGGATGCGGGCGGCGAGGTCGACGGCGACCTGATCGCCGAAGCGCGGCGTCACCAGCATGACCCCGAAGGGTGCGCCGTCGGTGGTGGGTTCGCCGGGAATCGCGATGGCCCCCATGTCGAGCAGGTTGCAGAAGTTGGTGTAGGTGCCGAGTCGGCGGTTGATGCCGAGCGGGTCCGCTTGTACCGCGGCGATAGTCGGATGCTCGGTGGTCGTCGGCAGCAGTAGCGCGTCGAAGCCGTTGAGCAATTCGGTGGCGGACGCGCGGGCACGGGCCAGTGTGTCAAGGTCTGCGGCGAACGCGGGGCCCGTGGTGGCACGCGCGGATTCGATGATCGCGGCGACTGTCGGGTCGGCACCGGCGGGAGCCGTGTCCAGGAACGCGCCGACCGCGGCATAGCGCTCGGCGACGATCGCGCCGTCGTAGAGCAATCGTGCGGCCTCGAGCAGGCCGGAGATGTCGATCTCCTCGATCTTCGCGCCGGAATCCGCGACGGCAGTGATGGTTCTGGCGAACGCATCCCGGTACGACGCGCTCAGCGCGGTGCGATCCGCGGCGCGCGGGACCGCGATACGTGGCGCGAGCGGCGCGGCAAGCCGGACGTCGGCGGGCCAGGTGCGGCTGCGCGGATCCCGCGGCTCGGGCCCGGCCATCACCGCCGCCGCCGCTACGGCTCGCTCGAGGTCGGCGGCGAAGACGGTGACCGCGTCGTAGTCCGCGCAGGCAGGCACGACACCGTGCACCGGGATGATGCCCAAAGTCGCTTTGATGCCGACGATCCCGTGCAGCGCGGCCGGCACGCGACCGGAACCCGCTGTGTCGGTGCCGATTCCGATATCCGCGAGGCCGAGCGTGACCGCCACAGCCGAGCCCGAACTGGAACCACCGGAAATCAGCGCGGGATCGTGCGCGTTGCGCACCGCACCGTATGGGCTGCGGGTACCGACCAGGCCGGTAGCGAACTGGTCGAGGTTGGTCTTGCCGAGCACGATCGCACCGGCCGCCACCAACCGCTCGACCGCGGCCGCGGTTGCCGCGGCGGTATAGGCGAATTCCGGGCAGGCCGCCGTCGTCGGCAGCCCGGCCACATCGATGTTGTCCTTGACCGCGACCAGCACACCGGCCAGCGGCAGGGCCGCACCGTCGGCGAGCCGCTGTTCGACCGCCGCCGCATCGGCGGCGACCTCGCTCTCCGGGCGCAGCGTGATCCACACCTCGGGTCGATCCACCTCGGCGATCCGCCGATACGCGGCGGCCACCCGTTCGGTGGGTAGTGCGCTGGTGCCCAGGTCGCCGATGGTCATCGAGTCGACTCCTCACTGCCGGTGCGGTTCCTGGATCTACCTTGGCACCCGGCACCGCCTACCGAATCGCTCGCGCGGCACCCTGTTCACCTGCCCGGTGTGGCTTGGTTCACAGGGTGTTCGTTTGCCCAGGTCATGCGGCAACTGAGACCCTGGAGGAGTGTCTCAGCCTGAACAGTCGGGTACGACCGAAAGCTCCGCGACACCCGCACTTCGCCTGGTTTCCCTCGATCACGAGGCGGCACTCGCCGGCGCCGAGGCGCGGCTGCGCGAGGAGTTCGCCACCACGTTCGACCTCGAAGTCATCCACCGCTACCTGCATTCGTCGTACGACCGATTCGCCTCTCGCGCAACGGTAACGCTCTATCTCCCGCTGCTAGCCGAACGCTTCGGCCGCCAACGGCTCCAGGCATTGGCCAAACTCCAGGGCAAGGTCGCCCGCCCCCGTCCCACCGTGCTCTTCCTCTGCACCCACAACGCGGGCCGCTCGCAGATCGCCCTCGGCTTCTTCGCCCAGCTCGCCAAGGGCCGCGCTGTCGCCTGGTCCGGCGGCTCCGACCCGAGCAACACGCTCAACCCCGCCGCGGTGGCCGCGATGGCCGAAATCGGCGTCGACATCGCGAACGAGTACCCCAAACCCTGGACCGATGAAATCATCCGCGCCGCCGACGTCATCGTCACCATGGGCTGCGGCGACACCTGCCCGCTGGTCCCCGGTCCCCGCTACGAAGAATGGTTCATCGACGATCCCGCGGGCCTGCCCGTCGAGCAGATCCGCCCGATCCGCGACGATATCCGTACCCGGGTAGCGCACCTGCTCACCGAACTGGGTGTCCCCGTCTAGCTTGGTCCGCCGATCGCGTTGTCGGCCAACACCCTTGGTAAAACCGCGGAACGGGCGCACACTTTAGCTGTCAGTGTTCAACCGGCTACCACCGTGGCGTACACCGAGCTGGCCAGGCGCCTGCTCGACGCCGCGACCTGGGCCAGGTTCTGATCTGCGGTGAGGGGACGTAGTGGGCTACTGCGAGGAGGCCGAACAGGCGCGGATCGACCAGGTGCCGCTGTCGCACCTTTCGATCGAGGCCGGGCATTTCTGCCTGAACGAGATCGCCGACGACGTGGGTCAGGTGGTCCGCGAGTTCCGCCGGATCGCGCCGCTGGTCGAGGCCTTCACCGCCGCCACTCGGGTGCAATTCGGCCCGCGGGCGCGGGTGAGCACCTGCTATCTGATCGACGACTATTTCCAGCCCGATACCGATCCGCGCGAAATTCTCGGCAAGCTACTCACCGCCGCGGACGAAACCGGCTTGCGCATCGACTATTTGGCCCGCGAATCGGGTTGCTGGGAGGCGGAGCCGTTCGCCGACGGGGCCCCGTTGGACGAGCCGATCCGGCTCGCCGAGATGGTCGCGGCCAGAATCGTTGCCGAGCCGGAGATTTCGTCGTCGACCGGGCGCCGTCCGCCGCCGGCGGAGTCCGGGTGGCTGTGCAATGGTCGGCGTTCGTCGCTGGACGAGCCGGCCCAAGCCATGCGAGTGCAGCCGTATCGGCCGCCGGAGGAGTTCGGCCGACGCGAGCATTCGATCTTCCTCGACGTGCAGTTGTGGAGTAAGCGCACCGAGATCATCAACGGACGCACCGAAGTCCACACCAAGTGGTCGTGCGCCTTCCTCGCCTCGGTCTGGCATCTGCTGCGGCTCGGCATGCTGCGCTACGACGGTGCGGCGGTCGTCGTGCCGCAGCCGTGGCACGCCGGTGACGGCTGGCCGAGCCGGTGGCGGGAGATTCCCGCTGTGGTGCAGCTGAATCCGGACGCGGCGCCGTTCGCGGCGTACAAGACGCTGTCGATGCTGCCCAAACGCTATCTGGGCATCGAACATTCGGTGCGGCTGATCCTGGATCACATCGACCTCGACGGCGATGTGGTCGACCAGATCATCACCCGCGGTATCCGCGACGAGGTGCCGGTCAAGGTGTCGCGCAAGGTCACCGAGCGCCTATCCCATTTATTGCTCGACGGATCCTGAGTGATGGGGCCGTCCAGCACACCGTTGATCGCCCTCGGCGAGGTGCGTACCTGCCTGGTCCCCGCGTCCGCCACCCTGCACCGCGCCGAAGCGAGCGAACTGCTCGCGCTGGTGCCGGGTCGGCGCGTGCTGTGGCGGCAACGCCCGGAGACGCTTGCTGTTTCGCCGGTGACACCGGTCGGCGTCGACTGCGAAATGATGATGGATGGCGCCGCGCCGGTGCGCGTGGTCGGTACGGTCGTGGGCCGGGCGGTGGTGACGGGTGGTCGAATATTGCAGAGTTCGGTGCGCACCCAGGTGGTCCGGGCGGCCGAGCGACGACGGCAGACCTGGTCGCACTACATGAGCAGGGTCGGCGTGACCGAGCTGATCGACCGGATCGGCGACCGCGGCCGAGCAGGTGACGCGTTGGTCAACGGCTACCTGAACGGCCGCCCCGGACCGGAGACACTGGACTTGGCCTCGATCAGTGAGCGGCTGCTCGCGCGGCTGCGCGCCGACCCGAGGCTCGACCAGCAAGTACCGCTGCAGGCGGGCACCACCCGGCTGCGCTGGGCGGCGAAGATCGGCGGCACCGCGGGCCCGAAGCTGCACCTGCGGCTGGACGACGATTTCCGGCGGTCGGCCCGGCTCACCGTGCGCACCGAGGCGGAGCTTGTTGCGGCGCAACGATTCTGCGAGGACCTGGCGGCGCACGACTGGTTGCTGACGGTCGGCGACGCGGCCATCGAGGAGGCCGATCGGTTGCCACCGGCCAGCCGCGAGCAGCTGGAGATCCTGGCCGCGGTGCTGGAATACCTTGCGCACCTGTGGATGCCGGGCGCGCACACCCCGCCCGAGTTGCGCGGCCTGTGGAAGGGTCTGCAATCCGATCCCGGGTTCAGCAGGCAGTGGAACGCCCGCACCGGGCAGGCGCGCGACCGGCTCCGGGCGGCGCAGTGGAACCCGTCCCGGCGTATCCGCATCGGCACTGCCGACTGCTGAACGGAATCGCTTGCGGCACAGCCGGATAGCCGGAACCAGCGGCGGACGAGCAGTGCGACGCCGAACGCGGTTCCGGCGGTTGGTGATCGGTGGTCATGGCCTACGGACGCGTACCTCTCGGTGCCTGCCGTTTCACCGGTCGAGCTTGTATTCCAGCACGTCGCGAGGTTCACCGATGCCGAAGTAGCACTCTTCGTAGGCCGTCCATTCGAAGCCGAGCCGCTTGTAGAGGTTGTATGCCGACTGGTTGGTCGGACGCACGGTGATGAGCACGCTGCGGATCGCGTGCTGCCTGCACAGGTCGATCGCTTCTTCGAGCAGGGTCGAGCCGTAGCCGCGGCCGCAGCGGTCCGCGGTCACCGCGAGGCTGAGCAGCCACGCCCGCCGATCGGGAGTGCGGGCCACCAGCACGTGGCCGAGGACGATGCCGTCGGCCTCCGCGATCAGCCAGTTGTCGCCGTGCAGGTCGAAGAGCTGGCGCAACGCGAAATAGGGGTAGGACTGATCGCCGAAGCGCTCCGTCTCGATCGCCGCGACGTCCTCGAGATCGGACAGCGCGGCAATCCGATACACGGGCGTCGGTGACGTCGTGGCGATGTCCAATGTGCTCCCTTGCGCGGTGACGCGGGTCATAACCCCAAAGCGTAGGCGTTAGCTCGGTCGGTCGAGGCGCACCCGGCGTGCGCCGTCCGGATCGAGGTAGTTTAAGCGGAGCCGAGCCGCATTGCCCGGCGGAAATCGGGTCCTCCCGGTGTCCGTTCTACCCCGAATAGACCCCGTTTACGCCGTTGCTTCGGATTTGCGACCAGTTTGCGTCGGTAGCGAGATCTTTTCAGCCGGTAGGAGCTCGGAACCGGATGTGCCGGGCGGTGCGTTCCTCGGCTTCGTCGCTCGCCAGGAACGCCACCACATCGATGATCTCGGTCGCTTCGTCGAGTTGATCGTGCCCGCTCGTGCCCGTTTCGTAGCTCGGCCCCTGCCCGCTGTTGTCTTGACCTCGGCCGTTCGGCTCGGCTGTGCCGGGGCTGACGGCGTTGACGGCGATGCGCCGAGCTGCGAAGTCCGCGGCGAGCGCGCGGGTGAATTCCGCGATGGCACCCGCTGTGGCGGCGGCGACGGCGTTGCCCGGCGACGGCGCGCAACCGCCCGCGACGGTGATGATGCGGCCGCCGTCGGCCAGGTGGTGCCAGGCGAGCTGCATGCCGTGGAAGACGGCTTTGGCCTGGGCCGCGAAGCCGGAATCGAACTCTTCTCCGGTGATGTCCGGCAGTGGTGTGCCGATCGCCGCCGCGGTGTTGACCAGCACGTCCCAGTGCCCGAACTCGTCGAGTAGGACCTGCACCAGCTCCTCGTATTCGGCACGATCACCGAGGTCGGCCGCGAGTGCCGATGCCGAACCACCGGCCCCGGTGATCTCCTTCACCACATCGGCGGCCGATTCCGGGCTGTGTGGATGCTGGATCACCACCTGAGCCCCTTGTCCGGCAAGGGCTTTGGCGATGGACTTGCCGATTCCGGTGTCGGCGCCGGTGATCAGCGCCGTCTTTCCGGTCAGCGGGCCGGTCTTGGTCATGGCTTTATTCTGCCGGTCCCCAGCGATATCGGCGCAACCACTTCGAGTAGATCGACGGCCGGGAGAACTTGCTCGCCGATCCGAGTTCGATAGTTCGTGAAGAGGAGTAGACAGATCGCCGACTGCCGAAAACAACTCCGCCCCCGGCCTTGGCAGGCCGGGGGCGGAGCGTTCGTCTCAACCACGAGTCGGGGTGACAGGATTTGAACCTGCGACCTCTTCGTCCCGAACGAAGCGCGCTACCAAGCTGCGCCACACCCCGTGAATCGAACCTGGAGTAGCTTACAACAGGGACGGTCTAGACGTTAAACCCCCAGTTCAGAGGGGGTAACCCGGGTGGGTCGGTCAGTTGTCGTGCGGACGGATGCTGGTGAAGATGCGCTTGGCGGTTTCGGTGTCGATGGCCTCGGGGACGCCGGTGTCGGCCGCGATCACCATGACGAAGCTGCCGTTCTCGGTCGGGAACGCGACGGTGTAGACCGAGTACTCGGTGGCGCAGCCGGGCTTGGCTTTGGTCACGGTGCCCTTGGTTTCGACGAACATGCCGCGCTGCGATCCGTCCAAGGATTCGAGCGGGACGGGCGGGGCCGGGTGGCCGTCGGACGACGCCGTGTAGGCGAGCTTGGCCGTTCTGGTGCCGAGTTCGGTTGCGGCGGCTGCCGTATCGGGATCCTTCGAGCCGGTGAGGAAGGAGACGGTACGGGTCGAGCCGGGGCAGTAGCCCTTGCCGTGGCTGGCATAGCCCTTGCCCGCGACCGCGTTCGGTGGTTCACCGAAGCCGCCGATGGCGGTCTCCGGTGCGATGGTCCAACCGGGGGGCACGTCGTAGGCGGCACCGCGGTCGGGGGCGACCACCACCTGGTAGCCGGGGATGACGGGAGTTTCGTTGCGGCCCGGGCCGCTCGGGGTCGGTTGCGCCGACGTGGTTTTCGACGGTGTCGGTTCCGCGTCCGCACTGGTGGTCAGTGCGCTCACCATGGAAGGGGAACTGCCTTGCGCGTCGGCGTTGTCCGACCCGCGCTGCGCGAGCGTCACCGCTGTCACCGCGCCCGCCGCCACCAGCAGCACCACCAGACCGATCAGCAGCACGGTTTTGCCGCGCCCACTGGGCGGTGGACCGCTCGCACC
The DNA here is from genome assembly GCF_042691675.1 of Nocardia brasiliensis. Lineage (GTDB taxonomy): Bacteria > Actinomycetota > Actinomycetes > Mycobacteriales > Mycobacteriaceae > Nocardia > Nocardia brasiliensis_D. Next base: position 555,468 of record NZ_CP170507.1, read on the forward strand.
GTGGATCGGCGGCACTTGGTGCGGCGGCCCGCCGAAGCCGCTCTGTGGCGCGTACGCACCGGCTACCGGCTGTCCGTACTGCGGTGCGGCCTGACCGGGCGCCCGGTACTGCTCGATCGGCGGCACCTCGCCGTACTGGGCCGGCGCGGGTTGCCATTGCAGCGTGGGATCGGGCTGACCTAGTCGGGTGGCATTGGGATAGCCGAGCAGAGTCGGCGCCGCCTCGCCCGGCCCGGGCCGGCTCGGTTCGGGCGTTCCGAGACTCGGCTGCCAGAGCCCGGCCGGCTCGCCGGAGTGCGGCTGTGCCAACAGAGTTGGGTCCGCCTGCCCCGGTGCTGCCGAGGGTGGCTGCCATTGCGCGGGCGGCGCGGGCTGGGCCGGTGCGCCGGATAGGGGCTGTGCCAACAGCGTTGGATCTGCCCGCCCGGCCGCCGGGGCCTGCCACTGCGGGGTGGGCGTGGGTCCGTTCGGCTGCCACTGCACCGTCGGGTCGGGTTGCGCCGGTGCGCTCGGACTCGGCTGCCATTGGTAATTGGGGGCGGGCGGCGCCGGTGCTGGCTGGTTCGGCTGTGCCACCGGCGGCCACGTGACTTGCTCATGAAAGCCGGAATCCCGCTTCCACGGCCGGGCGGGGACCGGCTGCTCGGCGGTCTCGTCATCGGACCCGGCGGGGCCGAATCGAGCCGCGCCGGATGACTGTTGCTGGTATGGGTGCGCCGCACCGGGCCGGCCCAGAACCGTCGGGTCGTCGCGCCGGTCGTCGAATCCACTCACAGTTGTCCCCTGCCTGACACACGTCTCGGCACGCGACCTTAGCGGGCGACGGCCTCCGATGTGGACACGCCCTGGCCCGTGTCGGCCGATGGCCGCTTCGGGGGCGCGGCGACCAGCGTCAACAGCGTGGCCTCCGGACGGCAGCAGAAGCGGTACGGCGCCCACGGCGACGTGCCGACGCCCGCGGAGACGTGCAGCCGGGTGTGCTCGCCCCACTTGGACGAGCCCTTCACCCGGGACCGGTCGATGCCGCAATTGGTGACGAGCGCGCCGTATCCGGGCAGGCACAGCTGTCCACCGTGCGTGTGTCCGGCCATGACCAGGTCGTAGCCGTCCTCGGCGAAGCGGTCCAGCACCCGCGGCTCGGGCGAGTGGGTCAGGCCGATGCGCAAGTCCGCCAGCGGGTTCGGGGCGCCCGCCACGGTGTCGTAGCGGTCGCGGTGCAGGTGCGGGTCGTCGACGCCGGCGGTGGCGATCCGGATGCCGGTCACCTCGAGGTCGCGGCGGATGTGCGTCAGATCCAGCCAGCCGCGTTCGGTGAAGGCCGCGCGCAGGTCTTTCCACGGCAGCGGGGCGCCGTAGACGCGGCGGTGATCCTTCTTGAAGTACTTCATCGGGTTCTTCGGCACCGGCGCGAAGTAGTCGTTGCTCCCGAAAACGAAAAGCCCCGGGCGGGAAAGCAATCCGCCGAGGGCCTGGACTACCGCGGGTACCGACTTCTGATGCGAGAGGTTGTCGCCGGTGTTGATGACCAGATCCGGCTCCAGCCGGTCCAGTTCGCGCAGCCACTGCTGCTTTCGCTGCTGGCCGGGCGTCATGTGCAGATCGCTGATGTGTAGCACCCGCAGCGATGACGACCCCGGCGCGAGGACCGGCATGGTGGACTCCCGCAGAACGAAGGCGTTGCGTTCGACCAGCGAGGCGTAGCCGATTCCGGCCACCGCCGCCCCGGCGGCTCCCAACGCGGTCGTGCGGACAGCAGAGGTCGAGATTACGGGCATTTGCCCAGCATAGGTGACCCCGTTGCGGAACGCCGAGTGTGTTTACGCACAAACGCTTGCGCACCCGCCGCTGACCGCCCCGCAAAACAGCGCGGCGATTCGCCGTGGCGACGCAAATGTGGTGGGCGGGTTGCGAAGGACCGGCTACCGTGAGCCTCATGTCGGAACTCAAAGCGCAACTGCGGACGGACATGACCGCCGCGATGAAAGCCAAGGACACGCTGCGCCTTGCCACGTTGCGGATGCTGCTCGCCGCCATCCAGACGGCCGAGACCGCGGGCTCCGAGGCGCGTGAACTCTCCGATGCCGAGGTGATCGCCGTGCTGCAGAAAGAGGCGAAGAAGCGCAGCGAGTCGGCCGAGATCTACACCCAGAACGGTCGCGGTGAGCTGGCCGCCAACGAGCACGCCGAGGCGCGGATCATCGACGAGTACCTGCCGACCCAGCTGAGTGAGGCCGAGGTCGCCGACCTCGCCGACACCGCCATCGCGCAGGTCGCGGAGGAAAACGGAGAGCGTCCCGGTATGCGCCAGATGGGCCAGGTCATGAAGATCGCCACCGAGCTGGCGGCGGGCAAGGCCGACGGCTCGCGGATCTCGGCAGCGGTCAAGGCCAGGCTCTGACGGCGTACCAGCCGAGCTACGGAAAAGGGGCCGCGAACCAATGGTTCGCGGCCCCTTTTTCATCAGCGTGGGATGGGGATCGGGATCGGGATGGGCGGCAACAGCGGTGGCGGTGGCAACCCGGGGATCCCCGGCAGTGCCGGCGGCGGCCCGGGCGGTGGGGCGGCGCGTTGCGTGCCGTCACTGATGTAGAGCGTGATCACCGAGCCGGGGATCGCCGACCCATTGGGTGCGGTCCCCATTACGGTGCCCTTCGGCTGAGCGCCCGGGCCGGTCACCGGTGTCACCTGGAAGCCGGCGCCGACCAGTGCCGCCGTCGCCGCGCCCTGCGTCATCCCGACCACGTCGGGCACCTGCGCGTTGTTCGACCCACGCACGTACTTGTCGTCCAGCGGCGGCAGCGCGGGCGGCGGGAAGCGGTTGAGCACGGGTTTGATGGAGTTGAACCAGGTCCGCGCGGGTTCGTTACCGCCGAACAGGTTTCCGTCGCCACAGTTGCGCAGCGGGAACGAGCAGATCTCGCCGGGTGTCGGGCTGTCGCCGTAGACGTAGGTGGCGGCGGCCAGCGAGTTGGTGAAACCGACGAAGGCCGACGAGCGGTGGCTCTCGGTGGTTCCGGTCTTGCCGGACAGCGGAGCGTTCCAGCCGGTCGACTGGGCCGCGCCCGCCGCGGTGCCGCTGATGTCGTCCTTGCTCATCGCGTTGGCCAGCGTATTGGCCAGGCCCGGCTCGACTACCTGCTCGCAGGCCTGCTGGGTGAGCGGCACCTGCTTGCCCTGGCGGTCGATGACCTCCTTGATCGGGTTCGGCGGGCACCACTTGCCGCCGGAGGCGAGCGTCGCGGCGACGTTCGACAGCTCCAGCGGATTGATCGCGACCGGTCCCAGGGTGAACGAACCGAGGTTCTGTTCCTTGATCATGTCGGCGAGGCTCTGGTTGCCGTGCCCCGAGCTGCCCGGCTCGGTGTAGGAGCGCATGCCGAGCCGGACCGCCATGTCGACCGTCGGCGTCACCCCGACGGCCTGGATCAGCTTGACGAACGCGGTGTTCGGCGAGGTGGCCAGCGCCTCGGTCACCGACATCGGTGACTTGTACTTGCCCGCGTTCTCGACGCAGTAGGTGGCGGGCGGGCAGCCGCGGGCGCCACCGTTACCCATGCCCCTGGCCTCGAACCGGCTCGGCACGTCGAGCTGGGCGTTGATGCCGAGACCCTTCTCCATGGCCGCGGCGGCGGTGAAGATCTTGAAGATCGAGCCCGCGCCGTCGCCGACCATCGAATACGGCTGCGGCTGCACAGTCTCGTTCGCGTCGCGGTTGAGGCCGTAGGTGCGGCTGCTGGCCATCGCGAGCAGCGGATGCGAATCCTGGCCCGGTGCCACGACGGACATCACCTGGGCGATGTTGTCGAGATTCGGGTTGGCCGCCTCGGTCACCGAGCGCTTCACCGAATCCTGCACGGCAGGGTCGAGGTTCGTCTTGATCAGGTAGCCGCCCTTGTCGATCTGCTCCCTGCTGATGCCCGCGTTGGCCAGGTACTGAATGGCGTAGTCGCAGAAGAAGCCGCGATCGTTGGCGGCGATGCAGCCGCGCGGCAGGCCCTTCGGCTCCGGCAGCACGCCCAGCGGCTTGGTCTTGGCCTCACGGAATTCGTCGGCGCGGCTGGGGATGTTCTGGATCATCGTGTCCAGCACCGTGTTGCGCCGAGCCAGCACGCCCTCGGCATTGGTGTACGGGTTCAGCTTCGACGAGCTCTGCACCATGCCGGCCAGCATCGCGGCCTGCGACACGTTCAACTCGGCGGCGTCGATGCCGAAGTAGGTCTGCGCCGCGTCCTGGATGCCGTAGGAGGAGTTACCGAACGGGACCAGGTTCAGGTACCTGGTGAGGATCTCGTCCTTGGTCAGCTCCCGGTCCAGGGTGAGTGCCATCCGGATCTCGCGGATCTTGCGCGCGGGGGTGGTCTCGATGGCGGCCCTGCGCTCGGCATCGGTCTTGGCCACGACGAGCAGCTGGAAGTTCTTCACGTACTGCTGGTCGAGCGTCGAGGCGCCCTGCTGGACTTCGCCGCTGGTGGTGTTGGTGAGGAACGCGCGCAACGTGCCCTGCCAGTCCACGCCCTCGTGCTCGGCGAAACGCCGGTCCTCGATGGAGACGATCGCCAGCTTCATGTCGTTGGAGATCTTGTCGCTGGGAACTTCGAAGCGGCGCTGCTCGTAGAGCCAGGCGATCGGTGTTCCACTCGCGTCGACCATCGTCGAGACGGCGGGCACGGTGCCCTCCACCAGTTCCGAGGACACGTTGTCGACGGCGTCGGCGGCACGGTTCGAGATGAATCCGAAGCCGCCTGCGAGCGGGAACATCAACCCGGCGACGAGCACGGCGGCCAGCGCGCAACTGCCGGCCAGCCTCGCGAGCGTATGTGTGATCGGCACGATCCCCAGCCTACGGGGTGGGGTCCGCGCGCTCTTCCGTGCGTTTACCCGAAGGCGATTCGGATGTGCGTTTGGGCGTGTCGCGAGGGCGAGTCTGGCGTGTCGCGGGACGGCGCGCCGCGAATGTGCCGGACCCGCCGCCGCTCCCGCCATTTTGCAGGGACGGACGTACCAAAAAATCACCGGACGGTCTTGCGCTAGGCCCATACCTTTACCTAGATTGAGAACCCAGTGTGATAGAGCTAACACTCAAAGTGGAATGTGGTGCAGTTCGCAGCGGGGTTTGGGTTGCTGCGACGCTGACACGCGATTCTGGAGCGCCGTTGACCCGGTGTTCGGACTGCAAAGGGGCACACCAAATGCACATGACAACCCCCATCGCTCGATTGGACGTGGAGCAGGCCGAAGCAAGGATCGCCTGGGTAGCCCAGGCCCGATGCAAGGAAGTGGATCCCGATCAGTTGTTCGTCCGCGGCGCTGCGCAGCGCAAAGCCGCGACGATCTGCAGGCACTGCCCGGTGTTGATGCAGTGTGGTGCCGACGCCCTCGACAATCGCGTGGAGTTCGGCGTGTGGGGCGGTATGACCGAGCGGCAGCGTCGCGCGCTGCTCAAGCAGCACCCGGAGGTAACCTCCTGGGCCGACTTCTTCCAGGCCCAACGCCAGCATCAGGTGGCAATGTAGCCCCCGTACACATTCGGAACTGAGCCTGCGAAAGCGGGCTCAGTCCCGTTTGGGGACAATTACTTCCGTCTGGACCTATAGCCGATGCGTCTATGTATCAAGCAGATGCTCGGGTGCCGGTGAGTTGATCACCGACGGCGCGCAGCGCCTCCAGATCCGACACCTCGAACGGCAGCGCGGTCACCGCCACGATCGGTACCCGCGGGTGCGCGCCGGTAAACCGGTGCAGCAGATGCTGTTCGCGCTTGTCGGTGGCGACCCGCCGCGCGTGGATGCGCAACACGGCCGAGGTGAGCGGATCGGCGTCCGCCAACTGCTGCGCCACGGTCAACGCGTGATCGGCCGACAGCGAGCTCAGCGCCGGATGCGTCCGGTTGAGCACCAGACCCGCCAGTGGCATCCGCTCGGTGGAGAGCCGGTCGACGAAGAACGACGCCTCGCGCAACGCGTCCGGCTCCGCGGCCGCGACCACCAGGAAGTGGGTGCCCGGCTTGGACAGCATCGCGTAGGTGCGGTCGGCCCGATCCTGGAAGCCGCCGAACAGCGAGTCCAGCGACTGCAGAAAGTTCGACGCGTCCTTGAGCATCTGGCCGCCGACGATGGTGGACACCCCGCGCACCGCCAGGCTCATCGCGCCGGTGACCAGCCGGGTGACCCCGCGGCCCGGCGCCATGATGACCCGGATCATCCTGCCGTTCAAGAAGTTTCCGAGCCGCTTCGGCGCGTCCAGGAAGTCCAGTGCATTGCGCGACGGGGGAGTGTCGACCACGATCAGGTCCCACTCCTTGCGCGCGGCCAGCTGACCGAGCTTCTCCATCGCCATGTACTCCTGCGTTCCGCCGAACGAGGAGGCGACGGTTTGATAGAAGGGGTTGGCGAAGATCTGCTCGGCCTTGTCCGGGCTGGTGTGCTCGAGCACCATGTCGTCGAAGGTGCGCCGCATGTTCAGCATCATCGCGTGCAGTTCGCCCTTGGCCTCCGGGCCGAGCGGCACCCGCTGCGGTGAGTTGCCCAGATCGGCGACACCGAGTGACTGGGCCAGCCGCCGCGCCGGGTCGATGGTGAGCACGACGACTTTGCGCCCCTTCTCGGCCGCGCGCAACGCGATCGCGGCCGCGGTGGTCGTCTTGCCGACCCCGCCGGAACCGCAGCAGACCACCACCCGGGCCGTCCGATCCTCGATGATGTCCGAAACATTCAGTGGCACGGCCACATTCGGTGTAGTCATCGGACCCCTTGCTTACTGAGGTGTTCGGCTAGTTCGTACAGGCCACCGAGGTCCATGCCCTCCGGCAGGGCGGGCAGGTACAGGCGGGAGACGTCGATCTTGGCGAGCTCGGCCGCGCTGTCGTCCTGCGCCTGCAAAGTGGCCGCGTGCTCGATGGTTTCGGTGATCAAGCCCTGGAAGTCGTTGTCCGCCAGGGTGATCCCCGCCGACTCGAGACCGGCACGGACGGCATCGGTATCGACATCGCCCTGCGCGGCCTTGGCGCGCAGTTCGGCGGGCAGCTGGCCTTCGGCGGCGCGGTTCACGATCACCGTGCCGATGCGCAGATCCGCCGCCTTCAATTCCGCGATGGCGTCGGCGGTCTCCTGCACCGGTAGTGCTTCGAGCAGGGTGACCAGGTGGATCATCGTCTGGTCCGAATGCAGCAGCTTCGAGACGCCCTCGGCCTGCGAGGCGATCGGCCCGCCCTTGGCCACCTCCAGCATGGCCTGGGTGACGTCGAGGAAGCTGGCGATCCGGCCGGTCGGCGGCGCGTCCACCACGATCTCGTCGTAGACCCGTTTGCCGGTCTTGTCGACGCGGACCGCGGTCTCCTTGATCTTGCCGGTCAGGATGACATCACGCAGACCGGGCGCGATCGTGGTGACGAACTCGATGGCACCCATCCGGCGCATCGCCCGGCCCGCGAAGCCGAGGTTGTAGAACATGTCCAGGTATTCGAGGAACGCGTGCTCGATGTCGAGCGCGAGCGCCACCACCTCGCCGCCACCGTCGGCCGTCGCGATCCTGGTCTCCGTCGGCGGCAGCGGCGGCAGATCGAACAGCTGGGCAATGGACTGTCTGCTCTCCACCTCTACCAGCAACACCCGGCGCCCACCCGCGGCCAACGCCAGCGCGAGCGCCGCCGCCACCGTGGACTTGCCGGTGCCGCCCTTCCCGGACACATAGTGCAGGCGAGCCTTCTCCGCGCGCTTCGGCCACCCTGTTTCCAGTCCCGGCTCCGCCGAAAGCGGCACTGCTGTTGGTACTCCCACGCTCGCGAGCCTATAACCCGTTCTGAGATCGTGCCCGAGGGATATGCCAACCCCCTGGTCCAGGGCGCGTGTCTGTACCAGACAGCCGATCATCCCACGCCGAGCAAAGATCACCGGATCAGCCGCGTGCCGCCCCCGAATCCCCCGCACCCCTCGGCCCAACCCCAGGTTTCGAGCGAACCAAGACCGACCTTCGCGCGCTTCCCGTCCGAAGCACACCCCCGCAGGCTCCACTCACCCCCTCACCTACCCACCACAGCGCGAGTCTTACGAGCGCCGTTCGCGGCCCGTCTCGCGTCCGAGTGGCCGAAGCGCACGCGACGAAGTCGCAAGTCTCGGCCGCTCGGACGCGAGACTTCCCGGGGCCGCGAACACGCCGCGGCCACGCGGCAAATAAACCCAGCTACGCTCTGCCACATGAGTGAAGCGAGCTTGTGGGAGTACGCCACCGTGCCGTTGTTGACGCACGCGACCAAGCAGATTCTCGATCAGTGGGGCGCCGATGGGTGGGAGCTGGTGACCGTGTTGCCCGGGCCGACCGGCGAGCAGCATGTCGCGTACCTGAAGCGTCCGAAGTAGAGGAGTACCCGATGACCGCAGTGACCCAGTGGGAGAGCAATCTTGCCCGGCTCGGCGTGACCCTGCCGCCGGTCGCGGCGCCCGTTGCGGCCTACATTCCGGCGATCCAGACCGGTTCGCTGGTCTACACCTCCGGCCAGTTGCCGTTTGTGGACGGTGAGTTGTCGGCGGTCGGCAAGGTCGGCGCCGAAGTCAGCACCGAACAGGCGAAAGAAGCCGCGCGGCTGTGCGCGCTCAACGCGTTGGCGGCCGTGCACGCGTTGGTCGGGCTGGACGCGGTGGTGCGCATCGTGAAGGTGGTCGGTTTCGTGGCGTCCGCCCCGGGATTCAACGATCAGCCGATCGTGATCAACGGCGCGTCGGAGTTCCTTGCCGAGGTCTTCGGCGACGCGGGCGTGCACGCGCGTTCCGCGGTGGGCGTGTCGGAATTGCCGAAGAACACCCCGGTCGAGGTCGAGATCATCGCCGAGGTGCGTTAGAACACAAGGTCCCGGACTGGGATTCGATCGACTGGGGTACATCGATGACGCTGACTCATCCCGCGTACGGGCAGTTACGGCAGGTCACGCCGACGGCAGCGGTGCTGTTGGCGGACAATCCGGGCCAGATGACGCTGGAGGGAACCAATACCTGGATCCTGCGCGCGCCGGGGCGTTCCGATTATGTGGTGATCGATCCCGGTCCGAAGGACAAGGCGCACGGCGCGAAGATCGCCGAGGTCACCGGGGGCGATATCGCGCTCACGCTGATCACGCACCGCCATCACGATCACACCGGCGGCATCGATCACTTGGTGAAGCTGACCGGAACCCCGGTGCGTGCCAAGGAATCCGAGTTCTTGCGCGGTTCGAACGCGCCGCTGGTCGACGGTGAGGTGATCGAGGCCGCTGGCCTGCGGATCACCGTCTTGGCCACCCCCGGCCACACCGGTGATTCGATGAGTTTCGTGCTCGATGACGCGGTGCTGACCGGTGACACGATCCTGGGCAGCGGAACCACCGTGCTCGATTCGACCGACGGGACGCTGGCCGATTATCTGGCGTCGTTGGACCGACTGGTGGAGATCGGGTCGGGTAAGGCGCTGTTGCCCGCGCACGGCCCGGATCACCCCGATCTGGAACCGGTTGCCCGCTATTACATCGCGCACCGGCAGGAGCGCCTCGACCAAGTGCGCGAAGCGTTGCGGGTGCTCGGGCCGGACGCGGGTGCGATGGCGGTGGTCCGGCGGGTCTACGCCGATGTCGACAAGCGACTGTGGCTCGCCGCGCGCAGCTCGGTGCAGGCGCAGTTGGAATACCTGCGCGCCGAGGGTTAGTCCCGGACACGACAACACGCTGGGCTGTGGAGCTCCGAGCCCAGCGTGTTGTTCGGTCTGCTCGGTCGAGCGTCAGCGCGCGCGGCGCGCCAGTCGCTCCGAGTCGGAGATGAGCACGCTCTTGCCCTCCAGCCGCAGCCAACCGCGGTGCGCGAAGTCGGCGAGCGCCTTGTTCACGGTTTCGCGGGAGGCGCCGACCAGCTGGGCGATCTCCTCCTGGGTCAGGTCGTGGGTGACCCGCAGCGCACCGGCCTCCTGGGTGCCGAACCGCTGTGCGAGCTGCAACAGCGCCTTGGCGACCCGGCCGGGGACGTCGGTGAAGATCAGGTCGGCCAGGTTGTTGTTGGTGCGGCGCAGGCGACGGGCGAGCACGCGGAGCAGCTGCTCGGCGATCTCGGGCCGCTGATCGATCCAGGACTTCAGCGCGTCGCGGTCCATCGTGACGGCGCGGACCTCGGTCACCGTGGTCGCGGTGGAGGTACGCGGACCGGGGTCGAAGATCGACAGCTCGCCGAACATGTCCGACGGGCCCATGATGGTCAGCAGGTTCTCCCGGCCGTCCGGCGATCGGCGGCCGATCTTCACCTTGCCCGAGGTGATGATGTAGAGCCGGTCTCCCGGCTCACCCTCGTTGAAGATGACATGGCCGCGCGGAAAATCCACCGGCTGCAGTTGCTTGGCGAGGGCGGCCACCGCAGTGGGCTCGACGCCCTGGAAGATGCCTGCTCTGGCGAGGGCCTCGTCCACTTATGTGCTCCTTATGGGAAATGGCTCCGAACTGGACCGAAAGCGACTCGGCCAACAGCGCAGTCTACGCGGCATGATGACAGCGTAGTGACAGACACCACGTAACGAGTGGATTGCGTGGCGCAGCGAAGAACCGTACCAGTGTTTGATGGCGGTGTTCGCCGGTCCCTACCTCGGGCGCTAACTCGCCCGAGCCACATCCAGCTCCTCGCCGCGAGCACGGCGCCTGCGCATCCGGGCCACGGCCGCGGGCAGGCCGAGCCTCGTCAGCTCTTTCACTTCTGCGTTGCTTGCCTTGTCCAGGTACTGCTGAACCTCTTCGTCGGGTTCGAGAAGTTTGCGGAGCCGGTTCTCGACCCGCTCCATACCCAGTGCGAACAGCATCAACAGCACTGGGAAGAGCACCACAGCGAGTCCTTGCATACGGAGGAGTAAACACGGTCTAGGTCTCAGATGGAACACGGCAACCGAACTGGCCGGGCAACGTTGCCCGACGGTTCCGTATGGTGGACAGGTGCGTGTCACCCCCTCTACAGCCGCCGGAAACGGGCATGCGTCTGCCCCCGAGGCGACCGACGCGCAACCCGCGGCGGCCGCCGCTCCGAAACGGAAATCCCGCGTGCGACAGGCGGAAACCCAGCTCGGCCTGGTCCGCCGAGCGCGCCGGATGAACCGCGCGCTGGCGGCCGCTTTCCCGGACGCGCACTGTGAGCTGGACTTCACCACGCCGCTCGAATTGGCGGTCGCGACAATACTTTCCGCGCAGTCCACCGACGTGCGAGTGAATCTCACCACGCCCGCCCTGTTCGCCAAGTACCCGGACGCGCGCGCCTATGCCGAGGCCAACCGTGCCGAGCTGGAGGAATACATCCGTTCGACGGGTTTCTATCGGAACAAGGCCAGCTCGCTGATCGGCCTCGGCCAGGCGTTGCTGGAGCGCCATGATGGTGAATTGCCTCACACCATGGACGAACTCGTGCAATTGCCCGGGATCGGTCGCAAGACCGCCAACGTCATTCTCGGCAACGCGTTCGGCGTGCCGGGCATCACGGTGGACACGCATTTCGGCCGCTTGGTGCGCCGCTGGCAGTGGACCACCGAAGAAGATCCGGTGAAGGTCGAACACGCCATCGGCGAGCTCATCGAGCGCAAAGACTGGACCATGCTGTCGCACCGGGTGATCTTCCATGGACGCCGGGTGTGCCATGCCCGCAAACCGGCCTGCGGCGTGTGCGTGCTCGCCAAGGATTGCCCGTCGTTCGGCGCCGGGCCCACCGACCCGGACACCGCCGCCGCGCTGGTGAAGGGCCCGGAGAGGGAGCATCTGCTCGAGCTGGTGGGCCGGTGAGACAACTCCCGGTCGCCTGGCGATGGGCACTGGCGGGATTGATCGCTGTGGTGGCGCTGGCAGTTGCCCTGTGGCCGCGCGGCCGCGACACCGACACCGCGGCGGACAACGGGGAACAGGCACGTAGTGCCGGGGTATCCGAACAGCAACGCGCCGCGGCGAACCTCGCGGCGTGCCCGCTTCCCGTCCCGGGAACTGTCGGACCGAGCCCGCTGGCGGGCATCACCGTCGGCTGTCTGGCCGATGGCAAGACCGTCGATCTATCCGCCGCGCTCGCGGGTAAGCCTGCGCTGCTGAACCTCTGGGCCTACTGGTGCGGGCCGTGTGCGCAAGAATTGCCGTATTTGCAGCAGTTCGCCCAACGCGCCGGAAACGCGATTACCGTGCTGACCGTGCACAGCGACCCCGACGAGGCCAAGGCGATTTCACGGCTGACTGGATTGGACGTGAAACTTCCTGGAGTGCTCGACGCGGACGCGCGGGTGCGCACCGCCGTCGGCGCTCCCGCGGTGCTGCCGATTTCGGTGCTGCTGCGGGCGGACGGTTCGGTGGCGCAGGTGGTGGTGCGGGCGTTCAGCGGGGTGGACGACATCGCGGACACGGTCGCGCGGGAGCTGGGCGTGGCCGCATGAGTTATCCAGGAGTCGCGCCATGACCATCCCTGTGCCCCAAGACATTCCGAAATGGTTGAGCAGAGCGACCGAGCCCGCGGCGGATACCTCGGACACGCTCTCGCTGGCGCGTACATTGCGCCGCGCCATGTCCATCACGTCGACGCCGCGGCAGGCGGCGGTGCTGGTGCTGTTCGGCGGCTCACCCGAGGCCGATCCGGACGCGCCGGGCGGGCTGCCCGCCGACGCGGAGGTGCTGCTCACCCAGCGGGCCGCCACCATGCGTCAGCACCGCGGTCAGATCGCGTTCCCCGGCGGTGCGGTGGATCCCGGTGACACCGGCCCGATCGACACCGCGTTGCGTGAGGCTTGCGAGGAAACCGGGCTGGATCGTTCCGGCGTGGAACCCCTCGCGGTGCTGCCGAAGTTGTTCGTGCCGCCGTCGCGTTTCGATGTGACGCCGGTGGTCGCCTACTGGCGCACGCCGAGCGAGGTCCGGGTGGTCGATCAGAGCGAGACCGAACGGGTGGTGCGAGTGCCGCTGGCCACGCTGCTCGATCCGGCGAACCGCTTCCTGGTCCGCGGCAGCCTCGGCTACCAGAGCCCCGCCTTCCTGGTGGACGGCATGTTGGTGTGGGGCTTGACCGGTGGGATTCTCGCCGGAATCTTCAGCACCGCGGGCTGGGAACAGGATTGGGATCGCGACGACGTTCGCGACCTGGAAACCGCGCTGGCCGATGTCGGAATGACGTTATGAGCTCCTCGGCTTGGCTCGACATCGCGGTCGTCCTGCTCGCGCTGCTGGCCGCCTCATCGGGCTGGCGGCAGGGCGCGGTCGCGTCCGCGCTCGCGTTCCTCGGCGTGGTGCTCGGCGCCGTCGCGGGCATCCTGATCGCGCCGCACATCCTGGTCCATGTCGATGCGGGCCGTACCAGGGTGCTCACCGGCGTGCTGCTGATCGTGCTGCTGGTGATCATCGGCGAAGTGGCGGGCATGGTGCTCGGCCGGGCCGCGCGCAGCGGCATGCGACATCCGTTCACCCGCAGCGTCGACAGCGTGGTCGGTGCGGTGCTGCAGGCGGTCGCCGTGCTGGTCACCGCGTGGTTGCTCGCGCTGCCGCTGGCCACCTCGTCGCAGCCGGCCATCGCCACCGCGATCAACGGCTCGCGCGTGCTCACCGACGTGAACGAGGTCGCGCCGAACTGGCTGCGCCGCCTGCCCAACGAATTCTCCAAGCTGCTCAACACCTCCGGCCTGCCGGACGTGATCGGCCCCTTCGGCCGCGCCCCGATCGCGGCCGTCGAGCCGCCGGACGCGAGCGTGCTGGCCAGCCCGGTCGCCGCCTCGCTGCAGCAGAGTGTGCTGCGCATCCGCGGCGTCGCACCGAGTTGCCAGCGGGCGCTGGAAGGGTCGGGTTTCGTGATCGCCCCCGAGCGGATCATGACCAACGCCCACGTGGTCGCGGGCACCACCAGCGTGCAGGTGGACACCGTGCGTGGCCCGCTGGACGCGAACGTGGTGCTGTTCGACCCGTCCAAGGACGTCGCGGTGCTCGCGGTGCCCGGGCTCACCGCACCGGTGGTGCCGCAGGCGCCCGCGCCCGCCCGTTCGGGTGACAGTGCCATCGTGCTCGGCTATCCCGGTGGTGGTCCGTACACGGCGAGCGCGGCCCGCGTGCGCGAGACCCTCGAGCTCACCGGCCCGACCATCTACCGCAACGGCACGGTGGAACGCCAGGTCTACACCGTCCGCGGTCAGGTCCGGGCGGGCAATTCCGGTGGCCCACTGGTGGATACCGACGGCGAGGTGCTCGGCGTCGTCTTCGGTGCGGCCGTCACCGACGACGACACGGGCTATGTCCTCACCTTGTCCGAGGTCCGCGCCCAGCTCGACGCCGCGTCCGGCTCCACCGTCCCGGTCGGCACCGGAGCCTGCGTCCTCAGTTGAGCAGTTTCGCCAACTCGGCGGTCACCACGTCCGGGTTCTCCTGGTGGGCGAAGTGGCCCGCGGCGGGAATGGTGGCCAGCCTGCGGTTGGGCGAAAGGTGCTGGCCCCGGCGGAAAGTGCCGCTGAGCACGTAGGGATCCAGGTCGCCGCGCATGGCGAGGACCGGGATGCTGATCGGTTCGCGCATGGTGGCCATGAAGCGGCGGCCGTCCGGGCGCCACTGGCTGCGGAAGGCCCAGCGCTGGTATTCCAGCGCACAGTGCGCGGCACCCGGGATCTGGATGGCCGAGCGCATGCGCCGTGCCGTGTCGACGAATTCGGTGGTGCCGGACCAGGACCCGCTCACTCGCTGGCGCAGTATCCGCTCGACTTCGAATCCGTCAGCGGTGGTCAGCAGCCGCTCGCCGTAGCGGGGCAGCTGGTAGCGCAGAAAGCCCGGCAGCCAGGTCGCGCGCTGCCTGCGGTTGCGCAGCACCGCGCTCTTCAGCGCCGCGGGATGCGGTGAACTCACCACCGCGATGGAACGGACCAGCCGCGGATGCAGCACCGCGGTAGCCCAGCACACCAGGCCGCCGTCGGCGTGCCCGACCAGCGTCGCGTCGGTGTAGCCGAGCGCGCGGATGAGCCCGGCGATATCGCCCGCCAGGGTCCAGCCGTCGTAGCCGCGCGGCGGTTTGTCGCTGTCGCCGTAGCCGCGCAGGTCGACCGCCACCGCGCGGTAGCCGAGTTCGGCCAGCCCGGTCAGCTGGTGCCGCCAGGACCACCAGAAGTCGGCGAAGCCGTGCAACAGCACGACCAGCGGTGCGTCGGTGCGGTCCGGTGCCGCGTCGGCAACGTGGAATCGGATGCCGTTGGCATGGACGTCCCGATGCGCCCATGGGCCGTCGTAACGGACGCTGGACGGATCCGGAATGAGGTGCGACGACACGCCGATGCAGCCTAATAGTTCGGGGTATCCGCGCGCGAGCGAGCGGTTACGAAGCGGGTTTTTCCAGCGAGAGGTGGTCCTCGTGAGCGGCTGCCCCGAGCCCGTGCGGCAGCACGGCGCGGGCCTGCTTGAGCGAGTCGATCGTCTTCTCCGGCGCGCGCAGCTTCTTCACCCGCAGATAGCCGAGGAAGGCCAGCAGCGCGGTCGCGACGATCATCAGCGCGAACACGATCAGGAACGCGGCCCAGCGGGCCAGCCACACGTCGAGCAGTTCACCGAGGAAGAAGAAAAAGAAGAAGGTGCTGAACAGCAGGACGGTCAGCGCGAGGATGAAGTAGACGCTGCCCTGCAGGCCCTTCTTGATCTCGCCGGTCACCTCGGCCTTGGCCAGCGCGACCTCGGCGCGGACCAGGGTCGACATCTGTTCGGTGGCGTCGCGCACCAGGCTGCCGAAGCTCGCGCTGCCCGCGGGATTGGCGTCGGACAAGGGAATGGAGGTCACCGTACGACCGCGCTGTGCGTCGTTCCCGTTACCGCCGTTTGTGAAACTCACTTGGTCGACCCTTCTCCCTGTCCCGGCACTGCTTCGGCCTCACTCTTCTCGTTGTAACGCACGGGCGTCCTGCCGCGCCTGGTGGACACGCCCACGCCGCAACAGTAGCGCCGAACCGGCGAGCGACGCCGCCATTGATGTGACCAACACGGCGGCCTTCGCCAATTCGGCGGCGGAGCCGTCGCCGACGTCTGCCAGTGCGAGTTCTGCCACCAGAAGGCTAACGGTGAAGCCGATCGCGCCGAGCACCGACAGGGCGAACATGTCGCGGTAGCCGAGTCCGGCCGGACGCTTCGCCACGCCGAACCGGATTGCGAGCCAGCTGATCCCGAAGATTCCGATGGTTTTGCCGAGCAGCAATCCGAGAATCACGGCCAGCGCCAGCCGGTCGCTGAACAGTTCGCCGAATACCTTGCCGTCCAACGGAACTCCGGAGGCGAACAGCGCGAACAGCGGCACACACAGCCCGGCCGAGATCGGCTGGATCAGGTGCTCCAACCGGGTGGCGGGCGCCTCTTCCTCATCCGGGTCCAGCCGCACCCTGGTGAGCAGGCCGAGCGCTACACCGGCCAGGGTCGGATGGATGCCCGCCTCGTGCAGTGCGTACCAGGACACCAGCGCCAGCGGAACATAGACCAACGGCGTGCCGATCCGTTTGTGCTGAGCCAGTGCCCACCCCGCGAAGCAGGCCACGGCGGCCAGCAGCCACAGCAGCGACAACGTAGTGGTGAACAGGACCGCGATCAGAATGATCGCCACCAGATCGTCGACGACCGCGAGACTGAGCAGGAACACCCGCGCACTCGTCGGAATGCGTGACCCGGTCATGGCGAGCACGGCCAGCGCGAACGCGATATCGGTGGCCACCGGAATGGCCCAGCCGCGGTCCATCCCTGGCGCGCCGAAACCGATGGCGAGCGCGATCAGCGCCGGGGTGACCACGCCGCCGATCGCCGCGATGATCGGCAGCGCCGCGCGTTTGGGATCGGCGAGTTCGCCGACGACCAACTCGCGTTTGAGTTCCAGCCCGGCAACGAAGAAGAAGATGGCGAGCAGGCCGTCCTTGGTCCAGTCCGCCAGCGTGAGGTCCAGGTGCAGCGGTGGGATGGCGAGCACCGTCTCGGTCATCGTCACATAGCTCTCGCCCCATGGCGAGTTCACCCACAGCAACGCCACAGCTGCCGCGATGAGGAGGATGGTGCCACCGACGGTTTCGGTCCGTAGAAAGCGGGATAGTTCCGAGCGCACCTGCGTGATCACGGGGAACCTTTCGGCTGGGGTGGTCAGGGCTGCGACCGCACCATCCCAACGATTCGGCTGTCGGGTACACGACCGCACGCCGACCAGACTTCCCGGCACACCTTACGCAATCCTAACGGGTGTAGTCGGACGAAGTCCGTCCGCATACCGCG
Organism: Nocardia brasiliensis; assembly: GCF_042691675.1. Lineage (GTDB taxonomy): Bacteria > Actinomycetota > Actinomycetes > Mycobacteriales > Mycobacteriaceae > Nocardia > Nocardia brasiliensis_D. The sequence goes on from NZ_CP170507.1 coordinate 572,683, forward strand.
CCTGGCCGGTGGCGAAGCACGCCACCGGCCCTTTGCACGGGTTACTCCCTAGCTGCGGAGTTACGCCTTGCTCGCCCGAATCGCCTCGAAGACGTTGGGGTCGACCAGCGTCGAGGTGTCGCCGAGTTCCCGCCCCTCGGCCACGTCGCGCAGCAACCTGCGCATGATCTTGCCGCTGCGCGTCTTGGGCAGTTCCGGCACCACGTGGATCTCCCGCGGCCGGGCGATCGGGCTGATCTCCTTCGACACCTCGGCCTTCAGCTCGTCGACGAGCGCCGAACCGGTGTCCTTGGCTTCGGCGGTGAGGATGACGAACGCGACGATGCCCTGGCCGGTGGTCGCGTCGGTCGCCCCGACCACCGCGGCCTCGGCGACACCGGCATGCCCGACCAGCGCCGACTCCACCTCGGCGGTGGAGATCCGGTGGCCGGACACGTTCATCACGTCATCGACCCGGCCCAGCACCCACAGGTCGCCGTCGGCGTCCAGCTTGGCGCCGTCACCGGCGAAGTACCAGCCCTGCGCGGCGTACCGCTCCCAGTAGGTGGCCCGGTACCGCTCCATGTCACCCCAGATGCCGCGCAGCATGGACGGCCACGGCTGGTCCAGCACGAGATATCCGTTGGCCTCGGTCTCGCCGCGCTGGACCGGCTTGCCCTCCTCGTCCACGACGAGCGCCGAGATGCCGGGCAGCGGTGCCATCGCCGCGCCGGGCTTGGCCGAGGTGACGCCGGGCAACGGCGAGATCATGATCGCGCCGGTCTCGGTCTGCCACCAGGTGTCGACGATCGGAGTGCGGTTGCCACCGATGACTTCTCGATACCAGCGCCAGGCTTCCGGGTTGATCGGTTCGCCCACCGAGCCGAGCAACCGGATGCTGGACAGGTCGTGTGCGGCCGGGATCTCACGGCCCCACTTCATGAACGTGCGCACCAGCGTCGGCGCGGTGTAATAGATGCTGACGCCGTACTTTTCGACGATCTGCCAGTGCCGGTGCTCGTCCGGGAAGTTCGGGGTGCCCTCGTAGACGACCTGGGTGGCCCGATTGGCGAGCGGGCCGTAAACGATGTAGCTGTGCCCCGTCACCCAGCCGATGTCGGCAGTGCACCAGTAAACATCTTGTCCCGCTTTGTGATCGAAGACGTTGTGGTGGGTGTAGGCCGCCTGGGTGAGGTAACCGCCGGAGGTGTGCAGGATGCCCTTGGGCTTCCCGGTGGTGCCGGAGGTGTAAAGGATGAACAGCGGATGCTCGGCATCGAACGCCTGTGCCTCATGTTCCGGCGACGCCTGCCCGACCGTCTCATGCCACCACAGGTCGCGGCCCTCGGTCCACGGCACCTCGATGCCGGTGCGGCGCACCACCAGGACGTGCTCGACGCTGTGCTCACCCACCCCGTCGGCTCCGCCTCCTGCCGTGCTGTGCTCACCCACCCCGTCGGCTCCGCCTCCTGCCATCCCCGTGGGCGGCACATCGCCGTTCGCGTGCAACGCCTCATCCACCGCCGCCTTGAGCGGGGCGGCCTTGCCGCGTCGCCACTGCCCGTCGGTGGTGACGATCAGCCGGGCACTCGCGTCATCGACGCGTTGGCGTAGCGCGGTGGGGGAGAACCCGGCGAACACCACCGAGTGGGTGAGCCCGAGCCGGGCGCAGGCCAGCATCGCGACGATCGCCTCGGGCACCATCGGCATGTAGATGGCGACGCGATCGCCCGCCACCAGGCCGAGTTCGGTGAAATAGTTTGCGGCGCGGCTCACTTCGGTGAGCAGCTCGCGGTAGGTGACGTCACGCGAGTCGCCAGGCTCGCCCTCCCAGTGGATGGCGACCTGTTCACCGTGTCCGTCCAGCACGTGCCGGTCGACGCAGTTGTACGCGACATTGAGCTTGCCGTCGACGAACCATTTCGCCACCGGCGCGTCGCTCCAGTCCAGCACCTGGCGCCACTGCTGATGCCAGTGCAACCGACCGGCCTGTTCGGCCCAGAACGCGTCGCGATCGGCCGACGCCCGCGCATAGAGCGAGGCATCGGCGTTCGCCGCGGCGGCGAACGCCGCGGTCGGCGGATACGAATCCCTGTGGTCGGCGGTTTCGGTCATCTCGCTTCTTCTTTCCACGTAGCCTGAGCCCACGATTCAAACGCAGCCAGTTCGACAGTAATCAACTGTGACCTACGCCGCGTCCGGTGTGTCCACCGGGTTTCGGTACCGGCGCGCCGTCGCGTAATCCGCAACGGAGTGGCCGATACCGGAAGTCGCCGGATGGACTCTTCGGAGGCAATGTTCCGGTGGATAGGTCGTTTTCGCGCGATGTTTTTCGTGTTTCGGGCATGTTGCCGTATTGGTAACAAGTGGAACGAACCTTGGTCAATCCGATGACAGAGCTCACTCGAGTGGTTAATCTCCGAGGCACCCAAGGCGGTTTGTGCCGGCATGCGCCTGGTGACCTCACGCGCGTGCCATAGATTCCGCCCTTCTCGAAATCGGGAGAACGCGTTGAGATTCAACAGAGCAATGGCGCTGACCGCGGCAGTACTGCTGGCTACCAGCCTCGGACTAGCCGCGTGCTCGTCGGACGACAGTGCCGGCGCGGACATCGTCACCACGGGAGGCGGTGAGCCGCAGAACCCATTGGTGCCCACCAACACCAACGAGAACATGGGCGGCCGCGTCGTCGACCGGCTGTTCGCGGGTCTGAAGTACTACGACAGCAACGGCAAGGCTCACAACGAGATGGCCGAGTCTATCGAGACCAACGACCGCAAGAACTACCGGATCACGATCAAGCCGGACTGGAAGTTCTCCGACGGCACGCCGGTCAAAGCCAAGTCGTTCGTCGACGCGTGGAACTACGGCGCTCTCGGCACCAACGCTCAGTTGCAGAGTTACGTGTTCACCCCGATCGCCGGCTACGAGGCGGTCTCCGCGGAAACGCCGACGGCGCAGACGTTGTCGGGTCTGAAGGTGGTCGATGACCGCACGTTCACCGTCGAGTTGAAGCAGCCCTCGATCGAGTTCGAGACCGCCCTCGGGTACGCGCCGTTCTACCCGCTGCCGGAGGCGGCGTTCAAGGACATGAAGGCCTTCGGTGAGAACCCGATCGGCAACGGCCCGTACAAGTTCGCGAACAATGGCGCGTGGCAGCACAACGTCCAGATCGACCTGGTGCCCAACCCGGACTACAAGGGTGGCCGCCCGGCCAAGAACAAGGGCCTGCGGTTCGTGATGTACCAGTCGTTCGACACGGCGTACGCGGATCTGCTGGCCGGCAACCTCGACACGCTCGACACGATTCCGGACAGCGCGCTCGCGTCCTACAAGCAGGACCTCGGCGACCGCGCGATCACCAAGCCGACCGCGCAGAACCAGCACATCGGCATCCAGGCCAACGTCCCGCATTTCTCCGGCGAGGAAGGTCTGCTGCGGCGTAAGGCCATTTCGATGGCGATCAACCGGGAACAGATCTGCCAGAACATCTTCCATGGCACCCGTGTCCCGGCACGCGACTTCACCGCCTCCACGCTGCCCGGTTTCGACGGCAACCTGCCCGGCTCCGAGGTGACCAAGTACAACCCGGAGGAAGCCAAGAAGGTGTGGGCCCAGGCCGACGCCATCTCGCCATGGTCGGGTCGCTACGAGATCGCCTACAACTCCGACGGCGGCCACCAGTCCTGGATCGAGGCCGTCGCGAACAGCGTGAAGAACACCCTCGGCATCGACGCCGTCGCCGTGCCGTACCCGACCTTCAAGAACATTCGCGACGAGGTGAACGCCAAGACCATCGGCAAAGCCTTCCGCTACGGCTGGCAGGGTGATTACCCGGCCATGCTGCAGTTCCTCACCTCGCAGTACTACAGCCATTCCGAGACCAACAACGTCGACTACAACAACCCGGAGTTCGATCGCCTCCTCGATGCCGCGCAGGCCGCACCGACGCAGGAGGAGTCCTACAAGCTCATCGGGCAGGCGCAGGCGCTGCTGTTCAAGGACATGGCCGACATTCCGGTGATCGACTATCTGGCCGCCGCGGGTCTGTCGGAGAAGGTGAAGAAGGCCGAACTCGCCTGGAACGGCCTGTTCGATTTCGAGAACATCGAGAAGTAGCCGCTGAGGGGCCGCGTCGCGAAGGCGGCGCGGCTCATCACTGACCCAGGAGGCGAAATGGCCTGGTATGTCGTGCGGCGTCTGCTCCAGATGATCCCCGTGTTCCTCGGGGCGACGCTGCTCATCTATGCCCTGGTATTCCTCGTCCCCGGCGATCCGATTGCCGCGCTCGCCGGCGACAAACCGATGACCCCTGCCGTGGAGGCGCAACTGCGCGCCCGGTACCACCTCGACCAGCCCTTCATCATGCAGTACCTGCTGTATCTGAAGGGCATCCTCACGTTCGACTTCGGGACGGCCTTCTCCGGCAGGCCGGTGCGCGACGAGTTGGCTCGCGCATTCCCGATCACCATCAAGCTGGCCGCCATGGCTGTGTTCATCGAGGCCGTCTTCGGCGTCATCTTCGGCCTGGTCGCCGGGCTGCGCAAGGGCAAGCTGTTCGACTCGACGATGCTGGTCGTCAGCCTGGTCGTGATCGCCGTGCCGATCTTCGTCGTCGGCTTCCTCGCACAGTTCCTGCTCGGCGTGAAGTGGGAAATCGCGCCGGTGACCGTCACCGGCAAGGCGAGTTTCACCGAATTGCTGGTTCCCGCTTTCGTGCTCGGGTCGTTGTCGTTCGCGTACGTGCTGCGGTTGACCCGGAACTCGGTGGCGGAGAACATGTCCGCCGACTTCGTCCGGACCGCGACTGCCAAGGGGCTGAGCAGGCCCCGGGTGGTGACGGTGCACATCCTGCGTAACTCGATGATCCCGGTGATCACCTTCCTCGGCGCCGAACTCGGCTCGCTGATGGGCGGCGCCATCGTCACCGAGGGCATCTTCAACATTCCCGGCGTCGGTGGCACGCTGTTTCAGGCGATCACCCGTGGCGAACCGCCCACCGTCGTGTCGTTCGTGACGGTGCTGATCATCATCTTCCTGGTCTCCAACCTGATCGTCGACCTCCTCTACGCCGCACTCGATCCGAGGATTCGCTATGCCTGACCTCGACAAAGGAAAAGGAATCGACCTCGCGGAAAGCGCGGCACGCGGCAGACAGACCTACTTCGTCGCACCGCCCGACGAGGTCGAGGTGCTCGCCACCGACATGGTCGTCGACGCGGGCTCGCCGACCAGCATCTGGCAGGACGCCTGGCGTCAGCTGCGGCGCAACCCGATCTTCATCGTCGCCGCGCTGATGATCGTGTTCGTGCTCATCGTCGTCATCTGGCCGGGACTGTTCACCAGCCAGGATCCGCGCTACTGCAACGGCGACTTCAGCATGGATCCGCGCGGTCCGGGTCATCCGTTCGGCTTCGACAAACAGGGCTGTGACATCTACGCCCGAACTGTGTACGGCGCACGGGCGTCGGTGCTGGCGGGCGTCGGCTCGACCGTCTTGTTCGTGCTGATCGGCGGCGTCCTCGGTGCGCTGTCCGGATTCTACGGCGGGCTGCTCGATTCGATCGTGTCGCGGGTCGCGGAGGTCTTCTTCGCGATCCCGCTGATGCTGGCCGCGATCGTGATCATGCAGCTGCTCGATGCGCGGACCATCTGGACCGTGGTCCTCATTCTCGCCTCGTTCACCTGGCCACAGGCGGCGCGGATCGCGCGTAGCGCGGTGATCCAAGCCAAGAACAGCGATTACGTCACGGCGGCAAAGGCTTTGGGCGTCTCCCGAATACGCACGCTGTTGCGCCATGTGCTGCCGAACGCGGTGGGCCCGCTCATCGTGGTCACCACGATCTGGCTCGGCGTCTTCATCGTCACCGAGGCGACGTTGTCCTACCTCGGTGTCGGGCTGCCGCGCACGATCGTGTCCTGGGGCGCTGATATCGCCTCGGGGCAGAAGGAGATTCGCACCTCCGCGATCCTGTTCTATCCGGCAACGGCCCTGGCACTGACCGTACTGAGCTTCATCCTGCTGGGTGACGCGGTGCGCGAAGCCCTCGACCCGAAGGCGAAAAAACGATGAGTGACTCGCCACTGCTCGAAATCAAGGACCTCAACGTCTGTTTCACCTCCGACGGCAAGAAGGTGCCTGCCGTCCGCGACGTGAACCTGTCGGTGTACCCGGGGCAAACCGTCGCGATCGTCGGCGAATCCGGTTCGGGCAAGTCCACCACGGCGCACGCGATCATCGATCTGCTGCCCGGCACCGGGCAGGTCACTTCCGGTTCCATCATGTTCGATGGCAAAGACCTCGCCAAGGTGTCCAAGAAGGACGTCGTCGCGGTCCGCGGTACCGGGATCGGGCTGGTCCCGCAGGACCCGATGTCGAACCTGAACCCGGTGTGGAAGGTCGGGTTCCAGATCCGGGAGACGTTGGAGGCCAACGGCATCGCCAAAGGTAAGGCGGCCAAGCAGCGGGCCATCGAGCTGTTGCACGAAGCGGGCATGTCCGACGGGGAACGCCGGGTGAACCAGTATCCGCACGAGTTCTCCGGCGGTATGCGTCAGCGTGCGCTCATCGCCATCGGGTTGGCCTGCCGTCCCAAGCTGTTGATCGCGGACGAACCGACCTCGGCGCTCGACGTCACCGTGCAGCGGCAGATCCTCGATCACCTCGACGGGCTCACCAACGAGCTCGGCACCGCGGTACTGCTGATCACCCACGACCTCGGCCTCGCCGCCGAGCGCGCGGAGCATCTGGTGGTGATGTATCGCGGTCGAGTCGTGGAATCCGGTCCGGCCCTGCAGATTCTGCGCGAACCGCAGCACTTGTACACCAAACGGCTGGTGAATTCGGCGCCCTCGCTCGCGTCGCAGCGGCTGTCCTCGGTGAAGCAGCGCATCGAGATTCGTGAGCAGGCGGTGCAGGTGGCCGAGCAGATCGCGGCGGCCGACACCGAGCTGTCCGTGGTGCCCGACGACGTGGTGGTGGTCGATAATCTCACCAAGGCGTTCAAGATCCGCGGCAGCGTCCCGTGGAAGTCGACCGACTTCTTTGCGGTGCAGGATGTTTCGTTCCGGCTCCGGCGTGGCACCACGACCGCCATCGTCGGCGAATCCGGTTCGGGTAAGTCGACGGTCGCGCAGATGATCCTCGGTCTGCTCGAGCCCACCTCGGGCAAGGTCATGTTCGACGGACAAGAGGTGGCGAAGCTGGATCGCAAGGGCGCCTTCGCGTTCCGGCGCCGGGTGCAGCCGATCTTCCAGGACCCCTACGGCTCGCTGGATCCGATGTACTCGATCTACCGCACCATCGAGGAGCCGTTGCGCACGCACGACATCGGCACCCCGAAGGAACGGGAGGCGACGGTCCGGGAGCTGCTCGACAAGGTGTCGCTGCCATCCACCGTGATGCGCCGCTATCCGAACGAGCTGTCCGGCGGTCAGCGTCAACGCGTCGCCATCGCCCGCGCCCTCGCGCTCGCCCCCGAGGTCGTGGTGTGTGACGAGGCGGTTTCCGCGCTCGACGTGCTGGTGCAGGCCCAGATTCTGCGGCTGCTGAACGATCTGCAGGCCGAACTGGGCCTGTCCTATGTGTTCATCACCCACGACCTGGCCGTTGTTCGCCAGATCGCCGACGACGTGCTGGTCATGCAGACCGGCAAGGTGGTCGAGGCGGCGTCCACCGAAGAGGTCTTCGACAATCCGCGAGAGGAGTACACCCGGCGGCTGCTGGACGCCATCCCCGGGCGAGACCTGCTGGTGGCGGGCTGAGACCCGCTGGCGGGCTGAGGCGGCCGCGCCGCTCGGCGCGCTCCTGAATGGGGTGGGCCGGGCGGCCGCAAGTAGCCTCGTAAGCCGTGACCGATCCGCTACAGCCCCTCGTCGATCTGCCCGGTGTGCGTGCCGCGGCCGACCGTGCCCGCGACGCGCTCGCCGAGGTGCATCGGCACCGGGCGAACCGGCGCGGCTGGCCGACCACGGCCGCCGAGGCCGCGGTACGCGCGGCGCGGTCGTCGGCCGCCATCGACGGCGGCAGTACCGAGCTGCCGGCCGACGGCGCGGTCGGCGATCCGATTCTGGCCGGGTCGCTGCGAGTCGGCCAGGCGTTGGATGGCGACGCGCTGCGCAACCTGGTCGGCACCTGGCAGCGGGCGCCGTTGCAGGCGCTGGCCAGGCTGCATCTGCTCGCCGCGGCTGATCTGGTGGCCGATGCCGAGTTGCTCGGCCGCCCGCGCGGCGACGCGGGTGTGGCGGAGCGGCTGGACCTGCTGGTTCAGACGGTGCTCGGGTCGAGTGCGCCCGCGCCGGTGCTCGCGGCGGTGGTGCATGGGGAGCTGCTCGCGTTGCGGCCGTTCGGGTCTGCCGACGGTGTGGTCGCGCGGGCCGCATCGCGGCTGGTCGCGGTGTCCAGTGGTCTGGACCCACACAGTTTGGGAGTGCCCGAGGTTTTCTGGCTGCGGCGTAAGCAGGCGTATTTCGATGCCGCCGCGGGGTTCGGCAGCGGGGCCGCGGATGCCGTCGGCAGCTGGGTGCTGCTGTGCTGCGGCGCATTCGAGGATGGTGCGCGGGAAGCCACGTCGATCGCCGATTCGGCGTCGGGGTAAAGGCCCCGTACACGTCAGAGCGGGCGGCGTTGTCGTTTGTCGACCTCACCGCCCGCGTAGCACGGACGACCCGGTTACCAAGCGTGCTGGGTGGGTTGTGTTCTACGGCCTCGGCGATAGTCCGAACTCCGACGGTTCATCCCCGCAACCTGTGCGAGGCCTTCGCCGACGAAGACCCGGATTTCGCAGGCCCACAACGCTTCTGCCCTTGTCGCGGCGCGCTCCGCGTGGGTGCCTGGTGTCCGTGCTGGGAAGGCTGGATGGGAGACGGAACCTTCTCTTCCGGTCCTGCCTTGGCCTTCCGACCTTCCGTAGTTACCTTTTTACCCCGTGACGGCGCTCACATCAAGACCTGCGAAGACATTCCATATTCGGCGTGTCGATCGGCGTTTCGTGGTTCAATACCTCGTTGTGACCTCTTGGGCTGACGCCCAGCAAACCCTTCGGCAAGTACCCGGCTTCCTCCCCAGCAGCGCGGGCCGGTCCGTGGTGCGCGTTGGCTAAGGCTCAGCTGCGTCGGCGCAGCAACCGATAGCTGATCGCGCCGGCGAGTACCGCGCTCAAACCCACCGCCGCGGTCGCGGCAAGGGTGGTGGACGACGGTGCCTGGAAGCGGGCCCACAGCGAGACCGGGTTGGAGAAAGTCAAGATCGGCCAACCCTTGGCGGCCGCCTCGCGGCGCAGGTTGCGATCGGGATTGACCACTGTCGGATGGCCTACCGCGTTCAGCAGCGGCAGATCGGTCACCGAATCGGAATACGCGTAACAGCGCGAGAGGTCGTAACCCTCAGTGGCGGCGAGCTTTTCGATCGCCGCGACCTTTCCCTCGCCGTAGCAGTAGAAGTCCACCTCGCCGGTGTACTTGCCGTCCGCCACGACCATCCGGGTTGCCGCGGTGTGCGAGGCGCCCAGTGCCGCCGCGATCGGGCCGACGATCTCCTCACCCGAGGCCGACACGATCACCACGTCGTGGCCTCGGATCTTGTGGTCGGCAATGAGATCGGCCGCCTCGGCGTAGATCAGCGGATCGACCAGCTCGTGAAGCGTCTCGGCCACAATGGTTTTCACCTGCTCCACGTCCCAGCCCGCGCACATGTTCGTCAGATGGGCGCGCATCCGCTCCATTTGGTCGTGATCGGCGCCGGACAGCATGAACAGGAAGTGGGCATAACTACTTTCGAGCACGTCCCGGCGATTCAACAGGCCTTGCGCGTAGAAGGGCTTGCTGAAGACGAACGTGCTCGATTTCGCGATCACGGTCTTGTCGAGGTCGAAGAAGGCGGCGACGCGGCCGTCCGCGGGGGGTGCGTCCACTCGACCAGCTTAGGCGCTGCCGCCCGGCTCGCTCCGGTCCGGCGGTGGACCGCCTCTCGGTGCCTGCCGCAGCGGTGCTCGACTGGGGGTGGACTGGGGATCGTGCGGGTGTCGATGACGGCGGTTTCCGGGCCGGAACCGCGGCCGCGAGCGGGGAGTTTGCCGCGCCGCCGCGGAGCCCGTCACAGCCACAAAGTTCTCCGACGACAGACTTGCGTTGTGGGCGGTGCTTGGGTGTAGTATTGCTGGCACCTGGACATAGTCCAGGCGCGTTCAGCCCGACCCCCCGGGGCTGAACCCGACGGCCCCAGCCTCCTCCCCCCCCGGCTGGGGCCGTCCTCTATTTCGGGGACGGTGCACTGCCCCTTCTCGGAACTGAAAAGTTCTGCACACCCCCGAGTTATCCACATTCGGCGCATCGCCTCTTCTGTCGTCGCCCGGTTTCGGCCACGCTCAGCCGCATGAATCTTGAAGTGGCGCCGGACAACAGCAGCCCGCCACCGGCACTCGTGCTCATCCGCGACCCTCGACTGCGCGACGAAGTGCGGCGCGTCGCCGCCGCGGCCGAACGCGCTCTCGATGAACGGCAGCTGCCCGTCGGCAGGCACGCGTGGACGGGCGCCCCGCTGGTGATCCTGGACACAGTCACGGCCCGCGAGGCGGCCGAAGCGGGATATCTGCGCCGTCTCGGCGTCGTTCTGGTCACCGATGGCGAACCCGGATTGCTCGATTGGCAAGCAGCGGCGGCGGTCGGCGCCGAGCGGGTGACCGCGCTGCCCGGGGCCGCCGTAGGACTTATCGAGATGTTTGCTGAGTACGGTGAACAGCGCCAAGGAGACGGGGTGGTCGTCGCTGTGGCAGGCGCTGCCGGGGGAGCGGGAGCGTCGACTCTGGCCGCTGCGGTGGCGCTGCGATCCGCCGCCGAAGGGTTCCGGCGCGACACCATTCTGGTCGACGGCGCACCCCTCGGCGGCGGTCTCGACCTGCTGCTCGGCATCGAAAACAGCGCCGGATTGCGCTGGCCGGACCTGGTCGTCGAGGACGGCAGGGTGGCGGCGGCCGCGCTGCATTCCGCACTGCCCACCGCCGCTCCCGGGGTGGCCGTGCTGGCCTGTGGGCGCTGCGGTGCGGGCCGGTTGCCACGCGAGATCGGGCCCGCCGCCGTCCGTGCGGTGATCGAAGCAGGCCGTGCCGCAGGCGATTTGGTGATTTGCGACATTTCCGGCGAGCGTGGCCCGCACGCCGACCAGATGCTCGACTCCGCCGACCTCGTCGTCCTGGTCGTTCCCGCGCGATTGCGCGCGGTCGCCGCCGCCGAAGCGGTGGCCGCCCACATCGCCCGCCGAAACCCCAACCAGGGCTTGGTAGTCCGCGGCCCCGCACCAGGCGGCCTGCGCGGCCCCGAGGTCGCCGAGGTGCTCGACCTCCCGCTGCTCGCGGCCGTCCGGGCCCAATCCGGCTTGGCCGCCCGACTGGAACGCGGCGGGTTGACCGTGCAGCGCCGCGGCCCGTTGCGGGACGCGGCCGATGCGGTGCTCGATGTGCTGAGCGCACCGGCGGGACAGCGCCGATGAGGCAACGGTGGGCGGGAAGTCAGGACCGGCCGGGCAGCGCAACGAATTGCCGTCCGACGGTGGAAGAGCAGGGGTGCCTTGTCCGTGGGACCCGGACGGCGGAGGTCTGGCGCCGACGCACGGCGGGCCGGGGACGGCGATGAGTGCGCTGGTGACGTCCGAGCTGCTCGATCGGGTGCGGGAGCGGCTGTCCGGTGCGGCGGGGGATCCGGATCCGGCTCAGGTTGCCGCCGCCATTCGGGCGGAAGCAGGTGGGGTGCTCGGCGACACGGATCTGCTACGGGCACTGCGGTTGTTGCAGACCGAGATGACCGGGGCCGGGGTGCTGGAACCGCTGCTGCACGATCCACAGGTCGCCGATGTGCTGGTGACCGGCCCGGACGCGGTGTGGATAGATCGTGGGCACGGTGTGGAGAAGACGTCGATCACCTTTCCGGACGAGGCGGCGGTCCGCAGACTCGCCCAGCGACTCGCCCTCTCGGCCGGTCGCCGACTCGACGATGCCCAACCATGGGTGGACGGCAGACTGTCCGGAACCGGAGCGGCGCTTGGTGATTCGTTCGGTGTGCGACTGCACGCCGTGCTCGCACCGGTCGCGCACGGCGGCACCTGCCTCTCGCTCCGAGTGCTGCGACCCGCCACGCAGGGCCTGGACGCACTGGCGGCCGCGGGAGCGGTACCCGGCGAAGCAAAGCGCTTGCTGGAGCGCATCATTCAGGCGCGCCTGGCCTTTCTGGTGGTGGGCGGCACCGGCGCGGGCAAGACGACACTGCTGTCCGGCCTACTCGCCAAGATCGGCCCGAGCGAACGGATCGTCTGTGTGGAAGACGCCGCCGAACTCGCGCCGCCACACCCGCATGTCGTGCGGCTCGTCGCACGCACCGCGAATGTCGAGGGTGTCGGCGAGGTGACCGTCCGCGATCTGGTTCGCCAGGCTCTGCGCATGCGACCAGACCGAATCGTGGTCGGCGAGGTCAGGGGTGCCGAGGTCGTCGACCTGCTGACGGCACTCAACACCGGCCACGACGGCGGCGCGGGAACAGTCCACGCGAACTCACCGCAGGAGGTACCTGCCCGGCTGGAAGCCCTTGCCGCCCTTGGTGGCATGGACCGCGCCGCACTGCACAGCCAACTGGCCGCAGCTGTGCAAGTGGTCCTGCATGTGCACCGTCGGTCAGACGGCTCCCGTGGGCTCCGCGAAATCGGCCTCGTTCACCGAAACGACAGCGGCCGCGTCCACATCGCCCCCGCCTGGCACGCGTCCGCCCCGGCCCCCGCCGCCGCAGACCTGGCCCGCCTACTCAGCGAGAGGCTCGACCGATGAGGGCCACCGATGCGGCACCGGCAGCGCCCCGCCTGGATTCGCGGGCGGCACAGCGATCCGGGCCGATGCCCGCCGTGTGGAGGCGGCTGCCGAGGAGCCGGTTCGGTGGGCATTTGGCGCCGCCCGACGACCGAGGCGGCCGATGATCGTGGCATTGATGTGTCTCGCACTTGCGCTGCTCGCGGCACCGGCCGCTTCGTCACGTCGTCGATTCGCCGAGCTGTTCGCAGAACCGATTGCTGCTCGAAAGATGTGCAATGGCAACTTGATTCGGCTCGCTGGTGCAGTCGGCGTGCTGGCTGCGCTGATGTTCGGGCCTGGTCCGTTCCTCGCGGCGGCGATGGTGGTGGGGACGGTGTGGTTCCGGGTGCGCAGGGCCGGTCGGGATCGTCGCAGACACGTCGAATGCGCCTACCTGCTGGATGCCTTGGAAGCGGTGATCGGGGAGTTGCGGGTCGGTGCGCACCCGAGTGCGGCCGCCGAGGTCGCAGCGGGCGAGGCACGAGGTGAATCCGCCACGGCGTTCGCGGTGAGTGCCGGTCGCAGCAGGCTGGGTGGTTCCGCGGCGGACGGGCTACGGCAGCCGGATTCCATTGTCGCCGGGGAACTCGCGCGGATCGCCGATGCGTGGCAGGTCGCCGAGCAGCACGGACTCGCGCTCGCCGAACTCCTGTCCGCAGCACGCACGGACCTGGTGGGCCGCATCCGGTTCCACGGCCGCACCACCGCCGCCCTCGCCGGTGCCCGGGCCACCGCCGCCGTCTTGGCGTGCCTCCCGCTCCTCGGCATCGGCCTCGGCCAAATGATGGGCGCCGCGCCGCTGCACGTCCTCTTCGCCTCCTCAGCGGGCACGGTGCTGCTGCCGCTCGGTGCGGCCCTCGTCTGCGCGGGCTTGCTATGGACCGACGCCATCACCCGAAAGGTGCTCGTATGAAACAACGTCGCTGTCTTATATGCGGCCGATTCGCTGCGCGCCAAGCGGTTTCGGGTACGGCGCTCCTACTTCCCCGGCCCGTGCCCGGGTCTGCGCGGGAGTCGGTGTCGGAGCTGGAGTCGGCCTGCGTCGGCCACACCTGGTCGAGCGCGGACTTCGCGGTCCGCTCGCTTATTCGACACCGCTGCGGACCGCGTCCAGTGGATTCGGCGTGTGCGGGGGATGTCGGTTCAAGAGGTCCGGCTTGCCGTAAGTGCGCGCCGCATTCGTGCACTGATCAGGAGGCTCAGGATGGAACTGGCCGTGGGTTATCCGTCGCTGCCGACCATGTTGCTCGCGGTCGCGCTGCTCCTGTTGCCCGGCCGGGTGGCGGTGAGCCGACGGCTACGGACTCTTCGGCAGCCGGAGGTGGTACGCGCCGCCGAGCCCGCAGCGCGGCAGCGGGACGACCCGCTGGCATCCGCTTCGGTGTTCGACCTGTTGGCCGCGTGTCTGCGGGCCGGACTGCCGATGGCGGGTGCGGCGCGGGCGGTGGCGCCCAGCGCGCCGGAACTGTTGGGCGAGGCACTGAGTCGGGCGGCGGATCTGCTGGCGCTCGGCGCCGATGCGGCGACCGCTTGGGAGCGGGCGGCGGAAGGCGGCGCCGGACGGCCGGGCGCGGCGGACGTCGAGTCGCTGGCGCGGATGGCACGCAGATCCGCGCGGTCGGGCGCCTCGCTGGCGGTCGCGGTAGGGGAACTGGCCGAACAACGCCGGGGTGCGGTCGAGGATGCGGCCGCGGCGCGGGCCGAGCGAGCCGGGGTATTGATCGGCGGTCCGCTGGGTCTCTGCTTTCTCCCCGCGTTCGTCTGCCTCGGCATCGTGCCGGTGGTGGTCGGCCTGGCCGGGCGGGTGCTCGGCGGTGGACTGCTGTGAGTGAGCGGGTCGTTGGCACCGCCACCGCCGTGGCCGCACCGCCCAACGGAATGTGCCCGCGCGGATCGGCCGCGCGGACCGGAGTGAGAGGGGAATCAGGTGCGAGTCGAGCGAGTGACGAGCCACGCAATCCACGAACTGGGGGCTGTATATACGGAGCTGCGTTCGCGAATCCTGCACGCGCTGATCGCCGACGACGGGATGAGCACGGCGGAGTACGCGATCGGGACGATCGCCGCCGCGGCATTCGGTGCCGTGCTGTACGGGGTGGTGACCGGCGACAGCATCGTGAACGCGCTGACGAAGATCATCGATCGGGCCCTCAACACCGCCGTGTAGCAGCTCGGCCGAAATGGATAAAGAGCTGGGGCGCAACGGATCTCGGTGATGATCGAGGCTCGGTGACGGTCGAGGCGGCGATCGCGCTCGCCACCCTCGTCCTCGCGGTCGTGCTGTGTATCGGGGCCTTGCTGGCGGCGTCGACGCAGGTGCGCTGTGTCGACGCCGCCCGCGAGGCGGCCCGGCTGTCCGCCCGCGGCGACGAGGCGAACGCGATCTCGGCGGCCCGCCGGGTCGCACCTCCGGATGCGGACATCTCGGTACGTACCGAGGGTGATCGCGTGATCGCCCGAGTCACCTCCCGCGCCCCACTCCTGCCCCTGCTGACCCTCCGCGCCGACGCCATCGCCGCGCTCGAGCCGGGGACGGCACCGTGAGTGGGGTGAACCGCCAGCTGGCGGCGGGGCCGCGAACGGAGGCGGGAGCGGCGACAGTCTTCGCGTGTCTCGCACTGGCCGGACTGATCGCCGCGACGCTGTTGATCGGACAGGTCGGTGTGGTGGTTGTCACTCGGCATCGGGCGCAGGCCGCGGCCGACTTGGCTGCACTCGCGGCAGCCCGAACTTTGGTCGAGGGCGCGGAGTCCGGATGTGCCGAGGCGGGGGCGGTTGCGCGGCGGATGGGGACGCGGCTGCAAGGGTGCGAAGTCGTTGAGTGGGATGCAACGGTGATTGTGGAAAGGAATGTACCAATAGGTCTGTTCGGTGTGCGGATGGTGAGTGCGGTCGCGCGCGCCGGACCCGTTGATGAGTGAGCGCGACTGGTGCGCGCACTCGCACTCCAGCCGTTCTTGCGAGTAGCGGAAATCGGTAATTCCCCAGGCCAAATAATTCCAACTGGACAATTGTCCGCATTGGCGCGGATAAAGAAACGAATCAATGCGCATGTACGCAGGCGTCGCTGTGGCAATAGCGCAGTTAACCTGAATACATTCCTCTTTATTCGGCCACCCGGAACCCGCCGCCGAGCTGTCGGGCCCGCCCCAGCGTTCCCGGTGAACGCGCAGGTCAGGTGGATGTTCGATCACGCGCCGAGCGCGGCTCCGTCACGAACCGAGCTCGGCGTCGTCACCTGACCGACAGCTCGGCCAGCACCACCGTGAGCAGCCTGGCCGCGCCGACCTTGTCGAGCGGGTGGTTTCCGTTCCCGCACTTGGGCGACTGAACGCAGGACGGACAGCCCGCGACGCAGGCGCAGGACTCGATCACGGCCAGGGTCGCCGAGAGCCAGCGGTGCAGCTGGGCGAAGCCACGCTCGGCGAAGCCCGCCCCGCCGGGTTGACCGTCGTAGACGAAGACCGTCGGCAACCCGGTGTCCGGGTGTTCGGCGGTGGAGACGCCGCCGATATCCCACCGATCGCAGGTCGCCACCAGCGGCAACAGCCCGATCGCCGCGTGCTCGGCGGCATGCAGCGCACCGGGCACATCCGCCACGTCGATCCCCGCCAGCGCCAACAACTCCGGGCGCACCGTGTACAGCACCGCCCTGGTGGGCAGCGTGTGCTCGGGCATGTCCAGTTCGACCAGGTCGAGGACCTCGCCGGTGACCAGAGTGCGCAGGTATCCGATCACCTGGCTGGTCACCCGCACCTGCGCCAGCGCTGTGGTGACGCGGCCGTGGTGGCGATGGTCGGTCATCGCGTCGATGGCGATCGAGGTGACCGAGCGGGCACTGGTGGTCCAGCCCGGCTCGGCGGCGTGCACAAACGCGACGCCCCCCTCGAGATCCAGCTCATCGACCACGTAGGTATCACCTTGATGCAGGTGAACGGCACCCCGATGCAGTGTCGCGGGCGCCCGTCCGGCATCGGCCGTGCCGAGTAATCGGCCGGTCTCACCATCGACGATGGCCACCGGCGTGCCGATCCCGCCGCGCACGTCAACGGCGTCGTGCGGCTGCGTCTCCGCGGTGACGAACCAGCGCCCGCGCTCCTCGGCACCGGGCACGGCACGGCGTCTGATCAGGCCTTTCTCCGCGAGGTCGGTCAACACCTCGCGCGCGCCGAGCTCGTCCACCTCGGCGTCGGTGAGCGGTAGTTCCAATGCGGCGCAGAGCAATTGCGGACCCAGCACATAAGGGTTGCGCGGATCGGTGATCGTGGCCTCGACGGGCTTGTCCAGCAGGGCTTCCGGATGGTGCACAAGGTAGGTGTCCAGCGGATCGTCCCTGGCCACGAGCAGTACCAATGACCCCTGGGTGCGCCGCCCGGCCCGGCCCGCCTGCTGCCAGAACGAGGCGACAGTGCCCGGAAAACCGCAGATCACCACGGCATCGAGCCCGGCGATATCGACCCCGAGTTCGAGCGCGTTGGTAGTGGCCGCGCCCAGCAGCGAACCGTCCGACAGCGCGGTCTCCAGATCGCGCCGATCCTCCGCGAGATACCCCGCCCGGTAGGCGGCGACGCGCTCGGGAAGGCTCGGATCGACCTCGCTCAGCAGCCGCCGCGCATCCATCGCGGTGAGCTCGGCGGCCCGGCGCGAGCGGACGAAGGTCAGCGTCCGCGCACCCTCGACCACCAGGTCCGCCATGATCCTGGCGGCCTCCGTGGTCGCCGCGCGCCGGACCGGTGCACCGTTTTCGCCGGTCACCGTCGTGAGCAGCGGCGGTTCCCACAGTGCGACGGTGCGCGGACCCTGCGGTGATCCGTCCTCGGTGACCGCGACGCACGGCGCTCCGATCAACCGGGACGCGGCGGCCGCGGGCTCCGCCGTGGTCGCCGAGCACAGCACGAACACCGGGTCGGCGCCGTAGCGCGCGGCGATCCGCCGCAGCCTGCGCAGCACCAGTGCCACGTGTGAACCGAAAACGCCCCGGTAGGCGTGGCATTCGTCGACCACCACATAGCGCAGCCTGCGCAGCACCCGGGCCCAGCGCTGATGCGAGCGCAGGATGCCCAGATGCAGCATGTCGGGGTTGGTGAAAATCCAGCGTGCGTTCGCCCGCACCCACTGCCTGATCTCGGCGGGCGTATCGCCGTCATAGGTTGCCGGATGGATATCGCGCAGCGGTCCCTCATGGGTCAGCGCACCGACGGCACGCAGCTGATCCGCCCCCAGCGCCTTGGTTGGTGCCAGATAAATGGCAGTAGCCCTCGGGTCTTCGCGCAACGCGGTCAATACCGGCAGCTGATATCCCATCGACTTGCCGGATGCCGTGCCGGTGCTGACGACCACGTGCGCTCCGCCGAAGGCGAGGTCGGCGGTGCGGGTCTGATGACTCCACGGCGCGTCGACGCCGGTCTCCTGTAATGCGGCGATCACTTCCGGCGATGTCCAATCAGGCCAGGTAGTGACCTCGGCGGCCCGCGCGGGGAGCTCGACGACATGGGTCAGTCGGGGGTCGTCGGAGGGCACGCCGGCTAGGACACGATTCAGCAACGATGTCCCATAGCCGAGGCTGGTGGGCAGCGCTGTCCGGGCGGTCGAGGTCGTCGGATTCATGCGACGCGCACCGCGACACGCTGAGAAAGTGTGAAACGTGTGCGGTTAGGAAGGCCTACCTGCCATTTCGATACCCAATAGCGACCTGGGTCACAGGCTGTTTGCCATACGCCCACTCGGTTATCGGGAGGCAAACGAACCTCAAGTCTGGATTCTGGCATTGTGTCCCTCACCTGCGCATTCGCAAGATCAACTTTTTTGCAAATTGTCGGTAACTCGACTGTTGAATTGCTCGAAGACATGGTTCACTGGTTCCTGGTCGCAAGCTTCTGTGTTCGAGGGACGGATCCAAAGTCCAAACCGTCAGCAGGATCGATGTTGCGAACGGTGTGCTTGGTGCTTTCCTGCAGGGGGAACCAACAGTACAGCGGTCGGAACGGACCCGGTGGACGAACCCAGTTGTCCGCCGTTCCGGTAAGAAAAGAGAAGGAACAGAATGGCACAGGGAACTGTGAAGTGGTTCAACGCGGAGAAGGGGTTCGGCTTCATCGCGCCCGAGGACGGCTCCGCTGACGTCTTCGTCCACTACTCCGAAATTCAGGGGTCGGGCTTCCGTACCCTCGAAGAGAACCAGAAGGTCGAGTTCGAGGTCGGCCAGGGCACCAAGGGCCCGCAGGCCACCGGAGTTCGCGCGCTCAGCTGAGCGTCGCAATCCACCACTCGTCCCTCACCGCCGGGTTACCGGAGGTGAGGGACGAGCTATATCCGGGGTAGGACACAACCCATGCGGATCAGGCCGAACCCGCTGCGAACACGCCGGTGGCGCAGCGGCGGGTAAAAGACAAGGCATACTGAGTCGCAGTGACGCGCGTACGCTCTGTGGTTCAAGTCGCAAGCACTCGGCCACACGTAGCGTCAAGGTATAAACGTGTCTGGTGGCGACGCCCAGCCGTCGTCCCCGCTTGCCCCAGCCGCGCACAGCGCCGAAAAGCGCCCGCGCGGGTCGACAGGAAAGGTGTATTCGCCGGTGGCAACACGAGACCGCGGTGCAGCCGACCAGGGCCGTCCCCTGCGTCGTCTCGTGATCGTCGAGTCCCCAACCAAGGCCCGCAAAATAGCCCCTTATCTCGGCCGTGACTACACGGTCGAGGCCTCGGTGGGGCATATCCGGGACCTGCCGCGTGGTGCGGCGGATGTTCCCGCCAAATACAAGGGTGAGTCCTGGGCGCGCCTCGGCGTCGACGTGGACCACGACTTCGAGGCCATCTATGTGGTGAGCCCCGATAAGAAGGCCAAGGTCGCCGAGCTCAAGAGCCTGCTCAAGGACGCCGACGAGCTCTATCTCGCCACCGACCCCGACCGCGAGGGCGAGGCCATCGCCTGGCACTTGCTGGAGACGCTCAAGCCCAAGGTCCCGGTCCGGCGGATGGTGTTCCACGAGATCACTGAGCCCGCCATCCAGGCGGCCGCCGCCGACACGCGAGACCTCGACAACGATCTGGTCGACGCGCAGGAGACCCGCCGCATCCTGGACCGGCTGTACGGCTACGAGGTCAGTCCGGTCTTGTGGAAGAAGGTCATGCCGCGCCTGTCGGCGGGCCGGGTGCAGTCGGTTGCCACCAGGGTGATCGTCCAGCGCGAGCGTGAGCGGATGGCGTTCCGTTCCGCCGAATACTGGGACATCGCCGCGAAACTCGACGCGGGGCCGGGCGAAGACGGCGACACCAGCAACCCGCGGACCTTCGGGGCGCGGTTGGTGAACGTGGCCGGTGCGCGCGTCGCGACCGGTCGTGACTTCGGCTCCGACGGTCAGCTCAAGACCACCTCCGGAGTGGTCGTGCTGGACGAGGCGTACGCGCACCGCTTGGCGCAGGCACTGGACGGGGCTGACCTGGTGGTCTCCTCCGCGGAGGCCAAGCCGTACACCCGCAAGCCGTACCCGCCGTTCATGACCTCGACGCTGCAGCAGGAAGCGGGGCGCAAGCTGCGCTTCAACTCCGAGCGCACGATGCGGGTCGCGCAGCGGCTGTACGAAAACGGCTACATCACCTACATGCGTACCGACTCGACCACGCTGTCGGAGTCGGCGATCGCCGCGGCCCGGTCGCAGGCGACCCAGCTGTACGGCGCCGAGTACGTGCACCCCAGCCCGCGCCAATACACCCGCAAGGTGAAGAACGCGCAGGAGGCACACGAGGCGATCCGTCCGGCGGGTGACACCTTCGCCACCCCCGGCCAGTTGCACGCGCGGCTGGACAATGACGAGTTCCGCCTCTACGAAATGATCTGGCAGCGCACGGTCGCCTCGCAGATGGCCGACGCCAGGGGCACCACGCTGACCCTGCGGATCACCGGCGTCGCGGCCACCGGCGAGGAATGCGTGTTCTCCGCCTCGGGCCGCACCATTACTTTCGCCGGCTTCCTCAAGGCCTACGTGGAGAGCGTGGACGAGGAGGCGGGCGGCCAGTCCGACGACGCCGAATCCCGGCTGCCCGCCCTCGACGAGGGTCAGGGCGTCACCGCGGTCGAGCTGAATCCTGATGGGCACAGCACTAATCCGCCCGCCAGATACACCGAAGCCTCGCTCATCAAGACGCTCGAAGAGCTGGGCATCGGCCGTCCGTCGACGTATTCGTCGATCATCAAGACGATCCTCGACCGCGGTTACGTGTACAAGCGCGGCAGCGCGCTGGTGCCGTCGTGGGTGGCGTTCGCCGTAATCGGTTTGCTGGAAGAACATTTCGGCCGATTGGTCGACTTCGACTTCACCGCGGGCATGGAGGACGACCTCGACGCCATCGCGGGCGGGCGCGAGCAGCGCGGAAGCTGGTTGTCCAGCTTCTATTTCGGCGGCGACAAGGGCGCCGAAGGCTCGGTGGCCCGGTCCGGCGGACTGAAGAAGATGGTCGGCGAGCGGCTCGACGACATCGACGCGCGAGAAATCAACTCCATCAAGCTCTTTGCCGACGAGGAGGGACGCGACGTCGTCGTCCGGGTCGGCCGGTACGGACCGTACCTGGAGCGGATGGTCTCGAATCCTGATGACCCCGAAGGTAATTCGGTGTCGCAGCGGGCCAACCTACCCGATGATCTGCCGCCGGACGAGCTGACCCCCGAGGTCGCCGAGAAGCTGTTCTCCACCCCGCAGGAGGGACGTTCGCTGGGCATCGACCCGGCAACCGGGCACGAAATCGTCGCCAAGGAAGGACGTTTCGGCCCCTACGTCACCGAGGTGCTGCCCGAGCCCGCCGCCGAGGAGACGTTGGCACCCGCCAAGAAGACCGCGAAGAAGGCGACCGCGCCCAAACCGCGCACCGGGTCGCTGTTCAAGTCGATGGACCTGGCGACCGTCACGCTCGACGACGCGCTCAAGTTGCTGTCGTTGCCGCGGGTGGTCGGCGTCGACCCGGCTTCCGGCGAGGAGATCACCGCGCAGAACGGGCGATACGGCCCATACCTGAAGAAGGGCACCGATTCTCGTTCGCTCACCAGCGAGGACCAGATCTTCGACGTGACGCTCGAAGAGGCGCTCAAGATCTACGCGGAGCCGAAGCGGCGCGGGCGGCAGGCGTCCGCCGCGGCGCCGTTGCGCGAGTTGGGCAACGACTCGGCCTCCGGTCAGCCGATGGTGATCAAGGATGGTCGCTTCGGTCCGTACGTCACCGACGGCGAGACCAATGCCACGCTGCGCAAGGGCGACGAGATCGAGTCGATCACCCCGGAGCGGGCGATGGAACTGCTCGCGGACCGGCGGGCGCGCGGGCCGGTGAAGAAGAAGGCCGCGGCCAAGAAGGCTCCCGCGAAGAAGACCGCCGCCAAGAAGACCGCCGCCAAGAAGGCGACGGCCGCCAAATCCACGACCACCAAGACGGTCGCCAAGAAGACCGCCGCGAAGAAGGCGGCGACCAAGAAAACGGGCGTCGGGAATTCCTGAGTTCGCGGGTCGAGCGGATGGCCGTAGCCTACGGTCCGAAGTGCACGACCCGCGAAAGGATCTCCCATGGCCGACCAGGAACGCGAAGAGCTGATCAAAGTGCTCGCCGATCAGCGAGAACTGTTCCGGATCACGGTGCGCGGCATCGACGACCAGCAGGCGCGGCAGCGCACCACCGCCAGCGAACTGACCCTCGGCGGTCTGCTGCATCATCTGGTGAGCTGCGAACGCCACTGGGTCACCGTCCTCGCCGAGCGGGACGAAACCGCGGAGCTGGACGCGTCGCGCTTCGAGGGTGAATACGTGATGGCCGAGGGCGAGACCGTCGAGGGCCTGCTCGCCGAGTGGGACAAGGTCGCCGCGGCGACCGCCGAGCTGATCCGCACGGTGGACAGCCTGGACACCTCGGTTCCCACCCCGACCACACCCTGGTCGCCGGAACGGATCTGGTGGACGGTGCGCTACACGTTGCTGCACATCCTGCGCGAGATCTCGCACCACTCCGGGCACGCCGACATCATCCGCGAGGAACTCGACGGCGCGAACAGCACGTACTCACGGATCTCGTGAGTCACGCTATTTGCTGAGCACCCTGAGGAATTCACGCATCCAGGCCGGATGATCGGGCCAGGCGCGGCCGGTCACGATGTTCTCGTCGACGTAGGCTTCGCTGTCCACGAACTTGGCCCCGGCCGCCTCGATGTCCGGGGCCAACGCGGGATACGCGCTGCACGAACGGCCGACCAAGACGCCTGCGGCAGCGAGGATCAGCGGTCCATGGCAGAGCGCGGCGATGGGCTTGCCCGCCTCCGCGAAGTGCCGCGCCAGACGCTGGCAGTCCGGGTTGTTGCGCAGATACTCCGGCGCGCGACCGCCCGGCACGACCAGCGCGTCGTAGGACGCCGGATCGACATCGGCGAACGCGACGTCGGCGGGCCAGCTGTGCCCTGGCTTTTCGGTGTATGTGTCGAAGCCGTCGACGAAGTCGTGCACCACGAACTGGAGCTGCTTGACGGCCGGGGCCGCGATGTCCACCTCGTAGCCCTCTTCGAGCAGGCGCTGATACGGGTACATGACCTCGAGGTCTTCGGCCGCATCGCCGGTGATCAACAGAATTTTCACGGTGATTCCACCTCCTCCTCGAGGATCCGCCGGGCCGTCGGCGCGGTCAATAGCGTCGGGTGCGTCGAGCCGAACGGACCCGGCGATCCGTGTCGGTGCGGACGGCTATGGTGTACGGCGTGGCGGGTGTCTTCGATCGGTTGGTCGGCCAGGATGCGGTCGAGTCCGCGCTGACCGCTGCCTCGGTCGCGGCGCGTGCGGAGGTGGTCCAGGGCGCGATGACGCACTCGTGGTTGTTCACCGGGCCACCCGGATCGGGGAGATCCATTGCGGCACTGTGCTTTGCGGCCGCACTACAGTGCACCGATCCCGGTACGCCGGGATGTGGGCACTGCCATGCCTGTACGACCACCATGGCGGGCACGCACGGTGACGTGCGCCGGGTGATCCCGGAGGGGCTGAGCATCAGCACCAAGGAAATGCGCGAGATCGTGCAGATCGCCTCGCGCCGCCCGAGCACCGGACGATGGCAGGTGGTGGTCATCGAGGACGCCGACCGGTTGACCGAGGCCGCGGGCAACGTGCTGCTGAAGGTGGTCGAGGAGCCGCCGGAGCGGACGGTCTTCCTGCTGTGCGCGCCGTCGGTCGACCCGGAGGACATCTCGGTGACCCTGCGCTCCCGTTGCAGGCACGTGCACCTGGTGACGCCCTCGGTGCCCGCCATCGCACAGGTGCTGCGCGAGCGCGACAAGCTCGACGAGAAGACCGCGAACTGGGCCGCCTCGATCAGCGGCGGACACGTCGGCCGCGCCCGCCGCCTCGCCACCGACGAGGAGGCGCGGGCCCGCCGCCAGCGGGCGCTGGCCCTGGTCGCCGCCGCCTCGAAGCCCGGCGCCGCCTACGCCGCGGCCGACGAACTGGTCAAGGCCGCCGACGACGAAGCCAAACAGATGAGCGCCACCCGCGACGACCGCGAGCGCGAAGAACTGGCCACCGCGATGGGCGCCGGTGGCACCGGCAAGGGTGCCGCGGGCGCCACCCGTGGTTCCGCCGGCGTGCTGAAAGACCTGGAAAGACGGCAGAAGTCGCGCGCAACCCGCACCGGTCGCGACTCCCTCGACCGTGCCCTCATCGATGTCGCCGGCGTCTACCGCGACGCCCTCGCCGTCCGCTTCGGCGCCGCTCGCAACGGTTCCGGCGTAGCCCTCACCCACCCCGACATGTCCGACCAGATCCACGACCTGGCCGAGCGCGTCCCCCCCGAGGGCCTACTCAAATCCATCGACGCCGTCCTCGCTTGCCGCGAAGCCCTCGACGTCAACGTCAAACCCCGCTTCGCCCTAGCCGCCCTGGCCGCCGCCTTGATGGCCGCCCAATCCGGCTAGCACCCGGCGCCCCCGTCCAGTCACACCCGCCGCAGCCCCGACCGACTGTCACCTCGCGCCCCGCCCGCTCCCCACCGTGACCACCCGTTTTCGCGATCCACCCCCCGAGACGATAGACTCGCCACGCCGAAAGGCACGCCGCCTTAGCTCAGTCGGTAGAGCGCTTCACTCGTAATGAAAAGGTCGCGAGTTCGATTCTCGCAGGCGGCTCCATCAAATCCAGCTAGTTGCCCGACCCGCTGGACAACTACCATTGCGGCATGCCTCTTCCGAGCATCGAGCGGCCGGACCTCCCCGAATACATGACCTGGGAGGAGCTCGAGCGACTCCCAGAGGAAATCGCCGAACAGATCGAGCTGTGGGATGGTCGCGTGGTGTGGGTCCGCCGCGGGCCCGGTGAACACCAGACCTTCACACGTCGTTTGACGAACTCGCTGGAACGTTGTGCGGGCAAAGCCATGTCGGAAAGTCCCGAACGGTGCTGGCAGGTCAACATGGAGACCAATGTCTTTCTGGGGCACAGCGGAAAGTCCGACTTTCTGACGCCGGACTTCCTGGTCCACCGCTGTCTGGAGTCCCCATACCAGGATGTTCGGGCGATAGACACCGTGCTTGTCGGCGAGGTGTTGTCGCCATCCAATAGGCAGATCGACATCGAGGCGAAGAAGGGTCGATACGCCGGTGCGGGGATTCCCTGGTACTGGGAGATCACCCTGCAGCAAGAGTTGAGTGCGATCGACACTGTGCGCGCCTATGCGCTCGAGACCGGGCACGGGCAGCTCCCGGACGGCGTCCATCCTCTCCGCAGGGCCAATTACCTGCTGGCCGGCGAGTGGACGCACGCTGACGAAACCGGAATCCAGATCGAGTTCCCCTTTTCGATCCACGTGCCATGGTCTGAGCTGGAAGTCTGATCCGGCTTGGTGCCGCCGGACGCCGACACGGTCAGGTTCAGCCGAAGGGTGGGCGGGCGTTGGTGACGGTGTATTCCAGGACGTGGTCGGTCTTGATGGGGATGCCGGGGTCGGGGGCGTTGGCGACGGAGCGCCATGCTTCGAGGTTTTCTCGGGAATCCCAGCGTTCGAAGTTGTAGACGCGGGCGGGGTCGAGGGGGTCGGCGGTGATGGCGACGTCGAGGCAGCCGGGGGCTCGGCGGGCTCGGTTTACCAGGTCGCGGAAGGCGGCGACGTAGGCGTCGCGGTGTGCGGGGTCGACTTCCACATGTCCGGCGATGATCAACACTCGTGGAACCTCTTCTGCCGAAGGGAGATTGCGTGCTCGGCAGTAAGGACGATGTGGGGCCGATGAATTAATCGGCTGGGTGTGCTCCTGGGCCGGGCGCCGTTGACCAGCCCAGGAGAACAGTAGGGGTCAGCCCGCGGCGGCCGTGCGGAGATCGGCCTGCTGGGCGACCAGCTCTAGTTCCGCGTTGAAGCGGTCGGCGGCCTCGATATTGCCGAGATGGCCGGTCGGCCAGCTGTGATAGGCGGCGAGGTGGCCGGTGCGGGCGAGCACGTCGGCGATCCGGCGGGACATCCGCTCCGGCAGGAGGCGGTCATGGCTGCCCGCGATGACGGTGGTCGGCACGGTGAGATGCGCGACGCCATCGCTGACATCGAGATCGGCCAGCGCCGCGGCATGCCGCCCGCGGGTGAGCGGACGACAGGAGCGGACGATGCCGAGGGAGAAGTTCACTTCGTCGGCGGTGGCCGCCCTGCCCATCACCCGACTCTTGAAGACCGTGCCGATCAGCCAGCCGCCGGGCAGCGGCACGGGCGTGGTCAGCACCGTCTCGGAGACGAACGCGGGCAGCCGGACCGGCGCGCCGAGCACGGTGACCGGCTTGTTCTGCACCGTGAGCTGCTTGTTCAGCAACGGCAGCAGGTCGGTGTCGTAGCGGATGTTGCCCGAGGTGGTGTTCAACAGGATGGCCGCGGCGGCGCGAGTGCGGACCTGCTCCGGATAGCGAGCCGCCCACGCCTGCACCGTGATGCCGCCCATGCTGTGTCCGGCGAGCACGGCGCGCTGTCCGGGGCGCAGGGTGGCGTCGAGCACGGCGGACAGGTCGTCGGCGAGGGTTTCCCGGCTCGGCAGCCGGGTGCCGAGTTGGCTGTCGCCGTGGCCGCGCTGGTCATAACAGACCACTCGGTATCGATCGGCGAAGGCGTTGATCTGCGGGTTCCAGTATTCGATGCTGCAGCTCCAGCCATGGATCAGCACGATGACCGCGCCGTCGGCGGGACCGTAGGCGTGCACCCGGAGCCGGGCGCCGTCCACGGTGGTGACCGGGATGACCTCATGGGGGGCGGTGGGGGCGTTCAACGACGCGGTCCGGAAGGTGCGTGATCGCAACCCGGCGCGATATGCGGCGGTCAGGGCGCCATTCCGCGCGTCCGCCAGCGTCTTCATCGACTTCACCAGCATCGAGCACTCCTTTGTGTCTGCCGCCACAGTACAGTGCAAGCTGGGTGCTTGCTAGTGCAAGCGCGTCGTAGCGGATCTTCCTGGCTCATAGGTGTGGATACCCTGATTTCGGTGCAGTGACACTGTCTCTCTTCACAAAGAAACGCGATCGAGATAGCCGTTCTGCTGAGTTCATCGCGGCGTGCACGGCCGCGTTAGCCCGCGAAAGTGGCGATCCAGTAACGGTTTCCGCGAACGTCCGCACCGGACGAAGGCGCGGCCATCGCGGACATCCCTCGATCATGTCGGTCCCCAGTGCCATGATCGGTGACGTGGCTTCCGATGAGATCGGCTTCGCAGCACCCATCCCCGTACTTCGTATGTTCGACGTCGCCAGGGCATACGAGTTCTACCGCGACTACCTGGGTTTCACCGTCGACTGGGAACACCGGTTCGGCGACAACTTCCCGTTGTACGCGCAGTTCTCCCGCGGCTCGGCGACACTCCACCTCAGCGAGCACCACGGTGACGGCACTCCCGGCACCGTCGTGTGGATAGCGGTGGACGACATTCAGGCCTGGCACACCGAGCTGGCGGGTAAGGACTACCGCTACGCCAAGCCCGGCTGCCCGGAGGAAGGTCCGGGCGGCCCCGGTTTCGAACTGGTCGATCCTTCCGGCAACACCCTGCGCTTCGCTCAGCCCGACCAGGACGAGTGACGACCACGGTGTCATCCTGTGGCCACGACCGGTCGGCCACGGTTACGGTTGATGCTGTGGAGAGCACGCACGTTGCCCCGGAACCGGCGGCGCATCCGGAACCAGCGCCCCCGACCCGGTCCGGTTGGCGCGGCGTAGGAGTCCCTCTGCTGGTGGCGGGCGTCGGCATCGGCGTAGGCGTGCTGTTGCACGTGCGCGACCCGCATGTCGAGGGTTCCTATGGCGTGTGCCCGGTGTACGCGCTGACCGGCTGGTGGTGTCCGGGCTGTGGCGGAATGCGGGCGATCCATAACCTGACCGACGGCAACATCCTGGATTCGTTGCACAGCAACCTGCTCGCGGTTCCGCTGGTGCTGGCCTTCGTCCTGTGGGTGAGCGACTGGACGCTGCGCGCGTGGCGTGGCCGGCGTATGCGCCTGCCCTCGATCAACGGACCGACGATGTGGACCTTCTTCGCGCTACTGACGATCTACACCGTGCTGCGCAATACCCCGTGGGGCGCCTGGCTCGCCCCGGTCTGACTCGATCCGGCGCGCCACGTGCGGTTCGCCCGCCGCAGACCGGGCAAGCTGCAAGCATGAGTGATTCATTGAAGGACCGTATCCGGGCGAAGCTACTGCGCCAGCTCCAAGAGGACGGCGCACCGGACGCCGAGCACGACGATCCACGCCAGATCTCGGTGGAATCCGACCTCGAGGCACTCAACTGCGTCCCCGACGACGACCCCCTCCTCGAAGAGCTCGCCGCGCGATACCTGGTGTTCTGACCGCGCTACATCGTCGACGGTGGGAGTTGGGGAAGCGACTTCTCGACCAACCAGCCGTCCCACAGCGGCCGGAGCGGGATCCGGCTGTAATGCCCGGCCAAGTCGGTGAACTCCTCGGTGCTGACCGAGCCGTGGCGATAGCGAATCGTCCACTCCCGCAATAGATCGAAGAACGCCAGATCGCCCAGTTCCAGCCGCAACGCGTGCAGGGTGAGCGCACCGCGTTTGTAGACCCGATCGTCGAACATGTGCAGCGGGCCGGGGTCACCGACGGCGATGTCCTGCGGCTGCCTGGACAGGTTGTGCCTGGCCGCACGGGCGAGTTGGTCGGCGGTGGGGCCGCCCGCCGACTCGGACCAGATCCATTCGGCATAACAGGCGAAACCCTCGTGTAGCCAGATATCGCGCCACTGCGCGATGGTCAGGCTGTTGCCGAACCACTGGTGCGCCAACTCGTGCGCGACCAGCCGTTCGGCGCCGCGCCTGCCGTCGCAGTGGTTGGCGCCGAAGATGGAAATGCCCTGCGCCTCGATCGGAATCTCCAGATCGTCGTCCGTGATTACCACGGTGTACGCGTCGAACGGGTACGGCCCGAACCGCTCGGTGAAGATTTCCATCATCTGCGGCTGGCGGGCGAAGTCGTGCTCGAAGTTGGCGCGCAGCCGGGGCGGGGCAATGGCATGCATCGGCACCGCGCTGGGCGGTGAAACGATGCGGTGCTTGTGATACGGCCCGATCTGGATGGTCGCCAGGTAGCTGGCCATGGGTTCGGCCTGCTCGTACACCCAGGTGGTCTGGCTGGCCTTGATCTGCTTGCGCAGCAGGGTGCCGTTGGCCAGCGCGTAGTACGGGCTGTCGGTGGTGATCGAAATCCGGTAGCTGGCTTTGGAACTCGGGTGGTCGTCGCACGGGAACCAGGACGCGGCGCCGTTCGGTTGGCTGGCCACCAGCGCACCTTCGGTGAGCTCTTCCCAGCCGACCGCGCCCCAGGGGCCACGCAGCGGCCGCGGGACGCCGCCGTACTGGACGACGATCGACAGCACGCCGCCCGCCGGAATCCGCTGCTGCGGCGTGATCATCAACTTGCCACGCTGGTGCACGTATTTCGCGGCCTTGGCACCGTTGACGAAGACCTTGGACACGGTGAGGGCCTGGGCCAGATCCAGCGAGAACCGCGGCTGCACGGCGGTGGTCACCGCGGTGATCTCGGCGCGGCCCGCCAACCGGTTGCTGGCCACCTTGTAGGTCAGGTCGAGTTCGTACCGCGATACCCGGTAGCCCCGATTCCCGTTCTGCGGCAGGTACTCATCGATCGGCGCCTCGTAGAACTTGCCCGGCATCAGCGGGCCGCCCCCGGGTCGCCTCCGAACCACGGCGCGATCGGGTTGCCCCACCAGCGTGTGGACGGGGGAACGGTGTCACCGCGCATGACCAGCGAGGCGGGACCGATGGTCGCGCCCTCGCCGATGGTCGAGGCGGGCAGCGCGACGCAGTGCGGGCCGAGGGTGGCGCCCGCGCCGAGGGTGACGGTGTCCATGGCCATGATTCGATCGTGGAACAGGTGCGTCTGCACGACGCAGCCGCGTTCCACGGTCGCGCCGTCACCGAGTGTCACCAGGTCCGCCTCAGGTAGCCAATAGGACTCGCACCATACCCCGCGGCCGATCTTGGCACCGAGTCCGCGCAGCCACAGATTCAGCACCGGCGTACCCGTCGCGGCGCGCGCGAACCACGGCGCGGCAACGGTTTCCACGAAGGTGTCGGAGACCTCGTTGCGCCACACGAACGAGCTCCACAGCGGATGCTCCTCAGCCCGGATCCGGCCGACCAGCAACCACTTCGCGGCCACCGAACTCGCACCGGCTACCGCACCGGCGGCCAGCAGCACCAGGCCGCTGAGCAGTGCGGCGGGCAGATGACCGATGCTCCGCGCGAGCCAGGCCAGGGTGAACAGCACGCCGAGTCCGATGGCGAAGGTCACCAGCACCGGGACCAGGCGGCAGGTTTCGACGATGCCGCGCGCCAGCCGCAGCTTCGGCGGCGGATCGAAGGTGCGCGCGGTGTCGGAACTCTCCGGCGCGCGGCGCAACCGGACCGGCGGGCTGCCCAGCCAGGACGAGCCCGCTTTCGACTTGGACGGCGCGGCCGAAAGAACCGCCACCAGGCCATTTTTCGGCACCCGCCGACCGGGCGCGGTCATCCCGGAGTTGCCGAGGAAGGCCCGCTTGCCGACCTTCGCCTCGCCGATCCGCAGCCAGCCGCCGCCGAGTTCGTAGCTGGCGATCATGGTGTCGTCGGCCAGGAACGCGCCGTCGGCGACCGTGGTGAATTTGGGCAGCAACAGCACCGTCGATGCCTCGACACTCTTGCCGATCTTCGCGCCGAGCAGGCGCAGCCAGACCGGGGTGAGCAGGCTGGCGTAGAGCGGGAACAGGAAGGTGCGTGCCGCGTCGAGCAGTCGCTCGGTGGACCACACCTGCCAGCCGACCCGGCTGCGCACCGGGTGGTAGCCCTCGGTCAGTCCGATGCTGAGCAGCCGGACGGCGAGGATGGTGACCACCGCGTACACGGCCAAACTGAGTAGCGTCGCGACCGGCAGGATCGCGAAGGCGCGGCCCAAACCGCCCGCGAGGGTGTGGGTATCGCGGATGAACCAGGCGATGAAGACGCCGCCCGAGCCGAGCCCGAGGATGGGCACGGCGGCCAAGGCCATCGAGGTGACACCGAAGATCGCCACCCAGTGCGCCGCCCGAGCGGGGGTGTGGCCGGGCCAGCGATGGTGTGCCTTGCCGACTTTCGAGGCGGGCGAGCCCGCCCACTCCTGCTCGGCTTTGACCTTGCCGGATACCGCGGAGCCGGGGGCGATCTCGGCGTTCTTGCCGATCCTGGTGCCGGGCAGCAGGATCGAGCGGGCGCCGATCACCGCGCCCGCGCCGACGGTGACCGGGCCGAGGTGCACGACGTCGCCGTCGATCCAGTAGCCGGACAAGTCGACCTCGGGTTCCACGCTGCACCCGTCGCCCAGTTCGAGCATGCCGGTCACCGGCGGGAGGGTGTGCAGGTCGACGCCCTTGCCGATCTTCGCGCCGAGCGCCCGGGCGAAGGGGACCATCCACGGTGCGCCCGAGAGGTTTTCGGCGCCGCTGGCCTCGGATAGCCGTACTGCTGCCCAGAGCCGCAGATGCACCGAACCGCCGCGCGGATACCGCCCGGGCGTGACCCCGCGCAGCAGTAGTCGAGCCCCGGCAACGCAGATCGCCATCCGGCCGGGCGGCGAGATGAAGAGCAGGAACGCGGCCAGCGTCCACCACCAGGACAGGTGCGGCAACCACGGCAACGAGCCGGACCAGCCCGCGATATTGCCGACGATCGCCAGCCAGGTGAGCCATTGCAGGCCGGTGAGCGTGGTGAGCGGGATGGTGGCGAGCACCTGCGCCCACTGCGCGAGCCGCGGCGTCGGGCGCACGACGCGCTCCTCGACGGCGACGGCCGGTGTGCTCTGCTCCAGCAGTTCGACCAGCGCGCCGAGGCGGGGATGGTCGTAGAGGTCGGCGACGGTGACCTGTGGGTAGCGCTCGCGCAGTGCGGTGACCAGCTGGGCCGCCGCCAGCGAGCCGCCGCCCAGCTCGAAGAAGTCGGCGTCGAGGTCGGTCGCCTCGCCGCCGAGGACCGAATCCCACAGTCGCGCAACCCATTGCGCGGTGCCGGTGAGTTCGCTTTCGGCATCGTCGTCGGTGTTGTTCGGCAACGGCCATGGCAGGGCGTTGCGGTCCACCTTGCCGGAGGTGCGGGTGGGCAGTTCGGTGACCACCGCGAGCCGGGGGACCAGGGGCGCCGGAAGTTGTTCGGCGAGTTGGGCCCGCGCGGCCTTGGTATCGAAATCGGGCCCGGGGCCGGTGAGGTAGCCGACCAGAATCTTGTTGCCCGCCTTGGTGGTCCGGATGGCCGCGGCAGCGCCGGTCACGCCGGGCAGATGTTGTAGCGCGTTGTCGATCTCACCGAGTTCGATGCGGCGGCCACCGAGCTTGATCTGATCGTCGGCGCGGCCGAGGAAGACCAGACCCGCGCGGTCGTTCCGCACCAGATCGCCGCTGCGGTAGGCGCGTTCCCAGCCGACCGAGGGCAGCGGCGCGTACTTCTCCGCGTCTTTGGCGGGATCGAGATAGCGGGCCAGGCCGACACCGCCGATCACCAGTTCGCCGGATTCGCCCTCGCCCACCGGGTTTCCGGCCGCGTCGACCACCACCAGGTCCCAGCCGTCGAGCGGGAGCCCGATCCGGATCGGCCATGTGCCGTCGAGCAGTGCGGCGCAGGCGACCACCGTGGCCTCGGTGGGGCCGTAGGTATTCCAGACCTCGCGCTCCGTATCCGTGTTGGATTCGCGGCCTTCGCGGTGCCCGCCGTGGTTACGCTCCGCTACCTCCTCCGGGCCCGTCGCTCGTGCCGCGGTGTTCCCGGCAAGACGTTCGGCGAGTTCCGGCGGTACCGCCTCGCCGCCGAAGATCAACAGCCGGACCGCGTCCAGTGCCTCGGCGGGCCAGGTGGCGGCCAGCGTAGGCACCGTGGAGACGATGCTGATCTCCCGGCGTACCAGCCATGGACCGAGGTCGGCACCGGTCCGGACCAAATCGCGCGGGGCGGGGACGAGGCAGGCGCCGTTGCGCCAGGCCAGCCACATCTCCTCGCAGGAGGCGTCGAAGGCGACCGAGAGTCCGGCGAGCACCCGGTCGCCGGGGCCGATCGGGGCGTCCGGCAGGAAGAGCCGGGCCTCGGCGTCGACGAAGGCGGCGGCGTTGCGGTGGGTCACCGCAACACCTTTCGGCGTTCCGGTGGAGCCGGAGGTGAAGATGATCCAGGCATCGTCGGCCGGGGTCGGCGGGGAGCTCGTGCTCGCGTCGGGCGAATTGTCCGCTGCGGCACGGATTCCCGCCGGTGTCGTCTCGATGCCCGCCGCGGTCACGATCGCGGTGACCTGAGCCTCGCCGAAGACCAGCTGAGCCCGTTCGTCCGGGTCGTCGGCGTCGACCGGCACATAGGCGGCGCCCGCGTACAGCACGGCCAGAATGGTGAGGTAGAGCTCTCGGGAGCCCGACGGCATGCGCACGCCGACCCGGTCGCCCGGCCGCACGCCCGCCTTGGCCAGCCGAAGCACGGTCTGCTCGATCTCGGCGACGAGTTCGAGGTAGGTGAGCACCGTGTGGCCGTCATCGATGGCGGGTGCGTCGGGGTGGGTCAGCGCGGTGGCGTTCAGGATGTCGACGAGCGTCCGGGCCGGTGGCGTGTGCGGGGTCCGTAGTAGCGGATCCACCGTCGCGTCAACCTGTGGCTGGAGCATGACGCCCTGCCCACCTCCCATTCGACCTGCCTCGCACTTCCCTGGTGTTGTTGTGTCATAGCTGGGTTACCAGTGGGCAAACACCCTGGTGACCAGTTGTCCACGGTACTCGGGGTTGTCGACGTTTGTTGTTCACCGGCGCGGTTGCCGGGCTCCCGAAGGCGGGCCGGGTCGTTGCAGGTCGTGGCGATTTCTTCTGGGCGTGCCGAAGCAAGGCCTGGTGGGCGGGTCCCGAGGCGAGTTCGCCAGATAGTCGCTGGGTCGGTGGGTTCGCCTCGTTGTGATTCCGCTCATCGGCCCGGTGATCTTGCAGCTCAGGGCCTTTCGAGCACCGCTGCGGCGGTGGGATTCAGGCCGCGGAGGCGGCGGTGCCTAGGCCGAGGGTGGCCAGAATTGCCGCGCTGGCCTGTTCCAGCCGTTCCCGAATCTTCGGACGGCGCAGCAGTGCGACCGCGCGGGAGGCGACCAAGGCCAGGATCACCATCTCTACCGCGGCGATGAGCGATTCGATGGCGCCGAGCGCGAGGGTGTTGACGAAGGTGACCTCGGTGAGGAACTGGGGCAGCACGGCGAGATAGAACAGCCCGACCTTCGGGTTGAACATGCACGAGACGACCCCCGCGGTGAACGCCGAGCGAACCGAGGTACGGGTGCCAGTGCCAGCGTGCGCGAGACCATCGGAGTCACCGGCTTCCCGCGCCGCCCGCCGCTGCCGCCGTTGATCGAGCAGCGCGCGAACACCCAAGTACACCAAGTAGATTCCACCGACCACCTTGAGCACACGGTAAGCCGTCGCCGACTGCTCCAGCAGCGCCGCGACACCGGCCGCGACCACCACCGCCCACAGAATGCCGCCCAGCGCCGACCCGATCGCGGCGGCGATCCCCGGTCGCGCGTCCACCAGCGAGAATCGCAGCACCAGGAACGAATCCGGCCCAGGCGTGATCGACAGCAGGACGCACACCCCGATAAAGCTGAGCAGCAGGGAAACCGACACCCCGCAATGTGACCCCAGAACCCCCGAATAAGCAACGCATTTCCGCCGCTCCCCGCCCAACCCGACCACCACGCCGCCATCTTGTGCCCGAGCCGCCGAGGCACACCCCCTGCGGAATCACCACCCCTCACGCACCCACCACAGCGCGAGTCTTACGAGCGCCGTTCGCGGCCCGTCTCGCGTCCGAGTGGCCGAAGCGCATGCGCCGCAGGCGCGAGTCTCGGCCGCTCGGACGCGAGACTTCCCGGGGCCGCGAACCCGCCGCGGCCACGCGGCCAATCACCCAGTTGACAGGGTCGGGTTGTTTCTGCCAATCTCGGGGCAGGTCATGAGTACCAGCGTTCAGCCCCGGCTTGCTGGTCGGCAACCCTCCTCCGCGGTGGGGTGCTCCGGGTGACGACCGGGCCGACGCCCGACCGGGTGCGGCAAGCGCGGACTCGACGAATCATCTG
The DNA here is from genome assembly GCF_042691675.1 of Nocardia brasiliensis. Lineage (GTDB taxonomy): Bacteria > Actinomycetota > Actinomycetes > Mycobacteriales > Mycobacteriaceae > Nocardia > Nocardia brasiliensis_D. Next base: position 608,092 of record NZ_CP170507.1, read on the forward strand.
ATTGCGGGTCCCAGAGCCGATGGGATTATCTGATGACTGCTGTTGTGGATCGGAACTGTGCGGCCCTCGCCCGGGTTTCCGGCGATGACCTTCGGGTGCCGCTCGTGCAGGGCGGGACGACCACCTACGCCAACTTCGACTACGCCGCGAGCGCACCCGCGTTGGCCCAGGTCACCGACCGGGTGCAGCAGTTGTTGCCGTTCTACGCGAGTGTGCACCGCGGCGCGGGCTATGCCTCGCGGATCTCCACCGAGTGCTACGAGGCTGCCCGTGGTTCGGTGAGCCGCTTCCTCGACGCGGCCGACGACCAGGTGGTGGTGTTCACTCGCAACACCACCGATTCGCTGAACCTGCTGGCCTCCTGCGTGCCGGGTGACACCGTGGTGCTCGACATCGAACATCACGCCAACTTCCTCCCATGGACCAGGCACGGCCGTCGGGTGGTCCAGGCCGGTGCCACCGTCGAGGAGACCGTGGGCCGTCTGGTCGCCGAGTTGTGCAGCAAGCCCGCCGCGCTGCTGGCGGTGACCGGTGCGTCCAATGCCACCGGCGAGGTGCTGCCGTTGGAGCGCCTCGCTACTATCGCGCACCAGTGCGGGGCCCGCATCCTGGTCGATGCCGCGCAGCTCGCGCCGCATCGGCGAATCAGCTTGCGCGACACGGGTATCGACTATGTCGCGTTTTCCGGGCACAAGCTGTACGCGCCGTTCGGCGCTGGCGTGCTCGTCGGTCGCCGGGATTGGCTGGACAACGCGGAGCCGTACCTCGCCGGTGGCGGCGCGGTCCGCGAGGTCACCACCTCCGGCGCGGAGTGGGCGCCCGCACCGCAGCGGCACGAAGGCGGTTCGCCGAACGTGCTCGGGGCCGCCGCACTTGCCGCCGCCTGTGACGCGCTCTGTGAGATCGACGCCGACACCCTTGCCACCCACGAACATCACCTCGCCGATCGGCTCCGCGCCGGTCTCGCCGCCATCCCGGGCGTGCGGTTGCTCCGCATTTGGACCGACGCCCCAGATACCGTCGGCATCGTCGCCTTCACCCTGGACGGTTTCGTCCCCGGCCACGTCGCGGCCTACCTGTCCGCCGAACACGGCATCGGCGTTCGCGACGGTCGTTTCTGCGCCCACCCCCTGCTCGCCCGCCTCGATCTCGACGGCGCTCTGCGCGCCAGCATCGGTCTCGGCACCACCTTGGCCGACGTCGACCGCCTCGTCCAGGCCGTAGCCACCCTCGTCCACACCGGGCCCACCTGGAACTACGCCAGCACCAACGGCCTCTGGAACCCCACTCCCGAGACCCGGCCGTTCACCTCGCAAGCCCCCACCGGCGCGGCCCCCTGCCTCGTCGGCTGAGCCGCAGCACGCAGGGGGATCAGTCGCCGAGTTTGGTGGGGCGGTGATATTGGCCGTTGTAGTAGAGGAGGGGGGCGGCGGTGGGGGTTTCGTTGGTGTTGTCGTGGACTCGGGTTACCAGGCCCACTACCAGGGTGTGGTCGCCGATGGGGATGAGTTGGTGGATGGTGGCGCGGACCCAGATGGGGGTGCCGTGCAGGACGGGTTCGCCGGTGTCGAGAGTGGTCCACAGGGAGCGGTCGGCGAAGCGGTCCTCGGCGGTGCGGGCGAAGCGCTGGGCCAACTCGTGCTGGTGTTCGCCGAGGAAGTGGATGACGACAGAGTCGGCATCGAGCAGCGCCGCCAGGCTGGACGAGGTGTGCGCGATGTTGAAGGAGACGAGCGGGGGCGCCAGCGACAGGGACGCGAACGAGGTCGCGGTGAAGCCGATCGGGCCCTGCGGTGAGTCCAGCGTGACGACGGTGACACCGGCGGGATAGTGGCGCATCGAGGCGCGGAACTGCTCGGCGGTGATGCCGCTCAGATCGTCGGGAATCTGGAAATCCGTGGCGGGCCGTTGTGCTTCGGTCACACGTCCGAAACTACGCCGTGGTCGGCTGCGACGGGTGATCGCGTCGCCTGCGGAAATCCATCCCGAGATGAACCCCGCTGTTCAGCGGGTTCGCGTGATTCAGTCGACGTCGATCGGCAGACCGGCGGTGATCCGCACCAGTTCTTGAAAAGAGGTGCGGAACACCGTGTTCGGGTGTCCGCCCGCGGCCCACACCTCGCGATGCCGGGACAGCGCGGTGTCCACCCAGGTGGGCAGGTTGGTGGGGTGACCGACCGGCGCGACACCGTTGATCGGCTGCCCGGTCACCTCGCGAACCATATCGGCGGGAGCCCTGGTCAGCGTCCCTTCCAGCCGCTTTCCAGTGGACTCGAGGTCCACCTCGTGCGCGCCGGAAACCAGCAGCAGCACCGGATCCTCGTCCAACAGGAACACCAGCGAGGTGGTGATGGCACCCACATCGACACCGAGCGTTCGGGCGGCATCCGCGACAGTGGGCGTCGGTGCCGGCTGGGTCACGATGACACCGTGATGCCCTCGGGCGATGAGGGTGTCCGCGACTCGGCAGGCGATCGGTGGCAATGTCGACCTGCGCATGTCACCAGAGTAGAGCGATTGCGGTTGGTGCGCCCGGCTACTCGGCGAATGCGTCAGTATTCCGGATACCCCTCGCTCGGCCCCAGCATTCGGGCGATCCTGGCGCGCGTGACGTGTGCCAGCTCGGTCACCCTGCTCCCCGAGACCGGTTCGTGCACAACTACTTCGAGCGCCCGATCGAGATCAGCCTGGGACAGCGCGAGCAGCTCGACATCGGCCTTGGCCAACAACGCCTCCCGATCCTGATAAGGGCGGGCATCGGCGAGCTTGGCGGCCCAGGTGACATTGCAGCAGCAGTCGAAGAGCGCGTGTATCGCACGGGCACGCGAGATCTGGTTGAACCGATCAAGGCCGATTCCTTGATGCATCAGCATGATGGCCTCCGAGCCGATGAATTGAGGTTTGCTGACTCGATTAATGATCCGCTCGACAGCTCGGTGGGAACCAGTGCGCCGCATCGATTTTGCGAAGGATTTACAGTATTTTCGGCCGCGTGGCCGCGGCGTGTTCGCGGCCCCTGAATGTCAGCATCGCGTAGCGATTCGGTGAGGGGCGGTGGTCGGGCGACGGGTGGGCCTCGCGTCCGAGCGGCCGAGACTCGCGCCTGCGGCGCATGCGCTTCGGCCACTCGGACGCGAGACGGGCCGCGAACGGCGCTCGTAAGACTCGCGCTGTGGTGGGTAGATGAGGGGGTGGGTGGGGCTGCGGGCTTTGCTCTGCTCGTTACGCTGGTCAGATGACTGATTGGCAGGCTTTCACCGTCGAAACCAAGGACTACGTCGCGCAGGTGACCCTGACGGGTCCCGGCAAGGGCAATGCGATGGGCCCCGATTTCTGGCGCGAGCTGCCGGAGATCTTCCAGGCGCTGGACGCCGACCCCGAGGTGCGCGCGATCGTGCTGACCGGTTCGGGCAAGCACTTCTCCTACGGCCTCGATCTGCCCGCGATGAGCGGCACGTTCGGCCCGTTGATGGGGGAGCGGGCGCTGGCCGCGCCGCGCACCGAGTTCCTGACCGAGGTCCGCAAGATGCAGGCGGCGGTGACCGCGGTGGCGGACAGCCGCAAACCGGTGATCGCCGCGATTTCCGGCTGGTGCATCGGCGGCGGGCTCGACCTGATCGCCGCCGCGGACATCCGCTACGCGAGCGCCGACGCCAAGTTCAGCCTGCGCGAGGCGAAGGTTGCCATCGTCGCCGACATCGGGTCGCTGCACCGGCTGCCCGGCATTATCGGCGAGGGTCAGCTGCGCGAACTCGCCTACACCGCCAAGGACATCGACGCCGCCCGCGCCGAGAAGATCGGCCTGGTCAACGACGTGTTCGAGGATCAGGCCGCGGCGCTCGACGCCGCACACGCCACGGCACGCGAGATCGCCGCGAACCCGCCGCTGGTGGTGCAGGGTGTAAAGGACGTGCTCGATCAGCGGCGCAAGGACGAGGTGGCCGCCGGACTGCGCTATGTGTCCGCCTGGAATGCCGCGTTCCTGCCGTCCGAGGACCTCACCGAGGCGCTCAAAGCGGTGTTCGAGAAGCGCGCCCCGGAGTTCAAGGGCAAGTAAAGCGTCGTTTACCGCTTGCCCCAGTACCAGGCTCGTCCGCATACTTGCATCGCACAACTAATTGATTGATGCAAGCAAGGATGAGGGTGTGGACGACGAAACGATCGACACGATCGCGGTGCAGCTCACTCGATTGCAGCGGATTCGCGACCGCACGGCGGCCCAGATCGGCACCTGGACCAAGGACGGACTCGATCCCGCCGCATTCGGCGCACTGCTGCGGCTGTGCTGCGACGGACCGATGCGATCGGGCGCGCTCGCGGGCGCATTGCACGCGGACGCGTCGACGGTCAGCCGTCAGGTGGCGCAGTTGGTCGACCGGCAATTGGTCGAGCGGCAGGCCGACCCGGCGGACGGCCGGGCCACCGTACTCGTCGTCACCGACCGCGGCCGGGCCATTGCCGAGCAGATCCGCAGGCGTCGCAACGAGAACCTGACCCGGGTGATGGCCGACTGGACGCCGCAGTCCAGGGCCGACTTCGCCGAGCTGCTCCGGCAGTTCGTCGACGACTTCGAGCGCACCAGGCCGGAGATGATCGCCGCGATGCGCCGCAACTGGGACGAGAACTTTACTGGGACGGAGAACGACACGTGACTGAACGCAGCGAGCGAACCATCGGCACCACGACCGGCGACGGGGCGCGGTCGTGACGACGTCGGAGACCGTGGCGGCGCCCCCCGCGTTCAGCCATCGCCAGATCCTGGTGATCCTGAGCGGATTGATGCTCGGCATGCTGCTCGCCGCGCTCGACCAGACCATCGTGTCCACCGCGATCCGCACCATCGCCGATGATCTCAACGGCTACTCGATGCAGGCGTGGGCGACCACCGCCTACCTGATCACCGCCACGCTGGCGACGCCGCTGTACGGCAAGTTGTCCGATATGTTCGGCCGCAAGCAGTTCTTCATGCTGGCGATCGCGATCTTCATCGTCGGCTCGCTGCTGTGCACGCTGGCCCAGTCGATGTATCAGCTGGCGGCGTTCCGGGCCGTGCAGGGCATCGGCGCGGGTGGACTGATGTCGCTGGCGCTGACCATCCTCGGCGATATCGTCGGGCCGCGGGAGCGCGCTAAGTACCAGGGTTACTTCCTCGCCGTCTTCGGCACCTCCAGCGTGATCGGCCCGGTGCTCGGCGGCGTGCTCGCCGGGCAGGAGACGATTCTCGGTGTCAGCGGCTGGCGCTGGGTGTTCCTGGTGAACGTGCCGATCGGCCTGATCGCGCTCGCGGTGGTCTACCGGGTGCTGAAGCTGCCGAAGCGGCCGCATTCCACCGACCGGGTCGACTGGTGGGGCGTGCTCGTACTGGCGATCGGACTCGTCCCGCTGCTCATCGTCGCCGAACAGGGACGCGAATGGGGCTGGGCCAGTGGACGTTCCATTGCCTGCTATGTGATCGGCGTAGCGGGCATCATCGGGTTCGTCTTCGTCGAGAAGGCGCTGCGAGATGCCGCGCTCATCCCGCTGCGCATCTTCAAGAACCGGACCTTCGCGCTCGGCGTGGTGATCTCGTTCGTGGTCGGTGCCGGAATGTTCGGCGGCATCTCGCTGCTGCCGCAGTACTTGCAGGTGGTGCGCGGGGCGAGCCCCACCCTGGCGGGCTTGCAGATGCTGCCGATGGTGCTCGGGCTGATGACCGGTTCGGTGGTGTCCGGCCAGCTGATCGCGCGGACCGGCCGCTATCGCACCTTCACGATCATCGGCGCGAGCATGCTGACGCTCGGCTTGTTCCTGCTGCACTTCTTGAACGCCGACAGCCCGCTGTGGCTCGCGATGATCTTCATGGCGTGCACCGGCTTCGGGCTCGGCAACCTGATGCAGCCGCTTACCCTGGCGCTGCAGAACGCGTTGCCGCCCAAGGACATGGGCGTGTCCACCGCGGCCGCCACCTTCTTCCGGCAGATCGGCGGCACGCTCGGTGTCGCGGTGTTCCTCTCGATCCTGTTCGCGCAACTCACCCCGAACATCTCCGAGGAGATGCGCAGCGCCGCAACCGATCCGAAGTTCCAGCACGCGGTGGTCGAGGGCGCGCGCAGTAGCAACCCCACCGACGCCGCGCTGGCGAAAGGCCTGCTCGCGCAAGACACTTCGGCCGCCGGACAGGTGCTGAAGGACAGCTCGATCATCCAGCAGCTGAGCCCGGACCTGGCCCGCCCGTTCAAGGTGGGCTTCGCGGACTCCATGTCCACGGTGTTCCTGTCGGCCACCGGTGTCGCGCTGCTCGCGCTGATCCTGGTGCTGTTCTGGCGCGAGGTGCCGCTGCGGTTGACCGGTGGCATCGAGGCGGCCCAGGCCGAAGCGGCCGAAGCGTCCGACGAGCCGAAATCCGGAGCGCACGTGCTGGACCAGACCGGTTTGCTGCTCGGCGGTGGTGAGGCGGTGAGCCCTGCGCACCGCAGTGATCCCGGCGACCGTGCGTCCGGCAGATCGACGGACGGCTCCGGTTCGGCGTGAGCGAATTCGGTCCGGCCGGGCCCGGGGTGACCACCGCCCCGGGCCCGGCGGGCACCGCACGCTGCGGCCGCGTGCTGTTCTGACACCATGACCAGAGTGATGGTGGCCTTGCGATCCGCGCGCGACAAGTTGTGGCGCCTCCCGGGTGCGCTCGGCTACCTGGTGGTCGGCGGCGTGACCTCGGTACTCGCGCTGTTCGCGGTGGTCGTACTGCTGCTCGTCGGCTCGTTCTGTCTGATCGGGGTGGGGATACCCGCGCTGCCCGAGGCGGTCCGGCTGGTCCGGCCGTTGGTGTCGTTCGATCGGCGCAGGGCCGCACGGCTACTCGGTGAACCGATCGAGGAGGCCTATCAACCGTTCACGGGTGGGCTGCGGCAGCGGGTCGCGACGGTGTTCACCGATCCGGCGAACCGCCGCGACTTCGGCTGGCTGGTCGCGCACGCGCTGACCGGGGTCTATATCGCGATCTTCGCCGTCGCGCTTCCGGTGAGCGCACTCGTTCAGCTGACGATCCCCGCATTTTGGCAGTACCTGCCGCCGGGGCAGGAGTTCAGCAGTTACGGGTTCACGGTCGATTCGTGGCCTATGGCGGCGCTCAGCTTTGTCATCGCGTTCCCGGTGGCGCTGGTGTCGCTGCAAATTCCGGTAGCCGCGCGCTGGCAGGCGCTGGCGGCCCGGGCCTTGCTCGAGCCGCCCAAGGGAGTCCAGCTCGCCGACCGCGTCGCGGCGCTCACCGCGACCAGGGCCGCCGCATTGGACGCGCACGGTGCGGAGCTGCGCCGGATCGAGCGTGATCTACACGATGGTGCGCAGGCGCGGCTGGCGGCGGTGATCATGCAACTCGGGCTGGCCGACCAACTGCACGATCAGGATCCGGAAACGGCGCAGCGGCTGGTGCGCAAGGCCCAGGACACCGCGACCGACGCACTGGCCGAACTGCGCGACGTGGTGCGCAACGTGTATCCGCCGGTGCTTTCCGATCGCGGCCTGGCGAGTGCGATCACGGCGGTCGCCGCCCGTAATCCGATCCCGTGTGTGCTCGACCTCAGCGAGGTGGGCAGGCGACCCGCCGCGGTGGAGGCGGCGGCATATTTCGTCATCACCGAGGCACTCACCAACGCCACCAAGCACTCTCGCGCCGAGGGCATCTCGCTGGTACTCGGCGGGGCGCCCGAGCTGTTGACGATCGAGATCCGCGACGACGGCGTCGGCGGCGCCGTGGAGACCTACGGCGGCGGCCTGGCCGGTATCCGCCGCCGGGCCGAGGCGCTGGACGGCCGGATGATGCTGACCAGCCCGCCCGGTGGCCCTACTGTATTGCGGGTGGAGTTGCCGTGCGGGTCATGATCGCCGAGGACGACGCCCTCCTGCGGGAGGGGCTGGTGCTGTTGCTGAGCACCGCGGGTATCGAGGTGGTCGCCGCCGTGGACAACGCGGACGACTTCCTCGCGGCGGTGGCCGCCGACCGGCCCGACGCCATCGTCGTCGATGTCCGGCTGCCGCCGACGTTCACCGACGACGGGTTGCGCGCCGCCGTCCGCGCCCGCAAGCTGCATCCCGGCCTGCCGGTGCTGGTGTTGTCGTCCTGGGTGGAGGACAGCTACGCCGCCGAACTGCTCGGCGACGGCGCGGGCGGTGTCGGTTATCTGCTCAAGGAACGGGTCGGCAAGGTGGACCGCTTCCTGGATTCGCTGCGCCGGGTCGCGGCGGGCGGCACCGCGATGGACCCCGAGGTGATCTCGCAACTGCTGGTGCGGCGCAAGGCCGATGATCCGATGGCCGCGCTGACCGCCCGCGAGCGTGAGGTGCTCGCGCTGATGGCCGAGGGGCACAACAACGCGACCATCGCCGAGCGGCTGGTGGTCAGCGAAGGCGCTGTGCACAAACACATTCGGAGTATTTTCGCCAAGCTGGGTCTGTCCACCGAGGATGTCGGGCACCGCCGGGTACTTGCGGTGCTCGCCTATCTGAACGCGTGAAGGCCTGAACCCGTTGGGGCTCAGGCCTGCACACGCGGTTCCGGGTCAGTCCGCCTGGCAGGTGATATCCGTGGCGGGCAGGGTGCCGTCGCGGAAGTAGGTGTTCACCGCCGAGTACACGCAGCTGTTCTGGTAGCGCCCGAAGATCCAGTGGATGGCCACATCCTGCAGGGTGACCATGCGGGACGCGCTCAGGTAGTTGTGCATGGCGACCGCACCCTGATAGGCGGTGCGGGTGTCACCGGTGGACTGCACGATCAGGGCGGGCACCGAATTACGCACTTCCGTAAGGGGTTCGGCGGGCGGCGCCCAGAACGCGCACGGCGTGATGTTGTTGGCCAACGCGCCGAACACCGGTTGGGTGGCGCGGGCCGCTTCGATGTTGCGCCAATAGAATTGGGGATCCCGTGGCGCGGCGACATCGCCGCACATGATGGCCATCTGGGACGAATTGTCCCTCGGTCGTGCCCGCAACGCGAAGCCGAGCGTGGCGTCCAGCGTCTCGTCGAGCTCGACGGGCTTGCCGGCGGCGGCGTCGGCGATCGTGCGGACCTGACCGGCGAGCATCTCGTACTGCTCCGGGGAGTCCAGTCCGACGAACAGCACCATGGGCAGCCAGTGATCGTCGATCTCGTACTCGCCCAACCGGATCGGCTTGTCCGCGGCCCCGCGGATCAGGTCTTGGACTGCGTCGCGGACCTGGGCGCGGGTGGCGCCGAAGTGGTACTCGCCGTCGCGAGCCGCCACCCAATCCGCCCACAGGTCGAGGGCGGCCTCATTGACCGGCCCCATCGCCTGCATCATCCCCACCACGCCGTACTGGTCCGGATCCGCGGCGCTGTCCAGCACGAACCGATCGCTGCGGTCGGGGAACATCTGGGTGTACACCGCACCCAGGTACGTGCCGTACGAGGTGCCGTAGTAACTGATCCGGTCCACGCCGAGGATGCCGCGGATCACATCCATGTCGCGCGCGGTGTTGCGGGTGGTGATGTGGGGCAGCCGGGCCGCTTCCGTGGTGGCGCAGCGGGCGGCCAGGTCGCCTTGCATCGCAACGGATTCCGCGAAGCTGGTCGCGTCGACGCCCGCCGAGTGCAGCCCGATGCCGCGTGGCCAGCGGCAGTCGATGGGCGAGGAGCGCCCGACGCCACGCGGATCCATGCCGATCAGGTCATAGCGAGCGCGTACGTCGGGCGTCATCGCCTTGCCGACATCGACCATGAAGTCGAGGCCCGCACCGCCCGGCCCGCCGGAGTTGGACAGCATGACGCCGTGTTTGCGCGCCGGATCGGCGGCGATCCGCGAGATCGCGACGGTGAGCGTTGGTCCCTGTGGCTCGGCGTAGTCGAGCGGCACGGTGACATCGGCGCACTGCGCGCCTGCTTCGTCGAGCTTGGGATCTTCGCATCCCTTCCAGTCCAGTTGCTGGCTGTAGAAGCGCTCCAGCGCAGGCGTTTCCGTGTTCGCGTTGGCTGCGGGCCCGGCACAGCCGACCAGACCGGCACAGGCCACCAGTCCGGTCACCCCGGCCAACGCCGCCGTGAGTCCTCTTGTGCGTTTCACTGGCATTCCTCCGAAATGGTTCGGCCGCACCCGAAATCGGAGCGGTCGTGCTGAATGGCCGCACGCCGGTCGGTCACGGGGCGCACAGGGCGGCATCGAGCAGACCTTCGACCTCGTCGGAGGCTTGCTCGGAAGTCGGCAGCTGGTTCACCGTGACGGTCACCGCGGTGCCGTCGGCGGTCACGCCGTTGCGTGTCTCGAAGCCGGGGATGCTGCCGCCGTGTCCCCACACCTCTTTGTCGCACGGCACGGGTTGGTGGATGAGGCCGAGCCCGTAACCCGCGCCCGGCCCGCGGTCGAACGGCACGGTGCGCTTCATCTCGGCCAGTTGCGCGGACGGCAAGAGCTTTCCGGTCAGCAGCGCGGTGAAGAATCGGTTCAGGTCGGCCCCGGTGGCGACCATATCGCCCGCGGTGCCCGCCCATGACGGGTCGAAGTCGGTGAAATCGACTGGCTTGCCGTCCCTTACGTGATAGCCACGGACATGCGGGCCACGGATGGTCGTTTCGCGGGCGGCGGGAACATAGGTGTCCCGCAGGCCGAGCGGCTCGATGATCCGGCGTTGGATCTCGTCGGCGGCCGAGTGACCGGTCACCCGCTCGATCAACAGACCGAGCAGCAGGTAGTTGGTGTTGGTGTAGACCGATTTCGCGCCGGGTTCGAAGTTCGGCGGCATCGTCATCGCATCGCGGACCAGATCGGCCTTCTCGAAGTGCTGCCAGCGCAGCGCTTCCTCCTCCGGGTTCAACTGCGCGGCATGCTCTCGTTCGATGCCGTCGCCATTGCCCCGCCCCAGGTAGTCCGGCAGGCCGCTGGTGTGCTGCAACAGCTGGCGCACCGTGATCCGGTTGCCGTCGTTGCCATTGCCCTGCACCACGCCGGGCAGGTAGCGCTCGATCGGGGCATCCAGGTCGACCCTGCCCTCGGATACCAGTTGCAGCAGCACGGTCGCCACGAATGTCTTTGTGTTGCTGCCGATCCGGACTCGCGCGTCGGCCGGGAACGGAGTGCGGGTGCTCATATCGCCGACGCCCGCGGTGAAGGTGTGATGCCCGCCGGGCCCGTCGATGACCACCTGGACACCCGGAAACCCGTTCCGCACCACGCGATCCATCGCGGCGGCGATAGCGGGCGGAGCGGTTTCGGGCGAGTCGTCCGGCCTGGCCACCGACGTCTCACTGCCACACGCGGCCGCCGCGAGCACCGCGCCGACCACGACGGCCGACAGGGCGGCCTTTCCGGAGTTGCGCCGAAATGGGTTCATGAGCAGTCGATTCCTCCTGTTCGAGCCGGAAGGCATGGGTGCGTCCCCGACGATTCGAGCCTAGGAATCCGGCGCTGCCCAGCCCATGCCGCGCGCACCCGAATGCCGGGTACCGCCTACTGGCGTGGCATGGTGGTGCTAGCACCACCGCGGACTGCGGCATAAGTCGGCCATCATCGAATACTCAGGACGGCGGCCGGTATCGATGACGTCAGATCATCAGTGGCTTATCGGTGACGTCGGAGGGCGAGTGTGCCGACTCGGCCTGACGATTGTCTACGTTCGTAGCCGAAGGTCCGACGGTCAGAGAGGGGACCGAATGCTGAAGTTCGCTGTGCTCGGTGAGGTGCGTGCGTGGCGCGATGAGCTGGAGCTCGATCTGGGTTCCAAGCAGCGCCGAGCCTTGCTGGCAGCATTGTTGTTGCGCAGCGGACGTTCGGCGACGGTGCCGGAACTCATTGATGGCGTCTGGGGCGAGCATCCGACGCCGAGTGCGATCGGCGCGCTGCGCAACCACATCCTGCATCTGCGTCGCGCGCTCGAGCCGGAGCGCCCGTCCGGAGCGCCCGCCACCGTGCTGGTCGGGTTCGGCGGCGGCTACGCGCTGCGGCTCGCGCCCGGCGCGGTCGATGTGGAGATGGTCGAGGACATGCTGCTCGAGGTCCAGCCGGACCGGATCGGCGCGGAGCCGTCACACGCGGTCGAACTGGTCCGCGAACGCCTCGACGCCGCACTGCGGTTATGGTCGGGCACGCCGCTGGCGGGCCTACCCGGGCCCTACGCGGATCGCCAGCGCACCCAGCTGATCGAACGCCGGGTGGCGCTGCTGGAACAGCGGATCGAACTGGACCTGCGCCTCGGCCGCTACCCGGAGGTGATCGCCGAGCTGACACCGCTGTGCAGCGAACATCCGATGCGCGAACAGATCCGCGGGCTGTTGATGACCGCGCTGTATCACGCGGGCCGCCAAGCCGAAGCGCTCGCGGTGTACGCCGACACCCGCAAGGTGCTCATCGAACGGCTCGGCATCGAACCCGGACAGCAGCTGGCCGAACTGCACCAGCGCATTCTGCGAGCGGACCTGCCCGCGCCACAACGGGATACCGATAAACAAGCGGTCATCGTCCGCCCGCCGCGTCGTGCCGTCGCCCGGGTCGCCCAGTTACCCGCCGACGTCGTCGACTTCACCGGCCGCACCGAGACGGTCCGCCGGATCAGCGAATGGCTCACCCGCGCAGATGGTTTCGCGGTGCCGGTGTGTGTGATCGGCGGCATGGGCGGGATCGGCAAGAGCGCCCTCGCGGTGCACGTCGGCCATCGCATCCGGGACCAATTCCCGGACGGACAGCTGCACGTCGATCTGCACGGTTTCGCGCAGGCCCGCGGCCGCAACCTGGCCGACCGGTCCGGCACCCCGGCCGCCGACACGCTGGGTGACTTCCTGCGTGCCCTCGGCATTCCGGAGGGCGAGATCGCGCCGACGCTCGCCGAGCGCTCGGCCCAGTTCCGCAGCTTCCTCGACGGCAAACGGGTGCTCGTCGTGCTGGACAACGCGCGAGACGTCGACCAGGTCGCGCCGCTGATTCCCGGCACTCCCGGGTCGGCGGTGCTGATCACCAGCCGCTCTTCTATGCCCGAATTGCCTTGCGTGGTAGGCGTTCTCGGCGTGCGGCTCGATGTGCTCGCCCGGGTGGAGGCCCGCACCCTGCTCGCCGGGATCGCGGGCCTGCGGCGGGTCGCCGCCGAGCCCGCCGCGGTGGACAGCGTGCTCACCGCGTGCGGTGGGCTGCCGCTGGCCGTCCGGATCGTCGGCGCGCGGCTGGCGGCCCGGCCGAACTGGAGCATCAGCAGCCTGGCCGAGCGGCTGGCGGACGAGAAGCAGCGGCTCGGCACGCTGCGCAGCGGCGACCTCGCGGTCGAGGCGGCGTTCCGGCTCAGCTACGACCAGCTCGATTGCGCTCAGGCCAGGGCCTTCCGGATGCTGGCCGTGCCGGAGGTCGCCGAGATCTCGCTGGACGCGGCGGCCGCGATCCTCGGCGCGGATCGGATGCTCGTCGAGGAACTGTGTGAGTCTCTCGTCGATCTGAACCTGATGGAGACCAGCGCGTCCGGGCGCTACACCTATCACGATCTGCCGCGGTTGTTCGCGCGCGAGCTACACCTCGGGTCCGACGTCGCCGAGCCGGTGTCCGGTGCGTTGCTCCGGCTGCTCGACTTCTACCTGGCCACCATGAAAAACCTGATGACAGTGTGCAATCCGGGGTCGCGGCTGCCCGAACATCTCGGTGCCACCGTCGCGGACGGGCTGTCGTTCATGGACAGCATCGCCGCGCAGTACTGGCTGGATGTGGAACGTCCGAACCTGATCTCGCTGTACGAACAGACCGCGCGAGTGGGTGGTCCCGCGCTCGCACGGGCGGCCGATATCGCCTGGGCCACAGCGGAATTGATCGATGGCGGGCCACATTGCCAGGAGTTGTCGCGGGCGCTGAGCAAGTTGCTCGACGCGGCGGTGCGGGCCGGTGACCGCGGCGCCGAATGCCGGATTCGGGTGACCCTGGGTGCGATCTTCAGTTACTCGCTCGGCACCCTGCGGCAAGGCCGGGATCATCAGCGCATCGCGCTGTCGCTGCCGCCGACCTCGCCGAGTGACGTGCGACTGGTCGCCTTCGCGGCGCAGTTGCTCTCCTCCTCGACCAGAATGGGCACCGAGACGGCCGCCTCGGTCGCGCACGCCGAACGCGCGATCCGCCTGGCGCGCCAGGTCGAGGACCCGGCGGTGGAATGCGCCAGCCTGGTGCACATGTCCAAAACCCTGTCGGACGGCGGGCAATTCGAAGCGGCACAGGATCGGGCGACCGAGGCGAAGACGCTCGCCGCGAAGATCGGCAATGCCGCACTGGAGGCGATGGCGACCCACGAACTCGGGGTGAGTCGCGGATTTCAAGGCGACCATGCGCACGCGATCGAGCTGTGCGGTGAGGCGGTCCAGCTGGCCCGGCTCAGCGGGGTGGAACTGCGCGAAGGCTGGGCGCTGGCGCGGTTGGCGCATGTGCACATGATGGCGGGGCAGTTGGCCGAGGCCGAACCGATCGCCGACGCGGCCGTCCGCCTGCTCAACCGCCAGATCGGCCCGCTCACCAGGGCGCGGGTGCTGGTGATGCACGGACTGATCCTGCAGGCGCTCGGCCGGACCCATCAGGCGTACTGCGTCTACCGTTGCGCGGCAGAAGCTTTCGCGCCGATGGAGGACGCGCACTTCACTCATGAACGGCTCGACCACGAGGTGGAGGCGCCGATCCTGGCGCTGCTGGCCGAGCACCTGGACGAGGTGATCGCCGAACGCAATCAGCGGCGCGACCGCGCCACCGGCGGCGAGTAGACGCGAAAAGCGGGAAGCCGGTTCGCCGGACTTCCCGCTTTTCGTAACCGTGCGGCCGAATCAGTGGCCGCCGTTGTCCTTCAGTCGCTGCAGCGAGGCCTCGACCTCGGCCTCGGCCTCGGCGCGGCCGACCCACTCCGAGCCCTTGACGTACTTGCCGGGCTCGAGATCCTTGTAGCGCTCGAAGAAGTGCTTGATCGCGGCCAGCTCGAACTCGGGCACATCCTTCAGGTCCTGGATGTGATCCCAGCGCTGGTCGCCCGCGGGCACGCACAGCACCTTGTCGTCGCCGCCCGCCTCGTCGACCATCTTGTACATCGCCACCGGACGCACCTCGATGAGGCAGCCGGGGAACACCGACTCGGGCAGCAGGACCAGCGCGTCGAGCGGGTCACCGTCCTCGCCGAGAGTGTTCTCGATGTAGCCGTAGTCGGCCGGGTAGACCATGGACGTGTAGAGGAACCGGTCGAGCCGGACTCGGCCGGTCTCGTGATCGACCTCGTACTTGTTCCGAGAACCCTTGGGGATCTCGATGGTGACGTCGAACTCCACGCCATCTCCTTCGGTGCATCTATGAGCATGAGCAGTCAGGACTGCCGACTCGCCAGGTTGTTCTGGGGAACGGTTGCGCAACGAGGATAGTGTGGTCGGCGGGGACATGGGTGCGGCAGGCGGCTGCTGCGGGAATCAGTCGAGGAGAGCTGCGGGCAGTGGTTGGTAAGAACATCGGTGGCTTGGCTGCCCGGCGGCGCCGCAATCTCTGGATCGGACTCGGCACCACGCTCGCCGTCTTGCTCGCGGCGGGAGCGGGCGTGCTGTTCACGGTCAAGCCGTGGACCGACGAATTCCGGCACGGCGGGCTGACCACGGCCGCCCCGCCCGCCCCGGTCCGGCCGTTCCCACAGGTCGCCCCCGCCCCCTCGAACGCACCCGCGCCCAGCCCGGCCGGGGTGGCCGCCGCGCTCGCCCCGGTGATCGGCAACCCCGATCTCGGCGCCTTCGCCGGGCAGGTCACCGATGCCGACAGCGCGACGGTGCTGTGGAGCGGTGACGCGAACAAGGCGATGATCCCGTCTTCCACCGCGAAGATCCTGCTCACCGCCGCCGCGCTGCTCACGCTGCCCGCCGACCACCGGGTGATCACCAAGGTGGTGGCCGGGAACGCGCCGAATGAACTGGTTCTCGTCGGCGGCGGTGACCCGACGCTGACCGCGGAACCCGAGGGCAAGGGGTATTACCCCAACGGCCCCCGGCTGTCGGATCTGGTGACGCAGGTCAAGAACTCGGGTCGCGCGGTCGACACGATCCTGGTGGACACCTCCGCCTACACCGGCCCCAATTTCGCCAAGGGCTGGGACCCGGTGGACATCGGGGACGGCTCGATCGCCCCGATCGAACCGGTCATGATCGACGGCGGGCGGCTGCGACCACTGGTCGAATACTCGCCGCGCACCACGACACCGGCGCTGGATGCCGGGCGCAGGCTGGCCATCGAGTTGGGCCTCGACCCCGCCCGGGTCAGGATCGCCACCGCCGCACCCGGCGCCGCCGAGGTCGCGAGCGTGCGCTCGGCGCCGCTGCGCGACCGGCTGCGCGACCTGATGGTCTACTCCGACAATGTGCTCGCCGAAACGGTCGGCCGCGAGATCTCGGTAGCGACCGGCGGCCCGGCCTCCTTCGACGGCGCGGTCGCGGCGGTGAACGCCGCGCTGGCCAAGGCCGGTTTCGACGTGTCCGGGGTGACCATGCACGACAACAGCGGGCTCTCGGTCGACGACCGGATCCCGCCGCGGCTGCTGGACCGGATCGTCGCGACGGCGGCCAAGCCGAACGGGGCGACCGCCGTGCAACCGATCGGCACCAAGGCCAGGCCCGAAAACGACCGGCTCGCCACCACATTGGCGCCGCTGCTGGACGACCTTCCGGTCGCGGGCGCGACCGGCTCGCTGAGCAGCCGATATGTCCTCAGAGACCGGGCCGCCGCCGGGTGGGTCCGGGCCAAGACCGGAACTCTGTCGGTGTCCAGCGCGTTGGTTGGGTATGTGCTCGATGCCGATGGGCGGGTGCTGACTTTCGCGTTGATGTCGAACGATCGACCGCCGGAGGTGAGCAGGCCCGCGTTGGACGCGATCGCAGGCACGCTGCGCAACTGTGGATGCTCCTGACGGGTGGTTGACAATGCACCGAGAAAGTTCCGACCCAGCTGATTCCCGCGCGGTGGGTTCAGCGGCCGAGGGGGTCGTGGAGCGGCCCAAGGGCCGTTCCGGGTTCTCCGGTGCTGTCGACTGGCGGCTGGCCGCGAAGACCGGCGCCGCGCTGGTGCCGTCCGGTCCGCGCACCTCGCGTTATTCGGCCGAGCAGGTCGTCGCTGAACTGGCCACCGCCTCGGTGCGGTCCGAGGGGCCGGTGCGGGAGGTGAGCGGGCTGCTCGACGACCAGCCGGTGCCCGCCGCCAGGATCGTCGACCGGCCAGGATGGATCGGCGCGGCCGCCGACTCCATGGCCCAATTGACCGGCACCGAACGCGACGCCGGCGAGCGCGGACTACTACAGGGCAAGCCCGCCGGCGTGCAGGCGGGCGCGATGCTCGCGTTCCTGTCCACCGCGATCCTCGGCCAGTACGACCCGTTCACCGGACCGGACGGCACGCTGCTGCTGGTCGCGCCGAACATCATGGCGGTGGAGCGCGCACTCGGCGTCTCGCCCAGCGACTTCCGCCTCTGGGTCTGCCTGCACGAGGTGACCCACCGGGTGCAATTCTCTTCGGCGCCGTGGCTGGCCGACTACATGCGCGCCAATGTCGAGGTGCTCGGCGAGGTCGGCGACGAACCGATCAACGAGATGCTCGCCCGACTGATCGAGGAGGTACGTGAGCGCCGTCGCGGCACCGCCTCCGAAGACCCCGCCGCCCGCGGCGTCGTCGGCCTGCTGCGCGCCACCCAGGCTCCGCCGCAACGCGAAGCCCTCGACCGCCTGCTCATGCTGGGCACCCTCCTCGAAGGCCACGCCGACCACGTCATGGACGCCGTCGGCCCCGCCGTCGTGCCCTCGGTCGAACAGATCCGCTCCGCCTTCGACCAGCGCCGCAAGCGCCCGACCAACCCGGTCCAGCGCATCATGCGGGCCCTGCTCGGCGTGGACGCGAAGGTCGCACAGTACGTTCGCGGCAAAGCATTCGTCGACGACGTCGTAGGCCGAGTAGGCATGGACCGTTTCAACACCATCTGGACCGAAGCCGAAACCCTCCCTCGCACACACGAAATCGAGCACCCGGACCGCTGGGTAACCCGCGTCCTCGGCTAGCGCGTTCCCGCCTGCCGAACCTTCGGGACCGATTCGGGGCTGATCTCACAGAGCCTTCGTACGTCTCACAGGGTGGCAGACCCTGTGAAGGGTGTGGACGGACTGTGAGATCGGTTGCGGATGGCGAGCCGGGGGGCTTCTGCGGGTGCGGATGCTGGTGGGGGTGGGGTCGGTACGCTGCGGATATGAGCCGCGCGGGGTCGGATGGTGGGGAGGCATCGCCGCGCCGGTTGCCTGAGACGGTGGCGGTGCTGGCAGTGCGGCGGGCCGTTCGGGACTGGGTTGGGGAGTACGTGTCGGATGCTGCGACGGGAGTCGCGGTCGCGTTGTCGGGCGGGGCGGATTCTCTGGCTCTCACTGCCGCGGCCGTTGTCGAGGTGGGCTCGGTCGATGCCCTTGTAGTCGACCATCAATTGCAGGCCGGGTCGGAGGTGGTTGCGGCTGATGCCGCGGCGACCGCGCTGGCGCTCGGGTGCCGGTCGGCTCGGGTGATCGCGGTCGATGTGGCGGGCGAGGGGGGAATGGAGGCGGCGGCGCGACGCGCTCGGTACGCGGCGTTGGATGAGGCGCGGGCCGGGCTTCCGGTATTGCTCGGACACACACTCGACGATCAGGCGGAAACAGTGCTGCTCGGACTGGCTCGCGGGTCCGGCGGACGCTCTATTCAGGGGATGGCGGCATGGGCCGAGCCGTGGGGTCGGCCGCTGCTCGGGGTGCGGCGGGCGGTTACCCGGCAGCTGTGTACAGATCTGGACCTGACGCCGCACGAGGATCCGCACAACGCCGCGCCCGAGTTCACCCGGGTGCGACTGCGTACCGAAGTGCTGCCGTTGCTGGAGGACGTGCTCGGGGGTGGCGTTGCCGCCGCGCTCGCTCGCACGGCCGAGCAGTTGCGCGAGGACGGCGCGGTGCTCGACGCCCTCGCGGGTGAGCTGCTGCACACCGCGAGTGATGGCGAGACACTCTCGATCGAGACGCTCGCCACTGCGCCCGGCGCACTGCGCAGGCGGGCGATCCGGGCCTGGCTGCTCGCGGGCGGTGCGAAAGCGCTGACCGGCAAGCATTTACATGCGGTGGACGAGTTGATCACCGACTGGCGTGGGCAGGGCGGGGTCGCGGTCGGCGGCGGACGGTCGGGTAGCAGGTTGGTCGCGGCGCGCGAACATGGCAGGCTGACACTGCGTCTGCGCAGCGGCTGATGACACATAATGGGTCGGCCGTCCGGGAGCGAAAACCAGAAGGGAACAGCTGACGTGTACGGGGACGACATCGCGTCGGTGCTGATCACCGAGGAAGAGATCGCCACCAAGACCAAAGAGCTGGCCGAGCTCATCGCCAAGCGCTATCCCGCTGATGCTCCCGAGGGCGACCTGCTGCTGGTGGGTGTGCTCAAAGGCGCGATCTTCTTCATGACCGACCTGGCCAAGGCGTTGCCGATCCCGACCCAGATGGAGTTCATGGCCGTCTCGTCGTACGGGTCGTCCACCTCGTCGTCCGGCGTGGTCCGCATCATGAAGGACCTGGACAAGGACATTGCCGGCCGCAATGTGCTGATCGTCGAGGACATCATCGACTCGGGTCTCACGCTGTCCTGGCTGAAGCGCAACCTATCCACGCGCAACCCGGCCTCGCTCGAGGTGGTCACCTTGCTCCGCAAGCCGGACGCGCTACGCACCCACGTCGACGTCGCGCACGTCGGCTTCGACATCCCGAACGAATTCGTCGTCGGCTACGGCCTCGACTACGCCGAGCGCTACCGCGACCTGCCCTATATCGGCACCCTCGACCCCAAGGTCTACTCCTGACCCTCGCGGCTCGCCACCCGTTCGTCAGCGATCGGGGAGAATTCCGAAAATCGTTGCGGGGGAGCCGGAGCCGCCGCTGTACAACGGCCCGCCGACCAAGATCCAGGCGCCCGTCGCGGGGACAGTGACGAGGTTGGCCAGGCATTCCAGGCTGATTCGGTGGTCTCGGTAGAGCAGTTTCGATACCGCGTAGGTGTCGTCCGTGCCCAGATCGGGGCCGAAGGTGTCGATGCCGAGTGCGCCACGGCGGCCGAGCCGCCCGGTGCGCAGCAACCACTCGACGGTCTCGACCGCGAAACCCGGCTGATGGCCAGCGGATTCGCCGGTACCGATGAATTCCGGTGTGCCCCACTTGGCGTCCCACCCGGTCCAGGCGATCACCGCGGCGCCATCCGGGATGCGCCCGTGCCGTCCCTCCCACTTTTTCAGGTCGGCCACGGTGATCGCGTAGTCACGGTCCCCGGCGCACTGCTCACGCACATCGACCTTCACCGCGGGCAGCAGCAGATCATCCAGGTCGAGTTCATCGGCGGCGAGGCCGTCGGAGTGGAAATGAATCGGTGCGCCCCAATGGGTTCCGGTGTGCTCGCCCTGCTGGATGTAGCGCAGGTAGTAGCCGTCATTGGCGACCGTCGCGACGATGTCGGTGTGGAACTCCGGGTCCCCGGGAAACAGGGGAGTGGTGGCCGGGTCGTGCACATGCGACAGGCTGACCAGCCGTGGGAACGGCCGGGGCGAGGTCATCGCGTCCGCTGCGGGATGGCCCGCGCGAGCGCGAGCAGGTCCGCCTCTAGCCAGCGAAACAACCGGTAGGTAACCACGAAAGCCAGAATGCCACCCACGCTGAGTACGCGCACCGGAACGATCACCAACTCCAGATCCGCCGGGTCGACAAAGGTAGCCCCCGCCACGCCGAGCAGCGGAACCGACGCGGCGACGCCGAGGTAGAAGTTGCCGCGCCGGGCCAGGTTTCGTAGCTGTCGCTCATCGCCCGGCCCGATACCACCGCGCACCAACAACTGTGGATACACCGAGCGCACCGCGTACACCATGATCGGAAAGAACGGGTAGGCCAGCGCGATGGCTGCGCAAACGACCTGTGCCGCAAAGAAATGCAGGAAGGTCCCCGGCGGCAGATCAACCCCGGTGAACGCCAAGCCCAGCGGCCAGATGACACCGGCCACCAACCAGAAACCGAACGGCACCAACACCGCCCAGTCACCCATCGACAATGTGTCGCGGCGCGCCTTCGCCAGCGTGCGCGCGGAATACTCGCGGCCGCGGGCCAGCCGGAATCCGATGGTCAGCGGTCGGCGCGTCAGAAAGATCAGCAGCAGCGCCGCGACCGGGAAGGCGATCAGGTTGTTGACCAAGCCGACGGTGGCGAACTTGTGCTGATCGGCGGCCGACATCCGATCGACGATCAGCGACTGGTTCAGCTGGATGTTGTACCAGCTCGCCAGCGCGTTCGGCACGCCGATACACAGCGCCGCAACCGGGATCAGCCAGCCGCGGGCTCGATAGGCCAGGCTGGTCGGCGGCGGGTCGACCAGGTCCCGGGCACGTGCGTCGAGGCACAGATCGAGCTGACCGGCCAACTCGGCGCCGTTGCGCCAGCGCCGTTTCGGGTCGGCGTGCAGGCAGTCGAGCAGTACCCGGCGCAGCGCCGCCGGGGTATCCGCGGGCAGCCGGGACAGCGCGGTCGCGGAGATCCCCGCACGGCGTACGGCGAGCATGCGAGCGTAGACTGCGGCAGGCGCTTCGTTTGTCGGCGCGGGATCATCGAACGGGCTTGTGCCCGTGAGCATTTCCCACAACAACACGCCGAGTGAGTAAAGGTCGCTGCGCGTTCCCGGTGCGGGTGCGGCCGGATCGAGGAACCGGGCAAGCTGCTCCGGTGACCGGTACGGCAACGAATCGTCGGTGAGCTCATCGGGATTCACCGCGGCCTGGCGCGGACCCGACTCACTCAGCGCGAAATCGGCGAGCTTCGGGATACCCTCGGCGGTGAACAGTACGTTCGCGGGTTTGATGCCGTGGTGCAGCACGCCGTGGTGCTCCGCGTAATCCAGCGCGTCGGCCAGCCGCCTGCCGACCCAGGCCACCGTCTCCGGCCAGCTGAGCCGCGCGATCTCGGCCCGCACACTCGAATCCGACGGCCGGATCTCGCCTTTCGTCGCCATCGACGCGTCGATGGCGCGCAGCAGCAGCGCGCCGCCATCGGCCTCCGGCCCGCGCCGCCGCTGGTCGAGCACGCCGACCGCGGTACCGCCGGGCAGGTATTGCATGTAGACGAGTCGCGTCGCGGCGGCACCGAACACGCCGTCGGCAGCGTCGGTACGCAACAGCCGCTGGTCGAAGACTCGCACGATATGCGCGTGATCGAGTTGCGCCATGGTGTGTGGTGCGCCCGCCCGGCCCACCGAAAGCCGCACCGCGACAAGCCGTTGCATGGAGCGCTGCCTGGCGAGGAAGACCCGGCCGAGGATGCCGCTGCCGAGATCGGTGATCAGGTCGAAGTCATCGATTCGTCGGCCCGGAGCCAGTTCGGCCAGGGCGGCGACGGCTTCGCTCGATTCGGCGGTGCCGAAGTCGTCGGTGGTGTCATCGATAGCGAAGGCGTCGAGCCGTTCTCGGATCTCGTCGGCGAACTCCGGGTACCCGGTGAGGAATTCGGCGACCGAGAGTGGGGCATGGCGCCGCCGGGCCAGGAACTCCGCGCAGATCAGATCCGCCAGCTCCGGGCTGTGCTCGACCTCCGGAAACTCCTTGCGGTACTCGGCAACCCGCTTGCCGAGGTCGGCGGCCCTGGCCCAGCGCTCGCGCAGGTCGATGCGCAGCAGATCGGTCAACACGGCCAGGCGCACCTGGGTACCGTCGGGCACGTAGTCCGCGATGCGCGGCGGCGTGAACTGGTCACTGCGCAGGTTGCGTTGCCAATCGGCGGCGAACCGGGCGACAGCGTCGGCGCGCGCGGATCTCACCTGCGGGTCTCCACCACGGTAGGCCCGCTCTCCTCGGGTTCGGCTGCTGCCGCAACAGTATTCGAGCCGGCCGATTCCGGCGCGACGACCCGCTCCAGCGCGCGCAGGTCGGCCTCCAGCGCGCGGAACAGCAGATAGGAGACCACGAACGCGATGATGCCGCCCACACACAACACGCGGACCGCGACGATCACCATCGGAATATCGGACGGGGGCAGAAAAGTCACCCCGGCGACGGCGAGCAACGGCACCGACGCCGCGACCGCCAGGTATCCGTTGCAGCGACGATCCAACCCGCGCAACCAGATCGCGTCCTCGGGACTGAGGTCACCGTGCCGGAGGAACAGCGGATAGATGCAGCGCACCATGTAGAACGTCAGCAGGAAGAACGGATACGCCACCGCGATGGCGCCGCACACCACCAAGGACGCGAGGAAGTGCACGATCGCCCGTGCGGGCAGGTCGCCGGTCACCAATTGCAGCGTGAGCGGAAAGGTGAATCCGGATAGCACCCACAGCGAAAACGCCACGGCCACCGCACGATCGCCGAGTAACAGGGCGTCGCGTCTGGCATGACACAAGGTGTCCGGGTCGTAGCGTTTTCCCTTGCGGAGCCCGCGCGGCACCGTCAACAGCGACCGGGACAGGTACACCACCAGCGCGATGCCGACCGGGAAGAACACCGCGTTCACCACGCCCGTGATGATCACGAAGCTGTGCTGGGCCTCCTCGGTCAGCCTGCTGATGATCAGCCGCTGGTTGTGCTGGATGTTGTACAGCGAGGCAAGGACATTCGGCAGCCCGACCGACAGCAGCGTGACCAGCACCAGCCACGGTCGCAGCCGCAAGCGCCAGCTGTTCGGCGCCGGATCGACCAGTTCCCGCGCCCGCGCGTCCAGACACAGCTCCAATTGCCTGGCCAGCACCGACCCGTTCGCCCAGCGCATCGTCCGCTCCGGCGAAAGACAGCTCAGCAGCACTCGCCGCAGCGCCGCCGGGCAATCGGGTGGCACCCGCTCCAGCGCGGCCGCGTCCACCCCCGCGCTGCGCCGCTCCAGCATCGCCTCCAGTGTCGTGTCGTCACTGTGCTCGCCCGCGCCCGCGGTGCTGTCGTCGAACGGTTTGGCGCCGGTGAGCAATTCCCACAGCACCACCCCGAGTGAGTAGATGTCCGCGCGGGTGTCCAGATCCGCCGCGCTGCGCCCGAATCCGGGATGGCAGGCCTCCAACTGCTCCGGTGACATATACGCCAGCGAGCCGCCGAAATAGGCGACCGGACTCGTGCCCTCGACATTGCGGCTGAAGCTGATGTTGAAGTCGGCGAGCTTGGGCACCGCCTCGGCGGTGAGCAGCACATTCGCCGGTTTCACGTCGCGGTGCAGCACGCCGTGTGCCGAGGCGTAGTCCAGGGCCTCGGCCAGCCTGCGGCCGAGCCACGCTACCGTCTCCGGCCAACTGAGCGTGGCGATCTCGGCGCGCACACTCGAATCGGTCGGGCGGATCTCGCCCTTCTCCTCCATGGCCGCGTCGACGGCGTCGAGCAGCAGCCGACCGCTGCGTTCGGCGGGCGGGGTGGCGCGCACCCAGCGCAGCACACTGAGCAGCGTGCCGCCGGGCAGGAACTGCATGTACAGCAACCGCAGCCGGCGCGAGGGACCGGCATCCGCGTCGAGCAGCCGCTGGTCGAAGACGCGCACGATGTAGTCGTGGTCGAGCTGGGCCAGGGTCTGCGGCTCGGTGCCGTGGTCGGCGGAGATCTTCACCGCGACCAGCCGCTGCAATGAGCGCTGCCGGGCCAGGAAGACGCGGGCGAACGCGCCGCTGCCCAAGCCGGTCAACAGGTCGAAATCATCGATTCGCTGGCCGATTTCGATGCGGTCGAGCGCGTCGAGGCGGTCCGGCCCGGTGGTCCGGTTCAATTCGCTATCGACGAAGGCGGCTCTGGTGCGCGCGAGCGCGGTCAGCGTGAAATCCTCCAGTGCCGCCCGTCGGGTGCTCTGATCGAGATCATCGGCGTTCAGCAGGGCACACAGTTCACTCGCTTGGTGCGGATATTCGCGCAGGCATTCGCGCGGATCCACCCGTTCACCGCTCTGCCTGCGGATGACGAACTCTTCGTACACCAGACCGGCGGGGATACTTCCGGGTTCGAGTTCAGGGAATTCGGCGCAGTATTCGGCGAGCCGTTTGCGCGTCGCCGACCCCGGCCCGGCCTGCTCGGTCGCGCCGAGCACGGTCCGGCGCAGCCAGCGATGCCGCAGGTCGACCCGGATCAGCTCGATCAGCGCCTCGGTCCGCAACGTCTGCGCGTCGGGCAGATACTCGGCGATCTCGGGTGGGCGGCGCGCGGATTGAAAAGCGGCGTCTTCCCATGCTGCGGAGAAGGCTGCCACGGCGCTGAATTCGGTGCGCATGGGATGCCCGCCATAACCGGCCCCGGCATCGAAACCCGAGGCGTAATCGGAACTTCTATCGGAGTCGGCACTCATTCCAGGACCTAGTGGCTCGGCGGACGCCAGAGAATCCGCACTGGTCGGTCGATGGATGTGTCGGAGAAATTCCCGCCACACCCGACGTCATCGTCCCCCGAGCAGTATTCGGAATGATAACTTGCGGCTCAACAGCGATCACCCGAATTCGACAACGATGCGACGGGGGACGACCAGCACATGCACAACAAGTCCACAGCTGTGGCGGACGGTTCGGCAAAAACCGAAACCACCGGCACGGAAGCAGCAGCGCAGCCGCCGACCAAGCACCCGGCGGTCCCGCAGGCTCCGGCTACTTCGAAATCACTGGCGCAGGCGACGGTCGTGCAGGCCGAGGTCGCGCAGTTACCGCCTACCCGATCGGCCGTCGCGGCGACGGCGCCCGCTCGAGATAGTCCGGTGGACGCGAACGACCAAATCGCCACCGGCCAGGACAGCTCACGGGGCCCGGCCGCGGCGATCGCGGCAGGCGTCCGGGACGGTTCGCTGACCGCGACGGAGGTGGTCGAGACCGCCCTCGCCAGAATCGTCGCCGAGCACCGGAATACCAATGCCTTCAGCGTTATCCGCACCGAGAAGGCGCGGTCCGAGGCGGCGTTGCTCGAGCAGCGCGCCGACCTCGACGTGTTGCCGCTGGCCGGGGTGCCGATCGCGATCAAACACAACATCGCGGTCGCGGGCGAGACCATGCGGTGTGGCTCCGCGGCGACGGACACCCGTCCGGTCGCCGACGATCATCCGGTGGTGCGCAGGCTGCGCGCCGCGGGCGCGGTGGTCGTCGGGCTCACCACCATGCCCGAACTCGGACTGTGGGGCACCACCGACACCCAGGACCGGATCACCGGCAATCCATGGAATGTCGCGCGCAGCGCGGGCGGCTCGTCCGGCGGTTCGGCGGCGGCGGTCGCGGCCGGACTGGTGCCGGTCGCGCACGGCAACGACGGACTCGGTTCGATCCGCATCCCCGCCGCCTGCTGCGGGGTCTTCGGCATCAAGCCGGGCAGGCACACGGTGCCCGCGGAGATCGGCCTCGATGCCTGGTCCGGCATGGTCGAAAACGGCGTGCTGGCAACGACAGTCGGCGATGCGGCGCTCGCGCTATCGGTGCTGGCCGCCCGGCCGGACCTAGCTGAGGTGGAGCCGCCCGGCCGACTACGCATCGGTCTAGCCGTGGCTCCGCCGTCTCGCTTCTTCCTCGTCGATCGGCACTGGACCAACGCCGCCCGCACAGCGGCCTCGGTCGCCGCGGCGGCCGGTCACGTGGTCGAGCCGACCACGTTGCCCTATGGCGACGCGATGCTGTCGATCTTCTTGCGCTGGTTGGCCGTTGGTTGCCGCGACGCCGCGGCGCTACCCCACCCCGAGCTCCTGCAACCGCGCACCCGCCGGCATCTGGCGCTGGGCCGCAAGGTGGCCCGACTACGCCTCGTCCGCCCGTCCCAGGTCGACCGGGTCGAGGCGCGACTGCTGGAATACTTCGAACGCTACGACGTGGTGATCACGCCCACGCTCGCCGGCCCGCCGCCCAAGGCGCGGGCCTGGCATAACCGCGGTTGGCTGGCCAATGTGCTTGCCAGCTCTCGGTTTTCGCCCTTCACCCCGCTGTGGAATCTGGTCGGCTGGCCCGCCGCCTCCATCCCGATGGGCATGCACCCCGATGTCGGAACGCCGGTGGCCGCTCAGCTCGCCGGCCCGCCGGGCAGCGAATCCACTCTGCTACGGCTGTCCGCGCAATTGGAATCGCTGCACCCGTGGCGGCGCACTATCAACTGACCGAACTTACGCGCTGACGGCGGGTTGCTGCTGCTGGACCGAGAACCCGCCGTCGACCGCGCGTCCCGCGAATTCGAGGATGGTGGGTCGGGTGTCGTCGGCCCGCCATGCGACGGCCAGCTCGCAGGGCGCGAGACCGGCCACCGGTCGCGCGGTGAGGCCCGGCCAGCGGTACATCGGCACGTTGTTCTCGGCGAGCAAACAGACGCCGAGGCCGAGGCTCACGGCCTCCAGCTTGTCCTCGGGGGTCGCCGCCTCGGCGCCGATCTTCGGCTGACGTCCGTTGCGTGCGTCGTTGCCCAGCCAGAAGTCGCGCACCGCACCGGCTTCGGTGGGCAGCGCGATGAACGGCTCGTCGAGCAGGTCGGTGAAGTCGATGGTTTCCCGATCGGCCAGCGGATGGTTCTCCGGGAGCAGCACCCAGCGCGGCTCGGTGCGCAGCACCTGCCAGCGGTAGCGGTTCGGGTCGGGCAGCGGCAACCAGACCAGGGACAGGTCCGCCTGCCGACCGGCCAGGCCGCTGGACGGGTCGGTCCAGGAGGCCGCGTGCAGAGCGAGCCGATGGCCGCTCGCGCTCTCCAGGTCGTTCAACAGGCCGCGGCCGAGCGCGGACTGGATACCGACGCGCAGCACCTCGCCCGCCTCCTGTAGCGAGACGTTGGTGACCTCCCACAGCTCCAGGATCTTCCGGGCGCCCTCGAGCAGTTCCTTACCGGCGACGGTCAGGGCGACGCTGCGCTGGTTGCGGTCGAACAGGACCACGTCGAGCTGGCGTTCCAGCTGACGGATCTGACGCGAGAGGGTGGGTTGAGCGATGTGCAGCCGCTGAGCGGCGTTGGTGAAGTGCAGTTCCTCAGCGACGGCGACGAAATACCGCAGGTCGCGCAAATGCGGGTCCATAGCCCCTTGCTATCAGAATCAGTCCTGAATTTCCAGCCTTATCAGGCCGGAAAGTCTGGATACGGGTACCAAAACATTCGACAGGTTTGTTAGGGACAGCATATTGCTTGTCATGGTGGGACGCACCATCGACTCCGCGAATCTTCGGCATGCGGGGGCTGTTCTTTCCAGTGCGGTACATCTGGGCGTGTGACCAGCAGTGATGATCATTCGTGGCGTCACGACGGGCGAGGAACTGGCGGTCTGTGCGATTGCCGATCGTCAGCTGGGGGGCCGCTTATGGCCGACCTGCGGTCATTTGCACCCTCTATAGTGATTTTCGTCACAATACGGTTTTGTATTGCTCATTGGATCGGATAGCGAGTCGTCCTCGGACGCGCGAAAGCGCTGCGGCCGAGACGAATCCACGGCCGCAGCGCCCGGCGAGCAAACGAGCTACACGCTGCGCGCCCGCTCCTCGTACGCTTTGCGCTTGTCGGCGTCGACGTCGTCCAGGAACGCGTGCCCCGAGCCGAGCGCCCTGGCGATGCCGTCGCCGACCGCCTCCGGCAGCAGCCCGACCAGCTGCGAGATGATGCCCGCCACCGCCGTCACCCGGACCTTGGACTTCGGCGCGCTGATCAGCCCGACGATGGCGTCGGCGATCTCCTCCGGTTCGGCCGGGCGCAGCAGCTTCGGCGCGGTGACGCCCGCGCCGAGCTCGGTATTGGTCAACGTCGGCAGCACCGAGGAAAAGCGCACGCCGGAATCCCGGTACTCCTCGCGCAGCGTGTCGGTGAAGCCGAGCACCGCGTGCTTGCTCGCGTTGTAGGTGGCCAGGCCGGGGATGTGCGTCTCACCCGCCAGCGAGGCGATATTGATGACGTGCCCGCTCTTGCGCGGCAGCATCCGGGCCAGGCCCAGCTTGGAGCCCAGGATCACGCCGTAGACATTGATGTCGAGGATCCGGCGGGTGATCTGATCCGGCTCGTCGACCAGCCTGCCGGTCGGCATGATGCCCGCGTTGTTGACCAGTACATCGATCGGGCCGACGGTGCGCTCCACCTCGTCGAGGAAGCTCTCGAACGAGACGGGATCGGTGACGTCGAGCTTGCCGTACAGCTCGAAACCGCGGGCGGTGCCGGACTCCTTGACGGTGGCCTCGTCGATATCGCCGATCGCGACCTTGGCGCCGAGCGCCTGCAGCGCGGTCGCGGTAGCCAGCCCGATGCCGCGGGCGCCGCCGGTGATGACGACGACCTTGCCGCGAATCTTCGAAACGTCACTCACTTGTTGTCTCCCTTGAGTTTCAGAACGGCCGGAATATCGAGCCTGCGCAGGCCGCGGGCGCCCGCGGCCCGCATGGCGCCGAGTGCGAAGAGCAGCTTCGGCATCGAGTACGGGTACCAGAACAGTTCCTTCTGCTGGGTCGGCAGGATCGGCGTGGTGATCG
Source organism: Nocardia brasiliensis (assembly GCF_042691675.1). GTDB lineage: Bacteria > Actinomycetota > Actinomycetes > Mycobacteriales > Mycobacteriaceae > Nocardia > Nocardia brasiliensis_D. The sequence continues at coordinate 637,476 of NZ_CP170507.1, forward strand.
CCTGCTGACGGCAGTACTTGCGGACGCCGTTGGCGCCGCCCCAGCGAGCGCCGGTGCCGGACATGCCCCAGCCGCCCATCGGGAGCGCGAAATTGAACAGATTGCTGAAGACATCGTTGATATTGACCGCGCCCGCGTTCAGCTGCCTGGCCACCCGTTCGCCGCGGTCCTTGTCGCCGGTCCACACCGTCGCCGAGAGCCCGTAGATCGAATCATTGGCCAGCCGAATGGCTTCCGCCTCGTCGGCCACCTTCATCACCGGCAGGGTCGGGCCGAAGGTCTCCTCGGTGACGCACGACATGGTGTGGTCGACATCGACCAGCACGGTCGGCTCGAACGCGGTGCCGAACCCGGCCCGCTTGCCGCCGGTGAGCACCTTCGCGCCGGCCGCGACGGCCTCGTCGACGTGGCGCTGCACGATGCTGGTCTGGTTCTCGTTGGCCAGCGCGCCGACGTCGTGCTCGGACTCGCGGCCGTCGATGCCCTGGCGCAGCGCCTTGACGTTCGCGGTCAGCTTGGCGACGAACTCGTCGTAGACCGGCGCCTCGACGTACACCCGCTCCACCGAGATACACACCTGACCCGAGTTGAACATGCCGCCGAACGCGATGCCGTGCGCGGCGCGATCCAGGTCGGCATCGGCCAGCACGATGGCCGGGTCCTTACCGCCCAGTTCCAGGCTGTACGGGACCATCCGCTCCGCACATGCCACGGCGATCTTGCGACCGGTCGCGGTCGAACCGGTGAACTGGATGTAGTCGGCGTTCTCGACGACGGCACCGCCGGTCGTGGCCGCGCCGGTGACCACGGCGAAGATCGGGGGAGCGCCGATTTCGGCCCAGCCCCTTGCCATTTCGAGGGCGGACAGCGGCGTTACCTCGGACGGCTTCAGGATGACGGCGGTGCCCGCGGCGAGCGCGGGGAACACGTCCAGCGCTGGCATGGCCACCGGGAAGTTCCACGGCGTGATGACGCCGACCACCGGGTACGGCCTGTACGCGGTGGTCAGCTTCTTCACCCTGGCCAGTGGGCTGTGCGGAGACGGGTGGTCGTCGGCGAGGAACTTGCCCGCGCGCCGGGCGTAGTAGCCGACCAGGTCGGTCGCGAAGGCGGGGTCGATGAGCGAGTCGACCCGCGGCTTGCCCGTTTCGGACTGCACCACGCCGGCGATCCTGTCGGTGTTGTCGATCAGCCAGTCCTGGAATTTCAGCAGCCATTCCTTGCGGCCGTTCGGGCCGATGGCCTCCCATTCCGGCTGGTACAGCCGTAGCTCGCGGACCTTGGCCGCGACCTCGTCCGCGGTCACTTCCGGCACCGTCCCGACGACCGCACCGGTGCCGGGATTGCGCACCTCTATGACGGCGGGGGCGGTGTCCGCTGCCGTTGTCTTTGCCGCGCCGGGCGCTGGTTCGGTGTTGGTCACTGCTGTTCTCCCACTGACGTTGTGCTGTGAGCCGCGTGGGCTGAATGTGAATCAGGCCACTGAACTATGATCGTGACACAATGTCGGGGGAGATTCTTGGCCCAGTTTGTCAACGGAGCCGCGAGAATTTGTGCTCATAGAACAAAACGGAGGAGCTGTGACCACCGCATCACCCGACCGGATCGGCCCGAACTCCGAAGTGGTCCGCGGCTGGTTGGCGGAGTACGTCTACGAGACGATGCGGACCGAGACGCTCGAGCAGGTCGTCGACCGCCTCGACAGCGCGATCATCGCGCGCATCCCGGAACTCGCCGACCGCGATCTGCGCCGTGATCTCGCCGCGAGCACGCGCGCCCATGCCAGGGTGATGCTGAGCGGAATCACCAGCGACACCTTCGAATACACGCTGCCCGAAGAGGCGCACGCCTTCGCGCGGACGATCGCCCGCCGCGGCTTCGAGCTGCGAATGCTGCTGCGGACCTATCACGTCGGCATGGAAGCGGTGCTCGACTACATGACCGAGGCCATCGATCAGCGGCAGGCCCCGCAGGAGATCGAACGGGCGGTGATGCTGCGGCTGTTCGAGCGGGCGACGAAATGGGTCAGCATGTCGGTCGAGATGTTGACCGATACCTACATGGAGGAACGCGAGCGAGTGCTGCGGGCCGCGCTCAATCGGCGCACCGAGACCATCCGCGCGCTGCTGGCCGGTGACGAGCTCGACACCGACCAGGCGTCGGCCCGGCTCGGGTATCGGCTCACCCAGCGACACGTCGCCTTTGTGCTGTGGACCGACGAGGGCGAAGCCGGCAGTGGCGACGGCGAAGTCATCGGCCTGCTCGAACGGGTCGCGACCCGGGTCGCGACCGAAATCGGCAATGGCAAGGTGCTCACCGTCGCGTCCGGGTCGAGCGGCATGTGGGCGTGGGCCGGACTGGATGACCTACCGGGTGCCGGCGCGGGGCAGAACGGCTGGGCCGAGCAAGGTGCGGGCGAGCCGGGCGCGGTCGAGCGAGTCGCGGCCGGTCTGGTCGAACCGCCGGTCCGGATCGCCTTCGGGGTGCCCGCCGGGCACGTCGCCGGGTTCCGGCAGAGTCATCGCGAAGCGGTGGCCGCCAGGCATGTCGCCGAGCGCGGACCGGCGGGTGCGGCCAGAGTTATCGGTTATCGCGATGTGGAGATCGCCTATTTGGCCGGCGCCGACGACACGGCGATGCGCGGCCTGATCGGGCGGGAATTGCGCGCGCTGTCCGGCTCGGACCCGAACGCGGCGCGGCTGCGCGAGACGTTGCACGCCTATCTGAAGAGCCATCGCAGCCCCGAGGCGACGGCGAAACTGCTTGGGGTGCACAAGAACACGGTCCGCTACCGAATCCAGCGGATCGAGGAACTGCTGGGTTATCCGATCGAGCAGCGCAGCTTGCCGTTGGAGCTGGCCCTCGCCTGCGTTGCTGTCTACGGTGTAGACGCGCTGCCCGGAATCAGTGCTTGAGCTGTGCGTTTATCTGCGGTCAGTCGGCCGACGCTTCGCGGGCTGCGACGCGCAACGGTGGCTCGGTCGGCGGGGCGACCGGTCGGTCCGGTAGGTCCGCCAGCAGCTGTGTGGTGGCCGCGGCGATGGCCGCGACGGCCTTGTCGACCGCCACTTTGGTGGTGGAGCTCAGGCCGGACACACCACCGACCGTGCGCACGTACTGCAGTGCGGCAGCATAGATTTCCTGCTCGGTAGCGGCAGGCTCCAGGCCACGAAGGAGGGTGATGTTGCTACTCATGCGAGCACAGTAGCTCTCGAGCCCGCTATGCGGCAGGGCAAGAAAGTCCTGAGGCGAAAATCGCTGTTCGCCATGCCCGGCAAGCGGGTGGCGTTCAGCGATCGACGCCGACTTCTCGGGCACACCGGACCCCCACGCGCGAGGCTTTCGCGCGCCGGTTCGCGGCCGTCTCGTGTCCGAGTCGGCGCAGCGCATGCGATGTAGTCGCCAGTCGCGACGGCTCGAACACGAGACCAAGGGGCCGCGAACCACGCCGCGCCGCAGGCGCGGCCAATAGACTCGGCTCATGCCTGCCCGCGGTGTACCTACGTTGACGACCTTCCCGTACGAGGAGCTGGATCAGCGCGAAGAGGACCACTGGTCCGGCGCGGCGGTAGCCGATGACGAATTGCGCGCGCTCGCGCTCGGCGCTTTCTACTCCGCCCGCTGGGATGCCTTCCACGATGCGCTGCTGCTCGGCCCGGAGCGCGAGCATCCGCTTGGCGACCGCCGCGAGCTCGCCATCGACACGCTCACCGGCGCCTGGGGCATCACCGACGGGACCGAGGCGCAGGCGTCGATGGAGCAGTTGCTGGACGGCATGCACGCGCCGCTGTACGCGCTGGTCCATCCGCTGGTGATGGCCTCGGTCAATGCCAGTGAACGGGACAGGTTCGGTGAGCGCGCCGACCGGCACCGGGCGTTCCTGCGCCAGGTCGGTTCGTTCCGCGGGATGGACAATCCGGAGGCGCTGGTCCGCGACTACGACATCTGGTCCCAGGCCATCAAGATCGGCTTCACCGACCATCTCGCGCGCCCGCTGCCCAGCGACATCCACGCCTGGGATCTGGCCCGGGTGGTCGCCGTGGCGCGGATGGCCTTCACCGCCGGTTACCTCGACGCGGATCTGGCCTGGGACTATCTGGCCCGCGCCCTGCCCATCGCGCAGGCCAAGTACCGCAACTGGCGGCAGTTCGGCGATGCCTATCTGACCGGCTGGACCTATTGGCAGGCCTGCGAAGACCTCGCCGAACTGAAGAACGGCGGCGTCGACCGGCGGATGGAACTGCTGCGCCTGTGGATGCGCCCGACCAGCCCGTGGCGGCGGATCAGCCTGACCGTGCCGCCGGTCGTGCAGGCCTGACGCGCGGCCCGGACCGTCGTGAACTATCCGCCGTCGGGCAGGGAACGCAGAATGCCGCGGCCGTAGCGCTGGAACTGCGCGTCGTCGACCATGCCGAGTGAATGGCGCTCGACGAGCAGTTCCCATTCCGAATACAGCTGCGACACACCTGGATCGGCCGGACCGGCGGCGCCGTCGGCGGAATCGCGGCGCACCGCGAAGTTCACCGCGCAGGTGACGCGCTCGGTGTCGGCCCGATCGGTGCCGGTGAAACGGAAGGTCATGTTGCCGTCGTGCACTTCCATGCTCGCCTCGCCGCGGACCGCGCCGATCTCGCCGGCCACCACGGGCGTGCCGTCGGTGTTGCGGGCCCACATCACCGCCGGGATGGGTAGCTCGTGCGCGTAGCGGGTGCCGGTGCCGATCGAGATGAACAGCAGTCGCCCGGTCGTCGCGGCGAGCAGGCCGGGGCCGTTGCCCGCGGGCGGGTGCGCGTGCGCGACCGCGGTCTCCAGCACGTACTCGTCCGGTGTGACGTATCGGTGCAGGGCGGCGATCGCCGACTTCGCTTCGCGATGCGGGGCCATCCGGCGCACGGCACGGTCCACGTCGGCGCGGGTCGGGCCGGACTTGCCCCAGGTAGGGGCGGGCGGGTGCAAATCGGGGGCGGCCACGTCGATGCGCTGGGTCGCCAGGATCTGGCTGTTGATCCGGTCCACGATCTCGGTGGCGGCGGGCACGTCGTGCTCGGCGATGAGCACCGGCAGCGGGGTACGGTCCGCGGGTACGCCGGTCAGCACCGGGGTCGGGTATCTCAGGTAGATCTCGATGACGACGGCGTCGTCGGCGCGCCGATTCAACCGAACCTTCAACAGGTCGGTAACCGGTACGTCGAGCACCCGCTCGCCATCGGAGCCAGGACGCAGGACGATCAACCGTCCGCGGCCGTGACGCACTATCGCTGTGGGTGTCCGTAGCTCAACTATGTCCATACCCCCTGCGCTCTGTTCGATTTGCGGTGTTCGCGGTGCCCTCCGTGGTTACGCTTCGCTGCCTCCTCCGGGCCAGTCGCTCGCACCGCGGTGTTCGATTTGCGATGTTCGCGGTGCCCTCCGTGGTTACGCTTCGCTGCCTCCTCCGGGCCAGTCGCTCGCACCGCGGTGTTCGATTTGCGATGTTCAAGGTGCCCTCCGTGGCTACGATTCGCTGCCTCCTCCAGGACCCATCGCTCGCACCGCGGTGTCTGTTTGCGGTGCTCAGGGGGCCTTACGTGGTTACGCAAGCTACCGCCTCCGGGCCGGTCGCTCGCGCCGCGGTGTTGTGTCGTCGCTCACGATAGGCCGAACATGCCATGATTGTGACCACTTGGAGTAACCCGGACCGGGGACTTCGGGAACCACCGACGTCCCTTGGCCGTTTACCTCTTTAACTGCACCTGCAGCCGAACTGCGCGATGTATCGACTAGACCGTACGCGGTAACGTGGCATGTCCGCATCCGAACCCTCCCGGAGCCGGACGCGCCCGACGCATCGCTTGCAAGAACCCGGAGACACCGGAAAGGACTGGCCGGCCGGCCGACGCTCTATGAACCGCAAGACAGTGTTTCGCACCCTGGCCATAGTCTCGGGCATCTTGCTCGTGATCTATGCGTTCAGCTACTTCGGCAATGACACGCGCGGCTGGAAGAGCGTCGATACGTCCGTCGCATTGAGCCAGCTGAACGATAAGAGCAACGTCAAGAACGTTCAGATCGATGATCGTGAACAGCAACTACGCATCGAGCTGAAGAACGGCAACGACGCGACCGGTGGCCAGAGCAAGATCATCGCGAAGTATCCCGGTGGCAGCGAGACTTCCGGACAGGTCTTCGACGCTGTCAAGAACTCCGGCGCGCCCTATAACACCGTGGTCAAGCAGGAGAGCTGGCTCACCCAGATCCTGCTGTTCGTGCTGCCGATGGTGATCTTGTTGGGGCTGTTCGTCTTTGTCATGGCCCGAATGCAGGGCGGTGGTCGCGGCGGCATGATGGGCTTCGGTAAGTCCAAGGCCAAGCAGTTGTCCAAGGACATGCCGAAAACCACGTTCGCCGATGTGGCCGGTGCCGACGAGGCGGTCGAAGAGCTCTACGAGATCAAGGACTTCCTGCAGAACCCGGTCCGCTACCAGGCCCTCGGCGCCAAGATCCCGAAGGGCGTGCTGCTGTACGGCCCGCCCGGCACCGGTAAGACGCTGCTCGCGCGCGCCGTGGCCGGCGAGGCGGGCGTGCCGTTCTTCACGATCTCCGGTTCGGATTTCGTCGAGATGTTCGTCGGTGTCGGCGCCTCCCGAGTGCGCGACCTGTTCGAGCAGGCCAAGCAGAACAGCCCCTGCATCATCTTCGTCGACGAGATCGACGCGGTCGGCCGCCAGCGCGGCGCGGGCCTCGGCGGCGGTCACGACGAACGCGAGCAGACGCTGAACCAGCTGCTGGTCGAGATGGACGGCTTCGGTGATCGCACCGGCGTCATCCTGATCGCCGCGACCAACCGCCCCGACATCCTCGACCCCGCGCTGCTGCGCCCCGGCCGGTTCGACCGGCAGATCCCGGTCGGCAACCCCGACCTGGCCGGCCGGCGCGCCATCCTGCGGGTGCACTCGCAGGGCAAGCCGATCGCACCCGACGCCGACCTCGACGGTCTGGCCAAGCGCACCGTCGGCATGTCCGGCGCCGACCTGGCCAACGTGATCAACGAGGCCGCGCTGCTCACCGCCCGGGAGAACGGCGCCGTCATCACCGGCGACGCGCTCGAGGAGTCGGTGGACCGCGTCGTCGGCGGTCCGCGCCGCAAGAGCCGGATCATCAGCGAGCACGAGAAGAAGATCACCGCTTACCACGAGGGTGGCCACACACTGGCCGCCTGGGCGATGCCCGACATCGAGCCCGTCTACAAGGTCACCATCCTGGCCCGCGGCCGCACCGGTGGCCACGCCATGACGGTGCCCGAGGACGACAAGGGCCTGATGACCCGCTCGGAGATGATCGCCCGCCTGGTGATGGCGATGGGCGGCCGCGCGGCCGAGGAGCTGGTGTTCCACGAGCCGACCACCGGCGCATCCTCGGATATCGACCAGGCCACCAAGATCGCTCGCGCGATGGTGACCGAGTACGGCATGAGCTCGCGCCTCGGCGCGGTGCGCTACGGCCAGGAGGCGGGCGATCCGTTCCTCGGCCGCTCGATGGGCCAGGCCTCGGATTACTCGCACGAGGTCGCGGGCGCCATCGACGAGGAGGTGCGCAACCTGATCGAGGCCGCGCACACCGAGGCGTGGGCCATCCTCAACGAGTACCGCGACGTGCTCGACGTGCTGGCCACGGCGCTGCTGGAGCGGGAGACCTTGCATCGCAAGGAACTCGAAGGACTGCTCGCTTCGGTGGAGAAGCGGCCGCGGATCACCGCGTTCAACGATTTCGGTGACCGGGTTCCGTCGACCAAGCCGCCGGTGAAGACGCCGGGCGAGCTGGCGCTCGAGCGCGGCGAGCCGTGGCCGCCGCCGGAGCAGATCCCGGCGCCGCTGCCCGCGGGTGCGGCCAGGGAGAACCAGCCCGCCAACGGTTATCCGGAGGAGGGTGGCTACACCGCCGCACCGCAGTACGGCTATCCCGCACCGCCCGCGTCCGGCTACCCGGCGCAGCCGCCCGCTCAGGGCTACCCGCAGCGCGGTGGCACGCACGGCTCGCGTCCGGACTACGGCGCTCCCGCCGGTTGGTCGGCTCCGGGTTGGCCGCCGCGTGACGAGCAGCAGCAGCCGAGCCAGCCCACCGGCTGGACCGAGCCGCAACAGCGCCACGGCTACCAGCCGTGGGGTCCGCAACCGGGCGCCCAGGACGGCGGTTACGACCGCGGCAACTACGGCGACCAGCCCGGCTACGAAGAGCCCGGCCGGACGAACCCGAACGGCGAGGGCGACACCGACAATCGCGAGTGGGATGGCCCGAACGGTCGACGCTGAACCAGGCCGGTGCTCTCGTGTCCGCAGTGGTACGTGAGCACCGGCTCCGGGTCTATCGCCCGTGCCGCGCTGTTCGATCGGCGGCGCGCACGGGCCCGTCGCGGTGACGCGGGCTACCGCCTCCGGGCCTGTCGCTCGCACCGCGCCGGTGACGATTAGGCTCGACCATCGGGGTGCCGAGTAATTGCCGGCATCCGAGATTTTGGAGGTGTCCTCGATTGTCGGCCAACAATCACGTCGGCGGCCACGCGCTCGCCGATTCGGACGGTACCGCGGAGAACGGTTCCGGCAATGGCATGACCAGGCCGGAGCTCATCGCTCTTGAAACTGGACGGGCGTTCGACCAGGACCGGGCCGAAGCCGCGGTTCGGGAGTTGCTGCTCGCTGTCGGTGAAAATCCCGACCGGCCCGGTTTGATCGATACGCCGGCCCGGGTCGCCCGCGCCTATCGGGAGATGTTCGCAGGGCTCTATGTCGAGCCGGAAGACGTGCTGAACACCACCTTCGACGAGGGTCACCAGGAACTGGTGCTGGTCCGCGACATCCCCATGTACTCCACCTGTGAACACCACCTGGTGTCCTTCCACGGTGTCGCGCACGTCGGCTACATCCCCGGCAAGCACGGCCGGGTGACCGGACTGTCCAAGCTGGCCCGCCTCGTCGATCTGTACGCCAAACGCCCGCAGGTGCAGGAGCGCCTGACCAGCCAGGTCGCCGACGCGGTGATGCGCAAGCTGGATCCGCGCGGCGCCATCGTGGTGGTCGAGGCCGAACACCTGTGCATGGCGATGCGCGGCATCCGCAAGCCGGGCGCGAGCACCACCACCTCGGCGGTGCGTGGCCTGCTGCAGTCCAGTCCGTCCTCGCGCTCCGAGGCCCTCGATCTCATTCTGCGGAAGTGAACGAGGATCCGATGACCGCAGTGGGGAGCAGCTTCGCACGTGGCGGGCGCTCCTGTGTGGTGATGGGCGTTGTCAACGTCACCAGTGACTCCTTTTCCGACGGCGGGCGCTACCTCGATCCCGACCTCGCGGTCGCGCACGGCGTCGAGTTGTACGCGGCGGGCGCCGACATCATCGACGTCGGCGGTGAGTCGACCAGGCCGGGAGCGGTGCGGATCGATCCCGAGACCGAGGCGGCCCGGGTGGTCCCGGTGATTCGCGGATTGGTCGCGGCGGGCGTGCCGACCAGCGTCGATACCATGCGCGCGGCGGTGGCCGAGGCGGCCCTCGCCGCGGGTGTTTCGGTGGTGAACGACGTCTCCGGCGGCCGCGCCGATCCCGACATGGTGAAAGTCGTTGCCGCCGCTGATGTCCCGTGGATCCTCATGCACTGGCGCGCGGGCGCGGACTACCGGCACACCGGCCCGGCCGACCACTACGACGACGTGGTCGCCGAGGTGCTCGCCGAACTGACCGCCCAGGTGGACCTGGCCGTGGCCGCGGGGGTCGACCCGTCCCGGCTGATTCTCGATCCCGGCCTAGGCTTCGCCAAGAACGCCGAACACAACTGGGCGTTGCTCGGTGCGCTGCCCGAACTCGTGGCCAACGGCCTGCCGATTCTCATCGGCGCCTCCCGCAAACGCTTCCTCGGCGCGCTGCTCGCCGACGACTCGGGCCCGCGACCGCCCGACGGCCGCGAGACCGCCACCGCGACGGTTTCGGCACTGGCCGCTCTGCACGGTGCCTGGGGCGTGCGCGTGCACGACGTGCGCGCCTCCCTGGACGCCATCACCGTTACCGATGCCTGGCAGGCCGCTGCCCGGCAGCACACCGCCACGCCGAGCTCGCGAGGAGCACACCGATGAGTCCGACCCCGACCGACGCTGAGCATGTTGCGTCGCAGGAGAATTCGTCGATCCGGCGCGGTGCCGACCGCATCGAGCTGCGCGGCCTGCGGGCGTTCGGCCATCACGGCGTGTTCGATCACGAACGCCGGGACGGCCAGGAGTTCGTCGTCGATCTCACCGTGTGGGTGGACTTCTCCGTCGCCGCGGCCTCCGACGATCTGGTCGCCACTGTGGATTACGGCCAGCTCGCCGAGAACGCCGTGCGAATCATCCAGGGCCCGCCGCGCAACCTCATCGAGACCGTGGTCTCCGAAATCGCCGACGACGTAATGACCGATCCGCGCATCAGCTCGGTCGAGGTGGTCGTGCACAAGCCCGCCGCCCCGATTCCGCACACCTTCGCCGACGTCCGAGTCGTCACCTCGCGCCATCGCGGGGAGCCGCTGTGAGCCCGATCAGTGAGCCGACCATCGGCACCGCGCCCCGAGGCGTGCTGGAGCCGAGCCGCAGCGAGGTGGCGTCGTGACTCGTGCGGTGCTCTCCATCGGTTCGAATCTGGGCGACCGGCTGGCGCATCTGCGCAGCGTGGTCGACGGCTTCGGTGCTCGCGTCGTGGCGGTGTCGCCGGTGTATTCGACCGCGCCGTGGGGTGGGATCGAACAGGACGACTACCTCAATGCCATTGTCGTGGTGGAAGATCCGGCGTTCGACTGCGCGGATTGGCTGCGCGAGGGCCAGCGGCTCGAGCAAGCCGCCGATCGGGTCCGCGAGGTGCGCTGGGGCGCCAGGACCCTCGATGTCGACGTGATCTGGTGCGCGGAGCGCGCGGACGGCGAGCTGGTGGCCTGCCGCAGCGAGGATCCGGAGCTGACCCTGCCGCACCCGCAGGCCCATCGGCGCGCGTTCGTCCTGATCCCGTGGCTGGACGTGGAATCGGACGCGGTGCTCGAGGTCGACGGCCGCGCGCAGGCGATCACGGACCTGCTCGACGAACTCCCGGTCGCCGAACGCACCGGCGTGCGGCGGACCGAGCTATCCCTGTCGTCCGCCGAAGGATCGGCCCCGTGCAGCTGAAACCCACTCGAATCCTGGACTTGGCGGCGAACGTGGTGATCGCCGCGCTCGTCGCGTGGGTCGCTACCCGGATGGCCTACAACAGCTTTCCGCCGATCTCTACCTACGCGGGCGCCTCGCTGTATCCGGTGGCGGCCATCGAGGCGGTGCTGGCGTTCGTGATCCGGGCGAAGGTCAATGACAACCAGCTCGGCGACGGCAGGAATCAACTGCATCCGATCACCGCGGCCCGTGCGGTCGCGTTGGCCAAGGCGTCGCTGCAAGTCGGTTCGATCGCGGCGGGTGTGTGGCTGGGTTTCCTGTTCTGGGTCTTCCCGCAGCGGGGCACGCTCGGCGCGGCCGCCGCCGACAGTCCGGGTGCCATCGTGGGGATGCTGGCGGGGGTGGCTTTGGTTGCTGCGGCCCTATGGCTCGAGTATTGCTGCCGGGCTCCCGACGACCCTACCGACGATCCAGCAATCACTTAGCAAATATCTCCTCCGGAATTGCCGCACCGAGTTGTGGGCGTGGCGAGTCGATCAAGCTACCCTGGCTTGCATGGTTTCACCCTCCCGTACCAGCACTTCCCGTCGACGGCGGGACGACGCGGGAAAATTGTTCATCGGCGTATTGATTCTGCTCGGGCTGGTTGCCAGCGTTTTCCTGGTATTCAGCAACAGCTTGCAGTTCGTACGGATCGGTCTGGTCGCTGCCCTATGGGCGGCGGTCATCGGCGCGTTAGCTGCGACGAGATATCGCAAGGAAGCGACGATCGACAAGGCCAAGGTTCGCGATCTGCAGACGGTCTACGAGTTGCAGCTGGAGCGTGAGGTCACCGCCCGGCGCGAATTCGAGCTCGGGATCGAGGCCAAGGTGCGCGAGGAAGTGGGCGCCGACGCCACCGAGCTGGCCGCGCTGCGCGCCGAACTCACCGTGCTCCGGCAGAGTCTGCAGCGGCTGTTCGACGGCGATCTGCCGATGGATCGGCCCGCGTTGCGCGCCGACGCGACCCGGATTCAAGAGCTGACCAGCGCGGTAGCCGACCCGGCGAATAATAGCTCCGCGAATGCCGGACCCTGGGCCGTCCCGCCGAACCAGCAACCGCGCAGCAGCGTGACCCCGGTGTTCGTCCCCGATCATCCCGAGCCGCCCGCCTTCGCCAGCCCCTTCGACGACCCGGTCACCGCCGAGACCTCAGCGGTACCCGTCGAACACGACGAAGACGAATTCGAAGTCACCGACGTGGACATCAACGACCGCGACGATCTAACGCAGTCCTCGTCGGGTTGGTCCGACGCCTTCACCGAGGGGCCGGTCATCCAACCCGCACCCGAGCCGACGCAGGCTCCGGCACCGAAGCCCGCGCCGAAGCCCGCTTCGTCCTATCCGTCGACCCGTCCCTCGGCCTGGCCGACGACGGAGTCGCCGACGATCGGTACCGCGAGCTCGCGCAGGCGACGCCGCGCCGAAGCCGATGCCGACTCCGAGGTGCCCGAGCGCAGGCTGTCGGTCGCGGAGATCATGGCCAACCTGCAGTCCGAAGAGAAGAGCCGCGACCGGCGGTGATTGCTGTCGGGCCTGGTAAACGGCAAATCGGGCATTGCGGTGTAAATCACTGCTCGGGTCCGTGGCACTGGCAAACATCGGGCCGATATCCTCGATGACGAAACGTCCGGTACCCGCAAGGCGGGACTGGAACGACATCGAGAGGACAATGTTGACCTCGAGAAGCGTGAATCCTGACGACGCGACTTCGGGCTACCCCATATCGAGCGACCAGCACAGCGGTGACCCCGCACCCGCGCGCCTGACGGTTGGCATCGTCTCGGCGGGACGGGTCGGCTCGGCACTGGGCGCGGCACTGGAGCGTGCCGGACACGTGGTGTTCGGCGTCGCCGCTATCTCCGATGCCTCGGTGCGGCGGGCGCGTACCCGGTTGCCCGACTCCGAGATCCTGCCGGTCGAGAAGGTGGCGGCCCGCAGTGAACTGCTGCTACTCGCCGTGCCCGATACCGAGCTGGCCGGTTTGGCGCGCGGCCTGGCGAGCGCGAAGGTGGTCCGGCCGGGCACCATCGTGGCGCACACCTCCGGTGCCAACGGCGTCGGCGTGCTCGCCCCGCTCGCCGAAAGCGGCGCCCTGCCATTGGCCATTCACCCCGCGATGACCTTCACCGGCCATGACGAGGACATCTCCCGCCTGAGCAACGCGTGCTTCGGCATCACCGCCGCCGACGAGATCGGCTACGCCATCGGACAGGCGCTGGTGATCGAGATGGGCGGTGAACCGGTCCGCGTGCAGGAGCACAATCGCGCGCTCTACCACGCCGCGCTCGCGCACGGCAGCAATCACCTGGTCACGGTGATCGTGGATGCCCTTGCCGCACTGCGGGTCGCGCTCGAGGGCCCAGGCCTGCTCGGGCAGCAGATCGTCGACGATCAGCCGAACGGGCTGGCCGAGCGATTGCTCGCCCCGCTCGCATCGGCCGCGCTGGACAACGCGCTGCGGCGCGGGCAGTCCGCGCTGACCGGTCCGGTGGCGCGCGGCGACGCGGACGCGGTGGCCGCGCACCTGGCCGCACTGGAATCCGTCGACCCCCGCTTGGCCGAGGGCTATCGCGCGCTGTCGCTGCGGACCGCCGAACGAGCGGGTACCAATCCCGCTGTCATCGAGCTGCTGAAGGGGCGCTGATGTTCGATCCGAAATTGCGTGGCGCCTACCGGCCCGGTGAGTTGACCGTGCACCACGACCCGGCGGTGGTCACCCAGGTGTGCAACGCGCTGCGTAGCGTCGGCCGCACGGTCGCGTTGGTGCCGACCATGGGCGCGCTGCACGAAGGCCACCTGGAAATCGTGCGCCTGGCCAAACGGAACAACCAGGTCGTGGTCGTCTCGATCTTCGTGAATCCGTTGCAGTTCGGCGTCAACGAGGACCTCGACAAATACCCGCGCACCCTGGACGCCGACGTCGCACTGCTGCGCGAGGAGGGTGTCGGGCTGGTGTTCGCGCCCAGCGTGTCCGACATGTACCCGGACGGCCCACGCACCACGGTGCACCCGGGCCCGATCGGTGCCGAGCTCGAAGGCGCCAGCCGGCCAACGCATTTCGCGGGCATGCTGACCGTGGTCGCCAAGCTGCTGCAGATCGTGCGGCCGACCGAGGCCTACTTCGGCGAGAAGGACTACCAGCAGCTCACGTTGATCCGGCAAATGGTTCGAGACCTCAACTTCGACGTCAAGATCAAGCCGGTCGCCACCGTGCGGGAACAGGACGGGCTGGCCATGTCCTCGCGGAACCGGTTTCTCGATGCGGCGCAGCGGGAATCGGCGCTCGGCCTGTCCGCGGCGCTGGCCGCGGGCAAGCATGCGGGTGGCCTCGGTCCGGACGCGGTGCTCGCCGCGGCCCGCCAGGTGCTCGATGCGGTGCCCGGCCTCGACGTCGACTACCTCGAACTGCGCTCCGCCAATCTCGACCCCGCTCCGACCACCGGCAATGCCCGGCTGCTCGTGGCCGCCAGGGTCGGCCCGACCCGGCTGATCGACAATGTGGCCGTCACCCTCGGCGCCCCGATCGACGGCCACCCCAACGTCTCCGCCGCGCGGGCCTCCCAGCCTGCCTAGGCCACGAACCAACGAAAGGGCGACGCAATGTTGCGCACCATGATGAAGTCGAAGATCCACCGCGCCACGGTGACCCACGCCGACCTGCACTACGTCGGCTCGGTGACGGTCGACCAGGATCTGCTCGACGCCGCCGATCTGCTGGAAGGCGAGCAGGTCTGCATTGTCGACATCGACAACGGCGCCCGCCTGGAGACCTATGTCATCGCGGGTGAACGCGGTTCCGGTGTGATCGGCATCAATGGTGCCGCCGCCCACCTGGTGCACCCCGGCGATCTGGTCATCTTGATCGCCTACGGTCAGTTGAACGAGCAGGAACTCGCGGAATACGACCCGAAGGTCGTTTTCGTGGACGAGCGCAATCGCCCGGTGGAACTCGGCTCCGATCCCGCGCACGCGCCGGAAGGCTCCGGCCTCACCTCGCCGCGCTCCCTCTCGTTCGCCTGAGCACCGAGCCGGACATGCTGCTGACAATCGACGTCCGCAATACCAATATCGTGATCGGTCTTTTCTCGGGCAGCGGCGCGCATTCGAAACTGGTGCGGCACTGGCGGATACACACCAATCCGCTGCTCACCGCCGATGAATTCGCCAGCCAGGTGCGCGGGCTGGTCGGCGCGCAGCTCGACCAAGTGATCGGAGTATCCGCCCTCTCCACGGTGCCGCCGGTGCTGCGTGAACTGCGGACGATGTTGAACCAGTATTGGGGTCACGTGCCGCATGTACTGGTGGAACCCGGGGTCCGCACCGGCATTCCGCTGCTGGTGGACAACCCGAAAGAGGTGGGTGCGGACCGGATCGTGAACTGCCTGGCCGCCTATCAGCACTATTCCTCCGCGGCGATCGTTGTCGATTTCGCCACCGCGATCTGTGTCGACCTGGTCTCGGCGAAAGGGGAGTTCCTCGGCGGGGTCATCGCGCCTGGCGTGGAAATTTCGATGGAAGCCCTGGTGGAGCGCAGTGCGCTGCGCCGAGCCGAACTGACCAGGCCACGCTCGGTGCTCGGGAAGAACAGCATGGAATGCATGCAGTCCGGTGCGGTTTTCGGTTTCGCCGGGATGGTGGACGGGCTGATCGACCGGATTCGCGACGAGTTCGAGGCGTTTGCCGGCGACGATGTCGCGGTGGTTGCCACCGGACCGAGTGCGGCGCTGATCGTCCCGGAGTCGGAGACGATCGACAACCACGACCCGTACCTCACCTTGACCGGCTTGCGTCTCGTATACGAGCGAAACCAACGCCGCAAGGGAGTGGGCGCGTGAGGTATGCCATTTGCACTGTGCGTCGGCGCTGATACACTCACCGCTGTGAATTCCCGCGTGCGCACCCAGGAGTGTTGTCGAGGCTGACCTGGCCTCGACCGTTCGAGGCCGACCACCGCCCTCGACCGTTCACATACTCCTGGAGATTCGCTCATGCGTTCTTCCGTTCTTTCCCTCTCTTCCGCACGTGACGCCTTTTCGGCAACCCCGCCGCTGGAACGCGCCGTGGCTTCCGCATTGCCGACCCGCCTGCGTCCCGCCGATTTACTGCGATTGACCGACGAGGGCGCCGAAGACGTACTGGCCGGGCGGTATGACCACCTCCTTCCCTCGAATGGCGTCTGGCCCGCCGACGAACGGTGGGCGGCCCGGCTGCTCACCGATGACGAAGTCGATGTCTGGCTGATCAGTTGGACACCGGGGAAATCCACCGAACTGCACGACCACGCCGGCTCGCTCGGCGCATTGACCGTGCTCAGCGGCGCCCTCTCGGAATTCCGTTGGAACGGAAGCGAACTGCGCCGCCGCACGCTCGCCGCGGGTGATCAGGCGTCGTTCCCGATCGGCTGGGTGCACGACGTGATGCGCGCCCCCGCCCAATCCGTGCCGAGTACCGACCCGGCCCTCGATCCCGCACTGCTCGAACCCACGCTCAGCGTGCATGCCTATTCCCCGCCGCTCACCGCCATGTCCTATTACGAGGTCACCGGCCACGGCACCCTGCGGCGCACCCGAACCGTTCTCACCGACCAGCCCGAAGGTGATATGTAATGAGCGAACGTTTGACCATCGATCAGATGCTCGAGAACGCGCGCGCCCAGCTGAAGCGGATCTATGCCTTCGAATTGCCGGAGGCGCTCGCCAGGGGCGCGATTCTGGTGGACATTCGGCCGCAGGCGCAGCGCGTGCGGGAAGGCGCGTTGCCGGGCGCCCTGGTGATCGAGCGGAATGTGCTGGAATGGCGGCTCGACCCGACCAGTTCCGCGCGCTTGGCACTGGCCACCGATCACGACGTGGAATGGATCATCGCCTGCTCCGAGGGCTATACCTCCAGCCTGGCGGCAGCCGCGCTACAGCAACTCGGGCTGCACCGGGCGACCGATCTCGTCGGGGGCTTCCACGCATTGAAGGCGGCGGGTCTCCTGCACATCGGAATCCGGGCGCCGCACTTCGCCCGCGAGGTCGACGCGCTCGCCTCGCTGTAATTGCCGGTATCGCTTCCATCTCGAAACATAAGGTCGCACAAGCGCTTTCGTGCGGCTGTCGGCCGGTGCCCGCTATTTCCGGTGATACCGCACCGCGCAAATCCGGCGCCGGGCAGCGCCCGGAACCGAGACCGATTCGTTACTCCGTGAACTAGGCCGGGCGGCCCGCAAAACGATTTCCGGTGCACGCTAGGGTTGTTGGATGTGAGCACCAGCAACACTCCCTCGTCCAGCGATCCCGCATCGGATTCGCGGCCTGCCGTGGCGTCCGACGCCGACGACGCCCCGGAGCAGATACGGATTCGTAAGGAGAAGCGGGAGCGGTTGCTCGCCGACGGCGGTGACGCGTATCCCGTGGTCGTGCCGCGCACGCACACCCTTGCCGAAATTCGCGCCGCATATCCCGATCTCGCAGCCGACACCCAGACCGGGCTGCAGGCGGGTGTCGCTGGTCGCGTCATATTCATGCGTAATACCGGCAAGCTGTGTTTCGCGACGCTGCAGGAGGGTGACGGCACCAAGTTGCAGGCGATGATCAGCCTGAACGGTGTCGGCGCCGACGCACTCGCGGCCTGGAAGGCCGATGTCGACCTCGGTGACTTCGTTTTCGTGCACGGCGAGGTGATCTCGTCGCGGACCGGCGAATTGAGCGTCATGGCCGATTCCTGGTTCATGGCGGCCAAGTCGCTGCGGCCGCTGCCGGTGGCGCACAAGGAGATGAACGAGGAGTCGCGGGTCCGGCAGCGCTATGTCGATCTGATCGTGCGTCCGGAAGCCAGGGAAATGGCACGGACCCGGATCGCGGTGGTGCGCGCGCTGCGCAATGCGCTGGAACGCCGCGGTTTCCTCGAGGTGGAGACGCCGATGCTGCAGACGCTGCACGGCGGCGCGGCGGCCCGGCCGTTCGTCACCCATTCCAATGCGCTCGATATGGATCTCTACCTGCGTATCGCGCCCGAGCTGTTCCTGAAGCGCTGCGTGGTCGGCGGGCTGGAGCAGGTCTTCGAGATCAACCGCAACTTCCGCAACGAGGGCTCGGACTCCACCCATTCGCCCGAGTTCGCGATGCTCGAAACGTATGAGGCGTACGGCACCTACGACGACTCCGCGCGGATGACCCGGGAATTGGTGCAGGAAGTAGCGCAGGAGGTGTTCGGAACCCAGGTGGTGACGCTCGCCGACGGCACAGAATACGACCTGCGCGGCGAGTGGGCGACCGTCGAGATGTACCCGTCGCTCTCCGACGCCCTCGGCGTCTCGGTGACACCGGAAACTTCGATCGCCGAATTGCGCGAGCTCGCCGATCGGGTCGGTCTGGAAATTCCCGAGGACAAGGGCTATGGCCACGGCAAACTCGTCGAGGAACTGTGGGAACACCAGTACGGCGACAAGCTCTACGCACCGACTTTTGTTCGTGACTTCCCGGTGGAGACCTCACCGCTCACCAGGCAGCATCGGAGCAAGGCGGGGGTCACCGAGAAGTGGGACCTCTATGTCCGTGGCTTCGAGTTGGCTACTGGCTATTCGGAGTTGATCGATCCGGTGATCCAGCGCGAGCGGTTCGTGGATCAAGCACGACTGGCCGCGCAAGGTGACGACGAGGCGATGGCGCTGGACGAGGACTTCCTTGCCGCGATGGAGCACGGCATGCCGCCGACCACGGGTACCGGTATGGGAATCGATCGTCTGTTGATGGCGTTGACGGGTCTCGGAATCCGGGAAACAATACTGTTCCCAATTGTGCGACCGGTCACTCGCTGACTGGTTGATTGCTAAATCTCCGCCCCGTCTTGGAAATTTTGGAATTCGAGGTATTCTTGCCTCGGGTAATCGGCCTAGTATGCGGGTCGCACGATTTCGAGAGGACGTTCATCTCATGGCAAAGAAGGTCACCGTTAGCCTGATCGACGATGTCGATGGGGAGTCCATCGCGGACGAGACCATCGAGTTTGCGATCGACGGTGTGTCGTACGAGATCGACCTGTCGTCGGCAAATGCGGCGAAGCTGCGCGACGGGCTGGAAGAGTGGGTTTCGAGCGCGCGTCGTGTGAGTGGCCGGCGCCGGGTCAAGGCCGCCGCGACCGCGACGGGTGCCCCGAAGAGTCGGGTCTCGATCGACCGGGAACAAAGTGCAGCAATTCGCGAGTGGGCACGTCGGAATGGACACAAGGTGTCCGCGCGGGGTCGTATCTCCGCCGACATCACCGACGCGTACAACAAGGCCGCGAAGGGTTAGTTTCATATTTTTCGCCCGCCGCCCCCGCGAATCGTGCGACGCAGGGGCGGCGGTTTTGTCTTTCTCGGGCGGCCATACCCTCTCGGTATAACAGTGTCATGCGATGACACGCTGCCCGATGTGGCGCGCGGATCGATCTTGCTCGTGGTTCCAGGACGCGGCACCATGGAAACGTGCGGTGGTCACTGGCGGTATGGAGAGACGAGGTATCGGCGCAGTGACTGGTTTCGTCGGATCTTTTTTGCGATTCCAGGATGACACGGGTCGTCAGCAGGAGCTCATGC
Organism: Nocardia brasiliensis; assembly: GCF_042691675.1. Taxonomy (GTDB): domain Bacteria; phylum Actinomycetota; class Actinomycetes; order Mycobacteriales; family Mycobacteriaceae; genus Nocardia; species Nocardia brasiliensis_D. The sequence continues at coordinate 657,211 of NZ_CP170507.1, forward strand.
TCACCGCCGAGCGCGAACGGGTGACGATCGGGCGCTCGCCCCAGGCCGACCTCGCTCTGCCATGGGACGCCGAGGTGTCCCGGCTGCACGCGGCGATCGAGTACCTCGGTGCGCAGTGGACCATCGTGGACGACGGGCTTTCCCGCAACGGCACTTTCGTCAACGGCGACCGGCTGGTCGGCAGGCGCAGGCTGATGGCTGGCGACGTCATCCGGGTCGGCACCTCGCGGGTGTCCTTCCACGATTTCGGCGGCGCCGCCGACGACATCACCCGCACCTCCACCGGTTCGATCCCAACATTGCGGCAGCTCACCGAAACTCAGCGTGCGGTGCTGATCGCGCTGTGCCGCCCGTACAAGAACGGCGCGGCCTTCGCCACGCCCGCCTCCAATCAGCAGATCGCCGAGGAACTGTTCCTGAGCGTCGATGCGATCAAGACGCACCTGCGCGCGCTGTTCGCCAAGTTCGGGGTGGAGGACTTGCCGCAGAACGCGAAGCGGGTCCGGCTCGCCTTTCTGGCGATTCAAAGCGGACTCATCTCCGACCGGGACCTGTGACGCTCCGGTAGACGATCGCTTAGCCGGCCGAGTGTCTCGGCCATGGAGAGCCGTGCTGAAACCGGCTTGACTGATACCCGTGAACCGGAGCGATGAGGGCTCCGGTCGGGTTTCCCTCAGGAGGAAATATGACCGCCGCACGTCTCATCGCCCTGGTGCTGGCCACGCTGGCGACCGGGCTGATCGCGGGCCTGTTCTACGGCTACGCGAACTCGGTGATGCCGGCGCTGAATCGGACCGACGACCGCACCATGATCGACGTGATGCAGAAGATCAACGTGGTCATCATCAACCCGGTGTTCATGATCGGATTCCTCGGCACCGTCGGCTTTTCCATCCTCGCGGCGGCCTTGCATCTGGGCAAGGACCAGCGCGGCACGCTGATCTGGATCGGCATCGCCCTGGCGATCAACGTGATCGCGTTCGCGGTCACCTCCGGCCTGAACGTGCCGTTGAACAATCAGCTGGCGGCAGCGGGTGATCCGTCGCGGATCGCCGACCTGGCTGCCGTGCGCGCCGACTTCGAAGCCGTCTGGGTGCGTTGGAACATCGTCCGCGCGGTGCTGCACACGCTGGCCTTCCTGGTGCTGTGCGGCGCGCTGTTCGTCGCCGGTATGCAGCACGGCAAGGCGAACGCCGCTGGTGCGGCCGCACCCGGTCAGTATGTGGCGCAGGGCCATCCCGGACAGTTCCCCGGTCAGCCGGGTGTCGCGGCCTACCGCTAGCGCTGGTACCAACCGCCACAAGCGATTTCGCGACTCGCCCCCGCCTGGGACACCGCTGCGGTAGCTTTCTGGAACACGTTCTAGATTTGGAGGCTACCGTGCGGCGTGTTCCAGGCTTTTCGTTTCTCGTCGTCGTACTCGCCGCACTGTGGATCGCCGCGGCCGGTCCGGCGCGGGCGCACCAGTACCCGGTCGACTACAACTTCTTCGCGGGCATCCCCAACGAGTTGACGAATCCGGGTGGCTCGTTGCCCGGCGCCAACGATTGGTCGTGCCGCCCGAGCGCCGCCCATCCGAACCCGGTGGTGCTCGCGCACGGCACCGGCGGTGGAGCACAGACGAATTGGGGCGTATACGCGCCGCTGCTGGCCAATCAGGGCTACTGCGTGTACTCGATGACCTACGGCGCCTACGACCTGCCATGGCCGATCTCCGCCATCGGCGGCATGCTCCCGATGGAGCAGAGCGCACCCCAGTTCGCTGCGTTCGTGGACCGCGTGCTCGCCGCGACCGGCGCGCAGCGGGTCGACATCGTCGGCCATTCGCAAGGCAATTTCATCGGCAACTATTTCGTCAAACGGCTCGGCGGCGCAGCCAAAGTGGACAAACTCGTCGCCATCGCCCCACCCTGGCTCGGCTCCGATGTCGCGGCCATAGCCCAGATCGCGGCCTTCAGCCAGCGCCTAGGCGCAGGCCCCGCCTTCGACACCCTGGTCGGTTCCCTGTGCCAGGCCTGCCGCCAGGTCGTCGAAGGCTCCGACTTCCTACAAGCACTAAACGCCGACGGCGTCTACCACCCGTCCGTCACCTACACCAACATCGCCACCCGCCTCGACGAGCTAGTCGTTCCTTACACCGCAGGCCTCGTCCCAGCCCCGAACGTCACAAACATCGTGGTCCAAGACACATGCGCCCAGGACTTCTCCGAGCACGCAGGCATCGCAGGCAGCCCCCGAGCCGCCGCCTACGTCCTCAACGCCCTCGACCCAGCGAACCCAAGAGAAGTCCCCTGCACGTTTGTCGCCCCCTTCACCGGGTAGAACCCCCGTCCGAAAGCTATGACCGACCCCTGACCCACCACAGCGCGAGTCTTACGAGCGCCGTTCGTGGCCCGTCTCGCGTCCGAGTGGCCGAAGCGCACGCGACGAAGTCGCAAGTCTCGGCCGCTCGGACGCGAGGCCCACCCGTCGCCCGACCACCGCCCCTCATGGAATCGCTACGCGATGCTGACATTCAGGGGCCACGAACACGCCGCGGCCACGCGGCCAAAGACACGGCCAAAAATTCAGCTCAGGGCAAAACCGTATTCGGAAACGAATGCTGCAACGCGCACGTTATGAGTGAATGACCGTGCTGACGCTGGTCGCCAATAGGGTGGACTGGCGGCGGCAGTATCCCCCGCCAACTAGAGTGGAGGCGGGGGCCACGACCCCCGGGCTTCATGGCAGGCTGACGCCCACGGTTGTAACACAGCACACTGCGGCGTCTGTTGCCAGAATGTCGGAAGCAGGAGAGTGAGGGAGCGATGTTCGAGAGGTTCACCGACCGCGCGAGGCGTGTCGTTGTCCTGGCCCAGGAAGAGGCCCGGATGCTCAACCACAACTACATCGGCACCGAGCACATCCTGCTGGGGCTGATCCATGAGGGTGAGGGTGTCGCGGCCAAGTCGCTGGAATCGCTCGGCATTTCGCTGGAGGGCGTGCGCAGCCAGGTGGAGGAGATCATCGGTCAGGGCCAGCAGGCTCCGTCCGGTCACATCCCGTTCACCCCGCGGGCCAAAAAAGTCTTGGAGCTGAGTCTGCGCGAAGCGTTGCAACTCGGCCACAATTACATCGGCACCGAGCACATTCTGCTCGGTCTCATCCGCGAGGGTGAGGGTGTCGCCGCGCAGGTGCTCGTGAAGTTGGGCGCCGACCTCAACCGGGTGCGCCAGCAGGTCATTCAGCTGTTGTCCGGGTATCAGGGCAAGGAGCCGGTCGAGTCCGGCTCGCGTGGTGAGGCGGGCACGCCGTCCACTTCGCTGGTGCTCGACCAGTTCGGCCGCAATCTGACCCAGGCCGCGCTCGAGGGCAAGCTCGACCCGGTCATCGGCCGCTCGAAGGAAATCGAGCGGGTCATGCAGGTGCTGAGCCGTCGTACCAAGAACAACCCGGTGCTGATCGGCGAGCCCGGTGTCGGTAAGACCGCTGTCGTGGAGGGCCTGGCGCAGGCCATCGTCAACGGCGAGGTCCCCGAGACGCTGAAGGACAAGCAGCTGTACACCCTCGACCTGGGTTCCCTGGTCGCGGGCAGCCGCTACCGCGGTGATTTCGAAGAGCGCCTGAAGAAGGTGCTCAAGGAGATCAACACCCGCGGCGACATCATCCTGTTCATCGACGAGCTGCACACGCTCGTCGGGGCGGGTGCCGCCGAGGGCGCGATCGACGCCGCGTCCATCCTGAAGCCGAAGCTGGCCCGTGGCGAGCTGCAGACCATCGGCGCGACCACGCTCGACGAGTACCGCAAGTACATCGAGAAGGACGCCGCCCTGGAGCGCCGGTTCCAGCCGGTGCAGGTGGGCGAGCCGACGGTCGAGCACACCATCAACATCCTCAAGGGTCTGCGTGACCGCTACGAGGCACACCACCGGGTTTCCATCACCGATGGCGCGCTGGTGGCCGCGGCGACCCTGGCGGACCGCTACATCAACGACCGGTTCCTGCCGGACAAGGCGATCGACTTGATCGACGAGGCCGGTGCGCGGATGCGTATCCGTCGGATGACCGCTCCGCCGGACCTGCGCGAATTCGACGACAAGATCGCCGATGCGCGCCGGGAGAAGGAAAGCGCGATCGACGCGCAGGACTTCGAGAAGGCCGCGCGGCTGCGCGACAAGGAAAAGCAGTTGGTCGCCAAGCGCGCCGAGCGGGAGAAGCAGTGGCGCTCCGGTGATCTCGACGTGGTTGCCGAGGTCGACGACGAGCAGATCGCGGAGGTGCTGGCCAACTGGACCGGCATCCCCGTCTTCAAGCTCACCGAGGAGGAGACCACCCGGCTGCTCCGGATGGAGGACGAGCTGCACAAGCGGATCATCGGCCAGGAGGATGCCGTCAAGGCCGTCTCCAAGGCGATCCGCCGCACTCGCGCCGGCCTGAAGGATCCGAAGCGTCCGTCCGGTTCGTTCATCTTCGCCGGTCCGTCCGGTGTCGGTAAGACCGAGCTGGCCAAGTCGCTGGCGAACTTCCTGTTCGGCGACGACGACGCGCTCATCCAGATCGACATGGGCGAGTTCCACGACCGCTTCACCGCATCGCGGCTGTTCGGTGCCCCTCCCGGGTACGTCGGCTACGAAGAGGGCGGTCAGCTCACCGAGAAGGTGCGCCGCAAGCCGTTCTCCGTGGTGCTGTTCGACGAGATCGAGAAGGCCCACCAGGAGATCTACAACACCCTGTTGCAGGTGCTGGAGGACGGTCGGCTCACCGACGGTCAGGGTCGGACCGTGGACTTCAAGAACACGGTGCTGATCTTCACCTCGAACCTCGGTACGTCGGACATCTCCAAGGCGGTCGGCCTGGGCTTCACCCAGTCCAACATCCAGGGCTCGAACTACGAGCGGATGAAGCTCAAGGTCAACGACGAGCTGAAGAAGCACTTCCGGCCCGAGTTCCTCAACCGTATCGACGATGTCATCGTCTTCCACCAGCTCACGACCGATCAGATCGTGCAGATGGTGGACCTGATGATCGGCCGCGTCGGTGTCCAGTTGAAGAACAAGGACATGTCGATGGAGCTGTCCGAGCAGGGCAAGGCGCTGCTGGCCAAGCGTGGCTTCGACCCCGTGCTCGGGGCCCGGCCGCTGCGCCGGACCATCCAGCGCGAGATCGAGGACCAGCTGTCGGAGAAGATCCTCTTCGGCGAGATCGGCCCCGGTCAGACCGTCTTCGTCGATGTCGAAGGCTGGGACGGCGAGGGCTCCGGCGAGGACGCCAAGTTCACCTTCACCGGCAAGACGAAGCTGACCAAGTCGGATTCGACCGAGGACAAGCCCGAGGTCGTGCTGACCGGTGCCGCTGAAGGCACCGCGGAAGCGGCCGGCGAGTAAGAGCAACACGTGGAAGGCCCGCTCCCGTTGGGGGCGGGCCTTTCTCGTTGGTTCAGCGCATGGGCAGTTCGCGGGAGTACGTTGGATGGGGTTCACAGAACCGACCCGGGGGTGCGCATGACAAATCCGGACTTGACCCTGATCGCGGTACTACTCGACCGCTCCGGGTCGATGCAGTCGATCAAATCCGACACCGAGGGCGGCTTCAGTGCCTTCATCGAAGAGCAGCGCAAAGTACCGAAGACGATCGAGGTGACACTGGCGCAGTTCGATACCGAATACGAGTGCCTCTACTCGAACCGGCCGATCGCGCAGGTGCCGCCGCTCGACCTGCAGCCACGCGGCATGACCGCGCTGTACGACGCGGTCGGCAGGCTGATCACCGACATCGGCGCGGAACTCGCGAAACGGCCCGAACCCGAACGGCCGAGTACGGTCATCGTCGTCGTGCTCACGGACGGCCACGAGAACTCCAGCAAGGAATGGTCGCATGCCGCGGTGAAATCGCTGATCACCCAGCAACAGGAGGTCTACAGCTGGAACTTCCTGTTCCTCGGCGCCAACATGGACGCGGTCGCGATCGGCACCGAAATGGGCTTCGACCCCCGCAACTCGATCACGTATGCCGCTGCGCCGCAGGGTGTTTCGGGCGTATTCCGGGCCGCCGCGGCGAGCTCGGCCCGGCTGCAAGCCGCACCGCCGGGGTCGGCACCCAGCGGATTCACCGACGCGGAACGCGAACAGTCGAATCCCGGTAGCGCGTAATCACTGCCAGCCCGGCCGCACCAAGCCGGATTCATAGGCCATGACGACCAATTGGGTGCGGTCGCGGGCGCCGAGCTTCATCAGAATGCGACTGACATGGGTGCGGGCGGTGGCCGGGCTCATGAACAACCGAGCACCGATTTCGGCGTTCGTCAGACCCTCGGCGACCAGCACCATCACCTCACGCTCACGTTCGGTGAGTTCGGAAAGTGTCGCGGGCGGCGGAGTTTTGGCGTGGGTGGAGAATTCCGCGATCAGCCTGCGGGTGACGCCGGGGGACAGCAGCGCGTCACCGGCCGCGACCACCCGGACGGCCCGGACCAGATCGGCCGGTTCGGTGTGCTTCACCAGGAAGCCCGTCGCGCCGGAGCGCATGGCCTCGAAGACGTACTCGTCGAGCTCGAAGGTGGTCAGCACGACCACCTTCACCTCCGCGAGCTTGGCATCCTCGGCGATCATCCTGGTGGCGGCGAGCCCGTCCAGGATCGGCATCCTGATGTCCATCAGCACCACATCCGGGACGAGGCTGCGGGTCATCCGCACGGCCTGCTCGCCGTTGTCCGCCTCGCCCACCACCTCGATGCCGTCCTGTGCCGCCAGCAGCGCGACGAAACCGGCGCGGACCAGCGCCTGATCGTCGGCCACCAGGACTCGGACACTCACGACTCCACCTCGCTGACGCTCGGCTCCGTCGTGCGCATCGGCACCCTGTGTCCTCGGTTCACTCCCGGACGGTCGCTCACGGCGTCTCCTACTGCGTTACCGGGCCGGGCGCGCTGGACTGGTGCGCCTTGTCGTCCGGCCGGATCGGCCGCACGTTGTCCGGTCGCACATTGTCCGCTTGGACCACGTCGTCGGAACGACTCGGCGGCAACGGCTTTCGTTCGCTCGGCGCCATCGGACGCAATGGCAGCCGGGCCGCTACCCGGAACCCGCCGCTCGGGCGGGGACCAGCGGTGAGCGCGCCGCCGAGGGCGTGTGTCCGCTCCCGCATGCCGATGATGCCGTTGCCTCCGCTCGTTCCCGATCGCACGGCCTGCGCGGTCGGGCGGGAGTTGTCGACCGTGAGATCTACCGATTGCGCTGTGTAGCGCACGGTCACCGAGGCTTCGGCACCCGGCGCGTGCCGCACGACGTTGGTCAGCGATTCCTGGATGATCCGTGCGGCGGCCACGTCGATCACGCCGGGCAGCTGCTCCGGTTCGCCGATTACCTTGGTCTGCACCGTCAATCCGGCCGCACGCGCCCGCTGGAGGAGATTGTCCAGATCGGCGATGCTCGGCGCGGGGGTCCGCGGTGCCGCCGGGCGCGGGACGGCCTCGGCGGATTCGGTACCGGCGCCGGCCGATTGCTCGTCTTCCGCGGAAACACGCTCGGCGCCTGCCGAATTGCGCCCGCCCCAGCCACGCGGACGGCGGCGGCTCGGCGCGCTCGGTTCGTCGTCGACGAATTCGTCCGCCGAGCCGTCTGATTCGCCGACCGTGCTTCCGGTGCGGATCGAGTGCAGCAGCGTGTGCACCTCCGCGAGCGCGTCCCGGCTGGCCGTCTTGATCGCGTCCAGCGCGGTGGCGGCCTGCTCCGGCTTCCGGTCGAACAGTTCGAGTGCCACCGACGATTGCACATTGATCAGCGAAAGGCTGTGTGCCAGTACATCGTGCAGCTCACGGGCGATGGCGAGGCGCTCCTCGCTGGCGCGACGCTCCCGCTGCGCCTCCTCGTCGCGGCGCGCGGCCTCGGCCCGCTGCCTGCGCGCCACCAGCACGGCCTTGCGCTGCCGAATGCCCTCCGCCACGCACAGCAGCACGACGAGCCAGGCCATCAGCGCGAAGATCTTCCACACATCGGCGCCGCGCCCGAGCAGTTCGGGCAGCGGCCAGACCAGCACCAGATAGCCGAGCGGCACGAGTGGGTAAGTCCACCAGCGCGATCCGGTGCTCGCCGCGGTCAGGAAGGCGATGATCAGCGAGAGGAAAATCGGCCCGTAGCCGTAGCCGAGCGACAGATACGCGGCACCGGCGCCGAGCGCGACCAGCAACACCGGCACCGGCTTGGCCCGCCGCCAGATCAACGCGACCGGACCGGCGAGTAGTAGCAGGTAGCCGAGGACATCGAGCGAATTCTCGCCGGTCCTCATGTTCGCGAACGTGCCCCCGACGATCTGGAGCGCGGCCACGACAAGCGCCACGCCCCAGTCCCATCCCAGCGAGCCCCGACTCGTCATTGCTGCCCTCACCCACAGCAGCCTATTCGGCTGCACCGCGGATCGGCGTCCGCCTCGCTACGTATAACTCAGCTAACCCACTCGCGTATGCCTGCGTACGTACGCCGAACGTCGCCGCGCGACGGATGTGGCGGAAGTGGTCCGCGGCGGAATCTCGAGGCATGACAGATTTGATTGTGGTCACCCGAGGGTTGACCAAACGCTACGGCGAACACACTGCCGTCGACCGCGTGAGCATGAGCGTGGCCGCCGGGGAGATCTACGGGTTCCTCGGTCCGAACGGGGCGGGTAAGACGACAACGCTGCGCATGCTGGTCGGGCTCATCCGGCCGAGCGAAGGCACCGCGTTGGTGGCCGGGCACGCGCCGGGCGACCCGGTGGTGGTGCGCCGGACCGGCGTTCTCATCGAGGGCCCCGGGTTCTATCCGTACCTCTCCGGCCGGGACAACCTGCGGGTGCTCGCGAAATACCGGGGCATCGGCCGTGCCGACGTGGAGGACGCGCTGGACCGGGTCGGGCTGGCCAACCGCGCCGACGACAAGTTCCGCACCTACTCACTCGGCATGAAGCAGCGGCTCGGTGTCGGCGCCGCCCTGCTCGGCCGGCCCGACCTGCTGATCCTGGACGAGCCGACGAACGGCCTCGACCCGCAGGGCATGGCCGAAATGCGCGAGCTGATCACCACTCTCGCCGCGGACGGGCACACGGTGCTGCTGTCCAGCCACATGCTCAGCGAGGTGCAGGAGATCTGCGACCGGGTCGGGGTGATCTCGCAGGGCAAGCTGCTCGTCGAGTCGACGGTCGCGGAACTGCGCGGTGGCTCTTCGATTTTGCTGCGCGCCGAACCATTGGAGGTGGCGTTCCCGGCGGTGCGGGGAGTGGTCGGCGAGCGCGCCGCGATGCTGACCTCCAGTGGCATCCGGATCGAGGCCGGTACCGGGACCGCCCCCGCGGTCGCGCGGGCGGTCGTCGAAGCGGGGGCGGCTCTGCTCGAGCTGCGGATCGATGAAAAGTCCCTGGAAGAAGTGTTTTTCGAAATGACTCAGCTGGAAGTGGCGAAATGACCGTGAAAGACCTGATGGCGAGCACGAAGGCGGAGGCGCTTCGGCTGCGTAAGTGGCCCGCCTTCTGGATCATCCTGGGAACCTGGATTCTGCTGAATCTCACGTTCTCCTACCTGTTCAACTATCTTGCCTACACCTCGGGCGAGTCGGGCCGGATGTCGAACGGCCTGCCCAAAGACACGCTGCTGCAGCAGATGCTGCCCGCCGCGGTGCCGGAGGTATTCACTCAGGGCATGGCCATGTTCGGTGGCGCGCTGATGCTGGTGCTCGGCGCGTTGACCACCGGCAGCGGATATGGCTGGGGCACTTGGAAAGCCGTGTTCACCCAGGGGCCGTCGCGGATCAGTGCGGTCGGTGGGGTAGTGGTGAGCCTGGTTGTCGTGGTGGTCGGGCTGGTTCTGGCCGCTTTCGTGGTGGATATCGGCGTGGCATCGCTGATCGGGGCGACGCAGTCGCAGTCACTCGCGTTGCCGTCGCTGCGTCAGTCGGTGCTCGGGATCCTCACCGGCACCATGATCCTGGGCATGTGGACGCTGGCGGGTGCGCTGATCGGCGCGGTCGCGCGCGGTCCGGCGCTGGCCGTCGGTCTCGGCCTGGTGTGGGTGCTGGTGGTGGAAAATCTGCTGCGTGGCGTCGCGGCGATCTTCTCGCCGATCGCGATCATCACCGATCATCTGCCCGGCACGGCTGCCGGGTCGATGGCCGGGGCGATGCGGACGGTCGGGGCCGGGACGCCCGGCGTGCTCGACATCCTGTCGCGCACCGAGGCGCTGATCGTGCTCGGGACCTACATCGTGCTCTTCGTGGTTGGCACGGCGTGGTTGATGCGCAGGCGCGATCTGATCTGAGTTGAGAACGCGAAAGCCGGTGGTGCAACAGCCTATTTCGAGTCCACCCAGGTGAATCGCCGAGTACCGGCCAACCGTCCTGGACTGCCCGCCGAGCCGTCGAGGTTGCTATGACGGCACTCGAGTCCGACCCGAAGACGCGCGGTGCCCGACTGGCTAGGCTCGGTGCTGCATCGTGACATTGCTCATCAGCGAAAGGACCGTAATGCCTACTCGTACCGCGCGTACTGCTTGGACCGGCACTCTGCAGGAGGGCTCGGGACAGGTCGAGCTGGCCAGTTCCGGCGTCGGCAAGTACGACGTGTCGTTCCCGAAGCGTTCCGCCGAGGAGGCCAACGGCACTACCAGTCCGGAGGAGCTCATCGCGGCGGCGCACTCGTCCTGCTACGCGATGGCCCTCTCGGCGCAACTCGGCAACGCCGGCGGCACCCCGGAGAACCTGGACGTCACCGCCGACGTGACCCTCGGCCCCGACCCGGCGGGCGGCTTCCGGATCACCGGCATCAAGCTGACCGTGCGCGGCAGGGTCTCCGGCATCGATGCCGACGCCTTCGCCGCCGCGGCCGAGGCCGCCAAGGCGGGCTGCCCGGTCAGCAAGGCCCTCGCCGGAGTCGACCAGATCACCCTGGACGCGGCTCTCGCGTAGCGCCGGAACCGTTCCAGTTCTCGGCTGGAGCTTTGATGCCCGGTTTCTCGTGCAGTTGCGCGGGGGGCCGGGCATTACCGTTGGCGAAAGTACCGGCGGGCAGCCGGGTGATACATCGCCGGGATGGCGATCAGCACCGCGACGACGTGGATCGTCCGGAACAGTCCGATCACGGCGGATTCGGCGGTGAGGCCGGTGAAGAGGTCGCCGAACTTGTCCGCGGACAGCAGTGCCGCCAGCGGTTCGATGACGAGCGACAGCAGGCCGAGCACGCCGATGCCGAAGGTGAGCAGGATGCGGGCCCAGCGCGCGCCGTGCGTCATCCGGACGGCGACGAAGAGCACAACCAGGTAGATACCCAGCCGCATGGCGAGCCCGGTGCTCAGCCCGGCGATGTCGGCCTCCGCGCGGTCCAGCATCGCGGCGGCCCGCACGATCGCCTCGCCGACCCCGGCGAGCAGCGCGACGACGAGCCCGACGAAGGCGACATGGACAGCGCGCGGCGGCGTGCGCGCAGCGCCGGAACGAAGCGGTGCGGGCCAGACGGAAAAGGCAGTGTCGATCATGGCACCGACACTGCCCTTCGTCTTCCGGACGCGGATCAGTCCGCGGTAGCGATCGACTCCCGTACCGGAGTATCAGTGCGCGTGGCGAATTCGGTGAGCGCGGCGAAGCCGAGGGCCAGGCAGGCCCACAGCGTCGCGGTCTCGGCCAGCGAGGCCACCCGGAACTCCCACAGCAGACTGGCGGGGAAGTCCGCCTTCACCTCGTTCACGCCGGGCAACAGGAGGTAGCCCACCGTGGTGACGAGGACGAACGCGGCGATCCCGGCGATCAGCCGCAGCATGCTCAGCTGCGCGCGCAGCAACTTGTAGACGTACCCACCCGCACCGACGGCCGCGAGGCCGAGCAGCACCGCCGCGACCCACAGCAGGGTGCGTTCGTTGATCGTGTCCGGATCACCCACCGCTGGCGGGTTCGCCGGATATTTGAAGAACGGCACCGCGACGATCGCCGCCCAGCCGCCGATCCCGAGCGCCAGCGCCAGCTTCGGCCCGGACAATGTGGTGTAGCGCCGCGCGAAGTGCGCGACCGAGGCGTAGATCGCGCCGAGCGCAAGGCCCGCGAGACCGAGTGCCAGGAACTGGCCCGCCTTCTGGCCGGTCCTGCTGACCAGTGGTTCTTCCTCGTCGCCGTGCGAATGTCCGCCTGTCGCCTCCGGTTCCGCGCCGTGCGGATGATCCGCGGGAGCGGAACCGGCTTCCTCGATGGCGATGGCGGCATCGACCTTCGGTTCGCCGACGAAGTAGCCGACGGTCGCGGCGAGCAGACCTGCGATGAGGCCTGCCAGGAGTCCGCGCAATAGGAGGGTTTTCAGCGAACCGAGCAGGGGGACGGCCGCCGACGGAGTCGGCGGGGTGGGTGCGCTCAGTGGCACGGGAGCCCCAGCAAGTGACGTCCGTCGTGCATCAGCTCGTGCATGTACATCCCGCTGCGCGAGATGGCGCCCTGATCGAAGCCGACCAGGTACAGCGTGAGCAGTGCGAGAAGAACGACACCTACCGTGACCAACACAGTGGCGAGTGAATCGGTTGCCCGGCTCGGCGAATGCGCGATAGCCATGCGAGTCCTCCTGAGGGATGCGCGTCCCCGTCGAATGGTGGGCGCGAAGGTGCCGATGTCTGGCTGTCCGGCACTTAGGAACTCGATGCACGGAACACAGTGGCGCGACCGCTCCGGAATCACACCGGATTACCGCATCACCCTCGCGTTTTGTCCTTCGAACTGTGACACCTGTAGGCACCTGCCGTCAACATGACCAGCGGGTATCGCGCCCCGGCGTCGGGCGAGTCGCCGACCCGGCTGAACCGCCTGGCTGGTACCGGTTTCGTCAGTCGGCCGACTTCGCGGTCACGTCGAGGACGACCTCGAATTCCAGCAGCGACGCACCCGTCGAGACCGGCTTCTGCCGCTCACCCGCGTGTGCCTCGCGCGCGGGCCCGTCCCGCCATGCGGCGAACGCTTCTTCCGAATCCCACTGGGTGACAACGAAGTACCGCTTCTCACCGGCGACCGGCCGGAGCAACTGGAAGCCGAGGAACCCCGGCGAACCCTCGACAGCGTGCGCACGGTGGGCGAACCGCTTTTCCAGCTCGGGGCCCGCGCCCTCGGGAACCTCGATCGCGTTGATCTTCACAACAGCCATGGGTTCGACAATACGGCGCACGCGCGGCCGCGGAGCGCGAGGCCGTCGAGCACCGTGCGAGATCGAGGGGGCCGCGAACGCGCCCCGCGGTGGCGCGGCACAATCAACACGGTGTTGCACGACGAAGGCGGAGCGGGAGTGCCGATCCTGCTGCTGCACGGGCTGATGGGCAGTGCTCGGACCTGGCACGATCAGCTGGACTGGCTGCGTGGGTACGGCCACATCTACACCTTCGACGCCGCCGGGCACGGCAGACCGGCGCCGGACGAGTTGACCACCGAGGCATTCGTCGCCGACCTGGCCGCCGCGACCGCGAGCATCACCGAACCCATGGTGGTGATCGGGCATTCGATGGGCGCGCTGCACGGCTGGGTCTTCGCCGCAACCCATCCCGATCGGGTGCGCGCGCTGGTGGTCGAGGACATCGCCCCGGATTTCACCGGCCGCACGGCGGCGAACTGGGCGGCGATGATCGAGGCGTGGCCGCAGCCGTTTCCGGACGCGGACGCCGTGCTCGAATTCTTCGGACCGGTCGCCGGTCGGTACTTCCTCAACTCGTTCGAGCACGGTCCGGATGGTTACCGGCTACACGGTTCGGTCGCGACGTTCCGCGACATCTCGGAGGAGTGGGGGAGTCGCGACTTCTGGCCGCAGTGGCATGCCGTCCGGGTACCCGCGCTGCTGCTCGAAGGTGAACACACCATCACCCCACCCGGTCAGATGCGCCGGATGGCCGAAACTCATCCCGACGCCGAGCACGTACTCGTCTCGGGCGCAGCACATCTCGTGCACGACGACCAACCCGAGCGCTACCGCGCCGAGGTCGAGCGCTTCCTGCGGCGCGTGCTCAACCCCTAGCCGCGCGATTCCGGCTCGCGCACATCGAGTCACCGGTGATCCGTACGAGGAAGCCGAAAAGGTTTGCGGCTCTTCGGGTCAGAGTGCGGTGCCGCCCTCGCCCGCAAGGGCGAAGAGGCCGTCGACGGTCTGCTCGATCAGGCCGTCGACGAGTAGCGAGTCGAGGGCGCGGGCGCGCTGGCCGGGGTCGCGCGGCCAGGCGAGGTCGAGGCGGACTCGCTCGACGGGACCGGTCGCACCGCGCAGGACGTCGAGCAGGCGGCCGCGGGCCTGGCGGTCGGTGCCCTCGTACTTCTGCGTGCGGCGCACCACCTCGGAGACCGGGCGGCCCGCCGTGACCCACGCGCAACTCGGCAGCGGGCAGCGGGAACAGTCCGGCGTGCGGGCGGTGCATACCGTCGCGCCCAGTTCCATCAGCGCGGCGGAGAACACCGCGGCCCGGTCGATCTGTTGCGGCAGTAGCGCTTCCGTCTCCGGCAGATCACGCGACGACGGGTTGCCCGCCTCCGCCCGCCCGTGCACGGCGCGGGCGACCACGCGGCGAACATTGGTGTCGACCACCGGAACCCGTTGTCCGTAGGCGAAACACGCCACCGCCCGCGCCGTGTACGCCCCGATGCCGGGCAGGCTCAGCAGCACCTCGACATCGGTGGGCACCTCGTCGCCGTGCTCGGCGGCGAGCACCCGCGCGCATTCGTGCAACCGCAGCGCGCGACGCGGATAGCCGAGCTTGCCCCACGCGCGCAACACCTCGGCCTGCGAGGATGCCGCCATCGCCGACGGCACCGGCCAGCGCGCCACCCACTCCCGCCAGATCGGCTCGACCCGGACCACCGGCGTCTGCTGCAGCATGATCTCGCTCATCAGGATCTGCCACGCGCTGACCCCGGGGCGGCGCCACGGAAGGTCGCGCGCTGTCTCCTGATACCAGTCGAGCAACACGTCGGCATCGACGCTGTTCGGTGCTTTCCTCACTGTTCCTGTCCTACTGCCGCCGGTTGAGATTTGCCGAGTTGTAACCATGCGAACTCGCTGGTAACGCAAGCGTTGTGCACAATGGTCGGTATGCGAGCTTCCAACCCGATCAGTGCCTGGAAATCTTTGCGGGAAGGCAACGAGCGCTTCGTCAACGGCACGCTGCTGCATCCTAGCCAGGGCGCCGTCGACCGAGCCAAGCTTGTCAGTGGCCAGGAACCGTCCGCGATCCTCTTCGGCTGCGGTGACTCTCGGGTCGCCGCCGAGCTGATTTTCGACCAAGGGCTCGGCGACATGTTCGTAGTGCGCACCGCCGGCCACGTGGTCGACAGCTCGGTACTCGGTTCGATCGAGTACGGCGTGCAGGTGCTCGACGTCCCACTCATCGTGGTGCTCGGGCACGACAGCTGCGGCGCGGTGAAGGCCACCATCGACGCGCTGGACGGCGGGGAAGTGCCCGGTGGCTTCATTCGCAGCGTGGTCGAGCGGGTCACGCCGTCCATTCTGATCGGCCGCCGGGAGGGCCTGTCCACCGTGGACGATTTGGAGGCCAGGCACGTGGTGGAGACGAGCAGGCTGCTCATGCAGCGCTCGATGATCATCTCGCAGCGCGTCGCGACCGGTGATTGCGCGATCGCCTGTGTCACATACAAGCTCGCCGATGGCCGGGTGCAGTTGCAGCGTGTCGTCGGCAACATCGGCGAGCTCGCCTGAACCGGGGTCGTCGGAGTTTTCCCAGCGTGCGGGCCGGAATTTACTCGCCACAATCGCGCATTCCGGTCCGACACGCCGGGAGCATGAGTCGTTGCGCCCGATGGTGCCCTTACCGTTGAGGCGTGCTGGAACCGAATGGACCGCTGCCACCGGAGATCTATTGGCGTCGTCGCGCATTGGCGATCGGCGCCTTGGTCGTGGCGCTGGCGCTGGTCATCTGGCTGGTGCTGACGGTCTCCCGGGGCGGTGACTCGCCCGGTGACTCCGAGCCCGTCGCTGCCGGTGCATCGTCCACGACGACGAGCAAGGCCGCCGAGGTCTCGACGGCAAAGGCCGCGGGCACCAGCGAATCCAGCACCCAGGCGCCATCGAGCAGCGCGACATCGCCCTCGGCCGAACCGGTCGCGGCGGCCGGGCAGTGTCCTGATCAATCGCTGGCGATCAAGATCAGTGTGGACCAGCCGACCTATCGGGTCGGCGAACAGCCGAACTTCCGGATCGTCATCACCAACATCTCCAGCGTGCAGTGCCAGCGGGATATGAACCTGGCGCAGATCCAGGCGTCGGTGTTGTCGTTGGACGGCCAGCGCAAGTTCTGGACGAGTTCGGATTGCTCGCCCGTCGACGAGTCGAACGCGCGGAACCTGAAACCCGGTGAGCAGGCGTTGTTCACGGTGCGCTGGTCGGGCACGACCTCGCAGCCGGGCTGTGTCGGCGAGCGGGTGCCCGTTCCCGCGGGCGCCTATCAGGTCACGGCTCAGTTCGGCTCCCTGCACAGCTCGCCCGAACCGTTCAACCTGACACCCGCCTGAGCTAGAAATCCGGTGCCACTTCCTTCGCCTCCTTCGGCGCCCGGCGTTTTCGCGTGCCGGAGATCCGGATGGCCGATCGGACGTCGGCGACCTCGTGGATCTTCATGCCGCCACGTTTGAGCGGGGCGTAGCCGGGCGGCACCAACGCGGTGGTGAAGCCGAGACGTTCGGCCTCGGCCAGCCTGCGTTCGAGTCCGGTGACCTTGCGTACCTCACCGGCCAGGCCGACCTCGCCGAGGATCACCCAGCCCGCCGGAATCGCCACCTCGGAGTTGGCGCTGGCGATGGCGAGCGCGATGGCCAGGTCGGCGGCGGGCTCCAGCAGCCGCATGCCGCCCACCGTCGCGGCGTACACGTCGGACTTGCCGAGGAACACCTTGCCGCGGCTCTGCAGCACGGCCAGCACCATTGCCACCCGGTTGTAGTCGAGGCCGCTGACCGCGCGGCGCGGGTTCGGAATCTCGGTCTCCACCGTCAGGCCCTGCACCTCGGCGACGAGCGGCCGCTTGCCGTCCATCGCCACGGTGACCGCCGTACCGGGCACCGAATCGGTGCGGTGGTGCAGGAACAGGCCGGACGGGTCGTCGACGCAGGCGATGCCGTCCTCGTGCAGCTCGAAACAGCCGACCTCGTCGGCGCTGCCGAACCGGTTCTTGATGCCGCGCACCATGCGCAGCGCCGAGTTCTTGTCGCCCTCGAACTGCAACACCACGTCGACGAGATGTTCCAGCGTGCGTGGGCCCGCGACATTGCCGTCCTTGGTGACGTGCCCGACCAGCAGCACGGCGATCCCGCTCGCCTTGGCCAGCGAGGTCAGCGCGGAGGTCACCGCGCGCACCTGGGTGACGCCGCCGATCACGCCGTCCACCTCGGGCGCGAGCATGGTCTGCACGGAGTCGACCACCAGTAGCGTCGGCCGCACCTGCTCGACATGCCCGAGCACGATCGAGAGATCGGATTCGGCGGCGAGGTACACCCGCTCGTGCACCGCGCCGGTGCGGTCGGCGCGCAGCCGCACCTGTCCGGCCGATTCCTCCGCCGTGACATACAGCGACTTCGCCTCGTTCTGCCGGGCCCACCGGTGGGCCACCTCGAGCAGCAGGGTCGACTTGCCGACGCCGGGCTCGCCGGACAGCAGCACCACCGAGCCGGGGACCACACCGCCGCCGAGCACTCGGTCCAGCTCACTGACCCCGGTCGGCTGCGCCCGGGTGATCTGGGAATCGATGGTGGAGATGGGGGCGGCGGCGGTGCTCGGCAGCATTGCGCGCCGGGCCGGAGCGCCCGCACCCGTCGCGGCGACGGCGACCTCGTCGACGGTGCCCCACGCCCCGCAGTCGGGGCACTTGCCTACCCACTTGGCGACCTCGTGCGTGCAGGCGGAGCACCGGAAGATCGACCTGGTCTTTGCCACACGCGCACCTTACGTACCGCGTCCGACAAACACCGCGGCCAACGCGAACGGCTGCCGCACCGTGGGGTGCGACAGCCGTTTTGTAAGGGAGCTAGACGATCAGTGTCCGCCCTTGTGCTCGACCTCGGCCGCGCCGGACTTGTCCGACTCGTGCCGCTCGGCGGCGATGCCCGCGTCGACCGGTACCTGAACCTGAACGGTGCCGTTCTGCTTGAAGTTGAACGCCACGGTGTAGGTGAGGCCGGGGGTGATGTCCTTGGTCAGGTTGGTGATCTCGATCAGGATCGGATCGGCCGCCGGGTCGTCGGAGGGTGCGGGCGCGGCGGCGTGATCGCCGGTGCCGTGCGCGTCGGGGGCCGCGGACGGGGACGGCTTGACGGAGGTCGGAGATGCCGCCGAGGTCGGAGCCGCCGCAGAGGTCGGAGACGCCGCAGAGGTCGGAGACGCCGCAGAGGTCGGAGCCGCGCCGTGCGAATCCTCCGCGGGCGCGTCGTGCTTGCCCGGCTTGGTCGCGGCGACCACGGTCTGCTGCGGGGCCAGCTGCACGGCGGACTTGCCGGCCGCCGGGATGATCTTCACGGTGCCCAGGTCGGTGGTGATGCTGTTCAGCTCGTCGGGGACCGACGGGCTGTTGTTGATGATCGACAGCGCGATGAGCGCCTTGCCACCCTTGGTGTTGGTGTATTCGCTGCCCTGGTGCGGGTAGACGATGTGCACATTGCGCAGCGCGATCTTGCCGACATCGGCGTGATTGCCGTTGATCGCGGCCACCTGGTCGGCGGTCTGCGAGATCTGGCCCGAGCTACAGCCGGTCAGTGCGATCGCCGCTCCGGCGGCGAGTGCGGCAACCGGCACCATGCGACGGCGCGCCCTCTTCAAGGCGGTCACAGCTTTCAGGGCAGTCACGGGTTGTCCCTCCATGTCGACCGGGCTCACTCCGCTAGGGAGAGTAGTAACTAGGCAGCGTAGTAGTTCCCGTTACGGACCGAGAGCCCGGGCTCGCGACTCGCGGGTCGTAGATAACAGATCGGTCGAGTGCCGACAGATCGCGGACGTCCTGCCCGGTCGGGGCGTGGGGCTGGTACGGGGGAAGTGCGGGGAGGTAACCCGTTCTGGCACAACGTAATGCACACCGGGCGGGTTCTGTCAAGCCCCACCGCTGCCTCGTTGTGGCCCTGACCTGCACAGTTGATCGCGCCGTTACCGAGTCGCATGTTAAACTGTGAACATCGAAAGGGGCACGGGACACATGATTTTTAAGGTCGGAGACACCGTCGTTTACCCCCACCACGGAGCGGCGCTGATCGAAGCTATCGAGACTCGCACCATCAAGGGTGAGCAAAAAGAGTATCTGGTCCTGAAGGTCGCCCAAGGCGATCTGACTGTTCGGGTTCCCGCTGAGAACGCCGAATACGTCGGCGTTCGTGACGTCGTCGGCCAGGAGGGTCTCGATCGAGTCTTCCAGGTTCTGCGCGCGCCGCACACGGAGGAGCCGACCAACTGGTCCCGCCGTTACAAGGCCAACCTGGAAAAGCTCGCCTCCGGCGATGTGAACAAGGTGGCCGAGGTCGTCCGCGACCTGTGGCGTCGGGAGCAGGATCGCGGCCTGTCCGCCGGTGAGAAGCGAATGCTGGCCAAGGCCCGGCAGATTCTCGTCGGTGAACTCGCGCTCGCCGAGGGCACCGATGACGGCAAGGCCGAGACGCTGCTGGACGAGGTCCTCGCCGCGGCTTCCTGACCGTGAACAATCTCGACAACGGTGCTCGTCTCACCGACGGAACCGTCGTTGCTTTGGTGCCTGCCGCCGGTCGCGGCGTTCGCCTGGGTGAAACCACGCCCAAGGCGTTCGTCCCGGTCGGCGGCAGCCCCATGGTCCGGCTCGCTGTCGAAGGTTTGCTCGCCTCCGGCGCGGTCGACCGGATCATCGTTATGGTTCCCGCCGAATTCGTCGAGAGCGCCGTTGCCCTGCTGCCGCCCTCGGATTCGGTACACGTGGTCGTCGGCGGCGCCGAACGCACCGACTCGGTGCGGGCAGGCATCGCCGCCGCACCCGAGGCCGCCTACTTCCTCGTGCACGACGCCGCGCGCGCCCTCACGCCACCCGGGCTCATCGCCAGGGTCGCCGCCGAGTTGCGCGCCGGGCATCTCGCCGTGGTTCCCGCGCTTCCGGTCGCCGACACCATCAAGACCGTCGACGCGGCGGGCGCGGTGACCGGCACACCGGACCGCGCGGAACTGCGCGCCATCCAAACCCCGCAGGGCTTCGCGGCCGAATTGCTGCGCGCCGCCTATCTGTCCGAGGGCGTCCGAGCCACCGACGACGCCGGGCTGGTCGAACTGCTCGGCACCCAGGTGCGCACCATCCCGGGCGACCCCCTGGCCTTCAAGATCACCACCCCGCTCGACCTGGTGCTCGCGCACGCGGTGCTGGACGGCGCGGACTTCCGCCGGGCGGTGGCCCAGTGACCATGCGCGTCGGCATCGGCAGCGACGTACACCCCATCGAACCGGGCCGCCCCTGCTGGATGGCGGGACTGCGGTTCGACGGCGACGACGGCTGCGCCGGCCACTCCGACGGCGACGTCGCCGCCCACGCCCTGTGCGACGCGCTGCTCTCGGCGGCCGGGCTCGGCGACGTCGGCGCGGTATTCGGCACCGGCCGCCCGGAATGGGCAGGCGTCTCCGGCGCCGCCATGCTGAAGGAAGTGCGCAGGTTGCTCGGCGAGGCCGGCTTCGAGATCGTCAACGCCGCGGTCCAGGTGATCGGCAATCGACCCAAGATCGGACCGCGCCGCGATGAAGCCCAGCAGGTGCTCGGCGAACTGCTCGACGCCCCGGTCTCGGTCTCGGGCACCACCACCGACGGCCTCGGCCTCACCGGCCGCGGCGAGGGCGTTGCCGCGATAGCGACCGCCCTGCTACAAGCCTGTCGCTGACCCCGCTCCGACGGACCTGAGCCGGTCCGGGTACAGGCTTATCTACCGACTAGGATCGAACGCCGTGACATTGCGCCTCTTTGACACCGACACGCGGACCATGCGCGACTTCGCGCCCTTGGTCCCCGGCCGTGCCTCGGTGTACCTGTGTGGCGCCACCGTGCAGGGCGCACCGCACATCGGTCATGTGCGCAGCGGCGTCGCCTTCGACGTGCTACGCCGCTGGCTGCTCGCGCACGACTACGACGTGTGGTTCATCCGCAATGTCACCGACATCGAGGACAAGATCCTGACCAAGGCCGCCGAGGCGGGCCGGCCGTGGTGGGAGTGGGCGGCCACCTACGAGCGCGCCTTCGACAACGCCTACGAAACCCTCGGCGTGCTGCCGCCGTCCGTGCAGCCACGCGCCACCGGCCACATCACCCAGATGATCGACATGATGCGGCGGTTGATCGAACGCGGCCACGCGTACGCCTCCGAAGGCAACGTCTACTTCGACGTGCTCAGCTACCCCGAGTACGGCAACCTGTCCGGCCATCGGCTCGATGACGTGCACCAGGGGGAGAGCGCCGGCGAAGGCAAGCGCGACCCACGCGACTTCACCATGTGGAAGGCCGCCAAGCCCGGCGAGCCGACCTGGCCGTCGCCCTGGGGCCCCGGTCGGCCGGGCTGGCATCTGGAATGCTCGGCGATGGCCGAGTTCTACCTCGGCCCCGAGTTCGACATCCATTGCGGCGGTATGGATCTGGTGTTCCCGCACCACGAGAACGAGATCGCCCAGTCCAAGGCGGCAGGCGACGGTTTCGCCCGCTACTGGCTGCACAACGGCTGGGTGACGATGGGCGGGGAGAAGATGTCCAAGTCGCTCGGCAACGTGCTCTCGGTGCCGAACGTGCTCAAACAGGTTCGCGCCGTGGAACTCCGGTTCTATCTCGGCAGCGCGCACTACCGCTCGAAGCTGGAGTACTCGGACAAGGCACTGCACGATGCGGCCCAGTCCTACCAGCGCATCGAAGCCTTTGTACATCGGACCGTCGACCGCGCGGGCGAGATCCCGGTGGGCAAGTGGACCGACGGGTTCGCCGCGGCCATCGATGACGACCTCGCCGTGCCGAAGGCGCTGGCCGAGATCCACCACGTCGTGCACGAGGGCAACAGGGCGCTCGAGGCGGGCGCGCTCGACAGCGCACGGGACCTGGCCGGACAGGTCCGAGCCATGCTCGGTATCCTCGGTGTCGACCCGCTGGATCCGCACTGGTTCACCCCACGCGACTCATCGGCGGCACTGGGCGCGCTCGACGTGCTGGTGCGCGCCGAGCTCGATCGCCGTCAACAGGCGCGAGCAGACAAGGATTGGGCGAGCGCCGATGCCGCCCGCGATCGATTGCAGGCAGCCGGAATCGAGGTCACCGACACGCAAAATGGGCCGGAATGGGCCCTTGGCGCTGCGCAGAGCTCTGCGCCGGACGCGCCACAACCTGGAAAGGCCAAGTAATGGCAGGCAATTCGCAGCGTCGTGGTGCGATCCGTAAGGGCGGAACCAAAAAGGGCGCCGTGGTCGGCTCCGGCGGTAAGCGCAGGCGCGGACTGGAGGGTCGCGGCGCGACCCCGCCCGCCGAGGCACGCACCAAGCATCCCGCGGCCAAGCGGGCCGCTGCCGCCGCCAAGGCCAAGGCCGCGACGGCGGGTCAGCGCGGTGGCGGCCGGACGGCCGGACGCAAGAACGACGACGGCCCCGAGATGGTGCTCGGCCGCAACCCGGTCGTCGAATGCCTGCGCGCGGGCGTGCCCGCCTCCGCCCTGTACGTCGCCGTCGGCACCGAGAACGACGAGCGGCTCACCGAAAGCGTGAAGATGGCCGCCGACGCGGGCATCTCGATTCTCGAGGTGCCGCGCACCGACCTGGACCGGTTGAGCGCCAACGGTTTGCACCAGGGCGTCGCCCTGCAGGTGCCGCCGTACCGCTACGCCCACCCGGACGACCTGCTCGCCGAGGTCCGCAACTCGCCGGAACCCGCCCTGCTCGTCGCGCTGGACAACATCTCCGACCCACGCAACCTCGGCGCCGTGATCCGCTCGGTGGCCGCCTTCGGCGGTCAGGGTGTGCTGATCCCGCAGCGTCGCAGCGCGAGCGTCACCGCGGTCGCGTGGCGGACCAGCGCCGGGGCCGCTGCTCGGCTGCCCGTCGCCCGCGCGACGAATCTGACTCGCACACTGAAGGATTGGGCCTCCCAGGGCATCCAGATCGTCGGCCTCGACGCGGGCGGCGACACCACCCTCGACGACTTCGACGGTCGCGAACCGACCGTCATCGTGGTCGGCTCGGAAGGCAAGGGCCTGTCCCGCCTGGTCCGCGAGAACTGCGACTCGATCCTCGGCATCCCGATGGCGGGCCCCGTCGAATCCCTCAACGCCTCGGTCGCGGCGGGCGTCGTTCTCGCCGAAATCGCCCGCCAGCGCAGGGTTTGAGCTAGCCCGCCGCTCCGCGTATTCAGGCCAGACCGGGTGCTGCGCGTCAAACGTTGGCGGCCGACGGTCTGCTGCGTTGTCGAGTTCTGGACGTACCGGGCGAGTTACCCATGTACATGCGAAACCAGTCGCTGCGAAACGTAATTCAACGAAACATGATCGGGGTGGCGCTCCCGTAGAATTCGGCTCGTGGTCATACCCAACCAGCCCATCGGTCAGCCGGTCGAGCATCCGAGGGCGACGGCGGTGCTGTTTCTCGGCGCGGCGAGCGTGCTCTGTTGTGGCGTGCTCGGGCCGATGGCGTGGGCGATGGGCAAGCGCGCGCTGGATCAGATCGAGGAATCCAACGGTGGCTACGGTGGCCGGGTGCAGGTGGTGGTCGGGTACATCCTCGGCATCATCGGCACCATCCTGATGATCGTCTTCGCGCTGCTCTACCTGATGATCCTGCTCGGCGGCAACGCCTGACGCGGTCCGTCCTCGGCTCGCGCTACGCCGTCAATCGAGGCTGGGTCGTGCCGGGTCACCCTGGTCGTCCCAGGCCGGCCATTCCTCGCTGACGCTGCCGGTCCACTGGGGTTGTCTGCGTTCCTTGAACGCCGCCATCGCCTCGCCGCCGTCGATGCTCTTGCTGACGTGCTCGTTCAGGTCGGTCTCCAACTGCCCGACCACGGTCGGGCTCATCCCGAGCCCCTCCCACAGCAGCCGCTTGGACATCGCCACCGGCAGCGGGGCAGACCCGTTGGCGATGTCGTGCGCGACGGCCAGCGCCATCGGCAACACCTCGCCGCCGGGCAGACAGTTGTTGGCCAGGCCCATCGCCTTGGCCTCGTCGCCGTCGAAGGTGCGGCCGGTCAGCATGATGTCCGCGGCATTGGCCATGCCGACCAGCCGGGGCAGTGTCCAGTGCGCGTACCCGTCCGCGAGCACCCCGCGCCGAACCTGGTTGAGCCCGTAGACCGCATCCCGCGCCATGTACCGGAGGTCGCACTGAAGGGCGAGCGCGAGCCCGATGCCCACGGCGTGCCCGTTCACCGCGGCGATCACCGGCTTGCGCACCCGCCACGGGGCGGGCTCGATGGTCGCACTCACATCGCCGACCCGGCTGGACAAGTCCGCGCCCGCGCAGAACGCGGGCGGCGTACCGGTCACCACGACAACCCGGACGGTGTCTTCCACATCGCAACGCTGCAGCGCGGCACTCAGTTCGGCGGCCATCGTCGGGGTGAAGGCGTTCTGCTGAGCGGGCCGATTGAGCGTGAGCACGGCGATGCCCGCGGCGACATCGACGTGCAATTCCGAACTCATGCCAGCGATGTTAGTGCACCGGAGCCGCCCTGACTCCGGGCCGAAAAACCTCGCTCAACCACGTAGTACCTTGCGGCCGATGGCGTACTTGTGCACTTCGGTGGGGCCGTCGTAGAGGCGGAAGGCCCGGATATCCCGGAAGATCATTTCGACGACCGTCTCGTCGCTGATACCGATGCCGCCGAGCACCTGCACGCAGCGGTCGGCCACCTTGAACAGCTCCTCGGAGACGAACGACTTCGCGATCGAGCTCTCGTGCCGCGCCTTCTCGCCGTTGTCCATCAGCCAGCAGGCGTGCCAGATGGTGAGGCGGCACTGGTGCAGCGCGATCTCGTTGTCGGCCAACATGAACGACACCCCCTCGTGCTCGCCGATCGGCTTGCCGAACGCGGTACGGGTGCGCGCGTGATCGACCGCGATGCTCTGCGCGCGCTCGGCCGCACCGAGCCAGCGCATGCAGTGCGTCAGCCGGGCCGGTGCCAGTCGCAGTTGGGCGTAGCGCAACGCCTGCCCCGCTTCGCCGAGCAGCGCCGACTTCGGCAGCGTGAGGTTGTCGAACCGGACGACGCCGTGCCCGGCCACGTAGTTGCGGTCCATCGTGTTCATGGTGCGTTCGATGACGATGCCCGGCTGATCGCCGTCGGTGAGGAACAGCGTCGGTCCCGCGGGCAGATGCGGGTTCTCCGCGAGCCGCGCCATGATGATCCAGGTCTTGGCGCCGTTGGCTCCGGTGATCAGCCACTTGCGTCCGTTGATGGTGAAGTTCTCACCGTCGAAGGTGGCGGTGGTGGCCAGCTGCGCCGGGTCCGAGCCCGCCCCGTCCGGCTCGGTCATGGCGAAGACCGAGCGATGATGCCCGGCAACCATCGGAGCGAGGTGGCGCTCGACCTGTTCCGGGTTCGCGACCTTGGACAGCAGGAACATATTGCCTTCGTCGGGCGCCGCGCAGTTCATCGCGATCGGGCCGAGGGTGGACCAGCCCGCCGCCTCGTAGATCACCGCCTGCTCGAGGTGGGTCAGTCCGCGCCCGCCGAGCGACTCCGGCGCCTGCACGGTCAGCAGCTTCTCCGCCCGCGCGAGCTCGACCAGTTCCTGCCGCAGCTCATCGGTCGGCCCGTGCGCGGTGAGTCGCGGATCCCGCTCGTACGGGACGATCTTGTCGACGACGAACTGGCGTACTCGATCGCGTTCGGCGGCGAGCTCGGCGGGAATCGAGAAGTCGATCATCGGTGGTCACCAATCGTTCGGGGGTGCGTGCGTCGAGCATACGAAACCGCCGCCACCTGACTGACGGCACCCGCCCTCAGCAAGCTGTCCGCCCCACGTTGCCCGCGGCGAAGTACGTATCAGCCCCGTGTCAGCGGCGCGCGACATCGTGGGGTCAACGCGAACGAGGACCTACCGGACCTCGCCGAACCACCCGATGAGGAGAACCGCAATGATGACCGCCGCCGCCTTCGCCCAGCTGCTGATCGCCCTCGCCTTCGTCAGCATCCCGATGGTGCGCCACCGGTACGGCGCCGCCGCGAAGGCCGCCGCCGAGGCCGAACTGTCCCGCCAGGGCGTGCGCACCACGGTGTTGGCGGAGAACAACATGCGGTTCGACGCGGGCGGCCACGAGACCGCCGTTCCGGTCGCCGTCGCCCTGGTCATGACCGTCCTGGCGGCGCTGAACCTGGCCGGAAACCAGTGGGGCGCAACCCTGTCCTGGGCCTTCCAGTCGATCGTGCTGCTCGGCAATGTCGTGATCCTGTACACCAACGTGACCGCGGCGAAGTCGGTTCAGGCCGCCTTCCAGCGCAAGAACGATCCCGAACTGCACCGGGTCGATGCCCACGCCCTGCTCGCGGCGGCTGAAGGCGCCTTCCCGCGCTGGGTCATGCCCTACCTGCAGAACGCCAGGCACGCAGTGGTTTTCGGCGGCTCGCTGCTGGTCCTGATCGCCCTACTCGCTGGCTGATTCGAACCGGCCCGGTGTTCTCGCGGACACCGGGCCCGCGGAATTGTCAACGCGCGCGGGCAACCTGGCGACGCCGCGTACCGACGACTCGGCAGACCAGATAGATCAGGAACGAGATCGTGGTGACGAAGGTCGACACCGGAACACCGGGTGCCAGCGAGAGCAGAATGCCGCCGACCGCGGCGATTTCGGCGAAGACCACCGCGAGCACGGTGGCGCGCACCGGATTCGCGGTCAGCTGCGCGGCCGCGGCGGCAGGCGTGATCAACAGGGCGAGCACCAGCAACGCGCCGACGATCTGCACCCCGAACGCCGCCGTGATACCGAGCAGCACCGCGAAGACGATCGACAGGGCGCGCACCGGAACTCCGCGCGCCACCGCCACTTCCGGATCGGAACTGGCGAACAGCAAGGGCCGGTACACCATCGCGAGCACCGCGAGCACGCCGACGGTGCACACCGCGAGCAGCGTGATGCCGCTGTTGCCGACGCTGACCACCTGCCCGGTCAGCAGCGAGAACTTCGACCCGGCCCGGTCCGGGCCGAGCCACAGGAACAGCACGGACAATCCCAGCCCGAACGACAGCACCACCGCGATCACCGAATCGCGTTCTCTGGCGCGCGTTCCCAGCAATCCGAAGAGCACGGCCGCGACCACGGACCCGGCGATGGCGCCGACGCCGACGCCGATTCCCGCGAGCAGGGCCGCGGCGGCGCCGGTCAGCGACAGCTCACTGGTGCCGTGCACCGCGAACGACATCTGCCTGCTGATGATCAGCGGCCCGATCACCCCGGACAACAACCCGAGCAGCGCGGCGGCCAGCACCGCCTGCTGCACGAAGTCGTAGGAGAGCAGGTTCGCGGTGGTAGTGAAATCGAACATCTTCTCGACGACGCCGGACAGTTTGTCGATCACGGGCGGACCCCACGCGGATCCGATTCGACGCCGGTGACCACCGGAGTTTCGGCGCGATACCCGTCGCCCACGTCACCGTGGCAGTGTGCCCCCGCCGTACCGAGTGCGTCCATCGTGTCCCCGGTTCCGACGACCACCAGCCGCCCGCGTACCCGCAGCACATCGACCTCGGTCTGATACAGCTCCGACAGCACCGCCGAGGTCATCACTTCCTCGGGAGTGCCGATCCGGAACTTGCCGTCCACCAGGTACAGCACCCGATCCACCAGCGGCAGAATGGGATTGATCTCGTGCGTCACGAAGAGCACGGCGGTGTCATGGGTTCGCCTGCGCTGGTCGATCAGCTCGGCGACCAGCCGCTGGTTCGCCAGGTCCAGGCTGAGCAGCGGTTCGTCACAGAGCAGTACCTTCGGATCACCGACAAGTGCCTGGGCCACCCGCAGCCGCTGCTGCTCGCCGCCGGACATGGTTTCCAACGGCGCGTCGGCGAACCGCTCCGCGCCGACATCGGCGATGGCGGCGGCGACCCGGCGCCTGCGCTCGGCCCGCGCCCGGAGCCCGAGACCCCAGCGGTGGCCGTCGTAGCCCAACCCGACGAGGTCGACGCCGCGCAACTGCACCCCGGCGTCGATCGTCTTCTGCTGCGGCACATAGCCGATATCGGGGTTGCCGGTGCGCGCGGGCGCGCCCGCGATCTCGGCGGTGCCCGCGCTGAGTCCGAGCTGGCCGAGCAGCACCTTCAACAGGGAGGTCTTGCCGGAGCCGTTGGGCCCGAGGACCGCGACGAATTCGCCGGGCGCCACGTCGAGGTCCAAGCCCTGCCAGAGCGTGCGGTCGCCGAACGACAACCGGCCCCCGTCGAGCCGGACCGCCGAAGTGCCGTACGCGAGTGCCTGCCGCGCCCGTTCGGTGTGTTCGGTCAGCGCGGCTCCCTGGTTCGTTGCGGTACTGGTCAACGCAACGCCGCGGCGAGTGCCTCGGCGTTCTTGGTCTGCCACTGAATGTAATCGACCCCGATGGGCATGGTTTCGGTCACCTCGACAATGGGAAGCCCGCTGGACTGGGCGACCGCGCGCAGCTCCTTGGTCATCTTGTCCTGCGTCTGCACGTTGTAGACCAGGGCGCGAACCTGCTTGCCGGTCAGCAGCTCCCGGGTCGCGGCGACCGCGGCGGGGGCGGGATCGGTCTCCTGTTCGACCGCTTCCTGGAACTCGTGCGGCGTGCGATCGTCGACACCGGCGGCGAGCAGCAGGTAGTGCGCCAGCGGCTCGGTCTGCAGCACCGGCGTCTTCGGCTGCTCGGCGGCGAGCTTGCCCGCGATGGCGGTGATGCCGGCGAGTTGGTTCTTGAAGGTTGTGGCGCGCTCGGTGAAGGCGGCGGCGGAGTCGGGGGCGAGCTCGCCGAGGCTGGTGGCGATCCGGTCGGCGACCGCGGCGACGGTGTTCATGTCGTAGAAGACGTGCTCGTTCTCGTCGTCCTTGTTCGGACGGGCTTCGAAGGCGTCGACGGTGCGCTTGTCGCGCCCGGCCACGGCCTTCTCGGCGAACTCGTCGTAGCCGCCGCCGTTGTAGACGACCAGGTCCGCGTCGCGCAGCTTGGCGGACTCGACGGCCGACGTCTCGTGCGAATGCGGGTCGGCGGACGGGTCGGTGATGATGGACTCGACCTCGGCGTCCGGTCCCGCGATGGTGGCGGCGATATTGCCCCAGACATCGGTGGACGCGACGACGGAGGGTTTCCCCGAATCACCGGAGCTGCTGCCGCAGGCGGCGAGCGAGAGTGTGGCAACGGCCCCCATGGCGACGCCGGCTAACCGAATGGCAAGGCTTGTCTTCACGCGGGGCACTCCTGTGGCGCTCGACAGCTGGTGACGCACTCGAGCGGGTGACACAACGCAGCTTAATGGAAATGGTTTCTGTTTTACTTTAGCAAGCGCACGCAGCGGAGACGAGCCCGGGCCCGCCGACCGAGACGCGCGTGCGCGCGGCCGTCGACGGGCCCGGAACAAGTAAGGGAACTTTCTAGACCAGCGCCTCCACCGGTTGGCTGAGCAGCTGAGCGCAGCGCAGCAGGCCGAGGTGGCTGTAGGCCTGCGGGTGATTGCCGAGCGAACGTTCGGCAACCGGGTCGTACTCCTCGCTGAGCAGGCCGGTCGGCCCCGCGACGTCGACCAGCTGGGCGAACAGCGCCTCGGCGTCCGAGCGCTTGCCGATCAGCAGGTACGCCTCGACCAGCCAGGCCGCGCAGAGGTGGAAGCCACCCTCGCCGCCGGGCAGGCCGTCGTCATGGTGGTACCGGTACACCGTTGAGCCACTGCGCAATTCGGCCTCGGTCGCGACCACGGTCGCGGCGAAGCGCGGATCGGACGGATCGATCAGTCCGCTCAGCCCGATGTGCAGGGTCGCCGCGTCCAGGTCGGTGCCGTCGTAGGCGGCGGTGAACGACTGGACCTCGTCGTTCCAGCCCTTGGACTTCACCTCGTCGGCGATGGTGTCGCGCAGCACCGTCCAGGCCGGGTCGACCTCGCGGGCGAACTTCTGTGCCAGCGTGATCGCCCGGTCGACGGTCAGCCAGCCCATCACCTTCGAGTACACGTGGTGGCGCGGGTTGCCGCGGATCTCCCAGATGCCGTGGTCGGGTTCCTGCCAGCGCCGCTGCACCGCGGCGACCATGGCGCGCACCAGTTCCCAGTCCGCGTCCGGCAGCGCCGCGGCCGGATCGGTGACGCCCTGGAGCTCACGGGCGTGCGACAGGCTGGCGATGAGATCCACGATCGGCCCGAACACGTCCAGCTGCACCTGCATGTTGGCCGCGTTGCCGACGCGCACCGGGCGCGAACCCGCGTACCCCGGCAGTTGGTCGATCACGGCCTCCGGCGGCAGCGTCTCGCCGTACAGCGTGTACAGCGGGTGCAGCCGCTCCGGGCCGGGCAGCGTTTCCAGCACCGTGTGCACCCAGTCGAGGAATCGCTCGGCCTCGTCGAGCGAACCGAGCGACACCAGTGCCTGCGCGGTCAGCGACGCGTCGCGCAGCCAGCAGTACCGGTAGTCCCAGTTGCGCACGCCGCCGATGTCTTCCGGCAGCGATGTGGTGGCCGCGGCCAGGATGGAACCGGAGGGGGCGTGCACCAGACCGCGCAGGGTGAGCGCCGAGCGCTTCATCAGATCCGGCTTCAGCGGCGGCAGCTGCAACGTGCTCGCCCACTCCGACCAGTAGCTCTCCGCCTGCCGCCGACGCTCCAGCTCGCTGGTTTCGGCGGGCTTGAGATCGGCGGTGCCACACCGCATTTCCAGGACGATCGGGCCCTTCGACGGGTCGACCACGGCGCGCGCGGAATCGTGGGTGCCGTCGCTGATGATCTCCCAGGACAGTCCGGGGGAGCGCAGCACCGTCGGATCGTTGGTGCCGAGCACCCGCAGGCCGTTCTCCGTTGCCTCGATGCTCACCGGCACCTGACCGAATTCCGGTCGCGGCGCGAAGGTTACGACGGCCTTGGCGTCACCGGTGATCACCCGGGTCAGGTCGGTGCGGGTCGGCGACACATCGTGCGGCAGGTAGTCGACCACTTGCAGCTTGGCCCACCGGGTTTCGACGGTCATGGTGCTGTCGATGTAGCGCTGCGAAAGCGGCAGGCCCGGCCGTTCCGGCTCGATGGTGAAGTGCCCGGCCTGCGGTCCGCCGAGCAGGTGCGCGAACACCGCGGCCGAATCCGGTTCCGGGTGACAGAACCAGGTGACCGTCGCGTCGGGGGTGAGCAGCGCCACCGAGCGCGGACTGGCCAGCATGGTCAGCCGCTCGATCCGGGGCGCGCTGGCACCGGCCAGCCAGGTGCGCCGCTCCTCCAGCAGGAAGGCCAGTGCGCAGGACACCGCCTCGGTGCTCGCCACCCGGAACTTGGCCAGGCTGTCGCCGTCGCCGACCTTGATGCCGAGGTCGGGACCGGACAGCACGCGGAAGGCCTTCTCGTCGGTTACGTCGTCACCGAAGAACACCGCGGCCGACGCGCCGGCCTGATGCCGGATGGTGTCCAGGGCGGTGCCCTTGTCGGTCTGTACAACGGCCAGTTCGATGACGGCCTTGCCCTCGGTCACCTGCACGCCGAACCAGCACGCCGGACCCTGCCGGACCTGGGTCAACGCCCGGTGCCCGATCTCCGGGCTGGCGTTGCGCACGTGCAGCGCGACGCTGGCCGGTTTGATCTCGACGGTGACGCCAGGGTTGTCCGCGGCGACCTGGGTCAGCGCGGTTTGCACCTCTTGCAGCAGGTGTTTGGCGTCGTTGTCGATGGCGTGCACGAAACCGACGTCGAATTCCGAGCCATGGCTACCGATCAGCTGCACCTCGACAGGCAGTCGCGACAACGCGGCCAGGTCCCGCAGCGCGCGGCCGGAAATGACCGCGGCGGTCGTGCCGGTGAGACCGGCGAGCGCGCGTAACGCGCTCACCGATTCCCGGTGCGGAAAGGCCTTCGCCGGGTCGGACACGATGGGCGCAAGCGTCCCGTCGTAGTCCGATGCGACCAAGAGTCGTGGCACGCGCGCGACCGTCGACAGTGCACGACGAAGTTCCAGTGGCAGATCCTGTGCGCTCACGCATCCAACCTAGTGATCGGAGGAGTTTTTTCAGGGGCGGGCAGAACAATACTGGGTTGAATTCGCCGCACCGACGCCCGCCGCTGTGCGTGCGTTGCGTTCAATTCTTCGCGACTTCCGGTCGGCGTGCGCGTGGGCGCACCGATCGCGCGTCCGAGCGGCCAGGACTGGTCAGTTCGGTGGCTGTGCTGCGCGCACGTCGACGCGGGCCGGGTGGCGGGCCGCGCGCAAAACTCGCGTTATCCGCACTCGGCCCGCGCCCGGCGCGGCCATCAATTCGGCGGAACTGCCGCGCTGCCGGGGCGATTGTGATTTTCGGCACCGCAGCGACGGGCGACCCGAATTTGCCGGGTATGCGCTAGGTGTCCGAATGCTAAGTGCGGTCGCCGAGCAGCAGATCGACGGTCAGTTCGAGGCGCTCCGTCACGTCGGTCGCCGAGGCGCGCCGGGTCAGCCAGGCCACCAGGTTCGACAGCCAGACATCGCTGATCACCCTGGCAATGGCCAATTGACGCTCGGTGGGTTCGCCGTCGTTCATGGCGCGGGCGAAGACCCGATCCATCACCTTGCCGACCCGATCCACCTCGGCCGCCGCCGATGCGTCGGCGAACATGAACGCCCGCGTCATCGCCTCGGTGAGCAGCGGGTCGCGCTGCATCATCCGGGTGATCTGGGTGAGCAGCAGATGCATGCGCTCCTGCGGCGACTGTCCGGCAAGCGGCTTGCGCTTGCCTTCGATCTGCTCGAATTCCCGGGACAGCGCGGAGACCAGCAGGTGCACTTTCGAGGGGAAATACCGGTACAGCGTCCCGACTGCCACATCGGCACGTTCGGCCACCGCGCGCATTTGCACCGCGTCGTAGCCGCCCTTCGAGGCCAGCGCCAGCGTCGCATCGAGGATGCGCTTACGCCGTTCCCGCTGCGCGGCAGAGCTCAACTCGTCTTCGCTGAGCGTCGTGACCGTCGCGGTGGCCGGCGCTGTGCCGGATTGGCGGCGCTCGCGGGCCGCTGCGTGGTCACGCTCCGCTACCGCCTCCGCGGCCGTCGCTCGTGCCGCCGCGGTCGAGTCGGCCGGCTGCGATCGGGAGGGACTGGCCATGGATGAGAGTCCTTTCCGGAAACGTCGTTCGTGTACTGGCCCGAGTATCGGTTCGGCTCGGCGGTCGTCTCTTGACTTCCGCACAGCTAGGATATTAGAACATGTTCTAGGTGTGGGAGTCACGCCGGGAAGGCGGTACGGAGTGTGACCATCGCCACCACTGACGAGCATAAAGCCGTCCAGGAGTCGATGCGCGGATGGGCCGGTTCGGTGCGTCCAATTGCAACAATGCGAACCGATCCGAGCTCCTTCTGGCGCGCGTACTGGCCCGGTCTCGTCGAGCTCGGCATCTTCCGGGTCGCCGTCGCCGAGGACGCGGGTGGAGCGGGCGGGTCGGTGGCCGATCTCGCCGTGCTGATCGAACAGGCCGCGCACGACCTGGTCGGCGGGCCCGTGCTGACAACGGCGTTGGCCAATCTGATCACCGCGGGACGGCTCGACGAGCAACTACCGTGCGGCGTCGCGCTCGACTTCGTTGTCGGAGCGGAGCTCAGCGTACCCGCCGCAGCCGACGAGTTGTTGCTCACGGGTACCTGGGATTCCGTGCTCGGCGCGGCACCGGAAACGGCCGTGCTGCTGCCCGTTTCCGGCCCGCAGGGGCAGCGGTGGGTGGTGGTCACGCCGGACGCCGAAGGGCTTCGGGTGGAACCCCTTTCGCCACTCGACCTGAGTACGCCGATAGCGCGGGTGCACTGCGCCGACGTGCGCGTATCCGCCGATCAGATATTCACGGCACCGCACGCGGTCGAGGATCTGGTCGTGGTGCTGGCCGCCGCCGAGCTGGCGGGGCTGGCCGGCTGGTGCCTGGACACCGCGGTCGAATACGCCAAGGTGCGTGAGCAATTCGGGCGCAAGATCGGCGCGTTCCAAGCGGTCAAGCATCTCTGCGCCGGGATGCTCTGCCGGGCCGAACTGATCCGTGCCGTCGCGGCCGACGCCGCGGCCGCCGTGGACGAAGGTGGAGCGGAACTGCCGGTCGCCGCCGCGATCGCCGCGGCGATCGCGCTGGATGCCGCGGTCGATACCGCGAAGGACTGCATTCAGGTGCTCGGCGGCATCGGCTTCACCTGGGAGCACGACGCGCACCTGTACCTGCGCCGGGCGGTTGCGTTGCGGCAGTTGCTCGGTGGGTCCGCGCGCTGGCGTGCCCGGGTGACCGAACTGACCCGCGCGGGTCACCGGCGCACCACCGGGGCCGATCGGGTCTTCGCCGCCGAAGGTGTTGCGGCCGTGGACGGTAGCGGTGTCGACGAGTTGGCGGCGGAGGTGGCGCGGATCGCCGCGCTGCCCGCCGACCAGCAGCGGGTGGCACTGGTCGAGGCGGGTCTGGCGACCCCGCACTGGCCGCCGCCATACGGTCGCGCTGCGGATCCGATGACGGGCCTGCTGATTTCGGAAGAACTGCGGCGTGCCGGACTGACCGCGCCCGACTTGGCGATCGGCGGCTGGGCGGTGCCGACGCTGCTGCGGCACGGCACGCCGGAACAGATCGACCGCTTCGCCTGGCCGACGCTGCGCGGCGAAGTCGTGTGGTGTCAGCTGTTCAGCGAACCGGAAGCCGGGTCCGATCTCGCCGCCTTGCGCACCACCGCCAAGAAGGTGGACGGCGGCTGGTTGCTCCGCGGTCAGAAGGTGTGGACCTCGTTGGGTGACCGCGCCAATTGGGCGATCTGCCTGGCGCGCACCGACCCCGACGTACCGAAACACCGTGGCATCAGCTATTTCCTGGTCGACATGCGCAGTGCCGGGCTGCAGGTGCGTCCGCTGGTCCAGATCACCGGCGAGGCGCGGTTCAGCGAGGTGTTCCTCGACGATGTCTTCGTCGCGGACGACTGCCTGGTCGGCGCGCTGAACAACGGCTGGAAGATCGCGCGCTCCACGCTGTCGACCGAGCGAGTAGCCATGGGCGGTAACGGCATCGGGCCGGTGCTGGAGGAACTGATCGCGAAGTCGCCCGCCACCGGCCCGGGTGCGGAACTGCTGAACGATCGGCTCGGCGGGTTCGTCGCCGAAGCCATCGCTGGTCTGCTGCTCGAGCAGCGCGCCGCCGTCAAGATGCTGGCGGGCGACGACCCGGGCGCACAGAGCAGTGTGCGCAAACTCGTCGGCGTCCGGCATCGTCAGGCGGTCGCGGAATTCGCCGTGGAGACGGCAGGTCCCGCCGGTGCACAGGACTCCGAGGTGGTAAAAGAATTCCTGCTCACACGCTGTTTATCGATCGCGGGCGGTACCGAACAGATCTTGCTGACCGTCGCTGGCGAGCGGATTCTCGGGCTACCACGCGACGCCAACAGCTAGTCGACAAGGCAACTGGAGTAAAAGCGTGGACTTCACCAGGGACGAGGGCCAGGACGCGGTGGCCGAGGTCGTCGTGAGTTTATTGGAGCGGGAACCGGCACGCGATATCGCGTTGTGGCCGAGCCTGGTCGAGAGCGGGCTGCTGTCGGTCGCACTGCCGGAGTGCTTCGGCGGCGACGGCATGGGCTTGCCCGAGGTGTCGGTGCTGCTGACCGAGTTGGCGACCGACGCCGTCGCGGTGCCCGCCCTGCCGACGCTGGGCTTCGGGCTGCTGCCGCTGTTGTCGCTGCTGCCGGACAGTGTCGCCGAGCGGGTGTTCCCCGAGGTGGCCAAGGGCGCGGTGCTCACCGCGGCATTGAGCGAACCGGCCGCGCCGTTCGCGGTCAAGCCGGAGACGGCGGCGGTCGCCGATGGCGATTCGGTGCGGATCACCGGTCACAAGGTCGCGGTGCCGTACGCGGAGGAGGCCCGTTGGCTGCTGATCCCGACCAATTCCGGTATCGCGCTGATCGATTCGGATGCCAAGGGGTTGATCCGGGTGCCGTCCCCGGTGTCCGGCGGTATTCCCGAATGCACCGTGCGACTCGATCGGGTGCGGATCCCGGCCGATCAGCTGCTGCCCGGTGGGCTAGCGGAGCTACACCGGTTGGCACTCGCTTCGATCGGCGCCGTCGCGGACGGTCTGTTGACGGGTGCGCTCGTGCTGACCGCCGAGCATCTGCGAACGCGGCGCCAATTCGGCAGGCCGCTAGCCGAATTCCAGGCCGTCGCCCAGCAGATCGCCGACCTCTACGTCGTCTCGCGCACCCTGCATGTCGCCGCGGTGTCGGCGAATTGGGCGCTGGCACAGCAGGATTCCAGCCCGGAGCACCAGGCGCGGATCGATGACGATCTCGACGTCCTTGCCTACAGTGTGGCCGCGGATCTGCCCGCCGCCATGCAGAAATGTCATCACCTGCACGGCGGTCTCGGGGTGGACATCACCCACCCGATGCACCGGTACTACTCACAAGCCAAGGACATCGCTCGCTGGCTCGGCGGCGCATCGTTCCGACTAGATCGATTGGGGGCCAGATGTTCATCGACCTGACCACCGAGCAGCGCCGGCTACGTGACGAATTGCGTTCCTACTTCGCCGATCTCGTCACACCCGACGAGGAAGCCGCGATGGCGGTGAACCGGCACGGCGACGCCTACCGGGAGGTGGTGCGCCGGATGGGCCGCGACGGCTGGCTCGGCGTCGGCTGGCCCAAGCAGTACGGCGGACAGGGTTTCGGCCCCGTCGAACAGCAGATCTTCTTCAACGAGGCGGTGCGGGCGGATGTGCCGCTGCCGCTGGTCACCCTGTTGACGGTCGGCCCGACCCTGCAGCAGTTCGGCACCGACGTGCAGAAGGACAAGTTCCTCCCCGGAATCCTGTCCGGCGATGTCCATTTCGCGATCGGCTACTCCGAACCGGAGGCGGGCACCGACCTCGCCTCGCTGCGGACCTCGGCTGTGCGGGACGACTCCGGTGACTGGGTGGTCAACGGGCAGAAGATCTTCACCACCGGCGCGCACGAGGCCGATTACATCTGGCTGGCCTGTCGCACCGGATCGGTCGAGTCCCGGCATCGTGGCATCACCATCCTGATCGTCGACACCACCGATCCCGGCTACTCGTGGACGCCGATAATCACCTGCGACGGTGCGCATCACACCAACGCGACCTACTTCGACGACGTCCGGGTACCTGCGGACATGCTGGTCGGTGCGGAGAACGCGGGCTGGCGGCTGATCACCACTCAGCTCAACCACGAGCGGGTCAGCCTCGGTCCGTCCGGCAAGATCGAGCAGCTCTACGACCGGGTGCGCGACTGGGCGCAGCCGCGCGGTGTGCTCGGCGAAACCGATGTGCGCCGCTCGCTGGGCCGCATCCACGCCATGGTCCGGTTGAACGAGCTGTTGAACTGGCAGGTGGCGGCTGCATCCGATTCGCGGCGTTCGGGGGGCCCTGCGTGGTCACGCTCCGCTACCGCCTCCGGGCCCGGCCCTCGCGCCGCAGGCGTAGACGGCGACCAGTCCAGCGTGATCGCCGATGCGTCGGCCACCAAGGTGTTCTCCACCGAATCACTGCAGGAAGCCGGTCGGCTCGCCGAGGAGATCGTCGGTCGCTACGGCGATCCCGCCGAACCGGGCACCGCGGAGCTGCTCACCTGGCTGGATCGGCGGACCAAACAGAACCTGGTGGTGACCTTCGGCGGTGGCGTCAACGAGGTGATGCGCGAACTGGTCGCCACGGCCGGGCTGCGGTTGCCGCGAGTACCCAGATAGCTACATACAGTGCTAGTCGAGAAGGAGCCGCGCGTGCCGGAAACCATCAGTCCGGAAGCGATTGTCGCCGAGGCCGAACGGATCAAGGCGGCCGGTGATTGCGCGCCGCGCCTCGGGCGTGACCCAGTAAACCAGCCGATGATCAACAACTGGGTGGAGGCGCTGGGCGATACCAATCCGATCTACGTCGACGAGGCGGCTGCCCGGGCCGCCGGACACCCCGGCATCGTGGCGCCGCCCGCGATGGCGCAGGTATGGACCATGTTCGGGCTCAACGGTTTCCGCCCCGACGACGATCCGATGGGCAAGGCGACCGCACTGCTCGATGCCGCCGGGTACACCTCGGTCGTCGCGACCGATTGCCAGCAGACCTATCACCGGTACCTGAACGTCGGTGAGCAGGTGTCGGTGACCAGCAGGCTTTCCGATATCCGCGGTCCGAAGCGGACCGCGCTGGGGGAGGGCTGGTTCATCACCTTCCAGACCAGCTGGCAGGTGGGTGACGAAGTCGTCGCCGAAATGCTCTTCCGGTTGCTGAAATTCGCACCAGGCACCGGTCCCGCTCCGAAAGTGCCTGCGGGGGAGCGGGTCAAGCCGCTGGTCTCGTTGGATACCGAATTCTTCTGGGCCGGAACGAAAGCGGGGGAGCTGCGGATCCAGCGGTTGCCGGATGGCTCGCTGCGGCATCCGCCGATTCCGGCGCTGTGGAAAGACAAGTCGGAACAGACCGACTACGTGGTCGCCTCGGGACGCGGCACCGTATTCAGCTACGTCGTGCACCATGCGCCGAAGGTGCCCGGGCGGCAACTGCCGTTCGTCGTCGCGCTGGTCGAATTGGCGGAAGGGGTGCGGATGCTCGGGGAACTGCGGGGTATCGAACCCGCCGAAGTAGAGATCGGGCTTCCGGTCCAGGTGGGGTTCGAGAAACTCGACGACGAGGTTACGTTGCCGTTCTGGCAGGTGCTGGCATGACGGCGACTGTCGAGCCGACCTCGATTCAGGTCGGCACCACGCTGCCCGAACTGGTGATCAACGCTGATCCGACCTTTGTGATCAGTACGGCCTTGGCCACCAGGGACTTTCAGGACGTGCACCACGACAGGGACAAGGCGGTCGCCCGCGGTTCCAAGGACATCTTCGTCAATATCCTCACCGACACCGGGCTGGTGCAGCGTTTCGTCACCGATTGGGCCGGGCCGCGCGCGATGGTGAAGTCGATCGCACTGCGCCTGGGCGTGCCGCTGTATGCCGGTGACACGCTCACGCTGACCGGCACGGTAAGCGCCATCCAGGGCGACGACATCCACATCGACGTGGTCGGCAAGGACAGCCTCGGCGATCACATCACGGCGAAAGCCGTTATCGCATACCGGAGTTCGCATGAGTGAGCCGAGCATCTCGGGCCGCGCGGCCATTGTCGGCATCGGCGCCACCGACTTCTCCAAGGATTCCGGGCGCAGCGAACTGCGCCTGGCCGCCGAAGCGGTCACCGCCGCGCTGGCCGACGCCGGCCTGACACCGGCCGATGTCGACGGCCTGACCACCTTCACGATGGACACCAACACCCAGGCCGCCGTCGCCCGCGCGGTCGGCATCCCGCAGCTGAAGTTCTTCAGCCACATCGGCTATGGCGGCGGGGCGGCCTGCGCCACCATCCAGCAGGCCGCCATGGCGGTGGCCACCGGTGTCGCCGATGTGGTGGTGGCCTACCGCGCCTTCAACGAACGCTCGGTGTCCCGGTTCGGTCAGTTCTCCACCGCGCTGGCCACCGCGCCCACCTCGTCGGGGATCGACGCGGGCTGGTCTTATCCCCAAGGTCTCGGCACTCCCGCCGCGCAGGTCGCCATGGTGGCGCGGCGGTATATGCACGTATACGGCGCCACCAGTGCGGATTTCGGCCGGGTCGCGGTAGCCGACCGCAAGCATGCCGCGGTGAATCCGGCCGCCTTCTTCTACGGCAAGCCGATCACCCTGGCGGACCATCAGAATTCCCGGTGGATCGCCGAACCCCTGCACCTGCTCGACTGCTGCCAGGAGTCCGACGGTGGTGTCGCCATCGTCGTCACGAGTGCCGAACGGGCCCGCGATCTGCCGCAGCCTGCCGCGGTCATCACCGCCGCCGCCCAGGGTTCCGGCGCCGACCAATACGTCATGACCAGCTATTACCGCGACGCCATGGCCGGACTGCCGGAGATGGGCCTGGTCGGTGACCAACTCTGGGCGCAAAGCGGTTTGCGCCCAGCGGATATGCAGGCCGCCATCCTCTATGACCACTTCACGCCGTTCGTCCTCATGCAACTGGAGGAGCTCGGTTTCTGCGGCCGCGGTGAGGCCAAGGACTTCATCGCCGACGGTGCGATCGAAGTCGGCGGCAGGCTTCCGCTG
This sequence comes from Nocardia brasiliensis, assembly GCF_042691675.1. GTDB lineage: Bacteria > Actinomycetota > Actinomycetes > Mycobacteriales > Mycobacteriaceae > Nocardia > Nocardia brasiliensis_D. Next base: position 697,373 of record NZ_CP170507.1, read on the forward strand.
AACACCCACGGCGGACAGCTCGGCGAGGCATATATCCACGGTATGAACGGAATCGCCGAGGCGGTCAGGCAGATTCGCGGCACCTCCGTGAATCCTGTGGACAACTTGACGAACATCCTCGTCACCGCGGGCACCGGCGTACCGACATCGGGATTGGTGCTCAGCGCGAACCGAGGACTGAGCTAGCGGATCGGAGTTCCCGGCTGATCGTGTGTGGCGCAGTGGATTCCACCACCGCCTGCGGCGATCTCGTCGATCGGAACCGGGACCACATCCCGGCCCGGAAAATGATCCCGCAGGATGCCCTGCGCACGGTCGTCGGCCCGCCGGTCACCGAACTCGGGCAGGAACACCGCGCCGTTGGCGATATAGAAGTTCGCGTAGCTGGACACGAACTCATCGCCCTCGCCGGTTATCCGGTCCGGATCGGGCTGGGGCAGGTCGATGACCTCCAGCTTGCGACCGCGCGCGTCGGTGGCCTGCGCGAGCACCTGCCGTGCCTGTTCACCCGAGCGTGACCACGAGTCGGCGGGCGACCCCGGAAACGCGGTGTCCAGCAGCACGATTCCCGGCGCCACGTAGCGGACCAGGCAGTCGATGTGGGCGTCGGTGATGTCCGCACCGCGGACACCGGCGAACCAGATCACCTTCTCGATGCCGAGAGTCCGCTTCAACTCGGCTTCGAGCTGGTCGCGGCTCTTGCCGGGATTGCGATTGTCGTTGACGATCGAGCTCTCGGTGACGAGCAGGGTGCCCTGGCCGTCGGTTTCCAGCGCACCGCCTTCGGAGACGAAGGGCGCTTGGTAGCGCGGAATCTGATAGCGCGACAGCAGTTTCCGGCCGAGCGGGCCGTCATTGTCGTGGGGCTGCTTGTTGCCCCAGCCGCTGAAGTTCAGGTCGACGCCGACGACCTTGCCGGATTGTTCGACGAAGACGGGGATGGTGTCGCGGGCCCACAGATCGTCCACCGCAAGCGGAATCACTTCGACGCCGTTGCCGCACGCACGCTGAGCCGCGTCGCGCTGGTCGTCCCTGGCCAGCATGACCACCTGCTCGTACTCGGCGATCGCACGCGCCAGCCCCGCGATATCCGCGCGGACATCGCCCAGGTAGGGACCCCAGACCGCCTCCTGCGCGGGCCACGCCAGGTAGGTGCGCGCGTGGCTCTCCCACTCGGCGCCGAATCGACCACCCGCCCCGGCCTGCTCAGGGGCAGGTGGCTCGGCCGATCCGCAGGCCGAGACGCCTGCGGCGAGCAGGCCTGCTCCGGCGAGAACGCTGAAGGCTGATCGGCGAGACATGAGGTTCTCCATCACGGGCTCCGGTAGTAGATCTGCTGGCGATAAATCCTGACTGAAATTTCAGTCAGGATCTCACGGTACCATTGACCGCATGTCTCGTCGTGATTCGATCCTGGAGTCGGCCGCTCGCGTGGTCGCGCAGCGCGGTGTCCGTGGCTTACGCGTGGAGGAGCTGGCCGAAGCGGCCGGTGTGTCCACCTCGCTGATCTACTACCACTTCAAGGACCGCGCCGGACTGCTCGCGCAGACGCTCGATTTCATCAATGCCAGGGCCGAGCGCTACACCGAATCCGGCATCGACCCCGCCGTCGACCCGGTCGGGCATCTCGAACACCTACTGCTGCTCGAACTTCAGGACACGCCGCTGGTCATCGAGAACAGTGCGGCGTGGGGCGAATTCTGCGCCTCCGCCGTCTTCCAGCCCGAGTTACGCGACCAGCTTCGCGGTGCCACTGCCCGCTGGATCGACTATCTGAGCGAACTGATCCGCGACGCCAAGGAGCAGGGCGCCGTCCCCGCCGATATCGCGCCCGCCGATGCCGCCGAACGCCTCACCGCGCTGGTCGAGGGCGTGAGCATGCGCTGGCTCAGCGGCACCCTCGAACTCGCCAGGGCCCGCGAATTGGTGCGTGGCGCAGTCCCGCTGGAACTCGGCCTGCGGTCCTGAGGTCGCGGGTGCGCGGCATGCGGGGCGCGGTGCTGCCCGGCGTAAGTTTGTCTCGGCACGATCGCCGTACCTGAGGAGCTCCATGACCGCTCGGCACCTGGTCGACGTCCACATCCTGCTCATCCGCGACGGCCGCCTGCTGCTCAGCAAGCGCCGCAGCGACGACGAATTCGACGAGCTCTGGCACCTTCCCGCCGGCAAACTCGAGGCAGGCGAATCCGCGACCGCCGCGGCGGTCCGCGAGGCGAACGAGGAAACCGGCGTCCACATCGACCCCGCCGACCTGCGCCACATCCACACCTCCCACGTGGTCGCCCCCGGCCGAGACCCCCGCCTCGGCCTCTTCTTCGAAGCCCGCCAGTGGACCGGCACCCCCACCAACCGCGAACCCGACCGCTGCCACGAACTCCGCTGGTTCCCCCTCGACGCCCTCCCCGACGCCATAATCCCCTACCCCGCCGCAGGCATCCGCGCCCACTTCACCGGCAACCCCTACAGCGAACGCGGCTGGCCCGCCCCAACGGCCTCCGCGGAAGGTTGACAGCCCCGGTGGCCGGTGTAGTAACGTATCTACATTGCGGTAAGGAGGTCACATGGCGGCCACCACTATGACGAGTCGTGAGTTCAACCAAGACACGGGTCGTGCGAAGAGAGCCGCGTCGAGTGGGCCAGTCATCATCACGGATAGGGGGCGTCCTGTGCATGTGCTGTTGAGCTATGCGGACTACGAGCGACTTACGGGGGGTGGCGTGACGATTATCGACCTACTCGGCCTGCCTGACGGGGCGGAGGACATCGAACTGGATCTGCCTGATCGGGGCGACCACGCCCGGGCCGCGGATCTCGACTGATGTTCCTACTCGACACCAATGTGGTCTCCGAGCTCAGGAAGGCCAAGGCCGGTAAAGCCGACAAGAACGTGACGGCGTGGGCGGCCGAGAATCCAGTGGCTGGCCTGTTCGTCTCGGTGATCACCGTCCAAGAGTTGGAGATCGGCGTACTGCGGGTCGAGCGACGTGACCCTGCACAGGGCGCGATCCTGCGGAACTGGCTGGAGTCGCAGGTGTTGCCGTCGTTTGCCGAACGGATCCTGCCCGTCGATGTGGCGGTAGGTCGACGCAGCGCCGGATTGCAGGTCCCTACCACCCGGCCGGTGCATGACGCGCTAATTGCTGCCACTGCGTTAGTGCATGGCATGACCGTGGCGACCCGCAACGTGTGCGACTTCGAACCGACTGGTGTGCCGATCCTCGATCCGTGGAAGTCGCGCGCGGCCGACTGATTCGGGCCGGGCGTCGATGCTGTCGACCGTGTCACCTTTCCTGGCTTCGCACACTTCGGGGCCTCTACAAACGTGGGGGACGAGGAGGTTGCGATGGAGACCGGCGAGGTCCTGATGGACGCGGATCAGGTGCGGGCTGCGGAGCGGTTGCGGGGGTTGCTGGATCGGCGGGGTAGGCCGATCGGGCGACACCGGGGGATTTATCTGCACGGCAGGCCGGGGCGGGGCAAGACCATGGTGATGGATCGGTTCTTTGCCGGAGTCGCGTCGGATAGTAAGCGCCGCTTTCACTTTCATCAGTTCTTTGTCCGGCTGCACGCGGCTGCCCATGCGTCCGGTTCTATCGATACGGCCGTCGCCACTCTGCTCGGCGATGCTCGCCTGGTCTGCTTCGACGAATTCCACGTGCACGACATCGGCGACGCGATGCTCATCGCTCGAATGCTCGACGTTTTGTTCGCTCGGCGCAGCACGCTGGTGGTGACGTCGAATTACCCGCCCGAGGAACTGCTGCCGAACCCGCTGTTTCACGACCGGTTCTTGCCGACGATCGCCCGCATCGGCGCGAATCTGGATGTGGTCCCGTTGAACGGGCCGCTCGACTACCGCACCCGGGCAGACCATCGAACACGCACCCGCCGAACAGGTTTCGCTGCCGGGAGCTACCGCATCGAACCCGCTGACGAGTGCCTGTCGAAGAACATGGGCAGCCGCGCCAACGGAACTGCGGTGCCGGTCCGGATCGGTGCCCGCCAACTGCGTGCCCGGTCCATCGAGGGCGACGCGTTCGCCATCGAATTCGCCGCCCTGTGCGGCGCTCCCACCTCGGCCGCCGACTATGTCGAACTGGCCCAACGCTTTCCGCGCTGGACCATCGCCGACGTACCTCCCCTGAGCGAGGTTCCGGCCGACTGGGCGATGCGGTTCGTCAACCTGGTCGATGTGCTGTACGACGCGGATCGTGAACTCACCGTGCTGGCTCGAGTTCCGTTGACGGACTTGGTCGACGGCGTCCACGGCGTGCCCGATATTTCGCGACTCGCCAGTCGCCTTTGTGAACTTTCCCAATTCGTGCCTACCCGCGTCGGTTAGTTGGGCAACATGGGAACGACCGGTTCGAGGTGGCACCGTACTCGGATAAAGAGGATGAATTCCGAAGTATTCGATTCCATCCCGAGCGGACCGCTCGGCATGTAACTATGTGGCTGTTTTGTGCAGTACTCAGATTTGGTGGTAATACGTGGCCGGGGCGCGAGCGCCGATATTGCGCGTGATCGTGCTGATCACGCTGCTGGCGTTTGCCGCGATCGCGCTGCACGGATACATCCCAGGAGTGACCGAATCCCGCGATAACCGTTCGGCGCCTTCGGCCTTGTCGGTGGCGCTGATGCCGGTGCTGCTCACCGTGTCCATGGTGATCCTGCTGGCAGGCGTGATCGCCAGCCAGCACCGGCTGCCGCTGGCCATGCCGGAACCGGACCGCGACAGCGACCGTCAGCAGTCGCGCCTCGGCCGGATCGGCCTGCTGGTGCTGGCCGGACTCGCGGCGCTCGCCCTGGTTCTCGCCGCCGTCTCCGCGGTGTTCTTCGTCGGGATCGGCCGCGAATCCGCGCCACCTCCAGCAGTACCCGCGCAAACGACCGGCCAGCCGCCGGACGAGTTCGCCACCGGCACGCCCGACCCCGGCGCCACCCCCGCCGAGCTGACCGGCACCGCGTTCCTGCTGACCGTCATCGCCGCGATCGCACTGGTCGCCGTCGCCATGATCGGACTGATCGTGGTCACCCTCGCGTCCCGCCGCAAGCCCGCGCCGCCGCCGTTGCCACCGGTCGCGGTGCCGCCCACCGCGGTGGACTCGCTGGCCCGAGCGGCCGAAATGGGCTTGGCCGCGATGAATGTGCCCGGTCAAGATCCACGCACCGCGATCATCGCCTGCTACGTCGCGATGGAGCGCGGCCTCGCCTTCGATCGTGCTGCCGCACCGCTGGTTTCGGACACCCCGATGGAGGTGCTCGCCCGCGCCTTCGAGCGCGGCGCGTTACACGACGCTTCCGCGCGCGAGTTGGTCGCGCTGTTCGAGGAGGCTCGGTTCAGCCCGCACGCGATGCTCGAGTGGCAGCGGATGCGCGCCGAGCAGCTGTTGCGCATTGTTCTCGCGGACCTGCAGGGAGAGGCGGCAGCTTGAACCGAACGGCCATCGTCATCAGTGCCGCGATCGTCATCGCGGTGATCGAGCTGATCACCTTCGACCAGGCGCGCGGGGTGATGTCGGCGGTCACCGCGGTCCCGGTGGCGCTGGCGGTGGCCTGGCTGGTCTGGTCGCTGCTGGAACGCTCGGAAGCCCGCGGCTACGACGAGATCGATGAGATCGAGAACGGTCCCGCCGAGATGCTGCGCCGCTGGCACGCCAGGGCGCAGATGCTCGCCGACCGTGCCGACGGCACCCGCGCCGACTGGGACCGGCACCTACGTCCGCTGCTGGCCAAGGAGTTCGAGTTGTCCAGCGGGCAGCGGGTCGCGAAGAACCGCAGGGCCACCGAGGCCGCCGGTATTCATCTGTTCGGACCGGAACTGTGGCGCTGGGTGGACCCGGCCAACTCGGCATTGCGTGATCAGACCACTAGGGCACCGGGACGGGCGGCGCTGGACGAGATCCTGAGCCGCCTGCAAAGAATGTGAAATGGGTTGAGGCAAGTGCGGGTACACACATGACGATGCCGATGGACGCCACCGTCCAACGCAGTGACGCCGTGCTCCGGGAGCTGTCCCGGGTCGTGGTCGGCAAGCAGGAAGAAATGCGGTTGATCATGGTCGCGGTGCTGGCCGGTGGTCACGTGCTGATCGAAGACCTACCGGGTCTCGGGAAGACGCTGATCGCCAGGTCGTTCGCCGCCGCCCTCGGCCTGCAGTTCACCCGCGTGCAGTTCACCCCCGACCTGCTACCCGCCGATCTGCTCGGGTCGACCATCTACGACATGTCCTCCGGCCGCTTCACCTTTCGCCGTGGGCCGGTGTTCACCAATGTGCTGCTCGCGGACGAGATCAACCGCACTCCGCCGAAGACGCAGGCCGCGCTGCTGGAGTCGATGGCCGAGGGGCAGGTCAGCATCGACGGCGAAACTTTCCCGCTACCACAGCCTTTCATCGTGCTGGCGACCGATAACCCGATCGAGTACGAGGGCACCTATCCGCTGCCGGAAGCCCAGCTGGACCGGTTCGCGATCCAGCTCCGGCTCGGCTACCTGTCCGAACACGATGAGACGCAGATGATTCGGCGCAGGCTGGAGCGCGGTTCCACGACACCGCAGGTGGGCCAGGTCGTCGATGCCAAAGGCCTGTTGGAGATGCGCCAATCGGTCGAGTACGTCACGGTGCATCCGGATGTGGTGAGCTACGTGGTCGCGCTCGCCGCGGCCACCCGGGCGCACCCGCAGGTGGAGGTCGGTGCCAGCCCGCGCGCGGAGCTGGACCTGGTGCAGATGTCGCGGGCGCGGGCGCTGCTGCTCGGCCGGGACTACGTCGTTCCGGAAGACGTTAAAGCGCTGGCGATTCCGGCCATGGCGCATCGGATCACTTTGCGGCCGGAGATGTGGGTGCGCCGGATCCGCGGCGAGGACGTGATCACCGAGCTGCTGCGCCGTCTCCCGGTCCCACGCGCCACCGTGACATGAGCGAGCGTAGCGAGCGAACAATGAGCACAGCCGAGCTTTCGCTCGTTCCGGCGCCGAGCGCCAGCGAGGATCCGTCATGAGGCATCGCGACGCGAGCACCGCGGTCGAGGCCGAATTGCGGTGGCGCCCGGCACCATTGGTCTTCATGCTAGCGATCTGTGCCGGGGTGGCTCTGGTGCTCGCGGTCGTACTCGGCCGGTGGCAGCTGGTGGTCTTCGCCGCGCCGCTGTTGGGGGTGCTGGCCACCGCGCCGTGGCAGCAGTCCTCGACCAAGATCCAGGTCGACGGCGGCGGCACGCTGCGGTGCTTCGAATCCGAAGAGGTGGTGCTGACCGTCGCCGCCTTCGTCGAGCGCGGGCACGCGTTGCTGCGACTGAAGCCGGAAGCGGTTGCGGCACTGGGTATCGAAGTCGAGGAGTCCAGCGATTCCGGCGCCGCACCGGCCGGGCTGCGGCTGGCGCTCACCGCGGATCGGTGGGGTCGCTATCCGGTGTCGGTGCGGGTCTCCGCGCTCAGTCCGGCGGGCCTCGCCGTCGCCACCGCGGTACTGCCCGCGGGGCAACTGTTCGTCTACCCGATCACCGACCCGCAGCGCATGCGGTTGCCGCGCACCGAACTTCCCGAGCGTCTCGGCACCCACCTCACCCGCAGGCACGGGCCCGGCGTCGAGTACGCCGACATCCGCGCGTACGCGCCGGGCGACCAGCTGCGCATCGTGAACTGGCCGGTGAGCGCGCGGCGCGGCAGGTTGTACGTCACCGAGCGGCTGACCAACCGGTCCGCGGATGTCGTTGTGCTGGTGGACACCTCACAGCAGGCGCCGGGCCCCGCCACCGATTCCCTCGAACTGTCCGTGCGCGGCGCGGCGCAGGTGGTGCAGTCGACCCTGCAAGCCGGTGACCGCACCGCCGTCGTCTGCCTCGGCGAGGGACCGCGCTGGCTGCGACCAGATATCGGCCGCCGCCAGTTCTACCGGATCGTCGATACCGTGCTGGACGTCGGCGACGAGTACATACCCACCACCGGCACCCTGGCACCGCACTCGGCCGTGCCGCTCGGTGCCATCGTCGTCGCCTTCTCCACGCTGCTGGACACTCAGTTCGCGCTCGCGCTGATCGATCTGCGCAAGCGCGGACACGTTGTCGTGGTGGTGGATGTCTTGCGCGGCACACCGTTTCGCGAACATCTCGATCCGACCCTGGCCAAGATGTGGCAGTTGGAGCGGGCCTCGATGTATCGCGACATGGGCACCGTCGGCGTCGACATCGTGGCCTGGCCCGAGGCGACCCGGCTCGATCAGATCATGCGCGTGCTGCCGGAACACCGCAGGACCGTGCGGGTGCGCCGATGACCCGATTCCTCGCTGTCCTGTCGGGCGTGCTGCTGGTGACCTCGGTAGCGCTGCTGGAACCATGGGCCGCCATCCCGGCGCTCGCCCTGGTCGCCCTCGGCTGGTGGTTCCGGCCGCTGGCGGTCGCCGCGGTGCTGTTGGCGGTGGGCGTGCTCGCCGTCGCGAACTCCGGCGTACTCGCCTCCGCCGCAATGGGGCTGGTCGCCACCACCTATCTGCTGAACGCGGCCACCGTCACCGCACCGCGTGGGGTGGTGCCGACCACGGTGCCCTCGGTCGCGGGCGCGGTCGGCTTCGCCGCCGTGGCGGTCGGCGCCGCGCTGCTCCCGCTGCGGTTGGCCTGGGCCCCGCTCGCCGCCCCGATTCTGGTGATCGTGCTGTACGCGTTGATCGTCCAGGGCGTAGCCGTCCGCCGCACCCGCGTCGATACGGCACCGCACGCCCCCTGAACCCGCCCGAGTGCGGCGGGCAAGGGGTGTGCAGCAGCTTCGGCTCAGGCGAAGCGCAAGGTCACGTCGCCGAGGACGGGTGCGTCCTCGCGGTCGACCACCGTTGCCGCGATGGTCAATTCGTTGCCCTGCTGCCAGATGCGGGTACGGATTGTCTCGCCCGGGTAGAGCACTCCGGCGAAGCGGGCGCGGAATCCGGTGATCCGTTCGGCCGCCGAGCCGAGCACGGTGTCGGTGGCCGTCTTGCAGACGATTCCGTAGGTGCACAGTCCGTGCAGGATCGGCGCGGGAAACCCGGCGGCGCGGGCGAATTCGGGATCCGAGTGCAGCGGGTTGCGATCGCCGCACAGGCGATACAGCAGTGCCTGCTGCGGCAGCGTCGGTGTGGTCACGTCGAAATCCGGTGCCCGGTCCGGCAGTTCGGACTTGGTGCTGGGCCCGCGCTCGCCGCCGAAGCCGCCTTCGCCGCGCGCGAAGATCGAGGAGCGCGCGGTCCACAGCGGCCGACCGTCCGAACCGGTGACGGTCTGCTCCTGCACTACCACCGCCGCGGACCCCTTGTCCCACAGTTCGGTGATTCGACCGGTGCTGGTCGCTTTACCGGTGGGCGGGATCGGGCGATGCACCTCCACCTCCTGGTGGCCGTGCACCACCTTCGCCAGATCTATGTCGATACCGGGGAAGCTGACGCGCGGCGGCTCGGTCTCGTGCAGCGTCGGCGCGACGGTCGCGAAGGTCGGCAGCACCTGGGGCACGCGGTCGTCGAGGTACCGCAGTTCGGCCGGATCGGTCCACCGCGTCCCCGCGCCTAGCCCCAGTTGATACAGCTGCACGTCGGATGGCGTCCACGCGAACTCCCGACTCGGAAGTTCGGCCCCGAGCGCGACTTTCGGATCGATGGGCATCAATACTCCTAGTTGGTCGGCGGCTGGACGGCCTGAACAGGCTGCGCGGCCTTCTTCGCGACGATGTCGAGCACGGCCAGGTAGCCGAAGGTCAGTGCGGGACCGATGGTCGCGCCGGGGCCCGCGTAGGTGTGGCCCATTACCGGAGTCGAGCAGTTACCCGAGGCGTACAGGCCCTCGATCGGGGTGCCGTCCTCGCGCAGCACCCGGCCCGCGGTATCGGCGACCAGACCGCCCTTGGTGCCCAGATCGCCGGGCACGATTTTGGCGGCGTAGAACGGGCCCTGCACCAGCGCGGCAAGGCACGGATTCGGCTTGACCGTCGGATCGCCGTAGTACCGGTCGTAGTGGCTGTCGCCGCGGCCGAAGTCCTCGTCCTTGCCGGTTTCGGCGAAGCTGTTGAAACGGGTCACCGTGGCGGTGAGATTTGCCGGGGGAACGCCGATCTTCGCGGCCAGCTCGTCGAGGGTGTCCGCCTTGACGATGTTGTCGTTCTCCATCCATCGCGTCGGAAAGCGCTGGCCGGGCTGCAATCCGGCGTAAATGTAGCGGTTGCGGTAGCGCTGATCGAAGACCAGCCAGGCCGGGATGTTCGCACCCGGGCCCTCGCCCTGCCCGTACTTGCCGCCGTACATGGTGTGCACGGCCTCGACGTAAGGCGCGGACTCGTTGCCGAAGCGCTTGCCCTCGGCGTTGACCATGATGGTGCCCGGCAGATTGCGCTCGGCCAGCGCGAACCACGGCCGCCCGCCCTTGAAGACGGTCGGACCCCACCAGGCGTCCTCCATGAACCCGACGTCGCCGCCTGCCGCCATGCCCGCGATGATGCCGTCGCCGGTATTGGCGGCCGCACCGGTCGTCCACTCGGTGGTGATGGGCTGACGCTGGTACTTGGTGCGCAGCTCGGCATTGCGCTCGAAACCGCCGCTGCCGAGTACCACGCCGTAGCGCGCGGTGAAGGTGACCGGCTCGCCCTCGTGCTCGGCCTCGACCCCGGTGACCACGCCGTTCTCCACCACCAGCCCGGTCAGCGGGGTATTCAGCAGGACCGGCACATTCGCGTCCAGCAGTCCCTTGCGCATCGCGGCGATGATGGCCTGGCCCATGCCGAGGATGTGTTTGCCGGTGAACTTGGCCCAGTAGGTGCGCGCGCCGACCCGGATGGCGCGCATCATGCCCTTCGGGTGCCTGCGAATCAGGTTGAGCCGGACGAAATCGGCCTGCATGACGACGACGTTCAGCGGCGCCTTGGCGTAGGGCGGCTCCAGCTTGGCCAGCTCCGCGCCGAGCACCTTGGCGTTGAACGGAGCGGGCTCGCACGAGCGACCCTCGCCGAGGCCACCGGGCGCCTCGGGGTAGTAGTCGGAGTAGCCGGGCACCCACTTCATCTTCAGCGGGGTGTGGTCGAGCACGAAGTCGAAGGCCTCCGCGCCCCGGTCGATGTAGGTATCGATCCGGTCCTTGGGCACCACGTCCCCGATGATGCTGTGCAGATAGGTGCGGGCCGCCTCGCGGTCGTCGGGTCGCCCGGACGCGCGCAGCGCCTTGTTGCCGGGGATCCAGACGCCACCGCCGGAGCGGGCGGTCGACCCGCCATAGTGCGCGGCCTTCTCGATGAGCACCACGCTGAGCCCGTGGTGGGCGGCGGTGAGGGCGGCGGTCATGCCCGCGGCGCCGCTGCCGACCACCACCACGTCGTATTCCCGATCAATCATGTAGAACACGTTATAGAATGATCCCGCCATTGGTCTATGTTGTGTGGCAGAAGACTTACTCGGCTTTCCATCCACCGAGAAACTCGTTTCAGTTTCAGACCGGAGTGAAGTACATGGGGTTCGATTGGGACCTGGTCACCGACGTGGTCGTCGTCGGATTCGGCGCGGCGGGCGCCGCCGCGGCACTGGAGGCGGCGGCCGACGGCGCGCAGGTGCTGGCACTGGACCGGTTCGCCGGTGGCGGGGCCTCGGCGTTGTCCGGCGGCATCATCTACGCGGGCGGCGGGACATCGGTGCAGCAGGAGGCCGGTGTCGTCGATACGCCGGAGGCGATGCTCGCCTATCTCGCGCGTGAGGTCGGTGACGCGGTGTCGCCGGAGACGTTGCGCCGTTTCGTGGCCGAGAGCCCGGCGATGATCGAATGGCTGAAGGGGCACGGCGTGCCGTTCGAGGCGTCGCTGTGCCCGTACAAGACGTCGTACCCGAACGACAGCTACTACCTGTACTACTCGGGCAGTGAGATCTCGGGTGCGTTCCGCGACATTCCGGCGGCGCAGCGCGGGCATCGGGTCAAAGGCCGTGGCACCTCCGGCAAGCAGCTGACCGCGCCGCTCGCCGCCGCCGCGTCCCGGCTGGGCGTACGGCTCGAAACCCTCACCCAGGCGACGCAACTGATCACCGACGATGCGGGCACGGTGCTCGGTGTCGAATGCCGCACGTTGCGCGACGCTCCGGGTCGGATCCGTGATCGCTACACCCGCTTGGCGAAAGTCGCCGCCAAGCCGGGGATCTACTATCCGCCGCTGCGTGCCGCGTTGGAGAAGCGGTTGACCCGGCTGGATCGTCAGTACGGCCGGACAATTCGGGTGCTGGCCCGGCGCGGCGTGGTGCTCAGCGCGGGTGGTTTCATCGCCAATCGCGCGATGCTGCGCGAATATGCCCCGGCCTATCGCGGCGGCCTCGCCCTCGGCACCACCGGCGACGACGGCAGCGGCATCCTCCTCGCGCAACAGGTCGGCGCGGCCACCGACCGGATGGGCAATGTCTCGGCCTGGCGGTTCCTCTTGCCGCCCAGCGCTTTTACCGGCGCGATACTGGTCGACGCGGGGGGCCGCCGGGTCATCGACGAAACCCGGTACGGTGCGGCGGTCGGTCACGCGCTCATCACCGAACACGACGGCAAGGGCTGGCTGCTCGCCGACGACGAGCTGATGCGCACCGCCATCGCCCAGATCGGTAAGCAGGGCGCCTGGTTCCAGCGCGGTCAGTTCGAGGCCATGCGGCGCACCGCGATTCGCGGCATCACACTGGAAGCCGTTGCCGCGAAGGCGCGCATCGATATCGCTGGGCTGCGGGCGACGGTGGACGCGCACAACGCCGCGATCGCGAACGGTACGCCGGATCCGGTCGGCAAGCCGGCCGAGTTCACCAAACCGCTGCGCACCGGGCCCTTCTGGTTGCTGGATGTGGGCATCAAACCGAGCTTGAGCAATCCGTGTCCGATGCTCACTCTCGGCGGTGTCGTCGTGGACGAGCGCACCGGCGCGGTGAAATCCACTGCCGGAACGGATATTCCGGGTCTCTACGCGGCCGGGCGGACGGCGGTCGGCATCTGCTCGGAGTCCTATGTCAGCGGGCTTTCGCTGTCCGACTGCATCTTCTCCGGCCGCCGGGCCGGTCGGTCCGCGGCGGGCGAACAGGTTCCCGCACTCGATCAAGCAACTGTGGAAGGAAACTAGCGTGCTGTCCGATGCGGTACGAACCGAACTGGCCGACGAACTCGAGCGCGCCGAGCGCGACCGAGTGCCGATCGATCCGCTGGTCAGCCGGTACCCGGATATCGATGTGGTCGATGCCTACGAGATCCAGCTGATCAATATCCGGCGCCGGCTCGACACCGGCGCCAGGGTGGTGGGGCACAAGGTCGGGCTCTCGTCCAAGGCCATGCAGCAGATGATGGGTGTGGATGAACCCGACTACGGTCATCTGCTCGCGGAAATGGAAGTCTACGAAGACGTCCCGGTCGAGGCCGGTCGCTACCTGTTTCCGCGCGTCGAGGTCGAGGTCGGGTTCGTGCTCGGCGCCGACCTGCCCGGCGCGGACTGCACCGAGGCCGACGTGCTCGCCGCGACGGTGGCTTTCGCGCCCGCCATCGAGCTGATCGATTCGCGGATCAAGGACTGGAACATCGGGCTGATGGACACCATCTCCGACAACGCGTCCTCCGCGGGATACGTGCTCGGCCCGCAGCGGGTGGCGCCCGAGGATATCGATATCAAGGCGATCGACGCGGTGCTCACCCGCAACGGTGAGGTGGTGGCCGAGGGCCGCAGCGACGCGGTGCTCGGTGACCCGGTGATCGCGGTCGCCTGGCTCGCCCGCAAGGTCGCGAGCTTCGGGGTCCGGCTGAAGGCGGGCGACATCGTGCTGCCCGGCTCGTGCACCCGCGCCATCGACGCCAGGCCGGGCGATGGGTTTCATGCCGAGTTCGCTGGGCTCGGCTCTGTCCGTTTGCAATTCATTTAGGAGGCTTGTGGTGTCCGAGAACGGGACCGTCACCGCCGCGATCGTCGGGTCCGGCAATATCAGTACCGATCTGCTCTACAAACTGTTGCGTTCTACGGCCATCGAGCCGCGGTGGATGATCGGGATCGATCCGGACAGTGAGGGTTTGAAGCGGGCCCGCGGGCTGGGGTTGGAAACCTCTGCCGAAGGAGTGGACTGGCTGTTGGGCCGAACCGAGCTGCCCGAGCTGATTTTCGAGGCCACCTCGGCGTATGTGCATCGTGCCGCCGCCCCGAAGTATGCCGAGGCGGGTATCCGCGCGGTGGATCTCACGCCCGCCGCCGTGGGGCCCGCGGTGGTGCCGCCGGTGAATCTCGGTGCGAATCTGGACGCGCCGAACGTCAACATGATCACCTGTGGTGGTCAGGCCACCATTCCGATCGTCGCGGCCGTATCTCGCGTAGTGCCAGTTGTTTACGCGGAAATCGTGGCCTCTGTCTCGTCGGTGTCCGCGGGTCCCGGGACGCGCGCCAATATCGATGAGTTCACCAAGACCACCAGTCGTGGGGTGGAAACCATCGGTGGCGCGCAGCGCGGGAAGGCGATCATCATTCTGAACCCCGCCGAACCGCCGATGATCATGCGCGACACCATCTTCTGCGCCATCCCCGAGGACGCGGACACCGACGCCATCACCGACTCCATTCATCGCATGGTGGCCGATATCCAGCAGTATGTGCCCGGCTATCGGCTGCTCAACGACCCGCAGTTCGACCCGCCGTCGGTGGTCTCCGGCGGGATGGCGAAGGTATCGGTGTTCGTCGAGGTGGAAGGCGCGGGTGATTTCCTGCCGCCGTATGCGGGCAACCTCGACATCATGACCGCCGCCGCCACCCGAGTCGGCGAAGTCATTGCGGGACAGATCGTCTCGGCACGGGTGTAAGGGAGCGAAAACATGACGTACTCAGCAGAACTCGACATCCGCGTCACCGATACGTCGCTGCGCGACGGATCGCACCACAAGCGCCACCAGTTCACCGCCACCGAGGTCCGGGACATCGTCGCCGCCCTCGACGGCGCGGGGGTGCCGGTCATCGAGGTCACCCACGGCGACGGCCTCGGCGGCTCGTCGTTCAACTACGGCTTCTCCAAAACCCCTGAGCAGGAACTGGTCAAGATCGCGGCGGAGACCGCGAAGCGGGCCGAGATCGCGGTCCTGATGCTGCCGGGTGTCGGTGTCAAGGAAGACATCAAGATCTCCCAGGACAACGGCGCGTCCATCTGCCGCATCGCCACCCACTGCACCGAAGCCGACGTTTCCACCCAGCACTTCGGCCTGGCCCGCGAACTCGGCCTGGAAACCGTCGGCTTCCTGATGATGTCGCACAGCCAGCCGCCAGAGGTGCTGGCCAAACAAGCCCGCATCATGGCGGACGCGGGCTGCCAGTGCGTCTATGTCGTCGACTCCGCGGGAGCGCTGGTGCTCGAGCAGGTCACTGATCGCGTCGCCGCCCTGGTCGCCGAACTCGGCAACGATGCCCAGGTCGGATTCCACGGTCACGAGAACCTCGACCTGGCGGTGGCGAATTCCATCTACGCCATTCGCGCGGGCGCCACCCAGATCGACGGTAGTGCCCGGCGTTTCGGCGCGGGCGCGGGCAATACGCCGGTCGAAGCGCTGGTCGGCGTGTGCGACAAGCTCGAGATCACGACGGGTATCGACTTCTTCGCGATCGCCGACGCCGCCGAAGATGTCGTTCGTCCGGCCATGCCGCAGGAATGCCTGCTGGACCGCTCGTCCCTGATGATGGGTTACGCGGGCGTCTACTCCAGTTTCCTCAAGCACGCCGAGCGGCAGGCCGAACGCTACGGCGTTTCCGCCGCCGAAATGCTGGTCCGCGCGGGTAAGCGCAAGCTTGTCGGCGGCCAGGAAGACCAACTCATCGACATTGCCCTTGAGCTTCAGCGGGAGAAGTTGACAGTATCCGCCTGATTACCGAAAAGCCCGGGCCGCGAACGGAGTACCGTTCGCGGCCCGTTCTCGTGTGTACTCACCGATGGCTCGGGATGCCTTCGCTGCTGCCGAAGCTCGCCTCTTCCGGACTGACGAGTCCAAGCAGGGACAGTGGGCGTGGGGTGACCGAGTTGGTCAGATAGCCCAGCGAGATCGCCCAGCGGTTGACCGGCCTGGGCACGGCGACGGTGTGGTACGCACGCGTCACCGCCTTGGCGGGGAAGCCGGACAGGTTGACGCCCAACGGATTCGCCACTGCGAAGTGCGGTCCCAGATCGACGACCAGACCCATATCGCGGTGTTTGTACGGTGCGGCCACGCCGATGCCGAGGCTGGCGGCGACATTCCTGGCGAGCGCCTTGCCCTGCCGGGACGCGTGCTGCGCCGTCGGCGGGGTGATCTTGCCGGGTTTGGTGAGGTCGGGCACCGCCGCCGCATCACCGCCCGCGAAGACGTCCGGGTGACCGGGTACGCCGAGCTTCGCGTCGACCACCAAGCGTCCCCGTTCCATCGGCAGGCCGAGCGTTTCGAGCAGTGGTGCGCCGGTAACCCCCGTCACCCAGGCGCAGGTGTAGGTGGGGACGACCGTTCCGTCGGTCAGCACCGCTCGGCTGTCCGTCAGTTCCTTCAGCGAGGTTTTCAGCCGGATGTCGATGTCGCGTTCGCGTAGCACGTTCAGGACCTTGTCGCTCAGCCGATCACCCACCTCCGGCATCACCCGCTCGGCCATGTCGAGCAGCACGAAGCGGACCTCCGCCGGGTCGAAGCCGCGCCGGTCGGCGTAGGTGTCGGCCAGCGCCCGCAATTGCGCGATGAGCTCGGTCCCCGCGTAGGACGCGCCGACCACGACGACGGTCCGCCGGGCGCGGCGCACCTCCGGGTCGTCCTCGAAGTCCGCCAGCTCCAGCTGCCGCAGCAGCTGCTCGCGCAGGTACAGCGCTTCCGCCACCGTCTTCAGACCATGGGCGTGCTCGGCCACACCGGGCACGTCGAACAGCCGCGTCACCGACCCGGGCGTCAGAACCAGCCGATCCCAAGACAATTCCCGCTCCGGCTGATGCTCACTACTCACCGTGATCGTCTTCTTCGCCAGATCGACCGCTTCCGCCTTACCGATCACCAGCCGAACCCGCGGCAGCGCATCGGCCAGCGAAATCGCCACAAACCGCGGATCGATCAACCCACCGGCCACATCCGGCAACAACGGCGTATACAACATGTAGTCATTGGGCGTAACCAGCAAGACCTCGGCTTCCCGCCCCGCCCGCCCCAAAATCCGGCACAACCTCTTGGCACAAGCGAACCCGGCAAACCCGCTACCAACAATCACCACCCGCTCTGCACCCGTGCTGTCCACGGCCACCTCCTCCGAATCGGCTCACCGACGCGGTTCCCGGCCTGCCGCATTCGAAACAGCGTGACTTGCCCACCAGGTCGAGCGGGCGGCAGGCCGGCTGAGGTCGATCGATCACACCGCGACGATCTCGACCATGCTCTCTAGTCCGCGGAAGTCCGCACTGTTGCGCGTGTAGAGCGCCAGACCACGTGAGGATGCGATGGCTGCGATGAGCAGGTCCATCCGGCGCGGACGGGGGTCGCGTTTCGCGGCAAGGGTGAGTGCGACCAGTGTTCCGTACCGAGTCGCAGCGTCCTCATCGAACGGAAGCGGGTCGAATTCGACGATGGCTATGCCCAGCTGCTCGGATCGTGCCGCACGGGTGACGGGGTCCTTGGCCATAGCGACTCCCTGGTGGAGCTCGGCCAAAGTGATTGTTGTGATGTCGGGGATCTTCGGCAGTAAATCCAGATCGAGCTCGTACAGGTCGATGAATGTGCACGTGTCCAATACGCCGGAAGCTCGTCGGTCGCTCACCCGCGCGAACCCCATACATCATCGTCCCCGATGCGATCCGCGGTGCCGAAGAATTCGTCTGCTTCCTTGCGCATCTGCGCATAGTCAACGCGAGGTAGGTTGCGGTGTCGTTCGACGAGTTCCTCGGCGGTCAAACGGCGCCGACGATGGACCGGCCGCAGCTCTGCGACTTCGACGCCGTTGCGGGTAACCCGAAACGTCTCGCCGGCTTCGACAGCATCCATGACCGCAGCAGAGTTATTGCGGAATTCCCGCTGCGAGATCACCTTCATGAGACCAGTGTAGCCGCGTGTAGCACAGTGGGCTACACGCGGCGTTACAGCCAGGTGTCGAGGGTGGTGGTGGTGAGGAAGTGTTCGAGGTCGGCGCGCCAGGGGGCGGGGGTGGTTTTTTCGGGTTCTATGGCGGTGTATTGGCCTCGGTAGAAGAGGAGGGGGCGGCCGGAGGTGGTGGATTCGGTGAGGGCTTGGACTCGGCCGATGACTATGTGGTGGTCGCCGCCGTCTACGACGCTTTCTACGGTGCATTCGATGGTGGCGAGGGCGTCGTCGAGGACGGGGAGGGTGCGGGGTGAGGTGTGCCAGGGGGCGCCGGCGAATTTGT
This sequence comes from Nocardia brasiliensis, assembly GCF_042691675.1. Taxonomy (GTDB): domain Bacteria; phylum Actinomycetota; class Actinomycetes; order Mycobacteriales; family Mycobacteriaceae; genus Nocardia; species Nocardia brasiliensis_D. The sequence goes on from NZ_CP170507.1 coordinate 715,709, forward strand.
CGGGTTCGCGGGATCCGAAGCGGGCGCACAGGTCGCGTTGCGCTTCGGCGAGGACGTTGACGCAGAAGCGCCCGGATTGTTCGATGGCCGCCCAGGAGCGTGAGGTCTTGGTGGGGCAGAACAGGATCAGGGGTGGGTCGAGGGAGAGGGCGGCGAAGGATTGGCAGGCGAAACCGATCGGCGCCTCGGCATCGTCGAAGGTGGTGATGACGGTGATGCCGGTGCAGAACTGGCCGAGCACATTGCGGAATTGCCGGCCATCGATGGCGGGTTGGGTCATCGTTTCGCTCGCCCTCTGCTCACCCACCCCGTCGGCTTCGCCTGCTGCCGTCCCCTGGCCCGTCACTGCTGGCGCTGCCCGACCGTGAAGTCGTGGCCCCACAGGCTCACGGCGGTGGATTCCCGGGCAATCCAGTCATTGTCGTCGACTTCGAGTCCCTCGCAGCCGAATTCGACGTCGAAGCCGCCCGGCGTCTTCATGTAGAAGGAGAGCATCTTGTCGTTGACGTGCCTGCCGAGGGTCGCCGACATGCGTACCTTCTTGCGCAGCGCGCGATCCAGGCACAACCCGACATCGTCGGCTTCCTCGACCTCGAGCATCAGGTGCACGATGCCGCTCGGTGTCGGCATCGGCAGGAAGGCGAGCGAGTGGTGCCGCGGGTTGCAGCCGAAGAACCGCAGCCAGGCGGGTTCACCGTCGGCGGGACGCCCGACCATCTGCGGTGGCAGCCGCATCGAGTCGCGCAGCCGGAAGCCGAGTACGTCGCGATAGAACTCCAGCGCGGCCTTGTCGTCCTTGGTGCTGAGCACCACGTGCCCGAGCCCCTGCTCCTCGGTGACGAACCGGTGACCGTACGGGCTCACCACCCGCCGATGTTCCAGTGCCGCACCGTGAAACGCCTCCAGGGTGTTGCCGGAGGGATCGTCGAACCGGATCAGCTCGTGCACCCGCCGATCGGCCAGTTCCGCGGCCGTACCCTCCTTGTAGGGCACGCCCGCGGCTTCGAGCCGACTCCGGATATCCTGCAGCTCTGCGGCATTGGCCGTTTCCCAACCCGAGATCTGCAGCCGGTCCTGTTCGCCGGGCACGATCACCAGCCGAGCCGGGAATTCGTCCATCCGCAGGTACAGTGCGTCCGGATTCCCGCCCTTGCCTTCGACCATGCCGAGCACTTTGAGCCCGTACTCGCGCCAGGCGGCCATATCGGTCGCCTCGATGCGCAGATAGGCGAGTGATCGAATCCCCATCACTTCTCCTTGGTACCGGCGAGGAAATCAATTGCCAGCCGGTTGAATTCGTGGAACTTCTCCAACTGTGCCCAGTGCCCGCAGTCACCGAACACGTGCAGCTGCGCCCGCGGGATCAGCTTGGTGGCGACGAGCGCCCCGTCGAGCGGGTTGACCCGATCCTCCCGCCCCCAGATCAACAGCACCGGCTGACGCAGCGTATAGGCGTCGCGCCAGAGCATGCCCTTCGCGAAATCCGCACCGGCGAAGGACTTTCCCATCGCCCGAGCCGCGGCGAGCGATTCCGGTGTGCTGGCCGAGGCGAACCGTTCGTCGATCAACTCGTCGGTGATCAGCGACTGATCGAAGACCATGATCCGCAGGAACGCTTCCAGGTTCTCCCTGGTCGGCTCGTAGTTGAACTTGGCGAGCAGTTTCACGCCCTCGGTGGGATCGGGCGAGAACAGGTTGGTGCTCAACCCACCCGGCCCCATCAGCACCAGCTTGCCTGCCCGATCGGGGTAATCCAGTGCGAACCGGACGGCCGTGCCGCCGCCGAGTGAATTGCCGAGCAGATGTACCCGCGACGTGATCTGCAGGTGATCGAGCAGATCCTGCAGCGCCGAGGCGCTGTGCACGAAGTACTGCGGATGCTCGGTCGGCTTGTCCGAGCGACCGTACCCGGGCTGGTCCACGGCGAGCACGTGAAAATTCTGCGCCAGCACCGGGATGTTGCGGGCGAAGTTCGACCAAGACGACGCGCCGGGTCCGCCACCGTGCAGCAGCACGATCGTCGGCCCGTTGCCTGCGCCCGCTTCGTGGTAGTGCAGCCGCAGGTCCGGCCGCACCTGTGCGTAGCGGGAGGTCGACTCGGCGGTCAGTTCCGTGGTAGAGGTCACGACTCCAGCTCCTACACCATGCCGTCGGTGACGGGCAGCCCGAACTCGTGTGTGCCGTACATCAGGTAGGCCCGCTCGGGATCATTGGCGGCATGTACCCGGCCCGCGTGCGCGTCGCGCCAGAAGCGTTGCAGCGGAGTGCCGTTCGCCAGCGCCGTGGCACCCGAACTCTCGAAGAGCTTGTCGATGGCGGCGATCGAGCGACCGGTGGCCCGCACCTGGTCGCGCCGAGCCCGCACCCGCAGGTCGAACGGGACATCCTTACCCGCGACCAGTAATGCGTACTCGTCGGCGACATTGCCGGACAGCTGCCGCCAAGCCGCGTCGATATCGCTGGCCGCCTCCGCGATGCGCACCTTGGCGAAGGGGTCGTCCTTCGCCTTCTCGCCCGCGTACGCCGCGCGTACCCGCTTGCCCTGATGCTCGACATGCGCCTCGTACGCACCGTAGGCCATGCCGACGATGGGCGCGGAAATTGTCGTGGGATGGACGGTGCCCCACGGCATCTTGTACACCGGGTCGGTGTTCTGTTCCAGGCCGGGCGATTTCATCTCGCTCATCGCGCGGAAACTCAGGAACCGGTGCGACGGAACGAAAATGTCCTTCACCACAACGGTATTGGAGCCGGTGCCGCGCAGGCCGACCACGTTCCATACGTCATCGATGCGGTAGTCGTCGCGTGGAATCAGGAAGCTGCCGAAGTCGACCGGCTTGCCGTCCTTGATCACCGGTCCGCCCAGCACCGCCCAGGTGGCGTGGTCACAGCCGGACGACCAGGCCCACGCGCCGTTGACGAGGTATCCACCGTCGACGGCGAGGCCCGCACCCATCGGCGCGTAGGACGAGGAGATCCGCACCTCGGTGTCCTCGCCCCAGACGTCTTCCTGCGCCTGCTGGGCGTACAGCGCCAGATGCCAATTGTGTACGCCGACAATGCCTGCCACCCAGCCGGTGGACCCGCACGCGCTCGCGATCTTGCGCACCGTGTCGTAGAAGACCACCGGGTCGGCCGCGTGACCGCCCCACTGTTTGGGCTGCAGCAGCCGGAAGAAACCGGTCTCCTGCAACGCCTTCATGGATTCGTCGGGGATCCGCCGCAGGTCCTCGGCCTCCTGCGCGCGCTCGCGCAGCGTCGGCAACAGCGCGTCGACCCGTTCGGTCACTTCTTGCGTCATCTCGGGACCTGCTCCTGCCTGGTCGATTGATAACCGGTACTCATTGCCTCTGAGACTAGAACAGGTTCTTATTTCTGTCGAGAACCGGTGCCGAACCCGGGTCGTAGATGGACATGTGCAGGAAGTGACCGGAATCGCTGGCACGGAACGCGACATTTTTGTAACGTGTTCTAGTACAGAAGGAGGAGGATTCGCGATGGCAGTTACCCCACAGGGGAGCGGTGCGAAGGTCCGGGAGCTAGATGTCGGTACCGTGCCCACCCGGTATGCGAGGGGATGGCATTGCCTCGGTCTGGCCAAGTCGTTCCGCGACGGCAAGCCACACGCCGTCAATGTGTTCGGCACCAAGCTCGTCATCTGGGCCGACAGCGCCGGTGAGCTGCGCGTGCTGGACGCCTACTGCAGGCACATGGGTGGCGACCTGAGCATGGGCGAGGTCAAGGGTGACGACATCGCCTGCCCGTTCCACGATTGGCGCTGGTCCGGCGTGAACGGCAAGTGCACCGCGATTCCTTATGGGCGGCGGGTGCCGCCGCTGGCGCGTACCAGGAAATGGACCACGCTCGAGCGCAACGGACAGTTGTTCGTCTGGCACGACGTCGAGGGCAGCCAGCCGCCGCCGGAGGTGACCATCCCGCACATCAAGGGTCCCTACACCGATGCGGACGGCAATCCGACCGAAGAACTCGACAGCGGCTGGACCGAATGGGTCTGGAATTCGATGCTGATCGAGGGCGCCAACTGCCGCGAGATCATCGACAACGTGGTCGACATGGCGCACTTCTTCTACATCCACTTCGCCTTCCCCACCTACTTCAAGAACGTCTTCGAGGGCCACATCGCCACTCAGTTCCTGGAGACCAAGGGCAGGCCGGACATCGGGATGGCGTCCAAATACGGCGGCGACACCCTGCTGAAGTCGGAGGCGTCCTACTTCGGGCCGTCCTACATGATCAATCCGCTGATCAATATCTACAGTGGGTACGAGGTCAAGAGCGTCCTGATCAACTGCCACTACCCGGTGACCCACGATTCCTTCGTCCTGCAGTGGGGCATCACGCTCGAGAAGCCGAAGGGCGTCGAGGGCGAGATGGCGGACAAGCTGGCCGCGAAGATGTCCGAGGGCATCAGCGTCGGCTTCCTGCAGGACGTCGAGATCTGGAAGCACAAGTCCAAGGTGGAAAATCCACTGCTCTGTGAGGAAGACGGCCCGGTCTACCAGCTGCGCCGCTGGTATGACCAGTTCTATGTGGACGCGGCCGACGTCACCGAGAAGATGACCCAGCGCTTCGAGTTCGAGGTGGACACCACCAAGGCCAACGAGGCATGGGAGGCCGAGGTCGCGGAGAACCTGCGGCGCAAGCGGGAATCCGACGCGGCCGAGGCCAAGGAAGCGGAGGCCGGAGTCTGATGGTCACCTGGGCTAAAGCACCCGACTTCGCCGACCAGCCGGCGCGGCAGGCCGAAGTGCGCGCCCAGACGGTGGTCGACAAGCAGCGCTATCTGGAGCACGGCCTGACACCGCTGCGGTGTCAGGCCTGCCAGAGTCAGGTGCTGGTGCGTAAGAGCAGTTCCCACCAGACCTCGGTGCAGTGGACCGAGCCGCCGCAAACGCGCTGCCCCGTCTTCGCCGAACTCAGCAGGAACGGTGGCGGTCCCGGCCGCCCGGACTCCTGCCCGCAGCTGGAGAAAACCATCAAATGGGCCGTGGACGAGGGCGTCCTCGAAGTTCCGGAATAGCAACCGGCCCTGGTGACTTCCCCGCCACGGTCTACCTGTTCGCCGACGAGTTCTGGTCGCCAGGGCGTGCGGGTCAGTTCATTTCGAAGTCGGCGAAGTCGAAGCCGGGGGAGACGAGGCAGCTCACCAGGACATACTCGTCGCCTGCGGGGCGTGCGGCCTGGCGGACTCCGCCCGGCACGACGGCTTGTAGCAGCTGACCGCGTTCGACGTCGGGGCCGAGGACGATCTCTTCGCCGCCGATGTTCAGCAGCAGCGGACCGCCGCGATGCCAGAGCCACAGTTCGTCGGAGCGGACCGTATGGGGTGCGGACTGTTCACCGGGCAGCAGCAGGAAGTAGATCGCGGTTGCGCTGGATCGTGCGCCGGCATAACCGTCCGGGGTGAATTCCACGGCGCTGCGCCAGGTTTCGCGGAACCAGCCACCCTCCGGGTGGGGTGCCAGGTCGAGGGCGGCGGCGAGCGCGGGTCGGGTCTCGGTCATCACTCGACTATGCCTGACCCGCCGCGAAAAGGCGCCGGTGCGGCGCCTTTCGCACTGCCGGATCAGAGTTCTTCGATGCGCCAGGTGATGTCGAAGGGCGCGAGCGCATCGAGGAAGTCGGCCGCGTCGAAGGCCTCGGCCGCGGCCAGCGCTCCCGGCTTCGGCGTGCCGTCCATCAGTCGCACGGCGACCTCGACCGCCATCAGTGCCGAATCGCGGTAGGAATGCACACCACTCACCACGCCGCGGACCGTCCGGCCGTCCGCCCCGAACGCGTCGACGACCAGGTCGTAGCGCAGATCCGCACTGGGTGCGTCCGGCAGCGAGTCGATGATCTCTTCGGTGAAGCCGCTCAGTGTGTCGAGAATCGAGGTGGCCAGCACCCCCTCGACGTAGGAGACGTTCGAGTGACGGGGAATCGTGAGCACCGGCGGCTGGGGGAATTTCGCGACCGAGGTCGGTTCGGTGTCGCCGGGAAAGGTCATCGTGTTGTGCTTAGCCGTTGCGCCGGTGTGGAATTCGCCGTTCGCGTAGTTCCAGCCGCCGTTGCGGAACCAGTCGAGGCTGGCGAACACCGTCTTGGCGCTGCCCTTGGACCCGTTGCCGCCGCTCTTGCTCAGGTGACTGACCACTACTTCGGCCGGACCGGTCACCCGCCGGGTCGTCAGATAACCGAGCAGGTCGCCGGGCAGATTGCTGTCGGTGACGCCGGAGACCAGGCTCACCCCGGCCGCCTCGGCCCGCGGGCCGAACTCGTCGAACACCCGCTTCAGGAACAGTTGCTCACCGGACATGTCGGTGTAGTGCGCCCCGGCGTCGATCGCCGCCGCCAGCACCGCGGGACCGTGTTGGACGTACGCGGGCAGGCTGCTGATCACCACGTCCGCGCCGGTGAACGCGGCCACCAGGGCGTCGTGGTTGCCGAGATCGGCCACTCGGATCGCGGCGTCGGGCAGGTCGGCGGCTACCGCGGCGGCGCGGATCCGGTCCGCGTTGCGGCCCACCAGAATCGGCGTGAAGCCACGTCGGCGCAGCTCGGTGAGGACGTAGCCGCCGGTGATGCCGGTGGCGCCGTAGATGGCGATGGTCTTGCTGGATTCGGTTGCGCTCGTCGATGTCATGACTCGAAATCTATGGCTGTTCGATGAGTAAACCAATGGCCGTATTGCTCGTCGGTATGTCTTAAACGCTCACCATCAAGCGCTATGGTGAACGAGTGGACATTCTCAGCGAGACCATCGCAGCCATCCGCACCGGCAGCCCGACCTCCGGGATGTTCATTCGACACGCGCCATGGGGTCGCCGCTACCCCGTGGTGCCGGGTGCCGGGTTCCATGTGGTGTTGCAGGGTTCCTGTTGGCTGGTGCCGCCGGGCGGCAGCCCGATGGCGCTCGGTGTCGGCGATGTCGTGTTCATGCCGCGTGGTGCCGATCACGACCTCCTGGACAGCCTCGACACGCCGGTCACCGAGATAGCGCAGCCGGGGGAACCGAGGGAAATCACCGGCCCCGGCGTGCGCACGGCATTGCTCTGCGGCGCTTACGAACTCGGCAGGCAGCGCAGCCACCCGCTGCTCGATGAGCTGCCGGAATTCATTCACCTCCCGGCCCGTCCCGGCAGGCACCCGGCGCTGCGCGGCGCCGTCGACCTGCTCGCCGCGGAGATCGCCGAACCCCGCCCTGGCAGCGACGCCGCCGTTCCCGCGCTGCTGGAAACGCTGCTGCTCTTCGTCCTGCGTGCCTGGCTGGACGAACAGGCCACCGATCGATCTACCGGCTGGGCAGGCGCTTTCGCCGATCCGGCGGTGGCCGCCGCGCTGCGCGCCGTGCACGAGGAACCCGCGCGCACCTGGACCGTCCCCGATCTCAGCGACGTCGCCGGTGTCTCCAGGGCCACCCTGGCACGCCGCTTCACGGCCACCGTCGGCGAACCACCGCTGGCCTATGTCACCCGCTGGCGCATGCTCACCGCGGCCCGCCTGCTCCGGGAAACCGACAGCCCGCTGGGCACGGTGGCCCGAAAGGTCGGTTATACCTCCGAATTCGCCTTCGCCAAAGCGTTCAAGCGCGAATACGGTCTTGCCCCAGGCCAATACCGGCGCGCCGAAGACAAGCCGCCGCTCGTCGCGGTGTGAGCCAGCCGCGGCGGTGGTAGCACCGAATCGGCACGGTAGAAACACGGGTGTGGAAACGGTGGATGTGGACGCTCTGCTCGAGACACACGGAGGGCTGCTCGGCCGCCTGTTGCCCGGCGACGCGCCAGGTGATCTCACGGTGCGTGAAGGCCAGTTCCACTATGTGGTGATCGGTTCGGAGCGAGTCGTCCGCCTGGCGCGCACCGATGCGGCGGCGGTGCGTCTGCCGTCTCGGGTGGCGGTGCTGCGTGTGTTGTCCGGGCTCGATCTCGGTGTGCGCGTCCCTGAGCCGCTGGCGGTGGCAGGGCCTGGCGACGTTGTTCCTTATGTGGTGCTGACCCGGGTTCCGGGTGCGCCCTTGGCGGTAGACGCGATCAGTTATCCAGAGAGCGCGGAAGCTGTTGCGCGGCAATGTCATGCGTTGTTGTCCAGGCTGTCTGCCGCCGGCGGGGACCAAGCGATACGCGAATCGCTCCCGCCCGCTCCGGTCGATCGATGGCGTGAGTTCGCCGACGGTGTCCGTGGCGAGTTGTATCCACTCATGCACGCAGCTGGGCGGAAACGCGCCGAGCGAGAGTTGACGGCACTCGACGCTCTACCGCAGCTGAACAGCGCGGTCGTCCACGGGGATCTCGGCGGCGAAAACCTGTTGTGGGACAACGTCGATGGATTACCGACCTTGCGCGGCGTCGTCGACTGGGACGATGCCTGTCTCGGTGACCCGGCCGAGGACTTCGCCGCCGTCAGCGCTTACGGCCCAGAGGTACTGCGCAGGGTACTGGCGCACACTGAGGCGTCAACTGGTGACCTCACCGCCCGAATAGCAGCTATCCAAGGCACTTTCGCCCTCCAGCAAGCACTCGCCGCCTACCGCGACGGCGACGACGAAGAGCTCGCGGACGGCTTGACCGGCTACCGCTGAACCGCTCAGCTGAACGGGCTGTGTGGACGTTCCTGGAGTTCGCCGTCGACGTAGGTGTCGACCTTCTCGTTGTAGAAGCAGACCAGCCCGGCGACCTTCTGGCTCTCCGGCAGCGGCGTGCGGTAGCCCCACACGTAATCCCGGTATTCGTTGTCGCCCACGCGGACGGTCCAATAGTCGGCGGTGCCCTTGTAGGGGCAGCTGGTGTGGGTGTCGGACGGCTGCAACAGGTCCATCCGGACGTCGGTCATCGGGAGGTAATACCTTGCGGGCAGCCCGGTTTCGAAGAGGATGCGCGGAGAGTGCGAGTCCGCGACCGTGACACCGTCGATCTCCACCCGCACGTGCCGGGAGCTGGCGAGGATGTCGACCCGAGAGTAGGGGTCGCGGGGGTGGACGTAGACCGGCTCGTCTTCTTCGAACCACTCGTCCATCTTGTTCCACTCGAGCCGGACCAGCTCGTTCAGCTCGGGCAACGGTGAATCGTGGTAGCGCAGTGCGGCAGCCGCGGCCGTGGCGCCATCGACGACCACGTCGTATTCCGTCGCCTCACCGCGACTGGGAGAGTGGTGGGTGTTGCCGGTCGCCTCGAGTTTCGCGCGCAGATCCGCCGCCGGTACGTAGTACGTCGGGTAGTGCGGGCTCTCCCACACCAGCACCGGTCGTGCCGTATCGGCCACCACGCGGCCACCGAGAAATACCCGCACTCGCTTCTGGCTGGTCTCGATCTTTACCCGCCCTCGCCGCGCATCGCCCATACCATCCGACGGTACTCCCGCCATCGACTCAGTCGCCCACGGTGATCGCTGTCGCTTCGTCGACGCTGTGCGGCGCGGGATCATGGTCATCGATGTGCGCGAGCGCCGCGCGACCGGCCAGCAGGACGAGTACCGCGGCCGCGGTGCAGGCGGCGCCGACCCAGAACGGCAGCGCGATGCTGTGCTCCCCGAGCTTGCCCGCGAGGTACGGCGCGGCCGCGCCGCCGGCGAAGCGGACGAAGCTGTAGGCCGCGGAGGCGGTCGACCGCTCGACCGGGGCGGAGATCATCACGGCCTCGGTGATCAGAGTGTTGTTCACTCCGAGGAACAGTCCGGCCAGCACGGTACCGATGATCAGCACCGGCTTGTGCTCGGCGAACGCCGCCATCACCGCGAGGTCCGCGGCGAACAGCGCCAGCGACAATCCCATCATCGGCAGCGAACCGAACCGGCGCTGCAACCGCGGCGCCAGGAACACCGACGCGAGCGCGAGCAGCACGCCCCAGCCGCAGAAGATGAAGCCGATCGCGTAGGTGCCCATGTCCAGCGGGAACGGGGTGTATGCGAGCAGCGTGAAGAAGCCGAAGTTGTAGAGCAGCGCGGTGAGGCTGACGGTCAGCAGTCCACGATGGCGCAGCGCGAGGAACGGGGCGGCGATCGAAGTGCGCTGCGTCGGCTTCGGCCCCTCCGGCAGCAACACGACGATGCTGACCAACGCGACGGCCATCAATACCGAGACGCCGAAAAACGGTCCACGCCAGCTGATTCCGCCGAGCACACCGCCGAGCAACGGGCCGGTGGCGATGCCGATGCCCAGCGCGGCCTCGTAGAGGATGATCGCGCGGGCGACGCCGCCGCTGGCCGCACCGACAATGGTGGCCAGCGCGGTAGCGATGAACAGGGCGTTGCCGAGGCCCCAACCCGCCCGGAAGCCGACGATCTGCGTGACGGTGTCCGACAACCCCGCCAGTGCCGCGAACACGATGATGATGGCAAGACCGGCCAGCAATGTCTTCTTGGCGCCGAACCGGCTGGACACCACGCCGGTGATCAGCATGGCGACGCCGGTGACGAGCATGTAGCTGGTGAACAGCAGCGACACCTGCGAAGGCGAGGCGTTCAGCTGTTCACCGATGGGTTTCAGGATCGGATCCACCAGCCCGATGCCCATGAAGGCGATCACGCTGGCGAACGCGACGGCCCACACGGCTTTCGGTTGCCGGGTCGTCTCGCTGGTGTCCGCGCCCGCGGCGCGTTGCGGAGCCGTAGTGCTCATCGATGTTCCCTCGATATCGGATCGTGCTGTCGGGTCGCCGTTTTTAGGGCCTCCAGCAGTTCGTTCAAATCGGTGTCCAGGCGTGCGAGACGCGCGATGTCGAAGTCGTCCAGCCGCGTGGTGAGCGCGGCGGCGAAGGCCTGCCGCGCCTGGGTGAGCCGAGTGCGCCCGGCCGGGGTGAGTTCGACGACGACGGCCCGGGAATCCGCCGAATCCTTGCGTCGGGTCGCGAAACCGTCCGCGACCAGCCTGCCGATCAGCGTCGTTGCCGCCGGCTGGGAACAACGGTCGATCCTGGCGAATTCACTGACCCGCACGGCACCGTGTTCGTCGAGCACCGCCAGTGCCCGCAGCACCGCGCGCGGCAAATCGTCGCCGCTGATCACCCCGGCCAGCCGAGTGAGCCTGCCCGCGGTGACGAGTAGATCGACGACGATGTCATCCGCTGTGTTCACCGGGACCTGCTGCACTTAGATATTATTACATAAGCTAACTATCTATATTTCGTGAACTCGATCACGGGTGCGCAAAGCCCCGGTACGCAGGGCGTACCGGGGCTTTGAGCCGGATGTTCAGGCGTTGAGCGGGACCGGGCGGCGCGGTGTGCCGAAGAGCTGCGCGTCGCCATGGGCGCGCTTGAAGAACAGGTGTGCGTCGTGCTCCCAGGTGATGGCGATGCCACCGTGCAGCTGGACGGTTTCGGCCGCGATCGTGGTCAGTGCGTCCGAGCAGTGCAGGCGGGCAACCCAGACGTCCTCGGTGGCGGTGGGGTGGTTCTCGGCCACCGCGACGGTGGCCGCGGCCGAGGCGGACTTGGCCGATTCCAGCAGCACGTACATGTCGGCCATGCGGTGCTTCAGGGCCTGGAAGCTGCCGATCGGGCGGCCGAACTGAACCCGGGACTTGGTGTATTCGACCGTCATCTCCAGGCACTGCTCGGCGGCGCCCACCTGTTCGGCGGCGACCGCGGCCCAGGCGATTTCGCGCAGGCGCGCGATCGCGGGCGCGGGATCGCCGGTGCCGAGGCGACGGGCAGCGGCGGCCGTGCAGGTGATCCGGGTGAGTTTGCGCGTGGGGTCCATGGTCGGCACGACGTGCCGTGCAACGCCGGTCGCGGTGGGCTCGACCTCGAAGAAACCGGTCGGGGTAACCACGATCAGTGTGTCGGCCTGGTCACCGTCCAGAACGTAATGTGCGGTGCCGGTGAGTGTTCCGCTCGATTCGTGCACACCTGGTTCGTCCCAGCCGCTTTCGTTCGCCCAGCACACCGCGAGGGTGCGAGTGCCCGCCGCGACCTCGGGAAGTAGCCGGGCGCACGCCTCCGTGTCGGCGGACAGCAGCACGGCCTGTACACCGAGAACAGCGGACCCGAGCATCGGCACACCGGCCAGGGTGCGGCCGAGTTCGCGGACCACCACGAGGGATTCGACCAGACTCGCGCCGAAGCCGCCGTACTCCTCGGGGATGGCCAGCGCCGCCACGCCGATCTGCTCGCACAGCAGCCGCCACAGCGCCGGGTCGTAACCGAGGTCGGTGTCCATTGCCGCGCGCACCGCGGCGGACCCGGCGTGCTTGGTGAGCAATGCGCGGACCGAGGCGGTGAACTCCTGATGCTCGGTGCTCGTCATGCCGTCCCCCGCAGTTGGCGCGCAAGCACCGCTTCGTCGCGGAGGGCACGGGCGATTCGCGAGCGGTGGAGATCCGTTGTGCCCCAAGCGGAACGGAGTGCGGTCACCTTGGTCAACCACAGCGACAAATCGTATTCGGCGGTATAACCGATCGCCCCGTGCACCTGGAGAGCCGCCCTGGCCGCCCGGTAAGCGGCATCGCCGCAGGCGATAACGGCGGCCGACACATCCCGGCTGCGCGTCGGCTCGCCCATGGTGAGCGCGGCACGGAAGAGCAGCGGTTCGGCCAGATCCAGCCCGATCAGCACATCGGCGAGCTTCTGCTTGACGGCTTGGAACTCGCCGATCGGCTTACCGAACTGCTTGCGCTGCTTGGCATACCCGGTGGCGGCGTCCAGCAGCGCGTGTCCCGCGCCGAGCAATTGCGCCGCACCGGCCAGTGCGCCGGTGTCGAACCCGACAGCGATGGCGTCCAGCACCTCGTCGCCCTCGGCAATCGACTCGTCGGCGGTGACCGCGAACAGGCGGCGAGCCGGATCGATCGACCGCACCAGTCCGGCCCGCTGTCCGGTGTACAGCTGCCCGCCGTCCGCCAGCAGCACCACCTCGGCGGAATCGGCGTCCAAGGCCACGCTGTGCTGGTCCGGTGACGCGAACGCGATGGTGCCCATCGCGGCACCGTCGGCGAAGTCCGGCAGCCAGCGCGCGGCCAGGCGCTTGTCCGGCAGTGCTTGCAGCAGCGCGGGTATCGCGGCCGCCGTCTCCACCAGCGGGCCCGGCGCGGCGGCCCGACCCAGCTCGACGAACGCCACCACCAGATCGATCGGCTCCGCGCCGACCCCGCCGTGCTCCTCCTCGATGGCCAGACCGAGCACGCCCGCACCCGCCAGTTGGCGGATCAGGGCACGTCCCGGACGGGGGTCGCCGGTCGCCCAGCTGCGCACCGCGCCGGGCGTGCGGCCGGCGTCCAGCAGCTTGCGCAAGCTGGTGCCGAAGTCGAGTTGTTCCGGACTGAGCGCGAATCTCATCGGCTGCTCCCTCTGTGCTTACCCACCCCGCCGGCTTCGCCGGCTGCCGACCCCCTAGGTAGTCCGAGCAGCCGCTCGGCGATGATATTGCGCTGAATCTCGTTGGTGCCCGCGTAGATCGGGCCGGACAGCGCGAACAGATAGCCGTCGGTCCACGGCCCCGACCGCTCGGCGGCCGCGCCGAGCACCTCCAGCGCCGTCTCGTGCATCGCGATATCGAGCTCGGACCAGAACACCTTGGTAATCGAGGATTCCGCGCCCAGCTTGCCGCCCTCGTTCAGCCGGGTCACCGTGCCGAAGGTATGCAGCCGGTACGCCTCGCTGCCGATCCAGGCGTCCACCACGGCATCGCGCTGCGCGGTGTTGGTCCGGTCGCCGATGTCGAGCCAGAGGTCGATCAGCCGCTGTGCGGTGGCGCTGAACCGGCCAGGGCTGCGCAGCGACAGGCCGCGTTCGTTGCTCGACGTGCTCATCGCCACCCGCCAGCCCTCGCCGGGGGCGCCGATCACATCGCGATCGGGCACGAAGACCTCGTCGAGGAAGATCTCGGCGAAACCGGGTTCGCCGTCCAACTGCGGGATCGGGCGCACCGAAACGCCATCCGCGGTCAGCGGGAACATCAGATAGGTCAGTCCCTTGTGCCGCTCGGCCGCCGGATCGCTGCGGAACAGCCCGAAGGCCCAGTCCGCGTAGGCCGCTCGCGAACTCCAGGTCTTCTGCCCGCTCAGCAACCAGCCGCCGGTGGTACGTCGGGCCGTCGACCGGATGCCGGCGAGGTCGCTGCCTGCCTCCGGTTCCGACCAGGCCTGCGCCCAGATGTCGTCACCGCGCGCCATCCGCGGCATGATTCGGGCCAATTGCTCGGCGGTGCCGTGCTCGAAAAGTGTTGGCGCCAGCAGGAAGATGCCGTTCTGGCTCACTCGTCCCGGTGCGCCCGCCGCATAGTATTCCTGTTCGAACAGCACCCATTCCAGCAGCGAGGCATCACGCCCGCCGTACTCCTCGGGCCAGGCCACCACCGAGAGGCGGGCGTCGGCGAGGGTGTGCTCCCAGGCTCGATGTGCCTCGAATCCAGCCGCGGTGTCCATCGAGGGCAGCGGTTGCGCGGGCTTGTTGGCGGCCAGGAACTCGCGGACTTCCGCCTGGAATTCCCGCGTCGCCTGATCGATATCGAGATCCACCTACGTCGCCCCATTCTGTATTGACTCTGCGGCCTTCGCGGGCCCTGCGTGGTTACGCAAGCTACTGCCTCCGGGCCTGATGCTCAGGCCGCTGCGTAGCTTGGTCGCTCGCCTGTGCCTTCATCGTCTTGGCGTTCATGCCGCCCAGCGAGTCGGCCCCGACCTCGGCATTGTGTGCGTGCGCGAAGTGGTGCAGGCCGAACACCGAGTCCATCCCGGTGCGCATGCCCATCAGGTCTTCGGCCTGGTTCACCGCCTTCTTGGTCAGCGCGAGGCCGAATTGCGGCATGGCGGCGATCTTTTCGGCCAGTGCCAGCGTCGCTGTCTCGAGCTCCGCGCGCGGCACGACCCGATTGACCATGCCCCACTCCTTGGCCTGCGCCGCACCGAACCGGTCCCCGGTGAACAGGAACTCCTTCGCCGCGCGCGGTCCCATCACCCAGGGGTGCGCGAAGTACTCGACGCCCGGAATGCCCATCCGCACAACGGGATCGGAGAAGAACGCGTCATCGGCGGCGATGATCAGATCACACACCCATGCCAGCATGAGCCCACCCGCGATGCAAGCGCCCTGGACCATGGCGATGGTCGGCTTGGGGATTTCCCGCCAGCGGCGGCACATGCCGAGGTAGACCTCGAGCTCACGGGCGAAGCGCTGGTCGCCACCGACCTTGTCGACGTGATCCCACCACAGCGCGGCCTTGTTCGGGTAGTGGATGTGATGATCACGGCCCGGCGTGCCGATATCGTGCCCGGCGCTGAAGTGTTTGCCGTTGCCCGCCAGCACGATCACGCCGACCTCGGGGTCTTCGACGGCCCGCTCGAAGGCGGCGTCCAGCGCGTAGGTCATCACGGAGTTCTGCGCGTTGCGGTAGTCCGGCCGGTTCAGCGTGACGATCGCCGTGCGGCCCCGCACCTCGTACGTGACGACGTCACCCTCGTCCGGGATCGGTTCCGACATTACGAAATCTCCTCACGTAGTTGGCGCTTGAGCACTTTCCCGGCGGCGCTGTAGGGCAGCTGGTCGCGGAACTCGATGAACCGCGGCACCTTGAAGTTGGCCAGCACGGTGGTGGCATGGGCGAGCACTTGGTCCTCGGTGAGCGTCGCGCCCGGCTTGCGGACCACGAATGCCTTGCCCACCTCGCCCATTCGGGTATCCGGCACGCCGATCACGGCGGACTCGGCGACACCGTCCAACCGGGCCAGCGCCTGCTCGACCTCGGCCGGGTACACGTTGAAGCCGCCGGAGATGTACATGTCCTTGAGCCGGTCGGTGATCTTCAGATACCCGCGCTCGTCCAGCGTGCCGACGTCGCCGGTGTGCAGCCAGCCGTCGGAATCGATGGCCGCCGCGGTGCTTTCGGGATCGTCGAGATAGCCGAGCATCACGTTCGGCCCGCGCAGCAGCACCTCGCCGTTGTCCGCCAGCCGTAGTTCGAAGTCGGCGATCGGGCGGCCGCAGGTGCCCGCGATGGTCTCGGCGTCGTCGTCCGCCCGGCACATGGTGCCGAACCCGGCCGCCTCGGACAGGCCGTAACCGGTGATGACGACATCGAAATCGAGTTCCGAGCGCATCCGCTCGACCAGCACCACCGGCACGGTCGCCGCTCCGGTCACGGCGACCCGCAGCGTGCTGAGGTCGAACTTGTCGCGGTCCGGGTAGTCGAGAATGGTCTGATAGATCGTCGGCGGCCCGGGCAGCACGGTGATCTTTTCCGCGCTCACCAGCCGCATGGTGGCCGGTACGTCGAAGACCGCCTGCGGAATGATCGTCGCCCCGGTGACCAGGCAAGCGAGGATGCCCGCCTTGTAGCCGAAGTTGTGGAAGAACGGGCTCACCACCAGATAGCGGTCGTCGGCGTTCAGTGTTGTGCACTCCGCCCAAGCCCGGACGACCGAGAGCGCCTGCCGGTGGGCCACCAGCGTGCCCTTGCTGCGCCCGGTAGTGCCGGACGTGAACAGGATGTCGGAAACGTCTTCTGGGCTCACGGCCGCCGCGCGCTCTTCCGCCTCGGCGAGCGTGGCCTTCTCGGCGACTCCGGCGAGCTCGGACCAGTCGAACGCGGTCGCGTCGCCCGTCGTGGTGTCCGGCTCGACCGGGATGACGACCACCGTCTCGATGTCGAGTGCCGGTGCGGCCGCGCGCAATTCGGCGAGCCGGTCGCGGCCGAGGAAGGTGCCGGCGATGAACAGTGCCCGCGCGTCGACCCGGCCGAGCACGTCGGCGGCCTCGTCGGCGACATAGCGGGTGTTCAACGGCACCAACGCCGCACCGACATAGTGCGCGGCGAGCGCCGCGACCACCCAGTGGTGGGTGTTCGGCGCCCACATCGCGACTCGATCGCCCGCTTGCACGCCGCGGGCGATCAGCGCCCGCGCCACCTCCTGCACCGCCGCCAGCAGTTGCGTCCAGTCCAGCCGGACCGCGCCGTCGGCGAGGGCGGGGGCGGCGCCGAAGGTGCGCGCGGCGTGCTGCAGTGCCAGCGGTGTCGTCTGTGCAGGGGTGGTCACGGTTGTCCTTACCGTCTGTGGCGGGCACTTATGCAAGCGCCCTACAAAGCAAGTGCTTGGTAGGTTATCCTACCGGCGTGGGTGCGATCCAGACCTCAGAATCCGGCACCGCCGCGGCGGGCGGGCGGTTTTCCGCGACGCGAGACGCGCAATTCGCCGCCGAAGTGCGCGAGTGGCTGGCGGAGAACCTGAACGGCGAATTCCGCGAGCTGCGCGGGCTCGGCGGACCGGGCCGGGAACACGAGGCCTTCGACGAGCGCCTTGCCTGGGATCGGCACCTGGCCGCCGCGGGCTGGACCTGCCTCGGCTGGCCCACGGAGTACGGCGGCCGCGCGGCGACCGTGCGCCAGCAGGTGATCTTTCATGAGGAGTACGCGAAAGCGAACGCACCGGCCCGGGTTTCGCACGTCGGTGAGGAACTGCTCGGGCCGACGGTGCTCGCCTTCGGCACGCAAGCGCAGAAGGACCGCTTCTTGCCCGGCATCCGCACGGTGAAAGAGCTGTGGTGCCAGGGCTATTCGGAACCGGGCGCGGGCTCGGACCTGGCCGCGATCACCACCGCGGCGCACCTCGACGGCGACGAATGGTCGATCAACGGCCAGAAGATCTGGACCTCGCTGGCCCATGTCGCCGACTGGTGCTTCGTCATCGCACGCACCGAGCGCGGCTCGACCCGGCACCAGGGTCTGTCCTACCTGCTGGTCCCGATGAAACAGCCGGGCATCGATGTCCGCCCGATCATTCAGCTCACCGGGACCTCGGAGTTCAACGAGGTGTTCTTCGACAACGCGCGCACCGCCGCGGATCTGGTGATCGGCGCGCCGGGCGACGGCTGGCGGATCGCCATGGGCACGCTGACCTTCGAGCGTGGCATCTCCACCCTCGGCCAGCAGATCAGGTTCGCCAGGGAACTGGCCGATGTCGAGGCGCTGGCCCGGCGAACCGGCGCCGCCGACGACCCACTGATCGCCGACCGGATCGACCGCGCCTGGGTCGGACTGCGGGTGCTGCGCGCGCACGCCATCCGCACCATGGAGGGCGCGGGTGTGGATGACGGGGGCCAGGCCTCGGTCGCAAAACTGTTGTGGGCCAACTGGCACCGCGGCCTCGGCGAACTGGCGATGGCCGTGCTCGGCCCGTCGGGTCTGGTGGCCGACGCGGACGATCTGAACGAATGGCAGCGGCTGTATCTGTTCACCCGCGCCGACACCATCTACGGAGGTTCGAACGAAGTGCAGCGCAACATCATTGCCGAACGCGTGCTCGGCCTACCGCGGGAGGCACGGCCATGAGTGAGCGAGCCGATCTGTCTGTCGCGCCGCAGCCGATCCCCGGGCACGGCCTGCTCACCGGACGCGCCGCCGTCATCACCGCGGCCGCGGGCACCGGCATCGGCTCGGCCACCGCGCGCAGGCTGCTCGCCGAGGGCGCCGACGTGGTCGTCTCCGATTGGCACGAGCGGCGTTTGGCCGAGACGGCGACCGAACTCGCGGCCGAATTCCCGGATCGCAAGATCGCCTCGATCGCCTGCGATGTGCAGAGCACCGAACAGGTCGACGCCTTGGTGCGCGGCGCGGCCGACGCGATCGGCCGGATCGACATCATGGTCAACAACGCCGGCCTCGGTGGCGAGACGCCGGTGGTCGACATGACCGACGAGCAATGGGATCGCGTTCTCGACATCACCCTCAACGGCACCTTTCGCTGCACCCGCGCCGCACTCGGTTACTTCCGCGCCGC
Source organism: Nocardia brasiliensis (assembly GCF_042691675.1). Classification (GTDB taxonomy): domain Bacteria; phylum Actinomycetota; class Actinomycetes; order Mycobacteriales; family Mycobacteriaceae; genus Nocardia; species Nocardia brasiliensis_D. The sequence continues at coordinate 734,415 of NZ_CP170507.1, forward strand.
GGGCCATGGTGGCGTGATCGTCAACAACGCCAGCGTGCTCGGCTGGCGCGCGCAGCGCGGCCAGGCGCACTACGCCGCGGCCAAGGCGGGCGTGATGGCGTTGACCCGGTGCAGTGCCGTCGAGGCCGCCGAACTCGGCGTGCGGATCAACGCGGTGGCCCCGAGCATCGCCAGGCACGCCTTCTTGGACAAGGTCAGCTCGCCCGAATTGCTCGACCGGCTGTCCGAGCGGGAGGCATTCGGCCGGGCCGCCGAGCCGTGGGAGGTCGCCGCCACCATTGCCATGCTGGCCAGTGATTACACCTCGTATCTGACCGGTGAGGTGGTCTCGGTCAGCAGTCAACGCGCCTGAGGTGGTTCGGTTTATCGTGACCACCGGAACCGTCGCGCCAGAGTGCGATCGCCATCCAGCATCCCGCACATATCGAGCAAATGGGCGGCTGATCAGGTAGAAAAGGCCGCGCCAGATATCGCCGGGGTGTGCCATGCTGGGTGACATCGGATCCCGCACTCTCCAAAGGGGCGATAGCTATGGGCCTGGATAGCCCAGCTGCCCGCGAACAACTGGAACTCGAATTGGTGCGCGAAGTCGTGCTGGCCCGGCGCAGACTGGACAGCATGGTGCTCGCCGCGCTGACGCTCGGCGCCGAACTGATCGAGCACACTTCCGAATGCGCGACCGCGATGCGCGCCGCACAAATTCTCGAGCAGTACGCCGTCGACGAGCGCGAGGTCGCGCGCGACCCACGCGCCGCGCTACGTGCCGATATGGCGCGAGATCGGGCGCGAGCCAAGCAGATCGGGCTCGGTGCGGATAGCGAGGAGACCGAGCAGGACCGGCGCCGACATCGGCAGACCGCCCTGCTGTGCGAGGTGCGGGCGGACCTGCTCGACGTGGTGGCGAAATGCCGGAAGTTCCGCTTCGATCGCGTCGCCTTCGACGAAGAGATCGCCCAGGGCCTGTGCGCCGCCACCGACAAGCTGGTGATCGGCGCGGACATGGACACCTACCAGGCGTGGCAGCGCGGCATGGTGCTCAAGCTGAAGGAAGAGCCGGTGGCCTACGGCCCGCCGCGGGTGATGGCGACGGTGGACGCCGGGCCCGGCCGCGGTCAGCTCACCGTCGAATGGGACAGCTGCGAAAGACGTCTTGCGTTGGTCGCGCGGATGGCCAGAGCCGGTGTCGCACCCGTGGTGATCTGTGACCGGCTGCTAGCCGACCTATCCATGTCCTCGCCGCTGCGATATTCGATGCGCTGAGCAGCTGAAGCGCGACATACCACCTGCTGCCCTGTACCAAGCAAATGCTTGGTTGTATTATGGCCGATGTGACCGCACCCGACGCTTCGAAATCAGCACGGCGCAATGAACTGCTCACGCTGGCGGCGGAACTTTTCGCCGAGCGAGGTCTGCGCGCCACCACCGTGCGCGATATCGCCGACGCGGCCGGGATCCTATCGGGCAGCCTCTATCACCACTTCGATTCCAAGGAGTCGATGGTGGACGAGATCCTGCGCGGCTTCCTCGACGATCTGTTCGGGCACTACCGCGAGATCGTCGCCGCCGGGCTCAGCTCGCGGGACACCTTGGAAGCCTTGGTGATCGCGTCGTATCAGTCGTTCGATCGGCACCACGCCGCGGTGGCCATCTACCAGGCCGAAGCCAAACGCCTGCGCACCGCGGAGCGGTTCACCTACATCGCCGACTACAACCGCGAATTCCGCGAGCTCTGGCACCGCGTACTGACCAACGGCGTGACCGACGGCAGCTTCCGGCCCGAAATCGACGTCGAACTGGCCTACCGGTTCCTGCGCGACACCGTGTGGGTCGCGGTGCGCTGGTACCAGCCCGGCGGCCCGATCACCGTAGACAACCTCGCCAAGCAGTACCTGACCATCGTGCTCGACGGGCTCACCGTGTCCGAACAGCGCACCACGTAGGAGTTCTTCGATGTCAGCACCAGCCACCCCCCGCCGCCCGTATGCCCCGCTGCGGGACGCCTACGTGATCGATGCGGTGCGCACCCCGGTCGGCAAGCGCGGCGGCGCGCTGGCCGCCGTGCACCCCGCCGACCTCGGTGCCGCCGCGCTGCGCGGACTGTTGGACCGCAGCCCGATCGATCCCGGCAATGTCGACGACGTGATCATCGGTTGCGTCGACAATGTCGGTCCGCAGGCCGGAAACGTCGGCCGCACCGCGTGGTTGGCCGCCGGATACCCGGAAGCGGTGCCCGGCGTCACCGTCGACCGGCAGTGCGGATCCAGCCAGCAGGCCATCAATTTCGGCGCGCAGGCCATCATGAGCGGCACCGCCGAGGTGATCGTGGCGGGCGGGCTGCAGAACATGAGCGCCATCCCGATCTCCGCCGCCATGTACGCGGGCAAGGAGTACGGATTCGACTCGCCGTTCGTCGGTTCCGCGGGCTGGGATCATCGCTACGGCACCGCCGAGGTCACCCAGTTCCGCGCCGCCCAGCTGATCGCGGAGAAGTGGCGGATCAGCCGGGAAGACATGGAGCGCTGGGCATTGCGTAGCCACGAGCGGGCGCGCGATGCCATCAAGAACGGCCGCTTCGATCGGGAGATCGTGCCGGTCGGTGACTTCTGGATCGATCAGGGACCGCGCGAGACCAGCCTGGCGAAGATGGCGACGCTGCCCCCGCTCGCCGAGGGCAGCCCGCTGACCGCGGCCGTGGCCAGCCAGATCTCCGACGGGGCGAGCGCCACCCTGCTCGCCTCCGAATGGGCCGTCGAGGCCTACGGTTTGACGCCGCGAGCACGCATCCATCACGTGAGCGCGCGGGGCGCCGACCCGATCTTCATGCTCACCGCGCCGATCCCGGCGACCAAGTGGGCGCTCGAGAAGACCGGCCTCACCATCGATGACATCGATGTGGTGGAGATCAACGAGGCCTTCGCACCGGTCGTGCTCGCCTGGTTGCAGGAGACCGGCGCGGACCCGGAGCGGGTCAACGTCAACGGTGGCGCCATCGCGCTCGGCCACCCGCTCGGCGCCACCGGCGCAAAGCTTTTCGCCTCGCTGCTGAACGAACTCGAGCGGATCAACGGCCGCTACGGGCTGCTCACCATCTGCGAGGGCGGCGGCACGGCCAACGTCACCATCATCGAGCGTCTCGGCAGCTGAGTAGCGCAACCGCGAAACGCCCCGCTCCCTGGCTGGAGCGGGGCATCCGCGTTGGTGTTCAGAGCACCTTGCGCAGCTCTTCGATGCGCGTGATCGCGTCGGTGACGATGCGGTCGATGAGTTCCTGGCAACTGGGCAGGTCTTCGATGATGCCGGTGACCTGGCCCGCGGCGAGCACCCCCGCCTGCGTGTTGCCCTCGACCAGACCGGCGCGCAACAGCATCGGCGTGTTGGCCGCCATGACGACCTGAGACCAGGTGAGGTCCTTGGTCTTTCGCATCGCCAGCCCGTCGCGGACCAGGGTGGACCATTTCATGCCGGTCATGCTCTTGAACTTGGCGGCATTGGCCACCGCCGCGGCGAGACCGCGAGCCCGGCCCGAATGCTCCAGCCGCTGCACCAGTTCGGTGTTCAGCACCCGGTGCGGCATGCCGTCGACCTTGGTGGAGACCACGGTGTCCTGCAGCTGCCTGCGCAGGTACTCCTGCTTGACGGCCTCGGGTACGGTGCTCTCCTTGGTGAGCAGAAACCTGGTGCCCATCGCGACCCCCGCCGCCCCGTAGGCCAGCGCCGCGGCCAGGCCACGACCGTCGAAGAAGCCGCCTGCGGCGACCACGGGAATATCGACCGCGTCCAGTACCGACGGCAGCAGCAGGGTGGTGGCCACCGGGCCGGTGTGTCCGCCGCCCTCGCCGCCCTGCACGATGACCGCGTCGGCGCCCCAGGACGCCACCTTCACCGCGTGCTTGGCCGCACCGATCGACGGAATCACCACCACGCCCGCGTCTTTCAGTTTGGCGATGAGGTCCTGCTTGGGCGCCAGCGCGAACGACGCGACCGCTACCTTCTCACGGATCAGCAGATCGATGCGTTCGGGAGCGTCCGACGCGTCGGCGCGGATGTTCACACCGAACGGTTTGCTGGTGTGCGCCTTGGTCTTCGCGATCGCCGCTGCCAGCTCCGGGTAGGTCATGGTGGCCGACGCCAGAATGCCCAGCCCGCCCGCCTCGGCGGTGGCGACGACCAGGCTGGGGCCGGCCACCCAGCCCATTCCGGTCTGCACGATGGGGTGTTCGACGCCGACGAGCTCGGTCAGCGGCGTGCGCAACCGCGCGGTCATGACGGCACCTCGGTGTCCCGAATCTTCTTGGGATCGAGCACGTCCCGAATCAACCGCAGTTCCTCGGCATTGGGCAGCCGGGTTTCCGGCGCATCGGCGAGTCCGTCGATCTCGAACGCGGTGTTCTCGGCGACCTCGGCGGCCGTGACGCCGGGGTGCAGGCTGCGGGCCCGCATGGTGTGGCCAGGACCCTCGAAATCGAAGATGCCCAGGTTCGTCACTACCCGGTGCAGGTGATGGAACCGGAACGCCGGGTTTGCCGGATCCACCTTGTCGTAGCCGACGCCGGAGACGATGTCGACCCGGTCGGTGAACACCCGGCTGGTGTGCCGCGAAACCCAGTAGCTGGTGGCGTGATTGATCGTGTTCCCGGGCGCGCCACGTACCCCGAACATCTGCCGGGTCGGCTGCTGTAGCGCACCGAACGCGGAAAGGTTCTGATTGCCGTACCGGTCGATCTGGTTGGCGCCCATCACCACGTGGCGTCGGCCGGAGGCTACGACATCGAACACCCGCCGGAACGGAATCCAGCCCTCGATCGGTCCTTTACCGCCCAGCGGGGGAGTGTCGGCGAAGAACAGCGCCTCACCGTCGGAGAGCAGCAGATCCGGTTCGGTGGTCAGCTTGGCCAGGCGCGCACCGATGATCGACATCGGCGACATCGGGCTCGCCATGATTTCGCCTGCGCCACTGAAGATCTCCGCGCAGGCGACGGCGCACACCTCGGCCCGGGTAATGGTTTCGGTACTCTTCATCGCGAAGCCTCCTCTGCGAAGTCGCGGACTGCGGCCTGGTACTCGTCTTCGGAGACGGCCAGATACTTGTCCACGAACTCCTGCCAAGTCTCCGGGCTTTTCGCCGATTGCACGTAGTGCTTCTGAAACTTCTCGTCCCGGCCGTAGCTGTCCCCGGCCAGCGTGAAGTGGGCTCCGCCGGGCGCCTCGACAACTCCGTCCACCATCATCCGGTTGAGCAGCAGCGATTGCAGGGGAACGGCTTTCACCAACTCGTCGGTCTCGACGATCCGCTCCATCGACACGTACCGGCGCTCGGCCGCCAGGCAGTAGAGGTCATCGAAATAGGGGTCGACACCGGTGTAAGCGGCATTGCCGTGCCGGTCGCCGATATTCAGATGCACCAGCGCGGCATCGAGCTGCAGCGCGGGCATCGCGATCAGCGTTTCCGTCCGCCCCTCGGCATCGGGGTAAGGTGAAGTGACCGTGCGCAGTTCGCCGTCCCAGAAGTTCGGCACATCCGAGCCGAGTCCCGCCCGGATCGGCAGGAACGGCAGCCGGGCCGCGGCCGCCTCCAGCCCGCACTTGAGCATGCCCTCGTCCATCTCGCGCGCCACCAGCGCACCGGAGGTCCGCGCGTGCGCGAACCACGGGTCGTAGAACGGCGGCGAATCCAGCGATACGAACCCGTAATAGGCCTTGCTCACCTTGCCTGCCGAGCACAGCAACCCGAGGTCCGGCCCGCCGTAACTGACCACCGTCAGATCGGTGAGGTCCGACCGTAGGATGGCCCGTACCAGCGCCATCGGCTTGCGCCGTGAACCCCAGCCGCCGATGCCGATGGTCATTCCGCTGCGCAACTCGCCGACGACCTCGTCCAGCGACATTCGCTTGTCTCGCATGACTTCTGAGTCCCTGTCTAATTGGCGGCGTTCCCGGTCCCTCCGTGGTTACGCAAGCTGCCGCCTCCGGGCCTGCGCTCACGCTCGCCGTTACTGCTCGGCCTTGCGCGCCGCCAGATCGTCGTCGAACCGGGCGCGGATCTCGTCGGCGACACCGGCGAGGTTGAGTTCGAAGGTGAATCCCTGTTCGTACCGGTAGCTGCGGTGTACGTCCTGCGGGTCGATGCCGTTGAGCGCCCGCTTCGCCGCGCGGATCACCCGGCCGTCCTTGGCGGCGATGTTCTTGGCGACTTCCATTGCGGCGGCGTCGAGTTCGGCCCGCGGCACCACCTGATACACCGAGCCGAAGTGCTGCAACTGCTGCGCGGTGATGGTGCTCGCGGTGTAGAACAGCGCCCGCATGAGGTGCTGCGGCACCAGCCGGGACAGATGGGTGGCCGCGCCGAGCGCGCCGCGATCGACCTCGGGCAGGCCGAAAGTGGCGTCGTCGGAGGCGATCACCACGTCCGCGTTGCCGACCAGGCCGATGCCGCCGCCGAGGCAGAAGCCCTGCACCACCGCGATCACCGGCACCGGGCAGTCGTATACCGCCGCGAATGCCTCGAAGCAGCCATGATTCGCGTCGATCAGCGCCTGATGGCCCGGCTTGCTCTGGATCTCCTTGATGTCCACGCCCGCGTTGAAACCGCGATTCTCGGCGCGCAGCACCACGACTCGCGTCTCCTTGTCCCGCCCCGCCGCGCGGATCGCGTCCGCGATATCGAACCAGCCGTCGGTCGGTATGGCGTTGACCGGCGGATAGTCGACCGTGACCACGGTGATACCGGTGGATTCGGAGTGACGGTTGATCCCCATCGCCTATCCCTTCGTGATGGCCCCAGCCCGATCGTGATCAATCCGGCTCGGCATAAGCCCAGCGTTGGCAAAGCAAGCAGTTGCTTGGTAGGTTAGCACGGTGGCACTCGAAATCGATCTGGCCGACCGCGTCGTTCTGGTGACCGGCGGCGTCCGCGGTGTGGGGGCGGGTGTGAGCCGGGCATTCCTCGCGGCGGGAGGGACCGTGATCGCGTGTGCCCGGCGGCCCGCCGACGCGCCGATCGAGGTCGGCGGCCGCGCCATCGAATTCCTGTCCTGTGATATTCGCGACGCCGACGCGGTGCGGGTGTTGATCGAAACGGTCGTCGAGCGCCACGGCCGCCTCGACCATCTGGTCAACAACGCGGGCGGCGCACCGTTCGCCCTGGCTGCCGCGGCGAGCAAAAACTTTCACGCCAAGATCGTCGAGCTGAATCTGCTTGCGCCGTTATTGGTTTCGCAGGCGGCCAATGCGGTGATGCAGCGGCAGCCGGACGGCGGCTCGATCGTGAACATCTCCAGCGTCAGCGGTCACCGGCCGTCGCCAGGTACCGCAGCCTACGGCGCCGCCAAAGCGGGCATGGACAGCCTGACCGCCTCGCTGGCCGTGGAATGGGCACCCAAGGTCCGGGTCAACTCCCTCGTCGTCGGCCCGGTCGACACCGAGCTGAGCCAGCTGCACTACGGCGACCAGGACGGCGTCGACGCGGTGGGGGAGACGATCCCGCTCGGCCGGTTGGCCCACCCGGACGACATCGGCCGCTGCGCCGCCTTCCTGGCCTCCCCGCTGGCGTCCTACGTCAGCGGCGCCGCCCTGCTGGTGCACGGCGGCGGTGAGCGGCCCGCCTTCCTGGCCGCGTCCACCGCGGCTGCCGGGCAGCAGCAGTCCTGAACACATCGGACACACACGAAGAGGACACAGGTATGGATTCCGAGCAGCTCTGCGCAGGCCGCGTCGTCATCGTCACCGGCGCGGGCCGTGGCATCGGCCGCGCGCACGCGCTCGCCTTCGCCGCGGCCGGGGCCAAGGTGGTCGTCAACGACCTCGGTTCGGCGCTCGACGGCGCGGCGACCGCCGAGACCCCGGCGGCGCAGGTCGTCGCGGAGATCGAGGCACTCGGCGGCACGGCCGTGGCCAATGGCGACGACGTCGCGGATTGGCAAGGCGGCCAACGGCTTATCCGCCAGGCCGTGGACACCTTCGGCGGACTGGACGTGCTGGTCAACAATGCCGGTTTCGTGCGCGACCGGATGCTGGTCAACCTCGGCGAGGAGGAATGGGACGCGGTGATCCGCGTGCACCTCAAGGGTCATTTCGTCACCATGCGGCACGCGATCGAGTACTGGCGCGGTGAGTCCAAGGCCGGTCGTCCGGTCGATGGCCGCATCATCAACACCAGCTCCGGTGCTGGTTTGCAGGGCAGCATCGGCCAGGGCAACTACGGCGCGGCGAAGGCGGGTATTGCCGGACTTACGCTGACAGCGGCCGCGGAGTTCGCTCGCTACGGCGTCACAGTAAACGCCATCGCCCCCGCCGCCCGCACCAGAATGACCGAGACCGTCTTCGCCGACACCATGGCCCGGCCGGACGAGGGCTTCGACGCGATGGCCCCGGAGAACATCTCCCCACTCGTCGTCTGGCTCGGCAGCCCAGAATCGGCCGCGGTCACCGGGCGCATGTTCGAAGTCGAGGGTGGCAAGATCGCGCTGGCCGAGGGATGGCGGCACGGCGTCGCGGTCGATCGCGGAGCCAGGTGGTCGCCGGCCGAGCTCGGCCCGGTGGTAGCTGACCTGGTAGCCAAGGGTATGCCGCCCGAGCCGGTGTACGGGGCCTGACCGGGCATCCGACCTTCTTCCTGCGCCGATAACGGACGGGGGTTAACATGGGCCCTTATCCGCTAAAAGTCCCGTGTGAGAGTCGCGACCGGGCAATATCTGCGCTTTACAACTGAGGGGAAGGCTCGGCGCATGGCCATTGGTCGCACATTCCGTGTGGTTGCAGTAGCTGGGACTGTGGCCGGCTTTGCGCTACTCGGGCCTGTCGCGGCCGAGGCGCAGCCCGAAGGCAGCTGCCCGCAGTGTGCTGCGGACCCCGCTCCGCCGCCCTACGACACCGGCGAAACCTGGTATCCGCTGTCCGTCCCCGGGCAGCGTTCGGACGTCAGCGCGGTGCCGACGAACCCCGCTATCGGCTCGGGTTCGGCGGCCGGCTCCGCCGCCGCGGGCTCGGCTGCCGCCGGAGGTTCCGCTGCCGCGGGTTCCGCCGCGGGAGGTTCCGCCGCGGCTGGTGGGTCGGCCGCGGCAGGCTCGGCAGCCGCCGCTGGTTCGGCCGGGCTCGGCGCGCTCTTGGGTACCGGTTCCGCCGGGCTCGGGGTGACGCTCGGTACCGGCTCGGCCGGACTCGGCGTCGTCCTCGGTTCCGGTTCGGCCGCGCTCGGCCTCACCGGCTCCGCGGGAGTCGGCGCCTTGGCAACGGGTTCCGCCGCGGTCGGATCCGCCGGGATCGGCGTCGGCGCAACGGGTTCGGCGGCCGTCGGTTCCGCGGGTGTCGGTTCGGCCGGGGTGGGTTCCGCGGGTGTCGGTTCCGCCGGAGTCGGTTCTGCCGGTGTCGGTTCCGCCGGAACAGGTTCGGCCGCAGTGGGTTCCGCTGCGGTGGGCTCGGCTGCCGTCGGCTCGGCGGCTCCGCTGCTGTTGCTTTTGATCCCCATTCCCGCACCACCGACTCCGGTCGTTCCGCCGGTCGTGATCCCTCCGGTGCCGTCTGCTCCGGCCGTCCCGGCCATCCCGGCGCTCCCCGTACTCGTGCCGGTCCCGGCTGCGGTTCCAGCTGCGCCACCACCACCCCCGCCTCCGCCACCTCCGCCACCACCGGTGCAGGCGGCACCCGCCCAGCCGAACCCCGACGTGCGGCCCACCAGCGCCGACGACGGACTCCCGAAACCCAAGCTGCTGTCGGTGATCGGCGGTCTGATCGCCCTCGGGTTGGCGGGAGCCGGTTCCGGCGCGGTCAGTTTCCAGAGCGCCGCGGCCGCGCAGGCCAGAGTCGACGCCGCCCGTGCCATGTTCTTCCCGAGGCCGTGAGGGGTGATGGCATGAGTGAGAGCAAGACTCAGAACAGCTCGCGGTCTTACCGACGGGTCGCCGCCGCGGTCGACGCCGTGTGCGCCGTCGCCGCGGACTTCGACGCCACCACCCTCGACGAGGTGGTGCTCGCCATCGCGAGCGAGCGGCACCGCGAAATCGAAATCGCCAGTGCGCAATTGGGTCCTGGCGTGTGCGGCCAGCGCAGGCTCTACCCCGATCGGGACGTGATCGTGCTCGCCGAATCGCTGCCGAGCCGGGAGCACACCCTCGCACATGAGTTGGGGCACATCGTGTTCAACCACGAGGGCGCGCCGGCCGACGAGGTGACGATCGAGGCCAGTGACGATCTGATCGCCTACATGTTGAGCCAGCGGGCGCACCAGCAGATCCTCGATGACGGCGCGGACGAGCTCGCCGAGTGGGAGGCCGAGACCTTCGCCGCCATGCTGATGACCCGACTGCGCGTGTTCAATTCCCGGGGCGCAGGCGTCTCGGTCCTTCGATTCGATGAGGCGTTGGGATGACCCTCTGGTTGACGGCTCTGCTGGTCTGGATGGCGGCAGGCGCGCGGGTAGGGCGCGTGCTGGTCAAACCCGCGACGACGGCGCGAGTGGCCATCGTGATCGCGGTCGCCGCGGTCGCGCTGGCCGCCACCGTCGCGGTCCCCGAGATCGCGGTGGCGCTGGACAACCTGCGTCCGCAGGGCGTGCGGGCCGGCTGGCTGTCCGACGGTGTCGTGGTCTCGGCCTGGGTCATCTTCGTCACGGCCACCTCGGTGGTCGCCTTCGCCGCCTGGCCGGTGTGCTCCCGGCAGAACCTGCGTCAGGTCGCCATGGCCATCTACAGTCTCGGTGTCGTCACAGTGGTCGCCACCCTCGCCTGGTCGTTCACCTTGGGCTGGGAGGTGGTCACGGTCGGCGCGGTATTCATCATCGTCACCGGTCTCCGCAACCTCGACTGGACCACGCTCGGACGGGGCATTGCGATCTACACCACAGGCACCGCGGTCGTCGCGGGGCTCGCGATGTTGGAGATCCGGCGCGCGTTCACCGAGGCGCCGCCGGTGGCTCCGGGCCAGCCGAACTGGGCATGGCAGGCATGGGAAGTGGCGAGCCTGCTGATCGCGTTCGGCGCGGTGTGGATCGTGGTGGAGCTGTGGGTGCGAGCGCGGGTGCTGCTGCGCCAGATTCGACTGTTGCACCGCATCATGGTCGGTCGGTTTCCAGAAGTGGTCGCGCACGACCAGACCGGTACGTCCACTCAGCTGCGCGCGTCCGATCAAGTGGCGCAGATCATGGACGCCCTTTACCTCCAGTCCGGCGGCGGTGTGGTGCTCGCCGCGGTGCCGCCGCCGCCACCGTCGATCGCGGAGCGCGCGGACACCGTGGCGCAGTGGGCGCGAAACCCACTGGGCGATGTGGCGCTCGACGCACGGTGGATTGCTCCGCCGGAGGGGATTAGTCCGCGCGGCTGGGTCCAGGCCATCGCTAGGGCCTATGACGCGACAACACTCGAACCCGCTCGAAATTGAGCTGTTGCGCCTCTGACGGGTATTCAGCGCACTAGTGCGTGCCCCGAGATGTGCGTTGCTGGCCGGCGGCGGAGCGAGCCGCTGAGTTCTGGGTCTTCCCTATGAGTTACCCATGTACTCACGAAATCAGTTGGCCGAGAAAACCCTTGTGCGGCGACTAGTTCCAAAATTCTCGAATGTGCTTGCATCAGCCGATGTTCGGCATCGTCAGTACCCCTTGACGAACAAGCCCCTATTTCCCTGGGCACGGCTGTGCCGCCTATGCACATTGGCCGGCCGGACGCGCACATAACACAGCACAGTGCGACCCTGTGGGTCGCACTGTGCTTCCGTGCAAGAGAACCTATTCGGTGCCATCCGGAGGAATTTCGGGCAAGCCTTCACTTGCCCGCAACTTCTCCGCCATGGACGTGAGGAGGTTCTGAGATTCTTCGGACAGGTCGAACGCTCTACTCGACAGCCGTCGCAGTCCGTAGCCCTGCAGCTGGGACAGCAACTCCAGATCGTGATCGATCTTGGCGGCATAGATGTCGTTGAAGAAGTAGTCCGGCTTGACCTTGAAGAACTTCGCCAGGGCGGCCACCGTCTCATCGGACGGGTTCGTCCGTTGTCCCGACCGCAACTGCGACAGGTACGGTTTCGAGATCGGATGTCCGGAGGCCGTCAGCGCAGCCGCAACCTCCGCGTTGGTGTGCGGCTTACGCCCCGGGGGATGCACGGTTTCGAACAGCTTGTTCAGCCGCGCCGCGAAATCAGCCATTGTGAGCCGCCCAATTCCCTTCGCTGTACTAACAGTCGTTATCTCGGATACGTATCATTGATATTAGCGGCTCAGTAACTGAAAACCTACGCCTGATTCCGGATTTCCTTGAAGCTTCTAGGTGCCAGTCCGGCGAAGGTACTGGGACCGTTGCGTTTGCGGGTCACCCCAACGGCTCTCGAGAAGCCGACGTACGGACCGGTTCTGGCCCGTCCTGGAGGTCTTCCACGATACACGCTTGATAGCGGCAAGATAGCTGACGTCTCATCTAGTTGTCGGTCCTCCGGAAGATGTGGCGTACGACACGTTTCGGGGCCTGGGGGATGAACGTTCAACAATCCGGTTTCGAGGGGTCGAGGGCCCTACAGCCGCTCGATGATCGTCCCTGTCGCCATTGCGCCACCGGCACACATCAGCACCATGGCGGTGCTGCGGCCCGTTCGCTCCAGCTCATGCAAAGCCGTTGTGATCAGCCGGGATCCGGTAGCGCCCACCGGATGGCCCAGTGCGATCGCGCCGCCGTTGACATTGACCCGGTCCAAATCCGGCTGATGCACCGCGGCCCAGGACAGCGCCACCGACGCGAAGGCCTCGTTGATCTCGAAGAGGTCGATGTCGCCGATGGTCATTCCGGACCGCTCCAGCAGGCGGGAGCACGCCTGCACCGGACCGTCGAGGTGAAATTCCGGCTCCGCGCCGACCAACGTTTGGGTGACGATTCGTGCCCTTGGTCGCAAACCTGCTCGCTGCGCGGCCTTTTCGTCCATCAGCAGCACCGCGGCGGCGCCGTCGGAGATCTGTGACGAACTCCCGGCGGTGTGGATGCCACCCTCCAGTACCGGCTTCAGCTTCGCCAGTCCCTCGACGGTGGTCTCGCGCAGTCCCTGGTCCCGTGACACGTCCAGCTTCTCGCCGGTCGGCTTGCCCGCCTTGTCGACGGCGGGCGCGGTGATGGTGAGCACCTCGCGATCGAAGCGCCCCTGTGCCCACGCCGCCCCGGCCAGGCGCTGCGAACGGGCGCCGAACTCGTCGACGTCGGCGCGAGTGATGCCGCGTCGCTTGGCAATCCGCTCGGCCGCCTCGAACTGATTCGGCAGGTCGATGCTCCAGGATGCCGGCCTGCGTGCGCCGGCGTGCTCGCCGACATTGGCGCCCAACGGAACTCGGCTCATCGCCTCGACGCCACAGGCGACGCCGATGTCGATCGCGCCGGTTGCGATGAGTCCGGCGATCAGGTGGTTGGCCTGCTGTGCCGAGCCGCACTGCGCATCGATGGTGGTCGCGCCGACTTGCCAGGGCAGTCCGGCGTGCAGCCAGGCGACCCGCGTCACGTTGTTGGATTGCTCGCCCGCCTGGGTGACGCAGCCGCCGATGACCTGCTCGACCTGCGCCGGATCCAGATGGGCGCGTTCGAGCAGCCCGCGCTGGGCGAGGCCGAGTAGCTCGGCGGCGTGTAGCCCGGCCAGCCAGCCGCCGCGCTTGCCGATGGGAGTGCGCGCGGCCTCGACGATGACGGGTGTGCCCATGTCCAACCTTTCGTATGGGACAGAAAACTGAAACGAGTTCTCCGTAGTTTTCGAAGGCGGTTCTGTCCGGTTTCTTTCCTCATACTGCCGCCTATGCTTCAATGATTATAGAACGTGTTTCAGTTTGTCGAAGGAGACATCTGGTGGTAGACCCTCGGAATATCCGGCCGAATCTGCCGGACGGATTCGATGTCACAGACCCCGACATCTACGCCGAGCGGGTTCCGGTCGAAGAGTTCGCCGAGCTGCGCCGCACCGCTCCGATCTGGTGGAATCCGCAGCCCGCCGAGGTCAGTGGCTTCCATGACGAGGGCTTCTGGGTGGTCAGCAAGCACGCCGATGTCAAAGAGGTGTCCCGGCGCAGCGACGTGTTCTCCACCTTCGAGAACACCGCCATCCCGCGCTTCAACGACGACATCACCCGCGAACAGATCGAACTGCAACGGTTCGTCCTGATCAACAAGGACGCCCCTGAGCACACCAAGCTGCGCAAGATCATTTCCCGCGGCTTCACCCCGCGCGCGATCAACGGTCTGCGCGCCGAACTCTCGGCGCGGGCCGAGTCGATCGTCAAGGCGGCGGCCGAGTCCGAGACCGGCGACTTCGTCGCGCAGATCGCGTGCGAACTGCCGCTGCAGGCGATCGCCGAGCTGATCGGCGTCCCGCAGGAAGATCGGATGAAGGTCTTCACCTGGTCGAACGACATGACCGGCTACGACGACCCGGACAACGATGCCGACCCGGTCATGGCCTCGGCCGAAATCCTCGGCTACGCATACCAAATGGCCGCGGCGCGCAAGGAATGTCCGGCCAACGATCTGGTCACCACCTTGATCGAAGCGGACGTCGACGGCGACAAGCTCAGCGAGGAGGAGTTCGGCTTCTTCGTGATCATGCTGGCCGTGGCGGGCAACGAGACGACCCGCAACGCCATCACGCACGGGATGAACGCCTTCATGGAGAACCCGGACCAGTGGGAGCTGTTCAAGAAGGAACGCCCGGCCACTGCCGCCGACGAGATCATCCGGTGGGCGACTCCGGTCACTTCGTTCCAGCGGACCGCGCTGGAAGACACCGAACTCGGCGGCGTGCAGATCAAGAAGGGGCAACGGGTGGTCATGTTGTACCGCTCGGCCAACTTCGACGAGGACGTGTTCGAGCATCCGGAGAAGTTCGACATCATGCGAAAGGACAACCCACACTTGTCCTTCGGCGGCACCGGCGCGCACTTCTGTGTCGGTGCGAACCTGGCCAGGCTGGAGGTCGACCTGATCTTCAACGCCATCGCCGACCATCTGCCGGATATCACCAAGATCGGTGAGCCGAAGCGGCTCCGGTCCGGCTGGCTGAACGGGATCAAGGAATTTCCGGTCGACTACAAGACCTGTCCGGTCGCGCACTGACCACGAAAGAGGCCCTCGTCCCGGTCGTCGCCACGCCGGTTCGAGGGCCTTTCGCCCAGTGGTTCAGCTGATCTTCTTGGCGGTGGCCATCGCGCGGTCGACCTCCCAAAAGGCCCGCAGCGCGGCGATTTTGCCCGACTCGTCCACCCGATAGGTGAATACGCCGTCGGCGTCGATCTGATGGCTCCCGAGCGTGCTGCGGATGGTGCCGGTGAAGGCCACCTCGTTCCCGCACGCGAACGAGTCGCCGAACAGGAACTCGATCGCCGTCGTCTGCGCGATCGCCTTGTCCCAGAAGTCCGCGATCGCCGCCTTGCCGCGGTGACCCTTGCCTTCCGGGTCGAAACCCGAAGGGCCGATGGGATCTTCGACGATGCCGTCTTCGGCGAACAGTGCCACCCACGCCTGCTTGTCCCGAGCCCGCACGGCGGCCTGCGAAGCCAGCCCGGCTACCCGGGCCGGATGGTCGGTGGTGGTGGCGGTCATGGTCGCTCCTTGTGTTCTGCGGGGGAGTCGGCGGTCACCGCGCGGCGGCGACGATCGGGTCCTCGATATGCGCCGCGGCGAATCGGCGCAGCGCGTCCTGTTTGGCGGCGAGCTCGCCGTCGAAGCCGATGCCTTCGGTGAGCCAGGGGACCACGATCGCGTCGGTTACGCCCGCATCCGCCAGCTCCTGATAGCCCGAACGGCCGAACCGGTCGACGCACACCGCCTGGATCTCGAACGGCGCGTCGCCCCGGCCGAATTCGGCACGCAGCGCGTCGAGCTTGCCGATGGTGCGGCACAGCTCGTCGTAGGTCATCATCGCCGAGGTCCAGCCGTCGCCGACGCGGGCGGCCCGGCGCAGCGCCGCCTCGGTGTGCCCGCCGATGTAGAACGGCACCGGCTCGGTCGGCGCCGGGCTCACCTGCAGCAGCTCGAAATCGAAGAACTCGCCGTGGTATTCGACCATGCCGCCGCCCAGCACCAGCTTGATGACCTCGATCATCTCGTCCACCCGGGCGCCGCGCCGCGCGTACGGCACGCCACACCATTCGAATTCCTCCGGCGCCCAGCCGATCCCGACACCGAATCCGAAGCGGTTACCGGACAGATTGGCCACCGAACCCACCTGCCGGGCCAGCAGCAGCGGATTGCGTGACCCGAGCTTGAGCACGTTGGTGTAGAACCGAATCCGGCTGGTCACCATGGCCATGGCGGTCGCCCCGATGAGCGGGTCCACCCACGGCGTCTCCGGTCCCCAGAATCGGCTACCGTCTGCGGTGTACGGATACTTCGCCGCCGCGGACTTCATATAGAACAGCGAATCCGGCAGAGCGACCGACGAGAAACCGCACTCCTCAGCCGTTTTGGCCAGCTCGGGCAACTGATCCAGCGGACTCAGCGCGATGCCGAGGGTGAAGTTCAGCGGACTCATCGCTTCTCCGACCCGACAACCCACATGGAGAAGTACTGGGAGCCGCCGCCATAGGCGTGGCCGAATGCCTTGCGGGCGCCTTCGACCTGGTAGGCACCGGCGCGGCCCATCACCTGCTTGGCGGCCTCGGCGAAGCGGATGAGCCCGGATGCGCCGATCGGATTGGACGAGAGCACGCCGCCGGACGGGTTGACCGGCAGAATGCCGCCGATCTCGGTTTCGCCCTTGTCGGTCAGCTTCCAGCCGTCACCCTGCGGCACGAAGCCGAGGTTTTCCAGCCACATCGGCTCGAACCAGGAGAACGGCACGTAGATCTCGGCCACGTCGATCTCGTCGAGCGGGTCGGTGATTCCCGCCGCTTGCCACAGCGCGGCGGCCGCGTCCTGCCCGGCCTGTGGGTTCACCTGGTCGCGCCCGGCGTACGTGGTCGGCTCGGTCCGCATCGCGGTGCCGTGCACCCAGGCGACCTTCTTGCCGGTGGCTTCGACGGCGGTGGCCGCTTCTTCGTCGCCGATCACGAGGGCACACGCGCCGTCCGATGACGGGCAAGTCTCATCGAAACGAATGGGGTCCCACAGCATTTGTGAGGCCAACACGGATTCCAGCGTGATGTCGGGCTGCTTCAGGTGGGCGTGGGGGTTCTTGGCGCCATTGCGGCGATCCTTGACCGCGACCATCGCGCCGATATGGCTCGGCGCGTTCGAGCGCCGGATGTAGGAACGCACGTGCGGGGCGAAGTAGCCGCCCGCACCCGCGCCGACCGGCATGGTGAACGGCACCGGAATCGACAACGCCCACATGGCGTTCGACTCCGACTGCTTCTCCCAGGCGATCGCGAGCACGCGTTTGTGCACCCCGGCCTGCACCAGATTCGCGGCGACCACGCCGGTGGAGCCGCCGACCGAACCGGCGGTGTGCACGCGCAACAGCGGTTTTCCGGTGGCGCCCAACGCATCCGCCAGATACAGCTCGGGCATCATGACGCCCTCGAACAGATCCGGCGCCTTGCCGACCACCACCGCGTCGATATCGGCGATGGTGAGGCCGGCGTCGACGAGCGCGCGATCGATGGCTTCGCGGCACATGCCCGCCATCGACACATCGGTTCGTTTCGTCACGTGATGGGTTTGTCCGGTGCCGAGCACCGCAGCCGGGAAACTCACGGCTCCGCCGCTCCCTTCGGACGCTGTGTTGATGGTTCCCTCGCTGCGCTCGCTCACCGGCTCGCCTCCGAATCCAAGACAGTCACAAGGTTTTGCTGCAGCGCGGGGCCGCTGGTGGCATGGGCGAGTGCGCGATTCGCGGACCCATCCATGATCGCCTCGGCCGCGAAACCGATGCGCTCCAGACCGGCGGCGAACATCGGGTTCGCGGCAAGCGCGCCGCCCGATGGATTCACCTTCGTGCCGTTCGTCAAGCCGATCGCCTCCGCGAGAATCAGCTGCTGATGACTGAACGGCGCGTGCAGCTCGGCGATATCGAAGCTGGTATTGCCGCCGGTAACCGCTTGTGCGGCAGCCGAAGTCGAGGGCGAGACGGTGAGATCGCGGGCGCCGAGCGTCGGGGTGTCCACCCGGTGCGCCATCCCGGTGATCCATGCCGGACGTTCGCAGAGTTCGCGGGCCCGGTCGCCGACCGCGAGCACGATCGCGGCGGCGCCGTCGGTGATCGGCGCGATGTCGTGGGCCCGCAGCGGATCGGCGACATACGGTGTGCCGAGTAGGCTTTCGACGTCGCCGTCATCGCCTGCGGCCACCGCCGCCATATCGCGTTCGGTCCAGCGGCCCGCGTCCAGTCCGGCCCTGGCCTGCAGGCCCGCGATGGACCACGCGTCCGGCCACAGCGGCGTGACCAGGTACGGATCGAGCTGCATGGTGAGAATCTGGCGCAGCGTGCCCGCCGACGACTTGCCGAAGCCGTACACCAGTGCGGTCTTCGCCTGTCCGGAGCGCAGTTTCACCCAGGCCTCGTACAGCGCCCATGCGGCGTCCATCTCGACATGCGATTCGTTGATCGGCGGCACCGCGCCGATCGCATCGATCGCGGAGATGAACGAAAAAGCGCGTCCGGCAAGGTAATCGGAGGATCCGGAGCACCAGAAGTCGATATCGGACTTGGTGATGCCGAGCCGGCTGTAGAGCTGCTGGAAGCAGGGCACCAGCATCTCCACGCCATTGGTGGTGCCGAAGGTCTCCGGCACATGCGGCGCGTGGGCGAAACCCACGATCGCGATGTCGCTAGGGGGACGGTAGCCGTCGGAGCCCGCGGAGACGGCGGGGCGGGTAGACGGAGCTTTGTCAGTCAACGTGCGCCTCTCAGAGGTGGTGCTTGTAGGTCTCGTAGTCGGCATCCGGCTCACCGGTGGGGCGGAAGTGGTCCACGTTCTCCAGCCCGAAGCCCCACTCCTCGCGCGGCTTCCACACGGCTTGCACCCGCATGCCCATGCGCACTTCGCTTGCCTCGCAACCGAGTACCAGGTGCAGCACCGGAATGTCCGCGCCGTCCAGCAGCACATACGCCGCGACATACGGTGGCTTGATCCGCTGACCGAGGAACGGCACGTTCACGATGCAGAAAGTGGTGACCGTGCCGCGGTCGGGCAGTTCCACGATCTCATCGGTGGGCCTGCCGTCGGTGGGGTTGGCGCCGCGCGGCGGGAAGTACACCTTGCCCGCGGCGTCGGTGCGTCCGCCGAGCAGTTTGCCTTCGGCGAGTCCGCGCAGGTAGACGGTTTCCTGCGGCGACGCGGTGTGTTTGTAGGCGAGGTCGACCGGCGTGGTGATCATGGTGATCGGTTCGCCGCCGGGGGCGGATTCCGCAGGCGCGTCGGACTTTTCGCCCGGTTCGAAACAGGCGATGTCGTGGATGCTGCCGGTGGTCTCGGCGGCCCACCGGACGGTCACCCGCATGCCGGTGTGGATGGCGTCCGGCGTGGCGACGTCGACGGCGTGCAGCAGGGTGGTGTCCGCGCCGTCCAGCCGGATCAGTGCCCACGCGAACGGCCGGTCGAACGGCTGGCCGGGCAGCGGTTCGCGCACCCAGGTCCATGATTCGACGGTGCCGGTGTCGGCGACGTCGACGAACTCGGTGAGCGGGTCGGCGGTGATCGGATCGTATTCCGGCGGCGGGACCAGCACCCGCCCGTCCGAGCCGCGCGCGCCGACGAGCTTGCGGGCGCGCAGGTTGGTCAGAAAATTGCCGATGGTCGGTCCGACGGACCGGGTGTAGTCGAATCGCATTCGCAGGGGCGCACTGAGTACATCGGGTGCGGTGTGCACACCTGTCGCCCGGCCGCCGCCCCTCATGGAGTCACTGCGCGACGCTGTGTTCAATTTCGCCCCTCTCTCATCGGCGATTACGCCGGATGCAGTATTCCCCTGAGTCACAATGTCGAGTAGAACAGGTTCTTATTCTGCTGGCAAGCAGTTGGCTCGGAAAGGGTGGCGCATGAAGTTCGGATTGCAACTCGGGTACTGGATGGCGCAGCCACCGCAGAATGCGGGCGAGTTGGTGATCGCGGCCGAGGGCGCCGGGTTCGACGCCGTATTCGCCGCGGAATCCTGGGGATCGGATGCCTTCGGCCCGCTGACCTGGTGGGGATCGTCGACGCAGCGGGTGCGGCTCGGTACTTCCGTTGTGCAGATGTCGGCCCGCACGCCCGCCGCGACGGCCATGCACGCGCTCACGCTCGATCATCTCAGCGGCGGCCGAGCCATCCTGGGGCTCGGTGTCTCCGGGCCACAGGTGGTGGAGGGCTGGTATGGGCAGCCGTTCGCCAAGCCGTTGCAGCGCACCCGGGAGTACGTCGGGATCATCCGGCGCATTCTCGAGCGGCAGGCACCGGTCACCAACGACGGGCCGAACTATCCGCTGCCGTACCAGGGGCCGGGATCTACCGGTCTCGGTAAGCCGCTCAAGCCGATAGTGCATCCGCTACGTGCGGATTTGCCGATCTGGCTCGGCGCGGAAGGCCCGAAGAACGTGGCGCTGACCGCGGAGATCGCGGACGGCTGGCTCGCGATCTATTACGCGCCCCGACTGGCGAACATGTACAACGACTGGCTCGACGAGGGTTTTGCCAGGGCGGGCGCGCGGCGGTCGCGGGCGGACTTCGAGATCGCCGCGAGCTGTCAGGTGGTGGTCACCGACGACGCGGCGAGTGAGATCGAACGGATGCGCTGGATCATGGCGCTCTACATCGGCGGCATGGGTGCGCCGGAGCAGAATTTCCATGCCCAGGTCTACCGGCGGATGGGCTACGAGCGCGAGGTCGACGAGATCGGCAGGCTGTTCCAGGCGGGTAAGAAGGCGGAGGCGGCGGCCGTGGTGCCGGACGAGCTGATTCTCGACACGGCGATCATCGGCGACGAGGAACACGTCCGTAAGCAACTCGGGGTCTGGTCGGCGGCCGGTGTCACCATGCTGCTGGTGTCGGTTCCCGATGTCGCGCAATTACGTCGGCTCGCACCCCTTGTCGATATGTAGAACACGTTCTAGATTCAATACTGTGAATGCCTCACCCACCCCGTCGGCTCCGCGCCATCCCTCAGTGCAGGAGTCAGCAAAAATTCTCGGTCTGTGGAACATCGCCGAAGCCGAGCCCGATCGGATCGCCATGGTCGATCCGGCGGGCCGGGAGGTGACGTATCGCGAATTGGCCACGCTGGCCAACCGATACGCCACCGGCCTGCGCGGGCTCGGCCTGGAAACCGGCGACGTGCTGGTGAGCATGGTGCACAACTGCGTCGAGGCGATCGCCGCCTACTTCGCGGCGTATCAGGCCGGGCTGTACATCGTCGCGGTGAACTGGCACCTCACCGGCCCCGAGGTCGCCTACATCCTGCAGGACAGCGAGGCGAAGGCGTTTCTGGCCAGCGATCGCTTCGCCGCCACCGCGAAGGCCGCCGCCGACGAGGCGAAACTGCCTGCGACGGCGCGCTTTTCGGTCGGTGAAATCGAAGGCTTCAAATCGGTGTCCTGGCTCGGCGCGGCCGATACCGGGCGCCCGGCGGACCGCAGCACCGGGGCGCCGATGCTCTACACCTCCGGAACGACGGGGCGGCCCAAGGGCGTTCGCCGCCCGCTCACCGGGGCCGACCCCGATGTCGTTCCGCCGCATACCACCGCGTTCTTCGGTCTGTTCGGGCTGGCGCCGTACGACGATCACGTGCACATCTGCGGCTCGCCGCTCTATCACACCGCGGTGCTGAACTTCGCGACCATCTCGATCCAGTTGGGGCACAAGCTCGTTCTGATGGATCGCTGGGACGCCGAGGAGATGTTGCGGCTGATCGACAAGTACCGGGTGACGCACAGCCACATGGTGCCGACCCAGTTCCATCGACTGCTCGCGCTGCCGGAAGAGGTGCGCGCCAAGTACGACGTGTCCTCGCTGCGCAGCATGGTGCACGGTGCCGCCCCGTGTCCGCAGGAGACCAAGCGGAAGATGCTCGAATGGTGGGGACCGACGGTCACCGAGTACTACGCGGCCACCGAGGGCGGCGGCACGGTGATCAACGGAACCGAGTGGCTGCGCAAGCCCGGCTCGGTCGGCAAGGCCTGGCCGTGGTCGGTGATCAAGGTGCTCAGCGAAGAGGACGGCTCCGAGGTGCCCGTCGGTGAGCCGGGCCTGGTCTACATGCGGATGGGCGCTTCGAGTTTCGAGTACCACCACGACAAGGCCAAGACCGAGGATTCCCGTGTCGGCGACCTGTTCACCGTCGGCGACATCGGGCACCTCGACGAGGACGGCTACCTGTACCTGCACGACCGCCGTTCCGACCTGATCCTGTCCGGCGGCGTGAACATCTACCCGGCCGAGATCGAAAACGTGCTGATCACTCACCCGAAGGTCGCCGACGTCGCGGTCTTCGGTATCCCGCACCCGGATTGGGGCGCCGAGGTCAAGGCGGTCGTGCAGCCTGCCGAGGGCGTCGAAGGCACCGATGAGCTCACCGCCGAGCTGCTGGCCTTTGCCGCAACGCAGTTGGCGAAGTACAAGATGCCGAAGTCGGTCGACTATCTGCCCGAGCTGCCCCGGGATCCCAACGGGAAGCTGTACAAGCGCAAACTGCGCGAGCGGTACGTTCCGGCGTCCTGAGGTCAGGTGCTTGGTCAGACCGCCTCGCGCAACTCCGGCTCCAGCCCGAACAACGGAAACAGCTTCTCCGTATCCAGGAAGAAGTTCAGCCCGGACACCGCGTCGCCGTCGAGTTCCAGCACGGTGATCGACCACGGAATCCACACCCCGGGCTCGCCGCTCGGCTTGTAGTGGCCGAAGGCGGGGTGGCCGTTGGCGCCGGGCAGGCGGACCATGCGGGAGTTGCGGCAGGCGCTGCCGGTGCCGAGCATGAAGGCGGCCACGTTTTCGGGGCCGGAGATCCACAGCTCGATCGGCGGCATGGACAGGGCCACGTCCTTTTTGAGCAGCGTGGTGAGGGTGTCCATGTCGTAGGCCTCGAACGCCTTGACGAAGTTGTCGACGAGCTTGCGCTGGTCTTCGTTGGACTCGTCGTAGTTGTCGGTGGTCGTCGGCTGCACCTTCGACATGGTTGCTCTGGCGCGTTGCAGTGCGCTGTTCACCGACGCCGGGGACATGGTGAGGGCTTCGGCGGTCTCGTTGGCGGAGAACCGCAGCACCTCACGCATGATCAGGATGGCGCGCTGGGTGGCGGGCAGGTGCTGACAGGCCGCGACGAAGGCGAGCCGCAGCGTGTCCTTGGCCGAGGCGTGGTCGGCCGGGTCGGCGCCGAACGCGAGGGCGTTCGGGATCGGCTCGATCCAGACATAGTCCGGCTGCGGCGCGGGTAGCGGTGAGTCCGGGCGCGACGGCCCGGACAGGTCCATCGGCCTGGCCCGCCGCTGCGGGCCGTCGAGCATGTCGAGGCAGACGTTCGTGGCGATCCGATACAGCCAGGAGCGCAGACTCGCGCGGCCCTCGAACGAGTCGTAGGACTTCCACGCACGGGTGAAGGTCTCCTGGACGGCATCCTCGGCTTCGAAGGACGAGCCGAGCATGCGGTAGGCGTAAGCGCACAATTCCCTGCGGTGCTTCTCGAAAGATTCGAGTACATCGGGAGCGAGGCCGGCGGACTGGCCGGACGGGTCGTTCATGGGTGTCACCCTGCCACAGGCCACCGACACATCCCAGACCCAAAAGCCTGCTACCTGCGGGGCAAGATCAGCGACGGGTTCGCCGCGGTGCCCGCGGCCACATCCGCCGGTTGTAGCGATGACTTTCGTGGCCGCGATTCGTCTCTATTTGTGCGCAACTGAACAGGCGGACTACGAAAAGGTGCCGAGATGACCAGCCGGATGATTTTCCTCAATCTCCCCGTCGCCGACCTGAAACGGTCGAAGAACTTCTACGAGGCGGTCGGCTGGAAGGTCAACCAGGAGTTCACCGACGACAATGCGGCTTGCATCGTGATCGACGACAACATCTGCGTCATGCTGCTGACCAGACAGTTCTTCACCACCTTCAGTCGGCGACCGGTCGCCGTTACCACCGAGAAGGTCGGTGCCACTTATGGATTGGCGCTGACCAGTGTCGCGGAGGTGGACGCTCTCGTGACGGCGGCGCTGACCGCGGGTGCCACGGAGGAGGTCAACGAGGACAAGCGGGCGCAGGAGGAACAGGTCGGCATGTACAGCCGCACCTTCCTCGATCCGGACGGCCACCAGTGGGAGCCGTTCTGGCTGGACTACGCGGGCAACTGAGCCCGACGAGGGGTCGCCCCCGGTACCGGAAGGCGCCGGGGGCGTTGCTTGTTCAGCTGCCGGTGAAGGTCGGCTCGCGCTTCTCCGCGAAGGCCTTCGGGCCTTCTTTGGCGTCAGCGGAGCGGAAGACGGCCGTGCCGAGTTTCGCGTCGATCTGGAACGCCTCTTCCTCGTGCATGCCTTCGGTTTCCCGAATGGTCCGCAGGATGGCCTGAACCGCCAGCGGGCCGTTGGCGGCGATCTGCGCGGCGAGTTCCAGTGCCTTGTCGAGCGCGCTGCCGTCGGGCACCACGTGCCCGATCAGGCCGATCTCCTTGGCCTCCGCTGCGGTGACGTGCCTGCCGGTCAGCAGGATGTCGGCGGCCACCGTATAGGGAATCTGGCGGACCAGCCGCACCGCGGACCCGCCGAGCGGGAACAACCCCCACCGTGCTTCGGAGACACCGAATTTCGCGCTCTCGCCGGCCACCCGGATGTCGGTGCCCTGCAAGATCTCGGTGCCGCCCGCGATGGCCGGGCCCTCGACCGCCGCGATCAGCGGCTTGGTGAGCCTGCGGCCCTTGAGCAGCGCCTCGATCTTCGACAGATCCCAGCCGCCGCCCGCGAACGAATCGCCGGGGTGCTGCGCGGTCATCGCCTTCAGATCCGCGCCCGCGCAGAACGCGCCACCCGCGCCGGTCAGGATCGCCACCCGGATGTCCGGATCGCTGTCCACCTGGTCCCAGGCGTCGCGCATGATCGCCATCATCTCCGCCGACAGCGCATTGCGCGCCTCGGGGCGATTCATCGTGACGATCAGGACATGGTCGCGCTTCTCGACGAGGCAATGTGGCATTGGCGAATCTCCTGACTTCTAGCCGATCATTTCGAGCGACCTGCAAGCAGTCGCTACACCTTGCCAGGAACGGTAACACGTTCTATTTTTAGCCTGTGAGCTACAACATAGCGGACCTTGTCGAACACTCCATCGACCTGATGCCCGACCGCGTCGCGCTCGCTGACGACGGCCGCGAGGTGACTTACGCACAGCTGGAGGAGCGCGCCAACAAGTTGGCTCACTACCTGCTCGAACACGGCGTCCAGCCGGGTGACAAAGTGGGCATCTACTCGCGCAACACGATCGAGGCCGTCGAGGCGATGGTCGCGGTGTTCAAGGCGCGCGCGGTGATGATCAACGTGAACTTCCGATACGTCGAGAACGAGTTGCAATATATCTTCGACAATTCGGACATGGTGGCGCTGATCCACGAGCGCCGGTACAGCGACCGGGTGGCCGGGGTTCGCCCGAAAACGCCGTTGCTGAAAACCGTGATCGTCATCGACGACGATACGACCGGCACCGTTCCCACCGCAGCGGATTCGGTGGAGTACGAAGCCGCGCTGGCGGCCTCGTCCGGTGAGCGGGACTTCGGCGAGCGTTCACCCGACGACATCTTCATGCTCTACACCGGCGGCACCACCGGCCTGCCGAAGGGCGTGATGTGGCGGCACGAGGATTGGTGGCGGGTGCTCGGCGGCGGCATCAACTTCCTCAACGGGGAATACGTTCAGGACGAATGGCACCAGTCCAAGCTGGGTGCTAGCAATCCGCAGATGGTGCGGTTCCCGATTCCGCCGATGATCCATGGTGGCTCGCAGACGGCCACCTTCCACAGCCTGTTCGACGGCGGCAAGGCCGTGATGATCCCGGAGTTCACCGGGCACGGCGTGTGGCAGCACATCGATCGGCACAAGATCAACCTCATCTTCATCACCGGCGACGCCATGGCGCGGCCGATGGTCGACGCGTTGCTCGAAGGCAATCCGGAAACCGGTGCGCCGTACGATCTTTCGAGCCTGTACGTGATCGCCAGCAGTGCGGCGCTGTTCTCGCCGACGCTCAAGGACAAGTTCCTCGAACTGCTGCCGAACCGGATGATCACCGACTCCATCGGTTCCTCGGAGACCGGCTTCGGTGGACTGTCCGTGGTTGCCAAGGGGATGAACCACACCGGTGGGCCGCGGGTGAAGATCGACGCCGCTACGGCGGTGCTCGACGACGACGGCAACCCGGTGGTGCCCGGCTCCGGTCAGGTCGGCTTCATCGCCCGCAAGGGTCATATCCCGCTCGGCTACTACAAGGACGAGGCCAAGACGGCCGCAACCTTCAAGGTGTTCAACGGCATTCGCTACTCGATCCCCGGCGACTATGCCAGGGTCGAGGAGGACGGCACGGTCACCATGCTCGGCCGCGGCTCGGTCAGCATCAACAGTGGTGGCGAGAAGATCTACCCCGAGGAGGTAGAGGGCGCTCTGAAGTGTCACCCCGACGTCTTCGATGCCCTGGTCGTCGGCGTCGACGACGAGCGCTGGGGCCAGCGCGTAGCGGCGGTAGTCCAATGCCGCGGCGACAAGCGCCCCACCCTGGACGAACTCCGCCCCATACTCACCCAGGAAATCGCCCCCTACAAACTCCCCCGCAGCCTCTGGTACGTCGACGAAATCAAACGCAACCCCGCAGGCAAACCCGACTACCGCTGGGCCAAGGCCCAAACCGAGGACCGCCCAGCCGACGAGCACGTCGAGGCGAGCTCGAAGTAACACCCCAACGCCCTTCAGCTCTGCCCGCCGTCCCAGCTATATCAGCGTCGACGGTCGGTCTGCCGAGGATGCCCCGTGCCTGCCAGGGTCAAGTACAGCGTCCGTCCCACGTCATCGATCGCGTACCAGATCCGGCCACCGCCAGTGATCTCGTATTGCCATTGCTCTAGTTCGAAGCCGCCTAACTTGATCGACTTCAACTCGTACTTCAGGCGATGCTGCCGGGATGGGTTCGCAACGCTACGTGGGTCGCTGGTGATGTCGACCCACGCGCGATCGAGATTGCCGGGTGCTTGGGCGAGCAATTCGGCCCATCCGCGCGCCGCATCGAGGTTGTGCACGACCACTCGCCAAGGACGCGGGCGCGGAACCTCATCGCCTTTGCGGAGTTTCATTCCGTGCCGCCAGGGCGGGTCACCTCGGTGAAGTCGTCGGGCTCGAACGGGCCCGCGAGGCGTCGCGCCAGTTCTGGCTGAGCGTAGATCTCGGCCGTGTGCTGCCACGCGATCAGGTCGCGGGCGAAGGGAGTGAACAGACCGGTGTCGGCTCCGGCGATCAGGTGATCGAGCAGTTCGGTGACGGCCTCGGTCCGTCCGGCTTCCGGTAGCCACTTCAACCAGGGCAGTTCCTCCGAGAAGACTTCCTCTGCCAGGCTCCGATTCGTCTTGGCGATGATGGCGATGGTCCGAGCCAGCAGGCGGATAGCCGTCTCTTTGGCTTCGAATCGCTCGGACCGCGACAGCACCAGGTTCTCCGCGTCGCGGCGCTCCAGGATCACGTCGGCGTCGACGAGGGCCGGGAACACCGAGGTCTGCTTGCGAATCAGGTCACTGAACGGGAAGGTCTTCGAGCTCATACGCCCATACTACGGGAACTTCTGAATTAGTTCAGTAGACTTGGGCGACACGCCTCGGTACGCGACGGCAGGCGGAAGCGCGAACTCCGGCGCTTCCGGAAGAGCAGTAGGGCCCGCTGACAAGAATCGGCCCGCCGATCGAAGCGGCGGGCCGATCGGGTTGGGTTCAGGAGGGGGTGGCGGCGAGTAGGGCGCCGAGGGCGCGGAGGTGGTCGGTGCCTGGGCCGAGGGCGAATTCATGGTGTTTGGCGGCGGTGAAGTAGTTGTGGACGATGTGGTCGCGGTCGATGCCGACGCCGCCGTGGATGTGGACGACGGTGTGGGCGACGCGATGGCCCGCGTCGGCGGCCCAGAACTTGGCGGTGTGGACGGCCGCGGCGCTGGGGAGGTCTTCGGAGAGTTGCCAGGCGGCCTGGGTGACCGCTAGGCGCAGGCCCTGGACGTCGATGTAGGCGTCGGCGAGGCGCTGGGCCACGGCCTGGAAGCTGCCGACGGCCTTGCCGAATTGCTCACGCTCGCGGGCATATTCGGCGACCAGGTCGAGGGCCCGCTCGACGGTGCCGAGTTGCAGGGCGCTGAGGCCGAGCCAGGCGCGTGTGAGGATCCAGTCCAGGATCTCGGCACCGTTCTCGACGGTGCCGAGCAGTTCGGCCGGGGCATCGGCGAATTCGACGGCGAACTCGGGGCTGCGGTCGACCACTTGCTGCGCGGTCACCGTCGCCGCCGCCGGATCGACCAGGAATACCGCGGCAGCACCGGACACCATGGCCGGGACCAGGATTCGGTCGGCCCGATTGGCGAACGGCGCGGTGGTCTTGGCGCCGGTGAGCCGCCAGCCGCCGTCCGCCTCGACGGCGGTGGTGGTAGGCCGGGCAGGCTCCCAGTTGTGCTCTTCGGACAGCGCCGCGGTCAGGATCACCCGCCCCGCACCCGCCTGCGTGGCCCGATCCTGTTGCGCCGCATCGCCGAACCGGGCCAGTGCGCCCGCGCCGACCACGATCGACCACAGGTACGGCACCGCGGCGACGTACTTGCCGAGCTCACGCAACACGGCGGTCTGCTCGAGCACGCCGAAGTCGTTGCCGCCGACGGACTCCGGCAGCGCCGCCGCCAGCACACCGGTCTCGGCGAGCGAACTCCAGAGCGCTTCGTCGAATCGCTCGTCCGCGGTGTCGAGCTCACGCAGCCGGTCGGCCGTGACGAGTTTGCCGCACACCTCGCCGGTCAACCGGGCCAGGTCGAGTTGGGCTTCGGTAGGGGTGAAATCCATGTCTGCTACCTGCTTTCTGGTGGTGCGAGCGACGGGCCCGGAGGAGGTAGCCTGCGTAACCACGCAGGGCCCCAGGAGCGCCACCCATCGAACACAGCTCAGCGCGCCGCGGCGGGCTGCTTGAGGGCGGTCATGGCGATGATGTCGCGCTGCACCTCGTTGGTGCCGCCGCCGAAGGTGAGGATCAGCGCGGCCCGGTGCATCCGCTCCAACCGTCCGCGCAGTTCGGCGCCGGGGGAGTCCTGCCGCAGGTATGCCTGTGGACCGAGCACCTCCATCAGCAGCCGGTACGCCTCGGTGGCCAGCTCGGTGCCGTATACCTTGCAGGTGGAGGCATCCCACGGCCGTGGCGCCGCGTCCCCGCCCGCGTCGGCACGGCTGGCGATCTCCCAGTTCAGCAGCTTCAAGTACTCGACCTTGGCGTGCACGCGAGCGAGGTTGAGCTGCACCCACTCCTGGTCGATCACCCGGGAACCGTTGCTTGTCTTGGTATTACGAGCCCATTCGACCGTCTGGCTCACGGCGAGCCCCAGTGGCCCGGCCGACGTCAGCGCGACGCGCTCGTGGTTGAGCTGGTTGGTGATCAGCGACCAGCCGCCGTTCTCCTGGCCGACCAGTGCGCTCGCGGGCACCCGCACGTCCTGGTAGTAGGTCGCGCTGGTGTCGGGTCCAGCCATGGTGTGCACCGGCGTCCAGGAGAAGCCCTCGGCGGTGGTCGGCACGATGAGCATGCTGATGCCCTTGTGCTTCTTGGCATTCGGATCGGTGCGCACCGCGAGCCAGACATAGTCGGCGTAGGCGATCAGACTGGTCCACATCTTCTGGCCGTTGATCACGTAGTCGTCGCCGTCACGCACCGCGCTGGTGCGCAGACTGGCCAGGTCGGTGCCCGCGCCCGGCTCGGAGTAGCCGATGGCGAAGTGCAGCTCGCCCGCCGCGATCTTGGGCAGGAAGAAGCGCTTCTGCTCCTCGCTGCCGTAGTGCATGATCGTCGGCGCGACCGAGTTGATGGTCAGGAACGGTACCGGGGCGCCCGCGATGGCGGCCTCGTCGGTGAAGATCAGCTGGTCCATCGTCGGCCGGTCCTGGCCGCCGAACTCCTTCGGCCAGGCCAGGGTGAGCCAGCCGTCGCGGCCCATCTCCCGCACGACCTCGCGGTAGACGTTGCCTTGGCCGTACTCGCCGGTCTGCGCGCTGAGCGCGGCCCTGCGCTCGGGGGTGATGAGTCGCGCGAAGTAGTCGCGCAGCTCAGCGCGTAGCTCCTCCTGCTGCGGCGTGTACGCAATGCGCATGGCAAATACCTCAGGCCTTCGTCGGGGTGGGTTGCACCGATCATTGCATATCGACTGAAACATGTTCCAGTATTGCTGCTGAATCCGGTCGATGGCGCCGCGCGAGGCGGCATCGGCTTGTTAGGCTTCGACCAGGATCGCGGCAAAGGAGTTCTGATGAAGGTAAGCGTCGATCTGGACCAGTGTGAAGCGAACGGAATATGTGTCGGAATCGCCCCCGACGTGTTCGAACTCGATGATGAGGACCAGTTGCACATCCTCGAAGCCGACGTGCCGGCCGATCGTCTCGCGGACGTCGAGGACGCGGTGGCGCAGTGCCCGAAAGCGGCCCTGCGACTCCAGTGAGACCGGGCCTTGCCATAGATTGGAACACGTTCTAGGGTCGGCTCGTGAGTGATGAAGGTGTGAGTCTTGCGGGCCGGGTAGCGATCGTGACCGGAGCCGGCGCCGGGCTGGGGCGGGCAGAGGCGCTCGCGCTGGCCGGAGCAGGCGCTTCGGTGGTGGTCAACGACCTGTCGGAATCGGAAGCGGTGTCCGACACCCTGTCCGAGATCCGCGCGCTCGGCGCGAAGGCCGAGTTCGTCGCGGGCAGCATCGCCGAACGCGCGACGGCGGACGCGTTGATCCGCACCGCCGACGAGGCGTTCGGCGGCGTCGACATCGTGGTGAACAATGCGGGCATCACCAGGGACCGCATGCTGTTCAACATGTCCGACGAGGACTTCGACGCGGTCATCGCGGTCCACCTGCGCGGACATTTCCTGTTGTCCCGCAACGCGGCAACGTATTGGCGCGGCAAGTCCAAAGCGGCGGGTGCGCCGATCTACGGCAGGCTCATCAACACCTCGTCCGAGGCCGGACTGCTCGGGCCGGAGGGGCAGGCCAACTATGGCGCCGCCAAGGCGGGCATCACCGCGCTGACCCTGTCGGCCGCGCGCGCACTGTCCCGGTATGGTGTGCGCGCCAACGCGATCGCGCCCCGGGCGCGGACGGCGATGACCGAGGCCGTGTTCAGTGCGGCGCCCGAGGGCGGGGTCGACCCGCTCTCGCCCGATCATGTGGCCCGGCTGGTCGCCTATCTCGCCTCGCCGGCCGCCGACCTAGTGAACGGTCAACTGTTCGTGGTCTACGGCGGGATGGTGGCGCTCATGGCGGCACCGGTCGTCGAGCAGCGTTTCGATGCCGCCGGTGGCCAGTGGTCCGCCGGAGATCTCGCCGCGACCCTCGGCGGCTATTTCGCCGAACGCCCTGCCGGGCGGACATTCTCGGCCTCGGCCCTGCTGGATCTGGGCTGAGTCCGGCAGAACCCCTCGGCCAGGCCAGCGAAACAAGCTCAGCGAGGATCGACAACTGCAAGGCCCGGTGACACAGAGCTACTGATCGACTGTCCAACTGTTGATCACGGGTCTGGCACTTGGTAGACATTGGTGGTCGAGATGTGTGCCGCCACACAAAGGTGGGATCAATCTCGCTGACACTCGTTTCAAATTCATATGCCGATGCAAAGAAAAAGTGCAGCTCAAAAGTGGCAAACATCTTCCGGCAACGCAATGAACGTGTTCTAATCGTGGAGGCGGTGCGGCCTCGGTGAAGAATCGTGCCGTGAGCTTGTACGCAGGTTTGAGCAAGGAGGTTCGCTGATGAACGAGGTCCTTGCCGTGCCATTGCGGGCCGTTGGTGGGTTCTTCGAACTGACTGCCGAAGTCGCACGCTCCAGCGTGCGCAGGCCATTTCAATGGCGCGAGTTCATCGACCAGTCGTGGTTCATCGCGCGAGTCTCGATCGTGCCGACGCTGTTGGTCGCGATTCCATTCACCGTTTTGGTGAGCTTCACACTGAACATCCTGTTGCGCGAGATCGGCGCGGCCGACCTCAGCGGCGCGGGCGCGGCATTCGGCGCGGTCACCCAGGTGGGCCCGATCGTCACCGTGCTGATCGTCGCGGGGGCCGGTGCCACCGCGATCTGCGCTGACCTGGGCGCCCGCACCATTCGCGAGGAAATCGACGCGATGCGAGTACTCGGCATCAACCCGGTGCAGCGACTGGTGGTGCCGCGGGTGCTCGCCTCGATGTTCGTCGCGCTGATGCTCAACAGCCTGGT
Organism: Nocardia brasiliensis; assembly: GCF_042691675.1. Classification (GTDB taxonomy): domain Bacteria; phylum Actinomycetota; class Actinomycetes; order Mycobacteriales; family Mycobacteriaceae; genus Nocardia; species Nocardia brasiliensis_D. Next base: position 766,709 of record NZ_CP170507.1, read on the forward strand.
GTGCACCATCGGCATCGTCGGCGGATTTCTGTTCTCGGTGTTTCTGCAAGACGTGAACCCGGGCGCGTTCGTCAACGGGATCACGCTGCTGACTCATTTGCCCGAATTGGTCATCTCCGAGGTGAAGGCCGGATTGTTCGGACTGATCGCCGGGCTGGTGGCTTGTTATCTGGGTCTGAATGTCAAAGGTGGCCCCAAGAGTGTCGGTGACGCGGTGAATCAGACCGTTGTCTTCGCCTTTATGGCCTTGTTCGTGGTGAACGTGGTGGTCACCGCGGTTGGCATCAAGTTCACGGCGCGGTGACCGCATGGCCTTCGTGATCGAATCCCGCTTCCCGCGTACCGTGCGACGAGTGCGTCGGATGTCGGACTCGCTCGATTCTGTCGGTAAACATGCTGTGTTCTATGCCCAGGCTCTCGGGGCCATTCCGCGTGCCATGACGCACTATCGAACCGAAACCATTCGGCTGATCGCCGAAATCAGCATGGGCAGCGGTGCTTTGGCGGTGATCGGCGGCACCGTGGTGATCGTCGGCTTCCTCACCCTGTTCGCCGGCGGGACCATCGCCGTGCAGGGTTACAGCTCGCTCGGCAATATCGGTGTCGAGGCGCTTACCGGCTTCTTCGCGGCATTCATCAATGTGCGCATCGCGGCGCCGGTGATTTCCGGCATCGGATTGGCCGCCACCATCGGGGCCGGTTCGACCGCGCAGCTCGGCGCCATGCGGGTGGCCGAGGAGATCGACGCGCTGGAGTCGATGGCGATTCGGCCGGTGCCGTATCTGGTCGGGACCAGAGTGCTGGCGGGGATGATCGCGATTGTGCCGCTGTACGCGCTCGCGGTGATCGCGTCGTTCTTGGCCAGCCGGTTCGCGACGGTGGTCATCTACGGGCAGTCGGCGGGCGTCTACGACCATTACTTCTCCACCTTCCTGATCCCGAGCGACATCCTCTGGTCGTTCGCGCAGGCGATCTTCATGGCGCTGGCCGTCATGCTGATCCACACCTATTACGGCTTCCATGCCGCGGGCGGACCGGTCGGGGTCGGCGTCGCGGTCGGCAATGCGGTGCGGGCCTCGCTGGTCGCGGTAGTCACGGTGACCCTGCTGATTTCGCTGGCCATCTACGGCACCTCCGGCAACTTCCATCTCTCCGGGTAAGCGAATGGCGGATTCGAAGCAATTGCGCGCTGCACTTGGTCTCAAACTGGCCGGTGCCGCGATGGTGCTCGCACTGGTCGCCGTCGTCGCCATCGCACTGATCATGTTCGTCGGCGGGTTCGCGTCGACGGCCACCATCACGGTGGACGCGCCGCGCAGCGGGCTCGTGCTCGATCCCGACGCCAAGGTGAAGGTGCGGGGGGTGGAGATCGGCCGGGTCGTCGCGATCGATCAGACACCCGACGGCGCGAGCCTGAAGCTGGCGGTGAATCCCGAACAGCTGAAGCTGGTTCCGGCCAACGCGGGCGTCGATATCCGGTCCACCACCGTGTTCGGCGCGAAGTACGTGAACTTCACGGTGCCGGAACAACCTTCGTCGGCCTCGCTGCAACCGGGCGCGACGGTAACGGCGCAGCGGGTGACCGTCGAGTTCAACACGCTGTTCCAGCATTTGTCCGACGTGCTGGCCAAGGTGGAGCCGGAGAAGCTGAACGCGACGCTGTCCGCGCTCGGCACGGCGCTGCAGGGCCGCGGTGCGAAACTGGGCGATCTGCTCGCCCGCAGCGACGCCTACCTGCGCGACATCAACCCGTATCTGCCGACGCTGCAACAGGATCTGGTGCAGACCGGCGAGGTCACCAACCTGTACGCGGACACTGTCCCCGATCTGTTGCGCACGGTCGACAACGCCACCGTGACCAGCGCCAGTCTGGTCGATGAGCAGCAGAGCCTGGACAACGTGCTGGCCAACGTGGTCGGCCTCGCCGACACCACCGGCTCGGTATTGCGGGACAACACGGGCGATTTCAGCACCGCGCTCGATCTGCTGCGGCCGACGACGAGCCTGCTGTTCGAATACGCCCCCGCGCTCGGCTGTTTGATCGACGGCCTCGGCCCGATGATGCCGCTCGCCGAGGACGTGTTCGGCGGGGTGCTGCCGGGCATCGGGATGAACACCAACTTCATGTTCGGCGCGCAGCCGTACACCTATCCGGACGACCTGCCCAAGGTGAACGCGACCGGCGGCCCGCACTGTGCGGGCGTGGTGGATCGGGTGCCGGGCAGTCACGCCGACTATGTCGTCACCGACACGAACGAGGGAGCGCCGTACGTGCCGAACACGGGTTTCACGAAGCCCAATGAGGCGCCCAAGGTGTTCCAGCTGCTGTTCGCCGGGCTGCCGGGGGTGGGAAGGCTGTGAAGAACACCGCGACGACCGTCAAACTGGCCATCTTCACGCTGGTGATGGCGCTGGTCTTCGCCGGGCTGACGATCGTGTTCAGCCAGATGCGCTTCGCCAGGGAGTACGGATACCACGCCGTGTTCACCAGTTCGTCGGGGATGCTGCCCGGCTCGAAGGTGCGCATCGCCGGCGTGCCGGTCGGCTCGGTCTCCTCGGTGAAGGTGGGTAAGGACCATCTCGCGCACGTCGAGTTCGATGTCGACCGCAAGTACCGGCTGCTCACCAGCACCCGCGCCACGATCAGATACGAAAACCTGGTCGGTGACCGGTATCTGGAGCTGCTGGAGGGGCCGGGCTCGGCGGATGTGTTGCCGGACGGCGGCACCATCGGCAAGGACAAGACGGCGCCCGCGCTCGACCTGGACATGCTGCTCGGCGGGTTCCGCCCGCTGCTGCGCGGGTTGGATCCCGCGCAGGTGAACGACCTGACCAGCGCGCTGCTGCAGATCTTCCAGGGTCAGGGCGGCACGCTGGTGTCGCTGCTCAACAGCGGCGGCTCCTTTGCCAAGACGCTGGCCGACCGCGACGAATTGATCGGCAACGTGATCAACAATCTGAACACGGTGTTGCGGACCATCGATGAACGCGGTGACCAGTTCGCCACCACCCTCGACGAATTGCAGCGGCTGGTCAGCGGTTTGGCCGCCGACCGTGATCCGATCGGCGACGCGCTGCCGCGGATCGCGGGCGCCACCCGCGACCTGACCGACCTGCTCGCGCAGGCGCGGCCGGATCTGCGCTCCACCATCGAGCAGACGGGGCGGTTGTCCACCAACCTGGACAACGGCTCGGACACGTTGCAGTGGGTGCTCGACCGGCTGCCGGAGACCTACAAGAAGCTGATCCGGATCGGCGCCTACGGCTCGTTCCTGCAGCTCTACATCTGTGGCACCAACTTGGTGGTGGACGGCCCGAACGGGCAGCCGTTGCAAGTGAACCTGCCGGGTAAGCAGACGACCGGAAGGTGCGCACCCGAATGAACGAGCAGCGATCACGTGTCGTCACCATCGGCATCGTCGGCCTGGTGCTCGCGGTGTGTGTGGCCTTGTCGGCTCTGCAGTTCGACCGGCTGCCGTTCATCCGTGGCGGCGCGACCTACACCGCGCACTTCGCGGACGCGGGCGGGTTGGTGCCGGGCGACCCGGTCCAGGTGGCCGGGGTGCGGACGGGCCGGGTGGACGATGTCCAACTGGACGGCGCCAAGGTGCTGGTCCGCTTCACCCTGGACGAGTCGATCGTGCTCGGCGAGAAGACTTCCGCCGCGATCAAGACCAACACCGTGCTCGGTCGCAAGTCGCTGGAGGTGACGCCGACCGGATCGGGTGCGCTGCGGCGCGACGACACGATTCCGTTGGACCGCACCACCTCTCCGTATTCGCTCAACGACGCCCTCGGCGATCTCGGCCGCACGGTGCAGGGGCTGGACCTGGCGCAGGTCGACAAGACGCTCGACACGCTCTCGGCGACCTTCGCCGACACCCCCGCCCCGCTGCGGGCGGCGCTGGATGGGGTAACGGCGTTGTCGCGCAGCATCAATGCGCGCGACCAAGCCCTGTCCGACCTACTGACCCGGGCGCAGAGTGTCACCAAGATCCTGGCCGACCGGAGCAACCAGATCAACGCGCTACTGCTGGACGGCAACAACCTGCTCGGCGAACTGGACCGGCGCCGCGCCGCGATCGGCCAGCTGATCGTCTACGTGAACGAGGTGTCCAAGCAGTTGTCCGGCCTGGTCTCGGACAACGAGCCGCTGCTCAAACCCGCTCTGGACAAACTGAATTCGGTGCTGGCCCTGCTGCAGCGCAACAAGCAGAACATCTCCGACGCGCTCGACAACCTGGGCCCGTATGCGGCGGCGCTCGGTGAGCAGGTCGGCAACGGCCCGTGGTTCAACGCCTACGTCGTCAATGCCAGCAGCGCGGAATTGCAGCCGCTGGTCGACGCGCTGGTGTGGCCGGAGCATCTGCCCGAAGACCTCCGCAACATCTTCACCAACCCGGCACCGCCGTCGATCGGGCCCGCCCTTCAGGAGCCACCGCGATGAACATGCTGGAACGAGCTCGAAACCTACCGCGCTGGGTGCTGGCGGTCGCGGGCGTGCTGGTCGCCGCGCTGGTGCTGGCCGCCGGGTACAGCGGTGTCACCCGGCTCGGGAAAACCACGATCACGGCGTATTTTCCGTCGACCTCCGGCCTGTACCAGGGTGACGAGGTTCGAGTGCTCGGTGTGAACGTCGGCCGGATCGATTCGATCGATCCGGGCAAGGACCGGGTGAAGGTCGAGATGACCGTGGATCGCGGGATCGACATTCCCGTCGGCGCACGCGCGGTGATCATTTCGCCGTCGCTGGTGTCGGCGCGGTTCATCCAGGTGGCACCGGCCTACACCGGCGGCCCGAAAATGGCCGACGGCGCGGAGATTCCGCTCGAGCACACGGCCGTGCCGGTGGAGTGGGACGACATCAAGGCCGAATTGTCCAAGCTGGCCACCACTTTGGGTCCGGTCGGCGACGATACGCAGGGGTCCTTCGGCCGCTTCGTCAACACCGCCGCGGACAATATGGACGGCAATGGGCAGAAGCTGCGCGACACGCTGCGGGAACTGTCCGCCACCCTGAACACGCTGTCGGACGGGCGCACCGATCTGTTCGGCACCATCCGCAATCTGCAGAAGTTCGTCGACGTGCTGTCGGCGAGCAACGAACAGATCGTGCAGTTCGGCGGCAGGCTCGCGTCGGTGTCCTCGGTGCTGGCCGGTACGTCCGAGGAACTGGGTGCGGGACTGGACAATCTGGATACCGCACTGGGTGATGTGAAGCGCTTCCTCGAAGGCAGCGGCGCCGAGCTCACCGAGGGCGTGCAGCGGCTGGCCGAGGTGACGCAGCAGCTGGTGGACAAGCGGCCCGAACTGGAGCGGGTACTGCACTCGGGACCGACGGCGCTGGTGAACTTCTATCAGATCTACAAGCCGGCTCAGGGCACGCTCAGCGGTGCGGTCGCGCTGAACAACACGGCCGATCCGCTCAGCTTCCTCTGCGGCTCGGTGCGGGCGCTGGAAACCAACGATTCCGATCGCTCCGCCGATCTGTGCGCGCAGTATCTCGCGCCGGTGATCAGTTCGCTGGCCATGAATTACGCGCCGATCATGCTGAATCCGGCCACCGGGGTGCACGCGTTCCCGGACCAGCTGAAGTTCAGCCCGCCGAGTCTCGCCGAGCAGGCGGCACCGCCGGGGCCGCCGCCGGTGACCGTGCCGAATGGCATTGCCGGACTGGCTATCCCGGGAGGAGGGCGATGACACGGCCGCGCCGGATGGCAACCCTGGTAGTGGGACTCGCGGTGGCGCTGGGAATTTCGGGCTGCGAGTGGGACGGTTTGAACTCGCTGCCCATGCCGGGCACCGAAGGCACCATGGACGGCGCGTACCGGGTGCGCATCCAGATGCCGAATGTGACCACGCTGACCAGGAATTCGCCGGTACGGGTCGACGACGTCACGGTCGGGACGGTATCGAATATCGAGGTGGAAGGCTGGCACGCGCTGGTCACGGTCACGCTGAACCCGAGCGTGCGGCTGCCCGCCAACGCCGTCGCCAAGATCGGGCAGACCAGTCTGCTCGGCAGCAATCACGTCGAGCTGGCCGCGCCGACGGACACCGCGCCGCAGGGACAGCTGAAGGGTGGCGATGTCATCCCGCTGGAGCGGGCCGGGGCCTACCCGACCACGGAGCAGGTGCTGTCCTCGCTGTCGGTGGTGCTCAACGGCGGCGGCATCTCGCAGCTGGAAACGATTACCCGCGAACTGAATTCCGCGCTGGTCGGCCGGGAGAACGATATTCGCGATCTGCTGCCGCAGCTCAATGAGCTGACCACGAACCTGGACAAGCAGCGCAACGACATCATCGCGGCGATGAGCGGGCTGGATCGCCTCGGCGGCCAGTTGGTGCGACAGCGCGACGTGGTGGCCGCGGCCATCGAGCGGATCCATCCCGCGCTCACCGTGCTCGCCGACCGCACCGCGAACATCACCGCGGCGATCAACGCGCTCGGTGACCTCAGCGACGTCACGGATCGGCTCATCGCCACCAGCGGCGACAACCTGAAGGCGAACCTGCGCAGTCTCGCGCCGGTGCTGCGGACGCTGGCCGATACCGGGGTCAACCTGATCGAGGCGATGAAGATCATTCCGACCTTCCCGTTCCCGATGAAGAACCTGGACAAGGCGATCAAGGGCGACTACCTCAACTTGTTCATCACGGTCGATCTGACCGGCAAGCGGCTGGACAGCAACTGGCTGACCGGCACGCCGCTCGGCGGCCGGTTCGGCGGTGTCGAGGGCGTGATCGGCAGTTTCGCGCCCGATACCGCGGCGCAGAGCGGCAACCCGGCGACCGGTCCGCTGCAAGCACCACCCGCCGCCGATGCGCAGCCGACGCCGACCATTCCCGGTCTGCCGCCGATTCCCGGCTTGCCCGCCATTCCCGGGCTGACCGTGCCGATGCCGGGAGACACTGTGCCACAAGGGGGTCCGGGCCGATGACGCTCACCCGATTCGTCCGCGTCCAGCTGTCGATCTTCGCCGTCTTGACGGTGATCGGCCTGGCGGTGATGGGCGGGGTGTATGTGAAGCTGCCCGCCATGTTCGGCATCGGCCGGTACGACGTCACGGTGCGGCTGGCGGCGACGGGTGGTCTCTATCCGACGGCCAATGTCGCCTTCCGGGGCACGAATATCGGTGTGGTGCAGGATGTTCTGCTCACCCAGACCGGTGTCGAGGCGAAGCTGTCCATCGATAGCGACTACAAGGTCCCGGCGGATGTGACCGCGTGGGTGCGCAGCGTCTCCGCGGTCGGTGAGCAGTACGTCGACCTGATTCCGCCAGACCGTCCCGCCGGCGGCAATTTGGCCGACGGCGCGGTGATTCCGGTGGAGCGCACCAAGTTGCCGCAGGATGTCGGCTCCTTGCTCGACCAGTCCGACCGGCTGCTGTCCAGCGTGGCCGACACGCGGCTGCGGCAGGTGATCGATGAAGCGTTCAAGGCGTTCAACGGCGCGGGCCCGGATCTGCAGCGGTTCATTGATTCGGCCGCATTGCTGGTGCAGGAGGCGCAGAACAGCGCGGAACCGACGAAGAAGCTGCTGGACCAGATCGGGCCCTTGCTGGACACCCAGATCCGGTCCGACGCGGCCATCCGGTCGTGGACCAGCGATCTGGCCACGGTAACCGATCAGCTGCGCGCGCACGATCCGTCGCTGCGCAACGTGTTGCGCGACGGTCCCTCGGCGATGCAGCGGGTGAACGCGCAATTCGAATCGCTGCGTCCGACGTTGCCGCTGCTGCTGACGAACCTGGTCAGCGTCGGACAGGTCGGCGTCACCTATCACGCTGGGCTGGAACAACTCCTGGTGGTCTTCCCGCCGCTGATCGCGGCGCTGAAGACGATCATCCGCGGACCGGCGGAATACGGCGCCATGGTCGACTTCATGGTCGTGGTCAACGACCCGCCCGCGTGTACGACCGGGTTCCTGCCGCCGAACGAGCGGCGCTCGCCGAGCGAGCTGGACTCGGTCGGCACCCCGCCCGGTCTGTACTGCAAGGTGCCGCAGGATTCGCCGATCGCGGTGCGCGGCATTCGTAATACGCCGTGCGCGGAGTTCCCCGGCGTTCGGGCACCGACGCCCGAGCTGTGCCGGACCGGCTACGTCCCGGAAGGCAACAACCCCCCGTTCGGCCCGCCGCAACCGGTTGCGCCCGCGTCCGCGCCGGTCGCGTCCGATCCGGCACCGGTGGCACCCGCCGCGTACGGCACCGGCACGCCGGCCGCCGCGAGATCCTATGACCCGTCCACAGGCCAGTACATCGGTCCGGACGGCCGCACCTACCGACAGGGCGATATCGGACCGGGCGGTTCGGGCACGGTACCGTCGAGCTGGCAGGCGATGCTCGAGGAGCAGCAACAGTGAGCGAACGAAGTGAGCGAGCCATGTGGCAGCGCGCATTGCGCATGACGGAGCCGAGCGCCAGCGAGGCGCAGTCATGAGCGATAGCAACACTGGTCACCGCCGCACGCGACGACGTGCGGTGCGCTCGGTCGGGCCACCGGCCGAGGAGACGGCGAGCCTCGGTGTGACGTCGGTTCCGACCGTCAGCGCGGGCGCTGGGCAGGCGAGTGCCGCGGCACCGGAACAGCAGCCCGGCACCGAGCAGAGTGCCGCGGCCGCGCAGTCGGACACCGACGCTGAAAAGGTGGCCGCTGCCGCACCGGATGCGAGCGGCGCGGCGCGGACCGACGACGTGGCCGAACCCGTGGCGGTGGGGGGCAAGACAGTCGACCTCGGCAAGACGCCGACCGTGCCACCTGCCGACGAGCAGGACGCCGACGCACAGGACTCGCCGGAGCCGAAGAATCGGGTCGGGGCCGGGCGCATCGCCGCCATGGCCGCCGCCGCGGTCTTGGTCCTCGCACTGTTGGCCGGTGCGGGCCTCGCCGCGGTACAGGCGCACTCGATCGACACCCGCGACGCCCGCCGCACCGAGTACGTGCAGACCGCCCGGCAGGCCATCCTGAATCTCACCACCATCCGCGCCGATTCGGCCAAGGAAGACATCGACCGGATCCTCGCGGTGGCCTCCGGCCAGTTCAAGAACGAATTCGACGGCCGGGTCGACCCGTTCATGAACATCGTGCAGCAGGCCAAGGTCGTCTCGCACGGCGAGATCGTCGAGGCGGCGGTGGAGAGCGACGACAAGGACTCCGCGAAGGTGCTGGTGGCCGCCAAGCAGACGCTGACCAACGCCGGACAGGAGGGACCGCAGACGCGGTTCTACCGCTTCCGGGTGACCGTGAGCCGCGGCGACTCCGGGCTGTCCGTATCCAAGGTGGAGTTCGTGGCATGAAAACGCGTGGCAAGATCCTGCTGGCGGCACTGAGCGTGGTCACCCTCGCGGCCTTGATCGTGTTGGGCGTCAGCGGCTTCCGGATCTGGGACGACAAACGAGCCGAGCAGGCGCGCAAGGACGCGCTGACCGCCGCCGACCGCACGGTCTCGGCGATGTTCACCTACGACTACCGGACGGTGGACACCGAACTGCCCAAGGCGGCCGACAACCTCTCGCCGAAGTTCCGCGACGACTACCTGAAGCTGATCGAGCAGGCCATCGCCCCGGGCGCCAAGGACAAGCAACTCTCCGTCAAGGCCACCACCCAGGCGGGCGGTGTCGTCTCTGCCGACAAGTCCCACGTGGTGGTCCTGCTGTTCCTGAATCAGGTGACCACCAGCAAGGATTCCCCCGAGGGCACCACCACCGGCAGCCGCGTCCGGGCCACCCTGGACAAGGACGGCGACCGCTGGCTGGTCGACCAGGTTACGCCGGTCTGACGAAAGAGACTGTCACGCAGCGTGTTCGCGCGGCAGTCGGACGGTGAAGGTGGTTCCTTCGCCTTCGACGCTGCGCACGTTCACCGTGCCGCCGTGCGCGGTGACCAAGGCTTGCACGATGGACAGGCCGAGGCCGGTGCCGCCGCTGGCGCGGGTGCGGGAGCTGTCGGTGCGGTAGAAGCGTTCGAAGATGCGGTCGGCTTCCTCGGGAGGTAGCCCGGGGCCGGTATCGGCGACCTCGAGCAGCACTTCGTCGTCGGCCGGAGTGAGGCGCACGGTGACCGAGGCGTCGGCCGGGGTGTGCGTGAGCGCGTTGTTGAGCAGGTTCGTCAGGACCTGCCGGAGTCGGGTCTCGTCGCCAATTACCTCCAATGTGCCTTCACCAGAACGAATTTCGAGTTGAATGCGGCGACGGGGCGCGTCCGGGTCGGCGGCCGCCGCCATGGCGCGGGCACTGTGCACGGCATCGCTGGCCACCGCCAGCAGATCGACCTGGCCCTGTTCCAACGGGCGTTGGGCATCGAGGCGGGCCAGCATCAGCAGGTCCTCGACGAGGATGCCCATCCGCTGGGATTCGCGTTCGATGCGGTCCATGAAGAGGTCGGGGTCGGTGGTGGCGCCCTGGCGATAGAGCTCGGCGAAGCCGCGGATGGTGGTGAGCGGGGTGCGCAGTTCGTGGCTGGCGTCGGCGATGAACCTGCGCATGTTCGCCTCCGAACTCTTCGCGGCCGCTTCGGACGCCTCGGTCTTCGCGAACGCCTGCTGGATCTGGGCCAGCATGCCGTTCAACGATTGGGACAGGCGATCGACCTCGGTGTTGTTGCCGCGCACCGGAACTCGGCGATACATCTCGCCGCGGGCGATGGCGGCGGCGATATTCTCCACCCGGCGCAGCGGACGCAGGCTGCGCCGGATAACGAAGTAGGCGACCACCGCGAGTGCGGCGAGCACGACCAACCCCACGACGAGTTGCAGCATGATCAACCGATTGACCGTGTCATTGTTCTGGTTCAACGGCAGTGCCACAGTGGTGATGCGGTCCGGGGTGCGCAGGGTCAACGCGCGCCACTCGATCGGCCCGCCACCGACCGAACCGACGGTCACCGGGACGGGGCCGGGTGCAGCCGGCAGGTCGGGTTGGGCATCCACGCCGAACGCGTTGAGGAAGAAGGTCGGTCCGTCCGTCGTCCCCACCGAGCGGACGTAGAACTGGCTCGGCGCATGCCGCGGATCCGGCGGCGGCACCGGCGGCGGTTGGATCCGCGCCCGCCGCGACCATTCCAGCACGCCTTCGCGCAGCTGCTGGTCGGTGCGGTCGGTCAGCGACTGCTCCAGGCTGGAGGTGACCACCATCCCGGAGATCAACAGCCCGAGCCCGGCGGTCAGGACCAGCACCACCATCAGCGTCACCCGCAACGGGATCGCCGACAGCACGTCGGAAATCTTGGTGCGGATCGTCGCGATCCGCCCCCCGCTCATTTCCCGGCCGACCGGCTGCGGCTCGGTGCGCGCATGACGTAACCGACGCCGCGCAGGGTGTGGATGAGGCGCTCGTCGCCGGTGTCGACCTTCTTGCGCAGATACGAGACGTAGGTTTCGACGACGCCGACCTCGCCGCCGAAGTCGTAGCGCCACACGTGATCCAGGATGCGCGGCTTGCTCAGCACGGTGCCCGCGTTGACCATGAAGTAGCGCAGCAGCGTGAACTCGGTGGGGGACAAGGCAACCGGCTCGCCCGCCTTCCACACCTCGTGGGTGTCGTCGTCGAGTTCGATGTCCTCGAACCGGATTCGAGAACTCTCCCGCTCCGGTGCGGTGTGCCCGGCGCGCCGCAGGATCACCCGCAACCGGGCGACCACCTCCTCCAGGCTGAACGGCTTGGTGACGTAGTCGTCGGCGCCGAGGGTGAGGCCGGTGATCTTGTCCTGCACCTCGTCGCGCGCGGTCAGGAACAGCACGGGCGCATCGATGCCGTCCGCCCGCAGGCGGCGCAGCAAGCCGAAGCCGTCCATGCCCGGCATCATCACATCGACGATCAGCGCCTGCGGTCGGAAACTGCGCGCCTTGTCCAGTGCCTGCGCCCCGTCGGCGGCGGTGTCCACGGCGAAGCCCTGGTAGCGCAAACTCACCGCGAGCAGCTCCACGATCATCGGCTCGTCGTCGACCACCAGCACCCGCGCCTCGGGTGCCTGCTCCGCAGGCGCACCACTCATGGCTTCATGGTCCGCTATCCGCCTGCGAACTTGCTGGACCAACCCTGGGTGATTCCTGTGTATTCGGCCGCGCGGGCGCGGCGTGTTCGCGGCCCCTGAAGTTCAGCATCGCGTAGCGATTCGGTGAGGGGCGGTGGTCGGGCGACGGGTGGGCCTCGCGTCCGAGCGGCCGAGACTTGCGCCTGCGGCGCGTGCGCTTCGGCCGCTCGGACGCGAGACGGTCCGCGAACGGCGCTCGTAAGACTCGCGCGTGGTAGTCGTTCAGGGCCGTAGAGCTGCGATTTCAGCGGGTGGGTTGCCTGTCCTCCGGGTATACGTCGTCGTCGGTGAGCAGGGCGCTGCCCGCGACCTGGCCCTGGGCCAGTGCCTCGAGGAAGGCGCGGGCCCAGCGGTCCACGTCGTGGGCGAGGACCTGGCGGCGCAGTGAGCGCATGCGGCGGCGTTTGGTGTCGCGATCGTCTTCCACGGCGGAGACGATGGCGTCCTTGACGCTGTCCAGGTCGTGCGGGTTGCACAGGTATGCCTGGCGCAGTTCGGCTGCGGCACCGGTGAATTCGCTGAGCACCAGCGCGCCGTTGAGGCCGCTGTGACAGGCGACGTACTCCTTGGCGACCAGGTTCATACCGTCGCGCAGCGGCGTCACCAGCATCACGTCGGCGGCCACGAAGAACGCGATCAGCTCGTCGCGGGGGATCGGGCGGTGCAGATAGTGCACCACCGGGTAGCCGACCCTGGCGAACTCACCGTTGATCCGGCCGACCTGGCGCTCGATGTCGCCGCGCATCTGGATATAGCTCTCCACCCGCTCCCGACTCGGAGTGGCCAGCTGGACCATGACGGTCTCGGACGGATCGACTCGGCCGTCCAGCAGCAACTCCTCCAGCGCGTTGAGCCGGATGTCGATGCCCTTGGTGTAGTCCAAGCGGTCGACGCCGAGCAGGATGTTCTTCGGATTACCCAGTTCCGCACGGATTTTCGTGGCCCGCTCGCGGATCGAGCGGCGCCGCGAGTGCTCGTCGAGTTCGGCCGAGGAGATCGAGATCGGGAACGCGCCGACCCGGACCGTGCGGAACCCGACCTGCACGACGCCGAGCTTGGAGCGCACGCCGACGGTGCCGCGCGAGGTCGGCTGACCGGCCAGCCGGCGGGCCAGGTACAGGAAGTTCTGCGCGCCGCCGGGCAGATGGAAGCCGATCAGGTCGGCGCCGAGCAGCCCTTCGACGATCTCGGTGCGCCACGGCATCTGCATGAACAGCTCGACCGGCGGGAACGGGATATGCAGGAAGAAACCGATGGTCAGATCGGGTCGCAGCATCCGCAGCATCTTCGGCACCAGCTGCAACTGGTAGTCCTGCACCCACACGGTGGCGCCCTCGGCAGCCACCTTCGCGGTCGCCTCGGCGAAGCGGCGGTTCACAGTGACGTAGGCGGCCCACCACTTGCGGTCGTAGACCGGGCGCACGATCACATCGTGGTAGAGCGGCCAGAGCGTTCCGTTGGAGAAGCCTTCGTAGTAGTCGGCCACCTCATCCGCGGACAGCGGCACCGGATGCAGTTCGAGGCCGTCCTCGATGATCGGATCGACGTCCGCGTCGGGGACCCCCGCCCAGCCGACCCAGGCGCCTTTGTTGTTGCGCAGCACCGGCTCCAGCGCGGTGACCAGACCGCCGGGGCTGCGTTTCCAGCGGGTCGTGCCATCGGGCAGGCGTTCGAGGTCGACGGGCAGTCGGTTGGCCACGACGACGAAGCCGGAGCCGGCTTCGGCCGGGCCGGTGGGTGTCTTCGTGCTCTCGTCGGTCGGTGTGTCTAGGGCGGGCTCGGAGTCGTCGGACGAAGTCATCTGGTCCACTCACGCATCCTTTGCGCGTCGCTGGGTCCCCCAGGAAATCTGGTGTCGACGTCGCCGTTGGCGTCGAAAGGCTTGCTTTATTCGCCCCGGGAGCTCGGTCCGATGCCGAGCATCGACAACAGCATCCGGCACTCGTCGGCGTCCTCGGCGTAGGCCGCGACAACGCGCTGCGCCTGACGCGCGGTTTCGTCGGCGAGTGGTTCCAGATCGTCGTCCGCGATGTCGTTCGCGCTGCCCTTCGCGGCCATCTTCAAGTCCTCCCGGTTCACTACGCTCGTACGTGCGAATAGTCAATGGTATCTGGCGCCGCCGAGGCCGGGTGGCACCCGCGTCACACGGGCCCCCGGCCGGTGTGCCGACCCCATCCGTCCCTATACCGTGGGACGTAGCATCAACTCCACGAAAGGGTCGATATGCCGCTGGCCACGGTGAACGGAATTTCCCTCAACTACCAGGTCAAAGGTGACCGCGCGCGGGGTACCGATGTCAAGGGCTCGGCGCCGCTTGTGGTCATGATCATGGGCACCGGCAGCCCCGGACGAGTGTGGGAATTGCATCAGGTGCCCGCACTGGTCGCCGCCGGATACCGGGTGTGCACCTTCGACAATCGCGGGATCGCGCCCTCCTACGAGGCCGCCTCCGGGATGACCCTCGATGAGCTGGTCGCCGACACCGCGGCGCTGATCGAGTTCCTGGACGAAGGTCCCGCGCTGGTGGTCGGTACCTCGATGGGCGCCCGGGTCGCGCAGGAACTGGCGCTGGCCCGGCCCGAACTGGTCCGCAAAGCCGTCTTCATGGCGGGCCATGGGCGCCTCGACCAGTTCCAGAAGACGCTCTCGCTCGGCGAACACGAACTCGACGCCAGCGGGATCAAGCTGCCCGCGAAGTACGAGGCCGCGGTGACCGCGGTGATGAACCTCTCGCCCGCGACGATGGCCGAGCCGAACTCGGCCCGCGACTGGCTGGACCTGTTCGAGTTCACCGGTGGCCCGGTGACGCCGGGAATTCGCGCGCAGCGGCGGATGGACCACGACTTCGAACGGGTGCAGGCCTACCGCGCGATCACCGTGCCGTGCCTGGCCGTCGGGTTCGCCGACGACCGGATGATCCCGCCCTATCTGTCCAGGGAGATCGCCGAGGTCATCCCCGGCGCGCGCTACCAGGAAGTTCCGGACGCCGGCCACTTCGGCTACCTGGAACGACCCGAGACGGTGAACAAGATTCTGCTCGACTTTTTCGCGAGCTGAGTTTTCCCGGTCCGAGGTAACCGCCCAGGCGTAACGTCTCCCTTGCTAGGGTCGAAACAACGCTCGGGACTCCAAACGGCGCGTAAGTCCGTGGAACCTCGGTTCGTCGGACCGGCGCCGGGCGATCCATGAGCGATCCCGTACATAGCGCCAGTATCCAGTGAGGTGAAATTGAGCACCAACCCCTTCGATGATGAGGACGGCCGCTTCTTCGTCCTGGTCAACGACGAAGAACAGCACTCCCTGTGGCCTGCCTTCGCGGAGGTCCCGGCCGGATGGCGAGTCGTGTTCGGCGAGGACAGCCGCGCCGCATGCGTCGAATACGTCGAGAAGAACTGGACGGATATGCGTCCGAAGAGCCTGCGTGACGCAATGGCCGCGGACGACGCGGCCCGTCAGGGCGCCCAGTCCTGAACCGCGGTAGCTGAATACCGCGCCGGGACACTCGAACGACCGCCGACTGCGTGATGCCGTAAAGCCGGTGTCACGCAGTCGGTGTGCCCGGCTATGATGGCAACCGCTTTCCAGCAGGCACCCGCCTCCTTAGCTCAGTGGTAGAGCACTCGCCTTGTAAGCGAAAGGTCGTCAGTTCAATCCTGACAGGGGGCTCCAAGCGTCTCCGACCTGCATGAACAGGTCGGAGGCGCCTTTATGTTCGAGGAGAACAATGCTCGGACAACGGTAAACTTTGCTACGCTCGTTGGGTGACCGCGTCGCGCACAAGGCAGCCTCGCAACCTTGACGCGGGCCAGTTCGAGCCGGAGATCCGGTCGTTCAAGCTACATCTGAACGCCGAGGGTAAGTCGTGGAAGACGGTTAAGACCTACATCGAAGCGGTTCAATGGTTCGCTGGCACGTACCTGCGCGGTGAGACAGAGCACACCGACTGGTCAGAGGTCGGTGCCGACGACGTCAAGTTGTGGATGACGTGGCTCCTAGAGCACTACTCGGATAGCTACGCGAACAACCAGTACCGGGCGTTGCAACAGTTCTTCAAGTGGTACTCCTCGGAGGAGGAGCAACCGAACCCGATGGCGAAGATGCGACCGCCGAGGATCAAAGAGAAGGTCGTGCCGGTGTTCACGGTCGAGGAGCTCTCAGCGTTGTCGCGCACGTGTCGTCACAAGACGTTCGTTGATCGGCGGGATCAGGGCATCATCGAGCTGTTCAAAGCGACCGGCATCCGGCTGTTCGAGATGGCCGACATCCGCTACGTACCGGACTCGCCCGGAGAGAGCGACATCGATCTCGACCGCCGCGAGCTTTTGGTGCGCGGTAAGGGCGGCAAGGAGCGCCGCTGTAAGTTCGGTTTCGAGGCTGCACGCGCAATCGACCGGTACATCCGGCTACGGTCGAAGCACCGGCACGCCGGGAGCTCGCGGCTGTGGCTTGGTATAAACAACCGGCCCCCGCTGACCGACGACGGCATCTATCAGATGATTGTCCGCCGTGGGGGCGAGTGCGGCGTCGTCGTACATCCCCACAAGTTCCGGCACCACTTCTCGCACACCTGGCTCGACAACGGCGGCGGTGAAGGCGACTTGATGGAGCTGAACGGTTGGACATCACCCCAGATGCTCGCGCGCTACGGCGCCAGCGCGCGGAACGCGCGCGCACGTCGCACCTACGACCGGATCATGTCGTCGGACCGTCCTGTCTCTATGTGACGGAGCGGACACGTGCCGTCGTACCAGGCGCGGCGACGAGTTGTAGAGCCGCAACAGTATCGGCTTGAAGACGTGCCCGCTCCCTCATCTGTAGCGTCTTGGTCGTGGGTGGTAATCGCATCGTTCTCGAGGCTGAAGCGCTGGCGCAGGAGTACCTGGCGGACCAGCTACCCAAGCGCTGGAAACACGTCTCAGGCGTGGCACGGCAGGGCACGAGGATCGCACCGGCATTCGGCGATAGCGGAGATCTGCTTGTCGCGGCGTGCTGGCTCCATGACATTGGCTATTCGCCGGAAATCGCGGCGACGGGCTTCCATCCCCTCGACGGCGCCAAGTTCCTGAGCACGGAGGGATGGGATCCGCGGCTGTGCGCGCTTGTCGCCCGGCATTCCTGCGCCATCCGAGAAGCGCGCCTTCGGTCGCTAGACGCCGAGCTGGGTCGGTTCCCGGACGAAGAGTCTGCCCTGCGGGATGCGCTCTGGTACTGCGATATGACTACGAATCCGATAGGGGAGGAGGTGTCGGTGGAAACGAGGCTTGCGGAGATCCTGAGCCGATACGGCGACGGAAGCGTGGTCTTCGATTTTATCCAGCAGGCGACGCCCGACCTCGTAGAGTCGGTGCGTCGGACTGAAGAGCAAATCGAGAGCGCTCAGCCGATATAGGGCTCGATGTTCCGAGCGTAACCATGATCGATCCGCAGCCGAATCGACGGGTGAATTGCGAGGGAGTCTAAATCACCCTCGTCTACCCATCGGACGGACGGTGACTCGCGACTTGTACGAATATCGCCGCCCGTCGGTACTGCACGGAAGCAGATTGCGAACTGCTGCCGCACTTCACCATTTGAATACGCCATAACGTGCCGAGGGTCTGTATATAACCCGACGAGGCCTGTGACCTGAATTTCTATGCCTGTTTCCTCCAGGGTCTCCCTGACGGCAGTTTCGGCGATCGACTCTCCAAAATCGTGCCCGCCTCCGGGAGGCGCCCACAGGCCGTTGTCGCTCCGTTGGATGAGCAATACTTGATCGTGATCGTTCAAGACGAACGCTGTCGCTGCTACTACGATGCTGTTCGGCTTGGGAGCGTTCGGGTCGTTGTAGTACTCGGTACGGGCCATGATTCACGCATCCGCATCGTCTCGTGGTGGTACGTACGGCTTCGACGTCCGCCATATGTCGTTGTAGCTCTGGGCGTATACATCGAAAAGGCTACCCTCGGACAGTTGGCGGATGTGCATCGCTGGTGCTTGGGGAGCCATACGGCCGTGTACGTGCATATTTACAATCATCTCGCTGTCGAACCGATAAATTGAGTTGTACAGCGTGGTCTTGTGCAACCGGAATTCGATGCCGGGCTCATCGAAGACCGGGCGGAAGAACGCCAGCACATTGCGAATCTTTGCGGCTATGGCGCCCTTGCCGATCTGTTCTTCCTCAGTCCGCCGCTTTACCTCGGCGCTGCTGGGATCACCAAGCATGATCCGAACACTGGTTCCGCGGCGCGCCTTCTGCTGAAGCTGCTTGAGTAGTCCTGTGTCGTCCGTGAGAAACATCCCTGCATAAACAAGGATGTCCAGCTGCTCGGTCGTCTGGTCGAACATCTTGAGCCACAACTCACGTGGAATCTCGTGCCTATGAGGGTACACAGCGACGACTTCGGATTGGGCGACCTCCGCTGACCTTTCTGGTGTCGTCGCGCCGGGCCAGAGAAATGTCTCTGATTCCTTGAGGAGAGCTGCGATCTCATAGCGATGCTTCGGGTAGGGGATTCGGCCGTTTCGTACCCACCGTTCGACAGTCTTCGTGCTGACCTTCAGCGCGTCCGCCGCTGATTGAGGGGTCCATCCGTTCCGCAGTAGCGCATCACGCAAGCGATCGTTTGTCACTATTCCCCCTCTGGGACGTCTATAGACATCTTAGATGTCCAAAGACGTCCATACAAGTACCGCCGGGGGCTGATGGCGTCCTATCTGTCGCTGTGAATCTGACTGTGTTCCAACAAGTCCCGTCGATTCACACCGAGAGGTGACACATGAGAGCAAATATCAGTGCGGGCGATATGCCCGCCGATTTGATCACTCTTCGCGAAGCGGCCTCGCTCGCCGGCGGGGTGCATCCGAAAACTATCCGGCGGTGGATCGGCCTCGACCTCCTGAGCGGGTATCGCAGAGGGCCGCGCCTGTTGTACGTCAGCCGTCGAGAACTACTGGAGCTGGCGCAGCCGCTGAAGACTGGCGGTGTCGCATGAGCACCCCCGTTGAGCGCACATTGCAGGCGAAAATGGCTGCTCACGAATCATGGGCTCGCACTCCCGATCGTTCAGCGCGGACCGCGAACGCCCGCAACGCGATGCTGAGCAAGTTCGAGCGGGCTGTTGATCCGGACGGGCTCCTCAGCCCGGAGGAACGCGCCTATCGCGTCGATCAGGCCAAGAAGGCGCATTACGCACGTCTGGCACTGAAGTCTGCGCAGGTGCGTCGGCGTCGCTGCCGGAACCGTCGAAACCAAGGCGGTGAGTTGTGATGCGCGCCCGGACGTTCGGCCTGTCGCTGGCAGCGGTGGCGGTCGGTTACCTGATTCTGACGAATCCCGTGGTTGTTGGTTTCACGGTGATGGTGCTCGGTGCGCTGGCGTTGTGGCGTTCGAGTCGTCGGTGGGGGGTTCGGCGATGAGCGTGAACGAGCCTTTGCATGATCCGGCGGTTCTGCTGGCTGAGTTGGATTCGATCATCGGTGAGCAGGAGCGTTTGCGGCAGCGGACTGTCGCGTTGCAGGCCCGGTACGAGGCGTTGGAGCCGTTCCCGAACAGCTTCGACGCGGCCGAGATCGATGCGACGGCGAGGCGTCTGTCGTACGTGCACGAGACCTACATGGACGCCCCTCTCGACTTCTTGCGCTCGGCTCGGGACAGCGCTTCCTGTATCAGGGAGTGTCCGCAGCGCGAGCAGGATGCCCGCCAGGTAGACGGCGGCGATTCCGTCTACGGTCCGGGATCGGAGCGTTTCCATGGCGATGGTGATTGCGCGCAGATTCGTTGCGGTGCACCGGTTCCGGTGTCCTCGGAGTTCGCTCGGGCAAGGACGCGTGAGCTAGCCGGTCGGCCGCGGGTTGATCGGGGGCGGTCGCGGTGAGCAGGGACTTGCGGGACGCCCCGACTCGGCATGTGCAGACGGTCTACGTCGACCGCGATCGTGGTCATACCCCGTTGCATTCGATGGCTGGCCCGGAGTTCACCGGCGTTGGTGCGGTCTACGCACCGCTCGGGGTGTTGCCGCCGATGCTGCGGCTGGCCGCGTTCGCGTTGCTACTGCTGATCGCGATGGCTGGTTGCACCGCGGCGTGGGTGGACTACAAGCAGTACACGCCCTCGCCGAACCTCTGTCGGTCGGCCAATGCTGGTGTGCCGGTTGAGCGTCCGGGTTCGTGTGTCCCTGCCTCGCAGGTGCCGGGGGTGGCGCGATGAACACCCCGGATAACGACGCCGCCCGGTTGCGCGCCAAACAAGAGCGGTTGTCGGTGGTGCGGAAAGTGCTGTCCCCATCACTGAAGCGGCGTGGGCGTCGATGGAGCGCAAGGACTTCGCCAACTCGACGGCGGAACTGGCCAAGCTCGAGCACGTCAAGTCCGCGCGGAACTCGCTCAGCGACGAGGGGTGGAACCGCTGCTTCGATAACACGCTGGGCGAGGACCGCGCGGACGAGACTCGTGCCGCGCCGCGGCGTACGCGTGGGGTCCGGCGGTCGCGATGAGCAAGTTTCTTGATCCGGACGGTGAGCGGCACGGTTTGCCGACGTGGCCGTGGGGGTTGGCGCCGCAGCATTTGCGGACGTGGCGGCAGCTGGACGCGGAGAACAAGCGCCCGGTCGGTGAGTACGAGGGGCAGGTTCGCGGTGCGGGCTGGCGGCAGGCGTATCTGTACGACTCGCGCGAAGTACGGCCGAAGCGGAAACCCTCTGCGGCGCAACTGGAATCGCTGAAACTTGCGCGTTGGACGCGGTCTGTGGATGCGTGTGAGCGCCGCGGGATCGACGCCCGCGACATGCGCGAGGTCATCGAGACAGCCCGCGCGCAGATCACCGCCCACCGCCAATCCAAACGCGGCCAGGGAAGGGAGCGAAGCAGATGAACCACAAGGACAAGCAGGCGCGTTGGGCGTCGCTGGAGCGTCGCTACCGGCCGCGGATCGTTGCCGGGTTGCGCGATACCGGCATGACCTATGGCCAGATCAGCAAGACGCTGGGTATCTCGCTGCGTCGGGTGGAGAAATGCCTCGGTGAAGCGGCGGCGCTGCGGGCGTCGGGTTTGACCAAGCAGGAAGTCGCCGACGAGATCGGCGTCCCTTATGGGTCGGTCGGGCGGGTGCTGGCCGCGCCGCACCGGGCCACCGTCACCGCCCGCCAGGACGCGGCGCTGGCCGGGATGACCGATATGCACGGGATGCAGGTCGATGTGCTGGCGTGGTTCCTCAACACCAGCCTGAGCAGCGCCTATGACCTGGCGAGCTTGCTTGTGGAACGCGGTGTCATCCATCCGCTGGTGGAGGTGCAGCCGGGCCGGGCGTGGGTGTATCCGAAGCGCGAGACCGCGG
This sequence comes from Nocardia brasiliensis, assembly GCF_042691675.1. Taxonomy (GTDB): domain Bacteria; phylum Actinomycetota; class Actinomycetes; order Mycobacteriales; family Mycobacteriaceae; genus Nocardia; species Nocardia brasiliensis_D. The sequence continues at coordinate 788,058 of NZ_CP170507.1, forward strand.
CGCGGTATCTGGGGTGGCGGCCCAAGGAATGGAAGCCGCCGTTGATGTATGCCAACCACTACCGGGCGGTGGCCCAAGCACGGATCATGCTCGTCGGCTCGGACCCGCAGAAGTGGGTGTCGGAACGGATCTTGCGGCGCCGCGCCGAGCTCGAGGCCACTGAAACCCGTTCCGGGCAGCTGATGTTCAGCACCGGGCGCGCGCCAAAGGAGGGTCGCCCGCATGTGCACGACGGCCGATTCCTCGGCGAGGTCGAGGGTCGGCACGGCTGGTGGGCACTCGAGGTCGAGCTGACCGAGAAGAAAGACCGCAGACAGATGGACGTCGCGCTGGCCGGGGCGTTGCGGGCCGCCCGCGACAGCGTCGAGGAATCGGTAGTCGGGCTGCTGTATCTGTGCCGCACCGCGCGAGTGGCCGATGTGGTCAACGCCGCCTACGACCGGCTCCCACCCGAGCTGGCGCGCTTGTCGCTGCTGTTCGCTACCGGCGACTTCGACGACGAATGGACCGAGTTCCTCGCCGCCCGCAACCAAGCCCGCGCCGCCGAGGCCGCGAAACGCCGCGCCCGCAACGGACTTCACGTCTCCAAGGAAGCCTCATGAGTAACCCGAACTGCCGACCCATCCTTACCCCGACCGACTGCGACCCACTCGGCACCGCGAGCGCCGCACCACCTCCCCCACCCCCGACGCCGGTCGATCAGACACCGGCGCCGATCGAGGTGCACCCGGTCAAACCGCCGATCGAGCAACTCGACGGTATCGACCTGCCGGACCCGAGCGGGCCGATCCACAACGCCGAGACGGCGGTGGTGTGCGGGATGGTCGTGGTCGCGATGCTGGTCATGATCGTGGCAGTCGCGGCCTATTGGCCGCTGACCCCGCACCGGTTACGCAATTTCGCCATCGCGGCGTTGCTGCTGCCCGCCGTCTCGGCGTTGGCGGGTGGTTCGTGGGCGACCCCGTTGTCGTTGTTGTGGTCCGGTGCCGAACGCGTCGCCGATGGGGACTGGGCCGGGATCCGGATGATGCTGGGCCTTGGTGTGCCGTTCGCGGCGTTGACCGCGACCTATGTGCAGGCGAAGTTCGTGCACAAAGTGCGCACGGTCGGGTTGAAGAACCTCGGTCGTACCGAGCGGGTCAGCGAGGCGATGCTGGCACGCCAGTTCGCCCGCGCCGCCAAGACCGCCGAACGCGGCGCCCCCTACACCGTGGCCGAGGGTGTGGTGCTGGGGCCGTTGGCGAACCGGACGACCGCGGCCACGCCGGGGTTGTGGCGCGGGCTGACCGCGCGTCATGAGCAGTGGATGGTGATCCCCCACAAACAGGCCCGCCGCCATATCGCCTGGGTCGGCACCACCGGTAGCGGCAAGACCGAGGGGATCAAACGCTACTTCGCCGGGATGCTCGACTACGAGTGGACCGCGTGGCAGACCTGGAAAGACGTCCCCGGTATGCGTAACCGGTACCGGCGTCCCTTGCAGGTGATGATCTCGTGTAAGGGCGGGCTCGACGATGTCGAGCTGGGTCGCGAGATCCGGGAGATCGCCCTGCGCAAGGGAATCGAGCCACATCGCATCGCCATCGTAGTGCCAGGCGGGGACCGGCTGGAGCTGTGGCGGGGGCAATCGGCGCGCGACCAGCGTGCCGCCGTCGGGGATCTGCTCAACGCCGGTGAGGCCACCACCAGCGAAGGCCAGCACTTCGACGAAATGCGCCGCCGCATCGTGTCTTTGGTGTGCATGGCGCCCATCGGGACACCGCAATCGCATCTCGAGTTCCTGGCCCGGCTGGACAAGTCGGTGTTGCTGGATGCGTGGGGTGGGGACCGCAACGTCAAACGGATGCTCGACGCGATGCAGGAAGAGAAGGTCCCCCAGCTCGACGACGCGTTGATCAAAGCGTCGAACCTGTTCGAGCTGCTCCAAGACCAGAACGGGCGCATGGTCTTCGACGGCGGCAAGGACCTCGACGACCTCGACGTGCTGTATGTGACCGTGCCCGGGTTGGACAAGGACGCCGCCCGCGCTCAGGTCGCGGCGATTCTGCGGATGGTGATGCAGCGCGCCGGGCGCACCGCGGGAGACCAGCGGCGTTCGGTGTCGCTGATCATCGAGGAACTTTCGGCGCTGACTACCAGCAAGGGCGCGATCGGGCTCACCGACGTATGTGAGCGGGGTCGCTCCCAGGGAATCGCGCTGCTGGTCACCGCCCAATCCCCCGAAGGACTCGCCCCCGATTCCTGGTCGCTGAACCGGTTGCTCAAAGCCTGCGCGGGTGGAGTGATCCTGGGCTACAGCGAGAACGCCGGGGACCTGTGCAAACACCTGGGTTCGGTGCGCTCGATGCTCCCGTCCCGCCACCTGATCAAAGGGCAGCGCCACGGCGACGAAGGCCAAGTCACTGTCGGGGACAAATGGCTCGTCGATCCGGACGTGCTGCGTCAGCTCGAGACCGGCGAGTTCGTCTATGCCCGAGGCCGCCGCGCCGACTGGGGCCACATCGTGCGGGTCGTGCGCGACCAGCTCACCCCGCTTGTCGGCACAGCCGCCGCCGAAGCCGCCGCGGAAGCCCTCGCCCACCGCAAAGACAGCCGCGGCAAACCGTCCCTCTCCGGCGACACCGCCGTCGCCTGAACCCATTTATCCGAAACCTGTTGGAAGGCAACACCGATGCGTATCCGCAACAACCCCGATGACCACAACAACGACGACGACCCCGACGAGCGACGGGAGCCGGTCGAGCCGAAGCCCATCGGTGACATCCTCGCCGCCGAGTTCGCTGACTACCTCGCCCACGTCGTCGCCAACGTCCCACCACCCGCGAACCCCGAAGACGCCACACCCTCGACCCCCCAGCGTCCGGACCTGCGGCTGGTCGCCCCCGCCACCGACGAGCTCGACAGTGAGGACTGGGACAAGCCGTTCACCGTCGAGGAGGCCCTCCAAGCAGCCCGCATCGCACGGCGACGGGTCGTGCGCGGCGCGGCCGGCGGTTCTGCTGTTGTGGTGACCGCCGTTCTGTTCGCGGGCTGGGGTGAACCGCTGATCGTGACCGGCCCTCTGGCCGTCTACGGCACCGGTTGGCTGGCTTACCTGTGGTGGAACGCCGCCTTGCGCCCCTCACTCGGCCAGGTCCTCGCCGCAGGGTTCGGTGGCGTGCGCGCCGCGCTGACCGTCGTGCTTACCACTCTCGCAGCCCTCGCCCACGGCCTTATCGGCCGCGTCAGCGCCGCGCGCGACCGGCACGAAACCACCCGCACCTCACCCGTCACACCATCGGCGTGAAACCAGAAAGGGAGTCAATCACCATGGATAGCAACATTTTTGGGCCGATCGTGCTCGGCGTTGCCGCCGGAGTAGGCGTGTTCGCTGCCCTGTTCGTGTGGGTCGAATACGACCCCTGGGACCGCATCGCACTGCGGATCGCTGCCACTCGGCTTACCGGCGCCGAACGCGCGCAGCTGGCACGGATGCACGAACAACGCCGCCGCAGCGACGCCGAGTATCGCATCAAAGTCGAGGAATACGAGCGCAACCACGCACAGTTCACCGCCAAGGTCGCCGCGGGCTTCAACCCCGACCTCCTCGGCACCGTCGACACGGTCGACGATCCGCGCGAACTGGACCTGTGGCAGCTGGTCGCCGAGATCGAGCACGCCGAACACATCTACCGCCACGCCGATTACGACCTGGTGTATCCGCACCGTGAAGCGCTCTATCAGGAATTCCAGCGCCGCGACGCCTTCGACGAACGGGTCGGCATGCCCCGGGTCGAGCGGCTGCGTATGGATCTGGCCCGCGACCGCGTCAACACGGCCTACTACGAGCCCTTCAGAGTCCGCAATCAAGTCCTCGACGACGAACCAGCCACGGTTACACCAGCGCAGAAGGTCGTGTACCCGGACTTCCCCGGACCCGATCTCGCCGACCCTGAGAACGGGTGGTGAGCGGGCGATGAGTGACAACACACGCGTGCGAGCCGGACACCGCTTCCTGCAACGGTTTTGGGCCTCACTCACCCGCGGTCGACGGCCCGGACGGCCCGCCGAACTGGACCCAGCAGAAGCCGTCGAGAACCGCGGCAACACCGCACCATCCGGCGAGAACACCGACTATCGCACCCCGCCGACCGCACGGCCGGGCCCCTCGGCATTCCCACTGTTCGCCGCGGACCTCGAGCAGGCACGCGCCCGTGCCGCCGCCCGCCGCCGCCCGCGCCGATAGCACGAAAACCCTTACCCCTGAAAGGACCCCGCGAAATGACTGACCGTAGCCCCGAAGACGAAACCATCCTGCCGATCCCGTCAGATCTGTACTGGGAGGTGGGGGAGGTCCAGGACCAGCTGGCCGACCTTCAGGCCAAGCTGCTCGATCTCCAGCATCGCTACTACGAGCTGAGCCGCTCACCCCAGTCGCTGGATGTCGACGACCTCGGCGAGCCGACTAGCCCTCTCTATGCAGTCCAGAACACGGAGGGGTGGTTAGCCAGCGCCGACAGCAACCTGTGGCGCGCCAGTGAGCAGCTCAGCCGAGCCCGCGGCTACGCCAGTCGGTTACGGCTCACCGACCGCGCCTGCGCGCAGCGCGAACAGCAACTCGCGCAGCGTCGCCCACCGCCCGAACGCACTCGATAGCACTGAAATCCCTTATCCCCGAAAGGAAAACTTGTCATGACTGACCGTAGCCCCGAAGACGAACTGATCGCCGAAGCCGTCAAATTCGGTCGCTCGTTTCAGCAGATGCTGCGCCTGCACGCCCAGGCCGGTAACTGGCTCGAGCGGCGCCGCATCCGCAAACAGATCAGCCAGACATTGCGCGAGCAACGCCGCACCGAGCAGGCCGCGCGAGACCATCAGCTGGGCTGGACTCAGCAGATGGTCGACCGCTATCGCGTGCACGCCGCGACCGTCGCTGATCGGGCGATCAACCCGAATGTCGATCACGAACGCCGCTACCGCGACGCGCGGTCTCTGGCCGAGCACGCGGACTACCTGCGCGCCAAGATCATCGCGAACCCGCGCCTGAGCCCAATCGAACAGGGCATTGCCCTCGACGGTCTGGACGCGGCCACAGCATTCCCGCAGTTCGAGCCGGAACGGTTGTTCGACCGCGCTCATCGGGTGAAAGGCCGTGAGGCCCTGCGTTACCGCGCGCAAGTCGCTCGTGCCCGGGAAGCCGCGGGCATCGAAAAGCTGGCCGTGGAGCCCATGCGCCACGTCGACCGCACAATATCGGCGACTGATTCCCGTGCCCGCCAGACGTTCGGCCCCAGCCTGCAGGGCGAGGCCGGTGAGGCTTGGCGGCGCTCTCACGCCGCTGCGTTGGCCCACGAGGATCTGGCCGCCCCCGGTGCCTGGATCGCCGACGAGGACCTGCGTCCGGCCCACGAGGAACAGGACGTGGAGCAGGACTTGCGCCGCTCCTACGAGCGCGAGTTGTTCGCCTGGCAGCAGGCCGAGCGGGAGCTTGCCCCGCTCCGAGCCCGCGACGACCAGGGCAGCAGCACCGGCGTTGCCGAGGGTGAGCCACGCGATGCCGGGAACCGCCTCCAAGACCGCATCGAATCGCAGTCTCAGCCGAGGCGCGCTGATCGGTTCGCGGTTCATGTCGGACCCACAGCGGGCCCGGGACACACCGGGGACTTCGATGACCGGACCCGGGCATACGACTGGACCCTGCACGTACTCGGCACCTATCACGACACCCACCAGGGCCAGCCCTTCACCGCGTCCATCACCGAGCGCGGGAGCCGTGACGGCGGCGAAGTCGTGGATGGCCCGATCGGCATGGTTACCGACGAGATCCGTGCCCTGCGTGAGCAGCACATCCGCAACACCGACCGCAACAACACCGAACACACGACACCGACCCGGACCGCCGAACAGGCAGCACCGCGTACGGAGACGCCGGACTCGCGGATCGCGCAGGTCGAACGTCAGCTCACCGACATGGCCGCCGATCGGGACCGCCTCGGCTCCCGGGTGGAGGTTCTTCAGCGTGGCCTGGACGCGGTCACTGCGGACCGCGACGAGATCCGGCGCAAACTGACCAGCGCCGAAGGCCAGATCGAGGCGTTGAAGAACCGCAACCAGCGACTGGCCGCCGAGATCGGGGAGTTGCGCGACCGGCCCGGCGTCGATGCCGTTGCCGCGGAACGGGACCGCTACAAGCGTGAACGCGACGAAGCCGTCACCAAACTCGCTCAGCAGACCCCGCGCGAGCAGCGCTACGGCAGTCGCGAACGCGTCGAGTTCGACAAGCTCGGCGACACCCAGCGCTGGTCGCACGCGACGCCGACGGATGAAACCGAGCCCCCATTGTGGGATCGCTCGGCACGCGCACGTGAAGAGGCGGTGGACAATCTGTGGCCCGAGATGTGGCCCGAGGTGTCAATACGACAGCGCTCGGAGCGTCGTGAAAGTGACGTCGATGAGGCGGGCGGCAACCCGCGCTCGTCACGAGAGGCCAGTACGGGCGAGAACGGGCTGACCGACGCCGATCTTGCCGCGCGCAAGGCGTTCGACAAGGCGATCGTCGAGCAGATGTCGGCCGACTTCGCCAAGGTGCACGGCGAGATCTACGACGAGCTGAAGTTGCGTGAGTTCGCCCGCGAATGGCTCACCAACGCCGCCAACGATCGCCTTCAACAGCGCGGCAGCCGCAGTGACGGCGCCGAGCGAAACGGTCAGCGCCGCAACGGGACCGAACGGAGCCGTTGAGATGGAACGCGAACACGAAGAAGCCATGCGCGCCGACTTCGCCGAACTGGTTCGACTCCGCCACGAGGTGTTCCACGCCGAGGACTCCGGACAGCCCGCAGCCGAGATCGACCGACTCGATTACCAGCGCTACGACATCGACACACGCTGGATGAAAAGCCCGCACCACACGGAATGGGGCTACCTGCACACCGCCTACAACGACTGGGTGCGAGCCCCGCACGCCACCCGGCGTTTCCTCGACTGGGTCGAGCACTACCGCGAGCTCGGCCACGAGCAGGTCACCGAAGTGGAACAGCGAAGCCTGGAACAAGCCCGCGAACTAGCCGGGGAAACCTTCCAGGTCGACTACGAACGCAACACCCCCGACGCTGCCCGGTTCACACCAGAAACACCGGTACCCACTTTCGGCCGTACCCGCCAAAGCGTCGAGAGGAGGCGATGACCGATGCATATCGAGCACGAGGAAGCGATGCGCGAGGCGTTCACCGAACTCGATCGCCTCACCCGTCTGGCCTACCAGCCGCAGGCGAGCGAGGCCGACATCAACCGCCTCTACACCGAGGGCGCCGCGATCGATCAGGGCTGGCACTACGGCCCACACCAACAGGAGTGGGAGTTCCTGAAAGCTGTTCGCAGCCAATGGGAATGCGAGCCCGACAGTGTCCGCCAGGCACTTCGGCACCCACTCGGCACGCCAGGCGGAGCATTGGATGCGGTGCAGCGGCGCAGCATCGAGCAGGCCCGCATCCTCACCACCGGGACATCACGGTCCGAGATCGAGCGGGGCAGGTGAACCCATGGGAACCCAACCTGCGCGATCGAGCTCCACCGGTAAAGCGTGCGGGCGATGCGAGCGGACGAAACCGCCGCTGCGGCGCGGCCTGTGCGGGGCCTGCTACCAGCGGACCCGCCAGCGCAACACCGCCTACGGCCGCTGGGACCCGGACCGGGTGCCCGCCGAACCCGTGCGTGAGCATGTCGCCCGGCTACGCGAGGCCGGTCTGAGCCAGCGTCGGCTCGTCGAGCTGGCCGGTCTGCATCGGTCGGTGCTAGGCCACCTGCTGCGAGGAGGCGCGGAATCGGAACCGCCGCAATGGATTTCCCACACCACCGCGCAGCGGATCTTGGCGGTGCCGGTGCCGGAATCGGCGGTGGAAGTGGCCGCCGACCGCGCCTTGGTGCCCTCGGTAGGGGCGCAGCGTCGGCTGCGTGCGCTGGTCGCCGATGGCTGGCCGCAAGCCGAACTCGCCCGCGAACTCGGCATGACCCGCACCAACATGGGTCCGCTCATGCATAGTAAGCGCCCGATCACCGCCCGTCGGCACCGCGAGGTCGCCGAGCTGTTCACCCGTCGCCAGCTCACCCCCGGGCCGTCGCAGCGGGCCCGCGACTACGGGCGCGCCCATGGCTGGGCACGGTCGTGGCAATGGGACGAAGACACCATCGATGACCCCAAAGCCCGACCGGACCCGTCCTACTGGCGGCGCACTCGTCAGCCGCGCCCTGAACTCGGCTGGGGCGTTCACCCACCCGACTCCCGGGCCCACTCAGGCGGCGACAGCTACAGCGTGCGCGAACTCGCCGTGCCCGTCCGGCGCCGTCAGATCCAGCGGGGGCGATAACGATGAAACCCCAGCAACCCGCCGGGCCGTCGTATCAGCTCATCACCACGGCGCTGAAACGGACTATGGGGCCAGGCCACGGCAACGGTGATCCGTTGCGGTGGACCAACTTCCTGTGCCCAGTCCACGAGGGCGACGGGCGACCACACACACCGAGCCTGGGTGTGCGCTATGACCCGCAGCAGGCCAAGACGATCGTGCGCTGCTGGGCCACCTGCGACGACGAGAAGGTACTCCAGCGGTTGCCCCATCCGACCGAGAACCGGCAACTCGGCGTGCGGGACATGTTCGACCGCCTACCCGAACGCCGACGCGATACTCACGGCGGCGGCGGGGAAGCCCGGCGGGGGAGCGACGTCGTCTCGCCGGTGGAGAAGGCGATCCTGGCCGCCCGGTTCCCGATCCTGAGCAAACCCGATCTGGGAGTGCAGACCGGTCCCCCGGAGAAGGTCGACGCGTACGTCTACCGGTGGCCGGACGGACGCGCCGAGGGTGCGGTGATCCGGGTGCACACCCCGCACGAGCACGGCATCAAGAAGTCGTTCTATCAACGGCACTGGACCGGAACCCAATGGGAGGACGCCGGCTTCGCGCCGATCCCGTTCCAGCTCTCCGACATCCGCGAAGCCCTCGACACCGGCCGCGAAATATACGTCTGCGAGGGCGAAAAAGATGTGCAACGCGCGAACCGGGCCGGGCAGATCGCGACCTGCAACGTCGGAGGCGCCGGATCGTGGACTCCCGAGCACGCGCGCTGGCTGGCCGGTGCCGCACGAGTGATCGTGGTCGCCGACCGTGACCGACCCGGCTACCGCCACGCCGCCAAAGTCGCCGACACATTGGGCGGGCGTGTGGGGGAGGTGCGGGTGATGCAGGCCCGCGGCGGCAAAGACCTCTCCGACCACCTCGACGCCGGATACGAGCTCTCCGAACTCGACCCCGTCCCCTACCTCGACCGACACCAACAGCAGCCGCCCCGATTTCGCGGCCCGGTCACGAGCCGGGCGCGGACCCGAAGCCGCTGAGCATCGCACCGACCACACGACCTGAAGGAGCCTTTGACGTGACGACGAACGTGACCGGCGCGCAGGCGGTGCACAGCACCGACGGTGTGCACCGCACCGCATCATCGTCTGCACCGTCCGGTGCGCGGACGCGAGAAGAGACCTCAGCGATCCGGTTCTTCTGGTGCGAGCTGTTGCTCGTCGCGGCGATGTCGATCGCGGGCAACATCGCCCACGCATGGATCAACGCCCCGACCGGAAAGGAGTGGGCCGCGGCGTTTGTGGCCTCGTTTCCGCCGATCCTGCTACTGGCAGCAACCCACGGCGTCGGGCTGTTGGTCCGCGCCCAGAACAAGGCCCGCATGGTCTATTGGGCGGTCGTCGCACTAACAGCGGCCATCGCCGCTATGGCCTTCCGGCTCTCGTTCGACGCGTTGCGAGAGTTGTCGATCCAAGTCGGTATGAGCGAAGGTCTGGCATTCCTGTTCCCGCTCATCATCGACGGCGCCATCGGCCAAGCCACCGTCGCGCTGCTGGTGCTCGCACGCACCGATCGCACCACGCCTGAACCGCAGGTGCACACCGCAGCGGAACCGGTGCACAACCCTGAAGCGGTCCGCACCGTCTCGGTGCGCGAAGTCCACACCGAGACCCGATCGACTACCAGCCAGCTCACCGCCCACCAGCACGCCGCCGAGCTCGACGGTGCACAGCAGATGCAGATCGAAGTCGCTACGCAGCAGCCGGTACATGAACCGGACCGGTGGGTCGAGCTGGCCGAGCAGGTATGCAGCACCGACCCAGCCGGGCGGCGCGACCCCGACACTGTGGCCGCGATCCTGCGACTGCGTCACGACCACCAGCTCACCCACGCCCAGATCGCCGAGCAGACCGAGATCAGCAAGTCCACCGTGACGCGAACCCTGATCGCTGCCGACCGCATCACCCAGGAAGGACAACGACCATGAGTACCGGAATCGAGTGGACCGAAACGACATGGAACCCAGTCACCGGTTGTGACCGGATCAGCGCGGGCTGCGACAACTGCTACGCGTTGGCGATGGCGCGGCGGTTGAAGGCGATGGGTGTGGAGAAGTATCAGCGCGACGGCGACCCGCGCACGTCCGGGCCTGGATTCGGGGTGACGATTCACCCGGCGGCACTGGGCATTCCGGTGCGCTGGCGGACGCCGCGGCTGGTGTTCGTCAACTCCATGTCGGATCTGTTCCACGCGCGCGTCCCCGAGTCGTTCGTGCGGGAGGTGTTCGAGGTGATCGCTTCGACACCGCAGCACACCTACCAGGTACTGACCAAACGGCCGCTGCGGGCGCGGCGAATGGCGCAGCGCGGCTTGGTGTTTCCACCGAATCTGTGGATGGGCGTCTCTGCCGAGGACCAGACCACCACGGAACGAATCAGTCACTTGCGGTCCGTTCCGGCCGCGGTGCGGTTCCTGTCGTGTGAGCCGCTACTCGGACCGCTCGACCTCGACATCCACCTGTTCCCCGACCACTGCCCTGGTGGATGTGGATGTCGCCGCCCCGATGACAGCGACCGCTACGAATGCGGTTGTGGTGGTGAGTGTTCGACCTGGAACCCGCGGCCTGCGGTGGACTGGGTGATCGCGGGCGGGGAATCCGGACCCGGTGCCCGCGAGATGCACCCGGACTGGGTGCGCGATCTGCGTGACCAATGCATCCAGGCGGAGGTGCCGTTCTTCTTCAAACAATGGGGCGGACGAACACCGAAACAGCACGGCCGCACCCTCGACGGACAGATCTGGAACCAGATGCCCGCCACCTGATCAACCAACTCAAGCCCCGACCAGTAGGCCCGCCAGGCACCCGCCAGGCGGGCCTACTGGCGTGTTCGGGGCCGTCTTCTGATGCGGACTTGATGCGACTGTGATGCGGATCTGATCGGACTCTCAGTCGCATCAGAATCCGATCAATCCGGGTCGGAAAACGCTCTGAACAGCGGTGTTTTGCGCCGACTCCTGCCCTGCCCGGTCCCCACTCTCTATGGCTTCGCTGTTCATAGAGAGTGGGGACCGGGCAGGGCAGGAGTCAACACAAAACACAAAGAACAAGATCAAAAGCAAGGAGAGAGAAGGAAGGGGCAGGGACCAAAAGAGAAGAGAGACCACAAAGGAGGGTTGGGAGCGGGGTTGCGTCAGGCGGGAACGTCACGTCTAGAGCTGCGCCACCGCAGGTGGCGTGTTCGCGCGCCGGGGCGCGCTCAGTGCGGCCGGTCAAGCCAGGTGCGGGACGTGGCCGTTCAGGGCACGCGAGTTCGCGACGTGGGGACGGGTCCTATCGCGCGAAGCGGTACTCGACGGGCTGGAGGAGGACCACAAGCAAAGGTGGCGTCGGACTCAGTGGTGAGGCGTAAGTGCGACTGCTGGTCACCGTTGAATCCTAGGTATCAATTTGTTGGCAAATAGGAATCAATTCCACTGTGGCGGTGCATATTTCGATAGAATTGAGTTCTAGAAATCAACTCTGGGGAGGGTTCGATGAGCGTAGTCTCCGCAGCAATGGTCGCCGCGATCGATGAAGCCTGGGCGGGGGTGCGTGCCCGGCATCCGGAGGTGCCGGATGTGATGGTCACGATCGCGGCTGGGTCGGTCGGGCGGCGCGGTGTGCGGCTGGGGCAGTTCGGCCCCGATCGCTGGGTGCACGGTGATGCACGCTTACCCGAGTTGTTCGTCGGCGGTGAAGGATTCGCGCACGGGCCGCGCGATGTGCTGGGAACCCTACTGCACGAGGCTGCGCACGGGATCGCGCTCACCCACCTGGACCAGATCCTGGCCGGGATCAGGTCCCAGCACCAGTCTTAAGTAGCCGATTACCGGCTGTCGGGGAACGATCAAGCAGTACTCATCAGGCCGTGAAGCATGGACAGCATGGCATCGAGAGCAGCGTCCCGGGCGTTCGCGGTCTCCAGCGCCCATCTTCGTCATCGCGGCATGCGTTCTGGCGGGATGCGTTGTCGGCCTGCGGGTTTCGGCCGAAGGCGCGACAGGATTTCGCTGCGGATGGGCTGCGCGGGTAGCGTCGCCCGCGTAAAGGTCGGTCGGAGGGGAGGGTGGCATGATGGTGTCGCTGGGGCGGTGGTGGCGCTGTGTCACCTGCTGGCGCGTGGTGGCCCTGGTCCTGGTCGCATTACCACGCGTGTTACATGCGCACTTCCCGGAGCTGCCCGACAGCGACGCCGGGGCGATCCACAGCGAGGACACGGCGGTCCTCACACAGACCCTCGTCGAGGTGGGCTACCTGCCGGCGCGGCCGCTGCTCGAGCAATGGCTCGTATTCGTCGCGGAGTCCGGCCTGGTGGTGCTGCTGCCCGCGGTCGTCTTCGCGCTGCCGCGCAGGCATGTCCGGCGCGGAACACGCTGGGCCGCAGGAATCCTGGCCGTTCTCGGCACGGTAGACGGATATCTCGGGATGAAGACGCTCGAGCACAACGACACGGCGGGATGGGATTTGCTGATCCCGTCGCCGTTCTACCTGCTGGCAGCGGGCGCGCTCGTGCTGAGCCAACGGCAGCACCGGCCCGAGACGAGTGAGCCCGCGACGAGCTAGCGTGGCAACGACACAACCGGCAGCTGAGTGTTGCCACGTTTAGTGACAGCAACTCGGCGCCTCACGAACGTCCGGTATTGCCGCGGAGCGCGCGATCCTGAGAGCCGCTGCGCCGGCTTGTTACGGCGGCGCTGTTCGGTGGTCAGCGCCATGGTGTGCTCTCCTGCATTGCGGTCCGCGGAAACGCGGCGGAGTTCAGGGCCAGTCGGCGGGCCGATGATCGGTTCTGTCTGCGTCGGCCGTCCACGAGGTCGTGATCATGGAATATCGTGCCGGTCATGACCACGAATGAATGGTTGGCCGACACCCGAACCTCCTATGACACGGTCGCGGTCAGCTATGCCGACCAAGTGCGCGGCGCCCTCGCCGGACACCAGTACCTCCGCGCGGCTCTGGCGTTGTTCGCCGACAGCGTGCGGGTCGCTGGCGGCGGGCCGGTCGCGGACGTCGGCTGCGGCCCCGGTGAAGTCACCGCCCACCTGCATGAGCTCGGTGTCGACGCCTTCGGTGTCGACCTCTCCCCGGCGATGATCGACGTGGCTCGGCGCGACCACCCCGGCCTGCGGTTCGAGGTGGGCTCGATGACGGACCTGGACCTGCCCGTCGCTTCGGTGGCCGGCCTGCTCGCCTGGCAGTCGTTGATCCACATCCCTGACGACGAGGTGCCGACCGTGTTCGGGCACTTCCACCGAGCATTGCGTCCCGGCGGACCGCTGCAGCTGCTGTTTCACGTCGGCGACGAGTCGCGGTTGAAGACCGACGGCTATGGCGGTCACCCGATGAAGGTCCATGTCCACCGCCGTCAGCCTGACCGGGTGGCATCCTGGCTGCGCGATGCCGGATTCGTGGTCGAGGCTCAGATGCTGCTCGACCCGGACGCGGAAGCTCAGCAAGCGATTCTTTTCGCACGCAGTAAGTCCTGACTTCTGCATATGTCGGCTCGCCAGTCGGATCCGGAGCCGATGCCCGAGATGGACGCCGACACTGCGCTATACCCTCGGCGCGACCGTCGTGACCACGGACGCGCTCTACACCCTGCAAGCCCTGTGAATCCCGCCCGCGCGGAAATAGTTTCGGGCGATCCGAAGACGCGGCGGCTCCGAATCTCTAGCGGGTGCATCAACGCAACGAGCCACCGATGCGCCCAGTTCGGATACGAGCGTCGCAGAAGCGTCAAACCTCCACGCTTCGGCGACGCGCCTGAGCAGGGGTCGCACCACCCACACCGACGTCGATCGGGCGCTCGCGAGCCGACGGTGAACATCCGATATTGGCTCCCCTTTCGCGTCAAGGGGCAGTGTGTAATTCGCTAGGCTGGTGCATGGCAGGTCCGGGCCGTGGCTTGTCCGAAGAACCGGCACCCGGGGTCGAGCCGGTCGCGCAGGAGTCAGCAGACGCCCCCGATTGCCCTCCCGGATCTGCCTCCTGCCGTCGCCGTTGGTCGGCGACCATCCGGGTGTAGACGGTGTTGGACAGACGCCGTTTCAGGGCGCGTAGCCAACGTCAATAAACGACACTGAACCCCGGCCGGGCCAGGCGATCTGATGAGAAACGTGCTCTAGATTTGCGGGCACGGTCGATCGTGGCGGCGGCCGACCACGACATAATGCCGATGGGCGGGTATTGGTTTCGAACCTTGTGCGCCTGTCCACCTACGGAACCACCGATCAAGCGGCGTGTTTACCGAGCGCTCCGGAAGAATGCGGCCACTGTGCCGGGTCAAGCACCAATCTCCTCACAGAGATCCACGTAGCGATCCAAGTAGTCGGGCGTCGATCGATGGTTACCCAGACCGACCGTGTCGAACTCGTCCAAGCCCTCTGCCGCAGTGACGCCCAGGGCGCGCAGAGCGTCATTGATATCCGCCACCGGACGAATGGGTCCACCGTCGATGGATACCACAGCGCCCTGGTCTCCCATACCCGCAAAGTAGTCCGTGACCACCAACGCGAACGCCGGCTCGAGTTGCGCCGAAAGCTCCCTCGCCAGCACGCCGATCACGTTCTCGGTCGGGAACAACAGTCGACGCGCGCTCGGGGCGAGTTCGAAATGGCCTGTAACTCTAAGCAGCCCTTGCCAATACGCCGTGTAGTAGTGCGTCACATGAAACATCGTCAGGTCGCAGCGCAGCGGCACTGGCAGCAGATCCCACTTGTCCGCCGCGTCGGCGTGGTAGGGGCCGGGCACTATCAGAGCGGTGATCGAGTGTGGCACCTGAGCAGAGTATCGGCGCAGTGGCTTCCGCAGCCACGCAGTTTTCGACCGAACACACTGAGCTGCCGCGTAGCGCAGGATGGCGACTAGCCACTCGAGCGGGTAACCGTCGTCGCCGACAAAGTCCCGCAGCGACTGCTCCACCTCCGGGCCAGCACCGGCGATCCCCCTCGCAGGAAATGCAGCATCTCTACGAGTTCGCCCCAGTCCGGGCCATCCAGGCCACTGGGCATCTGGCAACGATGCCCCCTCGACGCGACCGACACCAGTTCTTCCACCACACATGTGGTGATCTGTTACGGTCTTCACGAAAGCCGCTGAGCTGCAACAACGTTCTCAGATCCGGGCATCAACTCTCCGTGACCCCCAGAGAATCGGCGTCGAACTGGGCATGACCGAGCACCAATACCCCGATGACGACTGGGCTCCGCTGTTCGAGGGCTACACCGCCGAGGGCCTGCTGAGCCAATGTCAGGGCCTGCTGAGCCAATGTCAACGGTGGCAGGAGTGGATGGAAGGCACCTACTTCTCAAGCCCAGCCGGCCGGAGCCCGAGCCGTCCCCCCGGGGATCAAGACAGCTCCGGTTCTTCCTAGACTGGCGCCACTCCAACTCGTTGAGCGAGGCGGCCGAGGTCTCCTGTAGTAAGTTCGCGGCGAGCTCTCCGCATCGTATGGCCTGGTTGCAGGTTCAGAACCGATCATCAATATCGGCCAGCGGGGGTGTGTAGTCCTCGCCTTCATCGAATGCCTCGAGCACATCGAGGATTCGGGCGAGCACGTCTTCGGTGGTTCACCGGGCTGGAACACTATGTTCGGTAGTTCGAGGATGCGCCGGACTGCGGCGACGTCCTCGAGGGGCTCACCGACGAATCGGGCGAGTTGTTCGTCCGTGACCGGCCGGGTTGCCTTGTTGAGCGCGTCGACTACTGCGAGCACCAGCTTTTGTTGGGCTGGGGTCATCAGCTCGTTGTCTTCCATCGGTCTACCTCCGCCAAAGGGTCACGCTACCGGGCGTCGAACGCGGAGCAGCGAGACCGATGGCTTGGTATTCCAAGAACACCTCTAGTGCAGATAAGTCCGGAGTGCGGGGAGCTGCTGCACGCCGCGCGCATGGCCGGCGAGCTTGTCTGGTACTGCCATGGCTGCAACTTCCGGGCCCGCGCAGCATAAAGACCGAATCGAATTCTGGAGCACGTTGTCGGTGCTCTTTGCGACGATGTACCCATGACGCTGGGGGATCAGGATCGCCGGGGGAGCTTCTGGGACGGCGAGGACTATCGGGAATTCGTTGCGGCGCTGCGCACATCGATGTCCGACCAAGAAGTCGCCGACCACCTCGGCCGTAGCCTCACCGCGATCCGGGCCCGCGCGAAACTGCTGCTACTGAACGCCTACGGCGAGACCACGGCGCTGCGCAAGCTACGGCAGATGGCCACCTCACCGGATTTCGACTGGGAGGACACGGCGCGCACCGCTCACGCCCTGGAGGGGATCGCGTACTGGGACGCGGCAGCTGACGAACAGCTGATTCACGCATGGGCGGCGAACCCGCCGCCGAGTATGAGTGAGCTGGTCGCCGCGCTCGGGATCAGCGAACGAGACATCGCGAAACGGTGCCTCTGGCTGGAGTTGGCGCAAACGCGTATCGAGGTGGTTGACCGTTTCGGCGCGGAGCCGGGCGGCGTGCTCGACAAGCAGACCCGGTTAGGTCAAGACATCGCCAGCACTGCGGTCGCGATACTGGTCCTCACGTCCGAAACCGGTGCAGTCGTGCACCTTTCGCTTCACCCCGACACCGCCGCGGCAGCCGAAGCGTGCGCCGAATTGGAGGCGGAGGACCTGACCGCCGAGCCGGTCACGTGGACTATCGCCACGCGTGTGGTGGGAGAAGGGTCTGTACGGCGCACGCTCACCGGCGCCTGGGCAGACCGACACACCATCGACGTGGCGGCCACGCCGGAACCGTCCTCTGCCACGCCACTGTCTCGCTGGCGGTGGCTGCGCCGTCGGCGCTGAACCGTAGAGCTCCCCGTCGCGCCAACTCCACTCCGCCGATGGTCCCCGACGAGGCCGACACCGATCTACCTTCACGGCGGTATGCTCGACGGTATGGCCGGTCGGAAAACGTCGGTGAGCTTCGACGACGCAACCCTGGAAATCCTCGCGCGCCGCGCGCAAGAGGAAGGCATGGACCGCTCTGCCTATCTTGCCGAGTTGGTCCGCCGCGACGACCTACGCCGCCGCCTCGCCGCCGACACCGCCACCCTCTCCGCGGCTGGCCACACGCTCGAACGCGCTAGTGCACTCACCGCTGCCCTGATCGCGCAACGCCGCGCCGCCAGCTGATGGCACTTCCTCGGTTCGGCGAGGTATGGAACGCCCCGTCGGGTTCGGTGCTACCCGGCGGAATGCTGTGCCTGATCGTGTCCAGCGACGACTACAACCGTATCCGCCGCCAATACATCATCGTCGAAGTACTCGCGGAACCTCTGACTGGCGACGCGATAATTTGCGACCTTGGACCAGTCGGTGTTGCGCTCACTGGCGCGCCTTTCACAGTTGGCCCAGGGTGGTTCGCCGAGGCGGACGAGCCCATCGCGGTCCTCGACGATCTGACCGCTCGGCGTGCCACGGACCAAATCAGAGCCATCCTGGGCCCGTGATTCGGGTGGCGTGGCAACATTCGTGCGATGCCCACAAACCACGGGATCGATCCTGTCTGGCTGGATCGTCAACTCGCCCGGTTCAAGCCGTCGGACATGGATGAAGCTGTTCGGTTGATCCGCGGATACGACCGCGCAGACCGGCAAGCGGCCCAACGAGCGGAGCGCGCGCATCTATCTCGCGCTGCAGAACCAGCCGCTGATCAGACGTTATGAACACCACTAAACTTTCAGTTTCGTGCTCAGCGGCGAGCTGCTAACTCCGTGATCAGCACAGCGCCTACGCCGATTGACCTTGTAAGCGAAAGGTCGTCAGTTCAATCCTGACAGGGGGCTCCGGATAGCACGGGTGGTCGGACCGAATCGGTCCGGCCACCCGTTTCCTTATGTGCTGGACCGGAGTTCAGTCGGGGACGTTCGCTCCGTGGCCGAGGTCACGCAGGGCCTGCTTGATCTTCGACTGCGCCTCGTCGAGCGACTCGGGACTCGGATTCGGGTCGGCGCCGGAGATGTCGAAGTCACCCATGGTGAACGCCGGGAAGACGTGCACATGCAGGTGCGGCACCTCCAGTCCGGCGATCAGCAGACCGGCCCGCGGCGCGTCCCACGCCGCCCGCACGGCCTGCCCGATCTTCTGGGCGACACCGGTCAGGCGCGCGAACGTCTCGGCGTCCACGTCCTGCCACTGATCGATCTCCTTGCGCGGCACCACCAGCGTGTGCCCGGGGGTGACCGGTGCGATGGTGAGGAAGCCGACGAATTCGTCGTCCTCCCAGACGAATCGACCCGGAATCTGACCTGCGATGATCGCGCTGAATACGGAAGCCATGTCTCGCAGACTAGTCCGGGCCGGCTGGGGCTACACCGCCGCGAAGTGCGACAGGATGCCCTGCACCTCGTAGATGTCGACCTGGCGATTGAAACGCTTCTGGATCGGCTCGTTGCTACCCGAGATCCAGATGCTGAGTTCGGCGTCCAGATCGAAGGTACCGGCGGTCTCCACCGAGAAATGGGTGATCGCGCGGTAGGGGACGCTGTGATAGCTCACCTTGCGGCCGGTCATGCCTTGCTTGTCGACCAGGATCAGTCGCCGGTTCGTGAACAGGATCGCGTCGCGCACCAAAAGATAAGCGGCGTAGATCTGTTCGCCGTTGCCCATCAGTTTCGCGTATTCCTGTTGCGCTTGGCCGGGATCGATCCGCCCGGCATTGCCCATCAGTCCGTCGATCAGACCCATCGTGTGCACATCCTTCGCGCGGTGTGGGTGGCGTGGCCCGGCTGCGGTATGCCCGAACCATCCCTTTCCATCATCCATGTCGCGAGACCGATATTCGATGGTCGGCCAAGGTTCCTGGCCGAGGCATGTCTTCCTGCGGCTTCACCTAAGCTGTCTGCCGTGCGCGTACTCGTCATCGGTTCCGGAGCCCGTGAACATGCCCTCGTCCTTGCGCTGCGCCGTGACCCCGCGGTGCGCGCCATCGTGGCCGCTCCGGGCAACGCGGGCATCGCGCAGCACGCGCAGACCCGGCCGGTCGATCCGTGTTCGGCGGAGGCGGTGGTCGCGCTGGCCACCGAGACGGCGGCCGACCTGGTGGTGATCGGGCCCGAGGTGCCACTGGTGCTCGGCGTCGCCGACGCGGTGCGGGCCGCCGGGATCGCCTGTTTCGGGCCGTCGGCCGCGGCCGCGCGGATCGAAGGCTCCAAGGCGTTCGCCAAGGACGTGATGGCCGCGGCGGGGGTGCGGACCGCGCACAGCGAGATCGTGGACACCCCGGCCGACCTCGATGCCGCGCTGAGCCGGTTCGGTCCCACCTGGGTGGTGAAGGACGACGGTCTCGCCGCGGGCAAGGGTGTGGTGGTCACCGCCGACCGTTCCGCCGCCCGCGATCACGGCGCCGAACTGCTCGAGCAGGGCCACCCGGTGCTGCTGGAATCGTTCCTGGACGGGCCGGAGGTCTCGCTGTTCTGCCTGGTCGACGGGGAGACGGTGGTGCCGCTGCTGCCCGCGCAGGATCACAAGCGGGTCGGCGACGGCGATACCGGCCCGAACACCGGCGGCATGGGCGCTTACACGCCGCTGCCCTGGCTGTCCGACGAAGCGGTCACCGCCATCGTCGAGGATGTGGTGAAACCTGTTGCCGCCGAACTGGTTCGCCGCGGCAGCGGATTTTCCGGCCTGCTCTACGCCGGTCTCGCGATGGGTGCCGCCGGACCCGCGGTCGTCGAATTCAATTGCCGCTTCGGCGATCCGGAAACGCAGGCCGTGCTCGCCCTGCTGGAAAGTCCGCTCGGCGAGCTGCTCAATGCCACCGCCACCGGCACTCTCGACCAGGTGGCGCCGCCGCGCTGGCGCGACGGCTCCGCGATCACCGTGGTGGTCGCCGCCGAGAATTACCCGGGCCGCCCGCGGGTCGGCGACGTGATCTCCGGTGCGGGCGAAGGCGCCATCGATGATTCCGCCGCGGTGCTGCACGCGGGCACCGCGTTGCGCGAGGACGGCGCTCTGGTTTCCGCGGGCGGTCGCGTGCTCAATGTGGTCGGTGTCGGCGCCGATCTGGCCGAGGCCCGCGCGCACGCCTATGCGCGCATCGCCTCGATCAAACTGCCGGGCAGCCACTACCGCACCGACATCGGCCTCGCCGCCGTCGAAGATCGCATCGCTGTGCTGTCCCGCCTCTCCGGGAATTCAGGCCAGATTCAGGAGCCGTGATAGTGGCGTCGGCGGCCGACGGCGACGTAGTCGGTTGAGTTAGCTCGTACCCGACGAGTTACCCATGTGCTGGCGAAATCAGTTGTTGCGTAGAGCATGGTCTAGCCGAAGTTGAGGCCATGTAGGGCCAGCCACTGTCTGGGATCTACGTGCTGGCCGCCGACGATGACCTCGAAATGCAGGTGCGGGCCGGTGGAGTCGCCGCGGTTGCCCATGCGGGCGATCTGCATTCCGGCCGGGACCCGCTCACCGCGCGAGACGAAGAAGTCGTACATGTGGCCGTACACGGTGATGCTGCCGTCGTCGTGGCGGATCCGCACCCATAGCCCGAAGCCCTCGGCCGGGCCCGCGTCGATGACGGTGCCATTGGCGACCGCGTAGATCGGCGTGCCGATCGGACCCGCGATGTCGATGCCGTTGTGGAAAGCGCCCCAGCGGGAACCGAACCCCGAGGTGAAGATGCCGCGCGCGGGCATGGCGAAGCCGGTGCGGCCCGGCAGGACCGCGCCCGGTGGCGCCGTCGTGCCGCCGGACATCCACGGCTGCCATTCGCCCGCGGCCGCGGCCGCAGCCTCGGCCTTGGCGCGTTCCAGGGTGGCGCGTGCGGCGGCCGCGACCACGGCCCGTTCGCGCAGGCGTTCCCCGTTGGCGATGGCGTTCAGGTACCGGCGCACCGACGGCGGGGTGGCCTGCACCTGCAGCGGATAGGCCACGGCGACACGCTGCACGTGATCCGGGTCCGGGACGCGATAGCTGATCGCGCCCGCGTAGGTGGCGTCACCCGCGGCGAAGACGGCGGTCGCGGCGAGCCCGGCCAGCAGCACGCGATGCTTGCGGAGCAGGGCGAGGAGTTCGTCTCGGTCCGGCCGTTTGTCCCATCGGGCGCGCAGCTCGGCGCGCCGCCGCCACAGTTCCCGCGGATCGGGCCGTCGTCGCAGTAGCTCCTGGACGTTCAGCCGATCGAGCAGGACGTGGGTCGGTCGCTTGTGCGGCTGGGCACGCCAGTTCCGCGGAATGACCCCGATGCCACCCACTCCGCGCACTCGGTCGAGTCCAGCCCGTCGAGCATTCTCGAGCATCAAGCCGACCATAACCCCGGCGGGCGGGGTGTGACACCGTCTACCGTCTGTCGGGTGTCCAGAGAATCTCGCCGGTCGACCATTCCACCTTTCTACGTGATGGACGTCTGGAAAGCTGCAGCGCAACGGGCAAGGACCCACGGTGATGTGCTGGTACTCGCCGCGGGACAGCCCTCGACGCCGGCGCCGATCCCGGTGTTACGGGCGACCAAGACCGCGATCGAGTCCGAATTGCTCGGTTACACCGAAACTTTCGGCATCCTGCCGCTGCGCGAAGTGATCGCCGCGCACCACACCGAAACCTATGGCTACGCCGTCGAGCCGGACGACGTGGTGATCACGACCGGATCGTCCGGCGCGTTCTCGCTGATCTTCCTCGCCGCGTTCGACCCCGGTGACACCGTGGTGGTGGCCCGCCCGGGCTACCCCGCCTACCGCAACACGCTCACCGCGCTCGGCTGCCGAGTGGTGGAACTGGACTGCGGCGCCGAAACCCGGTTCCAGCCGACCGTCGCCATGCTGGACGCGCTGCCCGAACCGCCGGCCGGACTGGTGGTCGCGAGCCCGGCCAACCCGACCGGCACCATGATCGCGCCCGCCGAACTGGCCGCACTGGCCCGCTGGTGCGAGGCGCACGGCACCCTGCTCATCTCCGACGAGATCTACCACGGCATCACCTACGACAGTTCGGACACCGGGACCTCCTCGTCCTGGGAGACCTCCCGCGAATCGGTGGTTATCGGCTCGGTGTCCAAGTACTTCTCGATGACCGGCTGGCGCCTCGGCTGGATGCTCGCGCCGAGCGGATTGCGGCCCGCGCTGCAGCGGCTGGCGTCCAACCTCACCGTGTGCCCGCCCGCGATCTCGCAGTACGCGGCGCTGCACGCGTTCGGTGCCGAGGCGAAGGCCGAACTCGACGGCCACGTCCGTCGTTATGCCGTCAACCGGCAGTTATTGCTCGACGGCCTGCCGAAGATCGGCATCACCGAGCTCGCTCCGGCGGACGGCGCCTTCTATGCGTACGCGGATATCGGCCACCTCACCGACGACGCGCGCAAGTGGTGTGCCGACGTGCTCGACCACACCGGCGTCGCGCTCGCGCCGGGCATCGACTTCGACACCGTGCACGGAAATCGGACAGTTCGCTTCTCCTTCGCGGGGGCCACCGCGGACATCGAGGCGGCGCTGGTTCGTCTAGGGCACTATCTGGGTGTTTGATCGTCGTGTCCGGCAACAACTTTCCGCAGTTCGGCACCGTGGCGGCGCGGATACGGTAGAACATCGATGGTTGCTTTTCCTCGCTGATTTCCCCTGGAAGAACTGATGACGACTGGCACGATGGCACGGTGATCACCGCGACCACCCCGAAAGGCGAACGGCGTCGCCAAGCTCTGGTAGCTGCCGCCGCCGAGTTGTTGCTCGAAGGTGGGTTCGAGGCGGTGCGGCATCGTTCGGTCGCTACCCGCGCCGACCTTCCGTTGGCGTCGACCACCTACTACTTCGAATCGCTCGAAGACCTGATCGCGCGGGCGGTCGAGTTCAGCGGCAATGTGGAACTCGAGGCAATGCGCCGCCGGGTCGGCGAAGTGAGCCACCGCCGCCGCGGCGCCGAGGCGACCGTCGACCTGGTGCTCGATCTGCTGGTGGGCACCGACGGGCACGACGAGGGCGCGCGCGGGCAGCTGATCGCCCGGTACGAGCGGTCGGTGGCGTCCGCGCGGCACCCCGAGCTGCGCGAGGTACAGCTGCGACTGCGCGCTCAGCTCGACGAGCTGCTCGCCGACGTGCTGCGCCGCTCCGACCGATTGGTGCGACCGGAGCAACTGCGCAGGCTGGTCGCGGTGGTCGACGGCGCGGTGGTCGCGGCACTGACCGAGCAGGAGCCCGAACCCCGCCGAATGGCGCGCGGCGCACTGCTCGAGGTGATCGACATCGTCGCCCCCGCGACGCCCCAGCAAGTGGACCGTTTCCGCGCACTAGACTGACCCGACGTGAGCGAGCGCAGCGAGGGAACCATAGACACAGCGCCCATGGGCACGACGGAGCCGAGCGTTAGCGAGGCGCAGTCGTGAGCCTCGTTCCGAACGTCTTGGCCACCCGATACGCCAGCCCGGAACTGGTGCGGCTGTGGTCGCCCGAGAACAAAATCGTGCTCGAGCGGCGGCTCTGGCTGGAGGTGTTGCGGGCTCAATCGGAACTCGGAATCGACCTGCCCGCAGGCGTGCTCGCCGACTACGAGCGGGTGATCGACCAGGTCGACCTGGCTTCCATCGCCGAGCGCGAACGGGTCACCCGACACGACGTGAAGGCGCGCATCGAGGAATTCAACGCGCTGGCCGGGCACGAGCACGTGCACAAGGGGATGACCAGCCGCGACCTCACCGAAAACGTGGAGCAGTTGCAGATCCGGCTCTCGCTCGAGCATGTGCACGCCCACGGTGTCGCGATCGCGGCGCGGCTCACCGAGCGGGCCGCCGAGTACCAGACACTGGTGATGGCGGGCCGTTCGCACAATGTCGCCGCGCAGGCCACCACGCTCGGCAAGCGGTTCGCCTCGGCCGCCGACGAGCTGCTGCTCGCGCTCGCCAGGGTGCGTGAGCTGATCGACCGGTACCCGCTGCGCGGCATCAAGGGTCCGATGGGCACCGCCCAGGACATGCTCGACCTGCTCGGCGGCGATCCGGCCAAGCTCTCGGCATTGGAACAGCAGGTCGCCAGGCATCTCGGTTTCGCGACCGTGCTCACCAGTGTCGGCCAGGTGTATCCGCGTTCGCTCGACCACGACGTGCTCTCCGCGCTGGTCCAGGTGGGTGCCGGTCCGTCGTCGTTCGCGCACACCATCCGGCTGATGGCCGGGCACGAGCTGGTCACCGAGGGCTTCCAGCCCGGTCAGGTGGGCAGTTCGGCGATGCCGCACAAGATGAACACCCGTTCCTGTGAGCGGGTCAACGGCCTGCAGGTGGTGCTGCGCGGATACGCCTCGATGGCCGCCGAACTGGCCGGTGCGCAGTGGAACGAGGGCGACGTCTTCTGCTCGGTGGTGCGTCGCGTCGCGCTGCCGGACGCCTTCTTCGCCATCGACGGCATGATGGAAACCTTCCTCACCGTGCTCGCCGAATTCGGCGCCTACCCCGCCGTCATCGCCCGCGAACTGGACCGCTACCTGCCCTTCCTCGCCACCACCCGTATTTTGATGGCCGCGGTTCGCACCGGTGTGGGCCGCGAAACCGCGCACGAGGTGATCAAGGAACACGCCGTAGCCGTGGCCCTCGCCATGCGCGAACAGGGCCGCGAACCCGACCTGCTCGACCGCCTCGCCGCCGACGACCGGTTACCCCTCGACCGAGCCGCCCTGGACACCGCACTCGCCGACAAGTCCGCCTTCATCGGCGCCGCCGAAGCCCAGGTCTCCGACGTGATCGCCGCAGTCCAAAAGCTCGTCGACCGATACCCCGACGCCGCCCACTACACCCCATCCCCAATCCTGTAGCGGGAGCAGCCGTTAGGGTTTCGGCCGTGGATCCGTACACGATTTTCGCTGACATCATTGCTGGGCGGGCGCCTGCCAGCCGGGTGTATGAGGACGATGATGTGTTGGCGTTCATGGATATTCGGCCGATGACGCCGGGGCATGTGCTGGTGGTGCCGAAGGTGGTCGCGCGGAGTCTGGCGGAGCTGGATCCGGTGATCGGGGGGAAGTTGTTCCAGGTGGGGCAGCTTGTGGCGGCGGCGTTGCGGGACAGCGAGGTCGGGTGTGATGGGGTGAACTTCTTTCTCGCCGATGGGGTGACGGCGGGGCAGGAGGTGTTCCATGTGCACCTGCATGTCATTCCGCGGACGCCCGGCGACGGGTTCGGGTTGCGAGGGCGGCCGACCACTCCGCGGCGGGCCGATCTGGACTACCTGGCGGGGTCCATCCGGGGTGCGCTCGCGCGCTGAACCAGCCGGTTCGCAGTGGGGCTGCTGAGCTCAGTGGGAGCCGAGTTGCCCTCCAGGGAGTTTGCTGAAGGAGCGCTTAAGCGCGGAAACTCTTCCGCGCATACCCCTGGTGAGCTACCTTGTAATCCATTGTCATGCGGTAATGGAGGTGGGGACGTGCGGCGAATCAAGGTTGCTGTTGCGGTGCTGACCTTCGCGCTCGCGCTGCTCGGCCCGGCGATGATCGCCCCGGCCTCGGCGTCGGCCGCGCAGATCGAACGAATCGATCGGCTGAGCCCGACACGTTCGGCGATGTTCGTCTATTCACCGGCGATGGACCGCACCATTCAGGTCCAGGTACTGCACCCGGCGGGCGGCGGCTCGCGACCCGCCTACTACCTGCTGGACGGGCTCGATCCGGGCCTCAGCCAGAGCACCTGGACCAACGCCACCGACGCGGAACGATTCTTCGCCGGTTCGAACGTCAATGTCGTGCTGCCCGTCGGCGGCCAGGCCAGCTACTACACCGACTGGCAGCAGGACGACCCCCGCTTCGGCCGCTACCGGTGGGAGACGTTCCTGACCGAGGAACTGCCACCACTGATCGACGGCTGGTTCAACGGCAACGGCGTCAACGCGATCGGCGGACTCTCGATGGGCGGCAACGCGGCCTTCATCCTGGCCGCCCGGAAGCCGTGGCTGTACCGCGCCGTCGCGGGCTACAGCGCCTGCCCCGACACCGGTCTGGCGACGGGCGCGGTGATGTTCTCCATCGCCAACCGTGGCGGCGACCCGTTGAATATGTGGGGCGCGCCCGGCAGCCCGGCCTGGGCCGAACACGATCCGGCACAGCTGGCAGAACGATTGCGCGGCAAGACAATCTACCTGTCCTCGGGCACCGGCATCCCCGGCCCACACGAGACGGAGATCAAACCGCAACTGGCCGAGAACATCTTCCTCGGCGGCCCGGTCGAGGTCGGCGTCAACACCTGCGTGGCCTCCTTCGAACAGCGCCTGCGCGGCCTCGGCATCCCGGCCCGAGTCGACTACAGCGGCAATGGAACGCACTCGTGGTCCTACTGGCAGGACACGCTGCACGCGTCCTGGCCGACCATCGCACCTGCCATCGGTGCCTGACCGGCACCGAGCCCGCACGGGCACAACTGATTTCCTCAGTCGCGGCCAGCGTTCAGCACGAAAATGGCGATCTGGACCCGGTTTTCGGCATCGAGCTTGGCCAGCAGCCTGCTGATATGCGATTTCACCGTCGCGACACTGAGATGCAGTTCCTTGGCGATCTCGGAGTTGGCCAAGCCGCGACCGATGGCCTCGGCGATATCGCGTTCCCGATCGGTCAGCGTGCTCAGTGCGCGGCGGGCGTGTTCGCGGGCCTGGCCGTCCTCGCTCGGCGCGGCGGTGGCGACCGAGATCAGTTGCGCGATAACACTCGGCGAGAGCATCGGGCGCCCCGCCGCGACCTGTTTGACCGCGGCGACGATATCGGCGGGCGGGGTGTCCTTGAGCAGGAATCCGTGCGCCCCGATCCGCAGTGCGCGCAGCACCATGTCATCGGCGTCGAACGTGGTCAGCACCAGCACGCGCGGCGGATCGGCGTGGCTCAGCAACTCGCGGGTGGCATCGAGGCCGTCGCGCACCGGCATCCGGATATCCATCAGCACGACGTCGGGTGCCTGCTCGCGGACCACCGCCTGCGCTTGCTCGCCGTCGGCGGCCTCGCCGACCAGTTCCAACTCCGGGTCGCCGCCGAGGATCAGCGTCAGCGCCGAGCGGGCCAGCGGCTCGTCGTCCACGACGACCACGCGGATGCGGGCATTCACCTGTCGCCCTCCGCGTCAACCGGCCACGGCAACGTGGCGCGCAAGTGGAATCCGCCCGCCGGATCGGGACCGTAATCGAGTGTGCCGCCGACTAATTCGGCGCGTTCGGTGAGTCCGAGCAGTCCGTAGCCGGAGGACGGCAGCGAGAGACCGGCGCGCACCGGGGCGGCGTTGCCGACGTCGACGATCAAATCGTGGCCGGGCCCGCCGTCGACGCACACCCGGACCGAGGCGCCGGGGGCGTGCTTGCGCGCGTTGGTCAGCCCCTCCTGGGCGATGCGGTACGCCGTGCGCGCGCTCGTCGCCGGCAGGTCGGCCGTCGTGGTGTCGGTCATCGACACGTCCATGCCCGCGGCGCGTGCCTCGTCGACCAGCCGGGTGAGATCGGCGAGCGTGGGCTGTGGCGGTTCGGGGGTGGCGGTGAGCGCGGTGTCGTCGCTGGTACGCAGCACGCCGAGTACCTCACGCAGCTCCTGTAGCGCGAGATGGGCGTTCTCGGCAATGGTCTTCGCCGTCGCGGTGGTCTGCTCTCGGGTCAGATCGGTGCGGAAACCGAGCGCACCGGCGTGCATCGCCACCACCGAGATCCGGTGCGCCAGTACGTCGTGCATTTCCCGCGCGATGCGGTTGCGTTCCAGCAGCCGGGCCTCGGCGGCCCTGGCGTGTTGCTCGCGCTCGGCGGTCTCGGCGCGAGAACGCAACGACCACACCAGATCTCGCCGCGCACCGACCGCGAAGCCGATCGCGACAATCGCGGCGACACTGACCGTCAGCACCGACGGCCCGTACCAATCTGGCTGCGCATCAGGACGTTTCGGGTAGACCAGGCTGTCGGTGAGCAGGCCGGTGCCGATGCAGACGACGGACAGCGCGATCGTTTCGGGATAGCGCCGCCGGGTGGCCAGCGAACACAGCACCAGCGCCGCGGCGCCGTTGGCGCTCACCGAGGCGGTGGACGCCACCATGACGATCACCGCGATCGGCACCGGATACCGCCGCCGCCACAGCGTGAGCAGGATGCATGCCACGCCGAGCAGCGGGTCGCCGACGTGGAACCAGGTCAGCAACGCCCCGTCGA
This sequence comes from Nocardia brasiliensis, assembly GCF_042691675.1. Taxonomy (GTDB): domain Bacteria; phylum Actinomycetota; class Actinomycetes; order Mycobacteriales; family Mycobacteriaceae; genus Nocardia; species Nocardia brasiliensis_D. The sequence goes on from NZ_CP170507.1 coordinate 816,492, forward strand.
GCGGCGCCATCTCCGCGTTGGCGCCGGACCAGGCCAGCAGACCGATGGCGGCCGCGGCCGCCAGCCGCCAGGCGTGCGACCACGGCCGCAGCGGCGGCGCCGACGACAGCGGTGCGGTGGACATCCCGCGACTGTAGGTGGCGGCTGTCCACCCGCGCATCGGCCGCCAGGGCGAATTCCGATCGACCAAAGGATGAATCGACCGTCGACCGCTGGCCGATGTGCTGTGACGTGCGCCAGAGCAACGATGGGAATCGACAGGCAGCACCTCACCAGCAACACGAAACGGAGAATGTGATGGGCAAGAACGTTTGGGTCGGACTACAGATCGTCGGCATAGTCTTGCTGGTCGCTTCGGCCCAAGCCGTCATCCGCCTGCTCATCGACCACCGCAAATCCCAGGTCTGGGGCCTCCTCGACTGGGTGCCGGGCGGCTGGACCGGCCAGCTCGCGGTCCTTATCGGCATAGCGGCCGTCGGCGCGGTGCTCGCGGACCGCGCCAACAACCGAGCGAAGGCGTTCGGCGAGTGAACCGGCCGCCGCGCTAGGCCGGTGGGACCGTGATCCCGCAGGGCGCCAGCTGATCAGCGGTGTTGCCGGGTCCTGCTGGGACGGGTGCGGTGCCCGCAGCTACGGTGGAGCGCATGGCTCTCGACAGCGGTACCGGAACGATCTCAGACTTGGACGGGGTGGCGGCGCCGATCGCCAAGACGGTGCCCACCGAACGCGTACACCACGGCGATGTGTTCGTCGACGAGTACGAGTGGCTGCGGGACAAGGACAACCCCGAGGTCATCGCCCACCTGGAGGCGGAGAACGCCTACACCGAGGCGCAGACCGCACACCTGGCGCAGCTGCGCGAGACGATCTTCGACGAGATCAAGTCGCGCACCCAGGAGACGGACCTGTCCGTGCCGACCAGGATGGGCGACTACTGGTACTACTCGCGCAGCTTCGAGGGCAAACAGTACGGCGTGCACTGCCGGTGCCCGATCGCCGCCGATGCCGAGGGCATCGACGCGTGGACCCCGCCGCAACTCGAGGCCGGGACCGCGGTGCCGGGCGAACAGGTGCTGCTGGACAGCAACGAGGTCGCCGAGGGACACGATTTCTTCGCACTCGGCGCCTTCTCGCTGAGCCATGACGGCAACCTGCTCGCGTACTCGGTGGACACCGTCGGTGACGAGCGGTACGTGTTGCGCTTCAAGGACCTGCGCACCGGGGAGATGCTGCCGGACGAGATCGCCGAGACCGCGCCGGGCGCGACCTGGTCGCTGGACGGTACGCACGTCTTCTATCAGACGGTCGACGAATCCTGGCGACCCGACACCGTGTGGCGACACCGCCTCGGCGCCCCGACCGACACCGACGTGAAGGTCTTCCACGAGCCCGACGAGCGCTACTGGGTGAGCATCACCTCGACCCGCTCGGAGCGGTATCTGATGATCTGGGTCGGCTCCAAGATCACCACAGAGGGCTGGGTGCTCGAATCCGACAACCCAGAGGGCGAATTCCGGGTCATCCTGCCGCGGCGCGAGGGGGTCGAATACTCGGCCGAGCACGCCGTGGTCGGTGGGGAGGACCGGTTCCTGATCTTGCACAACGACGTCGTCGACGGCGTCAAGGCGGAGAACTTCGTGCTCGCCGACGCCCCGGTCGCCGATCCGTCGAACCTGACGCTGCTCATCGGGCACCGCGACGACGTGCGGCTGGAGGACATCGACGCCTTCGCCGATCACCTGGTGCTGAGCTACCGGCGGGAAGCGCTGACCCGCGTCGCGATCTGGCCGCTGACCGAGGACGGCTACGGCGAGCGGAGCGAGCTCGAATTCGACCTGGAGCTCTTCGCGGTCGGCGCGGGCGCGAACCCCGAGTGGGCGCAGCCCACCTTGCGCATCGGGCTCACCTCGTTCATCACCCCGGTCCAGGTGTTCGACTATGTGCCCGCCACCGGCGACCTGCTGCTGCGCAAGGAGCAGCCGGTGCTCGGCGGGTACGACGCGAACGACTATGAGCAGCACCGGGATTGGGCGGTCGCCGGGGACGGCACCCGGATCCCGATCTCACTGGTGTGGAAGAAGAACGTCGCGGTGGACGCGCCGAAGCCCTTGCTGCTCTACGGGTACGGCTCCTATGAGGCCAGCATGGACCCGTCCTTCTCCGTCTCCCGGCTGTCGCTACTGGATCGCGGCATGGTGTTCGCGGTAGCGCACGTGCGCGGCGGCGGCGAGATGGGCCGACTCTGGTACGAGCACGGCAAGACCCTCACCAAGAAGAACACCTTCACCGATTTCGTCTCGTGCGCAAAGCATCTGATCGACACCGGCGTCACCTCGGCGGACCGGCTGATCGCCGACGGCGGCAGCGCGGGCGGCCTGCTGATGGGCGCGGTGGCGAACCTGGCCCCGGAGCTGTTCGCGGGCATCCTGGCGAATGTTCCGTTCGTGGATCCGCTCACCTCGATCCTCGACCCGTCGTTGCCGCTGACCGTCATCGAATGGGACGAGTGGGGTAACCCGCTGGCGGACAAGGAGGTCTACGACTACATGAAGTCCTACGCCCCCTACGAGAACATCGAAGCCAAGGACTACCCGGCCATCCTGGCCATCACCAGCCTCAACGACACCCGGGTGCTCTACGTCGAACCGGCCAAGTGGGTCGCGAAACTGCGCGCGACCAAGACCGGTGACGCGCCGCTGCTGCTCAAGACCGAGATGAGTGCGGGCCACGGCGGCGTCAGTGGCCGGTACGAGAAGTGGAAGGAAGTCGCCTTCGAGTACGCCTGGGTGCTGGACCGGGTCGGCCTCGCCGACGCCTGATCCCAACTGGTGGCCGGTCGAGCAGACCGGTCACCAGCATTCCGGCACGCTGCCGCAGAACACGTGTGGTGCGAAGAGAACGTGTGTCAGGGTGTTCGTCGCACGGTCATCCCACCTGCACGTCCAGTACATCTGACCCTGGCACCGTGAGTTCATGAACGCTGAGCTGATCGTATCGATTTCCGGGATCAGGGACACCACTCGGGACGCGGCGATCCAGTTCGCCGCCGAGATGGATCAGCGCGGCGTGCCACTGTCGCTGCTCGTGGCGCCCCGGTTGAAAGGCAAGTACCGACTGGTCGACGACCCCGCGACGCAGGCGTGGCTGCGCGGGCGCCGGGCCCGCGGCGACGCGATCGTGCTACACGGCTACGACCAGGCGGCGACCAAGCGCCGCCGCGCCGAATTCGCCACGCTGCCCAGGCATGAGGCCCGGCTGCGGCTCACCGCGGCGGACCGGGTGATGGAGCAGGTCGAGTTGCGCACCAGGCTGTTCGCCGCCCCGCGTTGGGACGCCTCGGCGGGCGCCATCGAGGCGCTGCCCGAGGTCGGTTTCCGGGTCGCGCTCGGCCTGACCTCCATCCTGGACCTGGAACACAATGTGGCGCAGAAGGTTCGGGTGTACGGCATCGGCGAGGGCTTCCGCGCCGAACCGTGGTGGTGCCGGGCGCTGGTGATGGGCGCCGCACGCACCGCGCGGCGCGGTGGCTTACTGCGCCTTGCGGTTTCGGCCGCACAGTTGGAGCGCTCCGGACCGCACCAGGCGATGCTCGACGCGGTCGATCTCGCCCTGTTCCACGGTGCGCTCGGTCGGGTCTACCGCTGGGAGCCGCCCGCCATCGCGCGCGCGGCCTGACAAACGCCGCGGCGTGGTGTGGTCGGGCACCGCGACCGGGTGGTGATCGGCACCGCCGAGCGTGGCCGATCGGCGCCGCCGCTCGTGAATGGCGTAATCGGGCGGCGGTGCGCGGCGACAGGCCGGGCGCCGGTCGAACTCGGGCGACACGGACCGTTCGGTCGACTACATTTCAACCTTCGTACTGATCGGTTCGTGCCACAGTGGACGAGCGGCGCTGCCGCCGCCCTGTCCGAACCGTCTCGGCATCCTTGACCAGGTGTGCGACAACACGAAGAAGTGAGGCGCTGGCAATGACCGACGATTCCCGCACCGCCGAGCTACGCGCGAAGGTGGCCGCGCTGATGCCGCAGGCGAAAACCGATCTGACACAGCTTGTTTCGTTCAAATCGGTGGCCGACCCGCGCCAGTTCCCGCCGGAGGAGTGCGAGCGGGCCGCGCAGTGGGTCGCCGACGCGTTCGCCGCGGCCGGACTGACCAGGGTCGGGTTGCACGAGACGCCGGACGGCAGCAAGGCCGTCATCGCCGCCAACCCGGCCCCCCCGGGCGCGCCGACCGTGCTGCTGTACTGCCACTACGACGTGCAGCCGCCGCTGGACAGCGCGGCCTGGCGCACGCCGGTGTGGGAGCTGACCGAGAAGAACGGGCGCTGGTACGGCCGCGGCAGCGCCGACTGCAAGGGCAATATCGTCATGCATCTGACCGCGCTGCGGGCGCTGGGTCCCGAGCTGCCGTTGGGCGTCATGGTGGTCGCCGAGGGATCCGAGGAACAGTCCACCGGCGGGCTGGAGCGCTTCGTCGAGGCCAACCCGGAGTTGTTGCGCGCCGACGCCATTCTGATCGGCGACTGCGGAAACTTCGCCGCGGGCGTGCCGACGCTGACGGAAACGTTGCGCGGCAACGTGAATGTCCTCGTCACCGTGCGAACCCTCGCGGGCCCTTTGCATTCCGGCATGTTCGGCGGACCGGCGCCGGACGCACTCGCCGCGCTGATCCATCTGCTCGCCACGCTGCGCGACGAACACGGCAACACCACGGTGGCCGGACTGCCCAATGATCAGCGCTGGCCGGGTGTGCAGTACCCGGAGGAGCAGTTCGGCACCGACGCGGGCGTGCTGCGCGGCGTGGAGTTCACCGGTGACGGCTCGATTGCCGACATGCTCTGGGCCCGACCGGCATTGACCGTCCTCGGCATCGACGCCCCACCGGTGGTCGGCTCGGCCGCCGCCATCCAGCCGTCGGCTCGTGCCAGGCTCAATCTGCGCATTCCGCCGGGCACCGATCCGGTCCAGGCGCACAAGGCGCTGGTCGCGCATCTCGAGGCGAACACCCCGTGGAATGCCGAGCTCACCATCGAACTGGAGGGCAGTGGCGCGCCGTTCCGGTCCGGCAGTGGCGGTCCGGCGCGCGAGGCGATGGAGGCGGCGCTGGCGGCCTCGTACGGCCGCGCGGCCACCACCCAGGGCCAGGGCGGATCGATTCCGCTGTGCAACGTCTTCGCCGACACCTACCCGGCCGCCGAGATCATGCTGCTCGGTGTGGAGGAACCGAAGTGCCTGATCCACGCTCCCAACGAGAGCGTGGATCCCGCCGAAATCGAGCATATGGCGCTCGCCGAGGCACTGTTCTTGCTGAACTACGCCGAACAACCCGGGTAACTACCGCTGCGACCGCGCTAGAACTCGCGCTGGTCTTCCGGCTCCACGACGGTGAATTCCGTTCCGGCCGGGCCCATTTCGGACAATCTGCCGAAGTAGATGCCCTGTGCCTCCGGCGCGATGATGCCGTAGTGGATCGGCAGCGCGGTGCGCGGCGCGACCGCCCGTAAATAGTCCACCGCCTCGCTGATCCGCATCCACGGCGCCGCCGCCGGGATGGCGAGCACGCCGACCGGGACCGGTGGCACCCACAGCGAGTCGCCCGGATGCACCAGCTGTGCCGGATCGTCCGGGGTGCCCAGCTGGAACACGGTGTTGTCGATGACCGGCAGCTCTGGGTGAATCACCGCGTGCCTGCCGCCGCCCCCGGTGATCCGCAGGTCGCCGAGCGTGAGCACGTTGCCCGCGTGCACCGCCTCCCACGGCTCGCCGCGCTGCTGCGCGGTCTGCGGGTCGGCCAGCAGCCGGGCGCCGGGATTCGCCTCGACCAGTGCCTCGATCCGGTTCGGGTCGATGTGGTCGGGATGCTGGTGGGTGATCGCGATGGCGTCCAGACCGGTGAGGCCCTCGAAGCCGTGCGAGAAGGTGCCCGGATCGAACAGCACCTTCTTGCCGTGTAGCTCGACGAGCAGACAGGAGTGGCCGAAGTGAGCTATGCGCATCCCGCCATGTTATTGCGCGGCGGGAATTCGGGCACGGAGCGGAATTTTGGCCGACCCCGGAGACGCCGCGGGCAACCAGCACAACTACGCTGCTCAGGTAACCCCCCACCACCACATGAGGAGCAACGCGTGGCACGAGTCGTGGTCGAGGTGATGCCGAAGGCCGAGATCCTGGACCCCCAGGGACAGGCCATCGTCGGTGCGCTCCCGCGCCTGGGATTCGAGGGCATCTCGGATGTACGGCAGGGCAAGCGATTCGAACTCGACGTCGACGACAGTGTCGGGGACGCCGAGCTCGAACAGATCGCCGAATCGCTGCTGTGCAACACGGTGATCGAGGAGTGGAAGGTAACGCGGCTGCCATGAGTGAGCGCAGCGAGCCATCGACCACAGCCGCGCGTATCGGGGTGATCACTTTTCCCGGCACGCTCGACGATGTCGACGCGGCACGGGCGGTGCGGCTGGCGGGCGCCGAGGCGGTCAGCCTCTGGCACGCCGACGCCGATCTGAAGCAGGTCGACGCGGTCGTCGTGCCCGGCGGCTTCTCCTACGGTGACTACCTGCGCGCCGGTGCCATCGCCCGGTTCGCGCCGGTGATGGGCGAGGTCGTGCGCGCCGCGAAGACCGGCCTGCCGGTGCTCGGCATCTGCAACGGCTTCCAGGTGCTGTGCGAAGCCGGCCTGCTGCCCGGTGCACTGACCCGCAACGAGGGCCTGCACTTCATCTGCCGCGACGAATGGCTGCGGGTGGAATCGGCGTCGACCGTGTGGACCTCGCGCTACGAGCCGGGTGCCCAGATCCTGGTCCCGCTCAAGTCCGGCGAGGGCCGCTTCCAGGCCAGCACCGCCGTCCTCGACGAGCTCGAAGGCGAAGGCCGAGTGGTCTTCCGCTACGCGGGCGAGAACCCGAACGGCTCACAGCGCGGCATCGCCGGCATCGCCTCCGCCGACGGCCGCATCGTCGGCCTCATGCCACACCCCGAACACGCCACCGAACCCCTCACCGGCCCCAGCGACGACGGCCTCGGCCTCTTCCTCTCGGTGCTGGACACCCTCGTCACGGCTTGATCGAGCCGATCCTTCGCCATCCAACCACCACAGCGCGAGTCTTACGAGCGCGTTCGCGGCCACGCGGCCGAAAACTCAAGTAATTCTGGCGACTATGTCGAACTCGACGCCGTTTGCGCGGGCGATGTAGCCGTGCTGGATCGCTTGGTTGCCTTGGAAAGCGCGCTGCCCACCGGGGGTTTCGAGCAGCACACCGTGGTCGATCGCGCCGAGGACGTCGGGCACTCGCAGTGAGCCCACCGCGTGCGCGAGTCCGGCCAGCGTGTGGATGGCCTCGTAGGTCATGTTGCTGAAACTGGTGAGTGCGGGCGCGAATTCACCGTGCAGCTTGCGATAGCGCGATACCCGCTCTCGGCCGTCCGGCGTGTGTTCGTCGATGAAGAAGCTGGATGCCACATAGAAGTTGTGGTTGGCGCCGGGACCGCCGGCCAGCAACACGTTCTCGTCGGCCGCCGGGCTGATCCGCAGCTGGGACGCGGCCCGTCCGGTGGCGGCGAATTGCCGGTTGAACCGGGACACATCCGCGCCGACCATCAGGATCACCACGCCGTCGGCCCGGTCCAGCGCCGGATGGGACAGGAAGTCGCCGAAGTCGGGCGCGCCGAGCGGCACGAACCGCTCCAGCACGATGGCGTCCGGGTCGGTCAGGCTGTTGCGGATCGCCTTGGCCGACTCCCGCGGCCAGATGTAGTCGTTGCCGATGATGGCCCAGCGCCGCACGCCGTGCTCACGCTCGAGCCAGCGTACGGCGGGCAAAGTCTGGCCCGCCGGGTGCTCGCCGAGCATCAGCACCCCGGGGAGTTCGTTGGTCAGACCCTCGTGTCCGGTGGCGAATAAATAGGGCACCCGGCTCGCGGTGGCGCGGGCCACCGCCAGCCGCACCGCGGAGGTGTGCCAGCCGGTGATCGCGTCCACCATGCCGGTCGCCAGTAGCGCGGAAACCTCGCTCGCCACCTCGTGTGGCGGACGCCCGCCATCAATATTCGTAGTACGAATTTCGCGCCCGAGAATTCCTGTGCCCCGGTTGATTTCGTCGACGGCAAGCGAAATCGCGGCATCGCAGGAAGGAGCCACGATGCCGCCAGGACCCTGCATCGGAACTATGTTCAGGATCTCGATAGTGCCCTCTGGGCTCTCGCCGAACGCTGACATTCGGTACTCTTCTTCTCGTTCGAGCGAAATTCATGGCAGGCAGGAATAACAATGACGACCATTGTAAGCGGATATTCGACGCTGCATGGTGCGCTGCGTGCCGCGGAACGCGGTTGGCTGCGTCACTTGGATGCCGCACTGTGTGCCAGGCAGCTCACGGCCGACCAATGGTCGATGTTGTCGAACCTCTCCAGTGAGACCGGCATCACCATGAGCGAGCTCGCGGCCAGGTCACAGCTAGCGCCGTCTTCTGCGACCCGGCACGCGGACTACCTGGCCGAGCGCGGTCTGATCTTCCGGCTCGCGGCTCAGGACGACCGCCGGCGGATCCTGATCGGGCTCAGCAGGCTCGGTGCGGAGCTGGTCTCGTCGGTGCGCGCCGAGGAGGCACGGGCGGAGCAGGAACTGCGGACGCGAATCGGTGCGCGCCGCTATGCCGAACTCATGCGTTTACTGGAACTGGTTTCCGCGAACCCTGAGTAGGCCGAATTCGTCCGATGATTTTCGGCAGTCCGGCACCTTCTCGGACGGCTCGTGTGGCCAGCTATGCACGGTGCCAAATGGAATTAACGTGGCCACCCGTCATAGTAAATCCGAAGTACCGGTAATCCTGAACCTCGCTATGCGCGGACGCTCTGTGGCGTCTGTGTAGCCGTTTGGGGCGCATCTCGACAGCGGGGGTCCTCCCGGGTATCCGAGGCGCTTCGCGGCCCGCCTGGTGCGTCGCAAGCCGTGACTCCTGCCGCGTACTATCGTTCCGCTCGGACCAAGATCTTGATCTGCACCATCGCGCACGTTCGTCTCCGCCGAAACGGAAAGTGGTGTCCGATGCGATTGTTCGGTTCGGCACGACGCGCGGCCCTGGCGGCCGGGGTGGCGGTCTGCTTCGTATCCGGCGTGGTCACGGCACCGGCGTACGCGGCAACCGCGGGAACGGTGATCTCGGTGCTGCCGCAGCCCGAGGGCTGGCGCGGCGTCAGCAATGGCTCGGTCGTCGAATACTGGATGACCGGTTCGGACGGCACCCCGAAACCCGCCAGCGGTGCGGTGCTCATTCCGCCCGGCCCGGCGCCGAAGGGCGGCTGGCCGATTCTCGCCTTCGATCACGGCAGCTTCGGCCTCGGTCCCGGCTGTGGCGCCCAGTCCGATCCGGCCCGCGGCCCGTGGCCCGAGCTACGCGTGGCCGAGGACAAATTCGTGGCGAGCTTTCTGTCCAAGGGGTTCGCCGTGGTGGCGCCGGACTATCTCGGGCTCGGCCGGTTCGACACCGGCCCGCATCCCTATCTCGAGCTGAAGACCGAGGCCACCGCGACCATCGATCTCGTCCGAGCGGCCAGGTCGCACTTTGCCGAGTTGTCCCGGACCTGGGTGGTCCTCGGCGGTTCACAGGGCGGGCACGCCGCGTTGGGAACCGCCCACCTGCAACGGACCTACGCCCCGGAGCTCGACTTCCGCGGCGCGATCGCGATCGACCCCGCGTCCGACGCGGAGAACCTGCTGCCGATGGCCGGACCGTGGGGCCCCGACCTGCCCAGCGAAGTCGGTCAGGCCCTCACCGTGTTCGTTTCCAGCGTGCTCGCCGGACTGCGGGCCGCCCGGGCGGACGCGAATATGGACAGCTACCTGACGCCGCGCGGCCGGGACGTTCTCGACACCGTCGGCCGGCTGTGCCAGGACCGGATGATCGAACACGTGGGTGCCGTCCAGCTCAGCGAGCTGCTGTCGAAGCCGTTGACCAACAAGCACTTCCACGATGTGCTCGCCGCGTACCTGGGCCTGCCGACCAGTGGCTACGATGCGCCGATCTTGTTGCTGGTCAACGCGACCGACATCTCGGTACCCTCGCCGCTGCACGCGGCATTGGCAGCCCGTTTCGCCGCCAATCGAGTGGACTATAAGATGATCGTCGGTACGGGCCGGCACCTCCAGATCAACCGGGAGATGCTCGCGGCCATCGATACCTTTCTTGCTCGGATCGAACCCGCCACGACGGGCCAGAACTAGCGTTTCCAGACAGTGGTGCGAGGTGTATCGCGCACCACCGAGTTTCTGTGCGTCAAATACGTGAGTGCATCGAGATACCGGCCGAACGCGTGGTGCCAGTGCGCGCCGAATCGGCGAAATCTGTAGAAACAGAAGGGTTCCGGTTATGCATGGTCAGTGCGCTATGAAGGTGTGTCGTTGCGTCGATAGAAGACCGCTATGGTCGATGCTGGTGCCCATGGAATCGACTTCCCCGAGCGTAGAAAGGCGTAGGCCCCGCCGCGCATTCGTGGCCGGTACCGCGGTAGCAGGGCTGCTCGTCGGTGTTATGACCGGATTCGGCGCGGTGTCGGCTTCGGCGGCTCCGAGCGTATCCGGGATTCCCACGAACGCGGTGTCCCCGGATGGTTCGCGCATTACCGGTGTCGAACAAATCGATGACCACAGCATCCGGCTGCAGGTGCACTCCGCGGCGATGGACAAGACGTTTCCGGTCGATGTCGTCCGCCCGGCGGACAACTCCCGCCCGCGGCCGACGCTCTATCTGCTGAATGGTGCCGACGGGGGTGAAGGCCTGGCGTCGTGGCAGGCGCAGACCGATATTCCGAAGTTCATGGCGGACAAGAACGCCAACCTGGTGATTCCGGTGGGCGGACCGTTCAGCTACTACGCGGACTGGATCAAGGATGATCCGGTACTCGGCCGCAACAAATGGAAGACCTATTTGACCGAAGAGTTGCCGCCACTGATCGATGCGGCCCTCGGCACCAATGGGGTCAATGCCATCGCGGGAATCTCCACCGCGGGCACCAGCGTGCTCACGATGCCCATGGCGAAGCCGGGCCTCTACAAGGCCGTGGCCGCCTACAGTGGCTGCGCGCAGACCAGCGACAAACTCGGCACGGCTTTTGTCAAGTCCGTGGTCGGCATGGGCGGCGGCGACGTGGAGAACATGTGGGGCCCGCCCGGCTCGCCCGAATGGCTGGAAAACGACGCATACATCAATGCCGAGAAATTGCGCGGACTGGATCTGTACCTGTCGTCGGGCGACGGCAGCCCGGGCAAATACGACACGATCGACGGCCGGGCCGAACAGCTCGGCGGCGGCCGGACCCAGATCGATGGGGACGACAATCAGCTCGGCGTCGAGACGCTGATCAATCAGATCGCGGTCGGCGGCGCGATCGAGGCCGTCACCAATTTCTGTACCCGCAATATGCAGCAGCGGCTGGAGTCGCTCGGTATTCCGGCGACTTTCCACTACGCCTCCGGTACGCATTCGTGGGGTTACTGGCAGGACGAGTTCAAGCGGTCTTGGTCGTTCCTGTCCCGCAGCATGGGTTTGGCGGAGTAGCTGGCCTCGGCCGGTCTGCGTAATAGATAATTTGTGGCGGGTCGATGGTTGTCTCCGGATAGCCGTCGGCCCGCTTCAGTATTGGACGTGTGATACCGCTGAGTTTTGTCCGCTGGCTGTCCGAAATGTACTACTCGGTCCCGCCGAGGAGATCGGCGCTCCGGCGCTAAAATGCGAAGTATAAGCAGGTAACATTTACGCCGCTATTCGCCCGATGGACACGCCGCGTTGCTCGGTAACCCGGCCGATCAGCCGTATATCCTGCCTGCATGGTATCTACAGAGCCCCTGATCAACGATGTTTCCGACACGGCACGATGGGCAGCAGCATATCGGGCCATAGAATCGTCCCGAAAAGACGCGATGATCTGTGATCCATTCGCCGATCGCATGGCAGGACCTAGTGGCTACGAAATAATCAACGCGGCTCCGAAGAAAGTGCGGAGCGGGCTCGGCGTCGTGGTCCGGACAAAGATCATCGACGACCTCATCCAGGATTCATTGGCGCAGGGTTGCACTCGGGTGCTGAATCTTGCCGCCGGCCTCGACACGCGTCCGTACCGCCTCGACCTGCCCGCTGAGCTGACCTGGATCGAAGCCGACCTGCCCCGGTTGCTCACCGAGAAGGAGCAACTCCTGGCCGACGAGACGCCCAAGTGCCGGTTGGAGCGGCATCAAGTGGACCTGTCCGATGCGGCCACCATGCGCTCGTTCCTGGATTCCGCGGTGGTGGATCCCGCGCACACCCTGGTCATTGCCGAAGGGCTCATCCAGTACCTGGAGGACGAGCAGGTGAGCGAGCTGGCCGCCGCGCTGCGTGCCGCGAACGTCGCCTGGTGGATCGTGGACGTCATGAATACGACGATGCAGACCGGCATGGAGAAGTCTTACGGAACCATGTTCGAGAATGCGCCGTTCCGATTCGTCTCGGATGATCCGATCGCATATCTGGAAGAACGGGGTTGGGCGGCAACGGACGTGGAATCCGTGTACACCACAGCGCGCCGTGCGGGCCGCCTGCCGCTCAAGATGCGGCTGCTCGCTCCGCTGCTCGAGCCGGACCCTCGCAATACCGCAGGCCGGCCGTGGGCGGGTGTGCTCCGGTTGTCCCCGTCGTGACGTAGCGACATCTGTCGGTGGCCGGGCCGATCGGTACGGCCACCGGATAGTTCCGGTAAACCTGTCATAAACGAAATGCAGGGCCGAGCGTCTGCAGTCGCTCGGCCCCGCATTTTCTAGGTCTGGGTTTACAGCAGGCCCAGCGCGGAGACGGCGATCGCGACGACGGCGCCCAGGCCGATGCCGAGGGGGAGGGTAACGGAGAGCAGCATAATGGTAGTACTCCTTTTTATTCGGGTGGGTGTGGTCCAGTAAAAACGACCTGAATCCGCCTCAGCGGATGTGTGGAATTCAGGAAAAGCGGAGTCTGGCGTTCCTCCTGCGTACGCCAGATTCCGACTTCCCGTCGGCTGCTGTTACAGCAGGCCCAGCGCGGAAACAACCAGAGCGAGTGTGAGGCCGACGCCGAGGCCGAGGGGGAGAGTAACGGAAAGCAGCACGAGGTACTCCTTCGTTGGTCGGTTGAGTGTGGTCTAGCAAGAGAGATCATGCCAAGTGTGGCCTGGCAGACGTTGAACTGTTCCGGCGTGTCGGAAATTTCGCGACATCTGACCTTTCTAAGCAACCGTTCAATCGCTCGATTTCCGCGCTGGACATTCGTTCAACCGGCATCGCCGAAAAGCCGGTCGTGCCAAGGATTACCGGCTGGTGGTGCGGTCGAGCTCAGTAACGGTGGCAGGAGGCCGCGACTTTACTCATCACCGCGCCCGATTCGGCGTTGGCGGCACTGGTGTCGGTCATCGCCTCGATCTGCGCTCGGTGGTTGGTCAGCATCCCGAAAATCGCCGCGCGCTGGTCGGCAGGCGCTGAGAGCGTCATTTCCAGTGCTGTCTTGTGGATCGGCGAGGCATCGAGCTTGGCGGCCGCTTCCGGTGCCACGTCGTGCAGTGCTGTGTCGAACTGACTGAACGAGCATTTCGTCACCAGCAGGCCCACCATGTCATCGATCGGATTGGCGGCGGCGGTGCCGGCCCCGAGCAATGCGGTGCCCGCGGAAACCGCGCCGATGGCGAGAGCGGCGATCGTGTATCGGGTTTTGCGCATCTTCATGTAGTGACCCTTCGTATAGTTGGTCTGACTGTCAGGGTCGGTGACCCGGCGGTGATGCTACTCAACAAAGTGCCGACATCCTGAGAACGAACCGCGTGGATTGCGTCGAAAGTTATTGCGCCAGGAACGAATGCACGATCCAGCGGCGTCACCGTGACGAAAGAATGGCGAAGCGGAGTACGGTGGGCCGGCGCGTTCCGCGACCGGCCGAAGTGGTGGTCGTATTTAGTCGGAAGAATGTGCGGCATAAGCGCATCCGGCCCGTCCGCGGGTGCTCGCGAAACCGCAGGAAAAGAAGTGGATTCACGAGCGCACCGGCCTTTCGGTGTGTTGAGCGGGCGGATCACGTCGTTTCTGGCATGGTGTCGCCGTGCCCTGCGCGGCGTTCGGCGGAGTTCGATCCGGCCGGTCGGGCTGCCTCGTGTACGCGAAGACGATCGTGCGACGAGTGGAAGGTACGAATCTCACGTGTTGGAAATTTCGGGATTGACCAAGCGCTACGGCGACGTTGTCGCGTTGTCCGACATGACGTTCGATGTGCGCCCGGGGGAGTTGTTCGGGTTCGTCGGCTCCAACGGTGCGGGCAAGACGACCACTATGCGAATCATCATGGGGGTGATGGCCGCCGATGCGGGGGAAGTCCGGTTCGATGGGCGCCGAGTGGATCTGGTGACGCGGCGGCGCATCGGCTACATGCCGGAGGAGCGCGGCCTGTACCCGCGGATGAAGGTGGGTGCGCAGCTGCAATATTTCGCTCGGCTACACGGTTTTTCGGATTTCGAGGCGTCGGCCGCCGCGCAGCTGTGGATGATGCGGCTCGGTATCGAACAGCGTGCCGACGACGATGTCCTGAAGCTCAGTCTCGGCAATCAGCAACGCGTGCAGCTGGCGACGGCCCTGGTGCACAATCCGGACGTGCTGGTGCTGGACGAGCCGTTCTCCGGCTTGGATCCGGTGGCGGTCGACGTGATGAGTTCGGTGCTGCGCGAACGCAGTGCGGAGCAGGGCAGCCCGGTGCTGTTCTCGTCGCATCAGCTCGATCTGGTCGAACGGTTATGCGATCGTGTCGGAATCGTCCGTAATGGGACGATGGTGGCCTGTGGGACGGTTGATGAATTGCGTGGCCGCGGACCGGCATTGGTCGCCATCGATGCGCCCGGCCTGGACGACGACTGGATCACCCGAATGCCCGGTGTCTCGGTGGACGGACGCGAGGAGTCCCGGTGGGTCCTGCGGCTGGAGGATCACGTCGACGACCATCTGGTGCTCACCACCGCGCTCGCGGCCGGGCCGGTACGTGAATTCGGCCGGGTACAACCCACTTTGACCGATCTGTTCCGAGATGCGACGGCCGATTCATCAGTAGAGGTGGCGGCATGAGGGAGCGGAGCACCCGAGCCGCCGGGCGTCTCTCCGCCGCGCAGGCGATCCGAATCGTCGCGGCGCGGGAGATCGAGGTCCGGCTCCGATCCAAAGCCTTTGCCGCCATCACGGCAGTCCTGGTGCTCGCCGTCGTCGGCACAGTGCTGCTGTTCCACTTCCTCGACAAGGGCGCTACCGCCGAGGCGGAAAAGGTTGGGGTGACGGCGGACACGGTCCAGTTCCAGCAGCTGCTCGTCGCCGCGGGAGCGGCGTCGGGACAGCCGATCGAGACCACCGTGGTCGACCGGAACGCCGGTGAGCAACAGGTCCAGCAGGGCGATCTGACGGCGTTGCTCGTCGGCGCGGCCAACGGGCAGCTCCAGGTGGTAGTGAAGTCCGCGCTGCCGGACGGCTTGCGCACCGCTTTCGGCCTGGTCGTCCGCCAGGCCGCGATGCATCAGGAAATCGCCTGGCTCGGCGGGGATCCGGCCACGGTGGAGCGCGCGATTGCCGAGGCGAAGGTCGATGTGCAACCGCTGCAACCGGCCGACGAGCATCGGGGTGCGCGCATCGGCATGGCGGCGGTGATCGGGGTGCTCAGCTACGTGATGCTGCTGATCAGTATCCAGCTGACCGGGCAGGGTGTCGTCGAGGAGAAGGCCAATCGCATTGTCGAGCTGCTGCTCGCGACGATCCGTCCGTGGGAGCTGTTGGCAGGCAAGGTGGTCGGCATCGGGCTGGTGACCATCATCCAGGTCGCGGTGGTCGCCGTGGCCGGGATGGTCAGCGCCTTTGCCACCGGGGTGCTGGAACTCTCGACCGCGATGGTCAGCGGCGTCGTCGGGTGGGCGGTGGTGTGGTACCTGCTCGGCTACTTCCTGTATGCCCTGGTGATCGCGGCGGCCGCGTCGCTGGTGTCGCGGCAGGAGGATCTCGCGTCGGTGGCGGTTCCGATCTCCGTTGTGGTGATCGCGGCCTATCTGATCGGGCAGTCCATCGTGCCGGCGGATCCGCACGGCACCTCATCGACGGTGCTGTCGATGATTCCGTTGTTGTCTCCGGTGGTGATGCCGATGCGCGTGGCCTATGACGTGCCCGGTTGGCAGATGACGGGCGCGCTGGTCGCGATGGTGCTGACCATCGCGGTGGTGGCCCGGCTGGCCGGTCGGATCTACGGCAACGCCATCCTGCTCACCGGCAGCCGGGTGTCGGTGCGCACCGCGCTTCGCGCTGACGCAAAGTGAAACATCGATAGACACGCGACCGGACCGGATAGTCCGTTTTGTGACTGGTGTGACTATAACATCGGCGACTGCACCCACTGTCTGTTCGGTCAGGAGGCATCTCGATGGCGTTCGGTCCCCGTCTACGCGATACAGCGCTACGTGGCGGCACAGCACTACGTTGCTGCCGACGTGCAGTGGTGATGTGCTGTGTCGCAATGGCCGCGGGGTCGGTCCCCATCCCCGCCTCGGCCGCCCCGCCGGCCGAGGCCGCCCTCCTGCCACCGAGCCTGATCGAAGCGTTGCGGCGCGACCTCGGCATCGACGCCGACGAATACCTGCACCGGGTCGAGGCGGCACATCGACTGTCCGACTACGCCAGGTCGGCTCGGATCGCCCACCCGGCAGCTTTCGCCGGTATCCGGATGGACGGCGCCCGCCCGGTCGTCTCGCTCACCGACGGGGTGAGTTCCGGGCACGCGCGGGCGGCCGCCGAGGCGGCGGGGTTCACCGTGGAAACGGTGTCCGTCAGCGAGGCCACCCTTCGGGAGCGCCGAGCCGCGTTCGAACGCTGGCTGGCCGGGCAGACCCGCGCGGTCGCCCAGTCGATCTTCGGGTACGGAATCGATGTGGCGCACAACAGTTTCGCGGTGCGCGTCGCCAAAGACATCCAACTGCCCGCCGAGGTGGGACCGGTTCGATCGATCACGGCGACGATGCCGGAAACGCGGCCCGACAACAGCACCGACGAGGTGCGGTCGATTGCGGCCGAGGGGCCCGACGGCGCCATCGTCGGCGGCCAGTCCTACGCCTTCCAGGTCGACGGCGAGGCCCACCGGTGCTCGTTCGGCTTCAACGCCACCGACGAAAAGGGCAACGCGGTCAACATCACCGCCGGTCACTGCGATCCCAACAACCTTGTCGTGCAGGCGAAGCGCACGCGCGAACCACAGCGCATCTTTACTGTGCGGGGCACCTCCGACGAACGGTACGTGCCCGGTGAAAAGCCGAAGCTGGGCGCCGAACTCGGCTACTTCGACGCGTCCAGCTTCAGCCCGCACGACTACGGGATCCTGCGGATCAACGAGGCGGCCGCGCCCCGGTTCCGGAACAACCTGGTTTCGGCCGGACAGCTGTCGCCGCCGACCCCGTCGATCGTGCCGCCCACGCTGGATACCGGCAGCAGCCCCGGCTCGGCGCCGGAAGCCGCACGGCAGGGTGATGTCGTGCGCATCGACGGCACTGCCGATCCGATCGACGGCAGCGTGGTGTGCAAGGCCGGCTTCCGGTCCGGCTACTCCTGCGGCATGGTGCTCGCGTCCGGCCAGACCGCCTGGCTGAACGACGTGCCCGGCCACGGCGATACACCGGTCCGGTTCGAGGAAATGTTCCTCACCACCCTGTGCGGTCACCAGGGTGACAGCGGCGGTCCGATCATGGCGGGCACCAAGGCGGTCGGCATCAACAGCTCCATCGTCACCACCACCACGCTGTTGGACGGCGCCTGCGGTCACCTGCCGGTGCTGCTCGGTCAGCCGCTCAGCACGGTGCTGCGGGAGCACCCGGGCTTGAAAGTCCGCACCAGCTGATCGGCTGGTGCCCCTAAGATCGCGATCATGCCCGTTTCCGCCACCGCCGCCACCGCCGCCGGATTGTGCGCGTTCATCGATGCGTCGCCCTCGCCCTTCCACGTCTGCCGCACGGTGGCGAGCGAACTGGAGGCGCACGGCTTCACCAGGCTCACCGAATCTCAGCCGTGGCCGGCGGACGGCCCGAGCAAGCACTACGTGGTGCGTGGTGGATCGCTGATCGCCTGGGCGACGGCGGACGCGGCGGGCAGCACACCGTTCCGGGTGGTCGGCGCGCACACCGACAGCCCGAACCTGCGGGTGAAACAGCACCCCGATCTGGCGTCGGCCGGGTGGCAGCTGGTCGGCCTGGAGCCCTACGGCGGCGCCTGGCTCAATTCCTGGCTGGATCGCGAGCTCGGCATCTCCGGGCGGCTGAGCGTTCTCGACGGAGATGCGATGCGCGAGCAGCTGGTTCGCATCGACGAGCCGATCCTGCGGGTGCCGCAGCTGGCCATTCACCTGTCCGAGGACCGCAAGGGCGTCACGCTCGATCCGCAGCGCCACGTCAACGCTATCTGGGGCGTCGGCCGCGAACCGCGCTCATTCCTCGCGTTCGTCGCCGAGCACGCGGAGCTCGATCCGGCCGCGGTGCTCGGCTGGGAACTGATGACGCACGACCTGGCGCCCAGCCGGATAGTCGGCCGGGACCAGGATCTGGTCAGCGCGCCTCGGCTGGACAACCAGGGCACCTGTTACGCGGGCCTGCACGCCTTCCTCGCCGCCGTCGAGGAGCCCGGCGCGGCCATTCCGGTATTCGCCACGTTCGACCACGAAGAGGTCGGCAGCCAGTCCGACCGCGGCGCCCAGTCCGATCTGCTGCCGACGGTGCTGGAGCGGATCGTGCTGGCCCGCGGCGGCGACCGCGCCGAATTCCTTGCGACGCTGGCCGGTTCGGTCTGCGCCTCCGGTGATATGGCGCACGCGACGCATCCCAACTACCCCGACCGGCACGAGCCCGCGCACCGCATCGAGGTGAACGGCGGGCCGGTGTTGAAGGTCAACCAGAACCTGCGCTACGCCACCGACGCGGTGGGCGCGGGCGCGTTCGCACTGGCGTGCGCGCAGGCGGGAGTTCCGTTGCAGCGCTACGTCCATCGCGCCGATCTGCCGTGCGGATCGACCATCGGCCCGATGACGGCCGCGGGCACCGGCATGACGACGGTCGACGTGGGCGCGGCGCAGTTGGCGATGCACTCGGCGCGCGAAATGATGGGCGCCGCAGACGTTCCGGCCTACGCCGCGGCGCTGGCCGCCTTCCTCACGCCCGCCGTCACCGGTCGATAGGTCGCCACCGCGACGACGAACACCGCGAGGGTGGCGAGCACGTAACTGCTGCCGATGAGCTGCTGCCACCAGGCCCAGCCGAGTTCCTTGTCCGCGGCGTGCGGCAGCAGCCACTGCGGTCCGATCAGGAACATCAGCGTCAGCGCGCCGACGCAGCCGAGAAACAGCGGGCTGCGTCTGCCGCGCACGATGACGTCCGCGGTCACCACCAGCGCGGGTGCGATCCACACCCAGTGGTGCGACCAGGACACCGGCGAAACCAGCAGCACCACCGCGGCATTCACCAGCAGCGCGGCCACCGTGGCACCCGCGTCGATCAGCCTGCGCATCCAGACGGCGGCCAGTGCGATGGCCACCAGGGACAGCGCGATCCACAGCAGGGTGGCCACCGAGTCGGCGACGCCGAGCCGGAAAACCATGCCCTTGATCGACTGGTTGCCCGCGAAGTACGGCGGCCCGATCCGGCCGGTATCGGCGAGCGTGTGGAACCAGTACTCGGTCGAATCGCTGGGGAACAACAGAAAACCGAGGCCGACCGCGGCGATGGCGGAGACGACCAGCGTGCCCGCCGCCTTCCAGTCCTTGCGCAGCAGGAAGTACAGCAGGTATCCGCCGGGGATCAGCTTGACCGACACCGCGATGCCGATCAGCATGCCGCGCGGCCAGAACGGCTTGCGCACCAGGCAATCCAGCGTGATCGCGGCCATCAGCACCAGATTGATCTGGCCGAAGCCGAAGGTCTGGCGCAGCGGCTCGAAGGTCTGCAGCAGCGCGACCGCGCCGATGACGATCGTCAGAGTGCTCAGCCGGGACAGCTCGGGGCGGATCCGCGCGAGCACCACCCACAGCGTGACGGCCAGGCTCGCCAGCGAGGTCACCAGCACCAGCACCTCGGCGAGCAGCAATGGCATCAGCGCGAGCGGCGCGAAGAACAGCGCGGCGAGCGGGGGGTAGGTGAACGGCAAGCCGATGCCCGCGACCGGCGGCATCGGCCCGTACAGCTCGCCGTCGTCGAGCCAGACCCGGGCGCCGTTGCGGTACACCTGTAGATCGATGTACCCGGACCACCAGTGGGCGAGCAGCGACAGGATCGCCGACGCGATGAACAGGCCGACCGCGATCAGCAGCCAGCGCAGCTGCTCGCGCGACATCGGAACGCGCGCCGGGGCGGTCGGCTCGGAGCTCGCGGCGGCCCGCGGGTGCTTCGAGGCAACCGGCTCAGCGGAATCCGCAAACCCCGATCGTTCGTTCACGGGGCCCAGAGTATCGGTGCGCCCCGATGTGACCGCCGTCGGCGCGCGTGGTCACTAGCACGGCCTGTGACCGGGCGCACAGGAATCCGGCGAACCGGGCGGGAGGCCTATGCGGCCCGGTGCCCACCAACCGTCACGGCTAAACTTCCAGGCGAATCCCCAGCTTCGCGCTCCCGGCCCGCAAGGACCCCCGGCATGGTCGGGTCGAGCGCGGAGGAGGTAGCGCAGCGTAACCACGTAGCGCGCCCGACCAGGTCGAAAGGACGCTGTACCCCGTGACTTCGCAGGTCGACACCGTCAGCGCAGCCGCAGCAACTCCCGACGTGCCGCAACCCTATAAAGAACTGGGTCTGAAGGACGACGAGTACGCCCGCATCAAGGAAATCCTCGGCCGTCGGCCGACCGACGCCGAACTGGCGATGTACTCGGTGATGTGGAGCGAGCACTGCTCCTACAAGTCGTCGAAGGTGCACCTGCGCTACTTCGGCCAGACCACCACTGAGCAGATGCGGGCCTCGATGCTCGCGGGCATCGGGGAGAACGCGGGCGTCGTCGATGTCGGCGACGGCTGGGCGGTCACCTTCAAGGTGGAAAGCCACAACCACCCCTCCTATGTCGAGCCGTATCAGGGCGCGGCCACCGGTGTCGGCGGCATCGTGCGCGACATCATGGCGATGGGCGCACGGCCGATCGCGGTGATGGACCAGTTGCGTTTCGGCGCGGCGGATGCTCCCGATACCCGGCGCGTGGTCGACGGTGTGGTGCGCGGCGTCGGTGGGTACGGCAATTCGCTCGGCCTGCCCAATATCGGCGGCGAGACCGTGTTCGACGCGTCCTACCAAGGCAATCCGCTGGTGAACGCGCTGTGCGCGGGTGTGATGCGGATCGAGGACCTGCACCTCGCCTTCGCCTCCGGCACCGGCAACAAGATCATTCTGTTCGGCGCGCGCACCGGCCTCGACGGCATCGGTGGCGTCTCCGTGCTGGCCTCGGACACCTTCTCCGGTGACGAGTCCGGCATAGGGGGATGGCAGCCGACGGAGTCGGCGGGGCGGGAAAGGCAAGCTCGTAAGAAGCTGCCCAGTGTGCAGGTCGGCGATCCATTCACCGAGAAGGTGCTCATCGAGTGCTGTCTCGAGCTGTACGCGGCCAAGCTGGTGGTCGGCATCCAGGACCTCGGCGGTGCCGGGTTGTCGTGCGCCACTTCCGAACTGGCGGCCGCGGGCGACGGCGGCATGCACATCGAGTTGGACCGGGTACCGCTGCGCGCCACCGGCATGACCCCGGCCGAGGTGCTTTCCAGCGAATCGCAGGAGCGCATGTGCGCGGTCGTGACGCCGGAGAACGTGGACGCGTTCATGGCGGTGTGCCGCAAGTGGGACGTGCTCGCCACGGTGATCGGTGAGGTCACCGACGGTGACCGGCTGATCGTCACCTGGCACGGCGAAACCGTCGTCGACGTGCCGCCGCGCACCGTCGCGCACGAGGGCCCGGTGTACGAGCGGCCGGTGCGGCGACCGGACGAGCAGGACGCGCTGATCGCCGACAGCACCGACAAGTTGACCCGCCCGAAGACCGGCGACGAACTGCGCGCGACACTGCTGCACATGCTGGCCAGCCCGCAGCTGTGCAGCCGCAAGTGGATCACCGAGCAGTACGACCGCTACGTGCGCGGCAACACCGTGCTCGCCGAGCACGCCGACGCGGGCGTCATCCGGATCGACGAGCAGACCGGCCGCGGCATCGCGCTGGCCACCGACGCGTCCGGCCGCTACACCAAACTGGACCCGTACACCGGCGCGCAGCTCGCGCTGGCCGAGGCCTACCGCAATGTCGCCACCACCGGCGCCACCCCGAAGGCCGTCACCAACTGCCTCAACTTCGGTTCCCCCGAGGATCCCGGCGTGATGTGGCAGTTCCAGCAGGCCGTCCGCGGTCTCGCGGACGGCTGTGTGGCCCTTGGTATTCCGGTTACCGGCGGCAATGTGAGCTTCTACAACCAGACCGGGCAGACGGCCATCCTGCCGACCCCCGTGGTCGGCGTGCTCGGCGTGATCGACGACGTGCACCGGCGCATCCCAACGGGGCTCGGCCTGGAGCCGGGGGAGACGCTGATCCTGCTCGGCGAGACGCACGACGAATTCGGTGGCTCGATCTGGTCGCAGGTCGCGCACGACCACCTCGGCGGCGTGCCGCCCAAGGTCGACTTCGCGCGCGAGCAGCTGCTCGCCGAAGTTCTCACCGCGGGCTCGCGCGACGGCATGATCAGTGCGGCACACGACCTTTCCGAGGGCGGGCTTATCCAGACCGTCGTCGAGGCCGCGCTGGCCGGCGAAACCGGTTGCCGCATCCTGCTTCCCGAGGATGCCGATCCGTTCGTGACATTGTTCTCCGAATCGGCCGGGCGCGTGCTCGTCGCGGTGCCGCGTTCGGAGGAAACCCGGTTCACCAAGATGTGCACCGCCCGCGAATTGCCGTGGACGCGCATCGGCGTGGTCGACCAGGGTACGGATTCCATTGAGGTGCAAGGGCTGTTCTCCGTCCCCATGGACGAGCTGCGTGCCGCACACGAAGGCACGCTGCCGAAGTTGTTCGGGGCCAGTGCGGTGTGACCGCGCCTGAGGCTGGAGCGGTCTAGGTAGGGGGCGAATTCGTCGCCCGGCACGACCCCGGCTCACCCGAGGTGCCGCCGACCTACGCCGACGGCCTGGTGGTGTGGTTCGCCGACAGTCGCGGCGATCTGTGGCGGCGGTCGCGCACATGGCTCCCGCCGCGCACCGCGCGAGTGAGTGGATAAGACGCGAACCTGGGCGGGCCAGGACCCCTCGTGCACAAGGCCCGCCCAGGAGCGTCGTCAGGCGACGGAATTGAATGGATCGTGCTCGGCGAGCAGCTTTTCCATCCGCGCCTGATCGATGCGACCGTGCACGGTCGCGGCTTCGTGCTGGTCACGCACCACCTTCGCCAAGGTGAAGGTGCTGGTCACCAGGAAGAGCATGGACATGGCCAGAAAGCCCCGCTGCCACATATCCAGTGGCAGGTAACAGATTCCGACGCCCACCCCGAGAAAGCTGACGCCGAACGCGATCGCGGCCTGCGCGATGAACGCCGAGGTGGTTTTCGGCTGTGCGCTGGAAGTGCTCATGGGTAAGAAGTCTGCCGACACGCCTTCGCGCGCAACCGCGTACAACTACTCGAGCGGTCTGGGTAGTTGCCGACCGCCGCCGAAACCCGGCCGATTCAGCGGTGCCGCCGGGCCGCGGCGCCGCCGCTGGGGATGGGCGGCGATGCGCCGCGCGGCGGCCCGGGCAACGCGCCGCCGACCGTACCGGACCGCCATACTGTTCGGGTGCTCGAGACCGCCACCACCCTGACGAAGCTGCGTGCGCGTGGCATCGTGGTTGTGCGGCGCCTGGAAGACATCATCGATCTGAACTACGTCGGGCTCGTCGTCGCGACGGTGTTCTTCGCGCTGTCGGTGACCCCGTCGCTGCTGCCGCGCGATTGGCTGTTCCAGGGGCTGATCAGCGGGATCAACGCCGCGCTCGGCTACGGCGTCGGCTGTGTGCTGGAGTGGCTGTTCCGGTTATGGGTGCGGCCACGGCTGACCAGGATCCCGCCGCCACCCACCTGGGTGCGCTACGCGGTGAAGTCCGCGATCCTGTTCACCGCCGCGGTGACCGCGGCATTGATGCTCGTCCAGTCGGCGCGCTGGCAGCGGGAGATCACCGCGCTGATGGGGATGGCGGGCACGACGACGCCCGCCTACCTGCGCACCGGGTTGCTCAGCCTGGCGGTGGGTGCGGCGGTGGTCGCGGTCTACCGGACGGTGCGCGAGACCATTCGGTTCCTGGCCCGGCTGCTCAACCACTGGGTGCGGGTGCCGAGGGAGCTGGCACCGGCCGCGGGTTTCCTCGTGCTGGTCGTGCTGGCCGTGACCATCTTCAACGGTGTCGCCTCGCGGGCCTTCTTCGCCGTCGCCAACTCGGCGTTCAGCGTGCGCAACGACCACACCTCGGTGAACGCGATCCAACCCGTCCAACCCGAACGCTCCGGCAGCCCCGCCTCGCTGGCCAAATGGGAAACCCTCGGCTACGAGGGCAGATGGTTCGTTTCGCACGGGCCGACCGCGAGCAAGATCGGCGAGGTGACCGGCCGGCCGGCCCGGGAACCGATCCGCGCCTACGTCGGCTTGGAATCGGTCGAGCCGGGCGAGGACCCGGCGGAACTCGCGGCCGCGGAACTCGAGCGGACCGGCGCGTTCGATCGCAAGGTGCTCGTGGTGGTGACCACCACCGGCACCGGTTGGGTGAATGCCATGGCCGCCGGGGCCATCGAGTACATGTACGGCGGCGACAGCGCGATCGTCGCCTCGCAGTACTCGTATCTGCCCAGCGTGCTGTCGTTCCTCGCGGACCGGAGCAAGGCGATGACCGCGGGCCGGGCGATGTTCGACGCGATCCACCGGCACTGGGCGGCGCGGCCGCGAGAGCAGCGGCCGAAGCTGCTGGTGTACGGGGAAAGTCTCGGCTCGCAGGGTTCCGAGGCGGCCTTCGACGGGCTCGCCGATCTGCGGACGAAGGTGGACGGCGCGCTGTGGGTCGGGCCGCCGAACTCGAATCGACTGTGGAAGCAGTTCGTTTCGCGGCGCGATCCCGGCTCACGGGAGATCCAGCCGGTGTACGCCGACGGGCTGGTCGTGCGATTCGCCTCGGACAGTGCCGATCTCGCCCGCCCGTCCACCGAGTGGCGGCCGCCGCGGATCGCCTACCTGCAACACGCGTCCGACCCGATCGTCTGGTGGTCGACGGATCTCATTTTCTCGCAACCGGATTGGCTGTCCGAGCCGCGCGGCGCGGATGTGTCCTCGCAGATGCGCTGGTGGCCGTTCGTCACCTTCTGGCAGGTGGCCGCCGACCTCACCAATGCCCAAGCCGTCACCGATGGGCACGGGCACCGTTACGGAAGTCTCGTGCTCGACGGGTGGGCGGCAATCGCCGCGCCGGCGGATTGGTCCGCCGCCCTGTCCGATCGGGTACGGGCGGAGCTGGAAGTAGCCGAGGATTTCGAGCGGAAGACCAAGTGAGTAGAGCTTCGGAAGCTGTTGTCGCCATTGGTATTCCGTTGGCATGGAGCAATTGGTTGCTGCCCGGGCTCGGACTCGGTGTCCGTGGTAGGACGGCCGCCAATGCGGGATTCGCCACCGCCTACGCGCTCTCCTTCGATGGCAACCCGAACTGGTTCTCGGCGAAGGGATTTCGGTACGGGATCGTCTCCGGCGCGCTTGTTGCCGTCGGTTACGGTGTGGCCCTGGCTATTCCGCCCGTGCGGGAAGGGTTGCGCGAGTTCGCCGATCGCGGGCCGGAGGTGTCCGACGCCGAGTGGATCGCGGTGCACATCCCGATCGGTACTGTCTACAGCGAAGAGATGGTCTTCCGCGCCGCACTGGATCCGTTGCTGGACAATGCTTTCGGCTCCCGTGCTGGATCGCTGCTCGGTGCACTGATATTCGGCCTATGGCATATCCACCCCGCCCGGGCGGCGGGGGAGAGTGTTCCGGTCACTGTTGCCGCCACCGCTGCGGGTGGCTTTGTACTCGGTTGGCTGCGCCGTCGCACCGAAAGCGTCACTGCCCCGGCCTTGCTCCACTTCGCCACCAATGCGGGCGGTGCTATCGCGCCTCGCCTGGCCCGGCTTTTCGGAACCGCGCGCACGCAATCCTGACTGCCCGGCGTCACACCGACGCCCGGGCTCTCCTCGGGTACCTGTAGCCGTCGATCTTCTGGTTCTTCCGCGATCGTTGTCGCTGGCTGTCGTGCTCCTCGTCGCATGGGCTGAGCGCTACAGCAAGCGCACTTGCGCACAGCGTTCCTGGATGCGTACAGTGTTCGCAACAGGAGAACGGCGTACGCGCCAACTGGATCGAGCAGGAGAAACGGCATGTCGAACAACGTGAACTGGGATACCAACGGCGACTGGAAAGTGCGGGGCGACTGGGGCACTACCGACTCGACCGGTCGGGAATTCGCGCTGGCTCGCTGGCAGCAGCGGCTGGACGAACTCCGGGCCGCCAACCATGTGCCCGGTGCGGCGCTGGCGATCCTGGTCGACGGCAAGGTCTACGAAATCGCCAGCGGTGTCCTGCATCGGGGCACGGGCGTGCCGGTCACCACCGACTCGGTGTTCCTGTGTGGCTCGATCGCCAAGGTCTACACCGCGACGTTGATCATGCGGCTCGTCGACGAGGGCAAGCTCGACCTCGACGCGCCGGTCGTCGAGGTACTGCCCGAGTTCGCCACGCCGGATGCGGAAGCCACACAGCAGATCACGGTCCGGCAGTTGCTCAGCCACACCGGCGGTGTGACCAACGACTTCAACTACGACGGCGGCCGCGGTGACAACTGCCTCGCCGAATACGTCCGGGCCGCAGGGGAAGTCGCGCTGGACTGCAAACCGGGCACGGCGATGTCATACGGCAGTCTCGGCTACGTGGTGCTCGGTCGCGTCATCGAGGTGTTGACCGGCAAGACCTTCGACCGAGCCGTCCGGGACTTGCTCGCTGCCCCATTGGGTCTCGACCATCTGGTGACGTTGCCGGAGCAGGCGCTGCGGTTCCGCACCGCGATGAGCCATCTCGGCGCACCGGGCCAGTACCCGGAGCCCGCCCCGGAGTGGGACATCATGCCGCGCTCGGTCGCGCCCGCGGCACGGGTCATCAGCACGGCCGGTGACATGGTGCGATTCGCCCGGATGCACCTGGAGGGTGGTCGCGCCGCCGACGGCACCACCGTGCTGTCCGCCGAATCCGTTGCGGCGATGCAGCATCGAGAGATCGACGTGCCGGACAAGTGGACCGTCAGCGCGGACGGCTGGGGCCTCGGCTGGACGCTGTACGACTGGAACGGCATCAAGGGCTTCGGCCACGACGGTGCCGCGATCGGCCAGTACGGCTACCTGCGGGCCGTCCCCGCGGCCGGTGTCGCCGTCGCGCTGCTTACCAACGGCGGTGGCGCGCGCCAACTTTACGCGACGCTGTTCCGGGAACTGCTCGCCGAACTGGCCGGGGTGCGGATGCCAGAGCCGTTCGGCCCCGCCGTGCCGCCGGTCCCCGTCGACATCGCGCCCTTCGTCGGCACTTACCAGCGGGCGGGCGTCGTCATCACGGTCAGCAAGCAGGACGACGGCTCCGGTCACATGCTGTACGAATTCGTCGACGATATGAAGGACATGTCCCCGCCCTTGAGCATGGAACTCACCCCCGTCTCGGAAACGGTCTTCGCCGCCTCCGGCGCCGGTCCCTCCTTCAGCGAGGACTACATGCCGATCGTCTTCGCGACCCTCGCAGACGGCACCGAGGCCTGCTACGTCGGCATGCGCGCCACCCCGAAACAGCCCGCAGTCGCCAATTGATCCTTCGCGAAAGATGAGGGCCGGGCCACCACCCGGCCCTATCCGCGTGCGGGACCAACACGTGGCAGTCCGGCACGGTGGGCACCGGTAATCTCGGCGACGTGGCGCGACAAACGGTGAGCCCGGCCGAACTCAGGTCGGCGGTGGATGCGGTGAGTGACTGGTTGCGGGACGAGTCGGCACCCGCCCCCACCCGAACCGAACTCGCGGCCGCCGTCCGCACCACCGCCCGAACCCTGGCCGCCTCAGCCCCAGGCCATTCGGTAGAGGTACGCGTCCCCCCGTTCGTCGCAGTCCAATGCATCGAAGGCCCCCGCCACACCCGAGGCACCCCACCCAACGTCGTAGAAACCGACCCCCGCACCTGGCTCCTCCTCGCCACCGGCCTACTCGACTTCACCACCGCCCTAGACTCCGGCGCCCTCACCGCCTCCGGCAGCCGCGCCCCCGAAGTAGCCCGCTGGCTCCCCATCACCCGCCCGACCCCCGACTGAACACGCTGTCAGCGGGGTGCGGCAGTTCCGGTGAGGCGGTCGAGCAAGGCCGCCTTGATGGGTGGGCGGGATCCGAACACCAGCGTGAAAGTCGCTTCGCGCAGCGTGCGTTCGGCCAAGGAGCCCTGGGTGATGGCAGCGCTGCCGGTGGCGGTTACCAGCCCCGCTGCCGCCCGCATCGCCAACTCGGACGCCCGCGCCCGAGCGGCGTACACGTCGAACTGTCCGCCGAGTGCGCTGTCCAATTCCTTGCGAACCAGGACGGATTCGTCGATCAGTGCGCCGGCGTCGATGCCGAGGGCGCCGAGTTCGGCAACGCACCGCCGCACGATGCCGAGTGCGAGCGAGCCGTTGCGCCAAGCGGCGATGATGTAGGACTCGTGGAACGATCGCAGCGACAGGCGTCTGTCCACGTCGGCATCGGGGACGTACACGCTCTCGAAGCTCGCCGTGACGGTCCTGCTCGCGTTCGCGGCGGTCAACGGGATCGGTCGAACCCGCAGCGACGTTGTCTCGACGGCAGGCACGACCGCGCAGATCAGCGACCTCTCGTCGGTCGCATCGCGCGCCGTCACCCCCACGATGTCGATCATGCCCCAGCCGGTGACGAAGGGTGCTGTCCCATCGAGTAGATAGCCACCGTCGGTTCGGCGGGCGATCAGAGCGGGCTTATCGGCGGCGCCCGCGTACGTGACGCCGGACCGTACCCGTCCGTCCCGCATGTCATCGGTGAGCCGTTCGCGCAGTTCCGCATTCGGCGAGGTGCTGATTCGCCGCGCGACCCCGTGATGCTGCGCCCAGACGAAGGCCGTCGCCAAGCAGCCCGCGATCAAGATCTCGCTGACCTCGGTCGACACGGCCGGATTCACGTCGTCGCCCATGGCGATGCCATAGAAGCCCGCCGCGGCGAGCTGATCGAAATGCGCACGCGGTATTGCCGCGGCGGCGTCGACCGGACCCGCCTGTGGGGCGAGGAACTCGTCGGCCAGTCGGTGGGCGTGTTCGATCCACGGCGTCATGTCGACCATCATCCCCGGCCCAGCGGGCCGGATTCGGGTCAGGCGGTCACCCGGTTGCTGCGGTGCAGGCCCTTGCGGTCGTAGAAGCGGGTGATGAGGGCGCCGAAGGTGAGGCCGATGGCGAGGCCGGCGAGGGCCATCCAGACGCCGCGGGCGAGGCCGGACTCGAAGCTGGCGTCGAAGTAGAGGATGGCGCGGATGCCGAGGAAGACCTGGTGCATCGGTTCGAAGGAGGCCAGCCAGCCGAAGTACTGGGGGGTTGCCTCGATCGGGACGGTGCCGCCGGAGGAGGGCAGGCCGAGGATGATGAACAGGATCAGGTTCACCAGCAGGCCCGCCGAGCCGATCGCGGCCAGCGTGGACAGGCCGGTAATGCCGACGGCGATGATGGCGAGCGCGCTGTAGAGGAACAGGGCCAGCGGGTGGTCGATCGGCATATCCAGCGCCTTGCCGACGAGGAGGAAGACCGCCGAGACGATATTCGCGGTCACCACCATGACGCCCCACTTGATCAGCAGCGTGTGGAAGCGGGAGATGGGTGTCGGCGGGTAGTGCACGAACCACGGCCCGTATTCGGTGGGTATGAAGCCGAGTTGGGCGTCGATCATCGTGTGGATGACCATCGCGCCGACCACCCCGGCGAGCAGCAACAGCAGCGCGTAGAAGAACGCGGTGAGCCCTTGGCCGGTGCCGTCGGGCAACGGATGATACTGCTGGACAACAACTTTCACCGGGTCGGCCAGGGCGACCCGGGTGGCGCCGGACAGCTCGGGCGCGGGCGGTCCGCCGGGCTGCGGCTTCAGCTGTTCGGTCACCTGGTCGGTGAGCTGCTTGCCGACCTGCTTGTTCACCTCGGTCAGCGCCTGATTGCCCACCCGGAGCACGATCTGGGTGCCGAACGCGCCGGTGCGCGGATTGGTCTGCAGGGTGATGATCGGGCGCTCCATGTCGCCCGGAATCACACTGCCGACGCCGAGAATGCCGAGTCGTTTGCTGAAATCGCTCGGGATGACGATCGCGCCGTAGACCTCACCGGACTGCATCTGCCGCTCGGCCTCGCTGATGCTGATCACATGCAGGTCGACCTTGTCCGACGGCACCCCTTTCACGAGGGCGTCGGTGATCTGATTCCCGAAATTCACCTGCTGCGCACGATCGGCCGTGCCGATGACATCGCCCACATCTTGGTTCACCAGCGCGATGGGGAAATCGTGCAGATTCTTCTCCGGATCGACGACGTAATCCAGATACATGATGCCGAGCAGAGTCGTCAGGAGGGTGAGCACTCCGATGGGAAACAGCACCATGCGAGTCCATGGTCGGCGCTGCGGTGTCGCCGCTCCGGTGTTCGATCCCGCCCCGCTGCCGGTGTCCGCGCTGTCGGTAGTCGTCACGGCTCGCACCGTAACAGCTGCCGCGCCGACGTCCCGACCCGTCCGCCGCGCCGATTGCTGCTCGTATGCGGTGGCGGTGATCGCGAACGAAGTTTCACCCGTAGAATGAAACGTGCCCCCAGCCCGCCCGAACAGGGAGCAAACGGTGACCAACGCCGAACTGCCGGTCGACAGCCCCATCTCCGATGACAGTGGCTCAGCCGCCACCCCCGATCAGGTCGAGAACGAGCCACGCGAAGAGTGTGGCGTGTTCGGAGTCTGGGCGCCGAGCGAGGACGTGGCGAAGCTCACGTACTACGGCTTGTACGCGCTGCAACACCGCGGGCAGGAGGCGGCGGGCATCGCGGTATCCGACGGTTCGCAGATCTTGGTCTTCAAGGATCTCGGGTTGGTCAGCCAGGTATTCGATGAGCAGACGCTGGCCGCCATGCCGGGCCACATCGCCGTCGGCCACTGCCGCTACTCCACCACCGGCGGCGTGACCTGGGAAAATGCCCAGCCCATCTTCCGCACCACCTCGGTGGGTTCCGGACTTGCCTTGGGCCACAACGGCAATCTGGTGAATACCGCCGAATTGGCCGGTCGCGCACGGGAACTCGGACTCATCGGCGCCACCGTCGCGAACGGCCGCCCGCAGCCGATCGCCGCGACCTCCGACTCCGACGTGATCACCGCGCTGCTCGCGCACGCGTCCGCGGATTCGAGCATCGAGCAGGCGGCGATGGAACTGTTGCCGACGCTGCGGGGCGCGTTCTGCCTGACTTTCATGGACGAGCACACGCTCTACGCCGCCCGCGACCCGCACGGTGTCCGTCCGCTGTGCCTCGGTCGGCTGGACCGTGGCTGGGTTGTTGCCAGCGAAACCGCGGCATTGGACATCGTCGGCGCAGCGTTCGTCCGGGAGATCGAACCCGGCGAACTGTTGGCGATCGATGCCGACGGCGTGCGGTCGATGCGTTTCGCCAACCCCGAGCCCAAGGGCTGCGTCTTCGAGTACGTGTACCTGGCCCGGCCGGACAGCACCATCGCCGGCCGCTCGGTACACGCCACCCGGGTCGAGATCGGCCGCCGCCTGGCCAAGGAGCACCCGGTCGAGGCCGATCTGGTGATCCCGGTGCCCGAATCCGGCACCCCGGCCGCCGTCGGCTACGCACAGGGCTCCGGCGTGCCCTACGGCCAGGGCCTGATGAAGAACGCCTATGTCGGGCGTACCTTCATCCAGCCGAGCCAGACCATCCGTCAGCTCGGCATCCGACTGAAGCTCAACCCGCTGCGCGAGGTCATCCGCGGCAAGCGCCTGATCGTGGTGGACGACTCGATCGTTCGTGGTAACACCCAGCGCGCGCTGATCCGCATGCTGCGCGAGGCGGGCGCGCTGGAGATCCACGTCCGGATCGCGTCGCCGCCGGTGAAATGGCCGTGCTTCTACGGCATCGACTTCGCCTCGCCCGCCGAGTTGATTGCCAACGGCTCGGGCGCCGAAGGCAGTTTCGACGAGATGGTGGAGGGTGTGCGCCGCTCGATCGGTGCCGACACCCTCGGCTACATCTCCACCGAGGGCATGATCGCCGCCACCGAACAACCGCGCTCCCGACTGTGCTGCGCCTGCTTCGACGGCAGCTACCCGATCGCGCTGCCCACCGAGGCGGCCATCGGCAAGAACCTGCTCGAAGGCATGCTCACCGGACAGCCCGAGGCAATGCTGCTGGGCGAGAACGCGAATGCGAGCGCACTGAGCCGTCCGTGATCACGGCTCGTCGATGATTCATCGCCGTCGGTAAATGCCGGTAACCCCGACATCGGTTTCGCGGAGTCGGATGCGGTCCGTCCGCAGCCGTGTCATGGCCAGATATGCCCCGCCGATTCAGGACGCTGAGTCACGCCCGGAACACGGCATGCGTACGGCGGGTCGAGCGCGCGCGTCGCCGGTGCGGGCGGGTTCCTGTCCGGTGACGTGCCATGGCGTCCTCGGGACACCCTCGCTGATGATCTAGTGCAATCCTGGACATTCGTCCGGTGATCCGGCCCCCGTGGTGCGCTATTTGCAACGCCTGCTAACACCCCGGTGATTTTTTCTGTGAAAACGCAACGTGCAGGAAATGGTTCGTGGGTACGGTGCCCGTCAGATCGGAAGTTCATTGTGTCCGCACCGGGCCTGCGATCCAGGACAACGCGGTGCGGCGCTCGAGAAGTGGGGCCCTGATGTTGGTTTCAAGGACACCTGGGGGCCGGACCCGGACGCGAACTATCGCGGCCGTCGGCCTGGCGTCGCTGGTGGCGTCCGCCTTGGCGGGCTGCGGTTCCGGCCGGACCGGTGATGGTGGTGACGGTGGCGGCTTGCTGGCCGGCACCACGGACAAAATCTTCTCGCTCGACCCGGCAGCCGCCTACGACAACGGCTCCCTGGTCGCGGAAACGCAGTTCTATCAGTACGTGCTGAACTTCGCGCCCGGCGACGCGACGCCGAAGCCGGACGCCGCGGAGAAGTGCGAGTTCACCAGCCCGACGGTGTACACCTGCACCATGAAGCCG
Source organism: Nocardia brasiliensis (assembly GCF_042691675.1). Classification (GTDB taxonomy): domain Bacteria; phylum Actinomycetota; class Actinomycetes; order Mycobacteriales; family Mycobacteriaceae; genus Nocardia; species Nocardia brasiliensis_D. The sequence continues at coordinate 849,813 of NZ_CP170507.1, forward strand.
AACTTGAAGTTCGCCAACGGAAACCCGTTGACCGCCAAGAGCGTCAAGTTCTCCTTCGACCGGCTGGTCAAGATCAACGACCCGAACGGCCCCGCAGCGCTGCTCAACAACCTCGAGAAAACCGATGCCCCGGACGACCGCACCGTCAACTTCACGCTGAAGGTCGCCAACGACCAAACCTTCCCGGCGATCCTGCCGACCCAGGCGGGTCCGATCGTCGACGAAAAGGTGTACGCACCGGACCGGGTGATGGCCGACGAGGAAGTGGTGAAGAACAAGGGCTACTCGGGCCCGTACACCATCGCCAGCTACGACAAGAACAAGCTGGTGGAATACCGGGCGAACCCGGACTACAACGGCATTCTCGGTACACCGAAGACCAAGACGGTGTCGACCAAGTACTACGCCACCACCGACAACATGAAGCTCGACCTGCAGAACGGGTCGCTCGATGTTGCCTACCGTTCGTTGACGCCCACCGATATCGATTCGCTGCGCAACGACAGCAAGGTCACCGTGCACGAGGGCCCCGGCGGTGAGCTGCGGTACATCGTGTTCAACATGAACACCATGCCCGGCGGTACCCCGGAGCAGAAGCTGGCCGTGCGCAAGGCGCTCGCGTCCACGGTCGATCGGGCCGCGCTGGCCAAGAATGTGTACAAGGGGACCTACACGCCGGCGTATTCGTCGGTGCCCCAGGGTGTTCCGGGCGCGACGGAGCCGTTCAAGGAGATCTACGGCGCCGACCCGAGCAAGGAGAAGGCAGCCAAGTTCCTCGCCGACGCGGGCGTCGCGACGCCGGTCGAGCTGAACCTGCAGTACAACCCGGACCACTACGGTTCGAGCAGCTCCGAGGAATACGCCGCGATCAAGTCCCAGCTGGAGGCCAGTGGGCTGTTCCGGGTGAACCTGCAGTCCACCGAATGGGTGAGCTACCAGCGGGAACGGGCGCGCGATTCGTATCCGCTCTACCAATTCGGTTGGTTCCCGGACTTCCCGGACGCCGACAACTACCTGAGCCCGTTCTTCGGCCCGAACAATTTCCTGGAGTCGCACTTCGAGGACCCGAGCATCAACGCCCAGCTGATCGGTCAGGCCACCGAAAGCGACAAGGCCAAGCGGCTCCAGCTGCTCGCCGCGGTGCAGCGCGACCTCGCGCAGAACCACCTGCCGATCGTTCCGCTGTTGTCCGGCAAGCAGATCGCCGTCTCGGGTAAGAACGTGCAGGGAGTGGAGGACACTCTCGACGCTTCGTTCAAGTTCCGTTACACGGTGCTGAGCAAGTGACATCCGGCGAAGCCGGGCCCGGGACGATAGCTGCTCCAGAAACGAAGCCAGCGCCGGCCCGGGCCCGGCGCTTCGGCGTGCCACGGAAAGGGAAGGGCGGGGGCGATTCTCGCCAGCTCGCGCTGCTGCGCTACTTGGGTGTGCGGCTGCTGCTGATTCCGGTGACCGCGTGGATTCTGGTCACCGTCGTGTTCTTCCTGATGCGCGTGGCCGGTGATCCGATCAGCGCTGCCATGGGTGGGCGAATGACCCAGGAGCAGATCGAGATTCGCAAGGAGGCCGCGGGGCTGAACCGGCCGATCCTGTCTCAGTACTGGGAGTACATCACCGGTCTACTGAGCGGGGATTTCGGTAAATCGCAGGACAATCGGCAGATCAGCGAAGTGGTGATGACCTATGGCGCGGCGTCGCTCGAGCTGATGTTCTGGGCGCTGATCGTGGCCTTCGCCGTCGGCGTACCGCTGGGCAGATACGCTGCGACCCGGCGTGATTCACCGACCGATACCGGTCTGCGGTTGTTCGCCATCCTGGCGTACGCGGCGCCGGTGTTCTTCGTCGGCCTGCTGCTCAAGCTGGTCTTCGCGGTGAAGCTGGGCTGGCTGCCGGTGGCGGGCCGGGCCAGCACCAATGTCGAGCTGCAGCTGCAACATGTTTCGCCGAAGACCAACATCATGTTGATCGACGGCATCCTCTACGGCGACGCGGGATATCTGCTCGATGTGCTGGAACACGCTGTGCTACCGGCGATCGCGTTGGGTTTGCTCACTGCCGGGATCTTCTTGCGGCTGGTGCGGATCAACCTGATCCAGACGCTGCGTGCCGACTACGTGGATGCCGCGCGGGCGCGTGGCCTCTCCCAGCGGGTCGTCACCGGACGACATGCCTTCCGCAACGCGATGATTCCGATCGTCACCGTGATGGGCATGCAGATAGCCATGATGCTCGGCGGCGCGGTGCTGACCGAAACCACCTTCGAATGGAAGGGTCTCGGCTATCAGCTCGCGACGTATCTGTCGGCGCGTGACTTCATCGCCGTGCAGGGCATCGTCGCGTTCATCGCGCTGGTCGTCGCTGTGATGAGCTTTTTGGTGGATGCCCTGGTGGCACTGATTGATCCGAGGGTGAGGTTCTGATGACCGCACCGGAATTGCTCAATGAGCCGGTGATCGTGCCGCCGGTACCGCCCGCGGTCCGCCGGGGCGTGCCCGGTCTGCGCTTGTTCTCGATGACCGCCGGGTTGCAGCGGGTGACGCTGATCTTCGGCCTGTCCCTGGTCGCGATCTTCGTGCTCGCGGCGATCTTCGCGCCGCTGATCGCGCCCTACGATTTCGCGCAAAGCGCCGCCGACGGCGTCGATTTCGCGCGGCAGCAGGCGCCGTCGGCGGACCATTGGTTCGGCACCTCGGTGCGCGGCGAGGATGTGTTCTCCCGGGTGATCTTCGGTGCCCGCACCGCGCTGTTCGTGATCGCGATCTCGCTGGTGCTCTCCCTGTTCATCGGCGTGCCGCTCGGCTTGGTGTCCGGCTACATCGGCCGCTGGTTGGACCGCGTGCTGGTGCTGTTCATGGACGCGATGTACGCGTTCCCGACGTTGCTGCTCGCGATCGTCGTGTCCATCGTGGTTTCGGGTGGCCGGTCGACCAGTTTCGGCGGCGTGCTGTCGGCGGCGGTGGCGATCACGGCCGTCTTTGTGCCGCAATACTTCCGGGTGGTGCGCAACGCCACCATCGCGGTGAAGAACGAACCGTACGTGGACGCCGCCCGGGTCACCGGCGCGTCCACCACGCGAATCCTGTTCCGGCACATCTTCGCCAACGTCACCCAGTCGCTGCCGGTGATCGTCACTCTGAACGGGTCCGAAGCCATCCTCACCCTGGCCGGGCTCGGCTTCCTCGGGTTCGGTATCGAGCCGACCCAGGCCGCCGAGTGGGGCTACGACCTGAACAAGGCCCTGTCCGATGTCTCCAACGGCATCTGGTGGACCGGCATCTTCCCCGGTTTCGCCATCGTGCTCGTGGTGCTCGGCATGACCCTGGTCGGCGAGAGCCTGAACGAGGTGCTCAACCCGATTCTGCGTACCCGCCGCTCGGTCGCGGCGGCGCCCGGCGACGCGATCACCGTCGCCGGCATCGAAGTCGCCCCGACCGAACTCGAGAGTGCCACCGACACCGCCGATGTCGAGTCCGCGGGCACGAAGCCCGCCGGAAACGATGTCGATCTGGTGAAGGACGGCACTGCCGGGAAGGAGACCACATGATCAACTCATCCGCGGTGGCCGACCGGAGCGAACCGGCGCTGTCCATCGAATCGCTGTCGGTCACCTTCGCCACCGACGCCGGGCCCGTCTACGCGGTCTCCGACGTCTCCTACGAGGTGTTCCCGGGCGAGGTGCTCGCCATTGTCGGCGAGTCCGGTTCCGGCAAGTCGGTGAGCTCGCGCACCGCGATGGGATTGCTGCCGCAGACCGCGCGGGTGCGCGGTCTGGTCACCCTCGGCACCGAGACCATCACCTCGATGAACGAGCGGCAGTTGACCGCGGTGCGCGGCGGTGCCATCTCGATGGTGTTCCAGGAGCCCGGGCTCGCGCTCGACCCGCTGTTCACCGTCGGCTTCCAGATCGGCGAGGCGCTACGCGCGCATTCGGAGATGAGCAAGAAGGACGCCAAAGCGCGCGCGATCGAACTGCTGCGCATGGTCGGCCTGCCCGACCCCGAGCATCGGGTGAACTATTACCCGCACCAGCTCTCCGGCGGCCAGAAGCAACGCGTGGTGATCGCCATCGCGATCGCCTGCGAGCCGAAGGTGATCATCGCCGACGAGCCGACCACGGCGCTCGACGTGACGGTGCAGGCGGAGATCCTCGAGCTGTTGCGTGACCTACGCGACCGGATCGGCAGCGCCATCGTGCTGATCACACACAACATGGGCGTGGTGGCCGACCTGGCCGACCGCGTGGTGGTGATGCGCAACGGCAGGGTGGTCGAGCAGGCGCCGGTGGACGAGTTGTTCGCCAGCCCCAAGGCGGACTACACCCGGGCACTGCTCGCGGCCGTTCCGCACCTCGGCACCGAGCAGCTGGCGCACGGCCCGGCCGAAGAGGTCGCGCCGTCCGCCGAGCCGGTGCTCGAGGTGTGCGATCTGGTGGTCGAGTTCCCGGGCTCCTTCGGCAGGCCGCCGTTCCGCGCGGTCGACGACGTGAACATCCGGATCGGGCCCGGTGAAACCCTCGGCCTGGTCGGCGAATCCGGTTCGGGCAAGTCGACCATCGGCCGCTGTGTCGCCGCGCTGCAACGGCCGACCTCGGGCGTGGTGAAGGTGCGCGGACAGGACATCGCTGGATTGTCCGGGCGCAAGCTGCGGCCGATCCGGCGGCGCTTCGGGTTCGTGTTCCAGGACCCGGCCAGCTCGCTGAATCCGCGGCTCACCGTCGGTGAGTGTGTCGCGGAGCCGCTGATCGTGCACAAGATGGGCAGCTCCGCGGAGATCAAAGCGCGGGTGCGCAAACTGCTCGACGATGTGCAACTGCCGGAGGGCACCGAGCGGCGGTATCCGCACGAGTTGTCCGGTGGTCAGCGCCAGCGCGCGAGTCTGGCCAGGGCCTTGGTCCTGGACCCGGATCTGCTGGTCGCCGACGAGCCGACCAGCGCGCTGGACGTCTCCGTGCAGGCCGCGGTGCTGGAACTGTTCGGGCAGCTACAGCGCGAATGTGGTTGGGCCTGCCTGTTCATCAGTCACGACCTCGCGGTGGTCGATCAGCTGGCCGACCGAATCGTGGTGCTGCGCAATGGTGGGGTCGTCGAGCAGGGTGATCGGGATCGCATCCTGCGCGCTCCGCAGCAGGAGTACACACAGCGTCTGGTGGCCGCGGTACCGGTGCCCGATCCGGTGGAGCAGCGCAGACGCCGCGCGGAGACCGCGGCTTTGTTCGCCACCGACGCGGCGGGCTGATTGTCGCACTATGGTTCGGGCCGCTCGATTGTCAAGAGTGCGAGCCAATACCGGTGCGGGGTTGTTATCGCGTTCCGGTAGCGTGAGCAGGCATCTATCCGCCGATTCGGTTTGGAGCTTTCCCCGAAAATGACTGAACAGACCCCCAGTGGTGGTGCCTCCTACGCCGCGGCAGGCGTGGATATCGAGGCAGGTGACCGCGCAGTCGAGTTGTTCGGGCCATTGGCGAAGAAGGCGAGCCGACCCGAGGTCCAAGGTGGCCTCGGCGGGTTCGCCGGACTGTTCGCGCTCAAGGGTGGCTATCGCGAACCGCTGCTGGCCGCTTCCACCGACGGGGTCGGCACCAAGATCGCGGTAGCGCAGGCGATGGACAAGCACGACACCGTCGGCCTCGACCTGGTCGCGATGGTCGTCGACGATCTCGTCGTGTGCGGCGCCGAGCCGCTGTTCCTGCAGGACTACATCGCCATCGGCAAGGTCGTGCCGGAGAAGGTCGCCGAACTCGTCTCCGGCATCGCCGAGGGCTGTGTCCGGGCCGGTTGCGCGTTGCTCGGCGGCGAGACCGCCGAGCATCCCGGCCTGATGGACCCGGACGACTACGACCTGTCCGCCACCGGTGTCGGCGTGGTGGAGGCCGACGCGGTCCTCGGCCCCGACCGGGTGCGTCCCGGTGACGTGGTGATCGCGATGGGCTCGTCCGGCCTGCACTCCAACGGTTACAGTCTGGCCCGCAAGGTGCTGCTCGACATCGACCGGATGTCCCTCACCGGGCATGTCGAGGAGTTCGGCCGCACCCTCGGCGAGGAACTGCTGGAGCCGACCCGGATCTACGCCAAGGACTGCCTCGCCCTGATCGCCGAAACCGACGTGCGCACCTTCGCCCACGTCACCGGCGGCGGACTCGCCGCCAACCTCGGCCGAGTGCTGCCCGCAGGCATGGTGGCCGAACTGGATCGCGGCACCTGGAACCCGGCGCCGGTCTTCAAGATGATCGCCCAGCGCGGCCGGGTCGAACGCGTCGAAATGGAGAAAACGTTCAACATGGGCGTCGGCATGGTAGCCATCGTCGCCCCCGAAGACGTCGACCGAGCCCTGGCCGTCCTGACAGCGCGCCACATCGAATGCTGGACCCTCGGCACCGTCAAGAAGGCAAAGGACGCCGACGCCCTACGCGCCGTCCTGGTAGGCGAACACCCGCGGTTCTGACCCACCCCACCCACCCACGACAGCGCGAGTCTTACGAGCGCCGTTCGCGGCCCGTCTCACGTCCGCGCGAAGGCGCGGCTCATGGAACTCAGCCGAGTGGCCGAAGCGCATGCGCCGCAGGCGCGAGTCTCGGCCACTCGGAAGCGAGGCCCACCCGTCGCCCGACCACCGCCCCTCACCGAATCGCTACGCGATGCTGACATTTACGGGCCGCGAACACGCCGCGGCCACGCGGCCAAAAACACCGGGCGAACACGCAGCGCGCCCGCGCGGCCGATAACTCACCGCCGCGAACCAGCGCCCCCGCGCGGCCAAACACCCAGCGCCGTGCGGCCAACAGCACAAGCGTCCCGCATCTCAACGATGCGGGACGCTGGTGCGTTGTAAGCCTTTTCGGCGGTATCCGTCAACGCGCGGCAACGCCTGAAGGGGGAGGCACGTCCACCTCCCCCTTCAGACGTTGCTCCGAGTCAGCGGCGCCAGTCGTCGTAGTCGTCCTCTTCCCACTTGGATGAGGACTTGTCCGCGTCGTGCTCATCGGACAGCACACCACTCCGTTGAGAGTTGGGGCTTCCCGAAAGCTCGCGCTGAAGGCTCGCGAAGTCGCTCGGCGGGCTGCTGTATTTCAGCTCGCGTGCGACCTTGGTCTGCTTTGCCTTAGCCCGGCCACGGCCCATGGCTGACCCCCTCGCGTCACTGCGGGGCGGCCTGGGGTTTGGTTGGCGGCCCCGTTCGAATTAATACTCTTCCTGACAGACACTTTAGCGTGTGTCCGGCGGTCTCGCTTCCAGGAGTGGGTGAAGAACTCCTGAAGAGGTTCCGTTTGCCCGGTTGTCGCCCTCGGCCGGTCCGGCTAGAGCACCCCGGGGATCGCGCGAATCACGCCGACCCGGGCGCCGCCACCGAGCACCGCGGGGGCCGCGAGCTCCGCGTGCGCGTCGGTCCAGTCCACTCCGATCCGGTGCAAAATGGCCAGCGTCAGGGGCATTCGGGCACGGTCGTGCCCGTCGTCGATCTTGTATGCGAACGCCGTTCCGTCGGGCAGCGCACCGGCGTGCACACCGTCCGCGCCGATCTTGCAGACCAGTCCCGGGGTGGCCTGCATGGCCAGTAGATCGGGTGCGTTGGTGCCGGAAATCACTCGCGGATGGGCGCGGATGGCGTCGGCGACCCGGCGCTCCGGCGCGTCGGGCGCGGCCGTCGCCATGGTCGCGAACACCCGGGCGAGGTTGACCAGCGAGACCGGAATGATCGGCAGGCCACAACCATCGATGCCGAGATCGGTCTCCGGTTCGCCGGTGAGATCGGCGACCGTGGCGATGATCGCCTGCTGCAACGGATGTGCCTCGTCCAGATAGCCTTCGGTCGGCCAGCCGTTGATCGCACAGGTCGCCAGCATCGCGGCGTGCTTGCCCGAACAGTTCATGTAGATCCGGCGCGGTTCCTGCGAACCCGAGAGCACGGCCGCGCGCGCCTTGTCGTCGACCGGTAGATCCGGCGGGCATTCCAGCGACTTCTCATCGAAACCGAAGCGGTCGAGCAGCCGGCGCACCAGTGCGACGTGATCCGGCTCGCCGTAGTGCGATGCGGTCGCGATGGCCAACTCGGCGTCGTCGAGCGGCTCGAATCCGTGCCGCAGCAGGGTGATCGCCTGCATGGGCTTGTTGGTGGAGCGCGGGAAGATCGGCAGGTGCACCTCGCCGAGTTCGAGCATCGGCTCGCCCTGGGGATCGAGGATGACCGCCGAGCCGCGGTGCACGCACTCGCGGAAGCCGGAGCGGACTACTTCGACCAGTTCCACACTCACAGTTGCGCTCCCATGTCGAGTTCGGCGCCACGTCGAGTGGCCGGATTCTTCGCGTGCCTGCGGGCATGGCGTTCGATCTGCATCCGCACGTCGTCGGAGATGGTCGGCTCCGCCGTGAGCAGGGTCTCCAGCAGCTCCGGGTCGTGACCGGTGAACAGGTCGCGGACGGTGATGCCGTGGTCGGGGACGTGCACCACCGACACCTCGTCGCCGGCGCCGATCGTGCCCTCGGTCAGCACCCGCAGGTACGCGCCGGTGTCGCTTTGCCGCGCGAAGCGCTTGACCCACTGGGCTTCTCCGCTCCAGTGCTGAAAGGTGGCGCACGGCACCCGGGGCGCGCTCACCTCGAGCAGGGTGTCGCCGATGGCCCAGCGGGCGCCGAACACCGCGTCGCTGACCGGAAGCCCGGCGATGCGCAGGTTCTCGCCGAACCAACCCGCGGGCAGCTCTCGATCGAGTTCGCTGCCCCAGCGCCGGGCATCCTCCTCGGCGTAGGCGTAGACCGCCTGGTGCACGCCGCCATGATGCTTGACGTCGCACACGTGGTCTCCGTCCAGGCCGAGGGTGCGCACCGGCACCCGGCCCGGCTGCGGCCGCTTGTCGATCGCGGTCCGGCCGACCCTGGTCGGCACTTCGAGCTCGGCATGCACCACACACACGGCCAGCACCTGGCCGCTATCACCGCGTCGCATCAGCGCCCGCGAAGCCGATCGACCGCGAGCCGACCGGCCTGCGGTGCGTCGTTGACCGGCACCGAATCGGGGTCGATGGCGGCGGCGGTGGGTCCGGCGGTCAGCGCGGTGTCCGCCGGGACGGTGCGTTTGATCAGGGCGAGCGCGATCGGCCCGAGTTCGTAGTGGTCGATGACGGTGCCGAGGCGGCCGACCGTGCGGCCGCCCGCGGTGATGTCGTCGCCGATCGCGGGGCGCTCGTCGGCCGAACCGTCCAGATGCAACAGCACCAGATGGCGCGGCGGCTTGCCGAGATTGTGCACCCGCGCCACGGTTTCCTGGCCGCGATAGCAACCTTTGTCCAAATGAACCGCGCCGTACTCGGTCACCCCACCGATCCATCGTGCCTCGTGCGGGATGGTCCGTTCGTCGGTGTCCAGTCCGATCCGCGGCCGCACCGCGGCGACCCGCAGTGCCTCGAAGGCCCACATGCCCGCGGGTTCGGCGCCGGCCTCGGTCAGCCGGGTCCACCATTCGGTGAGCTGTGCGCGCGGGATCAATAGATCGAACGAGTCCGCGGTCGGCCACGGCATCCGGCGCACGAAGCCGCCGCCGGGCAGTGCCACCGCCTGGTAGGTGCCGGGCAGGCCCGCGACGCCGAGCGTCGCAAGCACTTCGGCGACCTTCGGTCCGAGCAGGCTCAGCACCGCGTACTCGGCCTCGGTCGGCTGCGCGTCGGCCCAGAAGACCATCTTCCGCAGGAAGTCCAGCAGCGCCGGGCCGCGGTCGCCCTCGGTGTCGATCCAGACGGTGGCAGCCAGTTCGGTGAGCACGAAGTGGTTCAGCACCCGGCCGTTGAGATCGAGGTCGAGGTTCTCCGCCGACTGCCCGTCGCCGAGCTCGGCGATGTGCTGGCTGGTGATGGTATGCAACCAGGTCAGCCGTTCGGCGCCGGTGATGTTCAGGACGAAACGGTGCGAGCGATCGACCACCGCCGCGCGTTCCACCGCGGCGCGCTGTTCACCGAGTGGATCACCGTAGTGCCACGCGACGGCGGCGTCGGGTGACTCCGGCGCTCCCGCGACGGCTCCCGAAACAGCGAGGACAGGGCTGGGCGCAACGACCACGGACACGTTTCCACTGTAGGCGGGGCCGGAGTCGGGTGTCCGAACCGGGGCTCCGGGGAGCCCTTCGCGATGTCCGGTGCGAGACGTCGGACCGACTCCCGAGTGAACCTCTAGCAGCGGGCGGTAAAAGATGCCGCGAAGTCTGCCGTGACGTAGGCGCGGCGAAGCAACACCGCCTACTCTCGACGCATGGTAGATCGGGTTCTTGTCTCACTCGACGGCGCGGTCCGGGATCCGGACGCGCCGTTGTTGTATGCCGACGATATCGGTGTATTGCGCGGCGACGGTATTTTCGAAACGGTGCTGGTGCGCGCGGGGAACGCGTGCGCGATCGAATTTCATCTAGGCAGGCTGCGTCGTTCGGCGCAGGCGTTGGATCTACCCGAGCCCGAACTGGGGCGGTGGCGGGAGGCGGTCGAGCGGGCCGCGAAGGAGTGGGGCAGCGACCGCGAAGGGTTGATGCGGCTGGTGCTCACCCGGGGGCGCGACTCCGAGCTATCGGGGGTGGCCGAGAAGGTGACGACCGGTGATCTCGCGGCCGCCGTGCCGGTGCCGACCGCCTACGTGCTGGTGCTGCCGGTGCCGGCTCGGGTGCAGAAGGCGCGGACCGAAGGCGTTGCGGTGGTGACCCTCTCGCGCGGCATCTCGATCGACCTGGCGCAGGCGGCGCCGTGGCAGTTGCTCGGCGCCAAGACGTTGTCCTACGCGTCCAACATGGCGGCGCTGCGGTTCGCGGCGCGGATGGGCGCCGACGACGTGATCTTCACCAGCACCGAGAACCGGGTGCTGGAGGGGCCGCGCTCGTCGGTGGTGATCGCGCGGGACAAGCAGCTGATCACGCCGCCCGCGAAGAACGGTGTACTGCCGGGAGTCACCCAGCGCGCCTTGTTCATCGAGGCGGAGAAGGCCGGGTGGGAGTGTATCTACAAGTCGCTGTTCACCGCCGACCTGCTCACCTGCGACAGCGTGTGGATGCTGTCCAGCGTTTCGCTGGCGGCGCGGGTGAATTCGCTGGATGGGCTGCGGATGTCGGCGCCGGACAACGCGCAGGAGATCATCGATCTGGTCGATCGCGGCATCGAGCGGGCGGGCGCCGTACACGAGTGGTGACGGGTCCGGTGGCGACCTGATCTGCCAGGGCCCGCGCGGTGGCGACCCGCCTCGTGATCTGCGTCCTACTCGCCCGGCCGCATGGCGGTTGTGAGCTCGGGAAACCGCTGCTGAGGGCCTGACGGCCCGGTGTGTCGTGGCGTAGGACTCATTGTTGGAACCGGCCTCCGACGTAGTATTACTACGTCACGTCGTAGACGACTAGGAGGCCGGGTTGAACGCGCTCGACATCTCGCGGTGGCAGTTCGGCATCACGACGGTCTACCACTTCCTGCTGGTGCCGCTGACCATCGGTCTCGCGCCGTTGGTCGCCGCCATGCAGACGGCGTGGGTGATCACCGGGAAGGAGCATTGGCTCCGGCTGACCAAGTTCTTCGGCAAGCTGTTCCTGATCAACTTCGCGCTCGGCGTCGCCACTGGCATCGTGCAGGAGTTCCAGTTCGGAATGAACTGGAGCGAGTACTCCCGCTTCGTCGGTGACGTATTCGGCGCGCCGCTCGCGCTGGAAGGCCTGGTGGCCTTCTTCATGGAATCGACCTTCCTCGGGCTGTGGATCTTCGGCTGGTCCCGGCTGCCGAAACTGGCGCACCTCGCGGCGATCTGGATGGTGGCCATCGGCGTCAACGCCTCGGCGTACTTCATCGTCGCCGCGAACTCGTTCATGCAGCATCCGGTCGGGGCGCGATTCAACCCGGAGACCGGACGCGCCGAGCTCGAGAGCATCGTCGCGCTGCTCACCAACAACACGCTGCTGGCCGCCTTTCCGCACGTCGTCGCCGGATCCTTTTTGACCGCAGGTACTTTCGTGGCCGGCATCGCGGGCTGGTGGATGGTGCGCAACGCGCGCAGCGGCGACCCGGACAAGCTCGCCGAGGCGCGCAGCATGTGGCGTCCCGCGGCCCGGGTGGGCATGGTGCTCAGTGTGGTGTCGATGGCCGCGCTGGTGTACACCGGCGACGTCCAGGGCAAGCTGATGTTCGAGCAGCAGCCGATGAAGATGGCCTCGGCGGAATCGTTGTGCCACACCGCGACCGACCCGGAGTTCTCCGTACTCACCGTGGGCACGCACAACAACTGCGACAGCGTCACCCACGTCATCGACGTACCCGGCGTGTTGCCGTGGCTGGCCAAGGGCCAATTCAGCGGAGTCACCCTGGATGGCGTCGTCGATCTGCAGAAGACGTACAACGAGCGGTACGGCGTCGGTGATTACCGGCCGAATCTCTTTGTCACCTACTGGTCGTTCCGGGCGATGATCGGCCTGTCGGCCGGTTCGATGCTGCTGGCGCTCGCCGGGCTGTGGTTCACCCGGCGCGGCCGGGTGCCCGACCAGCGCTGGTTCTCCTGGCTGAGTCTGCTGGCCATTCCGACGCCGTTCCTGGCCAACAGCGCGGGCTGGGTGTTCACCGAAATGGGCAGGCAGCCATGGATTGTCGCGCCGAACCCGACGGGAGATCTCGCGCTGCGACTGACCGTGCAGGAGGGCGTCTCGAACCATTCGGCAGGCGTGGTGCTCTTTTCGCTGATCGTCTTCACGCTGGTGTACGGCGCGCTCGCGGTCGTGTGGTTCTACCTGATGCGGCGCTACGTGATCCACGGACCGGATCCGGCCAAGCCCGCCGCCGTCGACGTCGAGCCGGACGATACCGGCGGTCCGGATCGGCATCGCTCCGAAGAGCCTGCCGTCGAACAACTTTCGTTCGCCTACTAGGAGCCGACGATGAGTTTGCAAGAGTTCTGGTTCGTGCTGATCGGGGTGCTGTTCACCGGTTACTTCGTGCTGGAGGGCTTCGACTTCGGGGTCGGCATGCTGATGCCGATCCTCGGCAAGGGCTCCGACACCCGAAGGCGGGTGGTGCTCAATACGATCGGCCCGGTGTGGGACGGCAACGAGGTGTGGGTGATCACCGCGGGTGGCGCCATGTTCGCGGCCTTCCCCGAGTGGTACGCCAGCATGTTCTCCGGCTTCTACCTGGCGCTGCTGTTGCTGCTCGTCGCGCTGATCCTGCGCATCTGCGCCATCGAATATCGCGGCAAGATCAACGACCCGCGCTGGCGGGCCCGGTGCGACCTCGGCATCGGCATCGGTTCCTGGATACCGGCACTCGCTTGGGGCTGGGTCTTCGCCAATATCGTGCGCGGGGTGCCACTGAACGAGAAGAAGCAGTTCGCCGGGTCGGTATGGGATCTGCTCGGCCCGTACGCCTTGCTCGGCGGGTTGACCACCGGACTGTTGTTCGCCCTGCACGGGGCGATCTTCCTGGGGCTCAAGACCGGCGGTGAGGTGCGTGACGATGCGCAGCGCACCGCCAAGCTGCTGCTGGGGCCGACCGCCGTCGTGGTCGGTGTGTTCGGCTGCTGGACCCAGCTTGCCTACGGCAATGGGTGGACGTGGATTCCGTTGGCGCTCGCGGTGTTCGGTCTTGTCGCCGCAGCAGTCGCGGTGTTCGCCGATCGCGACGGCTGGGCCTTCACCGGCACCACCCTCACCGTGGCCGCGGCGACCGCGTTGCTGTTCGGGTCGCTGTTCCCGAACGTGCTGCCGTCGACCATCGATGCCGCGTTCGACCTGACTATTCACAACGCGTCGTCCACGCCGTACACGCTGAAGGTGATGAGCTGGGCAGCGGTACTCGTCACGCCGGTCGTGCTGGTCTACCAGGGCTGGACGTACTGGGTGTTCCGCAAGCGGATCACGGTCGAGCAGATTCCGGCCCCGGTGGGGCTGCCACTCGGCCCCGTGCGGGACTGAGCCATGGCCCGCCCGCCCGTCGACCCGCGCCTGTGGCGGTACGCCCGCTCGGCCCGCCGCTACCTGGCGCTGAGTGTCGCACTGTCGCTGGTGATCACCGGCTCGATCGTGGTCGCGGCGGTCATGCTGGCCCGCGTGCTGGCCGGGGTCGTCACCGATCCCGGTCGGCGCACGCTCGGTACGTGGACGACGGAGCTGCTGGTGCTCGCGTTCGCCATCGGCTGCCGGGTGCTCGCCACCTGGCTGCAATCCCGGCTCGCGCACCGGGCGGGCGCGGGCGTGGTGGCGGAGCTCGAAACCGCCGTGCTGACCGCGGGCGCCCGACTGCCGCCACGCGAACTGGAAACCCGCAGAACCGAACTCGCGGTCGTGGTCGGCACCGGCCTGTCCGGACTACGCGGCTACCTCATCGGATATGTCCCGGCCCTGCTGCTCGCCGTGCTGGTGCCGCCGATCGTGCTCGCGGTCATCGCGCTGCACGATCCGATCTCCGGGCTCATCGTGGTGATCACGTTGCCGCTGATCCCGATCTTCATGATCCTGATCGGTCTGCTGACCCAGGGGCGTGCCGAGGCCACGCTCGCTGCCACCACCCGGCTTTCGGATCAGTTGCTCGACCTGTTCGCGGGGATGCCGACACTGCGAGCCCTCGGTCGCGAGTCGGGTGTGGCCGAATCTGGGCCCGTAGGTATGGACTCGGGGTCCGAAAGCGGTGCTGTCAGGGCAAGTTCCGCGGCGGACGTGGCGAATTCGGCGGACGCGCGGCCGGGCACGATGGCGCCACGCGTGCGCGAGCTCGGCGACGCGCTGCGGCGGCGGACCATGCGGGCGCTGCGGATCGCGTTCCTGTCCTCGATGGTGCTGGAAATGCTCGCGACGTTGAGCGTGGCGCTGATCGCGGTGTCCATCGGACTGCGGCTGGTGTTCGGCGAGATGAGCCTGTACGCGGGCCTGGTTGCCCTGGTGCTCGCCCCCGAGGTGTATCTGCCGCTGCGGATGGTGGGGGAGCGATTCCACGCCGCACAGGACGGAATGGCGGCCGCCGACAAGGCCTTTGCCGTCCTGGAGTCCGCGCCGGGCACAACGGTGTCCGGTGGCACGGCGGCACCGCGCTTCGCCGGAGTCGTCGAACTACGCGACCTGTCCGTCCGAGCGCGCAACGGCTTTGCGCCCGACGCATTGACGGCACAGTTGCGGCACGGTGCTGTCACGGTGCTTTCCGGGCCGAACGGCAGCGGGAAATCGACGGCGGTGCAAGCCATTCTGGGTTTGCTCGAGCCGGATCGGGGCTCGGTGACCGTCGACGGCATCGATGTGCGCGAACTGGATCAGGACGAATGGTGGGGCCGCGTGGCATGGCTGCCGCAGCGCCCCGTTCTGGTGCCGGGCACGCTGCGCGAAAACCTCGAACTGTTCGGCGCGAAGGCCGAGTACCCGGCCGCGCACGGACCGGCCCGCGTCGTCGATGATCTCGAAGCCGCCTGTGTGGCCACCGGATTCGACACCGTGCTGGCCGAGCTGCCCGATGGCTGGGACACCGTGGTCGGTCCGGGCGGCGTCGGCCTCTCGCTCGGTCAGCGCCAACGACTCGCGCTGACCAGAGTGCTCGCCGCGGACCGTCCGGTTCTGCTGCTCGACGAGCCGACCGCTCATCTCGACCCCGAGAGCGAGGCCGCCGTACTCACCGCCCTGAAGCAGCGGGCCCGCGACGGTGCGACAGTGATCGTGATCGGCCACCGCCCAACGGTTCTCGCCGCAGCCGATCACATTGTTCCCGTGCACGCCACAGCAGACGATCTGACCGAAGTGGGGATCTGATGGCCACGACAGCGGGCAACCCGACGCTGCTCGGCGACCTGCGCCGGATGTGGGCACTGCTCGCGCTGTCCACGTGGCGGGTCGTCGTGGCCGTGGCGTGGGGCGTGCTGGCACTCGGCAGCGGGCTGGGGCTGGCGGCGCTGGCCGCGTGGCTGATCGCCCGTGCCTGGCAGATGCCGCCGGTGCTGGATCTGAGTATCGCGGTGGTGACGGTGCGGGCGCTGGGGATCTCGCGCGGCCTGTGCCGGTATCTGGAGCGGCTCGCCACCCACGATGTCGCGCTGCGGGCGATGGCGACGGCGCGCACCACCGTCTATCGGACGCTGGCCCGCTCGGACTTCTGGCTGCGTCGCCCCACCGGTGCCCGGCGGTCGCTCGCATCCGCCGCGGCGGGCGGCGGTGTCCCCGCGCCGTTGCGGCGCGGCGACCTACTCGTTCGAATCGGTAGCGACATCGACGATCTCGGTGCCGTCGTGGTGCGGGTGTTCGTCCCCGTCGCGGTCGCCGTCATATTGTCCGCGGTCGCGATCGGCCTGCTCGGCACGATTTCGGTGGCCGCGGCCGCGATCCTGGCCGGGGCACTGGCGCTGTCCGGTGTGGTGGCCCCCTGGTTGTCCGCCAAGGCCGCCCGCGAGGCCGAACGGGCGGTGCGCGCGGACCGCGCCGAGTTCACCGCGCAGGCACTCACGGTGCTCGACCACGCGGCGGAACTACGCGTCGCGGGTCGGCTCGACGCGGCACTCGGCGCGGCCACCGAGGCGGCACAACGCGCGGTCGCGGCCGAGGATGCGGCAGCGGCGCGCAGCGCCTGGTCGGCCGCGGCCACACCACTCTCGATCGGCGCGAGCGTGCTGGGGGCCTTGCTCATCGGGATCACCCTGTACGGTCCGTCCGGTGGCGCACCGGGTGCGATGACACCCATGGCGCTGGCCGTGCTGGTTCTGCTCCCGCTGTCGGCGTTCGAAGCCGTCGGCCCACTGCCCGCGGCGGCTCAGTCGCTGACCACCGCCCGCGCCGCGTTGCATCGGCTGACACAGTTCGACGGTGCGGCGCGCGACCGCGCTGCGGACGAAGGTGTTCTCGCGGATGCGATACGACCCGATCTCGGCGCACACGCGGTGGTGCGTACGGACACCGGCGCGTTGGAAAGCGCCTTGGTGCAACAACTTCCAGAGCTACCCCCGGGCCGCCGGATCGCGGTGGTCGGCCCGAGTGGGGCGGGTAAAACCACCCTGCTCATGGTGTGGGCCGGACTCTTCGACACCCCTCGCCCCGGCGTCACGTTCTTCGCCGAGGACGCCCATCTGTTCAGCACCTCCGTGCTGGAAAACCTCCGTGTCGCCCGCGGCGACCTCACTGCGGAGGAAGCCGAAAAGGCGTTGCGCACAGTCGGTCTCGGTGACTGGCTGGACACTCTCGGGCAGGGAGTGCACACCGACCTGGTCGGCGGCGCGGCCGCCGTCTCGGGCGGCCAGCGCCGCCGCATCCTGCTCGCCCGCGCACTCGTGGCACCGGCTCGGGTGCTGCTGCTCGACGAACCGACCGAGCACCTCGAGGCCGAGGCGGGTGCACAGCTGCTGCGCGACCTGCTCGACGCCGACAGCGGACTGGTCGAACCCGAGCGAACTGTGGTGGTCGTCACACATCAGCTGCCGCCGGACAACCGCGCCGACGTAATCGTCGGGGTCGACGCATCGGCGCAGGTGACGGCCGATTTCGTGGCTCGGGCGGTACCCACTTCCGCCCACCGCGAAATTCCGTTGCCGACCCGCTGACTCCTCGCTAGATTCGTCAGTACACAAGGAAGGAGGTGGTTCGACGAATGTATGTTCATAGGACTTGTGAGGTGGCTGTCCGCTAGCGCCACCGCTGCAACGGTTTCCGTTCGCGCGAGCGCTGAGCGAATACCAGGCAGCCACCCGGCCCCCGAGCCCCCGGTCTAGTCCGACCGGGACCGTGCGATTATCCCGCACCGGTTACCGCTCGGGGGCTGTCCCTTTTTCATAGCTGCGTTTGCAATTCTTGTGCTGCAACATATTTCGTCGGGCGGCGATTAAGCTCGGTAGCGTGGATGGGGACTCGAAACGTAGCCGTACGGCGGAAGGCGCGGCCGCATTGCGCGCCGTGGGTGCCCGCGAGCGAGATCCAGCGCTACGAAACCCGGACAATCTCGCCGAGCACCTGATCGGCCTGCGATACCGTCTCGGCATCCGCATACCACCGGTACGGGCAGTGCTGCTGTGGCAGATCGAACGCCGTATGCCCGGGCTGTACTCCTATGTCACGGCGCGCACCAAACACCTAGATGAGCTGCTGCTCAGCGAAACACAAAACGGCGCAAAACAAGTGGTGATCCTCGGGGCCGGAGCAGACAGCCGCGCATACCGCCTGTCCGATGCGCTCGGTGACGCTGAGGTCTTCGAAGTGGATCATCCCGCGACCGGCGCCTGGAAGCGGGAGCGGTTGCGAAATCTGCCCGATGCGCACTGGGATCGGGTCGGTTTCGTCGCGGTCGACTTCGGCACCGGCACCCTCGACGACGCACTGGTCGGTGGGGGAGTGGACCGCGCTGTTCCCACGGTCTTCCTCTGGGAGGGAGTTACCCCTTACCTGACATCGGCGGAGGTCGACGCGACCCTGTCCGCGATCGCCCGCTTCGCCACGGGCTCCAGCGTGGTCTTCGACTACTGGTACCGGGACGTCTTCGATCGCCCGTGCCCATATCCCGAGGGGGAGAAATATTTTCGCGGGCTGGCCGCGCGCGGCGAACCAGCGCGATCCGGCCTCGACCCGGCAACCCTGGCCGACCATCTGGCCGAACGCGGCCTACAGCTCATCGACAACGCCGGACCGCGGGAGCTTGCCCGTCATCTGCCCGGAGCTCGTCGCCCGATCATGAGCTTCTCCGCGATCGCACACGCCAGGGTGCCGTAGACCGCGACCTAACCGATGTAGCGCTGCAGCCGAGCGGACAGCCGCGGCTCCAGCGGCCCGTCGGCGACGACGCGTTCCTCGACATACGCGAGGTCGCCGCCTTCGACGATGCCGTACAGCCGCTTCGCACCGCCGACGACGATGCCGGACTGGCTGCGGATCACCACGTCGGTGGCGAGTTCCCAGGAGGACTGGGTGAGCGCCTGGCCGTAGAAGAGTTCGACGATGCCGGTGCTGTGCGTGAGCAGTAGTTCGATGACCTCGTCGTTGCCGTCGATGCCGACCCGCCAGAAGCCGCTCTCGCGCAGATCGGGGCCGCCGTAATTGCCCTCGGCATCGAGCACCCAGGACCGGGACTCCCAGGACAGGTAATCGCCGCCGTCGTGCGCCACGATGACCTGCTGGCCGAACCGGTAGTCGCCGCGCTCGGGGTCGTTGCCCTCGCCCTCGCCGCGCCACACGCCGACCATCGGCAGCAGCGCCAGCATGGAGGAACTCAGATCCGGGCCGAGCCGCAGGTTGGCGGTGTCCTCGGGCAGCGGCAGATCCGGTAGTACCGGAATGTTGCGGGCCCCGGTCGCCTTCGCCCGCTCGACGGCCTCGGACACGGCTTGATCGCCGCTCCGGCGACCAGCCGAATCGGTCGGAGCGTTGCCGTTCATGTGTTCACTCGCTCGCTCGGCTGGATCGGAACCCTCGCTCGCGAGCTCACTCATGCCTGAGCCTCGCTGGCGCTCACCTCAGGCACGCGCGATGCACGCTGTGACATGATTCGCTCGCTGCGCTCACTCATGATTCCGTGAACAGCCGGTAGAAGACGTACAGGCCGAACCAGCCGATGAGGATGGCAACGGCCACCAGCAGAATCTCGAAGAAGACGACCACATTCGGAGTCTAACGACATCCGGCCCGTCGTACGCAAACGACCCCGGTGCTTCCCCCCACAGTGGGGAAACCCGGGGCCGTCAGCTGCGTACGGTCGTCTTACTTGGCGACGGCGACGTCCACGGGATGGATGCCCGCGCCGTCGGGACGAACCTCCGCGGAGCCGTTACCGGCCGAGGAGAGCGCCCGCACGGTCCACGAGCCCGGCGCCGCGAAGAAGCGGAAGTCGCCGGTGCCCGAGGCGACGACCTCGGCGGTGAAGTCACCGTTGCCGTCGAGCAGGCGGACGAACGCGCCACCGACCGGCTGGCCGTCGGTGCTCAGGACACGGCCGGTGATGACCGTCTCCTTCTCCACATCGACGCCCGCGGGGATGGCCTGGCCTTGGGTAGGTGCTGCACACATGTTGATTACGCTCCCAACTCGATCGGTGCACCGACGAGGGAGCCGTATTCGGTCCAGCTCCCGTCGTAGTTCTTGACATTGCTGTGGCCGAGCAGCTCCTGCAGCACGAACCAGGTGTGCGAGGAACGCTCGCCGATCCGGCAGTAGGCGATGGTGTCCTTCTCGCCGTCCAGGCCGGCTTCCTTGTAGATCTCGGCGAGTTCAGCGTCGGACTTGAAGGTGCCGTCCTCGTTCGCGGCCTTGCTCCACGGCACGTTGATGGCGCCGGGGATGTGGCCGGGACGCTGGCTCTGTTCCTGCGGCAGGTGGGCGGGGGCCAGGATCTTGCCGGAGAACTCGTCGGGCGAGCGGACGTCGACCAGGTTCTTGCTGCCGATGGCGGCGATGACCTCGTCGCGGAAGGCCCGGATCGACACGTCGGGTGCCGCGGCCTTGTACTGGGTGGCCGGGCGGTTCACGGCCTCGGTGGACAGCGGGCGGCCGTCGAGCTCCCACTTCTTGCGGCCACCGTCGAGCAGCTTGACGTTGTTGTGGCCGTACAGCTTGAAGTACCAGTAGGCGTACGCGGCGAACCAGTTGTTGTTGCCGCCGTAGAGGATTACCTCGTCGTCGTTGGCGATGCCGCGCGCCGAGAGCAGATCGGAGAACTGCTCCTGATTCACGAAGTCACGACGAACCGGATCCTGCAGGTCCTTCTTCCAGTCGAGCCGGACGGCGCCCTCGATGTGGCCACCGTCGTAGGCGGAGGTGTCCTCGTCTACCTCGACGAAGACGACGCCGGGGGCGTTGAGGTTCTCTTCGGCCCAGTCCACGGAGACCAGGACATCGGAGCGAGCCATGTTGTTCCTTTCAGAGATGACTTGCGGATCAGTTCGGTGCCGGGGACGGGGTTGTCCGGCGGAAACGGGCGACCAGGGGATAGATCTGGCAACCCAGGCAGATCCCGAACGCCGCGTTCAAGAACGCGGCGAACAGGGCAAAGCCGGCGAACACCACGCCGACAACTGTGGAGCCGAGCGCGAAGCCCAGCAGACTGACCGCCGCGAAGACCAGACCGAGCAGCTGCGCGAACTTCAGCGGCGGCACGGGTTCGGTTTCGGTGGTCGGTGCCACGCGCGGCGCGACGAACTTCGCGTACAGGCGGCCGTACGGATGCTTGCGCGGTCCGTAGGCGGCGCCGATCGCGAAGACGACGGCTTGAATGGCGATGAGCACCGCGGCGGCGATGGGGGAGAAGATGGCGGCGATCAGCACCAGGACGAGGACGGCGGTGGTGACCCACGCGGCGAAGCGTGGGCCGCGAACATCGACCTGTCCGTTGGGAATTGGCTGATTATGCGAAGTATTGCCGATTTCGGTGGGCATTGTGCGTACTCCTGCGCTTGATGCGTCTGTTGGCTGGAAAATTGCCAGTTCGCCGGGGGATCAACGAGATCACTCGCGCGGCGGACAGAGGTCGGCGTCAGGAAATCTGAAGGAGCCGACCGCTCAGCGGCACAGGCAGCAACAACCACCGAGGCGGCACAGGTCAACTGTGCGGCGTCGGGTGAGCATCAGCTCGTGGTTGGAAAGCACGAACGCAGTTTACCTAATCGGGCGGGAGAATTGGACCCCGGGTTGATCACAGGTGTCCGGGGAACTTGTCAAGGTGCCTGAGCAGGCGCAGCCGGACGCGGTCCGTCGTCAGTCCGCGCATGGCCGGAGCGAATGCGGAGGTACGCAGAACAGGCGCAGCCGGACAAAGTCCGTCGTCAGTCCGCGCATGGCCGGAGCGAATGCGGAGGTACGCCTAAGCGGCTATGGTCAGCGGCTCCAGCGCGGACCGCAGATCGGTCACCTTCGGCACGCCGGAGATCCGAAAGCGTTCGCGGCCTTCACTATCGAAGACGAAGGTGGTCGGCAGCGAGAGCACGTTCAGTTCCTTGGCGAGCACGGGCTCGGCATCGATGTCGACCTCGATGTCCAGCGGCGGCTGCGCCGATTCGGCCAGTTGCCCGGTGACATCGGCGACGACGCGGCGCACCGCGGCACACGGTCCGCACCAGTCGGCGGAGAAATGCAGCACGGCGGGGCCGGTTCCGGTCACGCCGACGGAGGCGAGCAAACCGGCACGCGCCGAGTGGGTTTCGATCACGTCCGCGGCGCGGAACTTGCCGTCGCGGCGGCGCAGCACGACGCCCACCGCCACGGCGGCCAGCAACACCACTGCCAGAATTGTGATTTCGATCATGGTCGCTGCAATCGGTCGAGGTCGATCGTCACGTTCACACCCTTGCCCTCCACCACGATCCACCCGCCGTCCGTGCGGACCTTGGTGGGATGGACACCGAACGGCAATTCCTTGATGTCGATAGTACGGGTGAACCGCGCGAGCACCGCCGGGTGCTCGGTCGCCGGGATCGCCGCGGCCGGAATCGTCTTCTCGTTCCCGGTCTTGGGGCAGAAGCCGGTCGCGACGACGTTCAGCCGGTCGCCGTCGAGCAGCAGATCGGCCTGCACGGCGACCTTTCCGCCGCCGTACTGGCTGCCGGAGAACTCCGGCAGCTTGCCGAACAGGCACAGCGGCTCGTCCTCCGCCGCGGTCAGCCCCGAACCGCCCGAGCCGCCCGTGCCATCGGATTTGTCCGCCACCCGGCCCTGCACCTGCAGGTCGGGGATGTTGAACAGCCGGCCGAGCTCGGTCGGTCCGATCCGCAGCGAACTCTCCACCCGCTCCACCGGCACGTTGCGCAGGCTGCCGTCGACCAGGTCGCTCAGCGGCAGCCGCACGCCGGTCAGCGTCGCTTCGAGCTCGTATTCGCCCGGCGTATGCGGTTGGTTTCCGCTCGCCCTGATCAGCACGCTGTCGTAGCGACCGTCGATGCCCTGGCCGAGGAATTGAATCCCGCCGATGGCCACCGCGGGATCGGCGGGCAGATCGGCGCCCTCGCGTAGCGCGCGTGACACCCGGTATTCCGAGTAGGCCGCGACGCTGAAATCAATGACTACTGCGAGTCCCGCGAGAATCAGCAGCCCGATGATGAGCTTGCGCATTCGTGAACCTTATCGGCCGTACGGCTGACGGTGCATTTCTGGTATCAGACATATCACTCGACGTGACTCGACCACCCGGATGGCGAGGTCATCGGGGTTCACGCGCTAATCTTGCATCCGAATTACCTGTGATCAGCGACGTGGCCCCCGGCAGTGCGGCTGTTGTCCTCGGAGCTACGAGATGGGAGGAGAGCTTATGGAGCTGCTCCTGCTGACCTCCGACCCCGATCCCGAGGCGGTGTTGCCTTCGCTGGCGCTGCTGGCGCACAACGTGCGTCCGGTGCCGACCGAGGTCTCTTCGCTGCTCGAGGCGGGCACCGCGGATGTCGCCCTGGTCGACGCGCGCACCGACCTCGCCGCCGCCCGTGGTCTGTGCCGTCTGCTCGGCAGCACCGGATCGTCGGTGCCGGTGGTCGCCGTGCTCACCGAAGGCGGCCTGGTCGCGGTCAACGCGGACTGGGGACTCGACGACATCCTGCTGCCCGGCACCGGTCCCGCCGAGTTGGACGCCAGGTTGCGGCTGCTCGTCGGCCGCAACGGCGGCGTGGCCAGCCCGGAGAACTCCGGCAAGATCACCCTCGGTGAGTTGGTGATCGACGAGGGCACCTACACCGCGCGGCTGCGCGGGCGTCCGCTCGATCTCACCTACAAGGAATTCGAGCTGCTCAAGTACCTCGCTCAGCATGCGGGCCGGGTGTTCACCCGGGCGCAGCTGCTGCAAGAGGTGTGGGGCTACGACTTCTTCGGCGGCACCCGCACCGTCGACGTGCACGTCCGGCGGTTGCGCGCCAAGCTCGGCAGCGAATACGAATCGCTCATCGGCACCGTGCGCAATGTCGGTTACAAGGCGGTGCGGCCGTCCAGGTCCGCGGCCAAGGGCGAGGCGGTCCCGTTTCCGGAGGACGAGACGGAGGGTACGGACGACTCGCCGCTCGCTCCGGTCAACGGCTCCGTGCAGTGACCTCGGCGGGCCCGTCGGCCAATCCGAAATACCGGTGCGTCATTTTGCGTTCGCGCTGTGTTCAAACCGTCGGGCACGGGGGTCGGACCATCCGCAGCGGTCGTCGAAGCGCGCGGGCGAATCCCGGGCCGCCGCGAAATGCTGGACTACCCGATGACGTTGTCCGGGTGGGAATCCCACCCGGGATTCCGCGTAGTGCGAGGAATGGAGCCCGATGACCGGCGCGGTAACACAGTGGACCGGGCGGCTGGATTCGGACGCGGCCGCCGCCGTTCGGCAACTGCTCGAACGGGCGACCGCCGCCGACGGCGTCGCCCCCGTCTCCGAGCAAGCGGTCCTGTCGCTGAGCGCTGGCGATGATCCCACCGTGCGGCACCTGCTCGCGGTGCGCGACGACGTGATCACCGGCTACGCGAATCTCGTTCCGGCGCATGGCGAACACCCGGCGATGGCCGAGGTCGCGGTCGATCCGGCCGCGCGCGGACACGGCATCGGCACCGGTTTGGTCGCTGCCGCGCTCGCCGAGGGCGGGCCGGGCACCCGGGTTTGGGCGCACGGCGACCTGCCCGCCGCCAAGGCTGTTTCGGCTCGGCTCGGCCTGATCACCGCCCGTGAGCTGTGGCAGATGCGCCGCGCACTAGCAACACCTGAGCTACCGGAGTTGGGCGCCCGCGGCCGGGTGACCGTTCGCACCTACGCGGGCCCCGCCGACGACGCCGAGTTGCTGCGGGTGAACAACGCCGCCTTCGCCTGGCATCCGGAGCAGGGCGGCTGGACCGAACGCGACATCGAGGTGCGTCGCGACGAGCCGTGGTTCGACCCCAAGGGCCTGTTCCTCGCGACCGACACCACCGATCCCGACCGTGTCCTCGGATTCCATTGGACCAAGGTGCATTACGAGGAGAGCCCAGCCGTCGGCGAGGTGTATGTGGTCGGCATCGATCCGGCCGCGCAGGGCCGCGGCCTGGGCCGTTTGCTGACCCTGGTCGGCCTGCACTATCTGCGCGATCGCGGGCTCGCCGAAGTGTTGCTCTACACCGAGGCCGACAACACCGCCGCCGTGCACACCTACACCCGGTTGGGGTTCACTCCGGCGCACGTCGACGTGGCCTATTCCGCGTCCTCAGCTGAATAGCAGGGGCCGCGTCGGGGGCGTCCGAGTAAAACTGCGGCTAATGTCACACATAACGCCCCAATCGCGCTTGGCTGTTCACTCGCCGTTCACTCAGGTCGGTCCAACTGTCAACCACGTGACTTTACGTTGAGTGGTGGGCAGCCCACGGCTGCCTGGTGCGCAAGTTCCCCGCGAACAGCACCACATCACCCGTCCGGGCCGGTGAGGGACCGGGCGAGTAGGACGCCTTTGTCGGAGGAATAGTGAATCTGAAGCGCAGCAGTGCCCTCGTGGGTGTGCTGGCCGTTGGCGCCATGACGCTCGTGGGTTGTGGCAGTGACGACAACACGGGCAGTGGCGATGGCAACACCGCCAAGTCGGACATCGACTGTGGTGGCAAGAAGGCGCTCAAGTCCAGCGGTTCGTCGGCGCAGAAGAACGCGATGGACCGCTTCGTCGCCGCGTACGAGACCAACTGCGACGGTTACACGCTGAACTACACCTCGAGCGGTTCCGGTGCTGGCGTCAACGAGTTCATCGGCGGCCAGACCGATTTCGGTGGCTCCGACTCCCCGCTCAGCGCGAAGAAGGACGAGCCGGCCAAGGCGCAGGAGCGCTGCGGCGCCCCGGCCTGGAACCTGCCGACCGTGTTCGGCCCGATCGCCATCACCTACAACATCGACGGCGTCACCGACCTCGTGCTCGACGGCCCGACCGCCGCCAAGGTGTTCAACGGCGCCGTCACCACCTGGGATGCCCCGGAGATCAAGGCGCTCAACCCGAACGCCAAGCTGCCCTCCGACAAGATCGCGGTGATCTTCCGCAGCGACGAGTCGGGCACCACCGACAACTTCCAGCTCTACCTGGACGCGGCGTCCGACGGCGCGTGGGGCAAGGGCGCGGGCAAGGCGTTCGCCGGCGGTGTCGGTGAGGGCGCGAAGGGCAACGAGGGCTCCTCGGCCGCGGTCAAGAACACCAAGAACTCGATCACCTACAACGAGTGGTCGTTCGCGAAGGCGCAGAACCTGTCCATCGCGCAGATCATCACCTCGGCGTCCAAGGACCCGGTGAAGCTGGACACCGCGTCCGCGGGCAAGGCCATCGACAGCGCGAAGATCAAGGGCGAGGGCAACGACCTGGTGCTGGACACCAGCTCGTTCTACAAGCCGACCGAGGCGGGCGCCTACCCGATCATCCTGCCGACCTACGAGATCGTGTGCTCGAAGTACCAGGACGCCGACACCGCCAAGGCGGTCAAGGCATTCCTGACCTCGGCGGTCAGCAACGGCCAGAAGGGCTTGGACGAGGCCGGCTACGTGCCGATCCCGGACAAGTTCAAGACCCGCCTGACCACCGCGATCAACGCCATCTCCTGATCGAACCGCCATGACCGTGCACCCTGAGGTGACCGCCGCCGGCTCGTCGGATTCGACGGGCCGGCGGGCGGCCGGAGACATTCCACCCATGTCGAGTGAACCGAGCACCGAGCCGGCCAAACAGGCTCGCCCCGCCCACAGCAATCGGGCCGAGATCATCTTCCGGTCTCTTGCCACCGCCGCGGGCGCTACCATCGTCGCCGCCATCGCGTTGATCGCGCTATTCCTGCTGATCCGTGCGGTGCCCTCGGTCATGGCGAACGACGCGAACTTCTTCACCAGCACCGAGTTCAACACCTCCAATGCCGACAACCTGCGCTTCGGCATCCGTGACCTGTTCATGGTGACGGTGCTGAGCTCGATCTTCGCGCTGGTGATCGCGGTGCCGATCGGCGTCGGCATCGCGCTGTTCCTGACCCATTACGCGCCGAAGCTGCTGGCGCGGCCGTTCGCGACGCTGGTCGACCTGCTCGCCGCGGTGCCGTCGATCGTGTTCGGTCTCTGGGGATTCCTGGTGCTCGCACCGCAGCTGGAACCGGCGCAAAAGTTCTTGAACGAAAAACTCGGCTGGTTTTTCCTGTTCTCCGACGGCAATGTCTCGATCGCCGGTGGCGGCACCATCTTCACCGCGGGCGTGGTGCTCGCGGTGATGATTTTGCCGATCATCACCTCGGTCTCCCGTGAGGTCTTCAATCTCACCCCGCCCGCGCACATCGAGGCCGCCCACGCGCTGGGCGCCACGAAGTGGGAGATGGTGCGGATGACCGTGCTGCCCTACGGCCGCAGCGGTGTGATCGCCGGTTCGATGCTCGGTCTGGGCCGCGCGCTCGGCGAGACGATCGCGGTGCTGGTCGTGCTGCGCACCTCGGCGCAGGCGGGGCACTGGTCGGTATTCGACGGCGGCTACACCTTCGCCTCCAAGATCGCCTCCGCGGCTTCGGAATTCAGCTCGCCGCTGCCGACCGGCGCCTACATCGCGGCAGGCTTCGTGTTGTTCGCGCTGACCTTCGTCGTCAACGCGCTGGCGCGGCTCGCCGCCGGCGGAAGGGTGAACGGGTGATGACCTCGACCACACTCGACAAGCCGATCAAGGCGCCGACCTTCCGGCACGTCAGCACCGGGCGGCGGATCCGCAACAACATCGCGACCGGCACGGTCTGGCTGTGCTTCGCCATCGCGCTGATCCCGCTGGCCTGGGTGCTCATCATGGTGGTGAGCAAGGGCTTCGAATCCGTTGTCTCGGTGGACTGGTGGCAGAAGTCGCAGAAGGGCATCCTGCCCGACCAGTCCGGTGGCGGTGTGTACCACGCCATCTACGGCACCATCGTGCAGTCGGCGATCGCCGCGGTCATCGCGGTGCCGCTCGGCATCATGGCCGCCATCTACCTGGTCGAATACGGCCGTGGTTGGCTGGCCAAGACCACCACCTTCATGGTGGACATCCTCGCGGGCGTGCCGTCCATCGTCGCGGCGCTGTTCATCTTCGCGCTGTGGATCGCCACCTTCGGCGCACCGCAGAGCGCCTTCGCGGTGTCGCTGGCATTGGTGCTGCTGATGCTGCCGGTGGTGGTGCGCAGCACCGAGGAAATGCTGAAACTGGTGCCGGACGAGCTGCGCGAAGCCTCCTACGCGCTCGGCGTGCCGAAGTGGAAGACCATCGCCAGGATCGTGGTGCCGACCGCGCTGCCCGGGATGATCAGCGGCATCCTGCTCTCCCTCGCCCGCGTCATGGGTGAGACCGCGCCGGTGCTGGTGCTCGTCGGCTACAGCAAGTCCATCAACACCGACCTCTTCGACGGCAACATGGCCTCGCTGCCGCTGTTGATCTATCAGGAGCTGGCGAACCCGGAGCCCGAGGGACGGGCCAGGGTGTGGGGCGCGGCGCTGACGCTGATCCTGCTCATCGCGCTGCTGTACGCGGCGGCCGCGGTCGTCAACAAGCTGCTCACGCGGAATCGATAGGAAGACTCAGATGGCCAAGCGGATCGACGTCAAAGACCTGAACATCTTCTACGGCAAGTTCCACGCGGTCGCCGATGTGGACTTGACCGTGCTGCCGCGCAGTGTCACCGCCTTCATCGGCCCGTCGGGTTGCGGTAAGTCCACCGTGCTGCGGTCGCTCAACCGCATGCACGAGGTGACGCCGAACGCCCGCGTCGAGGGTGCGGTACTGCTCGACGGTGAGGACATCTACGGCTCGCAGATCGACCCGGTCGGCGTGCGCCGCACCATCGGCATGGTGTTCCAGCGCCCGAACCCGTTCCCCACCATGTCCATTCGCGACAACGTGGTGGCCGGACTGAAGTTGCAGGGCGTGCGCAACAAGAAGGAACTCGACGAGGTCGCCGAGCGCTCGTTGCGCGGTGCGAACCTCTGGAACGAGGTGAAGGACCGCCTCGACAAGCCGGGTGGTGGCCTGTCCGGCGGTCAGCAGCAGCGACTGTGCATTGCCCGTGCGATCGCGGTATCGCCGGACGTGCTGCTGATGGACGAGCCCTGTTCGGCCCTCGACCCGATCTCGACGCTGGCGATCGAGGACCTGATCACCGAGCTCAAGAAGGAATTCACCATCGTCATCGTCACCCACAACATGCAGCAGGCTGCCCGGGTGAGTGACCAGACCGGCTTCTTCAACCTGGAGGCCCAGGGCAAGCCCGGCCGGTTGGTCGAGATCGACGACACCGAGAAGATCTTCTCCAACCCCGGCAAGAAGGCCACCGAGGATTACATCTCCGGCCGCTTCGGGTAATCGTTCGGCATCGGAAGGCCCGCGCTGTGCAGCGCGGGCCTTTCTCGTGTTCGCGGCAAGGTGAAACTGCCTGCCATCCTTATCGGACCGCAGGCAGTTGCCACTCAGGATTCGACGTCGGGGTCCGGCGGCAATACGCCGGTGACCAGAAAGATGACGCGGCGGCCGATCTCGACGGCGTGGTCGGCGAAGCGCTCGTAGTAGCGGCCGAGCAGGGTGACGTCGACGGCGGCGGCCACGCCGTACTTCCAGTCGCGGTCCATCAGCAGGGTGAACAGGTGACGGTGCAGGTCGTCCATCGCCTCGTCGTCCTCGTTGAGCTGCGCGGCGCGCTCCGGGTCGCGCGTCTCCAGCACCTCTTTGGCGCCGGCGCCCATGTTGACCGCGATCCGGCCCATCTCGGCGAAGTAGCCGTTGACCGCCTCGGGCAGCGCGTGGTTGGGGTGGCGTCGCCGGGTCACCTTGGCCACGTGCAGCGCGAGCGCGCCCATCCGATTGACGTCGGCCACGATCTGGATCGCACTGACCACCTGTCGCAGGTCGCCCGCGACCGGCGCCTGCAGCGCCAGCAGTGCGAACGCCTTCTCCTCGGCGTCCTGGATCAGCTCGGCGATTCGGTCGGCCTCGGTGATCACCTGCTCTGCCAGGGTGAGGTCGGCCTGGAGCAGTGACTGGGTGGCCCGATCCATGGCCGAACCAGCCAGACCGGCCATCTCGCCCAAGAGGTGAGCGAGATCCGCCATTTGCTCGTTGTAGATGACACGCATGAAACCAGACATTAGTTCCCAGCGCTGACCAAGTCACGAACGGAGGGTGAATGCCCGGTGCCGAAGGTTAGCGCCGGTGTTGCCGCAGGTGACGATGGGTGCTCGACAGGCGCCGCTGGGCGGCGTCCGGCCGCGGTCCGTGAGTAGCGGAGCGAAGCCGGAGGTGCGCTTACTTACACGTGTCGTCCGCGGCGTTGACGTGTTCCAGATCCGAGGGCAGCGTGACCGGCGTCGCAGCGGCGGTGGCGGGCATGTTCGAGATCGGCTCGCCGACCGGTGCCGGAGCCCGCACCGTGCCGGTGAAGTCGGCGCCGATGACGACCTCGACGATGCCGCCGAGATCGTTCGCCGACTCCAGCAGCGCGCCGGGTATCGAGCTGGCCACCGTGGCCGCGGCGGCTTCCTGCCCTGGCCCATAGCGAACCTTGGAGGTCACCTCCTGGCCGCCGGAGTAGTTGCCGGTGTTGAAGATCTGGAAACCCTGGTTGCCCAGCTTGGTCGCCGCCCGCTGGGCCGCGCCCCCGACACCCGAGCCATTGGAAACCAGCAGCGACACCGTGCTCGGATCGGCCGCGGTCAGCTTGGGCGGGGTCGGCGGGGCCGACGGGATGGATCCCGGGGCCGGGGACACCTTCTTCTCACCAGGTAGTGGCTGGTCGTCGCGGATTGCCTTGAAGATGGCCTTGATGTCGGATTCGCGGGGAATCTCGTTGCCGTACGAGGTGGTGCCCGCGGTGGGGATGGTCAGGAAGGTGACGGTGCCCGCGTCCAGCTTCTGCAGCGATCGGCCGAGCGTCAGCAGATCGGAGGGCTGCACCTTGTCGACCCAGGTGTGTTTGGTGAACTCGTTGATGAAGCCGTTCAGCTTGCCCGGATCGAAGAGCACCCGGCTCGATAGCGCGCCGCGCAACAGCGAGGCCATGAAGCGCTGCTGCCGGTTGATCCGGTCGTAGTCGCTGCGCTCCTCGCCGTAGACGTGCCGGGCGCGCACGTAGTTCAGCGCGGTCGAGCCGTTCACCCGCTGCTTGCCGGGGTTCTCCAGCACGGTGCCGAGCACTTCGTCGGTGATCGGCTTCGGCGCGCACACCTCGACGCCGCCGATCTGATCGACCATGGCCTCGAAGCCCGCGAAGTCGACCGCGATGAAGTGGTTGATCGCACTGCCGGTCATCCGCTGGATGGTGGTGAACAGGCACTTGGGGCCGCCGAGCGCGTAGACGGCGTTGAGCTTGTCGCCGATGGCCGACGGGAAGACCTCGTTGGTGTACTGCACCTTCTCGTTGTCCCAGCCGTTGCACTGCGGCCTGGTGACGTCGAGGTCGCGGGGGAACGAGACGACAACAACGCGGGAGCGGTTCTTCGGGATGTTCACCAGCATGACGGTGTCCGCGCGGGAGCCCTCGGCGTCGTCGAGCGTGCCCGCGCCGACCTGACTGTTCACCCCCGCACGGGTGTCGGTGCCGACGAGCAGGTAGTTCTCGTCGCCGAGCTGCGCGTTCGAGTCGACGACGTCTTCGCTGTTGTTGTCGATCGCGGAGATCTGGGTGAACCCGTTACCGGTGGAACGCAGATAACTCCAGCCGCCGCCGGTGGTGAGCAGGCAGAGCACCGCGAAGACCGCCATGGCGCTCCGCCCGATGAGCCGCAGCCGCTTGTTGCGGCGCTGCTTGCTGGCGGCCAGCCGGGACAGCGGTACGGCGCCGACCGACTTGGGTTGGGCGGCACCGGCTTCGCTGGTCGGCCAGTCGGTCTTCTTGCGCTTGGCCCGGCTGGTCTCGGTGAGCGGCGGCAGGATATCGGTGACCTCTTCGGCCGTTTCCTGCTTCGCACGGGCAGCCGGGGCAGCCTGCCTGTTGTCCTCGGCTGGACCGCGCCGGTTCGGGGTCCGCGCGGCGGGAGTGCCCGCGATGTCCTGGACTACCGGTGAACCGGCCGTGCGCGGCGATGGGCCGTCGGCGGAGCGGCGCGGTGCCTGGTCGGCCGGACGGCGCGGTGCCTGCTCGGCCGGACGGCCGGGCGCGGGTTGGCGTCGAGCGGCCGGATCGCCTTGGCGTCGGGTCGGCTGCTCCGGGGGGCGCGGCTGGTCCGCTGGGCGGCGGGGCTGGTCGGCCGGGCGGCGTGCGGACGGCTCGGCGGGGCGCATGCGCGCGGGGTCCGCGGCGGGCGGGGCCGGTTCACCGCGCCGGGTTCCCCGGCTCGGTGCGGCGGCGTCGTCGGGCGCGGCGGCGGCGCGCCGTCCCCGGCGGCCGGAGCGCTCGTTGTCGACCTTCTCGACCAGATCCTGCACGGTGAGTGGGGCCGCACCGGGGTCCGCGGTGGCGTCGGTATGACGGGACCGTCGGGACGACCGGGAGCCGTCTCGTTCGGTGTAATCCTCCGTGGGATAGCGCTCCCACGGGGCGCGACCTCCGGGCCGTGGCGAATGCCCGTGCCGATCGTCACCCACCAACGAACCTCGCTTTTCGTCTTCGTCGCCGCCTCGGGCCGAACTCGACCGGCTTGACCGATTCCGCAATGATAACGATTCCGCCACGGCGAGCCACCCGAGTGCGAAATCGAATAGGCGACCGTGTCGTTTGGATACCCGGATCTCGGTCGCGGCGCCTGGATATTCCAGCGGCTGGATGTCCCAGCGGCTGGATGCTTCAGCGCCTGAAGCTCAGCCGCCGCTGTGCATCACGTCGGCACCGTGCGGCACCGCGGGGTCCTCCGGATCGTCCAGCCAGCCGTGTGGCAGCGCGACCTTGCCCGGCGAACCCTGTCTGCCGCGTGGGCCTTCGGCGTCTCTGGGGAACGGCGCCGTCGGATCGAGTTGCCCGACAAGGTCTTCCAATTCGATGAGCCTCGACACCGTGGCGAACGCGCGGCGCAGGTCGGCGCCGACCGGGAAACCCATCAGGTACCAGGCCATGTGCTTGCGCAGGTCGCGCATGGCTTTGTCCTCGCCGAGGTGCTCGGACAGCAGCGTGGCGTGCCGGTACAGCACCTCGCCTACCCGGCCGAGGTTCGGCGGCGCGGGCAGTGGCTCGCCGCGCAGCGCCGCCTGGAGTTCGGCGAACAGCCACGGGCGGCCGAGGCAGCCGCGGCCGACCACGACACCGTCACAGCCGGTTTCGTCCATCATCCGGACCGCGTCGGCGGCGGAAAAGATGTCGCCGTTGCCGAGCACCGGAATCGTGCGGACGGCTTCCTTCAGGCGCGCGATGGCCGACCAGTCGGCCTGGCCGGAGTAGCGCTGCGCGGCGGTCCTGGCGTGCAGCGCAACCGCTTGCGCCCCTTCGGCTTCCGCGATGCGACCGGCATCGAGGTAGGTCAGGTGCTCGTCATCGATGCCGATCCGGAACTTCACCGTCACCGGGACGCCCGCGGGCTCGGCCGCCTGCACCATGGCGCGCACGATCCGGCTGAACAGCGCCCGCTTGTAGGGCAGCGCGGCACCGCCGCCGAGCCGGGTGACCTTCGGTACCGGGCAGCCGAGGTTGAGGTCGATGTGATCGGCCCAGCCCTCGCCGACGATGATCCGCACCGCCTCGCCGAGGGTGGCCGGGTCGACGCCGTACAGCTGCATCGACCGCGGGCTCTCGTCGGCGTCGAACGACATCATGTGCAGCGTTTTCTCGTTGCGCTCGACCACCGCCCGCGCGGTGATCATCTCGCAGACATAGATGGAGGTCGGGCTACCGAATTCGCGGCACAGCTTGCGGAACGCCAGATTCGTGATGCCCGCCATCGGCGCGAGCACCACCGCCGGATCGACCGGATACGGTCCGATCCGCAGGTCGGTCGTCGCCTCGGAAGTCATCGTCACGCCGTCCAGTGTCTCATTTCCGCACGTAAGGGACCTGCTCGGGTCGTTGACCGGGAGCGGTGGTACCGGGCAACCGTGCAGGCCGCAGCGATGCGTAAGCGCTCCGTTGGGCGGCGGATGTGGCGTACCTCACGTGAGGCACCACCGGCGGATGCGGTGCCGGTGTCGGCGAGTGTGTCGGGTCAGCCGAGGCCCGGTAGGCGCTCGGCCAGATCGGCCAGCTGCCACGGACCGTCGGTTTCGATGGTCGCGGTGGCGGTCCAGCCGTCGAGAGCGGAGACCGCGCCGCCCTGTACCGCGAAGACCTTGCCGGTGATCGGGCAGTTTTCCGAGGCGAGGTAGCCGACTATCGGCGAAATGTTCTCGGGGGCAAAGGCATCGAACTCACCCTCGGGAACCTCGGCGGCGAACACGGCGCCCATTCCCGGCGTGGCCAGGGTGAGCCGGGTGCGGGCAACCGGGGCAATGGCGTTGGCGCGCACACCGTATCGCTCCAATTCGAGCGCGGCGACCTGGGTCAGCGCGGCGATCCCCGCCTTGGCCGCGCCGTAATTCGCCTGGCCCGGGTTGGGCATGAAGGTGCCCGACGCCGAGGCGGTATTGATCACCGACGCCGCGACCTGCCTGCCCGCTTTCGACTGTTCCTTCCAGTACGCGGCGGCGTGGTGCAGCACCGCGAAGTGGCCCTTGAGGTGCACCGCGATCACCGCGTCCCACTGCGCCTCGTCCATCGCGGCGATGAACGCGTCGCGCAGGATGCCCGCGTTGTTGACCAGGATGTCCAGCCCGCCGAAGGCGGTGATCGCCTGCTCGACAAGGGCTTTCGCACCGGCCCAGTCGGCGATGTCGGCGGTGTCGGCGACCGCGCGCCCGCCCGCCGCGATGATCTCGTCGACCACCTGCCGCGCGGGCCCGGCGTCGGCGCCGACACCCTCGTTGTTGCCGCCGAGGTCGTTGACCACGACGGCGGCGCCCTCGGCGGCCAGCAGCAGCGCGTGCGCCCGGCCGATGCCGCGGCCGGCGCCGGTGACGATCGCGACGCGTCCGTCCAGCGAACCCATGTCGTTCCTTTCGATGCGGGTGAACGCGGTCAGGCGAGCAGACCGGCGAGGTTGGTGAGGGAGGCGTCGAGTTCTTTGGTGGCGGCGCGTTCGATCGCGCCGCCGATGGCGCCGACCATCATCTGACTGATGAACTCCGCGTCGATGGTGACCAGCGCGGCCTGGTCGCCGCTGGGCCGCACGGTCAGCGTGAAGCTGATCGTCGCGCCCGCCAAGCCGGTGCCGGAGAACTTCGTCGTGGTCGGGGCGGCGTACTCGTCCACGGTGAAGGTGATGGTGTTCGCCATTCCCAGAATGGTGAGCACCTCGGTCATCTTCGCCCCGGTGGCCAGCCGTGCGGGCGGCGGCTCCTTCCACTTGGTGTGCACCGTCAGCCACTCCTCGAAGCGGTTCGGATCGGACAGCACCGCCCACACCTTTTCCGGTGCGGCCGGGAACTCCTTGGATACCTTGGCTTTTGCCACGGTGATTCTCCTTGCTCAGGTTGCGGGGGCGAACTCGGCGAGCCCGTCCTGGATGACGAATTGGTCGTTGTCGGACCAGGTTTCGAAGACGTAGCCGTCCCGGCCGTCCCGGGTACCCGTCGCCCACGTCGCGGTAGTGATGGTCTGTCCCGGGAATGCGGGCGAACTCAACCGCACCGCAAGCCTTTTCAGCCGGGCTGGATCATCGGGGCTGATTCGGGTGATCAGTGCGTGCGAGATGAACGCGATCGTGCACAGGCCGTGGATGATGATCCCCGGCTGTCCCATCGCCTTGGCGAACTCGTCGATCAGGTGGATCGGCATCGGATCGCCCGCCGCTTCGGCGTAACGGAAGGTCTGGTCCGTGTCGAAGGTCTGCGCCACGGTGAAGTTCGGTTCGCGGGCGCGCAGGTTCTCGTCGAAGAAATGGGCCGGACTCGGTTCGCCTCGGGCGCCGTCGAATCGACCACCACGGAAGAATCCGATGAAGTACTGCTCGTTGACCAGGTCGCCGTTGCTCACGCTGTGGGTCTCGATGTGCGCGGTGACGACCACGCCCGAGGATTTGCCCTCGATCCCGGTCGGCCGGGCGCGCACCGCCAGCGTCTCGCCCGGTTCGATCGGCCGGTGGAACCGGAAGTCGTGCTCGCCGTGCAGGATCCGCAGCATCAGCTCATCGGGTACCACCGACATCGCGGCGTCGGCCATCATCACCGTAGCCGGTACGACCGCGAAAACCGGTGGTGCGTAGATCCCGTCGAGATGCTGCTGGATCGGGTCGTTGGTCGCCGCGGCATAGGCGATCGTGCGCCGCCGATCCACGTCGAACGTCCCCCGCGCACCCCATCTGCCCAACCGCTCCAGAGCGAAGCTGGTCCCGTCCGTCACTGGTGTCTCACCCGGCCTCCTGGGTCGGCGTCATTGCCCGATACCGCAACGCTAGAAACCGGCGGTGGCGGCCGGGATGACCGCGCGGCGCAGGTTCGGTGACCGCCGCGCTCACCGCATCCGGCCTGGTAGGTTCGCCTCGACCAGGGACGCAGGAGGTATCGGTGACGGCGAGGACGGTGCCGATCGACTTCGTGCGCTCCGCCGTCGCCACCGCCGAGCGGCAAGGCGTCGACATCGAGCAGCTACTCGGCAGCGTCGGCGTCGCACCGGAGCTGCTGGCTCAGGATCGAGCGCGGGTCACCGTCGAGCAGATGGCCGCGACCGTGCGCCAACTCTGGCGGATCAGCGACGACGAACTGTTCGGCCTCGGCCCGGCACCCGTGCCGCGCGGGTCGATTCGGCTGGTCGGCTTCGGCGTTGTCGGCTGCCCCGATCTGGGCGCGGCGATCCACCGGTTCATCGAATACCGGCGACTGCTGCCCGGCCTGCCGCCGATGGCGGTGACCACGACCGGTGAACTCACCAGATACACGATCGACACCAGCGTGCTCGACGAGGGCGAAGAGCTGCTCACCGTCTTCCTGCTGGCGGGCGTGCACCGCATGATCTCCTGGGGCATCGGCCGCCGAGTCGCCTTGCGTCAGGTGGAGTTTCCGTATCCGCGGCCCCGCAACATCGACGACTACGACCTGGTCTTCGGCGCCCCGCTCGTCTTCGACGCCGCCACCGCGGCCATCACCTTCGACAGCGATCTACTCGCCGCGCCGATCGCCCGCACCGAGGAAGATCTGATCGCGTGGACGCGCAACGCGCCGACCGACGTGCTGTCCCGCCGCGACTATGGCACCTCGCTCGCCGAGCAGGTACGCAAGATCCTCGCTCGCGGGTTGCGTGGCGACTGGCCGACCGCCGACGAGGTGGCCAGGCGACTGGCCATGAGCCCGCAGACGGTGCGCCGCAAGCTCGGCGACGAGGGCACCTCGATCACCCAGATCCGCGAGGACATCCTGCGCGACGCGGCGGTGGCCAGCCTGGTGCGCGGTGACGAGACGGTCGAGGCGCTCTCGGCCCGGCTCGGCTTCTCCGAACCCAGTGCGTTCCGGCGCGCGTTCCGGCGCTGGACCGGCAGCCCGCCGGGTTCCTACCGTGGTTCCGCGCGTTAGCTATTCGCCGCGCAGCCGCCGGTGGTACTTCTCTCTGATCTCCGGGTTGGGCTGCGTGTAAGCCGTTGTCGCCCCCGTGATTCGCGCGACGCCGAGCTGCGCCCGGTACGGCAGCAGCTGCGCGGACTTGATGATCGCGGCCAATCGGCGCGGCACCGTCACCATCGGCTTGCCCCGGACCACCGTCCGGACGATCGCCTGCGCGACGTCCTCAGGATCGACCGTGGTCATCGGTTCGATCCAGCCGGGCATGTTCGCACCGGCCGACAGCTCGGTGCGCACGATGCCGGGCAGCACCGCCGAGACCCGCACGCCGTGCTCCTTCAGTTCCAGGTGCAGCGCCGAGGTGAACCCCACCACCGCGTGCTTGCTCGCGCAGTAGGTGGCCAGGCCCGGAAAGCCTTGCGTACCAGCCAGGGACGCGATGTTGATGAGGTGCCCGCCGCCACGCGCCAGGAAGCGCTTGGTGGCCAGCCGCGAACCGTGGATCACCCCGCGCAGGTTGATGTCGAGGATCCGCTCGGTCATCGCCTCGTCCTCGTCGGCGAACAATCCGGTCGGCATGATGCCCGCGTTGTTGACGAGCACGTCCAGCGGCCCGAGCTGCTGCTCGAGCTCGTCGAGGAACGCGGCGAACGAGTCGCGGTCGATGACGTTCAGCGGCAGGCCGATGATCCTGGCCGCCGGGTCGGCCCCGAGCTCGACCGCGGTCTTGGCCACCAGTTCCACATCGATGTCCCCGATCGCGACCGCGGCGCCCGCCCCGAGGAATGCCTCGGCCGTGGCCCGGCCGATCCCGCGGGCCCCGCCGGTGATCGCGACGACCTTCCCCGCGAGCGGGTGCTCGTCCTTCGGTGCACTGGTCATGTTCTCGGCCTTTCCGCTTCGTGATCCGAGCGAGCACGGCCGGTCGGCGAATACCCCGACCGGCGCGGCGCACTGTCCTCAGTGTCGGCGTTCCCGGGCGGATCGTCGGCGGATTCGGCAATCACGAAGCGGTGGTGCGGTACTCGGTCGGATCAGAGGCCACGTGCGATGATCTCCTTCATGATCTCGTTGGTGCCGCCGTAGATCTTCTGGATCCGCGAATCGGTGAAGATCCGCGCGATCGGGTACTCGGCCATGTACCCGTAGCCGCCGAACAGCTGTAAACAGCGGTCCGCCAAGATGTTCTGTTGCTCGGACAGCCACAGCTTGGCCTTGGCCGCGGTGGGAATATCCAAATCGCCGGTGACGTGCTTCTCGATGCAATCGTCCAGGAAGCTCCAGCCCACGGTGACCGCCGTATCGCAGTCGGCGAGCGTGAATTTGGTGTTCTGGAAGGCGAAAATCGGCTTGCCGAAGGCGCTTCGCTCTCTGGTGTACGCCAGCGTCAGCTCGACCGTCTTCTCCATCGTCGCCATCGCGGTGACCGCGATGATCAGCCGCTCCTGGGCGAGCTGCTGCATCAGCTGGATGAAGCCCATGTTCTCGGCCTCGCCGATCAGGTTCGCGCGCGGCACCCGCACCTCGTCGAAGAACAGCTCGCAGGTGTCCTGCCCGTGCTGGCCGATCTTGTGCAAGTTGCGGCCGCGCCGGAAACCGGCCCGGCTCGTCTCGACGGCGATCAGCGAAAGCCCTCCCGCGCCGCCCTGCTCGTTCGTCTTGGCGACCACCAGCACCAGATCGGCCAGGAAACCATTGGAAATGAACGTCTTGGCGCCGTTGACGACGTATTCGTCGCCCTGCACGGTCGCGGTGGTGCGGATCGCCTGTAGGTCCGATCCGGTGCCCGGCTCGGTCATCGCGATCGCCGCGACGATCTCCCCGGAGGCCAGCTTCGGCAGCCAGGTCTTCTTCTGCTCGTCGGTGCCGTAGCCCGCGATGTAGTGCGCGATGATCGTGCTGTGCACCGGCCCGCCGAAGCTGGGCGCCAGCGCGCGCACCTGCTCGATGGCGATCACGGCGTCGTGCCGGAAGTCGCCGCCCCCACCGCCGTACTCCTCCGGGATGCTGGGGCACAGCAGGCCGAGTTCGCCCGCCCGCAACCAGACCTCGCGATCGATGTGCTGCTGCTGCGCCCACCGTTGCTCGTGCGGCGCGCATTCCTTGCCGAAGAAGTCGCGCGACAGCTCGGCCAGCGCGTCCATCTCCGCGTCCATCCAGCGTGAGCGGTGCTTTGCCATGTCGCCAATCCCTTTCCCATCCGACGCCGTCGTCGTGCATTCACGGTAGGAACTGACAGGTCGTCCGGGTAGGACCGAGCCGCCCGAATCCGATGACCGCAGCGCTCTCCCCGATAATCCCGATCGAAACCGCACGAGCCGCCGTCGAGTGGAAGGACGGGCAGATATCCACCCATTACCCGATCGAGTCCAATACCGGCGGAACAGCTTGCCGGTCACACAAAGGTCATTTCCGAGCGGGCGACATCGACAAGGCGAATGCGTTCGTCAACGTGAAGAGCGCGACGGCACGGAATGCGGGTCCGTGGAAGTAAGCGGGCCTATGAAGTGAGCGACCCTTCGCAGGTTTATTGCGTCGAAGCGAATCTTCGACGCAATAAACCTTCGAAGTAGGAAATAGCTGGACTCGGCGTTAGCCGGACATACGCGAGCCGCCGCCCGGGTAACCGGGCGGCGGCTCAGGTGTATCGGGCGCGAGCTCAGCTCGCGGTGCTGCCTGCCATCTGGCGTTCGGCCTTGGCGGCCTCGCGGGCGAGCATCCGGTCGCGCTGCTCTTCGAACTTCAGCACGTCCTTGCCGAGCTTGTCGAGGTACGCGGCGAGCCGCTCGCGGCAGGCTTCGCCGCGTGCGGTGAAGTCCTCGCGGTCGAAGATGTTCCACTTCTTCAGCACCGGCTGCACCACTTCTTCCATGTGCTGGCGCAGATCGTAGATGCCGTGCTTGGCCATCAGGACGCCGTTGCGGCGGAAGTTCGGCATGCCGGCGCCGGGCATCTGGAAGTTCTCCAGGATCAGCGTGATGGCCTCGATGGTCTGGTCGGGGGCCAGGTCCAGGGCCGCGCCACACATGTTGCGGTAGAAGATCATGTGCAGGTTCTCGTCGGCGGCGACGCGCTGCAGCATGCGATCGGCGATCGGGTCGTCGCAGACCTTGCCGGTGTTGCGGTGGCTGACTCGGGTGGCCAGTTCCTGGAAGGTCACGTACGCGACGGAGTGCAGGAAGCCCGCGTCGGCCTCGGTCGGCGACGCGAAGCCGTTGGTCATGTGGATCATCCTGGCCTCTTCGAGAGCGACCGGGTCGACGCCGCGGGTGACCACCAGGTAGTCGCGCATCACGATGCCGTGCCGGTTCTCCTCGGCGGTCCAGCGACCCACCCAGGTGCCCCAGGCGCCGTCCTGCGAGAAGTTCTCGGCGATCTCGCGGTGATACGAGGGCAAGTTGTCTTCGGTGAGCAGGTTGGTGATCATGGCCGCCTTCGCGACCTCGCTCAGCCGGGACTGCTCCGGGTCCCAATCGATGCCCCCGAGTGCGGCGAAATTGCGGCCTTCATCCCACGGGACGTAGTCGTGCGGATGCCATTCCTTTGCCAAAGAGAAGTGCCGGTTGACGTTTTCTGCGGCAACCGGCTCCAACTCCGTAAGAAGCTCGAGTTGAGTCAGATCCCTTGCCATGTATGAACCCTTCAGTCTGTGCGTCCGGTCGTGCAGGTCATCCCCCCAAGGTAGACCGATGTCGTGCGGCCATACCTTACGGCACCGTAGGTGTGATGCGAAGCGCATCCGATTGCCCGTTGATGCCCCGTGATGCACGTCATACGCCCTCGTCGGCGTTCGGCGCCCACCCTCGAGTGTATGACTTCGGCCCGCAGCGAGGGGAATATCGCAACGGGCCGGAGAGTGTTAGCTCGGCGTGCCGCATCGCACATGCCGAGGTGAAACGCATAGGCCGCCCCGCTCAGCGTTTTCCGCCGAAGAGGCCGCCCAGCACGTTCCCCAGTGCGCCACCGGCGTTCTTGGCCAGCGCCTCGCCGATCGCTCCGCCGATGCCACCGCTCTTGCTGCTGCCGCCGAGCAGGCCGCCGAGCAGATCGCCGAGCCCGCCGCCGTCGGATTGCGGCGGCGTCTGCGGCGCCGTGCCGCTGGCGCCGCCGGTCATTTGCTTGGCCAGGTAGGCGAGCACGATCGGGGC
This sequence comes from Nocardia brasiliensis, assembly GCF_042691675.1. Taxonomy (GTDB): domain Bacteria; phylum Actinomycetota; class Actinomycetes; order Mycobacteriales; family Mycobacteriaceae; genus Nocardia; species Nocardia brasiliensis_D. The sequence goes on from NZ_CP170507.1 coordinate 891,283, forward strand.
GAGAATCGGCATGAGTTTGCCGATCAGGTCGTTGCCGCCGGTGCCCTCGGTCGCGCCGAGCGCGCTGATCACCGTGTTCTTCTCGTCGCCGAAAACGTTCTCGACGATCTTCGAGCCGTCGGCGACGTCGACCTTGTCGATGTCGACCGCACCCTCGCCCTCGACCAGGTCGCCGTGGTTGTCCAGCGCGCCGACCAGTGAGGCGGCGCCTTCTGGTTTCGTCGCGTTCGCTCGCAGTCCGCCGAGCAGCGTGGGCAGCGCCGCTTGGACCGCGGTTTTCGCGGTGTTCTCGTCGACGCCGAGCTTCGCGGCGATCTGGGCGATGGGCACCTGGGAGAGCAAATCATCGAAGGAAGTCATCAGCTCCGCCTTGTCGAGGGGTGACCCGGGATTGCCCGTGTCGCGCTCACAGTAGGGGAATGCCCGGATGGAGTGTGGTCATTCGGACCCGCGCGCCGGGGGCGCGTTGTCAGTATGAACCTCGCGATGGGGCGGGCAATAGCCCTGCGGAAACGAGTACGGGCGCCCGGTGAGACCGGGCGCCCGATGGGTGTGCCCCCAGTAGGGCTCGAACCTACGACCTGCGGATTAAAAGTCCGTAGCTCTACCAACTGAGCTATAGGGGCGCGGTGGGCCAGTGTAGTAGGCGTGGCGCGATGACCCAAATGGGGGAGTGCGGCGTGGCGCGGGATAGGTGTCCCGCCGATCGTGGGTGTCGGCGGGTAGTGGCAACCTGACGCCGAGACTTGTTGTCGCGCCTAGTAACGCGGGATGCGTAGGGCGCGATCTTGCGGGTAAACATTTGGTACCCAACTTTGTTCATTGAACGAGTATTTGGATATCATCGAATCATGTTGGCTAGCAATGTCTTTGGATTTGCGGGGGGTGAGTGGCCCGAGCTCGGGGGCGCACGCCGGTGGGGTGAGCGGGCGGGCTGCGGGCGATGGCCGGTGTTCCGGTCGGCCGGTCGACTCGGGTGAACGACGCTGGGACGCTGTCGATTTGGGGGCTCGAGCAGGCAGGGAAGCTTGGTTGCGTGATGTTTGCTGTAACAGTAAACCGGCCCGGTCAGTTACCTGACTCGTCGGTTTGCCGCGTGTCGGATGGGGTTTCCGGGTACGGTGACCACTTGATGAATTCCGGAAGAATCACCGACTCGTCCGGTGATTCGGAATTCGGCTTATCGTTGATGTGCCCGAACGTGTCGCGACCGGTCCGGCCGATCGTGGCTCACCTGGAGACGACGCCGCGGGAGGCAGATCCGAGACGAAGAAATACCCGGGTGCGCACCCCCTGCGGCGCACCCGGGCAGGAAAACTATACCAGCTGGTGTGTTTCAGGTTTTTCGCAAGTTTTCGTACCGAAAGTTTGAAACTGGGCGAAAACCCGGTTTGAAGTATTGATAAAACTCATAACTTCGCGCCAAGGGCCCGTTCCTTTGGGGGTGGCTGTTTGGCGGCGAGTAGGCTTCGGAGGCGTTTCGAGCATGGCACGGCAGCAAGAGCGGGCCCGCCGGACACGTGCGGCGATTATCAGGTCCGCCGCCGTTGAGTTCGGGAAGAGCGGCTATGCCGCTGCATCGCTCAACCGCATATTGGAAGGGTCGCGTGCCACCAAGGGCGCCATGTACTTCCATTTCGATTCCAAGGAAGATCTCGCGCGCGCCGTACTGGAGACGGCGGTCGAACGCTATCGGGCCTCGGCCGAGCGTTGGGTCGGGCGAACGGATCTCGGACCACTGGACATCATGCACGGCATGATCGACGAGATGGCATTGCGGCTCGAGCACGACATCATCGTGCAGGCCGAATACCGGTTGATCATCGAGCCCGACTTCTATCGGGACGTGCAAGCCGGCGGTGGCCGGATCCTCGGGCGCGCCACACGCGCGCTCACGGTCCGCGCCATCGACCAAGGGCAACTGCGCGCCGACGCGGACGCCGACCGGTTCACCCGCACGCTGACCGCCGCGCTGGCCGGCCAGCGATACATGATCGACGCGCACGGCACCGGCATCGATCTGCGGGCCCGCTTCGAGGAAGCACTCGAGGTGATCATCGAATCGATGGCCACCCCGGAATGGACCGAGAAGTTCCGCAACGACGGCTGGCGCACCCACGCGCGCCTCGAGGAGCTCAGTTTGGGACTCTGACCAGCCGGTTTGGGAATCGAGTCCGGTCTGTCATAAGCTAACCGGGCTCCCAACGGACAGCCGTTGAAGCCGGTTCCGGAGAAATCCGGAGACGAGCCCCCTTCGTCTAGCGGCCTAGGACGCCGCCCTTTCAAGGCGGTAGCGCGGGTTCGAATCCCGTAGGGGGTACGGTCTTCGGACCGTTGGAGGTACAGCAAGGCCCTGTGGCGCAGTTGGTTAGCGCGCCGCCCTGTCACGGCGGAGGTCGCGGGTTCGAGTCCCGTCAGGGTCGCAAGTGAGCGCCGGAGCAATCCGGCGTTTCGCGTATGGCATTCAACTCGGGTGCCTGCGGCCAGGTAGCTCAGTTGGTACGAGCGTCCGCCTGAAAAGCGGAAGGTCGCCGGTTCGATCCCGGCCCTGGCCACTCGGAAGCGAGGGAACTCTGCGCGCAAAGAGCGCGCGGTGGAGCTCCCTCGTCTTTTTATTTGTGGGGTGCAACCCCACACCCGCTCGGCGGGGCTTTGCCCCCCGAACCCCCTCCGTCTGTTGTGGACCCGTTGGTCGGGGGTTCGCGCGTGAGGCCTTCCGCCCGTTGCTGTCGCCGCTCGGCGGGGCTCTGCTCTTCGAACCGCTCTGTCCGCGGCGCACTCGTTCGGCGCCGTTTGCGCGAGGGGTGGGGCGAGGGGGCTGTGATCGGTCACAGGGGAGGGGCTGGTGGGGGTCTCTCTTTTCACAAATCCGCTGGTAAGGGCATGGGTTGGTTACTGGGTGGTTAGTGTGAATCGAGGGTTCAGGTAGTTCCTAGGAAAGGGGCTGTCATGGTCGACAGTTCAGTGATGTCCGCGCCGTTGCGGGACTTTCGAGCCTTGTCTCGGCAGATGGTGGGGCATTTCGTGGAGAACGTTGTGCCGTGCGGGACGATGCCGGGGGACGCGATCAACGGGGATATCACGACGATCACTCGGGTTTGCCTGGAGCTGTCGGCGAGCATGCTGGACGGGGAGAACATTCCGGAGAAGCTGGAGCAGGTGGAGGAGGCTGCCGCGGCGTGGGCGCGGGAAGGGGTGCCGATCGACACGGTGCTGCATGCCATCCATGAGGGATTCAAGATGGGCATGGCGTTGATCGTGTCGAAGCTGACGGTGAAGGACTTCGACAGTTTCGTCGAGGGGTCGCAGACGAACATCGAGATCTTGGACACGCTGACCACCGCGATCTCGCGCGCCTACTTCCGCGAACTGCGATCGGTTGTCGGCGAACACCATACGGCCGTGCACACGCTGACCTCGGCGCTGCTCGGCGGCTATCCGACGTCGACGATGGCCCGCGAGTGCGGGATTGCCATCGCGGAGTCGTATCTGGTGCTGGCGGTGGCCATTCCGCGGCACCGCGACGAACGCAACCCGGCCGTCGACGGGAAGGTGGTGGCCCGCCGTAAGCTGCGCCGCGCGCAGGCCGAGCTGGCGGCTCGGTGTGGCGGCGAGGCGCTTTCGCTGTTGAGCGTCGACGGCGGCACGATCCTCATTCCGGTCGAGCAGCACGGCGAGACGGCCCTCGACGAGCTCGTCGACGGTCTCTCGCACGCGGCGCAGGTCGGCATCACCGCGGCAGTCGTGGCGGCGACCGCGGACGAGATTCCGCGCGCGGTGGACCAGGCGCACGAACTGCTGGACATGGTTCAACGATTGCAGTCGGTGCCCGGCCTGTACCGATTCGAGCAACTCGCCCTCGAATACCAGCTCACCCGTCCAGGTCCCGGCCGCGAACACCTCGGCGCGGCGCTGACGCCCCTCGACGAGCACCCCGAACTACTGGAGACCCTGCGAATCCACATCGCCAACAACCTCAACCGCCAACGGACCGCCCGTCTCCTACACGTGCACACCAACACGGTCGACTACCGGCTCAAGCGGATCGGCCAGCTGACCGGCTTCGACCCCGCCCAACCCTCCGGCCTGTGGTACCTGCGCTCCGCCCTGATCGCCCGCTCCTACCGCGCCGAACGTCGCGAAAACGACGTCCCACCCGCCCCCGAGCCCCGCCTCTCGGTAGTCGGCAAACCCGGGTCATAGCCCGAGCGGGACCTGGCTGCGGCAAAACGCGAGTAGGCCCGCTGTCATGTCCCGCTCGCGGCGGTCCGTTGCGCTCTGCGGTTGACCTTGGAAAGTGCCCTGGGCGGGCGGCGCGGATGGGATGCTGGGGGTATGGCTGAGCGCTGGTATTACTGCTTGAAGCACAGGCGGGCCGAGAAGGGGCGGCAGTGCTGGTTCCAGGATCGGATGGGGCCGTATCCGGATCAGGCGACCGCGGAGCGGGCGCTGGAGATCGTCAAGGCGCGCAATGCGCAGGCGGATGCCGGGGATAAATCATGGCGTGATGATGGCGAGTGACCGGGTTGCCAATTGGCAGTGTTCCTGCGTGCCTACTGATTTCGTACGAACATGGGTAACTTGTCGGGTACCGGCTGACTCATCCACTACGCCGCCGCCAGTCGCCCAACGCTGCTCGAGTGCATCCTGAGTCCGGCCTGAGGCGCGGAGGGGCGGGGGAGCCCAGGTAGATCCACTCAGGTCTCGTTCAGTTCGATCAAGTACGGTTTCTCAGAAATCAGACGAATGCTCGGGGTCCTGTCGTGGCTGCGGGCTGGACCAGGATCAGCAGGGAGGGCGACCCTTGAGGGTTACCGTTGTTGTGCCGACCTACAACGAGCGGGAGAATCTGCCGGTTGCGGTGGAGCGGCTGACCGCGCTGCCGGTGCCCGACCTGCATGTGCTCGTGGTCGACGACAGCTCGCCGGACGGAACCGGTGACGTTGCCGACAAGCTGGCCGTCGAGCTGCCGAATGTGGTGGGTGTGCTGCACCGGACCGAGAAAGACGGTCTCGGGCGGGCCTACATCGCGGGCATCACCCGGGCGCTGGACGAAGGCGCCGATGTGGTGATCCAGATGGACGCCGACCTGTCGCATCCGGCCGAGGTGATTCCGGCGATGCTGGAGAAGCTGACGACCACCGACGCCGGTGTCGTGCTCGGCTCGCGCTATGTGCCCGGCGGCTCCACCGCCGCCGAATGGAAGTGGTACCGCAAGGCGCTGTCCGCGTGGGCCAACTTCTATGTGAACCTGATTCTGCGACTGCACGTGAAGGACGCCACCGCCGGCTTCAAGGCGTGGAAGGCGGACACGCTGCGCGCCATCGACGTCGCCTCGATCCGCAGCAACGGGTACTCGTTCCAGGTGGAGATGAACTACCGGACGGTCAAGAAGGGCATCGAGATCGCCGAGGTGCCGATCCGCTTCGAGGAGCGCACCCTCGGTGCCTCGAAGATGAGCCTGAAGGTGCAACTGGAGTCGGCGCTGATGCCGTGGAAGCTGCTCTTCGGTCGCTCCGTCTGAACTCCGACGCCCCGCAGGGCCCCGCATCCGCGATGGATGTGGGGCCCTACGGCATTCGGGGGTGCTTCAGTTGGCGGTCAGTCCACGTCGCATCGCTTCCAACCCGATCACCAGGACCGGCGCCAGCACCACGTGCATGACGGACAAGGCGACGGTGCTCGCGGTGTCGAACGCGGCCGAGACGGTGAGGCCGATGGTCGCGATGGCGAGGACGCTGCCGACGACCTGAGCCACCCGCAGTACCCCCACCCAGCGGTAGGAGATCAGCGCGGCCAGGGTCATGCCGATCAACAGCGGCACCGCGGAGGACAGGATCACCCCGATGCCCCCGACGTAATTGGTGACACCCTTGTCGACCACCTCGAACGAGCCGCCGGCGGCTTCGCCGAGCAGCCAGACGGCGAGGTTGACGACGACCGCGACAGCGACGCTGCCGATGATCGCGACGGGTCGATTGACGGCGGGGATGCGCAGGGCGGGGGCGGTGGCCTGGATGGCGGTCATGATGTTCTCCTCATCAGCAGCTGTGTGCTTCGGTACTGAGAACATCGTTAAACCTGAACAATTGTTGAGGTCAATTCGACGTGGTATGGGCTGAATCACTCAGTGCCAAGGGAATTCGGCGCGCTGCGCCGGGGTTCGCTTCGCTCACTCGGGCTTCGGCCAATTCAGCAGCGTGTCCAGGTAGCGCTGACGGACCGCGGCCACCTTGTCGCCCATGTCGTTCGGATCCCAATCGCGCACATCGATAGGATCGAGGATCGCGACATCCACAATGCCTTTGCGCGCGACCATCGAATTGCGCCAACAGATTTCGCCCGCATTGCGGATGACAATGGGGATGATCGGCACGCCCGCCTGGATGGCGATGTGGAACGCGCCCTTCTTGAAGGGGCCCACGTCCGGCGTGTAAGAGCGAGTGCCCTCGGGGGCGACGGCGATCGACAAGCCGTTGCGCAGTGTCTCGACTACCGGTGCGAGCGCGGCCTTGGCTTTATCGGTGCTCGACCGGTCGATGAAGGTCACGCCGACGAAGCGCATCAGCGGCCCGAAGATCGGGTTGCGGGTCAGCTCCTTCTTGCCGATGCCGGTGACGCCGCCGCCGAGCACCTCGGGGACGATGATGATGTCGAACTGGCTCTGATGGTTGAACAGGAACACCGCGGGCCGGGGTGCGCGCGCGTGCTCGGCGCCGGTCACCCGAAGCCGCACGCCCGCGATGCGCAGGGTGTTGCCCGCCGCGTGTGCCAACAGCGCGTCGGCCATCTGCCTGCGGTCCCTGGTCGGCGATTTGACCGCGACACCGTAGAACGCGCCGCCGAGCAGTCCGGCGAAACCCGCTGTGGTACGGGCATAGTCGGCCGGGCGGGGCGTCTGGCGGGGGTGAAAGCGCAGTGTCGGCCACTGCTGTTCCGCGGCGATCGCGGTGAGCTGCTGATCGGGATTCACCGCGACAGGTTGACCGACCAGGGACAGCAGCGGCCGATCGGCTGCGCTGTCGGCGTAGGCATAACTACGCGTCAGATCAACGCCGTTGTCGACGGCGAATTCCCGAACCGCCTCGGCTTTGCCATTGCGCCACAGCGTCTTCCCGTCGACGTACCCGGTGAGGATGCCGTCCTGGACCGCCATCGGCGTGCACAGCACGTGCTCGATACCCAGCGCGGATGCCATAGGCGCCACCTGGAACCGGGTCAGCGAGCTGGCCAGCGCCACCGTGTGCCCAGCCGCCTGGTGCGTCCGGATCAGTTGCCACGCTTCGGGATACAGGCGGCCGTAAACGGCACGCCGAAACAGACGCACGCTCAGCGCGTCCAGCTCGTCCGCCGGCTTGCCTGCCAGCACGTCGGTGAGCTGGTGCAGGAACCGGCCGTACTCGCCGTCGGTGGTCCCATTACGGATGCCGCCGAGCAGGACGGCCTCGGTGTCACGACGGCCGACCAGGCGTCGAAACGGTCCCCGGCGCGCGAACCCGTCGACGACGGTGCCGCCGAAGTCGAAAATCGCGGCGACCTCGGGACCTTGCGGCCCGGAACGGATCTCGGCGATCGCGGCCTCGAGGTCGGCACTGGGCACCGTCATGGAACCTCCTGTAGGTAGCGGGGTTCAGGACTCCGCCTCACCGTGTCGCCCGATTGGACGGATCGAGCGCTGCCGCCTGCGAGATGCGGGCACCGATGGTGCGCAACCGATCCGCGAATTCCACTCTGCGCTCGGTCAATTCCGCCCTTCGCTTGGCCGAATCGTGTGACACCGGTTCGAGCAGGCCGTAGTTGTCAGCGAGTTTCAGTGCGCTGGTGAACAATTCGGTGGAGACCGATTCCGGACTGTGCAGCCGCTGCTGCAACATCATCTGCTTGCCGACCGAAACGCATTCGGCGATGAACTGTTTGCGGTCGAGCTCCGCCGCCGGGTCGCGGTCGGCCAGCCGTTCGGCGACCACCAGTTGCGCGTCGAAGAACGAACGGAGCACGCGGTGCGCCATCATGAATCCGGAGTCGGTGAGCTTGGCCATCACCTCCGAACCCAGAGTGTTGTCTCGGGTGTGGCTGCGCCACTCCGGGTCCAGCAGCAGCATCTCGGCGGTCATCTGCTCGGCGAACTCGGCCCGCTCGGGGAAGAAGAACTCGAACTTCAGCAGGTCGCGCAGCCGGAACGCCTCGTCCCAGCCGGTGCTCAGCTGGTCCGCGCCGTCGCTGTCGAGTGCGGCCAGGATGGACAGTTCGAGGATGGCGCGATTGACGAACCAGTGCACCGCGCTGTTGCGGTAGAACGCGGCCTCCAGGTGCGCGCCCGCCTCGATCGAGTACACCGGCTCCAGTCCGCCGCGATACACCGTCACCACCTTGGCCAGCGAAAGTTGTTCCAGCACAACGGCAAGTCCCTGGTCGTCGCACAGCGCGGCGAGCTCGCCGTGCGGCAGATCGCGCTTCTCGATATAGCCGAGCACCGGCGCGAGCACGGTACGCACTTCACCCAGTGTCAGGGCGCGCTCGTGCACGCCGAGCAGTGCGAGGGTGACCAACGCGTTCACCGTGACCGGCGTGACCGCATTGATGCCGACCGCGATCTCGAACGCCAACCGCTGCACGGCCTTACGCTCCAACTCGGCGATCTCGGGCGCCTCGGTCTCGCCCTGTCCGGTCTCGGTACGTCCGGGCGGCGCGGGTTCGGTGCGGTGCAGTGGGATGGTCAGCGGCGGCGTGGTGAGCGGATCGCCGTGCGCCGCGAGCCGATCGCGCGCCGAAAGCGGTGCGCCGAACCGCACATACACGTGCCCGGCCGAATGTTGCTGGCTCCGGATGTAGCGCGCCAACCAGGTGAGCCCCTCCGGCTTCTTCTTGCCGCCGACCTGTTCGGTGGCGATGGCGCCGAGTTCGTTCAGCCGCTCGTAGGTGATCGACACCGGCACCAGCATGACGTCTTCGACCCGATCCGCACGGACCGCCGCCGCAAGGTAATTCAGCAGCCCGTAGCGCGGCGGACGCAGCTTGCCGGTGCGGGTGCGGCCGCCCTCGAAATACCATTCCAGGTTGAATCGCTTGGCGAGCAGATAGGCGAAATACTCCTCGACCACCGCCTTGTACACCTCGTCGTCGCCGAAGCTGCGCCGGATGAACACGGTTCCGGTGCGCCGGGCGATCGGTCCCATCGGCCAGAAGCCGAGATTGGCGCCGCCGATCACATGGTTCGGCGGAAAGTCGTTGCGGGCCAGCACATCGCCGAGCACGAACGCGTCGACGTAGGAACGGTGCGAGGGCAGGAACACCAGCGGGTAGCGGCGATTGAGATCGCGCAGCCCGGCCAGCCCCGAATCGTCGGAGTCCACCTTCCAGGTCGAGGCGTGCACCGGCCGCATCGCCTGGGTGAACAGATCGGAGACCAATCTGCTTTGCGCGGCGACGAGTTCGTTCAACGCCTTCTCCGCGCGGCGATACACCTCGTGCGGGCTCGCCCCGATCTGGTCGGCGATGAGCTCGAGCCTGCGCTCGAAGTCGGGGGAGTCGAGGATCTCCTCGGCGACCAGTCGGGGCACCTTGTAGCGGTCGCCGATGATGGTGCGTTCGGCCCGCTCCAGCGCCACCACCGCGGCACGCACGATGGCCCGGGCGAACGGCTCGGCGGTGCCCTTGGTGACCAGCGCCGCGGCTTCCGGGTGGTTCGTGCGCAACTCGCTGAGCAGCGCGGGCTGCCCGGTCAGTACCACGTGCCGGTTCGGTTGACCGACCAGCTTGCGTTGCGCCAGCCGGTTCGGCTTGCGCGGGTTGGTGAGTAGCGCCAGGTCCGCGAAGGTGATCCGGCGAACGCCGTCGCGTTCCGGCGGCAGCCAGAGCACTCGCACCGGTACCACGAGTGGGTCGTCGTGCCTGCCGACGAGTCGGGTGGCGACGGCGCCCGCGTCCAGATCCAACTGGGTGATGGGGGCGTCGGTGCCGAATTCCTTGGCGATTCCGCCGTCGGTCAACCAGTTTCCGATGAGTTCGCGCTCTACCCCGGTTGCCGCGTCGACCAGCGCCACCACCGATCCCGGTGCAGACGCTCGCTGGATATCCGCGGGCAATCCGCCACGGTGCTCGATCATGACCTGGTCCCTCCGACTGACGATCTTTCTATTGAATCCCCCGGAGGGCATTCCGCGCAGGCACTCGGGCCCGCAAGTCGAACGCGCGGCCGTGGTCCCGCGTTCCGCCCCGTGCGCGAATTACGCTGCGCAGATGGATTGGGCCTTACGCGCGTGCGGCTGGCACGGTCACTACACCTACGCACCGGATGAGCCGGACCTGGCCGACCGGTTGCGGGTGGACACCGTGGCGGGGGTGGCGTGGCGCTGTTTGCGCTGCGGGAACTTCGTGCCCGGTGAGCCGGTCGGGTCCGGTCCGGCCGACCACGCGCCCGAGGTGCCGCGCGGGCGGCTGCTGCGGGATCGCTGGCTGATGCGCGCGCTGGCGATCGAGCGGCTGCTGCGCGGACTGCTGCTGGTGGTCGCCGCGGTAGGAGTGTTGAAGTTCCGTTCATCGCGGGAGACCATGCGGGCCGCTTTCGACCAGGATCTGCCACTGCTGCGCCCCTTCGCCGACCAGATCGGCTGGGACATCGACCGGTCCAAGATCGTGCATCTGATCGATGAGGCGTTCTCACTGTCGAACACGACCTTGCTGTGGGTGGCCATCGGCATCTTCGTCTACGCGCTCTTGCAGGGGATCGAGGCGCTCGGCCTGTGGTTGGTGCAGCGATGGGGTGAGTATTTCGCGGTGGTGGCGACGAGTCTGTTTCTGCCGCTGGAGATCTACGAGTTGACCGAGAAGGTGACCGCGCTGCGGATCGGCGCGCTGGTGGTGAACATTGCCGCGGTGGTCTGGCTGCTCTATTCGAAGCGGCTGTTCGGGCTGCGCGGTGGCGCGGCCGCCTATCACGCGGAACATAGTGCGGAGAGTTTGCTGAGCGTCGAACGTTCGGCACTGGCTGTCCCGGCTACCTGATCATGTGCGGGTGGCTGTGTCCGCACGCACAGTACCGCGCTAATCAGGTAATGCTAACCTTACCTCCAAGTTGGGACAGCTAGAACTTTGGAGGATCGTTGTCGACCACGGACGAACGCTTGCGGGTGGAGTATGTGACCGATCCGGCGGCAGCGATGTCCCGGCTGGCGGGGGCGGACCGGTTCGGCGAGTACGTGATGTACGAGCGGCCGGGTGAGTGGGTGTTCGCGGCCGACCCGATCGGCGGGATCGAACTCGACGTCGAGGAACTGCGGGTCACCTGGGCGGGCCAGACCACCACGACCACATGGGACGGCCGTCCGGCGGGCGTGGTCGACCGCGCACTCGCCGCACTGCCGCTCGATGGCCGAAATGCCTACGGCTGGATCGGCTTCGAGTTCTGCGCCTGGGCGTTCGACGCGACCGAGTACCTGGACCCGCGGACCACGCTGGTGCAGTTGATGATTCCGCGCATCGAGGTGCGGGTCGGCGGATTCGGCATCCGGGTGTCCGGCGCCACCCCGGCGGAGACCGGCGACATCCACGACCTCATCGCCGAATCGCAGGAATCCGAACTGCCGCAGCCATATCCGGCGGATATCCGGCTCGACCCGACCGGCTATCAGAACCGGGTGGCCGAGGCCGTCGGCGAGATCCAGGCGGGCCGCTACCAGAAAGTCATCCTGTCCAGGAAGGTCGACCTGCCGTTCGTGGTCGACGTGCCCGCGACCTATCGGCTCGGGCGCGCGCACAACACCCCCGCGCGGTCGTTCCTGCTGCGGCTCGGCGGGCTCGAGGCGGCGGGCTTCAGCCCGGAGCTGGTCGCGGCCGTCGACGCCGATCGGGTGGTGACCACCGAGCCGCTCGCGGGCACGCGTGCCTTCGGCCGCGGTGCGGCGATCGACATGGCGGCGCGGGAAGACCTGATCAGCGACCCCAAAGAGATTGTGGAGCACGCGATTTCGGTCCGGACGTCGTTCGCGGAGATCAGCTCGGTGGCCGATTCCGGCACATCGGTGGTCTCGGACTTCATGGCGGTGCGTGAACGCGGCAGCGTGCAGCATCTGGCCTCCACCGTGCAGGGCAAGCTGGCCGCCGACCGGTCCAGCTGGGACGCGGTCGAGGTGCTGTTCCCCTCGGTCACCGCGTCCGGGATCCCCAAGCGCGAGGGCGTCGACTCGGTATTCCGCCTCGACCACGACCCGCGTGGGCTGTATTCCGGTGCGGTGGTGACCGTTTCGCCGTCCGGCGCACTGGAGGCGACGCTGGTGCTGCGCGCGGTCTACCAGACGACGGAGGGCGCCTGGCTGCGTGCCGGCGCGGGCATCGTCGGACAGTCCCGGCCGGAGCGGGAATTCGAAGAGACCTGCGAAAAGCTCGGCTGCATCGCGCCTTACGTGGTGCGGGCGCAGTAACGCCCTGAACGATACCGACGGGCGGCGCATCGAAAGATGCGCCGCCCGTCGGCATTCAGTCGCTGTCAACGGTCCGCAGGGCCTTCTTGTCGATCTTTCCGACGGCGGTGATCGGGAGTTCGGTGGCCTGGCGCAACACGTCGGGCAGCTTGTAGGTGGCCAGGCCGCGCCCGGTCAGGAAGGTCTTGATCTCGGCCAGGGTCGGCATCGCATCGTCGACAACCAGGACGGCGCAGACCTTTTCGCCGAGCGCGGCGTCGGGCAGCCCGACGGCGGCGGCGTGCCGGACGGCCGGGTGGGCGAGCAGATGTTCCTCGAGCTCGTCACAGGAGATGTTCTCGCCGCCACGGTTGATGACGTCCTTGATCCGGCCGGAGACCACGAGATGTCCGCTCGGCAGCCGGCGCACCAGATCGCCGCTGCGGTAGTAGCCGTCGGGGGTGAAGGCGCGGGCATTGTGCTCGGGCGCGCGGTAGTAGCCGCGAATGGTGTACGGGCCCTTGGTGAGCAGTTCGCCCTCGTCGCCCGGGGCGACGTCGTTGCCCTCCGCGTCCACCACCCGGATCTCGTCGGCGGGGGACAGTGCCCGGCCCTGTGTGGTGTGCAGCAGTTCGGCCGCATCGTCGAGGCGGGTGTAGTTGAGGAGCCCCTCGGCCATGCCGAACACCTGCTGGAGGGTGGCACCGAGTGCGGGGGTGACCTCGCGGGCGTTCACCTCGGCCAGCCGGGCGCCGCCGACTTGGAGCAGCCGTAGCGAGCTCAGGTCGGCCTCCTCCCATTCGGTTGCCGCACACCACAGCTGGGCCAGCGGCGGGACCACGGCGGTGACGGTGACCTGGTGCCGTTCGATGACGGCGAAGGCGCTTTCCGGGCTCGGGTCGGTGACGAAGGTGATCGCGCCACCGACGCTCACGGTGCCGAGGATGCCGGGGCAGGCCAGTGGGAAGTTGTGCGCCGCGGGCAGCGTCGCGAGGTAGACGTCGTCCTCGGTGAGTGCGCACACCTCGGCACTCGCGGTGGCGTTGTACAGGTAGTCGTCATGCGTGCGGGCGATCAGTTTCGGCAGCCCCGTTGTGCCGCCGGACACCAGCATCAGCGCGATATCGCTCGGGTCGATCGCCGGAAGTGAACCCCCTTCGCGCGGCACCGAAGTCAATTCGATGTCGGATCCGGCCGCGCCGAGGATCAGCACATGGCGCAGCGACGGCACCGCCGTCCGCACCGTGGCGGCCAGCTCGCGGTAATCGAAATCGCCGAGCCGGTCGACGGCGATGTAGGCGACGGCATCGGAAAGCGCGGCCAGATGCTCGATTTCGGCCCGCCGGTGCGCGGGCAGCGTCAGCACCGGAATGATTCCGGCCCGCAGCAGTCCGAACAACACGGTCAGGAATTCCGGCACATTCGGCAGCTGCACCACCACCCGGTCACCGGGCGCGATCCCGAGCGCGAGCAGCCCGTGCGCCATCCGATCGGCGGCCGCGTCCAGCCACGCATAGCTGCGTGCGCCGTCGGCATCGAGCAGCGCGGGCCGGTGCGGATGCCGTCGGGCGGTTTCGCGCAGTAGGTCGTCCAGCGGCCGGCCGGTCCAATATCCGGCGGCCCGGTAGGCGTCGGCGGCTTCGGCGGGGAAGGGCACGTAGCCGTCGCGATGCGTGGACGACGTGGTGGGTATCGAAGTCACGGTCTGCCTCACAGATAACTCGAGCCGAGCTCGTCGAACATAGGTAAGGCAACCCTATCTCAGTGCGATATGCTACGGCTGAGCAGTCTCGATCCGCCGGTCCCGGCGGCAACCAAGGAGTGACAGCACCAGATGGAGCCAGCACAGCGACCGGGGGACGGGGCAGATCGCGACGGGGCAGATCGCAAGGAACGCACGGCCGATGGGCCGACGATCGCGCGAGCCGACATTCGCGCCGCGATCGCCGAGCACCTCGGCGTCGGCGTCGACACGATCGAGGACGACGCCGACCTCATCCAGCTGGGTTTGGACTCCATCCGCACGATGAAGCTGGCCGGTGGCTGGCGCAAGCAGGGTGCCCAGGTGAATTTCGCCCAGCTCGCGGCCGCACCGACGGTCGCCGAGTGGGCGCGCTTGCTCGGTGCCGACGACGGGCCCGCGAACGGCAGCGCCGACGACGGCTCCGCGAACGGCGGCGCCGCCGAAATGCCGGACGTGCCCACGGCAGCCGAGGACGAATCCGCGCCCTTCCCGCTGGCGACCATGCAGCACGCCTATTGGATCGGCCGTTCCGACGAGCAAGATCTCGGCGGTGTCGCCGCCCATCTCTACGTCGAATTCGACGGAGCCGCAGTCGATCCCGTGCGGCTGGCGAGTGCGGTCGACGACCTCGTCGCCGCACACCCGATGCTGCGCACCAGGTTCCTGCCGGACGGCACCCAGCAAACCATGCCCGCACCCGGTCGCCCCGTCTGCTCGGTGGTCGATCTGCGCGGGCAGACCACCGACGAGGCGGAGGCGGAATTGGCCCGCCTGCGCGACACCAAGACGCATCAGCGGTTGGCCGTCGAGGACGGTCAGGTCCTGGACGTGACGCTCACCCTGCTCGCCGACGATCGGACCCGGCTACACCTCGATGTGGACATGCTGGCCGGTGACGCGATGAGCTATCGCGTGCTGATCGCCGACCTGGCCGACCTCTACCACGGTGCGTCGCTGCCGCCACAGGGTTACAGCTATCGGCGCTACCGCACCGAACGCCCGGTGGACACCGCGGCGTGGGAGGCCGACCGGCAGTGGTGGCAGCAGCGGCTGCCGGAACTGCCCGGAGCGCCGGAGCTGCCGACGATTCCGGTCAGCGAGCGCACCGACCCGCACCGGACCGTTCGATACGACCATTGGCTCGCACCGGAGGCGAAGCAGCGCCTGCTCGCCGCGGCCCATGCGCGCGGCATCACCCCCGCGATGGCGTTGGCCGCGGTGTTCGCCGAGACCATCGGTGGCTGGTCGGCGCAGAGCCGGTTCTTGCTGAATGTGCCGCTGTTCCATCGGGAACCGGTGCACCCCGACGTGGACCGGGTGATCGGCGATTTCACCTCATCGATCATGCTCGAGGTCGATGTCAGCGCCGACGTGACGGTCGCGGAGCGGGCCAAGGCGTTGCAGCGCGCCATGCACGAAAGTGGCGCGCACACCGCCTATTCCGGCCTCGAGGTACTGCGGGATCTCGGGCGACAGCGCGGCGAGCCGGTGCTTGCGCCGATTGTCTACACCAGCGCACTCAACCTGGGCGAGCTGTTCGCCACCTCGGTCACCGACACCTTCGGCGAGCCGGTCTGGATCATTTCGCAGGGTCCGCAGGTGCTGCTGGACGCGCAGGTCACCGAGGTGCGCGGCGGTCTGCTGCTCAACTGGGACGTCCGGGAATCGGCCTTCCCGGCGGGCATGATCGACGCGATGTTCGCCAGCTACACCGACGCGATCGGCAGGCTCGGCGCGGGCGAGGCCGGGTGGGGCGCCGAAGCCGCTGTCCGGCTGCCGGTTTCGCAGGCGGCGGTGCGGGCCGCGGTGAACGCCACGGACGGGCCGGTCAGTGGCCGGGCTCTGCACGAGGGCTTTTTCGAGCACGCGGTAGCCACGCCCGATGCCATGGCGGTGCTGTGGCAGTTCGACGGCGTCGACGGCGGCTGGACCTATCGTGAGCTGGCCGCTCAGGCACTGGCGGTGTCGGGTGCGTTGCGGGACAACGGGGTTCGCCCAGGGCGGGCGGTGGCGGTGCAGCTGCCGAAGGGGCCCGATCAGATCCTGGCCGTGCTCGGTGTGCTGGCCGCCGGTGCCTGCTACGTCCCGATCGGCTTCGACCAGCCGGTCGGGCGGCGGGCGGAGATCCTGCGCACCGGCGATGTGGTGGCGGCGCTCACCGTCGACGGTGCGGATATGGGACGCCCCGAGATCACCTGCCTGCCGCTGTCGGCGGCGCGAAGTCATCCGAATCCGCTGCCCGAACCCGTGCTTCCCGCTACCGATGCCATCGCCTACGTGCTGTTCACCTCCGGTTCCACCGGCACGCCGAAGGGTGTCGAGGTGCCGCACCGCGGCGCGATGAACACCATCGACGCGGTGAACATCTGGTTCGAGGTCGGCGCGAGCGACCGGGTACTCGCGCTGTCCGCGCTGGAATTCGACGCCTCGGTCTACGACATGTTCGGCATGTTCTCGGTGGGCGGCGCCGTGGTGGCGATGGATGCCGAGCAGCGCGCCGAAGCGACGACGTGGGTGGAACTGCTTCGCCGGCATCGGGTTTCGATTCTCAACTGTGTGCCGAGCATGCTGGACATGATCCTGGAGGTCGGCGGCGACCGGCTGGGCGATTCGTTGCGCGCGGTGACCCTCGGCGGCGACTGGGTGGGCGCCGAGCTGGCCCGCAGGCTGGCCCGCCAGGTGCCCGGCTGCCGATTCGCCGGACTCGGTGGTGCGACCGAAACCTCCATCCACAACACCATTTGCGAGGTCACGGACCCGCCGGCGCACTGGGCCACCGTGCCGTTCGGGGTGCCCTTGCGCAACGTGCGCTGCCGGGTCGTCAACGCCGCCGGTCGGGACTGCCCGGACTGGGTGCCGGGCGAATTCTGGGTCGGCGGCGCGAATGTCGCCGCCGGGTACCGCAACGACCCGGAACGGACCGCCGAACGCTTTGTCGTGCACAACGACATCCGCTGGTATCGGACCGGCGACCTGGCGCGGTACTGGCCCGACGGCACCATCGAATTCCTCGGCCGCGCCGATCATCAGGTGCAGATCCGCGGCTACCGGGTGGAGCTGGGTGAAGTGGAGAGCGGATTGCGCACGGCCCCGGGTGTCCGGCACGCCGTCGCCGCGGTGGTCGGTGCGGAGGCCCCGAAACTGGTCGCCGCGGTCTCCGGTGCCACCGGCACGGCCGACGAGATCGTCGCGGCGATCTCGGACCTGTTGCCCGGCTACATGATTCCGACGCGCATCGAAATACTCGACCGAATGCCGTTGACCGACAACGGCAAGCTGGACCGACGTGCGGTACTGGCCCTGCTGGAACCGGCCGCCACCGAGACGCTGGACGCGAACCCCAGCGGCCCGCTCGAGGCCGCGTTGGTCGCCATCGTCGCCGAAGTGCTCGGCATCGACCGCATCGGCGTGCACGACGACTTCTTCGCCGCGGGCGGCGATTCGGTGCTGGCGACCACGGCCATCGCCCGGGTGCGCGAATGGCTCGACGTGGACCACGCGCTGGTCGCCGACCTCCTGATCGGCCGCACCGTCGCCGACCTCGCGCGGCGGCTGGTGGCCAGGGAGACCGAACTCGGCACCCCCGATCGCCTGGCCGCCGTCGCCGAGCTCTACCTCGAGGTCGCGGCGATGAGCGACGACGAGGTGCTGGCCCAGGTGTAAGCGGGTATTTCGGATTAGACTCGCCGGCATGAGCCGGTGGGATACTTCGAAAATGCCTGACCAGACCGGACGCACGTTCATCGTCACCGGTGCGAACAGCGGGCTGGGGGCGGCCACGGTGCGCGCGCTGGCCGGCGCCGGTGCGCAGGTCGTGCTGGCATGCCGGAACATGGCCAAGGGCGAGCAGGTGGCCGGGCCGCTGGGTGAGCGTGCGACCGTGCGCGAACTGGATCTCGCGGATCTGGCCTCGGTGCGGGCCTTCGCCGAGGCGACGGACCGGGCCGACGTGCTGATCAACAACGCCGGTGTGATGGCGCTGCCGGAGCTGCGGACCGCCGACGGCTTCGAAATGCAGATCGGCACCAACCATCTCGGCCACTTCGCGTTGACCGGCCTACTGCTGGACAAGATTTCGGAGCGGATCGTCACCGTCGCCAGCGGCGCGCACACCATGGGGAAGATCGACCTCGACGACCTCAACTGGGAGCGGCGCAAGTACCAGCGCTGGGCCGCCTACGGGCAGGCGAAGCTGGCCAACCTGATGTTCGCCTACGAGCTGCAGCGCAAGCTGACCGCGGCGGGCTCATCGAAGATCTCGGTCGCCGCCCATCCCGGCTACGCCTCGACCGAATTGCAGTCGCACACCGAGTCGATCCAGGACGCGGTGATGCGGCTCGGCAACCGGCTGATCGCGCAGAGTGCCGAGATGGGCGCGCTGTCAACGCTGTACGCCGCGACCACGAAGGTCGAGCCGGGCGGCTACTACGGGCCGACCAGCTGGCGCGGTCTGCGCGGCTACCCGGGCGTCTCGGGCTCGTCGAGGGCGTCGCGGGACGAGGGCGTCGCTCGCAAGCTGTGGGAGCTCTCGGAGAAGCTGACCGGCGTCACCTACCACTTCACGAAGTAAGCCGCGCCTGCTGCGTCAGCCCAGAATGCGCAGGTCGTAGAACAACTGATACCGGCTCGGGTCGTCCGGCAGGAACCAGTGGAAGCCTTCCAACAGGAAGACCGACACCAGGTTGATCGCGAGCACGATGCCGAGGAACCACAGCGCGATCAGCCCGATGAGCCGATGCGGCCTCGCGCATTCGCGACTCGCAAGCGCTCTTTGCGGCGTCGCCGGGATCGTCCGCGCGGCGGTGCTGTGCGAAAACGACAGCACCGCACCGACAGTCGCGATCGCAGCGACGAAAAGGATCAACGCCCAGACGTACAGATGCAGCCCGAGCACCGGCGCACCGTAGCCGGGATCGCCGGGCAGGATGTGCAACATGGTCTGCCGCCAAGCGGTGAATCCGCCTGCGACACAGCCGACTACGGACAGGCCCCAGCCCATCGCGTAGTCGCGGGCGGCGACCGCTCCCGTCATGCCCTTGCGCACGATGACCGCGGCGCCGAGCGCGGCCAAGGCCATGAACATGCGCTGCACCATGCACAGCGGGCACGGATAGTCCCAGCTGCCGAACTGCACGCCGAGCCCGCCGCAGATCACCCCGGTCCAGCCGGCCACGAAAATGACGGCCAGCCAGTATTGGAGCTGTCCGGCAACGGTTTCCGCTGCCCGGTTCGGCACGGCTTCGGTGGCCATCAGTAGTTCAATCCGAGGCCGAGACCGCTGGTGATGTGGTGGGCCATCAGCAGGACAGTCGCGATCAACAGCACCCACCACGCGCCGAGCACCACCCGCCGGGAGCGTTGCCCGCACAGGACGACCAAGGTCGCGAGCAATCCGCCGAAGATGAGGGTGTCCATAGCGGTCGGACATTACCTGGGGTGTAGCGACGCTCGCCCTGGACACGCCGCGCCCTGACCTGCGCTGACGATCACGCCGGGTTGGTGACTCACGTCACTCGGACAGTCGAGTCACACATCGGCGGCCCGCGTCGTCCTCTCTGTGAACACACAGAACAACCACTCAGGAAGGCCCATCATGGACGCCAGGATCAACCTCTTCGCCAACCCCGTCGGCGGTAGCTTCGTCAAGCGACTCACCATGGCTTCCAAGGTCATCAACGACTCCACCCTGCCCGCCGCCACCTACGAGCTGGTCAAGATTCGCGCCAGCCAGATCAACGGCTGCGGCTACTGCACCGACATGCACACCAAGGACGCCGCGCACGCGGGCGAAACGTCGGTGCGGCTCAACCTGATCGCCGCCTGGCCCGAAGCCACGGTCTTCACCGAGGCCGAACGCGCCGCGCTCGCGCTCACCGAGGAGGCCACCCGGATCGGCGACGGTCGCGGTGTCAGTGACCAGGTGTGGCAGGAGGTGCGCAAGCACTACGACGACGACCAGATCGCGGCCCTGATCGCCGCCATCGCGATGATCAACGCCTGGAACCGGATGAACGTCATCGCCCGCACCCCGGCCGGTGATTACGTGCCGGGTCAGTGGGGCTGAGATCGCCACGTCACCGATGCCGCAGGAGCGAACCCCGTCATGCCGACGCCCGGCATGACGGTCGGCTCGAACCGATGCGGGCCGACCTGCCCGCACGGTGGCAGGCCGACCGGGCCGCGCTGTGGCATGCGGCACGGTCGATTCATCGCTTGGTACATGCCTGGTACAGTCGCCGACGTGCAGCGTGTGTATTTCTGGTTTAGCAAGCCGGCCCTGGGTGGGCTGGTCTGCGGCAACCACCTGCGCTGACGACATTCCACCCCGAGCCGGATTGGACCGGCTCGACGGGGTTTCACGTCCGTGGGTCGGCCGAAGAAAAGGAACCCACGACATGACTACCGCAGCCGACGTCGACGCGCGGCACGCCCACCCGTCGCCCGACCACCACCCCTCATCGAATCGCTCCGCGATGCTGTTCGATCTCGATGATCAACGCACGTTGAGCGTGAGCCCGCTGCGCTCGCCTGCCGAGGTGCGCCACGTGCACCCGATCACCGATCCGCTCGCGGATACGGTCCGTAAGGGCCGCGCGGCCACCGTCGACGTGCTGAACGGCGTGGACGACCGCCTGATGGTGATCGTCGGCCCGTGCTCCGTGCACGACCCGGCCGCCGCCCTCGACTACGCGCGCCGCCTGGCCGCCAAGGCCGCCGAGCTCGACGACCGGCTGCACGTGGTGATGCGGGTGTACTTCGAGAAGCCGCGCACCACGCTGGGCTGGAAGGGGCTGATCAACGATCCGCACCTGGACGGTTCCTTCGACGTCAACACCGGCCTCGGCTTCGGCCGCAAGCTGCTGGTCGACATCACCGCGCTCGGTCTGCCGGTGGCCTGCGAATTCCTCGACCCGATCACCCCGCAGTACATCGCGGACCTGGTCTCCTACGGCGCCATCGGCGCCCGCACCGCGGCCAGCCAGGTGCACCGCCAGCTGAGCAGCGCGCTATCGATGCCGGTCGGCATCAAGAACGGCACCGACGGCGATGTGCAGGTGGCCGTGGACGGTGTCCGTGCCGCGGCGGCCAGCCACGTGTTCCCCGGCACCGATCTGGACGGGCGCGCCGCGCTGATCCGTACCACCGGCAACCCGGACTGCCACGTCATCCTGCGCGGCGGCACCACCGGCCCGAACTACGACGCGGCGTCGGTCGCCGAGGCGTGCATTCGGCTGGAGAAGGCCGCGCTGCCGCAGCGGCTCGTGGTCGACGCCAGTCACGGCAACAGCAACAAGGACCACAACAAACAGGTCGACGTGGTCACCGACATCGCGACCCGGCTGGCCGCGAACGAACCCGGCGTGGTCGGCGTGATGCTGGAGAGCTTCCTCGTCGCGGGCAGGCAGGATCTCACCCTCGGCCACGCCGACGAGCTCACCTACGGCCAGTCCATCACCGACGCCTGCCTCGACTGGGATACCACCGCCCATCAGCTCGACCGGCTGGCCGACGCGGTCCAGCGGCGTCGTAATCCCTGACCGCCGTTCCGGTTTCAGCTTCCCGCGCGGGTGATCCGGGCGGGAGGCTGAAAATGCGGGCGTTACTCGGGAATGGCGACTACGCCGAGTAGGTCACCGGACGAGACGACTTCGACGGCGAATCCGGCTTCGGACAGGTATTCGTTCAGGCGACCGGGGGCGGGCTTCGGGCTGGTGGCGGGCGTGGACGCGGGCGTGCCGTAGCCATAGAAGAGGTACAGCGTGCCGCCGGGTGCGAGCAATCGGCGGATCAGCGCCAGTTCGGCGGTGGGACGCTTTGTCCAGAACACGTTGACGTTGACGGCCATCACCTTGTCGAAACCCGCTGTGCCCGCCCCGATCCGGGCGCGTAGCCGCTGCGGGTCCAGGTCCGCCAGCTCGGCTTGCTGCAGGCTCAATTGTCCTGAATCGATCAGCGCGGCATGGCGTTTCGCGGCGCGGGCGATCGCGGTGGCGGAGCGATCGACACCCACGACGTGCCCACCGTTCAGCTTGGCGGCCAGGTAGGCGATCGAATTACTCGGCCCCGGCCCGATTTCGAGGATTCGGTCGGTCGGCCGCACATCCATGATGTCGACCATCCAGGCGAATCGCTGGTCATCAACCATCCCCGCAATGTACGACGAACCCGGCACGGTGTCCGCGCTATCGATCGGCATTCGGCAGCGTGTGAGGCCAGCAACCTGCAAGTGGACCGAGACGCGGCGACCCTGGGCGGGTGAGGATCGACAGCGTGATCGAGATGGCGGCGGTGCTCGGAGTGGCGGCCGTGGCGTTGGGAATGGTGCTGACGCCCGGGCCGAACATGATGTATCTGATTTCGCGGACCGTAGCGCAGGGGCGGCGGGCCGGGTTGGTCTCGCTCGGCGGTGTCGCGGCGGGGTTCGGGGTGTATCTGGTGGCGGCCGCGGTGGGAATCACCGCCGTGTTCGCGGTCGTGCCCGGTCTGTATCTGGCAGTGAAGTTGGCCGGAGCCGCATACCTGCTGTGGCTGGCCTGGCAGGCGTTACGGCCGGGTGGTGTGTCGGTCTTCGCACCCGCTGCCATGCCCGCGGATCCCACCCGGCGACTGTTCATGATGGGGTTCGTCACCAACCTGCTGAATCCGAAGATCGCGATCATGTACATGGCGCTGATCCCGCAGTTCGTCCAGCCCGACCACGGGCAAGTCTGGTTGCAGAGCCTCTGCCTGGGCGCGGTACAGATCGCCGTGGCTTTGACGGTTAACGCCCTGATCGTCCTGGGCGCGGGCAGCGTCACCTCCTTCCTCACCGGACGCCCCCTCTGGCTCCGCGCCCAGCGCTACCTCATGGGCACCATGCTCGGCACCATCGCAGTCCTGGTCGCGACGGATCGGGCCCGCCCCGCCCCGGCCTGAGGCCGCGAGCTGGCATGCGCCGCAAGCCCGCCGGTATCCCCGCACCCGCACACGGTGACCCGCCCCTGCCGCACCCGACCTGATCTCCCGCGCACGTGAGTACGCGGGAGAACGGTGCGGCGTCGTTGCTAGTCCGCCAATTGGTACCGGAGCTGGGCGAACTGATTCATCTGCGCGACGTCGACGAGTTTCATTCGCGAGGACAGGATTCGGCGCGGCAGCACCGGCGCACCACTGCCCAGTGTCACCGGCGCGATGCCCGCGACGATCTCGTCGAGCAGTCGGGCATCCGCGAACTGAGCTGCCAACTCGCCGCCGCCGAGAACCCAGATGTGCTGCTCGCCCGCGGCTTCCGCCATTTCCTTGTGCACCGGCTCGACCGCGCCGGACACGAAGCGCAGGTTCGCGCCAGGTATGGCGGGCAGCGTCCGATGGGTGAAGACCCAGCACGGGATGTTGCCGTAGCTCTTGTGCCAGTTCTCCGGCGGTTCGTTGGCCACGATCCACTCGTAGGTGGTCGCTCCCATGCACATAGCGCCGACGCCGCTGATGAATTCGGCGATGGTGCTCTCGCTGGTGCCGTCGTCGTCGACCTCGAACAGCCAGCTGAGCGAGTTGTGTTCGTCCGCGATATAGCCGTCGAGGCTGGTTGCCGTGAAGTATTGGGTAGCCATGGACACACCCTGTCAGCGAACCTTGACAGGGTGTGTCAGGGTTTACTGTGCGCCCGCGCGCAGTCGGCGCATTGCTTCGTCGAGGGTTTCGTCGCGTTTGCAGAAGGTGAAGCGAACCAGGTGGTTCCATGCGGCCGCGTCGTCGGCGAAGACGCTGATCGGGACGGCGACGACGCCGAGCCGCTTGGGCAGTTCGCGGCAGAAGGCGAGGCCGTCGGACGCGCCGAGCGGGGTGATGTCGCCACAGACGAAGTACCCGCCTGCGCTGGAGGTCACCCGGAAGCCGGTGTCGGTGAGCGCGGCGGCGAGGCGAAGTCGTTTCTCGGACAACGTGTCCCGCAGCCCGGCGACCCAGTCGAGTTCGTGGTTGAGCGCGTGCGCGACCGCGGGCTGGAACGGCCCGCCACCGACGAAGGTCAGGAACTGTTTGGCGGCGAGCACCCCGTCGATCAATGCCGCTGGACCGCACGCCCAACCGGTCTTCCAGCCGGTGACGCTGAATGTCTTTGCCGCACTGGACACTACGACGGTGCGCTCGGCCATGCCGGGCAGGGTGGCGAGGCTGATGTGCTCGGCGCCGTCGTAGACGAGGTGTTCGTAGACCTCGTCGGTCAGCACCAGAATGTCGTGCTCGCAGGCGATTTCGGCGATGGCCTGCAGATCGGCCCGGCCCAGCACGGTGCCGGTCGGGTTGTGCGGCGAATTGACGACCAGCATCCTGGTCGCCGGGGTGATCGCGGCGCGCAGGCTGTCCAGGTCGAGTACGAAGCGTTCACCGTCGGCCACCAGCCGCGCGGTGCGCCGCCGCGCCCCAGCCATGGCGACGGCGGCGGCGTAGGAGTCGTAATACGGTTCGATCAGCACGACCTCCGCGCCCGGCTCGACCAGGCCGAGCATGGCGGCGCTGATCGCCTCGGTCGCCCCGACGGTCACCAGCACCTGGGAGTCGGGGTCGTAGTGGATGCCGTAGCGGCGGGCCCGGTCGTCGGCGATGGCGCGGCGCAGTACCGGCATGCCCCGCCC
The DNA here is from genome assembly GCF_042691675.1 of Nocardia brasiliensis. Classification (GTDB taxonomy): domain Bacteria; phylum Actinomycetota; class Actinomycetes; order Mycobacteriales; family Mycobacteriaceae; genus Nocardia; species Nocardia brasiliensis_D. The sequence goes on from NZ_CP170507.1 coordinate 916,038, forward strand.
TGGCGGGTACTGATTGAGGCCGTCGGCGATGGCCTGCCTGGCGGCCTCGAGCATGCCCGCCGGACCGTCCGTGTCGGGGAACCCTTGGCCGAGGTTGACCGCGTCGTACCGGACCGCGAGCTCTGTCATCTCGGCGAAGATCGTGGAGGCGAAGGGGCGCAGTCGGGCAACGGTGGCGGGTTGCGGAGGCATATCGGGAGACTAGCTCAGGGGCCGCGAGGGGGCCGCGCCGTCGCGCAGAAGCCGAGTGGAGGCGGTACGCGCGGACTCAGCCGAGACGAATGCCGGTCAGTTTGGCCGGGTTCGCGAGGTCGTAGGTGCCCCAGACCAGTCCATCGCGGATGGTGAAGCCCATGACGCGGGCGGCGCGGCCGCTGCCGGCGGTGACTACCAGGCCCAGTTGTCCGTTGACGGAGGCGAATTCGTAGTTGTAGGCCGGATCCACCTCGGTGCTGTCCAACCCGTACTTGCGGACGAGCCCCAAGTAGAAGCGGGCGATCCGGTCGGCGCCGCACAGGATGTTCTCGGCCGTGGACGTGGTGCCGTCGGCGTCGCCGATCACCACCGAATCCGGGTGCAGCGCAGCGGTAACCGCGCTCCGGTCACCGGAGCGCAGGGCGGTGAGGAAGCGCTGCACAGCGGCCTCGTGTTCGGCATCCGGCACCGGCGGTGGCATGTCCGCCACGGCCGTGCGGGCCTCGGCCGCGAGCTGTCGCGCGGCGTCGGCGGAAATATCGAGGATGTCGGCTATCTCGTCGAACGACATCGAAAGCCCGTCGTGCAGCAGGAAAGCCACCCGCTGCGGCGGGGTCAGCGTGTCCAGTGCCACCATGGCGGCGAGTCGGCACTCCGGTTCGCGGGCCACCGCTGCCAACGGATCAGGCGTGTTCGACGGCGTGCGACTGGTCACCACCGGCTCCGGCAGCCATTGCCCCACATACTTTTCCCGGCGCGCCGCGGCACTGCGCAATCGGTCCAGGCAGATGCGGCTCACCACCGTCGTCAACCACGGGCGTAGGTCGTCGATCTCGGATTGATGCGCACCGGCCAGCCGCAGCCAGCTCTCCTGCACCGCGTCCTCGGCGTCGCCGACGCTGCCCGTCAGCCGATACGCGACCGAGAGCAGATGCGCTCGATGTGATTCGAACAATCCGGCGAGCAGAGCGGCAACCATCAGGGAGATTCTACGATCTCCGCGCCGGTCGGTTTACCACGGCGTCCGATTGAACGCACGGCAAACAGGATGATCCGGCAGGGCGATTCGTGACAACATGACTCGATGGACGCTCAAGCGCTCTCGAACGGAACTGTCTGGCTATCGATCCCCACCGCCGATGACATCGACGCCATCACCGAGTGTTGCCAGGACCCGTCCATCGGCGAGTGGGTGACCATCCCGGTGCCCTACACCCGGGAGAACGCCAAAACCTTCATCGACGACATCGTCCGCCCCGGCTGGGCGGGCCACAGCCCGACCTGGGCGTTGCGTTTGTGCGAAAACGGCCCCGTCGTCGGCATGATCGGCCTCGGCGAACGCGATGAATCCGCCGCCGAGATCGGCTTCTGGCTGGCATCAGCCGAACGCTGCCGCGGCCTGATGACGCAGGCGGTAAACCTGGTCTGCGACTATGGCTTCCGCCCCGACGGCCTGGCGTTGCAGCGGATCAGCTGGCGCGCCTTCGTCGGCAACTACGCTTCCGCCGCCGTGGCCCGCCGCACCGGCTTCCGCTATGAGGGCATGGCTCGCCTCGGCAGCCTGCAACGCGGCATCCGCCGGGACCACTGGCTGGCGGCGCGCCTGCCGACCGACCCGCCCGGTCCCGCCGAAGGCTGGCCCGCCGAGTTCGACCGGGCCCTGCATCGAGCGCCGGGACCGCGCTGAAGCCGAGCACCCGCTCGGGGTCCGGAGCGCGCGCCGTCGAGCATCGATTGTCGTGGTCAGCGGACCGGCCGTGCCGGGGTGTCAGGGGGGTCAGGGAGAATGGGCCGGAACCGATGCGAGGAGGGGCTGTGACGGACGGTCCGCTGATTGTGCAGAGTGACAAGACGCTGCTGTTGGAGGTCGACCACGAGTTGGCCGATGCGGCGCGGCAGGCCATCGCGCCGTTCGCCGAGCTGGAGCGGGCTCCCGAGCATGTGCACACCTATCGGGTGACGCCGCTGGCGCTGTGGAACGCGCGGGCGGCGGGGCATGATGCCGAGCAGGTGGTGGACGCGCTGGTCAGCTACTCGCGGTACGCGGTGCCGCAGCCGTTGCTGGTGGACGTGGTGGACACCATGGCCAGGTACGGGCGGTTGCAGCTGGTCAAGCATCCGGCGCACGGGCTCACCCTGGTCAGCCTGGATCGGGCGGTGCTCGAGGAGGTGCTGCGGCACAAAAAGATCGCGCCGATGCTCGGGGCCCGCCTCGACGACGACACGGTGGTCGTGCACGGTTCCGAACGCGGCCGGATCAAGCAGATGCTCCTGAAGATCGGCTGGCCCGCCGAGGACCTGGCCGGTTACGTCGATGGCGAAGCGCACCCGATCGAACTGGACTACACCGACGACAAGTGGCACCTGCGCGACTACCAGGAGATGGCCGCCGACTCGTTCTGGGCGGGCGGCTCCGGTGTCGTGGTGCTGCCGTGTGGCGCGGGCAAGACGATGGTCGGCGCCGCCGCGATGGCGAAGGCGAAGGCGACCACGTTGATTTTGGTCACCAATACCGTGGCGGGCCGGCAGTGGCGGCGTGAGCTGCTGGCGCGCACCTCGCTGACCGAGGAGGAGATCGGCGAGTACTCCGGCGAGCGCAAGGAGATCCGCCCGGTCACCATCGCGACCTATCAGGTGATCACCCGCCGCACCAAGGGCGAATACAAGCACCTCGAGCTCTTCGACAGCCGCGACTGGGGCCTGGTCATCTACGACGAGGTGCACCTGCTGCCCGCTCCGGTCTTCCGGATGACCGCCGACCTGCAATCGCGCCGCCGCCTCGGCCTCACCGCGACCCTGGTGCGCGAGGACGGCCGGGAGGGCGACGTGTTCTCGCTGATCGGTCCGAAGCGCTACGACGCGCCGTGGAAGGACATCGAGGCGCAGGGCTGGATCGCACCGGCCGAGTGCATCGAGGTGCGAGTGACGCTGACCGATGCCGAGCGGATGGCCTACGCGACCGCCGAACCGGAGGAACGCTACAAGCTGTGCTCCACCGCGCGCACGAAGATTCCCGTCGTGCAGTCGATCTTGGCCAACCACGCGGACGCGCCGACCTTGGTGATCGGCGCCTACCTCGACCAATTGGACGAGCTGGGTGTCGCGCTGAGTGCTCCGGTGATCCAGGGCTCGACGAAAACCAAAGAGCGCGAAGAACTCTTCGAGGCGTTCCGGCAGGGTGAGATTCCGGTGCTGGTGGTGAGCAAGGTAGCGAACTTCTCCATCGATTTGCCGGAAGCCTCGGTGGCGGTGCAGGTTTCGGGCACCTTCGGGTCTCGCCAGGAGGAGGCGCAGCGCCTCGGCCGGCTGCTGCGGCCGAAACATGATGGCGGCCAAGCGCATTTCTACTCGGTGGTGGCCCGGGACACGCTCGATGCCGAGTACGCCGCGCACCGCCAGCGTTTTCTCGCCGAACAAGGGTATGCCTACCGCATCATGGATGCCGACGACTTGCTCGGCCCCACCATCGGATAAGCGGAGGCTTTTCCTCCGCAAACTGTGCTAGGAATAGGGACGTGCGACGCTTCGAATTCCCGGTGGACCGCAAACATGCCCACGCGGTCAACGAAGTCTTCGCCGACCAGCGTCGACTCCGCATCATGGCGATTGCCGCCGCGGTGATCGCGACGACCGGCGCGGCCTATTTGATCTGGCTCCGCCATCCGTGGGCCTACCTGCTGGCCGTCGCCTTCGTGCTCGGTGCGGTGGTGGCGCTGTGGGTGGCCATCTGGACCGCTCGGCACGCCAGCATCGACAAGCTGTACACCGACGGCGAACTCGTGCCCGCGGTGGTCTCGGAGACCTATCCGTCGAGCGTGGTGCTGCTCGCCCTGGTCGACGTGTCCAAACCGGGCACTACCGATTCGCGGTACGCGCTGGTGATCCGCCGGGTCCGCGCGCTGCCCGGCCATGTGGCCGAGGCGGGGGAGCGGGTGCCCGCGGTCGCGGTGCGCACCGACCGGGCACCGCGACAGGTCGGCGAGCGCTGGCAGTCGGTCAGTGCCATGCCGATCGCGTGGGGCACCACCGACGAAGCGGTCATCGAACGCGCCCGCGCCGCCATCAGCGACGCCGAATGGCGGTTGCTCACCGACAATCTCGCGCTCACCGACAAGGTGCGGCGCGCGCCCGCCAAGCGCCTGCTGCTCGATCCGCACCAGTTGCCCGGCGATCTCGGCTCCTGAGACCGATGTCGATCTTGCCCTTTTCGAGTTGCGCCGCCGCATAGACTCCGTAGATGGTTCCGCTGTCCAACCTGCTGGCGTTTCTCGCCGCGGCGATCGTCATCATCATCGTCCCCGGACCCGGTGTGTTGTTCACCATCGGGCGGGCGCTCACCCTCGGCAGGCGCGCCGCGCTGTTATCGGTGGCCGGGCACTCAATGGGCGTCTTCGTCGTGCTGCTGCTCGTCGCGGTGGGGCTCGGCACGCTGCTGATGGCGTCGTCACTCGCGCTCACCGCGATCAAGTTCGCCGGCGCGTTGTACTTGATCTACCTGGGCATCCAGGCGATCCGTGAGCGCAAGTCGCTGCGCGCGGCACTGGGCACCGAGATCCCGCGGACACCCGACGCCAAGGTGCTGCGGCAGAGCGTCATCGTCGGGCTCACCAACCCGAAGGCGACCATCTTCTTCGCGGCCATCCTGCCGCATTTCGCCGATCCCGCCGCCGGGTCGCTGCCGCTGCAATTCCTCATCCTCGGCTCCGTCTTCCTGGCCGTCGCGGTGGTCTCCGACAGTGCGTGGGCGCTGCTGGCGGTCTCGGCGCGGGCCTGGTTCGCCCGCTCGCCGCGCAGGCTGGAGGCGGTCGGCGGCGCGGGCGGAGTGATGATCGTCGGCCTCGGCGCGTCGGTGGCGCTGAGCGGCAGCGCCAACTGAACCGACTACCATCCACCCAGTCGGTACGTGCGTACCGGAAGTCGCGGGGCGGAGAAGGGGTCGTGGTCGAATGAGGTTGTCCGGCTGGATGTGTGCCGCGATCGTGGGCGGTCTGGTCGCCGCCGCGGTGCCCGCTGCCGCCGACCCGCCCGCTGATCCGTTCACCGGATCGACCGGCCTCGGCGACCCGTACTACCCGCTGGACGGCAACGGCGGCTACGACGCCCGCCACTACGACGTCACCATCGACTACGACCCGCCGAGCCACCAGCTCACCGGGACGACCCGGATCGACGCCGTCGCCACCCAGGCGCTGCGCGCGTTCAACCTCGACTTCGCGGGTCCGGACGTGCGCATGGTGTCGGTGAACAACATGCCCGCCGCGTTCGACCGCAACGGCGAGCACGAGCTCACGGTGACGCCCGTGCTGCCGCTGCTACCCGGCCTGCCGTTCACGGTGACCGTCGATTACGCGGGCCTCGCCGCGAACACCGAAGGCAACGGCTGGACGTACGCGCCCAGCGGCGGCGCGTTCGCCGCGGGCGAGCCGCATTCCGCGACCACCTGGTACCCGCTCAACGACACCCCGTTGGACAAGGCCACCTTCGCGGTGCACGCGACCGTTCCCGCCGAATGGGAGGTCGTCTCCAACGGTCTGCGCACCCAGGACGCGGTGCAGGGCGACCGCCGCACCGTCAGCTGGGAAGTGCGCCAGCCGGTGCTCGGTTACCTGACCACCATCGCGATCGACAAGTTCAGCTTCCTGGACCAGCAGCGCGCCAACGGCACCCCGCTGATCAGCGCCTTCGCCCCGAACGCGGAACGCAACCGGGAGACCGAGCAACGCCTGCCGGAAATCCTCGACTTCATCGAATCCCTCTACGGCCCTTACCCGTTCGAGACTTCCGGCGGCATCTACGTCGACGCCGACATCATGTTCTCGCTGGAAACCCAGACCCGTCCGATCTACGCGCCGTGGACCGACCTGCCGACCGTCGTACACGAGATCGCGCACCAGTGGTGGGGCGATTCGGTATCGGTGCGCCAGTGGTCCGACATCTGCTTGAACGAATGCTTCGCCAGCTACACCGCCGACTACCTGTGGCCGGAGCACAAGGAAGGCAAGGACGTCGACGAGGAGTACCGCACGACCGTCCGGAAGTACGTGGGCAACAGCGAGTTCTGGCAGGTGCCGTTGGAAAACCCGGGTGCGGGTAGCGAATTCACCTCCGTCTACTACCGTGGCCCGCTGTTCCTGCACGCACTGCGCAAGCAGCTCGGCGACGACGTATTCTTCGCGGCGGTACGGGATTTCAACGCGCGTCATGCCTACGGCAACGCGTCCATGCCGGAGTTCCGCGCGTTCGTCCAGGCCAGCTCGCCGACCGACCTGACCGGCTTCTTCGACGCCTGGCTCAACCAGACCACGCCGCCGCCGGATGAATACCTCTTCCCGGGCAGCCTGCGCGGCTGACCTACCTCACTCGCCGTCGACGCGTTCGCGCGCCCGCTCCACCCACCGCTCGACCCGATCGAGTTGTCGCTGCGCCGAACGCAACTGGTCCTGTGCCGCCCGTTCGGCCGTGCGTGCGAACTGCCGCTCCTGTTCGGCGTGCGCGAGCTGTTCCTTCAACTCGGTGATCCGAGAGTCGATGTCGCCCAATTGGTCTTCCGCGCGTTCGACCTCCTCGTGCGCGGAATCCCGGGCCGCGCGCGCGGATTCGAGCGCCTCCAGCGCGTCGTCGAGTTCTTGTCGCGGGTTGTCCTCTTGCGCGTCCTGCTTCGGTGGGTCGTCCTTCGGTGCCTCCGCGACCGCGGCCAAGCCGGGACCCGCGGGGCCGAACCCCTCGTAGGTCGCCGCGGTGGCCACCGTCCCGGCATGCACCTGCTCGCCGACGTCCGGATCGGCCAGGGCCGCGGTCAACGTCTGCCCGACCTCGCGCAGCACGCCCTCGTTCACCGGGTGCCCGTGTTCGGCGGCCAGCGTGCCCGCCTTCTTCGCCAGCGCGTTGACCGCCTGCTGACGCTGCCCGGTGAGCGTGCGCAACTCGTCGCCGGACAGTTTCTGCTGCGCCGAACGCAGGGCCGCGCCCAGTTGCAGCAGCGCGTCCACATCGTCGGGCGCCTCGCGGGCCAGCAGATTCACCGTCCACGCGGTGACCGTGGGTTTACGCAGCTTGCCGATGGCGGTGGCGAGGTCTTTGTCGCCCGCTTCCTTGGCTTTCTTGACCCTGGCCGCACGGGCCGCCACGAACTCACTCGGAGCGAGTCCGTACAAGTCGCGGGCAGCGTCGTCCAGCGTCATACTTGCCAAGCGTAACGACATGCTCGGTGGAAGCGAAAGAACCCAGGTATTGGACGAATGTCCACGTTTATGGGTCATACGCGAAAGGCATTGCTAGTGAATAACTTTGGATTCCAACTGCTCGGCCGTCTGCTTCCCAGCATCCTCGGGTACTCGCTGCTCGGCCTGTGGGGCCACTGGTAAGCCGACCGGACCCGTCGATATCAGCCGTAGAGCTGATGCGGTCGCGTTGCGCGGCCGGGTATCCTCACCGCGTTCGCGAGCGGCGTGAATGTCTTCGGTGAGAGAGGTTTTCAGGTGAAGTTTCCAGGAGCGAGGCTGCTGGCACGCGTGGTGCTTGCCCTCGTAGCGGTGGCCGCGGTGGTGGTCACGGTGGTCGGGTGTTCGGCGGCCAAGGATGCGAGTAAGTCCGACTCGGCCAAGGCGAATGTGGGTGACTGCCTCAATGTCATCAAGGGTTCCTCGACCGATGCCAAGACCGAGCCGGTCGACTGCTCGTCGGAGAAGGCCGTCTACAAGATCGTGCAGTCGTCCGACAAGAAGACCGAGTGCGCCACCGACTACACGTCCTACGAGGAGACCCTCGCCGGCGGTACCACCGCGTTCCTGTGCCTGGCGCCCAACTTCAAGCAGGGCAGCTGCTACAACGAGAGCAGCACCACCGGCTACAAGCACGTGGAGTGCGGCTCCAGTGAGGCCACGTTCAAGGTGGTGAAGCGGATCGATGGCGAAGCCGACGAGCTGCTGTGTGGCGCGGACGCGGACAGCTTCCGCCTGATCTCCGAGGCCCCGAAGATCACCTTCTGCTTGGCCAAGGCCAAGGCCTGATCATTCGAGCAGGGCGACGGACGCGATCCGGTGCAAGGTGAAGTGCCGGACCGCGCCCGTCACCGGGTCCAGCGCGTCCAGCTGGCCGTTACCCACTTTGAGCGGTTCCACCACGCGCTGCGTCGCGACGCCGGAAGCGTCGACGTAGCCGATATTCACCGACCGCCGCACCCGCGCGGCCAGTTGCAGCAGGGCCAGGGTCGCCGCGGTATTGGTCCGGGTGCCGTCCATCCGCACCGACTGGCCGGAGCGGGCGCTGGTCGCGCGTTCGGCCGCGCGTAGCTCCGTGACGAGCAGTTCCAGCTGTTCGGTGCTCGGCGGCGTCGGCCGCCACGACTGCCTGGCGTTGGGTCGCACGGAGATCCGGGCGCCGCGCGGCCGCAGATCCACGATGATGCCCGCGGAATCCTCGCCCGCCGGTGCGAAACCGGCCGCGCGCAGCTGCTCGAGCACCTCGCCGAGCGGCGCCTGGGCGATGGCCACCGTCGGTGCGATGGCGCGCAGCGCGAGCGTCCCCGCCACCGGGGCGGCGAGCACCTGGGCGAGCAGCGCCGGGTCGTCGCTGCGCAGGAACGACTGCGCCATCCCGGCGCGCAACTGCCCGTGCCGCCGGGCGACGTCATCGATCAGGTAGGTCAGTGCCTGCGGAATCGGGGTCCGCGAATGCTTCGTGAACAGCGCGTGCAGTTCGGCCGCGGTGAGCCCGGCATCGAGCGCCCGCCGCACCGAGGTTTCGCTGATCCGGTACACCGTTGCCGCACCGGCGGATTCGACATCGGCGACCAGGGCGATCCGCTGCTGCAGGTCCGCGGTGAGCGGGCCGGGGGCGATCACCGTCAGGTCCGCCTGGACCAGCACGTGATCGACCGCCGCGGGCAGTGCCGACTCCATTTCCGCCTCGGCATCGGCGGCACTGTTCGGCGCGCCGTGCAGTAGCGCGCGGGCCGGCGAGGCGAGGGCACCGCGTCCGATGAAGCCCAGCGCCGCGGCCTCCGCGAGCGTGTTCTCCACCGCCTCCAGCCGGAAGTGCCTGCGCCAGCGCGGTTGCCGCCAGGCGAGCACCCGGCCGATGTCGGCCGGGGTGAGCGCGCTGCCGGACGGATACTCGGCGAGCAGACCGAGGATGGCGTGCCGGTCGCGCGGTGCGTGTGGGGCGCGTAGCTCCAGCGAGAGCGCTGCGAGCGGTTTGTCATTGGCGTCGCGCATGCCGATCATCCATGGCATCCGGTCCAATTCGAGCCATGCGATGGCCAACGCGGCCCAGCGCCGGGCCGGCGGCGCCTCCAGCCAGGCCTCCACGGCCGGGGTCGGCGCCCAGAAGTCGTCGGTCGAATCGACCTCCGGCGGCGGGTCCGGCAAACCCTTTTCGATGAGTCGCGCGGCGGCCAGCAGTTCGACCAGCAAACCCGCTCGCGGCTCGTCGATGCCGGTCTGTTTGGCGATGCGGCGTAGCTCACGCACGCCGAGCCCACCCGCGCGCAATGCCGGGGCGGGTGCCTGACCGAGGACGTCCAGGATGGCGGTGCAGTGCCGCAGCAGTTCGCCCACCTCGCCCGCGGCTACCGCGTTCACTTCGCCGGAAGTCTGCTTCTTCGGTTTCGGTGCGGGCGGTGTCAGTGCGTGCGGGTGCGTCACCGGCTCGTTGCGCAGCACCTGGCCGACGGTGACCGGCAGTTCCACCGTCTCGTCGTCGATCCGGTTCAACAGCCTGCGGGCCAGCAACTGCTGGATCGGCCGGTCGGCCGGGGTGCCGGGAGCGGCATCCCGGGTGCGTCCACGGGGGCCGGTGGTGGCCAGTTTGTCCAGCAGGGCCCGCGCGGCCGGGGACAGTTCGGGTAGCGCGTCCCGGACTTCCGGCTCGGTGAGCGAGTCGGGGAGCTCGGTGGTGCTGCCGATCGGCCAGGGCAGCGCCTCGACGGCGGCCGGGACGAGATGCAGGTCGTCGCCGCTGGTCCAGACCAGCGCCCGAGCGGACAAGCGCGCCAGCGCGGCATCGATCGCGGTGGCGGACACGCGGTCGCGCAGCTGCACGTGCAACTCGTCGCGGCGCAGCGGGGCGCCATTGCTGTCGGTACGCGTCACCCCGTGCACCGCAAGGGTTTCCAGGATCGCGAAATCGAGCGTGTCGAGGTCGTCGGTGGCACGCAGCACGGAGGCACGCTGCTCGGCGCGAGCGGCCAGCACCGCCATCGAAGACGGCAGCGGCACGGCCAGATCGGGCCGCAGTTCGAGCAGCGTGACCAACTGGGCATCACTACGGTCACCGAGCCATCCAGCTAAGGAGTCGGTCGCGGTCATCCGATCCAGCCTACGGTGCTGGGTCACTGCCTGCCTGTGGGAGCTCGTCGGATCGCGACGGTGCGACTGATTTCGAGAGCACATGGGTAACTCGTCGGGGACCGGCTGACTCCGCCCAACTCGGTACCGCCGGACGCCTACGTCTCCGGAATCGCACCTAGGTCTGGCCTGAAGACTCGGAGAGGCGGGGGAGCGTTACCCATGTGCTCCCGAGATCAGTCGTTGCGTCTCAATCCGATTCTTCAGCGTAGTAGACATAGCCTGTGCGCTGCCGCCTGGCGACAGTGCCCCCTCGGCCGGTGGTGGTAGCGGCAGCGGCAAAGTTGCTGCGGGCGGTCCGCATGCCACAATGGGGGCGTGGTGAACAAATCGAAGAAACCTTATGTCGACAACGGGTGGCCGAAGGTCGCCGAAGGTGACCACGCGGTCACCGAGCTCTCGTCGACCCGTTCCGGTGGGCTCTCGCCGTACGGTGAGGACACCGAGTTTCCGGTCCCGGCAGATCAGCTGCCTTACATGCACCCGAACACGGTGATCAACCGCTGATTTCCGGACGGAAAAGTCCGAAGATACGAATAAGGGCCCCGCATCCGAGGATGCGGGGCCCTTATTCGTGAGTGATCAGGAAGGCAGCAGACCCTTGTTCGCCTCGTAGAAGTTCACGATGGCGGGATCGAGCTTGGTGCCACTGGCCTTGGCGGCGTTGAAGAAGTCGAAGGCTTCCTTGGGCACCTGAACGCCCTGGTTCTGCACGACCTCGAGGGCGCGGTCGACGGCCGAGAAGACCTGCTGGGTGCTGTCCGGCGCGGCCTGAGCGGCCTGCGGCGCGGGGGCGGGGTTCCAGCGCGGAGTGTCGTTGGTGGTGGGGGCCGAACGCGGGGTGGGTGCGCTGCTCAGGCCGAGGTTGGCCGAGCAACTGGGCCAGGCACCCCAGCCTTGGGAAGCGAGCACCTTCTCGGCGACCGCGATCTGCTGCTCCCGGGTGGCCTGGTTGGCGCTGGCCGCGTACTCGCCGCCGCCGTGGGCCTTCCAGGTGCTCGGCGAGAACTGCAGTCCGCCTTGGTATCCGTTGCCGGTGTTGATGCCCCAGTTACCGCCGGCCTCACACTGTGCGAGGCGATCCCAGTCGGAGTCGGGTGCCGCGCTGGCGTTGCCTGCGAGGGCCACACCTGCGGTGCCCATGATGGCGCCGGTCACGGCAACCTTGGCAACCGTGCGCCCGGTGGAGCTTGGCTTGCGATGGCGTCCACTCATATCGGGTTCGTCTTCCTCTCGACGCACCTGCGAGGTCATCGGTCGGGCTGGACTGAGAGGTCGTCATGCCCGCCCTCGCCCCTACGTTTCCGTCGGGTTTCCGGGTCCCGCGGGGCGAGGTTCGGTGCGGCGGGCCGGTGGTTGCCGGTTGTCCCGGCTCGGTAAGAACCGTACGACGATCGCCGCGAAAAATCACCATTTGGTAACCGGCGTGTACGGGCCGGTCTCGATGCGGTCTCGGTGTGGGGGTGAGCCCTTCCGCGCAGCTAGAAGCGGTGCGCTCAGGCCCGTGCCGGGCCGTCACCGGCTCGTGACCTTCTCGTTATGTGACGAGGATCACAACCTGGATTCGGTAACGACAGACTCGGGTAACCGGTTCGCAGCCTGCTCGCGACCCCTGGGTCATCGCGCCGCCCGATCAGCGCGAACGTCTACCCGAGCGCAGCGCGAAAACCACCGCCAGCAAAAACCCGAGCGGGGCCAGCAGTGCGGTGAAGTAGAGCCACAGCCCCGGCGACCCATCCGACACCACCGGAGTCAGAAAGATCGCGATGATCGCCAGCAATCCCAGCGCGAACAGGCCCAGCGCGAGTCGCAGCAACCAGTCGCCCGGCCTGCGCTGCCCGCCGCCGGTCGGCCCAGGATGCCCGCCCTCGGGCGGCGGTGAAGCGGAAGGGTTCGTCACCGCACGACCGTAAAACTGATGTGCTTGCGTGATTCGCACCGGGGTAGACTCATAGACGATCGCGTCCCGCATCTCTGCTGGGCGCGTTCTTTTCGCAAACAGAAAAGGACCTGTTCGCGGCGTTGTGCCGCAGCGGGTTACGCAAACAAATGTGCTCGGGCCGATGGGGTCCGAGTTTTCGATGATGAACGGGTGAGCGCAGTGCCGACCGGCAGGGTGAAGTGGTACGACGTCGAAAAGGGCTTCGGCTTCCTTTCCCAGGACGAGGGTGAGGACGTCTATGTCCGTTCATCCGCGCTGCCCGACGGTGTCGAAGGACTCAAGCCGGGGCAGCGCGTCGAATTCGGCATGGCCGCGGGACGTCGCGGACCCCAGGCGCTGAGCCTCAAGCTGCTCGAAGCGCCGCCGTCGGTGCGGCAAGGGCAGGAACGTGAACGCGTTCGTAAAGAGCCCGTTGCGCGTAAACACACGCCGGATGAGCTGCACGGGATGGTCGAGGACATGATCACCCTGTTGGAGGCGACGGTGCAGCCGGATCTGCGTAAGGGGAAGTACCCGGATCGTAAGACGGCGCAGCGGATTTCAGAGGTTGTGCGCGCGGTTGCGCGGGAGCTCGATCACTGAATTTTTGGCCGCGTGGCCGCGGCGTGTTCGCGGCCCCGGGAAGTCTCGCGTCCGAGCGGCCGAGACTTGCGCCTGCGGCGCATGCGCTTCGGCCACTCGGACGCGAGACGGGCCGCGAACGCGCTCGTAAGACTCGCGCTGTGGTGGGGTGGTTGGCGAGGGACGGTGCGGGTGGGTGTACCCGCTTTGGTTAGTCCGCCGTGCTGATGGACCAAGCTGCGTGCGGGATGTAGAACTCTTTGCCGGTGTCTTGGTCTCTGGCGAGGATCGGGAGTTGGAGTTCGAGGCCTACCAGGCGTAGGTCGGGTTCGGGGTGGGAGTCGATGGTTATGGCCATCGCGCCCTTGGGGTAGTTGGTGTGGTTGATTACGCGGTCTATGCGCTCACCGGAGGGGAGTGCGTAGACGAGTTGGGCGAGCCATGGGGCGTCGGCTATCTGCTTCGGTAGGGACAGTTGCAGGGGGTAGTCGGGGGGGACCATGAGTTGGACTGTTTTGCCGTAGCGGCAATCCTCCATCTTCACCGAGCAGTAGACGTAGGGGGTGACGTTCACGGTCTTGCCGTGGGCGTATGCGGTGATCACGGGGTCGTGCTTCTCCGCGTTGCGGATCAGTACGACCAGGATGCCGACGAAGGCTACGGTGGCCACGAGCAATGCGGCCACGACCAGGGCGACGACGGTGCGGGGTTTGGGCTTGCTCATGCTGCCGCCTCGCTGCCACTCGGCGCCGCCGGGCGCACGGCCGCGGTGTCGATGGTTCGCTCGCTCACTGGCTGGGATCTCCTATCCCTCGTTGGATACGCGTCGGGTCGCCGCCGCTCGATCCCGGTCGGCGGTATGTCGAAGTCTGTGGCATCGGACGGGTCGCGGGGACTTCCTGTTCCGCGTGTTGCGGGCGATTTCCGCCGAGCCCGGGCAGCAGCGAATGGCCCCGATAGCTGACGAAGGTCTGCACCAGGCCGATCACGAGGATCGCGGTGATCACCCCGAAACCCTTCCAGTAGTCGGTCGGCAGGAGCACGCCCGCCGAGCCGCCGACGACCCAGCTGAGCTGCAGCACCGTCTCCGAGCGGCCGAAACCGGACGCGATCGACTCGGGCGGCAGATCGTCCTGGATCGACGCATCCAGCGACACCTTCGCCAGCGCACTGGTACCCGACGCGACCAGGGTGGCCAGCGCGGCACCGAGCAGATTGTTGGTGAACGTCGCGAAGAGCGCGACCAGCGCGCAGGCCGCGGTGCAGCCGAGCACGATCAGCGTCGGCTTGCCGAGCTTGAGCCTGGCACCGGTCGCGTTGCCGGTGAAATTGCCGACCGCCGCGGCGGCGCCGACCACCCCGAGCATGGCGGCCTGCTGGACCGGCCGGTGCTCGGTGGCCTTGGCGACGAAGGCGACGTAAAAGGTGAGAAAGCCGGTCAATACGCGGATGGCGCTGTTGCCCCACAGCGCGGTCACCACCGAACGTCCGAGTGGCTGCCTGCGCTTACGCGGCGGCGTCGTGGCTTCCTTCTCCGGCGAAAGCGCCTCGGTGCGTGCGTGATAGCTCAGCGTCGCGGGCACCTCGCCCTCGGTGACCTCGACCCAGGACGGGATCCGGAGGCTGAGATACGCGCCGGCGCAGGCGATCAGCGCCGCGAAGATCAGCGCGCCCTTGGAGTCGGCGAGCATGGCGATGAGCCCGGCGATCGCGCCCGCGCCGATGGTGCCGCCGACCAAGCCGAAGACGGTGAGCCGAGAGTTGGTGCGCACCAAGTCGATATCGGGTGGCAGCACGCGTGGTGTCACGGCGCTCTTGAGCACCGAGAACGATTTACTGCCGATCATCATGCACAGCGCGAGCGGATACAGCGCCCAGTTGTCGAATTCGAGGATCAGCACCACCGCGACCACCGCGCGCAACGCGAACGAGGTCGCCAGCGCGACTCTGCGGCCGTGCTGCAGCCGGTCCAGCATCGGGCCGATCAGCGGGGCGATCACCGCGAACGGCGCGATCGTGATCAGCAGGTACAGCGCGACTTTCGTCTTGCTCTCGGCAGTGGCGCTGGCGAAGAACAGGGTGTTGGCCAGCGCGACGGCGACCGCGGCGTCCAGCGCGAAGTTCGCCATCGTCGCGTAGGTCAGTGCGGTGAGGCCGGATTTGTCGGCGCCGTCCGCCTTCGCCGCGCGCTGGAAGGTGGCGATGCCTCGTTCGGTCAGCTCGCGCCCGCGCATGGCGGCGACGCGGGTGACCGTGAGCTTGCGTGGAACGCGTTGGCTACCAGGGGGAACGGGGGATTCGTCGGAATCGGCGAGGTCCGGTTGCTCGGGTAACGGCTTGGTGGGCGGCGGAGCCGAATATTCCGGCTCCGGCGGGTGTGGCGGTTGCGGGCGATGCGGGAAGACCCGTCGCGGCGTCTTGCCGGGTACCGGATCGGGCTCACGGCGGCCGCTGGGCAGATACCGGGCTTGCGCCTGTGGGACCCCGTGGCGGCGCGTTTCGGCATCCGACAGGTCCGGCTGGTGCCGGTCGGTCGGTGGCACCGAGCGGTCGGGGTTCAACGGCGGCGGCGGCCTGCGCGGGGTCGGCGCGTTCGGTGGTGGATATCGGTCGAAGCCCGGGTGCCGGTCGATCGGCGGGTACTCCGCGCCGTCCCACCGATCACGGTCGGGACCGGAGGGTTCGCGCGGAGTAGTCACGTCCTCAATTCTGTCGTACTTCGGTACTGGGCGTTCACTCGCTCTCGAAGGTGTCGGCGGAAGGTGACGTTCATCGCGTCGCAGACGGCGGTGCATGCTGCATTGACTTCCCCGCACAGCGAATCGCATGCGAATCGGCGTGCGGAGAGTCACCGGTTCCCGCGATCAGGCGGGGACGAACCGGACTTCGTAGGTCGTCGGCCAGTTCTTGCCGGTGAGCAGGAAGCGGTCGGTGCCGGGGATCTGGGCGATCCCGTTGAGCGCGTCCTCACCCAGCCGGGGAATCGGCGGAACCAGCGCGCTCGCATCGATCACGTCGAGCACGTCGCCGGTGTCGGGGTCGATCCGCAGGATGTTGTCGGTCGGCCAATCGTTGGCGTACACCGAACCGTCCTCGGCGCAGTCGAGTTCGTTGAGCCGCGCGGTCTGCTGACTGGTGAGCCGGATCGAACCGGTCGGCGCGAAGGTGACCGGATCACGGAACGTCAGCGTATCGGTGCCGTTGCTCATCACGAGCCGACCTGAGCGGGTGCACAGACCCCACCCCTCGCCCTCGTATGGCACCCGGCCGCGTTCGGCCAGGGTCACCGGGTCCCTGGCGAACGCGACGTGGTCCTGCCAGGTCAGCTGCCACAGCGTGCCCTCCGCCACCGTCAGCCCTTCGCCGAAGTACGGCGCGGGCAGGTCGGCCCTGGCGAGTTCGACGCCGGTGTGCAGGTTCGTCGCCCGCACGCTCGACGCGCCCGACAACCCGGTGCCTTCGTAGAGCACATCCCCATCGATTTCCAGGCCCTGGGTGAATGCTCGC
Source organism: Nocardia brasiliensis (assembly GCF_042691675.1). Taxonomy (GTDB): domain Bacteria; phylum Actinomycetota; class Actinomycetes; order Mycobacteriales; family Mycobacteriaceae; genus Nocardia; species Nocardia brasiliensis_D. The sequence goes on from NZ_CP170507.1 coordinate 932,589, forward strand.
GGATCGTGCGAGCGGGTGGCCACGACCTCGATATTCATCGTGGGCGACGCTTCTTCAGCGGCGCCGCACCCGCTCCAGATGACCAGACCGACCAGCACACCTATGGCCAACGAACGCCGATTGCGTTTCATACGGCAAAATGTAGGCCGTGAGCGCAGTTTCTGTTTCTGAGTCCGGTATCAGGCCGCTTTTGGCCGATGCCGTCGATCTGGCCCGCCGTGCGCTCCTGGAGTTGGAACCAGCCGGTGTCGGGGCGCATCTCGGCGTGGCTGCCGAGGACGACAGCGCGGCAACCCACCGTTTCGAGGCCACACTGCCCGGCTATCGCGGCTGGCAGTGGGCGGTCGTGGTGGCGGCAGCACCGAAAGCCGGCTATGCGACGGTGAGTGAATCGGCGCTGCTACCCGGCCCGGATGCCTTGGTCGCGCCCGACTTCGTGCCGTGGGAGCAGCGGATCCGGCCCGGCGACCTGGCGCCCGGTGATCTGCTGGCCCCGCCGCCGAACGACCCGCGCCTGGTGCCCGGCTACGTCGCCACCGGCGACCCGGTTGTCGATGAGGTCGCCCAAGAGATCGGCCTCGGCCGTACCCAGGTGATGAGCCTCGAGGGTCGCCTGGAGGCCGCCGAGCGCTGGTACGCCGAGTTCGGACCCGACACCGAGATGGCCAAGGCGGCGCCGTCCACCTGCGGCCTCTGCGGCTTCTACCTCCCGCTCGCCGGTTCCCTGCGCGCGGCCTTCGGTGTCTGCGGCAACGCCATGGGCGCCGACGGACACGTCGTGCACGCCGAATACGGCTGCGGTGCCCACTCCGACACCGTCGCCCCCACCGGGGGTGGTTCGCCGCTGTATGAAGCGTTCGACGATGCGGCAGTGGAAATCATCCCGACCGAGGCGCTGGTCGCGCCGAAGGCACCGGCCGAAGCGGCCCCCGCCGCCGATTCGGCAGCCGCCGCGGTCGAGCCGAGTGACGCGACGGTCGCACCGGACGCCGAGTCCGCGGCAGCCACTTCCGCTGAACCCGCGGCCACAGCCGGGTCCGCTACCGAGGTTGCGCCGACCGCGGAGGTGGCTGTCGCCGAGTCGGCAGACGCAACGGCTACGCCGGATGTCGTCGAGGTGCCGCATGTGGATGCTGCGGCCGCCGTCGAGACCGGCGGGGTTGTCGAGGGTCTCGAGGTCGTGCCCGGTGCTGCTGACGTGCTGAATGCGGATGCCCAGGACGATGGCGAGAGTACCGCTGCGACTGCGGGAATCGAGTCCGCGTCGACCGGCCGGGACACGGCAGGCGGCGAGGCGGTGGCGGAAGCCGAGTCGAGCGCCGATGCGGCCGAGCCAGGCGCGACAGGAACCGTTGTCACTGACAGTGGCTCCGACGTCGCGGCAGAAGGTGCGGATGCCGCGCAGGACGAGCCGGTTGTCGGTGGCGAGGCCGGGGCGGCCGGGGGCCGGGCGGTCGAGTCATCGCCGCAGAGCTGACCGAGACGGCCGATCCGTTCGGCACGGCGGCGTTGCGGGCGGGAGTTCTTGCCGCTTGGCGTGATTCGCCCACCCGGTTGCGCGAAGACGCGGCGACCGAGGCGGATCTGGTGCGTGCCGGTTACCGTGATCGGCTGCTGACCGAGCTGGCGCAGAACGCCGCGGATGCCGCCGCCAAGGCGGGTGTCCCGGGCCGATTGGTGGTCCGGCTCGACGGGCGCGATCTGCGGCTGGCCAATACCGGTGCGCCGTTGGATCTCGCCGGCGTTCACGCGCTGACCGCACTGCGGGCATCCGGGAAGTCGGATGTCGCGGCGGTCGGCCGGTTCGGTGTCGGTTTCACCGCGGTGCTGTCGGTCAGTGACGAGATCGAGCTGCGCTCGTCCACCGGATCGCTCCGCTTCTCCCGCGAGCTGACCTGGGATGCGCTCCGGCAGAGCAACATCCATATCCCGGATAGCCCGGCCGACGGATTCACACCGCCGGTGCTGCGGATGGCTTGGCCGATCGAGGCGGCGCCGCCGGAGGCCTTCGCTACCGAGGTGGTGCTGCGGCTGCGCCCCGACATAGCCGCCGACGCACTGCTCGCGGGCATGCACGCGGAGGCCATCGACCTGCTGCTGGAACTGCCCGCCCTGCACAGCATCATGATCGACGCAGCCGAATTCACCAGTACCACCGCCGATCTCGGCAACGGCATGCAAGAGGTCCGGATCACCGGCCCGGACGAGCACCGAGTCTGGTGGCAGTACCGCGCACCCCGCGCCCGCTGGCTCCTCCCGATCCGCAATGGCAGGCCGACCGCCGCCGCCCCGGACGTGCTGCGCGCACCGACTCGCTCCGATGAGGAATTGTCCCTCCCGGCCCTGCTGGTCGCCGACATCGCCATGCAGCCGGACCGCCGCCGCCTCCTGCCGGGCGCCCGCCTCGCCGAATTGGCTGTCGGCTACGCCGATTTCGCCCGCGCGCTACCGGCCCGCGACCGGCTGGTCCTGGTCCCCGCCCCGGCATTCGCGCGCAGCGAGGCCGACGGCCTGCTCCGCGAAGCCGTCGTCCGCGAACTCCAGACCCACCCTTGGCTGCCGGTCGTCCCCACGGCTTCCGCGAGTGCGGGCGGTGCCGAGGATTTCTACGACCCGGTCCCGCCACCGCCTGCCGCCGCGCCCGGCGGCTCAACCGTCGACGTTGCGGTGCCGACGCGTGCGAGTGCGCTGACCGGGCTGACCGACGAATTGGCGCGCTTGCTCGATGATGTGGTCGGGCCGTTGGTTATTCCGGAGTTGTCGGGACGCGGGCAGGCCGAGGCGTTGAGCGTGCTCGATGTGCATCGACTGGGGTTGGCGCGGCTTGCGGAGTTGTCCGGCGGGCTGGAGCGGACGCCACAGTGGTGGTATTCGCTGTATGCGGCGCTGGAGCCGTTCGTGGTGGATCCGCTGGCCGCCGAGGAGTTGGGGGCGCTCGCGGTGCCGCTGGCCGACGGGCGGCTGGTCACCGGGCCGCGCACGGTGGTGCTCGACGATCAGCTCGAGGTCGCGATTCCGGTGCACTGGGCCAGGTTGGCGCATCCCGAGGCCGCGCATCCGCTGCTGGCCCGGCTGGGGGCGCGTTCGGCGACCGCGGCGGACCTGTTGAGCGAGCCCGGTTTACACGCCGAGCTGGAAGATCACCCGGACGACCCGGACACCACCGATGCCGTGCTCCGCTTGGCCGCACACGCCGATCCCACCGCACTGCCGTCCTGGCTCCGGCTGCTCGAATTACCCGACACCGAGGGCGAATTGCGCCCGGCCGACGAGCTGCTACTGCCCGACGCGCCGCTGCGCGAGCTGCTGGTCGAGGATTCACCGTTCAGTTCGATCGACCCCATTCTGGTGCAACGCTATGGCGCGCAAGCGCTGCGGGCCGTCGGTGTGGGCTGGGACTTCAGTGTGGTCGTCGAGGTCGACCCGACCGGTCCGGACCATGATCTGGACGACGAGGACCGCTGGTGGTCGACGCTGACGGCAGACCCGCCGGAGCTGGCCGCCGTCCGCGATCTCGACCTGGTGGACGACGCCGCATGGCCGGAGGCGTTGTGGCAGTTGGCTTCCACGCCGCGCACCCGCCCCCTGCTCGCCGACCGCGACGGCTACACCGCGTGGTGGTTGCGCACCCATGCGCGCATCGATGGCATCCCGCTCGGCTTGTTCCGGCATCCCACCGATACGGAATTCGCCGACCTGCTGCCGACATTCGCGGTGCCGGGCCTCGCGGACGACGCCGCCGCGATCAGCGCGGTACTCGCCGATCCGGCGGTGCTCACTCCCGAGTTGGCCGCGACGCTGCTCGACGCGCTCGCGGATCCATCGAAAACGCCCACCCCCGAGGTGGTTTCGCGTACGCACGCCCGATTGGCCGCCGCCGTCGCCGCGGCTCATCTCGACCTCACCGAGCTCGACCTACCCGACCGGGTGCGTGCCTTATCCGGAGCCGTCGTCGACCCCGCGGCAGCCTTTGTCCTCGACCAACCCTGGTTCGGCTTCGCGTTGCCCCCGAACCGCCTGGTAGTCGGCGACATCGACACGGCACCCGCGCTGGCGACCCTGCTCGACTTGCCGCTGGTCTCGGAGTCCGTCACCGCCGAGGTGCTGACCACCGGCCGTCGCGGCTCCTGGTCCACCGAGCCGCTCGGAGTGGTACTGCGCCAACTGTTCTCGCTGCCCCCGCAGGACGGCGATCTGGTGCTGCACGACGACCTGAAGGTGCGCCTGCACGGCGCGGTAGCGGTCACGGCGTCCGTGCCGTGGTGGCGCGACGGCAACACCGTGCACGTCAGGGTGCCCGAGATTCAGCAATAGTTCGGCGAATCCGGCTGCGCCGCACCGCCGCCGACTGTCAGGCCGCGTATTCGGCGATCATCTGGCTGAGCAGATCCAGCTGTGCGCGCACGCTTTCGCTGTCGTTGTCCACCAGCCAGCGCAGCACGACCCCGTCGATCACATTGAGGGTGAACCGGCTCAGCGATGTCAGCGGGACCGACCACTGGTTCGCGGTCGCGTCGCGCGCGTGTTCCAGGATGTCGGCGACGGTGGAGTCGTTGAAGTTGTACTGCTCGCGGGCGATCGCGAGTTTCGCCGGAGTTTGCTCACCCTCGCGCAACGCGTAAGTGGTGGTTTCGTAAGTGAGCAGTTGGCGTTCCGGAGTGGCTTCTATGTTGAGCCACATGAGTTCCAGCCCGGCACGGATCAATTTTTGAAGTGCTTCTTTTCCACTTCCGACGTCTTGCCATACCGTTTCATTGGCATCGACGGAATCACGTAATTCCATCGACAACGCCTTGACCAGCTCGGTCATCAGCGCGTCCTTGTTTTCGAAACAGTAATGCACCACACCAAGCGAGACGCCCGCCGCTTGGGCGACATCGCGCGTGGTCACGCCCGCTACGCCCTTTTTTTCGGCAAGACCGATCGCGGCCTCGATAAGGTGGGCCCGTCTTTCTTCGACGCTCAATCGGGAGGACACCCAAGGGAGTTAAGCGCCCGAGGAGCGTGCAGTCAATTCGTCGCTCGAAAAATCTGGACTGGACGAGTGACCAGTTGTATGGTTCGCTGCCATCAGGATCGAAGGAGACGCGTATGTCGGTGTCGCGCAGAACCGTTCTTACCCGAACCGTTGTCAGTTCGGCGACGCTGGCCGCCGCGGCCGCGGTGCCCGCGATGTCCGGCACGATCGGCGCGCGGGCGGCGGCCGCTCCCGGTTCCGGTGGCTACGAGATCGGTGTCGGGCTTTCCGACATCACCGGCCCGGCCGCCGAATGCGGAATGATGGGCTATTCCCAGCTCGAACAGCAGACCGCCGGCATCCACCTGCGCCCGCGGGCCAGGGCTTTCATCATCGGCAGCGCCGGGCAGCGCATCGTGTTCGTTGTCGCGGACAACGGCATGATTTTCCAGTCCGTCCACCGCGGCGTCCTCGCCGAGCTGGCCCGCCGGTTCGGCGATCGGTACACCGAGCAGAACGTGCTGCTCACCTCGACGCACTCGCACGCGACCTGCGGCGGTTCCAGCAACGATTACGCATACAACCTGTCCATCTTGGGTTTTCAACAGCAGGTGTACGACGCGGAGGTGGACGGCATCGTCGAGGCCATCGCGGCCGCCCACGACGACCTCGGCCCCGGTTCGCTCGCACTGGGTCGCGGTGAGCTGCGCACCGCGAGTGTCAACCGGTCGCGGGTGGCCTGGGAGCGCAATCCGGTTGCGGACAAACAACACTTCCCCGAGGCCATCGACCCGGCGGTGACGGTCCTTTCGCTCGTCAAGGGTGGTCGGCAGGTCGGCGCCATCACCTGGTTCGCCACCCACAACACCTCGATGACCAATGCGAACCGGCTGATCAGCGCCGACAACAAGGGTTACGCGTCGTTCTCCTACGAGCACATCGAATACGGTGTCCGTTACCTCGACGGCGCACCGGATTTCGTCGCCGCCTTCGCGCAGACCAATGCGGGCGACATGTCCCCGAACCTGAATCTGCGGCCCGGCTCCGGTCCCACCGAGGACGAGTTCGAGAACACCCGCATCATCGGCGAGCGCCAGTACCTGGCGTCGAAAGCCGCGCTGGCCCAGGCCCGGTCGATGAGCGGGCCGGTCGACGCGATGCTCTGTTATATCGACCTGGCGGACATCGCCGTGGACGGCCGGTTCACCCCGGACGGACAGCCGAGGCGCACCGCGCCCGCCGCCGCGGGCGTCTCGCTCATCGCAGGCAGCATCGAGGACGGACCCGGCGTGCCCGGTGTGCCCATCCCGGAAGGGGTGCACAACCCGTTCGTCCAAGCGCTCGGCGACCCCGCCGCGCCGGCGCCCGCCTGGCTCGCTGATGCCCAGGCGCCCAAGGCCATCGCCGCGCCGCTCGGCCTACTGCCGCCGGTGGCGTGGGTGCCGAATGTGCTGCCGATTCAACTGGTTCGGATCGGCGAACTCTACTTGGCCGCGGCAGGCGGAGAATTCACCATCACCTCCGGGCTGCGCGTGCGCCGTGCCGTCGCGGACGCGCTCGGCGTTCCGCTGGAGCAGGTGCTCATGCAGGGTTACGCCAACGCCTACCACGAATACGTCACCACCCCCGAGGAATACGATTCGCAGCAGTACGAGGGCGCCTCGACCCTGTTCGGCCGCTACACACTCTGCGCCTACCAGCAGGAATTCACCCGGCTGGCAACGGCATTCGCCGCCCGCCAACTCGTCCCGCGCGGTCCGGCCCCGCGCGACGTGTCGAACCTGCAGCCGAACTTCCAGCCGGGAGCGGGCCCGGACGCCACCCCGCCCGGTCGCGACTTCGGTGATGTCCTCACTCAACCCGCGCCCGCCTACCCGCCGGGGGCGCAGGTCGCCGCCGAATTCGTTTCCGCCCACCCGAAACACAACACCCGCCGCAACAGCACCTTCCTGGAGGTGCAGCGGCAGAACGCGGCGGGGGCGTGGGTGCGGGTGGCCAATGAGGGCGAGTGGGCGGTGAAGTTCTACTGGAGCAAGCGCGGAACCGCGGAATCCGTGGCGCGGTTCACCTGGGACATCCCCGCCGACGCCACGCCGGGCCGCTATCGGTTCCAGCACTACGCGGACAGCCTGCGCCCCGACGGCGCGTTGCACCCGTTCACCGGAACTACCAACGACTTCGAGGTGCGCTGACGCCTACCGAGGCGTCACAGCCCCGTCTGCGCCCCCTTGTCGCCCCGGCGCGCGCCACGCCGCTGGACCAGAAAAATTCCGAGGGCGAGCACGCCGACCACCATCCCCATCAGGCAAACCGGCAGCACTGATTCCCAGCGATCGCCGGTGGCCAGGACGACCACGGTGGCGAGCAACCACAGCGCGCTGCCGACCGCGAGCACCGGGCGCGGATCGGTCAGCCGCGGCGGGATCTGCGGCACTTTCTGAGTCACAGCTATAGCCTACGGGCGAGAACACGCGTCCGACGCGCACCGGTCCCGTATCGTTCACCTCTGTGACAACGCCATCCGATGTCCGAGCCCTCGCTGGTGAGCTCTCACTGGCGGTGGTTCGACTGACGCGTCATCTGCGCGGTCGCCGTGCCGACGCCCAGATTTCGCTGACCCAGCTCTCCGCCCTCGCGACCCTGTCTCGCGACGGCGCGATGACCCCCGGGGCGCTTGCCGCGAAGGAACGCGTCCAGCCGCCGTCGATGACCCGGGTCATCGCCTCGCTAACCGATCTGGGCTTGGTCGAGCGCAAACCGCATCCCACCGACGGGCGCCAGATCATCGTCTCGCTCTCCGACGCGGGTTGCGCGCTCATCGCCGACGAAACCAATGCTCGCGAAGCCTGGATGACCGAACAGCTCTCCAACCTCACCGAGGAGCAGATCGCCGTGCTCACCCGCGCGGTCGGCATCATGAAGCAGATCGTCGCCGAATCCGAGTGAACCGTATGCACCCACCCCGTCGGCTTCGCCTCCTGCCATCCCCCTAGCGTTCACCCACCCCGTCGGCTTCGCCTAGCGCGCCCCGAACGGCTGGTCGCTGTCGACGATGTCGCGGCCGAGCGGGAACAGCGAGAGCGGGATCAGCTTCAAATTGGCCCAGCCGAACGGGATTCCGATGATCGAGATGAACAGCGGAATGCTGGTCAGCAGGTGCCCGAGCGCGAGCCACCAGCCCGCGACGACGACCCAGATGATGTTGCCGATCAGCGACCCCGTGCCCGCGCCCGGCTTCTCCACCGTGGTCCGGCCGAACGGCCACAGCGCGTACGCGGCGATCCGGAACGACGCGATCCCCCACGGGATGGTGATGATCAGGATGCAGCAGATGATCCCGGCCAGGATGTAACCCAGTGCCATCCAGAACCCGACGAACACCAGCCAGAGGATGTTGAGAACGAGCTGAATCGGCTTCATGCCAACCAGCATGCCAGCCGCCCGCTGATCCGGACATTTCTCCTCCATCACATCCCGCCGAGTGGCGCATGGCCGCGCCACTCGACGGTCGGATCAGAAGAACCAGCCCAGGACGGCGTCGCGGTCGGTGGCGAAGGCCTCTTCCAGCGGGCGGAGGTGGCTGGGGGCTTTGGTTTGCAGGCGGTTGGCGGCGGCGAATACCCGGGCCGGGTAGGCGCCGAGGTACATGCTGCCGAGTACGTCGATGCCCAGTTCGATGTCCGGCGCGCGGGTGGTCGGTGTGCATTCGGCGACGCCGTCGCGGATCGTGAGGGCGAAGGTGCCCCCTGCGTCGCGGAACGGATCGGTCACCGCGAGAACGAGATCGAGGTCGCGCTGGTACGAGCGAGCCGAGAGCGCCGCGGGAATGTCCATGAGCCGCAACCACAGTCCGTCATTACGTGCCTTGGTGCGGACCAGGCGGGTGTTGGTCAACAGATAGGGCAGCGGATCGTTGTCGCTGAGGATGGCGGCCACTTCGGTGACCAGATCCAGCCCGAGCAGCGCCCGCCACAGTGCGGCATGGGCTTCGGTGGTGACCGCCCGCAGCTCCACCACGTCGACGGTCATGCCGGTTTCCCGATAGTGATACCGGTACAGCGCATAGCCGTCCGGGTGGGTGAACGCGAAAAGGCTTGTGCCACCGCCACGGGCGCGCTCCGGATCGGCGAACCGCGCGGCCCACGAGGCCTCCGGGCGCACCTGCACACCGGGCACTAGCCTGCGCCACCGGTCGTAGACGGTCTTGATGTGATCGATGACCTCGTCCGGTGCGGCCAGTTCCACCCCACCCGGATCCGGTGCGGACGGCAGGAATTCGGCGAAGCGGCGGTCGATGGTGACCGAGTTCTCCCGCACCGTCGGGCCGTAACCGAATCGCCCGTAGATGGTGCCCTCGCTGGCGGTGAAGATGGTCAGCGGCAAAACGGCGGCCTCGGTGCGCCGATGCTGCTCGGTGTACATCGCGCGCAGGATGCCGCGCCGCCGATGGGTCGGCGCCACCCCGACCGCCGAGATCCCGCAGGCGTCGACCGTCCGCTCACCCGGCACGGTCACCGTCATCGTCCTGGATTGCACATGTCCGACGACCCGCGCACCGTCGACCGCGACGATCGCGTTCGCTACCGGAAACAGCTGCCGAATACGGGCGATCTCGTCGTCGTCCGGTCGACCGCCGAAGGAGGTCGCCATCAGCGTCCGGATCGCGGGCGAGTCATCGGGGGTGGCGGATCGAATAGTGATGCCGTTCGTCAACGTCATCGCTCGACCTTCGCACGCCGTCCCGCCGCGCCGCATTCGAATTACCGCCGCGTGCGCGCTACCAGTACTTTCCCCGTTCGGTGTGCCGCGGCGGCGGATGCGGTGCGGGTGGAGCGGCTTCGCACCGGCGCAGCGAACACCGGTCGCCACACGGTGCGACGCCAACCGGCAGGATGTAGCGGTGGCCGAAGTGATCGATATCGACGACCCCGCCGATCCGCGGGTCGATGACTTCCGTGACCTCAAGTCCGCGGACCGCCGACCCGATCTGCCGGGACGTAAGGGCTTGGTGATCGCCGAGGGCGTGGTGGTCGTACAGCGGATGCTGGACTCCCGGTTCGCGCCGACGGCATTGCTCGGCGTGGAGAAGCGGCGGCTGGAGCTGGCGGACGAGCTGGCCGGTGTCGAGGTGCCGTACTACCGCGCGTCTGCCGAGGTGATGGCGGAGGTGGTCGGGTTCCATCTCAACCGCGGCGTGCTCGCGGTGGCGCCGCGGCCCGCGCCGCTCACCCTGGACGAGGTGCTCGAACGGGCCAGGACGGTGGCCGTGCTGGAGGGCGTCAACGATCACGAGAATCTCGGTTCGATGTTCCGCAACGCGGCGGGGCTGGGGGCGGCGGCGATTCTGTTCGGGGATCGGTGCGCCGACCCGCTGTACCGCCGGGCGGTGCGGGTGTCGATGGGCCACGTGCTGCGGGTGCCGTTCGCTTCGGTACCCGATTGGCCGGAAGGTCTGGATATACTGCGCCGCAAGGGGTTCCAGATCATCGCGCTCACGCCGAACCCGGCGGCGGTGCGGCTGGCCACGGCGATGACGGGGGAGCGGGTGGCGCTATTGCTCGGCGCCGAAGGACCGGGGTTGACTGAGGACGCGATGCGAGCCACCGACGTGCGGGCGCGCATTCCGATGTCGCCGGGCACCGACTCGCTCAACGTGGCCACCGCGGCCGCGATGGCGTTCTATGAGCGGGTGCGGACGTGAGTTATTCGCCGCACCATGACCCGACCCCGTGGGGCGCGGGCATCACCGTCGCGAGCATGGTCGCGCTGCTGGTCGCTGTCGCGGTGTTCGCCTTCGGCCGCGCGCTCGCCGAGGTGCATCCGCTGGTCGCGGTGGCGGTGAACCTGGTCGCGGCGGGCGGTGCCGCACCGACCGCCTGGCGGATGCGGTGGGCGCCGGTGACCCGATGGGTGGTCGGCGGTAGCGCGGCGGGCGTGCTGCTCGGCTGGCTGGCGTTGCTGACGACCGGGCTGGCAGCTTGATCAGGAGACGCGGTCGTGCCCGCGCAGCCACCCGAACAGGCCGCGTTTGGGTCGAGCGCTGTCCGGCTCGTGCTCCGGTGGGATGAGGGTGGCCGGGTCGGGCGCTTGGCCTTTCGGATACAACGTGAACCCGCACACCGCGACGTCACCGGGTACCAGTGCGCCCTCGGCGGCCGGCGCGCGGTAGTGGAAGCCGAGCCATTCGTTGTTCGCCGCGTCGGCGAAATCGGGTGGGTCGAACGGCAGCGTCTGCGGGTCGGGCAGTTCCCCGGCCTGCCAGCGCACCGGATGTTCGCCCGCCCAGTACGGGCGTTCCCAGACCAGCGGCAAGCCCTCGTCCTCCAGAATGTTCACCCGGCTGGAACTGAATGCCCTGCGGAATTCGCCGCGCTCCCAATGGGCGAACGCGCCCCAGCCGTGCGCGGTATCGAACGACACCAGGTAGGTGTGCTCGGAGGCCAACGGACGGACCAGCAATTCCGGCAGCTCGGTCGGGTGGATGCGGGCGGCCTGCGCCGAACACACCACCGTCACGCCCGGGTAGCAACCAATGTAGACCTCGTCGAGGTCGGGACCCGCACAGCCGGCCAGGGTGCCGACCATGATCGGCAGCACGTCCCGGTCGCTGTACAGCTGTTTCGCAAGCGCCAGTGCGGCATCGGGATCCGGATCATGATTGGCACGCAGTACCGTCAACGGATCGGGTGCGTCGACATACCAGAGGGACGAAGCTTTCGATAGCATTTCCGGCACCTCCCGATGGTTGCACGAATCAGCTCCGCGAACTCCGAGCAACGCACTGCGGTGTCGAACAATTCACCGCGTTCGTGAACCGCAGGACGCCGTCGCACGCAGTCGACAACACACCAAAAAATCTACTCGCCCCGGACCGCTCTCGGCGGACCTTCCGCCCCTGAACACGCCAGCGAGCCTGAGAATCGGCGGCCACCGCAGCCGCGGCGAACCCGACCGCAGGCGAAATGCCTAGTGCCGAATAGCTGCGGACACAGCCGGAGCGGGGAGTCGAAGGGCCATCGGACCTGTCGCGCGGCCGACAGCGGATCCCCAGCGTGCCAACTGATTTCGTAAGCACTTGGGTAACTCGTCGGGGATGGGCCAACCCGTCAATCACATCACCGTCAGCCGTCAACGCGCCTATGTCGGGCCCGAATACGCGGAGAGGCGGGTGAGCGCGGCGGACTAACCCAGCCTCAGTGGCCTGAGCTGCGCACCCCGAGCAGGACGTCCTCCCAGGACGGCATCGGAGCCTTGCCGCGCTTGGTGCGGGCCTGCTTGGCGGGCGCCTTGCCATTGGCGGGCTTGGCCGGTTCCTCGGCGGCCTGCTTCGTCGACGCGGCGGGCGCGGGCGGGGCGGTGTCCGCAGGAGTGGCGGGGGCCGGTGCGGGCGTGCTCGGTGCCGGATTCGCCGCGGTGGGCGTCGCGGTGGTTGCGGCAGTAGGGGTCGCGCTCGCGCCCGCGGTAATAGCGGGCGTACCCGCACCACCGGCCGCGACGGCACGCTGTTCGTAGTACTCGTCCAGCGTCGGCTGGCTCTGCTGCCGTGCGGTGGTGCGCGCGGGCGGCGCGGCAGGGGGCGTCGGCCGTGGCTCGACCGCGGGCTCCGGCTGCGGCGCGGGCGCCTCGGGCTCGGCGGGCAGGATGGTCGCCAGGCCGCGTAGCGCGCGGCCGAAGTCGGGATCGATCAGATCGGAGGCCGGGTCGTCGAGCGGCGAAACCGAACCACCGTGCGCGTCCGGCTGGTAACGCCAGTGCGCCGCGATTTCGGAACGCCCGTTCTGCCACTGCAATTGGGCGACCCAGAAGCCCTTCTCGTCCTTCCAGGCATCCCATTCCGCGCCCTCGATATTGTGGCCACGCTCGGTGAAAGCGGCGGTGACAACATCGATGAGGGTTTCCACGGCGGGGCCGTCGGGGCGAACAGGATGCGCCTTCTGCGCGAGTTCGGCCGCACGGGCACGTTCCAGCAACACCGGGTAGGCGAACCGCTCGACGCGGCTGGCGGGCATCCCGGATTCTTCGGTGACCTGGTCGACAGAGGCGCCTGCACGGATACGAGCCTGAATATCGCGAGGACGCATAGTTGCTTCCATTTCGATCTCGATCTGGCCGAATCGGGCAAGGTCTCCGCGTGCTGCGGCTCGTAGCTTGTCATCGGCGGGAAGCCGGTACTTCGCTCCGGACTCGGTGTCGATACACACGATGTGCGTGGAGTCGGGCGTCACCCCGATCACTCGAAGTTCACGCACCGTTACCTCCTTACCGCGTCGACTCGCGACACCGCCCACTTTCCGAAACAGTAGTGCACTTCTGGGATCCGTGGGGCCAGACACGCGGGGCGGAAATCACTTCGGACACTGACGCGCCCCGCTAATCTGCTCTATTGGCCGCGTGGCCGCGGCGTGTTCGCGGCCCCTGGAAGTCTCGCGTCCGAGCGGCCGAGACTTGCGACTTTGTCGCGTGCGCTTCGGCCACTCGGACGCGAGACGGGCCGCGAACGGCGCTCGTAAGACTCGCGCTGTGGTGGCGGGGGAGAGTGGCCGATGTCACTCGAGGTATTTGCAGGTTTGGGCGAGTCGCGAACGGTCCGTTCGCGACTCGCCCAAGTGTGGTTCTTCGGGGCGGTCAGCCCAGGTTCTGGACTACCCAGTCGATGCTGCGGGTGAGCTGGGTGACGTCCTCCGGGTCGATGGCGGGGAACATGCCGACGCGGAGTTGGTTGCGGCCCAGTTTGCGGTAGGGCTCGGTGTCGACGATGCCGTTGGCGCGCAGGATCTTCGCGACGGCGGCGGCGTCGACGGTGTCGGCGAAGTCGATGGTGCCGACTACCTGGGAGCGGTGCGCGGGGTCGGTGACGTAGGGGGTGGCGTATTCGCTGGACTCGGCCCAGTTGTACAGGCGCGAGGACGAATCGAGGGTGCGCTTGACCGCCCAGTCCAGGCCGCCGTTGCCGTTGAGCCATTCGATCTGGTCGGCGAACAGCAGCAGGGTGGCCAGCGCGGGGGTGTTGTAGGTCTGGTCCTTGGTGCTGTTGTCGATCGCGATCGGCAGCGAGAGGAACTCGGGGGTCCAGCGGCCCGAACCCTTGATCTCCTCGACCCGGGCCAGCGCGGCCGGGCTCATCAGCGCGACCCACAGGCCGCCGTCGGCGGCGAAGCACTTCTGCGGGGCGAAGTAGTAGACGTCGGCGTCGGTGATGTTCACCGGCAGCCCGCCCGCGCCCGAGGTGGCGTCGATGGCGATCAGCGCGTTCTCCGAACCCGCCGGGCGCTGCACCGGAATGGCGACACCGGTGGAGGTTTCGTTGTGCGCCCAGCCGATCAGGTCGACCGACGGATCCGAGACCGGCTCCGGCGCGCTGCCCGGCTCGGCCGAGACGATGATCGGGTCGCCGATGAACGGGTTGCCCTTGGCGACGGTGGCGAACTTCGAGCTGAACTCACCGTTGGTCAGGTGCAGTGAACGCTCGCGGATCAGACCGAATGCGGCGGCGTCCCAGAACGCCGTCGTCCCGCCGTTGCCGAGTACCACCTCGTAACCGTCGGGCAGCCCGAACAGTTCGCGTAGGCCCGAACGCACCCGCGCGACCACATCTTTCACCGGCTTCTGCCGATGACTTGTTCCGAACACCGAGGCGCCGACATTCACCAGAGACTGCAACTGCTCCGGTCGCACCTTGGAGGGGCCACAACCGAACCGTCCGTCGGCGGGCTTGAGGTCGTCGGGAATCGTCGGGAACGCAGTGGTCATGCCGAACAGGGTAAAGCGTGTCGGACCAGCCCGGTTCGTGCGGGTCGGCAGCTGTGCCCTCGGCCACGAGCGGCCGCGCGGGCCGGCGTCGCCGATTCGATCATGGTCCGGTCGGGTTGCGGTGGTATTGCTGTGTCCTCGACCACACGCCAGCTACCCTTTGCGCCCATGAACATGGCGTCGGCTAATTCGGGGTGGCGATTGCTCGGTCGGCGACCACGGACCTTCGGGTTGCGGATCACCGCGATGTCCGATGCGGCGCGCCGAGAGTTGCTGCTGCGCGGAACTCTTGGGTCGGCGACGGTCCTCGGGGTGCGGCCGAGTTCGAAGGCGACGGAGCCGGACGCGGACGGTGTGGCGGCGGGGCACGTGTTCTGGGTGCGGGTCCAGGTCGAGGGAATGCCGCCCTACGAGGCCCGGGTGCGGCAGCGGGTATCCGAGGCGAACCTGGAGTGGATGCAGCCCGGCGATGTGGTGTGCTGCCGGATCGATCCGGGTGACCGGGATCGGTTGGTGCTGTACGTGCCCGATTTCGCGGAGACCGGCCGGGCCAGCATCTCGAAGATCCTGTCCGACGGCCGCCGGGCCGACGCCACGGTGCTCGCCGCGACCCCGGTCGCGGCGGACTACTCCGGCCACGACGACCCGGTGCTGCGCCTCGACCTGGAATTGCGCGCCTGGGACGAGCCGGCCCCGTGGCACGTCCGCCTCGTCCAACCGGTACCACTGGCCGCGATCGGCCTGGTCGACCTCGGCCAGCACCTCGAGGTCGCCTTCTTCACCGTCGACCACGGCGAATCGGTGGCCGTCGACTGGCCCGCCTCGCTCGGCGAGGACTGAGCGCGTTCGCCTCCCGCGGTGCCGACGTGCGCCGCGGTTCAGAGGTGGACGAAGGTGAAGCCCATGGCGCGGAGGGTGGGCAGAACGGCGATCATGCCCGCGCCGGTACCCGCTTGCGGGCGGTGCAGGTGGGCGAGCGAGATGGCCCCCGGTGCGGCGGCGTTCATCGCGGAGCGCACCTTGGCGGCGCTGGCGGTCGCGCCGTAATCGGCATTGATGCTGAAACCGACCGGAATTTCCCCCAACTCGTGCACGATGGCGACCGCGACATCGTCGTAGTGCGCCGTGCCCGCCCGGAAGAAGCGGGGCGGCCTGCCGAGCAGTTCGGTCAGCCGCTCGTGGTTGGCCCAGACCTCGTCCGCCGCTTCCTGCGCCGAACCGGTCCCCGCGATGCCGTAGGCGGCGCGCCCGGTCACCGACAGCGGCTTGTGCGCCACACCGTGATTGGCCAGCTCGAACAGCGGATTCGCGCCTAGCTGGGCGGCCCGTGCCGGGTTGGCGTCGATCCAGCGTTTGTTCAGGAACAAGGTGGCCGGAATCTGCTGGGTGATCAGGAAATGCACCAGCGACTCGTCGATGTCGTTGTTGCCCGGCCCGCCGCACGCGTCGAAGGTCAGCGCCAGCTGCTTGCCGGTGGCCGCGAAAGTGCTGGTGATGCCGGGCATTTCCGGGCCCCACCGCTGCGGTTGTGCGGCCGCGTGCCTGGCGACCACCGCGGCGGGGGAGTTGTCCGGCGGGGGTGGCGGCGGTGGCGGCGCGGGCTGGGAAACCATGACTGGATCGCCGGTGGTCGAGGCCGCGGCGGTCGTCGAACTCGGCTGGTCGGTCGCGACAGTGCTCTCCGGGGTGCCGCATCCGGTGGGGGCGAACCCGGCGGCCAGCGCGGCGCCGATGCCGAACACCTGCCGCCGCGACACTCGTTTTTCCAGCATCCGTTAGCTACCCTTCCGACGTCGTCCGGACGCGGCGCGAGCCGAATGCCCCAGTGGTGCGGGACATCCGGCTCGCGGTACAGCTACTTTTCGACGGAATTACGCGTGGGCGACGCTGGCCCAGCCCGCGACTTCCTCCGGTCGGCGCGGCGCCGGTCCGGTGTAGATGGCGGCCGGGCGAACCAGCTTGCCGAGTTGCTTCTGCTCGAGGATGTGCGCACACCAACCGGCGGTGCGGCCACAGGTGAACATGGCGGGCATCATGTGCGCGGGCACCTCGGCGAAGTCGAGAATCACCGCGGCCCAGAACTCGACATTGGTCTCGATCGCCCGGTCCGGACGACGCTCGCGCAACTCGGCGAGCGCGGCCTGCTCCAGCGCGGCGGCCACCTCGTAGCGCGGCGCGGCGAGCCGCTGGGCGGTGGCGCGCAACACGCGGGCGCGCGGGTCCTCGGCCCGGTACACCCGGTGCCCGAAGCCCATCAGCTTTTCCTTGCGGTCCAGGATGCCCTTGACCAAAGCCCGCGCGTCGCCGGTCTTTTCCACCTCTTCGATCATCGGCAGCACCCGGGCGGGCGCACCACCGTGCAGCGGACCGGACATCGCGCCGATCGCGCCGGACAGCGAGGCGGCGACGTCGGCGCCGGTGGAGGCGATCACCCGCGCGGTGAAGGTGGAGGCGTTCATGCCGTGCTCGGCGGCCGACACCCAGTAGGCGTCGATGGCCTCGGTGTGCTTCGGGTCCGGGTCGCCCTTCCAGCGGGTCATGAACCGCTCGGTGACCGTGGCGCACTCGTCGATCTTCTTCTGCGGGACCGCGGGCTGGTAGATGCCGCGCGCGGACTGCGCGACATAGGACAGCGCCATCACCGAGGCGCGCGCCAGGTTGTCCCGCGCGGTCTCGTCGTCGATGTCGAGCAGCGGCTGGTAACCCCAGATCGGGGCGAGCATGGCCAGCCCCGCCTGCACGTCGACGCGCACGTCACCGGTGTGCACGGGCAGCGGGAAGGGCTCGGCGGGCGGCAGCCCGCGACCGAACTCGCCGTCCACCAGCAGCGCCCACACATCGCCGAAGGTCACCTGGCCCTCGACCAGGTGCTCGATATCGACGCCGCGGTAGCGCAGCGCGCCACCATCCTTGTCGGGTTCGGCGATATCGGTGGTGAAAGCCACCACGCCCTCCAGGCCGCTGACGAAATCGCTGGGTACGGCGGTCTGCCCAGTGGGCGCCGCGGGGCTGGTAGTCATGTTGTGACTTCTCCTTGCACTTCGCCGAGCACATGCCGATCACCAAAACCTTAGCTCCTTGCTACCCCGGAGTAACGTCTGGCCCATGCGTGACCTGGACAATTCACCCGGCGGCCAGGAAACGGCCGAATCCCTGCCGCTCACCGACCTCGCGGGCATGCGCGCCGAGTACGGCGGTGCCCCGTTCGGTAGCGGCGAAGACGTCGATCTGGACGAAACCTGGCTGGCCGGCGGCTGGGAGCCGTTGCTGCGCCACTGGATCGAGCAAGCGACCGCGGTCGGTGTCGCCGAGCCGAACGCGATGGTGCTGGCCACCGTGTCACTCGCCGACGGGCATCCGCGACCGGTCGCCAGGACCGTCCTCTGTAAAGGTCTTTCCCCCGAGGGTGTGACTTTTTACACGAACTACGACTCGGCCAAGGGCCGCCAGCTCGCGTCGGTCCCGTTCGCCGCCGCCACCTTCGTCTGGCCCGCGCTCGGCAGGCAGGTGCACGTGCGCGGCGCGATCGAGCGGGTCCCCGCCGAGACGACCGCGGTCTACTGGCGCTCCCGCCCGCGTGACTCGCAACTCGGCGCCTGGGCTTCGCGGCAGTCCGCGCCGATCGGGTCGCGCGCCGAGCTGGACCGCACGATGGCCGAGACGATCGCGCGCTTCGACGATGTCGACGAGATTCCGGTGCCGCCGCACTGGGGTGGCTTCCTGCTGCGCCCCGACGAGGTGGAGTTCTGGCAGGGCCGCCGCGGCCGACTGCACAACCGGATTCAGGTACTCATCGCCGACGGTGCGATGAAGGTGCAGCGACTACAGCCCTGAGATATTCCCGACCGGCGGGTGATGAATATCCGGTCGAGCCGAACGGCTGCTACTGGCTACGCTCCCGCCGGTGAGAGTGCTCGCCGACACCGCACCACTGCGACATCGCGACTTCCGCCGTCTGTGGACCTCGGGCATCGTCACCATGATCGGTGCGCAGCTGTCCATCGTCGCGGTGCCGCAGCAGATCTTCCAGATCACCGGCAGCTCCGGATACGTCGGCCTGGCAGGTCTTTTCGGCCTGGTGCCGCTGATCGTGTTCGGGCTCTGGGGCGGCGCGCTCGCGGATGTGATGGACCGGCGCAAGCTGATGCTCATCACCAATGCGGGCACCGGTCTCACCGCGGTGGCGTTCTGGGCGCAGGCCGCCGCGGGCCTGGACAACGTGTGGGTGGTGCTCGGTCTGTTCGCGGTGCAGCAGGCGTTTTTCGCGGTGAACCAGCCGACGCGCAGCGCGACGATTCCGCGCCTGCTGCCGGAAGACCAACTCGCCGCGGCCAATTCGCTCAGCATGACGGTGATGCAGTTCGGCGCCATCGCCGGACCGGTGCTGGCCGGCGCGCTGATCCCGGTGGTCGGGCTGGCCACCCTCTATCTGATCGACTCCATCGCACTGCTCGCCACCGTGTGGGCGGTGTGGCGGCTGCCCGCGCTGCCGCCGACCGGGTCCGCGCGCAAGGCCGGATTCCGCACCGTGCTCGACGGTTTCGGCTATCTGGCGACGCAGCGGGTGCTGCTCGCCTCGTTCGCGGTGGACGTGATCGCGATGGTGTTCGGCATGCCGCGCGCGCTGTTCCCGCAGATCGCGCACGAGACCTTCGGCGACCCGGCCACCGGCGGTGTCGCGCTCGGTCTGCTGTTCGCTTCCATGTCGGCGGGCGCGGTGCTCGGCGGGGTGTTCTCCGGCTGGATCCCGCGGATCCGGCGCCAAGGCCTGGCCGTGCTCGTCTGCATCGTGCTGTGGGGTCTGGCGATGGTCGGCTTCGGCGTGGCCGTCGGATTCACCGGGCACGGCCTCGGCCTCGGCGTGGGGCTGTGGCTCGCGCTGCTCTGCTCGGCCTTCGGCGGCGCGGTGGACATGATCTCGGCCGCGTTGCGGGTGACCATGCTGCAGCAGGTCGCCACCGACGAGATGCGCGGCCGATTGCAGGGCGTGTTCATCGTGGTTGTCGCAGGTGGGCCGCGAATCGGTGATGTTGCCCACGGTTTCGCGGCGGCCGGTCTGGGTACCGCTGTCGCTGCGGCCGGGGGCGGTGGGCTGGTGGTGATCGGTGTGGTGATCGCCGCCGTGGCATTCCCGGCATTCGTGCGATACCGGGTAGGCCGCGCACATGCGGAAATAGTGGCACGATGAGGCCTGCGAATATCCGGCAACTGCTGTTCGGCGAGCCGTTCCGACCTCACTTGGCCACGAGGTGTTTGTGAGGCCGCGCAGGACTACCCTCCGTGGTTGTCCGCGTCGGTGAACGTCTAGCGTTGAGACAAGTGCATCGTGCGCCGACCGCGACGGTGCCTACGGTTCTAGCCTGAGAGGGATCCTTCCGTGCCCGCTGAGAACATCATCAACGTCGACGAAGACGCCAAGCCGGTCCTTTCCTATCCCGGCGGGGAATTCCCGATGACGGTCACCAAAGCCGCCGAGGGCAACGACGGAATCGAGCTGGGAAAGCTGCTGGCCAGCACCGGGTACGTCACCTACGACCCGGGCTTCATGAACACCGCCCCGACCAAGTCGGCGATCACCTACATCGACGGTGAAGCGGGCA
Source organism: Nocardia brasiliensis (assembly GCF_042691675.1). Classification (GTDB taxonomy): domain Bacteria; phylum Actinomycetota; class Actinomycetes; order Mycobacteriales; family Mycobacteriaceae; genus Nocardia; species Nocardia brasiliensis_D. Next base: position 952,896 of record NZ_CP170507.1, read on the forward strand.
TCCTGCGCTACCGCGGCTACCCGATCGACCAGCTGGCCGAGTCCTCGACCTTCATCGAGGTCAGCTACCTGCTGATCTACGGCGAGCTGCCCTCGCAAACCCAGCTGGAAGACTTCACCGACCGGATCCGCAGGCACACCCTGCTGCACGAGGACCTGAAGCGCTTCTTCGACGGCTTCCCGCGCAACGCGCACCCGATGCCGGTGCTCTCCTCCGCGGTGAACGCGCTGTCGGCCTACTACCAGGACTCGCTGGACCCGCGCGACCCCGAACAGGTCGAGCTGTCCACCATCCGACTACTGGCCAAGCTGCCCACCATCGCGGCCTACTCGTACAAGAAGTCGGTCGGCCAGCCGTTCCTCTACCCGGACAACTCGCTGAGCCTGGTGGAGAACTTCCTGCGGATGACCTTCGGGTTCCCGGCCGAGCCGTACGAGGTCGACCCCGACGTGGCCGCCGCGCTGGACATGCTGCTGATCCTGCACGCCGACCACGAGCAGAACTGCTCCACCTCGACGGTCCGGCTGGTCGGCTCCTCCGACGCCAACCTGTTCACCTCGGTATCCGGCGGCATCAACGCCCTCTGGGGCCCGCTGCACGGCGGCGCGAACCAGGCCGTGCTGGAAATGCTCGACGACATCAAGGCCAACGGCGGCGACGTCAAGGAATTCATCCGCAAGGTCAAGAACAAGGAAGACGGCGTGAAGCTCATGGGCTTCGGGCACCGCGTCTACCGCAACTACGACCCGCGCGCCTCGATCGCCAAGAAGCACGCCGACGCCATCCTCAGCAAGCTCGGCGGCGACGACCAGCTGTTCGATATCGCCAAGGCGCTCGAAGAGGCCGCACTCACCGACGACTACTTCATCGAGCGCCGCCTCTACCCGAACGTCGACTTCTACACCGGCGTCATCTACCGGGCCATGGGCTTCCCCACCCGCATGTTCACCGTGCTGTTCGCCATGGGCCGACTGCCGGGCTGGATCGCGCACTGGCGCGAAATGCACAGCGAGCCACTGAAGATCGGCCGACCGCGGCAGATCTACACCGGCTACGGCGCCCGCGACTACCGCGAGATCACCAACCGTTAGTTTCACCATTACTCACCATCACCTATCGAAGGGGATAGCCGAATGACCAAGCCGGAGATCGAGTTCCAGGGCGGGCCCGCGCCCGCCGAGCTGGTGATCAAGGACATCATCAAAGGCGAAGGCAAGGAAGCCGTGCCCGGCGGCAACGTCGAGGTGCACTACGTCGGCGTGGAGTTCGAAACCGGTGAAGAATTCGACTCCTCGTGGAACCGCGGCGAAGCCCTCACCTTCCCGCTGCGCGGCCTGATCCAGGGCTGGCAAGACGGCATCCCCGGCATGAAGGTCGGCGGCCGTCGGCAGCTCACCATCCCGCCGGAGCTGGCCTATGGTCCGGCCGGTGCGGGGCATGCACTCGCGGGCAAGACGCTGGTCTTCGTGATCGACCTACTGGACGCCAGCTAGATTTTTGGCCGCGTGGCCGCGGCGGGTTCGCGGCCCCGGGAAGTCTCGCTTCCGAGCGGCCGAGACTCGCGCCTGCGGCGCATGCGCTTCGGCCACTCGGAAGCGAGACGGGCCGCGAACGGCGCTCGTAAGACTCGCGCTGTGGTGGTTGGATTGGTGGATCGTGTTCCGTACCGACGGGATACGGGCCACTGTCGGGCTACTGGCGGACTATTTCTACTGGGTCGGTGAGTGCTAGGGCGAGGGCGGACTGCTGGGCTGAGCTGCGTTGGGGGAGGGCTGCGACGGCCTTGTCGGTCTGTGTGCTCAGGTTGTTGACGATGGTTTGTAGTTGGGTTACGCCGCCGGTGAGTTGGGTGATGGCGCTGACCAATTGGGCGCCGCCCTCATCGGCTAGCTTCGGCAGGCCCTCGGCTAGCTTCGCGCCCTCGTTCAATTGCGCACTGGCGCTGGTCAATCGGTTGACTACGGTGCGGAGTAGGGTGCCGAGGTCGGTGTTCGGGTCGACTGCGCCGCCGACGAGGGAGCCGAGGCCGGTGAGCTGGGATCCCGCTTGGCCGGAAATGCCTTGCAGTGCTTCGAGTTTCTTGATGATGTCGGCCAGTGCTGGATCGTTGGCGAAGGGTAGTGCCCGCAGCAACGGCAGGACTTGATCCAGGCCGGAGCTGACCGTGTTCGCTGTCTGCTCCACCTGCGCGATTGTTATGCCGGTCGAATCCAGGGCGGCGGCAAGCTGATTCGCCTGCTCGGCGGCACCATCGACGGTCGAGTTGAGCAGCGTGATGGCCGAAGTCAGTTGTGCGGAACCCTCTTTGGCGAAGTTCAGGAAACCGAGCAGCTGATCGGCACCCGAGCTGAACTGTTCGGTGCCCGCGGCGGCCGTGTTCACCCCGGCCTTCAGCAACTGTGCGGTGAACTGCACCTGCGACATCTGGCTACGCGCCTGACCGACCGCGGCCAGCGCCGCGTCGACACCCGACGCACCGACCCGGTGCGTCACCTCGGATACCGCGCCGTTCACCAACTCGGCGTCGGCATCCTTGTTCGCCGCCACGGTGACCTTCGCCCGGCGCGGCTGCGGACCGGCCAGGGTGCCCATGGATTCGGTGAGATCGGCAGGCAGGGTGATCACCGCCGCATAGTCATCGGTACTGGCCTCGTCCGCTTTGACAGCGGCCCACTCGTACCCGCCCGCTTCTTTCAGCGCCTGCACCACCCGCGCCCCCGTAGGCCCCGCATCGGCATTGACCAGCGCAATACCTGTCGGCCCGCCATCCGAGCGACCGCATGCGGTAATCCCGGCGCCGAGCGCGCCCGCGGCAACAAGACCAACGGCAAGAAGTGCCCACCGGGCGCGTTTCCCAATCACCAGCCAAACCCTAGGACCCCACTCCAACCCCGCCCCTGGCGTTTCTATGAGAGTTCGCTAAGGACCCGGTGGTCAGGCGGTGCGGTCGGGGAGGTCGAGGACGAGGCGGATGCCGCCCAGCGTGCCGTCGTCGAAATAGGCTCGGCCGCCATGTAGTTGGGCCTGCTGGGCGACCAGGGCGAGGCCGAGGCCGGAGCCGCCCTTGCTGGCCTGGCTGCCGCGGAAGAACCGGTCGAACACGGCTTGGCGCTCGTGTGGGGGGATGCCGCGGCCGTTGTCATCGATGGTGATCACGATGTGGCCGTTCGGCGCTCGGTGCGCGGAGACGAGGGCCTGGGTGGCGCGGCCGTGCTTGACCGAATTGGCCAGCGCGTTGTCCACCGCGAGACGCAGCCCGGCGGGCAGCCCGCGGGTGACGAGTTCGGCGTCGCTGTCGATGCGGACGACCAGGCCGGGGAAGTGGCGCATGGCGTCGTGCGCGGCCTGATCGCACAGGTCGCCGACGTCGGTCGCGACATGGTCGCGTTCGTTGGTCAGATCGCCGGTGGCGAGCCGCTCCAGTGCCGCGAGGGTGGTCTCGACCCGGCCTTGGCTGCGTTGCAGGTCGCCGAGGATCTCCGCGCGCTGTGCCTCGTCCAGGTCGAGGGTGCGCAGTACCTCCAGATCGGTGCGCATGGCGGTGAGCGGAGTGCGCAGTTCGTGCGCGGAGACGGCGGCGAAATCGCGCGCGGTCTCCAGTGCCGCCGCGGTCGCCGACTGCGCCTGGTCCACCCGTTGCAGCATCGTATTCACCGCGTCTGCCAGCTTTTCCGCCTCCCGCACGCCCGAGCCGTCCACCGGCGTCGGCGGATTCTGCGGGTCCGGCAAGCCGCTGCGCGCGCCCACCTGCCGGGTGAGCCGCACGATCGGGCGCACCGCACGTCCGGCCAGCAGCCACCCCAGAGCCGCCGCCGCGGCGATGGCCAGCAGCGCGCCGCCGAGCACCCAGCGCTGCTGCTCGGCGGTCGCCTCGGCGGCCGAGGCGGCGGGGATGCCGATCGAAACCACCCGGCCCGCAGGCTGATTCTCGGTTGTGGAAAGAATGCGATAGGGCGTGCCGCCGACCGGGACGGTCCGCGAACCCGGTGCCAGCTCGGGCAATTGGGTCGGGGTGCTCGCCGTGACATTGCCGTTGTCCCGGACGGTGACGGCCATGTCGTTGTTGAGTCCCGTCAGGCTGACGAACCGCACGGCGATGACCGGTTCGATCAACACGATGCGCGCGGCGATCGCGAGCTGCTGATCGGATTGCTGCACATTGTTGCGTTCGATCGCGCGAATACTGATCACGCTGATCACCGAGACAATCACGATCGCGCCCGCCGCCGCCGCGCCCGCGACCCGGGTGCGCAGCGAAAACGCCCGGCGCCGCCGGGTTTTCGGTGCGGCCTGGGTCATTTGGGCGCCCGCAGCACGAACCCGACCCCGCGGATCGTGTGCAGCAGCCGGGGCGCGCCGTCCACCTCCAGTTTGCGCCGCAGATAGCCGACGAAGACGTCCACCACATTGGTGTCGGCGGCGAAGTCGTAGCCCCACACCAGTTCCAGCAGGCGCTCCCGGCTCAGCACCACGCCGACATTGCGCGCCAGCGTGGACAGCAGCTCGAATTCCCGCTTGGTGAGCTCGATTTCGCGTCCGTTGAGCAAGGCTCGATATCCGGCGACGTCCACCTCGAGCGGACCGACCGTGATCGCGCCCGGCGTAGCGGGCGACTGGGTATCGGTCCGCCTGCGCAGCAGCGCCCGGATCCGCGCGACGAGTTCGGCCAGCACGAACGGCTTCACCAGATAGTCGTCCGCGCCGGACTCCAGCCCGGAGATCCGATCGTCCACCGAGGCCCGCGCGCTGAGCACACAGATCGGCACCTCATTGCCCATCGCGCGCAAGGCGGTCACCACCCCCGCGCCATCGAGCACCGGCATGTTCATATCGAGCACGATGGCATCCGGCGCATGCTCGTTGACGCTGCGCAGTGCCTGCGCCCCATCCCGTGCGACCAGCACATGGAACCCGGACAGTCGCAGCCCACGCTCGACCGAAGCGAGCACGTCCTCGTCGTCATCGACGACGAGGACGGTCGGGATCGAATTAGGCGCCACATCGTTCATTGTGCTCCCCCGCCTCTCCGCGACTTCGAGCCAGACTCGTGTGTCGCGACCGTGGCGTTGGCGCCCGGCGGTGAGGTAACAGGCAGGTCAGCCGGTACCCGGCGAGTTACCCAGGTGCTCACGAGATCAGCCGGTCTGAACGACTGCCGCGATGTCAGGCCACTCAGTAGTTCTGGCAGCTGTCGGCGACGATCTGGATGGTGTCGCGCAGTTGCGCGTAGCGCGGGTCGTTCTGGGCCTGCTGGACGGCGTCCGGGTTCTCATCGATGGCCTGCTGTAGTTGCGCGCGGCGCTGCTCGACCGGCTGATCGAACCTGCGCTGCAGTTCGGCCTTCTGCGTCGGGTTGGCGTCGAGCACGGCGGCCAGCTGCGGTGCCTTGTCGTGCAGCGCGGCGTCGACCTGAGCAAACGAACAGTCGGAGTTCAGCAACGGCTCGGCGAGTCGCATCGGGTCGGCGGCGGCCAGCGCCGGGCTGAGGAAGACGGCCACGGTGGCCAGTCCGCCCGCGGCGAGTGCGGCGACGGCAGGACGGGCTACGGAACGCTTCATGGTGTGCCTCCAGATTGTCGAGCGATTGTGGACTCGACGCTAGGCTGCCCCACTGGCACCCGTTTGAACGTTCCCTAAGGAATCTCTGAGCAGTCGTCCCCGATGCGGCGAGGCACAGCGGAAATATCCAGTAGGACAACCGATCTCGTGAGCACATGGGCAACTCACCGGTACGGGCTGACCTGCCCATATCGTGCCGCCGGGAGCCGACGCCTAACTACGTGGCGAGGCGGGACTGGCGTCCACGTCCTGCGCGACCACCTGGTCCGGGTTCTCCGCAACCGGTTCTTCGCGCGGCGGCCTAGCTGCCCGAATCTGCGATTCCAACGCCTCCAGCACGGCGGGGTCCTCGATGGTGGACGGCACCTCGTACTGATCGCCGGAGGTGATCTGCCGGATCGTCTTGCGCAGGATCTTGCCGGACCTGGTCTTCGGCAGCGCGGACACGATGACCGCATCGTGCAGCGTGGCGATCGCGCCGATCTGCGCACGCACCCGCTCGATCAGCTCATCGCGCAACTGCCCGGGGTCCACCTCCACCCCCGACTTGAGCACCACATACGCCAGCGGCCGGTGCCCCTTCAGTTCATCGGGCAGGCCGATCACCGCGCACTCGGCGACCGCGGGATGCCCCGCGATGGCCGCCTCGATGCTGCCCGCGGACAACCGGTGCCCGGCCATATTGATCACATCGTCGCTGCGGCCGAGCACGTAGAGGTAGCCGTCTTCGTCGAAGTACCCGGAGTCGCCGGTGAGGTAGTGGCCGGGGTAGGCGGACAGGTATGAGCGCTTGTAGCGCTCGTCGTCATTCCACAGCCCGGTGAGCGTGCCGGGCGGCAGCGGTAGCCCGATCACGATGTTGCCCTCGGTATTCGGCGCCACCGCGTTGCCCTCGGAGTCGAGCACGCGCAGCCGGTAACCGGGTACCGGCACCGATGCGGAACCCGCCTTGACCGGAAGTTGTTGCAGGCCAAGCGGATTCGCGCAGATCGGCCAGCCGGTCTCGGTCTGCCACCAGTGGTCGACCACGGGGCAGTCCGATCGCTCGGCGAGCAGGACTTCGTCGGCCCAGGCGTAGGTGGCCGGGTCTAGTCGTTCACCCGCGCAGAACAGCGCGCGCAGCGACGACAGGTCGTACCCGTGGGCCAGCGCGGCGTCCGGGTCGGCCTTGCGAATGGCGCGCAGCGCGGTCGGCGCGGTGAACAGCACCCGCACCCCGTGTTCGGCGACCACCCGCCAGTAGGCGCCCGCGTCCGGCGTGCCGATCGGTTTGCCTTCGTACAGCAGCGTTGTCGCGCCGACCAGCAATGGCGCGTAGACGATGTAGGAGTGGCCGACAACCCAGCCAACATCGGAGGCGGCCCACATCACCTGGCCCACGCCTACGTCGTAGATGTTGCGCATGGACCAGGCGAGGGCAACCGCGTGTCCGCCGTTGTCCCGGACCACGCCCTTCGGTTTCCCGGTGGTACCCGAGGTGTAAAGGATGTAGAGCGGATCGGTCGCGGCGACCGAGACCGGCTCGGCCTGTGGCGCATCTCGGACGGCGTCGTCCCAATCGAGCCATTGCGCCGCAATCGTCTGCGTGGAACTCGGCAGCGATTCGGTCGCGGCCTGCGGCGCGGGGAAGTGGATCGTCGGGAACTGCGGCCGCTGCTTCACGATCACCGTGCGTGGCGCGGTGGTCTCGGCGAGGTCCAACGCCTGCAACACAATCGGCGGATATTCGAGCTGTTTGCCCGGTTCCAGTCCACCCGATGCTGTGATGATCAACACTGGCTCGGCGTCGTCGATGCGGGCGGCGAGCTCGGGTGCCGCGAAGCCGCCGAACACCACCGAATGCACCGCGCCGATCCGCGCGCAGGCCAGCATGGCGATCACCGCTTCGGGGATCATCGGCAGGTAGATGACCACGCGGTCGCCCGCGGAGACGCCGAGCTCGGCCATCGCGCCGGCGAACCTGGCAACCTTTTCCAGCAGTTCGGCGTAGGTGAAAACGCCTCTGGCGCCGGTCATAGCGGAGTCGTATATTAAGGCGGGCTGATCCGCGAGGCCCCCCTCCGCCGCCGTGCCACCGTGCACATGCCGGTCGAGGGCATTGAAGGAGGTGTTGAGGCGAGCGTCGGTGAACCACCTGGCCACCGGGCGTGCGGCGGGGTCCAGGATCTGGGTTGGCGGGACCGCCCAGTCGATCGCTTCAGCCGCCCCGGCCCAGAACTCGGCGGGGTCGACCAAGCTGGTCTGATAGACCGGTCGGTACTCGTGCCGCACGTTCAAACCCGTGACTCCCTAGCCTCGCCTCGATGCCCGCCTCGATAGATCTGGTTGATTGTGGCAGACTTCACGCGACGCCCGGGTGGGTGTTGTGACCATTGGTTTTGCCTGGAACGGGCAGGTCAAGGGGCGCATGCTTACTCGGAGTCACCCAAGAAGTTATTGATCCGTTAGAATCTGATGTCACTTATTTGGGCCGTCGTAGACGCAATTTCTCGGCCAGCCGCAGTTCTCGGCCAGCGCTCCGCCTGTCGAGCCAGTATGCGTGTGGAGGTTCGCTGATGGCGCGTGGTTGGGGCCAGTTTGGAAAGTGAGTGGGAGATGCGTGACGCCGCTAGGTCCGGCAGAAGGCGCTGGGCGCTCGGCAACTGGGACCTGCGCTGGAAGGTAACGGCAGTCCTTGCCGTTCCGCTGGCAGTCGCGGTAGGGCTCGGCGTGTCCAGGATTTCATCGGAGTTCGCCGACTCGAGTCGGCTTGCCGGAGTCGCGGAGAACGTCGGGGCCATCCCTGCCGTCACCGCACTGAGTGCGCAGACGGCGACGACCGTCGGTTCACAGATGATCGAAGTCGCCAAGGACGTGTCCGTGGTGACCGATCAAAACCTTGCCGATCTCGACAAGGCGATCGCCAACGCGAAGAAGTCGGCCGACCGACTCAATGGTGTGTCCGGTGCCCGCGCGGCGTTGGACAGCATGCTCACCCAGGCGGAAGCCGTTCGTGCGCAGGGCAAGGGCGTAAGAAAGGGCCCGACCTCCGACGCCATCGGCCTGATCGACCGGGTCCGCAACGACAGTGTGCGGATCGTCGAGACGACGGTCGGCCAGGTGAGCGACACCGCGGTCGACACCGCCAAGTTGCGCCTCGTCGACTCGCTCAACACCCGTGCCACGCTGGTCGGTGAGGTTGCCGCCTTCCCCGAGGTGTTGCGCAATCCGAGCACCGGCGTGCAGGGCTTCCTCACCGCGGCCAACACCGAACGCTCACTGCTCGGCGTGCTGTCGCACCGGTTCTCCGACGGCGACACCTCGATCGCCGACCTGCGCGCGGGCATCGACACCCGGGTGGCGCTGCTGAGCAGCGCGCAGTCGCAGGCCGGTCAGATTCCGGTCGGCGAGCTGAAGAAGTCGCTGACCGACAGCCTCGCGGTCTACGAGCTCGTGGTGAGCAGGGCGACCAAGGACATCGACAGCGCGATGAACTCGCTGGTGTCCACCGCCCAACGGGACGCGTGGACCTACACCGCGGTCGTCGTCGCCACCATCCTGGCCGCGCTGTTGCTCGCCGTGTTCGTCGCGCGCTCGATGATCGTGCCGCTGCACCGGCTGCGCCTCGCCGCGCTGCGGGTCGCCGAAAGCGACCTGCCGCACGAGGTGTCCCAGCTCCGCAACGGCGCCTCGCCGGAAGAGGTTCCGCTCGAGCCGATGCCGGTGCGCAGCACCGAGGAGATCGGTCAGCTGGCCCGCGCCGTCGATGACATCCACGGCCAGGCACTGCGTCTCGCGAGCGACCAGGCGCAGATGCGTTCGCAGGTCAACGACATGTTCGAGACGTTGGCCCGGCGGTCCAAGTCGCTGGTCGACCATCAGCTCAGCCTGATCGAGGCGATGGAATACGACGAGAAGGATCCGCGCCTGCTGGAAAACCTGTTCCGGCTGGACCATCTCGCCGCCCGCATGCGCCGAAACGGCGACAACCTGCTCATCCTCGCCGGTACCAGGCAGCGCCGCGCCAAGTCCGCGCCGGTCGAGATCGCCGACGTGCTGCGCGCTGCGATCTCCGAGGTCGAGGACTACGAGCGGGTGAAACTGGGTGCCACGCCGCGCGGTTCGCTGGTCGAGCCGGCCGCCTCGGATATGGCGCACCTGTTCGCCGAGCTGCTGGACAACGCACTGCGCGCCTCCCCGCCGGAGACCGACGTGAAGTTCACCTTCGCGCAGGCGCACGACCAGGGCATGCTCATCGAGGTGGCCGACCGAGGCATCGGTATGCCGCCCGCCGAGATGGCCGAGATCAACCGTCGGCTGGAACAGACCGCCGAGCCGGGCCCGGATACCGCACGGCACATGGGTCTTTTCGTGGTCGGTCGACTGGCCGAGCGGCACGGACTCACCGTGCGGCTGCGCCCCACCTTCGACACCGCGCGGGACCCGGGCGTCACGGTGACCGTGCACGTCCCGGTCGGCCTGATCGTGGCGGGCAAGCCGATCACGGCGCAGCCCGTCACCCCGAACCCGCAGGCGGTCGAGCGGCCGCGTCCGTCCGCGCCGTCGTCCATGCAGATGCGGGCGATCACCCGGACACCGGGCGGCAATGTGATGGTCACCGTCGATCCGGGTGTGAGCGGGCCGATTCCGGTCAGCAACCCCAATCCCGCACCCAGCGGGCCGACTCCGGCGGGCGGTGGGCTGCCGCAGCGGCAGCCCGGCACGAACATGGCGTCCGGCATGCAACCGAACGCGCAGTCCGGTCCGACGCTGCGTCCCGCACCGGGCCAGCAGTCCGGCGGACCGCAGCGCGGCAAGCTCGCCGCGGCCAATCTGCCCAAGCGCAATCTCGGCCCCGGCGGTCCGCCGCGGCAACCGGGCGCCCCGGCCGAGCCGACCGTGACCGGCCTGCCGCCGCGGGACGCGAATTCGGGCGACCTGCCGAAGCGGCAGCCGGGCAGCAACGGCGTCCCGCAGCCGAGCATCAGCGGGCTCGCACAGCCACCCAGTGGCCTGCCGCAGCGTCAGCGTGGCGAGAACGGTCTGCCGCAACGGGATTCCGCGTCCGGTGGGCTACCGCAACGCGAGCCCGGCGCGGGCGGTCTGCCGCAACGCGACAGCGCCTCGGGTGGTCTGCCGCCACGGCAGACCGGGCCGAATGGTTTGCCGCAGCGTGAGGGGTTGCCCCAGCGTGACCCGAATGCCGGTGGCTTGCCGCAGCGTGATCCGAGCGCGGGTGGCCTGCCGCAACGGGAACCGAACGCGAGTGGCCTGCCGCAGCGTCAGCGTGGCGAGAACGGTCTGCCGCAGCGGGATTCCGCGTCCGGTGGCCTGCCGCAGCGTGAGTCGAGTGCGAGTGGCCTGCCGCAGCGTGATCCGGCGTCCGGTGGTCTACCCCAACGTGAGTCGAGCGCGAGTGGGCTGCCGCAGCGGGATTCCGCCGCGTCCGGTGGCCTACCGCAGCGCGATCCGAGTTCGGGTGGCCTGCCACAGCGTGACTCGAGTTCCAGTGGCCTGCCGCAGCGGGATTCGAGTCTGCCGCAGCGTGACCCGGGCTCCGGTGGCCTGCCGCAACGGCACGCCGCGGCGAGCCTGCCGCAACGGGAGGCGACGCCGACCGGTCTGCCGCAGCGTCAGCCGGGTTCGCAGGTGCCGCCGAACCTGCCGCAGCGCGGGTCGGGCGACGGTCTGCCGCAACGGGAGTCCTCCCCGGGAATCGGTCTGTCGCAACGCGGACGCGGCTCCGAGGAGCAGTCGCAGGACGCGGAGGCGGGGCGCGATCCGGGGCGGCACAGCTACCGGTCCAACCCGACCAAGACGGCGTCGTTCTTCCAGACCCGACTGCAGCCCGCGGTCGAATCCGGTGATTCCGTCATGGGCGGGACACCAATTTTCGCGGAAATGATGTCCGCGTGGCTGTCAGACCCGAATATGGACAGGTCCCAAGTGGCCGCGTCCTTCGAGTCACCGGGTGATGAAGGTTGGCAGGCGGCTCGCCGAGCCAGCGAGGCGCAATCCGAGACGAAGACGGCGGCCGGGTTGCCGCAACGCAATCCGGGCGGAAGGCTGGTCCCGGGCGCCGTCAACGGTGCGGTGGAACGGGCACCGCGCCGCGATCCAGAAACGATCAGGTCCAGCTTGAGTCGTCACCAGCAGGGCGTCCGGGATGGCCGCGCAATGAGAGCAATGAACCTAACCGGAGATAAAGGAGACCGATGAACCCCGATCTAGGTGGTACGAATCGTCAGCTGGATTGGCTGGTTTCGAACTTCGCCAACGAGGTTCCTGGCGTAGCCCATGCCGTCCTGGTCTCGGCTGACGGCCTACTCATGGCCGCGAGCGCGCAGCTGCCCGTCGACCGTGCCGAGCAGCTCTCGGCCGTCACCGCCGGACTGGCCAGCCTCTCGGTCGGTGTCTCGAACCTGTTCGAGGGCGGCACCGTGCTGCAGTCCGTCGTGGAGATGGAGCACGGTTATCTGCTACTCATGGCAGTCGGTGACGGCTCGTACCTTGCCGTGCTGACCAATACGTCATGCGATATCGGGCAGGTCGGATACGAGATGGCGTTGTTGGTCGAGCGTGTGGGCCAGACGGTTCAGGCCACGCCACGCGTCACGATGGGTTCCTGATGGTGGGATGGACATAGAAGATCACCGCGTGGGGAGCGCCGAGCCGAGCCTCGTTCGCCCATACTCGTTGACCGCAGGCCGGACGAGGCCCGCGGTCGAGTTGGCGTTGGAGGCCCTCGTCGCATCGCATCCGGTCGCCCTGGAGCGGCAGTTCGAACTGACCAACATCGAGACGTCAATCGTGGAGTTGTGCAGAGAATCGCCGTCCGTTGCCGAGGTAGCAGCCCGACTGGGTATCCCCATCGGGGTGGCGCGCGTGCTGGTTGCCGACCTGATCGAGGCCGGGCATGTACGCGTTTCGGCGACTTTGAAAGACGATTCCAGCGACGATGAACGTCGCGAGCTGATCGAAAGGGTTCTCAGTGGACTCCGGCGTATTTGATTCGACGGCGCAGGTCGACACCCGCACCAGCAAGCCCACGTCGGCGAAGATCGTTGTCGCCGGTGGCTTCGGTGTGGGTAAGACCACGATGGTCGGTGCTGTCTCGGAGATCGTTCCGCTGCGCACCGAGGCATTGGTTACCAATGCCAGTACCGGAATCGACAACTTGACCGGCATTCCGATGAAGTCGACCACCACGGTGGCGATGGACTTCGGCCGGATCAGCCTCGCCGACGATCTGGTGCTGTACCTCTTCGGTACGCCGGGCCAGTACCGATTCTGGTTCATGTGGGACGACCTGATCCGCGGTGCCATCGGCGCCGTGGTGCTGGTCGACACCCGCAGACTCGAGGACAGCTTCGCGGCCGTCGACTACTTCGAAGCGCGCGGCCTACCTTTCCTGGTGGCGCTCAACGAATTCGACGACGCACCGCGGTATCCGATCGAGGACATCCGCCAGGCCCTCGCGGTGCCTGCGGACGTGCCGATCCTGTCCATCGATGCCCGGCGTCGCGAGCCGGCCAAGCAGGCCTTGGTCGCGCTCACCGAGTACGCCCTGCGCAAGGTGATGCAGGGCTACTGAGTGCTCGCGCGGCGTCGCTTCCGTCCCCGGAAGAGTGCATAACATCACTCCGATGAGGATCTCGGCGCGCGAGCTACTCGGGCAACTGCTCGACACCGACTCGTTTATCAGCTGGGACCGGCCACCGATCACGGTGGCCGCGACCACGCGGTACCGCGAGGAACTACGGAAAGCGGCAGTCGCGGCGGGCACCGATGAGTCGGTGCTCACCGGCGAGGGGCTGTTGCGTGGCCGTCGCGTGGCCGTAATCGCTTGTGAGTTCGGCTTTTTGGCGGGTTCGATCGGTGTCGCCGCGGCCGAGCGGATCGTCTCGGCGGTCGAGCGGGCCACCGAACTCGGGCTGCCCCTTGTCGCTTCGCCGACCTCCGGCGGCACCCGCATGCAGGAAGGCACCGTCGCGTTCGTGCAGATGGTGAAGATCGCCGGTGCCGTCGCCGCGCACAAGTCCGCGGGGCATCCCTATCTCGTTTATCTGCGCGACCCCACCATGGGTGGCGTCTTCGCCTCCTGGGGTTCCTTGGGCCACATGACTTTCGCCGAATCGGGCGCGCTCATCGGTTTTCTCGGCCCCCGCGTCTACCAGGCCCTGTATGGCCAGCCCTTCCCCGAAGGCGTGCAGATCGCGGAGAACCTTTACCGCCGCGGCGTCATCGACGGCGCCGTCACGATCCCCATCTTCCGCCGCATCGCCCATCGTGCGCTCAGTGTGTTCAGCGGCATCCCGGTGCCGTATTCGACTGTGCCCGAACCCGATCGGGTCGATGACCGGGCGCAGGCGGCCGATGCCGTCTCGGCGTGGGAATCGGTGCTGATCTCGCGGCGGCCCGACCGGCCGGGCATTCGTGATCTGCTACGTCATGTGACGCAACGGGTTCCGCTCAGTGGCACCGGGCAGGGCGAGTCCGATCGGACCGTGGTGCACGCGCTGGCGCGGTTGCGCGGCCAGCCGTGCGTGGTGTTCGGGCACGACCGGTTCGGGCAGCAGGGCGAGTACTCCATGGGCCCCGCCGCCCTGCGCGAAGCCCGGCGCAGCATGGCGCTTGCCGAGGAGTTGCGCCTGCCGCTCGTCCTGGTCATCGATACGGTGGGTGCGGCCCTGTCGAAGGAGGCCGAGGAGCGCGGATTGGCCCCCGAAATCGCCCGGTGTATCGCGGATCTGGTGACATTGAACACGCCGACCATCTCGGTGCTGCTCGGTCAGGGCACCGGCGGCGGTGCCTTGGCCCTGCTGCCCGCGGACCGCGTCCTGGCCGCCACCCATGCCTGGTTGGCTCCGCTCCCGCCGGAGGGCGCCAGCGCCATCGTCTATCGCGACACCGACCACGCCCCGGACCTCGCTCGGGCGCAACGCATCCGTGCCGCTGATCTGCTCGCCGACGGTGTCGTCGACCGGATCGTGCCGGAACTTCCCGACGCGGCCGACGAACCGGGGGACTTCGCCCGCCGCATGGTCGCCGCCATCGGCGCGGAACTCGCGCAGCTGCGCGCCAGGCCCGAGGCCGAACTGCGCGCGCTGCGCAAGGCCCGCTACCGCAGACTCGGTCTGCCCGAGTCATCACCGTCACTGTCGGGCGGCGAGAACGTGCAGGTCGAGTGGTAAACCCGGGTCCAACACGCCAGGGGGCAGCGTTGACGGCTCGCCGCCACACTTCTACCGTCGCAATGTGACCTTCAGAAGCGAGACCTCCGCCATTCCCTCGATCATCCTGAACGACGGGAACGTGATCCCGCAGCTCGGCTTCGGTGTCTTCCAGGTGCCGGAAGACGACGTGACCTCGGTCGTCACCAAGGCGCTCGAGGTCGGTTACCGCAGCATCGACACCGCGGCGATCTACGGCAACGAAGAAGGCACCGGTCGCGCGATCCGCGAGTTCGGGCTGCCGCGCGACGAAATCTATGTCACCACCAAGGTGTGGAACTCCGAGCAGGGCTTCGACTCGACGCTGCGCGCGTTCGACGCCAGCATGACCCGGCTCGGCCTGGACTACCTGGACCTGTACCTCATTCACTGGCCGGTACCCAAGGCCGACCGCTACGTGGACACGTTCCGCGCCTTGCAGGCATTGAAGACCCAGGGCCGGGTCAAATCCATCGGCGTATCGAACTTCAACCCCGCCCACCTGGAGCGGATCATCGGCGAGACCGGCGAGATCCCGGCGGTGAACCAGATCGAGCTACATCCGCGGCTGGCCCAGCGGGAACTACGGGAATTCCACGCCGGCCACGCCATCGCCACCGAGGCGTGGAGCCCGCTCGGCCAGGGCACCCTGCTCGACGATCAGACCATCACCTCGGTCGCTGCCGCTGTCGGCCGCACCCCGGCCCAGGTGATCATCCGCTGGCACCTGCAACTCGGCAATATCGTCATTCCCAAGTCGGTCACCCCGTCCCGGATCGAGGAGAACTTCGACGTCTTCGGCTTCGAACTCACCCGGGATCAGATGGACGCGATCAACGCGCTGGACAACGGCACCCGGATCGGCGGCGATCCGGAAACGCTCACCATGGGTCTCGACGACTGACGTCAGACCGAAGCCAAATAGCGGGTGAGCTCTACGGCGGCCGCACGCCCCGCTCGGTTGGCGCCGATGGTGCTCGCGGACGGTCCATAACCGATCAGATGGATGCGCGGGTCCGCCGCCACCTGGGTGGCCAGCCGTCCGGTCATGGTGATGCCGCCGCCGGGTCCGCGTAGTCGCAGCGGCGCCAAATGGTCCAGCGCGCTGCGGAATCCGGTGGCCCAGAGGATCACGTCGGCCTGCTGGAACGAGCCGTCCGCCCAGCGCACCCCGTCCGGTTCGATGTGATCGAACATCGGCAGCCGGTGCAGCACGCCGCGGTCCCTGGCGGCCCGCAGCCGGTCGTCCAGCCGCAGTCCGGTCACCGAGACCACCGATCCGGGCGGCAGCCCGCGCCGTACCCGGTCCTCCACCTTCGCCACCGCCGCGCGGCCGTCCTCGGGACCGAACGACGCGTCGCGGAAGATCGGTTCCGTCCTGGTCACCCAGGTGGTCGAGGTGACCCGGGAGATCTCGTCGAGCAATTGCACGGCCGAGATGCCACCGCCGACCACCACCACGTGCTTGCCCGCGAATTCGGCCGCGGTGCGGTAGTCGTGGGTGTGCAGCTGCCGTCCGGCGAAGGTCTCCGCACCCCGGTAGCGCGGGATGAAGGGGTGTTCCCACGTGCCGGTGCCGTTGATCAGTCCGCGCACCCGGATTGTTCCGGCCGAGTCCGTTTCGGCGTTCAGGACCGGGCCGTGCTCGGCCGGGCTGCCGTCCTCGGTGCGGTCGCACACCACGGTGACCGAAACCTGTCGGCGTACGCGCAGATCGAAGCGTTTTTCGTACAACTCGTAATAGTGCGGCACCGCGGTCGCCGCCGGGGCCGACTCGGACCCTGGCGGCAATGTTTCCGCGAACGACATGCCCGGGAGGTCATGCACCCGATTGACCGTGGTCAGGGTGAGGGATGGCCAGCGGAACTGCCACGCCCCGCCGGGTCCAGGCGCATGGTCCACGATGAGAAAGTCCTGCTCGGGGCGTAGCCCGAGGCGCTGGAGGTGATAACCGGCCGACAGTCCGGCCTGACCAGCGCCGATCACCAGGATCTCGAAGTCTGTCGGCACAGCCGATGATCGTATCGGCTTGACCGATCTGCGCCGCTCGCTGTGGCAAAGTGAATGTAACCAGACGGATCGTTCAGTTGGGGAGGTCGCATGCTCGGAGTTAGCCGAGACGGTGACGTAGTGACCATCGAACTTCAGCGGGAGGAGCGGCGCAACGCGCTCAACCTCGAACTCATCACGCTGCTGCGCGAGGCCGTCCTTGCCGCCGTTGCCGAGGAAGCACGGGTGATCGTGCTGACCGGCCGCGGTCCCATCTTCAGCGCGGGCGCGGATCTGTCCGGCGTCTATTCCGAGGAGTTCCTCGCGGGCCTGATGGAGATGCTGCACACCATCGAGTCCATCCCCGTGCCGGTGATCGCGGCGATCAACGGCGGCGCGCTCGGTGCGGGCGTGCAGCTCGCGCTCGCCTCGGATCTGCGGGTGATCTCGCCGGACGCCTACATCGCGATTCCCGCGGCCAAGCTCGGCATCTCGGTGGACCGCTGGACGATGCGCAGGCTGGTTTCGCTGATCGGCGGCGGTCCGGCCAGGTCCATCCTGCTCGGCGCGGAGTCGATAACCGCGCCGGACGCCTACAACTTCGGCTTCGCCAACCGGCTCGGTTCGCTGGCCGACGCCCAGTCCTGGGCCAAGCAGATCGCCGAGCTCGCGCCACTGTCGTTGCGCCACATGAAGTTGGTGCTCAACGACGACGGCACCCGCGAGCCGGAGACCGCGCAGCAGCGCGCCGCCCTGGAGGCGGCGTGGACCAGCGCCGATGCGCAAGAGGGGCGGCTGGCCAGACAAGAGAAACGTCCCGCGAAATTCCTGGGGCGCTGATGAATATTCGACGTATCGCCGGTACGGCGGCGGGTGCGCTCGGTCTCACCTGGGTGGTCCGCGCGGCCTGGGGTATTCCGTCGGCGATGGGCGCGGGCATGTCCGCCATTCAGCCGTACGCGCGGGGCGCGACCACCTACCGCGACCGGAAGTTCCACAACACCGAGCCGAGCAGTCAGCTCGTCGCGGGAGCCGCGCTGTCCCTGGTGCTTTCGACCCTCACCAAGCGCAACCTCGGCCGCCCGCTCGGCGTGATCCCGCTGCAGACCCCGCAGCTACCACCGGCGGCAGCGGAGCTGGCGGTCACCTGGTACGGGCACGCCACCGCGCTGCTCGAGATCGATGGATATCGGGTGCTGACCGATCCGGTATGGAGCGAACGGGTTTCGCCGTCCGCGCTGGTCGGGCCGACCCGCCTGCACCCGATGCCCGCCCCGCTGACGGACCTGCCCGCGCTGGACGCCGTGGTCATCTCGCACGATCACTACGACCACCTGGACAAGGACACTGTCCGGGAGCTGGTGCTGCGGCAGACCGCGCCGTTCCTGGTGCCGGTCGGGATCGGTGCGCACCTGCGGCACTGGGGTGTGCCGGAGCATCGGATCATCGAATTGGATTGGGGCGGTTCGGTCTCGCTGTCCGCGCTCGGCCGGGCGCACGAGGGCTCCGATCTGGTGCTCACCTGTACCGAGGCGCGGCACTTCTCCGGGCGCGGCCTGGTGCGCAACACCACGCTGTGGGCATCGTGGTCGATCGTCGGGCCGACCAAGCGGGCGTACTTCGGTGGCGACACCGGCTACACCAAGGCCTTCGCGGAAGCCGGTGCCGCACTTGGCCCGTTCGATCTGACGCTGCTGCCGATCGGCGCCTACGACGAGCGGTGGCGCGATGTGCACATGAACCCGGAGGAAGCGGTCCGCGCGCACGCCGACCTGTGCGGCGATCCGGCCAACGGCCTGCTGGTGCCGATTCATTGGGCGACCTTCAATCTGGCCTTCCACGGCTGGTCGGAACCGGTGCGCCGGATGGTGGCGGCGGCCGAGGCGGCGGGCACGGCGATCGCGATTCCGATGCCCGGGCAGCGGGTCGACCCGGTCGGTGCCCCACCACGGGATTCGTGGTGGGAAGATGTGAGTTGAACATCCTGCTAGTGGGCTAGAGGAAGGAACGAACGCTATGAGCTTCGCGGACACTCTGAAGGGCCTGGTCGGCAAGGGCAAGGACGCGGCGGCCAAGAACGCCGACAAGATCAATGACGCCATCGACAAGGGCGGCGACTTCATCGACCAGAAGACGCAGGGCAAGTACTCGGACAAGATCGCCAAGGGCAAGGAAGCCGCCAAGAAGGTGGTCCCGCCGGATCAGCCGGGTGCGCCGGGTAACACCCCGGGCCAGCCGGGCCCGCAGGCCTGATGAGTGGCGGGGGCCCGGCTTTTGTCGGTCCCCGCCTCTAAAATTGCCGGTATGGCGGCCCGCCGGGAGTTCGGTGGTATCGAGGTTGAGCTGAGCAACCTCGACAAGGTGCTGTATCCGGCCACCGGCACCACCAAAGGCGAAGTCATCGCCTACTATTCGGCGATCGCGCCCGCCATGCTTCCGCACATCGCCGGGCGCCCGGTCACCAGGAAGCGCTGGCCCAACGGGGTCGACGAGCCGTCCTTCTTCGAAAAGAATCTGCCCGCGCACGCGCCGTCGTGGATCGAACGGCACACCATCCAGCACTCCGACCGTACGGTCACCTACCCGGTCATCAACTCCGAGGCCGGACTTGCCTGGCTGGGCCAGCAGGCGGCGCTGGAAGTCCATGTCCAGCAATGGCGTTTCAACGGCGACGAAGTCGGTCCGGCGACCCGGGTGGTCTTCGATCTCGATCCCGGCCCCGGCGCGGAACTGGCGGATTGCGCGCGCGTCGCGCTCGCGGTACGCGACATGATCGAGGACATCGGTCTGCACGCGTTCCCGGTGACCAGTGGCAGCAAGGGCATTCATATCTACGTCCCGCTGGACCGTGCGGTGAGTTCGAGTGGCGCGTCCACCGTGGCCAAACAGGTAGCCACGAATCTGGAACGGCTGCACCCGGATCTGGTCACCGCGACGATGGCTAAATCGGCGCGTGGCGGGAAGATTTTCCTCGACTGGAGCCAGAACAACGCGTCCAAGACGACCATCGCGCCGTACTCGCTGCGCGGCCGGGCGCAACCCAACGCCGCGGCGCCGCGCACGTGGAAGGAAATCGAGAACCGGAAGAAGCTGCGGCACTTGCGATTCGACGAGGTTCTGGCCCGCTGGCAGGACGACGGCGACCTGCTCGCCGACCTCGATCCGCCGCTGCCGAAGGGCAATACGGCGTCCGCGGAGTCGGGGGCCGACGCGCTGGCGAAGTATCGGTCGATGCGTGACCCGGCCCGGACGCCCGAGCCCGTCCCGGCGGACCGACCCGCGCCGGGCGAGGGCAATCGCTACGTCGTGCAGGAACACCATGCGCGGCGGTTGCATTGGGATGTGCGGTTGGAACGGGGTGGGGTGCTGGTGTCCTGGGCGGTGCCGAAGGGACCGCCGACCTCCACGGATCAGAATCGGCTCGCCGTGCACACCGAGGACCATCCGCTGGAGTACCTGGATTTCCACGGCGCCATCCCGAAGGGGCAGTACGGCGCGGGGGAGATGACCATCTGGGATCGCGGCACCTACGAGACCGAAAAGTGGCGCGACGACGAGGTGATCGTCGAATTCCACGGAGAACGGCTCAACGGGCGCTACGCGCTGATCCAGACCAACGGCAACCAGTGGCTGATGCACCTGATGCGGGAGCAGCGGACCGACGGAGCTGGTCCGAACGGTGCCGACAAGACCACGAACGCACCCGGTAACGAGCCCGCCCGACCGTCCGGCCGGATCATCCGGGTGTCCAGCGGTCCGTCGCCGTTCCCGCGTGGGCTGTCGCCCATGCTGGCGACGCCCGGTGATGTCGCCGATCTGACGCCCGACGAATGGTGCTTCGAGACCAAATGGGACGGCTTCCGGCTGATCGCCGAAATAGAGTCCGGCACACTCACTTTGCGTAGTCGGCAGGGCATCGTGGTGAACAAGCGATACCCGGGGATGGCGGTGCTCGCGGACGAATTGGCGGGGCACAATGTTGTTCTGGACGGTGAGGCGGTGGTGTTCGACGATCACGGCGTCGCCAATCTCGGTCTGTTGCAGGCCGATGCGGCCCGCGCGGTGTTCGTCGCCTTCGATGTGCTGTATCTGGACGGCACTTCGCTTGTCCGCAAAAGGTATTCGGACCGCCGCCGGGTGCTGGAGGCACTCGCCGGGACCGCGCCCTCGATGGTTGTGCCGCCGCGGCTGGACGGTTCCGGCGCCGACGCGGTGCGCTACAGCCAGGAACACGGCATGGAAGGCGTCGTCGCCAAGCGCAAGGATTCGGTGTATCTGCCCGGCAAACGCGGGCATTCCTGGGTGAAGCAGCGCAACTGGCGTACCCAGGCCGTGGTCATCGGCGGCTGGCGGCGCAGCGACGCACGGAATTTCAAGTCACTGCTGGTCGGCATCCCGTACGAGGGCAGGCTGATCTACGTGGGCCGAGTCGGCACCGGATTCAACGACGCCGACATGCGGGAACTGGCCAAGCGCCTGAACAAATTGGAGCGCAAAACCAACCCGTTCGACAACAGCCTGACCGCCGAGGAACGCAAGGAAGCGGTCTGGGTGACCCCGAAAATCCATGGCACGGTGCGCTTCATGAACTGGACCGAGACCGGGCGTCTGTGGCACCCGGCCTGGCTGGGCGCCTCCGACTGATCGCCCGCGCTACCCAACCTGAAGTGACCTAGCCGGTACCGGACAGCAGCGGGGTGATGGTGGCCAGGTCGGTGACGATGGTGTGGCCCTGGAATTCGAAGTCCGCGTAGGCGCGGGCCATCGCCTCCTTGTCGCGGCCGCCGACCGCGTCGCTGATGACGACCGGCACGAAGCCGAGGTCGGTGGAGTGGCTGACGGTGGGGGCGATGCCGATCTCCAGGGCGACACCGGCGATCGCGTAGGCGCTGATGCGCAGGTCGCGCAGCATGACGGCGAGCGGGGTGCCCTCGAACGCCGACATCGACGTTTTGTCGAACACCACCTCGTCGCGGCGGGGCCGCAACTCGGGCACCAACTCGAACGCCGGGGTGTCGCGCTGGAGGATGAAACGCACCTTGTCCACCGAATCGACCTGCTGCCAGTTCATCGCCATACGCAGCGCGAAGGCCCCGCTCAACCGTTCGGGCAGGAAGAAGTGCCGCAGGAAGACCACGGGATAGCCGCCGCTGCGCGCAGCGTCCACCAGCTGGACCACTCGCTCGATGATCTCCGGTCCGTCCGGCAGTTGGCTCAGCACCCCGACCTGCATGTCGTAGACGATCACCGCCAGCCGGTCCGGCGCGCACACATCGGCGAGTCCTTCGGGAATGTCCAGTCCGTTGCCATGCCGCATGCTTCAGCTACTCCTCGTCGACGCACTCGTCACCCGGGCGAACCTACCGTGATCCGGTTGCGCCAGGGGCACTTTCGATCACTGTACGGCGCAGTCGACCGGGTTCCGTCGATGGACAACACCGGCCGGAGCGAATGCCGAGGTACACCGCCGGACCGGCCGAGACGGACAACCGCGGCGATCGGGCTGACCAGGCATTGACCGTTGCTGCCGCCTGGAACGGTCAGTACCGTGGGTGGCCCCGAGGCCGAGTGAGTCGGCGCAGAGCTGCGGTCGGCGCACACCGTCGCGCCTCGCCGGACAGGGGAGGCCCCATGCGCAGGATCCACGCGGCATCCGGTGGCGCGCCCCCGCCGGGGGCGTCGGTCGGCCCAATGTGTCGTTCCGGCAACAAATTCGAGGCGTCGGCGAAACATCGGGCGAGTGCCGACAGGTTCGGCGACGAGCAAGGTAGGTTGCCTGCCATGGCGACTCCGGACGGAATCGGTAGGGGGACATCGCTCCTCGGCGGCGCGGCAACACCGCGAACACCTGTTCGGCACATCGGCACGGCGCTAGCGCGCGCCGGATCGTCGGCGCTCATTGCGGCGGCACTGGTCCTGGTGGCCACGCTCATCGTGGCACCCGGCAGCGCGCGGGCCCAGGTGCCGCCGCCCGACGCCGACCCGTTCTACGCGGCACCCGCCGACCTGGCTTCCTATGCCGAGGGCGCGATCGTGGACTCCCGCCCGATCGCGTTGTTCGGTCTACCGCTGCCCATTTCGACCTGGCAGGTGAAGTATCGGAGCACCGACGCGGGCGGCCGGGCGATACCCGTCGTGGCCACCGTCATGGTCCCGATGGTGCCCTGGCTCGGCCCCGGTCCCCGTCCGCTGCTCTCGTACCAGATCGCCGAGGACAGTCTCGGCACTCGTTGCGCGCCGTCGTACGCGCTGCGCGGCGGCGGCGATCCCGGCGGCGCCCAGGCCTGGATCGACACCCCGTTCATGGCCGACGCGCTGCGCCGCGGCTGGGCCGTGGTGACCAGCGACTACGAGGGCCCGCAGTCCCGGTTCCTGGACGGCGTCAATTCCGGCCGCGGCGTGCTCGACGGCATCCGAGCCGCCCGTGACCTGCCCGCCGCGGGGCTCGGTCCGGCGACTCCGATAGCCGCCTGGGGCTATTCGGGTGGCGCCTTCGCCACCCTCTGGGCCGCGCAGATGCAGCCGCAGTACGCGCCGGACGTCCGATTCGCGGGTATTGCCGCGGGGGGCGTTCCGTCGAACTGGCCCGCGATCGCCCAGCACGTGGACGGCACCATGCAGGCGGGCTTGGCCATGCTCATCCTCATCGCGGCCGCCCGGGACAATCCGGAGGCCGGAATCATGGAGCTGCTCAACGACCGCGGCCGCGCGGTGATGGCCACCGACAGCGCCGCCTGTGGTCCCGATCTGGTGGCCAAGTACGTCAACGCCCGCGTCGACGATTACTCCAGCGTCCCGAACCTGCTGGCGCACCCCAACTTTCGAGCGGCGACCGACCCGCACGAACTGGGCAGCCCCGCGCCGAGAATCCCGATGTACCTGTATCACAGCACCACCGACGACGTGGTCCCGGTAGCCGGATTCACCGACGTGCTCGGCCGCTACTGCGCCCAGGGTGCCGACATCACCTTTGTGCATTCCGCGCTGCCCGGCCACAATCCGGCTGCGGTCGGTGAGGCCCTCGGCGCGATGTCCTACCTCGCGGACCGAGTGGCAGGCGTGCCGATCGCGCCCGGCTGCCGCCCGCGGTAGCGCGCACGAATCACCCTGGCCCGCAGACAAAAACGCGGCGCGCACCGAATCGCTGGGGATTCGGTGCGCGCCGCGCCAGAACGTGCGCGTCAGTTCCGCGGACGGCCGGTGTCGTCCATCCACTTGGTGGTTCCGGGGGGTGCGGTGAGGGTGCTGATCAGGTCGATCCCGGCGATGATCAACGTCGGGCCGCCCGCCACGATGGTGCCGATGATGCCGCCGACGGCCGCGCCCGCCAGCACGCTGGCGATCACGGTCGGGCCGCCGAGAATGCCGGTCAGTCCGACCAGGGCGCCGATTACGGTGCCGATGAAACCGCCTACCGCGGTAGCGATTCCGAACTGCGACAGGAACGCTTCCTGCGCGCGCTGGTTCTCGTAGGGCGAGGCAATCGGTGTCGCCGGGGCCGGGCGTGCCTGGGCGACGTCCTTGACCACGGTCAGTTCCAGCACCCGGCCCGCGTCGCGGACCGCGTGCGGTAGCGGGTACTCCAGCCCGTCCTGCCGGAACGCCAGCGGCATGGTGACCACCGTGTTCCCGGCCTCGTCTTTGATGTCGACAGCGCTGCCCGCCACTTCGAACGATCCACCGGTCAGCGTGGTGATGATCTTGTCTCCCACCAGCTCTGCCTGGTAGCCGATGTCGGCTACCTGCCCGGCGGGCTGTGCATGGGAGGTGCCCGCGCCGACCGCGACCGCGGCGACGAGAGGTACGACAGCCGCAGTGATCTTGCGGAGAATCATTCGGATGTTCCAATCTTCATCAGGTTTCAAGCATTGGAGAACGCCGCACGCGTCCGATTTCCTTCCCCCACTGCAGCGCGCGGCCATGATGTGATCAAAAGAACAGCTACTCCGCAGATAACTCTACCTCGCGGGTCCGCCGTTCGACCCCAATAATAGGGGGTATTTATCCTTTTAAAGACCGTCAATCTTGTTATAGCGGTGGGCTATACATGACGCGAGCAGTGTGGAGGATGTCGTCCCACCTGACCGCGGCCACGGCTTCTCCCGCTCGAGCGCACCGGATCGGCGACCGTTCACGGCCCCCGTAGCGGCATCGCCAACGCCAGCAGCAACCGTCCAGCCGCCCACTGGAGACAACAAGCACGCGACCGGATGTCGTGCCTATGGCAGGAGAAGGCCGAGCGTGCAAGCGCCGCCGCAGACCAAGACGACTATCGCCAGCGCCACCGCGTCGCGGCGGCCGGGGGAACCGGGGTGCGCGGTGAGTTCGCCGGTGCCCCCGCGCGCGGTGATCGCCTCACCGAGTTCGCCTGCGCGACGGGTGGATACGGCCATGGCGGCGGTGAGGATATCGATGAGCGGATTCTCGGTGGCGAGGTAGAGGAGGTTGTCCTTTGGGCGCAGCTTGCGCGCCGCGCGCAGCACTCGGATCTCCTCCATCAGCAGCGGCAGCCCGCGCAAGGTGAGCGCGACAACGACGGCCCATTCATCCACGGGCGCACCGAGTTTGCGTAGCGGCGCACCGAGTTTGGCTAGTGCGGGCGCGATTTCGCTCATCGGCGTTGTCCAGGCGACGAGGAACGATGCGGCGAGGATGACCAGGCCGAATACCGCCACCTGGGCATAGCGCAGCACGGCGTGGCCGCCGACCGGCACGTTGATCAGTGCCCCGGCCGCCAGTAACGCCCAGAACCACCAGGGCAGGCGCGGCAGGGTGCCGAGCGGGAGCCGGGCGACCACGCCGATGAACACCAGAAACGCCACCATGATTCCGAGCACCGGCCAGGTGGGCAGGAACATCAGCAGCAGACTGATCACGAACGCGGCGATCATCTTGGTACCCGCCCACAGATCGTGCACGGGACTCGCCACCGGGACCCGGCGAAACAGCACCAAGCTCATGATCGGCCTCCGCGGTCGAGCCGCCACGCGGCATCGCCCGGCGGTCGCAGTGGTGCGGCCGGACGTGAATCCTGTTTGGGCGCGGGGCTATCGCGGACAGCGGTGGCGTCGGGCACCGCGTCGGCGGCCGGTATCCGTCCGGCCCGCAGGTGCACCGTTCGATCGCACACCGTCGACATGTCCTCGACATCGTGCGAGATGACGATCAACGTCAGCCCGGAATCACGCAGCCGCGCAAGAAGTTCCACGATGTCCGCGCGCCCTTCCGGGTCGAGCCCGGCCAGCGGCTCGTCCAGCACCACCACCTGCGGGTGGCTGGCCACGATCGCGGCGAGCACCACCCGCTTGGCCTGTCCGCCACTGAGGCTCTCGATGGAGCGCGCGGCGAGCGAGCGATCCAAGCCCACCGCATCCAGCGCCCGCCCCACCGCACCGGAACCGGTGGCGCGGCCGCCCCAGTCCGCGATCTCCGCGCCGACCGTCTGCTTCTGTAGTTGCAGCCGAGAGTGCTGGAACGCCAACTCGACTCGGCCGATCTGCTGGGTCACCGACTTGCCCGCCAGTTCGCACCGGCCGGAACTCGGGGCGATCAATCCGGCGATGATCCAGGCCAGTGTGGACTTGCCCGACCCGTTGCCGCCGACGACGAGCAATGCCTCACCGCGCCGCACCGACAGGTCGACCGAGTGCAAAGCCGCTGCCTCCCAGGGCGTTCCGCGATTGTAGGTGTACTGGACGGCGCGCAACTCGAGGATGGTGTCGCCCATCGGCCTGCGCCGTGCGTCCCGTACCGGTCGTGGCCAGGCCGGTAACCGCTCGACGGCGCGCCCGTCCGCCAGGTGCACCACCCGGCCCGCCGCGGCCGCGTCGGCCTCGTGGTGGGTGACCAGTACCACGGCCATCGAATGTCGTTTCGGCAGTGCCGCAAGCAGTTCGACGAGCTCGCGCCGTCCCACCGGATCGATCATCGAGGTGGCCTCGTCGGCAATGAGTAGCGCGGGTTTCCTGGCGAGTGCCGCGGCGACCGCGAGGCGCTGCTGCTGTCCGCCGGACAGGGTCGCGGTTTCCTTGTCGCCCATGCCGTCCAGGCCCACTTCGCCGAGCAATGCGTCGACGTCGACCTCGGCGGCGAGTTCCGGCGGCAACCCCCACACCACATCGTCGGCGACGAGCACGCCCAGGGTCTGGCTTTCCGGCCGCTGCAACACCAGCGCGGTGCCACCGAGATGGCCGAGCCCGGCGGATCCGGGTCGCTGCACCGTTCCCGCGGTCGGCGGCAGCCCGGCGAGCAGCCGGGTCAGCGTTGACTTCCCCGATCCGTTGTGCCCGACCACCGCGACGAACTCGCCGACATCCACGGTGAGGTCGATATCGCTCAGTGCGTCGCGCACGGCACCGGGATAACGGAAGCCGGCGCCGCGCAAGGTCACCGGCAGCGGCGCGATCGGCCGATCGTCCGGCGGTGCGTCGAGCCGGTCATGACCGGGCAACCAGGCCAGCCGATCCAGCACCGAGCCGAGCACGAACCAGGAGAACAGCGCGGTCACCACCATGCCCGACGCGACGCCGCCGCCGACCCAGGCCCACCACCAGCGCAGCACGGAATCGGTGACGTCGGCAGCCGCGCGCCCGAGCGGTTCGAGCTGCTGCTGGCGTGCCGCGAGGTCCTGGATGCCACGGGAAAGGTTGCGGATGTTGTCGAACAGCAGATTCCGCCCCGCCGAGAACAACTGCAGCAGGCCGACGGCGAAGCAGGCCCATGCCAGACCGGCGAGCGTGGAAAGCCCGAGTACCGCGACGAACCCGCCGCCGCGCCGTTTGATCGTGCCGATGATGCCCGCGACCGTCGCCGTGGCCAGCAACCCGGTGGTCGGCACCAGGCCCGCCGCGACAAAGGTGACCAGCGTCGCCGCGATGGCGGCGGTGACCAGGGCGCGCAGCCGGTAGCGGTGCGCGATCAAACCCATCGGCACCGCGGCCACCAGGTTCAGCGCGGCCGCGAACGGAACCACCGAGCCGAGGGTGACCAATCCGACGGTGGCACCGCCCAGCACGGCGCCGACGGCCAGCTCGATCGGTCGCAGCGGCCCGTGTTCGGCCGTGCCGTCAGCTATCGGGCGTCCAGTCACGGCACAAGTCTGCCAGGGTGGTCGGGTCCGGACTCGTCGGCGGGAGTCAGGCGGCGGGGGTCAGCGTGTAGTCGTCGGGATCGAGCTTGCGAATGCGGCGGCGGTAGCTGGCCTGCGAGCCGGGCCAGTTGTTGGTGATGCGGCCGGAGGCGTTGCGGTACCAGCTGGAGCAGAAGTTCCAGGGCGTGCGGCTGAGCCGTTCTTGCAGGGCCGCGTTGAACTGTTCCTCCTGCTCCGCGCGGACCTCCAGACAGTGGCCGGGGCGTTCGCCGAGCAGCTCGACGGCCTGGCGGATATAGCGGGCCTGCGATTCGATCATGTAGATGATCGAGCCGACACCCAGATTGGTGTTCGGGCCGTAGACCAGGAACATATTCGGGAAGTCCGGCACCGAGATGCCGTAGTAGGCGTGGGCGCCCTCGGCCCAGGCGTCGGACAGTTTGCGGCCTGCGCGGCCGTAGATGTTCATCGGCCAGAGGAATTCGGTGCCCTTGAAACCGGTGCCGTAGATGATCACGTCCACCTCGTGCACGGTGCCGTCGGCGGTGCGCACGCCCTCGGGCAGTACCTCGGTGATCGCGGTGGTCTCCACCCGCACATTCGGCTGCGTCAGCGCGGGGTAGTAGTCGTTCGAGAACAGCCCGCGTTTGCAGCCGATCGGATAGTCGGGGGTGAGCTTGGCCCGCAACGCCGGATCGGGCACCTGCTTGCGCAGATGCCGGTCGGCGATCTTCGCCACCAGCCGCGCCACCGCCGGGAATTCGACCAGGCCGAGCGACACGAACTCGGCGATCGCCCACCAGCCGAATCGCTCGACCAGCAGCGCACCGGGCAGCCGGGCGAACACTTTGTGCTGAATCGGCGAGTAGTCGGTGTCGAACTTGGGGATCACCCAGGCGGGTGTGCGCTGGAACAGGGTGAGCTCGGCGACCTTCGGCTGGATCTCCGGGATGTACTGGATGGCGCTCGCGCCGGTGCCGATGCAGGCGACGCGCTTGCCGTCGAGGTCGACGTCGTGGTTCCACTCGGCGGAGTGGAACGCCGGGCCCGCGAAGCTGTCGACGCCGGGGATGTTCGGCAGCGCGGGCCGCGACAGCTGGCCGACCGCCGAGATCAGGACGTCCGCGGTCCTGGCGGTCCCGTCCGCGGTGCGTACCGTCCAGCGGCCGGACGCGTCGTCGAACTCCGCGTCGGTCACCTCGACGCCGAACTGGATGGCGTCGTACACGCCGTTGCGCTCGGCGACCCCGCGCAAATAGGCATGGATGGCGTCGCGCCCGGAGTAGCGCTGCGGCCAGTCCGGTTTCGGCTCGAACGAGAACGAGTACAGCGGGGACGGCACGTCGCAGGCGGCGCCGGGATAGGTGTTCGCCCGCCACACCCCGCCGAGATCGGCGGCCCGCTCCAAGATGGTGACGTCGTCGAAACCGTTGCGGCGCAACTCGATCGCCATACCGACGCCGCCGAAACCCGCGCCGATGATGAGGACCGATGGCCGGTTACCCGCTGTCATGTGACACTCCTCACGAGCCCGAAGATAAGTCCACTCTAGGCGGCGGACGCTCGTTCGATCGAGAAATTCGGCCACAGAGCGCTTGCAAGCGCGAATGCGCGAGGCCGCATAGAGCGCTTGCGAGCGCGGATGCGCGAGGCCGCACGGAGCGCTTGCGAGCGCGGATGCGCGAGGCCGCATAGAGCGCTTGCGAGCGCGGATGCGCGAGGCCGCATACTGTCCGCTGTGCAGCGGGTGCAGGATCCGGGAATCCGCGACTGGAACTTTCCGCGCGGGATAGCCAGCGTGGCGCTGATGGTCGGCTACGCGGCCGAGCACGGCGTGCCCGCTGGCCGGATGCTCGCCGGAACCGGGGTGACCGAGCCGTTGCTGCGTGACCCGGATGCGCAGATCGACGCGCACATCGAGCTCGCGGTGATTCGCAATCTGGTTCGCGAACTCGCGGACCGTCCCGCGCTCGGCGTGGAGGTCGGTCGCCGCTACCGGATCACCACCTTCGGCATCTTCGGGTTCGCCTGCGTCAGCAGCCCGACCCTCGGCGAGGCGATCTCGTTCGCGCTGCGATATCTGGAGTTGAGTTTCACCTTCTGCCTGCCGGTCGCCGAGTGGCGCGAGGGGGAGTTCGTCGCCTGGGTGCACGACGAGCTGATCCCGGCCGATGTGCGGCAGTTTTTGGTCGAACGGGATGTCACCGCCATGCATCAGGTGATGAGCGATCTCCTCGGCCGACAGCTGCCGCTCGCCAGGGCCGAATTCGGTTTTCCGGAACCGGCATACGCCGATCGGATCGAAGAGGTCACGGTGGTGCGCCCGCGGTTCGGGCAGCCGCACAACCTGTTCGCCATTGACCCGGCGGTACTGGATCAGCCGCTCCCGCAGGCGAACGAACAGACCTGGGCGATGTGCCTGGCCCAGTGTCGGGATCTGGTGCATCGCCGACGCGCCCGCACCGGCATCGCCGCCGAGGTGCGCGAACTCCTGCTGCCCGGCGGCGCCGACGGGTTCACCGTGCCGCCCGGAATCGATTCTGTCGCACGTGATCTCAATATGAGCACGCGCACGCTGCGCCGCCACCTCGATGCCGCGGGTACCAGCTATCGCGCGCTACTCGACGAGGTGCGCCGTGCGCTGGCCGAGGAAATGCTCACCGCCACACCGCTTTCGGTGAGCGACGTGGCGATCCGGCTCGGTTACGCGGAATCCTCGACGTTCATCTACGCGTTCAAGCGCTGGACCGGTGCCACGCCCGCCGCCTATCGCCGCGAACGGGCCGTGCGGCGCTGACAACTGTCCGGGTCAGCCGCCCTCACCGCGGCCGCTTCTACTGCCCGCGTAGGCGAATTCACGGACCCGGTCGACAACCTTCGGCAGTAACTCCACCCCGTCCGGGTGATTGAGCATCGGATCGAAGTAGTCCGTCCGGTGTTCGCTGGATTCCGAGAGCCGCAGGGTCAGTTCGGCGAGCCGCACCGGTGGCCCGGTGAGCCCGCTCGCCGACAGCTCGAACGAGACCGGATGCTCCTGTAGGTGCTCGTTCATCGTCGCCAGGGACGCGGAGGTGGGCTGGCCGGTGTCGGGTTCGGCGAAGAACCACCTCGGCCCGGACTTGCCGATCCGGTACGGCATCAGGCTGCCGTACTCGGCTCGGACCCAGCCGCGGGCGGGGGTGATCAGGAACCGGCTCAGCAGTCCGCGCCCGGTGGTCGCCAGCGCGAAATCCCACGGTTCGTCGTGGCGATCGAGCACTCGGAAGGCGAAACCGAGCACATCGGGCAGCCCGCCCGGCGTGCCGGTTCCCTTCGACAGGCGCGCGATGACGGCGCGTTCACCGGTGCCGAACAGGTGCTCGAACTCGCTTTCGGCGTGCAAGCGGCCGGAGAGGTGGACACCGTCGGGATGAAAGACCCTGGCATGCCGCAGCCTGGCCCCGGCGGCGAACGTGGTGCGAACTGCTGACGCGGCTAGATCGGTCATCGGAGTTCCTTCGCATCGAGGGGAACCGTCACCCCTCGACTGCCCCGGCCCGGTGTGGATAAACGGCCGCTCGTTCGCAGTCGGGTCAGTTCGGCGGAATGCCGAGCCAGCCGCCCATCGGCACGCTGCGGAAATGCGTTGTCAGGCTGTGCTTCTCATCGATCAAGTGCAACGCGACGGCGGGATCCGGGGCGTAATCCATCACGTGGTCGGGCAGGTCGAGCTCCCACGCGCCGCCGAGCACCGACGCGGTACTCGGCGCGACCAGCAGCGGACGCCCCGCGAAGGTCGTCGTCGCGGGGGAGTGCGCGTGCCCGGTGAGCACCGCGACAATGCGCTGGTCGCTGGAGACGAGTTCGGCGAACTTCTCCGGCTCCTGTAGCGCGATCTCGTCGACGACCGGGCTGAACAGGTGCGCGGGCGGGTGATGCAGCGCGAGCAGCACCGGTTTGTCGGCCGGTGCCGTGGCGAGCACGCCGTGCAGCCAGGTATAGGTTTCGTCGGCGAGTCGCCCACTCGGCTCCCCGGGAATGCTCGAATCCAGCAGGGCGACGGTCAGATCGCCGACCCGGTGCGCGTGGTTGATCGGCGCGGTCGAGGCGACCTCGCCGAGCAGCGTGCTGCGGAACGCGGCGCGGTCGTCGTGATTGCCGGGGATGGCGTACACCGGGATGTCGACGTCGAAGGCGAGCCGGGCCTCGGCGTACTGCTCCGGCTTGCCGGAATCGGTGACGTCACCGGTCACCAGGATCGCGTCCGGCCGGTGGCGCAGGCCGGCCAGGAACGCCATGACCTGCTCGGCCCGTTCGGCGTTGCGGGCGCCGAGATCGAAATGTGTGTCGCTGACCTGAGCCACCAGGATCATCGGCGTTCGCTTTCTCTGGGGGATCGCTCCGTTGCGTCAGAGTGTGCCCGCCTCCCGTGCGCGGCACCTAATAAGGCTAGTTGACCTGGGCGTTACGCGTCGCCATGAGGCTCACCACCAGCGAAAACCTGCACGGTGGTCTGTGTTTACGGTCACTGCGCCTGCTCGCCGACGGCCTCGGACAAGCTCTGCAACGACCGCAGAAAGGCGCGCCGGTCCGCCGCGGGCAACTGGGCGAGCAGGCGGTCCTCCTGCTCCTGGATGTCGCGCTGTGCGCGATCGCGCAGGCTCCGTCCGGCCGGCGTCACCGACACCAGATTGACCCGGCGGTCCGCCGGGTCGGGTTCGCGCCGGATCAGGCCACGCTGCTGCAGCTCATCCAGTACGCCGATGATGCGGGTCTTGTCCGCGCCGATCGCCTTGGCCAGTGCCGCCTGCGTGTACACCGGCTCCTTGCCGAGGCCGAGCAGCACGGAGTAGCCCCACATCGACAGCCCATGTCGTTCGAGCACGGGCAGTTCCGCCGCCATCAGCGCCCGGATGAGCGGTGCGATCATCGCGGCGAGATCGGGACGACGAGCTTCCGGCATGACTAGAAAATACTGCTTGATAGATGATAAGCAGGAGCATACGATAAGCGCGTACATATCATTTCTCGATCGAGCAGAGAGAAGCCATAGATGGCCACCGAACCGGATACCAGCGCCGAACTGCGCAGCTTCGACGCGTTGATGAGCGCCGTCGATCTCGTCGCGTTGAACGCGCAGGCGGTGCGAACGAGCATCGACCTGGTGGACCACGCCACCAGCGCGGATCTGAGCAAGCCGACGCCGTGCGCGGATTGGACGCTGCACGGACTGCTGACCCACATGATCGCCCAGCACTACGGATTCGCCGCGGCTTCCCGTGGCGACGGTGACCCCGACTTGTGGAAATCACGTCCGTTGGGTGCGGACCCGGTGCGGAGCTATCGCGACGCCGCCGAACACGTCATCGCGGCGTTCGCGGAGCCGGGTGTGCTCGACCGGAAGTTTCCGCTGCCGGAGTTCAGCGCCGACTTCCAATTCTCCGGGACGCAGGCGTTGAGCTTCCACTTCATCGACTACGTCGTCCATTCCTGGGATGTGGCAAAGACTTTGGGGCTGGCGGTGCACTTCGACGCGGAAGTGCTCGAAGCGGCGTTGCCGGTGGCGCGAATCGTCCCCGGCGGTGATACCCGAGTCGCCCCCGGTGCCGCGTTCGGTCCGGTGGTGCCGTCGTCCAGCCCGGATCGGCTCGACCAGATCGTCGCGATGCTCGGCCGGTCACCGGAATGGCCACGCTGACTAGTCGATACGGCGGAGCAACTCGTCGGCTCGGCGCAGTATGTCGCCGGGTTCGTGCGGCTCGGGCTGGATCGGCCGCCAGAACGCCGCGTCGGGTGTCGCCTCGAGAGCGAGTTCGGGCGGGGTGCGCCAGCTCGCGGCCAGGCCGAGCCGCCACGAATGCAGGTATGTCCGGTCGGCCGTGCCGGTTTTGTCGAAGAGCGGGTCGCCGACGATGGGATGGCCGATCCAGGCCAGCTGCACGCGAATCTGGTGGCGGCGGCCGGTGATCGGGCGCAACACCAGCACCGCGTGCTCGTCGCGGCGGAGCACCGTCGCGAAGTGGGTGCGGGACGGGTAATTCTTGGTGTCGAGCAGATCGGCGTCCTCGACGAACCAGCGGTCCCCTTCGCGGCGAATACTCTCCCTGGGGGCCGCGATGCGCACCCGATTCTTGCGTCCGACGCTGAGCGGCAGGTCGAGCACACCGGTTTCGGGCAGTTCGGCCGACGCGACGACCGCGAGGTACGCCTTTTCGGCGGTCTGTTTGTTGAACTGTCTGGTCAGCTGGCCGTGCGCGGCGAGTTCCTTGGCGAGCAGGACCAACCCGGAGGTCACCTTGTCGATCCGGTGCACCGGGTAGAGCGTCTCGCCCGCCGCGGCCGCCAGCTCGACGAGATCGGTGTCGTGCCGCTCACCGGTCACGGAGATGCCCGCGGGCTTGTGCAACGCCAGAATCGCGTCGTCTTCCTCGACGAGGAACCGTGCGCGCAACTCCGACCAGTCCATTTCCACTGGCACGAGCTTAGGGCGAGCTACCGGCCGGGTTCGATCGCGGTGCCCGGCGGGGCCGGCTCAGTGATGCTTGTCGTTGCGGCGCAGGACATGTGGGCGCAGGCGGTTGAAGCCGCGGACGCGGACGCTGCGCAGATTCTTGATGATGAACTCCGGCTCGCCGTCGAGCGCGGCGGCGGCTTCGTCATCGATGAGTACCGTGCCGGGCCTGGCGACGCCGGTGAGCCGGGAGGCGATATTCACCACCGAGCCGTACAGATCGCCGAACCGCTGCAGCACCGACCCGTAGGCCACGGCGACGCGCAGTTCCGGAGTTCCGCCGACCATCATCGTCGACTCCTGGATGGCAAGGGCGATCCGGGCCGCGTTGACGGCGCTGTTCGCGGCGAACATCACTTCGTCACCGACATTCTTGACCACCCAGCCGCCGTTCTCGGTGATCGCGGCGGTGGTGGTCGATTCGAACGACTCCAGCAGCAGCGAGAGCTCGTCGGGGTGCAGATGCCTGGTCAGCCGCGTGTAACCGACCATGTCGGCGAAGCCGACCGCCAACTCGCGCACGGTTTCGCCCGCCGAGGTGCCCGGATCGAGCGACCGCGACAGCGCCGCGGCGAGGTGGCGGCGCCAGGCGTAGGCGTTGAGTTGTTCGAGGGTCGCGATGGTGCCCTCGGTGGCGGTGCGGATGGTTTCCTCCTGGTCCGCGTCGGGATCCGCCGCGGCGATGCGCTCACCGAGCTCGGCGAGCACCAGATCGACCTGCCATTCCGCCAGCCGCGCCATGCCCTGGCCGAGCGTGCGCGCGGTGGCCGCCTGCTGCCTGGCGTCGGCGGAGGAGAGCACGTCGAGCCGCTGGAAGTTGCGGACCGCGGCGATGTCGGCGTCGGTGTAGTCGACGGCGTCATCATCGAGTCCGGCCGGGAAGCCGAGCGCCATCCACAGCCGCTTGGTGAGCGCCGTGGTCGTCCCGGACCGCGCGGCGACCTCGGTGCGGCTGTACTGCCGGGTCCCGTCCAGCAGATACGCCTCGACAATCGCCTGCACCAGCTCGGACTTCTCGGTGGGCACCATGTCCGTACCTTACGACCATTGCCCCGCTGTGCGCCGCAAACACCGCCCGCATTGGGTGACCTCACAGCGGGTTTTGCGGCGGTGCGGTCAGCCGAGTCGCAACCAGCGGCCGACCGAGGGCACGCCGCGGGTATCGACGGCGAAGACCAGATACCAGCCGGGTGGGGCGAGGGCGGCGTTGGTCGGCAGCGTCACGGTCACCGAATCCGGTGCGGTAGTGGTGAATTCGAGGTCGATCAGCCGTTGCTCGTTGTCGCAGGAGTGGGTGCATGCATTGGGGCGCACGAGGTTGACCTCGCGCAGCGGGGCGGCACTGGTCGCGGTGATGGTGCCGCCATAGGGCGCGGTATCGGTGGACAGCGTCAGATCGGGCCGCCCCTGCTGGAAAAGGTAGGGCGGCCAATAGATTTCGATCCGCAGCTCCTCGTCCTTGCGGGCCGGGTTGGAGCCCGCGGTGATCACCTTGCCGTCCGGCGTGAGCAGTGCGACCGAGTGATACAGCCGCGGGATGCGGCACTTCGCGGTATGCATCCAGGTGCTCGTCGCCGGGTCGAAGATCTCGGCGTGCGGCGGTGCGGCGTGCGCCATTTCCTCCATGCCGGAACCGCCCGTGGCGAGCACGGTCCGGTTCGGCAGGATGACCGCGCTCAAGTGCATTCTGGCGTGGTCCATCGGCGGTGCCGGCTGGTAGGTGGGACCGGGTGCGCCGAGGTCGGCGATCATGGTGCCCGACAGCGCCGGTGCGGGACTGTGGATATCGAATCCGCCGCCGCCGAGGATCATCACCCGCTGCTCCTGTGCGGGGGGCAGCAGCACGCTGGCGGCCTGGTTGCGCGAGCCGGGGTCGGCCAGGCCGGGCACCTCGGTCAACGTGCCGGAGAACGGATCCCAGATGGACGGCCGCACACCGTTGTTCCCGCCGTATTGGCCGCCGGTGTAGAAGAGGCGGCCGTCGTCGAGCAGGACCAGGTGGCCGTACATCGGAATCGGGCCGGGAACCGGCAGCTGCGACCAGGTCTGGGTCGCGGTGTCGAAGAGCTCGGGAACCACCGAGAGGAAGTTGTCGGCGCCCAGGCCGGATACCGCGACCACATTGCCGTCCGGCATGGTGATGAGCGAGGGATACCAGCGGCCGAAAGCCATGTCCGGCACGGCATTCCAGGACAGCGTGCCGGGGTCGAAGACCAGCGCGTCGGGTAGCCCGTAGAACGGGTCGTAGCGTTCGGTGCCGCCCGCGGCGAGCAGCCGCCCGTCCGGCAGCATGGCCTGTCCGACGCAGAACAGGTCGATCGGCGTATCCACCGGAACGAGGCCGGGATTCGGGTAATGCCAAACGCGCGTGCGGAATTCGTGCGCGTGATGGCGATCGGGGTCGTTGCCCGAGCCCGCGAAGAACAGCACGTCGCCGGTGTGCAGCAGTGCGGCATGCACCGGGTTGATCTCGGTGCCGAAATCGAGAATGCGCCACAGCCCCATGTGCGCGGCATGCGCCAGATCGGTCTCCAGCTCGACCACGCGCAGGTAGCCAGCATTCTGCCCGGGCTGCGCATCGATGGTGAACACCACCATCTCCGGCGGCGCACCCGCATTCGGCAGCAGAACCGCTGCGGCGCCTTGGTTTTCGGTGAAACCCCAATCGGGCACCTTGGCCCAGACGCTCCAGCCGTCGATCGCGTGACCGGTACCGTCCAATCCCCAGCCGATGGTGTACACCCCGACGTTTCCCTCGACCGGATTGTCCACCGCGAACACGATCAGCTCAGGGCGTCCGTCACCGTCCAGATCCGCGACGGTGATGCCCGCACCCTGGTTCTCCCAGCCGTACCAGTCGGGCACCGCCACCCAGGGCGTCCACTCGGCCACCGAGCCGTCCGCCGCCAGTCCCTTCGCCAGCCGGAACTGGCCGCTGTTCTGGCCGGGCGGGTTGTCCACGGTGAGCAGGACCAGCACCGGCTGCCCGTCGAGCACAGTAAGGCAGATGTCGGCGCCCTGGTTCTCCCACCCGTACCAGTCCGGCACCTGGAGCCACGGCGTCCAGCCGCCGGTCACCGTGCCGTCGGCGGCCAAGTCGCGCCCGATCCGGTAGTAGCCCTGGTTCTGGCCGGGCGGATTGTCGACCAGGAAGATCACCAGGTCCAGCTGTCCGTTGCCGCTGAGGTCGGCGAGCGCGATGCCCGCGCCCTGGTTCTCCCAGCCGAACCATTCCGGGACCTCTAGCCATGGCCCCCACGTGAGCACCGAACCGTCGGCGGCCAGGCCGGAGCCGAGCCGGTAGAAACCCGCGTTCTGGCCCTCCGGGTTGTCCACCATGAACACCACGACATCGGTCGCGCCGTCGCCGTCGATATCCGCGACGGCGACCCCACAATCCTGGTTTTCCCAGGCGAACCACCCCGGGACCGGAACAAATTGTCCTGCCACAACTCCATGGTCGTCCGTCGCGGCCGATCCGGCGAGACCATCCTTTCGTGGTCTACGGGTACGGCGCCGTAGCCCGGAGTGTGCTGACTCCGCGGCTGGGTACTCGTTGACTGTGGATCACTCGAAGGCACCGCTTGTAGACGCTCTGGCCGAGTACCACCAGCTCGGCCGCTATGGCTTCACCCCACCGGGTCACCGGCAGGGGCGAGGCACTGACCAGCGCGTTCTCGACGTCCTAGGCGAGGACGCGTTCCGCTCCGATGTCCTGGCCAGTGGTGGGCTGGACGATCGACTCTCGCACGGCGGCTATCTGAAGGATGCTGAGGAGTTGATGGCCGACGCGGTCGGTGCCGACATGGCGTTCTTCTCCACCTGCGGCAGCTCGCTGTCGGTGAAGGCCGCGATGATGTCGGTCGCCGGTGGCAGTAAGGGCGGCCTCCTCGTCGCCAGGGACAGCCACAAATCGATCATCGCGGGGTTGATTTTTTCCGGCGTACAGCCGCACTGGATACCGCCCCGCTGGGATGCCGAGCGGCACTTCTCGCACCCGCCGTCGCCGGAACAGGTGCGCAAGGCGTGGGAGGAGCATCCGGACGCGGCGGGCGCGTTGATCGTGAGCCCCAGCCCATACGGCACCTGCGCGGACCTCGCGGGCATTGCCGAGGTGTGCCATGAGCGCGGCAAGCCACTGATCGTCGACGAGGCGTGGGGCGCGCACCTGCCGTTCCACCCCGAGTTGCCGACCTGGGCAATGGATGTCGGCGCCGATGTCTGCGTGGTCAGCGTGCACAAGATGGGCGCGGGCTTCGAACAGGGCTCGGTCTTCCATCATCAGGGCGACCTGATCGACGCGAAACATCTCAGCGCCTGCGCCGACCTGCTGATGACGACGAGCCCGAATGTGCTGCTGTACTCGGCCATCGACGGCTGGCGCAGGCAGATGGTCGAGCAGGGACACGAATTGCTCGGCAACGCACTGCTTCTCGCAGAGCGCGCCAGGACCGATCTCGCCGCGATACCCGATATCGAGGTGATGGAGGACGCGCTGCTCGGTGTCGAAGCCTCGCACGACCTGGACCGAATGCAAGTACTGATGGACGTATCCGCAACCGGCGCAAGCGGTTTCCAGGTCTCGGACTGGCTGCGGGAGAACCGGCGCATCGATATGGGGCTGTCCGATCACCGCCGGATCCTGGCGACCTTGTCGTTCGCCGACGACAAGGCCACGATCGACGCACTGGTCGATGCGATCGCCGCGTGGCGTGATCAACATGAGGGGCGCACGGCTCCCGAAGTCCGGCTGCCCGCCCCCGAGGAGTTGCAGTTGGAGACCGTGATGCTGCCGAGGGACGCCTTCTTCGGCCCGATCGACACGGTGCCCTTCGCCGAGTCCGCCGGTCGGATCGCCGCCGAACAGGTCACCCCGTACCCGCCCGGGATACCGGTGATCCTGCCAGGCGAGCTGATCGACGACGCGGTGATCGAGTACCTGCGCTCGGGCATCGACGGCGGGATGAATGTCCCGGATCCCGCGGACTCCGAGTTGAAGACCATTCGCGTCGTCGCCCGCTGAGCTGCTCGGGCCGCCGCCAGGCGATCGAGCGGGGCGGCCCGTCGCTACCACCGACTACGTTGCGGCAATTACCATGCCGGGCAATGACTCAGGCCGGAATGGGCGTGGAACCTGTGTTCTGCCAGACGGTTCCGCGGCGTTCGTAGGCGAGCAGCTTCTCGACGGCATGCGCGATGCGTGGCCCGAGTTCGCGTTCCAGCAGATACAGCCCGACGTCCAGGCCGGAGGTGACCCCGGCGCCGCAGACCAGGTCGCCGTCGTCGACGACCCTGGCATCCACCGCGAGCGCGCCCGTGGCCGCGAGCGCATCCATGCCCAGCGGATGGGTCGTCGCGGGGCGGTCGCCGAGTAAACCGGCCAGTGCCAGCACCAGCGAGCCGCCGCAGACGCTGACCATGGTCAGCCCCGGTCGGTCCATCGCTTCCTTCAGCAGTGCGGGCAGGCCGGTTTCCAGCGTGCGGGTGAGCAGGGTCAGGACGCTGTCGTCCCCGTAGTCGTCCGCGCCGGTCGGCATGCGTCCCATCGCGCCGGGCACGATGATCATGTCCGCGCGCTGCGGGTCCAGCGCCCCGGTGGCCCGCAGCGATACCGGATGCACCCCGCTCGGCACTTCCCGCGCGCCCTCCGCGGCGACCAGTTCGACCTCGAGCAATCCGCCGCTAACCGTGCCACCGGCGCCGAGCACCTCGTACGGCGCGATCACATCCATCGGGTCGAATCCGTCGAACAGCACGAACTGTGCGAGCATCGAAATCTCCTTCTATCAGGGTGATTTCGACGCTAAGCGGTCCGCGGAGCCGGGAGAAGTGGCTCGACAGCCAGCTTCCAACGGATTCTCGCCAGGTTGACCTACCCCTGGGCCGGAGTCGCCTTGATGCGGCCCAGGAAAGCGTCGATGGCGGACCACATCTGAGGGTTGAGCTGGGTGTGCGTGCCCGTGCCCGCGACGGTTCGGAAGTCGACACCGTTGGCGGCGAACTGGGCGACGAGGGCCGCGTGCAGCGGCGACGGGACCGTCGTGTCGGTGACGTTGAGCAGCAACAGGATCGGCGCGTCGTACCCGGTGGTGGGCACCGTCAGGTAGGACTCGTATGCGGCGCGAACGCGGTTGTCGGACAACGGCTTCGACAGCAGCTCACCGATGCCGAGACCGGCCACCCGAGCTTCGATCTCCGGCTTGCACATGTGGCCGATCTCGTCGAGCAACGTCCGCCCCACCGGGCTCAGATACTGGTCGAAGTCGATATCGGGACGTGCTGCGCGCAATCCGGCGAAGATCATCGATACGAAGCCGAGCGTTTCCGCCGTATCGGGCAGGGCCGGAATGCTCGGTCCCGCAATGGGAAGCACCTTTTCGACGTCCGACTCCGGGTCGATCGCCACGGTGCCGCGGAAGTCGAGCTCAGGGGCATAACTCGCCTGCAGGTGACCGGTGCCCAGCGCCGCCTGCCCGCCCTGCGAGGGGCCGAGCACAGCCCAGGTCCGCGACAGCTCCGGCCGCGCGGAGCGAGCGGCCCGCACGAGGTCGAGGGTGGCGGTCGCCTCGGTCTTCAACTCCAGGTAAGGGTGCGGTCCGGTGTCGAAAAGCCCGAGTCCGAGATAGTCCGGAGCCACCACGGCGAAGCCCTGCGAGACCAGATGCCGCATGATGCCGTCTTCCTCGGCATGCCAATGCGAGTCCGGCGCGGTGCTGGGATCGGATTTGCCACCACACCCGGGGCCGAGTCCGGTCGTCCCGTGATCGAACGCGATGATCGGCCAACCGCCGGGTGGCGGCGTGCCCGCCGGGACGAACATCGCCCCGCTGGCTTGCCGCGGTGTCCCGTCCGATCCCGCCATCCAGTAGCTGACCACCGACCCGCCGGACATGCCATGCCATCCGTCGGCCTGCGGCTGCACCGAGATCAGCATCCCCGGAGTTTCGGCCACCGCCGGAGCGGCCTGCAGCCCGAGTGCGACGCTCGCGGTGACCGCGGCCACGGTCACCGCGCCTTTCCAACCACGAATAACGCGCATCGAAGAACCTCTCCTTCGTGCTGGACGCTCGTCCAGTTGAAGAGCAGCCTAAGTCGGTTGTGTAGCTACCACATCGGTAGATGGCGAACTGTAAGCAAACCCACGGTACCCCCGAGTCGCGACGGATTCGGTTACCGGGGAACGTCCAGCGCTATCGCGGCAGCTCGGAGTGCGTCGGCTGTGCGGGTCGCCGCGTCGGAGAGCGGGGACGGCAGATGGGCGAGCAAGAGCCGTCGTTGCTCCTGCGGCCCGCCGCGGACCGGCAGGATTCGTACGCCGGGCGGTGCCGCGGCGGCGAGGATGGCCGGGATGGTGGTCAATCCGCAACCCGCGGCGACCAATTGGAGCTTGGCCAGCCAGTCACGAGCGGTATGGGCGATATCGGGCCGCTCGTCCAAGCCGGGCCAGACGCCCATCAGCGTGTCGTCGTCGGCGGTGGGCCCGGCGATCCACTGCCGCCCGCGCAGATCCGCGACGTCGATGTAGTCGCCGCGAGCGAGCGGATCAGCGGCAGGCACGGCCAGGTACAGGCTGCGCTCGGTGAGAGTGCGCAGAAGCAGCGCGAAAGACTCGGCGTCCGGCGGGCGGAACGGCGGCGTAGAACCCAGTAGTGCCAGGTCGAGACTGCCTGCGCGGAGTGCGCGAACCAGTGCGGGTGTGCTGCCCTCCCGGCTGATGACGGTGATCTCCGGATGGTTCTGGCGCAATGCCGCGATGGCCATCGGCAGCAGGGCGGCGCCCGCGCTCGGGAACCAGCCCACCCGGACCGTCGCGGCCTGTGCGGGCAGCCCGGACAACTCGCGTGCCGCCGCCTCGATCTGGTCGAGTACGGCGCTGGCCCGCCGCAGCACGAGATGCCCTGCCGCCGTGACTCTTACGCCATCGCGGCGACGTTCCAGCAGTTCCGCACCCGCCAGCCGTTCGAGCGACGCGATCTGCCGTGAGACCGCGGACTGGGTGTAGCCCAGTGAGTTCGCCGCGGCGGTGAAGGTGCCCTGCTCGGCCACCGCACGGAAGACCCGCAGTGCCGTGAGCGAGACATCGGTGAAGTCCATGACTTCTACGCATAGCAGGTGTGCCCAGCTTTCGTTGGACTCATGGATGGCACGTTCCTAGTTTGGAGCCATGAACGTGGCACGCATTGCCCTGGTGACCGGGGCGAATCAAGGTTTGGGCAGAGCGTTGGCCGAAGGGCTCGCCGCCCGAATGGACCCGGCCGATCTGGTGTTGCTCACCGGTCGCAACGCCGAGCGAGTCGCCGCCGCGGCGGCCGAGATCGCCGCGGCCCCGGATACGCGCAGTCAAGTGCGGGGGCGCGTGCTGAATGTCGCCGATAGCGGCAGCATCGTCGCACTCGCCGCCGAACTGCGGGAAAGCCACGGCGGAGTGGACATCGTGCTCTCCAACGCCATTACCCGGCTCACCCCGGATCGCCCACAATCCGAGCAGGCCGACGAATTCATCGACGTCTCCAACATCGCCACCCATACGATCCTGCGCGCCTTCGGTCCGATCCTGCGTCCCGGCGGACGACTGATCGTCGTGGCCAGCACACTGGGCGCGCTCGGCCATCTACCGGAGCGGCTGCACCCGCTGTTCGACGGCGCCACCCTCGACCAGGTCGAGTACGCCGTCGAATCCTGGCGCAGCGCAATCCGTTCCAAGACGACAACCGAGGCGGGTTGGCCGCGTTGGCTGAACGTGCCCTCGAAGGTGGCCCAGGTCGCCGCGGTGCGCGCGGTGGCGGCCGAGCGCCGTGACCGTGACTCGGCCACCGGCACCCTGGTTGCCGCGGTCTGCCCCGGCATGGTCGACACCGCGACCTCCCGCCCGTGGTTCAGCGACTTCCGGCATGCCCAAACCCCGGCCGCGGCGGCGCGGGCCGTGCTCGACCTGGTGCTGACCCCCGGTGTCGATCCGAGGCTGTATGGCGAGCTGATCCGCTTCGGCAAGGTCGTGCCATGGCATTCCGGCACGCCGCCGGTCGAGCAGGATCGGCTGCTCACTCCATGAATCGGCCTGTGGTGCGTGCTTGTTGCCGGTGCGCTGCGGCGGCTTCCGGCCTGCCGAGGGCGGTGGCGAGTTCGGCGAGGTAGTGGGCGACCGGCTCGAGGGTGACCAGGCCGCTGCCCGCTCCGGCGAGTTCGGTTGCGGCGGGCAGCAATTGGTCATAGCAGCGCCGCATCGTCGATTCGTCGCCGAGGGCGTGGGCGGCGCGGGCGGTGAGGCAGGTGCGAAGTTCGAGCAGTAGGTCTCGGGGCGAGTCGGGGACGGCCCGCAACGCCTCGGCGGCTTGCTCTCGAAGCCCGTTGTCCAACAGGATGATCGGGCGAACCCATGGTTCGTACGGCCCCCATTCCGCGGTCGTGGCGTCATCGCCCGGCAGACGGTGCCGCAGCCGCAGGCAGAGCAGGGCCAGGGGAAGCAGGCCCTGCTCGACACCGGGCATACCGCTGCCGGTGAGGGACGCGGCCGCGGCGCGGTAAGCGGTTTCCGCCTGCCGGGGGCTGCCGATGATCGCTGTGCGCAGGGCGGCGTACCAGTAGGTGAAGACGCCGACCATCGGTAACTCGTATTCGGTGGCCAACTGGTCCGCCGCGGCAGCGTGGGCGTCGGCCGAGGGGAGATCAGCTGTCGCGCATGCTGTTTGAATACCGATCAGGTGGCCGAGGACCTCGAAGGTGGCGAGCCGGTGCTCCCGCCCCAGCGCGATGAGTTCGCCGCCGATGCGGGCACGTTCCGCGCTGAGACCGGCCCGGTGAAACGTGTGCATGAAGCGGCCGTTGAGCGCGAAGGCCAGCAGCGCCGGGTCGCCGAGTTCCCGGGCGATGGCTTCCGCTTCCTCGGCTGCCCGCAGGCCGCGGTCGTCCGCCGCGCCGCGGAGTTCCAGCGCGATAGTCGTACACAACCGCGCACGCAGCTCGCGGCACTCGGCGGGCAGGGCGGCGAGGGTGCGTTCCGCGGCCGCGATAACGTGGCGGGACAGGTCCGGGTCGTCATTGGTTGTCCACACCGCGGGGACATCGAAAGCGCTGATGACGTGCGCGGCAAGCGTTGGAT
Organism: Nocardia brasiliensis; assembly: GCF_042691675.1. Classification (GTDB taxonomy): domain Bacteria; phylum Actinomycetota; class Actinomycetes; order Mycobacteriales; family Mycobacteriaceae; genus Nocardia; species Nocardia brasiliensis_D. The sequence continues at coordinate 997,313 of NZ_CP170507.1, forward strand.
CCGCCCATTGCCCGGTTTGCGTGACGGCCAGTCGGCGGTAATGACGAGCCTCGCCGAGCGCACCCGTCACCGCCAATGCGCGCGCGAGTCCCGTGGTCGCCTCGAGTTGCGCGGACGGGTCGGATTCGGGCATCCGGTCGAAGGCATCCAGGGCCGCACGCCACTGCCGCACCGCCTCGGCGAGGGCGAATCTCCGCTCTGCCTCGACTGCCGCGGCGCTGGCGTACCGAGCTGCCCGTGCCGCGGTGGCGCGGCTGTGCGCACGGACGAAGTGATGTGCCAGCACCGAAACGGCTGCCGTGCCGGTCTTTTCGAGCAATGCGCCGGTCGTGCCGTGCCACTGGGCGCGGCGCGGTCCACTGATGTCGTGGTACACCGTGTCGCGCACCAACGCGTGGGTGAAGCGCAGCAGCCCGTCTGGTAGTTCGGTGAACAGCCCTGCGGCCAGCGTGGTTTCGAGGCTGTCGAGCACGTGGCTCGCGTCGCCGACAAGGTCGATGAGGATCTCCCGATCGACGTCTTCGCCGAGCACGGCCGCCTGTTGTACCACTGTCCGCACGGGTTGCGGCAGCATGGCCATGCGATGCCGGATGACCTCGCGGACGCCCGCCGGGACGGCATCGACGGCGACGGACCCTTCGTCGCGCAGCAGCCGGGCCAGCTCGCGAACGAAGAACGGATTACCGTTGCTGCGCCGGTGAATTTGGTGCACGGCGTGCTCGGCGATATCCGGTCCGGCGATCTCGCTTACCAGGGCGGCGGTGTCGGTCTCGGACAGTCCGCTCAGATACACGCGAACCGGTTCGGCGCGCGCCATCTTGCCCAGCGCGGCAGTCAGTTCGGTGCTGATCTCCGTGCTGCGGTACGTCGCCACGATCAGCACCGGGCCTGCGATACCGCCGGTGACCAGCGCGGCGAGTAGGTCAAGGGTTTCCGCGCCCGCGTTGTGGATGTCGTCGAAGACCAGCAGGACCGGCGTGCGTTGTGACACCGACCCGAGGTATTCGGCCGCGGCTCGATGAAACAGGAACCGCGCCTCGGCCGGATCCGGGCTCGCTGCCGTGCGATGGTGGCCCGTACTCGCTGGATCTGGGGGTTGAACTCCAGGTTCGGCAGTGGTCAGCGTTGCGAGGATACTGGTCCAGGCCCATCCGGGCGGGACACCGACATCCGCTGGGCTCTCGCCGCGCGCGGCGGTCCAGCCGCTGTCGGTCAGTGCGACGGAAATCTCCTGGGCCAGAGCGCTTTTACCGGCTCCGGCTGCCCCGGCCAGTAGTGCCAGTCGCGCGTGACCGTGCCGAGCGGCGTCCTCGGCGGCGTGTTGCAGCGCGGCGAATTCCAACCTTCGACCGACGAAACCCCTTCCGCGCGGCGATGTTCGGGCGGTTGGCGCGAGCAGGTGCGGCGCGTGGGCCAGGATATCGGCCGCCACGCGTTGGAGCTCGGGGCCCGGGTCCGCGCCCAATTCGGTGCGCAAGAGGTCCCGGATGCGGCGCAGCGCGGCCAAGGCGTCGCTCTGTCGGCCGGATCGGTAGAGCGCCACCGCGAGCAATTGCCAGGCGTGTTCGCGCAAGGGGTGCTCGGCGAGCAGGCTATTCAGTACCGGCACGGCTTCGGCGGCCCGCGCCAGCTCGATCAGCGCGGCGGCGCGCTGCTCAACGGCCACTTGGCGCAGCCCGTCGAGTCGATCGACTTCGGCCCGCGCCCAGCCTTGTTCGGCGAATTCCGCGTAGGCCGGGCCTTGCCACAGCGGCAGCGCCGCATCGATGGTCGTCAGGGCGCGCTCGAACCGCCCGGCGGCCAGCAGTTCGGCGGTGTGCTCGACGGCAGTGCCGAACCGGTCCGCGTCCACCGCGTCCGGCTCGGTGCGCAGCGCGTATCCGGGCGGGACGGTCACCAGCACCGCGGCGGGAGTGCGCGGTGGGCGATCGGGCTCGAGCACCCGCCGAAGATCGGCGACGAACGTCTGAAGCGCGCCCACCGCGCCGCGTGGCGGCCGCTCCCATAGGTCATCGATCAGCTGGTCCACAGTGACCATGCGCCCCCGCGCGACCAGCAACCGCGCGAGCACCGCGCGGTGCCGCGGCCCCTTCAGCGGCAGCGATTCCCCGGCCCGCTCGGCGCTGATCGGCCCGAGGACACCGAAGCTCAGCTGCGCCACACGACCAGTCCGATCCCTTCGCTCGCGGCAGCCGACGCCGTACTCAGTCGCTGCTGATTCGTTGCTGACCGCGCGGGAAAAGACTGGTCGGCGTCACCAGCGAACACCGGAAGGACACCTCATGACCCCGAAGATTACCGGATTCACCTACCAGCGGATCGCCGTCGCCGACCAGGTCGAACTCAATGTCGCCGTCGGCGGGTCGGGCAGTCCGGTCGTGCTGTTGCACGGTTTCCCGCAGACCCACCTGATGTGGCGCCACGTCGCGGCCGACCTGGCCGCCGACCACACCGTTATCTGTCCCGACCTGCGCGGTTACGGTGACAGCGACAAGCCGGTCGAGACCGACGGCAGCGGTTACGCCAAGCGCACCATGGCCGCCGACGTCGTCGCCGTCGCCCGCGCCCTCGGGCACGAGCGCTTCGCGCTGGCCGGACACGACCGCGGCGCCCTGGTCGCCATCCGCGCCGGTCTCGACCACCCCGACGCCGTCACCCACCTCGCCTCGCTCGACGTGCTGCCCACCCTCGACATGTGGGACGTGCTGCACGGTGTCACGGCCGCGGTCGGCTTCCACCTGTACCTGATGGCGCAGCCGCCGGGCCTGCCCGAACAACTGATCGCCGCCGCCCCCGCCGCGTTCTTCGGGCACTTCCTCGACATCTGGACCCGCGACCCCGACGCCATCCCACCCGAGATCCGCGCCGCTTACCTGGCTGCCTGCGCCGCCGCGGTGCCCAGCATCGTCGCCGACTACCGCGCCTCGGCGGGCATCGACATCGAGCACGACCGCCTCGACCGCACCGCGGGCAATCAGCTGCGCATGCCCGTCACTGTCCTGCAACAGGATTGGGGCGCTGCCCTCGGCTTCGACGCCGAATCCCGGTGGCGCGCTTGGGCCCCCGACCTGAAGCACACCACCGTCGGCTGCGGTCACTTCATGGCCGAAGAAGCCCCGGCCACCGTCACCGCGGCCCTGCGCGAGCTGCTCGGCCGCTGACGATCAGTGCTGCCAGAAGTCGGCGAAATTCTGTGCCCAGGCCCGTGCTTGGGCGATCTGGGTTTCGGTGATCTGGGTGCCCGGCCCCGGATCGTTCATGACATTGTCCGGCAGGTCGCTGTGCCCGCCGGAATTCGTGATCAGATGCCCGATCTCATGGGCGATCGTGGCGAACCTGTCCGATGCGCCCGCGGCGATGCCGATGCAGTTGTTGCCGAGCAGGGCCTCGCCGATCTGCGGCGCGTCGGGCGGCGCGATCCGATGCATGAAGATCACCTTCAGCACCCGCTTGTCCGAAATGTGCTGGGGGTGCTCGTTCAAGGTGGAGTTGTTCTCCCGCAGGCGTACGTCGTTCACGCCCGGTGCCGGCCCCGGCGCGGCGTGCTCGTTGTCGGTCTTGATGTCGATGTAGTTGACCAGCCGGAACCTGATGCGTGCCTTGCCCCAAATGCTGTCCGGTGACACCCAGCCCAGGTGGCGATAGAGGCCCTCGTTGTCGGGCACGGGCCAGTGGTCCCAAGCGCGTTCGGCGAACTTCAGTTCACCGGTGCTGCCGTCGATGCTCTTGAAGTTGGTGGTGGAACTGATGATCGGGACCTGATCCCACAGCGCCATCTGGCTGGCTGCCGAAATCTCTCGCACCGGAATCTGATCGGAGAAGAACCGGGCGACCTCGACCGGGACGAGGAGCACGTCCGGATCCAAAGCGATGCGCGCCTTTTCGGCTGTGTTGGCGGCGAAGCCGTTCTTGGGTGCCCGGACGAGCAGCTTGACATCGACCGGGCGATAGCCGACTCGAATGCGGGACAACAACTTCACCTCCGAGCCGGTAGCGCCACTGAAAGTGCCGACCGTGGCGGGCCAGGCGTGCGCGCCTTCGCTCAACGACCCGGCGCGGATCGGTCGCGGGGCCGCTTCCGCTTCGCCGTTGCTGACCGAGAGTTCGGTGTCGCCGTGGGTGAATCGCCACCCGTTGCCGATGCGGACGAGTTCCTGCGGCACCATGCCGTTGGCGGCTTCGGAGTGCACATTGATCAGCTTGGTAGTGACCTCGACCTGCGGGTTGTCGGTATCGACGAAGGTGATCCCGTTGTCGATCTTCACGGCGCCTTCGACGACGAGCATGAGCGTCTGCAAGGGCGGCATCGGCTGGTTCTGTGGCTTCGTCAGGGTCTGGAAATTGGTGTTCTGCTCCCCGTACCTGTTGTTGAAGCCATCCAGGATCGCCGCCTCCAGGACGGCGAAATCGACGTCGTCGATGCTACGTGGCGACGGATTACCCGGCGAGTGTTCGTAATTGAACACGATGACATCGAGGAAGACCGGACGGCGCAGCATGCGACCGTCCAGCAGTTTCAGCAACGCGGCAGCTAGCGCCGGGTACGGGGTGAACTCGGCATTGCCGAGAAAGTCGAGGAGGACGGGTTCCGGAAGGCTGAAATCCACCCCGACATGGTCGAGGGCGCGGATCACGGCTGCGGGGTCATTGTTGTTCGGCATGATGATCGTTCTTTACTTCGAAATTTTCCGGTGTCGGGCCGGCTGAAAGCCGATCGTCGCACCGCTCACCCACCAGCGCGCGAGTACTCAGCTACCTGCTTCGCCACCCACCCACGCTCGACATACCGCGTGTGCCACCCAGCCCGGCAACCCACTGCGCCGAACACTCGGACCAACTAGCGACGCATGTCGCGGCGAAGAGGTGGTAGTTCCCTGCCGAGGGCGCAGCCCATACCGCGCCTCCGAAGTTGATTACCGAAGTTCAGAGCCCACGGGCAGAGGAGATCGATCATGAGGTCCACAATTCGCCGCCCCGCCAGCGGCCTACACCGACTCGCAGCAGGCACAGCACTCGCCACCGCTCTCATCGCAGCCGCCACCACCCAAGCCACCGCGGACCCAATGATGAGCGACCTGGAAATAGCGCGCCAAGCCCTAGCCGGAGCAACCGTCCAATCCGTAGAACTGGACACCGCAGACGGCACCCCCCAATGGGAAGTAGACATCCGCACCCGAGACGGCGCCGTCTACGAGGTCCAGGTAGACGCAAACACCGGCAGAATTCTCTCCATCGAACCCGACCACACCTGAAGCCCCCAACCACCCTCTGCCGCAGCGGCCCATCAGCCGTTGCGGCAGAGCCACTCCCGCACCCCGCCGACCCGCGGAGAAAGTGTGCCCTCGGCAGGATTCGAACCTGCGACACCCGCTTTAGGAGAGCGGTGCTCTATCCCCTGAGCTACGAGGGCTGACCTGGTGGCATTGATGATGCCTGGTGGGACGTCGGGGAGTCTACCGGGTGGAGTCCGGCGGGGCCGAAACGGATTGTCGGGGATCGATGGGATGTGGAGGTGGGACGGGGGAGTGGGGGCGTTGATCAGGAAGGTTTGGTGGCTACGGCGATGATGTAGTCGGCCCAGGGGCCCCAGAGGGTGAGGCCGGGGCGGCTGAAGGCGAGGCGGAGGGCGGGGTTTACCCGGCGCATGTCGGGGTCGCGGAGGCGCTTGGTGAGGTAGGTGGCGAGGGGGGCGTAGACGTCGCGGCGGATCGAGTAGGTGACTACGTCGTGGTAGCCGGTGTCGGTCAGTGCCTGCCGGTAGTGGTGGATGTCGAAGTAGTCGCGCTGGGGCGGGGTACTGAGGCGGCGGCCGGGGCGGTCGGACAGTTGGACGATGGCTTTCGAGGCGCGGTTCGTACGCGGCACGATGTCGGCGGTGACGAGCTTGCCGCCGGGCTGTAGCACCCGGTAGGCCTCGGCGAAAAACTTTGTGTACGAAGGGAAGTGGAAGGCCGATTCGAGTGCGGTCACCTTGGTGCACGACTCGTTCTCGCGCGGCAGGTCGATCGCGGAGCCGTATTCGTAGCGGATGCGGTGGCCGAGGCCGAGTTCGGCGGCGCGCCTGCTGGCGATCTCGATCTGTTCGACCGCGATGTTCACGCCGATGATCTGCTTCGGCTTGAACTCCGCGGCCCACAGAAAGTCCTGATCGCCGTACCCGAACCCGACATCGAGCTGGATGTCGTCCGGCCCGAGCTCCGCCTCCCGGGCCACCAGCCGCGCGAGGTCCTTGCTCGCTTCGTCCAGGGTGGCCGGATTGTCGCGCCAGTAGCCGAGATTGATGAACAGCGAGTCCTCACCGAACAGGTTCTGCGGGCCGACTACGTCGTAGACCCGGCCCACCCGCTCGCTCGACGGCAGGAGCGGCACTTTCGCCCACTCGTAGCATTCCTTGGCCCAGCGCCGCGATCGGTGGCGCAAATCCTCGACCGGAATGTCGGCAGTGGTCAGCGTCATGAGGCCTCCAGCGCTCGGGCTCGACCAGGTGCCGCCAGCGGATTCTGGATTCGAGATGCTGACAGTCTCAGACAGTTTGGCGCTGCCGTCAAGACCCGCTCGACGCGAGCCAACGCACCGCACAATCGAAGGTTGAACCGCTGGGTCAGTACGCCTGGTATTCCCGGCTCGGGCGCACGCCGAGGCGGTCAGAAACCGCCGCCGTCGAACCCACCACCACCATCGAATCCGCCACCACCATCGAATCCACCACCGCCACTATCGAATCCGCCGCTGTCCCAACCGCCGCCGTCGAATCCGCCTGTGTCACTGCCGGAGTCGTATCCCGCGGTGTCGCCGGAGTCGTAACCGCCGGAGTCGCCACCTGCGTCGCTCCCACCGTCACCGTTCCCGGCGGCCAACCCGTCCTGGTACCCGTCGCCGTATCCGCTCTCGAATCCTTGGGCGTCGTACCCGACACCGGACATCCCGGCGAACAGTGACGTGAACAGCAGCGCCGAACCGATACCCCAGGCCCCGCCGATCAGGGCGGGCTTCCACCACGGCTCGGAGTACCACCCCGCGGGCACCGGCCGTCCCGCGACCCGCCCGCCCGGGTAGTAATTCGGTGTCGCCGACGAGGGGTTGGGCGAGGCCGCGATCTCCCGGCCGTCGTATTCGACGACCCGCTTCTCGGTGACCTTGCCCGCGGCGTCCTGCCCGTCGAGAGCTGGCACATCGGGGCCGGGGTCCATACCCATCGCGGTGCGCGCGGCCCGGATGTAGTACAGCCCCTCGAGCGCCGTCTGTTTCGCCAGCCGTGCTTGGGCGGGCGTGCGCGCCTGATCGAGCTGTGACCCGGCGGCGAGATGTCGTTCGGACGCGTCGACCAGCGCCTGCCTGGCAGCGTCATTACTGCCGCTGAGGTTGTAGATCTGGCCGCCGAGCCGCTCGTTGACCTGGCGTGCGTCGGCCAGTGCGTCGGCGAGCTCGGTGGCCGCCCGCTGCTTGCTCTGCCGGGCCAGCACGACGACCAAGGCGCCCACCGCCACGATCAGCACGACGATCAGTAGCCACCACACGGTGCGCACCTCTTCCGTTGCCGGGTCCGAACAGGGTCCAGTTTACTGGGCGCTTGCTGAGACACGGCTGAAAACGATGGCGCGTCCGAGTCCGGCTAGGACACCTCGGCCAGCGGCTCCGCCTGTGCCTCGTCGTAGTCACTCAGGTCGAAAGTCTTTGTCTTCCAACGGTAGAGCACGGTGGCGCCGGGCCAGTTGTTGGTGATGCGGCCCGCCGCGTTGCGGTACCAGCTGGAACAGAAGTTCCACGGCGTATCTTTCAGCCGCCGCTGCAGCCAGTCGTCCCAGTTCTGCTCGGCGTCCGCTCGGGCCGCGAGGTACCGGCCCGGCCGGTCGGACAGGTACTGCACGACCTGACGGATATAGCGCGCCTGCGATTCGAGCATGTAGATGATCGAACCGGAGCCCACATTGGTGTTCGGGCCGTACATCATGAACAGATTCGGGAAATGCGGCACCGACAGGCCGAGGAAGGCACGGGCCCCCGCGTCGCCCCAGACGTCGGCGAGCTTGCGGCCGCCGAGGCCGTAGATGTTCATCGGCGCGAGGAACTCGGTGCCCTTGAACCCGGTGCCGTAGACGATGACGTCGACGTCGTGCTCGACGCCGTCGGCGGTGCGGATGCCGGTCGGTGTGATCGCCTCGATCGCGGTAGTCTCCACCGTGACGTTCGGCTGGGCCAACGCGGGGAAATACTCGTTGGAGAACAGGCCGCGCTTGCAGCCCGCCGCGTAATCGGGGGTCAGCTTCGCCCGCAGTTCGGGGTCGCTGACCTGCTTGACCCGATGCCGGTCGGCCAGCGCGATCACCGGGGTCTTCATCGCCGGGATATCGGTCAGCGCCAGCGCGAGCACCTCGAAGAACGACCAGATCGCGAACCGTTCGGCGAGCCGGGTCGGTGGCAGGTACTTGAACACGGCCTTGTGGGTGGCGCTGTACTCGGTGTCGAACTTCGGTAGCACCCACGCCGCCGACCGCTGGAACAGCGTGAGGTGCGCCGCTTTCGGCTGGATGCGCGGAATGTATTGGATCGCGCTGGCTCCGGTGCCGATGCAGGCGACGCGCTTGCCGGTCAGGTCGACGCGGTGATCCCACTCGGCGGAGTGGAAAGCGGGGCCTGCGAAGGTGTCTATGCCCGGGATGTTCGGCATAGCGGGCCGCGACAGCTGGCCGACGGCGGGAACGAGGACATCGGCGGTGAGCTGCGCGCCGTCCGCGGTCGTGATGATCCAGTGGCCGGTCTGCTCGTCGAATTCGGCATCGGTCATCTCGGTGCCGAACCGGATGTGCCGCACCAGATCGTGTTTCTCGGCGACCCCGCGCATGTACTCGTGGATGTCACGTTGCTCCGAAAACCGCCGCGGCCAATCGGTTTTGGGCTCGAACGACCAGGAGTACAGCGGCGAAGGCACATCGCATGCGGCGCCGGGATAGGTGTTCTCCCGCCACACGCCGCCCAGATCCTGGGCGCGTTCCAGAATGGTGAAGCTGTCCAGCCCCGCCCGCCGCAGCTCCAGCGCCAAGCCGAGCCCGCCGAAGCCGGCGCCGATAATGATGATGGACGGCGTTGTCATGGTCCGAGCCTAAGTGGCGAACCCGCAGGTCCGAAGAGATCCGCGGTCAGAGAATCGACATTTTCGGCCAAATGCGGTTCGAGAACCAGACCTGTTCTCGCGATCCGCACCCGCTGCGGTCCGCCGAATCGGGTGCGGATCCTGATGCGTCAGTTGCCCGCGAGTTGGCGGGCAATGACGAGGCGCTGGATCTGATTGGTGCCCTCGAAGATCTGCATGACCTTGGCTTCCCGCATGTAGCGCTCGACCGGGAAGTCCTGGGTGTAGCCGTAACCGCCGAAGACTTGCACCGCATCGGTGGTGACCTTCATGGCGGCATCGGTGGCAATGAGTTTCGCGACGCTGGCCTGGCGCGAGTAGGGCAGCCCGGCGTCGCGGCGGCGGGCGGCATCGAGGTAGGTGGCGCGGGCCGAATCGACCGCGGCGGCCATGTCGGCGAGTACGAAGCCGAGGCCCTGATGGTCGATGATGTGGCGGCCGAACGCTTCTCGCTCCTTGGCGTAGGCGACTGCCTCGTCGAGGGCGCGCTGTGCCAAACCTGTTGCGACGGCGGCGATGCCGAGGCGGCCGGAGTCGAGGGCGCTGAATGCTATCGAAAGTCCCTGTCCCTCTTCGCCGATCAGACGTTCATCGGGCAGGAACGCGTCGTCGTAGGCGGCGGTGGTGGTCGGCACGGCCCGCAGGCCCATCTTCTCCTCGGGCTTGCCGAAGCTCAGCCCCTCGGTATCGCGCGGCACCAGGAAGCACGAAACGCCGCGGGAGCCTTCGCCGGTACGGGCGAACAGGGTGTAGAAATCGGCGCGGCCGCCATTGGTGATCCACGCCTTCGCACCGTTGATCCGGTAGCCGCCATCGACTTTCGTCGCCCGGCAGCGCAGCGCGGCGGCATCGGAGCCCGCGTGCGGCTCGGAAAGGCTGTAGGCGCCGATGGTTTCACCGGACAGCATGTCCGCGAGCCAGCGCTGCTGCTGCTCCTCGGTGCCGAAGGTGAACAGCGGATGGCAGGACAGGCTGTGCACGCTCACCGCCACCGCGACCGCGGCCCACCGCGCCGCCAGTTCCTCCAGCACTTGCAGATACACCTCGTAGGGCTGGGCACCGCCACCGAATTCCTCGGGATACGGCAAGCTCAGCAGACCGGCGGCGCCCAGGGCGGGGAAGACGCCGTCGGGAAACGTCCCGGTCTTCTCGCACTCGACCACCCGCGGTTCGAGCACCTTGTCGGCGATATCGCGGGTCAGCTCGAGCAGGTCCCGAGCCTCGGACGTCGGCAGCATTCGATCCACTGGCATGCCCCTACGCTAGCGAGCCTGCCGCCGGTGCGGGGATCAGGCCGTTGATACCGCACCGGCGTCAGCGGTGGTGCCCTCGACCCCCCGGCCGTGGTGTGCGGAACATGCTGTGTCCGTTCACTATCCGGCGGCCGGTATGTTGGACCGTGCTCCGCGCCGGGTGGCTGCGCCATTGCCGAATTCCGCACGCCGATCGGACCGGATCGCTTCGGCGGCGGATTGTCGCTGGCCGAGCGCGGTCTGGACCGACAACGTGCGCTGGTGAATTGCTCAGTGGCGCACCGGCCGGTGCACCCAGCCAGGCTTGCGGCTGGTCACGGGCGGGAAGCAGTCATAGCCGACCGGTCGGCCTGCGATGCACGTGCAAATGTGAGTGCATCCAGGGGTCTTGAATTTTACTGCCACGCGGATGAATTCGCGCAGGTCACAAGGTTGCTGCCACTTGGCTGGCCCGCCTTGCCGCGCTCGCATTGTCTCATTCGGGTGATATTCGGCAGGTTGCCTGGCGCAGTAGTGCCATAACGACTAAGACGGTGGGTGGTGCGATCGGGGACGGACCGGCATGTCGGCGACCACGCAGGGGGTGTCGCCGCCATTCCGGTCCGATGGGGGGAATCGGTCAGCAACTCCCCAGTGGCCGAGACCGGCCCGCCTGCTCTATTATCTGCGTATGAATGCAGATAACCAGGAAGGCCGGTCGCTCGCGGACGACCAGGTGGGTCTGGTTGTCGAGGTCTTCCGCATGCTTGCCGATGCGACCCGGGTCCGTCTGTTGTGGTCACTGGTCGATCGCGAGCTTTCGGTGAACGACCTCGCGGGCTACGTCGGTAAACCCGCGCCTTCGGTCTCCCAGCATCTGGCCAAGCTGCGGATGGCGCGCTTGGTCAGCACCCGCCGCTCCGGCACGACGATCTACTACAGCCTGGAGAACGAGCACGTCCGGCAGCTGGTCGTGGACGCGGTCTACAACGCCGAGCATGCGGGTCCGGGCATTCCACCGCACCACCGCGGCGAGACGGCCGTGCGCGAATTACCGGAGCAGCGGACCGGGACAGCGGAATGAGTTGCACGAAACATAGTCCTGGGCAACGGATCTCGGAGCATGACGTGATGCATACGGCGGATGGGCACAGCGGTGAGTTCGGCCATGACCACCACCACGGTTCCGGGCATCAGCACGGGCATGGGCACGGTCAGCACCCGCATGATCATCCGAAAGGCTTGCGCGGCATCGTCCGCGAGATCTTCGTGCCGCACAGCCACGATGCGGCCGACAGCGTCGACGACGCCTTGGAAGCCAGCTCCGTCGGTATCCGGGCGGTGAAGATAAGCCTCGTGGTACTCGGGGTAACCGCGGCATTGCAGGTGCTGGTGGTGGCGGCCTCCGGGTCGGTGGCGTTGGCGGCGGACACTATTCACAACTTCTCGGACGCGTTGACCGCTGTACCGCTGTGGATCGCGTTCGCGCTCGGGCGGCGCGCGGCGACCCGGCGCTACACCTACGGGTTCGGTCGTGCCGAGGATCTGGCGGGTCTGTTCGTCGTCGCGATGATCGCGCTGTCGGCGTTGGTCGCCGGGTACGAGGCGGTCCGCAGGTTGCTGGCCCCGGTGCCGATCGAGCATCTCGGCTGGGTCGCCGTCGCCGGTGTGATCGGCTTCCTCGGCAACGAGACCGTGGCGCTGTATCGCATCCGGGTCGGGCGACGGATCGGCTCGGCCGCGCTGGTCGCCGACGGCTTGCACGCCCGCACCGACGGCTTCACCTCGCTGGCGGTGCTCCTCGGCGCGGGCGGTGTCGCGCTCGGGTTTCCGCTGGCCGACCCGATCATCGGCCTGCTGATCACCCTCGCCATCCTCGCGGTGCTACGCACCGCCGCCCGGGATGTGCTGCGCCGCCTGATGGACGCGGTCGAGCCGGGCCTGGTCACGGCCGCCGAGCGGGCCCTGGCCGCCGAACCCGACGTGCAGGGCGTCCGCAGCCTGCGGATGCGCTGGATCGGCCACCGGCTGCACGCCGACGTGGAATTGGATGTCGCCCCGACCATCACCCTCGCCGAGGCGCATCGCGTCGCACACGAGGCCGAACACACCCTCACCCACGTCGTCCCCAAACTGAACACCGCCGTCGTGCACGCCTACCCGGCACACGTCGGATGAACCCCAACCCACATCGCCCATCACTTCCTCCGCCGACTGATCTCGTGAGCACATGGGTAACTCGCCGGGTACGGGCTAATTCGCCCACGGGTGCCACCGCCGGACGCCGATGAAACTCTCGCGGCACCTCAATCTGGCCTGAATACACGGGGAGGCGGGACAGGTAGCATTCGCGATGTGATGTGGCTCATGATCGGTATGTGCTGAGCCATGCTGACGCGCGTCCGAAACCTCTCGAAGCTGCCTGACCTGCTCCATCGGAGCCGGATCCCGGCGGATCTCGAGTCCGTCGCGGCCATCGGCCCCGAGGCCGAGCCCACCGAGTTGGGCCTACCGGCCGACTACGCCGAGCGGATCTGGAAGCGGATGCAGCTGGTATACCGCAGCGGCGTGCACCCGGCCATTCAGGTTTGTGTGCGCAGGCACGGCGTGGTCGTCTTCGACCGCGCACTCGGCCACGCGCACGGCAACGGTCCGGACGATGCGGTGGATACGCCGAAGGTGCCGGTCACGCCGAGCACCCCATTTGTCACTTACTCGGCCTCGAAGGGCGTCACCGCGTTCGTCGTGCATCTGCTCGTCGACCGCGGCCTGATCGATCTGCACGCGCCGATCTGCCAGTACATCCCCGAATACGGTTGTCATGGAAAGGAATCCATCACCGTCGGACATGTGCTCGCGCACCGCTCCGGTGTGGCGAACCTGCCGAGGGCGGCCTTGACGGCCGAGGCCGTCGCGGATCGTGAACTGTTGGTGCGGAATCTGTGCGCGGTGCGGCCGTCCGTGCCGCCCGGCCGGTTCCAGTCCTACCACGCCCTGTCCGGCGGTTTCATCCTCGGCGAGGTGGTCTACCGGGTCACCGGCAAGGACATCCGCACCGTGCTGGACGAGGAGATCCTGCGCCCGCTGGCCTTCCGCTGGACCAATTACGGTGTGGCACCGAAGGATTTCCCGGCCCTCGCCAGGAACTACCGGACCGGCCTGGCTCCGCTGCCGCCGCTGTCGCTGGCCATGGAGCGACTACTCGGCGTCTCCTTCGCCGAGGCCGTGGAAACCGGCAACGACCCCGCCTATCTCGGCATCATCGCGCCGGCGGCGAATGTGGTCAGCACCGCCAACGAGCTGTCCCGTTTCTACGAGATCTTCCGGCGCGGCGGCGAACTCGACGGCGTCCGGGTGATGCGACCGGAAACCATTGCGGCCGCGCTTGTTCCGCAGTCGCGGATCGAGCCGGACCTGTCGCTCGGCATGAACTTCGGTTTCGGCTACGGCCCGATGCTCGGTGGCCGGGTGGTGAGCCTGTACGGCCCCGACACCCGGCGTGCCTTCGGGCATCTCGGCTTCACCAACAACGCGGCGTGGGCCGATCCGGAGCGCGCGCTCTCGTGCGCCGTGCTCACCAGCGGCAAACCGATCCTGTATCCCGAACTCATCCGCTGGGTGGGTCTGCTCTACGGGATCACCTCGGAGACACCGAAGGTGGCCGAAACAGACTTGGCTTTCTGAGTGGAAGTCACTGAAGAAAAAGGAGTTCCGATGTTGAGCACTATGCAGGACGAGCCGTTGTCGCTGGCGACGTTGCTGCGCTACGCATCGACATTTGTCGGCGATTCGACCGTGTCCACCTGGACCGGTACCGGCGTGCGCACCATGACCTATCGCGAGCTCGGCGCGGACGCGGCGCGGCTGGCGAACGCGTTGCGTGCGCTGGGGATCGGCATCGGCGATCGAGTCGGCACCTTCATGTGGAACAACAACGAGCACATGGTCGCCTACATCGCGGTGCCCGCGATGGGTGCGGTGCTGCATGCGCTCAACATCCGGCTGTTCCCCGAGCAACTGGTCTACGTGGCCGATCACGCCGAGGATCAGGTGGTGCTGGTCGACGGCACGCTGCTGCCGATGTTCGCCCAGTACCTGCCGAACCTGAAGACGGTCCGGCACGTCATCGTGGTCAACGGCGACGCGTCGACGCTGTCCGCGCCCGCGGGTGTGCAGGTGCATGCCTACACCGAACTCCTTGCCGCGCAACCGGATACCTACGACTTTCCGATCATCGACGAACGTTCCGCCGCGGCAATGTGCTACACCTCCGGCACCACCGGCGACCCGAAGGGCGTGGTGTATTCGCATCGCTCGAATTGGTTGCACGCCATGCAGGTGTGCTCGCCGAGCAGCATGGGTTTCTCCGGCGCCGACAATGTGCTCGCCATCGTGCCGCTGTTCCATGCCAACGCGTGGGGCCTGCCGTACGCGGCGCTGATGTCCGGCGCGAGTCTGTTGATGCCGGACCGGTTCCTGCAGCCGGGTCCGTTGCTGGAGATGATGGCGGCGCAGCGGCCGACCTTCGCCGCCGCGGTGCCGACCATCTGGGGCGGCGTGCTGGCCGGGCTCGCCGCGCACCCGCAGGACATCACGCATCTGCGCTCGGTGGTGGTCGGCGGTTCGGCGGTGCCGCCGTCGATGATGCGGGCCTTCGAGGAAAAGCACGGCGTCCGCATCCTGCACGCCTGGGGCATGACCGAAACCTCGCCGCTCGGCAGCGTGGCGCATCCGCCTGCCGGAGTGACCGGCGAAGACGCGTGGGCCTACCGCTACACCCAGGGACGGTTCCCGGCGAGCGTGCAGGCCAGGCTGGTCGCCGACGACGGCAGCGTGGTGCCGAACGACGGAGTATCGCTGGGCGAGTTGGAGGTTCGCGGGCCGTGGATCACCGGCTCCTATTACTCTCCGGACGGTACCGAGGTCGACCCGGAGAAGTTCGACGACGGCTGGTTGCGCACCGGTGACGTCGGCAAGATCAGCCGGGACGGTTACCTCACGCTGGTGGACCGCTCCAAGGACGTGATCAAGTCCGGCGGCGAATGGATCTCGTCGGTGGACCTGGAGAACGCCGTGATGGGTCACCCCGCCGTGGCCGAGGCGGCCGTGATCGGCGTGCCGGACGAGAAGTGGGACGAGCGGCCGCTGGTGGCCATCGTGCTCGCCGAGGGCGCCGAGGCGAAGGCCGACGAATTGCGCGACTTCCTCGCCGACAAGTTCGCGAAATGGCAACTGCCGGAACGGTGGACGTTCATCGCGGAGGTGCCGAAGACTAGCGTCGGCAAGTTCGACAAGAAGCGGCTGCGCGCTCAGTACGCCGATGGCGACCTGACGGTCACCACGCTGTCCTGACCGAAACCGGTCCGGTCACCGCATAAGCCCGGCGCGGAGCCAAATCGCTTGCCGCGCCGGGCCTATGCGGGTGGTCATCAGCAGTTACGCAGTTCCGGGCTCTGATTGAGCAGCTGGGCCCGGGTACCGATGAACGTGCTGTAGGTGTCGCCGCCGACCGCGGAGATCGGGAAAGCGGCCACCCGGTGGCAGTTCTGGAAGGCGAGCTTCACGCCGAAGTGGCGCTCCAGCCCGCCGCGGATCGCGTCGGAGGCCATGGCGCGCAGCAGTTGCCCGCGCGCCACCTCATCCGGCGGAGGAACCACGTTGTCCGCGTATTCCGCTGTGCCGGAGTGCAGTTCGCCGGCCACCCGGCTGACGACTTCCCAAGCGTAGGGCAGCGAGTTGCGGACAACCTCGACGAAGTCGGCGTCGCTGACTTCGCCGCGTTCGGCGCGTTCGAGTAATGCGGTGGGTACATCGAGGGACATAGCGCTCTCCTCCAAGGATGGACGGCCGATGCGATGCGTCTCGATTCTAATCGAAAGTCGTTGTCAACAAACCTGGATTCGCCGCGAAAGCGCCGCGTTCAGTGCGGATTTCGTATCAGCGGCGAGCTTGCGGACCAGTTCGCCCGCTGGTAGCTCCGGTGCCAGTGAGTGCGTTTGCCCCGCCCAGAGGTTCACGTTTTCCGGGTTGCCCGCAGTTCGAGCCGCCGCCCGCAAAGGGCCGGTGGCGTAATGGATTTCCGGGTAGGCGGCGGGTGCGGTCGCGCTGTGCTCGACCATGAATCGGTTGCGCAGCCCGCGCGCGCGCCGACCGGTGAAGGCGCGGGTGAGCATGGTCGGGGTGTCCGAGCTCAGCGCGGCGCGGTGCAAAGGATTGGTGCCCGCCTCTGGGCAGCGCAGGAACACCGTGCCGAGTTGCACGGCGGCCGCGCCCGCGGCCAGCGCGGCCGCGATGCCCGCGCCGGTGCTGATACCACCGGTGGCCACCACCGGCCGGTCCGTTGCCGCGCGCAGCAATTGCAGTAGGGCGAGCACGCTCAGCGGATCGGTGGCGTCGTCCTCGGGGCGATCGACGAAGGTGGCGCGATGCCCGCCCGCCTCCGCGCCTTGGGTGATGAGCACGTCGGCACCCCGCTCGACCGCGACGGCCGCTTCGGCGGCCGAGGTCACGGTCACCCAGATCTCGGAGCCGACGGCGTGTAGCCGCGCGATCTCCGCGGCGGACGGGCAGCCGAAGGTGAACGAGACGGCCGCGACCGGATCGGCGACGAGCAGATCCAGCTTGGCGTCCCAGTCGTCGGTGTCGTACTTCGCGTCGCCGACCGGATGCTCGCGCGCGAGCTCGGCGAGGTAGTCCGCGAACGCGGCGGCGGGAGCGGCGGGGCCCGGCACGAACAGATTCACGCCGAAGGGCGCGCCGGTCAGGGCGCGGGTGGCGGTGATCCGCGCGGCGGTGTCGGCTGCGCTCAGGTAACCGGCGGCCAGCAGACCGAAGCCACCGGCCTCGGTGACCGCGACGGTCAGCTCGGGCGTGGAGGGTCCGCCTGCCATCGGGGCGAGCACGATCGGGACGTTCAAGTCATCGATGATCACGGCTCCAGTCTGACTTACTGGACGTGTGACCCGGTGTTTACCTGGGTCTTTGCCGCAGAAGGTTGCGGAATGGTCACGCTGGCGTAGAGTTCCCATCACAACGGATGCCAAACCGTTACATCGCAAGCTTGACCGGATCGTTACCGAACCGGTCCGCGACAGGCCAGGCACCGCTTGAACCAACTGTTCTTCGGACGCAAGGACGCAGCTTTGTCGCACCATCGGGTAGGCCCCAGTTCCATTACGGTCATGAGCCTCATCGGCGATGATATTTCGGGGCGGCCGACGCGGCATCGCGCCGAGTCGACCGCGACCGAACGAGTCAAGGTCGCCGCCGGTGTCGCGGTCGCCACGGGTGCCCTGATCGGCACCGTCTCGCAGATCGCGCCCGCCGTCGCCAGCCCGCTGCTCCCCGGCGCGCACGACGGTGACGAGGCCGAGGGGCCGATGACCTTCCGGGGAACCGGCATTCTTCCGGTCGCCCAGACCAAGATCGCCACCCCCGCACCGGAGGCCCCGGCCGCCGAGGCGCCGGTCGCCACCCAGGTCGCCGCTCCCGTCGCCGCCCCGTTCGGCCTGCCGAACCTGCCGCCGGAGATCGCGGGCCCGCTGGCCCAGGCCGAGCAGATTCTCAAGGGTGTGCAGCAACAGGTCGCTCCCGCGCCCGCCAATGTGGCGGTGCGCCCCGTCGCCGGTGCGGTCAGCTCCGGATTCGGCAGCCGCTGGGGCGAATTCCACTACGGCCTCGACTTCGCCGACCACCTCGGCGCCCCCATCCACTCCGTGAGCAACGGCACCGTGATCGAGGCGGGCCCCGCGTCCGGCTTCGGTCTGTGGGTGCGCGTGCAGCAGGACGACGGCACCACCGCCGTCTACGGCCACGTGAACGAAATGCTCGTGCGGGAAGGCCAGCGGGTCAACGCGGGCGATGTGATCGCCACCGTCGGCAACCGCGGCAACTCCACCGGCCCGCACCTGCACCTGGAGATCTGGGATCAGGGCGGCAGCAAGATCGACCCGATGCCGTACCTCGCGGCCAAGGGAGTGCCACTGCAGTGGGGCCCCTCGGCGCACTGATCCCGCTGCCGGGCTTGATATTCCGTCGCTCACGTCACCCGCTGGCGTGCAGGGTTCCGCACCACAACCAGTCGGTCGTCGGGCGTACCTCCCCCTTCGCTCCGGCCGTGCGCGGTCTGCGGACCGGACTCCGTCCGCCAGTTCACATTAAGCTCATTCCGTGACCGACCTGGGCGACATCTTCGAGCCTGGATCACCACACGGCCGCACCTACGCCGTGCTGGTGCATCATCCGCGGTCGAGTCTCGCCGATATCGCGCAGTATCTGGGCGTTTCGGAAGAGACCGCCGCGGCCTCCTTGGACGTGCTGTGTGACTTGCGCGCCGCCGTGCGCGTGACGACTCCCGATGGCGCGCCCCCGGTGTGGGACGCCCACGCCCCGGAGTCGTTGTCGGAGGCCGAGGCTCGGCGAAGACAACAGCAGATCAACCAGATGCACACGGCCGCAGCGCGGCTCAGTGAGACGTTCCGTTCGGTGCGCCGCTCGCCGCGCAGCAATGGCGCCGTGGTGCCGGTCTTCGAACGCCTGGAAATGCTCGCCGATTTCGAGGAGATGCAAACCGCGGCGCGCAGCTGCGTCAAGGTCGTCGAACGCGGGCCCTATCTCAGCGATCTCGACCGCGAGCGACAGTTGTTCCTGCTCAAGCGCGGCCGGCTCAGCGAAGGTATCCGGTACCAGACGCTCTACCAGGACACCATCTATCAGGACCCGGAACGGCTGCGGCACGCACTGTCCACCAATGCCAGTGGGGCACAGGCGCGCACGTTGCCCGAGCCGCCGTTCAAAATGATCATCAGTGACGACGAACGCGCTAGCCTGGTGTTGCACGTCGACGAACGCCGCCCGGACCCCATGGGCTTACGGATCACCGGCTCACCCGCGCTGGATCTGCTGGTCAAAACGTTCGACGTGCTGTGGTCGCTGGCCGCTCCCATTTCGGTGAACCCGACCGCGGAGGCCCTCGACGAACGGGACCGGGCGATCCTGACCCTGATGGGTCTCGGCGCCACCGACGACACCATCGCGCGACGGCTCGGCATGTCTCGGCGTACTGTGGTCCGCCGGACCGCGCGACTGCTGGAGCGGCTCGGCGCGAGCACCCGATTCCAGGCTGGGGTGCAGGCAACCCGACGTGGTTGGTTGTGAGCTAGTTCACCGATCCGGGTACTCCTGCAACATGACCGGCTCGACACCGATATAACCCCTGGCATCTGGCAAGACACCGCTTCCATGGGGGCAGCGGCGGATGTGTGATCGAAAGACAGGAGCCGACAAGGGGGCGCGGGTTGCTGTCAGCGGCCCGTTAGTAATCCAAGACAGCACGCGTGGACACCGAACAGTCCCTTATATGATTGCTCGGACCGCGCTGGCCCCGGACGATACGCCCTCGATATGGGTAGGGCCGGGTCCTAGCTCGATGCGAGAGGTGAATGCACTCGAATGGAAACTGCCCGTCGTTCCGCTCGTGGTAGCCGTCGCCGCAGGTCGGGCAGCCCGCTGTTCGGGCAGTTGCTGACCGCCGCCGTCGAATCCGAGGCCGCAGAGGTCGCCATCCGCTACAACCCGTCGGGCCAGCTCGACGACGAACGCCAGCTCACCTACGCCCAGCTCGACGCGGCCTCCTCCCGGCTGGCCAGGGAACTGATCGAACGCGGTGTCGGTCCGGGCGACGTGGTCGCCATCGGTATCGCGCGCAGCCTCGAGTCGGTGCTCGCCGTGTGGGCGATCGCGAAGACCGGTGCGGCGTACGTGCCGGTGGATCCGGCCTACCCGACCGAGCGCATCAACCACATCGTGTCCGACTCCGGCGCCGTGGTCGGACTCACCACCTCGGCCCATCGCCCGGTGCTCGGCACCGGGGTGTACTGGATCGAGCTCGACGACCCGGTGCAGGCCGCGCGGATCGCCGCCCGGCCCGAGCACCCGATCTCCTACGCCGACCGAGTGCGTCCGCTCGACGAGCGGCACCCGGCCTACGTCATCTACACATCCGGTTCGACCGGCAAGCCCAAGGGCGTCGTGGTCACCCACACCGGCCTGGCGGGCCTGGTGGCCGCCGAGCGCGAGCACTACGGGGTGACCGCCGATTCGCGAGTGCTGCATGTGTGCTCGCCGAACTTCGACGTGTCGGTCCTGGAGTTGCTGCTCGCCTTCTCCGCCGGCGCGACCCTGGTGATCGCGCCGCCGTCGGTGTTCGGCGGATACGAGCTGGCCGATCTGCTGCGTCGCGAGCAGGTCACGCACATGCTGATCACGCCGGGTGCGTTGGAGTCGGTCGATCCGACCGGACTGGACGACCTGCGGGTCGTGGTGGTGGCCGGTGACAAGTTCGGGCCGGAGCTGGTCGGCCGCTGGGCCCGTGACCACGAGTTCTACAACGGTTACGGACCGACCGAGGCCACCATTCTCGCGACGAGCACCACGCGAATGCTGCCCGACGACGTCATCACCATCGGCTCGGCGATCCCGGGAGTCGGTGCGTTCGTGCTGGATTCGCGGCTGCGGCCGGTTCCCGCCGGAGTGGTGGGCGAACTGTACCTTTCGGGTCCCGCCTTGGCTCAGGGCTATCTCGGCAGGCCAGGACTCACCGCGGAGCGCTTCGTGGCCAGTCCGTTCGGCGCCGATACCGGCAATCCCGGTGCGCGGCTGTACCGCACCGGAGACCTGGTGCGCCGCACCGAAGGCGAGGACGGCGGGGTCATCGAGTACCTCGGCCGCTCCGACTTCCAGGTCAAGATCCGTGGCTTCCGAATCGAACTCGGCGAAATCGACAACGCGCTGACCGCGCACCCCGACATCGACTACGCGGCGACGCTCGGCAAGACGCTGCCGTCCGGCGCCACCGCGCTGGTGTCCTATGTGTTGCCGCGGGCCGGAACCACCGTGGACACCGGCGAACTCGTCGAGTTCCTCGGGGAGTCCTTGGCCGCGTACATGATTCCCGCCGCCATCATGGTGCTCGACGAGATCCCGCTGACCCCGGTCGGCAAGTTGGACCGCGCGGCACTGCCCGCGCCGGTATTCGCCGCCAAGGCGTTCCGGGCACCGTCCACGCCGGTGGAGGAGATCGTCGCCGACGTGTTCGCCGCGTTGCTGGTGACCGGGGACGAAGGGCGCGTCGGCGTGGACGACGACTTCTTCGAACTCGGCGGCAACTCGCTGCTGGCCGCGCAGGCCGCCGCCCGAATCGGGTCGGCATTGAATGTGCGGGTGCCGGTGCAGCTGTTGTTCGAGGCGACAACGGTGGCCGCGCTCGCCGAGCGGGTCGAGCAGCACGCGGGTTCGGTCGCGGGCCAGGCGTTGCACGCGCGGCCGCGACCGGCCCGAGTGCCGCTGTCCTACGCACAGCAGCGGATGTGGTTCCTGAACCGGTTCGATCCGGACAGTGCCGTCAACAACATTCCGGCCGCGGTGCGGTTGTCCGGCCACCTCGATGTCGACG
Organism: Nocardia brasiliensis; assembly: GCF_042691675.1. Lineage (GTDB taxonomy): Bacteria > Actinomycetota > Actinomycetes > Mycobacteriales > Mycobacteriaceae > Nocardia > Nocardia brasiliensis_D. The sequence continues at coordinate 1,019,127 of NZ_CP170507.1, forward strand.
CGTTGCGTGCCGCCGTGCGCGACCTCGCGGAGCGGCACGAGGTGCTGCGGACGAGGTACCCCGAGGTCGACGGCGAGGGCTACCAGCTGGTGCTGCCGACCGGCGACCCGCATGCGGTGCCGGAATTGGTGGTCGAGCAGGCCACCGAGGCCGATATGCCCGGACTCGTCGCCGCGGCGGTGACCGAGGGCTTCGACGTGACCGTCGCGCCGCCGGTGCGGGTGCGGCTGCTCGAGCTGAGCGAGACCGAGCATGTACTGGTCTGCGTGGTGCACCACATCGCGGGTGACGGCTTCTCGATGGGCCCGCTGACCCGCGACCTGATGGCCGCCTACCTGGACCGGATGCGCGGCGGCGCACCGGAATGGCCGCCGCTCGAGGTGCAGTACGCCGACTACGCGATCTGGCAGCGGGAGATCCTGGGTGCCGAAGACGACCCGGAATCGGTACTGGCCCAGCAGATCGCTTACTGGCGCACCGAATTGGCCGCGCTGCCCGAGCAATTGGAGCTGCCCGCGGACCGGCCCCGTCCCGCGGTGGCATCCAACCGCGGCGCCACGCTTGGCTTCGAGATCGGTCCCGATGTCCACGCCGGACTGAGCCGCCTTGCGCACAGCCACAATTCGACGCTGTTCATGGTGGTGCACGCGGCGCTCGCGGTGCTGCTCGCCCGACTCTCGGGCGCCAGGGACATCGCCATCGGAACCCCGGTGGCGGGGCGTGGCGAGGCCGCGCTCGATGACCTCATCGGCATGTTCGTCAATACCCTTGTGCTGCGCACGGATGTCGACTCCGGTGCGACCTTCGACGAGCTGTTGCGCGAGGTGCGCCGGATCGACGTCGAGGCGTTCGGCCACGCCGACGTGCCCTTCGAGCGGCTGGTCGAGCTGCTCGATCCGGCACGCTCCGCGGCCCGGCATCCGCTGTTCCAGGTGATGCTGACCTTCCAGAACCTGGCCCGCACCGAACTGGAACTGCCCGGACTCTCGGTGTCGGCGGTGGATCTGGCGATGCCGCTGGCCAAGTTCGATCTGCAACTGGCCCTGGCCGAGCGGATCGACCGGCACGGGGCGGCGGAAGGCATTTCGGCGGCATTCACCTACGCCACCGATCTGTTCGACGAGGCGACCGTGCAGGACTTCGCCGACCGCTTCGGCCGGATCCTCACCGCGGTTGCCGGCGATTCCAGCGTGACCGTCGGTGATATCGACGTCCTCGCGCCGGGCGAACGCGATCTGGTGCTGCACGAGTGGAACAGCCCGGGCGCCGCGGTGCCCGAGGTTACGCTGGTCGATCTCATCGGCGCCCAGGCGCGCAGGCGACCGGACGCGGGCGCGATCCGCTACGGCGACACCACCGTTACCTTCGGTGAGCTGCAGCGCAGCGCCAACAAAGTGGCGCGGGCACTGATCGCGCAGGGCGTCGGCCCGGAATCCCTGGTAGCCGTTGCGGTTCCGCGGACCGAGGAGCTGCCGATCGCGCTGCTCGCGGTTCTCACGGCCGGTGCCGGGTACCTGCCGATCGATACCACCTATCCCACCCAGCGGCTGGAGTTCATGCTGTCCGATGCCGCCCCGGCGTGCATCCTTACCACCGCGAGCGAGCTGGAATCGGTTCCGGCGGGCGATATTCCGGTCATCCTGCTGGAAGAAACGGCCGACTTCGCCGACGCGCCGATCCGGGCCGCCGAGCGGACCGCACCGCTGCGGCCGGACAACCTCGCTTACGTCATCTACACCTCCGGCTCCACCGGTGTGCCCAAGGGTGTCGGTGTCGCGCACCGCAATGTGGTGCAGCTGTTCGCCAATACCCAGGTGCTGTTCGAGTTCGACGAGACCGACGTGTGGACGTTGTTCCACTCGTTCGCCTTCGACTTCTCGGTGTGGGAGTTGTGGTGCGCGCTGGCCAACGGCGGCACCGTCGTGGTGGTCGATTACCTGACCTCCCGTTCGCCGGAACTGTTCCGCGAGTTGCTGATTCGCGAGCAGGTCACCGTGCTCAACCAGACCCCGTCGGCGTTCTATCAGCTCGCCGAGGCCGATCGGGCCGCGCAGACCGCCGATCAGGCCAAGTTCGCGTTGCGCTACGTGGTATTCGGCGGTGAGGCGCTCGACCTGCGCCAGCTGCAGCGCTGGTACGAACGGCACGCGGTGGACGCGCCGTGGCTGGTCAACATGTACGGCATCACCGAAACCACGGTGCACGTGTCGTTCCTGTCGCTGGACGAGCAGATGGTCGACAATGCGGCGAGCGTCATCGGCCGCGCGCTGCCCGGCCTGGACGCCTATGTGCTCGAAGACCGGCTGCACCCCGCGCCGGTCGGTGTCGCGGGCGAGATCTACGTCGCGGGCACCCAGTTGTCTCGCGGCTACCTCGGCCGTCCCGGGCTCGCCGCGACCAGGTTCGTCGCGAATCCGTTCGGCGCGCCCGGATCTCGGATGTACCGCACCGGCGACATCGGCCGCTGGGTCGGTTTCGGTGGCCAAGCGACGCTCGAGTACGCGGGCCGCGGCGATCAGCAGGTGCAGTTGCGTGGCTTCCGCATCGAGCTCGGCGAGATCGAGTCGGCGCTGGTGCGCTGCCCTGGCGTGAGTCAGGCCGTGGTGCTGGTCCGCGCCGACGAGCACGCGGGCGACCGGCTCATCGGATATGTCGTGCCCGACACCGGTTCCGTGGTGGACTCGGTCGAATTGCGCAGTCAGGTCGGTGAATTCCTCACCGGCTACATGGTGCCGGACGCGCTCGTCGTGCTGGACGTGCTTCCGCTGACACCGAACGGCAAGTTGGACCGAAAGGCCCTGCCCGCACCGGAATTCACCAGCACGGCCACCTTCCGTGCCCCGAGTTCGCCGGTCGAGCAGGCCATCGCCGAAGTCTTCGCCGGACTGCTCGGCGCCAAGGACATCGGTTTGGACGACGACTTCTTCGGCCTCGGCGGCAACTCGCTGCTCGCCACCAGGGTGGTCGCCAGGATCAACGAGGCACTCGACGCGAATCTCGTGGTGCGCGAACTGTTCGAATCGCCCACCGTCGCGGCGCTGGCCGCGCGCGTCGTGCCCGGCGCGGCCAAGGCGTCCGGCGCGCGGCCGCCGCTGGCCCGCGTGCCACGGACCGATCGGGTGCCGTTGTCGCTTGCCCAGCAACGGATGTGGGTGCTCAACCAGTTCGATCCGGAGTCGCCCGCCTACAATATTCCGCTGGCGATCCGGCTGTCCGGCGTGCTGGACGTGCCCGCGCTGCGCAATGCCGTCGCCGACGTGCTCGAACGGCACGAGACGCTGCGCACCCGTTACCCGGCGGATCCGTCGGGGCTGGCGTACCAGGAGATCCTGTCGGTCGGCGAGGCGCTGCCCGGTGGACTCGAGGTCGTGGCCACCGCCGATCCGCTCGGCCGCATCACCGAGCTGATGTCCACCGGATTCGATGTGACGCAACAGGTTCCGGTGCGTGCGCTGCTGCTCGCGGTCGGGCAGGACGAACATCTGCTGGCGCTGGTCGTCCATCACATCTCGGCCGACGGCGCCTCGATGGCACCCCTGGCGCGGGACCTGGTGACCGCGTACCTCGCCAGGATCGGCGGCAATTCGCCACGCTGGTCGCCGCTCGAGGTGCAGTACGCCGACTTCGCCGCTTGGCAGCGCACCGTCATCGGCACCGATGACGACGAGAACTCCATCGCCGCACGGCAATTGGCCTACTGGCGGGAACAGCTCGACGGCCTGACCGGCGAGCTGAGCCTGCCGCTGGACCGCCCTCGCCCCGCCGTCCCGTCGATGCGTGGCGCCTCGACCGGCCTCGCGATCGCACCCGACGTGCACGCGGCGCTGGTTCGGATTGCCCGCGAACACAATTCGACGCTGTTCATGGTCGTGCACGCCGCGCTCGCCGTGCTGCTGGCCCGGCAGACCAACAGCACCGACATCGCCATCGGCACGCCGATCGCGGGCCGTGGCGAACGCGCGCTGGACGAGCTGGTCGGCATGTTCGTCAACACGCTCACGCTGCGCACCACCGTCGAACCCGGCACCACCTTCGCCGAACTCGTCGAGCAGGCCCGCGAGACAGACCTCGCGGCCTTCGCCAACGCGGACATCCCGTTCGAACGGGTCGCCGAGGTGGTCGCCGCCGGTCATGCGTCGGTGTACAACCCGCTGTTCGGCGTGGTGCTGTCGTTCCAGAACAACGAGCAGCCGACGCTGGAATTGCCCGGCCTGACGATCACCGGACTGGACGGCGGCCAGATCGCGGCCAAGTTCGATCTGCAGGTGAATGTCGACCCGCGGCACCGCGAAGACGGCTCACCCGACGAGCTGATCACCGCGATCACCTACGCGATCGACCTTTTCGACGAGTCGACGGTGCAGGCGCTGTGCCGCAGGCTGGAACGCGTCCTGACCGCGGTGGTCGCCGATCCCCAGGTGCGGGTCGGTGACATCGACCTGCTCGACGCACAAGAGCGCGAGCGGGTCCAGGCCGCGACGGAATCGGCGCACGAGACCAACGTCCAGAGCGCGACATCGACCACGGGAACGGCGTTGACCCAGGCGCTGACCGCCGTGGTGGAGGACGACCCGGATGGTCCCGCGGTGGTGTTCGGTGAGGACGCGGTGTCCTACCAGGAACTCGACGCACGCTCCTCGCGCCTGGCGCGGGTGCTCGCGGCACGTGGTTGTGGGCCCGGCGACGGGGTGGCGGTCCGGTTCGATCGCGGTGTGGACGCGGTCGTCGCGACGTGGGCCGTGCTCAAGGCCGGTGCCGCCGTCGTTCCGGTGTCCGCCGCCGACGCCACGATTCCGGCAGCCCCGGTTGTCAAGGTCGGGCTCACCGATGCGGCAGTGCCAGCGGTGGGCGATGTCGACTGGCTGGTGCTCGACGATCCCGCGGTGGCCGCGCAGATCGCGGCCGAATCGCCGCGTCCGGTTACCTACGCGCACCGCACCCGGGTGCTCCGCGGCACCGACCCGGCCTTCGTCGGCGCGCGCACGCTCGACTACGACGAGCTGGCCGGGGCGGCGGACCGATTGCGCACCCGCACCGAGCTGACCTTCGAATCACGCACCTTCCAACTCGGCGGTCCGGCGGAGCTGGCGTTGATCGAGGTGGTGGCCGCCGGCTCGGCTGGGGCCTCGGTGGTACTCGTCCCGGACGATGCCGAGCTGACCGAAGCGCTCGCCGACGAGTGGATCAGCCACCTGCTCACCGATCGAGCGGGACTCAGTACCCTCGACTCGGCGGCGTTGGCGGATCTGCGGGCCGTGGTGCTGGCGGATGGCGCTGATGTCAGCAGCGCATGGACGCAGGTGGCGACGGTGGTCGCCCTGACCGACCTGCTGCGGGTGGGGTAAAACCCGACCAGTACCGGGTGCAAGCCCCCAAAAACATGACTAGGGTCACTCGGGACCGGTTTGCCGAATGAGGGCAGCCGTTGCAAGTGTGGCTTCAACATGTTCGACAGGCAGGATGAGCAGAGTTTCATGGTTCGTGTAGTGGTGGGGGACGTGCGGCCGGATCGGCGGCGGGGAAGCAAGAACCTGGCGATGGTGAACGCATGACGCGTTCCGCTCGTGTCCGGCCGGCGCGGACCCGGCGTCCCCGGGTCATCACGCTGCCGCAGCTGATGGCGACCGCCGTCGAAGCGAATCCCGACGGCGTCGCGCTGACCTATGCCGACGCCACGACGACATTGGCGCACCTGAGCTACGCCGAGCTCGACGAGCGGTCGACCCGACTGGCGAGGCTGCTGATCGATCGCGGCATCGGCCCGGAAGATCTCGTCGCGATCGGTATTCCGCGCTCGATCGAGTCCGTGCTCGCCGTGTGGGCGGTGGCCAAGTCCGGCGCCGGATTCGTGCCGGTGGATCCGAACTACCCGGCCGACCGGGTCGAGCACATGGTGAAGGACTCCGGCGCGGTCTTCGGCCTGACCACCGTGCAGGCCGCCACCCAACTGCCGGGCCAGGTCGAATGGCTGGTCATCGACAGCGATGCGTGCGTGCACACGCTCGAGCGCTACTCGACCGAGCCGGTCACCAATGCCGATCGGGTGCGCCAGCTGCGCGCCGAACATCCGGCCTGGGTGATCTACACCTCCGGTTCGACCGGCACACCGAAGGGCGTCGTCGCCACCCAGGCCGGACTGGCCGGGTTCTGTGAAGAGCAGCGCACCCACTACGGCGTGACGAGCGCCGCACGGACCCTGCACTTTTCGTCGCCCTCGTTCGACGCCTCGATGCTGGAGCTGCTGCTCGCCCTCGGCGGCGCGGCCACCATGGTCGTCGTCGCGCCGACCGTGTACGGCGGCGACGATCTCGCCGAGCTGCTACGCCGGGAACGGGTGACCCATGCGTTCATCACCCCCGCCGCGCTGGCCTCGATCGATCCGGCCGGGCTCGACGATCTCGGGGTAGTGGCGGTCGGCGGCGAGGCATGGCCGCCGGATCTGGTGCGCCGCTGGATACTTCCGGTTTCCACCGGTGTTCGTGAGCTGTTCAATATCTATGGCCCGACCGAGACCACGATCGTGGTGAACATCGGCGCGCCGCTGGCGCTCGACGCTCCGCTGACCATCGGCGGGCCGATCCGCGGCGTCACCGAGTACGTGCTGGACGATCGGCTTTCGCCGGTGCCGGACGGCGTCGTCGGCGAGCTGTACATCGCGGGCGCGCAGGTGGCGCGCGGCTACCACAACCGCCCGGCGTTGACCGCCACGCGTTTCGTGGCGAACCCGTTCGACCCCAACGGTTCCCGGCTGTATCGCACCGGTGATCTGGTCAAATGGGTGCCGGCATCGCGCGGCGATTCGATGGGGGGTGGTGGTCGGGCGACGGCTGGGTCGGCGGACGGGCGACTGGAGTACGCGGGGCGCAACGATTTCCAGGTGAAGGTGCGCGGTTTCCGCATCGAGCTCGGCGAGATCGACGCGGTCCTGGCCGCCCACGACGACGTCGATTTCGCGGTGACCATCGGGCACCAGCTCGACAGCGGGACAACGATTCTCGCCTCCTACGTGCTGGCCGCCCCCGGTGCCGCGGTGGCTACCGACGAGCTGATCGCGCTGGCCGAGCGCCGGTTGCCCGCGCACATGGTGCCGACCACCATCACCGTGCTGGACGAGATTCCACTGACGCCGGTCGGCAAGCTGGATCGGCGCGCGCTGCCCGCGCCGCAGTTGCAGACCAAGGAATTCCGCGCGCCGAGCGGGCAGTGGGAGCAGTTGGTCGCGGATACCTTCGCCGAGCTGCTGGACTCCGGCGCCCCCATCGGCGCCGACGACGACTTCTTCGAGCTCGGCGGCAACTCGCTGATCGCCACCAAGGTCGTGGCCAGGATCGGCGCGCAGATCGGGGCCAGGGTGCCCGCGCGCGCGGTCTTCGAGGCACCGACGGTCGCCGGTTTGGCGGCGCGGCTGGCCCCGCTCGCGGGCTCCGGTGGGCGGCAGGCGCTGGCGCGGATGCCGCGCCCCGAGCACATTCCGCTGTCGCTGGCGCAGCAGCGGATGTGGTTCCTGAACCAGTTCGACACGGCGTCGGCGGCGAACAACATCCCGTTCGCCATCCGATTGTCCGGCGCGCTGGACGTGACCGCGCTGCGGGCGGCGGTCGCCGACCTGGTCGAGCGGCACGAGACCTTGCGGACCGTCTACCCGGCCGTGGACGGCACCGGCTACCAGGTGATATTGCCTGCGGCACAGGCGGTTCCGGAGCTGGCGGTGACCGAGATCGCCGAGTCCGACCTGCCGAGCAGGCTGGCCGAGTTCGCGCTGGCCGGATTCGATGTGGCGGCCGAGGTGCCGCTGCGCACGGCGCTGTTCCAGCTGGGCGGCGACGACTACGTTCTCGCGGTGGTCGTGCACCACATCGCGGCGGACGGCACCTCGATGGCGCCGATGGTGCGGGACCTGACGGTCGCGTATTTCGCGCGCACGGGGATGGCGGGAGGCGGAGCCGACGGGGTGGGTGGACACGGTGCGGGCGCCGCGCCGGATTGGGCACCGTTGCCGGTGCAATATGCCGATTACGCCCTGTGGCAGCGCGCCATGCTCGGGGACGAGAACGACCCGAAATCGGTGGCGGCCGAACAGATCAGGTACTGGCGCAGCGCACTGGCGGGCCTACCCGGTCGTCTCGAACTGCCGACGGATCGCCCCCGGCCCGCGCTGGCCTCCGGCCGTGGTGGCGTCTACACCTTCGAGGTGGACGCCCAAATCCGGGCCCGGCTCGACGCGATCGCGCAGGACACGGGGGCCTCGCTGTTCATGGTGGTGCACGCGGCGTTCGCGGCACTGCTCGCCAGGCTGTCGGGGTCCGCCGACATCGCCATCGGTACCCCGGTCGCGGGGCGTGGCGAGGCGGAGCTGGACGGGCTGATCGGCATGTTCGTCAACATGCTCGTGCTGCGCACCGAGAGCACACCGGGTGCGTCGTTCCGTGAGCTGGTCGAGGCTGCCAAAAAGGTCGATCTCGAGGCTTTTTCGCATGTGGAGCTGCCGTTCGAGCGGCTGGTCGAGGTGCTCGACCCGGCGCGTTCGCAGGCGCATCATCCGCTCTTCCAGGTGGCCCTGTTCTTCCAGAACATGGACAAGCCCGCGCTGGAGCTACCCGGGCTGTCGGCGGCGGCACTGGACCTGGACGGTGCGGCGGCGAAGTTCGATCTGCAGCTGACAGTCACCCCGCACGAGGGCGAGAACACCGGCCTGTCCGCCATGTTCACCTACGCCACCGACCTGTTCGACGAATCGACGGTCAAGAGTTTCGCCGCCCGGCTGCGCCGACTGCTTCGCGCGGTCGCGGCCGATCCGGACCGGGCGGTGGGCGACGCCGATCTGCTGTCGCTGGTCGAGCGGGATCGAATCCTTTTCGAGTGGAACGACACCCGGCAACGGATCGCTCCCAAGCTGTTGCTCGACGGCTACCGGCAGGCCGTCGCAGCCCATCCGAATGCTGTCGCGCTGGCCTACGAGGGAACCGAGCTCACGTATCGGGACTTCGATACGCGAGTCAACCAGCTTGCCCGGCTGCTGATTTCGCGGGGCGTCGGTGCGGAGTCACTGGTGGGATTGGCGATTCGCCGATCCATCGACCTGGTCGTCGGCATGTACGCGATCGTGACCGCCGGTGGCGCCTATGTGCCGCTGGATCCGGACCATCCGGCCGAGCGGATCGCGCACATTCTCGATACCGCGCAACCTGCCTGTGTCGTCACCACATCCGCCGACGGGGCCGCGCTGCCGGACGGCATTGCCGCGGTCGCTATTGATACCGCCGACCTGGCCCGCTTCGACGGTGCGCCGGTCCGCGCGGACGAGCTGCTCCGGCCGGTGTCGCCGCTGAATCCCGCCTACGTCATCTTCACTTCCGGTTCCACCGGCCGCCCGAAGGGTGTCGCGGTCGCCCACGCGGCGATCAACAATCAGCTCGAGTGGATGCTCGCCGAGTACCCACTCGACCAGGACGACGTCTATCTGCAGAAGACGGCGACCACGTTCGACGTGTCCCTGTGGGGCTTCTTCCTGCCATTGCGGGTGGGTGCGAAGTTGGTCGTCGCGACACCGGACGGTCATCGTGATCCGGCCTATGTCGCGGAAACCATTGCCGCGCATTCGGTGACGGTCACCGACTTCGTGCCGTCGATGCTGACGATCTTCGCCGCGCACACCGCCAAAGGCGCCTGCCCGACGCTGGAACAGATCTTCGTGATCGGCGAGGCGCTGCCGCCGGAAACGGTCACCGCGGTGCACGCGGTGCTCGACGCGGACGTGCACAACCTGTACGGCCCCACCGAGGCGGCGGTGTCGGTGACCTACTGGCCTGCCGACGGTTCGGACACCCGCTCGGTGCCGATCGGGTTGCCGCAGTGGAACACCCGGGTCTATGTGCTCGATGCTCGACTTCGCCCGGTACCCGAGGGCGTGGCGGGCGAGCTGTATCTGGCCGGTGACCAACTGGCCCGCGGCTACGTCCGGCGGCCGGACCTGACGGCGGATCGCTTCGTGGCGAATCCGTTCGGCACCGGTGAACGCATGTACCGCACGGGCGATCTCGTGGTGTGGCGCAAGCCTTCCGACGCGGACACCGCCGAGGAGATGGTGCTCGACTACCTCGGCCGCACCGACTTCCAGGTGAAGTTCCGTGGCCAGCGCATCGAGCTCGGCGAGATCGAAACCGCGTTGCTGGCACAGCCTTCGGTGAGCCAGGCCGTCGCCCTGGTCAGCCGGACGACTCTCGGCGACCAACTGGTTGCCTACGCGGTCCCGTCGCCCGGCGACCGGATCGACCCGCGGGAGTTGCGGGCCGCCATCGCGGAATCGCTGCCCACCTACATGGTTCCGGCCGCCATCGTCGCGCTGGACGAGTTCCCGCTGAATCCCAGCGGCAAGCTGGACCGCAAGGCGCTGCCGGAGCCGATGTTCACCGCGCGGGAATTCCGCGCGCCCGCAACGGCGATCGAGGAGATCGTCGCCGGTGTGTTCGGTGAAGTGCTCGGGTTGACCAGGGTCGGTGCCGACGACGACTTCTTCGCACTCGGTGGCAACTCGCTGATCGCCACCCAGGTGGTGGCCCGGCTCGGTGCCGCCGTCGGCGGACGAGTGCCGGTGCGGACACTGTTCGAAGCGCCTACCGTGGCCGGTCTCGCCGCGGTGATCGACTCGCAGGTGCATGGTCGTCCCGGGGTCGAACTGGGCAGCATCGCGCGGCCGGACCAATTGCCGCTGTCGTTGGCGCAGCGCCGGATGTGGTTCCTCAACCGGTTCGACCAGGCCGACGACGAGGTGGCCGGGTCGGCCGCCTACAACCTGCCCTTCGCATTGCGGTTGACCGGTGCGCTGGACGTGGCCGCACTCGGCGCGGCACTGCACGATGTGGTGGCGCGGCACGAGGTGCTGCGCACCGTGTACCCGGAGACCGCCGACGGACCGATCCAGGTTGTGTTGCCGCCCAACAGCGTTGCGCTGGATGTCACGCCGCGGGTGCTGAGCGAGGCAGACGTGGCGGGCGCGGTGTACGCGCTGGCGTCGAGTTCGTTCGACGTGACCGCCGAGGTGCCGGTGCGAGTGGCGCTGATCCAGGTCGACGGCGCGCCGGACACGTATGTACTTGCCGTCGTGGTGCATCACATCGCCGCCGACGGGTCCTCGATGGGTCCGCTGGTCCGCGACGTCATGATCGCCTATGCCGCACGAACCGCGGGAGAGGCGCCCAGTTGGACACCGCTGCGGGTGCAGTACGCCGATTACGCGCTGTGGCAGCGCGCGGTGCTCGGCGACGAAACCGATCCGGAATCCATTGCCGCGCAGCAGATCAGCTTCTGGCGCAAGCAGCTGGCCGACCTGCCGGACCTGCTGGAGTTGCCGACGGATCGGCCGCGGCCCGCGATCGCGTCGATGGCTGGTGCGCGGGTGGACGTGCGGATCGATGCGGCCACCCACGCCGGACTGGTGGAACTCGCTCGGGCGCATGGTGCGACGTTGTTCATGGTTGTGCACACCGCCTTGGCGGTGCTGCTGGCCAGGTTGTCCGGTTCGACGGATGTCGCCATCGGTACACCCTTGGCCGGTCGTGGTGAGCGTGAGCTCGACGACCTGATCGGCATGTTCGTCAACACCGTGGTCTTCCGGACGCAGCTCGAACCGGGGGAGTCGTTTGTCGAATTGCTCGGCAGGCAGCGGGAATCCGACCTACAGGCGTTCGCGCACGCGGATATTCCGTTCGAGCGATTGGTCGAGGTGCTCAATCCGCCGCGCTCGACGGCGCATCATCCGCTGTTCCAGGTCGGGTTGTCGTTCCAGAACATCGCGCGCGCCGCGCTCGAACTGCCCGGTCTCGCGGTGGCGGGGCTGGACGCTGATCTCGCGGTGTCGCAGTTCGATCTGCACCTGATCGTGGGCGACGGCTACGACGAGTCCGGCGTGCCGACGGGCCTCGGTGGGTTCTTCACCTATGCCACCGATCTTTTCGATGCCGCGACGGTGCAGGGCTTCGCCGACCGGCTGTCGCGGATCCTCGCCGCCGTGGTGGCGGACGCCGCGATCCCGGTCGGTGATATCGAGCTCCTCGACGCGGCCGAGCGCCGGGATGTGCTGGCGCGGTGGAACGGTACCGAGCAGCAGGTCGACCGGTCGGCGACATTGGTCTCGCTGTTGGATGCCGCGGTGGCGGCCGATCCGCGATCCGTGGCGCTGGTGCTGGATCTGCCGGAGGGTCGCGAGAAGGTCACCTATGGTGATCTGGATGGTCGGGTGAATCGTCTTGCGCGGCATTTGATTTCGTTGGGTGTGGGTCCGGAGTCGCGGGTTGGGTTGGCGTTGCGGCGGTCGGTGGATCTGGTTGTGGCGATGTATGCGGTGGCGAAGTCCGGTGGTGTGTATGTGCCGGTGGATCCGGATCAGGCTGCTGAGCGGACCGGCTACATTCTCGAGACGGCTGGGCCGGTGTGTGTGTTGTCGAACGCCGATGCTGAGTTCGATACCGATGTCGCGCCGGTGGTGCGGTTGGACGAGCTCGACCTGAGCGGGTTGGATGGGTCCCCGGTCACCGATGCTGATCGGGTGGCGCCACTGCGTCCGGATAACACCGCGTATGTGATTTTCACGTCGGGTTCGACGGGTCGCCCGAAGGGTGTGGCGGTGTCGCATGCGGCGATTGCGAATCAGTTGCAGTGGAAGGTGACCGAGTTCGGTCTCGATGCTGCTGATGCGGTTTTGTTGAAGACCGCGGCGACGTTCGATTTGTCGGTGTGGGAGTTCTGGTCGGCTGCGGTGTGTGGTGGTCGTTTGGTGATTGCCGCGCCTGATGGTCATCGGGATCCGGCGTATCTGAATGAGTTGATGGCCCGCGAGTGGGTCACCACCCTGCATGTGGTGCCGTCGATGCTCGATGCGCTCACCGTCGGTGATTTCCCGAACTCGTTGTGGCGGGTGTTGGCGATCGGTGAGGCGCTGCCTGGTGCGTTGGCGCAGCGGTTCGTGCGTGATTACCCGCGCGTTGAGCTGTTCAATTTGTACGGTCCGACCGAGGCCGCGGTGTCCATCACCAGCCATCGGGTCACTCCAAACGATCAGGTATCGGTGCCGATCGGTGCGCCGGAGTGGAACAGTCAGGTCTTCGTGCTGGATGCGCGGCTTCGTCCGGTGCCGGTGGGTGTCTCCGGTGAGCTGTATTTGGCCGGTGCGCAGTTGGCGCGTGGTTATTTCGGTCGTGCGGATTTGACGGCGGATCGGTTTGTGGCTAATCCGTTCCAGTCCGGTGCTCGGATGTATCGCACTGGTGATGTGGTGGCGTGGAACGCTTCCGGTGAGTTGGAGTATCGGGGTCGTAGCGACTTCCAGGTCAAGATTCGTGGTTTCCGGATCGAGCTCGGCGAGATCGAGGCGGCGCTGCTGGGGTTGCCGGAGATCGCGCAGACCGCTGTGGTTGCCAAGTCCGATCCGAAGACCGGCGATCGTCTGGTGGCCTATCTGGTCGCCGCCGAGACCGGGCAGTCGGATGATTCGGCCGGACTCGATGTGGCGCAGGTGAAGTCGACACTTAGCGCTGGGTTGCCGTCGTACATGGTGCCGTCGGCGTTCGTGGTGTTGGATGCGTTGCCGTTGAACGTGAACGGCAAGTTGGATCGTAAGGCGTTGCCGGAGCCGGAGTTCGAGGCTCAGGTTTTCCGTGCGCCCTCGACCCCGATCGAGGAGATCGTGGCGTCGGTGTTCGCCGAGGTGCTCGGTGTCGAGCGCGTCGGTGCCGACGATGACTTCTTCGGTCTCGGTGGTAACTCGCTGCTGGCCACTCAGGTCGCGGCTCGGATCGGTGCCGCGCTGGACTCCCGCGTCCCCGTTCGTACCTTGTTCGAGGCGTCGACTGTCGCTGGTCTGGCTGCCAAGGTCGAACGGCATGCGGGCACCGGGGGCCGCAAGCCCCTGGTGGCGGGCCCGCGTCCGGAACACATCCCACTGTCGCTCGCCCAACAACGCATGTGGTTCCTCAACCAGTTCGACACCACGTCCTCCGTCTACAACATCCCCGCCGCCATCCGCCTGACCGGCGACCTCGATACCGCCGCACTGCAAGCGGCGGTGTCCGATCTGGTGGCCCGCCACGAGATCCTGCGCACCACCTATCCGCAGACGCAGCACGGTCCCGTGCAGGCCATCGCCGCACACGTGCCGGTCGATCTCGCGCCCATGCGGATCGACCCGGCGGACGTGGCCGACGCGGTATACCGCGTTGTCGCCGCGGGTTTCGACGTCACCACCGAGGTACCGTTCCGCGCCAAGCTGTTCCAGGTCTCCGACACCGACCACGTCCTGGTCTTCGTGGCCCACCACATCAGCGCCGACGGTTGGTCGATGGGCCCGCTGACCCGCGACCTGGTGCTGGCCTACGCCGCCCGCACGGGCGGCGAAGCACCCACCTGGGCGCCGCTCCCGGTCCAATACGCGGACTACAGCATCTGGCAGCGCGACGTGCTCGGCTCGGAGGACGACCCGACGAGCCTGATCTCCCAGCAGGCCGAGTACTGGCGCACCGCGCTGGCCGCGCTGCCGGACGAACTGGTGCTGCCCGCGGACCGGCCGCGGCCCGCGGTGGCCTCGTATCGGGGCGCGACGCTGGACTTCGAGATCGACGCGGACTTGCACGCCGCGCTCGACCGCGTTGCCCAGCAGCACAATTCGACGCTGTTCATGGTGCTGCACGCCGCCCTCGCGGTGCTGCTCGCGCGACTGTCCGGCACCACCGACATCGCGGTCGGCACCCCGGTGGCCGGTCGTGGCGAGGCCGAACTGGATGACATGATCGGCATGTTCGTCAACACCCTGGTGCTGCGCAACGAGATCGAACCCGGCGCCACCTTCGACGCGCTGCTCGCCGACGTACGAGACACCGATGTCGCGGCATTCGGCCACGCCGACCTGCCGTTCGAGCGCCTGGTGGAATTGCTGGATCCGGTCCGCTCGGCGGCGCGGCATCCGCTCTTCCAGGTGATGCTGGTCTTCCAGAACCTGGCCGAGACCTCGCTCGAGCTACCCGGTCTCACCGTGTCCGGCATCGATCCGCAGATCCAGCCCGCCAAGTTCGATCTACAGCTCACCGTCGCCGAACAACCGGACACCCAAGGCATTTCGGCCGTCCTCACCTACGCGACCGACCTGTTCGACGCCGCGACCGTGCAGAACTTCGCCGATCGCTTCCGCCGCATCCTGGCGGCCGTCGCGGCCGATGCCTCGGCGGTCGTCGGCGATATCGACGTGCTCGCCGCCGGTGAACGCGAACTCGTTCTGCACGAATGGAACTCACTCGGCGCATGGGTACCCGGTGCGACGCTGCCCGGCCTGATCGCCGATCAGGTGTGGCGCCGCCCGGACGCGGTAGCGATCCGATTCGGTGATCGCGCGCTTGCCCACCCGTCGCCCGGCCACCACCCCGCATCGAGTCGCTCCGCGACGCTTACCTTCCGTGAACTGCAGCGCCGGGCCAATCAGGTGGCACGAGCGCTGATCGCGCAGGGTGCGGGCCCGGAATCGCTGGTGGCCGTTGCGGTGCCACGTACCGAGGACCTGCCGGTCGCCCTGCTGGGCGTGCTCGCGACCGGTGCCGCCTACCTGCCGATCGACTCCGCTTACCCGGCGCAGCGGCTGGAATTCATGCTCGCCGACGCGGCCCCGGTCTGCGTACTGACCACGGCGGACGAACGGTCCGCGGTGCCCACCGGCGACCTGCCTGTCGTCTTGTTCGAGGAGACGGCGGCATTCGCCGACGCCCCCGTGCACGATGCTGATCGGCTCGCGCCGCTGCACCCGGACAATCTGGCCTACGTCATCTACACGTCCGGTTCGACCGGCGTGCCGAAGGGCGTGGGTGTCGCGCACCGCAATGTCGTCGAACTGTTCGCGAACACCCAGACCCTGTTCCGTTTCGACGAACACGACGTATGGACGTTGTTCCATTCGTTCGCGTTCGACTTCTCGGTGTGGGAACTGTGGTGCGGTTTGGCGCACGGCGGCTCGGTCGTCGTGGTCGACTACCTGACCTCGCGCTCGCCGGAACAGTTCCGCGACTTGCTGATTCGCGAGGGCGTGACGGTGTTGAACCAAACCCCGTCCGCCTTTTACCAATTGGTGGAGGCGGACCGGTCCGCGGCGGCGGGCTCGCTGGCGCTGCGCTACGTGGTGTTCGGCGGCGAGGCCCTCGACCTGCGCAAGCTCGAACGCTGGTACGAACGGCACGGTGCGGCAGCTCGTCTGGTGAATATGTACGGCATTACCGAGACCACGGTGCACGTCTCGTTCCTGCCGCTGGACGAACAGGATCGGCGCAATCCCGCCAGCGTCATCGGGCGGGCGATCCCCGGCCTGGATGCCTACGTGCTCGATCCGCGGCTGCACCCGACCCCGCTCGACGTGCCGGGCGAGATCCACGTCGTCGGTGCGCAACTGTCCCGTGGCTACCTCGGCAGGCCGGGCCTCACCGCGACCCGTTTCGTCGCGAATCCCTTCGGCGCGCCAGGTTCTCGGATGTACCGCACCGGCGATATCGGCCGCTGGCGTGACTCCGGCGACAAGGCGCTGCTCGAATACGCCGGTCGCAGTGACCAACAGGTGCAGCTGCGCGGTTTCCGCATCGAACTCGGCGAGGTCGAAGCGGCGCTGCTGCGCTGCGACGGCGTCAATCAGGCCGTGGCACTGGTTCGTTCGGACGCGCACGGCGATCGGCTGGTCGGCTACGTGGTGGCCGAGAGCGCTGCCGGAATTGATCCGGTGACCGTTCGTTCCCAGGCCGCCCAGTTCCTTACCGGCTACATGGTGCCGGACGCCGTCGTCGTCCTCGACGCGCTCCCGCTCACGCCCAACGGCAAGCTGGACCGAAAGGCTCTGCCCGCACCGGAATTCACCAGTGCGGTCACCTTCCGTGCGCCCAGCTCGCCAGTGGAGCAGACCGTGGCCGAGGTATTCGCCGACCTGCTCGGCGCACAGACAGTGGGTCTCGACGACGACTTCTTCGCACTCGGCGGCAACTCGCTGCTCGCGGCGCAGGCGGTGGGCCGACTACGCGAGGCCACCGGCGCCACGGTCAGTGTGCAGTGGTTCTTCACCGACGCCACGGTGGCCGGACTCGCCAGCCGGATCGGCACGCAGCCGACGGGGGAGACCGACGCCGCCATGAACGTCCTGCTGCCGATCCGCCCCGGCGGCACCGCCGCACCGCTGTTCTGCCTGCACCCGATGTACGGCCTCGCCTGGAGCTACGCGGGCCTGACCCAGTTCCTGCCCGCCGAGCAGCCGATCTTCGGCGTCCAGTCGCCCGCCCTGGCCGAGGACGGCGAGCTGCCGAACTCGATCGCCGAGCTGGCGCATCGCTACGTCACCGAGATCAGGACCGTGCAACCGCACGGCCCCTACCGGCTGCTCGGCTGGTCGCTCGGCGGCGTGCTGGCCCACGCCATCGCGACCGAACTGCAGGCCGACGGCGAGCAGGTCGAGCTGCTGGCCATGATGGACAGCCACCCGAACCCCGACGTCGCGGGCTTCCGCGCGGCGGTGCGCGGCGCGCTGGCCGAACTCGGACTCGGCGGTGAGCTGATCGGGCCCGAGGACGACATCTACGACCTGAGCGACCAGGCACTGGCCGCGCTACACGCGATGATCCCGCCGGAACTGGTCGCGCTGACCCCCGAGCGGCTGCGCCGGATCTATCGCAGCGCGGTCCGCTCGGCCGAACTCATCGCCCAGCACCGTCCAGGGGTATTCCACGGCTCGCTGGAGTATTTCAGCGCGGCCGTGGCGGATCCCGCGGATGTGCTTCGCGCCACTGCGACCGACTGGGCTCCGTATGTGACGGGCGCGGTGGTCGACCGGCCGATCGCGGTGACGCACGCGCAGATGACCGCGCAGGATGCGTTGGCCGACATCGGCTCTGAGCTGGCCGTTCTGCTCGATCGGTTGCGCTGAGGATGCCCTGCCGACGTGAGGTAACCAATCGCGCGTCGGCAGGGAATAATCGTTCCCGGCGCTCGTTTCGCGCGGTCGGGTCGCGGTCCTGCCCTAGGGGATCGCCGAGGCTGTGTTCGGCGTGGGCCGGTGCGGTCGGTAACGATGGGCATGCGCGCGTTCGATGATCACTGGGGGCGGGGGCATCGAAGCGGGTATGCGGCGACAACAGGCAGGGTGAGGCATCTCCATGGTTCGGTCGGTCGGGCAGCTGTGTGACGAGACGCTCGAAGCGGTGTGCGCATGACCCGCCCGGCACGTGTTCGGCCGACCCGAACCAGGCGGCCGAGAGTCACCACCCTGCCGCAGCTGATGGCGACCGCCGTCGAGGCGAACCCCGGCGGCATCGGTGTCACCTTCGCCGACGCCAGCGGCACGCTGACCGAGCTGAGCTACGCCGAGCTCGACGAGCGGTCGACCCGGCTGGCCCGGCTGCTGATCGACCGCGGTATCGGGCCGGAGGACCTGGTGGCCGTCGGTATCCCGCGGTCGATCGAATCCGTGCTCGCGGTCTGGGCGGTGGCCAAGACCGGCGCCGGATTCGTGCCGGTGGATCCGAACTACCCAGCCGACCGGGTCGAACACATGGTCGTCGACTCCGGCGCGGTCTTCGGCCTGACCGTCGCCGCCGTCCGTGACGAACTACCGGACCGGGTCGACTGGCTGCCCATCGACACCGCCGACTGCGCCAGGCTGCTCGACGAGTTCCCCGCGGACCCGGTGAGCTATGTCGACCGGGTGCGGCCGCTGCGCGCCGAGCATCCGGCCTACGTGATCTACACC
Source organism: Nocardia brasiliensis (assembly GCF_042691675.1). Taxonomy (GTDB): domain Bacteria; phylum Actinomycetota; class Actinomycetes; order Mycobacteriales; family Mycobacteriaceae; genus Nocardia; species Nocardia brasiliensis_D. The sequence continues at coordinate 1,037,881 of NZ_CP170507.1, forward strand.
TCCGGGTCGACCGGCAAGCCCAAGGGCGTCGTCGTCACCCAGGCCGGCTTGTCGAGTTTCTGCGACGAGCAGCGCGAGCGGTATCAGGTGACGAGTGATTCGCGGACTTTGCATTTCGCGTCGCCGTCGTTCGACGCCTCGGTGCTGGAACTGCTGCTGGCGATCGGCGGCGCGGCCACCATGGTGGTGGTGGCGCCGACCGTGTTCGGCGGCGAGGAACTGGCCGCGCTGATCCGCCGGGAGGGGGTGACGCACGCGTTCATCACCCCCGCCGCGCTGGCATCGGTGGACCCGGCCGGGCTGGACGAGTTGCGCGTGGTGGTCGCCGGCGGTGAAGCCTGCCCGCCGGAGCTGGTGCGGCGCTGGGCAACACCGGTGTCCGGCGGCACCCGGGAGTTCTTCAACGGGTATGGGCCGACCGAGACCACGATCATGACGAATATCAGTGCGCCACTGCTCCCGGACGCGCCGGTGACGATCGGCGGACCGATCCGCGGGATCACCGAGTACGTGCTCGATGAGCAGTTGGTCCCGGTGCCGCGCGGCGCTGTCGGCGAGCTGTATATCACCGGCGCGCAGTTGGCCAGGGGATATCACGACCGAGCAGGGCTGACGGCGGCTCGTTTCGTCGCGAACCCGTTCGACGCCAACGGGTCCCGGTTGTATCGGACCGGCGACCTGGTCAGAGTGGTGCCCGCATCGCGAAGCGATTCGATGGGGGGTGGCGGTCGGGTGACGGGTGGGCCTGATCACGGCGAACTGGAGTATCTGGGCCGCAACGACTTCCAGGTGAAGATCCGCGGCTTCCGGATCGAACTCGGCGAAATCGACGCGGTGCTCGCCGCGCACGAGACCGTCGACTTCGCGGTCACCGTCGGACACAACCTGGACAGCGGCGCGACGATTCTCGTGTCGTATGTGCATGCCGCGCCCGGAATGGCCGCGGACGCCGCCGAACTGGCCGGTTTCGCCGAGCAGAGCCTGCCCGCGCACATGGTGCCCACGGTGGTCATGGTGCTCGACACGATCCCGTTGACCCCGGTGGGCAAGCTGGACCGCGCCGCGCTGCCCGCGCCACGGTTGCAGACCAAGATGTTTCGGGCACCGGTCGGCCCGCTGGAAGAGCTGGTCGCCGATGTCTTCGCCGAGCTGCTCGGCCCGGGTGCGCCGGTCGGCGCGGACGACAACTTCTTCGAGCTCGGCGGCAATTCGTTGATCGCGACGCAGGTGGCCGCCCGGCTCGGCGCGGCCGTCGCGGCGCGGGTGCCCGCGCGACTGATCTTCGAAACGCCGACGGTCGCCGGGCTTGCCGAGCGGTTGGAGCCGTTGAAGGGCGCCGATGATCGGCGCGCGCTCGCGCCGATGGAGCGGCCGGAGCACATTCCGCTGTCGCTGGCGCAGCAGCGGATGTGGTTCCTCAATCAGTTCGACCCGGCGTCGGCGGCGAACAATATTCCGTTCGCCATCCGGTTGTCCGGGGCGTTGGATGTGGCGGCGTTGCAGGCCGCGATCACCGATGTGATCGAACGGCACGAGACGCTGCGCACCGTGTATCCGGCCATCGATGGCACCGGCTACCAGGTGGTACTCCCGGCCGCACAGGCTGTTCCGGACCTGGCGCCGAAGCCGTTGGCCGAACACGAGCTGGTCGACTGGCTGCGCGGGTTCGCGCTGGCCGGATTCGATGTCGCCGCGGCGGTGCCGCTGCGCATCGCGCTGGCCGAGCTGTCGCCCAGCGAGCACGTGGTCGTGGTGGTCGTGCACCACATCGCCGCCGACGGCGCCTCGGTCGCGCCGTTCCTGCGTGATCTGCTCGGCGCGTTCCTGTCTCGGCGCAACGGCGCCCCGCCCGCCTGGGCGCCGCTGCCGGTGCAGTACGCCGACTACACGTTGTGGCAGCGGGAAGTGCTCGGTGACGAGAACGATCCCGATTCGGTGGCCGCGGCGCAGATCGCGTACTGGCGCGATGTCCTGGCCGGCATCCCCGACCGGCTCGACCTGCCCGCGGACCGCCCGCGTCCGGCCGTCGCCTCCGGTGGCGGCGCGGAATACACCTTCGAGGTTTCCGCGCAGGTGCATCGCGGGCTGACCGACCTCGCCCAGCGGGCGGGTGCTTCGGAATTCATGGTGGTGCACGCGGCGTTCGCGGCACTGCTCGCCCGGCTCTCCGGGACCGACGACATCACCATCGGCACGCCGGTCGCGGGCCGTGGTGAACGTGAGCTCGACGGGCTCATCGGCATGTTCGTCAACACCTTGGTGCTGCGCACCCCGATCGATCCCCGCGCCTCCTTCCACGACCTGCTCGCCGCCACGAAAGAGACGGACCTGGCGGCGTTTTCCCATGCCGAGCTGCCGTTCGAGCGGTTGGTCGAGGTGCTCGACCCGGTGCGTTCGCAGGCGCACCACCCGCTGTTCCAGGTGGCGCTGTTCTTCCAGAACATGAGCAAGGCCCACGTCGAGCTACCCGGATTGTCCGCGCACGCGGTCGATTTCGACGGTGCGGTGGCCAAGTTCGATCTGCAGTTGACCGTGGTGCCCAAGGAAGACAGTGGGTTCTCCGCGCAGTTCACCTACGCCACGGATCTATTCGACGAGACGACGATCGCGCAGTTCGCGGACCGCTTCGAGCGACTGCTCGCCGGAGTCGCCGAGCATCCGGAGCGCGCCGTCGGCGAGATCGATCTGCTGGCACCTGCCGAGCGGGCGCGGATTCTGGTCGAGTGGAACGAGACCCGGCAAGCCGTTGCTCCCGAGCTGCTGCTGGACGGGTATCGGCGGGCGGTGGCGGCACATCCGCAGGCCGTCGCGCTGGACTACGAAGGCGCGACGCTGACCTATCGCGAACTCGACGAACAGGTCAACAAGCTGGCCCGGTTGCTGATTTCGCAAGGAGTCGGCGCGGAGTCGCTGGTGGGATTGGCGATCCGGCGTTCGCTGGATCTGGTCGTCGGCATGTACGCGATCGTCACGGCAGGCGGTGCGTATGTGCCGCTGGATCCGGATCATCCGGCCGAGCGGATCGCGCACATTCTCGATACCGCACAGCCGACCTGCGTACTGACCACGTCGGCGGACGCGATCGAGGTGCCTGCCGGGATCACGGTGCTGACCCTGGATTCGGTGGATATCAGCGGTTTCGACGGTGCACCGGTGCGTCAGGAGGAGCTGCTGCGGCCGGTGCTGCCGCAGCATCCGGCCTATGTCATCTTCACGTCCGGGTCGACGGGGCGGCCCAAGGGTGTCGCGGTCTCGCACATCGCGATCAACAACCAGATCGAGTGGATGCTCGCGGCGTACCCGCTGGGTGCCGACGATGTGTACCTGCAGAAGACAGCGACGACCTTCGACGTGTCGCTGTGGGGTTTCTTCATGCCACTGCGGGCCGGGGCGAAGCTGGTCGTGGCCACTCACGATGGCCACCGTGATCCGGCTTACGTCGCGGAAACCATTGCCGCGAAGCGGATTACCGTCACCGACTTCGTGCCCTCGATGCTCACGGTATTCGCCGCGCACCTCGAAGCGGGTTCCTGCCCGACCCTGCGCGACGTTTTCGTAATCGGTGAGGCATTGCCGCCGGAGACCGTCAATGCGTTCCGTGCGGTCTCGGATGCCGAGGTGCACAACCTGTACGGTCCGACCGAGGCCGCGGTGTCGGTGACCTACTGGCCCGCCGACGGTTCGGACACCCGGTCCGTGCCGATCGGCGTGCCGCAGTGGAACACCCAGGTGTACGTGCTGGACGGCCTGCTGCGACCGGTGCCCGCCGGAGTGCCGGGCGAGCTCTACCTCGCCGGTGATCAATTGGCTCGTGGGTATGTCCGGCGTCCCGACCTGACCGCGGATCGTTTCGTGGCCGACCCGTTCGGCTTCGGCGGCCGCATGTACCGCACCGGCGACCTGGTGGTGTGGCGCGACGCCACCGCCGGACGGTCACATCGGCTGGACTACCTCGGCCGCACCGATTTCCAGGTCAAGTTCCGTGGCCAGCGCATCGAACTCGGCGAGATCGAAACCGCACTGCTGGCGCAGCCTTCGGTGAACCAGGCGGTGGCACTGGTGCGCCAATCCGCGCTCGGCGACCAGCTGGTGGCCTACGTTGTTGCCGCCCCTGGGCATTCGATCGAGCAGGCGGAACTGCTCACGGCTGTCGCGGAAACGCTTCCGGCGTATATGGTTCCGACGGCGATCGTCGCGCTGGACGCCTTTCCGCTGAACCCGAGCGGTAAGCTGGACCGCAAGGCACTGCCCGAGCCGACCTTCACCGCGCGGGAATTCCGCGCCCCCGCAACGCCGGTCGAAGAGATCGTTGCCGAGGTGTTCGGTGAGGTACTCGGACTCAACCGGGTCGGTGCCGACGACGACTTCTTCGCCCTCGGCGGCAACTCGCTCATCGCCACGCAGTTGGTGGCCCGATTGGGTGCCGCGGTGGATGCCAGGGTTCCGGTGCGGACGCTGTTCGAGACGCCGACGGTGCAGTCGCTGGCCGCCGCGATCGAATCACGCACCCACGGCGATCGGGGCGTGCTGCTCGGCAGCATCGCCCGGCCCGACCGGTTGCCGTTGTCGCTGGCGCAGCGGCGGATGTGGTTCCTCAACCGGTTCGATCAGGCCGAAGGCGATGTCGCCGCGGCCGGTTCGGCCGCCTACAACCTGCCGTTCGCGCTGCGGCTGACCGGCGCGCTGGATGTGGCCGCGCTGGGCGCGGCCCTCGACGACGTGGTGAGCAGGCACGAGGTGCTGCGCACCGTGTATCCGGAGACCGCGGACGGTCCGGTGCAGGTTGTGTTGCCTGCGGGCCGGGTGACGCTGGACGTCACCGCCCGCCCCGTCACCGCGGCCGAGGTCCCCGGCGAGGTATACGCGCTGGCGTCGACGCCATTCGACGTGACGGCCGAGGTGCCGGTGCGCGTTCGGCTGCTCGAAATCACCGACGGCACAGCGGCATCCGACTATGTCCTCGCGGTGGTGGTGCATCACATCGCGGCGGACGCGTCCTCGATGGGGCCGCTGGTGCGCGATGTGATGATCGCCTACGCCGCGCGGACCGCGGGAGAGGCGCCCGGATGGGAACCACTGCGGGTGCAGTACGCCGATTACGCGCTGTGGCAGCGCGCGGTACTCGGCGACGAAACCGATCCCGAATCCATTGCCGCGCAGCAGATCCTGTTCTGGCGCAAGCAGCTGGCCGACCTGCCGGACCTGCTGGAGTTGCCGACGGATCGGCCGCGGCCCGCCATCGCGTCGATGGCTGGTGCGCGCGTGGACGTACAGATCGATGCGGCCACCCACGCCGGACTCGTCGATCTTGCTCACGCGCACGGTGCAACGCTGTTCATGGTCGTGCACACCGCGCTGGCGGTGCTGCTCGGCCGTTTGTCGGGTACCGGTGACATCGCCATCGGCACACCGGTAGCCGGTCGTGGTGAGCGTGAGCTCGACGACCTGATTGGCATGTTCGTCAACACCGTGGTTTTCCGGGCCACCTTCGACGGCGGCGAATCCTTCACCGATGTGCTCGCGCGGCAACGCGATACCGACCTGCAAGCGTTCGCGCACGCGGACATTCCGTTCGAGCGGTTGGTGGAGGTGCTCAACCCGCCGCGCTCGACGGCGCATCATCCGCTGTTCCAGGTGGGGCTGTCGTTCCAGAACATCGCCCGCACCGCACTCGAACTGCCCGGCCTGACCGTTGCCGGTGTCGACGCGGATCTCGAGGTGTCGCAGTTCGATCTACACCTGATCGTCGGGGACAGTTACGACGAGTCCGGCGCACCCACCGGCATCGGCGGGTTCTTCACCTATGCCACGGATCTTTTCGATGCCGCGACGGTGCGGGGCTTCGCCGAGCGGTTCTCCCGGATCCTCGCCACCGTCGTAGCCGATGCCGCGACGCCCGTCGGCGATATCGACCTGCTCGCGGACGAGGAACGCCGGGCCGTTCTGTCGACCTGGAACGAGACCGCCCACAAGGTCGATACGGCCGCGACATTGCCATCGTTCCTGCAACGGTCGGTCATGGCCGCGGCACCCGAGGCGGTCGCCGTCGTCGCCGACCTGCCGGACGGCTCCCGCCTCGAGCTGACCTACGTCGAGCTGGACGCACGGGTGAATCGGCTTGCCCGGTATCTCATCTCGGTGGGTGTCCGGCCGGAGTCGCGGGTGGCGCTCGCCTTCCGCCGGTCGGTGGACCTGGTGGTCGCCATGTACGCGGTCGCCAAAGCCGGTGGCGCGTACGTGCCGGTCGACCCGGACCAGGCTGCCGAGCGCACCGACTACATCCTCGACACCGCGGCACCGGTATGCGTGCTGACCGACGAAGACGCGGGCTTCGACACCGCGGTCGCGCCCGTGCTGCGGATCGACGAGCTCGCATTGAATTCCTTTGCCAGCGGTCCGCTTTCGGACAAGGAGCGGGTCGCGCCGGTGCGGCCCGAGCACACCGCGTACGTGATCTTCACCTCGGGATCGACCGGTCGGCCGAAGGGCGTTGCGGTCACGCACGCCGCCATCGCGAACCAGTTGCAGTGGAAGACGGCCGAATTCGGCCTGTCCGGCCACGACGCCGTGCTGCTCAAGACGGCGGCGACCTTCGACCTCTCGGTGTGGGAGTTCTGGTCGGCGGTGGTCTGCGCGGGCAAGTTGGTGATCGCCGCGCCGGATGGGCACCGTGACCCGGCCTACCTCAACGAGCTGATCACCAGAGAAGGCGTGACGACGCTGCATGTCGTCCCGTCCATGCTCGATGCCCTGCTGGTGCACACCGGGACCGAGTCCGCGCCGGAGCCGTCGCCGTTGCGGCGCGTGCTCGCCATCGGCGAGGCGTTGCCCGCCGCACTGGCGCAGCGCTTCCTGGCGGCGCGTCCCGACGTGGCCCTGTACAACCTGTACGGCCCGACCGAGGCGGCGGTCTCGATCACCCGGCATCGAGTGACCGAGGCCGACCAGGGCTCCGTCGCCATCGGTGCACCCGAGTGGAACAGCCAGGTTTACGTGCTCGACGCTCGGCTTCGGCCGGTGCCGATCGGCGTCTCCGGCGAACTGTATCTGGCGGGCGACCAGTTGGCGCGGGGCTACTTCGGCAGCGTGGATCTGACTGCGGATCGTTTCGTGGCCAACCCGTTCCAGCCCGGTGCGCGGATGTACCGCACGGGTGACCTGGTGGCCTGGAACCGCGACGGTGAGCTGGAATACCAGGGCCGCACCGACTTCCAGGTGAAGATCCGTGGCTTCCGGATCGAGTTGGCGGAGATCGAGGCGGCGCTGCTGGGGTTGCCGGAGATCGCGCAGACCGCTGTGGTTGCCAAGTCCGATCCGAAGACCGGCGATCGTCTGGTGGCCTATCTGGTCGCCGCCGAGACCGGGCAGTCGGATGATTCGGCCGGACTCGATGTGGCGCAGGTGAAGTCGGCGCTCAGCGCTGGGTTGCCGTCGTACATGGTGCCGTCGGCGTTCGTGGTGTTGGATGCGTTGCCGCTCAATGTGAACGGCAAGTTGGATCGTAAGGCGTTGCCGGAGCCGGAGTTCGAGGCTCAGGTTTTCCGTGCGCCCTCGACCCCGATCGAGGAGATCGTGGCGTCGGTGTTCGCCGAGGTGCTCGGTGTCGAGCGGGTCGGTGCCGACGACGACTTCTTCGCGCTCGGGGGTAACTCCCTGCTGGCGACCCAGGTCGCGGCTCGGATCGGTGCCGCGCTGGATTCGCGTGTCCCGGTACGTGCCCTGTTCGAGGCCTCCACCGTCGCGGGCCTCGCCGTGAAGGTCGAGCACACCGCGGGCGAGCACACCCGCAACCCGCTCGTCGCCCAGCCGCGCCCCGACCACATCCCGCTGTCCTTCGCCCAGCAGCGCATGTGGTTCCTCAACCAATTCGACACCACCGCGGCCGTATACAACATCCCGGTCGCCATCCGCCTCTCCGGCGACCTGGATGTCGACGCGTTGCAGCAGGCCGTCACCGATCTCGTGGCGCGCCACGAGATCATGCGCACCGTCTACCCGGAGACGCCGGACGGCCCGGAGCAGCGCGTCCTGGCGCCGCATGAGGTTTCGGTCGATCTGGCCCCCGCGCAGATCGGGGAGGAACGCGTCGCGCACGAGGTGCAGCGCATCGTCGCCGCCGGTTTCGATGTCACCATCGAGGTGCCGTTCCGCGCGAGGTTGTTCCAGCTCGCGGGCAGCGAATACGTGCTGGTGTTCGTCGCGCACCACATCAGCGCCGACGGCTGGTCGATGGGCCCGCTGACCCGGGATCTGATGCTGGCCTACGCCGCCCGCAGCGGCGGTGAGGCACCGTCCTGGGCGCCGCTGCCGATCCAGTACGCCGACTACGCGCTCTGGCAGCGCAGCGTGCTCGGTAGCGACGCCGATCCCGAATCCCCGGCGGGGGCGCAACTCGCCTACTGGACAAGGGAACTCGCCGACCTGCCGGACGAGCTGAACCTGCCTACCGACCGGCCACGCCCCGCCGCACAGAGTTTCGCGGGCGGTAAGACGAACTTCGTCGTCGACGCCGACGTGCACGCCGCGCTGGTGGACTTGGCCAAGCAGCACAACGCGACGCTGTTCATGGTGGTGCACACCGCGCTCGCGGTGTTCCTCGCTCGCATGTCCGGCACCGAGGACGTCGCCATCGGCACCCCCATCGCGGGCCGCGGCGAGGCCGAACTCGACGACCTGATCGGCATGTTCGTCAACACGCTGGTGTTGCGCACCCGGGTCGCCCCCGGCCTCGGCTTCACCGAACTGCTCGCCGCCAACCGGGAGACCGACCTGCGGGCCTTCGCCAACGCGGACACCCCGTTCGAGCGACTGGTCGAGGTGCTCGATCCGGAGCGTTCCGCGGGCCGCCACCCGCTGTTCCAGGTGGCACTGTCCTTCGAAAACCTCGCCGCCACCAGCTTCGAACTGCCCGGCCTGAATTTCGCCGCACTCGACCCGGCCGCCGATACCGCCAAATTCGATCTGCTGCTGACCATGCGCGAGCAGCGCACCGAGACGGGCGCCGAAGCCGGACTCGCCGCCGAATTCACCTATGCCCGTGACCTGTTCGACGAACACACGGTCGCCGAGTTCGGTCGCCGGTTCCGCGGCATCCTGGCCGCTGTCGCCCAGGACCCGGGCACCGCGGTCGGCGATCTGGAGGTGCTGGACGAGTCGGAGCGGGCCGACCTGGTCTCGCGCAGCGGCGGTGAGGCCGCACCGCCGCGCACCCTGCCTGAGCTGATGGCCTCCGCGGTCACCAGGAACCCGACCGGTGTCGCCATCGTCGTCGGTGGCCGTTCCTTCAGCTACGTCGAACTCGACGCCGCCTCTTCGCAATTGGCTCGCACGCTGATCGATCGCGGCGCGGGCCCGGATGTCCTGGTGGCCGTGGCCATCCGGCGCTCGGTCGAATCGGTGCTCGCGGTGTGGGCGGTGGCCAAGACCGGTGCGGCGCTGGTGCCGATCGACCCGACCTATCCGCCCGATCGCATCGCGCACATGGTCGCCGATTCCGGTGCGGCACTAGGTGTGACGCTGACCGCCGAGCTCGGCGATCTGCCCGCCATGGCCGGTGGCCGCCCCTGGCTGGTGCTCGACGATCGCGACTTCACCTACGATGTCGCATCCCGCTCGGATCGCCCGATCAGCTTCACCGAACGCCACGGCCCGGTCCGAAGCGGCAACGCGGCGTACGTGATCTACACCTCGGGCTCCACCGGACTGCCCAAGGGCGTCGTGGTCACCCACGCGGGTCTCGCCAATTTCAGTGCCGAGCAGGTGGAGCGCTACGAGCTCGACCAGTCGACGCGCGCACTGGCTTTCGCCTCGCCGTCGTTCGACGCGTCGATGCTGGAATTGCTGCTGGCGCTGGGTTCGGCCGGTGCGCTGGTGGTCGCGCCGCCGCTGCTGTTCGGCGGCGACGAACTGGCCGAACTGATTCGCGACGAACAGGTCACGCACGCCTTCCTCACCCCGTCGGTACTCGCCTCGCTCGACCCGGACGCGCTGTCCGGCATGCGCGCGATCGTGGCGGGCGGCGAGGCGGTGCCCGCCGATCTGGTCGCCAAGTGGGCGGGTGCCGAGAACCGGCGCTTCCACAACGGTTACGGGCCCACCGAAACCACGATCATGACCAATATCAGCGACCCGCTGCGGCCGGGGGAGCCGGTCACCATCGGCGGTCCGATCCGTGGCACGCGGTCGCTGGTGCTGGACAGCAGGCTGCGCCCGGTGCCGGAAGGTGTTGCGGGCGAACTGTATCTGGGTGGCATCCAGCTGGCTCGCGGCTACCACGCCAGGCCCGGACTCACCGCGGCGCGATTCGTCGCCGACCCCTACGGACAGCCCGGCGAGCGCCTCTACCGCACCGGCGATGTGGTGAAATGGGTGCCCGCATCGCGAAGCGATTCGAGGGGGACTCGGGCGAACGATCGTCCGGTGATCGAGTATGTGGGCCGCAACGACTTCCAGGTGAAGGTGCGCGGCTTCCGCATCGAGCTCGGCGAGATCGATGCCGCGCTGGCCGCGCAACCGGGCGTCGAGTTCGCGGTCACCCTCGGCCGCGAATCCGGTTCCGGTGCCACGATGTTGGTCTCCTACGTGCTGCCCGCCAAGGGCGCGACGCTCGATGTCGCTGCGCTGACCGGGCAACTCGGCACGATCTTGCCGGAATACATGGTGCCGACGGCCATCGTCGTGCTCGACGAGATCCCGCTGACACCGGTCGGCAAGCTGGACCGGCGGGCCCTGCCCGAACCGGTCCTGGAGACAACGGTTTATCGCGCACCGCAGACCCAGGCGGAATTGACCATTGCCGAGGTGATCGGCGAGGTGCTGGGCATCGAACGGGTCGGGCTCGATGACGACTTCTTCGCCCTCGGCGGCGACAGCATCGTCTCCATCCAGGTGGTGTCGCGGTCCCGCGCGCGCGGTGTGCTCTTCTCGCCGCGTGACGTTTTCGAATCCCGCACCGTCGCCGCGCTGGCCCGTGCCGCCGTGGTCGAGGACGGGCCGGGCGACGAATCGGGCGACCTGCCGTTGACCCCGCACGCGGCTCGGCTGCTCGACTTCGGGGTCGAGGTCCGCGCCATCGCCCTCGACGTGCCGGAGAGTTGCGCCGTCGAAGCGGTGCACACCGCGGTCGGGAAGGTCCTCGATCAGCATCCGATGCTGTGGGTCCGGCTCGACCGCGAGGGGGACACCCCGGTGCTGCGGATCCCGCCGGTCGACGAACGCACCGGCGAGGCATTCCGCAGGCTCGACCCGCAACACGGCGAAACCTCGCTGCCCATCGATGATGTGGTGCATGCCGCCGCCGCGGCACTCGATCCCGAACAGGGCCGCAATATCCACTTCGTGCTGACCGGCGGGCTGGAAGGCCGGTCGACGCTGATCGTCGTCGCCAACGGCCTTGTGGTGGACGATGTTTCCTGGCGCACCATCGTGGACCAGCTGACCGCGGCCTGGAGCCGGGGCCGTCACGCGGCGCCCGCGGCCCCGGAGTCCGGCCTCGGCGTGCTCATCCGCGCGTTGTCGGCGCGGGCGCACGATCTGCGGACCGTCGGCGAATTGGGTTGGTGGGAGCGGACTTTGGGTGCCGTTCCGGAGGGCACCGTCGCCGACGGACGGGATCTGCGCACCCGCAGCCGGGTGTCGCTGACCATCACCGCGGAGGGGGCCGCCGCGGTGGCCGCTGCCGCGGCCGCCTATCACGCCGCCGTGGACGACGTGCTGCTCACCGCCGTCGCGCTGGCTCTGCAGACGTCGGCGGAGGAGTCCGTCACCCGCGCCCTCGGCTCGGTGATCCGGCTGTCCGCCGACGAGCGGTCGGCGACGAATGCCGACGAGAGCATGGTCGGCGGTTTCACCACCGAGTACCCGCTGCCATTGCGGCTCACCAGGATCGACACGGCCGACGCGTTGGTCGGCGGCCCCGCCGCGGGCGCGGCGCTCGCCCAGATCAAGGAGTTGCGCCGCTCGGTGCCCTCGCGCGGTGTCGGCTACGGCCTGCTGCGCTACCTCAACGCCGACACCGCCGCCGACCTGAGCGCGCTCGGCCGCGGCCGATTCGCGCTGCGCTACCGGGACCTACGCCCGGCCAGGGTGCACACCGACACCGCGGCCGACGACCTGCTGCTCGACCTCACCGTCGATGCCACCGACGACGGCCTGCTCGCCCGGTTCGACTATGCCGCGGCCGTGTTCACCGGCGACCAAGTGAAAACCTTTGCCGAACACTGGATCCGGGCACTCGGCGGCCTGGCCGAGCACGGCCTGCGGCCCGACGCGGGCGGATTCACGCCGTCGGACTTCTCGCTGGTCCGCCTGAAGCAACCCTGCATCGACCGTCTCGCCGCCACCTACCCGAACCTCGCCGATGTGTGGCCGGTGACCCCGTTGCAGTCGGGCATGCTGTTCCACGCGCTGCTCGCCGAGTCGTCGGTGGACGTCTACACCACCCAGTTCGTCCTCGATCTGGGCGGCGCGGTGGACGCGGGCCGGATGCACGCGGCCGCACAGGGCGTGCTCGACCGGCACGACAACTTGCGCGTCGCGTTCGCCGAGGACGCCGAGGGCAATCCGCTTCAGGTCGTGCAGGATTCGCTCGACGTGCCGTGGCGGCTCATCGACCTCGGCCAGCTCGAACCCGGTGCCGCCGAGGCGGAGCTGGCCAGGATCAAGGCGGCCGACCTGGCCGACCACTTCGACATGCGGACCGCGCCGCTGCTGCGGTTCACGCTGATCCGCTCGTCCGCGGACGCCTACCACCTGCTGGTGACCAGCCATCACATCCTGATCGACGGCTGGTCGATGCCGCTGCTGATGAAGGACCTGCTGACGCTGTACGCGCTCGGCCGTAATTCTCGGCATCTGCCCAAGGTCCCGTCGTACCGGAACTACCTAGCCTGGCTGGTCGCCCAGCAGGCCGACGCGGCGCGCGAGGCCTGGCGCAGCGCGCTGGCCGGCATCACCGAGCCGACGCCGCTGGCACCGGTCGACCCGGGCCGCGAAATCGCCGCCGGGGTCGGCGAAGTCGGCTTCGAGCTGGCGCAGGCCGATACCACCGCGCTCACCCGGCTCGCCTCGGGTCTCGGTGTCACGGTCAACACGGTGGTGCAGGCGGCCTGGGGTCTGCTGATCGGGCGCAGTGTCGATCGCGACGATGTCGTCTTCGGCGCCACCGTGTCCGGCAGGCCGCCGCAACTGGACGGGGTCGAGAGCATGGTCGGCCTGTTCCTCAATGCGATCCCGGTGCGGGTCCGTCTGGGCGCCACCGACACCCTCGGCGGACTGCTGCGCCAGCTGCAAGCCGAGCAGGCCGGGCTGCTGGACCACCACTACCTCGGCCTGAGCGATATTCAGGAAACCATCGGCGTGGAAGGACTTTTCGACTCCCTCGTGGTGTTCGAATCCTTCCCGGTCGACCGCGACGGCTTGGACAAGGCCAGCGCGATCGACGGCATGAGCGTCACCGGCGTGGGCGCGGTCAACGGCACCCACTACCCGCTCACCGTGATGGTGGTGCTGGACAGTCAGCTGCGGGTCTCGGTGAAGTACCTGCGCGACCTGTTCGACGAACCAGCGGCAGCGGCGCTCGCGCAACGGCTTTCGACGCTGATCCAGCGGTTCGTGACCAACCCGCAGGCCCGCATCGCCGACATCGATGTGTTGCTCGACGGCGAACGCGCCGAGCTGGCCGCCCGCAATGCCACCGAGGTGCCGGAGCTGCTGGACGACGCGACGCTGCTCACGCTGTTCGACGCTCAGGTGGCACGCACGCCGGAGGCGCCCGCGGTGCGCTACGGCGATGTCACGCTCAGCTACGCCGAGCTCGACCTGCGCTCACGCGCACTGGCCGCGGAACTCGCCCGGTGGGGTGTCGGCGCGGAATCGCTGGTCGGCGTGGCCATGCGGCGCGGCGTCGACTTGGTCGTCTCGATCTACGCGGTGCTGCGGGCCGGTGCGGGCTACCTGCCGATCGACCCGGATCATCCGGCCGAGCGCAGCGAATACGTGCTCGGCAGTGCCGCTCCCGCCTGCGTGCTGACCACCACCGGCGACGCGTTCGACACCGACACCGACGTTCCGGTCGTCGCGGTGGACACGCTCTACCTCCCGCTGGACGCGGTTTCCGGCGCGGACACCGCCGTTCACCCGGACAATGTCGCCTACGTCATCTACACCTCGGGTTCCACCGGCCGTCCGAAGGGTGTGGTGATCACGCACCGGCAGATGGTCAACCAGTTCCGCTGGGCCCAGCGGACCTACCCGCACGACTCCGCCGACGTGGTGCTGCACAAGACGCCGATCACCTTCGACATCTCCACCTGGGAGCTGTTCTGGCCCTTGCAGACCGGCGCCTCGATCGTCGTCGCCGAACCGGACGGCCATCGTGACCCGGCGTACCTGGCCCGGACCATTGCCGAAAATGCCGTCAGCACAGTGCATTTCGTGCCGTCGATGCTGGATGCCTTCCTCGGCCCGGAGACGGCGGCGCAATACCCGACCTTGCGGCGCGTGTTCGCCGCGGGCGAGGCGCTGTCCGGTGAGACCGCGACGACCTTCGCCGCCGCCGTACCGGCCGCCCGACTGGTGAACTGGTACGGCCCGGCCGAAGCGACGGTGGTCACCGACTATCCGGTCGAAGACACTGCCGCCGTGGCGGTTCCGATCGGCACACCGGTCGCGAACACCCGCGTGTACGTGCTCGACCGCCAGCTGTGCCCGGTTCCGCCCGGTGCGGCGGGCGAGCTGTACATCGCCGGCGTCCAGCTGGCCCGCGGCTACCTCGGTGCTCCCGCCCTCACCGCGGAGCGTTTCGTCGCGCACGCGGGTGGTGAGCGCCTGTATCGCACGGGTGACATCGTGCGCTGGCGCGATGGCGCGCTGGAGTATCTGGGCCGCAGCGACTTCCAGGTGAAACTGCGCGGCCAGCGAGTCGAGCTCGGCGAGATCGAAACCGTGTTGCTCGGCCACGAGTCGGTGCGGCACGCGGCCGTCGCCCTCGTCGAGGGCGGCACCGGCGACCGGCTCGTCGCCTACCTGGTCGCGATGCCGGAGCAGACCATCGACGAAGCCGCGGTCCTGTCGCATGCGCGCGGTGCCCTGCCGTCCTACATGGTGCCGTCGGCGGTCCTCGTCCTCGACGAGCTGCCGCTCAACGCCAGCGGCAAGCTCGACCGCAAGGCGCTGCCGGTCCCGGAACTCGCCGCCCGTCCGTACCGTCCGCCGACCACGCCGCTGGAGCGGACCATCGTCGAGGTCTTCGCCGACATCCTGGCCATCGATCAGGTCGGCCTGGACGACGACTTCTTCGACCTCGGCGGCAACTCGCTGGTGGCCACCCGCGCGGTCAGCCGACTGCGCACGCTCACCGGTGCGGAGATCCGGGTGCAGTGGTTCTTCACCGACTCGACCCCGGCGGCCCTGGCCACCCGCATCCTGGCCGCACTCGCCGGCGACCACGACTACGACCTCGACTCGAACGCCGCCCTCGGCGTGCTGCTGCCCATCCGCACCCGGGTACCGCACGACACGGCCGCCGCCGAGCCACTGTTCTGCATCCACCCGATGTACGGATTGTCGTGGTGCTACGCGGGTCTGGCCCGTTATGTGCCGAGCAGCAGGCCGATCTACGGTCTGCAGTCGCCCGCGCTGTCGGAAGACGGTTACCTGCCTGCCTCGCTGGCCGAGATGGCGAGCCGGTATGTGGCGGAGATCCGCGCCGTCCAGCCGACGGGCCCGTACCGGCTGCTCGGCTGGTCGCTCGGCGGTGTGCTCGCCCACGCCATCGCGACGGAGTTGCAGGCCGCTGGGGAACAGGTCGCGTTGCTCGCGATGCTGGACAGTCATCCCGACATCGACGTGACGGACTTCCGTGCGGCGATCCGTGAGGCACTTGGTGAACTCGGTATCGGAGCCGACGCGTTGCTGCCGAGCGACGGCGATATCCACGATCTCAGCGACGACGCACTCGCCGCGCTGCACGCCACCATCCCGCCGGACATGGCCGTGCTCACCCCGGAACGGGTGCGCCGGATCTACCGCAGCGCGGTGCGCTCGGCCGAGCTCATCGCCGAGCATCGACCCGAGGTGTTCCACGGCAGGCTGGATTACTACAGCGCGGCCGGTCACGAGACAGCGGCAGCCGGCTGGCAACCGTTCATCGACGGGCGTGTCGAAGATCACCCGGTCGGTGTCGCGCATGATCAGATGACCTCGCCGGAAGCACTGGCGGAGATCGGTCCGAGCCTGTCCGACCTGCTGATGCCGCGAGCCTGGTCGGCAACGCCGAAGGTGGGTCGGGCGTGAGGGAAACGAAGCAGCTCGGGCATGATGGGGCAACGCTGTGGTAACGATGACCCCTGTTGTCACGACTACATAGGCCGTATGGTCTGGCGTGGTGTGTCCAGGGCATCCCACCGCAGGCACGTGCGGCCTCGCGCATGCGCGGCTCGCAAGCGCTCCAAGGGGAATGCAGATGGAATCTCGAGACGAAGCGAAGGTGCGAAATTGATACGTCGACAGACCCGGCGCGGCGGCCTACGTGCCGCGGCGGCGATCGCGGCAACGGCGGTCCTTGCGGGAGTGATGACCGGCCTCGGCGTGACCCCGGCGTCGGCCGCTGATCCGATCATCGATTCCAAGAGCCTGCTCGCCAACCCGACCGCCCCGGACGGATCGCGTATCACCAAGGCCGAGTACAAGGATGATCGCAACATCCGGCTCTACGTGTACTCGGCCGCGATGGACCAGAAGGTCATCGTCGACGTCCAGCGTCCGGCCGACGCCTCGGTGCCGCGGCCGACCCTGTACCTGCTCAACGGTGCGGGCGGCGGCCAGGACGATGCCTCCTGGCAGGCGAAGACCGATGCGCTGCAGTTCCTGTCGGACAAGAACGTCAACGTGGTCCAGCCGATCGGTGGCAAGTGGAGCTACTACACCGACTGGATCAAGGACGACCCGGCGCTCGGCCGCAACAAGTGGAAGACCTTCTTCACCGAGGAGCTGCCGCCGCTGATCGACGGCGCGCTCGGCACCAATGGTGTGAACGCGATCTCGGGTCTGTCCACCTCGGGCACCACCGTCCTCGCGCTGCCGATCGCCAAGCCGGGTCTGTACAAGGCGGCCGCGGCCTACAGCGGTTGCGCGCAGACCAGTGATCCGGTCGGCTCCGAGTTCGTCAAGCTCACCGTGGAGACCTGGGGAGGCGGCAACACCGAGAACATGTGGGGCCCGCAGGGTTCGGCGGAGTGGGTGGCCAACGATCCGTACGTGCACGCCGAGGGGCTGCGCGGGCTGGATCTCTACATCTCGACCGGCAACGGTCTGCCCGGCCAGTACGACACGTTGAACGGTCAGTACGCCCTGCCCGGCGCCTACGGCCTGGCCAACCAGATCATCATCGGTGGCGTGATCGAGGCGGGCACCAACTACTGCACGAACAACCTCAAGGGGAAGCTGGATTCGCTCGGCATCCCGGCGACCTACAACTTCCGCAACAGCGGCACCCACTCGTGGGGCTACTGGCGGGACGAGTTCCAGCGGTCCTGGCCGGTCCTGGCCCGTGGGCTCGGCATCTGAGAGCTTCCGCCTCGCTAACTGAATACCGACCGACCGCCTGGTTATACCTGTGGGTATGGCCAGGCGGTCGGCTTTTAAGGGTGGGTTGGATGAAAAAGTTCGGGAACCCGTAAAATTCTGTTCCGTGAGTACCACCTTGGCCGAATCCGCCAGATCCGCGACGCAGCGGGTGCGCGCGGCATCGCTGTTGCTCGGGCCCGCGTTCGTCGCTGCCATCGCCTATGTCGATCCGGGCAATGTGGCCTCCAACATCAGCGCGGGCGCGCAGTTCGGCTATCTGCTGGTCTGGGTCATCGTGATGGCCAACGTGATGGCTGGGCTGGTCCAATTCCTTTCGGCCAAGCTGGGTTTGGTCACGGGCATGTCGTTGCCGGAGGCGGTGCGGTCGAAGTCGAGCCGCTCGGTGCGGCTGGCGTATTGGGGGCAGGCCGAGACGGTCGCGATGGCCACCGACCTGGCCGAGGTGGTCGGCGGCGCGATCGCGCTCAACCTGTTGTTCGACCTGCCGCTACTGGTCGGCGGTGTGATCACCGGCGTGGTCTCGATGGGGCTGCTGCTGGTGCAGGACCGACGCGGACAGCGTCCCTTCGAGCGGGTGATCACGGGCCTGCTCGGCGTCATCGCGATCGGTTTCCTGACCAGCGTGTTCATCTCGCCACCCTCGGTCTCCGGCACGGTCGGCGGGCTGGTGCCGCGCTTCCAGGGCACCGAGAGCGTGCTGCTCGCCGCGGCCATGATCGGCGCGACGGTCATGCCGCACGCGGTCTATCTGCACTCCGGCCTGGCCCGGGATCGGCACGGACACCCGGCGCCAGGCCCGCTGCGGGCCCGGCTGCTGCGGATCACCAAGGTGGATGTCGGCCTGGCCATGGTGCTGGCGGGCACGGTCAATCTGGCGATGGTGCTGATGGCGGCGAACACGCTGCGTGGCCATGAGGTCGAGACCCTGACCGACGCGCACACCGCGGTCGGTGACGCGCTCGGCCCGGTCGCGGCACTGATGCTCGCCATCGGCCTGCTGGCCTCCGGTCTCGCCTCGACCTCGGTCGGCGCCTACGCGGGTGCGATGATCATGCAGGGCCTGCTGCGCAAGCACATTCCGCTGATGCTGCGTCGGCTGGTCACCCTGATCCCGGCCATCGCCATCCTCGCGATCGGCGTCGATCCCACTCGCGCGCTGATCATTTCGCAGGTGGTGTTGTCCTTCGGTATCCCGTTCGCGTTGATCCCGCTGGTGCGGTTCACCAGCGATCGCAGCTTGATGGGCGCGGACACCAACCACCGCGTCACCTCCGCGTTCGCCTGGCTGATCGCCGCCATCATCTCGGCCCTCAATGTGGCCTTGATCTACCTGACGGTCACCGGCGCCTGACGGGTCGGCGAAAGCGCCACGGCCGGAATCAGACCCAGTTCTCGATCCAGTACTTCCAGATCAGAGGGGCGTAGCCGGCCAGCGGCGGCACCTTGATGTCGGTGCCCGCGAGGGCGGCGCTGGTGTTTCGGCAGTCGAACCAGCAGCTGAATTCGCTGTGCTCCAACACATCCTGCGGGACGCCGATCCGGGGGAGCACCCAGCTCGCGCCGGGTACCTGCAACACCATGTCCAGCGCGCGTTTCGGCATCACCTCGACCAGATGCGGTGCACCGGCCTCGTCGGCGAACAGATTCAACGCCTCGGCCACGCTCTGCCTGCGCGGATCGACCAAGTGGAAGGTCGTCGCGTTCGGACCGGGTTGGTGCGCAATATGATCCAGCGCACGGGCCACGAAATCGACCGGGACCATATTGGTTTCGCCGAGCTTGGGCACCAGCACCGGCAGGATTCTCGGCAGCTGCGCGCCCATCCGGAGCAACCGGAAAAAGTAGTACGGTCCGTCGATCCGGTCGATCTCGCCGGTCCGGGAATGACCGATCACCAACGAGGGCCGATAGATCCGCCAGGGCAGCGCGGAATCGCGCACGATCCGCTCGGCCTCGAACTTGGCCCGCTGCACGGGCGTGGTCAGCACCTGGCCCTCGTCGAACATGTCCTCGGTGAACAGGCCCTCCGTCGAACCGGCCACCTCCACCGACGAGACATGATGCAGCAGACCGGCTTTCAGCCCCTCGGCGACATCGACCAGATGCCGGGTGCCATCGCCGCGCTCGGCGAGGTCATAGCTGGACGCCAAATGGAAGACATGGTCGATCGAGCCGCGATGCTCGGCCAGCCAAGCCGGATCGATACCCAGTCCGGGCGCGCCTAGGTCACCGCGCACCGGCAGCACCCGATCCCCGCCGTCCCACTCCCGGGCGCAGCAGGTGAACCGGTCGGCGGACTCGGCGCCCGGCCGCACCAGCACATGGATGTCACCCTCGCGTTTCAGCAGCTCGGGGATCAGGAACCGACCGATGAACCCAGTTGCCCCGGTAACCAGGTAGCCCATAGCCAGTGAACATAGCAGTCCCGCCGCTCCGAGACTTCAGGCCAGACACGGGTGCGCTGATCGTTATGTACCGGCGAGATCAGTTGTCGCCTAGGCACAGTTCCCGGTTCTCAGTCGGCGAACACCGGCTTGCGCTTGGTGAGCATCGCGGTTGCTCCTTCGATGAAGTCGGGGGACTTCAATAGTTCGCTCTGGCCGGTCTTTTCGGCTGCCAGGGCGGCGTCGAGGGAGGTCAGTGTCGCTTGGTTGAGGGCCTTCTTGGTGAGTTCGAGTGCACGGCGGGGACCGGCGGCGAGCTTGGCGGCCACGGCTTCCACCTTCGCGTCGAGCTCGTCCTCCGGCAGCACCGCGGTGAGTAGCCCGGCTTGCTTCGCGGCGGGGGCGGGAAGGCGCTCGCCGAGCAGGGCCATCTCCGCGGCCAGGGGTCGACCCGCCGCGGCGGCGACCATGGCGGCCGCGCCGCCGTCGGGCATCAGGCCGATGTTGATGAAAGCCAGCAAAAGGTAGGCGTCCTCGCTGGCGTAGACCAGGTCGGCGGCCAAGGCGATGCCGACGCCGACACCCGCCGCCGCACCCTTGACGCGGACGATCACCGGGACAGGGGCATCGACGATGGACTTCACCAGTCGGTTCGCCGCATCCATGACCATGTCGGAGGTGATGCCGCGCTGGGCCTCGCCCGCGGTGGCCGACAGATCGGCGCCGGTGCAGAAATCCCCGCCCTCGCCGGTCAGCACGATCACCCGCACCGACCGGTCCTCGGCCGCGGCGAGGAAGGTGTCGCCGAGGGCGACCATGGTGTCGTAGTCGACGGCGTTCTTGCGCTTCGGCTTGGTGATCGTCACCCGGAGCACCTTGCCGTCGTGGACCGCGGAGAAGCCCGTCGCCGACGCGGAGGACGCGGCTACGGCCGCGGAATCTGTATTGCTCATGTCTGCTCCTACGCTGCAACTCAGCGGCTACCGTGGCATGAATAATGGTTAACTTTGCGAATTGTGGTTAACTTAGGTTCCATTGTCGGGCGCTGTCAACCAGCGGCGCCGCCGGAGAACGGAGAGGTGCATGGTCGCGGATCGCAGCGAGGTCGGCCTCGCTTCCGCGCGGTCCGACGCCGACGACTCAGCATCGCGGAGCGATTCCGCCGGGGGTGGTGGCCGGGCGACGGGTGGGCCGGTGCGCAGCGATTCCGCCGGGGGTGGCGGTCGGCCGACGGGTGGGCCGGTGCGCCGCCGCCCCAAGGATCGCAAGGTGCAGATCATCCGGGCGGCCGCGCGCGCGTTCAGCGAGCGCGGGTACTACCCGGTCGGCGTGGACGAGATCGCCGCCGAGGTCGGCATCTCCGGGCCCGCCCTCTATCGCCATTTCACGAACAAGTACGCGCTGCTCGTCGCCGCCGCGGAAGAAGGGGCGCGACACCTGCTGAACGTCGCCCGCGCCGCGGACGACGACCAACTGGAACCGGCCCGGCGGCTGGACGCGCTGATCCGGGCGATCAGCGAACACACCATCGAGATCCGCCGCGAGGCCGGGCTGTACCGCTGGGAGCGGCGCTACCTGGAACGCGAAGATCGCCTCCGGATCAGGAAGATCTACGACGACCTGAACGGCACCCTCGCCGGGCCGATCGCGCAACTGCGACCCGACTCGCCGCCCGCGGATGTCGCGATGCTGGCGGCCGCCGTGCTCAGCGCGATCGCCAGCATTTCCGCGCACCGCAGTGCGCTGTCCGGCGCGCGGCTGCTGCCGCTCTTGCACGACATGTCCTGGGCGATATTGCGCGCCGACCTACCGCCCGCCCCGCCGGAACCGGATCCGGGTCCCGTCACGCGCGGCCTACCGGTGTCGTCGAAGCGCGAACAACTGCTCACCGAGGCGATCCGGATCTTCGGCAGGCAGGGCTACCACGAGGCCAGCATCGAGGAGATCGGCGCGGCAGTCGGCATCAACGCCTCGAGCGTGTACCGCTACTTCGCCAGCAAGTCCGATCTGCTCGCCGCGGCGTTCTACCGGACCGGTGACCGGGTCGCCCTCGCGATCACCGAGGCCCTCGCCGAGGCCACCAGCCGCGAGGACGCGGTGCGTCGCATCGCCGAGCGCCAAGCCAGGCTCACCTTCGCGATGCCGGAGATCATGCCGGTCTACTACGCCGAATTCAGCAATCTGCCGCAGGCCGAACAGCACAAGCTGCGCGCCATTCAACGCCAGAACGTCCTCGAGTGGGCCAACCTGTTGGACGGCGATCCGGTCGAGGCCCGCTTCCGGGTACACGCCGCCATCGGTCAGGTCATCGACGTCGGGCGGCTACTCCACTTCGACTCCCGCCCAGCCCAATTGGCCCGTGTCACGGCCCTGATGGAAGCCGTCCTGCTCGGTCACGCGGCATAGGCCCACACCATTCGCAGGCGATCCGGAGTGCGGGTAGTCGAGGGGTGCACGGCAAATCAGGCGCGGCGACCGTGCCGGATCCGAAAGATGGTCTTGGCCAAGCGCAGATGCCGTGGGTGACGGTCGAAGGTGGACAGGTTCACCGGGGCCTGATAGCGCTTGCGGGCGATGGCCAGGGTGTGGCTGAACTCCCGCAGGCCTTGATCGCCGTGGCTGTGACCCTGCCCGTATTCGCCGACGCCGCCGTAGGGGAGCGCGGGGATGCCCGCGTAGGCGGTCGAGGAATTGATGGTGACCACGCCGACGCGCAGCCGCTCAGCGAACGCCTCGATCTCGTGCACGTCCCTGGTGAAGACCGAGACCGCGACATCGTTGCCCACCGCGTTGATCCGCTGTGCGGCGTCGTCCATGCTGGTCACCTTGTTCACCACCAGCACGGGCCCGATGCCCTCGCCGGTGATGGCCACGCTCTCCTCGGGCACCTCGGCGAGCACCACGGGTTCGATGTACGGCTCCCGGATCGAATCCAGCCCGCCGACCACCGCGCGCCCACCGCGGGCCAGTGCGTCGCGAATTTGCTTGCGCACCACCTCGACCTGCGACTCCAAGATCATCGGGCCGTACGACGCCCGCTTGTCGGCGCCGGGGCGCAGCTTGGCGGCCTGCGCGGCGACCAACTCCAGGAAGCGGTCGTATACCGACTCCGCGACGTAGGCCCGCTGAATCCCGGTGGCGTTCTGCCCGGCATTGGCCATCGCCCCGAACACCGCGGCCTCGGCGGCATCGTCGAGCTTCGCGTCGACGTGCACGACCATGCTGCCCTTACCGCTGCGTTCCACGACCACCGGCGTCATCGACTGGGTACACAGCGCGATCACCTCGCGAGCGCCGGAATCCGAACCGGCATAAGCGATCTTGTCCACCTTGGC
The DNA here is from genome assembly GCF_042691675.1 of Nocardia brasiliensis. Taxonomy (GTDB): domain Bacteria; phylum Actinomycetota; class Actinomycetes; order Mycobacteriales; family Mycobacteriaceae; genus Nocardia; species Nocardia brasiliensis_D. The sequence goes on from NZ_CP170507.1 coordinate 1,061,186, forward strand.
CCGGCACAGCGCGGTGCCGGTCAGGTTGTCGCCGGTAACCACTTGCAGCACCGGCTGGTTGGGCGCCAGCCTGGTCCAGCTGTCGGCCAGCCAGACGCCCACGCCGGTGGTCAGTTCATGCGGTTTGAACACCACCGTGTTACCCGCGGCCATCGCGTAGGCGATCGAACCCATCGGCGTGAACACCGGGTTGTTCCACGGGCCGAGCACCCCGATCACCCCGAGCGGCAGGTAGCCGACCGAGGCGCGCTGATTGCGGGTGAGCCAGGTGGAGCCGATCTTGTGCCGGCCGAGCGCGCGCGCCGCGTTACGGGCCGCCCAATCGAGGTTCTCCACCGCGAGCATCACCTCGATGGCCGCGTCCGCCTCCGGCTTGCCGGTTTCCTCGGACAGAATCTCGACCAATTCGCCTGCGCGCCGGGTGATGTCACGCTTCCAGTCGAGCAGCCAGCGCTTGCGCCCGCTGAATCCGAGCTCGGCCCACCATCTTTCGGCCGCTCGGGCACCGCGCACCGTGCGGTTGATTTCGCCTGCGCCCATCACGGCGTAGTTGCCAACGGTCTCGCCGGTGCGCGGGTCGTAGGACGTCAGCACGTTCGGTCGGCCCGATCCTCCCGGCTGCGCCGCCACTCGTGGCTGCGCGGACTCGGCCATGATCACCTCTCGCAGTGTCGAAATCGGCGTGCGGACCACTTGCGGGGCAGCCGCCGCGGACGAGTGAGTGTTCCCCCGATTAGCAGACTATGGTCGCCGCGACGGGCCGACAAGGCTCGTCCGCCGCCACCGCGCTGCCCTTGACACTGTCCACCAGCGCCGATCTGCGTCGCGCCGGACGGATATCGGCAACTGTGAGTAAGGACACAATTAACGCGCGCTCCCGTTGGGTACCGTGCGGGCGACCCGGTGCGAACCCTGCATACCGGTAACATCGCGCCAAGCGCTACGGATCACCTATGGGGACGTATACGCGCGCGCTCCGGCGGCCCCGAGTCGTCGCAATTGCCGATAGTGGAGAGTTGATGCCGAGCTTGAACCAAGCAGATCTGCGTGCGAGTGAGCCAGCGGTCCGGGTGACGGATGTTCGCAAGTCGTTCGGCGATGTGCACGCACTGCAGGGGGTCAGCTTCGACGCCGCCCGCGCCAGCGTCCTCGGCATCCTCGGCCCGAACGGTGCGGGCAAGACGACGATGGTGAAGATCCTGTCGACGCTGCTGCGCCCGGATTCGGGCACCGCCGTGGTCGCCGGGCACGACGTGCTGAAGGACGCGGCGGGGGTGCGCCGGTCGATCATGATGACCGGTCAGTACGCCGCGCTCGACGAGAACCTCTCCGGCCGGGAGAACCTGGAATTGTTCGGTCGCCTGATGGGCCTGAGCAAGTCCGCCGCCCGCAAGCGCGCCGACACCCTGCTCGAGGAATTCGATCTGGTCAGCGCGGGCCGTCGCGCGGTGCGCCACTATTCGGGTGGCATGCGCCGCCGGGTCGACATCGCCTGCGGTCTGGTGGTGCGTCCCGAGGTGGTGTTCCTCGACGAGCCGACCACCGGCCTCGATCCGCGCAGCCGGCAGGGCGTCTGGGATCTGGTGAACGCGCTGAAGGCGCAAGGCATCACGGTGCTGCTCACCACGCAGTACCTCGAGGAAGCCGACGTACTCAGCGACAACATCATCGTCATCGACAAGGGCACGGTGATCGCCGAGGGCACCGCCGACGAGCTCAAGGAGAAGACCGGCGGCAGCTACTGCGAGGTGGTCCCGCTCGACCCGACCCAACTGCGCTCGACCGCCGCCGCGCTCGGCGACCTGGTACCGGCAGCGGTGCTCGCCGACATCGACGGCGGCGATCGCCTCTCGATCCCGGCGCCGGAGGGCGCGGCCACGCTGACCGAGGCGCTGCGCCGCCTCGACACCGCGGGCATCGAGCTGGCCGACATCGCCCTGCGCAGGCCCTCGCTCGACGACGTGTTCCTGTCCATTACCGGTCGGTCGGGTGGAAACGCGTGAGTGCTCCTACTGTCCCGACCCGGGCCGCCGACGCGGCCGCGTTGTTCGCGGACCTACCCAAGGCCCGGCTGTCCTCGTTCGCCCAGTGGCGGGCGCTGTCCGGCCGCATCGTCCGGACCATGGCCACCAAGGGTGAGCTGATCGTCGCGGTCGTGACCCCGCTGGTGTTCACCGTCGGGTTCTACCTACCGCTGCGCTACGTCATGAAGTTCCAGGGCGTCGACTACGCCCAGTACGTCATGCCGATCATCGTGTTGCAGACGATGGCCTTCACCATGATGTCCAACGCGCAGTTGGCCGCGTTCGAGGCGCTGACCGGGCTGAGTACCCGAATGCAGACCATGCCGATCGGCATGCTGGTTCCGTTGTCCGCGCGGGTCGCGGCCGGGCTGGTTCGCTCGGTCACCTCATTGGTCGCGGCGCTGCTGTTCGGATATGTGATCGGCTTCCGTTTCGTCGCGGGTTTCGGCCAGGCCGCGCTGTTCTGCGTTTTCGCCTTGGCGGTCGGTACCACGCTCGCGCTCGGCGCGGACGCGCTCGGCAGCCTGACCAAGAGCCCGGAATCGCTGAGTCAGGCGCTGACCCTGCCCACACTCATCTTCGGCATGCTCTCCTGTGGCTTCGTCCCGGAACGCAGCTTTCCGGAGTGGATTCGCGGGTTCGTGCGCAATCAGCCGGTCTCGCAGTTCTCGTTCGCGCTGCGTGACATGGCCGCGGGCGGGGTGAGCTGGCAAGTGTTGTGGGTGCCGCTGGTCTGGGTGATCGGGCTCGCGCTCGTCTTCACCCCGCTGGCGATCTGGGCGAGCGCGAGGCGGTCATGAGTTCTGCGGAGGCCACCATGGCTCGGGTCGACGAGACCGAAAACATCTCGTGGAAAACGCCGTTGCCCGAAGTGGCGGCGAAGCCGGAGAACTCGCTGAGCCTTTGGGTCACGCACAGCCTGATCCAGTGCAAGCGGCTGCTGCTGGTGTGGGCGCGCGATCCCGCGACGACGATCCAGACGCTGGTGTATCCGGCGTTGACGCTGGTGATGTTCCGGATCGTGCTCGGTAATTCGATCACCGCGTACACCGGTCAGCCCAGCATCTACGCGCAGGTTCCGTTGCTCGCGCTGGTCGCCGCCATGTCCGGTGCGGTCGTGAGCGCGCTGGGGTTCAAGGGCGAGAAGATGACCGGCCTGCTCGGCCGGTTCTGGACCATGCCGATTCACCGAGCAGCCGGGCTGACCGGGCGTCTGCTGGCCGAGGCGGTCCGGGTGCTGATCACGACCCTGTTCGTCGTCGCGGTCGGGATGTTGCTGGGTTTCCGCTTCCTCGAAGGGCCGCTCGCCGGGATCGCGTTGATCGCGATTCCCGTGTTGTTCGGGGTCGCCTTCGCCGTGCTCGTCACCGCACTGGCCACCATCACCGACGGCGTGATGCTGGTGAACGTCATCGGCATCATCAACACGCTGCTGATGTTCTTCAATACCGGCTTCGCACCTGTCTTCGCCTATCCGTCCTGGCTACGGACCACGATTCAGAACCAGCCGATGAGCTGTGCGATCGACGCGATGCGTGGGTTGTCCTACGGCGGACCGGTCGGGGAGCCGCTGATGAAGACCCTGCTGTGGGCGATCGGGCTGATCATCGTGTTCGCCTACCCGGCCGTGCGCGGCTATCGCCGGGCGGCCGAGACCGGCGCCTGATCGAAGTCGTAGTCCAGCCAGCGATTGCGGTGGGTCCAGCCGACCAAGTCGTAGCGCCAGTGGAACGGCCAGGTGTGCGCGACGGTGTTGAACAGAACCGCGCCGAGAGCGGTGTAGTCGTCGTGTGCGGACAGTAGTGCCCGCTGGCCGCGCGGGGAGGCGTTGAAGAACGCGTCGAACATGGCGATGGACTGTTCGGTGGTCAGGCGGCCCAGACCCCATAGGCCGCGCATCCGCATCCAGTACACCAACCTGGCGCGGCGCGGCCACAGTTCGGCGATCGGGTCGCGGCCCTGCCGCAAGGCGATGATCGCGGTGTCGACCAGCGCCAGCGAATCGGCGACGCTGTAGCCGGTGCATGGGTGCATCATGCCGCCGCGCGAGCCGAACGGAACAGCTTGGGCCACGCCCTTTTTCGGCGGCGGCTGGTCCAGCGGATAGTGCGCGGCTTCGGTGGGCTCGGTACCGGTGAGCCTGATGCCGTGTGCGGCAAGACGATTCAGTGTGCGCCTGCGTAGTTCCTGCTGCGGCATACCGCCGCGCAGGCCGAGACTGGTTTCCTCGAAGATCACCGTGCCGTCACCGAGCGGCACCGAGTAGAGGAATGACGGCGGCTCGTCGGGACCCGCCCCGTTCTCCGGCCGCCAGTCCAGCAGCAATCCTTCGCCCTCGGCGACCATGGGCGCGGCCGTCTCGGCGGCGACGAAGATGCCGTGTGCGCTGGCGGCCCTGCGCCGACCGAGGGTGGGCAGGCCGCGGGTATCGAAAACGGTGGCCGCGGTGATCGTTGTGCCGTCGGCGAGTTCGACCACGTGTGCGTCGACCCGGGTGGCGCGTCCGGTGAGCACGGTGGCGTCGTCGAGCGCAAGTGCCTCGCGCAGCCCGGATTTGGACAGCACGCAGTAGGGGCGATCGATGCGGAGTTCGGACTTGGTCCAGACGGTGGGTGTCGGAATCGTGGTGGCGATCGCACTCGGCGGCAACCAATCCGGCAACTCGTCGACCCAGCAGGAGTAGGTGGGCGGCCACAGCCGGTCCGGCCGCGGATCGATGGCGGTGACGCTGAACCCGGCCCGCATCGCGCGATGCGCCAGCGCCCGGCCGGTCGGGCCGAGACCGACCACGCATACGTCGACGTCTCGGACCGCGCTGACACCCATAAGGGCATTCAATCCGCTGCGGCCGGGCCGACGCAACTATCTCGGTGCTCGGAGCCCCCGAAATTCGGGTCTCGCGACAAGGCAAACAAAGTGAAAGCAAGCACTTCGAGAATTGCGTTCTGCCGTGCCCCCAGAATCGGTGGCCCAGCAACTTCAGTGATGAAAATGCGTGGCCACGCACTTAGTGTTGGCGCCGAGCGCGGGTGGTTTCCGTGTTCGGGAGAAGGGGAATCATGAGAGGCTACCACCCCCGCTGGCTTGGTGTGCTCGCGGTCACAATTGGAGCAGCTGCTGTTATAGCGGTGATGCCCGCACCGGCGCACGGGGCGCCCGCGGAATCATCAATTGTCGCGGTGCAAGAACACGATGCGCGAAAGCTCACTTTGACCATTCATTCCGCCGCGATGGACCGCGATATCCAGGTGGAAACGCAGCGGGCGGCCGACACCGGTGTGCCGCGGCCGGTGCTCTACCTGTTGCAGGGTGCGGGCGGCGGCGAGGACGGCGTCACCTGGGAGACGGAAACAGATGCGTTCCAGTTTCTGTCGACCAAGAACGTGCACGTGGTTTCCCCGATCGGTGGCATGTTCAGTTACTACGCCGACTGGGTCAACGACGATCCCCGGCTCGGCCGTCAGCAGTGGAAGACCTTCCTGACCCGCGAATTACCGCCGCTCATCGACAAATACTTCGCGACCAACGGACGCAATGCCATCGCGGGCTTCTCGATGGCGGGCACCAGCACGCTGGCGCTCGCCGCGACCACCGGCGACCTCTACGCCAGCGTCGCCGCCTACAGCGGGTGCGCGCAGATCAGCGACCCGGTCGGCCAGGAGTTCGTCCGGCTCACCGTGGAAACCTGGGGCTGGGCGAACATGGCGAACATGTACGGCGCGCCCGACGATCCGCGCTGGGCGGCCAATGATCCGTATGTACAGGCCGAAGGATTGCGCGGCAAATCCATTTATATTTCCAGCGGCGGCGGGCTGCCCGGGAAACACGACGTATTGAACGGCAAGTATTCCCTGCCCGGCGTAGACGGAATTGCGGCCCAGCTCATCAAAGGCGGCGCCATCGAGGCGGCCACCAACTATTGCTCGCGCAATATGCGGACCCGTCTGAATACATTGGGCATTCCGGCAACCTATGACATCAATGCGGACGGCACCCATTCCTGGGGATATTGGGAAGAGGCGCTGAAGAACTCGTGGCCCGCCCTGTCCGCTCCGTTGGGAATTTGAGATGTGGATTCGGAAACAGGCCGCGAAAATCGCCGGCCTGCTCCTCGCCGCCGCCTGCGCGGCCGTGCTGCACCCGGCTGCCGCGGTCGCCGCACCGCCCACCCCGGTGCTGGCGGGTGCCAACGACTGGGCCTGCCGCCCGTCGCCGGCGCGGCCGGAGCCGGTGGTGCTCGTGCACGGCTCCGGCACCGACGCGGTCAGCAGCTTCGCCCTGCTCGCGCCGTTGCTGCGGTCCGAAGGTCACTGTGTGTACGCGGCGAATCTCGGCTCCGCGCCCGGACTGCGTGATGTCGTAAGCGGCCAAGCCGGTTCCAGCACAACAGGTATCGGCCCGGTCGGGGCCGCGTTGCTCGGTCGCGTGGTCTACGGCGTAGCCGATATCGATCGGATGGCGAGCGAGCTGAGCGATGTGGTGCAGTCCGTGCGGGCCGCTACCGGGGCTCGCCAGGTCGCGCTCGTCGGTCACTCCACCGGCGGCACGGTGATCCGCCAATACGTGCGGACGCACGGCGCCGATACGGTGGCTCAGGTGGTCACGCTCGGCACCCCGTATCGGGGCTCTACCTGGGCCGGACTGCGCGAGAACTACCCGGATCTGGCCTCGCTCGGCCTGGGCAACGCGCAGATCGCCGCCCAGGTCTTCGGAACTCCGGGTCAGCAGCAGGTGGTTGGGTCACCGTTGCTGAACCGGCTGAACGCGGGAGGCGAGACCGTGCCCGGCATCCGGTACACGGCCCTCGCCTCCCGCGCCGACGAGATCATCACTCCGCAGGAGACCGCGCTGCTCGCGTCGCCGACCGGCGAGAACCGCAACATCTGGCTGCAAGACGGCTGCCCCACCGACACCGCCGATCACAGTGGCCTGCTCGCCGATACCCGAGCGGCCGCCGCGGTACTCGGCGCACTGGCCAACGACAATCGTCCCCTGCCCTGCTGAGCGGCGGCCCGGCTACTTCGGGGTGACCCAGGTGGTGATGTCGGCGTGTACGACCTCGAGGCCGTGCTTGTCGTAGATCGAGACCGGCACGATCAGGTTCTGGCCCTCGGTGATCGCCGCGAAGTCCGGAATCTCCGGCAGCTTCGCGACGGCCCGCAGGCCGGTCTCGGCCTTGGCCAGGTACTGCACGTTCATCGCCTTCGGGATCCAGCGGTGCGTCGCGGGCACGGTGGCCTCGCTCAGCATGCCCATCGCCACCTCGGCCAGGTTGCAGGCCGCGATGGCGTGGAAGGTGCCGAGGTGGTTGTGGATGCCGAACCACTTCGGCGAGGTCACCTCGCACAGCCCCGGTTCGAGCCGCACGACGTTCGGCAGCACCGTGCCGAAGTACGGCACCCGCGCGACCATGCCCAGCGAGAACAGCGTGTGGCCGAGCCGATTGTCCGGCAGCTTCTTCCAGCCGCGGTAGGTCGCGGTCTCTTTCGTCATGAGCCGTATCTTACTCAAAAGTAAGTTCACGTCGAGGTTGCCCGCGGGCGCGGCCGAAAACATGCTGGTTGGTCGGCCTGCCGATGTCGGCCCGAATTGCTACCTTGACGGGGCGGGCCGAGGGATGGCGTCGCTGGGGGCCAACACCATTTCGGTTGGCGCGTAGGGGAACTGGAGTTCTGCATCATGAGTATTCGTACTGCCGTCGTTGCGTTGGGCATCGCACTCGGCGGCGCCGCATTCGCGGTATCGGCGGGGGCCGGTCAAGCCGCCGCCATCACTCCGGTCGTCGCTCCGCAGGACGGCATCTACTTCGGCGTTGTGCTGGATCACGGCGAAACGGTCGCGCTGCAGCACAGTCCACTGGTCGGCATGCTGAATGGCCCGCTGACCAACGAGGGCATCTTCTACCTCGACGAAAAATCCGTATATAACGGCGGCGAAGAGTTCGACGGTGTCGTGTACAACGACTACCTCGAGTTCTCCGGCGTCACCGCCGAGGCGGCCGCCTCGCGCAGCGGATGGATCGCGATTGCCCTGGTCGATCCGGCCAGCTTTGCCGGATCGCCGTACGCGATTCGCCAGGTACTGGACTGAGCTCCGACTGGTCCTGCCCGGTTTCGCCGGAGCGGGACCAGCTGATTTACCGAGCGGCGGCGGCCGTGACGGCTCCTCGGAATCGTCACACCGCCGCCGTTGCTGTCTCCGCCGCCATGCCGATGACCTGGGCGGAGCCGCTCGTGGGGGGCGGATTTGAAGTCGATGGACGCGTCGGGCATACTGTTCGGGTTGCCTTGCACCGGGCCGTGCCTGTTTCCGAGTGAGACGGGATGGCTAGGCGAGGCGAGTAGTACCAATCGTGTACCTCACGGGGTCAACCGGTGTGGGTACGTCCGGGACAGTGTTCCAGGCCTGAGATGAAGTTGGATCCAGTGCCGAGGAATGAGCGGATGGGCGACACGCCCGACCGCGTGGACCGGAGAACCATGACAGATGAACAGCGGCGAGGACCGAGCATGCGTGCGCGGTCGCGGTCTCACGTGAGACGTCTTCGTGTGTTCGGGCTGTGCAAATTGAGGGTGGTACGGAAGCCAGCTTCCGGATCACGAAGGTAATAAGCGGAGAAAAGGACACTTAGCGTGGCGGGACAGAAGATCCGCATCAGGCTCAAGGCCTACGACCACGAGGCGATCGACGCGTCAGCGCGCAAGATCGTCGAGACGGTGACCCGCACTGGGGCCCGTGTCGTCGGGCCGGTGCCGTTGCCGACCGAAAAGAACGTGTACTGCGTCATCCGTTCGCCGCACAAGTACAAGGACTCGCGCGAGCACTTCGAGATGCGTACGCACAAGCGGCTTATCGACATCCTCGACCCGACGCCGAAGACGGTCGACGCGCTGATGCGCATCGACCTGCCGGCCAGCGTCGACGTCAACATTCAGTGACGGGGACTCGAGACATGACTGACAACAAGAACAGGCCTGCGGCCGGCATCCTGGGCACCAAGCTCGGTATGACCCAGGTGTTCGACGAGAAGAACCGCGTCGTTCCCGTGACCGTCATCAAGGCCGGACCGAACGTTATTACCCAGATCCGCACCGTGGAGCGCGACGGCTACAGCGCCGTACAGGTCGCTTTCGGCGCCATCGACCCGCGCAAGGTGAACAAGCCGGTCTCCGGTCAGTTCGCCAAGGCCGGTGTCACGCCGCGCCGCCACGTCGCCGAGATCCGCGTCGCCGACGCGTCCACCTTCGAGGTCGGCCAGGAGATCAACGCCGACGTCTTCGAAGAGGGCACCTACGTCGACGTCACCGGTACCAGCAAGGGCAAGGGCTTCGCCGGCACCATGAAGCGGCACGGCTTCGCCGGTCAGGGCGCCTCGCACGGTGCGCAGGCCGTGCACCGTCGCCCAGGTTCCATCGGTGGCTGTGCCACCCCCGGCCGCGTGTTCAAGGGCATGCGCATGTCGGGCCGGATGGGCAACGACCGCGTCACCACGCAGAACCTGTCGGTGCACAAGGTCGACGCCGAAAACGGCCTGCTGCTGATCAAGGGAGCGATCCCGGGTCGTCGCGGCAATGTCGTGATCGTCAAGAGCGCAGTGAAGGGTGGTGCGCACGCATGACCAGCCTCGAAAAGAAGGCCAACCTGACCCTGCCGGTCAAGGAATTGGGCGGCAAGACCAATGGCACCGTCGAGCTCCCCGCGGAGATCTTCGACGTGACCGCGAACATCTCGCTGATGCACCAGGTGGTCATCGCGCAGCTGGCCGCGGCCCGCCAGGGCACGCACTCCACCAAGACCCGCGGTGAAGTCCGCGGTGGTGGCAAGAAGCCGTACCGGCAGAAGGGCACCGGCCGCGCCCGTCAGGGCTCGACCCGCGCGCCCCAGTTCACCGGTGGTGGCGTCGTGCACGGCCCGCAGCCGCGGGACTACAGCCAGCGCACCCCCAAGAAGATGATCCGCGCCGCGCTGCGTGGAGCTCTTTCGGACCGGGCGCGTAACGAGCGCATCCACGTGATCTCCGAACTGGTTGCCGGGCAGGACCCGTCGACCAAGACGGCCAAGAGCTTCCTCGCGGAGCTGTCGGACCGCAAGAAGTTCCTCCTCGTCCTCGGACGTGAGGACATCGCGGCCTGGAAGAGCGTGCAGAACCTCGAGTTCGTGCACCCGATCGCGCCGGACCAGCTCAACACCTATGACGTGCTGGAAAGCGACGAGGTCGTGTTCAGCGTGGAGGCGCTCAACGCCTTCGTGCACGGCCCCGCCGAGGCTGCACAGGAGGAGAGCAAGTGACCACCATCGCCGACCCCCGCGACATCCTGCTGGCGCCGGTCATCTCCGAGAAGTCCTACGGACTGATCGAGGAGGGCACCTACACCTTCCTGGTGCACCCGGACTCCAACAAGACGCAGATCAAGATCGCCGTCGAGAAGGTCTTCGGTGTCACGGTCACCAGCGTCAACACCGCCAACCGTCAGGGCAAGCGCAAGCGGACCCGCTTCGGTTACGGCAAGCGCAAGGACACCAAGCGCGCGCTCGTGACCATCTCGGCCGACAGCAAGCCCATCGAGATCTTCGGAGGCCCGGTCGCGTAAGCGTCTGGGACTCCAGAAAGAAGAGAAGAACTCATGGCAATTCGTAAGTACAAGCCGACAACCCCGGGTCGCCGCGGGTCGTCCGTTTCGGACTTCGCTGAGATCACTCGGTCGACCCCCGAGAAGTCGCTCATCCGTCCGCTGCACAGCAAGGGTGGCCGTAATGCGCATGGTCGCATCACCACCCGGCACCGCGGTGGCGGCCACAAGCGTGCCTACCGTCTGATCGACTTCCGTCGGCTGGACAAGGACGGCATCCCGGCCAAGGTCGCGCACATCGAGTACGACCCGAACCGCACCGCGAACATCGCGCTGCTGCACTTCGTGGACGGCGAGAAGCGCTACATCATCGCGCCCAAGGGCATCGCGCAGGGCACCCCGATCGAGTCCGGCCCCACGGCCGACATCAAGCCGGGTAACAACCTGCCGCTGCGCAACATCCCGACCGGTACCACCATCCATGCGGTGGAGCTGCGTCCGGGCGGCGGCGCGAAGATGGCTCGTTCGGCCGGATCCAGCATCCAGCTGCTCGGTAAGGAAGGCTCCTACGCCACGCTGCGTATGCCCTCCGGCGAAATCCGTCGCGTCGACGTGCGCTGCCGCGCCACCGTCGGCGAGGTCGGCAACGCCGAGCAGTCGAACATCAACTGGGGCAAGGCCGGCCGGATGCGCTGGAAGGGCCGTCGCCCCACCGTCCGTGGTGTCGTGATGAACCCGGTCGACCACCCGCACGGTGGTGGTGAAGGCAAGACTTCCGGTGGTCGCCACCCGGTCTCGCCGTGGGGTCAGCCGGAAGGCCGCACCCGCAAGCCCAACCGCCCGAGCGACAAGCTCATCGTCCGCCGCCGCAAGTCCGGCAAGAACAAGCGCTGAAGGAGGAGGTAAGAAATGCCACGCAGCCTCAAGAAAGGCCCGTTCGTCGACGACCACCTCCTCGCGAAGGTGGACGTGCAGAACGAAAAGGGCACGAAGCAGGTCATCAAGACCTGGTCGCGTCGTTCGACCATCATCCCCGATTTCATCGGCCACACCTTCGCCGTCCATGACGGTCGCAAGCACGTGCCGGTGTTCGTCTCGGACAACATGGTCGGGCACAAGCTCGGTGAGTTCGCGCCGACCAGGACGTTCAAGAGCCACGTCAAGGACGACCGGAAGAGCAAGCGGCGATGACGACTGATACTCAGAATCCGACTGCGCGCGCGACGGCCAAGCACGTTCGCGTGACCCCGATGAAGGCTCGTCGTGTCGTGGACCTGGTCCGCGGCAAGCGAGTCGAGGATGCCCTGGCGATCCTGAAGTTCGCGCCGCAAGCCGCGAGCGAGCCAGTTGCCAAGGTCGTGGCCAGTGCCGCGGCGAACGCCGAGAACAACCTCGGCCTGAACCCGGCCACCCTGGTCATCTCGACGGCCTACGTCGACGAGGGTGCGACCATGAAGCGGTTCCAGCCGCGCGCCCAGGGCCGTGCGTTCCGCATCCGCAAGCGCACCAGCCACATCACCATCGAGGTCGAGAGCATCCCCACCGCCGGTGGAGCAACTCGCAACCGCCGGAAGGGAGGGGCAAAGTAAATGGGACAGAAAATCAATCCCCATGGCTTCCGCCTCGGTATCACCACCGACTGGAAGTCGCGTTGGTACGCGGACAAGCAGTACGCGGACTACGTCAAGGAAGATGTCGCTATCCGTAAGCTCCTCGCCACCGGCATGGAGCGGGCGGGCATCTCCAAGGTGGAGATCGAGCGGACGCGGGATCGCGTCCGTGTCGATATCCACACCGCTCGTCCGGGCATCGTCATCGGCCGCCGTGGCGCCGAGGCCGATCGCATCCGTGCCGAGCTGGAGAAGCTCACCAAGAAGCAGGTGCAGCTGAACATCCTCGAGGTCAAGAACCCCGAGTCGGATGCGCAGCTCGTTGCTCAGGCCGTGGCCGAGCAGCTGTCGAACCGCGTGGCGTTCCGTCGTGCGATGCGTAAGGCCATCCAGTCGGCCATGCGTTCGCCGAACGTCAAGGGCATCCGTGTGCAGTGCTCGGGCCGCCTCGGTGGCGCCGAAATGTCGCGCTCGGAGTTCTACCGCGAGGGTCGGGTCCCGCTGCACACGCTGCGGGCCGACATCGACTACGGCCTCTACGAGGCCAAGACCACCTTCGGTCGCATCGGCGTGAAGGTCTGGATCTACAAGGGCGACATCGTCGGTGGCAAGCGTGAGCTGGCCGCCGTGAGCGCTCCGGCAGGCGATCGTGATCGCCCGCGCCGCGAGCGTCCGTCTCGCCCGCGTCGGTCCGGTTCCGCCGGCACCACGGCGACCAGCACCGAGGCCGGGCGCGCCGCCACCGCGGTGGTGGACGCTCCGGCAGAGACACAGGAGGGCTGACGCATGCTGATGCCTCGCAAGGTGAAGCACCGCAAGCAGCATCACCCGGGTCGTTCCGGCATGGCGAAGGGCGGCACCTCGGTGGCGTTCGGCGAGTTCGGCATCCAGGCACTGGAGCCGGCCTACGTCACCAACCGGCAGATCGAGTCGGCGCGTATCGCGATGACCCGCCACATCAAGCGTGGCGGCAAGATCTGGATCAACATCTACCCGGATCGCCCGCTCACCAAGAAGCCTGCCGAAACCCGCATGGGTTCCGGTAAGGGTTCGCCCGAGTGGTGGATCGCGAACGTCAAGCCCGGACGGGTGATGTTCGAGATGAGTTACCCCAATGAGGAGATCGCTCGTGAGGCCCTGCGCCGCGCGATGCACAAGCTCCCGATGAAGTGCAGGATCGTGACCAGGGAGGAGCAGTTCTGATGGCTACTGAAACACCGGCCGCAGAGCTCCGCGAGCTCACCGAAGAAGAGTTGGTGCAGAAGCTGCGCGACTCCAAGGAAGAGCTGTTCAACCTGCGCTTCCAGATGGCGACGGGTCAGCTGGACAACAACCGTCGGCTGCGCGTGGTTCGTCACGAGATCGCGCGCATCTACACGGTCATGCGCGAGCGCGAGCTCGGTCTGGCCACCGGACCCGCTGACAAGGGAGATGCGGCATGAGCGAGAAAGTGGAAGAGCAGCGCGCCAGCCGCAAGGTACGCACCGGCTACGTTGTCTCGGACAAAATGACCAAGACGATTGTCGTCGAGCTGGAAGACCGTAACCGGCACAAGCTCTACGGCAAGATCATTCGCACCACCTCCAAGGTGAAGGCGCATGACGAGAACGAGATCGCCGGCATCGGCGACCGCGTCCAGCTGATGGAGACCCGACCGCTGTCGGCGACCAAGCGCTGGCGTCTGGTCGAGGTGCTGGAGAAGGCCAAGTAGGTCTTTCCGGTCTGAATGTCGAAGGCCCGCTTCCCATTTGGGAGGCGGGCCTTTGTCGTTTCGTGGACGCTGGCGAGATCCACGTTAATTCCTGTGGTCCACGTGATATACTGTGGCATGACCAAGAGGAACTTGACGCTCCAGCTGGACGAAGAGCTGATCACCGAGGCCAAGGTGATCGCGGCCAGGCAGGGGACGTCGCTCAGCGCGTTGTTGGCGCAGCAAGTGCGCGAACTCGTCACCGATACCGCCCGCTATGAGGCGGCGAGACACCAGGCATTGCAAGCGATGGCGATGGCGGCGGAGCGGACAGGTGAGGGCCCCGTCGAATGGCGGCGCGAAGACCTCTACGACCGATGGGAGAGTCGGAGCCGGTGAGCGCAGAACGGGTCTTCGTAGACACCAACGTCCTCCTCTATGCCTATGAGGCAGGCATCGATCGTCGAAGCGTGATTGCTCGTGAAGTTCTCGCGGGCTTATGGGACCAGAAGGTCGGTGTGCTGAGCACACAGGTCCTGCAGGAGTTCTATAGCGTCGCCACGCGCAAGTTCACACCGCGGTTGACGGCGACCGAAGCTCGCCGCATCGTTGCGGTGTACAGCGAATGGTGCGCCATCGACATGGATCCACTGGTAGTCGTAAACGCCTCATTCCTCCAGGAGGCACACAAAGTGTCCTGGTGGGATGCGTTGATCATCGAGGCCGCAGCCCAGTCCGGCGCGAAATACCTTCTGTCCGAAGACCTTCAGCATGGCCGCAACTTCGCTGGACTCGAGGTCCGAAACCCGTTCCGCGATCGAGCGGAGTAAACAGACGATTCTTGTAGTGTCATGTTGACGGCGAACGAACACTGCGTCGGTGCACCTGGCCTCGGCGGCAGCGCCGGGCGACGCGGAGGTGGGATTCATGACGCAGCCATATGACCGGGCGCTGTTGCGTAAGCATTTGCTGCAAACCAGGATCGCGGGGGACGTCGCGACGCCGCGCGAAGGGAACCTGGCGCACTATCGCCGGATGGTCGCGAAGGATCCCGACTATCAATTCGGGCTGGCACTGAAGGCTTGGACGTTCGACGAGACGCTGGAGATGATGGCGCGGCTGTGTGGGGTCAATCCCGACCCGCGGTATCGGCAAGGCTCCGACACCATCGACCCCGAATTGACCATCGACGCGCTCGACGCGATGGGGGACAGGATCGGCCGTGCGGCCCGTGAACAGGAAACGGTGATCCTGGCGACCGGACACCCGGGACCGCTCATGGGTGTCTATCGAGCCGTCGAAGATGCTTTGCGTGCCGCCGGATGTGCGGTGCTCACCCCCGCCGCCGGATGGTCGTACCAGGTCCGCACGGATAGTGGGCCGAGGATGCGCGAAATCGCCTACACCTCAGGCGTTGCCGCGCTCCGCGCCGACGGCAGGCTGAAGCACACTCACGACCCGCACCCCATGCAGGCCATGCTGGCGGAACTACGCGACAGCCCCAACCCCTGGCCCGACCTGGTCATCGCCGACCACGGCTGGGCCGGTGCCGCAGGCGAAGCAGGCATCGACACCGTCGGCTTCGCCGACTCCAACGACCCAGCCCTGTTCGCCGGCCACGACGAAGGCAAAATCGCCGTCACCGTCCCCCTCGACGACGGGGTCTTCCCCGAATACTACGAACCCCTCACCGACTACCTACTGAATCGCGCCGCCCTCACCGCCTGACCCGCCCACGGGAGCAAGGGGATGCGGTCACCAGCCGGACCGCACGGCGGCTGCGGCGGGCATCGGCGGCAGGCGTGGAAGTCGAAGGCGCACTTCGACTATGTTCCGCTGCTGGTCCTCGCCGCGGTCGCCGGACGCTTCGACGTCCCGATCTTCACCGTGGTCCGGCAAGCGGTGATCGCGGCGACCACAGAGGAGAACCGGCAACCGGCGCTCGCGCTGGAAGCGGTGTCGGTCGAGATGGCGTTCATGGTCGGGCCGATCCTCGGCGTCGCCGCCGCCAGCCTCTGGTCACCACGATCGTATTGCTCTGCGTGCAATGGACGTTGGTACTCGCCCGCGGGCCACCCGGCAGCCCCCGCCGTACCGCGTCGCGCCTGGTTCGGCATCGAATTCGTCGCTCTCTGCGTCGGCGCGAGCGCGGCCATCTCGCTCCTCGCCGCCTCCGAACTGACCTTCGTCTCCGCCGTGCGCGAGTTCGGCGCACAACAATGGCTCGGCGTCGTGCTCGCCGCCCTCGGCGCCGTCACCATCCCGATGGCCTTCGCCGTCGGCCCGATCTCCCTCGCCATCACCGGCCTCCTCGCCGGAATCTTCTGCGCCCCAACAATTACCGCCTCCATCGACCAAATGAGCCGGATCGTCCCCGAAGGCGGCCGCGGCGAAGCCATCGGCTGGCACAGCGCCGCCCTCACCCTCGGCAACGGCATCAGCAGCTCCATGGCAGGCATAGCCATCGACGCAGGCGGCTTCGCCGCAGGTTTCACCGCCGCCGCAACCCTAGGCCTCACCCTCGGCCTGGCCCTGCTCGTCGGCATCCGCGAACGCCGCCGCCTCGCCATCGAGAAGGAAAGAGTGGAAGTCGGCCAGGCCATAGGCTGAAACCTTTGGCCGCTCGACTACTCGCTTCCTGCCACCTAGTCGCCGATCCACTGGACTATCGGCACGTGGACTTCTCGGCGCTCATCAACGACGAGATAGGTCACCAGTCCTTCGTGGTTCCGGCCGAATGGCATTGTTCGTACCGGTGCGTCCGGCTTCGCCCTGTTGATGGAGTCACCGCTCCAAGGACTGACTTCGAGAACGACTCGCAGCTCCGCAAACGGCGCTAGCGCAGTTGCGGAAAGTGCGTCGATTTGCTGATGAACGTCCGGGTCGATCTGGACGCGGTACACCTACATACCGGCCTTGGCTCGAGTGACCTCGAGCGGTTCATCCTCTGGAATCTCTTCGCCGGTAAGTATTTTCGCTGCTTTGCGAACGACCTGCCGGTAGCTTTTCCGGTCGTTTTGCAGGAGCGCGATGCGTCGCCAGTGTTCGAGAGTGCCGAACAACTCCGTGAGATCGAGGCGTTCGCGTGCATGGGTGAGCGCCCGCTCGTACTCGGCATCGAACTCGGCACGGTCGGTGGGCAGCAGCGCCGAGCGAATGTCCTGCGGCGATGCGCCGGGGCGCAGCGGGTGCTCGCCGCTCGGCCGCTCGTCGTAGGCATACGCGCCGGTCATGTTCTCCACGATAGTCGCTCTGGTTTCAACCACAGAGCTCATTCGTCGTCGGCTGGCCGCAGGATGGGGCCACTCGGAGGTCGCAAGAAGGTCCGGTTCCCGACAGCGCTTGCGTTATACGTATACATCTACTTATAGTGGCTCCGGACGGGGTGCTGGGAACGGCGCACCGGGTCAGTGGACAACTGAAGATCTACTCGGGGCGACGGGAACGAATGAGGGGTTCCGTCGCTGTAGATCTATGCGCGTATGCGCATTCACGTATTGATGGGAGTCATCATGGGTAGCGAAGCGGGGCAGACGGTGGATGCCGGTGCGGCGGTTGTGGATCTCGAGAAGGGGGATTCCGGGGAGTTCGACGAGGTGGTGGTGAAGTTGGGGCCGGGGGGTGCGCGGGTGCAGCGGTTTGCCGGGCGGCTGTTGGGGGAGTCGCCGCAGGTCACCAAGGCGGGGATCGAGGTGGTCCGGGTCTATTCGAGCCGGAAGGGCAAGTATGTGGTGCATCGGCGGACGGCGGAGTGGACCGACTTCTCGGTGATGGCCGACTGGGTCAAGGAATTGAAGAAGAAGAACTGGCGCAATGTGCTCGAACTCGACGAATTGAGCTGGGGTGATTCCACACTGGAAGTGGTGGATTCGGACGAGGAATTGCGGGATCGGGTTCCGGCCAAGATCTACCGCACGCTCGTCGACGTGACCGAGCAGCCGCCCATCGAGGATCTCGACATCTGAGCCGCGGCTCGGATACCGAAAGGAACTGTCCCCCATGTTTGCTCGCCTCGGGCGCGTGGTCGTGCACCATCCGTGGAAGGTGATCGGCCTGTGGCTGCTCATCATCGTCGGAGTGGTCGCCGCGGCGCCAGAACTCAAATCGACCACCGACCAATCCGAATTCCTGCCTTCGCATTACGAGTCCATCCAGGCACTCGATATGCAGCAGAAGGCCTTTCCACAAAGCGCCGCGCCCGCGGCGATCATCGTCTTCGCCCGTGCCGACGGCGGCCAGTTGAGTGCCGGGGATTCCGCCGCGATAGCCGCGATCGGCTCGAAGCTCACCGCCGCGAACATCAAGGATGTGACGGCATTACAGCCGATCCCGCCCTCGGAGAACCGGCTCATCCAGATCATCGCCGTGCAGATGACGAAGGTGACCAGTGCGGGCGACATGACGCAGGGCGACGCGGTCAAGGCACTGCGTGACGCATTGAAGGAACAGGTGCAGGGCACCGACCTGAAGGCGGGCATCACCGGCCAGGCCGCGCAGATGCTGGATCAGGTGGAGTCGAGCGAGAAGGGCATGGCCATCATCGGCGCCGCCACGATCATCTTGATTCTGGTGCTGTTGCTGATCATCTTCCGTAGCCCGGTGATCGCGTTGCTGCCGATCGTCGTCATCGGCGCGATCTCCAGCGTCGTCGGCGGCCTGATCGCCATGGTGGCCAAGGCTTTCGACCTCCAGGTGGACAGTTCGGTGAACTCCATCCTGCTGGTCGTGCTGTTCGGCGTCGGCACCGACTACATCCTGTTCCTGATGTTCCGCTACCGGGAACGGTTGCGCGCCGGGGACGAGCCGAAGACCGCGATGGTGAATGCCGTCGCCCGGGTCGGTGAGGCGATCACCTCCGCGGCCGGCGCGGTGATCATCGCGTTCATGGCGCTGACGTTGTCCACCCTCGGCATGTTCCGTGCGCTCGGGCCCGCACTGGCGATCGCCGTCGCCGTGGCGCTGCTCGCGGGCCTCACGCTGGTGCCCGCCGTGGTATCGCTGTTGGGTACCAAGGTGTTCTGGCCGTCGAAGGCATGGCAGGCCGAGCCGAAGGGGGCCCGGTTCACCGCGATGGGCGCCGCGCTCGGGCGGCGACCGGGCGCGTTCGCCGCGGTGTCGGGTGGTGTGCTCGTCGCACTGGGCATCTTCGCGTTCGGATTCCATCCGACCTTCGACCTGACCGGCGGATCGACCTCGGACACCTCCGAATCCGTCGTCTACAACAAGGAATTGCTCAAGGGCATGCCCGCGGGCGCCACCCAGCCGTCGGATGTGCTCCTTCGATCGGACAGTGGCGCGCTGACCAGCGACCAGCTCACCGCCTACCGGTCCGCGCTGGCCCAGGTGCCGGGGGTCGGCCAGGTGGCGGAACCGCTGTTGTCCGAAGACAAGGCGACCGCCAACTTCCAAGTGACGCTTGCCGCCGCACCCGAGTCGGATGCCGCGATCGAGACGGTCCGCAGTCCGCTGCGGGACGCGGCGCACGCCGCGGCACCGGCCGGGACAACCGCGGCCGTCGGCGGTATGACGGCCGTCTTCGTCGACTTCCAGGATGCGATGAACCACGACTACGCCATCGTGTTCCCGGTGGCGGCGATCCTGATCATGATCGTGCTGGCCCTGCTGCTGCGCAGCCTGGTCGCGCCGTGGTACCTGATGGCCTCGGTGTTCCTCGGGTTCGCCGCCACGCTCGGTGCCGCGGTGCTGGTGTTCCAGCACATGCAGGGCAATTCCGGCTTGATCTTCACCCTGCCGGTGATCATGTACCTGTTCGTGGTCGCGCTCGGCACGGACTACAACATCCTGATGGTCGCGCGGTTGCGGGAGGAGGCTCGCGAGGGCCGCGACCCGAGGCAGGCGGCGGCGCTCGGTCTGCAGCACACCGGTCCGACGATCGCGGCGGCGGGCTTGATCCTCGCCGGAACGTTCGCTTCGATGATGTTGGCGGGCAACAACGTTCTCTCACAGATGGGCTTTGCCATCTCGGTCGGCATCGGTATCGCCGCCTTCGTGATGGCGATGTTCTTTACTCCGGCGCTGACGGCGCTGCTCGGGCATCGGGCGTGGTGGCCGGGGCACGGGGATCGGAAGTCCGATAGGTCGTTCGAGTCGGACGGGTCCGGCGGACCAGGGTCCTCTTACGCATCCGGCGACGACCGCACGCTTGCCGCACCCAGTAGCGGAAGCGGTTGGTCGAATACCGGTGAACGACGCAAGTAAGTAAACGACAAGGGCTGTCCTCCGATCACATCGGAGGACAGCCCTTGTTATTGCTCGCGAACGTCAGCCGGAGATCGCGTACGGCCTGCCGACCTTGAGGGCCGCTTCGAGAGCGCGGGCGACGGCGGCGCGGGGGACACCGACCTCGTTGGCGATGCCGGGTGTCGGCCAGGACTCGTCGGCGAGGAGCAGAATCTCCGCGAGCTGTTCGACGGTGAGATTCGACAGCCGCCGACGGGCGATTTCGTGTGCGAGAGCGGAGATTTCGTTGTCCTCGTCGAGCTCGTCCTCGTCGAGTTCGGCGTCCGAGCCGTCCGGTTCGACCTCCGCATCGACGGTGGCGCGGACGACAGCACTGGCCATCCCAGTGCGCACAGGCGGACGCGGCGGCTCGACCGCCTCATCGAAGACGAGTTGTTCGATATCGGCATCGGTGACGGTGGGGGCGGCCGACTTTCGGCGGCTGGTGGTGGGGCGAGAAACGGTCTCGCCCGAAATCGCTTGGGCGACTGTGTCGGCGATCGTCGCGGCGGCCTTACGAATGGGGTCACCAGGGTGAGGCTCTTCTGAGTCGTCGCCGAGGGGCGCGTCCGTGGTGGCCTCGGGGGCGGCGGTCTTGCCGGTGCCGGAATCAGCGGGTTCGCGCGGCGCATCATTAATCGGAAACAACGGCATGGCATGTCCATTGGGCGTGCCATGCCCATTGGTCGACACGACTCGACCCTCGACGGCATGGCCGTTGGTGTGCGCGGTGTCCCCATTGGTGGGTGTGGTGCGGTTGACCGATGTGGCCGACTGGCCGTTCACCGGCGCGGTCCGGCCGCTGTCGGTGACGGCGTGACCGTTCGTCACCGCGTGGCCGTTGGTTGTCGAGCGGTGACTGTTGTCGCGGGAGGTGGGATTCGACGCGGCGGTGTCGGATTCCGGCGCGTCCGGGCGAGGACTTGCCGAGTCGGGTTGGGCGGCGGAGCCGGTGGTCGATGAGGCGTTCTCGGTTGGCCAGGCGGAGTGCGAGCCGCGCGGCTCGGCGGGCAGCGGGTAGCCGTTGACGGCCGAGAACGGTGCCACGACCTGACCATTGGTGCGGGACTCCATGTCGACGGCCGGTTGCTCGTCCGCAGTACGGCGATGATTGTCGACCGGAACGCCTTGCACGGCATGACCATTCGACGAGGGCTTATGAGCCGCACGGCCGTTGGGCGATGGAGCGTTGTGAATGGCTTGTCCGTTGGTCGACGGAGCGTTGTGCACGGCAGGCTCATCGACCGAGTTGGTCAGCGAGTGAGCAGCGTCGGTCGAGAACGACCGCACCGTATGCCCGTTGGTTACTGGTGCGGCGGGCTCCATCGGGTCGAGCGGACCGGTGTGGGGCAGCGGGTGCGCAGCGTCGGTCGAGAACGACCGCACCACATGCCCATTGGTTGCCGGTGCGGCGGGCTCCTTCGGGTCGAGCGGACGAGTGTGCGGCATGTCCGAGAGCCCGCCCGCACTTCCGGCGACCCCACCGTTCTCGGCAACCGCGCCACCCAACCGACTGGCGTTTGACGCCTCATACGGGTCGACTCCACTGAGCAACCATCGGTGCTCGTCCGGTGCATCGACGGCGAGCCCAACGCGCGGGTCCTCGCTGATTCGACGCCGAACCATCGTCGCCTCGCGATCCACCACCGGGGCGCCGTCGATCAGCAACGCATAACGCGCCGAAACCCACGCGTGCAACCAGATGACCACCCCGACCATGACGGGTGCGATCGCGTATTCCGTGGCACGTCCGAAGGAACCCGACGCTAGATGCGGCCCCGCATTCAGTGCGACGGTGGTCCCGAGCAGCGCGACCTCGAAGAACACCACCTTGCCGCGCGGAAGTTCGCGACCCCAGCGGGCCGCGGTGGTCGCGGCGACCATGATGGTGATGATCGGAATCGAGATCATCGCCTCGATCCCGTAGCTCAACCAGTACAGCGGGTCGGACATGTCTCCGCTCGGCACCAGGTTGTGCTGCACATTCACCCCGGCCCACACCATGCCGAGCACAACCACCGCGATCAGCGCTCGGGACGACCACTCCGCGCGCCGATACAGCTGCGCCAGCCGGGCGTCCTCGCTCGACACCCGCCGGCGCGCGGCCAGTGCCCGGCGATGCCAGCGCGCGTCCGCCTCGTCGGCTCGGCGAATGCTCTTCGCACTGCGCCGGTCTCGCTTTTCGGCGGCCAGTTCCGCTTGGATCGCCCGGCGCCGCTGTTTCCGTCGCTGTGCCCGAACCCATTCCGCGAGTTCACGTTCCGCGGCGATCTCGCCCTCGGACAACACCTCGAACAGCGCGGAGTCGTGCTGCAGCGGCAATTTCCCGCGTGCCGTCTCCACTTGCTGCGCCAACGCGGCGATCTCGGAACTACCGGTCGATTGTTCGTCGCGCATCGCGAGCCTTCCCGGAGCAGATCGTCAGCAGACCTACTTGCTCGAACGTATGTGTGATCGCAATGAGGCTAAACCGACCACCGGCCAAGGTCAATGCCGACGCTCGAAAACCAGTGCGAATATCTCAGGCGTTCTTGTGACACGCCGATTTGAGCAACACGCCGTCCGAGCTGATCCAGAACGCGGCGTAATACGGCGGCGGATATTGCGGGAATTCCCGTGGGCTGTGCACTATTTCAGCCCCCTGCGCGTAAGCCCGACCGACCGCCGACTCAAGTCAGAGTCGTATGCCAAACGATGGCGGCGGCCAGCGCACCCGCGCCGTTGACCGACCAGTGCAGCGCGATCGGGGCGAGCAGGCTGCCGCTGCGGCGGCGCAGCCAGGTGAAGACGACGCCCGCCGCCGCCGTGGCCAGCACAGCGAGCAGGACGCCGATGACCTGGCCGGCCAGGCCGCCACCGACGAAGCCCGCGAGGCCGCGGTTGCTGCTGGTCAGGCCGAGCGAGGAGGCGACGTGCCAGAGCCCGAACAGCAGTGATCCCGCGAAGAAGACACCACGAACGCCATAGACCCGATCGAGCGTGCCGTGCAGCACGCCGCGGAACGCCAGTTCCTCGGGAATCACGGTCTGTAGCGGGATCACGATCATCGACGCGATCAGCGCACCGGAGATGGTGGCATAGCGATCGGCCAGGAAAAACGGGCGGGTGATCGGCAGTGCCGCGCCGATGGCGACGGCCGCGATCACAATGCCGACGGCGCCCAGCGCGTAGAGCGTGCCGCGCCGCCAGTGCCGGGGCGAGAGGCCGAGCTCGTGCCAGTGCAGCCCGCGGCGGCGCATCAGCGCCAGCAGCACGACGGCGGCCACGGGCACGGTCACGATGCTGGCCCACGCGGTGGTGAAGTGGGCGATCAGATTGGTGCCTGCCAAGACAACGACAACCACGGCCACGTCGACATAAGCATGCAATTTATGGCGGTGCGGAGCCGCTTCCGCGAGGTCCTGTGCGAGCATCCCGCCCAGTGTACGGACGGGGGGCACGGCTGCTACACGATCGTTCATTTGCCAGCGGCCTACCCGTCAGCCGACCCACCCAGCCGGATCCGTCCAGGCTTGCAGCTTGCGGGTGGTATCGAAGCGGCGCGGTTCGCCATTGATCGGATCGGTGAACTCGAGCGACGCGGCGAGCAGTTGCAGCGGACGGGTGAAATCGTCGACCGGCTTATCGGTGAGTACCGGATAGAAGTCGTCGCCGAGAATGGGGATGCCGAGACTGTTCATGTGCAACCGCAGCTGATGGGTCCGACCGGTCAGCGGGCGCAACCGATACCGGCCCAGCCCGTCGCGATGTTCCAGCAGCTCGATCGACGTCTCCGCATTGGGCTCGCCCTCGACCTCCTGCGCTGCCAGCACGTGCTTCTCTTTGATGATCCGGCTGCGCACGACGCGCGGCAGCGTCAGCCCGGGATCGAACGGCGCGATCGCCTCGTATTCCTTACGAACTACGCGCCTGTGGAACATCGTCTGATACGCCCCGCGTCGCGCCGGGTTGATGATGAAGAGCACCAGCCCCGCCGTCGCCCGGTCCAGCCGATGCGCCGGAATCAGCTCCGGCAGCTCCAGTTCCCGGCGCAGCCGTACCAGCGCGGTCTGCAGGATGTGCTGGCCACGCGGGATGGTCGCGAGGAAGTGCGGCTTGTCCACGACCAGGAGATCGTCGTCGCGATGGACGATGGTGATGTCGAACGGCACCGGCGTTTCGACGGGCAGATCGCGGTGGAACCACACCGCGCCGCCTGGCACGTACGGCGCGTCCGGCGCGACCGGGCCGTCCAGATCGACGATCCCGCCGTCGCGCAGCAGCTCGTCGATGCGCGCCGGGTCGACCCTCGGCAGCCGCTCGACCAGATGGTCGCGAATCGTCCCCCAGTCGCCGTCCTCCGGCAGCCGGAGCCGGGTTGGGTCCAGGCCGTGCCGCTTCGGCAACGGCGATTTTTGCCGCCTTCTCATCGGCATCGACCCTAGTCGTCGGCTATTTCGCCGGGCAGAGCGGCCCGAGTCGATACCTTCCTGCCGGTGCGCCCCGCCCCGGTGCGGGTGGTCGGGCTCGCCATGCGGACGCGCGCCGCGACTGCCCGGCTATGGGCGACGGCTCGACAGCGTGGGGCGGTTCAGAACCCGCGCAGCCGATCGGGGCGGATCCGGACCACCGCCGAGTATTCGGTGAAGAACTGCTCGGCGGTCATCGAGATATCCTTCAGGCCCTCGGTGTATTTCGTTGTATACGTGGCGATTTCGTCCGGGGAGGCCGGTGCGTCATCGATGCGCGCGGTACCGGTGAAGACGACTACATCCCCGCCCCATTCGGTGCTGTTGAAGTTCAGCGAGACGCGCGGATTGCGGGCGAGATTGCGCAACTTGGCCTGGTCGGGCTTGCTGAACAGGAGGAACTCGTCGTCGCGCCACTGGAACCAGACCGGGTTGGGTTGGGGTGTGCCGGTGGCGCCGACGGTGGTCAGCCAGATCACGTGTTCCTTGTCGAGGCGCTCGATGACCTTGGCACCGAAGGGGGTGCCGGGGTCGACGACGGGCGCAGCGGATCGGTCGGATGCCGTAGTGGTCATGTGCGGAACAACACCCCGCAAGCCGGAAGGATTCCGCGCTAGGGCGTGGCCCGCTCATCGAGAACCATCCGCCGGGCCTCGACCAGGGTTCGCCGCGCCCGTCGGCGCGCCCGGCACACGTCCACGTCGCAGTTCAAATGCACCTGCATCGCGCGATGGGCCTGCTCCGGTGTCAGTTCACCTGGGTCCACCGAACAATACGAAAATGTGGAAATGATCTGTGTGACAAACATATTCGTACTTTCGTCGAAGTGCTTCCGTATGGTTGAAACTAGCCATGCGTCCGCGCTATCGGGCCTGGTTGGGCGGTCGTTCACGGAGCATTCCCGCACCGGAGGGGAAATCGAAAGCAGTAAGCCCTGACCCGTTTTCGCAGATGTCCGGAACAAGTCCACAGTGCGACAAACGATTCGACGATAAAACACAGGCATTTCTGAAGGAGGCCGAATGAACACCGAGATGCTGGCGGAACTTTGGCGCTCATGGGCGGAGCGCGGAGCAGCGCTGACGCCGGAACAATGGGCGACGCCTACGCGGCTGCCCGGTTGGTCGGTGCGCGCCCTGTTCGCACACGTGGCCCCGGATGCGGCGGAAATGGACACGATGCGCGATGTCCGGGTGGAGGGCCCTGCCGCGGTCACGACCGGAGCCGAAATCCTCCGCCTCTTCAATAGTCCCGGCGGTTTGGCGCACACCGCGGCCGACGACATTGCCGCACAAGCCGCCGGGGCCGCGGAGACCATCGAGACCGAGACCTTGCTGCGTCGTTTCGCCGAGGATGGCCCGCTGGGACTTGCCGACCTGCGCGACCTCGGCCCCGATACCGTCCTGCCGCACCCGCACCTGGGGTCCGTGACCTGCCGGGCGCTGGTCGAGGTGGCGATTGTCGACCTCACGGTGCATCTACTCGATCTGATTGCGGCAGTCGGCGGACCGCCCGCGCCCGAAGCCGCGCTCCGCTACACGGCGCAGATCCTGGCTGCCGTACCCGACCCGATCGACTTCATCGAGGCCGCGACCGGGCGCGGCACCGTCGCGGTACTGCCCGTGATGCGGTGAGCGAAGCCCACTCCCGCTTAACTTAGGCTAACCTACCTTCGCGGCTCGTTCTGTGTGAGGATGGGCCCGATCCGGTGGGCAATCCCAGCATGGCGAGAGGCAACAAGGTATGACGGTGGAGGTCGCGCCGCTGCTGGCGGCGGAGACGGGCAACCGACCCTCGCGAGCGGTGCGGAAGATGCGAAAGCAGCAAGAAGCCTTGGCGCGCAGGGAGATTCTGGCACCCGTACGGCGGGCGCTCAACCTGGCGAGCATCGTCGTCGCGGTTGCCTCGGTGTGCTCCGTGGTTCCGTTCATGCTGATCGTCGAGGCATGCCGGGAACTGCTGGCCGACCAGGTCGATTCCGATCGGGTCTGGCGTCTGCTGCTGATCGCCGTTGTCGTGCTCCTCGCCCGCGGGCTGTTGCAAGCGGCCGCGCTGACCTGGTCGCATCAGGTGGACGCGAGCTACCAGTTGTCGCTGCGCACCCTGCTCGCGGCGAAACTGACCAGGGTTCCACTCGGCTGGTTCGGCGAGCGATCCGCCGGCGAGGTGAAGAAGCTGCTGCAGGACGACGTCGAGGCGCTGCACTATCTGGTGGCGCACGCCCGGCTGGAATTCGTCGGCGCGCTCACCGTCCCGCTGGGTCACCCTCGGTTACCTGTGCACCGTCGAGTGGCGGCTCACCTTGGTACTACTCATTCCGCTGGTCGCCTACGCGGTGATCTACAGCAGGATGATGGACCAGGACGGACGCGACCGGTTCGCCGTCTACAACCGGTGGGAACGACGCACGCAGGACGCGACCGTCGAATTCGTCGACGGCATCCAGGTGGTGCGCGCGTTCGGCCAGGCGGGCAAGGCGCACAACATATTCCAGGACGCCGTGGACGGACAGGCGAAAAGCCTGGATCGGTTGAAGACGCCGATCATTCGACTGCAGGCCGCCGCCGACCTGGTGGTAGCTCCGGTCTTCGTCATGCTGGTGATCGTGCTCGCGGGCCTCGCCGGTGTCGGTCTGCACTGGGTCGCGCCGGTGGACGTGCTGCCATTCCTGCTGGTCGGGCTGGGTTTGGGTAGTTCGTTGCTCGGTCTCGGCTACGGCACGCAGGCGCTGCGCACCGCCGGTGCCGCCGCAGTCCGGCTGCACGAGTTGCAGCAGACACCCGAATTGCCCACGCGAGCAACGAGTTCGGACGACCCGGCATCCGCTCCGGCCGGTGTGGTCCGCTTCGAGGGTGTCTGCTTCGGCTATCGCAAAGACCATGATGTGTTGCGCGACATCGACCTCGAACTGGCTCCCGGTACCCTCACCGCACTGGTCGGCCCGAGCGGCTCGGGCAAATCGACGCTCGCCAAATTGCTGCCCCGCTTCTACGACGTCGGCTCCGGCCGGATCACCATTGCGGGCAAGGACATCCGGGACTACTCGACCGAGGAGCTCCATCGCACAGTCGGATTCGTTTTCCAGGACGTCCGGCTGATTCGCGGCACCGTACGCGACAATCTGCGGCTGGCCCGTGCCGACGCCGACGACGTCGCGTTGGAAGAGGCGGCACGCGCCGCGCAGATCCACCAGCGCATCATGGCGCTGCCACGCGGCTACGACTCGGAGATCGGTGTCGATGCCACCCTGTCCGGCGGTGAGGCGCAACGCCTTTCCATTGCCCGCGCGCTATTGGCCGATACGCCCGTGCTCGTCCTCGATGAGGCGACCGCCTTCGCCGACCCGGAATCGGAGGCGGCCGTGCAGGACGCACTCGCCGTGCTGGTAGCCGGACGCACCGTGCTGGTCATCGCGCACCGGCTGCACACCATCACCGGGGTCGACCGCATTCTGGTGCTGGCGAACGGAACCATCGTCGAGCAGGGCGACCACCCAACGCTGCGTGAAGCGGGCGGGACCTACCAACGGCTATGGGAAATCAATGAGGCGGCGCTGGGCACGATTGCGCTGGAGACGGAGAAGGTCCGATGATTCGCAGGGTGCTCGGGCTGGTACCCGACGAATTCGACCCGCTGACACCGAAACTGCTCGCCGCGATCGTCGCGCAGGCACTGAGCCAGGCCGCCGCCTATCTGCTGCTCGTTCCGGTGCTGGAGGCGTTGTTCGACGACGACCTCGGCCGCGCCTGGATGTGGACGCTGTGGATGATCGCGGCCGTCTCGGCGGTTGTCGTGTTCGGATTCGTACAGGCCGTGATCGGTCTGCGCATCGGTGTCGGCATGCAGCGGGGGCTGCAGACCAGGCTGGGCGATCATCTCAACGCGCTGCCGCTCGGTTGGTTCGACGCGCAGAACGCGGGCTCGTTGTCGCGGCTCGTCGTCGAGAACGTCCGCGAGATCCAGGGTTTGGTCGCCTACCTGCTGACCAAGGTCATCACCAGCATTCTGGTGCCGCTCGGTGTCGCGGTGGGCATGCTGTTCATCGATTGGCGGATCTCGCTCACCATGCTGCTCGCGGCCCCGGTGCTGTACATGATCAACAGTCTGGCCAACCGCGCTTACACCCGGTCCGACGAGCGGATGCACGCCGCCGCGGCCGAAGCCGACTCGCGGGTACTGGAATTCGCGCAGGCGCAGCCGGTGCTGCGCGCGTTCGGCGCGGTCGGCTCCGGAAACCGGGCATTGGCGGCGGCGCTGGCCGGGCAAAGGTCGGCCATTTCGCGGTTGATGGTCGCGACGGTGCCGGGTCTGATCATCTTCGGGCTGTTCGTCCAAGCGGTCTTTCTCGTCCTGGTCTACGTAGTGGTGGGCCGGGTGACCGAAGGCGCCATCTCGGCGGCCGCCGCCATCGCCCTGATCGCGGTGAGTTCCCGGTTCATCGAGCCGCTGAATCAGGCCGCACAGCTGGCGAATGCGCTGCGCTCGGCGTCGGCCGCGGCGGATCGGGTGACCGCACTACTGGCGGAACCCGTGCTGCCGGAGGCGAAAACGCCGGTGACGCCGGGTGTTCCGTCGGTCGTGTTCGACAATGTGAGCTTCGGCTACCGGCCGGGCGAACGCGTCCTCGCCGAACTCACGTTCAGCGTTCCCGCGGGCACCACCACCGCGATCGTCGGGCCGAGCGGTGCGGGAAAGACCACCTTGTTGCGGTTGGTGGCGCGGTTCGCCGACGTCGAATCGGGCCGGGTAGTCGTCGGTGAGCACGACGTGCGGGATCAGCCGTCGGAGACTTTGCTGGACAAGCTGTCGCTGGTCTTTCAGCATGTGTATCTGTTCGATCAGTCGGTGGCGGACAACATCCGCATCGGCAAACCCGATGCCACCGATGCCGAGGTACGCCCTGCGGCCGAGGCTGCCCGGGTGGACGAGATCGTCGATCGCCTCCCGGACGGCTGGGACAGCAGGGTCGGCGAGGGCGGTGCCACCCTGTCCGGCGGTGAGCGGCAACGGGTTTCCATCGCCCGCGCGTTGCTCAAGGACGCTCCGATCGTGCTGCTCGACGAGGCGACCAGCGCGCTCGACCCGCACAGCGAAGCGGTGGTAGTGCGCGGAATGCACGAACTTACCAGGGACAAAACAGTCATCGTCGTCGCGCACCGGCTCGCCACCATCGCGCACGCCGACCAAATCCTGTTCCTCGACGCCGGCCGGATTGTCGAACGCGGCACGCACCGTGAGCTTTTGGCGGCAGGCGGACGGTACACCGACTTCTGGAACGAACGCTCCCGCGCCGCCGGGTGGCGTCTCGAACCTGTCACGGTCTGAACCGGACAGCCGGGGTCCACAGCGGACCCCGGCTCCGCCACCGCCCGCACAGCGCGTGTGCGATCGGGCCCGAATCCGAGTACCAGCCTGCGCTACACCGGCAACGTCGCGCGAACTACCTCCAGTACGCCTGTGACTTGATCGAGGCTTTGGGCAGGCCGTGGGTCGTCTTGAGCGACTTCACGATCGACCGGGTGGTGTGGCCATCACATGCCACCCAGGCGAAAGCGTCTTTCGGGCAGTCCATTTGGTGTGCTTGTTCGCGCAGCAACCGGCCGTCGTCGACGCGCTGCAGCCAGGTCACCTGATGGTGCGGCTTGTTGCGCACCGGCAGCGTGGTGTCGGACTCGTACTGCCATTCCAGCCAGACGCGGGCAGGGGTGTCGCCGATCGCGTCGAGCAGGGAGTTGATCGCGGGCAGGGAGGCGGTGTCGCCGAAGATGACGAACTCACTCGGCATCGGATCCGGCAGCTGGAAGTTGGAACCGAGAACCGACACGTCGATTTCGGCTCCGACGGCAGCGTTTCGGGCCCACTCCGCGGCGGGGCCGTTGTGCATCGCGAACTCGATCCAGAAGCGATCGCCTGCCGGGTCCGGGTCGACCAGGGTGTAGCCGCGCTGATGCTCTTTGTCGCCGTTCGGGATCCAGAGGCGAACCCACTGCGTCGGATGGACGGGGTGATCCTCGAGTAGCCCCCCTGCGGTGAAGCCGAGCCGTAGGTACTTGTCCGAGATGCTCTCGGTCGAGGTGACGGTCAGCCGATAGTCCTCGGCTCGCCAAGCCTTCAGCAGCAAGCCGTTAAATCCTCTACCCATGTGGTAAGGCTAACCTAATTAGGCCGGAGAATCAGCTGTGTCGTATGACACAAGACGTCCGGACAGCAATGGCCCCCGCCGGGCGGGGGCCATTGCCGTTGCAGCGCAGCTGTTTACACGGTGCAGGGCAGGAATGCGACGCTCGCGACGGTGCATTCGCCCTCGCGGGTCAGCTTCCACATGCCGTCGATGTTCTTCCAGGTGAGCTGGAAGTGGAAGGGGTCATAGCCGTCGACGGCCGTTTGCAGAGTCGCGGTGAGAATGTCCCCGTTGACGGTGACCGGACCGAGGATGGTCCACCGGAAGCTGGGCGGTGTCGCGGCCATCGCGGTGCCGACCTGGTCGATCAGCGGCAGTCCCGCTTCGCCCGCCTCGAGCTCGGCCGCCCGGGTCGCCCGGGGCGCGTTGGTGTTCAGGGCGACCTGCAGTTTCGCCTTCAGCTCGCCGGGCCCGGGCGCGCTGGCGTGCAGCGGGGCGACGATCGGCGCCGCGGTCGCGGGGATCGCGGCCGAGCCAAATCCAAACGCGCCGATGAGGGTGGCTGCGGCGAGAGCGATCAACGTCCCCGGCCTCTTTGTGGTGGTGCTGAGCATTATGTCCATCCAATCGTTGCGTGTATCAGTGCCGCGGTGCGGCGCGGCACCCACTGGCAATATAAGGTAAGCCTATGCAAATATGAACCGGTGGGGTTTGACCCTGTGGGCGCGAACACAGCACGAATAGGCATTGCGCCTGCAAAAGAGTGGAGAACCGGTGGAGACACTTCTGGTAGTCGGCGCGGGGCCGAAGGCCCTTGCGGTGGCGGCGAAGTCGCACGTCTTGCGGAATTTAGGACTGCCCGCGCCCCGGGTAATCGTGGTCGAGGCGCGCACGGTCGGCGGCAATTGGCTGCCCAGCGGTGGCTGGACCGACGGGCAGCACCGACTGGGGACCAGCCCTGAGAAGGACATCGGCTTCCCCTACCACTCGACCTGGGCTCGCGGCCACAACCAGGCGATCAACGCGGCCATGAAGGCCTACAGCTGGACCTCCTTCCTCGTCGAACACGGAACCTTCGCCGAATGGATCGATCGCGGCCGGCCGAGTCCGCACCACCACGTCTGGGCCAAATACCTCCAGTGGGTCGCTCGCGCGATCGATCTGGACCTGGTCATCGGCACCGTGCACTCGATCAAGCAGCGGCAGAACGGTTTTGCCGAGGGTTGGTCGGTCGCGGTCGTCGATGCCGACGGGCACAGCACCGACATCGACGCCGACGGCCTGATGATCACCGGGCCAGGGCAGAGCAGGCAGGCACTGGCCGACCACCCGCGCGTACTCAGCATCGCGGAATTCTGGGAGCTGGCGGGCAAGCGCGAGCTGCCGGTCGCCTCACGGGTCGCGGTGATCGGCGGCGGCGAAACGGCGGGCTCGGCGTTGGATGAGCTGGTCCGCCACGAAATGCTGACGATCTCGGTGATTTCGCCGATGGCGACAATTTACACGCGCGGTGAAAGTTATTTCGAGAACTCGCTTTTCAGTGATCCGAACAAATGGACCGCACTGAGTATGCAGGAGCGCCGCGACGTCATCCGACGCACCGACCGCGGCGTGTTCTCGGTGCGGGTGCAGGAAAGCCTGCTGGGCGACAACAGAGTTCATCACTTGCAAGGCCGGGTGGTCCGCGTCGCCGAACACGGCGACGGCGTAGCGATGACCCTGCGCAACGAGCTGCGCGCCGATCAGGTGCACACTTTCGACCTGGCGATCGACGCGACCGGCGGCCAGCCGCTGTGGTTCCTCGACCTGTTCGATTCCTGCACAGCGGATCTACTGGAACTCGCCGTCGGCGGCCCGCTGACCCAGTCGCGCATCGAGTCGTCGATCGGCTACGACCTGGCGGTATCGGGGCTGGCCTCGAAGCTGTACCTGCCCAACCTCGCCGCACTCGCCCAGGGGCCGGGGTTCCCGAATCTCAGTTGCCTCGGCGAGCTTTCGGATCGAGTGTTGCGGTCGGAGCCGGTCCGCCCCCGTGTCGCGTCCCGGCATTCGTCGGCCGGGCGGGCCGTCGCTGGTCAGGCGAGGTGACCGCCGGTGTTCACGACCGAATCGTGGGGAGGTGATCAGGTTCCCGGGGCAACGTGTACAGCGAGATCCGCCGACCGGGCCGCACATCGAAATCGCCGAGGTGCTGCCAGCCGTTCTTCTCGAGGGCCTTGCGCACCGGGACGTTGCGATAGTCGGGATCGCCCATCAATCGACGGCATTCCGGCTCGGCGGCCCAGATGCCGGTAGCCAAATGTCCGATCCACCTCGACATGACGCCTCGCCCGACGACATTGAGGTCGGCGGTCGCGATGTGAAAGCCGATATCCCTCGGGTGGGCGTGGTAGAGCCGGGCGATCTCGTCCTTCGCCGCGCGATACAGCTCGACGTAACCGACCTCGCGGCGGCCGAGCTCCGGACGATCGATGTCCGCGAAGTCGAAGCCGAGTATGCATGGCCGCGTATAGGTTCCGGCCAGTTGCGCGCGCATATCGGCGCGGCGACGGCTCGCGGGCCACGACTGCTCCCAGGTCTCGATCAAATGCGGCAGGCGCATCCAGGCCTCGAGCGTTTCGGGGTCGGTGCCGTCCGGATCGGCCAGTCGGATCGAGAACGGTTCCGGGAAGCTGGGCAACACCGGCGCGGGGGCGGCGCGAACCTCGGCGGGAATGTCGGTCAGCTCGCGCGGGAAGACGTACGGCATCCCCGTTCCATTCATCGGCGTGGTGCTCCGTTCGGTCGTTATCTATGTCACGTCAAACGATAAGGGTAGCCTATACTAACCTCACGCTGCTAGCCTTGTGCCGACCGGCGTGCTGCGCGGCTGCCCAGTGAAATGCCCGAGGCGCCGCGGTATCTCGATTCGGTCGGCGAGAAGATCGGGCGTCAACGGCCGTCGGTGCGATATCGGCGGTGGTAGGAGAGAGCAGAGTATGGCACGGGAACTCGGATGGCTCAGGCAATTTCAAAAGCCACGTTCTGATTCCGCGGCACCGCTGCTGATCTTTCCGCACGCGGGTGCGGGGGCATCCGCGTATCGAGTGTTCGCCAAACGAATGAGTGACGACTTCGATGTTGTTGTCTTCCAATACCCCGGACGGCAGGATCGTGCCCGCGAGGCACCCGAAACGAGCCTTCCCGGTATCGCGGCCGGTGCGTTCGAGGCCTTTCGATCTTCGGCACATGACCGGGGCTTGCCGCTGACTGTCTTCGGCCACAGCATGGGCGCCATCGTTGCCTTCGAATTCGTCCGGCTGGCCGAAGCCGCCGGCCTGCCGGTGCGGTTGCTCGGTGCTTCCGCGGCTATCGCCCCGAGCCTGATCGCCGATCTGCCAGGGCATCCGACCGACGACGAAGAGCTCCTCGACCATATGGCAGCCCTCAACGGGACCGGGGCCGATGTCATGGCAAGCCGCGACCTGTTGCGGATGGCCCTGCCTGTCATGCGGGCGGACTACCGAGCATTCGATGCCTATTCCTGTGCCGCCGATGTCCAAATCAACGCACCGATACATGTGCTGGGCGGCGACGATGATCAGTACGTCGCGCCACGGGGCCTCTATGCCTGGTCGGCACATACTCGCGCGGCAACTCAGGTGACGCTGTTCGCCGGAGGCCATTTCTACCTGAACGACCACGTCGCCGATATCGCGGAATTGCTTGTGCCAGAAACAAGCACGGTCGCATAGCGATCACCTGAAGGGCATGATGAGTACATCCAATACGGACGATCCGATCGTCGTTGTCGGAATGGCCGTAGAGGCTCCGGGAGGAATCGACACCCTCCCGGAGTTCTGGTCGGCTTTGGCGGGCTCGCGAGAACTGATCGGACCGTTTCCGCGTGACCGGGAATGGCGAATCGATCAGCTGCTCGCCTTAGGCGATATCGATGGTTGGAACGCCGTCCAGGACGCGGGTGGTTTCCTCACCGGCGCAGCGGAATTCGATGCCCTCTTCTTCGGTATCACGCCGCGCGAAGCGGTGGCGATGGATCCACAGCAGCGCGTCGCCATGCGCGTCGCATGGCGAGCGCTGGAGCATGCGGGAATCAACCCGGGTGCACTCGACGGCGCGCAGGCCGGTTGCTGGATGGGCGTGTCCACCACCGAGTACGGGCCGTTGGCGGCGTCGGTCAACGAGTACAGCGGCTACCGGGCGACCGGGATCGCGCTCGGTGCGGTGGCGGGTCGAATCTCGCACGGTCTCGGCCTGATCGGTCCGTCGGTCAGTGTGGACACCGCGTGCGCGTCGTCGCTGACCGCATTGCACCAGGCGGCTTCGGCCATTCGGATGGGCGAGTGCGCGTGGGCGCTGGCCGGTGCGGTGTGCGTGATGGGTTCTCCTGGAGCGTTTTTCGAGTTCTCGAAGAACAACGCGTTGGCCACCGATGGCCACTGCCGCCCCTATGCCGCCGACGCGTCCGGAACTCTGTGGGGGGAGGGGGCGGGCGTGGTCGTGCTGGAACGGGAATCGCGTGCCCGTCAGCTCGGCCACCGGGTGTACGGGCGGTTGCTCGGTTCCCGGATCAATCACAACGGCAAGGGCGCGCCGATCGCCGTGCCGAGCGCGGCCGCGCAGGAACGTTTGATCAACGACACTCTTGCGGCGGCGGGTGTCGGTCCGGAAAGCGTCGACCTGATCGAGGGCCACGGCACCGGAACCCCCGTCGGTGACCCGCTCGAACTCACCGCATTGTCGCGGACCTACGGGTCCGTCGACCGGCCGGGCGCCGGAGCGCTGCTCGGTTCGGTCAAGTCGAACGTCGGTCACGCACAGGCTGCTTCGGGGATGCTCGGCCTGGTCAAGGTACTGCTGTGCGGTGCGAATGGCTATATCGCGCCGAGCTTGGGGGTGCGGGAGCCGACTGCCGCCATCGATTGGGACGCGACCAGCCTGCGCCTGGCCACCGAGCTCGTGCCATGGGAGCCGATCGACGGCGTCCGGTATGGCGCCGTGTCTTCGTTCGGCGTCGCGGGCACCAACGCCCACGCGATTGTCGGCATGCCGGTACTCGAGGAGGACAACGCCGATGTCTAGCTATCGGATGCCGGATGGCACCATCCCGATCCTGCTGTCCTCCGACAGTGCGGACGGAGTGCGGCGCGAAGCCGCGACCATTCTGTCCTACCTCGACGACCATCAGCGCGTCGCTCCGGATCAGGTGTCGGACATGCTGTTCCGCACCCGGCTGCCGCGCCGCTACCGGGCACTGGCATTGGTGAGCAGCCGTGTCGAACTGCTCGACGGGCTGCGCTCGGTCGCCACCGGCACCGCGCACCCGGCCGTGCTGTCCGCCGACGCCCCCGCCACGCCGCGCCGCATCGGCTTCGTGTTTCCGGGCCAAGGCAGCCAGCGTCCCGGCATGGGCAGGCTGTACTACGACGCCTCTCCGGAATACCGCGCCGC
The DNA here is from genome assembly GCF_042691675.1 of Nocardia brasiliensis. GTDB lineage: Bacteria > Actinomycetota > Actinomycetes > Mycobacteriales > Mycobacteriaceae > Nocardia > Nocardia brasiliensis_D. Next base: position 1,097,340 of record NZ_CP170507.1, read on the forward strand.
CGTCGACGAATGCGCCGGGATCCACGAGGACCGGTTCGGCCATTCGAAGCCAGTGCACTACTTGCTCGCGAACGACGGACACTACGACGACACGCTGGCGGAAATACAGCCTTCGCTGATGTTCCATATGACGGGTCTTGCGGCCATGTGGCAGGCGGCGGGGGTACGTCCGAGTGCGGTCATCGGGCACAGTCAAGGCGAGCTGGCGGCAGGTGCCGTTTCGGGGGTGATGTCGCTGCGCGATGCGGTACTCGCCGTGACGCATCGCGCGCGGCTGGTCAGCCGCATCTCCCCGAGCGGCTACTCGATGGCCGTGCTCGGCATGGACCGCGACGAGTGCGAAGCACTACTGGCCAGGCATTCGGGCTGGGCCGAGCTTTCGGTGATCAACTCACCGCACATCCTCGCCATCTCCGGCGATCGGGACACGATCGTCGACATGGTCGCGACGGCGAACGCGAAAGGTCGCTTCGCCAAGGAGATTCGGGTCTCCTACCCGGCGCACACCTCGCTGGTGAGCGAGTACCGGGCCGAGCTGGAGGCGGCACTGGGCGACGAGATGAGTAGTCGCCACTTCGCGGCCACGGATGTCCCCGCCTACGGATCCACCCTCGGCGGGCTCATTACGCCTGAGCTGGTGCACCAGCAGTACTGGTATTGGAACCTGCGCAATCGGGTTCGGTTCGATCGTGCGGTGGTCGCCGCGGCGACGGACGGGGTCGACACGCTCATCGAGATCGCTGAGCACCCCATGCTCCAACTCGCGCTGCAGGAGAACCTGACCTTGGTGCCGCAGCAGGTGCCCGCCCGCGATTTCCGGGTGCTGGGTACATCCTTGCGGACTGCGCAGGGCCTGCGGGAGTTCACCCGCAACCTGGCTGCTGTCGCGATACTCGACCTGAACTATCGGTGGGATGCGCTGCGGCGCGGGCACACCGCCGGTGCGCCCGTCCTGCCGCTGCGCGACTTCCCGCATACCGTGATGAATCCCAAGCGGCTGTGGGCCTCGCCCGGCTCCAGCGCCGACAACCCGGTGCTTCCGGCGCCGACTCGCCCCCCGAAACCCCAACGCCTGGTGGAGAAGTGGACCCGCGTCGATCGGCGTTCACTGGTTCCGCCGCGCCGGATCGCGGTGGTCGACCACACGGGTCGCTGCGGGGATCTCGCAGCCGCGTTGTGCACCGCGGCCGACCGGCACGGCGCGACCGCGCACATGTTCGACGAGGGCGCCATCGGCGACTTCGACACCGTGGTTGTCCTGCTGCCGCCGCTGGCCGACACCGGCAGCGCGGACGCGATCGCCGACATCGCCGAGTTCTTCGCCGAGCGCACCTGGTTGCCCGCGCTCGATCGATTGCGCCCCGGCGCCGGTGCCGAATGCTGGCTGGTCACCGTGGGCGGCGAAGCCGTGCTGGACGGCGATCCGGTGCCGCAGTTGTTCCATGGCGCGGTCAGCTCGGGTTTCCGCAGCGTCGGGGTCGAGCGCACCGGGGTGCTGCTGCGGCATCTCGATCTGGCGGTCACCGAAGCAGGCCCTGACCAGGCGGCCAAGGTCATCGCGGCGGTGCATACGCGGGGCGAGCACGAGATGGCGTTGCGTGGCGGCAAAATCTACGTGAAGCAGCTCGTACCGGAGAACTCCGATGAATCCACCACGCACGGAATGGATCTCGACCACGTCCTGATCGTCGGTGGCACCGGCCAGCTCGGCTTGCGCTTCTGCGAGCACTTCACCAAGGCAGGAGCCGGCCGGATCACGCTGGTGAGCCGGACCGGTGAGTCCGACTCGGTCGGCGCGGAGCTGCGCCGGATCCGTGGCCTCGGCAACGCGGATATCGCGGCGATCAGCTGTGACGTGAGCGATGAGGATGCGGTTCGCCGGCTCGCCGCCGACTGCGCTGACCGCCCGGTGAGCTTGCTCATCCATGCTGCCGTCAACTACATCGATGCCGAATTGGCCGAGATCACCGCGGAAATGGTGACGGTTGCCGCGGGTTCCAAAGTAGTCGGCCTCGAAACAGTGCTCCGGTCCGTGCCGAGGACCACAGGGTGTCGGGTACTCCTGTGCTCCTCGCTGGCGGCGACGCTGAGCGGACGTGGGCAAATCCTTTATGCCGTGACCAATCGGATGCTCGACATCACCGCTCGCACATTGCGGGAACAAGGTGTCGACAGTGTGTCGCTGCAGTGGGGTCTGTGGAGCGTGGCGGGGCCGCTCGATGCGGCGGGTGTAGCGCGCGCCGAAAGCACCGGTGTGATCCCGATGGATCCGAACGACGCCATCGCGGTCGGGCTGACCGAGCATTGGGGCGATGCGGTTGTCCTGTCGGCCGATTGGCAGGTCCTGCGTGAGGTAGCCGGCCTCTACGGGCAGGCAGCAGTGTTCTCGTCATTGGTGGCCGAGCCCGAAACCTCGGCAGTGGCACCGACGTTGGGCGAGCCCACCGCGGTAGTTGCCGCACCGAGCGGCGATGCGGCCGTGGACAAGTTCTCCCTCTCGACTCGAATGCTGGCCGAGCTGGTGAAAGTCATGGGAACCGATGGTCCCGAAACCATCGACAGCGCCGTCCCGCTGGTCGCTCTCGGGCTGGATTCGCTGCAGGCATTGGACCTCCGCAAACGAATCAAATCAGAGCTGGACCGCGACCTTCCGGTCGCCGCGATCCTCGGCGGCGCATCGCTGAACGATGTTGTGCTGCTGATGGCAGAGAACACCCACCAAGGCTGAGGGGCCAGATCCATGTCAGACACCGACGCCACGACCATGACCACGCTGCAGCGCCGCAAGCAGCTGTTACAGCAGCGGATGCGCGAAAGCGGCTTGACCGCAACGGAATCGACCTCGACACCGGCGCGCCGGGTGGTTGCGGGCGAGCAGTATCCGCTCACGCCGGGCCAGCGCCGGATGTGGTTCCTGCAGACACGCGACCCCGCCGACCCGACACTCAACATCTGCCTCGCTTACCGGCTGACCGGCGCCCTCGACGAGGAACGGCTGCACACCGCCGTCGCCGGAATCGTTGCCCGGCACGACATTCTGCGGACGACGTACGGTGCGGACCACGAAGGGGAGCCGTACCAGGTCTTCCATGAGGGCACGGCGCTCGTTTGGACCTCGCACGACCTGCGAGATCTGCCCGAGCAGGGTCGCGAGCGACGAATCGAGGTGCTCGCGCGCCGGGAGTTCAGTCGCCCCTTCGACCTCTCCGCCGAGCCGCCGCTGCGCGTCACGCTGGTGCGCACCGGTGCGGAAGAGTTCGTGCTGGTCCTCGTCGTCCACCACATCTGCTGGGACGACGACTCATGGGCAGTGTTCTTCGCCGAGCTCAATGCCGCCTACAACGGCGATCGCGAGATCGCCGGCGAACCGGCGCAATTCGTCGCCGTCGAGGTGCTCGACGCGCCCGCGGCTGCCACCACCGAGGACATCGGATACTGGCGCGACACATTGCGTCCACTGCCCGAACCGCTCCAGTTGCCCGGCTCGGCGGCAGCCCTGCCGTCCAAACTCGCCGAACGCCGCAGCACCGAACTGCCCGTTGACCTGCTCGACCGCGTCGAGGCCTTCGCTCGTGCGCGGTCGGCGACGCCGTTCATGGTGTTGCTCGCGGCGTTCGATGCGCTCATCCAGCGCTACACCGCGGCCGCGGACTTCCTGGTTTCCGTTCCGGTTACCGATCGCCGCGCGTCCGCCGAAGGGGTGATCGGCTACTTCGGCAACACCCTGCTGTTGCGTGCCACGATGCGAGCGGAAGACACCTTCGCCACGCTCGTCGACTCGGTACGCGAGACGTGCATCGGCGCGTTTACTCATCAGCGTGTCGGCATCGATCGCGTTGTCCGCGAGATGAATGTGGATCGGGTCGCCACCCGAGATGCCATGGACCAGCTGGTTCGGCTCGGCTTCAGCGTCCGCAAGAGCGCGGCGGGCTTCGAACTATCCGACGTCACCGCGACGGAGTTGGCGCTCGGTGCTTCGACCGCTCAGGTTCCGCTGGCGTTGGCGGTCGTCCTGGATTCCGCCGGTGCTTCGCTGGTGGAAGCGGAGTACCAGGTCGATGTGCTGGCTCGGCCGCTCATCGAACAGTTGCTCCTGCACTATGTGCAGTTGCTGGACAGTGCGCTGGCCGAGCCGGAGCGCCGCCTCGGCGAGCTCGACATGCTCGGCCCGGCCGACCGGATGGCGATCCTGGAACTGTCCCACGGCCAGCTCGTCGACCTGCCGCCGACCACGCTTGTCGATATGCTCGAGCACCGCGCGGCAGTGGCCACGGACACCCTCGCCCTGGTGTCCGACACCACGGAAATCACCTACGGCGAACTGCACCGCCGGTCGAACCGCTTGGCTCATCGGCTGATTCGCGAGGGGATCGGTCCTGAGGACCTCGTGGGTTTGTGTCTGACAACCTCGGTCGAGTTCATCGTCGCGGCCCTCGCCGTGCTGAAGGCGGGCGCCGCCTACCTGCCGATCAACCCCGCGTACCCGGATGACCGCATCGACTACCTGATCGAGGACGCCCGCCCGCGACTGATCCTCGGCCGGGTCGAATTGGACGCCGCGGAAGCGATGGCGGTCGGGTTGCCGGAATCGAACCCGACCGACGCCGATCGAGTCCGGCCGCTGCGACCCGGACACCTGGCGTACGTCATCTACACCTCGGGATCCACCGGGAACCCCAAGGGCGTACCGGTGCCGCACGCGGCGATCGCAGAGCACCTCGGAAGCTTTACCCCAGAGTGGGGGATTACCGCGGACGACCGTCTGCTGCAGTCCGCATCGGTCAGCTTCGACGCCTCGGTCGCGGACATTTTCATCACTTTGACACTGGGCGCACGGCTTGTCATCCCGAAACCCGATGCGTTCCATGATGTTCGCTATGTCGCTGATCTGATCACTCGGCAGGGCGTGACGGTGTTCCAGATGGTGCCGTCGATGCTGAGCAGTTTCTTGCTGCTGCCGGAGGTGAGCGAATGGCGTGCGCTGCGGCATGTTCCGGTCGGCGGTGAGGCGTTGCCGGGGGAGGTCGCCGACAAGTTTGCCGGCATCTTCGACGCCGAACTGCGGAACCATTACGGCCCCACCGAGGCGGTGGTCTGTGCTACGCACATGCCCGTCGAAGGGCCACAGGGCGTCGGCATCGTTCCCATCGGTGTCCCGAACCGCAACGTGTACGCGTATGTGCTGGACGAGGCACTGCAGCTCGTTCCGTCCGGCGTGGTCGGGGAAATCTACCTGGGTGGAGCGCAGCTGGCTCGCGGATACCTCAGGCGGCCAGGCCTTACCGCCGAGCGCTTTGTCGCCGATCCGTTCGTGCCGGGCGCGCGGCTCTACCGTACTGGAGATCTCGCGCGCCGCAACAGCTTCGGCGAGCTCGATTTCGTCGGCCGCGCCGACGAACAAGTGAAGGTGCGTGGCTTCCGGATCGAGCCGGGTGAGGTCGAGGCGGCTGTCGCGGCGTACCCGGACGTCGGGTACTGCGTAGTAGTGGTCGTCGAGGACCCGGTGGCCGGGCCGATGCTCGCCGCGTACGTGGTGCCCGCGGCGGACGCCGCCGACATCGATCTCGACCTGGTCCGTGCCCACTGCGCTGCCGTGCTGCCGGAATACATGGTGCCGAGCGCGTTCGCGATCATCGACGAGATCCCGCTGACGGCCAACGGAAAGCTCGACAAGCGCGCATTGCCCGCACTGGCTCCGGATACTCAGCAGAAGTACCGGGATCCGGCAACGGCGACCGAGCGGCGGATGTGTGCGATATTCGCGCAGCTGTTCACCGTGGATCGCGTGGGCGCTGACGATTCGTTCTTCGAACTCGGCGGCCACTCGTTGCTTGCCGCTCGTCTGGTCGCGCGGATCAGGGCAGAGTTCGGTATCGAACTCGATGTCCGTGCGGTCTTCGATACCCCGACCGCCGCAGGACTCGCGGCGCGGTTGGTCGCGCGGTTCCGGGACGAGTTCGGTATCGACCTCGATGCGGTGGGCATGGACGAGGTCGTGGAAAGCGGTGCCGACGAACCCGGCGCACCGGTCGGCTCGGCTCGGCCGCACCTCGGTGCCCGGCCACGCGAAGACGTTGTCCCGCTGTCCTACTCGCAACTGGCGATGTGGTTCCAGTACCGGATGGAAGGTCCGAGTGCGGTCGGCAACCTGCCCTTCGCGGTGCGGCTGGACGGTGCGCTCGACACCGGTGCACTGACCGCCGCGATCGGCGATGTGGTGACCAGACACGAAGCGCTGCGCACCACCTTTCCCGAACGCGAGGGCGTGCCATACCAGCTCGTCCATCCGGTGCTCGAGGTTCCGGTCCCGATCACATGGATCGCCGCCGACCGGCTCGACGACGAACTGGCCGAGATCGCGACATACCGATTCGCGCTGGACGGTGAGCCGCTGATCCGGGCGCGGCTGCTCGCGCTCGACGCGCAGACCGCTGTGCTTTCGTTGCTGGTACACCACATGGTCGCCGACCACGCGTCGTTCGGCATCTTCCTCGCGGATCTGATCAGCGCTTATCAGTCGCGCGTCGAGGGCGGGCAGGCTCCGGCTCGGGCGCCGTTGCCGATCCAGTACGCCGATTACGCACTGTGGCAACGGGATGTGTTCGATCCAGGCCCGGCAGGCACGCCGAGCCCCTTCGGCCAGTCCCAGATCGACTACTGGCGCACCGCGCTGGCGGGGTTGCCGGACGAGATCTCGGTAGCGCACGATCGCCCGCGTCCTCGGGTCCTGGGTAAACGCGGCGAGGTCGTGACGTTCACCGTGCCGTCGGCACGGCGAGATGGTCTGAAGGCCCTCGCCGAGCAGTGTGGCGCAAGCGAATTCATGGTTTACGAAGCAGTGGTGGCGACCGTGCTGCACAAGCTCGGCGGCGGAACCGACATTCCGCTCGGGACTCCCGTGGCCGCCCGGGTCGACGAGGCCGTCGGGAGCCTGGTCGGTCTTTTCGCGAATATGGTGGTGCTGCGCAACGACCTGTCCGGCAATCCGACGTTGCGCGACACGGTGATCAGGGGACGCGATGTCGTGCTCGACGCGCACGGTCACCAGGAATTGCCGATCGAACGACTGGTAGAGGCGATCAATCCGGTCCGGTCGCGTTCACGGAACCCGTTGTTCCAAACCATGATCCACTTCCGCGGCGCCGACTGGGCGCCCGCTGCACTCGATTTCGACGCCGCCGGTGCCACGACGGCCACTGTCCTGCCGGTGGACTTCGACATCTCGTTCCTGGATCTGAACCTGAGCTTCAACGTGACGTCGGCCGGTGGGCTGGAGGTGCGGGTCGTGGTCAATGCCGATCTCTACGATCCGGAGACCGCCCAGCTGATCGCGAACGCGGTGGCCGCCACCCTGGATGCGTATGCCGCCGACCCGGATCGCACTGTCACCGAGCTGCGGATATTGCCGCAGGAGGACCTCGAGCGACTGCTCGAGCCCCCGGTTGCCGAGCCCCCGGCGGCCCCCGGCGGGCCGCGTCCCGTGGGGGATGGGCAGGTGACCGAGACCGAGCGGACGTTGATCGCACTACTCGAGGAGTTGCTGGAGATCACCGACGTGGCGGCCGATGACGGCTTCTTCGCGTTGGGCGGTGACAGCGTGATCTCCATCCAGTGGTCGGCCCGCGCCGCCGCGCTCGGCCTGCCGCTCACGCCGCAGCTGGTGTTCGAGCATCCTACGATCGCCGAGCTTGCCGCCGCGGTCGACGCGGCGGCGGAACAGCCCGCGCCGGAAGCGGATCCAGCGCAGAGTGCGCAGGTGCAGCATGCGCCGATGAGCGCATCCGGGCTGGACGCGGACTCGCTGGCCGCGCTGACCGCCTCGTGGCAGGCGCAGTCGTGACCGCACCGCCGCAGATCGAGGACGTCCTCGCGCTCAGCCCGCTGCAGGAGGGACTTTTCTCGCTGTCGCAGCTGACCGGCGACGAAATCGACCTGTACACCATGCAGTTCGTCGTCGATATCGACGGCCCGGTCGACCTGACGCTGCTGCGGACGAGCGCGCAGGCGATGCTCGACCGGCACCCGAATCTGCGTGTGTCGTTCTGGGACCGCGACGTGCCCAAGCCGGTGCAGATCGTGCCGAGCCAGGCAGAACTGCCGTGGTCCGAACAGACGGCGCGGCCGGAGGAATTCGCGGTGATCGCGGAATCGGAGCGGCGGCGACCGTTCGATCTGAGTCGCGGTCCGGCACTGCGCATTGTGCTGTTGACTGTCCCCGGCGACACTCATCCTCGACGTCGGATGATCCTCACCGCGCATCACATCCTGATGGATGGCTGGGCGGTCGCAGTCTTCTTCACCGAGTTGCTCGCGGTGTATCAGGCCGGCGGGTCCACGGATTCGCTGCCCGCGCCGCGACCGTACCGGGACTACATCGGCTGGCTGGCCGCGCAGGACGCCGCCGCGGCGATGCGTCGATGGACCGAATACCTGGGTGACATCAGCGGTCCCTTGATGATCGCCGAGGGCACCGCGATCGGCGCGGGAGTGCCGGAGAAGACGCGACTCGCGTTGCCCGCCAACGACACCGCGCGCCTACAGGGCTGGGCTCGCGAGCACGGGCTGACGCTCAATACCGCCGTGCAGTTCGCCTGGACGGTCGTCCTCGGCAGGCTCACCGACCGCCGCGATGTGGTATTCGGCACCACCATCTCCGGGCGGCCCGAGCAACTGGCCGGGGTCGAAGGCATGGTCGGGCTGTTCATCAACACTGTTCCGGTCGCCCATCGGCTGGACCGCTCGGCATCCGTGACCGCCCAGTGCGCACGGCTACAACGGGAATCGGCCGCGATGCGCGACATCGGCTATCTCAGCCTGTCCTCGGTGCAGCGTGCGACCGGCCACGGTGCGTTGTTCGACACGCTCTTCGTGTTCGAGAACGCTCCGATCGGCGACGCGATCAACACCGTCACCACTGCGGACGGCGCGCGCTTCCGGCCGGTCGAGATGGAAAGCCTTGCCCATTACCCGCTGACGGTGGTGTCACACCTCAGCGACGGCGACCTGGTTGTGCTGGTGGAGGCGATTCCAGCAGCGCTACCGCACCTGAATGCCGCCGAGATCGGTGAACGGCTGCTGTCGGTACTGCGGCAACTTCCGGACGTCGGCGACGCGACGCCTGACGCGCTCGACATTCTGACGGCGACCGAGCATGCCGAATTTCAGTCGGCCGCAACCACTCTCGTGCCAGCTGCGGAAACCACCGTGTGGGAGCTGTTCGAGCAGCAGGTTGCGGCGACGCCGGAAACCCTGGCGTTGACCACGAGCTCGGGCGAGCGCTTCACCTACCGCGAGTTGCATACGGCGGCCTGCCAGTTGGCCGGTGAGTTGGCCGAACGCGGCGTCGGGCCGGAAAGCGTTGTGGCCCTGGTGCTGCCGCGGACGACGCGTTCCATCGTCGGCATCTTGGCGACGCTCGCGGCCGGTGCCGCCTATGTGCCGGTGGATATTTCGCTACCCGCGGCCCGGGTCGAATCGATCCTGCGTCAGGCGCGGCCCGTAGTGGCACTCGTTGTCGGCGACTGCCTGGCGTTGCTGGACGGACAGTCCATCGACACTCTGGTGCTCGACGATCCGATTGTCGCCGAACGCATTTCCCGCGGCTCCGCGACGGCACCCATGGTGCGCCGGAATCCGGCGCACAGTGCGTACCTGATCTTCACGTCCGGTTCCACCGGTGAGCCGAAAGGTGTTATCGGTACGAACGCCGCCTTGGCCGGTTACTTCGCCGATCACCGCGACCGCGTCTACCGTCCCGCGATGGCCCGGCTCGGCCGCCCGCTGCGGATCGCGCACGCCTGGTCGCTCAGCTTCGACGCCTCGTGGCAGCCGATGGTCGGTTTGCTGGCCGGACAGGCGATCCACCTGTTCGACGCCGAGGAGATGCGCGACGCCCACCTCCTCGTCGAGACGATGGCGCGCCACGGCATCGACATGATCGACACGACGCCGTCGATGTTCGCGCAGCTCAGCACGGCAGGCCTGCTCGACCGAGAACTCCCGGTCCTCGCGCTCGGTGGCGAGGCCATCGACCTGGCGCTGTGGACCCGGCTGCGGGCGCTGACCGGCACCGCTGTGTACAACTGCTACGGCCCGACCGAGACCACGGTCGAGGCCGTCGTCGCCGCGGTCGAGGCGACCGAAACGCCGACGATCGGCGGGCCGACCGCTGGAATGTCGGGCTACGTGCTCGATTCCATGCTGCGCCCGGTGCCGCGCGGTGCCGTCGGCGAGCTGTACCTGTCCGGAATCCAGCTCGCTCGTGGCTACGTGGGCAAGGCCGCGACAACGGCCGATCGTTTCGTGGCGGACCCGGCGCGCCCGGGTCACCGCATGTACCGCACCGGTGACCTGGTCCGCCGCCTGCCACACGGTGGCTTCGGCTACCTCGGCCGGGCCGACGCGCAGGTGAAGGTCCGCGGGTATCGCATCGAGATCGGTGAGATCGAAACCGCACTGCGCCGACTGCCCGGAGTGGACACCGCCGCGGTCACCGTGGTGCGTCGTGCCGGTGGTGCGAGCCTGGTCGGTTTCGTTGTGGGCCAACCGAACCAGAGCGTCGACTCGGCGCGGATGCGCGCCGCACTCGCGGAACGTCTGCCCTCCTACACGATTCCGGCCCGGATCATCGTGCTGAGCCGACTACCGGTGAACGCCAACGGCAAGTTGGACGGTCACGAGTTGAGCCGACTCGCCGAACAGGCGCTGTCCGGGGGGCCGGGTGCGGGCGGTGCCCCGGTCACCGCAACCGAACGTGCCCTGAGCGAAGTCTTTTCGGAGTTGTTCGAGGGCAGGCTGCCCGGCCTGGACGACGACTTCTTCGCGCTCGGCGTGGACAGCATCGTGGCGATCTCACTCGTCAACAAGGCCCGGCGGCACGGAATCGCATTGAGTCCGCGAATGGTGCTGGCTACCCCGACGATTCGCGAGCTGGCCGCAGCGATCGATGCCGCGACCGCGGGGGTGGCTACCCCCGACACGGCTGACTACGGCGAGGTGCCGCCACTCCCCGTCGTGTCCTGGATGTACGAGTACGGCAACTTCCGTCGGTTCACCCAGACCGCGCTTGTGCGGCTGCCCACCGGGATCCGACGTGCGGCAGTGGAATCGGTTCTTCAGGCACTACTCGACGGACACGACACCCTTCGATCGTTGCTGACCGATACCGCGGACGGTCCGCGCCTGGTAACTCGCGAACCGGGAGTGGTCTCGGCGACCGACATCATCGACCGAGTGGATTGTCAGGTGTCCACCGATGCGGAACTCGATGCGTTGATCGCGGCGTCGGCCCGCTCCGCGACGGACGAGATCGATCCTCGTACCGGTGCCATGGTCCGCGCGGTGTGGTTCACCGGCACGCACCGTGGTGACATTCTGCTGCTGGTCATCCACCATCTCGCCGTCGACGTCGTCTCCTGGCACATTCTGCTCGGCGGCCTCGGCGAGGCGTGGGCCGCGGTCGAAGCCGGTGCGGTGCCGAAGCCATTGCCGGAGTTCACGTCCTATCGCCGGTGGTCGCGGTTGATGTGGGAGCGTGCCGCGCAGCCGGAAGTACTCGCGCAGCGCGAGTACTGGGTCGACCAGGTCAGCGCACCGGACCCGACACTCGGCCAACGGCTGCCGGAGCCGGCGACCGATACCTGGTCTTCGCTGCGAGTCACCTCGGCGGTCACCCCTGTCTCGGTCACCGCGCGCATCCTCGCCGCGTTGTCGAAGGAAGAGGGTGTTCGCGAGTTCCTACTCACGGCACTGACGATGACGTTGGCGAGCTGGCGCGCCGAACGCGACCAGGACGCAACCGCCGGAGCGTTGATCGCGTTGGAAGGGCACGGCCGTGCGGATGCGGTACTCGGCACCGACACCACGAACACCCTCGGCTGGTTCACCAGCGTGTTCCCGGTGCGCCTCGGCGTCGGAGCGGCGTCGGTCGATGTGGCACAGGCGGAAGCGGACCCCGGTGCGGCGCGTGCGCTGTTGAATTCGGTTGCCGCCCAGCTCAGCTCGATCCCCTTCGACGGCCTGGACTACGGACTACTTCGATATGTCGATCGGGCACCGGAGTTGCGAGCCGCAGCGGAGCCCCAGGTCGAGTTCAACTACCTGGGACGAGTCGACTTGAGCGGCAACGCGAATCAGCCGTGGTCGGTGATCACCGACGCGCACCGCGACGCCCTACCGCTCGATCCGGAACCCGAGCTACCGCTGCGCTACGCGTTGGACGTCATCTCTGGTATCGGCACCACCGCCGACGGGCCGCAGCTGAGCACGAATTGGCGCTGGAGCGACGCCTTGTTCTCCGCATCGGACGTGGACCGTCTCGCCGATTTGTGGCAGCGCGCGGTCGTGACCTTGGCGGAAAGTCTAGTGAGCTGATGCCACGTCAGTTCAGCAAGATCATCGACGTCATCGGGGTGCCGTAAGATTTCGTGCCGCTGTCGGTTCGACTGTACGGAGGCTCGATGACCCCGCCTGTGCCGATTGGGCCGGCGGCCTTGGCGCTCGTGTTCGCCCTCGCCGTCGCCACAGCCCGTTGGTTCTTGGTGAACGAAACGTTCGGCGATCGTTTGGTCAATCGAGTGCTGAGCTGGCTGACCGGTGCGGCCGCCATCCAAGTTTTCGGCGCTGGCACCGATTTCGCCGACCTGACATACCGATTGTTCCTTGGCTGCGGTGTCATCACCCTTGCCTACGTTTCTGGCATCGTGACATTGTTCGCCGGTGCGGACGCCGACGTGGCCCGCCGACGGCAGCCCGTCTATAACACCGTCGCCGTGCTGGGTGCCGTCATCGTCATGATTATCGGGCGCCCGGCAGATGCGATGGATCCGGGCTTCGGCTGGAAGGCTCCACTTGTCTGGGCGATCTTCAATGTTCCGATGGCATCGCTGGGGATTTACGTCATCCGTGCGTGTGTGCGTGAGTTCCGGGTTCCGGGAGCCGCGGCCCATGAGCGACTGGTCTTCTCGGTTCTCTTCCTGACCAGTGGATATGCCATTTATGCGGCCAGCTCGTCCGGCGTACAAGTGCTCGGCGGCCGACCGCCCGACAGCCCACCGGAGGACTGGACCACCGCATCCTGCTTCAGCTTTTTCATGATCACCCTGCTGTTGTCGGCACCAGTGGTCAACGCGGGGCTCGTACGCGCAGGGTGGGACCGCAGCAGTCGCCGCTGTCGGCAACTGTGGCCGCTGTGGCGCGACCTCACCGCCGCGGTGCCCGCGATAGTGCTGGCCGAAGAGGCCACTCGCCGTGATCCGGAACTTCGCCTGTACCGCATGCTCGTCGAGATCCGGGATGCGCTGCAACATTTGAAGCAGTACATGACGCCCGGCGATCACCTGCCCGTGACGAACTACGCGGCGCAAGTTGCGCAGGCCGCAGCGGACAAGTTGCGCGGTATCGAACCGGCGGCCGCCATTACGGTGCGCGATCAGCCTATTACCCGTGACATGGCCGCTGAGCTCGACCATCTGCTCGAGCTGGCCCGGGTATGGCCGGGAGCTCGTGGATGACAACGCCCGCACCGATGGCGTTCGTCATAGCGCCGTCGCCTCGGCTTGCCTTGTCACGATCGCTCGATGGGTTCTCGCCGACAGCACGCCCGCTGCCCATCTCATCAACCGAGCGCTCTCGTGGTTGTCCGTGGGAGCCGTGGTCCAGCAGTTTGCCGTCGCGACGAACCATCCGGGCCTGGCAGTCCAGGTGTTCCTCTTCTGCGCTCCGATGGCAGTCGCCAATGTCTACGGTCTGGCACGGCTTTTTGTCGGTGTCGACCCGGACGTGGCCCGCGGTCGTCAACGTATCTATGATGCCGTCGCCGCCGCGGCCGGTCTGTTGGTGCTCCTCACCGGTCGACCAGAAGACCACGGAACGGGTTTCTCGTGGCGGACGGTCGTCTACTGGGTGATTTTCAACGTTCCGCTCATGGCCGCCGGAGCGCATATCATCCGCGCGTGCCTGCGCGACCTCTGGGTTCTCCGCATCAGAACCTCGTTGCCGGAGAAGCTCGCCTATTTCGGTCTGCTGCTGCTTTCGGCGGGCTGGTTCCTCGGTGCGGCAGTCGCGGCTGTGCAATCCAAGGATGGAACGGTGCCCGGCAGCGTGTCGGCCAGGTGGAGTTGGGTGTCGTGTCTGTTCTGCGTGCTGGTGGTGCTGTTGACGGCAGTTCCGCTGGTACATCTGGCATTAGCGCGCACCGGGTGGGATCGAATCGGGCGAGACCTCCGTCGGTTACAGCCCATGTGGCGGGACCTCACCGCGGCGGTGCCGGAGATCGTCTTGCCCTCCGGAACCAGTCGCGGGCGTGACCCCGAGTCGCGGCGCTATCGCATGATCGTGGAGATCAGAGACGCGTTGCTGCACCTGCGGCCGCACCTTTCCGCCGGTGCGGACGCCGCGTCGTCCGCGCGCGGTTACGCCGTCCAGATCGCTCGTGCGGCACAAGCCAAGTCGGCGGGGATCGCTCCGGTGGGCCTGACCTCCGCCACCGACTATCACCGAATCACCGTGCACGACCGAACTTCCGAGCTCGGACAGTTGCTCGCCCTGGCGCGCGAATGGCCGCGAGCCCGCGCCGAGGTCAGTGGTCGCGGGCCGGCGAGCCGACAATAATGCTGCCGACGCCGCATTCCTCCAGTTCATCGACGCCGGCCGCGGCCACGAAGGCCGCTGTGTCGCTGAAACCTTGGGCGCACGCCCCCAGCCCCATCGCCGTCGCGGCGAGGTACACGGTTTGCATGACGACGCCGACGTGTTTCAAGATGCTGGCGTAGGCGACCTGTTCATAAGTCCACATGACGCGGCCCGAGCGTGCCGCCAGCAGGATCACCAGTTGCGGTTCGGCGCCTTCGGCGAGCGTCGCCGAGGTAGAGCGTAGAAGTCGTTGCACCGCGGGCGAATCCAGGGCCGCGACCGGTCGCAACACATGGTCGAACGAGTCGTAGTGGTACATGCCCGACGCCAGTCCGGCCACGTGACGCACGATCGGGTAGAGCTCGAGTTCGTAGACGCTGCCGCCCGACGGGTAGGGGCGCGACGCCAATTCCTCACCCTCGCCCGCACTTCGGACACCGCGAGTGCGGGCCGTGCGGTACAGCAGTTCGGCCAGTTGGTCCCGGGTGATCGGGGCGTCGTCGTCGAACGCCCGCGTCGACTGCCGATCCTCCAGTACCGCGGTCAATGTCGGATCCTCGGCGCGCAGTACCGCGAGATCGGGCACCGTGAGCGGCACCGGTTCGCCTGGGTAGTTCGGCTTCCGCGCGGGTGGCTGCGGGAAGCTGCCCTTCGCCCATTTCGTCGGGCCGAAGTGATCCCAGGTGACGGTGCGCTCGCCGAGCGTGCTGCGCCGGTGGAACCACAGATCGGCGGCGCTCCAGCTGCGGGTGGCGAACTGCCGCTCCTCTTCCTCCGGATCCGCGACGAGGAACCCACCCCAGTGCAGATCCGCCGCCAGTCGCGACTTGATCCAGACCGGCAGTGGGGTTTCCGCCGCACCGAAACCGTCGAGCAGTGCGAGCAGCCGCGGATCATGGATCCGCATATCGCACCACGACAGCGGATGCTCGAGCACGAAGCCTTCGGAGTCCCGGTGCAGGATGGCGAATTTGGACAGCGTCGCCGACCAGGGGAGGGTGCTGGCAGGCCGGGCAGGCGGCTGCCCGAACGGCCGGATCGTGTACAGATTGCGGCCGCCGTCACGCACGGTGACCGAGAGCCAGCCGCCATCGGTCAGCCGGTCCATCAGCCCCGAGACATCGTCGGTGCCGGAACCCGCGGACAGCTCGGAGACTGTCGCGGGACCCCGGTTCAGCGTCTGCAGCGCATGCAGTTGCCCGCTGCCGAGGCCGGACAGCTTCTCGTTGCGGGGCGGGTTCAGCAGCAGCGCACCCGCGGGTGTCGTCAGGCAGGTGACGCCGTCACGCAGCGCGTACCTGGTCTGGTCTGGATAAGTGACCGCGGGCAAAACCACTGACCTCCGCTTGTCGATCGGGTTGACGCGCTGCCTATTTCGCCGCGTTGGCGAAGGCGGGCGTCAGCTTGTCCAGGATGTAGGGCACCGACAGTGCGGTCGGCTGGTTGACGGCGCTGATCTCCTGGGTGGTGAGGAAGACGACCGAGTTCTTTTTCACCGCGGGCAGGTCGGGGTACCCGGGCAGCTGCCGGTACTTTTCGTCCAAGCCGGGGGAGTAGCCGGCGATCAGCAGGTCGGCGGTCAGTTCGTCGACCCGCTCCGGCGACAGCGCCAGCCGCCCCTGATTGGCGGGCAGGTCGGTGAGGTTCTTCGGGATGCTCATTCCCAGCTGCGTGAACAGCTTGCTGGAACCGTCGTTCGGATCGGTGAGCACCATGAGCTGCGCCGCGCTGGCCAGCCAGGTGCTGGCGAAGGTTTTGCCTTTCAAACCCGGATTCGCCTGGGCGATCGCGTCGATCTTCTTGTCGACATCCGCGATGACCTTGGCGGCCTCGTCTTGTTTGCGGAGGACCTTGCCCAAGGTCGTCACCTGGTCCTGCCAGGGCGTCACCGCGTCTTTGCCCAGGGCGGGCAAGGTCGGGGCGAGCTTGGCGAGCTCGTCGTAGGTCTTCTGGTCGGCGATGAACGGGTCGGCCAGGATGAGGTCCGGCTCGAGCGCTGCCACCTGCTCGGCGACGTTTCCGGTGGTGCTCAGTGCTTTCGCCGACTCCAGCGTCTTCGGCTCCCACGGCGGGGTGCTCTTGGACAGCGCGGCGACATTGTCGACGTAGCCGACCGGCGTGACGCCGAGCGCCAAGCTGGCATCGAGCCATTGGTTGCCGAGGGCGACAATCTTTTTGGGCGTCCCCTCCACCGTGGTCGAGCCGCGGGCATGCGTGATGGTGACCGGCTCGCCGCCGGAACCGGCGCCGTCGCCCGACGAACCGCAGGCGGCCAGGCCGAGCGTCAGCGCCGCGGCAACGGCGGCAACCGTCGCCCGCGTCCAGCGAGATGTCCGAACGGACTTCATCAACCGCACGCTCCCTTCGAGAAGTTCCTGCTGCTCCGGCTAAGCCAGCGCAATTGAGCCAAGGCTAACCTATCTAACTGGTCTTCCGTTAGGGGGTGTGCAAGGAATTCGTCCTGGACCTGCTCGTTAGACTTGCTAACTATAGGGTAGTCGAGCTAACAACCTCGGTGGGGCCGCAACGGTTCACGCGAACTGATCCGTACGACGGTTGACCGCCTAACCGGAGGCGGCTCCGTCGCTCCGCTCCGCGCAGGCATCGGCGATAGCTGCCGTATCCCAATAGAACGGATGCACCTCCGAGATTCGGCCGTCGGTGATCGTAATCGTTTGCAGGATAGGAAAAGTGAGTTCGCGGTCGGTTGCGCGGGCACGGGCGCGGACTCGGGTGTGCACCACGGTGGTCTCGCCGGTCACCAGGAACTCCTGCTCGAGGAGTTCGAAGAATGCCCAGGTCTGCGCCATGGCGCGGAAGAACTGTTCCATGCCTTCGTGGCCGCGCCAGGTTCCGCCGTAAGGCAGACCGGCGGCCTGGTGCAGCACCACGTCGGGTGCGAAGAACGGGGCCAACAGCTCGAACGAGGCGCCGCCGGGACCGCCTGCCGCCAGGTACTCGGCTTCGGCCGCGTACATGGCGGTCAGCACGGTCATCGGGTCGGTGGTCGGTAGCGTCATGCGCTCAGTTTGCTCAGTGCGCGGCGGTCGGAACCGGCGGTAATCGGACGTCGCGTTGCACTTGGGACAGCCCACCGTCCGCGTGCGCGAATCTGCCGAAGATCAGCGCGCCACCGGCTCTTGGCTGGTGCCGCCGCGGACGCCGATGGACATGAGGTCGGCGGGCTCGTCGAGTTCGATGCGGTGCCAACGACCCCGGGGCACCACGTAAGCCGTGCCCGCGGTCAGCCGAACCATCGGCTCGTCCTCGCCGGGGTGTTCGGGGCGCAGGTACAGGCGCACCGCGCCGGACAGGCAGCAGACCGCTTCTTCCGCGGACGGGTGCATCTCCCAGTGATCGGCATGCACGTCGGCATCGGTTTCGACGTGGAAGGCGGCGAGTTGCCAGCCGTCGCCCGCGCTCATCCGGCGCTCGCCTGCTCGGACGTCACCGTCCGGGCGGAAGTGGAGTCCACGGTCGAACAGGTCGATCGGTACGAGGGTCATCATGTTCCTTTCATCGGAATGCATTGGAAAGCTGTTCGAGGGGTAGCCGTTTACGCTGCGGAAAGCTCCGCGGGTTCTGGTGATTTCGGCGTGGTGGTCGGCGCCGCCCGCCGAGTCGAGGGGAGTACTGCGGCGGCGACAGCGGTGGCTGCGGCGAAAAGTAATGCGGCGCAACTGAGGCCGAGTGCGTAACCGTCGTTGAGGGCGGTCGGGGTGACGCTGTCGCCGGTCCGCGCCGCCGCTACGGTCGCCAGCGCGGCGACGCCGACGCTGCCGCCGAGCTGGCGAAAGCTGTTGAAGATGCCGGAGGCCATGCCCGCCTCGCCGGGCGCGACGCCCATGGTCGCCGCGGCGGCCACCGGAGCCAGGCACAGGCCGAGGCCGAAACCGCCGATCAGGCACGGGCCGAGGACATCGACGAGGAAGCTGCCGTCGGGACTGATGAGGGCGAACCAGCCGATGCCGACCGTGGTGAGGAGTCCGCCGCCGACGAGTGCTGCCTTGGGGGATCGGCGGGCGCCGACCCGGGTCGCGACCACCGTCCCGGCAACCGCGCCTAGCGAGAACGGAAGGAACGCGGCACCGGTCGCGCCCGCGCTCATCAGCAGCACTTGCTGCATGTAGAGCCCGATCAGATAGAACGCGGTGAATTGCCCTGCGCTGGCGAGGAATACGAACATGTTCGCCCCGGCCACCCAGCGGTTGCGGAAGAGTCCCAGACGCACGAGCGGTGCTTCGGCCACCCGCGCTTCCACTGCGACGAAGGCAACGAGCAACACCGCGCCCGCACCCAGCATGCCGCCGGTGATGCCCGATGCCCAGCCGTAGTGATCGGTCCGCACGACGCCGACTACCAGCAAACCTATTCCGGCGGTGGCCAATACGGCACCGAGCGCATCGACTCGGTGCGAGGTGATTTCCGGCCGCACAGCGGGCACGCCGAGGACGGCCGCGGCCAGCGCGATCACCACGATCGGCACATTGATCAGCATCACCCAGCGCCAGCTCACGTACTCGGTGAGCAACCCGCCGATCAATACTCCCAGTGCGCCACCCGTCGCATTCACCGCGCTCCAGACACCGAGAGCCCGTACTCGCGCGGGCCCTTCGGCGAACACGGTGGTCAGCGTGGACAGTGTGGCCGGAGCGACGGCCGCCGCCGCAACTCCCTGAATTGCCCTCGACGCCACCAACTGCCACGGCTCCTGCGCGAAACCGCCTGCCAGCGAGGCGATTCCGAAAACGACCAAGCCGCCGACAAGAAGCCTGCGCTGCCCGAATACGTCACACGCCTTACCGCCGAGCAGCAGAAACCCGCCGAACGTCAATGCGTAGATGTGCACCACCCACACCAGGTCGAGCGGCGCGAACCCCAGATCCGTCCGAATCGAGGGCAGCGCGACGTTCACCACCGCGATATCCAGCGCGACCATGAACTGGGCCACCGCCACTGCGGTCAGGGCGGCTCGTGGCCGCACAGCAGAGTTTTTATACATGTATATAAACTAACCGCATGATCGTCCCCGTGTCCACACCTCCGTTCGCCGATGGGCCATGATGGACCTCATGCCCACTCCGTCGCCGCAGCCCAAACGCACCGGCAGGCCGCCTCGCATCTCCCGCTCGGAGATCGTCGCGGCCGCCAACGCGGTGATCGACGCGGACGGGGTGGCCAAGCTGACCATGCGTCGCCTCGCGACCGAACTGAGCTGCACGCCGATGGCGCTCTATCACCACGTCCGCGACAAGGAGGACCTGCTCCGCCTGCTGCTCAACGACTACGCCGATCAGGTGGTCCGGCCGGAGCTACCGGACGACCCGAAGGCGCGCATCCGCATCGCGGCCACCGCGATGCGCGACGTCCTCGCTGCCCGCCCGTGGGTGGTCGAAATCATCGCGGCCGACGACCTTTTCGGCGTCTCGGCCCTATGGTTCAGCGAAACCATCATCGATGGTTGCGTCGCGGCGGGCCTCACCCTGGACCGCGCCGCCCACGCCTACCGCGTCATCTGGGCCTACACCGCGGGCGATCTCATCATCCGCAGCAAATCCGCCCGCCGCGCCGCGGCGGGCCGCCCCACCTATCGCGAGCAGGTCTTCGCCGATTTGGACGCCGAAACCCTGCCGCGCCTGGCCGCCCTCGGTCCGCGTTACATCGCCCTCACGGCCGAAGACACCTATGACTACGGCCTCGGTGCCCTGGTCGATGGTCTCTTGGACCAACCCGGTCAGCTCAAAACGTGACGCGCTGATCCGCGGGCATGAAAAGCTTGTCGCCTTCTTTGACATCGAAGGTGTTGTAGAACTCCGCCAGGTTGCGGACCACCTGGTTGCAACGGAATTCGTTGGGGGAGTGGGTGTCACTGGCGAGGAAGCGGACGGTCAGTTCCTTGGTTTGCTTCTCGCGCCAGCTACGCGCCCAGGACAGGAACATGGTCCGGTAGTCGGGGTTGTCGATGCCGCGCCGTTTTTCCGCGATGCGGAAGGCGGCCAAGGTGATCTGGAGTCCACGCAGGTCGGCAAGGTTCTCGCCGACGGTGAGCTCGCCGTTGACGTGTTGGCTCGGGTCGAGACCCTCCGGGACCAGTGCGTTGTACTGATCGATGAGCTGCTTGGCCTTGGCGTCGAACGCGGCGCGGTCCTCCGGGGTCCACCAGTCGCGGCGATTGCCGTCACCGTCGTATTTCGAGCCCTGGTCATCGAAGCCGTGGCCGATCTCATGGCCGATGGTCGCCCCGACCGCACCGAAATTGACTGCGGCCTGGGCGTCCTTGTCGAAGAACGGCGGCTGCAGGTAGGCGGCGGGAAAGACGATCTGATTCGAGCTCGCCGAGTAATAGGCGTTCACCGTTTGCGGCGACATCCCCCATTCGGACTTGTCGACCGGACCGCCGAGGCGGGCGAACGCGCGCTTGACCTCGAAGTCGTTGATGGCGAGCAGTGATTCGATCAGCTTGCCTCTGGTGATCTTCAGCTTCGAGTAGTCGACCCATTTGTCCGGGTAGCCGATCTTGGGGTCGATCTTGTCGAGTTTCGCGAGGGACGCTTCCCTGGTCGCCGGGGACATCCAGGTCGAGTTGGTGAAGTTTTCCCGGTACGCGGCGATCACATCGTCGAGCATTTCCTTCGCGCGCTGCTTGGCCTCGGGCGGAAAGTACTTCTCCACGTACACTTTTCCGAGTTGCTCACCGAGCTTCTCGTCGACGATCCCGACGCCGTACTTCCACCGCTCCGGTCGCTCTTCCTGACCGTTGAGCACCCGGCCCTTGAACTCGAAGTTCGCGTCGTTGATGGCCTTGGGCAGGTACGGCGCGAACTCCCGGAGCACGCTCAGCTTCAAATAGTCACGCCACGTGGGGATGTCGACCTCGGTCCACAACTGGCCCGCCGCCGTGATGAAGGACGGCTGGCCGACCACCATTGTCGCGAACAGTTCACGCGGGCGGTCGGTGTTCCCGGCCAACCACGGGTCCCAATCGAATCCCGGTGCGAGAGCGACCATATCGTTCCAGCTGTACACGTTGTACGTCGCGTCGGCGTCACGGTTGCGCACGTTGTCCCAATGCGCGGGCGCGATGCGCTTCTCCAGATCGAACACGCGCTGCGCCATGCCCGCTGGATCGGCGAAACCGGCGCCCGCGGCGATGCGTTCGAGGAAGACCCGATATTGCGCGAGCACTTCGGCGTGTTCCGGTTTGCGGTAGTACTGCTCGCCGAGCCCGAGTCCGGACTGCCCGACCGAGGGGATATAGGCGTTCGAGTTCTTCCGGTCCGTGCCGATACCGAGGCCGATCAGGCCACCGATCGGCAACTCGGCCATCACCTTCGCCAAGTCGGCCTTGTTCGTCGCACCGTCCACTTTCGCGAACAGACCGGCCAACGGGGTCATCCCCAGCCGTTCGATCTCGTCCCAGTCCACCCGGGCGTCGTACAGATCGCGGATCTGCTGCTCCTCGGACCCCGCCTTCGGATCCTTGATGCCCTCGACGATCTCGCGCAACTGCTGCTGGGTGCGTTCGAACGCCTCACTGGACGAGCCGAAGGAGGTCTTGTCCGGCGGCAACTGGTACTCGCGCAGCCACTTCCCGTTGACATACCGGTAGAGATCGTCCTGCGGCCGGATCGCCTCGTCCGCACCGCCCATGTCGACGCCGGTGAGCGCCTTGGTCGTCGCTGTCGTGTCGTTCGAGCAGGAAGCCAACGCGGCGGCGGCCGGAACCGCCCCGAGCGCGATCAAGAATGCACGACGGTCCAGCTGTCCGAGACGTGTCACGAGGATTCCTCTCCCGATGCGGCCCGCCGCATCCTCGTCAGGCGCGATTTGTTCGCCCGAGGCTACCCGCCGTCAGCGCTCGCCTGCTGCCCGTCTCACAGCGTGACGCGTTGGTCCGGTGCCAGGAAGAGCTTGTCCCCGGCCACGACGCCGAAGGTGGCATAGAACTCGGCGATATTGCGGACCACCTGGTTGGCGCGAAACTCGTTGGGTGAGTGCACGTCCCTGGCGAGCAGCATCTCCTTGGTCTGCTTGGTCGCCTGCTGCCGCCAGATCCTGGCCCAGGACAGGAACACGGTCTCCAGGTTCGGTTGTTTACCGTCCCGCTCAGCGGCGGCGCGGTATGCGGCCAGTGCGATCTGCAGCCCGCGCAGATCCGCGAGGTTCTCGCCGACGGTCAGCGCGCCGTTGACGTGCTGACTCGGATCCAGACCCTCGGGCACCAGCGCGTTGTACTGCTCGATGAGCTGTTTCGTCTTGGCCTCGAACGCGGCCGTGTCCGCGGCGGTCCACCAGTCGCGTCGGTTGCCGTCGCCGTCGTACTTGGCACCCTGATCATCGAAGCCGTGCCCGATCTCGTGGCCGATCACCGCCCCGATGCCGCCGAAGTTGACCGCGGGTTCGGCATCGGCGTCGAAGAACGGCGCCTGCAGGATGGCGGCGGGGAAGGTGATCTGGTTGGCGGTCGGGTCGTACATGGCGTTCACCGTCTGCGGCGGGAAGCCCCACTCGGCCCGATCGACCGGCGTGCCGAGCTTGCCGAAGGCGCGTGCGACTTCGAAAGCGCGGGCGGCGCGCACGGATTCGATCAGTTTGCCCCGGGTGATCCGCACCCCGGAGTAGTCGATCCAACTGTCCGGGTAGCCGATCTTGGCGACTATCTTGTCGAGTTTTTCGAGGGCGGCTGTCCTGGTCGGCGGCGACATCCATGAGGAATTGGTGAAGTCCTGCCGGTAGGCGGCCATCAGATCGGCGACCAAAGCTTTGGCGCGGTCCTTGGCTTGCGCCGGAAAGTGCTCGGCCACATACAGTTTGCCGAACGGTTCGCCGAGATACTGATCGACCGTCGCGAGCCCGTCCTTCCACGGATCCTGCCGCTGGTCGCGGCCATGCAGCGCCTTGTCGACGAAATCGAACGCCGCGTCCGCGACAGCCTTGGCCAGGTAGGGCGCCAACTCCTTGACGACGCTGACGCGCAGGTACTCCCGCCACAGGGCGATATCGACGTCGGCCCACAGCTGGCCCGCGGCCGTGACGAACGACGGCTGCCGGACCACCAGGCTCTCGAAGAGCTGTTTCGGCCGGTCGGTGTTGCCCGCCAGCCAGGGATCCCAGTCGAATTGCGGTGCGAGCTTCGCCAATTCGGCCCAGCTGAGCAGGTTGTAGGTGGTGTCGGGGTCCCGATCGCGGACGCTGTCCCAGTAGCCGGCGGCGATCCGGGTCTCCAGGTCGAGCACCCGCTGCGCGGTGCCCGCGGGGTCGGTGGAGCCCGCGCTCGCGGCAATGCGTTCCAGGTAGGTGCGGTAAGCCGCGAGTTCCTCGGCGTACTCGGGCTTGCGGTAGTACTGCTCGTCCAGGTTGGCGTCGATGCCGGACTGGCTGATCGTGGCGATGTAATTGCCGGAGTTCCGCTGGTCGACAACGACCTGGAGCCCGATCAGACCCGCGATCGGCAGCGCGCCCATCACGCGTGCCAGATCCGGCTTGGTCGCCGCGCCGTCGATCGCGGCGAACAGATCGGCGATCGGCGTCATGCCGAGCCGCTCGATCTCGTCGCGGTCGAGCCTGGCGTCGTAGAGATCGCGGATCTGCTGCTCCGTCGAGCCGGGCCGCGGATCCCGGATGCCCTCGACGATGCCGCGCAACTGTTGCTCGGTGCGGTCGTTGGCCTCGTCGAAGGACCCGAATGTCGACTTGTCCGGCGGCAGCCGATATTCCTGCAGCCAGGTGCCGTTGACGTGGCGGTAGAGGTCATCCTGCGGTCGGATCGCCGGGTTCGCGCCCGCCATGTCGACGCCGGTCAGGCGGACTTCCGATACCGACGAGGACTGGGAGCAGGAGGCCAGCGCCGCGGCGGCGGGCACCGCCCCGAGTGCGAGCAAGAAAGCGCGGCGATCGAGGCGGGCGGACGAGCTCAAAGCATCCCCTTTTCGGTACGGTCGAGCCGAACGGTGCATCTCCTTTTGATCTTGCTCGATCCGAGGGTAGTGGCGCGAAACGACTCGCCAGCAGTGACGCCGGTCGCAAACATGACCCGGATTTGGGCCGACCTGCGGATTCACCTACACTAGACCGGTTGCCTGCGGGAGCTATGCCCGCAATCCGGCAGCGAACCCCCAGTGGTTGGTTCTCGAGTTGCACACTCAGGCCGAAGAAATCGCTGGCAGGCGCGCGTCCGGAGGGCAACTGACCATGCCCGTCGGGTCGGCAATCCGGCGTGCGTATACGTCCAGGTCAAGGAGGAGCTGAAGTGATTCAGCAGGAGTCGCGACTGCGCGTCGCCGACAACACGGGTGCGAAGGAAATTCTCTGCATCCGCGTTCTCGGTGGTTCGTCACGTCGCTATGCCGGTATCGGCGACATCATCGTCGCCACCGTGAAGGACGCTGTCCCCGGTGGCAACGTCAAGAAGGGTGAGGTCGTCAAGGCCGTCATCGTGCGCACCACCAAGGAGCGCCGTCGCCCGGATGGTTCCTACATCAAGTTCGACGAGAACGCGGCCGTGCTGATCAAGGCGGATAACGACCCGCGTGGCACCCGCATCTTCGGCCCGGTCGGGCGCGAACTGCGTGAGAAGAAGTTCATGAAGATCGTTTCGCTGGCCCCGGAGGTGCTCTGACATGAAGGTGCACAAGGGCGACACCGTGCTCGTCATCTCGGGTAAGGACAAGGGCGCGAAGGGCAAGGTCATTCAGGCCTACCCGGAACGCAACCGGATCCTGGTCGAGGGCGTGAACCGGATCAAGAAGCACGTCGCGAACTCCGCCAACCAGCGCGGCGCCTCTTCGGGCGGCATCGTGACCCAGGAAGCTCCGATCCACGTGTCCAACGTGATGATCGTCGACTCCGATGGCAAGCCGACCCGTGTCGGCTACCGGACCGATGAGGAGAGCGGCAAGCGGGTCCGGATCTCCCGTAACAACGGGAAGGACATCTGAGCATGACTACCACCGAAAACCAGCCGCGCCTGAAGGCGCGCTACCGTGCCGAGATCAAGGACGCGCTGAACAGCGAGTTCAACTACGCCAACGTGATGCAGATCCCCGGCGTGGTCAAGGTTGTCGTGAACATGGGTGTCGGCGACGCCGCCCGGGACGCGAAGCTGATCAACGGCGCCGTCAAGGACCTCGAGCTGATCACCGGTCAGAAGCCGGAGATCCGCAAGGCGACCAAGTCGATCGCGCAGTTCAAGCTGCGTGAGGGCATGCCCATCGGTGCGAAGGTCACGCTGCGTGGCGATCGCATGTGGGAGTTCCTCGACCGCCTGGTCTCCATCGCGCTGCCCCGTATCCGCGACTTCCGCGGCCTGTCGCCGAAGCAGTTCGACGGCAACGGCAACTACACGTTCGGCCTCAGCGAGCAGTCGATGTTCCACGAGATCGACGTGGACTCCATCGACCGCCCGCGCGGTATGGACATCACCGTCGTGACCACCGCGACGAACAACGAAGAGGGCCGCGCCCTGCTCAAGCACCTCGGCTTCCCGTTCAAGGAGAACTGACGATGGCCAAGAAAGCACTGCGAATCAAGGCCGAAGCCAAGCCGAAGTTCGCTGTCCGCGCCTACACCCGCTGCCAGCGTTGCGGTCGCCCGCACGCCGTCTACCGCAAGTTCGGCCTCTGCCGCGTCTGCCTTCGCGAGATGGCACACCGCGGCGAGCTGCCGGGCGTGCACAAGAGCTCCTGGTGAGCCTGCGCTCTTCGTGAGTGGACTCGCGTAAGCGAAATTCTGTACAAAGGCACGGCCTCCTGTGAGGCCGTGCCTTTGCGCGTTGATTCGCGCTTGTTTCGATGGGTGATTTCGCCGAGGGCTCGTCGGGCGCGGAATCCAGCGGAACCGGGGCGACGTCTGGTGCGTCATACAAGGAAGAGGGAGTCGCCATCGAGAGGAGTGGGCCATTGTCGCTATCGGTTGAGCCCGAAGAGGTGAAAGCGTTGGGGCGCATGGCCTACCAGATCGCGGACGAGTTGAAGTCCGGGTATGCGTCGCTGGTAGCCGACACGAAGGTCACGATCGACAGCTGGGCGGGCAACAACGCCAGCGTATTCACCGCCGCGTGGGATGAGTTCCACCAGGGAGCGGACCAGGTGTGGGATGCGTTGTTCGAGCTGGCGGAAAAGCTGGGAGTGACTGCCGAGACGCTCCGCGCGACCGACCAGTCGTTCGCCTCGGGCCTCAGCTCCCTGGACCTACCCTGAACAGGCCGAATCCCATGACTGCTGAGACTCCAGCATTTTCGGTCGAACTCGACAAGCTCGAGGAGTTGGCCGCCCGAATGCGCGCCTACAAAGCGGCCGTTGCCGATCGTCTGGCGCAACTCGAGGCGAAAGCCAAAGAAGTCGAGGGCGTGTGGGTCGGCGATGCGGCGGTTGCCTACAGCGAGGCGCACCGGGAATGGGTGGCCGGGGTTACCGATATGCAAGACGGCCTAGCGGCTCTCCAGGATGCCCTGAAGAAGGCGCACGAAAGCTACACCACCGCCGGAGCCCAGGCCCTACGGATTCTCGGCGTATGAGCGACAAACTCGAGGTCGACCCCAAGGTCTACTACCAGGCCGCCATCAACTGCTTCGACGCCGCCGCCGCACTGAACGACAGCTTCAAATACGTCTTCGGCGAACTCAACAGCTGCGGACAGATGGCAGGCCGAGACGAAGACGGCCGCGCATGGGCAGCCTCATACGACGAGTCGGCCCGCGAAGCCGTGTCGTTCTTCGACCAGACCTTTTCGACCCTGCGCGCATACGGCACCGCCCTCAACGACATCGGTTTCGAACACGCCAAATCCGATGCCGCCCTGAAGGGAACAGCGCAGCCGGACAGACCGCAGGACAAGGCCTCGACAGTGACCTTCGGGCCTTATGCGCTTCCGGCGTCAGCCGCAGGAGGAACCCCGCAGGGCCTGGCGCAAGCGTCCATCGAAGTACTCGACGCCATCAATTGCCCACTCCCGGACGGCAATACCGACACCCTCGCCAAGGCAGCCGATGCTTGGGATCGGCTCGGCACGATCTACCAGAACACCAACGCCAAAGACAAGATCACCATCGCGGCAAGCCTTTTCGACGGGGTCACGTCCAGGGATGCGGTGCAGGTTCGGGAGGACCTGAAAACCCTGGAGACCTCCATCGGAGCTCTGCTCGACACCTGCAAACAGATCAGCAAGACCTGCATCGACTACAAGGAATCGATCGAAGAACTCCGCAACGAGGTCAAAGGCTTCATAGAAGCCATCATTCAGGAAGCCGCCATCAACGTAGCGGTCACCGTCATCGCCACCTGCCTCACCGGCGTCGGCGGCGTGATCGCCGGCGCCAAAGCCGTCGAGTCGGCACGACGCTGGGCCGTGAAGATCAAAGGAACCGTCACCGCCTGGCGCGCACGTAAAGCCTTGCAGCTCAAAGGACTGGCCGACGATGCCAAGGCCGCGATGGCGAAGGCGAAAAAGGCTGTTACAGACCTACGCGATCGGCTGCGTGGAAAGCATGGCAGCGATGTGAATGTCGCACCCAAAACGCAGCCGAAGGCCATCGTCGACGATAAGAAGTTCGACTACCTCTTTGGTAAAGCAGCGGACGATTCCCACAATACGCCGAGGTCACTGCAAAATCTCTCGCAGCTGAATCGTGTTGGTGTGTACGACAATACAGCTGGAAGGGATCTGCTCAATCGTCATTTTGATGATATCGTCAGGGTGGACAACAATATCTCTCGCACCTTCTCCAATGAGTATGGAGAGTTCCAAGTGAGGGAATCGCTCTTTGTCGGCCCAAATGGTATCTTGAAGTTCGAAACTACCTGGCAGAGTACACCAGAGGGTTTACGCTTGACTACTGTGATTCCGAAGGGTGGAGGAGGATAAATGTCCAACTATGAGTTCATTGAGCCGGAGGAATCAGAATTCCTGGAGACATTCGGGGCGGAGCGTATAGCGATTCCAGGAGCAACTGCCTCATTTCTGGTGAATATCGTTGCAGACGACCGAAACAAGCTGGAGCTGTCGTACGATGTAATTGCCCGCTCTGTCCGTGTCCGATGGGTTCAGGACTCAGCACTTCTTGCTGACCTCTTTCGTGAACAGGTGAACCGTATCGCGGTCGATAAAAGTGGGGTTATCAGAATCTCCACGCAAGGAGCTGATTTGTCTGGCGAGCTAACGGTCGAGGTCTATCCGGTTCGGATCGCCGACGTGTTCCTGGCCCGCTGATCTGAGAGCTGGATTCGACGGTCTATGCCTGAGGCGAAATATCACGTGGAAGTATTTGATCGGTCGCAATCGCCTGAATGGGAGGTAAGGCGAGACGCCGCGAAAGCGCTCGGTCAGCTACTTCCGGCCGTAAAAGCGTTAGGCAGATTGTCCGAGTTGCTCGATGACGATGATGTGGCGGTGGAGCAGGAGGCGGCGGAGGCCCTCATTCGCTACGGTGGGCGGGATGGCCTGCTCGCGGTGCTCGAGGCGTTGGGCCGCCGTGCGGAGGACCCAGACGCCGACTACCTCGCACATCGGTTGCGAGAGCTCGAGATCTTTGATGGGATACCAGTGCGGCAGCGAGCCCGTGAAATTGGACAGAAGTATACGGCCGGATTAGTCGCTGATGGGATTCGGCAATTGGAAGAACTTATGGACACCACCGATCATTGATGCAACGAGCAGCCGAACCTGACTCTGTTCGATTGGCCTTGCTTCGAGGAGATTTCGTAGTGAAAACCGATGGCCCCGAAACGTTGTCGAAGATTCTGGCAGACTCCAGGAGCGGTGACAATATGACCAGGGTCAATGCGATTCCCGAGCTCGGCCGATACGTCGATTATCGCAGCGCGCGCGAGCGTCTTGAAGAGATCATGTTGAACGATGAGATCGTGACCATGCGCGTTGACGCTGCAGAACAGCTTGCCCGGTGTGGCGGGGAACGTGGACTCCTTGCGGTATTGAACGAATTGGGACGGCGTCACAACGAGCCTGATGTCGACTACATTGCTTACTGCCTATATGAACTAGATGCCAGCGGTGAACTTCCCATTATCGACATCATCACTGCCGTTCAGGGCGATCTGTCGTCCGACGGATCGGTAGGATTCGAGGACCTGAAGCGTTTGAGAGGGCAGTAGGCGGTGTGCCGCCAAGGCGTACGCGATGGCGACAATCGAAGCGGCCTATCTCGGCAAGACCTCAGGTCGGGTAGGTGTCGCGGAAGGCTTCGCGAACGATGGCCGCGTCTGGTGCGCCACGAGTTTCGATGCCGGCGACCACTTCGGCGACGCGCCAGTAATTGGACGGGACCAGTCGGCCGGACGTGACCGCGGCCAGCGCAACGTGGGCCGCTTCATCCGGCTTGTCGGCCGCAACGAGGGCCAACCCCAAATCAAGGTTCGCCGATGCGATACGGCGTGGACGGACTGACTCGGCGCGAGCGAGATCTGCGAGGACGTGTCGAGCAAACGGTTCGGCTGCGGGATCGCCGAGCCATGCAAGCGTTGTTGCGACGTAGGCATCCGACTTGGCGGGGTCGTAGCGGAAGTGATGTTCGGGTCGGTCGGGTTCGTCCATCCTGGATACGAGCCGGGCGACCCTGCGCAGCGCACTGTAGGTTCCTTTGCTGTCGCCGAGGCGCGCGAGCGCCCGCCCCTCTTGCGCCGTCGCTTGGATGAAGACCGAGCTATCTTGCGGGGCAATCGCCTGTGCAGCCCGTGAAAGCTCAACCGCCGCAGCATGATCACCAGCGGTCAGTAGCTGCCACGCTCGCGTCTCGAGGCACCACGCCGTAATCTCCGGATGCTCCGCTTCGTTGGCGACATCTCGTGCCAAGTGTCCCCGCGCCGCTGCGGCTGACAGTTCTCCCAGGTCAATGTGGCACGTGCAGGCCAGCAGAGCGAGCCAGCCCACGGCGACCATCAGCCGTCGATGTTCAACCAAAGTCTTCTTGCCGTCCATCAAACGCCCGGCGTAGCCGAGATGCTGTCCCACCCGGACGAGCAACTCATCGGGTGGGGTGGTCGGGTAGGCCGATGCCAAATCGTCGACCGCCGTTTCCAGCCGATCGAGCGTGCCATCGCTGACGTCCGATGCGGTGACCCGCCGGATCCATTCCAACGTGGCCTGTTCCCCGTTCGTGGATTCGTCGGAGGTAACCGAACCCGCGCCTAGCACTAGTTCATATGCGGCCACTATTTCCGGTGTGACGGGGCGCTTTCCGGTTTCGACCAAACTCAAGTACGACGGCGCGAAGTGAACATGAAACGCCATGCGGCGCAGGCTTTTCCCGGCCGCCACCCGGGCGGCTCGCAACCGTTCACCGTCAGACATCCGCACGCCCTGCGCTCTGTGAACACCAGCAAACACCGAATCCGTATGAATCGCGTCCCGCCTGGCCCACGCTACTACTCAGCGCCCGATGCCGGATAGATGCCGTTGTCCCTCATCTGCACATCGACCGGCAGTCAGCCGCGAAGTCGTGGCGAAAGCCCCGGCGTTGGGTGCCATCAAATGACAGCTGACACGGGAGGGGTGAAATGCGGTGGGGTTCAACTGGTGGCGGGAAGCTGAACCGGACGGCACGTCCGTGCAAGAGATTGCCGACCGTGTCCAGGCCGAATGGCGAGCCGAGCGGCGACGGATCGCGGCCAAGGGTGCTCGGCCCGTAGGACCGCACGAGGCACCGGAACAGCCACTGAGCGTGTCCGACGCGCACTGGACCATGCAGCGGCATCGCGGGTGCAGCGCCGATGAATGCCCGCGTAAGGCGGCGGCGCGGCGAACGTTGATCGAAGCCGGGCGCATGAAGCCGGACACATCCCGGGAGTGCTGATCGGCACTGGCAGTCCGGGGGAATAGCGCTCGGATCAGGGGCCTCGCTGTCATTGTCCAGCTACGGAGCCAGCTATGTTGCGGCAGTTCAGAATTCGAGCTCAGTCCAGGGGATGTGGATTTGGAAGGGGAACTCGATGTCGATCGCGGTGGAGTCTTTCGGTGTCCACTTGCCAGTCAGCAGGTAGTTGGCTGGGTAGAGCGGATGCACCCCTGCGGGGAGTTGGCCGTGTGTCGTCTCGAGCGCGAAGGCGCGAATCATCGCGATCGCGCTTTTCTCGCGCTCCAACGTGACCTCCCAATACCACGGGATGCCGGCTTTGGCGTAACGCGCCTTCTTCTCGTCGATATCGGTCTGCGTGTTCGATGGTGAGAGGACTTCGCCGGTCAAAAGAACTTCGTCGGCGCGAACGTCCTGGTATGGGTTCGGAAGGCAGCGATGCACAAGGAAGTCCGGGGTCATGAAATCGGACTTTCCCGACGTGCCGAAAAAGATGTTCGTCTCCGTGTGAACACGCCAACAGTGCTGCGGGTTTGCGGCCATGTCCTCCCGAGCGCACCGTCGCAGGCCGCTCCACAGCAGGTTGGTGAATTCCTGATGCTCGGCCGGCCCACGCCGCAGCCAAACCACCCGTCCGTCCCAAAGCTCGATCTGCCGGGCGATCTCCTCGGGCAGCTGCTCGAGCTCCTCCCAAGTCATGTATTCGGGGAGGTCAGGCTGTTCGATGCGGGGACCTGACATGGCCCAATCGTAGTCTCTACCGCAGCACGCTCGGGGGGCCTTGCTGCGTGGGGTGAACTCGGTCGGTTGAGGATCCGGTGTGTGAGGCAGGCGGTCAGCGCGGCGATTTCACTTCATGACGAATATCGACGCTGAGGAAGTCTGGGGCTGCGAGCACTCGGCGAAGCATGAAGCGGATGAACGGGGGCATGTCGGCGGCGCTCTCGTCGCGGTATACGTGTGGGTTGTCGACCTCGTAGCGCCGCCGTCTGGACTGGAGTTGGCATCCGCCTGCGGCGAGAACGTTTCGCACCCAATCGGATTCGGGGCCGTAAGTCAGCGCGATCACGTACCTGTCTCCGCGCCGGAAGGCCCACAGTGGGGTCCGGAAGATCCGACCGGATTTACGTCCACGATGTACCACCACCGCCCATCCCGGAGCCCAGGGGGCGATGAACCTGGTGAGCCGGTTGAGGCCGACCCGGTTGGCGTGTGCGACCCATCGTGGAGCAGGCATTTCAAGAACTCCTCAGTTGTGGAATTACTGCGCTCAGCGTAGCGCGACGCCCGGCAGAAAATCAACGGTTGTAGAGTTTCTGGCATCATGCCTCCGATTGGACGACGACCCGGCAAGACCGATACCCGGGAAGTGCTGCTGGCGACGGCACGCCGCAGATTCGCCGAAGCCGGCTACGACAAGACGACCGTGCGCGAGATCGCCGCGGCTGCTGGTGTCGATCCCGCGCTGATCAGGCACTATTTCGGCGGCAAGGCCGACCTGTTCCGCGCCACCATGGGTTGGCCGTTCGAGCCGACGGAGATCGCAGCACGCATAACCGATGGCGACCCGAGTGAAACAGCGGAACGACTGACACGCGTGTTCTTCGAAGCGTGGGACCGACCGGAAACCCGTGCCCCGCTGCTGGCAATCCTGCGCGGCGCCGCAACCCACGAGGAGTCCGCCAACCTGGTCCGGCAGTTCATCCAGGGCCAGATATACGCCCAGCTCGCGGCAGCCCTACCTGGCTCGGATGCGGAATTGCGGATCGACCTGGCGATGGCCCAACTCCTCGGCATCGCCTACCTGCGCTACATCTTGCGGGTAGAGCCCATCGCCTCGGAAAGTCTGGATGAGTTGATCGCGCGAGTCGCCCCGGCGATCAAGACTCATCTGGACGTCTGATTCCGGATGGGCCACTTCATGGCAGGGAGTGTCGACAACTCAGTTCTGCTGGCCCAGCAGTTCCAGCGCGCGCTGGCGCGCGCTGACTGCCAGGGCGGTTTCCCTCGCGGCGTCGGAGCCACCTTGTCCGGCGAGGTACGTGTGCAGATTGGCTTTGGCCTCGTACCAGGCGGCGCGTTCGATGGCGCCGGCCTCGGCGGTGGGGCGGCTCAGAGTCAGGGCAGTCATTTCGACCATGACGTTCACCGCGGTCCTCCTCGACAATGTTGCAGACGTTTCGGTCGGTACACCGTGACCTGCGTGCGGAGTGTTACGCCAGTCGCGAATACCCCACTAGTGTGCGCAGCTCTTCTCCTGCGCAATAGAGGTCACGTGACGTTCGCTGAGATGTCCTCTGGAGGTTGCTGGATCGCGTATGCGTGGACCTGACAGTTGGCAAGACACCCGCTTGCAGGTGCATTCCGAGGTTGTGGCGTTCGATAAACTGCAAGATTGCCAGCGGCGTCCGGCACAATGAGCCCGGCGTCGATCGCTTCTCCGGTCGAGGTTGGAGAGCAAGGCCGTGAGGCCGCCAAGCGTATCCAGCCATCTACCCGACCAGAGGCACGTCGCCGCCCAATATCTTGCGGATGAAGGTGACTGCGTCGGCTTGGGCGGGATCGTCGGTGTATGGGCGCACAGCGGCTTGGGGCTTGCCTCCGTGCGTCGGAACTAGACGAGTTGATAGCGCGAGTCACCGCGGTGATCCAGACCCATCTGCACGTTTGATCCCACCAAGGATGCTTAACAACTTGCGACGGATGTCCGACCCACGATGTCGCCTCTGCGGCGTGGGGCCATTATGGGGCCATTGAGAGTGTGGTCGGAGTCATGACGACGATCAACTATCGCACCGACGATGAGACGAACAACTTGCTCCGTGACCAGGCCGCCGCCGAGGGGGTGAGTATGAATGCGCTGATCAACAAGGCCGTGCGGGAGTACTTGGCTCGACACGCTCACCGCGACCGGGTGCGCGCGCTCGCTGCCAGTGAGGTGACTCGTTGGGCCGAACTCATGGAGCGGCTCAAGTGACTGAGTACGTCGACCTCGAGGATGTGCTGCACATCGCGGAGGTCGCGTTCGGTGGACCAGTGCAGGTACGGGATATCGGTCTCCTCGACTCTGCGGTTCACCGCCCAACTTCGGGAATGTTCGGGCAGGAAGCATACGGGGATCTGTTCGACAAGGCTTCTGCGCTGATGCAATCCCTGACCATCAATCGCCCGTTCGTTGATGGCAACAAGCGCACGGCATGGATCGCGGCAGTGGTGTTTCTGGGTCTGAACGGAGTGACTTTGCCCCTCGATGTCGACGGCGCGGAAGCATTGGTCGTGGAAGTCGCCAAAGGCGCCATCGAGGATGTTCAAGACATCAGCGCGCGATTGCGGACTTTGAAGTAGCGTCGGTAACCCCCTCGCGGCGAGCGGCCCGACCCCGATTTTGCCCCGAGCTGGGCGTTGTCTACACTAGACCGGTTGCCTGGGCACATCTGTGTCCGCAGGTCTGTGTGCAGTGACTGCATCGGCCCGCGGGCCCGCCCTGGCACCGAGAACTCATATGAGAACTCAATCCGGTCGGCAAGTGTCGGCCGGACCAGCCCCATTGCTGTAGGCCCACGGTCGGCATGCCCTGTGTATGCCCACGTTGTATGGGAACCGCGGCGAGAAAGGTGTCGAGGTCTAACCATGACCATGACTGATCCGATCGCAGACTTCTTGACGCGTCTGCGCAACGCCAACTCGGCGTACCACGATCAGGTGAAGGCTCCGCACTCGAAGCTCAAGGCGAACATCGCCGAGATCCTCAAGCGCGAGGGTTACATCGCCGATTACCGGACCGAGGACGCGACCGTGGGCAAGAGCCTCGTCGTCGACCTCAAGTACGGCCCCAGCCGTGAGCGCAGCCTGCAGGGCCTGCGCCGCGTCTCGAAGCCGGGTCTGCGTGTGTACGCGAAGTCCACCAACCTGCCCAAGGTCCTGGGCGGCCTCGGCGTGGCGATCATCTCCACGTCGACCGGTCTGCTCACCGATCGCCAGGCGGCCAAGCAAGGTGTAGGCGGGGAAGTCCTCGCCTACGTCTGGTAAGGGGAGGTAGACAAATGTCGCGTATTGGCAAGAAGCCCATCGCAATCCCGGCCGGTGTCGAGATCACCATCGACGGCCAGCACGTGTCGGTGAAGGGTCCCAAGGGCACCCTGTCGCACACCGTCGCCGAGCCGATCACCATCGCCAAGGGCGAGGACGGCCAGCTCGAGGTCGTTCGCCCGAACGACGAGCGGCAGAACCGTTCGCTGCACGGCCTGACCCGCACCCTGGTCGCCAACATGGTCGAAGGTGTGACCAAGGGCTACGAGAAGAAGATGGAAATCTTCGGCGTCGGTTACCGCGTGCAGGCCAAGGGCTCGAACCTGGAGTTCGCTCTGGGCTACAGCCACCCGGTGCCGATCGAGGCGCCGGAGGGCATCACCTTCGCGGTGGAATCGCCCACCAAGTTCTCCGTGTCCGGAATCGACAAGCAGGCGGTCGGTCAGATCTCCGCTGTGATCCACGGACTGCGTAAGCCCGACCCGTACAAGGGCAAGGGCATCCGCTACGCCGGCGAGGTCGTTCGCCGCAAGGTCGGAAAGACGGGTAAGTGATCATGGCGCAAACCGAAAACCAGATCGCCAAGCGCAAGCCGCGTGGCAAGGACGTGTCGACGACGCGTCGGCTGTCGAAGACCCGCCGTCACTTCCGTCTCCGCAAGAAGGTCGCAGGCACCACCGAGCGTCCGCGCCTGGTGGTCAACCGCTCCTCGCGGCACCTGCACGCACAGTTGGTCGACGACTCGCTGGGCAAGACCATCGCCGCCGCGTCCTCGATCGAGGCCGATGTGCGCGCGCTGGACGGCGACAAGTCGGCCAAGAGCAAGAAGGTCGGCGCACTGCTGGCCGAGCGTGCCAAGGCTGCCGGCATCGAGGCCGTCGTGTTCGACCGTGGTGGTCACGACTACCACGGCCGCATCGCGGCGCTGGCCGATGCCGCTCGCGAAGGTGGGTTGAAATTCTGATGATCAAGAACAACGGAAGGAACGTCTGATGCCGGGACGTCAACGGCGTGACGGCGGCAACGGACCCGCCGGACAGCAGAATGGCGCCGCTGGTGGCGGCGACAACCGGGACGGCCGCGGTGGCGGTCGCGACCGTCGTGGTGGCGGCGATCGCCGCGACCAGCAGGCCGAGAAGAACCAGCTCGAGCGCGTCGTCGCGATCAACCGCGTCTCCAAGGTCGTGAAGGGTGGTCGTCGCTTCAGCTTCACCGCCCTGGTGATCGTCGGTGACGGCAACGGTCTGGTCGGCGTCGGCTACGGCAAGGCCAAGGAAGTTCCCGCGGCCATCCAGAAGGGTGTCGAAGAGGCCCGCAAGAGCTTCTTCCGCGTCCCGATGATCGGCAGCACCATCGTCCACCCGGTTCAGGGTGAGGCGGCGGCCGGTGTCGTCATGCTGCGCCCGGCCAGCCCGGGTACCGGTGTGATCGCCGGTGGTGCGGCTCGTGCCGTGCTGGAATGCGCTGGCATTCATGACATCCTGGCGAAGTCGCTCGGTAGCGACAACGCCATCAACGTCGTGCACGCGACGGTTGCGGCACTCAAGATGCTGCAGCGTCCGGAAGAGGTCGCGGCTCGCCGTGGCCTGCCGCTCGAGGACGTTGCCCCTGCGGGCATGCTGCGTGCGCGCGCCCAGGCTGCGGGAGGTGCCAGGTAATGGCAGATCTCAAGGTGACCCAGATCAAGAGCACGATCGGCGCCAAGAAGAACCAGCGTGAGAGCTTGCGCACGCTCGGTCTGCGCAAGATTCGGCAGACCGTGGTTCGTGAGGACAACCCGCAGAACCGGGGACTCATCAACGTCGTGCGCCACCTCGTGACAGTTGAGGAGGTCTGACATGACCATCAAGTTGCATCACCTGCGTCCCGCGCCCGGTGCCAAGACCGAGAAGACTCGGGTCGGCCGTGGTGAGGGTTCCAAGGGTAAGACCGCGGGCCGTGGTACCAAGGGCACCAAGGCACGCAAGAACGTCCCGGCCGCCTTCGAGGGTGGGCAGATGCCGCTGCACATGCGGCTGCCCAAGCTCAAGGGCTTCACGAACCGGTTCCGCACGGAATACCAGGTCGTGAACGTCGGTGCCATCGCCAAGTTGTTCCCCGAGGGTGGCGAGATCGGCAAGGCCGAGCTCGTGGCCGCCGGCGCGGTTCGCAAGAACCAGCTGGTCAAGGTCCTCGGCGACGGCGAGATCGGTGTCGCGGTCCAGGTGACCGTCGACAAGGTCACCGGCGCGGCCAAGGAAAAGATCACTGCGGCCGGTGGCACTGTCACCGAGCTGGGCTGACGGTACTCTGCAATAAGTGGCACCGGACGAGTGAAAGCTCGTCCGGTGCCACTGTTAGAGTTCAAGTTGTTGTCTGCCAAGCCTCGTCATGGTTTTCAGCGTCCCCAGATGCCGGTTCGCCGGATCTGGGGTATTGCTTGAAATATCCATGTCCTGACCATGTCGTTCGCCAGGAGGATCTGTGCTTTCCGCCTTCGTATCGGCCTTCCGGACTCCGGACTTACGGCGGAAGATTCTCTTCACGCTGGGGTTGATCGCGCTGTACCGGCTGGGTGCGTCGCTGCCGTCCCCTGGTGTCGATTACAAGGCCGTCCAGGAATGCATCAAGGAAGTATCCGGTGGTGAAAACGCCGGTATCTACCAGCTGATCAACCTGTTCTCCGGTGGAGCGCTGCTGCAGCTGTCGGTGTTCGCGATCGGCATCATGCCGTACATCACCGCGAGCATCATCGTCCAGTTGCTGACCGTCGTCATCCCGCGGTTCGAGGAACTGCGCAAGGAAGGCCAATCCGGCCAGACCAAGATGACGCAGTACACCAGGTACCTGTCGATCGCGCTCGCGATCCTGCAGGCCACCGGTCTCGTCGCGCTCGCGTCTCGCGGCCAGCTGTTGCAATGCCAGCAGGACATCATCGCCGACAACGGCATCTTCGCGATGATCATCATCGTGCTGGTGATGACCGCCGGCGCCGCGCTGGTCATGTGGTTCGGTGAGCAGATCACCGAACGCGGCGTCGGTAACGGCATGTCGCTGCTGATCTTCGCCGGTATCGCCGCGCGTATTCCGATCGAGGGCAAGTCCATTCTGGACAGCCGTGGCGGTCTGGTGTTCGGCCTGGTGTGTGTCGCCGCGTTGGCGATCATCATCGCCGTCGTCTTCGTCGAGCAGGGCCAGCGCCGGATTCCGGTCCAGTACGCCAAGCGCGTGGTCGGCCGCAAGATGTACGGTGGCTCCTCGACCTACCTGCCGCTGAAGGTGAACCAGGCGGGCGTCATCCCGGTCATCTTCGCGTCCTCGCTGCTGTACCTGCCGAACCTGGTTTCCCAGCTGACCTCCTCGCAGAACAACCCCAACCCGAGTTGGTGGCAGGAGATCATCGCGAAATACCTGGTCAACCCGGGTAACCCGGTCTACATCGCGATCTACTTCGGTCTGATCGTTTTCTTCACCTACTTCTACGTCGCGATCACCTTCAACCCGGAGGAACGCGCGGACGAGATGAAGAAGTTCGGCGGCTTCATCCCGGGCTACCGCCCCGGCAAGCCCACCGCGGACTACCTCAACTACGTACTGAGCCGCATCACCCTCCCCGGCTCGATCTACCTCGGCCTCGTTGCTGTGCTGCCGAATCTGTTCCTCGATATCGGTTCGTCCGGCGGTGCCCAGAACCTCCCGTTCGGCGGCACCGCGGTGCTGATCATGGTGAGTGTCGGCCTGGACACGGTGAAGCAGATCGAAAGTCAGCTGATGAATCGTAATTACGAAGGGTTCCTCAAGTGAGAGTTGTACTGCTCGGTCCGCCGGGTGCCGGCAAGGGCACCCAGGCCGTCCTCTTGTCGGAAAAACTGGGCGTCCCGCACATCTCCACCGGGGATCTGTTCCGCGCGAACATCAGCCAGCAGACCCTGCTCGGCCGCGAAGCGCAGAAGTACATGGACGCAGGCGATCTGGTGCCGAGCGAAGTAACCAACCGCATGGTCGAGGCCCGCGTCAACGAGCCCGACGCCGCGAACGGCTTTGTGCTGGACGGCTACCCGCGCACGGTCGACCAGGCCGACGCGCTGGAGAAGATCCTCAAGGACATGGACACCAAGCTCGACGCGGTGCTGTGTTTCGTGGTGGCCGAGGACACGGTCGTGGAGCGGATGCTCGCTCGCGGCCGCGCCGACGACAACGAAGACGTGATCCGCAACCGGCTCCGGGTGTACCGCGAGGAAACCGAGCCGCTGCTGGAGCACTACGACGGACTGGTCGTCTCGGTGGACGGCGTCGGCGAGGTCGACGAGGTCAACGCGCGCGCCCTGCGGGCGCTGGGACATTGATGGCGGACGCCAGGACGTTGATGGCCCGCACCGGGGCACAGCTGCCGCGCACGATGGAGCGCTGAGGCCGGATGGTCTTCAAACGCAAGAAGAAGGTCGTGCCGTTCCGCACGGCGGGCGAACTCGACGCCATGGCGGCGGCGGGCGCGATCGTCGGCCGTGCGCTGGTCGCCGTGCGTGCGGCCGCCAAGCCCGGGGTTTCCACCCTGGAGCTCGACGAGGTCGCCGAGCAGCTCATCCGGGACGCGGGTGCGGTGCCGTCCTTCAAGGGCTACCACGGTTTCCCCGGCTCGATCTGCGCGTCGGTGAACGACCGTGTGGTGCACGGGATCCCGACCGCCGACGAAATCTTGACCGAGGGCGACCTGGTCTCCATCGACTGTGGCGCCATTCTCGATGGCTGGCACGGTGATTCGGCGTGGACGTTCGGCGTCGGCAACATCATCGAAGCCGACCGGCTGCTCAGCGAGGCGACCAAGCTGTCGATGGAGGCCGGTATCGAGGCCATGCTGCCCGGTAATCGGCTCTCCGACGTCTCGCACGCCATCGAGCTCGGCACCCGCGCGGCCGAGCGGGAGCACGGTCGCGCGTACGGCATCGTCGACGGCTACGGTGGCCACGCCATCGGCCGCGAAATGCACCTCGACCCGTTCCTGGCCAACGAAGGCGACCCGGGCAAGGGACCGAAACTCGTTGTGGGGTCGGTACTTGCGATCGAGCCGATGTTGACCCTCGGCACGACGCAAACACAGGTGCTCGACGACGACTGGACCGTCGTCACCGTCGACGGCACCCGCGCCGCGCACTGGGAGCACACGGTCGCCGTCACCGAAGACGGCCCCCGCATCCTCACCCTGCGCCCGGAGTAAGTGCCCGGCGCACAGTATCGAACACTGCGCCGGGCTTGTTTGTGCCTACGCTACGCGCCGTTGATCCCGTGCCGACCCCTCTGCACGGAGATCAAGCGGCGCAACACTATCCGCGACGCTGTGGGTCTGTGACGCTGCGTGGCGAGGAGTCGAACCGCACCGACGCCAGAACGGTGAACCGTTCTGGGCGATCTCGCCTCGTGCTCCGGTCCGGCACTATGCGCCGGCAACCGAATGATGGACGATACCCAGCCGCATCGCTGGATCGGTGTCGTCGTTCCTTGCGCCCGCGGCGCCCGACCGTGACGTTGTCTGCCCCGGGCCGCGCTGCCCGGTGTCGAAATCAGGTCGACGTTTGTGTGCCTGATTTCTCGGTTACCTGAACGATGCCGTCAGCGTATGTCGGGGCGAGTGCCGCGGACGCGAGTAGGCGACTACTCGAATCCGATTGCCGCGCCACGCAGTTCGCGTTCCCGCCACTCTCGGCCCGGCCTGCGTGGCGGCGGAAAAACGGGTCTGGCGTGCGAATTCCGTTGCGGCAGGTAGCTTGCGAGTGACGGCCGTCGCCCGACGCAAAACCCTGCGATGAGTGCGCTCATCGCAGGGTTTCGCTGTGCGAGATTCAGTCGGTGCGCAGCGCGGCGCGGAGCACCAAAGTCACCAGGGGCAAGTCGAATTCGCCCTCGGCCGTCTCCGGCCTGGTGTGCAGGTAATCGGTGATGCGGCGCAGCACCTCGGCTCGCTGTTGTGGCGACACCACCAGGGTGTGCGAGTGCGTTCCGATGGTCGCGGCAAGGGAATCCGCGGTCCGCCGTTGCGCGTGCGGGAACTCGGCCCGTTCGAAGACCTCGAACAGCGGATGCTCGGGCAGCATCGTCCCGCCCGGTTCCGGCGGCGGAGCCGAGGCATCCGACCTGGCGACCCGGGCCAATTCGGCGACCCACTCGACCCGCATGTCGTCGGTGTTCCACAGCGCCGCGAAAATCCCGCCTCTGCGTAACACCCGGGCGAACTCCGGAAAGGCACGCTGCTGATCGAACCAGTGGAACGCCTGTCCGGCCACGACGGCGTCCACCGATCCGGCGGGCAGCGGTATCTCCTCCGCGGTCCCCTCGTAGGCGCGGACACCGGGCAGCCGACGCATCAGCTCGACGCGCATGCCGTCGTCGGGTTCGACCGCGATCACGGTGGCACCCGCGGCCAGCAGCCCATCGGTCAGCTTGCCGGTGCCCGCACCGAGGTCGAGGACGACCGGCGCCGGGACGCTCGGAATGGGCTCCAGCGCCCATCTGATGGCCGCCAACGGGTAGTCGGGCCGGTGCTCGGCGTAGTCGGTGGCGTGGGCGCCGAAGGAGGTTGCCCGTCGGGCATGAAGGGCACGCTTGCTCGCTTCTCGATCAGTCGTATTCCCCATGCGCCCCACCCTAAGTCCGGGCAGCGCCCGTGCGTGCGTTATTTACGAGGCGCCGGGCAAGCGTCGCACGCCCGCGGATACCTCGGCGGCCAGATCGTCGTAGCCGACGGCCAGTTCCGCCAGGCGCTGCCATGCGTCCCACAGATCCCACTCGGAGGCACTCGCCAGCGCCGCGTAGGCGTTGGCGGTGAACTGCGCGAGGCGGTCGATCACCGCGCCGACGGTTTCGGTGTGCACATGCGCGGCACCGTGTGCGGGCGGCAACTGCACGGTGATCCAGCGGTCGATGTCGCGCACCAAACTCGCACGGCGCGCGTCGATTTCGTCAGCCACCTCGCGGCAAGCGCCGAGTCGTCGCTCGTGCAACGTGGTCAGCTCGTGCGCGCACCGCAGCAGCGGATTGCCCTCCGGGTGTTCGCCCCGGCAGGCTTGCAGCACTTGATGTTTGGCGGGAAGCTGTCCCGTCGTCATCGCAGCCCCAGATTCCGGCACGAGCGAACGGTGTCCAC
Source organism: Nocardia brasiliensis (assembly GCF_042691675.1). Lineage (GTDB taxonomy): Bacteria > Actinomycetota > Actinomycetes > Mycobacteriales > Mycobacteriaceae > Nocardia > Nocardia brasiliensis_D. Next base: position 1,139,921 of record NZ_CP170507.1, read on the forward strand.
GATGGACGCGCCGGATGGTCGAAACCCGTTCTCCGGGGCAATAACCCACTCGCGGTACCCAGCATGGGCGTCGGCGGGTGAGGGCAACGCTATCTCGCCGCCGGTCGGCACGATCGATACGTTGAGCCGGAACAGTTCGGCGAACAGGCGCACGTCGTCGGGCAGATCGGGCCGGACCAGAAAGGTCCATCGTTTCGACCGCACATGAGAGATTACCGGCCCCAAGGGATTTCGATGATGTATCAAATCGTCATGGACCTGCTGACCCAGCGCGGCGGGCATCGTGATCGCGCCGACGAATCCGGCGCGGACGATGATCCGGCCGATCTCCGGATGGAATCCGGCGGGGAGGTCGCAGGTGTGTCGGTAGTAGGCGCATCGGGCGGCTGGTGTTTCCGCCAACGCCAGTTGGTCCATGGGGAGCCTCGACTAGCATCGTGTGTCTGGTGAAGCCGCCCGAGCCGGTGCGTCCTAGGCACTCAGGGTGACCTACGACACCGTTCGGGCGTGAGCTTCAGTAGAGCACCCCGTGGATCGGGATAAACGTTCCGTTCAATTAGTTCTCGAGAAGTTCGCCTCGTCGCCGGTTGCCGGTTGGTGCGGTACGGGTCATCCGCGGGGTGTACGCCTGACGGCGTATGTGTAGGCAAGCAAGTTCAGGGTTAATCACCGATGCGGCGGCGACGAGCGGTCCCTACGCTCGTCGGTATGACAACGATTGCTCTCGCTTCCGCGCCAGCCCTGGCCAGTACCGTTGAAACGGCGGGCTCGATCGCCCTCGGCGTGCTCGCCATCGCCGTCGTGCTCGGCGGCCTCGTCCTGTTCATCGCCGGAGTGGTGAGCGCGCTACGGTCCAGCAACTATGCGGCGGCCGGTAAGGCGATCTGGGTGCTGCTGATGCTCGCGTTCCCGTTCCTCGGTCCGCTGGTGTGGTTCATCTGGGGCCGCAACTCGACCATCCAGCCGGTGGTGCACTCGAACTCCGCGGGGTGACGGCTCAGGGGGTGGTACGGAAGAACAGCACGCGATCACCGTGCTCGGCGAGCGGCGTGGTCGCGCTGATCTGCCGCAGGCCGCTGGCCGGCAGATAGGTCAGGTTGGCGAACATCTGGGTGTTGCCGAACGCGGCGCGCAGTTTGGTCTCGGTCGCGCGGTCGGCGTTCAATTCGGCGAGCATCTTGAAGTCCAGGGGCGCCAGCGGTTTGTCCAGTGGCGCCTGCCCGGCCGGTCGGCCGAGTGCGGCGTACTGGGTCGCCGCCCCGTGTTCGTACCAGCACAGTTCGTAGGCGACGTGTTCGGTCACGGTGATCGCGGCGACCGGCCAATCCTGGGAAAGGCGCATCGCCAGTGGATGTTTCCCGACCGGCGTCAGCTCCCAGTGCAGGCTCATCACCGTCACCCAGCCGCCGTACGGCTGATCGATCAGCACCACGTCGTCGCCGAGCTTCTCCGCGGTGTTCACCTCGGCGTCGGTGATCTTCCAGTGCTCGTCGTGTTCGCCGAGATAGCTGGCGCGATCCAGCGGATAGGCGTCGTCGGTCGCGTAGGCGCCGATGATCGCGGCGCGGATCTGCGCGATCGCGTCGGGGACCGGGCAGTACACGCTGAGCGCACCGAAGCTGGTGCCGATCTGCACCGGCATCGACGGCGGGTCGGGCTCGGCGCCGGGCAGCAGCGGCCGCAGGCCGACCAGGGCCAGCTTCCAGTTGATCTCCTCGACGGTCGACAGATCGCCCGAGGACTTGAACAGGATCTGCTGCTGGGTCAGCCGTCCGGCCTGCTCCAGGGTGCGGCAACCCAGCTCGGCGAGCGCCTTGTACGACTTGGGGGTGAGGTCGAGATCTTGAATCCCGCAGGCGCGCAATCGGATCGACATGCTCGTAGAGGTGAACGCGGAGTACCGCTCCCGATACATCGAGAGAGCCTGCTTGCGGGACCGCCCGACCATCAGTGTCCGCAGCAACGTGCTCAGGCTCGCCAGGTATTTGCCGGAGAGCTCTGGATTGGCCGCGGCCAGCGCGCTGCGAATCCGGGCCGCTTCCTCGGTCGCCGCCACCGCGGCGTCCTGGTCGAGCCGTCCCAGCCACACGCCGCACTTGGACAGGCCATCGGCGCACAGCCCCGCGACCTCCGGATGGATTCGCGCCAGTTGCCGATAGGCGTCACACGCGCGCCGAATGGTGGTGGTCGCCAGTTCCCGGCGACCGCTGTGCCGGGCCGCGAGTTCGACCGACCGGAGGGCCTCGTTCAGCTCGCCCGCAAGGCGCGCATTCAACACCTGCCCGGTGGCGAGCAGGCGGAGCCGGATGCCGACCGCCTCCTCGGCGGGGGCGAGGGCGTCCCGGGTGCGGTCCCGTACCGACCCGTTGGTCTTCGTGGCGATAAAGGCCTTCGCGAGTTCACCGAGTGAGGTGGCCAGCCGAAGGTCGGCCTCGACCGAACGGTCGAGCGCCGCATACCGATCCGCGGCGACCTGACGCTCCAGCGCGTCCAGATCCATCGCGTCCCTCGTTTCCAGCATGATCCTCCGCCGACGAGCGGCGCCGAGACGCCGCACCTTCTGGGATCCGAGTCTGTCACGGTTGCCGGAGCCGCGCACCTGAATCTTTTTCGATCCCCCGCCGAGTCGGTCCGTCAGCGGGGTTTCAGCGAACGGGTGCTGTTGTCTTCGGCTACCTCGAAAGCCTTTGCGGCTTTGCGCAATTCCCGCGTCTGCTCGGTGAAGCGATCGATGTTGTTCTGCAGTGAGGCATAGAGGTTGTCCCGGCCGGCCAGGTAGCCCTTCTCACCGTTTGCGAACTGTTCACCGGTCTTGTCGTCGCCCCAGCAGGCGCCCCGGCCGTCGGCCGAGGTGCGCAGGTTTTTCAGAATGCTCTCGACCTTGTGCGTGCAGGCTTCGAAATCTGTTGCCGCCGAGCGGAAACCGCTGGTATCGACTTCGATGTTGTCAGCCATGATGCGCTCCTTGGTGCCGGTGTTGCCGAGTCGGGTCAGTGTTCGGCGAGATCACGGACGGCTGCCAGATTCGGGGCCGTATGCAGCTCGGCGCGGGGGTCGACGACTCCGGCGAACGAGTCGTGCGGATAGGTTCTGGCATGCCGTAGCGCGTCCGTCGCGGACAATCCGGCGGCATACGCGTCGCCGAGCCGCATCCGCCACAACCCGGCGGCGAGCTTCCCGTCCGCACCCGCCGCGACCAGGGGAAGGTAGTCGGCCGCGTCGCCGGTGACCGAAGCCCACAGGTAGCCGAGCATCGTGTTGTCCTTGACGATCGGCAGGAACTGCACGGCGGCCGTCGTTTCCGTCGGATAGTTCGGCGGCGTGGGCGCACTGACCAGCGGGCCCCATCCTTGCGTCCGGTCGGCGGGGGTGCCGTCCGGGAACATGCCGTCCTGGATGATCGGGCCCGGACCCAACGGCGGGCCGTCCGGGTTCAGTTCATTCCAGATCGCTTCGAGGCTCGCGGCTGCCGTGGGGGTGGCGTCCGCGGCGATCCCGCCGCCGTCGGGATCCTCCGGCTCGCCGATCCAGCGTTCGATGGCGGCGGACGGGGTGAGGCCGGCCGCTGCCGCCTCGTTCAGTCGACGTTCCCAGGTGAACAGACAGGTCAGGTTGTCGCCCGCGACGGCGAGGCGTCGTTCGAAGCCCGCGGCGTTCCCGGTCGGCGACGCCCAGAGATATCCGATCAGGGTGCCGTTCAGGGTGACCGGGAGGTAGACGACCGGCAGGCGGGTCCACTTCGCATAGGTGCCGGATACGGAGCTATTACTCATCGGGCTCGATTCTTTCATCTCGGTGCGGGTCCGGCTGTCGACGGCGGGACGCTGGTCGTGGCGGTCGCGGGCGGTATGTAGACGACGGGTGCGACCCTGGGTTCGATTCGTCCTCGGACGAGGTACCGCACTCCGGTGTAGCGGGTGCCCTGCGGATTTTCGATGACGTCGGTGATGAGGTAGCGGGTGCCGCGCGGAAGGATCAGTTCACGCTGATCCGGGTACGCGCTGCGCGGTCCCATCCAGAGCCCGGTGGCCGCGGGTGGGAGCTCGAGCTCCATGCGGATGGGGCCGTCGAAATGCCCTGGAGGGGTGGCACCCAGGCTGGTGGACATGTAGCCGGACTCGATCTGGACGGTCCCGCGCAGCGAACGGGGATCCCCGGTGCCCAACGGTGCGCCGCCGACACGCAGGAACGAGACGTCGCGCATGCCGCGAACGACTTCCAGTGGGGCGGGCAGGTCACGGCCGACCGCTTGATCGAGCCACAGCGCGTGGGTGTTCAGATTCTCGGCGGTCAGGGTGCCGCCGATCCACTCCGACACCGACCAATGCGTTTCCGCGTTGGCCCTGGCCAGCTCGATTCGGCGGTCGGGGGCCGGGTCACGGAGCATGTCGAGGACCGCCTGGTTTTCCTCGAACGTCAACGGCACCCGTCGTCCCGCGGTGGCGTCGGCCAACACCGTGTGCAGCCCGTGTGCGGTAGGCGGACTGTTGGTCAGCCGGAACAGCGTGTCGTAGCGAATTCGGTCGTTGCTCAAATCGGTTACCCACTGCTGGATGTCACCGTTGCGCAGCGGGAAATTGATCCAAGAATTCACGGTATAGCGGTGGGCTTCAACAAATGCGGGGGCCGGCAGGCTGTCTCGGATCGGGCCGAGGACGCTTTCGCCATAGTGCTCCCCGTCGTTGTTGGAGGCGAAGCGAACGATTTGGGGGGTAGCCGGGGCCATCGGGTTGGTGGCGCCGCCGGTGAGTGGTGCGGTCGAGTCGGTTGCCGTCGAGTGGATGGGGTGGTCGGTGGCCACGGTGGCCGGTGTGCCGTCCGGGCGGACGGCGACGTGGTAGTGGCCGCCGTTGGTGTTTTCGCGATAGAGGACGCCGACGGGTTGGTCCGGGAAGCCGTGGTGCAGGATCCTGATCTTCTCGTCCGGGTGGAGCACGACCAGGTTCAGTTGGAGAGCTCGTGCGGCGAGCGGGAGCAGGAAGTTGCCTGCCTCGTGTCGGTATTCGCCCTCGCCCAGCAAGCTTTCGAGTTGCCGGTGGTATTCGGCGGTGACGCGTCGGTCGTCGCTCCACCGGCCCGGCTGCTCGGCGTCGAGCTGTCGGCGGAAGTCGGCAAGGTAGTGCTCACTGTTGAGGTTGAGTTCGATGGCGAGTCGGGCGCGTAGGTCGAGGTGTCCGTCGGGGCCGAGGCCCATGGTTTCGGACAGTGCGTGGAACAGGCAGTCGCCGTCGCCGGGCATGGATTTCCAGCGACCTTCCGGCGGGCGGATTCCATCGACGTGCTCGGCCTGTCCCGCACGGTCGAGTCCACCGCTGGTTTCGGCGGTCCGGTCCCGCGTGGATTCCGCTGCGGGCGGCGGTGTTTCGTGGGTGCTCCGGACGATCGTGGGTGCTGCGAGGTGCGAGTCTGTTTCGGCAGTCGTCCGGCCGTTGACGCCGCCCCCGAGCTCCGATGGCGTGCGGATCGGTCCAGGAGCGGCCGCGACGGGGGCGCCCGGGGCGGTGGCGGTGGTTTTTCCCGGACCGTGCAGAGCATATGCCCCCGCGCCGCTGAGGGAGAGCGTGCCGAACTTCGGCAGATGCTCGAGATCGACCGCGAGGACACCTGGCCCACGCCGCAGTCGGCTTTCGGTGGCCTGCCCGTCGGTGCGGTATTCGATACCGGGTGCTGGTTGGCGGAAGACCCGCGCACCGGTTGCCGGGTCGGTCCCGTCGTTGTGGTTCCAGGGATTCTCCAGAACCACCCGGACGGGCTGCCCGAGCCCGTCGCGCTCGATGCCGACGACCGGATAGGCGTGGCCACCGACGAGGCCGGGGACCAGTGTCGTGTCCTCTTGCCCGTCCCCGAACGTACGCGTACCGAGCACCACCATGTCGCCGCGGGCCAGTGCGTAGTCGATCTGTTCGGCGATCGCTCGCGGCAAGGCCGGGGAGTCGGTCAGCGTCCGCAGATGGTTCTCCGCGCCGAACGCGGATTTCATGTAGTCGTCGAGCTTTGCCCGCTCGGTGCTCCATTCGGCCGGGAAACGGCTTTTGACGAATTGTTCGAATCCCTTGGGCGAAGCGAGATCTTCGTCTTTCAAGAAGTCGAGCCATACGGGACGACCAGCGGCCTCGTCATAGCCGTGCTGTTTGACCAGGTCCGCGATCTTCTCGTTGCGCTTGGTTTCCAGCGCCTGTTCCCAATCGGCGCGTGCGCCGAGCAGTTTGTGGACGAACTCGGGATCGCCACCGATCTGGGCGTGCAGCACGTCGGCGGAGAATCGCATGGGGTGCAGAAAGTCCGAGTCGTCGAAGCTGCGTACCGGCTGACGCAGCCAGCCGCCGTCCGGCCGATGAAAGTCCTTGCTCAAGTGTTCGGCCGTGATACCCGGTACGCCGCCGACAATGCCGTGGTAGCCGTTGATCCCGCCGAATCGCACCACGTACGCCTTCTCGATCAGTGCGGGCCACAGCGGCGCACCGGGGCGGTGGCCGGCGAAATAGCCTTCGTTGGTCGCCGGGTCGACGTAGATCTGCTTGGTGACACGCACCCATTCCGGTGCGCCGTCGACGAAGAAGCGAACCCCGACGGTGCCGTCACGGTAGTCGTGGATGATTTCTCGGATTGCCACTGGCCGGTTGGCGGCCAGGCTTTTCAGGTCGGCGAGCAGGTAGCAGTCGCCGAGCTTGCCTTGCGCTACATCTTCGGGCCGCGGTGCTCCGTCGGGTCGGAACAGTTCATCATGGAAACGGCTGACCGCTTTCGGCATCGGCAGCGTATCGGCCGGGGTTTTGACCCAAAACCCCTTGGCGTCCTTCGGGTATTTGATCCAGTGCGAGGTGCCGGGGCCCGGGGTCGCCACGATGGCAGCGCCGTTGGGCATGCGCACTACCTTTCCCGGATCGCTCGGGGAGATGAAGCGGAGTCCGCCGCCTTTGCCATTCCAGGACAGTGTCCCGGTCTTTCCATCGGGGCTCTGAAAAGTGAAGTTGGTCAGGAGATCCGGGTGTAGAGGCACCCACTGGTTGTTCGACTTGACGAGGAAGCGCTTATTGGGTGTACCGGCGCCCATCAGCGCGGCGGGGAAGGACGACGTGGGCCGCACCGTGATGGACGCGCCGGAATGATCGACAATGATGAGCCCGCTGTCGGGGACGTTGATGGGGACCGGGATCGGGCGCAGCAGCACCTTCTTGTCCTGGTCGGAAAGATTCACCAGCTGCTGGTGCACCGCAAGCGGCGTCGGTTCGAGGCCCTGCTCGGAAAACGACGACCGGGTCGGCTGGGTTTCGCCGGGCAGGTCGATTGCCAGCTGCCGCAGCAGGTCGGCGCCGTAAGTATCCGGGCTGTCGGGTAGTCCGGACCGTGCCGGGCCGCCGAACAGATGACGTAATCCAGGATCGCCGGGTGTGTCCAGTAGTGAATCGACGCGCCCGGGTGACTCGTCGAATATGCGTGCCAGCACATCATTTTCGGGGCCGTCCAGCAGTCTGGCGCCACCTTTGAGTGGGGAGGTCGAGTCCGGCTCGATCGCAGTAATCGGATGGTTGGGTGGCACGGTAGCCGGTGTGCCGTCGGGGTGAACGGCGACGTGGTAGTGACCGCCGTTGGTGTCTTCGCGAAAGAGGACGCCGACGGGTTGGTCGGGGAAGCCGTGGCGCAATGTGGTGACGCCGCCGTCCGGATGCAGCACCACCAGGTTGAGTTCGAGGACGCGTGCTGCGACGGGCAGCAGGAAATTACCTGCCGCGGCACGATATACGCCTTCGCCGAGCAGGCTTTCGACCTGCCGGTGATACTCCGCGCTGACGCGCTGGTCGTCGTGCCACCGACCGGGTTGCTCGGCGTCGAGCCGTTGGCGGAAGTCGGCGAGGTAGTGCTCGCGGTTGAGCTCGAGTTCACTGGCGAGTCGCGCGCGTAGGTCGAGATGCCCGTCGGGACCGAGGCCCATGGTTTCGGAGAGCGCGTGGAATAGGCAATCGCCTTCGCCTGGCATGGATTTCCAGCGGCCCTCGGGTGGACGGATGGCGTTGATGTGCTCGCTGACTGTTCCGGGGCTCGTCTCGGTCGTCCGCCCGGCTGCGGATTCCGTTGGGTATGAAATGTTTTCGGCGACGGAATCAGTGCGGGTCGTCGCCGGGTTGGTGGCGCCGCCCGCGAGGTCCGGCGTTCCGATCGACGCCAGGCCCGCGGTCGGCCCCCCGGCGGTGGGTGTGGCGGCTACCGATGTCGGTGGAACGGCGCGGGCGACTGCCGGTGGTGGGTAGCCGACGGGTGGGCTGGTGGGCTGGACGCGGCCTTTGAGGAGGTACTCCACCCCGTTATAGCGGTCGCCGGGTGGGCTTTTGATGACATCGGTAATGAGGTAGCGGGTGCCGCGGGGCAGGATAAGCTCGCGTTCCTCGGGGTAGGCGCTGCGCGATCCCATCCAGAGGCCGGTGGAGTCGTTCGGTAGTTCTAGCTCGAGGCGGATGGCGCCGTGGAAGCCGCTGGGTGGGGTGGCTCCGAGACTGGTCGACAGGTAGCCACTCTCGATCTGGATGGTGCCCTTCAGCGAAAGCGGGTCACCCGCACCGAGAATTCCGTCACCGACGCGCATGTATTTGGCGCTGGTCACGCCGCGCACGACCTCGACGGGTTCGGGCAGATTACGGCCGAGTGCTCTATCGAGCGTATCCCGGTGTGCGGTCAGGTTTTCGGTGGTGGGTGGGCGGCCGTCGAGCCACTGCGTCAGGTCCTCGTACTTTTCCGCGTTCTTCTTGGCCTGGTCGATTCGGCGGTCCGGGTTGCCGTCCGACAGCATCACCTCGATGCTCCGGCTTTGGGCTTCGGTCAGCGGACTCCGGTTTCCGGCGTTCGCCTCCGCACGGATCTCGTACAGCCGGGCCGCCGACGGCTCGTCGGTGAGACTCAACAGTGTGTTGTAGTGATTCCGGTCGTCGGTCAGGTCTTTCACCCACTGGTGGATGTCACCGGTGCGCAGCGGATGATTGATCCACGAGTCGACCGTATAGCGATAAGCCTCGCCGAATTCCGTCGGCGACAAGCTGTCTCGGATCGGACCGAGAGTGGTTTCGCCGTAGAAGTGTCCGTCTTCGTTGGTGGCGAAGTGCCGAACCTCGGGTGTGTCCGGCGTGATCGCCGCCGACGGTGCGGTCACGGCGTGCGCGGTATCCGAGTCGTCCTGGTGGGAAGTAGGCTCGGGCGCCAGGGGAGCGGAATGGGTGGCGCCACCTGCGAGTCGGGCCGGGGAATCGGTAGCCGGTGCGTGGATCGGGTGATCACGCGACACCGTCGCCGGTGTGCCGTCGGGATGTACGGCGACGTGATAGTGACCGCCATTGGTGTTTTCCCGATAAAGGACGCCGACGGGCTGGTCCGCGAAGCCCTCGTGCAACTTGGTGACCCGGCCATCGGGATGCAGCACCGTGAGATTGAGTCCCAGCACGTGCGCGGCGACGGGCAGCAGGAAATTCCCTGCCGCATAGCGATATTCGCCTTCGGCGAGCAGGCTGGCGAGCTGTCGGTCGTATTCGTCCGCGACGTTCCGGTCATTCCACCGGCCGGGGCGCTCGGCTTCGAGGCGGCCCCGGAAGTCGTCGAGGTAGTGCTCCCGGTTCAGATTCAGTTCGATCGCGAGCCGCCCACGCAAGTCCACGTGTCCTTCGGGGCCGAGGCCCATCACTTCCGACAGCGCGTGGAACAGGCAGTCACCTTTGCCCGGCATGGACTTCCACTGTCCATCCGGCGGACGGATTCCGTTGAGGCGCTGCACATTGTCGGCGACCCCACCCGCGAGGTCCGGTGCTGTGCGGGTCGATATGGGATCGGGTGTATTGATCGGGACCACGCGAGCTTTGATGAGAGTTTCGACGCCAGGATGCGTGGTATTGCCCGCGACATTTTCGACCTTGGTGATTTCGTACCGGGTGCCCCGGGGCAGGATCAACTCACGCTGGTCGGGGTACGCGCTCTTCGGTCCCATCCAGAGGGCATGCCCGCCTTTCGGGATGTCGATTTCCATCCGAATCTTGAACGGCTTGCCGTCGACGACCGTGAGGTTGTTGCCCAGGCTGGTCGACAGGTAGGCCGGGTCCTGCTGAATGGTGTGCTCTAGCAGGCTGAGATCCGTGCGGTCACCGAGCGGGTTTCCGTCGTGAGCATTCAGGAAGCGCGCGTCGTGCAGGCCGCGGATGGCCCGGACGGCCTGCGGGAGAGGTTGTGCGACAGCGGAATCGAGCAAAGTGAGCCGCTGATCCACCGCCGCGCGGATATCGGATTCCCAATAATTGACGACTTCATCGATGGTGGGAGGCATCGGCCGGTTCGGTGGCCGCACATCGAAGTTCTGCCACATCCTGCCGAAGGTCGTGGCGTTGAACGCGATCTCCTGCAGACGGGCATCCGGCCGGGGATGCCGGAGTATCGGATCGATGAAGTACAGCTGGTCCGGGTGCGACTGAGCGAGCTCCACCAGCCGTTGGACAGTGGGCAGCTGTCCGCCGTTCAACCCCGCCAAGTGCCCGTTGATGTAGGAATCCCAGGCCAGCGTGTGCAAGAAGGTGTTGTCGCTACGCAGAATGGCATTCGGGAAAGACACCTCGGTATATCTGCGTACCGCGTGGAACTGGTCGGGGGGCAGCGCATCCCGGATCGGCCGACCGAGTGTCTCCTCCCCGTAACGCTCCCCCTCGCCGTCGTCGGCGAAGGTGCGGTACCCGCGGTCGGGCGTCGCGTCGGTGCTGTGTTGCTCGATGGCGTGGTGCGGTGTGGCCGGTTCCTTCGGCGTGGGCGGCCGGGTGGCGGGATCGGGGCGGGTGGGCTTGCCAGTTGTGGTGTCCGGCGTCATCGCGACCGGGACGGGTGTGCTGGTGTCGTGGAGTTCTCGGGGGAGTTTCGCAGCGCCGGGTCGGTCGGTGGGGGCGGTAGTCGCTCGGGGGGTGGAGCCGTCGCCGATCAGGCTCGCCTTCGGGCGGGTGATCTGTTCGGAGGGGGCGGGCGTGAGAGTGGTCGCGGCAGCCTTGGCCGGTGGCTTGACGTCGCTCGGATTCGGTCGCGAGTCGCCCGCATTGGTAGGCGCGGAACTGGGCTGATTGGTGTCGGTCGGGACATTCGTCGGCAGCGCAGACCCGGTGCCCGACAAGGTTGCGGGCATCACCGGGGCGACGGACGGTGCTGGTTCGGGGTCGAGGGTGCGGGGCAGCACGAATTCGTTTGCCCCGTCTGGGGTGGATCGATCCACGCCGGTGGGTTCGGCTGCACCGGGCTCGCCGGCGAGGTGGGCGACGACTGTCTCAGGAGTTGCCGCGTTGCGGTTCGTCTCGGTGTCGGCGCGAGCCGGTGTTGGAGCGACGCCGGTCGATTCGGCCTTGACCGGGGTGGCGGCGTGCGCGTCGGCCCGCGTCTCGGCGGTGCCTGCGCGTGGCGATGCGGCGCCGGACTTGCTGGTGGATTCCGAAGTGGCGGAGGGGGTTCCGGTCCGCGGCGGCGTGCTGGGCTTAGGGTCGGTTGCGGTGCTCGTCGGCCGGGTGTCGGCGACGGTCGTGGGTCGAGTGTCAGGCTGTGTTGCAGTGCTTCCCCGCACCGGGTCGGCGTTGTTGGGAGTTGCTGCGGCTCCTGGGGACGAAGTGCCCTCGGTGCCGGAATGCCCGTCGCTGAGCGCGGTTTCGCCGGACGACCCGGCATTCGGATGCGTCGCGCCCTGGTGGGTGGTCGAACCGCCGGACCCGGCCGACGGCGTGGTCGAGCCGGTCGGTGTGTGGTCGGCCGGGCCGGACTCGTTCGTGGTCGAGGTCGACTCGTTCGACGTGGAATCGTTGGATTGTGTTGTCGTCGTGTTTGTCTCGGAATGCTCCGAGCCGGTCGGGCTGGCCGGTCCAGCGTCGCCGTTGATGCTGCTCGGACGGCTCGAGCCAGGTGTATTCGTCCCGCTGTCGGAACCGAGCACGCTGGGCGGCCGGGAACTGGAGCCGTCGGACCCGAGCAGGCTGGGCGGACGGGAATTGTTGCCGCCGGACCCGGCGGACGCATTGATCGTGTTCTTGTAGTCGGTCGCGCCGGACACACCGCCGGACAGGGCGCCGCCGATCGCGCCGCCCAGCATGCGCGGATCGAATTCCCATTCGCCGGTGAGAAGTCCGCCCATCACGAAACCGCCACCGACACCGGCCAACCCGGCCGGGATGGCGGCGCCCAGTGCCCGTGCGACGGCGCCCTTCATGCTCGTCGCCGGGCCGAACTTCTTGTTGAGCAGCAAACCAGCACCGTGACCGACCGGAAACGCCACCGCCGCACCGGCCGCCGAGGTCGCGGCGGCGATGCCGACTTGCTTCCAGTCGATATTGTCCCGATGTCCGGCGCCGACCTGCCCGGCCTGAATGCCGAATTCCTGTGCGAAGCCGATGATGGTCTCCGCGACGATGGTGATGCCGAGCTTCTTGAGGAACGTCTGCGAGGTGAACTTCCCAGCGAACGACACGATCTTGGTCAGCAATTGCCGGGCGATGCTCTGGCAGACCACTTGCCCGGTGGCCTGGATCGCGGGCACCGCGGCTGAACCGAACAACGTGGATAGCGCCCAAGCGATTTCGGCGGCGGTGATGGCCAGGGTGGTGATGATCTGCAGCTTCGAGTACTCGATCTGCGTGCCGCAGTTCTTCGCGTATTTGCCGAGGTCGGTGAGGCTCTTGGCCAGTGCTTCGATCGAGTGGTCACCGGCGAAGAAGGTGTCGAAGTCGGCCTTCATCACGTCGGCGCCGTCGCCGGTATAGGACGCCAGGGTGGTGCTGGTGGCGCCCCGCAGATCCGGGATGATCGTGAGCAGTTCGGTGCCCGCGCGCTGCCAGTCCTCGGCCAGTGCGAACATCTGGTCTTCATCGCCCTGCGGCCATTCGGAGCCCGCCAGGAAGCTGAGCCACTCCAGCCACGGCGGCATCGTGATGGTCATCGGTGTGCCCAGGTCGTCTGCGTGGTCACCAGCTGTCGTCGGCTATCGCGGACCGACCGCGGCCGCGAGGGTGTGCGGTCTCGTCGAATTCCGATGCCTGCGCCGCTATTCGACGCTCGCTGGAGCCCGGCGCGGTGGTCGGCGCCTGCTGCGGCTGCGGCAGCAGCTCGCGCAGTTCCGGCAGGCCGGGCACGATGTCGGACAGGCTCGGCAGCCGCGACCGTGTCTTTTGCAGCGGTTCGAAGAGCTCTTCTGCCTTGGCTTTCACCTGCGTCGCGGCGGACCGCACCGCCTCGGTCATGGCCGCGGCGATTTCGTCGTAGCTGAGATCGGAGATGTCGTCGGCGAAGCGGGTCTCGATCAGCACGCCGTCGGCGTTTACGGTCACCTGGATGCGCTTCTCGCACGCGGTGACGGTGGCGGTGAGCAGCGCCCGCTGCTGGTGCGCGGTGGCCAGCGACTGGATCTGGACCTGCACGGTGTCCAGCAGATCCGCCAGATCCGCCTTCGCCGTTTCGTTCGGCATAGGAAATCCCTTCTGCTGCGGAAAAATACGAGACACCATGGATTGGGCATTCCATTGATACCGCGAAATTTGCCGAATGACCGGCTATCCGGCGATGCCGTGATCACCCGATGATGTTTCGATGATGCGCCGGTGACCGGATGGGCGTCGAAGTCTCGTGCGTGCCACCTACTATTCATTCGGTCGAGCTTCCATGCCAAGTGAATCGGCAGCGGTACAGAGGATCTGGAGGATGAGTGGCGCACAAACCCGACTCGCCATGGCCCGAGCTGAAGCAACAGGTAGCGGACGGCTTCCTCAAGTTCGAAGACAAGGCCGCGATCGACTGCGCGAATGCCTGCACGGATTTGATCAGTCGTTTCAAGGGACTTCAGGGCCTGATCAAGTCCAATAACTTGACCGCACTGACCGGCTTCGGCAATTTTGCCTCCGGGTCCGCGCTGGCCAGCAAGTTCGGCACCAAGGCTTCGGAACTCAACGGCCGGTTGGACGCCCACATCAATGTCCTCACCACCATGGCCGAAACATTTCGGGACGCGGGAAAGAAATACGTTGGTACCGATAATGATTCGGCAACCCGAATAGCGGCGCTCGACGCGCTGAACATGTCGCCGGGCGCCAAAGCGCCGTCAACCGACAACAAGAAGTCGACGGACCCGCTGTCGAGCACCAAGTCCTCTCCGCCTGCTTTTCTCGGGGACAACTCGTCCAGTGGGAGCGGTACGGACAAGTCCAACCCCATCGAACCCGAGGCCGCGGACAGCAAGGATTTCGAGAACTACCGATCGTTCGGGGCGGCGATCAACGCCCAGCCTGCCGCGGACGCCGCCGCGGTCTGGCAATGGATGGCCGTCGAGGTCGATACAGCGGTGACCGCCCTACAGAGCAAACTTACGAAGGTAACAGCGTCCAGTTGGCAAGGGCAGGGCGCTGAGGCGGCCACCAAAGCGGTGGAAAAGTATCGCTCGTCGGTGCTGGCGCTGAGCAAGAACGTGAATACGGTCGGAGAGAACCTCGGATACACCGCGCAGTGGTTGAGTACGACGAAGCCATGGATGCCCGGCCCCAATGAAATTTGCAGCAATAGCCGTCTCGACGAGGTGCGCCGGAAGTTCAAGGAGCACTACGTCACCGGGTTGAAGAATACCGACGCGGCATTCCCGATGCTGGCCGACCCGTACAGCACGGTCACCGGCATAAAGGGCGACGGCAAGAACGAAAACAAAGACGGCACAAAGGAAGACAACAAAGACGGCAACAAGGACGGAAATAAGGACGGCAACAAGGCCGGGGACTACAAGGACGGGTACAAGCAGGGCTTCGAGGACGCGAAGAACGGCAAGACCGGGCCCACCGGGAGCTACGCCGACGGCTACAAACAAGGCTTCGAAGACGCCAAGAACGGGAAGAAGTACGACCCGACCAACGGCGGCAAGGAGGGCGGTACCGGTTCTGGATCCGGTTCCGGCCCGGGGTCCGGCGACAAGAAGGGTGGCGGCTCCGGTTCGGAAGGCGGTGACAAGAAGGGCGGTGGGTCCGGCTCGGAAAGCGGTGACAAGAAGGGTGGCGGTGCCGGCTCGCAGGGCGGCGGTCCCGGACCCGGCGGCGGATCGGGCGAATCCAAGAAGCAGCAAGGCGCGGGCCCCGGCCCCGGCCCGGCCGTACCGCCACCGCCCAAGCCGAACCCGGAGCAAGGGGGTTCGAAGAAGTCGCCCAAGCCCACCGAACCGAGTGTGCCGAAGGTTCCCGGCGAGCAGCCGCGTGCGGGCGACCCGGCGCACACAACTCCGGGCCTACCGAACATGCCCGGTAACGAGTTGCTGAGCACGCTGCTCAACGCGGCGAAAGACGCGACGCAGCTGGTGAATCCGTTGCTGCAAGCCGCGGCGGCCCAGATGCAGGCAGCGGGTCTGCCCGACCCCAACGCGCTCGGTGGTGGTCCCGGCCCCGGATCGGATGCCGCCGGGGCCCCCAAAGGGACCGATCCATCCTCGAAACTCTTTCCCCGAGCGTCGATTCCGACCGGCGCCGGACAGGCCCTCGGGCCGAACATTCCGTTCGGCCCCGGCCTGCCGCCCGGCGGCCCCCCGGGTACCCCCGGCGCGGCAGGCGCCGGACAGGGCCAACAGGGTCAGCAGGGCCACAAGCGCGCCAAATTCCTCGATTCACCCTTGCATTTCGAGGAAGACCTCGGAATGCCCGTCGCCGCGGTTCGGCCGGTGATCGACCAATGACCGCGACATGGAGCTTCACCGACTTGGAGTTCAAGGTGTTGTGGGAGCGGCACACCGACGCGCCGCTGCCCGAACCGTTCGTCTACAAGTGCCGCATCGAATACGACTCCGACTACGAGCGGGCGAAGTACCAGACCTGGGAGCGGTTGCGCGCCACCATGGATCGCTCGTTCGACGGCGTGCTGGACACTGTCGCACGGCCGGACGTCGTGGTGACGGCGTTCGGCTGGTGTGACGACGACATGGAGAATCCGGCGAAACGGCTCTGGGTGCACGCCGCCCGCGCGGGAGCGCAGGCGTACGTCCTGAAACAGCTGCCCGGCGAGACCATCCAGCACAGCGGCGGTTTCACGGTGACCGAGTGTGAGCCACGCGATCTGGCCACCGCGGTGGTGGCCACCCTGCCCGCCGTCGCTGCCGGCCGGCTCCCGTCCGTGGCCATCGTGACCGAGGAGGCGAAACCCGAGGAACGGTTCGGACTCGGTAGACCGTTGATCGCCGATGACGGGGAGGAAACCGCCGGAGCCCGCAGTTTGCGGTTTCTCAGCGCGCAGGCCACCACCACCGGCGTGATCTCGATCCGGCAGGGCTATTCGAAGTTCGGCCCGCGTGGCGTTCTCGAACAGCTGCTGCTGTGGCGGGATCTGACCGACGACGGTCGCTACGTGATCCCGCTCGACGGCGCGCCGGTCGCGGTGGGTATCGGTGCCAAGCGTCTGGCGAGGTTGGTCGATGACTCGATCGACGTGGTGGTCGACCGGCTGGAGACTCACTGGGAGACCGGGGACGCCCTGCCCCAGGGGGGATTCCGGCACGCTGGGGCGGCATGGTGAACAGCAAAGCGGAAGGTCCCGCCGCGTCGAGGGGGACGCTCGCCGCAGCGTTGCCGGACATCGCGTTCGCCCTTGATACCGATGCGGGCCTGTTGAGCGATCGGGCGGAGCCCCCGGTGGATGAGCCTGTCGATACCGCGGCACGGTCGGCGGAGCTCATTCAGCGGATCGTGCGGGAATTCACCGCCGTCGCGCCGCCGGGTTGGCGGCGGCTCGATGCGCTGTTCACGCTGTCGGTCGGCGGCGGGATCGTGACCGCGTATTTCACCGACGACAAGGGCAATGCGGTTGCGGTCGAGCCGTCGGCCGAGGCGATCGAGCTGGCGCACCGGCAGCGCGGCCTGTCGGCTCAGTCGGCGGACGGGCCGTGGTGGCGAATGCTGTTGCGCGCGAGGCCGTCCGATGCTTGGCAGGTCGAGTACGACCATGGCGAGGAGCCGTTTCCGGAGGACCAGCTTTTCGAGCCGGAGGCGTATCGGGAAGACCTGCTGGCGTTTCCGCGGCAGCGGCTCCCAGTGTGGTTGGCGGCCTATATCGGCCATCGGGGCGCACAACGGCGAGATCCGGGCCGGGCGGCGCAGGGGGCTGCTCGAAATGCGCTGCCTGCCAAGGGCTTACCGGCCCTGCCCGCATTGTGGGCGCGATGGGCACTGATCGCGGCGGCTCATGTCGCGACCGGATCGGCGTGGGGGCCACGAATCCTGCCTGCGCTCGGGTGGTTCGAGGGAAACAGCGGCGGCGGCAGCACATTGGTGATGCTGCCTGGTGCGCGCGCCGTCCTGTCGGGTGGGACCTGGGACGCGCCCGCGCTCGAAGCCGCTTACAACGGCGGCGCCGAATTGCCCGACCTCTATGCGGGAGCACCGGATTGGCTTGCCGATCCGGTGCTGAATCAGCGGGCGGCGAAGGGCCTACTGTCGTTCTGCTACTGGTGGGACGGCGCGGGTTGGTGGCACGGCGCCTCACCCGACATCGCCGAGATCGCCCCTGCGGTGCCCGGGGTGTGGACGCCGGAGGCAGTGGTGGACGTGGTCACCGCGGTCCTGTCGGAGCGGTTGACAAGGGAATGCGGGCGCGACATTGCCGAACTGCTGGTGGCCGCTGAGGCGGGGACGGCCACCCGCACCGCTTTCGCGGAGTTGGTCGGCAACGATCCGCGCGCTGCGCTCGACGACGGCTATTACCAGCTGTTGCTGGCCGGTGTCGGGAAGTAGCCGCTGGTCAGCCTTCGAGCAGCAGCGTCACCGGGCCGTCGTTGACCAGGTCGATATGCATGTGCGCGCCGAACTTGCCGGTGGCCACGGTGGCACCGAGGGCGCGCAGGGCCGCGGTGAAGACGTCGACGAGAGGCTCGGCGACAGCTCCCGGGGCGGCGGCCGACCAGGACGGGCGCCTACCCTTGGCGGTGTCGGCGTAGAGGGTGAACTGACTGACCACCAGGACCGGGGCGTCGAGGTCGGCGGCTGAGCGTTCGCCGTCCAGGATGCGCAGCCGCCACACCTTGTCCGCGAGCGCCCGCGCCGTCGCCTCGGTGTCGCCGTGTGTCACGCCGACCAAGGCGAGCAGACCGTGCGGCGCGCCGTGCGCCGCCGGATCGATCCGGCCGACGATCTCGTCGCCGACCGTCACCTTGGCCGAGGTCACTCGCTGTAGCAGGATGCGCACAGCGGTCGATCATGCCGTGCCGGGGTGCCTACCTTGCCGCGTGGTCCGGCCGGACGCCGCAGCGATGATCGTTCACTGATCCCGGAGTGATCGATCCGAACCCCGAATTACGTTCGGCGACACCGGGAATTCACTACGGTGCGGTGTCGTGGGGGTCCTGGCGGCGGGCGAACGGTGGATCGAATGGGGCTGTACCTCCCCGAGGAACTGCGGTGGCTCGGTTGGGTGGCGGGCTCCACCTGGCCGGATGGTGACGAGACCAAAATGTGGGAAATTGCCGCCGCGTGGCGGAACGCGGCGACCGAACTGAGGTCGCTGCTGCCGGCGATCGATGGCGCGAAGAACGCGACGATGGCGGCGTACCCGGCCGGTGCGGGCCGGACGGCGATGGGCGCGAGGTTCGATGAATTGCGGACCGGTGACCAATCTTTGGAATCGCTGGCGGGACTGTTCGAGACGATCTCCGACTCCACCTTCGACACCGGTACCGAGTTGGAGGCCACCAAGCTCACCATCATCGTGTCCCTGGTGTGGCTGGCACTGGAAATCCTGTGGGCGTGGGTGTTTCCGCCGACCGCACCCGCCGCCGAAGCAGCAGCCATCACGACCACCCGGTCCTTCCTCCGGGTGCTGGAAGACCGGTTGACCGCCCAGATCCAAAACCTGGCGAAGCGTCTGGGGGCCGCCACCGAAAAGCGCTACTTCTTCAAGACGGTGGCACAGCAGCGCAGGTTCGTACTGCCCACCGCCAAGGGCTGGGGCGGCTACGGCGTGAAGTTCCTGGAATCCGGGCTCACCTCGATGGCGTTGGACGCGAGCGTGCAGCTCGGGCAGATGGGCGCGGGCCATCGCCGGAACTTCGACGGTCGGCAGTTCGGGATCTCGGCCCTCGCCTCCGTAGCCGGCACGCTGCCGTCGCGGGAGTTCGCGCGGTATCTGGGTTTCGGGCTGGACAAGGCGTTCGGGAAGCAGATCGCGGGGGTGTGGGGCGGGCCCGCCATGCGTGGTGCGTTCATCGGGGCGTCTTCGGGCGTGGTGAGTTCGGTGATGGGCAATGTGGCTGTCGGTGCGGCCACCGGGTCGTGGTCGTCGTTCTCGTCGCCCGCGGGTTGGGTCGGCGGGATGGCCAGGGGTGGGCTGGTCGGTGGGGCGCGGGGCGGGTTTTCGATGAACACGGTGTCGAAGACCGATATCCGGCGGTTCGCGTGGGCGGACAAACCGACGAAGGCGGCGGGGCCGCCTGTCGCGAGCCCCGGTGCTGCGACTGGTAATTCGCGGGCAGGTGACGGCTCCGCGTCGGTGCCGCCCGGTGCCGGGGTGCACACCGCGGCCGGTGGTGACGGGCATTCGTCGGCGAGCTCGCGCAGTTCCGACAATCAGACTTTCGTGACGGCGCGGGAAACGGATTCGGGATCGCAGGTGTCGACCCGTGATTCGGATGCCAGTTCGTACGTGTCTACGCGCGACTCCGACGGTTCGTTCGTCACGGCGCGGAGCGGGTCAGGCGGGGAAGAAGGTCAGCCGGGAGCGCGTGAAAGTGGCGGCAACGAGCCGCCGACCTCCTGGTCTTCCTCGGTGGACGGCGGGTGGAATCCGACCACCTCGGGCACTGCATCGGCAGCTGGCGTGGGATCGAATACCCCGGTACCGCAAGCCGGTTCACGTCCCCCATTGCCGGGCGGTGACGGCTCGTCGCAGCCGAGCGGTCGAGACAAAAACCCGGAGCCGTTTCTCGCCCCGGGTAAGGACTTGAAGTCGAAGACACGGCCCAAGCTGATCGTCGATTGGGGACCTATGCCTGTGAGGTTCGAGGCACCGAACGCGCCTGCCGCACCGGACTGGCTGCCGCCCGAGCCCGAACCCACCGAGCAAACCCCGGATGTCGATGTGGCGTTGCGGCTGAACACGGACAGCCGACCAGCGGCACCCACCAGGAAGGAGCGGTGATGGCGGAAGAAGTGGCGGTCGATCCCGAGCAGCTACGGAGGGCGGCGAAACAGGCGGCGCTGGTTCAGGAGCGGATCGATGGAACGCTGAGGAAGCTGCAGGCGTCGTTGGCCGCGGCGGGCCCCGCGTGGGGCAACGACAGCTTCGGCGACAAGTTCGCCAATGGCGAGAAGGGCTATCTCGCCGCACGCGACAACTTGACCAAGGGCACCGAAACCATGGCGAAGACCTTCGGTGACGTGTCGAGCGGACAGGAGCAGGCGGCAGATCATCTGTCGGGCCAGGAAGCGGACAACATCACCGGCTTCGGACGGCGGCGAGCACCCCGGACCATAGCGTGAGCGCAGGGCCGGGGACGGGCGTCGACCGGGATAAGCGGAGGCCGCGATGACGAACGAACGGCTGAAGGCCGACGCGGCGATGATGATGGACGCCCTACAGCAACAGTTGACCGGCATCGCCGAGGTACAGCAGCAACGCATGCGGCTGACCGGCACAGCGTCGGTGTGCGACAAGCGGATACAGGTGACCGTGAACGCGAATGGCATCCTCATCGACACCCGATTCGCCGACGATATCGGCGATTTGACCTTCGAGGAGATCGCCGCCGCCATGGCCGAGGCGGTCCAAGCCGCGGCCGCCGACGTCGAACGGCAAGGCCATGACCTCCTGCAGCCGCTGCGCGCCAACAAGACTCGGCTGCCGAAGCTGTCCGACCTGGTAGAAGGCGCACCGGATCTCGACGCCCACGCGCCACTCACGCCACCAGCGGCTGCCTCGTCACCCGATGGCCCTGTGCGCCCACGTTCGGTTGTGGCCGACCAAGATTGGTGACGTCAGGACATCGTAAATTCCGGCCTCGGGTACTGGTCGCCGGAACCCGCGCATGCCATCGTCGGATCCCGGTCGATGAACGGAAGGGACGGTATGGCGGGCAGGGTCGAGGTGACGCCGGGACAGTTGCGCCGTGTCGCAGGCGATATGGGGGAGTTGCGCCGGAGAGTGCACCGCATTCTCGATGACCTGGAGTCCGCGTTGGCCGAGCGGGGCGCGGCCTGGGGCGGCGACGGCTACGGCAGCACCTTCGCCGACGGCGAGACCGGATACCTTGCGGCGCACCAGAATCTGAAGACCGGTATGCAGAACGTCGCCAGCACGCTCGGCTCGTACGCCGCAGGGCAGTACAGGTCGGCGGACCTGCTCGAGCGGCAGGACCTCGCGTCGGGCAAGCGCCTCCGCGGATAGCGGGACGACTTGTCGATCAGCATTCCCGGCGAGCTGGAATGGCTCGGCTGGGTCGCCGGTTCGGACTGGCCGGACGGCGACGAAGACAAAATGTGGGAAATCGCCGACGCCTGGCGGACAGCGAGCGCCCAGCTGCGCGACTTGCTACCGGACTTGGCGGCCGCATCGAACGCGACCGTCGCCGCGTACCCGTGGGGTGCGGGGGTCGACGCCGTGCGGACCGCGCTGAAAAAGCTCCAACACGGCGACGCCTCCATCGAACACCTGGCCGAAATCCTCACTCGGGTAGCGGATTCGGCGGACGCACTGGGCACCGAGATCGAGTACACCAAGATCCTGGTCATCACCTCGATCGCGATGCTCGCGGTCGAGATCGCAACGGCCTGGCTGTTCCCGCCGACCGCACCGCTGGTCGAGGCGGCGGCGATCGGACTCACCCGCGTCGCGGTCCGGCTGCTCGGCGAGCGAGCGGTGAGCGCGATCGCGCGATACGCCGCCGAACTCGGCATCGCCGCGGTCGCCCGATTCACCGCCGAGCATGTCGTGCTCAGCACGGCGCTGGGGGTGGGCCAGGACTTCGCCATTCAGGCCGGGCAGGTCGCCGCGGGGCACCGCAAGGACATCGACTGGAACCGGATCGCCACGACCGCCTACACGGCGGCGGCGGCCGGCGCGATCGGCGGGCCCGCGGGCGGGTTGTTCGCCAAAGCTGCGGCGAAGGTGCCATTGCCCGCGGGAGCGTGGTCGGGCGCCGCCAAGGGCGCGGTGGTCGGCATGAGCGCGGGAATGGTGGGCGCACTGGGCGCCTGGGGCGTCGGCGGTCTCACCAATGGTTGGACGTGGGATCCCCGCCTGCTCACCAGCGGCGCGGCAATGGGCGGACTGACCGGCGGAAGCAAGGGATTTCGGCACGGCATGTCCATTCGACACCCGGTGCGTGCGCGATTCCCGGTACCGGAGCCGGGGCGGTTCGGTGCGCCGGGCAGTGGCGACGGTAGCGCGCCGGTAGGACAGCACCGCGCGGAGCGACAAGACGGTGCCGAAGGCCGCGCACAGAGCGGGGAACCTCGGCACGTGGCCGCAGAACGCGCCGCCGCGGTCGGTGCGCCGCCGCGGTCGGTGCTCCCTGAGCCCATCGCCGGTGAACTTCGGTCGGTGCTGGCGGAACCCACCGCCGAGACCGGCGGGCCACGGTCGATGGTGGTGGAGCCTCGACCAGGGCGGTTCGATGAGGTGCAGCGCGAAGCCATGGCCGGACTGGATGCCATCGAGACGCGAACAAACGAACGGCTCGACGCGGCTTCCCGCCGACTGCACGAACAGGCAGATGCCTTCGAAAGGGAACTCGGCCTGACGCCGGACACGCCGAAAAATGTTACGGCGGAACCGAAGCCGACGGCGCCGACCGCTGAGCCCGGGCCGAAGCCCGAACAGCGGACGGATCGTTCAGCACCGCGAGGAGATACAGCGCAGGCCGCCGACGTGGGCCAATCGAATTCGGAGACGCCGCCGGACAGTCACCGACCATCCCCCAGCCAGGCAAGCGGTCCGGGACTGCCAAAGCAGACACCCGATCAGTCGGTGCGGCCGGAGATCGCGGAACCGACGGGCGGACCTTCCGAGGGCACGCCGCCCGACCGCCCGACGGCACCGGAAACTACTTCGCAAATCCCCTACACGCCACGCTATTTCGGGCTTCTGCCGATCCCGGAGTACCGGGCTGCGGAACCACCCGCCGACACCGTCTGGCAACCGCCTCTCGCCATCGAACCGGCACCTCCACCGCAGCCAGAACCGGAGCCCGGGTCGAAACCCGAATGCGAGCCGACAACCGGACGGAGCCGACATGACGAACGAACGCCCGAAGGCCGAATTGGCCACCGTGCTAGCGGAATTCGAGCAGCAAATGGAGACGATCAGCCGAATTGGGCAGCAGCGAAGCCGAATCACCGGCCGGGCGACGATTCGCGGTAAGCGGGTGACCGTGCTGGTCGACGTCGAAGGTGTGGTGCTGGAGACGAAGTTCGGTGCCGATGTGGCGGCACGAGTTTGTCGACGGTATGCCAGACCTGACCGATCGGCTGGCCGAACACCTGTTGTGGTCGGCCGGAATTGGCGAGAACGATGGATTCGACTGCGGCGCGGCCGCGTTCACCGAGGTCGACGACCGGCCACGGTCCGGGGTGACCGACACCGGCTGGTGACCCCGGGTGGGCGCTGTGTGGTAACTGCGGCGGCACTGTCCGTTCATGTTCGGGCCACGAACATGTCGCCAACGGCTGTCAGTGTCGATAGGCACGGGTGTGCAGGTGCGGAGCGACCGCAAGAGCACAGAGGAGCAAGCGATGGCGCCGAACGTCGAGAACAGTCCGGATCTCTTGCGCAAGGCAGCACAGAACAAGACCGGACATGTGCGTGATCGCCTCAACAGTGTGCTGTCCACGCTGGAGAGCTCGCTGGCCGGGCGGGGCAGGCCGTGGGGTGACGACAAGATCGGCCACCGGTTCTACAACGGCGAGAACGGCTACGGCACCGGACGTGAGCACGCGACCAAGAACGTACAGAACGCGGCGACCAGCTTCGATAACTTCGAAAAGGGGCAGGTCAAGTCGGCAGGCATGCTCAAGACGATGGATACCGGCAACGCCGCGGGCTACCGGTGATCCGGGACCGGACGCGGGCATGACAAACGAATACGCGAAGACCGAACTCGCCTCGGTGTGGGAGGAAGTACAGCAGCAGTTCCGCTCGATCGCCCAGATCCAACAAGAGCGGGCTCAGCTCACCGCGAGTGCGACGGTGCGTAAGCGGGTGACGGTGACGGTGAACGCCGACGGCACCATCATCGAGACGAAGTTCGGGCCACGGATCGAGGAATTGAACTTCACCGAGATCGCCGAGGCGGTGACGGCGGCGGCGCAGCAGGCGTGCGCCGAGCTGGCCCGCAAGACCCAGGACCTGATGGCGCCACTGCACGAGCGGCGCGCGCGACTGCCGCGGGTGTCGGACCTGATCGAGGGCATGCCGGATTTCTCCGCCCAGCAGCCGGTCGAGCCCGAGGTGTCGCTCGCGCCACCGGGATCGGCGGAACGTCAGGACGCTGCCGACAACGACAGCGCCGCTCGGGAATTCAGCAATGTGGAGGCATACACCCCGGATCTCGGTCGCGGAGTCACCCAATCCAGCTGGTGATCGAGGGTAACCACTGATGGTTGAGGTTCCAGGCGCCCTGCAGTGGCTGCTGGAGGTCGTCGCCGGGTCCGAGTACCCGGAGGGCGACCCGGACGGGATGCGCGGTCTGGCCGGTGACTGGCGCACCGCCGCAACGGAATTGCGCAAGATCCTGGCGGATATCGATGCCGCCAAGGAAGCGACCCGCAACGCGTATCCGCAGGGCGCCGGTGTCGAGGCGATGCTCGCCGACCTCGACGTCTATCGCAACGGCGACCAGTCACTGGACTTGCTGGCCAAGGACTTCGAGAGCCTGGCCGAGGCGGCGGACGGTGTCGGCACCGAGATCGAGTACGCGCAACTGATGGTGATCACCTCGATCGCCTTGCTCGCGTTGGAGATCGCGATCGCCTGGCTCTTCCCGCCGACCGCGCCCGCCACCGAGGCGCTGGCCATCATCGGCACCAGAGCGACCGTGCGGTGGATCGCCGCCCGCTTGATGAATCGAGTCGTGCAGCTGCTGTCGAGGGTGCTCGGCAGACGGCTGGCCAACTTTCTGGTCCGGCATGTGGCGATCGACACGGTGATCGGCACCGGACAGGACCTCGGTATCCAGGAATACCAGCGACAGGCCGGACATCGGAAGAACATCGACTGGACGCAGGTCGGCATCACCGCGATCAGCTCCGCCGCCGGTGCGGGGGTGGCCAGCCCGATCGGCGAACGGCTCGGCCGACGCCTCGGCCGAGTGGTGGGCGACGACGGGCAACCCAGGATTCGGCCCGCGGTCAGCGGCGCGATCACCGGCACCGTCGCGGGCACGGCCGGTGCGGTCGGTGGCTTCGCGGGCAGCATCGGCGCGCAGCTCACCATCGCCGCGTATCAGGGCGACGGCAACTGGGATTGGGGCAAGGCCTGGGACGGCCTGAACATCAAAGACCAGTTCGATTGGCGGATGCTTTCCGCGGGAGCGACGAACGGCGCAATGTCGGGGGCGAACCGGGCGACGGCCGACAGCTTCTATCGCAACCGGCATCCCGATTGGTATCGGCCGCCCGGCGGTCCGATGGACCCGAGTAGTGGTCCACCCGGCGGCCATTCGCCCGCCGGAACACCGCCGGGCGGCGGGGGTGACAATTCGGCGCGAAATGGGGGTCCTGGTAATCGGGTGCCCGCAGGACCGGGCACTGGTGACGGGCCGACCGCTGGACACGGTGCGGGTGACGGTTCCGTGAATGGCCGCCCTGTCGCCGATGCGTCGGTGAATGGACGTGGTGCGGGGGATAGTTCGGCTGTTCACCCAGCCGCTGGTGACGCCGACGCACCCGCGGGTTCGGACAGCGGTGCGCGGCAAGTTGGCGAGCCCGTTGGCGGGGAAAACGACCCTGCTGGACAAGGTGATTCGAACTCCGCCCGGGATTCGGACAACACAGTTGACGGATCGACTACGGACAATCGCGCGGGAGCCCCGTCGGCGGAGCCCACCAAGACGCCGGTCGCGGGTGTCGACGCCGGAGTTCATGCCGAGCCCGCACCTAGCGGTACGAACCACACGACGTCAGCCGGTGACGGGTCATCCGCTCGACCCGCGGTGGGCCAGGAGGGCGTGCACACGGATTCCGACAACAGTGGCGGAGTGGTTACCGCTTCTCCTGCGGATAGTGCTGCACAGCCATCACATCCGGCTGCGACGGATGCCGACGGGACGGCGACCGGTGACCGGCCGGGAAGTACTCAGGTACAACCCGCGCAAACCCCGCTCAACGGAGTCGATCCCACCGATACGCCGGTCGACGGTACGGAGCACGGGACGACGCCGGAAACCGGAAACAACGGAACGCCAGCGATCGGCGACCGCTCCGGACAACAGGCGCCAGCTGTGCCTGGTCCGACCCACACTGGTACCGGCCCCGCTCACCTCGGTTCCGACGCCCGTGTCGGCGCCGAGCCACGGACCAATCCCGAAGTACGCAACGGTACTGAGACACGCAGTGGTGCACCATCGTCCACCGCGCGCCCCGATGCCCCGCCCGCCACCCGCCCCCAGCCCACAGCCGACGCACCCGCACGCCCACAACTCGGCGCCGATCCCAGAGCCGCCGAGCCGCGCGCCGGTACTCCGGAAAGTCGCCCCGCCACCAACGTCCGCGCCGACGAGTCGCGAGCCGGTGCGGCGGACACCAGGACCGGTCTGGGCGACAACGCCATCGCCGCCGAACCACACCGCAGCATCGCCGACGCGCGCACCGAATCACGCTCTGGCACATCGAATGTGGCGGATGACGGCTCCCGGATCCGACCAGTCCTCGGTGTCGCCGAACCGCATCGCGATCAGGCTGTGCCAGACCGCGGTCGCGCTGAGCAGGATTTCGGTCGCGCCGAGTGGGATAGCGCCCGGGCTGAGCAGGATCGCGTAGGCGCCGAGCCCACCCGGGCACGACCCGACGATGCCCAACCCAGCCGTCGCCCGGACCAGCCAGGCACGCCCCTGCTACCGGAAAACGTGCTGGCCTTCCCGTTGCACCCGGGTGATACCGGCGGACGCGATTCGACCTCGCGCACGACGCCACGACCGGGAATGGGCGACAACAGGATCGGCGCGAACCGTCCGGAAAGCCGTTCGACCGATCGGCTCGCCGCAGCAGCCGAGGACCGGTCCGCGGCCATGGAGGGTGAGCGCGGCGGCGACGTCGACGGGCCCGCTGATCGTTCGCCGGAGGACACGACGCCACGGATCGATGACGAATGGTCGCGCCGGGATGCCGCCGAGATCGAGCGAATACTGAAGCAGCGGCATGGATTCGAGGAAATCGTCGGGTTCGACAACTCGGACGTTCCGGCGGACGTGCTGCGTGAGTTCGCGCGGGCGGTCGACGAGAAGCTGTCCGAGAATCCCGAGATCGACCTGCGCCGCCTGCGTATCCTGCCGCTCGCCCCCAACCCGGAAACCGGCGCGCCGGTCTACGCGCGGGCCCACTACGACATCGATCCGAACGACATCTACTCGTATCACACCAGCGCGATCACGCTGAACGCCGACGTGGCCACCAACCCGGATGCGATGCGCACCTCCAAGCTGCGCGCCGAACAGGTGCGGCATGCCCCACCCGGCGCTGCCGCCCGCCCGGTGTACGCGACGATCCTGCACGAACTCGGCCACGCGCTGGACTTCGCGGGCGGTATGCGCGCCCGCAGCCAGATCGAGGACGCGCTGCTGAATCACTACCGGGCGACCTACGGCCACGTGGACCCGGACGAGTACAGCGTGTGGCTGAACAAGCTCAGCGGCTACAGCTTCGACCGGCACGGCAATCTCACCCTGCCCGAAGCCCTCGCCGACGCGTACCTGGATGTACAGCTGAACGGCAGGCACGGCGAACTCCGACCAGATGGCACCGAGGGCACGGCCTCGGAACCCGCGACCGTGCTACACGACCTGCTGATGCGGGAGGCCAAGGGCGACGCCGAATCCTCCAATCGTCCGGATGATGTCATCATCGGCCTGCCCCCCGCCGAAGAGCCCGGCTCCGCGCGTCCCGAAAAGCCCTCGCCCCGACCGGAATCCGTCGGCGATGACAACACCGGCACACCGAGCCGACGCCACGAGGATGCGGAAGGCCCGCCGCCGCAAGAAGGTTCACCCGAACCGGAGCCGAACGCCGGACCGAGGCCGCGTTTCGCCGAGCCAGGCGAGACCCGTCCGCATTTCCTCGACGTGGACGGCGAGCAGTTGCCGCTGTGGTTGCGCGCCGACGAGACGGGTCGCTGGCAGGTCGAACTGCGGCAGCCGCACGAGCCCGTGCCCAACGAACCCGACGCCAACGAGACCGAGCCGGACGCGGCCGCCGCGACCAAGCCAGCGGAACCGGCCGCGCAGCCCGACCCACCGTCGCGCCTGCGCCGTCTCCTCGACATGATCCGCGCCGGATACCAAGGCCTGGTCCCGAAGTACCCCTCGGGGTCCGGCGTGGACAGCGCTGGTCAATCGATGCTCAGCCATCAGGCCGGTGTGCCGCTGATCAAGCACACCGATCAGGGCGACGTGCTGCAAACCAAATTCAGCCCCGTGCGCATCCTCAAAGAGGGCGCGACCATGTGGAAGAACCGCGAGCTCATCCCGTTCCTGAAACACCTGACCAGCCGGATTCCGGACCAGACCGGCCACTACTCGGTGCCGCGCACCCGCGACGGCGAGGAGTACCGCTACTGGCTGGACGAGGCGGACCCGGAGCTGGTGCGCAAGGAACTCGGAGTGGAGCTCGAGGACTTGCGCCGCGAAGCCGCCGAGGAGGACCGGCGCGCGAAGGAGAACGAGCCCGGCGAAACCGCCCCGCCACCGAAATCCCCCGAATCGCCTCGCGTGCATCCGAATACGACGGGCGTGTTCCGCGAATTGATTGACGAGCTGACCGACGCGGCGGGCCGTCGCGAGGATCTGTCCGACGTGTTGAAGGCCGAGGCGAGGCGGCTCGGCATCGACCTGCCCGACACCGTCACCCCGGACGATGTCCGCCGTGCGGTGCGCGTGCTGGAGTACCAGCAGGCTCGCCGCATCGGCGCCCTGGCCGGACTGGTCGAAGCCGCACGGCGCTACAACTTCGAAAACCAGCGCATCCCCTACAGCGAACAGGTCAACTTCTTCGACTCCGACCCGATGAGCCGGTTCCTGCGCGAGGTCGTCCGCGCCAACGACCGCCCCACCACCATGCTGGACTGGGAAGGCGTCAACAACGGCGGCGAGCCGGGCCGGGACTGGGGCGATCTCACCTACACCGACCAGCCGGGGCTGGACGAGGGCATTCCGATCTACTTCGAGAACGCACTGCGCCGCGACCAGCTCAAGGACGAACGGTCCGTCTGGGCGCAATTGCTCGGCGTCGATCTGGCGGGGCTGGACCAGCGCGCGACCGAGACGCTGACCGAGCAGTTGCGCAACATCCGTGACCGCGCCGCCGAACTCGCGGACTTCCGCGACGAAGCCCACCGCTACCTGCGCGCCGACGGTGAAGTGGACGAGCTCACCGGGATCGTGGCCGATATGGCGTTGCGTGCGTCGATCGAGTCCGACGGTGGCTTCGTCTTCCCCGACGTGGACGGGCTCGGGTTGGTCCCCGGTGAACCGGGCAAACGGCCGCGGCTGGTGGTGATCGACGGACATCTCGACCACGAGCGGGTGCTCGCCGACGCGTTGGCCGAACATCGGGACCTCGCCGAAGCGGTGAATACGGGGCTGGTGGATGTCGTGCACCGGGTCGCACACGTCCAACCGGATGGGACCGTCCGGATCGGCGAGACAGATCCGTTGCAGGTGCGCCACCTTCGCGAGGAGCTCGAGGGACGCACGCTGAACGTGACGGCGGTGCGTGACGAGGACGGACCGTGGCGCGCCATCCCGGATCCGCAGCAGGACAGCGGCGTCCGGCCCCGCGACACGGAGCCGGAACGGTTGTCCCGCAGCGAGATCGAGACGGCCAGACAAGAACTCGCGGATCGGCTCGCGGTGCCGAGCGAGGATCGGGATTCGCCCGAGCGCCTGCGGCAACTACGGAACGAGAACGCCATCCGGGCGGCCCAGATCGAGGCGGTCATCGACTATGCCCGCACCGCATGGGATATCGATGACTTCCACGCCCACGACGACGCGCGATCGCAGCTGGCGCATCGGCTCGGACTGGACGAGGTGCCGCTGACTCCCGAACGGGTAGCGAAGGCGCTACTGGATCCGAAGCTCGGCAAGGCACGCCGGCTCCAGGCGGTTCAGGACCTGGTCGCCTACGCGAAACTGTTGCAGGGCACCGATGCCGACGTAGTTCTTGCCGCGCGGGATCGGTTGGCCGAGCGGCTGGGCGTCGGCGAACGGCCGGGCCGGTTCCCGAAGGACCTGTATCCGCTGAAGTTCACCAAGGATCTGGCGCACCGGGTGCCGAACACCGATGCCGTCGATCCGAACAAGCTTGCCAAGGCCATTGGGAAGCTGGCGCGCCGACCGCGCGAGCGCGCGAACCTGGCCGACGCGCTCGCCGAGTACTACCGGACGATCAACAACCTCGATCCGTTCGATCCGGTGACCCGTGGCGACCAGGCGATCGATCCACGGGTGGCGGATGTCGAATTGCCGGTGCACGACAAGGCGATCGCGCATCTGCTCGACCTGGTCGGCGATGTCGGCGCCCTCACCGACGCACTGGACGGCGCGGGTCTGTTCGCCCGGCACGACACGCCGCCCGATCCGGATGACCTTGGGGCCAGCCGTGATTGGGCCCGGACCGTCGGCGTCGATCTGACCGAGGCCGATGCCAAGCGCTGGGCGAAGGTTTACGAGGTCTACCGCGACGGGAAGATCGACAAGAAGGAACGCCTCACCCCCGCCCAACTGGCCGAAGTGCAAGCCGCGCTGCGTGCGGAGGTCACCCGCCGTGGCGCCGACCTCGACGCACTGATCGATCTCACCGACCGGGCCGCCGCCCTCGACGCGGCACAGCAGCCGGAGGGGAACAGCAAGAACTCGCCGCCCGATGATCCGTCGCTCGGAGCCGCCCCGCCGCGGCCCGATACACCGGACTCGGACAGCGGCGGAAAGCCCGAGCCGACCGGCGACGACGGAACGAAGACACTGCCGCAGGACCCTGCGGGCAGCCGCGAGGAGCCGCCGCAGGACGGCGTCGACGCGGACCTGGCTCGGCAGGTGACGAACCGGCTGGCCGCCGAAAATGCCGCTGCCGTCGCGGAATTGGCCAGAGCGCGCGAGATATGCGAGGCGGCCATGCGCGGTTTGCCCGTCGACGAGACCGGGCTGACCGAGGAGGCACTCGACGGCACCATCGACGCTTTGGCGACGAAGACGGTGCGCCAAACCCCGCACGGCAACGAAATGGCGGACTACCAGGCGCGCGTCGCCGCGCTGGAAGAAGCGGCCGTCGCCGTCAATCGAGCCGAGGCCAAAGTGGCCTTCTTGGACGAGATGGTCGCGCTGGCCATGGAGCGCGAAGCACTCGCAGCACAAGGCGCCCGTCCGGTGGGCGACAGCAACCGGGTCGGCGCGGTCGATGGCGACCCGCCGCGCATCGTCGTGATCGGCTGGAACGCACCGGACCAGGTCCGCGCCGACCTCGCCGCCGAACACCCCTGGCTCGTACCCTTCCTCGACCGTTCCGACGTCGTCGTCAGCCACGTGGAAATCGCTTACCGCCCGGATGGTCGAATCATCCACCTGCGCACCGACTTCGGTGTGGACGGGCCGATCCACAATCCCGCCGAAGATCCGGTGCGTACCGACGCCACCGATCTACCGGACCCGGTCCGTCAACTCGTGCAGGCGCAGCAGCGGACCGACACCGAATTCGATGCACTGCAACGCCGGAATGCCGAACGGCATCAGGACTCACAGCGAGACACCGACGCTGAGTTCGATGCGGCACAACGTCGGATCGATGAGCGGTACGCGGAGGCGCAGCGGGCGGTGGAGCGCCGGATCGAAGAGGCGCGGCGGTCGTCGGACCGAACGGAGGCCGATTTCGATGCGCTGCAACGTCGAATCGCTGAGCGGCACGCGGAGTCGCAACGGCGCACCGACACTCGGTTCGATGAGGCGCAGCGCCGGATCGATGAGCGGTACGCGGAGGCGCAGCGGGCGGTAGAGCGCCGAATCGCGGAGGCATGGCGGTCATCGGAGGAAACCGAGGCCAGCTTCGATGCGTCCCGCCGCAACATAGCTGAGCAACATCAGGAGTCGCAGCAGCGAACCGAAGCGGATTTCGATGCGCTGCAACAAAAGATCGCCCAACGGCATGCGGAGTCGCAGCGGCACACCGACACTCGATTCGACGAGGCGCAGCGCCGCAGCGACGAGCGGTACACGGAGGCCCAACAAGCGGCGCAACGCCGCGCCAAAGAGGCCAAGCGGCTGCTGGATCAAGAGGAGCCCCCAGTGCGGCCCGGTGCTTCGGCTCCGCCGCGCGCTCCCCACAATGGCGCGGAAGGTGACGTTCGAGTCTGGCCACCAGAGCAGGCACCGAGACAGCAGCCCGATGGGTCTGCGGGGGCGGCCGAGCTGGGCCACTCCACAAGCCTGTATGAGGACGGCTCGGGCGTGTCCGGTGCAGGCCCAGAAAGTGCTCCGCAGCAAATGGATTCGCAGGCCGGGCCATCTCGAACGCGGTCATCCGAAGCCGACAGGCCGCTAATGCAGGAAGAGGGTGGTAAACAGGAATCACAAGATCCCGCGACCCGTGAAAATGGGTCAGCCGAGCAGGAGCCGAAGCGAACTGCTGCCCGCCAACGGGATGATGGCGAGCAGGCGGCGCCCGCGCGGGCACCGGGTCAACCGGGAGACGATGGTGTGCAGGGGCCGCCAGCGCGGCAGGGCGATGATGGTGGGCAGGAACCACCCGACCCACGGACGACCGATGGGGATGACGGACCGGTAGGGGAGTCGCCGCGTCCCATCTGGCGGTCGCATATTCCACATCCGCCGCACCCCTACGACTTCGAGTTGCCGGACATCACCCTGTTCCCACCGGTGGTCCCCCAACCCCCACAGCCACCGGTTCCACCCGAGCCGCCCCAGCCACCGGTCCCGCCGCAGCACCCGCCGACCGTTCCGAGCCACCCCCGGCCACCCACGCCTCCGGCGACGCCCGAATCGCCGAAGCCGCCTACCCCCCAAGTACCTCCGCAGCCGCCGGAATTGCCGAAACCCTCTGAGCCGCCGACCCTTCCGGATCCGCCGCAGTTGCCCGGGGTGCCGACGCTTCCGGATTCGCCGCAGGTGCCTGGGGTGCCGACGCTTCCGGAGCTGCCGCAGGTGCCTGGGGTGCCGACGCTTCCGGAGCTGCCGCAGGTGCCTGGGGTGCCGACCCTTCCAGAGCCACCGCAGGTGCCCGAGGTACCGACCCTTCCAGAGCCACCGCAGCTGCCCGCGCTGCCGACCCCTGAGCTGGCGGTTCCGCCTGAGCTGGCGGTTCCGCCTGAGCTGGCGGTTCCGCCTGAGCTGGCGGTTCCGCCTGAGCTGCCGGTTCCGCCTGAGCTGCCGGTTCCGCCTGAGCTGCCGGTTCCGCCTGAGCTGCCGGTTCCGCCTGAGCTGCCGGTTCCGCCTGAGCTGCCGGTTCCGCCTGAGCTGCCGGTTCCGCCTGAGCTGCCGGTTCCGCCTGAGCTGCCGGTTCCGCCTGAGCTGCCGGTTCCGCCTGAGCTGCCGGTTCCGCCTGAGCTGCCGGTCCCGCCTGAGCTGCCGGTCCCGCCTGAGCTGCCGGTCCCGCCAGAACTGCCGGTCCCGCCAGAACTGCCGGTCCCGCCTGAGCCCCCGGTTCCGCCGGAACTGCCAGCTCGACCCGAGCTGTCGACCCCGGAGTTGCCAGCTCCACCCGAGGTGCCAACGCCGGATCTCCCACTGCCACCTGAGCTGCCGGACCAGCCAGCGATTTCGGACCTACCGGACCTCCCGGAATCCCCGCTGCCACCCAGTTCCCCGGAGTTGCCGGTACCGGAACTGCCGTCCGACTTGCCGGATCTTCCGGTACCACCAGGGTTCCCGGACGGCGTCCTGCCGCCGGACCCGCCGGAGACACCGGGTTCGCCTGATCTGCCGCACCTTCACGTACCGCCGGAGGTGCCGGGGCCGCTGAAGGTGCCGGGGTTGCCAGAGCTTTCGGACTCGACGGTGCCGCCGAGCTCGCTTCAGCTGCCTCATCTGCCTGATGTGGATTCGGCGGTATCGGCGAGCTCTCCCGGTCTGCTGGATACATCGCTCGCCCGGCGATGGGATGAGTCCGCCGGTGGTGCGGCGTTGCCGGGGCCGAATGCTCCAGGGGTGGCAGGCCATTCGTATGCACTCTCGGAATCGACTCCGCCTGGAGATCACCACACGCAGGTGTCGCCGACCGGATCGTTGGATGGCGGATCCGGCGCACCGGGGATGACTACGCCGGGGTCGGGGGAAGGGCGGCAAAATGCTGGTCCCGGGCACATACTGCCGCCGATGGCACCGCCGCCCGCATCAGGGCGGCCGTCACGTGCCTTTCCGCGAGCTTCGGCCTACGGCAATGGCCACGGGTCGACAACCAACGGAACCCGCAGTGGCGCAAGCATTGTCGTGCGCTCGCATACCGGCTTCAGCGGGTTTGCCGAGTTCGATCCGGTAACCGGAGTGCTGCGCGAGCACCCGTCGGGTCTGGGTTCGTTGGGTGGGGTGTTCGGCGAGTTGGGCGAGCTACCGGTGGTGTTCTACCGGGATGGCGGGCGGTTGACGGTGCGTGCGGGCGATCGGGTCATCGACTTGGACGCGGCGCATGTCGGCGCCGAATGGCAGCGGTTCGACGAAGGGACTACCCGCTTCCTGCTCACGACGGCGGGAACGGTCGTCTGCGATGTGCGCTACCGGTCCGTCCTGCCCGATATCGACCTGGGCCTGCTGATTCGTGACGTGCTGGCCGACCCCGACCGGCGTACCCGGATCTTCGCCGGATGACCGGCGCACGGACAATGGCGGAAATCGAGGAGGAACGATGCGCGAGGACTTCCCCAACGACAACGAACTACGCGGCAATTTCGAGGAACTGCTCGCCTCGGTGCGCAGCGGCGGCGGCCTGTTCACCGAGAGCGGGCTGGATACGGCAACCGAGAACGCGCTGCTCGCGATCGCCCGCGCCTACCCCGAGGTCCCCGATCACCTGATCACCGCCGCCCACCGCGCATTCGCGGGCCAATTGGACGGCTCGAACGCGGCGGCCGTCAAAGCGGCTACGGCCCGCAAAATCGCCGAAATAAACCGCCGCGGCACCGCCCGCTGACACCTGGCGCGGAAATGCCGCTCGCACGACCGGCCAGGTGTCCAACAAACGACGCGACCGCTTGTGCTGTTTGACGAATCGGCCTGCTTGCTATTGCTAACACCCATCCTCGCTGGGTCCAATTGACGGATGGTCAATGGTGATCGAGGCTTTACCGGTGTGTCTGTGCCCAGTCGAGGCGCGATCTTCGCGTTGAACGCGACACTGCGTCCCCTGGGTTCGGTGTTGCCACCGAACCGCTTCGGGGTGGCCGCCGCCCGGCTCGGCCTGGCCGCTTCGTGCAGGCTCTGGTTCGACAGCAAGCTGCCGCATCGGGTCGTCGACGAGGCGGGGCCGCGCGGCCGGACCGTCGGCGAGTGGGTCGGCGAACCGCCCCGCCCCGGCACCCCGATCATCTACTACCTGCACGGCAGCGGTTACGTCGGTTGCAGCCCGACCACGCATCGTGGCCTGGTGTCGGAACTGGTGCGGCGGCTGGGGCGTCCCGCCTTCACCCTGCGGTACCGGTTGGCTCCGAAGCACCGGTTCCCGGCCGCCCACGACGACGTGCTCAACGGCTACCTGTGGTTGCTCGAGCAGGGTCACGCCGCTGAAGACATTGTGCTGATGGGGGACTCGGCAGGCGGCCACATGGCGCTCGGTTTGGCCGTGCAGCTGCGTGCGCTCGGCGTCGCGCAGCCCGCCGCGATCGTCGCGTTCTCGCCGCTGGTCGACGCGACCTGGGCGTTGGCCGCCGCGCGTCGCGCGCAGGTGTGGGATTCGTTCATGTCGCTGAGCCTGGCCAGCAAGATGACCGGGCTCTACACCGGGACAACCCATTTCGACGATCCACGACTGGACGTCCTGAGTGGCGTCGGCGCGGATCTGCCGCCGATGTTGCTGCAAGCGGGCGCCAGCGAGATGCTGAGCGCCGACGCCGAACGTTTCGGCGAGGCGCAGCGCGCGGCAGGCGGACAGTGCCAGGTTCAGTTGTGGCCCGGCATGTTCCACGTCTTCCAGGTCGGTCACCGCCTGCTACCCGAAGCCCGCGCCGCGCTCACCGCCGTCGAACAGTTCGTCGCCGACGTGGAAACCCGTTCCGCCACCCGAGACTCGCGCTCAGCCTAAGAAGTAGTTAATTTTCGCGGGCTCGCAGCGGCGGTCGCGGGCCCTGCGCGGCGGGCGGGTCGCGCGGGAAAAGGGTGTGCACACCTGATATCGGTGCCGCGCCGTTGCCGTTCCCGAGCCGATGACGTCGCCGTGACCCCATAATGATGGTGGATTGCGCCCCGAGCTCTCGTTCGGTTGAATCCTCTCAGGCGCCACTCGAATGCGCATCATGCGAGGTGGTGGCCGAGCGCGGGTGGGGAACGTCAGGAGGAGCGTTCAACGTGGGAAATGACTCGCCATGGTCCGGGCTGCGGGCGCAGCAAAAGGGCAATGGAGACATCGTCAAGGTTGATACCGGTGTTGCCCATGGCTGCGCGAAGGCATGCTCGGACATGATTCGTGAGCTCAGGGGCTATCAAAAGATCATCAACACCGAGCACATCGAGACGATGGAGCGCCTGAGCCCGCTGTTCAGCGGCTTGAACCTGACCGAGGCGTTCAAGAAGAAGTCGCGTGACCTGAACGACAAACTCGATCAGCACATCAAGGCGCTGACCGATCTGGGGGACCTGTTCAAGACCGCGGGACTCGCGTACGCGAACCAGGACGCCGACTCCAAGGCGAAATTCAAGGACACCATCCCGCGGCTCGGCCAGGTCGACACCGCACCGTCCGGCGCCGACATCAAGTACAGCGCGCCGGACTACAACAAAAACAAGACGTCGAGCATGCCCGCCGAAAAGCCCACGATGCCCGCGTCGATCAAGGACACCGAGCCCATCGACGTCGGGTTGGAAGCCCCGAAGAGCATGATGGGGCCACAGCTGGTCTCGCTCAGGGAGAGCTCTAAACCGGAGGCGGCGTTCCGGGCCGGTGCCGTCTGGAAGACCCTGTCGGAGCGGCTCGTCGGCGAGTCCTACAAGCTCGAGCAGCATCTGCAGAAGGTCACGGTCGACAACTGGCGCAGCCCCGGCGCGGACAAGGCGGTCGGTGCGGTCCAGCGATACGGCGCCGTCGTCCAGCAGTTGGCGATGCGCATGCAAGTGGTCGGCAATTACCTCACCTACACCTCGCAGTGGCTGAGCGCGACGGTTTCTGCGATGCCGTACTCGCACCAAGGCCTGTCGGAAAGCCAGTTGAACGAGTACCGCGACAAGTATCGGGATACGTACGCGCGGGGCATGACCGACACCACCCAGGCTTTCCCCGTTCTCCCGGACCCGAACTACGACCTCACTCCCAAACAGCCGCCCGGCCAGCAGCCCGGTCAACAACAACCCGGCCAGCAGCAACCGGGCCAACAACAACCCGGCCAGCAGCAGCCCGGTCAACAACAACCTGGCCAACAGCAGCCGGGTCAACAACAGCCCGCCCAGCAGCAACCGTCCCAGCAGCAGCCCACCGGCGGCGGCCCGGGTGGTCCTGGACCCGGCGGACCCGGCCCGAAGGCGACCGTGCCCGCGGGTCAGACCGCGCAGGACCCTTCGAAGCTCGTGGAAGCGGTTTCCAAACAACAGGTCAAACCAGAGGTCGAGCCGAAACCGGCGTCGGAAGAGAAGTCCGGGCCGAAGGAAGAGAAGGACCCGCAGAAGCCGGGAACCGGCGATGGCAGACCATCGACCCTCCCCGCGGCCGCGTCGAGCGGTCAGGACATGATCGGCCCGCTCACCAGCGCCCTCTCCTCGGGCGTGCAGGCGCTGAGCACCGGCATCCAGGGCGCGGTGGAGGCCGCCACGCAGATGCATGCCGCCGAGTTGGCCGCCGCTCAGCAGCAGCAGCTGCAAATCCCCGACGGCCAGCAGCCCGGCGAGCACGACGGCCAGCCGGGCGACGCCGACGACAAAGACAAAGAAGACAAAGACAAAGACGAGAAGGACGAGAAGGACGAGAAGGACGAGAAGGACGGCAAGGACAAGGAAGAAGAAGCCAATCCGCTGCTGAGACTCTTTCCGCGCGCGGAACTTCCGTCGATCCCCACCATGTCCGGCGTCCCCCAGCCGCTCGCCGCGGCCTTCCCGTGGGGACCCGGCGAACCGGGCACCGGCGCGCCGCAGGCCGCATGGGCGGCGGGCATCCCCAATGCGCTCGCCTCGGAAACTCCAGGGGCACTGGGGATTCCGGGAATAGGCGACGGCAGCGCGCCCGAGGCGGCGGTCCGCGCGGCCTCGACAGCCGAGGTTCCGCAGGCGTCGACGGCCGCGGTCGGCGAATTCGCCGCGGAACTCGGCTTGCCGGAATTGCGTCTGCCGCAGACGGATAACCCGGTGACCGAGACGTGACGCAGACCTGGACCTTCACCGACGACGAGTTCGACGCGCTGTGGGAACGCTATTCGAATACCCATCTCCCCGCGCCGTTCATGTACACCGCGCGCACGGTGCGTCTCGATGATTATGAACGCGAATCGTTCCAGACCTGGGAGCGGTTACGGCGCACCCTGGACAGTTCCTTTCACGAGGTGCTGGAGACGTTCTTGCGGCCCGAAGTGTCCGTGGTCGGATACGGGTGGAACGAGCAGGACATGAACAACCCGGAGAAGCGGACCAGGGTACGCGCGGTCCGGGCCGGTTCGCGCGGCTACCTGATGACCCAGCTGCCCGGCGAAACTATCTGGCACAGCGGCGGTTTCGTCATCACCGACTGCGGTCCGCACGGCTTGGCCGAGGCGGCGCTCGCGGCGTTGCCGCAGTCGGACAAGGCTGGTCGCCTGAAAAACGTTCCCATCGTGGTCAACCGGCACGACGACGGCGATTACGACTCGGCAGGCTCTGTCGCCTTGGACTACTCCCGCGATACCTCGGCCCAGCGCAGCCAGCAGTTCTTCGACATACCCGCGACGAGCACCGGCGCGATCACCATCCACCAGGGTCGGTCGAAGTTCGGTCCGCGCGGCATCCTGCAGGAGATCCTGATGTGGCGGGACCTGCCCGATGACGGCCGGTACGTCATCAAGGTCGACAACGCTCCGGTGGCCATCGGTGTCGGGCCGGAACGGCTGCGCAGAATGGTCGACGACGCGATCGAGATGATTCTGGAACGGATGGAAACGCACTGGGAACCGGATGGTTTGCCGGAGCGCGGGCGCTGGTAACCGGAGGTCCAGCCGTGGGAGCGAGCTGGTCGGGAACGGCGCTTCGTAGCGTTTTGTTCAGCGGTCGCCCGCCCCGCCGCTGTGCCAGTATGGGGCGGTAGGACAGCTCGGGCATCGGGTCTCGGTGCATGGATGAGGAGATTGCTGCGACGTGACCACACCAGGCGACGAGGCGGCAGACCGCCGGGCCGGAGACGAGTCGGCCGCGGAGCATGCCGGAGCGGCGAACGACCCGACGGCCGCGGCCGACGATCAGCCCGCGGGCCAGCCGGACGACTCGACATCCTCGCCCGAAGATGCCAAGGCCCAGGCCTTTATGCGGGAGTTCATGACCTCGCTGTCGGACGAGAGCGCGACGGACGAGCCGGGTACTGGCGAACCCGCCGAGGGCGCGCCGACCGAGGCCGCCGGCGAGGCGTTCATGCGAGAGTTCGTGAACGCCTTCGGGGAGTCCGGCGAAGAACCCGATGTCGGCTTCACCCTGCTCGAGCAGCCCCCGGCGGCGGACGTCGCCGAGCGCGCCAAGCAGCTCGGTCACCAGATGGCCAGGGAGCTGGCGGCGTTGGGCCCGCAGGGCTGGCGGCGGCTGGAGGCGGTGTTCGCCCTGACGACCAGCGCGGAGACCGCGTTTGTCGAGTACTCCGACGACGACCAGCGCTCGGTGCAGGCACAGCCGACCCCCGAGATCCTCGAACTGGCCAGGGAACACCGGGACGTGTCCGCGCGGCTGAGCGACGGTCCCTGGTGGCGGCTGCTGATGACGCTGACCAGTTCCGGCGAGATCGAAGTCGACTACGACTACGGCGACGAGCCGTTCCCGGAGGACCAGCTCTTCCCGGCCGAGGTGTATCGCGCCGACCTGGAGGCCTATCCGCGGCAGACCCTGCCGGTGTGGCTGGCGGCCTACGTGGGCCATGGCGAACGCCAGTCGCGCCCGGCGCAACTGGCGGCCGCGCAGGCACGAGCCGATCGCGCGGCGGGCGTGCGAGCTGTGTTGTCGCAGCAGGAGTTTCCGGCCTTCCCGCTGATGTCGGCGCGCTGGGCGGTGATCGCCGCGGCGTTCGTCGCCGCCGGATCCCAGTGGGGACCACGGGTGCTGCCCGCGCTGGGCTGGTTCGAGGGAGCCAAGCGCAGCGGCTCGACGCTGTACACGCTGCCCGGTGGCCGGGCCGTGCTGTCGGGTGGGGTGTGGAACGCGCCAGAGCTGAACGCCACCTACAACGACGGCGCGCCGATGCCCGCGCTGTTCGCCGGTGCGCCCGAGTGGGTGGCCAATCCGGTGCTGAATCCCCGTGCGGCGAGCGGACTTCTGTCGTTCTGTTACTGGTGGGAGGGCGGCCGCTGGTATCGCG
This sequence comes from Nocardia brasiliensis, assembly GCF_042691675.1. Lineage (GTDB taxonomy): Bacteria > Actinomycetota > Actinomycetes > Mycobacteriales > Mycobacteriaceae > Nocardia > Nocardia brasiliensis_D. The sequence goes on from NZ_CP170507.1 coordinate 1,180,786, forward strand.
GCGAATCGCCGACCTCGGACCAGCTGGCCGAGGCGGTGCCCGGCGTCTGGACCTCCGACACGGTGGTCGATGTGGTGACCGGTCTGCTCGCGGAACAACCGACGGATCGCCAGCGCGAGGCGGTGGCCACCCTGGTCTCGGCGGCGGAGGTCGGCGTCGTTACCCGCGACACCTTGGTCGATGTCTTCGGCGACGACGGCACATTCGACATCGACAGCGCTCTGTACCAGCTCACCCTGGCCGGCGTGACGCTGACGCTGCCGGAGCCGATGCCGCAGGCGGAGGCGATCGAGCGGGTGCGTCAGTACATTCTCGACCAGGAGATGGACACCAGCGGATACCCGTTGGAGAAGCTGCGGGCCGACCGGATCAGCGTGGGCTGGATGGTGTTCGTGCCGACCGAGCCCGGTGAGATCTCGATCGGTCGAGCGATCTTCTATATCGCCGATGACGGTGTGCTGGAACAGTCTTCGTCGTCGGTGGCGCCATCGGTGTATATCGCGGATTTCGAGCAGCGTTTTCAGCAGCGGCAGGGTTCGGTGAATGCGTGACGCACCGGTCCCGGCCGCGCACGGGATATCCTTAAGCGACTGCTAAGTATTCGCCTTCCGGCTACATTCGCCGCACCCGCAGCGCCATTATCGAATCGTATTCATCGGCGGGTTAAGAGGATTCGATATGGCGGGTCATTCCGAGCGGACGGCGACCGGTTCGGCACTCGGCGATCGAGTGCGGGTGACCGTCGACGCGGACGGGATCGTGATCGACACCCATATCGAGCTCGGCGGAGAGCTGGTCGACTACGACACGCTCGCGCAAGCGCTGACCGAGGCGGCGCAGAACGCCCAGGCGGCGCTGAAACTTCAGGCCGCCCCCCACCGGTAGCCGAAGCCGCGGATCGTGACGATCAAGCCGGGCCGACCCAGTTTGGCGCGCAGGCCCGCCATATGCACGTCGAGCACCCGCGATACCGCCGCCGAGGAGTCGCCCCAGATGCGGTCCATCATCTGCTGGCGGCTCACCGCCGTACCGGGCCGTTCCACCAGGATCTGCACCAGCTGGAATTCCTTGGGGGTCAACGGTATTTCGCTGCCCGCCACCACCACCTGGTGGGCAACCAGATCGACCCGGACGTCCTCGGTGACCACGTCCACCGGGGTCGGCTCCCGCGGTCCGGCCCGGCGGGTCACCGTCTCCAGGCGCGCGGCCAACTCCGCGATGCGCGGCGGCTTCACCAGGTAGTCGTCGGCGCCACCGCGCAGCGCGGTGACGATGGTGTGCTCGCCACCGCGCGCGGTGAGGATCAGCACGGGCACCGAGCTGACCTGCCGTAATCGCCGAAGCACCTCCAGCCCATCGATATCGGGCAGGCCGAGATCGAGGATCACCGCGTCATAGTCGTGGTACGAGGCGAGCAACTCGGCGCCGCGGCGTTTACGGTCGACGTGGTAGCCCCGGGCGGTCAGCGCCGCGACCAGGGCGTCTGCCACGCCGTCATCGTCTTCGACCACCGCAAGCCGCACGCGCCGATCCTCGCAAATCGCGAGGTCCGGTGCGCGCGGTTTCGCATTTACCGGGGGTGACCAGCCGTCAGCAAGTCGGAAATAGTCATTTCAGATTCTTAACAGTCCCTTGAGCTTCTTGTCCCCGGTATGGGGCTCGGTGCCCTTGTGTGCGTGTCACTATCGAAAAAAGACTGCGCAGCACCAGTCTCTCGGCAACAAGAACGGCACCTGATGAGCGACGAGAACTTCGAAGACGCCACCGGCGTAAGCGAACTCGCCGTCGCGGAGGCCCGGTCGCCGCTGGCCCGTCTCGTCGCGGGGGTCGCCGCACTCGGCAGGCCAGGACTGCGGCGAGTGGACGCGGCGTTCGCGCTGACGGTGTCCGCCGAGTCGGCGCGCATCATCTGCACCGACGGAACCAGGGTGACCAGGATCGAGGCACCCCCGGCGCTGCTCGCGCTGGCCCGTGCGCACCGGGCCGAGTCGCTGACCGCCGTGGGCGGACCGTGGTGGCGATTGCTGGTGCGGGTGAACGCATTCGGTGCGCCCGAAATCGACTACGACTACGGTGACGAGCCGTTCCCCGGCGATCAATTGTTCCGGCCCGAGGCGTATCGCGCCGACGTGGCGGCATATCCGCGCCCGCGCCTACCGGTGTGGCTCGCCGCGTATATCGGCCACCACGACCGGCAATCACGCAGTGGGCGCCGTGCCGAGGTCGCCGCCCGAGCCGATCGGACTCGCGGCATCCCACCGACCCCGATCACCGAGGACCTGCCCCCCTTCCCGGAGATATGGGCTAGGTGGGCCACGATTTCCGTCGTCTACGAGGCGGTCGCCGCCGATCCGGGGCCGCGGATCGTGCCGGACACGGCGTGGTTCGAGACCGCGCGGAACGCGAGCAGCGGCTCCTCGTTGTACGTGCTGCCGGGGGACCGGGCGGTGCTCTCCGGCGGCGTGTGGAACGCGCCGACGCTGAACGCCGCGTACAACGGCGGCATCGACTTACCGAATCTCTATGCGGGCGCGCCCGATTGGGTGACCAACACGGTGCTGAACCCACGCGCGGCGGTCGGTCTGCTCTCCTTCTGCTTCTGGTGGGAAGGCGGCCGCTGGTACGGCGGGGAGTCGCCTTCGGTGCCGCAGTGCGGCGCGGCATTGCCGCCGATCTGGAGTCCGGGCGCCGTGGTGGAAACCGCGGTGCGGCTGCTATGGCCGCGCCCGGAGCCGCGGCACCGGGCGGCGCTGGCGCGGCTGCTGTCCGCGGCCGAGCGTGGCGCGGTGACCAGGGAGGTAGTGCTGGACGCCGTGGGTGCGCAGCGGGATGTGGACGCTGCGCTTCGGCAGGTGTCCGCCGCTGGATTGCTGGCGTCGTCCGGGGCTACGGTGGAGCGGCGGTACCCACCGAACGTTCACCTACTGGACGGTTGGTATTTGTGCGATGATCGAATCGCGTTGTAGCCGAAGGGCTGGAGGTCGTAATGGCAGGCAGGGTAGAGGCGAGTACGCACGGTGTGCACAAGACCGGCACGCACGCGCATGAGGTGATCTGGAAGCTGGAACAGATCCTCGCCGCACTGGAACGGGCGCACGCCGCCGGTTACGGCAAGTGGGGTACCGACGACTTCGGCAAGAGTTTCGAAAGCGAGAACGGCTACGTCGCCTCCTACGAAAACCTCAAATCCGTCATCCAGTCCCAGATCGCGCGGCTGCTCCAGTACGGCGAGGGGATGCTGACCAGCGCGGAATTGCTCCAGGACATGGAACTTGCGAACAAGTTGGGCGTCACCTTCGAATAGCGGGTCGAGGTAGTTGACGGTCGGCATCGCCGAGTCGAGGTGTCGGGGGTGAGGGTTAGGAGAGGTTGATGGCGTACGAACCAGCGAACGCGCAGCTCGCCGAGCTGATGGATTCGATCCACACCAGCATCAAGTCGATGGTGCGGTCACAGCAGAAGCAGGCGCAGCTCACGGCGACCGCGTATGCGGCCGGTAAGAAGGTCGCTGTCGTCGTCAACGCCCGGGGCGTGGTGATCGAGACCCGATTCACCGAGGACATCAGCGATTTGACGCCGAAGGAACTCGCCGCCGCGGTGACCGCCGCCGCGCAGGATGCGGCCGGGCAGGTGGAACGGCAGACCAAAGCGATGATCCAGGAGTTGCGCGACGAGCAGGCGCGACTGCCGAAGATGTCGGAGATCGTGCAAGGCCTGCCCGACGTGGAGGAAATGCTGCCCACGCTGCCGGAGGTCTCGCTGGCGCCGCCGCGCGCCCGCTCCCGCGCGCAGGCGACCGACGACGACGGCGTGGACGGAACCATGGAATTCACCGATGTGGTGCCGTTCGACCACGAGCGTCAGGATCGCGCGGGCTCCGATGTCGCCGAATCCGGTTGGTAGGCCCGGAGTTGCCGCTATGACAGGCCGCTGATGACCTGGCTGACCTCTATCTGGAGTTGGATTCCGCCCTGGATCCTGACCACCCTCAACTTCGGCATGGCCTACCCGGACGGCGATCCGGACGCCATGTACGACCTGGGCGACGAGCTGGAGAACGTCGGCAAGCAGCTGCTCGATCTGGAGAACGATCTCAACATCCTGCTGCGCCAGATCGAGAAGGCGTACCCGGAGGGCGACGGCGTACAGAACATCAGCCAGGAGCTCGACAAGTACTTCGGCGGCGACTTCACGATTCGCAAGAATGGCGAAGGCCTGGTCGATCTCGGCGAGTACGTATCCGGCGGCGGCAAGTCGATCGAAGGCTCCCAGGCCATCTCGGCATACTTCGCCGCGGCGACCGCCCGAACGATCATCATGCTGTTGATCCAGGGCTGGCCCTACGGTGCGATCGGCGCCACGATCGCGGCCGCTTTGGGCCGCATCGGGATGGGGATACTCGGCAAGGAAGGCCTGCGCAGGCTCGAGCGAGAGGCCGCGCGGCTCACCACGAAGAACCTGGTGATGCCGTACGTCAAGAAGATCGGTCTGAAGCGGGCCGGCACCCAGGCCGCGACGAGAAACCCGCTGAAAAAGCTGGATCAGTGGGCATTGCAGAAGACCGGCAAGGCGGGCCTGGCCAGAACCGCCCTCGCCGGTGGCGTCCGCGGCGGCGTGCACGGCACGACCCTCGATCTCGCGATCCAGACCGCACAGGCGCTTTCGGGTCACGGCTCGATCGACCTCATGCAGACCGCGCGCACCGCCGTCGACTGGGCGGCGGGCGGTGCGCTGGGTGCGCCGGTCGGCCGCAAAATCGGTGAGCGGTTTCACGCCAACGGGTCTCGGCTGTCGCCGAAGTTCCAGCGCGCGCTCGCCGCAGGTGCGGGTGGCGCCGCTGGTGTTCCCGCGATGTGGGCGTCCGGCATGGGCTGGCAGATGGCCGTCGAGGGCAAGAGCTGGAGCGAAGTCGACAAGACGTTCCACTGGGAGATGCTCGGCGCGGGTATCGGCATGGGCGGGCTCGGCGCCATGCGCAACCATGGCATGGGCGCCGCTCCCGGCACGGGGCTGGCCATCTCGGACGGCGCCCATTCCCGGCCCGGCGGGGCGTTCGCCGGCTCGGAGCAGGCGGCGAAGGAGGCCGCCGCACCGGTTGCCGATCGGCTCATGCGTGCCAGCCATCCCGACCGGGTGCAAGACCCGGTGGAGCGTGCGCGTTACGAGGAAACCTTCCAGCGTGCGCAACAGTTGAAAGACGCTCCCCGCGTCTACTCGACCGATAGCAATGGCGTCCGGTACGAGATGTCGCGCGCCGAGCGCTTGGCCGAGCTCCAGAGGCTCGAACAGGACTTCGCCAACTCGTCGGCCCGCACGGAAAACACCACGTCGGCACAGCCCACTGCCAGTGCGCCGACGAACGCCGAAAGCGGCTCCCGCTCAGCCGATTCCGGGACGAAGACAGCGGATGCGGGTGCTCGGCAGCAGGCTGCGCCGCCCCCGCAGGAAGGCCGGTCCAACCTTCCCGCGGAACGAAGCACCGGGTCGTCGGAGCGAGGTGTCGCGCAGCGTGGTACCTCGACCGGTGGGCAATCCAACAGTCCCGTGGCCAACCCCGGCCGCGCCGGTGTCAGCCCCACGATCAATACCGCAGCGGGTAGCGCCAGTATCGCCGCGGGGCAACAGAGCGCACCGGCCCCGACAGCCCAGCCGAGCCAGCAGTCCCCATCGCAAGGCAATCCCGACCAGGACTCCCGCGTCGTCGGACCGGCGGAGGATCGCGGCACGGGCACCAAACCCACCGACGTGGCGAACGGGACCGAGCGACCCGTGGACAACACGACGGGTTCCAAGGAGAGCGGCACCAAGCCGACGGACGCTCCGGTCGAGCCGAGCACGCGCGGCGACGATGCGCCGGTGGACAATTCGCGTTCCCGCTCCGACGATTCCCCGGTGCCGGGTCGGGACCGGCTGCCCGAGGAAACCAAACCTGCCGCGGAATCTACTGTGGCACAGCCTGATCGGGGCACAGCAGGGGACAAGGGTGCCAACCTCCCGCCCGTCTCGGAGCGTGACGCCAGGCCTACCCAACCGGATCGGCCTATCCAGCCGGATCCCACTACCCCGGGCCGCGAGACATCCGCTGTGCCGCCACCTGCCAACGCCGACAAGGGCGTGCCACGCGTCGTCGAGCCGAGCAACACCGACCGCACCACGAATAGCAGTGCCCAGGAGCACAAGCCAGCACGGATCGGTGTCTTCGATGGCAAGTCGGAGCGTGCCGACGGCGGGCAATTCGATGGTTCCCGGCCGCGCACCGCTGAGCCGCGCATTGCCGAGCCCGAATCACGTCCCGCGAACCAGGAGCCAGGTGGCGCCGCGGTGGCGCCCGAGGGCAAGTCGACCGATGTAGAAGCCAGGCCGACACGTCCGGAGCCCGAGGCGCACCGCACAGCCGAGCTCGAGCGGCGCGGCACCGACGTCGAACCGCGCCGCGGTGACGGTGCGTCGCGGGATCATGTCCGGCAGCCCGAGACGTTCACGGACCTGATTCCGGACAGCCCGGCCGCCGTATTCACGCTGATCGCCGACGGCATTAGGACGCAAACCGAAGCGGCGCTCAATCACTGTGTCCTCGACTCCATTCGGCAGCTGCGGGAGAAGCAGGGCGATGTCGCCGATATGCCGTCGCGGGAGCTCGTCAATCGGGCCGGGGTCCCGTGGTCGGAGGTGGAACCGCTGCTGCGCGGGGCGGTCCCGGAGGTTTACTCCGGCAAGGACGGGGGGCCTGGCCACGCCCTGATACTCGACACGCTGAGCAAATTTGAGCCCGGCGCCACCGCATGGATCGTCGAGGAGCGCGCCACCCCCAACGAGCAGGGCGTCGGCGTGCACACCTATCCCGTCACCTATCTCGGTGGAAACTCGGCGGGCGTACGGCAATACGAGGTCAACGACAGGCACTTCAGCTATCTCTACACCGACCGGCAAGGTCGGGAATGGCTCATCGACAACGCTGCGCCCGAGCGCGGTCCGTACTCACTGGCCGAGCTGGCGGGTGGGTCCAGGGAGAACGCCATACGGACCTCCGCGATCCTCTACAGCGACGGTCAGGTCGTCAGCAGCGGACGCGAACCGATGGTCCTGTCAGGCGGTGAGCGCGTGGGCGCGACGCCGGAGCGCGGTGCCGCGCCGGAACCGCACCGCGAATCCCGGCAGTTGATGCGCGAACTGCAAACGACGATCGGCGAGGAGATGCGTGCCCGCGCCCAGGCCGAGAACCTGCGGGCTGACGCCGAAACCGCCCGTGCGGCAGCCGAAACCGAGCGCGCACGGGGCCGAGAGGAGCAGGCGCGGACCTTCGATGAGCAAGCACAGCGGCTGGTCGAGCAGGCGCAAACCTTCGACGGGCAGGCGGCGTTGGCGCGTGAGCGCGCTGATCAATTGCGCACCACCGTGCTCGACCGTGAGGTGGCGCAGCTTGATCAGGCCGAGCGAAATCTGCGCGCCCGCGAGGATCGGCTGATCGATCAGTTGGGGGAGCGGCTCGGTGACCCGGAGCGCGTCGCACCGCTGCGCGCCGACCTGGAGCGGATCGACGCGATCGAGTCGCTGGAGCGGGAGACCGCTGCCGCGGGCATTGTCGAGCGCGAGCCGTTGCCTGCCATGCGGGCGCTGGAACGCAAGCTCGCGGAGCTGCGGGCCGACGAAAACCTCGTGCAGACCGGCATGCGCGCCATCGAGGACCGGATGGCCGGTATCCCGTTCGCCGCGCGCGAGCGGCACGAAATGATCGAGGCCGCCCAGCGCGGTATCTCCGAGATTCGCGGCGAGATCCGCACGCTGGAGGCCTCGCACGGCAAGTTGGCCGAACAGCACGACGCCGCGCGCACGACACGCGAGGCGCTCGAGGGACGGCTTGCGGAGGCGCTGGCCGCCCGCGATCGGGTGGCCGACGAGTTCCGGGTGGCGGACCCCGAACAGCTGAGCCCGCGCTATCGCGAGGACCCGGTGCGCGAAACCGAGCGCGGCCGCGAAACCGAATCGCCAGGCTCGACTCGCAAGGAGCTTTCGCCGGAGGCCAAGCAGGTCCGGGGGCTGCGGGCGATCGCCGACGAATTGGCCAGGGTGGATGCGGAAGGGCGCGACCTCACCCGCCGCCGCACCATGCTGCGGTCGCTGGACGAACTAGGGGCGCTGCCGCTTTCGGAGCGCGTCGGACTCGTGCCGCCGCACATCGGCGCGGACGGCTCGGCCGGGCCCGCTCGGCTCCTCGTGGTCGGCACCGATGCCAACCCGCGCGGCTACTACCACGCGTTGGAGCAGGTGTTCGGGCAGCAGACCGACCGGATGCTCGCGGTGGCGAAGTCGGGCAAGACGCCGTTCGACATACAGTTCGCGCGAGTCACCGAGGGCGATCCGCACCCGACGGCAGGCCTGGAACAGTATCGGGAGGGCACCGGCAACGCGAAGCTCGGAAAATACCCGGGCAAGTTCGAGGACGCGCTGCCGCCGTACTGGGTGAAGTACTCGTTGACGCAGACGATCGGACAGTCCGGACTACTGTTCGATCAGGTCCCGCACGGGCAGACGGCCGAGGTACTGACCGCGAAGCACGCGCCTTTCGCCCCAACGGATTTCGCGGGTACCAATCAACCCGGCATCTATCAGGACAATATCGGGGTCTACCCGTTCCACTACTACATCATCGCCCACCGCATCATCGGCCAGGCCGCTCGCCACCCGTGGACGCTCGAGTTCGTGCAGAACCGCCCGTGGATCGGCAAGGGCGTGCTCGCCGCCACCAAGTGGTTGCCCGCGCACACCAAGTTCGAGCCGATCACGCCGCGACTGTCGCCGGAGTTCCTGCGCGACCACCCGCACGTCGCCTCGGGCCTGGTGAAGATCAGCGAGTGGATTCCGAACCTGCGCAACCGCGAATGGATCCACGCCATCGCGCCGCCGTTGCGTAATACCCGGACCTACCCGTGGTTCGACCCCGCGCAGCGGCATCCGGAACCGCTGCAGAAGGAGCAGACACCCGGCACCAGGCGAACGGTGCCGGTGTCCCCGCACATCGGCCCGTCGCGGGAGATCCCGCCGCGGCCGGTGGAAAGCGTCGAGATCCCGACCTCGCTCGCCGAACGCTGGCGCAACGAGGGCCGCGAATACGCGGACCTGCAGCGCTGGACGAACGCCGAATACGAGCGGTACGAACGCGATCGGTTGCGCAACGACGATGCCCTGATCAAGAAGATCGCCGACAACGCGCTCCGCGATCCGAACCGCTACTCCGGCGGCGACGCGAAGGCTTGGGACCGAAACGGCGGCAAGGAACCGTGGGTCCGCGATCCCGACGGCTCGCGCCTGCCGAAGCATCCCGACGGCTCCACCTGGTTGCTCGATCCGGATGGCACGCCGCGCCCGCGCGAGGAGGTCGTCGCGAACCTGCGGCAGGTCCGCGACCTGTGGATGCGCAGCGGGCATGTGGAGCGGATCGCCGACGTCGCCGAACTGTGGAACCGGATGGCCGACGGAAATCCGTTGCGCCAGGACCGAATCGGGATCGAGTCCGCGCTGCTCGAGAGCACGCTGATGGCCAAGAACCCGAAACTCAGCTGGGAACAGGCACACGACCAGGCCAAGAAGGTCTACAACTGGGATGCCAACCGGCCGCACCTGACCGGCGAGCGGGCCGAGCGCGGGCCGATCGCCAAGCTGACCGGCCGCCGCGAGTTGACCCGTCCATTCCTGCACGAACAGGCACCGATCGTGCCGCGACCCGAGCAGACCCGGCGCTTCGGGCAACAGCTGAACTACGGCCTGCAGTATCTCGGACCCACCCGCAGCCGGGTGCGGGAAATCCTCACCGGCTGGCCGGAGGCGCGGATCGCCGAGGCCGAACGCGCGGTCACCAAGCTGGTCCGGCGGGCGACCCGCAACTACCGCGGCGATCACGATCTCGCCCTCGGCGGGGTGGAGGTCACCGGGAAGGTCACCGGGGCGCCGGGCGAACAGCGCCTGCAGATCGAGATCACCAAACGGGGTGGCCACAAGCCGCCCTCGGTACGGCGCTTCACGCTGGAGCAGTACGAGAACAACTGCGTACCACGTTCGCTCAACCAGGTGACGAAACATCAGGGCCCGGTGGTCGACCCGCCGCAGCCGAATCCGAAGAACCGGGCGGGCCTGCCATTCCGCGAAGTGGTACCGCGGCTGAACGGGGCCCGCCTCGACGGATTCACCACCGACGCGACCGGGACGGCGCACGGGCACATCATCGAGGGGTTGATGGCGCGCGGGCTGAACGAGAACGGTCGCGGGGCGACGGCGTGGGTGGTGGACCGGCGGGTGACCGTCGACGGTCACGAGATCGGTGGGCACTCCTGGTCCGCCACCTACCAGGGGCGAACGAGTTCGGGCGCACATGTATTCGAGGTGGACGGCAAGACGGTCACCTATGCGGGCCGGGATGCCAGGGGCCGCGAGCTCGTTTTCGACGAGAACGGGGTCCGCCAGTCGTTGGCCCGATTGACCGGTGGGTCACGAAAGGAAACCGCGCAGACCTGGGCGGTCGTCTGGCACGACGGCGAGGTCGTACACCTGCCCGCGGGCAATCAGCATGCGCCGCAACCGGAATCGAAGCTGCGCGTCGGCCAGGACCCGGTGGGCGAGGCGCGGCGCGACCCGTTGCGCGAGGCGGAGCGCGCGTTCGAGCAGGCGGAGGTCTGGTCCGGCAGCGATCCACCGGCGCGGGCCGGGGACCGCGAGTACGCGCGGGCGCTGACCGACGAGCTCGGCATGCGCGACGTGCTGGTCAACGCGCGTGATCCGTTGCGCGAGTTGAGCGATCTCGGGCGCAAGGCGCTGGCCCGCGGCTTCCTCGAACCGCCAGCGCCCGGCGCGGAGCCGCGCCAGATGCGGCTCGACGACCACCGCCCGCTCGGCGACGGTGAGTACCATCCGGTCGACCGGATGGCCGCCGCCGATCCGGAAGCGATCGGAAACGGACCGGGCGCACAGCGTTCGGTACGAACGGATCCGATACCGCGTCCGGAGTCGATGGACACGGTCCGGGACGGGTTGACGCGCAGGCTGGATCTGCGTGCCGAGGATGTGGCAACGGGCAAGCTGGCCGAGACGATCACCGATCAGCGTTTTCGGACGCTGTTGCGGGCAGGCGCGGTCGAGGCGCTCGACAACGCGGTGCGCAGACTGCCACATGCCTCCGACGTCGATCTCAGCAATCGCATTGCCGCCGAACGGGATACCTGGGCGCGATTGCTCGGTGTGCGTGAGCCGGAGCTGCACCCGGATCGGTACGCCGACACCCTCGCGCGGTTGCGCCAAGAGACGCTGGACCGGGCCGCCGCGATCAACCATCTCGCCGACGCGGTGCAGCAGAGCGGCGGGACCGCGCGGCCGGACGCACCACTGCGCGTCGATCTGGACGTGCACGGCAAGAAATTGCCGCTGCGCCTGGTACCCGACGGCAGCGGCGGCTGGCGGGTGGAGCCCGCCGACCGACTGCCCGCACCCCGAGTGACCGAATCCGATCCCGCCACCACCAAGTCGAAGCTGCGGGAACTGGTGGAACGGTTGAGAAACCGTGGGCACGAGCAGATTCCGCAGCATCCGCTGGGCTCGGGTCAGAACGCCGATCTGTACGGTCAGATCGGCAGTGGTGTCGAGGCGGGCCTGCACCTGCCGGCGGTGGATACCACCTGGGACCCGGCGTTCTTCGCGTTGCAGGTGCTGAAGTTCAACAGCGGTAACCGCGAGCGGTTCTTCCACCTGGTCATGGGCACGGTCGGCGACAAGGTGCACAACCCGCCGCCGCTGCTGGACCGTACTGGTCGTGAGTACGAGTACTGGCGCGATATCGACCAAGAACAGCTGAAGAAGTTCGACGCCGAGATGAAGCGGCTCGGGCTGGACACCCGTTTCAACCCGCCCGCCGAGGAACGGCCCGCGGTGGCCTCACCCCCGGTGGCAGGCGAGCGGCCCGGCGCCGAACGCGACGTGCCCGCACCGGTGGAGGGTGCGCAGACGCACCAGCCCGAGTCGGCGGTGCGCGCGGATCTCGCGCGGGAGGGTCAGCAGCTTTGGAACGCCGGGTTGGCACGCCAGCGCGAGGGCGAGGCGCTGTATCAGGCGGGTCGCAAGATCGGCGTCGAGCTGACCGACCTGAACCCGGAGACGGTGCGGCAGGCCTTGGAGCAGGCGCGTTACCGGGCGCTGCGCCATGTGGGTGCAGTGGAGGCCATGCGTGAAGCGGCCCTGCGATTCGACCGCGAGAACAGATTCGTCCGCTACATCGACGAGCACAGCGCCACCAACCCGAACCCGATGGAGCGCTTCGCCAAGGAGATCGCTCAGCACCAGGGCAAGGACTTCGAGCGGCTCGATACCGAGAAGCGAGTCGCGAACAATTCCGCGGGCACTCGCCGCTGGTGGGATCTGAACTACAACCGCGAACCCGGCGTGGTCAAGATGTTCGAGAACGTCGTGCGCCGCGACCAGGTGCGCCTCGAACTTTCCGACTGGACCCAGATCTTCGGCCTCGATCGGGCCGAGGTGCACCCGTCGAACCTGGACCGGACGGTGCTCGGCCTGCTCGGCGAGGAGCGCAACTTCTCCAGGGCGGTGGATGAATTCCAGGCGCAGGCACGCGAATATCGTTCCGCCGCCGACCGGTTCGACGGCCTTGCCGAGAAGATGGCGCGCGATGCGGGCGCGGAATGGATTCGGTCGCAGCACGGCGAGCCGCTGGACGCGCGCAATCCGCACAACGTCGGCCGGGTGGCGGGCCCGCCGGAGCGGCTGCTGATCGTCGACAACGGAACGAAACACGATCGGCTACTTGCCGATACGCTGGCCGACCCGGCCAACGCCCGGCTCGCCGAGGCGATCACGCGCGGTGCTGTGCAGGTCGAATACCACACCGTCTGGGCGGACCGCGCGGGCGAGGTGCACGCGGTGGTGCTGGAATCGCCTGAGGTGCGGCACTTCTCGGGCACGGTCGAGGGCCGAACGCTGCACGTGACGGCGGTCGGCGACGGCTCGGGTGGGTGGCGAGTCGTTCACGATCCGGCGCAGCCCGCGCCCGCGCCCGCCGCGATGGCTACGCCGCGCAGCGCTGCCCGGCTGGCCCAGGTGGTCGATCGACTCGGCCTCACTCCGGCGGATCTCAGTCCTGGCCGGTTGGCACGAACGCTGTCCCAACTGCGCGCCGAAAACGGCTTGCGAGCCTTGCGAATCGAGGCGATCGCCGATCAGGTCAGCACCCGGCAGGACATCGCCCGGTTCCAGGAACTCCAGGATCTGCTGCACAAGCTGAAGGCCGATCCCGTCGCATTGCGGACCGATCCGGTCAAGACGCTCGACCAGCTGCGACCGAAGATCGAGGAACTGAAGAAGGCGGATCCCAAGTCGGCCACCAAGATCGACGGCCTGGTCAAGGATCTACGGGAGCGGCCGGGATTCTCCGAGTGGGATCCGCGCATCGCCGAAGGCGATATGCCGGTGCACCGCTCGGACGCGCCCGCGCACATCGAGCGGGTGATCGGCGACGCCGAACGGTTCCGTGCCGATCTACGCGACCGCCCGGTCGACCTCGCGGAAGTCCCGACACCCGACAGTGATTGGCTGCGGCTGACCGGCGTCGACCTGACCGGCAAGACGCCGGAACAGGTGGCGAAGATCTACAGTGAGGTCGTCGCGGGCAAGCTGCACGAGCAGGGTATCCAGACGCGCGAGCAGTTGGCCGAAGTGCTCGGTGAACTGCGGGCCGAGGTCCGCGAGGACGCTGTCGCGATCGCCGAACTGGCCGACCTGGTCACCTACAACAACTGTGTGCCCGAGTCGCTGCACCAGGTGAACGACCTACAGGGACGCCCGCTGGTGACCGTGCCCGAAGTCAACCCGGGCCGGCTGTCCGGACGGACCTGGTCCGAGACCGAACCGCATCTCAATGGCGCGCAGGTCGAGGGATTCGTCTCGGACGCGGCATCCTCGGGTCACGGCCGGTTGGCCGAAGGAATGATCCAGCGCGGGCTGGACCGCAACGGCCGTGGCGCTACCGCGTGGGTGCTGGAACGGCGGGCCACCGTCGACGCGCACGGCGTCGGCGGGCATTCCTACCCTGTGCAGTACCTCGGCGAAAACGCGGGCGGCATGCACCGATTCCTGGCCCACGGTCAGGAAGTGGTCTACCTCGGCATCGACGCGCAAGGCCGCGAATGGTTCCTGACCGCGGACGGTCAGGTGAAGTCGATGGCCGAACTGGCCGGTGCCTCCCGCCAGGAGACCAGGGAGATTTGGGCGGCTGTCTGGCACGACGGACAATCCGTGCATATCGAGGGCGGCGATCCGCACGCGCCGCTGCCGGACGCGAATCTGCGCATCGGCCAGGACACCGGCGCGGGCCGCGTCGGCGATCCGCTACGCGAGGTGATCAAGCACTTCGAGGAGATCGCCGCGCATTCCGACAGCAGTCCACCGGCTCGGCAGCGGGAGGGCGATCGTCGCTACGTGCGGGAACTCGTCCAGCGGCTCGACCTGGGTGATGCGCTGCGAGTCGTGCGCGAACCGCTGCGCGAGCTGTCCGACGTGGCGCGGATGGCCTTGGCCCGCGGCTTCCTCGAACCGCATCCGGCGGGTGAGCCGAACCCGATGCGGTTCCCCGCGGACTACCGGCCGTTGGAAGCGGGCGAACGGTATCCGAGCGATCGACTGGCGAACGCCGACGGCACCCGGCTCGGTACGCATCCCGAGGCCCGGACTTCCGGTGCCCCGCATCCGGAACCGCGGCCCGAGTCGATGGTGTCGGTGCGCGACGAGTTGGCCCGCCGCCTGGATGTCCCCCGCGCGGAGCTCGTGCCCGACCGGCTTGCCGAGACCATCGCCGAACAGCGCCACCGGACCGTGCTGCGGGCGGGTGCGGTAGAGGCGCTGGCAACCGCGGTGCGCCGGCTCCCGCACGCCTCGGACATCGACCTGTCGAATCGCATTGCCGCGGTGCGGGATACCTGGGCGCGGCTGCTCGAGGTACCGCGGGACCAGCTGCAGCCGAGTCGGATCGAGGACACCATCGACCGGCTGCGCGCCGAAGTCCTGGAGCGTGCGGCGACAGTCGCGAAACTCGCCGATGCGGCACGGGTGGCCGAGACGCAGCCGGGGCCCGCGTCGGCCCGGGTCGACGAGAACCTCCGGATGGACCTCCGGGTAGGCGACGAACTGGTGCCGGTCGTCCTCGTGCCCGAAGGCGCGGGCGGTTGGCGCATCGAGCCCGCACAGCGATTGGACGCGCCGCGGGTGCCGGAGCAGGCGCCGGCGCAACCCGCCCGATCTCGGTTGGGCCACATGTGGGACCGGCTGCGCGACCGTGGGCACGAGCAGATTCCGCAGCACCCACTCGGTTCGGGTCAGAACGCCGAGTTGTACGGGCAGGTAGGCAGCGGCGTCGAGGCCGGTCTGCAGCTGCCGCAGGTGGATGTGACGTGGGATCCGGCGTTCTTCGCGTTGCAGGTGTTGAAGTTCAACAGCGCCAACCGTGAGAAGTTCTTCCGCTTCGTGATGGGCACCGCCGGAGAGAAGTCGTACAACCTCCCGCCGGTGCTGGATCAGGCCGGGAACGAGTACAAGTACTGGCGCGATATCGACAAAGAACAGCTGAAGCAATTCGACGCCGAGATGAAGCGACTCGGCCTGGCGGGGCGCTTCGATCCGCCGAGCGAGCAGCAGCGACCCCAGGTCGCCGCACCGGCTGCCGGGGAACGTACCGGTACCGAGCGCGACGTGGTGGCGCCGGTCGAGGGCGCGCGCACGCATGAGCCCGACGCCGCGGTCCGCGCGGAGTTGGCCCGGGAAGGACAACAGCTTTGGGATGCCGGCGTGCGACGGCAGCAGGCGGGGGAGGCGTTGCACGAGGCGAGTCGCAAGGTCGGCGAGAAGCTGACCGACCTCAGCCCCGAGACGGTGCAGCGGGCGTTGGACCGGGCGCACTATAGAGCGCTGCGCCATGTCGGCGCCATCGAGGCATTGCGCGACTCGGCGCTGCTGTATCACCGGGAAGACGCCCACCTCGGCTACCTCGGGCAGCACAGCGAAACCAACCCGAACCCGTTGGAGCGCTTCGCCAAGGAAGTCGCGCGCGAGCAAGGCAAGGATTTTGAGCGCCTCGATACCGAGAAACGGGTTGCCAACAACTCCGCGGGCACCCGCCGCTGGTGGGACCTGAAGTTCAACCAGGACCCCGAACTGGTCCGGGTATTCGAGTACCAGCTGCGCCGGGACCAGGTCCGGCAGCAATTCGCCGACTGGGCCGGGATGTTCGGCCTCGATCGAGGGGAGTTGCGTCCCGAAAATCTGAACTCGACGCTGGCGGCGCTGCATGCCGAGGAGCGCGCGTTCTCCGAGGCGGTGGCCGCCTTCGAACGGCAGGCCACCGAATACCGCCCGATCGACGAGCGATTCAACACACTCGCCGACAGCATGGCGCGTCGCGCGGGCGCGGAATGGATCGAGTCGCAGGGCGGGGTGCCGCTCGACTCGAACAAGCCCGCGAAGGTCGGCCGGGTGGCGGGCCCGCCGGAGCGGCTGCTGATCGTCGACAATGGATCGAAACATGATCGGCTGCTTGCCGATACGCTGGCCGACCCGGCCAATACCCGCCTCGCCGAGGCGGTCACCCGCGGGGACGTACGGGTCGAATACCACATGGTCTGGGCCGACCGGACCGGCCAGGTACACGTGGTCACCCTGCCGACGCCCGAGGTGCGCCATTTCTCCGGCGAGGTCGGTGGCCGCACCCTGAACGCGACGACTGTTCGCGAGGGCGACGGTCCCTGGCGCGTGGTCCCGGATCCAGTGGAGCCGCCCGCCGCGAGCATGGCACCGACGCCGCGCAGCACCTCGCGTTTGGTCGAGGCGGTTACCCGGCTGGGTCTCGAGCGCACGGACCTGGCGCCACATCGGTTGAACGACACCCTTTCCCGTTTGCGGGCCGAGAACGGTTTGCGGGCGCTGCAGATCGAGGCGCTGGCCGATCAGGCCCGGACCGGCATCGAGGTCGGGCGGTTCCACGAGCTACAGGACCTGCTGCACCAGCTGAAGATCGATCCGGAGGCGTTGCGGACCAATCCGGATGGCACGCTGGACGGCCTGTACAAGCAGATCGAGGCGTTGAAGACGGCGAGCCCGAAGGCCGCGGCCAAGATCGACTCGATGGTTGCCGACCTGCGCGCCCGGCCCGAGTTGGCGCACTGGGATCCGCGCATCGCCGAGGGCGATCTGCCCGTGCATCATGCCGATGCGCCCGCGCATATCTCGCGGGTCCTCGGTGATGTCGACCGGTTCCGCGCCGACCTGCTCAACCGGACGCCGAACCTGCCGGATATCCCGGCGCCCCTGCGGGATTGGCTGCGGCTCGCCGGTGTCGACCTGGCCGGGATGAAGCCGGAAGACATCGCCAAGGTCTACAGCGACTTCGCCGGGGGCAAGCTCCCCGAGATGGGGCTGCGCACCCCTGCCGAGCTGGCCGCGATACACGCTGAACTGCGTGCCGAGGTGTTGCGGACCGCCGAGGACATCGCTCAGCTGGAAGCCCATCTCGTTCCGAACAACTGTGTGCCGGAATCGATCGGACGGCTCATCGACCAGCAGGGCCCGGTGGCGACGCTGCCGCAGGTCCGGCCGGGCACCATGGCCGGAACGACCTGGGGCGAGACCCGCCCGCACCTGAATGGGGCGCAGCTGGAGGGATTCCACGCCGACGCGACGGCCTCCGCGCAAGGAAACCTGATCGACGGAATGAGGCAGGTGGGCCTGGGCAAGCACGGACGCGGTCCGACGGCCTGGGTGCTCGAGCGTAGAACCACCCGCAACGGGCACGATATCGGCGCACACAGCTTCACGGTGCAGTATCTGGGCGAAAACGTCGAAGGTGCATCGCGATTCCTGGTCGATGCCAAGGAAGTGATCTACCTCGGCACCGACCAGCAGGGCCGGGAATGGTTCCGCACCAATGACGGCCGTGTGCTGTCGTTGGCCGAACTGACCGGGGGCTCCCGCGACGAGACCGCGCAGACCTGGGCCATCGTCTGGAAGGACGGTCAGGTCGTCGAGGGCGTCGGCGACCGCAACATCCGGCCGCCGGACGATCAGCTGCGTATCGGCGCCTCGTCTGACGAGACACCGCGCCAACAGGATTCCGATCCGGCCAATCCCGCCCGGGCGCCGGATGCGGCCGAACGTCCCGAGCCCGAACCTGATCCAGCCGCGTTCCTGTCCGAGGACCTGTTGGAAATGCTGTCGCCGCAGGAGCGAGCGGCAATGCTCGAGGCGCAACGCGAGGCGGCTCCCGAGAACAAGCCAGAGGTGGTCCGCGAGCCCGAACCCGATCCGGCGGCGTTCTTGACCGACGACGTGCTGGAGATGCTGTCGCCGGAGGAGCGGACAGCCGTCCTCGAAGCTCAGCGTGCGGCGGCCCAGGAGGAGCAACCGGGGACGGACCGTCCGTCGGCTCGGTCCGATGACACAGCGCGCCCGACCGGCGAGGAGCGGACGGGACCCATAGCCGCACAAGAACTTTCCGTGCGGGCCGACGAACCCGGCACGACCCCGGTTCGGCGTTCGGAGTTGGTGGTCCGTGGCACCGAAACCGGGCCGCGCACCGAGGGTGAGCAGCTGGGTGCGGCCGGCCGCGCCTGGGATTGGGTGGGCGAGCGACTGTCCGACTGGCCGGCCGACAAGGTCGACACCGCTGGGCTCGAGGTCGCCGATCGCGTCGCGACGGCGCTGGAGCGACCGGTCGGTGAGGTCACCGTCACGCTGGAGGAAAGCGGCACCCGCGGCGATCGGACGCTGCGGGGCGCCGTCGGCGATCAGGTGTTCGAGCTGCACGAGTCGAATCGGGCGCCGGCCTGGCTCCGTTCCGCGATCGAACCGATTCGGCATGTGCCGGTGCATGTTCCGGATGAAGTGGCGATCGCCGTCGACTCGCGTCGAATTCCGCAACTGGCCAAGGCGCTCGCGCCCCTCGACCCGCTCGGCGCCAGCCACGACGTCGCGGCGAACAATATCGAGGCCGGACTGCGCCATGCGGCCCGCATCAACCATGGCCGACTACACGGGCTCCGGGTCGAACTCGAGGGCTCCGTCGTCCCGGTCCGATTCGGCGAGGAAACCGCCGAACTCACCGTCTACCCATTCTGGGACCAGGATTTCCGAGGCGGCACGCGCCCACTGGAGCTGACCGGCCGCAACGACCGGACCGTCCAGCTCGGCGAATTCGCCGAGGCCATCGTCGCCGACCTCCGGCAGCGTCGCGATGAGTTCAGCGCGGTGAATCCCGAAGGCGAGCGCGGTGCCGGGGAATCCCTGCGGGACGCCGAACTTGCTGGGCGACACTCGGATACCGTCGAGCGGAATCGAGACGGCTACGCGACGACGATGCCGGACGATCCCGGGACGTATGACCGGTGGCACGGCAGGCCGAGCAAGCACCACCAGCTTCAGGTGAATTCTGACGGGAAGGTTCTCGGTCCGGGCGGGGCGTTGTACAACAGCGCCGCTCGGGGTGACGCTTTCGTGACGACCGGCCCGTCGGACTTCCGGCACTCGTCGCACGACACCCATGGGGCCCTGCACGGCACGTACGACCGGAAGGTCGAGGTGACCGGGTTCGGGCTGGTGGAGATCGACAACGGCGTCGTGGTCGAGGTCAATTCCTACAGCCGCGACTTCCTCGGCTCGGCCGCGGAGCACAAGTTCCTCGCGCAGTCCCGTTCCACGCTGATCGGCCTCGGCGCCGATCTTTCGGCGGCCAGCCGGAACGGCGAATTCCAGGGCTTGCTGTGGCGCACCGATCGGGCAGCTCCCGCGCTTGCCGACGTGATCGCTGGACGGGTCGACAGCAGCAAGCTTTTCGCGGGCTACGGCGACCACTTCTGGGTGAGCGTCACCGGCGAGACACGCGAACCCGGCGCGGTGTCGATCACGTTGACACTCAACCCGGTCGGCGACGCCGCGCCCGGTCGGGTCACCGTCAAGGTGGGCGAAGAGGCCCATGGTCCGAAGGTGCGCCTGGAAAACGCCGAATTCGGTTTTGCCGGGGACCGGGCCCGTGAGGCGCTGCGCGAACTGCACGAGCGGCTGACCTCGCAGTTCGGCGAGGCCGCGGTGGTCAGAACCGAAAGTGTCGATGCGGTGTTGTCGGCAAGCGACTCAGCCACCAGGTCGCCGGGTGGCACACCCGAGCACTCGAATGCGGCCGCGCGACGCCCCGCCGATGCGCCGACCAGGGTGCAGGAGCGGGAGGTCACCCGCTCGGTCGATCCGGAACAGCTTCGGGTGCAGCGTGATCAGGCACGCGAGCTGATCGAGGGTTTGGCCGAGGTACACGAGCTGTCTCCGGCGGAGCTGGTTCCCGGCTCACCGACATTGGAGCAACTGCGTGGCGAGCGCGACACCCTGCGCGCCGAGCTCGGCGACATACTCGGACCGGACCTGGCCCAGCGCCGAAGCGTTCGCGAAGACCCGATGGCGTTCTTCGAGCGACGCGGACCCGAGGCGATACCCGCCCCGTCGAGATACGAGCGAGCGGTTGAGGTCGCCGAGCGGCTGACCGAACTGGAAGCACTGGTCGGCGGTGCCGATAGCTACCACCGACTGAACGCGGAGCTGGCCCAGGCCGAGCGCGCCAACGGGTCCGAGGGGGGCGTCGAACACCGAGCGAATGGGGCGGGCCTGCCGCCGGACCGGCCGGGTGCCGCGGTGGCGCGGATGCTGCCGGAGGCGCGTGTCGCGGAGAGCATCGGGCACGATCCGGCCGCGAGCTTGTTGCCCGCGGAGCGGGAACTGATCGCGGGCAAGGGGGAGCGCACCGAACGTCAGTTCAGCAACGGGCGTACGGTCGCGCGCCGGGCGCTGGAACAGCTCGGCATCGTCGAGTTCCCGATCCTCAAGGGCGCCAAGGGGGAACCGCTGTGGCCCGAGCATGTGGTCGGCAGCATCTCGCATACCCGCGATTACTACCTCGCCGTGGTCGCCGACAAGCACGACGTCCGATCCCTCGGCATTGACGTGGAATACAACGCACCCATGCATCCCGACGCGGTGACGCAGCGGGCGCTGCCGCAGGAGCAGCGCTGGTTGGCCGACCCCACCCTGCCCAGCGGAGTGCATTGGGATCGAGTGCTGTTCTCCGCCAAGGAAAGCGTGTACAAGGCGTGGTACCCGCTGACGGGCCGTTTCCTGGGTTTCCGGGAAGCGCTGATCACCTTCGACGTTTCCCGGGGAACGTTCCGTGCCGAGTTGCTCGTCGATGGCGCGACCCACGACGGCCCGCCGCTGACCGAACTACACGGCCGGTTCACCGTCGAGGACGGCCGGATCGTCACCGCGGTGGTGCTCCCGCACGAGCGCACCACCATCGAAATCACGGGCACCCCAAGCGAATCCACCTCGCGTTCGACACCTCTGCCCGAAGCGGCTGAGCCGGGTACCCGCGGCAGCGAAGACCGGCGGGTCGGCGCGGGCGATGCCCACCTGCCGCCGCGCGAGCCGGAGCACGCGGTACGCGAGTGGAAGTCCGAAGATTACTCGAGCACAAAAGAACTCGTCGACTCGTTCACCGAGACGCATGGCATCCCGCTCGCCGGATTCGACAGTCCCGGGCTGGTGGTCGATCGCGTCCGCGAGTACACCCAGGCGATGCACGACATGCTCGTGGCGTACCCGCACACCGAGGTGCGCCAGATCGCTGTCGAGTTCTTGCTGGGGCCGCAGTCCGAGGTAGTGCTCGGCATCGAGAGCACCGACGGCCGGACGTCCCCCGGTGCGCGGATGTTCACCGAATCGATTGCCTTGAACAAAGGTCTGCTCACCCAAGAGCAGGCGCCCGCGGGGATGGTGCGCGGCCACGCCGCCAAGGCCTACGCCGAGGCGATGGTGTACGCCGGACGTTGGCGCGGCGAGGCCGAGGCGTTGCCCGCGTTGCGCCGCTATTACGAGCAGAACATCGGGCCGTCGGGCGGATCTTTCGGCGACTGGCAGCGCGAGCAGTTCGACCCGGGTTCGTTCGATCGGTCCGGACGGTTCGATGTGCGCGACGCACTGGTGAAATCGTTCGCGCTTGTTGCCAGCGGAAAGCCGGATGTCCCCGTCGGCGCCCGGATTCTGCATGACGTGCTGGTCGAGCAGGCCGAGTTGTGGCGCGGTCAGGGTGCGGACAATCCGCGCGTCGGGCAGGTCGATTCGCCTACGGTGCGGGAAGCCAAGGCGCAGATCAGCGCTCGTCTGCGCGAGGATCTGCGGCTCGAGTCGGTCGAACTCGAGCTGCCCGGCGTCGATCTCGGTGCCGTCCGAGAAGTCGACGCGACGCTGCGCTCCCTGGTCGAGCGGTATCCCGACATCGAACCGGGCAGCATCCTCGTCCTGCCGATGCCGGAGAGCACCTACGCGAGCACCCGCTGGGCGATTCGGGACGGGCGCGTGATCACCGAATGGATCGCGATCAACGAGCGATACGCGGTCAACCCCGAACTGCACCGGAAGAGCATGATCGAGGACGCCGAGCGCGGCTTCATGGAAGGCCCGCCGGACAACCCGATCCGCACCGACCTGACGCACGAATCGTTCCACGTGCTGCAACATGCCGCCGGATTGCGGAACACCCCCGAGATCTTGAAGGCCGAACTGGAGGCAGTCACCAACGAGCTGCTCGTGCGGTACGACACCGTCCGAGATCGGGTCCAGGCAACGGACTTCCACCAGTGGTTGAAGGCCGAGCTCAGCGGTTACAGCTTCGACCGGCGCGGCCAGCTCAATCCGCTCGAGGCCTACGCCGAGGCGGGCGTCGCCATGGTGTTCCACCCGGAGCGGGCAACCGACGCACAACAGGTGCTGTACAACCGGATGATGCGGCTGCTCGGTGAGCAGACCGGACACGCACCCGAGGTGCGTCCGGAGCCGGGTGAACGCGGAATCCAGGGCCGGGAATCGGATCCGGCCCCGCCCGAGCACACGGAACCGCACCGCGAGCTCGCCGATTGGGCCGCTGACGACTACGCCACCACGCGGGAACTCCTCGACGCCTTTACCGATAACCACGGCATCGACCTTCAGGGCTTCGACGGCTCGCCGCTCGTGCTCGACAACGTGCGCGAGTACGTCCAGGCCATGCACGACATGCTCGTCGCCTATCCCGAGGTGACGGTGCGCGAGATCGCGGTCAAGCGAATGGAATCCGACATCTCCGTGCTGATGGGGATCGACGGAGAGGGGCCGAACGCGCGGCTGTTCACCGAAACGATCGGCCTGCGCAGGCAGCTCCTCGCGGCGCCGAATCTGCCGGCGGGGCGGGTGTACAGCACCGCCGTCGAGGCGTTCGCCGAGGCGATGGTGTACGCCGGACGGTGGCGCGCCGAGACAGCGGCACTGCCGGAGTTACGCCGGTACTTCGAGGAGAACCACGGGCCCGCCCGCGAGCCCGCGTTCACCGAGTGGCTGGAGCGTCAGTTCGATGCCAGCTGCTTTACCGACGCGCGGGCGCTCGATGTGCGCGAAGCGCTGGTGCAGTCGTTCGCCGCCGTCGAAGGGGACCGGCCTTACCCGACCAAGGGTGAGGAGGTGCTGCACGAGGTCCTGGTCGATCAGGCCGAATTGTGGCATGACCAAGGCGCGTACAACCCGCAGGTCACGCGTTCCGAGGATCCGGTGGATCGGCACGCGCGGGTGGAGATCGGCGAGCGGCTGCGCGAAGATCTCGGCATCGAGCCGGTCGGGCTGGACATCCCGGGCGTGCGCGCCGAGACGGTGCGTGAGTTCGACGAGACGCTGCGCCAGATGATGGAGCGGTTCCCCGAGATCGATCCCCGTCAGATCATGATCACCCCGATGTCGGAGGAGGTCTACGCGCAAACCGCGTGGCGGCACCACGGCGACGGCACGATCACCACCAAGTGGATCGCGTTGAACGAGCGATTCGCGATCAACCCGGAACTGCACGCCCGTGAGATGGCCGATGCCGTCGCCAGAAAGTTCCTGGTCGGCGATGCGGGCAACCCGATACAGACCGACGTCACGCACGAAGCGTTCCACGCGTTGCAGAATGCCGCCGGGTTGCGCAGCACACCCGACGAGCTGCGCGTCGACCGCGAAGGGGCGCTGCGCGAGCTCATCGCCAAGTACGACGAGGTACGGGATCGCGTGCCCGCGAGGAACTTCGAGGAATGGCTGCGCGACGAACTCACCGGCTACAGCTTCGACGAGCGCGGTGTGCTCGACATGGGCGAGGCCTACAGCGAGGCGGGCGTCGCGGTGGTCTTCCACGGCGATGCCGCGACCGACGCACAGCAGGTGCTCTACGACAGGTTGTTGCGGCAGCTCGCCGAAGGACCGGAAGGGCCCGGCGGCGAACGCGCGTATCCGGGCGAGAGCGGGGTTCGCGATCACGCGTCGGAGCCGGGCGAGCATCGGGAACGGGCCGAGCACCCGGCCGACTCGGTGGCGGATCGCTCGACGCCCGAAACCGAGTGGGACTCAGCGGACTACTCGAGCGCGCGGGAAGTAGGCGAGGCACTGGCCGCGAAGCACGGGATCATCGCGGTCGGGTTCGACAATCCGCGAGTGGATGTGCGCACCGCGCTCGAATACGCCAGGGCGATCGATCGGGGGTTCGCCGAGCATCCCTATGTCGATTTGCGTGCGGTGCGCATCGCGCCGCTGGAGTTGATGATGCCGGCGCTCACCGAGGTCCGGGTGGACAACGGCCGCATGCACACCCACTCGATCACGCTGAACTCCCGCTACGCGATTCGGCCCGAATTGCTCGAGCGGATGTGGGCCAAGCGGGTGGCGGATGGCTTCACCGTCGGTCCCGCCGACCGTCCGGTGTACGGGCTGATCGTGCACGAGTTCGGGCACGCGGTCGACAACGCCGGAGCCCACGGCGCTCGTAATGAACTGCTCTACGAGCTGTTCCATCACTACCGGATGGAATTCAAGTCCGACGACATGGGCGCGTTCATGGATTGGGTGCACACCCAGTTCAGCAAGTACAGCTTCGACTCCGACGGTGTCCTGAACCCGGTCGAACTCCTGCCGGAGGCGTACGCGGCGGTGACGCACAAGGGCCACGCCGCCACCGATGGCGAGCGGGTCGCCCACGCACTGCTGCTGAGCGAGGCCAAGGCCGAGCAGGAGCGGCAAGCACGCGGCGGGAACAGTGACATGGACAGCCTGACCGCACGGCTGGACGCACTGATGAAGGACGATCCGACCAGCGGCTTCTTCCCGACGTTCCCCGAGGAAGGCCAGGGCGGCAGTCCGGAGCAGCGGATGAGTTTCGACCCGCGATCCGGCGCGGGTGGCTTCCGCGGGGAATTGCCGTGGAACGCATGGGCATACGAGCACCCCCGCGAGTTGGCCGAGGCGCTCTACGACAACCACGACCTCGACGTGGTCACCTTCGGCAACGGACACATCGACCGTATTCGGGAGTTCAGCCAGGCGATCCACGACCTGATGACCGAGCACCCGTATGTGTTCTTGCGGGAGCTCGACGTCCACAACGGCGTGCGGGATGCCGAGGCCGTGCTCGGCTTCGGCGACCAGCAGGACCGCCCCGGCGGCGGCCCGGTGTGGGCGGAGTCGATCCTGGTGAACACCAGACTGACCACCGATCCGAACCTGCCGCCCGGCCGGATCTACAACGCAGTCGTGCGCGAGTTCGCCAGTGCGCTGGTGTATTCCGGTCGCTGGCGTGCCGAGGTGCACGCACTGCCCGTTTTGCGAGGGCACTACGCCGAAACCGGGGGACGGGCGCAAGATTTCCAGCCGTGGCTGCGCGAGCAGTTCGATCCGCACTGCTTCGACGCGGCAGGCCAACTCGATCCGCGCATGGCGCTGGAGGAGTCGTTCGTCGCGGTCAAGGGCGGCCCGTCGCCGATCACCCCCGGCAAGCAGATCCTGCACGACGTGCTGGTCGAGCAGGCCGAGAAATGGGGTGCCGCAGGCGACCCGTCCTACGTCGAGGCCGGGGAGCGTGCCTGGGAAGCTCAGGAAAAGCGGCTCATCGCGGTGGACCTGGAGGACCAGTTCGGCATCCGGTCGTCCGGGCTCGATATGCCCGCGGTGGACCTGCACACCGTGCGGCAACTGGACGCGGCGATCCGCGACGTGCTCGAGCGGCACCCGAACATCGACGTGCGCCGAATCCGGATCGCGCCACTGCGGGACGAGGCGGTATACGCCGAGACCCGGATGGTCTACCAGGGCGGCCGGGCGCAGCACGTGCGGGAGATCGTGCTGAACGAGCGGTACGCGATACATCCGGACCTGTTCGCGCAGCACATGACTCAGGACTTCGATTCCGGTCATCTGGTCGCCGACCCCGAGCGGCCCGCGTACAGCTCGATGGTGCACGAACTCATGCACGGGCTGCATATCAGCGCCGGGTACGACAAGTCCTTCGACAGCCAGATCGCGGCCCGCGACGCGGCGCTCGACGTGCTGGTCGAGAAGTTCTTCGAAAAGAATCCGGATCGGGTGGACCCGGCCGAATTCCAGGAGTGGCTGCGCGACCAGCTCACCGACTACAGCTTCCATGAGGGCGGCGAACACCTCCGACTGCCGGAGGCGTATGCCGAGGCGGGCGCGGCCGCGTTCATCTACGGCGACCAGCTGATGAGCGACGGCCAGCGGGTCCTCTACGACCACCTGCGCTCACTGACCCGGCTGGATGCCGACCCGAGAGGCGAGACCGGCGAACGGTTCTGGGACCCGCCGGCGGACGGTGATCCGCTCGCGCAGACCAGGGGACCGCAGGGCGAGCCGGATGCCCCGCGTCCGGGACCGGTCGAGCGGGTCGGCGGCCACCCGGCTCCCGACGAGGTGCGCCAACCCGGTCGGGCGGAGCTGGAATTCGCTTGGGAAAGCCCGAATTTCGAGTTCGAGGGCCAGCTCGATGCCGTCGCACGCGACTACATCGCCGACGCGGGCGGTCGCGCCTTGACCGCGCGGGTCGGACTGGTCGAGGGCGAACGGCCGCGCGCGATCATCATCGACTGGGAGGGCATCGGTCATGACAATGTGCTGACCAGTGCGCTGGATCGGCATCCCGAGCTGCGCGACGCACTCACTCGGCCGGGCGCGCAGATCCACTACCTCTCGGCCCGAGTCGATTCGACCGACGTGGTGCGACTGACGTACAACGAGTCATCGCCCGACACCTGGCGGGCGGTGGTCGAATCCGGACCGTGGCGCGGAGCCGAGGTCACCTTCTGGCAGGACATCGATGGCCTGTGGCGCTCGGTGCCGCGCGATCTCGCGCCCGAGCAGATCCCACCCGCGCGCACCGAACCGGCCCTGCCCGCGGATCACGCACTGCGCGAAGAGTATTACGGCGAGAACGACCCGAGCCGCTCGCTGATGGAGCGCGTCGAGTACCTGACCCCGGCCGAGCGGGAAGCGTATCGGCTGGTCGTCGGGCCCGACGGCAGGCTCTATCGGGCGATGGACGGGAAATTGTTCGACTCGTCCCAGGTCGCGGGCGCCGATCCGGACTCGCGCCGAGTGATGTACGTGATCGACGAATGCGTCAATCTCTACGCTGAAACCCAAGACGCGGTGCGCCGACGCCACCATTCGACGTTCCTCGCGGGTGAGCGGGTGGCCGGTGCCGGGTCGATCGAGGTACCGGGTGGTCGCCCGGTCGCCACGGACGATGGCAGTGGCCACTACCGGCCGTCCGCTCGATCCAACGATCGCGCGCTGCGCCGACTCGTCGAGCAGGACGGCCTGATCCTGGCCGAGGACTTCCAGCGCTACGACTTCCACCGCCAGCCCCGCGCGGAGACGGTGTTCGACACCGATCGCCCGTCCGGGACCGCTATCGACGAGGCGCGGCCAGGCGAAGCGCACGGACGCGACGGCGATGCGCGGCCCGAAGCCCGGGCCGACAAGCCAGCCGCGGCCGGATCGGATTCGCCTGGGGCACCGCGGCGTTCGGCGGCAGAGCACCCGCGCGGCTCGGCAGAGTCCGGGGACCGGCCCGCGGTCGACTCCGGAGCGCAGACCGCGCCGGACCCGACATCCGCCTGGGACGCGAAGCGGTATCGGACCGCACAAGAACTCGCCGCGGGCCTTGCCGAGCGGACCGGACTGACCGTCATCGGATTCGACCGTGCCGGTATGGATCTCGCGCGGCTGCGCGAATACGCGCAAGCGGTGCACGACGTTGTCGACGCGCACCAGCTGGACCTGCGCAGGATCGATGTCTGGGAGATCGAGAAGAACGTCGAGACGGTGCTGGGCGGATCCGGACGCGGTCCCGAATCGCCGCTGTTCACCGAGGGCATCATCCTGAGCGAACGGCTGGCCGCTGCCGAACATCTGCCCGACGGCCTGGTGTACGACACCGTCGTCGAGGCGTTGGGCGATGCGATGGTGTACGAGGGCCGGTGGCGCGCGGAAGTATCCGCGCTGCCGGAACTGCGCAGGTACTACGAGAGCAACGTCGGACCCGTCCGCGAGCCGGAATTCACGCGATGGTTGCTGGCGGAATTCGGCACCGACATTCTCGAGCGTTCCGGAACGCTCAATGTGCGTGAGGCGCTGGTGCGTTCGTTCGCCGCCGTCGCGGGCACCGGCAACACCGCCACCCCGGGCCAGCGCGTGCTCTACGACGTATTGGTCGAGCAGGCCGACATCTGGCACGGCCGAAGCGCGCACAGCCCCCTGGTGCCGCTGGTCCATGATCCGATCGAGCAGCGGGCCAGGTCCGAGCTCGCAACCCGGCTCGACAAGGACCACGGCATCGCGGCGACCGGACTCGATATCCCTGGGGTACACCTGGATACCGCTCGTGAGTTCGTCGCAACCGTGCGCGACATGATCGCGCGGCATCCCGAGATCGATCTGGCGGAGATCCAGGTCGGGCCGCTGCCGGACGGGACGTTCGCCAGCTCCGTCCATGCGGTCAAGGACGACGGCTCCGTCTACACGAAATCGATCACGCTGAACGAGCGCTACGCGATCAACCCGGAACTGCACCGGCAACGGCTCGAGCGCCTCGCGGCCGAAGGCTTCATGAGCGGTCCGCCCGACAATCCGGTGCGGGTCGACATCACGCACGAAGCGTTCCACGCTGTGCAGTACGCGGCCGGATTGCGGGACTCCGCCGAGGCACATGTGGTGGATTACCAGGGCGCGTTCGGCGAACTGGTCGACAAGTTCTACGAAGTTCGTGGTCAGGGCAACTGGCGCAATGTGTACGAGTGGCTGGGCGGCGAGCTCAGCGGGTACAGCTTCGACAAGGGCGGCATGCTCAACCTGCCCGAGGCGTATTCCGAAGCGGGCGTCTCCGTGGTGTTCCACCCGGACCGGGCAACCGACGCGGAGCGGGTGTTGTACGACCGGCTGTTGCGGCTGGTAGAGAATCGGGCCGAGCGCGGGGGCGGCGCGGAAGCCCCGCCAGTCGATCCGCAAGCGGAGCACCGAGCCGATTCCGCCGCCACGCCACCGGCCCGCCGGATGTCGCCGAACGAGCAGCTGATCAGGGCCGCGTTGGTCGAGAACCGGGAGCAGGCGCTGCGGGCGATCGGGGAGCTGCCCAACCGCAGGCGACAGCTCGCCGAGCAGCTGTTGTTCGAGAACAAGACCATCAAGGACATCGCCGATGCCACCGGCCGCAAACCCGCTCACCTGCGCGGGGAGCGGATCTCGGCGTTCGCGCACGTCGCCGACCTGCTCACCGGGGCACGGGAATTCAGTGGCCGCCCGGCACCGAACACCTTGATCGTCGCGCTCGAACAAGCTCATCGGAACAACTCCGCCGCGCTGCGCGAAGCCCTCGACCACCTCAGTGCCGAGCAGCGTGAGTTCTTCGGCTGGCACTTCGAGGAGGGCCTGACGACCGCCCAGATCGTGGAGCGGACCGGTAAGAGCGAAGCCGCCGTGTGGCTGCTGCGCGGTCGCACGGTGCGCAAGCTGACCGATCTGCTCGCGGCACCCGCCGAGATGGCCGCCCGCCCGGCCGGTGTTTCGCCGATCCGCGTGGTCGAGGATGCCTTGCAGCACAATCGGACAGCGCTGGCGGCCGCGATCGATCGGCTCCCCGGCGCATTCCACGACTTCGGCACGCGACACTTCCTGGCGGGGCAGACTGTCGAGCGGATCGCGGAGCAGACGAACCGGTCCATTCAGACGGTCGAGAGCCTGCGCTACCAGACGGCGCGCCGCCTGGCGGATCGGCTCCCCGGGCTCGGCGAACCCGTCGGCCACCTTGCCACCGACACAACGTCGTTCACCACGCCGCAACGGCGGACGTTGATCGACATCGCGCGGGCACAGGACCCGACCCGGGTCGAACGGGCGATCTCCCAGCTCGCCGATGGGCAGCGTCGGGCCGTGGAACTCGTTGTGCTGGAGGGCCGTTCGATCCCGGAGGCGGCGGGGGAGATAGGCCGCGGCAGCGGGTCGAGGCCCACCAACGGGGCCGTCCGGGAGGCGTATCGCAACGGGCTGAAGAACCTCACCGACATGGCGTTCCCCGCTACGGCGCGGGCGGCGCAAGCGGGCGACTCGCGAGCGTTCGCCTTGCTTCGCGACCTGCACCAGAACAAGATCGGCGAGCAAGTGGCCGCGGCGGTGCCGGATCGACGCCTCGCAGAGGCACTGACCGCGCAGACCTTCACTCGCGCGGCGGAAAATATTCGGTCGATCGGGGAGCGCAGGGTCGACCACTGGTTGCAGGCCATCGCCAAGAGTGTGGTGGCCGAGCACGTTCGATTCGAGCAGTTCCGGGACACCATTCGGGAAGCTGTACGCGTCGTCGAGCGGGCTGACGCCTCGAGCCCGCTCGCTCAGTCACTGGCCAAGTCCACCAGGGCGGATATCAAGAACGCGGTCGACCTACTGCACGGGAATCAGCGGAAGGTCGTGCTGCTCCGGTACTGGGGCGACGGTAAGTCCGTCGCCGACGTTGCCGCGGCACTGCGGACGACCGAGCACGCGGTGCGCGATTTCGAGCGCACGGCATTGCATCGGATCGCCGAATACCTTGCGGCAGAACACCCCCCAACCAAACCCCGACTCCGGCGTGGGGTGAGCGACTGGTCGCCGCGCGGCGGACGTGGCGTGGGCGACTGGTCGCCTCGTCCGTCGGGTCGGGTCGAATCCGGCTCGGGCGCACCGAAGCCGGTTGCCTTCGGCGACCCGCCACCGCGCCCGGCAGGGCCGCTGCCGCGACACGGCGGAACGCCGATCCATGAAGGCGCGACGCCGATCCATACGGGCGCCGAACCCGTTCCCGCGCCGGAGTCCCGGTCGCTGCCGAAGCTTCGGTGGACCGAATTCGCGGTGCTGACCCGCGACAGAGCGGGCGTGGGTGCGACGGCCTTCAACCGACCGGATGGACTCGTCTCGCGGACGCACGTGACCGCGGACGGGCCGAAAAACTGTGCGCCGGAATCCTTGTCGTTCGGTAGGAAAGTCACCGGAAACAGCGGTATCCGTCCGATGGCGGAGACCGCGGAAGTGCGGGCGCGCGGAGTGAGCGCCGAAGAATACGCGGTCGCGGCGAGCGCCGACTGGCATCGCGGCGGGTTCCCGTCGCTGGACGCGCTGGCCACGCACGTGCGCGACACCGGTGACACCGTGCTCGGCGTAGTCGAATTCCGTGGTGTGTCAACGGAAGTCGGAGCACATGCGATGGTGGTGTACCGCGCGCCCGACGGCGAGGTCATGGTGCACGAGAAGATCGACGACGTCGTCTACGAATACGCGTACCCGTGGGGTGCGCGCCCAGCGGACGTCGCCGGTGTCTACGGCATCGTCTTCCACCCCGATGGCCGGGCCGAACATCCGCTCGTCGACGGCAGCGAACCGTCCGGTGCGGCGGGTGCCGACCGGCCCGATACGCGGATCGGAGCGCGCCCGGGCGAAGGCGAACCACCGGCCCACGGCCCGCCCGCCGAGGAACGCCGTTGGGACGCAAAAAATGCCGCGGACTGGCGAGATCTGGCCAAGGTGCTCGATGACACGCACGGCATCGAAGTGAAGCGCTTCGGCCGTGCCGACCTGAATCGTGCCCGCGAGTTCGCGCAAGCGGTGCACGACCTGATGGAAGCGCATCCGCAGGTAGCGCTGCGCGAGCTCGACATCAGGCTGACGGAAGCGGATGCCGAAGCGGTACTCGGCTTCCGGGAAGAGGTGCTTTCCGGCGCGCCGGTGTTCACGAAGTCGATCGCGCTGAGCGAAGCGCTCGCCCGCGACCCGTCGCTGCCGTCGGGGCGCGTCTACGACGCGGTGCTGCGCGAATTCGGTACGGCGCTGGTGTACACCGGGCGCTGGCGTGCCGAGGTGCACGCGCTGACCGAACTGCGCCAGCACTACGCGCAAACCCATGGGCGACTGGACGAGCCGGGCTTCCAGCGGTGGCTGCGCGCCGAATTCGAGGCGGGCAGCTTCGACCGGACCGGCGCCCTCGATCCGCGCATCGCGCTGGTGGAATCGTTCGTCACCGCCAAGCGCGACCCGTCGGCGCTGACCGCGGGACAGCAGATCTTGCACGACGTGCTGATCGAACAGGCGGAGAAGTGGGCCGGGGAAGATCCGTACGTCATCGCGCCCGAAGAGGGCGTCGAGCACATCATGGATCGGCTCGACATCGCCGACACGCTCGACCGGGAGTTCGGCATCGAGGGCGTCGGGCTCGAACTGCCCGGGGTCTCGCTCGATACCGTGCGACAGATCGACACGGCGATCCGTGCGGTCCTTGCCCGGCACCCGGACATCGATGTGCGCAGGATCCGCATCGCGCCGTTGGCGAACGAGAACGTCTTCGCCGAGACGCGAGTGGCCTACGGTAACGGCCGGTCCCAGTACGCGCCCGAGATCGTGCTGAACGAGCGGTTCGCGGTCAACCCGGAGCTGTTCCGGCAATACCTGGCCGAGGACGTGCACATCGGCTTCCAGACCGCGTTGCCCGATCGCCCGGTGTACAGCGCGATCGTGCACGAGATGATTCACGTGGTCCACATCGGCACCGGTTTCGAGAACTCCGCGGCCGGTGTGCGGGCGGCACAGGAAGCCGCCATGAACGCGCTGCTCGACAAGTACAGCGAGACCCACCCGGGCCCGGTCGACAAGACGAAGTTCACGCAATGGTTGCGTACCGAGCTCAACGACTACAGCTTCCATCGCAGCGACGTCCTCAATGTGCCCGAGGCCTACGCCGACGCGGGTGCCGCCGTGATCGTGCTCGGCGACCGGTCGAGCACCGGCCAGCGCGCGCTGTACGACCATCTGGTCGCGCTGCGGCCGCCGAGTGTCGAACCGGGAGCGGTGCCGCCGGCGCGGGCGGAGCCGGGCGCCGTGCCGGACGGACTGCCGACGCGCTCGAACAAGGGTGCCGGCGATGCGCACTCGACACCCGGCGCACCGGCGGCCGGGGCGCAGGATGCCAGGCTCACCCGGTTCCAGCAGTCCACGCAGGCGGCACTGCGACAGGCCGAGAAACTGATCGAGTCCAATCCGCACAGTCAGGCGCTGGCCACCGCCACCCGTTCCGAGATCCAGCTCGCGCTGCAGAAGATGGGCGGCAGCCAGCGCAAGGTGATCGTGCTGCGGTTCTGGGAGGGCCGCTCCACCACGGAGATCGCCGCGGCGGTGCGGCTGTCGCCGGAGATGGTCGAGCAATTGCAACGCGCCGCGGTCCGGGAACTGGCGGGACACATTGTCACCGAGCGGGGTACGAACCTGCCCCCGAACGAGCGGGTCGTGGTCGAGGCGCAGCGCACCGATCGGGCGGCCCTGCGCCGCGCTATCGCCGAATTGCCGGGAGTGCAACGGCAATTCGCCGAGCTGCACTACGAACAGGGCAGGTCGCTACGCGAGGTCGGCGCCGAGATGAACCGCAGCGCACCCCAGCTCGCCTTGGTGAAATCTCGTGCCGTGCACCGGCTCGCCGAATTGCTGACCGGTGTCGAGCGGTT
Source organism: Nocardia brasiliensis (assembly GCF_042691675.1). GTDB lineage: Bacteria > Actinomycetota > Actinomycetes > Mycobacteriales > Mycobacteriaceae > Nocardia > Nocardia brasiliensis_D. The sequence continues at coordinate 1,214,724 of NZ_CP170507.1, forward strand.
CTCGAGTACCGAGGCGCTACAGCGGGTCGAGGCGGCCTTCCGCGACAACCGGACGGCCGCGCAGCAAGCGGCCGCGCGCCTGACACCCGACCAGCAACGCCTGGTCGAGCTCCGATTCGATCGCGGACTCACGGTCGAGCAGGCCGCCCGGGAAATGGGCAAGGGCACCGCCGCGGTGGCGGCGCAGGAACGCCGCGCGGTACGCAAACTGGCCGAATTGCTCGGCGCGCGCACCGAAACCGCGGCGACGCCCACGGACACAGCGTCTTCCGGCGGTAGGCGTGGCGTCGCCGCGACCGATCTGCTGACGGTTCGCGAAGCGGCCGAGCAGAACCCGGAACGACTGCGCCGCGCCATCGAGGAGCTACCACGCAAGCAGCGGGAGGTCGCGGAGCCGCGGTTCCTGCGCGGGCAGACGGTGGCCGAGATCGCGGAAGCGCTCGGCCGCACCGAGAATTCGGTGGTCGGATCGCAGCGCAGGGCGGTACAGGCGCTGGCGGCATTGCTCTCCGGCGAGACGCTGCCCGCCCGGCCGGGTGGTGCGGATCTGACGCTGGTGCGCGCCACCCACCGAGACCAGCCCGCGGAATTCCGGCGCGCGCTGGAGCAACTCGACCACGAGCATCGGCGGGTGATCCGGCTGCGCATCGTGAAGGAGTACACCGCCGCCGAGGTCGCGACCGCCATGAAGAAGACCGAAGACGCGGTGAACAACCTGCAGAAGGAAGCGGTTCGGCGGCTGGCCGAGGTGCTGCGCGGTGAAGAGCGGATGAGCCTCGCCGAGGCGACCGCGTTGGTGGAGCGCACGACTCGGGAGTCGCCGGAGGTCTTGCGGCGCGCTATCGATCAACTCCCCGAGACGGAGCGGCAGTACGCTCGCCTGTCGATGCTGCAGGGTAAGCAGATCGTCGCCATCTCGGCCGCGATGGATCGCACGCACACCGCCGTCAGATCACTGCGGCAGCGGACCATCCTGCGACTCGGCGAGATCATCACCCAGGAAACGGTTCCCGACCCGCCGACCCGCCGAATCAACAGGGCGACAAGCGGATCCGGTGATGCGGAGGCCGTCGCACGACTGATGGAAACCGTCGATCTCGGCGTGGAGGGGTTCGACACTCCCGGCATCGTCGGAAAGAACCTGGTGGAGCTCGGCCACGCGATTCTCGAGATGCGCGCCGAGTATCCCCAGCTGGATCTGCATGGTGTCGCTGTCGAGCAGCTGGCCGGGGATTCGTTGGCCGTCCCGGGCTACTCCGATGACCTGACCCCGGGTGCCGTGTACGCGGAATTGATCGTGCTGAGCGAGCGGCTGGCCACCGACCCGAACTTGCCGGAATGGACCGTCTACGACGCGGTCGTGCTCGCGTACGGCGACGCGATGGTCATCTCCGGTCGCTGGCGCGCCGAGGTCGAGGCGCTGCCCGCGCTCCGGCAGCACTACGCGGAAACCCATGGGCCAGCGCGGGAGCCCGCGTTCACCCGCTGGCTCGAGCAAGAGTTCGCCGGCTGCTTCGACGCCCAAGGCGCCTTCGACCCGCGCAAGGCGCTGGTCGCGTCGTTCCAGGCGGTGGCCAACGAGCGCTACTCCGCGACTCCGGCAGACCAGGTGCTCCATCGTCTGTTGATCGAACAGGCCGAGCTCTGGCACGGCAAGGACCCGCAGGATCCGAGCCTGCCGGTCACCGAGGACCCGGCGCGGGTAGCCGAGCGAACCGCGATCGGCGACGCACTGCGCGAGGAACTCGGTATCGAGCACTTCGGCCTCGACTCCCCGGGTGTCCAGCTCGACGTAGTGCGCGACTTCGTGGCGGCGGTGCGCGATGTGCGGGCCGCGTATCCGGAAATAGATCTCCGTGCCATCAGAATCGGGCCGCTGATCGAAGACACGTTCGCGCAAACCGAAATGGGATTCGGCCGGGGCGGCAAGACCTACACCCTCTCGGTCACGCTGAACGAGCGCTACGCGATCAATCCGGAGCTTTTCCACAACGAGCTCACCGATGCGGTGACACACGGCCATTTGGTCGGTCCGGCCGATCGTCCGGCGTACGCCATCGTGGTGCACGAGATGTTCCACGGATTGCACAACGTCTCGTTGTCCGTGTCCGACCTCACCCCGGACGGGCAGCGGCGCGAGTACACCGCCGCGCTCGGTGAGTTGATCGAGGCGTACGGCAGGGACCGCGGCACAGTCAGCACGGACGAGTTCCACCAGTGGCTGCGCGACGGGTTGACCTCCTATAGCTTCGAGGGGCACCAGAAGCTCGATCTGTCCGAGGCATACGCCGAGGCGGCGGCCGCGGTGTTCCTGCGCGGTGATCAGGCGAGCGAACCGCAGCGGGTGCTGCACGATCGACTGCAACGGCTGGCGCGCGCGGCGCACGGCAACGGCACCGCGCACCGGATGGCCGGGCCCGAGCCGGAGCCGGGCGCACGGCGAGCGGCCCTGCCGGGACGAGCCGCCCTGCCGGAAGAAGGACCACCGCCCGCGCAACGTCGTTGGGGTGCGAAGAGCGAACCGCCGAGCGCGCGGGATATCGGCAACCAGCTCGAGCGCACGCACGGGATCGCGGCGCACGTCTTCGGGTCCGCGCACGCTGCTCGGGAACGCGAATTCGCCCAAGCGGTGCACGACCTGATGGCGGCACACCCGCATATTCCGGTGCGCGGGCTCGACATCAAATGGCAATCGCGCGACGCCGCCGCGCTGCTCGGTGTCGACCGCAATGGGATAGTCACAGCTCGGATCGCGCTGAGCTACGAATTGATGCACGAGGCGTCCGCGCCGACCGGCCGAGTGTACGAGGCCGTGGTTCGGGAATTCGGCGATGCGATGGTCTTCACCGGCCGGTGGCGCGCGGAAGTGCACGCTATGCCGGAATTGCTGCGGTACTACCGCGAAAAGCTCGGCGTAACTGATGCTTCCGGCTTCGGGGACTGGTTGCGTACGCAGTTCGACGCGAAGATCTTCGACGAGTCCGGTGCACTCGACCCCCGCAAGGCGCTGCAGGATTCCTTTGTCGCGGTCGAGCTCGACCCGACCGCGGCCACCCCGGGGATGAAAGTCCTCTACGACGTGCTCGTCGAGCAGGCCGAGAAATGGGCGGGCAAGGAACCACACGCCGTCGCCGCCGGGGAGAGCGCCGAACTGGTGCGGGCCAGGACCGAAATCGCCGAGGCGTTGCGTGCCGAGCTCGGTATCTCGGTCTCCGGGTTCGATCTCCCGTTGGTCGATCTCGGTGTGGCCCGCGAGTTCGCCGACGGAATCCGCGATGTCCTCGCGCTACACCCCGATATCGTGGTGAGCGGCATCCGCATCGAACCGTTGGACGTCGGCGAACACGGCATCGCCTTTACCCGTCCCATGCCGAGAATGGGTGCGCCGGGATACGAGTCGGCCATCGTCCTGAGCGAACGGTTCGCGATCAACCCGGAGCTGTTGCGCCAGTACGTGTCCGAGGGGGTGCGGACCGGCTTCGCGGTCGCCTTGCCCGAACGGCCGACGTACTCCGTGATCGTGCACGAAATGATGCATGCCCTGCACAACGCGCGGGGGATCTCCTCCTGGGAGGTCGGGCAGGTCCGCAACAGTGCTCTCGAAGCGCTGATGAACAAGTACGGCGAAACGCATCCGGGCCCGGTGGACAAGGAAGCGTTCGAGGCGTGGTTGGTCGCTGAGCTCACCGACTACAGCTTCTTCCGCCGTCCCGCGGATCTCGAACTGCTCGAGGCCTACGCGGAGGCGGGCGCGGCCGTCATCTTGTACGGCGACCGTGCTACCGACGGCCAGCGCGCACTCTACGAGCACCTGATGGGGTTGGGCGGGCACGACAACGAGGCGAAGTCCGGCTCGCCCGATCGTCCGGCAGAAGTCGGACTCGACGCGCAAGAGCGCCGAATAAACAACGCGACAGGCGAATTCGGTGAGGCCGCGATCGTCGCGACGCTGATGGAGCACGTCGGCCTCGGTGTCACCGGATTCGATACGCCGGGCCTGATCGGGAAGAACCTGATGGAGTTCGGCCACGCGGTCCTCGACATGCGCGCCGCACATCCACAGCTGGATCTGCGTGGCGTCGCCATCAAGGAGCTGACTCGGGACACGCTCGCATTGCCAGGATTCAGCGAGGAACTGCCGCCCGGCGCGGTGCACACCGCGTGGCTCGTGCTCAATGAGCGGTTGGCCACCGATGCCACCCTCCCGGAAGGGGCCATCTACAACGCTGCCGTGCGCGGTTTCGGCGACGCGATGGTCATTGCCGGTCGCTGGCGTGCCGAGGTCGAGGCACTGCCTGCGTTGCGCGAGCACTTCACCGAAACCCATGGGCCGCAGGAAGATTCGGCGTTCAACCGGTGGCTGGAGCGAGAATTCCACGGATCCTTCGACGCCCGAGGAGCTTTCGATCCGCGGAAGGCGTTGGTGGGGGCGTTCGAAGCGGTGGTCAGCGACCGCGCCGTCGCCAGCCCGGCGGAACATGTGCTGCACCGGGTATTGGTCGAACAGGCCGAGATCTGGCACGGCAAGAATCCGTACGACCCGAGCCTGCCGATCGGCATCGATCCGGCGCGGGCAGCGGACCGGACAGCGATCGGTGACGCGTTGTTCGAGGAGTTCGGCATCATGCATTTCGGCCTCGACCTCCCCGGCGTCCACCTCGAGATGGTGCGGCAATTCGCGGCGGCCGTCCGCGACGTGCAGGGCGCGTATCCGGGAATTGATATCGGCGCTATCAGAATCGCTCCGCTGATCGACAGTGCGTTCGCGCAAACCCGACTGCACTTCGAACCCGGTGGCAAGCCCTACAGCTACTCGATCACACTGAACGAGCGGTACGCGATCAATCCGGAGTACTTCCGCAACGAGGTCGCCGAAGCGGTGGCATCCGGCCACCTGGTCGGTCCGGTCGACCCGCCGGCCTACACCATGCTCGTACACGAGATGTTCCATGGATTGCACAATGTCTACCTGTCCGAGTTCGACGTCTCCGTCGTCGGGGCGCGGCTGGACAACGCGGCGGCAATGCGGGATCTGATCGAGGCGTACGGCAGGGACCGCTTCGAAGTCGACACCGTCGAGTTCCATCGGTGGCTGCGCGACGGACTCAGCAGCTACAGCTTCGATGATCGGGGCCTGCTCGATCTGCCCGAGGCGTACGCCGAGGCGGCGGCCGCGGTCTTCCTGCACGGTGACCAGGCCACCGAGCCGCAGCGGGTGCTGCACGACCGGCTGGCGCTACTGGCGCGCGAGGCCGATGCGAGCCACGATGTCGCTGCCGCGCCGCACGAACTCGAACAGCGGCAGGTCGGCGAGCACGGCCCCGATGCGGAGGCGCCGCGCGAGGACACCGGGCCGCTGCCCGAATCAGCTTGGGACGTGGGCCGATACGCGACGATCGCGGAACTGGCCGCCGCGCTGCGCGAGCATCACGGACTGGAAGTTGTCGGATTCGATACTCCCGGACTGGAACTCGGCCGCGTCCGGGAGTACACGCAGGCGATACACGACACCCTGACGGCGCATCCGGAGATCGAGCTGCGCGGCGCCTCCATTCTCGAAACGGACCGGGCCGTCCAGGCGGTGATCGGACTGGAGCACGTCGATCTCGGTGGGGCGCTGTACACCGAGATGATCGTTCTGAACGCGGCGGTGGCCGCCGAGGCGGGCCAACCGGCCGGGCCGCTATACCACGCCGTGCTGCGCGAGTTCGGCGACGCGATGGTCTACGCCGGGCGCTGGCGCGCCGAGGTCTACGCGATGCCCGCGTTGCGCGAGTACTACACCGCACACGTCGGGCCGATGACGGAGGCCGCGTTCACGCGATGGTTGACGACCGAATTCCGGCCGGGCAGTTTCGACGACGCCGGGGCGTTCCATGTCCGTCGGGCGCTACGCGAATCGTTCGCGGCCGTCATGGGTAAACGTGCCGATGTCACCGCGGGCGAGCAGGTTCTGCACGATGTCTTGGTCGAGCAGGCGGGCCGATGGCACCGCAGGAGCGTGGATATCGCGCCGGACCCGATCGGGGACGAGGGTGCGCACCTGGACGCCAGGCGGGCGCTGCAAGCGGGACTCGCGGACGCGCGCATCGTCGGTTTCGGATTCGACACCCCGGGTGTGCCGTTGCCGGTAGTCCGCGAATTCGAGGCGACGCTGCGGGAAATGCTCGAGCGACATCCCGAGATGGCGGTACGGCTGGTCGGATTCGCGCCGTTGGATGACGGCACGCTCGGCACGACTCGCGCGATAGTCGCGCCCGACGACCAGGTGGTCGGAACGTTGTCGATCACCTTGAACGAGCGGTACGCCATCAATCCCGAGCTGTACCGGCAGACGGTGGCCGAGGCGATCGCGCGGGGCTTCCTCGCCGGTCTGCCCGATCAACCGGTGCGCAGCACGATCGTGCACGAATCCCTGCACGCAGTGCACAACACCACCGCATACTTCGTCGACACCGCCTCGATGCGGGCCGACCGGCTGGCCGCGCTGAGCGCGCTGATCGAGCTGTACGAGCAGCAGCATCCCGCGGGTGTCCCGGACTTCTCGGATTGGCTCGAAGCCCAGCTCACCGGGTACAGCTTCACCAAGGACGGCTCGCTGAACTTGAAAGAGGCGTACCCCGAATCAGGCGCTGCGGTGATCTTGCACGGCGACCGCGCCACCCCGGCCCAGCACCTACTGTATGAACGGTTCATGCGCGACGTGCGCGAGGCTGCCGAACGCAGGCGCCGGGAAACCGGCACCGGCCAGGCCGATGATCAATAACCAACGAATGGAGGACTCACGGTGCGCAGCCGATACCCCACCGATGATGAACTACGCCGCAACTTCGAAGCCGAACTCACCTCGGTGACGACCGGGGGCGGCCTGCGTTCGGAAACCGGACTCGATATGGAAACCGACGCCGCCCTCATCGCCATCGCGCGGGCATATCCCGCGGTCACCGACGATCTCGTCGCCGCGGCCCGCGCCGCCTTCGCAGGTCAACTGGACGGCTCCAACGCCGCTGCCCGGCAAGCGGACCTGGAGCGGCTGATCGCCGAGCACAACGCCCGCAAGCGGAATCAATAGCCCTCGCCGGATGCCCCTGGTTCCAGGGGGTCTCGCCGATGGCATTGTTTGAATATCATCTGTGGCAGGGAGGGTTGGTCGATCGCGGAGACGCGGCACGCGACTGCCGAACCGGGCGTCGAACGCGCCGGTGGTTCACGTCGCGGCACTGAAAGTTCAAGCCGTCCATGGGATGATCGGGTCTGATGAGAGCAGTACGGCACCTTAAGCGAACGTCAAGTCCGCTGCGGATGCCTGCGGGTTCTTCGGGCGTCATGCCAGGATGGACCGGAGTGGGTCGAACGCCGCGCTGTGGCGGCAGGCTAGGCAGGAGTTGACCGATGGCGAAGCCGGGACAGCCAGATTTCGGGGCACAGGCCAAACAGCTGCGAAGCGCCGCAGCGGGCCGTACTTTCCGACTCGACGACGATGTGGCAGCCGAAGCGGCCGGGTACGCCGCGGACATGGTGTCGGTCATCAACACTGTGCTCGCCAGGGTCGGCGAGGTCACCCAGATCACCGGTTTCGGCGATTACATGCCGGCCAGCATCCGGCTGAATCAGGAATTCAGCAAGCTCGGCGGCAAGCTGCAAACCGATATCTTGAAGGAGCACAAGCAGATCCTCACCGATTTCGGTGAGGCCTTCTTGCTCGCGGGCCGAAAGGCCACCGGTGCCGACAAGGCCAATGCGGGCGATATCAATCAGCACAACGTTGGCAAGGCATTCTCCGGCATGGTGGACCGGAGTAAGGCAGGCGACAGCGTCGCGCACGTCAAACAGGAACCGAGCCCGGTCAATCCGAAGACCATGATCGACCAATGGCCCGGTGTCCCGGTCAGCGGATCCAGCAGCGACCCGAACAACAAATACAAGGGACTACCGCCCGACTTGGCGGGGATGAAGCCGGCCACCGGGGACAAGGCGCCCCAGGGAGTGGTGAGCGCGGGCGTCACGGTGACTACCTCCGACGGTTCAGCGCTCGGTTACGAAGCCTTCTACAAGCTCGGGCAATCGTTGTTGCAGAAGCCCGCCGATCTGGTCACCACCGCGGTCAACTGGGAACGCATGAGCCTGCAACTGCAAGGCGGCTTCTCGAACTACCGCGAACGAATCAACGCCCTCGTGGGTTCGCCGCGCTGGCAAGGCCACGGCGCGGAGAGCGCTGGGCGGGCTGTCGGCACGTACACCAACAGTGGTGAGGTGCTGACCCAGGCGATGAGCAAGGTCAAGGCCAATCTGATGGACTCGGCCCTCTGGACCGCGTACACGCTCTACGAAATGCCGGACAAGCCGCCGGCGCAAAACCCGGACTCGGCGCAGATCCAAAAGGAATTCGCCGCCGAGCAGAAGGCGAGGACGGCGTACAACAACTGGTTCTACCCCGGCGTTCCCGCGGCGGCCAGCGCGATTCCCCTACTGCCCGACGGGGTTTCCACCCTGCAGCCGACGAACGGCCAGGATCCCAATAACCGGGTGAACGGCGGTCCGGGTGGTCCCGGCCCCGGTACCCCCGGCCCGGGAGTTCCTGGACCTGGCATTCCCGGCCCCGGCACCGGATTGACGGACCAGCAGCGCAGGTTGCAGGAAGACATGCAGCGGCGGGCCGACGAAGACGCGAAGCAGCGGGCAAGGGAACTCGAGGCGCAGCGGCAACAGGCGGCGAAGGATGCCGCCCAGCGCGCCGCCGACCAGGCCAGGCAGCAGGCGCAGGATGCGGCCAAGCAGGCCGCGGATCAGGCGCAGCAGGCATTGCAGCAGGGCCAGCAGGCGATGCAGGACGCGCTGAAGAATTCGACGGAGGGTCTGGCCGGCCTGCCCGGTGCGCTGACCGGGCTGACGCCCGCGATGGCCGACCTCAAGGACGCGGCGAGCAAGGGTGCGGGCCCCGGGCCCGGCCCGGGTAGCGCCGGCGGCCCGGGGCCGGGACCGAAACTCGATCCGAATGCGGTTGCCGCGAAGCTGTTCCCGAGGGCAACGCTGGCCACCGACGCGCTCGGCCGAGCCGGCCTCGCGGGTGCGGTGGCCGGACAGCCCGGCATGCCCGGCGGCATGGGGCCCGCCGGCGCCGGTGCGGGTGGTCAGCAGAACCGGGAACACAAGCGCGCCGACTACCTCGATTCCACCGAACATCTGGAAGAGGCCCTCGGCGATCCGCCAGTGGTGGCCAAGCCCGTCGTCGAGAAATGAACCGGACCTGGAAGCTCACCGACCTCGAGTTCTATGTCCTGTGGCAGGGATTGAAGCTCGGCGGGTTGCCGTACCCGTTCTACTTCCAGAGCGACACGACCGACCCCGAGGCCTTCGAGACCGAGGTGATCGCGGTCAAGGACCGGTTGCGGCTGCAACTCGACCCGGCCATCAGTGACATGCTCGAGGCCCTTGTCGAACCGGACGTGCGGATCGAGGTGCACGGGTGGGACGGCCGAGCGCCGCGCACACCCGAGGCCCTGGTGCGGATGAACGCGGTCCGGCGCGGCGACAAAGGATTTGTGGTCACCTGCCTGCCCGGCCGAACGTTTTGGCACAGCGGCGGTTACACGGTCACCGAGTGCGATCCGCTGCGGTTGGCCGACGCAGTGGTCGAGCGGCTGCCGGACACACCGGCGGGCAAGCTGACCGAGTTCGTGCTGACACCGCCGGGCGACGCGGCGGAGCTCGACTACTCCTTCGGCACGTCGGCGGTGCACGATTCGTTCGAGGACTCGGTCTCGGAGCGCTCGTCGAGCTTCATGAACGCACCCGCCACCAAGATCGGGACGATCCATATCGTGCAGGGCCGTTCGCTTTTCGGTCCTCGTGGCATCACCCGGCACGAGCTGGATTGGCGCGATCTGGTCGATGACGGCCGGTACGTCATCGATGACCAGCACCCGCCGGTCGCGTCACCGGTCGACCGTAAGCGGCTGATCGGGTTGATCAATACCAGGATCGCCGCGGTGGTTCGGGCAATCAAGGACGAACGACTATGAACCGGACCGGGATCGACTTCGTGTGTATTAGGGGTGACCACTATGGATCCTGAACGAGAAGACACCGAACAAGCGCAAACCGAGCAGCCGCCGCCGACGATGGTCGAGTGGTCCGCGGCCTCGCGCACCGGCGCGATCACCGTACGGACCACCGAACAGGGTCTGCCGCTCGGCATTTCGATCGATGATGCCGAGCTGAAGCGGGATCCGCAGGAGCTGGCCGCCGAGGTGCTGCGGCTGTGCAAACATGCGGCCAACCGTGCCGGACTCGCCCGCAGGGCCGAGTTCGAGGCGGCGGGCCTTTCCTCCGACGCGCTCGCCCTGATGGGGCTGCCGACCCCAGAACAGGTGGCTCGCCAAGAGATCGTGGAGGAGGAAGAATACGAGACGGAGCCACGAAGTTGGCTGCGCTCGGTCTAGGGAGGAACTGAAGCGCATGTACGAGACCATGGACGAACTGATGGCGAGCGTGCAACGGCGGTTGTATCGCGTGCGCGATCTCGCCGACAACATGGCCGGTGTCCGCGCCCGGGAGACCGCACCGGACGGCTCCATCACAGCGGAGGTCGACGGCAACGGCGCGTTGCTGAATCTCGAGTTCACTTCTGGGATTTCCCGGCTCAGCGCGGCCGACTTCGAGAACACGCTGGTGACGACGGCGGCCGCGGCGGCACGCCGGGCGTTCACCGAGCGCGCCGAGCTGATCACCGCCTTCAACGAGGAGGTCGCGGATTAGCCACCTCATGTTTACGAAAACTCATCATCTTTACATCAGCGGAACCTTAAGTTTCTGCAAACCGCCTTCCGAACACCGCAAATCGGTTGGTATCTTCAGCACAGTTGGTCAATTGCATTACAGGATCGGGGATTTCGATGAGCGAACTCGTAGCAACTCTTAGTGCGATTCGCGCCTACGGGGACGCCTCGGCCGCCATGGCGACGAGCGTCGCCACCGCGGGCGCATTCGATCAGACCGCGACCATCGCGGCGGCTGTGCCCGTCTTCGGCCTGATCGGCCAGGACTTCCTGGCGGCGTTCGCATATGCCCAGGGCAACCATGTGGCATCCGTCTTCGAACTGGCCGGCGTGCACGCCGCCACCGCGCTGACCGCACACCAGGGCGCAGCGGCCTACCAGGCGTCCGAGCTGGCGCAGGGTGCCGAGTTCAACAGCGCCGTGACACAGACTCTGACATGAGCTCGCCGCTGGACCAGTCGATCGTCGAGCTGCTGCGCGGCAGCTCGCTCGCGCCGATGATCGATCGGCCGGTCAACGACATCCTTAAGGACATGGGGCTGCCGCAGCTGCCCGACCTGTCCGCGGTGCCGCCGATGCCGGGCATGCCGCCGATGCCGGTCATCGATCTGAGCGCGCTCATGCGGCCGTTCACCGATCTGGCGAGCAGCTTCGGTACCGGTGTGCTCGGCTCGACGTCCGGTCCCGGCATTGATCCGACCCAGGCGCTGAGCGGTGTCACCCAGGCACTGCAGACCGCGATGCAGATGGGTACCAGCGCATTACAGATGGCGATGCAGCTGTGGCAGGGCATGGCCGCGGCGCAGGCCGCCGAGAAGGCGGGACAGGCCGCCGCCGACGGCGCCGACCTGGCCACGCAGGGCATGCAGGAGAAGGCAATACTCGGCAACGCCGCGGGCTCGGTCGCCGTGGGTGGCGCGCTGCTCGGTGCGGTCATCGCCAAGTACATGGCCACCATGCTCGCGGCGTCCCCGCTGCTCGCTTCGCCCGGCGGCCAGTGGTTCCTGGTCGCGCAGACCGCGGAGAGCCTGGCCGAGGCGACCGCGGTGGTCGCCAAGACCCGGGTCGAGATGACCGGGCACTCGGCGAGCATGACCGCGGTCGGTCAGAAGAAGAAGATCACCGCCGCGCCCACCGGAGTGAACTCCATGGAGGGTCTCCAGCAGCTGATGCAGCTGGTCCAGCCGCTGATGGGCATGGTGCAGACCGGAACACAGAGTGTGAGCCAGCTGGCTCCACTGCTCGCGCCGAAGGTGGATCCCATCGCCGACGCCAAGGCGAAAGAGGACCGGGCGCGCGAAGCACTCGCGGGTGGCGATCCGGGCAAGGCCGTCGGTGCCGGGGGGCCCGGCGGCAGCATCGGCACCATCGGCGGTGGTCCCGGCGTGGCACCCGCGCCGACTCCGTTGGCCCCGTGGGCCGGCACCAAGGCCGCGGGCGTCGGCCCGATGCCGGGTCTCGGCGGCGCCGGAACCGGCGGGCCCGCAACGGAAGCCACGGCCATGCGGTCGACGGTGAGCCCGGGCGCGGCCACGCCGGGCATGATGCCGCTCGCGGGGGCGGCGGGCGCCGCGGCCGGTGCGCGTGGTGATGATGTGAGCAGCGTGTCCAGCCATCTGGTCACCGCGCAACACGGCGACGAGGTCGTCGGCAACATCGAGGGGGTCTCGCTGCCGGTGGTCGGCGCGACCGAGCAGGTCTCCGAACCACCGCCCGACAAGGAACTGACCCTCTGAGGAGGTCACCATGGCAAGCACTGGTGCGGAATTCAACGGTGTGCGGTTCGATCCGGCGGCCACCAGGGACGCCGCCATGCGGCTCGACGGACTGGCCGAGCGGCTGGAGAACGAGCTGCGGGCGGGTGAGGTCTCGCTGAAGATCGCGCCCGCGGGCATCGACGAGGTGTCGCAGCGGGCCGCGCAGACGATGAACGAGGTTGCGGCGTCCTACGCCGAAAGTGCCGCGGCAGGTGCGCTGGAACTGCGCAAGCTGGCCGCGACGTTCCGGTCGCAGGCCCGTCAGTTCGACCGCGCGGAAGGCGACAACGCCGAATCGTTCGGCGGCGGCGCCGGTGTGGCCTGACGCGGGTGACGCACACGGAGCAGCCATGATCGAACCACCGGTCCCCGGTTTCACCGGGGTGGTCTGGGAGGCGCGGGAGCCGGACCGGCTCACCCGCGAGCTGTCCACCGGACCCGGCGCAATACCGATGGCGGAGGCCGGGGCCACCTGGGCCAAGCTGGCCGCCGCCTTCGGTGCCGCGGTGATCGAATACGACCAGATCGTCGCCTCGCTGCACGGTGCGTGGGAATCTGGTACGAGTCGCCCTGTGCTGGACCGTATTTCGGTACTTCGCGACTGGCTGACCGACGCGGCGCGGGCGGCGGGGGAGAATGCCGTGCATGCCGAAAAGCAGGCCGCGGCATATCAACTAGCCCAGCTGACGATGCCGAACGCGCTCGACGTCGCCGCCATCCAGCAGGCGCAGCGCGCGCTGGAGGCGGTCAGTGGGTCGCTCGGCGCGCCGATCAAAGCCGTTGCCGCGCAAACCGATACCGAGACCGACCTGGCCAAGGCGGCAGCCTCCCGGGTGATGCGCACCTATGAGGCGGCCACCGAACCGCTCGCCGCACCGTGGCAGCACGAGTTGCCGCCGACGGTGGCGTCGGGCGCGGCGCTGGAAGCCGAGCAGGCGAGCGCGCCGCGGGGTCCGGCGAATTCGGCGACCATGCCCGCGAGCGTGTCCGGGATGGGCATGCCGGGACCGATCGGACCGATCTCGGTGCCGCGCACCCTGTCCGCCTATCGGGCACCGGTCGTGGCGCAGTCTGCGCAGGTTGCCGAAACCGTTGCACCGCAGCAGGTTCCGACTACCACGCCGGTCACATCACCGTCCATGGTGCCGCCGGGTGCGATGGCGCCCGCCGCTGCCGCCGCGCAGGAGGAGGAATACCAGTCCCGTGCCGGGGTGGCGTCGACGGCCGAGTTCAATCCCGATCTCGGCATCGTTTCCGCGCCCGCCGTGCTCGGTGCGCCCGACCAGCCGGAATCGACCGGCCAGGCCGCGGCGGGGGGTGGCGCGTGACAACCATGACCAACGACGGATTGCTCGCCGTCGCCGACCAACTCGGCGTGCAGACCCTGCCCCTGGTACTCGCGGTCGGCCCGCAACAGGACTCGTTCGACGCCTGGGCCGAGGCGCAGCGGGCGGCGAAGTCGAGCCTGATCGCCGACGGCATCATCGATGCCTACGGCGAGGTCGACGCCGACCTGAGTCTCGCGCTGTACACGCTCGCCCAACCCGAGCAGGAGCTGGTTGCCCGAATTTTCACCGGCGACAAGCCGATTCGGGTCTGCCTGGCGCGCAGAGGCGGCCAGCACGCGCTCGCCGTGCGTACCGGGGACGACTTCGATATCCGCACCGTCTGGTCCGACGGCTCCGGCGCCTCGCTGGCGCGGCCGGTGCTGGACGTGCTGGGCCGGGCGCAGCCCGCGGATGTCGCCAATTTCAGCGCACCCGCGGAGGCGCTGAGCGAACGGCTCGCGGGGGCGACCACCTCCTCGGACTTCGCGGACGCGGTGTACGCCCTCGGCGTCGCCGACCGGGATGCCGCCGGGTACGGGCTCGCCTTCGCGTCCTGCCATGCCTACGCCGAGATCGTGGTCTGCACCCACGTGGACGGCGTGACAACCCGACCGCCAGGCGCGGTCGCCATATACGACACCGGACGGGGACGCATCGTCGCCTCGCCCGGTATCGCCCAGGACCAGCAACTTTGGTCCACGGTCACACCGGGCACCGATCACCGTATCGCGCAAGCAATTTCGGGCTTGGTCGAAACGCTGCCCGGGGGGAGGTGGCTGCCGCAGTAATCCGGACGGTGAACACAGCAGTTATCTCGAACTCGGGTGATGCCTCAATGGGCATCACCTTCTGGCACAGTAATTTTCCAGAAGGAAGGTGCAAATAGCATGTCGGGTAGTGGTGTAAGTAATAGTGCTGCCGCTGATCAAGCAGCGAGTGACATGGGCGAGGTCGTGATGGCCATCCGCACGACCATCGACAAGATCCAGGACGAGGTCCAGGCGGCCGCCAAGGGCTGGAAGGGCGAGGCGTCGCAGGCGTTCAACGACGCCGCCATCGCGTGGGACGGCGAGGCGCGTCGCCTCAAGGCGCTGCTCGACGACATGGGCCAGAAGGTCGGTGTCGGTGCCGAGAAGCTGCGGGCGATGGACTCCAACAACGACTTCGGCGGCCTCAAGATCTAACAGCGGCAACCGCTGACCACACACTTCGAACAAAGGTAGAAATATGACAGACATGCTCTATGACAAGGCCACGATGCTCGGTCTGTACGAGAGCCTGAAGACCTACCACGGCACGCTGATGCAGCAGGTAGACGTGGACTTCCCGGCTGCGACGAACAAGCTGCAGACGGCGTGGGAGAACAACGCCTCCTTCGCGGCGTTCCTGGACGTCAAGAAGAAGTGGGACACCGAGTTCTCCGACACCAACGAGCTCCTGCAGCGGATCGCCACCGAGGTGGACAACTCGCTGCAGCGCGCGTTCCAGACCGACCAGACCATCGGCGACGGCTTCGGCGCCTGAGTCGAGTCGAATCGACTGAACACCACGGCCGGCCGGAACGTACTGTTCCGGCCGGCCGTGGTCGTTGGTGGGGCTATTCCGTGAATCCGCGTGGCGGGCCCGCGCCTTTTACGGCGGGCCCTGCGCGGTTACCGGCCTTGCGGCAGCGTGTCGTAGCTGACCAGCGCGTCCTTCTTGGACAGTGTCGGACCCGGAACCAGTTGTCCCACAATGGCCCAGGGGGCCAGCCGGGGCGCATTGCCGAGCCCGAGCAGCTGCGCGGTCTCCGCGTCCGGAATGCCATAGCGAATGCCGTTGTCCGCCACGTAGAACAAGCTGCCGCGGCGGGGACTGCCCGGCTCGGTCCCGGTGATCCGCACGAATTCACCGGTGGTCGGCGGGATGTAGGCGTTGTCCACCCGGTCGCCGCTGCCGTCGGAGCTGGACAGCGTGACCGGCTTGGCCGAGTCGGCCAGCGGCAGTCTGGTGCCCGCGAGCAGGCTCACGGTGGCGCGATCGGTCGGTCCGTCGGCGACGCCGCCACTCTGCTGGGTCTTCGCCCAGGAGATGCAGCCGACCGGGGCATCCTCGGCGGACAGGATCTTCGGCGTGCCCGCGGGGAAGTGGTCGAGCGGAAGCTGGTGCAGCACCGGCATATTGGTGAGTACGTCCGGCGCGACCGCCTTGATCTCGCGCATGCCCTGCGAATTCGCGGTACGCAGCACCTGTGCCGCGAAATCACTGATCCGCTGCACCCCGTCGGCCAGCACCACATACAGCTCGGACCGATCCTCCCGGCCGACACCACCCACCGCGATGACGCCGCCGATCGGCACGTCGGACAACCGCCCGGGGCCGGGCTGGCCCGCCTGCGGGATGTCCGGCGGAGCCAGCGGCGGCACCGCGGTCGCGGCGTTCAGCAACGACGGCCCGATCGGACGAGGCCGGGTCGCACCGAGACCCATCGACCGCGACATCACCGAATTCGCCGGATCGAGCTCCGCGCGCTTGCCGTCATAGATCAGATAGGTCTTGCCCTGCCGGTGCACCAGCATGGCCTCGTCCGCGCCGGTGCGCCGAATGCGTTCGTTCAGCTCGGGTCGGCCGGTGAACACGGTGGTGGTCACCCCGCTGGCCGAGGCCGCGCTGCCGGTGCTGGACAGCTGCACCGTCTCACACAGCGACCAGTCCGACCGATTGCCCTGATTGGAACCTGGCAGCGCGGCCGGAGCACCCGGGATGCCGAGCATCGGGCCGCGCGGCAGCGAGGCAAGTTTGCTGTCCTTCACCGAATTCGGCTTCTCGGCGCTGCCGCTGATCAGCCGCGCCGAGGCCAGGTTGAGCGTCGGGTGCAGCGTGGTCTTGCCCGAGTCGTCCTGCACGACGACATACAGCGCGCCGCTCTCCTTGCCCATGACGATCTTCGAGTCGCCGACCGAGCCCTGCGGGCGCAGGAACGCCAGGATCGCGCAGCCCGCCACCACCAGAACGCCGAGCACCAGGCCGACGAACATCGAGCGCGATTGGGAACGCATGGGGTCGTGCAGCATTCGCACGTCGCGGCGGACCAGCGCGTGGTCGAGCCGGCGCAGCAGGAAACGGTATCCGTTGACCTGGGCCTTGGTGGTCAGCTGAGCAGGCACGTGCTCTCCATCGTCACGATCTTCGTCCGTCGCATCCGCGGACGCCTTCCCCGTCATTCTGTCGCAAGTCGCACCCGGGCCGCAGCGGTCCGGGCATGCGCCGAGCCGATGGACCGTCAGGCAGGCGACATGACGGGTACCGCCAGGAAGTGCGGTTCGGAATCAACCGTATCGGCCCAGCCCCCGGTGTCAATCGGGCGCCGCTCACCGAACCGCGCACCCGCCGCGAATAGTGTTGCCGCACGGTACTGTGAGCCGTGACGGACCCAAGGCGCCGGGCTACTCCGGCCGCCGGATTTCGAGGCGAACAAGCGTGAACGAGGCTGTGAACGAACCGGAACCACCCGAGAACACGGCGTTGCACGACCCCGAGTTCTGGCTCTTCCGCCAGATGCCGCTGCGGTTGATGGTTCCGCTCGCCCTGCTCGCGGCCCTGGCCGCCTGGATCGCCACCGCGTTGGACGCGCCGCTGTGGGGGATCATCACCGCGGGCGCGGTGGTGTTGATCCTCGGAGCGGCGCCGGTGCGCAAACGGGATCCGCGCAATCTGGCCGGGCTGGTCGCCCGCGGCATCGCCTTCCGTTGGCGGCGGACCAAGCCGGGGCCGCTGGTCACCGGCCCGGACGCGATCGACGTGCCGCTGCCGGAGGGCGGTAGCTATGGCGTGCGCTGGGACGGCGAGCTGCTGACCACGATGATCCGCATCGACCCGCCGCCGGACGCGCTGACCCTGCTGCGCCGCGGCTCGCTGAGCACCGACCAGGTGCTGCCGCTCATCGAGGTCGCCAAGTGCCTCGAGCAATTCGACATCAGCCTGGCCTCGGTCGATGTGATCAGCACCGGCGCGCGGACCGCGGGTGGCGGCCCGGTCGCCCAGCTCTACGACCGGATCATCGGGCCGTTGCCCGCCATCGCGCACCGCACGGTGTGGCTGGTGCTTCGCCTCGACCCGCTGGCCAACGCCGAGGCGGTGGACAACCGCGGCGGCGGTGGCACCGGCGCGCTGCGCACCGCGACCATCGCGACCCGCCGGGTAGCCAATCGGCTTGCCGCGCGCGATATCTCGGCCTCGGTGCTGACCGCGGCGGAAATGAACACCGCGGCGCGCAGACTGACCCGGGGTATCCCGCTGGAGGAGTTCGTCGAGACGCCGATCTCGCTGGTGCACGACGACATGCTGTACCTCACCAGCTACGAGATCGGCCCCGAGCTGATCGGCGAGCGCGGCTTCGCCGACATCTGGGCGACGCCGAGTCTCGGCACCACGGTGACCGTCCGGCTGCGACCGGGCGAGCGGAAACCCGGCCGGGCCCATGAAACCGCGGAGCCACCGGTCACCTTGGCCGCCCTGGTCCGATTCGACACCGCCTACGAGCCGGACGAGCCGCCCGTGCCGGGGCTGCGGCCACTGCCGGGCAGGCAATACCGGGCCCTGCTGGACTGTCTGCCGCTGCGCGCGGGCCGCGGCGAGGCCGGGAGCGCGAGCGACTACCGCGGCCCGCTCTCGGCGCTACGCGGGATCGCCGTGCCCACCGCGGGCTGCGGTCAGCTGATCGGTGCCGACGACATCGGGCAGGGGATCGCGGTGCCGCTGATCGGTGACGGCACTCGGCATCTCGAGGTGATCGGCAAGCTGGACCTGGCCCAGCAGGTGATCCTGCGGGCCATCGCGCTCGGCGCGCACACCGTTGTGCACACCGACCGGCCCGAAGCCTGGCACTCGATGGTCGCCAATGTCGCTTCGCCGCATTCGCTTTCGCTCGCGCCCCGGTTCGCGGGCGCCAGCCTGCACCCGGCGCCGGCCAGCCCGCAGCCGGGCATCATCGGCTCCCTCGCGACCGTGGTGGTGTTCGACGGCATCCCGCCGACCACGCTCACCGGTGGCGCGACCATCGTGCACGTTCGCGACCCGCACGACCCGCCGAGTCAATTCGCCGCCGACGTCGTGCTCGTCCAGGACCCGGCGTCGCCGAACCTGATCACGGTCCGCACGTCGACGGCCAGCGCCACGGTCAACATGGTGACCACGCCCGACGAGATGTGGTACATCGGCGAATCGCTGGCCGCCGCCCGCTGAGGGCCGGAATTCCTCCCGGCCCTTCGGCTTTTCTGTGCGCTAGTTGCCCAGGGTCGCGAGGATGCCGCTGAGTGCGGCCTGCATATCCGGCGCCTCGATTCGCATCAGGACCGATTCGTCGATGGCGGTGAGGTCCAGCGAATCGTCGTTGGCCAACCGGAATTCGCGCTCCTCCTCGGCGGATTCGATCACGTTGCGGACGAACCGGCCGTTACCGGCCAAATCGATGCCGCGCCGCTTCTGCCCGCTCTGATCGACGCGCTCGGACTGGTACAGCCCTTCGCACGCCTGGATCAGCAATTGCATTGCCTCATCCGAGAGTTCGGAGTCGCGCGATTTCGCGATGAGCTGGCCGATCTGGCCGAGCTCGACCGGGGTGTAGGAGGGGAATTGCAGGCGCTTGGCGAACCGGGAGGCCAGGCCGTCGTTGGAGGCGAGCAGCCGGTCGATCTCGCCGTCGTAGCCCGCGATGATCACCACCAGGCGGTCACGGTCGTTCTCCATCCTGGCCAGCAGTGTGTCCACCGCTTCGCGGCCGAACGCGTCGCCGCCTTGCAGACCGGTTTGGATCAGCGTGTAGGCCTCGTCGATGAACAGCACGCCGTCCATCGCGGTGTCGATCAGCTTGTCGGTCTTGATCGCGGTGCTGCCGAGGTGCTGGCCGACGAAGTCCATTCGCTTGGCCTCGACGACCTTGTCGGTCTTGAGCAGGCCGACGCCGCAATAGATCTTGGCGACCACCCGCGCGATGGTGGTCTTACCGGTGCCGGGCGGCCCGGTGAAGGCTAGGTGGTTGCCGCGCGACACATTCGCCATGCCCTTCTCGGCCCGGATCTTCGCCAGCTGCGCGGTGGCCTGCAGCTTGGCCACCTGCGTCTTGACGTTGGCGAGGCCGACCTGCTTCTCCAACTCGGCGCGCGCCTCGGTGAGGATCCGCTTGGCCCGGTCCTCGCTCTCGGCCTGCTCGATCGCGTCGGTCGACGGCGCGGTCGCCGGGTCCCACCGGTCGGTGCGGGAGTCGATGGATTCCTTGGTGGTCACCGTGATTCGGTAGGTGCGATCGCGCATCGCGGTGGTGTTCGCGGTGAAATCCGGCGCCTGCGAATACACCTTCTCGAACAGCGCTTGCGCGTCCTCCTCGTTGCCGGTTTCGCGCAAGCACAGACCGCGGCAGAACATGGCCGTCGTCCGGGCCGCCGGGATGGGGCCCTGCTCGGCCTGCTCCATCCGGCGAATCGCCTCGCCGAACAAGCCGAGCTGCGCGCAGGCCGAGCCGACCATCACATGCGCACCCGCCGCCAGATACGGGTCGTCCCACTCGGCCGAACCGGCCAGCACGGACATCACGTCCGGCCAGCGCTGCGTCGTGAAGTGCAGCACGCCACGGATATACGCGCTGATCCGATCGTCGGCCTCGCGGTCGGGGTCCGACAGCATGGACCGCCGATGCGCGGCCAGCTCGTCGAGCACCTTCTCGGCCTCGTCGTACTCCTTGTCCTGGATCAGCTGCGCCGCCTGGGCCAGCCAGATCTCGGTGTGGCTGGCCAGTGGGTAGTCGATGTACAACCCGGCGAGAAAGCGTCCGGCCAGGGCGCGCGACGGCAATCCGAGCCTGCGTTGCTCACGGAACAAGGAAGTCCCGCTGGTCTTGTAGAGGTTGTAGAGGACGTCGCGGGTCACCTCGCCTGCCGCGGCGCGGCCGAGCCACGCATCGCACATGGTGGGGTCCCATTCGGTGGCCCGTTGGAATGCCAGCTTCGCGTACTCCAGATCGCGCGCGGATTCCTGACCATCGATGGTCAGCCCCAGCGATAGGACTCCGGCGTCGAAGGCGCGCTGGGCTTGGCGGTTGCCGGTCGTCATTGCAGTCAGTCCCTGAGATCTACGTGTGAGCAATTGCCTGCGTTCATCTTCCGACCAGCTTAACGGGCATAGCCGGACGAAGTCCGGCTTCAGCCTGCGCACAGCGGAGCGAAGGCAGAGGTCCACGGAATAGCGATCGCGCATGCACGGTCTGTCCGATAGATTAGGTTTTGTTGTCGGTAAGTCGCAACGTGCGTCAACTGACCGCCACGTGCGACGATGTCGTGCATCGGTTCGACAGGTAGGTTGCTGAGGCTAGTGGCTAGATTGGGGTCGTTCACCAGGTGACCGAGTCGTTGAGTAGCGGCTTGGCGGCCGCCGAGCCCGAGCTGTGCCGAGTGTCCGTCATTGGGGGGAATACCCAGCTCGATGTCGGTCTGCCCGCCACGGTGCCCATTGCCACGTTCATCGGCGATCTGGTCGCCCTGATCGCCTCCCGTAACCCGGATGTGGTCGAAAGCGACGACGGCGGAACGCCGTTGCAGACCGAGCACTGGACCCTGGCCCGGCTCGGCCGCGACGCCATCCCGCCGAGCCGCACCCTCGGCGAGGCCGACGTCTACGACGGCGAACTGCTCGTGCTGCGGTCGGTGACCGCGAAAGAGACGCCCGCGCTGTTCGATGACGTCATCGACGCGGTATCCCGGCTGACCACGGTCGACTTCCGCGGTTGGTCACCGGCCGCCGCGCGATGGACCGGTTTGGTCGCCGCGGTGTCGGCGGTGCTGCTCACCCTGATGCTGCTGTTCCGCGAACGTTCGGAGTCCGGCAATCTGGCCGCGCCGTTCCTGACCCTCGGGGTCGCGATCGCGGCGGCGGTGGCGGCGGCGATCGCGTCGCGCAAATACTTCGACCAGCTGACGGCCACCTGGCTGTCGCTGTGCGCGCAGCTGTTGTTCTTCGGCAGCGCGGTGCTGTTCGTGCCGCGTGATCTCGGCAGTCCGCATCTGCTGCTCGGCTTTTCGGTCCTGCTGGTGGCGGCGGTACTGCTCTACCGGGCCACCGCGACCGGGTCGACGCTGTGCGCCGCGACGGTCACCATCGCGCTGTTCGGCGGCATTTCCGCGGCGGTGCGGATGATCTGGGACTCCGATCTGCCGAAGATCTCCGCCGCGGTGCTGGTCGCGGCGATCATTCTGATCTCGATGGTGCCGCGGCTGGCCGCGGTGCTCGCCCGCCTGCCGGTGCCGCCGGTGCCGACCGCGGGTGCGGCGATCGACCCGGCCGACCACGAACCACGGCCGACGATCGAGGGCATCGGCGCCATCGGCGCCACCGCGCTGCCCTCGGCCGCCGGGCTCGGTGAGCGGGCGCGCGCGGCCAATCGCTACCAAACCGGCCTGCTCATCGGATGTTCCGTCGCGGGGGTGATCGGCGCGCTCGGCGCGGCCGACCCGTTCGGCGAGGCCAAGTGGCAGGGCATCACGCTGGCGGTGATCGCCGCGGTGATCCTGTGCACGCGCGGCCGTTCGTTCGCAGACCTGGGGCAGGCGGCGACGCTGATCGCGGGCGGCTGCGCGATCCTCATCGGGTTGATCACCGGACTGGCGCTCGGGGACGAACAGTCCGCGCTGTTGTCGGCGGCGCTGCTGCTCGGCTTGGCGACCGCGGCGGTCGGCTTCGGTGTGATCGGACCGCATCTCGAAGTGACGCCGGTGACCAGGCGGCTGATGGAGATCGCGGAATATCTGCTGATCTGCGCGGTGATCCCACTGGTGCTCTGGTTGATGGGCGTGTATTCGATGGCCAGGAACATATGACCGGTCGGGCCAGCCGACCCGGCTTGCGGCGCGGCGCGGGAATCGCCTGCGCCGCCTGGATTCTCGGTGTGTCCCTGTTCGGCTCGCCGGCCACCGCGGCCGCGATCGGCCCGCCGGTGATCGATCCCGGTGCGCTCGGTATCGCGCTGGAGCTCAGCGGACGGCCCGCGCCGCTGGAGCCGACCGAACAGAAGCTGGTATGCGCCGAACCGATTCTCACCCGCGGCAATCCGGCCGAACCGCCGCTGCCGCAGCGGGTGCTCGACCTGCCCGCGGCCTGGCAGTTCAGCCGTGGCGCCGGGCAGAAGGTCGCGGTGATCGATACCGGGGTGAACCGGCACCCGCGGCTGCCCGCGTTGCAAACCGGCGGTGACTACGTCTCCGATACCGACGGCACCGTCGACTGCGACGGGCACGGCACGATCGTCGCGGGCATCATCGCGGCCCGGCCGAGTCCGGACGACGCGTTCGTCGGTGTCGCGCCGGACGCGGAGATCCTCACCATCCGCCAGCTGAGCCTGGCCTACGAGGCGAAGAGCAAGTCCTATGCGGCGCAGCCGCCGCCCGGCACGATCGCCAGCTCCGGCTATGGCAATGTGCTCACCCTCGCGGGCGCGGTGGTCCGTGCCGTCGACATGGGCGCCACCGTCATCAATATCTCCGAAGTCGCGTGCAGCGCAGCGGGAACCGACACGGCCGACGGCGCGCTCGGTGCCGCGGTGAAATATGCCTACGACCACAACGTCGTCGTGGTGGCCGCCGCGGGCAACCTGCAGCAGGACGGCGCCTGCAAGACCCAGAACGAAGGCACCGGCTGGGGTTCGGTAGCGACCGTGGCCAGCCCGGCGTGGTTCACGCCGTACGTGCTCGCCGTGGGCTCCATCGATCCCGATGGCGCACCCTCGCAGCTTTCACTGCACGGGCCGTGGGTCGGCGTTGCCGCCATCGGCAGGCAGATCACCTCGCTCGACACCAAGCCCGGTGGCACCGGGCTGGTCGACGGCGTGCAGACCGACGAGGGCGTCCGGCCCATCGAGGGAACGAGTTTCGCCGCGCCGTATGTGGCGGGACTGGCCGCGCTCATCCGCGCGCGCTTCCCGGAACTCACCGCCGCTCAGGTGATGGACCGGATCACCAGGACCGCGCACGCGCCCGGCCCCGGCCACGACGACCAGATCGGCGCCGGGCTGATCGACCCGGTCGCCGCGCTCACCGCGCAGCTGCCCGAGCGCCCGCCGAGCGCGGGCGCCGACAGCCCGCACAGCATCGCGGCGCCGGTGGTGCCGCCAGGACCGGACCCACTGCCGCGCAAGATCGCGGTCATCGGTTCCATCACTTGCCTTGCGGCGCTGGCCATCGGCGGAGCAATCGCGGTCCCGTTCCGGCGGGACCGGGGCGAGCCCGTCGACGACCTCGACTTTGACGAAACAGATCGATAGAGGACCCATGGTTACCGAAGGTTTCGTGCGCCGCCCCCGGATCGCCCCGCCACGCGCGCCGGGCGGTGAGGTGGCGCTGAACGCACCGCCGGAGATCCAGCGTCCGCTGCCCGCTCCGCTGATGATCAAGCTGATGCCGGTGATCATGGTCGTCGCCATCGTCGGCATGATCGGCTTCATGGTGATGATGGGTCGCAACCTGCTCGCCAACCCGTTCGCCATGATGTTCCCGATGATGATGCTCATGTCGATGGCCGGCATGATGATGGGCATGCGCGGCGCGGGCCCCAAGGGCGCCGCCGAGCTCAACGAGGAACGCAAGGACTACTTCCGCTACCTCGACCAGATGCGAAAAGAGGTGCGCCGCACCGGCATCAAGCAGCTGGAGGCGCTGGCCTGGAGCCACCCGGAGCCGGTCGACCTGCCCTCGGTGGTCGGCACCCGGCGGATGTGGGAGCGCCGCCCCAACGATCCGGACTTCGGCCACGTGCGGGTCGGCGTCGGCAGCCATCGGCTCGCCACCAAGCTGGCCAGGCCGGAGACCGGCCCGCTGGAAGACCTGGAACCGGTATCCACGGTCGCCCTGCGCCGCTTCGTGCGTACCCACTCGGTGGTGCACCAGCTGCCGACCGCGGTGTCGCTGCGCGCCTTCCCGGCCATCAACATCGACGGCGACCCCACCGAGTCGCGCAAGCTGGTGCGCTCGATGCTGATGGAGCTCACCGCCTTTCACGGCCCCGACCACGTCGCGGTCGCCATCGTCTGCGCCGACCCCGACGGGCCCGCCTGGAGCTGGGCGAAATGGCTTCCGCACCTGCAACATCCGAACGTCCGCGACGGCATGGGTTCGGCCAGAATGATGTACGGCTCGCTCGGCGAGCTGGAGACCGCGCTGGCCTCGGAATTGCTCGAACGCGGCCGGTTCATGCGTAACCCGCAGCCGACCCAGGGCAGGCTGCACCTGGTCGTCGTCATCGATGACGGATACGTCAACGGCACCGAGCGGCTGATCAGCGAGTCCGGCCTGGATTCGGTGACCGTGCTCGACCTCACCTCGCCGGAGAACGGGCTGGCCGCCCGGCGCGGCCTGCAATTGGTGGTCAACGGCGGCGAAGTCAGCGCGCGCAGCGCCACCGGCGTCGAAAAGTTCGCCACCGCCGACGACATCAGCATCGCCGAGGCCGAGTCGTTCGCCCGCGGGCTGGCCCGCTTCCGGATTGCCACCGCGGCACAGATCGTCAGCCTCGGCGACGACACCCGGTCCGACCCCGGCCTGATGGCGCTGCTGAAGATTCCCGACGCCGCGCAGATCGATCCGACCAAGGTCTGGCGCCCGCGCACCGCGCGCGAACGGCTCCGGGTGCCCATCGGTGTCACCCCGGACGGCACCCCGGTCGAGATCGACATCAAGGAATCCGCCGAGTTCGGTATGGGTCCGCACGGATTGTGCATCGGCGCAACGGGTTCGGGTAAGTCGGAGTTCCTGCGCACGCTGGTGCTGTCCATGGTGACCACGCACTCGCCGGACGCGCTGAACCTGGTGCTCGTCGACTTCAAGGGCGGCGCCACCTTCCTCGGTCTCGATCCGCTGCCGCACGTCGCGGCGGTCATCACCAACCTCGAGGAAGAGCTCTCGATGGTGGACCGCATGCGTGACGCGCTTGCCGGTGAGATGAACCGCCGCCAGGAGCTGCTGCGCTCGGCCGGAAACTTCGCCAACGTCACCGATTACGAGAAGGCCCGCGCCGCGGGTGCGGCGCTCGACCCGCTGCCCGCGCTGTTCGTGATCGTCGACGAGTTCTCCGAACTGCTCTCCCAGAAACCGGATTTCGCGGACCTGTTCGTGATGATCGGCCGCCTCGGCCGGTCGCTGCACGTGCACCTGCTGCTCGCCTCGCAGCGCCTCGAAGAGAACAAGCTGCGCGGCCTCGACTCGCACCTGTCCTACCGGATCGGCCTGCGTACCTTCTCCGCCAACGAATCTCGCGCCGTGCTCGGTATCACCGACGCCTACCACCTGCCCGCCATCCCGGGCTCCGGCTACCTCAAGAGCGACGCCGACGATCCGTTGCGCTTCAACGCGACCTACGTCTCCGGCCCCTACGTTTCGCCGAGCGGTGGCAGGCAGGTGGACGGCCGGTTCGTCGGCGGCCAGGCACCGACGGTGTTCACCGCGGCCCCGGTCGAAATGCCCGAGCGGCCCGTGCTGCCGGAACCGGCACGTCCGGCGCTGCCCGACCTGCCGCCGCCACCGAGCGCGGACGAGGGCATCCCGGAGACGCTGCTCGAGGTCGTCGTGAAACGCCTTACCGGACATGGTCGTCCGGCGCACGAGGTGTGGCTGCCGCCGCTGGACGAGTCGCCGACCGTGGATATGCTGCTGCCCGACCCGGATTGGCGTTCGCCGGTCAATCGGCACGGACAGCTCTGGATGCCGATCGGTGTCATCGACAAGCCGTACGAGCAGCGCCGCGACGTGCTCACCATCCAATTGGCCGGTGCCCAAGGCAATATTGCGGTTGTCGGCGGCCCGCAGTCCGGCAAGTCGATGACGCTGCGCACCATCGTGATGGCGGCCGCGGCCACGCACACGCCCGAACAAGTGCAGTTCTACTGTCTCGACTTCGGTGGCGGCAGCCTGTCGAGCCTGAACGGCATACCGCATGTCGGCTCGGTCGCCGGCCGACTGGACAGCGACCGGGTGCGGCGCACCCTCGCCGAGCTCACCACGCTGCTGCGCCAGCGCGAGGAACGATTCACCGAGCTGGGCATCGAATCCATGACGGACTTCCGGCGGCGTAAGTACGCCCAGCTGGAGGCCAGGCTCATCAACGGGACCGAAGCCGCGGCAAACGATCCGCTGGCCGCCGACCAATTCGGCGACGTGTTCCTGGTGATCGACGGCTACGCGGCGCTGCGTGAGGAATTCGACACGCTGGAGCCGCAGATCAACGCGATTGCCGCGCAGGGTCTTTCGTACGGCATCCACTTGATCATCGCGGCCGCCCGGTGGATGGAGATCCGGCCCGCGGTCAAGGATCAGATCGGCACCCGGTTGGAGCTGCGCCTCGGCGATCCGACGGACTCCGAAATGGGCAGGCGCACCGCGGCTCTCGTGCCGGTCGGCCGCCCTGGGCGCGGTCTGACCCCGGACGAGCTGCACATGCTCATCGCGCTGCCGCGACTGGATTCCGACTCCGACCCGCATACCGTGATCGACGGGGTGGCGTCGGCGAAGACTCAGCTCGCCGAGCTGTACCCCGGCAGGCAGGCACCCGAGGTGCGCATGCTGCCGCAGAAGATCGAGCGCGACGATGTACTGGAGATCGCGCGCGCGTACGGCGTCCAACTCGGCCCCGGCAAGGTTGTTGTCGGCCTCGGCGAGGACGAATTGGAGCCGTTCGTCCTGGATTTCGATGCCGAACCGCATTTCATGTTCTTCGCCGACGTCGAGTGCGGCAAGACGACGTTCCTGCGGAATATCGCCATGGGCATCGCCGAGAACTCGACGCCGGAGCAGGCCAAGATCATCCTGATCGACTACCGGCGCACCATGCTCGGCGTGGTGGACCCCGATCGGCTCGCCGGCTACTCGACCTCGTCGCAGACCTCGGGCCCGATGATGGCCGAGCTGGCCAGGTTCATGTCCAAGCGCATCCCCGGCTCCGACATCACCCCACAGGAACTGCGGGAGCGCAGCTGGTGGACCGGGCCGGAGATCTTCGTTCTGGTCGACGACTACGACATGGTGGTCACCGGCACCAACCCGCTGGTCGCGTTGCTCGAATACCTGCCGCAGGCAAGGGATATCGGGCTGCACCTGATCGTCACCCGGCGCACCGGCGGCGTCTCGCGCGCCCTTTACGATCACGTGCTCGGCGGCATGAAGAACATGTCGGTGGACACGCTGATCGGCAGCGGGCCGAGGGACGAAGGCAAGATCATCGGTGACGTCCGCCCGTCGAAACTGCCGCCGGGGCGCGGCACGCTGGTCTCCCGTTCCCGCGGGCAGGAGATGGTGCAGATCGCCTATCTGCCGCCGCTGTAGGCGAGCGCGTCGTCAGGCGTCACGGTGCGGCGTGGGCGTTCGGGGGATGTCAGCCGGTACCGGTGAGTTACCCACGCGCCCAGGAGATCTCGTGTTGCGTGGTCTCGAAATCCCAGCTGTCGGTGCGGCGTTCGAAGAGGGCACGAGAAGGGCCGGTTGCTACCGGCCCGGCGATGCGGGCGAGGTGGAAACCGGCCCTGCGGTAATAGTCGTGTAATTCTGCGTTCGTGGTCCAAGCGTCTAGTCGGACCCAGTCGCGTTCCTGTTGGCGGGCAAGCATTGCCGCGTGCTCGAGTAGTCGGCGGCCGAGGCGCTGGCCCGCGAAGCGTAGGTCGACGATCATGTAGTGCACGATTACCGCGTCGGTCAGCTCCCACGGCGACCAGAGCCCGGGATCGGCTCGATGATTGACGGTGATCGTGCCCGCGGGCTCGCCCGCGACCTCGGCGATCCAGGTCTCACCCGCGTCGAGGGAACGACCGACCCCCCTGGCGAAGATCTCGATGGGCAGCCCGCGACCGGCCACCGTCCACTGGTCGGAGCCGCGTGCGGCCAGCCACGCCGTGCGCTGCACGCGGAGCCGACAGATCACGCCGAGATCGCCAATTGTCGCTTGGCGGAGCACGGTACTCATGGCAACGAGATACCTGGCCCATACGACACGCCGAGGGTGCGGCCGATGACGGCCATCCCTTCGGCGTCGCCGAGGTGGTAGGCGAGTCGGTTGCTCGCGGCGATGGAGCGGTGCCGGGTGGCCCGGGTGACCCGCTCGTGGTTGGCGCCGATCCGCAAGTGGTCCAACAGGATCGTGCCGGTGGCCACGCCGAGCACGGTGGCCTCTTCGGCGGTGGCGGGCCGTGCCGTCAGGGTGTCACGGTGCGCGGTCTCGGCCTGGCCGCGATCGGCGAGCCGACGGGTCGTGCCCTCCGGAATGTCGTGCGGCGAGTCGATTCCGGTGGCCTCGGCCAGGTCTCGCGGGTAGAAGCTGACCTCCCACGACCACGGCTCGTTGTCGAGATACTGGACGACCGTTCGAGCAAGCACCCAGGCATCCTCCGGCACGCCGAGCCAGAATGCGACTTCCGGGCCTGCGGGCTCCATTCGCGCGCTGAACTCTTTGGACGGCACCCGGTGCGCGGCGCGCGCGATCTCCTCGAAAATATCGTGCGCGGACTTGGGCCGGTCGAGTCGAATATGGTCGGTAACCACCGATTCCAGAACTTCCTGGTTTCGCACGATGGTGCCGCGGGAAGTAGCTGTATAGACGAGATTTTCGGTGACCAGGACCTGAATCGCGTTGCGAGCCGTAGTAAGCGATACCTGCATGTGCTCTGCCAGCTCCGTGTGGCTGGGCAACCGATCACCCGGTTTCCACTTGCCTGCGCGGATCTCCTCGCGGAGGAGGTCTGCGATCCGGTGATATGTCGGACCGTCCGCCATCTTGCTCCTCGGTTGGTCGTGCAGGTAACGAAGTGTACTCTTCGTGACTTCCTACGGCCCGGTAACGCTTGACAGGTGCCTTCAGAGGTTTATTGTAATGAACGTCCTGATCCGGTGTTGTGCGGCGATGACGGCGAGGCAACGTGGCAGGTTCGGATACAACGGTCGTAATGGCTCTCCCCGGCACACTGCGGTGTGCCGATTCGGTGGTGCAGTCCCAAGGTCCTGGGCTGCTTCCCACTTCGGATCTACTTGTTCGGGCGTGTCGTGGGCACCGCGTAGTCGGTGGTCCGCTGCTCTGGTTCGCCCGCGATCTCGCGGTGCTGCACGAGCGGCGACTGGTCGGCCGCGGCGGCTCGGTGGACACCGATCCACTGGTGGTCCTCGAAATCGAGCGCCGCAGAGTCGAATTGGTGATGGCCATCGATGACTGGGTCGCGCGCAGTGTGCCCCAGCATCGGCTCGGTGCGACCCTGCACACCGAAACCGTCGGCGCGGTCATCGACCGCCTCGCCGAGTCCTCGGTGCGCGCGCACCACGCCCTGATGACCCTGGACGCGCACGACGAAAGATTGCACGGCGCTTGGCATCACCTGGCCGAGCTCGCCGACGCCTACGACGATCTCGTCCGCGACATCCTCGCAGGCAGACGTCGTCTCCCGGAGTGGTAGCTACCCGCCGCGGCTCGAACCTATAGCCCGCGAACCACTTTCGCCCCCGCCGAAGCAGCCGGGGTGCGAGGTCGATTGAGTGCGAGGTCTCACAGACCGTCCATACGCTTCACAGCGGGTGTAGTCCCTGTGAAGCGTATGGACGCTTTGTGAGTAGGGCTCGGAATCGTTCGGCCCGTGTGTCACGTGACGGTGTGACGCAGGGCTGTTTTCAGGGGTGGTAGCGGCGGTGGTCGGTGGCGAAATCGTCGGCAATGGTAGCGGCGAGTTCGACGTAGGCGCGCTTGGTCTGCTTGTGCAGGCGGTGCAGGTCGATCTCGGCGCCCTCGGACATGTGCGCGTCGAAGGGGATGATGTGCACGGCGCGGCAGCGGGACAGGAAGTACTCCCGCAGCTGCATGATGCCGACGTTGGGGGAGCCCGCGCGTGGTGAGTTGATCACCACTACCGCGTTGCGGACCAGGTGGTCGTGTCCGTGCAGCGAGAGCCAGTCCAAAGTCGCTGCGGCACTGCGGGCCCCGTCGATCGCGGGGGAGGAGATCAGCACCAGCGAGTGGGCCAGATCGAGCACGCCCGACATCGCCGAGTGCATGAGTCCGGTGCCACAGTCGGTGAGGATGATGTTGTAGAACCGCTGCAAGATGCGCGCCACCGCGCGGTACTCGTCCTCGCTGAACGCCTCCGATGCCGCCGGATCGCGCTCGCTGGCAAGCACTTCCAGGCGGCTGGTGGCCTGCGAGGTGTGCCTGCGCACGTCCGAGTAGCGCTGGATCGACGGATCGAGCAGCAGGTCGCGCACGGTGGACCTGGTCTGCAACGGCACCCGCTGGGACAGCGTGCCGAAGTCGGGGTTGGCGTCGACCGCGATCACCCGGTCACCGCGAATCGACGCGAAGATCGACCCGATACCCATTGTCGTGGTGGTCTTTCCGACGCCACCCTTCAGCGAGAGCACCGCGATCCGGTAGTCGCCGCGCACCGGTTGCCTGATCCGGGCGACCAGTTCCTGCAGCCGTCGCTCCTCGGCGGACAACCCCGGATTGATCGCGCCACCGGACACATGATGCACGGCCTTGCGCCAACCACTACCCGGCGACTTCTTGGCTCGCCGCATCGGCACATCGTCCAGTGACGGCGGCGGTCCCTGCTGGTACTGCACACCCGGCGGGTACTGCGGTGGCACACCGGGTGTTCCCGGATGCTGCGGACGGCCCGACGGCTGGCCCCACTGCCCGGCCTGCGGTCCCGGTGCCTGCCCCCCGACGAAACCACCGGGTGCCTGTGGTCCGAGCTGTTCACTACCTGGCGCCTGCCCACCGGCGAACGGCGGTGTGTGGCCAGCGGATGTCGGTCCAACCGGGTTGCCCCACTGCTCGCCCGGTCGCGGCGGCCCGATCTGCTCGCTACTCGGCGCTTGGCCACCGGCGAATGGTGCTGCCGGGCCCGCGGTTTCGTTTACCGGCGCGGCATTGCGCCACTGCTGGGGCGCCTGCGGTCCGGGCTCGCTGCCCGGCGCTTGGCCACCGGCGAATGGTGCTGCCGGGCCCGCGGTTTCGCTTGTCGGTGCGACATTGCGCCATTGCTCGCCGGGTGCCTGCTGTCCCGGTGGAGCACTTACCGGTGCCTGTCGGCTGACCGGCGGCGTGTGGCCGGTGAATTCGCCGGTAGGCGCTTGGGTGGCCGGAGCGCGCCATTGCTCGCCGGGTGCCTCCGGTCGGGCTTGCTCGGTGCCCGGCGCCTGTCCAGTGGGTCCGTCCTGTCGGACCGGTCCTACCGGGATGCGTTGTTGCTCGGTCGGCGCGTGCGGACCGGTCGACGGCTGCGGTTGCCCCTCAGGTCCCGGCTGCGCCGCGGTCTCGGCGGGTAGCCGGTGCCGTCCGGTGCCCGGCCTGGCCGGACCGGTGCTCGCACCCGACGAAGTCACCCAGCCGGGTGCCTGTCGAACGGGGTCGGGCTGTTCGGATTCCGCCTGCCAGCCGGGAAGTCGCGGCCCGCCCGTCCCGTTCGGACCTTGGTACTCGGCCGCGGGCGCCTGTGGTGTGGCGGCCGGATCATGCGGTCGATCCGGCTGTGGCGCACCGAGTGGCCCGGAGACCGGCGAGCCCGCCGTGCTCGGCGTTCGAGCGCCGCCGGGCAGTCGCTGTCCGTGCTCTGGCGCCGTCGGACCCGAAGGTGCCGAACCATCGGCGGGTCCCGGGCTCGGTTGCCGCTGCGGCGGCAGACCGGGTGTCGTTGTGCCGGAACCGGGTTCCGCACCGGACTGCTCGGCACCCGGCACGCGATCTCGGTTCGGTGGCGCGACCCCGTGCTCCGGGGTCGCCGTGCCGGAGTGGTCGGCAGTCGCGGAGATATCGCCGCTCGGTGTGCGGGTCTGGCCCCGCACATCTTCGGGAGCTGGTGTGTCGCCAGGTGCGGGCTTGCGGCTCGGGCCGGACGATCCGGCTCCACTTGTCTGCGGGTCCGGCGTGTTAGGTGCCTCGCCGGTAGATCCGGCGTCGGTCGGTCCGGTGACTGCCGGTTCGTCGGAACCGGTCTCGGTCGCCGCCTGACCACTACGGGCGGCGAATTCGCCAGGGGGAGGCGGAAGTTCCGGTCCGCGCCGGCTGGGCCGTTCGGCCTGCTCCGGTGCGCTACGAGACGCCCCGAGATCGGCGGGCGCCAGCCAGGGTGGCGGACCGTCCGCGCCGCGCGGCGGTGCCGTCGGCTGATCGAGTCGGGCCGACGGGACTGCCTCGGCGGGCGGCATTGCCGATCGCCCGCCCGGCGGGTTCCCCTGTGGCGCCGGAGGTTCCGGCAACGGGGGCCGACGGGGCGACTCTGCCGGAGCGGTCGTCCCCTGTTCGGGCCTCGGTCCGGCCAGCCACGGCGGCGGGCCGTCGGACTCGGGCGCGGGCGGCGCCGAACGCTCGGCCGGAGCGGCAGGCGCGCCGGTGGACGCGGACGGCGGTGCCTCCGGAATCGCGGGCGGTGGTGGCAGATCCGGCCTGGCGGCCGGGTGGCGCACGGTCGCATCGCTCGATACGGGTGCTTCGGCATCGGCTCGCCTGCCCAGCGGTTGGAATGCCGGGGGCGGCGGGCCAGGGTTGCGGGTGGGCAGACCGAGGGCGGGTCCCTCGGCCCGCGGCGGGGGTCCGGCCTGCCACGCCTCGTCCTGGCGCGGTTGGGCGGGTGCTTCGGGGTGGGCGGGGGCTTCGGGGTTCGGCTGCCGCCACGCGCCGTTGTCCGGGGAATCGGGTTGCGGGGCTTGGGGTGCGCGCGGATCCGGCTGCGGCGCGCGGAGTTCCGGTTCCCGCGGCGGCACTTGCGGCCCGCGGGTGGCGGATTCGGGTGCGCGACCGACCTGGTTCGGCTGCTGCTCCGCGGCGGGCTGCTCGTCGTTCTTGTCGCGGCGCCAGCCCTTGCGGCGCTTCTCCTGGCGTGAGCTCGGCGCTGCTTCGGAGCCTTCGGCTGCCCGGCCCTTGAATCGACCGCGCCTGCGACTCGGCCCTTCTTCGATCAGTTCGTCAGGGGGAAGGTTCTGCACCGGCGCTTCGTAGCCGACCTGGGTGACTTCGCTCTCCGATAGCCACGGCGGCAGCATGGGGAGGCCGTCGTTATTACGACTCACGGCTGCACCTCGCTGGCGCTCGGCTCCGCCGTGCCCGAAGGCGCTGTGTATGGGGTTCGCTCGCTACGCTCGCTCACGGATCCCCCTAGATCTGCTCGACCTTTATACCTGGACAGCGGTCAGTTTACGCGACGTCCGGACACCACTGTGGGGCAGGAGGCCAGGGGGTCGCGGGTGCGAATTTCCTGCTCTGATCGGCGCGAAAAGAGTACTGGCGGCCGCTGCTGGCAGGGGGCATTTTTGCCGGAACCGGGGGCTACCGGTAAGCTGGAGCGGCGGTGCACCTATGCGCCGACTGTTTGCGTGTCATCGGTCAGGTTCGACCGACCGGTCCATGTAAGCAGAAACAAGCCAAACAAACCAGGTTGAGCGTAACCGGGATCGCGGAGGACATGGCGAAGAAAGACGGGGCCATCGAGGTCGAGGGTCGAGTTGTCGAGCCGCTGCCCAATGCGATGTTCCGGATCGAGCTCGAGAACGGTCACAAGGTTCTCGCGCACATCAGCGGGAAGATGCGGCAGCACTACATTCGTATCCTCCCCGAGGACCGTGTGGTCGTCGAGCTGTCTCCCTACGACCTGTCGCGCGGCCGGATCGTTTACCGCTACAAGTGAATCGAGTGGGCGAGCCCTGCTCGCGGAGCGCTCGCCGAAGTCGATTCACTTGGTGTTTTGTGGGGGTGCAACCCCCACGCCCCGCCCGGCGGGCTTCGCCCCCGGACCCCCGGACGGGGCTCGGTAGGGCGGATCGCTCGCTTTTGAGCCGGACCCTTCGGGGTTCGGTAGGGCGGAACGCTCGCCTTTAGGTGACACGCTCGCCCGGCAGGGCGGGACCGTCGCTCGACAGAGCGGCACAACAGACTTCCCCAGCGAATCGGCTGGGGAAAAACTGTGTTCACACCCGTGTGAACCACAACAAGATTGGACGGACGTGAAGGTTCAGCCGAGCGTCAAGAAGATCTGCGAGAAGTGCAAGGTGATCCGCCGTCACGGTCGGGTCATGGTGATCTGCGACAACCTGCGCCACAAGCAGCGCCAGGGCTGATCAAAGCGGGGGCGACCCCACGATCACCAGCCGGGCACCGATCACTGATCGGCTTGGCCACAAATAAAGAAGAACTCCCAGCTCCAGCCGCACGCTGCGGAAATTCCGGGTTCGCCCGGGGGCGTGTGCGCCTACCACCGGTACGGAGGCCGGTGCCCCACCAAGACGAGGGGACGGACAGGGAGCAGACCTCCGCCAAAGTTAAGGAACCTGCCACATGGCACGTCTCATGGGCGTTGATCTCCCGCGCGAAAAGCGCATGGAGATCGCGCTGACCTACATCTACGGCGTCGGCCGTACCCGCTCCAAGGAGATCCTCGCGGCCACCGGCATCAGCCCGGACCTGCGCAGCAAGGACCTCAGC
This sequence comes from Nocardia brasiliensis, assembly GCF_042691675.1. GTDB lineage: Bacteria > Actinomycetota > Actinomycetes > Mycobacteriales > Mycobacteriaceae > Nocardia > Nocardia brasiliensis_D. The sequence continues at coordinate 1,250,046 of NZ_CP170507.1, forward strand.
GACGATCAGGTGACGCAGCTGCGTGACTACATCGAGAGCTCGCCCGAGCTCAAGGTCGAAGGTGACCTGCGCCGCGAGGTGCAGGCCGACATCCGTCGCAAGATCGAGATCGGCTGCTACCAGGGTCTGCGCCACCGTCGTGGTCTGCCCGTGCGTGGTCAGCGCACCAAGACCAACGCGCGCACCCGCAAGGGCCCGAAGCGCACCGTCGCCGGCAAGAAGAAGTAGGGGATAACCGATGCCTCCGAAGTCCAGGGCCTCCGGCCCCAAGAAGACCCAGAAGTCGCGTCGCCGGGAAAAGAAGAACGTCCCGCACGGCCACGCACACATCAAGAGCACGTTCAACAACACCATCGTGTCGATCACCGACCCGGCCGGCAACGTCATCTCCTGGGCGTCGTCGGGCCACGTCGGCTTCAAGGGTTCGCGCAAGTCGACCCCGTTCGCCGCGCAGCTCGCCGCCGAGAACGCTGCCCGCAAGGCGCAGGAGAACGGCGTCAAGAAGGTCGACGTGTTCGTCAAGGGCCCGGGTTCGGGCCGCGAGACCGCGATCCGTTCGCTGCAGGCCGCGGGCCTGGAAGTGGGCACGATCTCCGATGTCACCCCGCAGCCGCACAACGGCTGCCGTCCGCCCAAGCGGCGTCGAGTCTAGCGGGAAAGGAATAGCGAAAAATGGCTCGTTATACAGGCCCCATCACCCGCAAGTCGCGTCGTCTGCGCGTCGACCTCGTCGGCGGTGACCAGGCGTTCGAACGTCGCCCCTACCCGCCCGGCCAGCACGGCCGCGCGCGGATCAAGGAGAGCGAGTACCTGCTCCAGCTGCAGGAGAAGCAGAAGGCTCGCTTCTCCTACGGCGTCATGGAGAAGCAGTTCCGCCGGTACTACGAAGAGGCCAACCGCCTCAAGGGCAAGACCGGTGACAACCTGCTTCGTCTGCTGGAGTGCCGTCTGGACAACGTCGTGTACCGCGCGGGTCTCGCGCGTACCCGTCGCCAGGCTCGCCAGCTGGTCAGCCACGGCCACTTCCTGGTGAACAACCGGAGCGTCAACGTTCCGAGCTTCCAGGTGACCCAGTACGACATCATCGATGTCAAGGAGAAGTCGCTGAGCACGCTGCCGTTCCAGGTGGCGCGCGAGACCGTCGGCGACCGTCCGGTCCCCGGCTGGCTGCAGGTCATCCCGGGCCGTCTCCGGATCCTGGTGCACCAGCAGCCGGAACGCGCTCAGATCGATGTGCCACTGCAGGAACAGCTGATCGTCGAGTACTACTCGAAGTAACGCGCGGCGAGCCGTCCTGGTCACCCGGGACGGAATCGCGCACAGCTCAACGCTGCTACTGGTGCGTGATCGCCCCGAACCGGGCGATCATGCACAACCCCTTAAACGAGGCGTCAAATAGCGGGCGCCCAAACAGGAGGATGATCCTAAATGCTGATTTCACAGCGTCCGACGCTGACCGAAGAGGTCGTCGCCGAGAACCGGTCGAAGTTCACCATCGAACCGCTCGAGCCGGGCTTCGGTTACACCCTGGGCAACTCGCTCCGGCGTACCCTGCTGTCCTCGATCCCGGGGGCCGCGGTCACGAGCATTCGTATCGACGGCGTGCTGCACGAGTTCACCACCGTCCCCGGCGTGAAGGAAGATGTCACCGACATCATCCTGAACCTCAAGGGTCTGGTCGTGTCCTCGGAGGAGGACGAGCCGGTCACGATGTACGTGCGCAAGCAGGGCCCCGGCACCGTCACCGCGGGTGACATCGTGCCGCCGACCGGCGTCGTGGTGCACAACCCGGACATGCACATCGCCACCCTGAACGACAAGGGCAAGCTGGAGATCGAGCTCGTTGTCGAGCGCGGTCGCGGTTACGTCCCGGCCGTGCAGAACAAGGCGTCCGGCGCGGAAATCGGCCGGATCCCGGTGGATTCGATCTACTCGCCGGTGCTCAAGGTGACCTACAAGGTCGAGGCCACCCGTGTCGAGCAGCGCACCGACTTCGACCGTCTCATCCTGGACGTGGAGACCAAGAACTCCATCAGCGCGCGGGACGCGCTCGCCTCGGCGGGCAAGACCCTGGTCGAGCTCTTCGGCCTGGCCCGTGAGCTGAACGTCGAAGCCGAAGGCATCGAGATCGGCCCTTCGCCGGCCGAGGCGGACCACATCGCCTCGTTCGGTCTGCCGATCGAGGACCTGGACCTCACCGTCCGGTCCTACAACTGCCTCAAGCGCGAGGGTGTGCACACCGTGGGCGAGCTCGTCGCCCGCACCGAGTCGGACCTGCTGGACATCCGCAACTTCGGCCAGAAGTCCATCGACGAGGTGAAGGTCAAGCTGCACGCGCTCGGCCTCTCGCTGAAGGACAGCCCGGCGTCGTTCGATCCTTCTTCTGTGGTGGGTTACGACGCGAGCACTGGTACGTGGAGCGACAGCGGCACGTTCAGTGACACCGACGGTGGCGAGCAGGACTACGCCGAGACCGAACAGCTCTAGGCCGCTGGGGTAGGCACCCCGGCACGGCCTCACACAAGGAGAACAAACAATGCCCAAGCCCAAGAAGGGTGCTCGCTTCGGCGGGTCGGCGTCGCACCAGAAGGCGATCTTCGCCAATCTGGCGACGGCGCTCTTCGAGCACGGTCGTATTTCGACCACCGAGGCCAAGGCCAAGGCGCTGCGCCCCTACGCGGAGAAGCTGGTCACCAAGGCGAAGGGCGGCACCCTTGCCGACCGTCGCGAGGTGCTCAAGGTGATCCGTAACAAGGACGTCGTGCACGAGCTTTTCGCCACGATCGGCCCCTCGTTCGAGGGTCGCGAAGGTGGCTACACCCGCATCACCAAGACGCTGCCCCGCAAGGGTGACAACGCGCCGATGGCGATCATCGAGCTGGTTCGCGAGAAGACCGTGACCAACGAGGCCGATCGCGCTCGCCGTGTTGCCGCGTCCAAGAAGACCGATCCGGCTCCGGCCGCTGAGGTTGTCGAGGCGGAGGCGCCGGAAGGCGCCGCTGACGAGGCTGTTGCCGAGACCGCCGAGGCCGAGGCCCCGGCTGCCGACGAAAAGGCCGGCGAAGCCAAGGCCTGACGTTCGCGTCGGAGTTCGTGAACGAGCCCGCCGCCCGCTATGCGGGTCGGCGGGTTTGTTCGTTGACCAGGAGATGAGTTGTGACGGTGGAGGATTCGGTGGGTTCAGCTGAGCAGACGGCTGCGGCGCCGTCCGTACCCGCCCGCGCGTCGGTCCGGGTCCGGCTCGACATCAGTTACGACGGAACAGATTTCACCGGCTGGGCGCGCCAGCCCGGGTTGCGCACCGTGCAGGGCGTGTTGGAGGACTCGCTGAGCAAGGTGTTCCGTGAACCGGTTCAGCTGACCGTCGCGGGCCGCACCGACGCCGGCGTGCATGCCGAAGGCCAAGTCGCCCACTTCGATACGGTCGCGGAGGTCGACCCGGGCAAGGTGGTGCATCGGATGGCGCGCTTCCTGCCGAGGGATGTGCGCATCAAGGATGTTCGCGTCGCTCCGCCCGAATTCGACGCTCGCTTCTCGGCGATTCGCCGGCACTATGTGTACCGGCTGACCACCGCCCCCTACGGCGCCGAGCCGTTGCGGGCGCGCAGCATCGTCGCCTGCCGCCATGACGTCGATGTCGACGCTATGCGTGCGGCATCGCGAAAACTGTTGGGTCTGCACAACTTCGCGGCCTTTTGTCGTCGCCGGGAGGGCGCGACGACCGTTCGTGAACTCCAGCGATTCGACTGGGAACGGGATGGTGATCTGCTCACCGCTCAGGTCAGCGCGGACGCCTTCTGCTGGTCGATGGTCCGCAGCCTGGTCGGTGCCGTCCTGGCCGTGGGGGAGGGCCGACGCACCCCGGAGTGGGCCGGCAGCCTGCTGAACGACACCGAACGCTCCAGCTCGGTCACCGTGGCCCCCGCGCACGGTCTGAGCCTGATCGCCGTCGACTATCCGGCCGACGCGGACCTCGCTGCTCGTAATGCGCAGACCAGGGAAGTGCGTACCGTGCCAGTCGGCGAAGGATGTTGCGGGGGCTGAACTTTCGTTCTCGGCGAAGTGCTCCCGCGCTGTCCGACGCGCGGTCGGGTGCAGCGCGGGAGCGATCGCTTCAGTTGGAAGATCCGGCTTCGATCGTCTTCTGGGATGATCCACCGGCGATTTCGATGCGGCGCGGCTTGGCCCGTTCGGCGATCGGGATCGTCACGGACAGCACGCCGTTGTTGTATGCGGCGCTGATCTTTTCGGCGTCGACGTTGTCGCCGAGGCTCACCTGGCGCATGTAGTTGCCGGTGAAGCGCTCGGAGGCAATCCATTGGACGCCTTCCTCGCTGGGCGCGCTGCGCTGCGCGCGCAGTGTCAGGGTGCCGTTGTCGACGCTGACGTCGACCGAGCCGGGATCGACCCCGGGGAGGTCGGCGTTGAGCACGTAGTGGTCACCCGCCTTGAACAGATCCATGGGCATGAATCGCGGCGCACGTGCGGATCCAACAGCTTCGCCGAGCAGCTGGCGCGCGACGGTGTCGATGTCATGGAATGGATCGAACCTCAGCACAGCAATCACCTCCATTTCACTAGTGGCGACGCCTGCCACCGCGGTAGGCGCCGGTAGCTGTGCACCAACAAATTTAGCACTCTCGGGTCGAGAGTGCTAACACTTTCGCGGAGATTTTCCGCCATGAATCGGCCCGGAATACCGGTCGCCGCACGAAGGTTCGCAGTGTCATGACATTCGATGCGCTCGGACGGTTCGGTGTATGGCGGGAGTACCTCGGGTTCAGCCCGCAGGACGCCCGCGAGCTGGAGGAATTGGGTTACGGCACGCTGTGGCTCGGCGCTTCGCCGCCCGCGGATCTGTCGACCGTCGAGCCGTTGCTCGAGGCGACCGAGTCGATCTCGGTGGCGACCAGCATCGTGAACATCTGGGCCGCGCCTGCCAAGCAGGTCGCCGAATCGTTCCACCGGATCGAGGCGCGATTCCCGGGGCGCTTCCTGCTCGGAATCGGCGCGGGCCACCCGGAGCACACCGGCGCGTACCGCAAGCCCTACGACGCCCTCGTCGAGTACCTGGACGAGTTGGATGCCGCGCAGGTTCCGGTGGCGCGCCGGGCGGTGGCCGCGCTCGGTCCCCGGGTACTGAAGCTGGCCGCGGCGCGGTCCGCCGGTGCGCTGCCCTATTTCGTGCCCGCCACGCATACCGAGCAGGCCCGCGCGACGATCGGACCGGACGCGTTGCTCGCGACCGAACACAAGGTCGTGCTGACCGACGATGTGCGGCAAGCGCGTTCGGTCGCGGCGGACAAGGCCGCGTTCTACCTCGGCCTGACGAACTATGTGTCGAACCTGCGCAGGCTCGGCTTCACCGACGACGAACTCGCGTTGCCCGCCAGCGACCGGGTGCTCGACGCCGTGGTCGCGCACGGTACGCCCGAGCAAGTCGCCGCACAGCTCACCGCGCACTTGGCCGCCGGGGGTGACCACGTGGCGGTGCAGATGCTCGGTGACGACTATCTTGCCGATCTGCGCACCCTGGCTCCGCTGCTGAACCCCCGCGGCTGAAGCCGGAAACCATCGTCCTAAGGGAACGTTAGAAAGGGTCTCGGACGGTTCCGTCGGGCTTGTGACTGCAGACACACTCGATCTCAGCTGACGCGCTGACGCGTCGAAGAAGGAGATCTTGTGACTACGACACAGCCCGCGAGTGAGCGCCGGGTCGTCGCGAACGTGCTTCGCGGATCCATCGGTAACCTCGTCGAGTGGTACGACTGGTACGTCTATGCCGCTTTCAGCGTTTACTTCGCGAAAACGTTCTTTCCCGCCGATGACCCGACCGCGCAGTTGCTGTCCACCGCAGCGGTTTTCGCGGTCGGGTTCCTCATGCGCCCGATCGGCGGCTGGATGCTGGGCCGCTACGCCGACAAGTACGGGCGTCGTTCCGCACTGACCCTGTCGGTGACGGTGATGGCCGGTGGCTCGCTGCTGATCGCCGTTACCCCCGGCTATCAGACGATCGGCATCGCGGCACCGATCCTGTTGTTGCTGGCCCGGCTGCTGCAAGGACTCTCGGTCGGCGGCGAATACGCCACCAGCGCAACGTATTTGTCCGAGGTGGCCTCCACCGGCAAGCGCGGGTTCTACTCGAGCTTCCAGTACGTGACCCTGGTCGCGGGTCAGCTCGTCGCGCTCGGCGTGCAGATCGTCCTGCAGCAGTTCCTCACCAGTGCGGAAATGAACAACTGGGGCTGGCGCATTCCGTTCGTGATCGGCGCGGGTGGCGCGCTTGTCGTGATGTGGTTGCGGCGCAGCATGGACGAGTCGGAGCAGTTCAAGGCCGCCGCCGCGGATCCGGAAAACCGGGTCTTCATCGGCGACGGGATTTCCGAGCACGCCTACCAGCTCGGCAAGGACAAGGCCGCCGAAGCCACCGCCGCCAAGCGGGGCGAGCCCAAGCCGCCGCCCGCCCGTGGTTCGCTGCGGATGCTGCTGCAGTACCCGCGGGAATGCCTGCTGGTGATGGGTCTGACGCTGGGTGGAACGGTCGCGTTCTACACCTACACGACCTACATGCAGAAGTTCATGATCAACACCTCCGGCATCTCCAAGGGCACCGTCGCCTGGATCAACTTCATCGCGCTGCTGGTGTTCGTGATCTTCCAGCCGCTGGCGGGTGCGTTGTCCGACCGGATCGGGCGGCGCAAGCTGCTCATCTTCTTCGGTGTCGCGGGCACGCTGCTGACCGTGCCGATCATGACGGTCCTCGGTAACACCAAGAACCCCATCGCCGCGTGGGCACTGATGATGACCGCGCTGGTCATCATTACCGGTTACACCTCGATCAACGCGATCGTGAAGGCCGAGCTGTTCCCGACCAAGATCCGTGCGCTCGGCGTCGGTCTGCCCTACGCGCTGACCGTCGCCATCTTCGGCGGCACCGCGGAAACGATCGCGCTGGCACTGAAGAAGGCCGGCCATGAATCGGTGTACTTCTGGTACGTCGCCGGATGTATCGCCATCTCGCTGACCACCTACTTCTTCATGCGGGAGACTTCGACTTCGTCGACCATCGAAGCCGAACTCTCCGCCGCCTCCGACGCCGATACTGGGGTCGACGCCGGGGCGACCGAGCCGGACCGTCCGTTGGCCACCGTGCGTGACTGACAGCCCGGCACACGCGCCGATCCACCCGTTATGGGAGGATCGGCGCGTGCGGCTTGCGGTGGTCGAAGATGACGACGGCGTTGGCGACGCGCTGGTGGAGGCGCTCAACGCTCGGGGCTACCGAGCGGAGCGCAAACGACGCGGCGCGGATCTCCTTACGTCGCACCGTGGTTACGACGCGGTGATCCTCGATCTCGGCCTGCCCGACGGCGACGGCCTGCACGTGCTTCGGCAGTTGCGCGAGGTGAGTCAGGTGCCGGTACTCATCCTGACCGCCCGCAGCGACGAGCGTTCGATCGTCCGGGGATTGCGCGGTGGCGCCGACGACTATCTGGTGAAACCGCCCCGCATCGCGGAATTGATGGCCCGGCTGGAGACCGTCACCCGGCGCGCGGCCGCCGCGGCGCAACCCGCGCAGGCGGTAGTGGAAACCGGGGACGTGCGGGTGGATCTTCAGGCGCGCGTCGTCGAGGTGGGCGGCGAGCCGATCACGTTGACGCAGAAGGAATTCGAACTGGTGGAGGCGCTGGTCGAGCGGCCCGGCGCCGCGGTGAGCCGCCAGCAGCTGATGGACCGGATCTGGGGCGACGCGTTCGTCGCGGTGTCGCGATCGCTGGACGTGCACATGACCGGGTTGCGCGCCAAGCTGAAACGGCCGGGACTGATCACGACTATTCGCGGATACGGGTACCGGTGGGGACAGTGACCAGGGACGTGCCATGCGGCGCCGCCTACTCATCGCGCTGACCGTTTTCGCCGCGATCGCGGTACTGGCGTTCGCGGTTCCGCTTTCGCTGACGGTCGCGACCAGCCGGACCCAGCAACTGGTGCTCGACCGGTCCGGCGACGCGGACCGGTTCGCGAACCTCGCCGCCGCGGCGTCGGCGACCGGAGACAGTCGCGCGCTGTCCGACGAGGTGGTCCGCTATCACGAGCTCTACGGCGAGGACGTGCTCGTGGTCGATGCCAAGGGAGCGACAACCGCCAATGGCGGTGCGAGTCTCGCCGATCCGGGTATCCGTGGCGCGGTGGCCGCGGCGCGGCGCAATCAGCGTCCACAGGCGGTGCGGCAGCTGACACCGTGGGGTGCGCCGACCATGCTCATCGCGCGGCCGGTCGGCACCGGGGTGCAGGTCAACGGCGCGGTGGTGATCCAGGCATCGACCGCCCGTGCGCGCGCCGACATCGCGCGGACCTGGGCGTTGATCGTGCTCGGCGGCGCGATAGCGATGGCGCTGTTCACCTTGCTCGCATTGACCTTGAGTCGCTGGGTGCTGCGGCCGCTCGCGGCCCTCTCGCACGCGGTCGCCGATCTCACCGCGACACTGCCCAAGCCGCGCGCCGAGCCGGTGACCGCGAAGCACCCCGCGTCGATCGCGCGGCGGCACGGTGGCCCACCCGAAATGCGGGCCGTCGCGGAATCTTTCGACGCCATGGCGGTTGCCGTAGCCGATTCGGTGGACGCGCAACGGCAACTCGTCGCCGACACCGCGCACGCCATGCGGAACCCGCTGGCAGCCTTGACGATTCGGCTCGATTCGCTGGAGCCCGCGATACCGGGCAACGCGGCCACCACCTTCCGTGGCGCCAGCGCCGAAGTCGAACGGTTGACCGCGCTGCTGGACGGCCTGCTCACCCTCGCCGTCGCCGAAACCCCCGCCGCGTTCGACGCGGCGCGCCTTGCCGAGGCCGAGAACCACTGCGACGCAGTTCAAGTGGTGGCCGACCGCTATGACGCGTGGTGTTCGGCCTACGAGTCGGCGGGGCAGGAATTGCGTATTACGCCGTCGACCGCGCACGCCGACGTCGCTGTCTCGGCCGATGTGCTCGCGCAGATACTGGATGTGCCGCTGAGCAATTCGTCCCGCTACGCCGGGTCCGGCGCGCGGACCGTGGTCACCGTGACCGCCGAGCCGGACTGGGTCACCGTCACCGTCCAGGACAACGGCACCGGCGTGCGCGCCGACGAGATCGATCGTCTCACCACTCGTTTCTTCCGCGGCTCGACCGCCGTCAGCGGCGGTTCCGGCCTCGGCCTGCCCATTGCCGCGGCCCTCGCGCAAGCCCGCGGCGGCACGCTCACCGTCGAACCGGTCCACCCGCACGGCCTCACCGTTCGTATCCGGCTGCCCGCGGCGGTGCGCGAATGACGGATCGGTGGAACTGGCCGAGGCCGGCGGTAGTCGGTGCTCGTGCTGCGTCGGGTCGGTCGGAGATGGCGATGATGGGACGGCGGGGGTTTCTCGCGCTGACCGGGATGGCGGCTGCGGCGGGTATCGCCGGGTGCGGACCGAGTGGGGGCGGGCCGCTGGTGCGGCTGGCGTCGGGGGAGGTCGGCGGTTTCTACCACGCCTTCGCGGGGTTGCTGTCCGCCGCCGCGGCGAAGACGGGGGATGTGCGGATCGAGCGGGTGACGACGTCGGGGTCGCAGGAGAACCTGGCGATGTTGGCGCACGGCGAGGTAGACGCGGCGCTGGCACTGTCGGATTCGGTGGGCGACACGACCGATCGGGTGCTCGCACTCGGCCGGGTGTACGAGAACTACCTACAACTGGTGGTGCGGTCGGACAGTCGAATCGGGAGTGTCGCGGAGTTGCGGGGGACCCGGGTGAACTTGGGTGCCGCCGGATCCGGAGCCGCGGTGACCGGCCACCGGATCTTGCGGGTGGCCGGCTTGGATCCCGAACAAGACGTGGAGATTTCGCATCGGCCGCTACGCGAGGCGGTGGCGGCATTGCTGGCCGGTGCGGCGGACGCGTTGCTCTGGGCCGGTGGCGTTCCGACGAGTGTGCTCGAGGTGCCGCAGCGCATGCGGCTGGTGGATATGGGTGAGCTGGCCGTGCCCATGCGGGAGCGGTTCGGTCCGGTCTACGACCGGGTGGAGATCCCGGCCGACGCCTATCCCGGTGGCGTCGCCGTACATACCATCGGCGTGGCGAACCTCCTGCTCGCCGCCGCGTCCATGCCGCCGGAGACCGCCGCATCGATCGTCGAGCTACTGGTGTACAAGGCCGATTCGCTGGTACCCACCGAGGCCGCGGGCACCCAATTCCTGGACGGCCGCTCGCTCATCGGCACCGCTCCGGTCCCACTGCACCCCGGCGCCGCCGACGTCTACCGCCGCTGGCACGGCTAGCCGCCCTCGTTACGGGCGATCAGGAGCGGACGAGGCGGGCGATGGCGTCGGTGGCCTCTTTGATCTTGGCTTCGGCCTCGGGCCCGCCCGCTACCGCGGCGTCCACCACGCAATGGCTGATGTGGTCTTCGAGCAACCCCATCGCCACCGCCTGCAGGGCCTTGGTCATGGCGGAGACCTGGGTGAGGATGTCGATGCAGTACTTCTCTTCCTCCACCATCCGCTGCAGCCCGCGCGCCTGACCCTCGATGCGGCGCAGGCGCTTGAGGTAGTCGTCCTTTGCGGTGATGTAGCCGTGCGCGGCATGATCGTGCGCGGCGTGGTCATGGGCAGTGGGTGTCACCGGGTGTCTCCTCGCTGGCTGCCGGTCTGCGGGCGGACCGGAATTCATACCCCCCTAGGGTACAGTTTTCCGGCGGACTTGTCAGTTCAGCGCCTGATCGCCGGGAGTTTCGGTACCCGTTGATCATCGGGGGCGCCGGGACGGGAGAATTGGTGCATGAGTTCGCATGCCAGGCCCGCGCTCGCCGTCATCGGCGGCAGCGGCTTCTACGATTTCTTCGACAACGAGGCGACGCACGTCGAGGTGGAGACTCCCTACGGCGCGCCGAGTGCGCCGATCGCGGTCGGTGAGGTCGAGGGCCGTCCGGTCGCCTTCGTGCCGCGGCACGGCAAGAGCCACGAGTTCGCCCCGCACACCCTGCCGTACCGGGCCAACCTGTGGGCGCTGCGCTCGCTGGGGGTGCGCCGGGTGTTCGCGCCGTGCGCGGTGGGCAGCCTGCGCGGCGACTGGGGCCCCGGCACCGTGGTGGTGCCGGACCAACTGGTGGACCGCACCTCCGGGCGGCCGCAGACCTATTTCGACGGCGGCGGCGTGCACGTCTCGTTCGCCGACCCGTACTGCGACGACCTCCGCACCGCCACCATCAAGTCCGCGAACGACGCGCTGCCGATGAAGGGCGCGGGCACGATGGTCGTCGTGCAGGGTCCGCGGTTCTCCACCAGGGCCGAGAGCCGCTGGTTCGCCGGGCAGGGCTGGGACCTGGTGAACATGACCGGGCACCCGGAGGCCGTGCTCGCCAGGGAACTCGAGATGTGCTACGCCGCAGTCGCTTTGGTAACCGACCTGGACGCGGGCTTGGAGGAGGGTGCTGGCGTGCACGCGATCGACGTCTTCGCCGAGTTCAAACGCAACCTGGCGCCCTTCAAGGAACTGATCCGCCGCTCGGTGGCCGCGGTCACCGAGACCGACACCTGCGATCGGTGCCGCGTCCATACCGGAGTGTCGCTGCCTTTCGAGCTACCCTGACCCATGCGGGGTGCCGAACAAGGGTGCGGTGAATGAGAGTGCTGGTCACCGGCGCGGCCGGTTTTCTCGGAACACACGTGAGCAAGGCCGTGGCTGCCGCGGGGCACGAGGTGGTCGGGCTCGATTTGATGCTCGACGCTGTGCACGGCGCGGACGCGGAGCCGCCGGCGGGTGTTTCGCGGGTGGACGTGCGGGATGCCGACGCCGTCGAGCCGCTGCTGGCGGGCGTCGACGTCGTCTGTCATCTCGCCGCGGTCACCGCGGGCACGGGCCCGGCCGACTTCGCGACACACAACGATCTGGGCACCGCGGTGCTGCTCGGCGCGATGGAGCGGGCCAAGGTGCGTCGCCTGGTGCTCGCGTCGTCGATCAGCGTGTACGGCGAAGGCCGCTATCGCAGCGTGCGCGGTGGACCGTTCTTTCCAGGGCTGCGCAGGCGCGCGGACCTGGACCGCGGCATGTTCGACCATCGGGCGCCACGCACCGGCGAGGTACTGACCTGGGAGCCGGTGGGTGAGGACGCGCCGCTGCGTCCGCGCGGAAGCTACGGCGCGAGCAAGGTGGCGCAGGAAAACTACGCCTTCGCCTGGGGTTTGCACGTCGGTGGCGCGGTGACCGCGCTGCGGATGAACCAGGTCTACGGCGTAGGCGCGCGAGCGGGCATGGTGGGACAGGTGCGCGCCGCGCTGGACGAGGGACGTGCTCCGCACGTCTTCGAGGACGGCGGCCAGGTGCGGGATTTCGTGCATGTGCGCGATGCCGCGGCGGCCGTGCTCGCGGCGATCGAGCGGGCGCTGCCGGGTTTCGTTCCGCTGAATATCGGTTCCGGCCGGCCGATCACGCTGTGGGAGGTCGCCTCGATCATGGCCAAGGCGCGCGGCGGTCCCGCGCCGGTGGTCACCGGGCAGTACCGGATCGGCGATGTGCGGCATTTTGTCGCCGATATCGAACGGGCCAGGCGGACTCTGGGTTTCACCGCGACGGTGCCGCCTGCCCAGGGGTTGGCCGAGGTCGCTCCGAGTCCGGCACAGGTCACGGCGGGCGGCTGAGGCGATCTTGGCAGTCAACCGGCTTGCGGACGCTCGATGATATCCAGTTGGACCAAGGCGAATTCGGGTGTCGGCGCGCCGGTGGTCCCGCCGGGCAGCGGTGATGCCTCCAGGTCGGCGACGAGCCAGTCGCCCACGTCGGTGGCCAGCCGTACTCCGGTCAGCGTCACGCGCTCGGCGCCGGATCGAAGGTCGTTGCGGGCAGCGATGATGCGATCCCGGTCGGTCGGATGCGGCACGGTGCGCTCGTCGGTGCCCCGGCCCCAGCGCAGCCCGGGCACGGGTTCGGTGACCCAGCGGATCAGCCGCACCTGGGCGAGGTCGACGATGGCGAGATAGAGGTTGGGCTGTGCGCCGCGGAGCAGGTCCAGAGTTGCCGCCTCGAACGATTTACGTTGGGGCGCAACGCTCTCGGTGACGTCGACGGCCAGGCCGAGCCACCGATACCGGTTCTCGTCGGGGTTGCGGGCGGCCAGCAGCAGCGTGCGCGGGCCGGTGTGGGCGCGCACTGTCGCCGTGTCGAGCCACCGGTCGCCGGGCGTGGATCTGGCCAGTGTGGCGACGAGGTCGAGGGCGCCGTCGAATCGTTCGATCAGCTCGAACGATTCCGCGCCGATCCACACGATGCGCCCGTGTTCGAAATGCGGTCCGAGGTCGTGTGGGAGTGCCTCGATCCGTCGGGCGCGGGCGTCGACGGCGAACGTGGCGACACCGACCGGCGGCGGCGGTTCACCGGTGCCGACCCAGAGCCGGACGGCGTGCACACGGTTGTCCGGGCCGCGTAGCGGAACCGCCAGGATGCGCTGGCCCGACCAGTTGTGCCGGGACTGCGGCAACTCCTGGTCGATGACCGAGCCGCTGTTGTATGCCGCGGCGACGAGCGGCTGTAACCGCGGGGAGACCGCGCGCTGGAACGACTTCCATTCCCGTGGCGCCGTCCCGACCGCGAGCAGTGACCAGGTGTCGGCGTGACCGAGCGTCTCGATCAGCAGCCAGCGTCCGAGTATCACAAATCCCCCCTCCCCGAGTCGAACACTATGCCACGGTCAGGCTGATAGCCAGTGCATATCGTGCCTGACCCGGCTGTGCGGCCGCGAAAGGGGGTGCTGCTTACGTGATCAGCGGGCGAAGGCGGCGGCGTGCGCCCGCGCCCACTGCTCGAAGGTGCGCGGCGCGCGGCCGGTGACCTCGCGCACGGTCGGATACAGCGTCTCCTCGTCCAGCGTGCCGTCGGCGAAGAAGCTCAGAAAGGCGTCGACGTAGTGCTGCGGCATGGTTGCCGCCAGCTCGGCCTTGGTCTCCTCGGTGGTGAGTCCCTCGGCGACCAGCGGCCGGTCCGATATCGCGGCGAGGACGGCGATCTGATCGGCGGGCAGCAGTGCCTGCGGGCCGGTCAGTTCGAGGATCCGGCCGTCGAGGTCGCCGTCGGTGAGTGCCTTCGCGGCGACGGCCGCGATATCGGCCGGATCGATCGCGCCGACCCGGACCTCGGGGAACTGCACCCGCACCACGTCGCCGACGGCGAGCTGGGGGAGCCAGCGCAGCGCGTTCGACATGAACGATCGCGGCCGCAGGAACGTCCACGCCAGTTCGGATTCGCGTACCGCCCGTTCGGACAGGGTCATGTAGCGGGAGACGGCGTTGTCCAGGTTCTGCAGTGCCGCCGAAGCGCTCGACAGCAGCGCAACCCGCTGTACCCCGGCCTTTTTCGCGCGATCCAGCAGATCGGCCTGGTTGTCGTAGCCCGGCAGCAAGAACAGGGCGTGTACGCCGTCGAGGGCGTCGGCCATGGTCTCCGGCCGGTTCAGATCGCCGGTCACCGCCTCGACACCGGCCGGCAGCGTGGCCGTCGATGGGTCGCGCACCAGCGCGCGCACCTGCTCGCCCGCCTCGCTCAGCGTTGTCACCAGTTCGCCGCCGATATTGCCGGTGGCGCCGGTTACCAAGATCATTTCATCTCCTTCGGACCGACCCGCATTATGCTCAACGCGGTGGACACTCAGTTGCGGCTCGAGGTCATTGTGGCCAGTGTGCGTCCGGAGCGGTTCGCGCCGGTGGTTGCCGACTGGTTCCTGCGCACATTACGCGCGCATAGCGAATTCGACACGGGCGTCATAGATTTGGCCGACACGCACCTACCGACCGACCTCACGGACACCCCTGAGGCAGCGGCCTATCGGGCCCGGTTGGCCGCGGCGGACGCGTTCGTCGCGATCACCTCCGAATACAACCACGGGTATCCGGCCGCGCTGAAGACCGCGTTCGACACCGCTAAACATGAATGGCGCGCAAAGCCGATCGGTTTCGTCTCCTACGGCGGCCTCTCCGGCGGCCTGCGGGCCGTGGAGCAATTGCGTCAGGTGGTGGCCGAGATCCACATGGTCTCGGTCCGCGAAACCGTCAGCTTCCACCAGGCCAAGAAGCAATTCGACGCCGCGGGCGAAACCCGCGACGGCGCCGCCATCGACGCCGCCGCCCGCATGCTCCGCCAACTGGCCTGGTGGGCAAGAACTCTGCGCGCGGCCCGCACCACCGACCCCTACCCCGGCTAGCCGGCGCTTCCGGCCATGGCGCCGCGGCGGCCGCGGGGGTGGCCGATGTAGGTGGCTTCGCGGGGGATGGAGACGAGGGTGAGGTCGACCTGGGCGGTGCCGGTGCGCAGGATGACGTGGTTGCCGATGGCCGCGGGCTGGTGGATGGACAGGTCGGGGCGGGTTGCGGGCCAGCCCATCGGGTCGCCGGTGACGTAGATCGTGGTGACGCCCGCGTGTGGAGCGGGGGCGAGGACGCCGTCCACCACGGTCGCGGTGAAACCCGCGTCGGACTGGTGGGTTTCGACGGCGAGGGTCAGTCGCTCGGGATTGCCGATGGTGGTGACCAGGTTCTCCCAGGCGTGCGCCCGGTCGGTGCGGATCAGGACGCGTTCGCCGACCGCCAGCGCACGGAACACCAATTGCTGTGCGAGATAAAGTTCTCCGGCCACGTACACAGTCGAGATGCCGGTGCCGACGATGCGGACCGCGACGCCATTGCCCTCGTCGTCCGAGCCGATCAGCTGACCACAGCCGGAGGAGGGCAGGTGCAGCGCGTCGATCACGTCGATCGGGTATTCGCTCATCGGGACGGTGGCGTCCACGCCGGGGACGGCGAGCGGCAGGTGTGCGAGCAGCCCGTCGCGGTGCCGGCCGTTCATCGACACCATGCCGGCGAGCTTGCTGCGTTCCGGCAGCTCCCGCGCGGTCAGTCGCCAGGCGGCGCCGATGCTCACCGATTCCGCCGAGCTGCCCGGCCGCAGCCGCACCGCCACCGTGGTGCCGCGCGAGGGAGCCACCCACAGCTGAGCGAGCAGGTCCGAGCCGAGCCGCTTCGGATCCACCGCCATGCCGATGTTCACGCTGTTGCCGACTTCGGCGTAGCGCCACCGATGTTCGAGGGTGCGCGGATCGAAGCCGCTGGTGATCTGCAGGACCGCCTTGCGGATTTCCGGCGCGGTCAGGATGCGGGCGTTGCAGTCGGCGTCCTCGAGCGCACGCATGATGCGCTGGGTCGCGATGGTCACCGCGCGCGAGGCGCCCGCCGCGCCGCCGCCGCGCCGGGCGGCGGCCTCCGGACAGGCGACCGCGTCGAAGCTGATCGCCAACCACACGGTGCGGTGCGCGGTGGCGGGCAGCGGCCCGAGCAGCGATTCGTAGATCTTGCCCGCCGGGGTACCGGACCTGCTGCGGTGTCCGTGGCTGATGATGTCGATGCCGCTGAGCAGAATGTCGTGCTGGTTCAGGCACTTCGCCAGTTCCGGCAGCGGAAGCAGATGGGAGGCGTGCACGGTATTGCGGGCGATCCTGGTCAGCCCGCCGGGTGCGGCGAGTACTTCGACCACGGTGACCACCCGGCTGCCGTCCCAGTACAGTCCGAGCGAGCGTCCGTCGGTGCCGCGGTAGTCGACGGTCTGGCCGATCTCGTAATGCCGTTTGGTGAGGTAGCGCCACCAGGTGGCGATCCAGTCGAGTACCGTGCGTTTGGCGATCGGGATCAGCGGAATCAACGCGACGACGATGCCCACGCCCAGCGCGGGCAATGCCTGCAATCCGGCGAGTAACGCGGCCACCCCCGCGGTAAACCCGATGACCTGCGCAATCAGCAGATTCTGCAGCGAGATTCGCCCAAGAAGCGGGCGTGGTCCCGCCCCGGCAGGTTCCGCCATCGTCGTCCCCCAAGTACCCGGTGTCGGCCCATAATAGTGGCCGAGCTGAACAAGAGTCCTCGGGAACTGTACTGTGTTGCGCGAACGTGAGCACTGTTCGGGGGAGGAATAATGCCTTCAAAACCCACCACTCGGTGGCAGGTGAGCGGCTACCGCTTTCTGGTTCGTCGGATGGAGCATGCCCTGGTCCGCCGGGATGTGCGGATGCTGCACGACCCGATGCGCTCACAGTCGCGTGCCTACGCGGCCGGGCTGGTGCTGGCCCTTGTCGTCCTCGCCGGCTGCGGCATTCTCGCGCTACTGCGCCCGCAGGACAAAATCGGCAGCGCCAAGATCCTGATCGGTAAGGAATCCGGTGCCGTCTACGTGCGGCTCGATGATGTCGTCCACCCCACGCTGAATCTCGCCTCGGCCCGGCTGGCGGCGGGTGACGCGTCCAAGCCCGCGATCGTCAAGGAATCTGAACTCGGTAAGAAAGCGCGCGGTCAGTTGATCGGCATTCCCGGTGCGCCCGGTGCGCTGAATTTCGATAAGGCGGGCAAGGGGCGGACCTGGACCGTGTGCGATTCATTGAAAACGGACGGCAGCGATGATCGCACGACCTCCGTATTGATCGGCGACCTCGATCTCAGCGACAAGGCGTCGACGATGGGCAAAGACAAGGCGCTGCTGGTGAAGGGTAAGGAGTCGGCTTACCTGGTGTGGAACAACACGCGCGCCCGGGTGGACATGAACGACCCGAAAGTCACCGGCCCGTTGAATATCCGTGGCGCGACGCCGCGGCCGATCAGCGAAGGGCTGCTGAACGCCATCCCCGAGGTGACGCCGATCGTGCCGCCGAAGATCGATGACCCGGGCGGGATGCCGCCCAATTACTCGATCAACAATCTGAAGATCGGCACGGTGGTCCAGGGTTCCGGCAAAGCCGACCGCAATTTCGTGATCCTGCGCGACGGACTGCAGCCCATCAATCCGCTGACCGCCGACATTATTCGCGCTTCGCAGCGAAACCCGGACCACGGCGCGACGATCGGCGATTTCGAATCGAACCAAGCTCCGCCTACGAAGACATTGAAGGTCGATTCCTATCCGGTCACCGCGCCGACGATCGTTCAGGCAAACTCTCGTCCGGTGAGTTGCTTGTCCTGGAAGCCGATCGCCGGGACGGCAGGCAATTCCGACGTCGCCGTGCGCGCGGAATTGTCCGTGATCGACGCCAGCGACCTGCCGATGCCGAGCAGCGCCAAGCTGGTTCCGCTCGCGCAGGCCGACGGCAAGGGCGACAACGTCGACTCGGTCTACTTCAAACCGGGCTCCGGCGCCTTCGTCCAGACCACCGGCATCGAACCGGACAGCCGCCGCAAGGACAGCATGTTCTACGTCTCCGACACCGGCGTCCGCTACGGCATCAAGAACGATGAAGCGGCGAAAGCCCTTGGCATGGACAAGGAGTCGGGCGTTACTCCCGAGTCCGCGCCGTGGCCTATCGTCGGGCTGCTCGCCGGTGGACCCACCATGGGCCGCGAGGAAGCCATGGTCGCCCACGACGGCATCGCCCCCGATCCGAACCCGGCCAAACAGCCGGTGGCCGCGAAGTAATCGGTTACCGGCCCTCCGCGCCAACGACATCGGCGGTACCTGGCTTGTCCGTCGCGTGTAGTGCGGCGACCTCGGCGCGCAACGAGCGGACCTCCTCGACCAGCACGCCGATCTCCCGGTCGGTGCGGTCGGCATTCTCCTCGGCGGTTTTCAGCTGGTCGATGACCCAGCTGGTCGTGGTGCCGATGGCGAAGGAGATCAGGCCGATGCCGAAGGTCATCAGCACCAGGGAGATCAGCCTGCCTTCCGTGGTGACCGGGTAGACGTCGCCGTAGCCGACCGTGGTCACCGACACCGCCGACCACCAGAGAGCGTCGCCGAAATGCAGCACCTTGGTGCCTTCCGCGCCGTATTCGGCGTCGAAGAAGGCCAGGCTGCACAGGAACAGCACCAGCACCGAACTACTGCCGACGAACACCGAAAGCCGGGCACGGTGGGTCAAGGTGTGCCGGTTGAGTGTGCCGAGCACCAGCACCGCCGCCCGCACCAGCCGCAACGGGCGAAACGGCGGGATGAGCACGATCAGTAATTCCATCGGATGGGTGCGCACGAAATCCCAACGCCGCGTGGATAATCCGAGCCGGATCAGGAAGTCGGCCACGAACACGGCCCAGATCGCCACATCGATCCGGCCGAGCCAGGCATCCAACTGCGGTGAGGCGCCGGTATCGAGCACGAACCAGGCGTAGACACCCAGGAAGAGAATGGCGAGCACCACCATCGGCCCGCCGGTCGCCCGCTCCCATGCCTCGCGGCGACTCGGCTGCCGCGTATCGGCGGTAGTGCCGGGGGCTTGTTCTAGTTGTGCCATGGGAACTACCTGCGTCGATCGTGTGGGGCACCCTATGTACCGCAGCCTGCCGTGCAGACGCTACATGCCTCATCGTCGAGACTCGGTCCGACCAGGGGAAACCGGCGGCGTCGTTGCCACGGCCCTTCGTTCACATGTCGTCGCCGGATACGCCGAATCGGCGGCGGATCGGGAAGGACGCGAGCATGCCGAGGATGAGCAATAGTGCGACGGTGCCGCTGCCGATGAGAGCGATATTGCGGGCTCGGTGATCCGGCGGTACAGGTGGCGCGGGCACCGCGAGTTGCACGCTGTGCGGGCTGGTCGGCTGCTTCGGCGGCAGTGTGGGCGCTATTTCATTGGTCAACGCGGCGACCGGGTCCACTGCGCCGTAGCCGACATAGGGATTCCATCCTTCGGCGGGCGCGTGCGCGGTGGCTTCGATGCGCTTGATCACTTCCAGCGCACTCAGTTCCGGGAAGCGGGCGCGGACCAACGCGACCACCCCTGCGACATACGGCGCGGCGAAACTGGTGCCCTTCAAGGGGGTAACGCCATTTTGTTGGTTGACGAACCCGTTGATGGTGCCGGTGCCGCGGGCATCGAGCGACACGATGTCTTCACCGGGCGCTGCCACACCTAGCCACGGTCCGGGCACAGAGAAAGCCGATGGTTGCCCGTTCCGGTCGATAGAGCCCACGGTGAGGACATAGTCGTCGTAACGCGCGGGGGTGACATTGGTGGTCAGGTTCTTCCACAGGTCGTCGTTGGGTTTGAGTGGATCGATACCCGGGTTGCCTGCCTGGCAGCCCTGTTCTTTATTACCTGCCGCGACTACCACGACGGCGTTTCGCTCGAGCGTGGCATATCGCAATGCGGCACCGAGCGGCCCGTCGGCGGGGTTGTAGGAACCTGATATACACAAGACCAGCGAGATATTGATTACCGTCGCCCCCCGGTCCGCCGCCCGGCGGACCGCCGACGCCAATGCGTCGATATTGCCGTATCCGTCCGGCTGATCCTCGGGCCGCTGCTCCCGCGATCTGCCCGCCATCTGGAACATTTTGCTCGTCTGCCGGATAGAGATGACTCGGGCATCCGGTGCTACACCCGAAAACCCCTGACCCTCAACCGGTTTGGCGGCAACGATGCCCGCGACGACGGTGCCGTGTGCGTCACAGTCGCTAGTGCCGTCGCCGCCCTCGGCCACGTAGTCGCCGCCTGCCTCGAGGTCGGGAAGCCGGGGATGCGGCGAAACCCCGGTGTCGATGACCGCGACCACTTGCCCCGCACCGCGCGAGAATTCCCAGGCGCGAGGCAGATCCAGGGCACGCTGCGGCGGCGGAATCGCTGGACCTTCGCCACCCTGCTGAGTGCTCACACACGCTGTGTTGGACTTCTGCTCGGTTTTGTCCGGCGGCGCCGCCGGGTCTCCCGGCGGTAGCAAACCCGGATTGACGGGCGGAGGACGATCCGCGTACGCGACGCCGTGGTCGAGTCCGAGCCCCAGTGAGGCGCTCACACCCAACGCCACGGCCGCCGCCACGACGCGCGAGCTCGCGTTCACAGCCCGCGGACGAGGGAGTAGAGGCTGACCACCCAGAACACCAGGGGGAGAACGGCGGCGACGAACGCGTACTCGAGCAGTTCGACGCCGCGGCGCATGGGCGGGGTCGCGGACTGGTTGGGGATGATGATGCCGAGGATCAGTGCGGCGATCAGGATGACCATCGCGGTGCCGAAGACCGCGAGCGGCTGGTCCATCGCGAAACCGGCCCCTACCAACATGATCAGCACGATGCCCGCGCCGCCCGCGATGAGCACGACGGCCTGCTCGGCGCCCGCGTAGGTGCGGCTGCGGAACATCAGCACCGCCGCGCAGACCAGGGCGAGTGCGATGCCCTGCCAGTACGGGCCTTCGGCCTTCGGGTCGGTGGCGGCGAGCGCGCCGACGACGGTGACCAGGGTGGTCGCGGCGACCAGGCCGGCCAGGTACATGCGGGCCCGCTCGGACTTCACCCGCAGCGCCTCCATGGTGGGCAGTGCGCGGTGATCGTCGGGGTCGTCTTCGGTCGGGTCGATCGGGGTGCCGGGTGACGGCACCGGCGGCAGTGGCAGTTTGGCCAGCAGCATCGAGATCCGCGGTGCGAGTGCGAGACCGGCGAGTCCGAGCGCCGCGGCGCCCGCGCCGATCGCCCGTTCCGGCTGCGCGGTGAGCAGCCCGACCATGGCGGCGGGCACCGCGTACACGGCGAGGGTGGCCGCGCCGATGAACAGCGCGAGCCCGACGCCGCTGACCCGCCACGCCAAAACCGCGGCGGCCCCGACCAATACGGAGCCGAGTAGAATGTGTGCCCAGCCGTAATGGTCGGGTACATACAGCATGCCCGCGGTGAACGCGGGTGGCAGCGCGCAGCCGCCGAGCACCAGCGCCGTCGAGGTGTCGCCGTACATCCGGCTGAGCACCATGGCGGCGACCACCAGCAGGATCGTCACGGCCAGCGCGACCGAGCCGCTGACCCAATACGGCACCGCGTCGGGGGAGAGCAGCAGGCCGAGACAGCCGACGAGCATGGTGATCGCGGCGAGTACCGAACCGGTAATCCGCGCGACCTTAGGGGTCCAGCTGCGATAATGGTCGGTGTCGGCGATCGCGACGTTGTACATGATGTCGTCGAACAGCGGCGTGGGCGCGGTGTGCGAGGCGCTCTCCAACATGAGCAGCTCGCCATCGCGGACACCGTGTTCGCCGAGGCTCAGCGAATTGGAGAACGGCGGATGACCGATCCGCGCCAACACCCACTCGGCGGGCTCGAAGCGCTCGCCCTCGTTGTCGAAATCATTGGTGCGGCTGTGCTGTGCGACCATGTCGACGACGCTGGGAATCACCAAGGCGACTGGCACGTCGACCGGAATTGCCATATCTACCTGGGTGTGTTTGGCAAGAATGGTCACCCGGGCGAGATCCGGTGCACGGACTATGCCGTGCGCGGAATTTTCATCGATGTGGTCGAGTCGCGCGTGCGTCAAGCTTCCCCCAACGGTCTTCTACCTCGTATTTTCGCAAACCCGAGAGCCGGTGTCGAGTTTGCGAACCCACGGTCCGGGCAGCAGAATGCTGGTCGAACTGTACGACATGTCGGCTGTGGGCTCTACACTGAGGCCGAAACTCGGCTGCCGCCTCCATCGGGCGCCAGAATCACAGCTGTCGAAGAGGGGGATTCTCGCCGATGAGGGAGCGAAGCGAGCGAATCATGTGCCGCCGTGGCGTGCGCATTCCGGAGCCGAGCGTCAGTGAGGCGCGAGAATGAGTACTGTCCGGTTCCAGCGGCGCGCGCGGCGCGAGATGCCGCGCTCGCCCGGCGGTGAGGTGACGCTGCAGCCGCCGCCCGAGATTCCCCGGGTGACACCCGGCAATCTGCTGATGAAGCTGATGCCGGTCGTGATGATCATCGGCATGGTCGGCATGATGGCGCTGCTGTTCACCCAGGGCAGTGGCATCGCGTCGAATCCGATGACCATGATGTTCCCGCTCATGATGATGTTCTCGATGGTCGGCATGTTCGCGGGCCAGGGCGGCGGCAAGGGGGCCAAAGCCGCTGAGGCGAACGAGGATCGCAAGGACTATCTGCGCTACCTGGATCAGGTGCGCCGGGACGTCGACGAAACGGCCAAGCAGCAGCGCGCCTCGGTCGAATGGAGCCACCCCGAGCCGGGCCTGATCTGGATGCTCGCGGGCACCAGTCGCATGTGGGAGCGCCGGGCCGGCGACAAGGACTTCTGCCACGCCCGCATCGGCATCGGCGGTCAGCGGCTGGCGACCCGGCTGGTCGCGCCGGAGACCGGACCGGTGGAAGAGCTGGAGCCGATCGCGGCCGTCTCGCTGCGCCGCTTCGTGCGGGCGCACTCGACCGTGCCCGACCTGCCGACCGCGATCGCGGTCAAGGGCTTCGCGACCATCGCGCTGGACGGCGACCGCGTCGAAGCCAGGGACATGACCCGCGCGATGCTGTTGCAGCTGTGCATGTTCCAGGCGCCGGACCAGGTGCTCGTCGCGGTGGTCTGCGGTCCGGACACCGCGCGGGAATGGGAGTGGACCAAGTGGCTCCCGCACACTCAGCACCCCGACGCCCAGGACGGCATCGGCACCCAGCGCATGTTCTACGGCTCGATCCGGGAAGCCATGGCCGGTCTGCAGCCGCTGCTCGGCAACCGGGTCCGGTACTCGCGCAACCAGCCGGCCAACGCGAACATGGTGCACATCGTCATCATCGTCGACGGCGGCCTGCTCGAGGCCGAGGACGATCAGCTGCGCGAATCCGGCTACGAGGGCGTCACCATCATCGACCTGTGCGGGTACGCACCGCGGTTGGCGGTGTCGCGCGGCATCAAGATGATCGTGGAGAACGGCGAGTGCGTCGGCCGTGGCGCGACCGGCAACCAGGAACGGTTCGCGCTGATCGACCGGATCAGCCCGCAACAGGCGCAGCAGGTGGCCCGCAGGCTCGCACCGTATCGCGCGGCGACCCAGCGCAGCAGTGACGTGGAAACCGATGACTCCGAGGTCATTTCGACGTGGAGTCAGCTGATGGGACTCGGCGACATCGGCACGTTCAACCCCGAGCATGCGTGGCGGCCGCGGTACGGCCGGGAGCGGCTGCGGGTGCCGTTCGGTGTCGGCGCCGACGGACTTCCGGTCGAACTCGATATCAAGGAAGCCGCCGAGAACGGCATGGGCCCGCACGGCCTGTGTATCGGTGCCACCGGCTCCGGTAAGTCCGAGTTCCTGCGCACGCTGGTGCTCAGCCTGCTCGCCACCCATTCACCGGACCAGCTCAACTTGGTGCTCGTCGACTTCAAGGGTGGCGCGACCTTCCTCGGACTCGACAGCGTGCCGCACGTTGCCGCCGTCATCACCAACCTCGAGGAAGAAGCCGACCTCGTCGACCGCATGAAGGACGCGCTGGCCGGTGAGATGAACCGCCGCCAAGAGGTGCTGCGCGCCGCGGGCAACTTCGCCAATGTCTCCGAATACGAGAAGGCCCGCGCGGCGGGCGCCGACCTCGACCCGCTGCCCGCGCTGTTCGTGGTGCTCGACGAGTTCTCCGAACTGCTCACCCAGCACCCGGATTTCGCGGAACTGTTCGTGATGATCGGCCGACTCGGCCGCTCGCTGCACGTGCACCTGCTGCTCGCTTCGCAGCGCCTGGAAGAGGGCAAGCTGAAGGGCCTGGAGAGCCACCTGTCCTACCGGATCGGTCTGAAGACCTTCTCCGCCAACGAATCCCGCCAGGTGCTCGGTGTGCCCGACGCCTACAACCTGCCGAACAACCCCGGCGGCGGCTACCTGAAGTCGGACTCCGGCGAGATCGTCCGGTTCCAGGCCTCCTATGTCTCCGGCCCGTACGTCGGCGGCGGCTCGCAGCGCGACATGACCGTCGCCACCCAGTCCGGCGAGATCGACATCAAGGCACGGCCCTTCACCGCGACCCACGTGGACTTCCGCGCGGTCGACCGGGTGCCGCTGCCTGCCGAACCCAGCCAGGCCGAGCAGCAGAGCGACGACAGCGAGCAGGTCTCCAACCTGAACATGCTGGTCTCCCGGATCAACGGCCACGGTCGTCCCGCGCACGAGATCTGGCTGCCACCGCTGGACGAGGCGCCGACGCTCGACCAGCTCATCCCGCGCTCGATCCTCACCGGCGAGTACTCCGCGGTGGCCACGTTGCGCGCGCCGATCGGCATCGTCGACCGCCCGTACGACCAGCGACGCGATCCGATGGTCGTCGACCTGTCCGGTGCCCGCGGCAACGTCGCGGTCGTCGGCGGCCCGCAGTCCGGCAAGTCGACCGCGCTGCGCATGTTGATCATGGCTATGTCGCTGACGCACACCGCCGAACAGGTGCAGTTCTACTGCCTCGACTTCGGTGGCGGCACGCTGATGAGTCTGCAGGGACTGCCGCATGTCGGTTCCGTCGCAAGCCGTTTGGACGCGGACCAGGTCCGGCGCACCGTCGCCGAGATGACCACGATCGTGCGGCAGCGCGAGGCGCGGTTCCGGCAGCTCGGCATCGAGTCGATGGCCGAGTTCCGTCGGCTCCGCGCGGTGGATCCGTCCAGCAGCCCGGCCGCGACCGGTGCGCACGAGGATCCGTTCGGCGACGTGTTTCTGGTGATCGACGGCTTCAGCTCCATTCGTCAGGACTTCGAGCTGCTCGAACAAGCGATCATGAACCTCGCCGTGCAGGGTCTGTCGTACGGCGTGCACGTCGTGATCGCACTGAACAGGTGGGCGGAGGCGCGGCCCGCGCTGAAGGATCAGATCGCCACCAGAATCGAACTGCGCCTCGGTGATCCGATGGATTCCGACCTCGGCCGCAAGTTCGCCGCAATGGTCCCGCAGGGTCGCCCCGGCCGCGGTATGACGCCGGAGTGCCTGCACATGCTGACCGGTCTGCCGCGCATCGACGGCAGTTCGGATCCGACCGATCTCGGCCAGGCCGTCGGCGATGCGGTGGCGGCCATCGCACGGCTGACCCCCGGTCGCCCGGCGCCGCCGGTGCGCATGCTGCCCGAACAGCTGCCGCGCGAGCAACTGCTCTACCTGGCAGGCAACTGGCCCTCCCAGGTCGACCAGTCGACGAAGTGCATGCGAATCCCGATCGGTATCAACGAATCCGAGTTGGCTCCGGTCTATCTCGACTTCGTCGAAAGCCCGCATTTCATCATCATCGGCGACACCGAGTCGGGCAAGACGACGCTGCTGCGCTCCATCATCGAGGGCATCGCCGCGTCGAATACCACCGACCAGGCGCGGATCATCATGGGCGACTACCGACGCTCGATGCTCGGCACGGTGCCGGAGGGATACCTCGCCGGTTACGGCTCGACGGCACCCCAATTCACCCAGAACATGGCCGACCTCGCCGCGTACGTCGACAAGCGGACGCCGGGAACGGACGTGACGCCGCAGCAACTGCGCGATCGTTCCTGGTGGAGCGGTCCCGAGCTGTATGTCATCGTCGATGACTACGATCTGGTGGCGACATCGAGCGGCAATCCGGTCCAGGCGTTGCTGGAACACCTGCCGCACGCCCGCGATCTCGGCTTCCATCTGATCATCGCCCGGCGCTCCGGTGGCGCGGGTCGCGCCATGTTCGAGGCCACGCTGGCCAGGATGAAGGATCTCGGATCGGCCGGTCTGATCATGAGCTGCAACCGGGAAGAGGGTGCGCTGATGGGTACGACCCGACCGAGCCCGATGCCGCCCGGCCGCGGCACGTACGTCACCCGCAACGGTGAGGGTCTGATTCAGACGGCCTGGATGCCGCAGTCCTGATGTCCACCGTCGAACTGGTGGTCACCGAAACGCGCATCTGGGCGCGTGGCGCGACGACGCACTGGGACGTGCCGCCTTCGATCGTGTTGGGCAGCAACGGGTTCGATCTGGTGGTCGGGGAGTCGCTGACGCCGCCGACCCAGGTGAGTTCGGTGGTGCAGTACGTGCCCGCCGAGGCTGTGGCGTTGCTGCCGCGGGTGCCGTCCGTCGTCGAGGCGCTGGTCGCCGTCTTCGCCGCCGTGCTGGAGAACCTTCGGGTCGCCGCACCGTGCGATCGGATCACGATGATCTGTCCGACCGAATGGGGTGCGGCCCGCCGGACAGTGCTGGAGCAGGCGGCTCGGCGCTTCACCGGAGAGGTCGCGTTCGAGGAGCTTGCGGTGCGGGCCGTCGCGTCGGACGAGGGCACCAGCCATAGCCGTCGCACGCTGGTGCTGGAGTTCGGCGCGCTCACCACCACCGCCACCGCGGTCATCCGCAGTCATCAGGGTGTGCACATCGAATCCTGCGAGCACGCGCCAACTCTCGCGCTCGACGAGATCCTGCCGGAGTCGCGTGGCCGCGCCGACCTGTGCGCCCTGATCGACCGGCTGCTCGACGGGCAACCCGCCGACCTGGCGCAAACCGTCTGCGTCACCGACCCGGCGAAACTCGACCTGCTCCGCGCGGTCGTTCAGCAGCGCTGCGGCGCGGGCGTCGCGTTGCGGGCGCTCACCGGTCCCGACCTCATTCGCGGCCGCCAGACGGAGCCGATCCATCGGCCGGATTCACCGGCCACCCTGCCGCAGAACGAATGGATGCGGCCGCTGCGCGAGCGCGCCGCCGCCCAGCAGTCCGGCCGCGACGGCACCCGTTATGTGGGTGTGGCCGTTGCCGCGCTGGTCGTGGTGGCGGCGGCTGTCGTCGGTGCCGTCGTGTTCCTGAACCGATCCGGGGACAGTCCGACCGCCGCGCCGACCACCACATCGGTGCCGACCAGCGCTGTCGCTGAACCGCCCACCGTCGCCCCGACCACTACCGCCACCGCGGGCCCGGAAACGGTCGGTCGCGTCCGCTTCCAAGTTCCGGACGGTTGGCACCTCACCTCGACGCCCGATCCGAACAACAGGTCTCGGATCGACCTGTCCCCGAACGACGGTGCCCGCCTACGCGTCACAGTGACGCAAACGCCGGTCGCCGCGGGTGCAGGCTACGAACAGGTCGCGGCAAAGCTGGAGGCCCAGATCAACCAACGCCCCGCGGGCGTGATGAGCGAGCTGAAACGCGACGTCGTCTACGGTGGCCGCTCCACCCTGGCCTACACCGAGCGTCCCGGCGACGGATCCACCGTCCGCTGGCATGTGCTGGTGGAGCACGGAATCCAGGTCAGCGTCGGTTGTCAGTACGCGGGCGATAATTGGCAGTCTTTGTCGGTGACGTGCGAGAAATTCGGCAGTTCGGTCCGCGTAATTCCGTGAATCACGGTGCGGCGGCATCACATAATTCGGGCCCCCGGCGAAGTCGCCGGGGGCCCGAATTGGCCGAGACAGGATCTCAGAAAAGGCCTGCGAGGCTGGTATCGGTGCTCTGCAGATCCGAGTTGCCGGTGCTGACGGCCCGACCGGCGGTCTCCAGCGTGGCGTTCAGCTGGGTAACGCTGGTGTTCCACTGCGACTGGAGCTGGGCGAACGCTTCGTTGGCGTCACCCTTCCAGTGATTGGTCACGAAGTCGGTGACCTGCTTGTGGAAATCCTCGAGCATGCTCGTGATGTTCCGAGCTTCTTGCACGATGGACTGGGCGCCAGCTTCGACCGCGCCGAAGTTAGAGGAAATTGTGCTTGGGTCATTTGCTACCATCTGGAGCTCCTCCTTGGTATCTGGTGATTCGGCAGGTCGATCAGGGGAGGTTCAGGCTGGAAGCCTGCTGTGTGACCTGCTGGGCAAACTGCTCGTCCTGAGCCGCGAATGCCTGACCGGCCTTGGTCAGCTTGTCGGCAGTCTGGTCCAGCGTGTCGTTCAGCTTGCGCGCCTGGGCGAAGTAGTTGTCCATGAGCGAGTCGAACGCGGCCCGGGCCTGGCCCTTCCAGGTCGCGGTGGTGTCATCAGACTTCGCGTTCAGCGCGGTGATCGAATTCTGCAGGGCGTTGTGACGATCCCGGCAATTTTTTGCGAACTCCGCGATGAGGGTTTCACTCGCTTCGAGCTGTCCTGCCATTTCGGCTCCTTCTCGGTTTCCCGTCTCGGCCAACGGCAGAAGCCCCCAGTTGGCCTGTACATCTGATTGGACGCTCGCTAGGTCTGATCGGTTCCATCCGACTCGAGAAAATTTGGATCTCCCCCAACGGAGATCAGACCCCAGCATCCTTTGCCATGCTCGTACGTGCTGTCGGGGCCGACTGTGGGCCGCTCGTCAGGCACGGACGTGGTCATCTTGGCATGCTTGCAACGCCAGCGCTCGGCTCCCCTCCTTCCCCCTGCTCGCTGATGTCTTGATTGGCGAGTGGGCTGGCTGCGTATACCTTACCCAACCACTATGGCTGCCGCTACAGCAGATCGCAGGCATATCGCTAGGAAAGCGGGTGGTCTCGGCAGCAGTGCGCTACTGGCTGTTGGCGAGCAGTGCGTACTGCGCGGCGGCACGTTGCTGGGCGTCCAACAGTTGGGTGCTCCACACATAGCCGACGTAGTTGCGATACCGGACGGCGCAAACGAAGTCTTTGACGTATCTGGTTGTCGGCCGCTCAGCGCATTTACTGTCCGGCACGTTCAATGGCGCCTGGCCGGTGTCCGGGGCCTCGAGAATCGTCGACCAGAGCAGCTGTGCCGACGTGGCGTCCCGTGATCGGATAAGGATGGCGCCCTCGAGGTTCGGAGTAATTCCCTTGCCGAAGCTCTGTGCAATTCCTCTGGTGTAGCTGTTTGTCGTCGCCGAGTAAGCGTCCGAGAAGACAAAACGTTCGCCGTCGGCGTAGCGAATCCTCGCCGCCGCGCGGTCGGTCTGCCAGTGCAGGAATCCTTGCAGTTCGTATGTCGCGAGCCCGCCGACGGCGGGGACAGCGAGCTGTGCCGGATTGAGAACTCGGCGCAGCACGTCCTCGGGGTCGATATCCAAGCGCAGAACCTGTTCGGCCGACAGCGGCGGGAGTGTGTCTAGCATCGGCAGTTGTGCTGTGTAGACCTTCTCGACAAGGGCGATCAGGTCGGCGAGGTCCGGCTGGGCAGTGGAGATGAAGATGTTGACCACATAATGGCCGTGCGCGATGACCGAACCGATCGTCGGTGTTCCGGGTCGCCAATGAGAATGCGCCCGTGGGTATTTCGGAAGCCGCACGCGCTCGTTCTGGTCCGGGGCCACGGCGAAATCGACGTCTTCGAATTCGGTCGCTGCCCGCTCGGCGGCCGCGGGGTCCGGAAACTGCAGGACGGTCACTGTACTGAGTGTCGAGTCCGGTGGCACGGCGACGGCGGGCTCCGGCAGGAAATCACTACTGCCGGAGGCAAACCCGAACAATAGCTGGTTTCGCGCCGCGATCGAGACGGTCTGCTCTGCCAGGACGTTCTTGACGTCGTCGGGTTCGGTGATCTCCTGAACGCCGGTGCCGTAGCGCAACTCGGGGTCGATATCGACGCCGGTCACGACGTGGTCGGCCAGGCGCGAGACGGCCAGCGAGGTCCCTCTGCGCAGCGAGTGGGAATAGTCGAAGAAGGAGGTCAGCGGTTCTGTGGAGTACTTGCCGACATCGAGGGTGCGCACATCTATCTCGTTCGGCTTCGGTGCGCCGGTCACCGACGAACCGCACCCGGTGATGGCGAGCAGCGCGACGGCGGCTGCGGCGAGGCGCGTGCTTCTGGTGACCATATTGCTCACCTCGCCTTCGCCAGAATCGCGTACTGCGCCGAGATCCGTTGGTGTACATCGATCAGCTGATGCGACCACACCTCCGCCGTGTAGCGGTCGAACGACACTACGCAATGAAATCTGGGGACGAACAGATTCTTCACGCGAAGCTCACGGCAGCGTGCGTCGGGAAGATTCTTCGGTGCGTCTATTCGGCGATAAACCCGGCTCAGCGCGCCGTGGCTGTCCCGAATAAGTTGTGCGCCCGCGGAATTCGCAGCACGGTAGAGATGACCCGCGTAGTTCGCCATCCAGTCGACACCGGCATCGCCGAACAGCTTCTTGTCGCGCACCGGATCATTGGACAGGTGGAGCGCGCCGTCGGCGTCGTAGCGGCCGGGCGGGTTGCGCCAAGCGTCTTCGTTCGGCCGCGGAAGTGAGCGGCCGAACATGCCGTCAGGGTCGAGGGAAATATCGGTCAGCTTGTCCGGCGGCGTCGGGCGGAACGCACGCAGCCGGGCCGCGATCGCATCGAGGCTCTTTTCCGCGAGCTCTGCCATGGCAGGAAGGTCGACGGTGCCGACCGCCTTTTTGGCTGCATCCTTGATCGCGGTGTAGATGACGTACTGCCCGCTGGCCTGGAACGAGTACAGCTCCTGCGTCCCTGGTTTCCAGGATGCGAGCGCGTCTCGATGTTTACCGATGTCAACCGGTTCACTCAGCCCCTTTTCCCTGGCGACGGTCTGTGCGAGAGCAGCTGCGGCCAGCGTGGCGGCCTGCTGGTCGGCAAACAACAGCACGGTGTTCTCGAGGCTGGTGGCGATCAAAATATCGGTCTCGGAATACCCGAGGCTGTAGAAACCCGCGGTGAAGCCCGGTGAATTCTTCCGGAAAGTGTCACCGGAAATCCCGATGGTATATACGGTTTCGATGAATCCCCGGATTGCGTTGGTATCGGAGCCGGACTGGATGGTGAACCGGGGATCGATGTCCATCGGCAACGGGACAAAGCTCGCGAGGCGCTGGCCCTCGGTGAGTCGCGCGCGGTCGAGTCCCGGCTTGCCGATCTCCCGCGGTGTCGTCGCGTAGCTGCCGACGTCGAGCTGGCTGATATCGACTGCTGGCGTGGAATCCGATGCTGCGGAGTCGGACCCGCATCCGGCCGTGCTCACCGACAGTACGGCCAGCGTGGCGGCCAGTGTCCGCAAAGATCTCCGCATCGTCCCTCCATCGACCGGCGAGCAGGAGGGCGAGCCATCGAACCGGTAATCCCCCCGGCATACGTTCACGCGCTGGTCAGGGCCGCGGCGGTGACGTATCGGCAACATAGCACCCGGAACCGCCGACCCGCGACACTGTTCGGCCTACCTCACCCGCTTCTGTAAGAGCGGTACCAGCTTGCCGAGCAGTATCTGCTCCGAGGCGGGGGTCCAATTGCGGAGGGCGGCAACAACTTCGGGATCGTCGACCGGGATGACGGTGGCCCGAGTGCCCGCGACCTGATAGGGCAGGCCACGCAGCCCCCCGCCGCCCGCGTCCTCGTCGCTGCGCACCGCGAGGACGTAGCTGTCGGCCGCGACCTCCATCGAGCCCGCCGAGGGCAGCGCGCGCAGCGACGGCTCGTCACCCTGCCTGAGGTAGTTGAGGTTGTAGACGAAACCCAGGTTTTCGAAGAACTTCGTCTGCTCGGTGCCGCCGAGGAAGATCGCCAGCTGCTTGTTCCGTGGCACGTCCACCACGGTGACGGTCTTTCCGCGGAAGGCCGGATTGGCGGATCGGGCCTGCTCGATAGACGGCACGGAGCTCACGGCGGCGGCGGTAGTACTGGCCACGGGCGTGTCGGTGTTGGCGGATTCGTTGCCACCGAGTGCCCAGATCCCGAGCCCCGCCGCGAGGGCGACAACTACCGCGCCGACACCAGCCCCGACGACCCAGCGTTTGCGGGAGCCGGATGCCGCGGGCGCCACCGAGACCCCCACGCGCGGATCGGTATTCGGCCGTGGATCGACGATCTGAACGGGATAGGTAGGCGAGGTATTGGTCCGCACGGGGTTGTGACCCGGGGTGAGCGCGCTCGCGGCAGCGTCGGTGAATTCGCGGCAGGTGTTGAAACGTTCGGTGGGATTTTTCGCCATTGCCCTGGCGAACACCTGGTCGATGGCCTGGGGCAGGCCGGGATCGACCGCGGTGGCCAGCGGCGGGGGTTCGTGTAGGTGGCCCATCATGACCAGCGCGGGTTGTGTTGCCGGGTAGGGATTCCGGCCGGTGAGGAGCTTGAAGAAGGCGCAGGCCAAGCTGTAGATGTCGGCCCGGTGATCGAGGTGACCGCCGACGAGTTGCTCGGGCGGGGCGTAGGCGATGGTGGCGACGAAGCTGCCGGTCTGGGTGAGTTCGGTGGTGTCGTCGTTGGATTTGGCGACGCCGAAATCGGTGAGCAGGACGCGTTCGTCGTCGCCCTCGGTGGAGGAGAGCAGGAAATTGGCGGGTTTGACGTCGCGGTGCAGCAAGCCTTTTCGGTGCGCGTAGTCGAGACCTTTGCCGACTTCGGTCGTAATACGCAGCGCGCGTAGCGGATTCATCGAATGACGATCGCGAGCCAGTTCCGCGGCGGCGTCGGTGCCGTCGACATACTGCATGGCGATCCACAGTCGGCCGTCTTCTTCGCCGCGGTTGTACACCGAGACGATGTTCGGATGGTCAAGGCCGGCAGCGAGATTGGCCTCGCGTTCGAAGCGGGTGCGGAACTCGTGGTCGTTGCTCAGTTCGCCGCTGAGCACCTTCAACGCGTCCATCCGCGGCAGACTCGGATGTTTGGCCAGGTAGACCGTCCCCATGCCGCCGGCCCCGAGCACTCGCTGGATGCGGTACCCGCCCACGATGGTGCCGGGGCTTATCGCCATGATCCACAATCTCCTGAGTCCGTCGTCCCCACGCGGCAGCATACTGGACTGTTCGAGGTGGGCGAGCTGCGTCGCATTACCGACTGTTCGCGAAGATTGCGTACTGCGCGGCGGCGCGTTGGTGCACGTCGAGCAACTGGTTTCCGGTCACGAAACCGGCGAACTGCCGGTAAGCGACGGCACAGGTGAATCGTTTGATGCCGAAGTCGAGGGGTTCGCGCTTGTTCTCGACGCAGGCCGAATCCGGAACGTTCGGGGGCGGATCGGTATCGCGCGATACCGGCGCGGGCATAAGCCGTTCGGCGACAATACGCTTCGCCGCCGCCGAGTCGGGTGTACGGGCCACGATAGTGCCGTCCGAAACGGCGAATCGGTCCGCATTCATCGCGCTGAAGCGCGGTGTTGCGACGCTCAGGTCATCGGCGTGCTGCACAATGCCGCGCACCCGGTAGAGCGCTTGACTGCCGATGTCCGGTCGTTCGAACTTGTTCGGGTTCAACGCGCGGCTCAGCAGCTGGTCGGGATCCCACGGCAGCTGATACAGCTCTTCTTCGGTGACGGGTTTCAGCTGGTCCAGGACGGGAAGCTGGGTGTCGTACGACTTTTCGGCCAGTGCGGTCAGCGCGTTCAAGTCGGGTCCGTTGGTCGAGACGAGGAAGGCGACGACGTAGGGCCCGTGGGCGAGGGTGACGCGCAGAAACGGCAAGCCCGGACGCCAATGTGCGTGGGCGGCCGGGTACTTCGGTAGCGGCACCGGTTGGTTCTGATCGCGGTACGCGGCGAAATCGGCTTCGTAGAACTCGGCCGCGGCCGCGACCGCGCGTTCCGTGTCGGGAAACTGCATGACGATTGTCGAGATGGTCGTCGAGTTCTTCACTATCTTGCTCGGCCACCCGGTCGTGAGGAGCGACGTTTTGTTATCGAAACCGGTTGTCCGCAAGCCGAACAGCAATTTGTTCCGCTCGGCGACCGGCTTCATGTCGCCTTCGTTGCCCAGCTCGGCGGGCAAGAGTCCGCGCGTGATCTCGAAGGGCAGCTGGCCATATCTCAAATGCGGGTCTATTTCGTAGGCGGGTACCACATAGTCCGCCAACCGCATTGCGGCGACATGCGGCATGCTGGTGAAATCGGGCTGGTAGTCGTCGTCGTGCGCATTGAGCGGCTCGGTGGGGTAGGACCCGGTATCGAGCTTGCGAATATCTACCTCGGCCGGTTGTGCGGTCCCGGACACGCTCGAACCGCACGCGGTGAGACCGACGGCCAGCAAGGCGACGATGGGTAGGACGAACGTGCGCTTCATCGGGTATTCACCAGCAATGTGTACTCGGCGGAAATCCGCTGTTGGGCGTCCAGCAACTGGTGCGACGCCGAGAACGCGGCGTAGCGGCCGTAGGCCACCGAGCAGTAGAAGCGGATCGCCAAGTTTCCTCGGCCGATGTACTCCTGGCAGTCGGCCGCGGGCAGATGCGCCGGAGATTCAACGCGCTTGAACCGCTTCGAGAGTCCACCGAGGTCCTTTTGCAGCGTCGACGCCGCGGCGGCATCGCGGGCTCGGTAGAGATCGACGCCGTTCGTCGCGTACCGATCGACGCCTGCCTTCTCGATGTCCCGGAGCGTGCCGGCCGGATTGTTGACGAAATGGAGCGCGGTACGGCCGTGGTAGGCGCCGGGCGGATTCAACCAGGCATCTTCCTTCGGTCGCGCGATGGTGCGCTCGAGCATGCCGTCCAGGTCGATCGGCAGGGTCATCAGCTGGTCGGGCGGGGTCGGATCGAACTTGGTGATGGACGGGACCACCGTGTCGAGGCTCTTCTCCACCAGCGCCACCAGTGCGGGCAGGTCGACCTTTTCGATGTAGATCTTCAAGTAGTCATAGATCCACGTATAGACGACGAATTTGCCGGTGGCGTACCAGGATCCGATGGACTGCTGATGTGGCTGCCAATGGGCGTGCGCCGCAGGGTACTTCGGTATCGCGACGGAAGTGTTCCGATCGCTGGCTTCGTAGTCGACCCGCTCCAGCGCCGCGGCAGCGGCCGCGGCCTTCTGCTCGTCCGGAAAGATCATGACCGCGTTCATCAGATCGATGCCACGGGCGTCCTTCTCGGTGCGGCCGTAGCTCTGGAAGCCCGCGACGAAGTCCGGTGCGGCCTCGGCGAACCGGTCCACGGCCATGATCTTGCCGAGGGAGTACTTCGGCTCGATGAACACCGTTGCTACGAACGCATTGCCGTGCACGAACCGGGGATCTATGTCCAGCGGCGCGGGCACGAAATTGCCCAGCCGCTCCGCCTCGATCATCCGGGCCTGCTCGAGGCTCTTCGCCGTGCCCAGTTGGCGCGGCTTCGTATCGTAATTTCCCACGTCGAGCAGGCTGAGGTCGACCGAAGGGGCCGGGGCATCCGTCCGCTCGTCCGAACCGCACGCGCCGCTGACGATCACCAGTGCCGCCGCCACGAGCACGGCATAGGCCGTCCGGAGCGGCGTCGGCTTCGCGCTGAGCTGCAACGTCCCTCCCCTTAACGGCTGTGGTTCCCGCGGAATCCTACGTCACCCCGGGACTCGGCACCGGACCGCAACTTTCGGGTCCAACCTCACAGACTGTTCGCCAGCAGGGCGTACTCGGCAGCCACCTTTTGCCGGATATCGGGTTCCTTGTCGCTGGTCACGACACCCACATACCGCTTGTACGTGACGTAGCACCGGAACCGGTACTCCCGCTCGGGATCTCCCTTGCTGTTGAGCCGCAGGCACTTGGCACCGGGAACGTCCCGCGGCGCGTCGAGCGGATCGTAGTGGGCGCCTTCGTTTTCCATCAGGCCCTCGGCCAGCCGCTGGGCGGCGGCGGTGTCGCGGGTGCGGACGACGTAACTATCGTCGGCGATGGCCTGTCGATCGACGCCCGCGTCCTGGACCAGTCGCAGGTGCGCGGCTTCGTCCTCGGCCCGATGCACCATGTGGTTGGCGCCGAAGATGGCGAAGGTGGCGGCGTCGGGGGTACGGCCCTTGCGGTCGGCGACGGCGACGCGGGCGAGCAGACCCTCGGGATCGACCCTCAGGTCTTCGATCTTGTCCTGCGGCGTCGCCTGGAACTTGTCCAGCTGGGCGAGCTGGGCGGCCAGCGACTTTTCGACCCAGTTCACCAGGTCGGCGCTGTCGGGGTTCGGACGTTGGATGAACAAGGAGATGACGAATTCCTTGTGCGCCATGAAGGTGCCGACGGTGGGAACGCCTGGGCGCCAATGGATATAGGCGTCGGGATACTTGGTCGACGCAAGTTTTTGATTCTCCGCCGAGACGGCGATGTCGACGTCTTCCAGCTCGCGGGCGGCGAGTTTCGCGCTCGCCTGATCGGGGAAGCGGAACAACGCGTTGGTGACCGCGGTGGCGTCGGGTGCCGGGTTGGTTTGGCCGGGCGGATCGGGCTTGTCGGCCCCGCTCGCGGCGTAACCGGTGATCAGCTTGCGGTTGTCGAACACCGACTTGGAGACCTTCGCGACGAAATCGAGGGCGTGCTCGGCACCGGCCACCACGGTGCTGCCGCGGCCGACGGCGAGGGACGGGTCGATCTGCACGGTCGGGACCACCGCGTCGGACATCCGCATGCCCTCGAGTAACGCGGCCTTGTCGCCGGGGTACTGGTCGTACTGGTGCCGGTCGACCGGATAGGTGCCGACTTCGAGTTTGCGTACGTCCACTTCGCCCGCGGTAGCCGTGCCCCGCACGCCGCCACATCCGGTCAGCAGACCGGCCATTGCGATACACGACGCGGCGAACGCGATGCGCGATGCCCGAAACATGACGGCCCTCGTTTCCTCCACCTGCTGTCACCGAAGTTACCGGACGGACGCAGGGGAGGGGGTCGATAGTCGAGGGGATTGCCATACCCTTGTCGGTGTGGCGATTACCCTGCACCGCACCCTCGATAGAGGCCGATACCTTTGATGGATCGGCAGGTCGAGGTGGTCTTCGGTACTCATGCGGTGGCGCGGGTCGCGGGGGCGGTCGTGGTTGTCGGGCATCGCGGGCGGGATCGGCCGACACCGGATTCACCTGCCGTGCTGGCGTTGGAATCGCTGGCCGAATTGATTCGCGAGGCGACCGAGCACGAGCCGAACGGGCCGGGGGCCCTGGTGGCGCGGGAGGCCACGCGATGGTTGATGAAGCACGCCGAGCAGATCAGTCCGGGCGAGCCGATCGACTTCGGAATTCTTTCCGCCGCGGAAAACGGTGGGGTGGCGATATTTCTGCACGGTGCGGTGACGGCGGTGCTGGCCGGGGACGGGCCGGTCGAGCGTTATCGGGGCAGTGACGCGGCGTTCACCGTCGACCGGGTGGCGAGCGTGCCGTCGCGTGCGGTCGCGTTGTTCGTCGACGACGCGACGGGCCGCATCCCCGAACTACCCGCGGAGCGCGGCATCGGCTGGCTGGTCGAAGGCATCGCGCAGGCGGGTGGCGCGATCGTCTGGTCCGACGGCGCACGCACCCGGGCACCGGCGGGCGGCGCCGTACGCGGCGGGACGCACCGGCGCGACGACGAGGCGCCGGTGCCGACCGCGCGCATCGACCACGATCCGCCGCCGGAACAGCAGCCGCACATCGGAAGTCGGGCCGCGACCGCGGCGCACGGTCCGGCGACGGCGCAGGACCCGCAGCACGCGCCAACCCAAGTGAGCGGCACCACCCCGGCCCCGCCGCCGGACCCGGACCTGCAGCGCCGGTTGGAAGCGACGGCGAAGGCCACGGCGCTCACCGTCAAGGTGATGGGATTCAAGTGCGCCCGAGCGCATCCCAGCGATCCACGCTCGGCCTTCTGCACGGTATGCGGCATGCCGGTGGACCAGACCCAGCCGCTGATCGAGGTGGTCCGCCCACCGCTCGGCACGTTGATCCTCGACGACGGCATGACCTACGTGCTCGCCGCGGACGCCGTGATCGGCCGCGACCCAGAACATTCCGATGCCGCGCAGCGCGGTCTCGTCCCGCTGCGGGTGGACGACTCTTCCGGCGGCATGTCCCGGGCCCACGCCGAGATCCACCTGTTGAATTGGGATGTGACAGTGGTGGATCGGGGCTCGACCAACGGCACCCGCACTCGACTGCCCGGCTACCGTGACTGGATTCGCCTGGCCCCCAACCAATCCATGGTTCTGGTCCCGGGCACCGAGATCATGCTCGGCAATCGCGTGCTCCGCTTCGAACACGCGGCCCCGCCACCGTTCGGCCGCTGAACCCGTTGCGGCTCAGGAATACCGCGACATACAGGTGTTCTCGCCGTGCAATACGCCCGCCCGGAACGCGTCCACCCTGGCGAAGCCGCTCGGAACGGTCTGGCCCGCCGCATCGCTGGCCGCCAGTCCGTCGGTGAGCAACCCGGACACCGCTTCGTCCAGATCGCCTGCGGCAAGACCGATATCGCCTTGCGAGGCGGGCCGGTTCGGCGTTGCGAGCTTGCCGGTGACCACGCCGGACAGGCAGGCCGCCCGCAGCCCGGCCTTGGGTCCGAGGAGTTGCTGGCCGTGGTTCTGCTGCACCGCGAGGGTGTAGCGGGAAATGAAGACGACATAGCCGTTGTAATCGCCGGTCACCTTCAACGGCAGCGGATCGTCGACATCCCAGTTGGAGGCACCGCGCTCGGCGAGGGCGGGAATGTCGGTGCCGATGGTGTTCTTGTCGGGGCAATAGCTGACCGGCTCGGTGCCGACGCCGCTGCGACAGGCGACCTCGGCGCCGGAGTAGTCGTAGGTCGGCAAGGGCTTGGTGGGCAGCAGCGCGGCGAGGGCCTTGCTGAGCTCGATCAGGTTTTCCTTGGTGATCGCGTATTCGCCCCGGCCTGGGTCGCCGGTGAAATCCTTCGGCAGATTGCCGCGCCGCTGATTGACCTCATCGATATCGATGCGCTTGCAACCCTTCGGGCCGTCGGTGAAGCCGACCTGCACCGCGGTGACCCGCTCGAAGGCGGAGCCGTGCACGCTTTCCGGATCGTCGGGGTCGGAATCGCGGATGGCCACCGTGGCCGCGAGGACGGTATTGAGGCCCTCGGAGGTGTTGATGGTGAAGTGCTTGGACTTGCCCTCGGCGACCGAGCGCATGAACGCGCCGGCGAAGCAATCGGCCTGCTGCTCCTTGACGATCACCGGATCCTTGGCGCCGACGAGCTTGGCCATGGTTTGCACCGCGTGCCCGTATTCGTGCGCGAGCACCATGACCACCGCCATTTTGCCGAAGGTTTTCGACATGGCGGGCAGCAGCACGGACCGGTCCCAGCCGATGGAGTTGTCCAATCGGCAGTAGGCGGCGTTCACCAGGTGAAAGGTGGTCTCCTTACAGAATTCGAGCGCCTCGCTGCGCGGTGCCTCGGCGCTCCAGGAGACGAGTTTTTCGACCGGCTGGAAATCGCCGCTCTGGAATTCCTTGCCGAATTCGCTGCGCCAATAGGTTTGGATGTCGTCGACGGCATTGAGCGCCAAGGTGTCCTCGGGGCCGCCGTCCCCATTGATGGCGGTGAGCGAACTGTCCTGGACACCCTCGCGCGGTCCGCTCGGGCCGCTGGTGGTGGGCAGGCCGGCCACCTTGAACGGGTCGTCGTAGATCGAGACGGCCCGACCGTCCACCAGCCGGGTACACCCCGCGACCAGCAACGCAACGATCAGCGCGGCGGTAATGATCGCCGTCGCACGGGCTTTCGGCAAGGCTCCCCCTCGTGGTCTCCCGGGTCTGCTGCACCAATTAGTTTGACCGGCTCGGTGTTCGGCGCTTCCGTTGCGGTGTGTTCTTTGTCCTCAATGGGGGCCTCCCGGGCAGGGGCGACCTGATAGGCCGGTATCGCGTTCACATCGGTCGCCGGATCGGGGCAAAAGGCGCGTCGGGGGCACCGCCGATGTCCGGGTGATGGAATAGTATCGCCCGCATGTCTTCACCGGGGGCGCAGACCATCACCGTGCGCCATGATGGAAACGAACGAGTCTTCGATTCGAGCCAGCAGGTCACCATGGGTCGTGCGCCGGAGGTGACGCTGTTCGTCGACAGCCCGCTCGTATCCCGGGTCCATGCGACGCTCGCTTGGCAGGGTAGCGCATGGGTGCTCAGCGATAACGGGAGCACCAACGGCGTGTTCGTGGACGCGCGCCGACTGGCCCAACCGGTGTCCATCGACCGGCCGACGCAGGTGCGGCTCGGCGACGCGATCAGCGGACCGCTACTACATCTGTTGCCCGCCAATCCGCAACCCCCGCAGCGCCCTTCGATGCGGCCGCCGCAGCAGGCGATGGCGGTTCAGCCGCCGATCGCGGGGCCGCGGCCCGGCCAGCAGTTCCAGCGCCCGGCGTACCCGCCGCCGCAGGATGTGGCGCCGCAGATCAACATCAACATGACCACCCGGGCCGACACCTCGAGCACGCCGCCGGTGCGCGCCAGGGCCTCGACCGCGCCGATCGCCAGGGCCGACCGGTTGCCCGCGGGCGGCCTGGCGATCGGCCGCACCAGCGACAATCAGATCGTCGTCAACGATCCGCTGGCCTCGCGCAAGCACGCGCGCCTCGTCGCCGCCACCGAGGGGCTGACCATCGAGGACCTCGGCTCCGCGAACGGCACCTTCGTCAACGGCCATCGCCAGCAGCGGGCGGTGCTGCGCGAACGCGACATCATCACGATCGGCAATATCGACTTCGTCGTCCAGCAAGGCACTTTGGTGCTGCGGCAGAAGCCGGTGGCCGAGCAGGGCCTGGCGGTGCACGGGGTCGGGTTCACCGTCGAGGGCAACAAACAGCTGCTCGTCGATGTCAACATGCAGGCCAGCCGGGGCACGCTGACCGCGCTGATCGGTCCGTCCGGTGCGGGCAAGTCGACGCTGTCCCGGTTGATCGCGGGCACCACCCGGCCGTCCGGCGGCGTGGTCACCTTCGAGGGCCGCAATCTGCACGCCGAGTACGAGGCGTTGCGCTCCCGGATCGGCATGGTGCCGCAGGACGACGTGCTGCACCGGCAGCTCACCGTGCGTCAGGCGCTCGGCTACGCGGCCGAGCTGCGACTGCCGCCGGACAACAGCAAGGCCGACCGGCAGGCGGTGATCGACGGTGTGCTGAAAGAACTTTCCCTCACCGAGCACGCGGACACCAGGGTGGACCGGCTCTCCGGCGGTCAGCGCAAGCGGGCCTCGGTGGCGCTCGAGCTGCTGACCGGTCCGTCGCTGCTGATCCTGGACGAGCCGACCTCCGGTCTCGATCCGGCGCTGGACCGGCAGGTGATGGTGATGCTGCGGGAACTGGCCGACGCGGGCCGGGTGGTAATCGTGGTGACCCACTCGGTCGCGCATTTGGACATGTGTGACCAGGTGCTGTTGCTCGCGCCCGGCGGCAAGACCGCCTACTGCGGCAATCCGGCCGGTGTCGGCGCCGCACTCGGCACCAGCGACTGGGCCGAGATCTTCGCCGACGTCGCCGCCAATCCGGATCAGGCGTTCGCCGCCTATCGATCGAGGCAGGCGTTCGCGCCGCCCCCGCCACCTCCGCCGCCGCAGCAATACGGCCCGGCGGGCTCGCCACCGCAATCCAGTGGCGGCAAACAGTTCTCGACGCTGTCCCGCAGGCAGGTCCGGCTGATCCTGGCAGACCGCGGCTACCTCTCGTTCCTCATCGTGATGCCGTTCATTCTCGGCGCGCTGTCCCTGGTCGTGCCTGGTAAGGACGGTTTCCAGCGGGGCGCGTTGAAGGCGTTGCCGGACGGCACCTTTGTGCCGACGGGTGGCGGGGAGACCCAGCAGCTGCTGGTGGTCCTGATCCTCGGCGCCTGCTTCATGGGCTCCACGCTCACCGTGCGCGACCTGGTCGGCGAGCGCACCATTTTCCAGCGGGAACGCGCGGTCGGGCTGCTGCCGTCGGCGTATCTGCTGGCGAAGATCGCGGTGTTCAGCATTACCGCGCTGCTGCAGTCGGCGGTGCTGGTCGGCATCGTGCTCGCGGGCAAGAAGCGGCCGGGCGAGGGTGCGGTGCTGGCCTCCGGCAGCGCGGAGCTGTACATCGACATCGCGTTGACCGCGGTGTGCTGCGTCGTTGTCGGCCTGCTGCTTTCGTCGCTGGCGAAGTCGAACGAGCAGGTGATGCCATTGCTCGTGGTCGCCATCATGTGCCAGCTGGTGATGGCGGGCGGGTTGATCCCGGTCACCGGCCGGGTGGTGCTCGAGCAGGTGTCCTGGTTGTTCCCGGCGCGCTGGGGTTATGCGGCCGGGGCGTCGACGGTGAACATTCGTGAAGTGTTCCTCAACGCGCAGCCGGATACGTTGTGGCAGCACACGCCGGGCATCTGGGCCTTGGATATCGGGATGCTGCTGTTGATCACCCTGGTGCTCGCCATCATCACCTGGCGGCGGTTGCGACTGAAGAAGTCGGTCGCGTGATGCGGCTCGGCGGGTCGCCATTTTCCGGCTACTACCGGGGGCTCCGGACAACAACAAGCATCTCGGCCGCGCACCAGGCACACTTATGCCTGTGACGGTGCGAGTAGGGGCAGTACATCTCGGTTGGGATGTGGTGTCCGTGGCGGCGGGTGGTGGAGGCACACCCATCCGCCCGGTTCAGGTGGAGGGCATGTGGACGCCGCCGGCGTACCTGCTGGCGGATTCGTCGGGTCGGTTGCATACCGCGGGCGTGGACCGGCAGCGACCGGACCTGGGCATGGCGATCGCCGATGTGCGCGACATCCTCGGCCACCCACAGATCGTGGTGGCCGGGGCGACCTGGCCTGCCGAATTGGTGTTCCGGGCGCGGATGTACAACCCGCTCGCGGCGATCGGCAAGCATCTGCGCGGCAAGCCGGACCTGGTGGC
Organism: Nocardia brasiliensis; assembly: GCF_042691675.1. Taxonomy (GTDB): domain Bacteria; phylum Actinomycetota; class Actinomycetes; order Mycobacteriales; family Mycobacteriaceae; genus Nocardia; species Nocardia brasiliensis_D. Next base: position 1,293,170 of record NZ_CP170507.1, read on the forward strand.
GCTGCCGTTCCCGGACGGCTGGCCGGACGAGAAGGTCGAGGTGTACGCCGCGCTGGTGGAACAGCTCGACGTGACCGTCGAGCCGCTGCCGGAGAGCGTCGCGTTGTCGGGGTATGTGCGTGCGCTGGGGTTGGTCCATCCGCCGGATCAGGCCAGACCGCACGGCATCGGCGCTACGGGGGTCTATTCCGATGGTCGAACTGTGCTGGTGGTCGCGGTGCACGGCGACGACGAACAGCCGACCGAGTCGGTCGATGTGCCGGTGACCGTGGAGTCGATGCGGGATGCCCGGTCGGCGGACAACGTGGTGATCGAGGTGATGGCCGCGGCCCGCTCGATCGGTGCGGACACCTCGACGGTGCTGCTGTCGGGCAATGTGTGCTTCAACGACGCGCTGCGGCTGGCCTTCCAGAACCATCTCGGCCACCGGTTGCAGGTCGCCGATCATCCGATGCACGCACTCGTGCTCGGAGCGGCACACCTGCTGGTGACCGATACCGAATCGAGCGAGCCGGAACCCGCCGGTCGGCACGCCGAGCCCGCGCAACCGCGTGTCGATCCCACGCAATATCAGGATCCCGGGCCGCAGTATCGCGACCCGGCCGGGCACTACCGGGCGGAATCCGCACCACCGCAGGCGGCTCCCGGGCAACGTCAGGCCGGTGCCGCGCATCGGCAGGCCGAATCGGCACAGCGCCAAGCGGAGTCTTCTCAGCGCCGAACGGACCTCCCTCAACCCCATATGGATGCGTCGCGGGCAGTGCCACCCGTGCAGTACGGGCCTGGCTATCCGACGCAGGCCGAGGAGCAGACCACCAGGATCACCCACGACGAGGTGCCGCGCGGGCTGCCACCGAATCTCGCCGAGCTGGGTAGCCGGTTCACCCGGCCACCGGGTCAGCCCGCCGGCGACCAGGGTGCTCGGCCGCCGGTCGGTCCCGGTGGTCCGCCGCAGGGTGGTCCACTGCCCGGCCCGGTGCCGCCCGGCGCGCGGACGTATCAAGCCCCGCAGTCCGATCCCGAGCCGGGCCGCCACGGGCAATGGCGGGAACCCGGCGCCGAGTCGGACGAGGACGAGGACCGGCCGCGCAAGGGCAAATTATGGAACAAGATGAAGGACAATCTGTTCGGCGCGCACACGGTTGTCGGCGCGATGGCGCTGGCCGCGGTCGCGCTGCCGACCGGCGGTGATCGGGTCGAGCTGACCGCGGCCGAGGTGGCGCTGACGGCCGCACCGGGACCGTCCGCCTCGACTGCGGAACCGGTCGCGTGCCCGCTGACGCCATACGTGACCAACGAGGTCCGGCCGGGCATCTCGTCGGCGCGCGGACACGCGCCGGGCGGTGCGCGAAACGACCGCGGGATCATCGACCCGGACTGCGGGCAACCGGGCATCGACACGCTGCGCTATCTGCTGCCCGGCCCACGCGGTGCCATCGATCCGGGGCCACCGATCGAGATCTGAGGCGATTTCGGTTCGCCCATTGCGGACTGGTATCGTGGCTCGTTGGCGTGCGGATGACCGGGCAACCGGTTGTGCAATCGAACCCCGGGTCTCCACCGGCCGCCGGGAGCTTCGACCACATGCCTGGCCGGCAACACCGACGACAGACAGGGAAGCACTGTGCCTACGTACAGCCCCAAGGCGGGTGACGTGACCCGTAAGTGGTACGTCATCGACGCCACTGACGTAGTCCTCGGCCGTCTCGCCGTTCAAGCAGCGAACCTGCTGCGCGGCAAGACCAAGCCGACCTACGCACCGAACTTCGATGGTGGCGACTTCGTCATCATCATCAACGCCGACAAGGTTGCCATCAGCGGCAACAAGAAGGCGGACAAGCTGATCCACCACCACAGCGGGCACCCGGGCGGCCTCAAGTCGCGCACTGTCGGTCAGGTGTTGGAGAGCCGTCCGGACCGGCTCGTGGAGAAGGCCGTCAAGGGCATGATCCCGAAGAACAAGCTCGGCAACGCGATCGCGGGCAAGCTGAAGGTCTACGCAGGCCCGAACCACCCGCACGCCGCTCAGCAGCCCATCCCGTTCGAGATCAAGCAGGTGGCCCAGTGACCGCTCCCGAGGAATTCAACTCCGAAGCCGTCGTCGAGGAATTCGACGTCGCCGAGGTTGTCGAGGACGGCGAAGGCTACGAAGAGGCCGAGGTCGCCGCTGAGACCTTCGCCCCCGTCCTGATCGACCGCCCGGTGCAGACCGTCGGCCGTCGTAAGGAAGCCGTCGTCCGCGTGCGCATGGTGCCGGGCTCCGGCAACTTCGTGCTCAACGGCCGCACCATCGAGGACTACTTCCCGAACAAGGTGCACCAGCAGCTGGTCAAGTCGCCGCTGGTGACCGTCGAGCGGGCCGAGTCATTCGACATCGTCGCCCTGCTGCACGGCGGCGGCCCGTCGGGTCAGGCGGGCGCCCTGCGTCTGGCCATCGCCCGCGCGCTGATCGAGGTCACTCCCGACGACCGCCCCGCCCTGAAGCGGGCCGGCTTCCTGACGCGTGACCCGCGTGCCGTCGAGCGTAAGAAGTACGGCCTGAAGAAGGCCCGTAAGGCGCCGCAGTACTCGAAGCGCTGATTTTGGCATCGTCGACCGCCGCGATCCGGCACCCTGGAGGTGCCGGGGCCAGCGGTGGTGTCGGGCTCGGAGGCGCCAGCTCGCGTAACCACGCAGAGCTCGGCGCCACCGCTGAATCCAACACTGTACGGTCGGCGCGGCAGCTATCCGAGAGCAGGCTTCCAGCAACGGCTGGTCGCCTGCTCTCGCGCTGTATCCACCGATGAGGGGCTGAGGTATGGAACGTTTGTTCGGCACCGACGGAATCCGCGGGCTTGCCAACGAGTCATTGAGTCCGGAACTGGCGCTACGGGTTTCGGGTGCGGCCGCACAGATCTTGAGTAGCGGCAAGGAGCGTCCCCTCGCGGTCGTCGGCCGCGATCCGCGGGCCAGTGGCGAGATGCTCGAGGCCGCGGTGACCGCGGGGCTGACCGCGGCCGGGGTGAACGTGCTGCAGGTCGGTGTACTGCCGACCCCCGCCGTCGCCTACCTCACCGGGCTCTACGACGCCTGCTTCGGCGTGATGATCTCCGCCTCGCATAATCCCATGCCGGACAACGGCATCAAGATCTTCGCCGCGGGCGGGCACAAACTCGACGACGCCATCGAAGACCGCATCGAGGCGCTGATCGCCGAGGACGTGCCGCTGCGACCGACCGGCGCGAGCATCGGGCGGGTCGTCAACGCGTCCGGCGCGCGGGACCACGGGCTCGTCATTCCGGACCAGTACAGCGTCGCGGGCACCCATGAGCGGTACGTCGAGCACCTGGTGGAGGCCACCGGGCAGGACCTGTCCGGGCTGACCGTGGTGCTCGACTGCGCGCACGGCGCGGCCGCCGAGGTCGGGCCCGCCGCCTTCCGCGAGGCGGGTGCCACGGTGATCGCCATCAATGCCGAGCCGGACGGCCTCAACATCAATGATGGTTGCGGCTCAACGCATTTGGATCAGGTGCAGCGGGCGGTGCGGGAGCACGGCGCGGATCTCGGGCTCGCCCTGGACGGCGACGCCGACCGGTGTCTCGCGGTCGATGCCGACGGCAAGATCGTCGACGGTGACGTCATCCTGGCGATCCTCGCCCTCGATCTGCACGAGGCGGGCGAACTGGCGAAGAACACCGTGGTCGGCACCGTGATGAGCAACCTCGGCCTGCATATCGCCATGCGCGAAGCCGGAATCGCGTTGCGCACCACCGCCGTCGGCGACCGCTACGTGCTGGAGGAAATCCGCCGCGGCGGCTTCACGCTGGGCGGTGAACAGTCCGGGCACGTCATCTTCCCGAAGTTCGGCACCACCGGCGACGGCATCCTCACCGGCTTGAAACTGATGGCCCGGATGTCGCGGACTCGGCGTACGCTCGCCGATCTGGGCGCGGTAATGCGAACCGTGCCACAGGTTTTGGTGAATGTGCCGGTCAGTGACAAAGCCTTGGTCGCCGCGGCGCCGGAGGTTCGCGATGCCGTCCTGGAAGCCGAACGCATTCTCGGTGACTCTGGCCGAGTTCTATTGCGCCCCAGTGGTACCGAACAGTTGGTCCGCGTGATGGTCGAGGCGACCGATCCCGCGCAGGCGCGCCAGCTCGCCGACGATCTCGCCAAGCGCGTCGCCTCGGTCTGATCGGCGCCAGGCCGGCTGACTGTGGCCGACGCCGAGCAGGACGTGCCGTTCGTCAGGTGGTTTCGGTGAGCTTGCCGAAATCCATGTGCCAGCGACGAGTGGCCTGGACGGTGTCGAGCATGCGGCGGTCGTGGGTGACCAGCAGCAGTGTGCCGGTGAAGGATTCGACGGCCTGCTCGAGTTGTTCGATGGCGGGCAGGTCGAGATGGTTGGTCGGCTCGTCGAGGACGAGCAGGTTCACGCCGCGAGCCTGGAGCAGGGCGAGGGCGGCGCGGGTGCGTTCGCCAGGGGACAGAGTTTCGCAGGCGCGCAACGCATGCGAGCCGCGCAGCCCGAACTTGGCGAGCAGGGTGCGCACTTCGGCGTCCGGCCAGTCCGGCAGCTGCGCGCCGAATGTGTCGGCCAGCGACGTGGTTCCGCGGAACAAGCCGCGGGCCTGATCGACCTCGCCGATCTCGACGCCGGAGCCGAGCATGGCGGTTCCGGTGTCCGGCTGGAGCTTTCCGAGCAGCAGCGCGAGCAGCGTCGATTTGCCGGAGCCGTTCGCACCGGTCAACACGATCCGGTCGGCATAGTCGACCTGGATGGTGACCGGGCCGAGGGTGAAATCACCCCGCGTGACAGTGGCATCGGACAGCGTGGCCACCACCGATCCGCTGCGCGACGCGGCACCGATGGTCATCCGCAGCTCCCACTCCTTGCGCGGCTCTTCGACCACGTCCAGGCGTTCGATGCGCCGTTGCGTCTGGCGGGCCTTGGCGGCCTGCTTCTCGGTGGATTCGGCGCGCATCTTGCGGCCCGCCTTGTCCGAGTCGACCTTCTTCGGGTCGCGCGCCTTACGGCGGGCGTTGCGCACACCGTGTTCGAGCCAGTTGCGCTGCATCTGCGCCCGCGCCTCCAGGCCCGCCTTGGTGTCGGCGAACTCCTCGTAGGCTTCGCGCGCGTGCTGGCGGGCGATTTCGCGTTCCATCAGATACGCCTCGTAGCCGCCGTCGTAGGTGCCGACCTGCTGCTGTGCCAGGTCCAGCTCGACGATGCGATTCACGGTGCGGGCCAGGAACTCTCGGTCATGGCTGATCACCACCAGCGGCACCCGGACGCCGGTGACGAACTGCTCCAGCCGGGCCAGGCCGTCCAGGTCCAGATCGTTGGTCGGTTCGTCCAGCAGGAGGATGTCGAAGCGGGACAACAACACCGACGCCAGTCCCGCCCGTGCCGCCTGGCCGCCGGACAGGCCGGTCATCGGGGTGTCGAGGCCGTTCGGCAGGCTGTCGAGCAGGCCGAGATCGGCCGCCGTCTGTTCGGCTCGCTGGTCCAGGTCCGCGCCGCCGAGTGCTAACCAACGCTCCAGTGCCGGTGAATAATCGTCGTCGTTGCCGTCCGCGAGGCGCTCCGCCGCGGCATCCATTGCCCGCTGGGCGGCGGCCACACCCGTTCGGCGACCGAGGAATTCGAGTACCGTCTCGCCGGGCACCCGCTCGGGTTCCTGTGCCAGGTAGCCGATGGTGGCATCGGGTGGGCTCAGCGTGATGCCGCCGGTCGGTGTGCGTCGGTCGGCGAGCATGCGCAGCAGTGTCGACTTGCCCGCGCCGTTCGCGCCGACCAGGCCGATCACGTCACCCGGGGCGAGGGTGAGATCCAGGTCGGTGAACAGGGTGCGTTCGCCGTGCCCTGCGGACAGGCCGCGCGCATGCAAAGTAGTGCTCACTGTCCCAAGTGTGCCGTGTTCAGGAGCGCGCCCCGCACCCGGTCGGCGTCCGGCGAGCGTTCTCGGGGTTGCACCCTGAGCCGGGGCCCGGGGAAATCAGGGTCGAGATCGGTCGCCGGAGCGATGCGCCGCCGGGCCCGGATCGGCACAGTGGAGTTCGAAGAGATCATCACAAGAGAGGGAAGACCATGACCGCACCCACCCGCCGTTTCGCCCGCTCCACCCACGACAAGTGGATCGCCGGAGTCTGTGGCGGCATCGCCGAATACCTCGGCTGGAACGCCAATGTCGTCCGCCTGCTTTTCGTGGTTTCCTGCCTGCTGCCCGGGCCGCAGTTCATCCTGTACCTGGTGCTGTGGTTGCTCATGCCGAAGAAGTGAGGCCAAGGGGGCTGCGTAGTGCACCTGGGGATGTCAGGATGGAGCGAAAGGGTTTGTTCGCGCGTCCACGCACGAACGGCACCACGAGTCCTGCTGAGGAGGAGTAATGATCACCTCGGGCGAACTGCCGGGTTTGGATTTACCCGGTATCGACGCGTCCTCGTCACTGGACGGCCTGGGTGCGATCGAACTGCACCATCCCACCCAGGACATCGACGGTGACGGCACCCTCGACACCATCACCACCACCGGTGAAGACGCCATGCAGGTCTGGACCGACTACGACCACGACGGCCTCGCCGACCATGTCACCGTCGTCGAAAAGGACGGCGACTACGCCGCGTGGGAGTTCCACCGGCACCCCGATGGGACCTCGGAGTGGGTTCGCACCGACCACGGGAAGATCGGCAGGTAGATCGCCCGGCGGGCCGGTTGTCCCGGCCGGGGTCGCCCAAGGGATGTTGCCCGCGTACGCCTCGGGCTGGATTCGATGGAACCGAACGTCATCGTGCCGCGTCGAAGGAAGTATGGGGACACCCGGCGTCGGCCTGAGTCCGGGGCATCGTACGAGGTAGGGACGGAGGCGATCGCGTGGCCGGATCCGAGTTGGTCGGCGTCGAGACCGGGGAGTTGGGGCGGCTCGCCAGCGATTTGAGCGCATCCGGGCAGGCCGTCCGGGACCGCGCAAAGGACGTGGCGGACAACATGTTCGGCCCCGCCGATGCGGGCGAGAACTACGCCGAACACGGCCGCAAGATTCAGACCGGGCTGGAGACGATCTACAAGTGGCTCGGGAACTGGTCGGAAGCGACGCTGGCGACCGGTGACGTGGTGGGGGCTGCGGTGGTGCAGTACTCGAATACCGATCGAGAGACATCGTTCGATATCGCGAAGCTCGACGATGGCAGTAAGGCGTAGGGGGCGCGGCGATGACTTTTGAAGTCCCCGCGTCTGCGCCCGTGCGCGAGTATTTGGATATCGGGTCGCGGAGCCTGCTCTACTTCGAAAAGTTCGAACCACGGTTCAAGCGGGCATTCGGAGAGGTCGCCGGGGTGTCGACCTATGAGCAGCTGCACAAGCGTTTCTACGAGCAGAACGGGCTGAACGAGGACAAGCTGCGAACTCTCGCGGCGAAGCTCCAGATGGTACTGCAAGACGCGGGCGCTCAGCTGGACGTGCAGCGCGGACAGGCGAAGGCGCTCGCGGGAGTTTGGCAAGGTGCGGCGGGCGAGGCGGCCACCACCATGGTGACGCAGCAGGTCGACCGTGCTGGGGTGGATTGGAAAGCCACGGGGGAGGCTTGGCGGGCGATCGCCGCGGCGGGGGACGGGTTGCGGTCCGCGGTGAAGATCAAGGCCGAAGTGGTGCGCTCCATCCTGGAGAACGGGGCGGCCGTCAAGATTGCCGAAAAGACGCCGGAAGACGTCGATGACATCATTTCCGGCGCGAGTATCGCGGTCAGCAATGGTTGGCAAGACGATAGCCTGCACAGCAAGCTCGGCCGGATCTTTCCGGATCTGACCGGCGGAGCCGATGCCTGGACCGCGAGCAATATTCTCGGGATTCTGCCGGGATCGGATTATCAGCAGCATGTCCAGGCGCGTTGTCAGCATTGGCTGGACAACGTATTCAAACCCGACTATCTCGCCAAGGTGCAGAAGTTCACCGAGGCGTGCGATCTGACCGATGGGGCGGTCAAGCAGGTCTACGAGCCGATTATCACTGCGCTGGGGCAGGTTTCGGTTGCGCCCTATCCGCGGCCGGTGGGGGTTCCGGTGCAGGGGCAGCCGAGGAATGACGGGACGCCACAGGACGGTGGGGTGCCCGTGCAGCCTGGCGATCCGTCGACGCCTACGGCTCCGGCGGGGACTTCGCCTTCGTCACCGGTGACGCCGTCTGCTCCGGCAACGCCCTCGACGCCGGTGGAGCCCTCGACGCCTACCGCTCCGGCGGGCACGTCACCGGTTACGCCGTCGTCACCGGTTACGCCGTCGACACCGGCAGCTCCATCGCCGTCGACCCCGTCGACGCCCACCACGCCGTTGCTATCGCCGTCGACCGTGCCGTCGACCGTGCCGTCTACACCGGCGGTCCCGACCGTACCTGTGCCGAATACGTCGTCGTTGGAGGGCTTGCCCGCCCTGAGTCAGGTGGCGAATCAGTTGTCGCCGTTGGCCACCGGGATCGGTCAGGCAGTCGAGGCGGGGATCAGCTCGCTTACCGGGCTCATCAAAGATGGCGTCGACGACGCGATGAAGATGGTCGAGGACATCGTCGATCCGACGCAGGCCGACAAGGACGGCGACGGCACACCGGGCGACCCGAAGGACGGCAAGCCCACAGCCGAATTCGACCTTGCCGGTAAGCATCTGAAATTCGAGATGGGGCCGGACGACCAGCTGAAGCTGACGATGTCCGAAGGCGACGGCAAGCCGCAAGAGTTCAGCCTGCGACTGGACGAGAACGGGCTACCGGTGATCACCGCGAACGAACCGAAGGACGACGCGCCGCCCGCGGCACCCGGTGGCGCTCCGGCACCTGCCGACCCGGCGCCGACCGCGCCGGAGAAGCAAGAGCCGGTCGAGAAGCCCCGTGCGACCGAGGAGAACCCCGGCCAATCCGCCGGACCGACCGGTACACCGCCGAAGATGCGGCGCGAGGAAGACGGCGAGCACATGCCCAAACGCCTGCCGGGCGAACAGAATCCGGACGCACCGTTCGACAGCGGCGCGGAATTGGCCGAAGCAGGTCCGCTGGGCGATCTGGCCGAGGCGGGCCCGCTGTGAGCACAGTGCTCGGGGATAGTGGCCGAGCCTGCGGACGAGGCAGTGGTGGAATGAGCGCAGTTCGCGGTGGGGTGGAACGGCGGAGTGCGGCCAGGGACTGATGTCCCAGTGCAGCACGTGCGGATCGGAGAGAATCGACATCGTGAGTTACGCCGAGGAGATCGAGCGCGCAGCGGAGGAATGCCGCCGCCGCGCATCGCTGCTGCTGGACGAACTCGAGCAGATCAACCGGAGAACCGCGGACACCAGCCGCGAACTCGCCGCCCAGTCCGCCGCCGAGATGCGCGAGTTCTGGTCCACCCACGCCGCGGAACTGGAACGAGCGCGCGCCGAGGCCGAAGAAAAAGAGCGCCTCGAAACCGAAGCCCGAGAACAGCGCGAAGCCATCGCCCGCTCAATAGCCACCCGCAAAGCAAACCGCGACGTCCTCCCCATCGACCAGGAAGACGAAGAAGCCGCCTTCTACCAACGCGAAACCTGGCTGATCTAGCCGGTCGGCTGTCGCGCAGGGGCGCGGAGGTGTTGGAGCGCGGGGTGACGTTGGTGACTGGCGACGCGGCGTTCCTAACCCGCACAACACGATCGGCTACTCGCCGAAATCGCTGAGGGCTTGGTGATCGGTGAGTTTCACCGGGAACCACGGCGCGGAAACGCCAATTTCCTCGCGAAACCGACTCGTCGCCGCGCTGGCCGACGGTGTCGACGCGGACTTGCGGAGCGGGTCAGAGGCCTTGGACCATGTCGGCGTGTCAGCGCGGAGTGTCCCTAGGGTGGCGCGATGTAGCCGCCGACGGAGAGCTTTGATCTAGAGGTCGGCTGCTGCGCAAGCTCGCAGACCGGCTGTTCTACCCGGGGATCGGTCACGGTGCGCGGGTCGCAGTGGGTCTGCAGCAGGTCAGCGTGTCAGCCGGAGGTCGCTGTATGAAGTTGCGTCGCTATCGGCGGAGCAGGCCTGCGAGCTGGCCGATCTTCAGCTTCGGTGCCGGTGTCTCTTCCTTGGCTTCCGGATCGATGACCACCGTGTGCGGGATGTCCGCGGTCGGGTCGGCGAAGAGTCGGTAGGTCTTGTCGCCGACCACGGTGGCGAGCAGGTAGCCCGCGAGTAGGGCTCGGGTGGTGCGGGCGGTCTTGGATTCGTGCTTGCCCGCGCCGACGGCGGCGAGCACGCGGCGGCCCTCGATGATGCCGTTGTGCGAGGCGCTGTCGATGGCGCGGAACACGCTGGGGCCGCCCCACGCGGTAGCGAGCGGGATGGCGTTGGAGCTGACGGAGGCGAGGTCGGTGGCGCCTGCCAGGATCAGCGCGGGTGTGTCGAGGTCGGGGGCCAGGGTTTCGGCGGACGGGGCGGTGGGTGCCGGGAACAGCGCGGCGACGGCGGCGACCGGCCGCTGGGTCGCGGCGATGACGGCGGCGCCCGCACCCATGCCGTGGCCGACCAGCGCGAGTCGGTCGGGGTGCACGCTGATCGCGCCGTCACCGAGGCGAACACCGGTGCAGATGTCCAAGGTGGTGAGCAGGTCGGTGGCCAGGCCGAGGTGTGACGGGATCGGGCCGCGCTCGGTGTCGGGTGCGGCGACCACGATGCCCCAGGACGCGAGGTGCTCGAGTAGGCCGCGATAGTTGGCGGCGCCGGTCAGCCAGCCGTGCCCGAACGCGACGGCGGGCAGGTTGAGCCCCGATTCGGGCGTGAACACCACCCCCGGCTGGCCCGCGATCGCCAAATTGCCGCGCAGCACCCGATGGGGGCCGCGGCTGGTCAGGGTGCTCAGGAGCGATTTCACAGACGCCGACACGACGAGAACGTTATCCGATAAGTACTCTGGTGAGCCATGTGCGGAATCGTGGGGTACGTCGGATACCGGGACGCGCTCGGCGTTGTCGTTGACGCGTTGCGCCGCATGGAATATCGCGGCTACGACTCCGCTGGTGTGGCGATCGTCGACGGCGCGGGCGCGCTGGCAGTGGAACGCAAGGCGGGCAAGCTGGCCAATCTGGAGGCCGAACTCGCCGAAATCGGCGTGGCGAGCTTCGCGGGCACGACCGGAATGGGCCACACGCGGTGGGCGACGCACGGCGCGCCGACCGACCGCAACGCCCATCCGCATCGCGATCACAGCGGCAAGGTCGCCGTGGTGCACAACGGGATCATCGAGAACTTCGCCCCGCTGCGCCGGGAGTTGGAGGACGCGGGCGTCGAGCTGAGCAGCGACACCGACACCGAGGTCGCCGTGCACCTGGTGGCTCGCGCCTACGCCGAGGGGCCGACCGCGGGCGACTTCGCGGCAAGTGCGCTCGCGGTGCTTCGTCGGCTGGAGGGGGCGTTCACGCTGGTCTTCACCCATGCCGACCATCCGGACATGATCGTCGCGGCGCGTCGCTCGACGCCGCTGGTGGTCGGCGTCGGCAAGGGCGAGATGTTCATCGCCTCGGACGTCACCGCGTTCATCGAGCACACCCGCGAGGCCGTCGAACTCGGGCAGGACCAAGCCGTGGTGATCACCGCGGACACTTACACGGTCACCGATTTCGCGGGCGACGACGCGGCGGCGCGTACCCGTCCGTTCACCATCGACTGGGATCTGGCCGCCGCCGAAAAGGGTGGCCACGACTACTTCATGCTCAAGGAGATCGAGGAGCAGCCTGCCGGTGTGGCGGACACCTTGATCGGGCACTTCAGCCACGACCAGGACGGTGCGGGGCGGATCGTGCTGGACGAGCAGCGGCTCGCCGATCAGGAACTGCGCGACTTCGACAAGGTCTTCGTCGTCGCCTGCGGCAGTTCCTACCATGCGGGCCTGCTCGCCAAGTACGCGATCGAGCACTGGACCAGGCTGCCCGTCGAGGTCGAACTGGCCAGCGAATTCCGTTACCGCGACCCGGTTTTGGATCGGTCCACGTTGGTGGTGGCGATTTCGCAGTCGGGGGAGACGGCCGACACGCTCGAGGCTGTGCGCCACGCCAAGGAGCAGAAGGCGCGCGTCCTGGCGATCTGTAATACCAATGGCGCGCAGATTCCGCGCGAGTCCGACGCCGTGCTCTACACCAGGACCGGTCCGGAAATCGGCGTCGCCTCCACCAAGGCGTTCCTGGCTCAGGTGACCGCGAATTATCTGGTCGGTCTCGCCCTGGCGCAGGCGCGCGGCACCAAATACCCCGACGAGGTGGCCCGCGAGTTCGCCGAGCTCGAGGCGATGCCGAAGCTGGTCGCACGAGTGCTCGAGACCGGTCCGCAGGTCCGCGCCCTCGCACGCGAGCTGGCACATGTCCAAACGGTCCTGTTTCTCGGCCGCCACGTCGGCTACCCGGTGGCGCTGGAGGGTGCGCTCAAGCTCAAGGAGCTGGCGTACATGCACGCCGAGGGCTTCGCGGCGGGCGAGCTCAAACACGGCCCGATCGCGTTGATCGAAGAGGGCCTGCCGGTGATCGTGGTGATGCCGTCCCCCAAGGGCCGCGCAGTGCTGCACTCCAAGCTGCTCAGCAACATTCGCGAGATCCAGGCCCGCGGCGCGCGCACCATCGTGATCGCCGAGGAAGGCGACGACACGGTCCGCCCCTTCGCCGACGACCTAATCGAAATCCCCTCCGCCCCCACCCTATTCCAGCCCCTACTCTCCACCGTCCCCCTCCAAATCTTCGCCGCCGAAGTAGCCCAAGCCCGCGGCTACGACGTAGACAAGCCCCGCAACCTCGCCAAGTCCGTCACCGTCGAATAGCCCCCGCCCAGCCCCCGCTGAGCTGACGAGCGGGACATGGTTGAGGCGAAGTGCGAGTAGCGGCTCGGTGGTGTCCCGTTCGGCGGGGGCGTTGACGGCGGTGCCGTCGAGTGGGACGTGGTTGAGGCGGAGTGCGAGTAGCGGCTCGGTGGTGTCCCGTTGGGCGCGGAGCCATTCTCTGCGGAGCTGGCGAGTGGGACGTGGTTGAGGCGGAGTGCGAAAAGCCGCTCGGCACTGGCCCGCTCGGCGGGGCCGCTATGTGCTGAGTTGGCGAGCGGGACATGGTTGAGGCGAAGTTCGAGTAATGGCTTGGTGGTGTCCCGTTGGGCGGGCTGGTAGCCGCCGGATCTGGGGGAAGGGACGTAGTTGAGGGGAAGTGCGAGTAGCCGCTCGGTGGTGTCCCGTTGGGCGCCAGCCATTCTCTGCGGAGCTGGCGAGCGGGACGTGGTTGAGGCGGAGTGCGAGTAACGGCTCGGCGGTGTCCCGTTCGGCGAGGGGCGTTGACGGCGGTGCCGTCGAGTGGGACGTGGTTGAGGGGAAGTGCGAGTAGCGGCCCGGTGGTGTCCCGTTCGGCGAGGGGCGTTGGCGGCGGTGCCGTCGAGTGGGACGTGGTTGAGGGGAAGTGCGAGTGGCGGCTCGGTGGTGTCCCGTTCGGCGAGGGGCGTTGGCGGCGGTGCCGTTGAGTGGGACGTGGTTGAGGCGGAGTGCGAGTGGCGGCTCGGTGGTGTCCCGTTCGGCGAGGGGCGTTGGCGGCGGTGCCGTTGAGTGGGACGTGGTTGAGGGGAAGTGCGAGTGGCGGCTCGGTGGTGTCCCGTTGGGGGGGCAGGTATCTGCCGGACCTGGGGAGTGGGACGTGGTTGAGGGGAAGTGGGGGAGAGGCTTGCGTGGGGGGTCGCTCGTGGGCACGGAGCCCGGCGGTGATGGGTGGTCGCCGCCGGGTGGGGTGTGAGGGTTAGGGGTGGGCGGGGGCTGGTTGGGGTTTGGTTGGGGTGGTGGGGGATTGGGTGGAGGAGCGGCGTTCGAGGGTGCCGGACCAGGCGGCCAGGACTAGGGCTAGGACGACCAGGGCTACGCCGACCCAGTTGGGGGCGGTGTAGCCGAAGCCTGCGGCGATGACCGCGCCGCCTAGCCAGGCGGCGATGGCGTTGCCGAGGTTGAAGGCGCCGATGTTGACGGCGGAGGCCAAGGTCGGTGTGCCGGCGGCTTGGTCGAGGACGCGCTTTTGCAGGGGTGGGACGGTGGCGAAGCCGAGGGCGCCGATGAGGACGACGGTGATCGCTGCGGTGATCTTGTTGTGTGCGGTGAGGGTGAACAGGGCCAGCACCACGGCGAGGCCGCCGAGGCTGAGGTAGAGCATCGGCATCAGGTGGCCGTCGGCGAACTTGCCGCCGATCAGGTTGCCGGCGAAGAAGCCGAGGCCGAACAACACGAGCAGCCAGGTGACCGAACTGTCCGCGAAACCGGTGACCTCGGTCATCATCGGCGCGAGATAGGTGATCGCCGCGAACACGCCGCCGAAGCCGAGCACGGTCATCGCCATCGCGAGCAGCACCTGCGGGTTCCGGAAAACAGCCAATTCGGTGCGTAGGCGGGCATCCCGCGGGGCGGGCTGCTCGGGCACCAGCAGGGCGACACCGATCAGGCCGATCAGACCGACCAGGGCGACGATCAGGAAGGTGAGCCGCCAGCCGAACTGCTGGCCGAGCAGGGTGCCGAACGGTACGCCGACCATGGTGGCGACGGTGAGGCCGGTGAACATGATCGCGATCGCACCGGCGCGTCGATCCGGGCTCACCACGGCTCCCGCGACGACCGCGCCGATGCCGAAGAACGCGCCATGGGCCAGCGAGGCCACGATCCGCCCGGTCAGCATCAACGCGAAAGTGGGTGCGACAGCGGACAATACGTTGCCTGCCACGAGGAGCAGCAGCATGCCGAGGAGCATCCGCTTGCGGGAGACCCGGGTGCCGAGCCCGGTCATCAGCGGCGCACCGACCACGACGCCGAGCGCGTACCCGGTGACCAGCATGCCCGCAGTGGGGATGGACACCGCGTAGGTGTCGGCGATGTCGGGGAGCAACCCGACGACGACGAATTCGGTGGTGCCGATTCCGAATGCCCCGAGTGTCAGGGCGAGGAGAGCGAGCGGCATGAGGAGAGCCTCCACGTTATGTTTGCGCCTGAGCCTTACGAGCGCCAACAATAATTGCAAACGCTTTATAATTGCAAGCGCAGGCTATTGCGCGCGTCATCTATCCTGGAAGGACAATCCCTACGCGGAAGGAACGCCATGACCGCGGATGCCGCGCTGACCGGCCTGGCCGATGGCTGGTACGCACTGTCACTGCTGCACGATCGGATCGAGGCGCACATCGAACGGGCCCTGCAATCCGGCCACGACCTGAGCGTCCGCGAATACTCGCTGTTGGTCGTGCTCAGCCGTCAGCACGACGGCCCCGGTGGCCACCTACGGATGAACCAGGTCGCCGAAGCCGTGGTCCTGAGCCAGAGCGCCACCACCCGCCTGGTCACCCGAATGGAAGACCGCGGCCTACTCCAGCGCTACCTGTGCCCCGACGACCGCCGCGGCATCTACACCGACGTCACCCCACCCGGCCTGACTCTCCTGGAACAGGCCCGCCCCACCCACGACGCTGCCCTCTCCAGCGCCCTCGGCCAAGCCGCCGCCGACCCAGAACTGGCCCCCCTGGTAGCCGCCGTAGAAGCCCTCAACACCAGCTCGGCCCGCAGCCCCCGCACCCGCCAATACCGCCCGGTCTAACACCGCACGGGACACCACCGAGCCCCTTCTCGCACTTCGCCGCAGCGGTGTCCCGTTCGCGCAGGCGGCCGTCGGCTTGCCGGTCCGGCCTAGCTGTCGGGCGGACGCCAGCGAGTCGCTTCTCGCGCTTTGGCGCAGCGGTGTCCAGTTCGCGCAGGGGGCCGCGGGCTTACCGGCTCGGTCTAGCCATCGAGCGGGACATGACCGAGTCCCTTCTCGCGCTTTGGCGCAGCGATGTCCCATTCGCACAGGGGGCCGTGGGCTTACCGGCCCGGTCTAGCCATCGAGCGGGACATGACCGAGTCGCTTCTCGCACTTTGCCGCAGCGATGTCCCGTTCGCTTAGGCCGTGGTCGCTTACCGGCTCGGTCTAGCTGTCGGGCGGGACGCCACCGAGTCGCTTCTCGCACTTTGGCGCAGCGATGTCCCGGTCGCTTAGGCCTCCGTCGCTAGTGGCGGGATGGACTTGACGGTGTGTTTCTCGGTGGGGTCGGTGGACCGCTACTGGACGGTGATGGTGCCGCGCATTTCTGGGTGGAGAGAGCAGAGGTAGCGGTAGGTGCCGGGGACGGTGAAGGTGTAGCTCCAGTCGCCCTTGTCGATGATGGGGCTGTTGAGGCCCATGGCCTTGTCGCCGATGCCTTGCACGTTGTGTGGGGCCTTGTCGGTGAAGTGCCAGGTGATGGTGTCGCCGGTTTTGATGGTGACCTCGGCGGGGGAGAATTTCATGTCGCTGACATCGACGGTGACGGCGGCGGGCTCGGGGTCGCCCGCGGGCTGGGAGGTCGGGGTCGTCGGGCGCTTCGTGGTCGTCGCCGCGGGCCCGGAGTCACCACCGCCGCAGCCGGCCAGCAGTGCGGCTGCCAGCACGAACCCGGTGACGACCGACAGGGACCTGGCACGGCGTTTGACCATTGGCATGATGGCCAAGCGTAGTCTGCTGTCGTTGCGGGCCTGCGCGGCGTCATCGCGCCGACGCGAGCCCGGCGGCGACGGACGAGCAGTACCGGACAACCCAGTGGAGGATCGCCCATGTCCACGCAGCGGGGTTATTTCACCGCCGACGAAGTGCGCGCGGCCGAGGCCGAGCTGTTCACCCGGGTCCCGGACGGCGTCCCCATGCAGCGTGCGGCGTACGGGCTGGCCACCGTCGTCGCGGGCGAGCTGCGAGCGCGCACCGGAGGTCTCGCGGGGCGCTCGGTGACCCTGCTCGTCGGGTCCGGCGACAACGGTGGCGACGCACTGTGGGCCGGGTCGATGCTGCGCCGCCGCGGTGTCGCGGTGACCGCGGTGCTGCTCAACCCGGCTCGTGCCCACGCGAAAGGGCTTGCGGCGCTGCGCAGGGCGGGCGGACGCGTGCGCGAGGCGGGCGGCGGCGGGCGACAGGCGGGCGGCGGCGGGCGCGAGGACATCGGTGATCCCGACTTGGTGATCGACGGCATCGTCGGCATTTCCGGTCGTGGCGCGTTACGTCCGAATGCCGCCGAACTCGTTGCGGCACTGGAAGTCCCGATCGTTGCCGCAGATTTGCCGAGTGGCGTCGATCCGGATACCGGCGCGATCACCGGCCCCGCCGTCCGCGCGGATGTCACCGTCGCGTTCGGCGCGTACAAGCCCGTACACGCCCTCGCCGCGCCGCACTGCGGTCGAATCGAACTGGTGCCCATCGGGTTACAGCTGCCGGAGCCGAATCTGGCCGCGCTGGAACCCGCTTCGATCGGCGCGGACTGGCCGGTGCCGAATGCGACCGACGACAAGTACACCCAGGGCGTCACCGGTGTCTGTGCGGGGAGCGCCGACTATCCGGGCGCGGCGGTGCTGTGCACCGGCGCGGCTGTCGCGGCCACCTCGGGCATGGTCCGATACGCCGGAACCGGCGCCGCCGATGTGCTCGCCCACTTTCCCGAAGTGATTGCCACCGAGCATGTCTCGGAGGTCGGCCGAGTCCAGGCGTGGGTGTTCGGTCCCGGCGCGGGCACCGACGCCGACGCTCGCAAACGGCTGGTCGAGATCCTCGCCACCGACCTGCCCGTCGTCGTCGACGCGGACGGGCTCACCATGCTCGCCGCCGATCCCGACCTGGTACGCGGCCGTTCGGCACCGACCGTATTGACCCCGCACGCAGGCGAATTCGCCCGACTCACCGGAGCGGAGGCCGGTCCGGACCGGGTAGCGGCGGTCCGCTCCCTCGCCGAGGACTGGCGGCTCACCGTCCTGCTGAAGGGCCGCGCCACCCTCGTCGCCACCCCCGGTGCACCGGTACTGGTCAACGAAGCGGGCGCGTCCTGGGCTGCCACCGCGGGGGCGGGCGATGTGCTGTCCGGCATCATCGGCGCCCTTCTGGCCGCCGGTCACGCCCCGGTCTGGGCCGCCGCGGCCGCCGCGCGAGCGCACTCGCTCGCGGCGAACCTGGCCGCCCACGAAGGCCACCCCGAAGCCGCACCCATCTCCGCAACTCCACTGCTCGACCACATCCGTCCGGCCGTCCGCACGCTTCGCGCACTCGCCCGCCGCGACTTCTGATGCGGATCCGGCCATCGGGTCATGTGCTCGCACGCCGAGCTGTGTCGCGGGACACCGCCGCGTCAACGCGCTGCCACCACGACATCACCCCGCCAATAGACTTCAGCAAAGGCAACCAACTGACTTCGACAGCACATGGGTAACTCGTCGGGTACGGGCTGACTCGCAGCCCACCGCGGCACGGCCGACCGCCGACGCCACTATCGTGGCACCTGGGTCTGGCCCGAATACCCGGAGAGGCGGGGCTAGCGTGAAGGCGCAAGTGGAGACGGTCGTCGATTTGACCGCCATCGCCCACAACGTGCGGATCCTGCGCGAACACGCGGGCGACGCCGCGGTGATGGCGGTGGTCAAAGCCGACGGCTACAACCACGGAGCCGTCGAGGTCGGCAAGGCGGCGCTGGCCGCGGGTGCCGCCGAACTGGGTGTCACCACGATCCCCGAGGCCGTGCTGCTGCGCGAGGCCGGGATCACCGCGCCGATCCTGACCTGGCTCAACAACTCCGACGCCGATTACGCCGCCGCGCTCACCGCCGACATCGAGATCGGCGTTTCCTCGCTCGCCCAGCTGCGGGCGGTGGAGGCGGCGGTCAGGAGCACCGGCCGCACCGCCACGATCAGCCTCAAGGTGGATACCGGTCTGCACCGCAACGGTCTCACGCCGGTCGAATATCCGCAGGCACTCGCGGCGCTGCGGACCCTGGTCGACGAGCAGGCGGTGCGCTTTCGGGCGCTCTTCTCCCACCTCGCCTGCGCCGACGAACCCGAGCATCCGACCAACGACGTGCAGCGCGACCGCTTCCTGGAAGCCATCGCCACCGCCAAGGAGCACGGCCTGGAACCGGAACTGGTGCACCTGTCCAACTCGCCCGCTACGCTGACCCGTCCCGACCTAGCCTTCGATATGGTCCGGCCCGGCATCGCGGTCTACGGGCTCACCCCGGTCCCCGACATCGACGACTTCGGACTGCGCCCGGCGATGACCTTCCAAGCTCGCGTCGCCCTGGTCAAGCAGGTGGCGGCGGGCGAAGGCGTCTCCTACGGTCACACCTGGATCGCCCCGCACGACACCACGGTCGCGCTCATCCCGGCGGGCTATGCCGACGGTGTATTCCGTTCGCTGAGTGGACGATTCGACGTATGGCTCGGCGGAGCGCGCCGCCCCAACGTCGGCCGGGTATGCATGGACCAGTTCGTCGTCGACCTCGGCGACAACGCCGCCGATGTCCGCGCGGGCGACCCGGCCATCCTGTTCGGCGCGGGTCCGGACGAACCTCGCGCCCAGGACTGGGCGGACCGGCTCGACACCATTCACTACGAGGTGGTCTGCTCGCCGCGCGGCAGAGCGGTCCGCCGCTACGTAGGCGGTGCCGGATGAGACGCAGGCGGGTCACCGCGGTCCGTGGCGGCCTCGCCACCGCGGGCGTGGTCGGTGCCATGGCCGGGGTGCACGCCCTACGCCGCGCCGGCGCCCGTGTGCTCTGGCCCGCCCGCCGTGACGAATACCGGGACGAGAACTTCGATCTCATCGATCAGGACCGCTCCGGCGCCGTGCTCACCGACGACGGTGTGCGCCTGGCCACCCGCGAATGCGGCCCCTCGAACGCGCCGGTCACCGTGATCTTCGTGCACGGCTTCTGTAACACCATGGAGTCCTTCCACTTTCAGCGCCGCGACCTCGAAAAGCGCTGGGGCGCAAGCGCGCGCCTGGTCCTGTTCGACCTGCGCGGCCACGGCCGCTCCGGCACGCCGGAGACGGACAGCTGCACCGTCGCCCAACTCGGCCGCGACCTTGCCGCGGTGATCACGGCGAGCGCGCCGACGGGCCGGGTGGTGCTGGTCGGCCATTCTCTCGGCGGCATGGCGGTGCTCGCCGCCGCGGCACAGTTCCCGGAGCTGTTCGCGGCCCGCGTGATCGGGATAGCGCTGTTCGCCACGGCCGCCGCCGAGGTCACCGCCACGGGCATCACGCAGCTACTGCGCAATCCGGTAATCGATCGGGTCCGGATGGCCGTGCTCGCCGCGCCCGCGCTGGCCCAGGCGGGACGAACCACGGCGCGGCAACTGATCTCGCCGATCCTGCATGTCAGCTCGTTTCACGGCCCGGTGAGCCCCACCCTGTCCCGGTTCACCACCATGATGATCGACCGGACGCCGGTCGAGACCGTCGTGAAGTTCCTGAAAGCCATCGAGCTGCACGATGAATCGGCCGCACTGCCCACCCTGGCGCACCTGCCCGCGCTGGTGATCGGCGGCACGCACGATTTGGTGATCCCGTTCCGCAATTCCCGGGTACTGGCCAGGCAGCTGCCGAACAGTGAGCTGATCCGCTTCGAGGGCGCCGCGCACATGCCGCACCTGCAGTTCCCGGATATCGTCAACGACGCGCTCGACCGATTGCTCGCGCGCACCGGCGTGATCGAACGCACCCAAGCACCCGCCTCGGAGGTGACCAGTGGCTGAGCGGCAGCAGCGGATTCTGCCCACCGTCGCCGACACCGAGGCACTCGGCCGCGAGCTCGCCGCCGGGCTCGGCGCCGGGGATCTGGTCGTGCTCGACGGTCCGCTCGGCGCGGGCAAGACCGCGCTCACCAGGGGCATCGCCGAAGGGCTCGGCGTGCAAGGCCGGGTCAGCTCGCCGACGTTCATCATCGCCCGCCAGCATCGGGCGGGCGAGCGCGCAGGCGCGGTGCCGTTGGTGCACGTGGACGCCTACCGGCTCGGCGGCGACCTGGACGAGCTGGACGCCCTCGACCTGGACACCGATCTGCATCAAGCGGTGGTCGTGGTGGAGTGGGGCCGTGGGGTGGTGGAACACCTGACCGATCGTCACCTGCGGGTGCTGCTGTCGCGTGAACCCGATTCGGAGGTACGCACCGCCGAATGGGAATGGGTGGATTAACTACCAGGTAGCTCCGCACCGACGGCAGCTACCAACCGGTATCGTTGGGTCAATCATGCTGGTATTAAGTGTCGACACCGCGACACCCGCCGTGACAGCGGGATTGGTGGAACTGGAGCAGGCCGCGGGTGTGGCCACCGCCGCCGGCGACGGCTTGCCGGTCGGGCGGAACGGCACTGCCACGACGCGCACCGTCGCCTCGCGTGTGCGGGTCGACCCGCGCGCGCACGCCGAGGTGCTCACCCCGCAGATCCTCGAATGTCTCACCGAGGCAAACCGTTCCAGGACCGACATCGCCGCGATCGTGGTCGGCATCGGGCCGGGCCCGTTCACCGGGTTGCGCGTCGGCATGGCGACCGCCGCGGCGTTCGGTGACGCGCTGGGTATTCCGGTTTACGGCGTGTGCAGTCTCGACGCGATCGCCGCCGACGCGGTGTCCGACCTCACGCCGGGTAGTGAACTGCTCGTGGTCACCGACGCGCGCCGCCGCGAGGTCTACTGGGCGCGCTACCGCGACGGCGTGCGCGTCGCGGGGCCGGACGTGGCCAAGCCGAGCGATGTGGATATGGCACAGGCCACGGTGATCGCCGGATCCGCCTCGCACGTCGACTTCTTCGACCTACCCGTGCTGCCGGTGGAGACGCCGTCGCCCGCCGGGCTGGTCCAGGCGGCCGCGGCCGAAGTACTCGCGCGCACGGTGCCGGACGCGCTGGTACCGCTGTACCTGCGCAGGCCCGACGCCGTCGAGAAGAGCTACCGCGCCCTCGACCGGACGGGAGCGTGAGCCGGTGAGTATCCGAATCGAGCCGATGGTCACCGCCGACATCGAGCGCTGCGTCGAGCTCGAGCAGTTGCTGTTCCCCGAGGACGATCCCTGGCACGCCGTGGCGTTCCAGTCGGAGCTCGCCGCGCCGCACAATCGCTACATCACCGCGCGCGCCGACGACGGGCGAATGGTCGGCTACGCCGGGGTCGCGCTGCTGGGTGATGACGAACACCCCGAGGCCGAGGTGCACACCATCGGTGTCGACCCCACCTGTCTGCGCGCGGGCATCGGCACGCTGCTGCTGGAGGCGCTGCTCGACGAGGCGGGCAAACGGGGTGGACCGGTGTTCCTCGAGGTGCGCACCGACAACACGCCCGCGATCGCGTTGTACGCCAAGCACGGCTTCCACATCATCGGGTTGCGCAAGAACTACTACCATCCCAGCGGCGCGGACGCCTACACCATGCGCAGGCCCGCGCTGAGCGCGCTGCCTCTCCCGGACGAGGTCCTCTCGTGATCATCATGGGCATCGAAAGTTCCTGCGACGAAACCGGAGTCGGCATCGTGCGCAGGCACGCCGACGGCAGCTGCGAACTGCTCGCCGACGAGGTCGCCTCCAGCGTCGACCAGCACGCGCGGTTCGGTGGCGTGGTGCCCGAGATCGCGTCGCGGGCGCACCTGGAGGCGATCGTGCCCGCCATGCGCCGCGCGCTCGCCGCGGCGGGCATCGCCAAGCCGGATGCGCTGTCGGTGACGATCGGCCCGGGCCTGGCCGGTGCGTTGCTGGTCGGTGTCGCGGCCGCGAAAGCTTATGCGGCGGCATGGGATGTGCCGTTCTACGCGCTGAATCATCTCGGCGGGCACGTGGCGGTGGACACCCTGGAGCACGGCCCGATGCCGCCGTGCGTCGCGCTGCTCGTTTCCGGTGGGCACACCCATCTGTTGCACGTCACCGATCTGGCGGAGCCGATCGTCGAGTTGGGCAGCACCGTCGATGACGCGGCGGGTGAGGCCTTCGACAAGGTGGCGCGGCTGCTCGGGCTCGGGTTCCCCGGCGGTCCCGCGTTGGATGCCGCCGCGGCCAAGGGTGATTCGCGCGCGATCGCGTTCCCGCGCGGCATGACCGGGCCGCGGGACGCGCGCTACGACTTCTCCTTCTCCGGACTCAAGACGGCCGTCGCCCGCTATGTCGAGTCCGCACAGCGCAGCGGCCTGACCGCCGAGGACCTGCCCATCCCCGACATCGCCGCGTCCTTCCAGGAGGCGGTCGCCGACGTGCTCACCATGAAGGCGGTGCGTGCGGCCCAAGACGTCGGCGTGGACACCCTGGTGCTGGGCGGCGGCGCAACAGCCAACTCCCGAATCCGATCGATGGCCGAAGAGCGCTGCGCCGCAGCCGGTTTGACCCTCCGAGTACCCAAGCCCCGGCTGTGCACCGACAACGGCGTAATGATCGCCGCCCTCGGCGCCCACGTCATCGCAGGCGGCGCCAAACCCTCCCCCCTGACCGTCGCCACCGACCCCGGCCTCCCCGTCTCGATCAGCCGAGTCGGCTGAACACCCGAGCACCCGGCCACCGGCGCCACCCTCCACCCCACCGCCCGCTGGGTCCCGGCAGCCACTGGTAGACCGCCGAACGGGACATGGCCGCGCGATCGGCCGAGTGGACGCTCCGTCATGTCCCGCTCACCGATACCGCTGGCAGCGAACGGGACGTGGCTGTGGCGTCGGCCGAGTAGGCGCTCCGTCGTGTCCCGTTCGGTTTCCCGCGCGTCATCGGCGCCGCTCGGCCGCGCTGCTCGCTGGTCCCCGACACCCACTGGTAAACCGCCGGACGGGACATGGCCGGGCCATCGGCCGAGTGGACGCTCCGTCATGTCCCGCTCACCGATACCGCTGGCAGCGAACGGGACGTGGCTGCGGCATTGGCCGAGTAGGCGCTCCGTCGTGTCCCGCTCGGTTTCCCGCCGCGCTACTGGTGCCGCCCTCGGCCGTGCTGCCCGTTGGGTTCCGGGCAGCCACTGGTAGACCGCCGGACGGGACATGGCCGGGCCATCGGCCGAGTGGACGCTCCGTCATGTCCCGCTCACCGATACCGCTGGCAGCGAACGGGACGTGGCTGCGGCATTGGCCGAGTAGGCGCTCCGTCGTGTCCCGCTCGGTTTCCCGCCGCGCTACTGGTGCCGCCCTCGGCCGTGCTGCCCGTTGGGTTCCGGGCAGCCACTGGTAGACCGCCGGACGGGGCATGGCCGTGCCATCGGCCGAGTGGGCCCTCTGTCATGTCCCGCTCACCGATACCGCTGGCAGCGAACGGGACGTGGCTGTGGCGTCGGCCGAGTGGGCCCTCCGTCGTGTCCCGCTCGGTCTCCCGCCGCGCTCGCCGCCGCCCTCGGCCGTGCTGCCCGTTGGGTTCCGGGCAGCCACTGGTAGACCGCCGAGCGGGACATGGCCGTGCCATCGGCCGAGTGGGCCCTCCGTCATGTCCCGCTTTGCGTATGCCGCTGGCGGCGAACGGGTCTCACATGGTCTGCGTTCTCGGCATGACCGGACTCCGGTCGTGCGCGCCACAGCGCACTCCTTGTATGCCTGCACACTCCTCGTGGCAGCTGCACACCCAATACACCGGGTGTGCAGTCGTCACAGTGGGTGTGCGGCTTACGCACGCCATGCCAGCTGACATGGCTGCGGCATCGAGCGAGTAGGCGCTCCGTCATGTCGTTCTCCCGTTGCGTCACCGGCGCCGCCCTCCGCTGCGCTGCTCACTGGTCCCCGGCACCCACTGGTAAACCGCCGAACGGGACATGGCCGTGCCATCGGCCGAGTGGACGCTCCGTCGTGTCCCACTCACCTATGCCGCTGGCAGCGAATGGGACGTGGCTGCGGCATTGGCCGAGTAGGCGCTCCGTCGTGTCCCGCTCGGTTTCCCGTCGCGTCACCGGTGCCGCCCTCGGCCGTGCTGCCCGCTGGGTTCCGGGCAGCCACTGGTAGAACGTCGAACGGGGCATGGCCGTGCCGTCGGCCGAGTGGGCCCTCCGTCATGTCCCGCTCACCTTTACCGCTGGCAGCGAACGGGACGTGGCTGCGCGATCGGCCGAGTGGACGCTCCGTCGTGTCCCACTCACCTATGCCGCTGGCAGCGAATGGGGCATGGCTGCGGCATTGGCCGAGTAGGTCCTCCGTCGTGTCCCGCTCGGTTTCCCGTCGCGTCACCGGTGCCGCCCTCGGCCGTGCTGCCCGCTGGGTTCCGGGCAGCCACTGGTAGAACGTCGAACGGGGCATGGCCGTGCCATCGGCCGAGTGGGCCCTCCGTCATGTCCCGCTCACCTTTACCGCTGGCAGCGAACGGGACGTGGCTGCGCGATCGGCCGAGTGGACGCTCCGTCGTGTCCCGCTCACCGATACCGCTGGCAGCGAATGGGGCATGGCTGCGGCATCCTTTACCGCTGGCAGCGAACGGGACGTGGCTGCGCGATCGGTCGAGTGGGCCCTCTGTCGTGTCCCGCTCACCTTTACCGCTGGCAGCGAACGGGACGTGGCTGCGCGATGGGTCGAGTGGACTCTCTGTCATGTCCCACTCGCACTTATCGCTGGCAGCGAACGGGGCATCGCTGCGGCATCGGTCGAGTGGACCCTCCGTCATGTCCCGCTCACCTATACCGCTAGCAGCGAACGGGGCATGGCTGCGGCATCGGCGGAGTAGACCCTCGGTCGTGTCCCGCTCGTTCTCCGGCCGCGCTACCGGCGCCGCCCTCGGCCCAGCCGGGTTCCCGGCAGCCACTGGTAGACCGCCGAGCGGGACATGGCTGTGCCATCGGTCGAGTGGACCCTCCGTCATGTCCCGCTCACCTATACCGCTAGCAGCGAACGGGGCATGGCTGCGGCATTGGCTGAGTGGGCCCTCCGTCGTGTCCCGCTATGCGTATGCCGCTGGCGGCCAACGGGACTCACACGGACTGCGTTCGGCCTCGGCAATGATCGGAGTCTGGTCGTGTGCGCCCACAACCACCCCTTGCGCGCGGCACACCCCTTGCGGCAGTTGCACACTCAGTACGCTGGGTGTGCAGCTGCCGCAAAGGGTGTGCGCTCCGTACGGGCGCGGGCTGCTGCCGAGCGTTCGTTGGGCGCTGTGCCGCTGCGCGCTGTGTTGCTGCTGAGCGGTCAGCTGGGCTCGATGGTTGGACCTCAGCCGATGGTCGGACCTCGGCCGTGAGTGAGACCTCACTCGTGAGTAAGACCTCGGCCGCGAGTAAGACCTCGGCCGCGAGTGGGCCCTCGGCCGTGAGTGGGCCCTCGGCCGTGAGTGGGCCCTCGGCCGTGAGTGGGCCCTCGGCCGTGAGTGGGCCCTCGGCCGTGAGTGGGCCCTCGGCCGTGAGTGGGCCCTTGGCTGTGAGTGGGCCCTCGGCTGTGAGTGGGCCCTCGGCTGTGAGTGGGCCCTCGGCTGTGAGTGGGCCCTCGGCTGTGAGTGGGGCCCTCGGCCGTAAGTCGGGCCCTCGGATGTGACTGGGACCTTCGCCGTGAGTGGACCTCGGCCGTGAGTGGACCTCGGCCGTAAGTGGACCTCGGCCGTGAGCGGGACCTTCGCCGTGAGTGAAACCTCAGCCGTAAGTGGGGCCCTTGGCCGTAAGTGGGCACCTCAGCCGAATCGTTGAGCGGGTCAGTCGGATTCGCCGGTCGGGCCGGGGTTCGTTCCGCCGGGAAGCACTGCGCCCGAGTTGTGGCGGGGTGGGATCGGGAGGTGGGATTGGGCGGGTGTTTGGGTTGGCGTGGGTTTCTGTCCGGGTTTCGGGGGTTGGGTGCCGGGCTTGTCCTTGTCCTGGCCGGACGAACCTGCTTGTGGGCCGACGGAATTGCCGAACAGCGGGCCGAGCAGCTCTGGGAACGGGATTACCGGGAGGTTCGGGTCCGGGCGGAGGGTGGGCTGGGTCGGCGGCGTGGCCGGGGTCGGTGCGGGGGTGGGCGACGGTTGACCGCGGTCCTGGGTGATCGACGGAAGGCTGCCGCCGGGCGGGCGATTGGTGCTCTCCTGGTTCCGTCCGCCGGACGAGGCGCCCGCTCCGGTCGGCGGTACGGGGTTCACCGGCGGCGGCGGAATTTGCGACGCACTGCTCGTGGTGCCCGCGGGGGAGACCTCGTCGTCGGAGGTGGGCGCGAATGTCTTCACGCCGTACCCGATGATCAGCCCGACCACCACGATCGCCCCGGCCAGCGTGCCGACCACCTTGGTGAACGTGCCGACCGGCGCGTCGGTGCCGAGCGCGGCCACCGGGAACACCGACGGCTGCACCGAATCGGCAACCAGCGCGGCGCCTTTCGCGATCACGGCGTCCGGGTCTTCCACGGTGAACACCGGAATGTCCAGTTGGGCACCGAGGGTGTCGACGACGGCGGGAATGTTGGCGCCGCCGCCGATCACCGTCACCGCTTCGGGGAATTTCGGTGCCCTGGCGAAAACGGCCGCGGTGAACACGGCCGTCTCGCGCAGCAGATCGGCGATCAGCTCCTCGAAATCGGCCCTGGTCAGTTTGAGCGGTTGGCCCGCGACGTGGTCGATGGTGACGGCGGGCGCGATGGACAGGTGTTCCTTGGCCGCGCGGCCGCGGTTGGTCAGCATGCCGCGGTTGGGACGGGTGCCGCGCCGGGCGTAGTGCAGGTCGACGAGGTGGTGATAGATGAGGTCGTCGATGGCGTTGCCGCTGATCGCGATCGTGCGCTCGGACCGGAGCACGGTGCCGTCGGCCTGGTCGGCGACGGTGACGGTGAGTCCGGTCGCGCCGAGGTCGACGATGGCGACGGTGTCGTAGCGGTCGAGCAGGCCGGTGTGCCGCAGGTAGGTGAGCGCCGCGGTGCCCTCCGGGACCAGTCGCAGTTCCCGCTGTTTGCCGGTGGCCGCGCGGATCGCCTGCGCCTGTTCCTTGCTGCGGTAGGCGACGGCGACGCTGGTGGGCGGACGACTCGTGGGCGATTCGAGGTTGCGCGGCTGCGCGCCGGCGAAGCGGGCGCCGACGGGGTAGCTCACGTCGTGCGTCAGCTGCGTCGTGGGCAGCTGGTTGGTCATCAGCTCGATCGAGGACGCGACGAGGTCGCCGAGGTCGGAGTGGGCCGCGTCGGCGGACACGACGCGGTAGTCGAAGCTCTGCGCGCCGTTCGACGCGGTGGCGACAAGCGCCGAGCACACGACCTCGGACCCGGCCGAAATGCCGAGGGATGTTCGCATGTTCATTCACCTCCCTTCGAGCGGATGGTCATCTGCGGCCCCGAGCTCTCGCAAGCGCTCTGTGTCGCCGACCATCTCGAATGGACTGCCGAATCGCCTTGGGTCGACGCACGATCCGGACTCGAAACCCGATCGGGCCCGTTGTCCTGATGGTCGCGGGGACCCGGCGATGGATCACGTGTGGCTAGCTCTCTGGTGCAGCTTCTCGGTGAGACGTTGTTCGGTGACGCTGGTGTGTTCGCTGACGCTGGGTGTTCGATGACGCCGGTGTTCGGATCACGCTGAGTTCTTCGGTGATGCCGAGCGTTGTGACGACGTACGTTCTGTGACAACCCCTGGTCTCCGACTGCACTGGTTCGTGACGAACACAGCGGTCGGACAGCGACCGTCGTCAATAGTGTCACAATCCGTTATCCGAACGTTACAGTTTTCCCGATCTCTTGAAAACCCCTCCGGGCGTGCGTTGGGCGTGTCGGCCACCACTGACGTTCGTGGCGATCTGAAATTGGCACATCCCGGCCTTGAGCGCTGGCACTCTCATGTATAGAGTGCTAGTCGGCACTGGTGATGTGCGCGGGCCGGGCTTTCGTCCGGCCGAGCGGCTGTGCTTGTGCCAGGCAGTTCGACTACTGGGCAGGGGTCCCGGCACCCGCGACGACGGGGCTATGCGCAGGGTCTACATCGCGACCAATACCGATGGTCCGGAACAACAGTTCCGGACGACATCCCCTGAAAGTGGAGGGCTCAACGTGGCGAGCGTGAACATCAAGCCGCTCGAGGACAAGATCCTCGTCCAGGCCAACGAGGCCGAGACGACGACGGCCTCCGGCCTGGTCATCCCCGACACGGCGAAGGAAAAGCCGCAGGAGGGCACCGTCATCGCCGTCGGCGAAGGACGCGTCACCGACAAGGGTGACCGCATCCCGGTCGACGTCAAGGAGGGTGACACCGTCATCTACAGCAAGTACGGCGGCACCGAGATCAAGTACCAGGGCGAGGAATACCTCATCCTGTCGGCGCGCGACGTGCTGGCCGTCGTCACCAAGTGACCGCGCTCCGCGCGGTCGTCCCGGCGAAAGCCGGGAGCACAACGTGGGTTTCGCACTCACGTGGCCGCGCTCCCCGGCGATAGCCGGGATCGAGTCGTAACGACACTGCCCCGGTTCCCCTGAGCGGGGACCGGGGCAATGTCGTTTCCAGCCTGGAATCCAAGGAATAGGACTTATGGCAAAGCAGATCGAGTTCGACGAGAAGGCTCGTCGGGCTCTGGAACGCGGAGTCGACAAGCTCGCCGACGCCGTCAAGGTCACCCTCGGCCCGCGCGGCCGCCACGTCGTGCTCGCGAAGGCCTTCGGCGGCCCGACCGTGACCAATGACGGTGTCACCATCGCGCGCGATATCGACCTGGAAGATCCCTTCGAGAACCTGGGCGCGCAGCTGGTCAAGAGCGTCGCCACCAAGACCAACGACGTCGCGGGCGATGGCACGACCACCGCGACCGTGCTGGCCCAGGCAATGGTCCGCGCGGGCCTGAAGAACGTCGCCGCCGGCGCGAATCCGATCTCGCTCGGCCTCGGCATCGCCAAGGCCGCCGACGCGGTCTCCGAGGCGCTGCTCGCCGCGGCCACCCCGGTGTCCGGCGAGAAGGCGATCGCGCAGGTCGCCACCGTCTCCTCGCGCGACGAGGAGATCGGCGAGATGGTCGGCAAGGCGCTGACCACCGTCGGCAAGGACGGCGTCGTCACCGTCGAGGAATCCTCGACGCTGCAGACCGAGCTCGTGGTCACCGAGGGCGTGCAGTTCGACAAGGGCTACCTCTCGCCCTACTTCGTCACCGACACCGACAGCCAGCAGGCCGTGCTGGAGGACGCGTACATCCTGCTGCACCGCGAGAAGATCAGCTCGCTGCCGGACTTCCTGCCGCTGCTGGAGAAGATCGCCGAATCCGGCAAGCCGGTGCTGATCATCGCCGAGGACGTCGAGGGCGAGGCGCTGTCCACGCTGGTGGTCAACTCGATCCGCAAGACGATCAAGGCCGTCGCGGTGAAGGCGCCGTTCTTCGGTGACCGTCGCAAGGCGTTCCTGGACGACCTGGCCGTGGTCACCGCGGGCACCGTGATCAACCCCGACCTGGGCATCACGCTGCGCGAGGCGGGCCTGGACGTGCTGGGCAAGGCGCGCCGGGTGGTCGTCAGCAAGGACGACACCACGATCATCGACGGTGCCGGCACCGCCGAGGACATCGCGGCCCGTGGCGCGCAGCTGCGGCGCGAGATCGAGGCCACCGACTCCGACTGGGATCGCGAGAAGCTCGAGGAGCGACTGGCGAAGCTGGCCGGCGGCGTCGCGGTGATCAAGGTCGGCGCGGCCACCGAGACCGCGCTCAAGGAGCGCAAGTACCGGGTCGAGGACGCGGTCAGCGCGGCGAAGGCCGCCGTCGAGGAGGGCATCGTGCCCGGCGGTGGCTCCGCGCTGGTGCAGGCGGCCGCCAAGCTCATCGAGCTGCGCGACTCGCTGTCCGGTGACGAGGCGGTCGGTGTCGACGTGGTGCGGACCGCACTGTCGGCGCCGCTGTTCTGGATCGCCACCAACGCGGGCGTGGACGGCTCCGTGGTGGTCAGCAAGGTCGCCGAGGGCAAGGAAGGCTTCAACGCCGCCACCCTCACCTACGGTGACCTGCTGACCGACGGTGTCGTCGACCCGGTGAAGGTGACCCGCTCCGCCGTCGTGAACGCGGCGTCGGTGGCGCGGATGATCCTCACCACCGAGAGTGCGATTGTGGAGAAGCCCGCCGAAGAGGCGCCCGACCACAGCCACCACGGGCACAGCCACTGAGCTAGGCCCGGAAACCAGAGAAGGCCCTCGGACGTCGAGTCCGGGGGCCTTCGTTTTTCCTAACTCAGGAAGCTACGGGGGGTTGCTCAGCGGCGATGGCCGCGAGCAGTTGGGTGCGCAGGCTGGCGGGCGGCTCGGTCGCCGTCACGGTGGCGAGCGCCGCGAGCGCCTCCCTCGTCTGCCTTATCTCCTGGATGAACTCCGCACGTAGCGCGGGGTCTTCGGTGTCGAGCAGTTCTTGCACCTCATGGTGGTCTACGTCGTCGATCGATCCGAGCGCGACGGTGTGCGCGAGATCGACCTGGCGTTCGTTCATCTCACGTCACCCCCAAACTTCTTTTGAGTCGTGTCAATCCGTCCCGAATTCGGGACTTAACGGTCGGTAACCCTACGCCGAGGTAGTGCGCGACCTCCGCGTAGGTTCGCCCGCCGTAGTAGGCGAGCGAGATGGCTTCTCGCTGGGTCTCGGTCAAGGTCGCGAGCCCTTCGAGGACGGCCTGTTGTTCGAGCCTTCGCTCTACCTCTTCGGTTACTTCATCGAATTCGTTACCGAGGACCCTTATTCCGTAGGCGACTTCGCGTTGGGTGTGTGCCTGCTCGGCGCGAACCCGGTCGACGGCGCGCCGGTGGGCGAGCGTCATCAGCCACGTCACGGCCGACCCCTTGTCGGCGTCGAAACTGGCTGCGGTGCGCCAGATCTGCAGGTAGACCTCCTGCGTCGTCTCCTCCGCGTAGCCGGGGTCGTGTAGGACGCGCAGCACCAGACCGAAGACGCGCGCGGACGTCCGGTCGTATAGCTCGGCAAAGGCTTCCTGGTCGGCCTCGCCGCACCGACGTAGCAGGGCGGCGAGTTCGATGCTTTCGGCGGCGCGGGCCGTAACCGCAGAATCCACACCGGGTGGGAAGGCTTCTCTTCGGAACGAGTCGCCCTCTGCGGCCGGCTGCCGCGTTGTCACAACGCTCCATTCTGTGTCATCGGTCACTACCGTAGCGTGCCGCTATGACCTCCCTTCGGCTGGGGTGTCGGCAAAGCGCCTGTGGCCCAGCGACTTTGCGGAAAACTTTCGACACGCCGGGTGTCTCTACCAGAGACACGCCGTGACACGCCGATAGTCAACGCGATACGCAGGGCTCCACAGGATGTGCGGCGTCGGGTGGTCGCCGCCGCAGGCGGGGCGGTGGTGACCGCGTATCGCCTGCCGGTTGTTTGCTAGGGATTCGGCGCGCCGGGCCTCATGGATGGGAAGAATTTCAATTACACGGCCATTCGCCGCCGATTGCGCCGGGCGTGCATCTCGCGTTCGGTCTCGGACATGCCGCCCCAGATGCCGTAAGGCTCGCTGACTTTGAGGGCGTGGCTGCGGCACTGCATCAGTACCGGGCAGGCCCGGCAGATCTCTTTGGCGCGCATCTCTCGCGCGGTACGGGCTCGGCCACGTTCGCCGTCGGGATGGAAGAACACGGCGGAATCCTGCCCGCGGCAGGACCCTCGCATCTGCCAATCCCAGACGTCGGCGTTCGGTCCGGGGAGGTGGGTCGGCATGGGCATGGTGAACTCCTCGTGGTGCGAGCTCGTCAGCGTTGTCGAGCAGTTGTTCTGCGAAGTGTGGTAGGCCACGGCGCTGTGTCGGCGGGTGCCCCTGTGCTCGCCCGTTGCGGTCGCTGCAATTTCGCGCGGCGCCGACCGTGGCGATGAGCTACGTTAGGTCCAGCCGCGAAATTCCGTCAATAGTTCGGCGCAGCAGTTTCCCAAATCTTAGGCTGCGAAATTTAACCTCTGAGCTGTTTACTTTTCGCATTGGTTCCGGCGATACTGATCGGTTGACCAGTGGCCGATGGCTCGTCGCTGCGCCGGTTCGGGACGTATTTCCGCTGGTAGCAGCCCATTTTGGGGTCAGAGTTCCGATCAGAGCCTGCCCGGCGCCCGGTGGGGGCGATCACAGCGACGCACAGTGGCATGTGGAGCGAGCAGATCACAGATGGCGCAAACAGGGCGCTGAGGTAAATTGCGCGAAACGCGTGTGAATTCCGATCGCGAGCGCTCGGGGATTGCCGGGACGAGATTTACCTGATGGAAACATCGCATAGTCAGCAGAAATGCTGTGCGGTTGCCAGTTGGTCGGGTCAGGTCTTTCTCCCGGCCATCTCCGCAGTGGGGTCCGAGATAGAGTTCGGCCGTGTTCGCGCCTGCTCCGACCGAAGATCCCCGACTCGAGATACTCGCCGAGAGCGCGTTCGGCTCGAGCCCGGGTTACGCCGCTGCCCAGTTGCCGATCGCCCCCGATGCGCTGGGTTCTTGGTATCGGGCGGTGATTCTCGGCGGCCAGGGGCATTTTGCTGCGGCCCGCGCCGAATTGCGCATTGTCCGTGTCCGCGGCACCGATCCGGTGCTGCTCGCGCTGGCCGCCAGCACCGAAGGTTCACTGCTCCGCCAACTCGGCTGGCACGCCCGCGCGTCGGCCTTCGATGGGCGGGCCGCCGCCCTCCTCACGACGAGGTCGATGGGAGATGGTGCGGTCGGCCCCGCCTCCGGGCGCCCCGGCTACCCCTTCGCGCGCAGCGACGCCATCTGTGACGCGCTGACCGGCCTGGCCGCCGACGCGCTCGGCGTCGGACAGCCCGCGCTGGCCCGGCGGCTGCTGCGCCGCAGCGAGGTCGTGGTG
Organism: Nocardia brasiliensis; assembly: GCF_042691675.1. Lineage (GTDB taxonomy): Bacteria > Actinomycetota > Actinomycetes > Mycobacteriales > Mycobacteriaceae > Nocardia > Nocardia brasiliensis_D. Next base: position 1,326,615 of record NZ_CP170507.1, read on the forward strand.
CCGGACGCCGAGATCGGCTGGCGGCCGGCCATCCGCAGGCACTGGGTCTGTGCCGAAACCGCCCTCGCCGCAGGCATATTCGGTTCCGCCGAGACCTACGCGGCGGCGGCGCTCGAGCTCGCCGAGCGCGGCCCTTCGGTGCGGCATCTGGTCAAGTCCAGGCTCTTGGTCGCCGCGGCGGCCGCGGCGGCGGGCGAGCACGACCGGTCCCGCGCGCTGGCGGAGCAGGTCGCCGAACAGTGCCGCGAACACGGCCTGCTGCCGTTGCGCTGGGCGAGCGCGATGCTGCGCGCGGGCCTGGCCGTCGAGGGCGCGGCGGCCGAGGCGGACGCCTGCGCCGCGGCCATCGTCCGACGTGGCGGGCGGTTCCGGCCGATGACGGCGGCCTGAGCGGCTGCCGCACCATCGCTCGGCGTTAAGTCGCGCTACATCAGGTTGGACGGGGTCTGTGGTTCCCAGGACGACCGTGTTGGCTTGTTCCGCTCGCTGTATCGCTATTGTTAGATCCGTTCCGCCACTTCGGCGGAAGCACTGGTCATCACCGACCGTGCCACTTGTAACGCCAGGAATCTCTCTGACGATGACGAACACGGGCGAAGAGTTGGACCTCGCCGTCACTGCGGCCGCGCAGGGCGACAGATCCGCTTTAGCTCAGGTACTGGAGATGATCCGCCCGCTAGTGGTGCGTTATTGCCGCGCGCGGATCGGAGCCGCGGAGCGTGGGCAGCTCTCCGCGGATGACGTTGCGCAGGAGGTCTGTTTGGCCGTGATGACCGCCTTGCCCAGGTATCAAGACCAGGGCAGGCCCTTCATGGCCTTCGTTTACGGAATCGCTTCGCACAAGGTCGCCGACGCTCATCGCAATGCCGCCCGTAACAAGGCGGAGGCAATGGCCGAAGTACCAGATGTCATATCCACCGACCATGGTCCGGAACAACGAGCTCTCGAATCGGAGACGAGCAGGCAGATGAACCGTCTGCTCGCGACACTCCCCGAAAAACATCGAGAGATCTTGATCCTGCGATTGGTCATGGGTTTGTCAGCCGAAGAAACCGCAGTCGCCGTGGGCAGTACGGCGGGCGCGATACGGGTGGCCCAGCACAGGGCGCTCGCGAAACTCAAGTCTCAAGTGGCGAGGGCAGGTGAAATGTATGGCTAGGGATGGCGAGCGCGGTCGGGGTGACTGGAAAGCGCGGCTTGGATCGCGAAACAGCGGTCCCTACGCCGACGCGTCCGGAGACACCGGCCCGGTCGATATCGCCGCGGTACGCCGCGACGATGCGTTGATCGACGCCATCGCAAGCGATGGCCCGGTACGGACCGACAGCGCGGAGGAATATCAGCTCGCGACCATGCTCGCGGACTGGCGGGCCGAACTCATCGCGCCGCCGATGACCGCGGCGCCGGATCTGGACGCGATCGTTGCCGCGGTCAATCAGGAGATCGGCGCCCGCCAGGCGCGGATCGGAGCGCATGGCAGCAACCGACTACGGCTGGTTCGCCCGATCGCGGGGACCGCGGCGGCACTCGCCCTGGTCTTCGGCGGTATGACGGCATTCTCGTACAACTCCGAGCCCGGCGATCCGCTCTGGCGGGTCAAAGAGGTCGTGTTCAGCGAGCAGGCGCAGACCACTGTGGTGCAACGTGCCAATACCGATCTGGACGAAGCGGGGAAGCTGATCGCCCAGAATCCGGTGCTGGCCAAGGAGCGCCTGGAGCAGGCGAAGGTGAACGCCGCGCAGGTCGACAGCCCGGAGAAGCACGACAAGCTGATGGTGGAGTGGAAGCGGCTCGTCGATCGACTGCGCGCCATGGGCTACGGCGACTTGGCCGATCAGCTGGATCAGGGCACCTCGAAGCCGTCCGATCCGTCGGGCAGCACCAGCGCGACGCCGAAGCCGATTCCGCCGGTCATCGGTGACACGACCAAGCCGCCGGTGGAGCAGACCAAGCCCGGTGAGCCGTCCGATCGGCCGACCGGCCCCGTCGATCCGACTACGCCGAACGACCGGCCGACCCAACCGCCGGTGACGACGCCGCCACCGACGGCCGAGCCGACCACCGAACCGCCGGCGCCGACCACCGTGTCGAAGCCGACGGTGGTCGAGCCGACCGGTGACAACGGCGGCGCGGCGACCCCGAGTCGGGTACCGACACAAGGAAATCCGGGCACCACGTTCGTCATCCCCACCGGGTCCGGCGCCGCGGGGAACACCAGCTAGCCGGTAGCGGTACCAGCAACCGACAAGAAAACCGCACACCAGACATGAACCGATTGCCAACCGGCGGTCGGTTTTCTGTCTGTAGGGGTGTCACCGTCGCTGCGCGGGTGCGTCGGAAATCTGCGGGTGCGTCGAAGGTCACAATGCGACACGCGACCGCCGGAGGGGCCGCGTCAGCGGTTCGGGACGAGCCTCAGTTGTCGAATCCGTCGAATCCGTCGCCGTGGAAGGCCTCGTTCATCGAGGCATCCGCGTATCCCCGGCAGTAATCCCAGGTGACGTACGCTTCCGGCGTCGGATCATAGGCGGGCTCGTGCGGGCGCACGGTGCCGTCCACCAACAGTTGAAGCAGGTTGGCGCGCAACATGTCCCAGTCGTGGTAGTGGTCCTGCCGACAGTCTTCGCAACTGACCACGAGTCCGCGGATACCGCGGTGCGCTAGTAGTGCCTCGTAGACCGCGAGATCGGCGAGATCTTCCTCGACCGCAAGGCGCTCATGGGGATCCAGCGGCTCACCGGGCTCGATGGCGTCGAGCGCGGCGGACGGGTCGGAGGGATCTCCGGCGAACGGATCCGGCGGCAAGCCAGGTGGTAGATGGTCACGCACATCCCCACGGTACGCAGAACAGGGTGGTCTGCGCCAGCTATGTAGGCCGCAAGTTTCGCCGGTGGGCTCACTTCGCCGGTGAGTTAGCGGGACAGATACCATGGTGTCAGGCCCCGGCGAGCACCCGACACGATTCCCGGAGCCACCAGTCCATCCCATCAGCTGCGTGCGACGCCGGTGACCCCGGCGCCGGTCGCTGTCGACGTCCAGGAGGGGTCGATCCGAATGAGTAATCCCGTACCGGGCGAACGCACCGCTGTCCGCCCTCCTACGGGTGGTGACGATCCCAATAAGATCGCCATGCTCGGCCTCACATTCGACGATGTGCTGTTGCTGCCCGCCGCCTCGGATCTCATCCCCAGTTCGGTGGAAACCTCGAGCCAGTTGACCAGGGAGATCCGTCTGCGGACCCCGCTGGTCAGTTCGGCGATGGACACGGTGACCGAGGCCAGGATGGCCATCTCCATGGCCAGGGCCGGCGGCATGGGCGTGCTGCACCGCAACCTGTCCGGCGCCGACCAGGCCGCCCAGGTGGAGACGGTGAAGCGGTCCGAGGCGGGCATGGTGACCGATCCGGTGACCTGTCGGCCCTCCGACACCCTCGCCGAGGTCGACGCCATGTGCGCCCGGTTCCGCATCTCCGGCCTGCCGGTGGTAGACGAGACCGGTTCCCTTGTGGGCATCATCACCAACCGCGACATGCGCTTCGAGGTCGACCAGAACCGCCGGGTCGAAGAGGTGATGACCAAGGCACCGTTGATCACCGCTCAGGAGGGCGTGACCGCGGAGGCCGCGCTCGGCCTGCTGCGCAGGCACAAGATAGAGAAGCTGCCGATCGTCGACGGCAACGGCAGGCTCCGCGGTCTGATCACCGTCAAGGACTTCGTCAAGACCGATCAGTACCCGAACGCCACCAAGGACCGCGACGGCCGCCTGCTGGTCGGCGCCGCCGTCGGTGTCGGCGACGATGCCTGGTCACGGGCCATGACGCTGTCCGACGCGGGGGTGGACGTGCTTGTCGTCGACACCGCGCACGGGCATCAGGCGCAGGTGCTGCAGATGGTCACCAAGATCAAGGCCGAGGTCGGCGACCGGATCCAGATCGTCGGCGGCAATGTGGCCACCCGGGCCGGTGCGGCCGCGCTGGTCGAAGCGGGCGCGGACGCGGTGAAGGTCGGCGTCGGTCCCGGCTCCATCTGCACCACTCGCGTGGTCGCCGGTGTCGGCGCGCCGCAGATCACCGCCATCCTCGAGGCCGTCGCCGCGTGCAAGCCCGCCGGTGTCCCGGTGATCGCCGACGGCGGCATCCAGTTCTCCGGCGATATCGCCAAGGCGATCGCCGCGGGCGCGTCCACCGTCATGCTCGGCTCGCTGCTGGCCGGCACCGCCGAATCGCCGGGTGAGCTGATCCTGGTGGGCGGCAAGCAGTTCAAGAGCTACCGCGGCATGGGATCGCTCGGCGCGATGCAGGGGCGCGGCCAGGCCAAATCCTTCTCGAAGGATCGCTACTTCCAGGACGACGTGCTGGCCGAGGACAAGCTGGTGCCCGAGGGCATCGAGGGCCGGGTCCCGTTCCGCGGACCGGTCAACCAGGTCATCCACCAGCTCGTCGGCGGCCTGCGCGCGGCCATGGGCTACACCGGCTCGCAATCCATCGCGCATCTGCAAGAGGCACAGTTCGTGCAGATCACCGCGGCCGGACTCAAGGAGAGCCACCCGCACGACATCACGATGACCGTCGAGGCCCCTAACTACACTGGTCGCGGCTAGCCCGCTTGATGTTCGTGTACTGAACCGGTCGGTCGGTGCATGATTGAGCTTGCTGCGGCTGTGTTGTTACCGAAAGGCTGTGTCGACAGAGCGGGCGTTGAACAAAGCTGCGAGCCTGAGCCTCGTCCGGTCGCCCACAAGGCGGCCGCCGGAGGTGCGAGTTTCGCGAGCGCCGTTCACGGTCCATCTCGCGGCTGAGCGGACGAAGTGCATGTGCCGAAGGCGCGGGTCTCGTCCGCTCAGCCGCGAGACATCCGGGGGCCGCGAACACGCCGTGCCGAAGGCGCGGCACATTGGACACAGCCGCGAACACGCGGCGCCGAAGGCGCCGCAAATCAGACAAGGAGAATTCGCGTGCGCGACATGGTCGAGATCGGCATGGGCCGGACCGCCCGGCGTACCTACGAGCTGGACGATGTCGACATCGTTCCCTCGCGCCGGACCCGCTCGTCGAAGCAGGTGTCGCTGTCCTGGCAGCTCGACGCCTACCGCTTCGAGATCCCGTTCCTGACGCACCCGACGGATGCGCTGGTGTCGCCGGAGTTCGCCATCGAGCTCGGTCGGCTCGGCGGGCTCGGTGTCATCAACGGTGAAGGCCTGTGGGCCAGGCACGCCGATGTTGCCGCGAAGATCGATCAGTTGCTCGAACTCGTCGGCAAGGGCGGCTACGAGCGGGCCGTCTCGCTGCTGCAGGAACTGCACGCCGCCCCGATGCAGCCGGAGCTGCTCGCTGCCGCCGTCGCGCAGGTGCGTGCGGCCGGCGTGACCGTCGCGGTGCGGGTGAGCCCGCAGAACGCCCGCGCGTTGACGCCCGCGCTGGTGCAGGCCGGTGTCGACCTGCTGGTCGTGCACGGCACCATCATCTCCGCCGAGCATGTCGGCGACGGTGAGCCGTTGAACCTCAAGACCTTCATCGCCGAGCTCGACGTGCCCGTGGTGGCGGGCGGGGTCAGCGATCACCGGACCGCGCTGCACCTGATGCGTACCGGCGCGGCCGGTGTCATCGTCGGCTACGGTTCCTTCCCCGGCGCGACCACCACCCGCGAGGTGCTCGGCATCGGGGTGCCGATGGCCACCGCCATCGCCGACGCCGCCGCGGCGCGACGCGATTACCTGGACGAGACCGGCGGGCGCTACGTGCACGTCATCGCGGACGGCGATATCGAGACCTCCGGTCAACTCGCCAAGGCCATCGCCTGTGGTGCCGATGCCGCGATGCTCGGTGTGCCGCTGGCCCTGGCCGCCGAGGCGCCCGGACGGGGCTGGTACTGGCCGTCGGCCGCCGCGCATCCCTCGGTGCCGCGCGGTTCGCTGCTCGGTGTCGAGTGGGAGCTGGAGGAGGGCACCGGTGACTCGGTGCGCCCGAGCCTGGAGCAGGTGTTGTTCGGTCCCTCGGACGACCCGTTCGGCTCGCTGAATCTGGTTGGCGGCCTGCGCCGTTCGATGGCGAAGGCGGGCTACTCCGATCTCAAGGAGTTCCAGAAGGTCGGGCTCAGCGTTCGCGCGTGAGTTTCACCGCGCGTGTGACGGGGTGACCCGTTCGCGCAGGAACTGCCGGATGGCGGTGTTCACCGGCTCCGGGTGCGTCATGGTGACCGCGAGCCGGGCACCGGCGATTTCGACGTAGGTCGAGGCGGTGAGGCCCTGGGTCAGCTGTTTGGCCCGGTCCGGCGGGATGCCGCTGTCGGTGGCGTGGATCACCAAGGCGGGACAGGTGATTTCGGACAACCGCTCCAGTACCGAATCCCGGCTGAGCAGGCACCCCGCCGCGACCTCGATGGTGCGGCAGTCGCGCAGCAGCCAGCGGGTGGTCCAGATCGTGCGGTGCCAGTTGTCGTCGCCGATCAGCCAGGACGCCAACTGATTTGCGGCCTGCTGGCGGGAGCCGTCGTCGTACCACTGCTCCAGGAACTGCTGGGTGGCGTCGGACTGCTCGGGTGTCGGGCCGTTGGCTTCGGTGCTGATCAGGATCAACGCCGACACCCGTTCCGGCGCGATGAGCGCCGTGCGCAGCGCGGTGAAGCCGCCTTGCGCGGTGCCGCCGACCACGGCCCGCTCGGCGCCGAGGTGGTCCAGCACGGTCAGCGCGTCGCGGGCCGCGGTCCAATAGGTGAACGGCAGCCCCTCGTCTCTGGTGCGTCCGTGCCCGCGCGCGTCCCACGAGACGATCCGGAATTCCGGTGCCAGCGCGGCCATCTGAGCCGCGAACATGGTCCGGTCCATGAAGAATTCGTGTGCTAGCAGCACCACCGGGCCGCTCCCGCCGCTGTCCTCGTAGTGGATGTCGGCGTCGATCGCGCGGGCGAATGGCACGAGCACGAGGATAACCAGCGGTGCGTGGCCGAGTGGGGCGATTTGCTGGCTCGCCTCTTTGCTTGCTGGAGCTGGGCTCCTCGGTGCTGCTGTGCCGATGGTTCGCTCGCAAAGTCCGCTCACTAAACTGTGCGGGTGGCAGAAACACAGAGACCGGTCCTCGTCGTCGACTTCGGCGCCCAGTACGCCCAGCTGATCGCCCGGCGGGTCCGCGAATCGAGTGTTTTCTCCGAGGTGATTCCGCATACCACCACGGTCGAGGAGATCGCCGAGAAGCAGCCGCTCGCGGTCATCCTGTCCGGCGGCCCGTCCAGCGTGTATGCCGACGGCGCACCGCAATTGGACGCGCGGCTGTTCGATCTCGGCATACCCGTCTTCGGCATCTGCTACGGCTTCCAGGCGATGGCGCAGGCGCTGGGCGGCACGGTCTCGCACACCGGCACCCGCGAATACGGCCGCACCGAACTGAACATCGACGGCGGCGTGCTGCACGGCGGGCTGCCCACCATCCAGCCGGTCTGGATGAGCCATGGCGACGCGGTCACCGACGCGCCGGAGGGCTTCGAAGTCACCGGCACCACCGCGGGTGCGCCGGTCGCCGCGTTCGAGGACCGGGCGCGACGCCTGGCCGGCGTGCAGTACCACCCCGAGGTGCTGCACTCGCCGCACGGGCAGCAGGTGCTCAGCCGCTTCCTGCACGAGATCGCGGGCATCCGCGCCACCTGGACGCCGGCCAATATCGCCGAGTCGCTGATCACCTCGGTGCGTGAGCAGATCGGCGACGGGCACGCGATCTGCGGTCTGTCCGGTGGCGTCGACTCCGCGGTCGCCGCCGCGCTGGTGCAGCGGGCCATCGGAGATCGGCTGACCTGTGTGTTCGTCGACCACGGCCTGTTGCGGGCCGGGGAGCGTGAGCAGGTGCAGCAGGACTTCGTCGCCGCGACCGGCGCCAAGCTGGTGACCGTTGACGCGGTCGAGAAGTTCCTCGGCGAGCTGAAGGGCGTCACCGACCCCGAGGAGAAGCGCAAGACCATCGGGCGCGAGTTCATCCGGTCGTTCGAGGACGCGGTCTCCGAGGTGGTGATCGAGCAGGGCGGCGGCGCGGCGCCGAAGGTGGAATTCCTGGTGCAGGGCACGCTATACCCGGACGTCGTCGAATCCGGCGGCGGCAGCGGCACCGCGAACATCAAGAGCCATCACAACGTCGGCGGCCTGCCGGACGACCTGGAATTCGAATTGGTCGAGCCGCTGCGCCTGCTGTTCAAGGACGAGGTGCGGGCCGTCGGCCGGGAGCTGGGGCTGCCCGAGGAACTCGTCGCCCGTCAGCCGTTCCCCGGGCCCGGCCTTGCCATCCGGATCGTCGGCGAGGTCACCGAGGATCGGCTGGCCACGCTGCGTCAGGCCGACGCCATCGCGCGCGAGGAGCTCACCGCGGCCGGGCTGGATCGGCAGATCTGGCAGTGCCCGGTGGTGCTGCTGGCGGACGTGCGCAGCGTCGGCGTGCAGGGTGACGGCCGCACCTACGGCCACCCGATCGTGTTGCGGCCGGTCTCGAGTGAGGACGCGATGACCGCCGATTGGACCCGGCTGCCCTATGAGGTGCTCGAGCGGATCTCCACTCGGATCACCAACGAGGTGGCGGAGGTCAACCGGGTCGTCCTCGATGTGACCAGCAAGCCGCCGGGCACCATCGAATGGGAGTGAATCCCTGACAGAGCGAATAAGAATGGCCCGTCCACGTGGACGGGCCATTCTTGTCGGTCGATCAGTGGTGTTTGCGCGGAGAGACCACCAGCACGATGCCGATGATGATGGCGGCGAGCACCACGATCCAGCCGATCGGGATCGCGCTGGTCGTCGGCCACGACTCGGGGCCGATGAAGGCCCACGCGCTCACGCCGAGGGCCAGCAGCCCGACGATGAGCAACGAGGCGGAGGGGCCGCGACGGGTCTCGGTCTGCTCGAATTTGTCAGCCACGGTGCACCTCCGCGCCGCCGGCTCGGACATCGATGTTCAAATCCAATACGGGTCCATTCGGTCTGTTCGGTCCGCTGAGTCCTTCGACACACTTGGCCTCGCCCATGGTCGCTGTGCAATGGGTGTTCACCGTCATGTCCGCGGGCAACCAGACCTGAACGTCGCCCATCCGGACGTCGATATCGACGGTGCGACTGTCGGTCAAGTTCAACTGCCGCAGGTCGAGTGTGCCCGCGCCCATATTGACCGTGTATTGCGTATCCAATTGGTCGACCGAGGTCGGCGTCCAGGCGTGCTCGCCCATCGCGGCGCGGTCGAAGTCGACCGGGCCGATCGCCGAGGCGAGCAGGACGAAACCGGCCAGCGGAGCGGTCAGCACCAGCAGCCCGTAACCGCGGCGCAGGAATGCGCCGAGCACCAGGCCGAGGCCGATCACCGCCAGCGCGACCGCCGCGATCCGGCCCGGCGTCATCCACTCGACACCCGAGCCCGCCATCGCGCCCGCACCCGCGGCGGCGAGGATGGCCAGGCCGATGACCACCGGGGTCAGCCGGGAGCGCCTGCGCTTCGGCGGGGGCGCGACGACGGGGCGGACCGGGGTCGGTTCGGGCAGGTCCCAAGCGAGCGGGGCTACGCCGAGCGGATCCCAGGACGGTGGGGTCGGACGGTTGAATGTGGCGGTGTGCGCCAGTGCGGCGGACGGGCCTGTGCCGGAGAGGGATTGCGGGGTGTTGCCCGGTCCGGTGTCCTTGCTGAGTGACAGCGTGTCGGCTGGGCCGGAGGTGGTGGGGCGGTCGAGTCGCGCCGGGCCCTGCGGTGTGGTGCCGCGCGTGTCGAGCACCTCGGTGGTGTGGGCACCCTTGTCGAGCAAGCCGGTGTCGGTCGCGCTGTATTCGTCTGAGGCGTCACCGTTTTCGGGTCGTGCCGAGTTATCGCGGTTGGCCGGGTTCTGGCCTGCGGCATCCCCCTTGTGCAACAGGACGGTGTCCGCGTCGGCCGCTGTCGGATCGGAAACCTGATGCGGCGGCACGGTTTCGGCGTCGTTCGGCTCGACCGGCGTTTGCGGGACGTAAGCGTCCGGCAGCTTCGTGTATGGCGTGTACACGCTGGTCGGCGGCACATAGATATCGCCTGCGGGGCGCTGCGCGCCGGGCGGGAAGACCGCGCCGGGGTAGCCCGTCGCCATGATCCCGCCGTCCGCGATGAATCCGCTGAACTCACTGGTGGTGCCCGGCGGTGGCTCCGGATTGCGTAGGTGCAGCATCCACCAGCCCGCCAGCATCAAAGCCATGCTGATCAGGCCCGAGCCGCCGAGACCGACGCCGACCGGACCCATCGTGCTCACCGCGATGGCGAGCGCGACGATCAACACGATCGTCTTGGTCTGCGACTGCGAGCTGTGTCCCTTGCCGACCAGCGACTCGGCCGCCGAAGCCTGATCACCGGAGGCACTGAACAGCAGCCACGCCAGCAGATAGAGCACGACGCCGGACCCGCCGAAGATCGCGGACACCACGAACGCCACCCGCACCAGCACCGGATCGACGTTGTAGCGCTGCGCGAACCCGGCCGCCACGCCCGCGATCGGCCCCTGCCGAGGCAACCGCACCGGACGCGTGCGCCACATCTGCTGGAGCTGATCCCCGAAGCTCGTTTTCGTCATGGTTCCCATACTGTGCCTGACCAGCGCATCCGCGCATCGGGGAGAACCCTGAAGATTTTCCTGAACCTTTTGGACCCGCCCGGTCCGAGGCATCCGCCGACCGAACGGCGCAAGATCAGGGTGATTCCGGATAGCTAGCTGTCGCCGGGTCGTGCCACTATCGAATACATGTACCCGTCTGCGCCCTCGTTCGACACTCGGGGGTTCGATGCCACGCGGGGATTCGACACCACGCGTGGTTTCGGCCCGGCGCCGGTGTTCGACCCCGGGCGGCCGCCGCATGCGCGGATGGCGCGGCGCTCGGGCGGGCGGATCGTCGGCGGGGTGGCGGGCGGTATCGCCGATCACCTCGGGGTCGACGTGTTCAAGGTGCGGATGGCGTTCGTGCTGCTGTCCGCGGCCGGGGCGGGCATCGTCGCCTATGGATTGTTGTGGATCTTCACGCCGGGTGGCTCCGATGTCGTGAAGCCGTCCGGATCCGAACGGCGCCAGGCGACCGGACTCGCCTTGCTCGGGCTCGGCCTGGCCGTCGGCGTGTCCTGGCTGTTCAGCGGGACCGCGGCGAGTGTGATCGGGCCCATCGTCGTGGTGGCCATCGGTGCGGCGCTGGTCTGGCGGGAGTACGACGCCGACGGCCCGCGGTCGCTACTCGGCCTGCCCGCCCGCCCCTCGGTAGTGACGTGGGCGCGCATCGTCGCGGGCGGCACGCTGATCGTGGCCGGGCTCGGCGTGGTGGTACTGGCCAGGATCGATCTGAGCTCGCTCGGGTCCGCGCTGATCGCGGTGGCCGTCACGCTGGTCGGGGCGGGGCTGCTGACGGTGCCGCTGTGGTTGCGCATGATGCGGGCACTGAACGCCGAGCGGTCCGCCCGCATTCGCAACGAGGAACGCGAGGAGATCGCCTCGCACCTGCACGATTCGGTGCTGCAGACGCTGGCCCTGATCCAGCGCCAGGCCGACGACCCGCAGGAGGTGGCGCGGCTGGCCCGCAGCCAGGAGCGGGAACTGCGCAAGTGGTTGTTCGAGGATTCCGGTCCCGCGCAATCGAGTCTGGCCGCCGCGCTGCGCACCATCGCGGGCGAGGTGGAAGACCAGCACGGTGTGAAGGTCACCCCGGTGACCGTCGGCGACGTGTCGATGGACATCGGAGACACCGGGTCCGGCCTGCCGAAGGAGCATTTCACCGCGCTGCTCGGCGCCAGCAGGGAGGCGTTGGTCAACGCCGCCAAACACGCGGGAGTCCCGGAGATCGACCTGTTCGCCGAGACGGAACCGCACCAGGTGAGCATCTTCGTCCGCGACCGCGGCGCCGGTTTCGACACCGCCGCCGTGCCGCAGGATCGGCAGGGTCTGGCGAAATCCATTCGCGGCCGGATCGAACGCCGCGGCGGCCAGGTGGAGATCCTGTCCAAGCCCGGTCGCGGCACCGAGGTGCGAATCACCATGCCGCGCACGGACTCCGGTGGTCCGGAGGACGAGGAGCAGTCCGTTGAGGCGCCGACCGTTGGCGCCGAACAGGTGCCAGAGCCAGTTCATCCCGGGCAGTGACCAGGTTTCGCAAACGCTTCCGTAGCGCGAGCAGAACGGCGCGGTCAATGGGAATGAGCAACTGGACAGTTGATTTCGTGAGGACATGGGTAACTCGTCGGGCACGCCCAGAACTAGACTCGGCACCGGCCGTCGGCCCGCGGACAATACTGCCGTGGCTGCTACGACCGGCAAGATACGCGGAGAGGCGGATTAGTGGCTGTGCGGGTCTTTCTCGTTGATGATCACGCAGTGTTCCGGTCCGGTGTGCGGGCGGAGTTGAGTCGCGAGACCGATATGGAAGTCGTCGGCGAAGCCGGCGGAGTGGCCGAGGCGATCGCGGGCATCAAGGCAACGCGTCCCGATGTGGTGCTGCTCGACGTGCACATGCCCGACGGTGGCGGAGTCGCGGTGCTCGCGGGCATCGAGGACGGGCCGGTGTGCCTGGCGTTGAGCGTGTCCGATGCCGCCGAGGATGTGATCGCGGTGATCCGGGCGGGTGCCAGAGGCTATGTGACCAAGACGATTTCGGGCTCCGAACTGGCCGACGGCATCCGTCGGGTGTCCGCAGGCGACGCGGTGTTCAGTCCGCGCCTCGCCGGTTTCGTGCTCGATTCGTTCACCGGCAAATCGCAGGTGCCGGAGCCGCCGCTGGACCCGGAACTGGATTCGCTGACCCCACGCGAACTCGAGGTGCTGCGGCTGCTCGCCCGCGGCTACACCTACCGTGAAATCGCCGAAACCCTGTTCATCTCGGTGAAAACCGTGGAAACGCACGCGTCCAACGTGCTGCGCAAAACCCAGCAGTCCAACCGCAACGCGCTGACCCGCTGGGCCCACCGCCGCCGCATCGACTGACCGCGCGGCCGGGCTTACATCACGGCGATGATGATCGCGATGATGATGATCAGGCCGATCAGCAGGCCGACGGCGATCGCCAGCGGCGCGTTGCTCGCCTGCGGTGGCTTGGTCCGCTGCGGGGCAGGGGCCGACGTGGCGGCCGCCGGGGCGCGGTGCGGTCGAGGCAGCGGGGTCGAGTGCGGACTGCGCAGCCCCGACGCCGAATTCCGGGCCGCCCACGCCGGAATCGTGCCGTCCTCGGTGCGCACCGGCGCACCCAGAATGTAGGGTCCGGTGCCGGGACCGAAAGCCGCGGTGAGGATTTCGTCCCTGGCCTCGGCCATCGTCGGCCGCCGCTGCGGTGCGGGTTCCATCATGTGCAGCAGCGCCTCGGTGAGCATCCCGCTGCGCGTCGGCGGAATGATCTGCGCCATCGCCGCGCGGTGCACCAGCACATCGCTGTCCTCGTCGAGACCGAACGGCGGTTGCCCCTCGATCGCCGTGTACAGCGTCGCGCCCAGGGAGAATACGTCGCTGGCCTTGGTCGGCTGCGCGCCGCGCGCCACCTCCGGCGGCAGGTAGGCCGGGGTCCCGGTGATCACGCCGTCGGGCTCGTCGGAGTGTTCACCCGCGCCGCGCGAGATGCCGAAGTCGCTGAGCTTGGCCATGCCGACGATCGGACCACGGTCGGCGACAAGGATATTGCCCGGTTTGATGTCGCGGTGCACGATGCCCGCCGCGTGCGCGGCGGCCAGCGCGTCGGCGACCTGCGCGCCGATCTGCGCCACCTCGATCGGGGGCAGGCTGTCGACCAGCGCGAGCGCCTTGGCCACGCTGCGGGAAGGTAAGTGCTCCATCACCAGCCAGGGCTCGCCCGCCTCCAGCACCACGTCGTACACGGCGATCGCGTGCTCGTGCGAGAGCTTGGCCGCGACCCGGCCCTCGTGGATGATCTGGTTGCGGATCTCGTTGGCCTCTTCTTCGTCGAGTCCGACCGTCGAGATGACCTGCTTGATGGCGACATCCCGGTCGAGCAGCCGGTCGTGCGCGAGCCACACCGCGCCCATGCCACCGCCACCCGCCTTCGACTGCAGACGGTAGCGGCCGGCAACAAGATAGTCCGGGCCGACGATGGGACGAGCGCGTTCGGTCACGGGTGCGAGGGTAGCGGAAAATGGGGTTAGCTGGCCTGATTCGCGGGGGCGGCGTACCGGGTTTCGCTGACGCGAACGGGCCGACGGAGGTGCCACCGCCGCGGCCGTGATCCGCGGGGCACGCCGCATCACGATTCGCTCGCGAAATGGCGGCCAGCTGGATGGGCTCTTGACGGAACTCGGGGGTCGGTTTCTACTGAGCTTGTATCGAACGTATATTCGATACGAATCGATAGCTGAATCGGTGCTGCTCTCCGGTCCATCGTGGGAAGTAGGTGGTAGAGATGGGTTCGGATGCGAAATCGCAGGAGGGGGCACAACCGCATGCAACCTCGCTCGGAGTAGCTCGGGAGAGTCCGCCGACCCTGGCTGAGCTGCGCAGAAGGATGGCGGCGATACCCGGTCGCGGTGCGGCGGCGGCCGAGCGGATGCCGCTCGACACCGAACTGAGCCGGGAGTCGCTGGTGGTGCCGCCCGCGCTCGCGGAGCTGTTGCCGGGCGGTGGCCTGCCCAAGGGGTCCGTCGTGGCTTACACGGGGGCGAGGTCGTTGCTCGCCGGACTGCTTGCCGCGGTGACCGCAGACGGCGGGCATGCCGCCGTGGTCGGCGTGCCCCGGCTCGGCCTGCTCGCCGCGGTGGAGATGGGTGCCCAACTGGAGCGGCTGGCCGTGATCGCCGACCCCGGCCCGGATCCGGTGGAGGTGGCCGCGGTATTGCTCGACGGGCTCGACCTGGTCGTGCTCGGCCTCGGTGGCGCCGCCGTCGCACCCGCCCGCACCAGGGTGATCGCCGCCCGCGCGCGCAACAAAGGCGCCACCCTCGTGGTCACCGACGGCCGCTGGCCCGGCGCCGCCCTGCAGCTCGAGGCCCGCATCGCCGGTTACGCGGGCCTCGGGCACGGCCGCGGCCGCCTGCGCTCGCTCGGCCTCGAGGTCGAAGTGCGGGGCAAGGCGGGCCCACCCCGTCGCGGCCGCCTCGACCTGCGCTCGGCCGCCGGCCGCGTCGAATGGGTACGGCGCGAAGCGGTTACCCGCGCCGCCGCACCGGCCGATGCCAGGGAGGCGGCGTCGTGACCGGAGCACCGTGATTCTCCCCGGCAAAGGGAAAGGGGCAGCCCGGGTTCTGGCGTTGTGGTGTCCGGATTGGCCCGCGGTGGCCGCCGCCGCGATGGCGCGGTTGCCCGCGACTCAGCCGGTGGCGGTGCTCTTCGCGAACCGGGTGATCGCTTGTTCGGCGATCGCGCGGGCCGACGGGGTGCGGCGCGGGCTGAAGCGGCGAGAAGCGCAAGGGCGGTGTCCGGAGTTGTTTCTCGCACACGCGGATCCGGATCGGGACGCGCGGCTGTTCGAGCCGGTGGTCGCGGCCGTCGATGCGACGGTCCCGGGGGTGGAGGTGCTGCGGCCTGGGCTGTTGGTGCTCGGGGCCCGTGGCGCTGCCCGGTTTTTCGGTTCCGAGGAGGAAGCGGCCGAACGGCTCGTCGACGCGGCGGCAGCCGCCGGGGTGGAGGCGCAGATCGGCATCGCCGATGAGTTGTCCACGGCGGTGATCGCCGCCCGGCGTGGTGCGATCGTGCCCGCCGGGGCGGGGGCGCGGTTTCTCGCGCCGATGCCGGTGCGTGAGCTCGCGGTCGAGCCGAGCCTGGCCGCGCCGGAGCGCGCCGATCTGGTGGATCTGTTGCACCGCTTGGGCTTACGTCGGATCGGCGATTTCGCCGCACTGTCTCCCGCCGAGGTCGCCTCGCGCTTCGGCGCCGACGCCGTGCTGGCGCACCGCTGTGCGCGGGCGCAACCCGAGCGCCCGCCCGCCGCGCGGCAGCCACCCAAGGATCTGACGGTGGAGTACCGCTGCGACCCGCCGATCGAGCGGGTCGATGCCGCCGCCTTCGCGGGCCGCATGCTCGCCACCCAGTTGCATGCCGAACTGTCCAGTGCCGGGCTGGCCTGCACCCGATTATCGATCTTCGCGGAAACCGATGCGGGAGAGGAACTTTCCCGGATCTGGCGGTGCGCGGAACCGCTGACGCCGGACGATACCGCGGACCGGGTGCGCTGGCAGCTGGACGGCTGGCTCACCCGGCGCGACCGGCCCACCGCGCCGATCACCCTGCTGCGGCTGGCACCCGTCGAGGTGGTGGCGGCGGGTGCGTTGCAGCTCGGGCTGTGGGGCGGCGTCGGCGAGGAGGACGAGCGGGCCCGGCGCGCACTGATCCGGGTACAGGGTCTGCTCGGCGGCGAAGCGGTGCGGATCGGCGTGCTCAGCGGCGGGCGCGGGCCCGCCGAGCGCATCACCATGGTCGCGCTGGGTGACGAACCGGTGCCCGCCGCCGACCCGGCCTTGCCCTGGCCGGGCAGGCTGCCCGAACCGGCTCCCGCCCTGCTCCTGCTGAACCGGCCGTCGGTGCGCTTGGAAGCCGCCGACGGCACCCCGATCCGGGTCACCGAACGCGCCCTGTTCAGTGCCGATCCGTCCCGCTTGCACTGGGGCAGCAAGCAGTGGCGATTGACCGGCTGGGCCGGCCCGTGGCCGGTGGACGAACGCTGGTGGGTGCCGGATTCGACCGAAAAAGACGACACCGCAAACACTTTCACCGCTCGCGCGCAAGTCCAGCTGGACGGCGAGCCATCTGACGTCCGGGTCCTACTGCTCGTCTATTACGACGAGACCTGGCGCGCCGAGGGGCTTTACGACTGATCAGGCAGGCCGCGACCACACCGTCGCCATCGTGAAGGGCTGCCCGCGCAGTTCCGCCCACTTCGGCTTGGCGTCGAGCCAGCTGTCGTCGATCAGCATCTCGGTGAGCTCGGCGAGTACCCAGCCCGCATCCAGTGCCGCCGTCACGTGCTCACTGAGCAGGTGCAGATGCGTGCTGATCGCCAGCGGTTCGCCCCCGGCGGGCGTGTAGTGCGTCGGCATCCCGGTCATCATCATGAATTGCGGGTGAAAGCTGACCAGGACGCACAGCGCGCCGGGCGCGGCCAGCCGCCACGCCTCGGCGTAGAACGGCGCCAACTCGGGCAGATGCTCATCGATCAGCGAGGCGATCACCAGGTCGTAGGCCCCGGCGGCCAGTCCGGTGTCGCGTACGTCCGCCTGGGTGAGTGTGCTGTGTGCCCCGCGTTCCTCGGCCCGCTTCAGCATCCCCGCGCTCACATCGACCCCGTCGATCCGGGAAACCCCCTGCGCACGCAGCCAGGCCCCGGTTCGGCCCGTCCCGCAGCCCAGGTCGGCGGCGCGTCGCACCCGCGACCAGGCCGGGTGCCGCAACCGCGCCAGCAGTGCGAGGTCCATCTCGTCCATGACGGTTTGCTCGTACGTCGGTGCCCATCCGTCGTATCCGGTGGCCACATCGACGGTGCGATAGTTGCGGCGGTCGTAGTCCGCGAATGATGGCATGCGCGGAGTATGTCGCGGCACAACAGGATTCGCCAGCCGATTTCCTTCGGCCACGCTTGCGTAGAGGCCGGTTCGGTTGCGCGGTTCTCGCCGAATCGTGAGCTCGAGCAACGTCGCCCGGACGCGGGGTGTGGTGCCCGGCTCACGTGATCCGTGTGACAACCGACCGGTCGGTGCGTGACAGCCCCAGTATTCTCGGAGATCGTGGATCTCACAGTGACCCGAGTTGCGTTCGGTGACGTGCGGATCGCCTACCGGGACTCGGGGGCGCGCACGGGTACCGGCGTGCCCGTGGTCCTGGTGCACGGCATGGGCGGGGACGGGCACACCTGGGATCGGTTCGCACGGACCCTGGTGCAGGCGGGGCGCCGGGTGATCATTCCCGATCTGCGCGGACACGGCCGCAGCTCGCACACCGATTCGTACCGGTTCGCCGAGTTCGGCGCTGACGTGCTGAAGCTGTGCGAACGACTGGAACTGCCCGCGGTGGATCTGGTCGGCCATTCGCTGGGCGGCTACGCGGTCTCCTGCGTCGCGCAGGAGCGGCCGGACCTGGTGCGTCGCCTGGTCATCGAGGAATGTCCGTTGCCATTGCAGTCCGGCGCCGAGGAACTGCGGCTGACCCGCCGCTTCCCGACCGTGCCGGAACTCTGGCACGCCACCAGCAGCCTGGTCCGGCATCCGCGCGCGGTGCTCGCCTTCGACCGGTCCATGACCAGGACAGCACTCGAACAGTTCCGCAAGCCGAACCCGGAGTGGTGGGACCGGCTCCCCGACATCGCCGCGCCGACGCTGGTGCTGCGCGGCGGCCCGGGCGGCATGGTCGACCCGGACAAGCTGGCGCTCATGCACGCCGCCATCCCCGACTGCACGGTCACCGCCTTCGCCTGCGGCCACAGCATCCACCGCGACCGCTACCGGCAGTTCGCCGCCGCCGTCCACCCGTTCCTCGCCGCGGGCACGGCACCGACTGTGCACGGCGATGCGGCGGTCAGCTCCGCGCCTTGCGCGTGAGTGGCGCGGGTCATGAGTGAGCGCATCGTGGTACAGCGTGTCTCAGGCGTGGCGGGGCCGAGCGTCAGCGCGGTGTGGTCATGAGTGAGGGCATCGTGATGCGGCGTGCCTTGCGCGGGACGGGGCCGAGCGTCAGCGCGGTGTGGTCATGAGTGCGCAGCGTGTCTCGCGCATGGCGGAGTCGAGGTGGGTCATGAGTGAGGGCATCGTGATGCAGCGTGTCTCGCGCGGGACGGGGCCGAGCGTCAGCGCGGTGTGGTCATGAGTGCGCAGCGTGTCTCGCGCATGGCGGAGTCGAGGTGGGTCATGAGTGAGGGCGTCGTGATGCAGCGGGTCTTGCGCGTGGCGGAGTCGAGTGTCAGCGCGGTGTGGTCGTGAGTCCGCAGCGTGTCTCGCGCATGGCGGAGTCGAGGTGGGTCATGAGCGCGCGCAGCGTGTTTCGCGCGTGGCGGAGTCGAGTGTCAGCGCGGTGTGGTCATGAGTGAGCGCATCGTGATGCGGCGCACCTCGCGCGGGACGGGGCTGAGCGAGGTGTGGTCATGAGTGGGTTCGAGGGGATGCTGTGTTCCGCCGCGGCGATGGATACTCCGTTGCCGGGCACCGCCACCCATGTGACCGGCTGGTTGTGTGTCGAGCAGCCGGGTGCGTGGGGGCGTGACGTGATCGGCGACGAGGTGCTGGGTCCGGAGATCACACCCGAGCTGGCGGCGCGGACCGCCGCCGCGCGGGTGCGTCCGACACTGATCCGCCGCCCGGGCCGCAACGAATTCACGGGCACGCGAACGGTTTTGATTGCCAGCTCGCGTCCCGCGGGCTCCTGGTGTGAGCGCTTCGAGATCACCGACCTGAAGCAGCTGCTCGACCTCGACCTGCATCTGTTGAACGGACCGCCGCCGGGAATCGGTGTGCCAGTGCATGATCCGCTGGTCCTGGTCTGCGCGCACGGCAAACGCGACCAGTGCTGCGCACTGCTCGGCCGCCCGATCGCCGCCGAACTCGCGACGAAATACCCTGGGCAAGTGTGGGAGTGCTCGCACACCGGCGGCCACCGTTTCGCACCCGCCCTGGTACTGCTGCCGTCCGGACTCACCTACGGCAGGCTCGACGCCGCGGCCGCCGAAGAGATGGTCGAAGCCGCCCGCCGCGGCGAGGTCTCGATGACCGGTCTGCGCGGCCGCAGCTGCTACCCGCCGATCGAGCAACTCGCGGAACTAGCGGTACGCGAACACATTTCCGCCCCCACCGACGCCCTAACCGTCACCCCCGACACCACCCTCACCCCCACCAACCCGACCCTCGCCGGCGCCGCCATCGTCACCCACCGCGACGGCCGCCGCTGGCGCGTAACCGCCCGCACCCTCGCTTACCCCGCCCGCCAGGCCAGCTGCAACGCCACCCCCAAACCCGTAACAGCCCTAACCCTCGACACCCTCCACCCCCTACCCACCTGACCGCTCCGAACGGGACACCACGGAGCGTCTACTCGACCGACGCCGCCCCCACGTCCCGTTCGCTGCCAACGGCATACGCCGGGCGGGACATGATGGAGCGTCTACTCGGCCGATGCCGCGCTCATGTCCCGTTCGCTGCCAGCGGCATGGGTGAGTGGGACATGATGGAGCGTCTACTCGGCCGATGCCGCGCTCATGTCCCGTTCGCTGCCAGCGGCATGGGTGAGTGGGACATGATGGAGCGCCTAGTCGGCCGATGCCGCGCTCATGTCCCGTCCGCTGCCAGCGGCATGGTGAGTGGGACATGGCGGAGCGCCCACTCGACCGATGCCGCCCCCATGTCCCGTTCGCTGCCAACGCATACGCCGGACGGGACATGATGGAGCGCCTACTCGGCCGATGGCGCAGCCGTGTCCCGTTCGGCGGTTACCAGTGGGTGCCGGGGACCCAGCGGGCGGCGCGGCGGAGGGCGGTGCCGGTGACGCGGCGGGCGGCTGAGCGGGGGCGGGGTTGGGGTTGGGTAATGAGTTCTGTGGGGTCTTCGGTGTTTTGCACCGGTTCGCCCTTGGCGGCGGGGGAGTCCGGTAGGGCGCGGTAGTAGCGGTGCAGGATGCGGTCGCGGAACTTGGGAGTGAGCAGGGCGCCGTATTCGGCGAAGGTGCCGAGCGGGACGTCGATGCGCTTGGGGCGTTCGGTCAGCGCGCGCACGATCGTCGCGGCCGCCCACTCGGGGGATTCGGACGGTCCCTGGGCGCCGCTCGGGGTGATCATCGGAGTGCGCACCAGCGGCATGTGGATGGTGGTGAAGGTGACACCGTCGGCCATCGTCTCGACCGAGGCCACCTCGGCGAACTTGTCCAGTGCGGCCTTGCTGGCCAGGTAGGCGGCGAAGCGCGGCGTCGCCACCTGCACGCCCGCGCTGCTGATGTTGACGATGTGGCCGAACTTGCGCTCCCGCATCTGCGGCAACAGGGCGAGCGTCATCCGCAGCGCGCCGAAGTAGTTGACCGCCATGGTGCGTTCGAAGTCGTGCAGCCGGTCGGTGGAGCGGTGGATGGCGCGGCGGATGGATCGGCCCGCGTTGTTCACCAGCATGTCGACGTGGCCGTGCTCGTCGAGGATGGTCTTCACGGCATGGTCCACCGAGTCGGAATCGGTAACGTCACACTGGTATCCGTAGGCGATGCCGCCCTCGGCCCTGATCTCCTCGACCACGCTCGCAAGTTCGTCGGCGCGGCGCGCGAGCAGGAACACGGTGGCGCCCTTGCCCGCCACGGCGATCGCCGCCGCCTTGCCGATGCCGGAGGAGGCGCCGGTGATGAGGACATGCCGCCCGGCAATGTCGCGCTTGCGACGGCTGCGCCGGGTTTCGCGCGGGCCGGCGGCGTCAGCTGATGCGTCGGTCATCGCTGCTCCTTTGCAGGGTTCGGTTGGCATGAACTTACTCTGAAGTAAGTTTACTCGCCAAGTGGCACTGGTCACTTTCCGGGGCCGGGGTCGAGGTGGTGAACACGGGTCGAACAACCTCTCGAAATCAATCGAACATATGTGCGATACTCGGCGCATGGCGGACGATCGGATGGCGGACATCTTTGCCGCGGTGCGGCTCGGTGGCGGGGACCAAGCGGCGGCGCGACAAGCGCTGGAGAAGTTGTGGGACGAGATCGGTGAGGGCGGTGATCCCTTGCACCGCTGCGTGATTGCGCATCACCTCGCCGATCTACAGGACGCCGCCGCCGACGCGCTGCTCTGGGATCGGCGGGCGCTCGCCGCGGTGTTCGGCCCCGGCATCCCGCTCGACGAAGGACTGCGCAGCTTCCTCCCGTCGCTGTACCTCAACCTGGCCGACAGTCATCGTCGAGTCGGCGACTTCGAGGCCGCCCGCATGCAGCTCGCCATTGCCCGCGGGCACCTCGACGTCCTTGCCGACGACGCCTACGGCGCGCTCATCCGTAGCCGGCTCGACCAGGTCGAAACGGCGCTCACCGAAGGCTCGACGCAACCCCTGCCGAGCAACTGAGCCCGCGGAGGTGATGGACGATGGGGTGGAGCAATGGGCCGCCTACCTGGGCGGAGCTGGAGCGGGTGCTGTCGGGGCGCCCCGGCCGGACCGATCCGGACGCGATGTATCCCGGCGACGGCGGCGACAGCCCGGCCTGGTCGCGCAAGCGCGGCGAGTACCTGGCCGAAACCGCGCCACCCGCCGACGGGCCGACGGTGCCGTACGCGGAGTTGCACGCGCACTCGGCCTACAGCTTCCTGGACGGCGCGAGCCAACCGGAGGAGCTGGTGGAGGAGGCCGTACGGCTGGGGCTGGAGGCAATCGCGCTCACCGATCACGACGGCTTCTACGGCACCGTGCGCTTCGCGGAGGCGGCCAGGGAATTGGGGATGCCGACGGTCTTCGGCGCCGAACTGTCGCTGGGTACTCGGCCCGCTGAAGGAACTCCGGCTACCGGGAGGCGCTCGCGCCGCGCGGCCGAGCGGCGCACCGGCGCGGCAGCGCTGGACGCACTCGCCGCGGCGAAGTCGGAGAACCCGGAGTTCGCTGGGCAGCAAGGAGATTCGATCGATCAACGACGCAATGGCCACGCCGACGCACCGGATTCCATGCCGCGCACCGGCTCGCCAGATCCTGCCGGACCGCACCTACTGATCCTGGCTCGCGGCCAAGAGGGTTACCGCCGACTGTCGCGGGAAATCGCGGCCGCGCACCTGGCCGCGGGGGAGAAGGGCATTCTCCGCTACGACCTCGACGCGCTCACCGCGGCGGCCGACGGGCAGTGGCAGATCCTCACCGGCTGCCGGAAGGGGCACCTACGTCAAGCGCTCGAACACGACTTGCGTTCGGGCAGTACCCGTCTCGTGCGGTCCGAGGCCGCGCTGCGCGATCTGACGGAGCGGTTCGGCACCGACCGGGTGAGCGTGGAACTCACCCATCACGGCATCCCGGAGGACGACGAACGCAACGCCCACCTCATCGCCCTGGCCGACCGGCTCGGCCTGCCCGTACTCGCTACCACCGGAGCGCATTTCGCCGCGCCGGGCCAGCGTCGCCGCGCCATGGCGCTCGCGGCGATCAGGGCCAGGCAGAGTTTGGACGAGATCGCCGGTTGGCTGGCCCCCACCGGCGGCGCGCACCTGCGTTCTGGCGCGGAGATGGCGCGGCTGTTCGCCGATTGCCCGCAGGCGGTGGACAACGCGGTCGCGCTGGCCCGGGAATGCGCCTTCGATCTGAAGCTGATCGCGCCGAAGCTGCCGCCGTTCGACGTGCCCGCCGGACACGACGAGAAGTCCTGGTTGCGCGAAATCACCCTCGCCGGCGCCGCGGCCCGCTACGGCCCGCCGGAGCGAAACCCGCAGGCGTACCAGCAGATCGAGCACGAACTCGCGGTGATCAACAAACTGGAATTCCCCGGCTACTTCCTGGTGGTGCACGACATCGTCGCCTTCTGCCGGGACAACGACATCCTGTGCCAGGGCCGGGGTTCGGCGGCCAACTCGGCCGTCTGCTACGCGATCGGCATCACCAACGTCGACCCGGTCACCAACAACCTGCTGTTCGAACGCTTCCTCTCGCCCGCGCGCGACGGACCGCCCGATATCGATGTCGACATCGAATCCGATCGCCGCGAGGAGGCCATCCAGCACGTCTACACCAAGTACGGTCGCGCGTACGCCGCCCAGGTGGCCAATGTGATCACCTACCGCGGCAAGTCCGCGGTGCGCGATGCCGCACGCGCACTGGGCTTTTCGCCCGGCCAGCAGGACGCATGGAGCAAACAGGTGAGCCGATGGACCGGTGTCGGCGCCGAGACCGGCACCGACATCCCCGCCGAGGTGCTGCAGCTCGCGTCCGAAATCGAAGGCCTGCCAAGGCATCTCGGTATCCACTCCGGTGGCATGGTGATCTGTGACCGCCCCATCGCCGACGTCTGCCCGGTGGAATGGGCGCGCATGCCCGGCCGCAGCGTGCTGCAGTGGGACAAGGACGATTGCGCGGCCATCAAGCTGGTGAAGTTCGACCTGCTCGGCCTCGGCATGCTCTCCGCGCTGCACTACATGATCGACCTGGTGCGCGAGCACACCGGCGAGATCGTCGAGCTGCACAAGCTCGATCTGCGCGAAGCCGGTGTCTACGAGATGCTTTCGCGGGCCGACTCGGTGGGTGTGTTCCAGGTGGAGTCACGGGCGCAGATGGCCACGCTGCCCCGGTTGAAACCGCGGGAGTTCTACGACCTGGTGGTGGAGGTGGCGCTGATCCGGCCCGGGCCCAT
The DNA here is from genome assembly GCF_042691675.1 of Nocardia brasiliensis. Taxonomy (GTDB): domain Bacteria; phylum Actinomycetota; class Actinomycetes; order Mycobacteriales; family Mycobacteriaceae; genus Nocardia; species Nocardia brasiliensis_D. The sequence goes on from NZ_CP170507.1 coordinate 1,350,824, forward strand.
CCAAGGCGGTTCGGTGCATCCTTATATCCGGCGCCGCAACAAGCTCGAGAAATGGGAGTACGACCATCCGGCGCTGGAGAACGCGCTGGAACGCACGCTCGGCGTGCCGCTGTTCCAGGAGCAGCTCATGCAGATGGCCGTCGACGTCGCGGGCTTCACCGCCGCCGAGGCCGATCAGCTGCGCCGTGCCATGGGTTCCAAACGTTCCCCGGAACGCATGGAACGCCTCAAAGAGCGCCTTTACCAAGGCATGCGGGACCTGCACGGCATCACCGGCGAGGTCGCCGACCGCATCTACGAAAAGCTCTATGCCTTCGCGAATTTCGGCTTCCCGGAAAGCCATTCGCAGAGCTTCGCCTCGATCGTGTTCTATTCCGCGTGGTTCAAGCTGCACTACCCGGCGGCGTTCTGCGCCGGTCTGCTGCGCGCCCAGCCGATGGGTTTCTACTCCCCGCAATCCCTGGTCGCCGACGCCCGCAGGCACGGGGTGCGGGTGCACGGCCCCGACATCAATGCCAGCCGCGCCGAACCCACCCTCGAGCACGAGGGCACCGAGGTGCGCCTCGGCTTGGCCTCGATCCGGCATATCGGCACCGATCTCGCCGAAAAGATCGTCGCGGCAAGGGATCAGGGGCCATACACCTCCTTCCTCGACCTGACCGGCCGGGTGGAACTCACTGTCGCCCAAGCGGAATCGCTCGCCACCGCGGGTGCTCTCGGTAGCCTCGGCCACTCCCGCCGCGAAGCCCTGTGGGCCGCGGGCGCCGCCGCGGGCGAACGCCCGGACCGCCTGCCCGGCACCGGCGCCGCCACCACCGCCCCCGTCCTGCCCGGCATGAGCGACCTCGAACTGGCCGCCGCCGACGTCTGGGCCACCGGCGTCTCCCCGGGCAGCTACCCCACCCAGTTCCTGCGGCCGCGGCTCGACGCTCTCGGCGTCATTCCCGCCGCCGGTCTGCTCGCGGTGCCCGACGGTTCGCGAGTGCTGGTGGGCGGGGCGGTAACCCACCGTCAACGTCCCGCCACGGCCGCGGGCGTCACCTTCCTCAATCTGGAAGACGAAACCGGCATGGTGAACATCGTCTGCTCGGTCGGGCTGTGGACCCGCTATCGCCGCCTGGCGCAGAGCGCCCCCGCGCTGCTGATCCGCGGCCGCGTGCAGAACGCCGAGGGCGCGGTCAGCGTCGTCGCCGAACATCTGCAACGCCTGGACCTGCGCGTCGACTCGAAATCACGCGACTTCCGCTGACGGCCGCCCACAGTTTTAAAGAAGTGTTAGAAGGGCTCTAGAGAACCGTTGGGTCGGGCCGTTCGCGCAGTTGAAGGGGCTACTGTGCGAATCATGCGGAAGCTTGCTGTGCTGTGCGTCGGTCTGCTCGGTCTGACCCTGCTCGTCGGCTGCGGTGCCGACGACGACGCGAAGAGGGCCACGCCACCGGACAAGCCGACGTCCTACGCCACCGTGGCGCCCGCGCCCGCGTCCGCGCCGCCGGGCCTGCGCGACCAGCAGGGCCCCATGCGCAAGGACAACACCGGCAGTGAAACGGTCACGGCGCGTAAGGAAGTCGTCACCGGCAGCGTCGAGATCACCGCGGGCAAGCCGATCGAGGCGGCGGCCGAGATCGCCGACCGGGTGCGCGAGGTCGGCGGCCGGATCGACAACCGGACCGAACAGCCGGGCACCGACGACACCGATCCCAGCGCCACCCTCACCGTCCGGGTGCCCGCGGACAAGGTCGACGCGTTCATCGACGGCCTCGGCGGCATCGGCCGCATCACCCGGGTGAGCACCAATCGGGACGACGTGACGATGCAGTGGGAAGACCTGGACGCCAGGATCAAGGCGCTGCAAGCCTCCGTCGACCGGCTGCGTGGACTCATCGCGAGCGCCACGAACACCGCCGACCTGATCAACGCCGAGCAGGCACTGTCCAGCCGCCAGGGCGAACTCGACAGCCTGACCGCGCAGAAGCGCCACCTCGACGACGACGTCGCGCTGTCCACCCTCACTATCGACATCACCACCGAGACCACGAAGGCCGAGGAGGACCGCGCCGACAGCTTCTGGGAAGGGATCGTCGCGGGCTGGGATTCGCTGGTCGAGTGGCTGAAGGACGCCGTCGTGTTCACCGGCAAGGCGCTGCCGTGGCTCGGCTTCCTGGTGGTGCTCGCCGCCGCGGTCTGGGGCCTCGTCCGGCTGCTGCTGCGCCGGGGAAAGCGTGGCGCGGCGGCTCCCGCGAAATCGACACCGGTGCCCGGCACCACGGACGCTGCCTCGAAAGATGCTGGGACGGCGAAGGTTACCGAACCTGCGGGCAGTACGGCGACCGAAGAGAAGAGCCCCGACAACCGTCCGGGCGACCAAACCGAAAAGCCGTAAAAGTCGCCGCGCGCCTCTTGCCGCGCCGCGCCCGATTCTGCAGGCAATTTTGTGCGCGGCCCGCGAATTCGTGCGCGGCGATCACACTCCGCCGGGGAAGCCGAGTTGGCGCCAGGCTTCGTAGACGGTGACGGCGGCGGCGTTGGAGAGGTTCATCGAGCGGCGGCCGGGGAGCATGGGGATGCGTAGGTGGGTGGTGACGTGGGGGTCGGCGAGCACCGCGGCGGGCAGTCCGGTTGGTTCGGTGCCGAAGAGCAGCACGTCGCCTTCGCGGTAGTCCACTGCGGTGTAGTGGGTGGTGGCTTGCGTGGTGAACGCGAAAACCCGCTCCGGACGCACCGCCTCCCACGCCGCCGCGAGATTCTTGTGCACCGTCACCGAGGCCAGGTCGTGGTAATCCAACCCGGCCCGGCGCAACTTCGCCTCCGAAAGGTCGAACCCCAACGGCTCGACCAGATGCAGCTCACACCCGGTCCCGGCGACCAATCGGATCGCATTGCCGGTATTACCGGGGATCGCGGGCTCATGAAACATCAGACGGAACACAACGGTCAGTCAATCAGGCGCTTGCACGGCTGTTTCGCCGACCTGCCCGACCTCTCCGCGAGACCGGAGCCGACGCGTATGAAAGCCCGTGGGCAGGGGCTGGCTAGTCGGGTAGTAGCCGAAGCGGTGTGCGATGGCGTGTTCGAACGGTGCTGAAGTGTCGCCGATCCAAGGTTGCCACCTCGGCCACGTCGAATCGTTCGGCAACGGCAATGAGCGGGCCTGTGTCGCAAACGATCACTCGGCTTGCCTGCCGCGTTCCGCACGCAGGATTTCCTCCGACTTTGCGGCGAGATCGGACTCGGCATGCATCAAGCCCGCAAAGGAGAGACGCCTGCGCACCGTCGAGGTCGACACCGCAAAACCGTGGGCGCGGCAACGTTGCGGCGTCCCTGAACCGGGCTAGTTCGCCGGACGCTCCGGCAGCGCGCACACGCCGCCTTCGGCCATGCCGGTCGGGCGGACGCCGAGGCCCTGGTTGAGGCGGGCGCGTTGGTTTTCCCAGGCGATGGTGGCCGCCAGTTCGGCGAGTTGGGCTTTCGAGAGGTGGGTCAGCAGTTCGGCGCGTAGGTCGGCGAGGTCGACCGCGGGTGTGCTTGACATCGCTTCGGCGAAGGCGATGACGAGTTTTTGCAGGTCGGTGTAGGCGTCGCTGGTCCGGAAGCGTGGCAGGTCGAGCAGCTGTTGCTCGGTGAGGCCGGACGACTTCGCCAGCGCCGAGCCGATGTCCAGACAGAACTCGCAGTTCACCAGGCCCGCGGTTTTCAGTTCGGCCAGTTCTTTGAGCTTCGGGTCCAACCGGTTGCTGAATATCAGAGCCGTCTCGTAAATCATTGTGCTGAACAGGATCTGTGGTCGCCGGACGAGCCAGCCGACCAGGTCGGATCTGTTCCGCTTGGCCTGCCGCACCGCCTGGAGATAGTGCCGAATCCGTGTCAACGCTCGCATTACCCCGCCCTCCTGTGTCGGATGATTCGACTCTACATTCAAACTACGCCCTGTAGTAGAGTTTTCGCGCAACATCGAAACCGCTTGTGCCGCAGGCAGCCTGATCCTCGATTTACGCTTAGGATGCGCGGATGGGCAGTACATCGCACAACCCGCCAGACTCACAGCCGCCCGCACCGGGCTTCGCGCACGCGACCTCGGCGACCGGCAACAGGATCATTCACATCTCCGGCCAGGTCGGCACCGACGCGTCGGGGCGAGTCGTCGACGGGGGCCTGACCGCCCAGACAACCCAGGCCATGATCAACCTGGGCCGCGCGCTGGAGGCGGCGGGCGGTAAGCCCGCCGACCTCGTCAGCGTTCGGTTCTATGTGGTGGATTGGGACCCGTCGAAATTCGAGGCACTCGGTGCGGGCGGTGCCGCCGCCCGCGCGCACTACGAGTTCCCGGAAACCGCGGTCACCCTCGTCGGCGTGGCCGCCTTGTTCACCCCGGAACACCTCATCGAGGTCGAGGGCGTCGCCGTCGTCGACTGAGCCCGTCGACAGCGCGGCCTGCGCGGCGTCTGTCAGAATCGGGGGGTGACCGATGCCGAGACCTCCACCGCGGACCAGCGGGCCGGCCAGTTCCTGCGCCAGCACCTGCCGATGGTGCTGGTGACGCTGGTCATCGTGGTGGCGATCGTGTTCGTCGCGCAGGACCGGTGGCGCCGCGGCGCGCTGTTCTTCGGCGGGGCGACCTTGCTGGCCGCGGCGTTCCGACTGTGCCTGCCGACCGCGCGGGTCGGGCTCCTCGCGGTGCGCAGCAAGCCCTTCGATGTGGGCGCGCTGACGCTGCTCGGCTCCGCCATCGTGTTCATCGCCGCGACCATCAACACCCTCGGCGTCGGATAGTCACTCCCGCCCGCACCCATCCGACCTCGTGCGCGCGAACTCGGAGAGTGCGTTGGCGCGCAACGTGAAGGTCTCAGGCTGGTTCGGCGATCAGGGTGGGGCGACCGGATCGGCTGCTGTACAAGGCGCGGGCCTCGCTCGGGGTGATCGTCTCGAGCTTGGCGGGCGGCTGCGCGTTGATGTGCTCCTTCAAGATCTGACCGGCCATCGGCGCGATGAACGGGGCGGCGAGCAGCAGCCCGAACGAGTTGAATCTGGTGAACCCCCAGACCAGCACCTTCGCGGGCAGCCGGATCGCGAGATCCACGATGCGGGGGCGGTCGAACCGGCCGAGCTTACGCATCCACTTCGGCAGCGTCGCGACCGAGGCCAGGGAAAGTAGCCTGCTGCCAACGGCATACGAAAGTCCGGCACCGTTGCGCGGTGAGGTCCACAGCAGATGGTGCATGCCTTCCTCGGCTCGCTCGGAGGTGCACAGGCGCGGGCGAACCTCGGCGAAGTACTCGCGCACCTCGGCGCGCGAGCGCGGTACGTCCTCCGGCTTGCAGGTCTGCAGCTCGGCGGCGATCGCGCACTCGTGCCAGTACCGCGTCTCCTCTTCCGGTGTCAGCGGGCCCGGCCCGAACACCTCGTACGCCTTGAGCACCGAATGCCAGCCGGTGATGTGGATCCACAGCTGGGTCTCGGGGCTGTTCGCGCTGTAGCGGTTTCCGCTGATCGGTTCGATGCCGGTCATCGGCGCGTGGATCCGCATGAGATGTTCGGCCGCCTGGATGGCGGTGCGCCCGTCGGCGATCGCGGCGATCAGGAAGTAGGAGAAGGTGTGGTCGAGGCGCTTGCGCGGGTCGCTGTAGATGCCGCGCGAGTCGGCGACGGCCGCGGTGAGGAACGGGTCGAAGTGCTCGAGCACCACCGCCCGCTGGAACCCGATGACCGCGGTGGGCGCGGTCCAGATCTTCCAACTCGGTGAATCGGGGCCGAAGAACCCGTAGTCGTCCCGGCGCAGGGTGGTCGGATCGAACTGCATCACGTGCTCCTTTGCGGTGATCGCCCCGGCACCGGGGATGAATACAACGCAACCGTAGCAATTGCGAACGGTGAATACAACGGGTGCGTAGCATTTGTGCTCGTAAGGATTCGCCGGTCCCGGTCGGATGCTGTCAGGATGGACCGCATGGAGGTGAGGCAGTGACGACATCGCGCACCGCGCCGGATCGGCCGCGACGGCGCTACGCGCCACGCCTACCCCCGGAACAGCGGCGAGCCCAACTTCTCGACGCCGCCTTCGCGGTGCTGAGCCGAATGGAACTGCACGAGCTGAGCATGGAGGCGGTTGCCCAGGAGGCGGGCGTGGGTAAGCCGGTGCTCTACACCGTCTTCAGGACCCGCGCCGACCTTGTCGCGGCGCTGCTGGAACGGGAACGCGAGCGCGGTCTGGAACAGGTCGCCGCGACCCTGCCGACCGACCTGATGGGCGCCGACCCGGTCGTCGCGGCGTCGGCCACCGTCGAAGCGTTCGTCGGTGTGGCGCTGGAGAATCCGACCCGCTGGCGACTGATCCTCGCCGGACCGGGCAACGCCCCCGACGAATACCGTGAGGCACTGCGGAATTCCCGAGCGGGCATCTTCGACCAGGCCGAAGCGCTGGTCCGGATGGGCACCGCACTCGATCCCCGTTGGGCAGGAGTGGATTCCGCGCTGCTCACCAATTCGCTGCTACAGGTCGCCGAGATGCTCGGCCGACTGGCCGTCAGCGAACCCGACGAGTACCCCCGCGAACGCCTCCAGGGTTTCGTCCACGCCATCGTCGGCCTGCTGGTCGGCACGCCCCCCTCGAAACCTCCTGCGGCGTAACGCAGTCCGAGCTGAACGCCGCCGCGCACTTATCATCACCACGCGCACGGAATCGCTGGCAATTAGCAGCGCTGCACGCAATTACCAGCGCTGCACGCAATTACCAGCGCTGCACGCAATTACCAGCGCTGCACGCAATTACCAGCGCTGCACGCAATTACCAGCGCTGCACGCAAACCGGTGCGCGGCAGTCGGATCCGCGCGCGACGCGGGTTCAGCTGGCGGGCTGACGGCTCTGCTGAGCGAGTCGCATCGTTTCGGTGAGCAGCTTCGACACCGCGGCGGCCTCGGTGAGGAATCCGTCGTGGCCGTCGCGGGAATGCACGATTTCCAGTCCGTCGCAGCCCGGCAGTCCGTCGGCGAGTTCCTGCTGCGTGCGCAGCGGGTACAGCCGGTCGGAGTCGACGCCGCCGACCACGCACGGCACCGGCGTGGCGGCGAGCGCGGCCTGCACGCCGCCGCGCCCCCGGCCGATGTCGTGCCGGTTCATCGCCTCGGTCAGTAGCACGTAGGTGGCCGGATCGAAACGGCTGCACAGCTTTTCGGCCTGGTGGTCCAGGTAGCTCTGCACCGCGTACCGGCCGCCGCGCCACGGATCCTCGGCCCCCTGCGCGCTGTTCTCGAAGCGATGGTCCAGCTCGTCCTCGGTGCGATAGGTCAGGTGCGCGATCCGCCGGGCGATGCCCATGCCGGTCATCGGGGCCCGGTCGGTGTCGTGGTAATCGCCGCCCTGCCAGTCCGGATCGGCCTTGATCGCCGCGATCTGGGTGGTCTGGGTGCCGATCTGGTCGGCGGTGGCGCGGGCGCCGACGGCGAGCACCAGTGCCGAACCGACCCGATCCGGCATGCCGACCATCCACTCCAGCACCCGCATGCCGCCCATCGATCCGCCGACCACGGCGGCCAGCCGCTCGATACCGAGCCGGTCCATCAGCGCGGCCTCGGCCGCCACCTGATCGCGGATGGAGATCTCCGGAAACCGTGCACCCCAGGGCTTTCCGTCGGGCGCGAGGGACGACGGGCCAGTGCTGCCCTTGCAGCCGCCGAGCACGTTCGTCGCGATCACACACCACTCGTCGGTGTCGAGCGGACAACCGGGTCCGACCATCCCGTCCCACCACCCGGGCAGCGGATGGATGTCGTCCGGGTGGCCGACCACGTGCGAGTCGCCGGTCAGCGCATGCTCGACCAGCACCACATTGTCCAGCGTGGGGGAGAGCTCTCCCCAGCGCTGCACGGCGAGGTGGACCTGCGGAATGACCGCGCCGCTCTCCAGCCGCACGTCACCGATCGGGATGATGCCGAGCCGCCCGTCCGAGGGCGGCAGGACCACCCCGGACGAACGGGCGCAACTCGGTTCGCTACTCACCTTCACGTCGCCGCCGCCGCGAAACCGGCATGCAGATCGGCGAGGATGTCATCGATTCCCTCGATGCCCACCGCAAGGCGGACCAGGCCCGGAGTGACGCCCGCGACGAGTTGCTCGTCCGGCGTCAGCTGCGAATGTGTGGTCGACGCGGGGTGAATCACGAGGGAGCGCACATCACCGATGTTAGCCACATGGCTGTGCAGGACTAATCCGTCCACGAACTTCTTGCCCGCATCGACGCCGCCGCGCAGTTCGAAGGCCACGATCGCGCCCGCGCCCTTCGGTGCGAGTCGCTGCCCGCGTTCGTACCACGGCGACGACGGCAGGCCCGCGTAGCTGACCGATTCCACGTCCGGGTGGGTGGTCAGGAATTCGGCCACCGCCTTGGCATTGGCGACGTGCCGCTCGACCCGCAGGCTCAGCGTCTCGATGCCCTGGCTGATCAGGAACGCGTTGAACGGCGACACCGCGGAGCCCAGGTCGCGCAGCAGTTGCACGCGCGCCTTGAGCGCGAAGGCGGGCGCGCCGAGATCGGCGAACACCGCGCCGTGGTAGCTCGGATCCGGGGTGGTGAAGCCGGGGAAGCGCGGCTGTCCCTGCGCGTCGGTCACCGTCCAGTCGAAATTACCGCCGTCGACGATCACCCCGGCCACCGCCGAGCCGTGCCCGCCGAGGTATTTGGTCGCCGAGTGCACGACGATGTCGGCGCCGTGCGCCAGCGGCTGGATCAGGTACGGGGTCGCGACGGTGTTGTCCACGATCAGCGGCAGCCCGGCCGCGTGCGCGATGGCGGCGATGCCGGGGATGTCGAAGATGGCGCTGCTCGGGTTGGCGATTGTCTCGCCGTAGAACGCCTTGGTGTTCGGCCGGATCGCGGCGCGCCACTGCGCCAGGTCGTCGGGGTCGTCGACGAAGGACACCTCGATGCCGAGCTTGGGCAGCGAGTAGTGGAAGAGGTTGTAGGTGCCGCCGTAGAGGTGCGGGCTGGACACGATGTGATCGCCGGCCGAGGCCAGGTTCAGGATCGCGAAGGTCTCCGCGGCCTGCCCCGAGGCCAGCAGCAGCGCGGCGACACCGCCTTCGAGCGCGGCGACCCGCTGCTCCACCACGTCCTGGGTGGGATTCATGATCCGGGTGTAGATGTTGCCCGGCTCGGCGAGCCCGAACAGCGCCGCGGCGTGCTCGGTGTCGCGGAAGGCGTACGAGGTGGTCTGGTAGATGGGCAGGGCCCGGGCACCGGTGCTGCCGTCGGGTGCCTGTCCCGCGTGGACCTGCTTGGTCTCGAAAGACCACCGGGACGGATCGGCCGCGAGGATGGGGTCGGCCGCGGACAGAGTGGAGTCACTCATGTGGTTTTGCTCCAAAGAAAAGGTTGTTCGCCAGAACTAACGGGTCATCGGGATGTGGGCGAAGGACAACAACACATTTCGGGAACCTCCTGGAAAGCGCGCTTGCTCTCGACCTTCGAGAGCCCGGTCATCACCCGGAGCACCCCACCGCTGCTGGAGGGTTGCCGACCAGCGAGCCGGGGCTTGGCGCTGGCACTCATGACCTGACGGGCATCATAACCGGCGGTCGGTCATGCGCCGAAATCTCATCCGTTTTCGGTAGTCGGCCCGACGCAGCAGACACGCATGAACTCGTCGAATGTCGAGACGAAGGTCTGGCGTCCGGCCGCGGCCGCCGCCGTGAGGTCCTCATCGAACAAAGCGTCCGAGCGTTCCATGCCGAGATGCCCGATCAGCTGCCAGACGCCGAGGATCAAGCGCACCGGCAGGGCGTCCGGCTCGGTGCCGAGCCGTTCGGCGAGTACTTCGGCGATCGCGGTGTTCTGCCTGTCGGCGTGCTCGAGACTGCGCGCGCTGACCGCCTGGCTACTGCGCAGTATCCGCTGCATCTGCTGGAACTGCTGGAAGGACACGGGTGCCTCGGCCGGGGTGACCGCGGCCTTGTCGATGACCCGCAGGAACGCTTCGCGCAGCGATGCCAGCTCGTTGCCGGTTGGCGGCAAACTGCGCAGCGCCTCGGCAACGGCGATGCTGAAGTCCCGGATCGGACCGAGGACGATGTCTTCTTTGCTGTCGAAGTACCGGTTGATCGTGCGGGGCGAAATATCGGCGGCGTTGGCGATCTGTTCGACCGTCGTCGCGTCGAATCCCTGTGTGTCACAGAGGTTCAGGCCGACCTCGATGATCCGCAGTCGGGTCTGCTGCTTCTTACGTTCACGCAGACCGGGGGGTGGTCCCGCAGGTGTCGATGCGCTCGCAGGGTTCTCCGCTGCGGCACTCGCGCCCGTAGGCGTCGGTGACTCGAGCATGGTCACCACACTATCGCAACCCGGTCTCTTACTGTCTGCTACAGTCAAATGTCGTACTAAGACATTTTTCTCTTGACGACAAATGTCGTGACATGACAGGATGGCGACTTGTGTCGGATGAGGAGGAGAAAACGGTGACCGAGACTGCGAATGCGGTAGACGCTCCGGGAAGACAGGGCGGTTCGGCCCGCTGGTTCGCCCTGGCGGTGATTGCGTTGGCCCAGCTCATGGTGGTGCTGGATGCCACCATCGTGACCATTTCGCTGCCGTTCGCGCAGCACGACCTCGGGATCAGCGAGGGCAACAAGCAGTGGATGCTGACGGCGTACACGCTGATCTTCGGCGGCCTGCTACTACTCGGCGGCCGACTGGCCGACTACCTCGGGCGGCGGCGGATCTTCGTCATCGGCCTGATCGGTTTCGCCGCGGCGTCGGCACTTGCCGGTCTCGCGCAGAACGGTGCGGAGATGTTCGCCGGGCGTGCGCTCCAGGGCGCGTTCGCGGCGTTGCTCGCCCCCGCGGCGCTGTCGCTGCTGTCGGTGACGTTCACCGAACCCGGTGAACGGGCAACGGCATTCGGCGTGTTCGCGGGCATCTCCGCCGGTGGCGCCGCGCTCGGCCTGATCGCGGGCGGCGCGCTCACCGAGTACGCCTCGTGGCGCTGGTGCCTGCTGGTGAACACCCCGATCGCGCTGCTCGCTTTGCTCGGCGCGCTGGCCTGGGTAGTCAAGGATGTGCCTGCCCCGCGCACCGGTGGTTACGACGTGCCGGGCGCGATCACCGTGACCCTCGGCCTGATCGCGATCGTGTACGGCTTCAGCCGGGCCGCCGACGACGGCTGGCTCGCCGGCAGCACCATCGGCCTGCTGGTTGCCGGGACCGCGTTGCTGATCGCGTTCGTCGCGATCGAACGGCGCTCGGCCGATCCGCTGCTGCCGCTGCATATTCCGGGTGAGATAAACCGTGGCGGCGCGTTCCTCGCCGCGCTGCTCGTGCCGATCGCCATGTTCGCGATGTTCCTGTTCCTCAGCTACTACTTCCAGATCACCCTCGGCTACTCCTCGCTGAAGGCGGGCTTCGCGTTCCTGCCGTTCCCGGCCGGTATCGCGATCTCAGCTGGCATCACCAGCGCGCTGCTGCCGAAGATCGGCCCGCGTCCGCTGATGGTGGCCGGTGCGGTGCTCGGGGTGCTCGGTCTGGTGTGGCTGGCCCAGCTGGACTACGGCGACGGCTTCGCGACCAGCGTGTTGCCCGCGCAGGTGCTGATCGCACTCGGCATGGGTCCGCTGTTCGTCGGGATGCAGACCGTCGCGCTGCATCAGGTGGCGGAAGCGGATTCGGGCGTGGCCAGTGCGCTGCTCAATGCGGCGCAGCAGGTCGGCGGCGCGGTCGGCACGGCCCTGCTGACCACCATCTCGGTGCAGACGGCCAAGTCCTACGCGGAGAGCCATCCGACGATCGACAACCTGATCGCCCGCGCCTCGATCCACAGCTATGACGTGGCGTTCTACGTCGGCGCCGGGTTCTTCCTCGCCGCCGTGCCGGTGATCGCGCTGATGATCCGGGACCGGCCGGAGAACCTTATCGAGGGTTCCGAGGACGGGGCGCGCCCGGTGCACGTCGGGGTCTGAGTATCGACGTGACGACCTCCCGGTCCGCGTGTCGCCAGGGTTGCGGCACGCGGACCGCGGTCGTTACGGCGGCGACCTGCGAATTGCGCAACGACCTACCAGTCAGTAAGTTCGTGGGGTTTCTCACTCGGGGGGCTGCCCGCACACCACGATCGTCGGCAGCAGTACGCTTGTCTTGTTTGACCACACGTCTCGCGGACAACGCGGGGCATATACGTTGTCTGTTGGAACAGCTGGGGTCCGCTCACAAGCGTGTTCACCTGGCCGTGCAATGAGGGCACCATCCTAGGAGGACACGAAGATCCATGTCCAAAATCAAGGTTGAAGGTACCGTCGTCGAACTCGACGGCGACGAGATGACCCGGATCATCTGGCAGTTCATCAAGGACAAGCTGATCCATCCGTATCTCGATGTGAACCTCGAGTACTACGACCTGGGCATCGAATACCGGGACAAGACAGACGACCAGGTCACCATCGACGCGGCCGAGGCGATCAAGCGCCACGGTGTCGGCGTCAAGTGCGCCACGATCACCCCGGACGAGGCCCGCGTCAAGGAATTCGGCCTGAAGAAGATGTGGCGGTCGCCGAACGGCACCATCCGCAACATCCTGGGCGGCACCATCTTCCGTGCGCCGATCATCATCTCCAACGTTCCGCGCCTGGTGCCCGGCTGGACCAAGCCGATCATCATCGGCCGCCACGCGTTCGGCGACCAGTACCGCGCCACCGATTTCAAGGTGTACCAGGCGGGCACGGTCACCGTGACCTTCACGCCGGAGGACGGCAGCGAGCCGATCCAGCACGAGGTCGTGAAGATGCCCGAGGACGGCGGCGTCGTCATGGGGATGTACAACTTCAAGGACTCGATCATCGATTTCGCGCGGGCCTCGTTCAATTACGGCCTGCAGCAGAACTACCCGGTGTATCTCTCGACGAAGAACACCATCCTCAAGGCCTACGACGGCATGTTCAAGGACACCTTCCAGGACGTCTTCGACGCCGAGTTCAAGACCCAGTTCGACGCGGCGGGCCTGACCTACGAGCACCGCCTGATCGACGACATGGTCGCCTCCTCGATGAAGTGGGAGGGCGGTTACGTCTGGGCCTGTAAGAACTACGACGGCGATGTGCAGTCCGACACCGTCGCACAGGGCTTCGGTTCGCTCGGCTTGATGACGTCGGTGCTGCTGACCCCGGACGGCAAGACCTGTGAGGCGGAGGCCGCGCACGGCACCGTCACCCGGCACTACCGCCAGCACCAGCAGGGCAAGCCGACCTCGACCAACCCGATCGCGTCGATCTTCGCCTGGACGCGCGGGCTCGAGCACCGTGGCAAGCTGGACAACACCCCCGAGGTCATCGGCTTCGCGCAGACCCTCGAGGATGTCGTCATCAAGACCGTCGAGGGCGGTCAGATGACCAAGGACCTGGCCTCGCTCGTCGGCGGCGACCAGGGCTACCTGAGCACCGAGGAATTCCTCGGCGCGCTCGACGCGAACCTGGCCCGCGCCCTGCGCTGACCGGTGAATATCCCGGCGCTGGAAGAGAATCCGGCGCCGGGGGTGAACATACGGGCACCCGCACCACCTGGTGGTACGGGTGCCCGGACTGTTTTCCGGGTCAGGCGGCAACCGGGCTTTCGCGCAGCACCGAGATGGCCCGCGTGAGGTTGTCCGAGCCGTAACCGCGTTCGATACCCGCTTCGAACAGGTGCTGGAGCGGGTCGAGCAGATCGGTGCGAATGCCCTGGTCGCGACTGGCGGTGCGGAGCATCCGCAGCACGGTCGAAATGTCCGCGAGACCCACGAAGGTGGGCGCGAACTCGCCGGAGTCCGGATCGGCGGCGAGTGTCGGCAGCACGTCGAGCAGTTCGCGCAACCACGGCACCAGGAACGTGGCGGTGAAATCGCGGGCGGTGGTGTGCTCGCCGCCGATCATCGCCGCGGCTTGGAAGAAGCCGCTGAACAGGCCGTACATGCCCGCCAGCACCGCCATATCGTGTTGGGCCGCTACTCCGGCGTCCGCCCCGAGATACTTCGCCGCTCCCAATTCCGCGATCGTCGCACCGTGCTCGGCGTGCGCTTCCGGTGAGCCGCTGTACGGGAGGAGGGCGTCGGGCGTGCCCAATGTCGCGGGCATGCCGAGGATTCCGCCGTCCAAGAACCGGCCTTGCCGCGCGGCCACCCAGCTCGCGAGCTCGCGAGCCTCGTCCGGGCGGCCCGTCGAGACGTTCAGCACGGTGCGCCCGGCCAGTGCTTCGGGGACGGATTCGAGCAGCGCCGCAACGCCGGCGGTGTCGGCGATCGAGACGACGGTCAGCACGCTGGCGGTCAGCGCTTCGGCGAGCGAGTCAGCGCGCACAGCGCCCAACTCGTCCAGCTGTGGTGCCCGGCCCGGCGAACGATTCCACACCGTCGTCGGGTAGCCGCCGCGCAAATACACTTCGGCGATCGCCGCGCCCATGGTCCCGAGTCCCAGCACTGTCACCGGCGCGCGTTGCCCATTCGATGCTGCTGTGTGGCCGCTGGTCATACATTCCTCCATAGCTCGAGTTCGGTAGGTCGGGCGCCCGAAACTCAGTCTTCGCACTTCGATCGCTACGCACGAGTGGCAGGACTGACCATCAGCGAACGCTTCCTGCCATATGCTGGCGACCATGACCGGCCGCACCATCGCCATCGCCGTCACGCCGGGAGCCATGCATCCCTGGGACCTCTACGAGCTGGGCGTGGTCGCCTCGATTTTCGGCACCCCCCAACCCGATCTCGCCGAGCCCTGGTACGAGTTGCGGATCTGCTCGGTGCTGCCCGAGGTGACCGAGTCGTCCATCGGGCACGGCGCGTACCTGCGCGCCGAATACGGTGTGGCCGAGCTGGTGTCGGCCGACACCGTGTTCGTTCCCTCGGTCGCCTACGACTGCGTTGCCGCCGACCGCGAGGTGCCCCGAGAGTTGCTCGACGTGCTCATCGAGGCGAAGCGCCGGGGAGCGCGGATGGTCGCGCTGTGCACCGGTGCGTTCGTGCTCGCCGCCGCGGGCATCTTGGACGGGCGACGGATCGCCACGCACTGGGAGCACGCGGCCATCCTGGCCCGCCGCTATCCCGCCGTCGCGATCGACGGCACGGCGCTCTATGTCGATGACGGTGACATTCTCACCAGCGCGGGAATGACCGCGGCGCTCGATCTGTCGCTGCACCTGGTGCGCCGCGATTTCGGCGCCGCCGTCGCCAACCGGCTGGCCCGGCGATTGGTGGTCCCGCCACATCGCGCGGGCGATCAGGCCCAGTTCATCGATCTGTCGGTCCAGGCAAGGGCCGAGGCCGACCTCGGTCCCGCACTGGAATGGGCTGCCGCCCACCTCGATGAGCCACTCACCGTCGAGCTGCTCGCCGCCCGCGCCGCCATGAGTCCGCGCACTTTCCACCGGCGTCTGCGGCAATCGATCGGCGCCACGCCGAAGCAGTGGTTGCTGACCCAACGCCTGGCCCGCGCGCAAACCCTGCTGGAATCCACCGACTTCGGCATCGACCGGATCAGTCGGCTGTGCGGCCTCGGTACCGCCGCCAACCTACGCCGCCACTTCGCCGCCGTCGTGGGGGTCACGCCCGTCGAGTACCGCCGCACCTTCGAACAGCGCGAGGCGCCGCCCGCCGCCTGAGTCGGCCCGGATGACGCTGGCCACACCCGGTGGTTCAGGTGCTCGGGCCGTTGTGGGGTACGCGGTTGTTTCCAAACGGAAATTGCCAGGTCGCATGGCAGGCCCGTCCAGATTGCGCATTTTTACATTCTGACCTGCACGTTTTCTATACGGCATGGTGGCCCAACTCACGTTTACTCGGGAAGCGAAACCGGTCGGAGAGGCGTTTCATGAACATGTGACCACCCCACTCGCCACCCAGGTTCCCGCACGCCCCGAGGCTGAGCGGACGAGCTGGCATGTCCCGGCCATGCTCGCGCTGGCGCTCGGCGGATTCGGCATCGGCACAACAGAATTCGTCACCATGGGTTTGCTGCCGGACATCGCCCGCGCGATGGGCGTCTCCGAGCCGACCGCGGGACACGCGGTGTCCGCGTACGCGCTCGGTGTGGTGATCGGCGCGCCGGTCATCGCCGCCCTGTGTGCGCGGGTCTCCCGCAAGAAACTGCTCATCGCCCTGATGGCCGCGTTCACCCTGGGTAACGCGGCGACCGTGCTCGCGCCGACCTTCGGCACGCTGGTGCTCGCGCGGTTCGTCTCCGGCCTGCCGCACGGCGCGTACTTCGGCGTTGCCTCGCTGGCCGCCGCCACGCTGGCCCCGGTGGGGCAACGCGCGAAGGCGGTTGCCGCGGTTATGCTCGGGTTGAGCGCCGCCAATGTCGTCGGCGTTCCCAGCGCGACCTGGCTCGGCCAGCATCTCGGCTGGCGCGACGCCTACGTGGTTGTCGCGATCATCGGGCTGGCGACGGTAGCCGCCCTGATCAGGTACGTGCCCGAACTCACCGGCATCACGATGACCAATCCGATCACCGAGCTCGGCGCACTCCGCCGACCCCAGGTGCTGCTGACACTGCTGGTCGGCGCGGTCGGCTTCGGCGGCATGTTCGCCGTGTACACCTACATCACCACCACGCTCACCGGTGTCGCCGGGATGTCGCCCGGCCTGGTTCCAGTGGTGCTGATGCTGTTCGGTGTCGGCATGGTGGTCGGCAACATCGTCGGCGGGGTGCTGGCCGACCGCGGCGTGGATCGGGCGATCTATGCCTCGATGATCGGCATGGCCGTCATCCTCGCCGCATTTGTTGCGGCGGCGCACAATCCGTACACCGCCGCGATCGGGGCATTCCTGGTCGGCGCGACCGGTGCGTCGCTGGCGCCCGGATTGCAGACTCGGCTGATGGACGTGGCGCACGAGGCGCAGACGCTGGCCGCCGCGCTGAACCACGCCGCGTTGAACATCGCCAACGCCGCGGGCGCGTGGCTCGGCGGTGCCGTGATCGCGGCCGGGCTCGGCTATACCGCGCCCGCCATGGTCGGCGCGGGCTTGGCCGTCGTCGGTGTGTTGCTGTTCGCGATCACCGTCTGGGCGGCCCGCCGGGACGCCCGCCTCGTCGCGGCCGCGGCGCTCATCGCCTGATGCCACGGTTCGCCTGAACATACAGAACTGTATGTAAGTGTAGAATCGCCGGATGGCCAGGATCGAAGTCGCGAAACCGCAGCGCCGCACCCAGGAACAGCGCAGCACCGAGATGCGCACCCGACTGCTCGACGCGACCATCGATTGTCTGGTCGAGTACGGGTACGCGGGGACGACGACGCCGCGGGTCGCCGAACGAGCCGGGGTCACCCGTGGCGCGCAGGTGCACCACTTCGGATCCAAGACCGACCTGGTGGTTGCCGCAATCAGTCACCTGGCGCAACTGCGCGCCGAGACCGCCATGCGGGAAATGGCCAAGGTCGAACGTGGCAACGATCCGGTCGCCGCGGCGCTGGATTTCCTGTGGGAGCTGCACCAGGGTCCGCTGTTCATCGCGACCGTCGAGCTGTGGGTGGCCGGGCGGACCGATCCGGTGCTGGCCGCGGCGATGGAGAAGGTCGAGCCGTTCGTGAACAACGCCGTCCTGATGGCCGTCGCCCGGTTCGTGCCGGACGAGATCCGCCGCAAGGAAGCCCGCGACTTCATCTACACCGCGATGGACGCGCTGCGCGGCATCTTGGTCTCCAACTTCATCGACCCGGACAACGAACGGGCGCAACGTCGTTGGCGTCGGGCGACCGCGCACTTGCGCAACATCGCCGAGGCCGCGCTCGCCGACGTGCGCGCGGCGGAGTGAGCGGGCGGCTATTCGCCGCACAGGCCTTGGGTGACGACGGCGTTCGCTTTCGCGAAAAGCTCGGCGAAGCCCTCGAAATCGTCCCAGCGTAGGACGGTTCCCGTGGTCACCGACATCTCGAAGCGTCTGGTGCCATCGGTCGTGCTGTACGCCTCCGAGTAATAGCCCGGGACGTTTCCGTTGTGACCGATACCGACGCAGTCCGGGCCGAACTCCTGTTGCAGCAATCCGAGACCGTAGTCCATACCGGGTGCCATCGGCCGGGTCGTCCGCATCTCGGCGAGCAGTGGCGGCGCGAGGAGTCGGCCGCCGAACAGGGCGCTGACGAAGGTGTCGAGATCTCGCGTGGAGGAGATCATTTCGCCCGCGGCCCCTGCCCACGAGGGATTTTGGCGGGTCAGGTCGGCAGTGAGCTGCGCGCCGTTCTCCTCGTACACCAGGTAGCCGTGTGCGTGCGGTCCGATGATCTCCGGCCAAGTCCCTGGCACGAGGGTCTCCCACAGGCCGAGCGGCGCCACGATGCGGCTGTAGATCTGCAAGGCGTACGGCAATCCGGTGAGCCTTTCGATCAGCATCCCGGCAAGTTGATAGTTCGTGTTGGAGTACGACCAGTCGGTGCCCGGCTCGAACCGCGCCGGCTTGGTCAGTGCGAACCGAATCAGTTCGTCTGGGCGGTAGTCACGATAGAAGGCGTCCACGGATGCCCTGCCCGACTCCGGCAGAATCCCGGTTTCGATGGTCCCGTCGGGCCTAAATTCGCCGGTGTACGAGAACAGGCCGCTGGTGTGTTGCAACACCATTCGCACGGTGATGCGCGGGTCCAGGCCGAATTGAGGCAAGTGCCGGGCCACCGGATCTTCCAGCCCGAGCCGACCCTCGCCGACCAACTGCAAAAGCACCGTAGCCACAAAGGTTTTGGTGATGCTGCCGATCCGGAACCGCCCGTCCACCGGCACCGGCTCCGGACGGCCCAACTCCGCCACCCCGGCGCTACCCGTCCACTCACCGTGCTGGTCGTGCACCCGTACTTGGACCCCGGCCGCACCGGCCGCGATCAGCTCGTCCATGGCCCGCTGCAACCCGACACGCTCCGCAACCGCCGGAGCCGCCACGGCACTCGCCCCTGCCGACCCGACCAGCACGACGGCCGAAACGAACGCAATCCCCAACCGCCGCAACAACATCAAACCCCCCGCGTGAGATCCGTCCCCCGACTTTAACCGATCCCCCCCACCAAGGTCGACGAAAGGGACATGACCGAGGCAAACGTCGAGTGACGCCTCGGTCATGTCCCTTTCGCCCGCGAGATCAGTGCTGTCGGGGGAGGAGGTGATGGCCGGGTTTGTCGGTGGAGAGGGCGAGGGAGCTGATGTATTGGATTTCGCCCGCTGGGCCGGGGACGGCCGAGGCGATCATGTCCGGGCGTTCGAATTCCAGGCCGGTGACGTGGCAGGTCAGCGTCTCGCCGGAGGGGTTGCCGTGCTCGTCGAACATCGGCAGGTCGATGCCGTCGTCGCTGCGGCGCAGGTAGTACTTGCCCTTGGTGGCGATGGCGGTGAGCGGGGTGGCGACGAACGCGACCACCAGCGCGACGATCGGGGAGTACGGCTTCAGCAGATCACCGAAGATGCCGAAGAAGGTCATGATCGACAGCACCGCCGAGAGACCGAAGCCGACCAGGCCGACGGGATTGAAGTCGTAGAGCATGCCGCGGCGGAACTCCGGCTGCTTCGGCGAGATCTTCAGCAGGTACTTGTTGACCGCGATATCCGTTGCCACGGTGACGATCCAGGCGATGCCGCAGTTGGCGTAGAAGCCCAGGATGTTGTTGAGGAAGTCGAACATGTTGGCTTCCATCAGGATCAGCGCGATCACCAGGTTCACGGCCAGGAAGATCAGCCGACCGGGGTACGACTTGGTAACCCGGGTGTAGGAATTCGTCCAGGCGAGCGACCCCGAGTACGCATTGGTGACATTGATCTTGATCTGGCTGATCACGACGAGCACCACGGCCAGCGTCATGGCCAGCCAGCCCGGCACCATATCGCGGTAGATCTCCAGGAACTGGTGCACCGGCTGGTTGGCGATGCCCTGCGCGGCAGGCAGATTCGCGATCAGATACACCGCGAGGAACAGGCCGACCACCTGCTTGAGCGCGCCGAAGACCACCCAGCCGGGACCGGCGAGCAGCATCCAGGTCCACCACTTGCGCGCGTTCTCCGGCGTGCGCGGCGGCATGAAGCGCAGGTAGTCGATCTGCTCGGCGATCTGCGCGATCAACGACAGGCACACGCCAGCGGCCAGTAGCGTACCGGAAACGCTTACGCCGGAACCATTTTCGCCGCCGTAGGCGAAGAACGAGGACACCGAATCCGGGTGGCGCACCAGCAGGAACCCGAACGGCAGCACCATCAGCAGCAGCCACAGCGGCGTCGTCCATACCTGCAACTTGGCCAGCGTGTTCATGCCGTAGATGACCAGCGGGAAGATGATCAGCGTCGAAGCGAGATAGCCGAGCCACAGGGGTATGTTCAGCCCCAATTCCAGCCCCTGGGCCATGATCGACCCTTCCAGCGCGAAGAAGATGAACGTGAACGACGCGAACACCACATTGGTGAGCACCGAGCCGTAGTAACCGAAACCGCTACCGCGCGTGATCAAGTCGAGGTCGAGGTTGTAGCGCGCCGCGTAGTAGGCGAGCGGAAATCCGGTCAGCATGACGACGATCGCGAAGAACCCGATGCCCAGCAAGGCGTTTCCGGTGCCGTGCGCGATGCCGATATTCGCGCCGATGGCGAAGTCGGCCAGGTACGCGATGCCGCCGAGGGCGGAGATCCCGACGACCGCCGGGCTCCACTTCCGGTAACTCCGTGGCGCGAACCGCAGCGTGTAGTCCTCGAGTGTTTCTTTGGCTGCGGCGATCCCGTCGGAATTCGACGATCGGGTCTCTAGCTCGACCACGTTTTACTCCTCATCCCCGCCTGAACAACAACAACTGTTCGACGGTCGTACACGGTTGTGGACGGGCAATTTCCGGACGATTACGCGGCTGTTACGTCCTTACCGGGGGTGAGTCACGTCACAGCAAAGGATTCCGTTGCGCTCGGGCGTCTCGGCAACCCGCTGCCTACCAGCGTGAACTGGCGATACATACCCCCTCGTCGGTATGTCTTCGGCAGCGGGCGACGAGCTGGCTATTCGATAGGCGCAACCCCGGGTAACGGTGACAACCTTGCGTACTTACATACATCTCTGTATGTTTGTTTTCAGGTCGATCCGGACGGATCAGCCACCGCTGCCCGCGCTGCGGACAGCACCGGCGCGGCGCGCCGGAGCAGGCACTATCTGAGGAGTTCGATGGCGAACAAGGTCTACGTCGTCGGCGTCGGCATGACGAAGTTCGAGAAGCCGGGCCGCCGCAAGAACGAAGACGGCACCGATTGGGACTACCCGGACATGGCTCGGGAGTCGGGGACCAAGGCGCTCGCCGACGCGGGCATCGCCTACGACCTGGTGGAGCAGGCCTATGTCGGTTACGTCTACGGCGAATCCACCTCCGGCCAGCGCGCGGTCTACGAGCTCGGCATGACCGGCATCCCGGTGGTCAACGTCAACAACAACTGTTCGACCGGGTCCACCGCGCTGTACCTTGCGGCACAGTCGATTCGGGGCGGATTGGCCGACTGCACACTGGCGCTCGGCTTCGAGAAGATGCAGCCGGGCTCGCTCGGTTCCACCTGGGACGACCGTGAGCAGCCGATGGCCAAGCACATCATGGCGCTCGCCGAGATCTCCGAGGTGCTGTTCCCGGTGGCACCGTGGATGTTCGGCGCCGCCGGCCGCGAGCACATGAAGCTGTACGGCACCACCGCGGAGCACTTTGCCAAGATCGGCTACAAGAACCACAAGCACTCGGTGAACAACCCGTATTCGCAGTTCCAGGACGAGTATTCGATGGACGACATCCTCGGCTCGCGGATGATCTACGACCCGCTCACCAAGCTGCAGTGCTCGCCGACCTCCGATGGCTCCGGCGCGGTCATCCTGGCCAGCGAGGCGTTCGTGGACAAGCACGATTTGGCCGCGCAGGCGGTGGAGATCGTCGGACAGGCAATGACCACCGACTTCCAGTCCACCTTCGACAACACCGCCAAGAACCTCGTCGGCTACGACATGACAGTTCAAGCGGCGCAGCAGGTTTACCGGCAGTCCGGCCTCGGCCCGGAGGACTTCCAGGCCATCGAACTGCACGACTGCTTCTCGGCCAACGAACTGCTGACCTACGAGGCGCTCGGCCTCTGCGGCGAGGGTGAAGCCGGAAAGCTGGTGGACGACAACCTGACCACCTACGGCGGCAAGTGGGTGGTGAATCCCTCCGGCGGCCTGATCTCCAAGGGTCATCCGCTGGGCGCGACGGGTCTGGCGCAGTGCTCCGAACTCACCTGGCAGCTGCGTGGCGCCGCCGACAAGCGGCAGGTCGACAACGTCACCGCCTGCCTGCAGCACAACATCGGGCTCGGCGGCGCCGCCGTCGTGACCGCCTACCAGCGCGCGGAACGCTGAGCTTGCGCAGCGTCATCCCACCCAGCGCTGAGCTCGCGAAGCGTCATCCAGCGCAGCGCTGAACTTGCACAACGAAACTCGACGAGGAGTCATCTCATGGGACACATCGAAGCCACCAAGGACGTCAACGCCACCCCCGAGGCGCTGTGGACGGTCGTCTCCGACCCCAACACCTGGGACAAGTGGTTCACCATCCACGAGCGCTTCATGGAGGAGCCGCCCGCCGTGCTGACCGAGGGCTCGAAGCTGGTCGCCAAGATCGTCATGCTCGGCATGGCGAACAAGCTGGAGTGGACCGTCGTTTCGGTGCAGCAGCCGACCAAGCTCACCCTCGGCGGCACCGGCATGGCCGGAGTGAAGACCGAATTCACCTTCGACATCCAGCCCAAGGGCGACGGTGGCAGCACCATCCTGGTGTCCGGTGACTTCGAGGGCGCGCTGATCAAGGGTGCGCTCGGCAAAGCGGTCGAGAAGGACGGTCTCAAGCAGCTGGACAAGTCCCTCGAGCAGCTCGACGCGCTGGCCTCGGCATGAGAGCCGGGCCCGGAGGCGGCAGCCCGCGTAACCACGGCGGGCTCGGTGCGCAGGCCGGAGAGGACACCGCATGACGTCGGAGACAACTACGGCACGGCTGGTCGAATTCGACGACGCCGGTCTCGAAATCTGGTGTGACGACGAGCGTTTCGAGGTCACCGGCGAGCGGATCGCCGAATACGCCGCGGCGACCAATGATCCGATCGAGGCGCACCTCGCGGGCAAGGTGGCCTCGCCGGTCTTCGCCATCGTCCCGGTCTTCGAGGCCATGATGATGCCGGTGATCGATGTCGCGCCGATGGACATCTTCGGCCGAGTCGTGCACGGCGAGCAGGACTTCCACTTCCACCGGGCGATCCGACCCGGCGACAAGCTGGTCTCGCGGGCCAAGGCGATCGGCTACACCAGCCGGTCCAACGGCACGACCATCACCATCCTCATCGAATGCAAGACCGAGGAAGGGGAGCTGGTCAACGAGCAGTACCTGACCGCGTTCTTCCGCAATATCGATGCGGGCAAGTCGGTCGGCAGCGCAGCGCCCGCGCACAAGTTCGACGAGAGCCTGCGGACGCAGGACCCGGTCGCCGTCGTGCCGCAGCACGTCGACGACGACCAAACCTTCCGTTACGCACCGGCTTCCGGTGACCCGGTGCCGCTGCACCTGGACGACCAGGTCGCCAAGGATGCCGGGCTGCCCGGCATCATCGCGCACGGGCTGTGCACCATGGCGTTCGCGTCCTGGGCCGTGCTCACCGAGGTCGCCGGGTCGGATGTCAACCGGCTCAGGCGATTCGCGGTGCGCTTCGCCAAGATGGTCTTCCCCGGTGACGATCTGGAGACGCGCATCTGGCGGGTCGGCTCGGCCGACGGTGTCACGACCTATGCCTTCGAAACCGTGCGCGGCGAGGACGTGGTCCTCAGCGACGGACTCGCCGAGATCGCCGATTGAGCTCGGCCGGGACGACGTAGCGCGTCGTCCCGGCCCCGCTCGCAATATTCAGCACAAACGTCAGGAAGAGGAGACATCGATGGGTGCACTCGAAGGCCGGGTAGCCGTCATCACCGGCGCCGGTCGCGGCATCGGCCGCGAGCACGCCTTGCTGTTCGCGCGGGAGGGCGCGGCCGTGGTCGTCAATGACCTCGGCGGCAGCAACGAGGGCGAGGGTACCGACACCACCCCCGCGCAAGAAGTTGTCAACGAGATCATCGCGGCGGGCGGTAAGGCGGTCGCCAACACCGCGAACATCGCCACCTGGGACGGCGCGAAGAACGTGATCGACCAGGCGATCGCCGAGCTCGGCGGGCTCGACATCGTGGTCAACAACGCGGGCATCCTGCGCGATGCCTTCATCGCGGGCATGGACGAGGCGCAGTGGGACGCGGTGATCGCCGTGCACCTCAAGGGCCACGCCGCCGTGCTGCACCACGCCGCCGCCTACTGGAAAGACCAGAGCAAGGCGGGCAACCAGCCGAACGC
Source organism: Nocardia brasiliensis (assembly GCF_042691675.1). Taxonomy (GTDB): domain Bacteria; phylum Actinomycetota; class Actinomycetes; order Mycobacteriales; family Mycobacteriaceae; genus Nocardia; species Nocardia brasiliensis_D. The sequence continues at coordinate 1,375,150 of NZ_CP170507.1, forward strand.
CGCGGTGATCAACACCGCGTCCGCCTCGGGAACCACGGTGCCGAACGCCGGCCAGGCCAACTACGGCGCGGCCAAGGCGGGGATTGCCGCGCTCACCCTGGTCGCCGCCGACGAGCTGGCCCGCTACGGCGTGCGGGTCAACGCCATCGCGCCGATCGCGCGCACCCGGCTCACCCTGGCCACGCCGGGCATGGGCGCCATGATGGCGGCCGAAGCCGACGAGGTCGCCGAGGGCGAATTCGACGCGTTCAGCCCGGCCAATATCTCGCCGCTGGTGGCCTACCTCGCCTCGGACAAGTGCCCGATCACCGGCAAGGTGTTCGCGGTGCAGGGCGGGGCCATCTCCGAACTGGCCGGTTGGCACGATGTGAAGACGATCGAGACCGAGGGACCGTGGTTGATCGACGACATCTCCGCACGGTTGCCCTGAGCTCGCGGAACTGAAGGAGAACAACGATGTTCGAATGGTCCGAGACCGATGTGCTGATCCGCGATGCCGTGCGGACCTTCATCGACAAGGAAATCCGGCCCAACCTGGACGCACTGGACAGCGGTGAACTGTCGCCGTACCCGATCATCCGGAAGCTGTTCAGCGAGTTCGGGATCGACGCCATGGGCGGCGAAGCGGTGCAGAAACTGCTCGCCAAGGAGCGGGCGAAGGCTGAGTCCATCGCCGCAGGCGAGCCGCTGCCGGAGAAGAAGAAGGAAAAGTCTTCCGGCGGTAGCCCGTTCGCCGGGCAGGAATCGCTGATGGCGGTGCTGATCGGCGAATTGTCCGGCGTCTGCATGGGTTTGGTCACCGCGATGGGTGTCAGCATCGGACTCGGCGCCACGACCATCATGTCGCGCGGCACGTTGGCGCAGAAGGAGCGTTGGCTCGCCGACATCGTGACGATGCAGAAGGTCGCGGCGTGGGCGATCACCGAGCCCGACTCGGGATCCGACGCGTTCGGCGGCATGAAGACCTATGTTCGGCGGGATGGCGACGACTACCTGTTGAACGGTCAGAAGACCTTCATCACCAACGGGCCGTTCGCCGATGTGATGATCGTCTACGCCAAGCTGGACGAGGGTGACGGCGGCGACAAGCGCGAGCGCAAGGTGCTCACCTTCGTCCTCGACAAGGGCATGGAGGGGCTCACCCAGGGCAAGCCGTTCAAGAAGATGGGGCTGCACGCCTCGCCCACCGGTGAACTGTTCTTCGACAATGTCCGCCTCGGCAAGGACCGGCTGCTCGGCGAGACCGAGGAGCACAAGGGCGGCGACGGCAGGGAGAGCGCCCGCTCCAGCTTCACCGCCGAACGCGTCGGCGTGGCCTTCATGGCGCTGGGCATCATCAATGAATGTCACCGGCTCTGCCTGGATTACGCCAAGAATCGCAAGCTGTGGGGCCAGGAGATCGGCCGCTTCCAACTCGTCCAGCTCAAGCTGGCCAAGATGGAGATCGCGCGGATCAACGTGCAGAACATGGTGTTCAACACGCTGGAACGCGGGCGCGCGGGCAAGCCGCCGACGCTCGCCGAGGCGTCGGCGATGAAGTTGTACGCGTCCGAGGCGGCCACCGAGGTCGCCATGGAGGCGGTGCAGCTGTTCGGCGGTAACGGGTACATGACCGAGTACCGGGTGGAACAGCTTGCGCGCGATGCCAAGTCGTTGATGATCTACGCGGGCAGCAACGAGATCCAGGTGACTCACATCGCCAAGGGGCTGCTGGCTTAACCGCATACGGAGCCCGGGTGCGCTACAACGGCGTGCGCATCCGGGATCTCCTGTCCCGCACTCGGAAACGCCGATAGTCCTGCGCACCTGTCACGGTGCCGCTCGCGAAGGGCCACCGGCCGATGATCACCGAAACCACCGCGCGCTACCACGACTTCAATACCCGGGTGCTCTCCGTCTCGGGGTCCGGCGTCCCGATTCTGCTACTGCACGGCTACGCCGACAGTGCCGATACCTGGCGCGGGGTCCTCACCGCGCTCGCGGCCGCGGGCCGCACCGCCTTCGCCGTCGACCTCCCCGGCTTCGGCTTGGCCGACCGGCGCGGGTCCGGCCCGATGACGCCGCAGTTCGACGCGTTCGTCGATGCGATCATCGCCGAGCACGGCCCGCTGATCCTCGTCGGCAACTCCCTCGGCGCGGCCACCGCACTGCATGCCGCAGCCAGGCATTCGGCAGGTGAGGTCACCGCAGTGGTCGCCCTCGACGAGCCGCTGTTGGCGCGGCATTGGCTGGCCCGCATCGGACGCCTGCGGGAATACCGATTCTTCTTCCGCCTGGTCGGCCTCCTACCCATTCCGACTTCGCTGGTGCGCTGGGGTGTACGGCGCGCGGCCGCCCGGCTCGTCTACGGTCCCGGCATCGTCGCCGACCCTGAATTCCTCAGCACCGCAGTCCGTTCCATTCCAGACATGCGTGCCGTCGCGGCACGCGGCCGCGACGCCGTCCGCTACGCCCGCGAACACCCTTCCGGCCACATCGATCTCACCATCACCTGCCCCGTTCTCATCGTGCACGGCACCAACGACCGCATCATCCCTGTCTCCGCCGCCCGAACCCTGCACGCTCTGCTCCCGGACAGCGAATTGGTCATACTCCCCGGCGTCGGCCACTGCCCTCAACTAGATGTTCCAGACAAGGTCTGCGAACTACTCCTGCAATTTCCCAACCGAACCGCCGACAAGCATTCCGACGTCGCCTCCTGAACACCGGCTAGCCCGCATCCCCTTGGGAAACAGACTGCTGCTTCCGCAGCAGTTCGACCACCACATCGAGGGTCCTCGTGTTCTGGTGCACGGCAGCTTCCAGCAGAGTCATGCGGCCTTCGAGCTGACCGACCCGCGCTTCGAGCTGGTCGAATCGTCCTTCGAGATGGTCGAACCGTGTTTCGAGCCGATCGAACCGTGTTTCGAGCTGATTCATCCGTGTTTCGAGCTGGTTGAACTGTGCTGGCAGTGACGCGAGTTCGTTCACCTTGGCTTCGAGTTGGTTGAACTGTGCTGGCAGTGACGCGAGTTCGTTCACCTTGGCTTCGAGTTGGTTGAACTGTGCTGGCAGCGAGGTGAGTTCGTTCACCTTGGCTTCGAGTTGGTTGAACTGTGCCGGTAGCGGTGCCAGATCGTTCATCTGGGCGCTCAGCCGATTCACCTGTACCGCAACGGTTTCCAGGATGGATTCCACGCGGTCCAAGCGGTGGCCGTGTTGTCGCTGGGTGGCGAGCAGTAGACCGAACTGCCGTCCGGACGTCTTTTCCAACCGGCGGAGCCGTAGGTCGATGTCGCGAACTACGCTGTCCGTTTTCTTGGCCTCCCGGTTCATTCTGCTGGTCAGTTCGTAGAGCCCGTCGACATCGCTGCGAAGTTGGTGCACTGCGCGGTCTACTTGTGTACTCCCCATGCCTCGAAACAGTAGGCGTCCGCGAGACCGCGTTGGAGGCCTCGCGCGGATCTGGGGATAACTTTCTGACCTGTGGATATCCGGTGCCTCACACTGCCCGGAGGCGGTTGCGGCTGGCGTAGACGTGTTCGGCGATGAGGGTGGCTATCCGGTCGGGTGCCTCGAGCATCGGGACGTGTCCGACGCCGTGGACGACGATGCGGTCGGCCGAGTCGGGGAGCTCCTTCAGGTAGCGGCGGGCGTAGACACGGTTGGGAATGACGCGGTCGTATTCGGACAGCAGCAAGCGGACCGGCGTCTGCAAGGTGGACAGGTCTTCTTGTTCGGGGCCGCGGATGCTGCCGACGATGAACGGGAGCATGGACGGGCAGTGCAGCGCGGCCATGATGGCGGCGGCGGTGTCACGGCGGGACACCGCGGACGCGTTCTTGCTCAGCGCGAGCAGCGCGAACCGCTGGGCGATCGGATTGTGGACCGCGAAACCGCCCAGCCGCTTGCCGATTTCGAGGACCGGAATCAGGGACAGGAACTTCAGACTGACGCGCAGCTGGGTGAGCGAGGGAATGTGCCAGCCGCCCGCCGGGGCGATCAGCGTGAGCGTGCGGGCCCGGCCACGCCGGGCGAGTTCGACACCGACCCATCCGCCGAGCGAGTTGCCCGCGATGTGGCAGGTGCGCCAGCCGAGATCGTCGAGCTGATCCTCGATGCGGTCGGCCAGCGAGTGCACGTCGACCGACCAGCCGTCGGCGAGTTCACCGCCCCAGTGGCCGGCGAAGGCGGGCGCGTACACCTCGCACTGACTCGCCAGCCGCGTCGCGGTCTGCTCCCAGCAGTGCGGCGACATCATGAAGCCGTGCAACAGCAGCAGCGGGTCGCCCGAGCCCATGTGCAGTGCCTTGACGGCCTTGGGCATGGCGGGCTTGGGCTTGGCGGTGACTGGCGGGCGGGCGGCGCTCGCGGCGGCCGGGGACTTGGAGGTGTCAGACGACATCGTCATCACCCCTTCCTGGACGGCAGTGTCCGAAGGAATTCATCTGACCAGCATTGTACGGTCGTCCGGTGGCCTACATCATTTCGACTGTGAACGTAAACGGCGTCCGCGCGGCTACGGGCAAAGGCATGCTGGCCTGGCTCGCCGCCACCGAGGCCGACATCGTCTGCGTCCAGGAGACGCGGGCCACCGACGAGCAGACCAGAGCGGCGCTGGCACCGGCCCTGGCCGACGGGTGGTGGCTGGCGCACGCCGAGCCGGAATCCAAGGGCCGGGCCGGTGTCGCGATCCTGTCCAGGCGGGAGCCGAGCGCGGTGCGAATCGGCTTCGGCAGCAGCGAGTTCGGCGCGTCCGGCCGCTATCTCGAGGCCGACTTCGACGAGGTCACCGTGGCCAGCGTCTACGTGCACTCCGGCGACGCGGGCACCCCGCGCCAGGACGAAAAGTACCGCTACCTGGCCGAACTCGGCGCTTATCTCACCGCCCACACCGGTGATTTCGTGGTGAGCGGTGACTGGAACATCGCGCACACCGAGCGTGACCTGAAGAACTGGAAGGGCAACCTGAAGTCGGCCGGATTCCTGCCGGACGAGCGAGCCTGGATCGATCAACTGCTCGCCGCGGGTTATGTAGACGTGGTGCGCAAGCTGCACCCGGGCGTCGACGGCCCGTACAGCTGGTGGTCCTACCGCGGCCGCGCCTTCGACAACGACACCGGCTGGCGCATCGACTACCAGCTGGCCCGCGGCGATCTCGCGGCGCGCGCCAAGCAGGCCGTCGTGGAACGGGCCGCCGCCTACGACCAGCGCTGGTCCGACCACGCCCCGGTCACGGTCCAGTACCGATGAACCTGCCGCCGAAGGCAATTCGCACGCTCGCCGTGGTCGGTGCGGCGGCGCTGGCGCTGGTCGCGGCCGTTGTCCTCGGATTGCGTAGCGAGGGCAACGACACCGGTACGGCCCCGGCCACCCGCACCACCAACAGCGCGCCCGCCGCAACCCAGCTACCGCCGCCGGACGCCGCCGCGCCGACCGGTCGCGCGCCGGGCGTTCCGGACCGCGCCTACACCACTTTGCGCGAAATAGATGCGGGGCGCTGGCCCGATTCGGCGAACGCCCCCGGCACCAAGGGCGGCGATCGCTGGATGAATCGCGAAGCCACGCTGCCCGCCAAAGATGCCGCGGGCAAGCCGATCACCTACCAGGAGTGGGACGTGAATCCCAAGCTACGCGGCCGATCTCGCGATGCCGAGCGCATCGTCACCGGCAGCGACGGAACCGCCTGGTACACCGGGGACCACTACGAGACCTTCACGAGGATGCGCTGATGACCGAGTCCGTCACGTTGTCACAGTTTCTTGCTCGCCCTGCCGAATCCGATTCCAGCGCACAGCGGCTCGCCGCCGCCCCGACAGTTGGTGCGGCCACCGTCGATGCGGCCGAGTTGAGCGGCTTGCGTTACCGCGCGCCGTCCGGCTACCTGGTGCGCGAATTGCGCGGCGCGAAGATGCGGACGGTCAAGCGGGTGTTCGATGAAGTCGCCGCCGCGCTGCAGTTTCCGTACTACTTCGGCGAGAACAAGGACGCCTTCGACGAATGCCTGCGTGATCTGGACGATTTCGTCGGCGACGGCACCGGATACGTCCTCGTGGTCCGCGATTCGGCCCGCCTGCTGGTTGACGAGCCGACCGAACGGGAGTGGTTCGCCGCGGCAATGCGCGACTGCGCCGAGTACTGGTCACGCAAGGGCATCCCGTTCCGTGTTGTCCTGCAAGGCGAATCGACCGGCTTGCAGGATGTTTCACTGGAACTCTGAGTGAACCGGCTTACGCCAACCGGCGCGCCAAATCCTCACCGAGCAAGACGAATACGTCGGTGGTGTGCTCGATCAACTCGTCGCGGGTGAGCGGAAGCTCGCCCTGTAGCCAGGCCGTCAGCGTCTGCACCAGCCCGCCGACCAGATAGTTGGCCCGGAAGTCGATCGCCGGATCCGATTGCGGGTCATCGATCCCGTAGAAGTCGATGCCCTCGGCCGCGACCATCCGCGCGAACACCCGGACCGTTTCGGTGGTGCGGGCCCGCAACTCCGGCGTGGCCATGCCCGCGACCAATGCGACCTTGGCCTTGCGCGGGTCATCGGTGAGCAGATGGATGCCCGCGGCGATCGCGGCCCGCGCCGTGCCTCGCGAGTCCTTCGGGGCGGTGCCGACCGCCGCGACGATCGCGATCGCGAGTTCCTCGGCGATCGTGTCGATGAGCGCCGTCAGCACGGCATCGCGACTGTCGAAGCTCTCGTAGTAGTACCGCTCGTTGAGTCCGGCCTGGGCGCACAAACCGGAGACGGTCAGTTTGGCGAGCCCCTGGGTGCCGATGATCTCCAGCGCGGCCTCCAACAGCGCCGCGCGCCGCTGCGCCCGGCGCTCGTCCGCGGAAATGCCGCCATAGGTCCGCGACGCAGCCCCACTACGCGATGCAGGCCCACTACGCGATGCAGGCCCACCCGTCGCCCGGCCGCCACCCCCCACGGAATCGCTACGCGATGCAGGCCCACCCGTCACCCGGCCGCCACCCCCCACAGAATCGCTACGCGATGCAGTCACAGTTTGATTCTGGCACGGCTCAATTCAGGCAGAGAGTGTTGCCAGAATTGCGAATCTGGCGGATGCTGTTGCCAGATGCTCTCGATGAGGAGGCAGAAATGTCGCAGCCCGGTTACTTCAGCGACCACTCGATGGCCCGGCGGGTAATGAGCAAGCGTGCGGTCGGCCTGACCTACGGCCAGCGGGCCCTGGTCGTCGGGGCGGTGCACCCGCTGCTCTACGTCGGCACCGCGGAGAACACCGAACATCGGATGACGCCCTACACGCGGCTCGCGCTCACCGGCCACCTGTTCGAGGCCGTCTTCCTCGGCAGCAAGGACGAGGCGGACCGCGCGCTCGCGTTCACCACGAAGAAGCACGCGAAGGTGCGCGGCGCACTGCCCGAAGATGCGGGCGCACACCATCCGGCGGGCACCGGCTATTCCGCGCTCGACCCGCAGCTGATGTACATGACGATGGCGTTCACCTTCGACTCCGCCGAGGTGATGTACGACCTGCTGGTCCGCACCATGACCGACGGCGAACGCGAGGGCCTCTACCAGGATTACGTGCGTTGGGCCGAGCTCTTCGGCATGCCCAGAGCGGCGGCGCCGGACAGCTACTCGGATTTCCGCGCGTCCTTCGCCGCCTACCTGGCCTCCGATGAGCTGTTCCTCACCGACGAGGCGCGGCTGGTCGGCTCGTACCTGGCGGGGCAGCGGGTGCCGTATCCGCAGCGGATGCCGTTGCAGCAGGTCACCTCCGCGTTCTTCCTGCTGGTGCAGGGCAGCCTGCCGCCGCGGATCCGGCAGATGTACGGGATGCGCTGGGGGAGGGCCGAACAGGTGGCCTACCGGGCGCTGGCTCAGGCGGTGCGGACCGCGCATGTCGCGCCGCCGCTGGTGCCGCCGGTGTTGCGCGGCACCCTGGCCGGACCTAGCGCCCCGGTCTACAAGCTCGTTTCCCAGCGGGAACGCCAACTCGTCGGTACCGGGCGGCCGAGCATGCCGGGGGTCGACCCGCGGAACTGGGTGCAGCGAAATTCAATTTGAGCAGCGTCGCGTGGCGACTCGTTGAGGGGTGGTGGCCGGGCGACGGGTGGGCGAGCATGGAAAGATCGGGGGTATGTCCGTTCCTGCAGAAACCCCGGCCGCTGAACGCAAGCAGCGGGTCCTGTCCGGGATCCAGCCCACCGGTACCTCGTTCCACCTCGGTAACTACCTTGGGGCGCTGCAGTACTGGGTGACCATGCAGGACGACTACGACTCGCTGTATTTCATCCCGAACCTGCACGCGATCACCGTGCCGCAGGACCCGAAAGAGCTGCGGGCCAAGACCAAGGCCGCCGCCGCCCAGCTGCTCGCGCTCGGCATCGACCCGAAGAAGTCGACGCTGTTCGTGCAGAGCCAGGTACCCGAGCATGCCGAGTTGGCCTGGGTGCTCAGCAGCATCACCGGGTTCGGCGAGGCCAGCCGGATGACCCAGTTCAAGGACAAGTCGGTCAAGCAGGGCGCGGAGAACGCCTCCGTCGGCCTGTTCACCTACCCCGTCCTGATGGCGGCCGACATCCTGCTCTACCGCGCCCACCAGGTGCCGGTCGGCGAGGACCAGCGTCAGCATCTGGAGCTGACCCGAAACCTGGCGCAGCGCTTCAACACCCGGTTCAAGAAGACGTTCGTGGTGCCGGAGGCGCACATCGTCAAGGGCACCGCCAAGATCTACGACCTGCAGGATCCGACCTCGAAGATGAGCAAGTCGGCGTCCACCGACGCGGGCCTGATCAACCTGCTCGACGATCCGAAGGTGACCGCCAAGAAGATCCGCTCGGCAGTTACCGATACCGAGCGGGAGATCCGCTACGACCCGGAGCAGAAGCCGGGGGTGAGCAATCTGCTGGTGATCCTGAGCTCGCTGTCCGGCAACCCGATCGTGACGCTCGAACAGGATTACGCGGGCAAGGGCTACGGCGACCTGAAATCCGATGTGGCCGACGCGCTGGTCGAATTTGTCACGCCACTGCAGGCGAAGGTGCAAGAGTATTTGTCGGATCAGGGCGAACTCGACCGTATCCTCGCCGCCGGTGCCGAGCGCGCGCGAGAGATCGCCGGCAACACCCTCGCACAGGTATACGACCGAATGGGCCTGCTGGCCCGCTAACGGGCGGAACCTGCGAGATCTCTCCTGAAGGGGGCGAACTGGTGCAGGTGATCGACAACATCAAGGCCGGGATCGAACGACGGATCCAGGCGCTGCCGTGGCTGGACCACCTGGTGCGCGCGGGCGGGCGGTATCAACGTCAGCGCGGCGACTACTACGCGGCGGGCATCACGTATTTCACGGTGCTTTCGCTGTTTCCGCTGCTGATGGTCGCCTTCGCGGTCGCGGGTTTCGTGCTGTCGAGCAACCCGGAGCTGCTCGGCGAGGTGCAGACCAAGATCGTCGAAAACATTCCTGGCTCGCTGGGTGAGCAACTGAACGAGCTGGTGGACAAGGCCGTCGAGTCGCGCGGCACGGTCGGCGTGCTCGGTCTGCTGACCGGGTTCTATACCGGGCTCGGCTGGATGGCCAACCTGCGCGCGGCATTGACCGAGCAGTGGGAGCAGAAGACGCAGGAACAGAACTGGTTTCTGGCCAAGCTGTCCGATCTCGGCGCGCTGCTCGGCCTCGGCCTGGCCTTCGTTGTCTCGCTCGGGCTTTCCGCGTTGGCATCGAGCACGCTCGGCGCGCGGCTGCTGATCAGCCTCGGCCTTTCGGACCTGCCCGGTGCCCGGTTCTTGCTGGCGCTGGTATCGATCTTTCTCGGCTTCCTCGCCTCCTGGGCGGTGTTCGCCTGGATCATCGCGCGGCTGCCGCGTGAACCGGTCACCCTGGCCAGTGCGGCCAAGGCCGCGGCACTGGCCGCCGTGGTCTTCGAGGTGTTCAAGTTCGTCGCATCGATCTACCTGCAGACCGTGCTGTCCAGCCCCGCCGGCGCCGCGTTCGGCTCGATCATCGGTCTGATGGTTTTCAGCTACATCACCTATCGCATCATCCTGTTCGCCACCGCATGGGCCGCCACCGCCTCGGACAACGAGCGCGAAGCAGATGTTCCGCCGCCCCCGGCCGCGGTCATCGCGCCGCGCGTTTCCGCCCGCGAACTCTCCGTCGGCGCGGGCGCCACCTTCTTCGGTGCGGGCGCTTTAGCCGCCCTTGCCCTTTCGGGTCTGCGCCGCCCCCGCCGCTGACCCGCGACCACCGGCAAGCCCCGACAACGATGTCTCGCCTGTCCGCCTGTGCGCCACGTCTCGCCGCCGTACGGCGGGCAGGAAGTAGTCGCCGAGCTCGTCCGGACCGGTTCCACCTCCGACGACGCCGATCGGCAGGTACAGATCGCAGAGCCATACCGCCAGCAGGCGACCGAATGAGGGGTATGTGCCGTCTTGCGGACGAATGACCACCAAACCGAACAGCGCTTTGCCCACGGTGGTGTGGAAGATGGCCTGAAAGACAACCCGGTCGAACGCGGACGCGGCCAGGAAGAAACCGATCACGGCAACCGGATTCACGCCGAGGTGTTGCCAATCGTGTCGGGCGATGGCAGCTGGCGAGAACCCGGGGCCTACGGCGAGCGCCGCACCGACTCCACATCCCACATGGAGGACCCAATCGACGATGAAGGCGAGGGCGCGGCGAAGCATGCGTGGTGACGGGTATCGGTCGTCGTCTTTCGCGCCATGTCGTTTCGGCTTGCCCCGCGGTTCGCCTACCGGCTGCACCGAGGTGTGTCCGCGCTCCCGTATCAGTTGGTACTGCGGCCGCGAGGACGCATTCGAATCCGGCTCGGCGCTCGAATCTGTTGCCCGGAAGGTGAATCGGGGAGGAGTTCTGGACCTGGAGCGGTAGGCGTAACGCAGATCGCCGCCCCCGGGTCGGGAGACAACGCCGTACTTCATCGGGTCACCGGCGAACCAGATTTCGGAAGTCTTGTGGTTCACCAGCTTTCCGATATGTCTGGGCCAGGTGCTCAAGGTGAGCGTAGACACCGGTCGGCGATGCTGATCGAGGAGTTGTACCCATTCATAGCGGCCGGTGGCGAGGTAATTCACCGGCCAGGGCGACCAGGGGTACCGCTGCAGCGCTTTCCGTCTCCGCCGGTTGATCCATAGGAGCACGCCACCCAGGATCAGTCCTACCGTCATGGCGGCGGCGGCAAGATTGATACCGAGCGAAACGAGCGTTGCCAGGTTCGAATCGACCCGATCTTCGATATCGATCAACACCACGGTGAGCGGGAAGCACGCCAGGCCGATCAGGAAGAGCAGCCAGCGGACGAAAATGCCTTTCCGCATAGCGAGCCTCGTTGCCGGGCAGGATTGGGCGGGCAACGGCGCGACGACATCATCGGCCATGGTCATCGGCTCACAGATCCAGCGAGGACCGCGGATCGGACCGGCGGGCCGAGGTCGTGATGTCCACCGATGCCGCCATCGCGATGATCATCGGCAGAAAGTCCTCCCCGTACTCGACGAACGGTGTAGAGAATTCGATGACAGCGATCGCGGAACCATCCGATGCGGGAACAACGGCCTCGAGCTGATAGACCTGCTGATCGAGCTCGGGCGTTCGACCGGGAAGTTCGGGCGTCGGGAGAGTTCGCACTCTGTCCAGCATCAGCACAGGTTTGCCTGCTACTTCGATCAGCTCGACATTGTTGAAAGTCTCGCCGCCGCCGCATCTTCCGGTCAGCACCTCCGCCAGGGTCAAGCGGGGATTCCCGCGTCCGCCGTACTCGTTCAACGAGACGATCAGATTCGATGAAATCAACCGACCATCCGAAGCCGAATGTCGGCCGAGACCGCAATACGCCGCGTTCAGCCGCGCGATCCGGGTGAGAAGCACCCGCAACGCCTGGAGCACCGTGGGCGCCGCCGAACTCACGGTGCCAGGCCCGATCTGGGCGAAGATGGATTCCGTTCGTGCTATCGCACGATCGATATCGTCGAGCGGGAGCCCGACGTATCCATCCGGAATATCGATCGCGAGCGACAAGGATGCCGGTACTCCAGCTGTCGTCATGTCAGTGGTCCGATACCTGCGACGCAACGGGATTCAGCATCGAAAGAATCACTTTGCCGGAACGGGCGAAAAGGTCGACAGCCTCGGCGGTGGCGACCTCGGCGTTCCGCCCGGCCAGCCCGGTCAACTGAAATACGTTGCGAGTGGCATTGTCCAAGCTCAGCGCATCGACAACGTTCGAAACTCCGGGGATTTTTTCGGCTATCTTGGAAGTCAGCAAGGGCTCATGGGTGACCGCGTTGTAGGCGGACGCCCCGATTCGTTCGACCGCACCCACCGATCGGGCGGCATGAGCGCCATCCGCCAAAGCCTCACCACCGCGCAGCAGACCTCCGCCGACTTTCCCCGCCGCGACTCCGGCGCCGCCGACGGGAGCGAATCCTAATGAGTCCAGCCCCACCGTCTTCCAAGCATCCAGCTCCCCATTCCGTAGACCCGCGCGTATCGCCGGATCGGACAGGTCGAGTGCCAAGAGTCCGGCGGTAGCGGCCGCCGCGAAGGTGAAGCCGATGATGTCGAAGGGCGGCGGCGTCACGAGAGCGACGAGGCTGCCGACCGCGGCAATGATCGAGAGCGCCTGGTGGACCCCTTCGCGGTGCTCATCGATCCACTTACCCACGGCCTCGACCGCGTCCGCAATACGATCCCAAATGCTCTTGTCCGGCGGACTGGGCGCGAAATCTTTTGCGGCGGCGTCTAATTCGGCCGCGATCCGGCGCGCTGTGCTGTTGTGCTGGCTCGCCAGGTCGCGGGCGCGCTGAAGGACGGAATCGATCTTCGCTTGCCAGTCGTCGACCGCGGTGCTTGCTGATCGGACCTGGGCGGTCGCTGCGTCGAGGCGGGATTGCGCGGCCTGTAGTTCACCGTGGTCGGTGAACATCGCGTTCGCCAGGCCGAGGTCCGGGTTGGCCTGGGCCCGTTGTAAAGCCGCGACGGCCTGGCTGTGTCGTCCTTTCGCGTCCGCGGCCTCGGCTTCGAGTCCGCTGGCGATGTCCTGGTAGCCGACGAGGTCGGTGTGCCACTCATCGAGCAGGGCGACAGCGCGTTCGAGCGATCGCTGCGCGTAGCCGAGATCTTGGGCCAGCGTGGCGTCGAAGTCGGCGCGGAAGGCATCGCCCGCGTCGCCCATCCACCCGGTGTCGTTGCTGTTGCGCAGCCGGGACAGCAGTTCGTTGGTCTCCCGGACCGCGTCCGCCGCGGTGTCGATCCGCGCGCGCAGCCCGCTCACATCGGTGGGCGCGCCGGGGACCGGGTTGAAACCCAAGTTGGGGTAGGGGTTCTCGCTCATGTCTCGGCCTGCTTCAGCGCTGTGGCAAGCGCGTTGTCGACGTTTTGGTAGGCGTCATGGCACCTGGCCACACCGTCCGCGGTGACCTTGGCCGCTTCGCCGATCCGCTCGATCCCGGAACGCCACCGGCGTTGGAAGCTGTCGGCCGCGTCGTTGAGTGCCTGCGTACCGATATCGCCGTGGCCTGCTCTGGTCATCGCCCGCATCGCGTCGTTCAGCACCTGCTCGGCGCTTCGCAATGACCGGACCGTCTTGCCCAACATCTCGATGTCCACGCCAAGAATCCCGGCCACGCCAATGCACCCCTTCGCACGCAATCGAGCCCGGTCGACAGAACCTCCTGATACCTCCATAGACGCAGTGGCGCAGGCATCGGTTCCATCCCCGCGGATATTCCGCGAGAGCTACCGTCGCCGGTTGATCCGGCGGGCGCCGAGGAGGAGAGCGAGGATCAGGATCGCGCCGCCGACGATCCAGACGGTCCGGTTGTCGTCGTGGTTGTCGTCGGCGAGTGGCTGGGATTGCTGGTCGGCGTCCCTGGGCGGTGGGGCGGCAAGGGCGGCACCGTTTTTGGGTTGCTTCCGGTCGGTGTCGGGGAGTCGGCCGACCGAGGTGCCGCGGGGGAGGGCGAAGCCGTAGTCGAGTAGGCGCGCCGCCTGGTCGGTGGGGCGCAGTGGGCGCACGTCGGCTTTGAGGAGGGTGACGACGAGACGGCGGCCGTCGCGTTCGGCGGCGGCGACGAAGGTCTGCCTGGCGTCGTCGGTGAACCCGGTCTTGCCGCCGATGGCGCCCTCGTAGTCGTAGAGCAGATGGTTGTCGTTGCCGATGGGGAAGCCGGGATGGTCCTTGTCGCCCGGAATCTCCGGGTTCGCGGGATAACCGGGGAAGTCCACCTGCTCGGTGTGGATGAGCTCGGCGAACAGCGGAATCGTCATGGCCTCCCGGAACAGGACCGACAGGTCATAAGCCGAGCTGCTCATGCCGGGACCATCCAGCCCGGACGGGGTAGCCGTGCGAGTGTCCAAGGCGCCCAACGACTTCGCGAGCTCGTTCATCTTCGCGACGGTGGCCGCTTCACCACCGAGTTGGGTGGCGATGGCGTGCGCCGCATCGTTGCCGGACGCCATGATCAGGCCCCGCATCAGTTGACGGTTGGTGTAGCGGCCGCCGGGACCGATACCGACCCGGGTGCCGTCGGCATTCGCGTCGTCCTGCGTGCCGACGATCACCTTGTTCAGATCCAGGGTGCGCAGCGCGATCGTGGCGAGCAGCACCTTGATGGTGCTGGCGGGCCGGTAGCGGCCGTGCGGATCCTTGGCCGCGAGCACCTCTCCGGTGTCCAGGTCCGAGACTTGCCACGAGGTCGCCGAAATGTCCTGCGGCACGGCAGGTGCCCCCTTGGGCAGCACCAAGCCGCATTCGCCGAGCCGACTGCCGCCGACGGGTGGCGTGGGAATGGGCAGCGCGTTGGGTGTCGGCTGGCCCGGTGCGGGCACCTCGGACAGGTCGATCGGCGCGGGCGGGCGCGTCTTCTGCGGGCAGGTGTCGGTGTTCGGCGTGGTGAACGGCGTCGGTGTCGTGCTGGGCGGCGCGGCGAACGACGGAACGGCGGTCGAGCCCGCGAGCACGGCCAGGGTGGCCAGCGCGGAACCGAGGCGAAGCGTGGCGCGGCGGCGCGAGTCCCGGATCTTCATCGTTCGCGAGCTTAAAGGGTTCCGGCGGATGAGGTCCGGCGCCAGACCGCGCAGGGCTCGTAAGCGCGTCGTGACTCGACCCACCTGCTATCGAGTATTGACAGGGCCTACTAAATGAGAGCTACTATCAAAAAGGAGTATCTATCATTTCTGGAGGGACCATGAAGGCGGACTCGACTCGTCGCTGGCTTGCGCTCGGCGCGCTGTCGGTCGCGATGCTGACCATCGGGCTCGACGTCACGGTGCTCACCGTGGCGCTGCCCACGCTGGCCGTCGATCTGAATGCGAATACCGCTGCGCTGCAATGGTTCAGTAGCGCGTACACGCTGGCCCTGGCCGCCGTGATGCTGCCCGCCGGTGCGCTCGGCGACCGATACGGCCGCAAGAAGTTCCTGCTCGCCGCGCTACTCGTGTTCGGTGGCGCGTCCGTTGCCTGCGCCTTTGCCGCCTCGGCGGGTCAGCTGATCGCCGCGCGGGTGGTGCTCGGCGTCGCGGCCGCGGCGATGATGCCGCTGTCCATGTCGGTGCTGCCGTCACTGTTTCCGGAGCCGGATGCGCGGCAGCGCGCGCTCACCATTTGGATCACCTCGACGGCGATCGGTCTGCCGCTCGGGCCCATCGTCGGCGGCTGGCTGCTGCGGAACTTCTGGTGGGGGTCGGTGTTCCTGATCAATGTGCCGATGGTGATCATCGGTGCGCTGGCCGTGCTCGCCCTGGTCCCGGAATCGCGCAGTGAGAACCGATTTCGCGTGGACGTGCCGGGTGTGCTGTTGTCGGTCGTCGGCATGCTCGGTCTCACCTACGGATTCATCCGGATCGGCGAGCATGGTTGGGGCAACGGGCCGGCTTGGTCGGCGGTCGCGGCCGGGGTGCTGCTGCTCGGCGTGTTCGTGCTCTGGCAGCGCAGGACGGCGCATCCGCTCGTCGACCTCGCGCTGTTCGAGACCACCGGATTCCGCTGGGGCACCGCCCTTTCCATTGTCGTCAACTTCGCGATGTTCGGCATGTTCTTCACCGTGCCGCAGTATTTCCAGGCCGTTCTCGGCGTGGACGCGCTCGGCAGCGGGCTGCGGCTGCTGCCGCTGATCGGCGGGCTGATCGTCGGCAGCAGGCTGGTCGACCTGGCACTGCCGAATCTCGGCACCCGGGCAATGCTCGGTGTGGGATTCGCGCTGCTGGCGGGTGCGCTCGCGCTCGGCGCGATGACCACGGTGGACAGCGGCTACGGTTTCACCGCGCTGTGGACGACCCTGCTCGGCGCCGGCATGGGGCTGGCCATGCCAACGGCCATGGGACTGGCAATGGGCGAGCTCACCGCGGAACGTTCCGGTTCCGGCTCCGCGTTGATCCAAGCGTTGCGGCAGGCGGGCGGCACCATCGGTGTCGCGATCCTGGGCACGGTGTTGTCCACCCGCTACCGCTCGGAGCTCGGCTCGTTGAACCGCGAACCGGTCTCCGACGGGGTGAACGCCGGGGTGGCGGTGGCGCACGAACTCGGCGACTCGACGGTCCTGCACCAGGTGCAGAACGCGTTCGTCGGCGGCATGGCCGCGATGCTCTTGGTCTGCGCGATCCTGTGCGCGTTGTCGGCCGCGGTCGCCGTCGCCTTCGTCCGATCGAAGCAACCGGTCGAGGTCGTTGCGGTTGAAGCTCGGGAGCGGCTGGATGTCGGACCTGGCACCGATACGTCAGAATCGACACATGTCAGTTGAATTGTCCGGCGAAGAGCCAGCGGTGCGTGGCCTGCGGGAGCGGAAGAAGGAGCGGACTCGCCGGACGATTCGACTGGAAGCGTTCCGGCTGTTCCGCGAGCAGGGCTACAGCGAGACCACCGTCGAGCAGATCGCGGCGGCCGCCGACGTATCGCCGAGCACCTTCTTTCGCTACTTCCCGACCAAGGAACAGCTGGTGCTCGCCGATGACCTCGACCCGGTACTGATCGAGGCCGTCCGAGCGCAGCCGCCCGAGGTTCAGCCGCTGGCCGCTTTCCGCAATGCGATGGCGGAGGTTTTCGCGAAGCTGCCCGCGTCGGCGCTGGCCTTCGAGCAGGAACGGCAGGCGCTGATCTATCACGTGCCCGAATTACGGTCGGCCATCGGACTGGAAATGGAACGCAACATCGACATGGTGTCCGCCATGATGGCCGAACGAGTCCAGGGCACCGCCGACGATTTCGATATCCGGGTACTGGCCGGCGCGTTGACGGGCGCGGCGCTCGCTATCGCGAGAATCACGCCGTTGAATGTCGAAAACGTCGGCCGGATGCTGGAACTGCTGGAATCGGGGCTGCCGATCGGGCAGGACAAGCCCGGCGAGGGAGCCTGAAGCGTTCAGGCGGCGTCCCTCGCCGGGCGTTCCGGATCGACGGAAACCTACTGGGCCCCAGCCGCACTCGAATGGCGGAGCCGTTCCGGAGTGTCGTCGTCCATGGTCGAGAAGAATCCGCCGATCACGTCCTCGATCTCGGCGACCGACTCGGCGCAGTACAAAATCGGCTGATAGTGGGTGATGTCGTAGACCGCCGTGCCCATCGCGGCGACGTCGAGCGGTCGTAGGTCGGCCTGCCGGAATTCCTCGATCTCACCGTAGGACGACAGTAATCCGGCACCGTAACAGCGCACTTCGCCGTCTTCCCGGACCACCCCGAACTCCATCGAGAACCAGAAGACATTCGCGAGGAATTTCAACGCGGATTCGGTCTCCAGACGCCCGACGGCCGCACCGACCGCCTCGTAGATGGCGGCGAAGCGCGGGCTCGCGATCTGGTTGGCGTGGCCGATGATCTCGTGGATGGCGTCGGGCTCCGGGGTGTACAGCGGCGCGGAATGATGCCGAATGTACTGGGTGGAGTGGAAGGTGCGCTCCGCGAACGAGCCGAAGAACTCTCGCAACGGCACCAGCCCGGCGGCGGGGACGTAGCGGAATCCGCTGAGCGGCACCAGTGCGGCCGAGACCTCGTCCAACTGGGGGATGTGGTCCTTGGGCAGCGCGAGCCGTTCCGAGGCCGCCAGCACTTCGGCGCAGGCGTAGGTGCGGTGTTTGCGGGCGAGTTCGGCCGACGCGATCCGCCACACCTCCTGTTCCTCGTCGGTGTAGGCGATCTGCGGAACGGGTTTGCCTGGGGCGTAATCGAGCGCCAGCGCGGCGATGGCATTGCGGCGGGCCCGGTAATCCGAGTCGTGCACGCCGGGGTGCTCGTCGCTCAGGTGGACGGTGACATCGCCATCGCCGGACCGGGTCACCGGCGAGTACAGCTGAGCTTCGGTGAACATACCTCGATGCAAGCACCGCTCGGGCCGTCCGACAACAAAAGCCCGCACAGCTTGGCAAACTGTCTAGCTGGTCGCGCTTCGGTGCGTAATTACCGGCATCGTACGGCGTATTCCGGCGACGAGCTGACCAGTGGCTGTTAAGGGCCGGTGCGGTCTGCGCGCGAGCCGCCCTTTCGTCCGAGACGACACGATGCCGAGTGTGTGCGGAGAGTCCAGACGGCGCCCGGTATGCGCTGCAGCGTGGCGCGCGTCCGGCGGCCGAACCTGGTGCAGCCGTGAAATTCTCGGGGCTCGCACCACGAGTTTCGGCGACTGTGCTTGATTTGCCAGACATGAGCGGGCCGGACAGCGCAAAATGGCGAATGTACGAAGGAGGACGCATGAAATCCGTGCGGATCGATCTCGACCAGAAGTTGCTCGCCGCCGCGGCCGCCATCATGGGCACCTCGACGAGCAATGCCACCATCAACGAGGCACTGCGCCGGATCGTCGTGCATGAACGCCAGCTGCATCATCTCGAAAAGCTGGCCGCCACCGCATTGTTCAGTCTCCCGGCCGCCGAGGTCGTGGTCGTCGACGGGTAGTCAGCGGCTCACGGTTTCGAACACCGCAGGCCGTCGGCCGGTGGCGTCAGATCGATCAGGTACTTCAGTACGGGCTCATCGACGCAGGCGATGCCCTCCAGCGCGGCGCCGTGCTGCGTGCCCTCGTAGGTGATCAACGCGGCGCCAAGGGCTTTGGCGAGGTTGACACCACCGGCGTAGGGCGTCGCCGGATCGCCGGTCACCGCGACGACCACCAGTTCGGGCAGGCCCACCGGCGTGGGCACATGCGGTTGCGCGGTCGGCGGGACCGGCCAGAACGCGCAGGTGCCGAGGGGCGCCTCGGCATTGCTCAGGCCATCGTCGAAAGCTGGTGCGGCGGCGCGGGATCGGTGATCGATATCGGCCGCCACGGCGCGGTCGGTCACCCGGACCTCCTCCAGACACAGCACCGCGCGGTGTACGTCGTCGGAGGAGACCGACTGATAAGCGCCCGCCTCGCCGAGCAGCGCTTCGCCGTTTCCCTTGGCGAGTTCGGTCAAACCCTTGGTGAGCGCGGGCCAGGAATCAGGATGGTAGAGCGCGGAAATGGTCGCGGTGATCGCGGCGTTGTAGTCCAGCCCGCGGCCATCGGGCGTGCTGATCGGATGTTCGATGAGGGGGAGCACCAGCGCGCGGTAGACCTCGTTCGCCTTCTTCGGGTCGGTGCCCAGCGGGCAGTCCGGTGCCTTGGCACAGTCGGCGGCGTAGGCGTCGAACGCCTGCTGGAAACCGGCCGCGGTGATCACCTCGTCGCCCATATTCGTCGCCGGATCGACGGGAGCGTCCAGGACCATCGCGCGCACTCGATCCGGAAACAGCTCGGCATAGGTCGAACCGAGGCGCGTGCCGTAGGACCCACCGAAGTACGTCAGCTTCTGCTCACCCAGCGCGGCCCGGATGACGTCCATGTCGCGGGCGACGTCACCGGTGCCCACGTGCCCGAGCAGTGTGAGTCCGGTCCGCTGCGCGCATGAATTGGCGTAATCCTCATTGTCCTGCTCGATCTGGTCGATCTCCGCGAGCGGATCGGTCCGGCCGAGTACGAAGCGATCCGTCTCGAATTCGGTGGCGGTGCGGCAGGTGACGCGTGGAGTCGAGGCGCCGAGCCCGCGCACGTCCATCCCGATCACGTCGAAACGTTCGGCCACCGGCGTTTTCGCTAGCCCGAGCGGCATGGTCAACCCCGGCACACCCGGTCCGCCCGGGTTCGTCAGCAGCGCCGCCACCCGCGCGCCCTGCGCGCGCAGCCGAGAGATCGCGATCCGAGCGGTGTCGCCGTCGGGGTTGCCGTAGTCGATCGGCACCGTCACCCGCGCACATTCGATTCCGGCCGCGGTGAGCTCACCACCACCCTGGTAGCCCTCGCACGAACCCCAGCTCAGCTTTTGCTGGTAGTACCGATCGAGGTTCGGGACCGGTGGCGGGAGAGGCTCCTCGGCCTTGTCGCATGCCGTCACCAGCAGGCCCGCGGCGATCACCGCGGCCAACAGAACGGCATGCCCGATTGCCGCGGTTCCCTTGCGCGGTTTGACCATTCATGTGCCCCTGTACTCGATCGACGCACTCAGTGTGCCCGACGGCCGCCGATCCGCGATCGGCAGGATCGGACAACTCGGGCGGCCCCGCGTTCGCGGGCAACATGTCGGTAGGGCCTGGCACACTCCGTGACACTGTCGCCGTGACCAAGGGGTGGAACGATGCCGGTCTCTCTTATCGATGTACCCGTCGAGCAACGGCCGCGCGAGCGCCTGCTCGCCCTCGGTGCACACGCGCTCAGCGATGTCGAACTGCTGGCCTTGCTGCTACGCCACGGCAGGCGCGGCGCGAGCGCGCTGGACCTGGCGGTGGAACTGCTCGTCGAACACGGCGGGCTGGCTGGGCTGGCGGCGGCGCGCCCCGAGGAACTGTCCCGCCGGGCCGGCGTCGGGGTGGCGAAGGCCGCTGCCCTCATCGCCGCGTTCCACCTCGGCGCGCGGGCCCGCGGCGACACCGCCACCCCGATCCGCCTCGGCGGTGCGGCCGATGTCGCCGCCGCCGCTCGCCCACTGTTCACCGGCGACCGCGTCGAGCGACTGCTCGTCCTGGTTTGCGACGCGCAGAACCAGTTGCGGCAGAAGGTATTCGTCGCCGAGGGCGCGGTGGACCAGGTGGCGGTACCGGTCCGGGAAATCCTGAACACCGTCCTGCGCCACGACGGCCGCGCCTTCGCCGTCGTGCACAATCACCCCTCCGGCGACCCGACCCCCAGCTTCGACGACCGTCGCGCCACCACCCTGCTCGCCGCAGCCGCCCGCACGGTCGGGCTCCGCTTCCTCGACCACGTGGTGATCGCGGGCGAGGCCTGGTCCAGCGCCCCGGCCACCGCCGTCAACCACTGACCGAACGCTCGGGGCGGTGCCGTCGGCCGGGCCCGCCCTGTGGCGTGGACGAAGTCGGCACCGTGCCGATTGTGATACGTCACAACGACTTGCGCCGTACGGTCGGCGAATAACCGGATAGCGCAACATGATTCGTGACGTTGAATTATCATTCATCGAACCCCAGTTGAATGGGTGACGTGACGGGCGGTTCACATGGAAAATATGCATCACGGCGCGGGCGCCGCCGGCTGGGAGATCGCGGGCGCGGTCCTGATGGTGGCCTGGATGGTGGTGATGTGGGCCGCGGTAGCGGTTTTGGCCTTCGCCATCCGGGGGCAGGTGCGGCCATGGATGTACCGGACCAGTCTCGGTGTCATCGCCTTGGGGGTGGTCGCGCAGATCGGCCATTTCCAAGAGCACATCGCGCAAGCCGGTTACTGGATAGCGCATTCGAACGCGCCGGCCTGGATGACCCCGTGGGGCACCGGTCTGGCCAACGGGTTCGGCCAGGTCGATACCTCGAAGCCGACACTGGGCATGGAGATCCTGCACCTGGTCGGCAATTTTCACTTCCTCGCCGGTTTGGTCGGTGTCGCGCTGATCACCCATCGCGCTCTGGAGAGCAAGGCGCGCAAGTGGGGGCGGATGGGTGTGTTGATGCAGGGCATCCACGGCATCGAACACATCGCCCTGACCGTCTCGGTGGTGTTGGGCGCGAAGGCATTCGGGTTGTCCACTTGGTTCGGACTGCTCGACCCCGGCCCGGGCCTATGGACCTATCGGGTTTGGTGGCACTTCTTCGCCAACGTGATCGGCACAACGATCTTCGCCATGGCGCTGTTTCATTTGTGGCGTGAGCGGGCCACCATCGAAGCGACCTTCGGAACTCCGGCGACCGGCTCGGCCGGACAACCGGAATCGGTGCCGGCAGCGGAGGCGGGGCCCGCTGGGACGCCGGTGCCCGTCGGCTGATTCGCCGTTCAGTGGTGGCCGGGATCAGTGGAACTCCAGCCCTGCCGCCACCGGCGTTCGATCCCGTCCAAGAGGAGATCGAGGGCGAATTCGAACTCGAACTGATCGTCGCAGCCCGCGCCGACGACCGACTGTTCGTCGTGATCGGCTCGGACGGCGATCTCCGCGATGTGCGGGTATTCGACTGAAAGGTATTGCAGCGCCGCCGCTTGCGCCTGCGGGTCCGGGTTGGGGGAGTTGTCGAACAGCTCCTGGGTGAAGCCGAATATGCGGCTGCCCAGCGCGTGCATCACATGATGCGTGAGGTCGACCGAGAAGCCGCCTGCTCGGAACATCCCGATCATCGAATTCAGGTATGCCAGTACCGCGGGCGTCGGCGCGGGGCGTGTTTCGATCACGCGGGCGGCCCACGGGTGTTGCTGAAGGGTTCGTCGCGCAGCGAGGATGCGTTGCCGCACCGCCGGTTTCCAGTCGAGGTCTGACTCCGGCGGGCCGATCTCCGCGACGAGGACGTCCACGATGCCGTCGAGTAGTTCGTCCTTGTTCGCCACGTGCTTATACAGAGCCATCGGAACGACGCCGAGTTGCTGGGCGAGGTTGCGCATGCTGAGCGAGTCGATACCGGCCTCGTCGGCGAGGGTGATGGCCGCGCGCAGTACCCGGTCTCTGTTCAGCGGGGTGCGGGTTCTGTCCCGGTCGGCCATCGATCCCCTTCTGCTCTGCTTCCCCTTGACTGGTGTACAGCGTACACCCTAGTATTCCGGCCGGTGGGGTGTACGACGTACACCTCGGTGCGATGAGGAGGACTCACCATGAGCTCAACGAGGACGACGGCAGTGGTCGCAGGTGTGCTCTTCCTGCTCACGGAGGTCACCGCGGTGGCGGGGTTGGCGCTGTACCGGCCCGCCCTGGTCGACTCGAGCTACATCGTCGGCACCGGGTCCGACGGACGCGTGCTGACGGGCGGTGTCTTCGAGCTCATCCTGGTTGTTGCCGTCGTCGGTACAGCGACCACGCTGTATCCCGTTCTCGAACGGCACGGCAAGAATTTGGCGCTCGGCTACCTGTGCGGTCGGTTGCTGGAAGCGGCCGTCATTGCTGTCGGCATTGTCAGTGTGCTGTCGATAGTGACATTGCGACAGGACCTGGCGGGTACCGACAACCCGGCATTGCTCACCGTGGGCAGATCCCTTGTCGCCATGCACGACTGGACGTTCCTGCTAGGACCCAATTTCATCCTGGGTGCCAACAGTCTGTTGCTCGCCATCTTGATGTACCGCTCCCAGCTGGTGCCGCGGCTCATTGCCGTCCTCGGCCTCATCGGCGGTCCGCTGATCTGCGTGTCGGCGACCGCGGTCCTTTTCGGGCGTTACGAGCAGCTTTCGACGTGGGGCTCGATTGCTGCGCTACCGGTGTTCGCATGGGAGGTCAGCCTCGCGCTGTACCTGATCATCAAAGGTTTCAAGCAGTCGCCCGCCCAGGCCATCGCGCAATGACGGGGAAGCCATGATCAACGACACATGACGGTGCCGCTACCCGCGAGATGCCGCCATAGCGGGCCGTTGCCCATGGAACCCGTTACCGGGGGCCATTGTTCGGCGAGTCCGCGGTGGTGGCGGGGGCGGGGAGTTGGCTTGTCGGAGGGTCCGGGGGTGAGGCCTCTGCGACGCCGGGAACTCGGTCCTGGACGACGAAGCTGGCGCGGGTGTGGATGGGGGCGCCGGGCGTCCGGATATAGGGCACGACGCGGAAGTCGTTGCGCCACAGGTTGTGATCGAGTTCGACGCGGACGTAGCCGCGTTGGGCATTGAAGAATTTGAGGTCGGGGTTGGCGGCGAGGAGGTTGCGGCCGGAGTCGTGCATGTCGACTCCGTCGCCGCCGCTGGAGATCGATGTGCCGATGAATTCCGATGCCACGATGGGCGATTCGGGATCGGCGTAGTCGCGGCGCAGGTCGGCGGCCTGGTTCTGGTGCCGGTCGCCGGTGATCACGACGAGGTTGCGCACGCCGCGGTCGGCGGCCGCGCCGAGCACCGCGTTGCGGTCCGCCACGTATCCGTCCCAGGAATCCGTGCCCACCGCGGTGACCGGACCGGCGTCCTGGTCGGCCTGCGCCATCGAGACCTGGTTACCGATGATCTGCCAACGGGCGGGGGAGTCGGCGAACCCGTCGATCAGCCAATCACGTTGCTGCGCACCGAGTATCGTGCGATCAGTCGCGAATCGGTCGGTGCAGTCGATGACCGTGTTGCCGTCGCCGCACGCCTGCTTGCTGCGGTACTGGCGGGTGTCGATCATCGTGATCTCCGCGAGGTCGCCGTACCCATAGCGGCGGTGCAAGTGCATTGCCGACCCGGTCGGCATCTGAGCTATGCGCAGCGGTTGGTGTTCGTACATCGCCTGAAAGGCGGCGGCCCTGCGGCGGCGAAACACCGCCGGAATGCGATAGATATCGAACCCGAGCCCCGGTGAGTCGCCTGCCCAGTTGTTGTCGATCTCGTGATCGTCCATGGTGACCAGCCAGGGAAATGCGGCATGCGCGGCCCGCAGCGGCTGCTCGGCTTTGGCCTGCGCATAACGCAGCCGATACCCGGCCAGATCCATCGCCTCGGCCTGGAACTGCGGCTCCGGCGCCATCCCCACGCGCCCCCGATTCCAGCCGCGCTCATAGATGTAGTCACCCAAATGCACAACCAGATCGAGGTCTTCGGCACTCATGTGCGCATAGGCGGTGTAGTAACCGGAATTCCACGACTGGCACGAAGCGAAAGCGAACCGCATCCGTGCGGTCGGCTGCCCCGGCAGCGGAGCCGTCCGCGTCCGCCCCACCGGTGAAATCACCGACCCCGCCCGAAACCGATAGAAATACCACCGATCCGGCGCCAACCCACCGACCTCCGGATGCACGCTATGCGCCAATTCCCTTGTCGCGACCGCGCTCCCGCGCGCCACGACCTGTCGAAAGCCCTCGTCATGCGCGACTTCGTACTCCACGCTCGCCGGCCGCAACGGCATCCCACCGAGCCCATCCGGCGCGAACGGATCCGGCGCCAACCGCGTCCACAACACCACCCCGTCCGCAGTCGGATCCCCGGAAGCCACCCCCAAGCTGAACGGATCCTCGGACCACCGCGGCACCCGGAACAGCCCACTACTCGCCGCCGAAGCCCCCACCAGCACCGCAGCCGACCCGGCGCCCGCGAATCTCAACAGCTGTCGACGAGACAGATCCATACGTCAGGGTATATCGACAACAGGGTCCGGCTGGTCAGCTCGCGGGGCCCAGGTTCAGGGGTTGGTATTCCGGCCTGGTCGGATCGGCGGCGGTGTCGCCCGCGACCGGGGACGCGGCGCTGAGGGAAGCGGCCGCGGCGCTGCCGGTGGCGATGCCTGCCGCGACTCCGGCGCCTAGGGCGACGCCGAAGGGGGCGGCGGCGACGCTGCCGGAGCCGAGCATGGCGCTGCCGGTGCCCGCCATTGCGGCGAAGGGTGCGGCCGCGGCGCCTGCGCCTGCGAGGCTCGCGCTGCCGGAGCCGAGTGCGGCGCTACCCGCGCCGAGCGCGGCGAGTGGGGTGCCGAGTCCGCCGGTGGCGACGCTGCCCGAAGCGCCGGCGGCGGCACTGCCCGCACCGAGTAATGAGGCGGCGGTGCCGAGGGCGACCCCGAGGGGTGCGAGGGTGGCGCTGCCGGTGCCCGCGGCCGCACTGCCGGTGCCGAGCAGCGCTGCCCAGGGGGCGGCCGCGGTGCTGCCGGTGCCGAGCGCCGCGCTGCCGGTGACGATAAGGCCGGCCAGGCCGAGGCCGAGTGCCGCGCCGCCGGTGCCGAGCGGTCCCGCGACGTTGACGGCGGCCGGGTACAGCAGGGTGCCGAGGACGGCGCGACTGGAGTTGGTAGCTGCGCCATAAGTATTCGCGGCGGCCGAGGCCGCATGCTGTGCGGTAGGGCCGGTGTGCGGCGTGGTGCCTGTCGGGGCACTCGACATCGCGGCCGCGGCGACCAAGGTGGGGCAGGTCAGCATGGTCGCGGCGATCGCCGTTCGGAGCACGTACATGAGAGCGCCTTCCTCACGGGCCACGCCCGACGGATTGTCGTGGCGTGGCTGACGATATGTCCGGCAACCTGGCGAGCACGTTCAAGATCAACTTACCGGCTACTTCTCGCTGTTGATGGCAAATCGCTATCGAGACGGTGCCGAGCTGGGTGTCTGTCGCGTCGCTACTGTCCAAGACATGGGAATTACGCTCAGCGAAGGCAGCATTGCCCTGCTCGACGGCAAGAACTATGCGGTGCTGGCCACGATCAATGCCGACGGCAGCCCGCAGACCTCGGCGATGTGGGTCCTCCGGGACGGTGACGACCTGCTGTTCTCCACCCTGGAGGGCAGGCTGAAGCATCGCAATATGCTGCGCGACGCCCGAGTGAGCGTCACCGTCATCGACGCCGCCGACGGCGAGAACTACGTCGAGCTTCGTGGCAGGGCAACGATTACTCGTGACATCGACCTTCGTGTCGCCCACCGGCTGTCGTGGAAGTACAACGGCAAGGACCACCCGGAACCCGAGCCGGGGCAGATCCGGGTCGCGGTTCGGGTCACGGTCGACAAGGCGACCGGATACGCGGCCTGACACCGGCGACGCGCGGTATCGGCGTCGCACCTAGCCCGGACGGCCCGTCACTAGGGTGGGTCGGCATGGACACCGCTTCGGTTGCACGGTCGACGTGTGTGCCCATTCCTCGGCTCGGCGGGGGAGTTCGGCGCCGCTTCGGGAGTGCGTCGCCCGTCGTCGTCGCGGCGGTGTGTTTGATCCTGCTGCAATGGGCGCTCCGAGGCTGGGTAGCGGGCAGCGGTTACTTCTACTGGGACGACCTCATCCTGGTCGGCCGGGCGGGCAGGTATCCGCTGTTCTCCGCGGACCTGCTGTTGCACGACCACGACGGGCATTTCATGCCGCTCGCCTTTGTCACCGCATGGGTGGTGACCGAGCTGGCTCCGCTCGCGTGGGCGGGCCCGGTGCTCACGCTGCTGGTTGGGCAACTCGCGGTGTCGTTGTCGGTGCTGCGCGTGTTGTTCGTGCTGCTCGGCGCCCGGTGGACGCTGCTCGTCCCGCTCACCTTCTTTCTGTTCTCGCCGGTGACGCTTCCGGCGTTCGCGTGGTGGTCGGCGGCGTTGAACACGCTGCCACTGCAATTCGCGCTTGCCTGGGTCATCGGGGACGCCCTGCTCTTGGTTCGCGGCGGGCGGCGTCGGTATGCCGTGTCCGGGATCGTCGTGCTCGTGGTCGCGCTGTTGTTCTTCGAGAAGTCGGTGATCATCCCGTTCGTCGCGTTCGCCGTCGCGGTGCTTGTGCATCATGTCGACGGGCGACAGCATCATGTCGACGGGCGACAGCATCATGTCGACGGGCGACAGCATCACGTCGACGGGCGACAGCATCACGTCGACGGTCGGCAATCCGCCATTCGTGTGGTGGCGCGGCGCGGGGCGCGGCTGTGGGTGGGCTCGGGGCTGGTGCTGCTGTGCTGGTTCGCGGCGTATCTCGCGGTGGTCGGCGTCTCCGGAGTGCACAACAACCCGCTGGGTATGCGCGACTGGCTGCCCAACGCGACATCGCTCGGCGTGGTGCCCGCGCTGGTCGGCGGGCCGTGGCGGTGGGAGCGGTGGCTGCCTGCCGCGCCGTGGGCCGATCCGCCCGGTGCGGCGGTGGCTGCGGCGTGGATCATCCTGATTTCGGTTGTGGCACTGTCGGTTTACGCGCGGCGCAGAGTCTGGCCGGTTTGGGTGTTCGCCGCTGTCTATGCGCTGCTGACGCAGGTGCCCGTGGCGTTGGTGCGTGGTGGGCCGAACACCGCGGCCGAACTCATGCAGTCGCTGCGTTACTTCGCCGATTTCGGAGTGACGTTGTCCGTCGTGGGTGCGTTGATACTGCGGGCGAGCCCGCGCGATCGGACGCATCGCCTGCTGCTCGGTCCGCGCGCCGCAGTACCGCTGATGGTGCTGTTCGTCGTGAGCAGCCTGTGCTCCACCTACACGTTCGTCCGTTCCTGGAGTCCGAGTCCGACCAAAACCTACGTCGCGAACGTGCGGTCGGCGCTCGCACACTGGGACGGTGTGCCATTGCTGGAACAGGAGGTTCCGTGGGACGTCTTGAATCCGCTGGCTTACCCGCAAAACCTCGCCAGCCGAGTCCTTTCACCCATTGCCGCGCCGGGCACGTTCGCCGACTCGACCCCGCACCTGCGCATGATCACCGACACCGGTGCCATCGTCGAGGCGCAAGTCTGGTGGAACCGCCGCATCATTCCCGCCCCGGATCCGCACTGCGGCTACCGAATCCACGGCGGCGACCCGGTTCCCATCGATCTCGACGGGCCCATGTTCGAGCATGAATGGACCGCCCAGCTGAACTACCTCGCCAACCGAGACGGCCAGCTGGCAGTCGCTTTCGAGCATGGCAAAACGGTGACCGCTCCGGTCCGGCAAGGACTCAACACGGTCTTCGTTCGGTTGGTAGGTAGTGGCTCGACGCTCCGAATCGCCTCGCGCACCGAAGGACTCGTCGTCTGCGTCGGCTCCGGCCCGGTCGGCGTGGCCTCCTATGACAACTAGTTGAGCACCGGTGTGCGCTACCCGCAGGTGATGTCCGCGGGCGGCTCCAGATCGATCAGATACTTCAGTATCGGACCGTCGATACACGACACACCTTGCAACGCCGCACCATGCTGGAACCCTTTGTAGGTGATCAGCGTGGCGTCCAGGAATCGGGCCAGGTTGCGCCCGCCCGTATACGGGGTGGCCGGATCGCCGGTCGTCGCAACGACCACGGTCTTCGGCAGGCCGGGTACGACGGGCACATGTGGCTGCGAGGTCGGCGGTACCGGCCAGAAGGCGCAGACCCCCAGCGGTGCCAGGCCGGTGGCGCGGCCGTCGTCGAAAGCCGGTGCCGCCTCGCGGACTCGGCGGTCGGTCTCGGCGGCGGCGGCACGATCGGTGGACCGCACCCCGTCGAGGCAGAGCACTGCCTGGTGCAGATCCCGATCGACGGCTCCGTTCACCTTGTCCGCGACGGTCAGGAAGGTGTCGCCCCGTCCCCGCGCCAGCTCGACCAACCCCTGGGTGAGCACGGGCCAAAGTTCCGCGCTGTACAGCAAAGTGGTCACCGCGCTGAGTGCGTCGGGATATCCGAGTCCGCGTGGATCATTCGTCGCGGCCGGATGGTCCATCAACGGATTGATCAGCTTCCGCAGTCCCGCATTGGCGTCCGCGCCGAGCGGGCAGCTGCTGTCCTTGGCACAGTCCACGGCGTAGGCGTCGAATGCCTGCTGGAAACCCACCGCGGCGCGCATCGGATCGAGGACATCCGCCGTAGGATCCAAGGCCGCGTCGAGGACCATCGCGCGCACTCGGTCCGGGAACGTTTCCGCAATGGCCGCACCAAGTTTGCTGCCATAGGAACCGCCGAAATAGGTCAGCTTCTCGTCACCGAGCACGGCCCGGATCACATCGAAATCGCGTACGACCTCTCTGGTTCCGACATGGCCGAGCAGTTCGAGGCCGGTGCGTTGCACACACTTCGCTGCGTAGTTCGCGAACTCCAGCTCGGTTTGTGCGATGCCAGCGGGTGACATGTCGACATCGAGGTCCTGCCGTTCTGCCTGAAATTCCTCCTCGGTCAGGCACTCGACCTTCGGGGTCGACGCGCCGAGCCCGCGCACGTCGATGCCGATGACATCGAATCGTTCGGCCAAGGCGGACTTTTCGGCCAGCTGGCGAGGTAGGCCCAGCCCGGGTCCGCCCGGCCCGCCCGGGTTGGTGAGCACCGAGGCGACCCGATCACCGGTTGCCCGCAGCCGCGAGATCGCGATCCGGGCGGTAGCTCCGTCGGGCCTGTCGTAGTCGATGGGCACCGTGACCCGCGCGCACTCGATCCCCGCGGCACCCAAACCCGCGCCGCCCGCGTACCCGTCACAGGATTCCCACGCGACTGACTGTTTGTAGTACCGGTCCAGCGTCGGGCTCGGTGCGGCGTGGGCCTGACCGGCACCGGCCCCCAAAAGCACTGCGGCGACGACCCCGAGCCGAACCGAAGCACGCGGTGATCGGCTGTTTCCGCTGAGCCGGCTGAACATTCGGTTACCCCCGTTGATTCGGTGAATTACTGATCCTCCTGGACGACGCAAAAACCCGTTGTGCCAGACAATATTCGTCGCCGCGCGGCCGCTGGATGAGTGTGCGCCGCGATCGACCTCGTGGATCGTCACCGAATTCGAACCGGGCTCAGCGGGGTTCGTCCTGCCTAGTGGACCAGCCGAGCACGCCACTACAGATCCCGGGGACCCGGAGTGGTCAGTGTCGGAAGGGGCCGGTCACCTCGTAAGTGATGCCGTCGCTGCTCGAGCCCGTGGTGCCGCGCTGGGAGGAGAAGTAGAGCCGATCGCCCGCCGGGTTGAACGCGGGCCCCGCGACCTCGGACCTACCCGATCTGGCCACTTGCAGGAACGGCGCGACTACGTCGCCCGCGATGATGCAGATCTGCATATCGCCGCCGTCCTCGGCGACGAAGAGGTCACCATTGGACGCGCCGGTCACGTTGTCGACGCCCGACAGCGGCGCTCCGTTGCCGGGTTCGTAGGTGAGCGAAAGCTGGTTGCTCGCGGCGTCATACGCCCAGACCTTGTTGTCGCCCTTGGTGGTGAACCAGCACGTGCCGTCGGCGTAGTAGCATCCCTCGCCGCCATTGAAGACCTTGGCGCCGGGCACCTGTAGCCGAGTCGGCGTGGACGATGCCGACGG
Organism: Nocardia brasiliensis; assembly: GCF_042691675.1. Classification (GTDB taxonomy): domain Bacteria; phylum Actinomycetota; class Actinomycetes; order Mycobacteriales; family Mycobacteriaceae; genus Nocardia; species Nocardia brasiliensis_D. The sequence continues at coordinate 1,406,128 of NZ_CP170507.1, forward strand.
ATCCGGGATTGCCTGCCAGCTGAGGTTGCCGTTGGTCTCGACGAGAACTTCGAGTCGACCTGCGGCCAGATCGGGCCAGGACGACGGCACGAATCGATAGAACCGGCCGTCGCGCCGGTCCTCGGTCATGTACACGACCCTGCGGTCCGGATCGACCGCACACGCCTCATGGGTGAACAAGCCCATCGCAGGCCGACGGACGGCAGGTTCGACGCCCCACGGGTCGGTTTCGAATACCGCCCCCTTGTCCACCTCTTCGCAGGACAGCCAAGTGTTCCACGGAGTGGCGCCACCAGCGCAGTTCCGGTTGGTGCCGGACAGCGTGCGATGCGCACCGGTGATGGATCCATCCGCGGCGAACTTGATCGCACCGACCCCGCCGGTGCGATCGATCTCGCTGTTGGACACATAGATCCACCCAGACCCGTCGGCAAAACAGGCGCCACCGTCCGGCGCGGGATGCCAGGTGTACCCCGCCACCTGCTGTCCCGACCGAGCGACGATCCGACTGGTGAAGCCCTTCGGCAGGAACACCCCGTTAGCGTCCGGCCGTGTCGCCAGCGGCCCATACGGCGACTCACCCGGCACGGCACCGGAACTGAACGCCGCCAACCATGACGCACCACCGAACGCGGCAACCCCACCAACCACGCTCACCCGCAAGAAGTTACGACGATCCACAACACCCTCCAACCCGTGTTGATACGGCTCCGGCACAGAGCCGGTGGTGCGATCACGCCACGATGCGTCGGTAAAATTTTAGCCGTTTGCGGCCAGCCAGAACGCGGAAAGAGCCACGCACGGTTTATCTGTTCACTCGAAATTTCGTTGGTGTGCAGGCACTTCCGCGTCCGCTCATGCCCCTGCCGTGGCGTTCAGCCCGATCCCGTTGCCGCGCCCCAGTTTGCGAGGTCGACCGCCTTGGTCAGCAACGTGATGCGCTGGGCCGAGACGTCCCAAGGTGTTCCCGTCGGTTCGAGTGTCAGCACAACGATGATCCTGTTGTCGTCTGCGCCGACGGATCCGGTTGTGTGCATGGCTCGTTTCGTGAGGTCGATAGGGGGTCCCCCGGGCGATGGGGTGCCTTGCCTGGAAGACGTGGTCTCGCGGATTCCGTCTGGGCCCAGGGTGATTGGGCCTGCGGCAGCGGAGTCGATCACTTCGCGGGGAATTCTCGGTTTCGGGTTCCCGGGTATGCACACCTGGCCCGGTTCGGGAGCAGCGCCGAACCCGGACCACCCCTGTTTGACGGCCCACGGCCGGTCGACTGCGCGCGGAATACCGAAGGACTGATCGAACCCGTCCTGGGCGCACTTCGTCGAGGCGCGCAGATTACTCACCATGAACTGGCGCACCGCCGGACTCGCCGTATCGAGGATATACCGGTAGATAGTCACCACATCGGCGGCGCTGATCGCGGTATAGCCCCACATTCCGCGCGATGCGGGCGGTGCGGTGTCGGTCAGGCCGAGCTTCGCTACCATCCGCTCGACAATCTTGTCCCACCCCCCGACGACCCACAGGTAGCTCGCGGCGTCGTCGTCACTGGAACGCAACATCGCCTGCAGTCGAGCCACATCGTCGGCGGGCAAGTTCTGCGGGTCGTGTGACTCCAGATAATCGAGGGCAATCAGCAATTTGACCACCGACGCGGACCGGTACTGCTTGTGCGCATCGAATTGCACACGCGAGTCGCCGGTCTCGCGATCGAAGACCACGAAACTCGCCTCCATATCGGTCGGCATAGCATCCGAGACCGGATCGGCAACAGCCGGTTGCGCTCCGATTCCCGTCAGTACAGCGACCGCGAACAGCGCAGTGAACAGCCTGGACGGTGTCAGCGGCGCTGTCTGTCGCTGGGGCCGAAGAGATTCCGCGTAGAGCACCATATTTCCCCCGTTGGGTCGAATCGGCGGCCTGAAGTGCGCACTTGATGATGCAGAACCCTAGCGGCGTGTGACAGGATGTGCCAGATCCGTTGCGTCACTGGGGATCACGGAGAAAACGGCCCACTGACGAACGACGAAGGCCGCCTTCATCTTTCGACGGAGGCGGCCTTCGCGTCGTGCTTGTTCAGATCGAGACCGGGGACTTCAGCGGGCGAAGAGCAGTGCGCGCTTGACTTCCTGGATGGCTTTGGTTACTTCGATGCCGCGGGGGCAGGCGTCGGTGCAGTTGAAGGTGGTGCGGCAGCGCCAGACTCCTTCGACGTCGTTGAGGATGTCGAGGCGTTCGCGGGCGCCTTCGTCGCGGCTGTCGAAGATGAAGCGGTGCGCGTTGACGATGGCGGCGGGGCCGAAGTAGCTGCCGTCGCTCCAGTACACGGGGCAGGAGGTGGTGCAGCAGGCGCAGAGGATGCACTTGGTGGTGTCATCGAAGCGCGCGCGGTCGGCCTGGCTCTGGATGCGCTCACGGGTCGGCTCGTTACCCGAGGTCATCAGGTAGGGCTTCACCGCGCGGAACGCGTCGAAGAACGGCTCCATGTTCACCACGAGGTCCTTCTCCACGGGCAGGCCGCGGATCGGCTCGACGGTGATCGTGATGGACTTGCCGCCCTTGGGCAGCATGTCCTTCATCAGCACCTTGCAGGCCAGCCGGTTCACCCCGTTGATCCGCATGGCGTCCGACCCGCACACGCCGTGCGCGCAGGAGCGGCGGAAGGTGAGCGTGCCGTCCAGGTAGGACTTGATGTAGATGAGCACGTTGAGGAAGCGGTCGGTCGGCAGGACCGGCACCTGGAACGACTCCCAGTGCGCGCCCTTCTCGTCCTCCGGATTGAACCGGGCGACCTTGACGGTGATCATCACCGAGCCCTCGGGGACCGGGGCGGGCTTGGCCGGAGGTGTCTTCTCGAGTACGCCGGGGGACGGTGAGGCGGCGGAGCCGCCGGGGTGGGTATGCACAGTCATCAGTACTTACGCTCCATCGGCTCGTAACGGGTCTGCACCACCGGCTTGAAGTCGAGGCGGATATCCGAGATGAGATCCGGGCTCTCCTTGTAGGCCATCGTGTGCCGCATGAAGTTCACGTCGTCGCGGTCCGGGTAGTCCTCGCGAGCGTGGCCGCCGCGCGATTCCTTGCGGTTGAGCGCACCGACAACGGTGACTTCGGCCAGTTCCAGCAGGAAGCCGAGTTCGACGGCCTCGAGCAGATCGCTGTTGTAGCGTTTGCCCTTGTCCTGCACCGTGATCCGGCTGTAGCGCTCCTTGAGCACGTGGATGTCGGTGAGTGCCTGCTTGAGGGTGTCCTCGGTGCGGAACACGGCGGCGTTCATGTCCATCGTGTACTGCAGTTCGGTGCGGATGTCGGCGACCCGCTCGTTGCCGTGATCGGACAGGATCAGCGCGAGCCAGTCCTGCACCATCCGGGCAGGCTGCTCCGGCATCTCCACGAACTCGGTGCGGTGCGCGTACTCGGCCGCGGCGATGCCCGCCCGACGGCCGAACACGTTGATGTCCAGCAGCGAGTTGGTGCCGAGGCGGTTGGAGCCGTGCACCGAGACGCACGCGCACTCGCCGGCCGCGTACAGGCCGGGCACCACGTCGGTGTTGTTGCGCAGCACCTCGCCGCGGATCTTGGTGGGGATACCACCCATCACGTAGTGACACGTCGGCATGACCGGCACCAGTTCGGTCACCGGGTCCACGCCCAGGTAGGTGCGGGCGAACTCGGTGATGTCGGGCAGCTTCTCCTCGAGCACGTCCGCGCCGAGGTGGGTCACGTCGATGTAGACGTAATCCTTGTTCGGACCGGCGCCACGGCCCTCCAGCACTTCGAGCACCATCGAGCGGGCGACGATGTCGCGCGGCGCGAGGTCCTTGATGGTGGGCGCGTAGCGCTCCATGAACCGCTCGCCGCTGGCATTGCGCAGGATGCCGCCCTCGCCGCGCACGGCCTCCGAGATGAGGATGCCGAGCCCGGCCAGACCTGTCGGATGGAACTGGTGGAACTCCATGTCCTCCAGCGGCAGACCCTTGCGGAACACGATCGCCATGCCGTCACCGGTCAGCGTGTGCGCGTTCGAGGTGGTCTTGTACATCCGGCCCGAGCCGCCGGTGGCGAACACGATCGACTTGGCGTGGAAGACGTGCAGGTCACCGGTGGCCAACTCGTAGGCGACCACGCCGGTCGCGACCTGACCGCGGTCGGTGTCGCTCATCACCAGGTCGAGCACGTAGAACTCGTTGAAGAACTCCACGTCGTGCTTGACGCAGTTCTGGTACAGCGTCTGCAGGATCATGTGGCCGGTGCGGTCGGCGGCGTAACAGGCGCGGCGCACCGGGGCCTTGCCGTGGTCGCGGGTGTGCCCGCCGAAACGGCGCTGGTCGATCTTGCCTTCGGGGGTCCGGTTGAACGGCAGACCCATCTTCTCCAGGTCCATCACCGCGTCGATGGCCTCCTTGGCCATGATCTCCGCGGCATCCTGGTCGACCAGGTAGTCGCCACCCTTGACGGTGTCGAAGGTGTGCCATTCCCAGTTGTCTTCTTCGACATTCGCCAGCGCGGCGCACATGCCGCCCTGCGCCGCGCCGGTGTGGCTGCGGGTCGGGTAGAGCTTGGTCAGGACGGCGGTGCGCGCCCGGGGCCCTGCCTCGATCGCCGCGCGCATGCCGGCGCCACCGGCACCGACGATCACGACATCGTAGCGATGCTCCTGAATCCGCGATTCACTCATCGGAGTGGCCTGTTCCTAACTGATGTTGGGGTCGAAGGTGAAGATGACGTAGGTGCCGACGGCCAAGATCAGGATCATCGAGATGGCCAGCAGCGTGTTCAGCCAGAATCGTGTCGAGTCCTTGCGCGAATAGTCCGCGATCACCGTGCGCAGGCCGTTGCCGCCGTGCAGCTGGGCGAGCCAGAGCATGGTCAGGTCCCACAGCTGCCAGAACGGGCTGGCCCAGCGGCCAGCGACGAAGCCGAAGTTGAGCCGCTTCACGCCGCCGTCGAGCAGCAGCATGATCGACATGTGGCCGAGCACGAGGACGATCAGCAGCAGGCCGGAGAAGCGCATGAACAGCCAGGCGTACTTCTCGAAGTTGTTGCTGGCCCGGGCCCGCGGCGAGCGCGGTGAGTCCAGGCTGGCGGGCCGGTCGTACGACTTACCGAGAACGGGTGCAGTCATATCAGTGCTCCGTGAACAGGTAGAAGAACATGCGACCGATCGCGGGCGCCGCCAGCAGGATCACGACCGCGAGGACGACCCAGAGCATCACGCGCTGGTACTTCGGGCCCTTGGCCCAGAAGTCGACCAGGATCACCCGGACGCCGTTGAGCGCGTGGAAAAGCACGCAGACAACGAGGCCCATTTCCATCAACGCGACGATGGGGGACTTGTAGGTCTCGATGGCACGGTTGTAGGTGTCCGGACTGACCCGGACCAATGCGGTATCCAAGACGTGCACGAAGAGGAAGAAGAAGATGGTGACACCGGTGATCCGGTGCAGCGCCCAGGACCACATTCCGGGGTCGCCTCGGTACAGCGTCTTCCGCTTCGGCTGGGCCGGAGCTTCTATCGTGGTCATAGAGTGCGGTGCCTCCAACGTCGTTGATGGACCCGGTTCATTGATCCTGCGCCGGCTGCGTTTGGGGGCAAATGCCCAGGTGGCTGCGCCGCGGCCCGCTGCCGGGAACCTGAACCGATCTGTTCTGGACTCTAATCCTCTAGGTTTGCCGGAACTAATTCGGCGTGCCGTGCGTTGCGCTACAGTCGGGCCGGTTAGGTTTGCCTTTCTTGATGCGTGAAGGGTTCTTTCGCGGCCCTCGCACGGCCGAGTTCGGCCCGCTTCCGAAGAGGTTCCCGATGTCGCAAATCGACTGGAAATCCCTGCGTGACAACGCAATTCAAGTCATGCGTAATGCCTATGTGCCGTACTCCCGGTTTCCGGTCGGCGCGGCGGCTCTCAGTGCCGATGGTCGCATTGTGAGCGGGTGCAATGTGGAAAATGTCTCATATGGTTTGACCCTCTGCGCCGAATGCGTACTCGTCGGTAACTTGCATTCCGGTGGCGGCGGGCGCTTGCTGGCCATCGCGGTGACCGATTCCCGCGGCGAAATCCTGATGCCCTGCGGTCGCTGCCGACAGTTGCTGTACGAACACGGTGGGCCCGACCTCTTGGTCGATCACCAGGACGGGCCCGTTCCGCTACGCGTCTTGCTGCCGGACGCCTTCGGCCCGGACAACTTGACCGCCGGGCAGGTGTGAGCGCGCGCTCGAGACTCCGCTTCGAGCACCGCGTCGATCTCGGCCGCGGTGGCGCGGGAGACCGTTGGGAACTGGATCGGGGGAATCTCCAGGCGCTCCATGATCAGAGCCATGCCTCGCCCTAGCTGGTTCACGCCATCTATCAGGCGGCCGGTTTCGATCCGGCAGCCGGCACCGGCCCTGGTGAGCCGGTAAAGCGTCTCGCTGTGGCTTTCCTCGATGTCGGTCACGCGTGTCTCGAGCTTCGCCACGCGGCGGTCGATGTGTGCGGATGTCATCGCTTCCCCCTAGCCCCTCGAACGATTGATGCGGCGAGGCTATCGAAGACCACCGACAAGAACCAGACCTTGACGGTGTCTCGTGCCAGACTGGCGAATGTGACGGCATTGGACGCGGTTTCGATCATCACGACCAAGCGGGACGGCGGCGAGCTGTCGGACGCGCAGATCGACTGGGTGGTCGATGGATTCACCCGCGGGGCGGTGGCCGACGAGCAGATGTCGGCGCTGGCGATGGCGATCGTGTGGCGCGGGATGACCCGGCGGGAGACCGCGCGCTGGACCAACGCCATGATCGCGTCGGGCAGCCGGATGGACTTCACCGATCTGCCGCGCCCGACCGTCGACAAGCATTCGACCGGCGGGGTCGGCGACAAGATCACGTTGCCGCTGGCGCCGCTGGTCGCCGCGTGCGGCGCGGCGGTCCCGCAACTGTCCGGGCGCGGGCTCGGGCACACGGGCGGCACGCTCGACAAGCTCGAGGCCATCCCGGGGTGGCAGGCCGACGTTTCGGTACCGCGCATGCGCGAGATACTCACCGATCCCGCGATCGGCGCGGTGATCTGCGCGGCGGGTGCCGATCTCGCACCCGCGGACAAGCGGCTCTACGCGCTGCGCGATGTCACCGGAACGGTCGAATCCATCCCGCTGATCGCCAGCTCGATCATGAGCAAGAAGATCGCCGAGGGCACCGCGGCACTGGTGCTCGATGTGAAGGTCGGCGCGGGCGCGTTCCTGAAAACCCTCGACGGCGCCCGCGAATTGGCCACGGCCATGGTCGAATTGGGCACCGACGCCGGGGTCGAGACGGTGGCGCTGCTGACCGCGATGGACACCCCACTCGGCCGCACCGCGGGCAACGCCCTGGAAGTCGCCGAGTCGGTCGAGGTGCTGGCGGGTGGTGGACCCGCCGACATCGTGGAGTTGACCGTCACTCTCGCTCGCGAGATGGTCGCCCTCGCCGGGCTCGATATCGACCCCGCCGATGTGCTCGCCGACGGCCGTGCGATGGACCAGTGGCGGTCGATGGTGCACGCCCAAGGCGGCGACCCGGACGCGCCGCTGCCCACGGCGAAACACACCGAAATCGTGCGCGCCGAGCGGTCCGGCGTGCTGACCCGTCTCGACGCGATGGGTGTCGGCATCGCCGCCTGGCGTCTGGGTGCGGGCCGGGCCCGCCAGGGCGATCCGGTCCAAGCTGGTGCGGGCATCGAAATGCACGCCAAGCCAGGTGATTCCGTCACCACCGGTCAGCCGTTGCTCACCTTGCACACCGACACCCCGGTCGCTTTCTCAGGGGCCTACGCCGCTTTGCAAGATGCCTTCGCCATCGGCGAGTCCACCGAAAAGCCTGCCACGCCACTGATACTCGGCCGCATCGACGCCTGACCTGCTTATTCGGCCAGTGAAGTGGCTTGCCGCGCAAGACGCTCGATCCGGAACAGTCCTCGTCATCGATCCGTGCATCCCGATTTCCGAGGCGGCTGATGCGGTGGCGCGTGCGAGTTGGTGTGTTGTGCGCGGCATGCCGACTGCTCGGTATGTGGGCGTGCATGTGTGCGGTATCGCACAAACGGAAGTAACTGCAGGTGAGCCAGGGTATGTGGGGAAGCGGTAGGTGTCCGGTTGTGGGCCGGGCCGGGTTGGCTGGGCAACGAGATGGTTGCCACTTGGGCAGTCGGGTGCCGTTCCGCTGCCGTGCGGCTACCGTCGTTACATGACTGGACCGACCGCATTGACCCTTGCCTCGATCCGACAAGCGCCAAAAGCGCTGCTGCACGACCATCTCGACGGTGGTCTACGGCCTGCGACGGTGCTGGAGCTGGCCGCCGAATGCGGCTATGCGGACCTACCCGCCAACGACGAGGCGACGCTGGCCGCCTGGTTCCGGGACGCGGCCGACAGCGGATCGCTGGAACTGTATCTGGAAACCTTCGCGCACACCGTCGCTGTCATGCAGACGCCCGAGGGCTTGCGCCGGGTTGCCCGCGAATGCGCGGAAGACCTGTCCGCCGACGGTGTGGTGTACGCCGAGGTGCGGTTCGCCCCCGAACAGCACCTGGAACGCGGACTGACGCTCGACGAGGTTGTCGAGCACACCCTCGAGGGTTTCCGCGAGGGCGAGGCGGCGGCCGCGGCGGCGGGGCGGCCCATCGTGGTGACCTGCCTGCTCACCGCCATGCGGCACGCGGCACGCTCACGTGAGATCGCCGAACTCACCGTGCGCTTCCGTGATCGCGGCGTCGGCGGCTTCGACATCGCGGGTGCGGAGGCCGGATACCCGCCCAGCAGGCACCTGGACGCCTTCGAATACATGCGAGCCAACAGCGCGCACTTCACGATTCACGCGGGCGAGGCATTCGGGCTGCCGTCTATCCACGAGGCGCTCGCCTTCTGCGGCTGCGATCGGCTCGGCCACGGTGTGCGCATCACCGACGACATCAGCGTGCCCGGTGCGATCGAGGACGCCCGCCTCGGACTTGTCGCGAACTACGTGCGCGACATGCGCATTCCGCTCGAGCTCTGTCCGTCGTCGAATGTGCAGACCGGCGCGGTGCCCTCGCTGGACAAGCACCCGTTCGACCTGCTGGCCCGGCTGCGCTTCCGCGTCACGGTCAACACCGACAACCGTTTGATGAGCGACACCAGCATGAGCCAGGAAATGCTCAAACTGGTAGATACCTTCGGCTACGGCTGGAGCGATCTGGAGCGCTTCACCATCAACGCGATGAAGTCGGCGTTCATCCCGTTCCCGGAACGGCTGCGCATCATCGACAACATCATCAAGCCCGGCTACGCGGTGCTGCTCGGTTAACCAACGGCCGCAACAGATTCAGCGGGCCGGGCGTCCCGTCCGAGGTGACGAGAGCCCGGTTCGTCTGTAGGCCAGATGGGCACAACCCGCCGTGCACTTTCCATCGGGCAGCGCACGAAATCGCTGGAAATTTCGTGCGCAGCAGGCTGTCTCGCACGCGGCACGGCACTACACCCGCGGGATGCGACCTCGCATGCGGGATGGCCCTCTCTTTGCCGATCTCACAGAGCTTTCGTACGCCTCACAGGGTCTACATGCTCTGTGAGACGTGTGGATGCTCTGTGAGGTGGCGGGAAACGAGGGGCGGCGACCACACGGGGGCGTCCGGTTGCCGGTTCGCTAGCGTGGCTGAGCATGGTGACGTTGCGGATTCCCAGTCGGTTCAATGGGCCGCCCAGTTCGGGCAATGGCGGCTATGTGGGCGGGGTGCTTGCGGAGCAGTATGAGGCCGAGGCGGTGACGGTGATTCTGCGCAGCCCGACGCCGCTGGACACGCCGCTCGAGGTGCGGGCGGGGCAGCTGTACGACGGCGATACCTTGATTGCCGAATCCCGTGCGGGCGAATTCGACCGGGACGCACCACGATCCGTGCCGTTCGCGGCCGCAGCGGCTGCGGCGAGCTCGTATCAGAGCAACGAGATGTTCGCGTCCTGCTTCGTCTGCGGCAGTGCCCGCACGGATGGCCTGCGCATCGAGGCGGGGTCGGTCGGCGACGGTCGCGTCGCCGCACCGTGGACTCCCGACGACTCACTCCCGCTCGGCGCAGCAGTTCTGTGGGCCGCGATGGACTGCCCCGGTGGCTGGTCGCTCCCCGAGATGTTCGACCGCCCCGCCCTCCTCGGCTCGATGACCGCCGCGGTGCACGACCTCCCCGAGGTCGGCGAACAGTGCGTGGTCATCGGCGAGAACCACGGCGAACAAGGCCGCAAATCCTTCTCGTCCACCGCCATCTACGGTTCCGACGATCGCCTGCTCGGCCGCGCGGAACAGATTTGGATCCGCTTACGCTGAGCGCGCCCCGTCTCCAGGCGGAGTGCCGCCACCACAAACGGAACCGGCCACCCATCCATCGGCGTCGGCCAAGTCCGTCCGGACCGAGCACCGCAATCGCGTAGCCGCTGACTCCGACCTACTGCGGGTTGAGCCTGGACTCGAAGTTGCGCTCCAGTTCCCGCCAGGACTGGGCCTCGGCGGTGAACGGCGGGTTGGGGGCCAAACGGGTCGGGTCAGGGTTGAGCAGGTACGAGACGTACCAGCCGAGCGGGTTCGACGGAGCCAATGCCTGCTCCACGGCGTCGTCGCCGGCGTAGTCGGCGGCGTCGGTGAACAGTTCGACAGCCAGGTCCAGCTGTTCGATGTCGACGGCCTCCGGCCCCTCGGCCAGGTCGTCGGCGAGGCCGGGCAGCACGTAGACGTTTTCGTCGGTGACCTCGACCTCGAGCGAACCGTCCACCGCGGCCGTCTGCACGTCGGTGAAGGTGCTCACCCTGGCGAGGTCGTGCTCGTGGTCGTCGGCGAGGTATCTGGCCAGCGCGCGCTCGGAGGGGAACACCGTGATCGCGTTGTCGGAGCCGAGGAAGATCGGCTCGTCGTCGAGGTAGCAGCGCAGCGTGAAGTAGGTGCCGTCGGAGGTGATGATCTTGACGGGGTCGATGCCGACCTCGTGCCAGAACGACTCGTCCTCGTCTTCTTCGTCCTCGTCGTCCGCGTCGAGGTCGACGGGTTCGAATTCGTCTTCCTCGTTGTCCGCGGCATCGTCGGCGTCGACGACGTTCTCCTCGGCGGCCAGCAGTTCGGCCTCGGCGACGGCGACCGCTTCCGCGTCGACCTCGGGGGTCTGCACGACCGAGTCGATCGCGTCGAGGACGCTGTCCCAGCCCTTGGCGATGGCGGCGCCGATCTGATCCCAGAGTTCCTCGCCGTCGCGGCCGACGAACGCGCTCACCCCGCTGGGCAGTGCGCCGAGCACCGGATGCGACCCGAAGAACTTGGTCACCGTCTCGAGCTCGCACACCTCACCGATGTTGCGGACCATGCTGAGCGTGTCTTCCAGCTCGGCGATGGTGTCCACATCGGGCTCGCCCGCGGCCAGCTCGGGCACCGCGACCAGATCGAAGGAGAAGTTCTCCTCGGGCTCCAGTTCGACCGCCGACAGGCCCGCGACGACCTTCCATGCGGGATGCTCGACGAGGTCGTTGTCGGAGTTGGTCCGGATGAAGGCGGCCAGCTCCGCGACGGACTCGAAACCGTAGAGGGAGTCCTCGTGTCCGAGGAACGCCTCCCACTCGTCGTCACCGTCGCGCCAGCGCGGTGCCCACAGGGTGACGAGATCGCCGTCGGTCAGGCCGAGCTCGATCGGGACGATGTCTCCAGAAGCCATGAGCGGAAGCCTATCTACCTTCCGCGTCAGGCACTATCCGGCCCGCCCCCAACGGTTCCTTGGGCGTCGTTCGCGGCGGGAACGAATGACTCGTTCAGTGTCGCAACGACCTTCGAGCGCTGGCTGCCCGCGTCCTCGGCGGCCTGCCTGCACGCCCAGACGATCAGCTGTCCGACCTCGGCCGGTGGCAGTGAAGTGACCGTCTCGGCGAGGCTCAGCGCGACGAGCGCGCCGTCGCTGTCGACCTCGACGGTGACCGTGCCGTCATCGGTGGTGTGCCGCCCCCGCACCTGCTTGAGGCCGTACAACGCGGCCTCGAGCGCCTCCAGCTTCTGTGTCGCGTTGGCGACCAGAGCATCCATCTCCGCGCTCATGACTGCGCCTCGCTGCGCTCACTCATACCGGCCTCATCCAGGTCGTCGGTCCCGTGTCCGCGTCGTCGATCCGGTCCAGCTCGTCCACCGCGGCCTGGCGGGTGGGCAGGCCGAGCCGGTCCAGGATGTCGGCGGGCATGCCTGCCTCGGCCAGCAGTTCGCGACGGCGCGCCTTCGCGGCGACCGTGGAGCGTTTGGTGAGCCGCAGGATCTCGTTCGCGAGAGTCTGTGCGCCGTAACGGTATTCGCTGCGCTCGAACTTGATCTCCACCGGCATGCCCTGATCGGTGGCGCGCACCGAAATGGTGCCCGATCGGTTGGTGCTGGCCGCAACCGTGACGTTGGGAACCGTCGGTGGCTGCTGCGGATTCGTCATGACGTCGGCCTATAGAAGCCGTAGAAGCCCATCCCTGAATTCTCCGTTCGAATCGAGCTGATCTGGACCGGGTCCCCTGCCTCGACGAATTGTCCGTTGCCGATCACCATCGCGACGTGGCCGTCCCAGATGGCCAGATCGCCCGGCATCAGGTCGCCGGGGGAGACCGGGCTGCCGGTGGCCTGCTCGGCGGCGAGCCGGGGGATCTCCACGCCGGCCTCGCCGTAGGCGAACTTGGTCAGGCCGCTGCAGTCCAGTCCGGCACCGGGAGTGTTGCCGCCCCACACGTACGGCGTGCCGACCGCGCTGATCGCCGAGCGGACCGCGGTCGCCGCCTTCTCGTTGGGCGCCTCCACGGTGCTGCCGTCGGGCAGGGTGATCTTCACGCCCTTGCCGTCGCTAGGCATGCCCGACGAACCGGTGTCCGGTTTCGGGGTGCCCATTGTGGACGGGGCGCCGGACGTGACGCTCGGCATCGACGCCGACTGGATCGAGGGCATGGCCGTGCTCATCAGACTGCTCGCCATTTGACCCGCACCGCTGAGCGCACTGGTCGCGGTCGAGACCAACTGCTGGGTACCGGCGGTCGTGGTGGCGGGCGACCCGGCGAGTGACGGTGTCGGTGGCGGCGGGGTCAGTTCGGTCATCGAGGCGGTGTGCGTACTGAGCTCGTTCCGCACCCGGCCGACGACGTTAAGCGCCTGGCCGAGGTGGTCGATCGCGGAGCCGACGATCATCGTCAGGCCCGCGGGCGTGGCCAGTGCCGGGCCCGCGCTCGCCGCGGTGTTCACGAACGACTGGGCGATGCCGGTGAGGTCCTTCTGGCCCGACTCGACCTCGGCGGCGGCCTGGTTCACCACGGTCGCCATGTCGTTGCCGCGGTCGGAGATGGTGGCGGCGGAGGTCTGCACCCGCAGCGCCTTCGCGGTGGCGGCGTCGGCGGCCTGGCCGTCCCACGCCGAGTTCATGCCGTTGATGCTGTCGCGACCCATCTGCTGGATCTGATCGACGACGCTCGACGTGCTGCGCAGTGCGTCGGCGGGGCCGCCGGTCGGCAGTACGCCCGAGCCGAAGCTGGCGAGCAGGTCGAAAATGGGTTTGGCCAACGCGTTGATATCGATCACGGCTCACCCGTCCAGTTCGGCGACCACGCTCTGCAGCGATCCCGCGTTGTTCGCGTCGGTCTCGGTGAGCACGGTTGCCGCGCCGGTTGCCGCGCCGCCCATGCTGGCGAGCACCGCGGACAGCTGGCCGATCGAGGCGACGTGTCCGGCGTGCGCGGCGGCGTACGCGGCCAGGAAATCCCCGCCGATCAGTCCCATGATCGGACCGAGCAGGGCGGGCTCGGCGGCCACCGCGCTCGCGCCGGCCGTAGCCATTTCCCCGGCCATCACGTGGGCGGTCGCGCCGTAGGCTGCGATGCCCTCGGTATCCGCCGACATCTTCCGCATCGAGCTTCCCCCATCTGTTGTTCCCAGGCAGAGTACGTCATTCACTTGGTTCGACGCGCGCTCTTCCCGATCGGTTCCACCGATGCGAAAAAACTTTCGGGTGGAGCTTCGGCGGCGGACCCACTGGTGACTTTATCGTTCCCTCATGCGTACTCACACCGTGGACCATCCACTCGCCGCCGCCCTGCTGACCACGATGCGAGACGCGCGGACCGACAACTCGGCCTTCCGCACCGCATTACGCGATCTCACCAGGATCCTCATCTACGAGGCACTGCGCGGTGCGCCGGTGCGGCATTTCGAGATCGCGACACCGGTCGCCCTCGCCGAGGGCGCGCGCCTGGCGCAGCCGCCGCTGCTGGTTCCGGTCCTCCGGGCGGGCCTCGGCATGGTCGACGTGGCCGCCGAGCTGATCCCCGACGCCAGGATCGGCTTCGTCGGCATCGCCCGCGACGAGGACTCCCACCAGCCGGTCCCGTATATGGAGTCGCTGCCCGACGACTTGGCCGGGCTACCCGTCTACGTGCTGGACCCGATGCTGGCGACCGGCGGCTCGATGCGCCATACCCTCGAACTCCTCGTCGCCCGCGGCGCCACCGACATCACCGCGGTCTGCGTCGTCGCCGCGCCCGAAGGGGTCGCGGCCCTGGCCGATTCGGGCCATCCGGTGCGACTGATCACGGCCGCGATCGACGCGGGCTTGAACGAGAACGCCTACATCGTCCCCGGTCTCGGCGACGCGGGTGACCGCCAGTTCGGCCCGCGCTGAGCCGACCTCACTGATCCTGCGCCCGGGTGAACAGCTCTAGGTGGAAGCAGTCCTGACATCGGAAGGCGTCGACCAGCCAGTGCGCGCGGCCGGCCCGCTTCGCGCCCCAGAAGCCGATTTCCAGCGGACCCTCGACCCAGCGGGCGTGGCCGCGGGAGCTGTCGCCGGAGTCCTCGATGAAGCCGGGCATCATGCCCTCGCTGCCGCAGTGAGTACAGTGCATCGCCGTCATTACATGATGATGCCTGGGCGGTCACAGCCCCTGGCAGTATTCGCGCAATGCGGAAAGACGTTGTCCCGCAGTTGTCCTGGCGGCGGGCAGGTCGGCGGGCCCGGCGACCGGCGTCAGCACCTCGAGATAGCACTTGAGTTTCGGCTCGGTGCCGGACGGGCGGACCACGATGCGCGCCGTGGCGCCCTCGAAAATGAGTGCGTCGGTGCGCATTCGGCCGCGCACCTGGAGCTGGTCGGTGTACTTGACCGGCTCGCCCGCGATCTCGTCCGGCGGATTCGCGCGCAGCCGGGCCACCACGTCCGCGGCGGCCGCCGCGGAGTCCAGCCGCAGCGACACCTGATCGGTGCTGTGCAGCCCGAATTCGACCGCGTACGCATCGAGTTCGTCGGTCAGGGTGCGGCCCGCCGACTTCAGCCGGGCGACCAGGTCGGCGGTGAGCACCGCGGCCGAGATGCCGTCCTTGTCGCGGACCGTGGCCGGGTCGACGCAGTGGCCGATCGCCTCTTCGTAGGCATAGACCAGGCCGTCGCCCGCGCGGGCCAGCCATTTGAAACCGGTGAGGGTTTCCGCGTAACGGGCACCGCGCGCGGCGGCGAGCGCGGACAGCAGCCGCGACGACACGATCGTGGTGGCCACCAGCGCGTCCGGCGGGGCGGTACGCAACACGCAGTCGCCGAGCAGCACGCCGGTCTCGTCTCCGCGCAGCATCCGCCAGGTGTTGTCCGGTAACGGAATTCCCACGGCACAGCGGTCCGCGTCGGGATCGAGCGCGATCGCCACGTCGGCGCCGACCCGGGTGGCCAAGGCCAGCAACAGGTCGGTCGCGCCCGGCTCCTCCGGGTTCGGGAACGCGACGGTGCGGAAGTCGGGGTCTGGCTCGAACTGCTCCTCGACCACGTGGACGTCGGTGAATCCCGCCGCGGCGAGCGCTTTCACGACCAGGTCACCGCCGACGCCGTGCAGCGGCGTCAGCGCGATCCGGATGGCGGCGCGCGCACCGGGACCGCCGATCACCGAGGGCAGCGAGGACACCCGGTTCAGGTAGCGCTGCACCAGGTCGTCGTCCGCCGGGGTGACCGGCGTGCGGGCGACCGGTTCGGTGACGGCCTCGATGCAGCGTTCGATCTCGGTGTCGGCGGGGGCCAGCAGCTGCGAGCCACCGTCGAGGTAGACCTTGTATCCGTTGTCGGTGGCCGGATTGTGAGACGCGGTGATCTGCACACCGGCCACCGCGCCGAGCTCACGGACCGCGTACGCGACCACCGGCGTCGGCAATGGGCGGGGCAGCAGCGTCACCGGAAAACCCGCGGCGGCAAAGATTTCCGCCGTCGCCGTGGCGAATTCGGCGGAGCCGTGCCGCGCGTCGCGGCCGACGACCACCGCGCCGCCGCCGAGGCAGCGCCCGCGCAACCAGTCCACGATTCCGGCGGTGGCTCTGGTCACCGTCGCCACGTTCATGCCGTCCGGGCCGTCTTGCAGCGGGCCGCGCAGGCCGGCGGTGCCGAAGCGCAGCATCTACACCCGTTCCAGCACGCCGCGCAGCAGCTTGCCCAATCGCGGTGCGGCGGCATGACCTTCGGCGAGCACCTCGGCGTGCGACAGATGCGCGCCGGTGACGCCCGCGGCCAGGTTGGTGACCAGCGAGATGCCGAGTACCCGAGCGCCGAGCGCGCGACAGGCGATCGCCTCCAGCACCGTCGACATGCCGACCAGATCGGCGCCCATGGTGCGCAGCATCCGGATCTCGGCCGGTGTCTCGTATTGCGGCCCGGTCAGGCCCGCGTACACGCCCTCGGTCAGGCCGGGGTCGATTTCCTTTGCCAGGGCGCGCAATTCGGGATCCCAGGCATCGACCAGGTCGACGAAGGTCGCCCCGGTCAGCGGGGTGCGGCCGGTGAGGTTCAGGTGGTCGTTGATCAGCACCGGCTCGCCGACGGCGAGGCCATCCCGGATACCGCCCGCGGCATTGGTCAGCAGCACGATTTCGGCGCCCGCCGCGACGGCCGCGGCGACCGGGTGCACCACATCGGCGGGCTGGTAGCCCTCGTACAGGTGCTGGCGGCCCATCAGCAGCAGCGTGGGTGTGTCACCGACGGCGACCGAATGGACCATGCCGCCGTGCCCCTGCGCGCTCGGCGTGCCGAACCCCGGTAACTCCGGCATCGGCACCGACGCGACCGGCGTACCGATCTCCGCGGCCGCCTCCTGCCAGCCCGAGCCGAGCACCACCGCAACCCGGTGACGCGGCACTCCAGTACGTTCGGCGATCGCCTCGGCGGCCTGTTCGGCAAGCATGATCGCCACGATAGTCCCGTCGGAAGCGCCGTGCCGGTGTGGTCGGCCAACTCGCAGGTCGGCCCACTCGGCCGCGAGTGCGGTTCAGTGAGCCGCGGATGCCATGGCGGGTGGTGTCCAGCCGTAGAGCGAATCGGTGAATCGGGCGCCCGCTCCCGGCGGCGTGCATCGTGCGACGAAGTCGCGGATCAGGGCGGTGCCAGGGTGACTACCTTGCAGTGCTCGCCCCATTCGACCCGAGGTCCGGGCGAGCCGCTGGGTGCGCGGCCGACGAGTTGAGTCGTATGCGTCGAGGCCCGCGGCGACCCCGTGCCGATCGATCGCGGCGGCCAACACCACCGCGTCCTCGATGGCCAGGCCCGCGCCTTGGCCGATGTCCGGTGTGATCGCGTGGGCGGCGTCGCCTAGGAAGGCGATCGGTCCCCGAATGAAACTCGGCAGTGCGGCGTGGAGGTAGTAGACATCGTGTCGCAGTACTGCCGTCGGTGGTGTCGCGGCGAGCACGTCGGGAATCGGGTCGGACCAAGCATCGGCGTGTGCGATGAGGTGAGCCACATCGGGTACGTCTCGGGCGGCCTCGCCCGAAGTTTCCAAGGCGTACCAGTAGATTTGTCCGTTTCGCAGTGGCGTGACGCCGATCCGCAGGCCCTCGCCCCAGGTCTCGGTCAACACCTCCGCGACACGCAGCGGCGCGGCATCGGCCGCGGGCACTATGCCGCGCCACGCGACGTACCCCGCATGTCGCGGACCGGGATAGTCGGGAAAAACGGTGGCGCGCAACGGACTATGCACCCCATCGGCGGCGACCACGAGATCGGCGGACAGTGCGCGCAATCCGTCCGGGCCCCGCAGCGTGACCGTCGCGGTGGCCCCATCGGGGCAGACGCTGATCGCCCGATGCCCGGTGTGCACCCGCACCTGGTCCAGCGATTCGACCAACAGCCGGTGCAGATCGCCCCGGTGCAGCGAATACAGGCCGCCGCCGTACTTGGTGGCGAGTTCGGCGGCATCGATGCGCAGCACGCGGTGACCCGAGCGCAGTCGGGCTTCGAGGCCGTCCAGCCGCCGACCGTGCGTCTCCAGCGCGGCGTCCAGTCCCAGGCAGCGCAGCGCCGCGACCGCGTTCGGTGCCAGGGTGAGGCCCGATCCCGCAGGTCCGGCGTCCATTGATCTTTCGTAGACGTCCACCTCCCATCCGTGGTGCCCCAACGCTTTAGCGGCGGTCAGTCCGCCGATTCCGGCCCCGATGACGATGGCCTTACCAGGCATATCGATTCCCTTCATACCAAGTTAGAGACAATCCCTTGGGTTAGACCCTCTAACATTCGCTAGAGTATGTAACATCGAACGCGTGACGAGCAAGGGGACGATCAACGCACAGGCAACCAACCGCCGTGACCGAGTACGGCAAGCCACCATGGGCGAGATCCGGGATACCGCCCGTCGGCTGTTGCTGGAGAACGGAGCGCAGGCGGTGACCATCAACGCCATCGCGCGTGAGATGGGTATGAGCGGGCCCGCGCTGTACCGCTACTACCCGCGACACGAAGTACTGGTCCAAGCCATCACCGCGGACTTCTACGACGAACTGACCGCGGCGGTCGCTGCGGCCCGCGACACCCATTCCGGTGCGGGCGAGTCGGTTCGATTGCTCGCCATGTGCCGGGCCATGCGGGCCTGGGCGGTGGCGCACCCGGCGGAGTTCGGCTGGTTGTTCGCCACGCCATCCACCACGCTCGCGCCCGATTCGTTGAGCTATCAGAGCGCGCTCGGCTTCGAAGCGGTCTTCCGGAACGAGGTCGCCGCGCTGTGGCTGCGGCGGCCCTTCGCCGTACCGGATCTCGCGGCGCTGGATCCCTCGCTGCGTGAACAATTGACCACCTACTCGCGAGGCATCGACGGACAGTTGCCGCCGGAAGCGGCGCACGTGTTCCTGAAGAGCTGGATTCGGCTCTACGGCCTGCTGTGCATGGAAGTGCTCCGGCAGCTCGACTTCGCGTTCAGCGATCTCACCCCCGTTTTCGAGGAGTTCTTGCGCGAGTTCAGCGCGGACCTCGGCCTGGACTACACCCCGGAGGAGCGATGATCGGGGATTGCTACCCACCAGTAGGGGTATCGGCGCGGGCCGGATATTCTGCACGCATGCCGTATCTGGAACGTGAAGGGGAAGTGTTCGTCGTCCACCTCGGAAACGAGGGACAGACGGACAGCGAGAACCGCTTCCACCCGGACTGGATCGATGAGTTCCACGGTCTGCTGGACAAGGTGGAGAGCTCGGAGGGGCCCGCCGCGCTGGTCACCGTGGCGACCGGGAAGTTCTACAGCAACGGCCTCGACACCGACTGGCTGTTCGGCAACCTGGACAAGATGCACGGCTACCTGGACCGCGTGCACTCGCTCTACACCCGGTTGCTGCAGTTCCCGATGCCGACGGTCGCCGCGATCAACGGGCACGCCTTCGGTGCGGGCGCGATGCTGGCCACCTCGCACGATTTCCGGGTGATGCGCGCCGACCGCGGCTTCTACTGCCTGCCCGAAGTGCACCTCGGTATGCCGTTCACCATCGGCATGAACGCCCTGCTGACCGAGCGGCTGTCCAACCAGGTCTGCGTGCAGGCGATGACCACCGGCTACCGCTACCCGGCCGACGAGGCGATCGCCGCGGGCATCGTCGACGCCAAGGCCGACGCGGAATCGTTGCTGGCGACTGCCGTGGCCAGGGCCGCGGCACTGGCGAGCAACCGCAAGCCGAATCTGCCGGTCATCAAGCGCGCACTGCACGCCAACGCGCTGGCCGGTCTGGCCGTGCGGACGACTGCGGAAAACCTCGCTTTCGCGGCCGGATAATCGCCATCGCGACCGCTGTGTCGACGCGCTGACCTGCGCAAATATCGGATAGTGCGGCACGGGTAGGTCGTCCGCGGTGGTTGCCCGAAGAGATATGGGCTGCGCTCGGTGTGCGACACAGTGCAACACTGTGTGCCATGCCACCACCGCGCAGCGGGCACCAGGGATCGCGCAACGACTATGACGTCGCGCGCACTGATGCCATGCAGCTGTCGGACGCGGCGATCAAGGCCGCCTGCGACGAGCTGATCGACCTTTCGCACTCCATCCACGCCGAGCCGGAGCTCGCTTTCGAGGAGACCCGCAGCGTCGCCAAGACCATCGCGCCGCTCGCCGAGCGTGGCTTCGAGATCGAGACCGGCGTGGCCGAGCTGCCGACCGCGTTCCGCGCCAGCTTCGGCAGCGGCCCGCTCACCGTCGGCATCTGCGCTGAGTACGACGCCCTGCCCGGCATGGGACATGCCTGCGGGCACAACATCATTGCCGCGTCGGCCGTCGGCACCGCGCTCGGCCTCGCCGAGGTCGCCGATGCCCTCGGACTGACCGTGCTGGTGCTCGGCACCCCGGCCGAGGAGAGCGGCGGCGGCAAAGTGCTGATGCTGGAGCGCGGCATCTTCGACGACGTGGCGATGGCGATGATGGTGCACCCCGGCCCGCTCGACATCGTCGGCGCGCGGTCGCTGGCCATGGCCGATCTGTCGATCGTCTTCCACGGCCGCGAGGCGCATGCCAGCGCCGCCCCGGAACTGGGTCGCAACGCGGGCGACGCGGTCACCGTCAGTCAGGTAGCTCTCGGGTTGCTGCGGCAGCATCTCCAGCCTGGCCAGCAACTTCACGGTATAGTCGGCGATGGTGGCGTAGCCCCCAACATCGTGCCCGGACGTGCGGAACTGCTGTATTACCTACGCGCAGTCGACTCCGCATCTCTCGACAATCTGATGCGACGAGCGTCGGCGTGTTTCGAGGCGGGCGCCCTTGCGACCGGCTGCACCCAGGAAATACGGACTGTCGCGCCGACATATACCGAGCTGACACCCGATCCGGCGTTACTGTTTGCCTATCGCGAGCAGATAACCGGATTGGGGCGAGTGCCGATCGCACCCGAGCTCGAGGCACAGCGGCCGCTCGGGAGTACGGACATGGGCAACGTCACCAACGTCATTCCGGGCATCCACCCGGTTATCGGCATTGATGCCGGAGGTGCGGTGACGCACCAGCCAGACTTCGCCGCGGCGAGTGTCAACGCCTCGGCGGATCGTGCGGTGGTCGATGGTGCGCTGGCACTCGCGCGTACCGCGATCACCGCTGCCAGCGATGAAGAACAAAGGGACAGGTTGTTGCAACGGCTCGTTCAACGACAGGAGGACTTTCAGTGAGGGAGCGCAGCGAGCGAACCGGGGGCTCAGTGCGCCCAGTGCGCACGGCGGAGCCGAGCGACAGCGAGGCGCAGCCGTGAGCACTATCGGCCGTTCGGCGGAGCGGGCGACGGGCACGGAAGCGGGTGCGTGCGCACTCGCGGAGGGCCCGGACATCGTCGCATTGTCGGACACCGTGGGAACGGGGAACACCGTGGGAACGGGATTGGGATCGGTCGAGGGCTGGCTGGCCGAGCACGCGGCCGACCTCGTCCAGTGGCGTCGGCACATCCACGCCAACCCGGAACTTTCTCGCACCGAGTTCGCCACCACCGAGTTCGTCTCGTCCTGGTTGATCAAGGCGGGCCTGACGCCGCAGCCACTGCCCGGCGGTACCGGCCTGATCTGTGACATCGGGCCGGAGGGCCCGCGCATCGGCTTGCGCGCCGACATGGACGCGCTCCCGCTGCAGGAGTTCACCGGTCTGAGCTTCGCCTCCACCGTGCCCGGCGTCTCGCACGCCTGCGGCCACGACGCGCACACCACCATCCTGCTCGGCACCGCGCTCGCGCTGGCCGAGGTGCCCGAGCTGCCGGTCGGCGTGCGGCTGGTGTTCCAGCCCGCCGAGGAGGTCATGCCGGGCGGGGCGATCGACGTGGTCGCCACCGGCGCGATGGAGGGTGTGGAGCGGATCTTCGCGCTGCACTGCGACCCGCGCCTGGAGGTGGGCCGGGTCGGCATCCGTGTCGGCGCGATCACCTCGGCCGCCGACACGGTCGAACTGGTCCTCGACTCGCCGGGCGGGCACACCTCGCGCCCGCATCTCACCAGCGACCTGGTCTACGCCATCGGTACCGTGATCACCGGCCTGCCCGGCTTGCTGAGTCGTCGCATCGACCCGCGTACCAGCACCGTGATGGTGTGGGGTGCGGTGAGTGCGGGCAAGGCGCCCAACGCGATTCCGCAGACCGGCATGCTCACCGGCACCGTCCGCACCGGCGATCACGCGACCTGGTCGCTGCTGGAGCCGATGGTGCGCGAGATCGTCGACGGCCTGCTCGCCCCGACCGGCGTGCGGTACCAGCTGAACTACCGTCGCGGCGTGCCGCCGGTGGTCAACGACGAACAGTCCACCCGGATGTTCGAGGACGCGATCCGCAAGATCGGCCCGGACGCGCTGGCCGACACCATGCAATCCGGTGGCGGCGAAGACTTCTCGTGGTACCTGGAAGAGGTGCCGGGCGCGATGGCGCGGCTCGGTGTCTGGTCCGGACACGGCGAGCAGCTGGATCTGCATCAGCCGACCTTCGACCTCGACGAGCGGGCGCTCGCGGTGGGCGTGCGGGTGCTGACCAATATCGTGCTGAACGCTTAGGGCGCTTGCGAGCGCGAATGCGCGAGGCCGCTTAGAGCGCTTGCGACGTGGCCGACCCTCGGGTCGGCCACGTCGTCCGTTTGTCAGCCGAAGTTCCCCGGCCCGACGTTGCGACTGTTGCGGGTGCGCAGGGAATGTACGTATTCCTCTGGCGCACCGGCCTTTTCGGCCGCATCGGCGATCACGCCGATATAGCGCGCCGAGGGCAACCCGCCCTCGTAGGCATCGAGCACGTACAGCCAGGCCAGTGTCGGATCGGCGGTGCTCTCACTGCGAGTGACGCGCAGCCGGATCTTCTTGTGGATGCCGAAGTCCGAGCCCTCCCAGCGGTCCAGGCGCTGCTCGTCTTCCGGCGACACGTCGTAGAGCACGACGAAGACCCGCGAGCCGGGCTCCTCGACCACCGTCGCCAGCGGCCCTTCCCAGCCGATGTCGTCGCCGGCGAACGTGAGCCGCCAGCCCTCCAACCAGCCCGTTCCGGACATAGGCGAGTGCGGACAGCGCTCGAGCATCTGGGTTGAGTCCATGTTGGACCCATAGGCGGCGTAGATCGGCACCAGCAAAGGGTAGCCAATAACATCCCGGGATCGACTCTATCCCGGCCAGATGCGGTATTCCTGTGGCGCGTTCCGGGCGCGGCGACCCTCTGGACCCGCATCGCGTAGCGATTCCGTGGGGGGTGGTGGCCGGGCGGCGGGTGCGCCTGCCTCGCCCGATAACGTTGACAGGTACCGGAGATCCCGGTGCGCAACCAAGAGCGGAGGTATCAATGACCCGCATAGCGATCATCGGTGGCGGACCGGCCGGTTACGAGGCGGCGCTGGTGGCGGCCCAGCACGGTGCGTCGGTGACGCTGATCGATAGCGACGGCATCGGCGGGGCTTGTGTGCTCTGGGATTGTGTCCCTTCGAAGACCTTCATCGCCTCCACCGGCGTGCGCACCGACCTGCGCCGCGCTCGGGATCTGGGGATCACGCTCGATCCGAATCAGGCGACCGTGCAACTGGCCGAGGTGAACGGCCGCGTCAAGGCGCTGGCGTTGGCGCAGTCCTCCGACATCCGGTCCAAGTTGCAGACCGTCGGGGTGACCGTGCTGGCGGGTCGCGCGGAGCTGACCGACGCGTCCAGCGGCCTTGCCGCGCACCAGGTGCTGGCCAAGCTGGCCGACGGCACCGAGACGACCATCGAGGCCGAGGTTGTGTTGATCGCCACTGGTGCGAGCCCGCGCGTGTTGCCCGGTGCCGAGCCGGACGGTGAGCGCATCCTGAACTGGCGCCAGCTCTACGACCTGGAAGAGCTGCCGGAGACCCTGGTGGTGGTCGGTTCCGGTGTCACCGGCGCCGAATTCGTCTCCGCCTATACCGAAATGGGTGTGCGGGTGCGGCTGGTCTCCAGTCGCGACCGGGTGCTGCCCGGCGAGGACGCCGACGCGGCCCTGGTGCTGGAGGACGCGCTGGCCGAGCGCGGTGTCGAGCTGGTGAAGCACGCCCGTGCGGACGCGGTGGAGCGCACCGCCGAGGGTGTCGTCGTCAAGCTGTCCGACGGCCGGACCGTCGCCGGGTCGCATGCCCTGATGACTGTCGGCTCGACGCCCAATACCGACGGGCTCGGCCTGGAGCGGGTCGGTATCGAACTCGACCGCGGCGGTTACCTGCGGGTGGACCGGGTCTCGCGGACCTCCGTGCCCGGCATCTACGCGGCGGGCGACTGCACCGGCCTGCTGCCGCTGGCCTCGGTGGCCGCGATGCAGGGCCGCATCGCGATGTACCACGCGCTCGGCGAGGGCGTCAGCCCGATCCGGTTGAAGACGGTCGCGTCCGCGGTGTTCACCCGCCCGGAGATCGCCACCGTCGGCGTGAGCCAGACCGCGATCGACAACGGCGAGACGCCCGCGCGCACGGTGATGCTGCCGCTCAATACCAACCCGCGAGCCAAGATGTCGGGCCTGCGCAGGGGTTTCGTGAAGATTTTCTGTCGCCCCGCGACCGGCGTGGTGATCGGCGGCGTGGTAGTGGCCCCGATCGCGTCGGAGCTCATTTTGCCGATCGCCCTTGCGGTGCAGAACAACCTGACCGTCAACGACCTGGCCCAGACCTTCTCGGTGTACCCGTCGCTGACCGGCTCGGTGACCGAAGCGGCACGTCAGTTGATGCGGCACGACGACCTGGATTGAATGGTCTTGCGGTTCAGCGAGGTTCGTGCTGCCGGAAGAGTTTCATTCACATTGCCCATCAGGCCTACATATGGTTCACTTCCCGCAGAGATGCGATCGGCGGGCGGTCGCGTGGTTCGGTGTTCGGGGGGATGGATCTTTTCCCAGTCGAAACGTCGAATGACCTTCGCGTCGTTCGACGAACCGGGCGTCTCGACAGAGACAACTGTGTGCGACCGAACCAGGTCGCACCCGGGAAAGGGAATGCGAAAAGTGAAACATCGTAAGCCGAGTCGGGCGCAGCGAGCGATGGCGAGTTCCTCGTTGCCACTGGCCACCGCGGCCGCTGTGGCCACTCTCTTCGCGGCACCGGCGGGGGCTCAGCCGACCACACCACCGCCAGCACCGCCTACGCCGGCGCCGTCACAGCCCGGAGTGAACGAGGCGCCGCCGAGTCCGGAAACCACCCAGCCGGATCCGAACAAGCCGACCGTGCCCAACACGCCGACCGTGCCCCCGTCGCCCAGCCAGCCCGGTGTCACCACGCCGGACCCGAACCAGGTCATGCCGAATCCGCAGCAGGATCCGAAGCTGCCCCAGCCGACTCAGCCGGGTGTCACCACCCCGCGCGTCGCGCCGCTGCCGGTGCCGGGTCAGTCGGATCAGCCCGCGGTCATGCCGGACGCGCCCGCCGACCAGCAGCAGCCAGGCGGCCAGCAGCAGCCGGGCGATCAGCAGCCCGCCCAGCCCGGCACCACGCCGCCGAGCACGCAGACCACGCCGAGGGACGAGAACACCCAGGCGCAGCAGCCGGAGACCTTGGTCCAGCCACAGCAGCAACCGCGCTGGCAGGCCCCGCAACTGCAGGCCGCCCCGCCGGCTCCGGTCGTCGAAATGACCGGCCCGCACCAGGAAATCGGTGCGAACATCGACGGTGGCACGTTGTTGCCCGGCTATGTGGCCAACACGCACCACTTCAACAACGAGTCGGGTTATGTCGGCACCATCGGCTACCGCACGCCGGCCGGTCAGGGTGAGGCCGGTGTGTCGGTCGAGTACGTCGACACCAACACCGTCAAGGTCACCACCTACACCGGTGGCGTCGGCCTGGCCGACAACAAGACGATCTCCGTCTTCGACACCACCCAGGCCAACCTGGCCAAGGCGGCGGTCGAGAACTGGATCAAGGAACAGCCGGGCGGTGCCGCGGCACTCGAAGCGGCGGCGCAGGTTAAGCTTCCGCTTCAGCCGGGCGACCTCGCTCCGCAGACAGTCGAAGTAGGCGGTGTCACCACCCAGTGGGGTGGTTCACTCCAGTACTGACACCGGCTGGAGCTTACTGACACCGGCTGGAGCTTTTTCGACGGGTGGGGCGGTCGTTCGCGACCGCCCCACACGTGTGTCCTGGGGAAAGGATTGGGTGTGAACTCCGAGGGTGATCGTAGGGAGAACGAATCCGACGACCAGTCCGCGTCGGATTTCGGCCCCCCGGTGGGCGAATTCGGCCCGCCTGTCTCAGAATTCGGTCCGCCCGTCTCGGAATTCGGTCCGCCGATGGGTGATACCGGCCCGCGCTGGCCGGTGCCGGAGCAGACGGCCGACCATCCCGAACTGGTGTGGCGGCCCGCGGCCGAACCAGAGCCGACACCGCCGCCGGGAGCGCAGTACCGGGCACCCGATTCGACGGTCTTCCCCGGGCCCCCGTCCGCCGCGCGGCCGGGACCGGCGCAGCCACGAGTGCCGTCCGCCGAGCAGGTCACGCCGCCGCCCGCCGACGCCGACAAGGACTCGTGGTGGACCCGCCCGACGGACACCGGCAGCGTGCCCAAACCGCCGCCCTTGGCCGCGTCGGGACTGTCCTGGGCGGACGATCCGATCGCGCAGCGGCTGGCACCCACGGCTCCGGTCGCCGCGCCGCCGCAGCGGTCCGGTTCGCACAAGGGCCGCAATGTGATCGCGGGCGTGCTGGCCGTGGTCATCCTGGTCGGGCTCACGGTGACGGTCATCATGGTGTCCAGGAACAGCGGCGGCGACAATCCGGCGCCGCCCGCCACGACCACCGCGGCGCTGAGCTGTCCAACCACCAGGGACAGCAAGGTCACCATCGGCAACGGCAGCGGCGACACCGCCAGCGGGCCCGGCGCGATCCTCGGCTTCCAGTACGCCTTCTACGTCGAGCGCAGCGGTGAGCGCGCCCGGAGATTCGTTGCCGACGACGCGTTCAATGTGTCCACCGCGGCGAACATCCAGAAGGGCATCGACGAGGAAATCCCCGTCGGCACCCTGCATTGCCTGCGGATCCTCGAAGTGACGCCGGGGTCCTACGAGGTCGATCTGCAGGAGTTCCGGCCCGACGGGACAAAACGGCTCTACAAGCAGATCATCACCACCGTGGAGCGGGACGGCAAGCACCTGCTGTACTCCATCAACGATCGCTGACGTCTCAGAATCTGGGATATTGGTTTCATATATTGGTAGCGGTATGCAAAAGTGAAGTCATGTCGGCGACCTTTCCGCCGCTGGCGGGCAAGCTCGGTGGCCTGCGCAGCTCGGCGATCCGTGACCTGTTGAAACTCACCGCGCGGCCGGAGGTGATCGGCCTGGCCGGTGGGTTGCCGGACGCCGAGCTGATGCCGCGCGAGCGGTTCGCCGTGGCGGCCGACCGCGCGTTGCGCGGGACCGGATGTCTGCAGTACACCGAATCGCGCGGCTGGGCACCGCTGCGGGCAGTGCTCGCGGAGCGGGAGTCGGTGCGGCTCGGGCGTTCAGTCGACGTCGCCGAGGTGTTCGTGACGCACGGTTCGCAGCAGGCGCTGTCGCTACTGGCCGAGGTGCTGCTGGATCCCGGCGCGCTGGTGGTGGTCGAGGATCCGGCGTATGTCGGTGCGCTGCAAGTCTTCCGGGCCGCGGGTGCGCGCATCGTCGCGGTGCCGCTGGACGGCGCGGGCATGCGCGTCGACGTGCTGAAGGATCTGCTGGCGCGTGGTGAGCGGCCCGCCCTCGTGCACACGGTGAGCAACTTCCACAATCCGGGCGGGGTGACGCAGAGCCCGGCGCGCCGCCGGGAGCTCGCCGAACTTGCTGCCGCCCATGGGTTCTGGGTGATCGAGGACGATCCGTACGGTGAACTGTGGTTCGACCGCCCCGCCCCCGAACCGGTGGCGACATACTCGCCCAACGTAATCCGGCTCTCCAGTGCCTCGAAGATCATCTCGCCGACGCTGCGGGTGGGCTGGATGGTGGCACCCGATCCTGTTTGCCGCGCCGTCGAGTTGCTGAAACAGGGTGCTGACCTGTGTGGTTCGGCGCTCACCCAGCAGATCGCGACCGAACTGCTCGCCGACGAAACCTGGCTGACCAGCCATGTCGATACCGTCCGCCATGCCTACGGCCAGCGCGCCAAAGCCCTTGTGCACGCGCTGCGTACCCGTTTCGGCGACCGGGTGCGCTGTACCGACGCCACCGGCGGCATGTTCGTCTGGGTCGATTTCACCGACGGCACCGACACCGAACTCCTGCTACCCGCCGCGCTGGAGGCGGGAGTCGCCTATGTGCCCGGCTCCGCGTTCGCCGTCGAGGACGGCTACCGGCACTCGATGCGCCTGTGCTTCACCACCTCCGACGCCGCAACCCTGACCACGGCCGTGGACCGATTGGCCCGTGCCGCAGGGTAGTGCGCCGCGGCCACCGGCGCGCGCGGATTGCGCGCCCGGCGGCCGTGGCCGACGGGTCAGTCGTCGTTGATACCCGGCCGCAGGTAGTTCGCGACCTGCCACATGTACCCGCCGCCGGAGCGAGCACAGCTCGCGGCCTCCCCGGTACCGGGTCAGTCGGCCCAGTTGTAGGTGCGTTCGACGGCCTTGTTCCATGCCTTCAGGTGTTCGTCGCGATCCGCGTCGGACATCGTCGGCTCCCAGGTCTTGTCGGCAGCCCAGTTCTCCCGGATCTCGTCGGTGCCGGACCAGTAGTCGACCGCGAGCCCGGCGGCGTAGGCGGCGCCGAGCGCGGTGGTCTCGTTGACCATCGGACGCACCACGGGTGCGTCGAGGATGTCGGATTGGAATTGCATGAGCAGGTCGTTGCCGACCATGCCACCGTCCACCTTCAGAGTGGTCAGTTCCAGGTCCATCTGCTCGGATTCGGCGTCGGCGCGCATGGCCTCGACCACCTCGTAGGTTTGAAAAGCGGTGGACTCCAGCACCGCTCGCGCCAGATGTGCCTTGTTCACATACCGGGTGAGCCCGGCGATGACGCCGCGCGCGTCCGGCCGCCAGCGCGGCGCGAACAGCCCGGAGAAGGCGGGCACGATGTAGGCGCCGCCGTTGTCCTCGACACTGCTGGCCAGCGGCTCGATCTCGTCCGCCGACGAGATGATGCCGAGATTGTCCCGGAACCATTGCACCAGTGAGCCGGTGACCGCGATCGAACCCTCCAGGGCGTACACGGCAGGCTCGTCGCCGAGTTGATAGCAGACGGTGGTGAGCAGCCCGTGCTTGCTGACCACCGGCGTGGTGCCGGTGTTGAGCAGCATGAAATTGCCGGTGCCGTAGGTGTTCTTCGCTTCACCGGGGGACAGGCAGGCCTGGCCGAAGGTGGCGGCCTGCTGGTCGCCGAGGATGCCCGCGACCGGAATCCCCTGCAGCGGACCCGAGGTGATTTCCGCGTACACCTCGGAGGAACTGCGGATCTCGGGCAGCATCGACTCCGGCACACCGAATTCCGCGCAGATCTCCGAATCCCATTGCCGGGTCTGGAGATCCATCAGCATGGTGCGCGAGGCATTGGTCACGTCGGTGATGTGCTCGCCGGTGAGGTTCCACAGCACCCAGCTGTCCATGGTGCCGAAACACAGCTCGCCCGCCTCGGCGCGTTTGCGCGCACCGTCGACGTTGTCCAGGATCCAGCGCAGTTTGGGCCCGGCGAAGTAGGTGGACAGCGGCAGCCCGGTGCGCTCCTGGTAGCGGGTCGGGCCGATGTCGCCACCGAGTTCGGTGGTCAGCCGGTCGGTGCGGGTGTCCTGCCACACGATGGCGTGGTGAATCGGCTTGCCGCTGGCGCGATCCCACACCACCGTGGTCTCGCGCTGGTTGGTCACGCCGACCGCGGCGATATCGTCGCTGCCGAGCTTTTGCTGTTTCAGCACCTCACTCAGCACGAATTCGGTGTTCTTCCAGATGGTTTCGGCATCGTGCTCGACCCAGCCCCGGCGTGGGAAAATCTGTTCGTGTTCCCGCTGGGCCACGCCGACGACGCGCCCCTGCCGATCGAAGACGATGCAACGACTCGAGGTCGTGCCTTGGTCGATGGCGGCCACATAGCGACGCATTCGTGCAGGTTACTAAACACGGCGCGCGCTGTGTCCGATTGCGGCCCTCGCGGGTCCCTTCGTTATCCGCGCGGCCAGGGGTGGGCGGGCATCACATCGCCGTCCGCGTGCCAGAGGATTAGTGTTGGCATTGGTTACCGACAAGTAGCGCTCGGCGACACGAGCCATGCCATGGTCGAGGAGATCCCTCCCCACTGGCATAACCTGTAGACGAGCAGCTCGAACGAATGCCCGCGAAAGACCACAAGTCGTCGACAACCGGCGCGGTTGGAGGAGTCGAGCATGACCAAGAAACCGGAATTCCAGTTCCTCGGTCCGGAGCAGCGCAGAGCGGCCTGGGAGCGGTTCGGCAAGGACCACTTCGATGTGGTCGTCATCGGCGGCGGCGTGGTCGGCGCCGGTATCGCGCTCGACGCGGCCACCCGCGGGTTGAAGGTCGCGCTGGTCGAGGCGCGAGACCTCGCCTCCGGCACGTCGAGCCGGTCGTCGAAGATGTTCCACGGCGGCCTGCGCTATCTGGAGCAGCTGGAGTTCGGCCTGGTGCGCGAGGCGCTGCGGGAGCGCGAGCTCGCGCTGTCCACGCTGGCCCCGCACCTGGTGAAGCCGTTGCGCTTCCTCTACCCGCTCACCCACCGCGCGTGGGAACGTCCGTATGTCGCGGCGGGGCTGGTGCTCTACGACACCATGGGCGGCGCCAAATCCGTTCCCGGACAACGCCATCTCTCCCGGATGGGGGCGCTGCGGCTGGCCCCCGGCTTGAAGCGCAGCTCGCTGATCGGCGGCGTCAGCTACTACGACACGGTCGTCGACGATGCCAGGCACACGATGACCGTGGCCCGCACGGCCGCGCACTACGGCGCGGTGATCCGCACCTCCACTCAGGTGGTCGGGTTCCTGCGCGAGTCCGACCGGGTGGTCGGCGTGCAGGTGCGCGACAGCGAGGACGGCCGCACCGCCGATATCCGCGCGCACGTGGTGATCAACGCGACCGGCGTGTGGACCGACGAGGTGCAGGCGCTGGCCCACCAGCGCGGCCGCTTCCA
Source organism: Nocardia brasiliensis (assembly GCF_042691675.1). Lineage (GTDB taxonomy): Bacteria > Actinomycetota > Actinomycetes > Mycobacteriales > Mycobacteriaceae > Nocardia > Nocardia brasiliensis_D. The sequence goes on from NZ_CP170507.1 coordinate 1,437,401, forward strand.
TGTGCGGGCGTCCAAGGGCGTGCACATCGTGGTGCCGCGCGACCGCATCGTCAGCGACGCCGCGATCATCCTGCGCACCCCGACCTCGGTGCTGTTCATCATCCCGTGGGGCACGCACTGGATCGTCGGCACCACCGACACCGATTGGAACCTGGATCTGGCGCACCCGGCGGCGACCAAGGCCGATATCGACTATCTGCTCGACCGGGTCAACGACGTGCTGGTCACCCCGCTCACGCACGACGATATCGATGGTGTGTACGCGGGCCTGCGGCCGCTGCTGGCGGGGGAGAGCGACGAGACCTCCAAGCTATCCCGCGAACATGCCGTCGCCCGGGTCGCGCCGGGTCTGGTCGGCATCGCGGGCGGCAAGTACACCACCTATCGGGTGATGGCCTACGACGCGGTCGATGAAGCGGCACAGGATATTCCGGCCCGGGTCTCACCGTCGATCACCGAGAAGGTGCCGCTGCTCGGCGCCGACGGCTACTTCGCGCTGGTGAATCAGACGGTGCAGCTGGCCGAGGAATACGGCGTGCATCCGTACCGGATCAAGCACCTGCTCGATCGATACGGCTCGCTGATCGATGAGGTGATGGCGATGGCGGACGGCAAACCCGAACTGCTGCAACCCATTACCGAGGCGCCGTCGTACCTGCAGGTGGAGGCCGTTTACGCGGCCGCCGCCGAGGGCGCGCTGCACCTGGACGACATCCTGGCCCGCCGCACCCGCATTTCCATCGAGTACCCGGACCGCGGTGCCGACAGTGCCCAGCAGGTGGCCGAGCTGGTCGCCCCGATCCTCGGCTGGGACGAGGCCGAAATCGAACGCGAAGTAACGACTTACCGTGCCCGTGTCGAAGCCGAGATCCGTTCGCAAACTCAGCCCGACGACGCTTCCGCCGACGCACTGCGCATCGCCGCTCCCGAACCACGCCCCGAAATTCTGGAGCCGGTTCCGGCGGACGGCGCGGTGAACAGTGCACTGCGACAGTCGAACCGGTAGCGCCGAAGACGAATCACGCTGGTATTCAGGAAAGGCCGATTGCAGTCGGCGGCACCGGGATGGTGCCGCCGCCGGTCAGCGGGGTGCTTCCAGGCGGATCGCCCAGCCGACGAGTGAGCGCAGGTAGCGCAGCACCATCTCGTCCGGGTAGGTGTCGGGGTCGGTGAGATGGAGCCGGGCCAGTTCCTCCATCGCCGCGAGCAGGATGCGCTCGGTCGGCCCGTTCGGATCCACGGTGACGCCGGCGTAGCGGGACAGGTGCCGGGCACCGATGGCGCGGGCATAGGCCCGGCCGAGCTCGAGCCGGTTACGCAGATCGGGCGGACCGCCGTCGGGCGGGCTGAGGATGATTCGCCAACTTGTCGGTGCCGCGTGCAGGTAGGCGAGGATGCCCCGCCCGACCTGGTCGACGTCGACGGTGTCGGACCAATCGACGCTGCTGACCCCCGCCAGCGCGATCGCCGACTCCCGGTCCAGCAGCGCGGTCATCAGCCCGGACAGATCGCTGAACTGCTGATACACCAGGGCGCGGGCCACCTGTGACTCGCGCGCCACCCGATCGATGGTGACCGCGCCGAAACCGTCGGCGGCCACGATGTCGCGTGCGACATCCAGCAACTGGGCACGTCGGTCGGCGGCCGACATCCGGCGCTTGGGCGTCGGCTGGTCGGCCGGCGGCTCGGTGGCCGGCGGCTCGGCTGCCAGCGGCTTGCCGGTCGGCGGGTCGGCGACGTAATCGGACGTGGCGCGATCCGTGGTCACGGCACCGACGGTAGCGCAAGCAGCAGGTCGACCGCCCTGGCCGCGCTCTGTACTGCGCTTTCCATGGTTGCCGACCAGTCGGTGGCGGTCCAGTCGCCCGCCAGCACCAGCGTCGGCACCGACGTCCGCTGATCGGGGCGCAGCGCGTGCGTGCCGACGACCTGTGAGAACGTCGCTTTCGGCATCCGGACCACGTGGCCCTGCAGTACTGTCGCTTCCGTGGCGGCGGGATAGTAGCGGCGCAGCAGTGCCATCTGCTCGGCGACGATCTCCTCGTTGGTCTTGTGGATCTGTTCGTAGGCCCCGCTGGTGGTCAGGCAGTACAGCCAGGCCTGGTCGGTCTTGCGGCCGGTCATTCGCTGGCGGTCGAAGACCTCGTCGATCACGCCGGTGCCGCCGATCAAGGCCTCGAACTCGGCGGTGGTGCCCAGCGGGCGATCCAGGTACAGGTTGGTGCTGACGATCGGCGTGTAACCCAATTTATCTGCGGCCGCGTAGATTTCGGCATGTTCGGGCAGGTCGTCCAGCAGGCCGTTGACGTTGGAGTTGGGTACGGCGCACACCACCGCGTCGGCGGGGACAGTGGTGCCGTCCGCCAGTGCCACGCCGGTGACCCGGCCGCCGGAGATATTGATTCGCCGGGCCACCGCGCGATGCTGGACCTTGACCCCGTGCTCCGCGAAGACTTTCAGTGCACCGGTGATGTAGAGCGTGTCGAGGTCGGTGGTGGGATAGCCGATGGTGGCGGGCCGCCGGTGCTTGATGCCGAGGCGGATGCCGGTGGCCATGACATCGGCGAGCACCTTGGCCGACTCCTGCTGCACCGGCTCGGCGGCGACCCCGAGGGCCAACCAGTCCCACAGTGCCTCACGGGCTTTCGCGGGCATGCCGATGCGGTTGAACCATTGTTCGGTGGTCAGGTCGGGCAGGTCGGCGGGTTGGTGCAGGCATTGCCAGCCGAGCCGGAGGGTGGCGACGGTGGCGCGCGCCCGCTCGAGCAGATTGGCGTCGGGGTGGGCACCGGCGAGCGTGCGCAGTGCGCCGAGACCCTTGGTGCTCATGGTGACGCTGCGGCCGTCCGGCCAGCGCAACGTCGCATGGTGCGGAAAAGCGACGTACTGGCGGGTGCCGACGCTGGTGAGATACCGGAACAGGTGCTCGTAGCCGCTGGCGATCACGTGCTGGCCGTTGTCCGGGAGGTCGTCGGCCGCGTCGACCTTCATGGCGTGGGTGCGGCCGCCGAGCCTGCCGCGCCGCTCCAGCAGGGTGACCTGCTTGCCTGCTTCGGCCAGCCAGACCGCGGCTGCGAGGCCCGCGAGTCCGCCGCCGATGACCACGTATTGCCGTGGATCGTTCATGCCACACTCCCTGATTAACTTACAACTTGTAAGTTAAGTGGGAGGCCGCGCTACGTCAAGGGCGAGGCGACACCGAGGTGATCGGCGGCTGTGGCTGCTGCGGCGTGCTCGTGTCCGAGTTCGGGTGCAGCAGAAGGTAACTGAAGAGCACGGTGGCCAGGGTGGCCAGCGCGGCGAAGAAGAGGCGGCTGGCAATCGCGAGGAGCAATCGTCTGCCCGATCTCGATACCGTCGTCATGGCCTGCTCCTGTGCTGTGTCGTGACTGCCACGGATATAGTCGTGCCGAGCGCGCCGATCATTAGCAACTGAGTGGCAAATTACAGTGATGGTTGGTCGATAGCCCGGGGCCACGCCGAGCGATTGGTTCGGTTGCACAGTTGATTCGATGCCGCGAACCGATGGGCTGGGTGGTGCGGCAGATTTTTCGATCAGTCTTTATCCGCGTGCCGCGGGTCGGGCTGGCAGCGGGGGCAGAAGTAGATGCCGCGCTCGCGGTAGGCGATCCGGTCCGAGGCGGGCGCGGGCTCGCCGAGCAGCTGCGACGCGATGGGCGTGCCGCATCGCTGGCAGGAGCGACGGGTGCGACCGTAGACCAGCTCACGCCGCGGTGGCGCCTGCACGGCCTGGGTCAGCACCCGGTGCGCCTCGTTCACCAGCGCGAGGAGGTCGGGCACGGCGCCGACCGGGGTGGCCGGGTGGACCCGGCGCAGAAAGCAGATCTCGCTTCGATAGACATTGCCGATACCGGCCAGGTTCCGCTGATCCAGCAGCGCGACTCCGATCGGTTGCTCCGGATATCGTTCCAGCCGCCGCACCGCCTCGGTCACATCCCAATTCGGGCCGAGCAGGTCCGGGCCGAGGTGGTCGATGACGGTGTGCTCGTCGCCGACTCGCAGCACCTCCACCTTGCCGAGGGAAAACCCGACGGCCTCGACCTCATCCGTGCGCAGCACCAGCCGGGCGGTGACGCGGGGTTTGGTCCAGCGCTGCCCGCAGTGGAAGACCCGCCACGTGCCTTCCATCTTGAGGTGGGTATGGATGCTCACCGTCGGGGTCCGAATGAACAGATGCTTCCCGTAGCTGCCGACGCTGTCCACGACCTGGTCCCGCAGATCGACGGTCGCGTACCGCGGCACCCGGAAGTCACTGCCGGTCAACGTCTTACCCGCCAGCGCCGCGCGCAGCCGGGCCGCGGTGAGGTAGACGGTGTCACCCTCGGGCATGCCGCCGCCCTCGGTGGTCACTGCCGCCAGCGGGCCCGGCCGGGCAGTGGTCTGTTCGAGCGGGGCCGCTCATGGGCGGCTCCGGAGGCGGAGGCCGCGGGGAGTCGCCGAGAAGCCCGCCTCGGTGAGGAAGCCCGCGAAGGTGTTGCCGTGCACGGTTTCGCCGTCGACGCGGTCGATGACCAGGGAGTCGACGCGACGGTTGTGCACGAGGTCGGCCAGTGCTCGAGCAGCGGACTGACGGGCTGTCGGGTCCTCGGTGAACGTGAGCAAGGTCTTGCCGCCGCGTTCCAGGTAGAGCACGAGATCACCCTCGACGAGCACGACGAGTGCACCGGCCTTACGGCCGGGTCGGTGACCACTGTCGCTGTCACCCTTCGGCCAGGCCAGGGCCGCCCCATACGGATTGGCCGGATCACAGGCCGCCAGTGCGAGTGCTTTCCCGGTCTGTTTCCTGGTTTCGCCGGGACGGCTGCGCTCGGTGTCGAACGACCGCAGCCGATCGACCACATCGGTGGTGGAGAATTGCGCACCGCCGAGTGAGTCGACGAAATACCCTCGGCGACAACGCCCGCGGTCCTCGAACTCGGTCAGTACCCGATACATCAGCGCGAATCCGCCCGGCACCCCCTCGTTCTGCACCGATCCGCGGGTGAGCACGCCGTACCGCTCCAACAGCATGTCCGCGGTCGCATGCGCGCGAACGGTGTTGTCCGACACGCGCTCCGGCAACAGCGACCACCGTCCGGCCACCGCGGGCGGGCCGGACCGGGTCGGCATGCTCGGCCGCGGCAGATAGGCCCGCCCGCGCGGGGCCCGTCGTGGCGTTCGATGGGCGGTCGTCGTCCGCGTCGTCCCCGTCAGCAGTGCCCGGACCGGTGCGAAGGTATCGCCCGAAATCATTCCGGCCCAGACCAACTCCCACAGCGCCGCCGCCACAGCGCTGTCGTCGAGGAGCCCGGTGGCATCGGACAGTTGCCGGAAGAAGAAGGCGCCCCCACCGTGCATCACCGGCACGGGTGGCGTGGCGTCGCTGGGTGCCTGCTCTGGGGACGACACCGGGGGTGCGAGGGATGCGCCGAGGGCGGTGAGCAGCCGCAACTGCACCTCGGACAGTTCGATGTCGTCGGGCGGCGCGAGGGTGAAGGGGGCTTGGTCGGTCAGGTGGAGGGCGATCCACCCGTCCTTGGCGGTGATCGAGCCGTGTCCGGACCAGGTGACCTCGCCGGTGGCCATCAGTTCGTCGAGCATCGCGGGGGAGTAGTCGCGGACGCGGGCGGGCAGGACGAGCGATTCCCAAGCCGAGGCCGGGACCGGCACGCCGGCGAGCTGTTCCACCACGGTGGCGACACCGTCGACACCGCGGAGTTCGCCGGTGCCGATGTGCTGCCAGGACGGCAGGAAGCGGCCGAAGGTGGCGGTCGAGACCGGCTCGACCTCGTGTCGGGCCGCTGCCAGCGAGCGTCGGCGTAGTCGGCGCAGCACCTGCGCGTCGCACCATTCCGAGCCCGCCGCGCCGGGCGTGAATTCGCCTTCCACGATGCGTTTCTCGGTGATCAATCGGTGTAGTGCGGTGGCGACGACGGCTGTCCCGAGACCGAAGCGGGCGGCCACCGCCTCGGTGCTGAACGGTCCGTGCGAGCGGGCGTACCGGCCGACCAGATCGCCGAGCGGGTCGGCGACCGGTTCGATGAATGCCGCGGGGGTGCCGATCGGCAGCGGCACGCCGAGTGCGTCGCGCAGCCGGGACGCATCTTCCACGGCCACCCACCAGCTGCGGCCCGCGAATGAAACTTCCAGGGCACGGCGTGCTTTCACCAGCTCGGCGAACCACTCCGTCGGATCGTCGACGCAGCGTTCGGCGGCCTCGGCGGCGGTGAGCGGTCCGAGCAGGCGCAGCAGATCGGCCAGTCCCTCGGCGTCGCGGGCATGGCGTTCGGGGGTGAGCCGCTGCAGCTCTCGCTCGGTCAGTTCCAGGACCGAGGCGTCCAACAGCTCGCGCAGTTCCACCCGGCCCAGCAGTTCGGCGAGCAGGCTCGAGTCGAGTGACAGTGCGGCGGCGCGGCGTTCGGCCAGCGGGCTGTCGCCGTCGTACATGAACTGGCCGATGTAGTCGAACAGCAGGGCGTTCGCGAACGGCGATGGAGTCGCCGTCTCCACCTCCACCAGCCGCAGCTGGCGGCGCGCCACCCGGCCGAGCAGGTCGCGTAGCGACGGCAGATCGTAGACGTCGCGCAAACATTCGCGCACCGTCTCCAGCAGAATCGGGAAGTCGGGGAACTTGCGCGCCACATCGAGCAGCTGCGCCGACCGTTGCCGCTGCTGCCACAGCGGGGCCCGCTTGCCGGGGTCGCGGCGGGGTAGCAGCAGGGCGCGCGCGGCGCACTCGCGGAAGCGGGACGTGAAAAGCGAGGAGCCGCCGACCTGTTCGGTGACGATGTCATCGATCTCGTCGGGCTCGAAGACGAACAGCTCCGCGCCGGGCGGATCGTCGGTGGTGTCCGGCAACCGCACCACGATGCCGTCGTCGGAGGCATTGGGCGCGGCGTCGACGCCGAACCGTTCGCGCAACCGTGCCCCGATGGCCAACGCCCATGGTGCGTGCACCGGTAGTCCGTACGGCGAATGCAGCACCAGCCGCCAGTCGCCGAGCTCATCCCGGAACCGCTCCACCACCAGTGTCTTATCGGTGGGCAGATGCCCGGTCGCGGTGCGCTGCTCGTCCAGCAGCGTGCCGAGGTTCGCGGTCGCGAAGGCGTCCAGACCGGCTGCCGCGGTGAGCTTTTCCAGATTCTCCGGGTGCTGACCGACCTTCCGCACGAATTCGCCCAGCGCCCCACCGAGTTCGGCGGGACGGCCCAGTCCGTCGCCGTGCCAGAAGGGCAGCCGTCCCGGTTGCCCGAAGGCGGGTGTCACCAGCACTCGGTCGAAGGTGATCTCCTCGATCCGCCAGCTCGTCGCGCCGAGTGCGAACACGTCGCCGACGCGCGACTCATACACCATCTCCTCGTCGAGTTCGCCCACTCGCGAGGCCTTTTCGCCGACCATGTACACCGCGAACAAGCCGCGGTCCGGGATGGCTCCGCCCGAGGTCACCGCCAAGCGCTGCGCGCCGGGGCGTCCGGTGAGCGTGCCCGCGTCCCGGTCCCACACCAGTCGCGGCCGCAGCTCGGCGAACTCGTCCGACGGATACCGTCCGGCCAGCAGGTCGAGCACCGACTCGTACGCCGAACGCGGCAGCGTCGCGTAACTGCCGGTGCCGCGGACGATATCGAACCAGGCGTCGACGTCGATCGGTTCCAGCGCACACGCGGCAACGGTCTGCTGGGCCAAAATGTCGAGCGGATGCGCGGGAATCTGGATGGCCTCGATCTGTCCGGCGGTCATCCGCTGGGAGGCCACCGCGCAGTGGATGACATCGGTCCGGTGCTTCGGGAACAGCACGCCGCGTGAGATCTCGCCGACCTGATGCCCGGCCCGTCCGATCCGCTGCAGACCGCTCGCTACCGAGGGCGGCGCCTCTACCTGCACCACCAGATCGACCGCGCCCATGTCGATACCGAGTTCGAGACTGCTGGTCGCGACGACGCAGCGCAGCCGCCCGCTCTTGAGATCGTCCTCGATGAGCGCGCGCTGTTCCTTGCTCACCGAGCCGTGGTGCGCCCTGGCGAGCAGCGGGCCCGCGCCATGAACCACTTCGGTCGACGCGCCGAGCTGGGCGGGCGGCTTGTGCTCCGTCTCCACCGGTTCGCCGAGCCGCGCCGCATAGGTTTCGTTGAGCCGAGCGGTGAGCCGCTCGGCCAACCTGCGCGAATTCGCGAACACGATCGAAGAGCGGTGCTCCAGCACCAGATCCACGATGGCCTCGTCCACATGCGGCCAGATCGAGCCGGGCTGATCGGATTCACCGGGTTCGGTCATGTCCGCCACCGGCACGCGGACCGACAGGTCGAAGGTCTTCGGCGCGGGCGGCGAGACGATGGTGATCGGTGCGTTGCCCACCAGGAACCGGCCGACCTCGTCCGGCGGCCGGACAGTCGCCGACAAGCCGACCCGTTGCGCGGGCCGCTGAAGCCCACCCGTCGCCCGACCACCACCCCTCATCGAGTCGCTACGCGACGCCGACGTCAACTGATCGAGCCGAGCCAGCGAAAGCGCCAGATGCGCGCCACGCTTGGATCCCGCGATCGCGTGCACCTCGTCCACGATCACCGTGCCCACATTGCGCAGCGTCTCCTTGGCCGCGGAGGTGAGCATGAGGAACAGCGACTCGGGGGTGGTGATCAGAATGTCCGGCGGCGTGCGCTGCATCGACCGGCGATCGGACGCACTGGTATCACCGGACCGGACACCGACCGTGATCGCGGGCGGATCCAGTCCGAGCCGCTTGGCGGTCTGCGTCACACCCACCAGGGGCGCCCGCAGATTGCGCTCCACGTCCACCGCGAGCGCTTTGAGCGGTGACACATACAACACCGAGGTGCCCGCCCGCTCCGTCGATTTCTCGCGGGTGGCCAGCTGATCGATCGCCCACAGGAATGCCGACAACGTCTTGCCGGACCCGGTCGGCGCGATCACCAGGGTGTGCTCGCCCGCCGCGATCGCCGCCCACGCGCCGAGTTGAGCGGCGGTCGGCGCGGGGAACGCGCCGTCGAACCACTCCTGGGTAGCGGGGGAGAACTGGGCCATGGATTCAGTGTGCACCCGGGCACCGACAACCCAGCGGCAGCACCGACCGCACCTGAATCCGGTCAATTCCCGGAGAGCCGGAACAGTGACATGCGCATAGCCGTACGCTTCGAGCGTGCAAAAGGTGCTCAGACTCGACCTGGTCAGCCATGGCATGACCGAGGCGATGCGCAAGGCACGTTTTCCAGTCGACGAATCGCTGACCGAAGCAGGCCGCCGCGCCATCTCTGGCTGTACGCCGCTTGCCGCTCCCCGGGTGCTCACCGGACCCGAGCGCCGGACGGTGGAGACCGCGGCGCTGTTAGGGCTGCCCGGCGAAGAGGACACCCGACTACGAGACCTCGACGCGGGCGCTTGGCGCGGCGGTGCGCTGATGTCCGTGCCGCAAGACGAGTTGTACGCGTGGCTCACCGACCCGAAGTTCCGCGGCCACGGCGGCGAATCCGTGGTGGATGTGATCGAGCGGACCAGGTATTGGATGGCCGAGATCGCCTCCGAAGGTACGTCCACCATCGCCGTCACCCACCCCGCCGTCATCCGCGCGGCACTGCTGGTGACCCTGGACGCGCCGCCGAAATCGTTCTGGCGGATCGACATTCCGCCGGGCAGCGTCACCCGGTTGCACTACCGCGGCGAATGGACCTTGCACTTCACGGCGTGACTGCCGCGCACCTCACGGTGTGCCGGAGCTGTGCGCGGCCAGTGGTCCGGTGCCGAGAGTGACGAGCAGTCGCACGGCATCGGTGATCAGCCGGGCCGGGATGGACGGGTCGATGGCGCGTTGCATGCCCAGGCCGATGCCCATGCTGAGGATCGCCGTCGCGGCGTCCTCGGCGGGCAACGGCAGCTCGATGCCGATCGTGTCGGCCAGCGTCTGGACCTGTGCCGCGACCGCGCCGCGCACCACGCCGAGGCTGGACACCAGCGCGGCCCGCAATGCGGGATCGTCGCGGGAGACGGTGGCGAATTCGAATTCGAGCATGGTCCAGCCGACGTCGCCGACGGTCCGCTCGGCCCACTCCTGGAAGCGCTCGAGCTGTTCGTCGAAGCTGTCGCCCGCCGCGAGCAGGTCGGTCACCTCTTGGAACTTGGTCGCGTGGATGAGTTCGATCACCTCGAGACCCAGCTCCTTCTTGGTGCGGAAGTTCGAGTAGACGGCGCCCTTCGAATAGCCCGCTTCCTCGGCGACCCGCTCCAAACTGGTGCTCGCGTAGCCGTCGGCCAGGAAGAGGTCGCGTGCCGTGGCGATCAGGTCAGCGCGGGTGCGGGCCTGGCTCTCGGACCGGGTCAGACGTGCCATGCCGTGATTCTACGTACCGTCAGATTTCGGATACCACTGGTATTTGGATTCTGCTAGTGTGTGGAACCATGGGTAACAACAACGGGTCGCAGCGCCGCGGCCTGGCCATCGGCTGCGGTGGCACGCTCGGCGCCGCGTGGATTGTCGCGGCACTGGCCGCCGTCCGGGATGCGCTGGACTGGGATCCACGCGAGGCCGACGTGCTGATCGGGACGTCGGCGGGTGCGGAACTGGTGACCATGCTCGGCAGTGGCATCTCGGTGGACGAGTTGGTCGCCATGCAGGACGGCACGTCCACGAACCCGATCCTGCTGGCGCACATGCGTTCCGGCCCCGGGCGGCTGCCGCCGTTCCCGCGCCCGCGACTGGGTTCCTTCCGATTGCCGTTGCGCCGCACCGGCTCCGGTCAAGCCCTGCTCACCGCGGGCAGTGGACTGATGCCGGTCGGCAGCGGTGACGCGAGCTGGTTGCAACAGCTTGCCGAGCGACTGAACCCTGGACGTTCCTGGGTCGCGCATCCCGCTACTTGGCTGGTGAGCATGGATTACGCGACGGGAGAACGGGTTCCGTTCGGTTCGCCGGATGCGCCGACCGCGCCGCTCGGTGCGGCGCTGCGCGCGTCGTGGGCGGTGCCCGGTTGGTTCCCGCCGGTATCCCTGGCGGGACGCCGCTTCATCGACGGCGGCGCCGGTTCGACCGCATCGGTGGACCTGCTCATCCCGCGGCAGTTGGACGAGCTCGTCGTGCTCGCGCCGATGGCCTCGACCGGGAAGATCCCGGCGACCGGCCCAGGTCATTTCCTCGAACGGCAAATGCGAAACCGGATGAGCGACAAGCTCGATGCCGAGATCGCCCAGCTGCGCGCGACCGGAACCAAGGTCCTTCGCCTCGACGCCACCGCGGACGACCTCGCGGTGATGGGCGCCAACTTCATGGACGGTCGCCGCCGCCTCGACACCTTCCAGCACAGCCTGCGCAGCACTCGCCGTGCGCTCGAACAAGGAGCCTTCGTATGAGAATTCTCGGTCACGGTTATCCCGACATCGATCTGACCGGCGCTCGTGTCCTGGTCACCGGGGCTGGACGCGGCATCGGGCAGTCCACCGCGGAACTGTTCGCGTCCAAGGGATCCCAGGTGGTGATCGCCGACGTCGACGCCGTCGCGGCCGAAACCGCCGCTGCCGCGATCGGTGCCACCTCCTATGAACTCGACGTGCGCTCACGTGGTCAGTGGGACAAGGTGATCGCCGAGCTCGGACACGTCGACATCCTCGTCAACAACGCCGGTGTCATGCCCGCGGGCCCGTTCCTCGACGAGCCGGATGTGGTGGGGCAGGCCACGATGGATATCAATGTCTGGGGCCTCATCAACGGCATGCGCGCGGTCGCCCCCGGCATGATCGAGCGGGGCCGCGGGCACATCGTCAACGTTGCCTCGCTGGCAGGCAAGATCCCGGTCCCCGGCCTGGCCGTCTACAACGCGAGCAAGTTCGCCGCCGTAGGCCTGTCCGCGGCAACGCGTTTGGAGTTCGCCCCGCAGGGCATCAGTGTCAGCTGCGTCATGCCTTCGGCTGTGCGCACCCGGCTCTCCTCCGGCCTGACCCTCGGCCACGGCATGCCCACCGTCGAGCCCGAAGACGTCGCCGCCGCCATCCTGCGCACCTGCACCACCAGGAAGGGCGAAGTCGCTGTCCCCAACTATCTCGGTCCCATCGACCTGGCGCTGGCCGCCGCTCCCGAACGTGCGGTCCGCCTGGTACGCAAGCTGTTCGACGGCGACCGTGCCCTGCACCCCGCCGACGAGAAGACCCGCGCCGAGTACGAGGAGCAGGTCCGCTCCATCAGCTGAGCGCCGCTGAACGGAAAATGGCCCCGGAGTCGAACTCCGGGGCCAGTGGTCCGTCTGCGGTCAGCAGCTGGTCGGTGCGGGTTCGCCGCGGAAGCGGGCTTCCACGTAGTTCCACGCATCGGCGAAGCCCGCGACGGCGGTGGTCATGTGTTCGGCGATGTCGTAGGCGCGGAATTCGACCGGGGCGCCTGCGCGGCAGTAACGTTCGGCTACCTCGGCCACCGGGGGGAAGAATGTCAGGGTGTCGAAGCGGCCCTGCCAGAGGTAGGTGGGGACGGTCGGGATACCGGGGTAGTTGCGCAAACTGTTCTCCCGCAGGATGGCCCGGGCCTCTGGGTTATCCATCAGGCTCTTCGAGGCGGCCATTTGCTCGGCGCTGCGGAAGGCGCCATGGAAGAGCAGGAACCGGCGGCAGGCGTCGTGCGTGAATTCGCGGAACCACAGGCCGTTTTCGTTGAGCTGATCCGAAATCGGCAGCTTGTCGGGATATTCGCGCTCCAGGCCCATGGCGGCGGCGAACGCGAGCCCGAATCCGGGGTGCGGCTCGAAGCCGAGAGCCAGCGCCATCTCTTCCAGATCTGCGGGGATACCACCGGCGACCGCGGCGGCGAGCTTCAATTCCGGTGCGTAGGTGGGCTGTAGCGCCGCCGCCCACGCGGTGGCCATGCCGCCGCCGGAGTAGCCCGCCAATGCGACGGGTGAATCGGCGAGACCGAGGTCGGCGACCTTGCGCACGGCACGGACGCTGTCCAGCGTCATCATGCCGCTGAGCCGGGCCGCACCGTAGGCGGAGGTGGGGCCGAGGTAGTCGGGCAGCGAAACCGCCCAGCCGCGCCCGATCGGCAGCATGGCGCCGACGGCATCCTGCAACTCGCCGTTGAACAGCGACCGGGACGGGTTGCACTGGGTGCCAAGGGAATTGATCAGCGCCTGGTAGGAGACCAGCGGTGGGTTCCGCACGCCGTTCGGCAGCAGCACCGTGGTCACTCCCATGACCGGGTTGCCCATCGAGTTGGTGGAACGGAACGCCACCTGCCAACCCGTGGTTCCCACATAGGGGCCGGTGTCGATCTTGCGGGTGCGGACTACGTCGCCGGGCTGTAATGCCGCCAAATCGGCGGGCGGCGCGTAGAACACATCGGGATCCGGGGTGGGATAGAGCGGTTGAGCGTTCGCGGGCAGGCCCAACAGCCCGACCGAGACGACGCTCAACAACAGGATCGCGATCCTGAATGGAACTCTGTGCACGGGTTTCCTTCGAATCTCGGCCGTTACCGACTCACCGACCCCGACAACGCCTCGGCAACTCGGACGGACCACCACTGCATGGGTAACCGCGGCGAACATCGTCGTTCACCACGGACGGATAGCAGGAACCCACAGCCGAACCGAAGGTCGGACCGGCACACCACCTTTCGGCTCACACAACTGCGGGTAGCCGCAAAGCGGCGGCACCATCCGCAGCGAAGGTAGCGTCGCGCCCGTCGCGCCGCGCAACCGGGTCCGGCAAATTGGACAATTCACAACACAACAGCTGTGCAGTTGCCCAAGGCCCACTACCGGAGCCGTCATTCCGAGTCGGTGCGGGGCACACCACTCGACGTTCGCCGCAACCAGGTTCCCTCCACCGCGTATTCCCGGCCGATCCGCCGGACGCCTGGTCCAGGGCTCGGCATGGGTCATCCGCCGAGTGGGACATAGGGCCATTAGCACTCGGCGGATGCCGCTGGCCTGTCCCGTTCGCGCGGTACGGGCGTTAGGGGCGGTAGGTGGTGGGGGTCACAGTAAACCTCGCATGGTGCATAGTGTGTGCCCATTCACAGTCGGAGAAATTGCGCAGACTGCTCAATTTTTTGACTGGCTATTGTTCATTTAGCACTTCAAGGACAGGATATCGGCATCAAGTGCTCAACTAGGGAGGCGCCCGATCGGTGCCGACCGGACGGGTGGATGTATGACCGAGCTCGCCGATCACGATCTGATTCCGGCGCCTTATGACCTTGCCGACCGCTACCGGGTCGGTGCCGGCACCGTTGTCCTGACCGGGGTCCAAGCGATCGCGCGTCAGTTGGTGGAGCAGCACGTGCGCGACCTGCGCGCCGGGCGTCGGGTCGGCACCTTCGTGTCGGGGTATCAGGGCAGTCCGCTCGGCGGCGTCGACAAGATGCTGGCCGGTATGCCCAACGTGCTTGCCGAGCACGACATTTCCTTCGTCCCCGGGCTGAACGAGGAGCTCGCCGCGACCTCGGTGTGGGGGAGCCAGGCCGATCTGCCCGCGGGCACCGCGACGCACGATGGCGTGGTCGGTGTGTGGTACGGCAAAGGGCCAGGTCTGGACCGCGCGACGGACGCGTTGCGGCACGCCAACATGTACGGCGCGAACGCCAACGGCGGTGTGCTGCTGCTGGTCGGTGACGACCCGGCCTCCAAGTCCTCGACGGTGCCCGCGGTGAGCGAGCGCTCGCTGGCCGCGATGAACATCCCGGTCCTGTTCCCGCGCAACGCCCGCGAGATCATCACCATGGGCCTGCACGGTGTCGCGCTGTCCCGTGCCTCGGGCTGCCTGGTGGCGCTGAAGATCGTGGCCGATGTCGCCGACGGTGCCTGGACGGTCGACGGCAACGTGGGTGCGATCGACATCGTCGTTCCCGAGATCAACTGGGAGGGCAGGCCCTTCCGCTACCTGCAGCGCCCGATGGCGGCGCCGACGGACAGCGTGATCGCCGAGGCGGACCTGTACGGGCCGCGGTGGGAAGTGGTCAAGGCGTACAGCACGCTCAACGAACTCGACGTCATCGAGGTGAATCCGGCCAAGGCCACCATCGGGATCGCCGCCACCGGAACCACTTTCGACGCCGTCCGGCAGGCGCTGATCGATCTCGGCGTGGATGACGACGCGCTCCTCCGCGCCGGTGTCCGGCTGTTGCGCATCGGTATGCCGTACCCCATTGCGCCCGAACGTGTTCAGCAGTTCGCGAAGGGCTTGACCCGACTCGTGGTGGTCGAAGACAAGACCGCCTTCATCGAGACGCAGATCCGGGAAATCCTGTACGGCATCGCCGACGCCCCCGAGATCATCGGCAAGCGTGACGCGGCCGGTCGTCCGCTGTTCGCCCAGGACGGTGAACTCACCACCGGTCGGATCACCAAGCCGCTGCGTCGCGCCCTCGACGGCTACCTGGACATGAAACGTCCCTTGCCGCAGCCGCTCGCACTGGCGGTGCTGCCCGCCAAGCGCGCCGCCTACTTCTGTAGCGGCTGCCCGCACAACCGCTCCACCGCGATACCAGAGGGCTCACTGGCCGGCGGCGGCATCGGCTGCCACACCATGGTGACCATGTCGGGCCGAGCGGACAGCAAGGTCACCGGCCTGACCCAGATGGGTGGCGAAGGCGCGCAGTGGATCGGCCAGGCGCCGTTCACCGATGTGCCGCACCTGTTCCAGAATATCGGCGACGGAACGTATTTCCACTCCGGCCAACTCGCCGTGCAGGCGTGCGTCGCCGCCGGGGTGAACATCACCTACAAGTTGCTCTACAACGATGTCGTCGCGATGACGGGCGCGCAGGACGCGGAAGGCGCGCTCGCCGTGCCGATGCTGACCCACAAGCTCACCACCGAGGGCGTCGCGCAGATCATCATCTGCGCCGACGACCCGAAGAAATACCGCAAGCGCGATCTCGCCCCCGGTACCCGGCTGTGGCACCGTGATCGGCTCGACGAGGCACAGCGCACCCTGCGCGAGATCCCTGGTGTCACCGTCCTCATCTACGACCAGCACTGCGCCGCCGACGCGCGCCGCCAGCGCAAGCGCGGCACCCTGCCGGTCCGCCGGACCCGGGTCGTGATCAACGAGGCGGTCTGCGAGGGCTGCGGTGACTGCGGCGTCAAGAGCAACTGCCTGTCGGTGCAGCCGGTGGACACCGAATTCGGCCGCAAGACCCGCATCGATCAGACCTCCTGCAACACCGACTACACCTGCATGGACGGCGACTGCCCGTCCTTCGTCACGGTGGAGCTGCCGGAGCCGGGGAAGGCCAAGAAGCGCAAGGCAATGCAGCGTCCCGCACCGCCGGTACTACCCGACCTGCGGCAGACCGCGCCGACGACGACGCAGAACGTCTTCCTGGCGGGCATCGGCGGCACGGGCATCGTCACCGTGAACCAGGTGCTGGCGACCGCCGCGCTGCGCGCTGGCTACGACGTGGCCAGCCTGGATCAGATCGGCCTCAGTCAGAAGGCCGGGCCGGTCGTCTCGCACCTGCGGTTCGTGCAAGGCGAACTGGAGCCCGCGAATCGGCTGACCCCGGGTTCGGCGGACTGCATCGTGGCCTTCGATCTGCTCACCGCCACCGACAACAAGAACCTGGCCTACGGTTCGAAGGCGACCACTCTGTCGGTCGCGTCCACCAGCAAGACCCCGACCGGGGACATGGTGTACGACAAGGCCGTCGAGTACCCGGAGACACCCGCGCTGCTGTCCCGGCTCGAGCAGGCGTCGCGCGAGGTGCGCTCCTTCGACGCGCTCGGCGCGGCCGAGGTGCTGTTCGGCAACACCGCGGCCGCCAACTTCCTGATGGTCGGCGCCGCTTACCAGCTCGGCGGCCTGCGCCTGCCCGCCGCGGCGATCGAGGAGGCCATCGAGATCAACGGTGTCGCCGTGAACGCCAATATCGCGGCGTTCCGCTGGGGTCGGGTCGCGGTCGCCAGGCCGGACGATTTCGCCGCCGCCACCGGCCGCCCGCAGCTCGAGCGTGCCGAAACCGAGGTTCCCGCCGACCTTTTCGACGGCCTGACCGCCACGGGGGAGACCAGGCGGCTCGTCGAACTGCGTGCCGCGGAGTTGATCGGCTTCCAGGGAGATCGGCTCGCCCGCGACTATGTGTCGACCGTGCAACGCATTTGGGATGCGCAGCAGAAGGTCACCGGCCGCACGGAATTCAGCGAGCAGGTGGCCCGCGGCCTGTACAAGTTCACCGCCTACAAGGACGAGTACGAGGTGGCCCGCCGGTTGACCGACCCGGCGTTCCTGGACGAAGTCACTGCCCAGCTGCCGGAAGGGTCGAACCTCACCTACAAGCTGCACCCGCCGGTCCTGCGCGCCATGGGACGCAAGAAGAAGATCGGCATCGGACCGCGCGGACATATCACCCTGCGGTTGCTGGCCAAGGGAAAGCGGCTGCGCGGCACCAAGTTCGATCCCTTCGGCTACGCACATGTCCGCCGCGTCGAGCGCGCCCTGCTCGCGCACTACACCGAGATGGTGACGGCGCTCGCGGACACCCTCGACGAGGCGAACTACGACCGCGCGGTCCAGGCCGCCGCTCTCGCCGACACGGTGCGTGGCTATGAGGACATCAAGCTCGCCAATGTGGAGCTCTACCGAAACAGCCTGCGCGACCTGGGTATCGATCCGCCGCAGGTGTAGTGGACAAGCGCGGTCTGGGCAGTAGTCCGCGCGCCTGGTCGAGCGTCTAGGCCCGCTCCCAGGCATAGGGGAAGCGGCCCGGAACCATCGGTTCCGGGCCGCTTTCCTCTTGGCGGGGAAGGGGTTCGGCGCGCCCTGGACGCGACTGCCGACGGCTGTTAGCGGGCTCTCTCAAAACTGTTGTCTCCGATATGGAACCGATCGGGCGGTTCGTGCGTCCAAACAGATAGCTAGGAACGAAAGGGAGAAATCGGGCGCCGGGAATCAGCGGCCGGAGCGGGCCACTGAGGTGGACTGGGGAGGGGCCGCGGCTCCATCGGCGCTCGATATGGCTGGACGAGACCGCACGGCGCACGGTGCGGCATCCCGGATCAGGTGTGGTCGCGGGTGCGCCGAGCGAAGTAAGGGGGGACGCCTTGAACGCTGTACAACTGAGCCGGGGCATCGAAAAGATGGCCAAGCCCAACGCCTTCGTGCATCCGAGTCTGCGCGACTACCTGGATCCGACGAACGGACCATGTGGGAGCCTGTTCGCTCCGGCTTTTCAGCTGGAGTTCGCCGACTACGACGAACTTGCCGCACGCGGGGATGTCGACGGCGCGCCGATCGTGCTTCCGGTCAACACCGAGCATCAGGCCGAGAGCCTGCGGTCGATCCGGACAACACATGCCATGGGCCTGATCGTCGCGGTCACCAACGACGTAACCGGCCACTCGACCTATTTCGCGATTCGATCCGGCGCCAACTTCGTTGTCAACATCGCGATAGCCATCGAGCGGCAAACCGAGATCCTGCATGCGCACCTACTGGACCACATGCGTTCGGTACGCGAGAATCGGCGCCCGCCGGTGCGCGACACCGTCACCACAAGTGACCCGCACAGCCCACGGCGCGGACCCACGCGAATCCGCATGGCCCCTGCCACCAGACAGAACCCGCCGCCCGCCCAGCAGAACAGCCGACCCGCGTTGGACGAGTTCGACGCGCGCCTGTTGCGAATGCTGCGCACATCGATGACCGTCGCCGAGATCGCCCGGCTCAACTACCTTTCCGAGCGATCAATGTACCGACGCATCCGAAATCTATACGACACCTTGGGCATAGCCAGCCGCGCCGAACTGGCCAGATCGGAGCACCACGCCGACCCGCCTCCTCCGCTCGTCCCGTTGCGCGGGTGACCGGTGGCGGCGGGAAGGATAATCGGCTACCGGCCGACCAACCGGTGTGCACCTGGAAGGCCGATGTAATTGGAGGAAAGATGATTTCGCAGGTTCGGGGATGGCTGGCGGTCGGGGTTGTGTGCGTCGCGATGACGATCAGCGCGTGCGGGAGCGGTGGTGGGGCGAAGGATCCTGCGCATCCGAGCCCGGTACCGCTGGCGGAGCCGACATCGAGCAGCCAGGCCGTCGCCGGTGAAAACCTCGGGTATCTGTGGCCGTTCACGGTTGATCGCGGCACCATCGAATGCCGCGCGGGTGCGGAGGCGGTGTTCGTTGCGCCCGACGGCAAGTCCTACGCCCTCAACGACAAGGCCGAGCAGGCAGGCCTGCCCAGTGTCGAACCGCTGCGGGCTACCGGTTCCAGCGGCGACGAGATCAGTCTCGGCGCATTGCGCAGCCGCGCGTTGCAGCTGTGCGAGTTCGCGGGATAGGGGACGAACAGGAATGCTGCCAGCCCCGTGTGAACGGCATACGCCAGGTAGCTCGCCTAATCGAAGGGCGTTGCGGGGAACCAGTTCCGTTGCTCGGGCGTCGAAGACTATCGAATCGGCTTCATGACCTCGAGCCGAGAACTGTTCTGCTGCAGCGGATGCTGGCGCGGAAGCAGGAACGTCGAGCTCGGCCGCGGTGCTCGTCGCAGGAAGAAATGAAAACGGCCCGGAACTGTGAGTTCCGGGCCGTTTTCGTAGTAGCGGGGACAGGATTTGAACCTGCGACCTCTGGGTTATGAGCCCAGCGAGCTACCGAGCTGCTCCACCCCGCGTTGGGTGTCTCCAACCTTACACACCGAGTGCCTGGATGCGAAAACGCCTGGTAGGGCGAGTCGTGCGGCGGCCGGTCGGACGGGCAGCCCAACCACGGCACCGTGTCGCCGGAAGTGGTGTCGGTCACATCGGGTGGTCGATCGAGATAGACATCACTCCGCGTTTCCCGAATCGTGACCGAGGTTTATCGTTGCTGTTTCGTACTGCTGAGTTCGTGGGCGGATGTCGCCGCGGTCCGGGGATGAGATGACCGCAGTTCATAACTGATGCGTGATTTCTTTCTGATTTCAGGAGTTACTGATGGCGCTGACCAACCGCGGACATCGAAACGAGCCGGTAGCCGCGCCTTCGCCCGCCACGCAGCCGGGCAATACGGGCGGATTCACCCATCGGCAGGTCTTGATCATACTGAGTGGCCTGGTACTCGGCATGTTCATGGCGGCGCTGGATCAGACGATCACGGCGACCTCCGTCCGGACCATTGCCGACGATCTGTCCGGTTACTCCTTGCAGGCGTGGGTCACCACCGCGTATTTGATCACGGCGACTTTGACGACGCCGTTGTACGGCAAATTGTCGGATATGTACGGTCGCAGGCCATTTCTGCTCGCCGCGATTGTCATATTCGTCGGCGGCTCGCTGTTGTGTACGGTGGCGCAGTCGATGTACCAGCTGGCGGTGTTCCGTGCCATCCAAGGTGTCGGCGCGGGCGGGTTGATGTCGCTGGCGTCGGCCATCCTCGGTGACATCGTGAGTCCCCGCGAAAGAGCGAAATACCAGGGGCACTTCCTCGCGACCTGGGCGATGGCCAGTGTGATCGGCCCGGTGCTCGGCGGCCTGTTCGCCAGTCAGCACACTATTTTCGGGGTCACCGGGTGGCGCTGGGTGTTCTTGGTCAACGTTCCGGTCGGCCTGATCGCGTTGGTGGTGGTGTACCGCGTGGTCAAACTGCCGAGCAGTAACCCGGCCCGCGTCCCGGTCGACTGGCTCGGCACCGCGGCCTTCGCGACCGGCATCACGCCGGTGCTGATCGTGGCCGAGCAAGGCCGCAGCTGGGGCTGGACCAGCCCGGGCGCGGTGGCGTGCTATCTGATCGGTGCGGCCGGATTGATCGCGTTTGTCGGCATCGAAGCCAGGATGGGTGACGCGGCGCTGATCCCGTTGCGGCTGTTCCGGAATCGGACGTTCGCGCTCGGCGTCGCGATCGCGATGGTGGTCGGTGCGGCGCTGTTCGGCGGCATCATCCTCGTTCCGCAGTATCTCCAGGTGGTGCGTGGCGCCAGTCCGATCGCGGCGGGCTTGCAGCTGCTGCCGATGGTCGGCGGCCTGATGGTGGGTTCGATTGTGTCCAACCGGCTCATCTCGCGGACCGGTCGCTATCGGGCGTTTCCGATTATCGGAACCGCCACGGTGGCCGTCGGCTTGTTCCTGTTCCACTATCTGACGCCGGAAACGCCGCTGTGGCGAACCATGATCTTCATGGCCATCACCGGCGTCGGGCTGGGAAATCTGTTGCAGCCCATCACCTTGGCCATCCAGAACGCCGCCGCACCCAAGGACATGGGCGTCTCGACCGCGGCCGCCACCTTCTTCCGCCAGGTCGGCGGGACACTGGGGGTCGCGGCGCTGCTCTCGACACTGTTCGGCTTGTTGCCGACCAAGGTGTCCGCCGCGATCGAGGCGGCCTCGACTCACCCGGCGTACCAGCAGGCCGTTGTGGCGGGCTTGCACAGTGGTAATCCGGCCGACGTCGCCTTCGCGCAGGGCCTGGTCCATCACGACTCTGCGGCGGTCCAGAAGGTGCTCGATGACAGCTCGGTGATCCAGCAGTTGAATCCGACGCTCGCCGAACCGTTGCAGACGGGCTTTGCCGATGCCATGTCGACGGTGTATCTCACCGCCGCCGGGATCGCGCTGATCGCGTTGGTCATGGTGCTGTTCTGGAAGGAGATCCCGCTGCGGGAATCCGACGGGATCGAGGCATCGGCGGCAGCGGACCGGAATGCGGACGGAATTGTCGCGGAGTAGGGGAGCCGGATGGCCGGAAATCGGACAGTTTACGATCTGTGCTTCGAATTGTTAACTGTCGATTAATTGATCGTCGAGGCCCGGTCAAGGATTTCCAAGGAATGCTTGGCAAAAGGGTAAATCGCGCCCGACGATGCCCGATTCGCGCAATTCGACGGTTCCGTATGCGTGTCCTGACGGTGCCCGGAACTGATAATTAGGGAACGACGCAACGGCCCCGTTTCACCTGATCATGGGCATGTATGGGCCTTTTGGCCCAATTGTCGAATGGTGGTTTTCCGTAAAGATATCCCACTCGCTTGTGAAATGAATTACAGCACCTTGAAACGCGTTAACTAGAGGTTCACTGTATCTGTTACAACGCGTCACGTGCTGGTTCGACCGTAGGCCACCTGTGGTGCGTTGCAGGCACTTTTTGGGATCGCTCAAGAGAAGGTTTGGCCCATGGTTGAGTTACTCGACGCAATGGCGGTGGAGCAGATCGACACGAACTTCTTTCGTGGCAAGTTGCGGCACCGCACCGCGCTGGTTCGGACATTCGGTGGCGAAGTTGCGGCGCGCGCCCTGGCAGCGGGGTCGTCCGGGATGCCGGCCAACTTCATCGTCCATTCGATACACGGCTACTTCGTCCGGTCGACCACCCCCGAGATTCCTATCGACTATCTGGTGGACACCGTCAAACACGGCCGGTCCTTCGTTGTTCGCCGGATCAGGGCGCTGCAGCACGGCCGGGAAACCTTCTTGATGGTCGCCTCGTTCCACATCGGCGATCGCGGCGTGCGGCACGCCGACGCGTGCCCGGCCGCACCCGACCCCGAAGAGTTGGTCCGGATCGGGCACAACGACGCGGGCAACGAATGGGAGGGCTGGGATATCCGCCGGGTGCCCGACCGGGCAACCGGCGGGGCGCACCAACAGGTTTGGCTGCGCTACACCCACGACCTGCCCGATGACGCCGTGACGCACAGTTGCGCGCTGACCTACGCCAGCGATATGACGCTGCTCGGCGCCGCCGTCGCGCTGCATCCCGGCATCGCCATCCAGACCGCCGCGCTGGACTATTCGATCTGGTTCATGCGGCCGTACCGAGTCGACGATTGGCTGCTGTACGACGAGATATCGCCGTCGGCCGAGGGCGGCCGGGCGTTCACCCAGGGCCGGATATTCAGTCGCAACGGTGAATTGGTGGCAATGGTCGCCCAGGAACGCATGCTGCGGTTGGCCGAACCCGGCTACGGCACCGGCTTGATCGAACGGGCGGCCTCCTGATGGCGCCGGTGTATGTCGGTCTAACCGACAAGGCATTTTTGCGCCTGCACCACGGCTACGGCGCACCGGTCATCAGCCAGACCGTCACGATCATGGCGAACCGGCTCACCGACGACCAGCTGAGCGAGATGTACGCGACGCTGCGATCCGGTCCGTTCATGCGGCGGGTGCACCGCCCCCGGGTGCCGTTCGCCCGATGGCGCTGGGTACTCGCGGACACCGCACTGCCGTTGAGCCTGGAGCACGCCGCGATCGACGACGCCGACGCACTGGCGTGGGCAAACGACCAAGCGCAGTATCCGCTCGATCCAGAACGCGGTTACGGGTGGCGGCTGTCCGCGGTACCAACCCGGTCCGGCGGCATGGTCTGCTCCTGCGTCGCCTCGCACGCCATCGCCGACGGTCACGCGGGACTGATGGCGGCCATCGGCCTGGTCCAGCCGGAACTCGCCACGACGGAGGGACTCGACGACGTAATCGATGTCCGCGCGGATCTCAAGGATGGCCTGCGCCGTGGTGCCACCGTTGCGCGCGAAGCGGTTTCGGAGGCGCGCCGGGCGGCCAAGGATCCATCCCATCGGGCGGCCCTGCGAAAGGCGCTGTCCCGCCGAGGCGCCGCGCACGCGGAGCCGACACCGCTCGGCTGGCGGGAGGGCTCGGTGATCGCGACGTTCGATGCGGCGCAATGGAAGGACATCGCCGCACAACGCGGCGGTACGCCGAACACGTTGTACCTGGCGCTTGTCGCCGATCTGCTGCGGCACTGCGGCCTCGTCGGCGAAGCCGACCCGTTGGTGCTGATGACCGCCGTACGTATCCTACGGGAGCAGGACCAGATCGATTCGAATTCCTTTGCCCGCGTGCCGATTGTGGTGCAACGGGAGTGGTTGGACCGGCTCGATCTCGCGCCGCTGCGCGCGGCCAGCAAGGCCGGATTCGGTTCCGTCCACGCGGTCGGTTCGGGCGGGATCTCCCGCCCACGCAACATGCCGCCCGAGCTGATCGACGTGCTGCCCGAGGGCGTGGTCGAACGGCTCGTCGACACCCCGCCCATCACCGTCGGCATGTGCTCCAACATGGGCGTCCTCGACCCCTTCCTGCCGACGGTGATGCGCCAGGGCGCGCAGCCGACGATGTTCGTGATGCGTGGTGTATTCCAGGGCATCGACACGGCGCGGGCGGCTGCGCAGCCGATCGCGCTGGCGACCTGGTTGTCGGAGTTCGACGGGAAGATCCAGTGGGTCCTGGAAAGTATCAAACCCGAGATGGCGCACACCGATGACGAACTGGGCTTCTTGGCCCGACTGGTCGCCGAGACCTGGGGATTGAAACCGCTCCAGATCAGCACTGGCGGCGGCATTACCAGCAAGACAGCCAGGGAGTTCTCATGACCAAGCCGCTGCTCAAACTCGGCACCGAATTCGTCTACGACCCGCACCCGGTGTACGACGAACTGCGCAAGCAGGGCCCGATCCATCACGTCCTGCTGCCCAACGGCCTGACCGCCTGGCTGGTCGTCGACTACCGGCTCGCCCGTGAGGTGCTCGCCGACGACCGGATCAAGAAGAGCGCTGCGGGCCTCGCACCGATCACGACACGGCTGCGACCGGGGGACAGCTACACCTCGGTGAGCCAGGATCTGTGGGAACACATGCTCAGTTCCGATCCACCGGACCACACCCGCCTGCGCAGGCTCGTCACCAAGGGGTTCACCGCGCGAACCGTGGAGCTACTGCATCCGCGGATCGATGCGCTGGCGGATCAGTTGCTCGACGACATGGCCGACAAGTCCGAGGTGGACTTGATCGCCGACTACGCGCTGCCGATCCCGATGACGGTCATCTGTGAACTGTTCGGGGTGCCGGAAGCCGACCGGGCGCGGTTCCGTGAGCTGTCCACCACGATGACGGCCTCGTCAGCCGAGAACGCCGAAGATCAAGAGGCGGCGGCGAATTCGCCGTTCTACGCCACGGCGGCCGAGCGTGGCGCCGCGAGCGTCGAGCTGGCCACCTATCTGATCGGGCTGATCGCGGAGCGTTCGAAGGACCTCGGCGATGATCTGCTGTCCCAGCTGATCATGGCGAACCACGAGGGCGACAAGCTCAGCGACCGGGAACTCATCGCGATGTTGTTCCTGATCCTGGTGGCCGGTCATGAAACCACGGTGAACCTCATCGGCAACGGCCTCTACGCGATGCTGCGCGACCGGGTGCTGTACGAGAACCTCACCCAGGCGCCGGACCGGATTCCCGCGGCGATCGAGGAGTTCCTCCGGCACGAGGGACCCGTCCATCTGGCCACCCTGCGGTACACCGCCGAGCCGGTCACCTTGGCGGGCATCGACATTCCGGCCGAGGAACTGGTGTCGGTGTCGCTGGCCGCGGCCGACCACGACCCGAGCCAGTTCGAGCACCCGGACACCATCGAGATCGGGCAGACCGGCAAGAGCAAGGGCGGGCACCTCGCCTTCGGGCACGGTATCCACTACTGCGTGGGTGCGCCGCTGGCGCGCCTGGAGGCGAAGGTCGCGTTCGAGAAGATCCTGGCCCGCTATCCGAACATGAAAATGGCCGGTGACGTGCAGTGGCGACCGAGTACGTTCCTGCGCGGTCTGCAAACATTGCCGATCGTGATCGACTGACCGCGCGGTAGCCCAGATCAGTCGGCCGATGTCGACCGGCTGACCTGGGCGCTAGCGGTCTCAGCCGAACTTGATGCCCTGGGCCAGTGGCAGTTCGGCGGAGTAGTTGATCGTGTTGGTGGCCCGGCGCATGTACGCCTTCCAGGAATCCGAACCGGATTCGCGGCCGCCACCGGTCTGCTTCTCCCCGCCGAACGCACCGCCGATCTCGGCGCCGGAGGTACCGATATTGACGTTGGCGATGCCGCAATCGGAGCCGTCCGCGGCGAGGAAGCGTTCGGCCTCCCGCTGGTCGGTGGTGAAGACCGCCGACGAAAGACCTTGCGGCACTTCGTTGTGGATGGCGATCGCGTTCTCGAACTCGTGATAGGTCAGCACGTACAGGATCGGCGCGAACGTCTCTTCGCGCACCACCGCGGTCTGCGCGGGCATCCGCACGATCGCCGGGCGTACGTAGTACGCGTCATCGCCGAAGCCGTCGACTCGCTCACCGCCGCAGATCAATTCGCCGCCGTCGGCGAGCGCCTTGTCCAGCGCGGCCCGCATACCGGCATAGGCCCGTCCGTCGATCAGCGGGCCGACCAGCACCCCGTCTTCGAGCGGATTGCCGACGCGCAGTTGCTGATACGCGCTCTCGATCCGTTCGATCAGCGGCCCGACCACATCGGCGTGCACGATCAGCCGCCGCAGCGTGGTACACCGCTGCCCGGCCGTGCCCGCCGCGGCGAACACGATGCCGCGCGCCGCCAGCTCCAAATCAGCTGAGGGCGTGACGATCGCGCCGTTGTTCCCACCCAGCTCCAGCAGGCAGCGACCGAATCGCTCGGCCACCCGCGGCGCGACGATCCGACCCATCCGCACCGAGCCGGTCGCACTCACCAGCGCCACCCGTTCGTCGTCCACCAGCCGCGAGCCGACCTCGGCCGCGCCCTGAATCAGTTGGTGCACTTCGGGATCCGCGCCGACCTCGGTCGCGGCGCGGCGCAGCAGGGTGTGGCAGGCCAGCGCGGTCAGCGGCGTCGTCTCCGACGGCTTCCACACCACCGTGTCGCCGCAGACCAGCGCGATCGCGGTGTTCCATGCCCACACGGCCACCGGGAAGTTGAACGCCGAGATGACGCCGACCACGCCGAGCGGATGCCAGGTCTCCATCAGCCGGTGCCCCGGCCGTTCCGAGGGCATCGTCTGCCCGTACAGCTGCCGGGAGAGGCCGATCGCGAACTCGCAGACGTCGATCATCTCCTGCACCTCGCCCGCGGCCTCGGCGCCGATCTTGCCCGCCTCCAGCGTCACCAGCTCGGCCAGCACACTCTTGTGCGTGGTGAGCAGCTCGGCCAGCCGGCGCACCACCGCGGCGCGGACCGGTGCGGGCACCGTGCGCCAGGCGCCGAACGCCGTGGCCGCGCGGTCGATCGCGGCATCGACCTCGTCCAGCGAGCTGGAACGCAGGGTCATGAGCTGCCCGCCGGTGATCGGACTGCGGGCGGGCAGGTCGCCGGGTTCGGGGGATTCGACGCCGAGTCCGCGCAACACCGCTGCCGCGCGCTCCGCCAGTTCCCGGGTGGTCTGATCGCCGGGTGCGGCCTCGCGCATCCGCGACTCGCCAGCGCTCTGTACATCTGTCATCTGTTGCTCCGCCGTACCTTTCGGCCGCATTGCGGCGTAGTTGTCCCATGTCTTGGGAGGATCGGGGTGAGGTTTCTGCCACGAGCCGGGTCGCCTGGGTTAGCCTTCGCTGATGGCGGATACACCTGCACGACCTGCGCTCGACGACATTGATCGCCTGCTGATTCGGGAATTGATGGCCGATGGACGCGCCACGTTGTCGAACCTGGCCGAGAAGGCGAGCCTGTCGGTGTCCGCCGTGCAGTCGCGGGTGCGCAGGCTGGAAGCACGCGGGGTGATCCGCGGATATACGGCGCACGTCGACCCCGAGGCGCTCGGCCAGCTGTTGTCGGCATTCGTCGCGATCACTCCTCTCGACCCGTCGCAGCCCGATGACGCTCCGGCAGTGTTGCAGCACATCCCCGGGATCGAGGCGTGCCACTCGGTGGCAGGCGACGAGAGCTACATGCTGTTGGTCCGGGTGGCCTCGCCGCGGCACCTCGAGCAGCTGCTGCAGGAGATCAGAGCGACCGCCAACGTCAGGACCCGAAGCACCATCATCTTGCAGACATTCTATGACAGGTAGCCGTTACGTGTAATTAATCCGCTTTCCTGTACAGATACCGTAAATTTTGCGTACCCTCGGTGGCGTGACCATCGAACTGGAACGCACCCGCCCGGCGGTCACCCCCGCCGCCCGGGTGCACGAGATCTTGTCGGCCAGCATCCTTGCCGATGGCTTCGATTTGGTGCTGGACCTACGACAATCCCGCGGGTGCAAGCTCGTCGACGAACGCGACGGCAGCACCTACCTGGACATGTTCGGCTTCTTCGCGTCCAACGCATTGGGGATGAACCACCCCGCGTTGGCCGAGGACGCCACCTTCCGGGACGAGCTGGTGACCGCCGCGCTCAACAAGCCGAGCAACTCCGACATCTATACCGTGGAGATGGCGCGGTTCGTCGAGACGTTCGTGCGGGTGCTCGGCGACCCGCGGCTCCCGCACCTGTTCTTCATCGACGGCGGCGGGCTCGCCGTGGAGAACGCGCTCAAGATCGCGTTCGACTGGAAGAGCAGGCACAACGAAAGCAACGGCCGCGCACCGGAGCTCGGCACCAAGGTGCTGCACCTGACCGGCGCGTTCCACGGCCGCACCGGCTACACGATGTCGCTGACCAACACCGACCCGGTGAAGACCGCCCGGTTCCCCAAGTTCGACTGGCCGCGTATCGACGCGCCCTTCCTGTCCGACGACCACGACATCGCCCAGGCGGAAGCCGAGGCGCTGGACCAGGCTCGGCGCGCATTCGCCGAAAACCCGCACGACATAGCGTGTTTCATCGCCGAGCCGATTCAGGGCGAGGGCGGCGACCGCCACCTGCGGCCGGAGTTCCTGCAGGCGATGCAGCGGCTCTGTCACGAGAACGACGCGCTGTTCGTGCTCGACGAGGTGCAGACCGGTGTCGGCATGACCGGAACCACGTGGGCCTACCAGCAACTGGGGCTGGAGCCGGACATCATCGCGTTCGGCAAGAAGACCCAGGTGTGCGGCGTGATGGCGGGCGGGCGGGTCGACGAGGTGCCCGACAACGTCTTCGTGGTCAACTCCCGGATCAACTCGACCTGGGGCGGCAACCTCACCGACATGGTGCGCGTCCGGCGCATCCTCGAGGTGCTCGAGCAGGATTCGCTCATCGAACGGTCCCGGGCACTCGGTGCACACCTGCTGGAGCGGCTGCGGACACTGGCCGCACAGCATCCGAGCGTCAGCGAGCCGCGCGGCCGCGGGCTGATGTGCGCGATCACCGTGTCCTCGGCGCAGCTGCGCGACGACGTGCTCACCGCGTTGCGCGAGCGTGAGCACGTGCTGATCCTCGGCACCGGCGACCGGGGCATCCGCTTCCGGCCGCCGCTGACCGTCACCACCGCCGAGCTGGATGCCGCGGTCGACGCGCTGGACCGGGTGCTGGCCGGCTTCGAGTAGTGCCGCACGGATTGTTTCCGGCATTCCGCTGTTGATCGCGGCGGAATGTCGGCGACGCCTCGCGAACCCGCCCGTCGCGCGCCGCGCTGTGTCGGCCGCTGCGCACCTAGTCGTCGCGCTGCGTGCGCGATTGCTGGTGATTCTGCGCGCGTCTCGCAAGGACGTGCGCGGGAGGGCTGGTACCGAGCTGACGGGAGTCAGGGGGTGGGGTGCAGGCCCAGGGCACCGGTGACGAATCTGCGGATAGTTGTCAGGCCCGCGTCCAGTGCGGGTTCGTATCCTTCGCGTGCCCAGCCGGTGAGTTCGGCGGTGCCGTCGTCGGCGGGCGTCGCGCCGACCTCGGCGACCATCTCCGCGGTCGTCGGTTCGCAGACCGCCCAGGAGAAGTGCGTTTCGTCCGCCCAGCCCGCGGTGCGCAGCGCGACGTAATCGGGGTCGGTGATGCCGCCGGCCGCCAGTGCCGGGCGGTCATCGATGCGGTCGTCGGCGCGTAATGCGCGCAGATACCAAGTGCCCGCGTTGATTTCGATCGGTTCCATCAGTGCCTGCGCTCCTCGCGACCGTGCCCATGCCAGTTCCCGTGCCCGCCATGCCTTCCGCCGAAGAGCAAGGCGCCCATCAGCGGAATCGCCAGGAACCACAGCCAGCTGCCGGTGGTGAAGAACAGGATGACCGCGAGAATCGGGGTCACCGCCATGATCCGTTCCGGCCACTCCGAAAGGAAGCCGGACGCCGATTTGGCAGGCGCCGCCACGGCTTTGGCGACCGGTTCGGGCAGATCCGTGAAAACCTTCGCCACATCGCCGCGCGTGACGGCCGCCGCGATCACCGCGCTGCGCTCGTCGAATTCCGCGACGCTGAGCCGCCCGGCTGCGAAATGATCGGACAGTCGCCGCATCGCTTCCTCGCGCTCTGCGGTGCCGATACGAATTTCGGGTAGCTCCTCCATGAGGAAGAGGCTAGCGGGAGGTACAACGCCATGGGTGAGACGTGGTTCGGCCACTATCGCCTCGATCGGTTGCTCGGCAGCGGCGGAACGGGCCAGGTATGGCTCGCGCACGACACAGCCACCGATCGGGATGTCGCACTCAAGGTGCTTTCCGTCATGTGGGCCACCGACCCGACGTATCGGCAGCGGTTCACCAGGGAGGCACGGCTGGCGGCCCAGGTGCGCGGTCCGCACCTCGTGCCGATCCACGCGTTCGGCGAACTCGACGGCCGCCTCTACCTCGACATGGAGTTCATCGAGGGCACCGACGTCGGCGCGGTGCTCCAGCGGGAGGGGCCGATGTCGCCCGCGCGGGCGGTGCGGATCTGTGTGCAGGTGGCGTCGGCGCTCGACGCCGCCCATCGCGCCGGGCTGGTGCATCGCGACGTCAAACCGTCCAACATCATGCTCGGCCCGGGCGGCCTGGTCCATCTGATCGACTTCGGTACCGCCCACCGGATCGATCAGCCCGCGATCACCACCAGCAGCCACGTGGTCGGCACCCTGGCCTATATGGCGCCGGAGCGCTTCCAGGGTGCCGGCGACGCCCGCTCCGACCAATACGCCCTCGCCTGCGTGCTCTACGAATGCCTGACCGCTCGAAGGCCTTTCGGCGACACCGACCCGACGCAGGCCCTAGTCGCCCACTTGATGACCGACCCGCCGAAAGCCGCCGATCTGAATCACACTGTGCCAGCGGAATTGGATGCCGTGATCGCCCGCGGTATGGCCAAGGAGCCCGCCCAACGCTGGTCCAGCGCAGGCGAATTGGCCTCTGCCGCATACGCCGCGGTGACCGGATGGGATGCGACGACGGTGGAAACCGCCGCGGCCACAATACGGGCCACATCCATACTGCCCCAGCCATTCCCGTCAGGAGGACCACGACTGACCGAACGACCGGGATCGGCTGCCGACCAGGGCCGGGTGGCGTGGCCGGAAACCGAACGCACGCAGGCACATGCGAGCACACCCCAGGAAGTAGAGGTCCGGCCGGGCGGCGGAGTGGGACCGCACGCCCCGGCCGTTTCGGCACAGCCGACCGGGACGGCGGCAGCGCAGCCAGCGGAGGGTGCACCGCACGAGACAAGGGTCAGGATTGCGGTCGCTGCCCTGTTCGCCCTGTTCGCGGCGGTGGGCGTGGCGCTGTGGCTGGGGCAACCCGGGGGGTCCGAAACCGATTCCGCCGCACCCATACCCGTCCCGACCACTACGTCCGCTGTGCCGTCACCCGCACCTACGTCGGCGCCGACGAGCACACCTCCGCCCGAGCCCGCGCACACCCCTGCTCCGGCTGCCGCCCCACCGCCGATCGCCACCATCCCGGTGGCTTGGCAGCCGTGCGATCCCGCGGTCGATGCCAACGCACACGCCCGAGACGGCACGCCCCTCCGATGCGTCCCCACTGTAGGCCGCCTGGCGAATTGGATCCCCACCCCACCGGTATCCGACAAACCCAAGCAGGACAACGACAAATCCGGCCACGGAAACGGCCACGACAAGCCGGACAAGCCCGCCAAGCCCAATAAGTAGCCCCTGCCGTGCGACTCACCCGGCTCGTGGGTGTGTTGTTGAGGACACACTGGCCGGGGGTGGGGGGTGCGGTTAGGCTGCGAAGGAGGTTGGGTTCTCTGGTGTTCGCGGTGTGAGCTGGTCTTTCGGTGATGCCGCGGGTGGTCGGGCCGAGCCTGGACAAGTCGACGGTGACTGGAGGTTCGCGATGGGGGAGGTGCGATTCGGAGGGTATCGGCTGGAGCGGTTGCTCGGCAGGGGCGGGATGGGGCAGGTCTGGCTGGCTTATGACAGTGCGGGCGCGCGGTGGGTGGCGTTGAAGCTCTTACCGACTGAGCTCGCGGCGGATGCGGGGTATCGCAGGCGGTTCGAGCGCGAAGCCGAAGTTGTGACCAGGTTGCGTGATCCGCATATCCCGCGGATCCATCGGTTCGGGGAGATCGATGGGCGGCTGTTCATTGATATGGAATTCGTCGAAGGTCAGGATCTGGCGAGCATGATCGCCGCCGGGGCGCTGGGTCCGGCCGCGGCTGTCGGCATCGTCGGGCAGGTCGCCGCGGCGCTCGAGGTGGCGCATCGCGCCGGATTGGTGCACCGGGACGTCAAGCCGTCCAATATTGTTGTGCACGCCAGTGGCTTCGCTTACCTGATCGACTTCGGCATCGCACACGGCATCGGGCAGACCGCGGTCACCACCACCGGACTGGCGATCGGCACCTTGGCCTACATGGCACCGGAACGATTCACCGGCAAGGCGGACGCCCGCTCCGACGTCTACTCCCTCGCCTGCGTCCTCTACGAATGTCTGACCGGTGCCCGCCCCTACGGCGACACCGACCCCGCCCAGCAGATGCACGCCCACCTGATGACCGACCCACCCCGCGCCGCACTCCGCAACGCCGCGGTCCCGCCCGCCCTGGACGCCGTCATCGCCCGCGCCATGGCTAAGTCCCCCGCCGACCGCTATTCCACCGCAGGCGATTTCGCCACCGCCGCCAACGCCGCGATCGGCATCCGACCAGTCTCGCCACCGCCTCCAGCGAAATCGCCTGCGCCGACAAAGGTTCTGCCGGAACCGGGCCCGTCACCTACTCGGGTGCAGACCCGACTCGACGTACCGGTCGTGCCGCCTTCGAGACATGTGCTGCCGCAGTCGAAGCCGGGAGTCGTGGTTCCGCGGGTCAATCCTGCGGTGCGGCATGCGCGTCCGGATGGGGTGGCGCTCCGGCCGGTGGTCCCGCGGTCGCCCTACCCCGTCGGCTACGGGCGGCGAGTGTTTCCGAAACCGGCGAAACCGCCGAAGTATCAGAAGTATTCGCGGGCTCGTCGGCGACCACCGGTGGTGCCCGCGGTGCGGCCGAGGCGCAAGCGCGGCGGTGTGTTGTCCAAGGTGATCGGGGCTTTGGTCGTCGTCTTTCTGACCCCGTTCATGCTGGCGGCGGGGTGCCTCGCGCTGCTGGCCTCGGGCAGCAGGATGGGGGATTCCGGCGGGACAGGTGCGCCACCGCCCACGGCGATGGCCGAGGAGAATCCGGCGCCACCACCGGACCGACCCCAACCGGCGGTGCAGGCAGGCGCCGGAACTCCGGTGCGGGACGGCAAATTCGAGTTCGTGGTGACCGATGTCGATACCGGCGTGCCCAGGGTCGGCCTCCAGGTCGCGGCGGGTTCGTTCGTGATCGTCACGCTCGCGGTCCGCAACATCTCCGACGAGTCGAAATGGTTCCTCCCACTCGGGCAGCGCCTGTTCGACGCGCAGGGCACCCCGTTCGACCACAATGCCACCGCCACCATGTGGCAGGTCGCCCAGCAGCGCTACGGCTATTCCTTCGAATTGCCCCCCGGCGAGTCCGCGACCACCCAACTGGTCTTCGACGTCCCGCCGGAAACCACTCCCGACCATCTCGAACTACACGACTTCATGCTCTCCAACGGTGTCGCCGTCCAGCTGGATTAGCCCGCCCCGACGAGGTCAGGCGACGCGGGCCGTGTCGGAGAGTGCCGTGTGGACCGCGTGGCGGCCGATATCGAGGGCTTCGGCGAGCAGGGCAGTGTCGCGGGCGGCGCTGTCGATGTCGGGGGAACCGGCAGGCGGGTGGATTTGCAGAACGCTGTCGCCGAGATCGGCCAGGGCGCGGTCTTCGATCGCCTGCTGGAGGGGGCGTTGCAGCCAAGCACGGTAGGCGCCGGGAGCGGCGACGCGCAGATAACCGCCGCCGACGACGCGGTGCAGGCGGGACGCGGGCGGTCGCTGTTCGTCGATGCGGCGGGTACGCAGGACCAGGGCGTGGGTGGCGCCGTCGCGGGCCGCGGTGCGGATGGGCACGGTTTCGGCCAGGCCGCCGTCGAAGTAATGCGAACCGCCGAGCGGGACCGGTGGACCGGCGAGGATGGGCAGGCCCGCGGAGGCGCGCAGCGCGCCTAACAGTGTGCGTTTGTCGACGATGTGCGGGTGCAGGTCGACCGCGCGGCCGGTGCGGATGTCGGTGGCGATGGGATGAAAGGTGGTGGGATTGGCCAGGATCGCCGGGAAATCCATCGGCTCGATGCCGTCGTAGACCTGGTGCACCAGGTAGTGCAAGTCGAACGCGGGTCGCCCGCGCAGTAACCGGGTCGGGTCGATGGCGCGGCGCATGATCGCCGGATCGGTCCAGGAACGCATGCCGGCCACCGCACGGCCGCACAGCAGCCAGGCACCGTTGATCGCCCCCGCGGAGGTCCCGTAGACGGCATCGAATACCGAGCCGAGACCCAGTTCCTCGAGGGCCGAGACCATGCCGCTGGAATACACGCCCCGGCTGCCGCCACCCTCGACGACGAGTACCAGCCGGTTCCCGTCGGCGCGGCTGCCCGCGGCGCGACGGGCGTGGATCACCGCAGCGACGGCGGACACGCTCGGCGTACTGGTCACCGGACCACGATACGACAGAGCGGGCGCGGACGTCATTGTCCAGCGCCCGCTCGAAACGGTGTTCGCCCTGCGTTTACGCGAGAACTACCACGGCCTTACTTGATCTCGGCGAGTACCGTGCCCTGGGTGATCGCGGCACCGGCCTCAACCGCCAGCCCGGTGACCACACCCGCCTTGTGCGCGTTGACCGGGTTCTCCATCTTCATCGCCTCGAGCACCACGATCAGGTCGCCCGCCTCGACGGACTGGCCTTCTTCGACCGCCACCTTCACCACGGTGCCCTGCATCGGCGCGGTGACCGCGTCACCGGAGGCCGCACCGGCGCCGGCGCCACCACGCTTGCGCGGCTTGGGCTTCTTGCGCACCACACCGGCGCCGTTGCCCGCGGCCGCGACGGCACCGCCGCCGAGGCTGAACTGGCCGGGCAGCGACACCTCGACGCGACGCCCGCCGACCTCGACGACCACCCTCTGCCGGGGCAGGTCCTCGTTCTCGTCGGCCGGTGCGCTGCCGGTGTACGGCTCGACGGTGTTCTTCCACTCGTTTTCGATCCACTTGGTGTAGACGTCGAACTTCTCGCCGTCACCGATGAACGCGGGATCCTCGACGATCGCCCGGTGGAACGGGATGACCGTGGCGAGCCCGTCGACCTCGAACTCGGCCAGCGCGCGGCGGGCGCGTTCGAGTGCCTGGGTGCGATTCTCGCCGGTGACGATTAGCTTGGCCAGCATCGAGTCGAACTGTCCGCCGATCACGCTGCCTGCCACCACACCGGAATCCACGCGCACGCCGGGGCCGCTGGGCTCCTTGTACACCGTCACCGGGCCGGGGGCGGGCAGGAAGCCACGCCCGGCGTCCTCGCCGTTGATACGGAATTCAAACGAGTGCCCCCGCGGGGTCGGGTCCTCGGTGATGGTCAGTTCCTCGCCGTTGGCGATGCGGAACTGCTGACGCACCAGGTCGATGCCCGCGGTTTCCTCGGTGACGGGGTGCTCGACCTGAAGGCGGGTGTTCACCTCGAGGAACGACACCGTCTCACCCTGGACCAGGTACTCCACCGTGCCCGCACCGTAGTAGCCGGCCTCCCGGCAGATCGCCTTGGCCGAGGCGTGGATCTTCGCGCGCACCTCGTCGGAGAGGAACGGCGCGGGGGCCTCCTCGACCAGCTTCTGGAACCGCCGCTGCAGCGAGCAGTCGCGGGTACCGGCGACCACCACGTTGCCGTGCTTGTCGGCGATGACCTGGGCCTCGACGTGGCGGGCCTTGTCCAGGTACTGCTCGACGAAGCACTCACCACGACCGAACGCCGCGACCGCCTCACGGGTGGCCGAGTCGAACAGCTCGGGGATCTCCTCGATGCTGTGGGCGACCTTCATCCCACGCCCGCCGCCACCGAAGGCGGCCTTGATCGCGACCGGCACACCGTATTCCTTGGCGAAGGCGACGACCTCGTCGGCGTTCTTCACCGGGTCCTTGGTACCCGCGGCCATCGGCGCCTTGGCGCGCTCGGCGATGTGCCGCGCGGTGACCTTGTCTCCGAGATCGCGGATCGACTGCGGCGAGGGCCCGATCCAGATCAGCCCCGCGTCCATCACCGCCTGGGCGAAGTCGGCGTTCTCGGACAGGAATCCGTAACCGGGGTGGATGGCGTCGGCGCCGGAACGGGCCGCGGCATCGAGGATCTTGTCGAACACCAGGTACGACTCGGCCGAAGTCTGGCCACCCAGCGCGAACGCCTCGTCGGCAAGCTTCACGAACGGCGCCTCGGCATCGGGCTCGGCGTAGACCGCGACGCTGCCGATGCCGGCGTCCTTGGCCGCCCGGATCACGCGCACGGCGATCTCGCCTCGGTTAGCTACGAGTACCTTCGTGATCCGTGCGCTGGCATGGCTGGGCACTGAGCCTCCTGTGTGAAATCTTTTGGTCGCCCCGTGGTCGACAAACTACGTCTCGGGCGAGTGTAGGCAGTCTGCCAACAGACGCCGAACTCGGCCACTCCTACTGGACAGTAGGTCATGCATCACACTCGGCCGGTGCGAGGTGAAAGCCGTGCGTGCGCTACTTGGCGCGAGCCCGGCGGCCGGTACCGACGGGCGCCGCACCGGGTTCAGTCCCCTTGGCGATCGGCATCCGCACCGAGTTGCCCCATTCGGTCCATGAACCGTCGTAGTTGCGCACGGTGTCGAACCCGAGCAGATAGGTGAGCACGAACCAGGTGTGGCTGGACCGCTCGCCGACCCGGCTGTAGACCACCAGCTCGTCCTCGACGGCCAGGGCTCGGTAGATCGCGTCCAGTTCGGCGCGCGAGCGAAACCGGCCGTCGTTGTTGAACGCCTCGGTCCACGGAATGTTCACCGCGGTGGGGATGTGCCCGCCGCGCAGCGCGGCGTCCTCCGGGTTGATCGGCGGCTGGATGAGCTCGCCGGAGTACTCCTCGGGCGAGCGCACATCGATCAGCGGCTTGCCCAGGTGGGCGAGCACGTCTTCACGGAACGCGCG
Organism: Nocardia brasiliensis; assembly: GCF_042691675.1. GTDB lineage: Bacteria > Actinomycetota > Actinomycetes > Mycobacteriales > Mycobacteriaceae > Nocardia > Nocardia brasiliensis_D. The sequence goes on from NZ_CP170507.1 coordinate 1,474,439, forward strand.
CACGCTGCTGTCGTCGCGGGTGACGGCGGGATAGTCGCTCGGGGTGATGGGCGGGACGTCGAAGGTGGTGTCGCGTTCCTCGGAAATCCAGGCGCCCCGGCCGCCGTCCAGCAACCGCACATCGACGTGTCCGAACAAAGTGAAGACCCACAATGTGTGTGCCGCCTGCGCGTTGCCCCGGTCACCGTAGATCACCACGGTATCGTCTCGCTCGATTCCCTTGGCGCGCATCAACTCGGTGAATCGGGCACCGTCGATGTAGTCACGGGTGACCGGATCGTTCAGATCGCCCCGCCAGTCGATCTTGATAGCGCCAGGAACATGTCCGATGTCATAAAGCAATATGTCCTCGTTGGACTCGACGATCTTGAGTCCCGAGGTGCCGATGTTTGCCGACAGCCACTCCGTGGTTACTAGTCGGTGAGGATGTGCGTAAGAACCGAATGAGGGATGTGGGTCCGGAGCAGCGGGCACGATGTGGGTCCTTCACGCGTGGTAGACGGTGGTTTCAGCGGTTCGGGTCTCACAGCGATGGTATGTGTGAGGCGTTAACGACTCTCGTTTCAGATCACAAATCGGCTGAAGTAGCGAATAAATTGCACCTACATCCGATAAAGTCTCCCGGGAGGAGGGGTGAGCTATGTCCGATTCTTGGCCGCGGCGGCGACTGCTCGCGATCCTACGTGGCGCCAGCGAGCCTCTCGACGCCCAGGAACTGGCCAGAATCACCGGACAACACGTCACCACGGTTCGGTTTCATCTGGACGTGCTCACGAGGGAATCCCTGGTGCGCCAATTTCAGCAACCGCCGCGGGGTCGCGGTCGTCCGCGCATCGGATACAGCGCGGTGCAGCGATCGGTCGGCTACCAGGAACTCGCGCAGGTGCTGGCCGACCAGCTCGGCCCGGATCCGCGCCGGCGCTCCGAGGCGGCCATCGCGGCGGGCCGGGCCTGGGGCGCGAAGCTGGACGCCGGTGACCACCGGGTCGAATCCCTGGAGGACGCCAAAGACGTCACCATGACGCTGCTTTCGGAGCTCGGCTTCGCACCGGAACGCGACCCGAACACCGAGACCAATGAGCAGGCACTGATCCGGTTGACCGCCTGCCCGCTGCGAGAACTCGCGCGCACGCACTCCGAAGTGGTCTGCGGCGTACATCTGGGACTGATCAAAGAGGTGCTGGACCGCAACGGCGCGCGCGGGGAGGTGAACGTGCGGCTGCATCCGTTCGTGGAGCCGGAACTGTGCGTGGTCCGGCTGGAGATGTTGGCGCGGCGGGAGCAGGAGATGCGTCGCGAACCGGAGACCCGCGAGGTCGCCACGGTACCCGCGGTCGGCGGCGACGCGAGCGCGTCGGAGCCGCTGATCGCACCCCCATCAGCCGGGCGTGTGGCCCCACAGCTGCGTAACGGCGACCCCAACGTCGCCAAGCAGTCGGCGCAGCAGTGGTAGCCCGATGCCGATCACGCTCGACGGATCGCCGTCGATGCGGTCGACGAACCAGCCGCCGAGACCGTCGAGGGTGAACGCGCCCGCCACCTGCAGCGGCTCGCCGGTGGCGATGTAGGCGTCCAGCTCATCCGGTTCGGGCTTGGCGAAATGCACTGTGGTGGAACTGCAGTCGACGGCTTCGGCGGTGATCCGGCCGTCCTGTAGCCGGAGGACGCAATGCCCGGTCACCAGATCGGCGCTGCGCCCGGTCATTTCGCCCCAGCGGGCCCGGGCGACCTCGGCGGTGTGCGGCTTGCCCTGCAGCTCGCCGTCCACCAGCAGCATCGAATCACAGCCGACGACAACACAATCGGCGCCGAATTCGGGAATGGTCGCGGCAACCGCCGCGGCTTTGGCCTTGGCCAGCTCGACGACGACAACCTCGGGTGGGGTGCCGTCGGGTAGCGCCGCCGCGACCGCGTCCTCGTCGACATCGGAGACCCGGACGATCGGATCGATGCCCGCCGACCGGAGAACTTCCCGGCGAGCGGGGGACGCGGAGGCGAGAACGAGCTTGGTCACCCGCGCAGGTGCGACAGCTGCGGGAAGGCGTAGGGGGAGAACGGTGAGGTGCCCCGGTGCATGAACGTGGGGCGGCCCCACATGTCCGCCGGCCCGGTCGGGCCGGCCGTGCCGCTGTTCGCGGCGGCGGACAACACGCAGACCAGTGCCGCCAGCTCCTCGTCGCTCGGGTTGCCCTTCACGACGCGAAACAGCGGCTCGGTTGCCGCGGGTGCGGCCGTACCGGCGTCCCCCGCCGACTCGACCTCATTGGCGATGAGGTCCAGTTCAGCGGCGGTCAATACATCTTCTTCTGCCACGGTCGTCACAGTGCCAGATCCTCTCTTTGCCTGATCAGGCGTGTTCCCATAGTCGAGATAAGCATATGGATGATGCGATCATCCTCGGATCCACTCATTGCGTCTCTGCAACCAGTGTGCGCGGCCTCCCGAGGGTATCGCTTGTCCCGAGCCGCATGTTGCGGTCCGAATCACAGCGGGATGTTGCCGTGCTTCTTCGGCGGCAGGGTTACCATCTTGCGCTCGAGCAGGCGCAGCGCCGAGACGATCTGGCCGCGGGTGTGCGAGGGCGGAATGACCGCGTCCACATAACCGCGCTCGGCGGCGATGTAGGGGTTGACCAAGGTGTCCTCGTACTCGTTCTGCAGCTCGAGACGCAGCGCATCGACGTCGGCGCCGCTCTGCGCGGCCTCTTGCAACTGCTTGCGGTAGACGAACCCGACGGCGCCGGAAGCACCCATCACCGCGATCTGCGCGGTCGGCCAGGCCAGGTTCACATCGGCGCCCATGTGCTTGGAACCCATGACGTCGTAAGCGCCGCCGTAGGCCTTGCGCGTGATGATCGTGATTTTTCCCACAGTGGCCTCGCCGTAGGCGTACAGCAGCTTCGCGCCACGCCGGATGATGCCGTTGTATTCCTGGCCGGTGCCGGGCAGGAAGCCGGGCACGTCCACCAGGGTGATGATCGGGATGTTGAACGCGTCGCAGGTGCGCACGAACCGGGCCGCCTTCTCCGAGGCGTCGATGTCGAGGCAACCCGCGAACTGGGTCGGCTGGTTGGCCACGATGCCGACGCTGCGGCCGTCGATCCGGCCGAAGCCGATGATGATGTTCATCGCGCGCTCGGCCTGCACCTCGAGGAATTCGTCGTCGTCGAGCAGGCGACGGATCACCTCGTGCATGTCGTACGGCTGGTTCGGCGAATCCGGGATGATCGAGTCCAGCTCGAGATCTTCCTCGGTGAGCGAGTCCTCGATGGCGCCGTCGATCGGGTCGGAAGCGGGGAAGCGCGGCGCCTCGGCGCGGTTGTTGCTCGGCAGGTAGGACAGCAGGTCCTTGACGTAGTCGAGCGCGTCCTGTTCACCGGAGGCGACGTAGTGCGCGACACCGGATTTCACCATGTGCGTGTGCGCGCCGCCGAGGTCCTCCATGGTGACGTCCTCGCCGGTGACCGTCTTGATGACGTCGGGTCCGGTGACGAACATCTGGCTGGTCCCGTCGACCATCACCACGAAGTCGGTGAGCGCGGGGGAGTACACGTGCCCGCCCGCGGCCGGACCCATGATCAGCGAGATCTGCGGGATCACCCCGGAGGCCTGGATGTTGCGGTGGAAGATCTCGCCGTAGAGGCCGAGCGAGACGACACCCTCCTGGATGCGCGCGCCGGCGCCCTCGTTGATGCCGACCAGCGGGCGGCCGGTCTTCAGCGCCAGATCCATCACCTTGACGATCTTCTCGCCGTAGACCTCACCGAGGCTGCCGCCGAACACGGTGACGTCCTGGCTGAAGATGCAGATGTCGCGGCCGTCGATGGTGCCGTACCCGGTCACCACGCCGTCGCCGAGCGGCCGATTCTTGTCCAGACCGAAATTCACGCTGCGATGCCGGGCCAGTGCGTCGAGTTCGACGAAGGAGCCCTCGTCCAGCAGTGCCAGGATGCGCTCGCGGGCCGTCATCTTGCCCTTGGCGTGCACCTTGTCGACCGCGGCCTCACCCATCGGGTGCTTGGCCTCTTCCAGCCGATTCCGCAGGTCAGCCAGCTTCCCGGCGGTGGTGTGGATGTCGGGGGCGCCCGCCGGATCTTGCGCGGACTGCTGCTGGACACTCGTCATGGCTCCGGAGTGTAACGAGTGGCAGTGCATCGCTCTAACCGAGTACGGCTTACCGGCGGGTAGAAAAGCGCAGCTAGATCATGTTCTGGCCGAAAAGTTCCAGGTGGTTCGGCGCGTTCGGGTCATAGAAAATCGGTATCGCCGCGGATAGGCACCCAGTTATTCTGGGAGAGTCCAATTTTCGAGCTCAGGGGGAGGGCCCAGTTATGTGGGAATGGAGCAAGACCGTCGCGGAATACGCGGCCGCGGCGTCGTGGACGAGCTGGCAGCAGACCGAGACCGAGCCGACGATCGTCGACCCGGATTTCACGACCGCGGCGATCGAGGGGGATTCCGATGGTGCGGACCGGATGGCGGTATACCTGGCGATCATGGGGTATGACCTCGTCGGTTGAGGCACCGGGCACCGAGTAGCCTGCCGGGTGTGCACAGGCCCCCCTTGGATGCAGAGCAGTTGCGGCGCAGTCTCATCGATTCGCCCGAGCTGTCGTTCTTCCACCACATCGACGTGGTGGAGTCGACCGGGTCCACCAATGCGGACCTGATCGCGCGAGCAGGCGATCCGGACGCCGATCGCGCGGTACTCCTTGCAGAGGCGCAGGAGCAAGGGCGCGGGAGACACGCACGTACCTGGGTCAGTCCGCCGCGGGCGCAGATCTCGATGTCGGTGCTGGTGCGCTTGCCCGGGATCGAGCCCGCGGCGCTCGGCTGGCTGCCGCTGCTCACCGGTATCGCCGTGGTGGACGCACTGCGCGCGACGGCAAACGTGCACGCGAACCTCAAGTGGCCCAATGATGTGCTGGTCGATGGCCGCAAAGTGGCGGGCATCCTGGCGGAGGTCGCGGCGAGCGGCGAGGTGCCGGCGGTGGTCGTCGGGATGGGGCTGAACGTGAGCCTCACCGAGACGGAACTGCCGGTGCCCCACGCTATTTCGCTCACGCTGGCTGGCGCGTCGGTCACCGACCGAACACTGCTCGCGCAGGCGATGCTGGCCGAATTCGCCCGCCGTTTCACCGGCTGGCGCGACGCGGGCTGGAAGACGGCCGACCTGGCCGCCGCCTACCGCGAGCGGTGCGCCACGCTCGGCAAGCAGGTCCGTGCCGAACTGCCCGGCGGTCAGACGCTGACCGGCGTCGCCACCGATATCGATGACGCGGGCCGTCTGCTGATCGGCGACCGTGCCGTGTCCGCGGGCGACGTGACCCACCTGCGCGCCGAATACTGAAGCTGCGCGCCGAATACTGAAATCACCTCAGCCGCACACGCTTTGATTTCCCGCACCGGTAATCACTGGTGAATTGCTGGTGCGGAAAGTCAAAACGTATGCGGCTGTTGTCAACTCACGCGGGCTGCAGTGCTGCCTTGGCCGCTTCCCTGGCGAACATCCGGTCGCGCTGTTCCTCGAATTTGAGCACGTCTTGCTCGAGCTTCTCGATGAACACGCCGAGCTCTTCGCGCGCCTGCTCGCCGCGCGGTCCGAAGTCGGTGCGCTCGAAGATGTTCCACTGCTTGAGCACCGGCGCCACCACGTCCTCCAGGTGTTGACGCAGGTCGTAGATGCCGTGCTTGGCCATCATCACGCCGTTGCGGCGGAAGTTGGGCATGCCCGCGCCCGGCATGACGAAGTGGGTCAGGATCTTGGTGATCGCCATCATCGCCTGATCCGGCACCAGGTCCAGGCCCGCGCCGCACAGGGTGCGATAGAAGATCATGTGCAGGTTCTCGTCGGCGGCGATGCGCTGCAGCATGCGATCGGCGACGGGATCGTTGCACACCCGGCCCGTGTTGCGGTGGGAAACCCGGGTGGCCAGCTCCTGGAAGGTCACGTAGGCAACGTTTTCCAGGAACCCGCCCCAGTTGTCGGGGGAATGCGCGCCATTGGTCATGTGGATCATCCGCGCCTCTTCCAGGGCGACCGGATCGACGCCGCGGGTAACCACCAGGTAGTCCCGCATCACGATGCCGTGCCGGTTCTCCTCGGCGGTCCAGCGGCCCACCCAGGTACGCCACGCGCCGTCGTTGGAGAAGTTCTCCGAGATCTCGCGATGGTAAGAGGGCAGATTGTCCTCGGTGAGCAGGTTGGTGATCATCGCGATCTTGGCCACCTCACTCAGCTTCGACTGCTCCGGCGCCCAGTCCTGTCCGCCCATCGCGGCGAAATTGCGGCCCTGGTCCCACGGGATGTAGTCGTGCGGGTGCCAGTCCTTCGCCAACGCCAGGTGCCGGTTCAGATTCTGCTCGGCCACCGGCTCGAGTTCGGTCAGGATTTCCAGCTGAGTCAGATCCTTGGTCACACATGCCTCCACGGTCGTATTCGGCGACTTTGTACGAGCAGAGCTGCTTACGGACTACAGCTTCGAGCCAGATCGAGCGGAGAACTCCATGCGCGGTTGCGACACACGCAGGCAGACGATTGTGCAGCACGACGCGCTTCGGTGTCAGGCAATTCGGCATCTTCGCGCGGTAGTGTTCCGGCCATGGGTTATCCGGAGGACGTGCTTGCGCCGGAAGAGCAGCTGATTCTTCATCGTCATCCGCATTGGAAAATGCTGTTCTGGCCGATCGTGACGCTGATCGTCGGCACCGCGCTCGCGGGTTTCGCCGGGGGACTCGCTTCGCGCAAAGCTCCCGAGGGCACCGCGCGGACGGCACTGCTGATCGCGGTGCTCGTCATCTGGCTGATCATCGTCGGATGGCGTTGTGTCGCACCGATGCTCAGCTGGAAGTCGACGCATTTCATCATCACCGACCGCCGCGTGCTGGTCCGGCAGGGCGTGCTCACGCACACCGGCATCGACATTCCGATGAGCCGCATTTCCAGCGTGCAGTTCCGGCACGGGATCTTCGACCGGATGCTCGGCACCGGAACGCTGATCATCGAGTCGTCCTCCTCGGAGCCGCTCGAGTTCGACGACATCCCGGCCGTGCAGCAGGTGCACGCGTTGCTCTATCACCAAGTCTTCGACGTCGAACAGGCCGGTAACGGCCGGGACGAGCGCTGGGACGAGCGCGGCGACTACCGATGAACGTTAACCTGGTCATATGACGGCCGTACTGCTTGCAGAAGACGACGAGGCGATTGCCGCGCCGTTGTCGCGCGCACTGGGGCGCGAGGGCTACTCGGTCACCGTCGAGCGGTTCGGCCCCGCCGTGCTCGAGCGGGCCCTGGAGGGCCATCACGATTTGCTCATTCTCGACCTCGGCCTGCCCGGCATGGACGGGCTGGAGGTGTGTCGTCAGGTCCGGGCCCGCGGCGCCGACCTGGCCGTGCTGATGCTCACCGCGCGCACCGACGAGGTCGATTTCGTGGTCGGACTGGACGCGGGCGCCGACGATTACGTCGGTAAGCCGTTCCGGCTCGCCGAGCTGCTGGCCCGGGTACGAGCCTTGTTGCGGCGCAGCGGCATCGGCGACGACACCGTGGAGGTCGGCGGCATCCGGCTCGAGCCCGCCGCGCGGCGGGTGCTGGTGAACGGCGTCGAGATCGGCCTGGCCAACAAGGAGTACGAGCTGCTGAAGGTGCTGATCGACCGCGCAGGCCAGGTGGTGCCGCGAGAGACCATCCTGCGCGAGGTCTGGGGCGACGCCGAGTTGCGCGGCTCCAAGACGCTGGATATGCACATGTCCTGGTTGCGTCGCAAGATCGGGGACGAGGGCCCGATGGCCGAGCGGCGCATCGTCACCGTGCGCGGTGTCGGCTTCCGGCTGAACACCGACTGACGTGCGACGCAGAATCCTGCGGTCCATGCTCACCGTGCTGACCCTCACCACGGTGGTGCTCGGGGTGCCGCTGATCTACACGGCCTGGCTGTGGGTGGAGGACATCACTCGCGACGACCTGCAGAGCAAACTCGAGCGGATCGCGGCCGCGATCATCGTCCAGGAACACGGCGACGGCATGGTGCTCGGCGAACTCGACACCCGAGCGGTGGAACCGCTGATACCGACGGACGGCAAGCTCACCATCATCTATCCGGCCCCGCACGACAACGCCTCGCGCGCGGACGTCGGCGTGGATCAGGTGTCCGACCCGCTGGTGGAGTCACTGTCGATGGGCACAAAGGGCTCACTCCGGCTGGAGGTGCCCGCCGCGCCGATGCACGCCAGGCAGCGTCAGGCCGTCGGCGTGGTAGCGCTGGCGGTGCTCGCCTCACTGGGGGCCGCGGTATCGGTCGCGGTGATCACCGCGCGCCGGGTCGCCGATCCGCTGCGTGATGTGGCGGCCAGGGCGGCCCGGCTGGCCATGGGCGACTTCCGGCCGGATCCGCGCAGGCACGGGATCTCCGAACTCGATCGGGTCTCCGACGTGCTCGACTCGGCCACCGTCGAGATCGCCGGGCGACTGCAACGCGAGCACGCCCTGGTGGCGGATGTCTCACATCAGCTGCGCAGCCGGCTCACCGCGGTCCGGCTGCGGCTGGACGAGTTGTCCACGCACGCCGACCCCGAGGTGGTGCACGAGGCCGAGGAGGCCATGGCGCAGGTGGATCGGCTCACCGAGGCGATCGACGACCTGGTCCGCGCCTCCCGCGACGAGGACGCCGCCGATCTCGATCCGGTGCCGGTGATGGAGGAGTTGCGCGGTGTCGTGGCCGAGTGGACGCATCCGTTCAGCGAGGCGGGCCGCGAGCTGACCCTTATCGGGGACGAGTCGTTGCTCGCACCGATCACCGGATCGCGCCTGCGCGAGGCGGTCGCGGTGCTCGTGGACAACGCGCTCATGCACGGCGGCGGGACCTGCACGGTGTCGGTGCGTACCGTGCGGCCCGGGGTCGATCGGGAACCGCTGGTGTGTGTCGAGGTCGCCGACGAGGGCGACGGGGTGCGTGACGAACTCGCGCCGCACATCTTCGATCGCGGCTTCTCCGCGGGCGGCTCGACCGGGGTCGGGCTGGCGCTGGCCCGAGCGCTGGTGGAGGCCGACGGCGGACGGCTCGAATTGCAGCGGCGCAGGCCCGCGCTGTTCGCGGTGTTCCTCGGCTCGTCCGCGTCGCGCTCGCAGAATTCGGTGGCCGCGGAGCCGCGCTGAGCGGGCCGCTCAATTGCGGCCGAATTCCTCTTCGACCAGGTCTTCGAATTCGGCGGCGATTTCGTTCATCTCATCGGGAAACACCCAGCGGCGCATCGCCCAGAATCGGAACGTCATCTGCAGCAAATTACCGATGATGAAGGCGCTGATGAAGTCCGCGATGTTCTCGACGGTGAAGCTGACGTCGGGCTGGCGCAGATCGAAGACGTAGCTCGAGATCCACAGCGGGATAAAGGCGAGAACCACGCCGACGCCGCTGACCGCGAAGAAAAGCAAGGCCTCGTGATGCCGTTCCCGGCCACCCCGGTTCCGGAACGACCATTCGCGATTCAGGATGTAGGACGCGATAACCGCGATGACACCGGAGATGATCTTCGCGGTGACCGGCTTCTCGGAAAGTACCGTCCATTTCAGCGCGTAGAAGATGCCGCTATCGATCACAAAGGTGGTCGCGCCGACGATGGCGAACTTGATCAGTTCCCGATGCCGGAGCGCGATCCTCGCGAGAGGCTTGGGAAGGACGCTCACCACGTCGTCGACGAATGACACGCGGCCGAGTGTACCGGTACGCGGTCGGCCTGCCCGCGCTCGTCCGAGCGCACGCGGCCCGGAACGGAAGCCTGCTGGCCGCGCCCGCCTGGGGGCATTCGCGCCGGACATGACAATATTGTCCGACGTGAGCAGCGCTCGTTCTTTCGATCCTTCCGCTATGCCCACCGTCACAATGATCGGTGGCGGCCAACTGGCGCGCATGACGCATCAGGCGGCCATCGCGCTCGGCCAACGGCTACGCGTACTCGCCGAGAATCCCGACGACCCGGCCGCACAGGTCAGCCCGGAGGTCGTGCTGGGTAGTCACACCGATCTGACGGCGCTGCGTAAGGCCGCCGTCGGGTCGCACGCGCTGACCTTCGACCATGAGGGCGTGCCGACCGAGCATCTGGCGGCGCTGGTCGCCGAGGGCGTGAACGTGCAGCCGCCGCCGAGCGCGCTGGTCTTCGCGCAGGACAAGCTGGCCATGCGCGTCAAGCTGTCCGAGCTGGGCCTGCCGGTGCCCGCGTTCGCGCCGGTCGCCGCGGTGGCCGACGCGGTGCGGTTCGGCGAGGAGCACGGCTGGCGGATCGTGCTCAAGGCGGTGCGTGGCGGTTATGACGGCCGCGGCGTCTGGATGCCGGAGTCGGCGGACGAGGCCACGGCGATCGTGGCCGAACAACTCGCGCGCGGCGGCCAACTGCTCGCCGAGGCGAAGGTGGATCTGAAGCGTGAGCTGTCGGCGATGGTGGCGCGCTCGCCATTCGGCCAGGCCGCGACCTGGCCGGTGGTGCAGACCGTGCAGCGCAACGGTCAGTGCGCCGTGGTGATCGCGCCCGCGCCGGACCTCGACGACGATCTGGCCGCGGCAGCGGAGACACTGGCGCTGAACCTGGCCAGGCAGCTCGGTGTGGTCGGCGCGATGGCGGTGGAACTGTTCGAGACCCACGACGGCACGCTGCTGGTGAACGAGCTGGCGATGCGGCCGCACAACTCCGGGCACTGGGGCATGGACGGCGCCCGCACCGGGCAGTTCGAACAGCACCTGCGCGCTGTGCTGGACTATCCGCTCGGCGATACCAGCCCGCTGGCCCCGGTGACCGTGATGGCCAATATTCTCGGCGCGGCCGAGGCGCCCGCGATGTCGATGGACGAGCGGCTGCACCACCTGTTCGCGCGGATGCCCGACGCCAAGGTGCACATGTACGGCAAGGGTGAACGCCGGGACCGCAAGATCGGGCACGTCAACATCCTCGGTGACGAGGTCGCCGTGGTGCGGGAAAAGGCTGAGCGGGCGGCACATTGGATGTCGCACGCGGTATGGACCGACGGATGGGATCCCCATCAGTGAGCGAAGCGAGGCGCGGGAATGAGTAACCCACAGGTCGGCCTGATCATGGGCAGCGACTCCGACTGGCCGACCATGGAAGCCGCCGCGGAAGCACTGGCGGAGTTCGGCGTTCGCTTCGAGGTCGGCGTCGTCTCGGCGCACCGCACCCCTCAGCGCATGCTCGACTACGCCCGCGAAGCCGCAGGCCGCGGCCTCCAGGTCATCATCGCGGGCGCGGGCGGCGCCGCCCACCTCCCCGGCATGGTCGCCTCGGCCACCGCCCTCCCGGTCATCGGCGTCCCCGTCCCCCTCAAATACCTCGACGGCATGGACTCCCTGCTCTCCATCGTCCAAATGCCCGCGGGTGTCCCCGTCGCCACCGTCTCCATCGGCGGCGCCCGCAACGCCGGCCTGCTGGCGGTCCGCATCCTCGCCGCCCACGACCCCACCCTGCGCACCCGGATGGAACAGTTCCAGGCAGGCTTGGAAAAAATGGTCCTGGAAAAGGACAACGCCCTCCGCGCCAAACTCCTCGGCTGACCCCGGCCGCCGCTGTTGATCGCACAGAGCCTCCGTACGGTTCACAGCGGCTACAAGCCCGGTGGACCGTATGAAGGCTCTGTGCGACCTGCGCGAGAACGCATCGCCGTGGGCTGGCCCGGAGTGCTCGCGGGTCTCGCTACGGTGGGCGGGTGACTACTGGCGACACACGCCCGCGCAGCGGGGACGACAACACGCGGTTCCGGCTGACGGTTGTCGATCAGGCGTTGCGGTTGTTTGCCGAGAAGGGGTATGAGGCGACGACTGTCGACGAGATCGCGGAGGCGGCGGGGATTTCCCGGCGGACGTTCTTTCGGCAGTTCCGGTCGAAAGAGGATGTGATCTTCGCCGATCACGAGTCGCAGTTGGCGCAGGCGGCGGCGTTTCTCGCGGGGTCGCGGGCAGATCCGTGGGAGACGGTGTGCGAAGCGGTGGTTCAGGTGTTCGAGCGGTTCGCCCAGTGGCGGGAGATCGCGGCGCGGCGGTATCAGGTGGTGCGCCGGGTGCCCGCGCTGCGCGAGCGGGAGATCGTGACGGTGTTCCGGTATGAGCGGCTGTTCACCGACTATCTGCGCGATCAGTTGCCCGAGGTGCCGGATCTGGCGCGGGTGCAGTACACCGCCGCGGTGACCGCGACGCACAACTATCTGCTGCGCCGGATGGTGCGTGGCGAGTCCGATGCCGGTGCGGCAGATCTGCGCGTGGAACTCGCGGCGATTCCGCGCGGCACCGGACGGCGTCCCGGTGCCGACGACCTGGTGGTCGCGGTGTTTCCGCGAGATACCCCACCCCGGCAGGTCGCCGATCTGGTGGCCCGCAAACTCGGTAGTCTTTGATCTAGGTCAACTGCGACCAATCTGACACTGAGTGCCAGGAAGTATCCGCATGTAGCGGGCATTCCTGGGCGTATACTCAAGAACGGTGTGGCACTGAGTGCCGACATGTACCGACGACCAGGAGTGAGCCCCATGGCGGGAAACCCCGATTTCGACCTGTTCAAGCTCGAGGACTTCCACGACGAACTGCGTGCGGCCATCCGCGGTCTGGCGGAGAAGGAGATCGCGCCGCACGCCAAGGACGTCGACGGTAACTCCCGCTTCCCCGACGAGGCGCTGACCGCGCTCAACGCCGCGGGCTTCAACGCGGTGCACGTGCCGGAGGCCTACGGCGGCCAGGGCGCCGACTCGGTGGCCACCTGCATCGTGATCGAAGAGGTCGCCCGCGTCTGCGGTTCCTCCTCGCTCATTCCCGCGGTCAACAAGCTCGGCACCATGGGCCTGATCCTCAACGGTTCCGAGGAGCTCAAGCAGAAGGTGCTCGCCGACATCGTCAACGGTGAGATGGCCTCCTACGCGCTGTCCGAGCGCGAGGCCGGTTCCGACGCCGCCAGCATGCGCACCCGCGCGAAGCAGGAGGGCGACGACTGGATCCTCAACGGCTCCAAGTGCTGGATCACCAACGGCGGCAAGTCTTCCTGGTACACCGTCATGGCGGTGACCGATGCGGACAAGGGCGCCAACGGTATTTCGGCCTTCCTGGTGCACAAGGACGACGAGGGCTTCGTGGTCGGCCCGCTCGAGCACAAGCTCGGCATCAAGGGATCGCCCACCGCCGAACTGTATTTCGAGAACTGCCGGGTGCCGGGTGACCGCATCGTCGGCGAGCCGGGCACCGGCTTCAAGACCGCGCTGCAGACCCTCGACCACACCCGCCCGACCATCGGCGCACAGGCCGTCGGCCTCGCGCAGGGCGCGCTGGACGCGGCCATCGCCTACACCAAGGACCGCAAGCAGTTCGGCAAGCCGATCGCCGACTTCCAGAACACCCAGTTCATGCTCGCCGACATGGCGATGAAGATCGAGGCGGCCCGCCTCATGGTCTACACCTCGGCCGCCCGTGCCGAGCGCGGCGAGAAGAACCTCGGCTTTATCTCCGCCGCCGCCAAGTGTTTCGCCTCGGATGTCGCTATGGAGGTGACCACCAACGCCGTCCAGCTGTTCGGTGGCGCGGGCTACACCACCGACTTCCCGGTGGAGCGCATGATGCGCGACGCCAAGATCACCCAGATCTACGAGGGCACCAACCAGATCCAGCGCGTCGTCATGTCCCGCGCGCTGCTGCGCTGACTCGCGGAAGCTCGCGCGAACGGGTGGTCCGGGGTTCGCCTCGGGTCACCCGTTTTTGCGTGTGATCAGGAGACCAGGTCGGCGTATTCGCGGTGTTCGGCGATGTATTTGTCGACGTACCAGCAGGTGGGGATGACGGAGTAGCCGCCGTCGCGGGAATCCTTCAGCGCGTATTCGACCACTTCGGCCGCCACGCCACGGCCCCGAAATTCGGGGAAGGTCATGGTGTGGTGGAAATCGCGGACCTTCGGGTTGGTGCGCTCGGCGTAATCGGCGTAGCCGGCGAGGGTGTCGTCGATGTAGATCTCGAAGCGGGTGTCCTCGACGTTGTGCTCGATCCTGGTGGTCATGATCTGGTGAAACTCCTTCTCGGTGCGGGATGTTCCGTGCGGGCGGTCACAGGATCGCGCCCGGGTTGAGGATGCCGTGCGGGTCGAGCGCGTCCTTGATCCGGTGGGTCAATGCCATCACGTCGGCGCCGAGCTGATCGGGCAGCCACGCCTTCTTCAGCCGACCGACACCGTGCTCGCCGGTGATGGTGCCGCCGAGCGCGATCGCCAGGTCCATGATTTCGCCGAAGGCGCGATGCGCCCGCTCGGTCATGGCGGCGTCGTTCGGGTCGTGCACGATCAGCGGATGGGTGTTGCCGTCTCCGGCGTGCGCGATCACCGACACCGTCACGTCATTGCGGGCCGCGATCTCGGCGACGCCGGTGACCAGGTCGCCGAGTCGCGGCAGCGGAACACCGACATCCTCGAGCAGCAGCGCACCCAGCTTCTCCACCGCGGGAATCGCGAATCGCCTTGCCGCCGTGAAGGCTTCGCCTTCTTCGGGGTCCTCGGTATGGAAAACCTCTGTCGCGCTCGCTTTTTCGCACGCCGCCACCATGATTTCGGCTTCGCGTAGTGCATATTCGCCCGGTGCGTCCGACCGTGCCACCAGCAGCGCCGCCGCGCCGCGATCCAGCCCCATCCGCAACTCGTTCTCGACCGCGTTGATCGACACCGAATCCATGAATTCCAGCATGGAAGGCCGTAATTCGCCGGTGATCGCGAGGATCGCGTCGATGGCGGCGGGCAAGGTGGCGAAGGTCGCGACGACCGTGCTCTGCGGCGGTTGCGCGGGCAGCAGGCGCAGCGTCAGCTCGGTGATGATGCCGAGCGTGCCCTCGCTGCCGACGAACAGTTTGGTCAGGGAAAGCCCGGCCGAGTCCTTGAGCCGTGGTCCGCCGAGCCGCAGCACCGTCCCGTCGGCGAGCACGACTTCCATGCCGAGCACGTAATCGGTGGTCACGCCGTACTTCACGCAGCACAGCCCGCCCGCGTTGGTCGCGGCGTTCCCGCCGATCGAGCAGATCTCGAACGACGACGGATCCGGCGGATACCAGAGTCCGTGCTCGGCGACCGCGCGTTTCACCTCGGCGTTGAGCAGGCCGGGTTGCACCACCGCGGTCCTGGTGATCGGGTCGACCGTGATCGCCCGCATCCGTTCGGTACTCAGCACGAGCCCGCCGTCGACGGCGGTGGCGCCGCCGGACAGCCCGGAACCCGCGCCGCGCGGGACCACCGGCACCTTCCGCTCGTGCGCCCAGCGCAGCGTCGCCGCGACATCATCGGTACTGGTAGCGCGCACCACCGCGAGCGGCATACCCGCGTCGGGATCCCGCGCCCAGTCCTGCCGGTAAGTCGCGAGCAGGTCAGGGTCGGTAACGACCGCGCCATCGGGTAGCGCCTCGGTCAAGTCATGCAGGTCCACAACACTCCACGCTAGCGGGCACCGGCGGGGAGGCCGCGCAAGCCGCCGAATGCCAGCCGTCCGATTGTAACTTTGCTGATTGATCATCTGACGTACACCTGCCGCTGGCAGGCTCGTGCCGTGCACGAGCCGGCGAGGACCACCGATACCGTCGCGGACCGGTTCACCCGGTGGTGTGAGTCCGTGGTCGCCCGGCTGCCGTGGGGGCTGAATCGCCTTGTCCCGGCGACCTTCCTCGGCTTCGCGCTGATCAACAGCTTCACCTTCGGCGTCGATCTGGTCCTGCTCACCGTGTTCCACGGCTGGTGGGGCCTGCCGGTGTGGCTGTCGGTCACCATTGCCTATGTGTGCGCGTTCGGGCTGAGTTTCGTGCTCAATCGCACCTTCAACTTCCACTCGCACGCACCCGTCGGCAAGCAGGCCGCGGTGTACGGCGTGGTTGTCGTGATCAACTACGTCGCCTTCATCCTCGGTGTCGGCAGCGGCCTCACCGCGCTCGGCCTCGAATACCACCTGGCCAGGTTGCTGGCCGGTGCGTGCGAGGCGGTCTACATGTACAGCGCGATGCGCTGGGTGGTGTTCCGCCGCGACCCGAAGTCAGAACTCGCACCGCACGCGGCGTGAGGTTTTAGCGTCATAGGTGTGGCGAACGAGGTGGCCGCCGCGCACGACTACCTGACCACCGTGTTCGGCATGGAGCCGGGCCGGATCAGCAGGGGCGCGGACGGCACCGTCCACCACGCGGAGGTCACAGCGGCTGTGGTCGTTCATGACCCCGCTGGACTGATCAGCACCTCGGTCCGGTCACCGTCGACGACGATCGCGTCGTCGTCGGTGAGGGCCCAGTGGGCGATGCCCTCCGCGCGATAGAACTCGGCCAGCAGATCGCCTTGGCCGACCGGGTCGGTGGGGGAGTCGATGTGCGGCACGATCCGTCGATCGACCAACCCCAGTCCGTCCCAGAGGGGTTCGATCCCGCAGGTCGATACGACCTCGGCGGGATCGTCCGCCGATTCCAGACCGTGCAGATCGGGCGTCAGCACGCAGGCCCCCGCACTGTAGCCCGCGTACACCAGCGCGTCGGCGGCGAGCAGCCGCGGCAGCACGAGATCGGCGCCGCTGCGGGCGAATTGGGCCCGCAGCACGAAGGTGTTGCCGCCGCGCACCCAGACCATCGGGAAGCTCGCCAGCGTCCGCTCCAATTCCGCTGGACAGCCGATGAAGTCGCGCAGGTCGATCGTCTCCGGTGCGTATCCCAGTTTGCGCAGCGGCACCACATCGCTGGTCACCGCCGACTCCCAGACATCGGGCCAGGAGTCACAAGCGTTGGGGATCAACGCGACTCGGCCCGGCTCGCCGACCAGTGCGGCGAGCCGATCGTAGTGCGCGCCGAACCGGTAGCTGGACAGGAAGAGTCGCATGCTCAGATGGTGAAGGCCAGGTTGTGGACCAGTCGGCGCCCCAGCTCCTGGTCGCCGGTGATGGTGATCGCGTCCAGGTGCTCGTCCGCGGTCGCGCGTCCGCCGCCGAGCCGGACGAAAACCTCGGAGGGCAGCCGGATTTCGACGGTGGCGGGCTCGTCGAACGCGTCGACGTAGTTCGCGCGCCCGGCTACCTGGATGTGCAGGCTCCTGGCCAACGAGCCGGTCAGGGTGAAGGTGATCCGCGAACCGTCCGGTGCGCCACCCTTTTTCACCACCACGCGCGGCACACCACCGAGGAACTCGATGAACGCGAGCTCACCGCGCCGCCCGCCCTCGTCGACCCGGACGCCGAGCGCGTCGGCGAGGTCGAGTTCGTGCATCCAGCAGTCGAACAGCCGCACCCGCATGAACCGGCCGTAGCTGACCTGCCCGATCGGGGACTGGGTTTGCGCCTGCCATTCGTCGTCACCCAGGGCGGCGAGGGCTTTGCGCCTGCGGCCGATGACGTCGTGGAACATTTCCAGCAGCCGCGCGCCGGACAACGGTCGCAGCCGGTCCACCCAGATCTCGTTGAGTACCGCGGTTTCGTTGCGCACGTGCGGCAACGTACGCACGTCGGTTTTCGGCTTGGTCGGATCGTGCGCGGGCGGGCGTTCACCGAGCAGCCACGCTTCGGTACCGACCACGTGCGCCACCACATCGAACACGCTCCAGCCCGGCAGTGCTGTCGGTGCGCGCCACTGGTTTTCATCGATATCGACGACCAGTGCGGCGATCGCGTCCCACTGCTCGGACAATCGGGTCGGCAGCTCGGTCCGGTCCAGCGTCGGATCGGTCATTCCTGGGCTCCTTCTTCCGGGCTTTCCATGCCCAGTCTCGCATCGTGGCCCAGCTTTTCGTCGCGTTCGAGCGCCGCGATCCCGGCCTGGATGGCGGCCGCGGTGGATTGTGCGTCGTGTGGGCGCCGCAGCACGACTCCCGCCGCGAACCGGAACTTGTCGCCGTGCTTGCGCGGGATGACGTGCAGGTGGACGTGCGAGACCGTCTGAAATGCTGCGGTGCCGTCGTTGAGCAGCAGGTTCGCGCCGTCGGCGGCGAGGCTGCTGCGCCGCACGGCCAGCGCGAGCCGATGCCCGGCGCGGAACACGTAGGCGCCGAGTTCGGCATCCAGATCCTCGAGTTCGGCGGCGTGCTGTTTCGGGACCACCAGCATGTGGCCTCGGGCGATGGGCCGGATATCGAGGAAGGCGCAGAGAATGTCGTCCTCGTACACCTTCGTCGCCGGAGCTTCGCCCGCCACGATGCGGCAGAAGACGCAGTCGTTCACAAGGCAGGACCTTACGGCGTACGAGTGCCCCGGGTACACCCCAGCGGTGGAATCCCCATGATGCACGTCACTGTCCCGGCCCGAGACCGCGTCCTGACCTGGTGTCGAACCTGCGGGTAAGTAATGGACCTGCGGGTTCGCTCTTGTCCCGCTCACCTGCGACGACCACCATCAGAACCGGCGCCTTGACGAACAACCGACAGCGCGGGAGGTAACCAGATGTCTGCGAGGACCTTGCGAATCCGGCAAACCGGCGGAATCCGGCATGATCTTGTGACGGGCGTCTCAGCGGACTGCACAAAGCGCCGGGTACAGTTGCGAGGATTTGGGCGACCTTACTCTGAAGTAACATCGTCCGGCCGTCCATCTGATGCCTGAAGCTCAGCACGAGAAGGAACTGACATAGTGGAGACAACGCAGAGCGTAGGCGACGAGTCGCCACGCGGCGCGCGTGTCGGAGTCGTTCGCGAGTCCAACGCGGGCGAACGACGTGTCGCATTGGTGCCGAAGATCATTCCGTCCCTGCTGAAGCAGGGCGTGCAGGTGGTGGTCGAGTCCGGAGCCGGGCTCGGCGCGCTCATTCCCGACAGCGCCTACGAAGCGGCGGGCGCGACGATCGGCGATCCCTGGTCGGCCGAGGTCATCGCCAAGGTCGCGCCGCCCACCGACGCCGAGGTGGCGCGGCTGTCCGCCGGACAGACGCTGATCGGCTTCCTGGCCCCGCGCAACGCGGAAAACCAGATCGGCAAATTGAAATCCGCCGGCGTGCAAGCCTTCGCGGTGGAAGCCATTCCGCGCATCTCGCGCGCGCAGGTGATGGACGCCCTGTCGTCGCAGGCCAATGTCGCCGGTTACAAGGCCGTGCTGCTCGCCGCGTCCGAATCGACCCGCTTCTTCCCGATGCTCACCACCGCGGCGGGCACCGTGAAACCCGCGACTGTGTTGGTGCTCGGCGTCGGTGTGGCGGGCCTGCAGGCGCTGGCCACCGCCAAGCGTCTCGGCGGCCGCACTACCGGTTACGACGTGCGGCCCGAGGTCGCCGATCAGGTGCGTTCGGTCGGTGCGCAGTGGCTCGACCTAGGCATCGACGCCGCCGGTGAGGGTGGTTACGCCCGGGAACTCACCGATGCGGAAAAGGCTGAGCAGCAGCAGGCCTTGGAAGACGCGATCAAGGGCTTCGACGTGGTGATCACCACCGCGTTGGTGCCGGGGCGGCCCGCGCCGCGCCTGGTCACGGCCGCCGCGGTCGAGGGCATGAAGCCCGGCAGCGTGATCGTCGACCTGGCCGGCGAGACCGGCGGCAACTGCGAACTCACCGAGCCCGGCCAGACCGTGGTCAAGCATCAGGTGACCATCGCCGCACCGCTGAACCTGCCCGCGACCATGCCCGAGCACGCCTCCGAGCTGTACTCGAAAAACATTGCGGCGCTGCTGGAACTGATGCTGGTGGACGGGAAGCTCGCGCCCGACTTCAGCGATCAGGTGCTCGCCGATTCCTGCGTGACACGTGAGGTTGATGCCTGATGTATACGGAACTGCTTGCGAATATCGCGATCCTGGTGTTGTCGGGATTCGTCGGGTTCGCCGTCATCTCCAAGGTCCCCAATACCCTGCACACCCCACTCATGTCGGGCACCAACGCCATTCACGGCATCGTCGTGCTCGGCGCGCTCGTCGTGCTGGGTAATACGCAGGATCCCTCGATCTTGACCCAGATCATTCTGTTCGTCGCCGTCGTCTTCGGAACCCTGAACGTCATCGGTGGTTTCGTGGTGACCGACCGCATGCTCGGCATGTTCAAGGGCAAGAAGGCCACCGCGCCGGTTAAGGCGGAGAAGTGATGCATACCTTCGACAATGTGACCTACCTGGTCAACGGCCTCTACATCGTGGCCTTCGGCATGTTCATCTACGGCCTGATGGGCCTGACCGGTCCCAAGACCGCGGTGCGCGGCAACCTCATCGCCGCCGCCGGGATGGTGATCGCCGTTGTGGCGACGCTGATTTCGATCCGGCACACCAACAACTGGATTCTGATCGTCGCCGGTCTGGTCGTCGGTATCGCGCTCGGTGTGCCGCCGGCGAAGTTCACCAAGATGACCGCGATGCCGCAGCTGGTCGCCGCGTTCAACGGTGTCGGTGGTGGCACCGTCGCGCTCATCGCGTGGTCGGAATTCATCAATAGCGACGGCTTCTCACACTTCAAGCACGGCGAGGAACCTACGGTCCACATCGTCATCGGCTCGCTGTTCGCGGCGATCATCGGCTCGATCTCGTTCTGGGGCTCGCTGATCGCGTTCGGCAAGCTGCAGGAGATCCTGCCCGGCCGCCCGATCGGCCTCGGCAAGCTGCAGCAGCCGCTGAACCTGCTGCTGCTCATCGGTGCGATCGCCGCGGCCGTGGTGATCGGCATCGGCGCCACCGACGAGGGCGTCTCCCAGCTGTGGATGATCGCGGTGCTGGTGCTGGCCGGTGTGCTCGGCCTGGCCGTCGTGCTGCCGATCGGTGGCGCGGACATGCCCGTGGTCATCTCGCTGCTCAACGCGTTGACCGGATTGTCCGCCGCCGCAGCGGGCTTGGCGCTGAACAACACCGCGATGATCGTGGCGGGCATGATCGTCGGCGCGTCCGGCACCATCCTCACCAACCTGATGGCCAAGGCGATGAACCGGTCCATCCCGGCCATCGTGGCGGGCGGATTCGGCGGTGGCGGAACGGCTCCCGGCGCCGGTGACGGCGAGCAGAAGACGGCCAAGGCCACTTCCGCCGCGGACGCCGCGATCCAGATGGCCTACGCCAATCAGGTGATCGTGGTGCCCGGCTACGGCATGGCCGTCGCCCAGGCACAGCACGCGGTCAAGGAGATGGCCGCGCTGCTGGAGGCCAAGGGCGTCGAGGTCAAGTACGCCATCCACCCGGTCGCGGGCCGGATGCCCGGTCACATGAACGTGCTGCTCGCCGAGGCCGAGGTCTCCTACGACGCGCTCAAGGAGATGGACGACATCAACGGCGAGTTCTCCCGCACCGATGTCGCCCTGGTGATCGGCGCCAACGACGTCACCAACCCGGCCGCGCGCGAGGACGCCAGCAGCCCGATCTTCGGCATGCCGGTCCTCAACGTCGACCAGGCCAAAAGCGTCATCGTGCTCAAGCGCTCGATGAACTCCGGCTTCGCGGGTATCGACAACCCGTTGTTCTACGCCGACCACACTTCCATGCTGTTCGGCGACGCGAAGAAGTCCGTCGGCGCGGTCACCGAGGAACTGAAGGCGCTGTAGCTACCTGTGCGCCGGTGCCGGAGCGACGATTCCGGCATACCGGCAGCACACCAGCACCGCGATGAGCGGGACGGCCATGGCGGCGGTGAGCGGCACCAGCTCGGTGAGCCAGCCGATCACCGCCGGTCCGGCGAGCAGACCGAGATAGCCGATGCTGAAGACGCGGGACATGTCGGTCGCGGCCTTACCGGAACCGAGATTGCCCGCGGCGGTGAAGATCTGCGGGATGCTGCCGGACAGGCCGAGACCCGTCAAGGCCCACCCGAGCAAGGTCAACGGAACCCACGGCGACACCATGACCAGAGCCAGGCCGAGCGCCGAGACGAGCATGCCGTAGCGGACGACGGCCACCCGGCCGAAGGCGCCGCTCACCCGGTCGGCGGCGAGGCGGCCCGCGGTCATGGTGACCGAGAAGGCACCGAAAGCCAGTGCCGCGGTGGCCGCGTCGGCGCCGAGGTGCTCGCGCATCTGCAAGGTGCTCCAGTCCCCGGCCACGCCCTCGGCGAGCAGTACCGCGAACGCGATCACGGCCAGTGCCAGCACTTTTCGGCTGTGCGCTCGCTCGCCGGAGTTTTTGCCGGTGGCTGGTCGAGGCGCGGACTCGGGGTCGCCGGACGAATCCGCATCGGTTGAGCCGAGGTGTGGCTCCACGGCCTGCTCGGGGTGGGCGTCCCTGAGCAGTCTCGGCACTAGCGCGATGGTCAGCGCCACGCAGCCGAACGCCGCCAGCACCAACGTCATTCGGATATCCCAGCCGGCCCGCAGGGTCGCCGCGCCGAGCAGCGAGCCGAGCAGCCCACCGCCGGAGAACAGCGCGTGGAAGGCCGACATGATCGGGCGTGCATACGCTCGTTCCACATGCACCGCTTGGGTATTCATCGACACGTCCAGTGCGCCGTTGCCGAAACCGAAGCAGATCAACGCGAGCGCCAGCGTGGCCGGGCCGGTAGCCAGACCAGGCCCGACCACCGCCACCGACATGAGGATCGCGGCGGCGGCGACCAGTGTCCGGCTGCCGAACCGGTCGGCGAGCGGGCCCGCGATGCGCATGCCGACGACACCCGCCCCGGCCATCAGCAGGATGAACATGCCGAGCGTCGATTTCTCGATGCCGGTTCGATCGGTGATCACCGGAATGTGCACGACCCACATGGCCAGCAGCAACCCGTTCAACCCGAACACCGCGAACACGGCAGCACGGGCGACCCGGATGGGGCGATCGATGCTCGGACGCGACATCAGTCCGACGGTACCGATGATCGTTCCGGTGCGCCCACCCCCCTCCGTGCCGATGCGAGGCGTGGCCCCGCGGAATCCGGGCCAGGACATCGTCGGCCTGGTGCGTCCGGATAACCGGATCGCGTCGTTGCGATCGGTTCCCGCGGGTGGTCTGCACAGCCTCTGCTCGTTCCAACCGCGCACCGGCGCTAGATGTTCCAGACTTCCGAGGCGGCGGTCTCGCGTGCGTATTCGGTGAAATCCTTTGGCTCCCGGCCCAAGGCGCGTTGCACGCCGTCGGCGGTCTTGCTGTTCCTGCCGTCGAGCACCGTGCCGAAGAGATAGTCGAGCAGGCTCACCGCGTCGGCGGGCACCTGGTAATCGGTCAGTGCCGCAACGAATTCCGTCCGGGATATGGGAATGAAGGCGATGTCGCGCCCGGTCGCCTCGGCGATCTCCGCGACCGCCTCGGTGAAGGTGAGCGCACGCGGCCCGGTCAGCTCGTAGATCTCGCCGTGGTGCCCGTCCTCGGTGAGTGCGCGGGTGGCGACGTCGGCGATATCGTCGGCGTGCACGAACGGTTCCGGCACGTCACCATTGGGCAGCGCGACTTCTCCGGCCAGGATGTATTCGGTGAACGCGCCTTCGCTGAAGTTCTGCGCGAAGAAGCTGCACCGCAGGATGGTCCAGTCGAGGCCGGATTCCTGCACGATCTCCTCGCATTCCACCGCCTCCGGCTCGCCACGACCGGACAGCAGCACCAACCGGCGCACGCCGCTCCGCTTCGCCACGGCCGCGAACGCGCGCAGCGTTTCGGGAGCGCCGGGCACCGCGAGGTCGGGCTGGTACGCCAGGTAGGCGGCCTGCACGCCGGCCAGGGCCGCGGGCCAGGTGTCGCGGTCCGCCCAGCTGAACGGGATCTCCGCCGAGCGCGAGCCGAGGCGGATCGGGTAGCCCGCCGCGGTGAGCCGGGTAGCGACCCGGCTGCCGGTCTTGCCGGTGCCGCCGGTGACGAGGGTGAGGTGCTGGGCTGTGGTGCTGTTTGTCATGGTTCGAGTACACCGGGGTCAGCCGAGACGGAACATGGTTCAGCAGCTCATGACCATGCGTGATCGTCTACTGTTGGGGGCGTGGATGCGCTCGCCAGTCTGCTCGAAGGTCCACGTGCCCGGGGCGCGTTTCTGATGTGCTCGTTGCTGAAGCCGCCGTGGTCGCTGCGCGTTCAGGACGAGGCTCCGCTCACCGTGGTGGCGATGGTCCGTGGCGGCGCCTGGGTGATGATGGGCAAGAACGCCCCGCGGCAGTTGAGCGAGGGTGACGTCGCGATATTCCGCGGTCCCGATCACTACACGGTCGCCGACGCGCCGTCCACCGAGCCGCAGATCATCATCCATCCCGGCAATGTCACGAAGACGCCGGATGGCGAAGTCCTTTGCGAGACATTGAGTCTCGGCGTTCGCCAGTGGGGCACCGACGCCGACGGCGCCACCATGCTGGTCACCGGAACCTACGAGTCGGCCGGTGCGGCCAGCCAGCGCCTGCTGCGCGCCCTGCCGCCACTGATCGTATTGCAGCGCGGCGACTTCGACACCCGCCTGCTCGACATCCTGGTCGACGAAACCGTTCGGGACGAGCCCGCCCAGGGCGCCGTGCTCGACCGGCTGCTGGACATGGTGCTGATCGCCGCCCTGCGCGCCTGGTTCGCCCGCAACGACGCCCCCGCCTGGTACCACGCCTACAGCGACCCGCTGGTCGGTAAGGCGCTGCGGCTGCTGCAACACAATCCCGCGCACGGCTGGACCGTGGCAGGCCTGGCCGAGGCCGTCGGGGTGTCCAGGGCCGCGCTCGCCCGCCGGTTCACCGATCTGGTCGGCGAGCCGCCGATGTCCTTCCTCACCGAGTGGCGGCTCGCGCTGGCCGCCGATCTGCTCGCCGAATCCGACGCCACCATCGAATCCATCGCCCGCCAAGTCGGTTACGGCAGTGCCTTCGCCCTGAGCACCGCGTTCAAACGCCACTTCGGGGTGAGCCCGCGCGACCACCGGCAGGGCGCCACCCCGGCTGAGCTATCGTCGGCCGGGTGACGCAGCAGTATCCGGTGCTCTGGCCGATGCCGACCCGCTGGGCCGACAACGACCACTACGGGCACGTGAACAACGTGACGTACTACTCGTACTTCGACACCGCGGTCAACGCGTGGTTGATGCACGCCACCGGCACCGACATCCGTGAGCTGCCCGCACTCGGCGTCGTCGCGCAGACCTCGTGCCAGTACGTCGGGTCCCTCAGCTTCCCGGACCAGTTGCGGGTCGGCCTGCGCATCTCCCGCCTCGGCCGCTCCAGCATCACCTACGACCTGGCGATCTTCCGGGAGGCCGACGGCGACCTCGAACTCGCCGCCACCGGCACCTTCGTGCACGTCTACGTCGACGCCGAAACCCGCAAACCCGTCGAAATCCCCGACGTCATCCGCACCGCCGCCACCGCACTCGTCACCGACTGATCGCAATCAGATGCGGCTCAGCAGGGTGAGGGGGTCCTCGAGCAGGCTCGCGGCGGTGGCGAGGAAGCGGGCGGCGAGTTCGCCGTCGATCATCCGGTGATCGAAGCTGATGCCGAGCGTGGTGACCCAGCGGATCGCCAGTTCGTCGCGGAATACCCAGGGGCGCTTGCGAATCGAGCCCAGGCAGAGAATCGCCGCCTCGCCCGGATTGACCAGCGGCACGCCGGTGTCCACCCCGAATACGCCGACATTGGTAATGGTGAAGGTGCCGCCGCGCAGGTCGGTCGGGCTCGCGGCACCCGAGCGGGCGGTTTCGGCCAGCCAGCCGATCTCGCGGGTCAGGTCACGCAGGCTCAGTGACTGCGCCTCTTTGATGTTCGGCACCAGCAATCCACGATCGGACGCGACCGCGATGCCCAGATTCACATAGTGCTTGGTGACGATCTCCTGGTTCGCCTCGTCCCAGGAGGTATTGATGCCGGGGAATTCGGCGATTGCCGCCAGCGCGGACTTCGCCACCAGGGCCAGCGGTGTAAGTGTGAGTCCGGCAAAGGATTTGGTCGTTCGCAGGTGGTCGAGCAGCTCCATCGACGCGGTGCAATCAACGGTGACGAAGGTGCTCGCCTGCGGGATGGTGCGGGCACTGGCCAGCATGGCCGCCGCCGTGCGCTTGCGAATGCCGCTGACCGGTGTGCGCACCTCGCGCGCGGGTGGGCTGACACCGTCGCCGGAAGGGGTGACGGCGGATGGGGTTGCGGTCGACCCGGCCCGACTCGCCTTCGTGCGCGATTGCGATACCGGGACCGCGCCGCGCACGTCCTCGACGGTGACCGCACCGTCCGGCCCGGAGCCCGCGACGAACCAGAGATCGATGCCGAGCTCGCGCGCGAGCTTGCGGGCGGCGGGGGTCGCGGCTGGCCTGGTGGGGGACAGTTGCGGCCGCGCGTTTTCCGACATGGTCTCCGCGGCAGGGGATTCGGCGGGTTGCGGACTCTGACTGGACGCGGTCTCCGGTGAATCCGATGGCGCGGCAGCGGTTTCCGACGACAGCTCCGCCGATGTATCGGGTTTCGGAGCCGCGGGCTTGCGTCGCCGTGACGCGGTCTCGCCTTCCGGCCCATAGCCCACCAGCACCGCCGTTCGCCCGGTGCCGTTCGTCTCGTTCCCGTTGGCCGGGCTGTCCTGGCTCGTCGCCTGCGCCGTCCGGCTCACGTCCGGCTGCCCTGTAGCGGCAGGCGCTTCCCCGTTCTGCACCCGGATCAGCGGCGCCCCGACCAGCACGGTGTCCCCGGGTTGTGCGAGCAATTCGACCACCCGACCGGCGAACGGCGACGGCAGCGCCACCACCGCCTTCGCCGTCTCGACCTCGGCGATCGTCTGATTCAAGGCCACCTCGTCGCCGACGCCGACCGACCAGGACACCAACTCGGCGTCGGCCAGTCCTTCGCCGAGGTCGGGTAGCCGGAATTCCAGGACGTTCCCCTGGCTTTGCTGGGGTGCGCGATCTTCCACGGTGGAGCCTTTCCCTACGGCGGACCGGCGTCAGGCGGCGAGCGTTCGATCGACCGCGGCGAGGATGCGGTCGGGGTCGGGCAGATGGAACTTTTCCAGCTTGGCCGGGGGATACGGGATGTCGAACCCGCCGACGCGCAGCACCGGCGCCTCCAGGTAGTAGAAGCAGCGTTCGGTGATCCGCGCGGCGATTTCCGCGCCGAGACCGGCGAAAACGGGCGCCTCGTGGGTGATCACCAGTCTGCCGG
The DNA here is from genome assembly GCF_042691675.1 of Nocardia brasiliensis. Taxonomy (GTDB): domain Bacteria; phylum Actinomycetota; class Actinomycetes; order Mycobacteriales; family Mycobacteriaceae; genus Nocardia; species Nocardia brasiliensis_D. Next base: position 1,501,383 of record NZ_CP170507.1, read on the forward strand.
TCTTGGCGACCGATTCCGCGATCGTGTCGAAATCGATCGGCGACAGGCTGCGCAGATCGATCACCTCGAGCGAATGCCCCTCCTCTCCAGCGATTTTCGCGGCGGAGAGCGCGGTGGCCACGGTGCCGCCATAGGCGACGATGGTGGCGTCGGTACCGGTGGCGCACACCCGGGCGCGGTCGGCGGGCAGTCCGCCGTCCCGGTCGAGTGCGACGAAGTCGACGTCCGCCTTGTCCCAGTAGCGCCGCTTGGGTTCGAAGAAGATCACCGGGTCGTCCAGCGCGATCGCCTGGCGGATCATCGAATACGCGTCGGCGGGCGTGCTCGGCGTCATCACCCGCAACCCGGCGGTGTGCGCGAAATAGGCTTCCGGCGATTCCGAGTGGTGCTCCACCGAGCCGATCCCGCCGCCGAACGGAATGCGAATCGTGATGGGCGCGGTCACCTTTCCCTGCGTCCGGTAGTGGATCTTCGCCACGTGCGAGACGATCTGATCGAAGGCCGGATAGACGAAACCGTCGAACTGGATCTCACACACCGGCCGGTATCCCCGCAGCGCCATGCCGAAAGCCGTTCCCACGATGCCGGATTCGGCAAGCGGGGTGTCGACGACCCGATTGTTGCCGAAGTCCTTCTGCAAGGCGTCGGTCACCCGGAACACACCACCGAGGCGGCCGATGTCCTCGCCCATGAGAATGACCTTGGGGTCGTCCTCCAGGGCGCGGCGCAGCCCGGTGTTCAGTGCGCCGGCGAAGGTCGTGATCATGAAGGGACTCCTTCCGGTCGCGCGGCAGCCTCGCTGGGATCGCCAGCCAAGTACTCCGCGTATGCCCGCCGCTCTTCGGTGATGAGCGCGTGCGGGGCGGTATAGACGTGCTCGAACAGGTCCATCGGTCCTGGGTCCGGCATTTCGATGGTCGAGGTGCGCACCTGGCGGGCCACCTCGTCGGCCCGGTCGGCGACCGCGCGTTCGAACGCGGAGTCGAACAGCGACTCGCGTTCCAGCAGCCGGCGCAGCCGGTCGATCGGATCGCGGCGCGCCCACTGCTCGGTCTCCGCGGACGAGCGGTAGCGGGTGGGGTCGTCGGCCGTGGTGTGCGGGCCCATCCGGTAGGTGATCGCCTCGATGAAGGACGGGCCGCCGCCGGAGCGGGCGCGCGCCACCGCCTGCCGCGTCACGGCGAGCACCGCGAGCGCGTCGTTGCCGTCGACCTGCACGCCGGGAATGCCGTAGCCGTACGCGCGGCGCACGATCGGCGTCTGACTCTGCACCCGGACCGGTTCGCTGATCGCCCAGTGATTGTTCTGGCACAGGAACACCACCGGGGCGCTCCAGCTCGACGCGAAGCCGAGCGCTTCGGCGATGTCGCCCTGGCTGCTCGCGCCGTCACCGAAGTAGGCGATGGTCGCGATCTCGGCGCCGTCCAGGTGGGCGGCATAGGCGTAGCCGGTCGCGTGCAGGCCCTGTGAGCCGACGATGATGTTCGGATTGGTCATATTGACCGCGCTCGGATCCCAGCAGGAATGTGCGACGCCGCGCCACAGCCGGGTGATCTCGCTGGGATTCACCCCGCGGCAGTAAGCGACGGCGGCCTCGCGATAGCTGCAGAACACGTAGTCGTCGGGGTGCAGGGCGTGCGCCGAACCCACCTGGGTGGCCTCCTGTCCGAGCAGCGGAGCCCATAGACCGAGTTGGCCCTGCCGCTGCAACGCGGTCGCCTCGGTGTCGATCCGCCGGGTGACGACCATGTCCTCGTACATCGTGCGTAGCAACTCGGGCCCGACGTCCGCGACCAGGGCGGCGTGCTCTCGATCGAGCACACGGCGACCGTCGGGCTGGACCAATTGCACCGGATAGTCGACCTTGTCTGGCATCGGTGACCGCCTCCTCACCTGACCCGCGAATACGCGTGTGTCCTACCTCACAGCATCCACGAGAATGCGATGTGCGCAAGTGATCGACGCGGAAATGCGCAGAATGCTCAATTCTTACCCGGACCCGAATGTCATACTGCGTTGTATGACCAGAGAGACGGTCGACGTGACCTTGGACGCCACCGACGCCAGGCTCTTGCTGGAATTGGTCGCCAATCCCAGAGCCACCGGCGTGGAACTGGCCGCCCGGCTGGGGCTGTCCCGCAACACCGTCCAGGCCCGGCTGGCGCGCTGGGAGGCGGGTGGGGTGCTCGGCAGTTTCGAGCGCCGGGTGCAGCCGCGCGCGCTGGGGTATCCGTTGGCCGCGTTCGTCGCGGTAGTCGTCGATCAACACCAATTGGATTCGGTGGTAGAGGAACTCGGCAAAGTGCCCGAGGTGACCGAGGTGTGCGGCATGACCGGACTCACCGATTTGACGGTCCGCGTGGTCGCCAGGGATGCCGACGATCTGTATCGAATCGCCGGGCAGATATTGAAGATTCCCGGGGTAGAGCGCACCAACATGGCGCTGGTGATGCGCGAGCTGGTCGGGCCGCGTACCGCGCCGCTGCTGGATCGACTATCCCGCGGCGGCTGATTTCCGCGGTGCGGTGGCGGTGCCTCGGTGCGGCGATAGGGTGCGGGAATGGAGATTTCGGGCAAGGTTGCGATCGTCACGGGGGCCGGAGCGGGGATCGGTGCGGCGTTGGCCCGCAAGCTGGTCGCCGACGGAGCACGGGTGGTGCTGGCCGATCTCGATGCCGACGGCGCGACGCGGGTTGCCGAATCCCTCGGCGGCGCAGCGGTCGCGGTCGGCGGAGACGTTGCCGACGAGCAGGTGATCCGCGGCTTGATCGAGCGCGCCGAGGCCGAATTCGGGCCGGTGGATCTGTATTTCGCGAACGCGGGCATCGGCGGAGGCGGCGGACTCGACAGCACTGATGCGCAATGGGCGGCGGCGTTGGAGGTCAATGTGCTCGCCCACGTCCGCGCCGCGCGGCTGCTGGTACCCGGCTGGCTGGCCCGGGGGACCGGCTACTTCGTGTCCACCGCCTCGGCGGCGGGTCTGCTCACCCAGCTCGGTTCCGCACCCTACGCGGTCGCCAAGCATGCCGCCGTCGGGTTCGCCGAATGGTTGTCGGTCACCTACGGGGACAAAGGTATTCGAGTGAGCTGCGTATGCCCGATGGGTGTGGACACGCAATTGCTGCACACCGGTCTCGTCCCGGCTGAGCAGGCCGCCGACGCGGAACTCGCGGTCAAGGCGGTGACCACCGCGGGCGCGGTGCTCTCCCCGGATCAGGTCGCCGAGGTCGTGGTCGCCGGTGTCGAAGCCGAACACTTCCTGATCCTGCCGCACCCCGAGGTCCTGAAGATGTACCGCTACAAGGGCTCCGACTACGACCGCTGGCTCGACGGCATGCGCCGCTTCCAAGCCGCGCTGCGCGGCTGAGTCGCGCACTGTCCGCTGTGATGTCACGCGGGCGAAACATTGCGGGGGTTGCGCGTAAAGAACGGCGGCTAGTTCTGTAGCTATGGCAGTTGTAGCGCATCCCGTCGATACCAGGTTGCCGTTCGGGCGGCAGCTCGCCTTCGGCATTCAGCACGTTCTGATCATGTACACCGGGTGCGTCACGGTGCCGCTGGTGTTCGGCGCCGCCGCGGGGCTGGACCGGGGCACCGTCGGGCTGCTGATCAGCGCGGATCTGCTGATCGCCGGGGTCATCACGCTGGTCCAGAGCCTCGGCGTGGCCAAGCTCGCCGGTGCGCGGTTGCCGATCGTCTGCGGCGCCACCTTCGTCGGGCTCAACCCGATGATCCTGATCGCCGAGGAGTACGGGTTGGCGGCGGTCTACGGGTCGATGCTGGTCGGCGGTGTGGTCGGCGTGGCGCTGGCCTGGCCGTTCGCCAGGATGGTGCGGTTCTTTCCGCCGTTGGTCACCGGGACCGTGCTGACCGTGGTCGGCATCTCGCTGATCGGGGTGGCCGGTGGGTTGATCATCGGCACCGACCCGAAGGCGGCGTCGTTCGCCGCGCCGTCGCATATCGGGTTGGCCGCCGTGGTGGTCGTGATCGCCGTGGGATTCCTGTGCCTCGGCCGCGGTGTGTGGTCGCAACTGGGTGTGCTGATCGCCCTGGTGGCCGGGATCGTGATCGCCGTACCGATGGGATTGGTGGACACCGGCGGCATCGGGACCACCGACTGGGTGGGCCTGCCGAGCCCGTTCCACTTCGGCGCGCCGGAGTTCCCGATCACCGCGGTGGTCGCGATGAGCATTGTGATGGCGGTGGTGTTCGCCGAGTCCACCGCGAGCATGCTGGCGATCAGCGAGATCACCGGAAAACCGCTCGGCAAGGGCGATTTGGCGCGCGGCCTGGTCGGTGACGGACTCTCCGGCGTACTCGGCGGCATCTGCACCGCGTTCATCGACACGATCTTCAACCAGAACGTCGGCTCCGTCGCGGCGACCCGGGTGTACAGCCGCTATGTCACCGCCACCAGCGGCGCCATCCTGGTGCTGCTCGGTGTGCTGCCCCGATTCGGCGCGATCGTCGCGGCGGTACCCGAACCGGTGGTCGGCGGTGTCGGCCTCGTATTGTTCGCCACCGTCGCGATCGTCGGCGTCGACACTTTGCGCAAGGCCGATCTCGCCGATCGGGTCAACGCCACCATCGTCGCCACCGCCCTCGGTGTCGGTCTGCTGCCGGTCATGGCGAAGGATATGTTCGTCAAGTTCCCCGACTCCGCGCAAATCCTGCTTACCAGCGGCGTAACCTTGGGCGCGGCAACAGCTTTCGTGCTCAACCTGCTGTTCAATCACACCAGGCTCGGTGTCCTCGCCCGTGGCGTTGTGCCGCGGCGACTTTCGTTGTGACGCGGTCAGTCGCGGTGCGTCAGTACCTTGCGGACTACCAGTCCGGCGAGCAGCGCCCAGAAAGCCGCGCCGATGCCGAGGAAACCCACGCCGGAGGCGGCGATCAGGAAGGTGACCACGCCCGCTTCGCGGTGCTGTTCGGACCGCAGGGCGCCGGTCAAGGCGGCCGCCAGGGTGGCCAGGAGGGCAAGGCCCGCAACAGTTTCCAGGGTGCCTTTGGGAGCGGCGGCGATGAGGGTGACCAAGGCTGCTGAGCCGAGGGCGAGCACCAGGTAGCCCGCGCCCGAGGTGAAGGACGCGATCCAGCGCTTCTTCGGATCGGGGTGGGCCGCGGGGGCCGCCGAGAGCGCGGCGCTGATCGCGGCCAGGTTGATCGCGTGGCCGCCCGCGGGGGCGCCGACAATGGTGCCGATGCCGGTGACGGTCATCGCCGACCGCCACGGGACTTCGTAGCCGAAGGACTTCATGACCGCGGTTCCCGGAATGTTCTGCGAGGCCATGGTGACGATGTAGAGCGGTATCGCGACGCCGATCATCGCCTGCCAATTCCACTGCGGCAGCGTCAGTTCCACCGATGGCACCATCGCGGCGACGTCGAGGTGCCGGTGCTGCACGGCGATGCTGATGCCCGAGCCGACTGCCGCCGTGGCGAACGCGGCGATCACCGCCCAGCGCTTGGCCACCCGCTGCAGCACCAGCCACACCAGGATCACCGGAACGACCACCGCCGGACTGGACTGCACCGCCTGCACCGGCGCGAGGCACAGCGGCAGCAGCACCCCGGCCAGCATGGCCTGCGCGATCTCCACCGGTATCGCGGCGACCAGATTCCCGAGTCGCTGCCACAGGCCGGTGACCACGATCAACACCCCGGCGAGCGCGAACGCGCCGACCGCGGCGGGCCAGCCACCGGCCACCGCACCCGTGCTCGCCAGCAGCGCGGCGCCGGGGGTCGACCAGGCCAGCGTGATCGGCATCCGATACCGGTAGCTGAGCAGCATCATGCCGACCGCCTGCGTCACGCACACCGCCAGCAGTCCCGACGCCGCCTGCGCCGGGTTCGCGCCGACGGCGGTGAGCCCGCTGAGCACCACGGCGAACGCGCTGGTGAACCCGACGAGTGCGGTAACGACACCGGCGCCGAGCGGCTGGGCGAGCCCGGCCGCGGGAGCGACCGCGGATTCGGGGTCGGGGGTGACGGGTGCCTCGGGCGCCGAGGAAACGTTCGACATTGTGGCGATCCTGCCCGCAACTGGACTGCTTCGTCACGGGCCAGTCGGCCGAAACTGGACCGAATTGGCGGTGCTGGTCCGGGCGGGCCGCGCTCGATGGTTCGTCCGACCGGGCCGCCGTCGCTACCGGCGAGTAGCGCTGGGGTGCAGCCACATTCCCCTGTTCAGGTGCGTAGTCTGAGGGGTATTCGGTGCGCGAGGGTGCGATTCTGAACTAGGAGCTGGGTTGAGCGCGGTACTGATCTCGCCGGAAGAGCTTCGGGAAGTGTTGTCGGACAAGCGGGTTCGCCTGCTGGATGTCCGATGGGCGCTAGGTGACCCGGACGGCCCGCAACATTATCTGGACGGCCACATCCCGGGCGCGGTGTTCGTCGACATGGAAACCGAGCTGGCCGCGCCGCCCTCGCCGACCCGCGGCAGGCATCCGCTGCCCGACATCGCGCAGCTGGAGAAGTGCGCGCGCAGCTGGGGCATTCGCAACGGCGATCCGGTGGTCGTCTACGACGCGACCGGCGGGATGGCGGCCGCCCGCGCTTGGTGGCTGCTGCGCTGGGCGGGCATCGCCGACGTGCGGCTCCTCGATGGTGGCCTGCCCGCCTGGACCAACTCCGGCGGCGAGCTCGCCACCGGCACCGAACCCGACCCCGAGCCCGGCGATGTCGAGCTCAGCCCCGGACACCTGAAAGTCATCGATGCCGACGCGGCCGCCCGCTGGCGTGGCGTGCTGCTCGATGCCCGCGCGGGCGAGCGCTACCGCGGCGAGGTCGAGCCGATCGATCCGCGGGCCGGTCACATCCCCGGCGCCATCAGCGCACCCACCGCCGAAAACCTGGATGCCCAAGGGCGTTTTCGCGACCCAACCGAATTGCGCGAGCGTTTCGCCGCATTCGGCACCGGACCGATCGCGGTCTACTGCGGCTCCGGCGTCACCGCGGCCCATCAGGTGGCCGCCCTGGCGGTGGTCGGTATCGACGCCGCCTTGTATCCGGGCTCGTGGTCCCAGTGGTCGAACGATCCGAAGCGGCCCGTCGCGACCGGAAGCTGAATCCGATTCGGTGCACCCGATATTCAAGGACAGTTCCGGGCGACCCCCTGCAACGCCATGGTGTCGGCGGTGGTCAACGGCAGGTCGTAGTGGACGGCTGCGGTGAGGTATTTGCCCGCGTAGAAGCAGTGGTTCGCGCGGGCGGGCGGTAGCCAGTCCTCGGGCGTTTTGTCGCCCTTGGCCTGGTTGATCCGTCCTTCGGTGGCGAGCAGGTTGAAGTCGACGTCGTTGGCGAACCGGATCCGGCGCTCCGGCGGCCAGAAGGCCGCGCCCATGTCCCAGGCGGCGGCCAGCGAATACACGTGGTCGATCTGCACCTGGTCGGCGTCGGCCTTGGTGAAGGGGATCTGCTTGCCCGTGTACGGATCGTTCAAGGTGCCGCCGACCACCACACAGTCATTGGTTCCCGGCCGGAAACTCACCCCGATGAGCTGCTCGGCCAGCACGTTGTTGCGGGTGTCGCAGCCGTCGTGCCCGCCTGGACCGTCGTAGTCGTCGGTCCAGGCGGGTCCGAACACGCATTTCTGTCCGGCCTTGCAACCACGGTCGTAGCCGCCGGGATGCGGCCGGTCCGGGATGACCCGAACACCGGCCAGCAGCCGCTCCAACTCGACCCGGGTCGGACTACCCGGCGCGGGCGCCACCGGGGCCGTACCGAATTGGGCGCACCCCGCCGCGGACAGCACGACGAGCACGCCGACGAGCCATCGCCGAATGTCCGCACCCATGGCGCCAGGTGTACACGGATGGACCGACATGCGTAGAACCCGAAGAAAGAGCAGTTGTCAGGAGCGGAGTGGAACACCCCTCACAGCCAGGCACGCGCGAGCAGGTCGTCGTCGGCGACCTCACTCGCCCGCGGCGGGAACCGGGTGGCCGAAATCGACTCGGTGTTCGCGCCGTCGTGCCCGATCAGCCACGAGCCGCCGCGTTCCTCGCACTCGGCGAGCTTGGCGAAGGTGGCGAGCAGGAAGGTGATGGCCTCGTTCGGGTCGAGAGTTCGAGCCAGGCGCTGGGATTCACCAGGGCGGGACAGGTCCAGCCACACGCCGGACTGACCGTCCAGGCGCATACCGACGATCTTCTCGGCGTTGATGAAGGTGAATTTGCGTCGCTCCCACGGCGTCGTCGGCGTGAAGCTCTGCTCGAGAACCTGGAGCAGAATCGTCATGATTGCCTCCGTTGACCAGCGGATATTCAAGTATGTTCCGCCCGGCCCCAGAAATCCATAGCGGCAGGGTCGCCGCCGCTGGATCGCTGTCGGACCCACCTGCTTGGATGGGCTGATGCTGCACGGTCTGTGGTCGCCGGGATCCGGGTTGCTGCTCTGGCACGACGCACCCCTCACCGCGCTGCCCGACCCGTTGGGCAGCGTGTTGAGCGCGTCCAAATTCCGGCACCGGGCCGATGTGCTGGTCAGCGGTCCGGACGGCACCGCGACCGAACAGGTCCGCGCGCACGCGATGGTCCCGGCGGCTGCGGCGGAGGCACTGCGGCAGCGCCTTCCCGCGGCGGCGGTGGCCGGTGATCTGCGCTTCCTGGCGCACGTCGCGCACGGTGTCGAGCGGTGGGTGCGGGCCGGCCGGATCGTGCCGGAACTGCGCCGGGAAGACGGTCAGTGGTGGGTGCGCTGGCGGCTGGTCGGTGGCGAGCGGCAGCGCGCCTGGCTGGCCGAGTTGGCGGTGGCCATGCCCGCCGCGTTGCGGGTGGCGGGTCGGCCGACCGTGCTGCTCGATGACCTGGTCACCGAACTCACCGACCCGATCGCGCGGGCGTTGATCGACCTGCCGGACTCGTCGCATCCGCTGGTCGATGCCCTGGTCCGCGATGTCCCGCTGGACGGCGGCAGCTACCAGGTGGCCGAGGTGCTGGAGCGGTGGCGGGCCACCCTGACCGGCGACGAGCCGGAACTGGTGCTTCGTCTGCTCGAGCCGGACGGCGAGGTCGGCACCGCGGACGAGTCGGTGGCGCTGTGGCGGCTGCAGGTCTGCCTGCGGGTCGACGGCGAGGCCCCGAATCCCGTGCTGTTGCAAGGTGATCCGAATCTGCTCCGAAACGCGGTGGAGCAGCTCGGGGAGGCGCAGCGGGCCTATCCGCGGCTGCGTGAACTGCCGAGCGACCCACAATCGCTGGATCTACTGCTGCCGACCGAGGTCGTCGTCGATCTGGTCGAACATGGGGCGCACGCGTTGCAGGCGGCGGGGGTCCCGTTGCTGCTGCCACGCGCCTGGAATGTCAGCGCGCCGACCATGCGGCTGCGAGTGGAGAGCGCGGTGCCCGCGGCCGAGAGCATCGTCGGCATGCCGGGACTCGTCTCCTACCGGTGGGAACTCGCGCTCGGCGACACCGTCCTGACCAAGGCGGAGATGGAACGGCTGGTCCGCAGCAAGTCGGACCTGGTCCAGCTGCGCGGCGACTGGGTGCAGGCCGACCACAAGGTGCTGGCCGCCGCCGCCCGTTACGTCGCCGCGCACGCCGACACCTCCGAAATCACCTTCGCCGACCTGATCGGCGAACTCGCGGGCGGTCGCGTCGAGCAGGTACCGATCACCGAGGTCACCGCCACCGGCTGGGCCGCCGACATTCTGGATCGGACCCGCGAGCTGGCCCCGATCGCGCCCCCGGTCGGGCTGAAGGCGCAGCTGCGGCCCTACCAGGAACGCGGCCTCGCGTGGTTGGCGACCATGAGCCACATGGGTTTCGGGGCGATCCTGGCCGACGACATGGGCCTAGGTAAGACCGTGCAGGTGCTCGCGCTGTTGGTGCACGAGCGCGAGACGGCCCGCACGGTGCGGGACCAGCGGGCCGGAAATGACCAGGCAGCGTCGACGAGTCGGGTTCGCACCTCGGCGGATGCGAATACCGAAGACGCGGTGGTCATTTCGCTCGACGCCGCGCGGCGTCGCAAGGCCGGGGTTTCCGACGACGGGGTCGACCGGCAGCACGCCCTCCGGCAGCCGAGGCAAGACTCGCGTCCGGACGGGATGCCCGGGCCCACCTTGCTGGTGTGCCCGATGTCGGTGGTCGGCAACTGGCAGCGGGAGACCGAGCGTTTCGCGCCGGATCTACGCGTATGGGTCCACCACGGCGCGGGCCGCCGCTCCGGCGCGGAGCTGGACGCGGCGGTCGCCGAGGCGGATCTGGTGATCACCACGTATTCGCTGCTCGCGCGCGATCTCGACGAGTTGAAGCGGCAGACCTGGGACCGCATTGTGCTGGACGAGGCACAGCACATCAAGAACGCCGGCACCAGACAGGCACGCGCGGCGCGTGCGCTGCCCGCACGACATCGGCTGGCGCTCACCGGAACTCCGGTGGAGAACCGGCTCGAGGAATTGCGCTCGATCATGGATTTCGCGGTGCCGAAGGTGCTCGGCAGCCCGCAGACCTTCCGCGCCCGCTTCGCCGTGCCCATCGAACGCGAGCGGGACGAGAACGCGATCAGCAGGCTGCGGATGATCACGCAACCGTTCGTGCTGCGCCGGGTGAAGACCGATCCCGCGGTGATCTCCGATCTGCCGGACAAGCTGGAGATGACGGTGCGCGCCAACCTGACCGTCGAGCAGGCCGCGCTGTACCAGGCGGTGGTCGACGACATGCTGGCCAAGATCAAGGACGCGAAGGGCATGGCCCGCAAGGGCGCCGTGCTCGGCGCGCTGACCAGGCTGAAGCAGGTGTGCAATCACCCGGCGCACTTCCTCGGTGACGGCTCCGCCGTGTTGCACCGCGGCGGCCATCGCTCCGGCAAGCTCGCCCTGGTGGAGGACGTGCTCGACGCGGTGCTCGCGGACGGCGAGAAAGCGTTGCTGTTCACCCAGTTCCGCGAGTTCGGCGAGCTCATCGCGCCCTACCTGGCCGACCGGTTCGGCACCGACATCCCGTTCCTGCACGGCGGGGTGCCGAAGCAGCGGCGCGACACCATGGTCACCCGGTTCCAGGAGCCGGACGGCCCGCCGCTGATGCTGTTGTCGCTCAAGGCCGGTGGCACCGGACTGAACCTCACCGCCGCCAATCATGTTGTGCACCTGGATCGCTGGTGGAACCCGGCGGTGGAGAACCAGGCCACCGACCGCGCGTACCGGATCGGTCAGCAGCGCAATGTTCAGGTGCGCAAACTGGTCTGCGTCGACACCATCGAAGAGCGGATCGACGAAATGATCAAGGGTAAAAGGCAACTCGCCGATCTGGCGGTCGGTGCGGGGGAGAACTGGATCACCGAGCTCAGCACCGACGACCTGCGTGAGTTGTTCACCCTCGGGGCGGAGGCGGTCGGCGAGTGAGCATCGGAGGGCAGGAGCGAAGCGACTCGGGAAAGAGGTTCAGCATCGACTACAGCGAGTACGGCAAACGCCGCCCGGTGCGGGGTGGCGTCGAAGCACGCAGTCGGCGTGGCGGTTTCGGGCGCACCTGGTGGGGTAAGGCGTTGATCGACGCGGTCGAGCAGATGGCCGATGGCGGACGCATGTCGCGCGGCCGCACCTACGCCCGGGCCGGGCAGGTGGTCAGCTACCGGATCGAGCCGGGCTCGGTGACCGCGGAAGTGCAGGGCAGTCAACCCCGGCCGTTCACCGCGGTGTTCACGGTCCGGCCGCTGCGTGCGGAAGAAATCGAACTGCTCATCGAGACGATCCGCGACGCGCCGGGCATGCTCGCCGAGATCGCTTCCGGCGCATTGCCGACCGCACTCGGTCCGCTGCTGCTGCCGACCACGGCGGCCGATCTGGATTTCACTTGCAGCTGCCCCGATCCGGGTTGGCCGTGCAAGCATGTGGCCGCGGTCTGCTACCTGCTGGCCGAACGGCTCGACGAGCGCCCCCGCGAGATTCTCGCGCTGCGCGGCCTCGACTTGGACACCCTCATCGGTGGTATCGAACGTGACTTGCGCGCAACGGATTCCGCTGATCCATACGGAAACGAAGCCGAGCTGCCGAACCTGCCGAAGGTCGAATTCCGTCCTGCCCCCGAGGATCTGGACCCGCTGCTGTTGCGCAAGGCGATGCGGATGACCTCGGCCGAGGAGTCGATCGCCGCGGCCGGGTTGCGCGAATTCACCGCGCTGTATCGCATGTTCGACGGCTGAGCCGGCTGTGGTGGGCACCCGGCGTCGGGGCTTACGGTTGCCGCCGGACTCTTTGGGGCGGGATCAGGTCCGGCTGCACAGGGACCGGGACTTCCCGACACCGGATGCCTCACCCAGTCTGCGCGTGCCGGACCCGCCCCGGAACTGCCCGAGGGTTGCCCGATCACTGCCCCTGCATCGAAGGCGGGGCAGTGTTCAGGCCGTCCGGGGGTTACCTGCCACCAGCACCGCCGCGAAGCACAGCGTGGCAAGTCCGGACGCCACGATGGCCAGCTCGGGGAAATACAGGCAGGCGATCCAGCACATCCCGCCCGCCGCTGCCAGGCAGATCGCGTTGAACAGCGACCATCGGGCGATCAGCTGTGGCGCAGCACGCACCGCGACGATCGCCAGCAGGCCGAAAAGCAGGGCGAGCAGCCCCATTCCGACGCTGTAGCCGGTGTTCAGGCCGAAGACGGTCACCTGCCTGCTGCCGTCGAACATCGATGTGGATACCTGCGCCGACAACTCGTTGACGACCTCTTCGGCCGGTGAGTCGTTGCCGTTGAAGACGTGCAAGCCCAGCAGGTGCGCCAGGCCGATGAAGCCGAGCAGCGCGGACCCGGTGAGGTGGACCGGGGTGGCCCAGCGGGCGGAGCGGATGGTGGACGAGGGTGTCATCGCGGTCATCGCGACCTCCGTAACTCGGGCCGAGCTAGCATTCCGCCGAACAGAACAAAAGTTACGTTATAGGCTCGCGAACGTGGCAGGCAAGAGTTCATGGCTGGAATCCGGTCTGATGATTCTCGGTGCGGCCGGACCGGCGGGGCTGACGCTGGACAAATTGGTCGCGGCGACCGGGCTGAGTACCGGCTCGTTCTATCACCACTTTTCGGGCATGTCCGGATACAAAACGGCATTGCTCGCGCACTTCGAGGAGGTGCACACCACCCGGCATCTGCGTGCGGTGGCGGCCGCCGAACAGCTCGACGCCAGGGGACGGCTGGAGTTGCTGCTCGACCTCGTGCTGCGCGACGAGGAACCGGCCCGTTTGGAAATGGCGATCCGTTCCTGGGCGATCGACGACGCGAACGCGGCCGAGGTCAAGGCCCGCGTCGACGCGGCCCGGCTGGGCTTCCTACGAAACCTGTTGGGGGAGAGCGGATACGACGATTCCGCTGCGGGACAGCTGGCGCAGATCCTCTACCTGCTGGTACTCGGCGCGGACTGCATGCTTCCCGCGGTGCCGCCGGATGAATTGCGCCTCCTCGCCCTCCGGGTCCTGTCATGACCGGTAGCGATGATCTGGGCACCGCTGTGGCACTCACCGAACCGCCGCGCCGGGTGGTGTCCCTGGTGCCCTCGTTGACCGAGGCGGTGGCCGCGACCTGCCCGGAACGTCTGCTTGCTGCAACCGAATGGTGCACGCAGCCAAAGGATCTCGCTGTCGAACGGGTACGCGGCACGAAGAATCCGGATGTCCGCCGCATCATCGAGCTCGCGCCCGACCTGGTGCTGTGCAACAAGGAGGAGAACCGGCGCATCGATGTCGACCGTCTCCGCGCTGCCGGAATTCCGGTGTGGGTCACCAGAATCGAAACGGTGGACGAGGCGCTCGCTTCGCTGGCCCGGCTCTTCACCGTCGCCCTCCGCACCGGCATACCGCCCTGGCTCACCGCGGCCGAATTCGTCTGGGCGCCACCGCCGCCGACACCGCCGCGCAATGCGGTGATCCCCATCTGGCGCAATCCCTGGATGGTGGTCGGCCGCAACACCTTCACCGGCGACCTGGCCGGGCGCCTCGGTCTGCGCCTCGTGCACGCGGACCGCCCGGACCGTTATCCCCGCCTCACCCAGGACGAACTGACGGCTGGAATCGACCTCGCCGTCCTGCCCGACGAGCCGTACGTCTTCACCAGAACCGATGGCCCCGACGCCTTTCCGGGAACACCGGTCGCCCTGGTGGAAGGCCGCAGCCTCACCTGGTACGGCCCGTCCTTGGTCACCGCGCGGGAAACCCTCACCCGGCAACTCGCCCAGGCTTTTCTCCCCTGAGCCCGGCCGCTGGAGTGTGTGGCGCTAAGCCGACGTCGCGAACCGGTAGTCGGCCAGGTCGAAATGTCCACTGCGCCAAGCCGCCTCGACCGTGGTCGACGGCCGCAACGGCACATCGCCGTGCTTGTCGAAGTAGTAGCTGTTGGACAGCGCGCAGCTGTCCTGCCAGAACACCTGGCCGCCACGGCGGGCGAGCATTTCCCGGAAATACCGGTCGTTGGCCTCGCGGGTCACTTCGACGACTGTCGCATTGCCCGCCCGGGCGTGGCGCAGACAGCGCAGGATGTGTCTGGTCTGGTTCTCGATCAGCGCGAAGTAGGACGAGCCGTTGTAGCCGTACGGCCCGATCATCGAGAAGAAGTTCGGGAAGCCGGGAACGCTGACACCCTCGTAGGCCTGCAGCCGGTTCTCGTCCCACCACTTCTCCAGGTCGAGGCCGCCGAGGCCGCGCAGGCGGTAGGTCGGCATGTTGCCGGACTCCATCACCTTGAAACCGGTCGCCAGAATCAAGACGTCGACCGGGTATTCGGCGCCGGTGGCGGTGCGCACGCCGGTGCTGGTGATCTGTTCGATCGGGTCGGTCTCCAGCACGACATTGCCGCGGTTGAACGTGGCCAGGTAGTCGTTCGAGAAGCTGGGTCGCTTGCAGCCCAAAGCGTAACGCGGCGTGAGCTTTTCGCGAACGACCGGATCTTTCACCTGACTGCGCAGGAAGGACAGGCCCAGCCGCTCGCCGAGCGCGGCCGTCGGCAAACTCTTGTGATAGTGCGCGGCGATCGGGAAGGTGAGCTCGACGTATGTCTGGCTGATCAGCCGGGTCAATGACCGCGCGCCGGGCACCCGCAGCGCCCACTGCACCGGCTTGGGCAGCGGCAGGTCCAGCCGGGGCAGGCACCAGATCGGCGTGCGCTGGAAGACGACGAGTTGCTCGACCTCCGGCGCCGTCTCCGGAATCACCTGCACCGCGGACGCTCCCGTGCCGATGATGGCCACTCGCTTGCCGCGCAGGTCCTGCCGATGATCCCAGCGCGAGGTGTGCATGGTGACCCCGGCGAAGTCCTCGACGCCCGGGATCTCGGGCAGCTTGGGCCGGGTCAGCACCCCGGTGGCACTGATCACGAACCGGGCCCGCAGCTCGCCGCCGTCGGCGGTGTGCAGCCGCCACCGGCAGCCGACCTCGTCGAACTCGGCCTCGGTGATGTTGGTGTTGAACCGGATTCGGGGTCGCAGCTGGTACTTGTCCACGCAGGATTCGGCATAGGCCTTCAGCTCATGGCCCGGCGCGTAGGTCCGGGACCAGCCCGCTCGTTGCTCGAAGGAGAACTGATAGCTGAACGACGGGATATCCACGGCGATACCGGGGTAGGTGTTCCAGTGCCACGTTCCACCGACGCCGTCGGCCTCGTCGACGATGAGAAAGTCGTCGAACCCGGCCTCCCGCAACTTGATCGCGACGCCGATCCCGGAGAACCCGGCGCCCACGATGATTACCTCATGATCGACACCATTGCCGTTCATGCCACCTCCTGGATCCGGTGCGGCGTCCCGCCCGCGGTAACTGGCCGCACATGCCACCAATTAGGCGCGCGGTGCGGTACTTTGTCAACCATGAGCTTGCGCGTACCGGCCCGCACCTGGGGCGGCCGCACTACCGAGGAGCGGCGTGCCGAACGCCGGACGCGGCTGATCGATGCCGCCCTCGACATCTGGATCGAAAACGGCTGGGCGGCGGTGACAATGCGTGGCGTCTGCCAGCGCACCGCGCTCAACGACCGCTACTTCTACGAACACTTCGCCGACCGTGACGCACTGCTCGGCGATGCCTGGGACGCCGTGTGCGCCGAGGTCTACGCCGACCTGGCGGCGATCGTCGCCGAACACATCGAGCAGCCGCCGCTGGAGATCTTGCGTGCGGCGGTGACCGGCGTAGTGCGCCTACAGTCCGACGATCGCGGGCCCGCCCGCATCCTGCTGGCCGATCACGCGGGCAGCGCCGTGCTCGAGCAGCGCCGCAAGACAATGCTCACCGACGCCACCGACCTGCTCATCGCCACCGCACGGCCGTACCTGCGCCCGGATACCGACGAGAGCGAGTTCCGGATGAGCACGCTTGTCGGCATCGGCGGCTTCATCGAACTGCTCACCGCATGGCGCACCGGCGCGCTGGATATCGACGGCGCCCGCATCGTCGAACACATCTGCCGGATCGGCGCGCTGCTCGGTACGCAGTATCTGCCGCCGGAGGTCATTCCGCCTGCGCGATAAGGGGTTTCATCGAAAGCCTCAGCTGGGCGGGTCGTCGATTCGATACACGCGTCGAGCGGTATTTCGGAAGATCTGCGCCAGTTCCGGCTGTCCGCCGCCATGTGCGGTGACCGCCGCGGCAACCGTCTCGACACTGTTGGCGATGCTGGTAATCGGTTTGTCCACCGGGAAATTCGAGCCCCACAGCAGCCGGTCGGCACCGAAGAATTCGAGGGCGTGCCCGATCATCGGCCCGATGCGGTCGAGCAGCACCGGAACGGGAGTGGCGGTGCCGCGCGGCGGCACCGGATGGCCGAGAATCGGCATCGTCAGGCCACTCACCTTCGCGACCACGTTGGCATTGGCGGCCACGGCGGCGAGATCGTCGCGCCAGCGCACGAATAACTCGCGGCGCAGGCTCGGGTTCGTTCCGGTGTGTTTGCCGACGGGGCCGAAAATGCCTGCGGGGGTGCCGAGATGGTTGAGCACGATCGGGACCTGGGGGTAGCGCTCGGCGAGTTCGGCGACGTCGGGAAGCTGGTGCGAGTACACCCAAGCCTCGAACGAGAGGTCCTGCTCGGCCAGGTGCGCGAAGCCGTCCAGAAATTCCTTGCTGACGAGGGCGTGCTCGGTCTTGGTGAACGGCCGGACACCCGGGTCCGGATGCAGTGCGGTCAAGGTTCGGATCCCGCGCAGCAGCGGCGAGGCCGACCGGTGGGCGTCGAGCAGTTCGGCGAACCCGGCCGCTGACGGATCACCCGAGCCGATGATCGCGCCGAGCGCGGGAGTGTCCACGCCGAACGGCAGGCTGGCCACCCACCTGGTCTCATTGGCCTGGGCGGTGCCGCCTTTGTCCGACCAATCGGCCTCGATGTGCACGATCGCCTCGACCGGCATGTCGCCGGCGTCCGCGCGATAGTTCGCGGGCAGGTACGGCTGCGCGTACGCCGTGGGATCGCCGACGAACTGCCGGTCGCGGCGGGGTGCGAGCCGGGCAGCGACATCGAGGGGGATCGGCAGCACCCGGAATACCTTCGCCATGCTGCTGAAGACCCGTGGCGTCGTGAACGGGTCCCACTGATGGATGTGTGCGTCGATGATCCGAATACCGCTGAGATCCATGTCCGCCGTCCCAACTCGCGCCGATGGCTCTGACCCGGCGATTGTCACACGGTGGTGGTAAGCCCGGCCCGGGTTCAGCGGGATCCGAGCCGAGCGGTGTCAGACGTTTCGGCGGTATTGGCCGCCGACGGTGAAGAAGGTGTCGGTGACCTGCTGCAGGGTGCAGACGCGGGCGGCGTCCATCAGTACCTCGAAGATGTTGTCGTCGGTGCGGGCGACGGCCTCGAGGCGGGCGAGGGCGGCATGCGCGGCATCGCGGTGCCGGTGCTGGAATTCGCGGACCCGACGCAGCTGGGACTGCTTCTCCGCCTCGGTGCCGCGGGCCAATTCGATGTCGTGGTGCGGCTCGCCGTGCGGGTTGCGGAAGGTGTTGACACCGATGATGGGCAACGAGCCATCGTGTTTGCGGTGCTCGTAGCGCATCGACTCGTCCTGGATCTTGCCGCGCTGGTATCCGGTTTCCATCGCGCCGAGTACGCCGCCGCGTTCGCTGATCCGGTCGAATTCGACCAGCACGGCCTCCTCCACCAGATCGGTGAGTTCGTCGATGAGAAAGCTGCCCTGCAAGGGGTTTTCGTTCATCGCCACGCCCCACTCGCGGTTGATGATGAGCTGGATGGCCAGCGCACGGCGCACCGAATCCTCGGTGGGAGTGGTCACCGCCTCGTCATAGGCGTTGGTGTGCAGGCTGTTGCAGTTGTCGTAGATGGCGATGAGCGCCTGCAGCGTCGTGCGAATGTCGTTGAAGCTCATTTCCTGCGCGTGCAGCGACCGGCCCGAGGTCTGGATGTGGTACTTCAGCTTCTGCGAACGATCGTTGGCGCCGTAGCGATCGCGCATCGCGATGGCCCAGATCCGCCGGGCGACCCGCCCGATCACCGAGTACTCCGGATCCATGCCGTTGGAGAAGAAGAACGACAGGTTCGGCGCGAAATCGTCGATCTTCATGCCGCGCGCGAGATAGGCCTCGACATAGGTGAATCCATTGGCGAGGGTGAAGGCGAGCTGGCTGATCGGGTTCGCTCCGGCCTCGGCGATGTGGTATCCGGAGATCGAGACCGAGTAGAAGTTTCGAACGCCGTTGCGCACGAACCATTCCTGGATGTCGGCCATCATCCGCAGGCTGAATTCGGTGGAGAAGATGCAGGTGTTCTGGCCCTGATCCTCCTTGAGGATGTCGGCCTGCACCGTGCCGCGCACCGTCGCCAGGGTTTTCGCCCGGATCTCGGCGGCCTCGTCCGCAGTCGGCTCCCGACCCTCGGTAGTCGAGAACCGTTCCAGCGCTTGGTCTATCGCGGTATTCAGGAAGTAGGCCAGGATGGTCGGCGCCGGTCCGTTGATGGTCATCGACACCGAGGTCGTCGGTGCGGTCAGGTCGAAGCCGTCGTAGAGCACCTTCATATCGTCGAGCGAGGCGATCGACACACCCGAGGTGCCGACCTTGCCGTAGATGTCGGGTCGTTCGGCGGGATCGTGGCCGTAGAGCGTCACCGAGTCGAAGGCGGTGGACAGCCGTTTCGCCTCGGAATGTTCGCTGAGCACCTTGAAGCGCCGGTTGGTGCGGAACGGGTCACCCTCGCCGGCGAACATCCTGGCCGGGTCCTCGTTGTCCCGCTTGAACGGGAAAACGCCCGCAGTGTACGGGAAGCGACCCGGCAAGTTCTCCGCACGCAGGAACCGCAGCAGCTCACCGTGATCGGTGAAGCGGGGCAGCGCGACGCGCGGGATCGAATTGCCGGACAGCGACTCCCGGCGCAGCGGCGTGCGGATTTCGCGGTCGCGTACCCGTACCACCTGCTCGTCGCCCCGGTAGGACTCGGCGAGTGCGGGCCACTCGGCGAGCAATGCGGCATTCTCGGTGGTCAGCTCCGCGCGGGCCGCGTCGGCCAGCTCGGCGACGGCGCGATCGTCGGGCAGTTCCGCCGCCACCTGTTCGATGCGCTGCACCCGTTGTGCCGCAACGATTTGCGCGGCCGTCTGCGCGTGATAGTCGCGCACGGTCTCGGCGATCTCGGCCAGGTAGCGCACCCGGGCAGGCGGAATTATCTGCGCGAACCGGGTGGACACCCGGGTGTCCACCCTGGGCAGCGCACCCTGCTCCAATCGCAACCCGTGGTCGGCCAGTAGTCCGGCCAGGTGCTGGTACAGCGCGGTGACGCCGTCGTCGTTGAATGTCGCCGCGCTGGTGCCGAATACCGGCATGTCCTCCGGCGCGGCGGTGAAGTCCTCACGATTGCGGATCAACTGGCGCGACACATCCCGCAGCGCGTCGGCGGCACCGCGGCGCTCGAACTTGTTGATCGCCACCACATCCGCGTAATCCAGCATGTCGATCTTCTCCAGCTGGGAGGCGGCGCCGAATTCCGGTGTCATCACATACATGGACACGTCGACGTAGTCGGTGACCGCCGCGTCGCCCTGGCCGATACCCGGGGTTTCCAGGATCACCAGGTCGTAACCCGCTGCCTTGCAGGCGGTAACGATCAGCTCGATATTGTTCGGCAGTTCCCGCCCACCCCTGGTGGCCAGCGAACGGAAGAAGATGTGGTCGCCGTCGAGGGCGTTCATCCGGATGCGGTCGCCCAGCAGCGCGCCGCCGCCGCGTCGCCTGGTCGGATCGACCGCGAGGATCGCCACGCGCAGCTTGTCCTGCTGGTCCGACCGCAGTCTGCGCACCAATTCGTCGGTGAGTGAGGACTTTCCGGAGCCGCCCGTGCCGGTGATGCCGAGTACCGGAACGGTGCGCGCGGCCGCCGCCTGCGTCAATGCCTGCCGGTCGGTGTCGGGCAGCGCGTCCTGCTGGATGCAGGTGATCGCGCGGGCCAACGCGGCGCGTTCGCCGGACAGCACCGCGTCCAGGATCGGCGGTTCGGTGGAAAGGTCGATGTCGCAGGCGCGAATGAGCTGATTGATCATTCCCGGCAGGCCGAGTCGCTGGCCGTCTTCGGGGGAGAAGATGGTCACGCCGGATTCGGCGAGTCGCGCGATTTCCTCGGCCACGATGACGCCGCCGCCACCGCCGAATATCCGAACGTGTTCCGCCCCGGCCTTTTTCAGCGCGTCGGCGAGGTATTCGAAGTACTCGACATGCCCGCCCTGATAGGAGCTGACCGCCACCCCCTGCGCGTCCTCGGTGAGCACCGCGTCGACCACTTCGCTGACCGCGCGATTGTGTCCGAGGTGGATCACTTCCGCGCCTTGCGCCTGCAGGATGCGGCGCATGATGTTGATCGCCGCGTCGTGCCCGTCGAACAGGGCCGCGGAGGTCACGAAACGAACGGGGTTGGTCGGCGTATGAAGTGCGCTGCTGTCGGCCACGGGTTCCTCCCGGCAATCCAGTTGGCGCCCGATACTAGGACGTCAAACTAATCCTACGGTGATGCCGATCACAGCGCCAGCGAGAACACGCCCGGTCGATTCGGCGGAGTCGGCGGTGCGGATTCCGCTCATGGTGAATGCAAAGGGCGACAACGGTCCGGACTCGGGTTCCGATGGGACGCGATGCCCTAAAACCGAAATCTATTTGCGCAAATCCACCAAAGGACACTCCATGGGACGGAACTCTTATCGGCTCACCGCCGCGGTAGCCGCCCTCGCCCTCGGCACGCTCGCGGCACCCTTCGCGCATGCCGAACCCGCGCCACTGAACGGGCTGTTCGCGCTGGCCCCCGGTGTCTGCTCGGGCGGCGCGGTGACGGGCAGTTTCTTCCGGATGATCCTGCCGACGGGTGACGCGGGCGGTCCCTACTTGGCGAACAGCGACTCGGGTTGCAGCGACCAGACGGTGACGACGCTGTCCGCGGGCAGCGACGGCGGTCTGGTCAGCGGCAGCTACCAAGCACAGCCCGCCGCGGCCTTCGACGGCGCGGGCAATGCCCAGTCGGGCCGGGTCACCAGGCCGGTCCGCTTCTACGGCGTCGACTTCGCCACCGCGACCAACCCCACCGATCCGCAGACCGGCGGCGGCACCGGGGTGCCGCGGCTGTTCTCCGACGGCGGGCAGCTCTCCGGCGATCTGAGCAGCCTCGGGGTCACCTGGAACAACCAGGTGTTCAACCAGGGCGCACCGAAACCGGGTGGCGGGCTGCCCGGCAAGACCAGTCCGGTGCACGGCACCATCGACGGCGCGGGCAATTTCGTGATCGAGTGGACGAGTCAGATCGTCGGCGGGCCGTTCAACAATTTCACCGGGTTGTGGCATCTGGCCGGGCAATACCGGGGCGGCAGTGTTCCGCAGGCCGCACCGGCGGCCGCACCGATCGCACCAGCGCCCGGCGCGCCCGCCCCGCCCGCTCCCGGCGCTCCGGCCGCACCGGCTCCGCCCGCCGCGCCTGCTCCGGCGGCCGTGCCTGCTCCGGCGGCCGTGCCGGTGGCACCGGGTCAGGCACCGGCCGCGCGCACCGATCCGGTGCTGGCGGCCAAGACGATCGAGGTCCCGCGCGGACGGCACATCCCGGTCTGGGTGGTGCCGACGCTGTTCGTCGTGGCGGTCGCCGCGGCCGGAGTGTTCTTCAACGCGGACCGGATCGTCCGTCGGCAACGGCAGTGACCACCGTGTCGGGGCTGCCCATCTATTCGGAGTTCGTCTCGAATCCGGAACCCGCGCCCCCACGGCCCGCGAAGCGGTGGCCGTTCGTGCTGATCATCGTGCTCGGCGCGCTCTTGGCCCTCGTTCCCATCGTCACCGGCATGTTCCCGCGAGCGGCCAAGGGGGAGGCCATGATCGACGCGTTCGGGCCGTATATGACACGGGCGAGTATCGACGGCTACCGCCACGACCTCCAGGTGCTCGACGACGCCAGAACGAACGTGGTCACGCTGCGGCAACGTGACCAGCAGCCGGGGAGCTACGACCGGGTCGACCAGTTCGTCCGCGACTACCCGGAGATCCACTACCACATGTCCGGGATGATCGGCGCGATCGATGACAATCGGAACAATTACGAAAAGCTGGCCGGGGTAGTGCCTTTCGGCACGCTACCGTGGTTGTTCGCGCTGCCCGGTGTGGTCCTCGTCGGTGCGGGTGTGCTGGGATTTCGGCGTGCGCAGGCCGGTAAGCAGGCCTTGGCCTGGCGTTCGTTCGCCGCGTTCGCCGCGCTCGGCTTGATCGCCGTGCCGCTGTTCGGTGGGCTGTTCCCCGCTTCGCCCGCGGCCCAACCGCTGATCAATGACCTGCGCCCGATCCTTACCCACGACGAGGTCCGAAAATTGCAGGGCTACTTCGTCACGCTCGTCGCGGCCGACGGCGAACTCAACAGCCGCTACACCGCCGCCGTCCGCGCCGCTCACCCGGATGCCGACCTCACCGGCATCACCACCCTCGAAACCCATTGGCAGCCGATGACTTCCCGGTTCGCCGCGCTCATCGGCGCGATGAACGACAACGTCCGCAACTTCGATGCCGTTGTCGCGCTCAACGACTCGACCCGTCCCTTGGGCTTCGGGGCGTTTCGCGGTTTGGGCTTCTGCTATCTGGTTCCGGGCATCTTCGCGCTCGCCGCCACGGTGGAGGGTCTTCGGCTGCCGAGCCGATCGAGGGGCAACGGCGGCACGGCCGTGGCCGACGCGACGAGCGAGCCGACTCCGACTGGCGGTGAGCGGAAATGAGCACCGTCGATACCGAACGAAACAGGAGGCGATCCGGCATGAGCGCACGGCAATTGATCGCGGTGACCATGCTTGCCGCACTGGCGCTGGTGGTGTCCGGATGTTCGAGTGGTGATGACGCTTCCTCGTCGAACGGTCCCGAGCCGCTGGTCGGCTTGCTCCGGTTGACACCGGGTTCGGTGTCCGGGGACAGCGTCGCCGGTACCTGGTTCCGGATGGTTCAGCCAGGTGGCACGCCGGAGAAGGGCCCCTACATGCCCAACGGTGATTCGCCCGCGCAGGGCGGCTCGACCACTCTGCTCGAGCCGGGCACTGCGGGCGGCCTGCGTACCGGCGGATATCAGAGCGAACCGAAGCCCGGTTTCGCACAAGGGAATTCGTTATCGGCGTCGATCACCAAGCCGACCAAGTTCTTCGCGGTCGAATTCGGCATCTCCACCAATCCGGTGGACCCGCAGACCCAACGCAGGGTGCCGCCGCCGACGGTGACCAACGATGGCGGCAAGTTGACCGCGGACGTGTCGTCCTGGGCGGCCTCGTGGAACGACCAGGAGTTCAACCAGGGCGCCCCGAAGCCGCCGGAGAAGCAGGACGCCCAGGTGGCGGGCGCCGAGCAGGTGCAGAAGGTGTGGGACTGGGTCGCCAAGCAGTGGTTCGACAAGCCGACATCCGATGCCGCCCAAGGCCCTTCGGGCACCGGCAGTTACGACTCGAAAACTCGCAAGTTCACCCTCCAGTGGACCAGCCTCATCGTCGGCGGGCCGTTCAACGGCTTCACCGGCGTCTGGCACCTGGAGGGCGTATTCGAACCAGCCGCCGCCGCGCCGAATTCGCCTGCGCCGTCGGTCAAATAGACATCAGAAGGAGTACGGTCCGATGAGTTCTCGCACGACGACCCGGCCGGCGCTGGCCAGCGCCATTCGCGCGGTGGCCGCGCTGACGGTCATCGGCAGCGCCGTCGCGGCTACCGCGCTGACGGTCCGCCAAGACGACGACGTCACCACCGTGGTGGTCACCCAGGAGCAGACGGCCGCCGCGCGGCCCGCAGCGCCGCAGGCGCCCGCCGATACACCGGGCGCTCCGGCTCCGGCAGCGCAGGGTCCGAACGCCCCCGCTCCGAACGCCCCGGCTCCGGGCGGGCCCGCGCCTGCTGCCTCGGTACCGCTGGGCTCGGGCGGTACACCCGCCGCCGTCGCCATCAACCCAGGTGCGGGCACACCCGCCGCGCCGTCGGCACCTGGTGCCGGTGCGCCGAACAGTTCCGTACCGCTGGGCGCGGGCGCGCCGAACAGCTCCGTCCCGCTCGGCGGCTCGGGTGCCGCCGACCCGTTCGCGGCCGCGCCGGTCGGCACACAGCCCGCGTGCCCCCTCGGCTGGCCCGCCCCGAAGCAGCAGGGCGGGCTCGCCTCCCTGATCGGGCTCGCTCCGCTGGCCGGTCCGTTCTCCTCGGAAGCATTCGCGCTCGGCTCGGTCTACCAGCCGATCCTGCAGCTGGCGGGCCCGGTCCTGGCGGAGGCCGCCCCGGTGATCGCGCACTACCAGCCCGCGATCGATCCGTTCATCACCCAGGTGCAGGGCGTGGAAGCCGTTGTCCTGCAAGCGATCCTGCCCTACTACGGGCCCTACCGGGACCAGCTCATCGCCGCCGAGGGCGAGCTCGCCAAGGTGCTGGCCCCCATCCTCACCCGCGCCTACAACAGCGAAATCGCCGCCTGCTTCGTCGCCTGGCAAGGTCAGATCATCGACCAGGCCAAGGGCGGCCACATCACCGTCGCCTCCCTCGCCCACCCCGGCACCGTCGTAGAACTCGGCCCCGAGTCCTGACCCCGCGCACCTCGTGGTGTCCCGCGCACGAATTCGTCGTACATTTCGGCCGCCGCGTGACGGAACGTGCGCGTGCGACGGTGCTGGTGCGCGACGGTGCTGGTCTGCGAGATCGGTGATCTCCGGTTGCGGCGCGGGTAGCCGGACATAATGGGCGCATGGCGACAGACCATCGGGTGGCTGTGCGAAAGCTGGTCGAGCAGGGCGTGCTGACCGAGGCGCAGTTCGAGGCGGTCATGGGGGCGCTGGCGGCGGACGAGCAGCGGCCGCGCGGGAAGATTGTCGCCGAGATCGCGGCGTATATCGGGGCCGGTCTGGTGTTCGGTGGGATCGCACTGGTGATCGGGTCGTCCTGGGACGGCCTTTCCCGCGCTGGACAGGTCGCGGTGCTGATCGCGGTGTCGATCGGGCTCGTCCTCGGTGCGCTCGCGCTGGTCGGCGGGCCGTCGCAGCTGTTCGGGCGGGCCGCGCCCGGCTCCCGGGTTCGGCTCGCGGCGGCCTTGCTCGCGCTCGCCACCGGGTCGATCGCCGGGACGGTGGGGACCGCGTTGGACAACGGTTCCACCGACGCGGGGAAGTGGGCGGTGCTCGCCGGTTCGGCGGCGGCCGTGCTCGGATATGCCGCCGTGCCGTCGGTGATCGGCATGCTCGTCTGCGGGGTTTTCAGCGCCGCGGTGATTCCGAGCGTGCTCGGTGATCGGACAGGCGTCGCCGAGGTGTGGATCGGACTCGGCATGCTCGTGGTCGGCGGAATATGGTTCGCGCTCAGCCGGATCGGCGCTTTTGTCGAGACCTGGCTGGGATATGCGATCGCGGTCGGCATCTCGCTGATCGGCGCGCTGGTCGTCGATGTCGATGACTGGTGGTGGGCGTTCCTGCTCAGCCTGCTCGTGGCCGCGGTCTGCTTCGCGCTGTTCGCTCAGCAGCGTTCGACGGTGCTCGTCGTCGGTGGCGGCCTCGCGGTCGCGCTCGCGACGGGTCAGGCGGTCACCGAGTGGACCGACAGCGTGCTGGCCGCCGCGGTCGCGGTGCTGGTGGTCGGCGCCGTGGTGCTCGGGATCGGCGCGTACCTACTCACCAAGGCGCCGAAACCGGCGGCCTGACGACTGTTTGCCGCCGGACGTGGGATGAATCACATCGGTTATATACATGGACGTCCAACTATAGGATGACCGCATACCGCTCTGCGGTGTCATGGTCGGCTAGAGACAGGACTGGCATGGTTCGCGAACTCACTCACTTCATCGGCGGGCAGCACGTCGCGGGTACCTCCGGCAACTTCGGTGACGTCTTCGACCCGAATCTCGGCCAGGTGCAGGCACGCGTGCCGCTGGCGAGCAAGGCCGAGGTCGCGGCGGTCGTCGCCGATGCCGAAGCGGCGCAGCAGGTGTGGGCCGCGTTCAACCCGCAGAAGCGGGCCCGGGTGCTGATGCGTTTCCTCGCGCTGGTGCAGGACGAGATGGATTCGCTCGCCGCGCTGCTCTCTTCGGAGCACGGCAAGACCATCGCCGACGCCAAGGGCGATATCCAGCGGGGTCTGGAAGTCATCGAGTTCGCCACCGGCATCCCGCACCTGCTCAAGGGTGAGTACACCGAGAGCGCGGGCACCGGCATCGACGTCTATTCGATGCGCCAGCCGCTCGGCGTCGTCGCGGGCATCACCCCGTTCAACTTCCCCGCCATGATCCCGCTGTGGCAGGCGGGCCCCGCGCTGGCCACCGGAAACGCGTTCGTGCTCAAGCCGTCCGAGCGCGACCCGTCGGTGCCGCTGCGGCTGGCCGAGCTGTTCCTCGAGGCCGGACTGCCGCCCGGTGTGTTCAACGTCGTCAACGGCGACAAGGTGGCCGTCGACGCGCTGCTGCACGACCCGAGGATCAAGGCCGTCGGCTTCGTCGGCTCCACCCCGATCGCCCAGTACATCTACGAGACCGCGACCGCGAACGGTAAGCGCGCCCAGTGCTTCGGCGGCGCCAAGAACCACGCGATCGTCATGCCGGACGCCGACCTCGACGATGTCGCCGACCAATTGATCGGCGCCGGTTACGGTTCCGCGGGCGAGCGCTGCATGGCCATCTCGGTGGCCGTGCCGGTCGGCGAGGAGACCGCGGACCGCCTGCTGGCCAAGCTCACCGAGCGGGTGCACAAGCTCAACATCGGCCGCTCCGACGATCCCGGCGCCGACTACGGCCCGCTGGTCGGCCAGGACGGCGTGGACCGGGTGAACAACTACATCCAGATCGGCATCGATGAGGGAGCCGAGCTGGTGGTGGACGGTCGGGGCGTGACCGTCGCCGGCGCCGAGGACGGGTACTTCGTCGGCGCGACGCTGTTCGACAAGGTCACCCCGGAAATGCGGATCTACCGGGAGGAGATCTTCGGCCCCGTGCTGGCCGTGGTCCGGGCCAAGGACTACGAGGAAGGCCTGCGCCTGGCCAACGAGCACGAATACGGCAACGGCGTAGCGATTTTCACCCGCGACGGCGACACCGCCCGGGACTTCGCCGCCCGCGTGCAGGTCGGCATGGTCGGCATCAATGTGCCGATCCCGGTCCCGATCGCGTACTACACGTTCGGTGGGTGGAAGCGTTCCGGCTTCGGCGACCTCAATCAGCACGGCCCGGACTCGATCCGCTTCTACACCAAGACCAAGACCGTCACGCAGCGCTGGCCCTCCGGTCTCAAAGAGCTCGGGCCGATAGGTCGTTCCGCGGGCTCCACTCCCAACGCGTTCGTCATCCCGACGATGGACTGATCGCATGTTCACCCTCGACGAAGACGAGAAGGCGATCCGCGACACCGCACGCGGTTTCGCAAACGAGTTCCTCGCGCCGAACGCGCTGGAATGGGATGAGCAGAAGCACTTTCCGGTCGACGTGCTGCGCAAGGCGGGGCCGCTGGGCCTCGGCGGCATCTACGTCCAGGAGGACGTCGGCGGATCGGGCCTGCGCAGGCTCGATGCCGTGCGCATCTTCGAGCAGCTCGCCACCGGTTGCCCGGCCATCGCGGCTTACATCTCCATCCACAACATGGCCAGCTGGATGATCGACAGTTACGGCAACGACGCGCAGCGCCAGCACTGGCTGCCGCGGCTGACCTCGATGGAGCTGCTGGCGAGCTACGCGCTGACCGAACCAGGCGTCGGCTCGGACGCGGCGGCGCTGAGCACCAAGGCCGTTCGGGACGGCGACGCCTACATCTT
This sequence comes from Nocardia brasiliensis, assembly GCF_042691675.1. Taxonomy (GTDB): domain Bacteria; phylum Actinomycetota; class Actinomycetes; order Mycobacteriales; family Mycobacteriaceae; genus Nocardia; species Nocardia brasiliensis_D. The sequence goes on from NZ_CP170507.1 coordinate 1,529,560, forward strand.
CAACGGCGCAAAGCAATTCATCTCCGGCGCGGGCGCCACCGACGTGTACGTGGTCATGGCGCGGACAGCCGACGCGGGCGCACGCGGCGTTTCGGCGTTCATCGTGCCCGCCGATACTCCGGGAGTCTCGTTCGGCGCCAACGAAAGAAAGATGGGCTGGCACGCACAGCCCACCCGTCAGGTGCTCTTCGACGACGCCAGGGTGCCCGCGGCGAACCTCCTCGGCGCCGAGGGCGACGGCTTCCGCATCGCGATGAACGGCCTCAACGGCGGGCGGTTGAATATCGCCGCCTGCTCGGTCGGCGGTGCGCAGGCGGCGCTGGACAAGACCGTGCCGTATCTGGCCGAGCGCCGCGCGTTCGGCAAGCCGTTGCTGGACAACGACGCACTGCGGTTCGACCTCGCCGATATGCGTACCGAATTGGAGGCCGCCCGCACCCTGCTGTGGCGGGCCGCGGCGGCGCTCGATGCCGACGCGCCGGACAAGGTCGAATTGTGTGCCATGGCCAAATTGTTCGCGACCGACGCCGGCTTCGACGTCGCCAACAAGGCGCTTCAACTGCACGGCGGCTACGGCTACCTGGCCGAATACGGCCTGGAGAAGATCGTCCGGGATCTGCGGGTGCACCAGATCCTCGAAGGCACCAACGAAATCATGCGGGTGGTTGTCTCCCGCGCGGTGGCAGGAGCGGCATGACCGAACCGGAAGTTCTCCTCGAGAAGCAGGATGGGCTCGGGCTCATCACGTTGAACCGGCCCAAGGCCATCAACGCGCTCAATCACTCGATGGCCCTTGCCATCAGCGATGCGCTGCGGGCGTGGGCGGTGGATCACGAGGTGCGCACCGTCGTCGTCACCGGGGCCGGTGAGCGCGGGTTGTGCGCGGGCGGTGACATCGTCGCCATTCACACCGACGCCAAGAGCGGTGCGGCGGGGGCAGATTCGCCCACCGGCCGCTTCTGGCGCGACGAGTACGTGCTCAACGCACTGATCGGCCGCTACCCGAAGCCCTACGTGGTGGTGATGGACGGCATCGTGATGGGCGGCGGGGTCGGCCTGTCCGGCCACGGCAGCCACCGGATCGTCACCGAACGATCCAAGATCGGTATGCCCGAGGTCGGCATCGGCTTCATCCCGGATGTCGGTGGTACCTACCTACTTTCGCGCACGCCCGGTGAGATCGGCACGCACGTCGCGCTGACCACCGCCCGGATGGGTGCGGGTGATGCCATCGCGGCCGGCTTCGCCGACTACTACGTCGCCTCCGAACACCTTCCGGCACTGCTGGACACGCTGCGCACCGAGCCCGCGGAGATCGCGATCGCCAAGTTCGCCACCGCCGCACCGGAATCCGGCTTAGTCGCCCAGCGGGACTGGATCGACGCCTGCTACTGCGCCGACAGCGTCGAGGAGATCGTCGCCCGGTTGCAGGCGCACGATTCGCCGGAAGCCGCCAAGGCGGCCGCCGATATTCTCTCGAAATCGCCTGTCGCGTTGAAGGTCACGCTACGGTCGTTGCGCTCGGCGCGGACCGCGCCGAGCCTGGAGGCGGTGCTGAACGAGGAGTACCGGGTCTCCGTCGCGGCGCTGTCCTCGTCCGATCTGGTGGAGGGCATCCGCGCGCAGGTGATCGACAAGGACCGCAACCCGCGGTGGTCGCCGGCGAGTCTCGCCGACGTCAGCACCGCGCAGGTCGACGCATACTTCGCCGAATTGGACGATCAGGAACTGGGTTTGGTGAGCAATGACTGAGAAGATCGGATTCCTCGGCCTCGGCCACATGGGCGCGCCGATGGCGGCGAACCTGGTCAGGGCCGGATATGAAGTGCTGGCCTACGATCCGGTGCCCGCCGCGCAGGAGCAGGCCATCCGGGACGGCGCCACCGTGGTGAGCACGGCCGTCGAAGCGGCGGACGCCGGTGTCGTCATCACCATGCTGCCCAACGGGAAACTGGTTCTCGACGTCTACGCCGAACTGCTACCCGCCGCCAAGCCGGGCACCCTGTTCATCGACTGTTCCACCATCGACGTCGCCGACGCCAAGTCGGCCGCCGTCCTCGCCATCGGCGCGGGCCACCGTGCCCTGGACGCGCCCGTCTCGGGCGGCGTCGCCGGTGCGGCGGCGGGCACCCTCACCTTCATGGTCGGTGGTGGCGCCGAAGACTTCGCCGCGGCCCTGCCGCTGCTCGAGGTGATGGGTGGCAAGGTCGTGCACTGCGGCGGCTCCGGCGTCGGGCAGGCCGCCAAGATCTGCAACAACATGCTCCTCGGCGTCTCCATGATCGCGCTGTCCGAAGCCCTGGTCCTCGGCGAGAAACTCGGCCTGAGCCACCAGTCCTTCTTCGACGTCGTCTCCACCGCCTCCGGCCAGAGCTGGGCGCTGACCAGCTACTGTCCCGTCCCCGGCCCGGTCCCCACCAGCCCCGCCAACTACGACTACCGGCCCGGTTTCGCCACCGCGCTGATGAACAAGGACCTCGGCCTCGCCGCAAACGCGTTGCGCGAGAACGGTATCGACGGCCAGGTCGGCCTGCTCGCCGCGGAGATCTACAACCGGTTCAACCAGACGTCCGGCGGACGGGACTTCTCCGCTATCGTCGAGGAAATCCGTAACCGTTCCGACCGAGAAGGTGCCTAAAAGATGGACGCATCGCGTAGCGATTCTGTGGGGGACGGGCCCGAGTTCGAGACGATTCTGCTGGAGCGCAAGGGCCGGGTCGGCTGGATCACGCTGAACCGCCCGAAGGCGCTCAACGCGCTCAACGCGCAGGTCCTCGACGACGTGATCGCCGCGTTGGACGAGCTGGAGCGCGATGACGAGATCGGAGCGGTGGTCATCACCGGGTCGGACCGGGCCTTCGCGGCCGGTGCCGACATCAAGGAGATGCAGCCGAAGTCGTACATGGACATGTTCCTGAACGACTACTTCGCGCGCTGGGACCGGCTCGCCCAGTTCCGCAAGCCGACCATTGCCGCGGTCGCCGGGTACGCCCTCGGCGGCGGCTGTGAGCTGGCCATGATCTGCGACATCCTGATCGCGGCGGACACGGCGAAGTTCGGCCAGCCGGAGATCAAGCTCGGCGTCATTCCCGGCATCGGTGGCTCGCAGCGGCTCACCCGCGCGGTCGGCAAGGCCAAGGCGATGGATCTGGTGCTCACCGGTCGCAATATGGACGCCGAGGAGGCCGAGCGCGCGGGGCTGGTTTCGCGCATCGTGCCCGCCGCTGAACTGCTCGACACCGCGCTCGAGGTGGCCGAGACGATCGCGTCGATGTCGTTGCCGGTCACCATGATTGCGAAGGAGGCGGTCAACCGTTCCTTCGAGACCACGCTCGCCGAGGGGCTGCGCTTCGAACGCCGGGTGTTCCACTCGCTGTTCGCCATCGATGATCAGAAGGAAGGCATGACCGCCTTCGTGGAGAAGCGTCCGGCGAAGTTCACCAACCGCTGATCGGTGCTCCGCCCGTCCGGGTTGCCGCCGGGCGGGCGGGGGCAAGCACCCCGCAAGTCGTGGGCAGTTGCGCGAAAGCCGGGCAGCCCCGGCAGAATTCCGATCCACTTAGCTCGGGATGTGCGCCGCTATCCGAAATGCGACGGCGACGGCACGACGATCTCCATCGGCGTCGGTGTGGTGCCATGGTTCGGTTCGGCCGAACTCTTGTCCATGGCAAGGATTCCCGCGATGGTCGCGCCGAGCGCCGCCGTCACCGCGACGGCGGCGATGAGCTTGCGGCGGTCGACCGGGCCGTGCACCAGCGAGGCGGACAGCGCCGCACCCGCGCGGGCGCGCGGCATCCGCACGTCGCCACTGTGCCGCTCCGCGGCGAGCAATACCGCACCGCGCGCCGAAACATAGTCCGGCTCCGGGTCATAGATGATCGGCAGGTCGATCAGCTCGGCCAGCTCCTCGCGAATGCTCGGATTGCGGGTGCAGCCGCCGAGTAGCACCAGCGCCTTGGGCTCGACGCCGCTCTCCTCGATCAGCTGGTGCACGAACGACGCCGAATGATGAATGCTCGCGGCGCACAATTCCGCCAGGTCACTGCGGGTGACCACTTCGCGTCCGCCGGAAATCGGGTCGATCGCGGTGACCACCCGCTCGCTGCTCAGCGCCTCCCGATGCCTGCGGCTGGTCAGCTTGTCGGTGAGCACGCCGCCACGCGCGAGCTGCCAGCGCAGCAGGGCGTCGTAGCCGTCGCCGCCGAGCACGGTACTGCGCTTGCCTGCCAGGATGGTGTCGGTACGGCAGTCGGCATGGGTGATGGTCAGCCCGGACGTGCCGAGGTCGTAGAGGAGCACCGAGCCGTCGTCGGGCAACTGCCCGGTGAATCGTAGATAGCGCAGCTGGGCCAGCGGTTCGTCGACGATGGTGAGGCGGTTGCGGCCCGCGACGGATCGGACGGCGTCGGCGTGCATGGTGCAGCGGCAGGTCACGGCGGTTCCGGTGACCAATTCGTCGCGCCGGTCCGCGGCGGCACGCATCTGGCGGATCGCCTCGAAAACGGGTTCTTCGACGCCGCCACCGGCGCGGCGCGGTACCTCGCAGCGGTCGATCGGGGGGAGGTGTGGCTGATCGGAATGCGTCAGCATCGCGCGTGCGCCGCCAGCGCCCGCCGACACCCCCAAGACCAGCACCATGGTTTACATGGTGAACCCTTTCGGGCCCGCTGCCAAGACAACAGGCTGGGAAATTCGCTAGTTGGATGCCGGACCGTTACCGGTTGGTCAATCGGAGCCTGTATTGGACCGTCCAGTACGGCCGTCGCGTTTCGGACTAGGTCGCGGACCAGTGTGCCTGTTCATTGCCGGTATCGAAGTCGCCTGCGGCATGTCGGAATTCCGCCAGTAGCTGCAGCAGGGTGTGCAGCCGATCCGGCGGCAGGCCGGGCAGCGCGAAGACCTTGGTATTGAGTTCCTCTGTCGCCTGCGCGACCAATTCCCTTCCGGCATCGGTGATCTCGATCAAGGTCGCGCGCCGGTCGGTGGGATGGGGCACCCGCTCGACCAGCTTCGCCGCCTCGAGTCGATCGACGGTATTGGTCACGCTGGTGGGGTGCACCTGCAACCGCGCGCTCGCCTTCGCCATCGGCAGCGCGCCGGTCTTGCTGAAGCTCAGCAGCATGAGCAGTTCGTATCGGGAGAAGGTCAAACCGGTCGGTTTCAGCGCCTCGTCCACCCGGGCCATCACGATTTGCTGGGCCCGCACGAGGGAGGTCACCGCGGCCATGCCGTCGGCCACGTCCCCCCAGCCGTGGCCGACCCATTGGCGATGGGCCTCCTCGATCGGATCGAGCGGAAGTGGGCGTGGCCGAGACATGTTCCGATCATTCCATGCGGGTGGGCGCGGGTCGGGGACATCCAGGGGGACTTCGGATCACACTGTCTTCGAATCGAGCGCGTTCTTCGAATCAGAGTGAGCGCAAGGGTGGGGCCGGGTGCCTGCTCAGGGCACTATCAATGGCGAGGCGGGCGTGGCTGAGTGGTTGAGGCAACGGTCTGCAAAGCCGTTTACGCGGGTTCAATTCCCGCCGCTCGCTCCAACAGGGGCTCGAGGGTCGCCTCAGGCGACGACGCTCGATTCGGCGTACGCCACCGCCGAACCGAGCACCTCGAGTCGCACGCGCTGGCCGGCGGCCGGGGCGGCGACGCTGGCCCGGCGCACGCGTACCGCGTCGCTGCGGCCATCCAGTGCGATGGTGAGCATCACGTCGGCGCCGCGGAATTCGACCTCCCGGACCACGCCGCTGTCCGCGTCGCCATTCGAAACAACATGGGCGACAAGCTGTTCCGGCCGCATCATGATGGTCGCCTGGCCGCTGGGCGCGGACTTCTGCACGGGAATCCGGCCGAGCACGCACTCGGCCACTTCGCCGTCCACCACCGCGTCCAGCAGCACGCAGTCGCCGAGGAAGCGAGCGGTGAACAGGTCCGTCGGCGCGGCGTAGACCTGTTCCGGCGCGCCGACCTGGGTGAACCGGCCGTCCCGCATCACCGCGACCTGCTCGGCGAAGCACAGTGCCTCTTCCTGGTCGTGGGTGACCAGGATGCTGGTCATTCCCGCCGCGCGCAGCGTGTCGGCGACGGCCTGCCTGGTCGTCGCGCGCAGTCCGGCGTCGAGCGCGCTGAACGGCTCGTCCAGCAGCATCACGTCGGGCTTGCGGGCCAGTGCGCGGGCCAGTGCGACGCGCTGTTGCTGACCGCCGGAGAGCTGGTGCGGTCGGCGGTCGGCGTAGGCGGGGTCCAGCGAGACCATCTCCAAGAGCTCATCGACCCGGCGCTTGCCGCCGCGCCACCCGGCGAACCCGGTGCGCAGTCCGTAGGCGATGTTCTGGCCGACCGTCAGATGCGGAAACAACGCGCCGTCCTGGGCGACGTAACCGATATTGCGGCGCTGCGGCGGCACCGAGAAACCGTCGCGGGCAACCATTTCCGAACCGATCGCGACCGATCCCGCGTCCGGCGTCTCGAATCCGGCAACGACCCGCAGCAGCGTCGTCTTCCCGCAGCCGGAGGAGCCCACCACCGCGGTCGACGTCCGATCCGGCACTGCGAGGGTGATCCCGTCGAGCACCCGGTGCTGGCCGAACGTCTTCGAAATATTCTCGACGACAAGCTGACTCATATACCGGCCGCCTTCCGGGATTGGGTGAACAGCAGATAGGTCACCGGCACCGCCGCGATGATCATGATCAGCGCATAGGGTGCCGCAGCCGCGTAGTCCAATTCACCGGACAGCGACCAGAACCGCATGGCCAGCGTGCGAGTCCCATTGGGCGCCAACAGCAGTGTCGCGGTCAGTTCGGTCGCGACGGCGACGAACACCAGCGCGGCGGCCGAGGCGGCGGCGGGGGCGGTGAGCCGCAGGGTGACTCGCACGAAGGTGACCGGGCCGGACTTACCGAGCGAGCGCGACACCTCTTCCAGTCCGATCGGCACCTGCGCGAGCCCGGCCCGCACGCTGACCAGCGCGCGGGGCAGAAACAGCAGCACGTAGGCGGCGACCACCATGGTCGCCGTCTGATAGAGCGGCGGCGCCCATCGGATGGTCACCGTCACCATCGCCAGCGCGATGACGATGCCGGGCAGCGAACTGGTGATGTAGTTGGCGCCCTCCACCATTCGGGCGAACACCGAGGTGGACCGGACCGCGATCCAGGCGACCGGGAACGCGCACAGTGTGGTGAGCAACGCCGCCACCGAAGCGAGCCCGACGGTCTGCCCGAGCGCCTCGCCGATCTCGGTGAAATCCCACACCTGCGCGCCGCCGATGCGCAGCCAGCGGCCGATGGTCCACAGCGGAACACCGAGTGCGCCGATGGTCACCACGGCGAGCGCGGCCAGCACCGGAATCGTGCCGGGGCCCAACCGGATCCGCGCGGCGGCGCGCGGCGCACCGCTGCCGATCCTGGCGTAGCGAGCCCGGCCGCGCAGCCCCGCCTCACCCGCGAGCAGCACCAGACAACACAGCACGAGAACACCGGCCAGCATGCTGCCCGCGGGACCGGCGAAACTGGACTGGTACTGCTCGAAGATCGCGGTGGTGAAGGTGTCGAAGCGAACCATCACGAACGCGCCGTACTCGGCGAGCAGGTGCAGCGCGATGAGCAGTCCGCCACCGAGAATGGCCAACCGCAACTGCGGCAACACGATTCGCGCGAACACCGCCACCGGCCCGGACCCGAGAGCCCGCGCGGACTCCTCCACCGCGGGGTCGAGGCGGCGCAGCGTGGCCGCCGCGGGCAGATAGACCAGCGGGAAGTACGACATGCTGGCGATGACCACCCCGGCGGACAGGCCGTGCATGGTCGGGAACGCGCTGACCCAGGCGTAGCTGTTCACGAACGCCGGTACCGCCAGCGGCGCCGCGAATATCGGCCCCCACCAAGCCTTTCCGGGCACATCGCTACGCTCGACTACCCACGCGAGGCCGACCCCGAGCACTATGCAGATCGGCACCGTGCACACCACCAGGCCGACCGTATTGGCCAGCAGCTGACCGACTCTGGGCCGGAACACCAGCTCGGCCGCCTGACTCGGCCCGGTCGAGAAGATCTCGGACACGATGTAGCCCAGCGGCACGAACGTCGCCGCCACCAGCAGCAGGGCGACGGTCGTGACGAGGGGCCCCGGTCGGCCGACCCGGGGCGCGGCGACAACGGTCCGAAGGGCCACGGCTAGAGCAGGCCCGCCTCGGTCATCAGCGCGGTGACCTTCTTCGCGTCCAGCTCGGACGGATCGACAATGGGCGCCTGCAGGTCGGCCAGCGGCGGCAGGGCCGGGTTGGCGGCGACATCACTGGCGACCGGGTACTCCATCGAGTCGCCGTCGCGCAGCACCTGCTGGCCCGCCTTGCCGACGATGAACGCCAGGAACTTCTGCGCCGACTCCTGCTTCTTGCTCGACTTCAGCACGCCGCCGCCGGAGACGCTGACGAACGCGCCGGGATCCTGGTTCTTGAAGTAGTGCAGCGCGGTGTGGCTGCTGCTCTCCTTGGTCTTGGCCTGGTCGCGGTACCAGTAGTAGTGGTAGATCACGCCGCCGTCCGGGTTGCCCGAATCGACCGCCTTCATGGTGGCCACGTTGTTCGGGAAGGCGGTCGCGTTCTCCTTCATGCCCTTCAGCCAGGCGCGGGTGGCGTCCTCGCCCTTCAGCGCGAGCAGGGCGGCCACGATGGCCTGGAAATCGGCGCCCGAGACGCCCGCGCCCCAGCGACCTTTCCACTGCGGCTGCGCGAGGTCGAGCAGTGAGGCGGGCAACTGGTCGGCCGCCACCTTGTCCTTGTTGTAGACGAAAACCGTTGAGCGAGCGGCCACTCCGGTCCACTTGCCGGTGGACGGACGGAACTGCGCGGGCACCTGGTCCAGCGTCTGCTTGGCCACGTCGGCGAATAGACCGGCGTTTTCCACCAGTGCCATGGCGGGGGAATTCTCGGTGAGGAAGACGTCGGCGGGCGATGCGACGCCCTCGGCGACGAGCTGGTTGCCCAGCGCGGTATCGCCGCCCTGCCGCAACGTGACCTTGATGCCGGTCTCCTTGGTGAACGCGGCCACCCACTCCTTGGTGAGCGATTCGTGTTGCGCGTTGTAGACCGTGATGTCTTCAGTGTCGTCGTCGGAGGAATTCGAGCATGCCTGGATGCTCAGCGTCGCTACCGTGACTGCCAGTACTACGGAGATCTTTTTCCAACCGACGGGCATCAGCTCGGTCCTTCCGCGTTGAATTCCCCATACATGTTGATGAGGCTTACCTAAGGAACATACCGCGTCCGACGTGCGCGGATGATATCGGTCCGACAGCGGCGCGGCCGAAATTCCCGTTCGGTTATTCGAGTCCCGAGAAATCGCGTAGCACAACGTGATTGCGGTCGGCGGTGGTGCCCAGGGTGTAATCGGGGAGTAGGCCGAAGTATTCGCCCCTGGTGGTGGCGCTCCAGCGGCGGGCGGCGTCGGTGCGGGTCTTGTAGAAGTTGACCATGTAACCGCCTTCGTACAGGCGGAGCAGGCTGTAGCCGCCCGGGTATTCCTTCACCGCGGCGACTTCCAGGAATTCGACGGCGCACGCGGTGTCGGGGCGGGTGCGGCGATTGCGGTGGGTGTGGCCGCTGTGCTGGAGGAAAACGCCGGGGGAGCGCGCGTACCGGGCTTGGAGTTCGGCGCTGTCTCGGCCGTTCAGCACGAAACCCGGGCCCGCGAGATTGGTGAAGCCGGATTCGATGGTGACCGGGTGGTGGCCGAAGACCAGGGTCGGCCGGTCCGGGTCGCCGCGCAATCGGTCGGTGAGCTGATCGAATTGCGGGCGGTCGATGGTGCCGCCGGAGCCGTCGAGTTCACTGGTGTCCAGGCCGAGCAGGCGCAGCCCGCCGACCTCGTGCTCGATCAACTGCTGGCGCGGGGTGAATGCCTCGGCGAAGCAGTCGTGGTGATCGGCGGGCGCGGGGCGGCAGCCGGCATAGTCCGGGCCGACGTGCGGGCGATCGTGGTTGCCGCGCACGACCAGGTAGTCGCTGCCCATGCTGCCCCAATCGTCGAGTCGCGCTCGGACGCCACGGGCATCCGGCAAGGACGCTTCATCGGTGAGATCACCGGCGATGAGCAGCAACTCGGCGCCACGGTCGGGGCGGCGCAGGTCGTCGAGCATGGCCGCCAACATCACCTTGGGATATGGCGGCACGTCCTGGCGGAAGCCGGGTGGCAGTCCGGCGACGAGCAGGCCGCTGACCTCTTCGCCGTAGTGCACGTCGTTGGCCAGTGCGAGGGTGCGCAGCGGGCGGCCGGGCGGCGGCACCAAGGTGGTGAATTCGCCGGTGGATTCGGGGGTTCCTGGGCTCAGTGTGGTCAAGGAAAGGGCCGGTACCGCGCGCACGCCGTGCGACCACGCCTCGAAACGGTAAGTGCGGCCGGGTTCGAGGCCGTCGATCTCGGCGTAGTGGAAGGGCGTCGGTCGCGGGTCGGCGTGTACCGGAACCGGCGTGCGCGCCGAATCAGCCGGAGCCAGGCGCACTTCCGCGTCGGCATCCACCGGCATGAGCCGTCCGGCGCGGTCGGGTGCCACCGTCGTCCAGGTGAGGATCACCGACCGATCGGTGATCGTGACCACTTCCAGATCGGTCGCGATCAGCGGATGCGGTTGGGCCCGAGCCGAACTCGGTCGCGCCAACGGCAGCAGCGCGGTCAGGCCGAGGACGCCGAGCAAGGTTCGCCGGGACGGCCCGCAACACGTGCTGCCCGTGGGTCGATTGCTCATAGCGCGCTCGTCGCCGCACGGGAGTGCTGTGTCAACGCCGTTCCGAGGGCGCGGAGCAGACCTTCCACTTACCGTCTTCCTTCTTCAGGTGTTCGGTGGTGTCGGTGTCGATATCGGGTGCGTGACCTGGAAGTTCCAAGGCGAGCTTGCCGGTGATGTGCGCGGTCGCGGCGTCACCGGTGATCATGATGCGGTCGATCTTATCGACGTCGACCGCGACTGTCGCCGAGGCGAACTGTTGCTTCTGTTCCTCCGGCAACGCGTCGAACTGGGCCCGATCCGCCGCGCACGCCGTGGCCGCGGCGGCCTCGAATCCCTTCGACTCGAGCGTGTCGTAGAAGTCGTGGATGGCCACTTCGATCCGCCTGGTATCGGAGGCGAACGGACCCTTCCCCTGTGCGGTCAGCACGGCCCCGATCGCCACCGCACCGCCGAGCGCGACCAGTAGCACCGCCACCAGCCCGACGATCAGGCCGACCTTGCTTTTCTTCGACGGTCTTTGCCCGCTCGGTGGTTCCGGCGGCGGATATTCGGCCGGTGGGTAGTCCGTCGGCGGCGGATAACCGGTGGGTTCCGCGGGCTGTCGCGGAAACTGCGGATCCTGGGACGGGGGCTGCCCGTCCGGCGGATAAGTCATCGTCTGGCCCTCCGTCAGCCCCCCTCGGCTCTCCTGAAGGCTACGGCAACCGGGCTCCCGGACGAGCGAAAAGCGGGGCCGATCAGCGCACCCGGCCGGGAGTCACCATTTCGTAGGATGTGGCCGCCGTGGGGTAGCCGATATGGTCGCGACGTGGCGTTATCCGTGAAATCACAGCGTGACCGACCCGCCGTCGCGATCCGGCTGGGGGTGGTTTTCGCGGCTGTGACGGTGTGGTGGCTGGTGCTGTACCACGGCGTCGACGCGGTGGTCGGCGACGAATACACCCGCGGTGGTCATGTGGTGCGTGCGGTCGGCGCGACGCTGTTCACCGTGCCGTTGATCTATGCGGCACGGCGGTTTCTCGACCGGCAGCCCTGGTCCGGGCTCGGCTGGTCATCCGTGGGACGCGGTGGGCGCGCGTTCCTGTTCGGCGCCGCGTGCTGGGGCATTCCCGCCTTGTTGTCCATGGCCTTGATGCTGTGGCTCGGTTGGGCGGATCTCACGCTGCGGACATCGCTGCCGGAGGTTTTCGCGCCGCTTCTGGGACTCGTCGTGCTGGTGCTGCTGTACGAAGCTGTTCCGGAGGAGCTCATTTTCCGCGGCTACTTCTTCACGAATTTGGCCGAACAATGGTCCACCGGAATAACTGTTGTCGCCCAGGCGGCGCTTTTCACGGGGTGGGGAGTGCTGATCGGCGCGGCCGGAGCGATCGACCGCGTCGTGCTGTTCTTCGCGTTCTCCCTGGTGCTCGGCGCGATTCGGGCTACGACCGGAAACCTGTTGGCATGCATGGGTTTCCACGCCATGTTCCAGGTGACTTCCCAGTTTCTCGCCAGCAAGTGGAATTACATCGATCTCGATGATCCCGATATGGCCGTCGTCGGTTTGGCTTTCGTCGTGATCCCGTTTGCCACTACCGCAATCGTGCTGTGGCTGCTGGCCCGGAAGCGGCGACCGGACTGAGCATTCACAACTTCGGCGGGACCGACCGTCCCGCGAACGCGGCGAGCCGGTCGATCGCCGGGGCGGTGTCCTCGATGTGCTGTGCCTCGGCGAATTGGGCGCCCCGCGGCCGGATGGCGAGTTGCTCCTGCAGGAAGGCCAGCGATTGTTCGGCGAGTTCGCCGGGCAGCCGCGCCGGAATCCCGGTGGCCTGCGCCAGATCCCAGCCGTGCGTGACCAGATCGGCGAGCCGAAGCCGCAATTGCTCGGCCAACGGGCCGGAATGGGATCGCTCGCGAATCTCGGGATGGTCGAAGATGGCGAGCAATGATGAGGCGGAGGCCCGGTAGGCCTCGACCGGGTCGTCGCCGAGCAGGTCGGCGCCGCGCTCGGGCAGCGGACTGTCGTTGATCAGCGCCGCGAACGTCAGATTCACCGTCACCAGATGTTCGACCACATCCCGCACATTCCATGCGCTACACGGCGTCGGCGCTGTCCACTGATCGTCCCGCACACCGGCCAATAGGTCGCCGACGGCTTCGGACGCACGCGCGAGATCCTCGACAGAAGCGGTCACACGGCGAGACTACGGCGTGCCGTGCGGCGCCGCCACGGGTTTCGCGGGGGAGCCCCGGAACGCTGGACTGTCGCCCGAGTAAGTCGACCGTTCAACATCGGGCGGCAATTGATTCCCATCCGCGGGTGCCTCGGCAACGAATAATGGTTGCCGGACCTCCGTCGTGTGGGCAATGAAATGTGCTGTCGCACAGCATTTTTCGCGATCGTGGGCTTGCGCTCGATGATTCCGCTTGGTAGGTTCGCGGTCGAATTCTTCATCGGTCCGCCCATCCCGATCTATCCGCGCCGCCCACCGGTGGCCGAATGTGGTGATCTCTTCCGTCGCCCTCGGCGGACTGTCGGTGGCACAGACCAGTCGCGCTGAAGAATTCGGATCAACCCTTGCCGTGGCATCGATCGTCGACGCCACCGTGCCCATGCTTCCGCTGCTCGCCGTGTGTGCCGCTCTGTTTGCCAACGATCGTCGCGATGACCACAGCCCCGACTCGGGGCATCGGACCAGGAGGATGAATGTCGGATTTCGGTGCCGCCCAGCAGAGTACGGACATCGCGATCGTCGGTGTGGCGCTGCGGCTGCCCGGCGGCATCGCGGACCTGGCCGGGTTGTGGACGACGTTGTCCGCCGGGCTCGATGTCGTCACCGAGATACCGAGCGACCGTTTCGATGCGAGCAGGATCGTCGCTCCCGGCGAGCGCCGGCCCGGCAAGAGCTACACCAGCGCGGCGGGCGTGCTGACCGACGTGGATATCGCCGCGTTCGACGCGCCGTTCTTCGGCATCTCGCCGCGGGAAGCGAGCCGGATGGATCCGCAGCAGCGAATGCTGCTGGAACTGGCGATGGAGGCACTCGACGACGCGGGTGCCGATATTCGCGAGCTGTCCGGCTCGGACACCGGAGTGTTCGTCGGTCTTTCCGAGGTCGGATACGCCACCCAGCAATTCGAGTTCCGGAACATCGACGCGTACACCAATTCCGGCGTCGCGCAGTCGATCGCGGCGAACCGGATATCCCACTTCTTCGACTTCCGCGGGCCGAGCATGGCCATCGACACCGCATGTTCCTCCGCCTTGGTGGCCTTGCACCAGGCATGCCAGGCACTTCGGACCGGCGAGAGCCGGGTATCGCTGGCCGGTGGGATAACCATCCTGCTCAACCCGTACACCATGGTCGGCTTCGCGCAGGCGGCGATGCTCTCACCGACCGGCCGGTGCCGGGCGTTTTCGGCCGATGCCGACGGCTATGTCCGTGCCGAGGGCGGCGGCTTCGTGGTGTTGAAGCGGTTGGCCGATGCCGTCGCAGACGGCGATCGCGTGCACGCGGTGATCCGTGGCACCGGGGTCAACTGTGACGGCCGTACTCCCGGGCTCGCACTGCCCAGCGCGGTTGCGCAGGAAGCCTTGTTGCGCAAGGTGTACGCCATGGCGGGGATCGAGCCGGACGAGGTCGGTTATGTCGAAGCGCACGGCACCGGCACGCCGGCGGGTGATCCGGTCGAGTGCGTCGCGCTCGGTCGAGCCCTCGGTGTGCCGCGTGGGTCGGGGCGTTACCTGCCGATCGGTTCGGTCAAGACCAACCTCGGGCATCTGGAGGCGGCCTCGGGCATCGCGGGATTGCTGAAAGCGATTCTCGTGCTGCGCCATCGGATCATCCCGCCCTCGTTGCACGCGACGCCGCTCAATCCGGCGATCGACTTCGACGGATTGCGCCTGGCCCCCGCCATCGAACAGACGGCGATGGATGCCGACCGGCCCGGCGTGGTGGGCGTCAATTCCTTCGGCTTCGGCGGGGCGAACGCGCACGCGATTCTCGCCGAGGCACCGCCGCGGCAGGCGGGCGCCGAGCCGACCCGTCGGCGGCTGCCGCTGGTCGTGTCGGCCCGCTCGGCGGGCGCGCTCACCGAAGCGGCCGGGCGGCTCGGTGCGCAGCTTGCCGATGCGACGCCGGAAAAGTTCTACGACGCCTGCTACACCCTCACGCGCAGGCGCAGCCGCCACTCGGATCGGGTGGCCGTGCTCGTCGATGACGGCCCGGCGGCGGCCCAACGGCTGCGCGCGATCGCCGAGGGCACGGAAGCCATCCACGAGAGGGTGCCGGAGACCGCACGCGGTCAGGTGGCATTCGTGTTCTCCGGCAACGGTTCTCAGTGGGCGGGCATGGCCGCCGACCTGCTCGCCGATTCGGTGTTCGGCGGTGTGATCGCGGCGGTGGACGCGCTGTTGCGGCCTCGCCTCGGTTGGTCGATCGCCGAGGAACTGTCCGCACCGACCGAGTGCTCCCGGATGTCGGCCACCGAGGTGGCCCAGCCTGCCCTGTTCGCGGTGCAGCTCGGCGTGGCCGAAATGTTGCGGGTCCGCGGCGTCACTCCGGCGGCCGTCGTCGGTCACAGCGTGGGCGAGGTCGCGGCCGCATACCTGGCCGGTGCGCTCGATCTGGATGCGGCGTGCCAGGTCATCGCCGAACGCAGCCGCGCTCAAGCGACGACCGCGGGCCGGGGCAAGATGGCCGCGGTCGGACTGCCCGCGGGTGAGATCGCGGAGCTGCTGTCCTCGTGGCCGGGACTGGAGATTGCCGGGATCAACAGCGGCAAGGACGTCACGGTCAGCGGCGACGCCGGCGAACTCGCCGAGCTGGCGGCACGTCTGGCCGACCGCGATGTCTTCTTTCGGGAGCTCGATCTGGATTATCCGTTCCACAGCAAGGCCATGGACGACCTGCGGCCGATGCTGCACACGGGGCTGGCCGGACTCAGTCCTACCGCAACCGAGGTGCCGTTGATTTCCACGGTGACCGGAACCGAAATCGACGGCACCGAACTCGGTGCCGAATACTGGTGGCGCAACGTGCGCGAACCGGTGCTGTTCGCCACTGCCATCGAGCAATTGATCGCTGACGGCTTCGACATCTTCGTAGAGATCGGCCCGCATCCGGTGCTGCGGGGTTATCTGCGGCGGCTGGCCAAGTCGTCGGAGACCCCAGCCGTCGTGGTGCCCACCCTCGTTCGATCGGCCGACGGAGCGCAGGCCGTCGACGCCGCGGTCGAGCGTTTGATCGAGGCGGGCGCGCCGCTCGATTGGACCCGCTACTTCCCCGACCCCGGGCTCGTCACGGACCTGCCACGCTATCCGTGGCAGCGGGAACAGCACTGGAACGGCAACCCGGACTGGAGCTTCCGCGACGGCGGTGATGGCACGATCGATCATCCACTGCTCGGCGAACGTCTCACGGTGCTCGAACCGACCTGGCGCGACGTCATCACCCCGCCGCGGGTGCCGTGGTTGGCCGACCACCGGGTTGCGGGCGCGATCGTCATGCCCGCCACCGGCTTCCTCGAAATGGCCCTCGCCGCGGGTCGCCGGGTCCACGACGCTCCCGTCGAGGTCACCGACCTCCAGATCACGAATGCTCTCGTGCTCGCACCGGACGCGTCCGCCCCCGCGGTCAGCCTTCAGGTGTCGCTGTCCGAAACCAGCGGTGCCGTCCGGATCGCGAGCAAGGCGGACGGGAATCCGGACTGGCAGGCCAACGCGACGGGTCGCGTCCGGCGCCTGTGGCGGCCTCGGCCCGCGTCGGTCGACCTCGCCGAACTCCGCGCCACCCTGATCGAGAAGATAAGCGGGGCAGAGCATTACGTTGCTACCGCCCGCGCCGGGCTCGACTACGGCCCGTCGTTCCAGGTGCTCGAGCAGCTGGAGGTCGGCCACGACGAGGTGCTGGCCGCCTATCGCCTCGACGCTTCGCAAGCCGGATACGAGGTCCATCCGGCACTGCTGGACGGTGCACTGCAAGCAGGCGCGCCATTGCTCGCCGACATCGCCGACGGCCGTGCCTGCTTCCTGCCGCACGCGGTGGGGATCGCGCGCTGCTGGAACCAACCCCCCGCCGACGGGTTCATCCAGGTCCGGTCGCGTGCCCGCCACAACGACTTTGTCCGCTGGGACATCACGGTCACCGATGCCGAGGGCGTCGTCAGCGTGCAGCTCACGGATGTGTGGTTGCGACGATTCCGAGCGGCCACCGGCGAGCCCGTGCAACAGCATGCGTGCGTGCTCAAAGCCGCGCCGCACTACGAGGCGCCGATCACGAGTACACCCGTGCCGTCGGCCCGCGAGCTGGCAGCGGCCGCACGGGTGTGGCTCGAGCACAGTGCCGCGGTGACCCCGCCATCGCCCGATCTCGTGGCCCGGGCAATCGCAACATGCACCCATTACGCCGTCGCCGCGCTGACTCGGCTCCTGCCCGAGTCGCCGACATTCGCCCTCGACGACGCCTTGGCGGCCGGCCTGCTTCCCAAATATTCGAGGCTGGTCGAACTGCTGCTGTCGATGGCGTGCGCGCACGGTTTGGCCGAGCCGGTGGGTGAACGCCAGTGGCGCTGGACCGGTGAGGCCGAACCACAGGCACAGCTGCGCGCCTGGCTGACCGAGTTTCCCGAGGACGTACCCGAGGCGACACTGAGTACCTATACGGCGCGGCGGCTGCCGGAATTCCTGCTCGGGCAGGGGGATCCGCTGCAGGAAATCTTCAATGACGGCGCGTCGCTGCTGGAGCAGACCTACGACGTCGGCCCTATCGCCCAGTACGACAACGAGATGCTGCGCGCGGTGCTGAAGGCGGTAGTAGAGCACTGGCCGAACGATCGGCCGCTGCGGGTGCTCGAGATCGGCGCCGGGACCGGCGGCACCACCGCGGCATTGCTGCCGTTGCTGCCACCGGAGCGGACCCGCTATCTGTTCACCGACGTGAGCGCTGCCTTCTTCGTCAAGGCGCAGAAGCGTTTCGCGGCTTACGAATTCGTCGACTACCACCGGCTCGACCTCGACCAGGACCTCGACGCCCAGGGCTTCCCCGAGCGCGGCTTCGACCTCGTCGTCGCCTCGAACGCGCTGCACACGGCCGCTGACCTCGCCCGCTCGATGACCTCGGTCGGCCGCCTGCTCGCCGAGGGCGGCCTACTGCTGGCCACCGAAGTGCACGAGCCGCATCTGTTGGCGCTGCCGTACGGCGTTCTGGACGGCTTCTGGAGCTTCACCGACAGAGAATCGCGGACCCGATCGCCGCTGCTGTCGCGCGCGCAATGGCCAGATCTGCTGCGCCGCTGCGGCTTCGCCGAGGTGCGGCAGCTGGGCGGTGAGCGGGAGTCCATGGCCGACGCGTCCTCGGTCATCCTCGCCACCAAGGCCGCGGCCGCCGAAATCGTTCCAGTGCTGCCACCGGCTCCGCTGGGAGCTCAATGGATACTGCTCGCCGAGGACGACACGGAACTCGTATTCGCCACGGCACTGGCCGACCGGCTGATCGAGGCAGGCAGTACCGGGACGCACGTCATCACCGCGAGCGAGTACGCCCGTGCGGGATTGCCGATCTCCCCCGATACCGAGTCGGTGCGGCTGGTGTTTCTGCTGTCCGCCGCGCCCTCGGCCGAGCCTGCCGTCGCCATCGAACGGACGGTGCGCCGTGCCGCCGTGCTGCGCGCCGTCGCCGCTGTGCTGCGGGAGCTGCCGTCTACCGTGCAGGTGCGGTCTTGGCTCGTTGCCCGGCCCAGTGGCGCGCTGCCCGCGCCGGAGCGGGCGGAGATGCCAGCGGACGCCGCGCTCTGGGGGGTGGCACGGACGCTGACCAACGAGCAGCCTGCGCTCGGCCTCAAACGAGTCTCCCTCGAACGCGGTCCGGAGCTCACCGCGGCCGCCGACCGGTTGGCGCGCGAGTTGCTCACGCCCACCGACGAGGACGAGGTGGTGCTGACCTGCGAAGGGCGCTTCGTGCCACGAATTACCGACGCTTCGTCGGAGGTGACCGTGGTCGCGCCCGGCGACCCCGAGCCCTACCGGCTCGCACTGCATAATCCCGGACTGTCCTGCGAATTCTCCTGGCAACCCACCTCGCCGAAGGTTCCCGGACCGAAGGAGGTGGTGGTCGCGGTCCGTGCGACGGCGCTGAACTACCGCGATGTGCTGCAAGCGGTCGGAATGCTGCCGCCGGAGGCCATCGACGGCACGTTCGCCGAACAGGGACTCGGTTTCGAGTGCGCCGGGGTGGTCACCGAGATCGGTGCGCAGGTCCGCGACCTCCAGCCGGGGGACCGCGTGTATGGACACGCCCCCGCCGCGCTTGCGTCACACGTCGTTACCGACGCCGAGAATGTCGGCAGGATGCCCGACACCATGTCCTTCGCCCATGCCGCCACGCTTCCTGTCGCGGTGTCCACCGTGCACTACTCCTTGCACACCTTGGCGAAGTTGGCGCCGGGAGAGGTGTTGCTGGTGCATGGCGGAGCAGGCGGCGTCGGCCTGGCCGCCGTCCGATACGCCCAGCAGCTCGGTGCGACGGTCGTCGCGACCGCCGGGTCCGCGATCAAACGCGAGTTCCTGCGTTCGCTGGGGGTCGAGCACGTCTTCGATTCCCGCAGTATGGCTTTCGTGGCCGACGTCGAGGCCGTCACCGAGGGACGTGGGGTGGATGTGGTGCTCAACTCCCTCGCCGGGGAGGCACTGCATCGCAGCCTGGAGCTGTTGCGACCGCACGGCCGGTTCGTCGAATTGGGCAAGCGCGACGTGCTCGAAAACAATCCCCTGCTGCTTCGGGCGTTGAAGAGAAATATCAGCGTGTTCTGCGCCGACCTGAGCACCATGGATGTCGATCACCCGGTGTTCGGCTCGATGCAGTTCCGGAATGTCGCCGGGGAGATCGCATCGCGGGGCTACGCCGCACTGCCACATGTGGTGTATCCCGCCGCACGCATCGAGGAAGCCTTCCGGGTCCTGCAGCATTCCCGGCACATCGGCAAGGTCGTCGTCTCGTTCGACGGTGCGGTGCCCGTCGAGCGCGCGCCCGCACCGGTGCGGCTCGATCCGGCGGCCACCTATCTGGTCACCGGCGGATTAAGTGGGCTCGGCGCCGCAACGGCGCGCTGGCTCGCCGACCGTGGGGCCCGGAACTTGGCGTTGGTCAGCCGCAGCGGGCCGCAGGCGCCGGAAGCGCCGAAGCTCATCGACGAACTGACCCTGCGCGGCGTCGCGGTCACCGCCCACGCCGCCGACGTCACCGACCGGGACGCCATGCTCGAGGTGTTCGCGGCGATCGATGCCACCGGGCACCCGGTCCGCGGCGTGATACATGCCGCGATGGTGCTCGACGACGCGCCGTTCGCCGAACTCGACGACGCCCGGTTCGCTGCCGTGCTGATTCCGAAGATGCAGGGGGCGCTGACCCTGGCCGAACTGGTCGAAGGGCGCGCGCTCGACTTCTTCGTGCTGATCTCGTCCGCCAGTTCGGTAATCGGGCAGATCGGGCAGGCCAATTACGTTGCGGGCAACTTGTTCATGGAGGCATTCGCCAGGCAGCGGGAGCAATCAGGTCTCGTCGCCCAAGTCATCGCCTACGGCGCGATCAGCGACGCCGGACATGTCGCCCGCACCGGTATGGCCGACCAGCTGTCGGGATTCGGGTTGCGAGTCATCTCCGCCGAGGAGGCGCTGGCCGGTCTCGAGCAATTGCTCGGCGCCGAGCGCAACGGCACGTCCGTCGTGCGAATCGACTGGGGTCCGCTGGCCACTATGCTCCCCGGCATCCTGGCGCCACGGTTCGAGCGCGTGCGGCCGCCGGTCATCCACGGCGTGGAGGGCGGCAAGAGCGCGTTTCGCGCTGCCATTGCGGCGGCTGCCCCCGAGGACGCCGAGGAGCTTGTTCAGCAGGCCATGGTCGGGCTGGTCGCGCACGTCATGCAGACCACCCCCGACCGAATCGACTTGCACCGGCGGCTCGACGAGCTGGGGCTGGACTCGCTGATGGCCGCCGAGCTGCTGGCGGCGATTCGTCACCAACTGGGGTGCGAGCTTTCGGTCATGGACGTTGCGCGGGGCGGTTCGCTGGCGCAACTCAGCCGCGTCGTCCTGGCCGCGCTGAAACCGGCGCGAGAGAGGAGCTGAGTACTGTGGCCGAACCGACGGTTGCCATCACCGGTGCCACCGGATTCCTCGGCATCCACCTCGTGCCGGAGCTGCTGCGCAGGCACGCCGGGCTGACCGTGCTGGCCCGCGGCGCACCGAAGTCCGTGCTGGCCAGGCTGATCGGGCTGCTTCGGTTGACCGGCGGCCGCTGCGACGAACTCGCCGAACGAGTCCGTGTGGTGCAGGTGGACCCGGTCCGACCCAGGCTGGGTTTGTCGGAAACGAGGTTCCGTGAGCTAGCCGACGAGTTGCAGGTGATCTGGCATTGCGCGGGCGATACCACGCTGGCCGCTCCGCTCGAACAGTTACGGCAGATCAATGTCACCGGCACCCGCCACGTCCTGGAGCTGGCCGCGGCCGGGACGCAACGGCCGCTGGTCTGCCACACCAGTTCGGTCGGCGTGGCGGGAGCCAGGCGGCACGGAACGATCCCGGAGCAACGGCAAGACGACACATGTGGATTCGAAAACCCTTACGAGCGAAGCAAATACGAGGCCGAAACGGTTGTGCACGAGTGGTTTGCCGAGCACGCCAGGCCGGTGATCGTCTTCCGTCCCAGCGTGCTCATCACCGATCTGCCCCGCCGCCCCGAATTCCCCAAGCACACCCTCAGCTTTGTCGCCGAGGCGATCGAAAGCGGCATGACCGGATTCGGATTGGACCCGCGATCACCCAACACCCCGCGACTCCCGGTGCGGATTCCCGGCGACCCCACCGCGTCGATCAACCTCGTACCGGTGGACCATGCCGCGGCGACGATGGCCCGCCTCGCCGACCGCGCACCGTCCGGCGGCATCGACACCTATCACGTTGTCCACTACCGAAACACGTTGATCGCCGACATGCTGACCGCCTTCCAACGCACCTACCCCGTCGACGCCCACCTGGTACCCAGACCCCCCGACGACCAATCCCCCTTGGAAGGGCTCCTGCGAGAACAAACCGCCTTCCTCGGCTATGCCCGCCACCACCGCCGCTACGACGATTCCCGAGTACGCGCCGCCCTCGGCCCACCCACTCCAGCGTCCGACATCGACTTGAACTACCTCCAGTCCGCCATCCGGCCCGAGTAACGGCAGTGGAGAGTTTGCCATTCGCCGACCGCTCTTGACGGAAGGCGGTGGGAAGCCGATCATTTCGCGTCACCACCCATCTTCTGTCCGCGTCGCAACGAACAACGATCGGGACTTGATTACTACCGGGCGGAACGGTCCGCGCAGAGTGGAATCCGGCTTTTCCATCTTTCCGGATGGTAGCGTCCGACCTGCGATCGAGTTCTTCATCAGCTCTACCCAGGGTTGCGGCTGCGCCGGTGACTGGCTTGTCTGCCTATTCGGTGTTGCCGTCGAACCAATATATGGACGATGGGAAGGATTTCGATGGAACAGCAGCAAGAGGTTACGAGCTCGGCCCGAGGGCACAGGGGAGCTCGGCGTGGGGTGTTTATCGCTGCGGGATTGTTGGGTGCATCGGCGCTGGGATACAGCCTCGTGGGCGCTCCGCAGCCGATCGCGGCGGCCGCGAACGGCACGGCCTATACCTGTGATATCCCCGAGACCGACGTCAGCTTTACGTATCAGGCGGAAGAAGGGGCTGCCGGATACTACGAGTTCGAAGTGCCCGAAATGAAATTGTCCGGCGAAAGCGAGAAGTGTGACAAACTCGACGCGGCGACTCTTACCGTGGAGGACGATCGGGCGAAGTACAACGAGCAGGGTAAAACGTGTGAAATGAAGGTTTCCGGCATCGCCGACCCGGACAATAAGTTCAAGAACGGCACGGGCACGGTCAAGGCTGCTGTCGGTGGGGGTGAGTCGACAGCAACAGCCACGGCCGACACCACGGAAAAGAGCGACCAGGGTGAAGGCTCCGCGAAACTCGACGTGGAGTTCAAGGGCCTGAAGGTGAAAGAGTGCGCGGCCGGCGGGATCGGGGGCGAGGTCGGCGAAAAGGTAACGGTGACGATCACCGGGGGTACCGTCGAGTTCGCCCCGAAGAAGGCGGACTCGTAGCGGGCAGTCGTAGCGCCGCGCCGATATACCATCGGCGCGGCGCTTTTGTTTTCGAATCGCCTTGCTCTACATGCCGATCCGTTCGACGTGCAGGTCGGCAACGAGATCAACCGGTGTGACCGGTTGCGAGCGATAGGCCACAGCAGCCGCGGAGCTGTCGTCGGCGGCAAGGAACACCACCACGCGGGCATTGTCGAGGCGACCGGTGTCGGCCGCGGCCAGGTAGGCGTGCACCGGGGCCGCGGTATAGGGATCACCGACGGCCGGGTCGACGCCGTCGACGGCGGTGGCAGGCACATCCAGCCGTTCGGCGAGCAGCTTGGTGAACCCGGGTATCGGTGCGGGCGCGAGCAGCACCGCCGTGCCGTCGGCGATATCGGTGCGGTCCATGCCTTCCGCCGCCAGGCACTTTCGCGCGACCGCGGCCGCGGCGGTGACCGGATCACCCATTCCGGAACGCACCGATATCACCGAACGACCGCGACTGCCTGCCGCGCCCAGATCCAGCCATCCCGACGGTTCCACCGCTCCGGCTGTTTCGGTGGTGTATGGGCGGCCGAACCCGCCGGCTCCGGGGCAGGACCGCAGTAGGAGCGCGGAACCGGTTGCGGTGTAAGGGAAGTCGGCCACTGTACGTTCGGTCGAGGGGTGCGCGTCACCGGCCAAGATGAGCGCATACTCGAGCGCGCCGGGCGCGAGCAGGCAGTGCGCCGCCGTCAGTGCGTGTAGCACTCCGGTGGCACCACTCATGATGTCGAACGAGAAGGCAGGCACCTGGCCGGATCGATAATCCAGACCGATCTCCAGGCGCTGCTGGATAAGGGCCGCGACCGCGGGCTCGCAGATGTTGCTATCGCGAAAGACACCCGCATTGATCACGATGCCGATCCGGTCGGGTCCAACTCCGGCCCGTGCCAGACAGGCTCGGCCCGCGCGAGTCGCCAGCTCGAGATAGCTACCGGTATCGGCATCGGTGCACACACTGGCCGAAACGATGGCGGTGCTCATGATCAGGCCTCCAGTCGAGAGAGGGTGGCGGCCAGATGGCCGGAGACGGTGCCGGAAGCCTGCGAGACCAGGAGAACCTTGGCACCCTTCGGAATGCGTTGCTGGGCAAGATGTTCGTGCAACACCAGGAAATGTGAGGTGGACGCGGTGTTGCCGAACTCCTCGAACACGTTGAGCGCTTCCGGCATCGGAGTGCCGAAGTGCCGTTCGGACAGCTCGCTCATGTGCTTGATGGCCGGGCCGGAAAACTGGTGGTGGATCCAGTAGTCGTAGTTCTCGCTCGCCCAACTGCGTCCGGTCTCGATCATGAAGTCGGTGGCCCGGGCCATGGCCTGCGAGTAGCGGGATTTGCTGGTCAGCGCGCGACTGTCGGTGTACATGGCGAGGCCGGTGGTCTTGTCGCTCGGCATGCCCATGCAGTGCTGGGCACCGGCGGAGGTCGTCATCAAGTCGATATGGTGGATCTCGTCGTTGTCGTCGCCGCGGTCGTCGACCACCACGGCCACAGCGGCATCCCCGACGGTAAGGGCAGCGAACTGCGGGTCATATGGTTGACTGATCTCGCGAGCGGCGGTGTCGGCGATGGAAGTGATCTGCTCTCCGCTGACCACCAAGCCGTTGCGGACCACCCCGGCCCTGATCATGCGGTCCAGCACCAGCACGCCGGTCACCATCCCCGCACAAGCATTGGAGATGTCGAAATGTAGTGCGCTGGTCGCCCCGATGGCATTGCGGAGCATCAACGCGAATGCCGGTGCGTAGCAGAAGAAGTCAGGCCCGCGGAAGCGTGAGATGGACACCGATATCACCACGTCGAGTTCGTCGGCCCGGTAGTCCGAGTGCCGCAGGCAGTCGTCGATGGCGGCCAGCGCGAGCTCGAACGACGATTCGTACTCATCCGGGTCGGCATTGTGTACGCGCCGGTTCTTGATCCCGGTGATGCGCTCCAGATGCAATGGCAGCGGTACCGAAAGTCCGGCGAGCACTTCCTCGGTAGAGCGGATGGTGCTGGGTGTATACGCGCCGAGTGATTCGAAACGTGTACGCATGGCTCTTTCTCCTGTCGACAGGTGAATCATGGGTGCGCAGGTGTTTTCGCCGTGGCATGACCGCTGATCCGGCTGGTCGGCAGGTCCGACAACTCGGCGAAGGCGCGGATCCAGAGGTCGGCCAGTTCCTGACCATTCGGCGTTGCCTCGTCGGTGACGACGCAAATTCCGATTTGATCGTGACTGTTGACCAGGTAGGCCCCCAGTGGATGTCCGGGGGCGAGAGGTCCGAGGCCGATGGGATCCGACACGATGCGTCCGTTGCAGCTCAGTGGGTGTTCCGGCCCTCGGATATTGCTGGCGACCAAGGAGATTTGCCAAGGGGAGAAAAGGGACAGGGCTACTCCTGCGATAAGCCACGCGGGCAGTGACCGCTGAATAGCGCTGCCGACAGCGATTTGGTCTGCGTTCTCCGCATGATGGGTATGTGCGGCAATCGTGGTGAGCCGGCGCACCGGATCGGGTTCATCGCAAGGCAGTGGCACCCGCAGGCTCGCAACGCTATTGCCTAGGCGAACTCCACCTTCCCGAGGGCGCAGGTCCACCGGCACGAGCGTCCACACACGGCATGGCCGACCGCGCCGCCAGGGGGTGTCGGACCATTCGCGCAATGCGGTAGCGAGCGCGGCGAGGAAGATATCGTTGACGGTGACGCCGTGCTTGCGTGCGGTGTCATGAACTGATTGTCGGTCGACCCAGGTCCACGCGAATAGCCGGTTTCCTTTGCCGATGGACTTCCGGAACGCGGGTCGGGCAAGCGGTAGCAGCCGTCCGACATAACGAGTGACCCCTTTGACAAGAGCCAATCGACCACTCTGCTCGGGCGCTGCGACGGGCGTAGCTCCGGCCGAAACTTTTGCAGGCGCCATGACGGGGCAAAGGAGATGCTGAGCAAGTGCCGCGACTGACGCGCCGTCGAATAATGCGTGATGTGCCTTCAACACGCCGAACCAGCGATCAGCAGAGCCGTCATGGACGAGCCACAGTTCCCACAGCGGTCGATGTCGCGGCAGCGGGGCGGCCATGATGTGTTCGGCAGCTTCCCGTAAACCGGTTCCGGGCGGACACGCGAATTCCCGCACTTGTTCCCCGATGGCTGTGGTTGGCACGGCCACCCAACGCGGTGGCCCGGTATCCGACAGTCTCGTCGCAAGGATCGGCCAGGCCGCCAAGCGAGGCTGCATCTCGTCGCGAAATTCCGCCAATGTCGGCGCAGCGCCGGCGAATCGAAAACCGGCGCCGATTTGCACGTGTTGGGTCCGCCACAACCGGTCGTGCAGCAGGAACGCCCGCTCCAATCCGTTCAGCGGAGTCGCTCCGTCGATCGGGGTCTTCTCGCTGTTTTCGTCCAAGGATCTCATCGACAACCTCCGTTGATTCGGCTTGTTATTGCCGCTGTACCGAACCGCGGCCCAGCGCCGATAGCCGGTCGAGGTCGTCGGTTCGCAGCGATGCGGGCAGTGCGGGGAACCACCAGTTCCAGCGCCCGAGCAGTTGCATAAGCGCCGGAACCAGGACGAGGCGGATCAGCGTCGCATCGACGATCAGCGCTGCGGCGCCAGCGAATCCGACGGCTCGGATGCTGCCGATCGACGACACGAGCAGGCTGCCGAAAGCGACAGCGATGATCACCGCGGCCAGCGAGATCGGCCGAGCGGTGGCTTGCAAACCCACCACGATCGAACCGCGATTGTCACCGGTGGTCAGATATTCCTCCTGGATCCGACGGACCAGGAACAATTCGTAGTCCGTTGTCAACCCGAACAGAATCGCGAACAGCACCAGCGGCACATGTGGCCAGATCAGACCCGAACTGGTCACTCCGCTCACGTCGTCACCGGCGGTTCGCTGGAACAGCAGCACAATGAGTCCGAATGCGGCACCGGTGGCCAGCAGGCTCATCGCGAGCGCTTTGAACGGCAGCAGCACACTGCGCAAGGTGACTGCGAGGACGACGAACATCAGCGTCAACACCATGCCGATTACCCACCACAGCTTGTTTCCGGTCTCGTTGAGGATGTCCACGACGAGCGCGCTGGAGCCGCCGACCAGTGCTGTCGTCCCCGGTGGTGTTGTCGTCGGGAGAATCTCGGCGCGTATTCGTTCCACCAGCCGGGCGGCCAGCGGGGAATGAAGTGGATGCTCGGGTATGACGACGAAGGTGGTGAGGTCCTCGTCGTTGTCGATCACGGTGGCGGCCGCGACTTCCGGGTCCGCCCGGAGGGCGGCCAACAGGGGGCCGGTGTCGGGTTCCGGAGTGTTCGCGGGGCGCGGTAGCAGGATCGTCGTCATACCGGACAAACCCGGTATGTCGGGGTCGCTGAGTATTCGACCCGTGAGGTAGGGGGTGCCGGCCAGTGCTCGGCTCTCGATGTCGATGCCGAGCCGCAATGCGGGGGTCGGTGCCGCGATGAGCAACAGTCCGGCGGTGATTCCGACGACGTACGGCCAGGGATGGCTCGTCACGTGCTCGGCCCAGCGGCCCAGCCTCCTGCGGTCGCGGGCGGCGGACAGCGCCCACTGGGACATCCATCGGGGCCGTCGCTCGAGCCAGTCGGTCAACGACGTCAGCAGGGCCGGGAGCAGGGTGACCGACGCGACGGAGGTCACCGTGATCACCGCGAGGGTGCCGATCGCGAGTTGAGTGAACACATTCCAGCGCACTACGAAAAGGGTCGTGACGCCGAGTAGCAACAGCACACCGGAGTACACGACGGTGCGCCCGGTGGTCGCCGCCGCTGTGCCGATCGCTTGCTCCGGACTTTCCCCGGCCGCCAGCCTTTCGCGATAGCGAATCATGACGAACAGCGCGTAATCGATGCCGATACCCAGTCCGACCGCGTCGACGGCGATCAGCAGCATGCCGTCCACACTGAGGACGTCGGCAAGCAGTGCGAACAGTCCCAGGGTCGTGGCGATCGATGCTCCGGCGACGAGCATCGGCACCAGGGCTGCCACCGGAGCCCACAGACCGACAAGAAGCACGAGCATCGCAAGCGGGACCGCCGCCAGCTCGATACGCGTCACATCGCGAATCTGTGCTTGCTGGGCGGCATTGCTGAATGCGGAGACGCCGACGAGATACGCCTGCGTCGTTCCCGCCGACGCACCGCGGGCCGCCTCGTCGACGACGGTCTGCAGCATCGGCGACTGCTGCTGCCGTTGTCGTTCATCGCCGACGACTCCGACCAGTACATAGGCGGTGTGATCGTCACGGGTCAACGTCCGCAGCGGCTCCAGCTCCGGCCAGGTGGGGACGGAAGCCGGATCGCCGGCCATCGGCAATTGCAGCACGCCGCTCACGCTGCGCTGCTTCGCCAGCGCCTGCCTTCCGGCGACAAGTGCCGATCGGAATTCTTTATCGGTCGTTCGATGGGTGGATGAGTGGAACACCGCGATTACTTGCTCGTCACCGACCGTCGGCAAGCCCGCGCTCAGAATTTCGGCGGCGCGCTGGGATTCGGATCCGGTGACCGCGACCGATGGTGCGACGAGCGAACCGAGCAGATGCGGGAGCCCGAGCAGGCCAGCGGTAGCGGCGAGCAGCCACACCGCGAGCACTCGGCGGCGGTGCCGGGCCATGGTGATCGCGAGCCGTGCGAAAGGATCGCCACTGGGCCCGAAACGGCTTCTGCCCCACGGGGTGCCACCCGTATTCGAGCTCACGCGACCTCCGTTGCTTCGGATCGACAATTTCCACCCACTGGTGGTCCGCCCGAACTCTGAGGTGGCCCGGCGCACGTCGTGCCGACACGGCGATCCAGTCGGCTTCCCCACGTATTCGTTGCCGGTGGCCGCCCGGATCGAAATCACAGCGTTGTCGGTCTCGGTGACCGAAGTCGCTGGCACACAACGTCGCTGCCGTGGCGAAGTCGACGCCGGGTCAGCGCATCAGCCACCCGGCGAAGCAGCGGGTCAGCACGGGCATGATGCCCCACACCATGGCCGCCACCGCGACGGGCAGGATGCAGGCCAGCCGCAGCGGTGTCGGAAGCGGTTCCAGCAGTGGACCCGTGACCGTCACCAGACCGGTGAGCAGCGGGTAGAGACCGACCAGGGTGAGCAACCAGAATTTCCATTTCGCCGGGTGGGCGGCGGTCGGCGCCTGTGCCGCCATCTCGTCCATCCCGATCTCGTTCGTAACAGCCACTTTCCGCTCCTCTACCTCGGCACTCGCGGTAACCCGCGGTTACCGAGGAGACGACACAGACCCCGCACCTGTGACATCCGAGAGCTCGTGTCGGCCAGAAGGTCGTAACACGAAAGAGGCCCCGACCAGCATCTGCTGGTCGGGGCCTGTTTCTGTGCGGTGCCCTCGGCAGGATTCGAACCTGCGGCCTTCTGCTCCGGAGGCAGACGCTCTATCCCCTGAGCTACGAGGGCGGGATAGGACTCGATCGGGGGTTCGACGCCGCCGATCGGGCGGGGAAAGCGTATCGCATCGGGTGCTGTTGGCCAAAAAGGGTGATGGGGCGGGGGGTTGGGGTCAGCTCGGGGGGAGGGGGGTGGCGCCGCGGGCGGTGAGCATGGTGGTGATGAGTTGGGCCTCGCCGCGTTGGGTTTTGTTCATGGTGTCGGCGAGGGTGCGCACGGCGGTGGTTTCGGCGTGTTCGGCGGCGTATTGGATCATCGGGAAGCCGCCTTGGTGGTGGCGCAGCATGAGTTGCAGGAACCGGGTGTCGAGCTCGGGGCCGGTGGCCTGGCGCAATGCGGCGAGGTCGGCGGGGGTGGCCATGCCCGGCATGGTCGGCATCGGGCCGGATGGGGTTTCGGCGGTGCCGGAGTGCCCGTGGCCGCCGGCCTGGGTACTCATCCAGCCCATGTATCCGTCGACGCCCTGCGCGGGTTTGCCCCACAACTGGAGCCAGCCCTGCATGCGGCCGACCTGGTTCTGCTGGGTGGTCATGATGTCGTAGGCGAGGCGGCGCACGTCGGTGTCGGTGGAACGGACCAGCACGACACCCGCCATTTCGACGGCCTGCGCGTGGTGTGCCGACATGTCCTGGGTGAAGCCGATGTCGACGGCACCCGGGTCCGGCTCGGACGAGTTGTTCAGCGGCAGCCGAATCAGCGCGCCGATGGCGACGCCGATCAGGATGGCGCCGATCACGCCGAGGACCAGCAGTGCGGTGCGCTGACGATGGACCTGGGCACCGAGGCCGGACGCCGCGGCATCCGGCTCGACATCGTCGGCCACTAGCGGTCGGTCCCTGGTGCGGGCTGGCCCGGCGCGGGCTGACCTGGCGCGGGCTGGCCGGGCGCAGGCTGACCTGGCGCGGGCTGACCTGGCGCGGGCCGGGGCTGGTTCGGCAGCGGCAGCCCCGGCAGTCCGGGCACACCGGGCACTCCTGGCAGACCGCCGCCGGGCACCTCCGACGGATCCGGCTGCAAGCCCTTCCCGTCCATCGGCACCGCGTCCGGTCCGGGCGGTGTCGGGTCGAACGGCGGCGGGTTGTCGGTGTCGAACGCGATCGTCGAGCAGTCCGCGCCGACCTCGGGGTAGGTGTAGTTGTTCAGGCGCAGTGCCGTGATGAACTGGCCGACGCGCTTGTCGTCGGCGCGGTCCAACTTCAGCTGGTGCCCCCACGATTGCAGCGAAACCGCGGTGTCCAGACCGGGATACGGCGACATCATCGAGTACGGCTTGCCCTGCACCTTGCTCTTCAGCGAGTCCAGGCCCGCGGCATCCACCTTGTCCGGGTTGTATGTGATCCACACCGCGCCGTGCTCGAGCGAGTGGACCGCGTTCTCCATCCGGATCGGCTTGTCGTACACGACGCCGGTGCAGGTCGCCCAGGAACTGTCGTGTGGTCCACCGAACGCGGGGCTCTGGTCATAGGCGACCCGCTGGGTCGGACCGATGTGCAGCCCGGCCGGGTACTCCTTCTTGACCACACCCTCGATCGAGTCGGACGGATCCTTGCGCTCCGCGCTCGGCGTGAACTTCTCCAGTTCGGCCTTCTCCTGGTACTTGGGTACCAGGCTGTAAGCGAGGGCACCGATCAATGCGATGATGACCAGGGCCGCGCCGATGGCCAACCAGGGGATCTGGCGGTTCTTTTTGGACAGTTGACCCCGGCCACCCCCCTTGCGGGAACCCGACAATTTGGCGGCGGCTTTGGCAGATTTGGCGCTGGGACTGCTCGGCATCGCTCGTGGTGCTCTCTCGACGTGATGGATCCGCGGGACGTAACTGGGTTGCGGACGGTTCCGGCGCAGTGCCCACTAGAGGTGTACACCCGCCAAGACCATAGGATAGAGACTCGTGACTCCAGCTGACCTTGCAGATCTCCTTCGCGCCACTGCCGCGAAGGTGCTTGTCGAACGTGGATTGGACCCCGCTGTCCTCCCCGACGAGGTCACTGTTGAGCGCCCTCGCAACCCGGAACACGGTGACTATGCCACGAATGTGGCGATGAAGGTGGCGAAAAAGGCCGGAACGAATCCGCGCGAGCTGGCGACCTGGCTCGCCGAGGCGCTGGATGCGGCCGACGAGGTGTCCGCCGCCGAGGTGGCCGGGCCCGGCTTCCTGAATATCCGGCTGGCCGCGTCCGCGCAGGGCGCCATTCTCGAGCAGGTGCTCGCCGCCGGAACCGCGTACGGCAGCTCGGAGGCGCTGCAGGGCACCCGGATCAACTTGGAGTTCGTGTCGGCCAACCCGACCGGGCCGGTTCATCTCGGCGGTACCCGGTGGGCGGCGGTCGGTGACGCGCTCGGCCGGATTCTGGCCGCGCAGGGCGCCGACGTGGTGCGCGAGTACTACTTCAATGATCACGGCGCGCAGATCGACCGGTTCGCCAGGTCGCTGGTCGCGGCGGCGACCGGAGCGCCGACCCCGGACGACGGCTACGCGGGCGCCTACATCGGCGAGATCGCGAGCACCATCGTGACCGCGCACCCGGACGCGGTGGCGCTGCCGGAGGACGAGCGGCTGGAGCTGTTCCGCGCCGAGGGTGTCGAGCTGATGTTCGCGCAGATCCGGCAGTCGCTGCACGAGTTCGGCACGGACTTCGACGTGTACTTCAACGAGAGCTCGCTGTTCCAGTCCGGCGCGGTGGATGCGGCCGTTGCGAAGCTCAAGAATTCCGGCGACCTCTATGAGAAGGACGGCGCCTGGTGGATCGCGAGCTCCGAATACGGTGACGATCAGGACCGCGTCGTCCTCAAGAGCGACGGCAAACCGGCCTACGTCGCCGGTGATATCGCCTATTACCAGGACAAGCGGGCGCGCGGTTTCGACCTGTGTATCTACATGCTCGGCGCCGACCATCACGGCTACATCGGCCGGTTGAAGGCCATCGCGTCCGTCTCCGGTGACGATCCGGCCACTGTCGAGGTGTTGATCGGGCAGATGGTGAATCTGCTCAAAGATGGTGTCGCCGTGAAGATGAGCAAGCGGGCGGGCACCGTGGTGACCCTCGACGACTTGGTCGAGGCCATCGGCGTGGACGCGTCGCGGTATTCCTTGGTGCGTTCGTCGGTGAATTCGAGCATCGATATCGATCTGAGCATCTGGACCAGCCAAAGTAACGAGAATCCCGTTTACTACGTGCAATACGCGCACGCCAGGACCGCGTC
Source organism: Nocardia brasiliensis (assembly GCF_042691675.1). GTDB lineage: Bacteria > Actinomycetota > Actinomycetes > Mycobacteriales > Mycobacteriaceae > Nocardia > Nocardia brasiliensis_D. The sequence continues at coordinate 1,562,058 of NZ_CP170507.1, forward strand.
GATCGCCCGCAATGCCGCCGAATTCGAATACGACAAGGTAGCCCCGGATCTCGCGCTGCTCGCTTCCGACGAAGAGGGCGAACTCATTCGCACCCTCGGCGAGTATCCCCGGGTGGTGAGCAGCGCCGCGGTCCTGCGTGAGCCGCATCGGGTGGCCCGCTACCTGGAGGAACTGGCCGGCGCCTACCACCGCTTCCAGACCAACAAGAACCTGCGCGTGCTTCCGCTCGGGGACGAGCCCGTCAGCCCGACCAACGCCGCACGCCTGGTGCTGGTCAACGCGACCCGTCAGGTCCTCGCGAACGGCCTCGCCCTGCTCGGCGTCAGTGCGCCGGAGCGCATGTGAACGGGCACAAGGACTTTCAGACGAGCGCCAGGAAGGAACGATTGATACATGAGTGAGCGCAGCGAGCGAATCGAAGGCGGAGGCGCCCGGGCGCGCACGACGGAGCCGAGCGTCAGCGAGGTGGAGTCGTGAGTGCCCATCCGGCCGGACCTCGGCATGCCGAGATTCCGCACGCCCCGAGCCTGGCGGAGCGCCCGCGTGAGGCGCGGCAGATGATCGATCTGCCCGAAAATGTGTGGCCGCGCAACGCCTCCCGCGACGCCGACGGCGTGGTGCGGTTGGCCGGCGTGCCGGTGCACGAGCTGGCCGCCGAATTCGGCACCCCGCTGTTCGTGGTCGATGAGGACGACTTCCGTTCGCGCTGCCGCGATATGGTGCGCGCGTTCGGCCCGAACGCCCGAGTTCACTACGCCTCCAAGGCTTTCCTGTGCGGCGAGATCGCGCGCTGGATCCGCGACGAGGGGCTTTCGCTCGACGTGTGTTCCGGCGGCGAACTCGCGGTCGCCCTGCACGCGGGCTTCCCGGCGGAGCGAATCGCCTTGCACGGCAACAATAAATCCGCGACCGAGCTGGAATCAGCGGTCACCGCCGGTGTCGGCCACGTGGTCGTCGACTCGTTGATCGAGATCGAACGGCTGGAGGCCATCGCGGGCCGCGCCGGTGTGGTGCAGGACGTGCTGGTGCGGGTCACGGTCGGCGTGGAAGCCCATACCCACGAATACATTTCGACCGCGCACGAGGACCAGAAGTTCGGCTTCTCGATCGCCGGTGGCGACGCCATGGAGGCGCTCGCCCGCGTCTTCGACGCCGACAACCTGCGCCTGGTCGGCCTGCACAGCCACATCGGCTCGCAGATCTTCGAGATCGACGGCTTCGAGATCGCCGCGCGCCGCATGCTCCGGCTGCTGCACGACGCCATCGAGAAGTTCGGCGTCGAACGCACCGCGCAGATCTCGACGCTCGATCTCGGTGGCGGACTTGGTATTTCGTATCTGCCGAGCGACGACCCGCCGCCGCTGGACGACTTCGCTGCGAAGGTGTGCGACCTGGTCGCCGCCGAGGCGGCGAGTATCGGCCTGCCGCAGCCGAAGATCGCGGTGGAGCCGGGCCGGGCCATCGCCGGGCCGGGCACCGTCACCCTGTACGAGGTCGGCACCACCAAGGACGTCTCGCTCGACGGCGGTCTGCGCAGGCGCTACATCAGCGTGGACGGCGGCATGAGCGACAACATCCGGCCGGCGCTGTACCAGGCGGACTACGACTGCCGTCTGGTCTCCCGATCGTCCGAGGCCGCGCCGGTGGTCGCGCGGGTCGTCGGAAAGCATTGCGAGAGTGGCGATATCGTCATCCGCGACACCTGGATGCCCGCTGATGTCGGACCCGGCGATCTTGTCGCTGTCGCCGCGACCGGCGCGTACTGCTACTCGATGTCCAGCCGATACAACCAGCTGACCCGCCCTGCGGTGGTCGCGGTGCGTGACGGACAACCGCGACTCATTCTGCGCCGAGAAACGGTGGCGGACTTGCTCAGCTTGGAGGTGAAATGAATTCTGTATCGCACAGCGATTCGATCAGGGGTGGCGGTCGTGCGACGGGTGAGTCCGATCCCGCGAAGAATGGTACTTGGGGGAGGGATCAGCCTATTGGCGTCGCGGTCCTCGGCATGGGCAATGTCGGCACGGAGGTCGTGCGGATTCTGCGCGAGCACACCGAAGACCTGCGGTCCCGCGTCGGCGCGCCGGTGGTGCTGCGCGGTGTCGCCGTCCGCAATCTGAACAACGACCGGGGACTTCCGGCGCACCTGCTGACCACCGACGCCGACGCCCTGGTCGCCCGGGATGACGTCGATATCGTGGTCGAGGTGATCGGCGGCATCGACCCGCCGCGCCGGCTGATCCTGGCCGCACTGAACGCGGGCAAATCCGTGGTGACCGCGAACAAGGCGCTGCTCGCCGATTACACCGGCGAACTCGCCGCGGCCGCCGAACGCAACCGCGCCGACCTTTACTTCGAGGCCGCGGTCGCGGGCGCCATCCCGGTGGTCCGCCCGCTCATCCAGTCGCTGGCCGGTGACCGGGTCAACCGGGTGGTCGGCATCGTCAACGGCACCACCAACTTCATCCTCTCCGCGATGGACGAGACCGGCGCCGATTACGAGGTCACGCTGAAGGAGGCCACCCGCCTCGGCTACGCGGAGGCCGACCCGACCGCCGACGTAGAGGGCTACGACGCCGCCGCCAAGGCCGCCATCCTGGCCTCGCTCGCGTTCCACACCCGGGTGACCGCCGCTGACGTCTACCGCGAGGGCATCTCCAAGATCAGCTCCGAGGACCTGGAGACCGCGTCCGCGCTGAACTGCACGGTCAAGCTGCTCGCCATCTGTGAGCGGGTGGCCGCGGGCCCGGGCGAGCCGGGCCCCGACGAAGGCGGCAAGGAGCGCGTCTCCGTGCGCGTCTACCCGGCCCTGGTGCCGCGCAAGCACCCGTTGGCCGCGGTGAGTGGCGCGTTCAACGCCGTCGTCGTCGAGGCGGAGAACGCCGGACGGCTGATGTTCTACGGACAGGGTGCGGGCGGTGCGCCGACCGCCTCCGCGGTGCTCGGCGATCTGGTGATGGCCGCGCGCAACAAGTTCTACGGTGGCCGCGCTCCCGGGGAATCGGTTTATGCTGAGCTACCGATCGCGCCGATCGGCGATACACCCACCCGCTATCACGTGAACCTGCAGGTGGCAGACCGTCCCGGGGTCCTGGCCGCGGTGGCGGGCGAATTCGCCAAGCACGGGGTGAGCATTTCGACCGTCCGCCAAGAGGGGCACGGCACGGGTGCTCGCTTGGTCGTGGTTACCCACCACGCTGTGGAGTCGGCGCTCGCGGACACCGTCGCCGCCCTGGCGGAAATGGAATCCGTCACATCTATCACCAGCGTTCTGAGATTGGAAGGCACCGAAGAATGAACACGTCCCGGGGACGGCAGACGGCGGAGCCGGCGGGGTGGGTGAGCACTGGGGTGGCACCGCAGGCGGGAGTGCACTCCCGCTGGCCAGGTCTGATCGCGGCCTACCGCGATCGGATCGCGGGCGCGGCCGATTGGGAGCCGGTCACCCTGTTCGAGGGTGGTACGCCGCTGGTGCCCGCCCCGCACCTGTCCGAGCTGACCGGGTGTGAGGTATATCTCAAGGTCGAGGGTCTCAACCCGACCGGGTCGTTCAAGGACCGCGGCATGACCGTCGCGATCACCGACGCCAAGTACCAGGGTCAGCAGGCGGTGCTGTGTGCCTCGACCGGCAACACCTCGGCATCCGCCGCGGCCTACGCCACCCGCGCGGGGATGACCTGTGCCGTGCTGATCCCGCAGGGCAAGATCGCGATGGGCAAGCTGGCCCAGGCGGTCATGCTGGGCGCCAAGATCATTCAGGTGGACGGCAACTTCGACGACTGTCTGGAGCTGGCGCGCAAGGTCACCTCGGACTTTCCCAGCATCGGCCTGGTGAACTCGGTGAACCCGGCCCGCATCGAGGGGCAGAAGACCGCGTCGTTCGAGATCTGCGACGTGCTCGGCAAGGCTCCCGACGTGCACGCGCTGCCGGTGGGTAACGCGGGCAACATCACCGCGTACTGGCGCGGCTACCGCGAGTACTACGCCGACGGCGTCACCACCCAGTTGCCCCGCATGCTCGGTGTGCAGGCCGCGGGTGCCGCGCCGCTGGTCAACGGCGCTCCGGTGAGCAACCCGGAGACCATCGCGACGGCCATCCGGATCGGCGCGCCCGCGTCCTGGAACGCCGCGGTGGCGGCCAAGGAGGAGTCCGGTGGTGCGTTCCGCGCCGCCACCGACGACGAGATCCTGGAGGCATATCGCCTGGTCGCGGCGCGGGAAGGCGTGTTCGTCGAGCCCGCGTCGGCGGCCAGCGTCGCCGGCTTGCTCGCCGCGCGCAAGGAGGGCTGGCTCGATTCCGGCCTCACCGTCGTGTGCACCGTCACCGGTAACGGCCTCAAGGATCCCGACACCGCCTTGCTGGGAATGCCGCAGGTGCAGGCCATTCCGGTCGACCCGGTCGCGGTCGCCGCCGAACTAGAGCTGGCCTGAGTTGAATTCGCGCGAAGGCCAGTTATATGCCGGGGCGCAGCCACTCGGGGCGGCGGAGCGTCCCCGCGGCGCCAAGCTGAGTCGCACGTTGCCCGCGGGTCTTTCGGTGACCGCGCGGGTGCCCGCGTCCAGCGCGAATCTCGGCCCCGGCTTCGATTCGCTCGGTATGGCGCTGGGCATCTACGACGAGATCGACGTGCGCACTACCGATTCCGGACTCAGCATCCGGGTCGAAGGTGAGGGCGCGGACGATGTCCCATGGGGCCCTTCGCATCTCGTGGTGCGCGCGATCGAGCGCGGACTGGAGTCGGCGGGCGTCTGGGCCGATGGCCTCGAAGTGGTGTGCCGCAACGTGATTCCGCATTCGCGCGGACTCGGCTCCTCGGCCTCGGCGGTGGTCGGCGGGCTCGCGGCCGGCTGTGCCCTCGCCGCCGAATTCGATCCGGCACTGGCCACATCCACCGACCAATTAGTGCAGCTCGCAGCCGAATTCGAGGGCCATCCGGACAACGCGGCGGCCAGCGTGCTCGGCGGCATCGTGGTGTCCTGGACCGAGACCGACCGGGCCGCCGACATCGGCCAGGACGGGGTTCCGGTGGCCGAGCATCACGGCCGGGTCTACCGGGCCGTCCGGCTGGCGGCGCATCCGTCACTGCGGCCGGTGGTGCTCATCCCGGATGAACGCTCGTCCACCGCGCACACCAGGGGTTTGTTACCCGAGGTCGTGCCGCACGGCGATGCCGCGTTCAACGTCAGCCGGGCCGCGCTGGCGGTGGTGGCGCTGACCCAGCGTCCCGACCTGCTGATGCCCGCGACGGCCGACCGGCTGCACCAGGCGCAGCGCGCGCCCGCGCTACCGCTGACCACCACCTGGATTTCCCGGCTGCGAGCGGCGGGTATCGCGGCCACCGTCTCTGGGGCGGGCCCGACCGTGCTCGCCCTCGGTACCTGCGAATTTCCCGCAGAATTACGTGAACTCGCGGCGTTGGACGGCTTGCGGGTAGTCGAACCAGGGTTGGCCGATGGAGTCCTGATCGACTGACGGCGCGTCTGGCTTGCCGAGATTCACAATGGGCAGCTATCCTGAGCGAGTCCGTACATCGTGCGCATCAGACGCCGGTGCTTCATCAGGGCAATCGCTCCAGCAGGCTCCAGGCTCGAGCCTCCAGGCCATGGGGGTGCTGCGTAGCTGCGCAACTGGAATGATCTCTCCCACCTCACACCACCGGTGGCGAAGCGGACGGACGCATCCGAGTCCGGCAGAATGCCCGGACTGCGGGACGAACCCTCGAAACAGCACACGGCAATCGGGGGAAGGAAAGGATTTCCGTGACAGATACGGACCTGCTCGCCACACCCGGGGTGGAATCCAACCCAACATCTCCGGGCGACAGCGAAAGTGACTCCGGACAGATTTCGAAGATGAGCGAACAAACCGACGTCGCACGATCGGGGCTGACTGGAATGTTGTTGCCGCAGTTGCGCGCGCTCGCGGGGGAGCTCGGTATCCGAGGCACCTCCGGAATGCGCAAAGGCGATTTGATCGCCGCAATCAAGGAAAATCAGGCCGGTAAACCGGCCAAGGGTGAAAAGCCCGAAGGGGGACAGGCCAAGTCCGCGGTTTCCGCCAAGGCCGACACACCCGCTAATGCGGAAGCGCAGGCCACCGCGTCGGCGCCCGCTCGGGCAGAGCAGGGGACCCTCGATGTAGCTCCCGCCCCGGCGAAGGAAACTCCGGTTGCCGAAGCCACGGCTCCGGCGAAGGAATCCGCTCCGGTGAACTCGGCCCCGGCCGAGGCCGCACCGTCCACCGCGCCCGAATCCACCGAGGATTCCGGCCGGGAGAGCGGTCAGCGTGGGCGTGGTCGGCAGCGGCGCGGCCGTGACCAGGCGCGATCCGGCGGCGGCGAGACCGCGTCGGCCGATGCGCGTGGTGACGAGCCGAAGCAGGACACCGAGCAGGGCGAGCGCCGCCGCGAGCGCAATCAGTCGGGCGAGCGGAATCAGTCCGAGCGCAATCAGACGAACGAGCGCACGCAGACCGGTGAGCGCACTCAGGGCGAGCGCACGCAGACCGGTGAGCGTGGCCAGTCGGGTGAGCGTCAGTCGAGTGACCGTGGTCAGTCGGGTGAGCGCAACAACCAGAACGGCAACGGCGGCGGAAACGCCGGCGGTGGCCGCAACGACCGCAACAACACTCGCGGTGACGACGACGAAGAAGGCGGTCGCGGTCGGCGGGGACGCCGATTCCGTGAGCGTCGTCGTGGTCGCGACCGTGAGCCGGGTAGCGGTGGCGGCGAGGCACGCGAGCTGGAGATCCGCGAAGACGACGTGCTTCAGCCGGTCGCGGGCATCCTCGACGTGCTGGACAACTACGCCTTCGTCCGGACCTCGGGTTACCTCGCCGGACCGAACGACGTCTACGTCTCGATGAACCTGGTGCGCAAGAACGGCCTGCGCCGCGGTGACGCGATCACCGGTGCGGTGCGTGCCCCGCGCGACGGCGAGCAGAGCAACCAGCGGCAGAAGTTCGATCCGCTGGTGCGTCTCGACACGGTCAACGGCGGTGAGGTCGAGGCGGCCAAGCGGCGACCCGAGTTCAGCAAGCTCACCCCGCTGTACCCGAATCAGCGCCTGCGCCTGGAGACTCAGCCCAACAAGCTGACGACCCGCGTCATCGACCTGATCATGCCGATCGGCAAGGGCCAGCGCGCCCTGATCGTCTCGCCGCCGAAGGCCGGTAAGACGACGATCATGCAGGACATCGCCAACGCCATCGCCATCAACAACCCCGAGGTCTACCTCATGGTTGTGCTGGTCGACGAGCGGCCGGAAGAGGTCACCGACATGCAGCGTTCGGTGAAGGGTGAGGTCATCGCCTCGACCTTCGACCGTCCGCCGTCAGACCACACCTCGGTCGCCGAACTCGCCATCGAGCGGGCCAAGCGGCTGGTGGAAATGGGCAAAGACGTTGTGGTGCTGCTCGACTCGATCACTCGACTGGGTCGCGCGTACAACAACTCCTCGCCCGCTTCGGGTCGAATCCTGTCCGGTGGTGTCGATTCCACCGCGCTGTACCCGCCCAAGCGGTTCCTCGGCGCGGCGCGCAATATCGAAAACGGTGGCTCGCTCACCATCATCGCCACCGCCATGGTGGAGACCGGTTCGACCGGTGACACGGTGATCTTCGAGGAATTCAAGGGCACCGGTAACGCGGAGCTCAAGCTGGACCGCAAGATCGCGGAACGGCGCGTGTTCCCCGCGGTGGACGTCAACCCGTCCGGCACTCGTAAGGACGAGCTACTGCTCAACCCCGACGAGGCGGCGGTGCTGCACAAGCTGCGCCGCGTACTGTCCGGCCTGGACTCGCACCAGGCGATCGATCTGCTGATCGACCGGCTGAAGAAGTCCAAGAACAACCTCGAGTTCCTGATGCAGGTGAGCAAGACCGCGCCTGGCGCACTGGACGAGTAAGTTCGCAAACTGTTCCGCCGAAAGGGCCTCGCGTTCGCGGGGCCCTCTCGGCGTCCGCGGGCTGAAGAACATCAGCCCGATGATGGCCGCGCCGCCGATCAGGAAACTCAGAATGATCGCCGCACTCGTCACCGCACTCCCCTCCGGAGCGGTGCTCGAGGCCTCGAAGAACCCGGTGGTCTCCGGGGCGGCCGTGGTCGTGGTGTCCGGCAGGGCGCACCAGCCACCCACGACAGCGAGAATCAGCAGACCGAAGACCGCGGAAGCGATTCGGGTGCTCATAACTTCTCCTCTCTCTGTCACGGGCACGCCACTGTGCACTGGTCCCCAACTCTATGAACGAAGCTGTTCGCATTCCTGAGTAGCGCACTACCCGACTTCAGGGTTCCTGAGACAGCGGGGATGTGCGTGCCCGGACTTCCTGGGGCGGTGCCGATAGGGGGAGTACCTGGGGTGGGAACAAACTGCGCGCAGGGGGCGTTTTGGGAGCGTAAGGACTGTTCTGGCATACTGAACGGTCGTTGCGTCTGCTCTTCTCGAGCAGACCTCCCGCAGAGAGCGCTTGCGAGAGCGAATGCTCGAGGCCGCCTAAGTCGGTTCCGGTTCACGTTCCCGCGATTCCCGCGCGAGCGACCCGGCGACCAATATCGAGAGGACACCCATGAAGGCAGGAATCCACCCGACGTATGTCGACACCACGGTCGTCTGTGGTTGCGGCAATACGTTCCAGACTCGCAGCACCAAGGAGTCGGGACACATCAACGTCGAGGTCTGCTCGCAGTGCCACCCGTTCTACACCGGCAAGCAGAAGATCCTCGACACCGGCGGCCGCGTGGCCCGCTTCGAGGCCCGCTACGGCAAGCGTGCCGGCAAGAAGGCGGACGCGGACGAAACCGCAGCCAAGTAGCTTCCTCGCCGACGCCCGGTCCTGCTCAGCAGGCCGGGCGTCGGTGTTTTCTATGGGGTCCTTTCGACAGGAAAAACAGGAAGAGGAAGCACCGTGACGCAACCGTCCGCGATCGACGACATTCTGGCCGAGCACGCGGGCCTGGAGACGCAGCTGTCGGATCCGGCGCTGCACAACGATCCGGGCGCCGCGCGCCGGGTCGGCAAGCGGTTCGCCGAACTCGCGCCGATCATGGCCACCTACACCAAACTGAAGTCCGCCCGCGACGACCTCGCCGCCGCGCGGGAACTCGCCGCCGACGACGCGGCCTTCGCCGCCGAGGTTCCCGAACTGGAACGCCAGGTCGCCGAGTTGGAGCAGACCCTCGCGGACCTGCTCGCCCCGCGCGACCCGCACGACGGCGACGACGTGGTGCTCGAGGTGAAATCCGGTGAGGGCGGCGAAGAATCGGCGCTGTTCGCCGCCGACCTCGCGCGGATGTACGTTCGCTACGCCGAACGGCACGGCTGGAAGGTCGAGATCCTCGACGTCACCATGTCCGATCTGGGTGGGTACAAGGAAGCGACGCTGTCGATCAAGAGCCGCGATGCCGCGCGTGACGGCGTGTGGTCGCGATTCAAATTCGAAGGCGGCGTGCACCGCGTGCAGCGGGTGCCGGTCACCGAGTCGCAGGGCCGCATCCACACCTCGGCCGCCGGTGTGCTCATCTACCCGGAACCCGACGAGGTCGAGGCGGTGCAGATCGACGAAACCGACCTGCGCATCGACGTCTACCGTTCCTCCGGCAAGGGCGGGCAGGGCGTCAACACCACCGACTCCGCCGTCCGCATCACCCACCTGCCCTCCGGCATCGTGGTGACCTGCCAGAACGAGCGCTCGCAGCTGCAGAACAAGGCTCGCGCCATGCAGGTGCTCGCCGCCCGGCTGCAAGCGCTCGCCGAGGAACAGGCCGACCAGGAAGCGGCGGCGGGCCGGGCCAGTCAGATCCGCACCGTCGACCGATCCGAACGCATCCGCACCTACAACTTCCCGGAGAACCGGATCGCCGACCACCGCATCGGCTTCAAGGCGCACAACCTGGACGCGGTCCTGGACGGCGACATGGACGCGCTGCTGGACGCCCTCGGCAAGGCGGACCGCGAAGCGCGAATGGCCGCGGAATAAGCGACTGTCCGGCAGAGTCGAGGCCATGTCCATGACCCGCGTAGCGCTACGCCCCGCCATCAATGACGCCGTCGAGACGTTACGGGCGGCGGGGGTGCACAGTCCGCAGGCCGATGCCGAGCACCTGGCCGCGCATGTGCTCGGTGTCGAGCGCACCCGGCTGGCGCTGACCCCGCTCGTCGCGCCGGGCACGCTGACCGAGTATCGCGCGTTGGTCGATCGGCGCGCGCAGCGAATTCCGTTGCAGCACTTGACCGGAACCGCGGCGATGGGCGATATCGACCTCGCGGTCGGGCCCGGTGTCTTCGTGCCGCGGCCGGAAACGGAGTTGCTGTTCGCTTGGGCTTTGGCGCAACTCGAAGCGCTGCCGCACGATCACACCCCGATCGTCGTCGACCTGTGCACCGGCTCGGGTGCGCTGGCTCTGGCCATCGCGCACGCGCGACCCGACGCCGACGTCCATGCTGTCGACATCGATTCCGCGGCACTGCGATGGGCCCGCCGCAACGCCGACCGGTGCGCCGCCGACGGCGACACCCCCATCACCCTGCACGCCGCCGACGTCACCGATCCGAACCTGCTGGCCGAGCTCACCGGCCGCGTCGACCTGGTGGTCTCCAACCCGCCCTACGTCCCCGAGGACGCGAAGCTGGATCCCGAAGTCGCCGAACACGACCCGCACATCGCCCTGTTCGGTGGCGCCGACGGCCTGGACGTGATCCGCGGCATGATCCCCACCATCACCCGCCTGCTCCGCACCGGCGGCGGCACCGCCATCGAACACGACGACGCCAACGGCTCGGACCTCGCCGCTCTGCTGGGTAAACAAGGCGATTTCGCCGACATCGTCGAACACCCCGACCTCGCGGGGAAACCCCGCTTCGTCGCCGCCATCCGATCTCGAGCCGTGCTGGACCCAGCTAGCTCGAGGTGACAACTGATTTCGTGCGTACATGGGTAACTCGCCGGGCACCGGCCAACTCACCTGCGATTTCGCCGCCGACCGCCGCCGCCACCGTCGCGGCACCCAGTCTGGCCTGAAGTCGCGGAGCGGCGGGGGAGCGATGATGGTCTCGGCGGACGCCCGTGACAGGATGGTGCCCGTGAGTACCGTCTACGACTGCGCGGATCCCGACACGCGCGCCGCCGGACTGACCGCAGCCACCAGCGCCCTGAAATCCGGGCGGCTCGTCGTGCTGCCCACCGACACGCTGTACGGCCTGGCCGCCGACGCCTTCGATTCCACCGCGGTGGGCTTGCTGCTGGCCGCCAAGCGCCGTGGTCGCGACATGCCGGTGCCGGTCCTGGTCGGTTCCTGGCACACCATCGACGGCCTGGTCTTCTCGGTGCGCCCGCAGGCCCGCGAGCTGATTCGGGCGTTCTGGCCCGGCGGCCTGAGTCTCGTTGTGCAGCAAGCGCCGTCGCTCGCCTGGGACCTCGGCGACACGCGCGGCACGGTGATGCTCCGGATGCCGCTGCACCCGGTCGCGCTGGAACTGCTGCGCGAGGTCGGCCCGCTGGCGGTCTCCAGCGCCAACATCTCCGGTCAACCGCCTGCCAAGATCGCCGCCGAAGCCCGCGACCAACTGGGCGAGCTCGTCGACGTCTACCTGGACGGCGGCCCCGCCGCACAGGCCGTCGCCTCCACCATCGTCGACCTGACCGCCGACCAGCCGCGCATCCTGCGCGAGGGTGCGGTGCCCATCGGCGATATCGCCGATGTCCTGGGAATGTCGCCGGAGGCGCTGAGCAGCGCCTCCACCCGATGATCGCTGGGTGCCGCGGATGACCGGTTCGGGCGCAGTCGTCCCCCTACGGGAACTACTGCTCGTCCTGCTCATTTCCGCGGTCGTGACGTTCCTGGCCACCGGTGGAATCCGGGTGCTCGCCATCGGATTCGGCGCCGTTGCGGTGCCGCGCGAGCGTGATGTGCACGTCAAGCCGATTCCCCGGATGGGCGGCGTCGGCATCTATATCGGCGTGGTGGCGGCGATGCTGTTCGCGCACCAACTTCCCGCGCTGCGCCGTGGCTTCGACTACAGCCCGAATATTCCGGCCGCGGTGCTGGTGGCCAGCACGATCATTGTGCTGGTCGGCATCGTCGACGACCGCTGGGGACTCGACGCTCTGACGAAATTCGCCGGCCAGGTGACGGCGGCGGGCGTGATGGCCGTGATGGGTTTGAGCTGGTACAGCATTTACAACCCGTTCAACAACACCACGGTATTTCTGGACGCGCTGCAAGGTGGTCTGATCACGGTGGCGGTCACCGTAACCCTGGTCAACGCGATGAATTTCGTCGATGGGCTCGATGGGCTCGCGGCCGGGTTGGGTTTGATCGCGGCGATCGCGGTATTCGTGTTCGCGCTCGGATTGATGAACGAACAGGGCGGCTCGGTCGACACCTATCCGCCCGCATTGCTTGCCGCCGCGTTGGCCGGTGCCTGTCTCGGTTTTCTTCCGCACAACTTTCAGCCCGCGCGAATATTCATGGGCGATTCCGGCTCGATGTTGATCGGCCTGGTCCTCGCCGCGGTATCCACCAGTGCGTCCGGGCGTATCCCGCTGCAGGGTTTCGGGCCGCGCGACATCGTCGGCCTGCTGTCGCCGCTGTTGCTGGTGGGTGCGGTGATGTTCATTCCGGTGCTCGACTTGGTGCTGGCGATCCTGCGGCGGGTACGTGCCGGTGTGAGCTTCTCCACTCCGGACAAGATGCACCTGCACCACCGGTTGCTGCAGATCGGGCATTCGCATCGGCGCGTGGTGCTGCTCATCTACTTGTGGGTCGGAATCCTCGCGTTCGGGGCGGTCGGCAGCGCGCTGATGGACCGCACGCTGGTCGTCCTGCTGATGGCGGGCGGGCTGGTCTTCGCGCTCGTCGTGACGGCCGTTCCGGGGCTGCGCCGCGGGGAGGCGGCGGAGGACCGGCCGACGTCCGGGTAAGGTTCGCAGACGTGAGCTTTACTCCCACCCCGGTCCCCGGTCCCGACGCCCCGCTCAAGGCGGCGCTGCGCTACGGCCTGATCGGACTCGGCGTGCTGGTGGTGCTGTCCGTCGCGATCGGCGCCATCGCGGCGGGTATGCCCGGCGTGTGGGGCGCGCTGATCGGCTCGGCCATCGGCGGTGGTTTCATCCTGACCACCGCGGCCATGGTGCTGTTCGGCGCGAAGTTGCCGCCGTCCACCGCGGGGATGGTCATGCTGGCCAGCTGGGTGGGCAAAATGCTGGTGGCGCTTTTGGTCATAGCGATACTGAATCAATTCGACTTTTATGACCGAATGGTCCTTTTCCTTACCGTGATCGGCGCCCTGGTCATCGTGCTCGGGGCGGAGACGTACGGCGTTGTCCGGCAGAAGGTTCCGTACGTGACGGTGCCCGATGCGGGTCCGGAATCCCCCGCTCGGGAAGATTGATCCCACCCACCTACACGCTGTCGTAGATAACTTGGTAAAGTGTTGGTAAGCAAGCAACCAAGCGAGGGGGGATCGCCAAGATCCCTCCGAGTGCCGCTATGCTTACTGCCGTGCCGGGCTCTGAGGGTTCCGGTTCTGCATGTCGACGATGTCGCCGACACACGTACAGACGCCAGGTGGAATCAAAACCCGCCGCACAGCTGCTGACGAACTTCGAGCCGACCTGAGTCGACCCAAATTGATCGTCAATGTCCGATCGAACCGCGGGATCAACCGAACCCACGGCCCGAACACGGGAGAGAACGCTGAGCGTCACCACTTTGGCGGGCGAGTTCCACGCGCCATCGCTGTCCGACTTCTTCCCTCCAGCGCTGCTGTTCGAGGGTACGCCGTTCGAAATCGATCGTTTGATGGGTATCCGGCTCTTGATGACGGCGGTTCTGGTCATCGTGATGCTCCTCGCATTTCGGAATCCCCGCCTCGTCCCGCGCGGCCTGCAGAACGTCGCCGAAACCGGTCTCGTCTTCGTCAAGGAACAGATTTCCGACGAAGTATTGGGTAAGGAATCCGGCCGCAAGTTCTTCCCGCTCATCGCGACGGTCTTCTTCACGGTCCTCTTTCTGAACTTCTCCGGCATCATTCCCGGGTTGAACATCTCGTCGAACGCCCGAATCGGCATGCCACTCGTGCTGGCCGCTGTGGCGTACATCGCCTTCAACTACGTGGGTATCAAGAAGTACGGATTCCTCAAGTACATGCGCAGCAGCATCGTGGTGCCGAATGTGCCGCCCGCGCTGCATCTGTTGCTGATTCCCATCGAGTTCCTCTCGACGTTCATCCTGCGTCCGTTCACGCTGATGGTCCGACTCATGGCGAACATGCTGGCCGGACATATCATGTTGGTGTTGTTCTTCAGCGCTACCTGGTTCTTCCTGTTCGACGCCGCAGCATGGATGAAGGTGTTCTCGCCGTTCTCGTTGGCGGCAGGCCTCGGGTTCACCCTCTTCGAGATGTTGGTCATCTTCCTGCAGGCCTATGTGTTTGCGCTGCTGACCGCCGTTTACATCGGACTCGCGCAAAACGCGGATTCACACTGACCTGCCTGATTACCTACCGGAAAACCTGCTACACCTCGCCGACCGGCGGGTGTGCAACAGAAAGGGAATGGAAGACTCATGAGCCTCGCGTACCTGGCCCAGGAAGCCGCAACCACCTCTGAGAAGGTCAAGGGATACGGCGCCATCGGCTTCGGTCTGGCGGCTATCGGCCCCGGCATCGGCGTCGGCATCGTCGTCGGCAAGGCCATCGAAGGCATCGCCCGTCAGCCTGAGCTGCAGGGCCAGATCCGGACCACCATGTTCCTCGGCATCGCGTTCACTGAGGCGCTTGCCCTGATCGGCCTCGTCGCCGGCTTCATCTTCTGATTCCGATGAACGAGTTCTCTGTTCTCGCAGCGGAAAGCGGAGAGGATGTGAATCCTCTTATCCCCGAGACGTACGACATCGTTTGGTCGATTGTCTGCGTCGCGATCATCGCGGTCCTCTTCTACAAGTACGTGATCCCGCGTCTGATGAAGACGCTCGACGAGCGCACCGACAAGATCGAAGGCGGCATCAAGCGCGCCGAGATCGCCCAGGAAGAGGCCCAGCTCACGCTGCAGCAGTACCAGCAGCAGCTGGCCGAGGCCCGGCTCGAGGCCGCACGCATCCGTGAGGAAGCGCGCACCCAGGGCCAGCAGATCCTCGCGCAGATGCGGGCGGACGCGCAGGCCGAAAGTGACCGCATCGTCGCCGCGGGCCACAGTCAGCTGGAAGCACAGCGCCAGCAGATCCTGACCGAACTGCGCACCGAACTCGGCCACACCGCCGTAGATTTGGCCGAAAAGATTATCGGGCAGTCGGTTTCGGACGAAGCTAAGCAGGCGGCGTCGATCGAGCGGTTCCTGACCGAGCTCGACGACGAGTCGAAAGCCGGCATCGGGGTCGGAAGGTAGCCATGCCTGATCGAGTCAGCGGCCGGAGGCGGCAGCACGCAGGCCGCCTCGGGCAGGCAGAATCGAGCTGAGTGAAAGTGAGAAGCATGTACGCAGCGAGCCGCGAGGCCTGCGCCCGGTCTCGGGAGGCGCTCAGGGCCGCTCTGACCGGAAGCGACAGTGTCGCGGCCACGACGGGGTCCGAACTGTTCGCCGTTGTCGCCGTGCTGGACGACCAGCGTTCGCTGCGTGTTGCGCTCGCGGACGTGTCGGTGCCCGGTTCGGTACGGGCCGAGCTCAGCGAGCGGGTCTTCGGCGGCAAGGTCAGCCCGGCCACGCAGGCCGTGCTGACCACCGCGGTGGCCCAGGACTGGTCCCGGACCGCCGACCTGGTCGACACCCTGGTGTTGCTCGGGCAGGAAGCGTTGCTGGAGTCGGCGGCCGATAGTGGCCGCCTCGACGCGGTCGAGGACGAGCTCTTCCGGCTCGGTCGGATCATCAGCGACAACCCCGAGCTGGAGCAGGCCCTTTCCGATCGGACGAAGCCGGCCGAGGCCAAGCGGGAACTGATCGAGCGCCTGCTCACCGGCAAGACCGAATCCATCACACTCACCCTGGCTGAGCAGGTGGTGACCAGGCAGAAGACGGCAGTCGGGGTGGCATTCGACGAACTGTCCGACCTGGCCGCGGCCCGTCGCGACCAGATCGTGGCGCACGTGCGCGCGGCGATCGAACTGTCGGCGCAGCAGCGCGAGCGGCTCGCCGCCTCGTTGCATCGCATCTACGGCAAACCGGTCCAGGTGCACGTGCAGGTCGACCCGAGTCTGCTGAGCGGGCTCGTCGTACACGTCGGCGACGACGTGATCGACGGCAGCGCCATCGGCCGACTGGAACGGCTGCGTCGGTCGCTGACCTGACGCCCCCAACCCCCCGACATTCGACACAGCGAGAGCAGGAAGAACATGGCGGAGCTGACGATCTCCTCCGACGAGATCCGTAGCGCGATCGAGAGCTACACGCAGAGCTACACCCCGGAAACCTCCATCGAGGAAGTCGGTGTTGTCACCGACACCAGCGACGGCATCGCGCATGTCAGCGGTCTGCCGTCGGCGATGGCCAACGAATTGCTCGAGTTCCCCGGTGGCGTGCTCGGCGTGGCGCTGAACCTCGAGGACCGCTCGATCGGTGCGGTCATCCTCGGTGAGTACGCCGAACTCGAAGAGGGCCAGCAGGTCCGTCGGACCGGCGACGTGCTCTCGGTTCCGGTCGGCGACAACTTCCTCGGCCGCGTGGTCGACCCGCTCGGTCACCCGATCGACGGTCTCGGCGAGATCGAGTCCGACGAGCGCCGCGTGCTGGAGCTGCAGGCCGCGTCCGTGCTGGAGCGGCAGCCGGTCGAGGAGCCGCTGGCCACCGGCATCACCGCCATCGACGCGCTCACCGCGATCGGCCGTGGCCAGCGTCAGCTGATCATCGGCGACCGCAAGACCGGCAAGACCGCGGTCTGCATCGACGCGATCCTGGCGCAGAAGGCGAACTGGGACTCGGGCGACCCGGCCAAGCAGGTGCGCTGCATCTACGTGGCCATCGGTCAGAAGGGTTCCACCATCGCGGGCGTCAAGTCCGCGCTGGAGGCCCGCGGTGCGCTGGAGTACACCACCATCGTCGCCGCCCCCGCGTCGGACTCCGCCGGCTTCAAATGGCTTGCGCCGTACACCGGTTCGGCCATCGGTCAGCACTGGATGTACCAGGGCAAGCACGTCCTCATCGTGTTCGACGACCTGACCAAGCAGGCCGAGGCCTACCGCGCCATCTCGCTGCTGCTGCGCCGCCCGCCGGGCCGCGAGGCCTACCCGGGTGACGTCTTCTACCTGCACTCGCGGCTGCTGGAGCGTTGCGCCAAGCTGTCCGACGAGATGGGCGCCGGCTCGATGACCGGTCTGCCGATCATCGAGACCAAGGCGAACGACATCTCGGCGTTCATCCCGACCAACGTCATCTCGATCACCGACGGCCAGGTCTTCCTCGAGTCCGACCTGTTCAACAAGGGTGTCCGCCCGGCGATCAACGTCGGTACCTCGGTCTCCCGTGTCGGTGGCGCCGCCCAGACCAAGGGCATGAAGAAGGTCGCCGGTTCGCTGCGTCTGGAAATGGCGCAGTTCCGCGAGCTGGAGGCGTTCTCCGCCTTCGCGTCCGACCTCGATGCCGCGTCGCTGGCGCAGCTCGAGCGTGGCGCCCGCTGGGTCGAGCTGCTCAAGCAGGACCAGTACTCGCCGGTCCCGGTCGAGGACCAGATCGTCTCGATCTACCTGGTCGACGCCGGTTACTTCGACTCGGTTCCGGTGGGCGACATCCGTCGCTTCACCAAGGAGCTGCTGGAAGACCTGCACCGTTCCGCGGCCGACGCCTTCAAGTCGATCGAGGGCGGCAAGGTGCTCAAGGACGAGGCGGCCGATCAGATCAAGGCGGCCACCGACAAGTTCAAGCAGGGCTTCCTCGCCTCCGACGGCAGCCGTGTGGTGAACGAGGCCGAGGCGGCCGATCTCGAGCACGAAGAGGTCGAGACGCTGTCGGTCACCCGCAAGCACGTCGAGAAGTGACCCAGGTTCGGGACTGATGCGAGCTATTCGTTCAATGCATCGCGGCATGAGCGTCAGGCACGTGAATGCCGCCATCCGACACAACATGAAGGGAGTGTGAACCGCTGATGGCAAGTTTGCGTGAATTGCGCTCCCGCATTCGTGGTGTGAATTCGATCAAGAAGATCACCAAGGCCCAGGAGCTGATCGCGACCTCGCGCATCTCCAAGGCGCAGGCCAGGGTCGCGGCCGCCAAGCCGTACGCCGAGGAGATCACCAAGGTCCTCGGCGAGTTGGCGAGCGCGTCGCAGAACCTGACCCATCCGCTGCTGACCGAGCGCGCCGACCCGCGCCGGGCAGCGGTGCTGGTGATCACCAGTGACAGCGGCATGGCCGGTGGCTACAACTCGAACGTGCTCAAGCGCGCCGAAGAGTTGATGCACACGCTGCGTGGCGAGGGCAAAGAGCCGGTGATCTACGTGATGGGCAGCAAGGGCATCACGTACTACACCTTCCGCAACCGCCCGCTGGTCGCCGCGTGGTCCGGGTTCTCGCAGCAGCCGAAGTACAGCGATGCCTCGGAAGCCTGCCACCACCTGGTGGACGCCTTCATGGCAGGCGCCGACGGCGAGGTGCCCGCTCCGGACGGATCGGGCAACATCGCCGGCGTCGACGAGCTGCACATCGTGTACACGCGATTCGTGTCGATGTTGACGCAGACCCCGGAGGTGCGCCGGTTGGCGCCGATCCAGGTGAGCTACGTCGACGAGAACTTCGACATGGGTGAGGACTTCGTGACCGATTCGCCGACGGCGGATGTGCACGCGCAGTACGAGTTCGAGCCCGATGCCGATGTGCTGCTGGCGGCCCTGCTGCCGAAGTACATCAACACGCGTATCTACTCATCGTTGCTCGAGGCAGCGGCATCCGAGTCCGCGGCTCGGCGCACCGCAATGAAGGCAGCCACCGACAATGCCAACGACCTGGCGAATGTTCTCTCCAGGCAGGCGAACTCGGTGCGGCAGGCCCAGATCACGCAGGAAATCAGTGAGATTGTCGGCGGCGTAAACGCCCTGGCTTCGAGCTCGGACCGCGACTAAGCGCGGCGGCATGAGAATCAGGCCCGGAGGAGGCAGCTTGCGTAACCACGGAGGGCCCTTCGAATGCCGCCAATCAACCCGGAGAGAAAAATGACCGCAGCAGTCACGCAAGACAACACGAGTCGGACCGGCGCAGACTCAGGTCGCGTCGTCCGAGTCATCGGCCCCGTCGTCGACGTCGAGTTCCCGCGGGGCTCGATCCCAGAGCTGTTCAACGCTCTGCATGCCGAGATCGAGCTCACCTCGGTGGCCAAGACCCTGACCCTCGAGGTCGCCCAGCACCTCGGCGACGGCATCGTGCGTTGCATCTCGATGCAGCCCACCGACGGCCTGGTCCGTAGCGCTCCCGTCACCGACACCGGCAAGCCGATCTCGGTGCCGGTCGGCGACGTCGTCAAGGGCCACGTCTTCAACGCCCTCGGCGACTGCCTGGACAGCCCGGGTCTGGGCCGCGACGGCGAGCAGTGGGGCATCCACCGCAAGCCCCCGTCATTCGACCAGCTCGAGGGTAAGACCGAGATCCTGGAGACGGGCATCAAGGTCATCGACCTGCTCACCCCGTACGTGAAGGGTGGCAAGATCGGCCTGTTCGGTGGCGCCGGTGTCGGCAAGACCGTGCTCATCCAGGAGATGATCACCCGTATCGCGCGGGAGTTCTCCGGTACCTCCGTGTTCGCCGGCGTCGGCGAGCGCACCCGTGAGGGCACCGACCTCCGCCTGGAAATGGAAGAGATGGGCGTCCTCCCGGACACCGCCCTCGTCTTCGGCCAGATGGACGAGCCGCCGGGCACCCGTATGCGCGTCGCCCTCTCGGCCCTCACCATGGCCGAGTACTTCCGCGACGTGCAGCACCAGGACGTGCTGCTGTTCATCGACAACATCTTCCGGTTCACCCAGGCCGGTTCCGAGGTGTCGACGCTGCTCGGCCGGATGCCCTCTGCCGTTGGTTACCAGCCGACCCTCGCGGACGAGATGGGTGAGCTCCAGGAGCGCATCACCTCGACCCGTGGTCGGTCGATCACCTCGCTGCAGGCCATCTACGTGCCCGCCGACGACTACACCGACCCGGCCCCGGCGACCACCTTCGCCCACCTCGATGCGACGACCGAGCTTTCCCGCCCGATCTCGCAGAAGGGCATCTACCCGGCCGTCGACCCGCTGACCTCGACCTCCCGCATCCTGGAGGCCTCGATCGTCGGCGACCGGCACTTCGCTGTGGCCAACGAGGTGAAGCGAATCCTGCAGAAGTACAAGGAACTGCAGGACATCATCGCCATCCTCGGCATGGACGAGCTCTCCGAAGAGGACAAGGTCCTCGTCGGCCGCGCCCGTCGCCTGGAGAAGTTCCTCGGCCAGAACTTCATCGTGGCCGAGAAGTTCACCGGCCAGGTCGGTTCGGTGGTTCCGCTGGAGCAGACCATCGACGACTTCGACCGGGTCTGCAAGGGCGAGTTCGACCACTTCCCGGAGCAGGCGTTCAACAGCTGCGGCGGTCTCGACGATGTCGAGGCGGCCGCGAAGAAGATCGCCGGAAAGTAGTCAGCGATGTCGGAAATGTCAGTTGACCTGGTCGCCGTCGAACGACGGCTCTGGGCCGGGCAGGCGACGTTCGTCAGCGCGCAGACCACCGAGGGGCAGATCGGCATCATGCCGGGCCACGAGCCGCTGCTCGGCCAGCTGGTCGAGGGCGGCACGGTGGCCATCGTCTCCACCGACGGCGAGCGCATCGTCGCGGCGGTGCACGGCGGCTTCTTCTCGGTGACCGCGACGACGGTCCGGATCCTGGCCGAGTCCGCGGAATTCGCCGACGAGGTGGATGTCGAGGCGGCACGTCGCGTGCTGGCCGACTCGGCGGCCAGCGAAGAGGACCAGCTTGCGGCGCAAGCCCAGGTCCGCGCGGTGGAGCAGATCGCGAACGCGTAAGCGACAACCGGATAGAGCGCACGACACTGTCGGCGGCGAAGGGATCTTCGCCGCCGACAGGCGTCTTAAAACGGTTGACGGTCGTCTTAATACACGGCCCCCCAGTTTGTAAACTTGGCGCCGTGGTTGAATGACCGCGGGGTGTCGACGACACGGCGACAGAGCGAAGGGACGAACTGCATTGCAGACCGGGATGGTTCTCCTGATCATTCTGGTGCTCACGCTCGTGTTCTTGGCCCTTGCCTCGACCTATCGCCTGATCATGTTGCGGCGCGGCGGAACTGCCGCCCTGTTGCGCGTACTGCCCGCCCGCGGCGGTCAGGGCTGGCGGCACGGACTCATCCGCTATGACGAGGACCGAATGGTCTTTTTCAAGCTGACCAGTCTGAAACTGGGGCCCGACTGCACAATTCAGCGGCAAGGCATCGAGATCGGCGACCGTCGCGGCCCGGTCGGCGACGAATACGACATCATGAGTGACGACATCGCGGTGATCGCGGTTTCCGATCGGGACGGCAGTTTTGAGCTGGCCCTGGATCGTGCCTCGCGGACCGCCTTTCTGTCCTGGGTCGAATCCCGCCCGTCGGACCGCACCCGCAGAATGCGCTAGCGCGGGGCTTGTCCGCCTCTCCGCGTATTCAGGCCAGATTCAGGGGCGTGGGGACGGTGGTGTGCGGCTGCCGGTCGCGCTGTTGCCGGGTTTGCCGGTGCCCGAGGAGTTACCCATGTACTCGCGAAATCAGGTGTTGCTCGAGCAGCGGATATGGTGGGGGCTGTGAGTGTTCATCTGACGCGGATCTATACGCGTACCGGCGATGATGGGACGACGGGTCTCAGTGACTTTTCGCGGGTGGCGAAGACTGATCCGCGCTTGGTCGCCTATGCCGACTGCGATGAGACGAACGCTGCCATTGGGGTGGCGATCGCGCTCGGGCAGCCGGAGGAGAACCTGCGTGCGGTCCTGCTTCAGATACAGAACGATCTGTTCGATGCGGGTGCTGACTTGTCTACCCCTGTTGTCGCGGAGCCGAAGTATCCGCCGCTGCGGATCACTCAGCCCTACATTGATCGGCTCGAGGGCTGGTGTGACGAGTTCAATGCCGAACTGCCCGCGCTGAATTCGTTCATTCTGCCGGGTGGGACACCGCTGGCGGCGCTGCTGCACACAGCGCGTACCGTTGCCCGCCGTGCGGAACGCTCCGCTTGGGCGGCGATCGAGACACACCCGGACGATACGAACGTGTTGCCTGCCAAATACCTCAACCGGCTGTCGGACCTGCTGTTCATCCTGAGCCGGGTCGCCAATCCGGGCGGCGATATCCTGTGGAAGCCCGGCGGAACCAGGTCGAGCACCTGATAATGCTCGAGACACGAGGACACCCGTCCTGAGTACCTGGGTTGCACCCGGGTACGTCCAGAACTGAGCACGGCACCCAACCGCCGGCCCGCAACCGAACTACCGTGGCACCCACTGGTGCGCTGAATACCCGGAGTGGCGGAACAGTGCCGCAACTATCCTTGCACCCAACAGTGCGCCGAATACGCGGAGAGGCGGCATGGAACGGTTTTTGGTTACCGGCGGGAATCGACTCGTCGGTGAAGTCGCGGTGGGGGGCGCGAAGAACAGCGTCCTCAAGCTGATGGCCGCTGCCTTGCTGGCCGAGGGCACCACCACGATCACGAACTGCCCGGACATTCTCGACGTGCCGCTGATGGCCGATGTGCTGCGCGGCCTCGGCTGCGATGTCGCGATCGATGCCGGGGTCGTCACCATCAACACCCCCGCCGAACCGAAATACCATGCGGACTTTCCCGCGGTGACGCAGTTCCGTGCGTCGGTATGTGTCCTCGGGCCGCTGATGGCGCGCTGCAAGCGGGCCGTCGTGGCGCTGCCCGGCGGTGATGCGATCGGCTCCCGTCCCCTGGACATGCACCAGGCCGGGCTGCGGCTGCTCGGTGCGACCAGCGAGATCGAGCACGGCTGTGTTGTCGCGCGGGCGGACGAACTGCAGGGCGCCAAGATTCGGCTCGACTTCCCGTCGGTCGGTGCGACCGAGAACATCCTGATGGCGGCCGTGCTCGCCGAGGGCGAGACGGTGATCGACAACGCCGCGCGCGAACCCGACATCGTCGACCTGTGCAACATGCTGGTGCAGATGGGTGCTCGGATCACCGGCGCGGGTACCTCCGTGCTGACCGTCCAGGGCGTCAAACGGTTGTCCCCGACGACGCACCGGGTGATCGGCGACCGCATCGTCGCGGCGACGTGGGGCATCGCGGCGGCGATGACGATGGGCGATGTGCGGGTGACCGGCGTCAATCCCAAGCATCTGTCGCTGGTGCTGGACAAGTTGCGTTCGGCGGGCGCGCGGATCTCGTTCGAGCAGGACGGCTTCCGCGTGGTGCAGGCCGAGCGGCCGCGTGCGGTGAACTTCTCGACGCTGCCGTTCCCCGGCTTCCCGACCGATCTGCAGCCGATGGCGATCGGGCTCGCCGCGATCGCCGACGGCACGTCGATGATTACCGAGAATGTCTTCGAGGCGCGCTTCCGCTTTGTGGAGGAGATGATCCGGCTCGGCGCCGACGCGCGAACCGATGGGCATCACGCAGTGGTGCGCGGTATTCCGCGGTTGTCGAGCGCGCCGGTGTGGTCGTCCGATATTCGGGCAGGCGCCGGATTGGTACTCGCCGGTCTGGTTGCCGATGGAACGACCGAAGTGCACGACGTCTTCCACATCGACCGTGGCTACCCGAATTTCGTCGAGCAGCTACAGGCTTTGGGCGGTGACGTGAAGCGTGTCGGCGCTGCCGAATGAGGCGCTAACGCCGAAAACGCTTCCTGACCAGGCGATTTGACATGATGCACGCAGACACGTAACTTTATTCAAGTCAGAGCGACACGGACACCGACCCGGAGCCGAGAAGCTCAGCGAGATGCTGAGCGGATGGACCGGGACACGAGGTAGTACGAGGAGCGCCTGACGCTCACACTGGCTTGATCGAGACCCCGATTTGGATCTGGGGGAGCGGCTGAGCTAAGCTGGATAAGTTGCCTCACGGACGAACCGGTTAGCGCCGGGGGTGAAGTGTGTGCGTGTGTTCTTTGAGAACTCAATAGTGTGTCGATGAATGTCAGTGCCAATTGTTTAATTGGTTCCGGCCTCTCATACCCCCCGGTTGATGAGGTCGGACATTTAGTCAGCAAATTATTTTTGCTGGCGTTTTGTTTTGCTAGGTTTTCGGACTCTAGTTTAGATCTGATTGCACCCTTCGGGGTGTGGTTGTGAGTCTTCAACGGAGAGTTTGATCCTGGCTCAGGACGAACGCTGGCGGCGTGCTTAACACATGCAAGTCGAGCGGTAAGGCCCTTCGGGGTACACGAGCGGCGAACGGGTGAGTAACACGTGGGTGATCTGCCTCGCACTTCGGGATAAGCCTGGGAAACTGGGTCTAATACCGGATATGACCTTCCAGTGCATGCTGGTTGGTGGAAAGATTTATCGGTGCGAGATGGGCCCGCGGCCTATCAGCTTGTTGGCGGGGTAACGGCCCACCAAGGCGACGACGGGTAGCCGACCTGAGAGGGTGACCGGCCACACTGGGACTGAGACACGGCCCAGACTCCTACGGGAGGCAGCAGTGGGGAATATTGCACAATGGGCGAAAGCCTGATGCAGCGACGCCGCGTGAGGGATGACGGCCTTCGGGTTGTAAACCTCTTTCGACAGGGACGAAGCGAAAGTGACGGTACCTGTAGAAGAAGCACCGGCCAACTACGTGCCAGCAGCCGCGGTAATACGTAGGGTGCGAGCGTTGTCCGGAATTACTGGGCGTAAAGAGCTTGTAGGCGGTCTGTCGCGTCTTCTGTGAAAACTTGGGGCTCAACCTTAAGCTTGCAGGCGATACGGGCAGACTAGAGTACTTCAGGGGAGACTGGAATTCCTGGTGTAGCGGTGAAATGCGCAGATATCAGGAGGAACACCGGTGGCGAAGGCGGGTCTCTGGGAAGTAACTGACGCTGAGAAGCGAAAGCGTGGGTAGCGAACAGGATTAGATACCCTGGTAGTCCACGCCGTAAACGGTGGGTACTAGGTGTGGGTTTCCTTCCACGGGATCCGTGCCGTAGCTAACGCATTAAGTACCCCGCCTGGGGAGTACGGCCGCAAGGCTAAAACTCAAAGGAATTGACGGGGGCCCGCACAAGCGGCGGAGCATGTGGATTAATTCGATGCAACGCGAAGAACCTTACCTGGGTTTGACATACACCGGAAACCTGCAGAGATGTAGGCCCCCTTGTGGTCGGTGTACAGGTGGTGCATGGCTGTCGTCAGCTCGTGTCGTGAGATGTTGGGTTAAGTCCCGCAACGAGCGCAACCCTTGTCCTGTGTTGCCAGCGCGTAATGGCGGGGACTCGCAGGAGACTGCCGGGGTCAACTCGGAGGAAGGTGGGGACGACGTCAAGTCATCATGCCCCTTATGTCCAGGGCTTCACACATGCTACAATGGCCGGTACAGAGGGCTGCGATACCGTGAGGTGGAGCGAATCCCTTAAAGCCGGTCTCAGTTCGGATCGGGGTCTGCAACTCGACCCCGTGAAGTTGGAGTCGCTAGTAATCGCAGATCAGCAACGCTGCGGTGAATACGTTCCCGGGCCTTGTACACACCGCCCGTCACGTCATGAAAGTCGGTAACACCCGAAGCCGGTGGCCTAACCCCTTGTGGGAGGGAGCCGTCGAAGGTGGGATTGGCGATTGGGACGAAGTCGTAACAAGGTAGCCGTACCGGAAGGTGCGGCTGGATCACCTCCTTTCTAAGGAGCACTTCTCCGGACATGCCCACACAGGTGGGAGTGTTGTTCTGGCAGAGACCGTTTCGGATGCATACGTCATCCGGCGGACGCTCATGGGTGGAACACTGACAAGCTTCATCGCAGTGGTCGGGGCTCAATGCTTCGGTCGCGGTGGATTTATCGGCACACTGTTGGGTCCTGAGAGAACACGCGAGTGTTTGTCTCTAGGGATAGATAACGACAAGATCGAATCTTCGGTCATACCGCGGGGCGTGAGTTCTGGCTGGTGCCGAGTGTGGGTTTGGTTTTGTGTGTTGTTTGAGAACTGCACAGTGGACGCGAGCATCTTTGTTAGTAAGTGTTTAAGAGCGTACGGTGGATGCCTTGGCACCAGGAGCCGATGAAGGACGTAGGAGGCTGCGATAAGCCTCGGGGAGCTGTCAACCGAGCTGAGATCCGAGGATTTCCGAATGGGGAAACCCAGCACGAGTGATGTCGTGTTACCCGCATCTGAATATATAGGGTGTGTGGAGGGAACGTGGGGAAGTGAAACATCTCAGTACCCACAGGAAGAGAAAACAATTGTGATTCCGTGAGTAGTGGCGAGCGAAAGCGGATGAGGCTAAACCATGTACATGTGATACCCGGCAGGGGTTGTGTATGTGGGGTAGTGGGGCTCATTTTCTTGGTTCTGCCGAGCCAAGCGGGAGTCAGAAACCGTTGGGTTAGTCGAAGTGGTCTGGAACGGCCTGTCGTAGAGGGTGAGAATCCCGTAGACGAAAACTCAGCGGCTCTTGTAGTGAGTACCCGAGTAGCAGCGGGCCCGTGAAATCTGCTGTGAATCTGCCGGGACCACCCGGTAAGCCTGAATACTCCCTGGTGACCGATAGCGGACTAGTACCGTGAGGGAAAGGTGAAAAGTACCCCGGGAGGGGAGTGAAATAGTACCTGAAACCGTGCGCTTACAATCCGTCAGAGCCTGCGAGTCGTTTGGTCGGCTGTGGGTGATGGCGTGCCTTTTGAAGAATGAGCCTGCGAGTTAGTGGCATGTGGCGAGGTTAACCCGTGTGGGGTAGCCGTAGCGAAAGCGAGTCCGAATAGGGCGTTTCGAGTCGCATGTTCTAGACCCGAAGCGGAGTGATCTACCCATGGCCAGGGTGAAGCGACGGTAAGACGTCGTGGAGGCCCGAACCCACTTAGGTTGAAAACTGAGGGGATGAGCTGTGGGTAGGGGTGAAAGGCCAATCAAACTCCGTGATAGCTGGTTCTCCCCGAAATGCATTTAGGTGCAGCGTCACGTGTTTCACGCCGGAGGTAGAGCTACTGGATGGTCTAGGGGGCCTACAAGCTTACCGAAATCAGCCAAACTCCGAATGCCGGTGTGTGAGAGCGTGGCAGTGAGACTGCGGGGGATAAGCTTCGTAGTCGAGAGGGAAACAGCCCAGATCGCCGGCTAAGGCCCCTAAGCGTGTACTAAGTGGAAAAGGATGTGAAGTCGCGAAGACAACCAGGAGGTTGGCTTAGAAGCAGCCACCCTTGAAAGAGTGCGTAATAGCTCACTGGTCAAGTGATTTTGCGCCGACAATGTAGCGGGGCTCAAGTACACCGCCGAAGCCGCGGCACTCCAACATTACATCCGCCACAGACTACGGTTTGTGGTGCAGTGGTTGGGGTGGGTAGGGGAGCGTCCTATAGCCATGGAAGCAGCAGGGTGACCTAGTTGTGGAGGCTATGGGAGTGAGAATGCAGGCATGAGTAGCGAAAGACGAGTGAGAAACTCGTCCGCCGAATGACCAAGGGTTCCTGGGCCAGGTTAATCCGCCCAGGGTGAGTCGGGACCTAAGGCGAGGCCGACAGGCGTAGTCGATGGACAACGGGTTGATATTCCCGTACCCGTGTATCCGCGCCCATGATGAATCAGTTGTGCTAAGTGTCCAAAAGCGGATGGACTCCCTTCGGGGAGCCGGATGTGGCTGCACACGACCCCGGCTGGTAGTAGTCAAGCGATGGGGTGACGCAGGAAGGTAGCTGGGCCAGTCAGTGGTTGTACTGGTGTAAGCCTGTAGGGCGAACGGTAGGCAAATCCGCCGTTCATACAGCCTGAGAGGTGATGCGTAGCCGATTGAGGCGAATTCAGTGATCCTATGCTGCCGAGAAAAGCCTCTAGTGAGTTGGTACACGGCCCGTACCCCAAACCGACACAGGTGGTCAGGTAGAGAATACTAAGGCGATCGAGAGAACTGTGGTTAAGGAACTCGGCAAAATGCCCCCGTAACTTCGGGAGAAGGGGGACCACAACCGGTGACGGGACTTGCTTCCTGAGCTGGGGGTGGTCGCAGAGACCAGAGAGAAGCGACTGTTTACTAAAAACACAGGTCCGTGCGAAGTCGTAAGACGATGTATACGGACTGACGCCTGCCCGGTGCCGGAAGGTTAAGAGGACCGGTTAGCCACTTCGGTGGCGAAGCTGAGAATTTAAGCCCCGGTAAACGGCGGTGGTAACTATAACCATCCTAAGGTAGCGAAATTCCTTGTCGGGTAAGTTCCGACCTGCACGAATGGCGTAACGACTTCTCTGCTGTCTCAACCACAGACTCGGCGAAATTGCATTACGAGTAAAGATGCTCGTTACGCGCGGCAGGACGAAAAGACCCCGGGACCTTCACTATAGCTTGGTATTGGTGTTCGGTACGGTTTGTGTAGGATAGGTGGGAGACTGTGAAGCGGGCACGCCAGTGTTCGTGGAGTCATCGTTGAAATACCACTCTGATCGTATTGGACTTCTAACCTCGGACCATGATCTGGTTCAGGGACAGTGCCTGGTGGGTAGTTTAACTGGGGCGGTTGCCTCCTAAAATGTAACGGAGGCGCCCAAAGGTTCCCTCAGCCTGGTTGGCAATCAGGTGTCGAGTGCAAGTGCACAAGGGAGCTTGACTGTGAGAGCGACAGCTCGAGCAGGGACGAAAGTCGGGACTAGTGATCCGGCACCGGCAAGTGGAAGCGGTGTCGCTCAACGGATAAAAGGTACCCCGGGGATAACAGGCTGATCTTCCCCAAGAGTCCATATCGACGGGATGGTTTGGCACCTCGATGTCGGCTCGTCGCATCCTGGGGCTGGAGTAGGTCCCAAGGGTTGGGCTGTTCGCCCATTAAAGCGGCACGCGAGCTGGGTTTAGAACGTCGTGAGACAGTTCGGTCTCTATCCGCCGCGCGCGTCAGAAACTTGAGGAAGGCTGTCCCTAGTACGAGAGGACCGGGACGGACGAACCTCTGGTGTGCCAGTTGTTCCGCCAGGAGCACCGCTGGTTAGCTACGTTCGGAAGGGATAACCGCTGAAAGCATCTAAGCGGGAAGCCTGTTCCAAGATGAGGTTTCTCACCACCTTCGAGTGGTTAAGGCCCCCCACAGACCATGGGGTTGATAGGCCAGAACTGGAAGCCCGGTAACGGGTGTAGGTGACTGGTACTAATCGGCCGAGGACTTACCAACAAAGAAGCTACGCGTCCACTGTGCAGTATCTGAAACAACACACACCGTTTCAGAGACTCCGGCCCCCGCCAATCAGGGGTTGTTGTCTCCGGAGTGGATAGTTTCATAGAGTTACGGCGGCCATAGCGGCAGGGAAACGCCCGGTCCCATTCCGAACCCGGAAGCTAAGCCTGCCAGCGCCGATGGTACTGCACTCGACAGGGTGTGGGAGAGTAGGACACCGCCGGAACATCCTTCACGAAAGCCCCCCAGCACCGCTGGGGGGCTTTCGTCGTCTCTACCGCCGGACCCCCGACACAGGCACACCCACAAAGCCTCCATCTGCCTCACAAAGCCAACACTCTCTGTGAAACGCGCGCACACCCTGTGACACCCGTTCACGCTGTGCCGCAGGCAGAATCGCTACCCCGTGACCCGCGGGACAAGCGGTGGCATCGGCAGCCGCGGCGATGCTGGCCTCGTTCGGAACCAATACGCAACTGATTCCATCCAGACGCGATCCGGCAGCGAATGCTACATGACCTCTCCGTTCTTCACCGGCCTCGCGGCAGGTCCGCGACAGCCACGGAGCGGGGCGGTACCCGCAGAGATCGCGTGCGATTACGACTTGTTCTTGGTATGCCGCATCCAGGAGGAATACCAGGCCACCGGAGACAACCGCGGCTCGGTCGCGATCGGCCTGCAGCGCACGGCCCTGATCATCGACGCCACGCTGATCCGGCTCGTCCTGGTGCCCGCGCTGATGCAGATCATGGGCCGCTGGAACTGGTGGCTCCCCTGGATTCGACCGAGAAGTGCTGCGGTATCCGGTATTTCGCTGCCGAGTATGCGGCTCGGCCACAGCGCCCGCGAGCGGCGCCCGCGGCTCGGCTGGCGTGGATCGGTCGCTCACCCGGCGCACGCAGCTCGCGACAGCGTCATCGAGAAACCGGGGACGCCGCCTGTGGTCACGGAGGTGAGTGCCGTTTGCCCCGGGGACAGCGAAACGTATTGACACCCGGGCCACCTCGCGTCGGCTCGTCCTGGTGCAGATCGAGGGCTGGCGGAAATGGTGGGTCTCCTCCTGATGAACCGGTCCCATCCGGATGCGCAGCGGCACCGAATGCTAGGTGACCATTCCGGATGGTAGGTTCTGCCCGCAGTCCATTCTTCACCAGGCTTTGAGCAGGATCGTGACAACCTTCGCCTCGGGATACATGTGCACAGAGGCGTTGTTCGAATGACCACATAGTCGATGGGAAGGTTTGCGATGGCAAATGAACGGACAGAAGAACACGGCTCGGAAAACCCGTTGTGCGGTCCTCGCAAAGGATCGCGGGGCTTCGCTCTGCTCGCCGCCGGTCTCATGGCCGTGTCGGCCGTCGGTTACACCGTAGTCAATGCTCCTGGCTCATTTGCCCAGGGGGAGGAGGGTTCAGAGCCAGCGGCTGAGGAGAAATGCGGGGGAGGCGAGGGCACCTTTACGATCACCGGAAGTCCTGAAAAGGGCTTCACCGCGAAAGGTAAAGGAACTCTGGCGAAAGGCTGCGAAGGTGATGTCGAGGGAACCGCGAAAAACCTCAGCGCCAAAAAAGACGGCGAAAAGTGTGTGATCGAGAGCAAGGAAGTGTCGGGCCGAGTCGTGGACGCGAAAGACGACGACAAGAACGGCAAGAAGGACGAGGACGTCCTCGAAAAAGGGAAAGTCCGCATGACCGCTCCGCTGGACGGCTCAGCGGCCACCGTCGAGTTGCTTCAGGGGGAACTCACCCCGGAAAGCACCGACTCGAACGACATAGTGACCGGCAAGGGGACCGTGGAGGGTCACGGCATCACGGAGTGCAATGAGGTGCCGACGGGCAAGTTCACGGTGAAGGTCGTATCGGCCGAGACCAAGGACGAGGCCTGAGTGGGCTCGTAAGAATTGAAACTCCGGTTCACCGCGCCGCGCCGATTCCCAAGGCGCGGCGCGTATTCCGTGTACCGCTCGAGGGAGGCTGTGCCATGTCCAGGGGCCGGACAGATCCATTAGCGCGGTTGGCGGTCTGGATGGTGCGGCATCGTCGGCGGGTATTCGCTGGATGGCTGCTTGCGGTGCTGGTCGGCATTATAGGGCTGCCCTACCTGTTGAATTCCGTGAGTTCGCCGCCGATCGAGGTGGCCGGTGCCGAATCCCAGCGCGCGGGTGAGATTTTGAGTGCCGGCGTGCCGTCCTTCGGCGATGTTCAAGTGCTCGCGGTGTTCCACTCATCGACATTGCGTACGACAGACCGGCTTTTTCGTGAAGCCACCGATGCCGCACTGGTGGTGATCGGAGACGACGACAATATCGCTGGAGCGGTGGCGTTGCCCAAGGCGGGAGACCCGGCCAAGGCGCCCACACTCACAGACACCCTGGAACCGTTGCGTCCCCTCCTGCACGACGAGCACACCGCTTACATGTTGATCGGGGTTACCGGAACGGACCGGGAACGCCAAGACCGGATACCCGACCAGCAGCGGATGATCGACGAGGCGGCACAAGCCGCGTCCGGAGGCACGGTGCGGGCATATCTGCTCGGCGGTGTGGTGTTCGGCCAGGCAGTGCAGGAAGCCGAAGTCTCCGACCTGATGCGTATCGAGTTGGTCGCGGTTCCCGCTGCCATCCTGGTGTTGCTGGTGGGTCTGCGCGCGCCGGTGGCAGCGTTGGTGCCGGTCTTCGTCGCGGGCGCGTCTGTGCTGACGACATTGGGCCTGTTCGCGGTGGTTCGCGAACTGCTACCGGTGGACGGCATGTTGCTGATCGGGGTGAACGCCATCGGGCTCGGCATCGGCATCGACTACGCCTTGTTCGTGATGAACCGCTACCGCGAAGAACTGGCTGCCGGGGCCGGAGTGCAGGAGGCGATCAGCACGGCGGCGGCCACCACGGGGCGGACGGTGGTGTATTCGGCGGTGATCCTCTTGTTGGCGTGCCTGAGTCTGTTCCTGGTGCGCTGGCACATATTCGCCGTGGCGGCCGTCGGCACCATGACGGTGATTGTGGCGACCGCGGCGGCCTCGGTTTCGCTGCTGCCCGCGCTACTGGTGTCGCTGACAAAATGGCTCGACTGGCAGCCCCGATGGATCGCACCCTCCCGTCGGGCGTATCGCAAGGAAGTCGTCGGCGGGCAGGGTTCGCTGGCTCGTTGGGCGAACCACCTGATGCGCCACCCGTGGCCTTATACGGTCGCCGTCACGGCCGCCATGCTGCTGGCCGCCGTGCCGGCGTCACATATGACGCTGGGTTTCGACTCGGAAAGCCGTGCGCTGGCCGGAACGCCGTTCCACACTGCAATGACCATCATCGACCGCGACGCGCCCGGAATCGCGTCGCCGGTAAGTGTCCTGCTGAGTCGCCCCGCTGACACTCCGGAACCGGACACCGAGTCCCTTTTGGCTGCTCTGCGTGCGGATCCAGAAGTCGCCGCGGCCTCGAAGCTGGACAATGGGGCGGACCTCACTGTCGTCCTGGTGATCCCGAAGCATCTGACGACCTCATCGGAAGTCGTGGATTTGGTGCGCCGGGTCCGTGCCGACATCGCCCCGACCTATGGGCCACCCGGTTTCCCGGTGCACGTCGGTGGCCCCAGCGCCCTTATCAGCGACATCCTCACCGAGACTTCGACGAGGCTGTGGTGGGTGTTCGGGTGGGTGCTCACCCTGATGTTCGCCGTGCTTGCCGGCGTGCTCCGCAGCTTGGTGCTGCCGTTGAAAGCCATCCTGATGAGCCTGCTGGCTACCGGAGCGTCCTTTGGACTCACCGTGCTGGTGTTCCAACGTGATGTGGGCGACCAGGCGTCGGGGTTGGCCAATCAGGGCCTGATCTGGCCGCAGGTGCCATTGATCGTGTTCGTCGTCCTGTTCGGATTGTCCACGGACTACGAGTTATTCCTTGTTCGCCGGATCCAGGAGGAGTACCTGGTCACGGGGGACAATCGAGGGGCGGTGGCAACCGGTTTGCAGAGCACCGCTCGTTCGATCACGTTGGCTGCCGTGATTCTCGCGGTCGGGTTCGGCAGCCTGATGGTGTCGGAGATCAGCGGCTTGAAGTCCTTCGGCTTCGCCATCGCCGTCGCATTGATCATCGACGCCACGTTGATCCGGCTCGTCCTGGTGCCCGCGCTGATGCAGATCATGGGCCGCTGGAACTGGTGGTTCCCGCCCCTGCGCCGTCACCGATCTCCAGCCACCCATCCCAATAGGTCGATAACAGGAGAACCATGCGACTCACCACTCGGCTCCCCGGCGAACGCAATCTGAGCAAGGACGATGGGGATCGGATCGCGTCCATTCGAGAGCAGATCATCGGCGTCGGCGACCGGTGGCGAACTGCGCATCCGTGGGTCAGCCGTCATCAGGATGGGATGGGAATGGGTATCTTCACGATATCCATTCTGGGTGTCCTCGGCGATGCCGCGCTCTATGCGATCGGCGTATTACCTTGGTGGGCAACCATTTTGGTAACCGCCTTCTGGTTGTCGCTGCTGCATGAAATCGAGCACGACCTCATCCACTCGATGTATTTTCGCGGAAACAAGTGGGTGCACAACGCGATGATCCTGGGTGTCTGGGTGTTTCGCCCGAGCACCATCAACCCATGGGTCCGGCGCAGGTTGCACCTGCATCACCATGCGGTCTCCGGTACCGCCTCGGATCTGGAAGAACGCGCCATCACCAATGGTCAGCGGTGGAACGGTCACCGCCTGCTCAGCTTGTCGGACACGATGCTGGGGATCTACACCCGACCCTTCCGCACGCGTCGGCTCGTCAACGAATTCATCGCCGGCGCCGCTCGTGATGCCGACGAAGCTCGCCGCCTCGCGGTGACCACTCCGCTGGGTTATTTCCCCCTCGGCGGAGTGCATTACGGGCTGTGGCACATCTGGATCGGGCTCCACGTCTACGAGCTGTTCGGCGGAAGCATCGGCCACAACGATGCATACCAGGCGCTGAACTTCGTCGCCGTCACCTTGCTGGTCCCGAATGTGGTGCGCACCTTCTGCCTGCATTTCGTCAGCTCGAACCTGCATTACTACGGCGACGTCGAACCCCACAACATCTTGCAACAGACTCAAGTATGGACTGCTCGGCGGTTGTGGCCATTGCACGCGCTGTGCTTCAACTTCGGTGGTACGCACGCGATCCACCACTTCGTGGTCCGCGATCCGTTCTACATCCGCGAGGCGATCAGGCCGGAGTGCCAAACGATCTTGCGCGAGCATGGTGTCCGGTTCAACGACTTCGGCACCTTCCGGCGCGGCAACCGGTTCTCGCTCGCCGGAGCCTTGCCCGGACCGGTCGAGCCATGACCGGCGATGCGGGAGTGGCACAGCGGATCGATACCCAATCGATCACCCAGCTGTGGATCTGCGTGACCTGCGGGATGATCTATGACCCCGCCGAAGGCGACCCGGACGGCGGGATCGCGCCCGGCACCGCGTTCGCCGACATACCGGACGACTGGGTGTGTCCGGTGTGCGGCGTGCGCAAAACGGATTTCATTCCGTTCGAGGACTGAGGAGGTAGCGCGGCCCGGTTCAGAACAGCCGGAATTCGGTGCTCTCTGTGCCCCGCAAGGCGTCGTAATCGAGTGTGAGACAGCGGATGCCGCGATCCTCGGCGAGCGTGCGGGCCTGCGGCTTGATCTGCTGGGCAGCGAAGACGCCCGCCACCGGTGCCAGTAGCGGGTCGCGATTCAGCAGCTCCAGGTAACGAGTGAGCTGTTCGACGCCGTCGATCTCGCCGCGGCGCTTGATCTCGACAGCGACGGTGGCACCAGCCGCATCCCGGCACAGCAGATCCACCGGGCCGATCGCGGTCATGTATTCACGGCGGATCAGCGTGTATCCGGGGCCGAGGGTCTGCACATGTTCGGCGAGGAGGACCTGAAGGTGCGCCTCCACACCGTCTTTCACCAAACCCGGGTCGACGCCGAGCTCGTGCGAGGAGTCGTGCTCGATGTCCTCGATGGTGATGCGCAGTTCTTCGCCGCCCTTGTTGGTGACGACCCAGAGCGCTTTCGCACCGTCGGGAAGATCGGCGGCCCCGCGCTCTTCCAGCCAGCACGGCGGGCTCATCCAGTTCAGCGGCTTGTACGAGCCACCATCGGAGTGCACGAGGACCGAGCCGTCGGCTTTGATCAACAGCAAGCGACGGGCCATGGGCAGATGGGCGGTGAGTCGCCCCACGTAGTCGACCTGACAACGAGCAATCACTAGGCGCACCCCAGCACTCTAGGTGAACGATCGACGACTGTTGACGTCAGCCCGCCTCGACTCGCGGCCCCTCGCCGCTCAGCCGAAGAGCACGGCGGCGGCCAGAATTACGCTGGTTCCGAGCAACGCTCGCTCGACCTTGGTGAACCGTCGAGTGACCGGCGTCTTGGTCCGGATCATGCCGTAACCGACGGCCGAGCCGATGCAGAAGGCCAGCAGATGTCCGACGTTGGTGAAGGTCTGCCCGAGCAGCACGCCGGCGACCGCGGCCGCGAACCACACTGTGGCCCAAGCGATCCGCAGCCGGTGCGGCACGACGAAGACCAGCGCACCGATCAACGCCATCGCGCCGTAACTGATACCGACGTCCTCGCTCCAGCGCACGCTCGCGGGCAGCCAGTCGAACTCGACGGCCACCCAGAGCCCGGCCGCGACGAGCAGCGTCGCGCCGATGTGCCCCGCCAGGAAGACGCGAATCATGTGC
This sequence comes from Nocardia brasiliensis, assembly GCF_042691675.1. Taxonomy (GTDB): domain Bacteria; phylum Actinomycetota; class Actinomycetes; order Mycobacteriales; family Mycobacteriaceae; genus Nocardia; species Nocardia brasiliensis_D. The sequence continues at coordinate 1,597,999 of NZ_CP170507.1, forward strand.
AGCGCACCGAACCGCAGTTCCGCCAGCGCGAGCAGACAGGCCAGCAGCGGCATGATCAACCACGCGGTGCCGACATCGCCGATCACCAGCGCACTCGACAGCAGCGTGACGACGCGCCCTTGAAGCAGATTGTGCAGATTGGTGCTGGTCTGCAGCGCCACCTTCGACTGGGCCGAATCACTCAATCCCGAAAAGATCGACGTGACAATGACCAGCGCGGCCAGGTAGCCGACGGTCGCGGGCACCCTCGGTAGCCACCAACGAGAACCGACGACCGCTGTCCGGTCGTCCGTGGTCGTCGCGACGGCCATGCACACCTCCGTTGTCCTACGGTACCTCTCCATGATCGAGGCCCGCACTCGGCTCGACCAGCGTATTCCCTGTGAGATTGCTGCGAATATTTCGGGGAGCGCGGGGAAGGCGGTCCGGCGGTGCCCTACTGTGCCACACCGTGCCGATGACGGCAGGGCGAGGCATCCTTCCTGATCGGGCAGCTCGCCGGGTACTCGCGCGACGCCGCCGCAGCGGCCGTTCAGGCGCGCCTTCGGTCGAGTAATAGTCTGGACGGCATGCCCCGTCGCAAACCGCGCGCAGCCGGTCAGGTGGGTCGCTCGCGGACGGGCGGCGCACCGCTGGGGGATGTCTTCGGTCGGACGGAGGCGGGGCCGGGGGGTGACGAGACCTACGTCGTTCGCACCATCCCAGGCGCTCGTGCGGTGAAGATCTACCGCTGCCCGGGGTGCGACCACGAGATCGCGATCGGCGTCGCGCACATCGTCGCCTGGCCCGCCGATGGCGGCGAGGACGATCGCAGGCACTGGCACCGTGGTTGCTGGAACGGCCGCCAGACCCGCGGGATCACCCGGCGCTGGTCGTAAGGAATTGTGCCGCACAAGGAGATTCGTCCGGAACGTGGCATTTGTTCCGAATGTCCGTGGCGTAGAAGTTAATTCTTCGAAACGCGCGTTTTGTCGCAAATCTTTTTGCTGCGCAGGCTTCCGCGGCCGACCCGGGGAATTAGGAAGGCCGCCCCGGTGTGGGACGGCCTTCGAGCTGAATTCGGTTGGGGTACTGCGTTAGTCGCCGCGTGGCCCGCCTCTAGTTGCTGATGTCGGCGTTCTCGCGCTCCTCGTCGACGATGTCATCCTCTTCGGAGGAAACCTCGGGGATGGCCTTGCGGCTGGAACCGGAGACCTGCTTGGTGTTGTTGCCGATCGACTTGCGCTGATCCGGAACACCGTCCAGCAGTTCGCTTTCCCGGTTGACCGCGGCGAGCATCGCGGGCACCGAGTCGAGCTGGCCGCGGATGCCGAGCAGCTGAGCGAGCACGCGTCCGCGCAGCACGCGCATCTCCTCGGCCAGTTCCTTCGCGTGCGCGATCTTGCGCTCGGAGGTCTGGGTCGCGGAGGTGATGAGGCGGTTGGCCTCGTCGGTCGCGTCCTTGATCCGCTGGGCGGCCTCGGCGCGGCTGGTGGCCTCCAGCTCCTCCATGGCACGGGTGAGCTTGGTGCGCCGCTCGGCCATGGTGACCTCGAAGTCCTGCTGGGCCGCCTTGCGCTTGGCGTCGGCTTCCTTGCCGAGACGATCGGCCTCGGCCTGGGCGGCCTCGATGATCTTGGCGGACTCGGTGCGCGCGTTGGCGAGGGTCTGCTCGAACTCGATCTCGAGCGCCTCGCGTTTTTCCTTGGTTTCGGCCAGCAACGACTCGTACTTGCCACGCATCTCGGTGGCCTGCTGCTCCGCGATCGACACCATCTCCGCGGCCTCGGCCTGTGCCAGGGCACGGACCTCGGAAGCCTCGTCGGAGGCCAGTCGCAGCATCCGGGAGATGCGGTCGGACATGCCTTCCGCGGTGGTCGGCGGCACCGAGAGACGGTCGACCTCCTTGCGGAGCTCGTCGATCTCGTCACGCGCGTCCTCGAGCTGGCTCGCGAGGTTACGGGCTTGCGCCGCAGCAGCATCCCGGTCGGTAGCGGTGACCCTTAGTTCGGCGTCGAAGCGGTCGAAGTAGTTGCGTACCTCGTCTTGCGCATAACCCTTGCGCACAACGGTGAAGGGCAGTGCAACGAAGCGATTGCGATCGGACTCAGGTGACGACATGGCACACAAACTACAGCCTACAGAGACCTGATGGTGACTCGACCGCGAATGTGATTCCGAAGAGTTTTTCGCACCCGATCTTGATACTAGTGCGTAACATTCGCGTTCGGCTCGACCAACTCGATCAGCACACCGCCAGCATCCTTCGGATGGATGAAATTGATGCGGGAATCCGCTGTTCCAGGCCTCGGCGCCTCGTACAGCAAACGCAGGCCCCGCGCGCGCAGGTGCGCGGAGACCGCATCGATGTCGGTGACACGGTAGGCCAGTTGCTGCAGGCCCGGCCCGTTACGGTCGATGAACTTGGCGATGGTGGACTCGTCGTCGAGGGGGGCCAGCAACTGCAGGGCAGTCGCGCGATCGGGGGCGCCGGGCAGCGAAAGCATCGCCTCGTGCACGCCTTGGGCGTCATTGACCTCGCGGTGGGTCTCGATCATGCCGAGATGCTCGGCGTACCACGCGACCGCGACCTCGAGGTCGGGTACCGCGATCCCGACGTGGTCGATGGCGACGACGTAGTCGGCGGGGATGAAATCGGACGAATCGCTGACGTTGCTCACCCCTCGAAGGTAGCCCGTACCTGCGTACCGGCAACCGGGGCGCAGCGGTTACCGTGGAGTACGAATCCTGCGAAACAAGATAGCGAGGCTTGTCGTGACCACTTCAGTTATCGTCTCAGGTGCACGTACCCCGGTCGGTCGGCTGCTCGGCGGTCTGAAGGACTTCAGCGGTTCCGATCTCGGCGGCTTCGCCATCAAGGCCGCGCTGGAACGCGGCGGCGTCGCGCCCGAGCAGGTCGACTACGTGATCATGGGCCAGGTGCTCACCGCGGGCGCGGGCCAGATGCCGGCCCGGCAGGCGGCCACGGCCGCGGGCATTCCGATGGACGTGCCCTCGGTGACCGTGAACAAGGTGTGCCTGTCCGGCATCAACGCCATCGCCCTCGCCGACCAGCTGATCCGGGCGGGCGAGTACGAGATCGTCGTCGCGGGCGGCCAGGAGTCGATGAGCCAGGCCCCGCATCTGCTCGAAAAGAGCCGCGAGGGTTTCAAGTACGGCGATGTCACGCTGCGTGACCACATGGCCTACGACGGCCTGCACGACATCTTCACCGACCAGCCGATGGGCGCGCTGACCGAACAGCGCAACGACACCGAGCCGGTCAGCCGCGAGGACCAGGACGCCTTCGCGGCGGCCTCGCACCAGCGTGCGGCCGAGGCGTGGAAGAACGGCATCTTCGACGACGAGGTGGTGCCGGTATCGGTGCCGCAGCGCAAGGGCGACCCGCTGCTGGTCGCCGCCGACGAGGGCATCCGCGCCGACACCACCGTCGAGTCGCTGGCGAGGCTGCGTCCCGCGTTCCGCAAGGACGGCACGATCACCGCGGGCACCGCCTCGCAGATCTCCGACGGCGCCGCCGCGGTCGTGGTGATGAGCAAGGCCAAGGCCGAGGAGCTCGGCCTGAGCTGGCTCGCCGAGATCGGCGCGGCGGGCGTCGTCGCCGGTCCCGACTCCACCCTGCAGGACCAGCCGGCCAACGCCATCGCGAAGGCTTGTGCGCGCGAAGGTATTTCGCCTGCCGATCTGGATCTGGTGGAGATCAACGAGGCGTTCGCCGCGGTCGGTGTCGCCTCGACCAGGAAGCTGGGCATCGATCCGGCGAAGGTGAACGTCAACGGCGGCGCGATCGCGGTGGGCCACCCGCTCGGCATGTCCGGTGCGCGCATTCTGCTGCACCTGGTGCTCGAGCTGAAGCGCCGCGGTGGCGGCGTCGGCGCTGCCGCGCTGTGCGGTGGTGGCGGCCAGGGCGATGCGCTGATCGTCCGGGTCTAGTCCCCGCCCGAGTCCTCGACCGCCCCGCGAATTTCGTTCGCGGGGCTTTGTCGTTCGGCGCGCGGACGCTGTCGTTCCGTGCGCAGGGGCTGTGTCGCTCGAGGGCGCAAGATCGCGATGTGACCCGTCCCACTACGACGCGTCGTAGTGCATCCGGCACAATGGTGCGCATGGGCAATATCTTCGACCTGAGCACCGTCGCGAAGCGGTTTCGTTTCATCGCGGTGCTCGAGGCGATCTCGTGGGCTTTCCTGATCGTCGGCATGGTGTTCAAGCGACTCCCGGAGCCGGTGTTGTGGCCGGTCAAGGTGTTCGGCATGACGCACGGCATCATCTTCGTGCTGTTCGTGATCGCCGCCATCGTGACCGCGCGTGAACTGGCCTGGAACGCGAAGACCACGGTGCTCGCGCTGCTGTCGAGCATCCCGCCGTTCTTCACCGTGGTGTTCGAGATCTGGGCGGTCCGGTCGGGCAAGCTGGGTGAACTGAGCAACGGGAATTCCGCCGACTCCGGAGCCCCGGCCGCCGCCGCGTCGTGACAAACTGGAAACCGTGACTCGACCTGCCGCACGCCGTCCTACGCCAGCCGCTGTCGCCGCCATGTCCGGGGCAGTTGATCTTTCCGCGTTGAAGCAGCCGCCCGCCGGAGCATCCACGGCGGCCGGTAATGGCGACTACGCGGTGAACGAAGCGAACTTCGAGACAAAAGTGCTGCGCCGCTCGGTGCAGGTACCGGTGGTCGTCGTGCTGTACTCGCAGCGCAGTCCGGGCAGCGTGGAACTGGTCCGGACGTTGGAGCGTCTGGTCGGGGAGAGCGGCGGCGTCTGGGACCTGGCCACCGTCGAGGCCGAAACCAACATGCGGATCGCGCAGGCATTCGGTGTGCAGGGCATCCCGACCGTCGTGGCGGTCGCGGGCGGTCAGCCGCTCGCCGACTTCCAGGGCGCGCAGCCGGAACCGCAGGTTCGGCAGTGGCTCAGCGCCGTGGTCGACGCGGTGGCCGGCAAGCTGCCCGGCGGCGAGGAACCGCAGCAGGTTCAGGAAGATCCCCGTTTCCTCGCCGCGGAAGCGGCGCTGGAGCAAGGCGACCTGGTCGGCGCCGAGGCCGCCTACGAGGCGATCATCGCCGCGGAACCGGGCAACGAGGAGGCCAAGGGCGCGCTGCGCCAGCTGCGCTTCCTCGCTCGCGCGCAGGGGATTCCGGAGTCCGCGGTGGCGACCGCCGATGCCGACCCGGCCAATGTGGACGCCGCCCTCGACGCCGCCGACGTGGAGATGCTCAACCAGCAGCCAGAGGCCGCGTTCGACCGCCTCATCGGGGTCGTCAAGCGCACGGCGGGTGACGACCGCACCAGGGCACGCACCCGTCTGCTCGAACTCTTCGAGTTGTTCGATCAGGCGGAGCCGTTCGTGGTCGCCGCCCGCCGCAAGCTCGCCGCCGCGCTCTACTGAGCCGCCGTCACTCGCGCGGACGCTGTGCGTCCGGGCGTGCACACCCCTTCCGTCAGCCGCACACCCGGTACACCGGGTGTGCGGCTGCTATGAAGGCCTCTTGACGGGTCGGCGTGAGCGGGGGCGAGGGTCAGCGCTCTGGGGCCAGCCAGACGGCGCTGTTGGGGGCCATCGCGATGGTCGCGGAGGCGGGACGACCGTGCCACGGTTCGTCAGTGGCCTTGACAGCGCCGAGGTTTCCGATGCCCGAGCCGCCGTACTCGGCGGCGTCGGTGTTCAAGATTTCCGTCCACTGTCCGGCGAAGGGCAGGCCGACTCGGTACTCGCCGTGCACTGCGCCGGAGAAGTTGTACACGCACGCGACGACGGATCCGTCCGAGCCGTAGCGCAGGAACGCCAGCACATTGTTCGCCTGGTCGTTGGCTTCGATCCAGGAGTAGCCGCCGGGGGTGGTGTCCTGGCTCCACAGCGCGGGATGGGCGCGGTAGACGGCGTTGAGGTCGCGGACGACCGCCGTAATCCCTTGGTGGAGTGGGTTGTCCAGCTCCTGCCAGTCCAGTCCCCGGTCGTGTGACCACTCCCGGAACTGGCCGAAGTCCTGGCCCATGAACAGCAGTTGCTTGCCGGGATGCCCCCACATGTAGGCCAGCAGTGCCCGCACGCCACCGGCTTTGGCGAAGTCGTCGCCGGGCATCCTGGTCCACAGCGTGCCCTTGCCGTGCACCACCTCGTCGTGGCTGATCGGCAGCACGAAGTTCTCGCTCCAGGCGTACATCGCCGAGAAGGTGATCTCGTTGTGGTGCCAGGACCGGTGGATCGGGTCGCGCTGCAGGAAGCCGAGGGTGTCGTGCATCCAGCCCATGTTCCATTTCATGGTGAAGCCGAGACCGCCGACATCGGTGCCGCGGGTGACGCCGGGCCAACTGGTCGACTCCTCGGCGATGGTCACCACGCCGGGGTGGTGGCGGTGCACGGTGTTGTTCAGGTCCTGCAGGAAGTCGACGGCCTCCAGGTTTTCCCGGCCGCCGTGCACGTTCGGCTCCCAACCCCCTTCGGGGCGTGAGTAATCCAGGTACAGCATGGACGCGACCGCGTCGACGCGCAGGCCGTCGATGTGGAATTCCTCGATCCAGTAGCGCGCGTTGGCCACCAGGAAGTTGCGCACCTCGTGTCGCCCGAAGTCGAAAACGTAGGTGCCCCAGTCGAGTTGCTCGCCGCGGCGCGGGTCGGCGTGCTCGTAGAGCGGGGTGCCGTCGAAGCGGGCCAGCGCCCATTCGTCGCGCGGGAAGTGCGCGGGCACCCAGTCGAGCAGCACGCCGATGCCTGCCTGGTGCAGTCGATCGACGAAGGCGCGGAAGTCGTCCGGGGAACCGAAGCGTGCGGTGGGCGCGTAGTACGAGGTGACCTGGTAGCCCCACGAACCGCCGAAGGGATGCTCGGCGATGGGCAGCAGTTCGATGTGGGTGTATCCGGTGTCCCGCACGTAATCGGCCAGCTGGTCGGCCAATTCGCGATAACCGAGGCCGGGCCGCCAGGAGCCGAGATGGACTTCGTAGACGCTCATCGGCGCCTTGGTCGGGTCGGTCTTTGCCCGAGTATCGAGCCACGCCTTGTCGTCCCACCGATAGCTGCTCTCGGTGACCACCGACGCCGTCGCGGGTGGCAACTCGGTCGCGAATGCCATCGGGTCGGCGTGGTCGACCGTGCGGCCGTCGGCGCCGTGCACCCGGAACTTGTACTTGGTGCCCGGTCCGACTCCGGGGACGAACACCTCCCACACTCCGGACGACCCGAGCGCCCGCATCGGCGCGGTATTGCCCGCCCATCCGTCGAAGTCGCCGAACACGGTGACCCCGCGGGCATTCGGCGCCCACACCGCGAACGATGTGCCGGTCACCTCGCCGTCGAGGGTGGTGTAGCGGCGGGGGTGTGCGCCGAGCACTTCCCATAGGCGTTCGTGGCGACCCTCGCCGATCAAGTGCAGGTCCAGCTCGCCGACCGTCGGCAGAAAGCGGTAGCCGTCGGCGGAGAGGATGGTCTGACCGCCGGAGTAGGTGGTCACGATGCGATAGTCCATGAGGTCGGGGTAGGGCAGCACTGCGGCGAAAACGCCGTGCCCCAACGATTTCAGCGGATGATCCACCGAACCGACCCGTGCCGCTACCGATTCCGCGAGCGGACGCAGCACACTGACCTGCGTGCCGTCCGGATGGGGATGGGCGCCGAGCACGGTGTGTGGATCGGCGTGCGTGCCCGCGGCCAGCAGCATCAGATCTCTGCGGCGCATCACAGCGTGCTCCGGTACGCGAGTTCGGTGCGCGCCTGCTGGGATACCGGGGGCAAGGTGAGGATGTGCGCGACCGAACGCGCCGGGTCCAATCGCACGTAATTCGTTTGGGCCCAGTGATATTCCTCGCCGCTGACCTCGTCGTACACCACCGGGTGGTCGTGCCATTCGCGGCCGATGGCGGGCAGGTCGAGCGAGACCATGCCCCACTCGGCGGCGAACGGGTTCAGGTTCACCACCACCAGCACCGCGTCGCCGCTGATCGGATCGATCTTCGAATAGGCGATCAGCGCATCGTTGTCGACATGGTGAAAGTGGATGCAGCGCAACTGTTGTAGCGCGGGGTGCGCGCGGCGGATCTCGTTGAGCCGGGTGATCCACGGCTCCAAGGATTCGCCGCGGGCCAGCGCCTCGGCGAACGGGCGCGGGCGCAACTCGTACTTCTCCGAATCCAGGTATTCCTCACTGCCCGGCCGCACCGCCTGATGCTCGAACAGCTCGAATCCGGAGTACACGCCCCAGCTCGGCGCGAGGGTCGCGGCGAGTACCGCGCGGATGGCGAACATGCCAGGCCCGCCGTGCTGCAGGCTCTCGTGCAGGATGTCGGGGGTGTTGACGAACAGGTTGGGTCTGGCCTCGTCGGCCTTGGCGGCCAGCTCGTTGCCGAACTCGGTGAGCTCCCACTTCGCGATGCGCCAGGTGAAGTACGTGTACGACTGGCTGAAGCCGCGGCGCGCGAGCCCGTACAGCCGGGCCGGGCGGGTGAACGCCTCGGAAAGGAAGATCACGTCCGGATCGGTGCGCCGCACCGTGTCGATCAGCCACTCCCAGAAGTCGGCGGGCTTGGTGTGTGGGTTGTCCACCCGGAAGATCTTCACGCCCAACGCGATCCAATGCCGAACCACGCGCAGCACCTCGGCGTAGAGGCCATCGGGGTCGTTGTCGAAGTTGACCGGGTAGATGTCCTGGTACTTCTTCGGCGGGTTCTCGGCGAAGGCGATGGTGCCGTCGGGCAGGGTGGTGAACCACTCCGGGTGGGCGGCAACCCACGGGTGGTCGGGAGCACACTGGAGGGCCAGATCCAGCGCTACCTCTAGGCCGAGTTGTGCTGCGGTGTCGACGAATTCGGCGAAGTCGGACTCGGTGCCCAGCAGCGGATGCACGGCGTCGTGCCCGCCGTCCTTCGAGCCGATGGCCCACGGCGATCCGACATCGCCCGGCTCGGCGACGAGTGCGTTGTTGCGGCCCTTGCGATTCACCTCACCGACCGGATGGATCGGCGGCAGATAGACCACGTCGAAACCCATGCCCGCGATGCGCGGCAATTCCTTCGCGGCGGTGGCGAAGGTCCCGTGCACCGGTTTGCCCGCCGCGTCACGTCCGCCGGTGGAGCGCGGGAAGAACTCATACCACGAGCCGTACAGTGCCCGTTGGCGTTCTACCTGCACGGTGTGCTGCGGGCCGCGGGTCACCATGTCGCGCAACGGTGTCGCCCGCAGGATCTCGGCGATCTCCTCGGCGAAGGCCGGGGCCACTCGTGCGGGTAGCTGCTCGTCACTGCGCAGTGCGGCGGCCGCGGCGCCTAACCGTTCGAACTGCTTCTTCGGCACGGCCTGCGCGGCCCGGTCGAACAGCCGGGCTCCGATCTCCAGATCGTTGGCCAGATCGGCGGCGGTCTGCCCGACCGCGAGCTTCGCCTCCACCGCGGACCGCCAGGTCGCGATCGGATCGCTCCAGCCCTCGATGCGGTAGGTCCAGGCGCCGGGCAGGTTCGGCGTGAAGATGGCGTTGAACACGTCCGGCTCGGGATCGGGCGACATCCGGATGCGGATCGGTCGTGCGGAGTTCGGCCCGCGGACGGTCAGCGTCGCGGCGACGGCATCGTGGCCCTCCCGCCACACCACCGTGCGCACCGGGAACACCTCCCCGACGACGGCCTTGGCAGGCCGACCGCCTGCGATGGACGGGGCAGTGTCATCGATTGCGATGCGGCCGGTCACGGGTCCAACCTACCGTCAGCGGCCGGGAAGCACGGGATCAGCGCCGCGGCCGGAGGGAATCGCCCCGGCGTCCGGTCAGCGTGCGTCGGCCGCGAGGCCCAGGCCCGATGCGACGAGGATCGCGCCGAGCGCGCGTTCCACCCGCTGCCGGATACCGGTGCGGCGCAGCCAGTCGCCCGCGCGGTCGGCGGCGAGCACGATGCCGACACACCAGGCGGTGTCGATCACCAGTTGGATCAGCGCCAGGATCACCACGGTCGGCAGCACCGGGCCGGTGGACGGCAGGACTGCGGCAGGATCGTCAGGCCGAATACCGCGGCCTTCGGGTTCGCGGCGATCGAGATCAGGGAGGCTCGGAACGCGGAGCCCGGGGTCCGTCCGGCGGGCAGCAGCGCGGTCATCGGACCGCCGAATTCGTCGTCGCCGCGAGCGCCGCGCCAGGCCTGCACGCCGAGCCAGATCAGCACCAGGGCGCCGACGATATGCACCGCGGTGTTCATGAACTCGTTGGCGACCAGCAGGACCGACAGTCCCGCGCCACCCGCGAGCGTCCAGCCGAGGACGCCGATCTCGTTCCCCGCGACCGCCGCGAGACCCGCCGCCCGGCCGTCGCGCACCGAGCGCTGCGGGAACAGGGCGGTGGCCGGTCCGGGCAGTGCGGCCAGGATCAGGCAGGCCAACAGGAATCAGCCGATGCTGCCACGCCGATTGGCGAGCCCGCCAGGGGAATTGGGAGATTGCCGCGATCTCGAGCGCACTTGACGGAGCCGCGCACACTTTCCCGCATGCCGAACCTCGGGCGATTCCGGATGCTGGGAAACCGAGTTCTTGCGGCTTCACCCTGGGGCGGTGCGGCAGGCTTCCAGCAGGCGGCGCAGCGCTGCGGTGGTGTCGGCCAGCGCGTCCGGGTCGGTCGAGGTGGCCAACCACAGCGCCGCCTCGTTCATCGCGCCGGACAGCAGATGGGTCAGCGGGGCGACCGGCTGGGTGGCGAGCACACCCGCCTCGATCAGTGCGGTCAGGGCCTCGTCGAGGTGGCGGGCCGACTGGGCCGCGTCCATCGCCCGCCACTCGTGCCAGCCGAGGACCGCGGGCCCGTCGATCAGCATGATCCGCTGGATCTCCGGGTCTGTGCAGGTCGTCAGGAAAGCCTCGCAGCCCGCAACCAGTTGCTCCCACCGATCCTCGACCGCGTCGGCGGCCGCGGCCACCCGCTCGCCGACCTCGATCTGCACCTGCTCCAGCACCGCCGCGAACAGTTCCGCCTTGCTGTCGAAGTTGTGGTACAGCGCCCCCTTGGTCACCCCGGCCGCCGTGACGATCTCCGACAATCCCACCGCGCCATAGCCTTTCGCGGCGAACAGGCGCCTGCTCTCGCGCAGCAGAGCGCGCCTGGTCGCCACGCGTTGCTCGGTGCGGATCTTGCTCGGCATCGATCACCTCACTGTTGACATACCGGCGGTACGCGAACTAGCTTAGCTCACATACCAACGGTATGTGAAAGGTGAGAACATGAAACTGAGCAGCTTCTACCCGGTCATCGGCACCACCCGGATCGCGGAATCGCGCGACTTCTACACCAAGTGGCTGGGTTTCGAGATCACCTTCGAGACGGACTGGTACGTCAGCCTGCGCCGTCCGGGTGAGGTCGCCTACGAGCTCGCGCTGCTCGACTACACCCACCCGACCGTGCCCGAGGCGTACCGCAAGCCGGTCCAGGGTCTGCTGCTGAACTTCGAGGTGGCCGATGTGGATGCCGAGTGGGAACGGCTGGTCGTCAACGGCGGGCTGGCGGCCCAGTTGGCGCTGCGCACAGAAGACTTCGGTCAGCGTCACTTCATCGTCGCCGACCCGAGTGGTGTGCTGATCGACATGATCACCGAGGTCCCACCGGCGGGCGAGTACGTCGAGCAGTTCAGCCCCGAGTACACCGCCGAGAAGTTCACCGCCCAGTGACCACGAACGCGACCCCGGCGAAAAGCCGGGGCCGCGTTGCCGATTCGGTCATGAACGCTGCCGATCAGGCGGCTGGGACCTTATCCAGGAAGCCGTAAACCTTTGCGATGCGGCCATTTTCGACCACAGCGACATCGAAACCGATGATCGGTGCTTCCGCACCCTCGGGGCCGAGCGACCAGGTGAAGCGGACCTGGTTGTGGTGTGCGTCGATCGGCCCGGCGGGCCGGAACACCCACCCGGGGAACTTGGCCTGGGCGGCGGCGATGCCACCGTCGATCTCCGCGTGTCCGGTCACCGCCATCAACGGGTCGACGTAGGTCGCCTGCTCGGTGAAGATCGCGGCCACGGCGGCCTTGCGCGCGGCCGGATCGGTAGCATTCCACGCCTCCAGATACTTGGCGACGACCGTCTCCATGCTGATCTCCGGCGCGGCGGTCTGTGAGCTACCCGAGGGCGGCGCCTGCCCCGGATCCCCGGTCGCACACCCGGTACCCATCCCCAGCGCCACGATCGCGGCTGCCGCGACGACAACTACCCGACCCGGCGAACGGCGGCTGACTCGACTCATCATGTGTCCTTCGTCTTGCTCGATGCTTGTACTTGCTGACGAGAACGACGCTATTGCCGCAGGACGCCGCCCGAATCTGTCATCTATAGGTACTTCCGGCAGCCGATTACCGATGGTCGGCGCACCCGACCGCCGCGGGGGTAGGTCACCCCGGTACGCAGAGCCGAGCTCGCGGCCGGTCCGATCGAGTGCGCGTGATCGGGTGACGATCGCGTCGAGTCGTGCCGACAGGTGTGAGCCGTACCGCCGAGGCGGCTGGTTCCCCGGGTGTTCGGTAGGGTTCGGCTGGTGAAGGCATTGCGTCGATTCACCGTCCGTGCCCATCTGCCCGAGCGGCTGGCGGCTCTCGGGGAGCTCGCTACGAATCTGCGGTGGTCCTGGCATCCGCCGACGCAGGATCTGTTTGCCGAGATGGATCCGCAGCGGTGGCTGGAGATGGGGCACGATCCGGTACGGATGCTCGGCGAGGTGCCCGCGGCGCGGGTGGATGAGCTGGCGGCGGACCCGGAGTATGTGTCTCGGGTCGATGCCGCTGCGGCCGACCTGCGGGACTATCTGGCGGCGCCGAGCTGGTTCGAGCGCAGGGCAGGGGAAGAGGGCGTGCGCGGAATCGCGTACTTCTCCATGGAGTTCGGTGTCACCGAGGTGCTGCCGAACTATTCGGGTGGGCTCGGCATCCTGGCGGGTGACCATCTGAAGGCCGCCTCCGATCTGGGGTTGCCGCTGATCGGTGTCGGATTGCTGTACCGCTCCGGCTATTTCCGGCAGACGCTGTCGGCGGACGGTTGGCAGACCGAGCACTACCCGGACCTGGACCCGCAGGGCTTGCCGCTGCGGCTGCTCACCTCCGACAACGGTGGACCGGACTCGGAGACCGCGCCGGTGCTCATCCACGTGGCGATGCCCGACCAGCGCGTGCTGCGCGCCCGCGTGTGGATCGCGCAGGTGGGCCGGGTTCCGTTGCTGCTGCTGGATTCCGATATCGCCGAGAATGATCCCGAGCTGCGCGCGGTGACCGACCGCCTCTACGGCGGCGACCAAGAGCACCGGATCCGGCAGGAGATCCTGGCGGGCATCGGCGGCGTGCGCGCGGTGCGCGCCTACACCAACGCGGCCGGACTACCCGACCCCGATGTCTTCCACATGAACGAAGGCCACGCCGGGTTCCTCGGCGTCGAACGTATCCGCGAATTCGTCTCTGCCGGAAATGATTTCGACACCGCACTGGCCGCGGTGCGGGCGGGCACGGTGTTCACCACGCACACTCCCGTCCCCGCCGGTATCGATCGGTTCCCGATGCCGATGGTGCGCCGCTACTTCGGCGGCGCGCACGGCGAATCCGAATCCGCCATGCTCCCTGGGCTTTCCGTCGATCGGATCGTCGCACTGGGGCGCGAGGCCGACCCTTCGGTGTTCAACATGGCGCACATGGGATTGCGACTTGCCCAGCGCGCCAACGGTGTATCGAAACTGCACGGCGAAGTGAGCCGGGAGATGTTCGCCGCGCTCTGGCCGGGCTTCGACGCGGCCGAGGTGCCGATCGGCTCGGTGACCAACGGTGTGCACGCCCCGACCTGGGCCGCCCGCGAGTGGTTCGACAAGGCGCGCGAGCACATCGGCGCCGAGCTGGTCGAGGAGGCGCGTGGCTGGGAGCGACTGCGCGATGTCGACCTCGGCGAATTGTGGTCCACCCGGAACACGTTGCGCGCCATCCTGGTTGCCGAGGTGCGCCGCCGGGTCCGCGCGTCCTGGCTGGACCGTGGTGCGGCGGAAGCCGAATTGGGTTGGGTGGACAGCGTTTTCGACCCGGATGTGCTGACCGTCGGCTTCGCCCGCCGGGTGCCGACCTACAAGCGGCTCACCCTGATGCTGCGCGACCCGCAACGGTTGCGCGCCAGGCTGCTCGACCCCGAGCGACCGATGCAGTTGGTGGTCGCGGGCAAGAGCCATCCCGCCGACGACGGCGGCAAGGCGCTCATCCAGCAGGTGGTCCGCTTCGCCGACGACCCGGAGTTGCGCCACCGCATCGTCTTCCTGCCCGACTACGACATGTCGATGGCCCGGTACCTGTACTGGGGCTGCGACGTCTGGCTGAACAATCCGCTGCGCCCGCTGGAGGCGTGCGGCACCTCCGGGATGAAGTCCGCGCTCAACGGCGGTCTCAACCTGTCCATCCGGGACGGCTGGTGGGACGAGATGTTCGACGGCGAGAACGGCTGGGCTATCCCGACCGCCGACGGCGTCCGCGACGAACACCGCCGCGACGACCTCGAAGCCGCGGCGCTCTACGACCTGTTCGAACGCACCGTCGCGCCCCGCTTCTACGACCGCGACGCGTCGGGGATGCCGGTGCGCTGGGTCGAGATGGTCCGCCACACCCTGCAGACTCTCGGCCCGCAGGTGCTGGCCTCCCGGATGGTCCGCGACTACGCCGTCGAGTACTACGCGCCCGCCGCCAAGGCGTATCAGCGGGCGACCGCCGACGAGTTCGCCGTCGCCCGCTCGATCGCCGACTACCGGCGCCGCGTCGAGGCGGCATGGCCGTCGGTGAAGGTGATCCAGGTGGACAGCGCGGGCCTGCCGGACACGCCGATCATCGGGGCGAGGTTGTCGCTGTCCGCGCGCATCGACCTCGGCGGATTGCCGGTGTCCGATGTCGTCGTGCAGGCGGTACTCGGCCGGGTATCGCCGTCCGACGACCTTTCCGACGTCAGCACCGTCCCGATGACGCACACCGGATCCGATTCCGGCGTCGAGCTTTTCACCGTGGACACACCGGTCCCGCTGTCCGGTGCCGTCGGCTACACCGTGCGGGTGCTCCCGCACAACGAGTTGCTCGCCTGCGACGCGGAGCTCGGATTGGTCGCCGCACCCAACGCTTGACGGGTCCCCGGCCATGCGTGGGTTCGACGACGTCAATCGTCCCGCGGCCGCCGGTAGGTGGTCGCACCAGCGCTTTCGGTCCGGCCACGGTCCGAGCGGTTATCGGTGGCCGAATTCTCCGCTCGAGTGAATCGTCGGCTACCGTGCCTGGGCACGCCCGTACCATTCCCCGACTGGAGACCGCCCATGGCCACCGCCGTACCGACCGAGCCCCGAGGTCGCATCGACGCGTTCTTCGGCATCAGCGCGACTGGTTCCACCATGAAACGCGAACTGATGGCGGGCACGGTGACATTCCTGGCCATGTCCTATGTGCTCGCCGTGAACCCGTCGGTGCTCGGCGACGAGGGGGCGCTCGGCGACAAGGGCATTCCCATGCAGGCCGTGTTCACCGCGACCGCCGTCGCGGCGGTGTTCGGCACGCTCGTCATGGGGCTGTGGGCGAAGTACCCGATCGCGCTCGCGCCCGGCATGGGCCTCAATGCGTTCTTCGCCTACTCCGTCGTGCTCGGTATGGGCATTCCGTGGCAGGTCGCCCTGTCCGGCACCTTGCTGTCCGGGATCATCTTCTTCGTCCTCGCGGTCACCAAGGTGCGCGAGCGCATCCTCAACGCGATTCCGATGCAGATGAAGCTGGCCGTCGGCGCGGGCATCGGGTTGTTCGTGGCGTTCCTCGGCTTGAAGAACGCGGGCATCGTGGTGAACAGCGAGGCCACCCTCGTCACGCTCGGCGACTTCACCAAGGGCACCACCCTGCTCGCGTTGTTCGGGCTGGTGGTGACCGTGGTCTTCCTCGTCATCGGCTGGCACGGCGCCGTGCTGTACGGCATCGTGCTCACCGCGCTCGTCGGCATCGTCAGCGGGCTCGTCGCCCTGCCCGACGGTGTCGTCGCCGCGCCGAAGGGGTTGGAGCACACCTTCGGTCAGGCGATCATCCACCTGCCCGACGCGTTCACCGGGCAGATGGCCGTTGTCGTCCTCACCATGCTCTTCGTCGACTTCTTCGACGCCTCCGGCACCCTGATCGGTGTCGCCAACCAGGCCAACCTGCTCGACAAGGACGGCAAACTGCCACGCGCCGCGAGCGCGCTGGCCGCGGATTCGGTCGGCACCATGGCGGGCGCCGTCATCGGCACCTCCACGACCACCGCCTACGTCGAATCCACCGCGGGCGTGTCCGCGGGCGGGCGGACCGGCTTGACCGCCGTCGCCACCGCGGGCTGGTTCCTCATCGCCATGTTCTGTTACCCGATCTTCGCGGTCGTCGCGGGATCTGGGGAAGTGACCGCACCCGCATTGATCGTGGTAGGCGTGTTGATGGCGCGTGCACTGGGCGAGATCGACTGGAATCGGCTTGAATACTCAGTGCCCGCATTCATCACCATTGTGATGATGCCGCTGACCTACTCGATCGCTAACGGTCTGGCCATGGGAATGCTGTTCTACCCGGTAGTCATGGTCGCCAAAGGCCGGATCAAGGACGTTCACCCGGCAATGTGGGCCCTGCTGGTGGTCTTCCTCGGGTACTTCTTCTTCCTCGCGGAGTGAACCCGCCCGAGGGCGACAACGTATAGCAGGAATAAGAACGGGCCCTGGGAAGTTGGGAAGCTCGTGTGATAATCGGACCGCAGTCCGCTTCATCGCCGAGGCTTATGGGCCATCAATTGGAAACCGAATTGCAGGGATGAGGACCAGCATGACCACGAAATCCGTACTGGAACGAGCGACAACCAACACTCAACTGGATGGTGTATCCACCGATATCGGGCTACTGATCATCCGTGTCGTTTTCGGCGGACTGCTCGCCGTGCACGGCGCCCAGAAGCTGTTCGGCTGGTTCAGCGGCCCCGGCCTGGATGCCAACGCGGCTGGGTTCGACAGCATGGGTTACAACCCCGGCAAACTGTTCGGCACCCTGGCTGGTCTGTGCGAGTTCGGCGGCGGTCTACTCCTTGCGCTCGGCCTGCTGACGCCGCTCGCGAGCGCCATCGTGCTGGGCACCATGATCAACGCCGTCAACGCCCTGTGGGGTCTGGGACTGTTCGGCCAGGACACTTACGAGATGCCGTTGCTGTTCGCCGCGGTCGGCGCGGCCATCGCCTTCACCGGACCGGGCAAGTTCTCGCTGGACCACGGCCGTCCGTGGCAGCGCCATGGTTTCGTCTGGGGTGCGGGCGCGGTGGTCCTCGCGGTCGTCGCGGCAGTGCTCACCCTGATCCTGAAGTGGACGTTGTAAGAGCGGAACCGGTCTCGTGCAGGTGACCTAGGTTGTCCCGCGGGTCTCGCCGCCATTCGGGGGCGGGACCCGCGTGGCTGTCACCAGACGTACAAGGCCCACCTGACCTGCGGGGTAAGCCCACAAGAGTAATTGCGATGCGCGGGGTTTCGCCCGATCTCCTCGGCTGCCGCGAACCAGCAGTCCTTCTCGGTGGGATACGTACCGACGAACCTGCTACCCGGCGGCTGATTCGGAGGTTGATTCGCGTGAGCTGTCGCGCTGAGGCCGAAGATCATCGTGGCCGCAAGCCCGACCACGGCCGCAGTAGATTTCGCTTCCATATTCCCTCCCGATGAAGCGACGATTGCTTTTGATCGTACATCGACAGCACCGGGCGGGTAGCAGAAAGCGCGCGAAGTCCGTTGCGGCACAATCAGATGCCCGTGTCGGCGGTGTTTGTTGATGGCGGTGCACTGCTGAAGAAGGCGCGTCGTTTTCCTGGCAAGTGTGCGCCAACGAGGTTGGCGATCGCAGTGATGTCACAGTCCGGGCCGCTGTGTCGTCACCTCCTTGTTGTTCGAAGAATCGAGACGCAAGGAGGACGGGGATGGGCATCGAGATCAGCAATCCGGCGGAGCTGCACGACCCGACCGGGTTCGGGTACAGCCATGTGGCGCGGGTCAGTGGCGAGCTGGTGATTGTGGCGGGGCAGTACGACTCCGATGCTGAGGGGCATACGACCAGTGCGGATTTCGGGGTGCAGGTCGATAATGCGTTCGTGAATCTTGGGATTGCGCTGCGGTCGGCGGGGGTGGATTTTGCTGATGTGGCGCAGTTGCGGACCTTCATCGTTGGGCATGATCTCGACAAGCTCGCGATTGTCGGCAAGAAGATCGGCGAGATCTGGGGTGGGCGGCCGCCGGTTCAGACGTTGACGGGGGTGGCCGCGCTGGCGTTGCCGGGGATGCTGTTCGAGGTGGACGCGGTCGCCGTGCGCGGCTGAGCGCGGATTTCGGCTACCTGGCTGGAGCCGTCCGGTTGGATGGATCTCGTTTGGTGTGGAACCAGGGGGAGATCTTGTGCGTCTTATCCTGTGTCGGGGTGTTTGGGCCGAAGTCAGGAGAGATATGCGAACCGCCTTTGTGTCGCCGAGGGGTGCAGCGCGGATGGTGCTGGCCGGGATGGTGGTGGCCGGGCTGGTCGCGGGGTGCTCGTCGGGGGGTGAGGGTCCGAAGACGGAGGGGCCGAGTGGGAAGACGACCGACGGTGAGTCCACCGTGCAGTACAACCCGTGTTCGGAATTGTCTGATGAGGCGTTGCGCGCGACCCGGGTTGATCCCGCATCGAAGTCGACCGATACCGATGCTCCGTCAGGTCCGGTCACGTGGCGTATGTGTACGTGGAAGTCGACTGATGGTCCGTACTTCGTGACAGTGGGTTCGAGCACTCACACTATGGACGAAGCACGAAAGAACGAAACAGTCACAGGTTTCCGCGATACGAAGGTCGGGGCGCGGTCCGGGCTGATCTATGAGGACAAGAACGACGAAGATAAACTGCGGTGCTACGTGAGCATGCCCTCGTCGCTCGGCATGTTCGTTGTGATCGTTGGCTGGCGCTATAGCGAACGGGCTTCTCTTCCGCAGGCGCCACCGTGCGACCTGGCTGTTCGGCATGCAACCCAGCTGGAGTCATACCTGCCCAAGTGACCTGGTTGTCGGCAGTCATTGCCGGTGATCAGCGGATGGGTGCTGGGCGGCAGTGCGATTGGTAGTTACGGAGGACAGATGTCAGAGTCCGAGCAGGATACTGAAGCTCAGATGCAGGGCATGCTGGCGCGCTGGCAGACGTTGAAGACGCAGGCCGAGGGGGGTGAACTTCGGTTGGATACCGAAATCGGCACAGCGCTGGCAAGCCACGCACAACGAATGCGCGAGCAGCTCGACTTGATGATGAACAGGGCCAAGAACTTGGCGTTCACGTCAGGCTTCGGCACTTTGCAGTCTGCGGAAGCGCTGCGAGACAAGTTCGCGCTCAAGGCCAACAACGGGGACGATTCGGCGGTCAAGCGCCTGCAGCAAAGCTTGGAGGTCGTCACCCTGATGAAGGAGACCTATGAGCTCGCCATCGGCAAACTGAAGGAGTCGGATCAGTCCGCCGCCGACAGACTCGCCGCACTGAACGCGGGAGGTTCGTGATGGTCTCGTTCAACGAGTGGCTCGTAGCGATCGGTACGGGAAACATCACCGGCTCCACACGCGAGGCCGACAAGAACAAGCGCACCGATCAGCAGGTGGCCGCCGATGAAAAGGCGAAGTGGGACCAGGATCGCGGGTACGTCAACAACGAGTGGTCGGGATTGTTGACGGAGTACGGCAGCGACCGGTTCGACGGTCGGGCGATCAAGACGCAGGATCCGTTCGAGACGATGTCCCATCAAGCGATTTACGATGCGCTGCAAGGGGTCAAGCCGGATGAGATCAATACCAAGGCGGATGGCTGGCGCAGATTGTCCGAGGACGCGCGGACTGCCGTCGCCGAGTTCGCCACGGGCGTAAACCAATCCATCACCGAGCACTGGAATGGCAAGTCGGGCAAGAGCGCGATCGATGCCACCCGAGAATTCTCGACGGCGTTCACGAAACTGGCGGCGTCGTTCCAAATGGTCGGGCACGGTTTGGATTTGACGCAAGCGCACTTGGCTCAAGCCAAAGGTTCTGTCGGCAAACCCGACAACTACACCATCGGTGACAAAATCATCGATGCGCTTCCGGGGCAGAACATCATCAAAGGCCCTACGCACCGCGCGCAGGAAGCGGAGAGCGAGGCCCGGCTCGTGATGACCCAGTACTACCGACCCGGCGTCAATGAAGTCGATGGCATCACCCCGATCCTTCCCGAACCCACCAGCACCGTGGACAAGAACAATTCGGGCGACCCGGTGAGCAATCCGAGCTCGAATCAACCGAGCAGTCCCGCGAGCGTCAACCCGGCGGGTTCGCCCGACACCACGGACAAGAATCCGCAGGGCGACAAGAACAAAGTCGACAACCCGCAGTCCACGCAACCGGCGAGCACGGATCAAAACACCACATCGGACAAGCCGACCGGCACCACCCCGGCCTCGACCACTCCGGCCGGTACGACAAGCACCGACGATCCGAGCAAGTCACGCACCCCGTCGACCCCCACCAACACTCCGTCGACCACCAGCCCGGGCGCACCGTCCGGCGTCCCCGGCACCCCGAGCTCCACTCCCGGGCCGGGAAAAAGCGTCCCCGCCAAACCCGCCACCCCCACTCCCGCCACCTCGGCCGCAACTGCCGCCCGCGTCGCCGCGGCAGGCAGGCCGGGCGCGGCGGGCTTCCCCGGCATGGGAGCGGGCGCGGCCCGCGGCAAAGGCGACGAAGACGGCGAGCACAAGACCCCGGACTACCTGGTCTACGACCGCGGTTCGGATTTGCTCGGCACGCAACCGCCCGCGCTGCCACCCGGCGGCGTCATCGGCGGGTAAGCGAGCCGATCATGACCCGGTGCACCTTGCGCACGGCGGCGCGGGCTAGCGAGGCTCACGCATGACCGAATCCCGTTGGCGCCTCAACGGTTTGATGTTCGAGCTGGCACTGGCAGCGCTCGGCCGTGACCGCCTCCCGTATCCCTTGCGCTACACCATCGAAGGCGTGCAGGCCTACGAGGACTACGAGCGTCTGCGCACCAATGCCGCACAGCAGTTGTCGAGTTTCGCCGGTCCCGACTTGTTCAATGCCCTGAATGTGTTGCTGGAACCACAGGTTCGCGTCGAGGTGCACGGCTTCTTCGGGCGCGACTTCAGCCAGGTGGTGCGCGTGCACGCGGGTATGACCGCCCGCGCCGCGACCATCGCGGTCCAATTGCCCGGCCCCACACAGGAATACGGTCGCGATATCTTGCTGACCCGATGCCCGCCGCAGGCGGTGCCCGGGCAGATCGCCGCGAACCTGCCGAACTGCGTGGGTGGCAGATATCCGGCGATCAGCGGCCGCCGCTCGGATCTGGACCGGGTCGAATACGCCAAGCACCCGACGCGTCTGTCGCACACCGAGCAGCTCAACCGCATCGTCCGCCGCCCTCGTTCCGGGCTCGGTGAAGTCGGCGTGTTCGCCGGCGGCGCGATCGACAGCAGACCGACCACCGACGGTCGCGGCTTCCACTGGATGGACTACCTACCCGCCGACGGCCGCTATCTGCTGCACCACCACGGCGACGACGAGTTCACCCTGACCCCCGGCCCGGTCGGGGAGATCCAGCGTCAGCTGCACGCGCTCATCGAAACCACGTACCGCTCGGCGGCGCCCAGCTGGTAGTCAGGGGTGCAGGACCAGTATGGTGTGCGCTCCATGGTGGAATTCATAGCTGGTTTCGCGGAGGCTGGTGCGAATTCCTTTGTCCTCGAGTTCCTTTCGGAGATGGGCGACCAGCTCGTCCAGCTGGTTACCGAGGTGGTCGACCAGCGGGTAGACCCGGGTCTCGCCCGCGCAGACCCTGGCCAGCTCGAGCAGGGCGGCGAGGTGGAAATCGGCGGTCAACCGGTCGGCGTAGGTGAACAGCAGGTGCGAGCTGAGGGCCAGGTCGAAGCTGTTTTCGGCGAAGGGGAGCGACGGCAGTTCGGTGGCGACGTACCGTTCGGGGTGGGCGATCAGATCCGCGCCGAATCGCTGGGCGGCGGCGTGCCGCATTTCACGGTGCTGGTCGGGGCTGCCGTACCAGTCCCATCGATACATCGCGGAATGTGCTGTGGCCCAAAGACTTCCGCGATCGGTCTCGGTGAGCGCGAGACTTCTCAGCTGATCGGGCTCGCGGGCATAGACCGGATCGGCGGCGGTTACTTGGGCGCCGAGGGCGCTCGCCTCGGCCGTGAAACTGGCTGCGCCGCCGGGGCAGTCGAGAATCCGGCCCCGCAGGTCGGCGTCGGAGAGGGCGAAGATGGCGCGATACTCGGCCAATGATCTTGCGCTGACCAGAAATTCGCCTAGGACATCACTGTCGGAAAGGTGCTTCATCTGGAAACGGTCTCATGCGCGGACCGGGCGCGAGCGGGAATTTGTGGTGTCCCCGCGCCGCGTGCAGGGCTTGGCGCGGGGACCGCCGATACGTTCGGTGTGGGAATTGGGGTTCACCGAAGTACCACCCTCAATTTACTTCTGTTCGGAAGTATGCGCGCCCCAATGTGCGCGGGATCACACCGCGTTTTCGGTGAGCCGTCGCAGTGCTTTCACGACGACTTCGGGGTCGGAGGTCTCCCAATACGGTGGCAGCGAGGCGCGCAGGTATCCGCCGTAGCGGGCGGTGGCCAGCCGGGAGTCGAGGATGGCGACCACGCCGCGGTCGTCGACGCTGCGCAGCAACCGCCCGGTGCCCTGAGCGAGCAGCAGCGCCGCGTGGTTGGCCGCGATCGCCATGAACCCGTTGCCGCCGCGCGATTCCACCGCGCGCTGGCGGGCGGTGAGCAGCGGGTCGTCGGGGCGGGGGAAGGGGATTCGGTCCAGGATGACCAGGCTCAGCGACGGGCCGGGCACGTCGACGCCCTGCCACAGCGACAGCGTGCCGAACAGCGAGGTCTCCGGATCGTCGGCGAACTTGCGGACCAGCGCGCCGGTCGAGTCGTCGCCCTGGCACAGCACGGGCGTATCCAGCCGCTCACGCAAGGCCTCGGTGGCCGCTTTGGCCGCGCGCATCGAGGAGAACAATCCGAGGGTGCGACCGCCCGCCGCTTTGATGAGCCGTTCGATCTCGTCCAGATAGGCGGGCGCGAGGCCGTCGCGGCCGGGCGCGGGCAAGTGCTTGGCGACGTAGAGGATGCCCGACTTCGCATGGTTGAACGGCGAACCGACATCGAGCGAACTCCACCGCACCTTGTCGGCATCGGCGGGTGCCTCCGCACCATTGGCCATGCCGGCGTCGGACCGGTTCGACGACTGCGCGGGCAAACCCCAGGTGACCGCGAGCCCGTCGAACGAGCCACCGATCTGGAGCGTCGCCGAGGTCAGCACCACGGTCGCGGTGCCGAACAGTCTGCTGCGCAAGAGCCCACCCACCGAGAGCGGCGCCATCCGCAGCGAGCGCCGAGTGACGCCGCGCATTTCCTCGGCGGACAGCCAGATCACATCGCGCCGGTTCGCCGGATCCGGCTCGTCGAACGCGGTGAGCGCGCGTACCGCCGTGTCGTGCACCTCGTCGATAGCGGCCAGCGCCTGCGTGCGCGCGGCGGCGGTCTCGACATCACCCTGCTGGGTGGTGCCGCCCTGCGGAGCGAGCGCGGTCCGAACGTTCCACGCGGCATCGCGGATGAGAGCGAGCACCGGGGCGACGCCGTCGGGCAGCCGCTCCCAGCGAGCGGCGGGCAACTCGTCGAGCACGTCGTGCCAGGCCTCGGCGGCACTTTCGAGGCGGTCCACCTCTTTTTCGTCGATGAGCTTGGTGCAGCGGCGCGCGGCCGCGCTGATCGCCGAGGAGGCCAGCTCGGCGGTGGCCACGCCGGTGACGCGGTCGACCAGCTCGTGCGCCTCGTCGATCACCACCACATCGTGTTCGGGCAGCACCTGGATGCCGCTGATCGCGTCGATCGCCAGCAGCGCGTGGTTGGTCACCACGACGTCGGCCTGCGCCGATTCGGCCCGGGCCCGTTCGGCGAAGCAGTCCTGACCGAACGGGCAGCGCGACTTGCCGAGGCATTCGCGCGACGACACGCTCACCTGCCGCCAGGCGCGGTCGGTGACGCCGGGCACCAGCTCGTCCCGGTCGCCGGTCTCGGTGTCGGAGGCCCACTCGTTGAGCCGCTGCACCTCTCGGCCGAGCCGGGAGACGGCGAACGCGTCGAACAGTTCGGCCTCGGCGGGCTCCTCCGGGATCACGCTATTGATCTTGTTGAGGCAGAGATAATTATTGCGGCCCTTGAGGATCGCGAACTTCGCCGCGCGCCCGAGCGGCTTGCTCAGCGCCTCGGACAGGCGCGGCAGATCGCGGTCCACCAGCTGCCGTTGCAGGGCGATCGTCGCGGTCGACACCACCACCGTTCGCCCGGTCCGTACCGCGTGCCGCAGACTCGGCACCAGATACGCCAGCGACTTGCCGGTGCCCGTCCCGGCCTGCACCGCGAGGTGCTCCTTGGTGTCGATCGCGTGGTCCACCGCCGTCGCCATCGTCACCTGCCCGACGCGCTCTTTCCCGCCGAGCGCCTGCACGGCAGTGGCCAAAAGTTCGGGGACGGCGGGGAGTTCGGGCACGCGAGCAGCCTACTGCCCGGCACCGACACCGGACGCGCCCCTTGCGGTGATCGATTCGGCGTACTCGAGCCGTCGCTCGGCGGCAGCGGATACTGCGCCCGTTACGCGCAGACGCTGCCTTCGAGGTCGACGCCCGCGGTGCGCATGCGGTCCAGCGCGGCGTCGGTGGTGGCGCGGGAAACTCCGGCGGTCAGGTCGAGCAGGACGCGGGTGTCGAAACCCTCGATCCGAGCGTCCAAGGCGGTGGCCCGGACGCAGTGGTCGATGGCGATCCCCACGACGTCGACCGCCGTGATGTCATGGTTGTGTAGCCAGTCGGCCAAGGTGGTGCCGTCGGCCGCGGTGCCCTCGAAACCGGAGTACGCGGCCGAGTATTCGCCCTTGGAGAAGACCTCCTCGATGGGCGCGGTGTCCAGATTCGGGTGGAAGTCCGCGCCCGGAGTGCCCGCCCGGCAGTGCGGTGGCCAGGAGTCGACGTAATCGGGGTGCGTGGAGAAGTGATCGCCGGGATCGACGTGATAGTCGCGGGTTGCGACGACCGCGGCGTAGTCGGTGGCCGCGAGATGATCGCTTATTCGAGACGCGACCGCGGCACCGCCCGTGACGGCCAGCGACCCGCCCTCGCAGAAATCGTTCTGGACGTCGACGATGATCAGGGCTCGGGTCATGATGACCTCCCGCGATGTGAACGATGTACCTGTATTGCATTGTGCCGCTCAGCAAGACCGTAGGCGCGGGCGGCTCACGAAATCTCGGGCCTGCCCGCTGATCCGCCGTTTCGCCGGGTGCCCGAGCGGTCAGTTCGCGAACGTGGTCGGCACCGCGGGCTCACCGGCGGACAGCTTCAGCCCCTCCCACGGCAGGCTGATCAGCCCGTGCGCCACGTGGTCCCGGCTGTCCGACAGCGTCGGCAGATCCTCGACCGGCTTGCCCCCGCGGACCAGCGGGACGAGCAGTTCCCGGGCCTCGTACCCGTTCGACGCGGGCGCGGGCCCGGCCGCCGGGTAGACGATCTCCTCGACGATGGTCCCGGTGTCCCTGAACAGCCGCACCGCCTTCTTCGTGCCGCCGCGCGACTCCTTGTGACTGCTGCGCTTGGCGACCGGCACCCCGTCGACCTCGACCAACTTGTAGACCATGCCCGCGGTCGGCGCGCCCGACCCGGTCACCAGCGAGGTGCCGACGCCGTAGACGTCGACCGGCTCGGCCCGCAACGCGGCGATCGCGTACTCGTCCAGATCGCCGGACACCACGATGCGGGTCTTGGTCGCGCCGAGACCATCCAGTTGATCGCGCACCTGCCTGGCCAGCACGCCGAGATCACCGGAATCGAGGCGCACCCCACCCAGTTCCGGCCCGGCGACCTCGATCGCGGTGGCCACGCCGCGGGTGATGTCGTAGGTATCCACCAGCAACGTGGTGCCGATCCCGAGTGCTTCGACCTGACTGCGGAACGCGGCCGCCTCGTGCTCGGCATTCGCCCCGCTGTGCTCACCCACCCCGTCGGCTCCGCCGACTGCCGTCCCCGCATGTAGCAGCGTGAACGCGTGCGCACTCGTCCCCGCGCCGGGCACGCCGTAGCGGCGCACCGCCTCCAGGTTCGACGTGGCGTCGAAACCCGCCAGGTAGGCGGCGCGGGCGCTGGACGGTGCGGCCAGTTCGTGAGTGCGCCGCGACCCCATCTCGATCATCCGGCGCCCACCGGACGCGCTGACCATCCGGGCCGCGGCCGAGGCGATCGCGCTGTCGTGATTGAGGATCGACAGGACCAGCGTCTCCAGCACGACGCATTCGGCGAAGCTGCCGCGCACCGAGAGGACGGGGGAGCCGGGGAAATACAGCTCACCCTCGGCGTAACCGTCGATGTCGCCGGTGAAGCGGTAGTCACGCAGCCACTCCACCGCCTCGGCGGGCAGGAATTGCGCGACCACTGCCAGCTCCGCTTCGCCGAACTGGAAGTGCTCCAGCGCGTCGAGCACCCGCCCGGTGCCCGCGACGACGCCGTAGCGGCGGCCGTGCGGGAGACGGCGGGCGAACACCTCGAAGGTGCAGCGGCGATGCGCGGAATCGTCGGCCAGCGCGGCGGCCAGCATGGTCAGTTCGTACTGGTCGGTCAGGAGTGCGGTGCTGGTTACGCCATGGCGGATGTCCACGCAGCCAACTGTAGACAGGGGGCTGTTCAGAGCGCTTGCGAGCGCGAATGCGCGAGGCCGCACAGAGCGCTTGCGAGGGCGAATGCACGAGGCCGCATGGAGCGCTTGCGAGTGCGGATGCGCGAGGCCGCACATCATAGGCCGGTCCCTGCTCAGTGAGTTGTGAAATGCTGGAAACAGGGCTGAGCGGGGTGTTGCTCATTCGGAGGCGAGTCGTACCCTTGACGTTATGGCCTTGTGCAACATAGTCCGAGGCGGCGTCGTGGTGGACGCCGTGGACGCCACGCTGTCGGCGGCACAGGCGACCCCGGAGGCGGTCGAATACACCGAGATCTTGGAAGCGGAAGATCGCCCGTGGGTCACTGTGGTCTGGGACGACCCGGTCAACCTCATGCACTACGTCGCCTACATATTCCAGAAGCTCTTCGGCTACAGCAAAGCGAAGGCGACCGAGCTGATGCTGTTGGTGCACAACGAGGGCAAAGCGGTGGTCTCGTCCGGTTCGCGAGACAAGATGGAACATGACGTTCAGCGGCTACACGCCGCGGGACTCTGGGCGACCATGCAGCGGGACGACTGACCAGGACGACTACCCTGACGCCGTGCGGAAGTGGAGCAGGAAAAACTCGCTCAGCGGTCTCAAACTGCGTTCCGAGATGGACGCACGAGAGGCCAACGTGCTGAGGTCGCTGGTCGGCGCGGTCTCCGGGCTGCTCACCGAGCGAGCCGAAGCCGCGCCCGAGGACGACCTCGCCGCGCTGACCGGACTGCGCACCGGCAACACGGTGCCGCCCGAGGATCCGCGGCTGCGCAGACTGCTGCCGGACTTCCACCGAAGCGAACCCGGTTCCCCCGATGCCGACCGCGCCGACCTCAACAGCGCGCTGCGCGGACTGCACGAACCGGAGATCATCGACGCCAAGCTGGCCGCGGGCAGCGTCATCCTGGACACCGTGCCCACCGAGGGCGGCAAGATCGTGCTCACCCCCGAGCAAGCCGACGCCTGGCTGACCGCGCTCACCGACGTGCGGCTGGCACTGGGCACGGTCCTCGGCATCGACGCCGACACCCCCGATCATCTGAGCCCGGACGACCCGAGGGCGCCGCACCTCGACGTCTACCACTGGCTCACCTGGATGCAGGACTCGCTACTCCAGGCCCTGGCCCCCTGAACAGCTCCGCCGTCCTCCCGAATGCCGGGGGCCAAGTCGGACAATCACACGATGCGGCGATGGGTCGGAATGAGCGAAGGACGCCGGGCCGAAGGCAACGCTGAACCGGATGCCCCGCGAACCGTCGCCGTGATCGAAAGTCAGGAGCGCAATCGTGAATGTGCAAGCCGGACAACGTAACTCGCTCACCGATGTCGCCGGTCTGCTGGTCGGCCATCATCATGTCCTCGACCCGAACGCGACGATCGGCGCCGGGGCGGCCACGGGATGCACTGTCGTCTACGCACCGGGTGGCGCGGTCGCCGCCGTCGATGTCCGCGGCGGTGGTCCGGGCACCCGGGAAACCGATGTGCTCGATCTGTCCAACACGGTCCGCCAGGTCAACGCGATCCTGCTCACCGGCGGCAGCGCTTACGGTCTCGCCGCCGCGGACGGTGTCATGCGCTGGTTAGAGGAGCACGGCGAGGGCATTCCGATGGATCCGGCCGATGCGAGCCGGGTGGTGCCGATCGTGCCGGGCGCGGTGATCTTCGACCTGCCGGTGGGTGCCTGGGACATCCGGCCGACCGCCGATTTCGGATACCAGGCCACGGCCGCCGCGTCGGTGGAATTCGAACGCGGCACGGTCGGCGCCGGTGTCGGCGCGCGCGCCGGTTCGATCAAGGGCGGCGTCGGCACCGCCAGCGTCGTGCTCGGCGAAGGAGTAGCGGCCGGGGTAACGGTCTCCGCGCTGATCGTCGCGAATCCCGTTGGCTCCGTGTTCGATCCGCGCACCGGCCTACCATGGGGCGCGGGTACCGACGGCGCGGATTACTTCGGCTTGCGCCCCGCGACCGCCGACCAGCTCGCTCACGCGAACGCGCTTCCGGTGAAAGGCACGGTACTCAACACGACCATCGGCGTGGTCGCGACCGACGCGCCGTTGGACCCGGTCGGCTGTCAGCGGGTGGCGACCACCGCGCACGACGGCCTGGCCAGGGCGATCCGTCCCGCCCATTCCCCGCTGGACGGTGACACCCTCTTCGCGCTGGCCACCGGAACCGCCGCGTCGCCTGCGAATTTTCCGCTGCCGCCCGCCTTCCCGGCGGATCTGCTGCTGCTCGACGAGATCTGTACCGCCGCGGCGGTCTGCGTGGAACGTGCGATCGTCGACGCGATTCTCGCCGCGCGGTCCGTCGCCGGAATCCCCGCCTACCCGGACTTATTTCCCCGCTAGACGCGGGGAATCCCGACCGGGCTATCAGGCGACGGGAATAGCCGAATATTCTCACTCGTTGTCGACTGCGATGGGTCGGCATTGCGGAAGGGTTTGACTCGTGCTGGTGATCAGGGCCGACCTCGTGGCGGCGATGGTGGCGCACGCGCGCGCCGACCACCCCGACGAGGCCTGCGGCATCATCGCCGGACCGGAGGGCTCGGATCGCCCGGAGCGCTTCGTCGCGATGATGAACGCCGAGCGTTCGCCCACCTTCTACCGTTTCGATTCCGGTGAGCAGCTGAAGGTGTGGCGCGCCATGGACGACGCCGACGAGACCCCGGTGGTGATCTACCACTCGCACACCGCCACCGAGGCGTACCCCAGCCGCACCGACGTGTCCTACGCGTCCGAACCGTTCGCGCACTACGTGCTGATCTCCACCCGCGATCCGGAGCAGCACGAGCTGCGCAGCTACCGGATCGTCGACGGGGAGGTCACCGAGGAGCCGGTGCGCATCGTCGATGCGTACGAAACCGCCTAGACCGATGCTTGTTCGTGCAACCGAGGAGTTCTCATGCCGGTAACCGTGTCCATCCCGACCATCATGCGTGGCCTTACCGGAGGGGAGAAGCGCGTGCAGGCACAGGGTGCCACGCTGTCCGCGCTGATCGATGACCTCGAGTCGAACCACCCCGGTCTGGCCGAGCGGCTGCTCAAGGACGGCAAGCTGAACCGCTACGTCAATATCTACGTCGACGACGAGGACGTGCGTTTCGCCGGCGGCCTGGCGGCCGAGGTGCCCGACGACGCGAGCGTGACCATCCTGCCTGCCGTCGCCGGAGGCTGACCCACCCGTGGCGCGTTATGAATCGCTGATCGCGACCCTCGGCAACACGCCGCTGGTCGGCCTGCGCACGCTCTCCCCGCAGTGGGACGGCGACAACCATGTGCGGCTGTGGGCCAAGCTGGAAGACCGCAACCCGACCGGTTCCATCAAGGACCGTCCCGCGCTGCGGATGATCGAACAGGCCGAGGCCGACGGCCTGCTGACGCCCGGCTGCACGATCTTGGAGCCCACCAGCGGCAACACCGGCATCTCCCTGGCCATGGCCGCCAAGCTCAAGGGCTACCAGCTGGTCTGCGTGATGCCGGAGAACACCTCGGTCGAGCGGCGTCAGCTGCTGACCATGTTCGGCGCGCAGATCATCGATTCCCCGGCCGCGGGCGGCTCCAACCAGGCGGTGGCGCTGGCCAAGCAGATCGCGGCGGAGCACCCGGACTGGGTGATGCTGTACCAGTACGGCAACCCCGCGAACGCGCTGGCGCATTACGAGACCACCGGCCCGGAGATCCTGGCCGACCTGCCCGAGATCACGCACTTCGTGGCGGGCCTCGGCACCACCGGAACGCTGATGGGCACCGGCCGTTTCCTGCGGGAGAAGGTGCCGAGCATCGAGATCGTGGCGGCGGAGCCGCGCTACGGCGAACTGGTCTACGGGCTGCGCAATATCGACGAGGGCTTCATCCCGGAGCTCTACGACGAGTCGGTGCTGACCACCCGGTTCTCGGTGGGTCCGTACGACGCGGTGAAACGCACCCGCGAACTGGTCGCCGAGGAGGGCATTTTCGCGGGCATCTCGACCGGCGCGATCCTGCACGCCGCCCTCGGCGTCGCCCGCAAGGTCGCGAAGGCGGGTAACCGCGCCGACATCGCGTTCGTGGTCGCCGACGGCGGATGGAAGTATTTGTCGACCGGCGCGTACGACGGCACCCTCGAAGAGGCCGAGGAACGACTCGACGGCCAGCTCTGGGCATAACGCTCGCATGCGGGCCCGGTCCGCGCCGGTACCCTCGGAAGAGCGGGATGACGGTTCGAACATGAACAGGCGAACCGTCGCACTCCCTGCTCGACGAGGAGGCTGCGATGACCGGCGGTGCGGGAATCGGTCCGTCATTCGACCCCGACCGGATCGCGGCGATCCGGGCACAGTTGGCGAATCCGGGCGCCACGGCGCCGCGGACAACCGCGGGCGCCCCGGCGAAGTCGAATAATTTCGCCGCCGTCAAACAATTGTGGTTGCGCGCCGGACTGCTCATCGCCGGTTTCGTCGCGCTCCTTTATGGCATCGAAGGAGTCGACACCTTCGACAACAACCAACTCGACAACGCGGGTATTCACCCCAGATCGGCCGATGGTCTTTCGGGCATCCTGTTCGCCCCGGTCCTGCATCACGGCTGGCCGCATCTGGTCGGCAACACGCTCCCGGTGCTGGTACTGGGCTTTCTCGCGCTCGCCGCGGGCATCGGCCGGGGACTCGCCGCGACCGCGATCATCTGGATCGTCGCTGGTGTCGGCACCTGGCTGACCGGCGGCTCGGGCAGCGTGCACCTCGGCGCGTCGGTGCTGGTGTTCGGCTGGTTGACGTTCCTGATCTCGCGCGGCTGGTTCGCCCGCAACATCGGGCAGATCGTGCTCGGGCTCGTCGTGGTGGCGCTCTACGGGTCGCTGCTGTGGGGTGTATTGCCTGGACAAGCCGGAATCTCTTGGCAGGGACATCTTTTCGGGGCGATGGGTGGACTGCTCGCCGGCTGGGTATTCTCTGGTGATGCACGCCGGAATCGTCGCGGGGATCGAGCTGGAACCATTGCGTCGCCACGATGATCGTGCGGCCCGTCGAGAAATGTGGGGGATAGTTTCTTGAGTGCCAATTCGTCGTGGCAGCATGGGGGGATGCGCCTCACCGTCCTCGGGTGCTCGGGCAGCGTGTCCGGCCCGGACTCCCCAGCGTCGGGCTATCTGCTGACCGGGCCGGATATGACGCCCGTGGTGATCGATTTCGGGCCTGGCGTACTCGGCGCGCTACAGCGATACGCCGATCCCGGTGAAGTCGATATCTTCCTCACTCACCTGCACGCCGACCACTGCCTCGACCTGCCCGGCCTGCTGGTCTGGCGGCGCTACCATCCGACCCCGCCGGTGGGCCGGGCCATCGTGCGCGGACCCTCGGACAGCGCGCTGCGCATCGGCAACGCGTCGGCCGAGGTCGGCGGCGAATGCGACAACTGGTCCGACGTGATCGACCTGCAACCGTGGACCGTCGGCGAGCAGATCGAATTCGGACCCGGGCACACCGTGTCGGCCCGCCGGATGTTCCACCCGCCGGAGTCCTACGGTCTGCGGATCGTCACCGCCGCGGGACGAACCTTCGTCTACACCGGCGATACGGCCATGTGCGACTCGGTGCACGAGCTCGCCGAGGGCGCCGACATCCTGATGGCCGAGGCGTCGTGGACGCACGATCCCGCGAATCGGCCGCCCGGCATTCATCTTTCGGGCACCGAGGCGGGCATGATCGCCGCCCAGGCCGGTGTGAAGGAACTGCTGCTCACCCACATTCCGCCGTGGACCTCCAGAGAAGACGTGATCGCCGAGGCCAAGGCGCAGTTCTCCGGCCCCGTGCACGCCGTGGCCCCCGGCGAGACATTCGACCTCTGACCGGTTACCCGGCGAACAGGTTGGGGTGACTAGGCTGTGCCCGTGTCTAGACGAGCCGATGGCAGGGCGGACGATGAACTCCGCGAGGTACGGATCACCCGTGGATTCACCACGCATCCAGCCGGTTCGGTGCTGGTGGAATTCGGTCAGACGCGGGTGATGTGCACCGCGAGCGTCACCGAGGGCGTGCCCCCGTGGCGCCGCGACTCCGGACTCGGCTGGGTCACCGCCGAATACGCGATGCTGCCCGCCGCGACGCACACCCGCAGCGGACGTGAGTCGGTGAAGGGCAAGGTCGGCGGCCGCACCCAGGAGATCAGCCGGCTGATCGGCCGTTCGCTGCGCGCGTGCATCGACCTGGCCGCCATCGGCGAGAACACCATCGCCATCGACTGTGACGTGCTGCAGGCCGACGGCGGCACCAGGACCGCCGCCATCACCGGCGCGTACGTCGCGCTGGCGGACGCGGTCACCTACCTCGCCGCCGCGGGCAGCCTGGCCGACCCGCAGCCGATCTCCTGCGCGATCGCCGCGGTGAGCGTCGGCGTCGTCGACGGCCGCGTGCGCCTCGACCTGCCCTACGAAGAGGATTCGCGCGCCGAGGTCGACATGAACGTGGTCGCCACCGACACCGGCACTCTGGTCGAGATCCAGGGCACCGGCGAGGGCGCCACCTTCCCGCGCTCCACCCTGGACAAGATGCTCGACTCCGCGCTGATCGGCTGCGAGAAGATCTTCGCCATTCAGAAAGAAGCGCTGGCGCTGCCGTACCCCGGTGTGCTGCCCGAGCCCGCCGAGCCGAAGAAGAAGTAATGGCGCGTCGCGTTCTGGTGGCCAGCCGCAATGCCAAGAAGCTGAACGAGTTGCGCCGCATCCTCGCCGAGGCGGGCATCGCGGGCATCGAGATCGTCGGACTGGACGACGTGCCTGCCTACGACGAGGCGCCGGAGACCGGCGCGACGTTCGAGGAGAACGCGCTCGCCAAGGCCCGCGACGGCGCCGCCGCCACCGGATTGGCTTGTGTCGCAGATGATTCCGGCATCGAGGTGGACGCGCTCAACGGCATGCCCGGGGTGCTCTCGGCCCGCTGGTCGGGTCGGCACGGCGACGACGCCGCCAACAACGCCCTGCTTTTGGCACAGCTCAACGATGTGCCCGATGAGCGGCGGGGCGCGCGTTTCGTCTCGACCTGCGCGCTGGTCGTCCCCGACGGCGCGGAAATCGTTGTCCGCGGCGAATGGCCGGGTTCGGTCGGCCGGAAACCGCTGGGGGATGGCGGCTTCGGCTACGACCCGCTGTTCATCCCCGCAGGCGGCGACACCTCCGCCGCCCAACTGACCCCCGCCGAAAAGGACGCGGTCTCCCACCGCGCCCGCGCCCTGGCCCAGCTACTTCCCGCTCTCTCCGCCCTCGCCGCGGACTGAACCGCGCCCCTTGCGCAACCCGCACACCTGTTGCGAAGCGGCGCACACCCCCTCTACTGGGTATGCGGCTCACCCAGAGGGTGTGCGCCAGCGCTGATCGCGGGCAGGATCGGGCGAGTTAGACGCCGAAGTCCTGCTTGACCTTCTTCGCGTTGACGTGTTCGACGAAGAAGGAGAGCAGTGGGATGGTGCCCGCTAGGAGGGTGCCGACGGTGCGCATAACCGGCCAGCGCACCTTGACCGCGAGGTCGGCGGTGACCAGCAGGTAGACGAAGTACACCCAGCCGTGCACGACAGCGATCCAACTCGGCGTGTGTACATCGAAGCCGTACTTGGCGATCATCTCGCCGGTGAGCAACAGCAGCCACAGACCGGTGACCCAGGCCAGGGTGCGGTAGCGCAGCAACGCGGACTTGATCTTGGCGGTATTCGCCGCACCGGTCCGCGCGGGTACCGCGGTGGCCGCGGTGGTCTCGGTGGAATTCTCGCTGGCGGTCAACCGGCGCTCCTCTCGGTATCGCGGGCGCGCAGGCCCGCCTCGCGGACCTGATCGTCGACGTCTTGGGCGTGCAGTGCGGCCAGGTATTTGTTGTACTCGGCGAGTACCGGATCCTCGTCGCGCACCGCCTTCGGCCGCTCCGGCAGCAGACCGGCCGGAATCTCGCGCGGCGCAACAGCTTTCGGGGCGGGCCGGGGGTTATCGCCGGGGTTCTCGCTCTCCTCGGCTTCGCGCTCCAGCCGGACGAACCGGAAATAGGCGAACACCGCGAACGCCGCGAACAACGGCCACTGCAGCGCGTACCCCAGGTTCTGGCCGGTGCCGCTCGACGATTCGAACCGCTGCCACTGCCACCACGCCAGCGCCAGGCAACCCAGCGCAGCGACCAGCACCAGCACGATGAGGGCCGGGCGATTGTGTGCCGAGCGGCGAGGTGAAGCGGACACGGCTACTACGGTACCCGTCTACTACACGGTCCGTAGGAGCAGGCCGGTCTCGTCACTTCGGCGACCCGCCCGCATCACAGCGGACGGGTCGGCCGAGGTCAGAACTTGTAGGTGACGCCGGTCAGCCGCTCGGATTCTTCCCAGAGCCGCTTCCAGAGTTCCTTGTTCTTCGATAGTCGGCTGGACGGCGACGACTCGACCGGCCCCTGGGTCTGGAAGAACCGGCGCGGGCCCCAGTACACCTCCGGGTCGGCATCGGGCATGGTGGCGGCGAACAGCGAGGAGTGCGCCGCCTTCTTCGGCGGATGACCGATCAGCGCGACGAACGGCTTGATGATCCGGTCGACCGGGGTCTCGGTCCTGGCGAACAGGTCGGTGGCCGAGACGCCGGGGTGCACCGCGTACGAGCGCTTGCTGGAACCGGATTCGGCGAGGCGGCGCTGGAGTTCCCTGGCGAACATCAGGTTCGACAACTTGGACTGTGCGTAGGCGAGATTGCGCTGGTAGCGACGGTTCTCGTAGTTGAGATCATCGATCCACAGCTTCGGCGTCTGCTTGTGCGCGATGCTGGCCAGCGTCACCACCCGGTCGCGGATGCGGTCCAGCAGCAGGCCGGTCAGCGCGAAGTGAGCGAGATGGTTGACGCCCCACTGGGTTTCGAAGCCGTCCTTGGTGCGCGAGAACGGGATGTTCATCAGCCCGGCATTGTTGATCAGCACGTCGATTTCGGCCGACTCGTCGGCGAATTTGCGGACCGAGGCCAGATCGGCCAGGTCCAGCTCGGCGACGCGGACGTCGCCGCTGATGCCGTCGGCGACGGTCTTGGCCTTGTCCACATTGCGGCAGGCCATGATGACGGTCGCCCCCTTGGCCGCGAGGACCTCGGTGGTGACGGCGCCCAACCCGCCGTTCGCGCCGGTGATCACGAAGGTGCGTCCGGTCTGATCCGGGATTTCAGTAGGTTTCCACGCCATGAACTAACCTTACTCTGGAGTAAGTTCCGAGGGAAGAGCTTCGCCCCGGTCCGCTGACGAGTGTCTCAGACGGAGATGATTTCTGTCACTCGGCGTGGCTGAAGATCACCGCCGCGAGATGCCGGTCGGTAGCGATCACAACAGCGCACGCCGAAGATCGCTCGGTGTCCGTCACAGATCACAGCGCGCCAACTCAGAGTTCATGCACCGTCCGCTGCTTGTTGGTTGCTGGAACGCGGGGCGAGTGTGGTCGCACCGATCCGGACGACGGCTCCGATACGGTAGGTGGGGTGACCATAGTCGGCAGGCAGTACGGCGGACGCGCCGTCACTGAGCGCAAGGCCGAACGCCGCGAGCGCTTCCTCGACGCGGCGACCCGCATCTTCGCCGAACGCGGCTACGCCAACTGCTCCCTCGCCGACGTCTGCGCCGCCGCGGCGTTGTCCAAGCGGCAGTTCTACGAAGAGTTCCAGACCAGGGAAGACGTGCTTGTCGCCGCCTACGACCGGATTCAGGACGAAGCGGCGGGCGCGGTGCTCGCGGCGCTGGCCGAACTCGATCCGCGATTCGACATGACCGCCGCGATGACCGCCGTTGTCTCGGCGTACCTGGGATCGATCGGCGCCGACCCGTATCGCACCAAGGTCGCCTTCATCGAGGTGGTCGGGGTGAGCGACCGCATGGAGCGGCATCGCCGCGAACGGCGGCACGCGTGGGCGGCGATGCTCGACGCCACCGTCGTGCCGGCGGTGCTGCCGGGCGCCCGGATTCGCGGCGGAACCGCCTGGGGCGCAAGCGCTCTCATCGGCGCGATCAATGGCCTGACGCACGAGTGGGTGCTGGCCGATCCGCGCCCTTCGACGGGCGAGCTGGTGGAATTGCTGGTGCCGATCGCGCTGTCGCTGCTGGAAGTCCCGGCTCAGCGCACGGCATAGTCGGCCAGCGACGGGGCCAGCGCGTCGAACGCGATGCGGATGTATTCGGTGATGGCCGTGGCGATCTCCTCGTTCGATTGACCGGCGAGGGTGCGGCGCATGGTCTCGTCGAACAGCACCCGATGCACCCCGCCCAGTTGGGCCGCCGCCACCCGCGGCCGGATATCCGTTGCGGCCGCGCCGGTTTCCGCGGCGAGGGTGTCGGCGAGGGCCTGCTCCCGCTCGTCGTGGAACTCCCGTAGCCGGGCGACCAGCGCGGGGCTGTCGGCGATCATCTTGGCGAATTCGGGACCGGAGAAGCCGACCACCGGATCCTGTTCGGCCGCGGCCGTCAGGTAGGCGTCGCGCAGGGCCGCCAGCGCGGACTCGCCCGGCTGCCGTTCGCGGACGATGCGCGCGAGCTGTTCGACGAAGACGTCGTGCAGATCGAGCGCCAGGTCCTCCTTGCGCGGGAAGTAGTTGGTCACCGTCATCTTGGCGACCTGCGCGGCGGCCGCCACGTCGGCGATCGTCACCTTGTCGAAGCCGTGCTCCAGGAACAGCCTGGTCGCCTGATGGGAGATGTTCTCCCTGGTCTGCAGCTTTTTCCGGTCCCGGAGGCCCAGCGTCTGTTCGGTCATGGCCCCACCATATCTGATATCGACCAAAATTTATGCTTGACATATTTTTAGGTCTGTTCTAAGTTTGTCTTCGTCACCGAGAACGAAGGAGCGTAAGCGACCCCGGCCCGCACCATCTCCACCATTGACCGAAAGGGACCAGCCACCATGGCCGACAAGACCACCGCGCAGACCACCATCGACGCCGTCCTCCGCCGCTACGGGTTGACCGAGACCGCACCCAAGCCGAAGAAGCAGCGCGCCAACGGATTTCCCGGCGCGCCACGGATCGACCGGAAGAACGCCGCGCTGTCGCACAGCCGGACCAACTTCCGCGCGGTCCCGCAGCGGCCACTGCGGATCCCCGGTCGCGGCTGACCGTCGAGTACTGCCCCCGCCGGTCGTCGGCGCACTACCGCGCCGACGACCGGTTCGCTCCCTTCGGAAGGACTCACCCGTGACCCAGTTCTGCACCGCCCGCCCCGCCCGTCTCGCCGGCACCGTCAGCGAGGACCCGGTCAAGGACTACCTGCGTCTCATCGGCCGCACGCCGCTGCTCACCGCCGCGCAGGAGGTCGAGCTGGCCGAACGCATCGAAGCGGGTGCGCTCGCCGCTCGGCGGCTCGCCGACGAGACCGACCTCCCGCTCGCGGAACGCCGCGCGTTGCGCCGCCGGGTCGCCGACGGTCAGCGCGCCAAGGACCACATGGTGGAGGCCAACCTCCGGCTGGTCGTCTCGATCGCCAAGCGCTACCCGACGCCGGTCGGGATGTCGCTGCTCGACCTGGTGCAGGAGGGCACGGTCGGCATGATGCGCGCGATCGAGAAGTTCGATCACCACCGCGGCCTGAAGTTCTCCACCTATGCCACCTGGTGGATCAAGCAGGGCATCGGCCGGGCGCTCGCCGACCAGAGCCGCACCATCCGCATCCCGGTCCATGTGGTCGAGGTACTGAATCGGGTGATCCGCACCCAGCGGACGCTCACACAGCAGCTCGGCCGCGACGTCACCCCGGCGGAACTCGCCGCTGAACTGGACATGACTCCCGCCAAGGTGCGCGAAGTGCTCGACCACGCGCGCGAACCGATTTCGCTGCACACCCCCATCGGCGACGACGCCGAGGTCGGCGAACTGATCGCGGACACCGCACCCGACCCGTCCGAGGCGGCACTGGCGACGGCGGTGCGCGGCCAGCTCGCCAAGGCGCTCGCCGGGCTGACCGAGCGGGAAGCCGAGGTGATCACCTTGCGCTTCGGCCTGGACGGCGCCGATCCGAAGACGTTGGACGAGATCGGCAAGGCCTATGGCGTATCTCGCGAACGGGCCCGCCAGATCGAGGCCAAAGGCATGTCCAAGCTGCGGCAACCGGGCCGCAGCAAGGTGCTCGAAGGGTTGCTCGGCTGAGTCGCTGTCGTGTCGCTGGACGGACAGTTCGGCGGACTCGGACCATACTGGCCCAATGACCGGTGCAGTCGATGTCGCCGAGAAAGCCCCCGAGCCGATGAGCCGGGCCAAGACCAACATTGTGTTCGCCACGATTGTGCTCGGCATGTTGCTGGCGGCCCTCGATCAGACGATCGTGTCCACCGCACTGCCGACGATCGTCGCCGACCTCGGCGAGGCCGGGCATATGGCCTGGGTGGTCACGGCCTATCTGCTCGCCGAGGCGGTGGCGACCGCGCTGGCCGGCAAGCTCGGCGATCTGTTCGGCCGCAAGCTGATCTTCCAGCTCAGTGCGTTGATCTTTATCGTCGGCTCGATGATCGCCGGGCTGGCGAACGGGATGACGCTGCTGATCGTCGCCCGCGGCATCCAGGGCTTCGGTGGCGGCGGCCTGATGGTCACCGCGATGGCGCTGATCGCCGACACCATCCCGCTGCGCCAGCGCGGCAAGTATCAGGGTGCGCTCGGCGCCGTCTTCGGTGTCACCACGGTGATCGGGCCGACGCTCGGCGGCCTGTTCACCGACCATGCGAGCTGGCGCTGGTGCTTCTACGTCAATGTGCCCATCGCGATCATCATGATCGTGATGTCGGCCCGCACCATCCCCAAGGTGCGCGCCGCCATCAAACCGATCATCGATTACGCGGGCATCGGGCTTGTCGCCGTGGCCGTTTCGACCCTCATCCTCGGGCTGGAATGGGGCGGGCAGGAATACGCCTGGGGTTCGTCGATGATCCTCGGCCTGTTCGCGGCGTCGGTGGTGCTGTTCGCGGCGTTCGTGGCGATCGAGCTGCGGGCCAAGGAACCGATGCTGCCGATGGGACTGTTCCGCAGCAGAGTGTTCACGGTCTGCTCGATCCTCAGTTTCATCTGCGGCTTCGCCATGCTCGGCTCGATCACCTATCTGCCCGCGTACCTCCAGTACGTGGACGGAGTCTCGGCGACCATGTCCGGTGTGCGTTCGCTGCCGCTGGTGGCGGGTCTGCTGGTCACCTCGATCCTGTCCGGCCAGGTGGTCGGCAAGACCGGCCACTACCGGTACTTCCCGATCGTCGGCACGCTGGTGATGGCGCTCGGGCTGTACCTGATGTCGACGATGGGCCGCGATACCGGCATCTGGGAGGAATCGCTCTACATGATGGTGCTCGGTCTGGGCATCGGGCTGACCATGCAGGTGCTCACCATCGTCGTGCAGAACACCGTGCCGTACGCCCAGCTCGGCACCGCGACCTCCGGCGTCACCTTCTTCCGCACCCTCGGAAGTACCTTCGGCACCGCGATTTTCGGCACCCTCTACAGCAATGAGATCGGCCCGAATCTGACCGCGGCGTTGCAAGAGGTCAAGGTGGTGCCGCCGGACGTCGCCGCGAATCCGCAATCGCTCCAGGCCGTGCCCGAGGAGATTTCGGCGCCCATCATCGACGCCTACGCCAACACCATCGACCACGTCTTCATCTGGGTGGTACCGGTGGCCCTGATCGGTTTCGTGGTCGCCTGGTTCCTCAAAGAGGTGCCGCTGCGCGACAGTGCGCGCACGAGTGCGGGTGACGTGGGCGGCGGTTTCTCGGTGCCCGACTCCGCGGACCGGGTCGTGCAATTGGAGCGGGCGATCGCCGGGACGCTGCGCAAGTCGCACGCCGAGGGGCCGATCGGCCCGCGCATTCTCGCGGACGCGGGCAGCACGCTCA
This sequence comes from Nocardia brasiliensis, assembly GCF_042691675.1. Taxonomy (GTDB): domain Bacteria; phylum Actinomycetota; class Actinomycetes; order Mycobacteriales; family Mycobacteriaceae; genus Nocardia; species Nocardia brasiliensis_D. The sequence goes on from NZ_CP170507.1 coordinate 1,638,589, forward strand.
GTCGAGGCGAGGCATGGGCGCTCGGACAGGTGTACCTGCGCGACCGCGTCAAGGGCGGGGCCACGCTGGACGCGGTCGCGCGGGCGCACAAGCTGCCCGACGACGTGCTCGCGCCGATCTATCGCCGGGTGGCCGAGAAGGGCTATCTCATCGACGACGGCCGGGAACTGCGGCTGACCGACGCGGGCCAGGGCGAACTGGACCGGGTCAAGGCAGCGTGGCGCCGGTGGCTCGACAAAACGCTCGATGATTGGAACAACGACGATCCGGCCGACCGCGCGCTGTTCGACGAGGCATTGGACAACGTCGCCGCCAAGTTGCTCGAAGAGGAGACGGGCGAGCACGAACCCGCCCGCACCTGACCTCGCTTGTCTCCGGTCGCGGACGACACTTGCCGCACTAATACTCGTGCACGTATATTCGTAGACGAGTAAGGAGGTGCGATGGCCACGAAACGCAAGGTGAACAACCTGCTCGCGCTTGCGGTGCTGTCCGTGATGATCGACGGGCCGAAGCACCGCTACGAGATCGCCCAGACGCTGCGCGACCGGGGCAAAGACCAGGACATGGACATCAAGTGGGGCTCGCTCTACACCGTCGTGCAGAACCTGGAGAAGGTCGGCTACCTGGAAATCGTCGGCAGCGAGCGCGACGGCGCGCGACCGGAACGGGTCATCTATCGCATTACCGACGCCGGACGAGCCGAACTCACCGACTGGACAAAGCAATTGATCGCCGTGCCCGAGTCGGAACAGCACCGGTTCGTCGCCGGGCTTTCCATCCTCGCGGTGCTACCGCCCGACGACGTCATCGAGTTGCTCGGCAAGCGCATCGACGCGCTGAGCCACGCCGTGGACGTGGTGCGCGGCGAACTCGAGCAGATAGCGGCCACCAAGCTGCCGCGGCTGTTCATCATCGAAACCGAGTTCGGGCTCGCCATGCTGGAAGCCGAAGCGGCATGGGTACGTTCGCTGCGCGACGAGCTGGTCGAGGGCACCTTCCCCGACGTCGACTGGTGGCGCCAAATGCACGCCGACGGTACCCCTTTCGCCGAAGCCATCGAGTCCGTGGAAAGGGGGATGACTCAACAGGAATCGTCCTGACAACGAGACCAGGCCCGGCGGGGTGCGGCAACACCGCCGCCGAGCCCGATTGAACAGTCTCGAACCGCGCCCGCATGCGCGCACCCGGCTACAAGGCTGGCAACCACAGGATAACTGGGTGCGCGATGCACGGGTCGGTTCGGGGATTCGAAAAACCGATAACGAACAAACCTGGAGACATCCGTGTCGAAAACAAGAACCGCACTGGTCATCGGTGGCGGCATCGCCGGACCGGTCGCCGCGACCGCGCTACTGAAGGCGGGCATCGACGCCCGCGTCTACGAGGCCTATCCCGGCCCGTCGTACCACATCGGCAGCGGGCTCGCGCTCGCGCCGAACGGCATCGCCGCCCTCGACATCATCGGCGCGGGCGACCCGGTCCGCGAGATCGCGCTGCCGATCGCGAACATGAGCCTGTCGATCGGCGGCAAGCACATCCGGGTACCCGGTCCGGCAGGGCTGGCGCCGCTGCAGCTGGTCGACCGCGGCGAGCTGCACCAGACATTGCACGATCACGCGGTCGCCGCCGGGGTGCCCTTCGAGTACAACAAGCGCCTCGTCGATGTGGTCGAGGACGAATCGGGCATCACGGCCCGGTTCACCGACGGCAGCACGGCCACCGCCGACGTGCTGGTCGGCGCCGACGGCATCCGGTCGACGGTGCGCGGCCTGATCGATCCGAACGCGCCGGGACCGGAGTACCTCGGCATGCTCGGCTTCGGCGCGATGGTCGACTACGACGGGGACATCCCGGCCGACACCATGACCTTCGCCTTCGGCAAAAAGGCCTACTACCTGTACGGACCGGGCGGTGACGGCCGGGTCATGTGGGGCGCCAACCTGCCGCACCAGGAGTACCTGTCGCTCACCGCGGCCCGCGCGATCCCGAAGTCGCACTGGCTCGATATCCTGCGCGAGACCTATGCCGAGGACACGCCCGGCGGCGAGCTGGCCCGGCGGACCACCGAGGAGCAGCTGGAAGTCACCGGGGCGCTGCACATCATGCCGTCGGTGCCGCACTGGTTCCGCGGGCGCATGGTGCTGGTCGGTGACGCGGTGCACGCGCCGTCCAACAGTTCTGGTCAGGGGGCGTCGCTGGCCATCGAGAGCGCCGTCCAGCTGGCCCGCTGCCTGCGCGATCTGCCGACACCGACAGCAGCGTTCACCACCTATGAGCGGTTGCGCCGCAGCCGGGTGGAGGCGGTCGCGGCACGGGCCGCGAAGGCCAATCAGAGCAAGACGCTCGGGCCGGTCGGGCGCAAGATGATGCAGTTGGTGGCACCGTTGGCGATCAAGATGATGAATCCGGAGAAGAGCCTGGGGCCCGAACAGCGCTACCGGATCGACTGGGCCGCGCCGGTGCAAAAGGAACTCGCGGCCGTGGCCTGAGCCGCCGAACCGTGCGGGCTGGTGGCTCGTACTCTTGGGACCATCCATTCGACAACCGGGGGACCCATGCCATCAGACCACCAGCCCGCACTGCACCTGACCGGCCTGTGTAAACGCTTCGGCGGACCATGGGTCGTCGACAGTGTGAGCCTGGCGGTGCCGCCGGGCTCCTTCTTCGGCCTGGTCGGCCCCAACGGGGCGGGCAAGACCACCACCTTGTCGATGGCCTGCGGGCTGCTGCGGCCGGACAGCGGGCGTGCCGAGATCTTCGGTGCCGACGTGTGGGCCGATCCGGCGCGCGCCAAGACCCTCGCCGGCGTGCTGCCGGACGGACTCGCGCTGCCGGAACGGCTCACCGGACGCGAATTGCTCACCTACACCGGGCTGTTGCGCGGCATGCCGGAGCGCACCGTCGCCGAACGGGCCGACGAGCTGCTCGCGGTATTCGAATTGACCGGCGCCGAAGGCACTTTGGTCGTCGACTACTCCGCGGGCATGCGCAAGAAGATCGGCCTGGCCACCGCGCTGTTGCACGCGCCGAAGCTGCTGGTGCTCGACGAGCCGTTCGAGGCGGTGGATCCGGTGTCGGCGGGCACGATTCGCACCATCCTGCAGCGCTTCGTCGCGGCGGGCGGCGCGGTGGTGCTGTCGAGTCACGTGATGGCGTTGGTGGAGAACATGTGCGATCGGGTCGCGGTGATCACCGGGGGACGGGTGGTCGCGGCGGGCACGCTGGACGAGGTGCGGGCCGGAACCACGTTGGAGGAGGCGTTCGTTCGGCTGGTCGGCGGCCGCGTCGGGGGAGAGGACGGGCTGTCGTGGTTGGCGTCCTGATCCGAATGCGGTTGCTGCTCACCAAGCGTGGGTTGAGCAACGGCTGGCAGGGTTTCACCTTCGTGCTCGGCATCCTGGTCGGCCTCTTCGCCGCTGTCGTCACCGCCGCGCTGATCGGCTTCGGCGCATCCGACGCCGCCCAGGGAACCACCATTGCCGCAGCGCTTTTCGGCGTGTGGACGCTGGGCTGGCTGTGCGGTCCGGTGCTGATCGGCAGCAGCGACGAGACCGTACAACCGGAGCACCTGCGGCTGCTGCCGCTCAGCAATCGGCAACTGGCCACCGGCCTGCTCGCCGCGTCCTTCGCCGGGCCCGCGCCGGTGATCAATCTGATCGCGTTCGGCGGTCTGGTTGTGCTCGCGGCCCAATTCGGTTGGGCGGCAAGCCTGATCGCATTGATCGCGGTGCTGCTGCAACTGGTGTTCGTGGTGGTGCTGTCCCGGGTGGTGCTGGCCTGGGTCGGTGCCGCCATGCGGTCGCGGCGCGGCAAAGATGTGGGCGTGCTGCTGGCCGGACTGGTCGGCTTGGCCTATTACCCGATGAGTTGGCTGCTGTCCCACGTGAGCGTGCTGCGTGACCTACCGTCCGGCGCGGCCACGACGCTGCGCTGGCTGCCCTCCGGCTGGTCCGCTGTCGCGGTACAGGGTGCGGCGCAAGGGAATTGGCTGCTCGCAGTGCTGCCGCTGGTCGGCCTCGCCGCGGTATCGGTCGGGTTTTGGCAGGCGTGGTCGGTGCTGCTGGCCCGCAGGCTGGCGACCCCGATGAATTCGGTGGCCGGTGGCGCGGGCGGCGGGCTGCTCAGCCGGGTGCGGCAGGACGGACCGGTGGGCGCGGTGCTGGTCAAGGAACTGCGCGCCTGGTGGCGGGACAGCCGTCGGCGGGCGACCCTGCTGCCGATCCTGGTGGTCGGCATCCTGATGCCGGTTTTCCCCGCCGTCCAGGGCGGTGGCACCGGCGGTGTGCCGTTCGCGGGGGTGACCTCGGCGTTGTTCGCCGCGCTGGCCGGTGCCAATCTCTACGGCTATGACGGCACCGCGCTGTGGCAAACCCTTGTCACGCCGGGGGCGGTGCGGGCTGATGTGCGCGGCAGGCTGCTGGCCATGCTGTTGGTGATCGGCCTGCCGACGCTGCTGATCACGCTGATCTTGCCGGGCGCACTCGGCCGCTGGGGTGTGTATCCGTGGGTGCTGTCGCTGCATGCCGCGGCGCTCGGCGTCGGCGTCTGCTCGGCACTGGTCCTGTCGGTCCTGGCGCCGTATCCGCTGCCGCCGCGCACCGGCAATCCCTTCTCCGGCGGGGGTAATCCGGGGTGCGCCAAGGGTTTGATCCAGTTCGCGATGGTTTTCGGCCAGATGTTCGCGGTGCTTCCGGTGGTCGCGATCCTGCTGATCGGCCGGGTGACCGACCTGAAGGTGGTCGAATGGCTCGCCCTGCCGGTGGGTATTGCGATCGGTGTCGCCGCGGCCGTTGTCGGCGCGCGCTTAGCTGAGCGGCGGCTGACGACCCGTGGACCCGAGCTGCTGGATGCGGTCCGGCACCGGTGAGCGCTGAAGTCCCGCCTCCACATCGGCGAAGCAATAGACTTGCCCCGTGAGCGATAGAGATTCTGATGGCAGTCTCGATCTGAATCAGTTGCGCACATTCTTGGCTGTGCACCGGGCAGGGTCGATCACCGCGGGTGCGCGGCTGGTCGGGTTGTCGCAGCCGACGGTGACCGCGCAATTGCAGGCGCTGGAGAAGCGGTTGGAACAGCGATTGTTCGAGCGGCTGCCGCGCGGTGTCGCGCCGACGGCGGCCGCCGCGGAATTGGCCGCGCGGATCGCCGAACCGTTGGATGCGCTGAACGCGGTGGCCGGGTGGTCCACCCCGGCCGAGTCGCTGCCGCAGCCGCCGGTCCGGCTGGCCGGGCCCGCGGAAATCCTTGCGGTGCAGGCTCTTCCCGCGCTGGCGCCGTTGGTCACGCGCGGCGTCCGGCTGACGGTGACCGCCGGGCTCTCGGAAGACCTGCTGGCCGGATTGCGCGCTGGACAGTACGACCTCGTCATGTCGACCGTGCGCCCGCGGGGCCGAACCGTGGTCGCCGAACCGCTCTCGGACGAGGAGTTCGTGCTGGTCGCCGCGCCCGCGGTGGCCGAACAGATCGATACCGAACAATTGCGTGCCGAGGGCCCGGCCGCGCTGGCCGGGACACCGCTCGTCAGCTACGCCGCCGACCTGCCGATTCTGCGGCGGTACTGGCGGCACGTATTCGGCATCCGCCTGACCGCCGAAGCGGCCGTCGTCGTCGCGGATCTGCGCGCGGTCGCCGCCGCCGTCGCGGCGGGCGCGGGCCTCAGCGTGCTACCGCGCTACCTCTGTGCGCCCCAACTGGATTCGGGCACATTGGTCGCCCTCCTCGACCCGCCCGACCCACCGATCAACACCGGCTTCCTGGTCCGCCGCCCCGGCACGGCCCCCCGCCCCCACGTCGACCTCGTCCACAGCCACCTCCGCGCCGTCAGCCGCACCTGGTAGCGGTTCAGAGAGCTGCGCGCTTACCCAAGATCTTCGACGGCCGCATCCAGACCGATCACCAGTTCATCGAAGGCGTGCGGTGATCACGGGCAGGTGCTGAGTTCCCTTGTCATGGCGTCCTTCTCGGCCTGGGTGACCCAGAGCTGGTAGGCCGCTTTGACCTGGATCTGCCGGGTCACGTAGGCGCAGCGGTAGTTCTTGCTGGGCGGTAACCAGCTGGCGGCGTCGGAGTCGCTCTTGGACTGGTTGGTCGGGCCGTCGACGGCCTGCAGGTTCAGCGGATCGTTGGCCAGGTCGCGCCTGCGTTCCGCGGAAAGCTGTTGCGCGCCTTTCTGCCAGGCGTCCGACAGCGCGATCACGTGGTCGATCTGCACATCGTCGGAGGTCTTGGGGCCGCGGACGAATTTGATGGTCTTGCCGGTGTACGGGTCGTTCAGGGTGCCGGTGGCGACGACGCAGCGGCTGTTGTCCTTGAAGGTGATCTCGGTGAGGTCGCGCTGCAGGATGTCGTTGCGGGTGTCGCATTTGTTGTGCCCACCGGGCACCGATACGTCATCTGACCAGGCACTGCCGAATTGTTCACGGGTGTAACCGGTTTTGGGTGCGCGCCCGGCCACCCGGATCGCTTCGAGCATGGTGAGTGCGTCGCGGCTCGGCATGCTCGCCGGTGCGTCGGCGCAGATTTGCGCCGACCCGGTGCACTGCGCGTTCGCTCGGGGGGATTCGACTCGGTTGACGAAGTAGTAGGACAGTCCGATGAATGTCGCGATGGCCAGCCCGATCAGGGCGAGCCGCTGAGCTGTGAACTTCATCGAGCTTCCTAACGCCGATCGCCTGAACTATATCGGGCGCCAACGTATCCGGCGGTCGAGGTCGTGGAAGCGATTGCCGCATATGAGCTTCGGCACAGCCAAGGGGAGTTGATATAAGTCCGCCCCCGAGTCGCCGTGCCGGCGCCGACTCGGGGGCGGTGATCACGAGGGAGGTCGACCGTTCCGCGGTGGTGCGGGAGGTTGTCCAGTCCGAATCCGCACACGCCGACACCACGGGGCTGATGAGGGAGGACCCGAGGTGTCGAGCCGCGCTCGGCGAACTCGCTCGTGATGACTAGGGGCAGATCGGGATTCGATCGGTGTCAGCTGAGAGTTCTACCCGCGACTGGGAATTCGCCTCTCGCTTCCGCACCGTATCTCTCCGTCCCGACCTTGCTCGTTGCTACGTATTGAGACAGTAGATAACGGGGTTTGATCTTGGCAAGTCGCCGACCCTGATTCGGCGATATTCTCAGGTTCATTTCAGTCTGGTCGATTTATCTACTGGACTTGTACGGATGTGCCGGTCAGTTGCGGGATCACGTTCGGTGCCGTGGTGCGGAACCCGTCCCCTCCGGGCCGTGATGAGCGTCACGCCAGCGGCGGTCACAGTAGGCCGAAGTTCTGTGTCCAACCGGGTGAAGGCCAACAACCCAGACCTCTGGAAGGACAGTTCATGGCGACCGTCGATGTTCTCGACTCGTTCATCACCTACCGCGACACGGGCACCGGCTCGGTGCCGGTGGTGTTCCTGCACGGCAACCCCACCTCGTCGTACCTGTGGCGCAACGTGATTCCGCACGTCACCGACCGAACCAGGGCGCTGGCCCCCGATCTCATCGGGATGGGTGAGTCCGGCAAGCCCGATATCGCCTACCGGTTCACCGACCACGCCCGCTACCTGGATGCCTGGTTCGACGCACTCGGACTGGACCAGGTGGTGCTCGTCGGCCACGACTGGGGCGGCGCGCTCGGCATGGACTGGGCCGCGCGTCATCCGAGCCGCGTTCGCGGCATCGCGCTGATCGAGACGTTCCTGCGGCCGCTGCGCTGGGACGAGCTGCCACCGCTCGGCGCGGAACTGTTCCGGAAGTTCCGCAGCGCGGAGGGTGAGCGAATGGTGTTGACGGAGAATATGTTCATCGAGTTCAACCTGCCCAAGGGCGTCGCCGACTTGTCGCCCGAGGATCACGACGTCTACCGCGCGCCCTACCCGACACCCGAATCGCGCAAGCCGCTGCTGATGTGGCCGCGCGAATTCCCGCTGGACGGTGCACCCGCGGACGTGGTGGCGATCGTGCGGAACTACGGAGAATGGGCGGCGCGGACGCCCGAGGTGCCGAAGCTGGTGATGGCGTTGGCGAACGGGGTCGGGCTCGGCTCGGCGGAGGCGGTCGACTGGGCCGCAACGACTTTCGCGAACGTCGAGGTCGCGCCGATCGGCCCGGCCGGGCATCACGCGCCCGAGGATCGGCCGGACGAGATCGGCGCGGCGGTGGCCGGGTGGCTGCGGTCAGCGGCGCGGCTCGACAATGGCGGCGAACCCGTCCAGCAGGCGCTGTAAACCGAACTCGAAGAGCTTGTCGATGTCGAACTGAAAGTCGTTGCGCTCGTTCAGGCTCGCCAAGGTGGGAAACTGCCCGCTTGCCAGCAGTCGTTCGAATTCCGGCTCCCGGATATCCCACGGCTCGACCGGCGCACCCGCCCGCCGAGCCACCGCTTCCAGCTCGAGATTCACGGCTACCCCGCGCACGTAGCTGTACAGCGAGACATGGGCGTAGATCACGGCATCCGGGTCGAGGCCGAGATCATCGAACGAGCGGGCCGCCCATTCGGTGTGCGCCAGCAGCTTCGGTTCCGGCTCCGGCCTGCTCACCCACATTGCCGTGACCACCCACGGATGACGGTGATACATCGCCCACTGCAGCCGCGCGAGCACTTCCAGCCTGGCCCGCCAGCCGACGGGCGGCGGGTCGGGGAACTGGGCCTCGCCGAAGGCCGCGTCCGCCATCAACAGCACCAGCCGATCCTTGCTGCCCACATGGCGATACAGCGACATCGTCGGTACGCCGAGTTCGGTGGCGACGCGCCGCATCGACAGCGCCGCAAGACCTTCGGCGTCGGCAATCGCCATGCCCGCCCGCACCACGGTCGCGGCGGTCAGCTCGGTCTCGCGGCCGTGCTGTTGTCGCGCCGCCTGCGGGGCGTCCACCACGGTGCCGACGCCGGGTACCACCCGAACCGTGCCCTCTTGGCGCAGCACGGCGAGCACCTTGGTCGCGGTGGCGATCGCGACGCCCCACTCCTTGGTGATCTGCCGTGCGGAGGGCACCCGATCGCCCGCCCGCAGCTCGCCGGAGTTGATCCGCTCCTGGATCTCCGCGGCGATGCGCAGGTATGGGGGAGGTGAACTCATACCATCAGGTGTACTAGTACGCATGGAAATGAGAGTAGCAAGCCTCGCTGCAAATCGCGGACTAGTACACTATGTACAACGTATGTAGTGTCCTGTACGTTGTACTCACCCTGTACGAGGAGAAGTGAGAACGACCATGAAGAACACGAACATCCTGATCTCCGGCGGCGGCGTCGCCGGTCCCGCGCTGGCCTACTGGCTACGGCGATACGGCTTCGACGCGACCGTGGTCGAGCGGGCGCCGGGCCCGCGCGCCGGTGGGTACGCGGTGGATTTCCGCGGCGAGTCGATGACCGTGCTGGAGCGGATGGGGATCCTCGACGAGGTCCGCAAGTTCAGCACCGGCATCCGGGACAGCGAGGTGGTCGACAGCTTGGGCCACCATGTCGTGACGATGCCGTCGGCGATCTTCGCCGGTGAGCTGGAGGTGCTGAAAAGCGACCTGTCCGACCTCCTCTACGACCAGACGAAGGGGGAAACCGAATACCTCTTCGACAACTCGATCAAAGCCGTCGCCGAGGACGAGGACGGCGTCCTGGTGAGTTTCGAACGGGGCGAGCCGCGCCGGTTCGACCTGGTGGTCGGCGCCGACGGGATGTACTCCAAGGTGCGATCCCTCGTGTTCGGTGACCACGCGGACTACATCCACCATCTCGGCCTCTATAACGCCATCTTCGCCACGGACAACTTCCTGAACCTCGACCACGAGGGCCGGGCCTGCCAACTCGGCAACGGAAAGTCGGCGAATGTGTTCAGTACCAGGAACAACGCCGAGGCCCGTGCCGCACTGTATTTCGCTTCGGAGCCGCTCGATTACGACCGGCGCGACATCGATGCGCAGAAGCGGCTCATCGCGGAGCGGTTCGCCGGTTCCGGGTGGGAGGTCCCGCGCCTGCTGCGGGAGCTGGCCGCGTCGTCGGACCTGTACCTCACGCCGGTCGGTCAAGTGCGGATGGACACCTGGTCGGCGGGCCGGGTGGTGCTGCTCGGGGACGCGTGCGCGTGTGCCTCGCCGTTGTCCGGTCGGGGCACCTCACAGGCGCTGATCGGCGCTTACGTCCTGGCCGGTGAACTGGCCACCGCCGCAGGCGATTATCGGGCCGCGTTCGCCGCCTACGAACAGGAACTGCGCGACTACGTGAAGATCAATCAGGAAGGTGCCCATGAAGTGGTCGGCATGCTCTTCGCCGAACCGCCCTCGCAGGAGTTCCTCGACGCCATGGCCGCCAACCCGCCGGAAGCCGACCCCGCATCCCTCACCCTGAAGAACTACTGACACTTGCGCCGGAGCGGCCCGCGGCCGAAGGATGGCTGGGTGAGTGCGGAGGCAGGCGAGCTGGTCGGGGCCGAGGAACGGGAACTGGTCGCGCGGGCCGTCGCGGGGGAGCGCGACGCGATCTCCGGGGTGGTGCGCCTGCTGCAGGATCCGCTGTATCGGCTCGCCCTGCGGATGGTGTGGCGGCCCGCCGAAGCCGAGGACGCGACGCAGGAGATTCTGCTGCGGGTGCTCGGCAACCTGAGCACCTGGCGGGCCGAGGCGAAGTTGCTGACCTGGGCTTACCGGATCGGCGTCAACTATCTGCTGAACCTCGGAAGACAGACGCCCCAGGAGGCGGCGCAGCTGAGCCTGGACGCCTTCCGGGATGGGCTGGCCGACGGGCTCGCGGAGGCTGATTATCGCGGCCCGGAAGCCACGTTGCTGGCCGACGAGGTCCGGCTCAGCTGTAGCCAGGCCATGTTGCAATGCCTGGCTCGCGACGAGCGCGTCGCCTTCGTCCTCGGCGACGTCTTCGAACTGAACTCCACCGACGCCGCCTGGATCCTCGACATCACCCCGGCCGCCTACCGAAAGCGCTTGGAGCGCACCAAGAAACGCCTCGGGTCCTTCCTGAACTCCACGTGCGGCCTGGCGAATCCGCAAGCCTTCTGCCGCTGCTCCCGCCGGGTGGACCAGGCCGTCGCCCTAGGTCGCGTAGACCCACGGAAACCCGTCTTCGCCCGTCATCCGGTCACCCCCGGCGGCCGCACCGTTGCGCGAGCCGAGCAACAGATGATCCAGTTGCACGACGCCGCCGCGATTTTCCGAGCGCACCCGGATTACGCTGCGCCACAAGCGAAGCTGGACGCGATCACCGAATTACTGTACTCCGGTCGCTTCTCGCTGTTGGACTGACCGGTGTCGAGGCCTCGGCCGCGGACTACCTGGTCGCGGGGCGGAGCAAAGCACCGCTCAGCACACCGCCCGCGGTGCGTGCGGTAACCATCACCCACGCGGCGACCAGCACTACATATAGGACGACGGCAGTGACGGCGAAAAGGTCTGCGCCCGTGTGGGTATAGAGCACGATGCTGCCGGTGACGCAGGTGCCGAGCGGGAAGGTGAAGCCCCACCAGGTCAGGTTGAAGCTCAATTCGCCTGCGCGGGCGGTCTTTACGGTGACGGCCAGGGCGAGCGCCAACCACAGCATGGCGAACCCCCAGGCGACGATGCCGAAGATGACCGAGAAGACCATGAAGCCCTTGGCATAGAGGTCGGGCAAGGCCGAGGGGGCGGCGTTGGCGAGCAGCCCTGCGGCGGTGATCGATTGACCGAGGGGACCGAGCACGATCCACAAGGTGGGAACTGTGCCCGCGGCCGGAGTCCCGTGATGAACCAGGCGCGACCAGATCATGGTGATGGTGACCAGGGCGGCGATCAGGCTGAGACCGAACATGGCGACACACAGCAGGATCATGGTCAGGCGCGGCTGGCCCGCGGGAGTGTGCGGGACGAGCAGCGCCCCCATCGCGGCCGAAACCATCGGCGGCACCACCGGCATCAGCCAGCCACCGAACGCGGCATCGGCGTCGACCCGGCGCCGAGTGAACATGCGGTAGGGGACTGCGAAGGCGGTCAGCAGACCGAGCGCGGTGCCCGCGGTCCACAGCACCCAGTCGATCGCCACCGCGGCGGACATCCCGATCACATCGCCGCCCAGCAGCAGGGTTCCGCCGCCGACGGTCAGCAATGCCATCGGCGGAGCGCCGAAGAACTGTGACATCACCGGATGATTGCGCTGGTCGCGAGCGGTATCGGGGAAACGCACCCAGTGCGCGACCCAGGCCACGCTCAATGCCACCAGCAGCGCGGCGGCCAGTGCCCACACGAGGGTCGCGGCGCCGCGTAGTCCGGTGAATTGCAGCGGCAGGGTGGCTGCGGCAGTGGCGACGATGCCGGTGCCCATCACCGCGGCGAACCAGTTGGGGCCGAGCTGGCGCAGCGAGCCGGACCGGCGGCCCTTGTGGTCGAGGTCGCCGACCAGACGCCGCGGGGCGGCGGGAGGGAAGGTCACGGTGGCGGTCATGTCTCCAGCCTCGCCCGCTGTCGCCGGGTCAGGTAGCTGGCCTGTTCCTATGCATGCATAGACTCGTTCTATGCCGCTGTCGCCGCGTGTCCCCGACCTGGCCGCGCTCGATCTGCTGCTCTCGGTCATCGAACTGGGCAGTCTCGGTCGCGCGGCGGCGGCGCACGGCATCAGCCAGCCCTCCGCGTCCTCTCGCATCCGCTACCTGGAAAAACTCGTCGGGGTTCCGGTGCTGGAACGCACCACGCTCGGTTCCCGCCCGACCCCCGCGGGATCGCTGATCGCGGAGTGGGCCCGCGGCGTAATTCACGCGGCGGAGCAACTCGATGCCGGGATCGACACCTTGCGCGCCGAGCGGCACTCGCACCTGCGGGTCGCGGCAAGCCAGACGATTGCCGAATACCTGTTCCCCGGCTGGCTCATGAAACTGCGCGCCACCGCACCGGACACCGCCATCGCGTTGGAGTCCGGCAACTCGGTCGAGGTCGCCCAGCAGGTCCTCGACAACAAGGCGGCCATCGGATTCATCGAAAGCCCGCAGCACTTCCGCGGTCTGGAGTCACACATCGTTACCGGCGACCGACTCGTCGTGGTGGTCGCGCCGACGCATCGGTGGGCGCGTCGCGGCTCGATAACGCTCGACGAACTCGCCGAAACCCCGCTGATCCAACGGGAACCCGGCTCCGGCACCCGAAACTGGTTCGAGCACGCGATCTCTCGCCGCATCCCCACCTGGACACCCGATGTCGCCCTCGAGCTGTCCTCCACCACCGCCATCAAGACCGCCGTAGCGTCAGGCGTCGGCCCGGCAGTCCTCAGTTCCCTGGCCGTAGCGGCTGAAATCGCCGCTGGCACTCTGGTATCGCCAACGATCACCGGCCTGGACCTGAACCGCACCCTGCGCGCCGTCTGGCCCACCGGCCACCGCCTGACCGGCCCCGCCCGCGACCTCTACACCATCGCGCGCCACTAGAAAACGGTGCGCACACCCTCTTTCGGTGAGCCAAAGGGTGCGCACCCCGGCGGGGTCGCACTCAGGGGTTGTCGGTGGGCTGGGCGGTGGGGGGAATGCCGGTGTCCAGGAAGCGGATCAGGCGATCGATGCGGGCGGTGTGGTCGACGCAGCGTTCCAAATGGTTGGCGAGCAGTGCGATGGTGATGGCGGCGGTGGTCGGCTGGCTCGGCGCGGCGGCGGCGAGGGCCGAATGTAGTTGCTTGTGCAGTACTTCCATCGCGTGCACGCCGGGATCCTGTTCACCGGGCGGTTCTTGGTGGCCGGTGGCGACGGCTCGGCCGCTGATCGCGGTACGGTCCGCCGCGAGCCTGCCCATGGCCGCGAGCACATCGAGAATCCCTTGCGGCGCAACATGTCCCGGATGGCTTTGATAGACCTGGTCGGCGACCCGGCTGACCAGTGCGCCGATGTGCGACAACTCGGTCGCGATCTGGATGGCGGTGACCACGTGCCGCAGGTCGCGGGCGACCGGCGCCTGCAACGCGAGCAGCACCACCGTCCTCGCCTCACACGCGCTGTACATCGTCTGTAGCTGCTCGTCGAGTGCGAACACCTCATAGGTGGCGGTGAGATCGGCGCCGACCAGCGCGTCGGTCACCCGCTCGGCCGCGTCATGGGTAAGCCGGCACATCAGCGTCAAGTCGTTGGTCAACGCGATTAGCTCTTGGGTGAACTGGGTCCGCACGGGCAAATTCTCGCCCATATCCGCGTGGTAGGGCACACTAATCCCCTCTTGGGGATGAATTGGCGGTGCATATGATGCCAACTCGACCCGGCGTGGCCGAGAATACGCCGGTGCAGCGGACCGCGACTGACAGGATTGTGGTGTGAAGCGCGATGTCTCGGCCCAGCTCGAGGTGGCGATCACCGCACCGACCACCCTCGAATTCCAGATCGCCGTCGCCCGGCAGGCGAGCCTGGACCTGACCGAGTCACTGGTGTTCGAGCTCGACGGCTGGGCCGTCACGCCATGGGAGATCCGCGGACCGCACGGCACCCGTATCCACAAATTCTCCGTCGGCCCAGGCATTTTGCGCGCGCACTACAGCGCGACCGTCCTCGGCGCCGCGACACCGGAACCCGCTTCCGACTACGACCGCGCACTGTATCTACGGCCGAGCCGGTTCGCCGAGTCGGACAAGCTGCTCGGCTTCGCCGCCACCGAATTCGGTTCCGGCACACCGGATGCCCGATTGGCGGCCAGGGTGACGGAATGGGTCGGCCGCCGCATCCGTTACGTCGCGGGCAGCAGCGACCCCATCGACGGTGCGGTGGAGACGCTGCTGTCCGGCGCCGGGGTGTGCCGCGACTTCGCCCATCTGGTGGTGGCGCTGCTGCGCGCGGTCAAGGTGCCCGCGCGGGTGGTGTCGGTGTACGCGCCGGGTTGTGCGCCGATGGACTTCCATGCGGTCGCCGAGGCCTACATCGACGGTGGCTGGCGGGCACTCGACGCCACCGGCCTCGCCCCACGCTGCACGCTGGTCCGGATCGCCACCGGCCGGGACGCCTCGGATGTCGCGTTCCTGGACAACCACGGCGGTGAAATCACCGTCAAGAGTTTGCAAGTCACCGCCACCGTCGACGGCTACCTGCCGTTCGACGACAACATCGCCCCGATCTCGATCTGCTGACCACGATCAGGAGATGTTCTTCAGGAACGACACCGCGTTCGCGCTGCCCGCTACCACGATGTCGAGCTTGCCGTCCTCGTCGAAGTCGGCGACCACCGGCGTCTGCGGTGCCGAGGTGACGTCGAAATCGCCGGTCTTGCTGATGCTTCCGCCCTCGCCGGTGAAGATCACCATCTTCGAGTTCAGCACCGCCGACATCGCGGCGTCCAGCTTGCCGTCCTTGTTGAAGTCGCCGGGGGCGATGCTGGTCGGGCCGAGACCGGACAGGTTCACCCGGTCGGTCTTCTTGAATCCGCCCTGTCCGTCGGAGAGCAGCAAGGTGGTGCTGAAGGAGAACGAGTCGGCGGTGATCACGTCATCGATTCCGTCGCCGTCGAAGTCGCCCGCGCGCACGTCCTCGGTGATCAGGCCGGATGTGCTCGCGCCGCGCCGGGTGAAGCTGCCGTCTCCGTTGCCGGTGAAGACGTGCACCTGTTGCAGCGCGTCGTTGTTCACCGCGATATCGAGTTTGTTGTCCGAGTTGAACTTTCCGACCGTGAACGCGGCGGCGACACCCGGAATATGGCTGACCGACCCGTCATCGAGCGTTCCGTCACCCTTGCCGAGCCAGGTCTTCACACCGGTGGGTACCAGGCTGAGCACGTCGGCCTTGCCGTCACCGTTGACGTCGGCGACGATCGCTTCCTGTTGCGCGCCTTCGAGTGTCGGGTATTTCACGGCCGGGCGGAAGGTGCCGTCGCCATTGTTCAGGAAGGTCGCCAGCGTGGTCCACGCCTGCGCGACGACATCGGGTTTGCCGTCACCGTTCAGGTCGCCGACGCCCACCGCGCCGTAACCGTTGCCCGCATCACCGACCCTGGTGCCGGTGTTGAACCGGCCGTCCCCTTTACCGGTCATCAGAATCGGCCCCACCCCTTGGAAATCGGCCGAGACGATATCGGCCTTGCCGTCACCGTTGAAGTCGGCGGTGACGGTGCCGATCGCGGACGGGCCGGGCCCCCACGAGGGAAACTGGCCGCCGGACGGCGAATCCACCTTCGGTGCGAAGTTGATCGGGGCCGCGGCGTGCGCAGTGGCGGGGGCGATCAGGCCGGAACCGATCAGGGAGAACGCCGCGGCGGTCGCGGCGAGAACCAGGCCGCGCGGACGGAGGGGCGATGCGTGCATGACTTGTCCTGGTGTGCTCAGTGGTAGTGCAGGGGACCGGACTGTATGACGCGGGTCACACGAAGGCCGCGGTATTGCGGGCAATTCGTCGAATTGCCCAGCGCGGCGGTATTCGCTTCTGGCACTGTGCCAACGGCTTTTCGGCATCGCGCTTCGGATTCGCTCGTACCTGATGGCACTGTGCCTATGTCAACCGCGGCCTATGTCAACCGCGGCCTATGTCAACCGCGGCCTATGTCAACCGCGACATGAAGGTCGCGTATCGCACAGTCATCATCGGGCGGCTATACCTTCGGTTGAAACCTCATGTGCTGCGCCATCAATGAAGTCGGCCCTCGCTGACTCGCGCGGTGAATCGCCCCCGGTGCTAACGTCGCCGCATGTCGAGTATGGGCGATATTCAACATCGCGTGGTGACGACGCTGCAACGCCGCGTCGTCAATCCGATGCAGCGCAAGCTGCCCGGGCAGCAACTGCTGGAGACCGTCGGCCGGGTGAGCGGGCAGCCGCGCAGCACGCCGATCGGCGGCCGCTTGGTCGGCAACCAGTTCTGGCTGGTCTCCGAATTCGGTGACCGCTCCCAGTACATCCGAAACATCAAGGCGAACAACCGCGTTCGGTTGCGTCTGCGCGGCCGCTGGCACACCGGCACCGCGCACCTGCTGCCCGAGGACGACGCGCGCGCCCGGTTGCGTGAGCTGCCGCGCGGCAACAGCGCGGTGGTCCGGCTGGTCGGCACCGATCTGCTCACCGTCCGCATCGACCTGGACGACTAACCGAACACTCGAACAGCGCGCTGACCTGGATGCGGAGCGTTAGCTGCAACTATGGATCCCATGATCCGTGTGTTGACCAACCGCTGGACCGTGCTCGTTCCGCTCCTCGCCGCCCTCGCGCTGGCCGTTACCTGGGGGCGAAGTCTGTCCGGGGTGGCGGTGGTCGTGGTCGCCGCGGCGCTGATCGGCGCGGTGCTCGCGGCGGTCTACCACGCGGAGGTGGTCGCGCACCGGGTCGGCGAGCCGTTCGGGTCGCTGGTGCTCGCGGTCGCGGTGACCGTCATCGAGGTCGCGCTCATCGTCACGCTGATGATCTCCGGCGGCGAGAAGGCCGCCTCGCTGGCCCGGGACACCGTCTTCGCCGCCGTCATGATCACCTGCAACGGCATCTTCGGCCTGTCCCTGCTGGTCGGCGCGCTGCGCAGGCGGGTCGCGGTATTCAACGCCGAGGGCACCGGCGCCGCCCTGGCCACCGTCGCGACGCTGGCCACGCTGAGCCTGGTGCTGCCGACCTTCACCACCAGCCAGTCCGGACCGGAGTTCTCCGCCGGGCAGCTGGCCTTCGCCGCGGTTGCCTCGCTGGCGCTGTACGGGCTGTTCGTGATGGTGCAGACGGTGCGTCATCCGGACGACTTCCTGCCCGTCGAAGGCGACGGCGTGGTGACCGACGACGACGAGCACGACGCCCCGCCCACCACTAGGGCCGCGCTCATCAGCCTCGCGCTGCTGTTTGTAGCGCTGGTGTGCGTGGTGGGGCTGGCCAAGGTGGTCTCCCCGTCCATCGAATCGGCTGTCGCGTCCGCGGGCCTGCCGCCGTCCGCCGTCGGCGTGGTGATCGCCTTGCTCGTGCTGCTGCCGGAGACTCTCGCCGCGGTCCGCGCCGCCCGCCGCGACCGCGTGCAGATCAGCCTCAACCTCGCGCTCGGCTCGGCCATGGCCAGCATCGGTCTGACCATTCCGGCGATCGCGGTGGCCACCATCTGGCTGGAGGGCCCGCTGGTCCTCGGCCTCGGCGCCACGCAGATGGTGTTGCTGGCGCTCACGATCGTGGTCGGCGTCCTCACGGTCGTCCCCGGCCGGGCGACGCTCTTGCAGGGCGGTGTCCATCTGGCCCTGTTCTCGGCCTTTGTGTTCCTCGCCGCCAGCCCCTAGGGAGCACGTGCGGGCGACGCCCAGCCGTCGGTGTGCTGACTGTTGTCCCTGGGCGGGCCACCGTGCTGTGGGACCGCGGTCCAGCTTGTCCTATTTGCCTATTACGTCCTTCCGTAATCGGCTCGTGATCTTGCTCGGGGTTAGCCAAACGACGTGACACAAAACACATTGATAGCAAATATGCGCTGATAACCCGTTGCAGAACGGCGAATTACTTCCATTCTGTGCTTTTGACCGGCCCGTGAAGCTAGTCATCAGCAAGCGAATAGGAGGCGATGCTCACACCGTGATCAGCTTTACTGTTACCAATGGTCACCGATAGCTTCATGGTGGCAGTGACGCCCATCATGGAGAGAACCACTTTGAAACCTGAGACACACCGGCCTGGTTGGGGCCAAGCGTGGCGTCTGTGACCCGGGCTCGCTCCAGCGCCGCCGTCCGTATCGTCCGCAAGAACTTCTCCGAGACCGTCGTCTCGTCATTGCGGACCTTCGGTCGAGCCGTGGACATCGCGCGCGAATCGGTGACCGGTACGGCCACCGGGATCGCGCGCGGCCAATTCCAGTGGCGGGAAGCGGTCACGCAGGCCTGGCGATTGGTGACCGTCACGGCGATCCCCGCGATCCTCATCGCGATCCCGTTCGGCGTCATCGTCTCGATCCAGGTCGGCAACCTCATCCACACCCTCGGCGCGGACTCGCTGCTCGGCGCGACCGGCGGCCTCGGCGTGATCAAGCAGGGCGCCCCGCTGGCCACCGGCTTCCTTCTCGGCGGCGCCGGCGCCGCCGCCATCGCCGCCGACCTGGGCGCACGCACGATCCGCGAGGAGATCGACGCGCTCAACACCATGGGCATCAGTCCGATTCCGCGCCTGGTGATTCCGCGACTGGTCGCGATGATCTTCGTGGCGCCGCTGCTGAACATCCTGATCATCTTCGTCGGCATCGTCGCGGGCTACGCGGTCGCGGTCGGCGGTCAGAACGTCACCCCGGGCAGCTACTGGGCCACCTTCGGTTCCTTCACCACCGTCGCCGACGTGTGGGTGTCACTGCTCAAGGCCGCCCTGTTCGGCTTCCTGGTGGTGGTCATCGCCTGCCAGCGCGGGCTGGAGGCCAAGGGTGGACCGCGCGGTGTGGCCGACGCGGTGAACGCGGCAGTGGTGCTGTCGGTCGTGTCGATCGCGGTCGTCAACCTCGGCGTCACCCAGGTTGTCGAGATGTTCCTGCCGACCAGGTTGGTGTGACGTGGCTGCTTCGACCTACGTGCCCAAGGGCTTGGGCTGGATCTCCCGCTTCTACCAGCGCCGCGGCCTGATCCTGGTCCGGTTCGAGTCGCTGGGCTTCGTGCTGGCCTTCGTCTGGCAGGTGCTCTCGTCGATTCCGTTGACGATCAAGCATTATCGCGACGAGACGATGCGCATCATCTCCGATATGACCTGGGGCCGCGGCTCGGTCATCGTCGGCGGCGGCACGGTCCCGATGATGATGGTGCTCGGCCTGGTCATGGGCGCCTCGGTCGCCGTCGAATCGTTCACCATGCTGAACATCCTCGGCATGGGCCCGGTCACCGGCATCGTCTCCGCCTACGCGACCACCCGCGAGCTAGCGCCCATTGCCGCGGCCATCGGCTTCGCCGCGCAGGCGGGGTGCCGGATCACCGCCGAGATCGGTTCCATGCGCATCTCCGAGGAGATCGACGCACTAGAGGCGATGGGTGTGCGTTCGGTGCCCTTCGTCGTGACCACCCGGGTGATCGCCGGCGCGATCTCGATCGTGCCGACCTTCCTGATCGGCCTGATCCTGGCGTACCTGTCCTGCCGCGGGCTGATCACGCTGGTGCACGGCCAATCCGCGGGCGTGTACGACCACTACTTCTTCCAATTCGTGGCCGGATTCGACGTGATCGCCGCGGTGATCAAGGTGGCCATCTTCGCCACCGTCGTGATCCTCATCCACAGCTACTACGGCTTCTTCGCCACCGGCGGGCCCGAGGGGGTCGGCATTGCCTCCGGCCGTGCGGTGCGTGCCTCGTCGGTGGCGATCGTTGCCATCGACATGGTGCTCACCATCGTGCTGTGGGGCTTCCACGCGACGATCAGTTTCACGGGATAATGGCGATGCCGAAGTACGGATTGCCCGGAGTGGCAGTAGACAAGCAGCGATCCCGGCTCGTCGGCCTGATCGCGGTCGGACTCATCGCGGCGGTGGTCGCGACCATCGCGCTGCAACGGGAACTGCGCTCCGATGACGGGCTGCACATCGCGATGCACACCGAACAGATCGGCGACGGCATCGTCACGGGCACCCCGGTGCGGGTGGACGGCGTGCAGGTCGGCACGGTCACCGAGATCGACCCGGCCGAGCGGGGAACCCAGCGAATCACCTTGCGGCTGGATCCTGCTCAGCTGCACGGCATCGACGACAGCCTACGAGTCGACTACGCCCCGGCGAACCTCTTCGGTATCAGCGAGATCGAGTTGCGCCGTGGTTCCGGCGGTTCGGCTCTGCGCGACAACAGCGTGATCGACCTGACCGGCGATAATTCCGCCGCGATCTTCGACGCCACCATGGGCAGCATGCTGCGCAACCTCTCGCAGAGCGGCGACTCGGTGCTGACCCCGCAGATGGCGACAGTGATCAGCCAGGTTTCCCACGACATGAAGGCGTTCACCCCACTGGCGCAGGCGATTATCCAGGCGGCCCAGATCGTCACCGACAACCAGCGGATGCCACTCTCCGAACTGGCCGCCCGGCTGGGGCCCGCGTTCTACGGCGCAGGCGATTTCGCCGGCGCCAACGAGGTGATGGTGGACATGCTCCGCAATATCCCACGGCTGCAGTCGAATCGGGAATCCTTCGACGCCGGCGTGCGGATGCACACCGACACGCTGCTGCCGGGCATCGCCGACCTCGGCAACGCACTCGGCGGCGATCTGTCCGGGGTCACCGACATGCTCGCGCCGGTGCTGACGCTGCTCGCGCAGATGGTGCCGCAACCGCGCCAGTCGGGCGCCGAACTGACCGAGTTGCTGCGCCGCCTGCGCGCGGCCATGCCGGACACCCCGAACGGGCCGGTGTTGAACGCCGAGATCGATCTGACCGGAATGCCCGTGCTGGCACCGTTAGTGGCGGGTGTCCGATGACGGTGCGCGCCGCAGCCTGGCGGCTGGGATTGTTCGCCGTGGTGATGATCGTCGTGCTCGGCATCGTCTGCACGGCGATCAAGCGACCGGTGTCGGGACCTACCGAACAGCACTCCGCGCTGTTCACCGACGCCAATGGCCTGAAGGTCGGCGACGACGTGCGCATGTACGGCGTGCAGGTCGGCAAGGTCGACGGTATCGAGCTCGACGGGGTGCAGGCGCGAGTTCGGTTGTCGCTGAAGACCGATGCGTCGATCTACGACAACTCGAAACTGGCCATCCGCTACCAAAACCTCACCGGCCAGCGCTATATCGACCTGCAGCAGCAGCCGCAGCCCGGCAAGCGCATCCCGGGCGGCGCCACGGTCGGCACCGAGCACACCGTACCGTCGTTCGATGTGACCAGCATGTTCAACGGCCTGAAGCCGGTGCTGGCCACCATCTCCCCCGAGGAGATCAACCAGTTCAGCGCGAGCATGGTCGCCCTCATCGAGGGCGACGGCAACGGTATCGGACCCGCGCTGGCGGCGATCGACAAACTCGCGGCGCACGTCAAGGACCGGCAGGTGGTGATCGACAAGGTGCTGCAGAACCTGTCCGACCTGCAAGAAACGGCCGGCGGGAAGGTTCACTACATGGTGCCCCTGCTGGCCCGGCTGGCCGACATCTTCTCCGGCCTGCAGTCCAATATGGCGGGGTTGGCCCAGTTCGCCGCGGCCGCGCCCTCGGTGCTCGGCCCGCTGGAAAACCTGTTCAACGCTCTCGGGCTGCAGAGCCCCGACGATGTGGACGCGTTGATCCACCAGATCTTCCCCGACCCGCAGCAGGCCCTCGAGGTGTTCGACAAGCTGCCCGGATTGCTGGCGGGCTTCGACGCGGCGATCCCCAAATCGGCTGTGGCGGGCTGGAAGCCGCAGTGTTCCAAGGGGCAGGCGGACTTGCCACAGGTGCTCGGCGTACTCATCGCGGGACAGCAGGTGGCGGTATGCGCTGGGTGAGTGGGATGTTCGCCGATCGCCGTGTCGTCGGCGAGCAGGAGAAGAAGCGGCGCGAAATCCGGCTCGGCATCGCCGGCGTCGTGCTGATCGCGGTGCTGGCCGTCGCGGCGGGCGTGCTGTACGTCGTCCCGATCGGCAAGCAGACCTACAGCGCCGATCTGGCGGAGGCCCAGTCGGTGCAGGCCGGTGACGACATCCGCGTCGCCGGGATCAGCGTCGGCACGGTGAAATCGCTGGAGCTGAAACCGGATCGGGTGGTCATGCGCTTCACCGTCGACTCCAACGTGTTCGTCGGCGACCAGTCCACGCTGGATATCCGCATGCTCACCGTGGTCGGCGGCAATTATGTGGCGCTGTTCCCCTCGGGCGCGACACCGTTGGGCGACAAGCACATTCCGCTGGATCGGGTGCGGTTGCCGTACAGCCTGGTGCAGACCTTCCAGGACGCGGCCGAGCCGCTGCGCAAGATCGACGGAGACACGTTGCGGCGCAACCTGGCCGCGCTCGGCACCTCGGTCGCGGAGGCGCCGGACACGCTGCGCACCACCCTCGACAGCCTCAACAGCTTCGTCGACGACCTCAATCGCCAGCACACGATGATTTCCAAGGCGATCGCCAACGCCGATGAGTACGTGACCATGTACGACGGCGCGAAGGGTTCGCTGGGCCGGCTGGTGCAGGCGACCAACCTGATGGAGGACCTGGTCCTGAGCAAGCGTGCCGAGCTGCGCGAGGGTCTGCGGCTGCTGAATGCCGTGATCAGCAAGGCCGCGGCGATCGCGCCGACCTACGCGGAGCTGAAGCCGAAGCTACAGCCGCTGTTCGACGCCGTGCCGCGGCTGACGGAACTGCTCGACAAGCTGGACCCGGTCGTCGCCTCGGTGCAGGACCTGCAGCAGAAGCTGTCGGCGATGGCCATTCCCGACGGTGGCGTGACGATCGACCAGTCCGGTCAGACCATCACCGCGCCACCGAACGCGATCGCGCGGGTGTGCGTGCCGCTGCCCGGGAGGGACTGCTGATGCTGTACAAGATCCTGGGCTCGCGGGCGTTCATGTCGGTGTCGGGTGCGCTCGTGGCGGTCGCCCTCGTCGTCGTCGGGTATTTCATCGCCTTCGATCCGATGAAGCAGACCCAGAGCTACTGCGCGATCATGCCCGACAGTGTCGGCCTGTACGTCGGCAATCAGGTGACCATGCGGGGCATTCCGGTGGGCACCGTGACTTCCATTGCCCCGCAGGGCAAGTCGGTGAAGGTCGAATTCGACGTCGAAGCCGACAAGCCGGTCTACGCCGACGCGGGCGCCACCACGCTGGCCGACAGCATCGTCGCGGCCCGCGAACTCGCCGTGGTTTCCGCGGGCAAGGACACCGCGCGCTGGAACGCCGCGCAGTGCATCACCAAGACGCTGACGCCCAAGAGCGTCTCCGAGACGCTGAACGCGGTCGCGCAGCTGTCCGCGCAGATCTCGGGTCCGGACGCCAAAACCCCGGACGCCCTCGCCCAGGGCTTGTCGCAGCTCAACGCGGCGACCGCGGGAACCGGGCCGCAGATCAACGACATCATCAAAAAGCTGAGCGGGGCGATGGCCTCGCCCGATGCCGACATCGGCCATCTGGTCGGCGTTTTCGACGCCTTCGCCTCGGTCGGTAAGAAGGTCGAGGAGCACTGGGGCGACATCGAATCGATGTTCCGCCGGTTGGCGCCGGTGCTCAGTGCGTCGCGGACCGATCTCCTGGAGCCCGGTGCGCAGGTGATCGACGGACTCGCGCAACTGCTTCCGGTGCTCAACGACCTCACCACGGCCTTCGGCGATCCGATCATGAAGGCCCTCGATTTCACCGTGCCGCTGGTGAAATTCCTGCGTGCCCGGGTCGGATCGCTGGCCCAGGTCGTGTCCATGATGCCGGTGCTGACCGACGCCCTCCGGTCGGTGGGGCAGTCCGGGATCACCTATGCCGCACCGAAGGTCGCGATCCCGCAGCAGCAGGCCGACCAGGTGTGCGCGGTGGTGAACGCGCTGGCGCCCGGTCGCTGTGACGCGGCGGCGGGTATGGCGAAGGTCGATATGGCGGCCCTGGTGTTCGGATTGGCAGGCGTGCGATGAGGATCAATCGGGACGAGACCGGACGGCTGGTCGTCACGCTGGACCGGGCGCGTAGCGAGAAGGGTTGCCGCGGTGGCCGTTTCGTCGCCGGGCTCGCGGTGGCGCTGGCGGTCGCGGTGCCCGCTGCGGGCTGCTCGTTCGACCCGTCCTCGGTTCCGGTGCCCGGCTCCGAGGTTTCCGGCGACACCTACGACATCCACATCCAGTTCGCCAACGTGCTGAACCTGCCCGCGCGGGCCAAGATCATGGCCAACGGCGCCCAGATCGGCACGGTTTCCGGTGTGTCGGTAGTTGATTCGGCCAAGACCGGCGGTCGCGGCGGCTACGTGGTGGTCGACGCCAGGATCTCGACATCGGCGCGGCTGCCCGCCGACACGCTCGCCGAACTGCGGCAGAACACGGTGCTCGGCGACATCCACCTCGCGCTGCTCACCCCGCCGGACGGCTTCGGCAAGCTGCTGCCCGAAGGCGGCACGATCCCGCTGGCGCAGACGAAACCGCCGGTGCAGCTGGAGGACACGATGGCCGCACTGGCCACGTTCACCCAGGGCGGGGCGGTGCAGAAGGTGCAGGACACCATCGAGCAACTCAACGATGTGCTCCCCGCGGATCCCGCACGAACCGCGCAGATCGGCAAGACCCTGGCCGACGACGCCGTGGATCTGGGCAACCACCTGGACGAGCTCGATTCGCTGCTCGACGGCATCGACAACAACACCAATGTGCTGCACGGCATCCGGCCGGTGCTCGCCGACCTGCTGACCCAGGAATCGGTCGACCAGATGACCGGCATCGCGCCGTCCATTGTCGGCGTGACCAAGATCTTCAGCGTGCTCGGCCCGATCGGCACCTCGCTCACCTGGCTCGGCCCGCTGCTGAACAGCGCGGACGGCACCGTGCAGGCGTACCTGCCGCTGTTGGCGTCGGCCCGGCCATTGGATCTGAGCCAGCCGTCGAATCTGCAGGCGCTGATCTCGCTGGTCCGCGACAAGATCATTCCGTTCGCGGAGCACGGGCCCAAGGTGAATATCACCGGCGTGAAAACCGATGCCCCCGTGCCGATTCAGGACCAGACGGACCGGATCATCCAGACCCTACGCATGATCGGAGTCGTCCGATGAAGCTCGGCCCGCTCGCCTCACTGGGCGGTATCGCCGCCATCACCGTGCTCGGCGCGGGATATCTCACGTTCGCAGTGGTGCAAGCGGATCCGCTGGCCGACTACACCCACGCCACCATGGTGCTGACCAACTCGGGTGGACTCGCCGTCGGATCGCCGGTGTTGCTCACCGGGATCGAGGTGGGCCGCGTCAGCTCGGTGAGCAATAGCGCGGGCGGCGTCGAGGTCGGGCTGAAGCTGGCCGCAGACCGGCGGGTGCCCACCGACAGCACGGTCACCATCGAGCATCTGTCCGCACTCGGCGAGCCCTACGTCGAGTTCAAGCCGAATTCCGGCGACGGACCGTACGTGCGCGACGGGCAACAGCTGAAGACCGCGAATGTGCGGATGCCGCTGTCGATTCCGGAGGTCGCCCGGCTCGCCACCAAGACGTTGAACCAGCTCGATCCGAAGGTGGTCGGCTCGCTGGTGGACACGGCCGAGAAGTCGCTGGCCGATACCGACGGCGCGATCCCGAATCTGGCGCGCTCGGGTGATCTGCTCGCGGCGGCCATCATGAGCCGGAACCCGCAGATCGCCTCGCTGCTCAACAGCTTCCAGAACACGGCGACCAACATGGACTGGGTAGGTCCGTCCTTCAGCGCCGCCGCGCCCGAATGGGTCGAGTTCACCCAGGCGCTGAGCGAGTTGGTGGCCCATGTCGGCCGCATGGTCGACAGCCAGCCGATCGACGAGTACACGACGGGAAACGGGGTGGCCCCGTTCACCGCGAAGACCGTCGACAGGTTGCGTGAGCTGCAACCAGAGCTGAGTTCGCTGGCCCCGGCGCTGCGGCCGCTGGTCGACGCGATCGTCTCGGCCGCGCCGCGCATCGATATTTCCGACCTGATCTCCCAGGCTCTCGCCGACGTCGACGCCGATGGCGCCGTCAAGGTGCGGGTCGCCGTCAAATAGAAAGGAGGCCGCGATGTCGAACGACGTTGTGACCGAACCGAAGCAGGCCGGCGACGAGGCGGAGGTCACCCGCGCCGCCGAGCCGGTGCGTAACCCGAAGACCGTCTCGATTCGCCTGTCCACGGTCGCGATCGCGGTCGCGGCGGTGGCGTTGGTCGGCGCGACCGCGGTCTTCGCCGCACTGTGGGCGTCCGCTCGTGGTGACCTCAGCGATCGGGACGCCGCCGCTGCCGCCGACCAGCACGCCGAGCAGGTCGCCACCGACTACGCACTCGGCGCCTCCACCATCAACTTCCAGGACGTCAACGCCTGGGTTGCCAAGCTCAAGGCCAACACCACCCCGCAGCTGGCCACCAAGTTCGACGCCACCGCGTCGAAGCTGCAGGACATCCTGGTTCCGCTGAAGTGGACCTCGACCTCGACCCCGATCACCGCCAAGGTGATGAACACCGACAACGGGATCTACAAGGTGAACGTCTTCCTGAACGTCACCTCGACCAGCGCCCAGACTCCCGAGGGCGCGCAGACCACGGTCACCTACACGGTCAACGTGGATCCGAACAACGGCTGGAAGGTCGCCGATGTCGGTGGGATGGCGGGCGCGCTGCCCAAGCAGTAACGCACTTCGTTGGCTCCGGTAGCACCGCACTATTAAATGAATAAAGCGGTGGCTATTTCCAGTAAATCGCCCTGACCTGCATAAATGCAATTTCATAAATTGACGATTGAGTCAGCAACCTTCGGGTAACGTGCCATGAAGAACGGCTTGTGCATTCGTACCGGTATTTCCCTGTCCAGCAGTGAAGGCGGTTTCGATGGCAACACCCGGCGGCAGTCACGACCCCGAAGCAGGTCGCGGATCCGGCAACAACCGCGCTCTGGTCATCGCGGCCGTGCTCGCCGCCGTCCTGGCGCTGGTGGTCGCGGCAAGTCTGCTGTTGCGGTCGAATGAGGACTCGAAGGACGACAACTCGCCGCCGCCGACAACCACCTCCAAGGCCAGAACGATCAGCTCGTCGCCCACCATCAGTCCCGGCCGGATGCCCGGACCGCCGCCGCCCACGCAGCTGAGTCCAGGTCCGGCGACACCGGTGGTTCCGGCGCAGCCCGCACGCAAGATCGGCGACGACTGCTCGGCGGGCGGCATAGTCGCGCAATGGGACCTGCGCGACGGCCAATGGGCGTGCATCCCGCAGGCGCAGGGACGGGCCGAACATCAGGTCGGCGAGGACTGTTCGCACGACGGCATCGTCGCCCAATGGGCACTGAGCCCGGACGGCCACTGGGTCTGCGTCCCGCAAGAGCAGGGCGGCGACGAACACCAGGTCGGCGAGGACTGTTCGCACGACGGCATCGTCGCCCAATGGTCGCTGACACCAGACGGCCGCTGGGTCTGCCTCCCGCAAGAGCAGGGCGGTACCACCGAACCCGTACCCACCACGCCCACCGCACCCGGCACGCCCTAGGCGTATCGACGCAGGGCAGCCCGTCAGGCTCCGGTGTCCGGTGCCGGTGCGAATGCCGCACCAGCCGCCATCAGCCTCTTCGCCAGCGCGCGACACCGCCTTCCGAGCTCTGGCGGGTCCAGCACTTCGAAGTCGTGGCCCAGCAGGACCATGTGCATGAGCACGATGTCGAGGCCGCTGTCGGCGCCGCTGACCACCTCGCAGAGCTCGCTGCCGCGCGGTTGTACGGCGGCCGCCGACGCCGGAATCTGCGCGCGCACCGTGTCGGCCGGCGCGCGCACCAGGAACCGCGCTCGGTGCGGGTAGACCCGGCTCGCCACACCTTCCTGCACATAGGTCGCCGCGGCGGGTGCGGGGCGCGGGCGAAACCGCCAGGTCCGTGCGGACACCTCGGTCATCCGGTCGACACGGAACGTGCGCCAGTCGTCGCGGTCGAGATCGTAGGCGAGCAGGTACCAGCGCCGGTCGGAGGCGACCAGCCGGTAGGGCTCGATCCGCCGCCGGCGCACCTCGCTTCCGGACGGGTAGTCGAAGTTGATTTCGACCTCGTCGCGGCAGGCTCTGGCCAGTGTCATGAGCACGTCGGCGTCGACCGGTGTCCGGCCGCCGTCGAAGGACTCCACCGAGTCGGCGAGCGCGCGCATCTCGTGCCGTAACCGGTTGGGCAGCACCCGGTCGAGCTTGGTCAGTGCCCGCAGTGCGGCGTCACCGGCGCCCGCGACCGCGCCACCCGCGCCGACCAGCAGTGCGACCGCGGTGACGATCGCCTCTTCGTCGTCGAGCAGTAGTGGCGGCAGCTCCTGTCCCGGCCCGAGCCGGTAACCACCGCCGACACCGTTGCTGGCTTGTACCGGATAGCCGAGCGTGCGCAGCCGTTCGACATCGCGCCGTACCGTGCGCGGCGTCACCCCGAGCCGGTCGGCGAGTTCGGGGCCGGTCCAGACCTGGCGCTGCTGCAACAGCCCGAGCAAGGTGAGCACCCGCTCGGTCGTGCCCCGCTCGTCGCCGTCCATGCCACCCATCCTGCCGCACAATAGCGGACCGATCCTGTCCGCTAGGGGTGCCAAGGTGGCCTCATGGATACAGACGAACTCGACTGGAACCGGACACTGCGCGAGCAGTGGGAGTTCCACTGGAACCATCAGTTGCGAGCCCGGCTCGACGGCCTCACCGACGACGAGTACTTCTGGTCGCCGGTGCCGGATGCCTGGAGTGTGCGCCCGCGCGGCAGCTCGACCGCACCCGTTCAGGCCGGTGCCGGAGACTTCACGATCGACTACGCCATCCCGGCGCCGGACCCCGCGCCCTTCACCACGATCGCCTGGCGGCTCGGCCACGTCATCGTCGGCGTGCTCGCCGCGCGCAACGCGGCGCACTTCGGCGCACCCGCGGCGTCCTACGAGAGCTGGGAATACGCCGGTAGCGCGGCCACCGCGCTCGACCAGCTCGAAGCCGAGCTCGATCGCTGGCTGACAGGGGTGCGCGGGCTCGGCGCCGCCGGACTCCGGGTCCCGGTCGGCCCGAAGGAGCCCTACCCCGACCTGCCCATGGCCGACCTGGTGCTGCACGTCCATCGCGAGCTGATCCACCACTTGGCCGAAGTCTGCCTGCTGCGCGACCTGTACCTGCACACCAAACCTGAGGCCCGCCAGGAGGGAACCGCATGACCACGAAGACGACGCACCTCGATCCTGCAGAACTGCATTACAACTCGGCCTTCACGCAGGGCGTGATCGCGCCCGCTGCCCGAACGCTCTATGTCGGTGGCCAACTCGGTACCGATGGCGCCGGAAATCTGCTCGACGGTATCGAGGCGCAAACCACGCAGGCGATGCGAAATGTGCTGACCGTGCTCGCTGCCGCGGGTACCGGTCCAGAGCATGTCGTCAAACTCAACATCTATCTCGTCAACGGAGTCGACGCGCAGGTGGGATACGCGGCGGCGCGGTCCGTGTGGGGCGATCACCGCACGGCCATCACGGTCGTTTCCACCGCCGCGCACGCTCGCCCGGGCGCGCTCGTCGAGATCGACGCAGTGGCGATCATTCCCGAATAGCGCCGGAGCACTGCCGAAGCCGAGGCCCGGGTCCCGGCTTCGGCAGGACGAAGCCGGGCCGAAAATCGATCGACACGGCTGAGATGCTCGACTCGTGACCGTCGTTCCGGAATTCTTCGCTACTCGTCTCACCAACCAGGAGGGCGCACCCGCCCGCGCCTGGCTCGACCGCCTGCCCGGCCTCGCGGCGCACTACGCCGACCGCTGGCAGCTCACCTTCGACGGTCCATCCATGCACGGTTACGGCGGGTTGGTACTGCCGGTCCGCCGGGCCGACGGCACCCCGGCCGTGCTCAAGCTGAACTATTTGACGCCCGAGACCAAGGATGAGCCGATTGCGCTGGCCGCGTGGCAGGGTGACGGTGCGGTGCTGCTGTTCGACAGCGACTCCGAAAACGGGGCACTACTGCTGGAGCGTTTGGCGGCTGGACGTTCCCTGGAAACCGAACCGATCGACGATGCCGTGCGGATCACCTGCGAACTGATGCGCAGGCTCGCAATTCCGGTGCCGCAAGGCATTTCCCGCAACTTGCGGACCGAATCAGCGGCCTGGGCCGAGGAATTGCCGCGGGAGTGGGAGCGGCTCGGCGCACCGTACCCGCGCAAGCTGCTGGACGCGGCCGTCGAGGTGTGCACCCAGCTCGGACCCAGCACGGACCAGCTCCTGGTCAACGAGGACCTGCATTTCGAGAACGTGCTTGCCGGAGAACGCGAGCCGTGGCTGGTCATCGACCCCCAGCCGTTGGCAGGTGATCTCGAATTCACCACGCTGTCGCTGCTGTGGAGCCGCCGCACCGAATCCGCCCTCGACGACCGCTTCGCCGCCGTCGTCGACATCGCCGGACTCGACGCCGATCGGGCTCGCGCGTGGACCCTCGTACAGTGCGCGCGAAACTGGCTGTGGTTCGCCGAGGAGGAGGAGTGTGACGACCCCGGCTACCCGTCCGTCCAGGAGATCGGTCCGTGGGCATTGCGTTGAAACCGATTGCTGCCCGAGTCGAATTGACCGTAACTTTCGGCGTCTCGGGCTCGACGGTGAATGTTCACGCATGCGCGGTCTTGCCACCGTCGATGACGAGCTGGGCTCCGGTGAGATACGGGTGCTCCGGCGAAGCGAGGGTGAGCGCGAAGGCCGCGATCTCCGCGGCGGTCGCGAGTCGGCCGAGTCCCGGAACATTGCTGCCCGCCCACTGTTTCATCAGTACCCGCCACGCGTCATCGGGAATGTGCTCCATGCCCGCTGCTCGGCGCACCAACTCGGTGTCGGTGGTGCCGGGAACGAGTGCGTTGACCCGAATCCCGTCCGCCGCATAGTCGAGCGCCGCCGACTGGACCAAGCCGACAAGCCCGCGCTTGCTGGCGGTGTACGCACCGCGACCCGCGTCCGTGGCGAGTGCGTTACTCGACGAGGTGACCACGATGGTGCCCCCGCCACTGCGAAGCATGTGCGGCACTTGATATTTGATGGAGAGGAAGGTTCCGCGCAAGTTGGTGTTCAGGACCTGATCGAACTCGGCGGTGCTGTACTCGTGCAGCTTCTTCTGAATGGTGATGCCCGCGTTGTTGAATGCGACATGCAGTCCGTCATAGGTTTTCACCGCCGTATCGATGAAATTCCGGACGTCGTCCTCGACCAGGACATCCGCGCGAATGTAGGTCGCCTCACCGCCTGCCGCCCTGATCTCGCGCTCCACCGCGCGGCCGCGGTCCTCCCTGCGTCCACAGAACGCGACCCGCCCACCCTCGGCGGCGAACAATCGCGCCGCCGCCGCACCGATCCCCGAGGTCGCCCCGGTGATCACCACGGTCTTGTCCGCGAACCGCCGCAAAGCCGTCGGCTCGAACCGCGGCGGATTCGAATTCGCGCCCAGCGCAACACCTCCGGCCAGACCCGCACCCACACCGACCGCGAGCCCGGACGCGGCAGCCATGGTGCCGAGCAGTCGCCTGCGGCTCGGCTTCGCTGCCTGCGGCGCGCTGTCCCCGGCCGCTGTGGCCCGGGGATCAGGTTGCTCGCCAGCATCGGACACCAGCACCGAGTCGTCTTCGTTCGTCATGTCACAACCCTCGCGAGAACCGTGCTCCGGTAAATCCGCCTGCCGGTCCGAATCGTCGGACATGCGGCGGACGCCGGTCCGTCCAGCGAAGGAGAGGTGGTCGGCTCGGCTCGCGCCCGCCCAGGCCGCGAGGCGGACGCATGCGCCGTTCCGGGTCCTCCTCGAGGATGAGGCTGCTCCTCCGCTGGGCGGAACCGGACGACGCGGGCGCACGGCATGATGGTGCCGTGGTGAGTTCGGCCGGGGTGACGCGTGGCGTGGAGTCCTGGCTCGACGTGCGGTTCTTGCCGGTGCGGATGTTGGTGCTGGTGCTCTCGGCGGTGGGTTGCCTGCTGTTCCTGACCGATTCGCCGAGCGTCCTGGACTGGACGATCGGGATGCTCGCGGTGCTGGTCACCGCCGGTGGGGTGGGGCGGCCGTTCGCCACGTCGCTCGTGGTGAGCGGTCTGCTGCTGCTCGGTTTCGAGATCGGCGATACCGGACCAATGGTGGCCAAGGTCGCTGCCGCGATCGCATTGATCGAGTTGTCGGCCCGCCGGTCCGGCTGGCAGCCGTGGCTCGCCGCCTGCGCGGTGGCCGCCGCCTATTTCCTGCATCCCAGCGGCGACCTCGCCGCGAACGGCTATCGAGCGGTGGTGATGGCGGGCGCGCCGCTGCTGGTCGGCGCCCTGCTGCGCGCGGCACGCGAGAGCGCCGACCACGCGCGACAACAGGCCCACGAGATCGCACAGCGCCGCGACGCCGAAGTGGCGGCCGCCCGCGCCGTCGAACGAACAGCCATCGCCAGGGAATTACACGATCTGATCGCCCACCACGTGTCCTCGACGGTGCTGCGTGTCGGTGTCGCCCGCCATGCCATGCCCGACGCGCCACCCGGGGCCAGGCAAGTCCTCGACGACATCCACGCCAGCGGCAAGGAAACCCTCGCCGACCTGCGCAGGCTGGTCGCCATCCTGCGTGATCCCGTGATGACCGGCGACTCCTTCATCGCGCCCGCCGACCTGCCCAGCGCGCTCACGGCCGTGCTGGATCGCGCACGGCGATCGGGCATCACCGTCGACGCCGAGGTGACCGAGCAGGTCACCGATGTCGATGCGGTACTTGCGCTTACGCTGTTGCGACTCACCCAGGAGGGCATCTCGAACATCGCGAAACATGCTGGGCCGGGCACAACGGCGAAATTGACCATCGCCATGCGGGACAGCGAAATTCAGTTCACGTTGCGCGACACAGGGTCGAACTCGAACCCGCGCAATGGGCTGCTCGAAGCGCGCGACAAGCCCTCGGCCGCAACGCCGTTCGCCGCGGACGGGCACGGCCTCGGCTTGATCGGACTGCGCGAGCGCGTCGAACTGCTCGGCGGCGAGTTCTCCGCCACCGAGGTCGGGTCGGAATGGCAACTGGCAGCGCGTCTTCCGACCGGCCGACCGGTGCCGTCATGACGATCCGCGTCTTCATCGTCGATGATCAGCACCTGGTCCGCGCCGGTCTGCGCATGCTCTGCGAGACCGACGACGGCTTGGCGGTAGTGGGGGAGGCCGCCACCGGCAGCGACGCCGTGCGGCTCGCCGAGCAACTGACCCCCGATGTCGTCCTGATGGATCTGCGCATGCCGGGGATGGACGGAATCCGCGCCACCGCGGCCATTCTCGCGGCCAGACCGGCGACCCGTGTGGTCGCGCTGACCACATTCGACGACGATGACCACCTCTACCCGGCACTCGCGGCCGGTGCCTGCGGCTTCCTGGTCAAGGACGCCTCGCCCGCCGATCTGCTGCACGGCATCCACCGCGCCGCCGTGGGTGACCACCCGTTCTCGCCCGATGTCCTACGCCGTGTGGTCGATTCCGCCCTGGCCGCACGCACCAACCCGCCTGCGGCCGAAGCTGTCGTGCCCCCGGGCCTGACGGCTCGCGAACTCGAAGTACTCGCCCTCGTCACCGAGGGCCTCGCCAACGCCGAAATCGCGCAGCGCCTACACCTCGGGATCACCACCGTCAAAACCCACGTCACCAACCTGATGGCAAAAACCGGCGCCGCCAACCGCGTCCAGCTCGCGGTCCTCGGCACCCGGCCCCGGTGACGCCCGGCGACCGCCCCGCGTACGAACCATCAGCCCGCGCACGAACCATCGCCCGCGCGCAGAATTGCTGGCGATTTCATGCGCGGCAACGCAACTCGTGCGCGGCAGTACGGTCAGCGGGGGTGTTGGGCGGCGTAGGTGGCGCGTTCCTGGGCGCGGCGGTGGGTGCGTTCGGGGTTTTCGAGATCCGCGGGGAGGCCATGTTCGGCGAGGCGGTGGGCCCTGTTCATCGGCATGAACGCGGTTGTGTAGAACAGGGCGAGGAGAAAGGCGAGCAGCACCATCGAGCCGCGTAACCACAGTTCGCCGGGGAAGAGTAGGAAGGCCGCGAACAGCGGGGTGAACGGGATCAGGCCGCGCAGGAGGTGGCGGGCGGTGGCGTGCTTTCCGGTGAGGTCGTTGCGCACCCAGTCGGTCATCGAATCGGGCAGGCGGCGCCCGAAGACGTAGCCGATCCACTGGATCGGATTGGGCCGTCGCCGTTCTCTGGACATGCGTGGGCTCCTAACTGGGTGGGCTCAGGCGAGCACGGATCGACGTGCGGCCTCGTTGACGCGGGTGAGGACTTCGCGCAGCTCCTCGAGATCGGCCAGCGTGACGCCGAGCCGCTCGACCACCGCGGGCGGGATCCGCACGGCCTGCTCGCGCATCGCGGCACCGGCCGAGGTCAGGTTCACCACCAGGTTCCGCTCGTCGCGGCTGTCCCGCACGCGCGTGATCAGTCCGGCGCTCTCCAGCCGCTTGAGCAGCGGCGAGAGCGTCGGCGAGTCCAGCTGGATCGCCTCGGCGATCGCCTTGACCGACATCGGCGCCTCACCCCACAGTGCGAGCATCACCAGGTATTGCGGATGGGTGAGCCCGAGCGGTTCGAGCAGTGGCCGGTAGACGGCGAGCACCGCGCGATTGGCCACCGCCAAGGCGAAGCACACCTGCCGGTCGAGCTGTAGCGGATCGTCCATCAGTCCTCCCGTCGACTGCCGTCCAGGTTAACGCACGAACAGTTAATGCATTAACTATGTGGGCGACATCTCGTCGGAGAAGCGTGGTTCCGGCGTGGGTGGTCGTTAGTTTGAGACACATGCAGAACGACGCCGGTCGCATCCACGAGCTCGACGCTGTACGCGGATTCGCCCTGTGCGGGATTCTGGTCGTCAACATCTGGCAGCTCACCGACATGACCGCGGTGAAAGCGCCGGGCGAGATGGTTCCGCTGCGGCACGTGCTCTCGGTGTTGTTCGAGGGTCGGTTCTTTCCGATCTTCTCCTTCCTCTTCGGGCTGAGCTTCGCACTGTTCCTGGATGGAGCGGCGCGCCGCTCCGAGCACCCGCGACTGGTCTTGCTCCGGCGGCTGGTAGCGCTCGGGGTGCTCGGGTTCGTCCATCACCAGTTCCAGCCGGGTGAAGCGCTGTTGCCGTACGCGATAGTCGGATTGGTGATCCTGTTGCCCGCCACGAGTCTGCCGCGCTGGGCGGTGCTGATCGCCGGACTCGCGACGACCGGTGTCGGGTTGGCACTCGGCGGCGGGTTCGGCCTGGTGCCCGGCCTGTTCCTACTCGGCCTGGCGACCGCCCGCTACGGCATCGCCGAGACGCTCGACGAGCGCGCCTGGCAGATCACCGCGGTCTTCGCCCTCGCCCTACCCGCCGCGGTGGTGACGGCCATCTGGGAATTCCGCACGCCCTACCTCGACCTGCTCGCCAGCAGCGCCCCACCGGTCGCCGGTCTGCTCGGCGCCCTCGCCTACCTGACCGGCATGCTGCTGGTCCTGCGCACCGAAACCGGCGCGATACTCGCGGAGGCGCTGGCGCCCCTAGGCCGAATGGCGCTGACCAATTACATCTCCGCAACAGCCTTGGTCCTGATCGCCGAGCCACGACTCGCCCTGTCCGGTTCCGACAAGTACGGCGCGCTACTCGCCCTGGCCGCCGCCATCATCGCCCTCCAGGCGACCGTCAGCTGGTGCTGGCTGAAAGTATTCCGATACGGCCCCCTCGAATGGCTCTGGCGCTGTGTCACCTGGTGGGAGCTGGTCCCCGCGCGGCGGGCGAGGAACTCGCGCGCCGCATCGCAGACTGGGCGGTCATGGACCAGTTAGTGCTGATGTTCGTCATTCTGTTCGCGGCGATTTTCGCCGAACCGCTCGGTAAGCGGCTCGGGGTCGCGTCGGCGGTGCTGATGACGGTGTTCGGCTGTGTGGTGGCGTTGGTTCCGTTCGCGCCGCGTATCAATATTCCGCCGGACCTGATTCTGCCGTTGGTGCTGCCGCCCCTGTTGTACGCGGCGGCGCGACGTACCTCGTGGCGGCAGTTCGCGGAGAACTGGCTGTTGATCGCTCTGCGTGCGGTCGGCCTGGTCGCGGCGACGGCCGCCGCGGTGGCCGCTGTCTTCCATGCCTGGTATCCGGCACTGCCGCTCGCCGCTGCCGTCGCGCTCGGCGCTTTGGTCGCACCACCGGATCCGGTGGCGGCCACCGCGCTGGCGGGCCGACTCGGGCTGCCCCGCCGCCTGGTGGTGGTGCTGGGTGGGGAGGGTCTTTTCAACGATGTCACCGCCATCGTCATCTACGGTGTCGCGATTCAGGCCGTGGTCACCGGCCGGTTCTCCACGCCGCACGCGGCGGCGGAGTTCGTGATCTCCGCGGTGGTCGCGATCGCCGTCGGGCTGGTACTGGGGTGGGCGGGGAGCAGGCTGACCAACTACCTCGCGGAGGCGACCTGGCAGGTGGCGCTGAGTCTGCTGCTGCCGTTCGCCGCCTACGGACTCGCCGAGGCGTGGCACGGCTCCGGCGTGCTCGCCGTGCTGGTCTGCGCGTTGTATCTGACCGATGCCGTCACCGAATTCGGCGACTCGGACTACCGGCTGGTCGGCGCCGCGTTCTGGGACATCATCGAAATGCTGTTGAGCGGCTTCGCTTTCGGCCTCATCGGTCTGGAGCTCGGCGCGGTACTGGACGCCACCGGCGACGACTGGCCGCGGCTGCTCGGCGGTGCGGCCGCCGTGGTCGCGGCCGTGGTCGGGCTACGCCTGATCTGGCTGATGGCCACCTGGGCGATCGGGCAGACCTGGTGGCGCAGGTCGCGCGCCGACGAGCCCTATACCTGGCGAGAGACCATCGTCACCTGGTGGGCGGGCATGCGCGGCGTCGCGACCGTCGCACTGGCACTGGCCATTCCGTTCGTCACCGACG
Organism: Nocardia brasiliensis; assembly: GCF_042691675.1. Taxonomy (GTDB): domain Bacteria; phylum Actinomycetota; class Actinomycetes; order Mycobacteriales; family Mycobacteriaceae; genus Nocardia; species Nocardia brasiliensis_D. Next base: position 1,675,912 of record NZ_CP170507.1, read on the forward strand.
CGGGCGCAGCCTTTCCCGGCCGCACCGAAATCCTGTTCACGGCCTTCGTCGTCGTGCTGTTCACCCTGTTGCTACAGGGAACGACACTGCCGTTGGTTGTCCGGCTCACCGGTGTGCATGCCGACACCCAGCGGGAGCGCGAACTCGAACGGCAGCTGTGGGAGCGCGTCATCAAGGCGGAGCTGGCGCGGTTGAAAGAGATCGCCGCAGCCGAACAGCTACCCGACGAGTTGTACGAACGCCTCCGCGACGGCCTCCGGCAACGGATGGCGCGGGCCGACCCGCAGGCCGCCGACGCGGACGCCGAGTCCGAAGCCGCTCGAAACCTGAAGTTGGCCAAGAAGTTACGCGACGTCCGGGAGGACGTCGTCGAAGCGGGCCGCCGCGAAGCGCTCGCCGCCCGCCGAGAGCCCGGTATGCCCCCGGACCTGGTCGACCGAGTGACCAGGCGACTGGACCTCGGTCGACGTTGAACCCGAATCGGCTACCCGGGCAACAAGTTTCAGCTAGCCGCCACGCCGGTATCGCGGATCGCCTCGAGCACTTCGTTATAGGTCAGCGAGGTGTTCACGATGGCACTCTCGGACGCCACATCGATGTCGACGGAATCGACACCGTTGACGCCGCGCAGTTGTGACTCGATGGCGGAGGCGGACTCGCGGGTAACGTTGGGCAAAGTGATGGTGTACGAACTCATGTACACCGAATAGACCGAATCGACGAGCGCAAACGCCGTCGAGCAGTCGAGTTCGATCTCCTACGTTTGGTTGTCGTGTCCCCGGGAATAGCTGGGGTGTCATACAACTCGACGCAACAGGATTGTCATGATCATCATCATCGGGCTTGTCGTCTTGATCGCAGCAGTGATCATCGGAGTCGCCGGCGTGGTGGCGAACAACGGCGAAGCCAATTTCCTACCAAGTGATTTCGCCGTCTTCGACTACCACTTCCACGGTTCCAGTGGTTTGCTGTTCGGCTACGGCATCGCCCTGGGCGCCATCGGCACGCTGGGCTTGGCCCTGCTGCTGACCGGTGTCTGGCGTGTCTCCCGCCGAAACATGGCGGCACGTCGCGAGCTCAGGCAATCCCGCCGCGAAATGGCGGCGGTACGGCGCGATCTAGCGGACGGCGCCCCGCCGGTCCGTTCGGAGCCCGCACCGCAGCCGCACCGCGAGCCCGTCTGGAGTCGATTCGTGCGCCGCCCGGCCACGGCTCCCGTCGGTGACACTTCGCGCGCCGACAGCACGCCCCGCGTGCAGGCGCCGACGTCGAAATAATCATAGAGAAAAGGAAATACAACCATGATTATTCTCGGACTTGTCCTCCTCATCGCGGGGTGGCTGCTCGGAATCGGATTACTCACCACCGCGGGCATCATCATCCTCATCGTCGGCCTCGTGCTGATGATCGCGGGTTCGGTCGGCCGCCCCGTCGGTGGCAGGCGTTGGTATTACTAGGGATCGACGATGAACAAATTCGAAGACCGGATCGCGCACCAGGTGCAAGCCGCACGGGGCAATGTCAAACGGATTCTCGGTCGTTCGTCGGGAGACCGTCGAATGGAGGCCGAAGGACGTCGAGAACAGACTCGCGGCAACCTCGAGCGAGCTGCAGATAAATTGAGGGCGGCGTTCAAACGGTAACCCTGTTCGAACGCCGACCCAGTAACCGATATCAGCCGAGGGGCGCGCCCCTCGGCTGATATCGGCTGTAACCACGTTAATGGGGGACCGGCGGTGGCGACCCCGGTCGGCTGCGCAACGGCGCGGCATCCGCGAGCAATGCGCACACCTGCGCCTCGGTGACTTCCTCGAAGTGCTGGTACCACTGCCTAACCGAATGGAACAACTCCGGCGTCTCTATGCATACGACATTGTCGGCTGAGGCGCCGAGCGCGCGGACCGGCAGGCACGAGCCGACCGGCGCCGCGTACACCACCCGCGCCGCGCCCTGCCTGCGGACAATCGCGCAGGCCGCGTGTGCCGTGGCGCCGGTGGCGACCCCGTCGTCGACGATCACCGCGGTGCGGCCGGACAGCGGGACCCGAGGGAATTCCTTGCGATAGCGGGCGAGGCTGCGAGACAACTCATCTCGCGCCTCGAGCGTTACCCGCTTGCGTTCGGCGGTGGAGACGAAGGCGCGACCCATCAAGTCCTTGTCGACAACGGTTACGCCATACTCGCCGATGGCGCCGAACACCATTTCGCGCTGATAGGGCACGCGCAACTTGCGCACGACGATGACGTCGAGTGGAACATGAAGCGCTCGGGCTACCTCGTCGGCGACCGGAACGCCACCGCGCGGCACGCCGAGTACGACAACATCCTGATCACGAAAGGCCGATAAACGTCCAACGAGTCGTCGACCGGCGTCACGACGATCGCGAAAGGGCATGCTCGTCCTCCTGAATGTGGGGTGCAGGGGAAGCGAGCCGCGCTACGGGACTCGGGAAGGTCTTCGTAGATTACACGTAGCGAACCGTCAGCGACCGCGGGTTATTCGTGATGGCTCGTTGAAATGTGGCTGCTCCTCCGGCTCGGCCCCGGTCCACGTCCGGATGGTCTCGCGGGCCAAGTCGATGATCTTCATATTGCGGCGCTGGGACGCCTTGCGGAGCAGGTCGAATGCCGCATCGCGATCACAGCGTCGCTGCCCCATCAGAATGCCGAGCGCCTGATCGATCATCGTTCGTGACGCCAGCGCGGCCCGTAATTGGTCGGTCAGGTCGGCTTGACGCGTCGCGGCGAACACGGCTGTCAGCAGAACGCCGGTGTGCTCGCCGGTCAGGTTGATCGCGCGCTGCGACGGTTCATCGAAGCCGTAGGGGAGGCGCGCGTAGAGGTTCAGTGCGCCGACCGGCTCGCCCTCGGCCAACAGCGGTTGCGCGTAGACCGAGTGGATGCCGTGGGCGAGAGCCCGCGCCGGATAGTCGCCCCATCGTTGTTCGTGTGTCAGATCAGGCGCGGACACCGGCTGCCCGGTTTCCATGGCCGCCAAGCACGGCCCGTGCCGCTGGTTGTACTGGGCCTCATCGACCACGATGACCTCGGTCCCGGTCGCCGCGACGGTGACCGGCTCCCCGGCGAGCCGCATGGTGACGCCGACCATCGGCCGACCGGGCAGCATCCGGGACACGATCTCGGTCATGGCATGCAGTGACGCCCCGATGTCGTTGGCGGACAACAGCAATGCCGTCAGCTCGGCCATCCCGGTGGCCAGTTCGTCGCTCGTGCTCGTCTGTTCCGGCATCGCGGAACCACCTCCGTTGGATACCTGCTGCATACCCGGGACGGCGGGGCCGGAAACGACCCGGGGCGGATCAGATCCCGGCGACGCCCGCGAGTTGCCCGATGCCGTAGGTCACCGCCATGGCCAAGGCGCCGCCGACCATCACCCGCAGCACCGCACGGCCACGGGCGCTGCCGCCGAGCCGGGCACTGACCGAGCCGGTGACCGCGAGCGCGACGAGCACGGCGGCGAAGGTGACCGGGATGCGGGCCGGAACCGGCGGCAGCAGGATGGCCAGCAGCGGCAGCAATGCGCCGAGGGTGAACGACACCGCGGAGGAGAACGCGGCCTGCCACGGATTCGTCAATTCGTCCGGCTTGAGCCCGAGTTCGGCTTCGGCGTGCGCGGTGAACGCATCGTGCGCGGTGAGCTCCTCGGCCACCTTGCGTGCCGTCGCCGCGGACAAGCCCTTGGACTGGTAGATGCCCGCCAGTTCGTTCAGCTCGTACTCCGGTTCCTCGCGCAATTCCTTGCGTTCTTTCGCGAGCAGCGCCCGTTCGGAGTCGCGCTGGGTGCTGACCGACACGTATTCGCCGACCGCCATCGAGATCGCGCCCGCCGACAGCCCCGCGATGCCCGCGGTGAAGATGGCCCCGGTGCTGGTCGTCGCCGCGGCGACGCCGACGACGAGACCGGCGGTGGACACGATGCCGTCGTTCGCGCCGAGCACCCCGGCGCGCAACCAGTTCAGCTTGGACGCCAGCCCTTCGGCGTGGGGCTCGTGCGGGTGCGCGCCCGCGGTGGGTTCGCTGGTCGTTTCGTCCATGAGGCGAAGACTAGGCGAAGTTCGTGCAGGTGACCGGTAGCCTCAGCAGCCCGGCGACAGCAACGCCCGCAGGTATCCCGCCGACTGCCGGATATACATCCAGGTCCAGAAGCGCGGTCCGGTGTCGTTCGGGCTGGCCACCATGGTCAGCTCGCCGTCGAAGCACTTCGACACGATGTAGCGCGCCCGCGACACGTGCGGCGTGTAGGTCACCACGATGATGTGCCGCCAGCCGAATCGCGCTGCCCGCCGCCCGATTTCCTGCGCCTCGCCCTCGGTCGTCCATGGATCGGGGACGAAACAGCTGACGGTGAAGTCGAATCGGCCCGCGCAGTACTTGTCCATCTCGTGGTCGTCGAGCCCGGTGGAGCGCGAAATCAGCAGTGTCGGAGCGTATCCCCGGCGCGCGAGATCTAGTCCGAGGTCGAAGCGTTGGTAGGCGGTGCCGCCGAGCACCACGATCGCGTCCGCCCGGCGCAGCGGATCGGTTTGCGGATAGACGTACACCGGCAGACCCGCGAGCCCGATCAACACGACAAGGGCGAGTAGGGCTCCGAAGAAAATTCCAGCTCGTCGCAGGCCGGGCACCACCCCGACGATACCGAAGTTCCGGCGCGGGCCGATCGACCGCAGCCGGTGTTAACTTTCATTCGGCAATACAGCCGTGCTGAGAAAGGCGGGGATCAGTGATGCGGTGGTTCGGTGTGCTGCTCGCGGTGCTGGCGCTGCTGACCGGGTCCTGTGCGGACGATCCGCCGCAGCGCACCGATCCGGCCTGGTCGCCGTGTGAAGGCGTCGTCGGGGACGGGCGGAGGTGGGAATGCGCGACGATCAGCGCTCCTCGCGACCACCGCGATCCCGACGCGGGCACGATAGAACTCGCGCTGATCCGCACCCGCAGCGCCGATCCCGCGCAGCGGCTCGGGTCACTGGTCTACAACCCGGGTGGGCCCGGCGGGTCCGGCCTGGAAACCGTGGTGGCGGCGGCATCTCGGTTCGCGGCCCTGCTCGACCGCTACGACCTGGTGTCCTGGGATCCCCGCGGTGTCGGCCGCAGCTCACCGGTGCACTGCTCGGATGGCGCGCTGCCCGAACGTGTTCCGCGCACCGACGCCGAATGGGTGGCGGTCGACGCGAGCAGTCGGCGGTTCACCGATTCGTGTGTCGCGACCTCCGCGGAGTTGCTGCCGCACATCGGGCTTTTCGATTCCGCGCGCGATATCGACCTCGTCCGCGCCGCGGTCGGCGACGACAAGCTCAACTACCTCGGCGTCTCCTACGGTGGCCAACTCGGCGCCGCCTACGCGACGCTCTTTCCGCAGCGAGTCGGCCGGATGCTGCTCGACGCGCCGGGCACGCCGTTGCGCACCTTCCGGCAGAGCCTGCTCGATCAGTCCGCGGGCAGTGAGATCGCGTTGCGGCAGTTCCTGGGTTTCTGTGTGGCCCAGGGTGATTGCCCGCTCGGCGGCACCGAGCAGCAGGCATTGGATCGGGTGGACGGGTTTCTCGCCCGCACCGAAGAGTCACCGTTGCCCACCGATCGCGGCACGCCGCTCACCCGGTCGATCGCGACGGCGGGACTCGGCCTCGGGGTGGCGGCGCCGGAAGCCTGGCCGCACCTCATCACCGCGCTCGACCGCGCCTTCTCGGGCGACGGCACCGAGCTCGTCGGCTACGCGGATCTGTTCGCGGGCCGCCGCCCGGACGGTTCGCAGTCGAACTTCGCGTCGATCAACACCGCCGCGAACTGTGCCGACTATCCGGATCACTACACCGTCGCCCAGATCCGCGGGTTCATGCCCGAGTTCGCCGGAGTCTCACCACGTTTCGGCGAGCTCACCGGGTTGCGCCTGGCCGAGTGCACGTACTGGCCGGTCCATGGCGTCGGCCGGGCGCCGATCAGTGGCGCGGGCGCCGCGCCGATCGTGTTGCTGGGCAACACCGGTGATCCGGAGGCGCCGATCGACTGGGTATCGGAACTGGCGCGGGCGTTGGCCTCCGGTGTTCTGGTGACCTATCACGGTGTCGGCCACGGCGCGTACGGCGGCGTGAACGACTGCGTCGACCACGTGGTGAACGCGTACCTGCGCGACGGTGTCGTGCCGGAGCGCGGAGCCGTCTGCCGGTAAGCCCACTCGCCACTCGTTGAACGCGAAACCATCTGGGGGCGAGCCCTTCCCACGCCATCAGCCCGGTTTTCCACCGCCGAAATACTGTGCGGTTCACCTCGATACCGATACGATCAGGCACACCACGATTCGATCGGTACGGGGGGAGGTGTGGCGGACAGGAGATTCGAGCCCAGTGCGCCGACCCGTCTGCGCGTCCGTGCTGCGCTCCGCCTGGCGTCGGTCACGTTCGTCGGCGAGGGAGCGGGCACGCTATGCGCCTCGCGCACCCCTCGAGCGCGAGTCGACGCGGTCCCGGCCCGCCGCCCGGTCTCGGTCCGGGCGGTCGCGAGTCCGCACGGCTCATCTCCTGTCCACCACTGGCAATGGTGTTCTCCTCGACAAGGTAGCGTGCCACCTGCGGTTCAGCGCCCGATAAATAACGAATCAACGTTCGTTATCGGGCGCCGGTGAGTTAGTCTGCGGCGGGGCCGAACAGCTGGTCGATGGTCGGCGGCGGCAGTCCCGAGCGCTTGAAGATCTCGGCCGATTCGCCGAATTCCCGCTCGGCGCGTTCCGGGCTCCCCCGCGCCGCCAGCGCTGCGGCGTGCAACGCCATCGCGCGCGCCCGATCGATCGGATCGGCGGCCTTGGTCAGCAGTTGCAGCGCCTCGGCGGCGTGCGTCTCCGCCTCGGCCACATTGCCCGCCTGTAGCTGAATCTGCGCCAGCCTGGTGCGCGCCCAGCCCTCCCACAGGCGCACACCGTTGCGTTGCGCCAGCCGTACCGCCTCGCTGCCGAGCTCGATCGCGCGCCGGTGTTCGCCGAGCATCGACAGGGTGGCCGCCAGCTCGTGCGTCGCCCAGCCGAGTGCCACGGGATTCGACGACTCGCGGGCGAGTGCGATGGCCCGCTGCCCCATTTCCATCGCCTCGGCGTATTGCCCTGCCGCGCAGAAGGTTCGGGTGACCAGCGCCAGACACCACGCCTCCATGGAGCGGTCACCGAGGGTGCGGGTGAGCTGCGTCGCGTGCTCGAAATGCCGACGCGAGGCGTCCGCGTCGCCCATTCGCCGCGCCGCCACGCCGAGCAGCACCGACGCGAGCACCGACAGCCGCCGGTCGACATCGCTCGCCGGTGGCCCGGATACCGCGTGCAGATGCGGCAGACTCGCCTCGACCTCACCGAGTCCGACCTGCAGCAGCGCGCCGAGCGCCGTCCTGATGCGGCGCTCCGCGGCCAGGTTGTCTTCCGCGATCGCGGTGTCCAGCAACGACTCCAGGGCGCGGGACAGTTCACGTGCGCTCGTGCCCGCGTCCATCAACTCGGCCATCACCCAGGCGAGGTCGGCCGCCACGTCGAGCGCGCGACCGCCGATCCGCGCCGCCTGCTGATGCAACGCGATGACCACCGGGCGCTCGATGTCGTTCCACGCCTGCCCCTCCGCGCCGCCGGCGAACGCGCGGCCGGGGACGGTGGTCGGGACGAGCAGCCGCGTCGTGTTGCTGTAGTCGATCGCGCTGAGCAGGTTCTTCGCACCGGCCAGGTAGAAATCGAGCACGCGGACCAGGACGGCGGATTCGTCCTCGTCGGCGACGTTACGCGCGAAAAGCCGCAGTAGATCGTGGAATCGGTACCGGCCGGGGGTGGTGGTCTCCAGCAGACTCAGGTCGACGAGGGATTCGCACACCCGCTCCGCGTCCGACTCGGCGACGCCGAGGACCGCCGCGACACCGTCGAGTGGGAGATCGGGCACATCCGCGAGCGCCAGCGTGCGAAAGGCCCTGGCCTGCTCGTCGGTCAACTGCCCGTAGCCGAGCCGGAACGCCGCCTCCACCGCCAGCTCGCCCGTCTTCAGCACGTCCAGTCTGCTCTTCTCATCGGCCAGCCGTTCCGCGAACGAGGCGATCGTCCACCGTGGTCGCACTGCCAGCCGCGCACCGACGATGCGAACCGCCAGCGGCAGGTAGCCGCACAGCGCGACCACCTGCCGAGCCGACTCCGCCTCGGCGGCAACGCGTTCCGCACCGAGAATGCGAACGAGCAGGGCCATCGCCTCGTCCGCTTCGAGCACGTCGAGCCGGGTGCGGGTGACCGCGGGCAGTTCGGTCAGCGCGGACCGGCTGGTGATCAGCACCGCCGACCCGGCGAGCAGCGGTTCGACCTGTGCGTAGTCGCGGGCATTGTCGAGCACCATGAGTATTCGCTTGCCGGACAATCGGGTTCGCAGCTCGGCCGCGCGCTCGTCGACCGTGGACGGGATGTCGCCCTCGGCGACACCGAGCGCGCGCAGAAAGCCACCGAGCGCGGCGCCGGGGGAGGTGGGCACCGGGTCGACCCCGTGCAGGTTCGCGTACAACTGACCGTCCGGGAACCGATCCCGCACCCGATGCGCGACGTGCAGGGCGAGGGTCGTCTTGCCGACGCCACCCATGCCGCCGACCGCGGAGATCGCCACCGCACTGCCCGCGCCGGTCAGTTGTGCCGCCAACTCGTCGACCAGTCGCTCGCGGCCGGTGAAATCGGCGATGTCGGGCGGTAACTGGGCGGGCACCGGTTCGGGGCCGTGCTCGCCTTGCGCGGGCGGTTCGATCGTCGAGCCGCGTCCGCGATCAGTGCGGAGCTCGACAAACGAACGGTGCCCGGCGATCTCGGGCATCGCGCCGCGCAGGATCCGTTCGTGCACCACCGTCAGTTCGGGGCCCGGCTCGACGCCGACCCCGTCCACCAATGCCCGGCGGGCCTGCGCGTAGGCATCGAGGGCGTCCGACTGGCGGCCGCAGTGATACAGCGCGGTCATCAGCAGTGCCCGGAACCGTTCGCGCAGTGGATGTTCCTCGATCAGCGCGCCGAGCTCGGCGACCGCCTCGGAGCTGCGGCCGGTCTCGATGTCGAGGGCGAGCCGATCCTCCAGAATGGTCAGCCGCCACTGCTCCAGCCGTGATCGTTGCCGCTCCGCGAACGGGCCGGGCAGCCCGCTCAGCGCGGACCCTTGCCACTTGCCGAGCGCGGCAACCAGGTTCGCCCGCGCGGCAGCGGGATCGTGGTCGCGAACCTGACCTGCCGCGGCGACGAGTCGCTCCACCTCCGCCACATCGGTCGCGCCGGGCGGTATCCGCAGTGCGTAACCGTCCCCGATCGACACCAGCACCGTCGACGGCCCACGCGTCGGCCGATCCGGTTCCAGTGTCCGGCGCAGCTGCGCGACGTGGGTGCGCAGCGCGGCGATCGCGCGCGGCACCGGCCGCTCTCCCCAGATGCCCTCGACCAATTCGGCCGCCGTCACCGCGTTCCCGGCACGTAAGAGCAGGGCCGCCAACACGGCCCGACGCTGCGGAGGTCCCAGTTCGAGCGGCGCCTCCCCGCGCCACCCCCTGACCTCTCCCAACACAACGAAGTGCAACAACCGACCTCCCGAACGCTGGGAGTGTACGTGGCGTCCCGCCATGTTGCCTCGTGCACCGGGGCGACCGAGATCAACCAGATATCTGCCGTGGCGCTCTCGGGCGATGCCGCCACACCATGTCACCTCGATTATGAAAGGTGTGGACCGCGAGGTCACGCCTTGGCGCGGCGTATCGCGGTTGGTGTGGTGCCCCACCAGCGTCGGGCACAGCGGGTGAAGGTGGACTGCTCGGACAGGCCGATGAGGGATGCGACCTGGCTCATGGGCATGTCGGTAGCGGTGAGATACCGGCGGGCTTCGTCGCGACGGACTTCGTCGAGAATTGTGGCGAACGAGGTGCCCTCCGCGGCGAGGCGGCGTTGCAGCGTGCGCGGATGGACAGTCAGCAGCCTTGCGACGGCGCCGATTTCGGGCGGGATGGTGCCGAGGAGCTGTTGGACGGCGGCGCGCACCTTGGGCACCACCGAGGCGTCGGCGCCACCCGCTTGCTCGGCCAGGAATGCCATCGCCAACCGGTGCAGATTTTCGTCACCGCCGCTCAGCGGTCGGGTCGGTAGGTTGCGCGGCACCCGCAAGGCGGCGTACGGCCGGTTTATCCGTACCGGTGCGCCGAAGAATTCCTCGTAGCGGGCGATCGGCGCCGCGGGCCGGTACGGCAGCTCGACCGAGAGCAGGCCATAGCTGTTGTCGACCAGACGCTGGATTGTGCGGTGCACGAACGCGAGTCCGAGATCCGTGCCTTGGATGGGCGTCGGCAATCCTGGGGGCAGGCCGTACCGCAGCGCGATCACGCCGCGGTCGCCGTACGGGTCCGGCTCCGGGGTCAGCGTGAGGGCGCGGGCGTGCAGGAACAGATAGCGCGCCGTGCACTCCAGCACGTGCGTCAGCGACGGCGAGTTCCGGATGGCCAGTGCCAACGGGCCGAGCATGTCGAGGTCTTGGCGGCGGGAGATCCGCAAGCCGAGGTCCGCGCAGTCCAGCTGCTGTGCGGCCAGCTCCAGCACAGCTGCCAGTGCGTGGTCGGGAATCAACAGGTCGTCGGTGTCGAGCGCGGCGATCGGCAGCCCGCACGCGGTGGCGAACTGCTCGGCATCCGCGCCGAGCTCGGCCACTGTCGCGCGGAACCCGCGCAGTCCTGCGGAACGGATCACCGACATGTCGTTCAGAATCAAATAGTTGTCGCGTAAAGTCAAGAATGCGACGCCATTCGGTCCCAGACTGGAACCATGAACGAGACTGTCGTAGCCCCCGAACACCTCGACGTCGTGATCATCGGCGCCGGACTGTCCGGTATCGGCGCCGCCTACCGGTTGCAGACCGAGTGCCGCGGCAAGACCTACGCCATCGTCGAGGCCCGGGCCGCGATGGGTGGCACCTGGGATCTGTTCCGCTATCCCGGTGTCCGCTCCGACTCCGACATGTTCACCCTCGGCTACCCGTTCAAGCCATGGCGCGATGCCGAGTCGATCGCCGACGGGACGTCGATTCGCCGGTATATCAACGAAACCGCCGCCGAGTTCGGCATCGACCGGCACATCCGCTACTCGACCAAGGTGATCGCCGCCGACTGGTCGAGCGAAACCGCCCGCTGGACACTGACTCTCGAAGCGCGTGACGCGGCGGGCAACGTCTCGCGACGCGAGCTGACCTGTGGCTTCCTGTACGCGTGCGCAGGTTACTACGACTATGACCGCGCCTACACGCCCGAATTCCCCGGCATTTCCTCGTTTTCCGGACAAGTGGTGCACCCCCAGTTCTGGCCGGAGGAACTCGACTACACCGGTAAGCGGGTCGTCGTGATCGGCAGCGGCGCCACCGCGGTCACCCTCGTGCCCGCGATGGCTCAGCAGGCCGAACGGGTGACCATGTTGCAGCGCAGCCCGACCTGGATCAGCGCGGTTCCCGGTCGGGACAAGTACGCCGACAAGATCCGTGAGTTGCTGCCGCCGAACCTGGCGCACCGGCTGATTCGCACCAAGAACATCCTGTTCGCCATCGGCTTCTACCAGTACTGCCGCCGCCGCCCGGACTCCGCGCGCAAGCTGCTCACCGGCCTGACCACCCGAATTCTCAAGGACGAGAAGGCCGTAGCCGAACACTTCACCCCCACCTACAATCCGTGGGACCAGCGCCTGTGTGCCGTCCCGAACGCGGACTTCTTCAAGGCGATGAAGAAGGACAAGGCCGAGGTCGTCACCGATCACATCGATACCTTTGTGCCGGAAGGCATCCGGTTGAAGTCCGGCCGTATCCTGCGGGCCGACATCGTCGTCACCGCCACCGGCCTGCAAATGCTTCCCCTCGGCGGCATCGCACCGCGCGTCGACGGCCAACCGGTCGTCCTGTCCGACCAGTTCGTCTGGCAGGGCGCCATGATCACCGGCCTGCCCAACTTTGCCGTCTGCGTCGGCTACACCAACGCCTCCTGGACTCTGCGCGCCGACCTGAGCTCCCGCCTGGTCTGCAAGATCCTCAACCACATGGACCGCCGCGGTTACGCCGCCGTTGTCCCGACGCCGGACGGCAACCTCACCGAGCAACCACTCCTCGACCTCGCCTCCGGCTACATCCAGCGCTCGATCGCCGAGTTCCCCCGCCAGGGCGACCGCCACCCCTGGAAGGTCCGCCAGAACTACCTGCTCGACTCGGCCACCACCCTGCGCACCGACTTCGCCAAAACCCTTACTGCTACCCCCAAATCCGCCCTTCCACAACCCACTCTGACCCCGGCCCACTGATGCCATGAATATTCGGTATCCGTCGTCACGGAGGTAGGGCACGATTCCGGGGGTTGGCCGATGGCTTGTCGCCGATGAATGGTGACCTACTGGATGGGGTGGTCGGGAATGGATTGGGTGAAGCGCTTCTTCGATACCGCGCCGGAGTCGGCACCGACGCCGAACAGCGCGCCTTGTTGCGCCGGGTCAGCGGAGAATGGTTGCGGCCCGGCGGGGCGATGATCGTCGATGTGTTCAGCCCGTGGAAATGGGCCCGCGTCGCAGGCGAACTCGACCAGGAGAAGTATGTCGTCGAACTCGCGAACTCCAACGACTACGACCCGGTGACGAGCCGGTTCAACGACCGGTGGTGGCCGGTCGGCCAGGAGTCCGAAGCTCTCGATCAGTTCGGGCGCTGCTATACCCCCGCCGATCTGCTGCTGCTGGTCGAAGGCACCGGCCTTGCCGTCGAGCGGATGGAACTCGACGGCACGGAACTTCGGACAGACCAACGGTATTCGGCAACGCACCCGCTCTGGGACGCTTGGGAGTATCAAGCGGTGCTGCGTCGAGCCGCCTGATCGCGACCAGCAGCGGTCAGCCGACTCCCACCGAGGTGAGCAGCATGCGGAGGGCGTTGCGCATCTGCACTTTCCACGCCGCCCAGTCGTGGCCGTGGCTCGGTTCGTATCGTTCGTCTACTCGCGCCCCCAGTTGTTGGAGGCGATCGACGAAGCGGTAGTTCTGTTCGTAGACAAGGGATTCGACGGCACCCGCCTTGCCGTAGGAGACGAAGAGCGGGATATTGGTGAGTTCGGCGGCCTGGCTGTAGGGGTTGTTGGCGACCCAGATGTCGCGGTTGGTTTTGTAGTCGCCCCAGACTCGTTTCCAGTCGGCGGCGCAGCCCTGCCCCGGCTTGTCGGGTTCGCCGGGGGCGCCCGAGTCGTGCAGCGGGTCGACATTGCCGCTGAAGGAGGCGGCCGAGTTGAACCAACCCTGATGCGCGGCAGCGAATTTCATGGCGCCGAGACCGCCCATCGAATTGCCCGCGATGGCCCGGGTCGTGTTGGCGCGATAGGTGGTTTCCAAGATGGTGCGGACATCGCCGAGCAGGTACTTCTCCCAGGCGGGCGGACCGCCGCGACCATCGTTGTACCAGTCGGAATACGCACTGCACCAGCTGGTTTCGGGGAGCACGAAGATGGCGTCCTTGCCCGCGGTCATCGCTTCCAGGTCGCCTTTGTCGGTCCAGGATTTGTGATCGTCGAAGCCGCCGTGCAGTACCCAGATGGTGGGCCAGGTGCGTGAGGTTTCCTTGGTCCAGCCCGGCGGGAGCAGCAGGCGGACCACCTTGACGGACCAGTCCGGCCCTTCGAGATTGGGCGAAGAGATGCCGATGTCGAGGATGCGATCGCTGACTCGGGTCTCCCAGCGGACCGTGCCCGCCGCGGCGTGTGCCGGGCCAGCAGCCGCGAAAGGTGTTGAGAAACTGACGATTATGGTGGCGACGGCCACGATGAGCCTGCTGATTCGGGGCAACGGATGATCCTTTCCTCCGGGGTCGGCGTCGAACTGCGCGATCCCGCAGGGCTGAATCTAGAGCACCGAGGCACTCTACGAATAGCGTTGTTCGCAAATTGGGGAATCTCATGATCTGGCACCTGGGCCAACCGGAACGTGTCCTGATTGTTATCTCGAACAACAAATTGGTCGCTCGAACAGGTTGTGCGGTGAGTCACAGTCGAATATGTTGCAGCGAACAACATTCGCTCTACCTCGACCGCCCGGGCAACACCGGGGCGGTGGTTCCACGAAAGGCCCCCTCATGCGTAAGGGCATTCTCGGCGTTGCGGCCGTCTCGGTCGCCGTGCTTGCTTCATTGACTGCTTGTGGTGACGATTCGAAGGATTCGGGGGGTGGTGGGGCCAAAATCGGGGTGATCCTGCCGGACAGCAAGACATCGGCGCGGTGGGAGACGGCGGATCGCAAGTATCTACAGCAGGCGTTCGACTCGGCGGGGGTCAAGGCCGACATCCAGAACGCGCAGGGCGACAAGAACGCCTTCCAGACGATCGCGGATCAGATGATGACCAACGGTGCGTCGGTCCTGCTGATGACGAACCTGGACAGCGGCACCGGCAAGGCGGTCATCCAGAAGGCGAAGGCGCAGGGCGTCACGGTGATCGACTACGACCGGCTCACGCTCGGCGGTGGCGCCCAGTTCTACGTGTCGTTCGACAATGTGAAGGTCGGCAGCCTGCTCGGCGAGGGCGTGGCGAAGTGTCTGACCGACAAGAACGCGGTCAATCCCGTTGTCGCCTATCTGAACGGCGGGCCGACGGATAACAACGCCACCCTGCTCAAGACCGGCTACGACGCGGTGCTGAAGCCGAAGTTCGACGCGGGCCAGTACGTGAAGGGCCCGGATCAGGCGGTGCCGGAATGGGATAACACCCAGGCGGGCACCATCTTCGAGCAGATGCTCACCAGCCAGCCGAACATCGGTGGCGTGGTGGCCGCCAACGACGGCCTGGCCAACGCGGCGATCGCGGTGCTGAAGAAGCAGAAGCTCAACGGTCAGGTTCCGGTGAGCGGCCAGGACGCCACCGTGCAGGGCCTGCAGAACGTCCTCAAGGGCGACCAGTGCATGACCGTCTACAAGGCGATCAAGAAGGAAGCCGAGGCCGCGGCGGAGCTGGCCATCGCGCTGGCCAAGGGCCAGCAGGGTCATGCGAACGGCAAAGTGCGTGACCCCGAGGCCAACGCCGACGTGCCATCGGTGCTGTTGGAGCCGAAGCCGATCTACGCGGCGAACGTGAAAGACGTTGTCGCGGATGGTTATGTGACCAAGGCCGAGCTGTGCACCGGCGAGATCGCGAAACTCTGCACCGACAACGGCATCTGATCGTCTCGAGCCCCTTCCGCCGTTTCGATGAGGGGACAGCGGAAGGGGCCCCTTCTCAGGAGCAGCACTATGAGTGAAGCATCGCGCAGCGATTCGAAGAGGGGTGGTGGCCGGGTGACGGGTGGGCCGGATACGCCGGTAGTCGAACTACGTGGCTTGGAAAAGAGTTTCGGGCCGGTTCACGTCCTGCACGACGTCGCCTTCGCCGCCTACGCGGGTGAGGTGACCGCATTGGTCGGCGACAACGGGGCCGGAAAGTCCACGTTGGTCAAGTGCATCGGCGGCACCCACCCGATCGATGCGGGCGAATTCCTGTTCGAGGGCAACCCCGTTCAGGTGCACAGTCCCCGCGACGCGGCCGCGCTGGGCATCGAGATCGTGTACCAGGACCTCGCGCTCTGCGACAACCTCGACATCGTCCAGAACATGTTCCTCGGCCGGGAGAAGAAGACCGGGATCGTGCTCGACGAGTACGCGATGGAGGAGCTGGCCGGAAAGACGTTGGCGAGCTTGTCCGTTCGGACGGTCAAGAGCGTCCGTCAGCAGGTGTCGAGCCTGTCCGGCGGGCAGCGCCAGACGGTGGCGATCGCGAAAGCCGTGCTGTGGAACAGCAAGGTGGTGATCCTCGACGAACCGACCGCCGCGCTCGGCGTGCAGCAGACCCAGCAGGTGCTCGAGCTGGTGCGCCGCTTGGCCGACCGAGGTCTCGCGGTGGTGCTGATCTCGCACAACATGAACGACGTCTTCGCGGTCTCGGATCGGATCGCCGCGTTGTACCTGGGTCGCATGGCGGCGCAGGTGCGGACCTCCGACGTGACCCACGGACAGGTCGTCGAACTGATTACGGCAGGCCGCAGCGGCGCACTGGGCCTGGACCCGAACGGAGTCAACAGATGAGTGAGCGCAGCGAGCGAACAAAAAGCACAGCCGCCCTGACGGTTATGCCGGAGCCGAGCGCCAGCGAGGCACAGGCATGAGCGCCGTTTTGACCGAAAAGCCCGCAACCGCACCGGTTTCCGATCTGGTTAATACCTACGTCGGGCGGGTACGCAGCGGCGATATGGGCGCGTTGCCTTCGGTGCTCGCCCTGGTCATCCTGTCCTGCGTCTTCTGGGCCGCGCGCCCGGTCTTCATGTCCGAGGCCAACTTCGCGAATCTGTTCACCCAGGGCGCGGCGATCGCGGTGATCGCGATGGGCCTGATCTTCGTGCTGCTGCTCGGCGAGATCGATCTGTCGGCGGGATTCACCAGCGGTGTCTGTGCGGCCGTGCTAGCGGTGCTGCTGACCGACCGTGGCTGGCCCTGGTATGCGGCGGTGCTCGTTTCGCTGCTCACCGGAGTGCTGATCGGGCTGACGATCGGCACCATCGTGGTGAAGATCGGCATTCCGTCGTTTGTGGTGACGCTCGCGGCATTCCTTGCGCTGCAAGGGGTCGCGCTGAAGATCATGGACAACGGCCGCAACATTTCCATCCGCGACGACACCATCCTCGCCATCGCGAACAAAAACGTCCCGCCCTTGCTCGGCTGGGTGATGTACACGGTCCTCGTCGCCGGATTCGCCTTCCTGCAATACCGAAAACTGCGGGCCCGCACCAAACTCGGGCTCACCGGCGAGACCGCACCGGTGATCGTGGCGCGGATCGTGGCCGTTGCGGTGGTACTCGGCATCGCGGTGCTCGTGCTCAACGGCGAACGCAGCCGCAACCCGGAGCTGCACTCGCTCAAGGGCATGCCGATCGTGGTGCCGCTGATCGCGATTCTGTTGCTGCTGTGGACCTTCGTGCTCAACCGGACGTCGTTCGGCAGGCACATCTACGCCGTGGGTGGCAACGCCGAGGCGGCCCGGCGCGCGGGCATCACGGTCGATCGGGTGAAAATCACCGCTTTCGTGCTGTGTTCGACAATGGCCGCGGTCGGCGGCCTGATCGCGGCCTCGCGGGCCAACTCCGTCGACCCGAACACCGGC
The DNA here is from genome assembly GCF_042691675.1 of Nocardia brasiliensis. Classification (GTDB taxonomy): domain Bacteria; phylum Actinomycetota; class Actinomycetes; order Mycobacteriales; family Mycobacteriaceae; genus Nocardia; species Nocardia brasiliensis_D. The sequence goes on from NZ_CP170507.1 coordinate 1,693,071, forward strand.
GGCAGCAGCGTCCTGCTGCTCGCGGTCGGCGCCGCGGTCATCGGCGGCACCAGCCTGTTCGGCGGCCGCGGCCGCATGCTGGACGCGGTCCTCGGCGCAGCCGTGGTCGCGGTGATCGATAACGGAATGGGCCTGATGGGCTACAGCGCGGGCACGAAATTCGTTGTGACAGGATTTGTGCTGCTCTTGGCGGCCGGAGTGGACGCCTTGTCGCGTAAGCGCACGTTACTCCGTAGATAACCCATCCCTCGGCGAAGGACGGTGAATGAGGGCAGCTTCTTCTCCCGAGGATATTCGGAAGAGCAACCTGGCTGTGCTGCTCCGGCACGTCCACCGCGACGGTCCGGTATCGCGAGCCACGCTCGCCGAACGAATGGGCCTGAACCGCAGCACCATTCTGGCCTTGACCGCCGACCTGGCCGCGGCCGGGCTGATCCGCGAGGAACTGCCCGGCCAGACCGGTAGGGCGGGCCGCCCGTCGCTGGTGGTGCGGCCGGAATCGGACCGCATCTACGTCGTCGCACTCGACGTGGGCGCGGATCGACTCGCCGCGGCCCGGGTCGGCTTGGGCGGCTCGGTCCTCGACCAGATCGAAACCGACCGTCCGCAAGGCACTTTCGACCCGGACGACGTGATCAGCACGCTGGCGACCATGGCCCGCGGCATGATCGACAAGGCGGCCCGCGACGGCCTGTGTGTCGGTGTCGGCGTGGCGTTCTGCGGGATGGTCCGGGAGGAAGACGGGGTCGTGCGCTACGGCCCGAACATCGGCTGGGTCGATGTCCCATTCGGCGCGAGCCTGACTCGGGAACTCGACCTCGGCCTGCGGGTCGCGGTCGGCAACAACGCCAACCTCGGCGCGCTCGCCGAACGCGAACGCGGCGTGGGTGCGGGCCTGTCCGACCTGATTTACCTGCACGGCGACGTCGGCATCGGCGGCGGCATCATCATGGGCGGACAACTGCTCGGCGGCGAGGGCGGCTACGCGGGCGAGGTCGGCCACATGATCGTCAACCGGGACGGGCGAGCCTGCGCCTGCGGATCGCGCGGCTGCCTCGAAGCCGAGGCGGGCGAACTCGGCTTGATCGCCGCCGCCGGGCGCACCGACCCGGCGGGCCGAGCCGCCGTCGAGGCGATCGTGGAGGCCGCGGCCCGCGGCGACTCGACCGCCAGGGATGCCCTGCACCAGGTGGGGGATTGGCTCGGCTACGGCGTCGCCAACCTGGTCAATATCTTCAACCCGTCGATGGTCGTCTTCGGTGGAGTGCTGCGGGAGATCTACCTCGCCTCGGCGGCCCAGGTGCGCAGCAGGGTGGCGGTGGACGGCCTGCTCGCGGTCCGCGAACGGGTGAAGCTGCGGACCTCGGCGCTGGGCGGCGACGCGACCCTGATCGGCGCCGCGGAGCTGGCCTTCACCGACGTACTGACCGACCCGGTACAGACCCTGGCCAGGATTTCCGCCGGGAGCCGGTGAAACCGTGGGCTGGGTCCAGCACGGTCATCGGCGAGCTTCCCGCAGGTCACCAAACCCGACTACTATGCGCAGACCACCGTTTGGGTGATCGAGCACACGACGCCCGCGTGGATCGGCCGGTCCGAGGTCGGCGAGTTTCGATCGTGAGCAATAAGGGGTTTCGATGGATAGGCCGGCGTGGGCACCTGAGGGCGTGGATATGCAGCAGGCGAGCCCGGCACGAATGTACGACGCGTTGCTGGGTGGTTCGCACAATTTCGAGATCGACCGCAGGGCCGCCGAGATGGGCAAGACGCTGGTGCCGGACCTGCCACGATTGGCGCTGAGCAACCGGGCCTTCCTGCGTCGCGCGGTGCGCTTCCTGGCCGATTCCGGGATTCGGCAATTCCTCGACATCGGGTCGGGGATCCCGACAGCCGGAAATGTGCACGAAGTCGTGCAAGGTATCGACCCCGATATTCGAGTGCTCTACGCGGACATCGATCCGGTGGCCGTCGCGCATTCGCGGGCGATTCTGCGCGGCAACAGCCGGGCCGGCGCCATCGAGGCCGACCTGCGCAAGCCCGCCGAGTTGCTCGGCAAGGCCGCTGAGACCGGGTTGATCGACTTCGATCAGCCGGTGGGTGTGCTGCTGGTCGCGGTGCTGCACCTGCTCTCGGACAGTGACGAGCCCGTCGCGAAGGTGGCCGAGCTGCGCGCCGCCGTTCAGCCGGGCAGCTACGTCGCCATCTCCCACCTGACCTCCGAAATGCGGCCCGACGACGCGGGCAAGCTCGGCGCCAACGCGAGCACCGAGAATCGAATTGGTATCCATTTCCGCAATCGCGATGGAATCGTCGCTATGTTCGATGGATGGGACCTGATCGAGCCCGGCGTAGTCGAGCTGCCGGTCTGGCGCCCGGAGTCCGAGCGGGATCTGCACGAGGCGCCGGGCCGTTCGCTCGGTCTGGCCGGCGTCGGCCGAAAGGCCTGAAGCGCGAACACGAGCCGGCAGGGAGTCCCTGAGTGGGGTCGCATGAGCTAGCGATTCAGTGGGCCGAGGCGCTCGACGGCGCGGTGGCCCCCACCCTCACGCGGACCCAGATCGAAGCCATGCTCACCGACCTCGGCGAAGCGCTCGAGGCCGTGGTCCTCGGTACCGCCGAACTCACGGTCGCCCGCGATGCCGCCTCGGTGCTGGTCGCGGCGAACTATCGCGACGCGGTGGCGGTCAGCCGTTCGGTGGTGGTGATCTGTCACGACCTGGTGGACGACCTCTGCCCGACCCGGACCGAGCCGGAATATCAGCGGATCCGCGACCGCGCGGTCGTCGTCGCCGCCGAATTCGCGGCCGGCTTCACGGCGGCATTGCGGACGGCGGCGCTGGCCGAACAGGAAGCCACGTTGGTGGCCACCCTGGCGGCCGCGCAGGAGGCCGAGGCCAAACGGCAGCTGTCGGAGGCCAGGTTCGCCGCGGTCTTCGCGGGCGCCTCGGTCGGCATCGGCACCATCGATGTCACCGGCAAGGTGCTCGACGCGAACGTCGCTATGGCCGAAATGCTCGGCCTGCCAGTCGAAGTCATGCCCGGCCGACCGGTGGCCGAACTGCTCGGTCCGGCGAACATCGGGTACGCCTTCGACGAAATGCAACGGCTGCTCAGCGGTGCGACCGACCGCTTCCGGCTGGAGACCGACCATCTGCGCCCGGACGGCGCCATCACCACCATCGACCTCTCGATGTCGGCGGTGCGCGACAGCGCCGGACAGGTGCGGTTCCTGATCGGGGTGGCCGTCGACATCACCGAACGCAAGCAGCTGGCCGACCGGTTGTGGCACGACGCGAACCACGACAGCCTCACCGGCCTGCCCAACCGCACCTTGTTCTTCGACCGGCTGGCGAACGCGAGCCCGCCGATCGGCGTGTGCTACCTCGATCTCGACGGGTTCAAGGAGATCAACGACGTTTGGGGCCATACGGTAGGCGACCGGGTGCTGCGCGTTGTCGGTGAACGATTACAGGCGGCCGTCGAGCCGGTCGACGGATTGGTCGCCCGGCTCGGCGGCGACGAATTCATCGTCCTGATCGAAAAGTGCCCGGGCGCGGACACATTGATCGAAGTCTCCGCCTGGCTGTCGCAGGCACTGACTCAGCCGATGGAGGTGCAGAACCACCTGGTGTCCGTAGCCGCCAGCATCGGTACCGTCTTCCTCCACGACGTCCCCACCGCCCCAGACCAACTCATGCACGCCGCCGATACGGCCATGTACCGCAACAAGGCCGCGCACGGCGCGCGTGAGTCACGGTTCCGGCAGCGGCATTAGCGGATTCGGCGTGTCGGACAAGCTGTTCGGTACGAAGAACGGTGGTGTGCTGTGGCCGGAAATCCGGTAGCGGCCCCAGAAATCGATGTCGCCGATGACGGCGTGGGCGGTGCCGAAGGAGGTTCGGACCTCGACGTTGGCGTGCTCGCCCACTGCTGCCGCGAGCGCTGGGTTCGGCCGGATGCGCCCATACCAGCGGTAGATTCCGTCGATGCCTTGGACGTGTCCGCGCAGCGTGAGCTGGACCAGGATGCCGGTGCCGTCGACGGTGACGATTGCCAGGCCCTGGTAGTCGTAGTCTTCGGCGGGATCCGCCATGGTCGTCCCTACTGGTCGAAGGCGATGTCGACGTGGTCGGTGAGCGGGAGGGATTGGCAGGCGAGGGTCAGGCCGATGGCCAAGTCGGCGTCGACCAGGGTGTCGTTGCGGAGCATGCGGACCTCGCCCGCGCGGACGGTGCAGGCACACGCGCTGCACGCCCCCTCGCGGCAGGAGTAGGGAGCGTCGTAGCCGCTGGCCAGCAGCACATCGAGCAGTGGGGTATGCCGGGGCCAGGACAGTTCCAGCTGTCGGCCGTCGAGTTCTACCGTTGCGGTGGCCGGGGTGTGCGCATCGTCGCGGGCGATCACGATCTCGGCGAAGGGGTCGCCGGTCAATGATCGGTAGATCTCGGTGTGTATATGTCTTTCGGTCATCCCCGCGGTGATCATGGCGGAACGCGCGGTGTTCATGAATGCTGTTGGCCCGCAGAGAAATGCGTCGAAACCGCGGTAGGGCCACAGCCGCTCGGTCAGTGCTTCGGCGGTGGGCAGTCCCATGACCGATTCCAGCCAATGGTCGACGATGAGTCGATCCGGATACTCGGCCATCATGTCCGTGAGTTCGGCGCCGAAGATGACCGAGGACACGTCGCGATTGGCATAGAGCAGGTAACTGGTGCCGGTACCGGCGATCAAGGCCGACTTGATGATCGACATGACCGGCGTGATACCGCTGCCCGCGGCGATCAGCAACAGGTCGGCGTCCAGAGACTTCGGCGTGAACACACCGGAGGGAGACAGTGTGGTCAGCCGAGTGCCGGGAACAGCGTTGTCGCACAGCCAGTTCGACGCGTAGCCGCCTGGGGTACGTTTCACGGTGATGATCAGATCGTCATCGAGATGCGGTGAGCTGGACAGCGAATAACAGCGAGCAACCGAGCCGGTTCGGTCACTCGGAACGCGCAAGGTCAGGAATTGCCCTGGGCGATAGCGTAATCGGGGCACCTGCGGTTCGGGCACCTCGAAGACCAGCGAGACCGCGTCGGCCGTCTCGCGGATCAGCTCGACGACTTCCAATTCGTGCACATGGGTGTTCGCGGTCGTCACCGGCAGCGGCGTGCTGGTGTCCGGCTCGGCCATTGTCACACCGTCCGGGCCAACTCGGCCGACACGTCGTCCGGCAGGGCCCGGGCCAGCCGCAGGATGCGGGTGCTGACGGCGCCACGGACCATGCCCACCTCGTAGGCATAGCGCAGCAGCATTTCCCCGGCGAATTTCGCGTTCTCCCGATAGTTCGGGTTCAGCAGCGCGACCGCGAGTCCGTGCAGCGGGTGGATGCCGACCGAACGATAGACCCGCGGCGTCACGACGGCGGGCTGGATGCCGAACACCATGACGGCGAAGGCGAGTCGATGGGCGGCATTGGCCATCTTTCCGCGTCTGCCGATCTGTCGCACCAGTTCCTCGCGGGCATAGGTGATGTGCCTGGCCTCCTCCAGCACGTGAATCTTGTTGAGCTGCCGCATATGTGGCTGGATCCGTGGGTCGTCCATGTTCTCCCGCTGCAACCGATCCAGCGTCTCCTCGACCAGCAGCAGACCGGCCATGGTCGCCGGGCCCATCGGGACGAGCCCCATCAGCCGCACCGCTTTGAACAGCTGCTTGGGCACGAACGGCTGATACGCGGGCAGGCCCGACTTGTTGATCAGCCTGCTGAACATCGTGGAATGCCTTGTCTCCTCGCCGACCTCCGCCAGCGCGTAGCGACTGTGCTCGTCGCCCGGGTTCTGGTATTCGATCACCTGCCGCAGCAGGAAGGTGGACAGTGCGGCCTCGGCGAGCAAGCCGAAGCTCAGCGCGCTGACCGCCTCGTGCATGCCGAGGGTCCGGCGCTCCTCCTCGGTCAGCCTGTCCCACAGGTAGGTTCCGTACAGCGTCTGCCGGTGGTCGAGCATCCAGCGCTTGTCCGGCTCGAGTGGTGCGTCCCAATTGATGTCCACCTCACCGTCGTAGGCGCGGTCGGCCGCCGAACGCAGCAGGCGCTGCGCGGTTTTCTGCCGGTCGCCGACATTCTTGGCGCGGGTGGTCGACATCCCCGCCGTGCTGACCGCGTGCCGGATGGGTTCGGTCATCGGTGCCTCCTCGGTGCGGAACCGGGCCAGACGCGACCCAGCCGGAGAATGGTGGTGGTCAGCGGGTCGCCGAAGAGTCCGGCCCGGACGCCCTGGCGGACAAAGGATTCGGTGAACGTGCGGGCCGATTCCTGGTAGTTGCGGCCGAGGTATGCGGCGGGCAGCGCGTGGCTGGCAGGCACACCGGCCGCTCGATAGGGGCGTGCCGCGATGACCGCCGGATACAACACCGCGGTGGCCGCCGCGGTCCAGAGCGCGGCGAGTGCGTTGGAAACTCTGCCGTGCTGCTCGATTTCGGCGATCAGCTCGTCCTGGGCGTAGGCCAGGTTGCGCCGGGCGGCGACCCGATGGATCTTCATCAGCTGGCGCAAGTGCGGTTGGATATCGGGGTCGTCGGCGATCGTGGTCGCCAAGTCGTACATGGCCTGCTGAATCAGCAGCGTCACCGCCGATGTCGCGGTGTTCTTCGGCGTCAGCAACACCAGTCGGGACACCACCTGAGCGAGTACCGGTCGCCGGTAGGGGGCCAGCCCGCTCTTGTGCACCATCCTGCCGAACATGGCCATGGTGCGGCTGTCGGCGTGAATGGCCGCCAGCGCGGCGCGGGTCTGATCGTCGGCCGGGCCCGAGGCCTCGATGATGTCGCGGAACAGCAGCATGGACCGGGCCGCATCGGCATAGATGGCCAGGGTGAGCAGGTTGGCCAGCTCGTATTTCGCGAGGGTGGCGCGCTGTTCGGTACCCATCCGATGCCACAGCCAGGTGCCGTGGATGGTGCTGAGCTGGTCGGGCAGCCAGCGCTTGCCGGGATCGAGCGGCGCCACCCAGTCGATGTCGAGGTCGCCGTCGTAGGTCTCCGCCGCGGCATCGAGCAGTAACCGCCGAGCACTGAGCCCGCGATCGGTGACGGCGCGGCGGCGCCGTACCGGGGCACCCGAAGTGGTAGTGGGCGACGGGAATTCGATCGGCTCGGGGCTCGGCGTTCCCATCGTGATCGGCTCTCTTCCGGGTCGCGCGCGTGCGTCGCCTGCGTCGACCCGCAACGGCGCACGATCGTGAAATGTTTATCCGGTACCGCTGGTACCGACACCTTGAGTCTGAAACTCGGGGCCGGTATTGTCAAGATTGTCTGAGACACTTAGGGCGACGAAGGTGGACGCGATGGCACGGCGCAGCACAGACGAGGGCAGCCCACACGCCGGGGCCGACTACCACGGCACCGCAATCCTCGTCGTTCGCGGCGTGGAAGTGCCGGTGCGCGTGGAGATGCGGGGATATCCGGAACCGACGGACGGCGTCTACCGGTGGGTCGGCCGGATCGACGCCGACGACGCGCTCATCGTCGTGCTCGGCGACGAACAACGGACACCTTGCGTGGTGCGGACCGGCGACACCGCCCGCCCCGCCGTGGTCGGCGACCGCGATCTGTGGAACCGGTACCGCGTCATGGGCAAGAGCACGCCGCCGTATCCGCTGCTCTGACCCCGATCGGTGGCGTTTGTCGGTGCCTACTGGCACGGTGTCCGGATGACTGAAAATGTATGGCCGGTAGTCGAACTCAGGCAGTACACGCTGCACCCCGGCACCAGGGACGTGCTGATCGAACTGTTCGATCGGGAGCTCGTCGAGACACAGGAAGCCGTCGGCATGCGCATCGTCGCGCAGTTCCGGGACGAGGACGACCCGGACAGATTCGTCTGGGTTCGCGCCTTCCGCGACATCGAATCACGCGGCGCCGCGTTGACCGCCTTCTACGTGGACGGGGAGGCGTGGCGGACGCACGCCCCAGCGGCACGGGCGACGATGGTCGACACCACCAATGCGCTTCTGCTACAGCCCGCCTCGGCGACATCGGGATTCGCGCTCTCGGGTGAGCGTCCCGGTGTGCACGCCACCGAGCTACCGGACTCTCGGGTGCTGGCAACGATCTACTACCTCGATACGCCTGCCGACGAGTTCGCGGAATTCTTCGACAGCCGGGTTCGGCCGCTGCTGGCGGCGACCGGTGCGCCGCCGATCGCCTGCTACCTGACCGATCCCGCGCCGAATACCTTTGCCGCGCTTCCGGTCCGATCGGAGACGGTTTTCGTGTGGTTCGCGCTGTTCGACAACGCCGATCAGCGTGCCGAGCATCTCGACCGGCTGGCCGCCGCATCAACGTGGACCGCCGAGGTCGAGCCAGAACTGGCGAAACGGTTGTCCGGCCCGGTCGAGCGATTGCGGCTCGCGCCGACCGCGCGATCTCTGCTGCGCTGACCGAGCGGCCCTGTCGACACGCCCAGCCGGATTGTGCAAAAGCGAAGGAACTGCCCGACCCGCCACGACATGGGTTTCGGTTCTGTTAGAACCGAAATGACTGAGACAGTTGCTGGCCGAGAGTGGTTGTTCAGATGAAGATCTCGTCGATTTCGATAATCGGTGTCGTAGTTCTCGCCGCGGTGAGCGGGGCCCCGGTCCACGTGGCCGCCGACACGGGCTCGGCCGGGCCGCCACCGGAAGTCTTCACCGTGACGACGACCGCCGACGGTGCGGCAGCGAACCCGTTCGAGGGCCGATGCCGCACCACGACCGGCGAGTGCACGCTGCGCGCGGCGGTGCAGGCCGCGAATGTCCGGCCGGGCAGCACCATTCGGGTGCCCGAGGGACGGTACGTGCTGACCATCCCGCCGAATTTCTGGAACACCAACGGCCCCTTCATCGATCCGGCCACCGGTGACCTCGACGTCACCGCCGACACCACCATCGAAGGCGCGGGCCAGGACCGCACTGTCATCGACGCCGGGCACCGCGACCGGGTGGTACTGACCACGGCCAACGTCTCGATCTCCGGCTTGACCATCACCGGCGGCCGCGCGGCCGAACACGAGATCCCGCTGTTCGAGACCGGCGGCGGTGGCATCGCCAACTCGGGCAAGCTGGTGCTCGACCACGTGACGGTCACCGGCAATGCCGCCGACTACGGCGGCGGCATCTTCAACATTCCGGTCGCGGACATGAAGGTGACCGACAGCATCATCACCGCCAACGCGGCGGGCGAAGCCGGAGGAGTGCGCTGCGACAACACCTGCACGTTCACCAGGACGGCCATCACCGACAACCACGTCGTCAATCCGCGCACCAAGTGGTACCGGATCGGCGGATTCGCGGGCCGCGGTGGCGGACTCGATATCCGCGGGATCGGCGAGGTGGTGCTCATCGACACCGTCGTCATGGGCAACAGCGCCGATGAGGGCGGCGGCGGCATCAATATCGCGCCCGCCTATCTCGACACACTGCCGTATCAATTCACCGATGTCGTCAATCCCGGTATGGGCCACCTGATCCTGCGCGGTTCGACCATCGCGCAGAACACCGCGGGCCTGGGCGAACAGAACTGCAAGAAGGTGTTCGCCGTGATCCTGTCCACCGGCGGCAATCTCAGCAACGACCACTCCTGCGACCTGACCGCGGCAGGTGACGAGGTCCGTCCCGACGCGGGCACCCGCTGAAATACCCACAACCAGAAGGAAATCCGCGATGGGTTCGTTCAATGTAGGCGACTGGATGACGATGCTCGGCCAGGCCTTCGCCTGGGTGATGTCGATGCTGGTGTCCGGCGCTACCGCCGGGTCGTCCTGATCAACTGGCACGACGCCCGGCCGGATAAGTCCGGAGACCGCGGACGAGCGGGGCGGCAGTTCCGGCGAAGCCCCGAGCTCGACCCACGGCTGACCACGCCACGTCGGAGCGGTTATGAAATGGCGGCGCGCAGCTTGGCGGAGATGCCGTCGATGCGCCGTTGCTGTTGCGCGATATTCGACTCCGGGTGATGGATCTCGATGCTCAACCGGCCGCCGAAGGTGCTGACCACGCAGGCACCGCCACCGGGCGCCTCCGCCCGGCGCATAGTGGTCCGGTCCGGCCGCGCGGTCAAGGTGGAGCGGAAATCGTTGATACGCAACGCTTCAGGTGCCCGGAGGTCCGGCACCCGCCCCCAGTTCGTGACGATGACCATACCGGGCTCGAGTCGAAACTCGCCCGCCGCCATATCGGGAATGTGCAGCGGAGTCTGCTGCACGATTCCGGCGGCCAAGCTCGTCCGCAGCGACTCACAGATACCGCGGGCGAGGTCGAGCAGTCCGGTGGTCTCCTGCGGGACGTAGTTGGCGAAGCCGAGGACGTTGGTGCCGTCGGTCAGGCCGACCGTCGGCGTGATCCGGCTGCGGAGATCGACCGGGTACGTGTACAGGATGTCGGTCAGCGGGAGTTCCAGCACCTCCGCTTCGCTGAGCAGGACCGCCGCCGACACCAGGCCATTGATCGTCACCCCCTCCCGATGTCCGAGCTCGACCAGCGCCGTGGTCTCCGCCGCCGACAAGTGGCACCGTGCGGTGCGCGGCGAAATGAATTCGAGATCGTCAGGACCGGATTCGGGCACCGATGATTCGGGCGTAGCCGATTCGGGCACAGTCGATTCGTCAGCGGCGGAACCCGGGGGCTCGGCCACATTCGGATCGACCATCTTCTCGATCCCCCGCTCCGCGAGCAGGTCTTCGACGGACCGCGGATACGGCCGAACCGCCCGCTCCAGCGGTCGGCCCGCGACGGCGTCGGTGTAGCAGGACCACAGCTCGGCAAGTACGGCCAGCGAGTGATAGGCGTCCGCCACGCTGTGATGCGTCACCAACGTGACGCTCGCCGTGTCCCCGTCGCGGACCACACACACCGCGCTGAGCGCGACACTCTGATCGAATTTCGGATCGACCAGCAGCCGCTCCGGGTCACCGTCGACCACCGAGATCTCGGGTGTCGCACGCGCCGACGAGACCAGGACGTAGCCGCCGTCCTCGGTCGGCTCCAGCCGCGCGCCCAGCACCGGATACGCGCGCACCACGGCCTCGTATGCCGCGGACAAGGCCGCCAGGTCCAAGCGACCCGACACCAGCACCCCGTACCCCACATAGGCTTCCGTACCCGCGAACATCTGCTCGCTCGGTGCCAACGGGCGGATGACAGTAGACGTAGTCATAGAGCTCCCCTTCTCCTGTGCCGAGTTTCGTGCCAACGGGGTGATCCAAGCCGCGGCACGCACGCCGGAGCAAACGGATTTTCCGGCCGCCGACCACCATCCACGAGCCGGGTTTCACCGGCGTCTCACTGCGGTTTCGCGGTCAGGGGGCGAGGATCGCGGGCAGCGCGACCAGGCCGTGGGAGCGCCACGAGGCGCGGTAGGTCAGCTCGGCTGCCGGGATCGCCAGCCGGGCGCGAGGGTGGCGCGTGAACAATTCCGGGACGACGGCGTCGACGATCAGCGAGGCCGCCTGGGCGCCGAGGCAGTAGTGCGGGCCGCGGCCGAACATCAGGCTCCGCCTGCCGTTGCGGGCGGGGTCGGAGTCGGCGCCGATCAGCGACAGCAGGACGGTGTCGCCCTTCGGGATGGTCGTGTCGCCGACGGTGAGGTCGGCGATCGGAAACCGGCGGATGGCGAACGCCGACGGATTGGCCTGCTCCATGAGCTCACCACGGCGGGACGGCCATGCGGCGACGGCTGCCGGAGCGTCGCCGGAATCGAGCAGGGTGGCAATGATGTTGCCGCACATGTGCACCGCGTTCTCCAGGCCGGCCAGCATCATCAGGAAAGCCAGCGACACCAGTTCGTCCTCGGTGAGCACCGCCTTGTCGTCGCGGGCCCGTACCCAGCCGCTGAGCAAATCGTCGCCGGGGTCGGCCCGTTTCGCGGCGACCAAGTCGGCGAAGGTGGTGGTCAGCCAGCCGATGGCTGCCTTCAGCCGCTGCCTGGATTCCGCCGACGAGGTGTCGACGGTGAACATCGCCGCCGCGGCGTCGCGCAGGTGCGGGGAGAGGTCGGCGGGTACCCCGAGTAACTCGCCGAGGACGAGGGCGGGCACCGGGACACACAGCTCGTCGAGCAGATCGATTGTCTCACTGCCGTTTTCGGGAAGCGAGTCGAACACCTCACCGCTGATCCGCCCGATCGCGGCACGCAGATCATCGACCGATCGCCGGGAAAACGCCGGTGCGGCAAGCTTTCTGATCCGGTGGTGCTGGTCGCCGTCCATGTTCAGCAGGTTCCGATCCAGCGCGGGCGGCAGCGCGAAGCCGGTGTATCCGTCGCACGCGTGCCGCTTGTCCAGGCTGAGCCGGGGATCGGCGAGCAACGCGGATACCTCGTCGTATCCGGCGATCACCCAAACCGGGTGGCCATCAGGCGTTTCCATACGGCGTACCGTTCCCCGCCAGCTCGCGTGCTCGGCCCATCGTGTGCTCGCAGACGTTCCGATCGCCGCTGTTTCCACCATCACCCCAACCTCACTGCCGCCCGTTGCCCGCAGTGTATTGGACGTCGCCGGACGGGGTCCGGACTCGGTCCGCGCCACCGCGCTATGCGGCTCCGACCTCGCTGACCGCATCCAGATGCGCGGCGAGCAGGTGCACCCGCAGCCGCTGCTGCGCGAGTGTTTCCACCGGATGATGGATCTCGATGCTCAGCCGGTCATCGAACGTGCTGATGATGATGGTGCCGCTCGGCTGTTGTAGCCGCCGCCCGGCTTTGTCCGGCTTCGCGATCATAATCGTGCGAAAGTCGTTGACCCGCAGACCTTCCGGTAGGCGCGGCCGGTCGATTCGGCCCCAGTTGGTCGCCAGCACGATGCCGGGAGCCCGCGGCGGCGGGCCGGACGCGATGTCGGGGATGTGCAGTGGTGTCTGCTGCACGACGCCGGTCGCGAGGCCGTTGCGCAGGGCATCGCTGATGCCGCGGGCCAGCGAGGTCAACGTTGTTCCGCCGCTGAGAGCGGGGATGAAATCGGCGAACCCGAGGACGTTCGTTCCCTCGGTGCTGCCGATCGCGGGGGTGACCCGGTTGCGCAGGTCGACGGAGTAGGTGTAGCTGAGTTCGGTCAACGGCAGGTCGCGCAGCTCTGCCTCGGTGAGCAGGATCGCGGCCGAGGCCAGCCCGTTGATCGTGGTCCCTTCCCGGTGCGCGAGGTCGGCGAGCGCGACGGTCTCCTGCCGGGTCAGGCGGCAGCGTGCCGTCAGTGGCAGCAGATAGGGTCGGTCCGCCGCGCCGACCGGTGGGACGGTGGCGGTGGCCGCGCTGACGGCGAGCGGTCGAGCGGACACCGGCAGGCCGGACATCTTTTCGACGCATCGGGCGAGCAGCAGGTCCTCCACGGCGGCCGGAAAGCGATGTGGCGTCAGCATCGGCGCGTGGCCGTCGCTGACCTGGGTGTAGCACGACCACAGCTCGGCGAGCACCGCGAGCGAATGGCACGCGTCCGCGATGCTGTGGTGGGTTATCAGCGTTACCCCCGTGCTGTCGCCGTCGCGGACCACGCACAGTGCGGCGAGTCCGGTGCGCTGGTCCAATCGCGCACCGCTCAGCAATTGTTCGGGATCGCCGTCGACGACGGTGATTTCCGGTGCGGAATCGAGGGAGTCGACGAGAATATGGCCGTGCCCGTCCTCTTCCAAATGGGCGCCGAGTGCGGGGTACGCGCGGACCACGGCATCGAACGCCGCGGAAAGCGCGGATAAATTCAACCGACCGGACAGTCGCATCGAATAGCCGACGAGGACTTCGCTACCGGCGAAGATCTCTTCGCTCGGTGCCAACGGCCGGATGACGGTAGCCGTGGTCATGTCGAATCCCTCCACATGAGACTGCCCATCGAGGCTAGCTCGAATACCGGGCACTCCACGGTCTTTCGGGATCATCACCTCTGTGTGTTGTATCGCTCGTACCGAATGAGCTGTTTCCGGTTGTGGCCACAACGAGACCATGTTCGGCGATCAGCCACTGGCCGCACACGCAGCGCAGGTACCGGACGCAGCCGTGCGCGGACACGACCGTCGGTGTCGGCCAGGAACAGGAGGGGCAGGTCAGGTCCATGCGGTCAGCCTGATGTAATGACCTAGTGCATTTCAACCCTTACGGTGGCGCCGCGGCCGAACTCGCCGCCAGGCTGGTGAACGCCGGCCCCGACCAGGACCTCCGGCAACTGCTCGCCGAATCCGACTACAAACCGCTCGGGACGCTTACCGCGTCGCAGGCCGCGGAACTGCGGCGGTGGATCGGTGAACTCGATGCCGTATTCGATCGCCCCACGGTGGACCGCCTCAACGCGTTGCTCGCCAAAACGACCAGTCGGCCCTATATTTCGACGCACGACAGCCGAGCGCCGCACCTGCATTTCGCCGACGAGACGGCACCCGTCGACGAACGGGTCAAGGCGTACACCGCGGTCGGGCTCGCCGCGCTGTTCTGCGACGACCCGAACCGCATCGGTCGCTGCGCTCGCGAGGGGTGTGCCGAGGTCTTCGTCGACACCTCTCGCAATGGCAGGCGCCGCTTCTGCTCGCCGCGGTGCTCGAATCGGGTGCACGTGGCCGAACATCGGTCCCGTCGCTCGGACTGAGCCTCAGTACGCCTTCGCCGCCACCTCGACCCGCCCGGATTCGATTGCGGCGAGCAGGGTTCGGTGGTCGAGGGCGGTCTGGTCGGCGTAGGCGACCGCGAAGTCGATCATGGCGCGGTCGAAGGTGTCGCTCGAGCCGAGGTAGGCGGCGATGGCGACCCGGTCGCCGGAGCGGGCGTGGGCGCGCGCGAGAGTGCGGCCGCACAGTGCCGAGTAGTCGCGCAGGTAGGCGCGCGACATCTCCTCGATGACGGCCGAGCCCTTCATATCGCGCAGTTGGCGCCAGTAGTAGTGCCTGCCGTCCGCGCCCGTAGCCCAGCCGAGGAAGATGTCGCTCGCGGCCTGGGTCAGCCGCTGTCCGTGCACGACCCGATGCCCTTGGTTGCGGAACCTGCTCGGCGCGGTGTGCGGCGCGAGCACCGACGGCTCGGCCTCCTTCACCTGCAGGAACAGCGGATCGCCGGTCATCCGCCCGGCCAGCAGGACGATGAAGCAGCGGGTGCCGACACTGCCGACGCCGACCACCTTGACCGCCATGTCCAGCATCTCGTGCCGGTCGAGCAGGACCCGGCGCTCCTCGGCCAGGGTGCGCCGGTAGTCGGAGAAGACCCGCCGGATGGTTTCGGCGTCGATCTGCTCGATCGGAATGAGCAGCGGCGGCCGGTGCCTGATGCGGGGGACGCCCTCGGCATCCGGCTCGGTCAACTTCCCGAGCGCCTGCAGGTTGGTGCGCGCCCGCGCCTCGGCGAGTGCTTGCTCGACGCCCTTGCGGCGCTTGGGTTTGCGCACCAGCGCGGCCAGCTGATCGGCGTCGATCCGCTCGTACCAGACGGCCAACTCGCCGAGACCGGCCAGCCGGATCATCGTCTCCCGGTAGGCCCGCGCGGCGGCGCCGACCGCGGTTTCGGCGTCGGTATCGGCGAAGCCGTTGGCGCGCGCGGCCACCGCGATGCTGGCCGCCAGCCGCTTGACGTCCCACTCGAAGGGGCCGGGCAGGGTCTCGTCGAAGTCGTTGACGTCGAAGACCAGTGCGCGTTCCGGCGAGGCGAACAGGCCGAAGTTGGACAGGTGCGCGTCACCACACAGTTGGACCGTCAGTCCGGTGGTGGGGGAGGCCGCCAGATCGGCGGCCATGATCGCGGGTGCGCCGCGCAGAAACGGGAACTGCCCGGCGGCCATTCGGGCGTACCGGATGGGAACCAGCTGGGGCACCCGGGTCGCGGCCTGGCGTTCGAGCACGGCGATCGGATCCGCACGGTCGGCGGGCGGGTCCCATACCGCCAACGCGCGCCGCCCGATCCGCTTGCGCGCGCGCCGCCCCACGTCGACCGCGCCGGGTTCCGCAATCGCCGAAGAGTTCGCCATCGGGCCAGTTTGTCATCAGATGGCAACTAATTAGCAAATATGCGCTGAGTGTCGGCGACCGAAGCGGATCGCAGCTCATCGGCGGTCCGGAGCGCCCGGCTGGCCGCGGCTGCGGTTGTTTCTCGGAACCTCCTGGTGCTCCGGCTAATTCAGGAGGTCAGCGTGGTGGGCGGGGCCAATGTGCATCGGCAGGTGGGCAACAGACCTCCGCCCGCGTGCGTTGACCGCCGAGCGGTTGCGCATCGGCGGCGGGTGATCAACAGTGGGTTATCCAACGGTGGTGTAGCGACGGGAGGCCGCATGGACCGCGCGGATGTGGTTGTCGTCGGTGCCGGATACGCGGGACTCTGTGCGGCGCGGGCACTGCGCGCGGCGGGGCGCGAGGTCGTTGTGCTGGAGGCGAGCGGACGGGTCGGTGGCCGGGTGCTGACCGACCGGATCGCGGGCGACTGGGTCATCGATCTCGGCGCCCAGTGGATCTCCGGCGCCCACACCCGGTTCGCCGCGCTTGCCGAGGAGTACGGCGCTGAAACCTATGCGGCGCCGTCGAACGGCGTGAATCTACTGGTCGAGGGCGCGGTGCGGCGGCCGTTCGTCGGTGCGCGGCCGCCGCTGCCCGCGCTCGTGCTGGTGGTGCTCGCACAGGCCTTGTGGCGGATCGAACGATTGGCGGCGCGCATCGACCTCGCGCGGCCATGGACCACTCCAGGCGCGGACCGGCTCGATGCGATGACGGCGGCGACCTGGTTGCGCCGCAACCTGCCCGAGCGGCGTGCCAGGAACCTGGCCGAGGTGATGATCGGCGAGGAGCTGTGCGTCGACGTCGGCAGCGTCTCGATGCTCGCCGTACTGACCACCATTCGCGCCGCGGGCGGTGTCGAGGCGGGCGTGACGGCCGAGACGGTGACCCGCCTGTTCGTCGACGGCGCCGACGGCCCGGCCAACTCGATCGCCGCCGAGCTGGGCGACGCACTGCGGCTCGACGCCCCGGTCGCCTCGATTCGCCAAGTGCCGGAGGGGCTTTCGGTGAGCGGCGAGTTCGGGGAGGTCCGCGCCGGACAGGTGATCGTCGCGTTACCACCCGCGCTGGCCGGGCGGATCGCCTACGACCCGCCGCTGCCCGCCGCCCGCGATCACCTGACCCAGCGGATGCCGATGGGTGCGGTGTTGAAGGCCTTCGCCGTCTACGAGCGGCCCTTCTGGCGGGACGATCGGCTCACCGGCCAGGCGTTGAACCTGCACGACCCGGTCCCGGTCACCTTCGACGCCACCCGTCCCGGCGGGCCGGGCTGTCTCGGTGCCCTCGTCCCGGGCCGCGCCGCCCATCGCCTCGCCGCACTCCCCGCCGCCGAACGCCGGGCCATGATCGTCGGCTCGCTGGTCCGCGCCTTCGGTCGCGCGGCGCGCGATCCGATCGATTGGCGCGAGAAAGTCTGGGCCGACGATCCGTACACCCGCGGCGGATATGGCGCTTTCTTCCCGCCCGGCGTGCTGACGAGCATCGGTTCGGCGTTGCGTCAACCGATCGGCGCGATCCATTGGGCGGGCAGCGAAACGGCCACCGAATGGGCGGGATATATCGAGGGTGCGATTCGCTCGGGTGAGCGCGCCGCAGCCGAGGTGCTCGTGGTTTCTCGGGACGCCACCGTTGGTTAACGGATCGATTCCCATGCCGCGCTGCGCATTCCGAATCGGAAATTACTGCTCACATTTGCGGAATAGCTAAACTAGTCAATCGTCCAGTTATGAGATTTGGATCATAGATCGATTGATAGTGCCCGTATATAAGCATTAACGCTTCCTTGACGCGGGCTCGGATTCTTGAAGCAAAAAGGCGCTGCTGACCTCGGCAAATCGGCGAATGTGATCTCCATTATGTTGACTGTGATTCTGCTCAAAGCGAAGCATGTAGCGCATGGCACATCTAGCAAACATTCAGCAAAGGTCGGTGTCGTCCGGCACGGGCCGCGCCTTCCCGGCCACGCTGCTGCTGCTGTGCACAGTGCTGGTCGGCGGATGGTTCGTCGGACCCGGCTCAGCGGCCGCGGACCTGTCCGGTTGCACGACCGACTCCTCGGTTCCCAATGAACTGACGGTCACCTGCGACCCCGGCTCCGGTGTCGGCGAGCACGCCTTCATCCGCTGCCGCGACCTCCTCGGCATGCCGCACACCCACATCGGCCAAACCATCGGTCCGGGTGGCGGTTGGTCCAGGGCGACGTGCGCCCCGGCCGAAACCGGTCCGGTCTGATCCGGGCGGGGCTTGTCCCCGATATCGCCTTCCGCGCCGGGAGCCCGTGAACCACACGAATACAGGGCCAGGGCGCATCGTAACCAGCACGTCCGCGGGACGGGTTCACGGAAAGGCTCCAGTCATGCGCGTAGTCACGAAGGAACGTCAGAGAGAAACCAAAGCGTCGGCACGTCATCGCAAGGGGGTCGAACGGTCCCGGCGCGGGATGTACGCCGCGGCGACATTCGCCTCGATGGCGACCGCCATGATCGGCGCCGGAAACGCCGCCGCCGATTTCGAGTTACCGCCACCTCCCGGTGACCTGAACGGCGTTTTGTCGGGCGCGGGCGACGTGGCGGGACAACTGCTCGACCCGTCGCAGCAGGATGCGCTGAACAGCGCACTCGGTGTCGCGGGCACGGTCGGTGCGGCAACGCCCTTCGGCGACCAAGTGAACTCGGCGATCGATGCTTATCGCGGGGGCGGCGCACCGCCACCGGGACCAGCGCCGTTCGCCGCGCCGGGCACTCCTGCCGCGCCGGGCACTCCTGCGGCGGTCGTTTCGGATGTGGTGGGCCGGGTTCCCGCGCCGGTCGCCGATCTCGCCGCGACCGCCGCGCAGATCGCCGGTGCGGGAATGCCGCTCGACCAGCTGGCCACCTGGGCGGACCGGACCTTCCCCGAGGGCCCGATGCGGGGGCCGGTCAACGATCTGCTCGCCTTCGTCCAGCAGGCCACCGAAATGGCGGGTACCCGTCGCAACAGCGCGACCCCGGCCATCGACGACCTGATCGACCAGGCCCGCACGCTGTTCGGCTTCCCCAAGGACGGACCGGATCCGGTCCAGGGACTGCGCGATCTCCTCACACCGACTCTGGGACAACAAGTTCCGGCGGCGCAGCAGCTACCGCCCGGCCTGCTCGCGATCGCCGCGCCGATGATCGGCCTGTTCGCACCCCAGCTGGCCGGCCTCGCCCCGGTGCTCGCCTTCCTTGCGCCGCTGCTCGTCATGGCATCGAACCCGGCGGCCGCGATCGGCGCGGTGTTCACCGAGATACGGGACGCGGTGCGTGGCCTGGTGGCTGATGCCAGGACCCCCGCTGCGCTGCCGCTGCTGGCGTTGCCGGTGATCGCGCTGCTCGCCGCGGTACCCCTGCTGTTCGCCGGCGGCATCGCGGTGGCGGCTGTCCTCACCCTCGGCGCGGTGATCCTCGGCGCGATCGTGCTGGCTCCCTTGGTGATCGGTGCGCTGGTGATCGGCGGACTGATCCTCGCGGTGCTGGCGGTTCCGGTGCTACTCGTGCTCGCGGTGATCGCTATTCCGGTACTGCTCATCGCCGTTCCGGTCGCGTTCGTCGCGTTCCAGGTGCTGGCGCCGATCATCCTGATCGGCGGCATCGCCGCGATCGCGGTGGCGATCGTCGGCGGTATCGCGCTCGCCGTGGCGGCACTGGCCGGTGGGCTGGCGCTGGGCGTCGTCGGGTTCGTCGTGTTGACGGCGGCGGCCCTGCTGGCCACGGTGTTCGTGCCGTTCCTCGGACTGGTCCTCGCGCCGCTGCTCTTCACCGGTGCGCTCGGCTTCCTCGTCGTGAGCCTCATCGCCACGGCAGTCGCCTTCTTCGGCGTGCTCGGGGTCGCCGGGCTGGTCACCGTCGTGCTGATCGGCGGAGTCGGACTGCTTTCGCTGTTCACCCCGTTCGGGCTCATTGCCATTCCGATCCTGCTCGCGCTCGCGGCAGTCGCTGTGCTGGCGTTCGGCGCGGTGGGTCTGGCCGGTGGCGCGATCCTGGCCGTGGTCGCGCTCGCGGAACTCATCGTGCTCGCGGTGGTGGCACCGGTCGCGGTGACCGTGCTGCTCGCGCTGGCCTTGGTGGCCACCGCAATTCGTCTCGTGGCCGCGGCCCTGCTCTGGGCCGGACTGGCCGCGGCGGGCATCGTGTTCGCCGCGTTCGGCGCGGTCGGTACCGCGCTCGCGGTGGTCGGTGGGCTGATCGCCACGGCCGTGCTCGTCTTCGCGGTCCCGATTCTCGGCCCGCTGTTGGCGCCGCTGCTCTTCATCGGCCTGGTCGCCATTCCGGCGGCGCTGGGGCTGACGGTCCTGTTCGGCGGTTTCGCCCTGGCCGCGTTCTCGGTCTTCGCGCTGACCGGGACGATCCTGTTGGCGATCGCCGGGCTGGCATCCGGTGTGCTGGTGGCGAGCCTGCTCTTCATGATCACCATGCCGTATGCGATCCCGCTGATCCTGATCGCCGATCTGGCCTTCGCGATCATCGCGGGCGCGGGCATCGGGGTGGTGGCCGCGGCCTTCGTGGTGGCCACCTGGCTCGGCGGCGGCGCCATCGTGCTCGGCCTGCTCGCACTCGGCCTCGCCGCCGTCGCAACGGTGTTCGCGGGCGGGCTGGTGATCTCGGCGCTGTCCTTCGTCATGCTCACCCTCGCCGCGTTCGCGCTGATCGTGATCAACCCGCCGCTGGCGCTGCTCGCACTGCCACTGATCTTCGGCGGGCTGCTGTTCAGCGTGCTGGGCACCATCGGTGCGGTGGCGATTGTCAGCACCCTGCTCGGCGGGTTCGTCGCGGCGCTCGGACTCGGCCTGGTGGCCGCGTGGATGGTCTTCGGCGTCCTGGCGCTCGGGGTGTTCGTCGCCGTGTCGGCCGTTTTCCCGCCGTTCCTGTTGATTTCCGTGCCGCTCGCGGCCGCCGCCTTCGCGATCATGGCGGTGCTGGCGATCGCGACAATCGCGGTCGGTGGCGCCGGGCTCGGCGCGATCCTGCTGGCGGGCAACCTGATTGCCGCGGTGCTGGCAGTGGCAGCGGTCATCGCCACCGCCGCGGTGTCGATAGTCGGACTCGCACTCGCCGCTGTGCTGACGCTGCCGTTCCTGGTGTTCGGTCCGTTCGCGGTGGTGGTCTCCACCGCCCTGTCGCCGATCATCGCGCTGGCACTGCTCGCAGTGTGGTCACCGGTGCTGGTGGCCGGACTGGCGGTCGCGGCACTCGCGGTCGGCATCCAGCTGTTCGGTCTGTTCGGATTGACCGGACTGGGCGCGCTCATCGGCGTGGCCGTGGTGGGGATCCTCAGTGCCCTCGCGGTGACGCTGTTCGTGGGCAGCTTCCTGCTCGACTTCACCGCACTCGGCGTGCTCGCGTTGGTGCTCGCGCCACTGGTCGGTCTGGCCGGGGTCGGTGCGCTCGCGCTGCTCGCGCTGCCGGTTTCGGCGCTGCTCGCGGTACCGGTCCTGGGCCTGGCCGCGCTGGGAGCGCTTGCGCTGGTAGCGGTTCCGGTGTTGGCCGTGGTCGCGGTGCCGGTGCTCGGGCTGGCCGCACTCGGTGCGCTGGCCGCGGTGGCCGTGCCGGTGATCGCGGTGCTGGCGCTTCCGGTGCTCGCGCTGCTGGCCCTGGTCGCGGTGCCGCTGCTGGCCGTGGCCGCACTGGGTGGCCTCGCGGTGCTCGCGTCGCCGTTCCTGGTGGCCGGTGCGGTGGCGGTATTCGGGGCGCTGGCGATCGGCTTGCCGGTGGCGTTGCTGGCCATCCTGCCGCTGCTGGTCTTGGCCGCGGTGGGCGCGCTGGCGCTGCTCGCGCTGCCGGTCCTGCTGATCGGTGGAGCGCTGGTCGCGGCGGTCGGTGTGTCACTGGCGGTGCTCGGCGCACTGGCCGCGTTGCCGGTGCTGCTGATCGGTGGCGCGCTCGCTGGACTGGCCGCACTGGTCGGCGTCCCGTTGGCCGCCGTCGGAGCGCTTGCCCTGCTCGCGATTCCGGTGTTGCTGGTCGGTGCGGCGTTGGCCGCGGTGGTCGGTATCCCGTTGGCCCTGCTCGCCCTTCCCGTGCTGGCGATCGGTGCCGCGCTGGCCGCGTTGGTAGGCGTGCCGCTGGCCGTGGTCGGTGCGATCGCACTGCTGGCGTTGCCGGTCTTGGCGATCGGTGCCGGGCTGGCTGGGCTGGCCGCGTTGGTCGGCGTGCCGCTTGCGGCGGTGGGTGCGCTTGCGGTTCTGGCGCTTCCGGTGTTGCTGATCGGTGGAGCCTTGGCCGCGCTGGTTGGCGTGCCGCTTGCCGTGATCGGTGCGATCGCACTGCTGGCGTTGCCGGTCTTGGCGATCGGTGCCGGGCTGGCTGGGCTGGCCGCGTTGGTTGGTGTGCCGCTTGCGGCGGTGGGCGCGCTTGCGGTTCTGGCGCTTCCGGTGTTGCTGATCGGTGGTGCGTTGGCCGCGTTGGTTGGTGTGCCGCTGGCCGTGGTCGGTGGTATTGCGCTTCTTGCGCTTCCGGTCCTGCTGGTCGGTGGTGCATTGGCCGGACTTGCCGCTCTGATCGGTGTGCCCCTGGCAGCGGTGGGTGCGCTTGCGTTGCTGGCGTTGCCGGTGTTGCTGATCGGTGGTGCGCTTGCCGCGCTGGTTGGTGTGCCGCTTGCGGCGGTGGGTGCGCTTGCGTTGCTGGCGCTTCCGGTGCTGTTGATCGGTGGTGCGCTTGCCGCGCTGGTCGGTGTGCCGTTGGCGGCGGTCGGCGTGCTGAGCCTGTTGGCCGCGCCGCCGGTTGCTCTGGCCGGGCTGATCGGTCTGCCGTTGGCGGCGCTGGGGGCGGCCACGGTGGCGGCGATTGCCGTCGCGATTGCCGTGCTGCTGACGCCGGGGGCGCGGGTCGGCATCATCTCCGCCATTCGGGCCGCGCTGGACCGCAATGGACCGCTGGGTGGCTCGGGGGGCGGGACGGCGGCGACCGGAACGCAGTTCCTCGACGACATTCCCGACGATCCGAGCCTGGAGCAGTTGGCGGCCTCGCTGCAGAAGTTGCTCGCTCCGCTCCCGAGCAAGGCGCCCGCGGCCGAACCGGTCGCGTTCGCCGACCTGCCCTACACCGGAAAGGGGGCTGCCGAAGCGGTGGCGCACGATCCCGCCGCCCGCCTGGTCAGCGTTTCGCTGTGACGAATCCTGCACTGTCCCAAGCCAGCTAGCAAAGGAGATCAGACCATGACGCACACAACGGAAACCCTGCATCTGGAATACCTCTACGGCCCGCAGTGGCAGGAGGCAGTCCGCATCATCGAACGATCCGGCCAATTGACCGCCGACGAACGGGAAAAGCTGAACGCGGCGTCGAAAAAGCTGATCCAGGACAAGGTTTCAGCACTGTCCAACGGGGCGGGCCTCGAAGGCGGACTCAGCGGACTACTGGCCGGGCTCGGCATGGGCGCGAATGCCCAAACGGTGGCGGCCCATCCGGTGAATATCGCGGCGGAGACCGCCAAGGCTTTCGGGCGATCCCGCAATGTGCAGCTCGCGGGCATGATCGCCGGGCAGGCCGTCTCGCCGACCGCGGTGGGCACCACCGGTGACCTGAGCGGGTTGCTGGAGTCGTTCGGCTCGATCGGCGCGGTAACCGTCGTCGGGCAGGCCGTCACCGCCGCCGTGCTGAGCGACCTGGTCGGCCAAGGCGAATTCACCCAGGTCGTCTACGACGAGCTGATGCGGCCGTGGAGCAGCACCATCGAGATGTAGTCGGGCGACGAGTACGAAAGGGGTTGGCACCATGTTCGATTCGCGAAACATCGGCTCCGGTGGCCTCGCTACCGACGCACTGGGTGGTCTGCTCGATATCCGATCGGCCCCGGTCGCGTTCGGCTACTACGAAAGCGACGAGGTCGCCGCCGACACCGGTGTCGAGTGGAACACTCGGTCCCGCACCGATCCGATCGGTTGGTGGAATCGGCACCGGCACATGCAGACCGGGTTCGGCATGGCGGTCGTCATGACGCTCGCCTTCGTGCCCGCCGTGCAGAACGCGATCCTCACGGTGCTGACCCATGTCGGATAACTCGCGCCGACGCAGGCGGCCGGCTCGCCGAGGGAAAACCTCCCTCGGCGTGTCGGTTGCCGTCCTGTTCCTACTCGCCGCCGCCCTGCTCAGCGCGTGTTCGAACGGAGGGTCCACCGCGGCGGACCGCAACCGCGTCGCCGACGCGGACACCGCGGATTGCACGCTCGGCGGCCAAGCCATCGCCGGACTGCGCGACACCTTCCGTCAGCTGTCCGAGCAACTCGACGGGCTCGGTCCCGCCGCCACCCGCGGCGACTTTACCGAGGTGAAAACCCGTGTCACCCAGGGCATGCGGCTGTCCGGCCAGGTCTCGACGACCATCGATCCGGTGGTAGACCGGATGGGTTCGCGCTTGATCGGGAGCGCCTACCGTGACGTCGCGATCGCGGGTGGCCAACTGCACCACTCGCTGTCCGACTTCGTCACCGTCCTGGACAATGGTCATCCGGCCCAACCGGTCGCCGATTCGGTCACCGCGGCCCTGACCTCCCTCAACACCTCCATGGACCGCATGCGCCGCGCGTGTCCCGCCGTCTTCGCCGACGCGAAGGGCCCGCGGTACGGCCCACCGCTCGGCGCGCGCTGAGGCGAATCAGGCGCCCGCCGAACGCCTTTCGAACAGCTGATCACGAGCGACGGCGAGGGCCCGGGAAACGGCGCCGGTGAGCACCCCGTCGTCGCCGAGCGTGCTCGCGACGATGCGCGGCCGCAGCGGGCCCAGCTCGGCCATCCGCCGAGCGATCGCGTCCCCGAGCAGATCGAGGTTGTTCCCGATGCCGCCGCTGAGCACGACGAGCTCCGGATCGAGAATCGCGGCGACCGCGGTGATGAGCGCGCCGATCCGGCGACCCTCGGATTCGACGACGGCCCGAGCCCGCGGGTCACCCGCGGCCGCCGCGACGAAGACCTCCTTCGCGGACGCCGCCGGCAGCCCGGCCTGCGCGGCCGCACGCGCGACACCACCCGCCGCGGCAACGGTTTCGGTCATGCCGCGTTCGCGGGCGTCGAGCGGGGGAGCGTCGACCTCGGAGGCAGGCAGGAACGAGACCTCGCCCGCCGCACCGGTATTGCCCACGTAGAGCTCGCCGTTGATCACGATGCCCATGCCGACGCCGGTGCCGATCGAGATGAGCACGAAGTTGCGAACACCTACTCCCGCACCGAGCGTCAGCTCGCCGAGGGCGGCCAGGTTGATGTCGTTCTCGATGGTCGACTCGACCTCCAGTGCCGCGCGCAACTGTACGACGAGACCGGCGCGACCCCAGCCGGGCAGGTTCTGCGCATAGTCCAGGCGACCGGTCTGCGAGTTGAGCACCCCGGGACTGCCGATGACCGCGTAATGCACTGCCGACCAAGCGATCCCGGATTCGGCCGCGACCTCGTCGGCCAGCATGCGCACCCGCCGCACCAGATCGGCGGCCGAGCGTGCGGTGTTGCGCACGTCGCGGCGGCCGATGAATTCGCCACGCAGGTCGGCGATCGCGAGGCGAATCCAGTTCCGGCCGATATCGATGCCCGCCACCACACCGGCGCGTACATTCACGTCGTAGAGCGCGGTGGTCGGTCCTGGCCTGCCGCTCAGCGAACCGACCAGTTGCACGAGACCCGCTTGCTCGAGGCCCGAAAGTGCCGCCGACACCGTCGGTTTCGACAAACCGCTCGCCTTGGCGAGCTCGCCGCGCGAGGCAGGCCCGCTGACCCGCAGGTAGTCGAGCAGCAGCCGCTCGTTCATCGTCCGAAGGAGCTGGGGATTGCCGACCCTACTCATCAATCCTCCTGCTCGTTCCACTGGACACCTCCGAGTTAGTAAACTACCTTTCCTACCAACGCTCAACCGGGCGCTCTCGCTCTCCTCTCGGCACGGTGACCTCATGCGTCGAATTCAGCTCCTCACCGCGGCGGCGGCCGCATTCGTCCTGGCGGCAGGCTGTAGCTCCGGCGACAGCGCGAAGGACGCGAACTCGGGTGGCGACAACCCGACGATCGCGCTGCTGCTCCCGGAATCCAAGACCACCCGTTATGAAGCCTTCGACCGTCCGCTGTTCGAGGCGAAGGTCAAGCAACTCTGCGGCAAGTGCAAGGTGCTCTACTTCAACGCCGATCAAGACGCGGCAAAACAGCAGGGCCAGTTCGAATCCGCGCTCACCCAGGGTGCCGACGTCTTCGTGTTCGACGCGGTCAACGCCGATGCCGTTGCGCCGCAAGTGAACAAGGCGCAACAGAAGAAGATCCCGGTGATCGCCTACGACCGGCTGATCTCGGGCATCGGCTACGACTACTACGTGTCCTTCGACAACGTGAAGGTCGGCAGGGTGCAGGGCGAGGCCCTGCTCGCCGAGCTGAACAAACGCGGCACCGCCGACAAAGGACAGGTCGTGGTGATCAATGGGTCGCCGACCGACCCCAGCGCGGGCGACTACAAGAAGGGCGCGCACGAGGCGCTGGACGGAAAGGTGAAGATCGGCCGCGAATTCGACACTCCGGACTGGTCTCCCGACAAGGCGCAGCAGCAGATGGAGCAGGCCATCACCGCGCTCGGCAAAGACGCGATCGTCGGCGTGTACTCGGCCAACGACGGCATGGCCGGCGGCGCGATCGCGGCGCTGAAGCGGGCCGGTTACTCGACTCTGCCGCCACTTACCGGGCAGGACGCGGAACTCGCTGGTGTGCAACGGATTCTGACCGGCGAGCAGACCATGACCATCTATCTCGACTACCGCGCGCAGGCGGAGCGCGCGGCCGAGCTCGCGGTCGCCCTGACCAAGGGCGAACGGCCGACGGCACCGGCGAAGACCAACAACGGCGCGACCGACATCCCGTCGTATCTGCTCGACGCGATCGCGGTCGGCAAGGACAACATCAAGGACACCATCGTCAAAGACGGTCTGTACACCGTCGCCGATATCTGCACGCCCGACGTCGCGGCGGCTTGCCAAGCCGCGGGGATCAAATGACAGCTCGCCCAACGGTTCTCTCGGCCCGCGGGCTCACCAAGCGCTACGGTGCGGTGCAGGCGCTGGCGGGTGCGGATCTCCAAGTGCACGCGGGAGAAGTGGTCGCGCTGGTCGGTGACAACGGTGCGGGCAAATCGACACTGGTGAAGGCGATCTCGGGCGTCACCGTGGCCGACGAGGGCGAGATCGTCTTCGCGGGCGAAACTGTGCGGATCGCCCGGCCGCAGGACGCGCAGGCGCTCGGCATCACGACGGTGTTCCAGGATCTCGCGTTGTGCGACAACCTCGATGTCGTGGCCAACCTGCATCTCGGTTCGGAGACAAGGATTTGCGGCGTGCTCGACGAGATCGAGATGGAGCGCAGCGCCCGTGACATGCTCGCCTCGCTGGACGTGAAGATCAAGAATGTGCGCTCGCCGGTGTCCGCGTTGTCGGGCGGGCAGCGCCAGTCGGTCGCCATCGCGCGGGCGCTGCTCGGCCGACCGAGAATGGTGATCCTCGACGAGCCGACCGCGGCACTCGGCGTCGAACAGACCGCACAGGTCCTCGCGCTGATCGGCCGCCTACGCGAGCGCGGCCTCGGCGTGCTGTTGATTTCGCACAACCTGGTCGATGTGCGGTCCGTCAGCGATCGGGTCGTGGTGCTGCGATTGGGCCGCAACGCAGGCGAATTCGAGACCGCCAAAGCGACTCAAGAGGATATCGTGGCAGCGATCACCGGAGCGGCCGCATGAGCGAGCGGATCATGCCGAGCGCTGGCGAGGTGCTGTCGTGAGAGAGCGTAGCGAACGAACCATGTCACAGTGTGCGTCGCGCATGGCAGTGCCGAGCGCTAGCGAGGTGCTGTCATGAGTGACATTGTTGTGAAAAGATCTGTCTGGCAGGGGAATCAGGAGCGCGGATTGGTGGACGCCGCGATGGACCGACTACGCCGCGGCGAGGTGGGATCGGTACCGGTTGCGATCGGGCTGGTCATCATCGCCGCTGTGTTCTACCGGCTCAACGCCCATTTTCTGTCCGCGGAGAATCTCACCAACCTCGCTTTGCAGATGGCCGCGACCGGAACCATCGCGCTCGGCATAGTTTTGGTGCTGCTGCTCGGCGAGATCGACCTCTCCGCGGGCTCGGTCAGCGGATTGACAGCCGTGGTGATGACGCTGCTGTACGTGCGCCACGGCTGGAACGTCGTGTTCGCGGTGATAGCGGCCATCGCCGTCGGCGCCGCGATCGGCATGCTGCACGGGCTCATGCGGACGATGCTGAGCATGCCGTCGTTCGTCGTGACGCTGGCCGGGTTGATCGGCTGGCAAGGGCTGATGCTGTATCTGCTCGGCAAGGAAGGCACCGTCAACCTGCCGTTCGACCGCGGCATCGCGATCATCAGCGACACCTGGCTCGCGCCGTCGCTCGGCTGGCTGTTGGTAGTGCTGCTCGCGGGCGGGCACCTGGCCACCAGCCTGGTCACCCGGCATCAACGCGTGCACGCCGGGCTCGACGCCGCCGCGCCGGTCTGGATCGTGCTGCGTTCGGGCGGCCTCGCCGTCCTACTCGGCGCCACCGT
Source organism: Nocardia brasiliensis (assembly GCF_042691675.1). Classification (GTDB taxonomy): domain Bacteria; phylum Actinomycetota; class Actinomycetes; order Mycobacteriales; family Mycobacteriaceae; genus Nocardia; species Nocardia brasiliensis_D. The sequence goes on from NZ_CP170507.1 coordinate 1,721,575, forward strand.
GCTCGTGCTGAATTCCGATCGCGGCGTTCCGTTGACACTGGTGATCTTCGGTGGACTCGTGCTGGCCACGGACCTGATCCTGCGCCGCACGGTCTTCGGTCGCCGCATGTACGCCGTCGGCGGCAATGCCGAAGCGGCCCGCCGGGCGGGCATCAATGTCACCGGGATCCGCATCGCCGCCTTCGTCGGTTGCTCCGTGCTGGCCACCATCGGCGGCATTTTGGCCGCCTCCCGCCTCGTCGCGGTCAACCAGAGCTCCGGCGGCAGCGACATCCTGCTCAATGCCATCGCCGCCGCCGTCATCGGCGGCACCAGCCTGTTCGGCGGCCGCGGCCGCGCCTACGCCGCGCTGCTGGGAATCCTTGTCATCCAATCCATCACGAACGGCATGCTGCTGCTCAATGTGGACTCCTCGGTGCGCTTCATGGTCACCGGCGCCGTGCTCGCGGTCTCCGTCGCCATCGATTCGGTGGCCCGGCGCGGCGCCGAGGGAGCGCGCTGAATCAGGGCGATCGCGATCGCCCAACGGAGGGGCGCCTGGGCGCGGAGGGGTGTGTGCCGCGTCCAGGCGGGCCGTCGGAATGCCGCGCACGAATGGGCCCGCCGCGCCTGAACCAGCTAGCGATTCCGTGCGCGCGACGCCGATACCTGCGCGGGACCACCGACGGGGTGGCGTTGGATCGGCGGCTGGTGTGTTCGAGTGAACACCGGGATTCGGTAACGGGCTCGGGCGGATGACCGACACGTGGGGGAGTTGTGCCGTGCGGGTCGGGGTTTTGGGAGTGTGTTCGTGGATCGCAGATCGACCTGGGTGGTTCGGGCTCGGGCAGTAGTGCTGGCGGCCTCGCTGTGCCTCGGTGCCGGTATCGCGGCCGGGGCACCGGCGCAGGCGACGGCTTCGACCGCGGAGTGGGTGCATACGCCCGCCGCGCCCGACGGCTCGGTGATCGCCCGGGTGGAAGAGCCGGACGGACGCAACATTCGAATCTGGGTGCGCTCGACGGCGATGGAGGGGGCGACCTTTCCGGTCGATATTCAGCGGCCTGCCGATACCGCGCAGCCGCGGCCGACGCTGTACCTGCTGAACGGCGCGGGCGGCGGCGTAGACGATGCCAGCTGGCAGTTGCGTACCAACGTCCTCGATTTCCTGTCGGACAAGAACATCAACGTGGTCCAGCCGGTCGGCGGGCAGTTCAGCTATTACACGGACTGGATCAAAGACGACCCGGTGCTCGGACCCAACAAATGGCGGACCTACCTCACCGAGGAATTGCCGCCGCTGATCGACGCGGCGCTGGGCACCAACAAGGTGAATGCGATCGCGGGGCTCTCGATGGCGGGTACCTCGGTGCTCGCGCTGTCCATCGCGAAGCCGGAGTTGTACCGCAGCGTCGCCTCCTATAGCGGCTGCGCACAGACCAGCGACCCGATCGGCCAGTCGTTCGTCCAGATGACGGTGGAGCGCGGGGGCGGGACGATCGCCAACATGTGGGGCCCGTTCGACGACCCGCTGTGGGCGGCCAACGACCCGCTCGTGCACGCGGACAAACTGCGTGGGGTGAACCTGTTCGTCTCCAGCGGCAGCGGCCTGCCCGGCCCGCACGACACCCTCGACGGACCGTTCCAGATCAAGCCCGGCGTCTCGCAGTGGGCCGATCAGCTGGTGGTCGGCGGCGCGATCGAAGCGGGTATCCGGATGTGTTCGATGAACCTGCGGAACCGGTTGAACCAGTTGGGGATCCCCGCCACCTTCGACTTCACGCCCACCGGGACGCACTCCTGGGGCTACTGGCAGGACGCGTTCGTCGCCTCCTGGCCGGTGCTCGCCCGCGGCCTGTACAGCTGACGCGCCCGCCGACCGCGGCCCTGTGACCTAGGTCATTCAGATAGTAGGCTGCGGTCGGCATAGGGTCGGCTAAGGTGGGTAAACAGATGCAGATATGCGCATACGTGGCGGTGACGAAAGCGGGCGGTTAATGGGACACGAACACGAGCACGGACACGGTCATGGGAACGGTCAGGCGCACTCCCACGGTGTGTCCGTCGATGCCGACCGCCGCTGGCTGACGGTCGCGCTCACGCTGATCACCGGCTTCATGATGATCGAAGTCGTGGTCGGTCTGCTGGCGAATTCGCTGGCCCTGCTCTCGGATGCGGCGCACATGCTGACCGATGCGGCGTCGATCGTGCTCGCGCTCACCGCGATTCGCATCGCCGCCCGTCCCGCCCGCGGCAAATACACCTATGGTTTCAAGCGTGCCGAGATCCTTTCGGCACAGGCGAACGGCATCACGCTGCTGGTGCTCGCGGGCTGGCTGACCTACGAGGCCATTCGACGGTTGCTCGACCCGCCGGAGGTGACCGGTGGGCTGGTCGTCGTCACCGCGCTCGTCGGCATCGTGGTGAATGTCGCCGCGGCATGGGCGATCAGCAAGGCGAACCGCTCCAGCCTCAATGTGGAGGGCGCGTTCCAGCACGTGCTCAACGACCTGTATGGCTTCATCGCGACCGCCGTCGCCGGAGTCGTGGTGCTGCTCACCGGTTTCGCCCGCGCCGACGCGATCGCCACGCTCGTCGTCGTCGCGCTGATGGTGAAGGCCGGTCTCGGCCTGGTCCGTGAATCGGGCCGGATCTTCCTCGAAGCCGCACCGGCCGGGGTGGACCCGGATGCCCTCGGCCGCCGGCTCGTCGAGATCCCCGGCGTCGACGAAGTGCACGATCTGCACGTCTGGCAGATCACCTCCGGCAACGTCGCCCTCTCCGCGCACGTCCTCGTCCAATCCGGCGCCGACTGCCACGGACTGCGCCAGCAAATCGAACGCCTACTCGACCACGACTACGAAATCACCCACACCACATTGCAAGTCGACCATTCCCAACTGGTCTCCGCGGCCACAAGCCCGAACGCCAACCGCCTCCTGCCGGTCCTGGAAGAACACTGCGACGACTCCCACGGACCAGTCCACCGCGAAAGGCCTGGAGCCTCCCCCGGATTGGGGAACCCCCAGAACTAGCCAGCGACCGTCAGCACCGCGCCGAAAAGTTCTCGGCCGACGCCGAATCGGGACGCACCGCAAGTTGATCTCACAGAGCCTCCACCCGCCGCATAGGGCGTACACCCTCTGTAAGGCGCACGAAGGCTCTGTGAGATCGAATTCAGCCCGCTACTGGTCCAATCGCGGGAACGGGTGCTCGGCTTCGAGGAGGTAGGCGAGTTCGAGGAGGGTGCGTTCGTTGCCTCGGGTGCTTGCGAATTGGACACCGATGGGGAGGCCGGTCGGCGTCAGACCAGCTGGGAAGGTGATCGAGGGGGTGCCGGTGATGTTGTTGATGGGTGTGAACGCTACGTAGGCGCGTAAGCGGTCGAGGAGTTCATCGAATGGCACTGTGGGGCTGAGGTAGCCGAGTTCGGGGGTCTCGTGGCCGAGGGTGGGTAGCAGGATCGCGTCGTACGGGCCTAGGGCGCGTTCGTAGGTGGCGGCCGCGGCGCGTAGGCGATACAGCGTCATGGGCGCGCGCCACGCGCCACGCAGGAAGTGTCGGCGCAGGCCGAGGGTGAGATCGTCGAGTCGACTGGTGTCGAAACGGCGGTCAGCCAATTTGCCGGTGGCGGCGACGAACGTGGCGAGCAGACCCCAGTAGTGCAAAAATGCCGCCTCCAGCGCCGCATCGAACGGCAGCGGCACCGTCTCGACGCGGTGACCATGCGATTCCAAGGTGGCAGCGACCTTTTCGACGGCCGCGCGGATGGGCCCCGCAGGCACCGGACCGCCGATATTCTCCAGCAGGAGCGCGATGCGCAGCGGCTTCGACCCCGGCCCCTCGACCGAGCCGATCGGCGGCAGCGCGGGATTGCGCCAATATTCTTCCACCGCAGCGGTATACGCCGCGGTATCGCGCACCGTCCTGGTCAGCACGCCTTCGCTGACGATGTTGATCGGCAGCTTCCGCGCCATCGCCGAATCGATATGCCGCCCCCGGCTCGGCTTCAACCCGACCAGCCCGGCGCAGGCCGCCGGAATACGAATCGATCCGCCGCCGTCGTTACCGTGCGCGATCGGCACCACCCCGGCCGCGACCAACGCTGCTGACCCGCCCGACGAGCCACCCACCGAATAGCCGGTGTGCCAAGGATTTCGGGTGGTTCGCGCGAACGGCGGCTCGGTGGTCGCGTTGAATCCGAACTCCGGCAGCGTGCTCTTCCCGAGCACTGTCATTCCGGCACTGAGGAATTGGCGCGCGTACCCGCCGTGCTCCTGCGCGGGCTTGGCCCGGAACGCCGCGGTGCCATGGTTGGTCGGCATCCCGGTGATATCGGCATTGTCCTTGACGAAGGTCGGGACCCCATAGAACCGCCCACTGCGTTCCGCGGGCAGCAGCGGCTTGTCGTAACTCGCGTAGGCGACCGCCGCCAACTCCTCGACTCGGCGCGCGCGTTCCACCGCCGCCGCCGCGAGCTCGCGCGGGCTCCGTTCCCCGTTGCGCACCAGCTCGGCCAGCGCGACGGCGTCGTGGTCGCCGAGCGCGTCGTCGGCGAAGCAATGGAGGCGGGTGGGCGGAGCGTCAGCGGTCACCCTTCGAATCTAGCCGGGCCGGACAGGCAGCGACCGGACCGACTGACCGGTACGGATCGGCGGCCGCATACGGTGGAACGGCAAGCACGCTTGACGACTCGGAAGGATGTAGATGGCCCCGTCGGTCTCCGATCCGCTGCCGCCGCAGGGGCGGATCGGCTCACTGCTGTTCGCGCTTCCGCCCGCGGGACGGCGGTGGAGTCCCGGCCTGCGGTCCGCGGTGGCCTTCGCCATACCCGCCGCGATAACGGTGGCGGCGGGGCAGCCGGAGCACGCGTTGTTCGTGCTGTTCGGCGCCTTCGCGGTGATGTACGGCGAGCGGAGGGCGTATCGCATGCGTGCGATCGTGGTACTCACCGCGGGCATCGCACTGCTCGCGTCCAGCGGCGTCGGCGCGCTGCTCGGGCACGGGCTCTCCGGCGGACTCGGCGCCTCGCTGCTGACGGTGGCCTTGCTCACGGCGGTCGCGATGGTCGCCGTCTATGTGATCGATGCGTTGCGGCTCGGTCCGCCGGGTGCCCTGCTCTTCGTCATTGCCTGCGGTGGTTCCATGATGGCCGCCGAGGCGGGCGTGTCGACGGCGGTGCTGTTGTCCTGCACGGCTTTCGGCGCGGGCGTTTCGGTCATCGTGTCGATGGCCGGGGTGCTGCGTGATCGGCGCAAGCCGGAGCGCGTCGCCGTCGAGGCCGCGATCGGCGCCGTCGACGCGTACCTGGCGGCGCGGGCCGCGGGCCGACGCGCCATCGATCTGCGGCACCAGGCGGGCGCGGCGGTGGCGGAGGCCTGGGCCGCGGTGTACGACGCGGGCCTGCCGACCAGGGCACCGAACTCCGCGCTGATGGACTCGCTGGTCGCGGCCCGGCGCAGGCTCGCGGGTCCGGCCTACGACGACACCAATGACCTGGTCGTCGACCCGCTGATCTCCTTCGTCCGCCCCGGCGTCGGCTTCCGGCTGCGTCGATCACTGTCGTTCGATTCGCACGCCACCATCAGCGCCTACCGCGTCGGCGTTGCCTGTCTGGTCGCGGGCGGGCTCAGCGCATTGCTCGGCCAGGACCGGCCGCACTGGGCGGTGTTCACCGCGCTGATGGTGTTGCAGATCGGCCCCGATCGGGTGCGCGGCAAGGTGCGGGGCATTCATCGCTTCGTCGGCACGGTGGTCGGGTTGGTGCTCTTCGGGATCATCCACCAGCTCGCACTTACCGGTTACGCCCTCATCGTGCTGGTGGCGGCGTTGCTGTTCGTGATGGAGCTGTTCGTGCCACGCAACTACGCGCTCGCGGCGATCTTCATCACGCCGATAGCACTGCTCGCGGTCGGTGCGACACCGGACGGCTCGGTGGGGCCGTTGATTCGGGATCGCTTCATCGAGACGGTGATCGGCGTCGGTATCGCGGTGCTCGTCCCGCACGTCGTCGCACCGCACGCGCACCGGCGCACCTTCCGCTGGATCGAAGCCCGGGTCTGCGCCGTCGCCCGTGCCCTGCTGGAGCTGTCGCGCACCGAACCGGCCGGTGCCCCCGCGGCGGTGCTGCTGCAACAGTTGCAGTTCGAACTGGTCGGGGTCGCAAGCACTGGCGTGGACTCGGCCACCGAGGATCCGAAGTGGACCGCCGACCACTGGCCCGCACACGCCGCCACCGCCCACCTCGGCTACGACCTGCTCGCCGCGTACTGGGAGCTGCCGCCCGGTGCGCTGCTGGCCGACCCGGACGGCTGGGATGCGGCGTTCGCCGCGCTGGTCCCGTGTTCGGCCGCCGCAGACGGCCGGTAGCAAGCACCGGGCACCGACAACCCTCGATTCACTCAGGGGATGGTGCTACCGATCATCAGTTCACGCAGGGGATAGTGCTACCGATCGTCGTCGTGAGCGGCTTGCCGGAGTCGGGTGCGGGCTCGGCGGTGCTGGCCGACGTGGGCGGAATGGTCGTCGAGGTAGGACTCGAGCTCAGTTCGGCGGGCATGATGAAGTCGCTACCGAGCGTGACCAGGATGTGCCCGGGTGCAACCTGCGTCGACGCGGTGGGCGTGAGTCCGCCCAGGGTCTCGGCCAATTGGGCCGCGTCCGCTTCGGCACCGGCGCCGTAGGTGATCGTGGTTGTCGTCGTGGTACTGAGACGGTTGCTGACTTCACCCTCTCGATAGCCACGGGTGGTGAGCGCGGCGGACAGCTTGGCGGCCTGCCCGGTCAGGCTCCCCGCGTTCTGTACATCGACCGTGCTGGTCGGCGTGCGCGCCGGAGCGGTGCTCGGTGTTTCGACCCCGAACGCGGCCCGTACTTCCTTCTTGATGGCCGCCGGGTCGATGATGTTGACGTCTTGGCCGTTCACCGTGTCGTAGCGCACAACGGGCAGCGTCCGGAACTCGACCGACATGGATCCGGCGGCGCCCAGGCTGCGCGCGAAGTCGAGCAGGTTCCACCCGTCGGAGAGCACCACGTTCTCATGCGCCACATCCATCAATTTGCCGAGTTTGCCCAGATCGGTCAGCGTCCCGGAATCCTTGAGCGACTTGGCCACCGAGGTGAGATACGCCTGCTGCCGGTGTGTCCGGTCCAGGTCGCTGTTCTCCAGACCATGCCGCTGGCGGACGAAGGCGAGTGCTTCGGAAGCGTTGAGGTGCTGCGGCCCGGCGGGGAACTTGGCGCCGGAGTAGTAACTGTCGTCGACGGCCTTGTTGAGGCAGACGTCCACGCCGCCGAGTGCGTCGGCCAGGTGGTAGAACCCGGCGAGGGAGACTTCGGCGAACCGGTCGATCGGGACGCCGACCAGAGTGCGGACCGTGGACACGATGGACGCCCGTCCCGCCTCGCGACCCGCACGTTCCAGGGTGACCCGATCCTTCTCGCCATTGGCGATCAGCTTCGCTTCGGCGGCAGCCTTTTTCAGCCCGTACGCTTCCTTGATCTTGATGTGGTCGTAGCCGGGAATGCCGGAAACCGCCACGTAGTCGTCGCGTGGGATGGAGAACGCGACAATCTTGCGCATGTCCGCCGGAATGTGCACCAGGATCAGCGAATTGGCGTTGTAGCCGCCGTCGTCACTGTCACCCGCGTGCAGCTGGTCGAGGATCTCCTTCGGTAAATCGTTGCCGTTCTGATCTTTTCGGGTGTCCAGGCCGATCAGCAGGATATTGAGGTCGCCGCCCAGTGAACGGGGCGCGTCGGCGCCGATGGCGTCGGAACGGTTGAACCCGCGGTCGAAGTCGACCTTGGCCGACCAGGCGAACCCGGTGCCGGAGAGCACCGCGAGCGCGGTCACCGAGACCAGGACCCGCACCACGTTCTTCGCTACCCGACGCCCTCGATGTGGTTTCGGCGCGGCGCGGCGGTGGCGTGCCGGGCGTGCGGACGGGTCGGTGACTCGCGCGAACTCGACGGTATCCGCATCGAACATCGCGGGGGATTCCGTGCCCTGCGCTCTCTTCGGCACTCGTTCCACCGGATCGTTCCTCGCCGTCTCGTTCTTTGGTTCGCCTCAATCGAGAGTACGCACGCCCGCGTAATACCCACATCACCGCCGGATATGTGGCGGTGCTCGGCACCGGCTCTAGGCTCGTGGCATGTCTGCTCCCGTGCTTCTCGTGCTCGGCGCCGGTCCCGGTGTCGGTTTGGCCGTTGCCCGACTCTTCGCCCGTGACGGGTACGCGGTATCCCTGGCTTGTCGGTTACCGGAGGAGGCCGCGCCACTGGCCGAACAGTTACGTGGTGAGGGATTCGATGCGGAAGGTGTCGGAGTGGACCTGTCCGATCCGGCCGAGGTGACTCGGGTGGTCCGCGAGGTGGGGGAGCGGCAAGGCCGGATCGATGTGCTGCATTTCAACCCGAGCATCTTCCGGCAGTCCGACCCCTTGCAGCTGTCGGTGCCCGAGTTGATCGAGGACTTCACCATCGGCGCCGCCGCGCTGCTGCCCGCCGTGCAGGCGGCACTGCCGTTCTTCGCCGAGGGCGCACGGGTGCTGGTCACCGGAAGCGCCGCCGCCGACAAGCCGTGGAATCAGGCGGCCTCGCTCGGCGTGCAGAAGGCGGCCGTGCGCAATCTGGTAACCAGTCTCGATACCACGTTGGCGCCCAACGGCATTCGGGCCGTGGCCGTGCAGATCAACGGTGTGCTCGGCGCGGGCGCGTTCACCAGGGAACGGGTTGCCGAGGCGCTGCACGCCGCCGCGGGCCGGCCGCTCGACGACTGGACACCGCACGTGTCCTACAACGGGTAACGGCTGACTTATCGAGGCAGGATCGCGGCGAACTCCAGCGGCATATGCGCCGGTCCGCGCAGGTTCACGTGTTCGCGATAGACCGGCGGATCGGTGATCAGCCGCGGTGCTTCGACGCGCTGGGCGAACCGGGTGAGCGCCACCCGTGCCTCCAGCCGGGCGAGCGGAGCGCCGAGACAGAAGTGCGCGCCGAGTCCGAAGGCCAGGTGGCGGTTGTCGCGGGACGGGTCGAAGCGGTCCGGGTCGGTGAACACGGCCGGGTCGCGCTGCGCGGCGGCGATCAGCATCACCACCAGGTCACCGCGGCGGATGTCGATGTCGCCCACCGTCAAGTCGTCGGCGGCGATGCGCGGGATCAGCTGGACCGGTGGATCGAAGCGCAGTGTTTCCTCGACAATCGCCTGTGCCCGTTCGGGATTCGCGCGCAGTGCGGCGAGTTCGTCGGGACGGCGCAGCAGCGCCAGGGTCGCGTTCGCGATGAGGTTGACCGTTGTCTCGTGTCCGGCGACGAGCAGCAGCGCGCAGGTGGAGATCAGCTCCTCATGGGTGAGCATGTCTCCGGCGTCTTCCGCCGCGATCAGCTCCGACAGCAGGTCCGGTCCCGGTGTGGCGCGGCGGTGTTCGGTCAGCCGCTCGAAATAGGTGCTGAGTTCGGTTCCGGCGCGCTGCACTTGGGCCGGGTCGGCCCGGAATTCCGCAGCCTGCCGTGACGTCGGATCCAGCGTGCGGGCCAGCAGCGACGACCAATGGCTCAGCTGCGCTTCGTCTGCCAGTGGCACGCCGAGCAGTTCGCAGATGACGGTCACCGGTAGTGGATAGGCGAATTCGGTGACGGCGTCGAATGTCCCTGCGGCCGAGCGTTTGTCGAGAACGTCATCGACTATCTCGGTGATCCTCGGCTCCAGCCGCTGCACCACGCGCGGGGTGAAAGCCTTCGATACCAGTCGCCGCAGCCGGGTGTGGTCCGGCGGATCCAGGAAGAGGAACGATGGCTTGGCCTGCGCCGCTGTGGTTTTCGCCGCATCGTAGATCGGCATCGAGCCGAGCTGTAGTTTCGCCAGCGACCGGTCCACGCTCACCCGAGGGTCGCGCAGCACGGCCGTGCAGTCGGCATGGCTGGTTACGACGACGACCGGCGCGGTGCCGATTCGAAACGGCCCGGCCTCCCGTAGCCGGGCGAAGAGCGGGTAGGGATTCGGCCGGACCGCGGGGTCGAGCAAGCGTACGTAGTCGGCGGTCGACTCTGCTGCTGTCGTCATGGGACTCCCACCTGAAGGATCCGGCGGCAACCGGACAGGTAGTATTATTCCGATACTGACGGTAGGAATGCAATACCAAGATCAGGGGTAACGCCGCTTCGCTCCGACCGTGCGCGGCCACGGTCGCCGTTCGGTCGCACTCGTTCTGCGAGGATGTTTCCATGACCATCCGACGCCCGGCCGATGATTCGGTGTCCCGCGTCGTCGAGCTGCTCGGTGACCGGTGGACGATCCTGGTCATCGCCGAGGCGTTCTTCGGCGTGCGCCGGTTCAGCGATTTTGCCCGCAATATCGGCATCACCAATCGCAATCTGCTCACCAGCCGACTGCGCATGCTGATCGACGCGGGCATCTTCACCCGCACCGACGAGGGCGGCGGGCGGGTCGACTACCACCTCACCGCCGCGGGCCGCGAGCTCTACCCGATCATCATCGCGATGACCGCATGGGGCGACCGCCACCTGGCCGAGCCGGACGGCCCGCCGCTCATCCTCGAGCACCGCACCTGCGGGCACGCCATCACACCGCTGATGGTGTGCGACCACTGCCGTGCCGAACTCGACCCCCGCGACGTCGACCCGAGGCCCGGCCCCGGCTTCCACCCGGCCGCCACCACGGACGTGGCGATCTGACGATCAGGAGAGGGCGAGCGCGGCGGCGGTGATCGCTTCGGCCGCCCGATCCACGTCGGCGTCGGTGGTGCGCCAGTTGCTGAACGCGGCGCGCAGCGCCGGTATGCCGTCGTAAACCGTTGGTGTCACGAAGGTCTCGCCGCTGTCGGCGACCGCGGCGGCCAGCGCGTCGATCCGCTCGGGGGTGGCGCGGTCGGTGAGGGTGAAGCAGACGACGTTGAGGCGGACCGGCGCGACGAGCCGGAGCAGACCGGTCTCGGTGAGTTGCCCGGCCAGGCGGTTCGCGCCGGATATGTTGCGCTGCACGATGTCCCGGTGCCCGTCCCGGCCGTAGGCGGTCAGCGAGAACCATGCGGTGAGGGCACGCAGCCGCCGCGAGTTCTCCGGGACCAGGTGCCCGAAATCCGGTGTGCCGGTGGGGGCCGTCAGATACGCGGCGGCATTGAGGAAGACGCGTACCTGCAGATCCCGGCGCCGACTGAACTGGACCGCCGAGTCGTAGGGCACGTTGAGCCACTTGTGCAGATCGACACAGACCGAATCCGCCTCGCCGAGACCGTCGACGAGCGCGGCATGCTCCGGCGCCAGCGCCGCGAACGCGCCGAACGCACCGTCGACGTGCAGCCAGAACGGATAGCGTTGGCGCAGTGCGGCAATCGCGCGCAGGTCATCGAAGTCGACGGTGTTCACCGTCCCCGCGTTGGCGACCACGATGGCGGGCCTGCCATCGAGCGCGTCGAGGGCTTCGGCGAGCCGGTCTACGTCGACGGCTTCCCGGCCGGGCAGGGTCGGCACCAATCGCACACTGTCCCGGCCGATTCCGAGCATGGACAACGACTTCGAGATGCTCGAGTGCGGCGTCCCCGACAACACGGGCACCGGTCCGAGCGCACCGACACCGGCATCTGCCACCGAGATGCCGAGCTGTTCCCCCAACCACTCGCGCGCGATCGCCAGACCGACGAAGTTGGACATGGTCGCGCCGCTGACGAACGCGCCGGTGTGCTGGTCCAAGCCGAACAGCCGTCCGACCCAGCCCACCGTCTGGTGTTCCAGTTCGGTTGCCGACGAATCCTCGCCCGACATCGCGTTCTGATCGAGCGCCGCGGTCAGCCAATCGCCCGCGACCGAGGCCGGCGTGGCGCCACCGGTGACGAAGCCGAAGTAGCGCGGGCCCGCGCTGCCCGAGAACGCGGGCTCCCACCGCTCCCGGAACAGTGCGAGGGTCCGGCGCAGCCCGACGCCGTGTTCCGGAAGTTCCTCGGGCCCTACCTCTTTCGGTGTCCGGGCGACCGGCCGCGTCTCGATGCCGGTCAACACCTCCGTCGCCGACTCGCGCACGGCATCCAGCAGTGCGGGCAACTCAGCGAGATCGTTGGCTAGATTTTCGTCCACACCGCAGACGCTACGAGCCGCCTGCCCGGCTTGTCGGGAGCCAGTCCGAAGGTGCTGGCCTTACCGCGACGCCCCCTACCGCAGCGCGCTGCCCTGCACCCACTGATCCCACGGCACACCCCAGTCACCGTTCTGCCACACCTCCAGCGGCGCGCCGCCGGTATTGCGGACCTCGACCACATCGCCGGGGACCGAGAATTCGTAGAACCACCGTGCGTTCTCCGGACTGAGGTTCAGACAGCCGTGCGAGGTATTGGTATTGCCCTGCGCCCACATGGTGGAGGCCAGTTCGTGCAGGTAGATGCCGTCGGTGCTGATCCGGGTCGCCCAGTTGATGGTCTCCTTGTAGCCCAGCCGGGAGTTGACCGGCAGCCCGAAGGTGGAGGAGTCCATGATCACCGGGTTGGCCTTGCTCATCACCGTGTAGACGCCGGGCTGGGTCCAGAACGAGATCGTCTTGCCGCCGACGGTTTCGCTGCCGCCCATGCCCATCGAGGTGGGCATGGTGCGGACCAGCTTGCCGTTCTCGAAGACCTGAACCTGCTTGGTGTTGTCGTCGGCGATGGAGACGTGCGAGGCACCGATGGTGAACGACGCCTTGCTGTCCTCCTGGCCGTAGAGGCCGTTGCCGAGATCGACGGCGTAGATGTTGGCCGCGACCGTCACCTTCGTACCCGGTGTGTAGTACTCGCGCGGCCGCCAGTGCACGTGCCGGTTGTCGAGCCAGTACCACGAACCTTCGACCGGCGGCGTGGTGGTCACCGATAGCCGCTTCTCGGCAAGCGCCCGGTCGGGGACGTCCTCGTCGAAGTGGGCGGCGATGACGGCGCCGACGCCGAAGGTGCCGCCGTCGAGCAGCCCACCGCCGGTGGTCTCGAAGTAGACCTTGGTCTGGTTGTTCGGCGTCAATGTGGCGAACGACGAGGTCACCGGGCCACTGCGGCCGGTGATGGTGAGGCCCTCCGCGGTGATCGTGTAGGTGTGGCCGTAGCCGAGCGGTTCCGTTGGCTTCCACGCCGTCTTGTCCGGCGTGAAAATCCCCTCGATCCGCTTGCCCTGCTCGTTGGTCATGGTCACCGAGCTCAACATGCCGTCACCCGCGCTGACCTGCACCGGCGCGACCGGGTCGACGTCCTTCGCGCCCGGCGCCGGTGTGATGGAGATCGCGGCGGGTGGCGGGTCGGCCGAGGACGGCTGTTTCGACTCCGACGCTGAACAACCGGCAACCACCAGGGCGATGACCAGGATGACAATCCCGGCAACGCTGGATCGGAAGCGGCGACTCGACATGATTTCTCCTGTGTTCGCCGTGCGCTTCCCGCTGCGCACCCTCGACTTTCTGTCCCGCTCAGCGAGTTTACCGGCCCGGCGGCGCCGGATTTTCCATGCCGGAGCGCGGTCGGTGGCCGGGCCGGGGTCGTGTCATAGCGTCGGCCGGAAGAATTCGTGCAACGAGCCGGCCAGCGCCTCGGGAGCCTCCTCGGCCATGTGGTGGCCGGAGTCGATGCCGTGGCCGCGCACGTCGTCGGCCCAGTCCCGCCAGATCCGCAGTGGGTCGCCGTAGAGGTCCTCGAGATCGTCGCGCAGCGACCACAGAATCAGCGTGGGGCAGGTCAATCTGTTCCCGGCGGCACGGTCGGCCCGCTCGTGCCCGGCGTCGATCGTCACACCCGCGCGGTAGTCCTCGAGCATCGCGCGCACCACCTCGGGATTACGCATGGCCGCCCGCCACTCGTCGTAGTTTTCCTGACCCATGGCGCACGGGTCGCCCTGGTACCAGCTGTCCGGGTCGGCATTGATCACCCGCTCCGGAATGCCGGGCTGGGCGAAGAAGAACCAGTGCCACCATCGGGTGGCGAACTCGGCGGTGATACGGGACAGATGCTCGCTGATGGGCAGACAGTCCAGCAGTGCCACCCGCGAGACCGCCGCGGGGTGATCGAGGGCGAGCCGGAACGCGACGTAGCTGCCGCGGTCGTGCCCGGCCAGCGCGAACCGGCGATGGCCGAGTGAATCCAGCACTGCCACAATGTCGTTCGCCACGACTCGTTTCGAGTACCCCGCATGGTCATCGGTCGGCGCCGGACCACGTGACCGCCCGTATCCCCGCAGATCCGGGCAGACCACGGTGTAACCGCGTTCGACGAGTCGAGGCGCCACCCGATGCCAGGTCGCCGAGGTGCGCGGATGTCCGTGCAGCAGCACCACTGCCGGGCCGGACCCGCCATATCTGACGTGAATCGATGCGTCACCAACCGGGATTCGCGTGCTTTCGAAGTCGTCGAACATCACTCCAGCATCGTCGCCGGATCGCCGAACGTCTTGCGGTAGTTGCGCGGTGCGGTGCCGACCAGGTGGGCGAAGTGGTGTCGCAGGGAGGCGACCGAGCCGAAACCGGATTGCTCGGCGACGCGGTCGATCGGCAGGTCGGTGGTCTCCAGCAGGTGTTGCGCGTGCCGGATGCGGGCGTTGAGCAGCCAGTTCAGCGGGGTCGTTCCGAGCTGGGTCTCGAAGCGGCGCTGCAGGGTTCGGATGCTGAGGCCGGAGTGCTGAGCCAGGTCGGCGAGCGTCAGCGGCTGGGTGAGGTGCTGTTCGATCCAGCCCAGTAGCGGTTGCAGTGCGGTGGCGTCCCGCGGCGGCGCGGGACGGACGATGAATTGGGCTTGGCCGCCATCGCGTTGCAGCGGCGCCACCAGGAAGCGCGCGGTGTCGGTGGCGACCGCCGAGCCGTAGTCGCGGCGGACCATGTGCAGGCAGAGATCCAGACCCGCGGCGATACCCGCCGAGGTGAGGATCTTTCCGTTGTCGATGAACAGCACCGCGGGATCGACCTCGACGCGCGGATAGCGTTCGGCGAAGTAGTCGGCAATCTGCCAGTGGGTGGTCGCGCGCAGCCCGTCCAGCAGGCCCGCCGCCGCGAGCACGAAGGCGCCCGTGCAGATGGAGGCCACCACGGCGCCGCGGTCGGCCGCCCGGCGCACCGCGGCGACCACGCGTGGGTCCGGGTCCACCACGCTGGCCGCGCCGGGAACGATGACTATGTCCGCGTCGTCGGCGCTGTCGAGCGGCCAGATCGTCTGCAAGGTGAAGCAGTCTTGGCCGGAGGCGAGCGCCACGGTGGGTTCGCCACACATTCGCACGGTGTAGCCGGGAGTGCCGTCGGGGAGCCGCGCGGCCGCGAAAACCTGACCGCCTGCGACGAGGTCGAAGGCGTTGACACCGTCTGTGACGAGGATCGCCACCACCATCATGTCGCGATCTTAACGGAAGCTGTCATTGACGCCACTTGTTTGCCCATGATTTGCTGACTCACTATTGAGCGATCAACCGGCACGACAGGAAGGCTTGTGATGATCAGCATGACAACCGCTCCGCTGGACCGGAGACGTGTCGGCGCCCGGAGTAACGGATCCACCGGCTTACCTGACGCGGCGGTCGAACGCGCCGCGATCGAACGCTTCTACGAACTGCTGTTCCTGCAAGAGCACGACCAGATCTTGGACCTGGTCACCGACGACGTGCAGTTCCTCGCCCCATGGCAGTTGCCCGGCCTGCCCGGCCTCATCGATGGCCGCGAGGAACTGTACGAACACATGCTCTGGTGGAGTGCTGAACTGTGGCACGCCGGCCACCTCTCCCGCATCACCGTCCGCCCGTTCGCCGCCCCACATGCCTGGTTCGCCAACGTCGAGGGCGAATTCACCGGACGGGAGAGCGAACGGCTCTACCGTGCCGCGTATCTCGGTGAAGTCCGCTTCCGTGACGGCCGAATCGGCGAGGTGCGGCAGTATCACAACACGCTCAATCAGGTCATCGCATTGGGTGCGGACGTGCCGGGAATCAATGTCCCCGGATACGGGGTCGACTCGTATCGCGAAGACGCGAGCGGCGAGGGTGTAGCCGTCGCCTGACGGCTATCGGCCCGCTGAATCCTCCTGAGCGACGACCTCGAGCTGGGCGACCAGGAGTAGATCGAGTTGGTCGCGGCAATCGTGCAACGGCTGCACCGAGTGGGTGGCGCGGGCGTGCAGGACCGCTCCCTCGATCGCCGTGACAACGAACCCGGCCAGCGAGCGCGCGGCGGTGCTGCCGGCCTGCTCCAGTACCGCCGTGTACGCCGCGGTCCAGCTCTCGAACGCCGCGAGAGCGGCTGCTCGGATCGGCTCGGTCGTACCGTCGACGGTGGCGGCGGCGATCGGGCAGCCCAGCCGGAAATCGTGCTCGGTCAATGTTTTCTCCCACCGTCGCAACGCCGTGGTCACCGCTTCGCGTGGGCCGCCGCGCTCGGCGGCCGCGATGATCTCCGCCAAGATGCGATCGCCCGCGACCTGCGTCGCCGCCGCGATGAGCTCGTCTTTGCCGCCGGGAAAATACTGGTAGATGGACTGTCGCGCGGTCGAGCTGCGGTCGAGCAGGTCGCTGATTCCGGTGCCCTGGACGCCGCGCTCCTGGACGAGTCGGATCGCGGCATCGATCAGACGTTCGCGTGGTCCCGGCCTCATCACAAGCTCCTCGACTATCCCGAACTCCTTGAATAGAACGATCAGTCTATGATACACAGGAGTCATAGACCGATCGTTCTATCGAAACGGAGGTTCGACCATGACCACCAGCACGCACAACACCGTGACGGTCCGTCCGCAGCCTGGTGGCTGGGCCACCCTGCTCATCGACAATCCACCCATCAACCTGCTCGATGACCGGGTCTATCGGGAACTGGCCGATGCCCTCGACCAACTCGTGCGGGATCCCGAGACGCGGGTTGTCGTGCTGGAGTCGGCGGACCCGGACTTCTTCTCGGCGCATTTCGCCGTCGACCTGCCGCCCGAACGCCAGCAGGAACTCGCGGGCACCTACTCGCGGATCATCGCCGCCCTGCAATCGCCCGACCTGGTGAGCATCGCCAAAATCCGCGGCCGCGCGCGCGGCGGCGGGCACGAGCTGACCTTGCTGTGCGATATGCGCTTCGCCTCGGCCGACTCCGCCGTGATCGGTCAACCCGAGGTCACCAACGGACTGATCCCCGGCGGCGGCGCCCTCCAGCTGCTTCCCCTGCTGATCGGCCGGGCCCGCGCGCTCGAACTCATGCTGAGCGGACGCAATATCGACGGCAGCACCGCCGAACGCTACGGCGTGGTGAATCGCGCGCTGCCCGACGACGAACTCGACGACTACGTCGCCGAATTGGCGACGCGAATCGCCGGGCACTATCCCACCGCGCTGGCCGAGATCAAGCAGGCGGTCAACCGCCGCCACCTGCCGCCGGCGACCGAATTCGCCACGGACATCAAGGTTTTCGAGCGTCTGCTGAACGCGCCCGAGGTTCGCGCGATGCTCGACGCCAGGCTCGCGGAGGGACTGCAGACCAGGGGACCGCTCGAATACAGCCTCGGCGACTAGAGCCTGTCTCGGGTGCGCTACCCAGGTGGCCGCACATCCAGCAGTTGTTCGAAGAATCCGCCGATGTTGTTCGCCCGGTCCACCAGGTGGATCTCCAGAATCCAATGGCAGACACGGCCTTTGGGATCGAGGCGGCGCATCGGCGTGGTCGATCCCGCGGCGACGTACGAGGTGAGTTCGGTGCCGGAGATCTGCTTGTGCGGGAACTCGCCGACCAGATGCCCGGCGATCTCGGCGGTGAATTCCCACCCCTGTTCGGCCGCTTGCGCGGAAACCCAGGCGTAGAGCTGCTCACCGGTGATATCGGGATGCGCATCGAAGTAGGCGCGTCCCTGCTCCCACAACGGCTCCAGCGCGTCCCGCAACGCCAGCTTGGCCGGATCGTCGCCGAGCACATAGGTGCGGCCGAAATCGGCTTCCCATTCCGCGAAGATCGGCCCGAAGTCCAGGAAACAGATGTCGTCCGCGCCGATGATCCGGTCCGGCGGGTTCGCGCTGTACGGCTCGAGGGTGTTGATCCCGGACCGCACGATCCGCTTGTGCCAGTACCGTCGCGTCCCGAACATCTCGTCGGCCAAATCCCGCACCGCGTCGCTCACCTCGGATTCGCGCACTCCCGGCGCGATGATCCCGCGGCCGACCACCTCGTCGAACAACGCGACCGCCTTGGCCTCGGCGGCCAGCAGCGCCGAAACACGTTCGGCCTCGGCCACATCCAGCGTCTCCATGAAACGACCCTAGATCATCCGGACGCGTGGCCCCCCAGGCCGATCCGTCGCAGCGTGTTTCCCGCCGGATTCGCCGGGTAGGGCCACAGCAGAACGACCCCACACAAGAGGAAGGTATGGCAATGGCCATCGATCAGGAGACCGGCGCGATCACGGGGACCAAGGACAAGGACTTCAACCTCATCTGGTTCACCGAACAATGCCTGAGCAATGCGCTGCGCATGGAGATCTATGCCCAGGACGCCGAACGCGCGGGCGACACCGAGCTCGGTGAGTTCTTCCGGCGCGCACAGCGCGAGAGCCAGAAGGGCGGAGAACAGGGCAAGGCACTGCTCGCCAAGCGATTGGGCTGATACTCCACCGACACAGAATGGACGTGATCCCCATGGCCACCTGCGACACCTGCGGAAACGAATACGACAAAACCTTCACGGTCACCCGCGACGGCATTTCGTCGACGTTCGACAGCTTCGAATGCGCCGTCTCCGCGCTTGCCCCGGACTGCGCGCATTGCGGCTGCCGCATCCTGGGCCACGGGATAGAGGCCGAACACCACATCTTCTGCTGCGCCCACTGCGCCCGTAAGGCCGGTCACCTCGCAGTAGTCGATCACGTCTGACCCGACCCGACCCCGGCCGCATCCGACCGGAAAAATGTGCTCCTGAAGCAGGCCCCCTGCCTCAGGAGCACGTTCTGTGCATCGAGTCCGCCGCACCGGGAGAATTCCCGGTATGCCGGGGTTGACGAACAGGTTGGTCGGAGCCGAGATCTTTACGGGCTGCACGCCGACGGCTGGCATGACATGCATCTGCATGCTCGTATCAAGGGCGGGTATGCGGTGGGCATGAGTGGACCTGAGAAGGATCGGACGACGGCGGACGTGCAGGAACAAGAGGCGGACTTCGCGGACGAACATTCGAAGCCGACGCATGCCGAGGAGCATCCCAAGGGGGCCGAGCTCGAAACCGACGAGTCGACCCCGGACGGTCACGCCGGGATGGACGCCTAGATCCGGCGGAGCCGGGCCAGCCACGCCACCACATCGACCGAGCCCGATTCGGGCATGCCCAGTTCCGCGGCCTCCTCGGCCACCCACTCGGTGACCCGGCCGCGATACTTCGTGACCCGCAGGTCCTCCAGTTCCCAACCGGCGTCGAATGATTCGCGGATCACCGCATCACTGATCCGCGGACCGAACCCGGGCTCGGCATCGGAAAGGGCGAGGACGTGGACCAGTCCGCCCGGCTCGCACAGTGCGTGCAGGCTTCGCACGTAGGCGGCCCTGGCCTCGGGCTCGGTGCCGAAGACGTGGAACAGGGCGCTGTCCACGATGGTGTCGTAGGTGGGCACGGCATCGGGAGCTCGATCGCCGAAGGCGAGTGCGTCGGCGACTTCGAATCGGGCGGCCGGGATCTGCTGCGCGGCAGCGTTTTCGCGAGCGAACTCGACGGCGCTGGGCGATAGATCGATACCGAGCACGTCGTAACCCAGTTTCGTCAGCAAGATGGTGTGTTCGCCTGCCCCACACCCGATGTCGAGCACGCGGCCACGAATCCAGCCGTCGCGCTCCAACTCTACGATCGCGGGCTGCGGTTCACCGATCACCCATGGCGCGGTGTCGTTGTCATATGCGGAATCCCAGATTTCAGCAGGTCGAGTCATACGCCCCATGGTTCACCCTGAACTGAGGTTGAGGTCAACAGTCGACCGGCCGCGGGCGCCGGTATACCGGGCAATGCTCATCTGGGACTTCCAACTGGACGACGGCTGCCGCGCCCCGGCGAGCTCGCGGGATCGAGCTCGCCGGACGGCGTGGGAGTCAGGCGACGGCGACCAAGCGGGCCGCGTTCGCGGACTCGTCGTCGGCGGCCTGGTTGGCGGCCAATTCGGCGTGCACCCGGTCGCTGTAGCGAGTGAGCTCGCGCTCGGCGTCCGCGGCATCCCAGCCGAGCCGCGACCCGATCAAGAAGGCCACCTCGGCGGCCGCGGCCAGACCGCGGTCCGCCGCCTCGATGGAGATGCGGGTCCGTCGGGTCAGCACGTCATCGAGATGCAGTGCGCCCTCATGGGTTACCGCGTACACGACCTCAGCGCCGAGGTACTCGTCGGCGCCGGTCAGCGGCTTCGCCAGGTCCGGATCCACCGCGATCAGCTCGAACAGATCGTGCACGGCGGAACCGTAGCGTCCGAGCAGGTGCTCGACGGTGGCTTTCGGCAGCCCGGCACGCTGCGCCAGGCTGTCGAGATCGGCGGCCATCTCCTGGTAGCCGACCGCGCCCAGGATCGGCAGCTTGTCGGTCACCGACGGCGCGACCGCGCGGCCGAGGCCGTGCACCGCCGCGTCGACGACATCAGCGGCCATCACCCGGTAGGTGGTGTACTTGCCCCCCGCGATCACGAACAGACCCGGAACCGGTTCGGCCACCGCGTGTTCCCTGGACAGCGTGGCGGTGTCGCTGGACGCGCCGGACAGTAGCGGACGCAGCCCGGCATAGGTGCCGACGATGTCGTCGCGGGTCAGCGGATCGCGCAGCACCGCGTTGACGTGATCGAGGATGTACTGCACATCGGCGTAGCTCGCGGACGGATGGTCCTTGTCCAGCGACCAATCCGTGTCGGTGGTGCCGATGATCCAGTGCTGGTGCCACGGGATCACGAACAGCACGCTCTTCTCGGTGCGCATGATCAGCCCGGTGTCCAGGTCGAGCCGCTCGCGCGGCACCAGGATGTGCACGCCCTTGGAAGTCCGCACGTGGAACGGGAATTCGACGCCGGTCATCTTGTTCATCTCGTCGGTCCAGACGCCGGTCGCGCTGATCACCCGGCGCGCCCGCACGGTGTATTCGCGGCCGGTCTCCAGATCGGTGACGTGCGCGCCGATTACCCGCTCGCCGTCCCGCAGCAGCCCGGTGACCTTGGTGCGGGTGAGCACCGTCGCGCCGTGCTGGGCCGCGGTGCGGGCGATCATCATGGTGTGCCGCGCGTCGTCGACCTGCGCGTCGAAGTAGCGGATGGCGCCGGTCATCGAGTCCGGCCGCAGCGCGGGTGCCAATTCCAGTGCGCGCGTGCGGGTCAGGTGCCGGTGCATGGGCAGTGCCCTGGCCCCGCCGATCGTGTCGTACAGGGCGACGCCCGCGCCGATGTAGGCGCGTTCCCACACCCGGTGCTGTAGCGGCAGCAGGAACGACACCGGCCGCACCAGGTGCGGCGCCAGCTTGTTCAGCAGCAGGCCGCGTTCCTTCAATGCCTCACGCACCAGCCAGAAGTCCAGCTGTTCGAGGTAGCGCAGCCCGCCGTGGATGAGCTTGCTGGATCGGCTCGATGTCCCCGCCGCGAAGTCCCTGGCTTCCACCAGGGTGACGCTCAGGCCGCGCGACGCGGCGTCGAGCGCCGCGCCCGCGCCGACCACGCCGCCGCCGATCACCAGCACATCGATCTCGTTGTCGCCCAGCGCGTTCACGGCGTTGGCGCGGTAGATCGGATCTAATCGTGCGGACATCAATTTTCTCCTTCGTTCTGAAATAGGCGCAAGCTCAGTGCGGTTCGCCGATTTACTCGTCGACGTCGATCCAGTCGAGGGTGCGCGAGACGGCCTTCTTCCAGCGGGCGTAGCCGCGTTCGCGCTGCTCCTCGGTTCCGGTGGGATGCCAGCGCTTGTCTTCGTGCCAGTTCTGTTCGAGTTCGTCGGTGCTGCTCCAGAATCCGACGGCCAGGCCCGCCGCATAGGCGGCACCGAGCGCGGTGGTCTCCGCGACCACCGGACGCGATACCGGCACGCCGAGGAAGTCGGCCTGCAACTGCATGCACAACTCGTTGGCGGTCACGCCGCCGTCCACCCGCAGGACGTCGAGCGTCACGCCGGAGTCGGCCTGCATCGCCTCGACGACGTCCCTGGTCTGGTAGCAAATGGATTCCAGCGTCGCCCGCGCCAGATGGGCGTTGGTGCTGTAGCGGGACAGTCCGACGATCGCGCCCCGCGCGTCCGAACGCCAGTAGGGCGCGAACAGCCCGGAGAACGCGGGCACGAAGTACACGCCGCCGTTGTCCTCGACCTGCCTGGCCAGCGACTCACTTTGGGACGCACCGGAAATGATGCCCAGCTGGTCGCGCAGCCACTGCACCGCCGACCCGGTCACCGCGATCGAACCCTCCAGCGCGTACACCGGCTTCTCGTCACCGAACTGGTAGGCGACCGTGGTGAGCAGTCCGTGCTGCGACCGCACGATCTCGTTACCGGTGTTGAGCAGCAAGAAGTTTCCGGTGCCGTAGGTGTTCTTCGCCTCGCCGGGACGGAAACACACCTGACCGACCGTCGCCGCCTGCTGATCACCGAGCACACCGGCCAGCGGTACCTCACCGCCGAACGGTCCGTCGGCCCGCGTCTTGCCGTACAGGTCCGGGTTCGACGACGGTGCGATGGTGGGCAGCATCGCCCGCGGAATTCCGAAGATGGCCAGCAGTTCGTCGTCCCAGTCGGAGGTTTCCAAATTCATCAGCATGGTGCGGCTGGCATTGGTCGGGTCGGTGACGTGCACGCCGCCGTCGACCCCGCCGGTCAGATTCCACAGCAGCCAGCTGTCCGTGGTGCCGAAGATCGCCTCGCCCCGCTCGGCCGCCGCCGCGACGCCCGGCACGTTGTCCAGGATCCAGCGCAGCTTGCCGCCGGAAAAGTAAGTGGCAGGCGGCAATCCGGCCTTGTGCCGGATGGTGTCACCGTGGCCGGCCCGCTCGAGCTCGGCGGCGATGCGATCGGTGCGGGTGTCCTGCCAGACGATCGCGTTGCAGTACGGACGCCCGGTCCTGCGGTTCCACACCACGGTGGTTTCCCGCTGGTTGGTGACGCCGACCGCGGCGAGGTCGCTCGCGTCCAGATCGGCCTTGGTGAGCGTGCTCTGGATGACCGCCCTGGTGCGCTCCCAGATCTCGGTCGGGTCGTGCTCCACCCAGCCCGCGCGCGGCAGAATCTGCTGGTGCTCGAGCTGGTGACGGGCAACCTCGTTGCCGCTGTGATCGAACACCATGAAGCGCGTGCTCGTGGTGCCCTGGTCGATGGCGCCGACATACTGGCTCATCGTGGTCCTTTCGAAAAAAAATTACTGCGAGACAAGGAGATTCAGAAAAGGACCTGTGCGGCCAGCCCGGCGAGCACGCCGCCCGCCAACGGACCGACGATGGGCACCCAGGCATAGCTCCAGTCGGAACTCTTGCGACTGGGCCCAGGGGAAGCAGTGCGTTCGGGGACCTGTTCGGCCGAATACCCGCCGACACCCGCGGGCTCCCGAACCGGGGCCGCCGCCACCCCCTTGCTGACCGGCAGCAGCGCATGCGCGAGCCGAGGCCCGAGATCGCGCGCCGGGTTGATGGCATAGCCCGTCGGGCCACCGAGCGAAGCGCCGATACCGACGACGAGCAGCGCGGCGGCGAGCGGGCCGAGCCCGGTCGCGGTATGGCCGATGGACAGCAGCACCAGCACCAGGGCGAAGGTGGCGATCAGCTCGGTCGCGAAGTTCCAGCGCAGCCCGCGGATCGCGGGACCGGTGGCGAAGACACCCAGCTTCTTCGCGTCGTCGGTCTCCTCGTCGAAATGCCGCTTGTACGCCACATAGGCGAGATTCGCGCCGATGAACGCGCCGACCAGCTGCCCCGTGATGTACGCGATCGTGGCGGAGACCGTGATGTCGATGCCGGGTGCGTACTGGTCCGCTCCGCTGGCCAGGACACCGAGGGTGTACGCGGGATTGAGGTGGCCGCCGGTCTTGTAGGCGACATACACCCCGGCCATCACGCCGAGGCCCCACCCCATATTGATCAGTAGCCAGCCGCCGTTGAATCCCTTGGATTTGGTCAGCAACGCATTTGCGACCACGCCGACACCGAGTAGCACCAGCATCGCCGTGCCGAGTGCTTCGCTCAGGAAAATCGAGCCGAAGTTCACCGTTGAGCCTCCGTTCGCCCTGCCGGGCGCGGACGCGACCCTGCGAAAGTCGACGTTACGACGGGATCGCGGGACCGGACATAGCGCCCGTTCGACAATGCTGAACGGTCGGGGTGGTTGTGCCGAGCCGCTGCCGCTACTGTCAGGCGCCCGAGGGGGTGAACATGACGCACGTCACACCGGCGCGCCGGGTGCGTAGCCTGCCGTTCAGCACATGTTCGACATTGTCGAATCGAGAGATTAGGTTTCGGTGCATGCCCGGTCCGATCCAATCGATCGAACGAGCGGCGGCCATCCTGCGGCTGCTGGCCCGCGGCACCGGTCGGCTCGGCGTCGGCGAGATCGCCGGCGCGCTCGGCCTCGCCAAACCCACCGCGCACGGGATCCTGCGCACCTTGCAGGGCGTCGGCTTCGTCGAACAGGACCCGGCGACCGGCAAATACCAGCTCGGTGCGGCCCTGGTACACCTCGGCACCAGTTACCTCGACGCCAACGAGCTGCGTTCCCGCGCGATCAACTGGGCCGACGCACTGGCCGCGCGCACGGGCGAGTCGGTGCGCATCGGCGCCCCGGTGGATGGCAGCGTGGTGGTGGTCCACCACGTCTTCCGGCCGGACAACACCGAACAGGCGCTGGAACTCGGTGAACTGCTGCCGCCGCACGCCACCGCGCTCGGCAAGGTCCTGCTGGCCTACGACGCGGAACTCGCGGCCACGGTGCGCGGCGGCAAGCTGACCTCGCTCACCCGTCGCACCATCGTCGACCGGGCCGCCCTCAATCGAGCCCTTACCGCCGTCCGGCAGGCGGGCTGGGCCGGGGACACCGAGGAGTTCCGGCCCGGCGAAGCGGGCATCGCGGCGCCCATCCGCGCGCACGGTGGACTTGTGGTGGGTGCCATCGGGATCAGCGGCCCGGTCGACCGGCTGTGCGACCCGCAATTGCGGCACCGGCAGGCACTGGTCGGCCATGTGCGGGACGCCGCGCACGCGGTGTCCCGGGATCTCGGCGCCGGACACTGAACACATCCATTCGTCGTAGGAGAGGACGCGGATGACGCAACGTTTTGTGCTCGCGATCGACCAGGGCACCACCTCGACCCGGTGCATCCTGTTCGACCAGCGCGCACGCCTGGTCGGTGTGGCCCAGCGCGAGCATCACCAGCACTATCCGCGGCCGGGCTGGGTCGAGCAGGACGCGATGGAGATCTGGCGCAATGTCGATCGGATCGTGCCACAGGCGCTGCGCGATTCCGGCATTACCGCCGATCAGGTTGCGGCCCTTGGCATCGCGAACCAGCGGGAGACCACGGTGGTGTGGGATCGGCGCACCGGTGCGCCGATCCGGCGGGCTATCGTCTGGCAGGACGTGCGCACCGAGGAGTTGGTCCGCGAATTCGAGGAAAAGCCCGGCGCGGACCGGATTCGGGAGCTGTGCGGGTTACCGCTGGCCACCTATTTCGCCGCGCCGCGGCTGCGCTGGCTGCTCGATACCATTCCCGGCCTGCGGGATCGGGCCGAACGGGGCGAGGTGCTGTTCGGCACCATGGAAACCTGGCTCATCTGGAATCTCACCGGCGGCGTCGACGGCGGCCTGCACCTCACCGACGTCACCAATGCCAGCCGCACCCTGCTGATGAATCTCGCCACTCGCACCTGGGACACGGAACTGCTGAGCTTCTTCGGGATTCCCGCCGCAATGCTGCCGCGCATCCAGCCGTCGATCGCGCCCTACGGCACCACCCGCCGTGTCGTGCCGGGCATCCCGATCGCCGCCGCACTCGGCGACCAGCACGCGGCACTGTTCGGCCAAACCTGTTTCGCCCGTGGGGAAACCAAATGCACCTACGGTACCGGCGGATTCCTCATGATGAACACCGGCAGCGAACTGGTGCAGTCGAAGCACGGCCTGCTCACCACCATCGGTTATCAGATCGGCCCCGAGCCCGTCTACGCCCTGGAGGGGCCGATCGCGGTCACCGGCTCGCTGGTGCAGTGGGTGCGCGACAATATCGGCTTGGTCGCCAGCGCACCGGAGATCGAAACCCTCGCTCGCACAGTGCAAGACAACGGCGGTTGCTACATCGTGCCCGCGTTCTCCGGGCTGTATGCGCCGCATTGGCGCAGTGACGCCCGCGGTCTCATCGCGGGCCTGACGTCCTATATCACCAAGGGCCACATTGCTCGTGCGGTCCTGGAGGCCACCGCATGGCAGACCCGTGAGGTGGTCGACGCGATGAACGCCGACTCGGGCTTGCAGGCCCGTGCGCTGCGCGTGGACGGCGGCATGACCTCCGACAACCTGCTGATGCAGATCGTCGCCGATGTCCTCGATGTTCCGGTCATGCGCCCGTTCAACGCCGAAACCGTCTCGCTCGGTGCGGCTTACGCCGCCGGACTCGCCGTCGGCTACTGGCCGGACCTGGAGGGCCTGCGCAACAACTGGCGGTTGGCCGCGCAATGGCTGCCGCAGATGGACCCGATCCACCGCGCCGACGAATACGAGAACTGGCAGCGCGCCGTGCAATTGACCTTCGGCTGGCTGCGCGCAAAACGCCGACGGGATGAAGCCGGGACGCGCTGACTAGCCGACGCTGCTAGCCGCGCTCGGCACCGGAGCACGCAGCGACCCGGCGATATTCGCCCGGACCCGGGCGGCGGTCCGCCGCAACCGGCCACCCTCCAGCCCGGCTTCGAGTTCGAGCCGGATGCGGCCGTTCCGCAGCGCGGTCCGCAAACCCGTTGTCACGCCGGATATTTCGGCGACCGCCAGCGCGGCCCCGGTCTGGAACTTTCGTTCCGAAGCGGTCTCCGGTGCGTCGTCGGAGGTGGCGATCAAGAATCGGTCGGGGACCGAGAGCTTGTGGATGGTGCGCATGGTGAGCAGGTATTGGCGCAGCAGGGAACCGCTGGTGTAAGGCAAATCGTACTTGTCGCACAGTGCGCGAACCCGTTGCGCGATCTCGGCGTAGCGGTTGCTGGGGAGGTCGGGGAACAGGTGGTGTTCGATCTGGTAACACAGGTTTCCGCTGGCGAAGGCCAGGGTCGGACCCGCGTCGAAGTTCGCGGTGCCGAGCATCTGCCGCAGGTACCACTCCGACTTGGTCTCGTCCTCGAGCGCAGCGGGCGTGAACTTCTCCGCGCCGTCGGGGAAGTGGCCGCAGAAGATGACCACGTAGGCCCAGGCATTGCGGACGACATTGGCGGTCACATTCGCGGTCAGCGCGCGGCGCCAGCGCTTCCCGCTCAGCGCGGGGAACAGCACGTAGTCCTTGATGGCCTGGCGGGAGACCTTCCGCAGGAACGCCTGGGTCAGTGCGCGCTTCTCGGACTTCGTCTCGACCCGGTCCCGGTCCGCGTACAGCCCGTGCAGACCGATGCCCCACTCGAAGGTGGTGGCCAGCAACAGGTTTTGCAGCGGCTGCGCGAGATGGCTCGGTCGCCACTCCTGGTCCCTGGTCACCCGCATTACGCCGAAGCCGATGTCGTCGTCCATGTCCAGGACGTTGGTGTAGAGGTGGTGGCGGAAGTTGTGCGAGTACTTCCACTGGGTGGACAGCCCGACCATGTCCCACTCCCAGGTGGTGGAGTGGATTTCCGGATCGTTCATCCAATCCCATTGACCATGCGAGACGTTGTGCCCGATCTCCATGTTCTCGATGCTCTTCGCCGCCGCGAGCGCCGCGGTGCCGAGTAGCCAGCCCGTTTTGTTCCGGTTGACCGCGATCAGCAGCCGGGCGACGGTGTCGAGCGCCCGCTGGAAGCGGATGGTGCGCCGGATGTAGGCGGCGTCGCGGCCGCCGAGCGATTCGCTGACGTCCCGGTGGATCGCGTCGAGCTCGGTGCCGAGCGCCTCGATGTCTTCCTTGCTCAGGTGCGCGTACACGGCAATGTCGGTGATAGCCATTGGTCCTCTTCGGATGGATCAGCTGCGCGGGGGCAGGAAGCCGGGTCGGGCCGCCGTATGTCGGGATCGGCGTTGCTCGGGTGACCCAAGCTCGATGGTCGGCCGAATACGAGGCCGACGACGATGATTCTTACTTCGACGCTACCACCGCCCCGGACACCGGCACGGGAACAGCAGGCGGACGCGAGAACAACGGGACGTGGCGGCGTCGGATCGCCGGTCAGGACACGATGCGATCGCGTTGGCGAGGGATAGCGCGCGGCTCGACGCGCGGAGGGGGTTGAATAGAGGGGATTGGCTATTCGCGGCCGATCGGAGGAGGCTCGACGGATGAGTCAGGAAAGCGGGCAAGGGTCCGGGCTGTTCAGCCATGACACCATTCCCATTCAGGTGTATACCCCTGCCGAGAGCAGTGACGTACATCATCAACCGGTATTCAGTAGAGCCGAAGATGGTTCCGGGTCTGTTGTCGGGGAGGTCCCGCCGCACGCCTGACACCGGACATGACGCGAGCCCCCGCATCTCCTCGCGAGATGCGGGGGCTCGCGCGGTTTTCCTCCCCGGAGCTGACGACCTGTTGTTCAATAAGTGAACAGTCGCTAGTCAATGTTGATGGGAAGCACATGGGAACTCTCGATGGCAAGGTCGCCATTGTCTCCGGCTCAGGCCGCGGCATCGGCCGTGAGATCGCGCTGAAGCTGGCCGGTGAGGGCGCGAGGGTAGTGGTGAACGATCTCGACGCCGAACCGGCCAAGGAGACCGTCGCCGCGGTCGAAGCCGCTGGCGGGCAGGCGGTTTCGTGTGTCGGCAGCGTTACCGAGGACGGCTTCGCCGAACGGTTCGTGCAGACCGCGGTCGATGAGTTCGGCGGGCTGGACATCATCATCAACAACGCCGGCTACACCTGGGATTCGGTGATCCAGAAGATGACCGACGAGCAGTGGGACGCGATCCTCGACGTACACCTCAAGGCGCCGTTCCGAATCCTGCGGGCCGCACAGCCGGTGATCGCGGCCGCCGTGAAGAAGGCCAAGGCGGCCGGGGAACCGGTGCCGTGCCGCAAGGTCGTCAACATCTCCTCGCTGGCGGGCACCGGAGGCAATGCGGGACAGGCGAACTACTCGTCGGGGAAGGCGGGCATCATCGGCCTCACCAAGGCGCTCGCCAAGGAGTGGGGCCGCTACAACGTCACAGTGAACGCGGTCGCGTTCGGGCTGATCAAGACCCGGCTCACCGAGGCGCCCGCGGGCACCGGCGGCACGATCGATGTGCAGGGCAAGGAAATCAAGGTCGGCGTGAACCCGAACCTGCTCGCCGCGATGGAGCAGATGGTGCCACTCGGCCGCGGTGGCACGCCGACCGAGGCGGCGGGTGCGGTGTACTTGCTCTGCATTCCCGAGTCCGACTACGTCAGCGCGCAGACCCTGGTCTGCGGCGGCGGATTCAACATCTAGTACCCGCCGGTTTCCCGAGGGAGCGATAGTGGTGAACGGGCCGGGCCTGGTTCGTCCGGCCCGCAACACCAGGCCGGCGAACCGGCGTGCACTGATCATCGCCGCGGCCGCGGATCTGTTCTCCCGCAACGGATACCCGAACGTCGGCATGGGCGAGGTCGCCGAGGCGGTGGCCATCGGGCCGTCCGCGCTGTACCGGCATTTCCGCGGCAAGCAGAGCCTGCTGGCAACGGTCGTCGACGAGGCATTGACCGCCTTCGCCGCCGCGGTCGATACGGCGGCGGGACAACCCGACGAGGTCGCGACCACGCTGGCCACGACCGTGCTCGCGCGCCGCGATGTCGGGGTGCTGTGGCGGCGTGAGGCCCGCCATCTGTCCGTGCGAGACCGGGCGGCATTTCGCGCACAGGCCAGGCAGCTCGGCGCACGCCTCGCCGAGATCATCGCCGCCCGCCGCCCCGGACTGGATCCGATTGCCGCGGACCTGCTCTCCTGGGGCGCCTTGGCGGTCGCCAATAGCGTGTCATTCCATCGTCTTTCGCTGCCGGAACCCGAATTCACCACGCTGCTGGGCGAACTCATCGGCGCGGTGATCACCGCACCGAATCCGACGTTGGGTCAGCGGCGAGACCACGACACCGAACCCGCGCCGCTCGCCGTGCGCTCGCGTCGCGAAGCGACCGTCCCCTCGCGTCGCGAAGCTATCGTAACCGAGACGATCAACCTCT
This sequence comes from Nocardia brasiliensis, assembly GCF_042691675.1. Classification (GTDB taxonomy): domain Bacteria; phylum Actinomycetota; class Actinomycetes; order Mycobacteriales; family Mycobacteriaceae; genus Nocardia; species Nocardia brasiliensis_D. The sequence goes on from NZ_CP170507.1 coordinate 1,751,798, forward strand.
TCGCCGACCGCGGTTTCGTGCGCGTCAGCATGGATGAAATCGGTGCCGCTGTCGGCATTGCCGGGCCGAGCGTCTACAACCACTTTCCGGCCAAAGTGGACATCCTCCTGGCAGCCATCGTCCGTGGCGAAGAACGGCTCCGGATCGACATGCAGCGCGCACTCGCCCAGGCGGCCGATCCACGCGACGGCCTCGAACGCCTGCTCGCGGGTTACAGCACCTTCGTCTTCGCGAATCCCCACCTCATCCAGACCCTTGCCGCGGAGGCCGGACACCTCCCCGACGCGCATCGGCAGCGCGCCGAGCTGGCGCAACGCGCCTACATCGCCGAGTGGGTCCGCCTGCTCCGCGGGCTCTACCCAGACGTGGACCCGGTGCCCGCCCGCGTCAGAGTTCACGCCGCGCAATCGATGCTGAACGACCTCGCCCTCACCCCGCACCTGCGCGCGTATCCGGGCATAGCGTCTGCCGCCGCCGCCCTCGGCGCCGAAGTGCTCGCGCTATCCGGCGGCGCTGCGACGCCCACCCGATAGCGGCAGTCAGCGCGCCGACGAACCCGTGAGGATCTGGGCGGACGGCGCGGCGGCCACCGCACCGGCGACCGCCGCCTCGGCCTCGGCGACGTCGGAGCGTGGCGCGTCGGCGGGGTAGTAGTCGGCCGTTCTGGTGCCGGTGAAGAAGTCGCCTGCCCAGCCGATCGCCACTGTCCGCAGCGTCGAGATGTTCACGCTTTCCGGCGTGCCACAGAGCAGATCGCCCATCATGTCGCCGCTGGTGCCCTCGGCGTCGGTGTGTACGCCCGAGTCGATGCGGATGCCGACGTATGACCGGTGGAGCAGTTGCTGGACGGCGGCGGTGCCGCTGCCCAGGCTGTTGCACAGCGATGGAGGAGCCGAGATCGTCAGGATGGGGATGGCGGTGGTGTCGAGATCGGTGAGCGCGCGTTCGGTGTTGTTGCCCAGGAAGGACTTCACCGGGTCGAGCAGGACCAGGCCGCGCAGGGCGGGCCAGGTTTCCGGGTAGGTGGTGTGCAGGCGGTGGGCGACGTACTCGATCGCCTCCGCGCCCGCCGAGTGGCCGATGAAGACGAACTGGCCCGGCATCCGCAGTTCCGGTCGCCGGGCCGAGTGTGCGGCCACGGCAAGGCTTTGCGCGAGCGGACCACTGGGATCGCTTGCGGTGCCGAAGAGGTGGGCGACATTGTTCAGGAAGCCGGTGTTGTCGCCCAGGTTCTGCAAGGTACAGCCGGAGATGTCCAGAAACGGCAGGCTCGGCGCGAAAACGAGATAGCCTGCGGCGGCGAAACTTCGGGCCAGGTAGGCGACATTGGCATTGGTGCGGGCGAAACCGTGTTGCAGCCAGATCGAACCCCGCGGGCTGCCCGTGGGTAGATACCAGTCCGCGTTCTGCCGCAGTGTGCTTGCGGCGCACGGGATGTCGATGGTCGCCGGGATGCCGACGGGATCCGCGGCCGTCGCTGTCGCGGTGCTGAGGGTGAGGGCGGTGCAGAGGGTGGCGACCGCGAAGGCGGGACCTCGAAGGTTCATCGTGACTCCAGCGACGAGCGCGCTGTTTCCTGTAGCGAAATATCGTTTCTTTCTTGTTTGCCCATTAGCGCCCAGTCGTGGGTTTCTGTCAAGTGCGGCGACTGTGGCATCTGTCCTGCGACACGCGGGAACCTGACGGCCAGCGTTTCGCACAAAGAAACGATGTTGCCAAAATCTTGACCGGCGGTCGCGGGCGTGGTTACGTGAAGAACCGTCATCAACCCGCCTGTGAGGGAGCCGCTCCGATGACCGTGCATCGAGCCCAGATCGGGCGCTTCTACGAGGATTTCGCGATCGGCGACGTCTACCAGCACCCGCTCGGCCGCACCGTCAGCGAGGCCGACAACACCTGGTTCACCTTGCTGACGATGAACACCAACCAGAACCATTTCAACGCCGCGGTCGCCGAGCGCGCGCCCTACGGCCGGATGATCGTGAACTCCGGGCTCACCGTGGCGATCGTGCTCGGTCTTTCGGTCGTCGACACCAGCCAGCAGGCGATCATGAACCTCGGCTGGGAAGAGATCCGGTTGACGCACCCCGTCTTCGCCGGGGACACGATCTATGCCGAGTCCGTGGTGACCTCGGCCAGGGAGTCGAACTCACGGCCGTACGCGGGCATTGTCGGGTTCCGCACCCGGGGGCTCAATCAGGACGGCGAGGAGGTGCTGTCCTGGCGGCGCACCGTCCTCGTGTACAAGCGGGACGCACCCCATCACCAGAATTACTTCCCGCAGGCCAAGTCCGGGCAGTTGGCGCCATGAGAATCGACTACGCCCCGTGGGGCGAAACACTTTCCGAACTGACGGCGGCGGCGACGGCGGCCGAGGCGGCCGGTGCCGGGGTGCTGTGGCTGCCGGAACTGCACCGCAGCGCGACCGTCGTGGCGGCCGCTGTCGCGCCGACAGTGCGCACGGCCGGGGTGGGGACGGCCGTCGCTCTGGCGTTCGCCCGCAGTCCGATGGTCACCGCGTTGGCGGCGCTCGACCTCGACGAACTGGCCGGAGGCCGTTTCGTACTCGGCCTCGGGACAGGCGCGCGGCGGCTCATCGAGGAATGGCATGGGGCCGAGTGGGAACGACCGGTGGCACGGTTGCGCGACACCGTAACGGCGATCAGGGCTTTCGTGGCGGGAGCGCACCTCGGCGCGCCGATCGCGCACGAAGGGGCGGTGCGCCGGATGCGCGTCAGCGGGTATCAGCGACCGTATCCGCCGGTACGCCGGGAGATTCCGATCTATCTGGCGGCGGTCGGTCCACAACTGGTTCGGCTGGCGGGTGAGATCGCGGACGGTTGGTTGTCGCACGAGCTGTGCTCGCCGACCTATCTGACCGAGGTGGTGCTGCCTCGCCTCGATGCGGGACTGGCCAAGGCCGGTCGGGACCGATCGCGACTCGAAGTGGTCGCCTCGCTGTGCTGTTCGATAACCGACGATGCCATCGTGGCGCGGCGGCGGGCCGCCGGGACCGTCGGCTTCTATGCCTCGGTGGCCGGGTATCGCGAGTTCTTCGAGGCGCACGGCCTTGGCGCGGAGCAGGATCGGGTGATCGCCGCGCGCAAGGCAGGCGGCGGTGCGAACCGGCTCGCCGACTCGGTTCCGGATGCGATGATTGAACCGCTGGTTGCGGCGGGCACGCCCGAGCAGGTCGCGGCGCGGATCGGCGAATACGAGGGGACCGCGGATGTGGTCAAACTCAGCCCCGCGGTCTATGGCCTACCGCCGCAAGACATCCGGGCCTGCCAGGCCCGGCTCATCGATCTGATCCGGGAGCTCAGCCGATGAAACCTCTCCAAGACATCCGGATCATCAGCCTCGAACAGTACGGTGCCGGACCGTTCGGCAGCGTGCACCTGGCCGACCTCGGCGCCGAGGTGATCAAAATCGAGGATCCGCGGACCGGAGGCGACGTCGGGCGCTATGTGCCGCCGTACGCGGCGGGGGAGGACTCGCTGTTCTTCGAAACCTTCAATCGGAACAAGAAATCCGTGTCGCTCGACATGAGCACTCCGGCGGGCCGGGCCGTATTCGACGATCTCGTGCGTCGCGCCGACGCTCTCTACTCCAACTTGCGCGGCGACGTGCCCGCCAAACTCGGCCTCACCTATGCCGATGTGCGGCATCTCAACGAGCGGATCGTCTGCTGTTCCCTCACCGGCTTCGGCATGACGGGACCGCGCGCCGCGGAGCCGGGCTACGACTACATCCTGCAGGGCCTCGCCGGTTGGATGGAGCTCACCGGCGACCCGGCGGGACCGCCGACGAAATCCGGTCTGTCCGTGGTGGATTACTCCGGCGGGTTCGTCGCGGCCATCGCGCTGCTGGCCGGGGTGCACGCCGCCCGCCGCGACGGTGTCGGCATGGACTGCGACCTTTCCTTATACGACACCGCCGTCACCATGCTGAGTTACGTCGCGACCTGGTCGTTGAACACCGACTATCAACCACGGCGGCTGCGCGATTCGGCGCACCCGTCGCTGGTGCCGTTCCAGAACTTCGCCGCCGCCGACGGCTGGCTGGTGGTCGGCTGCGCCAAAGAGAAGTTCTGGCAGCGGTTGGCCGCGATCCTCGACACCGTCGTCGGGGCCCCTGAATTCAGTGGCGATCCCGGTTACGCGACCTTCGCCGAGCGGGGGCGCAACGGGGATCGCCTGACTCGCCGACTGGCAGCGGTATTCGCCACTCGCACAGTGGATTCCTGGCTCGCCGAGCTGCGTGCCGCGGGGATCCCCTGCGGCCCGGTCAACGACGTGGCGGCGGCCCTCGCCGACGAACACACCGCTGCGCGCGGCCTCGTCGTGACGACCGAACACCCCCGCTTCGGCACCGTCCGGCAGCCCGCCTCCCCGGTGCGAGTGGGCACACCGCCCACCGATCACCGACGGGCACCGCAGCGGGGTGAGCACACGGACGAGGTGCTGCGCGGGTTGCTGGGCTACTCGGACGAGCGGATCGCGAAGCTCACGGCCGATGCGGCCTTCGGAGCCGAACAATGAGCGCGGCAGCGACTTTCGCGCAGTGGTCAGTCGCGTTGCGGTCGGCGGATATCCCGATTCCGGTACGCCGCGCAGCCGTGCGCCATGTGCTGGACGGGCTCGGTTGTGCCGCAGCGGCACTCACCGAAGAGCAGCCCGTGCTGACGGTGGCGCGCGAGCTCGGCGGCCCGGCGGAAGCGACAATTCCAGGCACCGGTGAACGAATCGGCGCACCCGCCGCCGCCCTCGCCGGTGCGGTGCTGGTGCACGCGCTGGACTTCGACGACACCCACGCGGGCGGGCTGGTGCACGCTACGGCACCGGTGCTTCCGGTCGCCTTCGCGGTCGGTGAGCAGACCGGTGCCACCGGGGCGGAAGTACTGACCGCCATGGTGGTCGGCTACGAGACGATCTGTCGGCTCGCCGCGACCGTGCCGCACGGCTTCCATGCCCGTGGCTTCCACGCGACGTCGGTCTGCGGCGTCTTCGCCGCCGCACTGGTGGCCGCGCGGCTGTACCGCTTGTCGCCGACCCAGACCGCGCACGCGCTCGGGATCGCGGGGAGTCAGGCGGGTGGACTGCTCGAATTTCTCACCGATGGCGCGAACACCAAGCAGCTCCATCCCGGATTCGCCGCGCACGCGGGCCTTCTCGCGGCACGATTCGCGGCGGCCGGAGTCACCGGACCACGTGCGGTATTCGAGGGCGAGTACGGGCTGTATCGGGCACTGCTGGGGCGCGACGGTATCGATCCGTCGTCGGGGCTGGGCGAGCGGTGGGAGACCACCCGAATCACGATCAAGCCGTACCCGGCGTGCCAGGTGCTGCATGCGACGCTGGATGCGGCTCGCACGGCGGACGTCGACGCGGAGCGGATCGAATCCGTGGTGGCCGATGTCCATCCGGATGCCGTGCCGATCGTGTGCGGGCCGGACAAGGGACTGCCACGCACCGCCTACGCGGCGAAATTCAGCCTGCCGTGGAGCGTGGCCGCCATGTTGCTGGACGGCCGCGTCTCCATCTGCACGTACCGGCAGGTGACTCGTACCGACATCGCCGACCTCGCCGCCCGGGTCACTCATCGAGTGGTGGACGCGGACGGTGTCGTCGCCGAACAGCCGGGTCGTCTCCGAATCCGCCTGCGGGACGGTACCGATCTCGTCGCCACCGTGCCGGGCAGCCGTGGCGCACCGGACGACCCGGGCCTCGACAACCTCGTGCGCGACAAGGCAATCGGCAACGGACTGGCACCCGCGGCCGTCGACGCCATCTTGGCCCTCGCCGACCAGGAGAATCTGCACCCACTGCTGAAGGAGTTGCGGCAATGAATTCGGTAGTGTCCGAGATGGTCTGGCTGCCCGCGGTATCCGGCGACAGCGGCGCGGAAGCGTACGCGCGGGCAGCGGAACAGTTGGCGTCCGTGGACGCGACGGCTCGGGATCTGGTGCAGGTCACCGAGTTCCGCACGCCGGCGGTCGCGGATCAGCCATCCACCCGACCCGAAGGGGTCACGCTGTCGGTGGTGCCGGTCGACCGGCTGGTAGATCGGCCACAGCGCGTGACGGTGCAGTACACCGTGGTGCCGGGCGGCGGTGGCCGAGTGGTGACGCCGCACGGTGTGGTGACGACTGCGGGCGGCGTCGTCTATCTACCGGGAATCACCCCGCCGAATCCGGCCGCGAGTTTCGCCGATCAGTATCGCGCCTGCTTGACCATGGCCCGGGACATGCTGGAGCCGTTGGGTTTCGGGCTGGAGCACCTCGTGCACACCACCGACTACACGGGGATGGTTACGCGCGCCGAGTACCCGCGCTGCGGGCGGCCCCGGCGGGATCTGCTCGGCGGCACCGGCATCGACGGGCAACTGGTGTTCCCCGGTGCCGCTGGCATATTAGTGCCCACCGCGAACGGCCCCGCGGTGCGGTTGGACGCGATCGCGTCGACCGAACCGCTCCGCACCGTCAACCCCGGCTGGAGCCGCTACGACACGCTGACCTACCGACCCGGTGTGCTGGCAGGTGAGCTGCTGTTCCTGTCGGGTTTCGCCGCTCTCGACCCGGCCACCCAGCGCGCGTTTCCCGGAGATCTGGTTGCTCAGGCCGATTATATATACGCGGCCATCACCGAGGTCTTGCACGAGGCGGGCACGGATGGTCGTTCGGTGGTCCGGTTAGTGGAGTACGTGACGCCAGCGGCCGCCGAGTCGTATGCGGAACTGGATCCATTGCGGCACAAATACTTTCCGGGTGGTTGTGCGTTGACCTCGGTAGTCTGTTCCGGCCTGCTGCGCCCGGAGTTCCAGCTCGAGGTGGTCCCGACGGCGGTGCTGCGATGAGCATGCCGGTTGCCGAGTTCACCGCGCTGATCGGCCGCGAGGTGATTTACACCGCGCCGGAGCCGTTGGGGCGAGCGGCGATCCGATACTTCGCCGTCGCGGTTGGCGACCACAATCCGCTCTACACCGACGAAACCTACGCGCGGGCACACGGATACGCCGGCGTGATCGCTCCGCCGACCCTGATCTGCGAGACCAACCAGTTCACCGGCCTGCCGCGCGACGGCGACGGATTCGCCGGGCACAACTGGGGCATCGAAGTGCCCGGCACGACCCTGGTGCGCGGCGGCAACACCTACGAATTCCATCAACCGACCCGCCCATCGGACATCATCACCGCCACCTGGCGCATCGTCGACGTCGAAACGAAGGGCGGCAAACTCTTCGTCCGATCCCGCGCCACCTATCGCAATCAGCACGGCACGCTGCTCGCCAGCAACGACGAAACACTCATCTACGTCCCACTCGAGACTGCGAACCCGCGGCGGACACCGGAGGCGAAGTGATCGACATCGGCACCCGGATACCGCCGTTGCGCAGGCGCATCGAGCAGGCGGACATGATCGCCTACGCCGGTGCCACCTGGGACTGGCACCGCTTGCACTACGACACCGGCTATGCCACCGAGCGCGGACTACCCGCGCCGGTCATCGACGGACAGTTGTTCGGTGCGTTGCTCGCCGAGCAACTGCTGGACTGGCTCGGACCGCGCGCCAGAATCAGCCGCCTGCACTTCCGCTTCCGCGCCATGGCTTTCGCGGGCGAGACCGTCTGTTGCACCGGCGAAGTCATCCAAACCGAGCCGGACGGCGCACTCGTGGTGCGGCAGCAGGTAGCGGTGGCGGGCGATCGGCCGCGGGTGATCGTGGCTCCGGCCGGGGCAACGGTGCTGCCGGAATGAGCGCTGTCGCCATTGTGGGTGCCGCCGAATCCGATCTCGGCCTGACCGGCAAATCCATTGCGCACCTGCAGGCGCAGGCGATCACCCGCGCTCTGGCCGACGCCGGGCTGACGGTGCGCGATGTGGACGGCATCGCCACCGCCGGGTTCTCCCGGTTCTCCACCGTCCAGCTGGCCGAATATCTGGGCATCGAACCCTGCTGGACCGACTCGACCGCAGCGGGTGGTTCCGCATTCGAGATGTATGTGGCGCGTGCGGCGCAGGCCATCGAACACAATCAATGCCGCACCGTCGTGATCTCGCATGCCTCGAACCAGCGCAGTGCCAGATCCCGCTCCCTGGCTGGTGTTTTCGAGGAGCACACTCCGCAGGCGCAGTTCGAGGCGCCCTACGGCCCGCTCTATCCCTTGTCCTATTACGCGATGGCCGCGCAACGCTACCTGCACGAACATCGTTCAGGCCGCGCCGCTTTGGCGGAGGTCGCGGTGGCCGCACGCCAGTGGGCCCTGCTCAACCCTGCCGCATACCGCTACGGCGCAGGTGAACTCACCGTCGACGCCGTACTCGATGCGCCGATGGTGAGTTCACCACTCACCGCCGCCGACTGCTGCCTGGTCACCGACGGCGGTGCCGCCGTGGTGCTGACTTCGCTCGACCGCGCGAGAAGCCTGCGGCGGCTACCGATCCAGATCCTCGGTTACGGCGAATCGAACACCCAGGCCAGCATGGCGGCCGCACCGGATCTGTTGCGGCCCGGCTCTTTCAACTCGGCCCAACGCGCCTACGCGATGGCGCGGCTCGGCCCGGGCGATATCGACGTCGCCCAGATCTACGATTCGTTCACCATCACCGTGCTGCTCACCTTGGAGGGACTCGGCTTCTGCCGACCGGGGGAGGCGGCCGAGTTCGTGGCCGACGGCCGTATCCGCCCCGGTGGTGCCTTCCCGCTGAACACCAGTGGCGGTGGCCTTTCCTACTGCCACCCTGGCATGTTCGGCCTGTTGCTCTTGGTCGAGGCGGTGCGCCAGCTGCGCGGTGACTGCGGCGACCGCCAAGTACGCCGCGCGGACGTGGCTTTGGCGCACGGCACCGGCGGCATCATGTCCACTCACGCCACCGTCATCCTGGGGCGGGACCGATGAACGTGCCGGTCGACGAGATCACCGAGCCGTGGTGGGCGGCTACCCGGGACCGACGCCTGCTGCTGCAGCGCTGCCTGGAATGCGCACAGCTCCAGCACTATCCGCGTGCGCTCTGTACCGGGTGCGGGTCGACAGCCCTGGACTGGACACAAGCCTGCGGGCGCGGTGTCGTCGACTCGTTCACGGTCGTGCATCGCGCGCCGGGCCCGGAATTCGAGGTGCCCTACGTGGTCGCGCGGGTGCGCCTGACCGAGGGTCCGATACTGCTCACCAACCTGGTAGGTGCCGAACAGTGGCGCTGCGACGACCCGGTGTGGCTGTGCTGGCGCGAGATCGGCGACGGCCGGTTGCTGCCGGTGTTCGAGAAGGAGAACGATGGACTTCGAATTGACCGATGAGCAACGAGATTTCCGCGCTGTGCTGCGTGCGTTCGTGGACAAGCAGATCATGCCGGTGGCCATCGAATGGGAACACGAGGGTCGCTACCCGACCGAGATCGTCGACACGATGAAACAGCTCGGCCTGTTCGGTCTCACGGTACCCGAGCAATACGGTGGGCTCGACGTCGACAAGGTGTCGTTCGCCCTGGTCTTCGAGGAGATCTCGCGCGGTTGGATGGCCATCGCGGGCATCATCGGCTCGCATTCGCTGTCCTGCTGGATGATCGCCGAGCATGGCACCGAGCAGCAGAAGAACCGCTACCTCCCCGAACTGGCGACCGGAGCCCGGCGCACCGGCATCGCGCTCACCGAACCGGACGCGGGTTCGGACCTGCAAGGCATCGGCACCCGCGCCCGGCGCGACGGCGACCACTACGTCGTCCGTGGCGCCAAGACGTGGATCACCAACGCCCGGCACGCGAACCCGCTGCCGATCCTGGTGAAGACCTCGATCACCGAACCAGCGCACAAGGGCATGTCGATCCTGTTGGTGGACACCACGACACCGGGCTTCACCATCAGCAGGGACCTACCCAAGCTCGGCTACCGCGGGACCGAATCCTGCGAGCTGATACTCGACGACGTGCGGGTCCCGGTCGACGCGCTGCTCGGCGGAGTGGAGGGGCGCGGCATGCAGCAGGCACTCTCGGGACTCGAGATCGGCCGGATCAATATCGCCGCCCGCGCTGTCGGTGTGGCGCAGGCCGCCTACGAGGCCGCGCTCGAATACGCCAGGCACCGACAGGCTTTCGGCAAACCCATCGCCGACTTCCAGGCGATCCAACTGAAACTCGCGGATATGGCCACCGAGATCCAGGCGGCTCGCCTGCTCACTTACTGGAGCGCCGCCCGGGCGGACGGCGGTCATCGGGTGGATATGGACGCGGGCATGGCCAAATACTTCGCCTCTGAGACTGCGATCCGGGCGTCCCTCGAGGCCATGCGCATCCATGGCGGGCACGGGTACTCGCGCGAGTTCGTCGTCGAGCGGCTCTACCGGGATGCGCCGTTGCTGGCGATCGGGGAGGGCACCAACGAGATTCAGCGCATGATCATCGCGAAGGCGTTGTTGTCCGGCGAACGCAAGGTGGGTTGGTGAGATCGGCGCTCTATGTGCCGGGTAACCGCCCCGAGCTCTTCGACAAGGCGCTCGGCGGGATGGCGGACGTGGTCCTGCTCGATCTGGAGGATTCGATACCGCTGCGCGAGAAGGACAGCGCCCGTGCCGCCGTCGCCGATTGGCTGCGCACGGTATCGCCGCGCGGACAACGCATCTGGGTGCGGGTGAACCCGGGCCCGCTCGGCGAGCAGGACTTGTCGGCGGTCGCGTTACCCGCGGTTGCCGCGGTGTGCCTGGCGAAAACCGAATCCGCAGACCAGATCGACACGGTCGACGCACTGCTGCGAGCGCACGAACAGTATCCAGGTGCGATCCGCGTGTGCCCGCTATTGGAAAGCGCGGCAGCGGTACTCGACGCGCGCGCCATCGCCGCGGCACCTCGGGTCTCGCGCCTGCAACTGGGCGAGGCGGACCTGTGCGCGGAGGCCGGCATCACGCCGGGCGCGGACGAGTTGGAGCTGCTGTCCCTGCGCACTCAGGTGGTGCTGGCCTCCGCCGCGGCGGGCATCGAGCCGCCGCTCGCGCCGGTGCGCACCGACTTCCGAGATCTGGCGGACTTGCGCCGATCGACAGAAGCCTTGGCGCGCATCGGATTCCGCGGGCGGGCCTGTATCCATCCGGCGCAGGTGCCGGTGGTCAATGCGGTATTCACCCCGGACGCGGCGGAAGTCGACCGAGCGCGGGCACTGGTGGCGCGCTTCGACGCCGCCGACGGCGGGGTCGTCCTCGACGACGCGGGCCGGATGGTGGACCTGGCGGTCATCCGCCAGGCCCGCCGACTTCTCGGCTCCCACCACTAGCCGCACACTCCTTGATCTCCCGCAAGCCACATCGCCTGCGATCGCGTGTGCGAGAAATCAAGGGGCGTACGAAATTACGCGGCGGCGGTGGCTAACAGCGCCAGTGGTCGGACCGCGACGGCCTCGACACCACGTGGTCGCAGCTCACAGGTGAACACGACCGGCTGCCCGGCGGTGAGGGTTTTGAAGCCCGGGGAGTCGATGCTGGAGTACTCCACGAAAATGCCACCGGGATAGCCCTCGGCGTCGAGGAATCCGAAGCCCTTCGCGGTGTCGAACCAGCGGACGGTGCCGTGCATCCACTCTTCACCCGCGGGCATTACGCGGCCCCACGGGCAGCCGAGCGCTTGCCGGATTCGGGTTGCATTACCTGCTGCCACCAGGATGCGAGGGGGCTGGGATCAGGCCAGACGACAGCTGCGCTGTTCTTGGCTGTTCTACTAGCTGCTCGCTTGGAATGTGTTGAGTTGTTCTGTCGAGCCACGGTTGACGATCTCCTCAGAATCGATACGGTGCGCGGGCACCCCGCGAGCGCGGGATGCCCGCTTCGGCGCGGTCGAAACTGTCCGTATGCGAATCCCATATTAATCGCCCAGAGCTCGCGCGAGCGCACAGTGGCCCAACTCACTCCGGCTCACATGCCGTCGCCGTCCCAGCGGCCGCGGGATCGGCTGCGTACCGGCAGGGTGGACAGGATCGGCGCGGGTATCGGGTCGCCCTCCGTCCAGGAACGGCCGTGTCCCCAGTTGTGCGCGCCGGAGTCGGTGCGTTCGTGCGGGTGCTCCAGGGCATGCGGGTCGGCGCCCCAGTCGAACGCGTGCGCGTGCCCGTGCCCACCGGCCAGTGTGGCCGAATCCACCGCCTTGGCGATCGCGATCAGACTCGGATCGGTCCCGCTGCCGTGCTGTACATAGTCGCCCAGGTCGAGGCCCTCGCGTTCGCGGAAGTACGCGGCCGACTTGGCCAGGTCGGCCAGATCGGCGGCACTGCGGGAACGCGGGTCGCCGAGATCGTGGCTGGACATCGACCAGCGCGCCGGGTGCCCGCCCGGCCGCCAGTTCACCGCGTCGCCACCCCAGCGCAGCCACTCGTTCTGGGTGTACCAATTGAACAGTTGCCCGTCCGAGCGCAGCAGCCAGGTGGCGCCGCCCTCCATGGTGGTGAAGTGGCCGTGCTTGACCCGGGCCGGCCGGAAGAAGTAGGTGCCGAGGTCGAGCGTGCCGAAGTTGTACTCCATGTGGCCCTGGGTGGTGTAGGCCTCCTCGAAGCACGGATGGTGCGCCAGCCGGTGATCCGACCAGCCCTCCTGGGCGTGCACCAGCCGGGTGTAGAAGCCGGAGATGGGGTCCACGTGCAGATATTTGATGACCATGCCCGGCATCGGGCCCGCGTTGGGCACCGGTTGCCAGGGCATGGCGGCGGTGTCCAGCACGATGACGTCCTCGCGCGCTCCGTCCCAGCGCGGCGCGTCCGGACCGGCGACCGGGTCGAAACCGGCGTCGCCGTACTCGCGGTAGTGCAGGATCTTGGTTCCCTCGGTGAACCGCATCGCCTCCACCGGAACACCTTTGGGGGCGAAAACGTAAGCGCCCGAACCGATCACACGCTCGCCATAGCTGAGGACGCCGTCGAGGACGTAGTACTCGGTGTTCGCGTGATGGATGCCGGGACCGCGACCCCAGTGGGTGTGGAAGTCGACGCGCAGCGACGAGGAACCGTCCTCCTCGTCCACCGACAGTCGCCGTTCGCTGGCCCGGCCTTCGCCGCCGATCAGTTCGGCGCCGTGCCAGATGTAGTCGTCCTCGTGGATCAGTTCGACATGTGGCCGCATGATCAGATCTCCTTCGCTTCTCGTAATTGGCGTTTCAGGACTTTCCCGGCGGCGCTGCGCGGTAGCTGGGCGACGACGGTGATCTGTCTGGGCAGCTTGGGGCCCGCGAGCCGAGTCCGGCAGTGCGCGGTGAGGGTGCCCGCGTCGAGGGTCGCGCCGGGCAGGGCCACGACGAAGGCGGTAACCCGTTCGCCCCATTCACCGTCCGGCACACCGACAACCGCCGCCTCGGCCACGCCGGGGCAGCCGGACAACACCTCCTCGACCTCACGCGGCGCGATATTCACCCCACCCGAGATGATCATGTCCTGCTTGCGGTCGACGATGCGCAGAAAGCCGTCCTCGTCGGCGGTGGCGATATCGCCGCTGCTGAGGAAGCCGTCCTCGGTCACGCAGGCGGCCGTGGCGTCGGCGTCGTCGAGGTAGCCGCTCATCAAATATGGTGAGCGGCTGAACAACTCGCCGCGCTCGCCCGGCTGCACTGGCTGGCCCGCCTGGTCGAGGAGACGTACTTCGGTCATCAGCCAAGGGGTGCCGACCGAGCCTGGTTTGCGGGATGCGTCCCCGGGGCGGCAGTTCGCGACGATGCCCGCTTCGGTGGAGCCGTAGAGCTCGTGGACGCCCGCTCCCGGAAAGGCTTGCCGAGTCCAGTCTTTGAGTGCGACGGGCAGGGCAGCGGCATTGAAGTAGAGGGTGTCGACGCTGGACAGGTCGTAGCGACGCAGCGCCTCCTGGCCCAGCGCGCGCAAGGCGTGGGCATGAGTCGGTACGAGGAAAATCGACTGTGCGCGTTCGAGTTCGATCAGCCGAAGCAGCTGCTCCGGATCCCACGAGCGCAGCATGCTGACCGTGCCGCCGGTGTAAACCGGCGCGTAGCCGAACGCGAAACCGGCCCCGTGATACATCGGCGCCACCGCGATGGTGCGCCTGCCGAGGCCCAGGCCCCATTCGAGCGCGGCGCCGTAGAAGGTGAGCGCACGCGAGCGATGGCTGATCACCACGCCTTTGGGTTTGCCCGTCGTGCCCGCGGTATAGGCGATGCAGAACGGTTCGGTTTCGCCGACGTCGGCGCGTGGGTCGGTGGGATCGGCGCGGGCCAGTGCGGTTTCGTAGTCCGGACCCAATTCCGTTCCGCCGACGCAGAACACCGTCGGCGGCGCCGAATCGGCGACGATACCGGCGTAGGCGTTGTCCGCGACGAGTGCGCGGCAGCCGGAGTGGGCGAGCAGATAGGCGGCCTCCGGGGCGGTGAGCCGCGGATTCAGGAGCACCATAACCAGCCCGGCTTTAGCTATGCCACAGGCGACTTCGGGATACTCGAGGCGGTTGCCGAGCAGGACAGCCACCCGTTCACCGGTCCGCAGGCCCGCGCTCAGCAAGGCGGTGGCCACCCGGTTCGACCGTCCATCGAGTGCCGCGTAGCTCAGTCGACGATCGCCGTCCGCCACCGCAATGACCGCTGGGCTGGCGACACCGAATTCCCGGATACCGGTCGCGATCGACAAGGCCGATCCACCCGTTCGCAACGGCATCGCGCTCCTCCTCGCAGTGCTGGAAACGTCGTTTCCCTATTTTCGGGACAGCGGTGTCCCGGTGCTTCGAGTACTCGGGGGACGAGTCAGTGATCGCGCAGCAACGACCCGGCGCCGTCCACCCGGTCCTGGATGCCGTTATCGCGCAGCGCCATCCACCACGTCGCGGCATTGATCGCGATCACCGGCTTGCCGAGCCACCGTTCCGCCTCGTCGGCCAGTCGCACCATGGACAGGTTGGTGCCGCACTGCACCAGCGCATCGACCTTCGGGCCGTCCACTTCGAGCAGCGCGGCCCGCAGTTCGTCCTCGGTCACGTGCGCTATGGATACGGCGGTGGGACAACGCAATCCCTTGATCGCGACGACTTCGAAGCCGAGTTCCCCGAAAAAGCGCACCACGTTCGCGTCACCGATCGGCTGATACGGCGTGACCACCCCGATGCGGCGTGCACCGTACAGTTCCAGTGCCCGCCGACAGGCTTCGGCACCGGTGGCGACTTCGAGTCCGGTCGCGTCCTGGATCTGCTCGACGAACCGCAGGTTGCCTTCGACGCCGCCCCAGAAGGTCTCGGCGGACATGCCCATCACCATGTAGTCCGGCTCGCAGGTCAGCACCCGCGCGCAGGTGTAGTCCATTTCCGCGCGGATCTGCTCGAGCAGGCGATCCATGCCCGCGTCGTCACTCATATTCTGGTCGCGGATGTGAATGCGGCCGAAATGCGCGGTCACTCCTGGCACGCCCATGCGGTAGAAGTCCGGTTCCACAATCGTGTTGGTGGACGGGGCGAGCACGCCGAACTTGCGCCGCCAGCCGAGTACGTCGGTCATCGGGTCGAACTCCTTGCTGCCGTTGTCATTCGGTGAACAGGTCGCGGTGCCGGAACGGGGCCATCAGGAACCGGCCCGCGACCTTGGGTGTGGTGAGCCAGCGGACGTGCGCGCCGTTACGTGTGCGCGAGACCGCGCGTTCGGCCAGCCACGGCGCGACGGTCTCCACCCGGTCCGCCAGGATGTTGAACACTTTGCGCGCCTCGGTCAGTTCGACGGGGTCGGTATAGCCGTGGGTGAGCAGGTCGGTCACCACCATGCCGGGGCTGAGCAGGCCGACGGACACCCCGGCGGGGACTTCCCCGGCCAGGGCTTCGGTGAGATAGGTGACCGCGCGCTTGCTGGCGCCGTAGGCGGCCAGGCCCGACACGATGCGGCCGTCGCTGCCGAGGCCCTCCATATTCCAGACGTGCCCACCGGTCGCGGACATGCCCGCGATGGCGACCGCGGAACCGTTGATCGCCCCGAGCAGATTGGTCTCCAGCACCTTGCGTGCCTGCGCGGCGGGCATTTCCCACAGCGGCGCACGGGCATGCGAGATGCCCGCGTTGTTGATCCAGACGTCGATGCGGCCGAATCGTTCGCTCGCCGCGTCCCAGAGTGCCTGCAGTTGGTCCCGGTCGGTGACGTCGGCGGGGACCACCAGTGCGGTTTCCGGGAGCTCCGCGCGTAGCTGCTCGATGCGCTCGACATCGGTGCCGCATACGGCGACCCGATGACCGCGAGCGAGCAGGGCGCGGGCGATGCCGAGGCCGATGCCGCGCGTGCCGCCGGTCACCACGACGGTACTCATGACCGCTCCAGAACGCCGTGCACCACCGCGCCGAGCCGATTGTGTTCGAACAGTTCGTAGACGACGGCGATGGCATTGCCCGCGCCCATACCCGGTTGCGCGTCGATCATGAATTCCCGTCCGGTGAGCCGCCTTCCGTCGGCGAAGTGCAGTAGCGGATAGTTGGCGCGCCCGTAGGCGGTCGCGTTGCCCCAGACGTCGGGCCCTTCGTGGAATGAGCGGGCACCGTCGCGCCGGACGCTCGCCGAATACTGGTGATCGATCGGGCCCGCCCAGGTGACGCGGTGTTGCGCACTGAGCAGGGTGACCGGCTCGATATCGACGGTGACCCGCAGTGTGCCGAGGAGGTTTTGCTCAGCGCCCCACAGTTCGCAGTCACCCGCGTAGCGGCTCGGCTGCTTCGACGGATAGATGAACGGCACCGCTCCGCAGCGTGTTTCGGTGTCGACACGCTCATCGACGAGCGCGGGGTCACGGGTATAGACCCCGTTGAAGACACCCACCATGGCCGGGCCCTGGTACAGCACCGACGAATACACCTGGGTATCGCCAATCGTCTGATTCCAGGTATTCAGGCTCACCTGCCAGCCGGGGCCGTAGTAGTGCGCGTCGACGAATCCGCCATAGGGCTGGCCCGAGCCGAAAAAGTCCGGCCCCGTGTAGATCCGGTCCGCGTCGGAGTCGAGCACGCCGAAGGCGAACGGCGCGCCCGAGGCGAAGCGACCGGCCAGCTCTCCGCCGCCGGTGAGGCCGCCATCCATGTAGTAGGTGGTGACCCCATCCTCGAAGACCGAGGACCTGCGGATGTCCTCGAAACCGCGCCACACGCCGCCCGCGTCGAAAAGGGAGGGGCGCCCGACCCATTCGCCCGCGATCCGCTGCTGCCAACGGCTCGGTGCGGCCGCGGTGTTCATGACACCAACTCCCCGCGCACCCGCTCGGCTTGGTCGGTGCCGAGCAGCCGGGTCACCTGCGCCCACACCGGATCCACCGCCGGGCTGAACAGATTCGCGCGATTGGCCCGATCGCGGGCGGGAAGATCCGCCGCGACGGACGGAACGCCTTTGTCCAGCAGGACAAGCCAATGTTCGAGATAGCTGTCGACGGTCGAATCCAGTGCCCGGAACGCGTCATCGGTGGCCCGGCACACCAGCATCCACGGCGACATCATCGCCCGCTGCCGTGGTCCGATCGCGGCGGGCGACAATCCGTCGATCTGCCATGCGGCTTCCAACAGCGGAGTAAGCGGCAGGAAGGCCGCATCGAGATAAGGCAGGTTGATTGCCAGGTCGGCACGGGGGATCAGATCGAGGTGCATCGCGTGGTACTCCGCCGCCCGCACCGAATCCAGCGTGAAATGCGGTACGGCGGAATCACTTCGGGTGAACGCGAAGATCATGTGGCTGTCCAGGCCGATTGCGGGCACCACGAGGTCGACGGTGACGGCCTTGTCGATCGGCCCGCCGCGCAACACCCGCAGCCTGCCTACCGGATCGGGGCACATGGCACTGGTCAACGACAGATCCTCGGTGACGGCGAGGCCGAGCGTCGACCGGACGGTGTCCAGGGTCCGTTCGCTGAGCGTGGCGGGCAGACTCATGACGTGGCACCTCCGTTGCGGGCCTTGTGCACCCATGCGCTGGCAAGTTCGGGATTGTCGCGACGTGCGGGCGAGGGGATGATCGTGGCCTTGCGCCTCGGCACGTCCCCGGTGATGATGTCGTCGCCGCCGACCCACCAGCCGTCCTTGATCAGCTGGGCACGCCTGCGCCGGTAGGCGACCTGGAGTCCGTCGCTGCGCACATGCAGTTCGTCGGACAGATCGAACGGCAGTAGCTCCGGCCGTTGCGACTCGACCACGGGGCGGTCTTGCAGCAGGATCATCTCGATCCGCTTGCGGGTGTTGGCGTCCGCCCAACCACCGGTGAAGAAGTTGCGGTAGCCGATGATCTTGATCAACGTACGGTCCTGGGAGAGCGGGATATTGAAGTCGTAGAGCAGCAGATCCCCGATCGGCAGCCGGATATGCAGCTTGACCAGGTTCGGCAGATACCAGCCATTGGTGACGGTGACGTACTCCGGGCGTGGTTTGCGTTTGGCCAGCAGTCCCCAAAGTCCCTTGGGCGGAGGTGGACTCAGCTGGATATCGGCCTCGGCCGACCAATCTCCGGTGCGGATCCGGAAATCCGGGATCCCCGGCTTGTCGGGGTTACCGAACGCGGTGCCGTGCACGAACGGAGTGTGCGAGGCGTCCACCACGTTCTCCAGCGCCCGTTCGTAATTCGCGTCGATGACCATCTCGTACTGCACCCGCCGGAAGGTCGGATCGTCGTGCTCGGGCAGTGCCGGGATGGGCGGGCGCTGCTCTTCCGGCAGATCGCCGAGGAAAGCCCAGACCATCCCGTACCGCTCGACCGTCGGGTACGCGTCGACCCGTGCCTTGCGGGGTATCTTGCGCTCCTCCGCATTGGCCGGGATCTTCACGCAGACACCGGTGGAGTCGTACTGCCAGCCGTGGTACGGACAGGCGATACGGTCGCCGGTCACCGAACCCATGGACAGGGCGCCGCCACGGTGCACGCACAGATCGGACAGGCAGATCACCATGCCTGCTTCGGTGCGGTACAGCACGAAATCCTGGCCGAGACAGGTCACCTTCCTCGGCTGTCTGCCGACCTGGTCGGCGAATTCCACCGCGTACCAGAAGTTCTTCAGCATGGTCTTGCTCCTAACGGTGGATCAACCGCAGGCCGCGGTCGAAACCGGCCAACTCGGCCTTGGCCTCGGCCGAACCACGCAGGTGCGCGCGCAAGAAGGCCGACGTCAGTTCGGCGAACGGGGCGAGCGCCGGCGCTTCGTCCGGCCCGTCCAGAAAGGCACGGGCCGCGGTGGGATCGGCATCGGCGATGCCGAAGTGGTTGGCGCCCTCGACCACGGCCAGCAGATGCGCACCATCGGGCAGCGCCTCGGCGAAGGTGCGGCCGACCGGGTCCGGCCGATCGGCGCCGTCCTCGCCGTAACGGTCGGCGCTGCCGTTGATCACGCCGTCATTGGTGCCGACGCCGAGCAGCACCGGGCAAGCCACCTGGGCGGGCAGGACAGTGCCAGGCGCCCAACCGAGCATGGTGGCCACCATGGTGTGCGCGCCCCACGCGAACACCGCCCCGACGCCGGGGAAGAAGCGCGCCGACTGCAAAACCACGGTGCCGCCCGCGGAATGCCCGCCGAGTGCGATGCGGTCCAGATCGAGCGCGCCGCGCAACGGAGGCAGATCGTTCAGTTGGGTGAGGGCGCCCAGGACGGCGCCGATGGTCGGACAGGTCGGACGGGTGCCGTAGGCGTCGGGACGTGCCGCGGCCAGATCCACGCCCGGCGTGAGACCGCGCTGACCACCGAACAATTCGGCGACTCGGTCGAAGGTGACCACGACGAAGCCGCTTTCGGCGATCGCGGTGGCGAATCGGCGATAGGAGTCCTGGCCGACATTGACGCCGGAGAGGAACACCACGACCGGGTACGGCGCGTCCGCCGGGTCGTGCGCGAAAACCCCGGAAAGGCGCTCGGTGTCGGTACCGGAGGCAACCGCGGGGTAGTAGACCTTCAGATGGGCGGTGTCGAACGGTGCGTCGCCGTCGGTGCGAGCGGACCACCACAGGGATCGAATGAGCCTCATGCGGCAGGCCTCGGCAGGACCCGGTCGCCACCCCAGAGCGCACGGACCAGTCGCTGCGTGAGCTGCGCGCCGAACATCCGTTCGCCCATCACATTCGCGGGATCACGTTCGGCGATATTGCGGCGCATCGCCAGATCCCGTGCCGCGAGTGCCGATCGTTGCTCGGCCGGAACGGGTTCGGCCGCGGCTACCCAGCCGAGCCACTGGTCCACGCGGGCCCGCAGCAGATCGGCGACGGTGTCGAGATTCGGGCGGGTCGGCGGGAACGAATAGCAGTACGCGGTGGGCGACAGGCTGCCCCGAATGAATCCGGTGCGGCTGGTGAACCAGGCGAAGTCGGGGTGCTCTTCCTTGAACGTCAGCCACGGTTCGTCGTCGGCCGCGTAATAGCTATCGAAATAGGCTGCGTCGCCGACTAGATCGCCGCGTGGGATCGCATCGACGTAGAACCAGCCATCCGGCCAGAGCAGCAGGGCAGTGCCGAGATGCGGCACCCGGACCTGCGGACCGAGCCACGCGGTGAGGTGCAGGTTGACGAAACCCGTTCGCGGATCACCTATCCAGGAATGCACCAGCCAGTCGATCTCGGGACCGGTGTAGGCGGCGAGGCTGCCCGCCGGTCCGGTGGCCGCGTCGCCATAGTCGTCCAGTTCGTCGGTGCTCGGGTCGCGGTTCAGCGTAAACCGCTCGGCGATCCGAAACTTCAACTCGGTCAGCAGCTCCCGCCACTCGTCGAACGTCGCGGTGACGTCGACCCGCGGTGTCTCGTCGACCATTTGTGCGACATGCTGCACGGTTTCCTTCATGAACTCTCCGCTCCTCGGTG
The DNA here is from genome assembly GCF_042691675.1 of Nocardia brasiliensis. Classification (GTDB taxonomy): domain Bacteria; phylum Actinomycetota; class Actinomycetes; order Mycobacteriales; family Mycobacteriaceae; genus Nocardia; species Nocardia brasiliensis_D. The sequence goes on from NZ_CP170507.1 coordinate 1,772,541, forward strand.
TGTGGTCCGTGGGCGCCCGGCCACGAGATCGGTTCCCTTGGATACGGTGCGATTGACGGCCTGAGCCGGTCGGACGGTGGCGCGCACACTCAGCGCGCCCGGCGGTGCCTCGGTCACGATCGGATGGCTGATCACGCCGGTGAACGGCCCGGGCCAGGCGGTCCACAAGGTGAAGTCCGGACTGAGTGCGTAGACAGCGCCGACGAGCCCGTTCTCGCCGCTACCCGCGGCGAGCACGTTGAGCCGGTTTTCCGCGGCGCGCTCGGGCAGTCCGAGCCGCAGCTCCCACGGCTCGGCCGGGGTGCACGGGACCGCGACGACGTCCGCGTCCTGAACAGCGGCGAGCCGGAACGTCTCCGGGAACAGCGAATCGTCACCGACCACGATGGCCATTCGCCCCCAAGGCAATTCGAATACAGTGAGTTCTGTGCCGAGCTCGGTGAGCCAGGGGTGTCGGTTGGTCCGGTGCAGCTGAGGCTGTCGTCCGACAATGCCCTCGGCATCGACCAATACTCCGTGGTGTGCCGCACCTTCGCGCACCGTCAGTACGGCACGCGCGGGTGAGCCACGCAGCGCCCGAACAACTTCGGCGATCGAGATGTCCGCGAGCTCCGGCAGCACGAGCAGTTCGACGCCGTCGGCTACGAGATCCTTGATCGTTCCCGCGTCTGGTGCGACGAGTGCGGTAGCCAGCGATTCGGCGCCCGGTCGCGCCCGCCGCGGGCTCGGTGTGGCGGCCAGCGGTGCGTAGATCTCCGGTCGACGGGCCGCCACCATGTCGGTGCCATCCGGACGACGCTTGTCGTCGGCGCGCGCGACGTCGATATCGGCGATGACGATCGCCTCGCCCGACACCGGGGCCACGGCGACCGGGGCACCGTCCGGCGCGACTATCTGGCTTTCACCCGCACCGTGCAACCGGTCCTCGGGCACCCCGAGCCGGGCCGCGATGGCGGGCAGCTGCGTCGCGGGCAGCAGCGGCCCGACCTTGTTCGCGGCGACCACCCACACCTTGTTCTCCGCCGCGCGCACCGGAACATGCAGGCTCGCCTCATCGACGGCGAACGAATTGAGGCTGTTGAGCAGGAGTTGCGCACCGCGCACCGCCAGCGAACGGGCGACCTCGTTGATCACGCCTTCCATGCAGGCGTACATGCCGATGCGGCCTAGGGGGGTTTCGATCACGGGTGATTCAGTGCGGCCCTGGTCGAGGTAGTCGTGCTCCGCGCCCATCAGGATCTGCTTGTCCGATTCGCCGAGCAGGGCGCCGTCCGGGCCGAAGAGGAGGCCGGTGCCGGTGGTGCGGCCGTCCGGGCGGGCCAGCGTGACACCGATCTTCACGTACATCCGGTGCCGTGCGGCGCGTCCGGCGATCGCGGTGAGGAATGCGTCGCCGGGTGTGCAGGCCATTCTGCGGGCATGCGCGCGGTCGTCGTACCAGGATAGGTGGTTACAGAACTCCGGAAGCACCACGAGTTCGGCCCCGGCGTCGGCGGCCGTGTCGATCATCCTGAGGCAGGCAGCGAGGTTGACCGCGAGGTCGGTCCCCGCGGCGAGTTGTCCGGCCGCGACTCGGGTCATCGGCTCGCACGCTCCTATCCGGAATGCGTTTCGTAGATCGAAACGCTGTTTCCACATTTGGATTCTGTACCGCACCGCGCGATCTGTCCAGGGGTGGACCGGATTTCGTGCTTCCCGCAGCACGTCTTGACACCCACTGGTGCCACGGGTTCAATATGGCAATTGCGAAACTGTGTTTCCTACAGCGAAACATGCCGCAGGAGGTGAGGATGACGACCTGCGAACCGTCTACCGCGTACTGGACGCGGACCGCTGCTTCGTCGAGGCGCCGACGTCGGTCGGTGGCATGAGTTCCCCGACTTTCGAGCGCCCAACGGTACGTGCGTGGATCACCGTGTGCGCCGGGGCGATGCTGGGTCCGGCGTCCGGTGGGCAGCTGGTTTTGCTCGGTAAGCCGCTAGGGGGCGCGCTGGGTGTGCCGGGGGCGGTGATCGGCTATATCGCACTGACCGGACTGGTAGTCGGATGTCTGACTGTGCCGCTGTGCCTTTGGCTGCTCCGGCGGTACTCCTCGACCGCGCTGGCCGCCGCCTTCGCTGTGCTGGCTGGGTCGGCGACGATCATTTCCGGTCTCCTGCCGGGGATTTGGTTGTTCACCGTGGGCGTGCTGGTCGCGGGCGCATGCGCCGGTCCGCTGCTGATCATCGGACGGGCACTCGTAGCGGACGTGGACCCGCGCTCCCTTGCTGGTTGGCATGCGGTGATGATCATCGGTGTCGCGCTGGCTGCCGTACTTGCCGTCGTCTACGACGGTGCGCCTGGAAATGGACTGATCATCAGCGGTAGTCTCGGCACAGTTGTTGCGCCGCTGTCGATTCGGCGCGTTGCGGTGCCGCGATTCACCGGCAGATCGCAGGACTGGTGGTCGCCGGGGTCGCTCGGAAATTCGGCCCCACTCGCGATTGCGGCCGACCGTCCCCGCCTCCGGCGCTCGTCGCTACTACTCGGGTACGCGGCTGTTGGACTCGCCATCGGCGGGACTACCTTGCCCGCCCTGCACCTGCTGCTGTTCCGGTGGAACGCCCTCGGCACCGAGCAGGCGACGTGGCTCCTGCTTGCCGCGATACCCGCCGTGCTCGCCGTGGCGCTGCCAGGCCGCATCGATGCTGTTGTGCCCCTGCTCATCCTGGCCGCGGGTGGACCGCTGCTGGTCGGCACCGCGCCGGGAGCGTTGCCGCTCGCCACCGGGATGGCGGTGACCCTGACGGCGGCCTGCCGTGCGGCGGCGTTACTCGATACCACTGTTTTCGCGGGTGTCGCGCTCGCCGATCGTGCCGCGGCCGCCGTGGTCACGGCAGCGGTTGCGGTGGCCGGAGCGCTTGTCGGTCTCGGCATGGTCGATCTGCTCGGTCGACTCATCGGCACCGGCTCCGCGCTCGCCGTGCTGGTTCTTCCGATCCTGGCTGTCGCCTTCCGCTGCGGTCGGCACGCGGCCGTCCCCACGCACCGGCCGAGCATCCCCGGACTGGCTCCCGAAGGAGGCGCTTCATGATCCGTGCCGTAACCCGTTCGGCCGCAACGCTGCTGATCGCCGGTCTGCTGAGCACTGGAGGTGGACCGGCGGCGCGCACGGCTCCGGAGGACCGGCCGCTGTTGCAGCTCAGCGAGACAACGAAGCTCACCGAAGGGCAGCAGATCACCGCGCGTGGCAGCGGCTTTCGGCCCGGGCTCGCGGCGGTGGCGGTCGGCGTATGCCGTCAGGGTTTCACCAACGGCCTGAAGGACTGCGATCTCGACGGCGGGGCCACCTTCGTCAATATCGGCGACGACGGCACCTTCGGGACGCTGACCTTCACGCTGCGGCACCGATTCCAGGGCATCGACTGCCTGCGCGAGCAGTGCGTGGTCGCTGCCGCGCCATTGCCGGGCACCGAACCGCCCGCGATCATCGCGGCCAACTCGGCCGAGGTGCCGCTGGATTTCGCGGGCGCGCAGCTGCCGGTCGCCACCACGGCCGCGGTGGCCGCCGCCCCTGCCACCGATACCGAGGGCCCGTCCACGTTGCTGTGGATGGCGACCGCGGGCCTGCTGGTGATCGTCGCCGGCCTCGCCCTCGCCGACCGGCGGCGGCTGTAAAGAAGAACTCCTCAGGAGGAGCCCATGAGAACCCGCATAGCCCGCTTCGGCCTACTCGGCACGGCGACGCTCGCCGCACTGCTCGGCACGAGCCCGATAGCCTTGGCCGCTCCCGCTTTACAGCTGAGCCAGAACACCGGCCTGACCGTCGGCCAAGCCGTCACCGTCACGCTGGACGGCCTGCCGCCGAACCTGCCCACCGTTGCTGTCGGTCAATGCAAACCCCAGGTCGTCGCCCCCACCGACTGCAACCTCAGCGGCTCGCTGCTCGGTACCGCCGACCCGCAAGGCACCTGGCAACCCAACGGCGGCAACAAAACCCTCACACTGATCGCCACCGTCGGTGGCACCGACTGCACGGTGGCCGCGGGCGCCTGCACCATCGCCGTCACCAGCTTGACCAATCCGACCCAGATCCTCGCGTCGGTGCCGCTGAACTTTGGTCCCGCCGCGACTTCCGCGAAACCATCTGCCACAGCAGGTGATACGAGTGCGTCGGAAAGTTCTGACGAGGACAGCAACACACCGCTCATCATCGGCATCGCGGTGGTCGTAGTGGTTGTGGTCGGCGCGGGAATCGTGGTGGCAGTACGCCGCCGAACCGGAGGCTCCCGATGACCGCCGATGCGGGCCGCAACCAGGTGCTCACGCACGTGGTGCTGATGAAGTTCCACAACCGGTCCGACGCCGAGAAGGCCGCAGAACTCCTCACCGCCCTGGTCGATTCCGTGCCCCAGATCAAAACCCTCACCGTCGCTCTCGACGAACTCGCCACCCCCGTCTCCTACGACCTGTGCCTGACCACCACCCACGACTCGCTCGACGACTTGTCCGCCTACCAAGACCACCCAGCCCACCGCGAACTCGCCCAATGGCTCGTTTCCCGCCTGGCGGCGCGCGCCGTAGTCGACTCCCACGTCCCCGCAAGCCACTAGCCAGCCCAGCCGCACATCCTTTGCTGGCGGGGGTCGGGGTGGGGTCAGTGGAGTGCGGGCGGGTAGGCGCGGGCCGGGAGGCCCGCGCCGCCCGCGCGGAATGCGACGGGGGCGTGCGTTACGACGGTTTGGACGTATTCGCGCAGGCCTTCTTCGGCGTACTCACGGCCGTAACCGCTGTGTTTGGTGCCGCCGAACGGGGCGCGCAACGACATGCCGGTGCGGTTGTGGGTGTTGATGAACGTGAAGCCTGCCTCTAGTTGGGCGGCAAAGGCGAAGGCGCGGTCTTCGTCGGCCGACCACACCGAGGCGGCTAAGCCGAGGTCGGAATCGTTTGCGCGGGTGAGCGCTTCGTCTTCGGTGCGGTAGGAGAGTATCGGCACGGCGGGACCGAACTGTTCGTGTCGTACGAGGTCGGCATCGTCCGGGAGGTGCAGGGCGAGCACCGGTTCCAGGAAGTATCCATCGCTGTCCGGCGCGGCGGCCAGCGGGACGATTCGGCCGCCTCGATTCCGGGCGTCGGTCACCAGACCGGTGATTCGCTCCATGGCGGCTCGGGTGACGACGGGCCCCATCGTGACCGTCTCGTCCACCGGATCGCCGACGATCAGAATGCGCTGTGCCGCCGCGAGATACGCGTCGATGAACTCATCCGTCCGATCCGCCGGGACGTACAACCGCTTGGCCGCCATACACACCTGTCCCGCGGTGGCGAACGAGGCCAGCACCAGCCGCTCGTAATCCGCTGGACCGAGCGCGAAGTCGTCGAGAAAGACGGCCGGGTCGTTGCCGCCGAGTTCGAGCACCACCGGTTTGATGGCTTGTCCCGCTGCCGCCGCGACGCTGCGACCCGCCGCCGCACCCCCGGTGAACGCCACCTTCCGGACCAGCGGATGGGCAATCAGCGCCTGCACGGTATCCGGGCCACCATGTAGCACGGTGGTGCCCGGCAGCAGCGCGGCCGCCTCGGCGACCGCAAGCGGTGCCAGCGGCGACGGCTTGAGCACCACCGTATTACCAGCTGCCAGCGCAGGTCCGAGCTTGAGCATCGACAGGATGATCGGCGCGTTCCACGGGGTAATCGCGACCACCACACCGAACGGCTTGGGGGACATGCCGATCCGCCCTTGTTCATCATCGATGACGGTTGCGCTGAACACTTCTGGTCCGTGGTCGGCCACCCACCGCAGATAGGTTGCTGCGAAGCCGATCTCACCCCGACAGTCGGCGACCGGCTTACCGGACTCGCGGGCGAGCAGCGCCGCGAGTGCGTCCGTGCCCACATCGAGTCCCGTCGCGGCGGTCCGGATCGCGGCGAGCCGATCGGGCAAGGAGCGCCCGGACCATTCCCGGAACTGCTTGTGCGCCTCTCGAACTACGGCGTCGACCGCATCAGGCGCAGTGACCGGGACAGCACCGACGATTTCCGTCGGGCACGCGGGATTCTCGCGCTCGATGATCACGACCGAGCCACCGTGTTCACGGCTGTGGCTCCAGCGAGTCGAGCAGGCAACTCCGCCGCAGATACGCGCGTGCGGCGGCCGGATCGGCGGCCAGTTTCCGCAGCTGCGCCCGATAGCTGTCATCGTGGCCGCGCAGTCGGTTCCAGTTGTCGTGGCTGGTGCGTTGGACGTGTTCGATCGCGACCGTGCGCCGTCGCTCGGCGGCGACATCGAGATCTGACTCCGGTGCGCCGTCGAGTACGTCGGCCAGCGCGGTCGCCAGGGTGACCGCGTCGTGGATGCCGCTGTTCATGCCGAGACCGCCGAGCGGATTGTTGACGTGCGCCGCGTCGCCCATCAGCACGACACGGCCGAACCGGAAGCGGTCGGTGACCCGCTGATGCACCCGATAGAGCGAGGCATGCGCTACCCGCCACGGTCGGCCGAGATCGGCGACAGCAGCCAACCGGATTGGCAGCCTCCGTAATTCGTCGTGATCGGGCGAGTCCGCCGGAGTCGGCAGCAGCACCCGCCAATGCTCGGGTGTGCGCAGCAGGACCAGCCACTCACGGGGATCGAAGACATAGTTGATCGGCGCGATGCCGGGCAGCGCGGCCGCGAGATCCTCCTCGACCGACGCGACGAGGAAGCGCTCCGGGTAGGTACTGCCCTGGAACTCGGCTCCGAGACCACGGCGTACCGCGGAATGCGCGCCGTCGGCCGCGAGCACCCACTCGGCTCGGAACGGCCCGCGTGTGGTGTGCAGCACCGGTTCCGCTGCGCTGGTGTCGATTCCGTCGACCTGGTGACCGAAGCGTACCTCCGCGTTGCCGGGCAGCGCGTCGAGCAGAATCGGCGTGAGCTTGCTCTGTTCGCATTGCACCCGGAACGGAAAGGGGGTGTCCTGGGCGAGCACACCCAAATCGAGGGTCGCTATCGCCCCACCGCCGCGCTCCCGATATTGAAACGTCCGCGCGACGATTCCCTTGTCCAGCAACGCGTCCAGCACCTCTAGCCGTTGCAGCATCTCCAGTGTCGGCGGGTGGAATGTGGAGGCCCGAGACTCGCGTGCGAGCTCATCGCCCTGCTCCAGCACGGTGACCTGAATACCTCGGCGCGCCAACGTGAGTGCGGCGGTGAGCCCGACCGGCCCGGCGCCGACGACCGCGACCGTTGCCCGATCGGTCATGACATGTGCAGGGCGAAACGCCCTTCGACACCGACCACCCGCGCCCCGGTGAAGAAGCGCAGCGTCTCCGCCGTCCCCTCCTCGCCGAGTCCGGACCGGCCCCACGCGGGCCGCGGCGTCATCAGATGGAGGCTCATAACCGACGACCCGTTCACCTTTACTTCCCCGGCTCGGATCTGCCGTGCCACGGACAATGCGCGCTCCTCATCGCCGCCACACACGTACGCCTCCAACCCGTAGGGCACCGCATTGGCCACTCGCACCGCATCTTCGATCCGGTCGTAGCCGACCACCCCCGCCACCGGACCGAACACCTCGACCGGCAGGTCTTCGTCGAGAAGGGTTGGCGCTACGTAGTTTCCGATCTCCGGCACAGTTCCGAAGGAGCGGGAACGTGCGCTGCTTGCCGCGCGCACGACCTCCCTGTGCCGCGAGTGGATCAGCGGTCCGAAGTCGGTCAGCGGGTCCAGTGGCGTCCCCACGCGCAGCGCCGCGACCCTTTTGCCGATCGCCGCGACCAGGTCCTCGGTGCGGTCCGCGGGCACGATCAACCGGCCGAGCGCGCGGCACCACTGCCCGTTCAACGTGGTGAGCAAGTCGCAAGCCATCCGCGCCGCGGTGTCCAGGTCGGCGTCGGGCAGCACCACCAGGGGGTTGTTGCCGCCGAGTTCGAGCTGGCACGGCCGCAGCAGCGGCGCGGAGGCGGCGGCCACCGACCGTCCGCCGGCCAGGCCGCCGGTGAACGACACGGCCCTGACCCGCGGGTCCTGGACCAGCCGCGCGCCGAGGTCGGGGCCACCCTGGACCAGCTGGAACATCCCGGCGGGTACATGTTCGGCGATGACCTCCGCCAACACGATCGAGCTGTACGGGGCCAGCTCACTGGCCTTCAGGATCACCGGACAGCCCGCGGCCAGCGCGTTCGCCACCTTGTGCGCGGCCATGGGCGCCGGCGCGTTCCACGGCACCAGACACAACGCGGTGCCCAGCGGCAGCCGGTACACCTCGACGCCGTCCCGGTCCGCGCGCAGCGCGCCACCACGGACCTGTTCGGCCGCGAGCCGGAACGAACCGGAGACGATCGCACCGAGCAAGCTGGTCTGCCTGATCGGTACCCCGGTGGCGAACGCGTCCAGCTCGGCGATCCGAGTTGCCCGCTGCTCGAGGTCATCCGCGATCGCGTCGAGCACTTTCGGCTCGATCCGGTCATCGAAAGAATCCGCGACAGCCAGCGCGCGTTCGGCACGGACCGCACTGGTGGCCATGGCGCGGCAGACCTCTTCGCCGGTCGCCGGGTCCTCCAGCGCGAAGCCGAGATCGGTTGTCGGCGTACCCCATTCACCTTCGACCAGATCGGCGAGGAAAGGCAGGTCAACGGTCATCGTGCGGCCTCCGTCGGTGCCGTGGTGAACAGTTCGTTCGCCTTCGCCTCGGTGACGATGCGCGCGACCTCCAGCATTCCGCGTTCGGCGGGAAACGTCATCACCAGACCCATCGCCAGATCGCGCAGCGCGCGCCCGGCCACCCCGCTCATCGCCGCCGCGGAGGTCCCGCCTGCCTTGAACGCGCCGAGCGCGACCTGGAAACACGCCTCGGTCACCGCGCCCTTGCCGAGTCGCCACTGGGTGAACACGTCCTGCTTCGGCTTGAACGGGGGCTCGGCGGTCTCGACCGTGAGTTGGTAGCGCAACCACAGGTAGGCGGTCTGCAGGTGCCGGGTCATCTCGCCGATCAACACCTGGTGCACGGGGGAGGAGGAGATGGGTTCCCCGGTGTCGGCGAAGGTTTTGGCGGTGGTCACGGCGATCGTCTCGTCGTAGACGTGCTGGGCGCAGCCAGTGTAGACGGCCGCGATGGCCAGTTGGTTGCCGACGAAACTGCCTCGGCTCATGGTGAGCATCTTGGTGAACGCACCCGGTACCGCCATGGCTTCGTCATCCGGGATGAAGACCTGGTCGAGCCGGATCCCATTGTTGGCGGTGGCGCGCATGCCGAGCCCGTCCCACGGTGCGCGCACGCTCACGCCGGGTGCCTCGCGTGGCACGAAGAAGGTGGCCAGACCCGCCGCGGTGTCGTAGCCCGCCAGTTTGGCGGAGGTGAGGTAGTAGTCGGCGACGCCGGTCGCGCACCCGAATGACTTCTCGCCCTCCAGGATCCAGCCGCCGTCGGCTTTGCGGGCGGTGGTGGCGATGGTGATGTTGGCGGCCGCGGTCTTCACCGATTCGGAGGCGAAGTTGGCCAGCCACACCCCGTCCGCCATTCGGGTGAGCACCTTCTCGGCGAAGGACTGGACGATCGGGATCTCGTCCTCGGCGAACAAGCCCGCCTCGATCGCCTCCAAGGGCAGCAGGCCGCGCGAGGCGCTGGTGTTGTGGAAGAAGAACGCCAGTGCGGTCGACGGGCAGGCCGTGCCCATCGCGTAGGTGGCGGCGGCGAGGTCGCGCAGCGTGCCGCCGAGCCCGCCGAACTTCTCCGGCACCACCAAACCGAGCAGGCCCGCGTCGCGCAAGAGACCGACGTGCGTCGCCGGGAAGGCGGCGACCCGATCGGCCTCCTCGGCGGCCGCGCGCAAGGCCGGCAAGACGGCGTCGACCCGTTGGGCGCGTTCGCGTTCCGCGTCGGTCATGTCTTCGACGAGTCGTTCCCCGATCATCGGGCCATCCCCTCGTGGTAGGTGCGGTCGTGATAGATGAGTGGTGCCGCGGGTCGCGGCACGGCCGCGTCCCGCACCATGCCGAGCACGATGGTGTGATCCCCGGCGGGATGACAGGCGGCGACCACGCAGTCGAGCCAGGCAGTCGCGTCGGTGAGTACCGCGGCGCCGGTGGTCGCGGTACTCCAGTGGCCGACCGCGAAGCGATCGGCGTCCTGGCCTGGTTCGGCGAACCGGCGGCCGATGTCGCGGTGCTCGCGGCCGAGCACGTTCACCGCGAAAACGCCACTGCGCCGGACCATTCGGCACGTCGTGCCGTCGGAGGCCAGGCAGACCGAGACGAGCGGCGGATCGAGCGCCACACTGGTGAATGAACTCGCCGTCATGCCGTGCCGCTCGCCGTCTTCGCGAATCGTGGTGACGACAACGACGCCACTGGCCCACTGCGCCAATACCGTACGGAGATACGCCGGATCCACCGCTGCCTCCGTTTCGATAGTGGAAACGCTGTCACGCACACGGTAACGCCGTGTCTCGGTTCGGCGCAAGAGGAGCGCGGCGAGAAAGGGGATGGTGTTTCGCATCGGGAAATCCGCCGCTTACACTTGCCGCGTGCCCGAAACCGAACCCGACAACCAGAGCCGGTCGATCGCCGCGGTCGAGCGGGCGATGGATGTGCTGCTGCTTTTCGGCCGCAGCGGCCGTCCCGATCTGGGGGTGACCGAGATCGCCACCGAACTCGGCATCACCAAGGCCGCGGTGCATCGCATTCTCACCGCGCTGCGCAATCGCGATCTGATCACCCTCGAACCGACCACCCGCCGATACGCCCTCGGCCATGCCGCGATCGCACTCGGCCGCGCCTATCTGGCGCGCACCGACCTGCGGGTGATGGCCGCGCCGGAATTGCGCAGGCTGGCCACCGTCACGGGGGAGACCGCGACGCTGTCGATCCGGCGCGGCGACACCCGCATGTACGTGGATCAGGTTGTGCCGGACCAGGAATTGCGGATGGAGGTCGCGCTCGGCGTGCCGTATCCGCTGTACGCGGGCAGCTCGTCGAAGGTCATCCTGGCGCTGCTGCGCAAGGAAGAGATCGACGAGTACCTCGGCAGGCACGAGCTGACCCCGTTCACCGATGCCACCATCACCACGGCACGCAAGCTGCGCACCGAGCTCACCGCGATCAAGAAGCGCGGCTACGCGGTGTCGATGGGGGAGCGGCAGGTCGGGGCCGCGTCCATCGCCGCGCCCATCCTGGATCACGACGGCGGTGTGGTGGCGGCGATCAGCGTTTGCGGACCACTGTCGCGGTTCCAGCCGCGGATGGACGAATGCGTGCCGATGCTGTTGAAGGCGACCGGTGCGGTGTCGGCTCAGCTGGGCTACCCGGGATAGTCCCGCCTCACAGCTGGGCACCGGGCTTCAGCACGCCGAGTGTCGCCGCCGCGAGCACGCTGCCCCAGATCAGCCACACGTAGGGTAGGCAGCCGTCGACGCTGCGGCGCAGCGTGCGCTCCACCTGCTCGCCGGATCCCTCCGCGAACAGGCGGGCGAAGGCGGGCCCGAAGGGGCGCAACGTCATTCGGATGCCGAGACCTGCCGCGATCGCCAGCGCGTAGAGCAGGATCTTGCCGCCGAGCCAGCGTGGGTTGGTGGTGACACCGAATGGTGTGGTGGCCAGCAGTGCGTAGGCACCCGCAACGCCCATGCCGAGGATCACCCCGACGCGGAAGGTGAGGTCGGCATTGCGCGCCAAGGTATTTCGTCCATGCGTGCGGTGCGTGGTCACCGTGAACACCAGCCAGGCAGCGGCGAACAGCCAGGTCAGTGCAACGAACCACCATGGAAACAGGCTGATTCCGAACAGTGTCGCGCCGTGCGGATCGAGTGCCATCAAGGTGACCCCGCTCGGCAGGAACAGCACCAAGCAGATCTTCGGCGCCAGGTCCAGGCCGCTCATGATCGCCAGTGCGGTGCTTCTGGCCTGCGCCGTCAGGTTCGGATCGATGACGAAACGGCTCGAATAGAACACGCCGAGATCGCCGCCGAGCCAGAACACGAACAGCACGAGATGGAGCATGATCCACCAGCCGTGCGGGTGTGCACCCATGGAATCCTCTTGTCCGTCAGTGGGTTACGCGCGATCAGCGCAGGAGTGCGAGTGCTGCGTCCAGGCCGAGTACATCGGCGTACTTGGCCTGTAGATCGAGCAGATTGGCTTGCTGCAGCCGCGGATCTCGGTCGCCGCAGGCGTCGGCGACGACCAGCGGGCGGAAGCCGTGTTGCATGGCATCGGTCGCACTGGCGCGCACGCAGCCACTCGTGGTCAGTCCGACGATCATCAGTGTGTCGATGCGGTCGGCGCTGAGTGCCGCGGCGAGCGGGCTGGCGTAGAAGGCGCTCGGGTACTGCTTGGTGATCACCAGCTCGCCGGGCAGCGGTGCCGGGTCGGCGAGGAAGCTGCCGAGCGGGTTGCCGTCCTCGAAGACGCGTAGCGCCGGTACTTTCCGGCGGAACAGCCCGCCGTCCGGGCCGCCCGGCTCGAACCGCATTCTGGTGAACACCACCGGGATCCCGGTGTCACGGGCCTGCGCGACGATCTGTCCGGCGGCTTGCACAGCCGCCTCGACGGGCGCGCGCAGCGGCGAGCCGTCGGTGAGGTAGGCGGCGCAGATGTCCACCACGAGCACCGCCAAGGAGTCGCCGGTACCGAGCGTCGCACTGAATTCCGAACGACGGTAGTCCGCTTCGAGATCGTTCACGCACGGCTCCTAGATGATGCCGTCGGCGGCGAGTTGAGCGCGCACCTCGACATCGAGACCGAGTAGATCGCCGTACACCTCGTCGTTGTGGGCACCTAGGTCCGGCCCGGGATGGCGGACGGAGCCCGGTGTTTCGCTCAGCTTCGGGAAGACGTTCTGCATCGGCAGCTCGCCGAACTCGGGGTGGGCCAGGCGCACGATCGCCTCGCGTGCCGCGAAATGGGGGTCGGCGAACATGTCTCGCGCGGTGAAGATGCGGCCCGCGGGAACGCCCGCGGTGTGTAGTTGGTCGAGCAGGTCCTCGGTGCCGACGGTGATGGTCCACGCGGCGATGAGGTCGTCGAGCTCGGCCATGCGTGCGCCACGTGCGGTATGTGTTGAAAATCGTTCGTCAGCAGCGAGTTCCGGTGTCGCCATAGCCTTGGTGAGCCTGGCGAAGACGGTGTCCTGATTGGCGGCGATGAGGATCATCTCGCCATCCGCGGTGGGATAGACGTTGCTCGGCGCGACATTCGGCAGCACCGAACCGGTGCGCTCGCGCTGGTAGCCGGTAATCGCGAATTCGGGCAGCAGCGATTCCATCATGGCCAGCACCGCCTCGTAGATGGCCGAGTCCACCAACTGTCCGCGGCCGCTGTGTGCCCGGTGATGGACCGCGGCGAGGGTGCCGATGGTCGCGAATACGGCGGCCAGCGCATCACCGAGCGAGATGCCGGTGCGGGCTGGTGGATGATCCGGATCGCCGGTGACATAACGGATTCCGCCCATCGCCTCGCCGATCGAGCCGTAACCGGCGCGGGGCGCGTAGGGACCGGTTTGGCCGTAACCGGTGACCCGCACCAGGATCAGGCCGGGATTGGTTTCCCGGAGGCGGTCGAAGCCGAGGCCCCAGCGTTCCAGTGTCCCTGGGCGAAAGTTCTCGATGACGATGTCCGCGCGGGAGATCAGTTCGCGGGCCAAGCGCTGGCCTGCCGGGTCGCGCAGATTGCAGGTCACCGACTTCTTGTTCCGCGCGACCACCGGCCACCACAGCGACCGGCCTTGCGCTTGTTCGCGTCCCCACTGCCGCATCGGGTCGCCGCTGCCGGGTGCCTCCAGCTTGATCACCTCGGCGCCGAAATCACCGAGTAGTTGCCCGCAGAACGGTCCGGCCAGCAGTTGGCCCATCTCGATGACGCGCAGATCCGCCAGCGGCCCTTGTGATTTCGTCGGTTCGGCCGTCATGCGGCCCTCCATTCCTTCGCACCCGAATGCCCGCATCGGCCCGGTCCACGCCATGCGAGATCTCGCTGAAATTGGATACAATGTATCCCGTAGCGGAACAAGCTGGCAACACGAAGCTTTGGTGTTTCGCTAGTGGAAACAGGAGGGTCAGTGGAGGTCACACTGGTCGAGGTAGCGCCGAGAGATGGCCTGCAGAACGAGCCCGAGCTGGTGTCGCTGCCCGACAAGGTCGAGCTGATTCGCCGCTCGGTCGATGCCGGGCTCCGCCGCATCGAGGCGGTCAGCTTCGTCGACCCACGCCGGGTGCCGCAGATGGCCGACGCCGAAGCTGTCATGGCGGCGGTGCCGCGCCGTACGGGAGTGTCCTACGCGGGCTTGGTTTTCAACGACCGTGGTCTCGACCGGGCGCTGGCGGCCGGGGTAGATGAAATCAATGTTGTTGTGGTCGCGACCGATTCGCTGAGCCGACGCAACCAGGGCTGTTCGGTGGAGCAGGGCATCGAGCGCTGGACACGCCTGGCCGAACGTGCCGCCGCCGCGGGCCTGTACCGCACCGTCACCATCGCCGCGGCCTTTGGCTGCCCCTTCGACGGCGAAGTCCGCTCCGACCACGTGCTGGAATTGGTCCGCCGGGTGGCCGCCGCCGCTCCGGACGAAATCGCCTTCGCCGACACCATCGGCGTCGGCACCCCCGACCGGGTCCGAACACTGGTGACCGGCGCGACATCGATCAGCCCAGAAACGACACTGCGCTGCCACTTCCACAACACCCGAAACACCGGCTACGCCAACGCCTTCGCCGCCCTGGACGCAGGTGTCCGGGTACTGGACGCCAGCACCGGCGGCATCGGCGGCTGCCCCTTCGCCCCTGACGCCACCGGCAACATCGCCACCGAAGACCTGCTGTACGCACTGGACCGGATGGAAATCCACACCGGAATACGCACCGAGCAGGTAATCGAAACGGGCACCTGGCTCGCCGACGTCCTCGGCAAACCCGTACCCGCGCTGCTAGGTCGAGCGGGCACGTTTCCGCGTGCCGAGTAGGGCGGCTACTCCGGCGAATGTCAGGGGTTGATCAGGCTGCCCATGGGCCGATGCCGCCGACCTTGTCGATTCGGATGCGGGTGAGCAGACCCGGGGGCGCGTTGTCCGGCGGGAAGTCGACCCCCGGGCTGGCCAGGGTCTTCGCCAGTTCTTTGAGCAGTTCGGGCGCGCCGCCCTCGACGATCCGCGCGGTACCCTTGATCGACAAGTACGGCCGCATTATCTCGCCGCGCTCGGCAGACAGGATCGTCACCGCGACCCGAGGGTCCCGGCGGACATTGCGGACCTTCTGATATTCCCCGAGGTGGGCGGTGACGAGCTCGTCTCCGTCCGGTGTCGATTGCAGTGCCACCCACACCACGCTGACCTGCGGGCTGCCGTCCGGATTGATCGTGACCAGCGTTGCGTCGGCGCCGGCCCCGATGAGTGCGCGAGCGTCGTCGTGGAGTTCCATGTGTTGTTCCTACCTCGCAACCGCCGCTTTCATTCCCGGGCCGCGCCGCTGCCGGGAAGCCTCGCATCCCCGCGATCAGATGCCGACTCCTCGTATCGGGGCCCGTGGAGGAGTTTCAGTAGCGTCGTCAGATCGTCGGTATCCGCTAGGCGATAGACACCGTCGCTGATGTCCGCTGCCTGGGTGGGGGTCAACAGCGATGCGGTGTTGAGTCGGAACTTGGTGGCGAGTTCGTCGGCGGAGAGGGGGTTTGCGGGGCCGCCACGGTTGACGTCGATCCGTTCGGTCATGGTGCGGCCGTCATGCAGGCTGGCGGTGAGTACCGCGGGGAACTGGCGCGGAAATATTTCGTCGCAGCGCGTATCCGGGACGCAGCGAACGCACGCGGCCAGTGCGATCCGGGCGGGGTCTCGGGCGGCCTGATCGGTGAAGTCCTCGTGGAACAGGCCGAGCCCGCCACCGCCGAGCAGGGCCGACGCGACGGTGTATGGGCCGGAAAAGGCCGCGTGGTAACCGGACTCGGGCCGCGCTTTGACCGCGGCGGGTTCGCCGATGGTGCGCAGGGCCGCAGTCGGGGCACCGAGTTCGAGTGCGACGATGTCGTCCGCGCGGACGCCACGTTTGCGTAAGCGCAGCGCGGCGTCGATGCCCGCGTGGGTGAAGTGGTTGCACGGGTAGGGCTTGAAGAAGACGTTCGGTAGTTCCCATTCGGTGCCGAGGCCGTCCACGATCGCGCCGACACGTGCCTGGTCACCGCAGAACGCTTGCAGCAATCCGAATCGGCCCTCGAATACCGTCGGCGGTCCGGTGAGTCCGGCACGGGCGAGTGCGGCGGCGGTGACCGCCGCGTGTGCCGCCCAGCCGCAATGCACCCGCTTGACCGTGCCGCCGGTCCGATTCGCTTCCAGCAGGCCCGATCCCATGCTCGCGGCGATCCCGATCGCATCGGCGATACCCGCGGCATCGAGTCCGGACAGCATGGCAGCCGCCGCCGCACCGCCGAGTGTTCCGCAGATGGCGGTCGCGTGCAGCCCCCGCTCGAAGAAGACGGAATTCCCGAGATCGTCGTTGTACCCGGCCATGCCGACCCGGACGGTGATCTCGATGCCGACCGCGATGGCGTCCAGCAGCGCGGCACCATTGGCCCCGTGCGCTTCGGCGACTGCCAGCGCGGCGGGTACCACAGACGCCGACGGATGCAGTACCGACGGCAAATGGGTGTCGTCGAAATCCATGGCGTGCGCGAGGGTTCCGCCCAGTAGGGCGGCGCTGGGCTCCGGGTAGCGCTCGCCGAGTCCGAGTGCGGTCACCCGAGGCCGACCACCCCAGTCCGTCACCAGTATCCGCACGGCCGCTGCCGCCGGTGTCGACAGCGCGGCAAGGCTGTTGCCGAGCACATCGAGTACCCGGCGCGCGGCATCGGCCCGAAGTTCCGCGCCGACGCCATGGTCGCGGGCCGCCGCCGCGAACGTGGCAAGTCGTTGCACGACGGTCGCGTCGTTCCGCGGAGCGGCCCCCGCTGTGCCGGTCACCGGCTGACCGCCGCGAGGGGGCGGACCGGAGAGCCGGTGCCGCCGACGATGCGCAGCGGTGCGAGTACGAAGACGAACTCGGCGCGGCGTGCCGCTGAAAGCTCCTCCAGCGCAAGGTGCTCGACGATGTAGATGCCGGATTCGACGAGGAGGAGCCGATGCACGGGCAGCACGCGATGCCCCGCACCGGGTGGAATGCATTCGTAGGCGGTGGTATCCGCGCCGGTGGCGATCAAGTCATGGTTGGCCAGCCATTGAGCGGCCTCGACACCGACGCCGGGAACGCCGGATTCGCTGCCCAGGTAGGCGGCGGGGTCGGCGAAGAGCCGGGACCACCCGGTTCGGATCAGGACAACGTCGCCGGGCTCTGGGCGCACACCCGCTTGACGTGCCGCGCGCTGGAGATCATCCGCGGTGATCTCATACCCGCCGGGCAGGCAGTCGGTTTCGTGCAGGCGCGCGACATCCAGCAACACGCCCCGACGCAGCAACCCGGGCAGATGCTCGGCGCCATGCGTGCTGAACGCGCCGCCGCGCTGGGCTTCGTAGGCATCGACCCCGCCGTGCAGGGCACCGTTCTGGCTGACGTGGCTGAGTGCGTCGATGTGCGTGCCGACATGCCCACCGGTCACGATGAGCTCGTTGGCGGCCGAGCCGCCGTCCGGCCGCACCGCGTCACCATGCCTGCGCGCCAACGTCATTCGGAAGCCCGGGTGATTCGGCGAACAAGGCATGCCGGTGAAGAAGGGCTGCCCCAGCTCGATCAGCCGCACGCCGCGGCGCACCGCGGCCAGCAGCGGGTCAGTCGCATTCGGCGCGTTCGGCGAGGTGGCCCGCGGATCCGGTGCGCTCATCGGATCACCCCGGAATGCCGCAGTTCCGCCAGTCCGGCCGCGTCGATCCCATAGTCCGCCAGCACCTCCGCGGTGTGCGCACCCAACGGTGGTCCGGTCCACCGGATTTCGCCCGGCGTCGCCGAGAGACGAAACAGTATGTTCTGCATCCGTATCGGCCCCAGCTCCGGATCGGTCAGCGTCGCGATCGAGCCGAGGGCATCGAATTGCGGATCGGCGAGCACATCGGCGGCGGTATAGATCGGCGCGACGGCCGCCTCGGCCTTCTCGAACGCCCGCACCACCTCTCGGGTGCCCCGCCGGCCGATCCATGCGCCGACCGCGGCGTCGAGTTCGTCCGCGTGCGCGGCTCGCTCGGTGCCCGAGCCGAACCATGGTTGTTCGATGAGGTCCGCCCGGCCGACGAGGCGCATGACCCGCTCGGCGACCGACTGCGCGCTGGTCGACACCGCGACCCAGCCGTCGGTGGTGCGATAGGTGTTGCGCGGCGCGTTGTTCGACGATCGGTTGCCCATCCGTGGTGACAGTTCGCCGAGTTGGTCGTAGGCGAGGATGTGCGGTCCGAGCAGGGTCAGGATGGGTTCGATGATGGCCAGATCGATCTGCTGGCCGCGCCCGTCGCGGTCGCGGGCGCGCAGCGCGGTGAGGACGGCGAAGGCGGTGGTCAGACCGGTGATGCCGTCGGCGAGCCCGAACGGCGGCAGGGTCGGTGGCCCGTCGGGTTCGCCGGTGACGGCGGCGAATCCGCTCATCGCCTCGGCAAGTGTGCCGAAGCCCGGCCGCCGCGCATAGGGGCCGAACTGGCCGAAACCGGTGACCCGCGCGAGCACCACGCGTGGATTCAGTTCGCGTAGTCGGTCATAGCCGAGTCCCCAGCGTTCCAGGGTGCCGGGCCGGAAGTTCTCGATCACCACGTCGGCGTCGGCGACCATCCGCCGGAAGATGTCCTGTCCCGCGGGCGCACCCAGATACAGCGTGATCGACTTCTTGCCGCGGCCGAGCAACTTCCACCAGAGTCCGACGCCGTCGCGCTGTGCGCCATGGCTGCGGACCGGGTCGCCGTTCGGGTGCTCGATCTTGATCACCTCGGCGCCGAAGTCGGCCAGCATGGTGGCCGCCAGCGGTCCGGCGAACAGCGTCGCCACGTCGAGCACCCGAATTCCGGACAAGGGTTGCGCCGTCGTCTCGTTCATTGCACCGACTCCCTCGCGCAGCGCCGCCCAAAGCATTGAATGTTTCTCTGTGGGAAACGATATGGCAGCGCAGCAACGTTGACTACCTGCGCATGGTACTGCCATGATCGTCGTAAAGGTAAGGGTGTTTCGCAGAAGGAAACTCAGTCATGGCCACGACCGATTTATTGATCCGGAACGCCCGCGTCGTGCGCCCGGGCGACCCGCCCGCCGACAACCCGGAACCGCTCGACATCATCGTGGTGGACGGCACCATCACCGGTATCGGCCCGAAACTCGCTGCGGCACCGGGCATCCGGACGGTAGATGCCGACGGTCTGCTCGCCTTCCCCGGTGTGGTCGACGCGCACCAGCATTGGGGTATCTACCGTGATCTCGCCGACGACACCGCGAGCGAGAGCCGCGCCTGCGCGCAGGGCGGCGTGACCAGCTCGCTCAACTATCTGCGGACCGGCCGCTACTACCTGAACAAGGGTGGTCCGTACCGGGAGTTCGTGCCGGAGGTGCTCGACCGGATGGCCGGGCGCTCCTACGTCGACTACGGCCTGCACCTCGCGCCGATGACGCGCGAGCACATCGCCGAAATCCCCAGCCTCATCGAGGATTACGGGATCACCTCGTTCAAGATATTCATGTTCTACGGCGGTCACGGCCTGCACGGCCGGGCCACCGACCAGTCCGATTTCCTGATGATCCCGCCGGACGAACGCTACGACCTGGCGCACTTCGAGTTCGTCATGCGCGGCGTGCAACGCGCCCGAGAAGCGCTCGGGCAGCGGATCTCCCTGTCGCTGCACTGCGAGACCGCCGAAATCATGGCCGCCTACACCGCGTTGGTGGAGCAGGACGGGGAGCTCACCGGGCTGCGCGCCTACAGTGCCTCGCGCCCACCGCATTCCGAGGGGCTGGCCATCACCATTGCCGCCTACCTCGCGCACGAGACCGGGTTGCCCGACATCAACCTGCTGCATCTGTCCTCGGCCAAAGCGGTCGAGGCCGCCATGACGATGGCGGCGGCCTTCCCGCACGTCAACTTTCGGCGCGAGGTCACCATCGGGCACCTGCTCGCCGATGTGGACAGCTCGCCCGGGCTCGGCGGCAAGGTGAACCCGCCGCTGCGCGACCGCGGCGACGTCGAGACGCTGTGGCGGCACCTGCTGGCAGGCGATCTGGACTGGGTGGTGAGTGACCACGCCTGCTGCCGTGACGAACAGAAGTTCGGCGCCGACCGCGACAACGTCTTCCTGGCCAAGTCCGGCTTCGGCGGCGCGGAGTACCTGCTGCCGGGGCTGGTCGGGGAAGGCAGGAAGCGCGGCTTGGCGCCGCAGCGCATCGCCGCACTCACGGCGTGGAACCCGGCCCGGCGTTACGGCCTGACCCGTAAGGGCACGCTGGCCGAGGGTTACGACGGCGACATCGTCCTCGTCGACCCGCAGGCTCAGTGGACCGTGCGTGCAAAGGACTCCGCCTCTGCCCAGGAGTACACCCCGTTCGAGGGCTTCGACATGACGGCCCGGGTGACCGACGTCTTCCTGCGCGGTCACCACCTCTACCGGGACGGTTGGATCTCGGACGAACCGCGTGGCCGCTACCTGCACCGCAGCGCCCGCTGAGCATCGGCCGCCGGGACGTGCCATTCGAGTGGCGGGTGACGCTGTACTACCGTCGCTGGCATGCGGCTTCACGTGGGCTGTGCGATGTGGACGCACGCGGCATGGCAGGAATGGCAACCGGCTTCCGGTGATCGGCTGGCGGCCTACGCCGACCGGTGCAACGCGGTGGAAGGCAACACGACCTTCTATGCGATACCCGCGCGGCGCACCGTCGAGTCGTGGGCCAGGCAGACCGCGCCGGACTTCCGATTCGCGGTGAAACTGCACAAGTCGATCACTCACGAGCGCAGGCTGACCGGCGCCGAGGAGGAGCTGCGCACGTTTCTGTCCGCGATCGAACCACTCGGTCCGCGGACGCATGCGCTGTGGGCGCAGTTGCCCGCCTCGTTCGGTCCGACTGATCTCGGGGCGCTGGCCGGATTCCTGCGCCAGTTGCCGCGCTCGTACCGCCCGGCCGTCGAGGTCCGGCATCGCGCCTTCTTCGAGAACGACCAAGCCGCAGCGCAGTTGGAGCGGGTGCTCGCCCGCGTCGGCGCCGAGTGGATCCCCTTCGACACCACCACCCTCTTCGACGGCTTGCCGGTTACCACCGCCGAACAGGAGGCCTGGTCGAAGAAGCCGCGCGTGCCGCGCCGGACCCGCGCACTGACCGAATTCCCGATCGTCAGATACCACGGACGCGATGCCACCGAGCGCACGGTCGCGGGTTGGCAGCCGTGGCTCGGCACGGTCGTGGACTGGCTGCGGGAAGGGCGATCACCCACCGTCTTCGTCCACACGCCGGACAACGCCGACGCCGTGCCGCTCGCCCGCCGCTTCCATGCGGAGATCGCGGCACGACTGCCGGAATTGGACCCGCTGCCCGAGCCCGCACCTACCGGGCCGATGACCCTGTTCTAACGGCTTCCGATGGGCTGCTGCAGAATTCCCGCGAGCAGCGTGCCCGCGCCTTGCAGCCAGAGTGGCCAGCTGGCAGGATCCAGTGCCATCGATCCCTCGTCGTGGATGGCGCAGCCCGGCTGGGCGGGGACGCCGTCGAACCTCTCCTTCAGCCACAGCAATACCCGCGCCAAGCTGTCGATCTCCAGCGTGATGTGTTCACTGAAATGGTCGCGGGTGTACTGCACCTGGGCCTTGGGGTCTCGGCAATATTCGTCGACAAGGGTGTTGACCGGGCCGACCGGAGCGATCCAGTCGGGGTTGGAGTTGAAGATGAACATCGGCATAGCGGGCACGGCTTTACCCATCCGGAGTGCGTCGAAGACCTTCGTAGGGACGGGGTCGTTCAACGCGTTGGGTGAGTCGTAGAGGCCGCCCTCGAGATTCATGAACGGCAACAGCGCGGCGGAGTAGAGACACAACGAATCCTTGATCGGCACCAAGGCCTTGGCGAGCGGGTTCAGGTGTTGCTCGTTGTAGGCGGCCAGTTCCGGGTACTCGCGTGCCACGCCGAGCAATCCCGTGAAGATCAGCCCGGAGCCCAGATTGCCGCTGGCGAGCTGGTACATCGCCTTGATGTCGGCCGGAACGCCACCTTCCGAAGCGCCGACGATATTGAGCTCCGGTGCGTAGGACGCGGCCTGTTCGGCGGCGTGTCCGGTGGTGATCGCGCCGCCGGAATATCCGGCCATGCCCACCTTGGTCTGTGGGTCGAGGCCCATCGGTGCGAAGTTCTCGGCCGCCCGGATGCCGTCGAGGGTGATCCGGGCACCCAGCGGTCCTGCGGCGAACGCGCCGTTCGGGCCCTGATGGTCCGGCATCGCCACCGCCCACCCCGCACCGAGCGCGGTCAGCGGCAGCACGAACTCGAACGGTATGTCGAACTGGCCGGTGATATTGCCGGGCACCGAGGCCTGTTGCAGTGCATAGGATGCCGCGCAGTAGTTCGCATTCGAGTCCTGCGGGAACTGGTACGACAGCAGCGGGCGGGGTGCGCCGCCGTTGTTGCCGCGCGGCTTCATCAGCGTGGTGACCGCGGCGATCGGTTCGTCGCGGGTGTTGGTGGACCGGAACGACAACTGCCATGCGTCGATGTTCAACGGAATGACCGAGTAGAGCGCCAGATGGACTTCGCGGGCCGCGATGATTTCCCCCGGCTTCTTCGCGGCCACGATATCCGCGGGTGGTCTATAAAATCCCGGATCGAGTTCCGGCGGGGCCGGCGGAATCGGAAACGGGAGCGCTGGCTGCACCGGAACCTGGTCCGCGGCAGGGTGTTGATCAGCCGGGGCCGCGAATGCTGGTATTCCCACAGCAAATTGCGTGGCTATTGCGATCACGGCGAGGAAAGCAGCGTAGCGGACTCGCCCGATCTTTCCGGAGACGACGGTATTCATGGGTCTTCTTTCGCTGGTGAGCTGTGCCGATGAGAGCCAATGAATGGATCTGTCGGGCGGAAGATTATTCCGGCCACGACCGTGCGCTATGAACGACGCGCCGCGCGTAACCCACCAGAATGTCTGTAAGGCTAAGTAACAGCAAATGCCAGAACCAGGCGCCGGTCCAGAGGCAAAGTCATAGTTTCCTGTGTCGCTGACTGTGCAGGTTGCACAATGGTTTCGCGAAGCAGATCGGGCAAGTCTCAGCCACCAGGGGGACTAAGCCTTGTGAAGTGTGTGGACGGCCTGTGGGTCCGGAGCAGGCTCAGGCGATGGCTCGGTCGGGCTGCTGGGTGAGGATCTTGTCGCCGTAGGTTTGGGCGCAGCGCAGGGCCAGCTCGAGGTAGGTGGCGCGTTCTTCGATGGAATGGCCCAGCAGTTCCTCGGATTGATTGATGCGGTAGCGAACGGTGTTGGGGTGGACGTTCAATTGCTGGGCGGTGGCGGGCGCGTGGTCGGTTTCGATCGCCACCCGCTGCGCGGCGAGCGCCTCGCGATGACTCTGCCGGAAACCGGCGATATCCGGCGCCGAGGAACCGATGGCGGCATGCAGGCCCGGCTGCCCGATCGACGGCACGGCGTCGAGATTCGGCGCACCCGCCGTGGCGATCCAGGCCCACATGCCGCGAACACCGGACGACAGCATCAGCGGTCGCGGCGCGTCGAGGAGGGCGGCGATGTCGTTCGCGAACTTTTCCAGGGTGCGCACCGGGTCGGGGGCGCCGGCCGATTCGTCGGTCCACAGCACGATCGCGGTCTGGTGGCGGCGCAGCGAATGACCCAGCTGGGACTCGGCGTGGTCGACATCGACGGCGTCGCCGCGCAGCAGTGAACCCGCGAGGCCGAATCGCCGTGCCAGCGCGCCACGCTGCCATTGCTCACGCTCATCGGTGTAGACCGCGACGGACGCCTCCACGCAGGTATCGGTCCATTCCAGAACGCGATCCCAGAACAGCAACAGCACGGCGCTGCGCAGTTGGTCGTCCTCGATCGCCTTGTTCAGCAAGTCGGTGATGTACTGCCACAGCATGGCCTGGCCGACCCGGTAGGTCCGCATCACCACATCGATGCCGAAACCGCGACGGGCGACCGTCCGCGACAGCGCGAGCACCTCCGCGGGCGGATGTACCTCGAAGACTTCCCGGCTCACCATGGCCAGGAAGCTGCGCCAGTGCGAGCGGGTCGCCGCGTGCAATTGTTCGGCGAGTTCGGCATCCATCGGTAGTTGCGCGTTGACTTCGGCGATCCTGCCATCGACCAGGTCGACCAGTTGCTGGGTCTGCTCGTCGGTGCGAGCTTGCGCCCCGAACTGGACAAGCCAGTCGAGGGCTTCCTGATCCAAGGCAGTCATAGCGATATTCTGCTGCCCGGGATGACGGGGCGCGGCGCATTCGTGCTATCGGCGGAGTGAGATTCAATCTGAAAAGTTCACGACGCACACCGCATGAAATACCGGCCCAGGCGTTTTCGCTAGGTAATCTGAGCGCTGAGTCGCGGCTCGCCGAGCGACTCATTATCGCTGTACCCAGACACAAGGTCGACGCAGTTCCCGGTCGGCACCGTTTGGCATTCCGATCAGCACTGACCCCACATGCGGAGGGTTGTCATGAACGGATCATCGATCAGCGAACTACAGAGTCAACTAAAAACCGATAGGTCGGTTTGTATCACGGACCGTGGGCATAACCCGCTCATGAAACCGGAGGAAGCTGCGCGCCGCTTGCTGGAGGACATATTGGCGCGTTACGGGTCAGTGGAGGAATTCATCGGTTTACTGCGGGTCGACCCGTTCGTCGACACCACGGAAATCCCGCCGATATCGGACTATCTCTGGACCATTCCCTCGTAGCTCGCAGACGGGTCGAAAGCCGAAGGCGCGAACGCCGGTAGCTACCGGCGTTCGATGGAACGTGGCCTGCGCGCGTCGAATTCGCGCACCAGGTCGGTCCAGTCGTTCGCCAGCGCGGCCAGTCGCGTCCACGCCGCGTGCACCCGTTGCTCCGCTACCTTCTCGGCGGTCATCAGCAGGTGATCGGCGAGAATCTGCGCGGCGGCCATTCGGTCGACGGCGGTGCCGAGTGACTCGGTGGTCCGGTCCCGCCTGCGCCGCGGCGTCAGCTGGTTGGCCACCCATCCGTCGATGACGGTGACTATTTCGTTTCGGCGACGGTCGATTTCCGCTGCCCGCTCCGGCTGCGCGCGGCGCGTGTGGTGCAGTTGCGCCAAGGCCCGAGCGAGTCGGGTGACGAGGTGATCGGCCGGTCGGTCGCCGGTCTGCATGCGCAGCGCGGCGGACAACTCGTGCCAGTCGGGCAGCAGCGGGCGGGCCGCGCCGCTGTCGATCGACAGGGCTCGGGGGTTAGGTCCCTCGGCCGTTTGCACGGTCACGTGACGATGCCGGTGCGACACCACGGGAATCGCGGCGCGTGCACGTGGCTAACTATCCCGGCTCGTGCCTCGCTGAGCGCGGTCGGCCGCCCGATTCGGGTGTGAGACCGGGCATCCCTCATCTCTCGGTTGTCCAGATGCATGGGCAAGGTTGACCTTCCCTAGCGACGGTCGAGGTGCATCCGACCCCGGCGACCAGCCATATCCTCTAGTTCGACCAGCCGTTCTGCGCGTACCCGAGATAAGGGAGCAGAGCGCCCGGCGTCGGATGCACCTATCAGTTTCACCTACGACGGCGTCTCTCCGAAAGACTGATTCAGGTCATTCCGGACCACGTTTGGCCTCTTTGGTTATGGTCCCGCAATCCAGCCACCGTCAGGTGCCGTTGATCATGGAACCTGGTGGGGGGTGGCCGGTCTCCGGGAAGACGGTGAAATGGCGGACGGTTCCGGAGAGGTTGGGGAGTTCGGCGGGTGGCGTCCAGGTGCGGAAGTTGTCGTAGCTGTCGCTGTAGAGGTATCTGCCTTCGGTGTAGGCGTCGAAGAAGATTCGCCAGCCGCCGCCGGGGAGGGGGATGATGGACTGGCCTTCTCTTGGGGTACCCCAATTGGCCCAATCATCCTTTGCGACAAAGACATACGGGCCGAGTGGGTCGTTCGCGACGGCGAGTTCGATGTACTTCGTGGTCTCCTGCTTGGTGAAGGCGAAGTACCGGCCGTCGTGGTGGACGACGGTCGTGTCGATGTAGCCGTATGCGGTCTCGTCGTGAGCGGCGAGGCCCACCATCGGAATCAACGGGCCCCACAACCGCAGGCCGGGATCGAGGGCGGTCATCAGGTGGGCGGTGAACCGGTAGCCGTCGGACAGCGACACGATCACATTGACCTGGCCACGAGCGTCGACGAACCATTCCGGTGCCCACGTCGACGTCACGCCGGGGATGGGCACCGTGAAGTCGTACAGGTGGTGCCAGCTGATCCGATCGGTGCTGCGTGCGAAGCCGATGGTCTGGCCCTCCCACCCGGTGGTGTAGGCGAGGTAGTAGGCGCCGTCGGCATGACGAAACAAGCACGGGTCGCGCAAGAGCCCGGTCGGGGGCCGGTAAGCGGGGCCGCTCAGCAGCTCGAAGTTGAGTGCGTCGGTGGATTCGTAGACGTACAGATCGGTTTCGTTGGCGTTGGTGAACGCGGTCATCGTGTACCGCACCACCGGTTCGGTGGCCGCGGCAGGCTGCCGCGCGAGCAGGCTGATCGGCAAACCTGCCGCCAACGCCAGCGCGGACCTGCGACTCATCGGCACCAATGCCATAAAACGGATTATCCAGCGCAGCTTGCCGTCCGTATACCGACACGCCGCAGGGGGGCCGTCACCCGGCTCACCGGCCATTTCCTCGAGCGGGCGGCCAAGCCGTCCGCGGACGACCCGGACCAGGAAGGTACCCGGCGGATGCGTTGGGCAACATCTCGGGCCGATCCGCCCGCGCAGCCCGCAGCGTGATCGAATGGCTTTGCCGGAGAACAAGTTACGCGGCCATCCTTGGTCGCCAGCCCAAGACACCGTGCCGCCCCACCTGCGACCCTCTAGTCAGGTGAGAGGATCCGCCCGGCACATCGCCCGAACCGCACTCCGGTCCCGACCCGTGCCACGCTCGCCTCGCGCACTAGCTCGTTTGCCGAACGTCGAGTATCTGGAGCCGGAACCATGCCCGAGCCCGCCGACCAACCGTCCCTCGGAGAACAGGCACCGCCTGCTCTGCCGACCGCCCGCGAACTGCTGGACGCGATGCATGACGTTGTGCCCGAACACCATCCAGCGGCATCCATCCTGCGAGCCGCCTGCCTGCTCGCCGCGGTGGCCGAGTGGATCCATCGCCATCGAGCCGCGATCGAGACGAGTCCGCCCGCACTGCGGCGGATCAGCGGTCCCGGCATCGAACGCGCGGCGCGCACGCTGCGCCGATATCTGGTCGAAGGAATCGCCGACGCGGCGCCCGGTGTCCACGGAGTCGGCAAGGCGGTGGACCAGTTGGCCGCCGCCTGGGTGGACTGGCGCAGCGTGACCACCGGTGACGGCCCGTCCCGCCGAGTCGACACCCGCCAGGCCTTGATCGCCGCCTGCAACGCCTACAACGAACTCACCGGGCACGACGACCGCGAAACGTAGCGCTGATCGTGACGAGAATGCACGTGATTCAGGATCAGCGGGTCTGTTGTTACGTAGTGGTCGCAGGCATCTGGCGTGTCACTTTCTGCTGAATGCAATATTGCGTTTACTTCGGGCGGCACAGTTGGTCGGTCGTTCCATCCGGAATCGCCACGGGATAGTGGAAAGGTGGGTAATCTGGTCGAGTCCCAATGCAGTTCGGGACAGTTCCGCAGAGTGAGTCGTGGTCGCCCCTGCGGCTCACTATCGCTGTACACAGTCCGATGAGGCCCGGGGGATCCCCGGGCCTCATCGTTCGTATATTCCGCAGCAGAGTTTCGGGTGTTCCCCGGGGAGTCGGGCAATTCTTCGGACGCAGCGATAATTCGCGCCGAATTCTCCGATCCAGACCCGCCGCGGGTCCGAATATGCCGTAGTGCCGACACGTGTCGGATCGTTGTCGGCGCACCTGTACCGGAATCGATACGACAAGGGGTTACCTATGATTCACAAAACCGCGATTGCCGCGGTGACCGGGCTGTTCGCTGTCGCCGCGACGCTTGCCGTAGCCGCGGGCACGGCAAATGCCACGCCCCAGCAGGGTCCGGCCGGTGGGGCGGAGCTGGTCCAGCAGTTCGTTCCAGTGGCCGAACCCTCGGATGGCGACGAGGGGGCCAACGGTGGAAAGAGTAAGGGCGACAAGGGAAAGGGACAGAGCGGGAAGGGCAAGGGGAAGGGGAAGGGAAAGGGCGGCAAGGCAAAGGATAAGAGCGTCGAGGAAGAAATCGGAGCAGCTCTCAATTCCGCTTTGCGGGAGCTCATCATGCCGCCGAATGGCGGCGCCGACAAGGGACCCCTGGACATCCCGATTTCCACCTGGCTGGACATGTTCCTCGGGCCCGAGCCGGGCAAGGACGACAGCGCACCGGAGAGCGAAGCCGAGTTCATTCGACCGAACTGACTCCGTGCGTTACTGATTGATCCCGCTAGCAGGCAGGTCCGCACGTCGCCGAACAAGCGATCGGACCTGCCTGCTGCTGTTACCGCCGTACCCCGAGTCGGGCGCTATGTCAGCGCCTATGCCCGGGGAGCTCGAGTCCGGCGGTATCGAGAAAGTCTGTGTCCCAGCCGGTTCGGACGAGCCGCCGACGCCCCGTGTAGAGCAGGCACGCGCTTTCCGACAGCAGTAGTGCCCAGACGAGGTGCCGCGCTGATTCGAGGCGCTTGGCCTTCGCCTCGGCGGATTCCGGGCGGATCCGAACGGGTGACGGATCGGTGGTACCGGAATGTACCTCGATGGCACCGTCTTTCGGCTTATCCGACTTCCGAGGCAATGCGGGCGGCACGGTCGGGGGCGGGTCGGGGACAATTTTGTCGGCTGCGCTGGTGGCCAGGACATCCGGTTGGGCAACAACCGGTTCGGGTTTCGGTGGTACCGGTTGGGCGCGCGAGAGTTCGATGAACCAGTCGGCGATGAACTGCACCGAGGGGCGC
Organism: Nocardia brasiliensis; assembly: GCF_042691675.1. Lineage (GTDB taxonomy): Bacteria > Actinomycetota > Actinomycetes > Mycobacteriales > Mycobacteriaceae > Nocardia > Nocardia brasiliensis_D. The sequence goes on from NZ_CP170507.1 coordinate 1,801,501, forward strand.
CCCGCGGCGACCGCGGTGACCGCGTAGGCATTGTGGCGGGCCACCGCGTCCTGGTATTTCCCCCAGACGTCCGTGTCGGCAAGTTCGAGATTGTCGCTGACCAGGTTCCCGATCGCATCGAACGCCTGGGTGACGACCTGCGTGAACCGCGGCGCGGACGAGCGTTTCGGCATCGAGGCGAACGTCTTCGCGCTCAGCGTCGCCAGGCCGGCGAGTGGGTCCGTGGCACCGATGGCCCCGATCTGGCAGACATCCTCGGGAGTGAGGACGGCACCGACAATGCTGGTCAGAGTGTTCAGAGCGATGGTGGCGACGCGCAGGGCGGCCGACGGACCGGTCGGGTCGTCGAGCAGGGACCGGGGGTCGGACGCTTCGGCGAGCCGCTGGCTGAGCGACTTCTCGTGCGAGAGTACGAGACTGCCCGGCGTCAGGCCGTGCAGGTCCTTGTCGACCACGTCCGTCGCGGTTTTGCTGATGGTGGCGGCCAGCGCGTCGGCGATCGAGGACAGCGCGGTCAGCGGGTCGTCCAACGGCAGCAGTGCCTGGCCGGCGATGTTGATGATCATGTGCAGCAGCGGTGCGTTCGCGGGGGAGTCGCAGGCGAGATCGCCATCGATGCAGAACGACGCGACTCGACCGGTGAGCGCGCCGAAGTCGGGGGCGAGGTCACGCAACGGTCCGATCCCACCGCCCGCGGCGGGTGCGGGCTGGGCCCGCAGGTCGGCGAGACCGTCCGCCACGGTGCCGGGCGGCGGGTCGGGGGCGAGTTTTCCCGCGGCGCCGGGGAACAGCGGGGCACCGGGGTAGCGGGTGGGGTCGGCGAGCAGCGCGACTCCCGCGATCCGGTCGGCGGGTATCGCGGATTGGCCGCGGCCGATCTCCTGGGCCAACAAGGAGGCGATGTGGGCGCCTTGGGAGTATCCGGCGAAGGCCAGTCGGGTGTGCTCGCATCGTTCGATGACGGAGTGCGCCATGGTGCGCAGCTGCTGCAAGCCGCCGGTCACCGATTGCGCGTACGGGACCTGGCCGCCTGGCACCGCGCCGCCGAAGCCGGCTTCGTAGGGGACATAGGCTCGGTCGGTGCGGCTCCGCTCGGCCGCCAGCATCGGCCGGAAGATCGCCGAAATCATGCCCCGGTCGCTGGCCGGGTCCGCGTCCGGCGAGGATTCGCCGGTGCCGGGCACTCCGATGGCGTAAAGGTCCGGGCAGCGTGCTGATTGGCCCGTTGCGGGCTGGGCCGCGCCGCCGCCGACTCCGGCGTTCATGGCGAGGGCCGCGCCTGCGACCACTGTCCCTACTCTCCGAATACCTGTTCGGGAGAACAGCATTCGACGCAAAGTCCCCACCTTCATATCGATCTGCGCGGCCTGAGGCTGGTGCCGGTCCGGGGTGGGCTTCGCCGCCACCCCGGACCGTGTCGAATCAGCCGCCGAGCAGCGCGGTTACGACGCTGACGAGTCCCGAGGTGAGGGCGGTGACAACGGCGGTGAGGAGCGGTGCGAGCATGATCTCCCTTTCGTGTTCATCTGGTTATGAACCGACCGGTCAGTCTTCGTGAGGTCAACCCGACGCAAGCTCTGAAATGCCGGTGCCCCTCTTCGAAGACTCCAGACGGTGGGAACAACCCGGTTGGGTGTCCAACGCTGACCATGCCGGGATCCGTCAGTGGCAGGCGTCGATAGTGTCTTCGTTACCCAAGTACGTTCGGATGGAAGAAATTTCGAAGGAGTTTTGTCAGGGCTGCGAACTGGGGCAATAACCGTGCCGACCGGCTGCCTCGGACGGCGCGCGCGGGCGCAGCGGTTTTGTCCCCGCAGTGGCTGGTGCGCTAGCCTTTCCCGCGGTCCGGCTCATGCTCTCGTTCGACAAGTGGCACCGATCTGTCCATGGCGTATCACAGGAGCAGTCATGTTGAGTGGTCTCTTCGATCTGGTTAACAGCGTGCTTGCGGTAGTGGAAAATCTTGTCGGGATCGTTTCCCTCGGCATTTTGGGTTGACCGGCAGGCGCGCCTTTCCGTTGTCCCCGGAGCGAATTCGGACAATTCGGAGAGGCGCGCGGCCTCCGCATTCTGTGCTGCTACTGCGGCCGGGTTCTCCGGCGCGCGACGGGCGATCGAGGAAGGTTCGCGGTGACACGTACGGTGAAGGGGCTGGCGACTTCAGCCGGGGCCGCGATTGTAATCTACTGTGCTGGTATGGATTCCGGCGCTGTGTGGCAGCCGGAGGAAGTGCGGTTCCCGGCTCGATCGGGGTGGTTCGGCGCGACCGTCGACAGCGTGGAGCAGCGCGACGACACCGGCGGGTCCCGTTGGTAGGCAAAATCATTCCGCTGCTACCGGGCAGCGTGCACGGGACCGCTGTGTTGGCGGCCGACGCCACCCGGGAGTTGATGGCGCAAGCACACGCCAGGGCGAGCAGCGCCGCGGGTCGCGCCAGCGCGGCGAGCCGACGAGCGGTCAACCGGGAGAAGGCCGTCGAACATGTCGCGCGCGCCCACGGGTCCGCGCGCGCCGTCGCGGCGTCGAACACCACCCGGGACGCCGCGTGGCACGCCTACGTCGCCGCCAACCACGCGATCAAAGCGACGTTCTACGCGGTCGCCACCGCCGACGCCGCGGTCGCCGTGCAGGCCGCGGCCGCCACCGCTCTCGATGCCGCGAAAGCCGCCGCCTTCGCCCCCGACGACGTCACCCTCGCCGACGCCGCCGCGTCGGCGGAGGAACATGCCGCCGGTGCCAGCAACGGAGCCTATGGCGCGCCACCAGCCGTCACGATCGCCCGGATCGGCCGCAACCTGTCCACGAACTAGTTCATCTCGGCGTGCGCCACGCCCCGCACTCGCCGCAGGGACCGGGGGTTACCAAGGATTCAGCAATTAGTCGGTTAAGTTCTCGGTTTATGCGCACATGGACTCGGCGTGCCGCGGTAGCGCTCGCGGCCTCGACGGCAGCGCTGTTGGTGACCGGCACAGCGGTTGCTGTTCCACCGGCGCCCGCAGCGGGCGTTCTCGGGCTCGGACCAGGGTTTCTGTGGGGTGTGGCGGCGTCCGGCTTTCAGTCGGAGGGCCACGCGCCGGACAACGGTGTGCTCGATGCCGGTTCGCTCGACTCGGACTCGCCCGGCCGAACTTCGCTGGAGAACGATGCGCCAGACAGTAACTGGCTGCGCTACATCGAGCGGCATCCGGAGTTCGACAGGTATCGCAGCGCCATCGACTTCTACCACCGATACGCCGCCGATATCGATCTGGCGAAGGCGCTCGGGGCGAAGGTGTTCCGGATGGGAATCGAATGGGCGCGGCTGCAACCGAGGAGTCGCGAGGAGTGGGACGCCGACGGTTTCCGCTTCTACGACGCGGTCATCGCCAAGATCATCAAGTCGGGCCTGCGCCCGATGGTGACGCTCGATCATTGGGTGTACCCGGGGTGGGCCTTCGACCGCGACGGCTGGGACAACCCGGAGATGGTGCAGGACTGGCTGGCCAACATGCGCAAGGTGGTCGATCGCTACGCCGCACGAAATCCTTTGTGGGTCACCATCAACGAGCCGGTCGCCTACATCATGCACGAGGTGCGGCACAACGGCACCGACCAGCACGCGATGGAGGACCGCGTCGCCGAAGCGCACAATGCGATCTTCGACTACATCCACGAGAAGCGGCCCGACGCCCAGGTGACGAGCAATATCGGCTACGTCGCCGGTATCGATGATCAGGTCAATGGTCCGTTGTTCGCGAAGATTCGGGACCGGCTCGACTACATCGGCGTCGACTACTACTTCGCCTTCGAACCGCCGAATTCCAGCCCGCCCGCCACCGTCCGGTCCATCGCGGCCGTCGGTGCGCCGGGGATGTGGAACCTTCCGTTGCGGACCGAGGGCATCTACTACGCGGTGAAACGCTATGCGGATATGTTCCCGCCCGGCAAGCCGGTCTACGTCGTAGAGAACGGAATCCCCACCGAGAACGGGGCGCCGCGGGCGGACGGTTATACCCGCAGCGACCATCTGCGCGACACCGTCTACTGGCTCCAGCGCGCCAAGGCGGATGGCGTGAACATCATCGGCTACAACTACTGGAGCATCACCGACAACTACGAATGGGGCAGCTACAACCCCAGATTCGGCCTCTACACCGTGGATGTGCGGGAGGACCCCTCGCTCACCCGGCGGCCCACCGACGCCGTCGCCACCTACACCGCGGTCATCGCGGCGGGCGGCGTCCCCGGCGACTACCGGCCGACCCGTCCGCCTGCGGACTGCGGCGTGGTAGATCCGACACCTGGTTGTAGCGACCTCGTCATCCCGTAGCGCGGAAGCCGTTTCTACGCCGTGGACCCGGCGTCCACTACGGCGCCTACTCGGTCTCCGCGGTGTTGCCCTCACTTCGGGCGGCTTGTTTCGCGGACTCCAATTCGGAGCGCAGGCGCGCGGCGGTCTGCTCGTCGCCTGCGTCTTCCGCGGTGGTGATGTCTTGGTGGAGTTGGGCGATGATGTCCTGGGAAACCATGGTTCTCCTATCGGTTGAACTCGGGGCATCCGGTCTGTTGTGCTGAGTGACCACTGTGGCCGAACGGAAACATGTGAACGTCGGCACAACAAAAAACGGGATGCCCGTGCGGGCATCCCGTTTCCGGCTACGAATGTGGAGATATCAGCTCACGGCACGACTTCGATGATGTCGCCGGGGTTGAGGTAGCGGTAGAACTCCTCGGCACCCTCGGGATTCATCCGAATGCAGCCGTGCGACTGCTCTTCGAGCGGTCCGATGTGGGTCGCGATATCGCCGTCGAAGAATACTGCCCACTTCATCGGAGCATTGTGCATCGTGCTCCAGAAGTCTTCGCGCTTGAAATCGACGTCGAAGACTCCGACATGGCTTTCGTATCCCGGCCGCCCGTGCGAAATCGGGGTCGGACCGTAGACGGTCTTGCCTTCGTCCATCAGCCACGCCTCGTTGGTCGACAGCCGCATGCACGCTCGTGCCTTTTCGGCGGTGCACGGTGCGAGGACCGGTGCCGGTGGGGGCGGCTGAATGATCGCCGGCACACCGGGGATATCCGGGCCGCCGGGCCATAATGGTTCGGCCTGTGCGGTCGCCGTCATGGTGAGTCCGGCTGACGCAACGCCGATCAGGACCGCGAATCCAGCAGACCAACTTCTACAACGCTTGCTGCTCATCAATCTTTGACCTCTCTTCGCCTTGCCGCCACGCTGCGTGCCGAATGCCAGGGGGTGATAGGACTACCTCGTCGTAGAGCTTCCGAAACCCGAGGTGTCAGCAGATCATCGCGGACGTTGTGCGTGCGGTCAATCGCGGCGCGCAAATATTGTCTAGCCAAACAATCCGCCACTGTGGCCGGACTGCTGTCCGCCGCCGGTGCCGCCGATGAGCCCGCCGGGCGGCAGCTCGGACGGCTGCACGATGACGAAGCCACGTCCCGAGAACGACAGCGTGATTCCCTCACCGGTGCTGCGGCCCATCAACCTGCCGAGACCGAATGAGTCGTTGCGCTTGATCCCGGTCTGCAGGCTCGACGACCAGGCCACCGCCGCCTGCGGATCGGCGTAGGTCGGCTGGTCCACCTGGAGCACCACCGGCGAGCCGTGCGTGGTGATGGCGATCCGCCCGCGCCCGGTGAAGACGCAGTTGAAAAGCCCGGCGTTGCTGGCGACTCCGGCCGCGCCCTGTACGCGTTGGACGTTGTAGGACAGCGAGGTATCGAAAGCGAGCACGTTGGAACCGTTGATGGTCAGGCCATCGGTGCCGTCGAGGTCGATGAGATGCACGTCGGCCGCGCTGTCGGCGAGGAACAGGTCGCCGCGACCGGACACCTTCATCAGCGGAACACCTTCGCCGGTGAGCCGTTGCGCGATCGCCCGGCCGATGCCGCCGGACCCGAGCGCCTTGAACTGCATATCGCCCTGGTAGGCGACCATCGAACCGGCCCGCGCCATGACCTCGCCATTGACGGCGACCTTGATCATCTTGCCGCCCTGTTTCTGGATGCCGACGCCGGTGACTTCGGCGTGGCTCGGGTTGAACAGATCGCTCTGCATCGGCAGTGCTCCTTGCTGAGGTGGTGGTGCGGCGGGCGGTGCGTAGGCGGGGGCCGGGGGATAGGGCGGCGGAACCGCGCCTGGCGGCGGGTAGTTCGGTGGTGGAACCGCCCCAGGGGGCGGGTAGTTCGGTGGCGGAACCGGCGCGGCGGGAGGCGGTGCCGCGGGTGTGGCCGCATGTGGTGCTGCGGCCTGCGGCGCTGCGTGCGTGGCAGCCTGCGGCGCTTCGGGTTCGTCGTCGATGTTCACGCCGAACGCCTGCGCGATACCGGCCAGCCCGTTGTCGTAGCCCTGACCGACCGCGCGCACCTTCCAGGCGCCGCCGCGGCGATAGATCTCGACACACACCACCGCCGTCTCGGTGGTGAGTCCGTCCATCGGGAAAGTCAGTGTCCCCGCGTCGGATCCGATGGTCGTCAGCAACGTTCCGGCGGCGGCGAAGGTGCGCGGTCCGCTGCCGTCGAGGCTGGCGGTGACCACGACGGTGTCGACATCGGCGGGCAACGCGCCGGTCTGCACGTCCACCATGTCGGCGCGCCCGCTGCCGTGCCGGTAAGTGACGCCGGGACCGACCGGCTGGTTGAAGAAGACGAAGTCGGCGTCGGACCGAACTCGCCCGTCCGCACCGAGCAACAGCGCCGATACGTCGACCCCGGCCGAGCAGGTGACGGTCACGGTCATTCGGTCGCTGGGCGCCGGCCGGTTCTCGCCGCGGGCAAGGGCGGTCACTGCGGACCCCCCGGGGACTCGGCGATCGGGCCGAATGGCATGCGATTCACGGCATCAAGTGTGTCCCGAGTCGGGCCCGCGCGCTACCACCCGCGCCGTGTCGCCTACCGGTCGGCGATGCTGAGCAAGGGGTCGGCGGGCGTACGGGTGGCCGCTGTGCTTCGACGCGCCCGCGCCAAGGCGACACCGGCACCGAACGTCGCTACGACAATGGCCAGCAGCGTTGTCGCGACGAGGGTCGAGCCGCCCACCAGAGTGGTGAAGTTGTCGACTACAAGAGCGGTCACCAGGAACAATCCGGCGGTGCCGAGGGCAGGGGCGAACACCGTATGCCATCGGCGGCGGTCCAGGCCGGTGCGGCGGAAGAAGACGATGACGGCGACGCTGGTGAGCAGCATCAGCAACAGGATCGCGACGGTGGCCAGGCCGGACATCCAGGTGAACAGGTGCAGCACCGGGTCCGCTCCCGCGACGCCGAAGGTGCCGACGACCAGTGCGGCGGACAGGGTTTGGGCGAGCGAAGCCTTGTGCGGCGAGCCGTGGCGGAGATGGATGTGGCCGAGCGCCGGGTGGCCGACGCCGTCGCGGGCCAGCGCGTAGCCGTAGCGCGCGACCACGTTGTGCAGCGCAAGCAGGGCGGCGAACAGGCTGGTCACCAGCAGGACGCCCATGCTGTCGGCGGCGGTTTCGCCGAGGAAGAGCCGCGCCGCGGTGAAGGTCAGCCCTTCCGGGTCCGCGCCCGCCGCGGCGGCCACCTCGGCACTGCCGAACGCGAGCACCATCGCCCAGCTGGCCACCGCGTACAGCACGCCGATGGTGAGCACCGCGAGGTAGGTGGCTCGCGGGATGGTGCGGCGCGGGTCGCGGGTCTCCTCGCCGTAGATCGCGGTGGCTTCGAAGCCGATGAACGACGCGATCGCGAACATCAACGCCACACCGGGCGAGCCGTCGAAAAACGCCGACGGAGTGAAGGAAACAGCATCGATGCCGTGCGCCCCACCCTGGACGAGCACCGCGGCGGACAACGCGACGATGATGCCGATCTCGACGACGAGCAGCACCCCGAGCACCTTGGCGCCGAGCTCGATATTGCGATAGCCGAGCACCGCGACGACCGCCACGAGCGCGAAAGCATAGAGGGGCCAAGGCAAGTCGGGTCCGCCGTCGTGGACGACGAGTTCTTCGACAGTCGAGGCCGCCAGCCCGTAGATCCCGGCTTGGATGGCGGTATAGGTGAGTAGCGCCAGCCCCGCCGCGCCGAGTCCGGTACTGGTGCCGAGCCCGCGGCGAACGTAGGCGTAAAAGGCACCCGCCTCATCCATGTGGCCACTCATCGCGGCGTATCCGACGCTGAAAACGAGCAGGACGGCCGCGGCGACGAGGTAGGCGGTCGGTGCGCCGGCCCCGTTACCGAGGCCGATCATCAGCGGCAGCGCGCCCGCGACGGCGGTGAGCGGTGCGGCAGCCGCGATGACGAGCAGCACGATCCCGGTCACTCCGATCGAGCCGCGTAATCGTCCACTGGCAGTAGGTGATTCAGTCATCGGGAGCTCCTTGGCGGCAACTTGTCGACTCGTCGCAGTGGCCGGAGCTGGTGCGAGGAACATCGAGAGTGGGATTGCGGTCGAAGAATCCGACCGGTTTGAGCACGAATCCGGTGTAGTCGACCGGCATGATCGGCCAGTCCTCCGGTCGCGGAAAATGTGTGAGTCCGAAGGTATGCCACACGACCAGGTCTTCATTGTCGAGCGCGCGATTGCCCGCGACGTAGGCCGGGAGACCCGCTCCGCCGGGATGCTGATTGACGAAATCGCCTGCGGCGTAACGCTGATCCGGGTCATATCGGGTCACCCAAAGGCTTTTGGTCGCGAAGGTGGCACGCTTGGCGATCGGCGACTCGTCGTCGGCGAGCAACGTCTGCCTGCCCTCCGGATGCAGCACGTAGCAGACGGGTCGGCCGAGGCGGTTGCGCACCTCGGGATTGCTGATGTGCCAAGTGCGGCCGACCCGGTTGTCCGCGAGTCGCTGGGCCTGCGATTCGCTGGTCAATGTCGTCCGCCGCTGGGTGAAGGCGTTGCCGTGCGGGTTGGCCGGGCCGATCGGCACCCGAACGGTCTCGACCTCCTCGACGCGGTTGCGGTGCCCGTCGACCATCATGTCGAGCCGGGCACTGAACAGGTGCTGGTGATAGGGCGCGCCGAGGCCGGGCGCGACCTGCGTGGCGAAGGGGTGGTCGACGCCGGGATAGGCGGCGGTGAAGACGATTCCGGTAGCCTTGACCTCGAAGCCGATGGTTCCGTCCAGGTACAGGTACCAGAAGAAGCCGTAGTCGTAGTTGCCGACCGTGGTGAAGAACGAGATCACCAGCCGGCGTTGGCGGCGGACCTCCCGCGACCCGGTCCACAGGTCGGTGTGCTTCCACAGCACCCCGAAATCCTCTTCGTGCAGACAGATCGCGTTGCGCAGGGTGCGCGCACGGCCCGCCTCGTCGGCGACGACCGCGTCGAAATAGGTGATGTCGCCGACGCAGTCGCAGCCGAGCTCGAGCGCGTTCGCGTAGCGTCCGACGAGATACTCGCCGGTGTCGAAGTAGTTCTGCCACGAGCGGACGGGTGACGGATCACCGTAGGGCACAACCATTTCCGCGATCGAGGCACGATGGATGATCGGTCGGAGCCGACCGCCGTCGTGAAAGCCGATCTGGTGCAGGACAAGACCTTCGCGGGCATCGAAACCCACACGCACCGACCACTTTTCCCATTCGACCAGGTTGCCGCGCACCGTGAAGCTGGGTCCTTGGGGTTGGCTGATCTCGATCGGTTTCTGGGTGGTCCGCAGCGGGCCGGTGACGGCGAGGTCGTCGAAGTTGCCGGATTCCTGGGGCACCGCAACCGGCCCGGTGTCGATCACCTGCAGTACCTCGCGCGTCATGACGTCGACGAACGCGACGAGTCCGTCGATCGGATGGGCCCACGGATGGTCGCTGTCGTGCTGCTGATGGAACGCCAAACCGCGCAGGATGCGGCGGCCTTCCTCGCCCTCGTAGCCGAATACGCCCGCCGACAGGGGAGCCACCCGCACCTCGGCGACGTCGAGGCCGCGGGCGGCCAGCGCGGTCAACCAGTCCGGGTCGGTGGACAGCACCGATTCGACCAGTTCGAATTCCTCGTCGAGCACGGGCAGTTGGCCGTCGACGATCGCATCGAGGGTGCGTTGGGCGAGCACGGCGCGGCTGCCGAGCGACACGATCAGGTCGATGGCATTCGGCCGGTCGACGTCGTGCAGCAGTACGCGGAAGCGCCGGTCCGGTGTCGTGGCGTTCGTCCAGTCGTATACCGCGTATTTGTCCGGTTCTTCGAGACCGACGTAGACGAAACGGGTCGTCGGCGCGATCAACCCGGCTGCGTCGACAATGGCGCGCATCCGGTCGATCTCTTCGGCGGTGGGCAACGCGAGCGGATGATCGGCATGTTGCGGTATCGGCGTGGGCATAAGCCCCTCCCATCTTGGTTCTGCGACGTTGGAAACAAGGGGCGTTCGAAAATTCAGCTACTGCTGGACAACTGAAGCGACAGCGTTTCTTGATCTTGCGGCAAGCGTGCCGCTATTCCTGCATGGCGTGCGCGTCGATCTCGTGAATCCGCTCGTCACACCGCGTGCACCGGCATTGTCGCAGGCGTTCGCGCTCTCTTGTTTCTACAACGATCGGAATAAGATGACAGGTTGTGGTTGCCGTGTGGCGAGCGACGAGTTACGCAACGGCAAATCATTTCTCTTAGATCGGTGGTAGACGCCGTGAGGTCAGCGACCGATGTGTGCAATCAGGGCAATTCGGCGCTCGGCCAATTATCGGCGCGTGGCATGGAGGATATGGGCGGCGAACGGGTCGTTGTCGGCCGAGGGCTCGAATCCGTAGTGTGCCAATAACTCCGGGACGGTCGAATCGGTGATCTCGGTGAAGCCCATCGACCGCAACTGCTGGACGAGTTCGTCCGGCGGAAAGAAGCATTGCCACGGCTCACCCCGCTCCGCGACCCGCTGCATCACGGACGCCAAAGTGGCACCGCGGTCGGGCGGCAGCGCGGTGGGCAGATCGTTGTAGTCCACGATCACCTGGGTGGGCGCGTCGAGTCCGGCGGTAAAAGACAGCATGTCCAATGCGGCCTGCTCGGTCAGATACACCACCACGCCGAGACAGACGAAGATTGTCGCGGCACCGCGGTCGAACCCCGCACGGGCAAGCGCCACGCCCAATGGTTCGCGCTCGAAGTCGGCGGGCACGAAGGTCAGCGACGGCGGAATCCGAATGCCGGCCTCGCGCAACCGCAGTCGCTTCCATTCCTGTGTCCGCGGGTGGTCTACCTCGAATACCCGCAGATCCGGATAGGGGTTCCGATAGGCGAAGGTCTCCAAACCCGCGCCGAGGAACACCACCTGCCGCGTGCCGGTAGCGACGGCGGCGCCGATCGTGTCCTCGGCAAAGCGGAACCGGGTGACGATCCACGGGTGGACTTGCTCGGGAATCCAGTACTCGCTCGAGGCGGTCAACTCGGTGGCCGCCAAGCCGACCATGGGCACCGCCAGCGGATCGTCGAACACCCGCGGCGACGCGGTCGACTGATGCGTGGCGCGGACGAGCGCGACCGACAACGCTGTCCGGCTCGGCTGACCGACCTGCACGGCGACCTCCATGTGACCTGGGAATTCCGCCAGCCCAGGGTAGCGACCGCCGGTGGTGATCCGCACGACCGCTGTTCGATCGGCTCGACCTGGCACCGCCGGGGTATTGACGGTTAGTGACCGATCGGTTGCAATGTAGGAGTGAGCTACGACACGATCATCAAGAGCGGCCGCTGGTTCGACGGCGCCGGTTCACCCTCCGCCCTCCGCCATATCGGGCTCCGCGAGGATCGTGTCGCCGCCGTGTCGGCGGAGCCGCTCGACGAAATAGGCTGCCCGAACGTCATCGATGCCGCGGGCAAGTGGATTGTCCCCGGGATGATCGACATCCACACCCACTACGACATCGAAGTGCTGAAGACGCCCGCGCTGTCGGAGTCGGTGCGCCATGGCATTACGACGGTGCTGCTCGGTTCGTGTTCGCTGTCGAACGTGCACGTGGGCCCCACCGACGCGGGCGACCTGTTCGGCCGGGTCGAGGCGATCCCGCGGCGGCACGTCATCGAGGCCATCGACGAAACCAAGACCTGGCGCTCGGCGCACGAGTACGTCGCCGCGCTGGAGAACCTGCCACTCGGCCCGAATATCGCCGCACTGCTGGGGCATTCGGATATCCGGACCGCGCAGCTCGGGCTCGACCGCGCCACCCGCAAGGATGTCCGTCCCACGGCCGCCGAACTGGCTGCCATGGAATCGGCACTCACCGAGGCGCTGGACGCCGGATTCGTCGGGATGTCGGCGCAGCAGCTGCTTTTCGACAAACTCGACGGCGACACCTGCCGGTCGCGCACGCTGCCGTCCACCTACGCCAAAGCCCGGGAACGCCGCCGCCTCAACGCGATTCTGCGTCGTCGGCGGCGGGTGCTCCAGGCCGGACCTGATATCGCCTCGGTGCGCAGCATCGCCGCGATGACGCTGAGCAGCTTGGGTATCTTTCGGAAACGATTGAAGACCACGTTGTTGTCGGCCGCCGACATCAAGGCGAACCCGGGTCTGGTGTACATCATGGGGCCGATCGCGCGTGCGCTGAACGCACTGGGCGGTGACTTCCGCTGGCAGCACCTGCCGGTGCCGTTCGAGGTGTACGCCGACGGCATCGATCTGGTGATCTTCGAGGAGTTCGGTTCGGGCGCCGCGGCACTGCATCTCGCCGATCAGGTCGAGCGCAACGCCCTGATGCGGGACGAGGCGTATCGACGGCGTTTCCGCAGGGATTACGACGCGAAGTTCGGCCTGCGGGTCTGGCACCGTGACTTCTTCGATGCCGAAATCGTTTCCTGTCCAGACGATTCCGTCATCGGTAAGACCTTCGGGCAGGTGGGTATCGAGCGCGGCGGCGCGCACCCGGTGGACGCGTTCCTCGATCTGGTGGTCGCGCACGGCACCGAACTGCGCTGGCGCACCACGATCTCCAACCACCGGCCGAAATTCCTGACCAAGCTGGGCGCGGATCCCGGTGTGCAACTGGGCTTTTCCGACGCGGGCGCGCACCTGCGGAATATGGCGTTCTACAACTTCGGTCTCCGATTCCTGCGCCGGGTGCACGACGCCGAGCGGGCCGGGCGGCCGTTCATCTCGCTGGAGCGCGCGGTACACCGGCTGACCGGGGAGCTGGCCGACTGGTACGGGATCGACGCCGGTCACCTCCGGGCGGGCGACCGAGCCGATCTGGTGATCATCGACCCGGCGCACCTCGACTCCTCGCTCGACGCCTACGCGGAAAGCCCGGTCGCACAGTATGACAACCTGTCTCGCATGGTGAATCGCAATGACGGGGCGGTCTCGGCCGTCTTCATCGGCGGTAAGTACGTCTTCGGCGACGGCACGCCCGCGCCGATCCTCGGCGCGGTCCGCACCGGACGTTTCCTCAGGTCGCGGGCGCGGTGACCGATCAGCCGCGACGCACCCAAGCCCAACGCCGCGCCGCGACGATCGCCAAACTCGTCGAGGCCACCATCGAGGCCATCGCCGAGGTCGGCTACCACAACGCCTCGCTCGGCGAGATCAGCCGCCGGGCCGGGGTGTCCAAGGGGGGCATCTTCCGGCATTTCGACTCGCGGACGGACCTGGTCGTGGCCGCTGCCGAAGAGGTCGGCCGCAGGCACATGCAAGCATTCGACAATATCCGGGCGCGCGAGAATGCCGACCGGCCACTGGATTTGGCGCACATCCTGCACCGTGCCCGCAACCAGATCCGCCAGGAAACCAACACGGTCTGGTTCGAACTGCTGGTTGCCGCGCGCACCGAAACCGAACTGCGGGCCAGGTTGGCACCGGTCGCTCGGGCGCTGATCGACGACGTCGAGCGGGTCGCGATCGCCGCCCTGACACCCGCTGTCCCGGCCGACGTCGCCCGCCTGCTTGCCACGTCGGTGGTGCACATGTTCGACGGTGAGGCGATTTTCCGCTCCACCTATCCGCGGCCCGAATTGGAAGACGCCCGAATCGAGTACGTTGCCCGCGCCTTCCAGCAGCTGACCGGACAGACCCGTATCGAATCGGGCTCCTGAGCCACCGGCCTGCGGCATACGTCGCACAGCAATTATGGGCTATTGCATAATCTATAGCGCTATTGTTGACTGAACCTCATGGCCGACACCGTCACCGTCGAACGCGACGGACATGTCCTGCTCATCGGACTCAACCGCCCGGCGAAGCGCAACGCCTTCACCCTCGAGATGCTCGGCGAGCTCTCCCGCGCCTACGCGCTGCTCGAAAACGACGACGACCTGCGCGCCGGTGTGCTGTACGGACACGGCGAGCATTTCACCGCGGGCCTCGACCTGGTCGATGTCGCACCGGCCCTAGCCGGTGGCGCGATCACTTACCCCGAGGACGGGATCGACCCGTGGCGGCTGGATTACCGCTGGACCAAGCCGGTGATCGCCGTGGCACAGGGCTGGTGCATGACGCTGGGCATCGAACTGTTGCTGGCCGCCGACATCCGGATCGCCGCCGAAGGCACCCGGTTCAGTCAGCTGGAAGTTCGGCGCGGCATCTACCCCTTCGGCGGTGCGACACTGCGGTTCTGGCGGGAAGCCGGCTGGGGCAATGCCATGCGCTGGGTGCTCACCGGTGCCGAGTTCGACGCCGCCGAGGCCTACCGCATCGGCCTGATCCAGCAGGTCACGCCCGATGCCGGCACGGCGCTCGACGCGGCGCGCACGCTCGCCACCGAAATCGCCGAGGACTCGGCGCCATTGGGGGTGCGCACCATCCTCGCCTCCGCGCACCGTGCCCGCGACGAAGGAAATGCCGCGGCCGCCGAGCATTTGGTCGGCGATGTCACCAAGCTTTTCGCTACGGCCGACGGTGCGGAGGGGATTCAGTCGTTCATCGAGCGACGGAAGGCGAAGTTCACCGGCAAGTGACGCCGGAACGGCCGCTGGTGCGCCGATCAGGCGAGGCGGAGATCCATCTGGATGGTGGTGCCGTGCACGCCGGTATGGATGCGGACCAGGTCGGTCAGCTGGTTGACCAGAAGCAGGCCGCGGCCGCCGAATTGGAACGGCTGCGGAGGTAGGCGACCCGCGAGCGGATTGGTGATGTGGCCCGCATCGCGGACCTGGCAGCGCAGTTGCCTGCCCTCGGTCCACAGCGCCAGCGTGCCGCTGCCGCCCCCGTGCACCACCGAATTGGTGATGGTCTCCGCGACGACCAATTCCAGATCGACGATGTGGTCCTCGGCCATGCCCGCCCGGCGGGCGTAGGCAACCGCCCGATGCCGGGTGTCGGTGAGCGACGTGGCATCGAAGGCGATCACATCGGCGATCGCGGGCGGCGGGGGCAGCGGCTTGTTGTAGGAGGCGACGATGTGGTCGGGATCGTAGGCGCCACTGGGGCGTTCGCCGCTGCTGTCGATCAGTGTCGGGTGCGTCGCGTGGGCGTCGGCGAGCACGAGCGGGTCGAGGCGTTCGGTGTCGTAGGGGCACAGGATGGTGACCTCGCGACCGGTGAACGCGGCGTTGATCAGCGCTTCGTGCTGGACGCATGCCGGGTATTCCGTCGCGGAGCGGCCCGCCCAGATGGGTTCACCGATGATCCGCACCCGACCGGTCGGGTAGGTGTCGGCGAAGGCGCGCAGCACGCCGGGAATGATCCGGCCCGGATTGCGGCCTTCGACGGTCATGTCCATCAACCGCACCGCGTCGGCGTCCGAACCGAGTTCGGCGCGAATCAGTTCCAGGTTGGGGCCGGGGACCGACACCGCGACCGGTTCGTTGTTGGCCAATCCTCCTCGGATGAACCCGACGGTGCCTGCCAGATACTCCTCGGTGTCGCTGTAGAACAGCGCCGGGTGCACGAACGGGTCGGCCGAGTCGGCGGTGGGTGGTCCAGCGGCGGCGGCGGTGGTGGTCATGCGCGGTCTACCTCGAGTGTGGGGAGCGACGGCCAGAACAGGTCCAGGATGCGGACCAGCGTCACCGGTGGGTTGTGCAGCACGACCCTGCGTCCCGTTGCCGACTGATTCGTTGCTTCCACCAGTATCAGGGTGCCGTGGGTATCGATGAATGTGAGCTCGGACAATTCCAGATGGATGTCGGGGGCACTGGGCAGTTCGGCCAACGCGGACCGCCAACTACCGTGCGTCGCCAGATCGACCTGTCCCACGCACCGCAGACCGGGTGGGCTGTTGGTCGGAAATGTCCGCAACCTCGGCGCATCGGGAGACGTGGGGTGGCTCCTGTCGGCGGGTGTCGCTGGCTCGGCTCGCACCGTCACATCACTCCTTCTGCCTGTCCACGGCAGGAAATTACGTGAACAACATACGCCGGGGCGGGCGGCGCCGATCATCCGGCCTGCTGGTGTCGGACCCGCACCGGCGCGGGCCGGTAGACCATGATGTTTCCGTGCGTCCCGGCCGGCCCGGGTGGTGGTTACCTGTCGCTCGTCTCGAAGGAGAGGGTCTGCACGATGCCATTGTCACGACGGAAATTCATCGGCGCGGCAGGGTTGGGTTCCGGCGGGATGTTCATCGGGTCCCGGGCCGGTGCGGTACCGGAGTCGGTCGCGGAGCCGACACCGAAGGTCGTCCCGCCCGGCGACCCGGAGTACGCACCGCTCACCCTTCGGGGCTACAACCGGCGGTTCGTTGCCCGACCCGCGAAGATCTATCTGCCCGCGGACGCCGAAGAGACCCGTTCCGCGGTGCGGAGCGCGGTCGCCGAGGGATCGCGGATCGCGACCCGTTCCGGTGGGCACTGCTTCGACGGCTTCGTCGACGACCCGGAAACCCGGGCGATCATCGATCTGAGCCGGATGCGCGGGGTGTACTTCGACGACCGTCACAACGCCTACTCCGTGGCCGCGGGCGCGGAGATCGGGGCGGTGTACGCGGCACTGTTGCGCGGCTGGGGCGTGACAATTCCGGCCGGGATCTGCCTGGGGGTGGGCATGGGCGGCTATTTGAGCGGCGGCGGTTACGGTCCGCTGTCTCGGCGGCTCGGGCTGGCCGCGGACCATGTGTACGGCGTCGAGGTGGTGACGGTCGACGCGACCGGCGCGGCGTCGGTGGTGGTCGCCACCAAGGACGGACCGGATGCCGATCTGTGGTGGGCGCATACCGGGGGCGGTGGCGGCAATTTCGGTGTGGTGACCCGGTTTCTGCTCCGTTCGCATGATGCCGACGGCACGGACCCGGCGCGTTTGCTGCCGAAAGCACCGGCGAACATGATGACGGCGCGGCTGGTGTTACCGGTCGCGAGCGAAGCGGCGTTCGTCCGCTTTGTCGGGAACTACTTGGCCTTCTTCGAACGGAACAGCCAGCCGGACAGCCGATTCGCCGGCCTCTACGGACCGCTGCATGTCAAGCCGTTCGCCGGGTCCTGCGACATTCTGGTCCTGCTCGATGCCGATGCGCCCGAGGCACGGTCCTGTTACGACGAATTCGTCGCGGCGGTGAGCGAGGGCGTCGTACCGCCGCCGATCGCGCTGCCGCTCGAGCAGAAGTCCTACGCGGACACCGTGGCGCAGGTGTATTACGCCAAGGGCGCGCAGCCGCCTCGGGTGAAAGTGAAGGCGGCGTATCTGCGTCGGTCGTACACGCCTGAGCAACTGCGGACGTTCTACCGGTACCTGACCGATGTTCGCTATATCGGTGAATCCCAGCTGGAATTCCTGCCTTTCGGCGGCGCGATCAATGCCCGGCCGCCCGGAGCGACCGCCATGCCGGTGCGTGACTCGTTCATGAAGATGCTCATTCACGCGGCATGGCGCGCACCGGCGGACGACGACAGATTCATTCAGTGGGCTCGCGAGATGTATCGCGATGTCTATGCCGCGACCGGCGGGGTTCCGGTGCCCGGCGAGGTCGACGGCGGGAGCTACATCAACTACCCGGATCCGGACCTTCGGGATCCGCGATGGAACACGTCGGGGATCCCTTGGCACACCTTCTACTACCGCGACAACTACCCGCGGCTCCAGCGGATCAAGGCGAAGTGGGATCCGCTCGACACCTTCCGGCATCAGCTGTCCATCGATCCGAATGAGTGACCTGTTCGTACGGCGGTCTCGGCTCAGGATTCCGGCAGCATCGACGGATCGGTGCTGCACGCCCGCAGTCGCCCCAGCATGGCGGCCCGGGACTGGGCGAACGCGGCGTCGCGATCCAGCAGGCGCGCGCGGGTGACCGCGGCATAGCCGAGCGCGTCGAGTTCGAAGGCGAGGACACCGGGATCGGTATCCGGCCGTAGCTGTCCGGCGTCGAGTGCGGCGCGAATAACGGAGTGCACGAACGCGTCCCACTCGCGAGCGAGCGCGACCAGGCGGTCGCGTACCGGGCCGGGTCGGTCGTCGAACTCGTGCTGGATGGCCACGAAAAAGCAGCCGCCGGGCAGTACCAGGTCGGCGTAGAACGCCAGGCGCGATTCGTGCAGCGCCCACAGCTGGCCTATCCCGGCCGGTGCTCGCAGCGCGGGTGTCACTACCTGTTCCACCCACTGCAGGCGTGCGCGTTCGATGGCCGCCAGCTGCAGCTCTTCCTTGTCGCGCCAGAGCGAGAACAGGCCGGATTTACTGACGCCCGCCTCGGCGGCGACCTGTCCCATGCTCAGTCCGCCGAGCCCTTCGACGGAAGCCAGCGAGACCACCGCGTCCAGCACTACGGTTCTGGATCGTTCGCCGCGAGCTCGGCGCCCGTCGGCCGGGTGCCTGTTTGTCATGTGAACATCCTATCGCAATAAGTCCGACCGATCGGTCGGAATAGTGGAGAGGTGTGCGAATTCAACGCGTGGGCGGGGCAGGAGTGGGCGCCTGACCCCGGGAGATCCACCGGAAGCGTACGTCCCATGGTGGATGGCGAAATGGGGGATTCCCCTGAGGCAGAAACGTATTCGTTTCGGATACCGTCGAGGTATCGAAATTGCCGCTCGAAATTGTCTGCCCGCCAATGCTTTAGACGTTTCGCGAGCAGGAATGGCCCAGTAGGCGGCCGCGGTGGAAAGAGTCTGTTTATCGGATCCGAACGCGATAGGTGCGTTCCCTGGGAACAAGAGGTCGATCGTGTCGATGACAAGTGTGAGCACCGGTAGGGCTCGACGGATGATGGTGCGAACCGTGGTGGCGGCGACCTTGGCGCTGGCTCCCGCCGCTGTCATCATTCCCGCGGCGTCCGCCAAGCCGTGCGTCACGCCGACGGAGATCGGCTGCCACGGCGGCTTCCACCACGACCCGCCCAAGAGCGGCCTCGATGACGACTTCTTCGGCTACGGCATGGATGGCTTCGATGGTTCCGGCCGTGACCGGTTCGGCCGTGATCGGTTCGGCTATGACCGAAGCGGTTACGACCGGTGGGGCTATGACCGAAGCGGCTATGACCGGAATGGCTTCTCCCGGCAGGGTTGTGCCCGGAACGGCGCGGACCGTCCCGATGCCGATCCCGTCCAATGTGAACGGTTGCGGTCGCGTCCGGCCACCGGCAGCAGCTCCTGACGGTTGCTGCTCGGCGGCGCTCCGAGGAGCCCGACTCGCCGAGCCGGGGTATCGCCGAAGCCGAGCGCCCCGGCTGTCGAGTTCGCTAGTTTCTATTCAGACGGTCATCGTCTTATCGAGTCTTCCGGCTGGTAAAGGGGATCCGTGATGAATGCTGACTGCTCCGGCTCCGAACGGGACGCGGACCGGTGGCGTACGACGGCGCGGCGGCGCGCGTTTCGGGCGGTGCTGGTATCGGCCGTCATGGCGGTCGTGTTCAGCGCCGTGACCGCGTGTGGCGATGAGAGAGATCAACAGCCGACCGACGCGGCGGTAGTGCAGACCCGGTCCGGGCCGGTGCGCGGGACCGTGACGGCCGACGAGCGCGCGTTTTCCGGAATCCCCTATGCGGCGCCACCGGTGGGCGAGTTGCGCTGGAAACCGCCTGTGGCACCGGCTGTTTGGTCGGCGGAGCGAGACGCGACCAAGCCGGGAGCCGAGTGTCTGCAAGCCGAAGACGCCGGTCGGCTCACCGGCAGTGAGGACTGCCTGTTCCTGAATGTGTGGACACCCAGTGGCGCTGACGACCGGAAACGCCCGGTGCTGGTGTGGATCCATGGCGGCGCGTTCACCACCGGCAGCGGAAGTTTGTACAACCCCGCGCGATTGGTGCGCACCGGCGACATGATCGTGGTGACGATCAACTACCGGCTGGGTGCGCTGGGTTTCCTGGGGCATCCGGCGGTGGCGCACGAGGACGGGCAGGTCGGCAACTTCGGGTTGCTGGATCAGCAGGCGGCGTTGCGCTGGGTGCGTGACAATATCGGCGCGTTCGGCGGCGATCCGGCCAAGGTGACCATTGCCGGTGAGTCGGCCGGCGCGATGTCGGTGTGTGACCACTTGGTGTCACCGGCCTCGGACCGGCTGTTCCACGGCGCGATATTGCAGAGCGGGCCGTGCGAAATGCAGACCGAGCGGCAGACCGCGGTCGCCAAGAGCGAGGAATACGCGGCGACGATCGGCTGCCCGGGTGCCGATGCCGCCCCGGTAGCACGGTGTCTGCGTGTGATACCCGCTGAGCAGGTGGCCGCGACGCCGTTGCACTTCACCGGGGAAGCCGGTGTCGGTCTGCCCAGTCCGATCTATGGCCAACCCGTGCTGCCGGACGACCCGATGGTCGCGTTCCGTGACGGCAAGGCCGCGAAAGTGCCGGTACTGATCGGCGTGAACCGGGACGAATACACCTATTTCGTTGCCGGACAGACGATCACCGCCGAGCGTTATCCCGACCTGTTGAAGATGCTCGGCCCGCATGCCGACGCCGTCGGCGCGCAATATCCGCTCGACCGCTACGCGCAACCGGAGCTGGCCTGGTCGGCGGTGATGACCGACTATGTCTTCGCGTGCCCGATCGCCGACAACACGAAATCCCTCACCCGTACCGGCCCCGTCTACGCCTACGAATTCGCCGACCAGGATGCCGCACCGCTCCCCGGGTTACCGTCCCCACCGCCCTTCCCCTTGGGCGCGGCCCACGGCTTCGAACTGCCCTACCTGTTCGACCTCGACCAGACCCCGTCCCCGGCCACCCCGGCCCAAAAAGCACTGTCCGACAAGATGATCCGCTACTGGTCGGCATTCACCCACACTGGCGACCCGAACACCGACGGCCTCCCGGACTGGCCCCGCCACACCGGCGACCAGTCCCTGGTCCTGCACCCCGACACCACCGCCACCACCAACATCCCCGAAGCCCACCACTGCGCCCTCTGGACCCAAATCCCCACTCCATGACAGGTGTGGTCGTTCGTCTCGCGGGGGCGACGCTGACCTTGCGGCCGCGCCACGGCCTGCGAATGATCGCCCGGCGCAGGTAGGCATCACCGGGGTATCCGCTGCCGTCGGGCACGACGAGCTGACCATATTGTCCGCCGCACCCTTCGACGAGTTACCGGTGCTGACGGGACCGGCGGCGACGGCGCTGCGGGCGGAGCCGGGTGGTGGCCTGGCGCCAACCGCGTCCGGACCGGCCGCCGGTGTACATGAGTAGTGCCCCGATGATCAGGACGACGATGCCCGCGCCGGTCATCAGGGATATGCCGAGTAGGAGTCCGGCGAGCAGCAGGGCGGCTCCGAGAGCGAGACGGCGCCGAAATTCATCAGTAGATAGCGGTTCTCCAACGTAGATATCTAGTGTAGACCTACACTGTTGACACAGCGGTCCGGACGGCGTCTACTCAGAGGACGACCGAGTAGCGATGTTTCGGTCGCCGCGGATAGCGCCCAGTCCGTCGTGGCTGTCCGGATTCCCGACCCTGTCGACATCAGCTGGATCCGAGGCGGCACCGATGACCGAAACGCCGACACCGACTCGCGCGAGAACTCGACGCGCACACCGCCCTACCGATGACTACGACCAACTCGAACCGCTCTTTGCCCAGCTCGTAGCGTTGGCCGCGGGCGATCCGCGCCGGACTGCCTTGCGGGAGGCACTGATCAAGCGCTCCCTGCCGTTGGCCGAGCACATCGCCCGCAAGTACGCGGGTCGTGGCGAGAACTTCGACGACCTCCTGCAAACCGCCAGGGTGGGTTTGGTGGCGGCGGTCGATCGGTTCGACCCCGAGTACGGTGCGTCGTTCGTGTCGTTCGCGGTGCCGACGATCATGGGCGAGGTCCGTCGCCATTTCCGTGACTTCACCTGGGCCGTGCGAGTACCGCGGCGGCTGAAGGAGCTCCAACTGAAGATCGGACCGACCGTCGACCTGTTGTTCCAGCGACTCGGCCGGATGCCGAAAGCCGGGGAGATCGCGGCGGAACTCGATGCCGACATCGTCGACGTGACGCAGGCGATGATCGCGAGCAATGGCTACCAGACATCCTCGTTCGACGGTGCGGCCGCGAACGACGGCGCGGGCGCATCGCTTTCGCTGCTGGACACTCTCGGCGTGGAGGAACCGGCCTTCCGCACCGTCGAGGATGTGCTGGCGGTGCGGCCGTTGATCGCGGCGCTGCCGGAGCGGGAACGTGAGGTGCTGTTCATGCGTTTTTTCGCGGCGCAACGCCAAGCCCAGATTGCCGCGCGTTTGGGCATCTCCCAGATGCAGGTCTCTCGCATCCTCGCGCAGACTTTGAACTCGGTGCGGGAGAAGGCGTTGCGCGACTGAGTCGGCTGGCAGCCGACCGCCGCGGCGGCAAGATCAGTACCAGTGATGTGCTTGCCAGAACTCCCAGGCGCGGATGGGGTTGCCGTAGCGCTTGTTCATGTAGTCGTAGGTCCAGCGGATCTGAGTTACCGGGTTGAACGCCCAGTCGGGCCCGTGGGTACCCATCTTTTCGGGCGGGAGGGCTTGGCCGAGGCCGTAGGCGCCGCTTTCCGGGTTGATGGCGAAAACATTCCAGCCGCTTTCGCGGGTGATGATGTTGTCGAACGCCCAGAAATGGTGCGGCGGCACGATTGTCATCGCAAGAATTTTGACCGTTGCCCGGGGTAGGGATAGCGAGGAGCCGGCCGAATGGGTTTCCCAGGTGCGCGATGGCGTCGCGCAAATCGGGGGCGCATCGGGAGCCGCGCAATCCGTGGCGACGGCGTTTGCCGGAGCGGCGCAGAGAAAAAGCGCACTGACGGCTGCTGCGAGGGTAGGAATGAAGTACCGCATCGTCGATTCGGTCCTTTCGTATCCACTGATTGAAACTCGAAGCCGGTCGTGCTAATTCAGCAAATCACTAGTGACCGGTGTTGTTGCGCAGCCGCTCCGGAGTGTCATTCAAATGAATGCGGAAACATGGCCGCGTGGCGACGCGCGACAGTGATGTGTTTCAGCTATTGTGGCTGTTCATGACGACTACCCCGGGTCGGACTCGAATGCGAAGCCGTCTCGCCGTGTCGGTGGTGGGTGCGATCGTGGCGGTGCTGGTCTCGCCGCCGTTGGCGACCGGGCAGCCGGCACCGGAGGCCGAGCCGAAGACGACGCCGAAAACGGCGCCCGAGGCCCCGCGGGCGCCGGCGCCGCCGCGCATTCGCGGCACCAACTGGGCCGGATATGTGGTCACCGGGAGCTTCAAGAGCATTTCCGCGGAATGGGTAGAACCCGAGGTGACCTGCACCGAAACCGGCGTTATTCAGCGCGTTGCGCCCTGGGTCGGCTTGAACGGGACGCTGGTGAACGGCAAGCAGGCCTTGCCGTTGATGCAGACCGGTGCCGAAGCGATCTGTGTGAGTGTGGCGGGTGCGCTGGCGTCGCTGCCCGGGCTGGCCATCGTGAACCTGGCGAGCGCCACCGTCGTCAATAATCCCGCCTGGTTCCGCAATGCGATCAGGGCCGCGGAAAGTGCGAACACCACGCTGGGCCGGGCCACGTCAGATGTGTGCGCGGGCATCGGCAGCGCTTCGGCCCAAGGTGCCACGGTATGTACACAAGAGACGTATCGGATGGCGTTATGGGAGGCGTACCCGGCGAATCCGGTGATATACGAGGGCGTGACATCGGCGCCCGGTGACAAAATGCGGGCCTCGGTCAGCTTCGACGGCTCCGCCTACACCATGACGGTGGCGAATCTGACCCAGAATTGGACGCGGACCACCGTCGCGGAGTCCGACGCCCCGGCATTGAGCGCGGAAATCATTGTCGAAGGTCACCTCAACAGTGCCCTGCCATCGTTCAGCCCGATCACCTTCACCAACGTGCAGATCGACGGAAAGCCGTTGACGGCCTTCGAGCCGGTCAGCTATTCGATCGGCGCCACCAACGGTGAACTCGGTCCTGGTCCGATCTCCGAGGACGGCACCAGCTTCACCATCGCCGAATAGGCGGGCTACTCGCCCGCAGGCGTGCGGCCGTCAGTCGAGATCGGTCGCGACCTCGGTGGCCGATGCGGCGATCGCGCCGGGCGTGCGGTCGCAAGCGGCGCCGCAGGGCGTTGCAAAACGACGAGAAAGCCGGACCCCGCGGTCTGATGCGGCACCCATCGCAGCGCAATCAGCGAAACATTAAGAGTCCCGCGATATCTCGGTCAGGATATGCGCCACGCTGCTAACGTGGGCCGTCCCGGGGCCGACGGTAGACCGGCTCTGCTGACAGGTGGAGATAACGCATGGCACAGTCCGGAATGAAGGAACTTATCACCCTCGGGCACGAACAGAAGTACATAACGCATGCTGAGATCAACGAGTATGTTCCGGAAGCCATCGGTGATCGGGATCAGTTCGTCGGCATCATCCAGATGCTCGACGCCCGGGGTATCCCCGTGTACGAGTCGGATCCCGTCTCCGGCGAATAGCGCCGGGTCAAGCGGGCAGTAACTCCGCGATCAGTTTCTCGATCCGATCGCGAATCTCATCGCGGATGGGTCGCACGGCATCGATGCCTTTGCCCGCGGGATCCGCGAGCACCCAATCTCGGTAACTCACCCCGGGAAAGTACGGGCAGGCGTCGCCGCAGCCCATGGTGATCACCACGTCGGAGGCTGCTACCGCGTCGGCGGTGAGGATCTTCGGCGACTGGGCGGAGATGTCGATGCCGAGTTCGGCCATGGCCTCGACCGCGGCGGGATTGATCGAGTCGGCCGGTGCGCTGCCGGCCGAGCGGACCTCGATGGCGTCTCCGGCCAGGTGGGTCAGGAACGCCGCTGCCATCTGCGAGCGGCCCGCGTTGTGCACGCAGACGAACAGAACGCTGGGCTTGGTTGCCATGGTCGGCCTTTCGATTACCGGGTCGGGGCGTCGTTGCGGCGCCGGACAGCGCGGTCGGTGCCGCTAGACGGCGGAGCTGACGGTGGAGGCGTTGTCCCGGAACCGCTTTCGCAGCGCGAGGGACACGTAGACGAGGCCGACGAGGACGGGTACCTCGATGAGGGGCCCGACGACTCCGGCGAGTGCTTGGCCCGAGGTGGCGCCATAGGTGGCGATCGCCACGGCGATGGCGAGTTCGAAGTTGTTGCCCGCGGCGGTGAACGCCATCGTGGTGGTGCGGGCGTAGCCGAGGCCCATGACGGCGCCGAGCAGGTAGCCGCCACCCCACATCAGGGCGAAGTAGATCAGCAGCGGGATGGCGATCCGTACCACATCCAGTGGCTGCGAAGTGATCTGCTTTCCTTGTAGCGCAAAGAGAATCACGATCGTGAACAGCAGCCCGTACAGCGCCCACGGCCCGATGCGCGGGAGCAGCGTCGACTCGTACCAGTCACGGCCCTTGGCGCGTTCACCCAGGCGGCGGGTCAGGTATCCGGCGAGCAGCGGGAGGCCGAGAAAGATGAGCACCGACTTCGCGATCTGCCACGGCGAGGTGTCGATGGTGGTCTGTTCCAGACCGAGCCAGCCGGGCAGCACCGACAGATAGAACCAGCCCAGCACGGCGAACATGATCACCTGGAATACCGAGTTGAGCGCGACGAGGACCGCGGCGGCCTCCCGGTCACCGCATGCCAGGTCGTTCCAGATGATCACCATCGCGATGCAGCGGGCCAGGCCGACGATGATCAAGCCGGTCCGGTACTCGGGCAGATCCGGCAGCAGCAGCCAGGCGAGCGCGAACATCAGTGCGGGACCGAGCACCCAGTTCAACACCAGCGAACCGACGAGCAGGCCACGATCACCGGTGACCGTGTCGAGGCGGTCGTAGCGAACCTTGGCCAGCACCGGGTACATCATGATCAGCAGCCCGATCGCGATCGGCAGCGAGATGCCGTCGATCTCGACCGCGCTCAGTGCGTCGCCGAGCCCGGGGATCAGCCGTCCGAGCCCGAGTCCGAGTACCATCGCGACTCCGATCCACACCGGCAGGAACCGGTCGAGCGTGGACAGCTTCGCAACGACACCCTGCTCGTTGCCCATGGTGTCCACGCTCATGCGGTCACCCCGGCCGCGGTGCCGCTTTCGGTCAGCAGCACCTGCGAAAGTCGTTGCAGTGCTTCGGGAAGCACTCGGTAATACACCCAGGACGCGCGGCGCTCGCTGTCGAGCAGTCCGGCCTCGCGCAGCACCTTTAGGTGATGGGAGATCGTCGGTTGGGTCAGGTCGATACCCTCCGACAGATCACACACGCATGCCTCTTGTCCTTCGCGGCTGGCGATCGCACTCAGCAGGCGCAGCCGAATCGGATCCGACAGCGCCTTGAACACCCCGGCCAACGCACCCGCGGCCTCGGCGGTCAGGGGTTCACGCACGATCGGTGTGGCGGTACACGACTGCACCGGCGTCACCACCAGCTTTGACTTCGACATTCGCCTATATTGATCGATATCTAATCCATGAGCAAGCAAACAGTCGGTGAACCTCGCGCGGCCGCCGAGTGCAACGGCACTCGGCGACCTCAGTTGATCGGCGATCGCCGCTCGATCAGGACCGTGTCGTGCCACACGTCATCCAACCGGGCGATGCGTTCGCGGATGCCGACGGTGCGATACCCAGCGGCGTGGTGCAGCGCGATGCCGGCCCGGTTCTCGGTGAAGATCGCCGCCTGCAGGGTCCACAGTCCGGCGGTGTCGGCTTCGGTGACCTGCTTGTGCAGCAACGCTTTTCCGACCCCGCGGCCGCGGTAGCCGTCGCCCACGAATACCGCGGTTTCGGCGACGCCCGTGTAGCACTCGCGGGTGGACACCGGGCTCGCGGCGGTCCAGCCGACGACTCGGCCGTCGATCTCGGCGACCCAGCGGTGCTCGGGCAGCCAGTGCGCGTCGAGGCTGGCGCGACTCGGCACGGTGGTTTCGAAGGTGGCCAGGCCGGTGCTGATGCCCTCGGCGTAGATGCGGCGCACGGCCGTCCAGTCGGCGGGTCGGAGCGCCCGGACGGTGACGTCGGCGGGTACCTCGTCGGGGCAGCACGGGCGCGGGGCGAGCAGGCCCATGACCGCGTCGGCGGCGTGCGGCAACCCGGCGCAGCAGGCCTCGTTGACGGTGACGATGGTGGCCGTGCCCTCTTTGTGCAGGCGGACGAATCCGACGTCGGCGAGTTTGCGCACGTGATGCGAGGTGGTGGACTGGCTGGTGCCGAGGATTTCGGTCAGCGCGCCGACGGTGATGCCCTTCGGGGTGGTGGCGACCGCGTGTAGCAGGCGCACCCGTACCGGCTCGGCCAGGCAGGCGAACCACTCGGCATAGGTGGTCGCCTCGCCGGTGGGCAGGACCTGGGCTCGGGGTAACGCGATGGCCATGGCCGCCAGTATATCGATCTGGATCGATGGTTGCATCTATCGACCCCGGTCGATACTCTCTGCATTGATTAATCGATACGGATCGATGAAAGATGGTGTGCGATGAATGCCCTTCCTGTCGTTGTCGTTGGAGCGGGCCCGGTCGGGCTGGCCGCTGCCGCCGAACTGACCGCCCGCGGGCTGCCGGTGCTCGTCCTGGAGCGCGGGGACCGAGCGGGGGCCGCGGTGGCGCAGTGGCGGCACGTTCGACTGTTCTCCCGGTGGGCCGAGCTGATCGCGCCCGCCGCCCGGCCGCTGCTCGAATCGCGGGATTGGCAGCAACCCGACCTCGACGGGTACCCGACCGGTTCGGAATGGGCAACGCGGTACTTGAGCCCGCTGGCCGAGGCGCTGGGGGACCGCGTCCGGTTCGGTGCGGAGGTGATCGGCGTGGCCCGGCGGGGGCGGGACCGGGTGGTCGATGCCGGGCGCGACACCGAACCGCTGGCCGTGCACGTTCGTACCGCCAACGGCGAGGAACGGATCGCGGCCCGCGCGGTGATCGACGCGTCGGGAACATGGACAACACCGAACCCGCTCGGCGGTGACGGTCTGCCCGCCATCAGGGAAACCGCTGCGGCGGACCGAATTTCTTACCGCGTCCCGGATCTCGCCGCGCCGGACACCGCCGCTCGGTACGCGAACAAGCACGTCGTGGTCGCCGGAAGCGGGCACTCCGCGCTCACCGCATTGGTCGCCTTCGCGGCCCTCGCGGACGAACATCCGGCAACCCGGCTCACCTGGCTGCTACGTCGCGGCGACATCGGCGCGACGTTCGGTGGCGGACAGGCCGATCAACTCCCCGCCCGTGGCGCGCTGGGTCTACGGGCACAGTCCGCCGTCGAGGCCGGACGTATCAGCGTGGTGACGGGATTCCGCACCGAAACCGTCGAACGCGACGACTCGGGTCGGCTGATACTCGTTCCCGCCGAGGGAGATCCGGTAACCGCGGTCGATGAGGTCGTGGTGCTGACCGGGTTCCGCCCTGATCTGTCGTGGCTGTCGGAAATCCGGCTCGGGTTGGACGCCACCTTGCAGGCCCCGACATCGCTCGCACCGCTGATCGATCCCAACGTCCACTCGTGTGGGACTGTGTATCCGCATGGGGTGAAGGAACTCTCGCATCCGGAGCCGGACGTTTTCCTGGTCGGTATGAAGAGCTACGGCCGCGCCCCGACGTTCCTGGCGATGACCGGCTACGAGCAGGTCCGCTCCATCGCCGCCGCGCTGGCCGGAGATCAGCAGGCCGCCGAACGGGTGGAGCTGGTGCTGCCCGAAACAGGCGTCTGCGGTGGGTCCGGGCTGTTCGACGCGCCCGCCGAGGAGTCGAGCGGCGGCTGCTGCACCGCTCCGACGGAGGCGCACGAGTTGTCGTTGTCCGCGCCGGTCGCGATCCAGGACCTGACCCTCTCCGCCACCACTTCCCGCTGAACCCCTGTGCTGGAAGCTGTTTCGGCGCCATCGGTGCCCGCCGCAACCGATACCGGGTTGCGGCGGGTGCTACTGGTGCTGTGCGTCACCGAGGTCACCAGCTGGGGCGTCCTGTTCTATGCCTTCCCTGTACTGCTCGGCAAAATAACTACCGCCACCGGCTGGTCGGCGACCGCATTGACCGCCGCGTTCTCGGCGGGACAGCTCCTCACGGCGCTCGTCGGGATTCTGGTCGGGCGGTGGCTCGACCGCCATGGTCCGCGCGGGGTGATGACCGTGGGTTCGCTGCTGGCTGTCGCGGCGCTGGTCCTGGTGGCGTCCGCATCGAGCCTGCGGTGGTTTTTCGCCGGGTGGCTGCTGGTCGGCGTGGCGATGGGGGCGGTGCTGTACCCGCCCGCCTTCGCGGCACTGACCCGCTGGCACGGCCCGGACCGGGTCAAGGCGTTGACCGTGCTGACCTTGGCCGGGGGACTGGCCAGCACGGTGTTCGCTCCGCTCACCGCCGCGCTGTCGGCGCATTTCGACTGGCGTGCAACCTATCTCGTGTTGGCGGTGATTCTCGCGGTGGTCACCGTGCCGGGCCACTGGCTCGGGCTACGGCTGCCGTGGCCGCCACGCCCGGCCGCTGAGCCCGGGCCCGCGCACCTCGCCGATCCGGGCCGAATCGGGCGTAGTCCCGTATTCCTCACGCTGGCAATCGCATTGAGTATTACCGCGTTTGCCTCCTTCGCCGTGATCGTGACCATGGTGCCGCTATTGACCGAACGCGGCATCGATAGCGGCACCGCCGCGATGGCACTCGGTCTCGGCGGCGTCGGTCAGGTCGCCAGTCGCCTCGGTTACGGGGCGCTGGCGAGTCGCACCAGTGTCCGCACCCGCACGCTGCTGATCCTGCTCGCCATCGCGGTCACCACCATCCTCCTCGGCGTGCTCACGACCGCGGCGGCGTTGATCGCCGCGGCGGTCCTGGGTGGCATGGCCCGCGGCGTGTTCACGCTGTTACATGCCACCGCCATCACCGATCGCTGGGGCACCGCTCATTACGGCCACCTCACCGGGCTGCTCTCCGCCCCGCTCACGATCACCAGGGCGCTGGCGCCGTTCGCCACCACCGCACTGGCGGCCGCGGTCGGCGGCTACGCCGCTGTTTACCTGCTGCTGGGCGGACTGGTCTCCGCCGCCGCAGTCCTGTCGTTGGTAGCTATCCCGAAACATGCACGGAAAGAACCACTTTCATGATCGACGCCTCGTCATCGGTGCCGGACAATCCGGCCTCACCGCCGCCCGCACACTGCAGAAGCACGGCCTCGCGCCGGTGATTGTCGAAGCCGGACCCGAGCCGACAGGCTCGTGGTCGCACTACTACGACACAGCCGGAATCGTGGCCGCCACCGGGTCGTTCACCAACCCGCATATCCCCGACCCGCCCGGCCGAGACGAATTCAGCGGTGCTCTGCCGCATGTCGCCGACTAGCTCAATCCCAAACCCTATGTGGGGCAACGCATTGTCGTCGTCGGGGCAGGCAACTCCGCCATTCTCCAACACACTCCGCGGCGTCCACCGCGATGCCGACCATGTCATCGGCGCGCTGGCCGCGCATGTCAAGAAGGCACCGGCAATGGTCGGGTTGTAGTGCCCACGATTGAACTCGCGGAACGCGGGGTATGCGGCGAGTAACGGGCTGGTTCGGGCTCGGTTCGCGGGTAGGCGGGCCGGGTCCGAAGCGGTCCGGAAGTCGCACCCGGCATCGTCAATGGCGACGAGCCACTCAATGTCGAGCAGGCACGGCGGGGCGGCTATACAGTTGGATCGTTCGGCGTTGCGGTAGTTGGATACCGTGCTCGCCCCTGAGAAAGGGGACACGGTTGTCCTTTCCGTTGCAGAATTCCGACGGCACCTTGCCGGAGCACGTCGCGGTTTCCCTGGGCTGGGATCCGTCCGATCAAGCCCTGTTCGTCGATTTCGACGGCACGGTCACCCCGGGCAACCGTATCGACTTGAATTCAGCGGCTTTGGTTTTCGCCGGTGAGGTACTGGTGGACACCGTCTACCACGAGCAGTTGGTGTCGCGAGACGGATCGATCTCGCACAGTGGGGACAGCCCGACGGGGGAGGGCGTGGGGGACAACGAGGTGATCACCGTCGATCTGGCGCGGTTGGCACCCGAGGTGACGGCCGTGATTTTCCTCGTAACCTCCTATTCGGGACAGAGTTTCGGGCAGATCGACAACGCGTACTACCGGCTGCTCGACACCACGCCCGGCACCGAGATCACCCGATATCTGCTGAGCGGTGGCCCGCACACCGGGCAGGTGATGGGCAAACTGCTTCGTACCCCACAGTGCTGGTATTTCGTCGGGATCGGCGAGGGTATCTACGCGCATCACCTGTCCGAAGCGGTCCCGCAGATGGCGCGGTATCTGCCATAGCGTTGAAAAGCGCCGTCAGAGGGGCTGGAATCCGGCACCGATCTCGCCGCGAGCGTTCAAGTCGTGCACGATGGCGCTGATATTGGTACCGACCTCGGGACCGAGACAGCCGATGCCGAGATAGGCGTTCACCATGCCGACCAGCGTGGTGCCGACCATGACGGGCGCCCCGGAATCGCCCTTCATCACACACATCTGGGTCCAGGTCTCGGTGTTGGTGGCACGGACATCACCCCAGGCGACGCCGCAACTCGTTCCGGTGGTGCTGCCCCGCTTGCACACCACCGTCGGGAACTGCGCGGGCGCACCGAGCCCGGTGATGGTGGTTCCGCCGACCCGGTTCACCGGAGTGACCCGCTGCTCATCGAATTCGATGACCGCGTAATCCAGGGTGCGGTCGGAATAGACGAACCGGCCCACCGCCGTGCCGTCGGGATCGGCCTCGACGACGACGGTCGCGCCCGGCTCTCCGCAGTGTCCCGCGGTCAAACCGACCAACCGCTGCGCGCTGTCCCGGCCGATCGTCGTCAGCGTGCACCCGGCCCGCGCGTCGACCACGATGCCGGAGCCGCCGCCGATCGTCGGTGGCGTGTCGGCTGCCTGGGCTTGCGCGGACGCGGATCCGGCGGCGAGCACTGCGGCGGTGGCGGCGAAGGCGAGCGCGGTTCGTGTCATGGGCATGACTCCTCTGGTTCGGTCGCCCGGCACCGTCGCACCGGGGTGTTCGCGACATTCCCGACTCGACCGATTCCAAACGGGCTATGTCGCAACCGAATTCACATAGGCGCTGTGGACCTCCGTCAGGTATTGCCGATGCGGGCCGCCCTCAGCTGACCAGCCCGCGCCGGATCAGCAGCGGCTCGATCGCGGGCGCGCGGCCACGGAACGACTCGAAGGCCGCCAGCGGGTCCACCGATCCACCCCGGGACAGCAGTTCGCGTCGGAACACCGTGCCCTTCTCACGGATCGACGTGGCACCGTCGTTGAACCAGTCGACCGTGTCCGCGTCGAGCACCTCGCTCCAGATGTAGGAGTAGTAGCCCGCGGCGTACCCGCCCGAGAAGATGTGCGCGAAGTACCCGGTCCGGTACCGCGGCGGAATCGCCTCGATGGCCAGGCCCGCTTTTCGGAGCGCCGCTTCCTCGAACGCCTCGGCGTCGGCTCCGGCCAGCGCCTCGGCTCCGGGTACGCGGTGCCATGCCCAGTCCAGCAGTGCGGCACCGAGGTATTCGACGGTGCGGAAGCCCTCGCCGAACCGCTCGGCCGCCACCATGCGCTCGACCAGTTCGGCGGGCATCGGCTCGCCGGTCTCGAAGTGCCGCGCATAGTTGGCCAGCACGTCCGGCTGAGCCATCCACATCTCGTTCACCTGCGAAGGGAACTCGACGAAGTCCCGCGGCACCTCGGTCCCGGCGAAGAACGGATATCGCACATCCGAGAACAGCCCGTGCAGCGCGTGCCCGAACTCATGGAAGAGCGTTCTGACGTTGTCCCAGGTCAGCAGGGCAGGTTCGGCCGCGGGCGGCTTCACCACATTGAGGTTGTTCACTACCACCGGCAGCGTTCCCAATAGCCGGGATTGGCTGACGAGCTCGTTCATCCAGGCCCCGCCGTGTTTCGACGGCCGGGCGAAGAAGTCACCGAGGAACAGCCCCAGCGCGCTGCCGTCCGCGTCGAACACCTCGAAGACTCGGACCTCAGGGTGGTAACCGACCAGATCCTCGCGCTCCCGGAAGGTGATCCCGTAGACCTGCTCGGCGGCGAAGAACACCCCGTCCCGCAACACCCGCTCGAGCTCGAAGTAGGGGCGCAGTGCCTCGGCGTCTACCGAGAACCGTTCGGCGCGCACCCGTTCCGACCAGTACAGCCAGTCCCAGGAGCGGAGTTCGCCGTCGTGGTCGGTCGAGTTCGCCCGCATTGCCGCCGTCAGCTCGGACGCCTCCCGCTCCGCGTTGGCCACCGCGGGCGGCACGAGCCGCCCGAGCATTTCCTCCACCGCCTCGGCCGAGCGTGCGGTCTGGTCCTCCACCGCGTACGTCGCGTGATCCGGGTAGCCGAGCAAGGCGGCGCGTTCGGCCCGCAGGGCGGCGATCCGGACGGCGAGCACATCATTACCGTCCGCGCCGAATCCGCGCCCCAGCGAGGCCGCCATCATCCGGCGCCGCACCTCCCGGTCGGCCAGTTCCCGCAGGACGGGCTGGTTGGAGACGTTCTGCAGGCTGAGCGCCCACGCCCCTTCGCGGCCGAGCGACCGCGCGTTCTCGGCCGCGGCGGCGACCGCCGCGGGAGCGAGTCCGGCCAGTTCCTCGACGTTCTCCAAGACCAGCACCGCGGCGTTTCTGGCCGCCACATTGTTCTGCCCGAATTCGGTGGCCGCCGCGGCGATTTCGGTGTTGAGCGCGCGCAACCGAGCCTGCCCGTCGGCGTCGAGTCCGGCACCGGCCCGGACGAACCTGAGGTGGTACTGCTCCAGCAACCGCAATTCCTCGGCGGCCAAGCCGAGTTCGTCGCGGCGTCCATACAGCGATTCGATCCTGGCGAAGAACGCGGGATCGAGATAGATGGCGTCCCGGTGCGCGGCCAGCCTGGGCGACATCTCGGCCTCGATCGCGTCGGTACCCGGGCTGGAGTCCGCGGAGGCGATATTGAAGAAGGCATTGGACACTCGGGTGAGCAAGGCTCCCGAACGTTCCAGCGCTACTACGGTATTGGGGAACGAGGGCGCGTCGTCGACGGCGGTGATGGCGGCGACCTCGGCCAACTGCTCTGCCATGCCGCGCTCGAACGCGGGCACGTAGTGCTCCTCGCGGATCTCGGCGAACGGCGGCAACTGGTAGGGGAGCGTGCTCGGCTCGAAGAACGGGTTGCTCGTCATAGCTGAAACCTTATGCCGGAACGGTGTACGACGGTGTGGGCGCTGCTACCGGTCGGAAGTGTCTGACTAGGATTGGCTTCTTTGTCGGTCCGTGGGCGTGTGAAGGGAATCCGTATGGCTCGCAAAGTGGTTGTGACGCTGGTCGACGACTTCGATGGGGAGTCGCAGGCCGAAGAGACGGTGATGTTCGCCGTCGACGGTGTGGGATATGAGCTGGACTTGTCTGTGCTCAACGCCAGCAAGCTGCGTGGTGTCTTCGAGGAATGGACACCGCATGCCCGCAAGGTCGGCCGGGTGCCGCGCGGCAAGAACGGTGCGGTGCGTCCAGCGGGGGATCGGGCGCAGACCGCGGCGATTCGGGATTGGGCGAAGCAGAGCGGTATCGAGGTGTCGAGCCGGGGACGGGTATCGGCGGAGGTCGTCGAGGCGTACAGCAAGGCGAACGCCTAGTCCGAGTTCGACGTAGCGGATCGCGTGCTCCGACCGGCGTCTGTCGCCGGCGGCACGCGATCTTTTTTCTCGGCAAGGTTATGCCGTATGCCATATTGCCTACTCAGCGGACTAGCTGTTACCGTGCGTCACGTCAAGGTCCAGACGCGCGCATAACCGAAGGTCACGGGCTCGCACAGACAGCGGAGAAGGTCATGAAGAGTGCCTGGGTGTACGGCGTTGTAGTCCTGGTTCTAGGTGTGACGGCTCTCTTCATAGCCCGGCTGCGGCTGAGTGAGATCCCGGATTTGGCGATCGGGCATTCGACCCCGCCGCCGGTGCTGGGGCGGCCGAGCGAACAGGTCATCGACTACGAGATCGACGGGCCGAGCGGAACCTCGGTGCGGCTGTCGTATCTCGATGCACAGGGCCAGGTTCGCGATGTGTCGACCGGCCTGCCGTGGCGGACCTCGATGCGCACCGACAGGCTGACCCTGCCGACGGGCGTGGTCGCGCAATCGGATGCCGATCATGTGTCCTGCCGCATCGTCATCAACGGGGAGCCAAGGGACGCTCAGGTGTCGGATGGGCCGTTCGCCGCGGTCAACTGCAAGGTGCCGGTGTCATGAGCGCCGTGCGGGCCCGGCTGCGGGAGCTACTCGTCAAGATTCGTGGCGAGTTCGCGGTGCCGTTCGACAGGCAACATCTGCGCCGCAGGCCGGGCCGACCGATTCTCGCGCGACTGATGTACACGTTCTCGGTGCCGATCATCGCCGTGTGGTTGATAGCGGCAGGCGGGCTCAATTTCTTCGTTCCCCAGCTCGAGACGGTGGTCAAGGGACATGCCCAGTCCTTTCTGCCGGACGAGGCCTCATCGGTGCAGGCGATCGTCAAGATGGGCCACTATTTCGGCGGGGCGGGGACGAACAATTTCGTCTATGTCCTGCTGGAAGGGGACGCCCCGCTCGGCAATGACGCGCACCGCTATTACACGGCGCTGCTGGATCGCCTGACTCAGGACAAAGCGCACATCAATTCCGCGATGGACCTGTGGTCCAACCCGGACTTCTCTCCGGCGAGTGAGAGTTCCGACGGAAAGGTGTCGTATGTGCTGCTCAACCTGGCGGGAAATATGGGCACCGCCATGGCCATGGAATCCACCCAGGCGGCCAGGGACATCATCGCCGATTACCCGCCGCCACCAGGGATCAAGGTCCATCTGACCGGTCCCTCCGCGGTTGTCAACGACGAACTCGTGGCGATCAACGATTCCATGTTGCTGCTCATCGTCGTGTGCGCCGGGCTGGTCGGGGCGGTCCTGATCTGCGTATACCGTTCGCCGATCACGGCGGCGATGCCGCTGCTCACGGTCGGCATGGGCCTCGCCGTCGCCCGGCCCGTGGTGGCCTACTTCGGCGAGCATCAGATGATCGGTGTCTCGATCTTCGCGTCCGCGCTGCTCGCGGTGATCGTGCTCGGGGCGGGCACGAACTATGGCATTTTCCTGCTCGGTAGGTATCAAGAGGCCCGGCGTGCCGGTGTGGATCCCGAAACCGCGTATTACACGGCGCTGCGCGGGGTTCTGCACATCATCGTCGCGTCCGGCCTGACGGTTGCCGGGGCGACGGCCTGCATGTCCTTCACCAGGCTGGCGATCTTCAGCACCTCCGGGTTGCCCTGCACGATCGCGGTGATGGTCACCCTCGCCGCCGCACTGACGCTGGGGCCCGCGCTGCTGGCACTCGGGAGCCGCCTCGGCTTTTTCGAACCGCGCGCGCAGTCGTCGCAGCGTAGGTGGCGGCGGATCGCGACCACCGTGGTCCGCTGGCCCGGCCCGGTGCTGGTCGCCGCCCTCACCGTGCTGGTGCTCGCCATCCTGGTGCTGCCCACGTTCCGGCCCAGCTTCAACGAGCGCATCGCGCAACCCAGCGACTCGCTGGCGAACCAAGGATTCGCGGCAGCCGACCGCCATCTACCGCCGAATATCATGGCGCCCAGCATCTTTCTCGTCGAATCCGATCACGACCTGCGCAATCCCGCGGATCTGATCGCACTCGCGAAACTGACCAATGCCGTGTTGAAGGTCCCCGGAGTAAGTGCGGTGCAGGGGATTACGCGTCCGTTGACGACACCGTTGGAGCAGGGCACGCTCACCAACCAGGCGGGTTACATCGGCAACCGCTTCACCCAAATGACGACCATGCTCAGCCAGCGGCTCGACGACCTCACCACCCTCGCCGGGCGCATCGATCAGCTGAATCTCACGGTCAAAGGTGTGGAAGACGCACTGAGCACTGGCAAAGCGGGCTTCGACGAGGTGAACAGCAATGCCGCCGCGCTCCAGACCGACGTTGCCGGAGTGGTCGACAAACTGAACTCGTTGCGGGATACGGCCGGGCCCGCAAGACAATTCGTCAGCTCGATCCCGCAATGCCATGACGTGCGGGCCTGCCAGGCCGCGCTGACCGGGTTCTCTCTCTTCGACGATGTCGGCAAGCTCGACACCGTCGTCGACGGTCTGGTGCAGGGCGTGCATTCCGCCTCGCAAGCCTTCCCGCAGCTCGCCGCGCAGCTGGCGAGCGTCAAGGACTTCATCGCACAGGTGGAAGGCATTCTCGCGCCATTGCAGAGCACGCTGAACATGCTGCTCCCGCAGGTATCGGACATCAGCCAATTCCTGGGAGAAGTCAGCAAGAGCTTCACCACGGGAGACCCCGACGACTTCTTCTTCATGCCCAGCCAGGCATTCGACAGTCCGCTCTTCAAGAGCGCACTGCCCTATTTCTTCTCGCCGGACGGCAAGGTGACCCGGATGATCGTCACACCGCAGATGGAAGGATTCAGCCGCGAGGCAATGGATCTCAGCGCGAAGATCATCCCGGCGTCCTTGCAAGCGATGAAGGGCACCTCGCTGGCGGGCAGCACGGTCAGTATCGGTGGACCCGGCGGCACGCTGCTCAATATCGAGGCCTTCGTCCGCGAGGACTTCATCACCAGCGTCGTCGCCGCGTTCGCGTTCGTGTTCTGTGTGGTCCTGATCCTGCTGCGCAGCCTCGTCGCGGCCGTCGCGGTGATCGGCACGGTGGCACTGTCCTACCTGTCCGCTTTGGGCCTGACCGTCCTGATCTGGCAGCACCTCATCGGCAATCCGTTGCACTGGTCGGTGGCGCCGGTTTCGTTCATATTCCTGGTCGCCGTGGGCGCGGACTACAACATGCTGCTGGTGAGCAGATTCAAAGAGGAGCTCGCAGCGGGCATCAATACCGGAATCATCCGGTCGATGGTCAATACCGGCGGGGTGGTCACCACCGCGGGGTTGGTATTCGGTTTCACGATGTTCGCCATGCTCGTCAGCTACGCGCACAACATCGCCCAAATCGGCACCACCGTCGGGATCGGGCTCTTCCTGGACACCCTGATAGTCCGGTCCTTCGTGGTCCCCACCATCGCGGCGCTGGCCGGTCGCTGGTTCTGGTGGCCGATCAACATTCAGCGGACCGCGACAACTGGCCGACCGTGATACACCGGACAGTATGCGGTTGCTGATCATCTCCGACACCCACGTGCCCAAGCGCGCGCGGGATCTGCCGGAGTTGTTGTGGCGCGAGGTGGACGCGGCCGATGTGGTCGTGCACGCGGGCGACTGGGTCGAGGTGGCGTTGCTGGATCAGCTTGAGGCCCGCAGCAAGCGCCTGATCGGCGTGTACGGCAACAACGATGGCCCGCGGCTGCGCGCCAGACTGCCCGAGATCGCCCGCACCGAATTGGCTGGGCTGCGGCTGGCGGTGGTGCACGAAACCGGACCCGCGAAGGGCCGGGAGCA
Organism: Nocardia brasiliensis; assembly: GCF_042691675.1. Taxonomy (GTDB): domain Bacteria; phylum Actinomycetota; class Actinomycetes; order Mycobacteriales; family Mycobacteriaceae; genus Nocardia; species Nocardia brasiliensis_D. The sequence continues at coordinate 1,840,053 of NZ_CP170507.1, forward strand.
GCGGTGCGCACGGGACTTCCCGGATACCGATGTGCTGGTGTTCGGGCACAGCCATATTCCGTGGGACAGCGTTGCCGAGAGCGGACTGCGGCTGCTCAACCCCGGTTCACCCACGGATCGACGACGGCAGCCCGAGCACACCTACCTGACAGCTCGGGTCCGTTCGGGTCGGCTGTGTGAGGTGGAACTGCACGCCATTCCGCCGCGGTGAGAGCTCACCGGGTCGCGAGGTAGATCGTGTTGCTCGATCGGCTCCCGGTGAGCGGGTTGTCGAAGAACACCCGCTGGGCTTCGACATCGGTGAAGACGGCTTCCAGGGTCGCCACGAATTGGTCGTCCGGGGCGTCGTCGGACCACAGGGCGAAGGTGCCGCCCGGGGCGAGAAACGCGGACATGGCGCGCAGGCCGTCCGGGGTGTAGAACGCGCCGTGCGGGTGATGCAGCACGTGGCGTGGTGAGTGGTCGATATCCAGCAAGATCGCGTCGTAGGTCCGGCCGGGCTGATCCGGGTCGAACCCCGCCGGGCCCGCGGCTGCCGCGAAGAAGTCCGCGCACACGAGCGTCACCCGGCTGTCGGCGGCCAATCCGGCAGTGTCGGGCAACAATTCGCGATTGTGCCAGTCGATGACCGCCTCGGAATATTCGACGACGGTCAGTGTCCGAATCCGTGGATCGGCCAGGGCTTCTCGTGCGGTGTAGCCCAAGCCGAGTCCGCCGACGAGCACGTCCAATTCCTCGCCGGGGGTACGAGCCAGGCCCAATCGGGCCAGCTCGCATTCCGCGACGGTGAACAGACTCGACATCAGGTACTCGTCGCCGAGCTTGACTTCATAGACATCGGTGCGCGCGGTGGGATCGAACCGGCGGCGCAGGCTGATCTCGCCCATCGGCGTCGGCTGCCAGCCGAGTTCCTCGAAGTGTGCGCTCATCGCAGTGACGATAGGCCCAGGGAGTCGACTGCCCTCGGCCGCGGCTTGCTGCCCAGTGGTCGCTGGTTGGAGGACGCATCTACTATCGACACATGATCCGGCTGACCGATCCGCGGCCAGTGCCTTCTGCTCTAACCAGCCCTCGGCCGTTGCGGCCGACGGCGGATGATCTTCCCGATGATCGTCTCCGTGGCTGGCTTGTCACCGCATTCCTTACCGTCATCGCGGCGATTACGCGTTTCATCAATCTGAATTATCCGACCGATGGTGGATATCCGGTATTCGATGAAAAGTATTACGCATCCCAGGCTTGGGAGATGTTGACCAATGGGATGTGGATCGATGACAATCCCGCGTTCCCGGTAATCGTTCATCCGCCGGTCGGTAAGATGGCGATCGCGCTCGGTGAAGCGATTTTCGGCTACAACGCATGGGGCTGGCGGTTTTCCGCGGCGGTAGCGGGAACTCTGTTGGTGCTGATCGTGATCCGGATCGCGCGGAGGTTGGCCCGGTCGACCATGGTCGGCGCGATCGCGGGTATTCTGATGGTTGCCGACGGGGTCACTTTTGTGCAATCCCGCATCGGTATGCTGGACATCTTTCTCGCGTTGTTCGCCACTGCGGCATTCGGCTGTCTCGTGGTGGACCGTGACGAAATTCGGGCGCGGATGGCACACGCCGATGTGGCCGGTCGCACCACCTCGACGCCATATGGTCCAAGGTTAGGGGTGCGCTGGTGGCGGTTCGGTGCCGGCGTATTCCTAGGGCTCGCCTGCGGGACGAAATGGTCGGGCATCTACTTCGTGGTCGCGTTCTTTCTGCTGTGCCTGGTATTCAGTGTGACCGTGCGGCGTTCCTACGGGGTGACGCGGCCGTGGGTCGGTACCTTCGTGCGCGACCTGGTCCCCTCGGTGTACGCACTGATCGTCATTCCGATGGGTGTCTACCTCGCCTCGTACGGCGGTTGGTTTGCCAGTGAGACCGGCATCAACAGATACGCGGTCGGAAATCAGATCGGAACGGGCGGGTTCTTTTCTTTCGTTCCCGATGCGCTGCGATCCCTCTGGTATAACAGCGGCGAAGTTCTCAACTTCCACACGCATCTGACGAACTCCGCGGGCAACCATCATCCCTGGGAATCGAAGCCGTGGACTTGGCCCATGGGGCTGCGCCCGATGCTGTATTACTTTCCTGACCCCGGTACCGCGAGTGGCTGCGGCTATTCGCCGTGCGTGAAAGCCATGATGCTCCTGGGGACACCCGCCATCTGGTGGCTGGCATTGCCGGTGCTCTTGTGGGCGGCTTGGCGATCCATCACTCGTCATGACTGGCGATACGCGACAGTACTTGTCGGCTACCTGGCGGCATGGCTGCCGTGGTTCGTGTCGCTGGATCGGCAGATGTATTTCTTCTATGCCACCGCGATGGCGCCGTTCCTGATGATGCTGCTCGCGATCGGGCTCGGCGATATCATCGGCCGGGCACCGCATTCCGACGAGCATCGGCGATTGCGGCTCCTGACCGTATGCCTGTATCTCGGCATTGTGGTGGCCAACTTCATCTGGATATGGCCGATTCTCACGGCGATGCCGATTTCGATGGATACCTGGCAGCGCGAGTTGTGGTTGCCGAGTTGGCGGTAGCGTGTCAGCCGCCGTTCGGCGGTGTACAGCGCCCGCGCAAGGTGGGCACGCCGGGTCCCATGAGGTCGTCGCAATAGGCATGTCGGCCGGCCATTGCCATGGTGAGCGCGATGGTCGTCCCGCGCACCAAGGGCCCGGTGCCGACGGCGAAGGGGCCGTCGGTCGCCTCGAGGCGTAGGCCCTCGATGATGCCGCGGCTGGCAACGGTGAAATCGCGACCGGCGAAGAACCGCGCAACCTCGGTGGTCGCCGCGACCGACGGTGTGCGCGTCAGCCCGAGCGGCCGCCGAATGTCCTGGGCATGGACAACCACCTCCCCGAGCCAAGCCGCCGTATGCCCCGAGGGCGCGGTGGTGGACGTGACGACCGCCCGGAACCGTTCGAGTGTTTCGGCCGGCGTCGCCCCCCGATGCTCGGCTAGTCGCCGATCATTGTGCCGATCGAAATCGAAGCGGGCACCGAGCACACTCACCAGCCACCGCATCCGCCCGACACTCGCCCCCGCGGTGAGGTGCGCAACAACCTCCTCCACCACCCAGCGCCCACACAACGACCGCCGCCCCCACTGCCCGTCATCCAGTCCCGCGAGATCCTCGGCCAACGCGGCCCGTTCCGCATGCGCCATAGCCCAAAGACCCTCGCGAGACACAACATCCGACACCAAGCATTCCTCCACTTCGAACGAAGCCGCCGAGCAAAGACGACCCTGCGACTGATCCGCTCCCGTTGGGCGCGCGGTTCATCATTCGAGACGATCGCGCTCGCTCGAATTCATCGGTCGTGCGGGGAGTTGCACCATTTGCGTGGATTCAGACGTCCATGCCGGTCAGGCGGGGCGATCGACGGCGTAGACGGTGACGGGATGACCCGCGAGAGTGTCCTGGCGGCGCGGCGTGAACCCGATACGTTCTGCGACCCGGACGGATTGGTCGTTGCCTTCACGGATCATCGCGGTGATGTAGTCGAGGTCGAGTGTGTCGAATCCCCAGTCGAGGCAGGCTCGGGCGGCTTCGGTGGCGTAGCCGCGTCCCCAAGCAGCGGGATCCAGGGTCCAGGCCGCCTCCACTTCGTCGAACTGCTCCCAGTAGTTGAATCCGCATCGGCCGATGAACTGGCCGGTATCGTTCAGCAGGATCGCGAACAGTCCGTGACCACGTCGGGCCCATTGCCGTTCGACTTCGGCGAGGCGTTGTACCGCGCGTTCACGCGGGTATGGGTCGAGGAATCGGGAGACTTTCGGATCCGCGTGTAGGGCGACGAAGGCGTCGACATCACCGGAGGTCAGCGGGCGCAAGGTCAGTCGATCGGTACTGATCACCCGGATGAGCGTAACTCGACGGTCGGCGAGCCACGGGAGGCGCCGCCCGGTGGTGGAATGACTTTGTGGCCCGGCCAACTACTTGCCGTCGTGGCGGTGGCCGATTTCCTTGGTGAGGGCGATGACGTCGGTCAGCATTGCGGGTGGTTGGCTGCATTCGTCGGTGGTGATGTTCTTGGTGGCGCCGTTGCTGTAGGTGACGGTCACGGTGAAGGAGAAGGCGTCGCGGCAGTCGTTTTCGGTGTAGGTGTCGTTCAATGCCAGGAACTGCTCGCTGCCGACCATGTCGAATAGGGGGGCGCGGCGCTGGTTGTCGACCTGGGCGTCGACGGTGTAGACCTCGTTGACGCCGGCGAAGCCGCCGGTCTGGTTCACTTCGACCCGGGTGGGCTCCGAAGTCCCTGTGCCGGGCGGGGTTCCGCCGGAGCCGCTGCAAGCCGCCGCCGTGAGGAACAGCGTGACGACTACCGCGGCCGGAAGAAACAGCAGTTGTGCGAGATGACGGCGGGACCGGAATTCGCCCATACCGCACAGTATCGGCGCGCGGAGTACGGCGAGGCAATGGAACTCTTAACTGGGGAAGCTTTGAGTGACTCCCGGGAAGCTATGACGCGCGTCACGTGATGTCACGTCTCGGGGAGTTGCGTTGTCCCATGGACATGACTGATCCCAACGATACCACCAAGGTCGTAGTCGTCGGCGGCGGCTACGCCGGCGCGGTGGCGGCCAATCATCTGCGGGTGCGCGCCGACATCGACGTCACCCTCGTCAACCCGCGCCCGAACTTCGTCGAACGAATTCGCCTGCACCAGTTCGTGGCCGGTACCAGCGAGGCCACCGCGGACTACGACACGCTGCTCGGTGACGGCGTGCGGCTGGTAATCGACAGTGCCACCCGCATCGACACCACCGCCCGGACCGTGCGCCTCGCATCGGGCCGCGCACTCGACTACGACTACGTCATCTACGCGGTGGGTAGCACCACCGCGCCCCCTGTCTCGGTGCCCGGCGCGGCCGAATTCGCTTACCCCATAGCGGAATGGGAGCACGCGCAGCGGTTGCGCGCCGCCCTCGACGAGGTGCCGCCGGACGCCCCGATCACCATCGTCGGCGGTGGGCTCACCGGCATCGAGACCGCCGCCGAGCTGGCCGAACAGGGCCGCGTCGGCACGCTGGTCTGCGGCGGTCTATTGGCTCCTTCGTTCGTGGCACCGGCCCGGCGGTCGGTGGCCAAATGGCTGGCCGGCCACGGAGTCGAGGTGCTCGAATCCGCGAAGGTGGCCGAGGTGCGGCCGGACGAGGTGGTACTCGCCGACGGCACCGTGCTGCCCAGCGCTGTCACCATCTGGACCGCCGGCTTCGCGGTGCCGGAGTTGGCCGCCCGCTCCGGCCTGCGCACCGACGCGCTCGGCCGTCTCCGCACCGACGAGACACTGACCAGCATCGACGACGACCGCATCATCGCGGCAGGTGACGCCGCCGCACCGTCGGGCCGGCCGCTGCGGATGAGCTGCCAAGCCGCCGGACCCCTCGGCGCCCAAGCCGCCGAGACCGTGCTGAGCCGCGTCGCCGGGGCGCAGCCCGCCGAGTTGGACGTGGCGTTCGTGGGTTCCGCTGTGAGTCTGGGGCGACGGGCCGCTACCGTGCAGTTCGCCCGCAAGGACGACACGGCGGTGAACTTCTACATCGGCGGCCGTCTCGGTGCGCCGCTCAAGGAGGCGGCGTGCAAAGGCACGCTGTGGGGAATCCGCCGAGAAGCCCGTAAGCCGGGCTCGTACGTTTCGCTGAAGGGCGCTGGCAACCGGCCGGTGACCGAGGTGGTCACGAACTCGTGATCACCGGCGCCGAGCGGTTCGCCCTGCCGCTGGCCATGAGCGCCTACGAAATACTGCACCCCGCAACCGAATCCGACGAATCGCTGCAAGGTCAGCCATTGAAAGGAACCCATCATGAAGGCAATCATCGTGTGCACCTCGGTATCTCACGGCAACACCAAGCGGATCGCCGAAGCCATGGGCCAGGTCCTCGACGCCCGTGTCGTCGACCCCGAGCAGGTCGACATGGCGGAGCTCGCCGCCTACGACCTGGTGGGGTTCGGCTCGGGTATCTTCCAGATGTCCTTCCATCCGCGGCTGCGCCAGTTCGTCCGTTCGCTCCCGAAAGAGCAGCGCCGCAAGGCATTCGTCTTCGCCACCAGCGGAATGCCCGAACCGCGTTTCCGGCGCTACACCCGCTCCTTCGCGCGCCTGCTCGAACAGAAGGGCTTCGAAGTAGTCGACACCTTCACCTGCCGCGGCCTCGACACCTGGCTCCCGTTCAAACTCGTCGGCGGCGTCAGCAAGGGACACCCCGACGCCACCGACCTGACAGCCGCGCGCGCGTTCGCCAAAGGACTCCGAGCCCGGATCGGCGCCACATCCTGATTGGTCAGGTCCACTTTGACAGCGCAGATTCGGTAGGCCCTGAGCCGTATCTCGTCCAGGCCCTGGCATCTTCTGTCACTTAGTGACATTCTGGCGTTTAGTGACGACCAGGAGAGGATCCCGTGCCTGACGCGACGACAACCGAGTCTCGACCCGGAGCGATGAGTGAGCATCGGCGCAGGCGCATCCGTCTGGAGATCTCCCGCGAGGCTGCACGCCTGTTCTGGGCCCAGGGCGTGGCCGCCACCAGCGGCGAGCAGATCGCGGAGGCGGTCGGGCTGTCGGTGCGCACCATCTGGCGGCACTTTCGCACCAAGGAGAGTTGCGCCGAGCCGATCGTGGCCAAGGGGGTCGAGTGGTTCGTCGAGGCGTTGCGCCGCTGGCCACCGCAGCTTTCCCTGGAAGAGCATTTCGCCGAGGTGCGGGCAACGATCCGCCGCACGCCGGAGGAGTCGGCCGATGACCTGGCCGGGGTGCGGATGATCGTGCTGGCCGAAACGGAGCCTGCGATCCGCTCGGCCTGGTTGATGGCGTGTGATCAGGTCGAGCGCGAGTTGGTCGCGATCATCGCGAGCCGACTGCGCCGCCCGGTCGCCGATGTCGAGGTGCGCAGGCACGCGGCCGCGGCCACCGCCGCCATCCGGGTGCTCAACGAAGCCTTCAGCCCTGCCGTTCTGGCGGGTGGCGACCTCACCGAAATCCCCGAGCCCTTCGAAGCCATGGCACGCGCGGTGCGGGTCGCCACCAGCGGGGTCGTCGGCGACCCCGTCGAGTCCTGAAAGCGGTAGCGACATGGCTTTACCCGAATTCATCTCGGTAGCGGACCTTTTCGACCCGCCCACCCGCGCGGCGGCGTCGATCTCGCCGGACGGTAAACGGATCGCCTATTTGGCGCCCTGGCGGAACCGGCTGAATGTGTGGGTCCAGGACCTCGATTCGGCCGAGGAACCGCGATGCATAACCGCCGACGCCAACCGCAGCATTTACGACTTCCACTGGACCGACGATCCACGGTGGCTGCTCTACGCCCAGGACGACAACGGCGACGAGAACTGGCATCTGTACCGCGTCGACCTGTCGCACCCGGCTGCCGCGGCGGTCGATCTCACCCCGTTCCCCGGCGCGATGATGCTCAGCCTCGAGCTGCCCCATGGCCGGCCCGGCACCGCGATCGTCACGCTGAACAGCAGGAAGGTCGACGAGTTCGATCTCTACGAACTCGACATCGCCACCGGCGCATTGACGATGCTCGTGCAGAACCCGGGTCGCGTCGGTGGCTGGAAAGTGAGCCACAACGGTGATCTGTTCGCCTGGTCGATGACCGACGACGGCGACCTCGAGTTGGCGCAATGGGACAGTGCCACCAACACATTGCGCCGAGTCGCGGTATGGGGCGGCGTCGATTATCCGATGGGTGTCTCACCGATCCAGATCACGCCGGACGGCACCGGGGCGTGGGTCGGTTCCAATCGGGACACCGACCGTACGCGCCTGGTCCGGGTCGACCTGACCACCGGGCAGGAGACCGAGGTCGACAGCCACCCGAGCTTCGATCTCGATTCCTCGTCGCCCCTCATTCTCGACCGGCACACCGGAAAGCTGATCGGGGCACGCTATCTCGGCGAACGACAGGTGATCCACGCCCTTGACCCGGACTTCGCCGCTGTGCTGGCGAACTTGCCCAAGCTGTCCGACGGCGATATCGGCACTCTGTCCTCGGACGACAGCGGGCAGCGGTGGATCGTCGACTTCGAGCACGACCGGGACCCGGGCGTCACCTACTACTACGACCACGCCACAGGCGAGAGCCGACTGCTGTTCCGGCCCTATCCCCACCTGGATCCCGGATCGCTCGCGCCGATGGCACCAATCACCATCCCTTCGCGCGACGGGCTAAGTCTCCCTTCGTATCTCACGCTGCCGGTCGGCGTGGAGCCGCAGGGATTGCCGTTGGTGCTGGTGGTGCACGGCGGTCCGTGGACGCGGGACCGCTGGGGGTTCGACGGTGCGGCGCAACTGCTGGCCAATCGCGGATACGCGGTGCTGCAGATGAACTTTCGCGGATCGACCGGTTACGGCAAGGCCTTCGTCAAGGCCGCCATCGGCGAGTTCGCCGCCAAGATGCACGACGATCTCCTCGACGGCGTGGCGTGGGCGGTCGAGCGGGGGTACGCCGATCCGGATCGCGTCGCCATCTTCGGCGGCTCCTACGGCGGTTACGCGTCGTTGGTCGGTGTCACCTTCACCCCGGACGTTTTCGCCGCGGCCATCGACTACTGCGGTATCTCGAATCTGGCGAACTTCCTGCGGACCATGCCCGCGTTCTCCCGGCCCTTCATGGCCAACAACTGGTACCTGTTCGTCGGGGATCCCGACGATCCCCGGCAGGAGGCGGACATGCTGGCTCGCTCACCGATCACCCGAGTCGACCAGATCCGCACGCCGCTGCTGGTGATCCAGGGCGCCAACGACGTTCGTGTCGTACAAGCCGAATCCGACAACCTCGTCGAGGCGCTGCGGGCGCGCGGCGTCGAGGTCGAGTACCTGATCAAGGACGACGAAGGCCATGGCTTCGTGAATCCGGAGAACGTCATCGACCTGTTTCACGCGGTCGAGCGTTTCCTCGCACAACACCTCGGCGGTCGCGATATCCCCGGGCATCGGAGAACGGCCGCGAACGACGTGGTCGGTGAAGCGGAATCGGCCGCCTAGTCAACAGAGCCCGTGCGGCGCAACACCATTCACCACGCGAAAGCATGAAAGGACATGACGTGCCCAACTATCGAGTCAGCTCCACCACCGCGGCACCCGTCGAGACCGTGTGGGGTCTCCTGATCGACGGTCGTAGCTGGCCCCAATGGTCGTCCGGGCTGGACGAACTGGTCGAGGAGCGCTCCAGCGGACTCGATCCGCACGGCCACGACGGGGTCGGTGCCGTCCGCGCGTTCCGTACCGGTCGGGCCGTCACCGGTGAGCGACTGACAGAACTGGTGCCGAACCGCCGCCTCTGCTACGAGGACGCCTTCAACTTCGCGATGAAGGATTACCGGGCCGCCGTCGAACTGGAGCCGACCGCCGCGGGCGGTACCACCATCACCTGGCACGGCACCTGGCGAATGCGGCCCGGCATCGGTTGGATCATGCCCTTCGTCCTGCCCCGGGTGATGCAGCGGATGGCGGACGACCTCGCCGAATACGCGGCCAAAGCGACTGGGGTGCATGACCGGCGACCGTGAGACTCTCAGGCGGCGACTGCTGCACCACTGCGGCCGCCGCCCGCCACGACGGCACGCACTCGCGCCACCTAGATGCTCATGGATTCTCGGATCGCTCCAGTTCTCCCGCCATCTTGGCGCCGATATCGGACAGCCCGAGCCCCAGCGCCCGCGCCATCTGCACGGGGGCGAGCTCCACGCCGGTCAGCCGACCGGCGCGCGCGGCGAACTCGACCGCCATCAGCGAATCCATGCCCAACTCCAACAGCGGCGTCTGCACATCGACCGCGTCGGGGGACACTCCCATGACCACAGCGAGTACACCGACCAGTTCGGCGGTGACCGCGGCGGGGCGTTCACCGGGCGGCAGTGCCACGATCCGCGCGCGCAATGCCGCCGACCCGCTACCCTCGGTGTCCGTTCCCCGGGCGTAGTCGGCGAAACGGGCCGACCGGGTCACCGCGGGCGTCGTGGCGGCGGCTGCCGCCCAGTCCATATCGACGATCGACGCGTGCGCAACCCCGAGCCGCAGGCACTCACCGAGGTAGTCGGCCCCGGTATCCATCGGTATCGGCCGCAGCCCCACGGCGGCGAGGTACCGCACGGTTTCGCTATCCGCCTCGGCCATGCCGCCGCCCGCCATCGAGCCCCAGTCCAGGCACAGTGCGGGCGCGCCGCGCCGGCGGCGGTGCTGCGCGAACGCTTGCAGCGCGGCATTGGCCCCGGCGTAGGCCATCTGCGGGAAGCCGCCGAGCAGCGCACTGACCGAGGACCAGAGGACAAAGCAATCCAGCTCGATCCCGGCCGTCCGCAAAGCGCTGTCGAGGTTGCGCGCGCCGTCGACCTTTCCGGCGAAGACCTGCGCGATCCGCTCCGGTGTCAGCGACTCCACGGGGGTGTTGTCGACAATGCCCGCCGCGTGGAAGACACCGCGCAGCGGTATATCCCGCGCCACAGCGCGCGCAACGAGAGCCGTCACCGCGTCGTAGTCGGCGATATCGGCCTTCTCCTCGACCACTTCCACTCCGGCGGCGGCGAATTCGGCCAGCTGCCGCTCGGCGTCCGCACCGGCCGCGCCCCGGCGGCCGACCAGTACGAGATGGCGTGCACCCGCCCGCACCAGCCAGCGCGCCGTCGCGAGACCGAAGGCACCGAACCCGCCGGTAACGAGATAGCTGGCAGCACAATGGATCCCGATCTCCGGGACACGGCGGCGGACGGAGGGACGCTGGTCGAGGTCGAGCACCACCCGTCCGATCCGCTTCGGCCGCACCACCGCCTCGAACGCCGCCGCAACCTCGGTGCTCGGATACACCTGGAACGGCAGATGCTGATAGATCCCCGCCTCGAGCTTCGCGACCAATTCTTGGGTGTATTTCCGAATGACCAACGGCCGGAACCGCATCAGGCGATCGAGGTCGACCGCGACGAAGGACAGATTGCGGTCGAACGGCCGCAGATCGATGACGCCACCGCCGTAGATGTCGGCTTTGCCGATTTCTACGATGCGCCCGAACTCCGCCGCCACATTGAGGTTCTGCCGGACGAATTCGCCAGGAACACTGCTCAATACGACATCGGCGCCGTACCCCTCGGTGATCCGCAGGACGTCGTCGACGAAGGTGACCGTCCGTGAGTCGATGACATGGTGGGCGCCCGCCGACAGCGCGTAGGCCCGGCGCTCCTCGCTACCGGCCGCCGCGATGACCACCGCGCCGAGCCGTCGCGCCACCTGGATCGCGGCCAGTCCGACACCGCCCGCGCCGCCGTGCACGAGCACGATCTCACCGGACCGGATGCGCGCCGCTTCGATCAGCGCGATCTCCGCGGTGAGAAAGGGCACCCATGAGCTGCATACCCCTGGTTCCCAGTGCGATGGCACCACGACCGCGAAGTTCTGATCGGTGGTGAGGAACCGGCGTGCCATATCGGGAGCGGACACGAGGACTCGATCCCCGACGGTGACGTCGCTGACTCCCGGACCGATATCGACCACGGTGCCGGTGCCCTCGAGGCCGATCCCTTTTCCGAAGAACGTGCCTTCCAGGTACTCATCGGTCAGCACGCCCAGCACTTTGTAGGCGTCTTTCGCATTGAGTCCGAGAGCGTCCATGCGGATTTCGATTTCGCCGTTGCCCGGTGGTGTGCGGTCGGTTTCGCGCCAGGCCAGGTCCTCGAGCAACCGCGTGCGAGGTGGCTCGAGCACGAACGACCCTGCGGAGTCGTCGGGTGCGCGCTGTTCGTCGCGGCAGCGCAAATGCTCCGCGAGGGTGCCACGGACACAGTGCGCCCATCGGGTGCCCGAGCGCAGGCACACTTCGTCATGCCCATCGCGATCGGTTGTGCTGTGCAGTAGTTCGCGGACAATCTGGTCCACCGACGTGTCCGGTTCGGTGTCGATCAGCCGCCACCGCCGCGACGGTTGTTCGTTGAACAGCGATCGGCGCGCCCCGACCAGCCCGCTGTGCGAAATGTCGAGCTCGGTCGCCCCGGCTGTCGGCAGGCACAGGCTATTCGCTGTCACCACGGCCCCGGTGATCGACTCTTCGAAAGGTGCTGCGGCCCTGGCGATCCGGGCCAGCGCGTACACATGGTCCGACGCCGTGAACCCGGCACCCGCGATGACTGTCAACCGCGCCCGGTCCACCTCGTCGTCCGCGAGCCCCGCCCGCAGTGCCGCGGCGATATCGGTCTCGACATCCGGTCCGAGGACGTCGGCGACCTCCAGCACGCCGGAATGCGGCCAGGCTCCGGCGATCGGCCTCGCGCGTGCCGCAGCGCTATTCCCCAGTGCGACAACCAATGCGAACTCCCGCTCCGGCACATCCGAAGCCTCGGCATCGAGCTCGTCCAGTTGCTCCCAACGCGGTTCGTAGAAGACCCGGGCCATCCGGTCGAGCACCGGCATCGGCGGTGACACCGGCCGGAACTCCACGCCGCCGAGCGCCAGTACCTGCCTACCGTCAACGTCGAGAATATCCACGTCCGCCCGCAGCCCGCCGCCATCGCGCCGCCGAACCAGGACGGTGGCCGATGGTGGGATCGGCCCGAAGCGCCGGACGGTACGCACCGCCGTCGGTACGACGGCGCCCGCGAAATCGGGCCCCGATCGCGCCGCCAAGGCCGCGACGCACTGCAACGCCGCATCCAGCACAGCCGGATGCGCAAGATGCGCACTACCTTTCGCCACCGAGGCATCGATCTCGGCGACGACGAAGTCCGCGCCGATGCGGGCCTCGATGACGCACTGGAACGCCGGACCGTACGAAAGTCCGTGCTCGGCGAGCACCGGATACAGATCGGCACCGCAAACCGTCGTCGTCTCGACGCCGGTGGGCAGTTCGACGATCCGGGGCCGCAGTGGGCCCTCGACGAGGCGGCCCGACGCGTGTGGGGTCCAGGTGAAACCTTGCGCGGACCGGGCGGACATGGTGAATCGTTTCGTCGACTCCTCGACGGTCGAGCGGAGCAGCGGCACGTCGTGCGGATCGATCACCAGCGGCGTGACGAACCGGATGTCCTCGAGCGCCAATTCCTCCCGACCGCTTCGGATCGCGGCCGCGCTCAGTGCGGCGTCGAGGTAGGCCGCGCCGGGCAAGACGACGGCGCCGCCGACGACGTGGTCGTGTAGCCACGGCAGCGAGCTGACCGAGAGTCCCGCGATCCACTCCGGTACAGCGAGTTCCGGCCGCTCGCCGAGCATCGGGTAGCGAATATCGGTGCCGAGCCGGTCCCGCAGCACCGGTTCCGTATCCGTCCATACCCGGGTCTTCTGCCACGGGTAGGCGGGCAAGGGGGCGTGCCGCGCGAACGCGGTGCCACCGGGGACCGAGGAACCGTCCAAGCTGCCCATGATGTACAGCTCGGCGATCGCGCGCCGCAGGCCGACGAGGTCGCCTTCTTTGCGGGACAGGGTGCCGATCGAGGTGCCCGTCTCGCCGGCCCGCACCAGGATCTCCCGGATATTGCCGCTCAATACCGGATGCGGCCCGACCTCGAGGAATACCCGATGTCCGTCCGCGACCAGATTTCCAACGGTGTCGGCGAAACGCACCGGCTCGCGGACATTCCGGCACCAGTACCGCGCATCCCATTCCGGCCCGTTCACCCGTGCGCCGGATACGGTGGAGAACAGCGGGATCCGCGGTTCCCGCGGCGCGAGATCGGCCAGCGCCGAACGCAACTCGTCGAGGATCGGGTCCATCAGGTGCGAGTGGTAGCCGACCTCGACATCGAGGGCGCGGACGAAGGCACCCGTCGCGGCCAGTTCCTCCCGCACCCGCGCGACCGTCGCCCGGTCACCGGCCAAGGTGACCGCGGTGGGGCTGTTGACGGCCGCCACCGACACGCCCTCGGTGTTCGAGAGTGCTTCCAGTGCTTCGTTTTCCGGCAGGCCCACCGCGATCATCGCGCCACCGGTAGTCGCCTGTAGACGTGCCCGGTGGTAGCTCACCAGGAGGGCTTCGCGCAGGCTGAGCATGCCGGACACGTAGGCCGCGCTGACCTCGCCGACACTGTGGCCGACGATCGCCGCGGGGCGCACACCCAACTCCGCGAGCTCGGCCGCCAGGCAGACCTGGATGAGGAAGTTCGCCGGCTGGGCGATCTCGGTGGTGGTGACTCGTGATTCTTCCTCCGGACGCAGCAGTTCTTCGATGAGCGACCAGCCCGAGATCGCGGCGAACTCGGTGTCGATCCGCTGCGCGGTCCGCGCGAAAACACCATCGGAGACCAACAGGTCGCGGCCCATCCGCCACCACTGCGGGCCCATCCCGCTGAAGACGAGTACCGGCCGCGCGGAACGCTCGGCGAGGGCGCGGAAGGGTGGCCGGTCCGCGCCCATGGCGAAGTTCTGCAGCTTGGTCTGCAGATCTGTCGAATCCGAGAAGTCGAATGCCGCGCGGAACGGATGGTGTGCTCGCCGCGTCCATGCCGCGGCGACCAGAGCGTGGATGTCGTGCTGCTGCTCGATCAGCGCGGCGAACCGGCGCGCCAGCTCGCGCGTCGCATCCGGAGTGCGGCCGGAGACCGGCAGTACCGGAAACACCGGGGGCGCGGGTTCTGTCGAGACCTGTTCGGGCGCTTGCACAATGGCGTGTGCGTTGGTCCCGCCATAGCCGAAGCTGTTCACCGCCGCGAGCACATTCCCGGTATCGGGCAGCTCGTTGACCTCGGTCGGCACTCGAACGTTCAACTCGGCGAAGGGAATTTCCGGATTGAGCCGCTGCAGCCAGCCTTGCGGCACGATCGTGCGATGGTAGACCGTCAGCGTGGCTTTGATCAGTCCCGCGATGCCCGCCGCCGCTTCCAGGTGCCCGATCGATGCCTTGACGGAACCGACATCGAGCGGCCGCTCCCGGCCGGACGCGGTGCCGTAAACCCGCCCGAGAGCGTTGATCTCGAGCGGATCGCCGACCGGTGTGCCGGTGCCGTGCGCCTCGACATAGCTCACTTCGTGCGGTGCGATACCCGCGTCGGCGCACACCGCCCGCGCCAGCTCTTCCTGCGCGACCGGGTTGGGTACGGGGATGGCCGCGGTCCTGCCGTCCTGGTTCACCCCGGTGCCGCGCACGATGGCATAGACCCGGTCGCCGTCCCGCCGCGCGGCATCGAGTCGTTTGAGCACCACGATCCCGGCGCCTTCGCCCCGTCCGTAACCATCGGCCGAGGCGTCGAATGCCTTGCAGCGGCCATCGGCGGACAGGAACCGGCCCTTGCTCATCGACACCGACGTCTCCGGTTGCAGCATCACATTGACGCCGCCCGCGAGCGCCGACTCGCACTCGCCGGCCAGAATCGCGCGCCTGGCCTGGTGCACCGCGACCAGCGAGGACGAGCACGCGGTATCGATGGTCATGCTGGGTCCCCGCAGGTTCAGCACGTAGGACAGCCGGTTGGACAGCAACGTGAACGTATAACTCATCGCCGTGTGCCCGGAAATGAACGGCCGTGCCGCGGGTGTGACGCGGGAAATCGCGTTGTCACTGGTGAACGCGCCGATGTACACCCCGACCGGCCGACCGTGCACGCGTGCGGTGAGACCGGCGTCTTCCAGTGCCTCCCAAGTCACTTCGAGCAGCAGCCGCTGCTGCGGATCGACGATCGAGGCCTCACGGGGTGAGATGCCGAAGAACTCGGGGTCGAAGTCCCACACCGAGTCGGTGAGGAACCCGCCGCGGCGGGAGTACATGCGCCCTGGCGCTTCCGGATCCGGGTCGTAGTACTTGTCGAGGTTCCAGCGGTCGGCGGGCACCTCGACGATGCCGTCCTTCTTGGTGCGCAACAGATCCCAGAAACTCGCGGCGTCGCGCACACCCCCGGGAAACCGGCACCCGATACCCACGATTGCGATCTGATCGCAGGACTGCTGATCCCCGCGCACGTCGCTGACTGTCATTGACTCCCCTTGTCGATAGCGAATCCCTTGGTACGCAACCCGAACCACCGGCACCGCCGGTGGTCAGGCACTCACGATTGCCCGGCCCTGGCCGGGGGCGATCCGGCGGTTGCGCCGACAGTCGACGAATGCCGATAGGCCAGACAGGCCGCGGAGGCGTCATAGGCGGCCAGGAACACCGTTGTCCGCGCGGCCGCCAACCGGCCCGACTCCTGCGCGGCGAGGTAGGCGTGCACCGGCGCCGCGGAGTACGGATCGCCTGTCCGCGGGTCGATCCCGGCGACGGCGGCGCGCGGAAGCCCTAGCGTGGTTGCCAGTCGCGCCGGAAAATCCCGGCTCGGCGCCGGCGCGAGGAGCACCGCCCGGCCTTCGGCGAAGTCGGATTCCGTGAGTCCCTCATCCGCGAGGCAAGCGCGCACCGCCTCGGCGGCCACTGGCAGCGGATCGTCACGGATGACGGCATGGCCGGTCGCGCGGCCGTTCGTACCGGCTTCTTCGAGGTCCACCCACACCGAGAGCTCGACCGGCCCGGTCGGCTCGACGGTATGCAGACGACCGAATCCTCCTGCGGTAGCGTCTTTTCCGAGCAGTATCGCGGCGCCGCTGGGGGTATACAGTGCGTCGGTGATGTCGCGCCGGGTCGATGGATGGGCGTCCCCGGCCACCAGCAGTACGTAGTTCACTTCCGGCCCGAGCAGGAAGGATTCGGCGACATCGATCGCGTGTATCAGACCGGCGGCGCCGTGCATGACGTCGAAAGAGAAGGCGGGTACTCGATCGGGCCGGTAATCGAGGCCGAGGCCGAGACGCTTCTGAACGATCGCCGCTACCGCTGGTTCGCAGAGATTGTTGTCCCGGAAAATGCCTGCGTTGACCAGCATTCCGACCTCGTCGACGCCGACGCGCGCACGTTCCAGGCAGGTCCGTGCCGCCCGCGTCGCCAGTTCGATGTAGCTGCCGGTGTCCCGATCGGTGTGCACCGCAGCGGCCAGGATGGCGGTGGGCACGGCTATGCCTCCAGGCGCGAGATGGTGGTGGCGAGACCGCCGGAGACGATGCCGGATGCCTGGGAGAACATCAAGATCTTCGACCCCTTGGGGATCCGCTGCTGCCGCAGGTGCTCGTGCAGCACCAGGAAATGCGATGTCGATCCGGTGTTGCCGTAATCGTGCAGCACATTGAGCACGGTCGGCACCGGATCGCCGAAGCGCTGTCCGGCCAGATCGTGCAGATACTCGATGACCGGCCCGCTGAACTGGTGGTAGATGCAGAAGTCGAACTTCTCCCGAGCCAGCCCGTTCCCGGCCTTCGCCATGACGGTGGCGATTCGATCGAGTCCCTGGCGGTAGTGGGTATCGGTCTGCATGGCGCGGTTGTCGGTGTAGAGCGCGATTCCGTTCGAGCGGTTACTGGGCATGCCGAGGCACAGTTCGGCGCCCTCGGCGAGTGTCATCAGTTCGACGTGGTGGATTTCGTCATCGTCGTCGCCGCGATCGTCGACCACCACGGCGACGCCGGCGTCGCCCAATGTCAGTGCCGAGAACTGCGGGTCCGACCGCGTGCTGATCTCGCGCACCGCCGTCTCGGCGGCCGGGGAGAGCTGCTCGCCGCTGACGACCAGACCGTTGCGCACGACGCCCGCCTTGATCATCCGGTCGAGCACCAGAACACCTGTGACCATCCCCGCGCAGGCATTCGAGACGTCGAGGCACCTGGCCCGGGTGGCGCCGATGGCATTGCGCAGCATCAGCGCGAAAGGTGGCGCACCGCAGTGGATTCCCTTGCCACGAGTGCGGGTGATCGACGCTGAGATGATGATGTCGAGTTCGTCCGCGGCGTAATCGGAACGGCGCAGGCAATCCGCGATAGCGTGCTCGGCCAGCTCGAACGAGGACTCGTACCGTTGCGGGTGCGAATCGCAGACCCGCCGGTTCTTGACCCCGGTCACCACGTCCAGATTGGTCACCCCCGGTACCGCCAAGGCCGCGACCAGCTCCTCGGTGGAACGCACCGTATCCGGGGTGTACCGGCCGATCGACTCGAAACGCGTCCGTCGCACTGCTGCTCCGTTCTGGTAATCGGTTGTGCCCGATGACATCCCGCCAGCGGTAGGGGGTCACACTCTGCGCAACTGGTCCAGCTCCGGCTTGTGTGTCGCACTGCCACGCGCGGACCCCGGAATTCGCGGGAACCACCAGTTCCATCGGCCCATGATCTGCATCAGTGCCGGAACCAGCACGAGACGGATCAGCGTGGCGTCGATGATCAGGGCCGCGGCGATGGCGAAGCCGAACTCTTGCAGCCCGACGATCCGCGAGACCAGCAGGCTGCCGTAGCCGACCGCGAGGATCGCGGCGGCCAGCGAGATCGGCCGCGCCGTGCTCTGCAGCCCGACCACGACCGCGCTCCGGTTGTCCCCGGTTCGCAGGAACTCCTCCTGGATGCGACGCACCAGGAACAGCTCGTAATCCGTGGAAAGCCCGAACAACAGCACGAACATGATCAATGGCACCTGTGGCCAGATCACGCCGGAGTCCACCCAGTGCTGGAACACCAGCACGGTCAGTCCGTACGCGGCGCCGGTGGCGAGCAAACTCATCACGATCGCCTTGAGCGGCAACAGCAGGCTACGCAGGATCGCGGCCAGCGCGACGAACATCATCGCCAGCACACAGCCGACCACCCACCACAACTTCCGCGATGCCTCGGTCACGATGTCGGCGACGTGGCCGCTCGGGCCGCCGACGATCACGGTGACACCGGGGGGCTGGTGCGCGGGAACGATTTCGGTGCGGATCCGCTGCACCAGCGGCACGACCGCCGGCGAGTCGATCGCGTGCTTTGCCACTACGACCATGCCGGTGAGGTCGACGCCGTTGTCGAGCGTGGCGATCGTGGTGACGTCCGGATCCGCGCGCAGCGCCGCCTGTAGCGCACTGCTGTCCGGCTCGGCGTCGCCGACCGGCCGTTGCAGGAGCACGATCACCGGGCCCGTCGCACCGGCCAACTCACCCTCGGCGAGGCTGAAACCCTCGAGATACGGCGTTCCGGACAGCGCGCGGCGCTCCAGGTTGATGCCCATCGCCAGATCGGCCGTCGGAATCGCGGCAACGAGTAGCCCGGCCGTGACGGCGAGGGCATACGGCCAGGGGTGGCGCATCAGGTGCTCGGCCCAGCGGGTCAGTCGACCAGTCGGTGCGGCGGAACTCGCGGCAACCGGAACTCGCGCCGATCGCCACCGGGGCCGCCACTCCAACCATCGCGTCACCGAAACCAGCAGGACGGGCAACAGCGTGACCGAGGCCACCAAGGTAATCGTGACCACGGCGAGCGCGCCGATCCCCGCCTGCGCGAAGACATGCCAGCGCACCATGAACAAGCTCACCAGGGCCAGCGCCAGGATCAGCCCCGAATAGAGCACGGTGCGCCCGGTGGTCGTGACCGCGGTCCCGACCGCCTGCTCGGGCGACGCGCCTGCCGCGAGTTCCTCCCGGTAGCGGTTCATGACGAACAACGCGTAGTCGATGCCGATGCCGAGGCCCAGCGCGCTGACTCCGACCAGCAGCATGCCGTCGACGGTGAAGATGTCGGTCAGCAACGCGAACAGTCCCAGGGTGGTCACCACCGACGCCCCTGCGATGAGCACGGGTATCAGTGCCGCGATCGGCCTGCGCAGACCCCACCACAGCACCACGATCGCCAGTGGCACCGCGACCAGCTCGATCCGCATCAGGTCGGTTATCTCGACCTTCTGGATCGCCTCGCCATATACCGAGACGCCGACCAGATAACCGCGCACGGCACCGCCGGACGCCGCCTGCATCTCCCGATCGAGCACGGCCTGCAGGACCGGGGCGCGCTCCTGCCGTTGCCGGTCGTCGCCGGAGACACCGACCATCAGGTACGCGAAGTGCTCGTCGTGCAGTAGTGGGCGGAGCGGCTCGAGCGCCTCGCCCAAGGCCAGTCGGCGGTCCGGGTCACCGGCCACCGGCAACAGCAGCAGGCCGGACACTCCGTCCTCGGCGGCCAACGCCGACTTACCCGCATCTATCGCCGCGCGGAACGCGGGATCGGTGGTCCGCAGCGCGTCGGAGTGCAGCACCACGATCATCTGTTCGCGGCCCAGCGACGGCATACCCTCGGCAAGGACTTGGCCCGCTCGCTGCGACTCCGAACCCGATACCTCGATCGGCGGAGCTTGCAACGATCCGAGCAAGTGTGGGAGGCCGATCAGGCCGACGGCCACAGCGATCAGCCAGCCGGCGTATACGCGACGCCGGTACCGCACCATTGTCACGGCGATCAGGGGTAGGACGCCGCGCGGCGGGGCTTGGCCTGTGGTCACATCGGTTTCGTGGCTGGTCTCGGTGGTCCACATACGAGCTGTGTTCTCCATCCTGTCGCCGCGGGCGGCCGCGGTCGTGCGGCCGTACCGTCCGGAACAGGCCGCGCCGCAATGACGTTCGCGGCGATAGACCTTCGGGTGTCCGAACGGGACGGCCCCGCAACGGGTTACGAGTGCCTCAGCAGATTGCTAGTCCTGTGGTTTGACCGAGGCGTTGCCCTTGACAGTGACGGTGGCAGCATCAGGGAGCGATGCGGCATCGCACGATTCCAGCTGCAATTCCGCGGCCGGAAAGTTGCCCTGGGCGGTCACGGAGTTTTTGCCATCCGGGCTATTCGGGTCGGTGACGAACTTGGCGCTGAACTTGCCCTGCTTGCCGCCACCATCCTTCAGTGGCACCGAGATCGTGACGTTGGCGTTTTCGCCTTTGCCCGTGCCTTCGACTCCCTCCTCGCCGCCCGGTTCTCCCTCCAGCGCCGAACCCTTACCCTTCGAGGACGTCAGCTCGCACATACCTCCGTTCACCTTGTACGAGACGTCCGTGATCTCACCGCTGGCCTCACCGATTTCGCACTCTTCGTCGGTCTTGGCCGCTTCATCGATATTCGAAGTCTCCGCGGTGAGGTTGTTGTCCTTCTTCGTCAACTTGACCTGTGCCGAGGCTCGGCAACTGAAGGGTTCGTTATCGTCGACCTTGGACTCGGCCTCCGAGCCCGGCGCGGCGAGAACGGCGAACGCGACGGCAGATGCTGCCAGCAGCCCCGTACCGAATGCGAAACGCTTGCCACGCCTTTCGTGCCGCGGCGCCGGACCCTGTAGCTTCCGCTCCATCGATCCTTCGTTACCCAAAGCAGACCTCTCCTTTCGACGAGACGAGCTCCAAAGCAGCAGCCGCTCGAGTGGGCAGCTGCCACGATCAGGACAGCGCCGGGCGATGCGTACCTCGACCGTGCTGACCCTCCCCATTCGTGCGAGTCGCGTCAGCACGGCACACGTCCGAACCCCGCGACAGAAGCGCGGTACTCGGACGGCGCGGATGAAAACGGCGACGCCACCTATTCGTTGTCACCGTGGGGGCGGATGGCTCGAACCTTCAGCACGCGCGGGCTGGGTGCCAAGGCGCGGGGTCGAGGAAGTTCGTAGAACACGACGGGAAGGGAGCAGGTTGCCCTGCTCCCTTCCCGGGTTCTGGAGTTGGTCGGGGTCAAGCCCCGACGGCTCGAGCGTAGATTCCCTGTAGCGTTCGTTCGGTCAGGAGGTCGCTGATCTGCACCTTCTGCCCGGTTTCCTGCTCCAGGGCGACGACCAGGCGCACCATCAGCATCGAGCTCCAGTTGACCACCTGATCCAGATCCTCGTCGAGGTCTTTGTCCGCGAGCGGCAGCGCCAGCTCGTCCCGGACGATCCGAATGAAATCGGCCTTACTGATCACGCCAAGCGTCCTTCCACACGATCCAGAAAATTCGAGGTGATCCGCACGTGGTCCGGTATTGCGGGAATGGTCCGCAGGTCGTGTCGGAAGGTCAATTCGCCTCCCGCGCCCTCCGCGACCGTGTCGAAACCCTGTGCCGGGTAGAACTCGCGAACCTTGCCGTTCTTGGCCGTCGGCAGGTAACGACCGTGTACGGCGCGCAATCCGGAATCGCGGGCATAGGTGAGCAATGTTCCCATCACGGCGTCTTCGATACCTCGGGCGAAGACCCGGCAGCTCAGCACCATGTTCTCGATATGCAGCTCGCCGTCGTCGCGGCGGGCGAAAAGCGCGCCGACCACACCGTTGTCGCCGAAGCGATCCGCTGATCGAATGCTCAGCACCAGGTGATCCGGATCGTTGACCCGGTCCGTCACATCGGCTTGCTGCCATCGCTGCGTGGTGAGGTTGAACTGGTTGGTACGCAACGTCAATTGCGCGACTCGTGCCACATCCGGCTGCTCCACCAGTTTCATCTCGACCCGAACACCCAACTGCCGCAAGTACTCCGCCATCGAGTCGGCGCCGGCCAGCAGATCCGTCCGGGCAGCTTCGCCGCGGTACAGCTCGCCTCGTGCGCGGTCCTCGTCCGTCAGGTCCAGCACATCGAACCAGCCGTCGGCGAGCAGCTTCGAAACATGCAGCGCCGGTTCGTCATCGAGGCACACCACGGCCACATTCGGCAGGCTCATGGCCACCAGCCCGGTCTCGAAAGATGAGTCGTCGGCGAACACGAAGCTGTCCACACCGAGATTGAGCCGCTCGGCGATATCGGTCAGATTGGTGTCCTTCGGCTCCCAGTTCGCGTTGATCCGGGCGAAATCGGTGTCGCGCAACACCATGTCCGGATGGTCGCGCAGCACGGCCAGGACCGGCTCGCGGTCGTTCTTGCTGCTGATGGCAAGGACGACACCCTGGGAACCCAATTGCTGGATCATCCGCTGGAACAGCCCGAACGCCTCGCCGCGGAAGGTGATGGCCGCGGCGATACCGTCCGCCCCGTCGTCCCCGAGGATGCCGTCCCACAATGTGTTGTCCAGATCGACGACCAGGACCTTCTTGGTTCGGCCGTGGAGGGCACGGATCAGATGGCCGACTTCCCTGGCATAACGCGACAGCACCTCATCACCCAGTTGGACCTTGGCGTACACGGCCATTCGCTGGTCATGTACCGGGCCGCCTTCGGCGATCAGCGGGTCCAGATCGATAACCTGCACCCGGGCGTACTTTTCGGACAATCCGAGCAGCGCGGTGTTGAACGAACGCCACGCCACACTCAAGCGGGTGCGGGACCGAAGATCCACCAGAGAATGAGTGTGTATGCGGTGCAGTGGCACCGTGTTGAGTACGAGAGTGGCTTCGGCGTGCCGGACATAGTTGCCGATCAGTCGATCCAACTGAGCCATTTTGGCGGTGATCGCCTGCTCCACGTCAGCAACGGACCACGGCTTCGGCAGCTCGTCGAAGATCATCTGCGGGTCGAGCACGATCAGTGCCAGCTCGGTATCCGGGCCGTACAGGTGGCTGCTCGGGTCCTGCAGATCGCGCAGATACGCGTCGAACTCGCCGACGCTGGGACGCAGAAGGTAACCGTGCCTGGCGAATTCGGCGGTGAGCGGCGCGACCAGCGGTTCGATGGTGGAGTGTCCGGTGACGGCTACAGTGATCGGTCGAACGGTTTCGCCGGAGTCCGCGGCTCGACGCAGCATCTCCTCCGGATCCCGTCGGGCGAGAATCTGTCCCGCTCTGGTCAGGTCTGCCAAACCCGCTGCGCCAGCGGCAATCTGGGCCAACAGCTGGACTACCGTCGCGTGGTCCTCGGCCAACCGGCCCGCCGCGCCGAGTTCGCGCAGCCGGGCCAGCGGGGACTGATCCACCGTGGTCATTCGGTGCTCACCGACCATTCGGGCTGCTCCAGGATCCGAACGAGCACGCAGCCGTAGCTGAAGCCCATACCGACACCGCACAGCGCCACGATGTCGCCGGGCCGCACCGCACGCGTCTCCAGCAGATGGGCCAAGCCCGCCGTCTGATCGCCGGCACCGATATGGCCGATCTGGCGGCCCCACTCCCACGTGGTCTGCGCCTCTTCGATGCCGATGCCCTTCCGGAACGTCCAATCCACCACTGTGAGACCGTGATTCGGGAAAACCCAGCGGGCGACGTCGGCGCTGGTCAGCCCGGCGTCGGCCAGTGCTATCGCCACGGCTTCTTGCTGGCGCCGGGTGACCGACTGCACGACCTCCACCAGGACGTCGCCGTGCGCTGCGAGGAATTGCTCACGGCGGGTACGCAAATCGACCGGCCGACCGCTCATCTGAGCGGCGTCCGTCCATGGCTCATCACCGATATAGGCGTCGCCCCAGGTGGTATCGCCGAGCAAGCCGGTCGACAGCAACTCGGCCACACCGGGCGACCGCGACAGCACCAGCCCGGTGGCACCATCGGAAAGCAGGATGCCCTTGTCGGATCGGTATCTGTCGTAACCGGGGTGGGCGAAGCGGTCGGCCGTCGTGATGAGCGCGGACGACGGCGCGGTCCGTGCGGTCAGGAGGGCCGCGGCCACCTCGATCGCCGCCAGTCCGCCGTTGGAGAACTGCCGTACTTCGAGGGCGTTGGCGGTGCCGCCGAGGGTGTGGTGCTGGATGTAGGACGCCGACGCGAAATGGTCGATGCCCGGATGGCCGCAGCTGGCATGCACGACCAGATCGACATCGTCTGCGGCCGCACCCGCTCGCTGCACGGCGAGTTTCGCCGCGTCGATGGCCATTTCGACAGCCGAGGCGCGTTTGTCCTCGACCCGGATCGCGAGATAACCGTCGACCTCGTTTTCCTCCGCAGCGTAACGGCCTTCGGCCACCGCGACTGCCGTCTCCTCCTTGCGGCCGAGTGATACCGCGGCGGCATTGAGATAAATGCCTTTCCACTGCATGGCTTTTCTCCTTCAGAAATGAATTTCGAGGTTCACCGGCATTGGCTGCTGCTCATATCGTTGTGCAGGCATGCGTCACCGATCAGTTGTCGTACGCGGAATTCCCCGGGCCTGGCGACTATGCGTGAATTCTGTTCGGATCGTACGTCGATCAGCTTGTCGGCCCAAGGGGTCGGCAACTCGATTCGGCCGTCCGCGGAGAATCCGCAACCGTCCCCCACGACAATTGCGGGCTTTTATTGCAGCACGCTATGTGCACGCTCGTACAGAGTGGCTTCGGCACGTCGGCGACGGCGCGCGGGCCCGGCTCCGGTACTCGGTGGGGACGGGGTAGGAAACGAGGATGCTGGTCCTGAGGGACAATACGGATGTGAGCTACGCAAGCAGGAAAAAGTTCAGAGATCAGCTCGAGGTTCCGACGGTCGTGGCGCTGACGGTTGCCACGGCATCCGTCGGGTGCTAGGTCGATGTCGGACCAGGAAGTGCCGGGACGGGAATCCTTGCCGGGGCCCGGCGAAAACAGGTTCGATGCGGTGGAACGGCTGCGCAGGAAGCTGGAAGGTCTGAAGGCGGCCGAGACCGGTGGCACCGAGGCGGGCGACGGCGCGTCGAAACTCATCCGGCTGCCGCATCGCCCGCGGCGCATGAGTGAGGACGTCGGCGGGCGTCCCCGCAAACCTTGGCAGTCGGCGGGTGGCTCCGCCTCCGATCCCGCCCCGACCAGGCCGGTATTGCGATCAGAACTGCAGCGGGAGACAGGGGCGTGGCCGATCGACCCCGCCCTGGCTCGGCAACCAGCCGCGGCGGACGATCCGGGCAGAGCCGAGCAGGACGGGAGTGTCATCGATCTCGGCGCAGTGCGGGCGAAACGTGCTGGTGATGATGTCCCGGCCAGCGGCACTCGGCGCATGGCCAAACCGCGCAGAATTAGACCTGACACCCCATAATCGCGCTCAGTCTCGCGTCCAGTCGAGCGGAGACAAAGCGGCCAGCGCCGAATCGTGCTGGGCGAAGTCGGCCAGCTGAGTTCGTATGGTGTTGTGGAAGTAGGCAATCTCCCCGTCGACGAGCACGACGGTTTGGATATTAGCTGTCGTACCCGCTCGCGGACCGTCCGGCACGAACAGTTCGGATATGGTGTTGAGCACCACCACGCGGTCGCTCAGATTTCTGGTCTTCTCGACCCGGATGCGCCACTTGCTACCGCGGTAGATGGTGTCGAATAATTTCTGGTGCTCATTCGCGACGACCGATCGTCCTTGCTGCACCCTCCCCAGGACATCAATGAAGGTTACGTCCTCCGCGAACGGAGCAGCGAAAGCGGCACCATCGCCACTGTGCCAGCCCTGTTCGAGTGCCCGCAGGATCTCATTCGTTTCCATCACCGACAACCCCTCCTTGCAACGCTTTTCGATGGCTACCTGCCTCGAACCTACGAGCTGAAGTAAACTCGAGGTCCAGCGATGGTGACCGAGGTCACACCGCCCAGGTGCCGCGGTGGCATCAGCGGATCTTGCGGCCCCAAATCCATTGGATCGTCCCGAGGCGGCGAGTGTCCACGCCACTGAGTCCGAAACCCTGGACGCTATCGGCGATCTCGGTTTCGGTGAACAACCGCGCGCCGCCGGCGCCGGGTACCCAGCGGCCGATCAGTTCGAGCGGGCCGGTGCGCACGGTGGGCACCAGCACGGCGAGGTAACCGCCCGGTCGTAGGACGCGGATCATCTCGGCGAGTGCGGTGTCCGGGTCGGGGATGAGCTGTAGCCCTGCCATACAGGTCACCGCATCGACGGTGTTGTCACGCAACGGGAGTCGCTGGGCATCGGCGCGCAGAAACGCAGTGTTGTCGGCGCGGTGCCGATGGGCGGCGCGGATGAGCATCGACTCGGAAATGTCGATGCCGACGGCGAGTCCGCCCGAACTCACCGTGCGGGCGAGAGCTGCGGTGATTTCCCCTGGGCCACATGCGATGTCGAGCACCGTATGGCCCGGCTGGAGGCAGAGTCGTTCGGCGGGCGATTGCAGGATGCCGACGACGCGTCGGGCGGCCGTGGCGGCGTGATCGTACAGCGATGCACCGATGCGTGAGCGCCACAGCGACTGCACGATGCCGGTGTTGACGGCTCGACCGTCCGCGGCCGGTTGCGGGCCGAGTTGGTCGAGGTAGCCGTGTGGCGTGATCGAAGCAGCCGTCGGGTCGGTGAGTAGCGGGAGAACCCGTTGCACGGCAGGCGAATTGGTGACGCTCATGCGGTCATCTCCTTGCGGTCCCATACCCGGACACTAAGCCCGGACCGCTCATACCTTCCAAGACCAGTTGTGCCATGAACTCATTCGCTTTCCGGCATGAGCTGCGCGAGCACAGCAGTCGGGGCGGGCCGGACTACCCGAGGTCGAGCACGGGGACTTCGGGCGCATTGCGAGTCACGGACTCGATCAGCTTGCCGCGGTCGAGCCTCCAGCCATTGACCGGCCGACTCGCCGCCACTATGTCAGGCGACACGTGCGGGATCAGGTGCGCGTTGACGCGAGTCATTCCCAGCCCGGGTATGACGGCGAGCCCGGGCGACCCTTCCCGCCTTGCCAGGCCGATATACGGCATCGCCGGACCGTGCGGCACCCACTGCTCGAACAGCACGACCGCGGTGATCTGTGACCACGGCACGAAGGCGGTTGTTCTGCGGTATCCCCAAACCGGGGAGCCGCCCAAGGTGATTCCGTCTTGGTCGACGCGCAGCGCGACCCGGCCCGACAGCATATTGAACAGGAAGGCCAGTCCGCCGCCGCCGAAAAGCAGCAAGAGCACACCTTGCAGGACGATCGGTATGCCGGGCAGGAACGCGATCGCGACAAAGCCCGCCGAACCGAGCACAACCGACACACCCTTGACTGTCGGCCCGAACCGAACTTGGTAGATGCCGCCGGTCAGCGGCCGATCCTGCTCTGACACACCCCTCCTACCCGTGCAAATGGGTATCCCTAGAGAAGCGTCTCAGCCGTTGCGATCGCCCACAACCCGCCAGAATGGCTGACCCCAATCCTTCGGGCCGGAAGGCCTGCGCCGATTTCTACGGTGCGGTCCACACCACCGTTCGCAGCGTCGCCGCGGTATCGACGAGGTGGGAGTGGTCAGGTGGTTCTCGAGGTGGCTTTTGATAGGAGTCGGTGTAGTTGTTGTTGTTCTTTGGTGGACAGTCGCGCCATGGGCGAGCGTGCGGTCATGGCCTCGACCAGCTTTCGCCGTTGTTCGATACCGGCCGCGGTGAGGGCGACCACTTTTACTCGCCCGTCGCGTCGGCTGGCGCGGCGTTGGACCGAGCCGCGTTTTTCGAGCTTGTCGACGAGGAATGTCACCGTCGAGGGATCACAGCCGAGGCGGTCGGCGAGGTGGGTCATCGACGGCGGATCGGTGTCGGGGTCGAGTAGCCAGAGCAGATTCGCCGACGGCTCGGTCAGGTCCAAGTCGCGTAAAGCGCTCCCCACCGCCGCGCTCATCTGGGTGGACACAGCATTGAACTGGGTGATCAGGAGGTAGCCCAGCCCCTGTTCCGGTAGTACGGCCGCCATCGAACCAGCCTATCAACTACTTGGATCATCCCAGAAATCTATTTGGAGTTTCAAAGCTTGACAAGATCGAGCGGTTGCCGCACCCTTGGTCGAGAAGCTTGAAGAATCCAAGCAATTCAGGGAGGTAGGCGGCCATGGCGACGCATCTATCGAACGTTTCGGGCAAGACCATCGTGATCACCGGCGCGGGCTCGGGTGTCGGGGCCGCGGCCGCGCGGGAGCTCCACCGGCGAGGCGCGGTGGTGGTGCCGGTCGGGCGCTCGCCGGTCAAGGCCGCCGCCCTCGCGGGCGAGCTCGGTGTGCGGGTCCGCACTGTGGACTTCGCGAACCTGGCCGACGTGCATCGTCTGGCCGATGAGCTCCTCGCCCGCTACCCGCGCATCGATGTGTTGGCCAACAATGCCGGCGGGTTGTGGTCGCAACGCATCATCACCGACGACGGGCACGAGCAGACCTTCCAGGTCAACGCGTTGGCTCCGCTGCTGCTGACCCAGCTGCTCACCGAGCGGCTACAGGAAAGCGGGGGTCGGGTCATCTTCACCTCCTCGGCCAAACACAAGAAAGCCACCCTCGACCTCGACGACCTCGACAGCGAGCACCGCTATCAGCCGGTGCAGGCGTACGCCAACAGCAAACTCGCCGCCGCTCTGCTCACCCGCGAATACGCCCGCCGCCACCCCGAGATCGGAGTAGCTGATTTCGATCCCGGCAGCATCGCCTCGGATTTCAACAGAGACATGGGCCGCACCGGCACCCTGCTACGCGGCCCGCTGGGTCGGCTGATCCTGTCGTCCCCGGAGAAGGGTGCGGAAACACTGGTCTATTTGGCCGGAACCAGTGAATCCCTGCACGGGCAGTACTACCTCAACAGCCGCATCGCCCGCGAATCCGCCGCAGCCCGAGACCCCGCCGAAGCGCAGCGCCTGTGGGACATCAGCAACGCCATGCTCGGCGTGAGCGCTCGATAGCCACGATCATCAGCAGCCGATTGCGTTGCACCCACCCGAACGAAGCCCAGCCTCCTGGGAAGGAAATTTCCGATGCCCATCATGCTCCCCAGCTATCACATCGGGATAGTCGTCGCCGACCTAGGCCGCGCCATGACCGAGCTGAGCGAGATCGGTCTGCAATGGCACGCACCGATCAGAAACGACACCGATCTGTCCTTCAACGGCACCACCGTCCACCACACACCGTGGATGACCTACTCCAAGCAAGGACCCCCCTACCTGGAGCTGATCCAGCAATCCCCGGGCACCATCTGGGCCGAAACCGGCCTACACCACCTGGGCCTCTGGGCCGACGACGTCGCCGCAGAATCCGACCGCCTCGCCGCCAACGGCATACCCCTGCTGCAGAAAGCCCATGACAACGTGGTCGACGCCCCATTCTGCTACCACCGAACCTCCGACGGCATACGCCTGGAACTGATGGACATCGCCCGAGTAGGCCCCGGTCTGACTACCTACCTCAGCGGAACCGCCGACGACTACCTCAACAGCATCGCCGCCGCGGCGCTCGGTAACCAGTAACGCCCGACCGAAGGGAACACGCTCATGAAACGCATCCATACGCAGTGGCTGACAGCTACCGCCACGATCGCCGCGGCCGTGGCATCGGCCGTGTTCACGCTCGTTCCCGCAACAGCGGATCCGGGCACACCCGCGGTGCAGGCGCGGCACAGCTTTACCGAATATCAAGGGATCGCGATCTCGATCTATGAATACGGGCCCAGCGCCGAGCAAGCGCCCACCATCGTCACGACCGGCGGCTGGCCGGGAGACTCAACGATATTCGAGGACGCGTCGCGCGAGCTCGGCACGAAATACCATGTGGTGCGCTACGACCATCGCGGTGAGGGCCTGTCCGGGCACAACACGAGCGATGAACTGAACAGCTTGGAAAATCTGGCCGGGGAGTTCGGCGCGGTGATCGACAAAACCGCCGCAGGCCATAGCGTGCACACCTACACCGAAGGATGGGGATCGTTCATCGCCGCCGAATACGCCCACCTGCACCCCGGACGTATCGCTTCGCTCAGCTCGATCGGGGCGCCCAGCCTGGATCTGGAACACTACGCCGTGCTCGAATCCGGTATCGACCCGGTGAAATTGATTCAACTGATGCCCGAGCTGGGCTACTTCGCCGCCATGTCGACACCGGTACTACCCGAGCTCTTCGCGGGCAGCGGGTTCGACCGAGCAGCATTCGGTGCCGCGATCGCGCTCACCGGAGAACAGTCCATCCATCTCTCGCAAGCCGACCTCACCTCTGGGGTGTCGATATACCGGGCGAACATACCGACCAGACTCGCTGGCACCCCGGAATACGACTACCTCACCGTGCCCGTCCTGCAAGTATTCCAATCCGAACAAGACACCCCCGAGTTGATCACCGGACTCGACAAGCACACCAACAACCTATGGCTGACCCAAATCCAAGGCAGTCACGCCAACTTCGGCCGCACCTCCTGGCCCCAGATCAGCACCGAACTGGACAAAGCGATCACCGCCACCGACCACCCCTGAGACCGACCCCGCCAACGGCAGTGATCACACGGACGGATCAGCAGGGCACCGGATCGGTGGTGGCTACTTCCAGGCGAATGGCGGGCGCGCACCCTAGCGCTGTCAGGATGTGCTTGTCAGCGATTCGGCCAGGTTCGCCCGAGGACGACACGCCGTAGCCGAGATCGCCGTCAGCTACCCGGACAATCTGGTCAGTTGGTACCGGACAGTGGATCATTTCCGGCCGCGGCGCATGTGTGGTGCTCGTTCGTGCCCGGTTCGGCAATCCCTTCGCGCGTCACCGACGAGGACGGTGCCGCTGGATCTGACGGAAGTATGCGCAGCTCAGCATGGGTAGTTACGGGCTGGCCCCGGGGTGGGTGACTGCCCTCCGAAACCCGACTCGAACAGGCGTCACCAACGCGGTGAATCTGTGCGCGAGAGGGGACTTGAACCCCTACGTCCGTGGACACCAGAACCTAAATCTGGCGCGTCTGCCAATTTCGCCACTCGCGCGTGATGGTACGACCGTCCAAACTCTACCGGGCTTGACCGACTTCGCGAAGCTCCGGGCGGGCGTGGCGTACTGGTCAGTAACCCTACCAGGGATTATAACGATTCGATAACTGTCAACATGAGGGGCGCTCATGTTTCCTACGTGTTAGTAACCCGGCGGACCAGCGGGTTCAAACATGAGGAAGGGTCATGTTTGCCTTCATTCTGGTACGCGAGTGCATGAATACTCGGCGGTAGACGCCTAGGCGACGAGCAAACGTGAGGCTTTCCTCATGATTTTGTGCCATCCTCGCCGTTATCAGGCCCCAACGCTGAGGAACACCTGCGCACCGGAGGGAGCGGCGTGTCTCGGAGGGCATGTCGCGAGGAGAAGGAAGTCGAATCGTCTTGACGATCAACGAGAGCACCGAGACCGGTACCGGACCGAGCGCGAAGGTGGTCGCCGCCGCCCAGGGGGGCGGGAACCGATCGCCGCTGTTGGATCGTCTGCTGAGCGGGACGCCGTACGCGCTCGCTTTCGGCGGACAAGGCGCCCAGTGGCTCGACGAACTGGAAGAGATCGGCCGCGACAGCGCGCTGGAGCCCGAATTGACCGCATTGGTCAACGAGGCGGAAGCGCTGCTGGAACCCGTTGCGGCACAATTGCTCGTGGTCCGCCCCGTCGGCTTCGACCCGATCGGGTGGATGCTCGAGGACGAACTGGTCGACACCGACCAGGGTGAGGTTTCCGCGGCCCCGTCGCCGCGGGTATTGCGTTCGGCCGCCGTGTCGATGCCCGGCGTGCTGCTGTCGCAGATAGCGGCGATGCGCGCGCTGCGACTGCAGGGCCTGGATCCGACCCAGCACGCGCCGGTGGCCATCGTCGGCCACTCGCAGGGGCGGCTGGCGGCGACCGCGGTCGAGGCCGGTGGCCGACGCGACGCCGAGTTGCTTGCGGTGGCGCAATTGATCGGTGCCGCAGCGGGTCTGGTGGCGCGGCGCCGCGGCTTGATGCCGGTGGGCGAGCGTTCGCCGATGGTCGCGGTATCGCACGTCGACCCGGCGCGGCTGCGCGCGGTGGTGGCAGAGGTATCCGAAGGCGTCGATCCGGCCGCGGCCGCGGTGGTGTCCATTCGCAACGGACGCAGGCGCGCGGTGCTTTCCGGTACACCGGCACAGCTGGAGCGGGTGCGGCAGCGCTGCGCGCAGATCCATGACGAGCAGACCCGCGAGCGCGACGCCAAGGTACGTGGCGGCGCCATCTTCGCGCCGGTCTTCGAGGACGTGGCCGTGGATGTCGCGTTCCATCACCCGGCGCTGGCCGACACGGTCGATCTGGTGACCTCATGGGCGAACCAGTGCGGACTGGACGCGGCACTGGCCGGTTCGCTCGCGCAGGAGATCCTGGTCGATCCGATCGACTGGGTGGAGATCGTCGACGGCATGGTTGCCGCGGGCGCGCAATGGATTCTGGACCTCGGCCCCGGCGATCTGCTGTCCCGGTTGACCGGCGGCTCGCTGAAGGGCACCGGCGTCGGCATGGTCGCCGCCGCCACCAGGGCCGGGCAGCGCAGCCTGCTCACCCCGGGCGCCGCGCCGGAGACGGCCGCGCCGTGGACGGCGTTCGCGCCGCGTCCGGTGCGCCTGCCGAACGGGCGGATCGTGGTGGAGACCGCGTTCACCCGGCTCACCGGTCGTTCACCGATTCTGCTGGCGGGCATGACACCCACCACCGTCGACGCGAAAATCGTTGCGGCGGCGGCGAATGCGGGACACTGGGCGGAGCTGGCCGGTGGCGGTCAGGTGACCGAGCAGATCTTCGCCGATCGGGTGGCCGAGCTGAAGACACTGTTGCAGCCGGGCCGCGCGGTCCAGTTCAACTCGCTGTTCCTCGACCCCTACCTGTGGAAGTTGCAGCTGGGCGGCAAGCGCCTGGTGCAGAAGGCTCGCGCCGCGGGCGCACCGTTCGACGGCGTGGTTGTCACGGCGGGCATTCCGGAGCTCGACGAATCCGTCGCGCTGATCAAGGAACTCACCGAGGTCGGCATCTCGCACGTCGCGTTCAAGCCGGGCACCGTCGCCCAGATCCGCGCCGTGCTGCGGATCGCCGCCGAGGTGCCGGACTACCCGGTGATCATGCACATCGAGGGCGGCAAGGCGGGCGGGCACCACTCCTGGGAAGACCTGGACGACCTGCTGCTGGAGACCTACGCCGAACTGCGCAACCACGAGAACGTGGTGGTCTGCGTCGGCGGCGGCATCGGAACCCCCGAGCGCGCAACGGAATACCTGACCGGTGAGTGGGCCACCCCGCACGGCTACCCGGTGATGCCGCTGGACGGCGTGCTGGTCGGTACGGCCGCCATGGCGACGCTGGAGGCGACCACCGCGGCCGAGGTGAAGCAGTTGCTCGTCGACACACCGGGCACCCCCGACTGGGTCGGTGCGGGCACCGCGTCCGGCGGAATGGCCTCGGGCCGTAGCCAATTGGGCGCCGACATCCACGAGATCGACAATGCCGCGTCGCGTACCGGCCGACTGCTCGACGAGGTCGCCGGTGACGCCGACGCCGTCGCCGCACGCCGGGACGAGATCATCGCGGCGCTGAACGCCACGGCCAAGCCGTATTTCGGCGATGTGGCGTCGATGACCTACCTGGACTGGCTGGAGCGCTACATCGAGCTCGCGGTCGGCCTGGACCGCCGCAAGGACTTCGACTGCGGCAGCGATATCGGCGACGCGATCACCGAAGCCACCCGTTCGGTGTGGCTCGACATCACCTGGCGCGACCGTTTCGCGGAAATGATGCGCCGCACCGAAGCTCGCCTGCATCCCGCCGATCGCGGCGAGATCCCGACGCTGTTCACCTCCGACGAGGACTTCGAGAACCCGGTCGGCGCGCTGTGCAAGCTGAAGGAGCAGTACCCGGTCGCCGAGCAGACGCTGCTGCATCCGGCCGACGTCCCGTTCTTCGTCACGCTTTGCAAGACCCCGGGCAAGCCGGTCAACTTCGTGCCGGTCGTCGACGCGGATGTGCGCCGCTGGTGGCGCTCGGATTCGCTGTGGCAGGCCCATGATCCGCGCTACTCGGCCGACCAGGTGTGCGTCATTCCCGGCACCGTCTCGGTCGCCGGCATCACCCGGGTCGACGAGCCGGTCGGCGAACTGCTCGACCGGTTCGAGCAGGACACGGCGTACTCGCTGGTGCGCGCCGGTGTGGTGCCGGTGGCGATCGACGCCCGCCGGGTCGCGGGTGTGACCACCGGACCGATCGACACGGTGCTCGCCGCGCCGGACATCGAATGGTCCGGGCGCACCACCGTCAACCCGGTTCACCGGCTCGGTGACCTGGCCGACTGGACCGTGGACGGCAAGGGCGCGGTGCACCCGCCGAGCGGGGCCACGCTCACCGAGACCACCGGACCCGAAGCCGACAACGCCTACGTCGAACTGACTGTTCCGCTGTTGGGCAGCAACGTGGTTCGCATTCGCATCACGGTGCCGACCGCCACCTACAACGGCGGCGCTCCGGTCGTCACCGAGGCCGACGCGCACGACGCGATGACCGCGATGCTCGCCGTTGCCGCCGGACAGCCGCTGCCCGAGGTGAAGGGCAAGGTCGCCCACCTCAACATCGCCTGGACCCCCGATCTCATCGCCGACCACGCCGGGGTGACCGGCTCGGGCCTGCCCGCGGCGCTGAGCACGCTCGGCCGCACCGTTCCCGACGTGCTGGTCGGCGCTTGCTGGCCCGCCGTGTTCGCCGTGCTCGGCGCGGCGCGGGCCGCCGATGGGGCGAGCGTCATCGAAGGCATGCTCGACTTGGTCCATTTGGACCACCAGATCGAGCTGGCGGGCGAATTGCCCACCAGCCCCAGCGTTCTCGCGGTGCGGGCGGAGGCGGGCGAGACGCTCGACACCGACCTCGGCCGCGTCGTCGAGGTGCGGGTGCGCATCGCGGGCATGCTCGACCGCCCGGAAACCGGGCTGTCCATGCCGACGGTCGCCACCCTCACCGAGCGGTTCGCCATCCGCGGCCGCAACGGCGCGGGCGAGCTGACCGATCCGCCGCGCGCGGCGGGCACACTGTCCGATGCCGCCATCGACACCCCGCGCCGCCGCCGCCGCGACGTCACCGTCGTCGCGCCGCGCAGCATGCACGCGTTCGCCGCGGTGTCCGGTGACCACAACCCGATCCACACCAGCGATGCCGCCGCCAAGCTGGCCGGGCTCGGCAGCCCGATCGTGCACGGCATGTGGCTGTCGGCCGCGGCGCAGCACGCGGTTTCGGCGGTCGACCCGGAAAGCACGGTCCCGCCCCGGACCGTGACGGCGTGGACCACCCGCTTCCTCGGCATGGTCCGTCCCGGCGCGGAAATCGACGTGCGCGTCGAGCGCATCGCCGTCGACGCGGGCAGCGAGATCGTCGAGGTCTCCTGCCGGACGGCGGGCGACCTGGTGATGACCGCGACCGGGCGCACCGCCGCGCCGAAGACGGTCTACGCCTTCCCCGGCCAGGGCATCCAGCGCAAGGGCATGGGCCTGGACGCGCGCACCCGCTCGAAGGCCGCGAAGGCGGTCTGGGAGCGGGCCGACAAGCACACCCGCGAGGCGCTCGGCTTCTCCATCCTGGCCGTCGTCCGCGACAACCCGACCTACCTCAAGGCCCGCGGCGTCGAGCACCGGCACCCCGACGGCGTGCTGCATCTGACCCAGTTCACCCAGGTCGCCATGGCGGTCCTCGGTGTCGCTCAGGTCGCCGAGCTGCGCGAGGCCGGTGCGTTCGTCGAGGGCTCGATGCTGGCCGGACACTCGGTCGGTGAGTACAACGCGCTCGCCGCGGTTGCCGGCGTGCTGCCGCTGGAGGCGGTGCTCGAGGTGGTGTTCCAGCGTGGCTCCGCGATGCACGAGCTGGTGCCGCGGGATGCCAACGGCCGCAGCGACTACCGGATGGCGGCCATCCGCCCCTCGCAGATCGGGCTGCCCGACGACGAGGTGATCGACTTCGTGACCCGCATCGGCGAGCAGGCGGGGGAGTTCCTCGAGGTCGTCAATCTGAACCTGCGCGGCTCGCAGTACGCCATCGCGGGCACGGTGGCCGGACTCGAAGCGCTGGAGACCGAGATCGACCGGCGTCGTGCCGAATTCGGTGGTAAGCGGGCGTTCATCCTGGTGCCCGGCATCGACGTGCCGTTCCATTCCACGGTGCTGCGCAAGGGTGTTCCGGAGTTCCGGCACAAGCTCGAGCAGCTGCTGCCCGAGGACCTGCACCCGGAGATCCTGATCGGCCGCTACATCCCGAACCTGGTGCCGAGGCCGTTCTCCCTGGAGCGCAAGTTCATCCAGGAGATCGCCGACCTGGTGCCGTCGGAGCCGCTGGCCGCGGTTCTCGCCGACTTCGAGGCGTGGTCGGCGCGACCGGTCGAGCTGTGCCGGGTCGTGCTGGTCGAACTGCTCGCGTGGCAGTTCGCCAGCCCGGTGCGCTGGATCGAGACGCAGGACCTGCTGTTCACCGACCCCGCGCACGGCGGCCTCGGCGTCGAGCGGTTCGTCGAAATCGGTTTGGGCGCAACGCCTACCGTGGCGAACCTGGCCACCCAGACACTGAAGCTGCCCGCGTTCAGCGGCGCGACGGTGGAGGTGCTCAACATCGAGCGCGAGGCCGCGATCGTCTACTCCACCGACACCGATCCCGCGCCGGTCGACGAACCCGCCGACGAGCCGAGCGAAACCGCTTCGGCCGCAACGCCTACCGCCGCTCCGACGGCGGCTCCGGCGCCCGCGCCGAGCTCCGGCGGACCGCGCCCGGACGACATCGCGTTCACCGCCGCCGACGCCACCCGCGTGCTCATCGCGCTGTGGACCAAGCTGCGGCTGGACCAGATCGGCCCGGTCGACACCATCGAGGGCCTGTGCGACGGCGTCTCCTCGCGACGCAACCAGCTGCTGGTCGACCTCGGCACGGAGCTGTCGCTCGGTGCCATCGACGGTGCCGCCGACGCGGACATGGGTGCGCTGTCGGTGACCGTGGAGCGGCTTGCCCGCACCTACAAGCCGTTCGGCTCGGTGCTCTCCGATTCGATCGGCGACCACCTGCGCAAGGTGTTCGGTCCGTCCGGCAAGCGGCCCGCCGCGATCGCCGAGCGGGTGAAGAAGGTCTGGGAGCTCGGCGACGGCTGGGCCAGCCACGTCACGGCCGAGGTCTCGCTCGGCACCAGGGAAGGCGCCAGCGTGCGCGGTGGCGACCTCGGCGGGCTGGTCCCCGGCACGCTGGGCGATGCCGCCTCGGTCGACGCCGCCATCGACGCCGCCGTCCAAGCCGTGGCCGCGCGCCGCGGTGTCGCGGTATCGCTGCCCTCGGTGGGTGGCGGCGGCGGTGGCACCGTCGACGCGGCCGCGCTCGGTGAATTCACCGAGCAGATCACCGGCCGCGACGGTGTGCTCGCCACGGCCGCGCGGGTGGTGCTGGAACAGCTCGGCCTGACCGAGCGGGTGTCCGCGCCCACGGCGACCGACGACTCGCTGGTCGACCTGGTCTCGGCCGAATTGGGTTCGGACTGGCCGCGTTTGGTCGCGCCCGCCTTCGACGCTCGCAAGGCCGTGTTGCTCGACGACCGGTGGGCCACCGCCCGCGAGGACCTGGCCCGGTTGTGGCTCGGCGACGACGCCGAGACCGCGGAACTGCCGGTCACCGGGTTCCTCGGCGCGGGTGAAGCCGTTGCGGCGCAGGCCAACTGGTGGCGTGAGCGGGCCAAGCACGAGGCCCGTTCGGTGCTGGCCGGGGTCTACGAGCGCATCGCGACCGCAGCGCTGAGCACCGAGGATCGCGGCATCTGGTCCGCGGATATCGCGGTGATCACCGGTGCCAGCAAGGGTTCCATTGCGGCGGCGGTGACCGGGCGGCTGCTCGGCGGCGGCGCGACCGTGGTGGTCACCACATCGAGCCTGAACGACGATCGCCTGAGCTTCTACCGGAAGCTGTACCGGGACAACGCCCGCCACGGTGCCGCCCTCTGGGTGGTGCCCGCGAACATGGCGTCCTACCAGGACATCGACGCGCTGATCGAATGGGTCGGCACCGAACAGGTCGACAACGCCGGTGGCGCGAAGATCAAGACCAAAGACGCGATGACGCCGACCCTGCTGCTGCCGTTCGCGGCGCCGCGGGTGGCCGGTGACCTCGCCGACGCCGGCGCCCGCGCGGAAATGGAAATGCGCGTGCTGCTCTGGTCGGTGGAGCGGCTGATCGGTGGCCTGTCCACCCTCGGCGCCGACCACGACGTCGACGCGAAACTGCATGTGGTGCTGCCGGGTTCGCCCAACCGCGGCCTCTTCGGCGGTGACGGCGCCTACGGCGAATCGAAGGCCGCGCTCGACGCGGTGGTCGCCAAGTGGCGGGCCGAGAAGTCGTGGTCGACCCGGGTCACCCTGGTGCACGCGATGATCGGCTGGGTGCGTGGCACCGGGCTGATGGGTCACAACGACCCGATGGTCGCGGCCGTGGAGAAGGCAGGCGTACACACCTGGTCCACCACCGAAATGGCCGACGAGCTGTTGAAGTGGTGCACCTCGCGGGCCCGCCAGGTCACCACCGCCGGCCCGCAGCAGATCGACCTGACCGGTGGATTGGCCAGGGCCAAGCTCGATCTGCCCGCACTGGCCAAGCAGGCCGCGGAGCAGGCAGCCGACGAGGACGTGACAGCCGATGCGGCGGCCACGATTCCGGCGCTGCCCGCGCCGCCGACCATGTCGTCGGTGCTTCCGGTGCCCGAATGGGGCACGGTCACCACCGATCTCGCCGACATGGTGGTCATCGTCGGTGCCGGTGAACTCGGCCCGTACGGGTCGGCGCGCACCCGGTTCGAGATGGAGGTCGAAGACCAGCTCTCGGCCGCAGGCGTGCTCGAGCTCGCCTGGACCACCGGCCTGGTGACCTGGGAGAACGAGCCCAAGCCCGGCTGGTACGACGCCGAAACCGGCGACTACGTCCCGGAACACGAGCTGGCCGACAAGTACCACGACGTGGTGGTCGCCCGCTGCGGCGTGCGCCGCTACGGCGACGACGGCGCCATGATCGACAACAGCGCGCCGCTGATGACGTCGGTATTCCTGGACCAGGACCTGACGTTCACGGTCGGCGGCGAGGCCGAGGCCCGCGCCTTCCACGAGGCCGACCCCGAGCACACGGTCATCGTGCCGGTGGCGGATTCGACCGACTGGACGGTAACGCGCAAGGCGGGCACCGAGATTCGGGTACCGCGCCGCGCCAAGCTGTCGCGCACCGTCGGCGGCCAGATCCCCACCGGCTGGGATCCGACCATCTGGGGCATCTCGGCCGAGATGGCGAATTCGGTGGACCGGGTCGCGCTGTGGAACGTCGTCTGCACGGTGGACGCGTTCATCAGCTCCGGCTTCAGCCCGGCCGAACTGATGAGCTGGGTGCACCCGAGCCTGGTCGCCAACACGCAGGGCACCGGCATGGGCGGCATGTCCTCGATGCGCTCGCTCTACGTCGACAACCTGCTCGGCGAGTCGCGGCCGAACGACATCCTGCAGGAGGCGTTGCCGAACGTCGCGCTGGCCCACGTGGTGCAGTCCTACGTCGGTAGCTACGGCGCCATGGTGCATCCGGTGGCGGCCTGCGCCACCGCCGCGGTGTCGGTGGAAGAGGGCGTCGACAAGATCCGCCTCGGCAAGGCCGAACTGGTCGTCGCCGGTGGCTTCGACGATCTCGGCATCGAGGGCATCGTCGGCTTCGGTGACATGTCGGCCACCGCGGACTCGGCGGCCATGCGCGCCAAGGGGATCAGCGACCGGTACTTCTCCCGCGCCAACGATCGCCGCCGCGGCGGGTTCGTGGAATCGCAGGGCGGCGGCACCGTGCTGCTGGCCCGCGGTGACGTGGCGGTGGAGATGGGTCTGCCGGTACTCGGTGTGGTCGCCTTCGCGCAGTCCTTCGCCGACGGCGTGCACACCTCCATCCCGGCGCCCGGCCTCGGCGCGCTCGGTGCGGGGCGTGGCGGCCGCGAATCCCGGTTCGCCGCCGAACTGCGCAAGCTCGGTGTCGGGCCGGACGATATCGCCGTCGTCTCCAAGCACGACACCTCCACCGCGGCCAACGACCCGAACGAGTCCGAGCTGCACACGCGGCTGGCCACGGCGATCGGCCGGTCCGAAGGCGCACCGCTGTTCGTCATCTCGCAGAAGAGCCTGACCGGGCACGCCAAGGGCGGCGCGGCCGCGTTCCAGCTGATCGGCCTGTGCCAGGTGCTGGAAAACGGTGTGGTGCCGCCGAACCGGAGCCTGGACTGTGTCGACGACAAGATGCGGGCGTACCCGCACCTCGTGTGGGCGCGCGAGCCACTGCGCTTCGGCGACCGGTTCGCGCTCAAGGCGGGTCTGCTGACCTCGCTCGGCTTCGGACACGTCAACGGGCTGCTCGCGGTGGTGCATCCGGAGGCGTTCATCCAGGCGATCGACCCGGAGCGGCGCGAGGAGTACCAGCGCAAGGCGCAGCAGCGTCAGCTCGCGGGGCGGCAGCGGTTCACCGAGGCCATGTGCGGCGGGGCACCGCTGTACGAGCGTCCGGCGGACCGGCGGCTCGGCGGCGACGGCACGCCCGCCAAGCAGGCGCGTCAGCTGGAAGCCGACGTGCTGCTGTCCACCGCGGCTCGGCTGAACGGCGACGGTGCCTACCGTGCCGACGGCTTCGGTTGCGGCGCCGGACAGCTCGCTGCGGACGGTTCGCGCGCGGGCGACCAGAGCACGTCGTAGGCTCCCCGCCTATGACGATCCTCGGTATCGGCCTGGACTTGGTGACCATCTCCGAGTTCGCCGAACAGCTCGAACGTGCCGGAACCACCATGCTCCGGGAGAGTTTCACCGCGGGCGAGCGGCGCTACTGTCAGAGCAAGGGGACCGATCCGGCGCGTAGCTACGCGGCACGGTGGGCGGCGAAAGAGGCGGTGCTCAAGGCATGGGCATCGTCTCGCTTCGCCCGCCGCCCCCAGATCGGTGACAATCCGTACCCGCTGATCGAGGTGGTCAACGACGCGTGGGGCCGGCCGAGCATCAAGCTGCACGGCCTGGCCGCCGAATTCCTGCCCCGCGCACGGGTTCACCTCTCGCTGACGCACGACGGCGATACGGCGGCCGCCATGGTGGTGCTGGAGGACCCCGGTGAGCTAGCGGACCTGATCGAGGGCCGCGAAGGACAAGGCTGACCGGTCACTCCCGGTGCGCGCGTTGCAGCCGCCTGCGCTGCAACGCCCACCACGCTTCGAGGGCGCGATCGGGATCGGCCAGATCGATCCCGATCAACTCTTGGAAGCGGCGCAACCGGTAGCGCACCGTATTGGTGTGCAACCGCATCTCGCGGGCCGTCTGATCGACCCGCATGCCATTGCTCAAATAATGCTCGGCCGTGTCGAGTAGCGCTGTGGCACTGTCATTTTCGCCGAGCGGCGTGATGTAGCGGCGGACCATTTCCTCGCCGACCTCACTATCGGCGAGCACGGCGGGCAACAGTCCGAGATCGGCCAGATCGTGTACGCCGGTGAGTTCGAAGGCATCGGCGGTCGCCATCGCCCGGGTGGCGCGCCGGAACGACGGCTCCATCCGGTCCAGCCGCGCGGCCGGGCCGATCCCCACCGCGGTCCCGATGTCCCCGGTGGGGGTGCACGCCACGATGCCCGCGATGTCCCCGTCGATCACCGCGAGCAGGCTGCGCGGCCGATCGCCGGTCGGCGGCTCGAGCAGCCGCACCAGCCGGTCGGCGGGCACCGCGGACCTGGGGCGGGCCCGGATCGCCCGGTATTCGCGGTCGGAGTCCACGCCGTACCGCTCCACCTGGATGCGGATCTCGCCGGGGCCGAGGGTGCCGAACAGGATCCCGCGGACCAGGTCGGCGCGGCGTTGCTGATCGTGGCGGGCCAGGTCGAATTCGGCATCCAGGTGACCGCGCGCCATCGCGAGAATCGCGGCATCGGTGAGCGCGACCAGTTCGTTGGTCAGCTCGAGCAGCCGCCGGTCGCTGATGCCGAGGCGACGGCCCGCGTCGACGACCTCGTCCAGCACCATCCGGACCGCGAGTCGCCAGCCGCGGAACATCTCGGTCACCGGAACCCCTTGGCGGCCACGGGCTTCCCCGTGCCCGGTGAACACGGCGAGCTCGCGCTCGGTGAGCTCCCGCCCCTCCGACGCCGTCCGGATCAGCTGTTCGATGGTGCGGACGGCGTCCGGCAGTAATAGCGCCGGATCCAGCCGCGCGTACGCGGGGATCTCGGCGCGCATTCGTTCGATCGCCGACGCCGTCAGCTCGGCGGCACGAGCGGATATCTGCGCGTAGAGCGCGGGCAGGCCCGCAGGCGGGTAACTGGCCATGATCGTCGAAGCATAAACCCCCACCTTTGGACTCAGCGACAAAGAGGCGCCCAGAACTTCGACTATCGCTCCATAGTCATCCGGCATAGCGCTGCGTAATCCTGAAGTTCAGGCAATGTGGCCTGGCTGTGCGGTTGGACAATCAGACAACGGTGTGGCTGGAACGCGCTACGCCGAGACAGTTCGAAGCACGCTGTAGGACCCTAGGAGTTGGCCGATGACCGGATGGAATCGCATCGAACGAGGCGACGGCCGTCCACTGGTTCTGCTGCACGGCGGTGGCGCGTCCGCCCGCTGCTGGCTTCCGGTCCTCGACCGGCTGAGTGCGCGGCACCGCGTGATCGCGCTGGACTTTCCCGGCTTCGGGCACACGCCCGCGCCGGCGTCCGACGTCCATCTCGACGTGAACTGGATCGTCGACGAACTGGCCGTCGAACTGCGGCGGCTCGGCATAGACGGCCCGGTCGACCTGGTCGGCAACTCCATGGGCGGTTTGATCGGCTTGGCAGCGACCAAGCGCGGCATGGCGAGCTCATTCGTGGGTCTGGCGCCGGTCGCGTTGTGGCACAAGGAGATGCCGCTGCCGTTGCGGATGCAGTTCCAGGTCGGACTCGCCGCGGCGATGCTCACCCGGACCGCCGCGCACGGTGTCGTCGGCCGGACTCGTGCGGTCGGCCTGTGGTTTCCGGTGGGTCATCCAAGCCGGATGACGGCCGAGGAGGCCGTCGAATTCGTGCGGGATTTCGACCGGTCCGCGCCGACTTTGCGGCGCGCGCTGCGCATTGCGAAGAAGCTGCGGTTCGAGGGCGGGCAATCGATCACCGTGCCGGTGACCATCGCGTTCGGCACGCTGGATCGGATGCTGCCGCCGAGCACCAGCCAGGTGCGCGATCAACTACCCGCGCACACCAAGTGGGTCACGCTGCCCGGCTGTGGTCATGTGCCCATGTGGGACGACCCGGAGCTGGTCGCGACCACCATCCTCGACGGAATCTCGCAACGATCAGCCGACGAGCGCACCGCCTGAACATTGAATCACCGAGCGTTGAATCACCGGGCGCTCGGCTGAATTCTCCGGCCGTCAGCGCCCGCTTGCCGAGCGCGACTCCTTTTCCGCGACCAGCAAATACGCGACCATCAGTCGTTTGAGTTCGGACACGGCCTCGGCGTTGCTCTGCTCGTCCTGGACGGAGAAGTTCAGCATCGAATAGACGACGTGCACCAGCACCTCGGCCATCATGGTGCGCCGTGCCCGCGGGGTCCGTGGCGTCAGCGGCCGCAGCATCTGCGAGACGACCTCGGCGAACTCCTTCTCGTGAATCGCGCCGGTCGCCCGGGTCGAGGGGGTGGATTGCATGGCAAGCCACACCTCGCGCCGGGACGGGTCGGTCATCCACAGATTCGCCAGGTGGTCGACGAACTGGTTCATGTGCCGCAGCCAGTCCAGCGACGGGATCTCACCGTGGAAATCGGCGAGCTCCTGCG
The DNA here is from genome assembly GCF_042691675.1 of Nocardia brasiliensis. Classification (GTDB taxonomy): domain Bacteria; phylum Actinomycetota; class Actinomycetes; order Mycobacteriales; family Mycobacteriaceae; genus Nocardia; species Nocardia brasiliensis_D. The sequence goes on from NZ_CP170507.1 coordinate 1,884,162, forward strand.
AAACGGCAACGAGGTCTTGTCGATTCAGTTCGCAGACGATGACGTACTTGTTGGCGAAGAATTGATACAGCGTGCCGATCGGTACCTCGGCCCGCGCCGCCACCTCTTCACAGGTGAACGATTCGAATCCGACCTCTACGAGCAGTTCTCGGGACGCCTGCAAGAGGGCGTCGAACTTGCGTTTGCTGCGTTCCTGCGTCGGCCGTCGCCGCGGCATGAGCTCCTGTGGGTCGTCCTGCAGCTCCAACGCAGGGTCCAGACGTTGCTTCGACCTGGTCTCCGCGCGTACTTCCACGTATCCAGGCTAACGGTACGGACACGCGCACGACACGCGCACGGCTTCTGCGTGTTCGTGTTCTGTCCGATTTCACTACCCATCCGTAACGAATGTGGCGTCGAACACATACCGAGCGCGCGTGGCTTCGGACGCGCGAACGGACCAGGAAGGCGCGATCAGTGGTAGCTCGATCAGTGGTAACTCTCGGCGTTTCCACCGAACGTGGCGCCGTGCACGCGGTAGCTTTCGCCGATACCGGCGCCCGGCTACCCGAGCGCGTGCTGCTGCATCGGGTGAAACGGACGGTCGGTGACAGCAAGGCGGATTTGGCGGAAGCGGTCGAGACGGCGATGGACGACCTCGCCGCCGAACTCGGCCGGGACCAGGAGATCGCGGGCGCCGCGGTCACCTACCGGGATGCCGCCGAGCGGCGCGCCATCGTCACCCGCCTGGCGTCCGGACGGTGGCACACGGCCTCGCTCGTTTCGTCCAAGTCGGCCCACCTCAGTGTGGCCGGGATGATGACCTGGCTCGACGAATTCGACGACCTACTGGTCTGCGAGGTGGTGCCCGGGTATCAGGCATTCACGCTGATCGACGGCGACCGCCGCCGCATTCTCGCCTCGATGAGTCAGGCGGGCGGCACGACGGCGGAGTCGATGGGCGCCGCGGTGACGGCGGCTTGGGATCAGTTCGAGGCCGCGGCGGTCCGGCCGGACGCGGTGGTGCTGATCGGCTCGGCGGCGGGCAAACCCGCGGTCGTCGCGGCCGTGGACGGCTTCGGCGCGCCGGTGATCCCCTGCAAGACCGCGGCTGCCGCCTCGGCGGCCGGGGCGGCGCTGTACGCGATGGCCGACATCGACGGCCTCGGTGAGACCGAGGAACGGGTGCGTCGGGTGCGTGGCGGGGCCGCGGTGTTCGCGGCGGCCAGCGTGCTCGCGGGCGGGTTGGTGGTGGGCGGGGTCTACGTGGCGGGTGGTTCGTCGCGCGTCGCTCCTGGCGCGATCGTCAAGGACGCGCACGTCACCGCGGAGTCCAAGGTCGTCCGTAATGACGCCGCGGCCGCGGGCAAGCCGACCGAGGTTCGGGTCGAGACCGATTCGCACGCTGCCGACGGCCCGGTGGTGGACCGGGTGGTTCCGGTCGCTGTTCCGGTGGACGACATTTCGGTCGTCACGATCGATCCCGTCATATCGACTCCGCAGTACTCGGTCCAGCGGTGGGGTAGTGGTCCGCAGGAGCGGCCGGAGGCATTGGTACCCACCGAGCCGGCACACGAGGCCGAGGCGGGGGCCGCGGCACCGCCGCTGACGTCGGGATCGGGTGTCCCGGCAGCCACCAACAAGGTCGGTGCCCCGAATGCGGCGCTGCTCTTCCCCGGGGAGAAGCCGCCGCCCGCGGCCTTCACCCCCGAGTCCTACCACTGGTGGGACAACCACTTCCGGATGATGGTGCAGTGGGCGGCGCAGCAGATCATGCCCACCTGAACGGAACACCCCGATGATGAACAGGGTCCGGCGCCCGTGTGACACCGGACCTTTCATCGTGGGCTCAGCGTGCGGTGCGGCGCCGGAACAGGGCACCCGCGGCGAGATACCCCACCAGCGCGATCCCGGCGCACCACAGCACCGCCAGCAACGCGCTGTTCCCGATCGGCGTGCCCATCAGCAGACCGCGCATGGTCTCGATCACCGGAGTGACCGGCTGGTTCTCGGCGAACCAGTGCAGCGCGGTCGGCATCGACTGCGGTGGCACGAACGCGCTGCTCACGTAGGGCAAGAACATGAAGAAGAAGCTGAATCCGTTGGCGGCCTCGGGATTCTTCGCGAGCAGTCCGAAGGCGGCCGCGAGCCAGGACAGCGCGAGCACGAACATCGCGATGATGCCGTAGGCGGCGAGCCAGCGCAGCGGGTCGCCGGTCGGCCGGAAACCGACCGCGACGGCCACCAGGATCACCAGGGTGGTGGTGATCAGGTTGCGCAGCACACTTTCCACCACATGCCCGGTCAGCACCGACGAGCGGGCAATGGCCATGGTGCGGAATCGATCGATGATGCCGTTGGACAGGTCCGTCGAGAGGCTCACCGCCGTTGTCGCCGAACCGAATCCGGCGCACAGCAGAATGATGCCGGGCACGACGTAGTCGATATAGGCGCCGCCGACGTTCATCGCGCCGCCGAACACGTAGGTGAACATCAGCAAGATCATGATCGGCAACGCGACGGTCATGATCATCGTGTCCGGACTGCGCAGGGTATGGCGGAGATTGCGGCCCAGCATGGTGGCCGAGTCCTGTGCGGCGAGCCGCGTGCTCATGATGGTCACAGTGCTGCCGCCTGCTGCGTGGTCGGATGCCCGGTGAGTGCGAAGAACACGTCATCGAGGTCCGGGGTGTGGATGGCGAGTTGGTCGATGGTGATCGCCTGATCGTCGAACTGATCCAGCAATCGTTTGAGGTCGCCGACACTGCCGTCCGACGCAACCTGCAGCTCCAACTGCTCGGCGTCGACCTCCGCGCCGGGAACAGCCAGGGCCGCCGCGGCCAGCGCCTGCTGGTCGGCGAATCGCAGTTGGATATGGCCGCCGGGCGCGAGCTGCTTCAAGTCACCTGGCGTACCCGCGGCGACGATCCTGCCGTTGTGCAGCACCGCGATCTGATCGGCGAGCTGATCGGCCTCCTCCAGGTACTGCGTGGTGAGGAAGATCGTCACACCACTGGCCACCAGGTTCCGGATCACCTGCCAGAGTTCGCGGCGGCTGCGCGGATCGAGTCCGGTGGTCGGTTCGTCGAGGAAGATGATGCGTGGCTCGCCCATCAGGCTCATCGCCAGATCGAGCCGTCGGCGCATGCCGCCGGAGTAGGTCGCGACCCGGGCTTCGGCGGCGTCGGTGAGTTCGAATCGGTCCAGCAGATCGGCGGTTCGGCGGGCGATCTCCGGCTTGTCCAGATGCAGTAGGCGACCCATCAGCCGCAGGTTCTCCGCTCCGGTCAGCACGTCGTCTACCGCGGAGTATTGGCCGGTGACGCCGATGAGGCGGCGCACGGTGTCGGGTTCGTGCGCGAGATCGTGCCCGGCGATCCGGATCTCGCCGCTGTCGGCGTCGGTCAACGTGGCCAGGATGCGCACCATGGTCGTCTTGCCCGCCCCATTCGGGCCGAGTAGCGAAAAGACCGTTCCCGCTGCGACTTCCAGGTCGATGCCGGCCAGCACCGGCCGATCGCCGAAGGCTTTCGTCAACCCGCTGATACTGACGGCGGGAGTGGATGGGACTGTCATCGGGTTCCTCGAATCAAAACTGTGTATGGCCTAAACTTTGTTTAGACGGTACACAGTTTCTGGCGCGAGGGGCAAGAGGGTATCGAGAAGAAGGGTTCGACACTGATGGAAACGCCGGACAGCGGCGCTGAGGCGCTGGCCAAGTCCTTCGCAGTGCTGTGGGGGATGGACGAGCCGGGAACTCGCGGGCCGAAGCGCGGATTGAGTCTCGATCAGGTCGTCGACGCGGCGATCGAGGTGGCCGATGCCGAAGGGCCCGCAGCGCTGTCGATGAGCCGGGTCGCCAAGCAACTCGGCTTCACCACCATGTCGCTCTACCGGTACGTGGACAGTAAGGACACGCTGCTCGCCCTGGTGTCGGACCGGGTGCTCGGGCTGCCGCCGGAGCTACCGGTCGGCGTCGACTGGCGGACCGGGATCGAGGCGTGGGCCTGGGCGGTGGCCGCGGCGATCAAGCGGCACCCGTGGTTCCTGGAACTGCCCTTGGCCACGCCACCGGTGGGGCCGTGCAACATGGCCTGGTTGGACGCCGGGCTGGCGATGTTCGCGGAAACGCCCATCCCCGAGTCGACCAAACTGCAACTCGTGATGAACGTTTCGCTCTACCTGTTCGGGCGGATGCGGGTGGCCCGGGAGATGCCGACCGGCGACGAGAACGACGAGTACCCGACCCTGTTGAGCCGGGTACTCGATCCGCAGCGCTTCCCGGCGCTGACGCGCGCACTCGCCGGACGGGCCTTCGACGAGACCGAAGCGGACTGGGAGGACGTCGATGTGCGGTTCGGGCTGGATCGGCTGCTGGACGGATACGAACAGTTCATCCGCTCGTACGAGCAGCGGTCCTAGACCGAGAGGTCACGGCGCAGCTTGGCGACGTGGCCGGTGGCGCGCACGTTGTACTGGGCGACCGCGATCTTGCCTTGCTCATCCACCAGGAAGGTGGAGCGGATGACCCCGGTGACGGTCTTGCCGTACATGGTCTTCTCACCGAAGGCGCCCCAGGCGGTGAGCACCTTCTTGTCCGGATCCGACAGTAGCGGGAAGGTCAGCTGCTCGGCGTCGCGGAACTTGGCCAGCTTCGCGGGCTTGTCCGGCGAGATGCCGAGGACATCGATGCCCGCACCGTCGAGGTCGGCGAGGTTGTCGCGGAAATCGCAGGCCTCTTTGGTGCAACCCGGGGTGCTGGCGGCCGGGTAGAAGTAGACGATCACCTTGCGGCCGCGATAGTCGGCGAGCGACACGTCCTTGCCGTCGGCGTCGGGCAGCGTGAAATCGGGGGCGGTATCGCCGGGGGAGAGTCGTTGGTTGTCGGTCACGTCCTGCACGGTAACCGAAGGCTCGGACGCGGCGCCGCCGGACGGAACGACACTGTATGGACCGACAGGCCGACCCCGCGCACAGCCCCGGAGCACTGTAAGGACCGACAGAACACCGCGCGCCCGGGGACCAGCTCGCGTGGACCGATAGACTCGTCCGGGAGCTGAGGGTGACCCCGCGAAGGCCGAGGACGCACCGCGATTCGAGCCCTGGCGCGGCACATCAAACACAGGAGGCCTGAACGTGGCGAAGGATACCGAGCGGATCGAGCAGGAGATCGAGGCCGCGCGCACGCGGCTGGCGAGCACGCTCGACGAACTCGCGGTGCGCGCGGATCCGCAGCGGATCGCGAGCGACAGCAAGCAGATCGTGCTGCGGAAGCTGAACGAGCCCAAGGTGAAGTACAGCCTGATCGGCGCGGCCGCCCTGGTTCTCGGGCTGGTGCTGCTCAAGATCTTCCGCTGACTCGCCGCACGGCCGGACCGAGCCGAAAAAGCAGAACACCCGGTGTGCATGTCACACCGGGTGTTCTGGTTACACGGGTATCAGACCGTGGGGCAGGCGAACCCGTCGCCGTCCGGGTCCAGGTGCGGGCCGTAGCCCGGTTCTCCACGAAAGAGGGGAGCCCGGTTGGCCCGCTTGGCCTCTTCGCAGTTGGCGAACGCGCCGCCTGCGGAACCGGTCTGCGACAGACCGGCGGAACCGGTTGCGGCCGAGCCGGTGTCGACGGCGGACGAGCCGGTTCCTGAGGAACCGGAAGGAGGCTGGGCCAGCGCGGTCGGCGCCGCAAGGAGGGTCAGTCCCGCGACGGCAGCGCTGAGGGTGAGCCGGCGAACGTTCATGTATTCCTCTAGATAGTTGCTGCGGTGGAAAGGCGCCCGACCGGACGCCGCATCCACTGTTGTGACGGCTCGCCCTCTTGTCAACCGCATCGCCGCAGAACTAGGGCATTAGGGGATGCCCAAAACGGTCTCGATCACTCGCCGAAGCGATGGCCCGCCGAGGGCTCGGCGGGGATGCTTCCCATGCGTCCTGCCTGGTAGTCGTCTATTGCCTGGATGATTTCGGCGCGAGTATTCATGACGAAGGACCCGTAGCCGACCGTGCCACCGCCCGACAGTACGTAGGCCATCGCCGTGAACTGTTGCGGCCATGGCGTTTCCAGCTGTACGCCGGGGCTGATCGAGGCGTGCGCTTAGGCGATCGGCGGGTAGGTCGAGACGGGACCCTCGAAACCGCCGATCGCACCTGCGATGAGCCGGACCAGCGCGCCACCGTCGTGCGAGCTGGTGATGGCGGGCATCGAAACCTCCTGGAAGGGATTTGGTGTCCATGTCAACAAAACGTGGTTAGACTTCATTTCCATGGAGTGGCTGAGTGATGAGGAGCAGGCGACGTGGTCGGCCTACATTCGGCTGCGGCAGCGGCTGGATGCGGCGCTTGCCGCGGGATTGACCAGGGACGGGCTGTCCCCGGCGGACTATGAGTTGATGGTCGCGCTGTCGGCGGCGTCGGGTGACTGCCTGCGGGCGAAGGATCTGGCGGCGGAGGTGTGCTGGGAGAAGAGCCGGTTGTCCAAGCACCTGGCTCGGATGGCCGCGCGGGGGCTGGTCGACCGGCAGCCGGTGGCGGAGGATGCGCGGGGCGTGCTGGTCCAGTTGACGGCGGAGGGGCGCAGGCTGCTCGAACGCGCCGCGCCGAACCACGTGCAGCTGGTTCGGGGGGTGTTCATCGATTGCGTCACCCCCGCCGAGGCGGAGGCCATTCGGTCGCTAGCGGACAAAGTTGTTGTCGCAGTGGAGGAAACGCGCTCGGCCCTTGGTGCTTGACCTGTGAACGCTGTCCCAGCAAGGACTGCTATCGCGGGGTCTTCACTGAGTAGTGCTGGGCGCGTTGGGTGGGGTTCCCAACTTTCTCTTCCGCGGCGTTGGTTGTGGAGGTGGCGGTTCCAGCGGGGGGACTGACTGTGGTGCTGTTCTCGCGCTTGTATTCGGGGCAAGTGGGCGTCAGGTGGTGGCGGGGGCGCGTCGGAGTTGGTCTCACAGAGGCTTCGTACGGTTCACAGGAGGTACAGACCCTGTGAAGAGTGTGGACGGTCTGTGAGATCAAATGTGTGCGGCGGGTTGGGGTGCGAGGTGGTCCTAGGTGTGCGTGCGGAACAGTCGGTGCCACCAGCGGGTGGGAGCGGCGTCGGCACGATCGGGTGGCGGGGCAGTGGTCGTGGCTGCCGTCGCGGGTGCTCGGCTCGGTCGACGCTCCGCGCGCCACTGCGCGACGATCTCCTCGGTATCGACCGGCGCGACCCGAACGTACGGCCCGTGCGGCAGGCGCAACCACTCGACGATGCGCTTGTTGAGCTCGCGCACCGTTTCCCGGACGGCCTGTTCGGAACTCAGTTCGCGCACGGTGGCCGGTAGTCGCTCGATATCGCGGCGTAGCAGCAGTGACGGCGGCAGCAGTGCGTCGCCGCTGGCCCCTTCTTTTCGGAGGTAGCCCTTCAGCCACCAGTTCTCGTCATTGTTGCCGTGCGGGATCGGTTTGCCCGCTCCGGGCAAATTCTCGAATTCACCGCGTTCGGTCGCCTCGCGGATCTGCTTGTCGATCCACGATTCGAAGTCCAGATTCGACGGTTTGCGCTCGGTCATCGCGTCACCTTTGACGGCGGGTGCATACCACCAGTCTATCGAGCGCCGTCGGCGTGCTCGCCGAAGCTGCTGTCCGGCAAGAGGTTCGGCGTTACGACCACGGGGTGATCGGCGGCTTCACCCACATCAGCTTCTCGTCGGTGTGCGTGCGCCGCGCCGCGGGATGATCCGGATGCCGTGCGGCCCACTCGTCTTTCTCGGCCAGTAGATCCGCGACCGTCACCCAGGTTTCCTCGGTGCTCGGCGGGTTCGTGTCGGCTGCCCTGGCGAGTTTGCGCCGCACGGTCGCGGGCATCGCCAGCAACTCCGGTCCGGTGATGCCCAGGTGCCAGACATAGCTCGCGAGGCGCCGGGCCTTCTCGGCGCGGCTCTTGGCCGCCGCATCGCTGTGCGCGTAATCGGTCATCGCGGGAGTCCAAAAGGGTCGGGTGGTGAACGACCCTAGTCGGAAGCGGGGGTGTACGCGACGACGCCTCCCCGCGGCCGGGCGGGGAGGCGTCGTCGGTGCGTGGGTCAGTACGCGCTGTTGACGTTGTCCATCGAGCCGTAGTTGTGTGCGGCGTAGTTGCACGCGGCGGCGATGTTGGCGACCGGGTCGTAGATGTCCCAGGAGGTGCCCTCGACGTGGTATGCGCGGAAGGTCGGATCGATCACCTGGAGCAGGCCCTTGGACGGGATGCCCGCGGCGGCGTTGGAGTCCCACAGATTGATCGCCTGCGGGTTACCGGTCGACTCGCGCATGATGTTGCGGAAGATGCCCTCGTAGCTGCCGGGGATGTTGTTGGCCTGCAGGATGTCGAGGGCCTGGCGGATCCAGCCGTCGAGGTTGTCCGGGTAGACCGGGGCAGGGGCGGGCATGGGCGCCGGGATCGGTTCGGGCGCGGGCGCGGGGGTGGGCAGCGGCGCGGGCATGGGTGCGGGCGCGGCCACCGGTGCGGCGGTCTCGTGCTGGTCGGCGACCATGGCGATGCGAGACGGGACGCTGTCGTCGGCCACCGATACCGCGGAGGACGCGGCAACGGCGACGACGCCTGCGGCGGCGATCGCGAAGGTCACGCCCTCGCGGAGCGTCGAGCGGCGGAGCGGGAAAAGGCGTCTGTCAGGCATTACGAAATCGGTTCCTTCGTCGGGGGACAGCTTTCGATCCGGGCGCGCGGCAGCGCGGATCCGAGGCGGTGCGCGGTGGGCGCTCGCCTGGTACGGGTAGATGTGCTGTTGTGAGGTTTTGTTGTGGGGGACGCTTTGGTCCCCGGAACGCGACCTTCAGTGGTGCGGTGCCGGGGCGCTCACTGCGAGCCCGGCCGCGATGTCGCGCGGGACTCCGCATCCTCGATGCGGAGAGATAGGCGCTGCCTCGACTCAGCGAGGCTCGCCCATTCGGCGGAAGGTTAGGTTCGCGGGTCCGTTGCCGGATCCCGATCCGCCGACCGTGGCGGGAACAATGCCTGCCATTGCGGTCGTTTTCCGAATGTGGGTGAACAACTCCTCGGTGTAACCAAACTCCAGGTCGCTTTATGACCTGATTGCAGAATGGTCACAGTGGGTTAACGTGAGGTGAACGAGTGCTGAATGAGAGGTGCTGGTGATCTTGTAACAGCACCCTGGTCGTTGCCGAACCGTTACCTATGCAGGGAGTTTGCTGCTAAACCCAATGTGCGACACGTCACAGAAATATTCGGCTGACCAGCCGGATTTCTCCTGTCGCAACGGGGTGTTGGTCCGAGTTGGGACTCGTGATACTCCGTGAAATCGGCCGCAAGATTTCGCTCGGGAGAGTCCGATCCATGGTGTCCGCGGGACCGAATACAGGGAGCAGCTAGCCGCAGACGCCCCGCCGCCGGGGAGACAGGGAACCTCCGGACATGAACCGAAACAGCCTGGTGTGTCGTACGGGCGTCCTTGCCACCGGGACCGTTGTCGCGGTGCTGCCGTCACTCGGGGTGGCGACCATGACGCTCGGCACCATGGCCGCGGTGGATTTGCCCGAAGGCGCCGGACGCGACATCGCGGTTCGGCAATACCAGGTCATCCCGATCGAAACCGTCTCGGACTTCTGCGCGGGCCACAACAAAGGCGACGGTTACTACGCCCATCCGCATGACAAAGCCGTCTTCTACCGATGCATAGATTCCGGAAACCAACGCGTAGCCACATATCAGTTTCGTTGTCCCGATAAAGCCTGGTACGACGCGGAGCGGTTGGTATGCGTCGCCCGTCTTCCCCGGTGAGGACGACGGTGGCCCCCTGAGGCGGGCGTTAGGGTGGCCCTCTCCCGGCCTCCCTACGACCTGGCTGGGTGCCGCAGAATGCCTCGCATGATGCGATACCGACTTTTCGGCCGAACCGGACTGCGCGTGTCCGAACTCGTGCTCGGCACCATGACGCTCGACGACGCCGCCGAGTACAAGCGGGTGCTGGATACTTTCGCCGACGCCGGCGGCAACTTCCTCGACACCGCCTCGGCCTACGGTTCGAGCGAGGAACTGCTCGGTGCGGTGCTGGACCGTCGCGACCGGTTCGTCATCGGCACCAAGTACACGTTGACCCGGGATGCGGCCGACCCGAACGCGGCGGGCAACCATCGCAAGAACCTGGTGCTGTCGCTCGAGCAGAGCCTGCGACGGCTGCGCACCGACTACATCGATGTCTACTGGGTGCACGTGTGGGATCGGCTCACCCCGATCGAGGAAACCCTCCGCGCGCTCGACGACGCGGTCCGCGCTGGCAAGGTGCTGCACATCGGCATCTCCGACGCACCCGCGTGGGTGGTCGCGCAAGCGAATACCCTTGCCCAGTACCGTAATTGGACGCCGTTCGCGGGCTTGCAGGTACCCTACAACCTGCTCCAGCGGGATATCGAGCGAGAACTGCTGCCGATGGCCGAGGCGTTCGGGATGAGCGTCACGACCTGGGCGCCGCTGGCGCAGGGCGTGCTGTCCGGTGTCGCGGGACGCCGCTCCGATCCGGCCGAGCGCACCGAACGCGAGCAAGCCGCAGCCGCCGCCGTCGGCCGAGTCGCGGCCGAGTTGGGCGTCCCCGCGGCTCAGGTGGCGATCGCGTGGACGCGGCACCGTTCGTCCGCCGTGCTACCGATCATCGGCGTGAGTAGCGCCGACCAACTCGCCGCAAACCTGGCCGCAGTCGAGTTGGTGCTGCCGGCGGACGCCGTACACACCCTGGAGTCGGCCGTCCCCTTCGAACTCGGATTCCCCGGCGATTTCATCGCCGAATGCGACGAGTCCCCGTTCGTCTACGGCGATGCCGCGACCAGGGTCGGCCCGATCACCCGGTGAGTGTTTCCACTTGGGCCACAAGCGGTCGCGCGGCGGCGTCTCGGCCGCGGATCCGACCGGGCGGGCGACCATCGACCGGTGCCGCTCGAAGCAGCAACCGCCCCAACTGATCTCGTCTCGGAAATGAGCGCGATGTGGCGAGCGACACATCTGCGGGGAAGTGCCGACGACTTATCCATGTCCTGCCAGAATGTGTTCTACATCACAGCTGCAGCCGATTGCGAATCATGCGGTCAGCACTGGTAATTCGGGCAGCGCGACAGTGACGAGGGGACATGGCGACCGGTTTCACGCGTCAAGCGCAACGTGGAGAGGGTGCGACCCCGCTGATCGCGCTCGAGGTGGACGTGGCAGATGTTCGGCGGGTCATCTGGCTGAAGCTGGAAAGCAGCAATGTGCGGGGGTCGATCAAAGACCGGACGGCCGCCGCCCTGTGGAGCTCGGTGCGTGCGCGGGTGCATCCCGAGGAGGGTGTCATCGAATCGACGTCGGGAAACCTGGGTATCGCGCTTGCCGCGATCTGCGCCGGCCACGGGATCCCGTTCACCGCTGTCGTCGAGCCGCGGATCAGCCGGGCCGCTGTCGACATGATGCGTCGCGACCACGCTCGGATCGTGATGATCGATCGCCTGGACGCACGTGGCGGCTATTTGCTGAACCGGTTGGCCTACGTCCACGAGCAGCTGCAGGCAAGACCCCAGTTGATCTGGACCAATCAGTATGAGAATCCAGCCAACCCGCAGGCGCACCGCACCGGAACGGCGCCCGAGCTGTGGCGTCAACTCCCACGACCGGCGACAGTTCTGGTTGCCGTTTCGACCGGTGGCACGCTGGCGGGATTTCGTCAGTTCAGCCGGAGCGAGCAGGTGCCGTGGGATGTCGTAGGGGTCGATGTGGAGGGATCTGTCGCCCTGGGCGAAGGCGTCCCCGGCCCACGAGTCCTCCCGGGAATCGGGTCGAGCCGGCCGACCAGCTTCCTGCCGCCCGAGCAGCGGCCGCCACGAGAGGTGGTGTCGTCCGCTGAGGCGGTAGCGACGTGCCTGTGGCTCGCGGAGCAGACCGGCATCATGGTGGGAGGCAGTTCCGGGGCGGTACTCGCGGCGGCGCTGCGCCGAATCGAGGGCGGTCGGGACGAGACCGATCTCGTCGTAGTCTGCCCGGACGGCGGCGACCGCTATCAGGACACGATCTACTCCCCAGCGTGGCGCCAGGACAATATCGCCACGCCTGGCCTGGTGCGACCCGTGAAACTGATGGGCGTGCGGCGTCGGACACCGGGTGGTGCCCGATGACGGAGAGCATGTTGTTTCTGGACCGGTCCGCCGTCATGGATTGTGTCGCGGGCATCGACGTGGTGGCCGAGGTCGAGCAGGTACTGCGAGATCATTCCGCGCGGCGCACCAGGATGCCCGAGGAGGGATACCTCTCCTGGACCAATTCCACGGAAGCTCAGTGCCGTTCGCTGGCCATGCTGGGTGGCGTCCTGCGTGATTCCGGAGATCTCTACGGGCTCAAGGTGATCAACGCGGCGGTGGACAATCCCCGGCGCGGGCTCGAGCGTGCGGGCGGGGTGGCGTTTCTTTTCGATCCGGAAACCGCCCGCCCGCGGTGCATGGTGGAAGCGAGCTATCTCAGCGCGGCGCGAACCGCCGGGTACAGCGTGTTGAGCATCGAATTGCTCGGGCCGTCGACGTGGAACTCGGCAGCGTTTATCGGCTGCGGCACACAGGCCGCGATGCATATAGAGCTGATGGTCGGTCGATTTCCGACGTTCGGCGTCGTGTACGTGTTCGATGTTGATCGTTCGCGGGCCGAGGCTTTCGCGGCCGCGACGGCGCGGAAGTTTCCGCAACTGCGGATTGTCGTCACCCAGACGGTCGAGCAGGCCGTGCGGTCGGCTCCGGTGATCATCACCGTGACCACCAGCACTACGCCTTACATCCCTGGCGATTGGATCGCCGACGGCAGCTTCGTGGCGCACGTGTCCCTCGACGACCTGACCGAGGACGCGCTCGTCGGTGCGCGGGCGCTGTACGTCGACGACATCGACCTCGTCCGCGACAACCCCAGGCGCATCCTGGGGCGGATGCTGTCGCAGGGACCCACGATCGGTGTCACCGGAACTCTCGGCGAGGTGCTCGCCGGAGCCTGCCCGGTGGTGCGGCCCTCGACGAGCGGGTACGTGGTCAGCAATCCGTTCGGGATGTCGATCCTCGACGTCGGCCTGATCGCGGCCGTGGAACGTCGGGCGCGGCAACTGGGTTCGGGTCGAATACTGGAACTGCGGTAAGGAGCACGATGAGAGCCATGCGGGGCGCGCCGGAGGTCGGCGTCGAGACCGGGCTGCTGTCACTGCGCGACCTCGACGAGGCCGAATTGCAGCGACTCGTCGAGCGGTCCGTCGAGTTGCACGAAGACGCGCGTGCGCATGATCGCCCGTTGGCGGACAGTGTGATCGGGGTGTTGTTCACCAAGACGTCCACTCGGACGCGGACGGCGTTCTCCGTGGGGGCGCGCCGGCTGGGCGCCGCGGTCATGTCCTATGGCCCCGGCGATCTCCAGCTGAACACCGGTGAGTCGCTGAAGGATACGGCGCGCATCCTCGGATCCATGTTGGACGCCGTGGTGGCCAGAACTGCCGGGCCCTTGCACGACCTACGCGAGTTCTCGCGGCACGGCCGGATTCCGGTGGTGAACGCGATGGCGACCGAGGAACATCCGACCCAGGGAGTATGCGATCTGGCCACGATGCGACTGCACCTCGGCACGGTGCGCGGTGTGAAAGTCCTTTACATCGGTGAGGGGAACAACTCGGCGACGGCGCTGATGCACGGTTTGGCGAAGGTGCCGGCGAGCACCCTGACCATCGCGGCGCCGGACGGTTACGGCGTTCCCCCCGGGGACCTGGCCGCGGCGCGCGCCGCCGGTGCCTCCGTGGTCACGACCACCTCGATGGACGAGCTACCCGCCGACGTCGACATCGTCTACACCACGCGCTGGCAAACGACCGGCACGTCCAAGAGCGACCCGGACTGGCGAGAAGCGTTCCGCGCCTTCCACATCGACGAAGCCCTGCTTGCCCGGTGGCCGTCGGCATTGTTCATGCACGATCTGCCGGCCTGCCGCGGTGACGAGGTGTCCGGCGCGGTGCTGGACGGGCCGCGATCGATCGCCTGGAGCCAGGCCGCCATGAAACTCAGCAGTGCGATGGCCATCTTGGAACAGTGCGTGGCACCCGGTCGGGCCGCCGCCCCCGTATCGGCGCAGCGGGCCGCCCGGTGAACGCACCCGCCCGCGACATTCTCCGGATCACCCGGTTCCGTCACCTCACGCCACCGGACCTGCGCCGACCGCGCCTGCCCAATGTCTTCTTCGACCCGGTCGACACCGAGGTCGGGATCTGGGCCACCGTCGACCTCGTCGAACCCGGTTGCACGGTTCTCGACCTCGGATCGGGTAGCGGCGCCGCGGCGCTCGCGGTCGCGCGCGCCGGAGCAGGCCAGGTGCACGGCGTGGACATCGCCGAAGACAGCGTCCGCTGGGCCACCGACCATTACGCGGCGGCGACGGACGGCGCGCAGGTCAGCTTCTCGGTCGCCGACTACAGCGCGCTGACCACGCGACAACTCCAAGCCTGTTGCCCGTTCGGAACGGCACCCACCGTCGTGACCAGCAATCCTCCCTACGTTCCGCTCGCAACAGCCGAAAAACGGGTCTCCATCGACGGCGGACCCGACGGGCTGCGCCTTGTTCGGCACGTCGTTCGGCACGCCGGAACCTTCGACTCGGACCTGGCCATCACCATCGGCAGCTACACCACGCCCCGCGCGGCGATCGCGCTGCTGTGCGCGTCCGGCTATCGAATCGCCGGTGTCACCCTCGGCGCGCTGCCACTCGGCGACCACACGGTGCAGAATTTGCAGCGAGTCACCGAGTTGGCGGCCAGCGGGGAAGGGCCGCTGCTCGACGTTCACGGAGTTACGCACTATCTCGTTATGGGCTTGTCGTGCCGGCGGATCCGGGATTCGGCGCAGCAGGGTCCCACTGCGGAGGACGTGCTGGCTCTGCTCCACCTCGCGTGCACGTCTACCACGACACGACTGGAAGCACTCGACAACGCTTCCCTTGCGGGCCTGGTGCCGTTGCGCGTGGTGACGCTGAGCGACACGATCGGCCGCCATCACCATTGACCGACCGAAGAAGGGCCACTATGTCAGAGCTGCTGACGATCGGGGTCGAAGAGGAATTCTTCGTCATCGATCCGCGGAACCGACGTCCGGTGAACGACATCACCGCGTTGTTGGAGTCCGCCCATGGGCTCTCGGATGGCTCGGACAGCTACAGCGCCGAGTTGCGCACCTGCATGGTCGAGAGCAAAACCGGTGTGTGCCGGACCCTTACGGAGATACGCGACCAGGTGGGGCACCTGCGATCGGGATTGGCCCGCGCCGCGGCGGAGACCGGCACTCGCATCGCCGCCGCCGGCACCTTCCCGCTGGCCGACTGGCGACATCAGGGTTTCGACACCCAGCCACGGACCAAGTTCATCGTCGATCGCTATGCGCGCATGGCCCGAACACACGTGATGTGTGCCTGTCAGGTGCATGTGGGGGTGGCTGACCCGGACACCAGGATCCGGGTGATGAACCGGGTCCGGCCGTGGCTGCCGCTGCTCAGCGCGTTGTCGGCCAGCTCGCCGTTCTGGATGGGCGAGGACACCGGATATGCCAGCTATCGGAGCACCGTGTGGCAGAGCTGGCCGATGGGGGGCATACCGCCGACATTCACCTCGGATAAGGAGTACCGCGAGCGTATGCGGACCCTTGTCGCTACCGACACTATCGCCGATATCGGGCAGATCTATTGGGACGTCCGTCCAGGTACCAACTACGACACCGTCGAGTTCCGATCCGCCGATGCCTGCACCACCGTCGACGACACCGTCCTACAGGCCGCTCTCTGCCGCGCGTTGGTGGTGCACGCCCTGGGCGAGCTCGATCGTGGTGACCAGGAGCTCGACGTCCGCGACGAGTTGCTGCGCGCGGCCAAATGGCGCGCGGCCCGGTATGGCCTCGCGGCCGATCTACTCGACCCCCTCGCTGCCGAACTGGTGCCGGCTGGTTCGCTGATCGACCGCATGCTGCGCATGCTGCGACCCGCGCTGGAGGATGTCGGCGACTGGGACGAAGTGCTTCACCTCGTCGACCGCAAGAAGATCGAGGGCACCTCGGCGGAGCGGCAACGAGCGATCATCACCGGCGGCGGCACTGTCGAAGACGTTGCCGATTCGCTTGTCCGGCAGACGGTTTCACAGCAGCGATAAGGGAGCGTGCGAGTCGATGAGTAGCGACGACACACCGGTGATCATCACGGCCTACCCGGACGGGCCGTTACTCGTGCGCGGGCCGTTCCGGCTGGTGGACGGCGACGATCAGGAGATCGCCGTACCGCGCAAAACCGTAGCGCTGTGCCGCTGCGGTCGCTCCGGCCAAAAGCCGTGGTGCGACAGCTCGCACAAGCTGGGACGCCGATCCCGGAAACCGACCGGTCCAACTGAGTCTTCCAAGGGGTGAGAGCCATCATGGCTGTCTCGACATTCGAGTCCTCGTCCAATGCCTCGCAGCGCTGGGAGCCGAAGCTGCCGCGGCCGCGTGGTCCCATCACCGAGATGCTGCTGAAAACCCTGGTGGGCGCCCCGGGCACGCTCAGCGATGTCGCGATCCCTACGGGAAACCCGCTATCGGACGATGATCTGCACCTTGCTCTTTATCTCTGCTACGAACTCCATTACCGGGGTTTCGCCGGAGTCGACCCGCGTTGGGAGTGGCATCCGGGGCTGCTCGCGCTGCGTGGGCAGCTCGAGGCGCCGTTCGAGGCCGCACTCCGCGAGCAGTTCCTCGATGACACGTGCCGCGGCAATCCTGACGTGCGTGCGGCGCTCACCGAAATCGCCGACCGCCCTGGGCCCGCGCTTTCCCGATATCTGCGAGACAACGCAACCGCCGAGCAGTTCCGCGAGGCGATGGTGCTGCGCTCGGCCTACCGGCTGAAAGAGGCCGACCCACACTCCTTCGCGATCCCGCGGCTGGAGAACAAGGCCAAGGCCGCACTGGTAGAGATCGAGTACGACGAATTCGGGTCCGGCCGACCGGACCGCATCCACGCGGTCCTGTACCGGACGAGCATGGCCGCCATCGGCCTGGACGCGCGTTACGGCGCCTACCTCGACGCGATCCCCGGGATAGCGCTGGCCACAGTCAACCTCATGTCGCTGTTCGGGCTGCACCGTCGCCTGCGCGGAGCGGCCGTCGGGCACCTGACCATCGCCGAGATGACGTCGGCGTTGGCGAACAAAAAGCAGGGCGACGGCCTCCGCCGACTGGGGTTCGACACCGACGTAACCGGCTTCTTCGACGAGCACGTGCTCGCCGACTCGGTCCACGAACTGATCGCGCTGAACGACATGGCGGGTGGCCTCGCGGCGCAAGAACCCGACCTCACCGAAGACATCCTGTTCGGAGCCTCGGCAGCCACCGGATTGGACAACATCCTGGCCCAGTACGTCCTCGATCGCTGGGCGGCGGGCCAGTCCGCTCTCGACACGAAGTCGTCGAACGCGACGGCGCGGCGGTAACCGCGCTGCTGAACATCACCGGCGCGCGCGACCGCACAGGATGCTCAGCAGAGCGTCGAGCAGCGCGCGCGGAACTCGGCGGGCGCGGTCGAGTCGGCCCCTACGACTAGCAGGTCGCGGCATCACTCACTCTCGTCAACTATGGCCAGCCTGTTCGATGGGTAGGCCAGTCCGCGGCTCGAGTGGCAGTGGCCCCCGATAATCGGGCCTGTTCTTATGGTGTGCCGGGTGGGTACGTTCCCACGCGTGTTTGTGCGTGCGGGGGATCCCGGGTTCAGTCGGCGGAAGTTGTTGCAGGGTGGGGCTTTGCTGGCCGCGGCCGGGGTTGCGGCGGCGTGTGCGACGCAGGCGCGGGGCGAGCAGGCCGAGCCAGGGACGGTGGCGTGGCGTTATCCGGTCGAGGGTCAAATGCTGGCCGGGCTGCGAGTAGTCGGCGGGGTAGTGCTCGTTCAGACGCTCGACTCACTATCGGGGCTCGAGGCCAGCAGCGGTAAGCGGCTCTGGCAGGTGCCGATCACGATCGCACCTTCGGGGATCGATTACTACGGGGGCCTCGGTGACGGGACGCTGTATGTGTGTGGTGGGGATCCGCCGTACTCGAACGAGCGGGTGCTGGGCGTCGATATCGCCACCGGGCAACGGAATTGGTCGTTCGAACCGCCGGAGGACGCCGTGCTCAACGGTGTCTTCGGCGAGCGGGACGGAGCGGTCTTGCTCACCGTGCTCAATCAGACGACCAGGCGCCGCGAAGCCATGGCAGTGGATCGCGCCACCAACGCCGTGCGCTGGCGCGCGGAATGCCCTGGTGATAACACCCGTCTGCATCTTCCCGCCGCCGGACCGCTCGTCTACAGCGCGTACAACAACGGCGACAACCTGCTCGCGCTCGACGCCGCCACCGGCGCAACGGTGTGGTCCCGTGCGGGCGATGTCGATATCCAACACTCCGCCGTGGCCTTGGGTCCGCTGGGCGGTGTCATCCTGGGCACCGACTTCGGGCACGTCTTCGGCCTGGACCCGGCCACCGGCGCGACCATGTGGAAAACTCGGAACCTCGGCTTCGCCATCTACGAGATCTTCGCCGTCGAGGACGCCTTCTTCGCCTGCGACGGCTCCGCGGTCCACGCCTGGCGCACCGGCATGGAAGCCACCTCCCTGTGGAACCTTGCCGTCTCCGACAAGCGCGAGGCCCTCGACGCCAGCTTCCGCGCCAGCGCCGGTGTCCTCTACCTCCTTGCCGCCGGTGCCGTCCGAGCCATCGACGCCGGCACCGGCAACCTTCGCTGGATCCACACCGACCCCGGTTTCGATAACGGCCAGAATCTGAGATTCGCCGTCGGCGACACCCACTGCTATGTCGAATCCGACAGCACGACAACCAATCCCGCCGTCGTGGCCCTGGTCTGCTGAGTCAGGGAACAATGCTCCGCGGTACCCGGATCAGGGTGAAAGGTGGAGCTGGCCAATGAAACGATCACGGGCACAGGAATTCTCGACGCCAACAGGACAGGGGGCCGAGTGTTCATTCTCGTCAGCCCTGACGACCCAGGCGACAGCGACCGCTACGGCACGGTAGTCGAGTCCGCCCTTCCCTACATCCTCCATTGGTTGAAAGCGGGGGCCTGCACCTCTGGATCGTCCCGATCCGTGTCTCGCGGTACCTGGAACATCCTCTGAACGAAAGTCCACCACAAAATCCGGTGTGCAGATGCAAGATTGAGCGACAAGTGGGCGAGGGGGGTGACGGGCCCCCTGGGCATTCCGGCCCGTAAGGAGCCCCACCATCCGCTGTTAGGGCGAATATGAGACACACGAGCGAGATCCCTCAGATGCTGTGGAACGAGACGATCGGTCCCGCGGCCTACACCGGTGATGGTGCAGAGAAGTATCAAGATCGAGGGGTCGACCTGAGTCCCGACGAACATCCGATAGTGCCGATTATGTGGCGCTGTTCAAGGATGGGCAGGGTTGGGTCAGGGATGTGGGTAGACCCCTGGTTGTGCGAGGTGTTCGATCGTTTGCACGATGTCGCCGTCGGCTCGGCCGAAGGCCAGGTCGAAATAGGTGCGCAGGTAGGTCCGTTGTAGATCGATGGAGCGGTTCGGGTCGACGCGGCCGACTATCGATTCGGTGGTGGCTGGCGAGAGTAGCCCTGCCGTGGTGAGCTGGGGCAGGATGACTTGCACGTCATTGAAGGACATGTGCTCGGTTCCCGACAGTCTCAGCGGGATCTTTACCCCAGTGTTTCTGGGCCACAGCGGTTCCCAGTTCTCACGGTTGAGCCATCGAGGATTGTCGTTGCCGAGCATCAGCAGCGGCCGGTCCAGTCCCTCGACGACAACAGAACCCAGTAGCGGGCCGTCCAGATTTACTCCTGCGCGGATACGAGAATCATCGTGCATCGCCTGGGCGGTAGTGGACCCGCCGAGAGAATGCCCGAACATTCCGATCCTCGACAGATCCAGGCTGTGGGCCAGATCCACAGTGCCGACGCGGTCATCACCCGCATGACGTCCGGAGGCGATTTCGGCCAGCTGGTCCACGACGAACCTGGTGTCGGCAACCCGGACCGGCAGGAGGATATCGCGCAGCACCTCCGGTGGTGAGTCCAGCGGTATGACAGTTCGTTCGACGCGCCCGTCAGGGAATTGCACGGCGAAGGCTTCGTGGGTGTGGTTGATCGTGGCGACGATGTAGCCGTGGCTGGCGAGGTCTTCGGCCTGAGCGGTGTTCAATCCCGCGGGGTCGTCCATACCGGGCGAGAACAGCAGGATCGGAAACGGTCCGTCGGCTGAACGCGCAGGGGCGTCGTAGCGACCATGACTGGGCCCGAGAGCCCACTGACTCGGGGACACGCCGAGGTCGGTGAGGTCGCTGGTCTGGAGTTGGAGACCGCCCGGCGTTGTCCACGGCGCAGCGGGCGCGGTGTCGGAATCTGTTGCCGGATACCAGATCCGGACCATCAACTCGCGGCGCTGGTAAGGATTCCAGGGATCCGGGCGATTGCGGTCGATCAGGTGCACGTCGGTGACACCGACCGGCAAACTGCCGGTGGGCGCGGGCAGCGAGACCGTCACCATGGGCATCGGCTCCGCCGTCGCGTCCGCACCGCAGATGCTCGCGGCTACCGCGATCGACACCGCTGTGACGGCAATGGCACACTGGCGCAGCTTATTTGAAGAAATGTCAGTCCCCCATTTCGAAGTATTTCCTCCTGGAAACATTACAAGATCGGGGACGACTCGGGCGTAAGGCCAGCCAACTGTTGTGCCCGAACATCCTCTTCTGCCGCTGGGCGCGCGTTCCGCCCGGTGACAGTTGCGATCTGTATGTGACAGAGAAGGCCTGTCGTCACAGCGGCCTTCTCGAGGACTTGACGGAGTAGACGAGTGTCTGGCGATGGTCCTATATTTCGTCAAGCCCCGGTTGGGCAGGTGATGGGGTCCGGTTCCTCCTTGGTTGCTACGCAGAACCTGCCGCACTGTTCCAACGCACGCTACTTAACTGCGAAGGATCGGACTCGCCACCGAGATCCCTTAACGCACGAGGGGCTTGAAGCCCTGGCATGAGACCGCGGACGGATCGGTGTGCGACGGCGGCCGGGGTGCATTGGCACGGTGTGTCTTCGGTGGTCCGGCCGCCGTTATCGGTTGAGATTGCACGTGGTTCGAGCCCGCTCACACGGCTGGACGCCCGTTACTCGACGAGAGCCTTGGAGCTCTGGCACAGACCGGCGCCGTGGGGGTGCGTTGGGATCGCGAACAGCTCATCGGAGGCCAGCCCACAGAGGCTTGTAAGTAGGGCGCTGCGCGTTCTCTCCCGGGGTTCTGACCAGCCGAAACACCGTGATCTGATGGAGGACGGATTGAACCGATACTGCGGCATCGACTGGGCCGAGGACCACCACGACATCGCGGTCATCGACAGCGACGGCACGCTGCTGGCCAAGAAACGGATCGACGACGACCCCACGGGTTTCGCCGAGCTGACCCAACTGCTGGCCGATGTCGGCGACACCGCCGAGGACCCGATCCCGGTCGCGATCGAAACCTCTCGCGGCCTGATGGTCGCCGCGATCCGCGCCTGCGGGCGACCCGTATTCGCGATCAATCCGATGGCCGTGGCCCGCTACCGCGAACGCCACAGCGTCGCCCGGGCCAAATCCGACCATGCCGACGCGGTGACCCTGGCCAACATCCTGCGCGTCGACGCCCACCTCCACCGCAGGATCCCATCCGATACCGAACTTGCCCAAGCCGTTTCGGTGCTCGCCCGCGCCCAGCAGGATGCCGTCTGGCGGCGCACCAAAGCCGGAAACGAGCTGCGGTCATTGCTGCGCGAGTACTACCCGGTGTTCCTCCAGGCCTTCAGCGTCAAGTCAGCCACCAACCTCGCCAAACCCGAGGCCCGCGCCGTCCTCGCCATCGCCCCGACCCCGGCAGCAGCCGCGAAGCTCACCAAGGCTCGCGTCGCCGCGGCACTGCGCCGCGCCGGCCGTCAGCGAAGCGTCGACGAACTGGCCAGCGAGATCCTCGGCAAGCTTCGCAAACCCCAACTGCGGCAGCCGGACATGGTCGAGAAAGCGATGGGCCGCCAGGCCCTGGCTCTGCTGGCCATGCTCAACGCGGCCTGCGACGGCGCCGACGACCTCGAGCAAGCAGCCACCGAACAGTTCCGCACGCACCCGGACTACGCCATCATCACCAGCTTTCCCGGACTGGCCGATCTGACCGGCGCCCGGATGCTCGGCGAGCTCGGCGACGATCGCCTCCGCTTCATCGACGCCCGAGCACTGAAGGCCTACGCCGGATCCGCTCCGGTCACCAGGGCATCCGGCAAGGTCATCTCGATCACCCACCGCCGGATCAAAAACAACCGACTCGCCGCCGTCGGCTGGGTCTGGGCCGCCGCCATGGTCATGAATCCCAGCCCCGCACAACAGCATTACCGACAACGCCGCGACCACGGCGACCCGCCACGCACCGGCAGTGCGGCATCTGTTCAACAAGATGCTCGGCCAGCTCTACCACTGCCTGCAAACCCGACAAACCTACGACCCGACAAAAGCTTTCGGACAACCACCAACCAAGCCAACAGAAACCGCCGCCGCTTGACTCTTAGGAGTATCGGAGGTCTCATGCCGAAGAGCGTGCATACGATCTGCGGCAGTAGACTGCGGCGGTGATGGTCGGCTCGACGTTCTCCTGCTCCTCCTGTGCCGAATTGCATGACGGGCCTCCCCTCAGCTATGGCACCCTTGCACCCGTCTATTGGAATGCCGACCTCGCGGATCAGCAAGGCAGCGTGCTGGGGGAAGAACAATGCGTGATCGCCGGGGCGCACTTCTTCGTGCGGGCGCGTCTGGTGCTTCCGATCACAGATACCGATGGTGAGTTCGACTGGGGTGTCTGGGTATCGCTGAGCGAGGCCAGCTTCCACCGCCTGTCAGCCTTGTGGGACAACCCTGCGAGGGTCGAGGAGCCGCCATATTTCGGGTGGTTGTCCACAGAGCTTCCCCTGTATGAGCCGACCACGGTGAACCTCGCGACCAAGCTGCACACTCAACCCCTCGGCGACCGCCCACTGGTGGAGTTGGAGCCCACCGATCATCCGCTCGCCGTTGAACAGCGAGCCGGGATCACTATGGCCCGAGTTCAGCGGTTTGCCGAGCAACTCTTACACGCCGAACCAAAGGTCGACTGAGCCGCGAACATCCGATATTGCCGCTTATCGCATATTGCTCGGGAGATCAGTTACCGGCGGCCCGCGATGTCGGATGTACGGGCCATCGCCGAATTGGACGAGGCGAGGATCGAGGCGATCGTGCGGCAGGCCGAGGCAGGATGCTCACTCGCGGGCCCCTCGGCGGACCGATTCCGGCACGTCCGCGCTGCCTCTGGCTGAAAACTGGATACCCTCCGCGGGTGCGTATTCGGCAGTACGTCTACTTCGCGTTGTTCAGCAGCGAGACAACAGCGGACGAGATGACCACACGATTGTCCATCGCCCCGGACGAGATCGGCATCGCAGGAAGCAAACGGACAAGTCCGCCAATCCCAGCGGAGCACGCCTGGATGGTGAGTTGCCGAGATTCTGGCTTGTGCGTCGATGAGCAGATCACCAAGGTGATGGACCGACTCTTGCCACGCCAGGCTCAGATCGTCGCCCTCGCTCGCGAACTCGAGCGGAACGACCCGGTGCATGGCGGCGCGAAGCTCAGTGTGGTGCGCTATTTGAACGACGAGGACGGCGATGAGGAGCAGTTGAACCCACCGGACGCTCGGTTCCAGAAACTGCCGGGCCAACACCAGCTGTTGGGCTGGGCGCTCGAGCCGGTCGTGATGAGGTTCCTCGTCGCTGCGAATGCCGCTGTCGATGTCGACGAATACAGCTGAACGCTTCCGGCGGCCTTCGGTTCTCCTCATCGGCATTTGCGCGCGTCCGACTGATTGAGATGATTTCTATCCGTTGATCTTTCGGTAATACCGGGTGGCGCTTCGCACCGAGCCGTAAGCGGCATGCGGGTGTATTCGTTCCGATCAGCCTTCGCGGCGCAGTTCGACCGTGCGCGTGACTCGCACTGCACCCCAGGGTTCGGGCGTGATGACCGAGTGCAGCCGTCGTGGCACCCCGTCGCCCGTGCAATCGAGCGCTTGCAGCTTGAATTCTTCCACCGATTCGAACGTATAACCGCCGGTCTCATACTCTCGGGCGGTGCGAAGGTCCTGCACTTGGAGTGGGTGGACACCGGACGGGATGACCACGGTTTTACGGGTCCGCGCTTTGAACTGGACACGGTGCGGGTTGCTGTTCAGATCGAGTACGTAGCCACTCGCGTACTCGATCTCGTTGTACACCACGTCCGCCCAGTAGTCGGCGATACCGGCCGACTTCTTGCCGTAGGAGAACTTCACCCCCATATCGTTCTTTCCGTCATACAGATTGGTCAGATAGGCACGTACCTTGGCCAGGTCACCACCAGTACTGTCGATCAACTTCCGGTCGATTACCACATTGAACAGATGCTCCCAGGGGTCGCTGCTGAACACACCGGCGTAGGGGTCGTTCTCCTGGCCACCTTCTTCCCACTCCTTGATTTCCCGGACCTCCTCCGCGACACTCTCGACCCATTCCTCGTCGACCTTCTGTGTGACCTGGCCCTGATAGGTGCCGAAGTACAGATCGCGTTTGCCGCCACACGGGGGACTCTCGGCGAGCACCGGGCCAGCCAGCAGGCCGGATCCGGTCAACGCCGTGACGGTCGTGAGTGTCAAGACCAGGATGCGTCGACGAAGGCGCCGGGGCTCGGAGCTCATATGCTCTCCTGTCGCTGTGGTGAAGGGGTGAACGACCCACCGACGGGCCGGTCGATCCGCGCACACAGAATTCGGAGCCGGGTAGGCGTGCAGATGGGTTGCAATGCACGGAGTTCCACAGCCACCCCTATTCGGCAATACCGGATGTTCTGTGCCGCAGCGCGTCTCGCTCGGTCAGCTGCGCGATACGCGGCAATACCGGACGCTCAGCGCCGCAGCCGATCTCGCGGCGTAGACCGCCTGGCCCTGCGGCATGCGAGAGTGTTCGCGAGCGGATGCGTCACGATTTCTGGTGGAGTTAGGAACGTATCTGTCCTATCTCCGCGACACACTCGAATCATGAGTGAATCCGAATCGACTGCGGGACAGTTGGGTCAGGCCGATATCACCGACTACAACGATCCGAACGCGCCGTGGAATCAGGCGTGGGACCAGGAGGGCAGCATCGCCAACTGGAACGATGATGTGATCAGGGAGTTCCGGGAGAACTCGGGCAAGGTGGGCGGTGCTTATGCGGGCGGGGATCTCATCCTGCTCACCACGACGGGAGCCAAGAGCGGAAAGCCACACACGGTTCCGCTGGGACCCGGGTACCGGGGCGACATCATGTACGTGAGCTCGTTCATGGAGGGCAAGTACCCGGCGTGGTGGTACAACATCAAGGCGAATCCTCAGGTCACCATCGAGCTCCGGGACAAGATCTACCAGGGGACCGGCAAGGTGCTCGAAGGGGCGGACTACGACGAGTTCGCGGCCTGGGTGCTAGCCAACAACCCGCTGCTGGCGGACTTCCAGTCCAAGGTCGACCGGCCGATGCCGCTGGTCGTGCTGACCCTCGACGGCGAAGGCTGAGCGCGCCCAGAGATCGAGCACCCGGGCTCGGCATCAACTTGCTGGCGCCAGCACTCTCCACTTCTTTCTGGAACGCGAGCGGGCCTGCGGAGCCGCGTATTCGATTCGCCGACGCGCTTCGTAGGCACTGATCCGCAGCAGATCAGTCAATAGCTCCACGGTATCCCGATAGCCGGTGTCTGCGGCGAGGCCGCGACGCTCGGCTTCGGCGACGGCCGCGCGCATGGCAGCATCCAGTCGCCTCCGGCGGCGTTCGATTTCGACGAGGGTGCGCAGCAAGTCGACATCGGCCAGTTCCGGCCATCCCGGCGCTGGAGCATCCGGCGCCAGCGCGGTCGAATGTATGTTCACCCGAACCAGCCTACCTCAGGGTAGAACGTATGTTCGATAGTTTGGCTCTCTGGCGCGTCAAACTTTCTGGCAGGCTGGCTCGGTCTACGCTCCGGGCACATCGAGCCAGGAAGGATCAGGTCCCTTCGCTGACCTCGAAGCCTGAGAGCGGCAGAGGGACTGCCGGTTTCGACGTTCGCTCGTTTGACCGGCATCCCGGAACGCACCTACCGGCGGCGGCTGGCGCGGCTCCGTGCTGGCGACCCACCGTATGGTCCGTCGCCGAAGGTCGACCGGTTCGAACCGATCGTGGCCAAGTACGACGACGAATGGCCGGTATGGGGGCACCGCAAGATCGCGGCATTGATGCGCCGACGGCTACGAGGTCTCCACCTCGACCGTGCAGCGGGCCCTGCGGCGGCGCGGGCTCCTGCTGCCGCTCGGCTATCGTGCCGACCGCAAGTCGTCGGCAATGCTGCGGCGCAAGGTTTTCCACGATCCACCGACCCAGCGCAACCGGGTCTGGCAAACCGACTTTTCGGAGTTCGAAACCAGCGGGGGCGGCATCTGGCGGATCTGCGCGGTCATCGACTACGCCTGGAAATACTGCCTGGCTATCACCGTCACCCGGACCGCCCGTGGCGCCGACGCGCTCTCTTGCCTGCGGCTGGCGGCCACTGCCGAAAACGTTCTCGGACTGGAGGATCTACGTGCCGATCGTTGGGAGGCCGAGGTAATCGGTCCTGCCGGGAGCTATTCGGCACAGCACCGGCACCGATCGCGGTGGTATCGGGCAACGGACCCTGCTTTCGAGCGGAGGTGTTCAAGACCGCATTCGCCGGGCCGGATCCGCTGCTGCGGCATGTCCGCACTCGGGTGCGGTCGCCGCAGACCGATGGTGTGATCGAGCGGTTTTGGCACCTTCAAGTACGAGCACCTGTTCCGCGGTGTCGTCGCCGGTGGCGATGCCCTGGACATGGAGGTTCACCAATTCCGGCTGGTGCCGTCCTGCACCGGATAGTCGATGATGACCGCACCGCCGGTGGCGTAGTTGGCGACATCGGCGGCCGCCCGCTGGCCTTGCGGCGACGCCGACGCCGCGGCCATGGCGGCGGCGTCAGCGTAGTCGGCTTCGAAGATCGCGAAATACGGCGATTCTCCGTTGGTCGCTGCTACGTCGAAGCTGTAGCGCCATGCGAGCAGGCCGGGCATCTCCATGACCAGTGGAAGGTGGTTGGTCACGTAGTAGTCGCGAAAGTGGTCAGGGTCAGCGGGCTTGGGATATAGGACTACCAACTTATGCACGACTTCCTCCTGCGTCGCTAAGTGTGAATGCGGTGTCCGGTACCGCGGTCGGTTGAATCGTCATATTCGCAGGTTAGGGCTTGATGTGTGGTCGGGGGAAAGACCGGGACGGGATAGACTCAGAACGGATCGTTATCAATCGAGGGGAGCGCATGTGGCGCCGGATACGGTGAGTCTGCGGTACTTTCTGGTGCTGGCGCAGGAGTTGAACTTCACCCGCGCGGCCGCACGGATCGGTATCGCGCAGCCCGCACTCAGTGCCCGGATGCGCCGATTGGAGGCGGAACTCGGTACGAGCCTGCTGGTTCGTAACACCCGTAGCGTCGTATTGACCACGGCCGGTGCGGTTTTGGCGGAGTCCGCGCCGCCCGCGCTGGCAGCGCTGGACCGGGCATGGGACACCGCCCGGAGTGCGGGGGCCGGTGAACTGGGCACGCTGCGCATCGGATACAGCCTCAGCACGGGGGCCGAGACGGCACCGGCGCTGGTGGACAGGCTCATTCGCAGCAGCCCGGGACTCGAGGTCGGCGCGGTCCCGATGGCGACACCGGAGATCTCCCCCGCGGTCGACGACGGCCGCATCGATGCTGGGATCACCCGCGGTGAACAGCCGGGTCGTGGCGTGCGCCGGTTCCTGCTGCGGCGTTTGCGCGTCGGGGTCCAGTTGGCACAGCATCATCCGTTGGCCGAACACCCGGAGATCGAGATCGCCGATGCGGCCGCGTATCCGCTGCGACTCCCGGACCGTGCGGCCAACCCCGTGATCCACGATCAGCTGTCCGCACTGTTCCGCGACACCCGGCCGAGCCCCCGATTCCACACGCCCGCAGTCTCTTTCGACATGTCTCAGCGCGACCTGCGCGACGGGCTCACCCTTGCTCCGTCCGGTGAAGCCGCGGTCGCGACACAACCAGCCGGTCTCACCTGGCGACCGCTGCGGGGCGCACGCCCCTTGACGATCCACCTGGTCCTCCCGCGCGTGCAGTCACCACTACACCGCCGCATCCGTACCGTCGCCAAAACCCTGGCACACGAGCTGCACTGGCTGCCGGACTGACGCGGAGCAGGTCACGCGAAACGGACGTCGGCGGTGGCGAGGTCGACCCACAGGGGATCCGCAATTCCACAGCGGATGTACTCGGCCAACGTCGCTAGGTGACCTTGTAGATCCAGATTCGTTGATAGCCCAACTCACCGTTGCCGGTCCATTTGTAGCTGCGCGCCACGCCGACGCCGTCATAGGCGCGCAGGTAGGTCAGCAGGTCCGCGCGCGTGACCCGGCCGGCCGCAATGCCTTTCAGCACGATGGTGGTCAGATCGTAGGCCTCCACGGAATAGAGGTATGGGCTCTGACCGTTCGATCCCTGGTAATCCGTGACGAACTGGTTGGTGGAGGGTCCGCATGGGCACGACAGGAATGCGCCTCGGGCCGCATCGCCACCCTGAGCGACGAACTCCGGGTCGAAGCTGCCGTCGCCGGAGGCGAATGCCGCGGTTATGCCCGCTTGCCGGAGTTGCTGGACGAGGGGGGCGGCCTCCTGGTAGTAGCCGACATAGAAAACCGCGTCCGGTCGGACGGCGGCCACCCTCGCCACGCCGGTGGAGAAATCCCGCTTTCCGGTCTTGACCGTTGCGGCACAGCTCGGCTCGGCGATGGGACCGAGCGCCTCGACGACGGCCCGCGCCACGCCGGAGCTGTAGTCGCTGTCGTCTTGCACTACGCAAATCTTGCGGAAATGGGCGGACTCGACCAGATAGCGCGCCAAGCCCTGACCCTGGACCTTGTCATTGGGCAGGCCGCGGAAGAAGCTGCGCCAGCCCTGGGCGGAGAGCAGCTGTTTGGTGGCCGATGGCGTCAGGAACGGCAGGCCTGCGTTATCGAATGTCTTTCCGGCGAGCACGACCTCGCTGGACACCATCGGGCCGATGAGCGCGATGATCGAGGGATCGTCCGTGATCTGCCGCGCGATTTGGGTGGCCACTTGCGGGTCTCCGGTGGTGTCGAAGTCCTTCAGGGTTATCCGGCAGCCTGGATTGGCTCTGGTGAACTGGTCGACCGCAAGTTTGGCACCGCGCTCGGCGCTGGTGCCGAACTTCGCGGTCGGTCCTGACATTGGCCCGGCAAAGGCGATGGTCAGGGGCTGGCAGGTCGCTTTCCCGTCGCCAGCCGGATTTGCGGGGTCCGCGGCGGGGACGACGCTGTGCCCCTCGAGATCGACCTGCGTAACCGGCAAGATTTGTCCCGGTGCTGGCGGTGGTCCGGAGAAGTCGGTCGTCGGAGCGGTCCTCGTCGTCGCAGCCGTGGCCGTTGTGGCCGCGGTGTGTGCGGGCTCCTGCAAGTTGGACCTCGCCCAGGTGATCCCCGCCGCGATGGTGAGCACCGACACCAACATCAACGCGCCGAGTGCGGCGAAGCGCCGGGTCCGCAGGGTGGCGGCTGGGCAGGCTGTTGCGCGCCTCTCGGCGAGTGTCGGTGTCGCGGCCGGCTCGGCCGCCGACGGTGCGGCGAGGTCGGCGGGAGATGCACTGGGCGTCAATGCCGCCCGCGCGGCTGCGGCGAATTCCGAGCACGACCCGAACCGGTCGTCGGAGTCCTTGGCGAGCCCCTTGGCCAGCACCGCATCCAGTTCAGTCGGCAGACCCGGGCGGCGGCAGCTCAGCGGCGGCACCGGCCGATGCAGATGTCCGGCGATCACGGCCGCGGAATTGTCCGCGTCGAACGGTGCGGCACCGGTGAGCAGCTGGAACAGGCTGCACGCCAACGAGTACTGATCTGATCCATGGTCGAGGGCGAGACCGGACAACTGCTCCGGCGAGCCGTACGCTACGGTCGCGGTGATCGTCCCGGTCTGCGTCAGATGCTTCGTATCGTCGCGCAGCCGGGCAATGCCGAAGTCGGTCAACAGGACTCGCTCGTCCTGGCCGGAGATCGCGCGGGCCAGCAGGATATTCGCCGGCTTCACATCACGATGCAGCACCCCTACGGCGTGCGCGTAGTCGAGGGCCTTCGCGATTTCCTCGATGATCGCGATCGCGCGGTTCGGTGCCAGTGTCCGCCAGTCCAGGGTGCCGGCGTCGACACCGTCGACGTACTGCATCGAGATCCACAGCCGACCGGCATCGACGCCGCGGTCGTACACCGTCACGATGTTCGGATGATCGAGCCGCGCGGCCAAGTCCGCTTCGCGCTCGAACCGGGCCCGAATCTCGTTGTCGGTATACAACTCCGGGTTCAACAGCTTCAGCGCCGTCAGCCGCGGCAACCGTGGGTGCTTAGCCAGATACACCGCCCCCATGCCACCTCGACCCAGCTCGCATTTGATCACGTATCCGGCAAAAACCTCACCAGCGCGCGGCATCGGGTCCCCCTACTCAGACCTCCGTGTAACGAACGTACACGGTTGGCCCGGGTCGATGTCGACGGTTGGCCGCCCGGTACCCGCAACCCAGTGCTATCACGACGAGTCCTCAGTTCTGCCTGAGACATGTTGGTAGGCAAGGGTTGTATCAGTCCGAGATGCGGGGGAGTGGGTGCACGGTCATCGGCAGTAGCGAACCTGCCGGGTTCTGAGACGGCGAAACTGCATCACCAGATGCACGCCATGCGGCAATACCGGACGTTCGTGAGGCGCCGAGTTGCTGTCACTAAACGTGGCAACACTCAGCTGCCGGTTGTGTCGTTGCCACGCTAGCTCGTCGCGGGCTCACTCGTCTCGGGCCGGTGCTGCCGTTGGCTCAGCACGAGCGCGCCCGTTGCCAGCAGGTAGAACGGCGACGGGATCAGCAAATCCCATCCCGCCGTGTCGTTGTGCTCGAGCGTCTTCATCCCGAGATATCCGTCTACCGTGCCGAGAACGGCCAGGATTCCTGCGGCCCAGCGTGTTCCGCGCCGGACATGCCTGCGCGGCAGCGCGAAGACGACCGCGGGCAGCAGCACCACCAGGCCGGACTCCGCGACGAATACGAGCCATTGCTCGAGCAGCGGCCGCGCCGGCAGGTAGCCCACCTCGACGAGGGTCTGTGTGAGGACCGCCGTGTCCTCGCTGTGGATCGCCCCGGCGTCGCTGTCGGGCAGCTCCGGGAAGTGCGCATGTAACACGCGTGGTAATGCGACCAGGACCAGGGCCACCACGCGCCAGCAGGTGACACAGCGCCACCACCGCCCCAGCGACACCATCATGCCACCCTCCGACCGACCTTTACGTGGGCGACGCTACCCGCGCAGCCCATCCGCAGCGAAATCCTGTCGCGCCTTCGGCCGAAACCCGCAGGCCGACAACGCATCCCGCCAGAACGCATGCCGCGATGATGAAGATGGGCGCTGGAGACCGCGAACGCCCGGGACGCTGCTCTCGATGCCATGCTGTCCATGCTTCACGGCCTGATGGGTACTGCTTGATCGTTCCCCGACAGCCGGTAATCGGCAGATGCGGACGTTCGCGAACGCGCGGGTCGCGGCATTATGGGGCGTCGGGTGTTTGGTTCATGAGTTCAGCTTCGCTTCGGTCCACCCACCGCCGAAACCACTGTGCAAAGTGGAGCCGGATGCTAGGCCCGCGGCGGTCCAGACCGGCGGACGGGCAACGTCACACAGGGGCACCGAGCGGTGGGTGCTCGAGCACGCGGGGCTTGTACTCGACCAGCTGGATGCGGCCGTCGAAGGTGCGGTGCTGGATCATCTCGAGGGCAACGTCCGGATAGCCGTCGTAGATGCGTTCTGCGCCCGTGGCACCGGTGATCACCGGGAACATCACGACCCGGAATCGGTCGACGAGTCCGGCTCGTAGTAGGGACCGGCACAGGCTCAGGCTGCCGATCGTGCTGAGGAGCCCCGAGCCACTCGACTTCATGGCGCGGACCGCTTCGACGGCGTCGTCGCGGACGAGCGTGGAGTTGGCCCACCTCAGTGGCTCCTCGAGTGAGGAGGAGAACACCACCTTGGATGCTTGGGTGAGCTCGTCGACGGACGCCTCTTCTTCGGGCCTGAACTCGTCTTGGCCATCCGGGACCTCGTCGGCGGCGAAGCCCGACATCAGGCGGTAGGTGTTCGCACCCATCAGGTAGGTGGCCTCGGGCTGCTCGCCGAGCCATGCGAGGTACTCCGGGCCCTCGAGGCCCCAAAACCCGGGCCATCCCTCTCCCGATGCGTGGCCGTCGAGGGAAGTGATGAAGTCGACGAGAAGCTCCGACATGGCGATGTCCTTTCCTAGGGTGTCACGAGCTTTGACCGGCCGGGAGCCACAAACTCATCGGCCGCGCTGTGGGCAGCGGTGAAACCCATGACGCTGCAGCCGATCGTCTCGTCCGAGGAGTGGGAGGCAGCGAGGCAAGCGCTGCTGGTCGAAGAGACGTCGAGATGTGCGTGCATTGGAAGTGCTGTCGGCCAGCCAGTTTGACCGATGGCCAACGCGCGCCGCGCGGCAGAATCGGACGTTGCTACTGCTATATGACCGATAGCAACCGGCAGCGGTTCAGTGCTGGACCAGCCCGCCGACCGGAGTCGAGCTGACATGGCCGGTCATCGGAAGAGTCTGCGCCAGAACCAAACCGGTGTCGACTAGCGATGATCGACGCAAGAGAGGCACGTCAGCAAGAGGGGTCCACGTCGGTTCGAGGGTGGCACCATCCAGTTCACCTCTGAGTCGACCACCCGTGACGCGGACACGATAGAAGATCCCCACGTTCTGATGCTCGACTCCCGCACGCGCCACAGCTGCCGGAATCACCCGAGAGTCCACCCCCAGCAACCGATCGACCATACCTTCGTAACCGGTCTCCTCCCGCAACTCGCGCGTCACCGCATCGAAGGGATCCTCAGCGTGTTCGACTCCACCACCCGGCAACGTCCACGTAGTTTCCCCGCTCCCGACCACATGGCGAACAAGCAAAACCCGACTCCGCACCATGCAGACCCCGTACGCCGCGATCCTGAAACTCACCCACGAACCATAGACCCGACGGGGGACGACTGGTCCTGGTGCGGTGCTCTCTTTGATCGAGAGCCCCGGCGGGTTCGCGAACCACGCAAACCGGCGCCGGAGGGCTCGTTGCTTGCGCAATCGTCGATCAGCGGGCGTCGCCCGGTATTGCCGATGTGCGAGCTGCCGGTATCGCGCGATTTCGGTAGGCGACCAATCCTGGGCCAGCTCTGGATCGAATACCTGGGGACCGTTGTGCTTTGATCGACCAGGCTCGCACCCGTGCTCGCTACGTCGAGGGTCGCACCAGAGTAGTAGCCTCCTTTCTCACGCCCAAGGAATGTGAGGATCCCGAGCGCGAGGCCAAAAAAGCTGTCAAAACCGCGGTCGAGGCGGCTGATTCGGCTGAGGACGCGGCATCGGCATCCCGCGCCGCTGCCGATGCCGCCGAGGCCGCCCTCCCTGCCTACACCTGCCTCGTCGGCGTCCTTCCTCAGATGATCGAGGATGCCCTGCACACGCGCGCAAAGGAGGAAGCCGAAGAAGCGCTCCCACGGGCCCGCGCAGCCGAAAAGTCGGCTCGTGCCGCCGCCGACGCCGAAGCTGCCGCAGCGGAGTCTTCTACCGATACGAAGCTGGCCAATGACGCGGCGAAAGCTGAGGAGGCCGCCACATGGGCCACTGTCCGTATCCGGTATCCCGACAAAGAGGCACCTCCGGAAATCGAGAAAATCGACGAGTGACGCAGTAGACATCGCTGCGAACGCACTGTAATCAGCGTAAGGCGTTATAAGTCAAGCGGTTTGGTCGGTGCTCCGTGATCTGTCGTCGTCCCGGCATAGCGTTGATGGGGTTGGTGCCCGGCAGCGTGTAATCGGGTTGTGTGACGACAGGTCGGGGCTGCCCATGATTACCGGCGAGATCACCAGGGTGGTGTCTCGATGCCGCGTGGGGCTCGTCCCGACCGACCGCTCGTCAACATCCGGTCTGCCACGGTGGTCACGCACGGAGACCGGGTTGATGCGACGATTGCCGGCATGGGACTCGCACGCGTGGTCTGGTTACTGTTGGCTGGAGCGACCGCCGTGTGGGGGGTATTCGTTGCGTCCGAACCGCTGAACC
Source organism: Nocardia brasiliensis (assembly GCF_042691675.1). Classification (GTDB taxonomy): domain Bacteria; phylum Actinomycetota; class Actinomycetes; order Mycobacteriales; family Mycobacteriaceae; genus Nocardia; species Nocardia brasiliensis_D. Next base: position 1,918,449 of record NZ_CP170507.1, read on the forward strand.
AGATCTCATCGTGTGAGGTCGTGCAGCTAGACGCCACGTGCGGCGACTCGATAATCGCCCGCTACGGAGTGGGGCTCGTGCTCCTGCTTGCGGTCCCGGTTGTTCTATGTGTGCTGCCCGCGCTGCGCGTTACCCATGGTCTGTCGTGGCTAGTCGCCGGCGTGCTGGTGATCGGTTCACTTCTTGCGTGGCCCGCGACCGATACCGTGTTCGCCGCGTTGGTGTATTACCTGCCGGTCGGCGCGATCGCGGTTGTGGTTGCGGGGTTTCAGATCTGGTTCGACCGGCGCAGCGTGGCAATCCTCATCGGTCACTCGGAGCAGGCGTTGCGAACTGGTCGGGATGCTGCGAGGTTCACGGGTACTTCGTCACCCATGAGGATTTCAAGATGTCCCGCGGATATACGCCGTAGCCACCGTCCCCGTCCAGATCTATCGTCTTGTCCGAATTCGTCGAGTTTTCCGACGCCCATTTATATGCCGCCCATAGAGGACAACCCCGCCGCCGCCCGGAACCGGACGTGCCGCAGCGCGTTCTCTTGGGGATTCAGACCTGTGGCGTGATGTTGTGTCGCAGACACTGCGGCGGAGTTTTGCGACAGTTCTCTGGGGTGTTGCAGTTCAGGTGGCTGGGTGCCGTGACTGTTCGTCGACCTAGGTCTTCGACACCATCGACGAGGCGTTGCGCGGCGCGGCAACCTAGCCGCGGCCTACAGCAATTCTGGTGCGAGATAGGTGGCGGCCAGGGCGACGAAGGTCTTGGCGTCTTCCTCCGATACGGCGTACTCGTAGGTGACGCGGCGGGCCACGAAGACTTGTTGCGGGCCTCGGTCGCTGTTGGGATGGGCGGCGATTTCGGTTCGCAGGTCGGCGACGACGGCTTTGGCGAGGTCCACGCTTTCTCGCCGGTATTTCCACGCCATGACGGAGAGTTGGCCGTCGTAGGAGTCGAGCCCTTCGAGGAACATCTTCTCCTCGGCGGTGTACTGCTGGATGCGCGGAATTCGGTCACCGTAGACGTTGAGGGTCAGGCCCGCGGAGAAGCCGAGGGAAGCGCCGAAGAGGAAGACCGCCGCGGCGATGAGGAGGCGACGGGTACCTGGTGAGGCTGCGATCACCTACCGAATTGTATTGCGTGACAGGGGGCTTCGAAGTCGAGTTGTAGCGGCTCGCTGGCGATCGCGGGTACCGCTGTGCCGGGTCACCGCCGACACTGTTGCGATTCGCGTTAGATGCCGCGAAGGCCGGTGAACTGCTCAAACCTCTGGCTGAACCGCTTCGGACCCCGGTGACCCGGCACCGATGATGGTGATGTGAGGGGTGTTCCTGATGGTCCTGTTCCGGGCGGGATCGGGCCCACGCCTGGCGCGGACGTGGTTGCTGCGCGCCGGGGCCACGCGTCGGGTCAGGACAGGGGCGGCTGCGACAGATCCGCGGCGATTTTCGTGAGGAGGGCCTGCAGGGTGGCCCGCTCTGCCTGGTCCAGCGGGGCCAGGATCGTCTCCTCGACCCCGGTCATCGCGGTGTCGAACCCGGCGATCAGTTCGCTTCCCGCCGGTGTCGCGTAGACGCGTTTGCTGCGCTCGTTGCCGGGCTCCGTGCGCCGTTCGACGAAACCGCGGCGCTCGAGCCCCTGCAGGAGGCTGGATACGCTCGCCGCGCTGGTGCGGCTCATCTGGGCTATGTCACGCTGGATCACACCGGGGTTCCGGACCAGGTAGACCAGCGCGGCACTCTGCTCATGGGTGAGCCCGCGCTCCCGGATCCAGTCCTCACCGGCTTTCCGCTGCGCCCAGACGATCCAGCGCATCAGATCAAGGCTGCTGGTCGGTGTCGTCGCCTGCGTCTCCATGTTTCGAACCCCTCAACTGGACGAGACGATGTGCACCGGCGTCCGGACGCCCCATTCCTCAGAGCCGTCGGCGACGAGGTCGGCGATCCGTTGGTGCCCTTGATCGAGCCGCCCTTCCTGGAGCGCCGAGCTCGAGTAGTGGCGGTCGAACGACGCGTCGTCGCGATAGAACTCGAAGGCCCACATGAGGTCGGGATCTTCGTCCGAGCGAGCAAGGATCCAGTCGACCGGGCCGTCCGGGTCGCCGTTGAAGTGGAGTTCGTGGCATGCCTTGAACAATTCGTCCCCCATTCCGGCCTTCGCCTTGACCTTCAGCACCATTCCCGGCTGATTCGCATGCATCTCGTAGTCCTTTCGGTGAGTTTTGGCGGGTCACTCCCGGGTGTCCGCTCTGCCAAGCAAACACTTAGGACTCTAACTGTTAGAAGCCTAAGAGTCAAGTGCGCCGCCCCGCGCAGGTGCCCGGCGCATGGTCAGGCGGCTCACTCCCGGGTTTCGTGTAGTTCGGTCCAGCCCCCCGTTTGGCGAGTGATGGTGGCATGCTGATCGCCCGGATGATCGTGGCGGCTACCGGCACCTGACCATCCGCCACGAAGGCAAACCCAGCCACGCCTCGACTTCCTCACCCTCGACGCCGCCATCACCTGCCACAAGAAACTCCAAAACTCACCACATGAGACAAGCTCTTAGCGAACCATTCGTCCGAAATTTATGCTCGGCGGCCCACCCGCACACCATGCGCAGGCGCAAGGGAAAGCCGCAGACCATCGAACGGGCCGCTTGGACTCCTTGCGTTCCCAGCTTCGGGAGTGGTTGGCAGGGAACGCGATTCCGGGAACTTCCGCGTATACGCATGGCCCGAAGCGTGATCGGCTCGTGGTCGACATAGCCGACTTGGTCCTCGGCTCTGGGGTGCGCCCGGGGGGAAGCGCTGGCGGCGTCCTGGGATCAGTTTGACCTCGAGGCGGAGCCGCGACGTTCACGGTGTCGGCGACCGTCGTCAGGGTCACCCGAAGAGGGTTGTTCCGGCAGGAGTGGGCGAAGTGCGATGCCGGGTATCGAGTCGTCGCGCTCCCCGAGTTCACGACCCGCATGTTGAAGCGGTTGCGCGCCGACCCAGCGCACGGATGTGTGAGGTGAAGGCGATTCGGGAGGTGGGAGGCGGTGCCGTCGAGGTTGAGGACAGGGTTCCGCTGGTGTTTCCCGGACGGGAGGAGTGCTTCGCGATCTCGCCGGAACAGGCGCTGGACTCATCGGCCGTGCTGGAACTCGGGCTCGGGACGGCGGTCCGGTAGGAACAGTGGTCCTGATAGTTGGCGTATTCTTGGTAAACGCCCAATACGGCAAACCGGGCCTGGTTTAGATACCGGTTCTGACCTGGTGTCTTAGGTGCGCCATCAGGGACTCGAACCCCGAACCCGCTGATTAAGAGTCAGCTGCTCTGCCAATTGAGCTAATGGCGCTTGCTCCGTGTTCCGGTGCGGGACAAACCTTAACAGGCCGAGGCGGCAGATGTGAAATCGTGTCCTGAGCGGGGGCGATGGGCGGATCGGCGGGGGTGTTAACAAGGGGAGGGGTTGTTCGTATCTATCCCGTGTAACACGACTGTGTCGACGGGGCATTCGCGTTGGTGCGAGCGCTTCCTACTGGCAGAATGACGGAACGTGGTCTCGACCGCTCCGCAGGCACGGCGGGTTGAGCTGTAAGCGGTTGGGATCCGAAGCCATCGGTGTGCTTCTGATGCACCGAGACTTGAAACGGGGTTGAGATGAGCGTTGGTCAGGGTCGGCGTCGGTGGATACGACATATCACCGCACCTGTCGTCTTGTTCGCGGTGGCCGCGCTGGCGTTATCGGGGTGCTCTTCGTCGAGTTCGGACTCGGCATCGGTTGCGATAGACCGCAATCCGATCCTGGAGTTGATCAAGCCGAAGTTGTTGTCCCCCATCAAGGATGGCGACGTGGGGGTGTCGCCGGGCGTGCCGCTGGCATTCCAGGTCGAGGACGGCAAGCTCACCAACGTGACGCTGGTGAACGCGCAGGGCAAGCCGGTGGGCGGCAGGCTGGCCGCCGACGGTCGCTCGTGGGAGACCACCGAGGTGCTCGGTTACGGCAAGACCTACCGGCTGAAGGCCGACGCGATCGGTCTCGGCGGCGCCAACACCACCACGCTGAGCTTCACCACCAGTTCCCCGGACAGCCAGACCAAGCCGTATCTGCTGCCCGGCGAGGGCGAGGTGGTCGGTATCGGCCAGCCGGTCGCGGTCCAGTTCGACGAGAACATTCCGGACCGCAGGGCCGCTCAGGATGCGATCAAAATCACCACCGAGCCCGCCGTCGAGGGCGCCTTCTACTGGGTGAGCAACCGTGAAGTCCGGTGGCGCCCGGAGAATTTCTGGGCACCGGGCACCAAGGTCACCATCGACGTGAACGTGTACGGACGTGATCTCGGCAACGGTCTCTACGGCCAGGACAACATCCACTCGTACTTCACCGTCGGCGACGCGGTGATCTTCACCGCCGACGACAACACCAAGCAGGTGGTGGTGGAGCGCAACGGTGAGGTCATCAAGACCATGCCGACCTCGATGGGCAAGAACAGCACCCCCACCGACAACGGCATCTACATCGTCAGCGACCGCCTCGAGAAGATCATCATGGACTCCTCGACCTACGGTGTGGCGGTGAACTCGCCGGACGGCTACAAGACGCCGGTCGACTTCGCGACCCGAATCTCCTACAGCGGCATCTTCTTTCACTCGGCGCCGTGGTCGGTCGCGCAGCAGGGCTACAGCAACACCAGCCACGGCTGCTTGAACCTGAGCCCCGCGAACGCGCGCTGGGTCTATGAGAACGCCAAGCGCGGCGACATCACCATCATCAAGAACACCGTCGGTGGAACCCTGTCGGGCACCGACGGTCTGGGTGACTGGAACATCCCGTGGCCGGTCTGGAAGGCAGGCAACGCCGACCCGAGCTGACCGACACTGTAAACGGGCCACCAGTGCGAACCGGTGGCCCGTTTCGCTGTCTTCGGGCAAAGAAAAAGCCCGGGAGGTCCGATTTCTCGGAGCCTCCCGGGCTATCCGGGTGACCGACGGGACTCGAACCCGCGACAGCCAGGATCACAACCTGGTGCTCTACCAACTGAACTACGGTCACCATCACCGGCTGAACACCGGCGCCGTCGATATTAGCGTGTTACCCCTTCGTCTCCCTAATCCGTTTCCGACACGGCGTTGACCTGCGGTGATTCGAGGGGTGTCGCGGTGCCGCCGCCACCGGGTGCCGCGCTGCCACCGATCTCGGCGGCGATCTCGGCGATCTCGGTGGTGGACGGGCCGGGCGGCGCGACGAACGCGGTACGGCGGTAGTACTCCAGCTCGCGGATGGATTCCTTGATATCGGCCAGCGCGCGGTGGCTGAGGCCCTTCTCCGGCTGACCGAAGTAGATGCGCGGATACCAGCGGCGGCACAGCTCCTTGATCGAACTCACATCGATCATCCGGTAGTGCAAGTGAGCGTCGAGCAGCGGCATGTCGCGGGCGATGAAACCGCGGTCGGTGGCTATCGAGTTACCGGCCAGCGGCACGGTGCGCGGGGTGGGCACGTACTGGCGGATGTAGTCGAGCACCTGCTGCTCGGCCTCGGCCATGGTGACGGTGGAACGGCGCACCTCTTCGGTCAGTCCGGAACGCGCGTGCATGTCGACGACTACGGCGGGCATCGCGGCCAGCGCCGCGTCGTCGGCGTGGATCACCACGTCGACGCCCTCGCCCAGGATGTTGAGGTCGCTGTCGGTTACCAGAGCGGCTACCTCGATCAGCTTGTCGCTGTCCAGGCGTAGCCCGGTCATCTCGCAGTCCATCCACACCATGTATTTATCCGACACGCGAGCAACATTAGCTCTGTCCAGTTTGCGATGCCTGCGGCGGTGTTTGTTTGGCGGGGTTGCGGGCTGGGGGTTTGCCCTGTGTTTTCGGCCGCGTGGCCGCGGCGTGTTCGCGGCCCGGGAAGTCTCGCGGACGATGCTCGGTCTCGCTTCGCTCGAAAGGCTGGGGTGGGCCATCGGGGTTGCGTAGGAGGGTAGTCGAGTACTGGATGTCCGTGATCCGGCGTGTGGAGACCACTGGCTCGCGGGGAGGGGAGCCCACATTGGGGCACTTGCGGGGATACAGTTCCTGGCAGATCGGCACAGGCGTTTTCGGTACGACAGCAAACACTGCGTAATGCAGTTCGAGTCAGACCAGACGGAGGACGTGCGATGAACACCCCCCAGGAGAAGGCGGCTGCGGCGCGTAAGGCTGCCGAGGAGGCGGCGAAGGTCGCGGCGGAGGCGGCGGCTGCCGCGGAGGCTGCGGAGCGCGAGTTGGCGGAGCAGCAGGCGGCGGGTTCGGGCGAAAGTGGGGCGCACGCGTCGGCGAAGGCGGAGAGTGCGGCGGCTAAGGCCGATCAGACCGCGGCGGCCGCCGCCGAAGCGGCGAACAAGGCGAAGCAGAAGAAGGCCGATGCTGCGGCGGCCAGTGCGGCGGAGCAGTCAGGCGCACCCGCGGGGTCCGCGGCGGCGCAGGAGATCGCCGCCGGTTACGCGTTCGAGGGGGTGGCGCTGGAGCTGGGTACCGTGGTGGTCGACGGGGAGGTGGATCCCGCTGCGCGCGTGCGTATTCCGATGCGGACGATGAACCGGCACGGGCTGGTGGCCGGTGCGACGGGTACCGGTAAGACGAAGACGTTGCAGGGCATCGCCGAACAGCTTTCGCGCGCAGGCGTTCCCGTGGTCCTCGCTGACATCAAGGGCGACCTGTCGGGTCTGTCACAACCGGGGGCGACCAACGACAAGCTGAGTGCGCGGGCCGCCGAAACCGGCGCCGACGACTGGACACCGACCGGCTACCCGACCGAATTCGTCTCGCTCGGCACCAATGGCATCGGCGTGCCGATCCGGGCCACCATCACCTCGTTCGGCCCGATATTGCTCAGTAAGGTGCTGGGACTCAACGAAACTCAGGAATCCACCCTGGGGCTGATCTTCCACTGGGCGGACAAGAACGGCCTCGCGCTGCTCGACCTGAAGGACCTGCGCGCCGTCATCACCCATCTCACCAGCCCCGAGGGCAAGGAAGATCTCAAGGGTATCGGCGGTGTCTCCGCGGCCACCGCGGGCGTGATCCTGCGGTCACTGGTGAATCTGGAGTCCGACGGCGGCGACACGTTCTTCGGTGAGCCGGAACTGGATCCGAGCGATCTGGTGCGCGTCCAGGGTGGTCAGGGCGTGATCACCTTGTTCGAGCTCGGTGCGCAGGCGGCTCGGCCGGTGATGTTCTCCACCTTCCTGATGTGGGTGCTGGCCGACCTGTTTCAGACGTTGCCCGAAGTGGGTGATGTGGACAAGCCCAAGCTGGTATTCATCTTCGACGAGGCGCACCTGCTGTTCGCGGACGCGTCGAAGGCTTTCCTGGACCAGGTGGAGCAGACCGTCAAGCTGATCCGCTCCAAGGGTGTCGGCGTGTTCTTCTGCACCCAGCTGCCCACCGACATCCCGAATCAGGTGCTGTCCCAACTGGGTGCGCGCATCCAGCACGCGCTGCGCGCGTTCACCCCGGACGATCAGAAGGCACTGTCCAAGACCGTGCGCACCTACCCGAAGACCAGCACCTACGACTTGGAGAAGGCCCTCACCTCACTGGGCACCGGCGAGGCCGTCGTGACGGTACTTTCGGAGAAGGGCGCGCCGACGCCGGTGGCCTGGACCAGGATTCAGCCGCCCCGCTCGCTCATGGACACCATCGGCGACGACGCGATCAAGTCGCGCGCACTCTCCAGCGGGCTGCACAACAAGTACGGCCAGACCATTGACCGCGAATCGGCCTACGAAATCCTCGCCGCGAAAGTCGCCGCGGCAGAACAGGGCCCGGAGGCCGCTCCGGCGCCCGGTCGCTCGTCGAAGGCCGAAGAGGATTCCACCGCCGAGCGCATCATGAAGAACCCTGCGGTGAAGAGCTTTTTGCGTTCCGCCGCCACCGCCGCGGGACGCGAGATCAGCCGCAGCATCTTCGGGACCCGAAAGCGCTGACCCGCCCCCGGATTCCCGCACACCCGATCGGATGTGCGGGAATCACCAGGTATTCAGCTCGCGTCGCGGTCCAGGAGATTGGGCTGGCGAGCGACGAGCTGCGTGTAGTGGCCGTCGCGCACCGCGATCACCGGAGTGCGGGTGGCGCCGGGTTGGTAGGCGCCGGTGCACGGCACGGCGAGCAGTTCACCTGCCCGCAGGTCGGCGGGCAGCCGGACGTCGGTGGCGAGGATGACATCACCCGCCCGCCCCGCGACGGTCGCGTTCATCTGTGGACCGGTCGCCCGCCGATTCGCCACGACCATGCCCGCGCAGTTACCGGCCCTGCCGCGAGCCGCGCTATCGATCACGACCGAGGCGTGCCCGCCATCGTTCTGCTTGACCGACAACACCCGATACAGGGTGACTCCGGCTCGCGCCACGATCCCGCGACCCGGTTCGAGCGCGACGTTCGGCCGAGGGAAATGCTGACGGGCACAAGCCGCGTCGAGGGCGTCCTCGATGATCGCGGACAGCTCGGGAAGATTCATTTCGGCATCGCCGCTGCGGTAGGCGACCGCGTGCCCGCCGCCGAGGTCGAGATCGGTCAGAATCCGGTCATGCTCCCGACGAACCAGTGCCATCTCGGCGACCAACCGGCGGATCGCCTCGCCGTAGTGGTCCGGGTTGTAGATCTGTGAGCCGAGATGGCAGTGGAAGCCGATCAGCTCCAGCATCGGCGAGTCGAGCACTCGCGCCACACCCGCGGCAACCTCATCGAGCGGGAACCCGGCGGCTTGCCGGGGCAGGTCCTGCTCGATGCCGGGCGACACCCGCAGCAGCACCCGTTGCGGCCGGGCGGCGACCGTGGCTAGCAGGTCGATCTCGGCGGGCGAACCCACCACGATCCGGCCGACCCCGCGAGTGACCGCGGCTTGCAGCGTGTCGCGAGACAACCCATTGCCGTGCAGAATGATTCGCCTCGGCTCGACCCCGGCGGTGAGCGCGGTGGTCAGCCCCTCGGACGAGCACACGACCACCGCGAGCCCTTCCTCGGCGACCCAGCTCGCGACCGCCCCGATCGGCAATGCCGCTGCGGCGTAACCGATCTCGAACTCGGGAAAGGTGTTGCGATACGCGCGGCAGCGCTGTCGGACTTCCCGCTCGTCGAGCACCCGCACCGCCGTGCCGTAGGTATCGGCGATGTCGGCGAGCGCGACGTCACCGACTACGATCCTGCCGTCCGCGGCGTACCGCGCGTCGCCGGGCCATACCGCGGAATCCAGGTTCGCGGCCGTTCCCGACCGAGGTGGCGAGAAGAAGTCCACTAGCGTCACGGGTGCTCTCCTGATCCGCTCCCCGTTTTCTCCGTCTGCGGGGCCTCCCAACAACTACGCCCGCGCGCGGGCGGAAGCGGGCCGCTTAGCGCAACATTGATCGCCGCCGACCGGATCTTGACGGATCGCTGACGGACCGGCCGCACGACGGGAGCGTCGGCGGCCGGCCGTGGCTCAGCAGCCGACGTCGCGGCTCATCAGGTCCGCGGTGGTTTCCCGGCGCACCAGTTCGCGGCACTGGCCGTGGCGCACCGCGACGATCGGGGGACGGCCGACGCTGTTGTAGGACGAGGCGAGGCTGTGGTGGTACGCGCCGGTGCACGGCACCGCGAGCACCTCGCCGGGGCGCAGATCGACCGGCAGTTGCACGTCGGTGGCCAGGATGTCCCCGGCCTCACAGAACCGGCCCGCCACCGTCGCGGTCATGCTCGCGCAGGTCGGGTGCCGGTTCGCGACGACGACGCTGTAGCGCGCGCCGTACAGCGCGACGCGCGGGTTGTCGCTCATCCCGCCGTCGACGGTGACGTAGGTGTGGCCACCCTCGACGTGCTTGACCGACAGCACCCGATACAGCGTCACCCCGGAGCGGGCGACGATGGCCCGCCCGGGTTCGAGCGAAATGTGCGGGCGCGGGAAATGCTGCCGCGCGCAGGCCGCGTCGAGGGCGTCCTCGATGATGGCGGCGAGTTCGGGGAGGTTCATTTCGGCGTCGCCGGTGCGGTAGGCGACCGCGTGCCCGCCGCCGAGGTCCAGCTCGGTGAGCAGGTGGCCGTGCTCTTGCCGGACCCGCGCCATCTCGGCGACCATTCGGCGCACCGCCTCGCCGTAGTAGTCCGGGTCGCAGATCTGCGAGCCGAGGTGGCAGTGGAAGCCGATCAGGTTCAGCTTGGGCTGCCGAAGAATCCGCGCGACCGCCTCCGCGGCCGTGTCGCCACCGAGCGGGAAGCCGAATTTCTGGTCGGTGACACCGGTTTTCACCGCCGGGTGCCCGTGCACGTCGATGCCGGGGGACAGGCGAAGCAGCACATTCTGCGAATCGGTGACCAACGCCGAGAGCAGGGTGATCTCGGCAAGCGAGTCCACCACGATCCGGCCGACCCCGGCCTTGACCGCGGCCGTCAGTTCATCGAACGATTTTCCGTTGCCGTGCATGATGATTCGTCGCGGAGCGACCCCGGCGGCCAGCGCGATGGCCAGCTCACCGGACGAGCAGACGTCCACCGACAGCCCCTCCTGGGAGACCCAGTTGGCGACCGCGCGGATCATCAGCGCCTTGCCCGCGTAGATGATCTCGGCCTCCGGGAAGGCCTTGCGGTAGGCCCGGCAGCGCTCCCTGACCTCGCGCTCGTCGAGGACATAGGTCGGAGTGCCGTACTGATCGGCGATGTCGGCCAGTGCCACCCCGCCGATCGTGATCCGCCCAGCATCGTCGTAATGCGTGTCGCGCGGCCATACGGCCGAGTCCAGGCGCGAGGGCATTCCCGACTTCAGCGACGGGAAGATTTCCAGCAGCGTCACGGTGTCTCCTGTGTGCGCCCCCGCTATTCCGTATGCGGGGCCGATGTCAGGACTACGCCGATTCCTCTTGGGCAAACGTCCAGCTTACGACTGCTTGACGACCGGAAGGCCGATCTTGACGGAACGTTGACCAGGCCGTGAGCTGGGTCTCCGCCGCCGCTCAGCCGCCCAGCTTCTTGTAGAAGGCGCCCGCGATCGGCGCGGTGACGGCGCGCGGACCGTACTGCCCCGCGACGCTCATGCCCTTGCTGATCAGCCCCGGGACCACCCGCATCTTGTTGCGGGCCAGCGCGTCGATGGAGACCTTCGCGGTGTACTCGGACGACACCCACATGAAGTCGGGGACCAGGCGGTCGACGATCGACGCCTCGGCCGGGTCGGGCGCTTCCGTGCGGACCGGCCCCGGCGCGAGCAGCGTGACATGGACGCCGGACCCCTTCAGCTCACCCCGCAACGACTCGGAGAACGTATTGGCGAACGCCTTGCTCGCCGCGTAGGTGGCGTTGTTCGGGATCGGCATGTTCCCCGCCGCCGACCCGCTGATCAAGATGCCGCCACCGCCACGGGCGATCATCCCCGGCAGCACGGCAAGCGTGAGATCGTGCACCGCAACAGCATTGAGTTCCATCTGGGCGCGTTCGTAGGCCAGATCCAGCTCGGCAACCGCCCCGAACGTCGCGATCCCCGCGTTGTTGCACAGGATCGCGATATTGCGCGCCGACAACTCCTCGACCAATGCGCCGCGCTGGTCCCGATCGGCCAAATCGACCGCCCGCACCTCGGCGGCAACCCCGTGCGCCAACGTCAACCGCTCCGCGAGCTCGGACAGCACCGCACCGCGCCGGGCAACCAAAATCAGCGAATAGCCGCGCGCGGCCAGTTCAGCGGCCAGCGCGGTACCGATGCCGGACGATGCGCCGGTAACCACCGCGCGATTCTCAGAAGTAGGGGAGGGCAGGCTCACAAGTGGAGCCTATGCGATGCATGGCCGGTCCAGACGAGCACCATCACCCGTCCTACGGCCGGTCACGATGGTCGGACAGCGCTCCCATCGTGGTCAACGGGACATGACGGCGGCGCCACTCGCGAAATGCCGCAGCCATGTGCCGTTGATCGTGAAGGCGGTTACCCGGAGGGTGCCGTTGCCGTTGCCGTTGCCGTTGCCGTTGCCGTTGCCGGTGTCGTTGTCGGGCACGGCGGCAACGACACCGGCGCACGCTCAGAGACGGGCCGCGAGGCGGGTGCCCTGATCGATCGCGCGCTTGGCGTCCAGCTCGGCGGCGAGTTCGGCGCCGCCGATGAGGTACAGGTTCACGCCCGCGGCGCGCAGCTCGTCCTCCAGGTCGCGGACGGATTCCTGGCCCGCGCAGATGATGACGTTGTCTACCGGGATCAGTTGCGGGCGTTGGCGTTTCTCGCCGAAGCTGATGTGCAGGCCGTTGTCGTCGATGCGCTCATAGTTGACGCCACCGATGTGCTCGACGCCCTTGGCCTTGAGCGCGGCGCGGTGCACCCAACCGGTGGTCTTGCCGAGGTCCTTGCCGAACGCGCTGGCCTTGCGTTGCAGCAGAACGACTTCGCGGGCGGCGGGCGATGGCTTCGGCGTGCTGAGCTGACCACGAACCTGCTCGTCGTCGGCCGTGACGCCCCACTCTTCCTTCCACTCGTCGAGCTTCAACGTGGGATGTCCGTCGACAGTGAGGAATTCGCTCACGTCATAGCCGATGCCGCCCGCGCCGATGACCGCGACGCGCTTGCCGACCGGGCGCTCCTCCCGAACCAGCTCGGCATAGGACAGCACCATCGGGTGGTCGATGCCGGGGATGTTCGGGATGCGCGGCTTCACGCCGGTGGCGAGCACCACCTCGTCGTAGCGGGCCTCGATGAGTTCGGCGGCGGTCACCCGCTTGTTCAAGTGCACGGTCACGCCGGTGATTTCGAGCATCCGGCGGTAGTACCGGATCGACTCGTTGAACTCTTCCTTGCCCGGAATGCGGCGGGCGATGTCGAACTGGCCGCCGATCTTGTCGTCGGCCTCGAACAAATCCACCTGGTGCCCGCGTTCGGCGAGGTTGACCGCCGCGGACAACCCGGCCGGTCCCGCGCCGACCACCGCGACGCGCTTGGTGCGCCGGGTGGGCAGCAGCTTCAGCTCGGTCTCGTGTCCGGCGCGCGGGTTCAGCAGACACGACACGGTCTTGTGCTGGAAGGCGTGGTCCAGGCAGGCCTGGTTGCAGGCGATGCAGGTGTTGATCTCGTCGACTCGGTCCTGCTTGGCTTTGTTCACCCACTCCGGGTCGGTGAGGAACGGGCGGGCCAGTGACACCAATTGCGCGTCACCGCGAGTCAGGATTTCCTCGGCGATCTCCGGCATGTTGATCCGGTTGGACGCGCACACCGGAATGTTCACCTGCTTGGTGATTTTCGCGGTGAATTCGACGAAAGCCGCCCGCGGCACCGACGTCACGATGGTCGGGACGCGTGCCTCGTGCCAGCCGATGTCGGTGTTCAGGATGTTCGCCCCGGCGGCTTCGAGTTCCTTTGCCAGCGTGACGATTTCGTCGAATGTCTGGCCCTTCTCGACCAGCTCGGCCATGGACAGCCGGAACACGATGATGAAGTTCGGGCCGACCGCGGCGCGGGTTCGGCGGACGATCTCCACCGCGATCCGGCGCCGGTTCTCCGGCGAGCCACCCCACTTGTCGGTGCGCTTGTTGGTGCGCGGCGCGAGGAACTGGTTGATGAAATAACCTTCACCGCCCATGATTTCGCAGCCGTCGTACCCGGCGAACTGGGCCAGCCGCGCGCAGCGCGCGTAGTCATCGATGGTTTGCTCGACACCCTTGGCCGAGAGCTTGCGCGGCCGGAACGGATTGATCGGCGCCTTGATCGAGGACGCGGAAACGCTGCCGGGCATGTAGGAGTAGCGGCCCGCGTGCAGGATCTGGATGGCGATCTTGCCGCCCTCCTTGTGCACCGCCTTGGTGATCGCCCGGTGCCGGTACGCCTCGGTCTTGTTGGTCAGCTTGGCGCCGAACGGCAGCAGCCAGCCGGTGCGGTTGGGCGCGTAGCCCCCGGTGATGATCAGACCGACGCCGCCACGGGCACGTTCGGCGAAGTACGCGGCCAGCTTGTTGGTGTCCCAGGCGCGGTCCTCCAGCCCGGTGTGCATCGACCCCATCACCACGCGATTGCGCAAGGAGGTGAAGCCGAGATCTAGCGGTTCGAACAGATGGGGAAAGGAACTCATGCCCGTGCCTCGCTGACGCTCGGCTTCGGCATGCGTTCCGCACGCTGGCACATGATTCGCTCACTCATGGGCGCGTCTCACCTTTCTCCGATACTCAATCCGCGCGCGGGGCTGTCGCAGGCGGGTGCAGGGCGTGTAGAACTTCGTCGCACCACTCGATGAACCCCGACTCCACGCGGACGCCCGCGCGCAAGACGAGGTACTGGTGCAGAGCCGTACCGGAGAGCTGATCCGGTGCCGGGAAGTCGCGTTTCTCGATGAGGCGATAGACGTCGAGGCGCTGGGCGTGTTCGTCGCGATGCCGGGCGACCTCGGTGCGCAGCGCGTTGATATCGCCGTAGGCGGCGGCGCGGATCTTGACCGCGAGCTCGTTGCGCGGCGTGCCGGTGTCCGAGGGCTCGGCGATCCAGCGGGCCAATTCGGCGCGCCCCGCCTCGCTCACCGCGTACACCTTCTTGTCCGGCCTGCCCTCCTGCGTCACCGACTCGCTGTTCAGCCAGCCGGACTCCTCCATCCGCTTGAGCACGCGGTAGATCTGCTGATGCGTCGCGCTCCAGAAGTACCCGATGGACTTGTCGAAGCGGCGCGCCAGCTCATATCCGGAGCCGGCGCGCTCGGTCAGCGATACCAGCAGCGCATGCTCGAGGGCCATGCCGCAAGATTAACCGTAACACCCAGTACTATGCAACTGGGTGCATACGCTCAGCCCTGGCGCCACTTCTCGTCGGTGAGAATCCCGCTGGCCTGCGGACCCATCAGCAGCATGCCGCCGTCGACGACATACGACGCCCCGGTCACATAGCTGGCGGCCGGGGTGGCCAGGAAGGCGACCACCGCGGCGACTTCGCCCGCGTGTCCGGGGCGGCCCAGCGGGAAGCCGGGGCGGGGCTGCGTGCGCGGGTCGACATCCTCCTGGCCGGTGATCGGCGTCGAGATCTCACCGGGCGCCACCGAATTCACCGTGATGTCGTGCTCGGCCAGTTCCAGCGCGAGCACCTTGGTCAGCGCGCCCAAGCCCGCCTTCGCGGCACAGTACGGCGCTGAGCCGACGCGAGGCGCGTGCTCGTGCACGCTGGTGATGTTGATGATCCTGCCCCCCTTGCCCGCCTCGATCATCCGCTTGGCGGCCCGCTGCGCGCAGAGGAACGCGCCGTCGAGATCGACCGAGATGACATGGCGCCAGGTGTCGAAATCCATGTCCATGGCCTTCTGTGCGGAGCCGACGCCCGCGCAATTGACCAAGACGTCGATGCCGCCGAGTTCGTCGGCCAGTTCATCGACAGCCGCTGTGGCGGTGGGCAGATCACCCAGATCCAGTCGGCGGATCGCCGCTTGGGCACCGCGCTCGCGCACTTGCCGAGCCGTGTCCTCGGCGCCCTGTTCATCGCTGTGGAAGGTGATGCCGACATCGACGCCGCCGCCCGCCAATGCCACGGCTATCGCCTTGCCGATGCCGGAGTCGGAACCGGTCACCACCGCGCGCAGCGGCGCGCCGGCCCGGTCTTGCGGTAATGGAGCGGTAGTAGCCATGTTGGCCGACTACCCGGGTGCACCAGGCCGAATCAGCGGTGCGGTACGTGTGTGGCCCACTCGTGGCGGTCCGGCGGTTAGGCTGCGCGGCATGAGCGAGGTGGACGCGCGGGCGACCGTCGGGCAGGCCGCCGGGCGCGGGCAAGTGCTGGCGTGGGGGTTCTGGGACTGGGGATCGGCGGCGTTCCACGCGGTGATCCTGACCTTCGTGTTCTCGGTGTATCTCACCGACAAAGTCGGTGACGATCTGCCCGGCGGGATCTCGGCGAGTGCGTGGCTCGGCTGGTCGCTCGGCATCGGTGGCCTGGTGGTCGCGGTCACCGCGCCGATCTTCGGGCAATGGTTCGACGCCACCGCGAAACGCAAACGCTCCCTTGCCGTGCTCACCGGACTCACCGTGCTGTCGATGGCCGGGATGTTCTTCGTCCACGACGACTACCGGGACCTGTGGCTCGGCTTGGTGTTGCTTGCCCTCGGTGCGGCGTTCTTCGAGCTGGCCAACGTGCCGTACAACGCGATGCTGCGTCAGGTCTCGACCCCCGCCACCGTTGGCCGGGTCTCCGGATTCGGCTGGGCCATGGGGTATTTCGGCGGCATCTTGCTGCTGCTGATCTGCTACTTCGGCTTCATCTCCGGTGACGGCGACAATCGCGGTCTGCTCGGTGTGCCTACCGATGACGGGTTGAACATACGGTTGGTCGCGGTGGTCGCCGCGGTATGGTTCGCGACTTTCGCGCTGCCGGTGTTGTTCTCGGTGCCCGAATTGCCGCGCACCGACGCTGATCCCGGCGCGGCGAACGCCGGGTTCTTCGGGTCGTATCGGGTGCTGTGGCGTGACCTGCGTGAACTGTGGGTCGTCGACCGGCGTGCCGTCGGTTTTCTATTGGCGAGTGCGGTCTTTCGTGACGGGCTCGCCGGGGTGTTCACCTTCGGTGCCGTGCTCGCGGTTCGGGTGTACGGCATCGCCGACTCGGACGTGCTGCTCTTCGGTATCGCGGCCAATGTCGTTGCGGCCCTTGGCGCGGTGGTTGCGGGCCGGTTCGACGATCGCGGTGGACCCAAGATCGTCATCGTGGTCTCATTGGCCTCGATGATCGTCTGCGGCGTCGTGTTGCTGCTGGTCTCCGGCCCGTTGATGTTCTGGATATTCGGCCTCCTGCTGACCATTTTCGTCGGCCCGGCCCAGTCCGCGGCCCGCTCGTTCCTCACCCGCCTGGCCCCACCCGGTCGCGAAGGGCAATTCTTCGGCCTCTACACCACCACCGGTCGCGCCGTAACCTTCCTAGCCCCCACCCTTTTCGGCCTTTTCGTCTGGCTCTTCGATGCCGACCGCGCCGGTATCGTCGGCCTTCTGGTGGTGCTGGCCCTCGGCCTGCTCGTCCTGCTTCCGGTGCGCTCGCCCGACCCGACGGAGGTTGTCTCGGCGCCTCGGAAGCCCGCCGAGTAGCAGGCGTCCACTACGAAAGCGCCTGTCTAGCATCGGTCCATGACGCTTTCCTATGTAGTAACCGGTGGTGGCCGGGGGATCGGGCGGGCGATCGTGGAGCGGTTGCTCGGCGACGAGAATGTTGTTGTGGCCGTTGAACGAGATGCCGAGGCGCTGGCGTGGGCGGGCGGCCGGGTGATTCCGGTGATCGGTGATGCCGCCGCTGAGGAGATTGCCGAAGAGGCCGCTGATTTCGCGGAGCGGGCGGGGACATTGGCGGGGTGGGTGAATAATGCGGCGGTATTTCGGGACGCCTCAGTGCATTCCGCGTCGGCGACTCGCGTCGTCGAATTGATTACCGCGAATCTGGCACCCGCGGTCGTCGGCTGCACCACCGCGGTCCGACGCTTCTCGAGTACCGAAACTGCTGGCGCGATCGTCAATATTACGTCGCACCAAGCGCAACGAGCGGTGCCCGGTGCGCTGCCCTACAGCACGGCGAAAGCCGCGATCGAGGGCCTGACGCGGGCGCTCGCGGTGGAGTACGGCGCGCGGAATATTCGGGTGAACGCCGTCGCGCCCGGGTCGGTGGCCACCGAGCGGTATGCCGAATTCCTTGCGAGCCTTGATCCTTCGGCGGCGGAACGGGTCGAGCGGCAAATGGCGGACCTGCATCCGATCGGCCGGGTGGCGACCGCCGCCGAAGTGGCGGCGGCGGTGGCGTATCTGCTCTCGGCGGACGCGAGCTTCGTCAACGGTGCGGTGCTGCCGGTGGATGGGGGCCGCTCGGTGCTGGCGTTCGATCCGGAGGCTCGTTAGTAGCAGGATCATGCTATCCGCCTGGCGAAACCAACTCTTCGGCCTGTTCGGCCGGGTCTCGGCAGCGACCGCGCAGGCATCGTCGGCCTCCCACTGGCCCTGTCCTCGGTCCTGCCATGATGCTGCTGCGCTCGCCCGCTCCGACGTAGGTCGTATCAGGCGGTGCTCTGCCTGCCGGATGAGGACACCTGTCCCGGATAACCAGGCGATATCCCTACTCGACAACGCCGCGCTGGATCGGCATTCACCGTACTGCCGGACGCTTCGGTGAATTCATGCTAAACGCATAAATGCGCCAACTCGCAAACGCTCGGCGATCGCAGACACCTCGGTTTGTTTTCCGTTGTGGCGCACCATAATCGACATCGCACTCTTGACTCCGCCGCGGGTGCGGTCGTATGGTCATCCCACGGCCTTATACGGTCGCAGGAGGGTCGGTGGGGATACCAATACCCCCTCCATTGCGGGTACAAACACACGTCCGTTGGCAGCTGTGTCAACAAAGATGAGCGCGACGCCGATTCGAGCCTTCGCCACGAGTCGGCGCATAAAGTCGAGTCAGCACGTATTCATAATTGGACAACCCTTTGGGGGGTAGTATGACAACGTCGGTAGCAATCGGCCAAAATCTATCGGCCATCGTTCAAGAAATCCAATTCGGCTCCGCGCGGGCCATTCACGATCAGTTCAGCGGCGACGCTGCTGCCGAGTCGGCGAACATGCTGAGATCGGCCGCCGAGGAGACTGTCGAGCGGGCACGCAAAGGCTCTACCGGCGCCTTGACCGAGTTGCATCTCGCACTGGAGGCTATTCACCGGTCGTATTTCGCGAAGCCGCGTCCCAACGAGTCATGGTGCAACCGGAAGGGAATTCTCGATCCGGTGCAGGCCATCCTCGAGGATTTCGTCATCGAGTACGAAGACCAGTGGATGGATGAGGGAGAGATTCC
Organism: Nocardia brasiliensis; assembly: GCF_042691675.1. Taxonomy (GTDB): domain Bacteria; phylum Actinomycetota; class Actinomycetes; order Mycobacteriales; family Mycobacteriaceae; genus Nocardia; species Nocardia brasiliensis_D. The sequence goes on from NZ_CP170507.1 coordinate 1,937,180, forward strand.
GTTCACCGACGATCCTGATCAGTTCGTCCAGCAATTGAAGGAAGCGGTCCGCGCCCACCCCGCCAACCGGCATCCCTTTTATATCGACTTTCTGCCGTTCAAAGCCGGCATCGCCGATATTCGATACTATCTCGCCCAGGAAACCGCCCTGGATCCGCGGTTCGACGATTTCATCGCATTGATGCAATTGGGTTGCGACAGCCAGCAGAAGTTGGAGTTGGCCGGCAACTACTGGGACGAGATGGGCAACGGCAACCCCGACCAGGTCCATACATCGATGTTCGAGAACGCGATGCGTGAGGTCGGGGCGGATCCCGAGTTCGTCCGCACGCATCGGTTGGTGGAGACGCTCATCTGCGGGAACCTCTCGGCGACGCTGGCGGTGAATCCCCGCTTCTACTACCGGTCCATCGGCAGCTTCGCGGTGACGGAGTTCTTGTTCCCGCGTCGCTGCGCCCAACTCCTCGAGGCGTGGCGGCGGAACAACCTCTCCGAGCGCAACGGCGACTACCACAAGGAGCACATCGGTATCGACGCCCGGCATGCGAGCGGCTTCTTCAGGAACGTCATCAAGCCCGAGATTCGCAAAGATCCGAGTGCCACCGGTGATATCTACTGGGGAGCGATAGCGCGGATGAACTCTTCGCAACGCTATCTCGATGCGCTGCTGAACGAGCTCGTCTCATGCTGATCGAGGTCGATGACAACACGCTGGCGGTCCGGAAGGGTGAGACCAGCGTCGAGTCCGCCGCGTTCCATGCCTGGTGCCTGTCCATAAATATGCAGACCACCGAGCTACGCGTATCGGCTACCGCGGCGGATCTCGACGACAACGAAAGAGAACTCGTCGTCGCCATCACCGAACTGTCCGATGTGTTCGACGTTCCGTGCACCATCACCGTGCCGCCGTCGTGTGCACAACTGATCAACCAACTACCGCTCGAAACCGACTTCGTCACCGTGCGTATTTCCGGCTGACCGAGCTATATAACCAGCCCCCGACGAGCGGGCTGCACACTGAAAGGAAAGACCTGTGTCCGAACTGCAAGATCGTGGATTCAAGTTTGTCACCCTGCCACCGATCGGTGACGACGTACTGGCCAGCTACGAAGAAATCGAGCTGGACCCGTACATGGCACACGGCACCAGGTACAAGCGGTTCTCGCAGTACCGGCTGACCTTCTCCGGCGACGAGGGATGGCAGTTCGAATTGTTGCCGCACCGGGCTTACTCGGCATTCAAGAAATTCAATAACGTCGCAGGCGGCATCCTTCGTGAGTACACGCCGATTGCCGTGGATTTCGTCAGCACGATCAAACACATCATCGACCAGGAGCGTTTCCTCGACGAGACCGTCGATTGGCAGATCAACGTTCACCAGAACCGCAGCAAGACCACGACCGAAAAGTCGGCGGAGCTCACCCCGGAGGGGATCCACCAGGACGGGCACGAGTTCGTGATCATCTCGATTTTGAGCAGGAACAACGTGCGGGGCGGCGAAATGCGGCTGTGGCCCGCGAAAGACGCCGACCCGATCTGGCGCGGCACACTCGGTGCCGGTGACGCGGTAATCCTCGATGATCAGCGCGTCTATCACGATGTGACGCCGATCGAACCGGACGGTTCGACGACCGGCACCCGCGACATCCTCATCGTCTCCTTCTCCCGGTGGGACGAACGCTGGTACGGCGAGGAACACGAACGCGCGGTCCTCTCCGATGTCGGCTGAATCCGGTGACGTCGCCGCCGCCGACCCGGTTCGGTCGCCGATAAGGCTGGTCCACGGTGCCTGTCCACTGGATTGCCCCGACGGCTGCAGTTGGACAGTCACCGTCGACGGCGACGAGCCGGTGAAGCTGGCCGGGCGTAAGGACCACCCGTTCACCGCGGGGGCTCTTTGCGTCAAGGTCAACCAGTACCTCGAACAGGCCCGGTCACCGTCGCGGCTGCTGAATCCGAAACGGCGCGTGGGACCGAAGGGGTCGGGGATATTCGAAGATGTCGATTGGCCGACGGCGATCGACATGATCACCGACCGGCTCGAGAACGCGATCAATCGGTGGGGTGGGGAATCGATCTGGCCGTACCAAGGCACGGGGAACCTCGGCTACATCCAGGGCTTGCAGGGCAAGGCGGGTCGACGGCTGTGGAATGCGATCGGCGCGTCGCGCCATGACATGACGATCTGCTCGATCGCCGGTCAGGAAGGACTCGCGCAGTCCACCGGTACCTCGTTGGGGATCGACCCCGAATCGTTGGCTGCGTCTCGGCTGGTGCTCATGTGGGGTGTCAATACGCTGACCTCGGGGCACCATCTCTGGAAATTCGTTCTGCGCGCGCGTGCTCAGGGTGCGTGGATCGTCGCGATCGACCCGATCAGGACCCGGACGGCCAGGCTCGCCGACGAGCACATCGCGCCCCGTCCCGGCACCGACGCTCATCTCATTCTCGGCCTGATCCACGAGTTGGTCGCGCACGAGGCGATCGACGTCGATTACCTCGAGACGATGACCAACGGGTGGCCTGATTTCCGCGGCCGCCTGCCCGAATTCGCGCCTGCCGCAGTCGAAAAGACAACCGGCGTACCCGCATCGGTGATCACTCGCCTTGCCGCGCGGATCGCGTCGTCGCCACCGGTCGGTATCCGCGCGGGGATGGGGTTGCAACGCCATGCCGGTGGCGGCAATGTGCTGCGATTGCTGGCGTGTCTGTCGGCGGCCACCGGCGACTGGGGCCGCTACGGCGGTGGCGTGTCCTATTCGACCGACGGCTATTTCGGGCTCAACCGGGCCGCCCTCGACCGCGACGACCTGCGGACACGGCCGGTACGGGGACTATCCATGACCCGGCTCGGTGACACGCTCAACGATCCGAACCTGTCGCCGCCGGTCAAGGTGCTGTTCGTCTATGGCGCCAATCCCGTAGCCAGTGCGCCCGGCCAGGCCAACATCATCAGTGGGTTGTCGCGCGAAGATCTCTTCACTGTGGTTGTCGACCATTTTCAGACCGACACCTGCGATTATGCCGACCTTGTTCTGCCCGCGACGATGCAGACAGAGCACCTCGACATTCACGACGGCTACGGCCACATGTACATCGCATGGAACGAACCCGCGGTTGCCCCGGCGGGCCAGGCGCTGTCGACGACCGAAATATTCCGTCGAATCGCCGCCGGGCTACGGTTGCGCGAACCGTGCCTCTACGACAGCGATCTCGAAATAGCTCGGCAGCTGATGGACTCTACGCATCCGTCGCTGGATGGCATCACCATAGAATCATTGCGTGAGCGCGGATGGCAACGTCTGAATTACCCGGACGAGTTCATCCCCTTCGCCGATGGGTTTCGCACCGCGAGCGGAAAGTTCGAATTCCCGACGAATGCCGACTTCAGTGCAGAGGTCGGCGCGGAAACGTCGGGAAGAGACGGCCGGTACCCGCTGTCGCTGCTGGCGACAGCATCGCATTACACACTCAACTCGACGTTTCTCAACAATGAATTGCTGGCCGGTAAGTCGAGTGGGACTGCGGTCACCCTGAACCCCGCGGATGCCGACTCGCGCGGAATCGGTTCCGGGGCCCGGGTCCGGGTCTTCAACAGCCGAGGTGAATTCAGTACCTGCGCCGAGATCAGTGATGCGGTCCCACCAGGGGTGGTCGCGATGACAAAGGGAAGCTGGCCTAAGATCGTCGGCGGCCCGACCGTGAACGCAACGGTCGAGGAACGCGATGCCGACCTGGGCGGCGGAGCCGTATTCCACGACAACAATGTCGATGTTCAGCTACTCGACCGACAGGATACCGATGATTGACTGGAATTTGTTCTGGCCGTTCATGCTCGCCGCGGTCGTACTGGTGGTCATACCCGGCCCGGATATGATCTTGATTGTCACGCTCGGCACGCGGCACGGCAAAGCCGCTGGGGTGGCGGCGGCCGCGGGGGTGGCGGCCGGGCTCGCGGTCCATATCGTCATCACGGTGCTGGGCTTGTCCGCACTGGTGCACAAGTTTCCCGCTGTGTATCAGGGGTTGAAATGGCTCGGCGTCATCTACCTTGTCTACCTTGCGATCTCGTCGTTCCGAGCCGACCCAGAGCCACCGCTCGATGAGATATCCGACACGAAGATACTTCGTAAGCCGGTGTTGGCATCCTTTCGGAGCGCTGCCATTACCAACGTGTTGAATCCCAAAGTGATTCTTTTCAACCTTGCCTTTCTGCCCCAGTTCACCAACCCTGGTCTGGGGCACGTGCCGCAGCAGCTCGCCATTCTGGGACTTGTCCTCGTCATCGTCGATTTTGTCATCGACGGCCCCATCGGTTACCTGTCCGGAATGTTCGGTAACCGAATCGCCGAAACCAGCAACAACTACGGTCGCCGCATCAATAACGTCGCCGGGACGATATTCCTCTGCCTGGCGGGCTGGCTGGCAACCACGTGAACCCGGAGTGAAAACTGATGGTCCCATTCACCAAGATGCAGGCACTGGGTAACGATTATCTCGTGGTCGAACCCGACCGGCTCGAGCGTCCGATGGACGGCGCACTCGTCCGGCACTTATGCGACCGGCACTTCGGTATCGGAGCGGACGGAGTACTCCTCGGTCCGACCGAACGGATAGGCGAGAGCGGCGCCGAAACATCGATCGGCCTGCAAATTTTCAATTCTGACGGTTCCGAGTGCGAAAAGAGCGGTAACGGACTGCGTATGTTCGCCGCGTACCTGCGCCGCAACTATCTGCGCTCCGATAAATTCGTGCTCGAGGTCCTGGCGGGCGACTGCCCGGTCGAGATCATCAGCACGGATCCGTGGGAGGTGTCGGTGGATATGGGGATGGCGGAGTCCCTGGGTGATATGGAATTGGAAACCCCCGAGGGCGCGGTTATCACCTTCAATCGCGTCGACATCGGAAATCCGCACGCCGTCGCCTTCGTTCCGGACGCCACCGAGGAATTGGCGCGAAGTGTCGGTGCCTGGGCTGCCCATCACCCTGTATTCGGTCCACACGGCACCAACGTTCAGCTCTGCACTGCCGTCGACAGGCAAACGTTGAAACTTCAGATTTGGGAACGCGGCGCGGGCTATACGCTGGCATCGGGAAGCAGCAGCTGCGCGGCCGCGTACAGTGCTTTCCGCGCCGGATACGTCGACCGGTCGGTCACGGTTACCATGCCGGGCGGCGACGTAACCGTGCTCATCGACAACGACCGGATTCATTTGCAGGGGCGCTGTGAGTTCGTCGCCCACGGCAGCACGTTTGACAGCTAGCGCGCAAGGTGATCATCTGGGTGACGGCAACGTCGCCGTAGCGAAGGGACGCTCAGATTTCGGATACCGGTGGGGTTTCGGTGGCAAGCGAGATGAAGCTGTATGTCGTGATCAACCGGGTGCTTCGCGATGACCCCGGACGGGCGATCAACGTCGCGGCTCATGCGATGGCGGGACTCGTCGCCAAGGCGGCCTGCAAGGCGCCCGACTTGCTCCAAGCGATGGAATTCATCGACTACCCCGACGCGTCGGGGACCTCGCACGACTTCATCTCCGCCCACGGCCTGATCGTGCTGTCGGCCAAAACCGGCCAGCTGAAGACACTTCGGCGCACGTTCGCCGAGCAGGATGTCCACTCGATCGACTTCTGTGACGGCATGCTCGACGGATCGACCGAAGAACAACTTGCCCGTGTCGCCGCAACTTCCGCGGAAGACATCATCCCGCTCTGTGTCGCGGCGTTCGGACCGGTGGACACCATCGACCCGCACACCCGCCGACTGTCACTGTGGCGATAGCGCGGGCCGTGCCGGTCCAACAGTCCTGACCGTCAACGTTCTTTCGGCGGCCACCACGCGCCCATGCCCAGCGCGATCAGTCTGACCTGTTGCACCGTGCGATCGATGATGACGTCCTGCTCGCGCGACGGCGCCGAAATGTAGGCGGCGATGCCGTCGGTGACCGTCGCGACCAGCAGGTCGGCGGCGATCTCCAGATCCGGTGGCGTCCAGGAGTCCAGCGCGGGAACGCGGGAGAGATCCGCGACGAGCTCGCGAACGATCAGCTGGAGTTCCAGCGCGATCGACTTCCGCAGCGCCGCCGAGCCGCCGTGCCGTTCCCTGGTCAAGAATCCGAACAGTTCCCGCTTCGGCCCGACTTGCGCGAACACGAAACGCACCGTGTCGGACAGGCTGGCGTCCGGTTTGCGGCGCACCTCACGCAGCGCGAGCCGCAGCGCCGTGATGCCGTCGTCGACCAGTGTCGCGCCGAGGTCGTCCAGCGAGGCGAAGTGCCGATAGAAGGCGGTCGGCACAATGCCCGCCGAGCGGGCGATTTCCCGCAGACTCAGCGCGGCGAAACCGCGCTCGGCCGCCAGCGCCAGGGTGCCGTCCAGTAGCGCCTGTCTCGTGCGCTCCTTGCGCTCGCCTCGGGTTGCCGCCTGCTCGCTCATCACGGTGAGCATACATCCGTTCACCATTCGCCTAATCCCAATGTGTTGTTCGCGTCACATGTTTTGCCGGTTGACACCGGGGCCCTGCTATCAGTCACACTAGTTGAGTGTACAGACGTGCACTGAAATTGGAACGCAACGTCGCGGCTCCTGCAAGTCGATCAGCCCCGACAAGAGGCACGGAGTAACGAATGGTGGATCTCATCAACCTGGTGCAGACCCTGACCTCGCCGCATCCGCTGGACCGGTATCTGGAACTCGTGCGCCCCACCCTCACCGCGCGGGAGATGCGCGCCGAGATCATCCACGTCGACCGCTCGGTGCCGGGATCGGTGACGCTCACCCTGCGCCCGACCCGACAATGGAAAGGCCACGCCGCCGGGCAGTACGTCCAGATCGGCGTGGTGATCAACGGTGTCCGGCACGCCCGCTGCTATTCGCCGGTCGACCCGGCGGGCCGGGGTAGGCAGTTCCAGCTCACCGTCAAGGCGCACCCGGACGGCTTGGTATCGCAGTACCTCTACCGCAATGCCGAGCCCGGCATGGTGGTCGACCTCGAGCCGGCCGCCGGGGTATTCCGGCTGCCCGACCCGCGCCCGGAACGGGTGCTGCTGATCAGCGGCGGCAGCGGCATCACGCCGGTGCTGTCGATGCTGCGCACCCTGGCCGACGAGGACTACCCGGGTGATGTGGTCTTCCTGCACTACGCGAAATCGCCCGAGGTGGTTCCGCACCGTGCGGAACTCGACGCGATCACCGAGCGGCACAAGAACTTTCGTATCGAGCTGCGTCATCCGTGGCGGGCCGACACCACCCGCGTCGACCCGGCCGCACCGTGGATCGATGTGGCGCCGGCGAAGACCAGCGGGTACTTCGACTACGACGAACTGGAGCGGGTGGCACCGTGGTTCGCCGACGCGCACACCTTCGTCTGCGGCCCCCAGTCGCTGATGGACGCGGTGCGCAAGATCTTCGAGGCCGAACAGCTCGACGACCGGCTGCACACCGAGGAATTCACGCTGTCCCTCACGCCCGTCGACGCCGACGAGGCATTCGGCACGGTGCGCTTCTCGGCCAGCGGCGTCAGCGCGGACAACAACGGCGCGCCCCTGCTGGAACAGGCCGAATCCGCCGGGCTCACCCCGGAATACGGCTGCCGGATGGGAATCTGCTTCTCCTGCACCGCGGTTCGCCGTACCGGTTGCACCCGCAACCTGCGGACCGGGGAGACCGACAGTGACCCGGATCAGCCCATCCAGCTCTGCATCAACGCGCCCGTGGGCGACGTCGACATCGACATCTGATCAAGCAAAGGATTAATCGAATGACAATCCTGACCGAAACCAAAGACGGCCCGCTGGTACTGAGCCCGGACCAGATCGAAGAATTGGGCAAGGCGCTCGACGAGCTGCGTGCCAGGATCGTCGCCGACCTGGGCGACCGAGACCGCGAATACTTGTACTCGATCATCAAGGCACAGCGTGGTTTCGAGGTCGCCGGGCGCGGCCTGATGTACCTCGGCTTCCTGCCACCGGTCTGGCTGGCCGCCGTCGCCGCGCTGAGCGTGTCGAAGATCCTGGACAACATGGAGATCGGCCACAACGTCATGCACGGCCAGTACGACTGGATGCGTGAGCCCGGCCTGAATTCCCGTGTCTTCGAATGGGATACGGTCTGCCCGGCGGACCAGTGGAAGCACTCGCACAACTACCTGCACCACACCTACACCAACATCCACAACAAGGACCGCGACATCGGTTACAGCATCCTGCGGATGGATGAGAGCCAGTCGTGGAACGTGCTGCGCCTCGGCCAGCCGCTGTATGCCTTCGCGCTGATGATGCTGTTCGAGTGGGGCGTGATGGGCCACGACCTCGAGATCGAGAACGTGCTGAGCGGCAAGCGGAAATGGTCCGACGTCAAGCGATTGGTGCGTGGCCAGCTCCGCAAGGCTGGCAAGCAGGCGCTCAAGGACTACCTGGTGTTCCCGGCACTGACCGGTCCGCTGTTCTTCAGCACCCTCGCGGGCAATGTCACCGCCAACCTGGTCCGCAACGTGTGGGCCTACTCGATCATCTTCTGCGGTCACTTCCCCACCGGCGTACAGACGTTCACCGAGGAGGAGACCGCCGACGAGACCCGTGGCGAGTGGTACATCCGGCAGATGCTCGGCTCGGCCAATATCAGCGGCAGCCGGCTGTTCCACATCATGTCCGGCAATTTGTCGCACCAGATCGAACACCACCTGTTCCCGGACATCCCGGCGGCCCGCTACCCGGAGATCGCACCGGAGGTTCGGGCATTGTGTGAAAAGTACGGGCTGCCGTACAACACGGGCCCGTTGAGCAAGCAGATCGGCTCGGTGTGGTGGAAGATTTGCAAGCTCGCACTGCCGCCGAGCTTGGTCAAGAGCGAATCGTCTCCCGGTGTTATTGTGATGCGTCAGCGAAAGGCAAGCGAAGTGGGCGTGTGAATGATCGGGAAATTCGAAAGTAACAAGGACCTCATTCAGGAATTGACGTCTTCCGGCGCGAAGCATGTCGGCAATATCGCCGGCATCATCGCGGGCACCGTCGCGGAGGTCACCAAGGAGATCGGTGAATGGTTCACCGACGCGATCGAGATGAACGAGGCCGCCGCGGCCGCCCGGCGTGATGCGGAGGCGCGGCGGGCGGCAGATCTCGAGCACGACGAGCACGAACCGCCGGCACCGAAGCCGACGGTCGCCGATCCGGTGACCACCGAGACGTCGTTCGTCGACGCCGAGGTGGTCGAGCCGGGAGTCGACGAGACCCGCTGATCACCACACCGGCAGCCGGCGGCGGTGCTCGGCGACATCGGTAATGAGGTCCCGGTAGCCGTCGGTCAGTTCGGCGAGCCTGCACCACTGCAGGTGGGCTTCCCCGTCCACCTGCACGGTGTGTGCCTGCCGCCGTGGCGTCTTTCGCAAAGCCCGTTGTGCGGCAACCCATTTCGCGGCCAGCCGGTCGATCACCGCGCCGAGCGTCTCGGTATGCAGCGAGGCGCCGCCGCGGTGCTCGATATTGTCGGCCACCCACGCGTCGATCCGCCCGATGAGTTCGGCCCGATCTCGATCGATGTCCTCGACCAATTTGCTGCACGCCGCGACCCGCCCGCTGAGTGCGTCCGGCGCGTGCGCCGCTTCGACCGTCTTGTGCCGTCGCTCATGGCATTCGACGAGTTCGCGCGCCGCCCGCAGCACGATGTGCTTGTGCCGATCCGGATCGTCGCGGAAGGCGCGCAATAGTTCCATGGGTGATGGCAGCTCTTCGGTCCCGATACGGACTGCTGCGAATTCGGTCGGCATATGCGCACACCCCTGCGGTAACGATCCATTGGATGCGCCAGGGCCGAGGGGGATTTCGGGGAGGGGCACCCCTCGGCTCCGGCGCAGCCCCGAGCTCGGACGTCGCCCCCCACAGTCCACCAGCACGGCAAAGAAACCGGGAAATCCGCGACGATGCGATGAGGAAGACGCCCCGAGAAATCGGGACTCTTTCAGGAAAGCGCGGTTGCCTAATCGGCGCAATAGTATGGTGTACGAATCCGAAAGCCGCTTGTAAATTGTTATGATCCGTCACGGATCGGTCACATCAGTGCACCGTCGCCGAGGCCGACATGAAGGCATGAGCGCATGGGCAGCAACCGATTCGGCGCGGTGGCTGCGCGGCGTCGTTGGATAGGCTAACCTCGATGTTCGTGCCCGCCTACGTGTCTTCACCCGAGCTGACATTCGGGTTCATGTTCGCGCTAGAAGACCCCGAGCGAATCGGCGAGGTGGTCCGCACCCTCATCGTGCGCAAGACCGTATCGGTCTTCCGCCTGGCCAGACTCTCCGACGATGACGGGCCGCCCGAGCGCTATGTGGTGAACTGGGCCGCCATACCCCAGATTTCGATCACCACCGCCGTCCCCGAGACCGACGAGCTGCAGGCGCAACGGATCATGCTGGTCAACGCGTTCCTCAGCGAGGATGGCGAAGTGAGCCTGTACTCGGCGCAGGGGAGTGGGCCGGGCTAGTCGGCCTGCCATTCCGGAACACCGAAGAGCGCCATGGTGATCTGGTACAGATGTGCACTCAGCGTCGGCAGTGCCTGGGGTCCGGGACCCTCCAGGCAATCGCGGATGCGATCGTCCACGGCGCCGATGAGCGCGTCGAAGATGTCCGCCGGAATGTCCACCGGAATATCGCCCGCGGCGCGGCCGATCCGGAAGGCCGCGCGCATCCGGTTCGCCAGCAGTGTCTTCATTTGACGGCGTTGTTCGGCGACGATCGGGCCGGCCACCAGGCACTCGATATGCAGCGCGCGGGCGTAGATGCCGTTGTCGGCCAGCACCTGCAGATAGGTCTGCAGCGTTGTGCGAATAAGCGCCCGCCACTCGGAGCGCGGCGTGGCCTGCACGCTGGTGTCCAACTCGCCGAGCACCAGGCCGACCGCGGCTTCGAAGGCCTCGGCGAAGCAGTCGTCCCGGCCGCGGAACAACTCGTAGAAGGTGCGCCGCGAGACGGTGGCGCGGGCCACGATATCGCCGACCGTCGTTGCCGCGTAGCCGCGTTCGGCGACCGCCTCCAACACCCCCAGATACATCCGCATGCGCTGCGAATGAGCGACCGCCTCCGGCGCCATGCCGTGGGTGCCGCGGGGCAGGCGACCGCGATCGACACCGGCTTCTAGTCCCATTCCCCGAGGATAGCCACCGCTCGGCGGTGACCAGATTCATACTTGCCCGCTTGCTGTGGTCCCCGTTACTCTCGCGTCCACCATAGGTACGGCAGTGTTTTTAAGTGGTGCGGCAGAGAGGTCGAGGTCGATGAGGACAGTGCGCCGGGGGTTGAGCCGCGTTGCGGTGCTGGTGGTCATCATGGCCATGACCGCGTTGTGGGTCGTGCCGAGCACCGCTGTGGCGGAGTCGGCGCCGGATGGTGGTGAACTCGCGAAGGCGTGGACCGCAGCGCACGATGGCCCGGCGAAGTACCCCGGCCCGGTGCACATCGACTTCGACGTGCCGATCACCATGACCGACGGAACGGTGCTGAAGGCCAACATCTATCGACCGGTCGACGCGGCCGGGCGGATCGTGGAAGAACCGCTGCCCACCATCATCAACCTGACCCCGTACACGAAATTCGTGGCGCTGCTGGCGGATCTGGCCCTCAACATCCCGGTGCTGTCGGACGCGCTGATCCAGCTGGTCGACCGGTTCGACTTCGCGGGCACGCCGTTCGACTCGATCACCGATCTGACCAAGGCGCTCAGCGGCGGCGCCGCGCGCACCTTCGGCGCGGACCGGAAGCTGGTGCAGCAGGGTTACACCTACATCGTCGCCGACGTGCGCGGCACCGGATATTCGCACGGCGCCTGGCAGTTCCTGCAGAGCAGGGAAACCCAGGACACCCTGGAAATGATCGACTGGGCGAGCAAGCAGCCGTGGTCGGACGGCAAGATCGGCATGTCCGGCATCTCGTACTCGGGCATCAATCAATTCAAGGCGGCCGAACAGAATCCGCCCGCGCTCGAGGCGATTTTTCCCGTCGAGGGCAGTACCGACACGCTGACCGATGTCGCTTTCCCCGGCGGCGGATTGGGTTTGTTCGGACCGCTCTATATCGCGGGGGTCGACCTGATCTCCAATTTCCCCGACCCGGTCGGCATAGCGCTCGGTCACCTGGACCTGAAATGGCTGCTGGACCGCGTGGCCACGCCGCTGGAATTCTTCGATTACATCCTGATGGCCTTGGCGCTCAATGTGGATTCGGTACCGGAACCGCTGAAGCAGCAGCTCCTGCCGGGTAGCCCGCTGCGCTCGGCGTTCACCGACAGCCACCCGGAGCGGATTCGAGTACCAACGTTCGTCTACGGCGGTTGGCAGGACATCTTCGCCTCGTCCAGTGCTCGCTCGTTCGCCGACATTCCGTTGCCGCCGGACCGCAAAAAGCTGATCATGGGCGACACCTACCACTTCAATCCCGGCTCCGGCCTGGGTAGTCCGGGCCGACCGCCGCGGCTGGACGTGCTGCAGCAGGCCTGGTTCGACAAATGGCTCAAGGGCATCGACAACGGCATCGACGAGTACGGGCCGGTCGCGCTGTGGCAGCAGGGCGGCGGCTGGACCACCACGTCGGCCTTCCCGCGTCCCGGCATGGACTACCAGCGCATGTACCTCTCGCCCACGCCGAGCGGCACCGCGACCAGCGTCTACGACGGCTCGCTCACCGCGCGAACCCCCGAGGGCGCGGCACGATTGACGGTCTCGCCGGTCACCGGGATCACCTCGCTGTGCTCCCGCGACGCCGCGGTCGAGTCCGCCGGCGTCATCGGCTTGGCCAATCTCTGCGGCCGCGACGACCGCATCCACGAGCTGGGTGGCCTCACCTTCACCGCGGCGCCGGTCGATGAGCCCACCGTGCTGTCCGGCCCGATCACCGTGCACCTCAACACCGTGTACGACAACATCGAGGGCTACTGGGCGGTCAGCGTGAATGACGTTGCGCCGAATGGACAGTCGACGGTGCTGGCCAGCGGCCAACTGGCCGCCTCACTGCGTGCGGTAGACGAGGCCAGGAGCGCGAAGGACGCCGACGGGGACTACACGCACACCGTCTACAAGCTGACTCTCGCCGATCGCCAGACCCTGGTGCCGGGACAGCCGACCACCCTCGACGTCGCCGTCAACCCGCTGGACGCGGTGCTGCAACCGGGACATCGGTTGCGCGTCAACGTCTTCGCCAGCAACTTCCCGCGCGGCTTCCTCGCGCCACCGATGCTGTTCGACGGCGGAATTCTGAATGCCCTTGCACCGCAACACCTTATTCTCGACTCCGCCACGCCGAGCTTTGTGAACGTGCCGTTGAGCAGGCCGCTGAACTGACGGCACCGCCGAAGCCGGTGCGCATCGCCGGTCCGGCGGTGCCGAGGGCCTGGCCCGGCGGGCCGAGGTCGCGCCGCCGGTGATGCGGCGAGGTCGACGCCGGGCTCGATGACGGCGGAGTTTGCGACATGCCATTTCGGCGGCGGCTATTCGTTTGGCGTGTCGGTGCCCGATCGTGGCTCGGCAAGCGGCCGAGTACGCGACAATCAGGATATTCCGCACCTGGTTTGTGGCGTGGATCGACAGCATCTGAAAGGAGCATCGATCATGGAACCCGAAAATCCTGACAAAGCCGCCGAGTTGGCCTATCCGGTCAATCCTGTTCGGGTCCGAGGGGATCTGGATCCCGCGCTGTCCCGATGGATGTGGCTGGTCAAGTGGCTGCTGGCCATTCCGCATTACATCGTACTGTTGTTTTTGCACATCGCCTACTTCGTCCTCACGGTGATCGCGTTCTTCGCGATTCTGTTCACCGGCAAATACCCGCGGGCATTGTTCGACTTCAATGTCGGTGTCATGCGCTGGACTTGGCGGGTCGAGTTCTACGCGCTGGCCGTGCTCGGCACCGACAAGTACCCGCCGTTCAGCCTGAAGTCGAACGCGGAGTACGCGGCCGATCTCGAGGTCGACTATCCGGAGCGGTTGCATCGTGGTCTGGTGCTGGTGAAGTGGTGGCTGCTGGCCATTCCGCACTATCTGATCCTGGCCGCGATGTCGAGCGGCGGCATGACGCTCGTCATGTACAGCGACGACGATTGGTCAGGCGTCGGCCAAATTCCGTTGATCAGCATCCTGGTGTTCATCGCGCTGATCGGGCTGCTGTTCACCGCGCGCTACCCCCAGGGCTTGTACGACTTCGTCCTCGGAATCAGCCGCTGGGCCATTCGGGTGCAGGCATACGCCACCCTGATGCGCGACGAGTACCCGCCGTTCCGGCTCGACCAGGGTGCCCGCGAGCTCGAAACACGGTGAACCACAGCGCAATCCGAATCCGCCCGCGGAATCAGCGGGCGGATTCGTATATTCGGCGGACCACGTCCTCGATCTCCGGTTCCTCGATGGACAGATCGCGCACCTCGGCGCGGTCGGACACCGCGGCGAGCAGCTGTGCGGCGGTGGTCTTTTCCGGATCGAAGGCCAGCCGCTGTCGCATCCCACCGGCCTCGGTCTCCAGTAGTTGCGCGCACGGCAGGTCATCGATGTCCGGCGTCGGCTCGGCCAGATCGACGACGAGAACACGCCGCGCGCCGACGGTGGCCGCCAACCCGGTCAGCGACCCGTCATAGACCAGGCGGCCGTGATCCACCACGAGCACACGGCCGCAAAGCCTTTCGATGTCGCCCATATCGTGCGTCGTGAGCAGCAGGGTGGTGCCGCGGTCGGCGCGCTCGGCGCGCAGGAATTCGCGCAAGCGTTGTTTCGACAGCACGTCCAAGCCGATGGTGGGTTCGTCGAGGATCACCAGCTCGGGGGAATGCAGCAGTGCCGCGGCGACTTCCGCGCGCATGCGCTGACCGAGTGAGAGCTGACGAACCGGGGTGTCGAGGGTGTCGGCCATTTCCAACTGCTCGATCAGTTCGTGCCTGCGCTTGCGTGCGACGTCCGGCTCCAGCCGATGGATGGCCGCGAGGATCGAAAACGATTCGCGCAGCGGCAGATCCCACCAGAGCTGGGAGCGCTGCCCGAACACCACCCCGATCCGCGCGGCGAGTTCGCGCCGTTGCCGGACCGGTTCCAGCCCGCAGGTGCGCACGCTGCCGGAGGTCGGCACCAGGATGCCGGTGAGCATTTTGATGGTGGTGGACTTGCCTGCGCCGTTGGCGCCGATGTAGCCGACCGCCGTGCCGGGTTCGATCCGGAAGGACATCCGGTCCACCGCGGTCAGTGTTTCGCGCCGCCGCCGCCAGCGGCGGCCGTCCGTGCGCGACAGGGTGAATTGCCTCGTCAGATCCTCGATCTGGATGATCGCCTGCGATGAGCTGGAATTCGCCACGTTATCCGCCCCCTCCCTGATAGTGCCGAGTACCGAACCGCCAGAAACTCAGTGCGAGCAGCCATACCCAGAGTGCCGCGAGCGGGCTCAACCAGGCCAGCCACGCGGGCAACAGCGCCGGGCCGGGCAGCCGCAGCAACTCGATGGTCGGCAGATACGCGGTGAAAGCGACCGGGATGGCGAAGCCGAACAGCAGCCGCAGCGGTGTCGGAAAGACCGTGGCCGGTTGGACCGCGGCGAAGGACCCGCCGTAGGTGAAGCTGTTGGTGAGCTCGGCGCCGTCGATCAGATAGAACTGCAAACCGGCCGCGCACACGAAAATGCCGCCGAACAGGGCAATACCGCTGAGCATCGTGAGTAGCACCAGCGCGACGGTGGCCGGACCCCAGTCGATGTCGTTGCGCAGGAAACCCAGGGCGAGCACCACCAGCGCGACCGACGCGCGGGCGAAGCGCCGCAGCGAGATATCGCTGGTGATGAGCTGGAGCAGCAGCGGCTGCGGGCGCAGGTGATACGCGTCGAGCTGACCCATCCGAATCAGCGTCGGCAAGGTGTCGAGATGGCCGAAGAGAACCTGGGCCAGTGCGAAGGTCGACTGACCGAACCCGAACAGCAGCAGTGCGGCATTCAGGTCGAGGCCGCCGAGCACCCGTACGTTGTGGAAGATCACCCACACTTCAGCGAACTCGACGAGGCCGATCAGGAAGGCGCCGAAAACCTCGCTGGCGAAGGACAGCCGGTAAGCCCGCTGGGCGCGGATCCGGGAGCGCAGTACCGCCGCGTACGGGGTGAACCAGGTCCCGGCCCGTGCCGTGCTCGGCTCAACCACCCTGCACCTCCAGTTTCCGCCGCCCCGCCGCCAGCAGAATTCGGCCCGTCGCGCCGATCGCGAGCACCCAGAACACCTGGACCGCAACCACGCTCACCGCCTCCGCGCCGGTGATCCGACCGGACAGGACATCGATCGGCGCTTGCAGGATCGAGGGGAACGGAGTCGCCATGGCGATGGTGCGCAGCCACTCGGGAAACATGTGCACCGGCACAAAGAGTCCGGCGAGGAAGGTCCCCGTGACCTGATACAGCACCCGGATGCCGCGGGTCTCGACCACCCAGAAGCCGATCAGCGCGACGGCGAACAGGCACAGGAACGAGATGGCAACGGCGAGCACCACACTCACCGTCCCGAGCAGATAGGGGCCGGGTGTGGTCGGCATGGCGAGCCCGAAGGTCAGCAGGCCGACCAGCACACTGGGCACCCCGCGCGGCAGGATGGTGCACGCGGCGCGGCCGAGATCGGCGGCGAGGTAACCGAGTTGGACGTCGACCGGACGCAGGAAGTCGATCGCGATGTCGCCGTTCTTGACGCGATCGGCCAGGTCCAAGGGCGGTCCCATGAACTGCATCGCGCCGAGCAGCCCTTGCGAGAGCCACACATAGGCGCCGATGGAACCTTCGGTGTACCCGCCGAAATCGCCCGCGGCGCGCACCGCCGCGAGCATCACCGCGGCGCGCACGAACCCGAATACGCAGTTGGTGAACAGCCCGGCGAACATGGCCAGCCGATACTGCGATTGGCGGCGAAATCCCGCTCGCGCGAGCTGCCCGTACACCATGATCACCCGCAGCGGATGCGCTGCCGCGGCGACCCGTCCGTCCCCCACCGCTCTGTCGCGCACAAAGAGTCGAGCCTAATGCCGACCGGGAGGCATGCGGAAGCCCTCCGGGGAATCTTTGGAAAAGTGCTACATCTGTCACCGGTCCCGGGTGGCGCGCACGACCAGCACATGACACGACGCGCATCGGTTGCCATACTCAGGCGGCACGGACTAGCGACGATCGGGCGCAGGGTGTCCAGGTCGCGCAGTAGGCTTGTCATCGAATCATGTCGCGGTAGCGAAAGACTGGGAACCCGGGAGGGGAACGGTGGACACGCTGAACCTGGATCCGGCGGCGGTGGCCGCTTACACCGCGATCGCGGACGCGGTTTCCCAACAGCTGGCCTCGGCGGCGGCCGTCGCGTCCGGGGCGGTGGATCCGGACCAACTGACCACCGATCTCGGTCTGGTCGGCGCCGATTTCGCGGCCCGATTCGCCGCCGCGGTTTCCGAACACGCCCAGGCGTTGTCGACCGCCGGGCAACTCGTCGGCACCTACGGTGAGATCCTGCGCGGCTACAGCACGGACATGCAGGGCGTCGATGCCGACACCGCGGGCGCCATCACCCGGACCGGGGAGACGCTGACATGAGAAGCCTTTCCGGACTACGCAGGCGGCCCGCGGCTGCCCCGGCCCGCAATGAAGCCGCCCCGGCCCGCAATGAAACTGTCGCGCCGCCGACCAGCTACCTCGACCCGACCGTAGATCCGCCGATCGTGGCCGCGCTGGTGCGCCCGCTGCTGCAGTTGCGGTCCAGCCTCGGCACCGGCGTCGGCGTCCCGAACCAGACCGCGACCAATGCGCTGTCGGCGGCGTCCACCCAGGCCGCCGATGTGGAGGGACCGCACCGCGACGGTCTGCACGCACTGGAGTCGACCTGGACTTCCCGCGGGGCCGACGCCGCGGTGCCCGCGCTGCGCACCACCCAGACCGAGATCGGCGAAATCTCCGACCGCGGACCGGCTTACCTCGGCGTGCTCGGCGACGCGCACGCCACCAGTGCCCGCGCCGCCCGGACCGTGGACCAGATCATCGCGGACTTCCGGCGCGACGCGCGCCAGATCCTCGGCAACGCGACCGCGGCCCCCGACACCGATGCCGTGATCGCGCGGGCCACCCAGGCGTTGCGCGATGCGCTGACCACGGTCACCACCGCGCGTACCGAGATGGACGACCACAGCAGGCGATTGGACGCGATGGGCCCACTCACGGTCACCCAGCCGTCCGGCGTCACCACGGCGCAGGCCGGGACGGGCCAGTTCGTCCCCGGCGGCACAAGCCAATTCGTCCCGGGCAGCACGGTCCCCGGTATCGGCGGGACGACGACGGGGCAGCCGGTGGATCCGGCGCTGGCCGCCCAACTCCAGCTGCAGCAACAGCTCATCTCGGCAGGTGTGCAGATCGGTACCGCCGCCATCAACGCGGGCGTCGACATCGGCACGAACATCATCGACAAGATCGCCGGTGTCGGCACGCATATCGTCGACAAGGTCGCCGAGGTCGGCACGCACGCCATCGACACCGTCGCGGCCTCGGCGGACAAGAACATCCAAGAGGCGATCCGCCCCGGCAGCACGAGTGCCGATCAACCGAGCGGCTCGCCCAATTCCAGCAACTCGCCGAAGCTGTTCGACTTCGGCGCCGGAGCCAGGCCGTCCGTCCCGTCGCCACCGACCGGTCCCGGCACGGTGATCCCGCCCGCGCAGAACGGGTCCGCGCCCATGGTGAAAGAGGACGCACCGAAACCCGAATCCAGGCCCGCGCCCGTGCAGACGCCGCCGCCACCGGCGCCGGCGGACGTGCCGTCGCGGTCTGTCAACCCGGACCAGCCGAGCCATCCCGGGCCGACCGGTGGTGTGGCGATGCCACCGCCGCCGCGCGCGGACGATGAGGAACACAAGCCTCGGGACGGTCAGCTCGGTGTCACCGTTCCGACCGCGACGGTCGCCGTGACCCCTGTTCTCGGCGACTACGACGATGACACCCTCTGAGCCGAACTCTCCGAGTCGGCAAGAGGGGCAGGGTAATCCGTTCGACACGGGTCTGCCCATGCTGCGCACACCCACCGGCAAGGCACGGAAGCGGCGGCGTCCGTCCGTCCGCCGCGGCCCGGGGCGGCGCCGAGATCCGGAGGTCGCCGTGCCCGAGTCGCCAAACCCGGATCGGCCCAGACGGCTGACGGGGGATTGGGAACAATGGCTCGATCCGCCGCGCGCGGCCGATCCACTGCCGGAGCCGCCGGTGGCACCGGACCGGCGCCGGACCCGCACCGACGAGTTCGAGCCGGAAGGTTACGACGAGAAGGCCGCCCCGCCGCCCGCGATCATCAATCGGTCCGGCATCCACCCCGGCACGCCACTGCGTCATCCCACCCGCCGCCGCGAGCAGCAGCCGCGCGGCAACAAGGTGCTCGCGGTACTGATCGTGCTCGGTGTCGGGATCGCGGTCGTCTCGATCCTGCTCGCCGCCGTGAACGGGTTCGGCGAACGCACGCCGTCCGTCGCGGCCACCCGAACGGCCACCGTGCCTGCCCGCAGTTCCGCCGAAATCGCCTCGGCGACAACAACATCACCCGCCCAGCCCGCGGCGATCGCGACCCAGGGCTGTGAACAGAAGCGCACCGCCGACATCGTCTCCGGCACCGATCCCGGCGGCACCGCCACCGGCCCCGACGCCATCCTCGCCTTCGAATACGCCTACTACGTGGAGCGTTCCGGCTATCGGGCCCGCGCGGTCGTCGCCGACAACGCCATCGTCTCGCCCGCCGAGCAGATCCAACGCGGCATCAATCAGATCCCCGTCGGCACCCGGTACTGCGTGCTGATCACCCGAGCCCGCGACGGCAACGACGGCCTCGCGCACTGGGAAGTCAAACTCACCCAGCAATACCCCGGCGAGCAACCCCGGACATTCACTCAGCTCATCACGACCCGCACCATCGCCTCCCGCACCCTCATCACCGCCATCGCCTCCGCCTGACTCGCGACATACCGGCACCCGTTTGTGTGAGTTCCGTCCCGGTCTGCTTCAGTGCAGGTAGAGGGGGTATTGCGGCCTAATGGCCACCACTTTGAAGCGGGCTGTGAGCACACCCCTGCTGTATTTCTTCATCTTGGGCGACGTCCTCGGGGCGGGGGTGTATGTGCTGGTCGGCTCGGTCGCCCAGGAGTCCGGTGGCGCGGTGTGGCTGCCGCTGACGCTCGCGCTCGGCCTCGCCACGCTGACCGCGGGTTCCTACGCCGAGCTGGCCACCAAGTATCCGCGAGCGGGTGGCTCGTCCCATTACGCCACCGCGGCGTTCGGTCCGGCGGCCGGTTCGCTCGTCGGGTTCTGCATGCTCGCCGCCGGGGTCGTCTCGGTGGGCGCGCTGGCCAGGGCCTTCGCCGGGGACTATCTACAGGAGTTGGTTTCGCTGCCGACCCTCGCGGTCGTGGTGGTATTCCTGGTCGCGTTGGCGCTGCTCAATATTCGTGGCATCAAGGAATCGCTCGGTGCCAACGCGGTGGCCACCCTGATCGAACTCAGTGGACTCGTCCTGATCATCGGCCTCGGCGCGTGGGTGATCGTTCGCGGTGACGCCGACCTGGACCGGCTGACCGAGGTGGGCACCGCCGAGCACGGCGTCATCGGCGCGACTCTGGCCGGTACGGTGCTCGCCTTCTACTCCTTCGCCGGGTTCGAGACCTCGGTGAACCTCGCCGAGGAGGTCAAGGATCCGCGTCGGTCCTACCCCCGGGCGTTGTTCGGGGCGCTGCTCACTGCCGGTGTGGTGTACGTGCTGATCGGGGTGGTCGCCAGTGCGGCGGTACCCACCGACGAGCTGGCGCGGTCCAGTGGGCCGCTGCTGGAGGTGGTGCGGCTGGCCGGTGGTGTGCCGGAGGGGCTGTTCAGCGTGTTCGCGTTGGTCGCGGTGGCGAACGGCGCCCTGCTCACCGGCATCATGTCGTCCCGGCTGGCCTACGGCATGGCCAACGACGGGCTGCTGCCGCCGGTGCTCGCCCGCGTGCTGGCCGGTCGCCGGACCCCGTGGGTGGCCATCCTCGCGACCGGGGCGGTCTCGCTGATCTTGGCGTTGACGGGGGAGGTCGCCTCGTTGGCCGAGACGATGGTGTTGTTGCTGCTGGTCGTCTTCTCCTCGGTCAACGCCGCCGTGCTCGTTTTGCGCCGCGACGAGGGCGAGCCGGACCACTTCCGGATACCGACTGTCGTGCCCTGGCTGGGACTGGCGTCCTGCCTGTTCCTGTTCACCCAGATCGGCGGCGATATCTGGCTGCGCGGCCTGATCCTGGTGGGCCTGGGGATCGTCCTCGCGGCCGTGAATGCGATCCGCGCGCGCCGCACCGCTCGGGAAACGGTTTCGTCGAACGCCGGGTGAGCGCCGATTCGGCCGTCCCCCATAGTGTGGGCACGAAAAGTCTTGGCTGGGAGCGTCCTTCGGGTGTCGATACCGTTCTGCGTGGAGAGAAGAGGAACAGGCATGCGTATCGACAAACAAACGGTGGCCGAAATCGCGGTGGTGGTCGCGTTCATCCTGTCCGCGGTGCTGGCTTCGCCACCGGCGCACGCCGAGCCCGTGATCGGCCCGAGTTCGGGCGGTGCGCAGTTGCAATCGATACCGGAGTACAGGCTTACCGTGGATTCATGACGTTGATCGGTAATCCCGCTGATTGGGTGCCTGACTCGTGCACCCTGCCCACTGTCGAACAACCACTGCGGAACGCGGAGTTCGACAGATTCTTCGCCGAGTCGGTATTGCGAACGCGCCGTCCATTGCGGACCCAACTGGACCTGGTCCTCGCCCCGGACGCCGAACCGGTAGGCCAGGACCTGGCGGCCCGCGAAGTGGAATGCTGTTCGTTCTTCGGCTTCACCTTCACCTCGGTCGACGATGCGGTGATCATGCGGATCACCGTCCCCGAAGGCCAGGTCGATGTCCTGGACGCGCTCGCGGCCCGGGTGGAGGTCGAACGCCATGAGTGACAAAGGATTACGGACGGGACAGGTGGCCGCGGCGGCCGGGGTGAACGTGCAGACCCTGCGCTACTACGAGCGTCGGGGATTGCTCCACGATCCTGATCGATCGCTGGGCGGCCACCGGCTGTATCCACCGGAAACGGTGACAATGCTGCGCGTTATCAAAACCGCCCAGCGCCTCGGTTTCACGCTCGAGGAAGTCGCCGACCTACTCGAGATCACCCGATTCCGCGGCCGTCGTACCCATGCCGGATTGCAGGCGCGTGCGACGGCGAAACTGGCCGAGGTCGACGCGAAACTGGCCGAACTGACGGCGATCCGAAAGACGCTGACCGCGGCACTGGATGCAGGCTGCGACGATTTGCTCGTCTGTGCTGAAAGCCCGCACTGTCCAATGCCTTTCACGCCACCTGAGCTCGACAGGTAGGCACTGCGGGCCCGGCGTGGTCCGCAACCGCAAAGAAATACAAGACCGTGCGGTATCCGGCATACTGCTGATCGGACGCAGTAACGGTTCGCCGGGGTGCCGGCCCCACCCATCGGTCGCTGCTCCGGGCAACGGAAGGCGGACCCATGGCGCACGACGAGCACCTCGACGCGACCGGTCCGATCGAGCGCCGCACCATCGAAGTGATCCCCGACGCCGAACGGCACGGCACGCCGCGCAGCCAGTTCACCCTTTGGTTCGGGGCGAACATGCAGATCACCGCGATCGTGGACGGCGCGCTCGCGGTGGTATTCGGCGCCGACGCGCTGTGGGCGATCATCGGCCTGCTCATCGGCAACATCCTCGGCGGCATCGTCATGGCCCTGCATTCGGCGCAGGGTCCTCGGCTGGGGTTGCCCCAAATGATTTCCAGCCGAGCGCAATTCGGTGTCCTGGGCGCGGTGCTGCCGCTGCTACTCGTCATCGTGATGTATCTCGGGTTCGCGGCGACGGGCACGGTGCTCGCCGGTCAGGCGGTGAACAAGATTGTGCACATCGACAACCCGACCGTCGGCATTCTCGTGTTCGGTGCGCTCACCGCTGTTATCGCGGTGACCGGCTATCGGCTGATCCATCGAATCGGCCGGATCGCCACCGTGGTCGGCATCATCGGCTTCACCTATCTGGGTGTCCGGCTCTTCACCGGATACGACGTCAGCGCCTATATCGGGGTCAAGCCGTTCGATATGGCGACCTTTGTGCTCGCGATCTCGCTCAGTGCGGGTTGGCAGCTGACCTTCGGGCCCTATGTCGCCGACTACTCGCGCTATCTGCCCCGCTCGACCAGCGACCGGACCACCTTCTGGGCGACCTTCGCGGGCAGCGTGCTCGGCTCGCAATGGTCGATGACATTCGGCGCGTTGGTGGCAGCGGTCGCGGGTAAAGCCTTCCTCGGCAATCAAGTCGGCTTTATCGGCGATCTCGCGGGGCCATCGGTGCTCGCGCTGCTGATCTACCTGGTGATCGTGGTCGGCAAGCTGACGGTGAACTGTCTCAACGCCTATGGCGGGTTCATGTCGATTCTGACCTCGGTCACCGCCTGCAACGGACAGTCGCGCACAACACCGTTCGCACGGGCCGCCTACATCGTCGGGTTCACCGCGGTGTCGATGCTGATCGCGATCGGGGCGAGCGCCGATTTCCTCGGCAATTTCAAGAATTTCGTGCTCACCCTGCTCATGGTGTTCACGCCATGGAGCGCGATCAACTTGATCGACTACTACCTGATCTCCCGCGAGCGCATCGATATTCCGGCCCTCTACGACCTGAACGGCCGGTACGGCCGCTGGAATCCCACCGCGCTGGTCTGCTACACCTTGGGCGTCCTGGCTCAGATCCCGTTCCTGGCGCAGCAGCTCTATACCGGGCCGATCACCGAGAAGCTGGGCGGAGCGGACATTTCCTGGATCGTCGGCATCGCCTTCACCGCCGCGATCTACTACCCCCTCGCGCGCCGGACCAGCAATCCACCGGATCAAATGATCTATCCCGCGGGCACCGTGGCGACCATCGCCCGCGTGTAAGACCAGCTGTCACCGACGAATGCCCTGCGGGGTAGCCGCTGCCCGATGTCAGTGCGTATTTCAGCTCAACCGAAGATCGGACAGCCCGAGCAGTTCGGTTACCTGCTCGGCGGGCATGGGGTAGTGGAAGTGCCAGCCCTGGGCGGTATCGCAGCCGAGGTCGCGGAGTTGGTCGGCCTGATGGCGGGTTTCGACGCATTCGGCGGTGACGGTGAAGCCGAGCGCGTGGGTGAGGTCGATGATCGTCTCGAGCAGCAGCAGGTCGGTGGGGCTGGCGGTATCCGGGGTGCGGATGCGTTGGATGAACGGGCCCGCGAGCTTGACCACGTGCAACGGCAGCTGGCCGAGGTAAGCGAGGTTCGAGTAGCCGGTGCCGAAGTCATCGATGGCGATGCGCACGCCCGCGTCGGCCAAGGTGTGCAGGGCGCGCAGCGGCCGCCCGGTGGTTTGCATGAATGCCCGCTCGGTCAGCTCCAGTTGCAGCAGGCTCGCGTCGATGCCGGTCTCCGCGATGATCTGCTGGACGTAGTCCAGCCAGGCCGGATCGGCCACTTCGGCGGCGGAGACGTTGACGCTGACGGTCGGCGTGTGCGGGTAGCGGTCGTGCCACTCCCGGCTGGCGCGGCAGGCCGTCTCCAGGACCACGGCGCCGAGCGCGCCGATGTAACCGTTGTCCTCGGCGAGCTCGACGAATCGAGCCGGGCTGAGGATGCCGAGCTCCGGATGTCGCCAGCGCACCAGCGCTTCGACGGCCACCGTCTGCCCGTCCGCGAGCGAGACGATCGGCTGGTAGTCGAGGAAGAATTCGCCGTGCCGTAGGGCGGACGGCATGGCCGCCGACAGTTCGGCGCTGGTGTGCTCGCGGCGGCCACGGTCGGCGTCGAAGATCGCGTATCGGCTACGCCCCGCGGCCTTGGCCCAGTACATGCTGGTGTCGGCCGCCTGCACGAATTCGCCGGTGGACAGGCGGTCGGCGCGGGCCTCCATCACGCCGATGCTGGCGGTGACGGTCAGGTGGTGTTCGTGCACGTAGAAGGCTTGAGCCAGCGCGTGCAGCACCGTCTCGGCCACGCCCGCCATTTCCTCGACACCGCTGGAATGCGGGACCAGCACGACGAATTCGTCGCCGCCCATCCGCGCGACGAGCTGGTCGGGCCGGGTGACGCAGGCATTGAGCCGGGCGGCGACCTGCGCGAGCAGTTCGTCGCCGACCGCGTGGCCGAAGGTGTCGTTGACGGTCTTGAAGTGGTCCAGATCGATGTAGCAGAGCCCGACTCTGGTGCAGTCGGCGAAGGCCGCGGTGAGCGCGTCGAAGAAGCGGGAACGGTTCGGTAGACCGGTCAGTTGGTCGTGGTTCGCGCGGTAGTGCAATCGTTCGCGCAGGGCGCGCCGCTCGGAGACGTCCTCCACCAGCACCAGCGTGTACTGCGGCCGACCCTGCTCGTCGCGGATGAGCGAGACGTTGATGTTGGTCCACACCGTGCCGCCGTCACGGTGCCGGTAGGCCTTCTCCAGTTGCACGTTGTCGTATTTGCCCGCGAGCACACCCGCGTACTTCTGCCACATAGCGGGACTGTCATCCGGGTGCGTCAGATCGGTGACCGACAGCTGACACATCTCCTCGGGCCGGTAGCCGAGCATGGCGGCGAAGGCGTTGTTGACCTCGATGATCCGTCCGGTCATATCGGAAAGTCCGGTGCCGATTCCGGCCTGCGAGAAAACCGCCCGCAGCCGTGCCTCGCTGGCGCGCAGTTGTTGTTCGACCACCCGCCGGGCGGCGATATCGGCGGCCCGAACGCTTTCCTGCTCGGCAAGCAGCCAGGCGCGGAAGGCACGCAGATAACCGGTGGCAAAGGCGGCCAGCAACTGATCGGCTCGATCGGCCGGTACCTCGCACGCTCCGACCAGGTACGCGTTGAGTACGGCGAGACTCCGGCCGAGTACCTCGTCGCCGACAAAATGGGATCGGGCCAGCTCAGCGCCGAGTTCCGCGACCCGATCGGCGGAGTCGTCGGTGCAGGCGGCGGCGACGAATTCGCGGGCCAATTCGGTCAGCAAATTGCGGGTTTCGGTGGAGCTCATGGGCACGACGTGATTTCGCGGCCCGCCACCGAGTGCGGCCGCCCATTGCCCGGCCAGTTCCGCGTGCGGTCCGCCAGGATCAGAACCGCTCCCGGCATCCCACGCCATAAGGCTGATCGTAGTCCGGTTCGCGGACGTCCGCCCAACTGCGGGCACTCGCGAACCCCGCTACGATGGCGGTGCTTTCGCCGCTGGCGTGCGATGTTTCGAGAAGGGTTGGCGATCGATGACCAGACCGAGTTGGGCTCCCGAAGGTATCGATCTGGATCGCCCGAGCGCCTCCCGTGTCTACGACTACTTCGTCGGCGGCATGCACAACTTCGAAATCGACCGGACGCTGGCGCGGCAGATCGAGGCATTCACGCCCAACGTCGCGGAGACCATGCGCGCCAATCGGGATTTGCTGCGCCGATGCGTGCGCTTTCTCGTCGACGCCGGCATCCACCAGTTCCTCGACATCGGCTCCGGCATCCCGACCGTCGGCAACGTGCACGAAGTGGCGCAAGCCGTAAACCCTTCGGCCCGTGTGGTTTACGTCGATATCGACCCGGTCGCCGTCGCGCACAGCCGCGCCATCCTCGACGGCAACCCCGCCGCCGCCGTCATCCAAGCCGATATCGCGCACCCGGAAACCATCCTGGCCGACCCGCAGGTGACGGCGCTGCTCGACTTCGACCAGCCGGTCGCTGTCCTCCTGCTCGGCGTGCTGCATTTCGTGCCCGACGACGCCGACCCCGTGGGCTGCGTCGCCCGTCTGCGCGATGCCGTCGCCCCCGGCAGCTACCTTGCGATCACCCACGCCACCGCCGACGGGCAACCGGCCGAAGTCCTGGAAGCGCAAAAGCTTTCCGGCCGCACCTCCACCGAAATCGTGCTGCGCGCCAAGCCCGAGATCGCCGAATTCTTCCAGGGCTGGACCATGCTCGACCCCGGCCTGGTCCACCTGCCCCTATGGCGCCCGGACAACCCCGCCGACATCGGCGATCACCCCGAACGGTCCGGCGCCTACGGCGGAATCGCCCGCAAGGACTGACTGCTCGGGTGAAGATCGACTCGGCGGAAGGGATCTCGCGCCGGGGAACCTCAGGATAGGTCGCTGACTGTTCAGGCGATCGCGGTGCGCAGCGCGAACCAGCCGGTGTCGGGGTCGGCGAAGCCGTGGTAGGTGAGGCGGATTCGTTGGTCGACGCCGAAGTGGCGGTAGACCGCGAGCATGGCGCGGCGCATTGCCTCCGCTTGGAAGTCTTCGGTGCGGCGGAAACCGATCGGGCGTTCGGGGAGCAGGGCCAGGCGGGTCATTTCGGCGGGGTCGTCGATATCCAGGCCGACCGGTGCGGTGTCGGTGATGTGGCGGTCGTGCAGGATCGCCCGGATCTGGCCGGGATCCGGCAGACCGGAAACGAACGTTCTGAATTCGGTGCGCACCAGCGGTCCCGACTGGGTGGAGTCGTCTTGCACCAGGTCGACCAGTTCGGTGTCGGGACGGGGCGCGCCGCTGTTCTCGGCGAGTGGTGCCTGTTCGATGAGGTGCAGGATGCTGCCGCCGGGAATCAGTGGCTCGGGGGCGAGGAACAGGGTGACGGTGGGGCAGGTGCAGCCCCGGCCGAGCAGACAGATCTTCAGGTGGGATGGATCGGGCATTCCGCCTCCTCCATAAGCGGGCCGAATGCTCGGCCCTGGGTGGATCGGGACTTCGCTTCCTGCCGATCGCTGAATTGCCGTGGCGCTCCTACGGTCGACCGTGCCGCAATTACCCAGTGTAGGAGCCACGCCAGGCCTGCGTACAGGCTTCCGCGACGCGGAGTCGGCGGACCGTCAGCGCACCGGGAAGTCGAAATAGGTCTTCGGGAAGGGCTCGTCCTTCAGGGTGAAATGCCACCATTCTTCGGCCAGGTTGGTGAAGCCGTGTTCTTCCATCAGCTCTGCCAGCAGGGCGCGGACCGCTCGCTGGGTGCCGCCGACGGCCGGGTTGGCGGTGTGCGAGGCCGTGTCGAAGCAGTCGTAGCCGGTGCCGAAGTCGAGAATGTTGTCGCGGAACCGCTGATCGGCGGGGAGGAAGCATTCGCGCAGCGGATCGCCGTCGCGATACGGTTCGGGTTCGGCCGCGGGTAGCGCGACGATGGCGAGATCCACTGTACTGCCGCGACTATGCCCCGACTTCTCGGCAATATAGCCGTCGCGGAACAGATTCGCCTTGTCCACCGTGGGGTAGAACTCCTTTTTCATCTTCTGATCGCCGAGATCCTTTGCCCAGGAGACGAAGTGGTCGACGGCGCGCTGCGGCCGGTAACAGTCGTAGGTCTTGAGCGTGAGGTTCATCGGCCGCAACTCCTGCTGCACTCGCGCAAGCGCGGTCGCTGCCTGCTCGGTCAGCAGACACTTGGGCGCCTCGTAACCGGCGACCCGGGTGCCGAGGAAATTGTGCTCCCCGAAGTAGCGAGCTTCGACAACGATCGTCGGATCGATATCGGTGACGGAAACGAACGCCGTCTCATCGGCAACAGGTGCACTGCTCGTGACTGCCGTTGTCGCGGGTGCATCGGCCCGGCGATCCCCGCACGCCGCGATGCTCACCACCACAGCGCAGGCCAGCGCCGGTGCGCCGAGACGCCGTGACCAAGGAACCGAGCTCATGGCTCTCCTCACGATTCAGTTTGGGCGCAACCACTTTCGCCGCTGGCTGATCCTGACGGACATGAGCATGGCACAACGAGCCGGACGGGTCACGTCTCGCGAGCTCACTGCGTGGTACTACCCAGCGTGGTGTTCATCGCGGCGACCGAAATGTCGATGAATTGCGCGAAGAGGGTTTCCTTGGGCGTGTCGAGGGCACCGTCGACCCACGCAAGCATGGATTCGAGCAGTCCGCCGACGATGGTGAATGCCGCGAGTTCGACGGAACCGTCGGTGGGGGCGTGGTCGGCGCCCCCCTTGACCGCGGCGGCGAGGACGGCCGCTCCGGAGTGCAGCGTTTCCACTCGGCGTCGCATCAGCGCCTCGCTGCCCCACGCCTCGACCAGTGCCACGCGCATCGAGCGAGGGTCGTCCAGGGTGCGTGCGAAGGCGGCCACGAACGCGGTGAGCGTCTTGCGGACGTCGCCGTCGGTGGGCAGCTCGGTGAAGGCGCGGGCCAGGAATTGCTCCATGACGTGGTCGAATACGGCGACCTGGAGTTCGTCGATGTTGGCGAAGCTTTCGTAGAAGTAACGCTGACTGAGGCCGGCCTTCTGGAACACCGCGCGCACGGTCATCGCGTGCGCGCCCTCGGTGCCGAGTAGATCGAACCCGGCTTCGATGAGCGCCGCTCGCCGCGCGGCCTTGCGCTCGTGCGCGAGCTGTCCCGCGTACGGCCGTTCGATGGTCACAGCGTTCATCTTGACAAACCCTTCCAGGGGTCTGATTCTGGATATCAGTGTATCCAGAGAGTATGCACGTACCCAGATAAGGGGCGATCATGACCGCGTCAACGTCGACGGCAACAACCCACCCAGCTCTGCGGCCCGCGCATGAGGTGCCCGAGGAGGTCACTCTGCGCGTGACCGGGCAGCTTCCGCGGGAGCTGCGCGGCACGCTCTACCGCAACGGACCCGGCCGATGGGAGGGTGGCGGCTTCGTCGCCCGGCACGCGTTCGACGGTGACGGCCTGGTGTCGAAGTTCGTGATCGACGGGGGAGCGGTGCGGTTCCAGAGCCGGTATGTCCGGACACCGAAGTTCCTGGCCGAAGAAGCCGGGCGCGGCACCGGGGTTCGCGGCATGGGCAATCAGCGCCCGGGTGGTGTGCTCGGCAACGTGGGACGCTATCCGGCGGACAGTGCCAACACCCACGCGATCGTGCAGGCGGATCGGTTGCTCGCGTTGTCCGATGTGGGTCGTCCATGGGACATCGATCTCGACGATCTGACCACCCGCGGCAGCTGCGATTTCGACGGCACATTGCCGATGCTGTCCCGTTTTTCGCCGCACCCACGGCTCGATCCGGTGACCGGCGAGTGGTTCAACTTCGGCGTCGACCTGGCGCCGCGTCTTGCGGCCGCGCTGCCGATCGGCCTGCGGTGCTACCGGGTGGACCGGGCCGGGCGCCTGCACATCGAGGCGACGGTTCCCCTGGCACATGCCCACATTCAGCACGACTTCGCCATTACCGAGCGCTATTTCGTCTTCGTCCTGGCGCCCATCGTTCTCGATCCGATCAAGGCCATGCTGGGCCTCAGCACGGCGGAGGGCGCGACCACCTATCGGCCGGATATCGGCACCAAGATCGTGCTGGTACCCCGGCACGGCGGCAAACGCCGCGAAATCGACTGCCCGCCATTGATGTACGTGCATATCAACAATGCCTTCGAGGACCGCGGCGACGTCGTGGTGGACCTGGTGCGGTACGACGATTATCGCGAGTTCTTCGATCCCGCCCGCGATTTCCGTACCCCGTCCATCGTCGGCGGATACGCGTCGCGACTGCGCGTCGGCCGTGCCGACAAGGTGACCATCGCCGACTTCAGCGAGCAGCGGACCGAAATGCCACAACATGATCAGCGCCGCACCGCGAGCCCGTACCGCTACGGCTACCACGCCACGCTCGATTCGCGCCCCGACTCGTCGAACCGAATCAGCAAGATAGACACCGAGACCGGTCGGCATTGGGAGCACGTCTTCGAACCGGGTGACGCCGTCGGCGAGCCGATCTTCGTGCCCCGCTCGGCCACGGCAGCCGAGGACGATGGATGGCTGCTGACAGCGGTCTACTTCGCCGCCGAAAACCGTTCCGCGCTAGTCGTTCTCGACGCCCGCGACCCCTCGCGCGCGCCCATTGCCGTCGCCAGGACGGACCACCACTTCTTTCCCGGCTTTCACGGCAGCTTCACCGACCGCGTCGCGGTAGCACGGCATTGACCGATAGTCTCCGTGCGGCTGATCGTGGGTATGTCCGCGATCGCCGCACACCTCGGCGCCGAGGGGACGGAAATGGCGGCGATCCGAGCCCGCGACCGCCGCTTGTACCGGCGGTATCGCCTAATTTCTGGGTCGGGTTCCGAAGTGGGAACGTTTCGGCGGATACTGAGCGGGTGACGCTGGGCGACGAGATTTCACCGGAGGCGGTGACCGCGATGGAGGAGACCATCGGCATCGACGCGTGCGCCGAGCCCGGGTGGTTTCGATTCTGGTTCGCCGACCAGCGCTGGGAATGGTCCGACGAGCTCGCCACGATGTACGGCTACGCGCCGGGCACGGTAGAGCCGACGACCGACCTGTTGTTGTCCCACAAACACCCCGACGACCGGGAACATGTCGCCAGCTGCATTGCCGCGGCCGCCGAAACCGGCCAGCCGTTCTGCGGTCGGCACCGGATCATCGACACCGAGGGGGAGGTGCGGGAGGTGGTCGTCGTCGGCGACCTCATGGTCGATGCGGACGGCACCGTCACCGGGACCGCGGGCTACTACGTCGACGTGAGCGAACGGCTCGAGGAGCAGCGGCAGGAGGTGCTCGAGGAGATCCTGCCCGAGGTGATCGAGTCGCGGGCGCTGATCGAGCAGGCCAAGGGCGCGCTGATCCTCGCTTACGGGGTGAACGCGGAGCAGGCGTTCCGGGTGCTGCGCTGGCGTTCCCAGGAGACCAACACGAAGCTGCGCGACCTCGCCGCGCAGTTCGTGCACGAGCTCAGGACGATCAGCAACGAGACCGCGGGGTTCCGCACCCGCTTCGATCATCTGTTGCTCACCGTCCACGAACGCGTCGACGCTTCCTGACCTCACCGCCCGGTGGGCAGCCCACCGGTAGCCAGCGCGAGCAGCAGCGGCAACGACACGAGCGTCAGACAGGTGACGGCGTTGGTCCATTTGTAGGCGACCACGATCGCGACGAACTCGCGCAGGATCGCGCTCGGCAGATAGTAGAAGGCCGTGCGGGCGCCGGTGACCTCCGCGTCCAGCTTCAGTCTGCGAGCCAGAATCGCCGTGCGCAGGACGTGGAAGTTGCTGGTCACCAGCACCATTCGGGTGGTCATCCCGCGGTCGCCGAGCAGGCGTTTGATGAACAGCAGGTTCTCCCGGGTGGTGGTCGACCGTTCCTCCCGCGCCACGCTCTCCTCGGGTACGCCTCTGGCGATGAGATAGTCCGCCATCGCGGCGGCTTCCGACACCGCTTCATCCGAGCCCTTGCCGCCGCTGGTGATGATCACCGGTCTCCGGCCTTCCGCGACCTCCGCCCAGTAGATCCGGATCGCTCGATCCAACCGGCTCGCCAGCAACGGCGGCACCCGCGCGCCGACCAGCCCGGAGCCGTGGACGACGATCGCATCCATGCCCGGCCGGTACGGCAGCCACCCGTAGAGCAGCGAGTACAGCACGAAGCTGGTGAACACGAACCCGAAGTAGCTCACCGCCATGATCAGCGACGCCAGCAGAACCGACCGGAGGCTGCCGGTCGCGATGGCGACACCGAGCAGCACATAGGGCACCAGCAGGACGATCCCCGGGCCGATCGAGAGCAGGTTCGCGATCCGGACGCCCTCACGCCGCACCATCTGCATGCCGTTGGCGATCAACAGGCCGGCCAGCACGAGCACCACCAGCGGGGAGAGCACCACCAAGAGCCCGAGTAGCACGCGGGTCAGATTGGCCTGGTCGCCGGAGCCGATCGCCCCCACCGCGGTGATCGCCGCGCCTAGCAAAAGATAGATTCCGTTGCTCAGCCGCCGGCGATCCAAGTGGAACCGCAGTGCGAACACACCCAACAGAACCAGGCCGACCGTGAGCAGGATCACCCGCGCACCGTAGCGGGCAGGCGGCGCCCGTTCGCATCGGGGCCTGCCTTGTCGTATCGATCGCGGACGGATTGTCCGATACGTCCCAACGGCTTTCGTCCGGTTCGGAACCGGGGGCGGGGGATCGGTGCTGGTCAGTGCTCGGGGGTCGGCCCTTTGTGCGGGTCGGTGTGGGTGTGCGCGATGTGCAGCAGATAGTCGACTTTCGCGCGTAACTCCGGCGGAGCGAGGTCGAGCGCGGGAAGTTCGGCGATCAATTGCGCGGCCAGCGCGCGGAGCTTGGTGTTGGTCGCCTGCGAGCGGCGGCGCAGCATGCGGAACGCCTGCTCGGCATCGACGCCGTAGACCAGCATCAACGCGCCCTTGGCCTGCTCGATCACCGCCCGTGCCGCGAGTAGTTCGGGGGAGGCACGCCCGAGGGACGGCTGGCCTCGTTCCTCGAATGCATCGCTCATACCGGCGGACTACCCAGCGAACCGGTTGTTATGGGGTGCTCGGCCCCTTCATTATCCGGAGCCGGTAGGCGGCTACGCCTCGACGCGTTCCAGGAGCCAACCGGGGCCGACAGTGGTTGCCCCGAGCGCCTCGACGCGGCCGCGGAGTCCACGGTCCGCGGTCACGACGGTCATCGCGCGCGCGTTGTCTTCGTCGACGGCCGCCGCTACGACGCCGACGATCGCGTCATCGCCGGAACCGTCCGCCAAAACCACGCGGACACCGTGCATTTCCGGATCCGCCGTCGCGTCGACCGCGGCTTTCGCCGCTCCCTCGAGCACGACAACCACCTCAACCGGTTGCTCCAGGCGGTCCGTCAGCGTCGTCACCTGGTGGAGCAGCCGTCGAGCGGCACCGGCACGATCGCGCCACCAGCCGTTCGGCCGCGAGCCGACGACATTCGCGGCATCCACCACGATGAGCGGAACCTGGTTACCCGTCACGCTGCCAGTCTCCTCCCCACGATGACCGCTCTTCGGTTGTTCAAGCGTCTACGCGTACGGGTCGGTGATCTCGCGGAGCTCGGTGAGCGCCGCGCGCAGCTCCCGCATCCGCCGTGCGCCGAGATGTGCGGCCCACTCGGCTTCGAGTGGCTACTTGCTGGCGTGGGATCAAACGGTTAGCTATCTATACGATCGATCGCTCTCATTGTATAGTCGGAGTGGTAGCACACCTGACGCACGCAGATCGTTCAGCGCGGCGCCCGAATCGAACGGAGTGACCATGCCTACGCTGCTTCCCAGCTATCACGTCGGAATCGTCGTCGCGGACCTCGCGCGCGCCATGGCCGAGTTCGGCAAGCTCGGCGTGGAGTGGCACGCGCCGGTCAAACAGAACAGCGATGTGTTCGTCGACGGTGCGACCGTCACCATCACGCCCTGGATGGTCTACTCCAAGCAGGGGCCGCCCTATCTGGAACTGCTGGAACAAGTCCCGGGCACCATTTGGGCCGAGACCGGGCTGCACCACCTCGGTCTCTGGGCCGATAACGTGCCCCAGGAGTCCCAGCGCTTGTCCGACGAGGGCCTGCCCCTGCTGGTCTCGGCACACGAAAACACCGCCGACGCGCCATTCTGCTACCACCTGACCGCTGACGGTGTTCGTCTGGAGTTGATCGACATCGGCCGAGCAGGGCCGGGAAATGCCGTCTACCTCAGCGGTGCCGCCGACGAATACCTCGCCGACGCCGCGCAAGCCTATTTGAACGGTGTTGCCGCGCAAGCTGTCTCGGGTGCAACCCGTACGTGACAACGGGCGTCAGCTGAGCAGGCAGAACTCATTTCCTTCCGGATCGGCGAGTGCGACATGTTCCGGATGCTCGGTCAACACCCGAGCACCCAAGCCGACCAGCCGTTCGACCTCTGCCGCCGGGTCATCGCTCGCCAGATCCAGGTGCAGCCGGTTCTTGACCACTTTGGTCTCGGGGACGAGTTGGAAGAACAGGCGTGGTCGAATGCCCGGGCCTGCCTCGACCAGCACCGTGGGATCGTCCTCCGGATCGTCGATCCCGACGGTGCGCAGACGTGCGAGTTCGGCCTCGTCATATGCGGCAACGTCGTAGCCGTCCAGCGCGGCCGCCCAGAACCGGGCAAGTGATGCGGGGTGGCGGCAGTCGAATACCAAATCACGGATAACGGACACAAACCAATGGTGTAGCCGAGCCGCCCGTCTTGCCACCGTTCGCAGACCGCTACGCGTGGTTGAACGCCGTATCCAGTTGGTCAGAATGGGCCAGCATTCCCGGCCCTGAGACCGGTCAGGAATCGAGAAGCGCCAGTGTCCGAACCGGACCTAGAGTGACCGCCATGAACACAAAATTGCAGGTGAGCGTCATTATGCTCGGCGTCGAAGACGTGGACCGCGCGAAGAAGTTCTATGTCGAAGGTCTGGGTTGCGAGATCGATCAGGACTTCCCCGGTTTCGTCAGGTGCAGTCTGGGCGAGGGGTCGTCGTCACTGGCGCTCTACGAATGGGACGCGGTCGCACAGGAAGCCGGTGTCTCCGCGTCGGGCTCCGGGTTCCGCGGCTCCTCGTTCCACTTCATCACCGACTCCCGGGACGCGGTGGACGAGGTCATGCGGACCGCGGCGGCCGCGGGCGGCACTGTGGTCAAGGCGGCGGCCCCGGCCGAGTGGGGCGGGTACTTCGGCTACTTCAGCGACCCCGACGGTCATCTGTGGAAGGTCGCGACCACCGCCTGACCACCGGCGTCACGCAGGGGGCCGGGGCTGCGCTGCTGCCATCGGCGGGCAGCCCGCGGTCATGCGGGTATTGCCTCGATGAGGCTGAACGGAGCGGCCTCGGCCAGCGGGGTCACCGAGACCAGGGACAAACCCGCTCTGCGGCACAATTCCGCGAAGTCGGCGCGCGTCCGTTCCCTGCCGCCCACATTCACCATCATGTTGAGGTCGCTGAGGTAGGTGGTTCCGGCGGTTTCGGTGTCGACGACCTCGGGCAGAACGGGCTCCACGATCAGGACGCGTCCCGTGGGCGGCAGCACCGCGCGGCAGTGGGTCAGGATTGTCACTGCCTGCTCGTCCGTCCAGTCGTGCAGGACGCTCTTGATCAGGTAGAGGTCGGAACCTGCGGGCACCGAGCGGAAGAAGTCTCCCGCCACCAAGGAGCAGCGCGTCGTGAGCCCGTGTCGCTCGAGGGTCGTCGGCGCCTGGGCCAAGCCCTCCTCGGTGTCGTAGACGACCCCGGTGAGGGTCGGATGTTCGCGGAGTACACCGCTGAGCACGGTGCCGTTACCGCCGCCGACATCGGTGACCGTGCTGAACCGACCGAAGTCGAAGGCGTGCGGCAGCGCGGCGGCCGTCTCCTCGGCGGCCTGGCTCATGGCGGCGTTGAACTCCGCGGACAGGTCGGGGAGTTCCTCGAGGTGGCTGAAGAAGTCCTTCCCGAAGATCTTGTCGAAGGCGATGTCGCCGGTTCGGACACTGTCGTCCAACTGCTCCCAGGCACGCAGGATCACCGGTTCGGTGAACATCCGTACCAGTGCGCTGAGCGAGTCGGGCCGCTTGGAGTCCAGCAGGGCGCCCGCGGGGGTCACCGAGAAGGAGCCCGCGGTGTGTTCACGTAGCAGGCCGAGGCTTGCCAGAGCGCGCAGCAGCCTCGTCATGGACTGTGGTTCGGCTCCGGTATCGGCGGCCACGTCGACCGCTGCCCGCTCCTCGTCGCCGATCAGTTCTATTACTCGTAACCGGATGGCCGCGCGAACGGTCTGCGCGGCCATGCTGCCGAATATGAGTCGCTCGATCAGATCACGGGCGTCCTGGGTGTTCGTCACGTCGTTGGCTGTCATGGTGCTGCCCCTTCGGTCTCGGCGGGCGCCGTATGTGTCACGGCGCGTGCCCAACTTTCGCCGGAGTCCGCAGCGGTTGTCTTGGACGAATGTTCCCGACGTGCTGTCATCGATTTGCCTGCGGTGCTAGGGGAGTGGCCTTGTCGCTGTGCGGATCTGAGCCCGGGCCCACCGCCCCAGCGGTGTGCGACGCCCACAAACGCCGCGAGAGTTGGCCCGCCAGGCAGGCACCGGCCGCGTTCAACAGCACGTCGTCGACGGATGAGTGACGGCCGATGCCGAGGGCGAACTGCACAGCTTCCACCGTGACCGAAGCTGCCGCGCCGACCAACAGGATGCGGTACCAGCGAGCGAACCAGGATCGGCGCACCGGTAACAGAAGACCGAGCGCGGCGAAAACCAGCAGATTCCCGCCGATCTGCTCGATCACCCGCCCGTCGGCCAGTTGCGCCGCCAGATCACGCAGCGGCACCAGATTCACCGAACGCCCAATTCCATTCGGCGTGAGGATCATCCACACCCACGGCGCCGTACCCGTCACCATCCCCACATCGCACAGCGCGACCCG
Source organism: Nocardia brasiliensis (assembly GCF_042691675.1). Classification (GTDB taxonomy): domain Bacteria; phylum Actinomycetota; class Actinomycetes; order Mycobacteriales; family Mycobacteriaceae; genus Nocardia; species Nocardia brasiliensis_D. Next base: position 1,974,352 of record NZ_CP170507.1, read on the forward strand.
CCACCCCCACCACCGAGCGACCCACCAGGCCACCACACCCGCAACCGGTATAGCACCGATCGCGACAACCACAACCCCACCCCACATCTCCCATGTCCCGTCCACCCCGCCAGTCTCCCCCAAACCCCTTGCGCCACAGCCCGGCTCCACAAATCATCCCCAAAACCCGTACCGCACGAGCGCATCCGTTATCGCTCGGCCGCCAACAGGGGCATGCCCATGTCTACCTCTTTGTGAACTGATCGCCCGGTCCGATCGACCCATCCAGTCGGGTCGGCCGCAACGAATGTTGTCCGGGTGACCGATTGTCCGGACGGCGAGAAAGGGTGGTCTGTAATGAGGGTAACGGCTTTTCGCATTATGGTGGTGTCCGCGGGAATTGTGTTGGCTGCAGCGTTTCCGCAGGTAGCGGGGGCTGCGGGGCCTGGGTTGCCCAGCGGCCCGGTCAAAACTGCCAAACCGGACAAGGACAAAGGCGCTAGGTATCAATCCATCCTCGTCCAAATCCCTGGAGTGAAATTTCCAGAGGCCAGGAGCTTGATCACACCGAACCAGATGTACTACGTCGGCGAGGCGATGTGCACCAATGATGATGTGGGCCAGGGAGTTCGCGACGATCTGAACAAGGAACTGAAGAACTTCTACATCGAATTCGGCGATCCGGCACGTCCGGACGACATCGTGGGGAAGATTTGGAAAGAGGTATTCGGGGAAAGTAAATACACCGAGAAGGTGCGGCATGGTATTTGTGCGGTTGTCGGCGACGACGAGAAATACGCGGACTATGTCGCCACCGCCAAGAAGATCGTTTCAGGCTATGGCGAGAACGTCCGGGTACAACCGAAGTATGCGGGGGAGGAGGGTGCGGACGACAGGCGCGACTTCTGGGCCGAAAAACTCGGTACATTCGGCACCGCTCTGAAACCCTGGCTCGCGATTGATCTCAAGGCGGCATAGCAATCACACTCCTACCGCCGACGGTCAGGTGACGAGTGCGCAGTTGATGTAAGCGCTAAGTCAGCTCGCGTCGAACAGCGGAAGCTGTTGTGCGTCAATGTTGTTCCCGCCAAGTCGGCGCAGGCACCGGGCACAGGTGATCTCGGCGCGGGTCGGCTCCAACGCCGTGGGCGACCACCCGGACACACCGGTGTGACACACCAGCTCCGGTACCTCTTCGTCGCCGACCCATTGCCCGAGGCTGACCGCGTGCACGGTGCGCCCGGCCCGGACGACGGCGTGCACGCCAGGGTCGCCGAACGCCGCCCGGGTAGATGCGGCCAGCGGAGCGATGTCGGTCATGTGTCCAACCATACGATCGCCCACCGACAGCGGAGCATCACTGGATGCCCGTCCGGCTTATTCAATCGGACTGTTCGGGCAGGAAGAACATCAAGGCCCACATTACGATCAAGATGCCGCCGACCCACCAGAGCACGCCGGTGAACGCGTCACGGTTGAGCGCCCCGTCCGGTGATCCGCCGGTGGCGGCGAAGAACACGAGCCCGGTCAGGGCGACGCCCAAGGCGGCGCCCAGCTGTAAGGCGGTGTTGAACAGGCCCGAGGCCGAACCGGCGCTGTCGTGCGGGACCTTCGCCAGAGTCAGGTCCGCGATCGGTCCGCCGATCATGCCAAGACCGAACCCGAGCAGCAGAACGGGGACCGCCATCGCGAGCAGGGTCAGGTCGGACCGCCCGCCGCTGATTTGGAACCCGTAGGCCATCATCGCGGCGAGGGCGATCAGGGCTCCGGTCTGCGGCAGGCGCCGCGCGAAGCGCCCGGCGGTCTTCGTCGCGGTCATCGCACCGGCCAGTTCGCCGAGCGAGAGCAGCACGAACGCCATGGCTGCCATCAGCGGGCTCATGCCGAGGCCGCGCTGCAGGTACAGCGTCCAGGTCAGGAAGAACAGGCCGCACAGCAGGCCCACCATCAGCTGCGCGGACAAACCACCGGAGAACTGCTTGCCCTTGAACAGCGACAGCACCACCAGCGGGGCATCGTTCTTGCGGCGCTGCTGGTGACGGAGGAAGACGCCGAGCATGAGCAGTCCGCCGACGAACATGGCGAAACTCCACAGCGGCCAGCCGTTGGCGTGGCCCTCGGTGAGCGGGAACACGATCAGCACCATCGCGATCGCGGACAGCAGCACGCCCGCGAGGTCGAGACGGTCGGCCTTCGCCGCGGTCGACTCGGTGATGAACTTGCGTCCGAGGATGATCACGGCGAGCCCGATGGGCACGTTGATCAGGAAGATCGGCCGCCAGGACAGTCCGAACAGGTCGGCTTCGGTGAGCACGCCGCCCAGAACCGGACCCAGGACGTTGGCCATCGCCAGGACCGCTCCGAAGAGGCCGAAGGCCCTGCTGCGGTTCTCGCCGTCGAAAGTGACGTGAAAGGTAGCCAGGACCTGCGGGATCATTACCGCGGCTGCACCGCCTTGGAGCACGCGGGCGGCGATCAGCATGCCGGGGTCGGCCGCGATGCCGCACAGCAGCGAGGCGAGGGTGAACCCGGCGGTGCCGAGCAGGAAGATCTTGCGTCGGCCGTAGATGTCGCCGAGCCTGCCACCGGTGATCAGCCCGAGGGCGAAGGTCAGCGCGTAGCCCGCGGTCAGCCACTGCACCGCGGCCGGTCCGGCGCCGAGCGATCGTTGGAGAGTCGGGATGGCGGTGAGGACGACCGAATCGTCGAGGATGTTCATGAGTTCGCCGGTCAGCAGGACCGCGAGGGCGATCCTGGCGGCCGTTGTCATCTTCGACGACGCGGCGGACGGGGTATGAGCCGAGGGCTCGGGGGTTTGCTCGGACTCGTTGTCGAGCGCGGGGGAATTCACGGTAGGACTCCTGGTTCAGGAATCGGGGAACTCGCCGTCCGCCGCACGGAAACACGAAACCCGGGGCAGTCGGCAGAGCTGCACCCGGAAAGGACAGAAAGCAAGATTGGGTGACGCAACTCAGGCCAGCGCGGCGTCCGCCCCCGGACACGTTCAGAAATCAGGACGTGGGGGCACACGGACGGCTACATGGCCTGGGATATAAGTCACCACCTCGAATCCATTACCGAAAGAACTAGGGAGTCCGTACTGCCGCCGAAGGAATCTTCGGTGCAGGGACTCGACCACGGTACGCCACTCCCTGGGCCCGGCGCACGCCAGATATGCGGATGTCCTCCGCGAGGAGACCGGCGAGCAGAACCCCGAAGGGGGACATACGGAGGCACGCATCGGCCATGCGCGGGCTGTTGGGAATGCCATACGAATCGACCCCCGACTGTGACCTGTCCCGCATATGGCGGCGCTACACCCGTTCTCGCGTCCACACCGCTTAACGTCGCCAAGGCACGACAGTTGGTAGGGAAGGTGGCGGCGAGCGTGGTAGATACCCAGGCGAAGCTCGATGAATTGGTCAAGATCCTGGCGATCGCTGCGGAACCGGCAGGTGAGGCCGGTATTGCCAAGCGAGCGAAGAAGGGCGTTCCGAGCGTCCGCGAGCGGGTGAACATGCTGCTCGACCGCGGGACGTTCATCGAGACCAGTGCCCTGGCTCGTCAGCCCGACCAACCTGACGCTCTCTACGGAGACGGCCTCGTCACCGGTCGAGGGTTGATCGGTGGCCGTCCGGTGGTGGTGATCGCCCACGATCAGACCGTGTACGGCGGGTCGGTCGGTGTCACCTCCGCCCGAAAGTTCATGCGGGCACTGCAGTTCGCGTTCGACAACGCGTGCCCGGTGGTGACGATCAATGATTCCGGGGGTGCGCGGATCCAGGACGCGGTGGGCTCGATCGCCTCGTTCGGTGATATTTCCCGAGTGCTGGAAAGACTTTCCGGCTATGTGCCGCAGGTGTCGATCATTCTCGGCAAGTGCGCCGCGGGTTCGGTCTATGGCCCGATCAACACCGACGTGCTCATCGGCACCCGGGATTCCTACATGTTCGTGACCGGGCCAGAGGTGATCAAAGCCGTCAACGGCGAGGACATCACGGCTGAGGAGCTAGGTGGCGCCGAGGTTCAGGCCAAACGCGGCACCCTGCACCACGTGGCAGACAACGAGCAAGAAGCCTATGACTGGGCCCGCAAGTACCTGAGCTACATGCCGACCAGCTGCCTCGAGCAGCCGCCGGTCGTGAACCCTGGCCTGGAGCCGGAGATCACGGCTAGCGATCGGCAACTCGACGCGATCATCCCGGATTCCGATCGCGCCGGGTACGACATGCACGAGATCCTGCTGCGGATCTTCGACGACGGTGAATTCCACGAGGTCCGCGCCGCGTTCGCGCCGAACCTGATCACCGGATTCGCTCGGGTCGATGGATATCCGGTCGGTGTGATCGCGAATCAACCGCTGGTGCTGGGTGGTTCCATCGATGCCGCCTGCTCGGACAAGTCGACCTACTTCATCCGGCTCTGCGACGCGTTCAACATTCCGCTGGTGTTCGTCGTCGACACCCCGGGCGTGCTGCCGGGCCTCGAGCAGGAAGCCAACGGCGTGATCATCCGCGGCGGCCGGGTCCCGCGCGCGATCATCGAGGCCACCGTGCCGATCATCAACCTTGTCGTGCGCAAGTCATACGGCGGCGCTTACGGCATGATGGCGGCCCGGCAGGTGGGTGCCGATATCAGTTTCGCCTGGCCGACGGCCCGGATCGCGGTGATCGGCGCCGAAAGCGCGGTCGACCTCATCGGTAAGCGGCAATTGGCGGCGGTACCGCGAGAGCAGCGGGCAGCCGCGCGCGAGTTCATGGTCAACCACTACAACGAAACGATCGCCACCCCGTGGATCGCCGCCGAGCGCGGCTACATCGACGCCGTCATCGAACCCGCGCGCACCCGCCTGGAGATCCGGCACGCCCTGCGCTTGTTGCGCGACAAGCCCCCGGTCAAACCGGGATTCAATCCCCGCAAGCACCCGGTGTACCCGATGTGAGAATGGTCGCGTGCGGTTGTCACGCTGGGTTTTCGGGGTCGGCGGACGGCCAGATGGCGCGTAGTGGGCGCATGCCGTCCTCGACGTAGTCGGCGATGGGGCGGTTGCCGCCGTCGAGGTACCACTGTTCGAGGGCGGCGAAGTAGCCGAAGACCAGGGCGTTGGTGGCGACGCGTGCCTGTGTTTCGGTGAGCTGTCCGGTCGACGCGATCAGTGGGGTGAGCCGTTGGCTCGTGCGGTCGGCCGAGGCGCAGGCGGCCATCCGCACCGATGGTTCGGTGAAGTGGTAGCGGACCCGACGCCACGGGCCGCTGTTGACCGGCGTGCCTTCGGCTGCGTCCGAGGTGCGCCCGGGTGCGGATTCGTCGGCGCGGACGGAGCGGATCAGGCTGCCGATGGGATCGCGCGGGTCCACGATTTCTTCGATTTCTTCCGCGTTCAAGGTGTCGAACTCGTCAGCGACGATGATCCCTTCCTTCGTGCCGAAGAGGCGGTAGACCGTCGAGGGTGAAACCTCGGCCGCGGCCGCGATCTCCTCGATGGTGACGGCGCCGAACCCCTTCGCGTCGAACAGGTCCAGGGCACGTTCCTGAATGGTGTGCATGGCCTTGAGCCGCCAGCGCTCGCGAAGTCCGGTCATGGCTGCAGATTATCAGGAAGTTACTTCCTGAAGAGCGCTGCTGTCGTTTAGGCATTGACTGTCTGTAACTGCTCTCGTACAGTCGCTGTCTACAGAGAGTGACTTTCTCAATCGACGCTTACTCCTGAGCGCGGCGGCGTACTGGCCTCCCCGATCACCCGACCGAACTCACCCGGAAGGACTCGTGGCATGCGAACGAACCACGGCCGTCTCGGCAGACCAGACCGAGCCGACCTGTCCGAGACGAGAGCGCGATGACCACGACCGACATCGCCGAGACGAGGGAACGATCCGCCCCGCCGGATACCGTCCCCGACGCGGAACAGAGTTTCGCAGCGCTCCTACGCCCCCACGCCAGCGGTTTCGCCACCGTGGTCGTCCTCCAAATAATCGGCGCCGTAGCAGGTTTGGCGCCGTTGTTGGCGGTGGTCGAGTTGGGACGCGCGTTGCTGTCGAGCGGCCCGATCGATCACGGTCGGGTCTGGTTCACGGTGATCCTGGGTGCGGTCGGCCTGTTGGTCCGGCTCCTGTTCACGGCCGCTTCGTCCGGGCTCGGGCACATGCTCGACGGCCGAGTGCAACTGTCGTTCCGGCGGCAGTTGGCCGTGCGACTGGGGCGCGTGCCGATCGGCTGGTTCTCCCAGCGCCGGACAGGTGAGCTGGCCAAGGTGGTGAGCGACGACGTGAGTGCGTTGCACCCGTTCATCGCGCACGCGCCCGGCGAGCTGGTGTCGGCGTTCGTGGTGCCGCTGGTGTCGCTGGTCTACTTGTTCACCGTCGACTGGCGGCTCACGCTGATCACGCTGGTTCCGGTAGTGCTGGCGGTAGCGTTGGTCCCGTTGATGATGACCTCGGCCCGGCAGCGCGAGCAGAGCGAATTCGATGCGGCGATGGGGCGGATCGCCGATTCGGTCGTCGAGTTCGTCCAGGGCATCGCGGTGGTCAAGGCGTTCGGCGGCGGCGACCGCGCGCACCGCCGGTTCCGCACGGCGGTAGACGATTTCGCCGACACGTTCCTGCGCTGGGCGCGCGGCCTTTCGCCGATCGCCGCCGGGATGCAGCTGGCGCTGTCGCCGCCGTTCGTGCTGCTGATCGTGCTGCTCGGTGGCGCGGCCCGGATAACCAGTGGTGGAATGGCTGCCGCCGATCTGCTGCCGTTCCTGCTGCTCGGGCTGGGGCTGACCGCTCCGGTCGCGGCGCTCGGCCATGGTTTCGACGACATGCAGGCCGCCGGGCGCGCGGTCGGCAGGATTCGGGACGTGCTCGACGTCGAGCCGCTGCCCGAACCCGCCCGCCCTGTCCCGCCGCGAGGACATCGGGTGGAGCTGCGTGAGGTCCGGTTCGGTTACGACGCGGACCGCGAGGTGCTGCGCGGGATCGATCTGGTGTTGGAGCCGGGCACAGTCACCGCGCTCGTCGGACCGTCCGGAAGCGGCAAATCCACACTCGTCCAGCTACTTCCGCGGTTCTTCGACCCGACGCACGGCACGATCACCCTGGGCGGTGTCGACCTGCGGGAGATCGGCAGTCGGCAGCTCTACCAACTGGTTTCGTTCGTCTTCCAGGACGTTCGCCTGCTGCGTGCGTCGGTGGCCGACAACATCGCCCTGGCGGTCCCGCGTGCCGATCACGAGCAGTTGGTCCGCGCCGCCACGCTGGCGGGCATTCACCGCCGGATCCTGGAGCTGCCGCACGGCTACGACACGGTGCTCGGCGACGAGGCCGGACTGTCGGGCGGTGAGGCACAGCGCCTCGCGCTCGCCCGCGCCCTCTTGGCCGACACCCCCGTTCTGGTGCTGGACGAGGCGACCGCGTTCGCCGACCCGCAGACCGAACAGGCAGTGCGGCACGCCTTGGCGAGCCTGCGCGGTGACCGGACGATTCTCGTCATCGCACACCGGCTGGAGACCATCGCCGATGCCGACACCGTCGTCATGGTGGAAGACGGGGTGATCACGGAGCGCGGCGCACCCGCGCAGTTGCTGGCCGGGCAGGGCAGGTTCGCCGCGTTCTGGCGGTCCCATCGAGGAGACGAGTTGTCATGATCCGAATGCTGTTGCGCGTGCTGGGCGATCAGTACGCCGGACCAGTGCGGCGCACCGTCGCCCTGATGACCACCACCGCGGTCCTGGAGGGCCTGTCCTACGCGCTGCTGGTCCCGGTGCTCCGGGAACTGTTCGGCAGCAATCCCGCGGACGCTTGGCCGTGGCTGATCGCGTTCGCCGCCGCGGTCGCGGTCTACGCGGCGCTGCGCTACGTCAGCGACCTGACCGGTTTCCGCGCCGGAACCACGCTGCTGCGCGGCACCTATCACCGGCTCGGCGACCACCTGGCCCGGCTGCCCATCGGCTGGTACGGCCCCGACCGCGTCGGCGAAGTGTCGGTGCTCGCCAGCCGGGGCGTGCTGGAAGCGATGAGCGTGATCGCGCACCTGCTCGCACCATTCGTCGCCGCCTCGGTGACTCCGCTGACGATTGTTGTTGTGCTGCTGGCGTTCAACTGGAAGCTGGGGCTGGCCGCACTGGTCGCCGTCCCACTGGTGGCGGCGATCCAGGTCTGGACGGGACGCGCGATGGCCACCGCCGATGCCGAACGCCACGACCGCGACCAGGATGCCGCCGGTCGGGTCATCGAATACCTGCAAGCCCAGCCGGTGCTGCGGGCCGGTGGCCGCACCGTCGAACGTTTCGATCTGCTAGACGATTCGCTATGTGGAATCCAGCGCGCCGCCCGTCGATCGGCGCTCTCGGCCCTACCCGGCATCGTCGGCCTGACACTCACCGTGCAGGCGGTCTTCACCGTGCTGCTGGCCATGGGTGCCTACCTCGCGCTGGGTGGGCGCATCGGCGCGGCCGAGGTCCTGGCGATCCTGGTGCTGGCGGCCCGCTGCGCCGAACCCCTGCTGTCGCTGGCCGACATCGGCGGCCAACTCCGCAGCGCGCGAGCCCAATTGACCCGACTGGACACCCTGCTGCGCACCGAGCCGCTGCCCGAGCCGGCCGACCCGATCCAGCCGCACCACCACGACCTGGAGTTCGACGCCGTCACCTTCCGGCACGGCGACCGCACGGTAATCGACGATCTGACCCTGACGGTTCCGCAAGGCCAGCGCTTGGCGATCGTCGGCCCCTCCGGCGCGGGCAAGAGCACCCTGCTCCAGCTACTCGCGCGGTTCCACGATGTGAGCGCGGGTGCGGTCCGAGTGGGCGGCGTCGACGTCCGCGACATCGATACCAGCACCCTGATGGCGCAGATCGCCATCGTCTTCCAGAACGTCTACCTCTTCGACGGCACGATCGAGGACAACATCCGCCTCGGCCGCCCCGACGCCACCGCCGCCGAAGTCCGCGCCGCGGCGACAGCGGCACGCCTGGACGAGGTGATCGAACGACTCCCCGGCGGCTGGACCGCCGACGTCGGCGAAGGCGGCGCACTGCTGTCGGGCGGTGAACGCCAACGCGTTTCCATCGCCCGCGCCCTCCTGAAGAACGCTCCCATCGTCCTGCTCGACGAGGTCACCTCCGCCCTGGACCCGGTCAACGAAGCCGCTGTCCACCAGGGCATCGAACGCCTGATGGCGGGCCGCACCGTGGTGCTGGTGGCGCATCGCATGCACACCGTCCGAACCGCCGACCGCGTCGTCTTCCTCGACAACGGCCGGATCGTCGAAGACGGCACACACCATGACCTGCTGGACCGAGGCGGCCGCTACGCCGACTTCTGGAACATCTCCGCCGTCAGCAGTGGACACGCAAATCGAACCTGACGGGCCCGGCCTCGACCCGTCCGGCAACCGGCCATGTCGTTCCCGTGCCGGTCGGCGGGCTGATCCAGCACTGAGGCGCGAGGGCCGTACAAGACACGCCGAACGTATGCGACTCGAGGAGGCGGAAGTTGTTCGCGCCGTGCGGGACACGCTGCGTACACGAGGGCACCGACCGGGTGTTCGGTGCCCTCGAATACGGCGTCTGCCTCAGTCCTCGACCGGGACTTACGCGGGCTTGGCGGGTTGGGCGGTGGCGGGTGCGGAGTTCAGGCAGAAGTGGGCGAGCATGGCCAGGGTGATGTGGCGGTACCAGCTCGGCCATTGGCGGACCTCGTAGGCGTCCAGGCCTACTGATTCGCAGGCGGCGGCGAGGGTGCGTGCCGCGGAGCCGCCGTTGAGGGCTACGGCGACCAAGGTTTCCAGGTCGGTGTGCTCCGGGCCGAAGCATCGGTAGGTGCGGAGTTTGTCGGATCGGCGGGGGAGCACGCGTTCGACCAGTAGCCAGCGGCGCATGGGCCGGACCTCGGAATCCGGTATTCGGATACGCAGCCACTGACTGTGTACGGCACCCTTTTCCACCCATTGGGTCCACGACGGCCGGGTCAGCAGATCCATACCGACACCGGCCATTCGGAGCTGCTGGTAGCAATTGGGCTGTTGCAGGACATACGGTATCCCGTCGTGTTCGAGACTCGTGGCGAGTAGTTTTCCGTCGAGCGGTTCGGTGCACACGAACCAGTCGTCGGAATACCAGCGAATCTGCTTGATGCGCCGCATCATCGCCATGATGGATTCTTCTTTGCTCCGATATCTGACGGTGTGTGGAATCTTTGTTCGGCAACATTTCAGCTTGTCTTTCAGCCAAAATTCCGGCAAATGCAATTCACGGTCGGCAATCAGGTCCGCACCGTTTCCGGTTTGCACGACGAAGAGCCCGGTTTGGCAGTTCTCCAGACGTCCGGTTCTCGTCGAATACTGCGGCCCGACACCGACCGAGCTGGCACCCTTCTTGATGAAGTTGTACTCCGCAGCGCCGAAGACCCGAACATGACCGGCTGACCCCCCGAGTAAGTGGGCTTGTAGCGCGTCACGCACGGCATCCGCGTCCCACGCCGCGGAACTCAGCATTCGCTGCAGCCCGTCCGCCCGCTTCTCGCCGAGGGAGTTCGCTATCCCGTTGGCGGTTTTCCGCACCTCGGGATCGGCCAGTGCGCGAACATACTGCAATGCGCGATTTCGTGGCTCCGGGCGGGTGAAGTGCGAGGCGGTAATATCGGCCACTTTATGAAAGTTAAGTTCAAAGGTATCCAAACGGTGATCATCTGCCCCCATGTTTCTACCTTACGGACGGTCGGGTCGTAGCGGCCCGGAAAAGTGCGGTAGTCGAGGTGAACTCTGGGGGCATGCAACAGGTTGGCAGTCGGTCGCGACGGCTTGACAGGACGACTTTTTCAATTCCCGAAACGATCTTCGAAATGATCTTTCGGCATCGCGTACCGCGATGTTTGCCCCCGGCGTGCCTGCGGCCGAGGTGGCGCGACAGCCGCCTTTCCGCGGTGGCCGGGGAAGCAAGGTCAGGCTTTCGCGGGCGTGGTTTCGGGCACCTCGTCGGCCGACCCCGCGGTGGGGGCGGGCAGACGAGACGGCCACCATGTCCAGTCGCCTGCCAACAGCGTCAGTGCGGGCACCAGCACGGTGCGTACCAGCAACGTGTCGAGCAGGACGCCGAATGCGACGGCGAAACCGACCTGTACCAATCCGACCAACGGGGTCGTCGTCAGCACGGCGAACGTCGCCGCCAAAGCCACACCGGCGGAGGTGATCACGCCGCCGGTCACGGCGAGACTACGCAGCACGCCGGTTCTTGTCCCGAATCGCCGGGCCTCCTCTCGGGCCCTGGTCATCAGGAAGATGTTGTAGTCGACGCCGAGCGCGACCAGGAAAAGGAATGTCATGAGGAGGAACGCGGGCTCGAGACCGCGGAATCCGAAGAGGTGCTCGAATATCCAGACGCTGGCCCCGATGGCCGAACCGAACGAGGCAACCACCGTGAGCACCAACGCGATCGGTGCGAGGATCGACCGCAGCAACAACCCCAGGATCAGCGTCACCACCGCGAGCACCAGCGGTATCACCACTCGTTCGTCGCGACGCGATGCCTCCTCGGAATCCAGTGTCGCCGCGCTCGGCCCGCCGACGACCGCGCCCTCGGCGACGGTGGGCAGGTCGGCCCGCAGGCGCTGAATCGTCGCTCGCTCACCGGCCGATCCCGGTGGATCGGTTGGGACAGCGATGATTTCACTGAATTCCGCGCCGGATCGGCCCGGTGCGACCATGGCGACGCCGCGGTCGGACCGCACCGCGTCGAGCACCCGATCCCGCGTCTCGCTGGGCGTCGCAATCGTCATCGGCACCCCGGCATGTTGTGGAAAGTGCTGGGCGACAAGGGCTTGCGCGGTTACCGATTCGGGTGTGTCGACAAATCGATCGGCCGGGTCGAGTGGGTCGGTCCGGCCGAACAAGCCCGCGGCGAACGCGCCGAGCACAACGAGCGCACCGACGGTCGCCGCGACGCGATGGCGGGCGACCAGATCGCCGACCCGGTGCCAGATGGTCGAGCCGGTCACCCGCTCGGTTCCCGCCCGCGGTATCCACGGCCAGAACACCTTGCGCCCCAAAAGGATCAGAAGCGCGGGGAAGAACGTGAGCATCGCGGCCAGCGTGCAGGTGATGCCCGCGGCGGCCACCGGCCCCATGGCCGCCATATTGTTCATATCCGCGGCGAGCAGGCACAGCAGGGCGAACACCACGGTGGCCGCCGATGCCGCGATGGCCGGGGCCGCCCGGCGCAGTGCCGTCATCATCGCCGTGGCGACGTCGGTTTCGCGATGCAGCTCTTCCCGATAGCGTGCGACGAGCAATAGTGCGTAGTCGGTGCCGACACCGAACACCAGCACCAGCAGGATGGACGCGTTCTGATCGTTCACGGTGATGTCGAAGATCTTCACCAGCGCGTACACCACGCCGAGCGACACGGCATACGAGGCGCCGACGGCCAGCAGCGGCACCAGCCAGAGCACCGGACTGCGGTAGGTGAGCAGCAGGATCACCATCACCACCAGCGTGGTCGCGACGAGCAGCTGAACGTCCACGCCCGCAAAGGCATTCCGGAAATCGGCGCTCAACGCGCCGGGTCCGGTCACCTGGACGGTCGCGCCGTCCGGTCGGTCGGCGAGCTGCGCGCGCAGGTCGGCGATGTAGTCCGCCGGATTGCCCCGGTCCGCTGGCACCGACAGCGTGTACTGCAGTGCGGCGCCGTCCGTCGAGGCGAGGATCGGCATCGCCGGTCCGTACTTGTCGACGAGGGTCGCTCGCTGTTGTTCGGCGACCGCGCGGTCCGCCGACGTGAGACCGCCCTGGCGGACATACACCACCAGGAAGACGTTCTCGGTCCCGCCCGGCAGTTGTGCCTCGATGTTCTTGACCGCCGTCGATTGTGCTGTCTCCGGCAGGAAGTCGATCTCCCGATTCGACTTCACATCGTTCAAGCCGACGAGCCACGGCGCGGCAAGGACCACCAGGACCAGCCACGCTCCGATTACCAGCAGTGCTCGAATCCGCATCGGCGTGCTCCTGCCCGAATAGGTCCCCAGTGACATCGCGACACCGTTGTCGCGCCGGTGACCGGGGTGCAGCCGCGGCACCTCCTCGCGGGACGTGCCGGGCGAGTCTCAGCACAGGTGGTGGAACTTCGCGCCGAGCCGGACCCCGGACAGCCTCAATTATATGACCTAACGGTAGGTCGGGTGGTCGAGTTGTGCGGAAGTTGTACCGGAAATTCGCGGACACCTTGGCTCGAGCCCGGTACCGGGGCACAGTCGGCAGGGTGAGAGCAGAACGACATGGCGCTGTGGTCGTGACCGGTGGTACCAGTGGCATCGGCCGCGCCTGCGCGAGCGAGCTGGTCGAGGTCTTTCGCGGCGAGGTCATCATCACCGGGACCGACGAGCGCCGGACCGCGGCCGCCGCGCGGGACATCCGCGCCGAACCCGCCGTGCTGGATCTGCGTTCGTTCGAGTCCATCCGGGAGTTCGCGCAACAGCTGCGATCGCGGCCGATCCGGGCCCTGGTCTGCAACGCGGGCGTGCAACTCAATCACCGCAGGTATACGGCGGACGGTATCGAGGAATCCTTCGCGATCAACTATCTCGGCCATTTCGCCCTCATCCAGTTGCTGCTCGATCAGCTGGCCCGGCCGTCCCGGATCGTCCTGGTGACCTCCGGTGCGCACGACCCGAGGGTGTGGACCGGTATCGCGGAGCCGCGCCTGTCCGCTATAGCCGACCTGGCCTTTCCGGTCGAGGCCAACGAACCCGAGCAGCGGGCCGCGCAGCGCAGCTACACCACCGCCAAGCTGTGTACCGTCATGGCCGCCTATGCGCTGTCGCGCAGGTACGCCGAGGATGGAATATCCATCAACGCGTTCGACCCGGGTCTGGTCCCGGCGACGAATGCGGCACGCGACGCGACGGCTACCGTCCGGCTGTTGTGGAATACCTTGTACCGCTTGCTCACTCCGCTGCCCGGGGTCTGGACGGTGGCCGACGCGGGTGGCAATCTCGCGCGGTTGATCACCGACCCCGAGCTCGCCGGCGTCAGCGGATGCTATTTCTCCGGGCGTCATCCGCGCGCTTCCTCGCTCGACAGCTACAACACCACGTATCAGCGCGACGTCTGGGAGCAGAGTCTCGAACTGTTGCGCAAGTACGGGATCGGTGTGTGACGGTCAGTCGACCGGCTGGACACGGAATACCGGCGTTCGACCGGCGAGTGCCTCGAATTCCGCAGGGGTCCCGTCGCGAACCACGCCCGCCTTGATCATTATCCGCACTCCCGCCGGCACCAATTGCGGGAATGCCCGCAGGATCGGCTTGCTCTCCTCGGCTGGAAGTTCGATGAGCCGGACGGTCCGCTTGCGTCGTCCGTTGGCGAGCACGGCGGTATCCGCCGCGCGAACATTGCGGACCCATGCGGCGCCGGGGAAACCGCCGAGGATGTATTGACTGCCCTGGTACGTGAATTGGGTGACCGGTGTGGTCCGCGGTTGTCCCGACTTTCGTCCGACAACGGTCAGTACGGTGAATGTGTTGCCCATGCGCAGACCCAATTTTTGTAGCCCGATGACGATTCGATTCATCGGCCGGAAGCCACGCGGAATGTGCAAGCCATTGTTCTTCGACATCATGCTGCGATTCCCCTCTCGCGCTGGGTGATCGAGATCTGCCCGGCACCGGTCGCGGTGCCGCGATGACTAGAGTCTACTTGCCCGACCGAACGTTAGGTAGTACCATATTTTCTATGGCTGACATGCGGAGATCATCCGCTCGGAAGGGTCGAGGAGAGGTACCCAAGCGCGAAGAGATCTTGAACGTCGCCGAAGCGCACCTGACCAGGCTCGGTTACCGCGGCGTCTCGTTGCATGCGATCGCCAGCGAGGTCGGGCTCTCCAAACCAAGCCTCTACCACCATTTTCCGGATGGGAAAGAGGAACTGTTCGTCGCGATTCTGGATCGTTCACTGACCGCGGCGCGCACCGCGTTGGAATCGGTGATCAGCGCCCAGGAATCGCCGACCGAACAATTACACGTGGCAGTGCATTGGCTGATGCACGAGCCGGCCCGCGGCCGGGGCATCGAGCTGATGCACGATGTGACCAGGTTCGTCGATGCCAAATATCACGCGACCGTCGCCGAGGCGTACCTGAACGCGCATTATCGGCCGATCCACAAAGTCGTTGCGGCGGGCGTGGAATCGGGCGAGTTCCGGGCCGTGGATCCGGTGTTCGTCACCTGGTCGATCCTCGGTCTCATCGGCGGGTTGATGGAGGTGAATCTGCTGTCGCCGACCACGCCGGCGCCACGGATCGACGGCGGCGAATCGCAGCTGGCCGAAGAGGCGCTGGATTTGTTGCTGCACGGAATTGCGACATAGTCGTCCGCGTGCCACCGGGGGACGGGTAGGCATGGTCGTTCGGTGACTGCCGGATCGGCGGAAAGCGATGGGAGCAACTGTGACGCTCGAGTACATCGAGACCGCGGAACTTCACCTGGCGTTCGAGGCGCGGGGGCCTGCCGCGGGCACACCGGTCCTGATGATTCACGGCCTCCCTGACGACGCGCGATCCTGGGCCGGGGTCGCCGAAGTGATTGCCGCGCTGGGTTATCGGACGATCTGCCCGTATCTGCGGGGGATCGGTGCGACTCGGTTCCGGACAGCGGATGCCGCCCGCTGCGGCCCGCTCGGGGTGCACGTCGCCGACATGATCGAGGCGATCGACCTGCTCGACCTGGACGCCGTGATCCTGATCGGTCACGGCTACGGCGCGTCGATCGCACAGGGGATCGCGGTGCTGTGCCCACATCGGGTGGCCCGCCTGATCAGCCTCGGCAGCTACGCACTCGGCGGCTCGGCCGCGTCGCCGGAGGTCATGCGGGCCCAGTGGTACCGATGGCTGTTGCAGACCGACGAGGGCCTGGACATCGTCTCCCGCGAGCCGGAGGAGTTCTGTGCCTACCTGTGGCAGCTCTGGTCGCCCTCGTGGCGCGAGCGCGGGCGCGCGTTCGACGGCATGCGATCCTCCCTGCGCAACCCGGATTTTCCGGCACTGATGTGCTCGGCCTACCGCAGCAGCGTGGCCTGTGGCAATCCGGCCGCCGCGCGGATCGAGGCGCGAATCACGCACGCGCGCATCATCGTTCCCGCGGTCGTGCTGGTCGGGGTCGATGACGCCAGCGGGCGGACCGCCGACGACGACCTGCGCGACGACCGCTACTTCGCGCGGTTGACCGACCGCAGGGCGCTGGTCGGCGTCGGGCATTTCGTACACCGGGAGAGCCCGGACTCGGTGGTCCGGGCTCTGCTGGGGACGACCGACCGCTCAGCGCCCGACTGCCGCCGACGGGCGCGATGAGCGCAACGCCTCGATGATGCCGGTCGCGGCGCGCCTGGCATCGCGGACGCAGTCGTTGACGCCGACGCCGAAGTAGGAATTTCCCGCCATGTGCAGCCCGCCCAGCTGGGCGACCGAGTCGAGCAACTCGCGGAACAGGGGCCGGTGGCCCACCGGGTAGGTCGGGATCGGCCTGCGCCACAGGTGTTCGTGGCAGAAGACCGGAGTCCCCTTCAGGCCGAAGGCATTCCGCAAATCGTGGTGGATCAGCTCGACCGCGCGTTCCTTGCTGTGCGTCAGGATCGGTGCGTCCGGCAGCCCGCCGGCCAGCACCCTGATCATGATCTGATCGGACGGGGCCTGCTCGGGGAAGATCGTCGATGCGTGGATCGCGCCGAGCAGATCCGACGGGAGCCCCGGAGTGGCGATGAAGCCGATACCGCGCGGCGGACGCGCCACATCCGCCTTGCGGTAGGCGAGTGCGACAACCCGGATGTCCGGATGCGGCAGTACCGAAAGGGCATCGGCGATCGGCGCGTGGTGTGGCCGGACGAGTTGCACGGCGGCGTCGGTGGGGAGGGCGATCAGCGCATGGTCGGCGTCGTAGGCCGGTCCGTCGTCGGTCAGCACGCGCCACCGCCCTTCGGCGGTGTGTTCCAGCGCGCGCACCGCTGTCCCTAGGTGAATCCGCTCGCCGAGCACGGTCGCCAGCGTGTCGACCAGATGCTGCATGCCGCTGCCGCGGAAGGTCTTGAGGCGGTTGCCGAACTCGCGGAAGCTGGGGATCCGCGGTGACACGGGGTCGAGGCGGTGCCGTTGCTGCTGATTGCGTACCGCACCGATGAGCACGCTGCCGTACTTTCGCTCCAGTTCTTTGATCAGCGGGAATTCGCCTTCGATACTGAAATTGTCCGCGTCGCCGCCGACCACGCCACGTACCGCAGGCACGGCGAACTTCTCGGCGACCTCGCGGCCGAATCGGCGGGTCACGAAATCGATCACCGAGTCCTCTTCGTGCCGTGGTGGAACAAATACTTCGGAAAGCAATCTCGCCTTGCCCTGCGCGCTCAGCAGTGGCGTGCGCAGCAATTGACCGAGGGTTCCCGGAATTTGATAGATACGGTTGTCCTTCAGCAGCGATATCTTCGCTGCCTCCTTCGTTGCCGGTATGAGATCGCCGCTGATGCCGAGTCGATCTATCAGCAGTCTGGTATCCGACCCGTTGTCGATGAATCCGTGCGGTCCGATATCGACGACGTATCGGTCCGTGGTCACCGCGCCCACGATTCCGCCGACGCGATCGGTCGCCTCCAGCACCGCGACCGAGGCATCCGGCCTGGTCCTGATGATCTCGTAGGCTGCGGTCAACCCGGTGATCCCGCCGCCGATCACAACAACATCTCGTCTGTCCACCACGGCACAACCTCTTTCGACTTTCGCGAAGACTGTTCTCGGGCCATGCAACTCCGGTGGCGGCCGTGCTGGCAAACATCCCACGTTCACTTCCGCACTTCGACCGCGAATCTGCGGAAGTAGCGCGGTACCGGCGCGCAGTTCTTGCTCCGCTGCCGAGCAGCCGGTATCCCTTGGTTAGTCACTCCGCTATCAGCCGAAATCACAGGCTACGAATGGGTGAAAGAATGACAATCGTAAATGTCGAGATCAGTTTCAGAACCGCGTCGGCGGACCGGCTAGAATTATTCGCCGGCGCTGCGCAAAAAATAGATGACCACCTGTCCTCACTAATTCGCGGCCCCGCGGTCGATGAGGCGGTTGTACTCGCGACGTGCAATCGGGTCGAAATTTATGCCAGTGCGAATTCCGCGCCCGCCGCGGCCGAGGCGGTACTCGACTGCACGGCGGCGGCCGCCGGGCTGCCTGTCGCCGAGGTGCGCGACTGTGCGCGGGTGCGGCGCGACGCACCCGCGGTCGAGCATCTGTTCTCGGTGGCCTGCGGCCTCGAATCGATGGCGCTCGGCGAGAACCAGATCGTCGCGCAGATGCGCCGGGCGGTACGCAACGCACAGCAGGCCGTCGTCATTGGCACCGAGCTGCACGATCTGTTCGACGCGGCGCTGCGCGCGAGCAAACTGGTGCGCAGCAAGACCAGCATCGGCGGTGCCGGAATCTCGCTCGTGCACTCCGGTCTGGAGCTGGCCGCATCGTGTCTCGGTGGCCTGCAAGGTCGTACCGCGCTGCTCATCGGTTCCGGCACCATCGGCAGCCTGTCCGGGCGACTGCTGCGTGCCGCCGAGGTCGGTGACCTGCTGGTGTACGGACGCACGCCGGCCAAGGCCGCACGCCTGGCGGAAACCGTTGCGGGTCGGTCTATTTCGCTCGACGAGTTGCCCGAGGCTTTGGCCGCGGCGGAGGTGATCGTCAGCTCCACCTCCGCGAAGGGCGAGGTGATCACCGCCGATCAACTCGGTGCAGCCCGGGCGCGGGCCGGGTGGCGTCCACAGATCGTCCTCGACCTGGCGATGCCACGCGATGTCGATCCCGCGTGTGCCCGGATCGAGGGCGTCACCGTCGCGGATGTGCACGCGGTGGGCGCGCACCTGGCGGCGCAGGACGTCGCGATCGATGTCGAGAAGTCCAGGCAGATCGTCGCCGAGGAGGTCGCCAATTTCCTGGCCGAGGTCAGGGAGAAGACCGCGGCCCCGCTCATCTCGGCGCTGCATCGCCGGGTCAGGGCCGATATCGACGAAGAACTCGACCGGCTCTATCGCCGGGTGCCCTCGCTCGACGCGCAGGCACGGGCGGCCACCTCCGCCGCGGTGCATCGGCTGGCCGGGCGCTTTCTGCACGGACCGACAACCCGAACCAAGGAGATGTCCCGAACACCGGAGGGCTTGATGTGCCTGGACGTGTTCACCCGCATCTTCGATCTCGAACAGATGGAGGTCGGCTCATGAAATACACCGACGAGAAGATCCGGCTCGGCACCCGCGGCAGCAAACTCGCTGTCTGCCAATCGATGTGGGTCGCTGACCGGTTCACCCGAGCCACCGGCGTCGACGTCCATCTGGTCACGGTGTCCACCGAGGGAGATGAATCGGCGCGGCCGATCGAGCAGCTGGGCAGCACCGGCGTCTTCGTCACCGCGCTGCGACACGCACTGTTGCGTGGCGACATCGACTTCGTCGTGCACTCCTACAAGGACCTGCCCTCGCAGCCGGAGCCCGAGCTGTGTATTCCGGCGATCCCGACGCGCGAGGATCCGCGTGACGCACTCGTGTGGCCGGGTGGGGCGCCCGGCGCGGCGACGCTCGAAAATCTGCCTGCCGACACGCGTGTCGGCACCGGGTCGCCACGACGCGTCGCCCAGCTGCACGCCGTGCGACCCGATGTGCCCGCGATACCCATCCGCGGCAACCTCGATACCCGGCTGCGCAAGGCCTCCGACGGCACGGTCGACGCGGTGATCCTGGCCATGGCCGGTTTGTCGCGACTCGGCAGGCTCGACGCATTCACCTCGCCGCTGCCCGCGACAGTGCTGCTGCCCGCCCCGGCCCAGGGCGCCCTCGCGCTCGAGTGCCGTGCCGACGATGCCAGGACCCGCGAGCTGCTGAGCACACTGGACGACCCCGCGACGCGCGCCGTCGTCACCGCTGAGCGGGAATTCCTCCGCATTCTCGATGCGGGATGCTCCAAACCTGTTGCCGCACTGGGGCAACTCGCGCCCAAAGGGGACCGGCTCCGGATCGACGGCATGGTCGCGGACACCGCCGGGACGCGCATTCTGCGCGGCCACCTCGACGGTGCGCGTGGTACCGCCGCGGAACTGGGTCGCCGCCTCGCCGAGCAGCTGCTCGACCAGGGCGCGAGGGAACTGTTGACCGATCGAACCGAAGGAGCCACCCATGCACGATGACCCGCTCACCCGGGAGCGAATCCGGCCACGGCGGTCCCGCGTCAATCCCGCCGTCCGCAGGCTCACCGCGGAAACCTCGGTGCGGGCAGCGGACCTGGTGCTGCCTGTGTTCGTCCGCGAGAACATCGCCGAGCCGGTGCCGATCGCGTCGCTGCCCGGCGTGGTGCAGCACAGCCTGCACTCGGTTCGGAAGGCGGCGGTCGAGGCCGCCGAGGCCGGGGTAGCGGGAATCATGCTGTTCGGCATACCGGACGACCAGCGCAAGGACGATATCGGTTCGGCGGCAACCGATCCCGATGGCATCCTGACCGCCGCTATCCGGGCCGTGATCGACGAGGTCGGCGACGGCTTGGTCGTCATGTCCGATCTGTGTCTCGACGAATTCACCGCGCACGGGCACTGCGGAGTCCTCGACTCCGCGGGCCGGGTCGACAACGACGCCACCCTGCTGCGCTACGCCGAGATGGCGGCGCTGCACGCGGCGGCCGGTGTCCACATGGTGGGGCTGAGCGGAATGATGGACAACCAGGTGTCCGCCGTTCGCGACGCACTCGACAGCGCCGGTTCGCCCGACGTCTCGATTCTCGCCTACGCGGCGAAATACTCCTCGGCGCTGTACGGCCCGTTCCGGGAAGCGGTCAACTCTTCCTTGCAGGGTGATCGCCGGACCTACCAAATGGATTACGCCAACGCCGTCGAGGCGCGGCGGGAGATTCTGACCGATATCGCGCAGGGGGCGGATGTCGTGATGATCAAACCGGCCTCGCTGTATCTGGACATCGTCCGGCAGGCCGCCGACCTCGCCGACGTTCCTGTTGCGGCATACCAGGTTTCGGGCGAGTACGCGATGATCGAGGCCGCCGCGCAGCGTGGCTGGATCGACCGCGAATCGGCAATTCGAGAATCCCTGACCTGCATCAGACGGGCCGGCGCCGACATCGTCTTCACCTACTGGGCGATGGCGGCGGCGACCGGGCCGAGTTCACACACGGGTCGATGAATCGGCCGAATCGAAGGAGAACACAATGAGCACCACGACCACGGATCGTGCGCCCCGGCCGGAGAAGACCGCGCCGGAGAGCCTGTTCCTGCGCGCCGCGCGGGGCGAATCCACCGCGCGAGCGCCGATCTGGCTGATGCGCCAAGCCGGCCGGTACCTGCCGGAATATCAGAAGATCAAGCGGCAGCACGACTTCTGGACCATGTGCAGCACGCCGGAGTTGGCCGCCGAGGTCACGCTCCAGCCGGTGCACCGGTACGGGATGGATGCGGCGGTGATCTTCACCGACATCATGGTGCCCGCGATCGCCATGGGGGTTCCGGTGGATTTCACGCCGGGCCCGGTGATTTCGCCCATCCGCTCCGACGAGCAGGTGGCCGCGCTACGGGTGCCCAGCGAGAACGAGGTCGCGCCGAGCCTGTTCGAGGCCATTCGACTCACCGCGAAGGAGACGGCGGTTCCGGTGATCGGGCATGCGGGCGCACCGCTGACCTTCGCCGCGTACCTGGTGACCGGGCGCAAGTCGACCGACCATGTGGACTTCCGAACATGGTTGTCCGACAACCCGTCTCGTGCGCACGCGCTGCTCGACAAGGTCGCCGAGACCAGCACGAGCAGTCTGCGCATGCAGGTCGCCGCGGGGGCGCGGCTGGTTCAACTGTTCGACAGCTGGGTCGGCATTCACGACCGGGCCACCTATCTCGAATTCGGGCTGCCGTATGCCAAGCGGATCATGCAGAACCTCGCCGATCTCGGGGTGCCGCGGGCGTACTTCACGCCGCAGGCGGCGCATCTGTACGACCTGGTCGCGACCGTCCCGGCCGAGGTGCTGAGCGTGGACTGGCGGACCCCGCTGAGCCGGAGCCGAGAATTCTTCGGCGACCGTGCCCTGCAGGGCAACCTGGATCCCGCGGTGCTGCTCGCCGAGCCCGAGACGGTGGTCAAGGCCGCAGAAACGATCCTGCGCGACGGCCTGGGCGGCCCCCATATCTTCAATCTCGGACACGGGGTACTTCCCGAAACGCCACCCGACAACGTTGCGCGCCTGGTCGATGTGGTGCGCGACTTCGACCGAACCACCAGCGACAGTTGAGGCGATAATGGACAAGAGCGCGGAAATCGCCGAGCGTTTGTACAACGAACAGAACGAGATCACCACGGCGATGCAGGAATTGGAGGGCGGCGAGTTCCGCCACTCCGAGTGGCAGCACGAGGGTGTCGGCGGCGGCCGGACCCATATCATCGAGGGCGGCAAGGTTTTCGAACGCGCCGCGATCAACGTATCCCTGGTGCGCGGCGAGGAAACCCCGTCGGCCATCACCGAGGGGCACGACCGCATCGACCGGTCCGGAAAGCCGTTCCGCGCCACGGGTTTATCGATGATCGTGCATCCGCGGAATCCGTACGCCCCGAGCTTCCACGCCAACTTTCGGTACTTCGAGGTCGGCGAGGACGAGTGGTGGTTCGGCGGCGGCTTGGATCTGACCCCGATGTACGGATTCGACGAGGATGCCGTGCACTTCCACACGACCCTGAAGTCGTGGTGCGACCAGCATGCCGTCGCGGACTATCCGAGCTGGAAGAAGGCGTGTGACGAGTACTTCTATCTGAAGCACCGGGGCGAGATGCGTGGGGTGGGTGGGGTGTTTTTCGACTACCTGACCACGGACGCACCGGAGCTGGACGAGCAGGCGGCCTGCGTCTACCAGGGCGCGGCGACGATCGTGCCTGCGTACCTGCCGATCGTCGCCCGGCGGTCGCTGCTGCCCTATGGCGATGCCGAACGGCAGTGGCAGCTGTTGCGGCGCGGCCGCTACGTCGAATTCAACCTGATCTACGACCGGGGCACCCTGTTCGGTCTGCAGACCGGGGTCGCGATCGACTCCGTCCTCATGTCCATGCCGCCGATGGCGCGTTGGTCCTATGACGTCCAGCCCGCCGAGGGCAGTCCGGAGCGCGATGTCGTGCGATTCCTGCAGCCCACCGATTGGGTCGGCGCCGACGCCGACCTGCACTGAAACTTCTTCGACCGAAAGGACTTCCGACATGTCCGAGACAATTCTGGTAACGGGAGCAACGAGCAAGAACGGGGCGGCGGCGCTGCGTCACCTCGGGGGGAGCGGCCATGCATTGCGGGCCGCCACCAGGGAACCTGAGCAGATCAACCAGCCGAATGTGCGAGCGGTGCGGTTCGATTGGCAGGATCCGACGACCTACGACGACGCCGTCGCGGGCGTGACCGCCGCCTATGTGGTCATTCCCGAGGAGATGTTCGACGGGCCGGACCGCGCACGGGAGTTCGTCGAACGGGCCGCCGCGGCAGGCGTGCGACGGATCGTCGCACTGTCCGCGCGTGGCGTGGATGCCTTTCCCGGACATCCGCTGCAAGGGGTCGAAACCGTGGTCCAGGCGTCGGACCTGGAATGGGTCATCCTGCGGCCGAACTGGTTCATGCAGAACTTCACCGAGGGGATCTTCCGTCCTAATCTGTTCGAGGCAGGCGAGATTCGGTGCCCCGGCGGCGATGCGAAGATCAGTTTCGTCGACGTCGACGATATCGGCGCCGTGGCGGCCGCGGCCTTGACCGGCCGGGTCGACGCGGGCACCGCGGTCGACCTGACCGGCCCGGAAGCGCTCACCTTCGGTGCCGTCGCGGCACTGTTCACCGAGGCGTTCGGCCGCGAGATCCGTTATGTGCCCCTCACTTTCGACGATCCAGAACTCGGGGCGAAAATGGGGCTCGGCCCGTTGCCGCCGCAGGCGGTGCAGGCGCTGTTCGGTCGGGTGGTCGGCGGCCACGAGGCATCGATCAGCGAGGACATCCCGCGCATCCTCGGTCGCCCGGCCGGCAGCTTCGCTCGGTTCGCGGCACAGGTCGCGCAGCAGCCGACGGCGGGTGTGTCGTGAAAGTGTTGGTGATCGGTGGCGGCCTGGCCGGCTTGACGCTGGCCGGGCGGCTGTCCCGGCTCGGCGCCAGTCCGCATGTGGTCGAACGCAATCCGGTCTACACCGACGCCGGTTACGGCATCGGGCTGTACCGGCCCGGCAGCGGTGTCTTCCGAGCATTCGGGTGCTATGACGAATTCCTCACGCGCGGCAGCGAAATCGACGCCTACACGATCGCCGACTACCGCGGCAGGCGGCTCGCCTCGGTGAAGTTCTCGGCGATCAGCGAAGAGGTGCGCCCCTTCGTCATGGCGCCGCGGGCCGACCTGATCGATCTGCTGCGCGGCGCCTGCCCGGACGTGCCGATCACGATGGGTACCCAGGTGGTCGAGGTGCGTCCGCACATCGACCGGGTCGAGGCCTTCTTCGACAACGGGACGAGCGACGACTTCGACGTCGTCGCCTGCTGTGACGGCCGGAACTCCCTGGGGCGCAGCTGGATTCCGCATGGCGTCAAGACCGTCGACACGAAGTGGGTCTACTGGACCTGGTGGGGTCCCGGCTCGGTCTTCGACCCCGACGCGCTGGTGGAACACTGCGCACCCGGCTGGTTCCTCGGCGCCTATCCGGTCCCCGGCAAATGCATGTACGGGCTGGGGGTGCCCGTCGAGCTGGCGCCACCGGCCGATGCGCCCACCGAGCAGGTGCGGGAGTACCTCACCGCGACACTGGAGCCGCTGACGCGCACCAGCCCCGCCGTGGCGGGCCTGGTGGCCGAGGTGCCGAATTTCTATCGGTGGTCGATGCGGGACAGCCGGGCCCGCAAATGGCATCACGGCCGGATCGTGCTGTGCGGCGATGCCGCCGCGACGGCGCTGCCGACCGCGGGCGTCGGCGCTTCGCACGCGATCCATTCGGCCGGCGTGCTCGCCGAAGAGCTCGGCCGGGTCGGGCGCGCGGACGTTCCGGCCGCACTGTCCCGCTACGCCGCGCGGTGCCAGCGGTTCGTAGAGATGAATGTCCGCAAGGCTCGGTTCACCGCCCGCTACTCGTTCACCCGCACGGTGCCGACCACCTGGCTGCGCGATCGCGTGCTGGAGCGGTATCCGACCGAGCGAATCCTCGACCAGCTGACCAAGAGCGTCAGCCATGCCTATTGATCTGGTGTCGCCATGAAACTGTCATCCGAATCCGAGCGACTGTTCAAACGGGCAGTCACGATGATCCCCGGCGGAGTCAATTCTCCGGTCCGCGCGTTCACCGCGGTCGGCGGTGTCCCGCGCTTCATGTCCCGCGGTGCCGGGCCGCACCTTTGGGACGTCGACGGCAACCGTTACGTCGATCTGATCGCCTCCTGGGGTCCGTTGATCCTGGGGCACGCTCATCCCGACGTGCTCGCCGCCGTCGCCGATGCGGCGCGCTTCGGTCTGTCGTTCGGTGCGCCGACCCCGCTCGAGCTCGACTTGGTCGACGAAGTGCAACGCCGGGTGCCCCCGGTGGAGCAGCTGCGGCTGGTCAATTCGGGGACCGAGGCGGCGATGAGTGCGATCCGGCTCGCCCGCGGCGCCACCGGCCGCGCGAAGGTGATCAAGTTCGCCGGGCACTACCACGGTCACACCGATTCCCTGCTGGCGCAGGCGGGGTCCGGCATCGCGACCCTCGGCACGCCCTCCAGCGCCGGGGTCACCGAGGCGCAGACCGCGCACACCATCGTCGTCCCGTACAACGACCCCGCCGCGGTGCGCGCGGCCTTCGCCGAACACGGTGCCGATATCGCCTGCGTGATCACCGAAGCCGCGCCGGGCAACATGGGCGTCGTCCCGCCCGCGCCGGGTTTCACCGCCACCCTGCGCCAACTGTGCGACGACCACGGCGCGCTGCTGATCAGCGACGAGGTCATGACGGGATTCCGGCTGTCGCCGGGCGGCTGGTTCGGTCTCGAGGGCATCGCCCCGGACCTGTTCGTCTTCGGCAAGGTGATGGCGGGCGGCATGCCCGCCGCGGCGTTCGGCGGCCGAGCGGAGGTGATGGCCGAACTCGCGCCGGTCGGGTCGGTCTACCAGGCGGGCACCCTGTCCGGGAATCCGGTGGCGGTCAGCGCGGGCCTGGCCACTCTCCGCGCGGCGCACGACGGCGTCTACACGACGCTGGACGAAAACGCGGCCAGGCTGTGCCAACTGATGGACGCCGCCCTCACCCGACACGGCGTCCCGCATCGGATACCCACCGCGGGAAGCATGTTCAGCGTCTTTTTCACCACGGACCCGGTGCCGGACTTCGCCGCCGCCCGTGCCACCCAAACCTGGCGCTACCCGCCGTTCTTCCATGCCCTCCTGACCAACGGCGTCTACGCCCCGCCGAGTCCCTTCGAATCCTGGTTCGTCAACGCCGCGATGACCGACGAAGACTTCACCACCATCGAAGCCGCCATGGACCACGCGGCCCGCCGAGCCGCCGAAGCCACCCCGCCACCCCAGTCCTGAACCCGAAGGCCCCCGTCGTCTAGTGGCCCAGGACACCGGCCCCTCACGCCGGAAGCGCGGGTTCGAATCCCGCCGGGGGTACCAATGCGGCAGCCGCACTTGGTTTTCCAACACGTCGTTGGTGTCCGGTGTTGTTGTCCGGTGTCAACGCGCCGGGCAAGCCAGCGGTGCGGAGTCGACGACAACCGTGTGGCGTCGGGTCCACACGATCAGGCGGTGTGCGTCGCGGTGGGTTGGGCGGCGGGCCGGGTGCCTTTGTCGTGCGACTTGCCTTGCGGCACCAGGAAAGTGGCGAGCACGGTTGCGATCGCGACGACGAAGCAGGCGATGGTGTACCAGAGGTTGCCGATGGGGTCGCCATTGGGCGTGTGCCCGTCCGTGGCGTCGAAGTAGTCGGGTAGGGCGGTGGCCCAGAGCAGGGCCAGCACGGCCAGGTAGGCGAGCGCGTACCACTGCACCAGCCGGTTGCGGTACCCGTTCACTCCGGCGGACCCCGAACGCAGTGCCGACCACTGCCGGTACATCAGCACCGCCGCGACCACCGAGAGCACGAGAAGCTCTGCCGCGTAGAGGAATCCGCGGACGGTGTCGCTACCCATGCCGAAGACGGTCGCAGGCAGCGGCAGGACGAAGGTACCGACCGAGGCCAGCAAGCCGATCCCGACCGTACGCGAAACCAGCTGCGGCCCGGTGAAATTCGTGCCCGCATCGACGTGGCGGCCGACAAAGTACTGCACGCACAGCGCCAGCGACATCGGCCACAACGCGGCGAAGACGACGACGCTGGGCAGCGGCACCGAATCGAACATCGGCTGGTTGATCGGATTGTCCACCGACCATTCCCACCAGCGCAGCTGCGGACCGATCTGATCGAAGATCTCGTAGAAGGCATGGTGTACGAAGCCGACGCACGCCGCGCCGAGCAGCAGGCCGTGGCGCCGGAAGATGTCGAGCATGCGCACGATTTCGAAGGCCAGCGTCGCCATCAGCGGATAGATCGCGATGATGTAGAGCGGCAGCCTGCCCCACAGGAAGTCCACGGTGAACAGGTTGTGCGCGAACATCGTGTCTACATGTTCGGCGATCCCGAAGGCCGACGGGAAATACAGTGGCGGTTCGATCACGAACAGGTAGGCGGTGGCGCCGAACCACAGCACCAGATTGGTCGGGTCACCGTGCTTGCGCAGTCGCAGGACCGCGTAGATCAGGGCGAGTACCGAGCCCAGCACGATGGTCACTTCGAGGACCGGTAGCGTCCAGTTCTCCAGCGCGGCCGGATTGCGGAACTCGACGAGGCCACCTGCTTCGTCGCAGGAAAAGCCCAGTCGCACAGCAAGATCGGCGAAGGTGGGCGTGCACAGATCGCTCATCGGTGCACCGCCGCCATCGGCTCACCCTGGCTCTGGGCCGCGGTGTACCAGCGGGTGCAGTCGTAGCCCGCGTCGTAGCGCTCGAACCACCTATCTGCCAGCTCGGGCAGCTTCTCGTGCGTCGGATCGTGCTCGGGCAGCTGGCTGCGGACGACGCCGGCGAGCGCGTTGAGCTGCTCGCGGCGCGAGAGTCCGTCGAACGCGCGCGGCATCGGGCCCTTGGTCAAATAGGGCGCGAAGAATTCCAGCACCTTCTGCTTGGCGCGGTGGGTGGCGAACATCGACAGCGAGTCGACCTGCCGATCGGCGAGCGGGACGTGCTGGTTGAAGCCGGCGCACGCGACCCGGAGCACCTTCATCACGTGCGCGAAGATCGACGGCGCCATGCGCATCCGGTAAAGCTCGTCTCCGACAACGGAATTGAAGATGATCAGCGCGGAACTGCGATGCTCGACCTCCTCCACGAAATGCCAGATGAACAGCGAGGCGACCCGGTCGTCGCCCGGGCGGAACAGTGTTGCCTCGTTGTCGAGCATCAGTTTGAACACCGGTGTGAAGGTGGCTTCCAGGTCGGCGGTGTAAGCGAGCCGGTATTCGCGCGAGGTGGCCTCGGTGAGCAGGTCGAACTGGCCGATCACGGCGTCGAGGGTGTTCTGAAGTCCTGGATATTGTTTGATGAGCGCCTTGACGTGCTGGCGATGCGCGGTCGAATGGTGTCCTTCCTGCCGCATGAACGCTATGGCTTCCTGCGATACCTCCGGATCGGTGATCAGCGGCTTGAGCTGCATGATCAGCTTCACGATCATTTTCTCGAAGCCGATCGCCAGAAATGAGACCGCGTTGGACATGCTCGACCACGCCGGGTTCTGCGGGTTCCACAGGAACGGGACATCGGCGTCGTCGAATCCGAAGTCCATCTTTCGGGGCTGCAAATTGGTCACAGTGCGTTACCTCGCATTGGTGAGAGTGGTCGTTCGTGTGCTGTGCGGGAGAAGCACACTGGAGGTAACCATACACAACTGCGTAGGTGTGTATGATTACTTTCCGCGGGGTCGCCCGCGTACCACCGCCGCGGTGGTAACGTCCGGCCAGTGGCGCGCAGACGCGGGTGGGGCGGGAGTCCGCCGAAGGATGACGAGGAAGCGCATCGTCGGATCGTCGCTACCGCAGTCGAGTTGATCGGGCGGACCGGCAAGGCGATCAGCATCGCCGACGTCGCGGATGCTCTCGGCGTCATCCGCCAGACCGTGTACCGCTACTTTCCCAGCTCCGAGGCGCTGATGGCGGCGGCCGCGATCGCCTCGGTCGACGGTTTTCTCGATCGGTTGACCGCGCACGTGGCGGGCCTCGAGGATCCGGTCGAGGCGATGACCGAGGGCGTGGTCTACACCCTCGCCGAGGTGCGCCGCACCCCGCACCTGGGCATCCTGCTGTCGAGCTCGTACTCGAACGTCGACCCCGACAGCCTCACCTCCGCGCAGGCCAAGGCATTCGGCATGACGATGATCCACCGCTTCGACGTCGATTGGAACCGCCACGGTTACGACGAAGCGGCCCTGCGTGAACTGGTCGAATACGTCCTGCGAACGATGCACTCGTTCTTCGTCTCCCCCGGCAACCCGCCGCGCACCGAAGACGAACTACGCGCCTACCTGCGTCGCTGGATGGGTGCCGCGATCGCTGCCCAAGGGGATACCTCGAGCTCGATCGAGAACGAGAACCGCCGATGAGGCCGACGTCGCGCTGACGTGCCTCATCTCGTCCTGGCGGGCAGCGGAGATCCCGTAATCCCCTGGACGCCACCGTCATTGCGATACCGGCCCTCTTGTGAGTGTCTATCTCAGATAAGTGCCTCTTTTGAGGAGGGTGCATGTTGCGGGTTGTCCAGTGGACTACCTGCAGGAACCGAACTCGGTACCAATACGGCAGCCGCACTTGGTTTTCCAACACGCTGTCCGGTGTCGATGCGCCGGGCCAGCGGCTAGTGGTTGCGCGCTTATCGGCGATACGCAGCGCACTAGAGAAATGTGGCACAGATCACTGTCGGCGGAGCGGAACTAATTACTGTGCGGCGCGGGTCGAGCTGCCTCGACAGCGCCCGCTCCCAGCGGCCGCGCCCAGGGCGGGAAGCTATCCGAATTCGGCGTTTAGAGGGCCAATCGCGCGGCTACTCTAAGCGCAAAGCTGCGAACCCGCTGTTTCAGCGAGTCGCAGCTCTGCGCTGGCGCCCCCGGCAGGAATCGAACCTGCGACCTAGGGATTAGAAGGCCCTTGCTCTATCCAACTGAGCTACGGAGGCAGTGGGTTCCACCATGGCCGACATTGGTCGTGCTGTCCAGCGCGCCAATTATAGCGACCGACCAGATGGCTAGGGGTCGAGCGTGACGGCGAGTATCAGCATTGCGGCCATGATCACCTCGAGCACCAGGTAGAACCAGACGGGGAAGAAAGCGGAGGGGCTTTCGTCGAAGGCCGACCAGATCCGGCCGACCGCCATGCCGCCGAGGGCGGCCGCGACCGCGATGCAGGCCCCGAATCTCAGGTCACCGACATCGGCGGCGGCCAACCCGAGGACCACCGCGACGGCGATGCCGAAGCCGCCGTAGACGGCCCGCACCTCGGCTCTGGCGTCCGCCCGGTCGGCGAGCAGCCCCAGTGGGTCGACGAGTTGGCTGGGCCGCAGCAGCCCGTAAACACCCATGGCGGCGAAGAACAACGCCACCAAGGCAATCAACACGATCGACACGATCGACATTGCACCTCCGTGATCCGCCGCCCACCCTATCGGCCCAAACCCGACGCGGCCACGCGACAACAATCGAACTACGCTCAGTCGTATGTCGTCAGCGCAGGACCCGTCTGCTTCACCTGATCTGGAGGTCACTCGGTCGGCGGCGACATACGCGGTGGTGATCGCCCTGGCCGGGGCGATCGCGGCGGTGGTTGCCGCGCTGGTGGTCGCGTTGTCCGCGGCTCAGGCGTTGAGTTTGCTCGGTATTCCGGATCCCGGTTCACTGACCACGTACGGCTTGCCCGCGGTGCGTGCGCTCGCCGATCTGTCGGCGGCGCTGACGGTCGGTTCGTTGTTGTTCGCCGCCTTCCTGGTGCCGCCGCAATCGAATGGCCTGCTGGATGTCGGCGGGTATCGCGCCGTCCGCCGTGCCTCCAACTTCGCCCTCATCTGGGCGTGTTGCGCGGCGCTGCTCATTCCGCTGACCGTGTCCGACACCACGGGCCAGCCGGTCGGTGACACCTTGCGCCCGGATGCCCTGTGGCGCGCCATCGATCAGATCGAGCTGGCCGGTGCCTGGCGCACCACGGTGGTGTTCGCCTTGATCGTCGCGGTCGGTGCCCGGCTCGCCTTGCGTTGGGGCTGGACCCCGGTGCTGTTCGGCGCGTCCGTCGTGACGATGATGCCGCTCGCGCTGACCGGCCACTCGTCCTCGGGTGGTGCGCACGACGTCGCCACCAACAGCTTGATCCTGCACCTGGTTTCGGCCGCGGTGTGGGTCGGCGGCTTGTTCGCGCTGCTGGCGCACGCGCGCCGTGGCGGCGCGCACACCGACCTCGCCGCGCGGCGTTTCTCGCTGACCGCCACCATCGCCTTCGTCACCATCGGTGCCAGCGGGGTGATCAACTCATGGGTCCGGGTGCCGTGGGACGAGCTGTTCACCTCCACCTACGGCAAGCTGGTGCTGGCCAAGGCGGGTGCGCTGGTGATCCTCGGCTTCATCGGTTACACCCAGCGGCGCGCCGCGCTGCCCGCACTCGCCGCGAACCCGAAGGATCGCGGCGCGCTGATCCGGTTCGCCGGGGTCGAGGTGCTGGTCTTCGCGGCGACCATCGGCCTCGCGGTCGGTCTCGGCCGCACCCCGCCGCCGCCACCGACCTCCATACCGACACCGGCCGAGGTCGAACTCGGCTACAACCTGGCCGGGCCGCCGACCGTCGCTCGCTTGCTGTTCGACTGGCGCTTCGACCTGATCTTCGGGACGCTGTCGATCGTGCTCGCGGTGCTGTATCTGCTTGGCGTGCGCAGACTTCGGGCGCGCGGTGACGCGTGGCCGGTCGGGCGGACCATCGCCTGGCTGTCCGGTTGTGTGGTGCTGCTGATCGCCACCTCGTCCGGCGTCGGCCGGTATTCGCCCGCGATGTTCAGCGTGCATATGGGAGCGCACATGGCGCTGTCCATGCTGGCGCCGATCCTGTTCGCGCTGGGCGGCGCGGTGACGCTGGCGTTGCGGGCGCTGCCGCCGGCCGGGCGCACCGGCGCGCCGGGACCCCGCGAGTGGATTCTGGCGGCGGTGCACAATCCGGTGTCGCGCTTCCTGACCCATCCGATCGTGGCGTCGGTCATTTTCGTCGGCGGGTTCTACGCGCTGTACCTCGGCGGGATCTTCGACACGTACGCGGATTCCCATGCGGCGCACCTGATGATGAACGCGCACTTCCTGCTCAGCGGCTATCTGTTCTACTGGGTCGTCATCGGCATCGATCCCAAGCCGCGTCGTGTGGAACCGTTGACCAAGCTGGGCATGGTGTTCGGTTCGCTGCCCTTCCACGCCTTCTTCGGCATCGCGCTGATGAGTATGACGACGGTTCTCGGCGGCTGGTTCTACCGTGGCCTCGGCCTCGGCTGGAACGGCGACCTGCTCGGTGACCAGCGCACCGGCGGTAGCCTGGCCTGGGCGAGCGGTGAGGTGCCGTTGGTGGTGGTGATGCTGGCTCTGCTCATCCAATGGTCGCGCAGCGATCGACGGCTGGCGCAGCGCACCGATCGGGCCGCCGACCGGGACCACGATGCCGCTCTCGCCGCGCATAACGCGATGTTCGCGGAACTGGCTCAACGTGACCGAGGGGAACGCAAGTGAGTGAGCGACCCGGCGGCACAGGGTCTTTTCTCGACACCGGGTCGTCGGTCGCGTAGTTGTCGGTCATGGTGGAGTCGAGTGTGGTCAAGGTGTGGTTGTGAACGAGCGGTCGATGGTTTTCTCCGAGCACAGACCGATCGACCGGATCGACCGATCCGATGTGCGGGCCGCGCGTAGGCGGCTGGCCGGGCGGATCCGCAAGACGCCGGTCTTCCATACGTCCGTCGCGGGCCCGAGTGGTCCGGTGCCGGTCACGTTGAAACTCGAATACCTCCAGTTCGGCGGCACTTTCAAGGTGCGGGGGAGCCTCAACGCATTGCTGTCGGCCGCGACCGGTACCGACCAGGTGGTCATCGCCTCCGGCGGCAACGCGGGCATCGCCGCCGCCTTGGCTGCCGCGCAGCTCGGAAAGTCGTGCACCGTGGTGGTTCCGGAGTCGGCTCCGCACACCAAGGTCGCCGCGATGTGGTCGCATGGTGCCGAAGTGCTTTGGTATGGCACAACTTACGCCGAGGCACTCGACTACGCGAACGAACTCGCCGAAGAACGCGACGCTCTGCAACTGCACGCCTACGACCTACCTGCCATCGTCGCTGGGGCGGGCGTGCTCGGTTTGGAAATCGAGGAGCAGGTGCGCGGCAGGCCGCCGGTGCTGGCCGCGGTCGGCGGTGGCGGGCTGGTCGCGGGTATCGCGGCCGCGATCGGGCGTCGTCAGCAGGTGATCGGCGTCGAGCCGGAGGGCATTCCGACCCTGCGCGCCGCGCTGACCGCGAATAGGCCGGTCGAGGTGACGGTGTCCAGCATCGCGGCGGAATCCTTGGGCGCCACCAGGATCGGCGATATCGCGATGGACATCGCGCGCCGCTACGCGGTGCGTTCGCTGCTGGTGACCGACGACGCCATCGCGACCGCGCGGGAGTATCTGTGGCGCGAATTCCGCATCGTCGTCGAGCTGGCCGGTGCCGCCGCCTTGGCCGCGGTGCAGAGCGGCGTCTACCTGCCCGCCGCCGACGAGCGCCCGGTTATCGTCCTCTGCGGCGCCAATACCGACCTCTCGGCGCTGTAACGGCGCTTCGCCCGCGCAAAGAAGCACCGGATATCCACATTCGAGAAAGTTGTACACATTCTCGGATCGAGGCGCCCAACCGCGTTCCGGATCGGTGAGGCTGGAGATGTCCTCCTCGAGGGGAGAAAGTCACCGGGCAACCGCCACGGGCCGAATGCGAAGGGGCGTAATCATGTACGAGGCGAACGCGACCGTGATCGGCACCATTGTCAACATTCCGGTCAAGCGGGAGCTGCCGAACGGCGAGCAGGTGCTGACCTTCCGGATGGCGAGCAACTCGCGCCGACTGGACCACACGACGGGGGAGTGGACGGACAACGGGACCTTGTTCCTCACCGTGAGCTGCTGGCGCAGATTGGGGGCAGGCGTGGACTCCTCATTGCGGCGCGGCGACCCGATCATCGCCCACGGCCAGTTGCGTTCGCACGAATACCGCACCAGGGACGGGGTGGAACGGCGCGACCTGGAGATGCGGGCCAGCGCCGTCGGCCCCGACCTCGGTCGCTGCACCGCCCAGGTCACCCGGT
Source organism: Nocardia brasiliensis (assembly GCF_042691675.1). GTDB lineage: Bacteria > Actinomycetota > Actinomycetes > Mycobacteriales > Mycobacteriaceae > Nocardia > Nocardia brasiliensis_D. The sequence goes on from NZ_CP170507.1 coordinate 2,008,705, forward strand.
GGTCGGAGGCGCGGAATACTTCGGACGGCTTCGGCGCTGAATCTCACGTGCCGGTAGGCGACGTGCTGGGGGAGAATGTCGCAGCCGCCTCTGCGGCGCCGCCCCGAACGACCCAGCCCGAGCACGCCGACGCCTGACCCGGCGCGCCGGACTTTTGGCCGAGTGTTGCAAGGGGTATCCGCCGGTTCAACTCACCGTTTCCGACACCGATAGGCTTCCTCCTTATGGCTGAGTACATCTACACGATGAAGAAGGTTCGCAAGGCGCACGGTGACAAAGTCGTACTCGACGATGTCAACTTGAACTTTCTTCCCGGCGCCAAGATCGGTGTCGTCGGCCCGAACGGCGCCGGTAAATCCAGCGTGCTGAAGATCATGGCCGGATTGGACCAGCCGAACAACGGCGACGCCTTTCTCGCGAACGGCGCGACGGTCGGCATCCTGCTGCAGGAGCCGCCACTGAACGAGGAGAAGACCGTCCGCGGCAATGTCGAGGAGGGCCTCGGCGAGGTGAAGGTGAAGCTGGATCGCTTCAACGAGATCGCCGAGCTGATGGCCACCGACTACTCCGACGAGCTCATGGACGAGATGGGCAAGTTGCAGGAGTACCTGGACCACGCCGACGCGTGGGACGTCGACTCCCAACTGGAGCAGGCCATGGACGCGCTGCGCTGCCCGCCGCCGGAAGAGCCGGTCACCAACCTCTCCGGTGGTGAGCGCCGCCGCGTCGCGCTGTGCAAGCTGCTGCTGAGCAAGCCCGACCTGCTACTGCTCGACGAGCCGACCAACCACCTCGACGCCGAGAGCGTGCTCTGGCTCGAACAGCACCTGGCCGCGTACTCCGGTGCCGTGCTCGCCGTCACCCACGACCGGTACTTCCTCGACAATGTCGCCGAGTGGATCCTCGAACTCGACCGCGGCCACGCCTACCCGTACGAGGGCAACTACTCCACCTACCTGGAGAAGAAGGCCCAGCGACTCGAGGTCCAGGGCAAGAAGGATCAGAAGCTGCAGAAGCGGCTCAAGGACGAGCTCGCCTGGGTGCGCTCGGGCGCCAAGGCCCGCCAGGCCAAGAACAAGGCCCGCCTGGGCCGGTACGAGGAGATGGCGGCCGAGGCCGACAAGCACAGGAAGTTGGACTTCGAGGAGATCCAGATCCCGGCTGGTCCCCGCCTGGGCAACGTGGTCGTCGAGGTGCAGAACCTGGACAAGGGCTTCGGCGACCGCCAGCTCATCAAGGATCTGTCGTTCACCTTGCCGCGCAACGGCATTGTCGGCGTCATCGGCCCGAACGGTGTCGGTAAGACCACGCTGTTCAAGACCATCGTCGGGCTGGAAGAGCCGGACAGCGGCATCGTGCGGGTCGGTGAGACGGTCAAACTGAGCTACGTCGACCAGAACCGGGCAGGCATCGACCCGAAGAAGAATGTCTGGCAGGTCGTCTCCGAAGGCCTCGACTTCATTCAGGTCGGCAATCAGGAGATGCCGTCGCGCGCCTACGTCAGCGCGTTCGGCTTCAAGGGCCCGGATCAGCAGAAGCCGGCCGGTGTGCTCTCCGGTGGTGAGCGGAACCGGCTGAACCTGGCGCTCACCCTCAAACAGGGCGGCAACCTGATCCTGCTCGATGAGCCGACCAACGACCTCGACGTGGAAACCCTCGGTTCGCTGGAGAACGCGCTCGAACAGTTCCCCGGCTGCGCCGTGGTCATCTCCCACGATCGCTGGTTCCTCGACCGCACCTGCACCCACATCCTGGCATGGGAGGGCGACTCCGACAATGACGCCAAGTGGTTCTGGTTCGAGGGCAACTTCGAGGCGTACGAGGCCAACAAGATCGAGCGCCTCGGCCCGGAAGCGGCCCGCCCGCACCGGGTTACGCACCGCAAGCTGACTCGCGACTGATTCGTCATCAGGCCGGGGCCGGTGCGTTGCGTACCGGCCCTGGCCTGTCGTGTCTCGGATCCGGCACAGCGGGGCCGGACCGGCTCCCACGGCCCGCCCGAATCTCGCTAGGGTGGGACCCGTGAATGCGCAGGCGCAGTTCGAGCAATCGGCGGTCCCCACCGCCGACTTGGTGGCCGAGCTGATTCGAGGTGCTTCGGCCCCGCTGCCGCCGCAGAAAGTTCCTGTCGCGCACACCTGACGTCCGTGAGTCCGAACGATGCTGTGCCGAGATCATCCATCTGAGCTTGGCAATCGCGTGGCGAACACGGCGGTTGTGGTGAACACCCCAGGATTGGAAGGGATTTCACCCCCGCGTCTTCGACGCACAGCTACTCTCGGACCGGCGTCGCTTTGTTACGGAACCGAATCCGAGGAGTTGGCGAAAAATGACGGTCTCGTCCGAATTGTCCAGTGCGGCGTGGGCCGCGAGTTTGCCGCAGGTACTGCGTGGCGAACTCGCGACCCTCGAGGAGGCGTATTTCCGCCACGTCGACGCGGGCGATGTGGACTGCGCGATCACCGGCATCACCCAGATCTTCCGGCGGCACATGGAGTTGGCCATGCACCGTCCGGCGGGCCGGGCGTTGGTCCGGGTGTACCACCCGGACGACGGCTCCGGCCTCGGCGCGGCGGTGCAGGTGGTCACCGACGACATGCCGCTGCTCGTCGAATCGATCACCTCGTCGCTGAGCAGGCTCGGCGTCAGCGTGAGCGAGGTGATCCACCCGATCTTCGAGGTCGAGCGCGACGCGGACGGGCGGCTGATGCATGCCGCCCCGCACGAAGTGGACGGCAACGGCGCGACCGCGCTGCGCGAGTCGTGGATGCACCTGCAGCTGCACCCGGCCACCAGCCGGGCCCTACTGAGCCGGATCGAGTCCGGCTTGCCGAATGTGGTCGCGGACGTGCGTCAGGTCATCGGTGACACCGAGGCCATCAAGGACGTGCAGAGCAGGCTGGCCGACGATCTGGAACTGGCCGCGAAGTCGGGCACCGCACCGTTCCCCGAGATTGATCTGGTCGATACCGCGAACCTGTTGCGCTGGTTGGCCAGCGGCAACTTCACGGTGTTGGGCTATGCCCGCTACCAGTTGAGCTCCGAGCAAGGGCAGGAGAACTCCAACCCGCTGCCGGGCAGTTGCCTCGGTGTGTTGCGGCCCGACGTCGGCACCGATTTCCGGGTGCCGATCAACGCCACCGACCGCCCGCTGCTGATGCTCACCCAGGGGCTGGTGCCCGCGACGGTGCACCGCTCGGTCTACCCCTACTTCATCGGTGTCGCCGACTTCGACGAGGCGGGCACCATCGTCGGTGAGCATTTGTTCATCGGCGTCTTCACGGTCACCGCGGTGCACGAGAACGTGCTGGACATCCCGGTGATCGAGCGCCGGGTCCGCTCGGTGATCGAGGAGAGCGGTTTCGACCTGGAATCGTTCTCCGGGCAGGCGATGCTCGAGGTCATCCAGTCCTTCCCGCGCACCGAACTTTTCTCCTCCGATGCCGAGACGATGCGCCGGACCGCCCTCGCGGTGCTGAATATCGGGCTGCGTCGGCAGGTCCGGCTGTTCCTGCGTGGCGACGGCTACGGCCGATTCGTCGCCTGCATGGTCTACCTGCCCCGCGACCGCTACACCACTCGGGTGCGGTTGGAGATGCAGGAGATCCTGGTCCGCGAACTGGGCGGCGTTTCCATCGACTATTCCGCCAGGGTCGGCGAAAGCGACTTGGCCAGCGTGTATTTCACGGTACGCATGCCGGAGGCCGAGTTCGGCGCGCCGCGCTACGCGGCACCGCCCGCGGACACCTCCGAGGCCAACCGGCTGCGCATCCAGGGCCTGCTCGCCGAGGCCAGCCGTACCTGGGAAGACCACCTGAACGACGAGGTCAGCACCTCGACGATGCTCGACCCCGCGGTGGTGCAGCGCTACGCCGAGGCGTTCCCGGACGCCTACAAGGAGGACTTCCAGGCCGACCGCGCGCTCGCCGACATCGTCCGCCTCGAACGTCTGCGGGACGGCGGCATCGACCAGTACCTGTACCGCAACGCCGATTCCGACCCCGGTTCCTGGCGGTTCTCCCTCTACGTCGCCGGTCCCGGCATCTCGCTGAGCCAGGTGCTTCCGGTCCTGCAGAGCCTCGGTGTCGAGGTGGTCGACGAGCGGCCGTACCAGCTCGAGCTGGAACCCCAGCCCGGCGGCGACCCCAGCACCGGCGGGGAACGCTGGATCTACGACTTCGGCCTGTTGGCTCGGGCGGAGTTGTTGCGCAGTGCGCTCGACCGCGATCTCGACGCCGAGCTGCTGGAGTCGTCCAAGCGTGCCGCCGTGCTGGAGGCGGAGGTTCGCGGCCTGCGGGAGCGGTTCACCGAAGCCTTCGAGGCGGCCTGGTACGGCCGCGCGGAAGCGGACGGACTGAACGAACTGGTGCTGCGCGCCCGCCTGCCGTGGCGTGCGGTGTCGATCCTGCGCACATACGCGAAGTACCTGCAGCAGGCCGGTTTTCCGTACAGCCAGGCCAACATCTCCCGGGTGCTGCTCACCTACCCGGACGTGGCGCGACTGTTCGTCGACCTGTTCGCGGCCCGGTTCGACCCGGACACCGTCTCGGCCGAGCACGCCGCCGAACTGGAGATCCAGGTGCGCGGCCGGATCGACGAGGTGGTCAGCCTCGACGCGGACCGCATCCTGCGCGCCATTCTCAACCTGATCCGGGCGACGCTGCGCACCAACTACTACGTCACCGACGCCGAGGGCATGCCCCGCGACTACGTCTCGGTGAAGGTCGAGCCCCGCGAGATCAACGAATTGCCCAAGCCGAGGCCCCAATTCGAGATCTTCGTGTACTCACCGCGGGTCGAGGGTGTGCACCTGAGGTTCGGGCCGGTGGCTCGCGGCGGGTTGCGCTGGTCGGACCGACTGGAGGACTTCCGCACCGAGGTGCTGGGCCTGGTCAAGGCGCAAGCGGTGAAGAACGCGGTCATCGTCCCGGTCGGCGCCAAGGGCGGCTTCGTCGTGAAGCAGCCGCCCGCGGCCAGCGGCGATCCCGTCGCGGACCGGCAGGCACTCGGCGCCGAGGGCGTCGCCTGCTACCGCACCTTCATCTCCGGCCTGCTCGATGTCACCGACAACGTCGACCGCGCGACCGGCAAGGTGCTGCCGCCCGACCGGGTGGTCCGCCGCGACGGCGACGACACCTACCTGGTGGTGGCCGCGGACAAGGGCACCGCCACGTTCTCCGACATCGCCAACGATGTGGCTCAGCGCTACGGTTTCTGGCTCGGCGACGCCTTTGCCTCGGGCGGCTCGGCGGGCTACGACCACAAGGCGATGGGCATTACCGCCAAGGGTGCCTGGGAAAGCGTAAAACGCCACTTCCAGGAAATGGACATCGACACCCAGACCCAGGATTTCACCGTCGTCGGCATCGGTGACATGAGCGGTGACGTCTTCGGCAACGGCATGCTGCTGTCCGAGCACATCCGGCTGATCGCGGCGTTCGACCACCGCCACATCTTCCTGGATCCGAACCCCGATACCGCCGCGTCCTACGCGGAGCGGCAGCGGATGTTCCAGCTGCCCCGTTCCTCGTGGGCCGACTACGACGCCACGCTGATCAGCAAGGGCGGCGGGGTCTGGGACCGCACGGTCAAGTCGGTGCCGATCAGTCCGCAGGCTCGAAAGGCGTTGGGGCTGGCCGACGATGTCGAATCGCTGTCCCCGCCCGAACTGGTCCGCGCCATCCTGCTCGCGCCCGCGCAGCTGCTGTGGAACGGCGGCATCGGCACCTACATCAAGGCGAGCACCGAATCCAATGCCGAGGTGGGCGACAAGTCCAACGACCCGGTTCGGGTCAACGGAAACCAGTTGCGCGTCAAGGTGATCGGCGAAGGCGGCAACCTGGGCGCGACGGCGCTCGGCCGGATCGAGTTCTGCCGCAACGGCGGCAAGATGAACACCGACGCGCTCGATAATTCCGCGGGCGTCGACTGCTCCGACCACGAGGTCAACATCAAGGTGCTGCTCGACACCGTCGTCTCCAGCGGCGAACTCGCCGAGGCCGAACGCAACCCGCTGCTCGCCTCGATGACCGATGAGGTCGCGCGGATGGTGCTGGAAGACAATGTCGCGCAGAACTTCCTGATGGGCATGTCGCGCACCGACGCAGCGGAGATGCTCAACGTGCACATGCGGCTCATCGAGGATCTCGAACAGCGCCGCGGCCTGGATCGGGAACTGGAGGCATTGCCGTCGGAGCCGCAGCTCAAGCGAATGCTGGAAGACGGCGTGGGCCTGACTTCACCGGAACTGGCCAATCTCATGGCGCACGTGAAGCTTTCGCTCAAGGCCGATCTGCTCGACACCGATCTGCCGGACAGCCCGTTCTTCGTCACCAGGCTGCCGGAGTACTTCCCGACCCCGCTGCGTGACCGGTTCGGTGTCGCCATCAAGAAGCACCGGCTGCGCCGGGAAATCCTCACCACGATGATCGTGAACGAGATGGTCGACTACGGCGGCATCACCTACGCGCACCGGCTGAGCGAGGAGACCGGCGCCACCGCCACCGACGCGGTGCGCGCGTTCGCCGCGGCCACCGAGATCTTCGGACTGCCGGAAATGTGGGCCCGCATCCGCGCGGCCGACGCCGCCACCTCGGTGCGTGACCTGCTGGAACTGGAAACCAAACGGACACTGGACCGGGCGTCGCGCTGGTTCCTCAGCAATCGCCCGCAGCCGATCGCGGTCGGCGCGGAGATCAACCGGTACTGCCGCGACGTGCAGGAGTTGGCGCCGAAGGTGCCGGGCTGGCTGCGCGGACATCACGTCGCCACGCTCACCGATCAGTCGGCCGAGCTCATTGCCCGCGGTGCGCCGACCGAACTGGCCACCGAGGTGTTCGGGCTGCTCAACCTGTTCCCGCTGCTGGACATCGTGGACATCGCCGACATCACCGATCGGGACGGCGACGAGGTCGGCGCGCTCTACTACGCGTTGAACGAACACCTCAAGATCGACTGGCTGCTCCAGGCGGTGAGCCACCTCGAGCGCGGCGACCGCTGGCACTCGCTGGCCCGGCTCGCGCTGCGCGACGACATGTATTCCTCGCTGCGCTCGCTGACCCTCGATGTGCTCTCCGCCGGTGACCCGGAAGAGAGCGCGGACGAGAAGATTGCATACTGGGAGTCGAAGAACCAGTCCCGGCTCGGTCGCGCCCGAGCCGCGCTGTCGGAATTGTTCGAGTCCGGAACCCACGATCTCGCCACGCTGTCGGTTGCAGCGCGGCAAGTGCGAAGCATGGTGAGCGGGGTGGGCGCGCAATCGGAGGTACCACGTTGACGAGCTCGTTGAACGGTAACGGGAAGGCGCAGGGCAGCAATGTCGTGCTGCCCAAGCGTTTTCACACCCAAGTAGATGTCAGGTGGTCGGACATGGATGCTTTCCAGCATGTGAACCATGCCCGCATGGTGACGTTGCTGGAGGAGGCGCGCATCCCGTGGCTGTTCGAGGGTGACCGCCCGACCGCCGCGCTGCGGACCGGCTGTGTCCTCGCCGACCTGCGGGTGCGGTACCGCGGCCAGCTGCGGCACGAGGACACGCCGCTCGATATCGCCATGTGGACCGAGCAACTGCGGGCAGTCGACTTCACCATCGGCTACGAGGTGCGCGCAGCCGGTGCGGCGCCGGACTCGCCGCCCGCGGTGATCGCCTCTACCCAGATCGCCGCGTTCGACATGACGGCCCAGCGGTTGCGCAGGCTCAGCGAGGCCGAGCGCGACTACCTGGCCCAGTGGTTGGACTGATCCACATCGGTGATCGCCGGCTGAGAACGGCAGCACAGCCGTGATGGCAGAACAACGCGTGTTGCACGTGTCCGATCCGGCGGAGCGAGAGAACCTCGCGACGTTCCTGACTCGGGCGGTGCGGCTGGACCCCGCGGCGGTGGTACGTATCCGCCGCCGCGGGGAGCGGTACGTCTCCGCCTGGGTAGCAACGGGTTTCGAGGCGCTCGCGGTCCGCACCGTGGTCGGCGAACTCGGCGTCGACGATGTCACCGTCGGCGCCGACATGGTGCTGGCCGGCCTCGGCTCCGGCCTCCCCATCGACCTCGGCTACTCGATGGACTCCGCGTGGCGCGGCGCACTACCCCCGCCGGACGGTTTCGCGCACATCGATGACGTACCCGCCCGCACCCTCGTCGAACTCGCCGAGCAGGGCGCACAACTGGCGAAGGAACACGGCAGCAGCCACGGCCCGCCTGCCTCACTCCTCGACCAAACCGTGCTCACCGTCTCCGGCGCCGACACCCAGGTGCAGGTACCGATGCGAGTCGTCTTCGCCCTCACCGCAATGGATTTCATCCCCCACTCCGGTGACAAAGCCGACTCCCGCCGCATCCTCCCCACCGAAATAGTCCGCGTCCGAGCCAGCAAAACCTGGCTACGCATAGACGCCCGCTACGGCTCGGTAGCCCGCCGCCGAGGCGCCAACATCTCCCTATCCCCAACCTGACCCCCCGCGCTTACGTTCATGATCAACGGGACACAACGGCGCGCTTACTCGAACAATGCCACCACGACGTCCCGTTGATCATGGTTCCCCTCGGGTGCGACGGATCGCTCATGATCGAACGGGACGTGACGGTGGGCCCACTCGAACAATGCCGCCGTCATGTCCCGTTGATCATGGTTGCGCTGGGTAGGTCGTGGCGTTGGTGGCGAGTGGGACGTGGTGGTGGACCTTCTCGCACGATGCCGCCGTCATGTCCCGTTGATCATGGTTGCGCTGGGTAGGCCCGTGGCGTTGGTGGCGAACGGGACGTGGTGGTGGGCTTACTCGCACAATGCCTCCACCACGTCCCGTTGATCATGAATCCCAATCCTCCCAACCTTCCTGACCGCCGAAAATGACGCTCGAAAACAGCACCACAGCCAGTCGACCACGCCGGTACCCGAGCTCCAATCCCCAAGCCGCGGAAGAGAAAGCCGGGAACCCCACCTCACGCGCCCAGCATTAATCCGGGCATCCCACGCAGGGTCGCCAACCGTTGGGCAGCACACCCCGAGGAATCCCTAAGCACTCAACCCTGGGCGAGTATCCCGCGCACGGTATTTTCGCCGCGCACCAAACAGCTAGCCAACTCGTACGCCGGAGGCGAACATGCGCGCGGGCGGGGATGCGCGCGGGCGGGGATGCGCGCGGGAGGCGAACATGCGCGCGGGCGGGGATGCGCGCGTGAGGCGGGGATGCGCGCGTGGGCGGGATGCGCGCTGTCCTGGGTGGGTACGCCAGAGACTCCCGTAAAGGTGCACCTACCACGGGGTTACTGAGCAGTGCTGGGCACGTCGTGTGCCGTACCCGGCTTTCTTTACCGGTCAGGTGCGCGGGGTGGAGGTTCCAGCGTGGTCATCTGGCTGTGGTTGCGTGTCGGGGGCTTTCGGAAAAGTGGTTAGGTGGCGGTTTGGGAGGTCGATCAGAGCGGCAGTTGGGCTCTTGCCATGGATCGCAAAGAGTTTCGCGGGTGCTCACAGAGCTCCCTACGGTTCACAACGGTTGTAAACCCTGTAGGCCGTTTGCGACTTCTGTGAGATCACAGCCGGTCGGGGTGGGTGCCGGAAACGGTTCGGCGGGGGTGGTATCTGCGGTCAACCCACGCCGAGGAGGCGGAGTAGGGCGGTGGTTGTGGCGGCGGCGAGGATTACGACCAGGATGGGTTGTTTGCGCCAAGCCAACAGGGCGGCGACGAGAACTCCTGCGGGGAGGGCGAAGCCGAAGTTGCCGGAGCCGGTGGGTAGGGCGGTGACGGCGACGAGGGCGGCGAGTAGGACTACGGCGCCGACCTCGAGTAGGCGAACTACGCGGGTGGGGAAGCGGATACGCTCGCGCAATGCCGGACCGGCCCAGCGGAACGCGTAGGTTCCCACGGCAAGTGCGATCATTCCCGCGGCCAACATCATTCGGCACCTGACTCACATGTAGTGCGATCGGATTTCGAAACTGGCTCAGAGCTTTCCGGTACAACGGCGTCACCCCTGCACTGGTCGCTTCCACGTCCCGCCACCAGCAAGCCCGAAAGCGCAACCAGCACAGGCATTCCCGCAGGTAAGAACGGCGCGCTGGCGACAGCAACCGCGGCACCGACCAAAGCCGCACGCAGCGTTGCCTTTTCCCGCAACGCCGGAACGATCAACGCGAGCAGCACCGCCGGAAACACCGCATCCAGCCCGAACGCCGCGGTATCCGGAACGAACGTCCCGATCAACACTCCGAGCGCAGCACCCCCTGGCCAGGCCAGCAACACCCCGAACCCACAAGCCCAATAGGCGGCCCGTTTGCGCTCAACGTCGGGCTGGGCCAGCGCCATCGCCACCGACTCGTCGTTCATCAGATGCACGCCGAGCGACCGTCGCCACCCGCTGCCGACTACATCCGGCACCGAAAGCCCGTACGGCAGATGCCGGGCATTGACCACCAGCCCGGCCAGCACCGCCGCGATCGGGCTGCCACCTGCCGCGACGATCCCGATGAACAGGAACTCCGCACCCCCGGCGAGCACCACCACCCCCAGCACGATCGGCAGCCACGGGGGAAGACCGCTTGTCACGGCGGTCGCACCGTAGGACACCCCGATGACGCCGACCGCCAGGCATACCGCCGCGATCCCCGCCGCTGTGTCCCGGCCGAGTGTTCGCCATATCGAACGCATGTAGCTTATAGTGAACATGGTAGGCCGGTTCGTCAATATGGTTTTCTGTTGAGTGGTTCACCACCCCGATGGGAGAGCAAGTGGCACTGCAGGACTCGACGACGGCGACACCGCAGGCGGTGATCGCCGCCGCGCTGCGCCGCGAACGCACCCGCGCCGGGCTTTCGCTCACCGAGGTCGCGCACCGCGCGGGCATCGCGAAATCCACGCTCTCGCAATTGGAATCGGGCACCGGCAATCCCAGCCTGGAAACCCTATGGGCATTGTGTGTCGCCTTGGAGATGCCGTTCTCCCGGCTGCTCGACCCGCCGCGACCGAATGTCCAGGTGATCCGGGCGGGGGAGGGTCCCGTGGTCGTCGCGGAACGGTCGGACTATCGCGCCACGTTGCTGGCCGCCAGCCCGCCCAACGCGCGCCGGGACATCTTCCGGATCACCGCCGAACCAGGACATGCCCGCAAATCCGACCCGCACATCCCGGGCGCGGTGGAACACGTGCTGATCGCGACCGGCCGCGCCCTCGTCGGCCTCACCGACGCGCCCCTCGACCTGTCGCCGGGCGACTACATCTCCTACCCGGCCGACGTCCCGCACGTCTTCGAAGCCCTGGCACCCGGCACCACGGCGACACTGATCGTCGAATACACCTGACCGCGGGTCAGGCAGCGCCCTCGCCGAGATACTGCAACCACACCGGGTCCAGGTCCGCCGTCGTCGACAGCAGCCGCCAGTGCGGTCCCTTCGGCGAGACCAGCGGCGAACGCAGCGTCCAGCCCAGTTCGCTCAGCATTTTGTCGGCCTTGCGATGGTTACACGGTGCGCAGCTGGCGACGCAGTTCTCCCAGGAGTGTTCGCCGCCGCGACTGCGCGGAATGACATGGTCTATGGTCTCCGCCTTGGCACCGCAGTAGCCGCAGCGATAGCGGTCGCGGTGCATGAGTGCGGCACGGGTCATCGGGACGCGAGCCCGATACGGCACGTGGACGTAGCTGCGCAGGCGGATCACCGAGGGAATGGCGACGGCGGCTTCGGCGGAATGGACTACCGGGCCTTCGGCATCGTGGTGAACGGTGTCGGCTTTATCGCAGATGAGCAAGACGATCGCACGGCGCGCGGACAGAGCGGTGAGCGGCTCGTAGGTGGCGTTCAGAAGCAGCACCCGGCGCTTCAACCAGCTCGGACTCTCACTGGGCGGCGGTGCGGAGCGGTGCGCATGATCGGCGTGGCCGTGATGCGCGCCCGGATAATGATCGGACAGGATGTGCAGCGGAGTAGCCCCCGACCCACGATTGTGGACGTCGGCGGGCTGGAGTTGTCGGTGGATGCGCGCCTCGCGTGATCTGGCGCTGTGCCGCTGCTTCATCTGGACCTCAATTTCATGATTGGCAGGATCATGCTGTTTAGCTCGGCAGAGATTGCCACCCAGTTGACCATGGAACGACGGCTATTGCACGGTGATTTTCAACAATGTCCGGTTAACTGTGGCTGAAGAGCCGCCAGGTCGCGATTCCGCGCTGTCTCGAGCCGTCGTGTGGGCTGCCGATGCCGAGCGCGTCACCGAGACGGGGGCAAGGGTGACCGTAGTCCCAGGAGGCCGCACAATGGACTACGGCGCATCCAGCGAATCGAGAGGGTCTATGACTTCGGGCGAGCAAACAGGAGCGGCTTCGGCAGAGCAGACGGCGGCGTCGTTCTACGAGGCGGTCGGCGGGGCGGATACGTTCCGGCGGATCGTCGCGGCGTTCTATCGCGAGGTGGCCACCGACGAGGTGCTGCGCCCGCTCTATCCCGAGGAGGACCTGGGCCCGGCGGAACGCAGGCTGCGCATGTTCCTCGAGCAGTACTGGGGCGGCCCGCGCACCTACGGCGAGGAGCGAGGTCATCCGAGGCTGCGGATGCGGCACCATCCGTTCACGATCGGGCCGTTGGAGCGCGACGCGTGGTTGCGTTGTATGCGAATCGCCGTAGCGGAGATCGAGCCCGAGCTACTCGATGACGAGCACCGCAAGGCGCTGCTGGACTATCTGGAGATGGCGGCGAATTCGCTGATGAACGCCCCCTGGTGAGGGCGTTTCGGTCGAGAGCCCGGACGGCCCGAGGGTTTTCGCCGCGTCCGGTCGGACGCTGGAGATTTGCCGGAAGTCGAGATTGCTGCTCCGCCTAAGGGTTTTTGCCGCAAAACTTTGGCACTATTACGTCTGTGACTGATACACCAGCCGTACCGGCGCCGGTGGATCGCACCACGCAACCATGGTGGCGGTCGGCCGTGTTCTACCAGGTTTATCCCAGATCCTTCGCGGATTCCGACGGTGACGGGGTCGGCGACCTCGGGGGAGTCCGCGACAAGCTCGGCTATCTGGAACTGCTCGGCGTCGACGCACTGTGGGTGTGTCCGGTGATGCGGTCGCCGATGGCCGACGGCGGCTACGACGTCGCCGATCCCCGCGATATCGACCCGCTGTTCGGCGGACTCGCCGCGATGGACGAACTGATCGCCGAGGCGCACTTCCGCCATATCAAGATCACGATGGACCTGGTGCCTAACCACACCAGCAACGAACATCCCTGGTTCCTCGCGGCGCTCGAAGCCGGGCCGGGCAGCCCGGAACGCGCCCGCTACCTCTTCCGCGACGGCCGCGGCCCCGGCGGCGACGCCCCGCCGAACAACTGGCCGAGTATTTTCGGCGGTCCCGCGTGGACCAGGGTCACCGAGCCCGACGGCACGCCCGGCCAGTGGTACCTGCACCTCTTCGCGCCCGAGCAACCCGACCTGAACTGGGAAAATCCGGAGGTCGCCGCCGATTTCGAGAAGACCCTGCGGTTCTGGCTGGACCGCGGCGTCGACGGCTTCCGCCTCGACGTGGCACACGGCATGGCGAAACCGGTGGGGCTGCCGGACATGACGGTGGTCAAGTCCGCCCTGCTCGCCAACGATGACGACGACCTGCGCTTCAACAACCCCGAGGTGCACGAGATCCACCGCCGCATCCGCAAGGTGCTCGACGACTACCCGGACGCGGTGTCGATCGGCGAGGTGTGGGTGAACGACAACACCCGCTTCGGCGAGTACGTGCGTGCCGACGAGCTGCACTTGGCCTTCAATTTCCGGCTGGCGCAGACCGAGTTCGACGCCGACGACATCCGCTCGGCGATCGACAATTCGCTCGCCGCGGTCGCGCCGGTCGCCGCGTCGCCGACCTGGACGCTGTCCAATCACGACATCAAGCGGGAGGTCACCCGCTACGGCGGCGGCGCGGTGGGGGAGGCGAGGGCACGCGCGATGATCCTGCTCGAGCTCGCCCTCCCCGGCGCGGTGTTCATCTACAACGGTGCCGAACTCGGTCTGCCGAACGTGGACGACCTACCCGACGAGGTACTGCAAGACCCGGCATGGGAGCGATCCGGGCATACCGAACGCGGCCGCGACGGCTGCCGGGTGCCGATTCCGTGGGAGGGCACCGCACCGCCGTTCGGTTTCACCACCGGACAACCCTGGCTGCCGATGCCGCCGGAGTGGACCGGACGCACCGTGGAGGCACAGCTCGAGGAACTCGGCTCGACCCTCTCGCTGTATCGGATGGCCATCGAATTGCGCGGTCTGCGACCGGAATTCAGCGGTGACCGAATCGAGTGGTACGGCAGTCCGCCCGGTTGCCTGGCCTTCCGCCGCCAAGGCGGTCTTGTGTGTGTGCTGAACGCCTCGAACACCCCCACCCAGCTGCCGCCCGGCGACGTGCTGCTGGCCAGCGCCGCGCTGGACGGCGGTCAGCTGCCGCCGAACACGACGGCCTGGCTGGTTTAGCGGTCGGCGAGGAAGTCGAGCACGACCTCCGCCCACTCGTCGGGTCGTTCGTCGGCGAGCGCGTGTCCGGAGTCGAGCTCGACATACTTCGCGCCGGGGATGCCCGCCAGCAACTCCCGCGAGTGCGCGGGTGACACCACCTGATCGTGTGCCGCCGCGACGACCAACGTCGGCACCCTGATCGCGCCGAGGTCCGCGCGGACATCGATCCGAGTCAGCAGATCGAGCTGGTCGTCGGCGCCGGCGGGCAACGCGGACGCGATGGCCTCGATGAGCGAATCGAGCTCAGCCGTCGACCGCTCATCGAGCCACTTCGCGCTCCAGCCGATCAGCACCAGATAGGCCGCGAGACTGCGCGGGTCACCGGCGGCGGCGAGGGCACGCCAGGTCTCGACGACGAGTCACAGCCGGGGGTTCGGCCGAGCGAGACCGGCGGAGAGAGCGAGCGCGGTGACCCGATCCGGATGCCGGGTCGCCGTCCGCACCGCGATCGGCGAGCCCGTCGAGAACCCGAGCACGGCAAAGGTATCCAGCCCGGCCCGGTCGGCGGCGGCCACCAGCTGGTCGGCGAGTTCGTCCGCGGTGAGCGGCTTTTCGGCCCGCGGCGTCGCACCGGAGCCGGGATAGTCCGGCCCGACGACGGTGTGTTCGCGGGCGAGCCGAGCGACCAACGGCCCGAAACTGTCCTGGATATCGCTGCTCGCCCCGTGTGCGAGCAGCAAGCCGGGACCGGTACCGCGAACAACGGCGGTGAGAGCTGAAGTAGTCATGCGGCGAACGCTAAAGTCTCACATAAGTGTGAATGTCAACCCTGGTGTGAGGCGGCTCGCGTGCGAATCGGTGAACTGGCGGCGCGGACCGGCGTGCACCCGCGCCTGCTGCGCTATTACGAAGAGCAGGGCCTGATTTCGCCCGATCGCGACACCAATGGCTATCGCAACTACAGCGCCGACGTGCCCGGCGTGGTGACCCAGATCCGCGCACTGCTCGGCGCGGGCCTGTCGACCGAGGTGATCCGCGACATCCTGCCCTGCGCGCACGGCCCGGCGCCGGAGCTGGAACCGCACCCGGACATGCTCGCGGTGCTCGGCCGGGAACTCGCGGCCATCGAGGCCAAGATCGACTGTCTCGCCGAGACCAGAGACATCCTCACCTGCTACCTGAACGCGACCCGGGCGAAGCTGGCTACGCAGGACCGATAGCCGTCGCGGCTCGACACGAAACAGCCGCGATGCCACCAGAAGAAGAACTACTACACAGCATCGTCTACCGTTGGACCGTGAGCATTCTCGAGACAGTGCTGATCTTCGTCGGCATCCCGCTGGTGATCTACGGCGCGATCGCCGGATTGTCGTATCTCGGTAAGCCGCTGCCCGGTGAGAAGCCGGTCCACTACGACCTCGGTCAGCAGTGGACGTCGGCTCCGGTGCTTTGGAGTGCGACCGACGAGGTGACCTCGGCGTTTCATCACGAACGGGCCGAGGAGTCGCATGGCCATCATGCGGAGACGTCGCATGGCCACCATGCGGCAATCGAAGCGCCCAAGGCGGAGCTGATCGGAGGCCGGGCAAGTGGCAAATTCTAAGTGGCCCGCGGTGGTCGAGTCCGACCTGCCGCGCGGGTATGTGGTCACCAGCAGCGGACGCGTCTCTGGCGTGCACGAGGCGGGTGACGTGTTCAAGGAGGCCCCGTTCAGCGATGAAGAGCGGCTGGCCATGGACAACGTGCTCACCGAGGCGACCCGCGCGACCAAGGTGCGCTTCAACGTCTACATCGGCGACCTGGGCACCGATCCGGCCGCGGGTGCGGACGCGATCTTCCCCGGCACGCCCGACGCGACCCGGTCGGTGCTGATCGCCGTCTCGCCCAACGACAAGGCGATCGAGGTCCGCTCCGGCCGCGAGGTCGCCGACCGCGCGAACGATCGGGTCTGCCAACTCGGCGTCACCGCCGCGCTCAGCTCGTTCCGGCAGGGCCAGCTGATCGACGGCCTGGTCTCCGCGGTCCGGGTGATGGCCGCCGCCATCGGCCGCTGACACCGAGCCGCCGCTGACACCGAGCCCATCGCCGCTGAGGCGGGAGCCCCCGCTGATACCGAGCCGCCGCCGTTGAGGCGGGAGCCGCCGCTGATATCGAGCCGCCGCCGTTGAGGCGGGGCTGCCGCTGTTAAGGCGGGCTACAGGGTGTTGAAGCCGAGCCGCCGCTGAGGCGGAGTCGAGAGCATGCTTCCGGCGCGCTCACCCTTGCCGGGTGAGCGCGCCGTTGGCGTCGGGTGGGGCGGTATTCGCGCCGCCGCAGACACGATTTTTTCGGGATCGGGTAGCACCACAATTGGGGGTTGCTGCTCCTTGCGCGGTCCGCGCACCGTGGTCAGATGAAGATTCTTGTGACAGGAGCCACCGGCAATATCGGCCGCAAGGTCGTCGATCACCTTCTCGCGGGCGGAGCGGACGATGTCCGGGCATTGACCAACCATCCCGACCGGGCCGCGCTACCCGCGGGCGTCGAGGTCGCCGAGGGCTATCTGGGCCGGGTGTCGTCACTACCGGCCGCGTTCGAAGGCGTCGAGCGGATGTATCTCGCGCCCGTGCTCGAGACCATCGATGAGGTTGTCGCGCTGGCGAAGAAGGCGGGCATCCGGCACATCGTCGACCTCTCCGGCGAGGCGCACTGGACGCCGATCGCGCAAGCTGTCGAGGGCTCCGGCGTCGACTGGACCCATCTGTTCGCCGGTGAATTCACCGAGAACTCCGCCATCTGGGCCGATCAGATCCGCGCGTCCGACCAGATCCGCGACCCCGCCCCCGAGGCCGCGACCGCACCCCTCACCATGGACGACATCGCCCGCGTCGCCGCGAAGGTCCTGCTCTCCGACGGCCACGCCGGACAAACCTACGAACTCACCGGCCCGGAAACCCTCACCAGAGCCGACCGCATCCACCACATCGGCACCGCTCTCGGCCGACCCCTCACCATGGTGAAAGTCCCACGCGAGGAAGCCATTCAGATCTTCGCGAAAACCATGGGCGACGGCGCCGAATGGTACGTAGACATCACCACTTCCCTCATCGGCACCCCCCAACCCCCCACCACAACCATCGCCGACCTAACCGGCACCCCCGCCACCCCATTCGCCCAATGGGCCGCCACCAACACCCACCTCTTCACCTAGCCGATCAACGGGACATGACAGTGCCGCTACTCGCACAATGCCGCCGTCATGTCCCGTTGATCATGGCCCGTTACCTGGCGTCGAAGGCGCGGGCGCGGAGGGCGCGTTCTACGCCTGCCTTGCCCTCGACCACCAGGCGGCGCAGGGCGGGTGGGTGGTCACCGGCGAGGAACTTGTCGGCGACGGCGACGGCAGCGTCACTGATCGCCCACCCGGGGTAGAGACCGACGACCACGGTCTGCGCCACCTCGCTGGAGCGCCGCTCCCAGACGCCGGGGATTTCGGCGAAGTAGCGATCGACATACGGGGCGAGCAACTCGCCCTGGCCCGCGGGAGCAAACCCGGTGACGATCGCACGGGCGGTGATGTTGGAGACGGAGTCGTCGTCCATCACTGTCGCCCAGGCCTTTTCCTTCACCGCGGCGATCGGGCGGGCGGTGGCCGCGGTCGCGGCATGCCGCTTGCCCGCCGCCGTCGGATCGTTGGCGAGTTCCTGATCGATGAACGGGGTGTCGAGCCCGTCGGTGTCGATCTCGCCCGCCGCCGCCAGCGCGATCACGATGCGCCAGCGCAGGTCGGTGTCGACCACCAGCCCGGTCAGGCCGACCTTGGCCGGGTCGCCGTCGAGCAGCTCGCGCAGCACCTCGGTGTGCCAGGCGGCCAGTTTGGCACTGGTGAGCGCGTTGACGAAGGCCAGCTGGTGGTCCGAGCCCGCCTCTGCCTCGCGGGCCAGCTCGAGCAGCCGGTTCGCGTACTCGGTCCAGCCGGTGGTCGCCGCCCACTCCGGCTCGGCGTAGCTGCGCAGCGCCAGGTTCGCCTGCATCAGCAACCGTTGCACCACACCGATTTCCGATTCCGCGCCGACACCACGCTGCACCAGGGCAAGGAAGTCGCGGGCCCGGAACTCGGCCTGGCGGGTCATCTCCCAGGCCGCCGACCAGGCGAGGGTGCGCGGCAGCGGTTCGGCGATATCGGCGATCCGGTTGACCAGCACATCCAGCGATTCCGCGTCGAGACGCACCGAGCAGTAGGTCAGGTCGTCGTCGTTGATCAGCACGAACTGCCCACTCGGCACCCCGACCAGCTCGGGCACCTCGGTGCGCTCGGCGGCGTCGAGATCGAGCTCGACCCGCTTGGTGCGCACCAGCTTTCCGTCCTGGTCGTCGTAGATGCCGACGGCGAGGCGATGCACGCGGCGCTCACCCGCACCGGGCGCCGCGCCGCCCTGCAGGACGGCGAACGAGGTGAACTTGCCGTCAGCGTCCACCGCGAAGTCCGGGCGCAGCGTGTTCAGGCCGGTGGTCTTGAGCCACTGCTCGCCCCACGAGGAAAGGTCACGGCCGGAGGACTTTTCGAGCGCGGCGAGCAGATCGTCGAAGGTCGCGTTGCCGTAGGCGTGTTCGGCGAAGTAGGCGCGCAGCCCCGCCAGGAACGGCTCCAAGCCGACGTAGGCGACCAGCTGCTTGAGCACCGAAGCGCCCTTGGCGTAGGTGATTCCGTCGAAGTTCACCTCGACCGCCGCCAGGTCGGGAATGTCGGCCGCGATCGGGTGCGTGGACGGCAGCTGGTCCTGCTGGTACGCCCAGGACTTCTCGACATTCGCGAAAGTGGTCCAGGCGCTGGTGTACTCGGTCGCCTCGGCCTGGCACAGCACGGAGGCGAAGGTGGCGAACGACTCGTTCAACCACAGGTCGTCCCACCACTTCATGGTGACCAGGTCGCCGAACCACATGTGCGCCATCTCGTGCAGCACGGTCTCGGCGCGGCGCTCGTAGGCCGCCCGGGTCACCTTGGAACGGAAGACGTAGTCCTCCAGGAAGGTCACCGCGCCCGCGTTCTCCATCGCGCCCGCATTGAACTCCGGCACGAACAGCTGGTCGTACTTGCCGAACGCGTACGGAACCCCGAAGTTCTTGTGGTAGAAGCCGAATCCCTGCTTCGTCTCGGTGAACAGCCGCTCGGCGTCCATGTACTCGGCAAGCGAAGCGCGGCAGTAGATCCCGAGCGGGATGCTGCCGTAGTCGTCGGTGTAGACATCGGTCCACTGCGCGTAGGGGCCCGCGATGAGCGCGACCAGATACGTGCTCATCTTCGGCGTCGTCCGGAAAACGTGCTTACCCGGTTCCGCCGCAACGGTTTCCACGACCGCACCGTTGGAGATGACCTTCCAATCCGGCGCCGCGGTCACGCTGACGTCGAATGTGGCCTTCAGATCCGGCTGGTCGAAGCAGGCGAACATCCGCTTGGCATCGGCGGTTTCGAACTGCGAGTACAGGTAGACGGCGTCGTCGGTGGGGTCGACGAAGCGGTGCAGGCCCTCGCCGGTATGCGAGTACTCGCAGTCGGCCTCGACGACCAGTTCATTGGTTGCGGCAAGTCCGGTCAGCGCGATGCCGGTGGACTCGTCGTAGTCGGAGACGTCGAGCGCGGTGCCGTTCAGCACCGCCGAGCGGACGCCGCGGGCCACGAGGTCGATGTAGGTGCTCGCACCCGGCGTCGCGGAGAAGGTGACCGTGCTGCGGGAGAAGAAGGTTTGCTCGCCCGGTTTGCCCGCACCGTCGGTCAGGTCGAGGTCGATGCGGTAGTTATCGACCGACACTGTCGACGCGCGTTCGATCGCCTGGTCGCGAGTCAGGTTGGGTGCGGACATAGGGCTCCTTCGGGTTCGAAGAACTAGCTCGGGCGTTCCCCACGATGCCACCTCGGTAAGGTTGCCCGCGCGGGACTTTTTACCAGAACCCTATCGACCAGGATCGGAGCTGCGGAGTGAAGCATGTGCACGCCGGCAAGGTGCGCGACCTCTACGAGGACGGCGATACCCTGCTGCTCGTCGCGTCCGATCGGGTTTCGGTCTACGACGTGGTGCTGCCGACGCCGATCCCGGACAAGGGCGCGCTGCTGACCCAGCTCTCGAACTGGTGGTTCGACTACTTCACCGACGTGCCGAACCATGTGGTTTCCGCCACCGACGTGCCCGTCGAGTTCGCGGGCCGCGCGATCCGGGTGAAGCCGCTGAAGATGGTGCAGGTCGAATGCATCGCCCGCGGTTACCTGGTCGGCTCGGGGCTGAAGGAGTATCAGCAGCTGGGTTCGGTCTCCGGTGTCGCGCTGCCGCCCGGCCTGCGCGAGGGCGACAAGTTGCCCGAACCGATCTTCACGCCGACGACCAAGGCGTCCGAGGGCCATGACGAGTCCATCACCTTCGCGGACGTGGTGAACCAGGAGGGCCGCGAGGTCGCCGAGAAACTGCGCGACCTGACCCTGCACATCTACACCCGCGGCGCCGCGCACGCCGCCGAGCGCGGCGTCATCGTCGCCGACACCAAGGTCGAATTCGGCTGGGACGGTGAAACTCTCACCCTCGGCGACGAAGTCCTCACTTCCGACTCGTCCCGCTTCTGGCCCGCCGCCGAATGGGAGCCCGGCCGCGCCCAGCGCTCCTTCGACAAACAGTTCGTCCGCGACTGGGCCACCTCCACCGGCTGGGACAAGGAACCCCCCGGCCCCGAGATCCCCGCCGACATCGTCGAGGCCACCCGCCAGAAGTACATGGAGGCATACGAACTCGTCACCGGCCGCAGGTGGACCGGAGTGCCGCGGTAGGTCGCCGCACGCGAGACAGCTGTGCGGCGCCGTAGGCCAGGTCTCGCGCCGTGGGCGACGGCGAGCTGCGCTATTCGCCGGTCTGCGTGAGGTAATCGTTCAGTCGGTCCAGGTACGGCCGTTGGCCCGTGCTCAATTTGTCGTGCGCCGTGGCCAGGTCGAACCAGTCGGCCCGGTCGATCTCGGGGAAGCTGGCCATCCGGCCGGAGCGCGGCGGCCACTCCATCTCGAAGGTTCCGGGGACCACGTCGGCCGGATTCAGATCGCCCTCGACGGCCCAGACGGTCAGGTTCTTCTTCCCCTTACCGCTGCTGTACCGCACGTCACCGAGCGGAATCCAGTCCCCGGCCGGAACGAACAGCCCGAGTTCCTCATGGAACTCTCGACTGGCGGCCGCTCGCGCATCCTCCAGCTCCGGCTCATACTCGCCCTTGGGAATAGACCAGGCCCCATTGTCCTTTCGCGCGAAATACGGGCCTCCCATATGCCCGACCAACACCTCGACACCGCCAGCCCCCCGCCGGAACAACAAAACCCCCGCGCTGTACTTGTCCGTCACCCCACGCAGTCTGCCGCACGCCTTTCTGTCGACGTCAGCGGCACACAGCTGCGGCCGACATCGAGAAGGCCACACCGCGGTGTGCCGCTCACGCACGCTCTCCGTGGCGGAGGCGGGCGGCGCGGAGGGTGAGGTAGTGGTTTTCCGGGGCGCTAGGGGTACGGCTCGCGGCGGTCGTGTAGCAGGCGATGGCGGCGGGGAAGTCGCCTGCCATTTCGTGCAGGTGGGCGCGGACGGCGTCGAGGCGGTGATTGCCTGCTAGCTGGTCGTCCAGGGTCGAGGCGAGTTCCAGTCCGGCGGCGGGTCCGTGCACCATCGCGACCGCGACGGCGCGGTTGAGCGTCACGATCGGGTTGTCGGAGAGCTTTTCGAGCAGGTCGTACAGCGTGAGAATCTTGGGCCAGTCGGTTTCCTCGGCGCTGGCCGCCTGCGCGTGCAGCACGGCGATGGCCGCTTGGATCTGGTACGGACCGGTAAGCCCTTGCGCCAGTGTGCTCGTCGTCAATGTGACGCCCTCGGTGATCTGCTCCCGATCCCACCGCGCACGGTCCTGCTCGGCCAGCGGTATCAGCGCGCCATTGGCGTCGGTGCGGGCCGCGCGTCGGGAATCGGTGAGCAGCATGAGCGCGAGCAACCCGGTGACTTCGGTGTCGTCGGGCAACAGCCGATGTACGGCGCGCGCGAGCCGGATCGCCTCACTGGACAGCTCCGCGCGCTGCAATGACGGACCGGACGTGCTGGTATTGCCCTCGTTGAAGATCAGATACAGCACATGCAGCACGGTCTCGAGCCGAGCACGCCACTCTGCTGAATCCGGGGTCGCTTCGCTCCTGCCCGTCGGCGCGTCACCGGGTCGCGCGAACGGCCGGTCCACTGTCGCCAGCTTCTTCTTCGCCCGTGTGATCCGTTGCGCCATGGTTGCTTCGGGCAGCAGGAAGGCGTGCGCGATCTCCGCGGTCGTGAGCCCGCCCACCGCGCGCAACGTCAATGCGATGGCGCTGGCCGAGGACAGTGCGGGATGGCAGCAGAGGAAGAACATGGCGAGCGTGTCGTCGTAGTCGACCGGCATCGCGTCGGCCACCTCGCGGTCGAATGCCGTAGTCTCCCTGCGCCGCCGGGCCACCTCGGCGCGCACCGCGTCGGCCATCCGGCGCTGCGCCACCTGGATCAGCCAGCCGCGCGGATTTTCCGGCAGGCCATCGACGGGCCACTGGGTCGCCGCCGCCAGCATGGCCTCCTGTAGCGCATCCTCCGCGGTGTCGAAATCGCCGAACCGGCGGACCAATGCACCGAGGACCTGTGGCGCCAACTCGCGCAACAGGTCCTCGGCCCTCGCCGGGAGCGGTGTGTCGTCGGGCACCACTCGCCGGTTGGTCACTGTTCGGTGGCCGGGACGCTCATTACCGGTCGCACCTCGATGTATTCGCCGATCGGTTTGCCACCCGGCCCCGGTGCCGCCGAGGCGTGCGCGGCGATCTCGTAGGCCCGTTCCGGGCTGTCCACGTCGACGAGCCAATACCCGGCCAGGAACTCTTTCGTCTCCGGGAACGGTCCATCGGTCACCACCGGCGCCGAGCGGCCGTCGGAGCTGACGATGCGGGCCTCGGTCGGACCGGTGAGCCCTTGCGCGTCTACCAGCTCGCCCGACTTGGCCAATTGCTCGCCGAGGGCGCGCTGGAAGTCTATGTGCGCCTGGATTTCTTGGGGGGACCACTCGTTGATCGGTGTGTCGCAGAACGCGGCGGGGGCGTAGGTCTTGAGCAGCATGTATTTCATCAGGTCCTCTTTTCCGGCGGTCGCCGATCGGTGCGCCCGAATGGCGCTTGCACGGTGAAGTCGGAACCGAGCATGCCGTTTCGACGTATCCCGTCGGAGATCGAAGTGAGCTGCATCACAGTGGCTTCGAGGTGTCGGCCAAGGCGTCTGGATCGACCGGTTCACCGGACAGGATCAGCTCCTTGATCCGGTCGGTCACGTCCCACACGTTCACGTTCATCCCCGCGAGCACCCGGTTGTCCGAGTCGAGCCAGAACGCGACGAACTCGCGAGCCGCCACATCGCCGCGAGTCACCACCCGGTCGTATTCGCCGGGTGCCGCGTAGCCGGTGTACTCCATGCCCAGGTCGTACTGGTCGGTGAAGAAGTAGGGCAGTCGGTCGTAGCTGGCTTCCTTGCCGAGCATCGTCGCCGCCGCGACGGCGGGCTGGTTGAGCGCGTTTGCCCAGTGCTCCACCCGAATTCGGCGGTCGAGCACCGGATGCTGCTGTTCGGCGATGTCGCCGACGGCGACGATGTCCGGATCGCTGGTGGTCAGATGTTCGTCGACGAGCACCCCGTCGTCGACGTCGAGTCCGGCGTCGGCGGCCAGCTCGATATTGGGGCGGGCACCCACCGCGATCAGCACGGCCTCGGCCTCGATGACGCTGTCGTCGTCCAGCTTCACCCCGTTCGCGAGCGAGGTGGCGATCGCCTCCTCCGTGGTGATCTCGGCGACCTGGGCGCCCAACCGCAGATCGACACCATGCGACCGATGCAGTTCGGCGAACACCTCGCCCATCTCCGGCCCGAGCGCCCCGAGCAGCGGCTGTTCCGCGGTCTCGACGATGGTCACCTCGACCCCCGCGGCGCGCGCCGCCGCCGCGACCTCCAAGCCGATCCAGCCCGCCCCGATGATCACGATGCGCTGCGCGGCGCTCGCGAAGAACTCGATCAGGGTGTCGGAATCCTCGATGGTGCGCAGCGTGTACACGTTGGGCGCGTCCGCGCCGGGGATCGACAGGGTGCGCGGCGACGAACCGGTGGCCAGTGCCAGCTTGTCGTAGGAGACCGTGGAACCGTCCGGCAACGTGATCGTCTTCTCCGCCGGGTTCAGCGCCTCGACCGTCGTGCCGAGCCGGACCTCCACCCGATGGTCGCGGTACCACTGGCCCGGAGCGGTGGTGAAATCGACGAGCTGTTTCTTGCCCGCAAGATGCTCTTTGGACAACGGCGGCCGCTCGTAGGGTAGCCATTCCTCCGCGCCGAGCAGCAGCACCGTCCCGGGAAAGTCATTGGCGCGCAAGGCTTCCGCCAACTTGGCTGCGGCGAGCCCGCCGCCGACGATGACGAACCGCTGATCCGAACTCATGGCGGACTCCTGTCGAGAGGGAACCGGGACTCCTCGATAAACCCTAACTGGACCGATGGTCGGATCTCTGGAAAACGGCGGGCACGGGCGGGAACGAATCGGCGCGCGTCGTGGTTGCTTCGATAAAGCGGCGGGGTGTGCGCCGCGCGTCGAGCATGCGATTCGAGAGGACCCGCCGTGAGTGACAAAGGCTCCGCGAAAGATGTTGCCGATTTCTGGTTCGACCCGCTGTGCCCGTGGTGCTGGATCACCTCCCGTTGGATCCTCGAGGTCGAGCAGGTGCGCGACATCGAGGCCCGCTTCCACGTGATGAGCCTGTCGGTGCTGAACGAAAACAAAGAGGGCCTACCCCCGCAGTACGAGGAACTGCTGGCTACCGGCTGGGGCCCGGTGCGCGTGGCCATCGCCGCGGCGCAGGAGCACGGCGAGAAGGTGCTGCTGCCGCTCTACACCGCGATGGGCACCCGGATCCACAATCGGCGCGCCGAGTACGAGCGGGACTCGCGCAAGGAATCCCTGGCCGCGGTGATCGCCGATTCGCTCGCCGAGGTCGGCCTGCCCGCCGAGCTGGCGAACGCGGCCGACAGCACCGAGTACGACGAGGCGCTGCGCAAGAGCCACCACGAGGGCATGGACAAGGTCGGCCCCGACGTGGGCACGCCGACGATCCACATCAACGGCACCGCGTTCTTCGGCCCGGTACTGTCCCGGATCCCGCGCGGCGAACAGGCGGGCAAGCTGTGGGACGCCGCGGTGACGCTGGCCGACTACCCGCACTTCTACGAGCTCAAGCGCACCCGCACCGAGGACCCGGAGTTCGACTGAGCGCCCGCGAGTGCCGAGCGATCCTCGGCACTCGCACCACCCTTGCTACGGAACGGGTTTCGGCGGCAGCGCCGGAGTCTGCCCGTAAGTACTCGGATATCCGCCGGTAGGAGCCATCCCGGCAGCCGAGGGCGGGCTCGGCCGCCACCACAGCCTGCCGTGCCTGCTGCGATCGCGCAGCGCCCACATGCGCCAGGTCAGCACCGGGTGCGAGGACATGGCGTTGACCAACCAGACGAAGAACCCCTTCTCCATCGCCGCCCGATCGGCCATCTCGTCGAAGCCGACCAGGGTGTTCATGTATTTGCCCGCGGCCAGCGTTCCCATAGCCGCGGGCGCGCCGGTGTGGCGGTTGCAGAAGCCGTGGTTGTCGGCGGTGTACTCCTGCGCGCGGATCAGCGAGTTGCCGATGATCGGCAGGAACGGCACCAGAAACATGCCGAGCTGGCGCCAGTACGAGGCGTGACCCGCCGCGATATGACCGACCTCGTGGCCGATGATGAACGCCAGCGCATCGGGTTCCCGTGCCGCGCCGCCGATCTCGAACATGTCGCTGTACACCGCGACGTAGCGGCGGAAGCCGTGCCCGCTGGCGAACGCGTTGATCTGGCCGTTGCCGAGCACCACGTAGGCGTCCGGCACCTTGGCCATGCCGAACCGCGCGGCCGCCTCGACCACCATCCGGTGCCCCTCGGGGAACTGGGTCGGCGACATTTTCACGCCGTTCACCCGCTGCGTCGCATAGAGGACACCGCGGCCGAGCCAGATGAGCACCGGCGCGAACACCAGTAGCAGCACGTACTGGTCGAAGTTGCCCGTCGCCAAGAGCAGCAGCGCGATCGCGTACGCGAAGACGGTCAGCATGATGACCACGATGAGCATCGGGATCTCCCAGCTGTGCCGGGCGGGCATGCCGAACGGCGACAGTCCGCGTGGCTGCTGCCGCGGCGGCAGCGCGGGCGGGACCGGAGCGCCGGGATAGGGCCCATAGGACGGTGGAACCGGGTAGGGCGGCGGCGAGCCGTAGGGCGCGTCCTGCGCCTGCGCCCACCCGGCCGGGGCATACGGGTCGGCGTGCGGGCCCGTCTGAGGGGGCTGGGGTTCGTGCGGCTGCATGGAATGAACTCTATTCAGTCGCGGGGGAGGGGAGCGGCGGCTCCGGAGTCCGGCCTGACAGAATGCCTGCCATGCGCGTATACCTCGGTGCCGACCATGCCGGTTTCGAACTAAAGAATCACGTCAAAGACCATCTGGAAAAGGCGGGCCACGAGGTCGTCGATTGCGGCGCCCTCGAATACGACGCGCTCGACGACTACCCGGCCTTCTGCATCGAGGCGGCCCGCCGCACCGTCGCCGACCCGGGCAGCCTCGGGCTGGTCTTCGGCGGCAGCGGCAACGGTGAGCAGATCGCCGCGAACAAGGTGCCCGGCGCCCGCTGCGCCCTGACCTGGAGCGTGGAGACCGCCAAGCTGGCCCGCCAGCACAACAACGCCCAACTCGCCGGGATCGGCGGCCGCATGCACTCCACCGAGGAGGCGCTGGCCATCGTCGACGCGTTCGTCTCGACCCCGTGGTCGAACGAGGAGCGCCACCAGCGGCGCATCGACATCCTGGCGGAGTACGAGAAGACCGGCACCGCACCGGCTGTGCCCGCCTACTGAGTTACCAGAGGTCGTAACCCGCTGTGCCTGAAGGACCTACGCTGCACCGTCTCGCGAAGCTGCACCAGCGGCGGCTCGCGGGCGGTGTGGTGCGCGTGTACAGCCCGCAGGGCAAGTTCGCCGCCGGGGCCGCCCTGGTGGACGGACAGGTCCTGACCCGGGCCGAGGCGTTGGGCAAACATCTGCTGCACCACTACGAGTCGGGTCTGGTCGTGCACGTGCACCTCGGCCTGTACGGCAAGTTCTCCGAGTCGGAGCTGCCGATGGGCGAGCCGGTCGGGCAGGTGCGGATGCGGATGATCGGAATGCCGAACGGGCGGCCCGGCTTCGGCACCGATCTGCGCGGCCCGACGGCCTGCGAAGTTCTGCTCGAGCCAGAGGTTTTCGCGCTGACCGAACGTCTCGGTCCGGACCCGTTGCGGCGCGGCGCCGATCCCGATCGTGCCTGGCAGCGCATTCGCCGTTCGAGCAGGCCGATCGGCTCGCTGCTGATGGATCAGCGGGTGGTCGCCGGTGTCGGCAACATCTACCGCGCGGAAGTGCTTTTCCGGCACCAGATTTCGCCTTACCGGCCGGGCACCGCGGTCTCGGCCGACGAATGGGGCGAGATGTGGGCCGATCTGGTGGCGCTGATGAAAGTGAGCGTGCGGGTCGGCAAGATCGTCGTCATCCGGCCCGAGGACGACCACGGTGAGCCGTCCTACGCGCCGGATCGGCCCCGTACCTACGTGTACCGCCGACAGGGATCGCTGTGCCGCCTGTGCGGCACGCCCATCGCCTATGCCGTGATGGAGGCGCGAAACCTTTTCTGGTGCCCCACCTGTCAGCCGGACTAGGGGTGCGGGGCCGCCGTCGCAGCACTCAGCCCGCGACGGCCGTATCGATCTCCGGTTCGTCGGCCAGCGCGAACCGTCGCCCGCCCGCCGTCTTCGCCGAGTACATCGCGCGGTCGGCGCGGCGTAGCAGATCGCTGAAGTCGCACTCGCTGCCCGGCGGGCAGTAGGCGGTGCCGACGCTCGCCGAGACCGGCACCGGGCCCGCCGTCGACCACACCGGGTCGCGCAGCGCGGACACGATCCGATGGGCGAGATCGCCGAGCGTGTTGTGCGGCGGGTTCACCGCGAGCACGAATTCGTCGCCGCCGTACCGGCAGATCACCGTGTCGGGCGGGCACACCTCGCGCAGCCGGTTGGCCAGCTCGACGAGCACCTCGTCGCCGATCGCGTGCCCGTAGCCGTCGTTGATCTGCTTGAACCGGTCCAGGTCGATCAGCAGCAGGCCGACGCCGCGGTTCGGATCGGTCGACATCAGCCGCACCCGATCCTGCAGTAGCGTCCGGTTGGCCAGGTCGGTGAGCGCGTCGTGGGTGGCCTCGTGCCGCAGTCGGTGTTGCAGCGCGGCGATCTCCTGTACGCGGAGCGACACCTTGGCCGAAAGATTCTGCTCCTGCTGTGCCAGTGCGCGTTCCTGCAATGCCTGGGCATAGCTGTCGATCGCCTGGCTCGCGACGAACGGCCAGCGGGTGGCGACCAGTGAGCCGGGCGCGCCGGAGGGGAAGCCGAGCAGCCACCTGGTGGCCTGCGCCAGCATCCGGATGCGGTCGAACGGCGCCTCGGCGAGCCTGGCGCCGAGCATCCGGGCCTCGGGTACCGGGAACGGCTCGGACCTGGCCAGCGTGAGCAGGCGCTCGACGATTTCGATCAGTACCGGTTCCAGCTGATGGGGCGCCGCACCGGAACCCGGCTCGGCGCACACCGCGCGGGCCCAGGCGCGGGCCATCGCGGCGACGGGGGGCTCGATATCCATCGACATCGAACTCACCCGACGCAGGTGGCGTCGGTACCCAGAAGCCCTGTGCTGACACAGGTGCCGACGTCACCCCGATCGTTCGCACTGCTACGCGGTTGTGTCCACCTCGCTCGGCGCACGCTCACCGCCCCCTTTCCAGATACCCCCGTCCGGCAAAAAGGATCCTAGCAAGCCACCCGGCATCGAAAAACGCTGTTTTACAACGTGTTCTCGATCCCTCGCGAATGGCGATCGGGTATGTGATCGCTGCAATCGCGCTGGCGTTACACCAGGATTTCGTTCGCTGAGAAGTCGCGCCAGGACGCGCTGGCGACACGCTGCGACGGCGCGCCGGGCGGGTCCGCACGGCCACTCGCGATACCTCGGCGCCGTGGGGCCGTGCGGACGGGTCGAGGAGCCGCCTGCCTGGTCGCGGTGCCGAAGTAGCGGTGTGAGTAGCCGAGGATGCGCGCGTCTTCGGCCCAGTAGGGGTGTGGTGCCGGTTTTGCCTGCCCACAGCACGCCCGGCGGTCGGCGGCACAGCGCAAATTCTTGCTAGCGCTGTGGCGGCGAGTCGTGATGTCCCCATGGGTGGCATCCTCTCCGCGACCGGTCGGGCGTGACTGGTGGCCACCCCGTGGGCCACGGCTCCCCCCGACAGGAGTCGTCACGCGCTCCATATGCTCCCCGCTTCCAGTCCGACACGCCCGAGTATCCAGGAACAGAACCCTTTTAATTTCATTTAGTTCTGACTCGCGCGCCACGCCCTGACCGGGGCGGCTGGCATGCGAGACGCCCATTCGGGCATTGCGCTGACGACCGAACCACACCCGCGCTATCCCGCTGCGCGGGGGGCTGATTGGCATTTGCGAAGCAGGGTTCGGTACAGTCGGAACGCACACGACATCGTGGCGATCCCATCGATGTCGTATGCCTGCGGGTGTAGTTCAATGGTAGAACCTCAGCCTTCCAAGCTGATGGTGCGGGTTCGATTCCCGTCACCCGCTCCACACGGAATTCAGCCTCGGCGGCGGTCGATACCGCCGCGAGGAACAACGGGGTGTAGCGCAGCTTGGTAGCGCATCCGCTTTGGGAGCGGAGGGTCGCAGGTTCAAATCCTGTCACCCCGACAATGAACGGGCTCGGCTGGCGCAGGTCAGCGGGCTACAGTCCGGCGACTCCGGGCGGGAACAGGTGGTTGGCGCTGGAATCGGTCGGCGAGTTGGTGTGGCCACCTGGTTGCTGGATACCGACCAGTCGCTACCATTCGAACATGGGTTCGACAGACGGGCTGCCGCGGACTGAGGGCACGGAGCCGGAGCTGACGTATCCGAACGCGCTGGGCCACTACTACCGGACGGCCACCTATCCGCCGAAACCGGTGTGGGTTCGGTTGGATGCCATCGTGATTCGTGATCCCGGCACGCCGAAGCACACCAATGGAGCCGGCGTGATCATGCACGGCGAGCGGCCCGGGACGCTGACGCACTGGGTGCCGACGGTGGCGGGTGATTGGCTCGGCCGGGTGACCTTCAGCGTGCAGTACGCGGACGGCCGCCCGGATCTGCTGGTCCGGGACCAGTTGGTGCCTGCCTACGCGCTCCGCCCCCGAGCGGAGCGTGCGTAGCCCCTCGCTCAGCCCTCGGCGTCCAGCTGGGCTTCGGACAGGTAGGTGTCGACCGACTCGCCCTGCTCGTCCTCCATCGTCACCCGGTACCACGGGCTGTCGCGCACGTCCGGGTTGAGGCTGAGGTCGTTGGCGTCGTGCGCCGGTGAGTACTCCGCGTCGACACCGACGACGACGCCGTAGCGCCCGAGGGACACGTGGCGGACTCGATCGCCGATGCCGAATTTGGCTTCCGTCATGATTCACGCACCTTTCCGATACAGGTCACTGTATCTGGCTCGCGCGCAACAACATTTGATGAACGAATACCGAGCCTGACCCGCCCGGTGGCAGCGGCCGCCGCGAGGGAACGGCCACCATTATCGGCCGTCGACCGGGTCGGCGACCATCCCTATTCCTATGCGGCAACAATTCGGAGCGGCACCTGCCGTGGGTGCTGGCTATCTGACTACCCGGCACGGGAGTGCCGCAAACTGGGCGGTTTGGTTACGGCCCGCGAAACTCTCTGCCGCACCATTCCCGCCTTACAGTACAATCGTACTAAGTACGCGCGTACTGTTTACGAGGAGGGTTTCGCATGTGGGATCCGAAGAAGTATCTCGACTTCGCCGATCACCGAGCACGCCCGTTCTTCGAGCTCATCGCCCGCATCGACGCCGAGAAACCACGCCGCGTAGTCGATTTGGGCTGTGGGCCGGGCAATCTCACCGCCGTGCTCGCCGAACGATGGCCGAGTGCCCGACTGGACGCACTCGACTCTTCTCCGGAGATGGTGCGGGAAGCCCAGGAACGGGGCATCGACGCCCGAGTCCTCGACGTCCATGACTGGCAGCCGGACCCCGAAACCGATGTAGTCGTCTGCAACGCTGTCCTGCAATGGGTTCCGGACCACCTGGCGCTGCTCGCCGAATGGCTCCCCGCCCTACCCGCCGGCGCCTGGTTCGCCATGCAGGTGCCCGGCAACTTCGACGCACCGTCACACCGGGAAATCCGCGCGCTGGCCACCGAGCCACGCTGGCGGTCCGAGCTGGCCGAAATCGCGCTGCGCAGCGCCGACGCCGTTCCCGCGCCTGCCGAGTACGCGACGGTGCTCGCGGTCGACGACATCGC
The DNA here is from genome assembly GCF_042691675.1 of Nocardia brasiliensis. Lineage (GTDB taxonomy): Bacteria > Actinomycetota > Actinomycetes > Mycobacteriales > Mycobacteriaceae > Nocardia > Nocardia brasiliensis_D. Next base: position 2,040,621 of record NZ_CP170507.1, read on the forward strand.
CGTCGACGTCTGGGAGACCACCTACCTGCAACGTCTCTCGGGGCCGGATCCCGTGCTGGAATGGGTGACCGGCACCGCGCTGCGGCCGATCCGTGCCGCCCTGGACGACGCGGACTGGCGCGAATTCCGCACCGAGCTCGCGCCCCGCCTGCGCGTCGCGTACCCGGCCAGGCCCGATGGCACCACCTGGTTCCCGTTCCGCCGCATTTTCGCGGTCGCCCACAAGCCTTCGGCCTGAGGTGAGGGTCAGGGTGGCGTAAGGAAACCCTCGACAATGCGACGCGCCCGGTGCATGGCTGCCTCGTCTCCGATGCGCAAGGCCGTATTGGTCGCACAGAGCACGGCGTCGATCTGGAAGGCGGCGAGTCCCGCGTCGAGTTCGGCGATTTCGCCTGCCGTCACCGCGTGCCGCAGCTCCCGTTCGAGCGTGTGCACCCACGCCCGCCGGTCGCGGAATACCGCATCGCGCACCGGCCCCGGCCTGCTGTCCTGCTCCGGCGCGTTCGCGACCCAGAAGCAGCCACCGGCGAACAGCGGACCCTCGGCATAGGCCAGCCAACTCTCGATCAGCGCCCGCAGCCGGGCCACTCCCCGCGGTGCGCACCGGGCCGGTTCGATCACCGCCTCGACGAACATCTCACGCGCATAGTCGATGGCAGCCAACTGCAGGGCTTCCTTCGTTTTGAACAGCGTCTGAATGCCCGCCTTGCTCAATCCCGCCTCGGTGGCGAGCCCGCCGAAGCTCAATCCCGCCAGCCCGTCGAGCGAGGCGATGTCGACCGCGTGCCGCAACACCGTCTGCCGTGTCTTCGCCCCGCGGAGCAGGCGTTTGTCGGTGATCTCGGCTGGCTGGCGCCGGGTGAGCAGCGCGGCGTCGGGATCACTTTCCATACGGTCGATCGTACTCAGGCTGGCGAGAAACGGTCACCGGTCCGCGCACAACCCCGCGGGCGGTGCGCGCGAACTCGACCCGAGGGCTGACGCCTCAGCCGACCGCGACGTCGAGCGAATCCGGCAGTCCGCCGGTATCTTTCACCCCTCTGGCGGCCCGCTGGGAGAGCGCGGCGAGCACCGGCAGCCGCGCATCGCCCAGTGACATCGCGTGGTTGCCGAGGTGATTGGTGACAAAGGCCACCGAAAGCCTGAGTCCTGGCATGGCGAGAGCGCCCGAACCGCCGATACCGAAGTGCCCCAACGCCCGCCGGGTCAGCCGGGTACCGACGATCCCGCGGTGGTAGCCGAGCGCGAAATGCGGTGCGGCGCCGAGCACATAGTCGAACCGGCCATTCGGCGGCATCTGAGCGATCAAGCGGGTGGTCTCCGGCCGCAGCAGGCGGCGATGACCGACCATGCCGTCGTTGGCGATCGCGCCGTACATCTTGGCCAGCGACCGCGCGGTGAACACACCGTTCCAACCAGGCATCATCGCGTCATAGGGCTGCTGACCGAGGGTCATATCGGCCCAGCCGTCATAGACCGCGCCGCGCGCCGAGTGCACCGCCCGCAACGAGGCGAACGGCGCGATCATCCGGTCGAACGGCACCCGCGCGATGCCGAGTCGCGGCGACAGCTTGGCCAGCCGGTGACGCTGGTGCGGTGCGACACCGAACCAGAAGTCGTTGTCGCCCAGCGGTTCCGCGAGCTCGGTCCGCACCACCTCGGGGAAGCCGCGCCCGGTCGCCCGCTGCGCGATCTCCGCGACGAGGGTGCCGAAGGTGAGCCCGTGATACCCGGAGGCGCGCAACCGCAGCGGATCGGGTGCGGAGGCGGCGATGGCGGCGGCCATGGCGTCGTGGTCGAGCAGGTCCGCCGGGTCGTCGAGCAGGCCGCGGGTGCGCTGCAGTCCGGCCCGATGGTTCAGCACGTCGCGAACGGTGATGTCCGCCTTGCCATTCGCCGCGAATTCGGGCCAGTAGGTCGCCACCGGTGCGTCGTAGTCGAGCACGCCGCGTTCGGCCAGCCGGTGCACGACCGTCGCGGCGACGCCCTTGCCGGTCGAATACGACAGCGCCATGGTGTCGGCCCGCCACCGTCGGTCGCTGTCCGCCCAACCCGCCCAGATGTCGAGCACCGGAGCGCCGTTCAAGTAGACCGCGAAGGCGCCGCCGCCCTGCCGCTTGCGCCGGAACATGGCGAAGAACTTCGCGGCCACGGCGGTGAAGCGGTCGTCGATGAGCATGTGCACGGCGCCGGGCGCGCCGTCTGAGCTCGCTAACGGCATGGTCAGACTCCTATGTCCAGAACGCCAAGCAAGCCGCTGCGGTAACAGTTGCAAGCAGCTTGCTAACACCCACGGTAACGTGTGTCAGTTACCGCGTGCAATGGGTCTGGGACAGTTGCCGTTGTCCGGAGTCGTGAGCTGTGCGGAGTTACAAATAGAACTTGCGGTGCCGGAAACTGGCCTGTATCCGCCCGACCAACACGCCGGTATGCAGCAGCCACTGCCCGCGCGGAATCCGATTCCTGGTCACCCGAATCCACGGGTTGTGCCGCACCACGATCGCGAATCGCGTCCAGGTCTCGCTCAGCGGCGGCCGCGGGCAGCCGAGCGGAGCGTGCTTGACGAACACATTGGTCGCGGCGTGCCCGTAGACCACCGCCTGCTTCCACACCGCCGGATAGGTCGAGCGCAAGCGATAGGCCATCATCGCGTCCGGCACGTGGCCGAGGGTCAGCCCCGCCTGCTGGACGCGCCACGAAATGTCCATGTCCTCGCCGGGATCGAGGCTTTCGTCGAAGCCGCCGATCTTCTCGAAGGCGGCGCGCCAGTAGCCCGCGTTGTTGCCGTGCGCGAACGGCAGATAGTGGGTGGGGAAGCCGATCTCCGGTGGCGGCACGGGCCGCCAGGTGGCGACCTCCGGGCTGTTCAGCGTCGTGTTCTCCAGCGCCCCGCCCACCGCGTCGTAGTCGGCGGCGGCCCGGACCAGTGCGCTGAGCCAGCCGGGGTGCGCGCGGTCGTCCTGGTCGGTGAAGACGAGGAAGTCACCCGACGCCGCTGCGGCGCCGTTGTTGCGGGCGTATGGCCCGCCCGGCCGGTCCGAACTGTCGAGGTAGCGCAGCCGCAGCCGCTCGCCGAAGGGGTGCTTCTCGATGTGCGCGCGCAGGGTGGCGCTCGGCTCGTTGTCGCTGATGATCACCTCGAACGGGCCTTGGTAGTCCTGCTCGGCCAGCCCGGCGAGCTGCACGTCCAGATCGGGCAGCCCGTGATAGACCGGAATGATCACCGAAACCAATTCAGGCGTTCTGATCGGTGAGTTGACAGCAGAGGCCGACATCGGCACTTCCCCCCAAGATGATGAATCGTGTTGGCGTCACCCTAAATGGTCGGATGACCAACAGGCAAGCGGAGTGCCGGGGTTGACTACCTGTCCTGCCTGGCGATGAGAATCGCACTGCCCCAGCTGATTTCGCTACCCACCAGTTCTGGGGGGAGGCCAGCCCCCGATCGGTGTGTGCGGCGTCACAATCGGGGGTCGACCGGCTCGGATTCCAGCGCGAGGACCGCGAAAACGGCTTCGTGGACCCGCCACAGCGGTTCGCCCGCGGCCAGTCGGTCCAGCGCCTCCAGGCCAAGGGCGTACTCGCGCAATGCCATCGATCGTTTGCGCCCGAGTCCACGGTTGCGCAGCCGGTTCAGGTTGGCCTCGCGCCGGTATTCCGGACCGTAGATGATCCGGAGATATTCGGGCCCACGGCATTTCACGCCGGGCTGCACCAGCCTGCCGGTCGCGCCCTCGGCCTTCGGCGTGCCCCGAACCAGGGCCTGCCGTGGCTTGACCACCATGCCCTCACCGCCCGCCGCGGTGAGCTCGGTCCACCACCTGGTGGCGGCGGCCGCCCCGGCCGGGTCGGTCAGATCGACGAACATGCGTCCGGTCGGGGCGCACAGCTCGGTGTCGGCCGCGACCAACCGATCGATCAACGCGAGGTGCCAATCATGCTCGCGGATCGCGTGATTCGACCCTTCGGCAGCCAGGATCTGGAACGGCGCGAGCCGAAGACCGGCCATGCCCTCGACCGGCCAGCAATAGCGGCCGTAGGCGGCCGTGAACGCCGCGGCGTCGTCCTTGCGCTCCCCGATGCGGCCCGACAGGTCGGCGACATCCAGTCCGCGTTCCGTCGCCGCCGCAAGCATTTCGGCGGTGGCGCCGAGCGCCGCCCGTGCCGCCGCGCCGACGGCGGCGTACTGGTTGCGCAACAGGCCGATCGCCTTCGCCGACCACGGCATCAACTCGGCGTCGAGCAGCAGCCAATCGCTGTGCAGTTCGTCGAACAGCCCCGCGGCGTCGGCCGCCGTGCGCAGCCGAGTCAGCAGGGTCTCGGTGTGCTCGGGATCGTCGAAGAACGGGCGTCCGGTGCGGGTGTAGATCACCCCGGTGCCGCCGTCCTCGACACCGAATCGGTCCTGAGCGGCCTGCGCGGACCTCGTCACCAGGACCACTGCCCGCGAGCCCATGTGCTTCTCCTCGCACACGAGCTGGTCGACACCCTCGGCGCGGTAATACGCGAACGCCTCCGCCGGGTGTTCCAGATATCCCGGCAGATCCGAGGTCGCACACGGCGCCATGGTCGGCGGCAGATACACCAGCCAGCGCGGATCGATCGCGAACCGGCTCATCACTTCCAGTGCGGCGCAAGCGTTTTCTTCCTGCACACCGACGCGCCCGTGATAGCGGGTTTCCACGACGCGGCGGCCGATCACGTCGTCCAGGTCGAGCACGCCGGGATCCCGGTGCACCACGCCCTCGGCGGTGCTGATGGTAGTGGCCGCCAACGGCCGCACCGGTTCGTACCACACCGTTTCCGCCGCCACCGAAACTGGCTCGCGCTCCGGATAACGCAGCGCGGAGAGCCTGCCGCCGAACACCACACCGGTGTCCAGGCACAGGGTGTTGTTCACCCACTGGAGGTCGAGCACCGGGGTGTGCCCGTACAGCACGGTCGCGCGGCCGCGATAGTCGTTGGCCCACGGATACCGCACCGGCAGCCCGTATTCGTCTGTCTCCCCGGTGGTTTCGCCATACATCGCGAAGGACCGCACCCGCCCCGACGCGCGGCCGTGGTACTCCTCCTTCAGTCCCGCGTGCGCGACGACGAGCTTGCCGCCATCCAGTACATAGTGGCTGACCAGGCCGCGGCAGAATTCGTGCGCCGCCTTACGGAAGACCTCGTCCTCGGCCGCCAGCTGGGCCAGCGACTCGGCCAGCCCGTGCGCCACCCGCACCTGCTTGCCGTCGAGGGCACGCACCAGCTTGTTCTCGTGATTTCCGGTGACGCAGAGGGCGGTTCCCGCCGCCACCATGCCCATCACCAGCCGCAGCACCCCCGGAGTGTCCGGACCGCGGTCGACCAGATCGCCGACGAACACCGCGGTGCGGCCCGCCGGATGCCGCGCGCAGATCGCGCGCCCCGTGTCGTCGCGGTCGAGGACATAGCCGAGTTCGCCGAGCAGTGTTTCCAATTCGGCCCGGCAGCCGTGCACGTCACCGATCACGTCGAACGGCCCGGTGAGCTCTCGCTTGTCGTTCCAGGCCTTCTCGTCGACGATGGTCGCGGCCTCGATCTCGGCCACCCCGCGCAGCACGTACACCTTGCGGAAGCCCTCCCGCTCCAGTCCGCGCAGGCTGCGCCGCAGTTCGCGCTGCTGCCTGGCGACCACGTGCGGGCCGAGGGACGCCCGGTCCGGGCGTGCCGAATTACGTTCCAGGCACACCGAATCCGGTACATCGAGCACGATCGCCACCGGCAGCACGTCGTGCGCCCGCGCCACCGCGATGAGCTCCTGCCGCGATTTGGCCTGCACGTTGGTCGCGTCGACGACCGTGCGCAGTCCGCGCCGCAGCCGGACGCCCGCGATGTGGTGCAGCAGCGCGAATGCCTCCGGCGTCGCCGTCTGGTCGTTCTCGTCGTCGCTGACGACGCCGCGGCAGGCGTCGGAGGAGACCACTGCGGTCGACCGGAAGTGCTTGCGCGCGAACGTCGATTTGCCCGAACCGGTGCTGCCGATCAACACGACCAGGGAAAGTTCGGGTACCGAAAGCTCCGCCATCAGGCCGCTCCTTCCCTCGTCGATGTCGCTGTGCTGGTCGATTCGACCTTGGTGAACACTGCCATTTGCGTCGGTGCCCCGACCTCGGCATCGGCCACACCGATCGGCACCAATCGCACGGAATACCCGTTCCGGGCCGCCACTGCGTCGGCCCACGCCGCGAATTCCGCACGGGTCCACTCGAATCGATGGTCGGCGTGCCGGAACGCACCGGCCGCCAACCTCTGGAACTGCCCATTGAACTCCGCGTTGGGGGTCGTGACGACCACCGCGCCCGGTGCGGCCGCTGCGAACACCGCGTGCTCGAGCGCGCTCAGCCGTGGCAAGTCGATGTGCTCGATGACCTCCATCAGCACCGCCGCGTCATAACCGCGCAGCCGGGCGTCGGTGTAGGTGAGCGCGCCCTGTCGCAGGGTCAGTCGCTGCGCCACCCGTTCGGGCAGCCGGTCGATCCGCAGTTTGCGTTCGGCGATGCGCAACGCTCGCATCGAAACATCCACACCGACGATCTCGGTGAATGTCTTGTCCGCCAGCAGCTCCCGAAGCAGCACGCCCTCACCGCAGCCGAGATCGAGCACCCGCCGCGCGCCGACCTCATGCAGTGCGGTGAGCACCGCGGCGCGTCGAGTAACCGACAAAGACGGTGTGCCCGACGCGGTGTCGACTTCGTCGTGCCCGTCGTCCACCGCGGTGTCGGCGTCTTCCGCACCACTGCCCGTAGCGCTGTCCTCGGTAGCGTCCACCTCCTCCACCGCGCCCAACTGCTCCGGCTCCACCTCATCCAACTCGGCCAGCCGCGCCAGCGCGGTCCGCACCAGGGACTGCCGCCGAGCCAGATAGCGCCGCGTGATCAGCCCCCGCTCCGGGTGTTCGGCCAGCCACCCGCCACCCGCCCGGATCAGCTTGTCGACCTCATCCGCGGCCAGCCAGTAGTGCTTGGACCCGTCCAACACCGGCAGCAGAACATAGAGGTGCGACAGCGCATCGGCCAGTCGCAGGGTGCCGGTCAACGCCAGCCGCACATGGTGCGAGTCGCCCCAGTCCGGAAATGCCGGATCCAACGGCAGGGGAGTGGCGCGCACCGTCCACCCCAGTGGCGCGAACATCCGCTCCGCCACCTCCGGCCCACCCTTGCACGGCACCGCGGGCAGTTCGATACGCAACGGCAGCGCCGTCCGCGCCAGCTCCGGACGCAGCGTGCAGCGCCCGTGCAGTGCGGTGCGGAACACCGCCCCGATCGCTACCGACAACAGCGACGACGCGGCGTACGGCCGATCGTTGACGTACTGGCCGAGGCTGAAATCCGCTGTGCCACGGGAACGTCCGCGCACCAGCCGGATCGGATCGATTTCCAGCACCAGCGCCGCGGTGCATCGGCTGGCCGTCGCCTCCGGATACACCACATGCGCTGTGCCGTAGGACTGTTCGAACGCCTGCACCCGGTCGGGATTCTTGTGCAGCAAGAATCCGAGGTCGGTAGCCGGCCAGGCGGCGCCGTCCGGTGGCGTGCAGGTGATCGTGAGGAGCATTCAGCGATCGTGACCCAGTCGCGGGAACCAGCGCAAGGAAGTTTCATCGCAGGCGAGGCAATCCAGGCGAAAATGCTCCATCCCAGGTCCGTTACCCGTAGTAGACGCGATGGCGCAGGCTGCCCTGGATCCGTCCGACGAGCACGCCCGCATGCAGCGTCCACAAACCGCGCGGGAACCGATTCCGGGTGAGCCGGATGAACGGATTATGCAGCACCACAAGCACTATCGAGAACCACGTCGCTTGGAACGGCAGCCGAGGGCAACCGACGGACCGATGTTTGGCGTACACCGCGACGGCACCGCGCCCGTAGTTGAGCGCTTGCCGCCAGGTGTCGCGATAGGTCGTGCGCAGCCGGTACGCGACGAGAGCGTCCGCGGCGTGGCCCAAGCGCAGCCCGGCTTCCTGGATGCGCCAGCTGATGTCCACGTCGTCGCCGCCGAAAAGGCTTTCGTCGTAGCCGCCGACCTTGTCGAAGGTCGTGCGCCAGTAGCCGGCGTTGTTGCCGTGCGCGTAGGGCAGGTAGTGGGTGGGGAACCCGTCCTCGGGCGCGGGCACCGGTCGCCAGCTGGCGACTTCCGGGCTGTTGAGCGTGGTCACTTCGACGGCGCCACTCACCGCGTCGTAGTCGGCGGCGGTCCGGACCATCGCGCTGAGCCAGCCCGGATGCACCCGGTCGTCTTGATCGACGAAGGCGAGGAAGTCGCCATCGGCGAGCGCTGCCCCGTTGTTGCGCGCATAGGACGGGCCTTGCGTGGCGGAGCTGTCCACGTAGCGCAGCCGCAACGTTTCGGTGAGCGGATGCCCGTCGATGTGTTCGGCCAGGCCGTCGCTGGACCCGTTGTCGCTGACCAAGACCTCATAGGGCTCCGGGTAGTCCTGTTCGGCCAACGCGGCGAGTTGTTCGTCCAACTCGGGAAGTCCGTTGAACACCGGAATGATGACCGAGACGAGCTCGGGCTTACGCGCGGACACGGCAGACGCCGACATCGATACTCCCCCTAGGTCCTCGAGAGGACGCTATCTAGCGGATCTGACACATGGACTGGTGCCGCCCCGACGGCATCGAGGAACATACTCGCGAACTCCCCTTTGCCGCAATATTTCTCGAATGTGTCACCCGCCACCGGGGAAAACGTCGAGTACCGCCGCGCCGAATACTTTCGCGCGCAGCGGAACCCGGTTACCCGTAGTAGACCCGATGGCGCAGCATGCCCCGGATGCGCCCGACCAGCACACCAGCGTGCAGCGTCCACAACCCCCGGGGCAGCCGATTCTTGGTCAGCCGAATAAACGGATTGTGCAGTACCACAATGGCGATCGACACGAACGTCGCCGGCAACGGCAAGCGCGGGCACCCCAGGGGTCGATGCTTGGCGTACACATCGACGGCACCGCGCCCATAGTTGACCGCCTGCCGCCAGGTGTCGCGGTAGGTCGTGCGCAGGCGGTAGGCGACCAAGGCGTCCGGCGCGTGGCCGAAGCTCAACCCGGCCTGCTGCAGCCGCCACGTGATGTCGACATCGTCACCGGCGACGATCAGGCTCTCGTCGTAGCCGCCGATCTTCTCGAAGGCCGTGCGCCAATAGCTGGTGTTGTTGCCGTGCGCGTAGGGCAGGTAGTGGGTGGGGAAGCCGTCCTCCGGGGCAGGCATCGGTCGCCAGCTGGCAACCTCTGGGCTATTAAGGGTCTGCACTTCGACGGCACCGCTCACCGCGTCGTAGTCGGCGGCGGTCCGGACCAGCGCGCTGAGCCAGCCCGGATGCACCCGGTCGTCCTGGTCGACGAAGGCGAGAAAGTCGCCCTCCGCAACGGTAGCCGCATTGTTGCGGGCATACGGCGCACCCGGTTTGGCCGAGCTGTCGACATACCGCAGCCGCAACGCCTCCGTCAGCGGGTGGCCATCGATATGCTGGGCCAACCCGTCGCGGGAACCGTTGTCACTGACCAGCACCTCATAGGGCCCGGGATAGTCCTGTTCGGCCAAACCGGCCAGTTGCTCGTCCAAATCGGGAAGCCCGTTGAACACAGGAATGATTACCGAGACGAGCTCGGGCTTACGCGCGGATGCGACAGACGCCGACACCGGTACTCCCTATCTGGGTCCCCGACGAGGACGCTATCTAGCAGATCTAACAAGTGAACCATTTCAACTTACCTTGCTGGCGTCGTGGAACATACTCGCCAACTGTGGGTTACCGCCAGGTTTTCGGCGGGTGACACGTGCGCGCTCAGGCGATTAGGGGATGGATTAGGGGAATGACCGTTCAAGCGGTCTGATACGGCCAGCTCCAGTCTGCGACCGCGGGAATATCCTCGCCGTGCTCGCGGGTCCAGGCGCGCGCCTCCCACCGGGCGTCCACCATCTCCTGCCGCAGTCCGGCGGCTCGCTCGCCCAGGCTCGGCACCCGATCGATGACGTCCATCACCAGGTGGTAGCGATCCAGATCGTTGAGCATCACCATGTCGAACGGTGTGGTGGTGGTGCCGCGCTCCTTGTAGCCGCGCACGTGCAGCCCGGCATGGTTGGTGCGCCGGTAGGTGAGTCGGTGCACCAGCCACGGGTAGCCGTGGAAGGCGAAGATCACCGGCCGGTCGTGGGTGAACAAGGTGTCGAATTCACTGTCGGGCAAGCCATGTGGGTGCTCGTCCTGCGGTTGCAACCGCATCAGGTCGACCACGTTCACCACCCGCACCCGCAACTCCGGCAGCCGATCCCGCAGAATCGCCGCCGCCGCCAGGGTTTCCAGTGTCGGCACGTCTCCGGCGCAGGCCAGCACGACATCCGGGACGGTGCCGAGCTTGTCGTTGTGACTCGCCCAGTCCCAGATGCCGATGCCGCGGGCGCAGTGCTCGGCCGCGTCGTTCACCGAAAGCCAGTCCGCCTGCGGCTGTTTGCCCGCGACCACCACGTTCACGTAATGCCGCGAACGCAGACAGTGGTCGTAGGTGGACAGCAGGGTGTTGGCGTCCGGCGGCAGATAGACCCGGACGATCGACGGTTTCTTGTTCAGCACCACGTCCAGGAAGCCCGGGTCCTGATGGGTGAACCCATTGTGGTCCTGCCGCCAAACATGCGAGGAGAGTAGGTAATTGAGGCTGGCGATGGGGCGCCGCCACGGCACCGCCGCGCTGGCGTCGAGCCACTTGGCATGCTGGTTGAACATGGCGTCCACGATGTGGATGAACGCCTCGTAGCAGGTGAACACCCCGTGCCTGCCGGTGAGCAGATAACCTTCGAGCAGCCCCTGGCACATGTGCTCGGACAGCACCTCGACCACCCGGCCGGTGCGGTCGAGTTTCTCGTCGTATTCGCCGATTTCGGCCTGCCAGTTGCGGCCGGTCACCTCGAGGATGTCCTGCAACCGATTGCTGGCCAGCTCGTCCGGCGCGAAGGTGATGAAGTTGTCCGGGTTGGTCCGGGTGACCTCGCGCAGCCAGCCGCCGAGCACCTTGGTCGCCTCGTGCGTGCTGCCGCCCGGCGCGGCCACCTCGACACCGAAGTCGCGCCAGTCCGGCAGATTCAGATCACGAACAAGCATGCCGCCGTTGGCGATCGGGTTCGCACTCAGCCGCTGGTCGCCCTGGGGCACCTGGTCGAGCAGCTCCGACACCGGCCTGCCCTGCTCGTCGAACAACTCCTCCGGCCGGTAGGAGCGCAGCCACTGTTCCAGCACCGCACGGTGGCTCGCGTCGGAGCGCGCGGCGGGCAACGGCACCTGATGCGCCCGGAACGTGCCCTCCACCTGATCGCCGTCCACCATCGGCGGACAGGTCCAGCCCTTCGGGGTGCGTAACACGATCATCGGCCAGATCGGGCGCACGCCGTCGGTGCCGGCCCGCGCGGCGCGCTGGATCTGCGCGATGCGTTCCATGCAGGTGTCCACCGCGACGGCCATCGCCTGATGCACCGCCGTGGGATCGCTACCGGACACGATGATCGCCTCGTAGCCGTACCCGCGCATCAGCGCGACCAGCTCCTCCTCTGGAATGCGCGCCAGGATGGTCGGATTCGCGATCTTGTACTGGTTCAACGCCAGGATCGGCAGCACCGCGCCGTCGCGCGCCGGGTTGAGGAATTTGTTGGCATGCCAGCTGGTGGCCAGCGGACCGGTCTCCGCCTCGCCGTCGCCGACCACACAGAACACCGTCAGGTCGGGGTTGTCCAGCGCGGCGCCGAAGGCGTGCAACAGGGAATAGCCGAGCTCGCCACCCTCATGGAACGAGCCGGGCGTCTCCGGCGCGCAGTGGCTCGGCACCCCGCCGGGAAAGGAGAACTGCGCGAACAGCGCGCCCATCCCGGTCGCGTCCCGCGGAATATGGCTGTACAGCTCGGAGTACGTGCCTTCCAGCCAGGCGCACGCGTTCGGCCCCGGCCCGCCGTGCCCTGGTCCGGCGACGAAAACGGCGTTGAGCCCGCGCTGCCGGATCGCCCGATTGGCATGCACCCACACCAGGTTCAACCCGGGGACGGTGCCGAAGTGCCCGAGCAGTCGCGGCTTGATGTGCTCGGCTTGCAGCGGCTCGCGCAGCAACGGATTCGCCATCAGATAGATCTGACCCACCGAGAGGTAATTCGCGGCTCGCCACCAGGCGTCGATCGAGACCAGTTCGTCGCGGTCCAGTGGGCCCGCGGCATCGGTCAGTCGATAGGGCTGGGGGGCGACGGTCGCGCCGCCCGTGCTGCCGACATTGTCGGCCGAGGTGTCGCCACCCGCACTGGCCAAGTGGGTCATGCGCCGACTCTCCTCACGCTCGGGGCCATCGAAAGCGGTCCTGGAGCGCCGCCGGCGTCGGTCCGGCAGCCGCACCGAATCAATCGGCAACTCCAGATGGAGGATTCACCGTCAGCCTACTGATCAATCACTTGTTCTGTAGGTAGGTCCGCAGGCCAGCGGCCTCCGGCGCGGCGAAGGCGAGCTGGGGACGGCGCGTGGCGCGCCGGGGCGGCCGGATCGGGCGGTAGGGTCCGCGCCATGCACACACTCGGCAGGATCATCGGGATAACCACCATGACCGCGGCGGCGTTCACCCTCGTCGCCTGTGGCTCGGACGACAAGGCGTCGTCCTCTCCTTCCGCTACCTCCTCCGCGAAGTCCGCCGCACCGGCGCAGGCCGGGCCCACGCAGAGCAAGGGCCGCGAATGCACCGCGGAGGACATCAGCGTGAGCGGCGACTTCGGCACCGCACCGAAGGTCACCATCCCCGACAACTGTGACCCGCCCAAGGCACTGATCACCAAGGATTTGATCCAGGGCAGCGGCCCCGGCGCGGCCTCCGGTCAAGAGCTGACCATGAACTACGCGCTGTTCACCTGGTCGAATAGGCAGAAGAAGGACAGCTCGTTCGACCGCGGGACGCCGTTCCAGCTCACCCTCGGCGGCGGCCAGGTCATCGAGGGCTGGGACCAGGGCCTGGTCGGCGTGCAGCAGGGCACCCGCAGGCTGCTGATCGTGCCGCCGGACCTCGGCTACGGCGCGGGCGGTCGCGGCATCGCGCCGAACGAGACGCTGGTCTTCGTCACCGACGCGGTCTCCGTGGGGAAGTAGCGGCGGCGAAAAGCGGCCGAGTGCAGCCCGCCGGGGCCGGTCAACTAACCTGGTCGGGATGCGTACGCCGCGTCCCTCGCCAGCCCGGCGGGCGCCGGGGTTCCCGGATCGAGTCCGGGACGACGGGGGATCGCGTCTCAACCAGAACAGACGACGAACAAGGAGCATGTCCGTGAAGAGCACCGTCGAGCAGCTGAGCCCGACCCGGGTCCGGATCAATGTCGAGGTGCCCTTCGAGGAACTGAAGCCGGACTTCGAGCGCGCGTACAAGGCACTGGCCAAGCAGGTCAAGATCCCCGGCTTCCGTCCAGGCAAGGCGCCGGCCAAGCTGCTCGAGGCCCGCCTCGGCCGCGGCGCGGTGCTGGAGCAGGTCGTCAACGACGTGCTGCCCGGCCGCTACAGCGAGGCCGTCACCGCCGCCGAGGTGAAGGTCATCGGCCAGCCCGAGATCGAGATCACCAAGATCGAGGACGGCGAGCAGCTGGCGTTCACGGCCGAGGTCGACGTGCGCCCGGAGATCACGCTGCCGGAGTACGAGAACCTGGCGGTGACCGTCGACGCGTTCACCATCGGCGACGAGGACATCGAGGAGCAGCTGCAGTCGCTGCGCCAGCGTTTCGGCACCCTCACCGGCGTCGAGCGCCCGGTCCAGGACGGCGACTTCGTCTCCATCGACCTGTCGGCCACCGTGGACGGCGAAGCCGTGCCGGAGGCCTCCACCACCGGCCTGTCCCACGAGGTCGGTTCCGGCCAGCTCATCGAGGGCCTCGACGAGGCGCTGATCGGTCTGTCCGCCGGTGAGTCGAAGGACTTCACCTCCACCCTGGTGGCCGGTGAGCACGCGGGCAAGGAAGCCGTCATCACCGTCACCGTGCAGTCGGTCAAGGAGCGCGAGCTGCCGGCGGCCGACGACGACTTCGCCCAGCTGGCAAGCGAATTCGACACCCTCGAAGAGCTGAAGGCCGACCTGCGCAACCGGGTCGAGCGCAACAAGAAGGTGCAGCAGGCCGGCGAGATCCGCGACAAGGTGCTGGAGACCCTGCTGGAGCAGGTCGAGGTGCCGCTGCCCGAGGCGGTCGTGCAGGCCGAGATCGACGCCGTCACGCACGACGCGGTGCACGGCTTCGACCACGACGAGGCCAAGCTCGCCGAGGCGCTGGAGGCCCAGGGCTCCAGCCGCGAAGAGTTCGACAAGGACGCCAAGGAATCGGCCGAGAAGTCGGTGAAGACCCAGCTGCTGCTGGACGCCATCGCCGAGGCGGACAACACCCAGGTCGGCCAGGACGAGCTCACCGAGCGGATCCTGTTCCAGTCGCAGCGCTACGGCATGGCGCCGGAGCAGTTCATCCAGCAGGTGCAGCAGGCGGGCCAGCTCGGCGCGATCTTCGCCGACGTCCGGCGCGGCAAGGCACTCGCCGGTGTGGTCAACAAGGTGAAGGTGACAGATTCCGAGGGCAACGCGGTGGACACCGCCGAAATGTTCGGTGCGCCCGAGGATTCCGACGCCGCGACCGACGCTCCCGCCGATTCGGCGGTAGACGGCGACTCGACCGAGACCGCTGCGGCGAAGGCCGAATAAATTTTATGGAATGCCAGCGTGAGACGTGGCAACAGGCCGCGTTGATTGCGCTGTGAACGAGCGAAGCGAGTGAACCAAAGACACAGCGCGCCCTCGCGAACAGCGCAACTGAGCGCCAGCGAAGTTGCGCTGTGAGCGAAGAAAGGGCGGTACCGGGAGTTCGGTGCCGCCCTGCTTCGTTAATGTTTGTGACAACGAACCAGAGATGGCCGTCGGCCAACGAGCCGGTAAGAAAAGGCAGGTATCCGTGACAGTCAATCAGGCAGGGGTCGTCATGACATCCGCGACTGCTGGTCTCAACCTCAGCGATTCGGTGTACGAGCGCCTGCTCCGTGAGCGCATCATCTTCCTCGGCACCCAGGTCGACGACGACATCGCGAACAAGCTCTGCGCGCAGATCCTGCTGCTTGCGGCGGAGGATCCGACCAAGGACATCTTGCTCTACATCAACTCGCCCGGTGGTTCGGTGACCGCCGGTATGGCCATCTACGACACCATGCAGTTCGTCGAGTGCGATATCGCCACCTTCGGCATGGGCCTGGCCGCGTCGATGGGTCAGTTCCTGCTCACCGCGGGCACCAAGGGCAAGCGCTACGCCCTGCCGCACGCGCGGATCATGATGCACCAGCCGTCGGCCGGCATCGGTGGTTCCGCCGCCGACATCGCGATCATGGCCGAGCAGTTCGCGCACACCAAGCGTGAGCTCAACGAGCTGCAGGCGCTGCACACCGGCAAGTCCGTGGAACAGGTCACCATCGACGCCGACCGCGACCGCTGGTTCACCGCCAAGCAAGCGCTGGAGTACGGCTTCATCGATCACGTGATCGGTCACGCGAACCAGGCCAACGGCGTAGGCAACGACTAGGCGCCATCCGGACTCTTTGTCCGTTCAGCGCAGCAGCCGCTAACACACACAGACTTTGGAGACGAAGATGGCCAACCAGTTTGACCCACGCGCACTCGGCGGTATGGCACCGCAGAGCCCGCAGTCGCGCTACATCCTGCCGTCGTTCATCGAACATTCGAGCTTCGGCGTCAAGGAATCCAACCCGTACAACAAGCTGTTCGAGGAACGCATCATCTTCCTCGGCGTGCAGGTCGACGACGCCTCGGCGAACGACGTCATGGCGCAGCTGCTGGTGCTCGAGTCGCTGGATCCCGACCGCGACATCACCATGTACATCAACTCGCCCGGTGGCTCGTTCACCTCGCTGATGGCCATCTACGACACCATGCAGTACGTGCGCGCCGACGTCGCGACCGTCTGCCTCGGTCAGGCGGCCTCCGCCGCGGCCGTGCTGCTCGCCGCCGGTACCCCCGGCAAGCGTGCCTGCCTGCCCAACGCCCGCGTCCTGATCCACCAGCCGTCGCTGGAGGGTGGCATCCAGGGTCAGGTGTCGGACCTGGAGATCCAGGCCGCCGAGATCGAGCGCATGCGTCGCCTGATGGAGACCACGCTGGCCCGGCACACCGGCAAGGACGCGGACCAGATCCGCAAGGACACCGACCGCGACAAGATCCTGACGGCCGAAGACGCCAAAGAGTACGGGATCATCGACCAGGTGTTCGACTACCGCAAGCTCAGCGCGCAGAAGAAGTGATCGAACCGGGCGAATCGCCGATCCCGGCGGCGATTCGCCCGTAAATTGCTGTACCCCAGGGAATTCCGGCCGGGAGGTGTGCCACGTGGCATGCTGCCCGGCCGGACTGCTTCAGTCGCCAGGCCGGCCCGGAAACGCTTCCGTCACCAGCACCGATGTACCCAGCGGCCGGAGCGGAAAAGGCTGCTGAACGGATACAACGCGCTCCGGTGCCGTGAGAACTCGCACAACCCGGCGGAGAAACATGCTCGAGTTGTCGACCTCCATCGCACACACCAGGTACGGTCAACCTAGGGACCTTTGCTCCCGGTTGACAGCACTGCCCCACCCACCGGAACCGGTCGACGCGTTTGCGACTTCGTCGGTGGCGTTGAGAACTATGGCGGCAGATAACTGGCAACCTGGACAGACGGTTGCACGCGGACGAAGGAAGTAGGGACCCACGAGATGGCGCGCATCGGAGATGGCGGCGATCTGCTCAAGTGCTCGTTCTGCGGAAAGAGCCAGAAGCAGGTCAAGAAGCTCATTGCGGGACCAGGGGTGTACATCTGCGACGAGTGCATCGATCTATGCAATGAGATCATCGAGGAAGAGCTCGCGGAGTCCAGCGAGGTCAAGCTCGATGAGCTGCCCAAGCCTGCCGAGATCCGGGACTTCCTGGAGAACTACGTGATCGGGCAGGACACCGCCAAGCGCACTCTCGCGGTGGCCGTGTACAACCACTACAAGCGCATTCAGGCCGGCGACAAGGGCCGCGACAGCCGCGGCGAGGTCGTCGAACTGACCAAGTCCAACATCCTCATGCTCGGCCCCACCGGCTGCGGCAAGACCTACCTCGCGCAGACGCTGGCCAAGATGCTCAACGTCCCGTTCGCCATCGCCGACGCGACCGCGTTGACCGAGGCCGGGTACGTCGGTGAGGACGTCGAGAACATCCTGCTGAAGCTGATCCAGGCCGCCGATTACGACGTGAAGCGCGCCGAGACCGGCATCATCTACATCGACGAGGTCGACAAGATCGCCCGCAAGAGCGAGAACCCGTCGATCACCCGCGACGTCTCCGGTGAGGGTGTGCAGCAGGCGTTGCTGAAGATCTTGGAGGGCACCCAGGCGAGTGTGCCGCCGCAGGGCGGACGTAAGCACCCGCACCAGGAGTTCATCCAGATCGACACCACCAACGTGCTGTTCATCGTGGCGGGCGCGTTCGCGGGCCTGGAGAAGATCGTCTCCGATCGGACCGGCCACCGTGGCATCGGCTTCGGCTCCGAGGTTCGCTCCAAGCAGGAGATCGACACCGCCGATCACTTCGCCGAGGTGATGCCGGAAGATCTGATCAAGTTCGGCCTGATCCCCGAGTTCATCGGCCGCCTCCCGGTGGTTGCCTCGGTGACCAACCTGGACAAGGAATCGTTGGTCAAGATCCTCTCCGAGCCGAAGAACGCGCTGGTCAAGCAGTACATCCGGCTGTTCGAGATGGACGGCGTCGACCTCGAGTTCACCACCGACGCCCTCGAAGCCATCGCCGACCAGGCGATCCTGCGTGGCACCGGTGCTCGTGGCCTGCGCGCCATCATGGAGGAAGTCCTGCTGCCGGTGATGTACGACATCCCCAGCCGCGACGACGTCGCCAAGGTGGTCGTCGACTCCGATACCGTCACCGAGAACGTCCTGCCGACCATCGTGCCGCGCAAGGCGCAGCGCACGGAACGCCGGGAGAAGTCCGCGTAACCACGCAGCACAGACACAAGAGGGAAGTCGCCGCGAAGCGGTGGCTTCCCTCTTTGTTTGCCGTGCGAGAGTCTTTGTTTCCAGTAGGAAAGAAGTTGCCAGAAAAAGGTGTAGCCGCTCGGCGGCTGGGGTACCCCTGATTCAGGGTTGAGCAGACAGCCTAGTCCTGGACCGCTCAACGCGGCCGGGGCGCAACGCATTGCCGGCAACGGACGTCTTTGCCGTGCGCGACAGGACCGAGATCCTCATGTCGTCAACACTTGCTACTCCTGCATCCCTCGCCACCACGTCGAGACCCGCGCCTATCCCCGAGCGCGGTGCGATACCGAACGCCCCGGAACCGGCGGCCCGACTGAGTGTTTCCCTTACCTCGCCGAGTGAAATGGTCACCCTATGCGCTGTCGCGGGTGAGGTTGACTTCTACACCGCCGACCTGTTCCGTGACCGGCTGATCGGCTCACTGAGCACAGCCGCACCGATGGTGGTCATCGATCTGTCCCAGGTGACGTTCTTCGGCGTCGCCGGTCTGCACGTGCTGATCGAGGCGCGCACCTGGGCTGAACACACCGACCGCCGGGTCCGCCTGGTCACCGGTCCCCGCTGCGTCGACCGACTGCTGACGGTCGCCGGGGACGTGGTCGCCTTCGACACCGCGACCAACCTCGCCGACGCGGTGCTCGACGCCGCGTAAGTATCGGGACGCGGTGGCGGTCACTACGATTCGATCATGTTTGCCCGCCACCGCCTCGAGCGGAAGATCGACGCGCTCAACTTCAAAATGGACCGGATCCTCGAGCACCTGGGGATCCAAGAATTGCCCGCGATACCCACCGCCGAACCGGTCCGGGCGGCACCGGTTACCGCACGGCCCGGCTCCGGCAGCTTCGCCGAAATCGATGAGCTCTTGGCGCAGGGCAAGAAGATTCACGCCATCAAGCGCTACCGCGAGCTGACCGGCTGCGGCCTCAAAGAGGCCAAGGAGGCCGTCGAGCGCCGCTACCCGTATTGACGCCCGTTACCCGTATTGACGTCACAGTGGCACCGGCCGTTCGTGCACCACGTGCTTCATCACCAGCGTCGACGTCAAATGCTGAACGCCGGGTAGCGTGGCCAGCTTTTCGTCGTAAAGCTGTTGGAACGCAGGCAGATCCGCCGCGACGATGCGCAGCAGAAAATCCGGGTCACCGAAGAGTCGCTGCGCCTGTAGCACGTGCGGGATCTCGGCGACGGCCTGCTCGAATGCCGCGACGGTGCGGCGATCTTCCTGGCGCATGGTGACGAAGACCAGCGCCTCGAACGTCAACCCGACGGCGGCGGCGTCGACCAGCGCGCGGTAGCCGCGGATCACACCGGAGCGTTCCAGTTCCCGCAGTCTGCGGTGGCACGGCGACAGACTCAACCGCACCCGGGCAGCGAGTTCGGTGATCGTCAAACGCCCGTCCTGTTGTAGCTCGGCAAGAATCTTCCGGTCGACGCGATCCATGGGGCAGATCCTTCCACATATGCGCGTTCAGCTGCGAAAACTTGGAATCAACTCCCGGCTCGATCCGCCTATTCTTCCTTCGAGTGTCTATTCGAAGGGAGAAGTTCCGTATGGCTGTCGGGTACATCGCCGCGTTCTGGACCGTGTCGATCCTGCTGATCCTGGTGCCCGGCGCGGACTGGGCGTACGCGATCGCCGCCGGTCTGCGTGAGCGTTCGGTGCTGCCCGCCGTCGGCGGACTGCTCCTGGGTTATGTCGCATTGACTGCGGTTGTCGCGGCCGGGGTGGCTGCCGTTGTCGACCGGAATCCCGTTGTGCTGACGGCACTCACGGTGTTCGGCGGGCTCTACCTGATGTGGCTCGGCGGCACGACGCTGGCCGCGCCGAGTGCCCCCGCCACCCTGCCGGAGGAGACGAATCCGTCCCCATGGGGCGCCAGCGTCCTACGCGGCATCGGCATCAGCGGACTGAACCCCAAAGCCATCCTGCTTTTCCTCGCCCTGCTCCCGCAGTTCACCGACCGCACCGGCTCCTGGCCCCTCGCCGCCCAGATCGGCACTCTCGGCCTCATCCACACCGCCAGTTGCGCGGCCATCTACCTGTGCGTCGGCGTGCTGGCCCGCACCGTCCTACGCGCCCGCCCCACCGCCGCCCGCATAGTCACCCGAGCGTCCGGCATCGCCATGCTCATCATCGGTGCCCTGCTCTTGGTGGAACGCTTCGTGTGACTTGGCTGTTCGCCGCGGCATCGGGAAGTGCCCGGCTAGCCTGCCTGTATGAACCCGCAACACGTGATCGGGGCTGAAATCGCTGCCGATCTGCACCGCTATCTTCAGCAGGGCCGGGACAGCGTTCTTTCTTCGTTGGAAGGCTTGGGGGAGTATGACATTCGACGGCCGGTGACGCCCAGTGCTACCAATCTGCTCGGGCTGGTCAAGCACCTTGTTGGGATCGAGCTCGGGTATTTGGGTGACTGTGTCGGTCGGCCCGCTCCGGTGCGGTTGCCGTGGGTCGAGGATGAGTCGATCTGGGAGGGTGCCGATATGTGGGCTACGGCCGAGGAAACGAAGGATGAGTTGGTGGGGTTGTATCGAACGGCTTGGCGGCACGCCGATGAGTCGATCGAACAGCTCGGCTTGGGTGCCCCGGCCGAGGTGTCGTGGTGGCCGGAGGAGCGTCGGAAGACCACGCTGGGGGCTCTGCTTGTTCGGGTTGTTGCCGAAACTGCCCAGCATGCGGGGCATGCCGACATCGTGCGCGAAATGATCGATGGGCGCGCGGGTGGTGATCATGACGAGATGGGCGATGCCGCCTGGTGGTCTCGCTACGTCGAGCGTGTTCAGCGGGCGGCGGACAGCCATCGGTGACCGAAGTGCTTGTGGCCTTCACCACGAGGCTTTGCTCTGCTCGTTTTCCATGCGGTAGTAGCGGCGGGTGAGGTCGAGGAGGCGGGCTATCTCGTTGGTCATCGAGGTCGGGCTCATCGGGGTCGCGACGATGGGGTCGCCGGATTTGATGTAGTAGCGGCCGTCGTCGGCGTAGTCGGTCCAGAGGAAGCCGCGACCATCGGTGGTCGGCCTGGAATCGATGGAAGGGCCGGGGAATACGGTGATTTCGCCGACGGCGGTGCGGTAACGCTTGAACATGCGGTTGAGCTGTTCGTTGATGCTGACCTCGTCGGGGCGGCGGACGTAGCGCTGGCGGTCGGCGGCGATCTCGTCCCTGCGGAAGCTGACCGCGGGGTGGGTGCCCGCCGGTGCCTTCGGTAGTGCGGCCACCGCCGCGGCGGCCACCTCGCTCGGCGCGCACAAGCCCATGATCACGTCACCGCCGGTGTCTTCGGCCGTGCCGGGTAGCTGAACAAGGGTGGCGCCGGAGCCATTTCGGACCGCGCCATGGAACCGGAACACTGCGGCGAGCCCCGAACCGCCGAAACCCTTGGATTCGACGCGTGTTTCGGGTTCCAGCAGCGTCGCCAGGGCCAATTCCAGGTTCTCGGAATACTGGCCGAGCAGTGACTCGACAGCCGACTCTCGTTGCCGGACAAGGTCATCCCAATCGACCGCCGTCGTCGGCCGGAACGCCAACGGGTAAGGCAGGCGGTCGCGTCCGTAGGCCGACCAGAGGATGTCGAACTCCTGGCCGGTGAATCGCCAACTGCGCACGCTCAGTTTTCCCCGATCACCGGAGGTACGGCCGGGTTCGGTGTGCCGAGCAACTCCTCGGACCTGTCGATGATCAAGTAGTCCGGGATCTGGTGGGTCTCTTCGTCATCCTTCTTCCCGCCCGCACCACCTGCCATCGGCATGCCACTCATGCCAGGGCGGCCCGCGGCGCCCGTAGTGGAGGTGCCGGAGCGGGCGGCGAGCGGTGCCGCGGTTCCCGGCTGTTGCGGGGTGCCGGGGATGCTGCGGCCAGGGGAGGGGGTGCCCGAAGTGCCTGGGGTGCCCGGACCGGGTCGGGTGCTAGGACTTCCAGGACTGCCGGGGGAGCGAGTCGTGCTCGGGCTGCCCGGAGTAGTGCTTCGGCTGGGCACCTGAGTTCCCAGCGGTGTTGTGCCCGGGGTGTTTTGGTTCGTAGTGCCGGTGGGAGTGGAGCTCGTTGTCGCGGGATTGGTTGCCTGAGTGGCGGTTTGCGTTGTACCGGCGGCGGTGGTCTGCGGGTTCTCACCAGCCGTCTGAGTGTTGGAGTTCTGC
Source organism: Nocardia brasiliensis (assembly GCF_042691675.1). GTDB lineage: Bacteria > Actinomycetota > Actinomycetes > Mycobacteriales > Mycobacteriaceae > Nocardia > Nocardia brasiliensis_D. The sequence goes on from NZ_CP170507.1 coordinate 2,062,836, forward strand.
TCCTGCTTCGGATCTCCGGAGCTGCCGCCCGATGCCTGAGTTTCCTGCTTCGATGGATCGCCGGTGTTCGAGGAAGTCTGCGGGCCCGCGGAAGAGGAGGACGGCGGAGCCATCGGCTGATCCGGATTGTTCACCAGGGTCGGGCTGTTCGGCACCACGGGAACACCGGTGTCCGTCTGGTTCGCGACCTGCCAGTACACCGTGCGGAGCACGCGGCGCGCCTCAGCGGTCGCCTCGGCCTGGTTGTGATCGTCGACCTTCAGCACACCCTCGGTGGGGAGCGTCTTACCGCGCAGGTCGGGGCCCGATTCGGAGGCGCGTGGCATGAGGGCCTGCGTTTGGTGTAGGCCGGTGTACAGCTCGTTCAGTTTGACCGAGATGAGCTCGGTGGCGAGGGTCAGTTGTTGTGACTGGTCTACGTACCGGCTGACGGACTGGACTGCCTGCTGCGCGGCTTGACCCTCCCAGCCGTTTGCGACGGTCGCCTTGATTGCGTCACCGAAGGTGTGCGACTTCTCCCGGAACGTGGCACTGATGTTCTGCCACATTTGCGAGGCTTCCCATGCTTGGCCGGGTTTCATCGCCTCGACTTTGCTGACGAGGTCCTGCAAGGTGCCGGTCTCGATGACGAACAAGTCCTCGCCGGGGTTGGTGATCGACGGCGGATCGTAGCCCTGCTCGATCTCCTGTGCTAGGCGGCTGCGGTGCGAGTAGATCGCGGTACGGTCGTCATTCCACTGCTGTTGAGCAGCGATGATTCGTGCTTGATAGTCGTCTTGACTCATGAGCCGCCCTCCCCAGGGACGTCAATGGCCGCGATCTTCTGGCTGTTGCTTTCGTCTACCGATTGGTAGTTCGCCATGGCCTTGGCGAACACTTGACGCATCAGTTGGACTTCTTCGATGTGGGTTTGAATCGATGCGTCGATCGAGTTGTCGCCGCTCTTGGCTTTCTGTTGGAACTTGTTCTCAAGGATCGGGCCTGATGGCATGGTCCCGAACCCGGCTACTGCTCGAACTCGGTAGGTCGAGCTGCGGATGTCATCCAAATCATCCAGGTAGGTCTGGCATCGGGCGTCCAGATCCTTACCGACTTCGGGACTGAGCCGCAGTTCACCGGCATTCGCCGAATCCAGCAGCCTCTGCCATTCCGCCACCCCGTCCGCAGCCATGGTCAGCTCCCTCCTCCGGGCAAAAACTTTGCAAGATCAGTGGCGTGGCGGAGCGCTTCATCGCAGGGCTCGCCGAGTCTTCCCACTGATAGTCGCGTTGTGACAGCGAAAAGAACTGAGCCACGAGCGGATCCCTGTGGCACATCTACCGCGACGCCGCAGTCGAGGCGCTTTTCGTCACCAACATTCGTATAGCGCAATGCCGGACGGCCTGCGACGGTCATGGCAGTGAATCCCTCGAAGTCGCTCCGTTGCTGGAACTGCTGGAGCGTCACAATCGACGACATCACCGACAGGTCGTACCAGCGAGCAGAGGAACGCCAGCCGCACACCTTCCACCCAGTGGGGTCAACGCCTGCAACATCCTTGTCTTTGGACTCGGGGTTGAGCCCATCAGCCCGCAACGCATCATCTGGCAATGCGGTGCACGGATCCCAGATCGCTGAATCCGGATCCTTCGAGCCCGACGGCTTCCCAGTGGCACTTGTCGTCGTCGCACTCGGCCCCCCGGTCGCCGTAGGCGACCCATCAGTCGAGCCCCCACACCCCGCCAACCCCAGCACCACACCCACTACCAGGGCGATACCTCGCAGCTTGTTCCCCCTGCTGGTCATCCGTTCCCCTAACCGCCGGTGTCCGAAATCCATCCGAGGTGGATGCGTCCCGGTGCCCACCCCCGTTACCTGGGCAAACCGTACCGCCGACCACTCGCGCGCCGCAACAACCCCGGAACATTCCACCACCGATCAGCACGTCTGATACGTTCCGCGAGTGCCTGCTCGGCCGGGCTGGGCTGAGAACGACAATGCGGTTCCGGTGGAGGCGTGTTGGTCTCCGGGCAGACGCTCTAGACCCGCTTCGATTCGGGTCGACTGCTGACTGAGATTCGGTCGTGGATCGCTGGCCGCGGCGTTCATCAGAGCCATTCCGCCGCAGGCTGAAATGAGGACGCCGCCCAGTGCCGCCATTGCCCAGATGAACGGTGGCCGACCGCGGCGCGCAGCGACGACGAGCATCACCCCGGTCACGAGCAGGGTGCTGCCGACGCCGACGAAGGTCACGCCAAGTGACCAGGGCACCAACCATTCTCGGCATTCGTGATACGAACAGCCGTCGGTGAACATCACGGTGAAGGGGGCGATCCAAGCCGCGAACACGCCGATCCCGACCGCGAGGGCATACACGAGCCAGGCCGTGACCAAGTCCCCGACGGACGGCCGAGGCTGCTGATCTTTCACTTCGACAGGCCCCCTGAAATGTGGACGGCTGTCCGGACACCCACTCCCAGGTCACTATAAGTGCCAGCAGCGGGACAGAAGGGACAATCCGGGACGGCGGGGACCGATCCCGCTCAGATCGAGCGGATACCTCCCGCTGGCGCGGCCGTGGCGTGCGGGTCCGTGGATACGACGATCAGAACCCGCGGGTCACCCGCGCGCCGTGCTCATCATCGGCCCTTCCTGCCGCGGCCGCGGGAAGTCCGGGTTCTCCCGAATGTGCTCCGTGGCGCGGGTAATCGCCTGGCTGTACCGCGCGCTCGCGGCATTGTGCGTGAGCAGCGCGACGCCGATCATCGCCGGTGCGACGGCGTGCACGCCCGCGTCGAACCAGCGGGCGTCCTTGACGTGCGGATAGGTGTTGAGCCCGATTGTCAGTGCGAGCAAGACGATTTCGGCGGCGACCACCTGGGTGCGGCTGTTCAGCACGCCCCATTCGGCCAGCTTGGTGGTGCCGATCATGATGATCACCAGGCACACGCTGATCATCGCTTCGACCAGGTAGCTGAACCAGTACAGCGGGTCGGTGATGCCGTCCGGGGCGATGTTGTGCTGCACGTTGACGGCCGACCACAGCATGCCCGCGATCACGACGCCGGCCAGCGCGCGCAGCGACCAGGCGCGGTGCCGGTACAGCGAGGCCAGCTGGGCGTGCGGGCTGGATTCGCGGCGCTGGGCGGCAATGGCTTTGCGTGCCATCAGCAGATCGCGGATGTCGGCCTTTTCGATGGCTTCTTTGGTCTGCCGGGCGCGGTCGGCGGCGGCGGACACGGCCTCGGCGTACTTCCAGCGCTGGCCGCGGTCCTGGGTGCGGATGCGCTCGGCCAGTTCCCGCTCGGCCTCCAGCTCGTCTTCGGCCAGCGCCTCGGTCAGCGCGGGATCGAACTGGTAGGCCAAGCGGCCGCGGGCCCGCTCGACCCGCCTTGCCAACTGCGCGACTTCGTCGAAGGGGTGTTCGTCGGGCATGCGGGCTCCAAATGTGGATGGGCTGAACGGAACTCGACAAATCGGAAGACGCCGGGCTGCCCGCTCACCGGGAGCTGGGTAGTAGCTCGCTGCGAGGGTAGCGGACAGGTGGCGTCGACACCTACTCTTCATAGTCGATTCCGCGCGCCGAAAGCACGCTGGAGCGTCAACTGCGCCGAAAATACCGGCGAGTCACTCGGGTTCGATGGCCATGTCTTCCTGGCTCCAGTACGCGCGCATGCGGGTGATCTTGCCCGCGTCGTCGAACTCCATCACGTCGATCGGCGACAACGTGAAGCGCTGTCCGCCGACCTTGGTGACGATGGTGAACATGAAGGCGGCCTCGTTGCCCACGATGCGCACGGTCTCCGGTCGCAGCTCGGTCTCCCGGTCGAGCGCGGCGATCACGTCGTAGAACTCCCGGATGGCGGCGTGCCCGTGCCGGGCCGGGGTACCCACCGGGTCTTCGACGGTCGCATCGGCGGCGTAGAGGTCGACGACGGCCTCGGTCGGGCCGGAGCCGACCAGCTTGACGTACTGCTCGACCGCATCGCGGATCTGCTGGGTCATCGAAACTCCTACCGAATTGGAACCTGTTCTAATTCGGCAGATTAGCAGCACAGCGGCGGGGGCGGTCAAGGATCGGTTCCGCGCTGTCGTTGCGCTGTCCACGGCGATCGGTGTGGCTCGAGCCGTGGGGAATCCCCCCGAAAGTTGGAATGCCCCCGCAGCTGCTGTGCTGGTGTCGGCATCCGCGTAGAGGGATACGGTGACGACCCGAAAAACTCGATCGCGCCCGGTGCCGGGGATCGTCTTTGACCCCCCGTGGTTCGCCGTTGAACCTTCATCCCGCGCTGATGCTTTCGTAGGTTCTGTCGCTCGAACGGGCCTCGGTGTTACCGCGCCGTCGGTCTTCTTCAGAGTTCCGACCGGTGCGTCTTTTTGTCCGTTTCGTCCGTTGTGTGCGCGTTGATTACTGCTTTCCTCGGCGTCCAGCCAGGAAACTCATCGCTAACTCCGCCGTACCGATCCCGGTGTGTCGACCTTGCGCTGCCGGTGAAGTGCTGTTTACTCGGTCCGGTCAACCAGATGTTCGAGTGACGAGTGGAAGCGGAGGAGACATGGCACTGCCTACCATGACCGCGGAGCAGCGCACTGAGGCGTTGGCCAAAGCGGCAGCGGTCCGCAAGGCGCGCTCCGAACTGATCGGCAAGGTGAAGGCGGGCAAGGTTTCGGTCGCCGACCTGCTGAAGAAGGCCGACTCTGATGAGCTGGTCAAGAAGACCAAGGTCGCCGCGGTGATCAAGGCTCTGCCGGGTGTCGGACCGGTGAAGGCCGCCAAGCTGATGGATCAGGCGGAGATCCCGGAGGATCGTCGGATCGGCGGGCTCGGCGCACGTCAGCGTGCGGCACTGCTCGACGCCCTGAAGGACTGACGGACTCCCCAGTCCGCAGGTTCGACCGGGGACCGAACACTCGCGTCGGTGGCGTGGCTTTGCCTCGCGAAGGACCGCCTGCTCGCGGTCCGGACGACGTAGCTCAGCCCCCAGCCGCACAGACAGTTCAAACGCCCCACAGCGCCTACAAGGGCTGTGGGGCGTTGTCGTCGGGCAACCAGTCGCTCAGCGTCGGCGTCGGGGGAATCGCACGTTGAGCGGTGCGGGATCGGTCATCGGGATATCGCCGCGCGGCGGCAGGAGCAGGCACGCCAGACCGAGCCCGATCAGGAGCGCGGCGCCGAGCAGGCTGAGGGTCAGACTGACCTGGCCCATGTCCTCCGGCCGGTGAAAGACGTGGTAGATGAAATGCGGCACGCTGAAGGTCAGCCAGCCGATGCCCGCCATCCGGGCCGCCGAGGTGGTGTTGAGGACCAGTGCCGTAATCGTCACCGCGGTCAGCGCCAGGAAGAACGCGCCGACATCGGCTGCCAGGTGATGGTTGAACGGGCCGTCCGGCGAGATCCATTGCATCCCGAAACCGGGGAAGCTGGTGTACCACGAGTGCGGCGCGAAGGTCGCCCACAGGCCCACGATGGCGCCTTGCACGGCCAAGATCGCCAAGGCGATCCGGGTGAGCAGCAGGCGGCGACGGTGTTGTTCGAACCGCATTCGCACGCGTAGCCCCTCTTGCGTGCCCTCCACCGAAAACCGCATCGGTCCCTCCGTTCTCGCCGAACCTCGCCGAATACGTGCTGTCACGGTAAAGCGGACATCCGGTCCGGGCAAGGGGCGATCAGGCCAGCAACGATGTCGGGTTCGGTGCCGTACCGAGCCGATCCGGGTGCGTGTAGACATTCATCGTGTCGCCGCGCAGGAAACCGACCAGGGTCAAACCCGCCTCGGCCGCGAGATCGACCGCGAGCGAACTGGGGGCCGAGACGGCGCCGAGCATCGGAATGCCCGCCATCACCGCCTTCTGGACCAGCTCGAAGGAAGCGCGACCGCTCACGATGAGTACCAGATCCCGTACCGGAACGCGGTTTTCGCGCAGCGCCCAGCCGATCACCTTGTCCACCGCGTTGTGCCTGCCGATGTCCTCGCGTACCGCGAGCGCCGTGCCGTCGGCGGTGAACAGTCCCGCCGCGTGCAGGCCGCCGGTCGCCTCGAACAGGGATTGCCTGGTGCGCAACGTGTCCGGCATTCCGGTGAGTACCCGGGTGTCCACCACCGGGCCGCCCTCGGTGATCGGGTAGCGGGTGCGGGTGCGTACTTCGTCGAGCGCCGTCTTGCCGCACAGACCGCACGCGCCGGTGGTCAGGAAGTTGCGGGTCGATACCGGTCCCGGGTTGCGCAGCGTGAGGTCGAGGACGTTGTAGGTTTGCCGGCCCTCGACGTCGGTGCCCGCGCAGTAGCGGGCCGCCATGATCTCCTCGGCGACGCCGATCATGTCCTCGCTCAACAGGAATCCGTGCACCAGGTCGACATCGTTGCCTGGTGTGCGCATGGTGATGGCGAGCGACTGCCCGCCGATCCGGATCTCCAACGGCTCCTCGACGGCCAGCGTGTCGGGTCGCTGGACCTCGCCGGCCGGCGAGATCCGGCGCATCCTGCGACGGGCAGTGACTCTACTCATGGCTGGCCCCGCTCGAGTCTGATGGTGACCGCCTTGGACACCGGGGTGTTCGACCGCGCCGCGACATGATCCAGCGGGACAAGGGGATTCGTCTCGGGATAGTAGGCCGCCGCGTTGCCGCGTGGGGTCGGGTAGCCGATGAGCCGGAAACCCTTGACCCTGCGCTCGATACCGTCGGTCCACTCCGAAACCACGTCGACGAGTTCGTCTTCCGCGAAACCGAGGGCGGTGATGTCGTCGGGGTGCACCAGCACCACCTTGCGACCGCCGTGCACGCCGCGGTAGCGGTCGTCCAGGCCGTAGATGGTGGTGTTGTACTGGTCGTGGCTGCGCAGCGTCTGCAGGATCAGCTTGCCCTCGGGGACCGGAGTCCAGGTCAGCTCGTTCACCGCGAAGTTGGCTTTACCGGTGCTGGTGCGGAATTCACGACTGTCCCGGGGCGGGTGCGGTAGGACGAACCCGTTGCGGGCGCGCACCCGCTTGTTGTAGTCCGCGCAACCCGGCACGACCCGGGCGATGGCGTCGCGGATGGTGTCGTAGTCGCGGCGGAAGCGCGCCCACGGGACCGGGTGGTCCGCGCCGAACAGGGTCAGCGCGAGATCGCAGACAATGGCGACCTCGCTGCGCAGGTGCTTGCTCACCGGCTTGAGTCGGCCGGTCGACAAGTGCACCATCGACATCGAATCCTCTACCGACACTTGCTGTTTCATGCCATCTCGCAGATCTTGATCGGTGCGGCCCAGGGTGGGCAGGATCAGCGCGGTCTTGCCGTGCACCACATGGCTGCGGTTGAGTTTGGTGGAAACCTGCACGGTCAGCGCGCAATTGCGCAGCGCGGCCTCGGTGACCGCGGTATCCGGGGTGGCCGAGACGAAGTTGCCGCCCATCCCGAAGAACACCGAGGCGCGTCCGTCTCGCATGGCGCGGATGGCCTCGACCGTGTCGTAGCCGTGCTTGCGCGGGCTGGTGATGCCGAACTCCTGGTCCAGCGCGTCGAGGAACGCATCCGGCATCTTCTCCCAGATGCCCATGGTCCGGTCGCCCTGCACATTCGAATGCCCGCGCACCGGGCAGACGCCCGCACCCGGCTTGCCGATCATGCCGCGCAACAGCAGCAGGTTCGTCGCCTCCTCGATGGTGGCGACGCCGTGCGCCTGCTGGGTCAGGCCCATGGCCCAGCAGATGATGATGTTCTTCGATTCGGCGAATTGCTTTGCCGTGCGGTCGAGTTCGGCTTTGGTCAGGCCGGTCGCCACCAGCACTGCGTCGAAATCTACCGCGCGGATCTGCTTTTCGTACTCGTCGAAGCCGGCGCAATGGGCGTCGACGAACTCCCGGTCCACAACGGTGCCCGGCGCGCGGTCCTCGGCCTCGAACAACAGCCTGCCGAGGCCCTGGAACAACGCCAGGTCGCCGCCGAGGCGGATCTGCAGGAAGTCGTCGGCGATGGATACGCCGGTGGTGAAGCCCCGCACGGTCTGCGGATCGCGGAAATTGAGCAGCCCGGCCTCCGGCAGCGGGTTGATCGCGACGATCTTGGCGCCCTTGGATTTAGCGTCCGCCAGCGCGCTCAGCATCCGCGGATGATTGGTGCCGGGGTTCTGGCCTGCGACGATGATCAGGTCGGCGGCGGCGAAATCATCGATCGACACCGAACCCTTGCCGATGCCGATCGAGCTGACCAGTGCGGCGCCCGAGGACTCGTGGCACATGTTCGAGCAGTCCGGCAGATTGTTGGTGCCGAAACTGCGGACCAGCAACTGGTAGAGGAACGCGGTCTCATTGCTGGTGCGGCCGGAGGTGTAAAAGACGGCCTCGTCAGGAGAAGCCAAGGCGCCCAAGTGATCCGCGATCAACCGGTAGGCGTCGTCCCAGGCGATACGCGAGTAGTGGGTGTCGCCGGGACGCAGCACCATCGGATGGGTCAACCTGCCCTGCTGGCCGAGCCAGTAGCCCGACTTGTCCGCCAGCTCGTCGATCGAGTGGGCGGCGAAGAACTCCGGCGTGACCGTGCGCAGCGTCGCCTCCTCGGCGACCGCCTTCGCGCCGTTCTCACAGAACTCGGCCGGACGGCGATGACCGGACGGCTCCGGCCACGCGCAGCCGGGGCAGTCGAAACCGTGCACCTGATTGACCCGAGCCAGCGTGCGGGCGGTGCGGATGACGCCCATCTCATCGACCGCGCGTTTCAGCGATACCGTGACCGCGGTGACACCCGCGGCCTGCTCTTTCGGCGGGGTCACGGTGAGCGAGGACTCGTCGATGTCCTGGATCGGCCCATTACGGTGCATAGTTCGTATTGTCCTCTTCGCGAGTGTCTGAGTCGGCAGTGGACCAGCTACTTCGATGGTATGCACTCGGGGCGTCGCGGGTGCGGAACACGCTGGCGGCTCGGCGCTGACCATAGCCGGGTACTGCGGGGTATCTAACTGGGGAATAGCCGAGGGCGGGACCGTTCGAGTTGCCTCCGTGTTGGCGCACAGAGCATTACGATGCTAGTGATCGCACGCAAGACGGAAGCGGTCGGACGAAGTCCGTCATCACCCCGCCCATGGCCGGAGCGAAGGCGGAGGTACGCCTAGCGAAGGCATGGCCGATGGGGACGCTGGCATCAGATGCTGCGCGTGCCGGCGCAGCGCGGCGGCAGGTGCGGCGGACACGCGCGAGTCGCGTGCTCATGGGGGGTATCGGGATCTTCTGTGGGGTTGCGCTGACCGGGTTTCCGGGCGTGGCGGCCGGGGATCCGGGGACGGTGGAACCGACGACGATCGCGGTGGAACCGCAGCGGCCGGTGCCGGGGGATGGACTGAACAACACCGGGAGCCGCCTCGGGCCGGTCGCGCCTGTTCCGGTGCGGCAGCCGACGAGTCCGCAGCCGCAACCCCGAGACGGGGGTGGGACGCGGGACGGTTCAGGGTCGCCCGCTCCGGCGCAGCAATCCCCGCCACCGCCGCAGGAGGGCAGTGGTGGGCGCGAAGCGCCGCCGCGACCGGAGGGCAGTGGGACCCACGATGGGCCGGTGGTGCCGAGGCCGCCCGCACCACCCCAGCCGCGTCGGCCACACGAGCCATGTGGCGGGCCGGACGGGCCGACCTGCCCGCGGATACCGCCGAGTGTTCCGAAGCCGCCGGACATTACGACCCCGCCGCAACCCGACAAGCCGCCCGACATTTCGACGCCACCACCGCCCGACAAGCCGCCCGACATTTCGACGCCGCCACCGCCCGACAAGCCGCCCGATGTGGTCCCGCCGGAGCCGGAAGTGGTGGCACCGCCGCCGCCCCCGCCACCCAGTGCACCGGAAGGTGTTGCGCCACCGAGGAATCCAGTGCGGACGCCGCAGGTGGCGCCGCTGGAGCCCGGACCGCTTCCGCCGCCTCCGCCACCCGCACCACCTGAATTGCCCGCCGCCGCATTCGCTCTCACGCCGCAGGCGGTAGGACCCGGTACCGATGTCAAGGCCAGTGGTCAAGGCTGTGTTCCGCAATCCGCAGTTGATGTCGCCATCGGGGGCGTCGCCGTCGGTAAGACCGTCGCGACGGCGGAAGGTGCGTTCGAGGTGCCGCTGGCCACCGGTGCGGTGGACGTCGGCAGGCATCAGGTCACGGCGCAATGTGGGCGCACCCTGGTCGCGCCGCTGGATGTAGTGCTGGTCAGCAGCGTGGGGGCGGGCACATCGACGCTGACGGTGATTGTGTTCTTCCTCTTGCTCGGCGGGTGGTATTACGGCCATCGCCTCGTTTCGCATCTACCTGCGCGGAGGGGCGAATGAGCGGTCGTCGCCACGGCATTCGGCCTGTTGTCTGGGCAGTGCTGCTGTTGATGGTGCTGGGGTGGACCGGGGCGCAGGCGGGCGCGCGACCCGAGGGCGTCGACATGTCCGCGAATATCGATGGGCGTGACATCGCGGACACATCGGTGGGTGATCCGTTGCGGCTCGAGCCGGGCAGCACCATCCAGGTCGCGATCGAGTTGACCAACAATATGAGTGCGCCTTTGGAGATCCGGCACGTCGATCTCGCGGGGCAGGTGCTCGGTCTGAGCTTCTTCTCCTATTCCACCGCCGTCGAATTGACCATTCCGTCCGGGCAATCCGAATCGTTGCGGTATCGGCTGGAGTTGCGCGGACTGGAGGGGCAGGCGACCGGGTTCATCGGTGGTGAGCTGGCGGTCTACGGGGCCGAAGGCGCGGCGGTCGCGGGCATCCCGGTGGTCACCGATGTGCGCGGGTCGCTGTGGTCGGTGTACGGACTGTTCGGGATCGCGTTGATCGTGCTCACCGCGCTCGCCATCGCCGATGCGGCGTTGGCGATTGCGCGGCACCGGCTTTCGGCCAACCGCTGGCAGCGCGGGTTGCGGTTGCTCGCGCCGGGGATCGGCATCGGGTTGGTGTTCGCGTTCACCGCGTCGGTGGCGCGGTGGTGGGTGCCGGAAACCAGTCTGTGGCTGGCGTTCGCGGGAGTTACCGCGGCCGTTGCGTTCTTGCTCGGCTACGCGTCGCCGACACCGGAACCGGACGAGGACGGCGACGACGACGTCGAGGACGCGGACGAGATCGCCGAAGCCGACACCTATCGGTTCCCGGCCGGGGGCCCGACGCAGTGACCGGGCAGAGCGAACGGGTGCGGGCGGCCCTGCCCGCCTACGACATCGGCGACGAAGTCGGGCGCGGCGGGTGCGGCGTGGTGCTCGCGGGGATGCATCGCAGGCTGCGCAGGCCGGTGGCGATCAAACAGATTCCGGCCCAATTCGCGCACGACGCGCAGGTCCGCCGCCGGTTCGTCGCGGAGGCGCGGGTACTCGCGGCGATCGACCATCCGCACGTGGTGCGGGTTTTCGACTACCTGGAGCACGACGACCTCTGCCTGCTGGTGATGGAGTACCTGCCCGGCGGCACGGTGGGCGACCGATTCGCCACGGACGGGTACGATGCCGCGACCGCCGTCGCGATCGCGCTGTCCTGCGCGGCGGGACTGGAAGCGGCACACCGGCATCGGGTGCTACACCGGGACGTGAAACCGGCCAATCTGATGTTCGCGGCGGGTGGGGCGATCAAGCTCACCGACTTCGGCATCGCCAAGATCGTCGGCGGGGACGAGACCTGGGTGACCAAGGCGGGCGACATCATCGGCACACCGTCCTACATCGCGCCGGAGCAGGCACGGGGACAAGAACTTTCGCCCGCCACCGATGTGTACGCGTTGGCCACGATGCTTTATCAGCTGCTGTCGGGAGTGCTGCCGTTCCCGCCCGGTGACGGCCCGCTGGCGATGCTGTTCGCGCATGCCTTCGATGAACCGATCCCACTCGGTGAGGTCGCGCCGAGTGTGCCGGAACCTATTGCCGCAGTGGTGATGCGCGGGCTGGCCACCGATCCCGCTCAGCGCTTCGACACGGCCGAAGCCTTCGGCGTCGCCCTGGCGCAGCCCGCCGCCTACTGCTGGGGCGAGGATTGGCTTACGCCGGTGGGTATTCCGGTGATCGGGGCGGACACCATTGTCGCGGCGGCGACCGGGGGTGGGCGGACGCCGAGCCGGGCGGCAGGTCAACTTCGAACACCGCCGGTGACACCAGGGCCGCGCCCGCCCTATCCCTCAGCTAGAACAATGTTGTCCGCCAACCGAACACCGCCACCGTTTCGACCTGCCACGCCGGAGCGGGCAGAAGATTCCGCAGCGGGAGGGACGCAGGAGGGCCCCGGTCCACCGGTCGGGCCAGCGGAGCAGCGGACCCCACCGGGATATTCGGCGTCCGCTGGATCGTCGAGGAAGACGTCCGCTCCGCAGGAGGGTGAGCCGTCCGGTGCGGCCCCGCCGACTACGCCATGGCTCGCGGCTACATCTGGCGCGGCACCGGACGAAGGCGAGACGCGGTCCGAGCAGACGCCGCCCCCGTTCGGGCCGGCGATACCGAGTGCGCCATGGTCGACCGGGTCGCCGTCCTCGGGCGATGCTCCGCCTACGGTGCCGTGGCATCCGGGTTCGCACCCGCCGGTCGGCGGTCGTCCGATGGCGGGGGCTCGGCCCTCCGGTGGTGCTCCGCCTCCTGCTGGCGTTCGGCCACCGGCCGGGCCGCGGCCTCGGGGCCACGGCGCAATGCCGTTGCGTGCGCCGGTGACGCGGGTGCGGCCGCTGCAAGCGATGCCGGACAGCGGGGCTCCGCTGGTCGAAATCGATCGGCGGGACTTGGTGCCCATCCAGGATGTCGTGAGCTTCAAGTCGCCGCGAATGCCCTTCACGGTTGCTGGTCTGCTTGCCGTGGCGGCGGTGGTGCTGGCCGTGTTGGGGCTGGGCGCGCCGAAGATCGGTGGTGATCTGCCACCAGGAGCGGTAACTCTCGGTGGTGTCGATCCGGCCACTACGCCCGTCGATGTGGATCTGGCGAAGCCGATCCCGTTGCGCGTGAGCGGAATAGACGCCGACGCCGCTTCGCTGAAGGTGGCGGTGCTCGGGGTGCCGGTCGGTGGGGAAACCGTCCCGTTCGTGCCGGGGGATCAAGGTGCCGTGCTGCCCGCGCCGGTCAACCAGTACGTGCTGGCGGGGACGCTTACCGGGGAGCTCGTATTGCTGCGGAACGGCAGTGAAATCGCTGTCGAGCGCGTGGAATTGCGCTCCGCGCAGCGGCCGACAACCACCGCGACCGCCGCCGGCGTGGTACTCCTCGGCTTGTTCTCGCTGGCCTACCTCGAGTCGAACATGCGCCGGTTACGCAGGGGGCGTGGCGGCGTCGCCAACAGCATCGGCCTCGCGGTGAGCGCGGGCTTGCTCGCCGTGGCGCTTGTCGGTGCGGTATGGACCTTGCTCGAGCAGCCGCCCACGATGGCTACCACCGCTGGCTCCGCCGCGCTCGCCGCGGCTGCGGGACTGGCCGCGTCCCTCGGTGCGCGCCGAATCGGTAAGCGCCACCGCTACCTTCGCCGCGCTCGCCGACGCCCGCCATCCTGAGCACCGGAGGCTCGGCACTCGCCCACGGCGGCCAATGCGCCGCCGAAGCCCGCGCGGTGACTTCGCCTGCCGCGCGCCCTTGGGAGCGCCGCTCGGGTCAGGCTGGGGTGTGGTCGGCTTCGGACTCGTCGGGGCTGCGGTAGGTGAGTACCCGGTCGCTGATGCGGATGCTCCAGCCGGGGAGGAGTTCTGTTGGGGCGGTGCCGATTCGGGTCCACTTGTCGGCGCTGGGCGGGGCGATGAAGGTGCCGGAGGTGGCGGGGGCGTCGCGGACGAAGACCTTACCGCGGTCGACCGAGACGTAGGCGTGCACACGGGAGACGTGCCGGTCGCGCTGGATCACGATGGGGGCGGCTTTGGCGGCCCGGACGGTGTCATCGGCCTGCGGGCCACGGCCGATGACATAGGGGCGGTCCAGCGGGTAGGCCGCGCCGTCCTCGAGGATCAATGTGCCGACGGCCTTGCCCGGCTCGGGCGCGGCGGGGCGGATGATGCGGTCCACCGAAGGCTTCAGCAGCGCAACGGGTTCGGGGCGGCCGAGGGGCTGGCGGGCTTGGGACCAGGCGAGTGGACGGTCGGCGGCGGGCCCGTTGCCGACCGGTGGTCGCGGTCTTACCAGCGGCCTCGCGGATTCCGGCGGTTGGACCGCGGCGGTGGCGGACCGGGTTGCCGCGGGCGCCGCCGTCGACGCGGACCGGGCTGGGGCGGATGAGCGCGCGGACGAAGAGGTAGCCGAGGTCGGTGCCGCTACGGCGTCGGCGGCGCCGGTGGATTCGGAGGTGGCGGCGAAACCGGCGGCGGCGGTGGGCTCCGGCTCCGCTGCCGATGCGGCGGAGGGACGCGGCGAGGTGGAGCTCTTGGCTGCTTTGCCGGAACGGCGCACCGCGGCGTGCAGGACGAATCCGCCACCGGGAACCACGCCCGCGCGCAGGTCGGTGCGCGGCAGTGCCTTCAGCGGTGTTCCGGTGTCCGTGCCGACGGTGATGCGGCGCAACGGTTCGCGCACGATCTCGTCCACCCAGGTGAACGCGCGTGCCCCGTCCAGTCGCCTGGTGCCCTCCGCGCCGTTGAGCTCGGCGAAAACCGGTCCGCGCAGCAGGATCAGGGTGCCGTCGGCGGTCGGTGCCACCACGCCGAACGGGGGCGGTTCGGAGGTGCTGCCGAAAACGATCGAGGCCAGCCGCTGGGCGAGCGCGGCACCGGGATGTTCGGTATCCGCGACGGCCTCGATCGCGCCGAGTATCCGGTCGGTGGAAGCGGTTTCACCAGCCAGATAGACGACGACACCACCGAAGCGTGCGACAAGGCCGTGGCCCTGCGCGATACCAACGGTGGAAGATTTGCTGCGCACCCGCGCCCTCCTTCCCGGCGCACTACCGACATTCGAAGCCAGCATAGAGCGTGCGGGTCGGGGGGATCGGGGTGCCGAAGGGCGGTAGCACACGCACGGAAGCCCTACCGTGCCTGCCTGGTACGAACGGTGGAACGCCGAATTGAAAAGTGCCGCCGAGGTTTTGGTCGCTGCCTCGGCAACGGGCTACCAACCGCGCGAACCGGCGATGCGGAGTTCGCGCCATTCGCCCAAGTCCACAAGTGTGGCCACCATCTCGCCGCTCCCCGCCGCCCCCGTAGCGCACCTGTGGGGGCCATGTCCTGATCAGGCGGTGAATTCTGCGGCGTTGTCCTCGATCCAGTTAGTGAAGGTGCGGGACGGTCGGCCGGTGAGGGTGGTGACGGTGTCGGTGAGTGGTGTGGGGACACCGTCGTGGCGGCGCCAGTGGTCGAGCAGGGCGTCGGCGACGCTGATGGGGAGGTGTCCCCGGATCTGCTCCTTCCACTCCTCGGGGGTGACGTGGTCGACGGCGACGGGCTGGCCGGTGACTTCGGCAATGCGGTCGAGTTGCTGACGGAAGGTGAGTGCTTCGGGGCCGGTCAGTTGGTGCTCGGCGCCGCGATGGTCCGGCTTGGTGAGCACTGCGTGGGCGGCTGCGGCGATATCGAGCTCGTGGATCGGATCGGTGTAGGCGTCCGGGTAGGGGAGGCTGACGGGACTGCCTGCCTTGATCGCGTCGGCCCAGATGCGGGCATTGCCCGCGAAGGTGCCGGGTCGCAGGACGGTTGTGGTCATCCGGGCAGCCGCGAGTCCGACCTCGGTGTCCAGATGAAATTTTCCGAGCGGGTTGGTGGCGGCGTCGGGGCCGAGTGCGGCGGTCGAGGACAGCAGCACGATGTGTTCGACGCCCGCTTCGGTTGCGGCGGTGGCGAACTCGGTGATCGTGCTGGGCTCGGCATACAGGAACACCGAGGTGACGCCGGCGAGGGCGGCGGGGAAGGTGCTCGGGTCGGTCAGATCGCAGGTCATCGCGGAAATGTCCGCAGGCAGCTGCTCGGGTCGGCGGGAGCCGACGCGGACAGCGAGATCGTCGGCTCGCAGCAGGGCCAGCAGGTTGGTGCCGACCGAGCCGCGGCCGCCGGTAATGAGAATCATGGGAAGTCCTCGGGGGAGCGCTTGATTGGCGGCGGCACGGTGATCGTCGAAGGCAGCGTCCGGTACCGAACCGCATTTGTCACGAACGTTGTTCGTCGCAGTGAAATCTAGGAGACGAACAACGTTCGTGTCAAACGATGTTCGTCACCGCGTATGCTCGGCCCATGAGTGAAGCGCCGATCAGTCGCCGAGCCCGCCCGGCGAAGGCACCTCTCAGTCGCGAGGTGATCATCGAAACCGGACTGCGCATCCTGGACCAGGAGGGCCTGGCCGCACTGACCATGCGTCGCGTGGCGCAGGACCTCGATACGGGCGCGGCCTCGCTCTACGTCTACGTCGCCAACCGCGACGACCTGATGGCCGCGATGCTCGACCACGTGCTCGGCACGATCGAGCAACCGACCGGCGGCAGCTGGCGGGAACGGCTGGGAACGCTGGTGCAGGCGGCGGTGGTGGCGATGAGCCGCCACGAGGGACTGGCCGTCGTCGCGCTCGGTGCGATTCCGACCGGAACGAACGCCCTGGTGCTGATCGACCGGATGCTGGCCTTGCTCGCCGAGGGCGGGGTGGACGAGCGCACCAACTCGTGGGCTGTCGACCTGCTGTTCCTGTACATCACCGCGGCCGCCGCCGAACAGAGCGCCTACAACACCAAGGGCATGCGGGCCGAGGCCCACCTCGCCGAGGTCGACAAGCGGTTCGCCGGGTTACCCGCCGATCGTTATCCGATGATCGTGGCGATGCGAGAAAGCCTGATGGCGGGCGACGGCGACGCGCGCGCACAATGGGCGCTTCGCGTGCTGATCGACGGCATTCTCGCCACGCCGGTCCGGTGAACTCTATGATGCAAGACGTGTCCGTGATCCGACCGGCGACCGAGGACGATTTGCCAGTCCTTCAGGATATCGAGATCGCGGCGGGAAAACCGTTCGCTGAAATCGGTATGACAGCCGTAGCCGAGGATGAACCACCCTCGTTGGAAACGCTGCGCGAGTACCAACGCGCCGGGCGCGCGTGGGTCTGGGTCGACGACGACGATTATCCGATCGGTTACCTGGTCCTGGGCGTCGTCGACGGCGTCGCCCACATCGACCAAGTGTCGGTGCATCCCGACCACCGCGGACGGCGGATCGGCAAACGCCTGATCGACCACGCGGTGTTCTGGGCGAAAGACCACGGGATGCCCTCGATCACCCTGACCACGTTCACCGACGTCGCCTGGAACGGGCCGTACTACGAGCGCCTCGGCTTCCGCTACCTGACCGACGAGGAGCAAACGCCAGGTTTGCAGGCGATTCGCGCCGCCGAAGCCGCCCACGGTCTGCAGGACTGGCGGCGGGCTTCCATGCGCGCCGACCTGGATTCCTGGTCCTTCGACGGCAGCGTCTCGGAGACCTGAGCCCGACGGCTAGGTGACCGGGGCCAGTGCCGCCAGCGCGGCGGGGGTGGCGGCCGCGCGGTCTTCGGCGATCAGGCCGATGCGGGTGCGACGGTCGAGCAGGTCGTCGGCATCAAGCGCGGCTTCGTGGGTGACGGCGAACTGGAATTCCGCTGCGGTGACGTCTATTCCGGGTGCCACGGGTCGGGCCAGTGCTGGATTGTGTTGGGCGGCGGCCAGAATGCTGGCCGCTTCGCTGCCGTAGCGGTCGATCAAGACCGGTGGTGCGTCGATGCCGTCGCGGGCGGCCCCGGACACCGCGCCCACCAGCGGAAGTCGCTTCGTGCGGCACGGGCCCGCGGTGAGACCGGCACGGGTGACGGCGGCGTCGATGACATCCTCGGCCATCTGCCGGTAGGTGGTGAGCTTGCCGCCCACGATGGTGATGACGCCGGAGGGGGAAGGCAGGACCGCATGTTTGCGGGAGATATCGGCGGTGCTGTCGTCGGCGGTCTTCAGCAGGGGGCGCAGGCCCGCGTAGGTGCCGCGAATATCGGCGCGGGTCAACGGCTCTCGCAGCGCGGTGTTGATGGTGTCGAGCAGGAAATCGATCTCGGTGTCGGTGGGTTTCGGTTCGTCCGGAACCGGGCCGGGGGCATCCTCGTCGGTCAGGCCGAGGTACACGCGACCGTGCGCGGCGGGGAAGGCGAAGACGAAACGGCTGGTGCTGCCGGGAACCGGGACGGTCAGCGAGGCGCTGAGGCCACCGAACGACTCGGCGGCGAACACCAGGTGGGTGCCGCGGCTCGGGCGCAATTCGATGCTGGGATCGACCTCGTCGGCCCAGACACCGGTGGCGTTGACGACGGCACGGGCGCGGACGGTCATCGTCTCGCCGGTCAGCGTGTCCCGCAGGGTGGCTGAATTGCCGGTGACGGCAAGGGCTTCCACGCGAGTCAGGACGGTCGCGCCCGCCGCGCCCGCGGTCCGGGCAAGGGCGACCACCAACCGGGCGTCGTCGACGAGCTGTCCGTCCCAGGACTGGAGCCCGCCCCGCAGCCCGTTCCGGCGCACGGTCGGAGCGAGCCGCAGCGCTTCGGCGGCTGCCACTCGCCGGGAACGGGGCAGGATCGCCGCGGGGGTGCCCGCGCCGCGCCGGAGCACATCGCCCGCCAGGAAACCCACCCGGACGAGCGCGCTCTGCGCGGCTCCGATGCCGGGCAGCAGCGGTACCAGCTGCGGGAGCGGGCGTACGAGATGTGGTGCGGTGGTGCGGATCAGAATGCCCCGCTCGACCGCACTCTCGTGCGCGATGCCGACCTGGCCGCTGGCCAGATACCGCAGGCCGCCGTGCACCAGCTTGGAGCTCCACCGGCTGGTCCCGAAGGCCAGGTCGTGCCGCTCCACCAGCACCGTCCGCAGCCCGCGTGCGGCGGCGTCGAGCGCGGCGCCGACGCCGGTGACACCGCCGCCGATCACCAGCACATCGATCTGCGGCTCGTCGCCGAGTTGCCGTAGCTCCCGGGTGCGGCGGTCCGCGTTCAGCGCGGAATCTCCCCGCGACACCGAATTCGCTGTCATCGCAATGCCTTTCCGGAGTGATTCGTTCCGGTGGGAACGAGATAGCCGTCGATCGCGCGAGATAGTTCCGTGTTCAGATCGGCATCGGCGAGCAGCGGGGCGACCGTGCCCGCCGACTGAACCGCGGACTGCGCGATCAGCAGCAGCATGGTGGCCAACTGCTCCGGGTCGCCGTCCCGAATGGAGCCGTCCTGCTGGCCTGCCCGGATGCCTTCGGCGAACAGCTCGATCAGCGCGCGCTGGTTGCGGCCGAGGCGGCCGAAGACGTAGGTGAGCATCAGGTCGGTGTCGGTACGGAAGATCTTGCCGAACAACGGATTCGAGCGAATCTTGGCGGCGCCCGCGACGATACCGTCGACCAGTCGGGTACGGCCGTTGCCCGCCGTGGGCATGGTCGCGGCGACGATCGCGCGCAACTCGCGGACCAGGAGTTCGGCGACCAGCGAGCCGGTGTCCGGCCAGCGCCGGTAGACGGTCGGCCTGCTCACCCCGGCGCGGCGCGCCACCTCGGAGAGGGTGGTGCGGCGCACACCGAACTCTTCGACGCAGCGCCGGGCGGCATCGAATATCGCGAGATCGATGGCGGAGAGCGCGTCGTCGGTCGCCTCGTCCGGAGCGGTCACAGCGTCCCCTCGGGCAGATTGGTTTCGTTACTGCTTGACATTCTATGTCAAACTGTAACGCATGGTCGAGACGCAGAAGTACACCGGCGGGGGATCGGGTCCGGCGGAAAACCCGGACGTCACCGGGGCCGCGCCGAGTATGGTCTGGGATGCCTGGGGCATTCCGGCCGGACACAAGCCGTTGTCCGCGCAGGTCCGTGGCCTGCTGACCCAGGTGTTCGGAGTGTCCGGCGACCCGCTGGCGCGCCGCGATGAGGGCAACGTGCCGCTGCGCGAGTCGGCGCTCACGCCTGCCCAGCGAGCCGGGTTGGCCGAAGTGGTCGGCGCGGACAATGTCTCGGCCGACCACCGCCACCGGTTGCGGCACGCGGGCGGCAAGAGCACCCCCGACCTGCTGCGCCGCCGCGCCGAGGAACCGCAGGACGCGCCGGACGCCGTCGTCTGCCCCGCCGATCACGACCAGGTGCTCGCCGTGCTGGCCTACTGCGCCGAGCACGCCATCGCGGTCGTGCCGTTCGGCGGCGGCACCAGCGTGGTCGGCGGCGTCGATCCGGTGCGCGGGCGCTTCGACACGGTGATCGCGGTGGACCTGCGCAGGCTCGATACCGTGTCGCAGGTCGACCCGGTCAGCGGCATGGCCACCCTCGGCGCCGGAGTCACCGGCCCGCGCGCGGAGGAACTGCTCGGCGCGCACGGACTTTCGCTCGGGCACTTCCCGCAGAGCTTCGAATTCGCCAGCATCGGCGGCTTCGCCGCCACCCGGTCGTCGGGGCAGGCGTCCGCCGGATACGGGCGGTTCGACGACATGGTGCAACGGCTGAAGATCGCCACTCCCACCGGCACACTGGAACTCGGCCGTCCGCCCGCCTCGGCGGCGGGCCCTGACCTGCGCGAACTGTTCGTCGGCTCGGAGGGCGCGCTCGGTGTGATCACCGAGGTCACCCTGCGCGTGCACCCGATCCCCGAAACCACGGCCTACCAAGGGTGGTCGTTCCCCGACTTCGAGACCGGCGCTGCCGCATTGCGTTCGGTCGTGCAGGCAGGTGCGGCACCGACGGTGCTTCGCCTGTCCGACGAGGCGGAGACTGGGGTCAACCTGGCCCCCGCCAGCGATATCGGCGGCAACGCGGTGTCCGGTTGCCTCGCCATCACCACCTTCGAAGGCAGCGAGGCGCACGTCGCGGCCCGCAGCGCCGAAGCGAGTGCGCTGCTCGCCGCGGCGGGTGGCACCGCCCTCGGTGAAACCCCGGCTCGGGAATGGGAACACGGCCGCTTCGGCGCACCATATATGCGCGACGCCCTATTGGATGTCGGCGTGCTCTGCGAGACCCTGGAAACCGCGACCACTTGGGCGAACCTGGCCAACCTGAAGGCAAAAGTGACTGCGGCACTGACCGACTCGCTCTCCGGTCTGGGCACCCCGCCGCTGGTCATGTGCCACATCTCGCACACCTACCCGACCGGTGCGTCGCTGTACTTCACCGTCGTCGCCAAGCAGCTCGACGATCCGATTGCCCAGTGGTACACCGCGAAACGAGCAGCCGGTGACGCGATCGTGGCGGCGGACGGCACCATCACCCATCACCACGCCGTCGGCACCGACCACCGGCCGTGGCTGCCCGCCGAGATCGGCGACCTCGGCGTGCGCGTATTGCGTGCGGTAAAAGCCGAATTGGACCCTGCGGGCATCCTCAACCCTGGAAAGCTGGTCCCGTGACACAGGATTCAACCCCTGCCGTGCGTGCGGTCACCGTGGTGACCAATCCGCTCGCCGGGCTCGGCAAAGGGCACGACGTCGCGGGCGCGGCGATGGCGCGGTTCCGGGAACACGGGGTCGAGGTCATCGAGGTGCGGGCGCCGTCGGCCGCTGAAACGGTTCGGCTGGTGCGGGATTCGATCGAGCAGGGCAAGCCCGATGCGGTGGTCTGCATCGGTGGCGACGGGCTGATCAACGTGACCCTTGCCGCGGTCGCGCAGACGGGTGTGCCGCTGGGCATGGTCCCGGCGGGCACCGGCAACGACCTGGCCAGGGAGCTCGGCGTACCCACCGAGGACGCCGTCGCGGCGGCCGATGTCGTGCTCGCCGGGCGCACCCGCACTATCGACCTGGGCCGGATCGACGCACCGGGTTCGCCGATGTGGTTCGCCACGGTGACCGGCACCGGGTTCGACGCCCGAGTGACCCTGCGCGCCAACACTATGCGCTGGCCGAGGGGCAGGCTGCGGTACACCGTCGCGGCGCTGGCCGAGATCTCCGGCCGGTTCACCGTGCCCTATCGGGTGGAGCTGTCGGGTGCGGTCACCGATGGCCTGACGAACCCTGGCGTGGGTTCGCTGTTGGAAACGAACGCGGTGATGGTCGCGGTCGGCAATACCCGCACCTACGGCGGCGGCATGCTGATCTGCCCGGACGCGTCGATGGATGACGGCCTGCTCGACCTCACCGTCGTCGGCGCGCTGTCGCGGCTGGAGATGCTGCGTCTGCTGCCCGCCCTGTCCGCGGGAAAACGGCAGAATCACCCGGAAGTCAAGCAGCATCGGGCCGCGGAAATCACGCTGACCGCGCCCGGCGCCCCCGCGACCGCCGATGGTGAACCGGCGGGCATCCTGCCGATCACCATTCGGGCTGTCCCCGCGGCACTGACCGTACTGGTTCCCTGACCGTCTGATGCCTACGCGGCGAAGGTGATTCGGTTCAGCTGGTTGACGTTGCCCCGGTCGACGATCACCAGCGACGCCGGAGCGGGCCGCAGATTGCCACCGGCCGCCAGCCGCTCCATCAGCCGCCGCCAGCGAAAACAGTGCAGCGTGAAGGTCATTCGATTGGACCGCCGCCCACGTGCGTGCTGACCGGCGCGGGCCACCACGGCCGGAACGTCGACGAGGATCACGTGCAGTTCCCTGCCGTACTCGGCAGCCCAGCGGGAGATCATCCGCCGCGCCCAGCCGAAGGTGGCGCAGTCGTGGATCACCACCGGGCCGTCCGTATCCCGCAGTGCCGCGCGGATTCCCGCGAAATGCGCGACATGCACGACCGGTCGCCACAGCGTATAGGGCAGCCAGTCGAGCCGGTGCCGCCACCGATTGCGGGCCTGTAGCGAGTCCAGCACCACCGAACCGGCCGGACCGCACGAGGGATCCTCGGACTCGCTGGTCGCGCCGAAGAATCGGCGCAGCACGGTGCTCTTGCCCGCCCCCGGGATGCCCGCGACGACCAGGGCAGTCATTGCGGGGTACTGCAATTCGTCGATCTTGTGACCCCGCAGATCGTGCACGCCGTCCGGCGCGAGGACGGGCAGCAGCGCCGCGGGGGAGTGCGGTGACAGCGTGTCGAGCGGGGGGTTCACCTCTTCCAGCGTCCTGATTCGCCGCCGTTCCGGCAACGGGGAAAACCCTGGATTTTCACTGAGATTTCCCTGAAGGGGACTAGCGGATGCGTTCACACACTCCAGCGTCCGCATCCTGGGCCGATCTGACAAGGCCGGACAATCCGGTCACCTCGAATTGTGATCAGCTCGACTGCCCGCTCCGGGACCGCGCGCGGACGTGCATGCGCTCGCCCTGGCTGCCGAAAAGACTGAGGATCTCGACCGGACCGCGTCCGGTGCTGCCGAACCAATGTGGTTGGCGGGTATCGAATTCGGCGGCTTCGCCGGGCCCGAGCACGATGTCGTGCTCGCCGAGCATCATCCGGAGCCGCCCGGACAGGACGTACAACCATTCGAACCCGTCGTGCACGCGCAGGTCCGGTTCGGTGCGGTCGGCGGGCAGCACCATCTTGAAGGCCTGTAGCGGGCCGGGCTGGCGGGTGAGCGGAAACACGGTGATACCGTCGACCTTTCGCGCCGGAGCATGCACCCTCGGGTCCGCGATCTTCGGTGCGGCGACGAGTTCGTCCAGTGGCACCCCCAGGGCCAGCGCGATCGGCAACAGTAGTTCCAGGCTGGCCCGGCGCTGGCCGGATTCCAGCCGGGACAGGGTGCTCTTGGAGATCCCGGTGGTCTCCGCCAACGCGGTCAGCGTGATGTCGCGGTGCGTGCGCACCGCCTTGAGCCGTGGCCCGATGTCGGCCAGGGCGGCGGCGATGGTCGGCTGATTCTGCATGACACCAGTTCACCTCGATTTCCCGGAAACGGCAATATTAGTTGCCGTTATCGCGACAGGACCGGCACCCTGGTCGGCGGAGGTGATCGCCAGATGAGCGAGTGCAGCGAGCGAATAGTGTCACAGTGCGCATCGCGCATGCCGGAGCCGAGCGCCAGCGAGGTGCGGGCATGAGCGAGATGTACGACGTAGTGATAGTCGGCGGGGGTGCGGCGGGACTGTCCGCGGCGCTGGTGCTGACCAGGTCTCGGCGCAAGGTGGCGGTGGTGTGCGGTGGTGCGCCGCGCAACGCGCCCGCCGAGCACATGCACGGATTCCTTTCCCGGGACGGGATGCCACCCGGCGAGCTGCTCGCGACCGGTGCGGCGGAGGTCGCCGGTTACGGCGGTGAGCTGATCGATGACTTCGTGAGCAGTGCCGAAAAGTCTTATCGGCAGGACGACTTCACGGTTCAGCTGGCCAGTGGGCGCACGCTCACCGCACGCCGGATCCTGATCGCGACCGGACTGCGCGACGAGCTGCCCGGCCTGCCCGGTCTGCGCGAGCGGTGGGGCGCCGACGTGCTGCACTGCCCGTACTGCCACGGCTACGAGGTACGCGACCAGCCGCTCGGTCTGCTCGGTGGCAATGACCCGCGGACGCTGCACGTGGCGTTGCTGTTGCCGCAATGGTCCGCCGATGTGATCTTGTTCCAGCACACCATGGAGCTCTCCGACACCGACCGCGCCCAGCTCGACGCCCGTGGCGTCCGGGTGGTCGAGGGCGAGGTCGCGCGGTTGGTCGTCGACGGAACGCTGCGTGGCGTGGAGCTGGCCGATGGCCGCGCGGTGCCGCGCTCCGCCGTATTCGTCGCACCCACCTTCGTGCCCAACGCGGACTTGTTGCACAGCTTGGGGTGCGACTTCGACGAGAAGGGCTGGGTGGTCGTCGACCCCACCGGGCGGACCAGCGTGCCCGGCGTCTGGGCCGCTGGCAATGTCTCGAACGCCGCGGCCCAGGTGATCGTCGCCGCTGCCGCGGGCTACAACGCCGCGGTCGCGATCAACGGCGACCTCGTGTCGGCGGCCGCTCAGGTGCCCGTTTCGGCCGGTTAGGGCGGATTTTTCGGGCGGAAAGTGCCGGAAGCTGAGAATTAGTTATGGATTCCGGAACCCTTCCACCTGGGACGGTAAGCTCTGAGAAGTAAGGCGGAGTGTTCGGTGTCCCTCATCCACCGAAGGCTCCGCCTTTCTTTGTGTCCGGCAGTTGGCTCGTACCCTGCGGAAATCGGTTGAGACCGGCCACTAGAATCGTTGGGTGACCAGCGCAGCCCCTGACAATCCGCGTAATCGTGCCGATGCCCTCCCCAAGAGCTGGAACCCCGGCGAGGTAGAGGCCTCGATGTACGAGCGCTGGGTAGCCGCTGGCTATTTCGCCGCGGACGCGACCAGCGACAAGCCGCCGTTCTCGATCGTGCTGCCGCCGCCGAACGTCACCGGCAACCTACACATGGGCCACGCCCTCGACCACACGATCATGGATGCGCTCACCCGCCGCAAGCGCATGCAGGGCTACGAGGTGCTCTGGTTGCCCGGCATGGACCACGCGGGCATCGCCACCCAGACGATCGTGGAAAAGCAGCTTGCCGTCGACGGCAAGACCAAAGAAGACTTCGGCCGCGAGCTGTTCATCGACAAGGTGTGGGACTGGAAGCGCGAATCCGGCGGCGCCATCCAGTGGCAGATGCGCGCCCTCGGCGACGGCGTCGACTGGAGCCGGGACCGGTTCACCATGGACGACGGCCTGTCCCGCGCCGTGCAGACCATCTTCAAGCGGCTCTACGACGCCGGATTGATCTACCGCGCCGAGCGACTGGTCAACTGGTCGCCCGCGCTGCGCACCGCCATTTCCGACATCGAGGTCAAGTACGAGGACGTCGAAGGCGAGCTCGTTTCGCTGCGGTACGGCTCGCTCGACGACAACGAACCGCACGTGATCGTGGCCACCACCCGGGTCGAGACGATGCTCGGTGATACCGCGGTGGCCGTGCACCCGGACGACCCGCGCTATCGGGCGCTGATCGGCACCACCCTGGAGCACCCGATCACCGGGCGGCAGATCCCGATCATCGCCGACGACTACGTGGACCCCGAATTCGGTTCCGGCGCGGTGAAGATCACCCCCGCGCACGACCCGAACGACTTCGAGATGGGCCTGCGGCACAACCTGCCGATGCCGAACATCATGGACGAGCGTGGCCAAATCATCGACACCGGAACCGAATTCGACGGCATGGACCGGTTCGAGGCGCGCGTCGCGGTGCGCGAACGGCTGACCGCCGAAGGCCGCGTGGTCGCCGAGAAGCGGCCCTACCTGCACAGCGTCGGGCATTCCGAGCGCAGCGGCGAGCCGATCGAGCCGCGGCTGTCCATGCAGTGGTGGGTCAAGGTGGACACGCTGGCCAAGGCGGCAGGGGACGCGGTTCGCAACGGTGACACCGTGATTCACCCGGCCAGCTCCGAGCCGCGCTGGTTCGACTGGGTCGACAACATGCACGACTGGTGTATCTCCCGGCAGCTGTGGTGGGGGCACCGCATCCCGATCTGGTACGGCCCCGAGGGCGAAGTGATCTGCGTCGGCCCCGACGAGACCGCGCCCGAGGGCTACGTGCAGGACCCGGACGTGCTCGACACCTGGTTCTCCTCCGGCCTGTGGCCGTTCTCCACCATGGGCTGGCCCGACGCCACTCCGGAACTCGAGAAGTTCTATCCGACAAGCGTTCTCGTCACCGGCTACGACATCCTGTTCTTCTGGGTGGCCCGGATGATGATGTTCGGCACCTTCGTCGCCGACGACCCGGTGCTCGCCGCGGGCAAGGAAGGGCTTCAGGTTCCGTTCCAGGATGTGTTCCTGCACGGCCTGATTCGCGACCAATACGGCAAGAAGATGTCGAAGTCGCGCGGCAACGGCATCGACCCGCTGTCCTGGATCAACGAATACGGCGCGGACGCACTGCGATTCACCCTGGCCCGCGGCGCGCAGCCCGGCGGCGACCTGTCCGTCGGCGAACAGCACGCGCTCGCCTCGCGCAGCTTCGTCACGAAGCTGTTCAACGCCACCAAGTTCGCGCTGATGAACGGCGCGCGGACCGGCGAGCTGCCGGATCGCGCGCAGCTCACCGATGCCGACCGGTGGATCCTGGATCGGCTCGAAGAGGTGCGCGCCGAGGTGGATTCGGCGTTCGACGGCTACGAGTTCGGCAAGGCCTGCGAGGCGCTGTACCACTTCGCCTGGGACGAACTGTGTGACTGGTACCTGGAATTGACCAAGGTGCAGTTCGCCGAGGAAGGCGCGCGCGCCGAGACCACCCAGGTGGTGCTCGGCACCGTGCTCGACGCGGTGCTGCGCCTGCTGCACCCGGTCATCCCGTTCGTCACCGAATCACTCTGGCAGGCGCTCACCGGCGGCGAGTCCCTCGTGATCGCCGCCTGGCCGCGGTCCTCCGGCGTGCCGACCGATCAGGTGTCGGCCCAGCGCATCGCCGACACCCAGCGGTTGATCACCGAGATCCGCCGGTTCCGCGGCGATCAGGGCCTCGCCGACAAGCAGAAGGTGGCGGCCAAGCTCATCGGCCTCGACGCCGCGGGCCTGACCGAACTGCACGACTCGGTCGCGAACCTGGCTCGGCTCACCGAGCCCGGCGACGAATTCGCGGCGACCGCGACGGTGGAGGTCCGGTTGAGCGGCGCCACTGTGACCGTCGAGCTGGACACCTCCGGCGCCGTCGACCTCGACGCCGAACGCCGCCGATTGGAGAAGGACCTGGCCGCGGCGGAGAAGGAATTGGCGGGCACCACAGCTAAACTCGGCAACGAGGCGTTCCTGGCCAAGGCGCCGGAGCCGGTGGTCGCGAAGATCAAGGACCGGCAAGAGGTCGCCGCCGCCGAAGTGGCACGCATCGGCGCCCGGCTCGCGGAATTGAGCGGCAAATGAACCACGAACCCGAACCGCAGTACGGTGACGACCTCCGGCACCCGGCCGCGGGACCGCGGCTGAGTTCCGGGCCGTCGCCGGTCGAGCTGGCCGAAATGGCTTTGGTGGAAGCCGAACTCGACACCCGCTGGCCGGAAACCAAGATCGAGCCGTCGCTCAGCCGGATCGCCACCCTGATGGACCTGCTCGGCTCGCCGCAGCAGAGCTACCCGGCGATCCACGTCGCGGGCACCAACGGCAAGACCTCGGTGACCCGGATGATCGACGCACTGCTCACCGCCCTGCACCGGCGCACCGGTCGGATCACCAGCCCGCACCTGCAGCTGGCCACCGAGCGGATCAGCATCGACAACGCGCCGATCACACCCGCCAGGTATGTCGAGACCTACCGCGAATTGCAGCCGTTCATCGAGATGATCGACGCGCAGTCGGCGGCGGCGGGCGGCCCGGCGATGAGCAAGTTCGAGGTGCTCACCGGCATGGCCTTCGCGGCCTTCGCCGAGGCGCCGGTCGACGTCGCCGTCGTGGAGACCGGCATGGGCGGTACCTGGGACGCGACCAATGTCATCGACGGGCAGGTCGCGGTGATCACTCCGATCGGCTTGGACCACACCGACTACCTCGGCACCGATCTCGCCGCCATCGCGGGCGAGAAGGCCGGCATCATCAAACGCGCGCCGGAGAGCCTGATTCCGCGCGATACCGTCGCGATCATCGCCGAACAGGATCCCGAGGCGATGGAGGTGTTGCTGCGCCGCGCGGTGGAAGTAGACGCCGCGGTGGCGCGCGAAGGCGGCGAATTCCGAGTACTGGCACGGCAGATCGCGATCGGCGGCCAGCAGCTCGAATTGCAGGGCCTCGGCGGGGTATACGACGAGATCTTTTTGCCGCTGCACGGCGAGCATCAGGCGCGCAACGCGGTGCTCGCCCTCGCGGCGGTCGAGGCGTTCTTCGGCGCCGGTGCCGACCGGCAGCTCGACATCGAGGCCATCCGCGCGGGTTTCGCGAGCGTGACCAGTCCGGGCCGGCTCGAGCGGATGCGCAGCGCGCCGACCATTTTCATCGACGCCGCGCACAACCCGGCGGGCGCGCAGGCGCTTGCCTCGACGCTGACCGCGGAGTTCGACTTCCGCAAGCTGGTCGGGGTGGTCGCGGTGCTGGCCGACAAGGACGCGGACGGGATCCTCACCGCGCTCGAACCGGTGCTCGACGAAATCGTCGTCACCGGCAATGGTTCGCCGCGCGCGATGGATGTCGACATGCTCGCCGATCTCGCGGTACAGCGCTTCGGCGACGAACGGGTGATCACCGCGCCGACCCTGCCGGACGCGCTGGAGACCGCCATCGCCATTGCCGAAGAGGTCGGCGAGGCGGGGGAGATGGTGTCCGGCGCCGGGGTCGTGGTGACCGGCTCGGTGGTGACGGCGGGCGCGACGCGCGCGCTGTTCGGAAAGGACCCAGCGTGAACGACGCCGACAAGCCCGAGGTGCCGCCGCCCGCGACCGATCCGTGGAAAGGCTTCCGCGGCGTCATGGCGGGCACGCTGGTGCTCGAGGCGATCGTGGTGCTGCTCGCGCTGCCGGTCGTCGGCTCGGTCGGCGGCGGGGTGACCTGGGCCTCGGGGACCTACCTGGTGGCGCTGGCCGTCGTGATGTTCCTCGGCGCGGGATTGCAGCGCAGATCGTGGGCCATGCCGTTCAACCTCGGACTACAGGTCCTGCTACTGCTCGGCACCTTCATCCACCTGTCCATCGGAATCATCGGCGTCGTGTTCGCCGTGGTCTGGGGCTTCATCCTGGTGCTGCGCGCTGACGTGCGCAGCCGGATGGAGAAGGGCCTGCTGCCGAGCCAGCGCATCCAGCGTTCGTCCTGAGCGCATGACCCCGCCACCGGGGTCGAAAGTGTTGGGGTCGAGGTAATTCCGGTCTGCCCCGCAGCACCGCGGATCCCTACCGTGGCCGCTGATACGACGTCGAACGTGGCGTCGTACGGCTAGCGGAGGAGCAGTTCATGAAGCGGATAGTGGCGAATAGTGTTGTGGTCGGCGCGATTGCGGTGGGCACGATGATCGGCGCGGGCCAAGCGGCGGCCCAGCACGGCTTGCCTCTCGAACCAGCCGTCACCGCCCCTGACGCGGGCGCATCGGCTGCGCAGGCGGCACCGGTACGCGAGACCGGTACCGGGTCCGCGGAGGGCCTGTCCAAGCTTGCCACCACCCTGGCGACCCTGTCCGGTAACGCGCCCTGCGGCCCGGGCGGCAAGCCGGCTACGGGCAGCGAAATCGTCTGCTGATCGAAGACAACCAGCCGATTCGACGAAGGTGCCCCGACACTCCGGTGGGTGTCGGGGCACCGCCGTGTCACGCAGTCGAGCGCTGGTTCGGTACCGGGCGGGGGTGCCGGTTAGAGTGTGCGCCGTGACTGAGCAGACGTTGGTACTCATCAAGCCGGACGGTGTGGCCCGTGGCCTCGTCGGCGAGGTGCTGGTACGAATCGAGCGCAAGGGCCTGAAGATCGCGGCCCTCGAGCTGAAGCATGTGTCCGAGGACTTGGCCAAGGGCCACTACGCCGAGCACGCCGAGAAGCCGTTCTTCGGCTCCCTGATCGAATTCATCACCTCCGGCCCGGTCGTCGCGGCCATCCTGGAGGGTCCACGCGCCATCGCGGCATTCCGGCAGATCGCCGGCGGCACCGACCCGGTCGAGAAGGCCGTGCCAGGCAGCGTTCGCGGAGACTTCGCCTTGGAAACGCAGGAGAACCTGGTACACGGGTCCGATTCGCCCGAATCGGCCAAGCGCGAGATTGCTCTGTGGTTCCCGGAGTTCTCCGCCTGAAAATAGTTTGCGAGTTGGATTCGGTCGTGAGCGAGCGCAGCGAGTGAACCGAAGATGCAGCGCCCAGCGGGGCGCGGCCAGCCGAGCTTCAGCGAGGTTGGCCGTGCGCCGCGGTGAGCTCGCGGCGCGCGGTGTGGGATACTGACATCGGCTGCTTTTGATGCCGACTGTTCGCGCAGGTACGTGGACTATCGGGGCCATCGCAGCCGGATGACACACCGCGGTTCGATGCCGATCATCGCTGCCACGGACAAACGGCCCGGTTGCTGGGCCCGCTGTTCGCGTCGGCACGCTGGATGAGCGCTCACACCGTGGAGTTCAGCCAACAGCCAGGCGCCGCGTGACCAGTTAGCTCAACCGACGAACAATTTGGTGATAACCGGACATGCGGGGCGAGACCAGATGACCTTGCGCTGAACGGCGTGAGGCGAACGGACAGTGCCCCCGCGTCGGCCGCTTCACTCCTTACCGGGAGGGACGCGCCCGGGGGTCCGAGGAGACTTCGTGGCCGAAAAAGAGCCATTGGAAACAACACCACAGGATGCCGAACAATTGCCGGAGCGAATCCGAGTTCACGCACTCGCCAAGCTGCTGGGGGTAACGAGCAAGCGCATCCTGGCCAAGCTCACCGAGTTGGGGTCCGACGCGCGCAGCGCGCAATCGAATGTCGACCGGGCGATCGCGGAATCCGTCCGCGACGCGCTCGGCCCGCCGGAAGGCGACACCCCCGCGCCACCCGCGGCCCCGGCTACTGAGGCACCGGTCGAGCAACAGGCCGAGGCGCAGCAGCAGCAGCCGGAAACGCATAGCAGAGGTCACGGCGGACTGGTCTTTTCCGCGCCGGAACCGCTGATCGGCAACTCCGAGTCGGAGAACCCGAACGAGGTCGCCCACCAGCCTTCGGTGCAGCTGTTCACCCACCCGGTCCGGGAAGAGCCGCACGTCGCGGCGCCGGTGGTCTTCGAGTCCGCCGCCGTCGTGCAGGCCCCGCTGTTCCTGCCGCCGGATGCCGCGGCCGCCGAGCAGGCCCGACGCAAGCGCCGTACCGAGCGCGACGTCCGCCGCGAAGAACCGGTGGTCGAGCAACAGCCCGAGGAAGAGCCCGAAGCCGTCGAGGACGACCAGGAGTCGGCCGACCAGCAGGGCGACGCCGACGGTCAGCCGCGGCGCAGGCGCCGTGGCCGCCGTGGTCGTGGCCGTGGGCGTGGCGAACAACACAGCGACGCCGATGACGAGAACGATTCGGACGACAACGAGGACGAGCAGCCCGGCGAGACCGCCGAGCCGACCGAGTCCGCCGAGTCGACCGACGACAACACCGACACCGAGGACGACGAGAACGAGCCCGAGGGCGCGAGCCGTCGCCGCCGTCGCCGCCGTCGTCGCAAGGTGGCGGGCGAGCCGGCCGAGTCCGAGGTCACCGAGGACGACCCGCCGAACACCGTCGTGCACGAGCGCGAACCGCGGAACAAGAGCCGCGCTCGCGCCACCGTCGACGAGGTGCAGGGCATCTCCGGCTCCACCCGGCTGGAAGCCAAGCGGCAGCGCAGGCGGGACGGCCGCGACGCGGGCCGCCGCCGTCCGCCGATCCTGACCGAGTCGGAGTTCCTGGCCCGCCGTGAATCGGTGGACCGGGTGATGGTGGTGCGCGAGAAGGCGTTCCCCGACCACCCGACCGCCACCCAGGTCGCCGTGCTCGAGGACAGCATCCTGGTCGAGCACTTCGTCACCAGCACCGGTTCCGCGTCGATGGTCGGCAACGTCTACCTCGGCAAGGTGCAGAACGTGCTGCCCAGCATGGAGGCGGCGTTCGTCGACATCGGCCGCGGCCGCAACGGCGTGCTCTACGCCGGTGAAGTGAACTGGGAGGCCGCCGGTCTCGGCGGCAAGGAACGCAAGATCGAGCAGGCGCTCAAGCCCGGCGATCAGGTGCTGGTCCAGGTCTCCAAGGATCCGGTCGGGCACAAGGGCGCCCGGCTGACCACGCAGATCAGCCTCGCGGGCCGCTTCCTGGTGTACGTGCCGGGCGGCACCTCCACCGGCATCAGCCGCAAGCTGCCCGACACCGAGCGCAAGCGGCTCAAGGAAATCCTGCGCGACATCGTCCCCAACGACGCCGGTGTGATCATCCGTACCGCGTCCGAGGGCGTGGCCGAGGACGAGCTGGCTCGCGACGTGGAGCGGCTGCAGGCGACCTGGCGCACCATCGAGAAGGCGGCCGAAGGAAAGAACGACGGCCAGCCCAAGACGCTGTACGAAGAGCCCGACCTGTTGGTCAAGGTCATCCGCGACCTGTTCAACGAGGACTTCTCCAAGCTCGTCATCGAAGGTGACCGGGCCTGGAGCACGGTCGAGAAGTACATCGGCACCGTCGCGCCGGAAATGCTCGCCCGGGTCTCCCGGCACGACAGCAGCAACGGCATCGACGTGTTCGAGGCTTACCGGATCGACGAACAGCTGGCCAAGGCGTTGGACCGCAAGGTGTGGCTGCCCTCGGGCGGCACCCTGGTGATCGACCGCACCGAGGCGATGACGGTGGTCGACGTGAACACCGGCAAGTTCACCGGTTCCGGCGGCAGCAACCTGGAAGAGACGGTCACTCGCAACAATCTGGAGGCGGCCGAGGAGATCGTGCGCCAGATGCGGCTGCGTGATATCGGCGGCATGATCGTCGTCGACTTCATCGACATGGTGTTGGAGTCGAACCGAGACCTGGTGCTACGCAGGCTCACCGAGGCCCTCGGCCGGGACCGTACCCGCCACCAGGTGTCCGAGGTGACCTCGCTCGGCCTGGTGCAGATGACCCGTAAGAAGCTGGGCACCGGCCTGGTCGAGGCATTCTCCACGACCTGTGAGCACTGCCATGGGCGCGGCATCCTGGTGCACGCCTACCCGGTGGAGCCGTCCGCGGGCGACGACGGTGGGGCCGGACGCGGAACTCGGGAAACCGGTTCGCGTCGCCGCCGTGGTCGCGACAAGGGTGCGGCAGCCGCCGCACCCGCGGCCGCGAGCAATGGCACCGTGCCGGTGGAGGCCGAGGAGGACATCGCTGTCAAGCGGGCCCACCCGGTCGCGCTGGCGATGGCCGCGCATCACGGCGACGCCGACGACGACGAATCGGCCGATGACATCGAACCGCTCGAGACCGAGGACGTCGAGGTCGTGACGACCGAGGCCGCGGTCGCCGTGCCCGCTGAGGACGTGGAGACCGAACCGGCCGAGGTCGTCGAGGTCGTCGAGACGGTCACCGAGCCCACCCCGGCCGCCGAGGCTCCGGCCCGCGCGGAAGCGGTGCCGGAACCGGCCGCGGATCGCGCGATAACCAACGGTGCGCCGGAACCGGCCCCGCGCACCGGACGTCGTCGCAGGGTTGCTCGTTCGGCGGCCGCACCGGCCGCGGACAGCAGCGGTGCGGTGTTCGTGCTGCCAACCACGGAGCAGGCTGCTGCCCCCGTTGTCGACTTCACCGCCGAGGTCCCGGCGGAGGTGCCGCAGCGGCGGCCGCGCCGCCGTGCCGTCGGTCGTCCCGCTGGTCCGCCGCCCGCGGAGGGGTAGCGGCTGCTCTGACAGCTTTGATTCGGCCGGTCGTACCCCAACGGGGCGACCGGCCGAATCGTTGCGTGGTGGCGACACAGGGCTTGCTGTGCTCGCTACTCGGGGCTCGACGCGGGAAAGCCACCGAATCCCGGCGGCTAAAGGTTGCTCGGAGGCTGCCTACAGGCGGATTGTGTCGATGAGGGACTGCTCTGGTAACCTTGGTCGGTCGCTGCCTGGCGATGGGCGTTATACCACGCCCCGCGCAGCAAGCCAGCCAAGAACATCTCGCGTCGCGCAGTTGTGACGCGAGCAGAAACATGACTGTACTTAATCGAGTGGAGGAAGCCGACCGATGGCAACGTACGCGATCGTCAAGACCGGCGGAAAGCAGTACAAGGTCGCGGTCGGTGACCTGGTGAAGGTCGAGAAGATCGAGGGTAAGCCGGGTACTGCCGTCGCCCTGGATCCGGTTCTCGTCGTTGACGGGGCCGACCTGACCACCGACGCCGCGAAGCTGGCCAAGGTCTCCGTGGCCGCAGAGGTCGTCGAGCAGACCAAGGGCCCGAAGATCCGCATCCACAAGTTCAAGAACAAGACCGGCTACCACAAGCGTCAGGGTCACCGTCAGCCGCTGACGGTCATCAAGGTCACCGGCATCAAGTAAGACATCCCGAGGAGATTCAGCTATGGCACACAAGAAGGGTGCGTCCAGCTCCCGGAACGGTCGCGATTCCAACGCCCAGCGACTCGGCGTCAAGCGCTTCGGCGGCCAGAAGGTCAACGCAGGCGAGATCCTGGTGCGTCAGCGCGGAACCCACTTCCACCCCGGCGTGAACGTCGGCCGTGGCGGTGACGACACCCTGTTCGCCCTCGCGGCGGGCGCGGTCGAGTTCGGCACCAAGCGTGGACGCAAGACCGTCAACATCGTCGTCCCGGAGCCGGTTGAGGCCTGACCGCCTCAAACCTCTCCAGACACACCGAGCGGGTCAGGGTCGCAAACCCTGGCCCGCTTTTGTGCTTTCCGAAGACTCAGCGTGCTTTCCGAAGACCCACGCGCTCTAGTTGGGCGCACTCTGCGATCGACCAGTCCTGAAGGAGGATGATTCGGCATATGTCCAAGTTCATCGACCGTGTCGTACTGCACGTGCGTGCCGGCAAGGGCGGACACGGCTGTGCTTCGGTGCTTCGCGAGAAGTTCATGCCGCTCGGCGGACCCAATGGCGGTAACGGCGGCAACGGCGGGGACGTGATCCTCGAGGTCGACCCCAACGTGCACACCCTGCTGGACTTCCACTTCCACCCGCACGCCAAGGCCGGCAACGGCAAGCCCGGCGAAGGCAGCAACCGCGACGGCAAGCAGGGCACCGACCTGCTGCTCAAGGTGCCCGACGGCACCATGGTGCTCGACGGCAACGGCAAGGTCCTGATGGATCTGGTCGGCGCGGGCAACCGCTTCATCGCCGCCCGTGGCGGCCGCGGCGGACTCGGCAATGCCGCGCTCGCCTCGAAAGCGCGCAAGGCTCCCGGCTTCGCGCTGCTCGGCGAGGACGGCGAAGAGTGCGACCTGATCCTCGAGCTCAAGTCCGTCGCCGATGTCGGCCTGGTCGGCTTCCCGTCGGCGGGGAAGTCCTCGCTGGTCTCCGTGCTCTCGGCGGCCAAGCCGAAGATCGCGGACTACCCGTTCACCACCCTGGTGCCCAACCTCGGTGTGGTGCTCAGCGGCGACACCACCTTCACCGTCGCCGATGTGCCCGGCCTGATCCCGGGTGCCAGCGAAGGTCGCGGTCTCGGGCTCGACTTCCTGCGGCACATCGAACGCTGCGCGGTGCTCGCGCACGTCGTGGACTGCGCCACGCTCGAGCCGGGCCGTGACCCGGTCTCCGACGTGGACGCGCTCGAAGCGGAACTCGCGGCCTACAAACCGGCGCTGAGCGCCGACGCGACCCTGGGCGATTTGGCCGATCGGCCGCGCGTGGTGATCCTGAACAAGATCGACGTACCCGATGCCGCCGAGCTGGCCGAAATGGTCACGCCCGAATTCACCGCCCGCGGCTGGCCGGTCTTCGAGATCTCGGCGGTGAGCCGAGAGGGCTTGCGGCCCTTGACTTTCGCGCTCGCTGATCTGGTGCTGCAGTACCGCGCGGCCCATCCCAAGGCGGCGCCCGCGCGTCCGGTGATCCGGCCGATCGCGGTGAACGAGTCCGGCTTCAGCGTGATCGCGGACCCGCAGGAGCCGGGCGGCTTCATCGTGCGCGGCTCGCAGCCCGAGCGTTGGGTGAAGCAGACGCAGTTCGACAACGACGAGGCCGTCGGTTACCTCGCGGACCGGCTTGCCCGCCTCGGCGTCGAAGACGAGCTGGTCAAGCAAGGTGCCGAGCCGGGTGCCCCGGTGACCATCGGCAACGTCACCTTCGAATGGGAGCCGATGATCGCCGCGGGCATCGAACGGGTGCCCACCGGCCGCGGCACCGATATTCGGTTGGAACAGGACGAGCGCATCAGTGCCGCCGAGCGCAAGCACGCCTCGCGGGTGCGCCGCGGTCTGGTCAAGGACGACGAGGAGTAAAGCCAGTGGCCCGGTCCGGATTGCCCGTCAGCACGGCCGACCTGGACCGCCCGTCGTTTCGGGTAGCTGGTCCGCCGGATCGGCTCGGTCTACGACAGCTTTCGGCCGGGACGACTGGTTCGGCGGATTCGATTGCTGTGCAGGGAGTTCAGGGGCTATGACGGTGAATTCGGGTGTTACCGAGGTGGATTCGGAGCTGAGTGAGGCGCGGCGAGCGATCGCCTCGGCGCGCCGGGTGGTCGTGAAGATCGGATCGTCGGCGCTCACCAGCTTGGCGGGTGGGCTCGACACCGCGCGCCTCGATCGGCTCGCCGATGCGGTAGAGGCGCGGATGCGCGCGGGATCCGATGTGGTGGTGGTGTCTTCGGGCGCGATCGGCGCGGGTATCGCGCCGCTCGGCCTGAGCACCCGCCCGCGGGACCTCGCCACCAAGCAGGCTGCCGCGAGTGTCGGTCAGCTGGCATTGGCGCACGCGTGGGGCACCTCGTTCGCGCGCTACGGCCGCACGGTCGGCCAAGTCCTGTTGAGCGCGGACGATTTCGCGCGCCGCGAGCACCACCGCAACGCGCAGCGCACGCTGGATCGGCTGCGGTCGCTCGGCGCGATCGCCGTGGTGAACGAAAACGACACCGTCGCAACGGAAGAGATCCGGTTCGGCGACAACGACCGGCTCGCCGCGCTGGTCGCCCATCTGGTGGGGGCCGACGCACTCGTGCTGCTGTCGGATGTGGAGGGACTTTATGACGGCGACCCGCGCAAGGGTGCGGCAAGCTTCATTCCCGAGGTGCGCAGCAGTGCCGACCTGGACGGCGTGATCGCGGGCAGCGGTGGGGCGCTCGGTACCGGCGGGATGGCCTCGAAGTTGTCCGCTGCGCGGCTCGCCGCCGACGCGGGCGTTCCCGTACTGCTCGCCGCGGCCACCTCCGCCGCGGAGGCGTTGACCAGCGGCAAAGTGGGTACGGCGTTCGCGGCGAGGCCGGTTCGCTTGTCCGCCCGCAAGTTCTGGGTCCGGCACGCTGCCGACAGTCGTGGGGCGCTGCTCATCGACGACGGCGCGGTGCGTGCTGTCGCGGACCGGCGTTCGCTGCTCGCGGCGGGTATCACCGGATTGCGTGGGCGGTTCTACGGTGGTGATGTCGTCGATCTCGTGGGCAGTGACAATAGTGTCGTCGCCCGCGGTGTCGTCGCTTATGACAGCACCGAGCTGTCCGGCATGCTCGGGCGTTCCACCGCGGAACTGCCGGACACTATGCAGCGCCCGGTGATTCACGCCGACGACCTGGTGAAGGTCTAGCCGCACCGAAACCCGCCGGACGGCTCCAGCGCGACGAGCTCGGAGCCGGTTGCCGCACGCTGCACGCGGCTGCCACCCGGTGCGAGTTGTGTTGCGCGCCAACAGGAGTCGGCGCGCTCACGTTCACTTCTGCGAGGGGACCACGCCGGGTTGGTTGGTGGTCGACGGAGGTTGCGGCTGTTCGTCTTCCTCCGGTATCGGGCCGGTGACACCTGGCTGACCGCCCGGATCCGGAAGGGGCACAGGCGGTTCCGCCGGGCCGGGGAACGGCGGTTGGGGTGGCGGTTCGGGCAGAGGTGGCTGAGCAGGGGGCTCCGGTAGGGGAGGGGCTTGCTCGGTCGGCGGGGCAGGCGGTGCCTGGGTGGTCGGCGGTGGGGGCGGTGGTGCCTGGGTGGTCGGCGGTGGCGGAGGCGCCTGCTGAGTCGGTGGCGCTTCCGGAGTCGGCGTCGCGGAAGGTGGCGCCTGCTGAGTCGTCGGGGGTGAAGTCGGAGTTGGAGTTGGCGTCGGGTCCGGCACGGGCCGCGGCGGAGTCGTCGTGCTCGGTGGCGCTTGCGATTCCGGTGCCGACGGTGCGGGTCCGGGCACGGTCGGAGCGACGTTCGGTTGCTTGCCGTCCGGCTGACTCGGCTGCTGCGGCGTGTACTCCGGCTCGCTCGGCGGCACCGTCCGTTGCTGCTGAGGCACGAACGGCGCGGGCTTGACGTCGGTGGGCAACTCGGGTGGCGGCGGCAGCGCGGGAACGGCTTTGCCCGCCATCCCGTAGGCCGGTTTGTAGACCATGTTCATCGCCAGCACCGCCTCTTGGCGCATCGCCTCCTCGGCCATCTTCGCGTCGATGACGTGCGCCGCCTCGAGTAGTCGCGCGACAGCGCCGATCGGACCGGACGAGCCAGGCGGTGCCACCGCGATCTTGACCGCTTCCGCCGCCGCGGCGACGCCGCCGAGCCGGGCGCCGACCTGACCCATGATCGCGGCGAGTTCGTCCACCGAGGACGCGAAACTGTGCGTGCTCGCGTACGCGGCGTCGGCCGCCGCACCCTTCCACTCCATCGAGTTCATCACCCGGTCCACGCTGCCGCGGGTGAGCGGGAACGAGGTGCTGAGCGTGGCCGCCACCTCCAGCCAGGCGACCGAGGCTTGCAGCACCTCGGCGGCGTTGATCTGCTGGGTCTTCGCGTAGATCTCTTCGTGCCGCATCGACTCGAAGTGCTCCATCGAGCTGATGTAGTCGGGATCGGTGCCGCTCATCGGGGGAGCCTCGATGCGACGGCCCGCAGGGCGGCGGCGTTGGCGGCGTCGGCCTCGTCGAGCAGCCCGCCGCTGATCAGGAAGGCCTCCTTCAGCCGGTAGGCAGCCTCGATGTAGTGATCCAGCAACGCCGCGGCATCCCGCGCCTTGTGATTGAACCCGGCCTGTAATTGCTGGGCCGAGACGAATCCGCCGAATCCGCCGAGTTCCGCGGCGGTTTCGAGACGTTGTTGCAGGTAGATCAACCGCTCAGCCTGCCGGTCGTACATCTCGGCGCATCGTCGCGCCGCCGCCGGATCGAATTGGACGGTGCCTGCCTGGGCCGCTTGCTTGAACCGGACGATATCGGCTCGGCTGGTCTCGATCGTCATCGCACACCCCTGAGATGGTCGGTCAGCCTCAGACTAGCCCGAAGCGGAGCCAACGGGCAGCAGTGGTTATCGGTTGGCATCGAAGAACGGGTTCATGCCTGAATGCGCTTCTGTAGTTGCGCGGCGATCTGTTCGGCGGAGGCGGGGGTGATGTGAACTTCCGCGCCCGCTCTGATGAGGTAGCGGCCGTCGCCCTGGACATCGAACCAGGTGTAGTGGATCGGCGGTGCCGGGGTCGGGTGGTTCAGCCGGGACTCGATCCGGATATGGCCTTCCGCGCTATGCGGTTTCAGCAGCAGCTTGCGGATGCGAGGCGCGGTCGGCTGTTGCGCGACCACGACCTCCTCGTCGCGAACGGCCGCTGTCGGTGCCACCCTGGCCGGTTCCCGGCCGGGCGGGGTGTCCGGCAGCAGACCCGCGATCCGGGCGCCCAATTTGCCGCTGTGCCCGATCGTGAGGCGCACCCGCCCGCCGAAATCCGGGGACGAGCCCGGCTCCTGCACGGCGAGCACGGCCCGGTCGTAGATCGCCGCGGCGAGCAGCCGGATCTCGCTGCCCGCGGTGTGCGCGCCGCCGATCGCGACGATCCGGGTGTGCGGTGCCGCAAGGATGCGCAGGCAGGCGCTCAAGTCGGGGTCGGCGCCGAGTGGCAGCCGTTCGTCGAGGGTGGCGCGCAGCCGATCGGCCTCGTCCTCGGTGCGCGGGGTTTCCAGAATGCGGAGCGGATACGGGTGCCGATCGAGGTCGGTTTCGCGCCAGACGTGGGCGAACTCGTCCGGACTGAAGGTCCAACTCACCGCCCGAATCACATCCTCACCGAACCCACCGGAACTGCTTCGTAGCTTAACGGCAGCCGCGGGCGACGGCGGTCGCCGCACCGAGCACCTAGGATTGTGGGCTAACACTGCGGTGAATTCTCGGATATATCCAAACAACCCCTTTAGTTTGCTCGGCCCACCCGTGCCGGAGCACTGTGCTCCGGACGACGACCAGGGGTGAATGGGAGCATGCCGTGCAGGTGCTTGGACCGTGGACCGATATCGCGACGATCGCCGCCGTTGGCGGCGGTAAAGCGCGCGGCTTGCACCGTTTGGGGCAGTGCGGGTTTCGGGTTCCGGACTGGACCGTTCTCGGCACCGATGTCTTCGCGCGTTTCACCGCCGAAGGCGATCTCGAGCGGGCAGTGACAGAGGTCACAGCGCCGGACGAGCTCGACGCGGCGCTCGTAGCGGGCGCTGAAGTGCGCGCCCGGATCGGTGCGACACCGTTGCCGCAGGAGATTCGCGAGCTGATCGCCGACGCCTACGAGCGGCTCGGCGGCGGGCCTATCGCGGTGCGTTCGTCCGTCGTCGCGGAGGACGGGCCGGAGCACTCGTATGCGGGCCAGTTCGATTCCTTCCTGAACGTCAACGGCGTCGACGCG
Source organism: Nocardia brasiliensis (assembly GCF_042691675.1). GTDB lineage: Bacteria > Actinomycetota > Actinomycetes > Mycobacteriales > Mycobacteriaceae > Nocardia > Nocardia brasiliensis_D. The sequence goes on from NZ_CP170507.1 coordinate 2,103,684, forward strand.
GTGCTGGACCGGGTGCGCGACTGCTGGGCGTCGGCATTCTCCGAGCGATCGCTCCGCTACGCCTTCGCGAACAAGCGGCCGAGGGCGACCGCGGTCGCCGTTGTGCTGCAACGCCTGATCGTGGCGCGGGCCAGCGGTGTCATGTTCACCGCGAATCCGATCAGCGGCGCGCGCGACGAACTGGTCATCAGCGCGGTCTACGGGCTCGGTGAGGGCCTGGTGTCCGGCGCGGTGGACGCGGATTCGGTGGTGGTGGACAAATCCTCCGGTGCGGTGCTGGAAACCGTGGTGGGCGACAAGGACCGCTCGTATGTGCTCGCGGGCGATCAGGGCTGTGCCATCAGCGTGATCGACCCGGCGCGGCGGGAACTGCCCGTGCTGACCGACGCCGAGATCGCCGAGGTGGCCGAACTCGGGCGCAAGGTGGAGGCGGAATTCGATGCGCCGCAGGACGTGGAGTGGGCGATCGACGACGACGGGCTCTGGTTCCTGCAATCGCGGCCGATCACCACGGCGCTCGGTGTCCGGCCCGGCGCGCTGATCCGTGGTGCGGGCGAGGTCGTTCCGGATGGCGAACAACGAATCTGGGACAACTCCAACATCATCGAGAGCTTCAACGGTCTCACCTCGCCGCTGACCTACACGACCGCCGCCGACATCTACGGCCGTGTGTACCACGGCTACGCGAAATCACTGCGGGTACCCGACGAGCAGTTGCGGCAGACCGAGCAGTGGACTCCGGTGCTGCTCGGCTACTTTCACGGCCGCGTCTACTACAACCTGCTGCACTGGTACCGGATGGTGGGCATCGCGCCGGGCTATCCGCTGAATCGCAAGGTGCTGGAGGCCGCGCTCGGCGTGGACGAGCCGCTGCCCGACGACATCGCGAAGACATTGCGCCCGTTCACCTTCGACAACCCGGTGCGCCGGTTGCGGTCGCGGTCGGTGACCACCCTGACCTATCTGCGGCGCCTGTTCGGCATAGATGACATCGTCGAACAGTTCATGACCGACTTCTATCGCGTCTACGACGAATACGAGGCCATCGACTACACCACCCTGACCGGCGCGCAAGCGTACGCGGCATACCGAAAGGTGGACCGCGACCTGGTCGAGCGCTGGGGCCCGCTGATGGTGCTCGACGCTATCCTGCTGACCTGCACCGGATTGATGTTCCTGCTAACCAAACTGCTGTTGCCGAAGGCGCCGGAGTGGTTCCTGTACGCGGTGGTCGGCCCCGGCGCCGATGTCGAATCCGCCGAACCCGCCCGTGCGATGAAGGCACTCGCCGACAAGGTGCGTGCCGACCCGGAACTGACCGCACTGGTGAATTCGACCGCGCCGGAACAGATCTACCCGGCGCTGGCGGACCGCCCGGACTTCCGTGCCGAGGTCGACGCCTACGTCGATCGCTACGGCTACCGCAGCCTGGACGAGCTCAAGCTGGAAACACCGGACCTGCGCGAAGATCCGGCGAGCCTGTTCGTCATGTTGCGCAGCGCCCTGCCGGACGCGCCGCTCGGGCACCGCGACGAAGCCGAGGAATATCTCGACGCGCACCTGCACGGCTTCCGGCGGCGGATCTATGAACGGCTGCGCGGCAAGGTTTCCCGGTGCGCCGCACACCGCGAACGGCTGCGGTTCTGCCGGACCAGGGCCTTCGGCATGGTCAAACGGATGATCCGGGTGATGGGTCGCGACCTGGCCGAGCGCGGCGTCATCGACGAGTTCGCCGATGTCTTCTACCTGACCGTGCAGGAGCTGCGCGGCTGCTACGAAGATGCCGACACCGCCGTGCTGCGCGAGCTCGTCGCCGCACGAAAGGCTCAGCGCGCCAAGGACGCCGAGTTGGTGGCTCCGGCCCGGTTCGTCACCATCGGGTCGACGTTCGGCCGCGCCGAACTGGCGAGCCAGGGCTGGGTGCCGATCACCGACACCCCGGCCGCCGAGGCGGGGACCGTGCTCGCGGGTACGCCGTCGGCGTCCGGGCTCGTCGAGGGGACAGCCGTCGTCGTGGACGAGCCACGCGACGTCGCAGGTGGCATCCTGGTGGCTTACCGGACCGATCCCGGCTGGGTGGCCGCACTGCCCTCCGCGTCGGCCCTGGTCATCGAGCGCGGCAGTCCGCTCACCCACGTCGCCATCGTGGCGCGGGAACTCGGGGTGCCGACGGTGGTGCAGGTGAAAGACGTGACCAAACGGGTCCGGACCGGTATGCGGATTCGGGTCGATGGCACCCATGGGACCGTTACCGTGCTGGCCGAAGGAGATGTCCGCGATGGATCATGACAAAGACGTTGCGGCCGTCCGTGATTGGCTAGCCAACCCGGCCGGACAGGCCGGGATCCATCTGGCCGACGAGGCCGACGGCTGGGAGTACCGGAGCTACGCCGAACTGGCCGAGCAGACCTGGTCCATCGCCGCACTGATGCGGCAGCACGGGATGGGCAGCGGCGACGGCGCCTGCGTCATCATGCCGACCGGCTTTCCCTGTGTTGCCGCGTTCTACGCGGTGTGGGCGTGCGGCGGGGTGTTCACGCCGGTCGCACCGCCGATGTTCGGTGACCTGGATCAGATCATCGCGCACATCGCCGCGATCCTGACCCAGGCGAATCCCCGGCTGGTGGTCACCTCGACCGAATTCGAGCAATTGGTGCGGCAGGCGGCGACGGCGGCCGGACGCACCGACGAACCGCTGGTGATCGACGCGGCGACGCTGAATCCGTGCCCGCCCGCCGAGCGGGTATTCGGCGCGCCCGACGAGTGCGCGCTACTGCAATTCACCTCCGGGTCCACCGCCGCCCCGCGCGGCGTGCGGGTGAGCTGGCACAACCTGGCGAACAACATCGCGATGATCTCCGCGCTGGTCGAGTGGCGCCGCGGCGAGGCGATGGTGTCCTGGCTGCCGCTCTATCACGACATGGGTTTGGTCGGTGCGTTCCTCACCACCGTCACCAACCAGGGAGACCTGTACCTGATGCGCCCGGACCAGTTCGTCCGCGAACCCGTGCGCTGGCTGCGGGCGATGGCGCAGGCCCAGCACGCACCGTCGCCGTCGTTCGCGCTCGGCTATGTGGCGCATCGGGTTTCGCCCGAGGAGATCGCCGACCTCGACCTGTCCGGCTGGCGCACGCTCGCCGTCGGATCCGAGCCGGTGGAGGTGGCCGATCTCCAGTCGTTCGCGAAACTCACCGGCCCGCGCGGATTTTCGATGGACGCCTACACGCTGGCCTACGGGTTGGCGGAGGCGACGCTGATGGTGACCTCCTCGGCGCGGCATCGCCCCATCACCGCGTTGCGCCTCGACACCGCGACGCTGCGGTTCGGCGAACCCGTCACGGTCCTGGAAGAGCAGTTGCTCGATGACTCGCACCGCGTCGACGGCGCGGGGTGGATCACCGGGCTCGGCTACTCGACTCCGGAATCGACCGTCACGGTGGTCGACGAGGAAGGTCGGGTGCTGGCGGACGGCACACTCGGCGAGATGGTGGTGGTCGGGGACTCGGTGGCGCTGGGCTATTCCGACGAGTCCGATACCGCGTCCACCCGGATCGTGGACGGCGCGCTGTACTCCGGTGATGCCGGATTCCTGCATCGCGGCGAGGTTTTCGTGCTCGGCCGGATGGGCTCGAGCCTGAAGGTGCGCGGCCGGTCGGTGTTCATGGAGGACATCGAATCGCGGGTTGCCCAGGAAACCGGGCTCACCAAGGGCAAACTCGCCGCCGTGGCGATCACCGAACCGGGCGAGCAGGGGATCGCGCTGTTCGCCGAATCCAAGCCGGGCGATTGGATTTCCGAGGCGCGCAAGATCATTCGCAGCGAACTGGGCCCCGCGCAGACAGTCACTATCGTCACCGGCCCGCGCGGCATCATCCGACGTACCTCCAGCGGTAAGCCGCGCAGGCGGCATATGTGGGAGCAGTTCCGCGGCGGCGCGCTGGCGGATGCGGTCGTCCACGAACCTCCCGGCCGTTCCGGCGAGAGCCCGAATCGAGTGGTTGCCGACGGGCCCGAGCCGACACTGGCGGCCGAACGGGTTCGCCAGCTGCTCGACCATGCACTGGAAAGCGTGGCGGTGCCCGCGGATTCGACGGTGTTGTTCGAGGGATCGCTGGCCGAGGGATTCGGCAACGAGGGGTCCGACGTGGACTTCCTCGTGCTCGCACCCGGCGACGAGGAACTGCCGACGTTGCCCACGGTGCTGTTCATCGACGGCCGCCGGGTGGAGGTGCGCACCCGCTCCGAGGCGCAGCTGCGTCGGCAGCTCGAACAGGTGGCGAAAGCCGCGAAGGTGTCGGAGCTGGCGGAAGACCTGCTCAACCGGTGTCAGCGTTTCCTGCGGGCGACGGTGGTCCGTCGCGGCGGACCCGACGTCGATGCCTTGCGTGCGCTGCTGCCGCACGCCACTTTTACGACACTGATCGCCGACTGGTGGTTCGCCAGGGCTGTGCATGCGCTGCGGTACGCGGGCGCGCTGCGCGCGCTGCGGGCGCGCGACGAAGCGATCGGCTGGGTGCGCGACGGCTTGCTCCAAGCCATGAAGGGCTGGGCCGCGCGCCGTGGCGAAAGCTATCTGGAGACCAAATGGCTGCCGCAGCAGCTGGATCGGATCGGCGGCGACGAACTCATCGACCGCTACCGCGATCTCAGCGATCCCGGTGCGTGGGCGGGCGACGATACGACGCGGACCCACGGTGACGCGCTGCCGGGTGTGCTCGGCGATGCGCGGGCGCGGGCGCTGTCCGAGCAGGCGACCTGGGCGCAGCTTCTCGAACTCGCCGAGGCGCTGGGGGTCGCGGACGTCGTCGATGATCCTGACCAGCTCCTGTTCGCCAGGGTGCCCGAGGTGACGACTTGGACGATCGGCAAGCGGGTGCATGTCATCCGTGGTGACAGTGAGGTGTTCGCGCTTTCGGACAGCGGTGCTCGCGCTTGGCGCTCGGTGGTATTCCGCCATTCGCTCGCCGCAGTGCTCGCCCGCGCAACGCACGACATCACCGCCGAACTGGCCGAGTTCCTTCGGCTCGGTTTCGTCGGATTGCAGTGGCGGCGTGGCGAAGTGCTCATGCCCGCGCTCGCCATGTGCAAACCGGTGCGGCCGTACACCCCGGTGGCGTCCGCGCTGGCGCCCGCTCTCGGCGTGTCCGGCGCGGCGCGCGAGGATGCGATCGCGACGTTGTCGCCACTGCCGGCCCGCCGTTTCACCGAGTGCGCGCTGAACCTGGTGTGGTCGAACATCGTGCTGGAGAACGCCCGTGAGGACCTGGCGGGCGCCGTCAAGGATGGGCAGGGGGCGGTCGCCGATATCGCGGCGCACCGGATGGTCGCCATGGGCGTGCGGGTGGTGTTGTCCGCCTTCGGTATTCACCCGCTACCGGCCGATGTCGCGCCGATAGCGACTTTGCGCCGCATCCTGCCACCGCACGCCAAAGGCCGTGACGATCTGCTCGCGCGGCTGGAAACCGCCGGACGGATGCGGTTCTCGGAGATTATCGCCAACGGCGGTGACACGCTGGCAGGCGTCGCGGTCCTGGACGATTTCGTGACGCTGGTGCGCTCCGTCGCCGCGGACCCGGACGCAACCGGATTCCCGGCCTCGTTCGACTCGCGCGAACAGTGGCGGCGCACCCTGGCCATCGGCTACGACTGGCTGCGCGTCGCAGGCTATCTCGACACCGAGCTGCCCCTGGACGAGGCCCGAGACCTGCTGGCCTCCGGCGGGCAGCAACCACATCTGCGCGACGAAGGGGTCCGGTCATGACCGCCGTAGCCGACGCCGCAGTCGCCGAGCGGGTGCGCACCCTGGTCACCGCCATGGCGCCGAACCCGCAGGCAGCAACCGACGATGGTCAACGGCTCATCGAGGACCTGGGCTTCGACTCGCTGCGGTTGATGGAGCTCACCGTCGTACTGGAGCGGGCGTTCGACCTGCCGCGCTACAAGCCGGAGCAACTCGTCGGTGTGCGGCGGGTCGGTGAGGTCATCGGTTTGATTTCGGGTTCCCTGGCCGAGGGCGGCCGGTCATGAGTGGGCGCGACACCGTGTTGGTCACCGGTGCGACAGGATTGGTCGGTGCGGAAGTCGTAGCCCGCCTGGCCGCCGCCAGCCGACCGGTCGCCGCTGTGCTGCACAGCAATTCGCGCATCGTTCGCAATGACGGCACCGTCCTCGGCGCGGGCAGCCAGGTCGCCGGTGACATTCGCAGCCCGGGATTCCGACTGTCCGAGCGTGATCGCGTGGACCTGTCCGAACGCGTCGGCATGATCGTGCACTGCGCTGCCACCACGGCGTTCGATGCCACGGCGACGGACTACGAAGAACTCAATGTGCGCGGCACCGCCAACGCCATCGCGCTCGCGCAGGCGTGGGATGTGCCGCTCGTGCATGTCAGCACCGCCTACGTGTGCGGACGGCGCGGTGGCACCATCACCGAGGATGACCTCGACGCGGGCCAGACCTTCGGAAACGGCTACGAGGAGAGCAAGTTCCGGGCCGAACAGCTGGTGCGTGCGGCCGGGGCACAGGGCTTGCGCTGGGCGATCGTGCGGCCGGGCATCGTGACCGGCGCGACCGGAACCGGCGTGATCCGCGAGTACAAGAACCTCTACACCGTCGTCAAACTGATGGTCGAGGGCAAGTTGCGGTCGCTGCCCGGACGGTACGACGCGACGCTCTCGCTGGCGCCGGTCGATCATGTCGCCGATGTGATCGCCGCGGCCGTACTGGATTTCGACTCGGCGCATCACCGCACCTTCCACGCGGTCGGCCAGGACACGCTGTCGCTGCGTGAGGTATCGGATGTCCTCGCCGAATATCCCTCCTTCGAAGTCGCCACCTTCGTGCCCGCGGCGACCTTCGACGTCAACGATCTCGACGCCATCGAGCGGGAGTACTACCTGCGCATCGGCTCGCTCTACACCAGTTACTTCGAGCGCCGTCTGGTCTTCGGCACGGCGAATGTCGAAGTGCTGCTCGGTAAACCGTCTCCCTCGACCGGCAAGGAGTATCTGCGGGTGCTGCTGGACTACTGTCTCGAATCCGGCTATCTCGGCGTGCCGCTGCCGTCGATCGAAGAAGTGCTGGCCGGCAACGACTTCGGCGGGGTGGACCGATGATTCCGCCGCTGCGCGAGCTGCTCGCCGCGCTGACGCCGCAGCCGGAGAAGGTGGCGGCCTATGTCGACGACACCTATGTGCAGGAGACTGTCGAGCATCTGGACCGCCTCGGCGTCGACGCCGCGAAATTCGCCAGGGAGCACTCACTGCTGCTGCTCAAGCCGGATGCCATTGTTGCCAGATCGGTCGAGCCGACGCTGAAATGGCTGGCGGACAATAACTTCCGGGTCGTGGCTGCCTTCCGGGTCGCGGTCGATCGGCATTTCGCCCGCGCGCTGTGGTACTTCGCCTGGAATATCGCCTCGCCCGAACGCAGGCGGTTGGCCGACCTGCTGGTGGGCATCTCGGACGTGCTGGTGCTGGTGGTCCGCGGCGTGGACGCGGAACTGCCGGTCCCGGTGCGCCTCACCGAGGCCAAGGGCGCGACCGATCCGCGCAAACGCAAGCCCGGCGAGCTGCGCTATCTGCTCGGCCGCCACAACTATCTGCTGAATCTGGTGCATTCGCCCGACGATCCCGCCGATGTGCTGCGGGAGCTCGCCATCTATCTGGACGAGCGGAGCCGGGCGACGGTGGTCGCACAGGCGGGGACGGGCGACGATCGCTCCGCCGACGCCCTGGTGATCGCGGACGACCTCTACGCGCAGGCACCCGCTCGCAGCTTCGACCGCGCCACCGCGGTCGAACGGATCCTGCGCGACCTCGAGCGGACCGGTTCGACGGCCCCACCCGGTTTCGACCCGCAGGACGACGCGGAGTGCGCCCGCCTGCTGTATTCCGCGTGGGCCGACGGCCGGGAACTCGATCCCTGGTCGGTCATCGTGCTCGGGTCCTATGTACTCCCGATGCGGGTCGGTACGCAGCCGCAAACGCTGCGACCGGTATCCGCGCAAGACTGGCTGGAGGAACGACCGTGACGGCGAACGTGGAAACGGTGAAGACAGCAACCCATCTCCGCACCATCTCGCGCGAGCTGGCGCACCGGTGCGCGGTGTCCGAGGTGTTCGTCACCTCGCTGGACACGGTGGCCGAGGACGAGTTCGTGGTCGGCGCCCAATTACCGAGAATGCACGCCTATTACGGCGACCACACCGGGTCGCTTGCCCTGCGCCACGATCCGCTGCTGGTGATGGAGGCCGCCCGGCAGGCCGCGATCGCGCTGAGCCACGAGTTCTACGGGGTGCCCGCCGATATGGCGTTCATCGTGCGCACCTTCAACGGCACCGGCGCGGATACGCCCGCGTGGGAAGTCGGCACCGCGCCCGCCGATCTCGTGATGCGGGTGCGGGTACCGCGGCGGCACGTGCGCGGCGAGACCGTGCACGGGCTGGACATGGTGCTGGAAATCGACTGCGGCGACGAGTCGATGATGACCGTGGACGGTTCGTTCTCGTGGATGACCCAGCGGCAGTGGTCCTCGCTGCGCGGCGCCTTCCGGAAAAGCCTTGGGCTCGGGCCGTATCGGGGTGCGTCCGCGCTCACCGACCGCGCCGCCTCGGCCGACGTCGGGCGGGAGAACTGGCGCAATGTCGTGATCGCCCCGCCGCAACTGTCCGGGACCACCGCTCGCGCGCTGCTCGTCCCCGATCTCGGCCACCCGTTCCTGTTCGATCACCAGCTCGACCACGTGCCGGGCAGCCTGCTGATCGAGGCGTGCCGGCAGACCGCGTTGGCCATGGTGCTGCACCGCGCGCCCCGATTGGAATGCGTCGGTAGCGCTTTCGAGCGCTTCGTGGAGTTGGACCGTCCAGCGGAATGCGTTGCCGAGATCACCGGCCAGCAGGCCGACCGGACGGTGATCCACTGCGAGATCCGACAGGCCGACGCGGTAGCGGCCGAGGTCGATCTCGAATTCGCCGACGACGAACTGGGTTTCGGCGCCGAGGGACCGGAGGCAGGCCGTTGACGGGCACCGAACTGCTCACCACCACCCGATCGATCCGCCGCCGCCTCGACCTGTCCCGCCCGGTCGAGCGGCGGGATCTGCTGGAGTGCCTGGATATCGCGGTCCAGGCGCCCAGCGGCAGCAATCGGCAGCCGTGGCGATTCCTCATCGTGCAGGACGGCGATACCAAGGAACGGATCGCGGGCTACTACCGGAAAGGGTTCGCCGCCAACCTTTCCGGCCGCACACCGCGACCCGACCAACTCGGCGACCTCGCCTCCGGGCAGTATCTCGCGGAGCATCTGGCCGAGGTGCCCGCTCTGGTGATCGTCTGCTCGCTGGGCCGACTGCCGGAGCCCGCGTCGGCGCTGCGGCTGGCGAGCTTCTACGGTTCGGTCTATCCGGCGGTATGGAACTTCATGCTCGCGCTGCGCGCGCGTGGTCTCGGATCGTGCCTGACAACGGCGCACCTGGCCTACGAACGGGAGATCGCGGAGCTGTTGGGCATCCCGTTCGACGAGGTGACCCAGGTGGCCATGGTCCCGGTCGCGCATCTGTTGCCCGGTAGCGACGCGCCCGGTCGGCGGACCCCGGCCGCCGAGGTGACCATGTGGGATCGATGGGTGTGACCCGGCCGCTGGTGTCCGTCACGCGGATCGCCCGGTTCACCGCGGTGATGTACAAGCCGCACTACCTGCTGTACGGCGTGCTGTGGGTGCTCGCCCTGGAGGGCACGGCTTCGCTTGTGACGCAGCCGGATTCGCCGTGGCGTCCGACCTCGGCGACCGTCGTCCGGATCGCGGTCGTCGCGTTCGTCCTGCTGTACCTTCGGATGGTCGACGAGCAGAAGGACCTCGAATACGACCGGGTGCACAATCCGGACCGTCCGCTGGTGACCGGTGCGGTGAGTGCCGTCGAGTTGCGTGCCGCCATGGCTCTCATCGCGATCGGCGCTGTCGCGGGCAGTCTCGCCCTGTCCGTGGGTTCGGCCGTAATGATCGCTGTCGCAATGGCTTACGGTCTGGCGCTGTGGGGCTTCGAACGGCTGTTCGCCACCGTGCGGACCAACATACTGGTGAATCTGGTCGTCACCTATCCGGTGCAGCTGCTCGTCACCGGTTACGTCGTGGTGTCGGCGATCGACACCGGCGAGGTGCGCGCGCACTGGCAGGCAGCGGCGGTGGCCGTCATCTTCGCCGGTGCGTTCCTTCAGTTCGAGTTCGCCAGGAAGACGTCCCGCGAACGTCGGCCCGACGAGCTGCTCTACTCGAATGCGCTGGGTGACAAGGGCAGCACCGCGGCGGCCGTGCTGTGCGCGGGTGCCGCCGTGCTGTGTGCTCTCGTGCTCGTCCGGCCGTGGGAGTATTCACTGCCGTCGTCGCTCCTCGGCTGGCTGCCTGTGCCGTTGCTGCTGATTCCGGCGTTCGGGGCGGTGAGATTCCTGCGCAGTGACCGCGTCGACTACCCGGTGCTACCCGCGGTGGTCTTCATCCTCGCCCTCTATCTCGCGCTGATCGGCCAGGCCCTGGCCCTGCCGTAGCCGGACGGGAAAACGTCCAGGTGCGCCACCGTCGTGTCCTCCTCGGGTCAGGCTCGGTTCTGGTGAAATACGGCAGAGGACGATAGGCGATAGGCATTGATGCCGATGCGGTGGTCCGGGCCGGTGCCGGACGAAGGGTTGTATATGCGCTGAGGAAGGGATTCATGTGAGTACCGCGCTACAGCGAATCGTCGGAGGTGGCGGCCTGGTCCTGCTCGCCTGCGGCCTCGTGATCGGGCGAGCCGATACCGTCGCGGCCGACCCGGGGGCCTGCTTCATCGATCGCGGCGTGACCGATGCCGTCGCGCGCTGTCACGAGGGCGACGGCACGTCCGTCCTGGAGGTCGAGTGCCTCGGCATCACCCTCCCGGCCACGCCGGACGCCCAGATAGTGGGGCCGTACTCGGGCACCGATTCGGCGCCCTCCTCGGTCGGTCAGCCGATGCGGGCCTCCTGCATATCGAGCACCGCGCTCGGCATAAATACCCGCGCTTTCGTGTCGCCGAGGTAGTCGTTGGTCCTGCTGGCTGCCAACCGGTAGTTTCGGCCAGAGCACTGCACGGACCAGGCGAAGGACGTCAGCTTCCTGTGTCACCGCTGGCCACGGTAGGGGAATCGCGCGACTGCTCGTCGGCGGTTCGTACCGCCGTAACGATCGCCGCGGTGTACTGCGTTGTAAAGGTGCCGCCTACCGCATCGATCGCGGCGCCGAGGCCGGTCAGTACTTCGTTCAGCACTGCATGCGGGAGCCGGGTGGTGATGCCGGTAGTGGCCGACAGTTCCAGCCATTCGTCGCGGGTGTAGGACTGGTGCCAATCGAATCGGCGCAGCTCCGGCTCGCCGAAAGCGCTTGTGCGGCGGATACCTTCGGATGCTGTGTCGCCCATCGTCGCATATACGTCGGGGACGGGAGTCGCGGCCAAGCGGGCGACGGGTGAGTCCGGCAGCACCCGTCGGTAGACCTCGGCGAATGCCTCCGCCAGCTCGGGTGGCGGCTGATTCACGTTCCAGAACACGGCCAACTGGCCGCCGGGCCGCAGGACCTCGGCCGCCTTCGTCGCGCCCGCGACGGGGTCCACCCAGTGCCAGGCCTGCCCGGAGACGACGGTGTCGAAGGTCCGGCCCCTGGGATCCCAGGCTTCGAAGGTGGCCACCTCGACCTCGGTGCCGCTGCGACGGGCGAATTCGGCCATGCGGTCGTCGGGTTCGACGCCGAGGACCGTGCAACCGGCGGCTTGGAACTGGCGAGCGACGATGCCGGTGCCGATGCCGACGTCGAGGAAATCGCGGCCTGGGCTGGCGGCGACGATCGCCGCCACCATGGCGTCGGGGTAGCGCGGTCTGGACCGGTCGTAGCGGTCGGGGTCCACACCGAACGACTCCGCCACTTCGCGCAGTCGATGAGACTCTTGCTGGGGGAGGGGCGATGCCCCCGGCGGTATAGTGGGCATGTGCCCACTATAAGTGGGCACATGCCCACTTTCAACCGTTCGGGCTGGCGAAGCGAGGAGAAGTACACGGTGCCAACAGGTGTGGCGATGCGCGATGTGCGCGAGCAGTTGTTCGATGCCGCCGAGCGAATTCTGGTGCAGGACGGGCCGAGTGCGCTGACCAGCCGGGCGGTCACCGCGACCGCGGGCTGTGCCAAGGGGGTGCTGCACCGGCACTTCGCCGACTTCGACGCCTTCCTGGCCGAGCTCGTGCTGGACCGTATCGCGCGGATCGACCAGCAGGCGGCTGCCCTGCGCGAGTCCGCCGGAACCGGCACTGTCGTAGGCAACCTCACCGCTGCGCTGACTACCGTGTTCGGATCGGTCGCCGTGGCCATCGTCAGCCTCGTCACGTTCCGGGATGAGTTGCGCGCCAGGCTCCGTCAGGCCAGGCCGACCGGTGTGCCGCTACTGGCGGAAGCGACAGCGATGATCGCCGCCTACCTCGCCGCCGAGCGAGCGCAGGGGCGTATCGCGGCGGACGCCGACGTAGCTGTGCTCGCTCCCACCCTGATCGGGGCGGGACATCTGCTGTTCGCCGATCGGAAAGGCACACCACCGGAGGCCGAGGCCGTCAGCAAGGTCGTCACCACGGTCGTTGCCGGGGTGTTGACGCGTTAAGCAGGCTCGGCCTCGAGAATGTTGTCCGGGGACGCGGTCGGTATCACGTTGGTGAGCGTGAAACCGCAGCGTGCCAGTAACCTTCGGTATTCGGCTGCAGTGCGTTCGCGGCCACCGGTGTTGATGAGCATTTCCAGGTCGACGAACTTTCCCGGATGCGGGCGGGTGTTCTCCGGCACGACCAGTTCGATGATCAGCAGGCGGGCAGCGGGTTTCATCGCGGCGCGGACGGCGGCCAGGATCCGGCCCGCGTCGTCTTCCGGCCAGTCGTGCAGGACGTGTTTGAGGAGGTAGGCGTCGCCGCCCTGCGGGACCGAGTCGAAGAAGGATCCGCGTTCGATCGTGCAGCGGTCGATCAGGCCGAGATCGGCCAGGCGAGTTGTCGCCGACTCGACCACCCCGGGTAGCTCCAGCAGGACGCCCTGGGATTGTGGTGCGCGGCGCAGGATTTCGGCGAGCAGCGTGCCGTCGCCGCCGCCCACATCGACCACGGTGCCGAAGCGAGTGAAGTCGTAGGCCGCGAGTACGGGTTCCAGCCCGAGGCTGCCGATGCTGGTCATCGCGTTGTCGAACAGCGTGCCGAATTTCCGGTCGGCCCGCACGTGGTCGAAGAACGACATGCCGTGCAGCGCTTCGCCCACCGGCTTACCGGTGCGCACCGCGTCGACGAGATGCGACCAGTTGTCCCGGTGGATCGGGGAGCCGAAGAACAGGGCGGCGTCGCGTAGCGAGACGTCGGCGTCGCGCCGCAGCGCTCGCGCCATCGGCGTGAGCGCGTACCTACCGTCCCGGCGCTCGGTGAAGATCCCGTGACTGATGAGCAGTCGGAGCAGCCGACGCAGCGCCTGCTCGTCGGCCCCGACCCGCGCCGCCAGTTCGGCGCCGGTCCGCGGCCGGTCGGCGAGGGCATCGGCGACACCGAGTTCGGCGGCGGCATGGATCGCCTGGGTCAGCCAACCGGCGGCGAGCAGCTCCATCGTCGCGACGTGACCCGGCACCAGTTTGCGATAAGCGAGCGCTAAACCGTTGCGTACCAGCTCTACCGCGCGGATCACCGCTTGCGGCGGCATTCTCGGTTCACGGGAAGCCATGCGACTCCTCCCTGGCCGACGAACGAGACTTGGCCAGCCTAGTCGGAGCGCTGTTGTCCATGCCGGTGCCGACGAGGTGGCGGTACCGAATTCATCGGGCATGCAGGACCACCGGAAGTCGGGACGGGGAAGCGACAAAATCGCGGTTCGACGGCTTTACCTGATAGTCCGGATCGGCGACCGGCTGCCAGCGGGCGAACAGGGCCGCGGTGGCGAGGGTGATGGTCATCAGCGCGAAGTTGTTGCCTGGACAGTGCCGGATGCCGACCCCGAACGGCAGGATGGCCTTCTTGTCGATCTCCTCGACACGGCCGGGGAACCAGCGATCGGGGTCGAAGGACTCCGGGTTCGGGTAGTAGTGCGGATTGTGGTGAATCATGTAGGGGCTGAAAACGACCATGGCGCCGTCGGGCAGCGTGGTGCCGCCCAAGGTCACCGGGCCGTCGGCGGTGTGCGTGCTGACCCACGGCCCCCAGAAACGCAGTGTTTCCAGCACGACCAGTCGCAGATAGGGCAGCCGCGCGACATGGTCGGGGGTCACCGGGGCAGCGCCGACGAAATCGGCCAGCTCGCGGTGTAATTCGTCGGCGATGTCCGGATTACGCATGACCTCGTGCCATACCCAGCCGAGGATGGACGCGGTCGAGCCGACTCCGGCGGCGAGCATCAGCAGCAGCTCATCGATGATCTCCTCGTCGGAGAGGCGGGTGCCGGTCTCCGGGTCGCTGTGCTGGACCAGCGCGGAGAGCACATCGTGGAAATCCCGGTCGGCACGGCGGTATTCGGCGACCACGGCGCCGATCTCGGCCCGCAGCCGACGGGACTTGGTGGTGAACCGGCGGTTGGCGATCAACCGCAGGCGGCGCACCGGTGGCGGCAGCGCGGCGCGCTGGATCACCTGCCCGAGCAGCCACGGGATGTTCTGCTGGACTTCACGTTTCGCATCCGCGCCGAAGTCGGCGGTGAACAGGGTCGAGGAGATGGTGTCGAGGACGAGCCGGTGGGCCTCGTCCACCAGATTCACCTGCTGGCCCGGGCGTAGCGAATTCGACCAGGCGTTCGCGAGACCGGCGGCCACCACGGCGTATTCGTTCAACCGGCGCTGGCGCAGCGCGGGCGCGATCATGCGGCGGCGCAGCTCGTGCGGTTTGCCGCTGAGCACGTTGGACGCGCCGCGAATGACCTCCTGGATCGCGTCGCGCAACTCCTCGCGATGGAATTCGCCTGCCTCACCGAAGCTCACCTCGCGGATGAGCTCCGGTGTGGTGAGGACGTAGGCCGGTCGCGGGCCGAGATAGATCCGGACGATCGGGCCGACCTCGGCCAGCGATGTCACGAACTTCAGTCCGTCCCGCAGCGCCAGCACGCTGTGGCCGAGCAGGGGCAGGCGTCCGGGAGCGGTGGGGACATTCGGAACAGGATGCGGCATGGCGGGTTCGGCACCTCCGACCAGGTCGGTGTAGATCGAGAGGATCGCTTCGGTGAGGCGTGACTGCCGTGCGGCATCGGCGCGCTCGGTGAGGATCTTGCGCATCGGCGCCAATTGTTCCGGCTCATCGGCGAGTTCGCGCAGCGTACCGGCGATCGCGGCCACCGAAGGATTCGGCGTACACACGCCACCGCCGTCCGGCACCGTCTCCGCCAGATCCGGATCGCAGTAGACGACCGGCAGCCGCATCGCCACTGCCTCCAGTAGCGCCATGCCCTGAGTATCGAAACCCGAAGAAGGGAACAGCAATACGTCGTGCGTCGCCATCGCGGCCAGGCAGTCCGCCTGACTCACCGCGCCGTGCAGCCGTACCCGCTCGCCCAGACCGGCCGTGTCGATCATCGCCCGTGCCCGGTCCCACAGATCGCCGGTGCCGTAGATGTCGAAGGTGCAGTTCTCGACCAGCCGCACCGCTTCGATGGCTTCGAGCAGCCGCTTCTCACCGGATAGCCTGGCGCACCAGAGGACTCGCAGCGGACCGTTGCGTACCGAACTGTCTTCGGGCAGCGCCGAAGCCTGCGCATTGTCGAGGAGTTCGTCGTCGATGCCATTGGAGATCACCTGCGTCGGCCGGTCCAGCCCGTGCGCCAGGATGCGCTCGGCGAAGTGCCGGGTCGGCACGATCACCCGGTCGGCGGCTCGGGCTTGGGCGACCATGGTGCGCCAGGCGTGCCGGGCCGCTCGGGACTCGTTGTTGCGCGGCATATGTCCGCGATGGGAGACGAAACGGCCGTGCAGGGCGCGCATGGTGAGCGCGGAGAGGTACGGCACGGGGGAGGTATTGGCGATGAAGACGTCGTCGCGGCTGTGCACGGTGTGCACCACGGGGATGCCGTGGCGGCGGGCGGCCCGGAGTCCGGCGATGGCGACGCCGTAGGTGGTCTGGGTGTGCACGACGTCGATCGGGCCGCGCTCGGCGAAGGCCGCATCGATCAACCGGGTGTTCGCCGGTGTCGGCAGCACCATGGCGAAACCGTTCACCACGACGCCCCCGAGCGCGGAAAGGACCACCACGTTCGGGTCCGGTTCGGTAGATTCCGGCGTGGGCGCGGTGAACACGGTGACGCGATGGCCGAGCCGTTCGAGCCCACGACGCTGGGCATGTACCGAGGTCTGGATCCCGCCGAGGGTCGCGGGATGGAAGTCCGTGAACAACGCGACGTGCATGGGACCACGGTACGGACATGTGCGACGCGTGCATGCTGGAAGAACGATGAGTCGCCGACGCGGCGCTCATTCGCGCAACGATCGCGGGGTTGCCCGCCGAGTACAGGAGCTGGCATGAAAGTGGCGATTCCGCTGACGGGCACCCGCGGCGACGTGCAACCCGCGGTGGCGCTCGGACTCGAACTGCGCAGGCGCGGCCACGACGTGCTCCTCGGCGCGCCGCCCAACCTGGTCGACTTCGCCACCCGAACCGGCCTCGCCGCCGTGACCTGCGGCCCGGACGTGCAGCAGCTCTACTCCTCCGACGAAGGCCAGAAGGCACTGGCCGCGGGCAGCAGCTTCCGGCTGATGCAGCTGGTGGGCAAGCAGATGGCCGACTACGCCGAACAGATGAACCGCGAGGTGATCGGCGTCTGCGAGGGCGCGGACGTCATCGTGTCGACAATGCTCACCGAGGACCGGGCCGCCTCGGTCGCCGAGGCGATGCGGGTGCCACTGGTGTCGCTGCACGGATTCCCCTGCCGGAAGAACTCCGCGTATCCGTTCCCCGGCGCGCTGCCCGCGAACTGGCGCCCGCCCGCCGCGGTGAACCGGGCCACCTGGCTGCTCGCCGAGAATCTGCGCCGCGTCGTCTTCATGCGGTACCTCAACCAACTCCGGCGCGAACTCGGCTTACCGCGCTCGGCCGCCAGCCCGGCCGCCGTCCTCGAACGCCGGGGTGTGCCCGAGGTACAGATCTACGACCCCGCCCTGGTGCCCGGCCTGGCCGAGGAGTGGGGCGCGCGCAGGCCGCTCGTCGGCTTCCTGCCGCTGGAACGGACCGCGCGAGAGGCGCTGGGCGAGCTGGCCGCCGACCATGGTGAGGTGATCGCCTGGATCGGCGAGGGCGAGCCGCCGGTGTATTTCGGCTTCGGCAGCATGCCCATCCGGGACACCCACGCGGTGCTCGCGATGGTCGAGGAGGTGTGCGGCCGCCTCGGCATCCGCGGCTTGGTGAGCGCGGGCTGGAGTGATCTGGCCGCCGCCGACGCGCAGACCAGCTCGCGGATCAAGGTCGTCGGCCCGGTGGCGCACGACATCGTCTTCCCGGTCTGCGCGGCCGCCGTCCACCACGGCGGCATCGGCACCACCTTCGAGAGCTTGCGCGCCGGACTGCCGACAATGGTGTGTTCGGTGTCGTTCGATCAGCCCATGTGGGGCGGGCAGGTCGAGCGCCTCGGCGTCGGGGCGCACCTGGACTTCCGCAAGCTCGACAGCGACCGGCTGGCGGCCGGGGTGCGGACGCTGCTCGACCCGGCGACCGCGCAACGGGCGAAAAACCTTGCGGGAGAGCTGCAATCGCACTCGGACGCGACGACCCGGACGGCCGACATCGTCGAGGCGGCGGCGGGATGAGCTACCGAGTCCGGAGCCGGACCGCGGCGGTGGCATGAGCCGGCCGGCGACGGCTTTCACTGATTCCGCTGTCATGTTCCGGCGTGCGGTGCGGCACACGGTGCGCAGCCGGGACACGCTGTTGATCTCGCTGTTGCTGCCGGTGCTGATCATGCTGCTGTTCGTGTATGTCTTCGGTGGTGCGATCCAGGTGCACGGCCCGTACATCGACTATGTGATTCCGGGGATCATCTTGTTGTGCACGGGCTTCGGGGCGTCGATCACCGCCACGGCGGTGGCCACGGATCTGCGGACCGGTGCGGTGGACCGGTTTCGGACGTTGCCGATTTTCCGGCAGGCGCTGTTGGCGGGGCATGTGGGGGAGGGTGTGGCGCGCAACATTATCGCCGTGGCCATTGTGCTGGTGGTCGGTGTGATCCTCGGATTCCGTTCGAGTGCTGGGCTTTTCGCGTGGGTCGCGGCCGTCGCGGTGATCGTGTTGTTCGTGCACGCGATTACCTGGGTGGCGGTCGCGTTGGGGCTACTGGCGCAAAACCCCGAGGCGGCAGGGGGATTCACCTACGCGATCATGTTCATCCCGTACATCAGCAGCGCGTTCGTGCCGACCGACACCATGCCGTCGTGGCTGCGCGGTTTCGCTGAGCATCAGCCCGCGACGCCGGTGATCGATACGCTCCGCAGTCTGCTCGTCGGTGCCGAATCGCGGAACAGCGTGGGGCTCGCGGTGGCGTGGTCGGTCGGCCTCGCCATCGTCGGATACGTCTGCGCCGCAGGGCTCTTCGCTCGTCGGACGCGCGTTTGATCCGCCTCTTACGCGGGCACCCGCCGCGAGGCGACGGGTGCTATCGCGTGTTCGGAATCAGTTGAACGCCACCTGCGCGGTGACGGCGAGGTTCGACAGGCCGTTGGTGGCGCAGCCCTGGTTGGGTTGCGCACTCCGTGGGACCACGGTGATCGTGTCACCGTTCAGCTGGCCGCCGGTTACGTTGGCGCTGAACGACATTCCGGTGATCGGGTCGGGGGTGATCCGCCAGGCGAAGGTGCTGTCGCTACCCGAGGACCAGTCGATCGTGCCGTTTCCGTTCGCGGTGACAAGCAACCTGCACGGATTGAAGCCCCCGGCGGTGGCGGTGGCCGAGCCCGTGCCGGTCAGTGTGCCCGAGCGGATGCTGGTGTATCGGCCGTTGGGTGATGTGCAGTTGTCGAGGTTGCCGCTGATCGAGACACTCGCGGTGCCACCGGCCCGCAGCGGCGGATCGAGGGTGAGATCGAAGGTTGCCGAGCAGGTCAGGTCTCCTTGGGCGGCTTGAGCGGGGGCAGCCGGAAGGGCTACCAGGGCCGCGGCCAGTGGTGTCGCCGCCGCGATCATGGTCATTGCTCGGATGCGTCGTCGTGCCATTTTCGCACCTCCTACTACTGTGCTGTGCGTACTGTGCTGTGCGCACGCTGATTCAGGGGACGAGCAAGCGACTCGGCGGCATGTTCGTCCGCCGAGGGGCGAGACAACGATACGATTTCTGCGGGCCGATGATGAGACCCGTTGTTCCCCACTGTGTGACGTGCGGCAATGCGCGACTGGGGAATTCGCTTTCGGGGTAGTCGTTGACGGGCCGTCGGCGCCGCTAGGAGTCGGTCTCCGGACGGGAATCCGCCCTGGCGCGTTCGCGTTCGGCGGCGGTGGCGAGGTAGTCGCCGAGCTCCCGGCGCAGCGTGACATCCAGCGAGCGGGCGAGGGTGGAGTGCACCGAGGCGACCGCCAGCTCCCGCATCTTGCTCAACATCGTTGTGGTGTCGGCGATTTCGCTGCTGGTATCGGGCAGCCAGCCGGGGCCGTGCTCGTCGACGATGTGCTGTTTGGCGGCCGTGATCATGATGTGGGTGATGTCATCGATCCGGTCGGCCACCTTGGCGTAGATCTCGATGAGCGTGCGCAGTTCGAGGCCGTACTCGTGCAACTCGGCGAACGAGGTGAGCAGCTGGGTCTCGGTGAACACCACGGTGTCACCTTCCAGCCGGACCAGGTTCATCTCGCGCAGCCGGTCCACCAGTTCGTCGGCCTCGGCGCCGAGGATGGTGCCGATCAGCTCGCGCGGCACCTCGAACGTTTCGTCCTTGGCCCAGGACGCCGTCACCGCGTGCTGCAGGCCGAGCACCTCGGTGAGGTCCTTGCCGGTTTCCCAGCTGGTGATGAAGTCGCCGATGTGCGAGGTGGTGAACCCGCGCTGCAACAGCGCGTCGATCAGCCGCAGCCGTTCCAGGTGCGAATTGTCGTAGATGCTGGCCCGGCCGTCCTTGCCGACGGGCGGGGGCAGCAGGCCGCGCTCCTGGTAGGCCCGCACATTGCGGGTGGTGGTGCCCGCGGCGCGCGCGAGGTCATCGATCCGGTATTCCATCGTTTCCACCTCCTCGCCCACGACGGAGCCGGGTTGCCGGCGGCCGAACAGCACGGTCATTGATCGACCGAGTCTATCGCCAAGGCCGCCGGCGCCGGTCATCTAGGAAACCGCCGCGATCCGGGGCTGCCGGGCGGTCGCGTCCGACGGCACGACCGTGTAGTCGGCCAGATCTACGGTGCGTAGCTGGTTGACGTACTGCGTGGCGAACCCCGGGTACATGGTCGCGTTGAAGCCGTCCTCGGTGAGGTACCAGCTGCGGCAGCCGGAGTTCCAGGTGGTGCTGGTCAGCCTGCGCTGCATGCCCGCGTTGTAGCGGTCCTGCCGGTCCTTCTTGACGTCGAGGACCCGCAGATCCTGCTCCAGAATGGTGCCGATCGCACTCACCAGGTAGTCGATCTGCGCCTCCATGTACACCAGTGCCGAGTTGTGGCCGGGCCCGGAATTCGGTCCGAAGGTGAGGAACATGTTCGGGTACCCCGACACCGCGACGCTCTTGAAGGCGTACGCGCCGCGCGACCATTCGTCGGCGAGCACCCGCCCGTCGCGGCCGACGACCGGGATCGGGGTACCGGTCTTGGAGACATCGAAGCCGGTGGCGAAAACGATGCAATCGGCTTGGTGCTCAATGCCTTCCGCGGTGCGGATGCCGTGCTCGGACAGCCGGGCGATGGGCCAGGTGATCAGCTTGCAGTTGTCGCGTTGCAGCGCCGGGTAGTAGTCGTCGGTCATCAGCAGCCGCTTGCAGCCTGCCCGGAAGTCCGGCGTCAGCTGCCGCCGCAGCCAGGGATCCTTGACCTGCCTGCGCAATTGGGCCCGCCCGACCAGCTCGACCACTCTGGTGAGCGGCGTGTTCCAGACGACGCCGAGGGCGACCGACTCGTGCCCGTAGAACCAAGCTTGCCGAGCCAGCTGTTCAGCGGCGGGCACCCGGCGGTAGAGCTCCTTCGTCACCGGGTTGGTGCGCCGGTTGACCCGGGGCAGCACCCAGCCGGGCGTGCGCTGAAAGACCTTGACCGAGGCGGCCTTATCGACCAGCTCGGGGATGATCTGCACCGCGCTCGCACCGGTGCCGACGACCGCGACCTTCTTGCCGGTGAAGTCGTAGTCGTGATCCCAACGGGCACTGTGGATCTTGTGCCCGGCGTAGTCCTCGATGCCGCGGATATTCGGGAAGCTGACATTGGCGAGGGGACCCGAGGCGAGCACCACGGTGCGTGCCCGCACGGTGCCGGGCCGGCCTTCGATGGTGATGTCCCACTGCCCGGCCGCCTCGTCGAAGACGATGCCGGTCACGTTGTGGCCGAACCGGAAGTGTGGTCCGAGTCCGAATTCGGCGGCCATCGTCTGGATATAGCCGAGGATTTCGTTGCTGCCGGAGTAGGTGTGCGACCAGTTCGGGTTCGGCGCGAAACTGTAGGAGTACAGCCGCGACGGAATATCGCACGCCGCACCGGGATAGGTGTTGTCGCGCCAGGTGCCGCCGATCGCGTCGCCGCGCTCGAAGATGGCGAAACCGTCGATTCCCTTTTGTTTCAGGCGAATCGCGGTGCCGATGCCCGCGAAGCCGCCGCCGATGACGGCGACGTCGAGTGTCTTGTCGCTCATGCTCACGCCGCCGGCTCGTAGGTGACTTCCTTGACCCAGGTCGGGTCCTTGCGCAGCAGTGCCTTCGGCACCCTGGCGGTGATCTTCACCAGTGCGTCGGCGACGAGGTGATAGGGGTTGCCGCGGTCGATCACCCAGCCGCCGTGCATCTTCACGAGCTGATACATCGGCAGCCTGCGGGCGAATTCGCTGCGCTCGCCGACATTGGCGTAGCGCTTGAGCGCCGAATACAGCTTCTCCTCGTCGACGCCCATCTCGACGATGTTGTCGCGCATCTTGTTCAGCAGCGGCACGTAGCTCAGTACGCCGATGATCAGCGACGGTTTGGTCCAGCCACCGACCAGGTCGATCAGCAGCTTTCGAGCTGTCGCGTGCCCCAGCAGATCCATCACCGCGAAATCGACGGCGAGATGCCGGGATTCGTCGCTGTTGATCTTCTTGAACGCTTCCTGGCAGATCGGGTCGTCGATCTCGTCCATGATGAACTTGATCAGCGCGCCGTCCAGCGCGACCTCGAGCATCGGGATCACGGTGCCAAGGAACGACAGCGACATCTGGTCGGAGTACTTGTCCAGGAAGTCGATCACCAGCTTGACGTTCACGTTCGGCTGCGGGATCTCGTCACCGTCGAGCATGCCCCAGCGCCGCATCAGTGCCAGTTCGGCATTGGCGTGCTTCTGCTCCTCGGCGTGGAAGTAGCGGTAGATCTCGCGCAGCGTCTCGGTGGGCGCCTTCTTCGCCATGGCGGCGAAGCCGCGCGCGCCGACGTTCTCGATCCACATCAGATCGGCCATGAACGGCTTGAGCTTGGCATGCAGTTCGGGCGTGATCCGCTCGGCACCCGGTGCGTCCCAATCGATGTCGGCCAATGCCCACTGGCGGTCCTTGATCTTGGCGAGCATGTCGTCGAAGTCCATCGCGATGGCCATGTCAGACTCCTGTCTTGTCGGTGACCGACGTGCGGTCGGTGGCGGGGGAGTTGTCCTGGGGCAGAACCCGATCCAGGAGGCCGAGGACATAGGTGTACTGGGCGGGGAAGTAGCGCTTGAGCCGCCAGACGACGTGGGCGTCCAGTTGCGGCAGCACATACAGCTGCCCGCGGTCGTGTGCGTCGAGGGTGTTGCGGGCCACGTGTTCCGGCGTGAAACCGGTCCAGCGCATGAGGGTGTCGGCCAGGCGCGCGGACTGCTGGGTGATCCGGCCGTCCCGTGCCACATTGGTTTTCACGAAGGTGGGGCACAGCACGGTGACGGCGACACCGGTGCCGCTCAGCTCGGCTGCCATCGTTTCCGACAGCGACATCACGGCCGCCTTGGAGACGTTGTACACGGCCATCGATGGGGCGGCGGCGAATCCGGCGGCGGAGGCGACATTGATGATCCCGCCGCGGCGTGCGGCGCGCAGTTGCGGAGTGAATACCTCGCACCCGTGCACCACGCCCCACAGGTTGATGCCGAGCGCCCACTCCCAGTCCTCGAAACCGACCTGGCCGACTCGTTTTCCGCCGATGCCGACGCCCGCGTTGTTGATCACCAGACTGATCGGGCGTTCGAACAGCGATTCGGCAAAGCTGGCAAGGACTTCCACGTCCTCGCGGCGGGCGACGTCGCACCGGAACGCGTGTGCCTTACCGGGATGCTTGCGTTCGATCAGCGCGACGGTCTCGTCGGCGCGCGTCTCGTCGATATCGGCGCAGATCACCTGACCGCCGCGATCGGCGAGCTCGACCGCGAAGGCCCGGCCGATGCCGCTGCCCGCGCCGGTGACCACGGCTCGCGCTCCGTAGCTGCGCCGTGGCCGATTGCCGAGCGGCAGCAGCTTTTCCAGTCCGAACATTGTCAGCTCACCTTCTCGGAGACGGTGCGGGCGGCCAGTGCCGCGCGCAAGAAGTCGGCCGCGCGGGTGAGAGCCTGGTCGGCTTCGGGCACCAGCGTCGGCAACGCCTGGAAGACGTGCACCTGGCCCGGCCACACCTCCAGTTCGCAGCTGCCGCCCGCGGCCCGCACCATCTCGCATAGCGCTCG
This sequence comes from Nocardia brasiliensis, assembly GCF_042691675.1. Lineage (GTDB taxonomy): Bacteria > Actinomycetota > Actinomycetes > Mycobacteriales > Mycobacteriaceae > Nocardia > Nocardia brasiliensis_D. The sequence goes on from NZ_CP170507.1 coordinate 2,127,502, forward strand.
CGCGTCCGCGCTGAGCATTTCGGTGCCGCCGACCTGGACCAGCATCGGTGGCAAGTCGAGCCCGTCCGGCACGGTCAGGCGCAGCCGCGGCGTGTCATCGGGCAGGCCGCGGGTGTAGGCGCGCGGCATTCGGCTGGCCGCCTTCGCGGAAATGAGCGGATCGCGTTGGCGCCGTTCCTGTTCGGCGGCCAGCCGCAGGGTCAGGTCGAACAGTGGCGAGAACATCACCACGCCCGCGGGTTGCGGCAGCCGACGGCGTTCGTTCTCGATGAGCAGGTCGAGCGCGAGATGTCCGCCCGCCGAGTCACCGGCGATCACCAGGTCGTTCGCCGCGTAGCCGCGGTCGAGCAGCCAGCGGTAGCCTGCCTCGACATCGTCGGCGGCCGCCGGGAAACGGTGCTCCGGGGCGAGCCGGTAGTCGGTCAGGAAGACCGGGAGTCCGGTCTTGCGCGACAGTTGAGCGGCCAGCCCGCGGTGGGTGCGGGCGGAGCAGATGACGTAACCGCTGCCATGGATGTAATAGATCGCGCGGGCGCCGAAGGAGACGCCGGGCGCTCGGACCCATTCGCCACGGACCGCCCCCGATCGAACCGGAGTGACGGCGGTGCCGCGTAGAACAGGACCGCCGACGGCCATGAAGGTGGCGACGAGCTTGCGGGCGAACCAGACTCCCGGGGCATTCATCGGCACCACATTGTTCAGCGGCCGCAACCCGAACTGGGTGGCCGCCGCGGCCAGCGTGGCCCGGGTGGAGGGTGCCGTGGGCACCCCGGGGATCGAGGTCCTCGTTGACCTTGTCATGTGCCCAGAATCATTCATCAATGTGCCAGTTGTCAATGGCTCATTTGTTGCAGGCTTATTGCGATGGGGTCTGACCTGCGGTGACGACCGCGGCATCAGCTGTGTGCTGGTGCCGCGGTCGTGGTGTGTTTGGTTGTGGGTGTGGTCATTGGGTTTTGCGCAGGCCCAGGTATTGCAGGGCGGCGAATCCACCGACGGTGCCTGCTTGGATGACTGCCCAGGTGGAGCCGATCAGGTTCAAATCCAGCGTGTCGGTGACGAAGACGGTGGCGAGGCTGAACAGGACCCAGGCGGTGTTGGCTGCGATCACTATGCGGGTGGCGGTGGGGTTGATCGCGGGTCGGGTGCCGATGATGGCCACGGCGAGTCCGTAGAGGGTCAAGAAGATCCCGATCGGGATGGCGAGGCTGGTGTCGAGGCCCAGTAGCGACTCGAGGGGTCCGGCCAGGGCGAGGTAGGCCAGGCCGTTGACGGTGGTGATGACGGCATCCAGGCGCAGCGACAGGCGAAGCAGTGCGGGGCCGGGGGCTGTGAGGGAGGACAGGTAGGACGGGGCGGTGGTGTGCATGACAGTGGGTTCCTTCGGTCGATCAGGTTGTGGGGTAACGGGTTCGGGTCAGATCGGTAGCGCAGTGCGGGTTCTGGTTGGGCGGTGGTGGAACGGAGTTCGGGTCAGGCGGTGGTGTGGGTTTTGGTCGGGCGGTGGTGTGGGGTGGGTTCTGGTTAGGCGGTGCTGGAACGGAGTTCTGGTCAGACGGTGGCGGAACGACGTTCTGGTTAGGCGGTGGCGGAACGATGTTCTGGTTAGGCGGTAGTGGGGCGGGTTTTGGTTAGGCGGTGGTGGGGGGCGGGTTTTGGTTAGGCGGTGGTGGGGGGCGGGTTTTGGTTAGGCGGTGGTGGGGGGCGGTGTTCTGGTTGGGCGGTGCTGGAACGGAGTTCGGGTCAGACGGTGGCGGAACGGCGTTCTGGTTAGGCGGTGGTGGGTTGGTTAGGCGGTGGTGGGGTGGGTTGGGTTACGCGGTGGTGGGGCGGTTTTGGTAGGTGGTAGTGGGGTTTGGGTTAGGTGGTGGTGGGGACTTTGTCGAGGAATCCGTAGACGTTGGCGATGCGGCCGTTTTCGATGACGGCGACGTCGAAGCCGATCACGACCGCGGGTGCGTCGGCGGGTCCGAGTTCCCAGGTGAAGCGGACTTGGTCGTGGTGGGCGTCGACGGGTCCGGCCAGGCGGAAGACCCAGCCGGGGAATTGTGCTTGAGCGGCGGCGATTCCGGCGTCGATGGCGTGGTGTCCGGTCACGGCCATCAGTGGGTCGGTGTAGGTGGCGGTGTCGGTGAAGACCCGGGCGATCGCGGCTTGGCGCGCGGTGGTGTCGGTGGTGTTCCAGGCTTCGAGGTACTGGGCGACAAGAGTGTTCATAATCTGCTCCTCGAGGGTGTGTGATCTGCGGTTTCGCTGTCGTCGTGCTGACAGCAACTACGTTATGGCCGCACCGGTATGCCCCGAATCAGTCACCTATAGGTAGTTTCGGCACCGGCATACGTATCCCGCCTACGCCACGGGAGCCACGCCCTCGGGATCCACCCTCGGAGCCCCCCGGAGCCCACCCCCCGGAGTCCGCGGCCTCCGGGAGACCGCGCCCGCGCCCGCGCGCGCCCGCGCCCGCGCCCGCGGGAGCTCTGGCCTGCGGGAGTCCGCGGCCACCGGGTCCCGCTGCCCCGTGGTGGACCGGGGACCCTCGCGCGCCTGGCGCGCGGTTTCGTGGTGATGCTGGCCGATGAGGCCGCAGGTTCATGATCAACGGGACGTGGTGGAGGGGCTACTCGCACATTGGCGCAGCCAGGTCCCGTTGATCATGGTCGGGTGTGGGGTGTGGCTGGTGGTCGTGCGAATGGGGCAGCTGCACACAGGGTTTGCGTAGGTCTGCGGCCGCAGCGCCTTGAGTCCGCGGTCTGCCGGTGGTGACCGGCGACCCCTCGCGCGCCTGGCGCACGGTTTCGTGGTGACGCTGGCCGATGAGGTCGCGGGTTCATGATCAACGGGACATGATGGAGGCGCTACTCGCACAATGGCGCAGCCAGGTCCCGTTGATCATGGGCGGGAGCGGGAGCGGGAGCGGATGGTCGCCGCACGAATAGGGCGGCCGCATAATGGGTTTGCGTAGGTCCGCGGCAGCGGCGCTTGGAGCCCGCGGCCACCGGATGGTCACCGGCGACCCTCGCGCGCATGTCACGTGCCCGCTGCGCGGCTGTTGTGTGGCGCTGGGCGATGAGGCCGTGCGCTCATGATCAACGGGACATGGTGGAGGCTCTACTCGCACAATGGCGCAGCCAGGTCCCGTTGATCATGGTCGGGTGTGGGGGTGTGGCTGGTAGTCGTGCGAATGGGGCAGCCGCACACAGGGTTTGCGTAGGTCTGCGGCCGCCGGGCCATGAGCCCGCGGCCCCTGGGTGGTCACCGCGCGCCTGTCGCGCCTGCTGCGTGCCCGCTGGGCGGCTGTTGTGTGGCGCTGGGCGATGAGGTCGTGCGCTCATGATCAACGGGACATGGTGGAGGCTTTACTCGCACAATGGCGCAGCCAGGTCCCGTTGATCATGAGCGGGTGTGCGTGGTAGTCGTGCGAAGGGGCAGCGGCACACTGGGTTTGCGCGAGGCAGCTTGCGGCCGCGTCCGACATGGCGCGGGCTCGTCCCGCTGAGGGTGGTCGGGCGTGCGCGATGCGGTCAGTAGCCTCGGGCCGGGTCGATCGGGGCCAAGAGGTCTTTGCCTTCGACGAAGCGCTGGACGTTCGCGCCTACATGGTCGGCGAAGGCGGCGAAACGTAGTTGGGGCGGGTTTGAATCATGCGGTGTGACAATGGCATTCGGTAGTACCCAGAGGGGGTGACCGTCGGGGAGGGGTTCGGGTTCGGTGACGTCGAGGCCGGCGCCGGCGATCGTGCCGGAGGCGAGTGCGGCCACCAGGGCATCGGTATCGATGAGGCTGCCGCGGGCCACGTTGATCACCCATGAGGACGGCTTCAGGCGGGCCAGTACGTCCGCGCCGATCAGGTGATTGGTGGCGGCGGTGGCGGGAGCGGCGACGACCACGTGATCGGTGCGCGGCCACACGCGGGAGAGATGGTCGGTGGAGATAGTCTCGATCGTGTCGGGGATGCCGGGACCGGTTACCGGGCGGCCGGAACGATTGACCGCGATCACGTGCGCGCCGAGCGGAATGAGCATCGGGATCAGCCTGCGGCCGATACCGCCCGCGCCGACAATGGTGACGGTCTTGCCACGCAGCGAACCGACGTGCGGGAAGAAGTCCTGTTGCCGCCAGCTGGCCGCGCGCAGGTGCTCGGGCAGATACCGCACCCCGGCCAGCAGCAGCGCCAGCGCGTGCTCGGCCACGCTGGCGGCGAAAGCGCCTGCCGCGGAAGTGAATTGCACCTTCGGGTGCCTGGCGAAGATGCCCGCGGTGAACCAGTCCTCCACGCCGGCCGCGGGCAACTGCACCCACTCGATCGTGTCCGGCAGCTCATCCGGAAACTCCCCGGGCCCACCCGCCCAGATCAACCCCCGCGCCTCACCCAGGTCGGCCAGCGCCGCCCCGCCCTCCGCGACCGCCTTCGCCAACAGCGCAGGCGCCGGCTCACCCGGCCCGATCGCTACCCCTACTGCCGGTCGGTTCATGAATGGACCTCCTTCGAAGCAGCACAGCGAACTCGCAAGGCACAACCAAAGCGCCCCAGCGACGTTATCACCGCCCCTGACCCCACCCCGCCGCACCATCCACCCGCCGCCCAGCGCACTGTTCAGCCCCGCGCCCGAATTCGCCAGCGATTCCACGCGCAGCGCGATATCTAGTGCGCGCCAGCCCTCCCACAGGCCCGCCGGACGGCAGCCGCTGCGCGCAGGAGCGTTGCCGCGCACTGTCTCGCCCGACGCGCACGGATTCGCTAGCGATTCCACGTGCGGCGCGATTTTTGGTGCGCGCGGGTGGCTCGCAGGTCGGTCGTGCGGCCGCCGTGGCGCGCAGGAGTGTTGCCGCCGCCGTTGCCGCGAATTGTCGTGTCTGGCGCGCCCGGATTCGGTAGCGATTCCACGTGCGGCGCGATGTTTGGTGCGCGCTGGTGGTCTCGCGGGCCGGTCGTGCGGCTGCCGTGGCGCGCAGGAGTGTTGCCGCAGCTATCGCCGCGCATTGTCTTGCCTGGCATGCACGGATTCGCTCGTGGTTCCGCGCGCAGCGGGGCATTCGGTGCGCGACAGCCCTCCCCCAGGCCCGCCAGGCGGCAGCCGCTGCGGGCAGGAGCGTTGCCGCGCACTGTCTCGCCCGACGCGCACGGATTCGCTAGCGATTCCACGTGCGGCGCGATGTTTGGTGCGCGGCGGCTGGTCGATCTGAGCGGCTAGTCCTCGTCGAGGTCGGGTTGGTCGTCGAGGTCGGTGTCTACCTTGTCGCGGTCGGCCCATTCCAGGAGTTGATCGAGGGCGAAGACGGCGTCGTCTATGCCTTCGTGCAGGTCGCCGAGTTCGGTGAAGCGGGCGGGGACGGTTTTGATGGTGAAGTCGCGGGGGTCGATGTCGGGGATCTCGTCCCAGCGGACGGGGGTGGAGACGGTGGCCGAGGGGACGCCACGGACCGAGTAGGCGGCGGCGATGGTGTGGTCGCGGGCGTTCTGGTTGTAGTCGACGAAGAGCAGCTCGGGATCGCGGTCGCGGCGCCACCAGGTGGTGGTGACGTCGTCGGGGGCGCGGCGTTCGACTTCGCGGGCGAACGCGAGGGCGGCGCGGCGCACCTCTTTGAATCCCCATTGCGGTGCGATGCGGACGTAGACGTGTAAACCGTTGCCGCCGGACGTCTTCGGCCAGCCGACCGCGCCGAGTTCATCGAGCACCTCGTGCACCACGCCCGCAACCCGCTGCACCCGCGACCACGGGCAGTCCGGCATCGGATCCAGGTCGATGCGCCACTCGTCGGGACTTTCGGTGTCGGCCGCGCGGGAGTTCCACGGATGGAACTCCACCGTCGACATTTGCACGGCCCAGATGACGTCGGCCAATTCGTGGACGCAGAGCTCGTCGGCGTGCCTGCCGTAGCGCGGGAAGAAGACGCGCACCGTCGGAATCCAGTCCGGCGCACCCGCGGGCAACCGCTTCTGATGCACCTTGTCCCCGGCCAGGCCCTTCGGAAAGCGATGCAGCATGCACGGCCGATCGTGCAGTGCGCGGACGATGCCGTCGCCGACGCTCAGGTAGTACTGCACCAGGTCGAGCTTGGTCGCCCCGGTCTCCGGGAAATACACCCGGTCCGGGTTGGAGATGCGGATCGTGCGGTCGCCGACATCCAGTTCGATGGCCGACGACGCAGACTTGCTGGCCACGCGTCCGACGATAGTCGATGTGACGCCGTGCTCGTCGTCGGAAAACGAGCTCCGTGATATGCATCGTTCTGGTATGCATGAAGGTATGAGCAAGGCGACGCGTGTGACCGTGACGCTGGATCCGCAGGTGGCCGAGTGGGCGAAACAGGCGGCCGACCAGCAGAACCGCAGCCTGTCCTCGGTGATCAACGCCTCGCTGCGCACCGCACTCGTGCACGAAAGTCTGGCCAAGCTGACCGTGGACGAGGACGCGGAACGTGCGGCGGCCTATGACGACCTGACTATCACCGAGGCGGCCGAAACCGACGCCCGCCGCAACCGCGGCGCGGCATGAGGCGCGGCGAGGTCTGGCGTTATTCTCCCGCCCTCAGTGATGGCACCCCGCTGCCCCGACGCATGTCGGTCGTGCTGGTTTCCGACTCGGCGGTGATCACCTCCCCGTACCGCTGGCTGCACGTCGTCCCGCTGCGCGACGCCGACCCCGGCCACGTGCTGGCCACGCACACCGAACACGGCTGGGCCGACACCCTCGAACTGCACCGTGCCTACCGCCCTTGGCTCACCGAGCAACTCGGCGAACTGACCTTCAGCGAATCCGAATCCCTGGACGCCCGCTTACGCGCCACCCTCAGCCTGTAGTCCGTACGCTGCCCGTGAACATCGGCTGCGCCGGTGCATTCGGCGCGCACACTTGATCGCATGATGCGAAAACTATTGCGAGCCATACGAAGACTCTTGGGCGGCAAGGTGGCCGGGGGCGGTCCACCCGGTAGTGCGGGCGGCGGCACAGCGGGCGTTCGTGAACCCCGGCGACCCTTACCTCCGGACAGTCAGCTGACCGCGGCCCGGCCGATCGAACCGGACCCGCGAACCATCAACCTGCCGGACGCCCGCCAGTGATCTCAGCCGCGGCTTTCGCCTAGGTGACGGACGCGAGCGCGAACGGCAGTACCGCGTCGGCGCCCGCGGTGCGCAGGGCGTGGGCGGCGAGGGTGAGGGTCCAGCCGGTGTCGGAAAGGGCGTCCACCAACAGGATCGGGCCCTCGACATCGGTGAGGTCGGGGACCTCCCACGAGTCGAAGAGGCCCGCGACGCGGTGTGCGGAGTTGGCGGCGGAAACCGGCGGGCGGTCCGGCCGCGTCTGTAGCGTGCCCAAGTCGGTGAGCCGACCGACCTCGGCGAGGCGGGCGGCCAAGGTGGCGGTCAGCACCGGGTAGCGCGGGGATTCGAGAGCCATGACCGACGTCGGACGGGTGGCCCAATCCCAGTCGCGCAGCACGGCGATGCACGCATCGAAGACCGCATCGGGGATCGGATCGTCGGGCCCGTCGAGCAGGGTGCGCAGGCGTTGGCCCCAGCCAAGATCGGTGAGCCTGCCGAGGACGCGCCCGGTCTCGGCGCCATTGGTGATCTTGCCGGACAGCGGAACGCCGAGCTTCGCCATGCCGGTGGGCCACTGCTTGCGCGGACTCAGGTCGAGGCCGGGACGGTCGAGACGGGCTCGGGTGGCGGCGATGGCCTCGGCATCGACCGTGACGTCCGGGCGAGTGCCGGTGCAGTTGTCGCAGCGGCCGCAGCCGGGCGAATCCGATTGTTCCGCAGTCAATCCCGGGTCGTCGAGCTGACGGCGCAGGAACTCCATCCGGCAGCTGGTGGTCGACTGGTAATCGACCATCGCCTGCTGTTCGACCTCGCGGGCGGCGGACAGCCGTTCGTAGCGTTCGGTGTCGTAGCTCCACGGCTGGCCGGTGGAGAGCCAGCCGCCGCGCACCCGGCGCACCGCTCCGTCCACGTCGAGCACCTTGAGCACCATCTCCAACCGGGAGCGGTTCAGTTCGACAAGCGGTTCCAGTGCGGCCGTGGACAGTGCCCGGTCGGTGTCCAGCGCGTCGAGGACCGAGCGCACGATATGTTCGCGCGGAAAGGCAACGGAGGCAAAGTAACTCCAGATCCGCGCGTCCTCCGGGCCGGGCAGCAGCACCACCTCGGCGCGTTCGGTGCCACGGCCCGCGCGACCGACCTGCTGGTAGTAGGCGATGGGCGAGGACGGCGCGCCGACGTGTACGACGAAGCCGAGATCGGGCTTGTCGAAACCCATGCCCAGCGCCGAGGTGGCGATGAGCGCCTTCACCTCGTTGTTCAACAGCGCCGACTCCAGCGCCTCGCGTTCGGCCGGGTCGGTTTGACCGGTGTAGGCGGCGACGGTGTGCCCATGCGAATTGAGCACGTCGGCCAAGTCGTGCGCGGCCGCGACGGTGAGCGTGTAGACGATGCCGGAGCCGGTCAGCGTGTTCAGGTGCTTGCTGAGCCAGGCGGTGCGTTCCACCGCGTCGTCGAAGCGCACCACCGACAGGTGCAGCGACTCGCGATCCAGCGTGCCGCGCAAGACGAGGGTGTCGGTGCCGATCTGGGTGGCGACGTCGGTGACCACCCGGTCGTTGGCGGTCGCCGTGGTCGCCAGCACCGGCACGTCCGAGCCGAGATCGGCGATCAGCGTACGGATGCGCCGGTAGTCGGGCCGGAAGTCATGGCCCCAGTCGGAGACGCAGTGCGCCTCATCGATCACCACGAGGCCCGCGTCGGCGGCCAGTTTCGGCAGCACCTGGTCGCGGAAGTCCGGATTGTTCAGCCGCTCCGGGCTGACCAGCAGCACGTCGACCTCACCCGACGCGACCTGGGTGTGGATCTCGTCCCATTCGGTCATATTGCCCGAATTGATGGTCGCGGCAACCACTCCCGCACGTTGCGCGGCGGCGACCTGGTTACGCATCAGCGCGAGCAGCGGCGACACGATCACCGTCGGCCCCCGCCCGGCCCCGCGCAGCAACTTGGCGGCGATGAAGTAGACCGCCGACTTACCCCAGCCGGTGCGCTGCACGACCAGCGCTCGGCGCCGTTGCACCACCAGCGCCTCGATCGCCGTCCACTGATCCTCCCGTAGCCGGGCATCGGGTCCGGCCAGGTCGCGCAGCAAATGTTCAGCGCGCTCGCGAAGGTCGGGTGCGGTGAGGTCGATCGCCGGGACATCGGTCGCCGTGGTCATGCGCTCCATCGTGCCCGACGGTACCGACACGAACCGCGCTCGTCGCGCCCGCCCGCCCCGGCCGTGCATGTCGCGGCCGCAACCGGACGATTTCCGCACGGCTATCGGGGTCAACCAGGCCAACCGGTCGGTGACGTGGCTTACACTGCCTGAATCGCAGCGGCATCGCCGAAAACCCCCGGCTGCCGCGGCGGCGTTCACCACAGTGAGTGCGGGTTCGAGACGATACGAGGCCTCCGTCGACGCCGAGGACGAGTCGAATGAGCGAGCGCAGCGAGCGAAGCATGAACGGTTACCTTCAGTTGCTTCGGGATTGGTGGCGCGACGGCGTCGACTATCGCTGGGTGGTGGACGCGCTCGCATCCCGTTCGGCGCTCGGCGTAGTGAAATTCGCCATCGGACTGTGCGGATTGGCGACGCCGTTCATCAGTGTGCTGACGGTGACGTCATCGGTGGGTCCGGAAAGCGTGCTCGGCCGAACGGTGTTGTGGTGCATTGTCGCGATGGCGGCGGTGTGGGTCGTGCGCTGGTGGTCGCTGCCGTGGCCGAGCCGAGTGGAATCGCTGACCTTGATCGCGATCGGCGATGTCTGCATCACGGTGGTCTGCGTGCTGAGCCCCGGTTATGTGGTCCGGTCGGTCGGAATGATGCTGTTGTTGATCGTCGGCATCTACGTCAGCGCCTTCCACAGCCCGCAGGTCCTCGCCGCCCATACCGCGTGGTCGCTGGTGTCGGCCGTCGTGCTGGCGGTTCCACTGTTCGGGGTCGGTGACACGGCATCGGCGGCGATCATGATTCTGGGCATGGTCGCGGCGACGGTGGTGCCGCCGGGGCTGCAGTTCTGCTATTGGGTGCTACGGAGCGACATGCTCTCCGATCCGTTGACGACGCTGTTGAGCAGGCGCGGCTTCGAATATCACGCCGCGATGCTGGTCGGTTGCTCCGCCGCGGATCCGGTCTGCGTCATGATGGTCGATCTGGATCGCTTCAAAGTCGTCAACGACACCTTCGGGCACCATGCGGGCGACAAGGTGCTGGTGCGTACCGCCCAGCGGTTGCAGCACTCCGCGCCCGCGGGCAGCATCGTCTCCCGCCTCGGCGGCGAGGAGTTCGCAATCGTCGCTCGACTGCCCGTGCGCACCGCGGTCGATGCCGCCGAGCGGTTGCGCAATGCGGTCGCCGAGCCAGCGGGGGCGATTTCGGTTACCGCCAGCATCGGCATCGCTGTCGCCGATGCGGGCGCCATCGGTTATCACCGCAGCCGTCAGCTGATGCAGGACTTGATCCGGTGTGCGGACAGCGCGATGTACCAGGCCAAACAACGCGGCGGCAACACCGTCGTTGTCGAGAACATCACCGTGCTGCAGGGCATCAACAACCACTGATCCGGATCAGGCGGCGGCGGTTTCGGCCGCGAGGGCGATCAGCCGGGCGCGGACCAGATCGGGGCGTTCCTCGGTGATGAAGTGGCCGCAGTTCGCCACCCGCTCCAGCGTGTAGTCGTCGGCCAGCGCGGTTTCGGCGGCGGCGAGCGAGTGGTGGATGGCGCCGTCGTCCACACCGAACAGGGCGCGGATCGGGATGGTCGCGCGCCTGGTCTCGCCGTGGCGGCCCGCGCGGGGCAGTTCGCGGAGCAGGAAGGTGCGATAGGTGTCGGTCGCGGCGCGGGCGCAGACCGGGTCGCGGAAGCGATCGGTGTACGCGCGCACCACTTCCGGACTGAATTCCGCTGGGTTCTCGACGGCCTTGGCGAAGACCAGGTCGAGCAGACGAGTGTGCTGATGCAGGTATTTCCCGAACGCGGCGACCGGCGGTTGATAGACCATGAACCGCCACAGATGCGGCAGGACGGTGCGCGGTGTCTGCCACGGGTGCGCGATGTTCAACGCCAGGTAGCCGTCGAACCGCTCGGGTTCCCGCAGTACCAGCAGGTGGCCGATATAGCCGCCCCAGTCGTGGCCGACCAGCAGCGCCCGGTCCAGTCCGAGTTCATCGAGCAGCGCGAGGACATCGGAGGCCACATCATCTTTGGCCCAGCGATGCGGCGGCGGACCGGACCAGCCGTAGCCCGGCAGATCGGGCGCGATGATCCGCAGCCCCGGCGGCGGATCGGCCAGCAGATGACGGAAGGCGTAGTGGTGTTGCGGCCACCCGTGCAGCGCGAGCACTGGTCGTCCGTCCGCGGGCCCGGCCTCGGTCACGTGGAAGCGGACGCCACGCGCGGTGACGAAGGATCGCCGAACGCCCGCAATCGCGGGCGGATCGGCCGTTTCCGTTGCTGTCGAGGTAGCTGAGCCGGAATCTTGGTGCCGCTGGCGCATACTCGATGGTAACCAGACAGGCCGAACCCGCGTCCGGAACGCCCTCGGCCCGATCGCGAGCAACGGCGCGGCATTGGCCGCGAAATGACCATGAACGACGGAGAATAGGCGGACAGGATTCCCGGTACCGGGAACCGTGCAGGAGGGCCAACCATGTCGAGCCAATATCAGCCGCCCGCGGGCTGGTCGCCGCCGGGCGCCCAGTTCCAGAGTCGCAGCGGCGTCGGCCGCACGCTGACCGGCACGCTGATCGCACTGGTGATCACGCCGATCGGGATCGGGCTCGCCGCGCATGGCGCGCTGGACACCAGGCAGTGGGTCATTCTCGGCACCTCGGCCGACCGGTGGGGTTCGAATTTCCAGATCATCGGCGGTGCGGTGCTGCTGTTCCTGGTCGCGGCGCTGGCCGCGTTCTCCCCGGTGGGCACGGCGATCGCGGGCCTAGTGTGGGGATTGATCCCTGGTGTGCTGCACATCCTGTTCCCGGAAGACACCTACCGGCAGATCGAGAATCTGCCCGAGCTGTCCGACGATTTCCATCTCGCACTACACAATTGGGTGCTGAACGGCTTCGCGCTGCTCACCGGCGTGTTCCTGATCGGCGCGGGTATCGCGGCCACCTTGCGGCGCAAATGAACCAGGACCGCGCCCACATCCCGTGGGCGCGGCCCGAATTCAGCCCTTGACGCAGAGCACCTGCCGCAGTGTCGCGACCACATCGACCAGATCGCGCTGTGCGGCGATGACCTCGTCGATGTCCTTGTAGGCCGCCGGGATCTCGTCCACCACGCCCGCGTCCTTGCGCGATTCGACGCCCTCGGTCTGGGCGACGAGGTCGGCCACGGTGAACTGCTTCTTCGCCGCATTGCGGCTCATCCGCCGTCCCGCTCCGTGCGAGGCCGACTGGAACGAGGCCGGATTTCCCTTGCCCCGCACCACATAGGAGCGGGTGCCCATCGAACCCGGAATCAGCGCGAGGTCACCCGCGCCCGCCCGGACCGCGCCCTTGCGGGTCACCAGCATCGGGATGCCGTCGATGAGCTCCTCGGCCACATAGTTGTGGTGGCAGGAGATCGGCTGCTCGAAACGTACCTCGCGCTCGGCGAATTCGTCGCGGACCGCGCGGCACACCAGGGCGAGCATTACCGCGCGGTTGCGTGCGGCGTACTCCTGCGCCCAGCTGAGGTCGCGCCGGTAGGCATCCATTTCCGGTGTGCCGGAAAGGAATACGGCGAGATCGCGATCGGGCAGGTCGACGTTGTGCGGCAGTTTCCTGGCCACGGCCATGTGCCGCTCGGCGAGTTCCTTGCCGATATTGCGGCTGCCGGAATGCAACAGGATCCACACCGCGTCGTCCTGATCGAGGCAGACCTCGATGAAGTGGTTGCCGCCGCCGAGCGTGCCCATCTGCTTGTGCGCCTTGGTCTCTCGAGCGCGCACGCCCTCGTCGAGTGAGGCGAACGAACCCCAGAAACGATCCCATCCCGCCCGCAGGGTTGCGGTGCTCGCGCCGAGCGAGGCCACCTCCGAGCCGAGCTCGGCGACGTCGACCGCGTCGTCGTGCGCGTGGAAGCCGACCGGCACCGCGGCCTCGATCCGGGACCGCAGCGAGCGCAGGTCGTCCGGCAGATCCGCGGCGGTGAGATCGGTCTTGACGCTCTCCATCCCGCAGCCGATGTCCACTCCGACCGCGGCCGGGGACACCGCGTCCTTCATCGCGATCACCGAGCCGACCGTGGCACCCTTGCCGAGGTGCACGTCCGGCATGACGCGGACGCCATGGACCCATTTCAGCGCGGCGATATTCCGCAGCTGCTGCAGCGCGGCCTGCTCGACCGCGTGCTCGTCGGCCCACATAAGCGTCTGCGCCCGGGTACCGCGCAGCTCGACGGGAAACATTGTTTCGATCCTTTCGTTGTCCTACTGATCAACGGTAGGGATCGCCGGGGTGCGGTGCACTCGAATAAATACGTGCGTGGACGAGTAGTTCTACCGGAGTTACCGGGCAGTGCTGCTCGGGTACGAGTCCTCGGCGTTGATGTGGGCGATGCCTGCGGCCAAGCGTTCGGCGTCCGCGCTGGTGATCAGGTCCTCGGCGATCCATTCGTCGAGCAGTCGGCCGAGACCGCGGCGCCACCAGAGGGCACCGAGAAAATGCAGTTCCGGCAGGCCATAGCCGTCCGACGAATAACACAGCGAGCGGAAAGGCGCGAGCTCGAGCGCTTCGGCCAGCACGGCTTGGGCCCGATGTCCCACATAGGGAATGGTGAGTCCGACATCCATCCGGACATGCCCGAAGGCGTGCGCCAGGTAGGCGGCATTGCGATGGAACGGCCAGCAGTGCAGCAGCATCACGAGAAGACCGGTGTCTGCTGTCTTGCGGAGAAAGTCGGTGAGCAGCAACGGATCCGCGCGATGCAGCCGCAGGTCGGTGTCACCGAAGCCGGTGTGGAATTGCAGGGGCAGGCCGAATTCGGCGCCGATGCGGGCGCCGAGACCGACCAGCCAGCCCAGCAGGTCCGGGTCGGTGAGGCGGCGCTCGGGCATCACCGCGCGCGGCGGTCGATCGCGCAGCGGGAAGTCCAGGCCGCACCGGTATCCGACGATGGTCTTGAGCCCGACGGCAGTTCGGGCCCGCTCGCGCAGCCTGGCCTCGATCTGATCGAACACCGTCTTGCCCGCGCCCACTTCGGCGATCACCTGCTCGGCGACGTGTTCGAGCCGCACCACCTCGCGCACCTCGCCATCGGTCAGCGAGCCGAAATCCGCTGTCCCACCGCCGAACCCGGTGTCGAGGAACCAGCTGGTGGTACCGGTGGCACGCAGCAGCCGCACGGCGACTTCGCGCCAGCCGAGTTCGGCGCGATGGGTCAGGTACGCATCGGGGCCGACATGCGGCGGCAGGTCGAGTGCCGGTGCGCACCATCGGCGAACGGCGAGCCCGATCGTGGAATCGAAGCTGCCGGTGGGTCCCTCGCTGAGCAGTCGCTCGAACCCGGGCCGGTCCAGATCGTGCGGGACGACACCGTGGCAATGGTGGTCGGTGAGCGTGAGGCCGTCGGTCAGCACGTCAGAACCGCCAACGGGTCAGTGCGACAAGCTTTTCCGGGCTGGTGTCCGAATAGCGTCCGGCCTCCGCGCGGCGCACGGTGAGCAGCGCGTCGTGCAGTTCGGGCCCCATCGCCTCGGCCAATATCGTGGAATCCGCCAGCCGGTCGGCCGCCTCGGCGGGGTCGGTCGGCAGCCTGCGCACGCCGGAGACCAGCAGCTGTTCGGCATCGAAGGTGACCGGGTCGCCGCTGATCTCGGCGGGCAGCCGCAGCTCCTCGGCGACACCGGCCAGCCCGGCGGCAATGACCGAACCCACGATGAGATAGGGATTGCCGGTCGCGTCGAAGCATTTGACCTCGGCATTGGCGGCCCACTCTTCGGTGCCGCGCACGCCGGTGACGAAACGCAGTGCCGCCTCCCGGGTTTCCCGGCCCCAGCATTGCCAGATGCCCGCCCAGCGGGACGGCACCAGCCGCAGGAAGCTCGCTGGATTACCGGCACCCACGGCGACCAGTGCGGGCAGTTCGCGCAGCACGCCGGCCAGGAATGCCTCGCCGGTCCGCCGCATGCCGTAGGGGCCGTCGCCGGTGGCGAACAGCGGACCTTCGTCGTCTTGGACGGAAAAGTGCAGGTGCGCACCGGATCCGGTGCCGCCGGGCTCGAGGCAGGGAGCCAGCAGCGCACGCCAGCCATACTGCAGGCTGACCTGGCGGATGGTGTGCCGCACCAGTATCGCGTCGTCGGCGGCGCCGACCGGATCGGACGGTTGGACGGACAGTTCCAGCTGGCCGGGCGCGTATTCCGGATGGAATTGGTCGACGAGGATGCCTTGCCGATCCAGCACCGCGACCAGTTCCCGGGCGTAGTCGGCAACCTGACCGAGTCGCACCATGCCATAGGCGGGTCCGTAGGCCGCCGGGGTGAAGTCCGGGGTGTCGTCCCGACCAACAGACCATTCGGTCTCGAATGCCATGGACAGTCGAAGCCCCGCCCGCCGCGCGGTCTCGGCCTGGCGGGCCGCGAATCCGCGCTGGCAGGCGGCGAAGCGGGTGCCGTCCTGGGTGTATTTGTCGGTGGGCGCCCAGGCCCAACCCGGCTGACAGGCGAGTTCGGTCAGCATCGACAGGTCAGGGACCAGCCGCAGGTCGCCATCGGGGCCGCCGAGGTACTTCCCGACCGCCATCACATCGTCGAAGCCGAACGTCTCGAAGCACGGCGACACCCCGATCCCGTGCCGCGCCGCCTGCGCGAGCCGCCGCATCGGCACCGTCTTCACCCGGGTGATCCCGGCGTTGTCGACGAACGTCAACGCGACCATGTCGGCATCCAGCCTGCCGATCAGTGCCGAGTTGTCGTCATCGGACGGTATGCGCTCCGGCGTGGTTGCCATGAAAATCAACGATAGCCCGCGAGGTCGTCCGCCGAAGTCGACTGCCCACCCGAACCCGCTGCGCGCCACCGAGTTCACGGTGACGTCAGGATCAACCTGGGTCTACTCGGCGCACCCCACGGTGTCAGCCGCGGCCACCCCGTGCCACGGAAAGCAGGGTCCGGCCATGCCGTTGATCATGATCGGCGACGCTACTGCGCAGCTAGTGCGGCGGTGATCTCTTCGCTGGTGGGAATCGAGGTGCTTGCGCCGAGCTTGGTGGTGGCCAGTGCGCCAGCGGTGCCTGCCCAGGTCAGCGCCCATTCCGGGCCGCGATGCCAGGCGGCGGCCAAGGCGCCGGTGAAGGTGTCGCCCGCGCCGGTGGTGTCGACGACGTCGACCCGGGGGCTCGGCTGGGACAGCTGCGCACCGCCTGGACCGCGGTAGGCGGCGCCGTCCGCGCCGCGCGTGACGACCACATGGGCGACCGGATCGAGGGCGGCCCCGAGCTGCTCGGCCTCGCCCGAATTCACCACCGCGACATCGATATTCGCCCACAGTTCGGCGGGCAGCTGTTGGGCCGGGGACGGATTGAGCAGCACCGTGGTGCCGTGCGCGCGGGCGTGTCGCGCGGCCGCCGTCACCGTGTCGATCGGAATCTCCAACTGGCACAACAGAAGGTCGGCGGCGGCGATCACGTCGAGGTCTTCCTCGGTGAGCTCGGTCAGCCGGGCGTTCGCACCACCGACCACGATGATGCTGTTCTCACCGCCGCTGTCCACCACGATCGCGGCCACGCCGCTCGGCCCGTCGACGGTCCGCAGTCGCTCGACACCGACCGCCGAATCCGTCAGCGCGCGCCGTAGTTCGGCGGCGAACACGTCGTCGCCGACCGCGCCGAGGAACTGCACGGCGCCACCGGCCCGCTGCGCGGCGATCGCCTGATTCGACCCCTTGCCGCCGGGCACCGTCGCGAAGCCCGTGCCGAGCACCGTCTCGCCGGGCACCGGACGTCGTTCGGTGGTGGTCACCAGATCCATGTTGATACTGCCGAGCACAGCGATCGAGGGAGTGTCCGTCTTTTCGGCCATGCCGTCAGAGGCTAGTAGAGGCGTCGCGGTCTCCCACAGCGGTGGTTTTTGCCCTGGACCGGATCAGTAGGCTGTACCCATGACGGTAGGAACGACGACCGGGCCCGATGTCCGCGAGGTGGTGCACGATGCCGCGCGCAAGGCTCGCGTCGCGTCGCGGGTGCTCGCCCAGCTGACCACCGCGCAGAAGAACGCCGCACTGCACGCTGCCGCCGACGCGCTGCTCGCCGAGGCGGCCACGGTGCTCGAGGCCAACGCCGAGGATCTCGCCGAGGCGCAGGCCGCGGGTACCGAGGAGTCGCTGTTGGATCGCCTGCGGCTGACCGAGGCGCGCATCGACGGCATCGCCTCCGGCCTGCGTCAGGTGGCCGCGCTGCCCGATCCGGTCGGTGACGTGGTGCGTGGCTCGACGCTGCCGAACGGCCTGGAAATCCGCCAGGTCCGGGTGCCGCTCGGCGTGGTCGGCATGGTCTACGAGGCCCGGCCGAACGTCACGGCGGACGCATTCGGACTGGCGCTCAAATCCGGCAACGCGGCGCTGCTGCGCGGTTCCTCCTCGGCCGCGCACTCGAATGCGGCGTTGGTCGCGGTGCTGCGGGAATCGCTTGCCGCACAGGACATCCCGGCCGACGCCGTGCAGCTGCTGCCGAGTGCGGACCGCTCCAGCGTCACCCACCTGATCCAGGCCCGCGGTCTGGTCGACGTGGTCATCCCGCGCGGTGGCGCCGGTTTGATCAGCGCCGTCGTCCGTGACGCCACCGTGCCGACCATCGAGACCGGCACCGGCAACTGCCACGTCTACGTGCACGCCGCCGCCGACCTGGACATGGCCGAGCAGATCCTGCTCAATGCCAAGACCCGCCGTCCCAGCGTCTGCAATGCCGCCGAGACGGTGCTCATCGACGACGCGATCGCCACCACCGCGGTGCCCCGGCTGATCGAGGCGCTGGAACGCCACGGCGTCACCGTGCACGGCGATCTGCCCGGCCTGGTGCCCGCGAACAGCAAGGACTGGGGCGAGGAGTACCTCACCCTCGATATCGCGCTCAAGGTGGTCGACGGCCTGGACGCGGCCATCGAGCACATCAACACCTGGGGCACCGGGCACACCGAGGCCATCGTCACCGCCGAACTGGCCGCCGCCCGCGAATTCACCAGCCGGGTCGACGCCGCGGCGGTCATGGTGAATGCTTCTACCGCGTTCACCGACGGCGAGCAGTTCGGGTTCGGTGCCGAGATCGGCATCTCCACCCAGAAGCTGCACGCCCGCGGCCCCATGGCGCTACCGGAACTGACCTCCACCAAGTGGATCGTGTGGGGCGACGGCCAGATTCGGCCCGTATAGGCATATAGGGAGCGAGCGGCGCGTATGCCATTCGTTTCCGAGGAAGGACTGCACGTGGCCCCCATTCCCGAGGCGCCCCAGGAGCCGATCTTCGCATCGGTCGACGATGTGATCGATCAGCTGGCCGACACGGGCTATCTCGCCGACAAGGCCACGGCCACCTCGGTGTTCCTCGCCGACCGGCTCGGCAAGCCGCTGCTCGTCGAGGGTCCGGCCGGCGTCGGCAAGACCGAGCTGGCGCGCGCGGTCGCGCAGACCTCCGGCGCCGAACTGGTCCGCCTGCAGTGCTACGAAGGTGTCGACGAGGCTCGCGCGCTGTACGAGTGGAACCACGCCAAGCAGATCCTGCGGATCCAGGCGTCCAGTCGGGCGAACGAAGCGACGGGGAACTCAGCGCAGCACGGCTGGGAAGAAACCAAGGCCGACGTCTTCACCGAGGAGTTTCTGCTGTCGCGGCCGCTGCTCACCGCGATCCGGCGCAGCGATCCGACGGTGCTGCTGATCGACGAGACCGACAAGGCCGACGTCGAAATCGAGGGCCTGCTGCTCGAGGTGCTCAGCGATTTCGCGGTGACCGTCCCGGAGCTGGGCACCATCACCGCGAGCCGCAAGCCGTTCGTCGTGCTGACCTCCAACGCCACCCGCGAACTGTCCGAGGCGCTCAAGCGCCGCTGCCTCTACCTGCACCTGGACTTTCCGGACGAGGAGTTGGAGCGGCGCATCCTGGCCAGCCGGGTGCCGGAGCTATCCGCCGCTGTCGCCGCCCAGCTGGTGCGGATCGTGCACGTGCTGCGCGGCATGCAGTTGAAGAAGCTGCCCTCGGTGGCCGAGTCGATCGACTGGGGTCGCACGCTGCTCGCGCTCGGCATGCACGACCTGGACGACAGCGCGGTGCGCGCCACGCTCGGCGTCGTGCTCAAGCATCAGAGCGATCACCAGCGCGCACTGGCCGAGCTGAAGCTGGCCTGAGCCGATGGCAGCGCGATCGCTGCCCGCGCCCGGCGTGGAACTGACCGCGCCGCACGGGCTGCCCGGGCATCTCGTCGGATTCGTCGAAGCGCTGCGTGAGCGCGGCATTCCGGTGGGTCCGTCGGAAACCGTGGACGCGGGCCGGGTGGTGACCGTGCTCGACCTGCTGGACCGCGAGGCGCTGCGCGAAGGACTGGCGTGTGCGCTGCTGCGCCGGACCACCCATCGCGCCACGTTCGACGGACTGTTCGATCTGTGGTTCCCGATCACGGTGGGGGAGCGCACCGCCGGACGTGACGAAGTAGAGATACCCCGGACACCCACGGGCGAAGTGGACATCGCGGCGCTGCGGGAATTGCTCGCGGAACTGTTGACCGAGGAAGCCTCCGACGCGCGGTTGGAAGCGTTGGCTGCCCAGCTGGTCGAGCAACTCGGCCAGTATCAGTCGGCGAGCGGGCCGTCGTTCTCGGCCTATCAGGCGTTGAAAGATGTTCAGCCGCAGACGTTGCTGGCCAAGATCCTGGCCGGGTTGGCCGCCGGGCCGGATGCCAGCGCGTTCGACACCGAGGTCGCCCGGCGGACCGCGCGCGGGCGGATCGACGGATTCCGGGCGGCCGTGGAAGCGGAAACGCGGCGACGGGTGGCCGAACGAATCGGACGCGAACGCGTCGCCAGCTATGGTGTCCCGCGGCAATCCGAGGACGTCGATTTCCTGCGGGCCTCGGAGTCCGAGCTGGCCGCGATGCGGCGCAGTACCCAGCAGCTGGCGCGCATCCTGGCCTCGCGGCTTGCCGTGCGGCGCAGGCATTCCCGTCGTGGCGAGATCGATCTGCGCAAGACCCTGCGCAAGTCGATGTCGACCGGTGGCGTGCCCATCGACCTGGTGAACCGCAAGCCTCGGCCCGGACGTCCGGAGCTGGTCCTGCTGTGCGACGTGTCCGGCTCGGTGGCCGGTTTCAGCAACTTCACCCTGCTGCTGGTCAACGCGCTGCGCGAACAGTTCTCGCGGGTGCGGATTTTCGCCTTCGTCGACCAGACCGACGAGGTGACCCAGTTCTTCGATCCGCGCACGCAGTTGGACAAGGCGATGGCCCGGATCTTCACCGAGGCACGCGTTGTCGGCATGGACGGGCATTCCGATTACGGCAACGCGCTGGCCGGATTCGCCAGAGACTTTCCAGATGCCGTCACCGCCCGCAGCTCACTGCTGATTCTCGGCGACGCGCGCACCAATTACCGTGACCCCGAACTGGAGACGCTGCGATCGCTGGTACGCACCGCCAAGCACGCGCACTGGCTCAATCCGGAGATGCGCACCAACTGGGGTTCGGGCGATTCCGCCGCCGACAAGTACCGGCAGGTGATCGAGATGCACGAATGCCGCTCGGCCAGTCAGCTGACGGCCGTGGTGTCGCGCCTGCTTCCGGTATGAGGATCGGCGTCATCAGCGTTCGTTAAGAGAACCATTGGGCCTTGCCGCGAGGATGCCCACCATGGTGGAGAGAGCGCCCAATGGTGTGGCGGCGGTGCGGGACAGCTATACGTTCCAGGTGGATCTGCGCGGGATCGTCGATTTGCTGTCTCACCACCTGTATTCCAGTCCTCGGGTGTATCTGCGTGAGTTGCTGCAGAACGCGGTGGATGCAGTCACGGCGCGGGCTGGGCGAGATCGTTTGGCGCCTACCGCGATTCGGATCGTCGTCGAGGCGACAGGGTTGCGGATCACCGACCCGGGGGTGGGTCTGACCGAGGCGGATGTGCATCGATTCCTGGCGACGATCGGGCGATCGTCGAAGCGCGACGACATCGAGGGCGCTCGGCGAGAATTTCTCGGGCAGTTCGGCATCGGGCTGCTGGCGTGCTTCACCGTGGCCGAGACGATCCGGGTGGTCACCCGCTCCGCCGACGATCCGGCTGCCGCACCGGTCGAATGGCTGGCCGCCGCGGACGGCACCTACTCGGTACGGTTGCTGGAGCCAGCGGAGTACCCCGAGCCCGGTACCACGGTGCAGCTGACGCCGCGGGCGGGCGCGGAGTCGTGGTTCGCGCCGCGCCGGGTCATCGAACTCGCCCGCGAATACGGCTCATTGCTGCCCTATGCGGTGACCGTCGAGTCCGATGGCGTTATCGTGCCGGTCACCGACGGCCCGGCTGTATGGCATCGCGACTATCCCTCCGCCGCGGAACGGCGGGCCGCGCTGCTCGAATTCGGCGAGCGCACACTCGGTTTCGCGCCCCTCGACGTCATCGATCTGGATGCGGAACTGGCCGGGGTGAGCGGCGTCGCGTATGTGCTCGCGCAGCCGGGCAATCCGGCCGAGAGCAGCGCGCACCGGGTGTATCTGAAGGGCATGCTGCTCGGCGACGCGGTACGCGGACTGCTGCCGGACTGGGCGTTCTTCGTGCGCTGCGTGATCGACACCGACTCGTTGCGCCCCACCGCATCCCGTGAGGGACTGTACGAGGACGAACGGCTGGCCATCATTCGGGAGGTACTCGGCGACCGGGTGCGCGACTGGCTCACCGAGATCGCGGCCGAGCAGCCGCAGCGGCTGGCCGCGTTCCTGTCGGTGCACGCACTCGGCGTCAAGGCGATGGCCCGGCATTCGGCCGAACTGTTCCGGATCATGCTGCCGCACTTGACCTTCGAGACCAGCGACGGACGGGTTCCGCTGACCGAGTTCGCCCGCAACCACCGGGTCATCCGGGTGACGGCGACGGTGGAGGAGTTCCGTCAAGTGGCGTCGACCGCGGCGGCGCAGGGCATCGGCATCGTCAACGGCGGCTACGCCTACGACCGGGAACTGCTGGTGGCGCTGCCGCGGTTGCTGCCCGGTGTCGAGGTGATCGACCTCGACACCGACGCCATCACGGCCGCGCTGGACCTGGTCGACCCGGCCGACGAACTGGCGCTGACGCCGGTGTTGACCATTGCCCGCGCGGTGCTCGACCCACTGTCCTGCGACGTGATCGTGCGTGCCTTTCACCCGGTTTCGGTGCCCGCGTTGTACCTGGACGGACGGAGTGCGCGCAACGAACGCACCAGAGCGGAGACCGCGCTCGGCGCGGACGAGCTGTGGAGCGAGATCCTCGGTGCGCTGGACGCCGCCGCGCCGCGAGCCCAGCTCGTGCTGAACCACCACAGTCCGGTGGTGCGCAGGCTCACCCGCATCGGCGATCCGGCCTTCCTGAAGACGGCGGTGGAATCGCTGTACGGGCAGGCCCTGCTGATGACGCACCGGCCGCTGCGGCCTGCCGATACGGCGCTGCTCAATCGTGCCTTCGGTGAATTCCTCAGCTGGGCAACGCAACGTGCCGCGGGCACCGCCGACGAGACGGAGTGAAGATGGACACCGTCGAGATCAACGAGGCACTGGCGCAGGTCTATGCGCTGCCGCAAGGACGAGTACGCGTCGAACGGCTGGAAATTCTTGCGGCGGCCGCGAAGTCGGGTCCAGACCGGCACCTCGAAGGTCGCGTGCTGCTGGAGCTGGCCGAATCCTATGCCTACGCGAGCGAACGTGACCTGGCGCCGGTCGCCTACGCCAGGCTGCTGCGGATCTATGACGAGTACCCGGCCGAGCTGGGGCCACTGACGTATTCGGTGCATTGGTACCTCAAGTGGATGACGTGGGGGCTCATCGACAATCCGGCGGTACCATTGCCGACCGTCTACCGCTGGTTCGATGAGCTCGAAAACCGTTATGGTCAGCGCGGTTACAGCCTGCGGCCGGTGTTCGCGCTGCGTGCCCAACTGGCCCGGCAGCTGGGCGACCAGGAGGATACCGCCCGGTGGCATGAGCAGGCGATGGCGGCACCGCGTGACAGCATGTCCGACTGCGAGGCCTGCGAGCGCAATGAATGGGGTAGCGGCAGTGTGGCTTCGGGGGATGACGCGGGCGCGCTCGCGCACTGGCAGCCGGTGATCGATGGGGAGCTCGGCTGCGCCGAAGAGCCGCATCGCGTGCTGGCACAGGCGCTGCTGCCGCTGTTGCGTACGGGTCGCGTCGCGGCGGCGCGCGGGGCGCACTTGACGGGATATCCGCTGGTTCGGCACAGCGAGAGCTTGCGGCCGTCGGTGGCGGCGCATATCGAGTTCTGTGCGCTGACCGGGAACGAAGGGCGGGGACTGGAGATTCTGGCCGAGCACAGTCGTTGGATCGGTGATCCCGGGGCGGATGTCGGTGCGCGTCTCGCGTTCATCACCGGGGTTTGTGTGCTGTTGCGCAGGCTGGTTACGCTCGGACTGGGGTATGTGCGGGTCGCGGACGGGACTGTGGATTCGGTACTGGCGGAACTCGATACGGAGATCGCGGGGTTGTGCGCCCGGTACGACCTTCGTAACCGGAATGGAGCGGTCAGTACCCGGGTGGCCGCGCGGCTGGCGGGACAACCACTGGTGGAACGGCTTCCGCTCGGCTTGCGCAGCAAGCTGCCGAGGGTCGTACGCACCTCGGCAGCCGTTGCGGTCGAGTCCGAAGGATTTCCGGACGCTGTCAGCTCCGACGACGACCGGCTGGCCGAGGTGCTGCGGCTGGCGGAATTCGGTGCCGCCCGGCTGGCCGACGCCCCGGAAGTCGCGGAAGCACGCCTGCGCGAAGCGTTGGCGATCGGTGGCTCGGTACTGCCCGCGGAACACCTGGCCCGGCTCAGCTCACAGCTGGTCATCGCGATCGCCGGACAACCGGACCGCGAGCTGGACCTGGCGGACGCGGCGGTCCGCGCCGCCGCTCGCTGGGAGGGGCTATCCGAGCCGGATCTGCTGCACCACACCGTGATTGCCGCCCGCGCCTGCCATCGCGGTCGGCGGCACGGTGAGGCCGTCGCCTTGTTCGAGGAGGCCATGGCGGCCGACGGACTGCCCTATCCGCCCGCCGAAATCGCCACGGTTCGTGCGCAATTCGGCGAATCGCTGAACGCACTGCACCGCTACCACGAGGCCGCCCGGCAATTCGCCGAAGCTGCCCGGCTCATCGAGCGTGACCCGGACCGCCGCGAGTTGCACGCCGGACTCGCCTGGTCGGCCGCCACCGCGCTGGAATACTGCGATCAGGACGAAGCGGCGCGGGCCGCCTATCAGCGGGCCGCCGCATTGTTCGGTGATCTCGGGCAGCTGGTGTCGCGGGCGCGCTGTCTGCGGTCGGCGGCGTGGTTGCAGGTATGGGGGTCCACCGGGCCGGGCCGACCGTGGTTGAGCGCGATGCAGGCATTGATCGCCGAGCTGGCAGGGGTCGATAGCGACTCGTCGACCGCGGCGGTGGCCGCCGAACTCGCACAGACCCGCCGGGAGCTCGGGGAAATGCTGGACGCGGCAGACGGGGACCGGGTGGCGGGCGAGTAGCGTGCTGGCGGTCGCCAGCAGTTGACCGCGCCGCGGCTTGCCGCCCAGGGTTGCCCGGAGCCGACCGATTAAGCTCGGCACTCATGCAAGAGACAGGTCGGCGCGGCCGCAAACTGGGCGTGATGGGCGGCACCTTCGACCCCATCCATCACGGTCACCTGGTCGCCGCCAGCGAGGTCGCCAATCGGTTCGAGCTCGACGAAGTGATCTTCGTGCCCACCGGGCAGCCCTGGCAGAAGGCGGACAAACAGGTCAGTCCCGCCGAGGACCGCTACCTGATGACCGTGATCGCGACCGCCTCGAACCCGAGTTTCTCGGTCAGTCGCGCGGACATCGACCGGGAAAAGGTCACCTACACCGTCGACACGCTGCGCGAGATGCGCAGCAAGCATCCGGACGCCGAGCTGTACTTCATCACCGGAGCGGATGCGCTGGCCAACATCCTGACATGGCAGGATTGGGCCGAACTGTTCGAACTGGCGAGGTTTGTCGGGGTGAGCCGTCCGGGGTACGAGCTGAATACCGATCATCTCGAGGAGCATCTGCGCGATCTTCCGGCCGATGCGGTGACCATGGTCGAAATCCCGGCACTGGCGATCTCGTCGAGCGAATGCCGTCGCCGCGCCGCCGAGAACCGGCCGGTGTGGTACCTCGTCCCCGATGGCGTGGTGCAGTACATATCGAAGCGGCACCTCTATGTGCCCGCAGGAGCGGAAGGTAGCTGAGTGAGCGAGCGTAGCGGGGGGCAGGCTGTGACCGAGCGTTGCGAGGGAACCGATAGGGCAGCTGCCGAGGCAGTCATGCCGGAGCCGAGCGTCAGCGAGGTGCAGGCATGACTGCCTCTGTGGAGTCGGTTGAGATGGCGCAGGTCGCCGCGCGGGCGGCGGATGAGAAGTTGGCCTCCGACGTGGTGGTGCTCGACGTGTCCGAGCAGCTGGTGATCACCGACTGCTTCGTCATCGCGTCCGCGCCGAACGAGCGTCAGGTGAACGCCATCGTCGACAACATCGAGGACAAGCTGCGCGAGGCCGGGCACAAGCCGGTCCGGCGGGAGGGCACCCGCGAGGGACGCTGGGCGCTGCTCGATTACGTCGACGTCGTGGTGCACGTGCAGCACAACGACGAGCGCAACTTCTATGCGCTGGAACGGTTGTGGAAGGACTGCCCGGTGGTGCCGGTGGACGGCATCGGTGCGCCGGAGGCGCGGGCCGCGGCGGTGAACGGTGATGCGGAGAGCGACGCCGAGTGAATGAACGAGTCATCGGTACGGCAGTCTTGTTAGCGGCAGAGTCGAGCGTCAGAAAGGCGCGACCGTGAGTAAGTACGCCGGCGTGCGCACACTGATCTTGTTGCGGCACGGGCAGACCGAATGGAATGCCGCCGATCGGATGCAGGGCCAGATCGATACCGATCTCACCGAGCTCGGTCGCCGTCAGGCGAAAGAGGCCGCGCGCGAGCTGGTTTCGCGCAATGCGATCGCCATCATCTCCTCCGACCTGCGCCGGGCCTTCGAGACCGCGACCGCGCTCGCCGATCACACTTCACTCGACGTGGTGCCCGATCCACGACTGCGGGAAACCGATCTCGGTGACTGGGAGGGGCTGACGCACCTGGAGGTGGACGCCGACTTCCCCGGCGCGCGCCAGGCTTGGCGGCTCGACGCCACCTATCGGCCGCCCAATGGGGAGAGCAAACTCGAGGTCGGCGCGCGATCGCTGCCGGTTGTCCAGGAATTGCTTGTCGAGCGGCAGGACTGGCCGGGCCGGACTATCATCCTGGTGGCGCACGGCGGGCTGATCGCCGGCCTCACGGCCGCGCTGCTCGATCTGCCGCCAGCGAATTGGCCCGTCCTCGGCGGACTGGCCAATACCAGCTGGGTGCAGCTGAGCAGTCACGGTCCGAGCATCGACCAGCCCGGTTGGCGCCTTGACGTGTGGAACGCATCGGCGAAGGTGGCCTCGGATGTCCTCTGAAGATCCGATTCGGCAGGTGCCGGACGAACTGTTCCGGAAGGCCTCGGCGAAACCGGAACGCTCGATCCCGGACGCGTTGTTCGGTCCGCCGCCGGTGCCGCCGGTGGAGCCCGAAGCTGCTGAGCCGGGAGGCGAGGAGGGGGAGTCGGTTGAACCCGAAGGTTCCGCTCCGGCCAGTTCGGTAGATCCACCTCCTGAGCGGTCGACCGTGGACGCCGCGTCGGTTGATGCGGCTGGTTCCGAGTCAGGGCGGACGGTCGAAGCGATCGGTGCTGCTGACGAGTCTGCCGCGCCCGCCGGAGTGCCCGCCGAGTCCGGCGCTAGTGAATTGGCTGCCGCTGTTGCCGTCGCTGGCGGCTCTCCGGTATCGGCGGACGCGTCGGCTGCTGCGGCCGCCAGTTCGAGCGTGTCGGCTGAAGCGGCGCAGGGTGCGTCGGCTGAGGTAGCGCAGGGTGAGTCGGCCGCTGTGGCCGCCGGGTCGAGTGTGTCGGCTGAGGTAGCCCAGGGCGTGTCGGCTGAAGTGGCGCAGGGTGCGTCGGCCAGCGGGCGACCGGTGTTGCTGGTCATCGCGGATTCGCTGTCGTACTTCGGGCCCAAAGGTGGACTCCCCGCCGATCACCCGCAGATTTGGCCGAACCTGGTCGGCGCTGAGCTGGATTGGGACGTCGAGGTGGTCGGGCGGATCGGCTGGACCTGCCGGGACGCGTACTGGGCGTTGATCGGTGATCCTCGAGTGTGGGCCGCGGTGCCGCGCGCCGGTGCCGTGGTGTTCGCCGTCGGCGGCATGGACACCTTGCCGTCGCCGCTGCCGACCGCGCTGCGTGAACTGATCCGGTACGTGCGCCCGCCCGCGCTGCGCCGTAGCGTCCGCGCCACTTATACCTGGCTGCAGCCGAAACTGTCGAAACTCGGTCGCCCTGTCGCGCTGCCACCGAAGGTGAGCGTGGACTACCTGGAGCAGTCGCGAGAAGCGTTGGCGCAGTTGCGGCCCGAGCTGCCGGTGGTCGCGGTGCTGCCGTCCGTGCACAACTGTGCCGCCTACGGGCGAGTGCATTCCGGGCGTGAGCGTGCCGTCAAGGCGTTGCGGGCGTGGTCGGCGCGCACCTCGGTGCCGCTGGTCGATCTCGGCGAAGCGGTGCGCGACAATATCTTCTCCGGTGAGGCGAACCCGGACGGTATCCACTGGGGTTGGGCGGGGCACACGGCCGTGGCCAACGCGATGGTGAAGACCCTGCAGGAGGTTCGGTAGTCCGTGGCCGTCGTGGTCGTGACAGATTCGTCCGCCAGCCTTCCTGCCGAACTCGCCGCCGAGCTCGATATCGCCGTCGTCCCACTGCATGTGCTGATCGGGGACCGCGCGATCCGCGAGGGTGTCGACCCCGTCGACATCGACTATGCCTCCGACACGGTGACCACCTCGGCGGCGTCGCCGGGTGAGCTGCGCGCCGTATACGAGCAGGCGTGGGAGCGCAGCGGCGGCGATGGTGTTGTCGCCGTGCATATTTCGCGCCAACTTTCCGGGACCTGGGAGGCGGGCCGGCAAGCCGTCCGCGATATGGACGCCGCCGACCGGGTGCGTCTCGTCGATTCGCTCGGCGCGGGCCTGGCCACCGGGCTGCCGGTGCTGGCCGCGGCGCGCCGGGCACACGCCGGAGCGTCGCTGGATGTCGTCTACGACACCGCGGTCGCCGCGTCGAGCCGCGCTCGCACGTTCATCCTGGTGAACCGCACCGAACAGCTGCGCCGCGGCGGCAGGCTGAGCTCCGCTGCCGCCTTCTTCGGCAGCGAACTGGTCACCAAGCCGCTGCTGCAGATCGTCGAAGGTCGTCTCGAACTCCGCGAGAAGGTTCGGACGCGCTCCAAGGCCTTCGCGAAACTTGTCGCGGCAGCGGTGGATGCGGCAGGCGAGGACGGCGCGGCCGTGGCCGTCCAGCACCTCGGTGCCGAAGACGCCGCCAATACCGTCGCCGCCCAACTGCGCGACCTGGTCCCCGGCATCCGCGAACTCATCGTCGCCGAATTCGGTCCCGCACTCGGCATCCACCTCGGCATCGGGGCCGTCGGCGTCCTGGTCCTCCCCGGCGGCTGCACCTAGCCCTCGCTGTTTCGCCGAGCGGGACATAGCTGTGTCGAAACGCGAGTAGAGGCTCCGTCAGGTCCCGTTCGCCGCTTGGGTGGGGTTTCGGTTGTGGGGCGGGTGGCTGGCACCTCGGCGTGCGCCGCGCGCTGACAGATGTGCGGCTTCGGCGAGTTGTCCACATCCCCGTAGTTGTCAACAGGGCGGCTGAATCGCCTGGTCGGGCAAAACCTTTCGGCTTCGGGCCGGAATACGGTCGCCTCATGTCACGACAGGACGAACGCGAGCGGATCCGGCGGCGGCTGGGTGCGCTGACTACCCGCGTCAGTGCCAGTAGGACTGGAATCGCAGAGGCGGCTGAAGCTGCGCGTCCCCTCGAGGGTCGCTCGCGGGATTTGTCGAGGGGGCCGATGGCTGGGGCGGGGGTTGCCAGTCAGGGATGGGGCGAGGTCGGTACGAAACCGATGCCTGCTGGCCGTGCGGGGCGTTGGGATCTTGCGGGACTGCCGTCCGAGGCGGGCAGTGCCGGTCGGCGACGGGGTGAGGTCGGTGCGAAACCGGTGGGCGCCGGTCGTAGCGGGCGCTGGGATCTTGCGGAGCTGCCGTCCGAGGCGGGTTCGGCGGGTGACGAAGGGGATGACGAGGTGGGGGAGGTGCGTGCGCCCAAGTGGCTGGCGGAACCCGCGGCTGGTTCCGGGTGGCGGGATCGGTTTGTGCCGGAGCGGTTTCGGGGGATTCGGTTCGATCCTGGGCGGCGCGGCGTCGGCACGCTGCTGGTGATCGGGGTGGTGGCGATGGTGGTTGCGGCGGTCGTCGTATTCCGTGAGCGGCCCGTTGCGCAACCGGTGCCCCCGCTGCCCGCGGTGCGGACCAGCACCACGACTCCGGCTGTGGCGCGGTCGAATTCGACCGCTTCAGCGAGCGCGGCCGCATCGCCCGGTGCGGCACCGCAGCCTGCCGAATCGGGCGCGGCACCGGGTGCCGACGAATTAGTGGTCAGCGTGGTCGGGTTGGTGCAGCACACCGGTCTGGTGCGGCTGCCCGCCGGATCCCGTGTTGCCGACGCCCTCGCGGCGGCGGGCGGTCCACGGGATGGCGCTGACCTCGCTGGCCTCAACCTGGCGCAGCGACTGCTCGACGGAGATCAGGTGCTGGTCGGTCCGGCGGGTCCGAACCCGGGTCCGCCGCAGCTCGGCAGCACCACGATCAACGCGGGTGGCCGTACCGCCACCGCGCCGTCCGGATCGGCCGGTCCGCCATCGCCGTCCGGTCGGGTCGACCTCAACACCGCGACCGAATCCGATCTCGACGCCCTTCCCGGCGTCGGCCCCGTGACAGCCAAAGCCATCATCGCCTGGCGCACCGCCAACGGGCGTTTCACCGCCATCGATCAACTCGGCCAAGTAGATGGCATCGGGCCCGCCCGCTTGGCCCGCCTGCGCGAGCTGGTGAAGGTATGAACGCTGATGGAGCGCGGCGGGGTGGTCCGAGGGAGAGTGGTCCATCGGACGGCAACGATGCGGAAAGTGCCGGCTCGGGGTCGGATGACGAGCCGCAGGTGCTCGATGCCCGGCTGTTGCCTGCGGCGCTGTGTTGTTGGGGTGCAACGATTGTGGCGTTGACGGCGGGGTGGGCGGCCGGGTTGTGGCTTGCGGTGGCGCTGGTTGTGTCGGCGATCGGGTTGTGGGTGTTGCTGCTGTGGGCGATGGCGCATCGGGGTGAGCGGTGGCGGGCGGTGGCAGTGGTGGCGCTGGCGGCGGTGTTGCTCGCTGCCGGGTTCGCGGTGGCGGCGGCTTGGCGGGAGTATCGGGCGGCGACGCATCCGATGCGGTCGGTGGCGGGGCTTTCGCTGCGGGTGGTGGTGACGCCGAGCGGGAATCCGAAGCCTGTGCGCGGCAACTCATTCGGTGGTCGGCAGTGGGTTGTTCGGGCGAGCCTGCACGAGTATCGGTTGGGTGAGTCGGCGGTGCGGGCGGGTGGCGCGGTGGTGATTCTGGCGTCCGGAGACGGATGGGCTGAACTGTCACCCGGCCAGGCGGTGGAATTCCGGGCAAGGGTGGCTCCACCGCGGCACCGTGATCTCACGGTGGCGACACTGCGGGCACAGGGATCACCCGAGTTGGTCGGAGCTTTGCCGTGGTGGCAGCGGGTAGCTCGGTCGGTGCGTACCGATTTCGCCGACGCGACATCGCGAGCGCTGCCGATGGAACCGGCTGGGGTGCTACCCGCGCTGGTCGTCGGGGACACCGGCGGGTTGCCCGATCATCTCCGCGAGGAATTCGAAATCGCAGGCCTGGCGCACCTTTGCGTGGTCAGCGGTGCCAATTTCACTATCCTGCTGACGGTCGTGCTGTTCGCGGTGCGGGTGCTGACCCTTGGTCCGCGCGCCGGGGCGCTGGTCGCGGGAGCGGCGTTGGTGATGTTCGTGGTTGTCGCACGGCCTGATCCCAGTGTGCTGCGGGCCGGGGCAATGGGCGCGATCACCTTGTTGGCTTTGCTGACCGGGCGGCGGAAGCAGGCGTTGCCCGCACTCTGTGCCGCGGTCATCGGTCTGCTCGCCGTGTGGCCCGCGCTCGCGGTGTCCGCGGGCTTCGCCCTGTCGGTGTTCGCGACCGCCGGACTGATCCTGCTGGCCCCGAGTTGGGCCGACTGGCTGCGGGCCCGGGGCTGGTGGCGCCTTCCAGCCGAGTTGTTCGCGGTGGCGGCGGGTGCCTTCGTTGTCACCACGCCGCTGATGGTCGCATTGACTGGGCAGCTCAGCTTGGTAGCTATTCTCGCGAATGTTCTTGTGGCGCCGGTTATTGCGCCGATCACCGTGATCGGCGCGACCGGTGCGATCCTCGCCGCTATCTGGTCGCCACTGGCCGAATTCGTTGTGCGTTGCGCCGCACCGCCGTTGTGGTGGTTGCTGTTCGTCGCCGAGCAGGCGGCCGGTGTGCCCGGCGCGTCCGTCCGTGTGCCCGATGGAATGCTCGGTGGGCTGATCGCTTTCGTGGTTGTCATCGTGGGTGTTGTCGCCTTGCGCTTCGCCGCGATCCGCCGGGTGATCTTGGCTGTGGCCTTCGGCGTGGCGGTGGTGCTGATCCCGGTGCGGATCTGGCAGCCCGGCTGGCCGCAGGCGGGCTGGGTGCTGGCCGCCTGCGATGTCGGGCAAGGGGACGGACTTGCCCTCTCGGTCGGTGACGGCACGGCGGTGGTGATCGATGTCGGTCCGGACCCACGTCTGATCCGAAACTGCCTGGACCGCTTGCATATCTCGCGCATCGAGTTGCTGGTCCTGACGCATCCTCATGCGGACCACATCGGTGGTATCAGCGGTGCGCTGGACGGCCGTTCGGTAGCCGCCGTAGCGGTCGGCTTGCATGAGCTCGCTGGGATAGCGCCGATCACCGGCGACGTTTCGGTGGCCGGGAAGGACCCGTCGAGTGAGCGGCAGCGGGACATAGCCCAGCACGGTGGGCGAGCGGACGGGTTGGCTCAGGTTGTAGCCGTTGCGGATCGAGCGGGAATCCCGCTGCTGGAGCTATCAGCGGGCCAGGTATTCCGTTTCGGGACAGTCGATTTGCAGGTGCTCGCCCCCGAGGAGAGTGGCGCGCGACCCACCCCCGGCGCCGAAGGCGACGAAGCCAACGATCGCTCGATCGTCCTGGCAGCAACCACAGCCGCCGGTCGCATCCTCCTCACCGGCGACATCGAGGCCCCCGCACAACGCGCACTGCTACAGGCCGGAATCCCCCTACAAGCAGACATCCTCAAGCTCCCACACCACGGATCACGAACCACAACAGAAGAATTCCTCGCCGCCGTACGCCCCCGCCTAACCATTATCAGCGTCGGCACCGAAAACACCTTCGGCCACCCGAACCCCGGAGTACTCACCGAGTTATCCACTCTCGGCACCACGGTGACCCGCACCGACCAACACGGCGATGTGCTGGTCCTGGCTGATGAGGGGTCGCCGCGTGTAGTGACCTCCCGGTGAGGTCGGTGAACACGCGGAACCTGCGGCGCGGGTCTGTCGGTGGGGGACCGTAGGATCGCTGCCGTGACCGAGCGGAGCGAGCGTCAGCGAGTGGACCATCGACACCGCGTGCCTTCGCGCGTGGCGCGGGCGAGCGTCGGCGAGGTGACGTTGTGACCGAGCGACCCGCGCTGCATCTGGTGCTGGGGGATGAAGAGCTGTTGGTCGAGCGGGCGGTGGCGGAGGTGACCGCGCAGGTGCGTGCGCTGGCGCCGGATGCCGATGCGGTGCCGGTGGATCGGATGCGGGCCGGGGACGCGAGCACCGCCGAACTGGCCGAGCTGCTGAGTCCGTCGCTGTTCGCAGAGGACCGGGTGATCATCCTGGAGTCCGCGGCCGAGGCGGGCAAGGACGCGGTCGCGGTGATCACCGCCGCCGCGGGCGACCCGCCGGAAGGTGTGGTCCTGGTGGTGCTGCATTCGGGCGGCGGGCGAGCCAAAGCATTGGTGCCTGCGCTGCAGAAGGCCGGTGCGGTCGTACACGACTGCGCCAAGTTGACCAAGGCAGCCGAGCGAGTGGAGTTCGTCCGCGGCGAGTTCCGTACCGCCGGGGTACGGGTCGCGGGCGATGTCGTGCAGGCGATGCTGGAGTCCGTCGGGTCCGACCTGCGTGAACTCGCCGCGGCCTGCTCGCAGCTGGCCTCCGACACGGGCGGAAAGATCGACGTCGCGGCCGTCCACCGCTACTACTCCGGTAAGGCCGAAGTCTCCGGGTTCGACGTGGCCGAACTCGCCGTCGCAGGCGACCGCCCCGGCGCGATGGAAGCGCTGCGCTGGGCGAACGACCGCGGCGTCCCGCACGTGCTGCTCGCCGACGCCCTCGCCGATTCCGTGCACACCATCGCCCGCGTCGGCTCCGCAGGCCGCGGCGACCCCTTCAAACTCGCCCAGCAACTCGGCATGCCGCCCTGGAAAGTCAAGAAAGCCCAAGCCCAAGCCCGCAACTGGACCCCCGCCACCATCGGCTCCGCCCTCCAGGTCGTCGCCGCACTGAACGCCGACGTCAAAGGCGGCGCCGCCGACCCCAACTACGCCCTGGAACACGCCCTGACCCAAATCCTGGACCTCCACTCCATGAGCTGAGCCCGCCGCCCGCCTCAGCTCCTGGGTTCCGGTGGAGATCCTCGTTTCGCGAAGCGCGCAGCTACGACGGAGGGCACGCCTGCCGTCCTGACCATGATCAACGGGACATGGGGGAGGGTTTACTCGGGCGATGCCGCGACCATGTCCCGTTGATCATGGTTCGGCCGTAGGTGTGGGCGGTGGGGTCGAGTGCTGACGGGTTCGTCTACTAGCTGCTCACCGGACAACAGTTGTGCGGGGGCGTACACCGAAATCGGCTGGCCATCCGCCGGTCAACGGTTGTGCCGGACGTGTGCTGGAGCACATAAGCGTGGACGCCATCACGACCGGATTGCTCGATTCAGTTGACGTCGTCCAGTTGGGTCGAGGCGAGAGATCGCGAGGTCAGGTGACGTTTGTCCGGTCTGCGTCAGCGGTGGAGGGCGGCTGCGGAGCCTACTCGCAGCGGCCTGGCCAGCATGTTCTCGACGATTATCGCAAATTGCCAGCTATCCATTTCGTGTCAAACTGGATTTGGTTATGGATAAGCGAACTGCACCGGTATTTCCGGTTGATGAATCCCGGCGGGCCCGTGCGCGGCACGCTCGACGGCGGCGGGGTGGCGCGCATCGGCGGCCGTCGCGGCGGGTGGGGCGGACCATGTTGAAAGTGGTGGCCGGGGGGTTGTCGACGGCGGTGTTGGCTGGGACCGCGGTCGGGTGGGCGACGGAGGGGCGGTTCGACAAGGGGTTCACCAGGTCGGCGGCGTTGGGGGTGGATGCGCCGCGGTCGCTGTCGGGGGACATGAATGTCCTGTTGATCGGTCTGGATACCCGCAAGGACCAGGACGGGAACGATCTGCCGCGGGAGGTCCTCGACCAGTTGCATGCGGGTGACGGAGAAGAGGGTGGGTACAACGCGAACACGCTGATCCTTGTGCACATCCCGGCGGACATGAAAAAGATTGTGGCGGTGTCGATTCCGCGCGACGACTACGTCAAGGTGTCGGGTATCCCGGGCTACGGCAACGTGAAGATCAAGGAAGCGTACGGGCTGAAGAAGGCGGCGGTTCAGGACCAGCTGATCAATCAGGGCGTCACCGACACCAAGGCGCTGGAACGCGCGGGACGTGAGGCAGGGCGGGCGTCGATCGTGCAGGCGGTGCGCGACCTGACCGGGGTGCCGATCGATCGGTTCGGTGAGGTCACCCTCGCCGGTTTCTATGATCTGGCGAAAGCGCTCGGCGGTGTCGAGGTGTGCCTCAACAAGCCGGTGAACGACAGCTACTACTCCGGCGCCGATTTCCCGGCGGGCAGGCAACGACTCGACCCGGCCCAGTCGCTGGCCTTCGTCCGCCAGCGCCACGGCTTGGAGAACGGCGACCTCGACCGCACCCACCGGCAGCAGGCGTTCCTCACCTCGGTGGCCCTGGACTTGCGCAAGTCCGGCACCTTCACCGATGTCGGCAAGCTGTCCGCCCTGATGGACGTCGCCCACCGCAATATCGTGCTGTCCGACGGCTGGAACGTCACCGACTTCCTGCGCACCCTCGGCACATCCGGCAACCCGGCCGTCGAATTCCGCACCCTCCCGGTGCTTCGCTACGACACCATCAACGGCCAGGACGTCAACATCATCGACCCGGCGGCCATCCGCCGCGAGGTCCGCGCCGCCTTCGGTGAGCCGGAGCCCACCGCGGCTTTGTTCAACCAGGCCCCGCCGACCATGGCCGCCGCCGACTCGCCCACTGGAACCCCAACGCCCACACCGGATGTGGGTAAACCGGTCGACACAACCATTACCGGCGACACCATCCCCTGCGTCAACTGACCTGCCGGGCAACAACTCTCGAAGCTCACAGGGCGGCGGTGATCCGCTGCACCCCCGGCCCGTGCAGGGTCGCGAGCCCCGCCATACGTCCTGTCGCGACCAGAAGCAGATCGCTCAGCGGTCCACACACCTCATCCGGCCCCGCACCCGAGGACCATGCCGCGTCCGTGGCCCTCAACCGCACCCCGGCCAACCGCTGGTGCGCCCCGTAGAACCGGCTGCGCAGTACATGGTCTAGCACAGCGATCGCCGGTTCGGTGGGCATCTCCAGCGTCCGGCCGAGTGGCCGAGCGATGTCTTGGCCGTGAATCATGATGTCTACCAACGGATCGATCACACCCGCCCCGGGTGCTCGCCGGGTCGCGCCCGCAGATTCGCGGAGTTGGGCGATCAGTTCGTCCGGTGTGAATCGGGTGGCGCGGTCGCGGGCCAGTCGGGCGGTCATGCGGTCCCAGTCGCCACGGGCGCGGAGGACGCCGAAGATCGTCTCCCACAACCTGACCCGGGAGGACAGCGTCACGTGCGCGAGCACTTCGTGGATGGTCCAGCCGGAGCACAGCGAATCGACTGCCCACTCGGGCTCGGTCAGGTCGTCGAGAAAGTCGGCGAGGGCGAGCCTTTGGGTGCGTATCCATGTGCGTGTCCGGTCGTGATCCATTGTGTCCTCCGCGGTCGGTGTCGATCACCCGTGCAGACGGGGCGGGACGCCGAAATTCATCGTCCCGCCCCGCGCAGCCCGGTTATGCCGTCCGGACCAGCACCGAGGTGGCCCGGCGAACCACCGGCAGCACCAGCAGCAGGGTCGGAAAAGCGATGGGCCAGGACACGGCCCACGACCGCAACCAGACGCCGACGGCGAGACCGTCGCTCATCAGTGTGCTGATGAAGGAAACGATGCACGTCATCAGAATCGACAGCAGCATCGGCGTGACCACGGCCGAATACCGGGCAGGCAGCTTGCCGAAAGTGTTGCGGGAGTTGGTGTTCGCGGAATTCATCGATTCGCTCCATAAGTGTCCGTCAGGCAGCGGCTCCGCCGGATGGCGTGAGCCGGTGCGTTGGTTGACGTGAACGCTTACGGCGACGCGATGTCGCGGGGCCGAGCATAGGACAGCCTGACGCGGCGGCGCAAGCTGCTCGCACCGCCGCGTCACTCAGGCGCGCGCTTCGATCTTCAGGTCCCCGGAGAAGACCTCGCGGGTCATCGGCCGCGTCAGCATGTCGTGCGGGAAGCCCAGTTCGATGGCGCTGACCTGCTCCAACCGGGCCAGTTGGGCGGCGTCGAATGCGACGTCGAGCGCGCCGAGATTGTCCGTCAACTGGGCGGCGGTGCGCGCGCCGATGATGGGCGCGGTCACCCCGGGATTCCGCAACGTCCAGGCCAGCGCGACCTGCGCGGGAGTCTTGCCGAGCTCTACCGCCACCTCCTTGACGACGTCGGCGATGGTCAGCGCGCGCTCGGTGAGCGCGCCATTGGCGGCGGCCACGTTTTTCCTCGTGCCCTCGGGCGAGCCCGCCGCCTCGTGGTCGAGGTCGGACCGGCTGTACTTGCCGGTGAGCACGCCGCTGGCGAGCGGCGACCACGGGATCACCCCGAGACCCATCTCCCGCGCCATCGGAATGAGGTCGCGTTCGACGGTCCGCTCGGCCAGGTTGTATTCGATCTGTAAAGCGACCAGCGGTGACCAGCCACGCAGGTCGGCGATCGCTTGCATGCGGGAGACCTGCCAGGCCGGTGCATCGGAGATGCCGACGTACAGCACCTTGCCCGAACGCACGAGATCGTCCATGTCACGCAGGATTTCGTCGACGGGGGTGAGGAAATCCCAGGCGTGCAGGTACAACAGGTCGAGGTAGTCGGTGTTGAGCTTGCGCAGGCTCGCCTCGACCGAGGCGAACATGCTCTTGCGATGGTTCCCACCGGAATTGGGGTCGCCGGGGCGGCGCAGCATGGTGTATTTCGTTGCCAGCACCAGGCTTTCGCGGTTGTTCACGGTGAATTCGCCGAGAAGTTGCTCGGAGGTGCCGTTGGTGTACTGGCTCGCGGTGTCGATGAAGTTTCCGCCGCGATCGAGGTAGGTGTCGAAGATCTTGCGCGACTCGTCTCGGTCGGCGCCCCAACCCCAATCGGCGCCGAAGGTCATCGTGCCGAGAGACAGCGGAGACACCCGAAGACCCGAGCGGCTGGCGTCGGGGGGCCTGCCACCGCGCAGGCAGGCGCGGCGCACGCCGGGGCTGCGGCGCGAAGAGGTCGCGAAGCTGGCGGGCGTGAGCACCGACTACGTCGTCCGGCTGGAACAGGGGCGTGGACTGCGGCCGTCCGCGGACGTGTTGGAGGCTTTGTCCCGGGCGCTGCGATTGACCGCCGACGAGCGCGCCTACCTGTTCGACCTGGCCCAGCAGCGGCAGCCGAACCCCGGGAAACCGAGCACGGTGCCCGCGCCCGCGCTGGCCATGCTGGTGCGTGATCTGTCGCCGCTACCGGCGATGCTGGTCAACCATCGCTACGACATCCTGGCCTGGAACCAGGAGATGGCGCGGTTGATCGTCGACTTCGACACGCTGCCGCCGCGGCAGCGCAACACCATGTGGCTGTGCCTGATGGAGCCGAGCATGCGCGACTTCTACGTCGAGCGGGAACGCATCATCCGGGAGGGTATCGCGGATCTGCGGGCAGCCTGGGCGGCGCATCCGGACGATCAGGCGCTCGGCGACCTGATCGCGGAGTTCACGGCCCACAGCGCGGAGTTCGCGCAGGGTTGGGCTCGACACGATGTCAGGGTGCAGGGCCGCGGCGCCAAACCGCGGCGGCACCCGGTAGTCGGTCGGCTGGTGGTCGATTACGAGGTGCTGATGCCGGTGCAGGATCCCGATCAGCGCGTCATCATCTATCGCGCGGCCGATGCGGAGTCCCAGACGGCGCTGGACCGGCTGGCCGCCGATCCGGCACCGTCGTCTTGGCTTATTCCACCGAGCTGAGTACCAGCTCCTCGTCCTCTTCGGCCTCGTCGTACCGGCCGTCCCACTCGTCGTAGACGGGTACTTCTTCGTCCCTCGTGACAACCCACTCCAACGAGTACGTGCCCTCATCGTCGATGGGAACCATCACGTTCTCGATCTTCACCCCGATGCCCAGGACCTCGGCGGCCCGGATCACGTCGGGCAGATCCTCGCCACGGACCACGGTCTGATTGGCGTAAACGGTAACCATGCGCCGAATGGTAGCTGGAACCACCGACAGGCTGTGGGCCGATCCAGAATCCCCGGAGATGAACACTCGGCGCGGGCCGGTCGGAGCGCGGGCACGACAAAAGCCGCCGTGGTCGTCGAGGCCACGGCGGCTGCGTCAAAGCATGCGGTACCGGATCGGTACCGGAAATCAGATCTTGTTCAGAGCCAGCGCGAGCGCGGACTTCTTGTTGGCGGCCTGGTTGGCGTGGATGACGCCCTTCGAGGCAGCCTTGTCGAGCTTGCGGCTCGCGAACTGGAGCTGCGCGGCGGCCTTCTCTTTGTCGCCGGCCGCGGCGGCTTCCCGGAAGCTGCGGATCGCGGTGCGCAGCGCGGACTTGACCGACTGGTTACGCTTACGCGCTTCCTCGTTGGTACGGATCCGCTTCAACTGGGACTTGATGTTGGCCACGCCTGTTTCCTCGTGTTCCTGTCGCTGAGTGGTATGTGCTGGAAAAGTTCCTACGCGTGCGTCGCACCCTGAGTGAACGGGTAACGCAACGCCGAAGGTCGAGGATACCAGCCGCCGCTCGGCGCACGAAATCAGCACCTGGCCGCCGCGCCTGGAGACACGCTGCGGAGATCGTTGTCGGCGGTAGTTCGGGCGCGTAGCGTTCGAACGGCAGCACCCTGTGACCAAGTCTTGCGGCAGTGACGGGTAAACACGCGGAGAGGCGGGCTGGCAGATGTCTCCAACGGCTCAAGAAGTTGTCGAAGAGGTCGCCGAGTACGGGCCGATCTCCGACGCCAAGAGATGGGGTGCGGAGGCGCTCGGCACGTTCGTCCTGGTGATCGGCGGCGTCGGTACGGCGGTACTGGCGGGGGAACGGGTCGGTGCGCTGGGGGTTGCGCTCGCCTTCGGGCTCACGCTGTTGTTCCTCGTCTATGCGATCGGGCCGATCTCGGGCTGTCATGTCAATCCGGCGGTGACGGTCGGGCATCTGCTGCTCGGCCGGATCGGGGCAGTTACCGCGGTCGGGTATTGGATCGCGCAGCTGATCGGTGGGTTCCTGGCCGGGCTGGTGTTGTTCGCGCTGGCGAAGAATCTGCCGTCCTACGATCGCGCGGTCGACGGGCTCGGCGCGAACGGCTGGGGACAGCACAGTCCGTCGGCGCAGCGTGGGCCGCTGGGGGAGGTCGTGCTGCAGAACGGGTACGGAATGGCGGCGATGATCATCATCGAGGTCATGCTGACCGCGCTGCTGGTGTTCGTGGTGCTCGCCTCGACCGATCAGCTCTCCGATGTCCCGCTGGCCGGTTTGTCGATCGGTGTGACGCTGGCGGTCATCCATCTCGTCTCGATTCCGGTGGACAACACCTCGGTCAACCCGGCGCGCAGCCTCGGTGTCGCGCCCTATCAGGACGGTGCGATGGCCCAGGTCTGGGCATTCGTAGTCTTCCCGCTGGTCGGCGGCGCGCTCGGTGCGCTGGTGTATGGGCTGCTGTTCGGCCGGTCCCGCAACATGCTCTCTTGAGTTGACCAGGACAGGCCCACCGGCGCCATGGCGATGTCGGTGGGCCTGTCGCTATTCGGCCGGGTTCGGAATCGCGTTGCAGGTCAACGCGATCAGCGCGGGGAGCGGGAACAGCAGCAGGAACAGATTGGGGATCCACCAAGTGAGACTGAAATCGCCGCGCAGCGCCCAGAAAGCGAGCGCCTGGAGTCCCGTTGGTGCGGCACAGGCTGGCCAGGCCGGTGGCGCTGGCCGCGAGGTCGAGCACGACGAACGAGAAGTTCCAGTCGCTCAGAATCGGATTCGCGTAGTCCTTGTAGGCCAGCTCCGGCGGGATGATCTGGGCGAAGGCAATCGCCCAATACACCAGGAAGCCGATATCGGTGACGAGCATGGCGAGCTTGGTCGGCCCCAGGACGCGATTCAACACAGGTAGAACCGTATTCGACTCAGTGCCAGGCGTATTCGGCACACAAGCGGTGGGCGACAAGGTCGAATGTCTTGCGCGCCAGGATGGCTCCTTCGCGCCGGATCCCGGCTTCCGGCACATCCAGGACACGGTCCAGCCGAACCCAGCTCGGCCTGCCCTCGGGATCCCAACTGCCGCTACCGATGCCGACCCAGTTCGGGTCGTACGCCCGCTCCGCCTTCGACGACAGCATCAACCCGAGCAGCGTCCGGCGATCCCGCCCGACCACCAGCACCGGCCGATCCTTGCCATTGCTCGGATCGTCCTCGTACGGCACCCAGGTCCATACGATCTCCCCCGGATCGGCTCGCCCGTCCAACTGCGGCGAGTACACGATCTGGCGGGCCCGCTCGGCCGTCGGCACCGGCGTCGACGCCGTCGGCCGCACCTTCACCGCCGGCGTCCGCCGCTGCGCCAACGACCCGACCAGCCGTTCCACCAACTTCGGTCCCTGCTGCTTGACAATCCTGGGACCCTGCTCCTTAGCGATAAGTCCGAGCTGCTTGCCGAGAGAGTTCCAACTTCGGGCCATGTTCGAAATATAACGGCGCCCCGCCCTCTTCTCACCCGCGCCGCGAGTGGCAACCGTCGCTTTGCGGTCAGGCCAGCGAGGTAGGTCGGGTGATCACGCCAAGCGGCTGTGCAACGT
This sequence comes from Nocardia brasiliensis, assembly GCF_042691675.1. Lineage (GTDB taxonomy): Bacteria > Actinomycetota > Actinomycetes > Mycobacteriales > Mycobacteriaceae > Nocardia > Nocardia brasiliensis_D. Next base: position 2,168,957 of record NZ_CP170507.1, read on the forward strand.
GTCGAGCCAAGAATTGAAGTGCGGGCACTGGTTGCGTAGTTCCTCGACACCGAGGTCGGCTATGGCCAGCGGGCCATCGTTTGTCTTCGAGTACTGCGGGCAGTAGTGGAGGATCCGCTTGGACGGCGAAGTATCCGGACCGTCATTGACAAGCTCGGGGCCGCCGGCCACCCGGACATCCTTGACCAATTGTTCGGTGAGCCCTGGCAACAAGCAGCCGACTTGCTCGGCGGCAGCGAACACCCAGCTCTCCAGTTCGTGCAGGATGAGGTGCGGCACAAACCGGCTATCAGCCGCTGCGGCAGCGAGGGAATGTTCAACGTGTATCACCCGGTCAAGGGGTGTCAGACCGGCTGGGATGTCGGCCATCCCGGGAGCGTCCGGCGGGAACGCGTAGAAGTCGAACAGCGTCGTCAGAACGTGGATGCTCGAATCTCGTAACAGCAGCTTGATCTCTCGATCGACCTTGGTCCAGCTGCTGACACCGCCTCGGTGATTGGGGCCACCGGCAGGGCGCTTCGTCGTCACGATCGATTGACTCACGGTCCAGCCACGGTCGGCGAGATAGGGCCCGAGCACATTGTTGACGACGATTTCCTCGCTCTGTCCTTCCACCAGGAAGTGCAGGCGGTGATAGCTGGCCGTCATGCCTGGCTGGAGTCCTCCCTGGCGGGCCGTCCGCCGAGCAGGTTCTTTTCCCACAACTCGCCGAGCGAGTACTCCGTCAACCATGCTTCCAATGCGGTGGCATCGGGGCGGGAGAAGGTGGATCCGCCGGCTCTGCGCTCCACGACGATCAGATCGTCGAGCTCGAACTGGTTCATCAAGGTGACCGATTGAGTGGCGATCAGGACTTGGCTACGGGTCGAGGCCTGGCGAAGCAGGTTCGCGAGTTGCACGATGGCAAAGGGGTGCAGGCCGAGTTCGGGTTCGTCGAGCACGACGAGCGCGGGCAATTCCGGTTGCAGCAAAAGCGTTGCCAGACAGACGAATCGAAGTGTGCCGTCCGACATCTGATTGGCTGAGAAGACGGCGTCCGAGCCTTGCTGCTGCCACCGGAGTCTGATCCGATCGCTGGCCTCGGGCTGGAGCACGAAATCTCGGAAGAACGGGGCCACCAACTGGATCGCGCCGACAATGCGGCGATAGGCCGCCTGGTCGGCGGCTTCGTCGCTGGTCTGCAATCGATACAAATACGCAGCGAGGTTGCCGGCATCCGGTCGCAGATTCAGGTTGTCTGCGGTGGGAATCATTCGCTTGACCGGAGCATCGGCGCTGGTGTCGTGGAAGTGGAAGACCTTGCAGCCTTCGAGCAGTGCGAAGACATACTTGGCGATACCACCCCTGGGGCCACCGGTTTCGGTGGCCAGACGTGTTTCGCGGTGCCCGCGCCCGAGCGACTTGCTGTACGGCCGATCATATTTCGGCTCTTGGTAGTAGACGACCTCGGTTTCGAAGATCAATTCGTCGTTCGCCGCGGGGACGAGGACCGCCTCGTACGAGTTCGGGTCGGCGTCGAGTTCGAGACGAATCCGGGAGGCGCCGTCCCCGTCGGTGAGCAACGCCGCCGCGCCGCCGTTGAGACCGACGAACAGACCGAGCTCTCCGTCGACGATTCGTCCGAGCAGCGCGAGCGCTTGGACGAAGTTGCTCTTACCAGCCCCATTCGCGCCGACCAGAACATTCAGTTGCTTGAGCTCGACCGTCGCCGATCTGATCGAGGTGAATCCCTCGATCTGGATGGTTTTCAGCGGTTGGCCTGGCATGGCCTCACTCTACGATGAGCCACCGACGTTCCCGGGATTGCTCGCGATCGGGCACGCGGGCGTCAGTGCCCGTCGCTGTACCCGACGGTGAAATTGGCAGCGTGCCGGGCTTGGGTGGCACCGCTGGGGAAAGCTTCGTACTGCTCATGGGACGATAGACGGCAGTTTGCCGATACCCATGAGGAGTGGAGTGCCCGCCAGCTTCGCCGACACCACGTTCACCGATCCGTCACGGATCCGGAACTTCTGCATCATCGCGCACATCGATCACGGCAAGTCGACGCTGGCCGATCGGATGCTGCAACTGACCGGCGTGGTCGAAGAGCGGCAGATGCGCGCCCAATATCTGGACCGGATGGATATCGAGCGCGAGCGCGGCATCACCATCAAGGCGCAGAACGTGCGGCTGCCGTGGCAGGTCGACGGCACGGACTACGTGCTGCACCTGATCGATACGCCGGGTCACGTCGACTTCACCTACGAGGTGTCGCGCGCACTGGAAGCCTGTGAGGGCGCGGTGCTGCTCGTCGACGCGGCGCAGGGCATCGAAGCGCAGACGCTGGCGAACCTGTACTTGGCGTTGGACAAGGATCTGACGATCATCCCGGTGCTCAACAAGATCGACCTGCCGGCCGCCGACCCGGACCGCTACGCGGGCGAGATCGCGCACATCATCGGTTGCGAACCCGACGACGTGCTGCGCGTCTCCGGCAAGACCGGTGTCGGCGTGAGCGAGCTGCTCGACGAGGTGATCAAGACGGTGCCCGCCCCCGTCGGTGACCCCGATGCGCCGGCCCGCGCGATGATCTTCGACTCGGTCTACGACACCTACCGTGGCGTGGTCACCTATGTCCGCGTGGTGGACGGCAAGCTCACCCCGCGCGAGAAGATCAAGATGATGTCCACCGGCGCCACCCACGAGATGCTGGAGATCGGCATCGTCTCGCCCGAACCCAAACCCACCCAGGGTCTCGGCGTCGGCGAGGTCGGTTACCTGATCACCGGCGTGAAAGACGTGCGCCAGTCGAAGGTCGGTGACACGGTGACCGCCGCGCGCAACGGCGCCACCGAACCGCTCACCGGTTACCGCGAGCCGCGCCCGATGGTGTACTCCGGCCTCTACCCGGTCGACGGCTCCGACTATCCAGACCTGCGCGACGCACTGGAAAAGCTTCAGCTCAACGATGCCGCGCTGACCTACGAGCCGGAAACCTCGGTGGCCCTGGGCTTCGGCTTCCGCTGCGGCTTCCTCGGTCTGCTGCACATGGAGATCACCCGTGAGCGGCTGCAACGCGAGTTCGACCTCGACCTGATCTCCACCGCACCCAACGTCGTCTACACCGTAGAGATGGAAGACGGCAGCAAGCACGTCGTCACCAATCCCTCGTACTGGCCGGAGGGCAAGGTCCGGCACGTGTACGAGCCGGTGGTGAAGTGCACCGTCATCTCGCCGAGCGAGTTCATCGGCTCGATCATGGAGCTGTGTCAGGGTCGTCGCGGTGAGCTCGGCGGCATGGACTACCTGTCCGAGACCCGCGTCGAACTGCGCTACACCATGCCGATGGCGGAGATCATCTTCGACTTCTTCGACTCGCTGAAGTCGCGCACCCGCGGCTACGCCAGCCTCGACTACGAAGAGTCCGGCGTGCAGGACTCGGCGCTGGTGAAGGTGGACATCCTGCTGCAGGGCGAGGCGGTGGACGCGTTCAGCGCGATCGTGCACAAGGACGCCGCCCAGGCCTACGGCAACAAAATGACCACCAAGCTGCGCGAGCTCATCCCGCGGCAGCAGTTCGAGGTGCCCATCCAGGCCGCCATCGGCTCGAAAATCATTGCCCGCGAGAACATTCGCGCCATCCGCAAGGACGTGCTCGCCAAGTGCTACGGCGGCGACATCAGCCGTAAGCGCAAACTGCTGGAGAAGCAGAAGGAAGGCAAGAAGCGGATGAAGACCATCGGTCGGGTGGATGTTCCGCAGGAAGCCTTCGTCGCGGCGCTGTCGTCGGACGCGGCGTCGGACAAGCCGAAGGGGAAGTAGCGGCGCTGATCCGACGCGGGGCGGCAAACGGCGCGATAATGCTTCATAGGTCACGGCGCATCCGGCAGGATGCGTTGTCATGAGGAGCGCAACCGAGGAGGCGGAAATGGCTATGTTGCCGCACCACGGCGGGTTGCCGCACCACGGCGGGTTGCCGCAGCACGGCGGCTACGCTCCTGACGGGCTGACCGTCGCCGATGTTCGCGCGGGATACGACCCAGGGTTCCGGTACGAGCTCGAGGACGGGGTGGCTGTGATGATGGCGTCGGCGTCGGTGTGGCACAACCGTGTGCTGCGGCGGCTTACCGTTGCGATGGAGGCGCTCTGTCCATCGGATCTCGCGGTCGAGATGGAGCAGGCGATCGAAATCGCGGACGACTTCGCCCCGATCCCGGACATTCTGGTTATCGAGTCAGCGGCTGCGAACCCCACCGAGAACGTCATCCCGAAGTCGGCTGTACGACTCGCCGTGGAAATCGTCTCACCGGGTACTCGACGTAAGGATCGTTGGATCCGTCCGGTGGACTACGCGCAGGCGGGAATTCCGTTCTTCTGGCGCATCGAGTCCGAGAACTTCGAGCCGGTCGTGTACTCCTTCCATCTCGATGAGGCGAGCAAGACGTACGAGCCGACCGAACCGACAGCCGTACACCATGAGGTGTTGCGCATGTCGGACCCGTTCGAGATGGAGATAAAGCTCACCGGGCTAGGTCGCTGAGTCCGCCAGCCCGATTACGGAGTTGCCGCGATGCGCACGCGCAGGCGGGTGCCGCCCAGGGGGCTGTGGTCGAGTTCGGCTGTGCCGGAATGTAGTTCGGCTTGTTGGCGGACCAGGGCCAGGCCGAGGCCGGAACCGGGGGAGCCGGGGCCTTTGCTGAAGCGGTCGAAAGCGTTGGGGCGCACGGTATCCGGGACGCCTCGGCCGTTGTCATCGATGAGGATTTCGATGGTGTCGTCGGCAGCGGGGTGGACGGTGACGGTGACCGTGTCGGCGTGACCGTGCTCGACGGCATTCGTGACGGCGTTGGTGACGATCAGCATGAGTCCGCCGGGCAGGCCGGTCACTGTGATCGGTTCGCATTCGGCGAGGTCGATGCGGACGTCGGGGTGTCGGCGCTGTGCGTCTTGTACTGCGCGGTCGAGGGTTTCGCAGAGGTCGAAGGGTTCGAAGGCGTCGGGTTCGGTGAGTTCGCCGACGGCGAGTCGCTCCAGATCGGTGAGGGTGTTCTCGATCTGCTGTTCGGCGAAGAGCACCTCGGTGAGAATGGCGCCGCGCTGTTCGGCGGAAATTTCCTTGGTGGCCAGCACTTGTAGGTCGGTACGCAGTGCGGTGAGCGGGGTGCGCAACTCGTGGGCGCAGACGGCGGCGAAATCGCGGGCACTGGTGAGGGCGTGGTTGGTGGCGCGGTGCGCGGCCTCCAGCCGGGCCAGCATGCGGGTGATGGCGTCGGAGAGTTCCTCCGCCTCCCTGGCGCCGCGGCCGGACAGCGGCGGCAGCTCTTCGAGGGTGTCGATGCCGTGGGTGGCGGTGGCCAGCCTGCGCAGCGGCCGCGCGGCGTAACCGGCCAGGAACCAGCCGAGCACGGCGGCGATCAGCGCACCGGCCACGCCGATGCCGAGACCGATCAACTGGCTGCGGTGGATGGCGGAGGCGACCACATCGCGGTTCGGGTCGAGCGCCACCAGCACGCCGGGCAGACCGTCGACCCGGGTCACGGCCACGTCGTTGGGCATGCCGGGCGCGAGTGCGCTCTCCTCGGGTATGTCGGTCATGTATCCGGGTGCATCGGGTGGTCGAGGCGGCGCGGGTGCTTCGGTCTCCCGGGTCGGCGCGGACGCCTGATCCGGCGCGGACGCCTGATCCGGCGCGGGTGCCTGACCCGGCGCGGGTGCCGCAGGGGGCGGCGGGGCGGGCGGCGGTGGAACCGTCTCGGCCGGAACACCTTTCAACGGCGGCGCGACCCGCACCGCCATCGAGGAAACGGTCTCGTCCAGCTGCCGCTCGCCGGTCGCGTTCAGCAACGCGGCGAAGGTGATGGTCAAGGTGAGCGCGACGAGCGCGGCGACCACGCCGGAGACCAGCGCCACCCGGGTCCGCAGCGACGGTGAACGTTTCACGGCTGCTCCCGCAGGACGAATCCGACACCGCGCACGGTGTGCACCACCCGCGGCGCACCGGTCGCCTCCAACTTGCGGCGCAGGTACGAGACGAAGACATCCACCACATTGGTGTCGGTGGCGAAGTCGTAACCCCATACCGCGGAAAGGATCTGCTCACGGCCGAGCACGATGCCCGGGTGGTCGGCGAGCAAGGCGAGTACCTCGAATTCTCGTTTGGTGAGGTCGACCGGTGTGCCCGCGGCCAGCACCCGGTGCCCGGCCAGGTCGATCTGTACCTGTCCGATCCGGACCTGCGCGGCCGCTCGTTCCGGAGTATTGACCCGGCGGCGCAGCAGCGCGCGCAGCCGGGCGACCAGCTCGCCGAGGTCGAAGGGCTTGGTGAGGTAGTCGTCGGCGCCGCGTTCGAGGCAGGCGATCCGGTCGGTCACCGCGCTGCGCGCGCTGAGCACGCAGATCGGTATGTCGTTGCCCATCGCACGCAACGCGGTGACCACGCCTTCACCGTCGAGGGTCGGCATGTTCACGTCCAACACCATGGCGTCGGGCGTCGCGGAGCGAACCATCGCCAGCGCTTCGGCGCCGTCGCCCGCGGTGACCACCTCGAAATCGGAAAGTTCCAGCCCGCGTCGTAGTGACGCGAGCACGCGAACCTCGTCGTCCACGACCAAGATCCGGTGTCCGGTCATGGATCAACATTAGTCCCGGCCGGTCAGCGGACGCTGGCGGCGACGCACGCGTGCTCGAGCGGGACCGCGGGCACGGCACCGGGCGGCAGCTCGCGCTCGATGGTCACCCACGCGCCACCGTTGTCGGCGGGCATGATCACCACGGGACCGGTCGGGTCGATCTCGGGGCACAGGACAGGTTCACCGGGGGCGACCGGCCGGGCAGGATCGCCGGGCGCGGTCGGCAGGGCAGGTTCGCCAGGGACGGCCTGCGGGGCAGGTTGGGCGGGAACGGCGGGCGGGGCAGGTTCGCCGGGGACCGGGTCGACCTGGATGATCCCGGGTTCGGGCGGCATCGGCGGCCCCGGCAGCGCCGAGGCGGAACCCGCCATTCCCGCGACCACGGCGGCGGTGAGTGCGGTGCCGCTGAGCACGGCCGCGACGCGAGCGCCGCGGCGTCCGATGAGTGCCGTCATGAGGGGTGTCTCCTTCAGATCGATGCTGGCGGGCCGGTGCGGCCCGACGAAATCGACGGTAGGGAAAGGATCTTCACCACTCGTTGAGCAATCGTTAGAGAACTCTTAGGGTCTCGTGACCGGGCGCGCGCCACGGCCTGGATGCGCCACGATCGGGCCTGGTCATCGGGCGTATTTGAGGCGGCGTCCAGTTGGCTGAGGCCACCAGAAATAGGGCTTCCGTTCTGATTTTCGGAGTGGCAAGGTTGTGTTGCTCGCCACCGACGGATTCTCTACAGTCCTGAAGAATGTGACAGTCGGGTATTCCCGAAATAGTGTTAGGTGATCTTCACTCGGTCCGATCGGCGGTGAGGATGGCCGCTGGAACCCCCGAGATGGAGCTTCGATGACGCGTGACCTGCCCTTCGATGACGACACCACCGAGGCAGCCGAGCACGCGGGTGACACCGCCTACCGGGTGGCCACGGGTGTCGCGCGGGTCGCGCGGGCGGGTGCGTACGTCACCGGCGGTGCCCTGGTCGCCGCCTACGACGGCGGCGGCACCCCTGAACACCCCGGCTCGTCCCGACTGGACAGCTGGAATGCGGGCTGGGCGCACAACAGCGATCCCGATTCCGACACTCCTTCCCCGGTGATCACGTTTCCGGACCCGGTCGTGGAACCCGCTCCGCTGAACTCGCCGCATTCGGGCAATTCGCCCGTCGCACACGGCAACTCCGGGTTCAACCTGCCCGGCACCGCCGGCGGCGCGGACCTGCCGCTGCCGTCCCTGGGTGGCGAATACAACGGCACCGACGCGGGCTTCCCGCTGCCCGGCAGCGACTCCGGTCAGCACGGCATGGAGCTGCCGAGCCTGCCCGGCGGCGGGTCCGGCCAGCAGGGCATGCAGTTGCCCGGGCTGTCCGGCGCACCCAGCGGGATCGGTGCTACTCCCGAATCCAGCGGACTGCCGCTGCCGGGAACGCCCAACCACGCGCCCTCGAACGGCCTCGACCTGCCCGGCGGCAATGGTTTCGGCCTGCCCGGCCACGGCCTCGGCCAAGCCGGGCACGGTTTCGGCCTGCCCGGTGCGAACGGTTTCGTCGCGCCGGGTCTGCCCGGTACGAACCCCGCTGCCGCCGCCGCTCCGTCGGCCGGCGGCCCGTTCGACGGTGTCGGCGACGGTGGTGATCCCCTCGGAATCTTCGTCGGAACGCAGTGGTCGGTGGACTTCGGCGTCGGACCGCAGGGCATCTACTTCAATTCCGAGATGAAGGTCGATCTCGGCGCCGGTCACGTGGGCGACCAGCTCGACCAGTTCACCGACTGGCTCGGCAGCGGCCTGCACGTGCCGGACGGCAGCGGTCGATCGGTGACCGACCCGACCGTGACCAGCCACGGCACCCCCGGCGTCGTCGGCGGTCTCAGCACCCCTGGCTCGTCCACGCACCAGTCGAATCAGTCCGGCCATTCCAGCCATTCGACGGTGCCCACCGCCACCACGCAGCCGGTCCCGCAGCCGCTCGCCGCGCCCGCGCCGATCATGTCGACGGCGCCCGCGCCGGTGGCGGCCGCCGCGGCGGCGCCCGTTGTCGCGGTGGCGCCGGTAACGAGCGCCCCGCAGCCGGTGGTGGCCACCCCGCTGCAGACCACAATCCAGCCGGACGCCGCGACCACGCCGATCGCGAACGTCATCGGGCAACCGGAGGGTCCGTCGGTGCTCACCGTGCCCGCCGCCGCCACGCCCGCGCTGTTCGATCAGGCGCGGCCGACACCGGTGGTGAAGCCGACTCCGGCGACCGACCCGCACTCCTCGGACGTCACGATCACGACGCCGAACACGCCGACCACCATCACCAAGACCGTCCCGGTCCCGGTGGTACCGAGCGATGTCACCGCGCCGAGCGTCCCGAAGACGCCGGACCTGGGCACGAAGATCCCGGGCGTCCCCACCGCACCGCACGGTGGCATCAGCACCGGCCCGGACGTGCCGACCACCAAGACACCCGGTGCCACCGGAACGCACCCGACGCAGGTGCCGACCACCGACCCGGACGGCGATGTGACCACCCCCGGCACGGGAACGGGCAACGGCGGCGCGACCGGCGGCGTCACCACTCAGCCGAGCGTGCCGACCCGCGAGGTGCCGACGGTGACCCAGCCGGAGCCGACCGTGTCCGTGCCGACCCATGACGTGCCGACCGCCGTCCCGACGCACAACGCGCCGGTGCCGACGCACGACCTGCCGCCGACTTTCCACGCCCCGTCGCCCACCCAGGCGCCGGTGCCGACGTACAAGCCGCCGGTAATGGACCCGAAGCCGCACGCGATCGCCGATCCGATCAACAGCACGCACATGGTCGCCGCGACCGCGCAGCCGGTCAGCGACTACACGGCGTACACCGATCATTCGACGCTCGCCGCCGCCTCGGGCAGCGGTCTGTCCGGCGGGTTGATGCCGGACTCGATGATGGCCGAGACCCACCACGCGACACCGGGCGGCTGGGACATACCGTTGGTGTAAGCGGATCTCTGTGGGAGGGGATGAGCGGGGGCATCCATGTCGATCGAAAGCAAACCAGCGTAAGGAGGAGGGTTGTCTGCCGCAGCCGGGCTGAAGGCCGCCACGGTGAAACACCCGGACGCGATGGCGCCGCTCATCCGGATTCTCGACGAATTGTGGGAGATGACCCGATCAGCGGGCCGGAACGATCTCGGCAGCCGACTGAGCATGGTCCGGGCCAGGGTGAGCGATCCCCGGGTTCGTCTCGTCGTCGTCGGTGAGCCGAAGAACGGGATGAGCACGCTGGTCAACAGCCTGGTCGGCGCCTCGGTCAGTGCGACCGCGAGCGACCTGAGCGTGCCCGTCATCGTCGAGTACGGCCCGGAACCGACCGCCACCCTGGTGCGTTCGGTCGATGGCCGCACCGAGCGGCAGTCGGTGGACCCGCTCGACCCCGGCCCCGCCATCTCCGGTTTCGGCGTGATCCGCGCCGAGTTCACCCAGCCGAGCCCACTGCTTGCCGACGGTGTCGTGGTGATGGACGCGCCGGGCGCGCACGGCGCCGACAACCCCACCACCTGGTCGATGGTCGCCGCCGCCGACGCCGTGCTCTACGTCGGTGACGCCGCGGCGGAACTCACCGCGGAGCAGATCGCCTATCTGCAGCGCATCCAGCAGATCTGCCCGACCGTCATCTGCGTGCTCAACAAGATCGATCAGTACCCGCATTGGTCGCACACCCAACAGCGCAACCGGGAGCTGCTCGACGCGGCCGGTCTCGGCTTCGCGGTGGCGCCGGTGTCCGCGGAACTGCACCGGCAGGCCGGGCTGTCCGGCAACTATCAGCGCGATATCGAATCCGGTGTCCCGCAACTGATCGACCATCTGCGCGACTACGTGGTCGCCCGTGCCGACACGGTCGCGGTGGAAGCCGCGGTGCAGGACATCCGGCTGGTCAGCGACCATCTCGCGTTGACGCTGCGCAACGAGGCCGAGTCGCTGCGTGACCCGCGGCGCCGGGCCGAGATCACCGACCAGCTGGTCCGGGCCCGCGACGGCGCCGAGCAACTGCGCCAGCGCACGGCGAACTGGCAGGTCACCCTGGTCGACGGCAGCACGGAGCTGATGGCCGACATCGAGCACGACCTTCGCCATCGGCTACGCAACCTGGTGCGCGACGCCGAGGCCGAGATCACCCAGACCGATCCGGCGCGCCGCTGGAAGGAATTCGGTACCGACCTCGACGCCAGGATCTGTGAGGCGGTCGAGGAGAACTTCGTGATGGCGCACTATCGCTCCGTCGAACTCTCCGAGCAGGTGGCCTCGAAGTTCCTGGCGGACAACCGCGCCGCGCCGCTGCCCGATCTGCGTTTGGACAAGCCCGGTGAGGTACTGGAGCCGGTACAGCCGCTCGAGCCGTTGGAAAGCGCGAAAGCCAGTGTGACGCAGCAGTTCCTGTCCGCGCTGCGCGGCTCCTACGGCGGCATCCTGATGGTCGGTCTGGCCACCAGCCTGCTCGGCATGTCGCTGGTGAACTGGTACTCGGCCGGTGCGGGTGTGCTGCTCGGCGTCAACGCGCTGTGGGACGACCGCAAGGCTCGCAAGGCCCGCCGCCGCGCCGAGGCGAAGGTCGCGGTGGCCCGGCTGATGGACGATGTCATCTTCCAGGTGAGCAAGGAATCGCGAAATCGGTTGCGCGCCATGCAGCGAGTGCTGCGCGACCACTTCACCGAGATCGCGACCGACGTCTCCCGGCAGGCGGACGAGGCACTGCGCCTGGCCGAGGCCGCCTTCGAGAAATACGGCGATCACAGCGGGGACCGGATCGCCGAACTCGACGGTCAGCTCGGCAAACTGCGCGGCCTGCGCGAGCAGGCCGACAGTCTGGCCGCCTGACGAAAACCCCCGTCAGCCAGGGTGGTTCGCGGGAGTGTGGGCGGGCTGGAAGCCGCCCGCGTTGCGGTTTTCCTCAGCCCTGATCACATGCGTGACCGCGTTGATCAGCGCCAGGTGGGTGAAGGCCTGCGGGAAATTGCCGAGGTGGCGGCCACTGCGCGGATCGATCTCCTCGGCATACAGGCGCAGCGGACTGGCGAAACCGAGGAGCCGCTCGCATAGGTGCCGGGCGCGCTGCACCTCGCCGATCTCCACCAGCGCGGACACCAGCCAGAACGAGCAGATGGTGAAAGTGCCTTCGGCGCCGGTCAATCCGTCGTCGGTGGTCTCGGTGCGGTAGCGCAGCACCAGGCCGTTCTCGGTGAGCAGGTCGGCGATGGACAGCACGGTGGCCCGGATCCGGTGGTCGTCCGGCGGCAGGAAGCGGGTCAGCACCGCCAAGAGCAGTGAGGCGTCCAGGGTGTCGCCGCCGTAGGTCTGGGTGAAGACGCCGTTGGCGTTCACCCCGTGCTCGAGGATGTCGGCCTTGATCTCCTCGGCGATGGTGTACCACTCGGTGGCGTGCTCGAACTGGCCGTGCAGTTCGGCCAGCTTGGCGCCGCGATCCAGCGCCACCCAGCACATCACCTTGGACGAGGTGAAATGCTGTGGCTCGCCACGCACTTCCCAGATGCCGCGGTCCGGCTCGCGCCAGTGCGCGATGGCCGCGCGGACCTGCCTTTCCAGTAACGGCCACAGTGTTTCCGGCACCTGCTGGCGCGACTTCACGTGCAGGTACACGGCATCGAGCATGGTGCCCCAGATGTCGTGCTGATCCTGGTTGTAGGCGGCGTTGCCGATGCGCACCGGCTTGGCGCCGTCATATCCGCCGAGGTGATCGAGCGTCTCCTCGGTGATTCGGCGTTCGCCGCCGATGCCGTACAACACTTGCAGCGGAACGGCATCGCCGTTCTCATCGGTGGTGGCGTCGCGCAGAAAGGAGAAGAAGTCGTCGGCCTCGCGGTCGAGCCCGAGCGTGTACAGCCCCCACAGGGCGAAGCTGGAATCGCGTACCCAGGTGTAGCGGTAGTCCCAATTACGTTGACCGCCAGGTGTTTCCGGCAGCGACGTGGTCGCGGCGGCCAACAGCGCACCGGTCGGGGCGTAGGTGAGGCCCTTGAGCGTCAGCGCGCTGCGCTGTAAATAGTTGCGCCACGGGTGATCCGGGAAATTGCCGAGGGTGATCCACTGCCGCCAGCACTCGGTGGTCTGCCACATCTTCTGCGCCGCGTCCTCGAACGTCTTGGGCGCGGGCAATTCCGACCAGGTCAACGCGACGTAGACCTCGTCGCCCTCCTCCATCCTGGTGCGGGCGCGCGCCTCTCGGCCCTCCAGGCCGAGCCGCAGATCGGTGGTCAGCACCAGCGTCGGGCCCGCGCTCGAGTCGTCGGCGCGGACGGCGGTCGCCTCCTCGTAGACCTTGCCGGTGTACTCCCAGCGGGCCGTGCCGCGGTGATAGTCGAACGAGGGCTCACAGCTCATCTCCAGCTCGACGGTGCCGTTCACGCACTTCACCGTGCGCAACAGCAGGTGCTCGGCATCCCAGTCCATCGGGGTGCGCCGGTGCGTCTTGGAGCGCTGGTCGTTGTTGTGCCACGGGCCGAGCACCAGCGCGTCGCGCACGATCAGCCAACCGGTCTCGGTCTGCCAGGTGGTCTCCAGGATCATCCCGCCCGGCAGGTAGCGGCGCGCGGCGGGCACGTTCACGCCATACGGGCCGATCCGGAAATGGCCCGCGCTGCGGTCCAGCATCGCCCCGAAGACGCTCGGCGAATCCGGGCGCGGGACGCACATCCACTCGACCGAGCCATTGCTCGCGACCAGGCAGCTGGTCTCGCAGTCGGACAGGAACGCGTAGTCGTCGATCGGCGGGTAGGCGCCGTGTTTCCGTGATTCGGTCAGCCTGCTCACCACCGGCAGGTCGTACGGTTCGTCGACGGTGAGATCATCGGAGGACGCCATAGCTCACTGTAGCCAGGGCCGTGCCCGCGGCACGAGGTCTCGAATTGGACTTGCCGAGCTCTCAGGTGGAGCTACTAGGCTGGGTTGGTGCATCGGATCGCAGGTTGGTGGGACAGCTTCGAGCTGTGGGTCGCGGGACTCCCGTTCATCCCGCAGTTCCTGGTGGTGCTGGTGGGTATGGTTCCGGTCAGCTTCGCCATCGCCTACCTGCTGGACCGGGCATTGCGCTTGGCGCTGCGCGTGCTCGACCGCAAGCACGGGGTCGAGCAGGCATTGCCCGCCGTGCCCGACACCCTGCCCGCCGAGCTCACCTCGGTCGACGCTCGTCCGACCGTGCAGAGCGGTGTCCGCTGATGCCACGTTCGCGCGTCCAGCTCGCCCTCATCGCCCTGCTCGTCCTCGTCGTCGTCGCCTGGCTCGTCACCCGCTGAGGCCTAGTTCTCCCCGCTGCGCCAGTCGTTGAAGCGCTTACCGATCTTGGAGACGGTTTCGCCGACCTCTTGCCCGACCGTGCTCACCGCGGAACCCACATCGCGGCCCAGATTGCGGACGGTGCGGATGAGCGGATCCTCGGACTGGTCGAAATTGGTGCGGTAGGTGCGGGCGGCTTCCTTGATCTCCTCGCCGAGGCTGGTGCTCTTGTCGTGTTCGCGCCGCGGGTAGTCGCCGGCGAGCAGCCGGTCATAGTCGCCGCTCTGGATCCAGCGGCGCAGCTCGGCGGCGCGCAGCACGGAGAAGGGATGGCTCTGCAATTCCAGGTTGAGCAGTTTCAGCACACCGTCGCGCAGATCGCCGGAACGTTCGTAGTCGTCGGCCTGGGCGAGGAACGCGCCGTGGTTCATCTCCTTGATCCAGGTGCCGCCCGCCGTCTTCATGTGCACCCGCACCGAGGCGTCGACATCCTGCCCGCACAGCAGCCCGGCCCGGTCGCCGGACAACTCGGATTTACGGCTCCACTCCATCAGCGCGGCCACGATCGCGCGTAATGCCCAGCCGCCCACCGGCATCCAGCCGATGCTCGCGGAGATCCGCAGCAAATGCATCAGCATGGTGCGATACACCGCGTGCCCGGAGAGTGCGTGCCCGAGCTCGTGGCCGACGATGAAACGCAACTCCTCGGTATCCATCAGATCGATCAAACCGGTGGTCAGCACGATGAACGGCTGGTCCATGCCGATGGTGAAGGCATTCACGTGCGGGCTCTGCAGCACGAAAATCTCCGGCGTGGTGCGGGCATCGAGGATCTCGACGCAGTCCTCTCGCAACTGATGCAGCGAACGGAACTGACGTTCGTCCACCCGAACGGCCGTGGCCAGATAGAGCAGCCGATGCTGGCGTTCTTGCAGCAAACCGGACAAGGTGCGCAGCACGGTGTCGAACCCGGACAGCGTTCGCAACGCCACCAGAGCGGTGCGATCGGCGGGGTGCTCCCACGCGCGGGTGCTAATGCCGGGGAACCGGGTGCGGACACGATCCGGGCTGGTAGTCATGGGATGAAACCCCCCTCTTACTGGAGCTCTGCAATTCGAGATAGCGCCATGCGCTCTGCTACAGTCTGCCCGTGTCTTCGAGTGCCGTCCCGCAGGTCCGCCATGAACTGGCGTTGATCGCGGTCGGCAATCTCGCGGTCGCCGACATTCTCTGTCGCTGATCGACGACGGGCACGGCTGCGCGTCCCTACCTCGTAGACTGGCGTGCAATTTTCCGCAGACGTTCCCGAACCTCGGCGGCCGATCCGGCCGACAGTCGCGCCACTGCCGCATCGATCCGGCGGCAGGTCTAGGAGATCCAACAGAATGCTTCTCCGTCGCTCGAGGTCCCGAGCCGGCGGTCCGTAGGAAAGGTCCACCCCGAAATGGCTCGTAAAACGTGGCTCTCCCAGCGCCGACGCTCCACCGTCGCCGCCCTCACCGCATTCGCGGCGGTCGCGCTCACCGCCTGCGGTGGCGGAGCCAGTGACACGGTCGGGGGCAGCGGTGCCGACGGCAGCGGCGGCACGCTGAACCTCTACGCCTACGCGGTCCCCAAGCCCGGTTTCGACAAGGTCGTCGTCGAGTTCAACAAGACCGAGCAGGGCAAGGGCGTCGTCGTCAACGGGGCCTACGGCGCCTCGGGCGATCAGTCCCGCAAGGTCAAGGACGGCGCCGCGGCCGATATCGTGAACTTCTCGGTCGAGCCCGACATCACCCGTCTCGTCGATGCGGGGCTGGTCGACGCGAGTTGGAATGCGGACGCCACCAAGGGAATTCCGTTCGGCTCGGTCGTCGCGATCGTGGTCCGCAAGGGTAACCCGAAGGGCATCAAGGACTGGGACGATCTGCTGAAGCCCGGTATCGAGGTGGTCACCCCGAACCCGTTCAGCTCCGGATCGGCCAAGTGGAACCTGCTCGCTCCCTACGCGGCCAAGTCCGAGGGTGGCAAGAACCCCCAGGCGGGTCTGGACTACCTGAGTCAGCTGGTGTCCAAGGAGCACGTGAAGGTGCAGCCGAAGTCGGGCCGCGAGGCCACCGAGACCTTCCTGCAAGGCACCGGCGACGTGCTGCTCAGCTATGAGAACGAGGCCATCTTCTCCGAACGCAACGGCGACCCCATCGAGCACATCGTGCCGCCGGTCACCTTCAAGATCGAGAATCCGGTCGCGGTGCTGAAGTCGAGCAAGAACCAGGAGAAGGCCGTCGCCTTCCGTGACTTCCTCTATACCGCCGAGGGCCAGAAGGCTTGGGCGAGTGCCGGTTTCCGTCCGGTCGACCCGCAGGTGGCCGCCGAATTCAGCAGCGACTTCCCGACGCCGCGGCAACTCTGGACCATCGCCGACCTGGGCGGATGGAAGACCGTGGACAAGGAACTGTTCGCCCCGAACACCGGATCGGTCGCGGTGATCTATGACAAGGCGACCAGGTAGCCGGTCCGGCACACGGGATACTGGACGATTGTGACTGAGAGCAGCACCGCCGGCATCGGGTCGACACCCGCTCCAGGCGACACCAAAGACACCGGTCCGCGCGCGAAGTGGTCCTGGCTGCGGGTGACCGGCTCGGTGGGCCCGCTCGGCATCGCCACCGCGGTGCTGTGGCTCAGCATCATCGTGCTGCTGCCGCTGGCCGCGCTCACCGTCGCCTCGTTCGACGAGGGCTGGTCCGGCTTCTGGAACGCGGTCACCGCGCCCGCCGCACTGGACTCGCTGCGGATCACCGTGCTCGTCTCGGTGGTGGTCGCGGTGATCAACGTGGTGATGGGCACGCTCATCGCCTGGGTGCTGGTCCGCGACGACTTTCCGGGCAAGGGCATCGTCAACGCGCTGATCGACCTGCCGTTCGCGCTGCCGACGATCGTGGCCAGCATCGTGTTGCTGTCGTTGTACGGGCCGCAGAGCCCGATCGACATCCACCTCAACGCGACTCAGCCCGGCCTGATCGTGGCGCTGGCGTTCGTCACGCTGCCGTTCGTGGTTCGCTCGGTGCAGCCGGTGCTCATCGAGGCCGATCGGGAGGTCGAGCAGGCCGCGCTCTCGCTCGGCGCGGACAACTGGACCACCTTCCGCCGCATCGTGCTGCCCACCCTCGGCCCGGCGATCATTTCCGGCGGCGGGCTCGCTTTCGCCCGTGCCATCGGTGAATACGGGTCGGTGGTACTGATCGGCGGCGCCATTCCGCGGGAGACCGAAATGGCCTCGCAGTACATCCAGAAGCAGATCGAGATCGACCGTCCGCTCAATGCCGCGGCGGTTTCGGTTGCGCTGCTGGCCATTTCGTTCGCATCGCTGCTGGTGCTCCGGTTGCTCGCCGAGCGCAGCGTGCGCAAGGAACAGGAATCGCGATGAATCTGTCTTGGCCTACCCGGATTTCGTTGCGGGTGGTGGCGCTGGGCTACCTGTTCGTGTTGCTGGTGCTGCCACTGATCATCATCCTGGTGCGCACCTTCGAAAAAGGCATCGGCGCGTTCGTCGACTCGATCACCACACCCGCGGCCATCTCCGCGTTCCAGCTGTCGATGATCATCGTGGCGATCGTGGTTCCGGTGAACGTCGTCTTCGGCATCGTCACCGCGATCGCGTTGGTGCGTGGCAAGTTTCCCGGCCGCACGCTGGTTCAGGGCATCGTGGATCTGCCCTTCGCGGTCTCGCCGGTGGTGGTCGGTGTCGCGCTGATCCTGCTGTGGGGCGCGGGCGGCTGGTTCGGCGGTCTCGAGGACATCGGCTTGAAGGTGATCTTCAATCTGCCCGGCATGGTGATCGCCACCATCTTCGTCACGCTGCCGTTTGTGGTGCGCGAGGTCGAACCGGTGCTGCACGAGATCGGCGACGACCAGGAACAGGCCGCCGCTACCCTGGGTGCCACCCGCTGGCAGACGTTCTGGCGGATCACCCTGCCCGCTATCCGCTGGGGCCTCACCTACGGCGTCGTGCTGACCGTCGCGCGTGCGCTCGGCGAGTTCGGCGCGGTGATCATGGTGTCGTCCGCGCTGCCCGGTACGTCGCAGACCCTGACGCTGCTCGTGCACGGCCGATACATCAACGACCACAACACCTTCGGCGCCTACGCCGCCGCGACCCTGCTGATGGGCCTGGCCCTCGTGACACTCCTGTTGATGACCCTCCTCGAACGCAAACGGGGCACCAAATGATCACCGTGACCAATGCGAAGAAGAACTACGGTTCGTTCGCCGCGCTCGACGACGTCACCATCGATATCCCGTCCGGCGAGCTGACCGCCCTGCTCGGGCCGTCCGGTTCGGGCAAGTCGACGCTGCTGCGCTCGATCGCCGGGCTCGAGTCGCTCGACTCCGGCGTGGTGATGATCGCGGGGAACAACGTCACCCGGGTCCCGCCGCAGAAGCGCGACATCGGGTTCGTGTTCCAGCATTACGCCGCGTTCAAGCACATGACCGTGCGCGACAATGTGGCCTTCGGCTTGAAGATCCGCAAGCGTCCCAAGAACGAGATCCGCAAGCGGGTCGACGAACTGCTCGGCATCGTCGGTCTCGACGGCTTCCAGCACCGTTACCCGGCGCAGCTGTCCGGCGGCCAGCGTCAGCGCATGGCCCTGGCCCGGGCGCTCGCCGTCGACCCGCAGGTGCTGCTGCTCGACGAGCCGTTCGGCGCGCTGGACGCCAAGGTCCGCGCCGATCTGCGCAGCTGGCTGCGCAGGCTGCACGAAGAGGTGCACGTGACCACCGTGCTGGTCACCCACGACCAGGAGGAGGCCTTGGACGTCGCCGATCGGATCGCGGTGATGAACAAGGGGCGCATCGAGCAGATCGGTACGCCGGAGGACGTGTACGACCGGCCCGCCAACGAGTTCGTGATGTCTTTCCTCGGCGCGGTGGCGCGGCTCAACGGACATCTGGTGCGGCCGCACGATATTCGCGTCGGTCGGGAGCCGAGCATGTCGCTGGCCGAGCACGAGGGGACCGCCGAGTCGGCGGGGGTCACCAGGGCCACCGTCGAGCGTGTCGTGCACTTGGGTTTCGAGGTGCGGGTCGAGCTGCGCAACGCGGCCACCGGTGATCTGTTCGCCGCGCAGGTGACGCGCGGTGACGCGGAGGCGCTGCGGTTGGCCGATGGCGAGACGGTGTATGCGCGGGCGACCAGAATTCCGGAGTTGCCCGCGCACTGAGTTGTCGTCCGGCTGCTGGATCGTTGCTGATCTTGTGCTGGCGCAAGGAGATCCATCGGTTTTCGGTGTGCTGGTGCTCCGGGCATGGGGATACGAAGTCGCTGCGGTGTCCGCGTTGTGTGCGGGCATGCGGGTCGGGCGGCGCGGCGGGTGGGCCGTGCTCCGGCTGGTCTGTGCAGTATCGCTCTCCGCTGGTCGCGTGTCAGGCGTTTCAGCGATTGTTAGGGGCTATCACAGCATGTGAGAACGCGTATCCGCGACGGTCCCCGATGGGTGTGCGGTTATTTCGCCGTGCGGCAAACCGGGACGGGACAGCGCCGAATATCGGCGTGTCGCACTGGGATCCGGCTCCCGCCGCACTCGCCGCCCTCCAGGGCAGGTGACCAGGATGGATGCTTGTGCTATGTAACGTGTTTCAAAACAGGCGGGCTGCGGACAACAGGGTGTCCGGTGGTTGGCAGGCGGGTCGCGGAGTGGTTGCGTGGACGGAGTTCGAAGCAAATCGGCTCGGCGATCAGGTGGATTGCGATGGCGGTTGGTCTCGGTTTGAGCATCGGCACGGTGAACACGGTTTCCGCCCTGGCGGACGAGCGTTCTGACGGCGCTTACCCGCCCCGCTGGCTGCGCCAGCTGCCATCCCCCGAGGCTCCACCGGGCCGCCGGTGGACCCAGCGATCCCAATCCATCACTCGCCGAACCACGCTCACCTTCGACAGCACGGGCTTGGCCCGCGTCGGCATGATTCCGCGACACGGGCGCGCGATCATCGAATTCGCCGATCTCACCCAACGCTCGATCATGTCCGCGCGGGTCGGCCACCGTGCCCTGTCACCCGCGGATCTGGTGGCGGTGGTCGCCGAAAGCCTGATCACCGAGACGCTGCTCGAGCACCCGCACTACACCGCGCGCAGCACCGAAGTCGGCATCGTGCTGACCCATCCGGCGCGCTACACCGAGGCGCACGTCGGCGATCTGCGTGCCTCGTTGGACGCCATCGGTCTCGACCATGTCGAGCTGGTGGCCGAACCCATCGCGGCGGCGGCCTGGCTGGAAGCCGATCGCGGTCCGCTCATGCCGGGGCTGGCCCTCGTCTATGACCTAGGCGGCGCTAGTCTGGACATCACGCTGGTCCGGGTCGGCGCGGGCTGTCCGCGTAATCCGATCGTCGGCGAGCCGCTGCGCTCCGCCGAATTCGGCGGGCGGGCCTTCGGTGCGCTGGTCGCCTCGCGCGCCGGGCACGGATTGCCGTCGGCCTCTATCTCGGGTTCGGTCATGGGCACGACCGCCGATGAGTTACGGACCAAGCACGTGCGGTCCTCCTTGGAACTCGTCTATCGCTGTCTGCGCATCGCGGACGTCACCATGGCCGATGTCGACTGTGTCCTCGTGGTCGGCGGCGCGGCGCGGCCGGTCGAAGTGGCCCAGGTGCTCGCGGGCGAGCTGGCCCGGCCGGTGATCACCGCGCCCGATCCGGAACGCACCATCGCGGACGGTGCGGCGATCATCGGCAGGCGAGCCGCCGTTGCCGCCGAGGAGGCGGCGGGCAAGCACCACGCCAAGCGGCGCGGGGGCGGCGCGCACCGGGCGGCCACCAGGGCATTGGTGTTATCGCAGCGCACCAAGCGCCGCTTGACCAGGGTGGCGCTCGCGGCCGGGCTGTCGGTGGCGGGTGTCGGCATGGCGCTTGCCCTGCCCGCCGACGCGGTGATCGTGGGGTTGGCGCAGCTCGGGCTGCACTAGGGGCAGTTATCCGCTGGCGGTAGCGATGAGGGCTACCGCCAGCGGATAACGCTTTATCAATGAGCTGCGCCGAGTAGGCCGCGGCCACCGTTCCCCTGCTGAGAGGGAATTGGTGGCGGCGGCCTTCCGTATTTCATCAGTGCCCTGTGATCATTCGTCCAGGTTCGCTCGGGTGTCTTCGCGGGTTGACGTGACCGGCCGTAGGTGTAACTATGGGATACAGGTAAACGTTCTACGAGGAGAGGCAGCTGCGACGATGTCTACAGCCGTGACGCCCCCGGTCGACCCCGATCTGGAGAAGGCGCAGGAGTACGCCGCGACGCTGCTGCTGCTCTCCGAGGGTTCGGTGAACAAGCATTTCGACCCGTACGAGGACATCGACTGGGATAACCCCGACTTCGCCGTCGACGCGGGGGAGGAGCGGTGGGTCCTCCCGGTCTCCGCCGACCCGCTCGGTCGCCACCCCTGGTACCAGGCGCTGCCGCTCGAGCGCAAGATCGCGATCGGCAAGTACCGCCAGGCCAATGTCGCCAAGGTCGGGCTGCAGTTCGAAACGATCCTGATCAGCGGCATGGTCACGCACAACTTCGGCCTACCCAACGGTTCCCCCGAATTCCGCTACTGCTCCCACGAGATGATCGAGGAGCACAACCACACCCTGATGTTCCAGGAGATGGTCAACCGGATCGGTGAGGACGTGCCCGGCATGGGCCCGCTGGTGCGCAAGTTCAAGTACCTGGGCGCCCCCGTCGCCGCGCTGTTCCCGAACCTGTTCTTCATGGCGGTGCTGGCCGGCGAGGAGCCGATCGACCACATCCAGAAGGCGATCCTGCGCTCCGGCGAAGACGTGCACCCGATCATGCGCGGGGTGATGGCGATTCACGTCGCCGAAGAGGCGCGGCACATCTCCTTCGCGCACGAGTTCCTGAAGATCCACGTGCCGGAATCGAAGGCGGGCAGCAAGTTCATCCTGTCCATCGCGATGCCGATCGTCATGTTCATCCTCGGCCGCGCGATCTTCACCCCGCCCCGGTCCTTCTGGCGCGAATTCGACATCCCGGACTACGTCCGCAAGGAGCTGTTCTACGGGTCGAAGGAATCCAAGCAGGAGTTCAGCGACTTCTTCGGTGACGTACGCACGCTGGCCAAGGACATCGGCCTGATGAACCCGGTCTCCAAGGCGATCTGGAAACTGCTCAAGATCGACGGCCACACCACCCGCTACCGTTCGGAGCCGTTGCGCGCGGCCAAGGCCGGCTGACGTGCCCTACATCGTCACCCAATCTTGTTGCAGCGACGCGTCTTGCGTGTACGCCTGCCCGGTCAACTGCATCCATCCCACGCCGGATGAACCGGATTTCCTCACCGCGGACATGCTGTACGTGGACCCGCAGGCGTGCGTCGACTGCGGCGCCTGCGCCACCGCGTGCCCGGTCGACGCGATCGTGTCGGCCAAGAAGCTGACCGATGAGCAGAAGCCGTTCATCGAGATCAACGCCGACTTCTACCGGCAGACCCGGCCACGCCCGCTGCTGGCGAAGCCGGTGCCCGCGGCTGAGATTCGCACCGAGCGTCAGTCGCTGCGGGTGGCGATCGTCGGCTCGGGGCCGTCGGCCATGTACGCGGCCGACGAGCTGCTGACCCAGCCCGACGTGTCGGTGACCGTGTTCGACCGGCTGCCGGTGCCCTATGGGCTGGCCCGCCACGGCGTCGCGCCGGACCATGCCAAGACCCGCAAGGTCAGCGAGCTGTTCGACATCATCTCGGCGCAGCCCGGATTCGGCTCGTATCTGAATGTCGAAGTGGGCGCGCATGTTTCGCATGAGGAACTGCTCGATCACTTCCACGCGGTGATCTATGCCGTCGGTGCGTCCGCCGACCGCAAGCTCGACATCCCCGGTGAGGGACTGCGCGGCAATATCTCGGCCACCGACTTCGTCGCCTGGTACAACGGGCATCCCGATCACGCGGACCGCATCTTCGACCTGTCGCAGCAGCGCGCCGTGATCGTCGGCAACGGCAATGTCGCGCTCGACGTCGCGCGCATTCTGACCAGCGACCCGGAATCGTTGTCGCGCACCGATATCGCGCCGTACGCGCTGCGGGCGTTGCGGGAGAGCAAGATCGAGGAAGTGGTGATTCTCGGACGTCGAGGTCCGCTCGAATCCGCTTTCACCGTGCCCGAATTCGTCGGACTGCTCGGTGCCGACGTGGACATCGCGATCGAGGGCGAACTGCCCGAGATCGTCGACGGTCTGCCGTATCAGGTCGAGCAGAAGCTGCGGTTACTGCACACCGTGCGCAGCAGGCCGTTCGGCGAACGCAAGCGGGTCGTCTTCCGATACCTCGCCTCGCCCACCGAGATTCTCGGCACCGACCGGGTCGCGGGCATCGAGGTCAGCCGCAACGAACTCGTCACCGACGCGGACGGCCGCACCCGTGCGGTCGCGACCGGCGCCACCGAACGCCTCGACGCCGGGCTCGTACTCACCTCGGTCGGCTACCGTGGCGTGCCGTTGCCCGGCCTGCCGTTCGACGACGCCGCCAGCGTGATCCCGAACCGGGACGGCCGCGTCCTGGAGCGCACCGACGGCGCTGTACTGCCCGGCACCTACGTCACCGGCTGGATCAAGCGCGGCCCCACCGGCTTCATCGGCACCAACAAATCCTGCGCGCAGGAAACGGTGCAGCAGCTCGCCGACGATTTCAACGCCGGTCGCCTACCCGAACCCGCAGGCACACCAACAGAATTCGACCGCCTGATCCACCAGCGCCAGCCCGCCGTCCGCACCGCGGGAGCCACCGAACGCCGTGGCCCGCTCCGCCGCCTGCTGATCCGCTCCTGACAAACCCCTCGCGGGCCCCTGTGGTCCCGCGAGGCCGCCACCATCGACGCCAGCGCCGCCGTCGATGGTGCCCGATCTGCGGCCACGCGATGAGGGCGTGACCGCGCTGAGAACGTTCCGCCGCGTGCCTTAGTGGGTTTTCGTCAGGCCGCGTTTCGGCTCGCTGCGTGGATAATCGCGGGCCATTATGCGTGCCGGGCCCCAATTCCTGCGCGGCAGGTTCGACTGCGGCGGGTGGGTCGTGGCGTGTGCGATCTTGTTTGCGGCGTAGGTGATTGGCAGCCAGGTTGTGTGCAGGGGGCTGATTCGTGCGCGGGTTTCGGCTGGCTGCGTGGATAATCGCGGGCCGCTATGCGTGCCGGGCCCCACTTCCTGCGCGGCAGGTTCGACTGCGGCGGGTGGGTCGTGGCGTGTGCGATCTTGTTTGCGGCGTAGGTGATTGGCAGCCGGGTCGTGTGCAGGGGGCGGATTCGTGCGCGGCTTGTGAGTGGGTGGGCTGGGGGTCGGGGGATCGGTGTCGATGTGCCCCCCTAGTTTCGGGGACTTGTGGGTGGGGGCGGGAGGTCAGACGATGGAAGGGCATCACGCGTACGGAACTGGGGGGATTGCGACCGCCATCGCGACCGTTCAGGGTCGGCACCGGGATCAACACGAGCAGGTCTCGGCTCGTGTGCTAGCGGGATCACGTCGGGTCGGTTCCGCTGGGGCTCGGACGGGTCGCGCGCGGCGACCCGTCCGAGCATTCTTCGATAAGCGCCGAGTTTCGATGCCCGCAGTGCCGTCGCC
This sequence comes from Nocardia brasiliensis, assembly GCF_042691675.1. Taxonomy (GTDB): domain Bacteria; phylum Actinomycetota; class Actinomycetes; order Mycobacteriales; family Mycobacteriaceae; genus Nocardia; species Nocardia brasiliensis_D. Next base: position 2,193,389 of record NZ_CP170507.1, read on the forward strand.
CAGGTACCCCAACTGCTTCAGTGCCTGTGCGCCTGTGCCTAAGCGCCCTCACTTGCCCCAAGTGCCTCGCTGTCTTGAAGGTCAGTGCCCCGGTACTCCGCCGCCGCCAAGAGGCCCGCTGCCCCGACGCGTCAGAACCCGGATGCTCCGCTGCCCCAGCCAGGCCCGTTGTCTCGAGGCGCGCCAGTGCCTAAGCACCCCGCTGCACCAAGTGCCCAGGTGTCTCGAACTCGAGGCCGCGGTACTCCGCCGCGGCCGATCGCCCCGCTGTCTCGAGGCCCAGCCCGGTGCTTCGCTGCGACCGAGAGGCCCGATGCCCTCGAGACGTCGGTACCCCGGTGCTCCGCTGCGGCGAAGTGCCCCGCTGACTCGAGGCCGAACCCCCGTGCTCCGCTGCGGCTAACAGGCCCGCTGTCTCGAGGCTTCAGTGCCTCGGTGCTCCGCTGTCTTGAAGCCCCAAGGCCCCAGCACTCCGCTGGCGCTGAGTGCCCGTTGTTTTGAGGCGCCAGAGCCCCAGCGCTGCGTTGCCGCCAAGAGGCCCGCTGCTTAAGGCAGCGGACCCTAGTGGCTGCGCTGGGCCAAGTGTCCCGACGCCCCGGCTCCGGTGCTGCGCTGCCCCGAGTGCCCCCACGGCACCGAGGCTGAGAGCCCGGCACTCCGTTGCCCCAGGTGCCCCACGTGCCCCAGGTGCCCCAGCTGCCGCACCTCCGCCGGGGCTCCAGCGTTCACCGAGCCGTGAACCCACCATCGATCGCGAGTGCGGCACCGGTAACGAAACTGGCTTCATCACTGAGCAGGTACGCGCAGAACGACGCGATCTCGGCAGGCTGACTGATCCGGCCCAGCGGGTGCAGCGCGGCGATGGCCGCCGCACCCTCGGGCGTCGCGCCCATCGAATTGCGGAACGCCGGGGTGTCGATCGCACCGGAGATCAGCGCATTCACCCGGACACCTTGCTCGGCGGCTTCCAGCGCCACCGCCCTGGTCAGACCGACGACGCCGTGCTTGGCCGCCACATACGGGGCAACCGAGCCCATGCCGACGACGCCGAGGTTCGACGCGTTGTTCAGGATCGCACCCCCACCGCCCGCAACCAGTGCGGGCACTTGGTGGCGCAGACCGTAGAACACACTGGTCAGGTTGAGTTCCAGATCGGCGCGCCAGCCCGCCTCACCGATCTCGGAGACGGGGCCGAAGGCATTGACCGCACCCGCATTGTTGAAGGCCGCGTCGAGTCGCCCGTACTCGGTGAGCGCAGCCTGAGTAAGCCGCGCCACATCCGCCTCCACGGTGACGTCGGTCGCGACGAACAGCGCCCTGCCACCCGCCGCGCGGATGTCGGACGCCACCTGCTCGCCCGCGTCCTTGCCGCGCGCGCCGAGCACCACGGCGGCCCCTTCGCTCGCCACCCGCAGGGCCACCGCCTTGCCGACGCCCGAGCTGGCGCCGGTGATCAGCACGACCTTTTCCGCGAACCGTGTAGCCATGTTCTTCATTTCCCTTCCCGTTCTTGCGATCTCGCCTCGGTGGTGCGGTCGCAGGACCAAGTCAAGTCGGCGCGGGGCGGCTGCGCTGGCGGAAATCAGACCTTGAGTTGATGCGTCATGGAACTAGCCGAGCAGATCGCTCTGCCCTGGAATGAGCAGCGCTGGCAATGATTTGGTTACCGACCGGTCAGTGTCTTAATGTGACTTGCGATTCGCAGCGAATATCGGTCCACGGTCCGGCATCGGCGCTTTGTCCGGATCGCTGCGAAGTAACGGGATTGCGTGGTCCGCTGTCGCATCTACGCGTGTCGAGAGGACTGAACATTTTCCGCTCCTGCGCATCGCCGCAGGTGACCCGGATCATTGCCGTCGGGAGCTAAACGTTTCACGCCATTCTCGCGCCGTTCATATCTATTCCACATCCTTCCAGCGAGCCGAACAGCTAATCTGTGCTGGCTGTTTGGAAGACGACCGCGGCCACATGGTTCTCTGTGTGATGGACGTGGTCTCGGTACGTTGACGGGATAGCATATGACCACAGGTCTGGGTTTCAGCATCGGCGCAGTGAACTCTATGACGGCGTCGGTGACCGGTACGCGAACGCGGCCCGTCGTGCGCAGTCGACGCACCGCGGTGACCTTCGACAGCGCGGGCGGCCTGCGGATCGGTGGCATACCTCAATTCAGCATGGCCGTAACGGATTTCGCCGACCTGAGTCGTGATCCGGAGTCGATGATCGTCGGCGGGCGCATCTGGTCGCCCGCCAACCTCGTCGCCGCGGTGGTGAACGGGCTGCGCGAAGCCGAGCCCGCGGCGGCCGAGGCCGGTGCCGTAGCCACCTATCCCGCAACGTATTCCGACAAAGAGGTGACCGTGCTGCGGCAGGCGCTCGACCTGTCGGGAGCGAGCGACGTCGCGTTGGTGCCCGAGCCGGTGGCCGCCGCGGAATGGCTGGAACGCGAACACGGTCCGCTGGAACCGGGCTTCGTGCTGGTCTACGACCTCGGCGGGACCAGCCTCGACGTCACCGTCGTGCGCGTCGGCCCGGACTGGGACAACCATCCGATGGTCGGAAAACCTGTGCGCTCCTACGACTTCGGCGGCAGGCCGCTGGGCGCGATGATCGCCCGGTACGCCCACGACGCCCGGCCCGGCACGACGACACCGATGTCGATGCTGTCGATGATCGACATCGATGGCCTGCGCGCCGCGCACGTGCACGACACACTCGAGGTGGTGCGGACCGCCGTCCGATCGGCCGATCTCACGCTGTCGGACATCAGCCGCATCCTGGTGGTCGGCGGTGCGTCCAGGCCCGCCGAGGTGGCCCGCACCCTCGCCGAACTCGGCCGCCCCCTGGTGGTTTCGGCAGATCCCGGCCAAACCGTCGCCGCGGGTGCCGCGCTCATGGCCGCGCGCACGATGGCGCTCGCTGCCTCCGACAGCAGGCGGAACTCGCCGCGAGTAGCCGTATTCTCCAGTGCCGCCGTAGTTTCCGCGGTCGCCATGTCGGCGGTGACCGTATTCGGTAGCCCGGCGGGTCCCGATGCGATACCGGTGCTCGAGCATTACCCCGGCCTGGACGCACCGACGAGCGACACCCTCCTGTACGACGCGAGCGGGGACCACATGGCGGGCCACCACGACGGCTGGGTGGCGACACCCGCCGGGTGGACGACATCGCGAAACCTGGCTTCCGGCACCGCCAGGCCCTCCGCGTACGGCTTGTTCATCACGCCCGCGGCGCACTCGACGCCGCTCGGGCCGAGCGTGGCGGAATCCCGCAACGATTCGAATGACGGGCCTCGAATCGCCGGAGCCACCACGTCAGGCCGCGGTGCCACGTATGCCGACCCGGCCTACTTCGTCAACCCGCTGCCGTTCGGCCAACCCGCGCCGTCGCCTAAGCAGCCTGCGGTTCCTGGCGTACCTGCCCATCCTGCGGCCCCGATCGCGGGCACACCTGCCGCGCCGCCTGCGTCAGTGCCCGGGTCGATACCCGCTGCGCCCCAGGGCAATCCGGCACCTTCGATACCGGAGGCCGGTGCCGCCCCGGTGGCCGGTGGCGTCGCGGAAGCACCAGTCACCGGAGCCACTTCCGGCACTGCTGCCAGCGGGACAACATCTTCCGGCACCGGCGGCGCGACCTCCGGCGGTACCGCATCGTCCGGCGAGTCCACCGGCGGTACGTCTTCCGGCGAATCTTCCACCGGTGGCACCACGGCCGGTGGCTCCACCGGTACTTCCAGCGGCGGAAGCACCTCGAGCGGAACCACCTCCGGCGGAACCTCTTCCAGCGACACGTCGAGCGGCACCGGGGGCAGCACCTCCGGAACAACAGCGAGCACGTCGACCTCCAGCGATACGACCTCCGGCGGTTCCACTTCCGGCGGCACGTCCTCGGGTGGTTCGACCGGTGGTTCCACAGATGGCGCAGGCGGGCATTAGGGCGATTCGCTGGGAGTCGGAGCAGTGCCGCGTCGGCCCATTGCCGCCACGGCGAACGCGGTGGTGTGGCTCGGTGCGCAGGTTGGTCGGCCTGCGGCTGCTCTGGTAAGGCTGCGGCATTACCGTACGGCCGGTGCCGAATCATCGGGCCGAGTGGAGGTCTCGACGTGAGTGATCGCCCGACGGGCACCGCGGCGTCAAGGCACAATGGGCTGGTGGCAAACGGGGGACCCCAGCTCATAGCGCTGGACGTGGACGGAACGCTGCTCGACACCGGTAGTCCGGTCAGCGAGCGCGTGGCCGCCGCTGTGCGCGCGGCCGTGCTGGCGGGCGCGCATGTTGTCGTGACGACCGGGCGAACCGTCCTGACCACCCGGCCGGTGCTGGCCGAACTGGGCCTGCTCGAAGGGCATGCGTTGTGCTCCAACGGCGCGGTCCACGTCGACGTGGCCAAGGGGCAACCGGTGACCGTGCACGATTTCGACCCCGCGCCTGCGGTTCTCGCGTTGCGCGCCCTGATCCCGGAGATGATCTTCGCCGTGGAGAAGGTCGGCATCGGCTATTGGGCCACCGGCACCAGCCCGGGGGAGTTCTCGCTCGGCGAATACCTGCTCGTCGACCACGGCGCGCTGAGCAGCGAGCCGACCCCCCGGCTCAACGGCTGGTGGCCACAGGGTTCACTGGCGGAAATGCTGCGCCTGCTGCACGAGCTGCAAGTCCCCGGCGCCAGCTGGGTGCACGGCGAATTCGGTCCCTGGCTCACCGTCTCCCGCGAAGGCGTCTCCAAGGGCTGGGCCCTCGAACGCCTCCGCCTAGCCCTCGACGTCCCGCACTCCGCCACCCTGGCCATCGGTGACGGCTACAACGACCGCGAAATGCTCCGCTGGGCAGCCCATTCCGTAGCCATGGCCAACGCCCCCGCCGAAGTAAGAAACCTAGCCCACGAGGTAACCGGCAACGTCCTCGAAGACGGCGTAGCCACCATCCTGGAGCGCTGGTTCCGCCCCTGACCCGGCCTTGGCACCCCGAACAGGCAGGCCGAAGTCGATGCCGACCCGAGACGGCCCGCAACCCATGCGCCAAGCGGTACATGGCTGAGCGGAATGCCGAGTAAGGACGCGGCTGTGTCCCGTTCAGTGGGGCTTACTGGGGCGTCGGCGGCTGGCGGACGGGGTGGGCTTACTTCGAGCGGCGCTTCCGGAACGGGGTCCACCGGCGCTTGTGTTGCGGTGGAAAGTCGTTGTCCGTCAAGCCTTCCAGGGGCGGCATAATCGCTGTCCGCTCCAGATCGCCTATGGCTGGGATGATCTGGGTCTGGCCGAGGGTGTCAGCGGGGAGTTGACGGCGCGTGCTGAGGTCGGTGAGTACCCGGTCCTTTAACGAAGCCGTCGATACTGGGGCCACCGCGGTTGCGAGGCGGGCGGCGACTGAGCGCAGTCGGGCGACTTCGGCGTGGCAGGTAGGGCAATTGTCGAGGTGTCGTGCGAAGGCGGCGCGTTCGGCGTCGTCGAGGGCGTCCAGTACGAAGGCGCCGGTCAGGGTGTGGATGTCGGGGTTCACGGCTGCCGGTCCAGGGCGTCGCGCACGCGGAGCAGCCCGTCGCGCATCCGGGATTCGATCGTCCCGACCGGTTTGTCGAGTGCCTCGGATATCTCGCGGTCGGTGTAGCCGCCGTAGTAGGCGAGGATGAGCGATCGGCATTGCAGATCGGTGAGTTCGCCCAACGACCTGCGCACCGCATCGTCCTCGATCCGATCCAACGTGGTCTGCACAACCTCGTCGAAGCACCAGCGCAACTCCGATTGCCCCGCGCGATTCTGCCGTTCCCCGGCATCAGCGAAGCGCACGTGTTCGACCGCGCGGCGATGCGCAATCATCGTCGCCCACTCCAGCACTCGATGATTTTGCGCATCGAACCGCGGCGCCTTCTGCCAGAGCTCAAGCAGCACGTTCCGCGCTACATCGTCGGCTTGGGCATGATCTCGTACCACCCGCGCAACAATCCCTAGCACGGGCCCCGCCACGATGTCGTACAGCTCGGCGAATGCCCGCTCGTCCCCGCGCCCGACGCGGCGGATGAGCATCTCCGGAGTACTCGCTGTACCGCGCGCACCGGGTACTGCTCGGACAGGGATGACCATAGGTGTCCTTCCAAGCCGGAAGCCGTTCACGACGCAAACGGTAGATGTGGCCCAGATCATATGCCGCCCCCGCCAGCCGCAACACTGCGCAGCCGCCGAGCTCGCTCCGAAACCGCCCAAGTCGGTGCTGCTCGCGCAGCGCCTCCGCCTGATACGGCGGCCGTCCGCGCAGATCCCAGTGACCGAGCGCGCCGCAGGTGTGCGCCGCGCTCGGTGGACGGCTCCTGGTTACGCCGGACCGGTCTTCGCCAGCACCTCGAGGTAGTGCGGGTTCGACATGATGCCGAGGACGTTGCCGAAGGGGTCGATGACGGACGCCGTCACGAATCCGGAGCCTTCGCCGCGCTCGGTGATCGGGTCGTACTCCTTGGCACCGAGTTCGAGCAGTCGGTCGAAGGTCGCCTTGATGTCGTCGACGTGCCAGTTGACGATGGCGCCGCCGGGTGCGTTGCGGGCGCCCCCCGGGGCGTAGGCGCGGTTGACGATGCCGAATTCGTGCAGGTAGTCGCCGATGCGGAACTCGTAGTAGCCATTGGGAACGTGGAAGTAGGGCTCGACGCCGAGGAACTCGGTATACCAGTCCTTCGCGGCTTCCAGGTCGTCGGCGTAGAACGTGCTCGTCGCCATTCCTCGCAGCATTTCGGTCTCCTTCATCGTGTTCGTTCTTGCTTGTAGAACCATCATCCGACCTAAAGTGCTCACCGAATGAGCACTTTTTCGGGCAGAATTGTGCGCGTGCGAGCGGACAGATTGGTGGCGATCCTGCTGATGATGCAGACGCGCGGACGGGTGACCGCCGCCGAAGTCGCCGAGGAACTGGAGACATCGGTGGCCACCGCGCGTCGCGACCTGGAGGCATTGTCGACGGCGGGCGTCCCGGTGTATCCACAGCCGGGTCGCGGCGGCGGTTGGTCGCTGGTGGGCGGCGCCCGCACCGACCTCACCGGTTTGACGGCAGGCGAGGCGCGGGCGTTGTTCCTACTGGCAGGCCCGTCGGCGAGCGCGGTACCGGAGGTGAAATCAGCACTGCGCAAACTGGTTCGCGCCTTGCCGCAGCCCTTCCGCACCGACGCCGCCGCAGCGGCCGACGCGGTGGTGATCGATCCGGCTCGCTGGGGTCAGGCCGACCGAGAGCTACCACCGGTGGTCGAGCTACTACAGCGAGCAGTGGTGCAGCGCAACAAGGTTCGCCTGCACTACGCCAGCAAGAAGGGCGAACGCACCGAGCGACTGGTCGACCCGTGGGGTCTGATCGACAAGGACGCCATCTGGTACCTCATCGCCGGAACCGACCACGGCCAGCGGACCTTCCGCATCGACCGCATCACCGAGGCCCTCCTCACGGACGAACCTGCCCACCGCCCAGCCGATTTCGACCTTTCCGCCACCTGGAACGAGGTAGTCGACGAAATGGAGCAACGCCGCGCCGCCACCGCGGCCACCGTCCTCATCTCCGACCGCCTGCTCCCGATCCTCCGCAACCAACAAGGCAGGCACTGCGTAGTCGACGGCCCAATCCCCGACGGCCGCATCCGAGTCCAAGTCACCGCCCCCACCGCCTGGATGCTCGCCCAGCAACTAGCCGGCTGGGGCGCCTCCATCGAAGTCGTAGAACCCCAAGAAGTCCGCACCGAACTAGCCCGAATCGGTACCGAACTCATCAACGCCTACCAACCCCCATCCCCGTAAACCTGCACGGAGATCAGCGCCGAGCGCTCCACCTCGCCCACGTTCCGTCGCCGTACCCGATGAGCGTCGAGTGGCACACCATGGTGAGCCGTTCTCGGCAAATGCCTCCACTGTGTGCCACTCGCTAAGGGCCGAAGTTGGCGGGTCCCGAGTGGGTTGCCGCCGGAACTATCCCGGCAAAGCGCCGACGGCCCGTGGTCATTACCGAACGGGACACCGTGGATGCCCTTCGCGCGCGATGACGCCCCTCGTGTCCCGTTCGAGCGCTGTCCTGCCGGGTGGTGGTGTCCGAACGGGACACTACGGAGGTTCCTGTCGTGCGATGCCGCGTTCATGTCCCGCTCGTGCGCTATCCAGCCGTGTGGTGGTGACCAAAAGGGACACTAGGGTGGCCATTCTCGTGCGGTGGCGCGTTCATGTCCCGCTCGTGCGCTATCCAGCCGTGTGGTGGTGTCCGTACGGGACGTTACGGGGGCTCCTGTCGCGCTTTGCCGCGTTCATGTCCCGTTCGAGCGTCGCCCAGCCGGGCGGTGGTGGTCGAGGGGATAGTACGGAGGGTCCTCTTGCGCGGTGGCGCGCTGGTCTCCCGCTCGGGCGCCGTCCCGCCCTGGGGGCGATTGCGTGATGCCCTGTCGTGCGACCCCGCATGTTGCCCTACTCGTGCTATGCCGCGCTCATGTCCCGCACGAGCGTCGCCCAGCCGGGTGGTGGTGTCCGAACGGGACACTACGGAGGCTCCTGTCGTGCGATGCCGCGTTCATGTTCCGCTTGAGCGTCGCCCAGCCGGGTGGTGGTGTCCGAACGGGACACTACGGAGGCTCCTGTCGTGCGATGCCGCGCTCGTGTCGCGCTCGAGCGTCGCCCAGCCCGGTGGTGGTGTCCGAAGGGGACACCTTGGAGGCCCTTCTCGTGCGGTGGCGCGCTCATGTCCCGCTCGTGCGCTGTCCTGCCGGGTGGTGGTGTCCGAACGGGGCACTACGGAGGCTCCTCTCGTGCGATGCCGCGTTCATGTCCCGCTTGAGCGTCGCCCAGCCGTGTGGTGGTGTCTGAGGGGACAGTACGGAGGGTCTTATTGCGCGGTGGCGCGTTCATGTCCCGCTCGGGCGCCGTCCCGCCCCTTGGTCGGTGTCGGAAGGGACATTGCGGGATGCCCCTTTCGTGCGACCCCGCATGTTGCCCTTCTCGTGCTATGCCGCGCTCATGTCCCGTTTGAGGTCCGTCCCGCCCTGTGGTGTTGTCCGAACGGGACACCACCGAGGCTCCTCTCGTGCGATGCCGCCATCATGTCCCGCTCGGGCGCTGCCCAGCCGTGGGGTTGTATCCGAACGGGACACCACCGAGGCTCCTCTCGTGCGATGGCGCGCTCATGTCCCGTTCGAGTGCTATCCAAGGGGCGTGGTGGTGGCTGGACGGGGCACCATCGAGGCTCCTGCCGTGCGATGGCGCACTTACGTTCCGTTCGGTGGAGACGTGACGGTGGTCTGCGGGCGCCGGTTCGTACTGCCCGCCTGGTTGTCTATTCGGGGGACGTTCTTCAAGCGGGTACCTCGGCCGGTGTCGCAGGGGCGTCCCGTTCGGCGAGTGAGTTCAGGTTTGAACGTCGAGCATGGGTCTAACTGGGTGCGTGACGATGTACGATCGGTCGTTCACTAAAGTACGACCGTCCGTTCGTATTTGCAGGGGTTCGTGGAAGAATGGGGACATGTCCGAGTCCACAGGCGATGCTGATCAGCAGCAAGGCGCAGATCAGCGCTTGGTCAAGGGTGCGCGGTCCCGGGCGTCGATTGCCAGGCATGCAGCTGATGTCGCGTCTGTCGAGGGCTTGACGGGGGTGAGCATCGGCAGGTTGGCCACCGATCTCGGCCTCAGCAAGAGTGGCATCGCGACTCTGTTCGGCAGCAAGGAAGCTTTGCAACTAGCTGCGGTCAAAGTGGCGCGGGAGGTCTTTGTCGACGCGGTCGTCAAACCGAGCCTGGACGAGCCGAGCGGCATGCCGCGCCTGCGCGCCCTGGTCGAGCACTGGTTCGGCCAGGTCACCGAGCCGGCGTTTCCCGGCGGCTGCTTCCGGGTCGCTACCCTCGCCGAGTTCGACAGCCGCCCCGGCCCCATCCGCGATGCCCTCGCCGAGCACCACCGCGACTTCCTCACCTTCGTGGCCAACGAAATCCGCCACGCTCAGGAACAAGGACACCTCGGTGAACGCAACGCCGACATCATCGCCTTCGAACTGGACGCCGTCATCGCCGCCGCCCACAGCGCCCGCCAGATGGGCAACGACTGGGGCGTGGCGACGGCTCGCGCGATCGTCGACGAGTTGCTGAGCTGAGTTCCGTGTAGGCGGGACGCTGCCCACGTGTCCTGACAAGACAACTGCCGATCTCCGCTGCGGATCCCAACGGTTGCAGTCGGAATTGTTTGCGCAGGCATGATGACCGACGCCTGCCGACCAAGGGAGCCGCGGGACAGCTGCGCGCCGTCAAGTGCGGTCTGTCAGGCCGACCTTACGAGGGTGTTGGCCACCGCGGCGTCGTAGCGGTCCCAGATAATCTCCGTGAGAGCTGAATGCGGGCCGATGACGTTGGCGTGCACCAAGTTCGGGGCGGCGGTCGCAAGACGGTCGGTGAGGAGACCGGGTGCCAGGAACCACGGTGCGACGAGTGCCTCATCGGCGCCACGGGCGTACAGGCGGGAAATCGCTTGCGACACCGTGGGTTCGGTGGTGGCGAAGCAAATCTCGGTGAGATGGCCAGTAAGGGCGGCGAGACGGCGGGCCACCGCGGCCGTGCGGGCGTTGGCGGCTGGGGAGGAGGAGCCCACCGCGGCCACCGCGATACCGAGGCGACGATTCGGCCAGGTCCGCGATAGGTCTCGCGAGATTTCGATTCGAGGGGTGGAGCTCGCGGGGTTTCGAGTTGCGCCGATCGACGAGTCTCGGGTGTGATCGGTCGAGGGGTTTTGAATTGCGGTGACCGACGGATTTCGCATGGCGTCGCTCGCGGCGGCCCGGGTTGTGCCGTCCGAGGGGTGGCGCATGGTGTCGCTCGCGGCGGCCCGGGTTGTGCCGTCCGAGGGGTGGCGCATGGTGTCGCTCGCGGCGGCCCGGGTTGTGCCGTCCGGGGGTTGGCGCATGGCGTCGATTCGGGTGGCCTCGCTGGCGGGGTCTCGTGTGGCATCACTCGCTGGGTACCGCGTGGCGGCGATCGAGTCGCAGGCTTCTGCGACTCGATCTCGCAGAGCGGCGATCAGCCGGATATCGGGGCCGAGTACGTCGGCCTGGGTGAGGTGTAGTTGAGGGTGGCGGGTGTGGGCTGCGGCCAACAGTCCGGGTAGATCCACCCGGGCGTGAAAGGCATTGCCCAGCAACATGGGCGCGACCACCGCATGGGTATGCCCCTGCGCCGCAACGGCGTCCACGACTTGCTCGACCGAGGGCGCACTGAGATCGAGAAACGCCAACCGCACGTCGAAACCCGGCCGCGCGGCGGCCAGTTCGGCGACCACCGCCGACATCCTCGCGGCGGACCGCGGATCCCGGCTGCCGTGCGCCACCGCGATCAGTGCGGGGGCACCGCGCCTCAGTACGGCCTCATCTTCGGGCGGCGCGGCCGCAATGCTCAGTGCGGCAGCGGTTTGCCGTATCGCCGCCATATGCAAGGCGGGCGTCGCTGCGATGGCGTGCGATTCCGTCACCCTCCTCGCGCCCGGCACCGCCACCCGCACCGCATTCGCACCCGGCATCGTGCTCGCGTCCGGCGCGGTGCTCGCACCTGGCGCCCTGTTCGCGTCCGGCACCGCCACCCGCACCGTGCTCGTGCCCGGCATCGCATCCGCGTCCGGGATCGTGTCGGTGCCCGGGATCGTGCTCGTGCCCGGCATCGCATCCGCGTCCGGGATCGTGTCGGTGCCCGGGATCGTGCTCGTGCTCGTGCCCGGGATCGTGCTCGCGTCCGGCGTCGTGTCCGTGTCGGGCATCGTGCTCGTGCCTGGCACCGTGTCCGTGTCGGGCATCGTGCCCGTGCCCGTGCCCGTGCCCGTGCCCGTGCCCGTGCCTGGCAGCGTGTCCGTGCCTGGCAGCGTGTCCGTGCCTGGCAGCGTGTCCGTGCCTGGCAGCGTGTCCGTGCCCGGCAGCGTGTCCGTGCCCGGCAGCGTGTTCGTGTCCGGCAGCGTGTCCGTGCCTGGCACCGTGTCCGTGTCCGGCATCGCGTTCGCCTCCGGCACCCAACTCGCCCCCGGCACCACCCTCGCGGCGCCCAGCGATGTCGCGCTGCCGACCGGATCCCTCATCTCAGACTCCGGTGCCGACCTCAACGGCCGACAGCACGTCGCCGACCAGGCCCGCGGCTAGGGTGTTGCCCCCGGACGGGTCGATGAGCAGGAAGCTGCCGGTGTGGCGGTTGACTCGGTAGTCGTCGACTGCGAGTGGTTCGGCGACGCGCACGGAAATGCGGCCGATGTCGTTGAGGGCCAACGAGTCCGGGTTCGGGTCGGCGATCAGGCGCTGTTCGTCGAAGCGTTCCAGCAGGCCGCCGACGATGGCCTGGGTGGTGCGGGTGCCGTGCTTGAGCAGCAGGCGTGCGCCGGGGCGCAGCGGTTTGTCGCCGAGCCAGCAGACGGTTGCGTCGAAGGTGTCGATCGGGTCGGGGGCGTCGGCGACCGAGGCGATGGTGTCGCCGCGAGAGATGTCGAGGTCGTCGGCCAGGATCAGGGTGACGCTGCGGCCGGTTTGCGCCACGGCGAGCTCACCGTCCGGCGTATCGATCCGTTCGACGGTGGTGCGAATCCCGGAGGGCAGCACCACGACCTCGTCGCCGGGCGCGACCGCACCGGCCGCGATCTGACCGGCGTAGCCGCGGTAATCGGGATACTCGGCGGTGCGCGGCCGGATCACATACTGCACCGGAAAGCGAAGTCCCAGTGTGTGATTGCCGGTGCTGTCGGCATCGACCGGCACCGATTCCAGATGCTCGATCAGCGAGGGACCGCTGTAGTACGGGGTGCCCTCGGAGCGAGTGGCGATGTTGTCGCCGTGCAGTGCGGAGACCGGAATCTCCAGCACGTCGTCGTCGGACCAGCCGAGAGTCCGGGTGAGCTGGTTGAATTCGGCCGAGATGTCGGCGAACACGGTCGCCGCGTCATCCACCAGGTCGATCTTGTTCACCGCGAGCACCAGCTTCGGCACCCCGAGCAATGCGAGCACCGCGGCATGCCTGCGGGTCTGCTCGATGACGCCCTTGCGCGCGTCGACAAGCAGGATCACCAGCTGCGCGGTCGACGCACCGGACACCGTATTACGGGTGTATTGCACATGCCCGGGAGTATCCGCCAGCACGAACGAGCGCCGCGGCGTGGCGAAATACCGGTAGGCGACATCGATGGTGATGCCCTGCTCACGCTCCGCCCGCAGCCCGTCCACGAGCAACGAAAGGTCCGGTGTGGCAAGCCCTTTGTCCACCGACGCGCGGGTTACGGCGTCGATCTGATCGGCCAGAACGGATTTCGTGTCGTAGAGCAGGCGGCCGACCAGAGTGGACTTGCCGTCGTCGACAGAACCGGCGGTCGCCAGCCTCAATAGCTCGGTTGATGGCTCGCTACGCAAGCTCCGCTCGGCAGACATATCAGAAATAACCCTCTCGCTTGCGGTCTTCCATCGCGGCTTCCGACACCCGGTCGTCACCACGGGTAGCGCCACGTTCGGTCAATCGGGACGCGGCCACCTCGGCCAGGATCGCCTGGTTGTCGGCAGCGTCGGAAAGCACTGCGCCGGTAGATGATCCGTCGCCGACGGTGCGGTAACGCACCGACAGCGTTTCCAGCACCTCGTCCTCGCGTGGACCACCCCATACGCCGGGCGTCATCCACATGCCGTCGCGCTGGTACACCGGACGCTGATGCGCGTAGTAGATGCTCGCCAGGTCGATGTCCTCGCGGGCGATGTAGCGCCAGATGTCCAGCTCGGTCCAGTTGCTCAACGGAAACACCCGAACATGCTCGCCCGGCGCGTGCCGCCCGTTGTACAGGTTCCACAGTTCCGGCCGCTGCCGCTTGGGGTCCCACTGCCCGAAGGCGTTGCGCAGCGAGAAGATTCGCTCCTTGGCGCGGGAGCGCTCCTCGTCGCGTCGGCCGCCGCCGAACACCGCGTCGAAGCGGTGCTCGCTGATCGCGTCCAGCAGCGGGACGGTCTGCAGCGGGTTGCGGATGCCGTCCGGGCGCTCGGTGAGCCTGCCGTCGGCGAGATAGTCCTCGACCTTGGCGACGTGCAGCCGCAGCCCGTACCGCTCGACGATCTTGTCCCGGAACTCCAGCACCTCCGGCAGATTGTGCCCCGTGTCGACGTGCAGCAGCGCGAATGGCAACGGCGCGGGCCAGAATGCCTTGAGCGCCAGGTGCAACAGCACGGTGGAGTCCTTGCCGCCGGAGAACAGGATCACCGGCCGCTCGAATTCCCCTGCCACCTCCCGGAAGATGTGGATCGACTCCGACTCCAGTGCGGCGAGCGTGTCGAAATCGCTGATGCCGAAGGCGCGTTCGGTGGTGCTGGAGGATTCGCTCACAAGTTCGTTCACAATGGTCTCCGTCATGCTGTATCCAATCTGCCTGTCCGAGGGCCCCTCCGTGGTTACGCAGGCTGCCTCCGTCGGGCCTGACTCGGTCAGGCGGTGTGCAACCCGCATTCGGTCTTGGCGAGGCCGGCCCAACGGCCGCTTCGCGGATCGGAACCCGGCTCCGGCTTCCGTGTGCACGGAGCGCAGCCGATGGACGGATATCCCTCTTCCACCAGAGGATTGACGAGGATGCCGTGCTGTTCGATGTAGGCCTGCATCTCGTCGTCGGACCAGGCGGCGATCGGATTGATCTTCACCAGCCCGAACGCCTCGTCGAACGAGATGAGCGGTGCGTTGGCCCGCGTCGGCGCCTCGACCCGGCGGATACCGGTGACCCAGGCGTTGTATCCGGCCAGCGACTTCTGCAGCGGGACCACCTTGCGCAACCGGCAGCACTCGCCGGGATCGCGCCCGAACAGGTCCTTGCCGAGCAACTGATCCTGTTCGGCCACAGTGTGTTCCGGACGAACGTTGACCACGTTCACCCCGTACACCGCCTCGACGGCGTCCCGGGTGCCGATGGTCTCGGCGAAGTGGTAGCCGGTATCCAGGAACAGCACGTCCACCCCAGCGCGGACCTGCGCGGCCAGGTGGACCAGCACGCCGTCCTGCATGTTCGAGGCGACGATGTAGCCCGAGCCGAAGTTTTCCTCGGTCCACCGCAGCAGGTCGAGCGCGGACGCCTCGGGACCGAGGTCGGCGGCGCCCTTCTCGGCAATGGCCCGCAGCTCTTCCTCGGCCAGCTTCGCTACCAATTCGGTTGTCACAGTTGATCTCCCATCACATGCCCAGCGCAAGCGAGACTCATTTCAGATCAGCCTCGTCGGCACGAACGGCCCACTGCGCGAACCGTTCGCCATCCTCGCGGTGCTTGATGAAGTTGCGCACCACCCGCTCGATGTAGTCACCGAGCTCGTCGCTGGTCACCTTGTGCTGACGCAGCTTGCGCCCGAAGGCGCTGTCGAAGCCGAGGCTGCCACCCAGGTGAACCTGGAAGCCCTCCACGTGATTCCCGTTGCCGTCGTCGACCAGCTGGCCCTTGAATCCGATGTCGGCGATCTGCGACCGGGCGCACGAGTTCGGGCAGCCGTTGATATTGATGGTGACCGGAACGTCCAGCAGCGCATTGAGATCCGCGAGCCGCTCCTCCAGTTCGGGCACCAGCACCTGCGACCGCTTACGCGTCTCGGCGAACGACAGCTTGCAGAATTCGATGCCGGAGCACGCCATCAGGTTTCGCCGCCACAACGACGGACGTGCTTGCAGCCCAAGGGGTTCCAGCTCGTCGATCAGCGCGTCGACCTTGTCGTCGGCGACGTCGAGCACGATCAGCTTCTGGTACGGCGTGAACCGGATACGGTCCGACCCGATCCGCTCGACGGCGTCGGCGACCTTGGTCAGGATCGTGCCGGAGACCCGGCCCGCGATGGGGGAGAAGCCGACCGCGTTGAGCCCATTCTTCAGCTTCTGCACGCCGACATGGTCGATCGGCTTGGTCGGCTGCTCCGGCGCCGGGCCATCGATCAGCTTGCGCTTCAGGTACTTCTCTTCGAGCACCTCACGGAACTTTTCGATGCCCCAGTCCTTGACCAGGAACTTCAACCGCGCCTTGGTGCGAAGGCGGCGGTAACCGTAGTCGCGGTACAGCGAAACCACGGCCTCCCACACATCCGGCACCTCGTCGAGCGGCACCCACGCGCCGACTCGTTGCGCCAGCATCGGATTCGTGGACAGGCCGCCACCGACCCAGAGATCGAGACCCGGCCCGTGCTCGGGATGGTTCACCCCGACGAACGCGACATCGTTGATCTCGTGCACCACGTCCTGCTGGCCCGAGATCGCCGTCTTGAACTTGCGCGGCAGGTTGGAGTACTCCTTCTTGCCGATGTAGCGGCGCACGATCTCGTCGATCGCGGGCGTCGGATCGATGATCTCGTTCAGCGATTCACCCGCGAGCGGGGAGCCGAGCACCACGCGCGGGCAGTCGCCACACGCCTCAGTGGTCTTGAGACCGACCGCCTCGATCCGTTGCCAGATCTCGGGGACGTTCTCCACCTCGATCCAGTGGTACTGCACGTTCTCGCGGTCGGACAGATCGGCGGTGTCGCGGCCGAACTCGGTGGAGATCTGGCCGAGGGTGCGCAGCTGCTCGACATTCAATGCGCCCGCGTCGCAGCGGATGCGCATCATGAAGTACTTGGCCTCGAGAATGTCGATGTTCTCGTCGCCGGTCCAGCTGCCGTCGTAGCCCTGTTCGCGCTGGGTGTAGAGACCCCACCAGCGGAACCGGCCGCGCAGATCGCCCTTGTCGATGCTGTCGAAGCCCTGCTTCGAGTAGATGTTCTCGATGCGAGCGCGGACGTTGAGTGGGTTGTCGTCCTTCTTGGACTGTTCGTTCGGGTTCAGCGGTTCGCGATAGCCGAGCGCCCACTGTCCTTCCGCCTTGCGGCGCACCGGCTTACCGGTGCGGGCGCGCTGCGCTCCGGCCTTGGGCGTGGCCGATGCTTCGGGGCGGGGGCGGTCGGGGCGGACGCGGCGTTCGGAGGCGGGGCGGTCGGGCCGCGAGTGGTGGCCGGGCCGGGAATCTGGGCCGGACTGATCGGTCGGACCGGCGTCGGTGCTCGACGTCATGGGGTCGCTCCTGCGGGGTGGGTTTACATCCGTGCTGGAGGCGCGAGGGGCTGACTCGCACCTGCGGTGTCAGCGGACCGATGAGGTCGAATATCGGGATCGCCGGGAAGACCCGGGGATGGGCGTCGCTGAGCTACCGAGAAGAAGCAGGCAGACAGCAAGCACTACAGACGCGCTTGTAGTCGACGTGGCGACGTGCCACAAGTCGTACTCCCGATGCGCGCATGAGCCCAATTGTGCCACGTCAGCGGCGGCCTTCCGACCGAGAGTCCATATTTTCCGCAATTTAGCGGGAAATCCCCTGGACCGTCCGGTGGATATGTGACGCCAGTCATAGATCATCCAGCGAACTCGGCTCCTGATACCTCATCGCCACCGAAGTGAACCGCGCCACTATCAGCGGAGGGGACCTGACCGCGGCGCCACCCGTAGTTCCTCGCAGCCATGTCCCGTCCGCCGAGGCCAAGCCGTAGGGCTGCTCGGCGAAGGGGACAGCACGGAGGGTCTACTCGGGTTTTGCCTCAGTCAGGTCCCGCTCGTGGACGGTTTTGAGGGTTTGACCTGAAGTCCACTCGAGGTGTCAGAGTGGGCGCCATGAGTAACGCAGCTGTCGAGGCCGAGCTCGACGCCATCCGCAAAGTCGTGGCCACCATCGAACACTCCCAGCAGAACGAACTGGTCGACGAGTTCGTCAGCCTGTTCCGCGAAGACGCCATCTGGACCACCGGTGGCGGCAAACGACTGTTCGGCCGCGACGCCATCGCCGAGTTCACCGCCAAGGTCTTGCCGGGCGCGATGCGCGACGGCACCGCCACCTACGAGGTCGAACACGTCCTGTTCATCCGCCCCGACGTCGCGGCCGTCAAGGTCCGTCAGCGCTACCTGACCAACGACGGCGAACTGACCGGCCAGGGTTCCCCGATGTACGTGATGTCCAAAGAAGATGGCCGCTGGCTGCTCACCGCGAACCAGAACACGGTGGTCGCCGACTAATCGAAGAGGCGCCTAGTCGTTGGCCGACTGCGTCCGGGCAGCCATCGCATCCTCTGGAGGGCTGGACTGGTGGGTCTGCCGGATTCCTGGGTACCGGACCCCTTGACCACCGGCTGCCGGGTCGCCGGACTGCCGGACTTACCCGACCGCCGGGCCGCCGAAGCGTCGGGGCTGCTGGGCCGCTGGGCCGCCGGGTTGCCGACTGAATTAAAAAGGGTGTGCAGTCGTCGGCCGAAGCATCCGGACGGCCTGGGCATTCGTTGGAGGGGCTGGGCCGCTCGACCGCCGGACCGCCGGACCGCCGGACCGCCGGACCGCCGGACCGCCGGACCGCCGGACCGCCGGACCGCCGGACTGGCGGACTGGCGCGAGCGCCGGGCTGCCAATTGCCGGGCTGCCGACTCTTGGCCGCCGGGTTTGCTGGACTGGCGGGTTGGTGGGCCGCCGGATTGGCGCGAGCGCCGGGCTGCCAATGCCGGGCTGCCGACTCTTGGCCGCCGGGTTTGCTGGACTGGCGGGTTGGTGGGCGGCCGGACTGGCGCGAGCGCCGGACCGCCGACTGCTGGGCCAGCGGACACCTGACCGCCGGAGTGCCGACTGCCGCGCCGCCGGACTGCCGCGCCGCCGGACTGCCGCGCCGCCGGACTGCCGCGCCGCCGGACTGCCGCGCCGCCGGACTGCCGCGCCGCCGGACTGCCGGGCCGTCGGACTGGTGGGCGGCCGGACTGGTGCGAGCGCCGGATAGCCGACTGCCGACTGCCGCTTGCTGGGGCCGCCGGGCCGCCGCAGCGCCGACTGCCGACTTCCGCGCCGCCGAAGGCAGGGCTGCCGCGCCGCCGGGCCGCCGGTGCTCGGCGGAAGCGGGGTATCTCCGACGGCGAATGCGGGACTGCGAGGGGTGTTACGGGGGACAGCGCAGCCGCGCGGGTTGCCCGGGCGCGGCTGGGTGGTGGGGGACCGGCAGACTGGAGGGGTGAGTTCACCTGCGGCTATTCCTGTTGGCACCGAGATGTCGGGGCCGGTGCTCAGTGATTTCGGCGGTGGGGCGTTCGGGATCTACGTGCATGTGCCGTTCTGTGCGACACGCTGTGGGTACTGCGATTTCAACACCTATACGGCGGGTGAACTCGGGACCTCCGCCTCGCCGCAGTCGTGGTTGGAGGCGCTGCGTGGTGAGTTGGCCACGGCGGCAGGTCAGTTCGCGGCGCTGCCGACGACGACGCCCGAGGTCGCGACGATCTTCGTCGGCGGGGGCACACCCTCACTGCTCGGCGGCGACGGTCTGGCGTCGGTCCTCGACGCGGTGCGCGCGAACTTCGCTCTCGCCGCGGATGCCGAGGTGACCACCGAGTCCAACCCGGAATCCACCTCGCCGGATTTCTTCGAGCGGATCCGCGCGGCCGGCTTCACTCGTGTCTCACTCGGCATGCAGTCCGCCGCCGCGCACGTACTGAAAGTGCTCGACCGCACTCACACCCCAGGTCGCGCGGTCGCCGCCGCACAAGAGGCACGTGCGGCCGGGTTCGACCACGTGAACCTCGACCTGATCTACGGCACGCCCGGCGAACGCGACAGCGACCTCGATGCCAGCCTCGACGCGGTACTCGCCGCAGGCGTCGACCACGTCTCCGCCTACTCGCTGATCGTCGAAGACGGCACCGCATTGGCCCGCCGCGTCCGCCGCGGCGAACTCCCCGCCCCGGACGACGACGTCCTCGCGGCCCGCTACGAACGCATCGACGCTCGCCTCACCGCCGCAGGCCTGACCTGGTACGAGGTATCCAATTGGGCCGCAAGCGAAGCCGCGGCCTGCCGGCACAACCTCGGCTACTGGGACGGTGGCGATTGGCTCGGCGCGGGCCCCGGCGCGCACAGCCACGTCGGCGGCGTCCGCTGGTGGAACATCAAACACCCCGCCCGCTACGCCGACCGCGTCGCCGACGGCGGCCTCCCCGCCGCAGGCTGGGAAACCCTGACCTCCGACGAGCGCTACACCGAACGCGTCATGCTCGCCGTCCGCCTCCGCACCGGTTTACCTCTGACCGACCTCGACTCGACCGGCATCGAGGCCGCCGACCGAGTTATCGCCGACGGCCTGGCAACACGATCGGGTGATCGTCTTGTGCTCACCGATCGAGGCAGGCTTCTGGCCGACGGAGTGGTCCGTCAGCTGCTCGTTCCCTGAGCAGGTCGCCCCGGCTCCTCGCCCAAAGGGCGCGCGACAACCACCGGAAGATCCCCGCTCCCGGCCTGTTGCCGTGCGTCGAGTGGTACATGGTGGAGGGTGTCTCTCGACGGACGCCTCCGCCATGTACCACTCGACCTCGAATGGCGTCAGTGGTGATTGTCCAGCCGGGTGATCGCCGGAATTAGTTCTGCTCGTGGCTGAGGATCGCGCCAGGCGGCAGGTGGCGTTCGAGGTGGGGGGAGCGCCGTGCGCCTCGTTCTCGCTCCCATGTGACACAAGACTCATCACGGGTCGGATCGTCTCGCTGCTGCGGGATGAGCCGCCCTCTTCGTTGGTCATAAAAAGGGACTCAGTAGATCTTCTGGCCTCCAGGAGGCTCTCAGGTCCCCTACCGGGGCAACCAGCCCGCTAGCGCACCCGCTCGACTCGCCGTAGCACCCGCAAACTTGCGAGCATCCCGCAGCCCGACCAACCGCGTTCGGCGAACTGCCGGGTCGGTTCGGCTGTCGCGGAGGCGACCGGCCTTGTAGGCTTCGATCAACCCCCAAGGAGATTCATGTCCCCGGCACGACACATCACTCTCATCCACGAACCGGGCGAATTCGCCGAGGCGCGGGCAAACGAAAAGGCCGAAACTGCGCGACAGAGCGCGGTGGCCGCCCGCACGGTCGCCAGCTATTCGCAGAACGCCGACGATTGCCAGTCCCTATTGGCGATGCTCGGCCTGGACGCACTCGCCGGCAAACAAGCCAGGGTCTGCGACTAAACACACCTCCCCGTTGGCGAGTGCCAGGCGCCGCCACTTGCGGGGAACAGCCCGTACACGGCGCGCAAGCGTCGGGCGAAACGCGACGGGTCACGAAAACTTCAGCGCCGCGCGATCATTGCGATCGTGCGGTGTCTGCGGTCCGGATGCGTCGGACCCCTTCCGGTCGCTGGCTGATGATCCACTGCTGGCGGCTGTCATCGGCCGTCGCGCGGATCTTGTACAGCTGACGCACCGCCATGTTGTGCTCGATTGAGGTCTGGTGTCGGTTGGGTTCCGCCGCACATTGGCGCGGATCCGCGTCGCCAGAGTGCCGCACGGCGCGACGATGCCGGTGCCGTCGTCTCCCCTCAACCGCGACGCGCCACACATCGAATAGCGCGAGTGTGCTGACCATCTGCAGGGCGAGGGTGCGGACCCATCGCGCAGGGCGAGGGTGCGGACCCAACGGCAGGGCGAGGGTGCGGACCCAACGGTAGCGCGATAGTGCTGACCAACGGGTAGCGCGAGGGTGCCGATCGTCGGCAGGCCAGCAGCGGCAGGGCGAGTGTGCTGACCAACGGCAGGGTCACACCGTACAAAAAGCTGAACAGGCACATCGGCAAGAACGTGACCACGAAGTAGATCCCGATCATTTCGTCCCGCAGGAACCGAGCTGACCGTTTCGGTGATCGTGGCCACTCCATGCCGGTCGACCTTGGCTGGCGCGAAATCGCTGACACGGCAATGGATTCCTGACGGAGCAGAATTTAGGTCCGCAACATCCGCCCTGAAGCGCAGCTGACCCGTTCGCCCAGCAACACCCCATCGCGCTGGGCTCCGGCCTGATCCTGATGCCACGACAGTGACGTCGGCGGTGGGCCGTGACGCGGTGGCCCGACCCAGAACCTCACTCCCCGTTAGTATCTCGTCCAGGCATGTCATTTCCCTAACGTCCAAACGCGTTACGGCAAACCGTCTTCTTTCGCCATTGCGGCTGAGTCGCATATGGCGCTGTTGATCGCGTTGACCAGGGCACCGAGGACCTCCCCCGCGTAGATGTCGAGCACCTTGTCGGCGTCCAGATCAATAGAGCGGAGCAGGCCGCGGCCATCGATCGTCACGCTGCCGAACTCGGTGCCCGCCCGCCGGTCCACGATCCTGACCTCGTGCAACTGATCGGCAAGTGCGGACCCTCCGTCGAGGATGTTTTGCGCACTACGATTCCAGTCTCGATTCATCTCGTTGACGAGTGCGGAGATGCTGTCGAAATCCGACATGCGAGCCCTCTCTTTACAGACTGGCGGGATGGTGATCGAAGGCCTCGGGAAATTCTTTGCGGAGCACGTCGATGGCTGCCTCCGCCGCACTTCGTCGGGCACTGTTGACTGCTGCCACGATCGACCGGCAGGTCTCAGCCAGGGCGTTGCTCGTTTCCCACCACGCGGCCTCGGTAGCGCCGCCGAATCCGAGGGAACAATCCGTGAGCCCGCGTGGCAGTTCGATCGCCAGAACTCGTCCGTCGGCCGAGACGGTCACATGCGCGCTACCGTCGCCTGCTTCGTATGTCCAGCCGTCGATCTCCGCCATGGCTGCGTGTACTCGGGCGCGCAGTGCCTCGACCTGGTCCTCTGCTTCGCCGATTAGGTCTCGAACGTCGCCTATCTCCAATTCGCTAACCCCCCGCGGGCTCTGGTTGTTATTGAATGATTACTTGATGGAACAGCATTCGCTCGAGGTGCAGGTGAGCGAAACTGCCGATCGGCGGGTGGGGCGCCGTTGCCCCGGAGTGCCGATGTTCACGGCGTTAGTTTGCTGCCGGAATGCGCGGAGCCGACCAATCACCCGTGATCCGCTGCGGCAGTGAGCGGTGTGGCGGATGGCCGGTTCGGTGAGCGGACCGCCTGCGGCAGAACGACTTTCGCCGAAGAGGTTGCATGACATGATTGTTTCGAGGATTCCCTCGGTATTCAACTCGACTTTGAGGCGACCGTGTCCACACCCCGTAAACAGCCCCGTCAGCAGCGCTCACAGTTCACCTTCGAGGCGATCCTGGATGCGGCTGCTCGACTTTTCGAGCGCGACGGGTACAAGAACACCACCACAAACAAGATCGCTGAACTGGCCGGGGTGTCCATCGGGACGCTGTATCACTACATCCCGAACAAGGACGCGCTGCTGTACGCGCTGGACGAACGTCACCTGCGGCACAACATGGACGCGCTGATGGCGCAGTTCGCCGTCCTGCGCAGCGACGACCCACCGCTGGCCGACACCGTTCGCCAGATAGTCACCGGCTTGGCCTACGGGCACCGCGACGAGAAACACCTGAACCGGATGCTGTTCCTACAGGCTCATCGCACCCCGGACATCATGCGACGCATGCGCGACCTCGAAGACGTCCTCGCCACCGAGGTCGAATACCACCTGCGCCGAATGAACGTCGGCGGCCCGGACCCCTACCTCACCGCGCTGCTGGTCGTCCAAGCCGTCGGCGCCCAAATCCACGGCGCCATCATCGAACCACCTCCCGGCCGCACCATGGAGGACTGCATCGACACCGTAGTCGACATGTGGGTCCGCGCCCTCGAAACCACCAGCGCCCCGCCCCGCCCCGAGCAACCCCAAGCCGTCCCGCACCCCACCCCAGCCGGGGCCAACCAATGCCCGCCGGAAACGGCCCCGAGTTCGACACCCGCCCCACCTAGATCAGCCGCCGGGGCCTTGAGCACGAAACCCGCCCAGACCCACAGTGATCAGCCGCAAGTGGCCCCGAGTTCGACACCCACCGGCCCGTAGTCACAGACCTTCGGCCCGGTTCGCAGGCCCTCTTCCCTCTGTAAGCCGTGCGAAAGGTCTGTGGGTTCGTGGGCTTTCTGGGCTTTGGCGTGGGGCGTGCACACGGCTCGAGTGGCGGGCCGTTCCGACTCGATCGAAGCCGCGTCCCTTGCGGTGTGGAGAGCTGGTAGGGCATACCGGTGCGGCTCGATGAAGTGTGCGCCGCACGCATGGATCGGATTGGGAGGCAACACTCCGATCGAGTTCTCGATGGCCGCCGATATGATCGGCGGCTGACGGCGTAGGGCGCATAATTCGGTGTGATCACTCATGGGGATAGTGCGGCTCGGATGGAGCTCGATGCCGGGAGCGGTTGGGGGCGAAGGGGTTTCGAGGCGCACTGCCCGCATCCGGACGATGGCGGAGTCGTCGACCTGCTGTACGCGGTCCGGCATGGGCAGAGCACGTCGAACGTTGCGTTCGCCGCGGATGAGACGGTGGAGTCCGACGACATGGCCATCGGACTGACCGAGCTCGGTCGGCGGCAGGCGACTGCGGTCGGTAAATGGTTCGCTTCCCTCGATTCAACTCGGTTCCCTGACCTGGTGCTTTGTTCCCCGTACCGGCGAGCCGTGCAGACTTGGCAGCTCGCCGAGCAGGAATTGCGCACGGCGAACCGAAAGCTGCCGTGCCACCGCATCGACCACCGGCTCTACGACCGACACCGGGGTCAGCTCAAACACTTGCCCCCGGCAGTCGTACGCGAGCGTTTCCCCGAGGAACTCGCGAAAGAAGCCCGCGACCCACTCGGCTATCGCCCACCCGAAGGCGAGTCATTCAAAGATGTCGCCGAACGATTGCGCGGCGTCGTGGACGATCTCGAAACTGACCACCGGCACCGCCGAGTGCTGATCGTGGCGCACGACGCGATAGTGCTGTTCCTGCGTCAACTCCTCGAACAGCGCACCGACACAGAGGTTTTGGCTCTCGCCGAAGCCGGGCTTGCGGGCAATGGATCGATCACCAGCTGGCAGCGCACCGACAGCGGTTACCAACTGCTCACTTACGACCAGTGCACCCACTTGCCGGAAAACTAGTGCGCCACTGTGTAATCAGGGTAGCGACGACTGCGAAGTCGGCGCAGCGGCGACCCCCGAAACCGGCTGACGTCGCCTTAGTCGACCTTGCAAGCCGACTCCTCAATCGAATCCCCTAACGCGGCCCACGAAGCGCAATCAATGCCTTCCGTGGACCGCTCATCTTTCAAAGATGTTGTCTCGCATAGCAGCTGGCAGTCGGACAACAAGCTGTGAAACGTGCCGACGGACCTGCCCAACCCGCAGTTCCGGCGACAACGAGTGCCAGACCTGCCGAATAGTCTCCCGGGCATGGTCCAATTCGCCTCTGCGGATGAACACCGCGGCCATATCGAGATCGAGCAGTGCGCGGCCGACCTGATCCTTCTCGGCCATCGGTAGTTCCAGCATCCGTTGCCGGATCGACTCGGCCGCACGCCAGTCGCCGACCGAGCTGAGAGCGTGCGACTGGTGCCAGCGCAGGATGTATTCGGAGGTACCGAGATTGTCGTCGGTCGTGGCGGTGGCGGGCAGCGCGGCGAACATCCGCTCGGCGGCGGTGACTGCGTCCAACGCATCCCGGCGCCGCCCGATCCTGGCCTGGATCCCCGCTTCGGCAAGTAACCCGAAGACCCCCGCCGGTGTCGGCGACGGGCCACTGGCCGCCTGGGCCGCGCGTGCCGTGGCCAACCCTTGGTCGAGCGCGTGCCGGTAACACTCGTGCGTGTGCGCCATATGTCCGTGCAACCAGGCTTCGAGCGCGGTGTCCCCGGCTTGGCGGGCGGCACGGCGCGCCTTCGAGAACCACATGAAGGTGTCTTGCAGATCGGCGACGTCGTTCAGCCGAAACGCGATGAGCCCGGCCAGGATCGCCTCGATGCGGTGCAGGCGCCGATGGAGGTCGGCGGAGTGGTCGGTCAACTTCAGCTGCTGGACCTGGGCCAGGTCACGCATCCGTGCCGGAATGTATTCCGATGGGGGAAGGACGTAGACGAGATAGCCGCAGAGTTCGAGGCTCTCCTCCAGTACGCGAACGGTTTCCAGCGCCGTGAAGTCGCTGCGCGGGGTGGTCGGGGCGAGCAGGCGGCTCCGTGGCGCGATCGGCGGGGATTCGTCCTCGGTGTAGTCGTGCCCGTAGCCGAGTCGGTCCGGCCGGGTGCGATACAACCGGCACAGCGCGTCGAGGAACTGATAGGTCGGCATGTCGAGGCCGGTCTCCCAACGGGACACGCTCTGATGCGATAACCCTCGGCACGACGACCCCTCGGCGCTGACGATCTGCTGCAACCGCTGGGCGACATCGACAAGGGTGAACCCATGCGCGATCCGATGAGCTCGGAGCAACGACACTCCACAATGCGACCGGACCGCGTGGACCGTCTCCCACGTCGTCCCGCCCGCGGCCGCATACTCCCGCACGACTCGTCTGCCGCACGCGATGCTGTGCTGGCTCCCCACGACATCTCCAGGTCACTGGTGATTTCCTTGGCGGACACGCGTATGGATCTGCGTGACCCGCGCTCTTGACGGTATCCGTACGGTGTGCTCACGTCCATAAACAGGCAGTTCTGCGCGCGAGGCGTGCAAGGGCGGGGCATTTCTGGCTACGGGCGGGCGGCGGGACCACGCTGGGGGCATGAGAAAAATAGTCATCGTCGGAAGGACTCCGGCGAACCCGGTGCATTACGCCGCCGAGGATGACCACGTGTCACTCGCTCACCAGGCGATACACGTGCTGACCCCGATCGCGACCGGAATCACCGCGCTGGCCACATTCGTCACTTGCGCATCGGCACTGAACATCGGCACCGTGTCGGTGTTGGCCGCCGCGTGGGTGTTGGCCGGCTGGCTGGCGCGCGGGCGACGCTGTCATTGCCGCGAGGATCGCAGGCACACTCGGATATGCGAGACCGCAGGGGGTTCCGCCTAGTCGCCGACCCGATAACCAGGGCAAACTCGGACCCGTGATGCCGCGGAAAGTTCCGTTCAGGCCCATATCGCTGTAACGCGCGGCGAGCCGCGAAAAAATACCCGGGAGTACGGATCCGGGTGTCGGTCATATCGGTAATGTGGGCGACATCAACGGGTCCGAGATCGTACAAAGCAGACATTTCACTGACCTGCGCGGTATCGGAGCGCTGGTTCTGCTCACCGCGTCATTTGCCATGCTCACGGTCTTGTCGCGCTATCTCGCCGGTGGTTTCACCGTCGCCCAGCAGGTCTATCTGCGGACCGGTGTGGCGTTCTTGCTAGCGGTCGCCCTATTCAGCCGGTGGATTCGCTGGCGCACCGTACTTCGGGTAGGCGTGCGGGAATGGTCCGTGATCGTGGCACGCACCGTGCTGCTCTACGTAATCGGCACCACATTGTTCGCAAAGGCCACGACAATGACGACGGTGAGCGATATTTCGTTCATCGCCGCCCTGCCCCTGGTCTCCGCGCTCGGGATGCTGATGCGCAGCGTGCGCGTCACCGCGGTCCGGATCGTGTTCGTCGGGGGATCGGCGGTGGGCGTGGCGATCCTGTCCGGATTCAGCGGGAGTGCATCGAGTGCGCTGAACTATGGCAACCTCGTCGCGCTGGTCGCCATGGTGGCAATTTCGTTGAGTTACCTTGGCCGCGAATGGCATAACGGTGTGCTTAACAATTATGAGCTCACCGCCTTGACCCTCGGCGTCGGAGCTTTGGGAGTGGTGTTCACGTCCGTTGTGCAAAGGGATGGACTACCGCGAATTCCGGAACAACTGCCGCCGCACACATCAGCGGGAATGCTGTGGGCCGCAATCGGTATCGCCGGTGTGCTCAGCGTGGTGAACGTCTTCCTCATCAATTACGCCTTCGAGCACGTGGATCCGGTACCCGGCGGCAACATGCTCACCCTCGAATGCGTTTGGGGTTTGTTGTTCGGGCTGTGCTTCTTCGGCCAGGTGCCGACGTGGAGCGGGATCGTCGGTGGGGCACTGATCGTGCTGTGCGCGTTGGCGCTCAATGTGATCGACGGGCACACAGCCGAGGAGGTGGCGCCCAGTGATCGAAGACCGCCGGAGTTCGCTGCCCCCAACACTGCCGAGCAGTCGCTGCCTGTTGTCCGGATGTACCTGCCAGAGGGCGCCGGTCTGCCGCGTTCGCAGCGAGAAGAGGAGCTGGCGGCGGCTCAGTCGTGGATCGAGTCGTGGGTGAACGACGCTACGAACAGTCCGAGTCAGCGGACTCCGACCAGCTGACGGCGGAGCCAGGTGTTGCAACTGTTCGACGTGTGAAACGCACTCTGGCGCCGGTTGCAACTTTGAGTGCACGCTTCATGTCGGTTACCAAGTTTCGGCGCTGGATTCTTGGAGGCGGTTCAGGGCGCGGGATATCCACGTGGTGAAGTGTGAGGTCAGGTCGGCGGGGGTGGTGGGGCGGACGGTGATGTGAGTGCCGCGGATTTCGGTGTAGCGGCCGTCGTCGGTGATGTCGTGCCATTGCAGGACGTTCCAAGGTTCGGCGAGGGTGTGCAATGGGGCGGCTACGAGGACAGCGGTGCCGCCGCCGTCGGCGGGGCGGCCGAGGAGTCGCTGGTATTGCTCGCGGGGGGTTTGGCGGGCCACGTCTTCGAAGTAGCCGTTGTTCCGTGGGGCGAGGTCGTCCGGGTGAAAGGTGGCTGGGGCGGCGCTGCCGGGGGCGCAGGAGGGGAGGGCCTGCACCAAGCGGTTAGGGAGGCTTTCTGGGCGGGACATGCGCACGCGGATCGGGCCATGTTCAGTAGCGGTGCCCGCCTGCATGAGCGTCACGGCGTGATAAGGATTTCTCGCGCCGACAATCCGATACTCGCGCAGATCGTCCCGCCCCGAACTGTTCTTGTGTTTGCAAGTGCCACCGAGGATTTCGATCCTCAACTCGGAGCTGCCGAGCGTGTGCAGCGCCAGCTGGATCTCCTCCAACTCGTCAGCGGAATAGCGCTCGCGCACCGCCCGCCGATGCGCCGCGAACTCATCACGCAAAGCGAACCGACTGGTGTACCGCAACGGACTCGGGAACCGATCATGGGCATCGGAATACCAGAGAGCCGCGAAATCATCCGGTTCCCAAGTCCATTCAGCCATACCCATCCAATCTTCTCCATGTCGTAACTTGCTGAGCGCCCGTGCGGCCCAACACTTACGCCGCACCACTTCCGGCCCCGCACACAGCTATCCCATACGAGGCCGGTCACCACCCCACATGTCACCCGGTCGCCACACGCATCGTCCCATCCGAATGCTGCCCAGCCCAACGCCCCCTCGTGCGCCGAGCGGGACACGGCCGCGGCGACACGGGGACCCCCACGCGGCGTAGTCCCGTTCTGTCTTGGGCCGAGGTGGTTTCGGCGGAGACGTGGACGCTGCGATACGTGGGCTCCCCGCGCCGCGCTACGTGGACTCGTGCGCCGTGTAGTGCCGTGCGGTATTGGGCCGGGTGGCTGGGCTGCGGAGCGCGGACGCAGCCGCGGCGGCACGTGGGCGCCCGCGCCGCGACACGTGGACTCTCGCGTCGTGTAGTCCCGTTCGGCGCCGGGCCGGGGTGGGTTGGGCTACCGAGGGGGACGTGGCTGTGGCGATACGTGGATTCGCGCGCCGTGTCGTCCCGTTCGGCGCCAGGCCGGGGTGAGCTCGGGCGGCAAGTGGGACTTGGCTGCGGCGGCATGCGAGTGCTGGCCTCCATAAGGTCCCGTTGGGGGTCGAGACCGCGGGTGCCGGGGTGGCACCTCCCCGGGGAGTCGGTCCTGTTCGTGTGCCGTCGCGTGGCAATTGCTCGACCCGACACCACGACCGGGAACGGGACACGGCTGCGGCGAGACGTGCGTGTTCGCGCCACGAATGCCCCTTGGCAGGGTCGGATGCCGCAATGCGTATCTCGTGCGCTGGACGCCCGGTGCCACACTTCTGCCGTCATCCCACGAACCGGCCAGCGCTCGCCGCCCAGGACATCACTGTGGCGCACGCGGGTGCCACCTCGGCGTAGTCCCGTTCGGCGTCGGCCAAGTCGGTCTCGGGTGGCGAAGGGGACATGACTGCGGCGACACGCGGGTGTCGCCACGGTGTAGTCCCGTTTCGCGCTGGGGCGAGTCGTGAGTGGGACGTGGCTGTGGCGGCTTGTGGGTGTTCGCGCCAAGGTCCCCTCGGCGGGATTGGCTGGCGCAGTGGGATTCCCGTGCGCCGGACGGCTGGTGCCGCTCCTCCGCCGTCGTCCCAGGCACCGGTACGGCGATCGCGAACGGGACGTGACTGTGGCGACACGCGAGTGTCGCCTCGGTGTAGTCCCGTTCGCCGCTGGGCCGAGTTGGGCTCGGGTGGTGAGTGGGACGTGGCTGTGGCGGCAGGTGGGTGCCTGCTCCGTAAGGTCCCGTTCGGAGCATCCGGTGCACGCGCCGTGTGGTCCAGGTCGGTGTCGGCCTGGCCTTGGGGGGCGAGAGCGGCGGGGGCCGTGGTTGGGGGGACACGCTGCTGCTTGCTGCGTGAGGTCCCGTTCGGCGGGGTAGTGGCCGTCGGCAACGGTTGGTAGTTGAGTTGGTGGGGGTGGGGCGAAGGGGTGCATGGGTTAGTTGGGGGTGTCGCCGCCGATTACGCCGCCGGGAATGGTTTTGGGGAGGTCGCCTAGTAGTTCGTCGGTGTTTTCCTGGGTGATCAGGTAGTCGGGGATTTTGTGCTCGGCGTCGTCTTCGGACTTGCCGCCGCGGGCGCCCATACCGGGGGCGCCCATGCCTGGCATACCGGCTGCGCCGCGGGCGGCTGCCGCTGCGGCTGCCGGGTTGGTTGGGGTGCCGGGGGTGGTGGGCGTGCCGGGGACGCTGCGGCCCGGCTGGGGAGTCGACGGACTGGGCGACGTCGGAGTGCCGGGACTGCCGGTGCGGCTTGGGGTGCCGGAAGTGTACGGGGTGCCCGTGCCGGTCGGCACGGTCTTCGTCGGGTCCGTGGAGGTGGGGGTGGTCCCGGGGGTCTGGGTTGTCGGGTTGGCGCCCGCCGGGGTGGTTTGGGTGTTGCTCGGAGTTGTGGAGGCGGGGGTGGTTTGGGTCTGCTCGGGTGTGGTCTGGTCGCCCGGCTGCTGCGAGGTGCCCGGGTCGTCGGGCTTGCCGTCGCCATCCTTGTCGCCCGGGACGAGGGAGTTGGTCGAACTCGGGTCCGAGCTGGTCGGTTTGGATTGGATCGGCTGGCCGCTATTGCTGTTGTCGTCGCTGTATCCGCCTGGCGGAGGTGCGATGTCGACGGCCTTGGTGGGACTCGTCGGCGTCGGCAAGATGGGGATCTTGCCGTCGATCTGGCTGAATGGCTGCACGTAGTGCTCGTTCATCGCGACGCGCGCCCGCTGGGTCTCCTCGGATTGGTCACGCTGGAGGTCCCAGCGGTGCGGGGGCCAAGCCCACGATGTCCATGTGACGACCACCGGATCGGGAATCGCCTTCTTGGTGTTGACGATTGCGCTCGCGGCGTCACGCACCCTGGTGTGCAGTTCGGCTAGGGCGGGCGTCAACGTATGGGCGTCGGTCGTGTAGTCCTGGATCGCCTTCTTCGACGCCTCGGCGGCCGGGCCGGACCACGCTTGG
This sequence comes from Nocardia brasiliensis, assembly GCF_042691675.1. Lineage (GTDB taxonomy): Bacteria > Actinomycetota > Actinomycetes > Mycobacteriales > Mycobacteriaceae > Nocardia > Nocardia brasiliensis_D. The sequence goes on from NZ_CP170507.1 coordinate 2,224,729, forward strand.
GAGACCGAGTTCTGGATAGAGCGGGCGAAGGTCGCTACGCCCTGCTCCCAGAGTTGATGCATCTGCCAGTACTTTTCGGCCTGGTTGATCGCGTCGGTGGTATCGAGCGGATCGAACGCGTCCTTGATCTCCGGATGCTCCCAGCTGTCCGTGTGCTCGCCGCCGCCCGGAATCCGGGGTGGTTCGTATCCGCTCATCGTCCGGTCCCGTCCGGGAGGAGGTATGGGCCAGCTGGGAGTTGAACGGGTGGACGCTCGGGGAGTGTCTCGTTCAGGCGCGTGAACTCACTGGCGAACTCGGTGTCCGCCTGCATCATTCGCTCTCGGGCCGATCGGTAGACCTGCTGTATGTCTTCGACGATCTTGTAATGCTGTTCCATGATCGCGTAGACATTGTTGCTGTCGGCGGCTTGCTTGGCCTTTTGCTTGAAACGGTCAACCACGGTCTTTCCGGACACCATTTTGTCCGTGGCCTCGCCCAGTCCCCAATATGGTTGTCCTGAGATCTCATCCGCAATTCGTTGAATCCGGAGGATCGTGCGCTTGAAGTACTCGCAGTCGCGGTCAACATAGACGAAGTCCTCGGGCTTCATCTCAACTGCTAGCTGGTTGTCCTTTGCGGCACTGATTATGTTCGCCATAGGCCGAGGCTGTGGCGTGTCGTCACCCATCTGAATCTTCCCTCCCGGAGACCGTGATCACTGCCACAGGATCACGAAGTTGCAGGCAAGGTAGGTACGACCTTTTCCGCCAGGTTTCGAGCGAGGTCGCACGTGTCGAGCTGCCCAGTCCTTTTGCTCGTTGTCGGGTTCGTTAGGCCGAATTCGAGGCTGCCGCCCTTCATTTCCACGTTGATCGTGCACACTGCTTGAGGATGGTCCTCGACTTGCCGTGTGGAGATCGCCCTCCGCCCACCGATTGAGAGCTCGCGGGCATCGGGAAGCTTCTTCTCCCGCACCATATCCACCGTGATGTTTGTGGTACGGATGCTCCCCGCGTACCCGTCTGTTTGGACCCACAGACACCCACGCCACTTGATGCCACCAGAGGCATTGGAGTCGTCAGGCGTCTTGTCCAACAGTTTTTCGGAGTCCAACACGCTCTGAGGGATGTCTTTGCAGGGGTCGTAGCCGGAAGGCACGTCCGGAGCGACGCTCGTCTTCGACGTGGCTGAATTGCCCGTCGGCGTGGGATCACCATCTGTCGACGACCCACACCCGGCGATCACGAACACGGCGCCGAGCGCGAGAGTGGCCAGCCGCCACGAATTCGACCTGCTCGTCATCGGATCCTTCGCCGCCGGTGCTGGTATTGATCGCACAGGGCCGGACCGGCTCCTCCGCCCCCTGTCAGATCATGATGACGCTACCGATGCGTCTACCTGGGTGCAAGCGAATCGCGTCGCAGGTGGGTGGCCGAAGGGGCAGGTGGCTGAGCTGGGTCCAGGACCTCTCACAGATGATGTCCTGGACGCGGCTGGCCTCATTGACAAAGTCTTACGGCAGGTTGGCAGCGCTACACCGGCAACACGGCAGTCGGAGGATGCCGCATCGCAGGTGTTCTGCCACCGCCGAGCGGGGTCACTACTTACGAGCTCCCGGAACCGCAGTCAAACCCGGTTCCGGGGCTCCGACATCGCACGGTCGCCTCAGCCTCGCGACCGGTCGAACTCACCATCGGTGAATGCGTCCCGCTCGCTCGGACTGAAAACAACCGCCGCGCCGTACGCGACCTTCGAATCACGAACGCCGACCAAATCGCCACCGAGGACCGCGACTTCTACGCAGTCCTGACCGGGCCTCCTGTAGCTGCTCTTGAACCATATGGCTGTCGATCGATCTGTCTTCACGTCCCGTACTCCTTCGTGATCTTGGAGAGGAGAGCGCGACTGTGGAACTCATCCAAGACAGAACGTTGCAGGTCGATATATGCCTGCTGATACTGCTTCACCTCGTCGGTCTTCTCGAGGTACAGCGCACCGTTGTGGCCCTCCGTGTAGACGATCGGTGGCTCTGTGAGATGTGCCGTTGGGTGCCTTGGGAATTCGAGTAGTACGAACGGCCCCACGGCCAGGCCTCCGTATGCCTCCGCGCTGAGGGGGACCACACGTACCGAGACGTTCGGCAGCTCGTCAACTCGGGCAAGGTGTTCGAGCTGTTCTGCCATGACTGCTGGACCGCCGATCGGCCGGCGCAGCATGCATTCGTCCACGATGGCGTCGACGGTGAGCAGGTTGTCGGTATCGGTCAGTCGAGCCGTCCGTCGAGCGAACAGCTCGATGCGCCGTTCGACTTCCGCGGTAGGCATTGTGGGTGCGTCTACCTGAATCATCGCCCGCCGATATTTCTCGGTCTGCAACAACCCCGGCAACAGCACCGTCTGATACGAGATGATCCGCTCAGCAGCATCTTCCAATCCGACAAACAAATCGAAATGCTTCGGAATGGCATCTCCGTATGCATGCCACCATCCGGTGCGATGCGCCTCTTCGACCAATCCGAGCAGCATTCTCGTCACGTCTTCGCACGCGCCGTAAACCTCGCACAGGCGCTCGATGAACAACGGATTCAGCCGGACGGGTTGCCCGGTCTCCATCCGCCACAGTGTTTGCTTGCCAACGCCTATCTCTTGGCGGGCGTGTTCCGCGCTGACGCCTGAATTTTCCCGGAGTTCGCGCAGCTGACGTGCGAGCATGCGTCGCGGGAGGGTGGATCCGGTGGGGGTCACGGCATTCCCTTTCGTAGCCTCACTATTGGCCATGTATGGCAACTGGAACCGCATGGACGGGAATCCTTGGAACCTTGCGTATTTTCCCCTGGTTCCACAACTGGGAACGTTCCCGCCGATCATTTCCGGTGCTCTACTGAACGCGTGCCCCGGTCCGTGTCATCGAAGTCCTGAAACCTTATCGGTGAGAGCGGGTTCAGGTCCACTCGGATCCGGTGCACCAAGCGACCGATCGAGGGGAGTCGAGGTTCAATATGAACGATCCAGTGTTCGCGGATACATCTATTTCGCGCTGCACCTATTACCGCCGCACCTGCGGTCTACCGGCCGGAATCCACCCGGAGGCGGGCCGTATCGTGGTCAAAGCGGGCGTCGTCGGTGCGATCACCATGCCGGCCGGACTCGGCGAGCGCGTCCGTGACGACATGCTGTTCCGAGGCTGTCCCCTCGGCCCGGTCGTGGCCCACATCCGTTCCCGCCGTTGGACTTTCCTCTGCCGCCCCGACGTCCCCGACGACCTGCGCCTGTTCGCCGAACTGTTCCGTCTGGACGTCTCCATCGTCCCGTTCGGCGGCGAAATCGCTCTCCCGTCTCCGGCTGACGCACGCGCCGCCTGCCGCGCCTGGGTCGTCCTACCGCGCGACACCTTCCGCCCTTCCGGCGCGGTCATCATCGACTACGTCCGCGCCTGTACCGGGCGGCAGAGAGTTCGGTGATGCTTTCGGTGTCGACGAGTTATCCAGTGCCGCAAGGCTTTATGGGCGCGAACGGACATCCAGGTGGCGGTCAGGCGGTGGACACCTGCCACGGTGGCCTCTCCGCGATCCCCCGAGGGGCGAGCAGTTGGTCAGCGGGACAATGCTTCCGAAGCGCTGGGCGCTCATGTCCATCCATCGCCCGTGGCAAGTCGAGCGCACCGTCCCTGCACCGCGCCCGCCCGTTGGCTTTGGTGACCATCCATTTTGTCGCATGTATGCAGCGGCGGGTGCCACATACGGTGGCCGCGCCTTCGACAGCTCGCTTGGCGAGAGATACGGCCCGTCTCGCCAGAACCGCCGTCCACCAACGGGCTTTCGACTCCAGACAACCCATCCCCAAGCACCCACCGCATACCCCTTTCGGCACCCGCACACCGAGTACAGCGCGTCAGAAAGGGTGTCCGGTCTACACGCATGCCGCGGCACGAGAAGGGGGCGCAGGCGGTGAAAGGTTCGCTGCCGACGAGAGGGCAAGTGCTGCAAGCTTGTCGGGGGACTGCGGGTGACCATCCGTTGTTGCGGGCGGCTCGTGAGCTGACCGTCCTACACGAGCGCAGTCTGGCGGCCCGCGAAAGTACTTCCAAGCTGGACGAATATCGAGCCCGGCAGGTCCGCGACATCGATTGCTGGGTCACCGCCCATCTACCCGTCCCGCATGGCGGCGCCTACCTGCACACCGAAACCGTCGGCGCGATCCTCGACCGCCTCGCCCGGCTCGCCGCGTGCGCCCACGCCGCCCTCTCCCGCGGATCCGACCGGGACCTCAGGTTCGCCTGGGAACGCCTCGCCGAACTGGCCATCGGCTACGAGGACCTCACCATCGAACTCAGCAGCGGTCGTCGCCGCCTGCCCCGGTGTTGATCATGAGTTTTGTTCGCGTGGCGTCGATTCGAGCATTGATTCGGACAGGATTCGCCGGGTATTCGAGAACCGATAGAGGAGCACCCGCGAGTGGGTTAACCTGCCGAGGATCGTTCGATAAGCCGAGGGAGTTGCCGTTGATCGTGGACGGCATACGACGCTGGGCGGCAGTAGCGGCGATAGGCATAGTCGTTGTCGCGCTGTGCGGGTGCGGCACCATCACCCGAGATGCCACCGTGCGCACCAGCACCGAAGCCCGTGCCCCGAAATCGGCGAAAGCGCAAGCAGAGCTGCCCGGATCCATGGAACTGGCCGCCATCGCACCGGGAACGAGCGAACTCATGGCGCGGGTCCGCGCAACCGATGCGTGCAGCCTGCTGAACCGCGAATTCGCCGAGCGTCTCGGACCATTCCAGCGCTTCGACCGCAGTCCCGGCTGGGAACGCGGCACCGGCTGGACCGGCTGCGGGTTACTGATCACCGCCCCCGAGAACCCGGACACCTACTACTCGTTCAACCTGGAACTCGACAAGCTCTACACCTCGGACAAGCGGTCGGCGGACAAACCCGAGCAGATCAACGGCCGCACGGTGTATCGCAGCGCGAACAGCGACGACAGCAGGCCGGACGCCTACAGCTGCGAGTACCGAATCCCCGCCGGAGACACCGGGTTCGGGCATTTCCTGACCGTTGCCAAGATGGCCGGGGCGAAGAAGGCACCGGTCCCGTGGTCGCAGCCATGCCGGTTCACCAAGGACTACCTCGCCGCAACCATCGACGGGCTGTCGGCATTGCCGCCGCACGTCATCGACGACCCGGTCGGCAGGTCATTGATGCAACGCAACCCCTGCGCGGCCGAACAGCAGATCAGCGCCCAATTCCGCGGCTGGCAGATGTCCTCGGTCGGCTGGACCAAGGCGTACAAATGCGCGATCACCCTGATCCAGCCCGGTGGCGGGCACCGCGTGACCATCGAAGTTTCCTTCGAGCAGAACATCGAGCAGATGGTCAAAGCGGGTGAGGTCCTGCGGCTGCCCTCCGGCCTCGACGGCGGACAGTCCATCCAATACGGCCGCCACACCACCGTCGAGGGACTCACCGGTATCGAAATCCGCTCGGTCCAGTCCACCGACCCCACCCGCCAGAACACCACCTGCAAGGTCACCCTCAACTACCGCCGTGCCGACCCACCCACCGCCAACAACGCCCACCTACTGCACATCTCCCTGAACCTCGCCCCCGCCACCCCACCCTTCCCCTTCGACGCCTGCACGCAAGTCACCCAAATCACCCCCACCGTCTTGCGCGCGATTCCCTGATCCGTGGGTGGCATGGCGCTCTCTTTGCCGCAACCATGTGCCACGCACGGCCGATGCCGATGGAAGGTGGCGACAGCGTGGGCCACCGCATATGGCTGCCAGACGCCCGGGGCCGCTGCCAGGAAGCCGACACCAACCACGGCAGCACGTGAGCGGGACATGACGGAGGGCGCTCCCGCGTGTCTCCGCAGCCATGTCCCGTTCGCCGCCGGGTGAGGTGGGGTCAATCCAGGTGGAGTGTGGGACCGAATACAGGAGGGGTCCTGGCTAGTCGGTTGGGACCAGATTCGCGGTTCCGTATGGGATGACGCAGCACCGGGAACCGCCCTGTCCGCGAAGGAGTTTCGTTTTGCGTATCCGTTCCGTTTGCCTGTTCGTCTTGGCCGCCGTATCCGTTCTTGCCAATGGCACCGCCGTCGCGGGTCCGACTAAACCGGCCTACATTTGCAAGGAGATGAGCTTCAAAGGGCCGCAGGGGCTCGGCATCTACTGCAACGCCACTGCTGGCGCGCCTACCACCGGCAAGATCGTCGCGGGGTTCACCATCGATATCGAAGACGACGGCCCCACCTTCTCCTGCACCAACGGCACAGCCACCCAGAAAACCGATGGCCTCGAAATCGCCGGGCGCTGCCACGGCCTCTCCCTCGGCAAGACCGATGGCGCAGTCGACAACGGCACCGACGCGAACTCCGACCCCTTCACACCATTCACCCTGCCCTGACCAGCCCCCTGCCACCGCCCTGCCGTGACCACCCCCTACCACCCAAACCGCTGACCCCATCCGGAACCGCGCCGTCGGCCCGAAACCCGTCGGCACGCTAGCCGAGCGAGGCATCGCCGAGGCATTACTGGCGTTCCGCCACAGCCAGGTTCCGTTGGCCGATGGGTGCCGGCGGCAGACTGGAAGAGGGGAACATGGCCGAGGCACTTCTCGTGTTCTGCCACCGCCAGGTCCCGTTGGTCGTCGCAATGTCGTCGGTGGCATCGCCGAGCGGGGCGTCACTGAGGCATTACTGGCGTTCCGCCGCCGTCAGGTCCCGTTGGTCGTCGCTGTGGCGTCGGTGCCATCGCCGAGCGGGGCGTCACTGAGGCATTACTCGCGTTCCGCCACCGCTGCGTCCCGTTGGGCGATGGGTGCCGTCGGCGTACTCGATGAGGAGGGGCGCTCCTCCCGGGTCCACCGGTGCGGCTGCCGATTCCGTTCGTCCCTCTGTTCGCCCGCTTGGCGGCCGAACTCAGTTCGTATGACGCCCTCGCGCAGGCGGGCGATTCGTGTATGGGCAATTAGACTGGTTAAGCAGACGGACCGGGATTCGTATGGTGTTGTGCGAAGGGAATGGGTTCGCCGGCGGCCTGTAGCGGCGTACCCGAGGACGAAGCGAGGAGGTGGGGCCGATGTCGAGCACCGAGGACAGGCGCTTCGAGGTCCTGCGCGCGATCGTTGCGGACTATGTCGCGACCAAGGAGCCAATCGGGTCGAAGAGCCTGGTGGAGCGGCATAATCTGGGTGTTTCCAGTGCGACGGTGCGCAACGATATGGCGGTGCTGGAGGCGGAGGGGTACATCACGCAGCCGCACACCAGTTCCGGGCGCATTCCTACAGATAAGGGATATCGGCAGTTCGTGGACCGGATCGCCGAGGTCAAGCCGCTGTCGGGGGCGGAGCGGCGGGCGATCATGGAGTTCCTGGAGTCGGGGGTCGACCTGGATGACGTGCTGCGTCGCGGTGTGCGACTGCTGGCCCAGCTGACCAGGCAGGTCGCGGTCGTGCAGTATCCGTCGGTGTCCGCGTCAACGGTTCGGCACATCGAGGTGGTCGCGCTGAATCCGGCACGACTGTTGCTCGTGGTGATCACCGACACCGGTCGCGTCGACCAGCGGCTGGTGGAGCTCGGCGCGCTGATCGACGACGAGGATCTGGCCGCGCTGCGCGGCATGCTCGGCGGCGCGATGGACGGAAAACGGTTGGCCGCGGCGTCGGCCGCGGTCGCGGAACTGCCCGAGCGGGCGCCGCTGCGCCTGCGCGATGTGCTGATCCGGGTATCGACGGTGCTGGTCGAGACGCTGGTGGAACATCCGGAGGAACGACTAGTGCTCGGCGGCACTGCCAATCTGACGCGTAATGCCGCCGATTTCGGTTTCCCTGGTTCGCTGCGTGACGTACTGGAGGCCCTCGAAGAGCAGGTGATCGTGCTCAAGCTGCTGGCCGCCGCGCAACAGCCGGGCACCGTGACGGTGCGCATCGGCGAGGAAACGCAGGTAGAGCAGATGCGCGGCACCTCCGTGGTGTCGACCGGTTATGGCACGTCCGGTGCGGTGCTCGGCGGGATGGGGGTGCTCGGCCCGACCCGGATGGACTATCCGGGAACCATCGCCTCGGTCGCGGCCGTTGCCCGGTACATCGGCGAGGTCCTCGCCGAACGCTGACGGCTCCGATGCCGCTGCTACCCTCGTACTTCCGGCCGGATAAAGTTGAGTGCATCCGACTAATGCTGTTCATCAGCATGCGGTGGGAACGGTGAAGGCACCGTCGGCATTGTCGAGAACGACCAAGGACTAGAGAACTCAAGTGGCACGGGACTACTACGGACTGCTCGGCGTCGCGAAGAACGCGACCGACCAGGAGATCAAGCGCGCCTATCGCAAGTTGGCGCGGGAACTCCACCCCGACGTCAACCCGGACGAGACGGCGCAGGCCAGGTTCAGGGAAGTGTCCGCCGCCTACGAGGTGCTGTCGGATCCGGAGAAGCGGCGCATCGTCGACATGGGCGGTGACCCGCTGGAGTCCGGCGGCGGCGGACCCGGCTTCTCGGGCGCCGGTTTCGGCGGACTCGGGGACGTGTTCGAGGCGTTCTTCGGCGGCATGAGTTCGTCGGGCGGCACCCGCAAGCCGCGTGGACGGGTGCAGCCCGGCGCGGATTCGCTGCTGCGGACCCGGCTCAGCCTGGCTGAATGCGCGGTCGGTGTGACCAAGCATCTGACCGTGGACACCGCGATCCTCTGCGACGTCTGCACCGGCGCTGGCACCAACGGCAAATCCAAGCCGGTGCGCTGCGAAACCTGCGGTGGCGCAGGCGAAGTGCAGTCGGTGCAGCGGTCGTTCCTCGGCCAGGTGCTGACTTCGCGCCCCTGCCCGACCTGCCGCGGCGCGGGCGAGACCATCCCCGACCCCTGCCACAAGTGTGGCGGCGACGGACGGGTGCGGGCGCGCCGCGAGATCGCCGCGCCGATCCCGGCCGGTGTGGCGAACGGCATGCGGGTGCGGCTGGCCGCACAGGGCGAGGTCGGTCCCGGTGGCGGGCATGCCGGTGACCTGTATGTGGAGATCGTCGAGCAGCCGCACGACGTGTTCGTCCGCGACGGCGACGATCTGCATTGCACCATCCGCGTCCCGATGGTCGACGCCGCGCTGGGCACCACCGTGGTGATCGACACCATCCTGGACGGCCCGACCGAACTGACCATCCCGCCGGGCACCCAGCCGGGCGAGGTGTCGGTATTGCGTGGCCATGGCATGCCGCGGCTGCGGTCCGGCGCGCGCGGCGACCTGCTCGCGCACCTCGACATCGTGATCCCCAGCAAGCTGGATGGCAAGCAGACCGACCTGCTGCGCAAGTACAAGGGCATGCGCCCGAGTGAGCGCGCCGAGGTCATGTCGACGCAGTCCGAGCACAACAGCGGCCTGTTCGCCAGGCTGCGGGCCTCGTTCAGCGGGCGCTAGTTGGCCGCGACGGTCTTCTACCTCGACGAGGTGCCCGAACCGGGTGCCATCGCCGTGCTCGACGGCCCGGAGGGCAGGCACGCCGCCACGGTGCGCCGGATCCGGGTCGGCGAGCCGATTACCTTGTCGGACGGGCGCGGTGTGCTCGCCGAATCGGAAGTCGTTGCGGCGCAACGTGACCGGCTGGATCTACGGGTGCTGAATCGCACTGTGGCGCAACCGGTTCCGCCACGAGTGACGGTTGTTCAGGCGCTTCCGAAATCGGACCGCTCCGAGCTGGCCGTCGAGCTGATGACCGAGGCGGGCGCCGACGCGATCATTCCGTGGCAAGCCGCCCGCTGCATCGCGAACTGGGAAGGCAAGGCGGGCAAGGCCGTTGACAAATGGCGTGCCGCCGCCCGCACCGCCGCCCGGCAATCCCGTCGGGCCTACATCCCCGAAGTCGCGGATCTGCACCGCACCCGCGACCTGGTCGAACTGATTCGAAAGGCGAAGGCGGACGGCGCGATCGTCGCGGCACTGCACGAATCCGGAACCGGACGCTTCACCGAGCTTCCGTTCAGTGGCGCACCCGAGGTCGTACTGATCGTCGGTCCCGAAGGCGGCCTCGACGACTCCGAACTCACTGGCCTCGCCGAAGCGGGCGCCGACATTGTCCTGCTGGGCCCGACCGTCCTGCGCACCTCGACAGCCGCCGCCGTCGCGTTGGGCGCCCTCGGCGCTTTGACCTTCCGCTGGTAGTAACCACGTAAGGCCGCATCCACGTACGGCTCGCATCCACGTACGGCTCGCATCCACGTACGGCTCGCATCCACGTACGGCCCGCATCCATGTACGGCCCGCATCCATGTACGGCCCGCATCCATGTACGGCCCGCATCCATGTACGGCCCGCAACCACGTACGGCCCGCATCCACCTACGCCCGCAACCATGTACGGCCCGCATCCACGTACGCCCGCAACCATGTACGGCCCGCATCCACCTACGCCCGCAACCATGTACGGCCGCAAGAACCCACGGCCCCGCCTGCCAGCCTTGGGTACCCTCCCGCACTCCCGCCCTCCCACGGCACCGGACTCGAACCCCGACCGTCAGAGCCGGACCTCGTCCTACAGACCCTCCATACCCTTAACAGAGCCTCTAACCCTTATGAGCAGACAAGAGCCTCTGTGCGACCGGCATCAGGCAGGCGAGCCGACGTCGGCAACCTGCGCGAGGCCGGTGTACCGCGAGTGAAGCATCAAGGCGCACACGAGGATTGCGGCGATGAGCAGGAGGACGGCCACACAGAGGGTCAGGCCGGTCCAGCCGTAATGCGTATAAGCGATACCTCCACCGCCGCCGATTACGGCGCTGCCGAGGTAGAAGGCGAACAAATACAGTGACGATGCGGCCCCGCGGTTTCCGTTCGCCATGGCGCCCACCCACGCGCTCGCCACGGTGTGGGAACCGAAAAACCCTGCGGTGCATAAAGCTATCCCGAGGACGAGAGTCACGAGATTGTCGGGGATCGTCAGGATCAACCCGAGACCCATGGTCGCTACGGCGGCGGCGAGGATACGGTGGCGGCCGAGGCGGTCGGCGAGTCGGCCCGTGGCTGCCGAAGCCGCTGTACCGGCGAGGTAAAGAACAAACACCGAACCGGCTACGGCGGCGGGCAATTCGAACGGCGCCTGGGTCAGCCGGTAGCCGAGGAAGTTGTAGAGGGAGACGAAGCCGCCGACCAGCACGAAGGCCAACGCGAACAGGCAGAGCAGCCCGCGGTGGCGAAGCTGGGCGGCGAGATCGCTGAGTACCGTGCGGATTCCGGCGGGCCTTGCGTCGAATCCACGCGAGGGTGGCAACCCGCGGACGAACCACACGGTGCACACGGCCGCCGCGACCGAGATGGTGGCCTCAGCCCAACGCCACGAGGCCAAGCCAAGCGTGAACGCCGGAATCACGCGCCCAGCCAGTCCACCGATCGTGGTGCCCGCGACGTAGACGCCCATCGCCGCACCCAGGCCATCGGCGCCGATCTCCTCGGCCAGATAGGCCATCGCCACCGCGGGCACCCCGGCCAAGGTGAGTCCTTGCAGCGCCCGACCGGTCAACAGCACCTCCAGCGACGGACTCAACGGCAGCAGCAACCCGATCATCGCCGAACTCATCGCCGAAGCCGTCATCACCCGAGTACGCCCGATCCGCGAGGACAGCGCACTCACCGGAATGATCGCCAGCGCCAGAAACCCGGTGGTCAGCGAAACCGCAAGCGCCGCATGAGCGGGCGCCGCGCCGAACGCGACCGACAGGCTCGGCAGCAAAGCTTGCACGCTGTACATGGTCGCGAAGGTGGCCAACCCCGCCGCGAACAGCGCGGTAGTGATCCGGCGTTCATGCGACGCACCGCTTCCCGCACGAGCCCGGGCCTTCATCGTGGACATGGCACCTCCCGAACTCAGAATCACCAGCCACCGTTCAGAAGGGAAATGAATAATAATGGCCAAGTTCATGCACTGAACGCATATAGAAAGGCCAACCGTGGGCCCCGCAGTCCGGAAGTGGTCCACGCCACTCGCCCCACAGAGCTTCCGCACGCTCCACAGCCCATGTAGTCGCTGTGGGGCGCATCGAAACTCTGTGAACCGAGCCAGGCGGTCAGCGAACGAGCGCACAGAGAGGCAACCCGTGCTGGGCGAAGACTTGGAATGGTTCACCACACTCGCCGAACTGGAACGGGTCGGCGCGGCTGCCGAGCGCCTGCACCTCGCCCAACCGACTCTGTCGCGGATGCTGGGCAGATTGGAGCGCAGGCTCGGCGCCGAATTGTTCGACCGGCGCGGAAAACGCATCACCCTCAACGAGTTCGGCCGCATCTACTACGAGCACGCCCGCCGCGCGCAGGCCGAACTCGACGCAGCGAGCCAGGCCATCGCCGACCTCACCAGCCCGACCAAAGGCGTTGTCCGCCTGTCTTTCCTGCATTCCTTCGGTGGCTGGCTGGTCCCGCAACTCGTCGGCGGCTTCCGGCGCGGTTCCGCCCGAATCACCTTCGCGTTGCGCCAGGGACCCGCCGAAATGGTGGCCACCGATGTGCTCGACGGAATATCTGATCTCGGTATCGTCTCGCCGCGCCCGGCGGTGCACGGCATCGGCTGGCGCGGCCTGCTGAATCAGCGGCTCGCGCTCGCCGTTCCGGCCGATCACCGGCTCGCGGGCCGCAGGCAGGCGCGCCTCGCCGAGGTCGCCGACGCGGACTTCATCGTCATGCATCCCGGCTTCGGCATGCGCCGCATCGTCGACGAATTATGCGCCGCCGCCGACATCCGACCGCGGATCGCCTTCGAGGCCAGCGACCTGATCACCGTAGCGGGCCTGGTCGCGGCCGGTCTCGGCGTGGCAGTGCTGCCAGAGGAGGATCTGGGCCCGACCCCTCTGCTCTCCGGGCCCGTGCTGATCCCGCTGACGGACGCGGGCGCGACCCGGGAAGTCGGCCTGGTCTGGTCGGCCACGGCACCCGCCTCGGCCGCGGCGCGACGCTTTCGTGATTTCACCGAGGATTGGGCGCAGCGGCGCCGGGGAATCCAATGATCAGCCCGGTCCCTCCGTTAGCGGCTTATTCACTGGGCGGTGTCGGTGGGGCGCGTTAAACTTTCATCAACACAGCAGCACGTCGAGACCGGAAAGCAGGCTGTAGCCACTTTTGAGAACTCAAGGCGAGATCGGCGACCCGACCACCTCTGCGACGGGCATCGGTGCCGACGACACTAACTCGGGTCCCGCAGCACGTACCGTGCGTTCCAGTATCGAACTCTCTCCCGAATCCGTGTTCCCGTTCCTCGGTTCAGCCGACCAGAACCTGCGTGAACTCGAACAGCTGCTCGACGCCGACATCCACGTCCGCGGCAATTCCGTCACTCTCACCGGCAAGGCGGCCGACGTCGCGCTGGCCGAGCGAGTGATCGAACAGCTCGTCGCGCTCACCAGCCGGAACCGCGTGGTGACCCCGGAGGCGGTGCGGCACACCGTTTCGATGCTCACCGAGGGCTCCTCCGAGTCCCCGGCCGAGGTGCTCAGCCTGGACATCCTGTCCCGGCGCGGCAAGACCGTCCGGCCCAAGACACTGAACCAGAAGCGCTACGTCGACGCGATCGACGCCAACACCATCGTGTTCGGCATCGGCCCGGCCGGTACCGGCAAGACGTATCTGGCGATGGCCAAGGCCGTGCAGGCATTGCAGACCAAGCAGGTCAACCGGATCATCCTCACCCGTCCCGCGGTGGAGGCGGGGGAGCGGCTCGGCTTCCTGCCCGGCACGCTCAACGAGAAGATCGACCCGTACCTGCGCCCGCTCTACGACGCACTGCACGACATGATGGATCCCGAAGCCATCCCGAAGTTGATGGCGGCCGGAGTCATCGAGGTCGCGCCGCTGGCCTACATGCGTGGTCGCACCCTCAACGACTCGTTCATCGTGCTCGACGAGGCGCAGAACACCACGGCCGAGCAGATGAAGATGTTCCTCACCCGGCTCGGGTTCGGTTCGAAGATCGTGGTGACCGGTGACGTCAGCCAGGTCGACCTGCCCACCGGCGCGCGGTCGGGGCTGCGCGCGGCGAGCGAGATCCTCACCGACATCGAGGACATCCACTTCTCGTACCTCACCAGCAGCGACGTGGTCCGGCACCGGCTGGTCGCCGACATCGTCGACGCCTACGACCGGGCCGAATCCGATACCCGACCGCAGGTCGGACCCCACTATCCGGGTAACCGGGCGCAGCGTCGGGCCGCGAGCCGCGGCGATCGGCGCTGAGCTCCGGCTCCGGACCGTTTGGTCGACCTCCGGCGACGCCGGGTGTCGACCTGTCGGGCACAGGCCGTGACATAGGCTGACCGGGTGAGTATCGAGATCGCCAACGAGTCGGGTATCGACGTGCCCGAAGAAGATCTGGTCAGTGTCGCGCGCTTCGTGATCACCCGGATGGATGTGCACCCCGCCGCGGAACTGTCGATGGTGCTCGTCGATCTCGACACCATGGCCGACCTGCACATGCGCTGGATGGACCTACCCGGCCCGACCGACGTCATGTCGTTCCCGATGGACGAACTCGAGCCGGGCGGGCGCCCCGACAGCCCCGAGCCCGGCCCGTCCATGCTCGGCGACATCGTGCTGTGCCCCGAGTTCGCCGCCGCCCAGGCCCGCAAGGCCGGTCACTCACTCGATCACGAACTCGCGCTGCTCACCGTGCATGGCGTCCTCCACTTGCTCGGCTACGACCACGCCGAGCCGGAGGAGGAGAAGGAAATGTTCGCGCTGCAGGCCCGACTGCTCGAAGAGTGGTACGAGAGCCTGCGCGAAGCCCAGCGGCGCGCTGAACTCGCCGCCCGAGACGCCAGGTTGCTGGGGAAGGCGGGCTTCACCACACCGGGTGACGCATTAGGACCCGCGTGAGTTCGTTGACCCTCATCCTGCTTGCCGTCCTGCTCATCCCGGTGGGCGGAATGTTCGCAGGCGTGGATTCGGCATTGAACACGATTTCCCCGGCCCGGGTGGACGACCTGGTTCGCGCCGACCGTCCCGGCGCGGTGCGACTGAGCCGGATCGTCGCCGACCGCGCCCGCTACGTGAATCTCATGGTGCTGCTGCGCATTCTGTGCGAAATCGGCGCCACCGTACTGCTCGCCGCGGCGCTGATCTCCGTCTGGCGGGACAACTGGGCGCTGCTGGTCACCGCCATCGTCATGGTGCTGGTCTCGTACGTCGTGATCGGGGTCGGTCCCCGCACCTTGGGGCGGCAGCACGCCTATTCGATCGCATTGGCCGCCGCGCTGCCGTTGCAGTTCATCGGCGCGCTGCTCGGCCCGCTCAGCAGGCTGCTCATCCTGCTCGGTAACGCGATCACCCCGGGTAAGGGTTTTCGCAACGGCCCGTTCGCGTCCGAGATCGAGCTGCGCGAGGTGGTCGAGATGGCCGGCGAGCGCGGTGTGGTGGCCGATGACGAACGCCGAATGATCCAGTCGGTCTTCGAATTAGGCGAAACGGCCGCACGCGCGGTAATGGTGCCGCGCACCGAGATGGTCTGGATCGAAGCGGATAAGACGGTGGCACAGGCGATGTCGCTCGCGGTGCGGTCCGGGCACTCGCGGATTCCGGTGGTCGGTGAGAACGTCGACGACATTCTCGGCGTGGTGTATCTGAAAGACCTTGTGCCCTATGCGGAACGGAGTCGCAAGGTGCTGGTGCGCGAGGTGATGCGTCCCGCCGTGTTCATGCCCGACTCCAAACCGCTGGACAGCCTGCTCGACGAGATGCAACGCAGGCGCAACCACATGGCGCTGCTGGTCGACGAATACGGCGGCATCGCCGGGCTGGTGACGATCGAAGACGTGCTCGAAGAGATCGTCGGCGAGATCGCCGACGAATACGACACCGACGAGACGCCGCCCATCGAAGACCTCGGCGACGGCCGCTACCGCGTGTCGGCGCGCTTGCCGATCGAGGACCTCGGCGATCTGTACGGCCTCGACATCGAGGAAGAGGATGTCGACACCGTCGGCGGGCTGATGGCGCACGAGCTCGGCCGAGTGCCGCTGCCGGGATCGAAGGTCGTGGTGCACGGGCTGGTGCTGCGTGGCGAAGGCGGTGCCGACGCTCGGGGGCGGGTACGGGTGCACACCGTGGTGGTGCGCAGGGCGACGGAAAAGGCGCAGGACACCGACGGCGAGAAGTCGAACGGCAAGCGCAAAGGCAATGGATCGGATCGGGAGACCCCGGCCGGTCGACACGAGGACGGAGAGACCGAATGACCGAATTGGATCCCGAGGACAACAAACTGCTGGTGCTGGCGCGCGGCGCGATGGGCCGCGCCGGTGGCGCGAGCGGCGCCGCGATCCGCGACACCGACGGGCGCACCTACGCGGCGGGCGAGGTGAGCTTGACCGCGCTGCGCTTGACCGCGCTGCAGGCGGCGGTCGCTGCCGCGATCTCCAGTGGCGCAGAGGGATTCGAGGCGGCTGTGGTGGTCGGCGGGCGGTTGTCCGACTACGGCGTGACGGCGGTGCGCGAGGTGTCGCCCGCAGCCAAGATCATCTTCACCGACCGGGACGGCGCGGTCTTCGAGATCGTCGACGACGCGGAGACCAATGTCGACGCGGATTCGGTCAGCGAGGTGCGCGGTGGCTGACGGCGAATTTCGTTCCGGCTTCGTCTGTTTCGTCGGCCGCCCGAACACCGGCAAATCGACGTTGACCAATGCCCTCGTCGGCCAGAAGATCGCCATCACCTCCTCCCGCCCGCAGACCACCAGGCACACCATCCGCGGCATCGTGCACCGCGAGCACGCCCAGCTCATCCTCGTCGACACCCCTGGCCTGCACCGCCCCCGCACCCTGCTCGGCCAGCGACTGAACGACCTTGTCCGCGATACGTATTCGGAAGTCGACGTGATCACCCTCTGTGTGCCCGCCGATGAGAAGATCGGACCGGGCGACAAGTGGATCGTGCAGCAGATCAAGCAGATGGCGCCGAAAACGACTCTGCTCGGCGTGGTTACCAAGATCGACAAGGTGAGCCGGGATCAGATCGCCGAACAGCTACTCGCGCTGTCCCGGCTGCTCGGGCCGGACGCCGACGTGGTGCCGGTGTCGGCGGTCAAAGGCGAGCAGATCGAGGTTCTCGTCGACGTCATCGCCTCGAAAATGCCGGAGGGACCTGCCTTCTACCCCGACGGTGAGCTCACCGACGAGCCGGAGGAAACCCTCATGGCCGAGCTCATCCGCGAAGCGGCGCTCGAGGGCGTCCGCGACGAACTCCCGCACTCGCTGGCCGTGGTGATCGAGGAGATCCTGCCCTACCAGGAACGCGAGGACATGCTCGACGTCCACGCCATCCTCTACGTCGAACGCCCCAGCCAGAAGTCGATCATCATCGGCAAAGGCGGTGCCCGCCTCAAAGAGGTAGGCACCAATGCCCGCCACCAGATCGAACACATCCTCGGGACCCGCATCTACCTCAACCTGCACGTCAAGGTGGCGAAGGACTGGCAGCGGGACCCGAAACAGCTGGGCAAGCTGGGGTTCTAGAACACGCACCCGAATGCCCTCGGCAGGTCGACCCATGATGAGCTAGCCGGATGACTGAAGCTGTTCTCCTCGACATCGAGGGAGCTGTGAGTCCTGTTGCCGCCATAAGGACCTCGCTGGTGCCCTATGCCCGTCCGCGGATCGCGGAGTGGGTGCGCACATCGGAGCCGGAGATCGGGCTCCTCATCGATGCGGTGCGGCTCGCGATGGGGGACGTGGGTGCTGACCTGGATGCGGTGACCGAGCGGCTGCATCAGTGGAGTGATCTCGGGATCAGGGCCGAGCCGTTGGGGGCGTTGCAAGGGTTGATCTGGTTGGACGGGTTCGCGTCCGGTGCGTTGTCGGCGCGGTTCTACCCGGACGTGCCTCCGGTGCTGGAGGCGTGGCATCGTTCGGGTGTACCTGTTTACGTGTACTGCGCCGAATCAGAACTGGTGCAACAGCTCTGGTTCGCGCACTCCGCGTTCGGCGATCTGGCCCATTCGATCAGCGGCTATTTCGACAGCGCGTCGGAGGGAGCGGTCGACGATCCGGTGTCGTACCGGATGATCGCGAAGGTGATCGGGGTGTCGCCGGAACGGATCACCTTCGTCTCCGCCGCCATCGAGAAGTTGGACGCCGCTGCCGCCGCCGGGCTGCGGACCGTGGGAATGTCTCGCCCGGACGACGGCTCACCGGATGTCGGCGCGCACCCGCGAATCACGCGATTCAGCGAGATAACCACCACGGGTTAGGGCGTTCGCGCTCCCAGTGCAGCTCCGATTCCAGTTGCGCCGCAACCGAAACGAGCATCGGTTCGGTGGCCTCGGTGCCCATCAGCTGCGCGCCGACCGGCAGGCCCGCCTCGGTGAAACCGGCCGGGACGTTCACGCTCGGCCAGCCGAGCACGTTCCACGGCCAGGTGTAGGGGCAGGCAGCGGTGATCAGGTTGTTGGTGGCGTGCACGCCGATGCCGTCGATATCCGCGGCGCGCGGCGGCGGTGTCGCGGTGGTCGGCGCGAGCACCACGTCGTAGTCGCGGAAGAAGTTCCCGATGCGCTTGTGCAGCAAGGGTTCCGCCCGCCGGGCGGCGAACAGTGCCGGGCCGTCGAGCAGGGTCCCGAACCGCGTGTTGGCGATGGTGCGCGGATCCACTTGGGCGTCAGGGAAATTCCGATACGCCGCGCGAATGCCCGCCAAGGACCGGGGCAGAAACGACGCGCCGATGAGCAGGCCGTAGTGCAAATCGGCGACGGTCACCGTGTGGCCCAGCTTGCGCAGGGTGTCGCCGACGTGCCGGACCGCGGCGGCGACCTCGGGGTCCAGCGCGGTCCTGGTCGCCGTGAACGGTGTGCGCAGCGACAGGGCGATCCGCAGCCTGCCGGGATCACGGCCGACCGCATCAGTGGCGGAAATCGGTGCGGGAGTGTGCAAATCACCGGGATGCGGCCCGGCGGCCAGATCGAGCAGCAGGGCGGCGTCGGCGACGGTGCGGGCCAGTGGCCCGTTGACGGTGAGCCCGTAGAACGCCTCGGCGTGTGGCCAAGTGGAGATCCGGCCGCGCTGCGGTTTGATGCCGACCAGATTGGTCCACGCGGCCGGGATCCGGACCGAGCCCGCGCCGTCGGAACCCAGTGCGGCGGGCACCAATCCGGCCGCGACCGCCGCCGCCGAGCCGCCGGAGGAGCCACCGGGTGTGCGATCGGCGGCCCACGGATTGCGGGTGTGCCCGAAGGACGCCGCGCTGGTGAACGGCAATTGGCCGAGCTCACACGTGTTGGTTTTGCCGACGATCACCGCGCCCGCCGCGCGCAACCGCCGAACCGATTCGGCATCTTCGGTTTTCGGCGCGAAATCACCGCCGCAGCCGAATGCCGTTGGCTCACCGGCGATATCGGTGTCGTCCTTCACCGCGATCGGCACGCCGAGCAGCGGCAGCCGGTCACCCGCCGCGAGGCGCCGATCGGCGTCGGCCGCCTCGGCGAGTGCCCGGTCGCGGCGTACCAGCCGGAACGCGTTGAGCGTCGGCTGGGTGGCCTCGATCCGGTCGAGAGCAGCGCCGACCGCGGCGACGGAACCGATGGTGCCGCGCGCGAGTGCGGCGGCGTAATCGCTCAGTCCCAGGTCGTTCGGCGGTGCTCCGGCGGGGAGCCGCCCCTGATCGGCGGTAGTCATGTGAGCTCCCTCTCTCGTCGTGCTTCGGAAAACCGTAACCCGCAACTGGACAACCGACTAGTACCGGCGGATCGATGATCTTTCCGCCGGTCGAAAAAATAGGTTGGCGGGAATTGCCGTCGCCCCTAGGGTGGTGGCGATCGCGGGGCGCGTACTGGCGCTTCGCTCCTGTCGAGTTCCGAGGTGATGACTTATCCCCCAGGCCGAGTAGCCGTTAGTTCCGGCACTGACTCCTGAGCCGCCGTGGCGCGCTCTGGTCATGCCCGTGGACGGCTTTCTCATGGTCTGGGCATCGTCATACCCATTTCCGCTCCTGTGCGCAGTTGGCGTACGCGCGGCCCTGGCCTGCCCGTATCCCCTCTCCAGCGAACAGGAGTCTGTCGTGTCAGCCGAACCCCTCGAGTCCCTTGGTCGCTCGAACATGAGAACTCGGGCTCGGCGTCCGGGTTGTTCAACAGCGTTGCCCCACTGGGAAGCCCAGGCGTGAACCCATGATCCGAGTGCTGATCGCCGACAACCTGCGACTGCCCCGCGAAGCGCTGGCCGCCGTTCTTTCCGGCGAGCCCGGAATGCAAGTAGTGGCGCTGGTGGCTCGGGGTAATGAGATCGTGCCGAGCGCCCTGCGGGCCCGCCCGAATGTGGCGCTGGTGGATATCAACCTTGCGGGGTTGGACGGCGTTTCCGCGGCGACACAGCTCAAATCGACCCTGCCTGGTTGTCGCATTATCATCGTGACCACGCCGAACCGGCCGGACGCGCTCAAATCCGCGCTAGCCGCGGGAGTGGATGGGCTACTGAGTAAAGGCGCGTCGATCGAAGCGTTGACCGACGCCGTGCGCAGGGTATCCCGCGGTGACCGGGTATTGGAGCCGCAGACCGTCGCGGAGGCCTTGCATGCACCCGGCAATCCGCTCAACGAACGCGATGTCGACATTCTCCAGCTGGCCGCGCAAGGGCAGACCCCCGGCGAAATCGCCGAGACGCTGCATCTGTCGCCGGGAACGATTCGCAACAATCTGGCCGCCATCAACCGGAAAGTCGGCGCCCGCAATCGCATCGAGGCGATACGCGTCGCGGCCACCCGTGGCTGGATCTGACGCAAGACTTGTTCACCAGAAATGCAATCTGCAACGAAACCGATGCATTTTGCCTTGATGTCGTGACCCTCGGATGCTCAGGCCGCCGATATTCGCTGGTAGGAAGCCCTCGAAGCGGAACCCAAGGGCGCGAACAGATTTCGCGGCTCGGCACAGTGCTGGAGAATTTCATCTCAGGTGCTGATCTCGATGGTCGGCCGACGAACAGTCTGCGGCATTAGCCCACACCGAAAAGGAGACACGAGATGTCCAGTCGATGCGATGTCTGCGGTAAGCAGCCCAGCTTCGGGAACCGTGTAGCGCGGGCCGGACTACGGGCTCAGCAACGGTATGTCAAAGGTCGGACGGGTCGCCGATTCAACCCGAACATTCAACCGGTTCGTGCCGTCAAGGATGGCACCCCCGTGCGCATGAAGGTATGCACTTCGTGTCTCAAGAAGGGCAAGGTGGAACGTCGCGCACACACGTAACCCGGTCGACAGTGCTTTTATATCTTCGGCGTCACGGTTACAAGCGAGACGAGTTCCCCTGTCACGAATGCGGATTCCCGACCGCACCCATCGACGGTCCAGACGAGTGGTACACGGTGCACGACCGCGTATGGGAACACGCCAATGCCGCAGAAAACAGCATCCTGTGCATCGGCTGCCTGGAGACTCGACTCGATCGCCGACTACTGCACACCGATTTCGTTGCCGCCCCTCTCAATGACCCGGAATACGGTCAACACAGTCAGCGTCTGGTGAGTCGTCTGCGGTCGCGTGTCGAGCACTGAAGCGAAAACGCGGGTTCGGCGCGAACGTCACTCTGGCCTCGATATAGACATACATACCGTATGTATGTAACAGTGGTTGGACCGTGACGCACTGGAGGAACCATGGGAATCAGCACGGCACTCGGCCGCACGCACGAAGTAGATCTGCCCGGCGGCCGCATCCGGTACCACGACACAGGGGAGGGGTCGCCAGTCGTCTTCGTGCACGGACTGCTCGTCAACGCGGACCTGTGGCGCAAAGTCGTCCCCGGCATCGCCGCCGCGGGCTACCGCTGTCTGACCCCGGACTGGCCGCTCGGCGCGCACGAGATCGCGGTCCCCGACGCGGATCTGACCCCGACCGGGGTGGCCGACCTCATCGCGGCCTTCCTCGACCGGCTCGACCTGACCGATGTCACCGTGGTCGCCAACGACACCGGCGGCGCGATCACCCAGGTGCTGATGACCCGCCATCCGGCCAGGATCGGGCGGGTGGTGCTCGCCGCGGTCGACAGCTACGAGGGATTCCTGCCGCGGCCGTTCGCCCTGCTCACCTGGCTGGCCAAGATCCCGGGTTCGATGCGTCCGGTCATCGAGTTGGCGCGCATCCGGGCGCTGCACTCGACACCGCTGGTGTTCGGCATGGTCGCCAAACGCCGGGTGCCGCCGGAGATCGCCGACTCCTATCTGGCGGGCCCCAAGAAGTCCGGTGCGGTTCGCAGAGATTTGCGGTTGTTCCTGAAGAACGCGCACCGCCGCTACACGCTGGAAGCCGCCTCTCGTTTCGCGTCGGTCGACGTACCGGTGCTGTTGGTGTGGGCCAGCGAGGACAAGGTCTTCCCGATGTCCTACGCCGAACGTCTGGTTCGCGACCTGCCGCACGCGACACTGAAGGTCATCGAGGACTCCTACACCTTCCTGCCGGAAGACCAGCCCGAGTTGCTCACCGAGTCGATCCTGGAGTTCACTCGGCTGCATGCCACGCCGTAGCCAGGAGGACCGCTCTCGCACCACCAGGGCCGCGCTCGAGCAGGCCGGACGGCGCCTGTTCACCGAGCGCGGCTTCGCGGCGACCTCGGCGGAGGAACTGGTCACCGAGGCCGGGGTCACCCGTGGCGCACTGCACCATCACTACGGCGACAAGCGCGGCCTGTTCCTCGCAGTCTTGGAACAGATCGAGATCGAAACCACCGACGAGGTCGAAAAGGCCATCGCCACAGTCGATCCCGACGATGTGATGGCCGGGATGGCGGTCGGCCTGGGCCTGTTCCTGGAGATCTGCCAGCGCCCGGCGATGCTGCGTATCGCCCTCACCGACGCGCCCGCCGTGCTGGGCTGGCAGGCCTGGCGCGAATTCGAGAGCCGACACGGCCTCGGCGTGATCACCGCTCAGCTGGAACGCGCTCGCGCCGCGGGTCTGATCGCCGACGCGCCCATCCAGGTACTGGCCCAGCTACTGCTCAGCGCACTGACCGAATCGGCCTTGATCGTCGCGCACGCGGACGATCCGGACAGCGCCCGCGCCGAAGCCCAGCGGTTGGTGCTGCTGCTGATCTCCGGCCTCCTCGAGAAGTAAGGATCACTCCACGAATTGCAGCTCCACCTGCGGTAACTCGACCATGACCCGAGCGCACACGGCACGATGCCAAGTGGCCGGGTAACGGGTGTCCGGCTCGTGGCGGCAGTAGTCGTCATTGGTCCGATAGGTGTGCAGGCGCGGCGAGATCTCTCCGGCGCCGATGGCGTCGACCATCGCCTCGATGACCTGCTCGGTCTCGTCGGCGATCTCGGCGAGCTCGCGTGCCACCGTGTCCGGAATCTGGAAGGCCCCCTTCTCCCAGCGTTCCACGGTGCGCTCGGCGACGGCGAAGAGCCGGGCGCACCAGGGCACCGGCAGGCCGAGCAGTTCACGAGTGGCCCGGAAACCTGCGGCGGTTCCGGTACCAAGTAGGTCGTCCAAATCCGAAAACCCCTCCCCAGCAGTGCGGTAGAGAAAAAGAATAGGTCAGTGCGCCGACCGGCATGGTGGATTCGTCCGGGAAGTCACCGGGGCAGTGCCGCGCCTGCCGAGGGCTGTCGGATGTTCGTGGGAGGATGAGGCGTGCGTTTGTATCGAGATGTGGCGGTGGTGGTACGCCAGCACAAGCTGGGCGAGGCGGACCGCATCGTCACGTTGCTGACGCGCCAGCACGGCTTGGTGCGTGCGGTGGCCAAGGGGGTACGTCGCACCAAATCGAGGTTCGGCGCCCGGCTGGAGCCGTTCGCCTATATCGATGTGCAGTTGCATCCGGGCCGCACGCTGGACGTGGTGACCCAGGTGCACACGGTGGAGGCGTTCGCCGCCGACATCATCGACGACTACGGGCGCTACACCACGGCCTGCGCGGTGCTGGAAACCGCCGAACGGCTGGCCGGTGAGGAGCGGGCGCCCGCGCCGCGGCTGCACGCGCTCACCGCGAGCGCGTTGCGCGCCATCGCCGCCAAGCAACGGCCGCACGAGCTGATCCTGGACGCATTCCTGTTGCGCGCCATGGGTTTCGCGGGCTGGGCGCCCGCGCTGGACGAATGTGCCAAGTGCGCGACACCGGGCCCGCACCGGGCTTTCCACGTCGCGGCCGGGGGCGCGGTGTGCGTGCACTGCCGCCCGCCCGGGTCGGCGACACCGGCGCCCGGCGTGCTCGACCTACTGGTCGCGTTGCTGCGCGGCGAATGGGAGTACATCGAGACGGTGCCCGACGGTGCGCGCAGGCAGGCCAGTGGTCTGGTCGCCGCGCATCTGCAATGGCATCTGGAACGGCAATTGCGCACGTTGCCGCTGATCGAGCGGTCACGTCCAGTGGGCTTCCCGGCCTGATAGCTGAGGTCTCCGGAGACCTGCACAAGGCCTCCACAACCATCAGGCAGGATAGGGGCCGTGATCCTCCGTCGAGACTCCTCCACCGCGACCAGGTCGAACGCACGGCCGGATGCGGCCCGCACCGTTCGTCCGCCTTCGCAGCACCCCTCGGGAGCTCGCCCGCCGGAGATTCCGGCCGAACTGGTGCCGAACCATGTCGCGCTGGTGATGGACGGCAACGGCCGGTGGGCGCAGGAGCGCGGACTGCCGCGCACCGCGGGACACGAGCGCGGCGAGGCGGTGCTGATGGACACCGTCGAGGGCTGCATCGAGATCGGCGTGAAGTGGCTGTCGGCCTACGCGTTCTCCACCGAGAACTGGCGGCGCAGCCCCGAGGAAGTGCGCTTCCTCATGGGCTTCAATCGCGACGTGATCCGCCGCCGCCGCGACGAGATGAACGAAATGGGCGTTCGGGTGCGCTGGGCCGGACGGCGACCTCGGTTGTGGCGCAGCGTGATCAACGAACTCGAGGTCGCCGAGGAGCTGACCAAGGACAACACGGTGATGACCCTCACCATGTGCGTCAACTATGGCGGCCGAGCCGAAATCGCCGATGCGGCAAGGGAAATCGCGCGGCGAGTCGCGGCGGGCGAGATCGACCCGGAGAGGGTCACCGAGGCGACGGTGGCGAAATACCTGGACGAGCCGGACATGCCGGATGTGGATCTGTTCCTGCGGCCGTCCGGGGAGTTCCGCAGCTCGAACTTCCTGCTCTGGCAGTCCGCCTACGCCGAATACGTCTACCAGGACACCCTGTTCCCCGATTTCGACCGGCGCAATCTGTGGGAAGCGTGCCTCCAGTACGCTTCGCGTGACCGACGCTTCGGCGGCACCAAATGAACGGCGGCACAGGCATGGAATCATCGGTGACTCCGGAACACGAACTTCAGGCGCGCGCCGGAGCCTGTCTTTCGCTGTACGACATCGATGTACGCGTCGACCCCGAGGGCTCGATCGGTTTCGAATACGAGGGCGCGCTGTGCTCGCTGCGTGCGGTGAGCCTGGCGCCCGGCCTGGACGTGCTGACCCTGACCTGTGTACTGGCCTGGGATCGGCCGATCAAACCGCAGCTGCACAAGCGGGTCGCCGAGCGGAACAACGCGCTGCAGTTCGGGTCGCTCACCGTGATCGCGCACGACAAGCTCGCCGACATCATCCTGCGCTACACCTTCCCGGCGGCCGGGCTCGACGACCAGGCACTGGCCACCATGCTGGTGCTCGTCCTCTCCGGCGCGGGCCGTGCCAGGCAGGGCCTGCTGCCCTGACATCGGCATGACATCTGTCATGGCAGACACATGACAGTCGTGTGGGTGTTTCCGGGCGCGGATGCGCGACGGTTGTCCCATGACGTCAGCCTCGAGGGGTTCGGTACCGTCGGTCCTCGTGATCGACGACGGCGCGCGTAGCTTTCCTCGCGGTCCGTCGCGCCTCGAGGGTGTCGGATGGGCGTGAGTTCTGGGCTGGCGTCGCTGCGCGCGGGCGGCGTTTCCGGCCTGATCGACCGCGCGCTCGAAGATCAGTCGATGTCGGTGAACCCCAGACGGCGCGGCTGGTTCGGCATGCTGATCGCGGTGGTGTGGCTGGCCTGGCTCGGCGCGCCGATCGTGCGGCGATGGTCACGGGGCGAGCTGGTGACCGCCGGTCTGGCAACGGCCTGCCTGGTCGCGTTCGCGGCGCTGCTCATCGGCTCCTTCCTGCTCTTCCGCCGCTCCGGCCCGCGCGCGCTCATGGTGGAGCGGCCGATCGATCGGCGGATTTGGCTCACGCTCGCGGCGCTCACCGCGCTGCATGTGGCGTTGGTGCTGCTGCTCGGAGCCGTCGCGCTGCCCACGGTGATCTATCTCGCGGTGATCGCGATCGTCAACCTTCCACTGCGGGAATCCGGGTACGTGGTCGCCGCGGTAATGGCCTCGATGCTGCTGCTTCCGGTGTTCGTGCCCGGTTGGCAGCTGGACGATATGCCGTTCTACCTGGCCTTCGTCCCGGTGGCGATCTGGGTGGCCCGGCAGCTCGGCCTGCGCGGCGAGCGGCTCGCGGAGTTGGCTCGGCGGCAACGCGCCGAACTCGACATCGTGGCGGAACGCAACCGGGTGGCCCGCGATGTGCACGACATCCTGGGCCACTCGCTGACCGTGATCACGGTGAAGACCGAGCTGGCGCAACGACTCGTCGACGTCGATCTCCAACGGGCGAAGACCGAGCTGGCCGATATCGAGCGGCTCGCACGGGAGGCACTGGCCGGGGTGCGCGATACCGTCGGCGGCCTGCGTGAGGTCTCGCTGCGTGGCGAACTGGCCAACGCGCGGACCGCGCTGAGCGCCGCGGATATCGCCGCCGACCTGCCGGCGGACGAACGGCTGCCCGATACCCCGCACAGCGAATTGTTCGGCTGGGTCCTGCGCGAGGCGATCACCAACGTGATCCGGCACAGCGCCGCCCGGCACTGCACGGTGACGGTCACCGCGTCGAGCATCGAGGTGGTCGATGACGGCCGTGGGCTCGGGGCGAGCGCCGCGTCCGGCTCGGGCCTCGCGGGTCTTCGTGCCCGGGTCACGGCCGCGGGCGGCACGTTGACGCTCGCCGTGCCCGAGGGTGGGGGAGTACGTGTTCGTGCCAATGTCCCCGAATAAGGAAGTGGGCGTGATGATCCGGCTGTTGCTCGCCGACGACCAGGCGCTGGTGCGCGGCGCGCTCGCGGCGTTGCTCGGACTGGAGTCCGACCTGGAGGTGGTCGGTGAGGTCGGTCGCGGTGACGAGGTGCTCGATGCCGTCGACCGCACGAATCCCGATGTGGTGCTACTGGATGTGGAAATGCCCGGTATGGACGGCATCGCCGTCGCCGCGCAACTGCGCGCCGCCCACCCCGAACTGCGCATCCTGATGGTGACCACCTTCGGCCGCCCCGGCTACCTGCGCCGCGCCATCGATGCGGGCGCCAGCGGTTTCGTCGTCAAGGACACCCCCGCAAGGGAATTGGCCGATGCGGTCCGCCGCGTCCAGCTGGGTCTGCGGGTGGTCGATCCCGCGCTGGCCGCCGAAACCCTCACCGCGGGCACCTCCCCGCTGACCGAACGCGAACGCGAGGTCCTGGCGGCCGCATCCGACGGCGCGACCGCGGGGGCCATCGCCAAACGGTTACACCTCTCGGAAGGCACTGTCCGCAACCATCTTTCGTCCGCCATCGGCAAGACCGGCAGCACCACCCGCGCCGAAGCCGTTCGCGCGGCCGAACGTCTCGGCTGGCTCTGAACGGCCGATTACCGACAGGCTCGCGACCATTCGGAGCCTACGAAGGAGATTTGACGATGAGCACGTCGATCCGCATCGACGTCCCCGACGCCTTGGCGGCGTCACACAGTGCGCACGATGGTGCGTCCGGTCGTGCCTGGATCGCGGCGTTGCCCGGCCTCGCCGCGGGCTTCCTCGACCGCTGGGCGTTGCGCCTGGACGGTCCGGCACGGCACGGCATGGTGTCGCTGGTGCTGCCGGTGACCAAGGCGGACGGTACGCCCGCCGCGCTGAAACTACAGCCGGTCAACGAGGAGAACGTGGGCGAGCCGCTCGGCCTGCGCGGCTGGAACGGCGACGGCGCGGTGCGCCTGCTCGACCACGATCCGGACACCGGCACGCTGCTACTGGAACGGCTGGACGCGGCCCGCCCACTGTCTTCGGTGACCGACGACCGCGCCGCACTGCGAATTCTCGCCGAGTTACTGGCCCGCCTGGTCGCGGTTCCCGCACCAGCCGGGCTGCGGCGGCTGGCCGATATCGCCGCCGCCATGCTCGAGCAAGTGCCCCGGACCATGGCCGCGTTGCCCGACCCGGCCGAGCGGCAACTGATTCGCACCTGCGCATCCGCCGTCGCCGAACTGGTCCATGAACCCGGTGATCGATTGCTGCACTGGGACCTGCATTTCGACAACATTCTCGCAGCCGAGCGGGAACCATGGCTGGCCATCGATCCGAAGCCGCTCGCGGGCGATCCCGGCTTCGAACTGCTGCCCGCGTTGGGTAACCGCTGGGCAGAGATGGTCGGCACCGGCGAGATGGTGCGGGCCGTGCGCTACCGCTTCGACCTGCTCACCGAGGTGCTCGGCCTCGACCGGCACCGGGCGGCGGGCTGGACGCTGGGTCGAGTGCTGCAGAACGCACACTGGGACGTCGAGGACGGCCGCACTCGCCTCGACCCGGCCCAGGTCACCATCGCGACCATCCTGCTCGACTCCCGGCTGCGCTGAAGTCGGTCAGCCCCGACTACGGCAGTACGACGCACGCGGGACCGGCACTGATGCCGGTCCCGACGGTGACCGAGGTGAGGAAGTAGGTCTCGCCCTGGACGTACTCGGCCGCCCAGATCTTGTGCTCGCCCTTCTTGGCGGGAGTCCAGGTGGTGGTCGCTTTGCCGGACGTGTCCGCGACCGGGCCGACCGGCTTGAACGTGGTGTCGGTCCGGTTCCCGTCGACCTCGTCGAGGAAGACCACCGCGACACCGGGCCGCGCGGTCGCCGTGACCGTGTAGGAGCAACCGGTTCCGTACGAACCGGAGCTACCGAAACTCAGGCCGGGCGCGACATCGATACGGGTGACCGCGGCTGTCGCGGTGGGCGCGGCGAGTGTGATCGCGGCGGTCAACGCGCCGAGCGTGGTCACCGCGGCAGCGGCCTTCTTCGGAACGAACACGGCAAATTCCCCTTCCGGCAACGGCTTTCCCCCTGAGCGGGGGTACGCCCGACACTTGCACAGGCGATGCCGGAGATCAATGCCTCGGCGCGGATCGGGCTGCCGGTAGTTTCTTGGGCCGGTTCCTCGACTGATAGTCGGCTGAGAACCCGGCAAACACGACACTTTTGCCTGGTCTCCGGCGTTGAAAGTGGTAAGAAGGCCAATCCGGCCACCACGAAGGAGTTCGGCATGAGCCTCATCGGCACTCTGCTCGGGTACGCGTTGACAGTGTTCGTCCTGTTGCTGCTTGCTCGGATGGTGTTCGACTGGATGGCGGTGCTCGGCAAAAACCCGTCCTGGGCGGACCGGCCCCGCGCCCTGTCATATGCCGCGACCGAGCCGGTGATCGCACCGGTACGGAAGGTACTACAGCCCGTTCGCGCGGGTGGCATGTCGATCGACCTGGCCTTCACCGCGGTCTTCGTGGTCGCGTTGATCCTGCGGGCGGTCGCCTTCAGCCTCTGACCTCGGCCGACCACGCTCGATAGTGCCGAGGGTCAGGTGGCAGCGGGCCCGTAGGGGAGCAGCGTGCGGATGCCGAGGGCCAGGGTTTCGGGGTCGATGTCGCCGATTATCAAGTGTTGCAACATGAATCCGGGGAGCACGCCCATGATGGCGGTCGCGACCGCGTGCACATCCGCGTCGGCGGGGAGCCAGCCTTCCTCACACATGCGTTCGGTGTATTCGTACCAGCACTCGCGGATGCCGAGGATCGCCTCCTTGACGTATTCCGCCGCTTCGGGGTGCACCAGGGCCAGCGCCCACGCTTGCGGGGCCAGTCGTAGCGTGCCGTCGGGTCCACTGTGCGCGACCATGTGCTCCGCGAGTGCGCGGACCAGCAGGTCCGGCGTCGGCAGCGGATCGGCGCGGATCAACTCGGTCATCCGTACCCGCAAGCCGACGGTCGTCTGCGTGGCCAGCGCCGCGATCAGGTCGTTCTTGCTCTTGAAGTAGCGGTAGACCGCCCCGGCCGACAGCCCGGATTCCGCGAAGACGTCCTGCATGGAGGTCTCGTGAAAGCCCTTGCGCGCGAAGCACAGGCGCGCGGCATCGAGGATCTGCTGCCGGCGGCGTTCCAGGTGTTCTTCGCTGACTCTGGGCATGCTTACAAAGTAAAACGAACATCCGTTCTTGACAAGTTCAAGCCTGCGTGCGACCTTTATTTCATCGAAAGAGAACGAACATTCGATTTACGGAGAACGTCATGAACACCACGCAGCGAGCGCTCGCAGTCGGCGTCGGGGCCGCCCTGATTCAGGCGCTGATGCTGATCGCCTTCGCCTGGCCGGCCGCCAATATCGCCCCGCGCGACGTGCCCATCGCCGTCGCCGGGCCGCAGGCCGAGCGGGTGGTCGGCCTGCTGGCCGAGCACAGTCCCGGAGCCTTCGAGATCTCTCGGCCGGCCGACGAGGCGGCGGCCCGCACCGCGATCGAGAACCGGGAGGTGTACGGCGCGATCGTCACCGGTACGGGCCAGCCGCGGGTGCTGATCGCTTCGGCCGCGAGTCCCGCTGTCGCGCAACAACTCACGCAGATCGGTCAGCAGTTGTCCGGCGTACCGGCCGCCCGGGTGGACGATGTGGTGGCCGCCGACTCCGATGACCCGCGCGGCACCGCGTTCGGCGCCATGGTGTTGCCGCTGGTGATGGCGGGACTCGCGGCGGGCGTGCTGCTCAGCCTGCTCATCCCGACCGTCGGCGGGAGAGTCTTGGGGCTGACCACGTTCGGTGTCGTAGCTGGTCTGCTGAGCATGGAGATCATCCACGGCTGGATGTCGGTGGTGCCGGGTTCCTACCTCGAACTGTCCGCTGTCGCCGCACTGGTCTCGTTCGCCGTCGCGGGTACGGTGGTCGGCCTCGCCGCCGTAATCGGCCGTGCGGGCATCGGCCTTGCCGCGTTGACCATGCTGCTCATCGGCAATCCGTTCTCCGCCGCCACCTCGGCACCGGAACTGCTGCCGCAGCCGTGGGGCGCCATCGGTCAGCTTCTCCCGCCCGGCGCGGCCGCCTCGCTGCTGCGCTCGGTCGCGTTCTTCGACGGCGCGGGAGCCGCGGGTCCGCTTGTGGTGCTGGTGATTTGGGCCGTCGCCGCGCTCGTGCTGCTCGGGATCGGCGCACTGCGCGACCGCCGTACCGACGAAACGCCCGCTGCGGCACGGGTTCCCGTCACCGCAAGCTGACTCGTCCGAGGGTGGCCGGAAGACCCCGTTCCGCACCGCCAAAGCCGCACGCTTCTTGATTTCCGCCACCTGCATTCGGGTGTCGGGAACCAGAGGTGTGCGGCTCTGGTTGCGCCAGCGAGGACGGCTCGAATCGGTTGTCGATGAATGTGAGGGCCGGTGCGTATTACCCGGCCACAGTCGAAAAGTGGTTGATTACAAGGTCGTCCGGCCGTCGCCGTTACCCGCCGACGCACACGCCTGGCAGGTGCCGAACACCTCCATGGTGTGACTCACCTCGGTGAACCCGTGCTCGTTCGCGATGGCGCCCGCCCATGCCTCGACCGTCGGGCCCTCTACCTCCACGGTGCGCCCGCAGCGCCTACAGACGAGATGGTGATGGTGTCCGGTGGAGCACTGCCGGTAGACGGATTCGCCGGTATCGGTGCGCAGCACATCGACCATGCCCGCGTCGGCCAGCGACTGCAGGGTGCGGTAGACCGTTGTCAGGCCGATGCCCTCGCCGCGCTTGCGCAACTCGTCGTGCAACTCCTGAGCGGAACGGAACTCCTCGATGTCACCGAGCAGCGCGGCGATCGCACTGCGCTGTCTGGTGCTGCGGATGCCGACCGGCTTCTGCGGAACGACCGTGTTCTCTGGCACGAATCACCCTTCCTCGGCGTGCGCGACGGCGTCGACAACAATATGGGCGAGATGGTCGTCGACGAGTTCGTAGAGCACCTCGCGACCCGACCGCTCGCCGTGTACGACGCCCGCGGACTTGAGGATGCGCAGATGCTGGCTCACCAGCGGTTGGGTGACACCGAGCGCGTCCACCAACTCGTGCACACAGCGCGGCGACTCGCGCAGTTGCAGCACAATGGCGATGCGGACCGGTGCGGCCAGGGCGCGCAGCAGCTCGCCCGCGTCCTCCAGGACGGTCCGCGCGGGCACCGGCGCCGGCGCGGGCGATCGGTACGGGTTGTGCGGATGGGCGGTGGCGGTTTCGGCGGTCATGGCACCAACTCCTTATTGGAAAGCGATCCCATTTTGATATGCACAGTTGCGCATGTCAAACGGGCGCGCCGTGCTGGGCGCGAAGTCGCGCCGTGCCGGGGGTTGCCCGTGCGGTGGAAACTAGGTTGGGCAGGGCCGATAGGCTGTGTCCGACCGATTGGATATACCCCACCCGATGGGATGCATCGAATCGAATCGAACCGACGAATCCGACTCGTAGTGGATGGAGAATTCTCGAGTGGCACCCAAGTCGAAGGTGGACACCGTTGCCAACCTCGCCAAGCGCCGGGGTCTGGTGTACCCGAGCGGTGAGATCTACGGAGGCACCAAATCGGCCTGGGACTACGGTCCGCTGGGTGTCGAGCTCAAGGAAAACATCAAGCGGCAGTGGTGGCGTTCCATGGTCACCAGCCGGGAAGACATTGTCGGCCTCGACTCGTCGGTGATTCTGCCGCGTCAGGTGTGGGTGGCCTCGGGCCACGTCGGCGTGTTCAACGATCCGCTGGTCGAGTGCCTGAACTGCCACCACCGCTTCCGGCAGGACCACCTGCAGGAGGCCTACGCGCTCAAGCACAAGATCGATGACCCGGACAGCGTCTCGATGGAGGTGCTCGCCTGCCCGAACTGCGGCACCGTCGGCAAGTGGACCGAACCGCGCGACTTCAACATGATGCTCAAGACCTACCTCGGCCCGATCGAGTCCGAGGAGGGCATGCACTACCTGCGGCCCGAAACCGCGCAGGGCATCTTCGTGAACTTCGCCAACGTGATGACCACCGCGCGCAAGAAGCCGCCGTTCGGCATCGCCCAGATCGGCAAGAGCTTCCGCAACGAGATCACCCCGGGCAACTTCATCTTCCGCACCCGCGAGTTCGAGCAGATGGAGATGGAATTCTTCGTCAAGCCGGGCGAGGACGCGGAATGGCACAAGTACTGGATCGAGACCCGCTTCTCCTGGTACACCGACCTCGGCATCGACCCGGACAACCTGCGGCTCTACGAACACCCGAAGGAAAAGCTGTCGCACTACTCGGCGGGCACCACCGACATCGAGTACCGCTTCGGCTTCCAGGGCAACGAGTGGGGTGAGCTGGAGGGCGTCGCGAACCGCACCGACTTCGACCTCAAGACGCACTCCGAGCATTCGGGCACCGAGCTCAGCTTCTTCGACCAGACCACCAACGAGCGCTACGTGCCCTACGTCATCGAGCCCGCGGCCGGCTTGACCCGCTCGCTGATGGCGTTCCTGGTCGACGCCTACGCCGAGGACGAGGCGCCGAATGCCAAGGGCGGCGTGGACACTCGCACGGTGCTGCGGCTGGACCGCAGGCTCGCCCCGGTCAAGGCGGCCGTGCTGCCGTTGTCGCGCAACGCGGATCTGACGCCGAAGGCGAAAGACCTTGCGGCGCAACTGCGCCGGAACTGGAACGTGGAATTCGACGACGCGGGCGCGATCGGCCGCCGCTACCGTCGCCAGGACGAGATCGGCACCCCGTTCTGCATCACCGTCGACTTCGACACTCTCGATGATCAGGCAGTGACCATCCGCGAGCGGGATTCGATGGCACAGGAGCGGATCGCGCTCGACAAGGTCGAGGGGTATCTGGCTCAGCATCTGCTGGGGGCCTGAGGGTTCGAGATCAACCGAACGTGAACGACCCGCACCGAATGATCGGTGCGGGTCGTTCGCCGTTCAGTGCCGCGGCGGCAGCGGGGGGAGCGGTGGACTCGGCGGAGTCGGTGGATTCTCCCGCCCGGAACCGTTGCCGCGCGTCGTGATTCCGATCGCCGTCGGGATGAGCAGCGCCATGCCCCATGGCACCGCCACCCAGAACGGCCAGAAGTAACCGGCCCCGGTGGCCAGCCAGATGAGCAGGCACAGCAGATTCACGAAGACCCATGGGATCCACATGATGACCACCCACTGCGGTATGCGCGGTGACTCCCCGGGGTGCTTGACCCGATGGGTGGGAAGGTCCGACAGTAGTGGGGTCAGTTCGCCATAGGTCTTCGCGGCGTAGACCTGCTGGAGTCGATCGTCGTACTCGTGCAGGGTCAACCTGCCCTCGTTCATCGCGCGCCGTAGTTGTTCGACGATCTTCTCGCGGTCCGCATCCGACGCCCGCACATGCTCCACACCCACGACTGCCAGCGTAGGACGGATGTCCTCGGCGTGCGCGCAATTAGTCAGCGGTAGTGCGAGTCGACGGGTTTCCGGATGCGACCGGCGGGAATTAACCGGTCCAGGCGGACCGTTGACGCTCGATGTGCGGTGCGTCACCGAAGCGAGGAGCGGGGTATGGCAAGAGCGGTGAAGTTCGATCGGTATGGCGGGATCGAAGAATTGAAGGTGGTCGAGGTGCCGACGCCGACCGCGGGACCGGGGCAGGTGGTGGTCGCGGTGGTCGCGGCGGGCATCAATCCCGGCGAGGCGTACATCCGCACCGGAGCGTTGCACGAGCGGTGGCCCGCGACGTTTCCGTCCGGGCAGGGGTCCGATTTCGCGGGCCGAATCGTCGAGGTCGGTGCGGGCGTCGGTGGTGTCGAAGTCGGGGACGAGGTGCTCGGGTTCACCGATAACCGGGCCAGCCATGCGACGCACGTCGTGGTGCCCGTCGACCAGGTGACGCCTAAACCTGCCGGACTGGACTGGGATGTGGCGGGGGCGCTATTCGTCTCGGGCACAACAGCTTTCGCGGCAATACGAGCGGTAGAGGCGAATGAGGGCGATACGGTCGCCGTTTCCGGCGCGGCCGGAGGTGTCGGCTCGATCACCGTGCAGCTGTTGCGGGCGCGAGGCGCCGAGGTGATCGGCATCGCCAGTGCCGCCAATCACGACTGGCTGCGGAAGGTCGGCGTGACACCCGTCGCGTACGGTGACGGCCTGATCGATCGGCTGCGGGCCGCGGCACCAAAGGGTGTGGACGCGTTCATCGATACTTACGGTGCCGATTACGTGGACATCGCCGTCGAACTCGGTGTTCCGGTCGAGCGGATCAATACGATCATCAACTGGGCGGCCGTCGAGAAGTACGGCGTCAAGGCGGACGGCAATGCCGCCGCGGCAACCATCGATATTCTCACCGAGTTGGCCGACCTCGCCGCGGCGGGCACCATCGAAGTGCCGATCGCGGCTACCTACCCGCTCGACAAAGTGCAAGAGGCGTACCGCGAGCTGGAGCAGCGGCATACTCGCGGCAAGATCGTCCTGCGGCCCTGAATTCCCGTGTCGTCGTGGATTTCTCGCCTGCCGAGCGGTTCAGCGGGGTACGTCCCAGAAAGCGAGTTCGTGCCGCATGCCTTCGAGGAACAGCTGTTCCGCGCGGTCGGGGTCGGCGCCCGCTTCGTCGATCATTTGCGCGCAGCGGCGGGTGAGGTCGGCGAAGCCCGGGTCGGCGTAGGTGTCGACCCAGCGGCGGTAGCGCGGTTCGGCGGGCGGGTTCTCGGCGAGACGAGCGCCCAGGGTGGAATAGCCCCACATGCACGGGTACAGGGCGGCCAGGCCCTCGGCGTAGGTGGCGGCCGAGTCGAGTAGGAACGACGTATACGCCTCGCAGGCAACACCTTTGGTGGCGCCGTCGAGGTCGGCGCCGAACTCCGCGGCGAGCGAGCGGTGCAGCGCCAGCTCGTCGTGGTAGGTGGCGTGCGCCAGATCTACCAGGTCGCCGAGGTGCGCCGAAGGGGCCTGCCAGGCCAGGCGGCTGAACACCCGGACGTAGTCGAGCAGGAAGAGGTAATCCTGCTCGAGCCAGGACCGGAAGATCGGCTCCGCCAAGTCACCCTTGGCGATGCCGGCCACGGTGGGGTGATCGAGTTGATGCTCGACCAGGGGACGGCCGAGTTCTTCCAGATGCGCGGCGAGACTCATACCGCCCAGTCTTGCGCATCCCATGGTTTGCGCCGTCGCCGGTGTTACCGCACGCTTGCGGTGTGTTGCGGGATGAGGACGAAGTGGTGCGTGTGCTGGCACCGTCGGAACAACGGTTTGTTCGGCACGGTACGTACACGGGCCGGTCGGTGTCGGTGGCGGGGGAGCTCGATGCGGCGGCATTGACAGCGGCTTTCGCCGCACTTCAGCGGGCGTATCCGGTGGTGACCTGCCGGATCGGGGAAGACGCGGAAGGCACGGGTTATCTACTGCGCCCAGGGGATTCGCGTGTCGGGGCGTCGGTGACCACAGGGGACGTGGCGACCGTCGGGTTGCCAGGCACGCCCGTGGATCCGGCGACGCAGCTCGCCTACCTGGACGCGGTGGCGTCCGGCTCGGACCGATGGCGTGTCACGCTGTTCGCGCATCACAGCATCGCCGACGCCGGGCATTGCGTCGAGCTGCTGTCGCGGTTCTGGGCCTTCTACACCGATATCGTCGAATCAGCGCCGATAAATGTTGTGCCGCACGGCTATCCGCAATCGCTGGAATGGCAGGTGGCGCAGCGCGGCATTACCGCTGGTCCGGTATCCGGGTTCGAGGGCGTGCAGCGGCCATTGCCGACAGGCGCGGGCGTCGACCCCGCTGGCGACCCCGGACCGAGCTCTCTCGCCCGGCCCGAACGGGCGAGGTTGGACCGGGCGGCCACGGCGCGAATCATCGGACTCGGCCACCACGAGGGCGTCAGTGTCAACGGATTGGTCACCGCCGCGCTGCTGCGCGCGTACGCGTCCGAAACCGCCGCTGCCACAGGCGATCCGGCGCGCCTGGGTTGTTTGTATCCGGTGGATCTGCGCCCGCGCCTCCACCCGCGCATCGCACCTGCAGAGGGCACGAACATGGCCGGACTGGCGTCGTTCGCCGCCGAGGTGGATCCCTCGGGGAACGTTCTCGAACTGGCCCAACGCATTTCCGAGCGACTACGCGAAGACCTGGCCGAAGGCGTCGTACAGCAGTCGGTGCTGCACTTCCCTGAGTTCTTCGGTCCCCGCCGAATTCACTCGCTGGCCGGTCACGTCGCGGTCACCAATACCGGTGCCGTCCCGTCGTTTCGCACTCCCGCCGGACTCGCGTTCACCGACTACGAAATCGTCTACCTCTCCGCCCACCCCAGACCCTCGGTCGGCGCCTCCGCCGCGGTCACCTTCCTCGTCTACACCTTCCACGGCGAACTGGCCGTCGGCGTACTCGGCGGTGGTGCCGACACCGACCGGCTGCTCGCCGCGGTCCGCGCAGAGCTGACCGCGTTAGCCGCCGAGACGATCGGGCAGTGACCCTTACCTGGGCCGTCGGACGGGGGAAACCAGGCTGGCAGGTTGACGGGGTCGGGCAGAATGCTGGGTAACAGCGGACTATCGGGTTGGAAGCGGGTGTGCCAGCGGTGCTGACAAACGGAGACCGGAGACGCGGTAGTGGGCTCGGGGCGGCCGCGGTCGGTGTGGCGGCGCTCGGGGTCGGCGAAGCCATCGCCGCGACCAGGGGCGGCTCGCTGATCGACACCGTGGGGCGGGCGGTGATCGACGTCACGCCGGTGTCGGTCGTGGAGGCCACCGTCGCGATCTCGGGTGAGCACGACAAGGCCGTCACTCGGCTCGGTATCGGCGCCGGTGCGCTCGCGGCCACCGTCGGGCTCGGCGCGTTGCCCGAACGGTTGCGCACGCCTGCCGCGGCCGCGCTCGGGGCGGGAGCGGCCGCGTTGGCGACGCGGCTGCCGACTCGCTCGACGTCTACCGTCGCCGGTGCGGTTGCCGCCGCGGGAGTGCTCGCCGCCGGGGTGCGCAGGCGGCCGCGCGGGGTGCTCGGTGTATTGGCCTGGGCGGCAACGGGTGCCGGGATGTTCGCCGCCGCGAACACGTTGCAGCATGATCTGGACCGTAAGCACGACAACGACATTCGCCGAGTCGGCCCGATGGGTGCGCTCGGCGTCGTACCCGAGGACGGCCTGGAGGACGAGCCCGGTTTGTCGCCACTGGTCACCGCCGCTCGCCGGATGTATGTCGCCGACGTCAATCTGCGCCCGCCCCGGATCGACCCGACCCACTGGCGGCTGTCGATCACCGGGCAGGTCGCCCATCCGCTGCGCTTGTCGCTGGCCGACTTGGCCGAGGACGCGGTGGAATTCGACGCCGTCATGGTGTGCGTGCACAACCGTCCCGGCGAGTGCCGGGCGGGCAACGGCCGCTGGTACGGGGTGCCGCTGGCCGGTCTGTTGAAGCATGTCATCCCGGAAGCCGGGGCCACCCGGCTGGTCACCAAAGCCGTGGACGGCTACACGATTTCACTGCCGGTCGAGCCGCTGCGGTCGGGCGAATGGCCGGGCTACGTGGTGATCGGCATGAACGGTGAGCCGTTGACTCCCGCGCACGGATTCCCGGCGCGCGTCTTCGTGCCCGGTCTCTACGGCCAGTACACCGGCGTGAAATGGCTCAGCGAGCTGGAGCTCACCGACGACAGTCACGTCGATTACTGGTGGCGGCGCGGTTGGCCCGCGGGTCCGCTGTGGGTTACGCCGCAGGCGCGGATCGATGTCACCGCGCCGGGGCGGACCGCCCCGGGCACCACGACGATCGCCGGGGTCGCGTGGGCTCCGCCGCACGGTGTCGACGCGGTCGAGGTGCGGGTCGGCGAAGGTGACTGGCGGCCAGCTGATCTCGGCGCCGAACTGGCCCCGGCGGCTTGGCGACGTTGGCGTACCACGGTGGAACTGCCGCCGGGGGAGCACACCGTGCAGGCCAGGGCGATCAGTCGGTCCGGTGAGGTTCAGGAGGGGCGGTACCGCACACCGTTCCCGACCGGACCGTCGGGCTTCCATACGGTCACCGTGCGGGTTTGAACAGCTGGCGCAGTCAACCGTCCACCCTGAACCGCTCGGCGAACGGCCCGTCGCCAGAGCTCGGCCGAACGTGGGGTTCATGATCAACGGGACTTGGTGGCGGTTGCTCTCGGGCGATGCCGCCACCAAGTCCCGTTGATCATGTTCGGGCTACTTCGGTTCGATCGGTTCCTGTAGTTCGGTGACCCAGCCACTCTCGTCCTCGGTGTACACCAGTGTCACCTCGCGGCTGGGACCCGTTATGCGGTAGCCGTTTTCGTCGATCCAGCGGGCGAGAGTCTGCCAGGGCTCATCGACGTCTTTCATGCTGCCTCGGTGCACCACCGTGGCGGCCTCAGGTATGGCGGGAAGATCGACGACGGTGAAATCGTAAGGGTCGCCGGGGTCGAGATCGACCGGCATGGCGGCGTGTACGAGGACCGTGCCGTCGCCGCGCTGGTCGTAGTAGGCAATGGATGGGCCGCAGAAGCGGGCTCCGAGCTTCTCCAGCCGCGCGCACAGGTCCTCGAACAGTGGCCCGATGACCGGGCCGATCGAATCCGGCTCGAAATCGCCTGCCGTAGCGGACAACTCGGCCACCCGGACCGCGGGAATGGACTTGATCATCACATCATGCTCGGGCATTGCGCCCTCCTTCTCGATGATGCGGAGTCTCGCTTCGACCTGGACGAGCCTGGCCCGGTCCTCCGCGATGCGCTGCTCCAGCTCGACGCGGCGCAACGTGAGCATGCCGCGCAGCTCCGCGCCACTGACCTGGTCGTCCAGGATCCGGCCCACCTGCTCCAGCGTGAAACCGAGATCCTTCAGTGCGACAAGGCGATTGAGCCGGGCCAGCTGGCCCGCGGAGTAGAAGCGGTAGCCGCTGGACGCGTCGACCTTGTCCGGGCGCAGCAGGCCGAGCGTGTCGTAGTGGCGCAACATGCGCACCGACACCCGTCCGTGTCTGGCGAAGTCTCCGATGGTGAACATAACGACTCCTGGTCTATGGCCTCACACGGTGTCAGGGTCAACCGTCAGAAGCGGCCGCCCCGGCTGATCCGCCGCGAGCCCGAGGATCCGCCGTAGGAGCCCGCGCTCCAGCCGCCGGACCCGGACCGGCGGCCGCCGCTCGCCGCCCCGCGCAGCAGTCCGTCGATGAGGATGCCGCCGAGCACGGCTCCCGCCTGGGACGTGCCCGACAGCGGTTGGCGGGCCTCCCAGGCCTGAACGCTGGCCTGCGCGGCCTGTAGCGCGCGTCCGCCGAGATCGGCGGCGGCTTGGGCGTGCGCGAGTGCCTGCGCGGAGTCGGTGGCACTGAGCTGTTGTGCCGCATCGAGATTGCGTTGCGCCTCGGACAGGCGGGTGCGGGCTTCGGCGTCGATGCCGCCGCGGCGGGTG
The DNA here is from genome assembly GCF_042691675.1 of Nocardia brasiliensis. Lineage (GTDB taxonomy): Bacteria > Actinomycetota > Actinomycetes > Mycobacteriales > Mycobacteriaceae > Nocardia > Nocardia brasiliensis_D. The sequence continues at coordinate 2,265,115 of NZ_CP170507.1, forward strand.
CTGATGTAGTCCGCCGCCGCGCCGACTCGGGAGCGGGCGTTGAGCAGCGCCTGGTCGAGCCTGCGCCGCAGATCCTCGGCGGCGAGTTTGCGATCGGTGGCCGCGGCGATGGCACGGTCCAGCTCGCCGTCGGCGGTTACCGCGTCGTGGAAGGCGGTGAGTGGGTCGGTCGTAGCGGTGGCCTCGGCTTTGGCCAAGGTGGTTTGCGCGGCTGCGGTGGCGGCGGCCAGCTCGGGGCCGCCGTAGCCGGAAAGCTCGGTGGCGGAGGCGATATCGCGGCGTAGCTCGTCCAATACCGCGGGCAGGCCGTCGCGGGCCTGCTGGATATTGGCGGACGCGTTGTCGACGGCGTCGAGGAGGGTGCCCGCCTGGCCGACTGCCGCCTCGGCCGCGCGGATGGCGGCGACCGCGCCGCCCTGCTTGCCGACCGGTTGGGTGAGCGCCGCGCGTCCCGCATCGATGTTCTGTTCCGCGAAGGTAATTCGCTCGCGGGCCATGGTCACGTTGTCGCGGATCGGGGCGAGAACGCTGGCCGGATGGGCGGCGGTGAGCCGGGACAGTTCCGCCTCGGATGCGGGGATGCGGCCGGTCAGCTCGACCAGATCCCTTGTCAGCCCATCCAATCGGTCCGGGGCGTTGATCAGCAGGTTGCGCATCGCATCGAATTCGGCGACCTGGGCGTCGAGTTCGCGATCGGCCCGCCCGACGGTGCCGATCAGGTCGACCAGCAACGTGCGCTGTTCCTCCGGCGTCTCCGGAATTTCGTCGTCCAGTCGTTGCCGGATCGAGAAGGCCTTGGCGGCAGCGGCTTTCGCGTGATCGAGGGCAGTGTGGAAGGGGAGGGCGGCGGTGCTGCCGAACTCGCCGGTCGCCAGCTCCAATTCCTCGGCGCTGGTGCGGATCGCATTGTCGATCTCGACGAGCACCTCGCGCGAACGCGCGTGCAGCGCCGGCAGCGGGAGCGCCGCCAGCGCGGTCGTGTTGTCCGGGTCCACCTGCCGCGCCGCCGCGAGCTCGGCCTTGGTCCGGTCGCGGCGCCGCTTGCGGGAAAACAGCACCAGCCCGCCCACGCCGAGCACGAGCACAAGGCCGATGACGAGCAGGACGCGGACGCTGGTGCCACCGCCCCGCACTGCCGCCTTCAGCCCGTCGGCCGTCTCGACGCCCGCATCGGCCCAGCGTCCGTCCCGCAGTGCGGGCTCGACCTCGCGAGTCAACAGACTGTCCAGTTCGGAGTCGCTGACCCCGCTGGGCAAATCCCCGTAAAACCAGTACGACCGATCCCGCGTGGCCACCGCGAGCAACAGATCCCGACCGCCGAACCCGGACTCCGCCGCCGTCTGCTGCGCCCACACCTCCGGCCCGAGCCCACCGAAATCGCGCACATAAACGATCCACAGCCGCACCTGCTGCTCGGCATACAACTGATCCACCGCGGCCTGCACCCGATCGACCTGCCCGCCGTTCAACGCCTTCGCCGAATCGACCACATAGGTATCCATCCGCATCGGCGGCTCCGCTGCCACCCCCGGCGCTCCCACAACCCCGGCGATCAGCAGACCGACCGCCACCCAGGCAGTCCAGCGGGCAACACGATTCGGCAGCGACATAGCACGAATCTATCGCGCGCCCCGCCATCCAGGGTGCTGCTCAACGGGCGGGTGGCGAGGGTGGGAGGGTCTGGGGATGGCAGGGGGCGGCGGGGGTGGATAGCATCGAGGGGGTGATCACCATCGATCGCCCGTATACCGGCCACGTGTCGGCGGATTCGAATCCGCAGCAGCGTGATGTCGCCGGTGCTCGCATCGTCAAAATGTCCGTCGGCGGCATGGATAACAATTGTTATCTCGTGCAGTGCACGGCCACCGGTGCCGCGCTGCTCATTGATGCCGCGAATGAACCCGAGCGCATCGAGGCGCTGATCGACTATGTAGCGCCTGGTCAGGTCGGTCTGATCGTCACTACTCACCAGCATCCCGATCATTGGTGGGCGCTGAAGGAGACGTCGGCCGTCACCGGAGCGCCCACCGCTGCCCACCCACTCGATGCCGACCCACTACCGGTGCGTCCCGACCGCCTGCTCGCCGACGGCGATCACCTCGGCATCGGTGACCTGAGCTTCGAGGTCATCCATCTTCGCGGACACACCCCTGGCTCGGTCACCCTCGCCCTCACCGATGGCGACGGACTGGTCCACCTGTTCACCGGCGACTCTCTGTTCCCCGGCGGCCTCGGCCGCACCACCAGTCCGGAGGACTTCGACTCCCTCTACGGCGACGTGACCACCAAACTGTTCGCCCGTTATCCCGACGACACCGTCGTCTACCCAGGCCACGGCGACGACACCACGCTGGGCACCGAACGCCCGCACCTAGCCGAGTGGCGCGAACGCGGCTGGTAACCGACCGCACAGACGAACCCCGCAGTCACAGAGTTTGCCGACGCCGCACAGTGCTTGTAAGCGCTGTGCAGCGTCGGCAATCTCTGTGGGGACGTGCCGTGAACGGGTTCGCGCGCCGATCGGGGGCGGGTCACGAGCGCACGCGCGGTGCCCGAACAACCAGGGCGCGGCACGCCTACTGGCAGACTTGGGGAGTGGATTCGCCAACGATGCGCGCTCGAGCTGATTCGGTGCCCGATCCCGTCCCGTCGCGCGGCCACGGAGCGGGGCTGCTGCGGTGGGTTCGGCGACTTGTCGTCGGGTCGGTGTTGATGGGATTAGTGCTGGTCGGGGGGACGGCGTTCCGGGTGTGGCAGGTGGCGCGCATCGACGACTATTCGACCGCGGACGCCATCGTGGTGCTCGGCGCCGCGCAATACTCCGGCACACCCTCCACGGTGTTCGAGGCGCGACTCGACCAGGCTTACCGGCTGTTCCGGGCGGGAGTGGCGCCGCGGGTGATCACCGTAGGCGGCAAGCAGGAGGGCGATCTGTATACCGAGGCCGCCTCCGGCAAGAACTATCTGCAATCGCGCGGGATACCGAGCGACAAGATCCTCGCCGTCGAAACCGGCTCGGACACCTTGCGCAGCGTCGAGGCCGTCGCGACGGCCATGCGGGCGCGTGAGATGGGTTCCGCGGTACTGGTGAGCGACCCGTGGCATTCGCTGCGCACCCGTACGATGGCCCGCGACGAGGGCCTCGACGCGTGGACCGCGCCGACCAGGACCGGGCCCGCGGTATACACCCGTGAGTCGCAGGCGCACGGAATTGCCAGGGAGACAGGCGCTTTGCTCTGGTATCAACTCACCCACTTCGCGGCGGATTTCCGATACACGGCGGGACAGTAGTGCAGGGTTACACCGAACACGATGCTGAGCGGCTCGTCATCGAGGGCGCCAAGACCGCGGGACTCGGCCCGCCGCGCAGCGAATTCGAGTCCGGCCACCGCACCGAATTCGCCCGCGACCGGGCCCGGGTGCTGCACTCGGCCGCGCTGCGGCGGCTCGCCGACAAGACCCAGGTGATGGGCCCGCGCGACGGTGACACCCCGCGCACCCGGCTCACCCATTCGCTCGAGGTCGCCCAGATCGGCCGCAGCATCGCCGACGGTCTCGGCTGCGACGCGGACCTGGTCGACCTGGCGGGCCTGGCCCACGACATCGGCCACCCGCCATACGGGCACAACGGCGAGAAGGCCCTCGATGTGTTCGCCGACGCGCACGGCGGTTTCGAAGGCAACGCGCAGAACCTGCGCATACTCACCCGCCTCGAACCGAAGGTGCTCGACGCCGACGGCGTCAGCGCGGGCCTCAACCTGACCCGCGCCTCCCTCGATGCCGCCCTCAAATACCCTTGGGGCAGAACAGGTTCCGGCACCAAATTCGGCGCCTACGACATCGACACCGACCGCCTCGACTGGATCCGCAAGGGAGCGCCCGAGCGCCGCCGCAGCCTCGAATGCCAGATCATGGACTGGTCCGACGACGTCGCCTATTCCGTGCACGACGTCGAGGACGGCGTGATCGCCGGGCGAATCGACCTGCGCGCGCTGGCCGACCCCGCCGAACAGGACGCGCTGGCTACCCTCGGCAGGCACAAGCATTACTCGCTGTCGGTGGACGAACTGGTCGCCGCCGCTCAGCGACTGTCCGAGCTACCCGTCGTCGCCGCGGTCACCGCCTACGACGGCACCCTCGCCAGTTCCGTTGCGCTCAAACGCCTCACCAGCGAACTCGTCGGCCGCTTCGCCACCGCCGCCATCACCGCGACCCGCGAAACCGCGGGCAGCGCGAGTCTTTCCCGCTACGGCGCCGACCTGGAGGTCCCGCGCGTAGTCGTCGCCGAAGTGGCCGTGCTCAAAACCGTCGCCCTGCGCTACGTCATGTCCGACCCCGACCACAAACTTCGCCAAGCCGCCCAGCGCGACCGCATCCACGCTGTCGCCGAGGGACTGCTCGCCGCCGCGCCGCACCGCCTCGACCCGTTATTGCTGCCATGGTGGGAGGCCGCCGCCGATGACACCGCGCGGGTCCGGGTGATCGTGGACCAGATCGCGTCCTACACCGAGAGCAGGCTGGAGCGGGTCGCGGAATCGTTCGGTCACTGATCGGCGGCGCGGTCCGCTGCCGTCACAGCGTCGTAGACCCGCCGCCGCGTTGCGTCGAGTGCGTCCGCTCCGCGGGTGCGTGCCGCAGCCGGATCCTGGTCGGTCAGCGTGACGAGGGTGACACGGTCGCATACTCCGCTCGCCGGCGACGAGCGCGGCGGCCGTCGGAGTTGCTGTCGAGCCGGAGGCATAGGTGAAGAAGGCCCCCTTCGACAGGTACGCTCACTGCCGTGGCCGGACGACTCCCTGATCGCGATATCGCGGCGATACGTGACCGCGTCCGCATCGAAGACATCGTGGGCGAGTATGTCGCGCTGAAGCGGGCGGGTGCGGACTCCATGAAGGGGCTGTGCCCGTTCCATGACGAGAAGTCGCCGTCGTTCCATGTGCGGCCGAATCATGGCCTCTTCCACTGCTTCGGCTGCGGCGAGGGCGGCGACGTCTTCGCGTTCCTGCAGAAGATCGACCATGTCGGCTTCGTCGAAGCGGTCGAGCAGATGGCCGACCGGATCGGCTACCAGATCAACTACGAGGGCGGCGGCACCTCGGTACAGCGCGATCGTGGCACCCGCTCTCGGCTCGTCGCCGCCAACGCCGCCGCGCACGAGTTCTACATGGCTCAGCTGCGCGAGCCGGGCGCCGAGGCGGCCCGCAAGTTCCTCACCGACCGCAATTTCGATGCCGCCGCCGCCCAGCAGTTCGGCTGCGGTTACGCACCCGCGGGCTGGGACACGCTCACCAAACATCTGCTGCGCAAGGGTTTCGAGTTCAAGGAGCTGGAAGGCGCCGGACTCTCCAGGCAGGGCCAGCGCGGGCCGATCGACCGGTTCCACCGGCGGTTGCTCTGGCCGATCCGCAATCTCGGCGGCGACGTCATCGGCTTCGGCGCGCGCAAGCTCTTCGACGACGACACCATGCCGGGCAAATACATCAATACCCCGGAAACGATCCTGTACAAGAAGTCCCAGGTGCTGTTCGGCCTCGATCTGGCCAAGCGGGACATCGCCAAGGGGCATCAAGCCGTGGTGGTCGAGGGCTACACCGACGTGATGGCCATGCACCTGGCCGGGGTGAAGACCGCCGTCGCCTCCTGCGGCACCGCCTTCGGCGACGAGCATCTCGCGCTGCTGCGCCGACTGCTGCTGGACGACAACTTCTGGCGCGGCGAGATCATCTACACCTTCGACGGTGACGCGGCGGGCCAGGCGGCCGCATTGAAAGCCTTTGCGGGCGATCAGAAACTGGCCGGCCAGACCTACATCGCGGTGGCTCCGGACGGGCAGGACCCGTGCGAGTTACGCCAGCACTCCGGCGACGGCGCCGTCCGCGATCTGGTGGCGCGGCGAACCCCCTTGTACGAGTTCGTGATTCGCGGCCTGCTCGCCGACCACAACCTGGACACCGCCGAGGGGCAGGTGGAAGCCCTGCGCCGGGCGATCCCGGTGGTCGCGCAGATCAAGGACAACGCGTTGCGCAAGGCGTACGCGACCAAGCTGGCCGGATGGGTCGGCTGGGACGATATCCAGACCGTGGTCCGCCGGGTCGGCGACGAAGCCAAGCGCCACCGCAGTGGCCACGGCTCCGGCGGCCGCACGATCCCCGCGGCCAAGCAGCAGGGCGATGTGGTCGCCGAACACCCTGCGGCGCGGCCCAATCCGAACGATCCGACCCTGATGCCGCAGCGGCAGGTGCTCGCGGCGGCGCTGCAGTATCCGGCGATGGCGGGCTCGGTGTTCGACTCGCTGGAGGCCGACGCCTTCACCCATCCCGCCTACGCGGCCGTCCGGCTGCTCATCGCGGAGGTGGGCGGCACCGGGGCCGGGCTCGGCGGTGCCGAGTGGGTCAACGCGGTCGCGGACCGCACCGACGATCTGACCATGCGCGCGCTGCTGTCCGAGCTGGCGAATGAGCCGCTGCCGGTGAAGAACGCGGCCGGTATCCCGCGCTTCGTCGCGGGCGTGCTGGCGCGCGTCCAGGAGGCCTGGGTGGGGCGGCAGATCGCCGAGCTGAAGTCCAAGCTGCAACGGGTGTCGTCTACCGAGCAGCCCGATGCGTACATGGCGTTGTTCGGGGATCTGGTGGCGCTGGAGCAGTACCGCAAGAGCCTGCTGACACAGGCGATGGGGAATCACGACGACTTCGCCACCGGGGCTTAGTAATCGGCGTTCAGCGACCGAGCCTCGGCTCGCCTGTGCCGCTCGGCGGTGTTCGCGTCAGCGGCGCAGCTGGTCCTGCGGCACCAGGATGGTGGTCCGCTCGTCCAGCGGCTCCATCGGTTCCAGCCGCGGTTTCGTGCTGAGCTTGTCCGACAACTTCTGCCTGCCGACGAGCACGAGCTTGCGGGTCACCGGACTCTCCGACAGCGCGCGGGTCGCCGCGCTGATCTGCTCGTAGCGAGCCCGCCCGGCCTTGCTGCCGAGTACATACCCGGCCGCCACGCCGATGATCAACCGCAGCATCTCGATGTGCTCCTCCCAGTTGCCTGTTCGCGGGCTCTATCCTGCCCGACGCGCAGTAGCCCTGTCGATCCGGCTCAGCTGGGCGGGTGAATTCGCCGAGCGCTCGGGAAAGCGGCTCAGGCGGCGAGTTCCTCTCGCTTGGCCCGATGCTCTTCGCACAGCTGCCGATGGCCGCGATGGATGTGCGCCGGGTCCAGTCGTTGTTTGAATGTCAGATTCTCGCGACGCCAGCAATCGCCGCATGCGAATTCGCTCATGGCGGCCTCCTCGTTCCTTTGCTCAGCGGGGTTGCTGTGGAGTGCCCAATTCACCACGCGCTCAGCGGTATGTATTCATACTCTCGCCCGATGGAGGCCGTACCGTTACCGCCACGCCCAGGACGGTCGAACTCGGTCGATTCATGAAGCTCTCATTTTCCGCGTTCATCGTTGCCGTCATGCACGGGACATTGAGAGACATCACGCTCGCGTCGGCCGCGGCACTACTGGCCGCGCTGCTGGTCGCCCATCCACTGCTGCCCGAGCTCGGCGGCGTTCGCCAGTTGGTCGGCAGCTTTCTGCCGTGGCTGTTGGTGCCGACGCTGCTGCTTGCCGTTGTCGCGCTCAGCACGGCCTCCAGGGTCGGTATCGTCGCCGTCGTGGCACCGCTGCTCGCCTGGTCGGTGCTCTTCGGCCCGGAGCTCATCGAGCGTCCCCGAGGGCAGGCATCCGCCGCCGAACTCCGCGTCGCCACCCAGAACCTCGGCGCAGCCGGCACCGCCGCCGAATTAGCTGATGCCGCAGTGATTTCGGTACAGGAACTCACCGATCGCAACCGGGCATCCGTCGCGGCAGCCCTGGACCCACACCACCCGCACGCCGCCACCGTCGGCACCATCGGCCTGTGGAGCCGCTACCCCGTGGACGAGGTCGAACGCCTGGACCTTGGCCAAGGGTGGGCCCGCGCCCTACGAGCCCGAATCGCGTCCCCGGCGGGCGACGTGACCGTCTACGCCGTGCACCTCGGCTCGGTCCGCTTCGGTGAAACCGAATCACGCAACCGCACCTTGCGCACCCTCACCGACCTCGTGCACCGCGACCGATCAGACCGACTGCTCGTCCTCGGCGACCTGAACACCGCCTCCACCGACCCCCAGTTCGCCCCACTCACCGAAACTCTGTACGACGTCCGCACCGGCCTGGGCTTCACCTGGCCCGCCGAATTCCCCCTCACCCGCCCCGACCACATCCTCGCCCGCGGCTTCACCCCCGTGCACGCCGCCGTCCGCCGCACCCCCGGCAGCGACCACCGCGCCGCCACCGCCACCCTCACCCCACATGTCAGCAGGTAGTGACGCGATTTGGGCGGGCGCCCGCCCATACGCTAAAGTTTCTCCTCGGCCCGCCTAGCACAGACGAGCCGAGGATAGTCCCCTATAGCTCAATTGGCAGAGCAGCCGACTGTTAATCGGCAGGTTTCTGGTTCGAGTCCAGATGGGGGAGCGTAATACGGCCTCTGACCAGCGCATCAGCGTTCACGGTCAGGGGCCGAATTCGTCTCCAGACCCCGAAAGTCTCCAGTAAGTCTCCCAAAAGTGGGAACTCGTCCTTCCGCGTCCTGATCGTCCTCACCGTGGCCAAGCCCTGCCATGACCGCGTTGTGGATCACCGCCGCTGCGCCATGATGCACCCGACCGCGCTCCATGTACTTGCGTTGCGTCATCGCCGGGTCGGCGTGCTGAAGCACGTCAGCGGTCACCCGAGCCGACAGCCCCTCATCATCGAGGAGACTGGCCACCAATTTCCGGAGAGAGTAGGGGACCACATCATCGGGCAGCCCCAACGCCTCTCGAACACGTTGCCATTGGTGATTCACGTTCACCGGGTCCCGAAGCGTCCACTCGAACGATGGGAAGATCAGCTCGTCAGGTCCGCATCCGAGCTGGGTATCGAACTCTGTCGGCGGTGGCATTTCTCGCTTGCGGAGCTGCATCTGTTCCCACCGACGATCGAGGACCTCCACGGCGTACTCCGGAAGGGCAATCGTGCCCTGGGGATTCTTCGGGTCATTGTCCTTCACCACTCGCACCAAACCCTTGCCCGGCACACGGATCACTTTGCCGACTGAAACACAGATCTTCGATCTCGATGTAAGCGGCACCGCCCGTGGTGCCGATCTCGCCGTAGCCGCCGAGTTCGGTTGCTGGTCTTGGCATTACGGTTCTCCCTCCTGGCTGCTCAGGCTGCTTCCGGCTGTTCCTCGGTGTGCACCATGTGCGCCTCGAGGTAGGCGTCCAGGTCGGCGAGCCGATACATGCACGAGTTGCCGGATGGCTTCGAGTAGCAGGGGCCTTGCCCCTTGGCAGCCCAATTCGCGAGGGTGCGGGGGTGAACACCGAGATATTCGCCCGCTTCCTCGCGAGTGAGCCACCGTTTGCCTGGCAGTTCGTCTCCGGTGCCGCGCAAGCTGGCCCGGGGTTTCACAGCCGCGTTCCCGTTCGTTCGACCGACGCGGATCCGGACGCGGCACGATCAACCCTCGTTACGACCGGAATCGTCAAGTCCCTCCTGGCCAACCGCCTTCGCACAGCCCTAGACCGACCTGGCGCAGGTTGTTTGGGGAATCCAGTGGTGCTGCATCGAGGTTCACGATCGAACCTCGATGCAGCTCTTGCCTCAACCGCTGAGATTCTCTGGTCGCCGGGTCCGCCTGGCACCGTTGACGGTAAAGACAGTCATGCCTCGGGGCGGTCGGCGTCGATCTCCTCGACATCGAGCGGTGCGCTTGCGTCGAGTTCATCGATGAGTTGCCGGGGCCCGCTGACGTAGGTTTCGTAGTCGTCGATCTCGGTGCAGACGAACCATGCGCGGTCAGCTGGCCACAGCAGGTTCGGTGACCGCATGATCAGCGTCCGGGGCGTGACATATCCTCCGAGACGGCTGACATCGTGGACAGGTCCTCGCAGTAGCAGATACGTGCGGTCGAGAAGCTCGAAGCTGGCGGCTTTCCTGGCTTGTTGGGACAAGTTCTGGGGATTTAGGGCGTCGGTCGCTGCGGGGAGTAGCTTGCTCGGGTTGTACCAGTGCCAGCCGTCCCACACACCGACGTAGCAGAGATCAGGTGTGGTGGTGTTTCGGGCGAGGACATCGATCAGGGCATCGAGTTGGGGTTGTTCGAGGCTGCCTTGTTCGGGGGCGTCCCAGCCTTCGGAATCGGCAAGGTCGAGGATCCAGTCCAGCCGGTCGCGGTGGGCTAGGCCGAGTGTCTGCGCCACCGGCGCGCGGGACACCTGGGTGCCGGTGGCGATTTCGGTGGCGGGGTGCAGGATCCGCGCGTATGCCGGAAAACCGTCGGCCAGTCGCCCTCCGAAGCTGAGCGAGGTGCCGAGCCAGGCTGACGGTGCGGTGTCGGTTACCGGCGTCAGGCGAATATCGGGCATCGGTTCGGTGGTCCGTTCTCGGTAGCGGTTTTCGATGCCGCGGGCGACGTTGTCATCGGCTGAATGTCCAGACGGCGTCGACCGACTCATCATGGACCTGCCCCGACTCGTCTCGGACCTGCGGCCAGGAAACGACAAGGATGTTGTACCGGTCGATCCGTCCGGGCAGATACAGCCCGATCGTGTGCCCGGTCTTCCAGTAGAAACATTTGCCGTCTGGTGTGATTTGCTCTTCCTTCGTGGCGAAGGCACACGTTTCGAACGAATCGTGGTCGTCGTCGAGCTTCTCCGCGGTATCAGGGGCCGCATACTTGGACCATCGCACCAAGACCGGAATCGCGGGGTTCTCGATTCTGAACCTGGCCGGAGTCCCGGCCAGGCGAGGCCAAGCCACCGATGACGGCAGCAGCGACTCGACAACGTCGTTTCCTACGAGCCACGACGATGCGGCGGCTGGCACGGTCACCTGGTCGTCGGTCAGGTTCGGCGGTCTGCCTGAGACGACGAAGTCCTCCACGGTGTGTTTGCCAAAGCCGGTGCTTCGTAGAATGTCATCCGGTTCGCCAGGTTCGGCCGTGCTGATGTCTGGGTCGTCTGTCGTGCCCGGGTCGGGCTGGCCATGAGAGGCACAACCCGATCCGGCTAGCACTACGAGAAGCGACGCGACTATTAGCCGACGGGCTTGTCGAGACACGTCTCCTCTTTACCTTCAGGGTTCGTCGCGATGTTCGGACCGTACAGCCGAGCACGTTCGTTCGGGAACGCGAATTCACCTGTGGCGTAAGTTAGGTACCGGAATCGGGTTCCGGTCTGGCATTTGACAGCAGCGGTCATCTTCAGCTTTTTGCCGCCCGTACTCGACGTTTCGGCCTGGTAGCCGCTGTTGGTGATCTGCTTGCCTTTACCGGGAAGCTGCTTCGCCGGTATGGGGAGACCGAACCAACGGAGCCTGGACGTTTTCGCCTTGATCCGGTGCGTGGTAGTGGCCACCACCGGATCGCACTTGGAGACGACTTGGGTGTGGATTTCCTCGGGATACGCGAGCGCACCGTTCCTCATGGTTCTCGACGCGTGCGGATACCCGAGGGTGAACCCGCACGGGACGGTCGGATCGGGGCCTGGTTCTTCTTCGTCCTCGGGCGAGTTCGCGCGCACTAGCGTGCCAACGAGATTCAATGTATGAAGACCATCGGCCTCCGGCGCGGAGTCGGCGTCTGTCGGAGCCGGCTGCGCAGCCGTGGCGCTCGGGGATGGGGGCGTGGCTGGTCGTTGAGTAGTAGTCGGCACTGGCTGCTTCGGCGCCGTCGGCTCGGGGGCGGCAGAAGATGGGCGCGCCGATGTGCCGGGTGCAGTCGTCGAGGGCGCTGGCGACGGAGCGGGCAGCGGCGTTGAAGGCGGCCCGGTCTCTTCCGGTGCGTCCGGGTTCGATCGCTGGGTGGGGTCGTTGTGTTTGTATTCGATGGATTGCGGGCGTTCGTCGTGCTTTTCGTCGGCCGGGTTGTCCTGATCGCCGGGCTTCCAGTCCAGGGTCGAGCCTTGGAAGTTCTGCGCCTTGCCGCCGTCGAAGTCGAACTCATCGCTGACCGGGAATCCGAAACGGCCGTTCTCCCAGTTCCGGTTCGCCCACGCATTCTTGATGGCGCCCCACACTACGTGTGCACCGGTTTGGGATGACCAGTAGATGGATCCACCCTCGAAGTGCTGACCGACACCACCATCCTTGACCTTGAATTCATCAGAGGCGGGAAAGCCGAGTCCGCCGTTCTCCCAATCGTAGGAAGCCCATTTATCACGAACTGCTCCCCACACGTTGTGTGCCCCGTTGGTGCTCGACCAATAAATGGACCCGCCCTCGAAGTGGTTGAATCGTCCCGGCTTTCGCGTGGCTAGTTCTCGTGTCGTCGGATATTTCAGCGCGCCGTTCTCCCAGCCGAGATCACCCCACTTATCTCGGATCAAACCACCGATCTGATTAGCGTGCCCGTCGGACACGTTCGGGTGCCAATAGATCGAACTGTTCTTCTCGAATACCTGCCAACGGCCGCCGCGTGCCGCGTCCGACTCCGCGTTCACCGGGTTTCCGAAGAGGTTCCATCCGCCAGCCTGGTCGTATTCGACCTCGATCGCTCCGCCGACGTTGTATGAACCGATCTGTCGCGCGGACGCGTCGACAGGATTCACCAAACCTGTTGATAGCACACCGACGATCAACGCTATAGATACTCCCAGACGTTGACGACGTCGTTCTCTTCTCCTCCTTGCTGGTTCGGAGGCGGGAATCGCGACGTGGTTTACGCCGGGGGAGCAAATATGTCGTGGGGTCATGCCACTTTCCTGTGTCGGCGGCGGCCCTTGGTGGGTGGAGGACCGCCCTTGATCAACTACCGACAGGATTAATCAAAAAAGCCCAAGGTTTGTTACTATCTGTGACACAGTGCATCCCAGCGCCTTAAATCATATAAAGCCGACCTAACAGCTATGGATAATCTGATATCACCTTACCCGTTCTATAGTCACCATCCCGCGAATGTCTGCCGCCGAAATACGCACACGACACCACCGGTGCGGGCATCTACGCCGGCCGGGCGCGGCGACGGTGTAGTCGGGACGAAGTCATCGTGTCTGCGTCCGAGATCACCGAAGCGGCTCGCGGCGGGAATCACCGTGCGTGGCACCGGTGCGACGAAGGGGGCCGGGCCTCGGCGGTGGGATCGGGTGAAGCCGCGGCGGCAGCGGTCGCGGTGCGGCAATGACTTTCGGCGCGGGCGCTGGTCGAGGGACCTTCTTCAGGGCCGGGATCTGAAGGGCAGAGAGCTGGTCAGCGGAACCGGCCGCCCCGGCGGGCCTGATAAGGGATCGTGTTGGGCGGCAGAGCATTCGGGTCGGCCCACAGCAGCCGCCGACTTGGTCGGCTCCGCAACAAGACCGGCTTCACCAAGTGCGCAGACAAAACTTGGAAAGCGTCATGTCGCGGCCATGCATATTCACGTCGTACTCGCCCTCTGAACTGTTCTCGCGGCGATTGTTGCGTCGTCGGAGGGTCGTTGTGATAGCCGACCCTGCGACCGCGCCGAAGTCCACTTCCAAAACGCAAAGCTACAGCTGGAGGGGGAAGCCTGGCACTCAGTCTGGGTTCTATCGCCAACGGCACCTGCCCCTCGGGTGACCTGAGTCGTAGCGGTCCCACTACATCCGAACGTCCCCATCTGCCGCTGGTCGCGCGTTGGGCGGCTGTCCAAACCGGTTGGCCGACAGCGCTTCCCAACGCGCGCAAATCCCAATTTTCGGACGCGCAGGGCCCTGACAGCAGCGGAAAACGAGTTGAGCTCATCACCAAGCTTGGGCAAGATGACGGTCAGTCACCGACCAACGCAGAAGGAAGGGAGATCGGACGTGCGGATCCCGCGATATCGCTGTGCTCAACCGCTCGACCGGTCGCACTGAACTACTTCGCGCCGTCGAGCATTCGGGGCGGCGCCGACGCTGGAGAGTCGGCGTTCGAGTGCGCGCATGGCTTCCATCGAGGTTTTCCCGCCCGCTTTGCGGGCGTCGTAGTAGACGCGGCCGGCGGTGTTGGTTGGCGTAGTTGAACGATGGCCATGATGTGGAGCACTCGGTTGATTTCGCGGTTCCCGGCGCGGGAGAGTCGATGGCGTTGCCGATCTGGCGGAGGAAGCATCCAACGGTGCAGTGGGAGTTCCAGGACGCGAAGCGGTCTCGGCTGGCGAACCGGTGAATGTCGGCGGTGTCGGCTAAAAGCCTTGCCGCACTGGATGGTCCGATGCCGTGTAGCTCCATTAAGGTGGAGCCGTGGTCGGTGATGAGCTGCCGCAGTTCTTTGTCCGCGGCCTTGGTCTTGCGGTCGATGGTTTCCAGTTCTTCGATCATCTCGATGACCAGGCGCAGCCGCACTCGCCCGACCGGATCGCGTGCTCGCAGCTCTGCGATCAGGTCGCGGGCTTGTGTCGCGGACAGGAATTTCTTGGCGCCGCCGGGTATCAGTTCGAGCAGTAGCCGATGAATGCGGTTGAGGATTTCGGTGCGGGCGCGCCCGAGCCCGTCGCGGCGGTCGGCGAGCAAGCCCAGCGCCACGAGTTCTGGATCGGCGGTGACCCGGCGCAGACGTGGTGCGTGCAGCGCGGCCAACGCGACCGAGTGCGCGTCGACGGCGTCGGTTTTGCGGCCGTTGCCTGGTGCGGGAGCGGGTTCTGTCAGTGGTGCGTGCCAGGGTTAGTGGATGGGCGTTGACGGCGAGTATTCATACGATTGCTACTCGATCGGTCTCGACCCGTGGTCGGATACTGCCGGGGTGCGCGACGAGCTCGTCGCGGCGAAGGAGCTTGTTTACGACCTGTGTGGGTTTGTCTGTACGGAACCGGTTCCGGAAGCCGAGAGTGCCGCGTACGCTGCCCACTCGTTTACCGTCGACGGGCGCTCGGTCCGGTTTCGTGCGGCGAAGTCGACGCCCACCAAGGTTGGCCAATTCGTCACTGTCTGGAAGAGGGCCGCCGGTGGGCCGATCCAACCCTTCGACGACACCGACCACGTCGACCTGTTCGTCATCAGCACGTGTGAGCGGGACCAGTTGGGGCAGTTCGTCTTTCCCGTCGGTGTGCTCCGGGAGCGCGGAGTCGTCGCCGGAAACGGTTCGGCTGGGAAGCGGGCGTTCCGGGTCTATCCGCCGTGGGTGCACACCACCAACCGACAGGCTGGCAGGGCGCAGGCGTGGCAGCTGGACCACTTCCTGCACCTGGACCGTGACAGGACCATCGACGTCGATCGTGCCCGAGAGCTCTATCGCCGGTAGGGCGTCGGCCTACGTGACCATCCCTCCGATAGCGAGACCGAGCAGGAATCCGAAGAGGGCTAGCAGAAGTCCACCGAACGCGGCCAGCAAGCCGACGCCGACTCGGCGGGTGCGGTAGCGGAGGGGGAGATCCGCGGCGCTGATGGCGATCAGCAGGCCGCCGGCCAGCGGAGGTCCCGCGATGAGCCAGGTCGCATCGCGCGGGGCCAGACCTGTGTAGGGCAGCGCTATGCAGATCATGCCGATCACCACGGCGACGAATGCCTCGGGACCGAACCAGTTGCCCCGCGCATACTTTGGTGGCACCCCGCTCATGCCGTTGCCAGCCAGACGAATAGAACAAGGAAGCCCGCGGTCGCTGTACCGACGGCTGCGCCCAGCGTTCGCGGCGTTCTCCGCAGCGCGAGCAGGGCGGCCGCAGCGGCCATCAAGCCAGTGACGGCCGCGAATATCACGTGCCTCGACGCGTCGACCGATGGGTAAGCCGCGTCGGCCAGTCGCACCGCAAAAGCGAACAGCATCGCGGCCGTCGCGGACGCCACCGGCACCGCCAACGTCGTCATCTGCCAGAAGGCCGAGTCGGACATCAACCCCGGTGCGCTGGTGTCGTCACGTTGCTCCACTAGCGCACAACCACAACTGAAGGCGGATTGCTGGGGCTGCCCAGCGTTGTCGGCTTGTTCCGCTCCCAGTCCGGATCACTGAAGTCGGCTTTGAACGGCTCGAACATTGCTTTTCCTCCTCCGACATCGTGAAAGGACGGTAGGTTCGCGAGCGGCCCCCACTGGCTCCCGGAGTTCGCCGGATCGATCAAGACGGGTCGAGCGGTCCCTGCGGAATTATCTTGATAGATCTCGACGGAAGGGTAGTCGGTTATCTCCCCACCGGCCACAACTCTTGGCGTGCCAGGGTTTCCGCTCGTGGGCGATATCACCAGCTCACCGTTGACGGTATGGCCGGTCAAGCTCGATCCCGGCGGTGCAAATGGGTTGGCCGCATCGTATTGGATCAACACCGAACCGTTCGAAAGCTGCTGCGCCTGCACTGCCGGTTCGCCGACCTGGACATCGCCAGATGTAGTGACCGAAGGATTTTGGCGGGTGATGATGAGGCCGTTCTCGTAGTCGACGTATGTGACGACGCGTGCGTGTTCAGGATCGAACTTCGGATCCTCGGCGCGGTTGTCGCCCAGGTCGTATTCGGGCACATTGAACACCTGCGCGGCAGGGATGAAGGCGGCGGCGCGAACGATCCCCTGACCGGGCACCGGTTCGATCCGGGCAACCTTGATATTCGGTGGCACTCCCTGATACTTCGGGTCATAACTATTGGGGTTCAATGCTTCGGCGGTTTTCCAGTCCGTCGGACTGGTGGGTGCTCGACCGAAGATCTGCTGGAAAGCTGCCGCGGAGGTGCGCAGACGGTCGGGGTCCGACCTGGAGTTCTGGGTCTTGACGTCCTCGATCGTCTTCGTCGCCTCGGTCAGCGCCGACTCCGGTGCCATGGCTTCGAGTTCTTGATTCGCCTGTGCGATCTTCGCGCCCCACTGTGCGTCGGAACTCTCCAGGGCTGAAACCAAGCCGACCAGCCTCGAAAGCTGCACCCCGGCCTCGGAGTTCCAGTCCTGAACACCGCTCACCGTCCAATCGTCTGCGACGCTGACCGGTGGTAGGACGTAGTGCTGGAAGATAATGCGAATCTCCGCCAGCGAATGCGCCATATCGCGGACGGCTCCGGCACAAGCGGTGCCCAGATCATCGTATGCCGTGGCGATTGCCCGCATCTGGGTGCGTTCTCGGTCGGCCTTGTCTTCTGCGGCTTGCCTGGCCTCGCCCTGCCACGCCAAATCATCGTGGATCGTGACGTACATCGTGTCGGCGGCTTTGATGGTCGCGTCGGCAATCGCGGTGGCGCTGACAGCGATCGCCTGCAGCCCGGACACATCCCAACTCAATATTCCATTCGGTGTAGCCATCGCTCAATTCCCCGCGTGCGGGTCGCCGGAGTTGATATCGGCGACGGCGGCCAGTCGTTTGGCAGCATCGAGATCAGTGTCGCGAAACGTTTCCGCCGACAACGCCAGCAGACTGGAGAACTGGTTGAACCGTGCTTTCAGCACATCCTTGGCCCGCCTACTCGACGGGTCCGACTTGGCCAGCGCTGCTCCGACCACAGACCCTTTCAACTTGTCCACGTTCGGGCCCGCGCCCAGGTGCGGAGCTCGATCGATCTCACCGGGCAGCGCGGCCAGCACCCCCGCCGCTCCCCGAAGGCTGTCCGGGCTGACCTCGAAGGACATCAGTCTCTCCTCACCCCCACTGACCTGTGAGCGCCTCGTTCATGTTTCCTACCTATTGATACTGACGCAGGGGGCCGCCGATCGGTTCCACTGGCATCGGTCCGATCCACGGACCGAAGTAGTCGGCGGATGCGCTGCTCCGACCTCGAATCGGTGGTCCCGCAAGATGTGTTGAGGAGCAACGGGTTCCATATTTGGGTCACTGCGATTTCACCCGCAAGCCGTATCCTCGAACGCGCCGGGCGCTGATGAAGGGATCGACTGATGGCCGAAGCGGCTTATGTCGCGATTGCGGACGAGTATGTGCGGCAGATTCGGGTGGGGGAGCTTGCGGCGGGGGCTCGGTTGCCTAGTCAGGCGGAGTTGATCGAGCGGTATGGGGTGTCGCGGTCGGTTGTTCGGCGCGCGATCGAGGTGCTGGGTAGTCGGGGGCTGGTGCGGACTGTGCCGCGGCGGGGGACCTTTGTTGTCGGTGGCGTATCGGTGGACGAGACCGGCGGGCTGTCCATCGATGATGAGGTCGATGATGTTCGGGCCGAGGCGCATCCGATCCGACGGGCGCAGTTGGCCGCGAATCTTATTACTCATTACCAACTTCGGATCGCGGAGCTGTCGGGTATCCGGCAGACCGCGATCGAAGACGCGCACGATCACGGGATGAGTCTCAGCGATATCGGTGAACGGCTGGGTCTGGCGAACGGTCGAATCAGCCACGGCCGTCGAACGGGTCGCTGACTCGTTCGCGTGGCCGCTGCCAACTGTCCGCTGGGCCAGCAGGATCCGAGCTGAACCGCGGCGAGGTCCCGTTCATCGAAACCGGAGCGCGCCGCGTGCTCACGCGGTGATCGGGAGAAGCGGCAACCGACTACTTCTCGAACTGCGTCCGCTTCCAGTCGCCGTACGGCTCGTCCCGCTCGCGGACGGCTTCCCGAAAACCTGTAGTGGCCGAACGCAATTGGAAGGCATAACCCTCGCGGGTATGCCGGGAGATGCCGTCGAAGACGGTACTGATCATGCCCGAATTCGCCACACCCTGCGCGAGCAGCGCGCTGTTGAGCGCCAGTTTCGCCATGATCAGCTGGTTGATCGGCATCCGCGCGATGCGCTCGAGCAGGGCCTCGGTGCGCTCGTCCAATTCGTCGGGCGGCGTCGACTCGACCGCGAGCCCCCACTCCTCGGCCTGCTTGCCGGACAGACAGTCGCCGGTGAACAGCAGGCGCTTGGCGCGCTGGTCGCCGAGGCGGTGCGCCCACATGCCCGCGGCGGGAATGCCCCAGACGCGGGTGGGCGGGTAACCGATTTTGGTGTCCTCGGCGCAGACGATCTGGTCGGCGTACAGCGCGATGTCGGTGCCGCCGGCGACGGCGAAGCCGTGCAGTTTGGCGACCGTCGGCTTGTTGGCGTGCAGCAGGCTGGCGAAGCCGCGGTTGAACCGGCTCATCATCGCGTAGTCGACCATGGGATCCCAAGTGCCCCAAGGATTGTGATTGCGCGCCTGGACCACCGGATCGAGCACGGTGCCGGTCGTGGAGTCCGTGCCCTCGCCGGAATCGAAGCCGTTCTCGGCGAACAGGGACAGATCGTATCCGCCGCAGAAACCTTTGCCGCGCCCGGAAACCACCATTACGTGCACGCGCGGATCGAGGTCGGCCCGTTCGACCGCGTGCGCGAGCTCGATGGGGGTGTCGGAGGTGATCGCGTTGCCGTGTTCGGGGCGGTTGAAGGTGATCCGGGCGATCCGGCCGGTCACCTCGTAGGTGAGGGTGCGGTAGCTGATTTCGGTCGGTGGCAGCGTGCGGTCGGCCCACGGCGAATCGGGGGCTTCGGTAAGTCCCTCGTACCAAGCGGCCGGGCGGGTGCCGGAATGATTCTCGAAGTCTGACAAGAGGGTTTCCTGACTGTGCGTCGGGGACGGGGAACTACCCTTGATATTACATACTTGTGTCAATTGACGTAACGCTGTAATACTAATTTCATGCCCACCCACGTGGTAACGAATCAAGTTCCCCCGCTCGTCGACTATGACGCCGCCGAACAGCCTGTTCTCCTGGAGGCGCTGCACCGCGCGGGCGCCGAGCACGCGCTCGACGAGCTGCACAAGATCGGACGACTGGCGGGCAGTGCCGAAGCGGCGGAACTCGGTGATCTCGCCGAGGCGCATCCGCCGACCCTGAAGACGCACGATCGATACGGCAACCGCGTCGACGAGGTCGTCTACGATCCGAGCTATCACCGGCTGATGGCCCACGCGATCGGGTTCGGCCTGCACGGCGCGGTGTGGGCGGACCCCCGACCGAACCCGCATCTGACCCGGGCCGCGAAATTGAGCGTCTGGGGCCCGGTCGATGCCGGGCACGGCTGCCCGATCTCGATGACCTATGCCGTCATCCCCGCCTTGCGTGCCGCCCCGGACCTCGCCGCACAGTACGAACCTTTATTGTGCGCAAGGGAATACGATCCCGGCCTGCGTACGCCGCTGTCGAAGCGGGGTCTGATCGCCGGTATGTCGATGACGGAAAAGCAAGGCGGCTCGGACGTCCGGGCCAACACCACCGAAGCCACCCCGATGTCCGACGGCACCTACCGGATCACCGGACACAAGTGGTTCACCTCCGCGCCGATGTCGGACGTGTTCCTGGTGCTGGCGCAAGCACCCGGCGGCCTTTCCTGCTTCTTTGTCCCGCGGGTGCTGCCCGATGGCACCCGCAATGCCTTTGCGCTGCAACGACTCAAGGACAAACTGGGTAATCGCTCCAATGCCAGCGGCGAAGTCGAATACGACAACACCATCGGCTGGCTGGTCGGCGCCGAAGGCCGCGGCGTGCCGACGATCATCGAAATGGTCAATCTGACCCGGCTGGACTGCACCATCGGTACCGCCACCGGGATGCGCACCGGTGTCGCCGCGGCCGCGCACCATGCCGCCCATCGCACGGCTTTCGGTGCGGCACTGGCGGACCAGCCGCTGATGCGCAATGTGCTCGCCGATCTCGCGATCGAGGCCGAGGGGGCGACCACCGTCGCACTGTGGTTGGCCGACCTCACCGATCAGGCGACGGCCGGGGTGGACGGCGCCGATCAGTTGCGCCGAATCGCGTTGGCGGTGAGCAAATACTATGTGTGCAAACGTGGCCCGATCCACGCCGCCGAAGCGTTGGAATGCCTGGGCGGCAACGGATATGTCGAAGAATCTCGAATGCCACGGCTCTATCGAGAAGCGCCGTTGATGTCGATCTGGGAGGGTTCGGGCAATGTCGCCGCCCTCGACACCCTGCGCGCGATGGCCAAACAACCGGAAACCCTCGGCGCCTTCTTCGACGAGGTGAAACGCGCGGGCGGCGCCGACCGGCATCTCGATGCCGCGATCACCCGGCTGGAACAGCAATTCGGTGACTTCGACACCATCCAGCATCGGGCCCGCCGCATCGTCGGCGATATGGCGCAGGTTCTGCAAGCGTCGCTGCTCGTGCGCTACGGCCACCCGGCCGTGGCCGACGCTTTCACCGTCAGCAGGCTCGGCGGTGAGCACGGCGACGTTTTCGGCACGCTACCGACAGGCATCGATAGCACGGCGATCATTCAGCGAGTCACGCCCAAGACCGGCGACTGAAGCGGGCCGCGTGCCCGTTATGCGTCCGAGGTGACCAGCAGGTGTTCGGCGAATGTCATGAATTCGGTACGAAATGCCGCATATTCGGCGCGTAACCGCAACCCGGGCCAGTCGGCGGGCAGCAGCGGATCGGGCAGCAAGGGATCATCGAGAATATGCCGCACCGCCGCTGCCGCCACCTCGAACCGCTCACGCAACGATGACGAACTCGCGAACTCACCGAGCAACTGCTCGGCGTCGCGAGCCCAAAGCTGGGGCGCGAAAAGGGTTTCCGCCATCGCGGCCGGTGAATCCTGCGGCACCGCGGTGAACACCGAAACCCGTCGGCGGGCGTCCGGCCCGAGAACGATCTCGATGTTCGCGGGCCGGGTCCAGACGCCTTCCCGTAATTCACCGAGTTTGCGGGCGCGCATCGTATCCCGGAACGCGGTCCGCGCGGCCGCGTCGTCACCGACGGCGGTCACCACCGCCAAATACCATTCGCCGTCCCACGCTTTCACCACGGGACTCACCGCGGCGTCTTGCCTGCGTTGCCGCTCGATCAGCCGGTCCGAGAGCCGATACACGCCGTTCGCACGTTCCAGATCACCCATGGCAACCATCCGGGTCAGCGCGACCCGAACAGCCGACTGTTGCAGCCCCAGTTCCTCGGCCACCGAAACGATCCAGCTGACGGGGGCCTGCGCCGGATGCGTGCCGAGCAACGCACTCAGAATGGCCGACCGAGCGGTCAGCTTCCGCACGCGCATCGCCTCACACCTGTCCTATCCGAGTCCCGTCGGCCGATTCAGGCCATCGAACCCGGAATTCTACAGACGAGCCTGCCGGGCCCGGCCGTTCCCGCCGCGCGACATCGCCCGCCCGAAGTCCGCGGCAACTGCCGTGAACTGGCGATGTGCCGAGCCGAGGCGTGAATCCGGGTGCCGCTAGTTCGCGTTGTTATATGCCGCGACAATGTCGGCCGGGATGCGGCCGCGGGTCGATACGTTGTGCCCGTGCTTCCTGGCCCATTCGCGGATCGCCGCTGTTTGCTCGCGATCGGTCGCCGAAGTGGCTTTCCCGGAACCTTTGCGCTTCGCCCGACCGGTCTTGCGCGCTTTTTCCGCCCACGGCTCCAGCGCGACCCGCAGCTTGCCGGCGTTCTTGGTGGACAGATCGATCTCGTAGGCCACGCCATCGATCGAAAATTGAACTGTTTCATTCGCTTTCGACTTGCCGTCGTAGTCGTCGACCAGGGTGACGGTGACTTTCTTGGCCATGGAGTGCGTCCTTTGCGTAGTCACGAGTATTTGCTCGAAATACTAATACCGTATCGCATCTAACTCGCGGGGGAGAAAAGCAGTGTGCCGCAGAAGTGCACGTGCATCGGATGTGCGGTAGTCAGCGCAGCGATTCCGCCGCCCGCGCGGCTATCGACCCGGCGACGGCGCTCAATGCCGGTGAGTCGAGCCGCCATTGCTGCCAGTACAGCGGGACATCGATGAATGCCTCGCCATCGATGGGCACCAGCTCGCTGGTACCCGAATTTCGGGATTGCAGGTCCGGCAACATGCCCCAGCCCAATCCGAGCCGAACCGCCGCCAGGAAACCGGCCGAGGACGGGACATAATGGCGCGGCGGATCAAGGGGTTGGCGGCCGCGGCGACGCAGGTGCCGGTCTTGCAGATCGTCTTTGCGATCGAACAGCACCACCGGTGCTGCCGCATAAGCCTTGGCAGTGGGCCCGTCGCCGAACCAGGTTCGAGCGAACCGCGGTGCGGCCATCGGCCGGTACCGCATCGCGCCGAGCCGCTCGACCTTGCAGCCCTGCACCGCCGCGGCGGTGGCGGTGATCGCCGCCATGACCGTGCCGTCGCGCAGCAGCCGGGTGGTGTGTTCCTCGTCTTCGCGGTGGATTTCGAAACAGATGCTCGGTGGTACGTCGGCGAGAGCGGGCAGCACCCACGTCTCCAATGAATCGGCGTTGACCGCGATGGGCAGGCGAATCGGCCGATCGGCGGGTCGATGGGCGTCGCCGAGTTCGCGGGCGGTGTCACCGGCGAGCAACTCGATCTGCCTTGCCAGGCGCAGCACCGTGACTCCGGATTCGGTGGCGCGCACCGGCTTTGTGCGCTGCACCAAGACGCGGCCCGCCGCATCCTCCAGTGCCTTGATGCGTTGGCTGACCGCCGACGGGGTGATCCGCAGGCTTTTCGCGGCGGCGTCGAACGTGCCCTCGGTGACCGCCGCGTTCAAGGCGCGCAGCTGATCGAGCTGGAGGTCCATGTTAAGAAATCATAATGGTAGTGCAGAATATTTAGCTTGCTTGATGATAATGCTCGGCTTAGCGTCGGCGAATGTGGATGTTCCCTCGGCGGCCTTGGCGGCTTTCTCCGGTCTCGGTTTCGGACTCTCGTTGATCGTGGCGATCGGCGCACAGAACGCGTTCGTGCTGCGTCAAGGGGTGCGCGGACAACACATTTTCGCGGTCGTCGCGGTGTGCGCGCTGTCGGATATCGTGCTGATCGCCGCGGGCGTCGGGGGTTTCGGCGTGGTCGTCCAATCGGTGCCCGCCGCGGTCACGGTGGTTCGTTACGCGGGTGCGGCTTTCCTGCTCGGTTATGCCGTGCTCGCGGCGCGCCGGGCCTTCGCGTCGGCCGCGCTCACCGCCGAACCCGCGGGCGCGACCGTGGCGCTCGGCGCGACGGTCGCTACCTGCCTGGCCTTGACCTGGCTCAACCCACACGTCTACCTGGACACCGTGGTCCTGCTCGGTGCCGTCGCCAACACCTATACGAGTCCCGACCGCTGGTTCCTCGGCGCGGGCGCCATGCTGGGCAGTCTGATCTGGTTCACCGCGCTCGGGTACGGCGCCCGGCTGCTCGGTCCGCTGTTCGCCCGTCCGCTCGCCTGGCGCGTCCTGGACTCCGCTATCGCCGTGATGATGACGCTGCTGGCGGTGGCACTGCTGCTCACCGGTCCGTCGACTCGATGACGAAACCGCGGCGTGTGCTGAGCTGAGCCGGTAGTCGCGAGCGGGCGTCCCCGCCGAAACTCGAATGTTGCCACCCGCCGCGATACGAGTGTTGTTCGGCGAGAACGGGGTTGGCTGCGTCTTCGGCGTGATGCGAGACACAGTTGCCGAGGTGTCCCGTGCTGATTGAGGCCCAGGACGCCGGGTATGCGGCGAATGACCGCCCACACCCCGAGTTGGAGGAGTAGTCATGACCAAGCACGAGAGTGGACCGCGCGAGGCCGTCGAGGGCGTCGTCGAAGACGTCAAGGGCAAGGCCAAGGAAGCCGCGGGCGTCGTCACCGGGAACGAAGGCCTGAAGAGCGAGGGCCGCGCCCAGCAGGAGAAGGCCGAGTCCGAGCGTGAGGCCGCCAAGAAGGAAGCCGAGGCCGAGAAGGCGCGCGCCGAGGCCAATCTCGACGAGGCTCGCCAGAGCGCCCATCAGAGCGGCAAGGAATCCTGACCACTGAAATCGGCGGCGCGGGGACGATATTCGTCCCCGCGCCGCCGATTTGTGTTGCGGCACATGGTGCTCAGCAGTCGCTAGGCGCCGGTGTGCCGCGGAACCGCTCCTCGATCCATGCCATCGCGGCGGGCGCGCCGAGTACCGCGGTGGTCAGGTGGTCCGGGCTCGGGAACAGGGCCGATCGAACGCGGGCACCGGCCGCGCAATACCGGCGCACGGTGTTGTCGATCGAGGCCACCGGGATCAGCGCGTCCTCGTGCGAACGCCATTGGTAGATCGGCGTTTTCGGCACACCGTCGTAGAGTTCCAGGCTGTTCTCCTCGAGCACGGAGCGGGCGCTCGGGTCGTCGGCCAGCGAGGTGGAGCTGGCCACGTCGAGCACGCTGTGACCGGCACCGGCCGCCAGGATCTCGTTGGTGCAGCCGTTGGCGATCCGGTCGCGGGTCGCCAGGCCGAAGGCGTTCAGATGGTCGCTGATCGGCAGTCGCGTCGGGTATTCCCGCTCGAGTCCGATGGCCGCCGCCAGTGCGAGGCCGAACGCCGGATGCCTGGAGTAGCCGAGTCCCTCGGTCATCTTCACGAGATTCATCGGGACCCCGCCCTCGGCCGCGCCCGCGATGTCGAGTTCCGGTGCGTAGGTCGGCGCCAGCGCGGCCGCCCACCCCGTCGCCATGCCGCCGCCGGAGTAGCCGAACAGCGCGATCGGGCTGGTGGCAACGTTGAGCTCGGCGACCTGACGGGCCGCGCGAATGCCGTCGAGGGTGATCATCCCGCCCAGCTTGGCCGCGCCGTAGGCGCTGGTCGGCCCGAGATGGTCGGGCAGCGCCACCGACCAGCCGCGCAGCAGCACCGCATTGAGCGCGGGCGCCTCGCGTACGGCCAGATTCGGATCGTCGGTGTAGAGCACGCGGGAAACCGCGCACCGGGTGCCGAGGCCGTTGATGATGTGCTGGTAGGACAGCAGTGGTCCGCCCGGGACATGGTTGTGCGGGGTCAGCACGGTGGTGGTGGCCGCGATCGGATCGCCCGCCGAATTGGTCGACCGGAATTTGATCATCGTGACGGTGGTGCCGGGGAAGCCGAGCAACGCGGGCATCGAGCGAACGCCCAGCACGTCACCCGGTTTCGCCCGATCCAGGTCCGCCGGTGCCTCGTAGAACGGGTCCGGGTCCGGCAGCGGGTAGATCGGTTGTGCCGCAGCGATACCCGGTGCGACGGCCACCTGAGCGGCCGACAGCACGAGGGCCAGCGCGGCGAGTGCGGGGCTGATGTGTCGAAGCATGGCGATGAGCGACTCCCATTCCTCACGACATTTACGGTGATTTGTTTTGCCTGTGGAAAGTCGAATAATTCGAAAATCGGCCGTGAAAATTCGCCCGGCCGGTGTTCGGACGAGCGACACATTATGGGAAAAACGGAATGGCCCGGCGGAGCCGCGCCGTGCCATCGCCACCCGGTTGCCGGTGCGCCGGTTACGGTGGCTGGGTGATGTTGGCAGTCGTCGGTCTTGTGCTGTTGGGTGTGTTCGTGCTGAGGTTCCGCAAGGATCGCCGTCGGCTGAGCAATGGGGTGTTTCTGCTGCTCGGCACGGCATTCTGCGGTGTCTGGCTGCTCGGATCGGGCGCCGAGGGTGACACGCCGATCGTGCTGGCCGGTCTGCTGGTGCTGCTGTCACCGCTGCTCGTGCTGGTGCTCGCCGGATTGCTGATGGTCAACGGCGGACAGTTGCTCCGGCGCGAAGGAGTGCGGGTCGCGAATCTGCTCCCGCTCGGGCTCGGTTTCGCGCTACTCGTTCCCTATGTCTTGTTGGCGGTGGCCATTTTCACCGGCGAGATCTGGTTCGTGGTGATTTTGGCCTCGCTGACCATGGCGGTGAGCTACATCGGCTTTCTGTTCGCCAGTTTCCTGCTGTATTCGCTGTTCTATGGGGCGTTGCCCTATCGGCCCGGCATGGACGCGATCGTCGTCCACGGCTCCGGTCTCCTCGGCGACCGGGTACCGCCGCTGCTGGCCAGTCGGCTGGACCGGGCCGTCGAGCTCTACCGGGCCGAGATCGCGGCGGGCCGCAGGCCGGTGCTGATCACCAGCGGCGGTAAGGGTTCCGACGAAGCCGTATCGGAGGCGGCGGCGATGGCGGGCTATCTCGTGGACAAGGGCGTGCCCGCCGAAAACGTGATGCTGGAGGACCGTTCGACGACCACCAGGGAGAATCTGCTCTACACCAAACGGTTACTGGGCGAGCGCGGCACGTCCACTCGAATGGTCTTGGTGACCAGTAACTTTCACATTCTGCGGACGGCGATCCTGGCCCGGCGACTCGATCTCGACGCCGAGGTGACCGGCGCCAAGACCGCCTTCTACTATCTGCCCTCGGCGATTCTGCGTGAGTTCGCCGCGATTCTGGTGGCCTACAAGTGGGTCAACATGATCACCTGTCTCGCCCTGATGGCGCTGCCGGTGCTGGCGCTGCTGCTCACCCGCGACATGCCGCACCACTACGGCGACTGAGGCCAGTCCTCGAACGGCTTGTGCGGGATGCCGACGGTGAGCCCGCCGTCGATGACGAACTCGGCGCCGGTCGAGTACGAGGATTCGTCGCTGGCCAGAAAGGTGATCAGCGCGGAAACCTCGGCCGGGTCGGCGGCCCGGCCCAGCGGGATCTGCAGGAAATCCGCGGGAATGTTCTCGGTCATCGGGGTGGTGATCAGGCCTGGATGCACCGAATTGACCCGAATCTTGTACTGCGCCAACTCGAGTGCCGTGGATTTGGTGAGGCCGCGGACGGCGAATTTGGTCGCGACGTAGCCGTGCAGGCCGGGGCTGCCGCGCATGCCTTCGACGGAGGAGATGTTGATCATCGAGCCGCCGCCGGCCTCGATCATGGCCGGCGTGGCGGTCTGCATGCCGAGAAACGTTCCGGTGAGGTTGATGTCGATGATCCGCTGCCACTCGGCCAGCTCGAAATCGACGAGCAGGTTGCCATTGGCGATGCCCGCGTTGTTCACCAGCACGTTCAGCGATCCGAACCGCTGCACCGTCTCGGCGACGGCGCCCTGCCACTGCGCCGGTTCGCGCACGTCCAGGTGGACATAGGCGGCCGCGTCGCCCAATTCCTTGGCGACCGCGGCGCCTTCGTCGTCGAGCACGTCACCGAGGACAACGCGCGCGTCCTCGGCCACCATGGCCTTCGCGTGTGCCGCGCCCATGCCGCGGGCCCCGCCGCTGATCAACGCCACCTTGCCGGTCAACCGCCCCATCGCGGCACCTCCGTCTTTCGTTCGTCCACGCCAACGTACTGGAACACGTTACAGAAGTGGGTCCGATCGGGGGCCGGTCCCGTGTCCGATGCTGCCATACGAGGGCTGCGCGCGGGGAAAGTCGTTGTAGGCCAGCGGCTTAGGGGATGGCTGGTGGTTGGGTATGACCAACACGCCGTTGGCTTTCGGCATCGAACAGTCGAAGTTCCTGCAGGACTGGGCCTGGCGGCTGCCTGGCCTCGCGGCAACCGCTCGCCCGATTTAGGGTTACTCGAATGAGTGAGCCCACCCTCTTCACCATGGCGTCGCTGCGGCACGCGGCGGGCGCCGACCTCGGCGTGAGCGGCTGGATCGAGGTCGGCCAAGACCGCATCACCGCGTTCGCCGAGGCCACCGAGGACCGTCAGTGGATCCACGTCGACCCGCAACGGGCGGCCGATGGACCGTTCGGCACCACCGTCGCGCACGGTTATCTGACCCTGTCGCTGATTCCGGCGATCACCCGGCAGCTGTTCGAGATCAGCGACGCCGGTGCGCGGATCAACTACGGCCTGAACAGGGTTCGGTTTCCGTCTCCGGTACCGTCCGGCTCCCGCATTCGCGGTAGGGCCTCGATCGTCAGCGTGGACGAGGTGCCAGGAGGCCTCCAGGTGGTGCTCGCCACGACGATCGAGCGCGAAGGCTCGGACAAACCCGCCTGCATCGCCGAGGTGATCGTCCGAGCCATGGCGTAGCTGTGCGCCGGTCCTGCTGCCGGGAGCCGTCGCGCTATGGCATCATCGTGTAGAACACGTTCTAATTCTGTCCGCGATCCGCGGGAGGCGCACGATGACGAACCCACGATCCGCCGCGGCGCTGCGCCGGTTCGCCAGGCGGGTACCGGATATCGCCGAGGTGCCGGGCGGGCGGCTGGTCGACCTGCCGGGGCGGGGGCGCACGTACGTGGTCGACATCCCGGGACCGGCGGGCGCGCCCGCGCTGGTGCTGTTGCACGGCACCGCGTGTACCGCGTATCTGAACTGGTTTCCGTCGCTGGCGCCGCTGGCCGAGCGGTACCGGGTGATCCTGTTCGATCAGCGCTGGCACGGCCGCGGGATCCGCTCCGAGCGTTTTTCAGTGGACGACTGCGCCGACGATGTCGTCGCCGTGCTCGATGTGCTCGGCCTGGATAAGGCCGTGTGCGTGGGATTTTCGCTGGGCGGCGTGGTGAGTCTGGCCGCGGCACACCGGCATCCGGATCGGGTGAGCGGACTGGTGCTGTGCGCCACGCCGTACCGGTTCCAGGAGAAGTGGCGTGAGCGCGCCTTTCACCAGGCTTTCGGGGCGTTCGCCGCGGCGGTCGGGCCGTATTCCTTCCGGCGCATCGAGGAATTCGCCGGGCGGCTACCGGAACTGCCCGATATCGCCTGGGCGCCGGGCGGATTGGATCGATGGGCGCTCACCGAGCTGCGCAGTACCAGCGGCTGGGCGATCACCCAGGTGATCGGCGAGGTCGGCCGATTCGATGCGACCGACTGGTTGCCGACCCTGAATATGCCGACCGCCGTGGTCATTACGACTCGCGACCGGGCCATTCCGGTCTATCGACAGCTGGAGATGGCGACCGCGATCCCCGGGGCAAGCATTCACCTGGTCAAGGGCGGGCACGCGGCCTGTGTGCTGGAGGCCGATCGATTCGTTCCCGTGCTGGTCGAGGCCTGCGGGGCGGTCGCCGCGAGGTTGTGACCCGGTGTCGGCGGCCCTGTCCGGCGGCGGTGGCGAACAGGAGCCTGACGAGGCCTCAGCCCATTTTTCGTGCCGCGGCCAATAATTCGGCGACTACGTCGGGGACCGCGTCGGCCATCTCGGCGACATCGGGTACCAGCTCCTTGCAGGCGATGAAGCCGAAGTCCAGGTCGTCATTGTTGGACAGCACGGTCACGGTGAGCCCCGCGCCGTGAAAGACCGGGCCGAACGGATACATCCCGGTCACCCGCACCCCGAGGAAGTACAGCGGCATCGGCGGCCCCGGCACATTCGACACCACCAGGTTGTGCACCACCGGATGCCGCTCGGCCAGCTTCAGCGACGAGTACACCCGCGCCGCGAGCTGAAAGGTATTCGGCGGGGCGTACTTCGACCAGTCCTGTAGGAAGTCGGCGCCGATGAGGTCGTGTTCCTCCTTGGCGCCGCGGTTGTCCTCGGCCACCTGTAGCAGGCGTTGTACCGGATCCGCGATGTCGGTGCCGAGCCGGGCGAACAGCGTGGACACCTTGTTGATACCCGCGGTGTGCCGCGACGATTCGTGCACGGAGACCGGCACCGACGCGATCAGCGAGCGGTCGGGCAGTTCGTCGTGCTTCTCCAGGTAAGCGCGCAGCACGCCGGCGACGACGGTCAGGACGACATCATTGATCTTCACGCCGAACGCGGACTTGATCTCCTTGACCGCGCCCAGTTCCGCCTCGGTGAAGGCGACCGCGCGATGTGGGGTGATGGCCAGGTTGAACGGAGTCCGCGGCGCGGAGAACGGCAACGCCATGCCCGCCTTGTCCTTTCGGCGGCGCTGCGCGAAACCGGCTACCATGCCGAGAGTTTTCGGCACCATCCCGACAATGCCCGCCTTGGTCGGAAACTTGATCACCGCCTTGGCCAGCAGCTCCCAGTCATTGGGGCTCGGTTCCGGCCGCCATTCCGCCGCGGGCGGTGTCTTCTCCGCGTGCGGTTCCAGATCGCACAGGTGCATCATCATGTTCGTGCCGGTGATGCCGTCCACCGCGGCGTGATGGTACTTGCAGATCACCGCGACCTTGCCGTCGTCGAGGCCTTCTACCACGGACATCTCCCAGAGCGGCCGGTCGCGATCCATCGGGCGGCTCGCGATGTCGCCGACCAGTTCGGCGAGCTCGCGGCGGCCCGCGGGCGCGGCGATGCCGATGCGCCTGATGTGATAGTCCAGGTCGAAGTTCTGGTCCTCGACCCACACCGGGTGATCCAGATTGAACGGCACCTCATAGACGCGCCTGCGCATCTGCGGGATCAGTGGTAGTCGCCTGCCGAGTTCGGCCTTGAATTTCTCGAATGAATAGTCCCCCGAGCTGGGATCCAAGATCAGCAACGCGCAGACGTGCAGGTGCTGGGTCCCGGTTTCCAAGTAGAGAAAGCTGGCATCCAATCCGGTTAGTCGCTCCATAGCGGGAGACTACTAGAACGCGTTCTAATTTTGGGCCGAACGGGCGGATGTGGGGCTCGGTCGTGGTGTCTATTGTCAAGCGGGCTAACGGCATTGAGGGGCGACGGGCTTCGGGGGGTCGTTCTTCAGCGCAGGCCATGACCCGAGGTCCTTCGCGCTGCTACGGATATGTATGTAACCCGAAGTTCTATGTATGTGTATGATGATTGCTACAGCCATGCAGGAAGGCGCGCGACGACGCGGTCGTGAGAGGAGTACCGATGAAGCTGCTTCGTAGCGGAAGGCGGCCGGACACCGATCCGGGTGAGGTCGCGCTGCACGCCCGCAATGTGCAATTCCAGTGGGCGGATACGCCGCTGCACTGGATGCCGGCGGAGCCGATCGCGTCGCATCTGATCAACTCGCTGAACCTGCTGCTGCCCGAGGGCGAACGCATGTTCTGCGCGGCCTACGCCGAAGCGCTGCCGTTCGTGAAGGACGACAAGCTGCGCGAGGCCATGCTGGGGTTCATCGGTCAGGAGTCCATGCACGCCGAGACGCACGACAAGGTGCTGAACGAGGTGCTCGCCGCGCACGGCATCGACCCGGAACCCTATGTGCGACAAGCCGAATACCTGTTCCGCAAGACGCTGGGACCCAAGCAGGCCGACGGCGTGGCACAGCGCCAGGTGATGGTGGAGCGGCTGGCGTTCATCGCCTGTCTGGAGCACTTCTTCGCCTACCTCGGCGACTGGGTGCTCAACGCCGACCTGGAGAAGTTCGGCGCCGACCCGCGGATGGCGGATCTGTTCCGCTGGCACGGGGCGGAGGAAGTCGAGCACCGACACGTCGCGCACGATGTGGCGCTCTATTTCGGGGCGGGCTATGTGCGGCGCGCGGCGATCATGACCATCGTGTTCCCGATCTTCATCACGCTGGTGGTGCGCGGCACGAAATTCATGGTGCACCAAGACCCCTCGCTGCCCGATCTCGGCTACCCACGACTGATCAAGCGGGTCTTGGGCGCGATGTGGCGCGGGGCGCTGCCCGGCGTGCCGTCATTGCTGTGGAGCGCGCTGTCGACCTTCAAACCCGGCTACGACCCCGAAACGGTCGGGTCGACCGCGCAGGCGGTGGCATACCTCGCGAAATCGGCTGCCGCGCAAGCGGTCGCGTCGTGACCGTGCGGCCGATACCGGAGCAGTTGCCCGCGGATCTGTTCGGTAAGCGGGCGCAGGACCGGGCGGTGCGGGTGCTCGACGCGGTCGCGTCGGCGCGGCTGCGGTGGACAACACTGGTCAATCGGCGCGATCTGGCGACCAGGGTCGACGACCGCCGACTCGCCCTCGTGGTGACCGAGCGGCGAATAGAGGCACACGATCAGGATGTGGTCAGCCTGCGACTGGAAGCCGCGGACCGGCGGGAACTGCCGCCGTGGCGGCCGGGCGCCCATCTGGACCTCGAACTGCCCTCGGGGCGGTTACGGCAGTACTCGCTGTGTGGCGATCCGGCCGACACCCGCGCGTATCGCGTTGCCGTGCGGCGCATTCCGGACGGTGGCGGTGGGTCGGTGGAGGTGCACGACGGCCTGCCGATCGGTGCGCCGCTGACCGTGCGCGGGCCGCGCAACGCCTTCCCGTTCGCTGTGCCTGGTCACGGATCACCCGCCACCCGTTTACATTTCATCGCGGGCGGCATCGGGATCACGCCGATCCTGCCGATGGCCCGGCTGGCACAGCGGCTCGGCATCGACTGGTCGATGGTGTACACCGGCCGCAACCGCGAAACCATCCCGTTCCTCGATGAGATCGCCGGATTCGGTGACCGGGTCACCGTGCGCACCGACGACGAGCACGGCCTGCCCGACGCCGCCGCACTGCTGGTCGGGGTCGCCGCCGACACCGCGGTCTACTGCTGCGGCCCGGTGCCGATGACCAGCGCCGTCGCCGCCGCGGTGCGCGAAATGCCCGGTGTGGAATTGCATTCCGAGCGGTTCTCGCCGCCGCCGATCGTGAACGGCGTGCCCTTCGAGATCGAATTCGCCTCCACCGGCGAGGTGGTCGAGGTGGCCGCGGATCGCTCGGCACTCGACACCATCCTGCAGTCCCGGCCGGATCGTCCCTACTCGTGCCGACAGGGCTTCTGCCGCACCTGCAAGGTGCGGGTGCTGACCGGCGAACCGGAGCATCGCGAAACCGTGCTCACCGCCGCCGAACACGAGGCGGGCGACATGCTCGTCTGCGTATCCCGTTCGCCCGGTGGGCGACTGGTGCTCGATCTGTAATCACGACCCCTGGTCAGCAAGGAGAAACCCGATGAGGACCATCGAACCACCGGAGCTCGTGGCCGCCGAGCGGACGGTGCGCAACGGCGAATTCGAGCTCGCCGTCTATGAATACGGCGACCCGACCGCGGAAACCGTGCTGCTGGTGCACGGCTGGCCGGACACCAATCATCTCTGGGACGCGGTGGTGCCGTTGCTGGCGCGGCGCTTCCACGTCGTCACCTACGACACCCGCGGACACGGGCGATCCACCCGGACCCGGCGCACCGAGGACTTCCGGCTGGACCAGCTGGCCGGCGACTTCTTCGCCGTCGCCGACGCGGTCAGCCCCGACCGGCCGGTGCACGTGCTCGCGCACGACTGGGGTTCGGTGCAGGTGTGGGAGGCGGTCTGCGAGCCGCGGGCGGCCGCGCGGGTCGCGTCGTTCACCTCGGTGTCCGGACCGAACCTCGACCACATCGCGAACTGGATGCGGGACCGGCTTTCCCGGCCGACACCGCGCAATATCTGGCAGCCGTTCAGCCAGGCATTGTCCTCGGCCTACACCTTCTTCTTCATGACGCCGGGCCTGCCGCGGGCCGTTTTCGGCCTGCTCGGCACCGAGCGGCGCTGGCAGCGGGTCGTCTCGATCATGAACGAGACACCGCCCGCGAATGTGACACTCGGCCCGACGTTCCGCAGCGACCTGGTCGACGGCCTGCTGATCTACCGGGCAAACATCGTGCAGCGCTTGCTTTCGCCGCGAGAGCGGCACACCGAGGTGCCGGTGCAGTTGATCGTCGCGGGTCGTGACGTCGCGGTCCGGCCCGCCGGGTACGACGACGAACGCAAGTGGGTGCGGCGGCTGTGGCGCCGTGATGTTCCGGCCGGGCACTGGATGCCGTTTTCCCATCCCGAATTGCTGGCCACCGCGACCACCGAGCTGATCGACACGATCAACGGCGCCGCGGTTCCGCGCGGACTACGGCGTGCCGAAGTCGGCCGCAGCGCAAAGCCGTTCGAGGATCAGCTGGTGGTGATCACCGGCGGTGGCAGCGGGATCGGCCGCGAGACGGCGTTGTCGCTGGCCCGGCGCGGTGCCGAAATCGTGCTGTCGGACATCAATCTCGTCGCGGCCGAGGAGACCGCGGAGCTGATCGCCGCCGAAGGCGGTGTGGCGCATGCCTACCAGCTCGATGTCTCCGACGCGGCCGCGGTGAATGCGCACGCCGACGCCGTGCTGGAAGCCCATGGGGTGCCGGACATCCTGATCAACAACGCGGGCGTCGGCCAGGCCGGTGGGTTCTTCGACACCTCGGCGGCGGAGTTCGATCGGGTCATGCGGATCAACCTCGGCGGCGTGGTGAACGGGTGCCGGGCGTTCGGATCCGCTATGGCCGAGCGGGGTTTGGGCGGGCACATCGTGAACCTGTCCAGCATGGCGGCCTACAGTCCGCAGCAGGGCTTCAGCGCCTACTCCACCAGCAAGTCGGCGGTGTTCATGTTCTCCGACTGCCTGCGCGCGGAACTCGCTGGTCGCGGTATTTCGGTGCACACCATCTGCCCGGGCATCGTGCACACCAATATCGTTGCGAACACCACCTTCTCGGGTGTCAGCGCCGAAGAGGAGAAGCGCAAACAGGAGCGCTACGACAACCTCTACCGGATGCGGCGCTACGGGCCGGAGAAGGTGGCCGAACAGATCGTGCGTGCCGTCGAAAAGGACCGCAGCATCGTCCCGGTCACGCCGGAAGCCCGATTGCAGTACCACGTCAGCAGGCTCGCGCCCGCGATCGGCCGATTCGTCGCGGCCCGGGTGAAGCTCACTTAGTCGGAGAGGGCGCGCAGCTCGGCCTCGATAGCCGCGACGCGCTCGGCGTCGACGCCCCACGGGTATTCGACGCCGACCCTGCTGTCCAGGCCCCACAACACGCAGGCCTCGCCCGGCTCGGCCACCAGTGTCCACGCCACCACGGTGCGGCCGAGTTGCTCGCTCATCGAGCCGTGCGAACCCTTCGGCGGCCCAGCGCCTTCCGGGAAATGGTGGAGGAATCTGCCGTAGGCCGCGGCGCAGAAGTCGGCATAGCGCTCGGTGCAGAGAATGAACCCGTGCCAGGCCTCGTCCACCGCGTGCGACGGCATGCCGATGACCTGCCCGTCGCGCATTGCCGCGCCGCAACAGCGCAGCCATTGCCGCAGGCCGGTCTCAACGAGTTCCCGTGGCTGCCAAGGGCAGGTCTTGTAGACGGCCTCGGGCAGTCGCAGAGCGGCAACGGCGGCGTTGACCGCCGCCAGGTCGATTTCGCGCTGCCGGAATCTGCGGAAGCTGAAGGACGGCACAGTTCACTGTACGCAGCGGCGGTGGGCCGCTACGGTTCATGGATGGGTGAGGTTGTCCTGCTCCTGGTCATCGTGGGGGTGGTGCTGGTGGTCATCGCCACGCCGTTCTTGATCATCGGCGCGATAGTCGGGGCGCGCCGCAACAGGCGCGGTGGTGGTCCCCGCCGCCGGTATGGCGGCGGAACCCGGCGGGGCCCGTACTGGGCTGCCGGTGCCACCGGGTTCGCCGGTACCGACTCGAGCAGCTGTGGTGGTGGTCATCACGACAGCGGTGGAAGTAGCAGTGGCTGCGGGGGTGGAAGCAGCAGTAGTTGCGGCGGCGGAGGTAGCAGCGGCGGCTGCGGTGGAGGCGGTTCCTGACCGCTTGACCTCAACGCCTCTTCAGGTTCCATGCTGGTCCCAGTCGGCCGAGACATGGAAGCGATGGAGGTTCGTGATGCGGGTTGTGCAAGCGGTGGAATTCGGTGGGCCGGAAGTGCTTACGGTGCGTGAGGTGCCGGATCCGGCGGCCGGACCGGGCGAGGTGGTGGTGCGGGTGGCGGCCGCCGATGTCATGTTCTTGGACACCCGGTTGCGCAGCGGTTGGGGTGTCGACTTCTTCGAATTGCAGACGCCCTACGTCCCGGGCGGCGCGGTCGCCGGGGTAGTCGTAGAGGTGGGCGCTGAGGTCGATCAGTCCTGGGTGGGTAAGCGCGTCGCCACCGCGACCGCCGCCAGCAGGATCAGTGGCGGTCAACCGATCGGCGGATATGCCGAGAAAGCGCTTGCCAGGGCCGCGACGCTGACCGTCGTGCCCGAGGGACTGAGCCTGTTGCAGGCTGTCGCGCTCACCCATGATGGGAAAACCGCGCTGGCGGTGTTCGACCGCGCCGCGATAAAGGCGGGGGAGTGGGTGCTGATCACCGCCGCGGGCGGCGGATTGGGCACCTTGTTGATCCAACTCGCCCACACGGCGGGCGCGCACGTGATCGCCGCGGCGCGTGGCCGGACCAAACTGGCGCTGGCGGAGCGTCTCGGTGCTGAAGTCGTCGTCGACTACTCCGCGCCCGGCTGGTCGGACACGGCCCGGGCGGCGACCGGCGGCGCGGGCGTGGCCGTGGTGCTGGACGGCGCAGGCGGTGCGCTGGGCGAAGCGGCCTTCGACGCCGTCGCCGACAACGGCCGCTTCCTCGGATATGGGGCCGCCGCAGGCGAATTCGCCGCGCCGGACCGCGAGGTGGCCGCGTCCCGTGGCATCGCGGTGGACGGTCTGTTCGACGTCACCGACAGCAACACCGACTGGATAGGACTGGCCGAGCGCGCCTTCGCCGAGGCCGCGGCGGGGCGGCTGGAAGTCGTGATCGGCCAAACCTTTTCGCTCGACGAGGCCGAACGCGCCCACGCCGCCATCGAATCCAGGACCGCACTGGGGCGCACGTTGCTGACCGTGGACTCTGCTGTCTGAGACCGTTCGATCGAGGCTCTAGCGGGCACCCTGGCTCAGCGCTAGGGTGCCCTGGGTGGAGACTCTGATCGTTGTGGGTGTGGTTCTGCTAGTACTCGCCGTCGTCGTTGTTGTCGTGCAAATCGCCAGCAGACCCCCGGCCGACGAGAGTCGTTGGGACAGGGACGATCCCGATGACTACCGCGGCCGCTGGAATGAGCGCGACGACGATGACGAGCGCGACCGATAGGCTCAGCCGATGCCGATAGGGCTCAGCCGATCGGTGACAGCACCACCACTGCGATGGGTCGCTTGGTCCGCTTCTGATAGGCGCTGTAGCGACCCTTGTTCACCTTGTCGACAATCGCGAACCGACGCGCATACTCCGGATCGTCCGGATAGGTAGGCCGCGCAACCACCCGCACCTTGCGCCGCCCGATCTGAATCTCACACTCCGGCCGCGCTTTCAGATTCGCCAGCCATCCCGGCGGTCGCGGCGAACCCCCATTGGACGCCGTCACCAAGTAGTCCGCCCCGTCCTTGCCGTACGTCAGCGCCGACGTCCGCGGCTGCCCCGTCTTGCGCCCCACCGTCCGCAGCAGCAACGTCGGATTCCCGAACAGCAGTCGATGCCCCACCAACCCGCCACTCTTCTCATACACCCACTGATGCACCTCGAGCACTTTCGCGAACACATTCGCCATGGCCGACCCTCCAGAACGGTTGCGGGACGCTCCCACCCTAACCACCACGCCGGGTCCAAGTGGTGTAAGCACCGCCCCAGCCGGTAGCATCCCCCACGCCTGCGGTTCACCCCGCAGAAGAGGGGCGGTAGCTCAGTCGGTTAGAGCCGTGGACTCATAATCCATTGGTCGCGGGTTCGAGCCCCGCCCGCCCCACAAAACCGCTGCTGAGCAGCGTGGTCGGGTAGAGAACCTGGCCCCGATCGGGGCCCGGTCGCTATTTACTCGCTGATTTCACCGGGAAGTGCGAAAGCATCGAAGCGGTCGCGCGCGCGTCTGGGCCCTGGTGTGTGGGCTGGACGTAGTACCAGCGACTAACGCTGGCAACGTACGCATGCCTCTCTGTGGTGGTTTGTTCTGGGTCAGTTGCTGTGTTGTTGGCTAGACCAGAAGTCGCAGTGGTGGGTTGTCCAGGCGTCGACTGGGCCGTTGCCTTGGGGGGCGGGTGTGGGCCGCACCGGCCGGGCGTGCGCTGTAGTAGGGGACGAGGGTTGGTGCATCGGGGTCGACGAACTCGAAACCGTAGGTTGGAGTTCGGGTGGCCAGCGCGCGGCTGGTGGCGAGTTGCGGGCAGGCGAAGACCCGATCGGTGTCCATGGATGGCGACGGCCAGGCCTGCGTCACCGTTATCGGGCACTGATCACGTCGTTGGGGTTCTTGCCGCGCAAGCAGTTGATCGTGTCCGGGCCGGTGCACTGGAGCGCGGCGGCGAGTGTCACGCCGGTGGTCTCGTCGTCTGACACCGGGACCCAGAAGTCGTCCGTGCTCATGTGCACAGCGCCGTCGCGTCCGGCGAAGGTCGGCACTCGAGTGAGGCAGGAGCCGCTTTGCAGGATGGCACGGTCGAACAACCCCGCCGATCGGGGGGAGGTCAGCTGCGCGCAGATGTGCACGCCTCGTCCGCTGGCTCACCACTCGGGGGCTGCGGGGATTGCGGTGAACCATCTCGGCGTGCCGTGCCGTGGTCCCCGTCGCGGCGGCAGCGCCCGAAGCGGGCGGACACCTTCGAGGTGCCCGCCCGTTGGACTGTCTAGCCGGACACCAACGCGACGATGTCCTCGATCCGCACGATTTCCCCGCGTGCTCCCCAATTGCCTTCCGGGATTTCGTTGATGTGCACCCACGCGGTGGCGGCGTCGGCGAAACGCGCCGGGTCTTCGTCCGCGTCGGCCAGCACCCGGTTGACGCGGCGCACGATGTCGCGGCGCTTGTCGTCGTTCATCGAGCCGGCCGGAACCCCAACTCGCACCATGTATTTCGGACTATCTCCGGTGGGGAGCTGCCGACCGCCGACGAACCAGGCGTCGATCTCGTTCACCACCAGCCACGAGATGGCCCGGGCCGCCTCGGTGTCCGGCGCGCCCTCGGCGAGCATCACCTCCGACACCAGTTGCCCGCCGATCTTTTCCCGGCGCTCCTGGTCGAGTGAGCCCTTGGGAACGAACAATTCCACGAACGGCATGCATTAGTCCTTTCATTGAACTCTCTGGCTTGGCTACCGTATCCCGAGTAAGTTCAATGAATCAACCCTCTACACTGGCAAGCATGCACAGGACCAGCTTCGCGGAGATGCACTGCTCGATCGGGCAGTCCCTGGAGCGGGTCGGGGAATGGTGGTCGCCGCTGATCGTGCGCGACCTCTACCTCGGTCTGCACCGATTCGACGACATCGCCGAGAACCTCGGCATCTCCCGTAACCTGCTCACTCGACGATTCGAAGCGCTGGTCGCCGCCGGCATCGTGGAGCGCCGGGCGTATCAGGAACGACCGCTGCGCCACGAGTATCACCTCACCGCGGCCGGGCGGGAACTCGTCCCCGTGCTGATGGCGCTGATGGCTTGGGGTGACAAGTGGGCCACGCCGCCGGGTGGCCCGCCGGTGCGCTTGGTGCACCAGGACTGCGGACACCAGTTCACCCCGCAGGTCTGCTGCTCGGAGTGCGCCGAACCGGTGACCGCGACCAGTGTGACGGCCCTGTCCGGCCCGGGTGCGGCATCGGGGCCGGGGACCAAAGTGCTCGCCCGCCGCAGCGAACTGGCGGCGCATCAGCCTGATGCCGAGTCGTGAACCAGTGTGAGACAGCAACTCCAGCAACGAGTTCAGTCAGCCACCAGGGCCGATGCTCAGCGGTCGGTGGGTTGTACCCAGCGGCGCAGGGCGTCGATGGTCGTCTCCGGTGAAGTGTTGAAACAAAACCGGATTCCGGGTGCGATCTCGGTGACCACGTTCACGAGACGTTCGAACAGCAGGGTGTGCTCGGCGGCCATGCGTACGCCCGCACCGATCATCGCGACCCGCAACGACCCACCCGAAGCGCACTCGCGCAGCTTCGTCTCGGCTGCGTCGGGGTCCGCGGGCACCTGGCACGACACGATGTCGAATCCGGCGTCCCGGAGCGCGGCCTCGCCCGCCTGGATGCGTGCGGTGAGGGTCGCTTCGTCGATTTCCGGGTAGCGGCTGTAGTCGACTGCGCTGGGGTGCAGTCCGATCGACAGCACGGTCGTGTTGCTCGAATTCCGTTGTTCCACTGCATGTTCCTTCGGTCTTCCCACCTGTATGAACAGTGCCAGGCACCGGCTTGAAGTCGCAACTCGCAGCGCCGACGAGGCACCGATCGCTCTGTGGCCCAAGCGACCGAACGGAGAATCGACCCGACACACGCCAGGACCTGCCCGCCCTGTTGCGGATGCGGCCCTCCATCTGAAGGTGTACAGATTGCATATTTCGTACTGCAAGTAGACAAATTCCCCTAATTTGTCGAAAGGCTGTTCCGTAGAGGGCCATACGGTCAGTAGCGTTCGAACTACCGGTGGATCACTGGATTTCGGTCCGAGTGGGCACGGAGGCGTCCGTGGCTCATGGCTCACCGGTGGCGGGCGCCCTCCCGCCGTCTCGGATACCGATGCTGCCCGGAGAAGCCTGCGAGGTCTCCGGGCGGCCTCGGCTCCAGCCGCCGATTCGCCGCCGGGACGTGCCCCCTACTTCGCGTCCCAGTAGCACTCCACCACCGCTGTCGTGAACGGGAACCGCACCGGTGTCGGACCGAAGGCGATCCGGCCCGCGGTTTCCGCGGCGGTTGCGATCGCTTCCGCGACCGTCGCCGCCTCCTCGGCCGGGCAGTGCACGATGACCTCGTCGTGCTGGAAGAAAACCAGTTCGGCGCGAAGCCCGGCCCGAGTCATCGCATGACGCAGGCCCGCCAGTACCAGTAATGCCCAGTCGGCGGCGCTGCCTTGGATCACGAAGTTACGGGTGAAGCGGCCACGAGCGCGGGCCGCGGCGGTGCTGCCATACCGACCGACCTCCTCCTGGGCTGGGTCCGCCTGGTCCGGCGATACCACGGACAGCGGCGGGCAGGTGCGACCCAGCCAGGTGCGTACCAGGCGACCTTCCTCACCGGCGCGAGCCGCGTCGTCGACATAGGCCACCGCGGCCGGATAACGGCGGCGCAGTTCGGCCATGTGCGTGCGGGCGTCGCCTGAGGTCTGACCGTAAATGGCACCCAGTAGGGCGATTTTGGCTTGGGCGCGGTCGCCGTCGAAGGCGCGCGCCGCCAGATCGGCGTACAGATCGTCGCCGCGGCCCGCCACCTCCATCAGTCCTGGGTCGCGGGAGACCGCGGCGAGTACGCGCGGCTCCATCTGGTCGGCGTCGGCGACCACCAGCGACCAGCCGGGGTCGGCGCGTATCGCTTGCCGGATCACCTTGGGGATTTGCAGGGCGCCGCCACCGTTGGTGGTCCAGCGGCCGGAAACCGTTCCGCCGGGCAAATATTCGGGACGGAAGCGACCGTCGTGTACCCACTGCTCGAGCCAGGACCAGCCGTGGGCGGTGTAGAGGCGGTAGAGCGACTTGTAGGCCAGCAGTGGCGCCACCGCGGGGTGATCGATCTGCTGGAGCTCCCATTTCCGGGTGGAGGACAACGGGATTCCGGCGCGGGCGAAGGCTCTGATGATGTCGTTGGGCAGATCTGGCCGGACCCGCACGCCTGCCCCGAAGGCCCGCGACACCTCGTCGGCCAACTCGGTCATCCGGCGCGGTTCCAGCCCGCCCGGAAAGCGCTCACCCAGCAGCTTGTCCAGCAACTCGCGGTGCACGTCCGCGCGCCACGGGATACCGGCTCGCGACATCTCCGCGGCCACCAGCATGCCCGCCGACTCGGCGGCAAGGAGCAGCCGCATCCGCTCCGGATGTTCGGTCTGCGCCGTACGGGCGATCTGTCCCGCGTAAACCTCCAGTAGCGCGGTGAATTCGTCCGTGCCGGGCGGCAGCGGTACCGGACCCGACTCGAACAACGAGGGCTGGGTCTCGGCGGCCCGCGCGGGCGCGTCCGGCGGAACGGGCAGGTTGTGCAGTCGAGCCCAGGCCGCCGCCAGCGAGCGGGCCTGGCCCGATTGGCCCTCCTCGTGGCCGATCAGCAAGGCCTCCGCGGCCTGCACGTCGTAGCAGCGCTCGACCCGGACGCCCGCCGCCAGCAAGCGTCGGTAGATGTCGGCGGTGGATCGCCAGACCCACCGTTCGACCTCCGGGCGTGCACGCACCGCCTCGACGAGCGATCGTTCGCGCAGCACTGGTCCCGCGGGCCTACCGTCGGGATCGAGTGGACACAGACGCGCACCGCCATCGCCCGTCTCCGCCACCGCCCATCTCATGTCCCCGAGTCTTGCACCGGGTAGGTCGGCGCGAGTAATGGCAATGCTTCCGCGCGCTGTCAGCTCGAGTGTTTCGGGTGCGAAGCGAGCCGTTCTGGATCTATCATCCTGCGGTCGAGGGAGTTTTGGTGCCGTCAAAGGGCGACTGCGAGTGGAACATCCGGCTCGGAACCGCCGTTATACAAGTAACAGATCGGTGGGTCGCGAGTCGGTCACAAGGGGTGATAACGATGACAGAGGATACGTTCGCTGTCGACGAATTCGCCTCCGGGCTTTCGGAGCTGACAGCGGTGCTGTTGTCGACGGCGGATATCGAGGAATCACTGGGCGAAATCGCCGCCACCACGTCGCGGATATTGCCCGGCCGCCCGATGGCCGGAGTCACCTTGACCCGCGGCGGCGACGTGGCGACCGTCGCGTCGAGCGGTGCGCACGCCACGGTGGTCGATGAGATCCAATACGGCGGCGGTCGGGGGCCCTGCTTGGAGGCCATTCAGACCGGGCAGCCGGTGTCGGTGCCGGACGTGACCGAGGAACACCGGTGGGGCAATTATCCGGCCCAGGTGCTCGCGCATGGTGTCCGGTCCATCTACTCGTATCCTCTGG
This sequence comes from Nocardia brasiliensis, assembly GCF_042691675.1. GTDB lineage: Bacteria > Actinomycetota > Actinomycetes > Mycobacteriales > Mycobacteriaceae > Nocardia > Nocardia brasiliensis_D. The sequence goes on from NZ_CP170507.1 coordinate 2,308,151, forward strand.
TCGCCGACGGAGAAACGATCGGCGCGTTGAATCTGTACTCGACGAGTCCGCGTGCCTTCGATGACAAAGCGCGCCAAGCGATCGCGCTGACCGCTTCGCATACCGGCATGCTGCTGTCCGCGGCGATCCACAATGCTCGCCAGGCCGAACTCACCGAGCAACTGCGCTCGGCGCTCGCGTCCCGCTCGCTGATCGACCAAGCGCTCGGCATCCTGATGGGTCAGCAGCGCTGCTCCCGCGAAAAGGCGTTCCAGATCTTGCGGCGGGCATCCCAGGACCGCAATATCAAACTCGCCACTCTCGCCGCGGAGTTGATCCGCTCCTACACCGGAAGCGAACCGGAGCAGACCCATTTCAATTACCCCGAGTCCCGCAACAGAACTGACGCCGGACGCGATACATCGGCTGAGTCGGTCAGGCTGACCGAAACCGAAGACGCGCGTTAGCTGCGTCCCGGTCGGCTAAACCATAAAATGTCTACTCGACTCGCGATTCACCATGCTCGGGCGTCCCTACCGCGCCCCTAGATGAGCTGATCCAGGAGGAACCAAGATGCCTGGTGCCAGAAGGAGGCCTGGTCAGACCACCGGCGCCGCGACCCGTTCGCGCGGGGCAGGGGAGTCGGCGGCTCAGTCCAACCGGCCCGACATACAGCAATTCGTTGCCTGTAACGATCGGCTACGGCGGCATTTGCTGGATTTCGGACTCCAATTGCACACGGTGCTAGATGATCTCGACCGTCCCGACACAACGCACGAACACATGCGGGGCATCGTGATGGGTCTCATCGATGAGCTGGAAATGCTCGTGCGCGAATCCGCCACGGCGATGCTCACCCTCGCCCGCGACGGCGACGTGACGGTATCGCAGGACGGACCTACGGCGCCTCAGGCCGAACACGGTGACGCCGAAGAGGTCTCAGGCCACTAACGCGCCCGCGCGAGGTCCGCGACGATCCGAGCCACCCGTGCGGCCCGGCTGTCCGGCGTGCGCGCCTTCATGAGCCGGAGGAACAGAGCGTACTGCCGGGTCCTGTCCAGTTGCTCGAAATGGTCGAGCGCCCGGCCGTCGGCGGCCAACGCTGCGGCCAGATCGGGTGGGACGGTGGCGTCGCGCTGCCGCTGATAGGCGCTTGCCCACCGCCCGTCGGCCTCGGCCGCCCGGATCGCCGCGAGACCGGGCTCGCGCATCCGCGCCGCGGCGATCAGTGCCTCGGCCTTCTCGACATTGACCTGAGACCAAGGGCTTTTCGGTCGCCGGGGCGAATAGCGTTGCAGGTAGTGCTGCTCGTCGTAGCCCTTGCGATGGCTATCGATCCAGCCGAAGCACAGGGCGACATCGAGCGCCGCACCGATCGTGATTCCCTGGTCGGCCGTGCCCTTCTTGCTGATCAGCAACCAGACCCCGGTCGACCGATCGTGCTCTTCGGCCAGCCAAGCCTCCCACTCCGCCGCGCCGGTGAAGGAAATGAACCCTGCGTCGCATGTCTTCATAAAGCCATCATCCCCAGTTAAGTGCTCACCAAATGAGCACTTTTCCGCGAGGTCGAGTGGCACACGGCGGCGGCGAAACGCGGGAGCGCTTACGCACGCTCAGGGTTCGTTGCGTCGAATGCGGCCTGGGCGCGCTGGGCCAGGTCGGCGCCGAGCTTGTAGCCCTGGGCGACGAGTTCCTCATGCAAGCCAGGGTCCGTGGTTTCGGAGCCGTAGAGGAATTCGATGGATGAGTGGGGGATGGCGGAGTATCCGGCGATGCCGTGTTGCAGCTGGAGGGTCATGGATTCCTTGTAGCCGCGGCGCTCGTAGGTGCCCTCCCCGACGCCGGCCACCGCGACGAAGTGCAGCTCTTTGATCGCACTCCCGCCGCCGTGCGCGCTGTTCTCGTAGGCCCAGCCACGGCTGAAGACCCGGTCGATCCAGCCCTTCGCCAGTGCGGGCATGGACCACCAGTACACCGGAAAGAGGACGACGACGACATCGGCCGACTCGAGCAACCGGTGCTCCCGCTCGACGTCGGCGGGTACATCCCCGAGCAGTCGATGGACCGCGAGATCCGCCGCGTTGTACACCGGATCGAATCCCACGGCGGTCAGGTCATGCGTTGTGGCAGTGGTACTTCCGTCTGCTCGGATACCTTGCTCGACCGCTCGGGCGATAGCCCAGGTGGCGGAGTCGTGATCGGGGTGCGAGACCACGAGCAGTACGTTCGGTCGGCGCTGTTCGTTCGTCATGCGGCCAAGGTAAAGTATGACACTAACGTCAATGTCAAGGAGAAGGTCAGTGCGGATCAGCGATCTGAGCCGGATCACCGGTGCGAGCCCGCGCATGCTGCGGCATTACGAGAACGCCGGGGTGCTGACCCCGCGGCGCGACCCCAACGGCTACCGGCATTACCGCGAAGAGGACGTCAAGACAGTCCACGATATTCGCTGCCTGCTCGCCTCCGGCCTCTCGCTGTCGGAAGCGGCAACGCTGATCCACATCGCCTGCACCGCCCCGCAAAGCGCCTCCGACCAGGATCGCGACGACGTGCTGGCGCAACTCGACGAGCGCACCCGCCAGCTGGATGCCGGAATCGAGCGCCTCCTCGCCGAAAAGGCGAACATCCTCAAACTCCGCTCGGACATCACCTCCGCCCGCTGACCGGCGGTCCACCGATCTGCGGACGTGCGAATCGGGGATGTCTCGTAATGTGGGTTACGGACTGCCCACTTGCCGCGGTCCCGAGCCGCGCCGCACGTCCGCGCGAGGAGGGGCAACGGCCGAGCCGAGCGCGAGGACCATGTCGGACAACGCCACAGCAGATCGTTCGGGTTTCGACGCGGTGATCGCCACCGCCGACTACCCGGTGTTCGTCGTGACCACGCGCGCGGGTGGCCGTCAGGCGGGCTGTCTGGTCGGCTTCACCTCGCAGGTGAGTATCGAACCGCCGCGGTTTCTGGTCGGCATCTCCAAGAACAACTACACCTTCGGCGTCGCGTCGGGCGCCGACTACCTCGTCGTGCATCTGCTCGGCAGCGAACAGTCCTCGCTTGCGGCGCTTTTCGGTGCCGAGACCGGGGACGACATCAACAAGTTCGCGCATTGCAAGTGGCACGCGGGCCCGGCCGAACAGCCGATCTTGGATGCCGCGGCTGGCTGGTTTGTCGCACGCATCCTCGAACGGCACGATTTCGGCGATCACGTCGGCATGCTCATCGAACCGGTCGCCGCCTCCGCACCCGCCCAGCAAACCGCCCCGCTGCGCTATCACGCCGTGGCCGACCTCAAGCCGGGGCACGTGTCCTAGTCCCGGAAATCAAGCCACCTGTACGGCTTCCTCACCCAGTGCCTGCTCGCGCAACGTGTTCAGCGTCTTCGAGAGAATGCGCGACACCTGCATCTGCGAGACGCCGAGCCGTTCGGCGATCTGCGCCTGGGTCAGCGATTCGAAGAACCGCATGATCAGCACCCGGCGTTCCCGCTCGGGCAGTGCGGCGATCAGTGGGCGCACCGTCATCGACTGCTCCAGCAGCCGGTAGCACGGCTCCTCCGCGCCGAGTCCGGCGGTGACGGGCAGAGCAGCGTTCTCGCCGTCGTCGCGGACCACGGCATCGATGGATTTGGTCTGATATCCATTGCTCGCGATCAACGCCTGGGTGACCTCGCCGAGCTCGAGCTCCAGTTCGGCGGCGATCTCCCGCGCGGTGGGCACGCGGCCGAGCCGGTTCGACAATGTTTCGGTGGCGGGTCCGATGAGCTGCTGAATCTCCTTGAGCCTGCGCGGTACGCGCACCGCCCAGGTGTTGTCCCGGAAGTGCCTGCGCACCTCACCCATGATCGTCGGAACGGCGAACGACAGGAACGAGCTGCCACGCGCTACGTCGAAGCGATCGACCGCGAGCACCAAACCGACCCGGGCGATCTGGTGCAGATCGTCGAAGGCCTCGCCGCGACCCGAGAACTTGCGGGCGATGTGCTCGGCCAACGGCAGGCACCGCCGCAGCACTTCCTCGCGCAGCTCGTTCCTGTGCGGATCGCCCGCGGCGAGCGCGGCCATCTTCTCGAACCACGGCTCGATATTGTCGTAGCTGTCGCCGCGCGACTGCGAGCGTCGAGCGGTGTCGGTTCGGTCCGTGAACTCACATGGCATCGGATGTTCCTCGCTCCCAACTGAATTCGATGGCCGTCGGGTACCCGCCCGCGACGGGATCAAAAGGATCTCGGGTCAGCTCGGCCGCATCGGTCAGCATGCGCACCAACTGCCAGCTCAGCGGATCGCGGCTGACCTCGACATCTCGTGTCGTCACCGCGCCGATCCGGACGCCGATCCGGCGCCGGTTGTAGGTGAACTCACAGCCCAGGGTCGAGCCGGGCACCGCGTCGAGCATCAGTGCCGTCGCCGCTTCGCTCAGCACCAGTCGGATGTCCGGGATCGCATCGAGCGCGACGTCGGCCATCATGCACACCGTGTCGGCGAGCGCTCGGAGCATTCCCAATTCGTGCAGCTCAGCGGCTAGCTCGACAACAACACGGTGCGCGACCACGGCCGTCTGGTGTGGTGCCGAGGTCTCGGAAACCACCTTCATCATGTCCACCGCCTCCCATCGCGTCACTGGGGCCATACCCCGACCGTGCCGACCCAACCGGGAGGTCGGCTCGAAATCGCCCCCGCCGCACTGTCAGTGCTGGCTTCCGTGCCTAGCTGGAGTAGCGTCGATGTCGGGGAGATAGGAGTGCGGGGTGGAGGAAGCGTCCGGTGGTTATCGAGGTGACCGGCCTGGTGATCCCGACCAGGACGTCGCCCGTGCGCGTGGTTCGCTGTTCACCGGAATAAGCACACTGTGTTCGGCTGCCGTGCGCCTGACGGGTGCCGACGGTGCCGCCGTCGCGGTGCTGAGCAGTTCGACGCAAGTGCGCGAACTGGTTTACGCGACCAATGCGACCGCCCAGCAAATCGATGAATTGCAGTTCGTCGTCGGTGAGGGCCCGTGTGTCGATGCCTACCGCGACGATCGCGGCGAGTTGTGGCCGGATCTGACCCTGGCCGCTGCCGCCGCGCGGTGGCCCGCGTTCACCCCCGACGTGCTTGCCCTCGGGGTACGCGCCGCGTTCGCGTTTCCGGTGCCCGGCGTGCAGCGGCCGATCGGTGTGCTCGAGCTCTATCGCGACACGGTGGGGATGCTGGCCGCCACCGAGCAGGAGTCGGCGGTGGCGGTCGCGGTGGCGGTCGGGCGCACCCTTCGCGCCAACTGGGCCGAGCGAATCGACGCGGCGGGGAGCGTCGAAACCGCGCTCGACAAAGCCGGATCGGACGACCGCTCGCTCGAGAACGCCAACGACTTCTCGCGCGCGGAAGTATTCAACGCCGCCGGTATGGTGGCGGTGCAACTCGCGGTCCCGGTCGCCGTGGGTCTGGACCGGTTGCGGGCCTACTCTTACGCGCAGCGGCGCTCCATCGCCGAGGTCGCGGCCGACATCGTCGCCCGGCGACTGTCGTTGCGGGACCAGCGCGACACGACGGAGGGGCAGGAATCATGACCACGGCCCGGACGCGGCTGGCGATCGCGGAGCTGACGTCCACACTGACCACCGATTTCGACGTGCCGACGCTGCTGCACGCGGTCGCCGGTCACGCCCGCGAGTGCTATGACGCGGTGTCCGCGGTGGTGATCTTGCTCGATTCCCGGCATTCGGCCGAGGCGCCGGGAATTCAGATTGTGGCCGAGGCCTCGCGCGACGGCGCCTCGGCGGATCCGCGCTTGAATGTGACCGGGCCGGGGCCCGCGAGCGCCCGCGACGGCGTGGTGGCGATGATCGCCGATCTCGACGAGGGTGCGGACGTCCGCTGGCCGCGGTATCGCGAGCAGGCTCTGGCCGCGGGTCTGCGATCCATCCGCGCCTTTCCGGTGACCGCGTTGACGGTGCCGCTGGGTTCGGTCGTGGTGCACCTCGACGAGCCATGGGGCAACGCCCGTCCCAACGACTTCGGTCAGATCCTGGCCGATCTCACCGCCATCGCGCTGTCCACCGGCCGAGTGGAGGGCCGGCGCGCGAGCACCACGGAAACCGTGGAAGCGGTGCTGCACGGCACCACGGTGATCGCCGCGGCGGTCGGCGTACTTGCCGAATATTTCGACTTGGATATCGCTACGGCGCGGCACCATTTGGTCCGACTTGCCCGAGCCCACGGCGTGACGCCCACCGACCACGCACGCGCCATCGTCGAAGCGCAGAACGCCTCGCCGCAGGACCCGGGGGCTGCCGGAATACTGCATGCGCCACCGGATCTGGCGCCCCCGCGGCACATAGATACCTGACAGTGGTTTCCGGGTGCTGAAAAACGGCCCGCAACTCTGTAAAGGTGCGCATTTCATTGTGCTTACGACACCGGCGACCGGTTGCGGATACTAGCAGAAAACCGCAGGTAGCGAGCATACTTACGCTGTGATGGAAACAGGCGCGGTGACCACCCGAGCGGCGACCGATGCGGTCGTCCAGGTGGTCGGTGTCGGCACCCCGCAGGCAACCGGAAGCTTCCGCTTCTGGTTCGCCGATCAGCGCTGGGAGTGGTCGGACGAGGTCGCTGCCATGCACGGGTACGAACCGGGCACGGTGACGCCCACCACGGAGCTACTGCTGTTGCACAAGCATCCGGACGACCGTGCGCAAGTCGCGAAAACGATCGCCAAGTCATTGCGCAATGCCGAGCCGTTCTGCAGCCGCCACCGGATCATCGACCTAACCGGCCAGACGCGCCATGTGATCGTCTTCGGCGAGATCATGACCGACGACGACGGCGATGTTGTCGGCACCACCGGCCACTACATCGACCTGACCGAAACCATCGATGAGCAGCGCCAGGAGTTGCTCGACGGTGCGCTACCGGAACTGTTCGAGTCGCGCGCCGTGATCGAACAGGCCAAGGGCGTGCTGATGCGGGTGTACCGGATCAACGCCGAACAGGCCTTCCGGGTGCTGCAGTGGCGGTCGCAGGAAACCAACGTCAAGTTGCGCACGCTGGCCACCCGGCTGATCGCCGAACTCGACTCGCTGCCCCCGGCCCCGCCGCGCGTGCAGACCGCGTTCGACCATCTGCTGCTGACCCTGCACGAGCACGACGGATCCGAGTAGCGGGCGGAAGCCCTCAAATATCCGAGCGCCGTGCGGTGTCGGTGGTCCGGCTGACCTCATAGCCCAACAGCCGTTCGGCCTCTTCGATACCGCCCTGCAGGTCGCCGACCGCGTTCATCTTCGACAGATCCAAGCCGATGGTGACCAGGGTCAGCGCGATCTCCGAGGACAGGCCGGTGATGATCACGTTCGCGCCCATCAGGCCGGAGGCGTCGACGGTCTGCACCAGGTGGTTGGCGACGGTGGAGTCGATTGTCGGCACACCGGTGATATCGATGACGACCACCTTGGCACGATTGGCCCGGATCGCCCGCAGCAGCTGCTCGGTGAGCTGTCGGGCGCGCTGCCCGTCGAGTACGCCGATGATCGGCAGGATGAGCAGCTGTTCACGCACCTGGAGAACCGGGGTGGACAGCTCGCGGATCGCCTCCTGCTGCTGGCGGATGATGCGCTCGCGTTCCTCGACGAAGGAGACGCCCACCGTGTTGGCGATGCGGTTGGCGGCTGGCTCGTAGGCGTCGAGTACCGCGTTGAGCAGCTGGAAATCGGCCTGGTATTTCTCGAACAGCGAGCGCGCCAGCACGTCGCGCAGCAGCAGCACGATGCCGAGGACCTCGTCGGTCTCGACGCCTCGCGGGATGATGCGCTCGGACAGATCGCGGGCGTAATCCTGCAGGGCCTCCACCGAGCCGGTTTCCAGCACGGCGACGTAGTTGTCGTAGACGGAGGTGGCCTCGGAGAACATCTCGTCGGGCGTCATCGCGGTCAGCAACTGCGCTTCGGTAATGCGCCGTGCCCACTCTTCGCGCAGGATGGTGCGGTTCTGTCGCAGGTGCTCGACCAGCTCGGAAAGCAGGCCCGCACCGACACCGTTGGCGCTGGTATCCGCCGCGAAAGCAGTAATCGACATTTCGGACAATGCCGCCTCCGGTCCATCGCACGCAATCGGCCTCGCGTGCTCGAAAACGCAGTGGCCAGCCGCCTTGTTGGACCGTTCCACCGCCCGCAGAATCGTATACCCATGTCGATCGGCGCAGCCATCGAAAGGGCGTCAACGGAGGGTTTCCGGGCGCGGCGACGGGGCACCCGGTCTGAGTCCAGACCAGCGCACAGAAGGGTTCGCCGTTATGGGTTTTCCCGAGCAGCAGCAAGAAGTCCCCGGTATCCAGGCCCGGATGAACCCGGTGCCGGATTGCGGTGAGGACCGTTACCGCGGTTCCGGCAAACTGACCGGCAAGGCGGCTGTGATCACCGGTGCGGACAGCGGGATCGGCCGCGCGGTCGCGATCGCCTTCGCCAGGGAAGGCGCCGACGTGCTGATCTCCTATCTCGACGAGGACGAGGACGCGAAGCAGGTGGCGCAGTTGGTGGAGCAGGCGGGCCGCCGGGCGGTGCTGATGCCGGGCGATCTGTCCGACCCGCAGCACTGCCGGGCCGTGATCGACCGTGCCGCAGCGGAATTCGGCAAGATCGACGTGCTGGTCAGTAACGCCGCCTACCAGATGACGCACACCAACCTCGACGAGATCAGCGACGAAGAATTCGACTACACCTTCAAACTGAATGTCGGCGCCTACTTCTACCTGGTCAAGGCCGCGTTGCCGCACATGCCCGCCGGTTCGTCGATCATCGGGAGTTCCTCGGTGAATTCCGATATGCCCTCGCCGACGCTGGCGCCGTACGCGGCGACCAAGGCGGCCATCGCGAACTTCTCGGCCAGCCTGGCTCAGCTACTGGGAGAGAAGGGAATTCGAGTCAACAGCGTGGCCCCCGGCCCGATCTGGACGCCGCTGATTCCCGCGACCATGCCGCCGGAGAAGGTCAGCAAATTCGGCGACGACACTCCGCTCGGCCGGGCCGGGCAACCCGCCGAGCTCGCCGCCGCGTACGTACTGCTTGCTTCGGACGACGGCAGCTACATCTCCGGCGCGCGGGTGGCCGTCACGGGCGGTAGGCCCATTCTCTGATCGCCGGACATCACCGGCGGCGCGGGCGGGACGGCTGTTCGGGGTCGACGAAGTGCGGCGAGGGCGGTTTGCCGCCGCTGATCGCCTCGATGATCTCGACGGCCAAGTCCGCGACGCGGACATTGCGCCGCTGCGACGTGCCACGCAGCACCTCGAACGCGACTTCGCGGGTGCACCGCCGTTGGGCCATGAGGATGCCGAGCGCCTGGTCGATGGTGGAGCGGGAGGCCAGCGCGGCGCGCAATTGCTCGGTCAGCTCGGCGCGCCTTGTGGTGTCGACGGCCACGGCGAGCAGTACACCGATCTGTTCGGCGGTGAGCGCGATGGCTCGGCGAGGCTTGCCGGTGAAGCTGTGCGGGTGCCTCGAGTAGAGCGAGAGCGCGCCGACTATTTCACCCTTCACCGAAAGAGGTTGGGCGTGAATAGATTTCACCCCGCGGGCCAGCATCCGTTCGGCGTAGCCGCCCCAGCGGTGCTCGGTGGCCATATCAGGCACCGAAACCTGGCGTGCTGTAATGATCGCCTGCTGACAGGGGTCATCGCGCTGGCTGCACCGGGATTCCTCGAGGACCATCGCGGGCGCACCGCTCGAACCGACGACGATGGTGTCGTGCTCCCGGATCAGCGTCACCCCCACCATGGGGTGGTCAGGGAGCATCCGGGCGACGATATCGGCGACAGCGCAGAGTGATTCGGCAACGTCGTCGCCGGCCAGCAGCGTCGCCGTCAACTCCGACATGCCCAATGCCAGGTCGTCAGTCATGAATTATCTTGACGGGCAACATAATTGATATCCGTCCTCCAGTACCCAGTGGGCGATCTCGGAAACGGCGATGTCTTCGGCGAACGCGCGTGCGCGCAGCAGCGCCAACGCGGCGTCGAGATCGCAAGTGCACTGCACGGCAACCATACCGACCGCCTGATGCACGGTGGCGAGGTCGTCGGCATCATCGAACAAGGTCCCCATCGGACCGCCTTCGTCGGCGGTCCCGTGTGCGGCGAGCAGCACCGTGTTGGCCAGGGCGTCGGCCACCTTCGTCGCGGCCGGGGTGACTTCGCTGCGTAGACCGGTTCGGCTGGTGAACACGCACAAGGCACCGAGCAGCCGGGAAGAGCGCAACGGGACCGCGAGCACGGAGTGCATGCCGATCCCGGTGAGCGCCGAACCGTACTGCGGCCAGCGAGCGGCCAGATCCGTACTGTCCGCGGCGACGAAGTCTTGGCCGTCCAATACCTCGCGGGCGGGGCCCTCGCCGAGTTGCAGTTCGAGATCGTGCGCGGTCCGAGCCGTCCCATCCGAGGCGGCGACCAGCAGTTCCTCGCCCGGGCGCCCGAACAGCGTGACCCCGGCGCTGTCCATCCGCAGGTGCTGGGCGACCGCGGCCATGAAGACCGGTCGCAGCGTCGCCCGGTCGCCGATGTACCACCGCTGCAGGCGGAGCGCGTGCAAACGGTGCAATCGCGCGCACGCGAGATGGCGGGCCTCGATCCGCCGGTGCAATTCCGCCATGTGCCGGCGAAATGGCTGCATGGATTCCGGTCGCTGGGTGGCCTGTGCCGCATATTTCGCAGCCACCGTCGCCGCGCGAGCCGCACGTCCTCGCTCGGCGCTGAATTCCTGCCACTCACGAGCTATTTCCTGGTGAGCGTTCGAATACGACCGCACAAAGTAAAGCCTACGCCCCCACGCAAGGGCGAGAACTAATTGTCCTGTCAGCCAACATTTGTCGACAAGATCTCTTCCATGAGCAACACCACGCCGTCGGGGGTGCCGTCCAGGGGTGAGCAGGTCACCGCGCAGGTGATCGAGCGCCCGATGCGGTTCACCGAGGGGATCCCCACCGGGCCCTCGCGATGCCTCGTCTCGAGGCACCGGCGGATGCTTTCGCGCAGCCGCTGGGTCGGCAGTCCGAAATCCAGCGCGAAGAACGCCTGTTGCTGGACTTCCTCGGAGCGCAGCCCCCACATCTCCTCGGCGCCCCGATTCCAGCTCCTGACCCGCAGTTGAGCATCGAGCACGACCACGCCCGCCGCGACGCTGGACAGCACGCCCTCGAGGAAGGTGCGGGTCTCGTTCAGCTCGTCGCTGCGGGTCCGCATTTCCTCGTTCATGGTCTCGAGTTCTTCGTTGCCCGACTGGAGTTCTTCGTTCGTGGTTTCGAGCTCCTCATTCGTCGATTGCGGTTCTTCGTTGGTGGTCTCTAATTCTTCGATGCTGGATTGGAGTTCTTCATTGGTGGTTTCGAGTTCTTCGTTGGTCGACTGGAGTTCCTCGTAGGCAGTTTCGAGTTCCGCCCTTTTCAGTTTCACTTCGAGCGAGAGCCGCGTCGGCATCGTCGTGTCGATGAAGTTGACCACCACACCGACATTCGCTCCGTCGCCCGCCCACAGCGGTTGGATGAGCACATCGAAATACTGGGCGTCACCAGGGCTGAGCTTGCGTTCGGCCGAGCTGACCCGGATGCTGCGGCGCTCGGAAACGGCCTGCTCGATCAGCGAACGCAGCTCGACCGGCCGGTAAGAGATTTCCAGATCGCTCAGCGGCCTGCCGATGTCGTGCGCCGTCAAGCCGAACTGGCTGCGCATCTGGTTGTTGAGGATGGCGACCTTGCCCTCGGCGTCGAGCCCGATTACCCCGAACGGCGCAGTCTCCAAGGCGAGCTCACCGAGCTGGCGCTTCTTGACCAGGCCCTGCGCCTCCATGCCGTGGTCGATGTCGAGCCGCGCCGGATGCGGCTGGCGCAGCGGCCTGACCTCGCCGGCCCGCCGCCGGAAGACGCGCTGGCGCATGCTCGCCACGCCGAACCGCTCACCCTCGGCGAGCAGCAGTTCCGCCTTGCCGAGGAACAGGAACCCGCCCTCGCGCAGTGCGAAACGGAACCGCTCGAGGATCCGCGCTTGCGCCTCGGCATTGAAGTACATCAACGTATTCCGGCACACCAATAGGTCGAGCCGGGAGATCGGTGCGTCCCTGGTGATGTCGTGGCGGCCGAAGATCACCCGGCGGCGCAGGTCCGACCGGAAGACGAATTTGTCACCGAACGGCTCGAAGTACCGATCCTGGACCTCACTGGACAGCTGCCCGAGGGCCTTGGCCGGGTAGACGCCGGACCGCGCTTCCCGCAGCGCCTCCTCGTCGACATCGGTGCCATAGAGCTTGACCCGGCTCGCACACTCTTCGATGCCCAGCACCTCGGCCAGTGTGATGGCCAGCGAGTAGGTCTCCTCGCCGCTGGAGCAGCCCGCGCTCCAGATCCGAATCTCGCTGTCGGGCTTGGTATTCGCGATCAGTTCGGGAAGCACTTCGCGCTGTAGGTAGTGCCAGGCGTCCAGGTCGCGGAAGAAGCTGGTGACATTGATCAGGATGGTGTTGAACAGGTGGCGGAACTCTTCCGCGTTACTTTCCAGCAGATCCCGGTAGTCGAGGTAGTCGGTGACCCCTACCTCCTGCATGCGCTTGCGGATGCGTCTGGTCAGTGACGAGCGCTTGTAGCCGGTGAAATCGAAACCGCGCGAATCGCGAATGAACAGCAGCAGGTCCTCCAGCGCCGGGTCGACGGTGTCGATGTCGTCACCCGGTGCCGTCGTGATCTGCTCGCTCGACTCGGTCACGATGGGCTCGCCACCACCAAACCGCGAATGACGTCGGCGATATCGTCAAGTGGCACAACGATGTCCGCGTCACCGGTCGCGACGGCCGCGCGGGGCATGCCCTTGAATTCGGCTTCGTCCGGATCCTGCACGAGCACCGTGCCGCCGCGGGATTTCACCGCGCGCACCCCCGTCGCACCATCACTGCCGGACCCGGTCAGCACGCAGGCGATCGCGCGCGATCCGTACGCACCCGCCACCGATTCGAACAGCAGGTCGGCCGAGGGCCGAACGAAGTGGACGAGCTCGCTACCGGAGAGGGCGAGGGTGCCGGACGGTTCCACCAGCAGGTGCTGGTTCGGCGGCGCGATGTACACCGTGCCCGCCTCGACCGGTTCCGCCGCGGTCGCCAGCTTGACGCGCAATTCGGTTCGGCGCGAAAGTAATTCGGCCAAGACGGTCTTGTGGCGGGGGTCCAGGTGTTGGACGACCAGAACCGGAACCGGTAAGTCGGCGGGTAGGGCGCCGAGAACGCGGAAGAGCGCGGTGATACCGCCCGCCGACGAGGCGACAGCGATGACGGCGTACGCGTCATCCGTGCCGACCACGACCTCATCGCCGCCTTTTGCGGCGCGGCGCGCCCATCGGTGCCGCCGAGGTCAAGGTGAGCATCGCCGAGCTGGTGGTACGAATCATGGAATCCAGGTTGGCGAGAATGCCGACGATGGCGTCCCGGTGTGCGCCGACCTGCGCGGGGGTCAGCTCGTCGCGGTCGAACGCCATCCGGATGGTGTCCAAGCGCAGGCCGGTGTCGAACAGATTGCGGACCAGTCGGTCGCCGAGCTCGGTGAACGCGGCGGAGTCGTGCTCGGTCGCCGGCGGCGGGCGTGGGGGCGCGTGCTCGATGAGTTCGTTGTGCGAGAAAAGGGTCATAAATTCCTCCGGGTTCGGTCGCAGGCACGCAGAGCCACGCTTCGGGACTCGGGGAATTGCACCTGGAACTCTACGCCTGAGCCGCAGCTCGGGGGCCTGTCTATGGGTAAACGGCGGTGTTGACCACAGCCCGCGGGTGTTTGCATCGGCGGATGCCGGTTATCCGCCAGAAGACCGGCCCGAAAAGGCAGGTCGGTCGGACCCGACGAAAGGGGTTAGACAATGAGCGCAACGGACAAGGCCAAGAACAAGGCTGACGATCTCGCCGGTCAGGCCAAGGAGAAGTTCGGTGAAGCCACCGACGATCAGGACCTGAAGAACGAGGGCAAGGGCGATCAGATCAAGTCCAACCTCAAGGACGCGGGCGAGAAGGTCAAGGACGCCTTCCGCAACTGACCGACTTTCCGGTCTTGTCGAGCGGGTGCGTGCCCACCGGGCACCGCCCGCTCGGCCGCGTCCGGGTAGGGCGCGAAACCTCCCGATCGTTTCGAGTGCCGCGTTAAGGTGCAGTGGTCTATCGCGCGGATCAACGGCTCGGGAGGATCGGGATGATCGCGGTACGGATGGTGGCTGTTCTCGCGACGGTATTCGTCGGCGCGGGATTGCTCGGGGGAGCGGGACCCGCTGGTGCGGGGCCGGCGGCGTGTGCGGCGGGAAATCCGTTGCGGCCCACCGCGGAACTGTTCGCGACCGACAACACCGCGACGATCACCGACCCGGCGGATCAGCGGCTGCGCGACCGGCTGGCCGGGTTCGAGCTGGCGGTCGGCGCGATCACGGTGCGGCACATCGGATTACCGGTCGGGTCGACCTTGGTCAACGGGGTGTTCTGGTCGGCTGAGCGGCAACAGGCGACCTATGAACGATCCCGGAAGTTCCATCTGGCCTGTGTCGACAGTGCCGAGCTGCGGCGGATCGCCGACCAGGTGCGTACCCAGTTCCAGCAGGAATCGGTGCTGACCTTCGAGCTGCTTGCACCGAATTCGCCTGGGGTGGACGCGGTCACGGTCGCCGTGGCCGGGGTCGATGTACTGCGGTTTCGCGACGGGCTGGCCGCCGACCCGGTCGCGCGCGAACGACTCGTCGGCGGCTCGGTCACCGAAGCGAACACGCTGATTCTGGTGGTCGATATCGCCGATATGGAGTTGGCGCAACGGTTCGTGACCAGCCTTGGCGGCGTGTGGGATTCGGCCAGCGTGCAATACGGTGACCGCGAGTTCGTCAGTGCCTGACCACTTCTGGCGGATCGACCGAGGCTAGTTCTCGATCTTGCTCAAGATGTCGCGCAAGGTGCGCAGGTCATCGGCGGGCAAGGTGGTGACCGAGCTCGGCGCGGGATCCGGCGTCGCCAATGCCTGGGCGAGCACCGCCCGCCCGGCCAGGGTGATGGAGACCTGTTTCTTGCGCCGGTTGCTGGGATCCACTTCCCGGACGACGAAACCCAGTTCCTCGAGCTTGTTGACCGCGACCGTGGCGGCGGGCGCGTCCATCGCCGCGGCGTCCGCCACCTCCTTGACCGTCATCGGGCCGTTCCGCAGGCGGCGCAGCACCCGAATCTGGCTGAACGGCAATCCTGTTCGCTCGGTCACCGCACGCCGCCACGGGTCGCGGCTGTACATCACGAGGCGGGTGAGCATGGCCCACACCTCGTCGGCGGTGGGGGTGTCATCCGGCATGGGTCGGCACCTTCTGTTCGAGCAGGGGGGCGACGCGGTCACTCGACCGTTTGGCCCACGGGGTGTTCGCGGCTATGCCGAGTATGGCGACACCGGCGGTCAGCACCGCGATCACCCACCACAGTCCCGCCCCGGTCAGCGCGCCACACAGGGCGACACCGATGCTGGTGCCCACCTGACGGCTGGTCGAGGCCACCGAGGCGGCGGCACCCGCGCGGTCCAGCGGCATCCCGCTGACCGCCGTGGTGGTGATCGGCGCGTTCACCATGCCGAAACCGATGCCGAAGATCGCGAACATGATCACCAGCGCCCACACCGGGGTATCCGGATCGAGGGTGCTGAGCAGGACGGCCGCCACGGTCATCGCCAGACCCGCCGCGACCAGTGACGGGCGGGTCCCGTGCTTGCCGACCAGCCGCCCGGACAGTGGCGAGAAGATCACCATCGCGACGGCCATCGCCAGGTACAGCAGCCCGGTGTGCACCGCCGAATAGTGGCGCACCGTCTGCAGATACAGCGAGCAGCTGAACAGGAACGCGCCCAGGGCGGTGAACGAGAAGATGGCGATCACCGTCGCCGAGGCGAACGGCACGCTGCGGAAGAACCGCAGGTCGATGAAGGGGTCTTCGCGCCGCGATTCGTACCAGATGAATGCCGCCAGTGCGACCGCCGCGACCACGAAGATCACCGGCTTGCGCTCGATCAGCCCGAACACCGTGGCGAACAGGAACACGACCGCCAGAACTTGCCCGACCGGGTCGACGCCGCGCACCGTCAGCGACTTCGATTCCGGCACAAAGACTGTCGTGAGCAGCAGGGCGAGCAGACAGATCGGCAGATTGATCCAGAACACCGCGGGCCAGCCGAGCGTGTCGATGAGCACGCCGCCGACGGTCGGGCCGAGCGCCATCGAAATGCCGACCACCGCCCCCCAAACCCCCACCGCGCGAGCACGTTCCACCCGTCCGGTGAAGACGGTGGTGATGATCGACATCGCCACCGGGTTGAGCATCGAGCCGCCGATCGCCTGGAGGAACCGGGCGCCGATCAAGACCTCGATGGTCGGCGCGAGGCTGCACAGCAGCGAACCGATCGCGAAGGTGGCCAGGCCGATCCGGAATACCCGGCGGCGGCCGAATCGGTCCGCCGCGGCCCCCGCCAGCATCAGCAGGCTGGCCAGCGTGAGCGTGTAGACGTCGACGATCCATTGCATCCGGGACAGCGGCGCGTGCAGGTCCGCCTGGATGGTCGGGATCGCGACATTCACGATGGTCGCGTCCATCGACACGATCAGCAGGCTCAGGCAACAGGTGGCCAGGACAAGCGTTTTGCGCCGCTCGGTCAGCGGCTGGACAGTTGTGGTCACACAACTATTGTGTAGTCACAACTGTTCCGAATGCAAGGGCTGTGACGCCGGTCGCAGCCGCCTGGTTGGCATGCTGGGCAGGTGATCTCGCAAACGGAAGCGCTGTTTCTCGGCGGTCGTTCGGGTGTCGGCAAGAGTCGCGTCGGACTCGCGATGCACGCCCTGCTGGCGGACTCCGGGGTGCGGCACGCACTGATCGAAGGTGATTACCTCGACATGGCCTACCCGCCGACCTGGGAGCACGGCCTCGCCGAGCAGAACCTGGCGGCGATGTGGAACAACTACCGGGCGCTCGGTTATCGGAGGTTGATCTACACCAATACGGCCAGCGTGTTCCCGGAGGTGATCGGTGAGCTATCCGCGGCGATGGGTGATACCCCCTCGGTCACCGCGGTGCTGCTGACCTGTGACGATCGGACCGCCGACGCGCGGCTTGCGCAGCGGGAGAACGGCATCGAGCTACAACGGCATATCGAGCGAAGCTTGGCGATGTCGCGCGAGCTGGCCGACGCGGTGCCCGAGTGGGTGCACGTGGTCGACACTACCGATCGCGGACCGGCGGAGATAGCCGCGGAGCTCATCGCGCTGACCGGCTGGCGGGCGGATCCGTCGGCGGTCGCGTAGGCGCTGCCCTAACCCTGACGACCGGGACTGATCCGGTCCGCTGATGCGGGGGCGTTGTGCACGGGTTCGGGCAGTTGCTCGCGGGCCCATTCCGCCCACTCTTTGTTCATTGCGAAGAAGCGCTGGCCCCATTCCAGCGCGATACGGCCGTTTCTGGAGAAGTCGTTGCTCTCCCACTCGATCGACTCCTCGATCGCGCGCAGGTCGGCGTGGCGTTCGGCGGCCCAGGTCGCGATCCCGCTCAGGTACTCCTCGGCCTGCGACTGCGGTACGACGCCGAGGAAGAAGACGCGTAGCAGCATCTCGTTGCGGTTGACTTCCTTCGGCTCGGTCTCGGTGAGCCAGCGTCGTAGGTCGGCCAAGCCCGCCGGGGTGATCGTGTATTCCTTACGGCCGCGCGGGCCTTCGTCCGATACGGCGATCAGCTCGTCGTCGGCGAGTTTGGCGAGCTCGGTGTAGATCTGGCTCTGTGTCGCGGACCAGATGTTCGCCAGTGAGTGCTTGAAGCGGTGCAGCAGGTCGTATCCGCTGGCCGGGCGGTCGGCCAGCAGTCCGAGCATGGCATACCGGAGGCTCATGCCCGTCACTCTACATTCCACTCTTGACAGGTCGAATCCGCAGCCTCTAGTTTTGACATGTCGCTACTGGAATGTCGCGATAACGCGAGTCGAGGCGGTTGCGCCGCCAGCCTGACCTATCGATCAGATCGGTTGTCTTTTATGACTACTTCCGCTCCGCACCTGACCGGCAATTACGCACCGGTTTCCGACGAACTGACCGCCTACGACCTCCCGGTATCCGGGCGGATCCCGGCCGAGCTCACCGGCTGGTACCTGCGCAACGGGCCGAATCCGCACGAAGCCGCCTCGCATCACTGGTTCGCCGGGGACGGCATGGTGCACGGCGTGCGGATCGAGA
This sequence comes from Nocardia brasiliensis, assembly GCF_042691675.1. Taxonomy (GTDB): domain Bacteria; phylum Actinomycetota; class Actinomycetes; order Mycobacteriales; family Mycobacteriaceae; genus Nocardia; species Nocardia brasiliensis_D. The sequence goes on from NZ_CP170507.1 coordinate 2,326,338, forward strand.
ACGGCCGCGCGGTCTCCTATCGCAACCGCTGGGTACGCACCACCAAGTTCACCGACGGCGCCCGCGTCTACGACGAGATGGGCAATCACGACCTGACCGCCGGAGCCGCCAACACGCACGTCATCCGGCACGCCGGGCGGACGCTGGCGTTGGTCGAATCGTCCTTGCCGTATGAATTGACCTGCGAACTGGACACCGTCGGTCCCTACGATTTCGACGGCGGCCTGCGCACGGCGATGACCGCGCATCCCAAGACCTGCCCGATCACCGGTGAACTGCACTTCTTCGGCTACGAGGTGATCAGGGAGCCGTTCCTGACCTATCACCGGGCCGACGCCGACGGCAATCTATTGCTCAGCCGCCCGATCGACGTGCCAGCCGCGACCATGCAGCACGACTTCAATCTCACCGCCGAGCACGTCGTATTCATGGATCTGCCGGTTGTTTTCGACGCCGCGGCGGCGGCTTCCGGTGGGGGGATGCCGTTTCGCTGGCGGGATGACTATCCGGCGCGGCTCGGGGTGCTCCGGCGCGACGATCCGCACGGAGAGGTCCGCTGGTTCGGCATCGACCCCTGCTACGTTTTTCATCCGCTCAACGCCCACGACGAGCCGGGGAAGATCGTTGTGTATGTGATGCGCTACCCGCAGTTGTGGCGCACCGAATCCCACACCTTCGACAAGGCGAGTCTGTGGCGCTGGACCATCGATCTGACCGCGGGCACCGTCGCCGAGGAACAGCTCGACGATCGGGCGGCCGAATTCCCGCGCGTGGACGATCGTCTGGTCGGTTTGGATGCCCGCTTCGGTCATGTCGCGGCGTCCGGGGATTCGGGCGCGTTGATCCGCTACGACCTGCACAGCGGCAGCAGCACCGCGCACGAGTTCGGTTCGGGCCGAGTGCCGGGCGAAGCCGCCTTCGCGCCCGCAGACCAGAATCCCGGTGGCCACGGCTATCTCATGACCTACGTCTACAACGCCGAGACCGACCGTAGCGACCTGGTCATCCTGGATGCGAGTGACCTGGCCGCGGCACCCGTCGCCGCCATCCACCTGCCGCGTCGCGTTCCGTTCGGGTTCCACGGAAGTTGGCTCGCGGACCGGTAACTCGGGTCGGCCGAGCGACGTGCGGGAGAGGTAGTCGGGGAGCGTGTTCTCGAGGGGTGGGGGTCAGCCGATGACGGCGTTCATGATGGTGCCGGCGCTGGTGGCGACGACCCCGCCGATCATGGCGCCCGCCACCATTTTCGGGGAGTCGAGCCCGCCCCCGGTCCACTTCTCCCACGCGAACTTGCCGCCCGCGTAGATGATGGCGACGATGCCCGCGAGGAGCACGAACCAGGTGAAGTAGCGGACCAGTTGAAGGAACTTGTCGGATACCGGCGGAGCCTCGGGGCTGGGGTTGCCGATCTGAGCAAGCAGAGTGTCGTACGCGGCGGCCAGGATCATCGTGGTCAGCTCATTCTGGATTCGGGACAGGGCATGATTCGCTGACAGTGATGGTATCGGTTTGTTCGCTGCCATGCAGTCGGGTCGGTGCGGCGCAGCCAAGTTCGGTGTTGCGCGACCTTGCAGGGGTTACTGAAGGTCGGGATGATGGGTGGAGCGGAGGCCACTGGACCATCGGCGGGCCCGTATCCTCATTCAAGATCGAATCCATCGGTGGTCTAACAACTTTCGCATGGCAGCTCGGCGGCGGCAAAGTTGTAGTGAAGCGTAGGGAGTAGACGGTGAGCATCATTCTGGCGTCGGTCGGGGATACCTTCACGACACTGGCGCAGGTCAGCAACCCGACCCCGGAAGCGCCGCCCTTGTCGGACAAGCTGTTACAGATGGTGCGGTACCTCACCTGGTTCGCGCTGCTGTCCGGCATCCTCGCCATCATCTTCGCTGGTGGCAAGTTCGCCTGGGAGAAATGGCAGGGTGGCGCGCTGCAATCGCCGAAGATGATCGCGGGAGCCATGATCGGCGGTGTCGTCGCCACCAGTGCGGGCACCATCATGAACGCCGTCCTGGGCACCTGAGCATCTGCGGGTTAGTTATCGGCAACTGAACTGGGTTACTGCAACGTGGTAACTGGCCGAGCCGCGGGCGTCTGCCCGCGGGTCCGGCTGCGGTACTGATCGCCCGGTGGCGCGCGCTGTCGGAATCTGCGCTTGGCGGCAAACATTTGGCTATACTCCTGTGCGGATCTCTCGCACTGTCCGATCGGATCGGAAGCAGGAGCAGAACCTATGGGCGACCAGACCGACGGTGGTGTGTCGCGTCGAACCGTGTTCGGGTTGGCGGCGGGTGCGGCCGTGTCCGCGGTCGGATTGTCGGCCTGCGGCAGGTCCGACGACGCGTCGTCGGGGCCGGCGACCACCGCGCCCGGCGCGGCCGAGTCGATCGCCAAGGACGCCTATATTTTCGGCTTTCCTTTGGTGCTGATGGACGTCACCCGGCGAGCGGCCGAGGCGAGCACTCCGGCCAATCGGTTCCAGCACGCCGCCGAGCTGCCGACGCCCGGGCGGCGGGATGTGGTGCGGCTCAACCTGGACACGCTGTCCTCGATCGCGTGGCTCGACCTGCGGGCCGAGCCGATCGTGCTGCAGGTGCCCGCCATGGCGGGTGGCCGGTACTGGTTGATGCACCTGCTCGACGCCTGGACGAACACCGCGCACAATCCGAGCAGCGTTCGGCCGCAAGCGAAGTCGGGGCCGCCGTACACCTATGCCGTCGTCGGCCCGCAGTGGTCCGGCACCCTTCCGGATGATGTCACCGTGCTGCGCGCGCCGACGCCGACGGTGTGGCTGTTCGGCCGGATACAGGTCAACGGCGTCGAGGACTTGCCTGCCGTGCGCGCGATCCAGAAACAGTTGAAGCTGGCGCCGCTGAGTGATCGTACTGCGGGACGCGTGCCAGCGGAGACCACTCCCATTGCGCCGCAATCCGATTCGGTTCCCCCGGCCGAGCAGGTCGCGCAAATGGACGCGCGGACCTTCTTCGATCGGATGTGTGCGGTACTGGCACTCAATCCACCCGCACCCGACGACGCGCCCGCCATGCGACGCTTCGCGACGATCGGCATCGCCCCGGGTGGCGCGGTCGTCGGCCTGTCCGACGACGATTTGGCCGCGGCGGCCGACACGGCGAGACAACAAATCCCGGTCTACCTCGATCCGAAGTCGGTGAACGAGAACGGCTGGACCTTCGACCCGTCCATCGGCGCCTACGGCACCAATTACCTGCAGCGCGCCGCCGTCGCGTGGCGAGGCATCGGCGCCAGCCTCGCTGAGGACACCATCTACCCGACGCTGTTCGCGTCGGCCGACGGCAATGGCGGCCCCGGCCGCTTCCGCCTGCACTTCCCGCCCGGCCAGCTGCCACCGGTCGACGCCTTCTGGTCGCTCACCGCCTACGACGCGGACAACTATCTGACGGCCAATCCGGCGGGGATCTACGCGGTCGGGCATCAGCGTCCCGTGGTGCCCAACCCGGACGGCTCGGTCGACCTCGCGATCCAACATGCCGACCCGGGACCGAGTGTTCCGGCAGGCAACTGGCTACCCATCCCGGAGTCGGGGCAGTTTTCGCTCACCATGCGGCTGTACGCGCCGAAAGAGGAAGCGATTCAAGGCCGGTGGCGGCCGCCGCCGTTGACGTCGGTGTCCTGAGATCGGTCGATCGCTCGAAACAAATTAGGAAGCGTACTGTCCTAACCGATCCGTAGCTTGGATGTATGACCAATCTGATGAATATCGTTACACCTCAGACGCTTTCGTCCGACACGGTGGACCGGTACCGCAGCGAGGGTTTCGTGCACATCCCGCGGGTGCTCAGTGCCGAAGAGGTCGCGGCATATCTCGCCGACGCGCAGGAGCAGCTCGAGCGACAGCAGAAGCTCTCCTGGGACACCGAAGGTGACGGCAACGTGATGGACTGGGTCGCCGAACCGGAGGTCAAGAGCACGCTCATGCGCAGGCTCGCCCTGCATCCGGGCATCACCGGCATCGCGGAGAAGCTGGCCGGTCGGCCGCTGCGCATGTTCAAGACCGAATTGCTGCGTAAACGAACCACCGGCGGGACGATAACGCCCCTGCACACCGACGATCCGGCGTTTCCGGTCGCCGGGTCCGACGTGACATTGACGGCCTGGGTCGCCCTGGTCGACGTACCGGTGGAGCGGGGATGCATGACCTTCATCCCGGGCTCCCAGGTCTGGCCGAAGGGCACCGACGTGCCGTTCGGCGAACCGTTCGATGCTCGTCCCGAGTTGCGGTGGTGGCCGCGGGTCACCGTGCCACTGCGCGCGGGCGACTGCACCTTCCATCATTCGCGGGTCGTGCACATGGCCGGGGCCAATGAAACCGACACGGCCCGAATCAGTTTGGCGACGGTGTACATGGATGCCGCGGCCACGTACCACCCGGCTCCCGCGGGGCCGGAGCCGACTTATCAGGACGAGGTGGTCGGCATCGAGCCGGGACAACCGCTCGACACGGATCGCTATCCGCGAGTCGGCCTGTCCAGCTGATCGATTCGAACGCCGCCCCCCGTGCCGCTGGTGCGGGGGCGGCGTTCTGCTCGGACATTGCTTAGGAACAATCCTGTCCTAAGGACCTCATACCGTTGGATTCATGACGAACACAGCGCAGAGCATCCGTCCCTTCCGCATCGAGATTCCGCAGGTCCAGCTCGATGATCTACATGCGCGGTTGGCCAATTCGCGCTGGCCGGAGGAACTGCCGGGCGTGGGGTGGAGTCGGGGTGTTCCGGTCGGCTACCTGAAAGAACTGGCCGAGTACTGGCGCACCGGTTTCGATTGGCGCGCACAGGAATTGCTGCTCAACGCCCATCCACAGTTCGTCACTACCGTCGATGGGCAGAACATCCACTTCCTGCATGTGCGCTCGCCGGAGCCGGGCGCGACGCCGTTGCTGCTGTTGCACGGCTGGCCCGGCGGGGTCGGCGACTTCCTCGACGTGATCGGTCCGCTCACCGATCCCCGTGCGCACGGCGGTGACCCGGCCGAAGCCTTCCACCTGGTGATTCCCTCGCTGCCCGGTTTCGGGTTCGCCACGCCGCTGGCCGGGCCCGGCATGAACGCGGCCAAGATGGCGGCGGCGCTCGTGGAGCTGATGGCCGGGCTCGGGTACGACCGGTACGGCGTGCACGGCTACGACACCGGCTCGTGGGTCGCCCCGCACCTGGGCAAGCTGGCGCCGGAGCGGGTGGTCGGCGTTCATGTCAACGCCATGATCACCTTCCCGATGGGCGTCGAGGGGGAGATGGACGGGCTCAGCGAGGTCGAGCAGCAGCGCTGGCAGCGGATGCAGACCTGCAATGACGCCTATCTGCAATGCAATGCGAAGCGGCCGCAGACGGTTGCCTATGGCCTGCACGATTCACCGGTCGGCCAACTCGCGTGGATCGTGGAGAAGTTCAAGGAGCTGACCATGCCCGAGGAGGGTCTGCCCGAGGACAGCATTGACCGGGACCGCATGCTCCTCGACGTGTCGCTGTACTGGTTCACCGGCACGGCGGGCTCGGCGGCGCAGATCTACTACGAGGAGATCACCGCGAACGATTGGAACGCCGCCGAGTGGTCCGCCGATGCGACAGCAGCGGCCGGGGACTGGAGTGCCGAGGAGTCGGACGGCAACTGGAGCGCCGAGCAGTCCGACAGCAACCGGAGTACCTGGCAATCGGACCGTGATACTGCCGCCGAGCAATCGAGCACCGATCGGGGTGCCGGAGACGCGGACTGGACGGCGGCCGCGCGCGGGACGGTGCCGACCGGTGTGCTGGTCTCGGCCCACGATGTGACCATCCGCCGCTGGGCCGAGCGCGATCACCACATCGTGCAGTGGACCGAGTTGGGCCGCGGTGGCCACTTCCTCGCCATGGAGCAGCCACAGGCAGTAGTGGACGACCTGCGCGTCTTCTTCCGGAAGCTCGAACGGCAACTCCTGTCTGGCTGGGATGGAGTCGAGTAAACGGGTTTTACTAAACACTGTTCACTGGGCCGCGTCCTGTGGTTGTATCTCTTTTTGGAACGTGTTCCACACAATGTTGTGAGGTCTGCAGCCCAGACCGGTAGGAGATAGCCGTGACCGTGACCACGCCCTCGATCCCCGCAGGATTCGACTTCACCGACCCCGACGTGCTCGCCACCCGACTGCCCGTCCAGGAATTCGCCGAGCTGCGCCGCACCGCCCCCGTGTGGTGGTGCGCGCAGTCCGGCCGGGCCAGCGGATTCGACGACGGCGGCTACTGGGTCGTCTCCAAACTCGCCCACATCAAAGAGATCTCGAAGAACCCGGAGCTGTTCTCCTCGCACGAGAACGGCTCCATCATCCGGTTCAACGAGGACGTCACCCCCGAGCAGATCGGCATGCTCGGCGACATGCTGCTGATCAACCTCGATCCGCCCAAGCACACCAAGCTGCGCCGCATCATTTCCAAGGGCTTCACGCCGCGCGCGATCGAGAGCCTGCGGGCGGCGCTGACCGAGCGTGCGGCCAAAATCGTGCACGAGGCGAAGAAGGCCGGTAGCGGTGACTTCGTCGAGCAGGTCGCCTGTGAGCTGCCGCTGCAGGCGATCGCCGAGCTCATCGGCATTCCGCAGGAGGACCGGAAGAAGATCTTCGACTGGTCCAATCAGATGATCTCCTACGATGATCCGGAATTCGAGGGCGATCACCAGGCCGCCACCGCCGAAGTGATGGGCTACGCGTGGAATATGGCGGAGGACCGCCGCAAGTGTCCCGCCGAGGACATCGTCACCCAGTTGGTCAATGCGGACATCGACGGGGACGGCCTGGCCTCCGACGAATTCGCCTTTTTCGTCATCCTGCTCTCGGTGGCGGGCAACGAAACCACCCGCAACTCGATCACCCACGGCATGAAGGCGTTCGTGGACAACCCCGAACAGTGGGAGCTGTACAAGGCGCAACGGCCGCGCACCGCGCCGGACGAGATCGTCCGGTGGGCCACGCCGGTGACCGCGTTCCAGCGCACCGCGACCCAGGATCTCGAACTCGGCGGCCAGCAGATCAAGAAAGGTCAGCGGCTCGGGTTGTTCTACAGCTCGGCCAATTTCGACGAAGACGCGTTCCAGGATCCGTTCAGCTTCGACGTGCTGCGCAACCCCAACCCGCATGTCGGTTTCGGCGGCACCGGCACCCACTACTGCGTCGGCGCCAATCTCGCCAGGTTGCAGATCGATCTGATGTTCAACGCCATCGCCGACGCGATGCCGAACCTGCGTCAGGTCGCCGAGCCGGTGCGGTTGCGCTCGGGCTGGTTGAACGGGATCAAGCGGTGGGATGTTGAATACGCTTGAATCCCGGCATGAGAGGTCAGGCCCGGAGGAGGCAGCTTGCGTAACCATGCAGGGCCCCGATCATGCCGTACCGTCGCAGCATGAGTAACCCCAGACCCCGGGGGCGCTCGCCGGTCGTGACCGACGCCGAGATCCGGCGGGTGGCCAGGACACTGCTGGTCGACCATGGGCCCGATGCAGTGAGCCTGCGTGCGATCGCGCGTGCACTCGGCATCACCGCGCCCGCGCTGTACCGGTACTACGGATCGCTGGACGATCTGCTGGAACGGCTGCGCCTGGACTTCTGTGCCGATCTCGCCGACGAGTTGTCCGCCGAGATAGCGACGCTGCCGGACGACGGCGTCGTGCAGTTCTTCGCCATCTGCAAGGGATTCCGCCGCTGGGCGTTGGCGCACTCCAGGGAGTTCACCCTGGTGTTCGCCTCGCCCGGCGGCGGAGAGGCCCGCGCGCTGCGGCGGTTCGACGAACCGTTCGGGCGGATCTTCCTCGCGGCGGCGGGACGGCTGCTGGCCAACTACGACATCGTGACGCCACCCACCGACGTCATCCCGCCGGAACTGCGCGAAGACCTGGTGCACTTCCAAACCGAGCTGCTGGCGGCGCTGTCGGAAACCGGCCAGAAGTTCCCGGCCGAAAAGCTCGATCTGGGCGTGATGTACCTGATGATCCAGATGTGGGCCCGCCTCTACGGGCACGTCACGCTCGAGGTTTTCGGCAACTATCCGATCCCGCTGTCGAATCCGGAAGTCTTGTTCGACGCGATGCTCGCCGAGCTCGGGCGCACGGCGGGGCTGATCCACGGCTGACTCAGATGCGGGCGCCCTTCGCGCGATTGCAAGAGCGGCACAGGATTTGCAGGTTCATCGCGCTGGTGGCGCCGCCGCGGCTGAGCGGGATGATGTGATCGAACTCGAGGTAGTGGCTGTCGCCGCATTCGACGCATTTGCCGCCGTCGCGTTGCCACACTTCGGCTTTCACCTCCTGCGGGATGCTACGGGTATCGCGCTGGCCGGGGGTGAGGATGAGGCGTTTGGCGACCCGTAGCGCACCCTCCAACGCGGCGGCGACGTAGTCCGGGTCGGCGACGGTGAAGGTAGCGCCGCCGCGGGACGAGGTCGCCGCGAGCACTACCGCGTTCTGCTCGGTGTGCACGGAAACCACACGGGTCCAGAGCAATTCGGTACCGGTGCCGTCGCCGACGAAGCGCAGCTTCTTGTTGCTCACGATCAGTCTGCCCTCGGTCGGTCGCGGGCCGCGGGCCAATTGGCGTACGTGTACCGCGGGCAGGTCCAGGTGCACCTTTTCTTCCGGGTCGAGGTGCAGGCCCGGTGTCCGCATCACCGGCAGATCGCCGCCCCGCAGTCGGGACAGCGTGCGGCCGCGATGCATGCGCCGCCGCAGGTCCTCGATCAGCGGACCGGCCAAGCCCAGTTCGGTGACCGCGTGCTCGAACGCCGCCAACTCGCCTTGCTCGACCTCTCCGTCGGCGAAGGTGAAGGTGACCAGCCGCTCCACGTAGCTGAGTGCCGCATCGCGCAACGCGTCGCGGCCCGCGTTCTCCTCGATTCGCTGATAACGCAGCGACGCCCACAGTGCCGCCCACTCGGGTCCGCGCGGCCCATGGGCGGTGAGCACCCGCCAGGCCTGGGTGTGCCAATGCGTCAGGAACTCCTCGATCTCGGTGTCGCAGAACTGGCACGCGGCGAGACCGCCGAACAGCTTGCGGCGCCGGAGGTTTCCGCAGCGTGCGCAATGCCGGTTGCTCGGCTGGCTGCGCTGATAGGTGGCGCTGGTCCACTCGGTGCCATCCCACCAGCGCAGGCGCGCCGGATGTTCGGGGTCCGGATGCCAGTCGGCCAGTTCGGGGTTCGGCGGTGGGGCAGGGGCGGGGAGTGGGTCGGGCAGGCGTCGGGCGAGATCGACGGGGCGGGTGCTGTGTGGTCGGGTTGTGGAGTGTGGTGCGGCTGAGGCTGTTTCGGCGGTGGTGGAGAGGTCGGCTGTGTCTGCCGCGCCTCCTCGGCTCTGGTCGAGCAAGTCCGTCTGCGCCGTGTGCGGTAGGTGGTCACGCCGCGAAGCGCGGAGCGTCGAGTCGCCTGCTGCGCGAACCGTCTGCGCGGTGTGCGGATGGTCGCCTGCTGTAGGCACCGTCGGCGTGCGGGAGGCACTGGACCGGTCGAGCGGGTTCTCGCCATTTGTCATCGGTGCCGCCGAATCGCGGTCCAGAGTCGTGCGAGCGGTCAGGTTTCGGGAAGGCGTACGCGCACCGAAAGGGTCGACCACGCGTGGCGTCCGGGATCGGTCGGCCGGGTCGTCCACGCTGACCCCGAATTCGGTGACCAGTCCGGGCAGGCCGGTGGACCAGCCCTGAGCGATGGCGCGGAACCGCCACTGTCCGTCCCGGCGGTAGAACTCACCGAACATCAGCGCGGTGACCGGGTCGGCATCCACGATCTCGAATTCGGTCATCGGCCCGTTGGCGTCGTGGATGGTCAGGGTCAAACCGGTGATGGCGGCGAAAGTCCCCTCGTCTACCGACCCGGTGATCACGATTCGCTCCACATCCGCCTCGGTGCGCGGCAGCGAGACACTCAGCCGGGCGGTTCGCGGGGCGGGCTCTTGATCGAGCGTCACCGCCTGGGAAACATGCCGCGGGGCGTTGTAGAACACCAGATCCCGATCCGTGCGGACCGTGCCCGCTGCGCCGAGCAAAAGGGCATGCGCGTCCACCGCATGCTCCGACTGCCACGAAACAACCATGGCAAGAAGGGATGTCGGTACCGCTGCATTGGCGCCTTTGCTGAGTTTCATCGTGCTCGAACTATGCCACGACCCTCCGACACGCCGACTCCGCCGACCCCTCTGTTCGGCAAGCCGCACCGGGTGTCCACAGAGTTTCCCTACGTCTCACCGGGGTTCAAGCGCTGCGATGCGTGTACAGGACCTGTGGGTACCTCGGCGGTCGGCGAGATGCGGATCGATCAGTGCGCCGCGTGGTCGGTTGCCGCGCGCAGGGTGGCCGCGGCCTTGAGCACCATCTCGTGGTACTCGTCGTCGGCGTCGGAATCGAGCACGATGGCGCCGCCGGCGCCGATTCGCCAGCGTCCGGCATAACGCACGGCGGTGCGGATGACGATGTTGAGGTCGGCGGTGCCGCCCAGGCCGAGAAAGCCGATGGTGCCCGAATAGACACCGCGTGCTTCGGTTTCCAGCTCGTCGATGATCTCCATGGTGCGCAGCTTGGGTGCGCCGGTCATCGAGCCACCGGGGAAACACGCCCGCAGGCAGTCGATCACGCCGACGCCGGGGCGCAGCGTGCCGCGCACTGTGGACACCAACTGGTGCATGGTCATATACGACTCGATGGCCATCAACTTCGGCACGTGCACGCTGCCGATCTCGCACACCCGGCCGAGGTCGTTGCGTAGCAGGTCGACGATCATCAGGTTCTCGGCCCTGGTCTTCGGACTGTCGGCCAGTGCGCGGGCCAGCCGTTCGTCGTCGGCGGGGGTGGCGCCGCGCCGGGCGGTGCCCTTGATCGGCTTGCTCTCCACCGTGCGCCGCCGGTCGATCTTCAGGAAGCGTTCCGGCGAGGAGCAGGCGATTTCCAGGTCGTCGAACCGCAGGTACGCCGCGTAAGGGGCCGGATTGCAGCGCCGCAGCGTGCGATAGAAGTCCAGGCCGTCCGCCTCGGCGGCGGGCACGGTCGCGCTGTCGGTGAGGCAGATTTCGTAGGACTCGCCCGCCAGCAACCGCTCCCGGCAGACGGCGATGTCGGCGAGATAGCGTTCCCGGCCGCGGGTCAGCAGCGGCTCGACGGCGTCGCCGTCCGACGGCACCTCGAGCGTCGGTGGATTCGCCCATGTCGGAAGGGATTCGAGGGTTTCCCCGGTGTCACGCAGCCAGTCGGCGCCCGCGCGCATCGTCTCGGCTGTCGAATCCGTCAGGGAGAGTAGATGAGTGCGGCCGCCGACATGATCGACCACCACGGTCCGGTCCGCGAAGACCCATTGTGCGTCCGGTGTCGGCGCCCGATGCACCGCCTGCCCGCCGCAATCGGCCTTCACCTCATAACCCAGATACCCGACGTACCCACCCACGAAATCGAAAGGCAGATCAGGAAGTTCGAGCTGCCGCAGCCGCAACTCGGCGGCCAGGTAATCGAGCACTCCACCGGCGACCACGCGCCGATGCCCATCGGACGATTCGACGGTCACCTCGCCCGTGCCGACCCGGTAGCGCACCACCTCCGCCAGCGGCCCGCTCGCGTCACCGAGGAACGAGAACCGATCCAGCCCGGGCTCGACATGCTCGCTGTCGAGCCAGAACGCGGTGGGGGAGTTGCCGTACAACCGGACGAACGCACTCTCGGTATCGATCGCTCGCTCGATCACGGCATGCTGCAACTGCCACTTTTTGGGCGGCCCGCCGTAGCGATCCAAGATGTCGGCTCTCGGCACGACGGGACCGCCGCCACCCGCCTCGCCGAATTGCTCCACCAGCGCGGGGAATTGCTCTGGCGCCAACGCGGCGGTGGTGGGCGGCGGTGTCGCTGAACGAGATTGCGCGGCTTCCGGTCGCGGAGTAGGGGAGACCGGACGCAACCGCATGGTCACCGGCTCCGATCGCCTCGCGAGGGAACCCGGGGTCGGAGCCGACCCGACCGGCCGCTCCCAATGTGCCGCAGTCAGATTCGCGAAGTTGCGCAGCAGCGCTATGCCGAACTCGCTGGCGATCGACTCGGGATGGAACTGCACGCCCCACTGTGGCCGACTGCGATGCCGCACCCCCATGATCACCCCGTCGGCAGCCGTCGCGGTGATCTCCAGACTGTCCGGCAGCGGCCGCTGAGCGCACAGCGAGTGATAGCGGACGGCGGTGAAGCCTTGCGGCAGGCCGGCGAACAGGTCGCGGTCGTCGTGCTCGATCCGGTCGAGGTAGCCGTGTCGCGCGTCGGGCCCGGCGGCGACGATCCCGCCCGCGGCGACCACGATGCCCTGATGTCCGAGGCACACGCCGAGCAACGGCAGATCCGCCTCGCGGATCACGTCCGCCGAAATCCCGACATCACGGGTGACGTCCGGGCGACCCGGCCCGGGGGAGATGACGATGTTGTCGAATCGGGCCAGTTCCAGCTCGCCGGCCTCGTCATTGCGCACGACAATCGGCTCGCTGCCGTTCACCTCGCTGATCAGCTGATACAGGTTGTAGGTGAACGAGTCGTAATTGTCGATCAACAACGTGCGCATGGTGCCCGAAACCCTACGCCGCGCCGATTGGGCCCAACTGTTGTCATGTGCCGTCAGTTCCGTTCGGCGGGTGGTGCACAATGTTGGGCATGTCTGTTGCGCAACCGGTCGGTGTGGATCGCGAACTCGTCGACTTCGCCCTCGTCGGCCAGTGGATGGATGAGCAGGGCCTGCCCGCAGGGGAATTCGAGGATGTGACCTCGCTGGGCGGCGGCACGCAGAACGTGATGCTGCGGTTCGTTCGTGGCGGCCGGGACTACGTGCTGCGCCGCGGCCCGAAGCATCTGCGCGCCAAGAGCAACGAGGTGATCCGGCGCGAGGCTCGCCTGCTCGCCGCGATCAACGGCACCGACGTGCGCGCGCCGCGGGTGATCGCGGCCTGCCCGGACGAGACGGTGATCGGCGCGGTCTTCTATCTGATGGAACCGATCGACGGCTTCAATCCGGCCAACGAGCTGCCGGAATTGCACGCGGGCGATCCGGCGATCCGCAAGCAGATGGGCCTGTCCGCGGTCGAGGCCATCGCCCGGCTCGGCGCCCTCGACTACCGAGCGCTCGGCCTCGCCGACTACGGCAAGCCCGACGGTTTCCTGGAGCGTCAGGTGCCGCGCTGGCTCGGCGAACTCGAGTCGTACTCGGCAAACGAGGGCTACCCCGGCCCGGAAATCCCCGGCGTCGAGCAGACCGGCGAGTGGCTCGACCGCAACCGGCCCGCGCAGTGGACCCCGGGCATCCTGCACGGTGACTGCCACCTCGCGAACATGATGTTCGCCTTCGACGGCCCGCAGGTCGCCGCCATGGTCGACTGGGAGATGTCGACCATCGGTGATCCGCTGCTCGATCTGGGCTGGCAGATCGCGACCCGGCCGGAACCGGGCACCACCGGCGCCGCGCTGGTCGGCAAGCTGGGCGCCGCCGGTGGCTTGCCGACTCCGGACGAAATGGTTGCTCACTACGGCCGGTTTTCCGACCGTGACCTCAGCGCCGTCCCCTGGTACACCGTGCTCGCCTGCTTCAAACTCGGCATCGTGCTGGAGGGCACGCACGCGCGTGCGTTCGCGGGCAAGGCGCCCAAGCAGGTCGGCGACTTCCTGCATGCCATCACGCTGGAGTTGTTCGAGCGCGCGCATCGCCTGATGGAGTGATTGTCGGAATGTTGCGGATAGTTGGCTGAATATCTATCGCTGACGATATTCAGCCACGTTAGATTCAGCGCATGCCGATTGTTCCTGATCTGAAGAACTGGACTTGGGTCGTCGAACGCGCTTGTCCCGATTGCGGTTTCGACCCCAACGCGACCGCCTACGAGGCCGTGCCGCGGCTGGTCCTCGACAGTGCGGCTCGCTTCGTCACGGTGCTCGAGCGCCCCGATGTGCGGGTCCGCCCGGACGACTCGACCTGGTCGCCGCTGGAGTACGCCGCGCATGTCCGCGACGTGTGCCGCCTCTTCGACAGGCGGCTCGAGCTGGTGCTGACCGGCTCGGCGGATGGCTCGGTGCCGCGCTTCTCGAATTGGGACCAGGACGAGACGGCCGTGGCGGACCGCTACAACGAGCAGGATCCGGCACGAGTAGCCGCCGAACTCGTCGAGGCTGCCGAGGTTGTCGCGCGTTCTTTCGAGTCGGTGCCGCTGGATCGGCGCGACCGGCGCGGCGAGCGTAGCGACGGTGCGACGTTCACGGTGGACTCGTTCGCGCGGTACTTCGTCCACGACCTCGTCCATCACGTGCATGACGTGCGCGGCTGAGATCCGGTGCCAGGACTAGAACGTGTTCAGAACCTCGACTGACTGCTGCAGCTGAATTTTCGCCTCGGCACTAGAACGCGTTCCACTTTTCTCGTAGTGTGGGTGCAGTCACATATAAGCACGTGCATGCGAGAGGGTCGACAGGAATGAAGACGAAGGGCGCGATCCTGTGGGGGATCGACCAACCGTGGTCGGTAGAAGAGATCGAGGTCGGCGATCCGGTCTCCGGCGAGGTGCAGATCCGGCTGGAAACGGCGGGCATGTGCCACTCGGACCATCACATCGTGACCGGCGCGACGCCGATGCCCGCCTTCCCCGTCATGGGCGGCCACGAGGGCGCGGGCGTGATCACCAAGCTCGGGCCCAACTGCCCCGCCGATCTGCAGGTGGGTGACCACGTCATCCTGTCGTTCATTCCTGCGTGCGGGCGTTGTCCGTCCTGCGTGAGCGGCAATATGGCGCTGTGCGATCTGGGCGCGGGCCTGCTGATGGGCCAGGCGATCAGCGATGGCACCTACCGGATCCAGGCACGCGGCGAGAACGTCATCCCGATGTGCCTGCTCGGCACGTTCTCGCCGTACATGACGGTGCACCACACGTCGGTGGTGAAGATCGACCCGAGCGTTCCGTTCGAGGTGGCCTGCCTGGTCGGCTGCGGGGTGCCCACCGGCTTCGGTTCCGCCACCCACGTCGCGCAGGTCGCGCCGGGGGAGACGGTGGTGATCGCGGGCATCGGCGGTGTCGGCATGAGCGCACTGCAGGGCGCGGTGCTCTCCGGTGCCTCGAAAGTCGTTGCCATCGACCCGAATCCATGGAAGCGGGAGCAGGCGCAGAAGTTCGGCGCCACGCACACCTACGAGAGCATGGCCGCCGCGATCATGCCGCTGATGGACGCCACCGAGGGACGGATGGCCGAGAAGGTCATTCTCACCATGGGCGAGATGCACGGCGATTACGTCGAAGAAGGTCTGATCCTCACCGCCAAGGCGGGCACCCTGGTGGTCACCTCGATGGGCCGGATGGACGCGGGCGACGTCAAGATGAACAGCTTCCTACTGTCCATGCTGCAAAAGACGGTGAAGGGCTGCATCTTCGGCGGCGGCAACGCCCGCCAAGACGCCCCCAACCTCCTCCGCCTGTACAAGGCAGGGCAACTCAACCTGGACGACATGGTCACCCGCACCTACTCCCTGGAAGAAATCAACCAGGGCTACCAAGACATGCTCGACGGCAAGAACATCCGCGGCATCATCAAATACACCGAAGCCGACTGGTAACCCACCCGTCCGTGAGTGGCACAGGGCTGCGGCGACACGCTGTTCCAGGGTGTGCCACTCACGCCAGCGAGGTGCGTCGGGCGGCGAGCTTCGTGGCGATTTGCGCGATGAGGTCGTAGGGGATGGGCTTGTTCAAAGGGAATCTCAGCGTTCCCTTGCTGGCTTGGTAGGGCTCGATGGCGCGTTCGAAAGCCTTGTCGCCGTGTGGGATCGGGTAGAGGCTGACGTGCTTCTTCCAGCCTGCGAAGTGGACGGTGTTGTGGCCGTTCACCTTGAAGGTGGGGATGTCGTAGCTGATGGCTTCCGTCGCATCCGGTAGGGCGCGCTGGATGGTCCGGCGGATTTCCTCGAGGATGCCGCGCACGTCCTCGGGGAAGGCGGCGATGTACGCGTCGACGGTTGCGGGCTGCTCTGTCACGACGTCCCTCGATTCCGTGAGCTGCTGTCGATCGAATCGCTGAAGCTGGTCGAGCATCGTCAGTGTAGGCACGCCCGGTCCCTGATCACAGCTGCTTGCGGTACCAGCATTCCGCGTACATCTCGTCGTTGTGTGGTGGTGACTCCACGTACCCGAGCCGGGCATACAGCGCCCTGGCCTCCACCAGGTCGAGGCGGGTGTCCAGGACCACCCGTACGGCGCCGAGCGCACGGGCCGCGTCCTCGGCGGCCTCGGCAAGAAGTACCGCACCCCCCTTCCCCCGCATGTCCTTCCGCACGAACACCCGCTTCAACTCCGCCGTCCCGTCATCGAGCAGACGCACCCCCGCCGTCCCCACCGGTTCGCCCCCGAACCGAGCAACCAGCAGCACCCCACGCGGCGGCGCGAATTCCGCCCCCGACACTGCCGCGACCTCCCGCTCGAGCTCCACGGGATCGGTCGCGCGCCCTTCATGCAACTGGTACCAGCGATCGCTGACTTCGGTGTAGTAGGCGCGCCACAGCATGGCGGCGGCGGGGGAGTCGAACTGTTCCGGGGCGATGGTCCAAGTGCCCGAGATGCTCATGCCGACCATTGTCACTACAAGTTCTGATCCCTGCGCACCCACCAGGTTTCAGCCGTAGGCCGCGAACTTTCGACGTCGATATGCCGCGTCGCTTGCTCGAATCGTGCGTACGCTGAATGCGGACGGCTGGACGCGCGCCGGCGAGGTGGGGGAGTAGGAGCCTTTCATGGAGACGGGACGCGGCTGGCCGTTGCTGCCCGACGAGCCGAAGCTACCCGGTGATCCGCTCCACGTTCTCGAACGCCACCCCGCCGAGCGCGAACAGAAGTCGGCACTGCGGCAACTCGCCGACGCGGCAAGCAGCGGAGATCCCGAGGCGCGCAATCGATTCGCGATCGGACTATGGACGTCTGGACGGCGGGAGGATGCCGAACGCGTATGGCACCAGCTGACCGTCGACCGGCCGGATATGGCGGCTGCCCAGTTGAACCTGGCCACATGTCATCTGGCGCGTGGTCACCTCGAGAAGTGTTCGCGGGTCCTGCGGGCGTATCGCGAGGTAACAGATCCTGGAAGTTCAGGGCGAAGCCTGGCGGAGCAGCGGATCGCGGAGCTCGAACAGATCGACTGGAACGCGGCGCGGCAAACTCGACTGCTGCAGTTACGGGTTGCCGCACTGCGCGAGCGAGCCGACCGTGGGATCGCGCAGCCAGACGATCTCCGGCAAATGACGCGGGCGCTGTTTGCCTTGACGAATGTCCCGCGCAGTGGCATCGACGGTCGGGACGTGCTGGACGCGGCAAGGCGAGCACGCGCGGCGGCTCCCGACGACACAGGTGCGCTGGAGGAATTGGCACTCGGTCTGATGCTCGCCGGGACGGACGATGAACTGCGCGAAGCGCTGCGGGAGTTGGAGCGTGTGGCGCCGCATTCGGTGGCGCTGGCGGCGGTCCGGGAGCAGCGCACAGACCTCGGGTTCGACGAAGAGACCCGCGACCGCCAGGCGCATATGCGGCAGGTTGCCGCCAGAGCGTTCACTGGCGATCGGGCCGCTGAGGAAGAACTGCGCATCGAATCCCAGAAGTTTCCGCGCAACCCGCAGTACCGCGTCGATCTGCTGATCGCCGCGTACAACCGGGGCGATTACACCGAGACCCGGCGACTAGCCGACGAATTGGCCGCTGACCCGGCAGCCGGTCACTTCGTGCACTTCCACATTGCCCAGTTCTACTGGCTCCTAGGTGAATACGAACGCGGCAGACGGCATTTTGTGCTCGCGTATGAGACTGCGGCCACGGAAAGGGACCGGGCGGATGTCCGAGAAGCGATACAAGTGGTGGGCGCGGGCACAGCCGAGGAATTGGGCCTCGGGTAAGGCGCGGCGCGTGGATGGGAGTTCTGATAACACCGCTGAGCGGGCTGTCGCTACGGCGCTGATGAATACGGAATGGGTCGAGCAGGCGGACGGTCTACTCTTCGACGCAGTAGGCGGGTGTGATCCTGACACGTTGTTGCGCGAGCTCGCTCGCTTGCGCGACGAGCTGAGGGCCGAGGGGAGACCTGCGGAGGCCGATGTGGCGGAATTCCACCGGCAGACGGTCGAAAACAGCCTTGCCTCGTTGCGGCGGTTCCGCGATCTGCGCCACCGCTGGGCGGAGGGGGGTGGCCCGGACCAGCCGCTCGGCTTTCCGGAACCCGTCGATACTCCTCGCCAGCTGTTGGAGCGCGAAGCCTCGGAACTATTCGGTCGAGGTGAGCTGGATGCCGCGCTAGCGGTGCTGCGGCGAGCTGAGCGGATTCCGCCGTCGGCGCCGGTGGAAACCGTCGGCTTCGCGGGTCTGCGCATGCATGTGGCGGGTGCGCTGCGGACCGCGGGCCGGGCCAAAGAGGCACTGGCACTGCTCGACACGGTCGAGTTCGGCCCACACACCGGCGGTGTCCTGGCCCATGAACCGGGCACCAGGAAGCTGCGCAGCCGGTTCCAGCACTTGCGCGGGTTGCTGTGCGACGACAACGGCGCGTACGAGGACGCACAGCGTTCGTTCCGTCAGGCAGTCGAAGCGGCCGGTTCCTGCGGCGACCTCGAAGCCGAGTATCGAGCCCGCACCGACCTCGCTGCCTCCTATCTCAAGGCGGGGCGATCTCGTGCGGGCGTTCGCGCGTTTCGACGGGTACTGGAATTCGTCGAGACCAATGGGGGTCGTCGTGTCGGTGCCCTGATCAACCTGGGCACCGCCTACTCGCAGATCGGCGACACCGATGCTGCACGCAGCTGTTTCGAGCAAGCGCTCGCGCTGTTGGAGGCAGCAGGGGGCGAGGGCAACAGCATGGTCAACGTGCTCCTCGGGCTCGGTGACCTCGCAGCGGACGAAGGAAACGAAGCCGACGCCTGGGACAGATATTTTCAGGCGTTGCTCAAAAGCATCAGTCCTCTCGAAGGTGTTCTGCAACAGAGCCTGCCGCTGGTGTTGAGTCGCGCAGGCAAGATCGGTGCCGCCGGGGATCGACTGATCGGGGCGGCCGAGGTGTTCCTCGACCAGCTCGATGTCACGCTCGACTCGTCGCGCGGACAAGTTCTACTGCGCCTGGCCCGCGCAAAGCGAGACTCGCGGGCCGGACGGCATGCTGCGGCGGCTGCCGAGCTGCGCGTCGCACACAAGCTGGTCGAACAGCAACCACCGAGTGCGTATACGCGTCTGATGGTGCTCGAGCAGTTGGCGGACACGCTGGTGGGGTGGGCACACGAGCGGCCGCAAGCTCATCAAGAAGCGTTCGACCTTTTGTGGGAGGCTCGGCGCCGATTACTAGAGGCAGCATCGGACGAGAACGTGCGGGACCGTCCGGCCCGGGTCGCGAACTATCGCGGTATCTACGGACGACTGATCGAGCTGTTGGTGGATCATGGTTCGGCGCTGCGCCTGCCCGCCGGTCAGCCACCGCTGGAACTGGCCTTCGACCTGCACGAGGAGTACAAGACCTGGACCAGCGGTGTCGGCCGTGAGACCGTCACACCGGCGCGCTTCGCCGCCCTGCGGGACTGGCTCAGGACCCACCCGGATGCCGACGACTGTGCCTTCGTGTCGTACTTCTGCGGCTCCGACACCCTTACCGTGTTCATTCATGTCCCGGCGACCGGACGGCTCGTGGCAGTTCGAAAACCGCTGGCACGTACCGCATTGAGCCGTGCCGCGGAGCGCTTGCGACGCACCTTCGATGGCGACCCGCTGGATCCCTTCAGGGGAGCGCCACTCCCGGCGAAGCGCCCGTGGCGACGCAGCCTCGCATTCTTGGACGAGTTGGCACCGGGACTGCTTGCCGCACTGCCGTATGTGGCAGGCCGCGAGTTGCTGTGCGTCGCCGCTGACGGACCCATTCACGAACTACCGCTGCCCGCGCTGCCGATGCCCGGTACGGGCCGTCCCCTTGTCGAGCGGCACGCGGTCGTCCAGGTCGGTAGCGCCACCACCCTGCTCGGACTCGCGGGTCTCCCGCCCGCGGACGGCGGTGGCGCGGTGTATGTCGGTGCCGTCGCCGCCCACGACGACCCGGACCACGAACGCCTGGAGCGGGACGCGGATCTCGTGGCCGACAGCGGTCGACAGGTCATCGGTTCGTCGGGCATCGAGGCGACCCCCGATGCGGTAGCCGCTGGATTGCGCGCTACTTCCGTCGCGCATCTCGCGGCGCACGGCTGGTTCGACGCGGTCGAGCCGATGGATTCCGGTGTGCTTCTCGCTCACGACGGACAACGGCCACCGAGGGACGTGTACTCCGTTGATGTCGGTACCAGACTCGACCATCTCCTGACGGCCCGGCGCCTCGCCCGCGACGGATTGCGGATCGACCTGCTGACCTTGCGCGCGTGTTCCACCGCCCGTCGCGACGTGCACGACACGGGGTATCCGGAAGGACTCGTCCAGGCGCTGTTACACGCCGGAGCGCGCACTGTCGTGGCCACGCTCTGGGATGTGGACGACTCCAGCTCGCGCCGACTCTTCGCCGAGTTCTATCGAAATCTGTCGAGCGACAGTGCGAACTCGGCTCAGCAACCCTGGCGGGCGCTGTGGGCGGCGCAGCGTGCCATGCTGCGGGACCCGGACTCGCCCTGGGAATCGCATCCCTTCCACTGGGCCGCGGTGGCCCTGTTCGGCCTTTGGAGGCACACATGATCGCAGAGCGGATCGCCGAATTCGACCGACGCTCACTCGTTCTGGCCCTGCAGGAGATAACCGAGGAACTCACGGCAGACGTACCCGCCGTGGCGCTGCCCTTGGATCAGGATGAGGCTTTCGAACTGCTGGCCGCCCTGCTTCGCGCGGGCGGGTACACCGGCACCGAACTGACTCCGCTCGACGAAACCAGCCAGTACGCCGCCGCGACGCGTGTCCTCACGGCAGTTGCTCGTGACGCGGCGACGCGGAAAATTGCGGAGCCCATCCTCGCGGATCCGCCGACCGACACCCGGCTCGGCGCCGAACTCGCGGTGCCCGCACTCGCGGTCGCGGCAGGCGTGGTCGGCTGGCTGCAGACGAAAGTGGACCTGCGCATCAAACGCAAAGACGGCAAGACCGAGTTCGAATTCCGGGTGACGAAGGATGCCGCCTCGGCCAGCGTTTTGAATCAGCTGGCAACCGCGGTGTTGCGCATGTGGAATGGACCGCCGCAACAGTGATCGGCGCGGGGGAATCAGGCGGATTCGTGGGTGAGAGTCGCTAACCCACGTCCCGCCGCAACCAGGTGACCTCCGCACCGGACTCGGTGCCGTAGCGGTAGATCTCTAAATCTTCGTCCCACGGCGTACCGAGCGCTCGGTCGATTTCGGCGGCCAAGTCGTAGGTGTTGTATTTGCCGAGTTCGCCCGCGGTTTGGAGCATTGCCCGTAAGCGCATCTCACCGAGCGTCACATCACCGTTGGCGCTAGTGGACCCGTGCCATAACCCGAGCCCGGGAACGAAACAGTAGCGTTCCCCGTCTACGCCCTCGCTGGGATCCTCGGTGACTTCGAACCGCAGTACCGGCCAGGATCGCAAGGATTGAGCAATGCGGGCGGCGGTTCCGACTGGTCCCATCCACTCGCTGGTCGCACGCAATTGACCGTCCGCGGGCTGCGCGGTCCAGCGCAACTTTGCCGGGGCGGCGAGAGCCGAGGTGAGTGCCCACTCGACGTGCGGGCACAGCGCGGCGGGCGACGAGTGGATATACACCACACCCGCCGTCACGTCCGCGAACTGACTCGATGCGCGCACCACTAACACCTCCAGCGTCGACGGGGGACGTCTTCCCCAACGACCCGTCTGCTGGTGTTGCCTGAGTGTACTGGAGTGTCCGAAGTTACATGTGTTACTTCACCGCCGTGTTGCGTGCGAGTGTCGCCTCCGCAATAACGGCATCACTGAGAGGTGGCCAGGCCGTTCTCGCCCAATCGCCGAAATTCTGGTCGGTCAATGCCAGACACGCCAACGACGACGCGGGGTCGACCCACAGAAACGTGCCGGATTGTCCGAAATGGCCATAAGTCCCCCGTGAATTCGATCTTCCCGTCCAGTGCGGAGTCTTC
The DNA here is from genome assembly GCF_042691675.1 of Nocardia brasiliensis. Classification (GTDB taxonomy): domain Bacteria; phylum Actinomycetota; class Actinomycetes; order Mycobacteriales; family Mycobacteriaceae; genus Nocardia; species Nocardia brasiliensis_D. Next base: position 2,348,435 of record NZ_CP170507.1, read on the forward strand.
CCGTCGCGAATCTCGAAACCCAGCCCCCAGTCGTTGGGGCGCTGCGAGCCGTAACCGGGCAGGACACCGTTCAGGCCGGGGAATTGGACGGAGGTGGCTTCGGCGTGTGTCTGCGCGGAGATCAATCGCGGGTTCAGCAATTCCGCCGCGAAACGGGCCAGATCGGCGGCGGTCGAGCGTCCCGCGTGCCCAGCCGACCCGACCAGCTCCGACCGGGTCATGCCGAGTGGCTCGAACACCGCGTCGTGCAGGTACTCCTCGAACGCGATGCCGGTCTGCTCGGTGACGAATCGAGCAAGCACCTCGAATCCGGCACTCGAATAGATTCGGCGTTTGCCCGGTTCGGCCTGAATGTCGGTGGTGTCGAAGGCGAGCCCCGAGGTGTGGGCGAGCAGGTGTCGCACTGTCGCCCCCGGCGGACCCGCGGGCTGATCGAGTTCGACCGCGCCCTCCTCCACCGCGACCAACACCGCATAGGCCACCAGCGGCTTGGTCACCGACGCGAGCGGGAAGACCCGCTGCACATCGCCTTCGCTCGCCGTCGCGCCGTCGCGGGTGACGACCGCGGCCGCCGCGTGCCGGACCGGCCAATCCCTGATCTGCTCGAGTGAACGCACTCAGCGAGCGTACGAGAAGAACGCCGTTACGATCGAATGACCATGAGTGAACACCTGATGATCCACGGCGAAGTCGAGCCCGGCTTCGGGCCGGTCGCCGATGCTTTCCGGCGCAATTTCGCGCAGCACGGCGAAATCGGCGCCGCGGTTGCGGTCTACGCGGGCGACCGGCCGGTGGTGGACCTGTGGGCGGGCTATCGCGATCGGCATCGGACATTGCCGTGGGAGTGCGACACGATCGTTCCGGTGTTCTCCTCCACGAAGGGCATGGCCGCGTTCACGCTTGCCTCGGCGGTGTCGAAGGGTCTGCTCGAATATGAGGAGCCGGTGGCGAAGTACTGGCCCGAGTTCGCCGCGCACGGCAAGGGCGCGGTGACCGTCCGGCAGCTGATCGATCATCAGGCGGGGCTTTCGGGTTTGGACCCGGTGGTGAAGCTGAAACAGATCGCGGATCTCGACGGGCTCGCGCCGATTTTGGCCGCGCAGAAACCGGCCTGGAAACCGGGCACCCGGCATGGCTATCACGCGATCACCCTCGGCCTGTACCAAGGTGAGCTGCTGCGCCGGGTCGACCCGCGGCACCGCACCCTCGGCCGAATCTTCGCCGAGGACATCGCGAAACCGCTCGGCGCGGATTTCTTCATCGGCCTACCCGCCGACCAAGGACTGGAGCGCATCGCCACCATGGCCGCCACCCGCGGCCTCGACGCGCTGCGCTACGAACGCGACTTCCCGCTGCGGATCGGCGCGGAGGTCGCCGCCAAGCGCGGTCTGTCCTACGCGGCGCTGACCAATCCGCGCACCGGCAGCCCCGCCCGAGCGACCCGACGCGAATTCCTCGAAGTCGAGCTACCCGGCTCCAACGGCGTCGGCAACGCCCGCGCGCTGGCCCGCGTCTACGGTGCCGCCGCAGGCCGCACCGGCGCACTCCCCATCGACGAAACCGTGCTCGACCAGCTGGCTACTGGGGACATCGCCACCGACGTCCCCGCCGGAGATCTGGTGCTGCACATCAAAACTCGCTACCACCTGGGCTTCCGAAAGTCCGGCGGCGAATTCCGCTTCGGCTCCGACAAACGCGCCTACGGCACCACCGGCCTCGGCGGCTCCTTCGGATTCGCCGACCCCACAACAGGTCTCGGCTTCGGCTACACCATGAACCGCCTAGGACTCGCCGTCCTGGACGACATCCGCAGCCGCAACCTCCGCAAGGCCCTACTCCGCTGCGCGGCCTGACCGCCGCCGCCCAGAACTTCGCCCGCCGCGCACACTTCTGCAAGCTGCGCACAAAATCATCAGCAATCTCGTGCGTTACGCGAAACCGTGCACGGCAAGCCCTATCGGGTTGCCCGCGTGGGCGAGGGAAGCGCGATACGACCAGATGATGGAGTCAATTCTGGCGGTCGCGCGGTTCGCTACTGGTGTTGACGGACATGACGAGTGCTTGGAATGCGCTGGTGATGTTGGCTGCGGTCAGCGTGGTCAATCTTTTCAAGCGAGGGCCGTTCAGGTTCGCGATAACTGTTGGCGACCCACAGATTGTGTGACGAGCTGACCCACCGAGCGGGTGTGCAATGCATTACGACGAATCTCGTTACTCGATGCCGTCGAACAAAGCCCGAAATCCCTTGCCCACCTGCGGATATAGCCAATGATGGACTACTGTGAACTATCGAACACGCTTTCGGAAGACCTGGCGTATCGGCGTTTTGTTGGGAAATCGCCGCTCCCCGGAGCACTTGCCGCTCGTTTCGGGAGGCGTGACAAGTCCACTACTTCGCGTCGTAATGAGGGAAGTACTGTCGAGAACAACCCGAGAGTGAGGTGTCATGGCAGACAAGTCCAGCATCGAGTGGACCGAAGCTACCTGGAACCCTGTGACCGGTTGCGACCGAGTATCGGTCGGGTGTGATCACTGCTACGCGATGACACTGGCGAAACGCCTGAAGGCAATGGGCGCGGAGAAGTACCAAAACGATGGTGACCCTCGCACGTCAGGACCAGGTTTTGGTGTGGCGATTCATCCGTCGGCTCTTGATGTTCCGTTGCGATGGCGGCAGCCGCGAGTGGTGTTCGTCAACAGCATGTCCGACCTCTTCCACGCCAAAGTGCCGATCGGGTTCATCCGCGACGTGTTCGATGTGATGTCACAGACGCCGCAGCACACCTATCAGGTGCTGACCAAGAGGTCGCTGAGGCTGAAACGCATTGCAGATCAACTGGAATGGCCCGCCAACGCGTGGGTCGGCGTCTCGGTCGAGAAAGCCAGCTATCTCGACCGTGTGGATCATCTGCGAGAAGTGCCTGCCGCAGTGCGGTTCTTGTCGTGCGAGCCGCTACTCGGCCCGCTCGACGAGTTGCGGCTCGATGGGATCGGGTGGGTGATCGCGGGGGGCGAGTCGGGCGCTGGCCACCGACCGATGAATCCTGAATGGGTGCGCGGAATCCGAGACGTATGTCAGCGGTCAGGGATTCCATTCTTCTTCAAGCAATGGGGCGGGCGAACACCGAAAACGATGGGTCGCGAGCTTGACGGACGAGTTTGGGACGACATGCCGCTTCCAACCCTATGATTGCCGCTACTGGTCGAGATCGGGCGATGACACGATATCGCGATTGGTCCACCACTTTCTGCTCCCAGGTGGCCAGCACGCCGTCTGCTGCCAAAGCACCGCGGGCCTTCCGTCACGATCCACGACGGGCAGCGGCTCGGTCTCAGGTAGATCGAACAGGGAGAATTTCCCCAGCTGCTCTTCCCGTTGCATGGTGGCCAGCCGACGAGCCTCCTCGATCATCCTGGGCTCGCGTTCGGCGGCCTTGCGGTACAAGCTCCGCATGATCTTTGCACCGACGTCGTGATCAGATGCGAAGACCATGTCGTAGATAGTGGTGCCGTTGGTCATCCGCATCGGAATCCGCTCGGTATGTCGGTATCCGAGATGGTTCATCAGCCGGTACCTGATGAGGTTGACCATCTCCTCCCGATACTCGGCTCCCGTGATCTCGCGCGCTTCGCGGGCGTCCTGGATGTTCAACCAGTTGCGAGTGCCGTAGAACCGAGTGACCTTATCTCGGAACGCAGCGGACTTCGACCTTCTGCCACCGACGCCGCGAGCTACGAACGCCGGCGAAACCAGCAACCACAGCTCGGGTTTCGTTTTCACCTTCGGGTGATCTTTGAACTGTGCGATCTTCTCTATCGTCTGCCACTCGACCTCTGCGGCCTGTTGGTCGATGAACACAAACGTCGGAGCCCAATTGAAGGGCTCTAGATCGGCCAATGCTCCGTCGATGGCGCGATTACAGTCGCCCGCCACCACACGGAAGTTCTTGTGAGGAAATTCCTTCTGCAGCGCCGCTTCGAGTCTCGCTGCGTTGGACGGCAACTCGAAGAAGACATGCCGCGTGAATCCCGGAGTAGCAGCCAGCACGCGCCGCGGCGAGCCATCAATCACCGCACCGGTGAGTCGTTCGACATTTTCTGGACGCCCCGCCATAAGATCGAGGTAGAGACGTTCCGAGCTACGTTGCGACGCCGTGTTGAATGCCGGCGTGTAGTCGCCGAGTATGTGTAGCTTGTTGCCTGTCCAATAGGACCATTCGCGCATGACGCGGCCCCCTTTTGTCACCCTGACGAACCCATCTGGCCACCCCAGCCCGTCCTTCTGAGGATACCTAGCTCATCCCAGAGTTATTGCCTAATGGAATGATTCGGGTCATCGTTCGGCGCCTACGTGTAGACCTACAGCTCTGAGATGCGCGTCATCGAGAGCTTGCAGTAACACATGTGTCCCAGCTGGAGTCTCCGCGACGCTGCATGCCCACATCTACGCCTGCCGCATACCCGACTCAGGATCGTTCGGCGGTGCGCTGAACGTGTGGTCCCGAAGACAATGACCAAGTCGCCGGGTAATACCGGACAGAAAGGTTCGGTAGGCCGCCGAGATCGCCTACAGGTTTGAATGTGCTGCTCGGCGGGGATAGCTGTGTCGAGCGTCAGTAGCTGCGTGTGGCCACCGGTTTCGGCGACGTCGCAACTCTTCGACGTCCAGGACCGGGGGCGCGGCTTAGGGGACCGGTGCACCGCGGGAGGGGTCCCGGGGGCGAAGCCAGCCGGGCGGGGCGTGGGGGTTGCACCCCCCCATAAGAAATGACGAAGCGAACCAGGCTCGCGCCTTCCGCGAGCAGGGTTCGTCCATGAGCGAAGTGGACCTAGCGGGACGTTATTCAAACCGTGCTGACCTGCGAGAATTCGAGACGGGTCGTGCCAAGACCGGGGCGGATGGCACGCAGGCAATGCAGAAGCGTCCGAAACGGTCACCGCGAGCAGAGCCGAAACATTGAAGGCATCAGCGGTCGAACGTCGTCATCGCAGTCTGCGGTCGAGAAGTAGATCAAAGCGTATCGTGGCGGGCGTTCCGCAGCGGAACTCGCCAAACGTCATCGCGTGTCCAGAGCGCGGTCCTCGCCCTACTGACCAAACGCGGCGTCGCGCGGCGCTATCAGTCCTTGCCCGAAGCCGACATCGACTGCGTCGAACAGCTACCTCGAAGCCACTCTCTGGTCGCGTGCAGCAATCTCACCGGCTTCCCTGCTAACACCATCAACCGTGCCCTCAACAAACGTCGCACGCCGATGCGGCCAGCAGGTCGACCTCGATCCGACCACAGTCGGGAGAATCAGGCTGTAGCGGCGTGTCGGCACGCCGAAAACCCGGACGAATTCAAGCGTTCAGCAACTGGATAGCAATCGTGATCGAGAATCAATGCCAAGCAAGATGCTGGCAGCGCATCCGCACCGTCTTCTCGATAGACACGCGTCTAGTCCGCTGGCGCCAACTCGCAGATAACTGTGGCGACAGTTTGAAGTTGTCACATGGAGTACCCATGTGTCACAACCGGTTCCGGCACGCTGGACTTAGATTTTCGCGTAGGCGTCCGTGCTGTGGTCTGTTCTGTTGTCCTCTGGGGCGAGGTTCGGCGGATATGCTGTACGCAAGCGTGGCCATGATCGTCTCCTATACCTGCTGCTCTGGAAACATACGCCGCCCACCCGACAGCCGACATCAGCATTCCTTGCGGCGGGACCGGGATGCGGCTTATCCGAGGCCCGCATGCAGGTCGAGGCGGTCGCCCTGGAGTCAGTAGTCGTTCCCGACTGCCTCGAAACTAGGGCTTGGCATCTGGATTGGGATGCGCGCTAGAACCGTCGACCATGGGGCACCGCCATCCTGCCTGGTGACGATCGACGGCTGGCTCACCCCGCACGAGGTAGTGAGCAAACTCATTCACCGCAGTGCCGTCCATCGAGCATTCGCCAGCCAGGCGTACCTGCGCGTCGGCGGCGTTGATGTTCTGAATGGCTGACGAAGTGCGCGACACCGGTAATGATGTTGGTATGCAGCATGATCCGCGTCTCGAGTTCTTTCCGGATGCCGAGCTGCCGGGGGCGGTTGACGACCCGGATACGGCGCCGTCCCTCATTGCGTCGGGCATAGTTCACCGGCCCTTGATAGCTGACGCGGTCGTCGTGATTCCGGGGATCATGGGCACCGAGCTCGTGGACACGTCAGGAGAAAGACCTCGACTGTTGTGGGGGTTGCGACCGGGGCTGCTCGGCACCCTGTGGTGGGGATCGGCGGCGGCGTTCGAGCGGTTGAAATACGATCCTGACGATTCTGCGATCAAGCCTGGACGTCTGCTCCGCAAACCTGCCTATGCGCCACTGTTCAACGGTTTCGAGCCGTATTCGGAGCTTGTCGAGGATCTGCGGAAGATCGTTCGGCACCCTGGTGCCGTTTCGGAGTTCGGCTACGACTGGCGACTCCCAGTGCGGCACAACGCCGAATTGCTCGCGCAAGCGATCGACCAGCATCTGACCTGGTGGCGGCGCTTCTCGGAGCGGCCAGATGCGAAGGTGCATCTGGTGGCGCACTCGATGGGCGGCCTGCTGTGCCGTGCGCTCTCTTCGATCTCTGGGGCAATGGACGACGTCGGCGTAACCACCACGTTGGGCACGCCGTTCGAGGGAGCTGCCAAAGCGGCCGTGATGCTCGGATCCGGCGAAGGGAGCCCCCTTCCGGCGCTGCGAATGCGGGAACTGGCCAGGACCCTCCCCGGGATCTACGACCTGCTTCCTAGTTATCCTTGTCTGGAAGAGGGCAACGAGGTCCGGCAGCTGACGGTAGACGACGTCGTACGCATAGGGGGAGATCGGGCTATCGCGGAAGCGGCGTTCGCTGATCAAGCTCGGCTCGGGCAAGTGCAGATTCCCAACCATCGAGGGGTGATCGGTATCGCCCAGCCCACGATATGCACGATAACGGTCGACCACCGAGACCGGGTCGAGGGTCACGGGTACACGTTCCGATTCGATGACGACGGCGCTCCGGTCCGCCGACCCGAGGGCGTGCTTCGGCGAGAGCTCGGGCTCGGTGACGGCACGGTGCCGAGGATGTCCGCGTACGTGGAGAACTACCAAACTTTGCCGCAGCAGCACGGTGCGCTGGCGCAGGTAGCGGAGGCGTTCGAAGACGTTCGGGACTGCTTGTTCAACCATCGACGCAGTACTCGGCTGGCAGGCGGCGATCTTGGGCTGGAGCTTCCAGACGACATTTGCGCTGGCGTCGGGTTCGAGATCGGCATCAGCGGAGTCGAGGGGGTTACTGGCTTCAAGATCCGCGTCGAGGAGGAAGTCGATGATCCGAGAATGGGACGCGACTCGATCATGCTGAGCGCCGAACGTCGGGATGGCCGGGTCGTGGCGCCGGCACTGATTCATAGACCTGGGCTGTATCGCGTCGCCCTCGCGGGGTCTGGGACGTCAGCGGTGAAGCAGCTGATTCTGGTTGCTGATGGCGGTGGTCGGTGACCAACAGTGTGGAGCTGTTCCCTATTGCGATCGGTGAGTTCGACGCTGATCGGTACCCCAGGATCGACGGTATCGAGGCGAATCTGGCCGCGATCACCGAGACGTTCAGCGATTTCGAATGTCACCTCGTCGAATGGCCCCGTACCGCACCGTCGTGTTGTCGGCACGCTCCAGCTGAGCAAATCCAGGAGTGTTCGGCATGCCCGGATCGCAAGGGTGACCATTATCGAAACCACGACGATGTTGATTCCAGACTTCGGCAATGGGCGGACAGGGATTCAGCCACCCGTTCGATCCTGTACTGGGTCGGGCACGGGTCATCCGACGATGAGCACCCGACACTCATCCACAGCCGGACGAGCCCGCAATATGCGGATACCGAAGGGATCAGGCCGGAGCGGATCGCGGACGCGATCGCAGGCCGCTTCGTATCCAGTCCACGCCCGTGGGTAATCGTAATGATCGAGGCATGCCGGTCCATGCAATTCGTCAGCCTGTTGCAGAACGCGTTGAATCTCCGGCGATATCAGGGGAGCTATCTGCTGATCAGCCCGACTTCCAGTCACGGTGCGGTGAAGCTGGGACATCTGCAAGCCCTGCTGCACAACATTCTACATAAGACCTTTGCCACCGAGGACGTGCTCCTGGACCGCTTCGCGAAAGCACTACACAGCCGGGATGTCACGGTCAAACAGGGCGGCCCGATCCCCGACGATGTGGTCGCGTTCGTGCGACGAATCAGGTTGCCCGCGAACATATCCGTCGATGCGCGCGAGGAACTCGCGCGGGCGATCGAAACATTGCCGATGGATATCCAACGGCACTTCATCACCAAAGCTCACGGCGGTTTGGGTTCGTTTGAACAGGTGCTACTCAATGAGCAATCATGGTATTTCGAGGGTCGCGAAGACGACACGCGGCGGGTGGTGTCCTGGCTGCAGGACCGTTCGAGCGGCATGCTGGTGGTCACCGGGGCACCTGGTTCAGGCAAATCGGCGTTTCTGGGAAACCTGATCGTGCATGCCAATCCGGCATTACGCGAGGCGCTACATCACGCCGGATTGCTGGCTGAGGTCCCGAAGGGATTGCCGGACAACGTGTTCGATGTCTGCCTTACTCTTACTGGCGCCCCGTCTGACGATGTGATCGCGAAACTGGCTGCAGCCGTCGAGGCCGAGATTCCCGATGACGTCGCCGGCCGGGACATTGCTGACACGAGCCGATGGTTGACGCAGACGATCCGCGGCCGCGGGACACCGATCACCATCGTGGTCGATGCGCTCGACGAGGCGGTATTCCCGGAGGAACTCGCCAACTATCTACTCCGACCACTTGGGCAGCTGCCGAATATTCGGCTGATCGTGGGGACCCGGAAAAGTACCGACGATCAGATCGACAGAACGACCGCCGACAGGAACCTCCTGAATGCTCTTGGCGTGTCCGATCGCGACATCGTGACGATCCAAGCCGACCATGGGGCAATTCAGAGGTTCGTTGCTCATCGGCTACGGAACCGAGTCTCACTGGATGTCGACCGATTCGCAGTCGCTGTGGCACAACGTGATCCGCACTTCCTGATGGCGCAGCTGGCGGTACACGAAGTCGTCAGCGATCCACGCTGGCATTCGGAGCACACGTGGGACTACCTACTCAGGCACAACCACAACGGGATGTTCGGTCTTGCTGTGGCGCGGCTGCACGAGAAGCACTCCTCGTATCGAGCATTGCTGATGGGCCTAGCGTTCTCGTCCGGGCACGGGCTCCCGATACACGACGGAGTGTGGCGAACCGTCGCCCAGGCGATCAAAGATCTGGAGAAACCACGGTCCGGTGTGGTGACCGACGATCTCATCGAGAGTTTTCTCGATGATGCCGCGCCATACGTGATAGTCGACAACGAACATCACCAGACGGTGTACCGGTTTTCCCACCGTACCTTTGCGGAGCACTTCATCGGCAGCGGCGAAGCCAAAGCCAGGCGAGAACTTGCGATCGCGCGTGGATTGATTTCTGCTACCAATGAAGCGTTGGATTTGAGCGAGGCCGCCAGCATCGACGCCACCGTGAACCCTTATGTCCGACAGTATCTCTCGACCCATGTGGCAAATGCCGGCGAGTCAGGCTGGAATCTGCTCGCCGACAACGAGCGACTCATCACGATGCTCAACCCGGAACAGATCGGCGCCGACGCCCAGCGTACTGCGTTCGGCAGGTTTCCGCTCCCCTCGATAGTGGAGGGGATAGCCAACGCAAGTGAGCGGCTGAGCAGGGTAGCGCGTGAAAGTTACCCGGTCGCGGTGGCGCTCGCGACTGCTCGGATGACCGGCCGCTACTCGGCGACGCATACGCGCGCCAACGGTGAAAAGCCTCCAGTTGATCTGCATTGGGCGGCGGTGCAGCGAAGAATGTACTTCCGAGCACTCACCGGCCATACCGATTCAGTGCTGGCGTTCGCAACGATTCCTGCGCCCAACGGCCACAGCTGGCTGGCAAGCGCAGGCAGGGAAGGGGTGATTCGCGTATGGAATCCTGTGACCGCTCAGCCGATCAAGGTGTTGAGAGGGCATGTCGGCGCGGTCACGGCGCTGACCGTCTTTCTCGATCCGAACGTCGGTACCGTGCTCGTCAGTAGTGGTGAAGACGCCACGATAGGTTTTTGGGACGTTGTCAGTGGCAAGTCGATCGGGACAATGACTGGTAGGTCCAGGGTAACCGTGCTGGCTGCGATCCCATACGCGGATGGACGAATTCTCCTTGCCTGCGCCAGTCTCAACACGATCGAAGTGCGGGACGCTGCCAATGGCTCTACCTTGGGCGTGTTCTCGGGGCATTCCGATGCCGTCACCGCTCTGACAGTCCTGCCCAACCCCTACTTCGGGAATGTAATCGCGAGCGCCGCGAAGGACGGCACGTTCCGGCTATGGAATCCGGAAACCGGCCGCACCTATTCCGCACCGAAAATCGGCCCCGTTGCCGCTTTGACGACGCTGTTGTTGTCCAATGCCGCGTGGCCCACCCTGGCCTGCGCGGAACGCGGAGGAGTAAGTCTCTGGGACCCTACTGATGCCGATGGAAACCCCTACCCGCGGCTGATCCGGAGGTTGTCGAGTTCGCACGGCGGCCTGATCACGGCATTGGCAAGCCTCCATCTGCCAGGTCGTGGACCACAGCTTGCCGGTGTGGGGCAGGGAACGATAGATGTGTGGGATCCCGCGCAGCCACAACCTATTTCAAGCTTCGCCAGTCGAAGCGGTGATACCCACGCCATCACTGCGCTGGCCGCAGTGCCGCTGGCAGACGGCGGTTCGCTACTCGCGAGCGCGAACTATCATTTGATCCGGTTGTGGAACCCCATTGCAGGGCAGCGACAACCCAGTGGAGCGACCGGCGCTGGCCGACTTGCCCGCAGTGATGGTGCCGGTCGCGTAGTCAACCGTTCCACCAAGAACGTCACCGCCCTCGCCGCTGTGCAGACCGCCGACGGAGAGTCGTTAGTCGCTACTGCTGGTTACGACGACTCGGTCGATCTCTGGGATGCGGAGAACGGGAAGTTCCTCGGCTCACTCGGACACCCCACCGATCGTGCAGGCAGAGTTACCGCCCTGGCTTGCCTCCCCACCGACGACGGCCGAGCCGTACTTGCCAGTGGCGGCAACGACGGGGTCATTTCCTTATGGAGTCCGGCAGCTGGACAACACCCAATCATAAAGTTGCCCAGCCATAGTCACGAGGTGACTGCGTTTGCCCTTGTCCGGACGTCCGATCGGATCACACTGCTCGCTAGTGCTGACCGCGGCGGGGTCGTTGTTTTGTGGGACCCTGTTGAGCAACGGCTTCCGATCGCGAAATTGCCGAGCAGCCACCCGATCACGGCGCTGAGCTCGATACCCGACTCTTCCCGGGGTGCGTTGCTGGCATGCGCGGACGACGAGGGAGCCATCCGGGTATTCGACCCAATGGATCTTGCTGCCGGGCAGCCGATCAAAGCATTCTCGGGCGGCGCTGTCGCGGTGCGGGCGCTGGCTGTCATTGTCGATGCCGGCCACGTTCCGATGCTTGCCAGCGCGCACCAGGACGGGACAATTCACCTTTTCGATCTGGCGAACTCTGATGCGAGGCAACCCATAGCGCGGCTGTCGGGCCATTCCGGCGCGGTGACCGCCGTTGCGGCATTCCCGGTCACCAAGCACCGCACCATACTGTTGAGCGCGGGCCGTGACGGCACGGTCCGGCTGTGGGATCCACAGAGCGGCGCTCAGCTACACATGCTGCCGCTCGATGTGGCGGTCAGCGCGATTTTGGTGCTGCCGAACGGGCATATTGCGGTCGGCTTGGACGACGGACTGCTCGTGCTCGATATCGACGTATCGAAGGTCGCGCGCCGCGACCCGTAGCAGCGTGCTGGCTACTGCGGCTCGTCTTGCGCCTGTGGACTCTTCTTGCTGCGGTTGATGATCCGGGCGGGGATGTCGTACTGCTGACACAGCGAAAGCAAGCCACTGGCGTCGATCAGGTTCAGCGGCTTGCCATTGGCGAACTTGTAGCTCTCCGGCCCGTAGCCCGAAGTGGTGATCATGATGCCCTTGGTCGCGCCTTCGTGCTGCACAGTGCCCCACAGGTCACGCACGTGTGTTGGCTTCACAGTGCCGGTGTAAAGCTTGGCTTGGACAATGAACTTTCCACCCGTGATCGGGTGTGGATCGTACGCGACACAATCGACGCCGCGGTCGCCGGTCGCTTGAAACAGCTTGGTATCGAACCCCATTCGAGCGAACAGGTTGTGCACGAACGCTTCGAACTCGCTCGGTTTGAGCTCAAGGAGGTTGGGGCGCTTGTCGAGGTCGGAGATGACATCGACCGCGTCGATGATCCGAGGGTCGGCCATCTCGAACCGCATAACCGGCTCGACCGGGATGAGCTCATCTGGATGCGGTGACACATCGGCGAAGAAGTGTTTCCGCACGCATGCCACGGGATCGAACTTGGGTTCATCGAGCACGAGGCGGGCGAACTGCTCGCGCGTAGCACGCATCGTGATCAGGGTAGGTTCAATCTGCTGCCCGGTCTCGGGGGCAACGGCACGGACCATGCCGTTGAACACTACGGTGCTGATCAGTTCCTCCGATGACGCTGTGAACACCTCCCGGACGGTACGGAGCGCGATCTGCGCGATGACGCGCTGGTAGATCTTCCGAATCTCCTTCACCGGCCGGGCCGTCGGCTCAATGGCACTGCGGGTCTTGATATGCCGGAATGTCTTGTGCTCGGGAACCACTTCGATCGGCGGGAGGAACCACTCCACAATGAGTAGGGACGACTCAGGTGAGTACCCAGCCCGCCGCGCAACCGGAAATTCGTGCGGATATCGCGACTCCCTCAGCACAAGCGTCATGTAATCGCTAACGGCGTGCCGGTCTCCGGTCTGCAGCCCGGCGGCCATCCTGTCGACCCACGCGTTCTTCTCGGTGGCTTCTCGCTCAGCCTGCTCGACGGCGAAGTGATACTCGCGGTATCTCTGCTCAACGCGCTGTTGCCGCAAGGCCTCCTGGTGTCGGTGATCTTCGAGGGCCTGTACGTATTCCTTTTCCCGGGCACGAAGGTCCTCCTCATAGCGCTTCTTGCCACCGAACAGGCGGGCCATGCCCACGGGCTCGGCAGGCGTCGACCATTCAGGAGGCGGAATCGGTACCGCATCATTACCAAGCTGAGGTGGCGGTACCGCCACACGGTCCCGGAGCGTCTCGACTTCGATCCGAGGATCCTTGCCCAGTGACGACCTCAGTAGGTTCTCCAGCTCCGCTACTTGCCATTCGACCTCGGAGGTGAGCTCGATCGCCTGGCGATCTCGCGCGGCTGCCGCAGCTTGTGCCTGCTGGCGCTCCCATGCTTTCCGCTCACGGTCAGATCCGTAACCGCCGTAGGGATCGTAGTAAGAATTATGTGCCATCGGACCCACCACCCCATCTACCACTTACCTGCTCGATCTTGACGTTAACGGGGGAACGGATTTCGACAACCGTGTCCCCTCTGTCTAACCACGGCCCATCTCACCTACCGCCGCCACCCGTTCGATTGGGCCCGTACAGGTGTTTTTCCAATGCCTGGATCCGAGCGGCACACGACGGGTGGCTGGCAAACAGATTCGCTCGCAATCCTTCTCGCTGTCGGGCATCATCGTGCCCAGCATGCAGCCACCCGTAGAGGATCTCGAGGAGAGGCAGGCCGTACCCGAGGTCGGCGGCCGTCCTGTCGGCCGATTTCTCCTGATGCCGATTGATTCCGGCGACCACGAACGGTGTCGCCCATAGCAGCACCAGAGCCGGGTGGATGGAATAGAAGAACCAGGTGGTCAGAGCCAGCAAGAGGAAGGGGAACAAGCGAACGAGCGGGGCGATGACACAACCCGCCGCCGCACCGCCTGCTCTCCCGGCCACCGCTCCGCCCGCCGCACCCACAGTGAAGCCGGCGAAGATCGCGAACACGAAGTGAGTCACCCGGTACAGCACCCGCGCGACCAATCGGCCAGGCAGGGAATACCAATACGTCAAGAGCGCGGCCCAGGAGTGACCGGCGAGATGGTGCCCCAGCTCGTGCGCCAGCACGGCGGCGAGCCGAGGTGGCGGAAGGCTGAGTGCCGCCCGTGTGACGGCGACGATGTGCCCGGCTGCGGCGAAGGCATTCAACTCGTCGGTATCCTGAACCCAGAGTCTATAGTCGTTTGATCGCACTCCGGCACGTTGGGTGACAGCACCCCACACTTGGTCGAGACGGTGCTGCTCCGCCATCGTCGGCTGCCGGTAGCGGAACATCACGCGCGCGATGAAGTACTCCGTGCGGCCGAAGAACACCGCAGCCCCAGACATCACAAATAACCCCGTCGTCGCCAAGGCGATCGTGTTGTTCGAGGACACGAGTGCCGCGAGCGTACTCACCACTATGATGCTGAGGGCGAACCACGGAATGCCGAGAATGAGTGTCAATGCGGTGGGCAGACGCACCGTGCGGCGACGTATTGGTGAAGCTGCCGGGTAGCGAGCTAGACCACCTAAATAATGTTGGAAACCATCAGGTTTCGACTGATCGAATTGTCCGTTTCCCGCCGTCATCACCCCCCAAGTTGATGTTGCGTTGTAGTGCGGATCTTAGCCCGACCTGTCGTGGTCGCGCAGGTGGTTGTAAATTATGCTGCAAGCAGTCGTGCTGACGCTTGGCTACGGCTGGAACGATGTGCGGAGGGGCGCTGTGAACATCGTTGGGCATGCCGCGTTCGAGCAGACCGGCAACACTGTGCTCGAAGTACGGGAGGCGCTTCGTGCGATCGATCGCTGGTACGACATCGAACAAAAAGACTTTCTGCGGGCGTTGGCGCCGACGCTGGCGGTGGCCGCCGAGTTGACCGCGCGGGATTCCTTGTGCGGATTGCTCGGCGTATCGGCGTATCGCGACGCGATCGAGGCCACGGGCGGGGTGGCTGTCGTGCCCGAGCTCGAGCACGACGTCCGCGTGTCCGTCGAATGTGGCCCAGCGGCATAGGCGGAGCGGGTGCAACGGAAGCCGCGCTGAGAGCTGAGTATGGACCCGACCGAGGTGTATGTCGTGGCTCCGTACCGGACGTGGGAATATCGGTAGCGATCCGATCAGGCGTCGGGGTGGCGCGGTTACGGACGACGTATGCGCCGGTCCCGGGGCGATGTGCCCGTACTGGTCGCCGTGCTACCGGAATTGCAGCCCGACGCCACCCAGCGCCAACGGGATAGCTGTGGCGAGCGTCAGTGGCGACGTTAAGACCACTTGTTCGTCAACGGCCCGGCTACATCGCCCGTCGACTCTTGCCAGGCGCTCAGCGCCGGAGTTGCCCAACGTGACGAGAGTGGACAAAGACCGCCGTGGATACCTGACGGCATCTCCAGAGATCTAATGGCATCTGCGGACCTAGCGGGACGCTACTCAAACCGTGCTGAACTGCGAGAACTCAAGGCTGTGCGTGCCAGATCGAGGTTGAGGGCGCGCTAGCGGTGCGTCGCCCCGGAGAAAGCTACCGAGCCCGGCAAGCTATTCCAGCATCAGCAACGACCAGACCGCTGAATCGATCCGCCGCGGATTAACTCGGCGCGGGCTGCTCCGGGGCGATCCGCAACCCGATAGGACACATACCCAATGATGAGGAGGAGGACGAGCAGTCCGCGCTGGAGCGGCTGTGCTCGCTGAGCTTGCTGGCACACTGGATCGAGGAAGCCGACCTGAAACTGTCTAGCCAAACCAATTGGGGGTGTGGCGCAGGAGTAGCATTCGAACGTGCTGGGTCCCGAGACGACCAAATGATGGAGTCAATTCTGGCGGTCTCGCGGTTCGTTACTGGTGCTGACGGACGCGACAAGTGCTTGGAATGCGCTGGTGATGTCGGCCGCGGTCAGCGTTGTGATCTCTTCAAGCGACGGCCGTTCAGACTCGCGGTAGCTGTTGGCGACCCACAGATCGCGCTGTGCAGCAGCTTTGCGGCATAGTTCACGGACGAAACGGCCGTTGCCGAGCCGGTTGACCAGCCCGGCATCGACTACCTCTTTGCAGCAAGAGGCCAAGGCGTCGGCGGACAGCTCGGTGAGGGCGTCGCCTTGGCTGTCAAAGGTGGACCGTGCTATCTGGATTAGTTCAGGCTGGGTGAAGGCGGGGAAATCTACGCGGGTAGTAAACCGCGATGCTAAGCCGGGATTCACGGCCAGCAGTTCGGTCATTTCTTCCGGGTATCCGGCGAGGACGATTACGAGTCGATGGCGATCATCCTCGGCTCGCTTCAGTAGGACCTGCACTGCCTCGGTACCGAACGCATCGCCGTTGCTGTAGCCGCTGTTGACCAACGCGTACGCTTCGTCAACAAACAACACCCCGTCGAGCGCGGAGTCGATGACTTTCGTTGTTTTGATGGCTGTTTCGCCTAGGTGCCGCCCGACGAGATCGACACGTTGGGTCTCGACGACATGTCCGCTATTGAGCAGGCCGAGGCCAGCGAAGATTTTGCCGATGATCCTGGCAACCGTTGTCTTGCCGGTGCCTGGTGGACCGGCGAACACGAAATGATGCAACGACGGCGCGGCTGAGAGTCCTTCCGCCTTGCGGAGGGCACTCATCCGCAGCTGTGCCTCTAGTGTTCGGATCTGACGCTTCACCGGTGTGAGACCCACCATGTCGTCGAGTTGCGTCATGGCTTCGGACAGCAAAGCCTCTCGATCCGTACTGATGACGGTATCCGCGAGGTCTTTGCCGTCGGCGTCCGGGGGTGGATGCGACAGCTCTTGCTCCTGTTTCATCGAGCTGGTCGTGGAGGTTCCGGTGTTGGCCTTCGCACGTTCCGCGACTCCCGGATACTCCGGGTTGTACCGGTAAGCACTCTGGAATTGTCGTAAAGCTTTCTCTGGTTTGTTCAGGCCTTCGTAGACCAGTCCTCGTGCAAAGGCGATCTCGGCCTGGAACCGCGGATGGTTGTTTAGCGCGTGGGGGAGTGGTGTGAGAACATCGAGCGCCTCGTGAAGGACTCCCTCCAGGATGAGCGCGAGCGCGACATACAGCTGGGACTCGTCCCGCAGGAACGCATCGTCGATCCCGTGTGCTGACTTCAGTACGAGGGCCCAGTCCCGCTTCAGGAATGCGTAGCGGGCGAAGAGGAAGCGAGTTTGGTCGCTGTCGAGTTTGGCGTTCGACATCACTTGCCATGCGAGATCGAGCCGCTCTTCGTTCAGTAGCTCGGCTACAGAGGCGTACCACAGATCGCGATCCGATTCCAGACGCACGCTCACATAGAGGCCGATGTCGAACCGCGATTCGAGGGGCGTGGAGAATTTTGTGCGCAGCGTGCCAAACGAGTGCTTGAACTGAAGAATCGCCTTGATTGCCTCGCCCTTGCGAAGCCCAGCGGCGTGCAGACCGAGCCATGCATCTGCAGCCGACGGATCGAGGTTGATTGCGGTCTGAAATGCCTCACCAGCAGCGGTGTGGTTGTCGGCGGCCAAGAATGCGACACCATCCAACCATGCTCGCTCTGCCGGTCGAACCATGGAGTACGGCACCGAACCTCTCGGCACAGCCGACATCACCCCTTTCGCTATCGGCAAATAATAGCAACCAGACTCGCCAGTGAGCATTGTGAAACTGGCCGTCACCCAACACGTTTGGATTTAAGTGGAAGCTGGCCGCCAGCGTGCTCGGCGATCGTCGAGAGACTATCGGCCTGCTTCCCATCCGTCAGGGTTTTTGCCGAAGACGCTGACGTTGACCTCATCTCGTGGTCGTGGGATACAGTCGTCCGCTGTGGGCGGCTCGTCACGTCACCAGGCTAGGTGTCGCCTGGAGTCGCCGAATACCTCGATGAGGTGCCGATGGGTGTTCAGGAGAGGACTTCGATTGGCCCAGGTGCGGCCCTCGTCTTCGCTATCCGCAGTCAGAAGTCCCGTCCGATCCGCGCAGTTCGCGGGAACAAGCCTGCCCACCGATCAAGAGACCTCCGGGCGTCACCGAAACTGCTGATCGACTAGCTGGAGCACCACGCCCGCACGAGCGAGTCCAACAACGCGCTGAAACTGTAGGAGGCTTGTCAGCAAGCCGCACGTCTGCGTGCTGTCTGACGGCGGCGAGGGTTCGGCAGATCGGACTAAGGCCGTGCTGGATCGGTGAGGGCTGGCCGTCGCTGTCAGAATCGTCAGCAGCCAGACCGGTCCTACGTGCCGGGTAACCACTGTGACTGCTGCAGCGCAATCGGGCCGCGCATTTGCACGGTAAACCTCGATCGCCATGTCCGGTCGCATGCTGCTCTCGGCAGATCGGGTGACGCTGCGGCTACGTCATGCACAGCATGACGATTCGCCTCGGTGTCTCGTCCCCGTGCACCCGAACGATTTTGTCGTGAATCCGTCTGCAATAGTCAGACAACGTTCACTGTCGTGGTCGCACGCTTACGTCGGCGGCTCAACCATTCTTGAAGTGTCTCGCGCACTTCGTCTTCCAGTTTGAGCGCAGCGGAAGAACCCGGAACCAGGTTCTCGAAGAGCCCGCAGGCCCAGTGTGACAGGAGCGTGCGCAACGCATCCGAACCGCTTGTCGACGCGACGAGACGATACCGGCCGCGACGTAGTTCTGATCCGAGGCCGAGCAGGTTGCGACCGTCGCCGAGGGCCGGACCTCGAGTCAGGAATTTGGCTTCGACGGCGACGATCAACGCCCGTGCCGATGGGTACTTCCGCTGCCCTGCCCGTACGCGCTTCGCTTCCGCATGAGTGAGAATCGCGATGTCGCACTCATGGCAGACTCCTGAACGACCCGGGAACGCAATCCCCAGATGGACTTCGAGTTTCTGTTCGCATCGGGTAGCTGTCGCTGGGAATGTCACGACTGCGAATGTGTACTCATCGCCTGACGAAAGCACGCCCGGCGCAGTTCGAAACCTGACATGTGCGGTCGGTGTTCGACCGTCGTTGGTCACGAGCACCGTGCCCCCAGCCTGTTCGGCGGCCCGCAATATGATCGCGAACAACGCCGCCTCGTACAAGTCGGTTGGCTGGGCCATCGATGAGTACCGACCTGACAGTGACAGCGATAGCGCTGTCTCGACCGCGTCCTTCAATTCTTGGGCTGAGATCACCGTTGTTCCCTCAGCTCAGCGAGAAGCTCGGACAGATCCTCCTGCACCTGAGCCCTAAGCATAGGGACGTCGTTCGTCTCGGCCATGACGATGCGGTCTTGACGTATGGTCGGCGCCCCGAACGCTACGGACCGAATCTCCCGATGGTGCAGAAAGTTGGTCAATTCCTTTTCAGACCCATCGACCACCTTGAGTAGCGTGATTAGAGCCTCGAGGAGAGTCTCCAAGGACAGGTCGCCGGAAAGCGGGCGGACCATATCAGGGCGTGGACCGCGATCGTTGTCGGACTGTGGCAGCTCTTCTGGGAGCTTCGCCACTATCAAGTCGTCCGGGTACTCCTCACCGGCAGTGTCTGGAAACTGTTCCTCTGGCGTGGACAGAGCGCTATCCATGACCCAGGCCTCCGAGGGGTCGTACAGCTCGACTTCTCGTCCGCCCCTGGCGACTTCACGGCGGATCTCGGCGGCGACATCCGGCAGCAATGCTGCGACTCGCCTCAACAACTCGACATACAACTCCGCACTGCCATCCATTGGCAACCCCTCCACCCGTCGATGTCCGAACACGCATCGAGAAACTCGAAACCAATCCAAACATACTGCCAGTAAACGGAGTCCACGATTCGTCGGCATCGAGAGTGTTTCTACACAAACGTGACTGAATCTTAGGTAGCTGGCCGATCCGTCTCGGCGATTGGACTCGAACAAGTCACATGAGTCGAAAGTGGTCAAAAGAACAGAAGCAAGCCGCTGCGAGCGCGCGTGCCGCACACGAGGTTGAGGCCAGAGCCGAGCGTGAACGCCGTTGTGCCGAAAAGCGAGCACGGTGGATACCAGAGGATTTGTGTCTCAGCTGGGAAGAGTTGAGCGCAGGCACGTCCTGTAATGGCTGCGGCCTCCCCTGGATTGACAACCTAGGGGAGTGGCCCACACTGGCAGAGACAGGCGCCGCGTGGGTGGAGTTCAAACTGCGGCACCCGGACTGCTACACGGCACGAATCTCGATGCAAGGTTCACGCCAGTACCACTGCGGGGAATGCTGTCCGCCGCCACGGATGTCGCCGCAGCAAGTTGAGCGAATCGCGGCATTGCTCAGGGAGGCGGCCAGCGGCCGCGCCGCCGAGATGAACGAGTCTTCGGAAGCTGCGAGCCAACGACGAGCTGCCGATCTGGCAGCTGTGCAGGAGAACTTGAGCGCCAGCGTCGAGCTGCTGCGAACGCTGAACGGCGTCTGGCGGAGTTGCGCAAGCAAGAGGGCACCGACGCCACCTAGCGCCTGCGGGATGGCTATGCCGAACGGCGGTGGCGACGTTGGACTACGTGTTTTGTCAACGGCTCGGCTACATCGCAACTCTTCGATGTCCGGGACCGGGGGCGCGGTTTGGGGGACCGGCGCACCGGGGAGGGGGTCCGGGGGCGAAGCCCGCCGGGCGGGGTGTGGGGGTTGCACCCCCACAAGAATGACGAAGCGAACCAGGCTCGCGCCTTCCGCGAGCAGGGTTCGCCCATGAGCGAAGTGGGCGCACGCGGGATCGAACCGCGGACCGCTGGTGTGTAAAACCAGTGCTCTACCGCTGAGCTATACGCCCTTGACCGTTACCGGCCGGTCATGAATCTAGCGCGGCGAGCGCTTTCTCCCAAGCCGCCTGGTCACGGGGCTCGCCGGGGCCGTTCATCTCGGAGAAACGGATGAGACCTTCGCGGTCTACGACGAAGGTGCCGCGGTTGGGGTAGCCGGATTTTTGGTTGAAGACGTCGTAGGCCTGGGCTACCGCGCCGTGCGGCCAGAAGTCGGAGAGCAGGGGGAAGGTGTAGCCCTGTTCGGCGGCCCAGATCTTGTGGGTGGGCGGCGGGCCGACGGAGATGGCGAGGATCTCGGCATTGTCGTTCTGGAACTTGGGGAGTTCGTCGCGCACCTTGCACAGCTCACCTTGGCAGATGCCGGTGAAGGCGAGCGGGTAGAAGACGATCAGCACGTTCTTCTTGCCGCGGTAATCCGACAGGCTGACGTCCTGGTTGTTCTGGTCCTTCAGCGTGAAATCCGGCGCGACAGTGCCAACTTCGAGCGGCATCGCAAATCCTCCATCGTGTCGGGTTTCCGCCGGGCGGCGCGATCACCGCCCGGCGACACCATAGCGAAAGGTAGGGTCAGCGCTGCTTCGAGGGCGCCTTCGGTTGGACCAGGCGGCTGCCCGCCCAGGTACCCAGGCTGATCGCCGAGGTCTGAGTCAGACCGGCGGTGGGTGCGGATTCAGCGATTTCGCTTGGATCGACGTGACCCGGCTGTCCGGTCTTGGGCGTGAGTACCCAGACGAAGCCTTCTTCGGAGAGCGGACCGATCGCATCCATCAGTGCGTCGACCAGATCTCCGTCCCCGTCGCGCCACCACAGCAGCACGACGTCGATTACTTCATCGGATTCCTCGTCGACAAGTTCACTGCCGATGGACTCTTCGACGTCGGCTCTCAAGTCGTCGTCGACGTCCTCGTCCCAGCCCAATTCCTGGACAACCAAGCCGTGTGTAATGCCAAGCTTCTGAGCGTAGTTCTGCGCGTCCGCCGCGGCGACCACGGTGGTGTCCTCCTCAACTCCCGACAATAGGTAGTTGCAAGCGAACATGGTTATGGCCTCCAGCGCAAGCCGATCCGGAGAAATAGGCCCGGAATGTCGCGTGACATTGTCGCGTCATGGACCGTTTCAGCGCTTGGGGCAGGCGTCGCGGACGGCGTTGCGCGCGTCGTTGACCCGCCTACTTGCCTCGTTGAGCGGCCCGACGGGTGCGGTGTAGGTCATCTTGCGGGTCTCGGCGGCCAGTGCGCGTGCCGCTGTGACGTAGTCGGTAAATTTTCCGGCGAGATCTTCGGGCAGCGAGTCCTTGGCGGTGCTCACGCCGGCCTCCACCTTGTTCGCGGCGTCATCCAGGGTTGACGCGGCCAGCTCCCGCTTGTCGGCGTAGTCGGGAGCGTTGGCGTCGTGCGCGTCGACGAATTCGTTGTACTTGGCGACTCCGACCCCGGTGGTGGTCGGGAACTGAGCACAGTTGTCGGTGATCGCCTTCGACTGCGCCGCAGCGCGCTTGGATGAGGTAGCCGCCGCCGAGGAGGCCGCCGCCTCCGTCTTGTAGGCCGCTAGATCAGCGGTATTGGGATTCGCCGTGCCCTCGACCCGGTTCGCGCATCCCGCGACGACCAAGCCGACGACGACCGCTCCGGTCGCGCACATCAATCCGAACCCGCGTGGGTCCAGCGTCTTCATCGTCCTCCCGTATGCCTGCGCCTCTCGGGCGTCGAAAACTACAGCGGCCTCGGCTCATGTTGCCCAGCGCACGGTACTGGATTTACTGCTGACATGATGACCTGGGGCACACCATCGGCAAGGATGGAGGGTGCGCCCGAACCTTTCGTAAAACGGGTGGTACGCAAACCCACGCG
This sequence comes from Nocardia brasiliensis, assembly GCF_042691675.1. Taxonomy (GTDB): domain Bacteria; phylum Actinomycetota; class Actinomycetes; order Mycobacteriales; family Mycobacteriaceae; genus Nocardia; species Nocardia brasiliensis_D. The sequence goes on from NZ_CP170507.1 coordinate 2,370,981, forward strand.
CTACTACTCGGGGATACCGACGCCATCCGCATGTCCACCCCTGTACGAGGAGCAGATTTGACCGACCTGATCCACTCTTCCGCTCCAGCGCAACCCGCTGGATCCGATCCCGCCGCAGGCCGCGATCCGAACGGATCGCCGGCCCAGCCGACCGAGCGCGTGCGGGTTATCCGCGAAGGGGTGGCGTCCTACCTACCGGACATCGACCCGGAGGAAACCAGCGAATGGCTCGAGTCGTTCGATGAAATGCTCGACCGTGAAGGCCCCGGCCGAGCGCGTTACCTCATGCTCCGTCTGTTGGAGCGGGCCGGTGAACGCCGTGTCGCCATCCCCGCCTTGACGTCCACCGATTACGTCAACACCATCCCCACCGAAAACGAGCCGTGGTTCCCCGGCGACGAGGAGGTGGAGCGGCGCTTCCGCGCCTGGATCCGGTGGAACGCCGCGATCATGGTGCATCGCGCGCAGCGCCCGGGAATCGGTGTCGGCGGCCATATTTCGACCTACGCGTCCTCGGCGGCGCTGTACGAGGTCGGCTTCAACCACTTCTTCCGCGGCAAGGACCACTCCGGCGGCGGCGATTCGATCTTCATCCAGGGGCACGCCTCGCCGGGCATCTACGCGCGCGCGTTCCTGGAGGGCAGGCTCAGCACCGACCGGCTCGACGGCTTCCGGCAGGAATACAGCCACGGCGGCCCCGGCCACGGTGTGCCGTCGTACCCGCACCCGCGGCTGATGTCGGACTTCTGGGAATACCCCACCGTCTCCATGGGCCTGGGCCCGATGAACGCCATCTACCAGGCGCGGTTCAACCACTACCTGCACGATCGCGGCATCAAGGACACCTCCGATCAGCATGTGTGGGCGTTCCTCGGCGACGGTGAGATGGACGAGCCGGAGTCGCGCGGTCTCGCGCACGTCGCGGCGCTCGAGGGCCTGGACAACCTGACGTTCGTGGTCAACTGCAACTTGCAGCGGCTGGACGGCCCGGTGCGCGGCAACGGCAAGATCATCCAGGAGTTGGAGTCGTTCTTCCGCGGCGCGGGTTGGAACGTCATCAAGGTGATCTGGGGTCGCGAGTGGGACGCGCTGCTCGGCGCCGATCGCGATGGCGCGCTGGTGAACCTGATGAACACCACGGCCGACGGCGACTACCAGACCTACAAGGCCAACGACGGCGCTTACGTCCGTGACCACTTCTTCGGGCGCGACCCGCGCACCAAGGCGCTCGTGCAGGACCTGTCCGACCAGGACATCTGGAACCTCAAGCGCGGCGGTCACGACTACCGCAAGGTGTACGCCGCCTACGCGGCCGCGATGGCGCACAAGGGTCAGCCGACGGTGATCCTGGCCAAGACCATCAAGGGCTACACCCTCGGCAAGCACTTCGAGGGCCGCAACGCCACGCACCAGATGAAGAAGCTGACCCTGCAGGACCTCAAGGACTTCCGTGACCTGCAGCGGATTCCGATCAGCGACGCGGAGTTGGAGAAGGATCCGTACCTGCCCCCGTACTACCACCCGGGCATGGAGTCGCGCGAGATCCAGTACATGCTGGATCGCCGCCGGGCGCTCGGCGGGTTCCTCCCCGAACGGCGCACCACGGCAAAGCCGCTGCAACTTCCCGGCGACGAGGCGTACAAGTCGGTGCGCAAGGGTTCGGGCAAGCAGAACGTGGCCACCACCATGGCGCTGGTCCGGTTGATGAAGGAGCTGCTGCGGGACAAGGAGATCGGCAAGCGGATCGTGCCGATCATCCCCGACGAGGCCCGTACCTTCGGTATGGACTCGTGGTTCCCTTCGTTGAAGATCTACAACCGGAACGGCCAGTTGTACACATCGGTCGACGCCGAGTTGATGCTTGCCTACAAAGAGAGCACCGTCGGGCAGATCCTGCACGAGGGCATCAACGAGGCCGGATCGACCGCCTCGTTCACCGCGGCGGGCACCTCGTACGCCACCCACGGCGAGCCGATGATCCCGCTGTACATCTTTTACTCGATGTTCGGCTTCCAGCGCACCGGCGACGGACTATGGGCGGCGGCGGACCAACTCGCCCGCGGCTTCGTGCTCGGAGCAACCGCCGGGCGAACCACGCTGACCGGTGAGGGTCTGCAGCACAACGACGGCCACTCGCTGCTGCTCGCCGCCACCAACCCGGCCGTGGTCACCTACGACCCGGCGTTCGCCTTCGAGATCGCGCACATCGTGCGGGACGGCCTGCGTCGGATGTACGGCGGCGGCACCCCGGAACCGGGACCGTACGCGCTGCCCGGGACCGACACCCGCAAGGCGGACGGCGGCTTCGGCGGCGAGGACGTTTTCTACTACATCACCCTCTACAACGAGCCGTACCAGCAGCCCGCCGAGCCGGAAGATGTCGACATCGCCGGTCTGCTCAAGGGCATCTACCTGTACAAGCCCGGTGGCGAAGGCGATGTGCGGGCGCAGATCCTGGTCTCCGGCGTCACCGTGCCGGACGGCCTGCGCGCGCAGGCGCTGCTGGCCGAGGACTGGGGCGTGCAGGCCGACGTCTGGTCGGTGACCTCGTGGGGTGAGCTCCGCAAGGAGGCGCTGAACAAGGAAATCGCCGCGCTGCGTTTCCCGGACGAGGATCACGGCACCCCGTACGTCACCGAGGCGCTGTCGCGGGTCGATGGCCCGTACGTCGCCGCGACGGACTGGATGCGCGCGGTGCCGGATCAGGTGCGCAAGTGGGTACCCGGCGACTTCATCACCCTCGGCACGGACGGCTTCGGCTTCTCCGACACCAGGGCCGCCGCCCGGCGCGTTTTCAATGTCGACGCGCAATCGATCGTGGTGGCAGCGCTGTCCGGGCTCGCCAAGGCCGGAAAGATCGACACTGCCAAGGTGATCGAGGCCGCGAACAAGTACCGCATCGATGACGTCGACGCCGCGCCGAAGAACGCGTCGAGTTCCGATGGGGACGGCGAGTAGCGGACGATTGGATGGTGGACCGTAAACCGCCGCGGCCGCGACGGATCTCCGAGGGCTCTTCCGAGCACGAGGTGTATCTGCCGACGGGCGCGCTCTCCCCGAACCGGCAAACCCGCGACCCACTCCCGGACACGCTGCTCAAACGCGTGAAGCAGTTCTCTGGACGCCTCTCGACGGAGGCGGTCGGGTCGATGCAGGATCGGTTGCCGTTCTTCGCCGATCTGGACGCCGCGCAACGCGCCGGTGTCCAGATGCTGGTGCAGACCGCGGTGGTGAACTTCCTGGAATGGCTACAGGACCCGGACAGCGACATCCGGTTCAGCCTCGATGCGTTCCAGGTGATTCCGCAGGATCTGGCGCGGCGGCTGACGCTGCGCCAGACCGTGGACATGGTCCGGGTGGCCATGGAGTTCTTCGAACAGTGGCTGCCCGCGCTCGCGCGCAACGACCGGCAGCTGGTCGCGCTCACCGAGGCGGTGTTGCGGTACGGGCGTGAGCTCGGGTTCGCCGCCGCCTCGGTGTACGCCAGCGCCGCCGAATCGCGCGGCGCGTGGGACACCCGCCTGGAAGCGCTCGTCGTCGACGCCGTGGTGCGCGGCGACACCGGCCCGGACATGCTGTCCCGGGCCGCCACACTGAACTGGGATGCCACCGCGCCGGCGACCGTGCTGGTCGGCACCCCGCCCGGCGAGCAGGGGGTGTCGTCGGTGGGGTCGGTGCACGCCATCGCCGCCAGGCACGGCCGGGCCGCGCTGGCCGTGGTGCAGGGCACCCGGCTGGTGATGGTGGTCAGCGGCCATCTCGGCGACTCCTCCTATATATCTCCGTTCCTGGCGGATCTGCTGGCCGAGGTCTTCTCCGACGGGCCCGTGGTGATCGGCCCGACCACCCGCACGCTCGGCGCCGCGCACGCCAGCGCGGTCGAGGCGCTGGCGGGAATGGAGGCCGTGGTGGGCTGGCGCGGCGCGCCACGCCCGGTGCATGCGACCGAATTGCTGCCGGAACGCGCATTGCTCGGCGATCGAGCTGCGATCGACGCGTTGAACGAGTATCTTGTCCTTCCGTTGGCCTCGGCGGGATCGTCACTGGCGGACACACTCGAGGCCTATCTGGATTGCGGTGGCGCTGTCGAGACGTGTGCGCGCCAGTTGTACGTCCATCCAAATACCGTTCGCTACCGCCTCAAACGGATTGCCGAAATCACGGGTCGTGATCCGATGAATCCGAGGGACGCGTATGTGCTCCGGATCGCCGCCACAGTAGGTCGTTTGACACGAACCCGTAACGAACCGTCAACACCTACCCCAGAGGCCACTCACTTCGCATTGGGCAACGAGGGTCTGTAACGGAATCCGTGGGTCGTTCGATCCGGACGGCCCACGTGGCCTTTTGTGGGACTCCCACAAAACGCGGAGGCAAGCTTCATTCGCGTCGACATCTCCCGCGAGCCACTTCACAGTGTTCTCTTAGGGGTGTGATCGCTTTGTTCGCCCCTGGACAGGGGTCCCAGACTCCCGGCATGCTCGCGCCTTGGCTCGATCTCCCCGGCGCGACCGATCGGCTCACTCTCTGGTCCATGGCCTCCGGCCTGGATCTGGTTCGTCTCGGTACCACCGCGACGGCTGAGGAAATCACCGACACTGCGGTGACCCAGCCACTCGTGGTGGCCGCCGCGTTGCTCGCCCATGCGGAAATCCCCACGGATTCACTTCCGACCGCTACCATCGTCGCCGGGCACTCGGTCGGTGAACTCGCCGCTGCCGCGGTCGCCGGAGTGATCTCTCCGGACGAGGCAGTGTTGTTGGCCGCCATCCGCGGAGCGGAGATGGCCAAGGCGTGCGCGTTGGAACCGACCGGCATGTCCGCGGTGCTCGGTGGCGATGAGGCCACCGTGCTCGCACGGCTCGCGGAACTCGACCTCGTTCCGGCCAACCGCAACGCGGCGGGCCAGATCGTGGCCGCGGGTCGGTTGGACGCGCTGGCGGAACTCGCCGCGAACCCGCCGGAGAAGGCAAGGGTTCGCGCGCTGCCCGTCGCGGGTGCCTTCCACACCGAGTTCATGGCCCCGGCACAGGACGCTGTGACCGAAGCCATAGCGCAGATCGTGCCGAAAGACCCGACCCGGACGCTGCTGTCGAACTTCGACGGCAAGCCGGTCACCTCGGGACGCGACGCGGTCAACAAGCTCGCCGCGCAGGTCACCCGGCCCGTCCGCTGGGACCTGTGCACCGAAACTGTCAGGCAGGCAGAGGTTTCCATGGTGGCGGAGTTGCCGCCCGCCGGCACCCTCGTCAACATGGCGAAACGGGAGATGAAGGGCACTCGAACGCTGGCCCTGAAGACCCCGGAAGACATCCCCGCGTTGGCCGGGCTCAGCATCTCCGGCTAGCTTTCCCCCGCGGCCATGCATCGATATGCACGGCTGTGATCAAGACGGACGTAACCCTCGGCCGTCTCGATCCGAAAACAGTACGAGCCCTACAAAGAATAAGAAGGGAGCCACGAAGTGGCCGCTCTGACCCAGGAACAAATCGTCGAGGAACTCGGCAAGATCATCGAAGAGGTGACGGGTATCGAACCCTCCGAGGTGACGATCGAGAAGTCCTTCGTCGATGACCTGGACATCGACTCGCTGTCCATGGTCGAGATCGCGGTGCAGACCGAGGACAAGTACGGCGTGAAGATCCCGGACGAGGATCTGGCCAGTCTGAAGACGGTCGGCGACGCGGTCGCCTACATCCAGAAGCTCGAGGCGGAGAACAGCGAAGCCGCCGCGGAGCTCAAGGCCAAGTTCGACAACGCCGAGTAGGGCCGACACTGTGACCACTCCTTCCACCTTGAACGGGAATTTCCCCAACGTCGTCGTCACTAGCCTGGCGGCGACCACGTCGATCGCTGGTGACGTCGATGCGACGTGGAAGGGACTCCTCAACGGCGAGAGCGGTATCGACGTTCTCGAGGATTCCTTCGTCGAGGAATACGACCTTCCGGTCCGCATCGGCGGTCACCTGAAGGTTCGGCCCGAGACCCTGCTCACCCGAGTCGAGTGCCGGCGCATGGCGTACGTCGAGCAGCTCGCGACCGTGCTCGGTCGCGAAGTCTGGCGTAACGCGGGCAGCCCGGAGGTCGACCCGGAGCGGCTGGGTGTGGCCATCGGCACCGGGTTGGGTGGCGGCGACGCCCTCATCGACTCGGTCGACAAGCTGAAGAACGGTGGCTATCGCAAGATTTCGCCGTTGGCAGTGCAGATGGTCATGCCGAACGGTCCGTCGGCCGTTGTCGGCCTCGAACTGAAGGCCAGGGCAGGAGTGGTCACTCCGGTCTCGGCATGCTCGTCCGGCTCCGAGGCCATCGCCAACGCGTGGCGGATGATCGTCATGGGCGATGCGGACATCGTCGTCACCGGTGGCGTCGAGGGTTACATCGACTCGGTGCCGATCGCGGCGTTCAGCATGATGCGTGCCATGAGTACCCGCAACGACGATCCGAAGGGTGCCTCGCGTCCGTTCGACAAGGATCGCGACGGTTTCGTCTTCGGTGAGGCGGGCGCTCTGATGGTCGTGGAGACCGAGGAGCACGCCAAGGCTCGTGGGGCCACCATCCACGCTCGCCTGATGGGTGCCGGTATCACCTCGGACGGCTTCCACCTCGTTGCTCCCGCCCCGGATGGGGTGGGTGCCGCACGCGCGATGAAGCGGGCGATGCAGACCGCGGGTCTGACCGCGAAGGACATCACCCACGTCAACGCGCACGCGACCGCGACGCCGATCGGTGACACCGCCGAGGCGAACGCGATCACCTTGGCCGTGGGCAACCACGCCTCGGTCTATGCCCCGAAGTCCGCGCTCGGACACTCGATCGGCGCCGTCGGCGCGCTCGAGTCGGTACTCACGGTGCTCAGCATCCGGGACGGCATCGTCCCGCCCACGCTGAACCTGGAGAACCAGGACCCGGCGATCGACCTCGACGTGGTGCACGGCGAGGCGCGTCGTCAGGAGATCGAGTACGCGATCAACAACTCCTTCGGTTTCGGTGGGCACAATGTCGCGCTCGCCTTCGGTCGGGCATAGCCGCTGTAACTATTTCAGTCTGTGCGGAGCCCTCCGTGGTTACGCAAGCTGCCGCCTCCGGGCTTGACCGCACAGACTGGTGATCGACTGCACAACGATCCCCGGCGGGCATCGGGCTCTTGGCTCGATGTCCGCCGGTTCGACATTCGCAGCCGCGTTGCGGCGTACTCATCGAGGTGAGGAGAAAGCGCGATGACAACTATGGCTCCCGCGTTGCCACCAGAGACGGCGATCGATCCGCGTGATCCACTCGGTCGACTACAGCGTTTCTTCGATCCCGGCACCGTTCTTCCACTTCACCCGCGCAACAAGTCCGGTGTGCTCGCCGCCATCGGCGAGGTCGACGGTGTCCGCACCGTGGCCTACTGCTCCGACGCCACCGTCATGGGCGGCGCGATGGGTGTCGAGGGTTGCAAGCACATCGTCGACGCGATCGACACCGCCATCGACTCCGGCATTCCGGTCGTCGGCATCTGGCATTCCGGCGGCGCTCGGCTGGCCGAGGGCGTCGAGGCGCTGCACGCGGTCGGCCTGGTCTTCGAGGCCATGGTCCGCGCGTCCGGCCTGGTACCGCAGATTTCCGTGGTCGTCGGCTTCGCCGCCGGTGGCGCCGCCTACGGTCCGGCACTGACCGACATCGTGATCATGGCGCCCGAGGGACGGATCTTCGTCACCGGCCCCGATGTGGTGCGCAGCGTGACCGGCGAGCAGGTCGACATGGCCACCCTGGGCGGACCGGTGACGCACGGCAAGAAGTCCGGCGTCACCCACATCGTCGCCGAGGACGAGTCGGACGCCATGCATCGCGCACGTCGGCTGGTGTCGATGTTCGCCGAGCAAGGCGAGTTCGATCTGGTGGCGGCCGAGCACGGCGACGTCGACCTGAAGGCGATGCTGCCGGAGTCGGCCAAGCGCGCCTACGACGTGAAGCCGATCATTCACGAGCTGCTCGACAACGTCGATGGGGAAAGCTCCTTCGAGGAGTTGCAGGGCGGTTACGCGCGCAGCATCGTCACCGGTCTCGGCCGGCTCGGTGGCCGCACCGTCGGTGTGCTCGCCAACAATCCGATCCGGCTCGGCGGCTGCTTGAACTCCGAAAGTGCCGAGAAGGCAGCGCGTTTCGTGCGGCTGTGCAACTCGTTCGGTATCCCGCTGATCGTGCTCACCGACGTGCCGGGTTACCTGCCCGGCGTCAGCATGGAGTGGGAAGGCGTGGTGCGTCGTGGCGCCAAGCTGCTGCACGCGTTCGCCGAGGCACGGGTACCGCGCGTCACCCTGGTCACCCGCAAGATCTACGGTGGCGCCTACATCGCGATGAACGCCCGCTCGCTGGGCGCGACCGCGGTCTACGCGTGGCCCGGGTCGGAGGTCGCGGTGATGGGTGCCAAGGCCGCCGTCGGCATCCTGCACAAGAAGGCATTGGCAGCCGCCCCCGACGATGAACGGGAAGCCCTGCACGAGCGCCTGACCGCCGAGCACGAGCGCATCGCGGGCGGAGTCGAGCGGGCCATCGCGATCGGCGTGGTGGATCAGGTGATCGACCCGGCGAAGACGCGCAGCACCATTGCCGCCGCGCTGGCCGCCGCACCGTCACGGGCCAGCCACCTGAAGAACATTCCGCTCTGATCCGAAGACCGAAACAATGGGCAAGACTTCCCGTATCCGAGCACGGGGTGAGCCGCCGTGCTCGGCCGGAATCGAGGACCGGCTCGGTAGCATCGACAGGTGCGCTACGAAGAACTTGCCGACGTGCCGTGTTCGATCACGCGCCCGCTCGTGATCTTCGGCGACCGCTGGACCCTGCTGATCCTGAAGTTCGCGTTCTCCGGTATCCGCCGCTTCAACGGCTTCCAGAGTGCGCTCGGCATCTCTCGCAGCCGTCTACAGGACCGGCTCGACCGGCTGATCGAACACGGCATTCTGGTGAAGAAGAAGGCCGCGGTCGGCGCGCACGAGGAGTACCGGCTCACGCAGAAGGGCCACGACATCTATCCGATCCTCATGGCCATCCGGGACTGGGGCGATACCTATATGGCACCCGCCGGGCCGCCCGTGCGTTACGCCCATCAAGGGTGTTCGGGTGAAGCGCACGCGAAGCTCGAATGTGACGGCTGCGGAAGCGAATTGACCGCACGCGACGTGCTCCCTGAAGCCGGGCCCGGCCTGCTCGAGCCGGTTGAATCGGCTCAGTCGGTGAACCAGGTCGCGACCTGATCCAGGTTCGCGCGCGAGGTGCGGAACCCGTTGACCGGATGCTCGGTGTCCGGGTAACCGAAGGAGATTCCGGCGACCACCCGGCGGTGCTCGGGGATGCCGAAGTAGGCGCGCACGAACGGCGCATACGAGGCGAGCGCGGCCTGCGGCGACGCGCCGAGCCCGAGGCTCTGCGCGCCGAGCAGGAAGTTGCCGATATAGAGGCCGCAGTCGACGCCACCGTAGAAGCCCAGGTCGGCCTCCGTCGTCACGATCGCCACGTGGGGTGCGTCGAACAGCTCGAAATTGCGCACGGCCTGCCGCATAGTCTTTTCGTGATCGCCTTTGCTGATCCCGACGCTCTCGTACAGACGCGTGCCGCACTCGCGACGACGATCCCGGAACACCCCGGTGTACTGCGCGGGGAACGCGAAATCCGGCTCCGGGGTTGCGGTTTGGATGTGGGCCAACAATTCTTCGCGGAACCGGTCGGTGCCCGCACCCTCGGTCACCACGAGCTGCCACGGCTGGGTGTTGCACCAGGAGGCGCTGCGCTGGGCCAGTCGCAGCAGCGCTTCGATGGTCCCCCGCGGGACCGGGTCGGCCAGGAACTGCCGACAGGTCCAGCGCTCGTCGAGCAGCCGAGCCAACAGTGTGTGCTGCGCTGTATCCACGTCGGCCACCGGCATGCCCGCTCCTCAATTCAGTTCCATTACGAGACTGAACGCTAGCATCGGAAGACGCGGCGCGAAACGGCCCGAGACCCGGGGTCTGCGTAGTCGCAGGGCGGGTGGCCGAGTCGAGTGCTCGCATTGCCGGGAATACGGCGCTGTGACAAGGCAGAATCCCACGCATGGCTTCCGAAGCCCCCGCCGCGCGGGATCGCAAGCGGCACGGCAGGCACTACACGCCGCCGGTGCTCGCGCGCTTCCTGGCCGGGCGGCTGCTCGCGCATGTGCCGCGACCGGAAGCGGGGGTGCTGCGGGTGCTCGATCCGGCCTGCGGTGACGGGGAGCTGCTGTTCGCGTTGCGGGACGAGGTTGCGCGTCGGCTGCCGGGGATCCGGGTAGAGCTGACGGGGTACGACCTGGACGCGACGGCCCTCGCGGTGGCGCGGGCGCGCCCTGAAGGGATCGGCGTCGACTGGCACGTCGGCGACTTTCTCACGGTGTCGGCGGAGCTCGGGGCGGGCTCGTTCGACGCGGTGATCACGAATCCGCCGTATGTGCGGACCCAGCAATTGGGTGGGGTCACCGCGCAACTGCTCAGCAAGCAGTTCGGGTTGCGCGGGCGGATCGATCTGACGCATCCGTTCGTTGCGACGCTGCCCCGGCTGCTGTGCGCGGATGGTGTGCTGGGGTTGTTGTGCGCCAATCGATTTCTGACTACCAAGGCGGGCGCGAACATTCGGCGATTGCTGCTCGCCGAGCTGACGCCGGTCGAGCTGTACGACCTGGGGGATACGAAGCTGTTCGAGGCGGCGGTATTGCCCGCGATCACCATCGCGACCCGTGGCGCGGGTGGTGGCGGATGCCGTTACGTCTCGGCGTATGAGACCGAGGGTGACGAAAGAGCGCAGGAGACAGGTCTTTTCGAGGCGCTGACCGGAGAGGACGGTTGCCTCGTCGCGCATAACGGGCGGACTTTCGCGGTGGCGGTGGGCACGTTGGTGACCGGTCACGCAGAAGTCGCAGGTGCGCAGATGTTTTCGGACGCCGGGGCAGCGTCGCTCGGGGAATGGATAGGGAGTGGCTGGCAGGGCTCGGGCGACCTGACCGAGAGTGTGCTGCAACAGGGCGGAAACGGGTCTTCCGCCGTGCCGCGACACCCGAGCGAACCGCAGTCCATGCCTACCCGAACAGTATTGCGGCGAACATCGGAGTCGGAGGCGGCATGGCGCATGTCGAATGCGGGTGTCGACGCCTGGCTCGCCGGGGTCGCCGCGGCGACCTGGCGGACCTTCGGGGAGGTTGCCCGAATCCGGGTGGGTATCAAGACAACTGCCGATCGGGTGTTCATCTCCGACCGGTGGTCCGAGGTCGACCCCGTTCCCGAGCCGGAACTGCTGCTCGATCTCATCACCCACCACGACCTCGAACCGTGGCGCATCGCCCGATCACACGACACCCGCGTCCTGTACCCGTACGACCGCACCCGGCCGAACCGCACGCCGATCGATCTGGCCGAATTCCCATGCGCCGCTGAATACTTGCGTTCCCACAAGGACACGCTGGCCGCCCGCCACTACCTCGGCGCGAGCGGTCGCGAGTGGTTCGAGATCTGGGTGCCGCAGCGTCCGCACCTGTGGTGCGAGCCGAAGCTGGTGTTTCCGGATATCAGTGAACGCCCCAGGTTCGCGCTCGATCGGTCCGGTGCGGTGGTGAACGGCGACTGCTACTGGATCTCGCTGCCCGACCTGGCCGAGGCGCCCGCCGATGCGGAACGACTCGCGTATCTGCTGATGGGCGTGGCGAATTCGGCGCTCGGCCTGCAATTCTACGACGCCGTGTGCGGTAACCGGCTGTACTCGGGCCGGCGGCGGTGGATCACTCAGTACGTATCGCGGTTGCCGCTGCCGGATCCGGGATCGGCCCGCTCGGCGGCCGTCGTCGAGCTGGCGCGCGAGTTCGTCGACGGCCGGACCTTGGACAAGACGGCGCGAGCCGACCTGGACGAGCGGGTGGCCGCGGCGTTCGGGGTGCCGTCAGGCGCGCACGTGCACGCCGACCATGGGCAGCAGGGTCCGGCGGGCGAACTCACGGGCGGCGTCCCGGTCGGCCACCGGGATGAGCCCGTCGGGGGTGAGCGCCAGCGAGAGCGCGAGCCGGGCCATGATCTCGGCGACCAGGTCGGCGTCGAAGTCGTGCGTGTTCTCGGTGTCCCGTAGTTCGCGCAGCTTCTCCGCCAGGTAGCCGCGGCCGACGGCGAGGATGGGGCCCGCCTCGGTGGTCAGCCGGGGCAGGATCAGGTCCGGTTCGGTGCGCAGCAGGCGGCGCAGCAGCTCGTTGTTCGCGATCGCGGTGATGAACGCGACGAAGATCTCCACCAGCTGATCCTCGGAGCCGGAGACGGCCTGCACCTGCTTGTCGATCATCGCGACGAAGCGCTGCGCCTCCCGCACGCTCACCGCCTCGACCAGGTCGTTCTTCGATTCGAAGCGGCGGTACAGGGTGGCGGGGCTGATGCCGGCCCGGCGGGCGATCTCGCCCATGCTGGTCCGTTTGATGCCGAAGTCCAGGAAGGCCGAGAGCGCGCTTTCCAGTAGCTTCTCGCCATCGGCGACGGGCTTGTCCAGGATGCGCTGCAACATGGGCGGGACAGTTGGCATCTGGTCTCCAGTCGATTCGCGCGAACGCCGGGCGTGCGGGATGGGGTCGCGACGGTGCGGGTGATGGACCTTCATTATTTCACCGGCGTGCGGCGGCGCGGTCGAGGATGGCCGGAATGGCGTATAGGTCACGTGTCCAGCTTGGCCTGGCTAGCCTTCTTGGATGTCCGATATGGATGTCGGTGGAGGTGGAAAGGGGTTGGGCCATGGCCTATTTCGCGAACCGGGTGGTGGCGATCACGGGTGCGGGCGCCGGGATCGGCCGCGAGCTGGCGCTGGCGCTGGCCCGTGACGGCGCCGCGCTGGCGCTGTCGGACAAGTCGGCGGACACCCTCGCCGAAACCGGGGAACTCTGCGCGGCGGTGGGCGCCGTACCCACGCTGACCAGGCTCGACGTCACCGACCGGGCGGCGGTGCTCGCCCATGCCGCGGCGACCGTCGCGCGGTACGGGCGGGTCGAGGCGCTGTTCAACAATGCCGGGATTCTGCACGTCGGCGGGGTGGCGGAGTCGCCGTTCAGCGATTTCGAGCACGTGATGGACGTGGATTTCTGGGGAGTCGTCAACGGCACCAAGGCTTTTCTGCCGTATCTGCTGGCCGCCGAGCGGGCGCATGTGGTGAACATGTCCTCGGCGTTCGGCTTGGTCGGCGTGGCGCAGCACGCGCCGTACAACGCGGCGAAGTTCGCCGTGCGCGGATTCACCGACTCGCTGCGTCAGGATATGCGTGCGGCGGGCGGCAAGGTCCGGGTGACCGGGGTGTATCCGGGCGGGGTGCTCACCTCCATCGCGCGTTCGGCGAGTGTCGCGCCGGGCATCGACGCGGCGGCGGTCGCGCGACGCTTCGAAGGGCAGGTCGCGCGGACCAGCCCGGCCGCGGCGGCCAGGACGATCCTGCGTGGGGCGGCGCGGGGTGAGGCGAAGGTGCTCGTCGGACTGGACGCCCTGCTTGTGGATCTGGTCACAAGGCTCGCCGGCTCTTATCACGAACGGGTGCTGGACATGGTATTTCGTTCCTGACCGCGCGGCTCCGCGCGGGCTGCTCGGTCCGGAACGGGTGACGAAATGGCAACTGGTCGAACGCTTCTCATGGCAGCGCCCGGTCGGGTGCGATCGGCGGGGTGCGGCTGATGGCGAAATGGATTCTGGTCGAGTGCTTCTCGGGTGTGCCGGGCCGGGTGATCGCATTCGGCGCCGCGCCGAAATCCTTCGTGCCGCTGCGCAACATTCTGCGTAACCCGCTCTCGCTGGCGGATGCGGAGGCGGCCCTCGCTCAGGCATGCCGGACCCGTGCTCTGGTCGCGCACGTGTCCGCGGACGGGCGGCGCACCGTGCGCGCCGAACCGCTGCTGATCTCGCCGGAGCGGGCGCACGCCGTGCGATTGTGGGTCGGGCCGGTACAGGAGCCGTTGCCACCGCGAGATCCGGTGGGCGCGTGGTACTTCAACCTCTCGACCAATCGGTCGGTGCGCAGTGTCGACCTGCTCGACCTGTACGGCGTAGCGCCCGAGGACCGGGAGGCGGAGTTGGCCATCGCGGGGGCGTTCACTCGGCTGGTCACCAATCGGGACGAGAGCGAGGCGTTGGCGAAGATCGTGAACTCGGCCCCGGGCACCGAACATCAGGCGGTGTGGACCATCCGGCGCGACGACAATGCCTTGCGCGCGGGGCATTTCGCCTGCCGGATCAGTATCGAGTTCGATGTCACCGGGCGCAGGGAGGTGTTGTTCCGCGGGGTGACTCAGGACATCGGTGCCGCGACGGCGGTACCGGCCGCGCCGCCGCCGATGATTCTGGAGTACCAGCTGCTGGAGGCGGCCACCGCGCCGGGGGAGTATCGCGCGATCGTGAATCTGCGTTCGTTGCAACTGATTCGCTGGATCGGTCCGCCCATGCCGGGCATTGCCTGGGCGGATCTGCCCGGCCAGCCCGCGCCGCAGATTCATCCGGACGATCTGGCGGCCGCGCAGGCCATGTCACGGGAGCTGGCGCGCCATCGGACCGAGGGGAAGGTGCGGCTGCGCCGACTGGATGGTGGATGGCAGCTCGTGCATGTGCGGGCCGCGCTGATGGCGTTGGATCAGCACACCACGGCGGGGCTGGCCACGGTCACCGCGGTCTCGTGACGCGGTGACCGTGGCTCGCGCTCACTGCCTGGGTAAGTCCAGCGCGGCCATTTCCCGCTCGATCGCGTTCGCGGCGAAGTCGACACCGCTGGAACGCAATTCGTGGACTCGCCGCTGTAATGCCTCGATGCCGCCCGGCTGGGCCGCGATATCGGCCACGCTGATCCGCCCCATCGGCCGGTGCATACTCGACTGCACGTACGCCACCATCGTGATACCTCCTGCCTGCACGCTCACGTTCCCACCGACCCGGGTGGGTTCACCACTGCGCTACAAGCCGCACGACTACCGTTTCGGCAGGAGACCCCGGGTCACCGGGCACGCTGGGAAAATGTTATCAGCGATTCCTACTGGACGCTTGATCAGTGTGCGCTGTCTCACACCTCTTTGGCGGACCGATGATTGGCCGTGTTGTGCAGGTACACAGCCCCATTCAGTCTGATGCCGTCCTGTTCGGCCTCGCTGAGCTCGCGGCGAACTTTACCCGGCACCCCGGCGACGAGCGATCCCGGCGGAATCTGCGCGCCCTCCGGAATCAGCGCATTGGCCGCGATCAGCGAACCGGCGCCGATCACCGCACCGTTGAGCACGGTGGCGCCCATGCCGACCAGCACATCGTCGCCGACCGTGCAGCCGTGCAGGATCGCGTTGTGCCCCACCGAAACTCCGCTGCCGACAGTCAGCGGGAACCCGGGATCGGCATGCAGCACACAGCCGTCTTGGATGTTGGTCCGTTCGCCGACGCTGATCTCCTCGAGATCCCCGCGGATCACCGCGCCGTACCAAACACTGACGTCGGCCGCGAGCCGCACCCGCCCGATCACCGTCGCGTTGGGCGCGACCCACGCGCCCTCATCGATCTCCGGAACGAACTCCCCGATCTGAATCCTCATAACTGGAAACGTAGCCGCCCCCACCCCGAACCGGACCGCCGGTCCACCACCTTCATGATCAACGGGACGTGGTGGCGGCGCTACTCGGCCGTTGCCGCCGTCATGTCCCGTTGATCATGGCGGGTGGGAGTGAAGAGGGCGCGGTGGGCGGCGGGGGTGGTGCCGAGGATGCGGTGGAAGTGGTGGCGGAGGCTGACGGCGGTGCCGAAGCCGGTTTCGGCGGCGATGCGGTCCATGGTGTCGTCGGTGGTTTCCAGGAGCAGTCGGGCGCGGTCGGTGCGCTGGTGTAGCAGCCACTGCTGGGGGCTGTTTCCGGTGCGGTCGCGGAAGCGGCGGGTGAAGGTGCGCCGGGACATCAGGGCCACTCGGGCCCAGCTGTCCAGATCGATCGGATCGCCGAGATGTGTTCGAGCCCAGACCATCGCGCGTTCGATGGGGTCGTCGTCGGCGGCCTCGGGGACGGCGATCGGAATGTACTGGGCTTGCGAGCCGCTGCGGTGCGGAGCTGTCACCAGTTCCCTGGCCAGTTCGGTGGCGGCGCGGCTGCCGAGGTCGTTGCGCACCAGGTGCAGGCAGCAGTCGAGGGCGGCGGCGACGCCCGCGGAGGTGACCACGTCGCCTAGGTCCGACCAGAGGGTGTCGGCGCGCACCCGGACCGCGGGAAAGGCGCGGGCCAGGCGGGCGGCACCCGCCCAGTGGGTGATCACCTCGCGACCGTCGGCCAACCCACTGGCCGCCACCGCCCATGAGCCGAGGCAGAGGCCGACGATTCGGGCGCCCGCGGCGTGTGCCTGATGCAGGGCGGCGCGCAAGTCGTCGGACAGTGGCATGTCGTGTTCCCAGCTCGGGACCACGACGGTGTCCGCGCGCACCAGCCGGTCGAGTCCGTGCCGCACGTCGATATCGAAACCCGCTGGGGTGCGCAGGCTTCCGGGCCGCTCGGCGCACACGTCCACCTGGTACGGCCCGGAGCCGCCGATGCCGACCCGGCCGAAGACGAGGCTGGGCACGGACAGGTGGAACGGGCTGATGCCGTCATAGGCGAGAACGGCCACGGTACGCATGGCCCGATCTTAGCGGTAGGCGGCTCGCGGGCCACTGTTGAGCCTGCTGAGACGTTGACAAGATCAACCGCATGACCGAAACGATCGAACGCACCACCCAGCTCGAAGCCCTGCACATCGGCGGGCCCACGCTGCGCCTCCGGTACGCGGGCCGCACCTTCCTGACCGACCCCACCTTCGACGAGCCCGGCGACTACCCGGGTCGGGCGACGCTGCACAAGCTCAGCGGTCCCGCGGTGTCCGTGGAACAGGTCGGTCCGGTGGACGTCGTGTTGCTCTCGCACGACGAGCACGCGGACAACCTCGACAACTCCGGGCGCGAATTCCTGAAGACGGTGCCGACCGTGCTGTCCACGCCGGGCGCCGCGGAGCGGATCAAGGGTGTTCGGGGACTGGACAATTGGGAGACCGTGACGTTGGACGGGATCCGGATCACCGCCGTACCCGCGCTGCACGGGCCGGAAGGCTGCGAACCGATCACCGGGATCGTCACCGGATTCGTACTGCAGGCCGATGGGCAGCCGACGGTGTACGTCTCCGGTGACAACGCGTCCGTCGATCTGGTCGCGCGGATTGTCGAGCGGATGGGTCGAATCGACATCGCCGTGCTGTTCGTCGGGGCCGCGAACATCGGCCTGTTCGGCGACGCGGACGTCACGCTCAACGCCCGCACCGCGGTGCAGGCGGCCGAGATACTCGGCGACGCGGTGATCGTGCCGGTGCACGGCGAAGGATGGGCGCACTTCAGCGAGACTCTGGATCATCTTGGGCGGGTATTCGAGTATGCGGGGCGTGCGCACCAGTTGCGGATTCCGCCGCTGGGCAAAGAGATCACTGTGTGACGGCCGGTGTCGATGCCGTAGGCGTGCCAGTGACCGTCTGCGGCATTCGGCCCAGCCGCTCCGCCCCGTCGGAATGAGCTTCGAACAGCGCCGATTGTCTCGACCGCCGACGGCGTGCTGATCAACTTGCGTAGAAACGGCCCGTCCGGCGGCGGTCTCGTGATCAGCGTGTGACACCCGCGCGTCGTTCGTGGCGGGAGCCCCACGCGGGGTCCACGATGGCGTTATGAGGATCGGAGTTCCACGCGAGGTCAAGGAGCAAGAGTTCCGGGTGGCGCTCACTCCGGCGGGTGCCCGGGAGTT
Source organism: Nocardia brasiliensis (assembly GCF_042691675.1). Taxonomy (GTDB): domain Bacteria; phylum Actinomycetota; class Actinomycetes; order Mycobacteriales; family Mycobacteriaceae; genus Nocardia; species Nocardia brasiliensis_D. The sequence continues at coordinate 2,388,757 of NZ_CP170507.1, forward strand.
GGTCGCGCAGGGACACGAGGTGCTGATCGAGGCAGGCGCGGGCGTCGGGTCGGCGTTCGCGGACGCCGACTACGCCGCCGCGGGGGCGCGCCTGGTGCCCGGCGTCGACCAGGTCTGGCGGGAGGCCGAGCTGGTTTTGAAGGTGAAGGAACCGATTGCCGAGGAGTATCCGCGGCTGCGGCGCGGGCAGGTGCTCTTCACCTACCTGCATCTGGCCGCGTCCCGCGAATGCACCGACGCCATCCTGGGTTCCGGGATCACCGCCATCGCTTACGAGACCGTCCGCGCCGCCGATGGCTCGCTGCCGTTGCTCGCCCCGATGAGTGAGGTCGCGGGCAAGCTCGGCGCGCAGGTCGGCGCCTACCATCTGATGGCGCCGCTGGGCGGTGCGGGCATGCTGCTCGGTGGCGTGCCGGGAGTGCCACCGGCCGACGTGGTGGTGCTCGGCGGCGGTGTCGCCGGGTCCAATGCGGCCGCGGTCGCTTCGGGCATGGGTGCGCGGGTCACCGTCCTGGACACCAACTTGCACCGCCTGCGCGAGTTGGACGCCCGGTTCGCCGGCCGGATCGCCACCGTCGCCTCGAACGCCGCCGAGGTCCAGCGCGCCGTCTCGAACGCCGATCTCGTCATCGGTTCGGTCCTGGTGCCCGGCGCCCGCGCCCCGAAGCTCGTCTCCGACGACCTCGTCGCCAAGATGCGCCCCGGCTCGGTGCTCGTCGACATCGCCATCGACCAAGGCGGCTGCTTCGCCGGTTCCCACCCGACCACCCACGCGAACCCCACGTTCCGCGTACATAATTCGCTGTTCTACTGCGTCGCGAACATGCCGGGCGCGGTCCCGCACACCTCGACCATCGCCCTCACGAACGCCACGCTGCCGTACGTTCGCGCCATCGCCGCCCACGGCTGGAAAGAAGCCTGCGCCACCGACCCCGACCTCGCCCACGGCCTCACCGCAGACGCAGGCAGACTGCTGTCGCCGGAAGTCGCTGCGGCACACGGATACACGAATCCCAAGCCGGTCGGACTCGCAGGCTGACATCCGCGCTGCGAGTCCGCCAAGGCTTCCGGCTGCGACGACAGGCGGGGTCAGTTGTCGGTGCGGCCCTCGCCGAGGTACCAGTCGGGTTCGCCGGTGGTGGGGAGGTCGTGCAACTTGTCGGGGTTGCGGACCACGTTGATGGCGACGATGCGGCCGTCATCGATGGTGAAGGAGAAGACGCCGGTGTGGTTGCCGTCGAAGACGACGAGGCCGGGGGCGCCGTTGACCAGCACCGCGCGGCCCCACGCGCCCGCGGCGGACGGTGCGTGGTACCAGCCGAGCAGCATCTTCGCGATGAGCTCCGCGCCGTGCACCGGCTGCCGGATCGCGGGGACCTTGCCGCCACCGTCGGCGGTCAGGCTGACATTGGCGTCGAGCACGCCGAGCAGTGCGCTGAGATCGCCGGAGCGCCAAGCGACCGCGAAGGCGGAGACGACCTTCTCCTGCTCGTCCGGCGAGGCGGGGAAGCGGGGCGTGCCGTCTTCGACGCGCTTGCGGGCGCGCGAGGCGAGCTGCCGCACGGCCGCCGGGGTGCGACCGACCACCTCGGCGACCTCCGGGCCGGTCATGCCGAACACGTCCTGGAGGACGAACGCGGTGCGCTCGGCCGGTGACAAGGATTCGAGGACCACCAGCAGCGCGGTGGTGACCCGCTCGTCCTGGGTGATCCGGTCTGCGGGGTCGTCCCAGCTGGTGACCTCGGGCTCCGGCAGCCATTCGCCGACATACTGCTCACGGCGGGCGCGCGCCGAACCCAGCTGGTCCAGCGCCAAGCGTCCGGTGACCGTGCTGAGCCAGGCGCGCAGGTTCTCGATCTGGCCCGCGGTCCCCGCCTCGTGCTGGCGCTGCAGCCGCAGCCATGCCTCCTGCACCACGTCGTCCGCGTCGGTGAGGCTGCCCAGCGTGCTGTAGGCGAGCCTGCGCAGATACGGCCGGTGCTCCTCGAACCGCCGAGCCAGTTCGGCCTGGTCGAGGGGTTCAGAAGTAGAAGGCTGTTCCGATGTCACTGCTGTTCGCCGTTCGGTCGTTCCGCCCCACCGGGGGCGCGAGTCATGGGTGCGTCACCAGGTCGACGACGCAGGACCTCAGAGTGTGACACGCCGTAACCAGTCAGCCTTCCACACCCGCCACCAGCGAGGTTCTCGTCACTGGACCGCCGGATCGCACATAACCGAGCCACCCCGAGCCCAACTCCGACCACAGATCTCCCCCCCACCCGCCCGGGCTCCGCACTACGCCGAGAGGGACATGGCTGAGCCAAACCTCAGGTGGACGCACCGTGATGTCCCGTTCGCCGAGCGGCGATGGGTGGGTGAGTGGACTGGAAGTCGACGACGGTCGATAGTCTCGGCGGGTGCAGAAGGGGACCTCGACCGCGGCTGGGCTGGTGCTGGGGTTTGTGCTCGATCGGGTGGTGGGGGATCCGCGGCGGTGGCATCCGGTGGCTGGATTCGGTTCGGCGGCAGGGGCGCTCGAAACGGTGACGTATGCCGATCGGCGGAGCGCCGGGGTGGTGCACGAGGTGGTGTTGGTGGGGGCGGCGATCGGTCTCGGTGTCGGGGTTCGTCGGGGTGGGATCCCGGTGACCGCGTTGGCGACCTGGACGGTGCTCGGCGGACGTAGCCTCGCGCGCGCGGGTCGGGAGATGGCCGATCGGCTCGAGGTCGGGGACCTGACCGGTGCGCGGGCTCTGTTGCCTTCGCTGTGCGGGCGCGATCCCGAGGCGCTCGACGCGGACGGATTGGCCCGCGCCGCACTGGAATCCATTGCCGAGAACACCTCCGACGCGGCGGTCGCGCCGCTGGTATGGGGTGCGATCGCGGGAGTGCCCGGCCTGCTCGGCTACCGCGCGATCAACACCCTCGACGCCATGATCGGCTACCGCAACGACCGCTACCGCCAGTTCGGCTGGGCCGCTGCCCGCATCGACGACCTGGCCAACCTGCTGCCTGCCCGGCTGACCGGCCTGCTCACGGTCGCGCTCGCCCCGCTAGTCGGCGGCCGCCCCGCCACCGCCCTGCGCGCGTGGCGCCGCGACGCCGCAAAACACCCGAGCCCCAACGCCGGGGTGGTCGAAGCATCCATGGCAGGCGCCCTCGGTGTCCGCCTCGGCGGTCGCACCCGGTACCGCCACGGCACCGAACTGCGCCCAACCCTCGGCGACGGCCCCGCACCGACAGTCGCGGATCTCCATCGCGCCGTTCGGATGTCGAAGTCGGTGCAGTGGGCATCGCTCGCGGTCGCGGCCCTCTGGTCGGTTATCCGGCGCTAGGCATCGGGTGACAGGGTTCGTCGGAGCCATCCCGCGCACCTACGGCCGACGGCGTGTCGTAACCGTTGTGCCCGAAGGAGCTTCGACTTCTAGCGACTGAGCTGGTGCCACCGGCTGTGGTGCCTGCGCGCGGTTTGCGGGTCAGTCGCGGCCGCGGCCGTAGCGGTCGGCCAGGCGCGCTTCGGTTGTTTTGGTGGCGGCCGGAGTAGGTGCGGCAGAAGCGGGTTGGGCCGCCTGGTCGTCAACGGGTTCGATCGTGGTCACCGGGTCGGCGGGTTGGGCTGTGGCACCGGACTTTTCTTTCCGGCGCTCCCGGATTTCGGCGTAGACGAAATAGCCGAGGCCGAGGGGGGCCATGATGCCGAAGGCCAGCCATTGAAGCCCGTAGGAGAGATAGGGGCCTGCGTCGAGTTGGGGGAGGGGAGTGGGGGTGAAGGCGCCGGGCTGGTCCTTGTCCAGTTGGAGGTAGCCGCCGCGTTCGCCGGTGGGGATGGGGGTGAGCGGCTGTTGCAGGACCGCCGCTGCCTGGGTGGTGTCGATCGAGTACACCTGCCGGTAGCCGTCTTGGACGGACGGATCCTTGCCGGGCGTCACGCCTTCCGACATCCGGACGCGGGCCTCGAGACGCTGGGGTCCGGCGGGCGGGTCGGGGATCTGCGGCGGGCGGGAGCCGTCTACCGCCGACACCAGCCCTCGATCGATGAGCAGGAGGCGCCCGTCGTCCAGCCGGAACGCGCCGAGCACGGAGTAGCCAGGGGCGCCGTCGAGGTGGCGCAACCGGACCAGCATGGTCGAGTCCGGCAAGTAGGTGCCGGAGGCGGTGACCTTGCGCCATTCGGTGTGCGCGTCGTCCGTGCTGGGCCCGGCGAGGACGGTGGTGATGTCGACCGGATCCGCGCGTACCGAGTCCGCGATCAACTGGTTGCGATGCGAGGTGCTCGTGTTCTTGCCGAGCTGCCACGGCGCGAGCACCGTGAAACACAGGTAGGCGAACGCGGCGACCAGCACCGCGAGGATCACCCAACTGGGACGCAGCAGGAAAGTGAGTCGGCGCATCATCGGAGTCCGTCGCAGGCAGGTTCGGCCGCGGTGCAGAAGCCGGGCCGGTCGGTGGACCGCACCGTCAGGAGTATCCAGCTGGGATGAATCGAGAAGGGCCGCATCAGGCGCGCCTGTCGCGGGTGGGATCGGGCGGCTCGGCGGACTGGTTGGCGCGTGGTGCGGGCGGTTCGCCGAGCGCGTCGCGCACCCAGTCGAGGAGCCCGGGCATCGCCGCCTCGATCTGATCGCGGACCAATTCGAAGTCGGCGGTGTCGCCGTAGTACGGGTCGGGCACGTCGGGACCGTCGGCGGCCGGGTCGAAACTGCGCAACAGCCTGCGCCGATCCGACGGCACACCGAGTCGGGCGAGTTCGCGCTCGTGCGAGGTGTCCAGGGCGATCAGCAGGTCGGCGTCGTGATGGTCGGCGCCGAGGGCGGCGGCGATGTGCCCGGTCGCGTAGCCGTATTTGCGCAACGTGGCGTTGGTGCGCGCGTCGGCGTTGTCGCCGACGTGCCACGCACCGGTGCCCGCGCTGCTCACCCGCACCCGATCGGCCAGTCCGGCCCGGGACAGGTGCATCGCGAAAATCTTCTCCGCCATCGGAGAACGGCAGATATTGCCGGTACAGACGAACGACACGTGCAGCTCACCCACGACAGCCATTCTGGCCGGTCGCCCTACGGGACCGCCACGTAGGGTGTGATCTCGTGCCCGAGGACCGCGTCGATCGCGCCGAACTGCGCCACCACGGCGACGTGGACGCGCGCCCGGGCATGCTCGACTTCGCGGTGAACGTGCAGGGCAGCGCGCCGCCGGACTGGTTGCGGCAGCGGCTGGCGGCCCGGCTGGACGGGCTCGGCCGGTATCCGAGCGCCGAGGAAGCGGACGCGGCCCGCCGTGCCGTCGCGGCCCGGCACGGCCGCCGCCCGGACGAGGTGCTGCTGCTGGCCGGGGCGGCCGAGGGTTTCGCCATGCTGCCCAGACTCACACCACGCCTGGCTGCCGTGCTCCACCCGTCGTTCACCGAGCCGGAACTGGCTTTGCGGGAGGCCGATGCCGCGGTGACGCGAGTGCTGCTCGAACCGCCCTACACACTCGACCCGGCCGCCGTTCCCGCCGACGCCGACCTCGTTGTGCTCGGCAACCCGACCAACCCCACCTCCGTCCTGCACCCGGCCGAAGCGATCCACGCGCTGCGCCGACCGGGCCGGATCATCGTGGTGGACGAGGCCTTCGCCGACGCGGTGCCGGGCGAACCCGAGTCGCTCGCCGGATCCACCGCACCCGACCTGCTGGTCCTGCGCAGCCTCACCAAGACCTGGGCCCTCGCCGGGCTCCGCTGCGGCTACTTCCTCGGCGACCCCGAACTCCTGTCCCGCTTGAACCGCGGCCGGGCGCACTGGCCACTCGGCACCCTGCAGTTGGAGGCGATCACCGCCACCGCCGAGCCCGCCGCGGTCGCGGCGGAACAGCGGCGCGCCCACGACATCGCCACCGAACGCGCCGCGATGATCGCCCGGCTCACCGAACTCGGCGTGCACGTGCACACTCCGGCCGAGGCGCCGTTCCTCCTGCTCCGTGTCCCCGACGGTGAGCTACTTCGGAAACATTTGGCGGACAAGGGCATTGCCGTCCGCCGCGCCGATACCTTCCCTGGCCTCGGGCCGAACCATCTGCGCGTCGCGGTGCGCGGCGCCGCCGAGGTGGATCAACTGATCGATGGAATCCGGACGGTGGGCCTGTAGTGATGGAGCACAGAATCAGAGGAGGGTGAACGATGACCACGCTGGCAGATCTCATCGAAGTGCTCGACGCGGCCTACCCGCCCCAGCTGGCCGAGTCGTGGGACTCGGTCGGGCTGGTCGCCGGTGATCCGGCCGACGAGGTGACCAGGGTGCTGTTCGCGGTTGACGCGACGGCGGGCGTCGTCGACGAGGCGATCGACTGGCGGGCACAGGCTTTGGTCGTGCACCACCCGCTGCTGTTGCGCGGCGTCGACACCGTCGCGGCCGACACTCCCAAAGGTGCACTGCTGCATCGCCTCATCCGTTCCGGCTGTGCCTTGTTCACCGCGCACACCAACGCGGACTCCGCCGACCCCGGCGTCTCCGACGCGCTGGCGGCGGCGCTCGGCCTCACCGTCACCGGCCCGCTCGATGCGAAACCCGAAGCTCCGGTGGACAACTGGGTGGTTCAGGTGCCGCGTTCGCACACCGAGGCGGTGCTGGCGGCCTTGTTCGCCGCCGGCGCGGGCGGCAGCGGCGACTATCGCGACTGCGCGCTCCGCGTGCCCGCGGTGGGGCAGTTCCGGCCGATGTCGCAAGCTGATCCATCGGTCGGCGTGCTCGGCGAACTCCAGCATGTCGATGAGGAACGGGTCGAGGTGATCGCCCCACCTGGCGCGCGCGCCGCCATCCTGTCCGCCCTGCGTGCCGCTCACCCCTACGAGGACCCGGCCTACCACATCACCGAACGGGCCCTGCTGCCCTCGGCCGTCGGCATCGGCCGCGTCGGCACCTTGGCGGCGCCGGAGTCGTTGCGCGCGTTCACCGATCGCGTGGCCGCCGCCTTACCGCCGACCGCATGGGGTGTCCGCGCGGCAGGCGACCCGGACCGCACCATCTACACGGTCGCCGTCTGCGGCGGTGCGGGCGATTCCTACCTGAACGCGGTGGCCCGCCGCGGCGTCGACGCCTACGTCACCGCGGATCTGCGTCATCATCCGGTCGACGAGCATCTCCGCAAGGGAGGTCCAGCCCTGGTCGACGCCGCTCACTGGGCGACCGAATTCCCTTGGTGCGCGCAGGCGGAACGGGTTGTCCGGGCCGGGCTGCCCGAGTTGGCGACACGAGTTTCGACGTTGCGTACCGACCCGTGGACCGTCAGCGCGCCGAGTTGATTCGGCCGGTCAGCGCGCCGGGCTGATTCGGCCGGTCACCGCGCTCAGCTGATTCGCTCAGCGTGTTCAGTCTGTCAGCGCGCCCGGCCGACGTAGTAGTCACGGCGGCTACGCCGGCCACTGCTTATCGCCGCCCGCGGCCGCGGGCTGCTGCCAGCCCGGCATGTTCTCGGCCTGTGCCCGCCCCAGCAGCTCGGCGACCTGCTGCGCAGGGATGCCCGACTCGGTACCGCACCACGTGCACTGCAGGGAATGCTTGGTGCTCAACGGAATCAGCGGTACGAAGAACAGCGTGAATTTGGTGACCATTTTGTGCAGAACATGGGCCGCCGGATTGCCGCAATTCCGGCACACCAACGTGAGCACGGCGAGCCGCTGCACATCTCGACGCCAACCAAAGATCAACACGGAATACCCCCGGAAAATCGAACTCTAATGCCCTAAACCTTACCGCCGCTGCGGCGTGTCTCGGCGTGTCTGCCGGATTGGTTTGTGCGCTGGGCGGTTTCCCACGAGTCGACCGGCGTTCCGGGGGTACAACTACCGCATGAATTTCCCGGTGAACTTCGGCTTCGTCCAGATCGGGTTGATCCTGCTCATCGTGGTCGGGCTCGCGCTGCTCATCTCCGGACTGGTGCTGGCGCGCCGGGTCGGGATACGGGCGCTGATCCTGCGCGGCGGCAGCGGGCTGGTGCTGGTGCTGGCCGCGGTGCTGCTGCTGTGGGTGGCGACGCTGATGCAGACCTACCTCGGGTTGACCGGCGAAATCAAGGCGGCGCACGTGGTGGCCAAGCAGGTGGAGGGCCAGGAGCATCTGCTCGATATCGACCTCACCCTCTACGGCGACGACCAGCAGGATGAGCAGCGGCTGAAGTACCAGGTCGAGGGTGACACGTGGGTGCTGCAGGCCGGGATCGTCGAGCTGGAACCGTGGGTGAACGCGCTCGGCTTCCACTCCGGGTACAAGATCAGCCGGTTGTACGGCCAGCGCCTGGACGGCGTCGCCACCACCCAGAACCAGATTTTCCTCAACGGCGGCGACCGGGACTTCTTCGAAGATATGCGGACGGGCCGCTGGTGGACGGAGCCGTTCGTGCGCTCCGCCTATGGCAATGCGGTGATCGCCGTCCCCGGTGAATACGACGTCTTCGTCTCCCGGGACGCCATCAAGACCCGCGCGCCGGCCTAGCGGTCCCGGTCCGGCCGCACCGATTGGTGCGGCATCGGTCAGCGCGGGCAGGCAGGCGGGGTACGGTTGAACACCGACCCGTCCATAGCGTCCAGGAGTTTGTCCGCGTTGAATGTCGAACCACCGATCCAGGCCAAGCTGCTCCAGCTGGCCGCTGTCGACGCCGAGCTGAATCGGATCGCGCACCGCCGCACCGTGCTGCCCGAACAGCAGGAGGTGGCCCGGCTGGAGGCCGAGCGCAACGCGCACAAGGATGCCGCCGTCGCCGTACAGATCATGCTCGACGACCTCGACCGCGACATCCGCAAGCTGGAAGGCGAAGTCGACGCCGTCCGCAAGCGCGAGGAACGCGACAAGAGCATGCTGACCGCCGGAACGGTGAACGCCAAACAGCTTTCGGAGATCCAGCACGAACTGGGCAGCCTGGAACGCAGGCGCTCGGTGCTGGAGGACGAACTGCTCGAGGTGATGGAGCGCCGCGAAGCCTCCGCCGACGACTACCAGCACGCGGGCGCCCGGCTGGACAAGACCGAGCAGGAACTGGCCGACGCGCAAACCCAGCGGGACGAGGCCCTTGCCGATCTCGAGGTGGCACAGGGTCGTTGCGACGCCGACCGGGCCAAGCTGATCTCGCTCTTCCCCGCCGACCTGATGGCGATCTACGACCGGCAGACCGCCCAGCACGGTGTCGGTGCGGCGCTGTTGCAGGCCCGTCGCTGTGGCGCGTGCCGGATCGAACTGGACCGCGGCGAGATCGCCCGGATCGCGAAGACCGCGCCGGACGTGGTCGTGCGGTGCCCGGAGTGTGGCGCGATCCTCGTGCGCACCAAGGAATCGGGGCTGTGAGCTCGGCGGTGTGGGTGACCACGCGCGCGCGGCGGAGGCCGCGGTGAGCGACAGCGAGGTGATCGTCGAGGCCGACGGTGGTTCGCGGGGCAATCCCGGCCCGGCGGGTTACGGCGCCGTCGTCTACTCCGCCGATCATGTGCGGGTCCTCGCCGAACGCCGTGAATTCATCGGCATCGCCACCAACAATGTCGCCGAATACCGTGGCCTCATCGCCGGTTTGGAGGCGGCCGCCGAACTCGGCGCCCGCATCGTCGCGGTGCGGATGGATTCCAAGCTGGTCGTCGAGCAGATGTCCGGTCGCTGGAAGATCAAGCACGCGGCCATGGTTCCGCTCGCCGACCGGGCCCGCAGGTTGGTCGCCGGTTTCGAACAGGTGAGCTTCACCTGGATTCCGCGGGCCGAGAATTCGCATGCCGACCAACTGGCCAACGCGGCCATGGACGACGCCACCCTCGTCGACGACGTACGTTCCGCCCGCGAGCCCGAAACACCGTCGGCCACAACGATTCCGGAGGACCCGGTCGTCTCCGCGGTCGCCGCTCAGCCCGCTCCCGGCTGGACCGGTGCCACCGGCCGCCCGACCCGGCTGCTGCTCTTGCGCCACGGTCAGACCGAACTGTCTGTGCAACGCCGCTATTCGGGCCGCGGCAATCCGCCACTGACCGAGCTCGGCCGGGAACAGGCCGCGCGCGCCGCGAAAATGCTTGCCGCCAAAGGCGACATCACCGCTGTGCTGTCCTCGCCGCTGAGCCGAGCCCGCGACACCGCCGAGGCCGCCGCCACCGCGCTGGACGCACCGCTCACCGTGCTGGACGGCCTCATCGAGACCGACTTCGGTGACTGGGAGGGCTTGACCTTCGTCGAGGCGGCGCAGCGCGATCCGGAATTGCACGCCCGCTGGCTCGGCGATCCCTCGTTGCCCGCCCCGGGTGGGGAGAGCTTCGACGCGGTGCGCGAGCGGGTGGACGCGGTCCGTCGTGACCTGGTCGGGCTGTATCCCGGTGCGAACCTGGTGCTGGTCAGCCATGTGACGCCGATTAAGACGTTGTTGCAGCTCGCGCTCGGTGTGGGGCCGTCCCTGCTGTACCGGTTGCATCTGGATCTGGCGTCGCTGTCGATCGCGGAGTTCTATCCCGACGGCGGGTCGTCCGTTCGTCTGGTGAACGACACGTCGTACTTGTCGTAGCGGCGAATCGCTTCTGCTCCAACCTATTTCGTTAGACGTGTACCGAACGTTGCACCCTGGCAACGCTATTCGTCATGTCATCCGTTGGTGGCCGTGCGGTCCGTGGCGGCGATTCGACCTCACATGTTCATCTACCCGTCGCCGGATGCTCGACAACGGTCATCTGGGTTCTGCGAACATCTGCCGAGGATGAGGAAGTTGTGGTGTGGTCGGCCGCCTGGCAGTTTCCGCGCGAATTCGCGGTACGACCGCCGGGCGGCGTATAACAGTTGAGTCTCGTCGGCCGGACACCTCGGCCGTGACTGGGTTGGGTGAGGGTGAAAGTCAGTTCGGGTGAACCGTTTTCAGAGCCGCTCTCGCGTGATGTGGCATGGGTCTCACTCGTGGCCCCATTGTGGCGCGGCGCACAGGCGTGTTGCGTAACCGAACCCTCCCCGTCAATGCTGAGTTAGCTAGAAGGTAACCAGGGTAGTCGCAGATTCTGTCGGTGGCGGTTCCCTCCCCGGTCCGGGCGAGCACGGTAGCAGTCGGGTGGCTCGCTTTTTCGAATAAGGAGAGAAGTGGCAACGAAATTCAGCACGGTGGCGGTCGCTACGGCCGCCATCGCGACGGCCGTCATCGGCGGCGCGGGCACCGCGTCGGCGGCGCCGAGTGCGGTACTCGGCGGCAGCTCGGGCATCGTCTTCGACAACAATGCTGCGTGCTCGCTGACCGCGATCGGCCACGACAGCGCGGGCAGGCTCGTCGGCATCACCGCGGGCCACTGCGCGCCCACCGGCGCCAGGATGATCGCCGAACGTACGCCGGAGGCCGGGGTGGTCGGCGTTGTCGCGTTCTCCGACGACGGTAAGGGTTTGGACTACGCAGTACTGGAGCTCGATCCGGAGCGGGTCACGCCGGTGCGCAGCGTCGGCCCGACCACCATCGCCGGATTCGGCGCCGCGCCCGGCCCTGGCGCTACCGTGTGCGCGAGCGGGCGCACCAGCGGTAGCGACTGCGGCGTTGTATGGGGCGAGCTGGACGGCACCAGCATCAACCAATACTGCTCGAAGCCAGGCGATTCCGGCGGTCCGGTCGTGGTCGGCGATCAGCTGGTCGGGATGAATCAGGGCAGGCTCACCGGCATCGGCCCGATCGGGTTCGACGTGCCGTGCACCACGGCCGCCAATCCGCTGCACTCGCCCGCCTTCTTCCAGCCGATCGCGGTGATCCTCGCCGCCATCAACGCCCAAGGTGGCGTCGGCGCGGGCTTCCAGCCCATCTGAGACGAAATCGCCTCGCGGCGTCAGGAATTCGCCGCGGCCGCCAGCTCGCGCAGCGCGGCCGCGGTGAATTCGTCCAGCGGATAGAACAATTCGATGGCCAGCTCGGACAGGGTGACATCGGCGGGTGCGCCGAAGGTGGCCATCGTGCTGAACATCGACATCTCGCCCATCGGCGTGCGGATCCGGATCGGCACCTCGAACGGGCTCGGCGGGCCCGCACCGACTTTCGGCTCGTCCGGCGGATCCGGCAGCCGGGGATAACGGCTCACCTCGTCGTACAGCGCCGTCAGCCGCGGGTCACCACTCGCGCCGACCTGCCGGGCGAGGCGCTCCTGGAACAACTCGCGGACCTGGCTCAGGTTGGCCAGCCGGGGGGCCAACCCGTCCGGATGCAGTACCAGGCGATACACATTCGGCTGCGGTAGCAGCACATGCTCCGGAATGCCGTGCATCAGCACGCCCATCGCGGCATTGCCGGTGACCACATTCCACAGCCGGTCGACGACGACCGCCGGATACGGTTCGTGCGCGGTCAGCATGGTGCGCAGCGCGGTTCGCACCGAGGTCAGGCCGGCGTCGTCCAAACTGCTCTCCCGGTAGGCAGGTGCGTAGTCGGCGGCGAGCAGCAGGGTGTTGCGCTCGCGCAATGGTACGTCCAGCGCCTCGCACAGCCGCAGCACCATCGTCCGGCTCGGTTTGGCGCGGCCGGTCTCCACATAGGACAGATGCCGGGCCGAGGTATCGGCCGACAAGGCCAGGTCGAGCTGGCTGAGCCTGCGCCGCTGCCGCCACTCGCGCAGCAGCAGGCCGACTCGCGACCGAGTTTCCAGCTGAGGTTGTGCCACCTGACCAGGCTAATCATCGGCCGTGCGGTGCCGCCATGACCTCGGAGGTTATTGAGAGGCCCACCTCACGCCGAGCAAGGTGGGGTCTCGGGAGCCGATCGGCTCCGCCGAATCGACCCACCGGAGTTGGACATGAACACCTTCCTGGCCACCGAACCGACCTACCGCCCAGACTTGCTTTGCACCGCCCTGCGCGTGGACGGGTGGAGCACCGGCGCCTTCGGGATCGTCATGCTGGCCGGGGCGGTACCTCTGCGTGATCCGCTCGGCCTGCCGACGGCCTGGTCGATCCGGTTCGGGGTCGCGATGCTCGGTGGTGCACTCGCGCTCCTGCTCATCGCGGGAATGCCCGAGATCCCGTTCCGTCATGCGTGCGCCGTCGTCGCGGTGAACGCGCTGTCGGCGGTGGGGATGGCGGCGCTCGCGTTGTCCGGCCTGATCGAGCTGACCGGTCTCGGCGTCGCGTTCCTGTTCATCGGCGCGACGGTGGTCGCGGTCTTCGCCGCAATCGAGTTCACCGGCTTGCGCCGAGCGGGCTACTGATCGAGGCGGCTGCGGATAGCTCACGCTGGCAACGGCTTTCGTCGTAACTGGTGGGACGGCAAACGATACTCGGGCGAAGCGGGCCGCGGTGAGCATCCGATTGAGGCCGAGTCGCCGAGCGACAAAAGAGTTTGCGCAGGTTGCGGCGCGGATGAGTAGATATCTCGGGTGAGCATATCGACGATCGACGTCCGGCTGTTGCGTCCCGACGAGTGGGACGTCTTCCGGCGGGTGCGGATGCGAGCGCTGGCCGATACGCCGCAGTTCTTCGGGTCGACGCTGGCGGAAGCGCGGGCCCGCACCGAGCAGGACTGGCGGACGACGCTACAGAACCGCGCGCAGTTCCTGGCCACCACCGACGGTGCCGAGCTGGGCACCGTCGGCGGGTTGCTCGATCTCGAACGTGGTGGTGTGCACCTGATTTCGATGTGGGTGGCGCCGGAGGCACGCGGTACCGGGGTGTCCGATCTGCTCGTACGAGCGGTCATCGACTGGGCCGCGGCGGGTGGACACACGGTGATTCGACTGGAGGTCGCGGACGGCAACACGGTGGCCGAACGGCTGTATCTCCGCAATGGATTCGTGCGGACCGGGGTGAGTGGGCCGGTGCGGCCGGGCGATCCGCGACTGGAATGCGAGATGGTGCACAACCTTTAGCGCGCCGCGTTTGCCTGCTCGTCCGCCGGGTATTCGCCCGTCGATCGGGAGGTGACGGGGATGCCGGAGCAGGCGATGGCGCGGCACGGACACCGTTTGGTGGACTGGTCTCGTGGGCCGTCGGTGCTCCGCTGGCGGTCGTGGTGGGGAGTGTTACGGCGGACCGTATCGGAATTCCTGGACGACAACGTCACGGATTGGGCTGCGGCGCTGACGTATTACAGCGTGCTGTCGATCTTTCCCGGCCTCATCGTGCTCACCGCCATTCTGGGTGCGCTCGGCCCGTCCGCGACACAGTCGCTGATCGACACCATTCAGGAGATCGGACCGGGCAGTGGTACCGCGTTGCTCGTCGACGCACTCGAGCAGCTACAGGGATCGCGGCAAATAGCGGGGCCATTGGCCCTGATCGGTCTCGGTACCGCGCTGTGGACTGCTTCCGGATATATCGGGGCCTTTATGCGGGCATCCAACGCGATCTATGACATCGAAGAGGGGCGGCCGATCTGGAAGACCGTTCCGGTGCGCATCGCATTGACCGCGACGATGGTGGTGTTGATCGCGTTGTGCGCCATCGGTGTCGTGGCCACGGGCACGATCGCCGAACGCCTCGGCCGGTGGCTCGGCGTCGGGTCGGCCGGGGTGCTGGTGTGGGATATCGCGAAATGGCCGGTGCTCGCGGTGCTGGTCAGTTTGGCGTTCGCGCTGCTGTACTGGGCCGCGCCGAACGCGCAGCAGCCGGGCTTCCGGTGGTTGAGCCCGGGCAGCGTGCTCGCTGTGGTTCTGTGGATCGCCGCATCGGCCGGGTTCGCGGTGTATGTCGCCAATTTCGGCTCCTACAACAAGGTTTACGGCTCGCTGGGCGGTGTCGCCGTCTTCCTGGTGTGGCTGTGGCTGTCCAATGTCGCGGTGCTGCTCGGCGCGGAATTCGACGCCGAACTCGCCCGCGGCCGCCGCATCGAACAAGGACTGCCGCCGGGCGAGGAACCATTCCTGCCGCCGCGCGATACGCGCGCCATGTCGGATGAGGAAGCCGAAAAACACGCCGCCGCCGAAAAGCGCGGTGCCACTGAGAAAAAGGGCGAAGCAACATAGTCAGCTGCCGATTCCGCAGCAGACAGGAGGCAATCATGAGCCCAGCAAAACCCCCGGAACACGAGACGGACAAGTTCCACGAAGTAACCGAGGCCGCCCGCGAAAAAGCGACCGAAGCCGAACAAGGCGCCGCGGCGAAGGCCGCGGAACTGCGTCGAACGGCGGAACGGAAGGCCGCCGAAGTCGCGCGGAAGGCAGCAGAGAAAGCCGCTGAGGAAACCCGCCGAAACGAGGCCGCTGCTGCCGAAGCACGGCGGAAGGCCGAGGAAAAGAAGGCGGCGGCAAAGGAAAAGGCCGCCGAGGCGATCCGGCGCGCCGCCGAACGGAGCGACGCGGCGACGGCGCAGGCACCCGTTGTCGGTGCGGGCGTCGAATCAGCTGTACCGGGAAAGGGCGCTGAGTCAGCTGCGCCGGGAAAGGGCGCTGAATCAGCTGCGCCGGGAAAGGGTGCTGAGTCAGCTGCGCCGGGTGCTGAGTCAGCTGCGCCGGACAAGGGTGGTGAGCCAGTGGTACCGGAGACGGGTGTCGAGTCGGCGGTGCCCGACAAGGGTGTCGAGTCTGCTGTGCCGGGCACGGGTGTCGAGTCAGCTGCGCCGACCAAGGGTGCTGAGCCAGTGGTACCGGACTCGGGCGCTGAGTCGGCGGTGCCTGACAACAGTGCCAAGTCAGCGACGCCGGACAAGGGTGCTGAGTCGGCGGTACCCGTCGAGTCGGCGGTGCCTGACGAGAGTGTCGAGTCAGCGGTACCCGAGACGGGCGCTGAGTCGGCGATACCCGTCGAGTCGGCGGTGCCCGACAAGAGTGCCGAGTCTGCTGTGCGGGGCACGGGTGTCGAGTCAGCTGCGCCGACCAAGGGTGCTGAGCCAGTGGTACCGGAGACGGGTGTCGAGTCGGCGGTGCCCGACAACAGTGTCGAGTCAGCGATGCCGGACAAGGGTGCCGAGTCGGCGGTACCCGATGCGGGCGCTGAGTCGGCGGTACCCGTCGAGTCGGCGGTGCCCGACAAGGGTGTCGAGTCGGCGGTGCCCGAAAAGAGTGCCGAGTCGGCTGTCTCGGACCTTGTGGCCGACGAGAGCCGTCCACTGGACGCCGCGCGCCGACAACCGGGCGCCCTTGCCGCGCTCGCCGCGCTGGTCGTGTTCGTCCTGTGGCGGGTATTGCGCCGCCGCTGAGCGGGCCCGGTCAGCCGAGGGCGGATTCCAGTTTGCCGAGGAAACGGCCGAAGTGGGGATCGGACTCGGGGATCGCGAATCTATCGATGTCCCACCAGCGTTCGGTGCTGAACTCGCGGGGGTCGAGGGTGTAGCGGCGCGAACGGGTGCCTCGGATGAGGTACCAGAGGCTGACGTCCTCGTGGCTGTCCGTGCCGACCGTGGTGGTGATCGTGAGGAACAGCGGATCGGTGCCGGTCACCGTGAAATCGGCGCGGATGCCGATCTCCTCGGTGGCCTCGCGCCGCGCCGCCTCGAGCGGATGCTCGCCGGGGTCGACATGCCCGCCGGTCGGCAGCCACAGTCCGGCGAGGCGATGGCGGCCGAGCAGCACCGCCCGCGCCTCCGGATCGACGAGCACGGCGTAACAAACCAGATGCCGGGGTGGTGTCGCGGGTTCGACGCGGCGGAACACATCGTCGGTCGACGCCAGCCACGCCAAGGTCTCCTCGATGTGCTCCCGCTCGAGCCCATCGAAAGGTGCGATCCCACCCACGATCTCGGCGACAACAGCACTCGCAGCTTCCATAGCCGCGCACTGTATCGCCGCCCACCGACAAGATCCGCCCGTCGATCTCTCCCGCTCGCACCGGCCCGCGACCACCGGTCGAGCCCACACCCACTGTGGCAGCCGCACACCCGGTGAACTGGGTGTGCGGCTGCCACAAAGGGTGTTCAGAACATCCCGCGGGGCGCGGGTCAGGCGGGGATGGGTGCGTGTCGGAGGCGGAGGAGGGTGAGGCCGTAGGTGACGAGCCAGACCACCCACAGCAGCCAGCTGACGAGGCTGAGCAGAGCGAGCGGTCCCGCATGGTCGATGATCGGCGGGGTGAGGAGCGCGGAGATGAACAGGCCGGTGGCCGAGGTCAAGCCGAGGATGGCGTGCCAGCGGCGGACCAGGCCGGTGTGCAGGCCGCCGAGGGACAGGCCGAGCAGCGCGGTGGCCAGGAAGGTGCCGTTGAGGGCGAACAGGGCGTTGTGAAAGGCCCACAGTCCGGCGGTGGCCGTTGCGGTGTGATCGGTGGTGGCGCTGAGGGCGAGGCGGATCGCGACGATGCCCGCGAAGGTGGCGTTCTGCAGAAGCAGCCCGGCGAAGCCGAGCAGTGACCAGGCCGAGCCCGCGGCGCGTTCGCGCGGCCAGAGGACGGCGACAGCGGCGGCGCCGAAAACGGTCGCGCACACCCAGGCGATGGGCGTGAGAGCCATAGCGAATTCGGCGAGTCCGGCTTTCGTGGTGAAGAACGTATTGACCTCGTCGATGTCGGCACCCACCGCGGGCATGCCCGCCGGTTCGATGATGAGGTTGGCGCCGACGATGACGAGGGCGAAGCCTAGGGCGGCGAACCCGCCGATGCGCGAGAAGGGCCAGGCGCCTGCGCGCTCTGTTGTAGCTGTCATATATTGAATATAAGCAGTGAAAAGTGAAAGGGGAACCCCGTTGACCGAGGAGCCGACCCGGCGCCGTTACGACTCGTTGCGTCGCATCGCCCAGGCGCAGCAGACGAGCGCGGAAATCGCCCGCGCCGCCCGCACTTTGTTCGTGTCCAAGGGCTGGGCCGCCACGACAGTGCGCGACGTGGCCCGCGAAGCCGGTGTCTCGGTACCGACGGTCTACGCGGCCTATGGCAACAAGACCGGGCTGATCACGGCGTTGGCCGACGCCGCGGATCTGTCCGCGGACTTGCCGCGCTTGCTCGCCGACCTGGAGACAACGGTCGATCCGGGGCGGCAGTTGGCGGCGATGGCGGGATACGACCGCAGGTTGTTCGAGCGCGCAGGCGACGTGATCATGCTGCTGCGCGAGGCGGGGCGCACGGAATCCGAACTGGCGCAGGCCTATCGCGCCGCCCGCGCCCGCGCCGACGACGCGCACCGGCAGGTGCTGGCCGGGTGGCCGCCCGCCACATTGCGGCGCGACCTGGATGTGGCGACCGCCCTCGACATCTACGCGGCGATCTGCAACATCGACGTCTATACCGAACTCACCGTCGAGCGCGGCTGGTCGCCGGAGCGGGTCGAAACTTGGTGGGGGAGTGTGCTCGTTCGCGAGCTGCTCGGCGAATCACGGTGAACGGCTTCGCTGACACAGCCCTGCTCAGGGTCGTAGCACCGAGACCAGGAACTCGGTCTGGTCGTAGACGGCCTTCTCGAACACGTCGTCGAAGTAGATGTCGAAATGCCCAGCGGGGTAACGCTTCACGACCGCGTGCTTGGTGCGTTCGGCCGCCCGCAGCGCGGATTTGATCGGCGTGATCGAGTCGTTGTCACACAACGCGTACAGCACCGGCATCTTCAACGCCTTGGCCCGCTTGCCCGGCGAATCGAACAGCGCCGAAAAGGCAATGCGGGCAGCGACTTTCGGCTTGTAGTGTTCGCTCTCCTCGGCCAGCCTGCCGTTGCCCTCGGGCACGTCGGCCGCGCTCATCAGCGCCGCCGACCGTTTGCGCCCCGCCAGTCGGATGCCGACGTGCTTACGCCGGATCGGGCCGATCAGCAGATCGGTGGCGGCGATGGCGGTGACCTTGGTCATGCTGATCGGGCCCTTCGCCAACGCGCACGCCAGCCCGCTGGTGAACGGAACCTGCGCGACCACCGCGGCCAGATACGCGTCGTCGGGTGCCACCGAAAGCACGTGGCCGCCGCTGAACGAGGTGCCCCACAAGGCGATCCGGGTCGCGTCGATACCGCGGATGGTGCGCGCGAAGGCAATGGCGGAATGCCAGTCCTCGCGCTGGCGGCCGATGCGGATCACCTGTCGTGGCTCGCCTTGGCTGGCGCCGAAATGCCGGTAGTCGAATACCAGGACCGCCATGCCCGCGGCGGCGAAGCGCCGCGCGTACCGGTCGAGTCCCATCTCTCGATTCGCCCCCAGGCCGTGTCCCATGACCACGAGCGGGCGGGGCTTCGGCGCGCCGTCCGGGCGGTAGAGCCAGGCGGCGCACTGCTCGCTTCCGGAGGGGAAGCCGACCTCCACACGTTCCATGGCACCCAACCGTACTGCGTTGGCGGGGCCCGCACCCTGGCGGCGTGCGCGGTGACCAGTACTCTGGTACGGCGGACGAGTTGGCCGGGCGACCGCGGCATCGGGAACGGGCACGGTTGTGTCACTGCCCGGCGCCGAGGAAAGTCCGGACTCCACAGAGCAGGGCGGTTGCTAACGGCAACCCGGGGTGACCCGCGGGACAGTGCCACAGAAAACAGACCGCCCATGGCCTTCGGGTCGTGTGGTGAGGGTGAAACGGTGCGGTAAGAGCGCACCAGCGCCCCGGGTGACCGGGGCGGCTAGGTAAACCCCGCCCGGAGCAAGGTCGAAGGTCGCACCGTTCGCGGTGCGGCTGCGCAGGCGTTCGAGGGTTGCTCGCCCGAGCCTGCGGGTGGACCGCTCGAGGCACCCGGTGACGGTGTGTCCAGATGGATGGTCGCCCCCCGGTGCGAACCGGGGACAGGATCCGGCTTACAGGCCAACTCGTCCGCCCTTGGGTCGGCTCCTGCCGTCGGCGCGGTGGGTTGCGCCGGGTTGTCGCCGTGGCGAACTCGGCGTTAACGGTTGAGATCCACTCTGCGGTCAGCTGTTCGGGCCGACCGGGACGCGCGGCATGCCAGTACATTGTCGGTCGAGGTTTTGTGCGGTGTGTCCGATTGGGAGTGGCCGCAGGATCGACTGCTAGGAGATCGTCATCAACGTTCACCCCATGCTGCGCCGCGCGGGTGTATTCGCTTCCGCGACAGCACTGGTCGCCTTGACCGGTACCGGCCTCGCCGGGGCCGCGCCCACGTTCAGCACCGCCCCGAAGACCACCGTCGACATCAACGGCGCCAAACTGAACGGCGCCACCGATGTGGATGTTTCGGTGACCTACAACTGCGAACCGGTCGACAAAGCCGTGACGCTCGAGGTATTCGTGCGCGGCACCGGCGAAGCGGAGCAGATGCTCGGCGCCAAGACCGCGGCTACCTGCGATTCGAAACGCCATGAGGTCGTCCTCACCGCCACGAAGATCCCCGAGTCCGCGCCCTTCACGCCCAGCACCGGGCAGAACGTGCGGGTCTTCGCGTCCCTGGTAGGCGAAGGCCACGAAAGCATCGAGGGCGGAACGGCCGTCCGAAGGCTGACCATCGAATAGCGACGGGCTCAGTCCTGAAGGTGCTCGGGCGGAGTGATCGGGTCACCGTCCGGATCGATGGGAACCCATTGCCGAAGATCGTTGTCCCATCCCAGAATCCGGCCCCGCAGGGCCGGATCGGCGGGATTCAGATCGAGTAGGGCCAACCGCGCCTCGTCAGGCAGGTCGGCGGTCACCAGGATGGCCGCGCCGCGCCCGTCCTCGGTCTCGAGCACCGCGGCGATGTCGGGGGTTCGGCTACCCGGTCGACGGCGCCGCAGCCAGCGTCGGCGCAGCTTTCCCGGCGCGTCCATTACGCCGTCGGCGGTGCGTTCGGCCAGTCTTTCCAGGAACGCCTTCCCGTAGACCGCGGCCAGCGGAGCCAGTGCGGTGAACGCCGACCAATCCAGAATGTAGTCGGGTATGCCGCCCGGGCTGGGGATCCCAGTCGGCGTGGGCCCGGCCGACGGCCTTGGAGGTACGGGTCCAGGCGGAACCGAAGCTGCTCCCGGCGCAGGCACGAAGGGCGCGCCAGCTGATTTCGCGTCCGATTCCGACTGATCCACGGTGAGTCCTTCCCCCGATTACATTGGTACAGAACACGATCGTACGGCTCCGGCCCGGTGGGCATCCGCGTTTGTCTGCCTGTCGGGAGCGCTCGCGCGGTGCCATGATGGAGGTAGCCGCGGGGCCTGAGCGCCCGGGCGCCCGCCCGGTGTCGCATACGGGCGCGATTCGGGTAGCGGGGCCTGGCATGGACATTCTCGTTGTTCTCGGCGGCATCATCGGTGCGGGCTCGGTGGCCGTCGGGGTGCTGACGGCCAAGAGTGCGCGGGTGGTCGCGCAATTCGAGAAGGGGCTGGTATTCCGGTTCGGCAGGGTGGTCGGGACGCGAGAACCCGGGCTGCGCTTCCTGATTCCGTTCGTCGACAAGATGCGCAAGGTGTCGATGCAGATCGTCACCATGCCGGTCCCGGCGCAGGATGGCATCACCCGCGACAACGTGACGGTGCGGGTGGACGCCGTCGTCTACTTCCGGGTGTTCGACCCGGTGCCCGCGGTGGTGGAGGTGCAGAACTATCTGTTCGCCGTCGGGCAGGTCGCGCAGACATCGTTGCGTTCGATCATCGGCAAGAGCGATCTGGACAGCTTGCTCGGCAACCGGGAAGAGCTGAACAAGGGGCTGGAGATCATGATCGACAGCCCGGCCCTCGGCTGGGGCATCCACATCGATCGGGTGGAGATCAAGGATGTGTCGATACCGGATTCGCTGAAGCGCTCGATGTCGCGGCAGGCCGAGGCGGAACGGGAACGCCGGGCCCGCGTCATCTCGGCCGAGGGCGAGTTGCAGGCCTCCGAAATGCTGGCACAGGCGGGCGCGCAGATGTCGGAGTCGCCTGCCGCGCTGCAATTGCGGTTGTTGGAGACTGTCGTTCAGGTTGCCGCGGAGAAGAATTCGACCTTGGTACTGCCGTTCCCGGTGGAGTTGCTGCGCTTCCTCGAACGCAGCACGCAGCCGGCACCGGGCAGTACCCAGACGCAGAGCGGCACCCAGCCAGCACAGGGCACGAAGCCAGCGGAACAGGCGGCGGTACCGGAACCGGCGACCGAAGAACCGGCGGCGATACCCGCAACGCCAGAGCGGCGCCAACTCGATCCGCCGGACGACTCGCCGAGCGCGAAGGGAAACAGCACCCGCGAGTGACCCGACCGGCGTATACCGATACGGGTACGGCCGACGCGTTTTTCAACGGCGCCGTACGACCCGCATCGGCACAACGTAAGGACCGAGCGATGTCCGTGCTCATCCCCGTCATCGCCATCATCAGCATGATCGCGATCGGCTATCTGCTGAAATACCTGCCCGGCTACCTGCCGTGGTTGAAGGAGCGTTAGCTCAGCACATCATCTTGGCCATCTGGTAGACGGCCTTCGCCTCCTCGGGCGACGCCTCGACCTTGCCGGACGCCCGCTTGACGATGCTGGTGACGATCTCGTCCTCGGACTTGCCCCCCTTGAGCTCCTTGCAGCTGTCGCTGAGGATGGTGGCGATCTTCGTGTCGTCCTTGCCGTCGGCCAGTTTCGGGAACGCGCCGCGGAAGCTGACGACGAACGCACCGGCCTTCACATTGTCGACGACTTGCGCGTCGCCGCTCGACTGCGCCGCGGGAGCCGAGGAAGCGGGGGCGGCACTGGAGGCTTTGTCGTCCCCGCAGCCGGTGAGGAGCAGGGCACAGAGGGTGGCGCTGGCCGCGAGAGCGGCGGTAGTTCTGATCACGGAGCGGGATGCTAGCTGCCCAGGACCAAAGTCGCCTCCCGTCAGGTTAACGGGAGGCGACAGGTTGTGGCCGAAGACTTGTGGGTCAGACCGGCGCGATGACGAAGATCTGGGCCCAGTGGGCTGCCTGGTCCGCACCGATCAGCGGCATCAGGTAGTCGAACAGAATCGTTGACATAGCTGTGGAACTCCCAATTGTCGACGTACGGGACATTTCGGAATGTGCGGGCGAAATGTGAGACCCGCTACGGCGGGCAACGTTAGCAGCCACGTCGCGGGCATGCCGGTTCGGTGAACTCGCCGGGCCGATCCGCAGGTAACTAGCCGGACCGTGATCGACGTCATAAAGTAGTGCGCGTTGGCAAGGCCCGTTGCTGGGCGCGACGAGCCCTTCACACTTCGAATGCGGGAAAGCAGGTCTCAACTCATATGCGGATTGTTCGCTCACTGGTCGCCGGCGCGTTGATCGCCGGGGCTGCTTCGGTTTTCGCCATGATGGGTGCCGGTTCCGCCGGTGCCGTAGCGGTGACGCCGCTGCCGGGTGGGGTTCAGGTCGACCTCAGCCCCGCTGATACGGCCTGGGTCGCCCAGAACCATTTCGGACAGACCATCGGCCGCCTGCCCCATCCGTCGGCTCCGTCGTTCGGTCAGGCGCTGGACGCGGCGGCGACCGTGTCGTCGTCGGTCGGCGGACGTGTCACCTTCACCGTGTACGGTCCGCTGGACTCGTTGAACGGCACCATGCTGGCGCTGCAGTAGGTCTGGCACCGACAGCGTGGAATTGCATCAACGGATCGTCTCGGCGCCGGTAGATTTCGGCGCCATCCGTTCCGAGTTCGGCCTGGCCTCGGCGTATCCCGCCGAGGCCACCGCGGAAGCCCGCGACGCGTCCGACGCGTTCGCGGGCGACCGGGCCGATCGCACCGACATCCCGTTCGTGACGATCGACCCGCCGGGGGCCATGGATCTGGACCAGGCCCTGCATCTCGAACGCACCGGCACCGGCTTTCTCCTGCACTACGCCATCGCCGATGTCGGTGCCGTGATCGATCCCGACGGCGCGCTGGCCAAGGAGTCGAGCGCTCGCGGGCAAACCTTCTACCTGCCCGACGGCACCGTGCCGCTGCATCCGCCGGTGCTCTCGGAAGGCACCGCGAGCCTGCTGCCCGAGCAGCAGCGGCCCGCCGCGCTGTGGACCATCGAACTCGACGAAAACGCTGAACCCCAACACTTTTCGGTGCAGCGGGCACTGGTCCGGTCGCGGGCCAGGCTCGACTACGCCGGCGTGCAGGCCGATGCCGACGCCGACCGGCTACACCCCTCGATCGCGGCCCTGCCGGAATTCGGCACGCGGCGCATCGAAGCCGGGTTGGTGCGTGGCGCGATCGGGCTGCGGTTGCCTGCGCAAGCCATCGTCCGGTCCGGTAATTCGGATGGTCATTGGCGCCTGATCGTCGAACCACGCACTGCGGCGGACGACTGGAACGAGCAGGTTTCACTACTGACCGGGATGTGCGCGGCGCGCATCATGATCGACGCGGGCGCGCCCGCGCTGCTGCGCACCATGCCGCCGCCCGCCGAATCGGCGATCGCGTCCATGCGCCGCACCGCGGCGGCGTTGGGTGTGCGGTGGCCGGAGGAGCAGTCGGTCGGGCAGATGCTGGCCGGGCTGGATCCGAACACACCCGCCGCGCTCGTCCTGATGTCGGAGGCAACGAGCCTGTTGCGTGGCGCGTCCTACACCGTGCTGGACGGGGACACCGCGGCGGTCACCCCGGAAAGCTTGCAGCACAGCGCGATCCGCGCACCGTACGCCCACGTCACCGCGCCGCTGCGCAGGCTGACCGACCGGTTCACCACCGAGATCTGTCTGGCCCGCTGCGCCGGAACCGAAGTGCCGCAATGGGTTACCGACGGATTGGCCGCCACCGCCGACACCATGCGGCGCAGTGACGCGATCGCGGGCAAGGTGGAACGGGCCTGTATCGACCTCACCGAGTCGACCCTGCTCGCGGAACGGGCGGGCAGCGAGTTCGACGCGGTGGTGGTGCGCGAAGCCAACAGCAACCGCCCCGCGGAGATCTTCGTCGCCGACCCACCGGTCCTCGGCCCCTGCGCGGGCGAACCACCGGAAGGCGCGACCGTCCGGGTCCGCCTGGTCTCCGCCGACCCGGCCACCCGCAAGATCGCCTTCGCCTATCCGGTGTAAGCCGCCACCCCCGGCGCACACCCAGTACACGGGGGTGTGTGGCCCCGGAAAGGGTGTGCACCGGGGGTGGATCAGTCGGCGGTTACGGCCGCGGCGGCCTCGGCGTAGCGGGTGAGTGCCTTGCGGGCGGCCGCGTCTTCGGCACCGGCCAGTACTCGGTAGAGCGCGGTTTCCTCGCCCGCGGCGCCCGCGTCCGCGGCGGTGCCGTAGATAGCGTGTTGGGACTCGACGGCGTCGCGATGATCGCCCAGGACGGTTTGTAAGCGTTTCGCCCGGCTGCCGCGTTCGCTGGCGTCTTCGCCGAGGACCGGTTCGGCGGCTTCACATGAGTACCGTAATCGTTTGGCGCTCTTGCGGATATCGTGCAGCAGCTCCACCCGGTCGGCCGGGGTCACGGTGGTTTCCCGCTGGATGAGCTCTTCGACGCGTTCGCGGTCGCGTTCCAGTACTACGCCGAAGAAGTCCGCCGCGGGGACCTTGGCACGCGAGGAGCGCAGGGGTGGATCGGTGCGCCACTGGGTGAGTTCGTCACGCAGCTCGTGGTAGCGCCTGCTGTCCACCGCCAGCAGTACGTCGGCGTGGGCGGCGGAGTACCGGTCGTGTTCGGCGGTGACCAGCCGGGCGGTCACCGCTTTGATTTCCTCGGCCGAATGATCCGACTGCTCGCCGTGTTCGGCGAGCAGCGCCTCGAAACGTTCGGCGCGCACCTCGGCATCGCGGGCGACGCCGAGGACACCGGCCAGCCACTTGAGCTCATCGCCCATCGCCTTGGCCCGCGCGCGGTCGAACAGCCCGCGATAGGACCGCAGCACGCTGCGCAGCCTGCGCGTCGCCACCCGCATCTGATGCACCGAATCGGGTTCGTCGGCGCGCACCTCGGGTTCGGCGGCCAGCAGCCGGTCCACATTGTCGCGCAGTGCCTCGACAATCGCCTCGCCCGCTGTGGCCGTCATGGTTAACCCGCCTTCGCGAATCGGTCGGTGGCTTCGACCAGATGATGGGTGATGCCCGGTTCGTTGGCCGCATGCCCGGCGTCGTCCACGATGTGCAATTCCGAGCCCGGCAGCGCTTTGTGCAGATCCCAGGCGCTCACCGCGGGGCAGACGATGTCGTGGCGGCCCTGCACGATCACCGTCGGGATGTGCGAGATGGCGCCGATGTCGCGCAGCAGCTGGCCTTCATCGAGGAAGCCGCCGTTGCGGAAGTAATGGTTCTCGATCCGCGCGAACGCGAGCGCGAACCGTGGCTCGGCGGTCTCGGCGACCCGATCCGGTTGCGGCAGCAGCGTACTGGTCGCCCCCTCCCAGGTGGACCAGGCGACGGCGGCCGCGAGCGCGACCTCCTCGTCGGGGGAGTGCAACAGCCGGTGATAGACCTCTACCAGATCCTCACCACGCTCGGCTTCCGGCACCGGCGCGAGGAATTTCTCCCACTCGTCGGGGTACACGCAGCCCGCGGGGCCGTTGTAGAACCAGTCGATTTCCTTGCGGCGCAACAGAAAAATGCCGCGTAGCACCAGCTCGGTCACCCGGTCCGGATGCGTCTCGGCGTAGGCGAGCGCGAGGGTGGAACCCCACGAGCCGCCGAACACCTGCCAGCGGTCGACGCCGAGATGCGTACGCAGCGCCTCGATGTCGGCGATCAGGTGCTGGGTGGTGTTGGTCGCCAGGCTCGCGCCCTCGGCCAAATGCGGGGTGGAACGTCCGCAGCCGCGCTGATCGAGCAACACGATCCGGTAGGCCGCCGGGTCGAAGAACTGCCGGTGGTACGGCGAGGTGCCGCCGCCGGGGCCGCCGTGCAGGAACACCACCGGCTTGCCGTCGGGGTTGCCGCTGACCTCCCAGTACACCGACTGGCCGGCACCGACGTCGAGCTGGCCGGTGTCGTAGGGCTCGATCTCGGGGTACAGCGTCCGCCGTGCCGCGTCGCCCATCAGAACGCGAGTCCGGCGGCGAGGTCCGGCAGTTCCAGCGCTTCGATCGCCTGCTTGTGCACGTCGGCACAGCTCTTGGTGGTGAGGCGGTCGACGACCGGCTTGTCGGCCAGCACCGCGCCGTTGATGCCGCCGTTGCGCAGCGCCCACTCGTGCACCAGCGCGTTGAGCCCGATCTTGCCGAGCGTCGGACCCTGCACCCGCCAGTTCGACAGCTCCGGCCTGATCATGTCGCAGAGCTGCGCGGCCGCTGCGTCGGAGATCTCGGGGGTGCCCGGCTTGTTGGTGCCCGCGGTGCCGCCCGGCTTGCTGGTCGCCGGGGCCGACGTCGTCGAGCTCGTGCTCCCGGTCGGAGCCGGGTTCGACTCGCTTCCACATGCGGTCAGTGCTGCGGCGGCGAAAACGCCCGCCAGCAGCAGGGTGCTGCGTGAAATCCAACGGCTGTGCGGCATCGGTACCTCTGCTCGTAACGTCAATGTCCGCATCGAGTCTGCCATTGTTTTGCCGACCCGGCCCGTTTCGACCGGCTGGGCCGAGTAGTGCGGCAGGCGCGCACCACTCGGCCGATCCACTTGCCGCCGAGGTTCTAGAAGCTGTGCTCGGGACCCGGGTAGGTGCCCCGGCGGACCTCTTCGGCGTAAGCGGCCGCGGCGGTGCGCAGTTCGTCACCGACATTGCCGAACCGCTTGACGAACTTGGCGGTCTTGCCGCTGGTGTAACCCGCCATGTCCTGCCAAACCAGCACCTGCGCATCGGTTTCCGCGCCCGCGCCGATGCCGACGGTCGGAATGGTCAGCTTGCGGGTGACCTGGGCGGCCAGCTCGGCGGGCACCATCTCCATGACTACCGAGAACGCACCCGCCTCCTGCACCGCGATGGCGTCGGCGATGAGCTGCTCGGCGCCGTCGCCGCGACCCTGCACCCGGAACCCGCCCAAGGTATTGACGCTCTGCGGGGTGAAACCGATGTGCGCCATCACCGGAATGCCCGCCGAGGTGATCATGGCGATCTGCTCGGCGACCCGCTCGCCGCCCTCCAGCTTCACCGCGTGCGCCTGGCCCTCCTTCATGAACCTGGTCGCGGTGGCCAGCGCCTGCTGCGGCGAGGACTCGTAGGTGCCGAACGGCAGGTCGGCCACCACCAGCGCGTGCGGTGCGCCGCGTACCACGCCGCGCACCAGCGGGACGAGTTCTTCAACGGTGATCGGCACGGTGGTGTCGTAGCCGTAGACCACATTGGCCGCGGAATCGCCGACCAGCAGCACCGGAATGCCTGCTTCTTCGAACAGCCGGGCCGAGGAGTAGTCGTAGGCGGTGAGCATGGCCCAGCGCTCGCCGTCGGCCTTCATCTGCTGCAGATGGTGCACCCTGGTCTTGCGCGCCTTTTTGGGCTGGCTGGGTGCCGCACCGTAGGCAGGGGTTTCCGAATCGGATACGGACATCATCGTCCCTTTCGTCTGGTGTCTCCTCGGGGCCCATCCGGGTCCCCGGGTTCGTCTGACGAATTCCAGTGTGCCAGCTCTCACCGGGCCGCATTAACCCCCGCGACCGATGCAATTGGTCACACGACCGGGCGGCTTGCGGGTGTCCCCGGGGGCCGCTTCGGTGCGTCTGACCGGTGCGTTGACCCTGCCGAGCGGGCGAGCTGCCACTATCAGAGCATGGCTTTGGTGCGGAGTGGGCGCGGTGCGCTGATGGTGGCGGTGCTGGCGGTGCTGGCGGCTGGGTGCACGATCGCCAGGGACGAGCCGCAGGGGCCGCTGCCGACACCGCCCGCCGAGCTGACGAAGTTCTACACGCAGACGATCCAGTGGGGCAGTTGCCAAGGCTTCGGCGCCCAGGACGACCGCTTCGCGCCCAACGCGGAATGCGCGCGGATCAACGTTCCGATCGACTACGCCGCGCCGGACGGGGCGACCGCGCAGATCGCGGTATCCCGGATGAAAGCGACCGGGAAACGGATCGGTTCGCTGCTGATGAACCCCGGCGGGCCGGGGGAGTCGGGTCTGACCATGTCGGCGCTCGGCAACAAGACCCGGCTGGCCGAACGCTTCGATCGGGTCGGCTTCGACCCGCGCGGCGTCGGCTCGTCGACCCCGGCCATCGTCTGCGAGACCGCACAGGAGCAGGACGCCGAGCGGGCCGAACGGCCGAAGGACAACACGCCCCAGGGCATTGCCGAGGCGGAGGACGAGAACCGGGAGTACGCGCAGCGCTGCACCGAACGCACGGGCAAGGAATTCCTCGCCCACGTCGGCACCCGCGAGGTGGTGCGGGATCTGGACGTGATGCGGGCGGCGCTCGGCGACGCGAAACTCAGCTACCTGGGTTACTCGTACGGCACCAAGATCGGCTCGGCGTACGCCGAGAAGTTCCCCGACCACGTGCGCGCCCTGGTGCTGGACGGCGCCATCGACTCCTCGCAGGACCCGGTGCAGGAGTCACTGCGCCAGGCGGAGGGCTTCCAGAAGGTGTTCGACGCCTACGCGGCGGACTGCGTGAGCAAGGGTGAGTGCCCGCTCGGCACCGACCCGGCACAGGCGGTGCGGCGATTCCGTGAGCTGGTGAATCCGTTGTGGGACAAGCCCGTAGCGACCACCGATCCGCGCGGACTCAACTACGGTGACGCGCTCACCGGCGTGCGGCAGGCGCTCTACAGCAACGATATGTGGCCGGTACTCACCCTCGGCCTGTCCGAACTGCGCGACGGTCGCGGCGACACCCTGCTGCAACTGGCCGACCTCTACGACGGCCGCCGCGACGACGGCACCTACAGCAACACCACCGACGCGTTCAATGCCATTCGCTGCGTGGACGATCCGCGCATCAGCGACCGGGAGATCACCGCCAAGCAGGACGCCGAATACCGCAAGGCGGCGCCGTTCCTGGACGACGGCCGCGGCACCGGCGCGGCCCCGCTGGACCAGTGCACGGTCTGGCCGGTACCGAACACCAGTGACCCGCACCGTATTTCGGTGACCGGACTACCGAAGACGGTGGTCGTGTCGACCACCGACGACCCGGCGACGCCCTACCAGGCCGGTGTCGAGCTGGCCGCGCAGCTCGGCGCGTCTCTGGTGACCTTCCAGGGCAACCGGCATACCATCGCGTTGTCCGGCGGCTCATCGTGCGTCGACCGTGCGGTGATCGACTATCTGGTCGACCTGACGGAGCCGGCGCCGGGCCTCACCTGCGCACCGAACGGGCGGTGACATCTTTTTCCCGCAACAAGCACAGCACACTCAGCGTGTATGTAACACGGATTTAACGCCAGGTGCTTACGCTCGCGGACATGGATCGCCAGAAGGAATTCGTGCTGCGGACGCTCGAAGAGCGGGATATCCGCTTCGTACGTCTCTGGTTCACCGACGTCTTGGGTTACCTGAAGTCCGTCGCGATCGCTCCCGCCGAGCTCGAGGGTGCTTTCGAGGAGGGCATCGGCTTCGACGGCTCGGCCATCGAAGGCTTCGCCAGAGTGTCGGAGGCCGACATGGTCGCTCGGCCGGATCCGTCCACCTTCCAGGTGCTGCCGTGGGCCACCAGCAAGGGCCACCAGCACTCCGCGCGGATGTTCTGCGACATCACCATGCCCGACGGCTCGCCGTCCTGGGCCGACCCGCGCCACGTGCTGCGCCGCCAGCTGAACAAGGCCGGTGACGTCGGCTTCAGCTGCTACGTGCACCCGGAGATCGAGTTCTTCCTGCTGGAGAACGGCCCACAGGACGGCTCGCAGCCGACCCCGGCCGATTCGGGCGGCTTCTTCGACCAGGCCGTGCACGATTCGGCCCCCAATTTCCGCCGCCACGCCATCGACGCGCTCGAGTCGATGGGCATCTCGGTGGAGTTCAGCCACCACGAGGGCGCGCCCGGCCAGCAGGAGATCGACCTGCGCTACGCCGACGCGCTGTCCATGGCCGACAACGTGATGACCTTCCGCTACCTGATCAAGGAAGTGGCCATCGACGAGGGCGTGCGCGCGACGTTCATGCCCAAGCCGTTCGCCCAGTACCCCGGCTCGGCGATGCACACCCACATGAGCCTGTTCGAGGGCGAGGCGAACGCCTTCCACGATCCGGACGACCCGATCAACCTGTCCGACACCGCGCGGGCGTTCATCGCGGGCATCCTCGAGCACGCGCCGGAGATCAGCGCGATCAGCAACCAGTGGGTGAATTCCTACAAGCGGCTCATCCACGGCGGCGAAGCGCCGACCGCGGCCTCGTGGGGCCGGTCGAACCGCTCCGCGCTGGTCCGGGTGCCGATGTACACGCCGAACAAGTCCTCCTCGCGCCGCGTCGAGATCCGCAGCCCAGATTCCGCATGCAACCCCTACCTCACCTTCGCCGTGCTGCTGGCGGCCGGTCTGCGGGGCATCGAGAAGGGCTACACGCTGCCGCCGGAGGCCGAGGACGACGTGTGGTCGCTGACCGTGGCCGAGCGGCGCGCGATGGGCTTCCGTGAGCTGCCGGGCACGCTGGACGAGGCGCTGCAGGCGATGGAGCGCTCCGAACTGGTCGCCGAGACGCTCGGCGAGCACGTGTTCGACTTCTTCCTGCGCAACAAGCGCCGGGAGTGGGCGGACTACCGCAGCCAGGTGACACCGTACGAGCTCAAGGAGTACCTCGGCCTCTGAGCACGGGGCCATTCTGGTACCGAAGGTATGTTTCTGCGGCGGCGAGTCCTTAGCGTCGAGCATGTAATTTGAGACCTATGGTCCGGCCACCGTCTGCTCGCTCGGCTGTCCCCAGCGTCGGACGGCTCGGCTTGCTCGAGCCCTCCGCCGCTGCCTCATTGCGCGAATTGGGCTGGGACAACGTCGAAGGTATCCCCGTGCTCTGGGCGTTGTCGCGCGCACCCGACGCCGACCTCGCGCTGAACACCCTGATCAAACTGCACGAGCAACTCGGGACCGATTGGGCGGCACTGGATTCGGCGATCCGCGCGGAAACCTCGTTGCGGGGCAGGCTGTTCGCCTTGCTCGGCTCGTCCAGCGCGTTCGCCGATCATCTGGTCGCCGACCCGGCGGCCTGGCAGATCCTGCGCCGCAAGGGCCTGCCGACCCGCGACGAGTTGATCGCCGACCTGCTCGACACGGTCGACGCGGTGCCGGAGCAGGGACCCAATGCGGGGCCGTTGCTGTTCCGGGCCGGTCAGTCGGGTCCGGAGGTGGTCGCGCTGTTGCGCAAGCGGTATCGCGATCAGCTGATGCTGCTCGCGGCGCTCGACCTCGCCGCCACCGTCGAGAACGAACCGGTGCTTCCGTACCAGGTGGTCGGGCGGCATCTCACCGCACTGGCGGACGCGGCGCTGACCGCGGCGCTCGCGGTGGCGGTGGCCCGGGTCTGCAAGGACGGGCCGGTGCCGGTGCGGCTCGCGGTGATCGCCATGGGCAAGAGCGGCGCCTGCGAGTTGAACTACGTCAGCGATGTCGACGTGGTGTTCGTCGCCGAACCCGCCGACGCCACCGCGACCCGGCTGGCCGCCGAGATGATGAGCGTTGCCAGCGCGGCCTTTTTCGAGGTCGACGCGGCGCTGCGGCCGGAGGGCAAGGCGGGCGCGCTGGTGCGCACGCTGGAATCGCATGTCGCCTACTACAAGCGGTGGGCGCGGACCTGGGAGTTCCAGGCGCTGTTGAAGAACCGGCCGATGACCGGCGACCTGGAACTGGGGGAGAAGTACCGGGACGCGCTGATGCCGATGGTGTGGACGGCCTCCGAACGCCCGGACTTCGTGGCCGACGTGCAGGCGATGCGGCGGCGGGTGGAAGACCTGGTCCCCGCCGATCTGCGCGAGCGCGAGCTGAAGCTGGGGCACGGCAGCCTGCGTGACGTCGAATTCGCCGTCCAGCTCCTGCAATTGGTGCACGGACGGGTCGACGAGTCGCTGCACGTGCAGGGCACCGTCGAGGCGTTGACCGCATTGGCCGCCGGCGGCTACATCGGCCGCGACGATGCCGCGAATCT
This sequence comes from Nocardia brasiliensis, assembly GCF_042691675.1. Classification (GTDB taxonomy): domain Bacteria; phylum Actinomycetota; class Actinomycetes; order Mycobacteriales; family Mycobacteriaceae; genus Nocardia; species Nocardia brasiliensis_D. The sequence goes on from NZ_CP170507.1 coordinate 2,421,337, forward strand.
CACCGCGTCCTATGAGTTCCTGCGTCTGCTCGAGCATCGGCTACAGCTGCAGCGGTTGCGGCGCACGCACACCCTGCCCGCGGCGGATGACGAGGAGGGCATGCGCTGGCTGGCCCGCGCCGCGCACATCCGGCCGGACGGCAGGCAGGACGCGGTCGGCGTGCTCGCCGCCGAGATCCGCCGAAATGCGGTGCGGGTGCGGCGGTTACACGCCAAGCTGTTCTACCGGCCGCTGCTCGAATCGGTGGTCAAGATGGAGCCGGACGCATTGCGGCTGAGTCCCGACGCGGCGATCCGGCAGTTGGCCGCGCTGGGCTACCAGGCGCCGCAGCACGCGCTCGGGCACCTGAAAGCACTCACCGGCGGGGTGTCACGCAAGGGCCGAATCCAGGCGCTGCTGCTGCCCACCCTGCTCGAATGGCTCGGCGAGACACCGAATCCCGACGCGGGGCTGCTCGCCTACCGGCGGGTGTCCGAGGGGCTCGACGACCAGATCTGGTTCCTGCGCGAACTGCGCGACGAGGGCGCCATCGCGCAGCGGCTGATGATCGTGCTCGGCTCCTCGGAGTACCTGCCCGACTTGCTGATCAACGCGCCGGACACCATCCGGATGTACGCCGACGGGCCCGGTGGTCCGCTGCTGCTCAGCCCGCAGCCCGAAGACGTCGCGCGCGGCATCATGACGGCCGCGGCCCGCTACGACGACCCGAAACGCGCTGTCGCCGCGGCACGTTCGCTGCGCAGGCACGAGCTGGCCCGGGTCGCCTCGGCCGATCTGCTCGGGATGCTGGACGTGCAGCAGGTCTGCCGGGCGCTGTCCTCGGTGTGGGTCGCGGTGCTGGAAGCCTCACTCGCGGCGGTGATCCGGGCGAGCGAGGCCGAAATGGGCGCCCCCGCACCCGCCGACCTCGCGGTGATCGGCATGGGCAGGCTCGGCGGCATGGAACTCGGCTACGGATCCGATGCCGACGTGCTGTTCGTCTGCGATCCGCGCCCGGGCGAGGACGAGACCAAGGCCGTGAAGTGGGCGATCAATATCGCCGACAAGGTCCAGCAATTGCTCGGCGCACCGAGCACCGACCCGCCGCTGCACGTGGACGCCGGGCTGCGCCCCGAGGGACGCAACGGCGCGCTGGTCCGCACCCTGGCCGCCTATGCCGCCTACTACCAGCAGTGGGCACAGCCGTGGGAGGTGCAGGCGTTGCTGCGGGCCCACCAGGTCGCGGGCGACCAGCAACTCGGCCTGCGCTTCCTGCACACCATCGACAAGGTGCGCTACCCGGCGGGTGGCGTGTCGGCCGAAGCGGTGCGCGAGATCCGCCGGATCAAGGCTCGCGTCGACGCCGAACGACTACCGCGCGGGGCCAACCCCGCCACCCACACCAAGCTCGGGCGCGGCGGTCTCGCCGACATCGAATGGACCGTTCAGCTGATGCAGCTGCGCTACGCGCACGACGTCATCGGCTTGCACAACACCTCGACGCTGGAGTCGCTGAACGTCATCGAGCAGCACGAACTCCTCGACGCCGCCGACGTCGCCCTGCTCAGGGACGCTTGGCTCACCGCGACCAAGGCCCGCAACGCACTGGTCCTGGTGCGCGGCAAACCGGCCGACCAGCTGCCCGGCCCCGGACGCCTGCTCTCCGCCGTCGCCCGCGTCGCGGGTTGGCCCAACGACGACGGCAGCGAATTCCTCGACCACTACATGCGCGTCACCCGCAGAGCGAAAGCGGTGGTGGAGCGCGTCTTCGGCCAGTAGGGCCGATCTCACAGACGCTTCGCAGGGGGCACAGACGGTGTATCGCCTGTGGGGCGCGGAGCGTCTGTGCGTTGTGCGGTTACCTGCCGACGAGTTCCTGGAAGCGGTCGACGAAAGCGCGGATCGCCCGGCGGTCTTCGCCGAGGTCGGGGCGGTGGCCTTGCTCGGCGGTCACCGTCACCGTGCTGCCCGCGCGGAGCCGCAGCTCCTCCAAGCACCACGGCAGTACGAGGGCGTGCACGCTGTGATCGTTGCTGCTGACGGTGATTCGCGAGGTGTACCGGCCCGCCGTCGCCGCCAGCTCTTCGGCGCTCTCGGTGGTGAGCGCACCGGCCGCGCGGAATTCCTCGATGTACACCAGCCCACCTCCCGCTGCTTCGCGTCGCGTGCGACCCAGTCTAGGTCGATGCCCCGCCCGTCGACAGCGACGCAGCCCGGTCGGTCACCCGTCGACTTCATGATCAACGGGACATGGTGTCGAGCCCTTTCGGCGAATGCTTCCACGCTGTGGATCGTGAGTGGGGCTGCGCGCGGGAACTTCACGGTGGGCACACATTGTCTCCACACACGGCACATAGGCTCGGGGACATGCCTAAATGGTTGGAGCGAGTAGCGCTCGGGGTGGGATGGTGCGCTCTGGCGATGGGAGCGGTCGGGGTCGTGCTGCATTTCGGGGCGTGGCAGTGGCGGCCGCTGGCCCTGCTGGCGTCGGGGGCGTCGTACTTGATGATCGGGGCGATCATCGGGCTGGTGTTCTTCCTGATCGCGCGGGGCTGGCGCAGTGCGGGTGTCGCCGGGGTGTTGGTCGGTGTGGTGTTGTGGACGCTGGCTCCGGCGTTCGTGCCGGAAGGGCGGGCCGCGAGCGGGCCCGAAGTCGCGGTGATGCAGTCGAATCTGCTGTTCGGACAGGCGGATGTGGGTGCCGTACTGCAGGCGGTGCGGGACAACCGGATCGATGTGCTGACCGTGAACGAACTGACCAATGCCGCGGTCGATCGACTCGCGGCGGCGGATATCGGTGCGCTGCTGCCGTATTCGTACCTACAGCCCACGGCCGACGGTGGTGGCGGCACCGGGATCTACAGCCGATACCCGTTGCGTGACACCAAGAAATACGACGGCTTCATCCTGAATCAGGTGTCCGCGACGATGGACCATCCGGAGCGCGGCCCGATCGCGGTATTCGCCTTCCACCCGATTCCGCCGCCGCTCAATTTCGCGGACTGGCTGGTGGAGATGCGCAGGATTCGCGAAATCCTGGACGCACACCAGGGTCCCGCGATCGTCGGCGCGGATTTCAACGCGACGCGCGATCACGCGGCGTATCGCGACCTGCTGCGCGGCCGCTTCGCCGCCGCGGCCGACCAGGCGGGTGCGGGTCTATTGCCGACGTTCCCGGACGACCGGCGGTGGGGACCGATCATCGGCATCGACCACGTGTTGCTCGCCGACGCCACGGCCGAAGAGGTACGCACCCTGAGTGTCCCCGGATCGGACCATCGCGCCTTGATCGCCCGGGTACGGTTGAACTGATCTCGCAGGCACGGTCGAAACCGGTATCGCGCGTGGGTTTCCCGGTCTTCTCGATCCGCACGCGTGGCGCGGCGACGACGGTGTGAACGCTCGGCGTACGGGTATGTCCCGCTCCGGGCCCTCGTGCGCGACGAGCGCGCACCGGTAGTCGGGGAGACGCGATGATGAGGACACAACGGCCGCGGTTCGGCGCGGTCGCCGTGCTAGCGGTATTCGGTCTGGTACTCGCCGGATGTGGCGTGGGAACGGAGAACCCGAGCGCACCGAACGCAACGGCGCCGACCACCGAGACCGATTGGGAAGTCGCCGGATCGATGACGGCCGACGGACCGAACGGACCGCGCCAGGGCGTGCCGGACGCGCCATTGGAAGCTGTGAACGGCGACGGCGGAAGGTACGACACACTCGCGCTCAACTCCCTCGCCGACCTACAGGAATTCTGGACGGCGGCGTATCCCGAGCACTTCCCCGGCCGCTTCACCCCGGTGACCACGTTCTACTCCTGGGACGCGAGAGCGCCCAGGCAGCAGGCGATCCAGTTCTGTGGCGAGCACACCTACCACGTGGTGAACGCCGCCTACTGCAGCCTCGACCACACCATCGGCTGGGACCGCGGGGTGCTGCTGCCGAAGGTGGTGGAGAAGTTCGGCGAGATGGCGGTGGTGATGGTGCTCGCGCACGAGTACGGCCACGCCATCCAGGGGCAAGCCAAGCTTGCCGGAATGCGCACGCCGACAATCGTTCTGGAGCAGCAGGCGGACTGTCTCGCCGGTGTGTTCCTGCGCCATGTGGCCGAAGGGGATTCGGCGCACTTCACGCTGAATACCACCGACGGACTCAACTCCGTGTTGGCCGCCACGGTGGCCATTCGCGACCAGGATCCGAGCGATATACAGAACGCGCACGGTTCGGCGTTCGAACGGGTGACGGCGGTGCAGATCGGTTACGCCGACGGCGCGCAAGGCTGCAAGAAAATCACCCCGCAGGACATCGCGGAGCGGCGCGGCACCCTGCCCGTCTCGTTCCTGCCCGGTGAGGAGTTCGCCCAGCTTCCGGTCGATGCCGAATCGCTGACCATGGTGGGTCAGGCGCTGCTCGAGATCTTCCCGACCAGTCGGCCGCCGCGATTCGACTATTCCGGGGTGGTGCGCAACTGCCCGAATGCGGCTGCGACTCAACCGGTGTCGTACTGCCCGAGCTCGAACACGATCAGCGCCGACGTGCCGGGCCTCGCGCGGCGGGCCGGGCAGATGTGGGGCGAAGTAGAACCGCTCTCGGCGGCGGTGGACGGCGACTACAACGCCTTCATCGTCTTCGTGTCGCGGTATGTCCTTGCTGTGCAACAGGACCGCAAGCTGAGCGTGACCGGCGCCGAGACGGCCGGGTTACGCACCGCGTGCCTGTCCGGCGTGGTGACGACTGAACTCAGTGAGCCGGACAGTAATCCGCGCCTGTCCGCCGGTGACCTCGACGAGGCCGTCTCCGGACTGCTCACCGACGGCCTCGCCGCCAGCGACGTGAACGGCAAGACCGTGCCGAGCGGCTACCAGCGCCTGGAGGCCTTCCGCACCGGCGTCCTCAACGGCGAGCAAGCCTGCTCGGCCCGGTACAGGTGATCCCCGAATCTCACTTCCCGGTAACGTGCGCCGCCAGCCAGTCGACGACGTCGCCGAGCACCTTGTCCTGCTCGGGTTCGTTGAAGACCTCGTGGTAGAGGCCGTCGTAGCGGAGCACGGTCAGATCCTTCGAACCCGCGCCCCGCTCGATGAGATCGGAGCTGGACGGTGCGGCGATGGCGTCGGCGGTGCCGTGCAGCACCAGTAGCGGCACGGTGAGCCTGGCCAGCCGCTCTTTGACGAGGAAGGTCGTGTTCAGGATCTCGGTGGCGGTGCGGGCGGGCAACTTGCCGCGGTACACCAGCGGGTCGTTGTCGTAGGCCCGGACCACCGCCGGGTCGCGGCTGATCTGCGACGAATCCAATTTGAGCACACCCAGATTCGGTGTGAGCCTGCTGAGTAGCGGGGCGAGTGCGCGTTGCACCGGATTGCCCGCCGAGATGTCCAACGGCGGCGCGGACAGCACGATGCCGGTGACTTCGATCGGTGCGCGGGTGGCCAGGTGCAGCACGATGAGGCTGCCCATCGAGTGGCCGATCAGGAACCGGGGTGCGTCGGGGTGTTCGCGGGTCGCGATGTCGAGCATGGCGGCCACATTGTCGGCGGCGCCGTCGATCGAGCCGATATTGGCCTTGCCGCCCGCGGACTTGCCGTGACCGATGTGGTCGAGCGCGTAGACCGCGAACTCGGCGGCGGCGAGGCGCTGGCCGACATGGGCGTAGCGGCCGGAGTGCTCGGCTACACCGTGCACGAGAACGATGACGCCGCGCGCGGGCGCGTCGGGAAGCCATGCGCGCCAGGCGATCCCGCTGCCCGTACCGTCGAACTGGCCGGTCCGCGTGCGGATCCGCGGTCCGGTCGGCTCGGGGTCCCCACTGGCCTTCGGCTCGGTCATGCATCGGCTCCTGACGTCTGCGGCGCGGTGTTCGACGACTGAGCGAACTGCGCGATCAGCCGCCGGTTGAACTCGATGAGTCGAGCGTAGTTGACCCGGGAGAGCCGCTCGTCGGTTCCGTGGATCGAGGCCAGATCGCGTTCGCCCAGCACGATCGGGGCGAAGTTGCAGCGGGTGTCGGCGAGATCGTGGTAGTGCCTGGAGTCGGTGGCGCCGGGGACGATGCCGGTGGTGACCACGATGCCGGGCACGATGTCCCTGGCGATATCCGCGATCAGCTCGAACGCCGGGCCCGGATCGGTGTTCACCGACGGCTCGGACGATACGCCTGTCGGCTCGATTCGAACACCGTTGTCGCGCACCACCTTCCGGCAGTGTGCCAGCACGGAGCGCACCGAATCGCCGGGCAGGATGCGGAAATTGACGAACGCCTCGGCGTGCTGGGGCAACACGTTGGCCTTCACTCCGCCCCTGATCACCGTGGGGGCCGTGGTGGTGCGCACCATGGACTCGGTCTGCGGCCGCATCGCCATCACCCGGGTGATCAGTGGTCCGGCGATTCCGGCCAGGCCGAGCAGCCGGCGGCGCGAAGCGGGCATCGCCTGGCGCAACCTGGCCAGCATGTCGGCGGTCACCGGGGTCATCCGCAACGGCATCGGATGGTCCTGCACCCGGCTCACCGCGCGGGCGATCCGGCCGACCGCGGTCTGCTTGCCGGGCATCGATGAATGCCCGCCCCGCTCGTCGACCGAAAGGCGAACTGTCACATAACCTTTCTCGCCAACCATGATGTTTGCCACCGGCTGCGTGACCTCGGCGGCGACGCCCTCGGTGATCATGCCACCCTCGTCGAGCAGTAGGTCGGCGTGCACGCCGAGCCGGCGAAGCCGCTGCGCCATGTGCACCGCACCGGTGTCGCCGAACACCTCCTCGTCGTGCCCGAAGGCCAGAAATATGGTGTGCCGCGGGCGGATTCCGGCGGCCAGCGCCGACTCGACCGCCTCCAGGATGGCCAGCACCCGGCTCTTGTCGTCGATCGCGCCACGACCCCAGATGAATTCGTCGTCGACCACGCCCGCGAACGGCGGATGCGTCCAGCGCTGCGGGTCGTCGACGGGCACCACGTCCTGGTGCGCGAGCAGGATCGCGGCGACGCGCTCGGGCTCGGCGCCGGGCCAGCGGTAGAGCCTGCTGTGGCCGAATCGTTCGAGTTCGAGTTCGGCGTGCACCAGCGGGAAGGATTGCTCGAGATGTGCGGAGAGCTGAGCGAAGGCCTGGTCGTCGACCTGGTCCGGATCGTCGGTGGACACGGTGACGCAGCGCAATGCGGCGGCAAGGCGCTCGGCGGTGCGGTCGTCAACCGGTTCGGTCATCGGTCACCGGTGCGGTTCGGCACATTCATGGACACCGTCGCATTGTTCAGCACGCCCGGGGGCAGGTTGATGGTCTTCTCGTTTCGCCACTTCACGATGCCCTCGGTGACGCCGCCCGGCAGGTCGGGGCTGCGCGGCGAAGTGAGCATCGGGAGTTCGACGCGGGCCTGGGTAACGGTGACCGAGGCGAAGACCGGGGTGTGCGACCACACATCGTCGACCACGTCGGTGACGCGCACGCCGATCCGGTGACCCGCCGGGATCGGCCAATCCTGGCCCAGCAGGCGGACTTCGGCGGTGCCGTCGCCGACCGGGGCGATGCCACGGGTGATGACGGTGGCCCGCTGATCCGGGGCGATGTCGTAGAGCTCGACGGTGACCGTGGCGGTCGGGGGCCCGCTCAGGGTCAAGGACGCGGTCGGTATGCCGGACAGGTGCTGATCCTGCGCCAACGGTTCGGAGACGGACCAGAATTCGCGGTCGGGTCCGGGCAGCAGGCCGCGGTCGGTGTAGCCACCGGGACGCAGCTCGACCGGCACCCGGGCGGCATCGGCGGGCGGCCAGGCTGTTTCGGCGCGCCAACGGCCGTCGAACTGGCCCACCGTGATCCGTGGTCCGGGAACCTCGACGTCGCGGCCCGCGACGTGCTTGTCGAAGAAGGCGAGCAGCTCGGTGTCGAAATGTGGTGTGCCGCATTTGTCGTGGCAGGTGCGGTGACCCCACTGGCCGAACCACGCCCGGTGGTCGCCGGGGCCGAGGCCGTTCCACAGATCGAACACCCGGTAGGCGCGGGTGTTGTAGTCGACGAAGCCCTGACCGAGGAACAGTGGAATGGTGTTGCCGCGCAACGGGGCAACCAGATCACGGTCGCGCCAGAAGGTGGAATTACCGTCGTGATCGGTCGTGTCGGCCAGGTACTGCTGATAACACTGCATCGGCAATTGCGCTGCGGCGGCCTGGTATTCGGGCGAATCGTCCGGGCGGGCCGGAGTGGACGCGATCAGCAGGTGCTCGAATCCCGCGAAATCCGCTGGGCGCACACCGTTCTCGGTGATCGGCTTGCCGGAGAACTTCCATGAGACGCCCTGCATATACAGGTAGGAGTACGGGTCGACCACCGGCTCGAACGACGCGACCGCCGCCAGCCCCGCCGGCTCGGCCGCCAGGCCCATCAAACCGGTCCACCCCTCATAGGAGACGCCGAACATGCCGACCTTGCCGGTGGACCACGACTGGTTCGCGGCCCACTCCACCGCGGTCGCGACATCGGAGCGCTCGCCCGGGCCGCCGAAATCCGGGCAGCCGGACGAGCCGCCGAAACCACGCAGATCCACGATGACGTAGGTGTAGCCCGCGCGCAGGAACATGTCCGCTTGCAGATTGTCCGTGGACGGGCCGCCGTTGAGCCGCGGCTCGCTGAGGTAAGCCAGGTGGGCGCGGTACGGGCTGACGGTGAGGATCACCGGAGTGCGAACGTCGTCGGCGATACCTTCCGGTCGCAAGATGTCCGCGTGCAACCGCGTGCCGTCCGGGGCGTCGATGAACGCCTGCTTCCACTGGAACGGCACCGACAGCGGCTCGGCTCCCGCGGTCACCGGGGTGCTCACAGCAAGCAGTAGCAGCAGTCCGCACAGGACCCGCAACAGGACGGTTCGTTCGCTCACCATAGGACTATCGAGTGTGCATGGACGACCGTCCAGCCCATGGAACCGGGGTGGTGTTCGCCGACCGCATGGCGCCGCGTGATCAGGGAGATCGACCGCAGAGCTGTCGCCGAGCCGCCGGGCGGATGCCATCCGGTGTTCACTCGGGACCGCGAGCATGGGCGGCATGCCGGATGTCGTGCTTGGCGGCGCGCCTGTCGACGCGCTCGCGGTGGGGACGATATCGCTCGCCTTGCTGGCGGCACTGCTGTTCGCGGTGTCGGCGGCGCTGCAACAGGGGGCCGCGCGGGAGGCCGCGACGGAAGCGGGCCACGGGCGGTTCCTGGTGATCGTGGGCATTGCTCGTCGGCTGGTCACCGATCGTCGGTGGCTGGCCGGGCAGGGTGCCAATGTGGCGGGGTTCGTCGTGCACGCGGTCGCGTTGCGGCTCGGCGCGATCGCGGTGGTGCAGGCGCTGTTGGTGGTGCAGCTGCTGTTCGCGTTGCCGTTCGCGGCGGCGCGGCGCAGGCGTACGTTGCTCGGGCGGGATTGGGTGGGGACCGTTCTCGTGTGTGGCGGGCTGATCCTGCTCGTCGGGCAGAGCGCGCCTGGTCACGCGGATGTGCGCCCGCACCTGCTGCCCGGTGTCGGCGTCGGTGTCTTCGTCACGATCGTCGCGTTGACCGCCGTGTCCCGGCTGACCCGGTCCACCCAGCTGCGCTCGGCGTTGGTCGCGGTCGCGGCGGGCTGTTGTTTCTCCACCACCGCGGTGCTGGTGGTCATCGCGACCACCGCGCTGCCCGACCTGAGCTGGGCGCTGCTCGGCATCCCGATCTCCACCGTTCTCGGCGGACTGCTGACCCAGGAGGCCTACGCCCGCGGTTCGCTACCCACCGCACTCACCGCGATGACGATCACCGACCCGGTCCTCAGCTACGCGGCCGGTCTCACCCTCTTCGCGGTCACCGTCCACCCCCGCCCGCTACTGCTCACCCTCGCGGCCGCGCTGGTGATCGCCGGAATCGCGCTGCTCGCGAACTCACCGACCCTGCACGACGAACGGGACCAGCTCTCGAAACCACCGAACCGACCGGTGTGCGAGAGCGTTTCGTAGCCAGCCACTGATCGGTCCGGCAACGTAGCCAGTCCATGTCTCGGACCCGTGCCCGCGCAGCTGCGTCGAGGCCGAATGCCGCAAGGGTCGCTTCCGCAGGGGTGATGTCGGGTCAAGCTGTGCGGGCGGGGGATTCGTAGTCGGCGTAGAGCGCGAGCATGCCGGTGACGGTGGCCGACCAGGGGAAGCGTTCGGCCGCGGACCGGGCGGCGTGGCGGCGTTGGCGGGCGGGGACGGCGAGGAGTGCGCGGACGCCGTCGGCCAGGCCGTGGGGGGTGCCGTCGGAGACGATGCCGGAGCCGGGGGCGTCCACCAGTTCGCCCGCGGCACCGGCGGCGGGGACGACGACCGGGGTGCCGCAGGCCAGGGCCTCCAGGACGGCGAGGCCGAAAGTTTCGGCGGGGGAGGGGAATACCGCGATGTCGGCGGCCGCGACCAGGGCGGCCATGGCGGCGCGGTCGGTGAGGTGGCCGTGGAAGGTCACCGGTAGTCCGGCGGCCAGGCGTTGCAGACGCGGTCGCAGGGGGCCGTCGCCGATGATGGCCAGTTCGCAGTCCGTGCCGGACTCGACCAGCACGCGCACTGCTTCGATGGCGCGTTCGACGCGCTTCTCCTTCGAGAGTCTGCTCACCAGCACCAGCCGGATCGGAGCGCTTGTGGACCGAGGTGCTTCGCCCAGCTCCGCGGGCCGGAAAGTGGACAGGTCGACGCCGAGCGGGACCCGTCGCACGTTCGTCGCTCCGATGCGGGCGAACTCCGCCGTCGCGAAACTCGACGTGACCACCACCTTGTCGGCGCGCACGCAGAGGCGGCGGTTGGCCAGATCGGCGGCCGCGCTCAACGGGAAGCCGGGTGGGACACGGGTGCGCAGGATGGCGTCGATGCGTTCGTGGGAGAACAGCACGAGCGGCACGCCGGTGCCGCGCGCCCACGGTGCGAGCCAGCGGACGCTCAGCTTGTCGCTGCACTCCAGGACATCGGGGCGCAGCCGATCGAGGACGCCGCGGGTACGGCGAGCGGTCAGCACGTGGTAGCCACCCGCACCGAACTTAGGACTCTGCACCGTGATTCGGCGTCCCGACGCGGTCTGCTCGTCGCCGTCGGTAGGGCCCGGGACCACCAGCACCCGGTCGTGTCCGCTCGCGAGGTAGCCGCGGCCGATCTCATCGAGACAGGTCCGCAGCCCACCCGAGGCCGGGGTGTAGAAGTTGGCGATCTGCACGATGCGCACTAGCGAACCGCCGATCCGACCAGGTCGGCATAGGTGGTGGCCTGTGCGCCCGCGTGCAGGGCCGCGTCGATGGCGCGGAGGGTGGCGTCGCGTAGGCCGGGACGGTGCAGGTCGTCGGGGTGGAGTGCGAGGCGCACCAGGGCGCCGCGGGCCGCGTTGCGGCGGGCCATGGTGACCAACATGGTGGCGGCGAAGTGTTCGGACCAGCCGCCGCCGGGGCGGTGGGAGAGTGCGAAACCGCGGTGCCGTCGACCGGTCCGCAGGTCCTTCGCGCCGAAGTGATCGGTGGTGTGGGAGAAGCCTGCCGCGCGGAGGGCGTTTTCGGCTGCCGGGGAGGCCAGCCAGCCGGGCGGGGTGAAACCCGTTGTGGACAGCCCGGATTCGGTCATCACCGCGGTGGCGGCACGCAGCTTGGCGGTCGCCTCGTCCGTACCGAGCGCGGCGAACTCGGCGGCACCGCGCGCCACGACCCGGCCGAGCGCTCGCCGCGGCCACCGCCCCTCGGGCCCCGCCCGATGCGACCATCCGTGCACCATGATCTCGTCACCCCCGGCGCGGCGTTCCCGCAGAAAACTCGCGTAGTCCGGCCGCTGAGCCAGCGCCGCACCGCGCCACGGGCCGGGAATGACCAACAGCGACACCGGAATCCCGAACCCATCGGCATCGGCACACCACCGCGCCGTCGCCGCCGCACTAGCGGGTGCGACGTCATGGACGCTCACCACCAACCGCGCACACACGCACCGCAAGCTAACAGCGCCCGGTAGCCGCCAGCTGAACAGCACGGTGCCGGTGCTCGACGAATCAGGGACCCCACGCCCTCAACCGCACACCGTGATTCCCGCCCGGACGAACCCTGAGCACGCACCGATCCGCCTACCCACACTGCCCAGCTCGCCGAGCGGGACATCCTTGTGTGCTTACTCGCTATTTGCCCCCGCCATGTCCCGTTCAACGGGAGTATGCGAAGTGTGTGGGCGGGCAAGGTAATTCGGCTGGTGTGTGAGGTGGGGCGGCGTATGATCGGGCCAGTGCGAGTGCCCGGGGGAAGAATGAGCGAGCCGGTGACCGCGGACTGGGAGCAGTTCGTTCAAGCGCTGGCGCGATGTCTGTCCGAGTTACCTTCGCGGGCGACGTTGATCATCGCGGCGCCGGGCAATCGGTTTGTCCAGTTCATGCAGTACGACATCAAATTGTCCGCTGAGCTGGCGGGGGATCATTATCTGGCGCAGCCGATTCCGGATGCTGCCGCACAAGAATTACGTGAACTCGGCTGGAACGAGCCGGTATTGCGGCGCGAGATCGACAACTGGACCAGGACCATGTTCTGGCCCATTTCCCCGCGCGGCCTGGTCGAGTTCGCCCGCTCGGTCGCCATCGGCTTCCGCGACGCGCTCGGGGTGGCGACGCCGGTGGAATTACGCGCCATGGGCTGGACCGAGGCGTCCGGTGATCTGGATCTCACCGTGCTCGGCTCGATGGCTCGCCGCGGCTGGAATTGACGCCGCCGCGGCCGCAATAGTCGCCGCCGGGGCAGGCGTGGCGGAACCGGCCCCACGTGGGCACTATCCTGAGTGACATGGCAGCAGGTAAGCCCACCAAGGAAGCGAAGGCCGCGGCGAAAGCGGCCCGCAAGCAGCAGTCGAAAGAGCGCAGGCAGCAGCTCTGGCAGGCGTTCCAGATGCAGCGCAAGGATGACAAGCTGCTGCTGCCGTTGATGATCGGCGCGCTGCTCGGCATCACCGCCGTCTTCCTGGTGATCGGCCTGATTTTCGGGCTGACCTGGTTCCTCGTCCCGTTGGGTGTGGTGCTCGGCGCGCTGGCCGCGTTCATCATCTTCGGCCGCCGGGTGCAGAAGAGCGTCTACGGCAAGGCCGAGGGTCAGGCGGGCGCCGCGGCCTGGGTGCTGGACAACCTGCAGGGCAAGTGGCGGGTGACCAACGGCATCGCCGCGACCACCCAGCTCGACGCGGTGCACCGGGTGATCGGCCTGCCCGGCGTGGTGCTGGTCGCCGAGGGCTCCCCGCAACGGGTGAAATCGCTGCTCGCGCAGGAAAAGAAGCGCACCGCCCGGCTGATCGGCGACACCCCGATCTACGACATCGTCATCGGTAACGACGAAGGGCAGGTGCCGCTGAAAGAGCTGCAGCGCTACCTGACCAAGCTGCCCCGCAATATCGACACCAAGCGGATGGACCTCATCGAGGGCAGATTGACCGCCCTCAGCTCCCGCACCGGCCCGGCCCTGCCCAAGGGTCCGATGCCCGCGGGCGCCAAGATGCGCGGCGTCCAGCGGACCATCCGCAGGCGCTGAACCTGCCCAGGAGGCCCGCATCCCAGTTGATGGGATGCGGGCCTTCCGCTGTGTGGACTGGTCTGGGGGTAGTCAGGCTTTGAGGAGCCAGGCGACGCGGTCGTAGGCGAGGGCTTGGTAGACGACTATGACGGCGAGGGAGGCCAGGGCCCATTTGGGGAGACCGGCCGCCCAGAGGGCCGCGGCACCGCCGCCGAAGATGGCCAATTCGAGTGCCAGACGCAGCGCGCCGGGGACTGCGACCGTGGCGTTGCCGTTGCGGCTCGGGTCGTCGGGGACTGCGAAGGTGCCCCACAGAGTCGCGGCGGCCAGCGGCAACACCACTACGAGCAGGAATTTCCATGGCGAATCGAAGGCTCGCCAGCCATAGACGCCGAAGGAACAGATGGCGACGAGCTCGAGCAGAAACCGGATCGCGAGCATCGCCGGATTGAGTGACACCGCCGGAGCGTAACGGCCGAACCGGACAGCGTCGATCCGCGGAGAGTCTGGCGCCCGACGTCAGCGGGAGTGGACGAGTGCGGTGCCGGTCGCCCGGTCGTGCATGCCGCGACCATCGGCGTCGGTGAACAGCGCGGGCACCACGAACACCAGCAGCGCCTGCCTGGCCAGCGCGCGCACGAAACCGACGGTCACCGGCGCATCGATCCGGACGGTCCGCAGGCGCAGGAAGTACTGCCCCGGCGTGAACCCGAACAGCGTCACCGCACCGACCCCGATCACGAACCAGATCAGCAAGGTCAGGCTGGAGGCCTGGCCGCTGCGCACGATCATCGCCGCGATGCCGAGCGCGATCAACCAGTCCACGAAGAGCGCGGCGATCCGGCGGCCCATCCCGGCCAGCGAACCGGCGCCGGACTTCGGCAGGCCGAGATGTTGCCCGGGGAACTCGGGGTTTGCCTGCTCGTCCGCGATGCGTGCCATGCCCCCACAATAAGCGGGCGCGACCGGCCGACGGGCACCGCATGAGGGGAGTTCACGTCGGTGCGCACCTGGTCGAATGGCAGGATTACGATGCTGGTGGAGCCTGGGTGGGCCTAGTCACCCGGCCAGCGGTACGTGTAACACTGGCGAAACACAGCCTTGACTGTGGGGAAACACCGCGTCCATAGCGTCTGGACGCGACGAACCCGACCGTAGCGACTGCTTTGCAGGTCGCTCGAAAAGGCCAGCAATCAACACTGGCTGGGAACCGATCCGTAAGGAGAACAAGTGACGTTCAGCACGGCCGACGAGGTCATCAAATACCTCGCTGATGAAGAGGTCGAATATGTCGACATCCGCTTCAGCGATCTTCCCGGTGTGCAGCAGCACTTCTCGATCCCGGCGAAGGCTTTCACCACTGACCTCGCAGAGGAAGGGCTAGCGTTCGACGGCTCCTCCGTCCGTGGCTTCCAGTCGATCGACGAGTCGGACATGCTGCTGCTGCCCGACTTCAGCACCGCGCGACTGGACCCGTTCCGTGCCGCCAAGACGCTGAACCTCAACTTCTTCGTGCACGACCCGTTCACCAGGGAGGCCTACAGCCGCGACCCGCGCAACATCGCGCGTAAGGCCGAGGAGTACCTGAAGAGCACCGGCATCGCCGACACCGCGTACTTCGGTGCCGAGGCCGAGTTCTACATCTTCGACTCGATCCGCTACGACTCGAAGATGAACGGCGCCTTCTACGAGATCGAGTCGATCTCGGGTTCCTGGAACACCGGCGCGCAGTTCAACCCGGACGGCACCCTGAACCGTGGCTACAAGGTTCGCAACAAGGGCGGCTACTTCCCGGTCGCGCCGTACGACCACTACGTCGACCTGCGCGACAAGATCTCGACCAACCTGCAGAACGCGGGCTTCGAGCTCGAGCGCGGCCACCACGAGGTCGGCACCGCCGGTCAGGCCGAGATCAACTACAAGTTCAACACCCTGCTCGGTGCGGCCGACGACCTGCAGCTGTTCAAGTACATCGTGAAGAACACCGCGTGGCAGGAAGGCAAGACCGTCACGTTCATGCCGAAGCCACTCTTCGGTGACAACGGCTCGGGCATGCACGTGCACCAGTCGCTGTGGAAGGACGGCAAGCCGCTGTTCCACGACGAGGCCGGCTACGGCGGGCTTTCGGATCTGGCGCGGCACTACATCGGCGGCATCCTGCACCACGCGCCGTCGCTGCTGGCGTTCACCAACCCGACCGTGAACTCCTACCACCGCCTGGTTCCGGGCTACGAGGCGCCGATCAACCTGGTGTACTCGCAGCGCAACCGGTCCGCGGCCGTGCGTATCCCGGTCACCGGCAACAACCCGAAGGCCAAGCGCATCGAGTTCCGCGCGCCGGACTCCTCGGGCAACCCGTACCTGGCCTTCGCCGCCATGATGATGGCGGGCCTGGACGGCATCAAGAACAAGATCGAGCCGCTGGCCCCCGTCGACAAGGACCTCTACGAGCTCCCGCCGGAGGAGGCCAAGAACATCCCGCAGGCCCCCACCAGCCTGGCCACGGTCATCGACCGCCTCGAGCAGGATCACGACTACCTGACCGAAGGCAACGTCTTCACCGACGACCTGATCGAGACCTGGATCAACATCAAGCGCGAGCAGGAAATCGCCCCGGTGAACCTGCGCCCGCACCCCTACGAGTTCGAGCTCTACTTCGACGTGTAAGTCGCAGTACCGCGAGACGTTTTCGAGCCCTTCCGCACTCCGGTGCGGGAGGGCTCGTCCCGTTTCGGCCGCTCATTGAGGTTTCCTACTTCAATTGATAAACTAGCGAGATGAGCGACGCGCCGGAGCATCGGATCGGGGAAGGCCCGGCGACCCGGGTCAGTCTGTCGCTGCCGGAAGGCACCGCCGAGGCGATCCGGCGCCGAGTGGGCAAGCGCGAATTCTCGTCCTTCGTCACCTCTGCCGTTGAGCGCGAACTTCGCGGAATGCTGCTCGACGAGTACATCGCCGACCATGAACGGCGTAAGGGGCCGTTGCCCGAGGCGGAACGTCAACGCGCTAGAGACATGTTTGATCACGCACTCGGTGAGTCGGGGCAGTGGCACACAGCAAGTTGACTCGACCCGCCCGCCATAGTTCGACAACGCTGCACCAGGGAACGTTGGTCCTGGACTCCGATGGACTATCCCGGCTGATCGACGACTCGGTGTCGGTCGTCGCGATCGTCGCGGAAGCGCGATCCCGCGGCATGGAGGTGGTGATCAGCGCGCTGACCATTATCGAGGCGACCCACCGCAAGACCGACCGGGCACGACTTGCTTGGCTGCTGTCTGCTCTCCGCATCGAGCCCGTCGACGACGCGGCCGCGAAGGGGGCGTCGGCACTGCTCATGGAGGTCGGATTGCACGGCCACAAGTACGCGATCGACGCTGTTGTCGCGGAAATGGCGCTGCGCCAGCAGGTTCCGGTGGTCATGCTCACCAGCGATGTCGATGACATGCGTAAGTTGTGTGGCGCATCGGTGCGCCTGATCTCGAGTTAGGTCGACGAACTGAACTGTGGTGGTTGGCCTTCGCGTTCTCCGCCGTGGCAGACCTGCTCGGCTCGTCGCGAGCGCTTCGAGTTGGTCTATGCCGCGCGGGTGTAGGCGGGGCGGCCCATGAGGTAGGTGGCTTGGACCGAGCGGTCGTCGCCGAGGATCATTTGGGCGAAGAGGCGCTCTTGGAAGGTGCGGGCGCGTTCGGTGCGGCGGGCGAGGACGGGGGTGGCGGTCCAGTCGAGGACGATGAAGTCCGCTTCCTTTCCCGGGCGGAAATTGCCGATGTGATTGTCCAGGTAGAGGGCTTCGGCGCCGCCGAGGGTGGCCAGGTAGCAGCCGCGGAGGGCGGAGAGGCTGGTGCGCTGGTCTTCGGGCTTGGTCGACTCCTTCAGCATGACCACCTTGTACGCCTCGTTGAGGGTGCGCAGCAGCGAATAGCTGGTTCCGCCACCGCAATCGGTGCCGAGACCGACCCGGATACCGGCATCGCGGGCGGCGGCGAGGTCGAAGAGACCGCTGCCGAGGAACAGGTTCGAGGTCGGGCAGAAGGCGATGGCCGCGCCGGTGGCGGCCATCCGCGACCGGTCCTGATCGTCGATGTGCACGCAGTGATCGAAGAGCGAACGGGCGTCGAGCATGCCCGCCCGGTCGTATACGTCCAGATACGAGCGAGCATCGGTGAAGCGATCCAACACGCTCGCGGTCTCCGGCAAGCTCTCCGCCGCATGGGTCTGCAACGCCACATCGGGAAACTCGTGGAACAGCCGGGCGGCCATGGCCAGCTGCTCGTCGGTGGAGGAGAGCGCGAATCGCGGGGTGATCGCGTAGGTCAGCCGGTCGGTTCCGTGCCAGCGGGCAATCAGTTGACGGGTCTGCTCCTCGGCCCGCGCGAGACCGGCATCGGACAGGAAGTCCGGCGCTTCCGGCTGCTTGTCCATGAGCACTTTGCCGCACGTCATCCGCATGCCGAGGCGCCGCGCCTGCTCGCAGAACGCGTCCACCGAGGTCGCGTGCACGGTGGGGAACACGCTGGCGGTGGTGGTCCCGCAGGCCAGCAACGTGTCGAGGAAGAGCCCGGATATCCGCTCGGCGTAGTCCTGGTCGGCGAACCGCCGCTCGGCCGGGAACACGTATTGCTGCAGCCAATCCTCCAGTTGCGCACCGAAGCTCGCGATCACGTCGTACTGGCTGTAGTGGATGTGCGCGTCCACGAAACCCGGGACGATCAGCTTGCCTCGATGGTCGATGACGGTGCCGCGATGCTGCTCCGGCAGCGCCGACCACTCGCCCGCCCACCGCACCGTGCCGTCCGCCCCGACCGCGAGCGCGCCGTCCTCGAACAGCTCCCAGGCGTCGGGGTCGTCGTCGGCACCGGGGTCGCGTAAGAAGTGCAAGATGGTGCCGCGGAAGACGGCGGGGAGCTCACCGCCCGCGTCCTTCCGCTCAGCCGCTCCGACGTCTGGCCTGCCGTCGGTCAGGTCATCCAGTCGTGGCGTTTCTGCACTG
The DNA here is from genome assembly GCF_042691675.1 of Nocardia brasiliensis. GTDB lineage: Bacteria > Actinomycetota > Actinomycetes > Mycobacteriales > Mycobacteriaceae > Nocardia > Nocardia brasiliensis_D. The sequence goes on from NZ_CP170507.1 coordinate 2,439,790, forward strand.
CCCGTCGGTTCTGTGCGTTCGGCCATGTTCCGACGCTATCGACTGGCAACCTTGCGAACCAACCCACCCGCCGGATCAAGGTGCGGTCACGCCGAAACGGCCGCCGTCAGCAGGCTACGTGCGACCACTGGTCCTGGATTTGGCAAAAAGCGCGAACACCGACATGATCGGAAAGAGGATCGAATACTCGGCCGCTGTTCCACTCCCGCGCTGGCCGAAACCACCGACAAAAGGTAGCAATCGCCCCGACAGCCGCGCAGGCTAGGCAATTCACCCCAATAGTCCAGCGCTGATCCCATTGACTGCCGAAACAATCCCGCTGAGCGGGGCAGATGCGGCGAGTTGGGTGGAACCGCGACACTCGACCTGGAACGAGTTCTACTGTCCCGCGCCATGAAGACTACAGTTCTTTCACTGATTACCGCCGCTCTGGCGACCTTTGCCCTGACGATGACCGCCGCTCCACCGCTCGCGACCGCGCAACCGGAAGCGGAGGCCGCCGTCGCCGCCCGAATAGATTTGCAGGGGGCGGTGAATGCCCGCGATATCGGCGGATATCGCACCTATGACGGAGCCAGGACAAAGTCGGGCAAGGCCATTCGGTCCGACTCGCTGGAAAAGCTGACCGAAGCCGATGTGCAGAAGTTGGCAGGCCTGAATGTCAAGACCGTGATCGACATGCGCACACCGGGCGAGGTGCAGTTCGCCGGTGCGGACAAGCCGATTCCCGGTGCTCAGGCGGTGGCCCGGCCGGTCGACGACACCGGCCTGTTCCAGCGGATGCTGGCCGTGATCCAGACCCGCGATCCGCAGCAGCAGGAGGCAGCGCTCGGCAACGGCAAGGCCGAGCAGATCATGCTGAACATGTACACCACCTTCATCAGCAGCCAGCAGTCCCGTGCCGCGTTCGGACAGACGATCAAGGATCTCGCCAATACCGACAAGGTCACGCTGTATCACTGCACCGCGGGTAAGGACCGCACCGGTTGGTTGACCTATGTGCTGCTGCGTGCGGTCGGCGTACCGGAAGGCACTGCGCGGCAGGACTATCTGCTGTCGAATCAGTATCGCGCCGCCGCGGACGCCGCGCTGCGCCAGCAGGTGAAGCAGGCCGGTTATATGCAGAACCCGGACCTGTTGATCCCGCTCCAGGAAGTTCGTAACGAATACTTGGATGCCGCAATCCAGAAGATGGAGCAGGACTATGGCGATTTCGGCAAGTACCTGACCCAGGGCCTCGGCCTGGACGGCGGATCCATCTTGAAGCTGCGCAGGAACCTGGTCACCTAGTCGAGGAAAGATGTTCGGGCCCATCCGCTTCCGGTGGATGGGCCCGAATGTCGGTGTCAGGCCTGCTTTTTGGCCTGCTCGCGGATCGCGGCGGCCAGCTGGCCCGGCATCGGTTCGTGGCGGGTGTAGGAGCGGGTGAAGTCACCGGTGCCGTGCGAGAGGGAGCGCAGATCGATGGCGTAGCGGCTGAGTTCGAGTTCCGGTACCTCGGCATGGATTCGGGTGCGGCCGCTGCCGTGCGGTTCGGTGCCGAGCACCCGCCCGCGCCGGCCGGACAGATCGCTCAGGACCGGACCTACGTAGTCGTCGGAGACCAGGACCCACACGTCGGCGATCGGCTCGAGCAGGGCGACACCCGCGCCCGCGGCGGCTTCGCGCAGCGCGAGGGCGCCCGCGGTCTGGAAGGCGGCGTCGGAGGAGTCGACTGAATGCGCCTTGCCGTCGAAGAGCGTCACCCGCACATCGACGAGCGGGTATCCGGCGGCCACGCCGCGGGCCGCCTGTGCCCGCACACCCTTCTCCACCGACGGAATGAACTGGCGCGGAACGACTCCGCCCACCACCTTGTCCACGAACTCGATGCCGGAACCGCCGGGCAGCGGCTCGACCTCGATCTCGCAGACGGCGTACTGCCCGTGCCCACCGGACTGCTTGACATGCCTGCCGCGCCCGGTTGCCTTGCCCGCGAACGTTTCCCGCAGCGCGACGCGATGCTCGACGACATCGACCTGCACGCCGAACCTGGTCCGCAACCGCTCCAGCGCGACGTCGCGGTGCGCCTCGCCGAGACACCACAGGACCAGCTGATGGGTTTGCGCGTTGTGCTCGAGCCGCACGGCCGGATCCTCGGCCGCCAGCCGGGCCAGGCTCTGCGAGAGTTTGTCCTCGTCGGCCTTGCTGTGCGCGGTAATCGCGATGGGCAGCAACGGATCCGGCATCTGCCACGGTTCGATGAGCAGCGGTTTGTCGGTGCCCGACAGGGTGTCGCCGGTTTCCGCGCGGCTGAGCTTGGTCACGTAGACGATGTCGCCCGCGATGGCCTGGCCGAGCGGGCGCTGGCCTTTGCCGAACGGTGCGGAGACCGCGCCGACCCGTTCGTCGACGTCGTGGCTCTCGTGGCCGCGGTCTTCCAGACCGTGGCCGCAGACGTGCACCGTGTCGTCGGCGCGCAGCGTGCCGGAGAAGACGCGGACCAGGGATACCCGGCCGACATACGGATCCGAGGAGGTGCGGATCACCTCCGCCGCGAGCACGCCGTCCGGGTCGCAGTCGAGTTGGCGTCGGGTGTTGCCGCCGATGGCGGTGACGGCGGAGACGATGTGCTCCGCGGGGGTCGGGAACCCGCCGGTGATCAGGTCGAGCAGTTCGACGGTGCCCAGGCCCTGCTTGGCGCCCTCCGGCGCGGGCGCGCCGAACAGGACCGGATGAAAACTACCCCGGGCCACAGCCCGCTCGAGATCGGTGAGGAGGGTGGCGTGGTCGATTTCCTCGCCGCCGAGATAGCGATCCATCAGGGTTTCGTCTTCGCTTTCGGCGATGATGCCCTCGATCAGCCGGTTGCGCGCCTCCGCCAGCATGGGCAGCTGCTCGGGCGACGGTTCGGTCTCCACCCGCTCGCCGGAGGAGTAGTCGACCACGCAGTTCGGTAGCAGCTCGATCAATCCGGTGACCGGGCGATGGCCGTCCGGGCTCTTCGGGCCGTACACCGGAAGATGGAGCGGGAGAATGTTTTCCGACGCGCCGCCGCCGAGGACGGTGCGGCAGGTCTCGGTCATCTCGTCGAAGTCCGCCCGTGCGGTGTCCAGATGGGTGAGCACGATCGCGCGCGGCATCCCGACCGCCGCGCATTCCTCCCACAGCGCACGGGTTGCCCCGCTGACGCTCTCCGCGCCCTCGGCCGCCGAGATGACGAACAGCGCCGCGTCGGCGGCGCGCAGGCCCGCCCGCAGCTCACCGACGAAGTCCGCGTATCCGGGGGTATCCACCAGGTTGATCTTCATCCCGGCCCAGGCCAGCGGCACCACCGATAGCTGCACCGAACGGTGCTGCCGATGTTCGATCTCGTCGTAGTCCGACAGGGAGGTTCCGTCCTCGACCCGCCCGGCCCGATTCACCGTCCCCGTGGTCAGCGCCATCGCCTCGACCAGTGTCGTCTTCCCCGACCCGCTGTGCCCGACCAGCACCACATTGCGTATTTGATCCGGCCGCTCGGCCGTAACTACTCTGCCGTTGCCCCCAGCAGTTCCACTCGACTTGTCCACTGTGCGTCTCGCTTCCCTCGCGCCCCGACACGTGCGGTACTCCGAGCTTCCCACCGGCGGTCGCCGCGCGTCCACGGATCGCCAGATCCGATGCCGCGGACTGCGCGGTTCGTCCTCGGGCGCGTTCCCGAACCGGCGGGGAGCGACCTGCGCGGAAACCACTTGCCGCGTCCTCGCCGGACTGCGCAAGATGGCTGGGTGTTGATCTCCGATGGCGTTGTCGCACTGCGTCCGATCACCGTCGCCGATGCCGAGGCGCATCTGGCCGGGGAAGACGACGAGCTGGCCCGGTGGTTGAACGGCGGCCGGGGCACGCTGGAAACGGTTGTGCGGCACTTCGATCGGTGCGTGCGGCGGTGGCAGGAGAACGGGGACAGCCGGACGTTCGCGGTGCTGGACGTGGCGAGCGGCGCGCTGGCGGGGACGGTGGATGTGCACACGCGGCAGCCGTATCTGACCGAAGGGCAAGCCAACCTCGCCTATGGGATCTATCCGCGCTGGCGCAAGCGGGGGTATGCGACACGGGCGGTCGCGCTTGTTTGCCGGTACCTCGCGGAGTCCGGCTTCGCAGACCAAGCGGTCATTCGGGTTGCACCGGAGACTCACGCGTCGGCGGCGGTGGCTCGCCGAGCCGGATTCGTCTACCGCGATACCGGGGAGGACGACGACGGACGCGTCACCGACCGGTACCTCCGCTCAGTGAGCGTCGCCGATGGCGACTGCGGATTCCGGTTCGACGAGGAACTCCGGTCGGAACCGTCCGGGCGCGCGGAGCAGTGAGTCGGTGGGCCCAGCGCTGAGGACGCCGGGAAGCGTTCGTTGATCTGCGTGGGGCGCGACGACAGGACGCTTCCGTCGAGGAGATGTCGAAACGTGTAGTCCCGCTACGACTTGCGTGGGACAGCTCGAACTGGTGGCCCGGACGGGCGCGGGACTTGACCGGTGGGCGCCTGCCGGACGAGAGTGCGCGGATGGTTGTCACACCCGATGTGTCTCGCGCGACGCTGCGCAAGGTCACCCTTCGACTGGTGCCGTATCTCGGACTGCTGTATTTCGTGAACTATCTGGACCGGGTGAATATCAGCTTCGCCGGGCCCAGCGGGATGAAGACCGATCTCGGGCTCACCGAGACGGCGTTCGGGCTGGCATCGGGGATCTTTTTCATCGGGTATCTGGTGCTCGAGGTGCCCAGCAACCTGGCGTTGCACAAGTTCGGGGCGCGGCGCTGGATTGCCCGGATTCTAGCCAGCTGGGGTGTGGTCGCGACCGCGATGGCGTTCGTGCCCAACGAAACCGTGCTGTACATCCTGCGATTCGCGCTCGGCGTGGCGGAGGCGGGCTTCTTTCCCGGGATCCTGCTGTACCTCACGTATTGGTTCCCGCAGAACCAGCGGGCGAAGGTGGTCGCGCTGTTCATGGTCGCCATCCCGTTGTCCACCGCGCTCGGCTCGACCGTGTCGAGTCTGATCATCGAATACGGCGACGGGGTGTTCGGCCTCAGTGGCTGGCGGTTCATGTTCCTCGTCGAGGGCTTGCCCGCGGTCGTGCTCGCGGTGGTGACCTGGTTCTACCTCACCGACACCCCCGCGCAGGCACGCTGGCTGACCCGCGCCGAACGGCAGTGGCTCAGTACCGAACTCGCCGCCGAGCAGGCCGCCATGGAAAAGGCGGAACAGTGGACCTTGCGTAAAGCCCTCACCGACTCGCGGGTGCTCGGCCTCGCCTTCGTCTATGGCGGGATCGTCTACGGGTTGTATGCGCTGGGGTTCTTCCTGCCGACGATCATCAAGGGTTTCGAGCAGCAGTACGACACGCACTATTCGGTGGTGCAGCGCGGCCTGATCAACGCGGTGCCCTACCTCATCGGCGCGGTGGTGATGGTGTGGTGGAGCAGGCACGGCGACCGCAGCGGAGAACGCCCCTGGCACGTCGCCGTTCCCGCCCTGCTCGGCGGCCTCGCCATCCCCGTGGCGCTCTACCTCGGCAACCCGCTCGCGGCCATGGTCGCGGTCACCGTCTGCGCGGTCGGCGTACTCGCCGCCCTGCCCACCTTCTGGGCCCTGCCGAGCGCCTTCCTCACCGGCGCCGCCGCGGCGGGCGGCATCGCCCTGATCAACTCGATCGGCAACCTCAGCGGCTTCGCGGCACCGTACATCACCGGCGGCCTGAAGGATTGGACCGGCACCCAGCGCGCGGGCCTATGGGTCGTCGGCGTGTGCATGATCGCCTCAGCCATCGGCGTTCTGGTGCTATGGAAGCGCACCCGTGTCCGGGTCCTCGAGGATTCGGCCTGACCTCGAGGATTCGGCCGTGCCTCGATTCTCGCTGCGCGGCCGAACAATTCGTACGCGGCGAAAGAACTCAGCTGCCGAAGCGGGCCAGGACGGCGGAGGCCTCTTGGGAGGCGGTGCCTTCCTTGGCGAGATGTGCCATGGCGGGGGCGATTTCGCGGCCGTGGAAGGCCATTGCCTGCGTGTACAGGCGGCCCGCGCGGTACGAGGAGCGGACCAGCGGTCCGGCCATCACGCCAGCGAAGCCGATCTCCTCGGCCATCTTCGAGTGCTCGACGAACTCCTCCGGCTTCACCCAGCGATCGACGGGGTGGTGCCGGGGGGAGGGGCGCAGGTACTGGGTGATGGTGAGGATGTCGCAGCCTGCTTCGTGCAGGTCGCGCATGGCCTGGGTGACCTCTTCCGGGGTCTCACCCATGCCGAGGATCAGGTTGGACTTGGTGACCAAGCCGGCCTCGCGCGCCGCGGTGAGCACGGAAAGGGAGCGCTCGTAGCGGAAGGCGGGGCGGATGCGCTTGAAGATGCGCGGCACCGTTTCCAGGTTGTGCGCCAGCACTTCCGGGCGCGACGAGAACACCTCGGCCAGCTGGTCGGGGACGGCGTTGAAGTCCGGGATGAGCAGCTCGACGCCGGTGTTCGGGTTGAGTTGCTTGATGGCGCGCACAGTTTCGGCGTAGAGCCAGGCGCCGCCGTCATCCAGGTCGTCGCGGGCGACGCCGGTGATGGTCGAGTAGCGCAGACCCATCGCCTGCACGCTCTCGGCGACCCGGCGCGGCTCGTCCCGATCGAGCGCGGCCGGTTTGCCGGTGTCGATCTGGCAGAAGTCGCAGCGGCGGGTGCACTGCTCGCCGCCGATCAGGAAGGTGGCCTCACGGTCTTCCCAGCATTCGAAGATGTTGGGACAGCCCGCCTCCTCACACACCGTATGCAAGCCTTCGCGTTTGACGAGGCCCTTGAGCTCGGAATACTCCGGGCCCATCTTGGCCTTCGTACGAATCCATTGAGGCTTGCGCTCGATCGGGGTCTCCGCGTTGCGCGCCTCGATGCGTAGCAGTTTGCGTCCTGCCGGTGCTTGAGCTGAGGTCACTAGATCGACATTACGCCTACCGGGTTGCGCGCTCGCCGCCCCTCCTGCCGGTGTGACGCGCGCTATACCGGCACGCCGTCACTCCACCGTCTCGGGCCGCGGCGTCGACGGCAGTCGCACATCGTGGTCGGTCACCGGGAGCTCACCGTTCAGTGCCCTGGCGATCGCGTCGGCGACGAGCGGCTTCACTTCCGCCACCGTCACCTCGCGACCGAGCTCGCGGGTCAGCGTGGTGACGCCGGCGTCGCGGATGCCGCAGGGAACGATCGCCTGGAAGCCGTCCATCGCGGAATTGCAGTTGAGCGAGATGCCGTGCAGCGCAACGCCACGCTGCACCCGCACACCGATCGCGGCGATCTTGCGCTCGGCGAACAGGTCGGTCGCGGGCAGCCAGACGCCGGAACGGCCCTCGACCCGGCCGCAGGTCAGGCCGAGATCGGTACAGACGGTGATCAGGGCTTCCTCGAGGCGGCGCACGTAGTGGACGACGTCCACCGGCTCGGCGAGTCGCACGATCGGGTAGCCGACGAGCTGGCCCGGCCCGTGCCAGGTGATCTTGCCGCCGCGGTCCACCTCCACCACCGGGCTGCCATCGATCGGCAGATCCTCGGCCTCGGTCCGGCGGCCCGCCGTATAGACCGAGGGGTGCTCGAGCAGCAGCAGGCGATCGGATCCGATGCCTTGGGCCCGCTCGGCGGCGATGGTCCGCTGCCGATCCCAGGCGCTGTGATAGTCGATGAGTCCGAGATCCTCGACCACGATCGGGGTCGTATCGAATCGGGCGGACCACGTGGTGCGCGTGTCGTTCACGTCCTTGACGGTACGCCGGACGGGTTCTGCTGATCCAGCAGTCTCCTGTGGTGAGTGCCACAGGTTAGCGGGGGTATCGGGCTAGCGCGCGTGCACGGGCAGCGTCAGCTGCATGAGGGTCAGATCCATCCAACGCCCGAACTTGTGGCCGACCTCGGGGAACTCGCCGACGGTACGGAAGCCGAAGCGCTCGTGCAGCTGGATCGAGCCGGAGTTGCCCGATTCGATGCCCGCGATGATCGCGTGCACGTCGCCGGACCGCCGTGCCCGCTCGATCAGCTCGGTGAGCAGGGCGGTAGCGATGCCGCGGCGCTGGAAGCGTTCGTCGACGTACACCGAATTCTCCACGGTGAAGCGGTAACCCGCCTTGGGCCGCCACGGCCCGTAGCTCGCGTAGCCCGCGACCACACCGTCGATCTCGGCCACCAGGATCGGCAGGCCCGCGGCAGTGCGCTCCTCGAACCAGGCGAGGCGATCGTCGAGGCCGACCTGCTCCAGGTCCCAAATCGCGGTGGAGGTGGCGATATTCGCGTTGTGGATCGCGAGGATGGCGGGCAGGTCGTCGCGGTGCGCGTCCCGGATGAGGGTGTCGGTGCGGGTGTCGAGCTGTTCGGTCATCGATCGTCTCCGGGTCGTCCCACCGTCGCGGCCAGTGCGGCGCCGATGGTGGGGTGTTGGAACTCGTAGCCCGCCTCCTCGAGGGCCGTGGGTATTGCGCGCGGTCCGCGCAGAATCGCCTCGTGCGCGAATTCACCGATCAGCGCCCGCAGCGCGAACGCGGGGACCACCAGCGGCGTCGGCCGGTGCAGGGACCGGCCGAGCGCGCGGCTGAACTCGGCGTTGGTGACCGGTGCCGGGCCGACCACATTGACCGGACCGGTGAGGGTGTCGTTGCTGAGCGCGAAGACGATCGCGCCGATCTCGTCGGCCAGGGAGATCCACGGCGTGTACTGGCGTCCACTGCCGAGGCGGCCACCCAGGCCGAGCGAGTACAGCGGATGCAGCATGCTGAGCAGGCCACCGTGTCGGGACAGCACGACGGCGCTGCGCAACAGCACCGTGCGCACGCCCGCGTCGGCGGCCGGGCGAGCCGCGGCCTCCCAGTCGCCGCACAGCGTGGCGAGGAAACCCGAACCGGCGGGCGAGGTTTCGTCGACCACCCGGTCGCCGGTGTCGCCGCCGTAGTAGTGCACGCCGCTGGCATTCAGCAACGTCGGCACACCCGCTTTGACGACCGCATCGGCCAGCACGTCGGTCGGGGTGATCCGGCTGTCACGCAGCTCCTGTTTGAAGCTGCCGTTCCAGCGGCGCCGCCCGATGCTCGCGCCGCACAGGTTTACCACCGCGTCCGCGCCGCGCAGTGCCCGTTCGTCCAGCTCGGCACGGACGGGGTCCCAGGCGAATTCGTCCGGACCCGCCACCCGCCTGCGTACCAGGCGGGCGACGTCGTGCCCGTCGCGGCGCAGAGCCGCGACGAGCGCTGTCCCGATCAGTCCGGACGAACCGGCGATCACGACCTTCATGCGAGCATGACGACCTTCCTGCGGTGTCCGGCCCGCGGTCAGAGACCGAGGTCGGCCTCGAACGCCGCTTCCTCGAGCCGGTGCCGGATCGTGGTGAGGAAACGACCCGCGTCGGCGCCGTCGATCAGGCGGTGGTCGTAGGTGAGCGGCAGGTAGCACATCGAACGGACGCCGATGGACTCACCGCCGGTCTCGTCGGTGACCACCACCGGACGCTTGACGATCGCACCCGTGCCGAGCATGCCCGCCTGCGGCGGAAGCAGGATCGGGGTGTCGAACAGGGCGCCCTGACTGCCGATGTTGGTGATGGTGAAGGTGCCACCGGCCAGCTCGTCCGGCTTCAGGCCACCGTTGCGGGCGCGGTTGGCGATGTCGGCGATGGCGCGTGCCAGGCCGGCCAGCGACAGGTCGCTCGCGTTGTGGATCACTGGGGAGAGCAGGCCCTGCTCGGTGTCCACGGCGATGCCGAGGTGCACCGCGGCGTGGTAGGTGACCTCCTTGGAGGAGTCGTCGTAGCTGGCATTGACGTTCGGGTGCACGCCGAGCGCCTCGACGACGGCCTTGGCGAAGAACGGCAGGAACGTCAGGTTGACGCCCTCGCGCTCCTTGAACGCCGCCTTGGCCTGGGCGCGCAGCGTCGCGATCTTGGTGACGTCGGCCTCGTGCACCTGGGTGAGCTGCGCGGTGGTGCGCAGCGATTCCAGGGTCTTGGTCGCGGTGATCTGACGGATGCGGTTCGCCTTCTGCACGGTGCCGCGCAGGTGTGCCAGCTGCGGGCGCGCGGCCGCGGGGGCGGCCGGTGCCTTCTTGGCGGCGGGAGCGGCCGGAGCGGCGGCTGCCGGGGCCGGTGCCTTCTTGGCCTCGGCGGCGGCGAGCACGTCCTGCTTGCGGATGCGGCCGCCGACACCGGAACCGGTGAGCGAGGACAGGTCGACGCCGTTCTCCTCGGCCAGCTTGCGGACCAGCGGGGTGACGTACGGGGTGGCGCCGTTGCCGCCGGAATCCGCCTCGGTGGCGGTGGCAGCGGGAGCCTTGGCCGCGGCGGGCGCCGGAGCCTTGGGGGCCGCGGGCTTGGCGGGCTGTTCCGGCGCGGGACCCTGCTTGGGCTCGGGGGCCGCTTCCTGCTTGGGCTCGGGCTTGGGTTCCTGCTTCGGCTCGGGCTTGGGCGCGGGCGCCTGCTCGGCCTTCGCGGGGGAGCCGCTGCCGATCACGCCGAGCTGTCCACCCACAGCGACGACATCGTCTTCCTGCGCGGTGATCTCGAGCAGCTTGCCCGCGACCGGCGAGGGGATTTCGGTGTCGACCTTGTCGGTGGAGACCTCGAGCAGCGGCTCGTCGACGGCGACGTCGTCACCGACGGCCTTGAGCCACCGGGTCACGGTGCCCTCGGTGACCGACTCGCCCAGTTCGGGCATCTTCACCGGGGTGCCGTCGCCGGACGACGCGGGCGCGGCTTCGGCGGCGGGGGCCTGGGCCGGTTCTTCCTGAGCGGCGGGTTCCGGCTCGGGTTCGGCGGCAGGCGCTTCCTCGGCGGGCGCTTCCTCGGCGGGCGCTTCCTGCGCGGGCGCCTCGGCGGCTTCGGGGGCGGGAGCCGAGCTCGACTCGGATGCCTCACCGGCCTCGCTGATCACGCCGAGCTCACCACCGACCTCGACCACATCATCTTCTTGGGCGACGATCTTCGACAGCACGCCCGCCTGGGGGGACGGGATCTCCGTGTCGACCTTGTCGGTGGAGACCTCGAGCAGCGGCTCGTCGACCTCGACCGTGTCTCCTTCCTGCTTCAGCCACCGGGTGACCGTTCCCTCGGTGACGCTCTCACCAAGAGCTGGCATCTGGACGGAGAAGGCCATGTCCTCTGACTCCTCTGACTGCTCGACGGGTTTCTACAACAGTTGATCTCTCGGCGGACACCCGTCGCGGGTTGCGGCGCGAGTCCGAAAGCCACCGATCATTGTGCGTGGCACCGGAGATCTGTGTGGTTCTTGTACCGCGATCCATCCTTGCACTCGTCCGTGCGGCGCGTAGCACAAGGGCAGTGAACTTAATTGACCTGGCAAGATGGGGAGACCGGCGCGAGCGATGCGCCGGGGTTGGAAAGGAGGTGCGCGTCGTTGGGTTTGCTGGATCGTTTCCGAGGCGGCGCGGCCCGGGGTGGTGGCGCGGTACGTGCGGTTTCCGGGGGGCGCGAGGACGCCCGCTATCTCGCCGAGTGGGTCCGCACGCACACCGGCGTCGAAGGCTATCTGGAGCCGAAAACAACCGTGACCGATGTCACTGTGGTGCTGATCGCCGCCGACGGCGAATGGACCCGCCGGATCGTCGGTGAGCGCGGAGCACAGCGGCTTGCCAAGGATTTGCGGATTCCCGTCTACGACGTCGGCAAGACCGGATATCCACAACGGATGCGCGATTACGACGCGCGCAAGCGCATCGAACGGCAGCGCGCGTTCGAAGCCGAACTCCGCGACCTGTAGGCGTCGCGAGGCTCGCCGTACCCGGCCGGTACCGCCGATCGACGGAGTCCCGCGCACCGATCGGCGTCGCGTGTCGCGGCTTGCCGAAGGGCGCGCCGGAGCCTTGGCTGAAACGTGCGCGGGGGCTGTCGGTCGGTGCGCCGTCCGGGGCGCAGAGCTCCGGACGGCGCGTGCGACTCATTCCGCGGCGATGTCCTCGATGACGGCGATCAGGGTGCGGACCGGGACGCCGGTGCCGCCCTTGCCGATGTAGCCGAACGGGCCGCCGGTGTTGTAGGCCGGGCCCGCGACGTCGAGGTGGGCCCACTGGATGCCCTCCGGGACGAATTCCTTCAGGAACAGTCCGGCCGTGAGCATGCCGCCCCAGCGGTGCGAGGCGACGTTGGCCAAGTCGGCGATCTTCGAGTTCAGATCGGCGCGCAGTTCGGTGGGCAGTGGCATGGCCCAGCCGTTTTCGCCGATCTCGCGGGAGATCCGGGCGACCCGGTCGCGGAACTCGTCGGTGCCCATCACGCCCGGGGTGCGGGTGCCGAGTGCCACCAACTGGGCGCCGGTCAGGGTGGCCACGTCGATCAGGTAGTCGGGTTCGTCCTCGCTCGCCCGCACGATCGCGTCGGCCAGGATGAGGCGGCCCTCGGCGTCGGTGTTGAGCACCTCGACGGTGGTCCCGCCGTACTGGGTGAGCACGTCACCCGGGCGCTGCGCGGTGGCCGACGGCATGTTCTCCGCCATTGGAACGGTCGCGGTGACGGTGACCGGCAGGCTCAGCCGCGCGGCGAGCAAGGTGGCGGCGATGACGGCGGCGGCGCCCGCCATGTCCGAGGTCATGTTCTCCATGTTCTGTGCGGGCTTGATGGAGATGCCGCCGGTGTCGAAGGTGATGCCCTTGCCGACCAGCGCGACCTTCTTCGGTCCGCCCGGGTAGGTGATCCGGACCAGCCGCGGCGGCCGCGAGGAACCCTTGCCCACGCCGAGCACGCCGCCGTAACCGCCTGCCTCCAGGGCGTTTTCGTCGAGCACCTCGACTTCCAGCCCGGCCGCCTCGGCCAGTTCCCGCGCGCGGGAAGCGAATTCATCGGGGTAGAGGTGGCTGGGCGGGGTGTTGACGAAATCCCGTGCGGTAGCTACGGCTTCGGCGATCAGCTGCGCGCGGAACAGTTCCTCTTCACCGAAATCCGGCTCGGGTACGAGCAATTCGACCTTGGCCACCGGGCGCTCGTCCGGCTTCGGCGCGGACTTGTCCGACTTGAACGGCGTGAACGTGTAGGCGCCGAGGTAGAAACCCTCCGCTGCGGCGCCGAGGTCGAGGCCCGACAGCGTGGTCACCACGAGTTCGGTGCCGGACAGCGAGCGGGCAGCGACTCCGGCGGAGCGGCGGATCTGCTCGGCGTCGATCTTGTCGGCGGCGCCGAGGCCGACCGCGAGCACGCTCGTCACGCCGTCGAGTGCGGCGGGGGCCGGCACCCTGGTCAGTTCCTCGGCCTTGCCCTTCGCGCCGACCGCGCCGAGCTGGTCCAGCAGTTCCGCCCGGATCTCGGCGGTGAGTACATCGCCGAACAGGTCCTCGGGCACGATGGCGGGACCGTTCTCGGACGAGGTCAATCCGAGAACGAGCACATCGGTGTCCGCGCCGATGGTCTGCGTGCGGGCGAGTTCCGGTCCGAGTGAACGATCTGCAACAGCGGTCATGGCCACAGGTTACTGGGCTGGCGGATCGCGATTCCGTCGAGGAGCAGCGCGAGTCCGGCCTGCATCAATCGATCGAAATCCAGCTCGGGTCCGGGCGGGCCGTCGGCGAACAAGCGGTGCAGGACGGGTCGGATGGCCGGGTCGAGCTGCTCGGTGAAGTCGGCGGGCAGGTCCCGCGGTCCGGGGCTGCGGATCCGGTCGGCGCGTTCCGAGCTCCACAGCAAGGCCAGGCCCTGAACCAATCCGGAGAACGACAAGTAGACCGCGAGCATGGCCTCCCGACTCAGACCGCGCTCGTCCAATGCGGCGAAGGAGCGTTCCAGGATGTCCAAGAGCGCGGGACCCACCGGTGGGCGGGTGCGCGCCAGGATCGGCAGCATCCATGGGTGGCGCTGGTACAGATCCCATTCCTCGCGTGCCTCGTGTTCGAGTCTGGTCCGCCAGTCGGCCAGTTCGGTAGCGGGCGGGCGGATTTCGGCGAGCACGAGTTCGGCCATTTCGCCGAGGAGTGCTTCGCGATCGGGGAAATGGCGGTACAGGGCGGCGGTGGCCGCGCCGAGCTCGCTGGCCAGGCGACGCATGGACAGTCCGTCGATGCCGTCTCGGTCGGCCAGGTCGACGGCGGCCCGCAGGATGCCGACCGTGGTGAGCCGGGTCGGGCGGACGGTGCGCGGCGGCGGGGTTACTTCGTCGCGCCGAGCCCGATAGGCGCGGGCCTGACAGGAGCGGGAGCAGTACCGGCGCTTGCGGCCGCGGGACGGTTGGGTGAGGGCGTTCCCGCAGAGCTCGCACGTCATGCCGGACCTCCATTTCGACACACGAACACGTGTGACGAAATTCTAGCTATGCCTGTGTGAGATACCTACATTGGCGAGAGCACACAGTGTTCACATCGGGAAAGGTCAACGGATGGAGCTCATAGTTCGGCAGGCGAGCGCACAGGATCGCGACGCTGTCATCGAGGCGTTCGGGGTGGCCAGCGTGGACGAGGCGGTCACCGCGTGGGTGTTGGCGGGATATCCCGTCGACGAGTTCCGTCCCCGGTATGTGCCCGCCCTCATCGACCGGGCGTTGCGCGACGACGAGATATGGCTCGCGGGTGCGGGTTCGGAGATCTGGGCGGTGTCGCTCTGGCAGCACGTGACTTCGGTGGAACGCTTCGAGGCCGAAGCTGCGGAGGCGCGGGCGACGGCCGACGGTGCTCCGGACGTTCGGCCGCTGCAACGCGTGGCCACGGTTACCGAGCTGCTGGCGCGGGAGCATCCTCGGGAATTCCCGCACCGCTACCTCCAGGTGATCGTCACCGTGCCGGAGCATCGGGGGAAAGGTGCGGGCGGCGCGATTGTCACCGATCGGGTGAAGGCCGCGTCGGAGGCCGGGGTACCGGCATTTCTCGAGGCGAGTACGGAACGTTCGGCGCGGCTGTACACCCGGTGCGGATTCGCTCGCACCGGCGTCACGCACACGTTGCCCGAGGGTGGGCCCACGCTGATCCCGATGTGGTTCCGCGGCTGATTCTCAGCGGTGCCGTCTGAGCACCCAGACGGCACCGACGAGGGAGCGGGCCCGGAGTGCGGGCTCGGCGGATAAGCTCGCCGGGTGACCGATTCGAACCTGCTGCAAGGCCCTATCCATGGTGTACACGTCGAGCTGGGGGCGACTTTCGCGCCGTTCGGCGGGTGGGAAATGCCCGTCTCGTATGCGGGGACGGTGGCCGAACATCAGTCGGTCCGCAGCACGGTCGGACTGTTCGACGTCAGCCATCTCGGCAAAGCGACGGTGCGGGGTGCGGGCGCCGCGGCATTCGTGAACTCGGCGCTCACCAACGACCTCGGCCGGATCCGGCCGGGCAAGGCGCAGTACACGCTGTGCTGCACGCCCGACGGCGGCGTGATCGACGACCTGATCGCCTACTACGTGAGCGACGACGAGATCTTCCTGGTGCCCAATGCCGCCAACACCGCGGCGGTGGTCGCGGAGCTGCGGAAGGTGGCGCCCGAGGGCATCACGGTGACCGATGAGCACCGCGAGTACGGAGTGTTCGCGGTGCAGGGTCCGCGCTCGACCGAGGTGCTGGCGGCACTCGGGCTGCCGACCGAGATGGAATACATGGCCTACACCGACGCCGAATGGGACGGGCGTCCGGTGCGCGTCTGCCGCACCGGCTACACCGGCGAACACGGTTACGAGCTGCTGCCCCGCTGGGCCGACGCCGAGCCGCTGTTCCGTGCCCTCATCGAACAGGTGCGCGCCGCCGACGGCCAGGCCGCGGGCCTCGGCGCCCGCGACACATTGCGCACCGAAATGGGCTACCCGTTGCACGGCCACGAGCTGTCCCTGGAGATTTCCCCGGTCCAGGCCCGCACCGGCTGGGCCGTCGGCTGGAAGAAGCCGGAATTCTGGGGTAAAGCCGCCCTGGAAAAGGAGAAATCGGCAGGCCCGCGCCGAACCCTGCTCGGCCTCAAAGCCCTCGACCGCGGCGTCCTCCGCCAAGGCCAAACCGTCCTGCGCGACGGTGAGCCCGTCGGCGAAACCACCTCCGGCACCTTCTCGCCCACCCTCAAAATCGGCATCGCCCTCGCCCTGCTCGACACCGAAGCAGGCATCGAGCCCGGCACCGAGGTCGAGGTAGACGTGCGAGGTCGCCGCCTCCGCTGCGAGGTCATCCGCCCACCGTTCGTGGAGACCAACACGAAGTAGGCACACCACGCCGCGGAGCGTGTGCGCCTTGCCGGAACCTCTGCGACCCATACCGTGTGGGTTCGCAGGGGCCCTGCACCTTTCTGGCGGCATCGCGCAGCCTCGCGCCTCCTTTGGCGGCTTCGTCTGGCATCGCAGAACCTGCGCACCTTCTCGAGCGAGGCACGGCGTGTTGCGCGGCAGGTCGGTGCGGGGGACCGCGGAAGGGTGCGCCCGCTGAAGGTGCATGGGACTGCTGAAGGTGCGTGGCACTGCTTGAAGGTGCACAGGGACGCGGAGGGTGCGCGGGACCGCGGAAGGTGCGCGGGAACGTGGAGGGTACGCGGGAACGTGGAACGGTGCGCCCGCTGAAGGTGCGCGGGACCGCGGAAGGTGGGCACGGCCGGGGGAGGCTGTTCGACCAGGCTCGCGGTCTGGTGTCGTGGAACACGGCGTGTCGCGCGGGAGGTTGCGGCGTGGCGGGTGATCGGGTGGGCAGGGTGCGAACTGTGCGGTGTGGTTTCCTGGGACGAATTGGGGCGCACGATGCACTTTGATGCCCGAGGGGCGGTGGGGGCGGGAAGTTCTGCGGTGGGGTGGCCGATCGGGCGCAAAGCTGGAAACCGGCCCGGATAGGATCAGGCACATGACCGTTGCTGCACAGTTTGCCCGTGTCCCGCATCCCGCGCCCGCCCCGGCGCAGCGGCGACAAGAGGTACTGGCGGCGCCCGGGTTCGGGCGGTTCTTCACCGACCACATGGTTTCGATCGACTACACCGACTGCGAGTGGACCAACGCACGCGTCGAGCCGTACGGCCCGCTTCCCCTCGACCCCGCGACGATGGTCTTCCACTACGGCCAGGCCATCTTCGAGGGACTGAAGGCGTATCGGCACAACGACGGCAGCGTCGCCTGCTTCCGCATCGACGCGAACGCCGCGCGGTTCCGCAGGTCCGCCCGCCGGATGGCGATGGCCGAGCTGCCCGAAGAACTGTTCATCGAGTCCGTGCGTCAGCTGCTCGAGGTGGACCGCGACTGGGTGCCCGCGGCGGGCGGGGAGGAGTCGCTGTACCTGCGGCCCTTCATGTTCGCCACCGAAGCCGGGCTCGGCGTGAAGCCCGCCTCCGGATACAAGTACCTGCTCATGGCCTCCCCGGCCGGCGCCTACTTCCCGCGCGGCGTCAAGCCGGTGCGGGTGTGGCTGTCGACCGAGTACGTGCGCGCCGCGCCCGGCGGCACCGGCGAGGCCAAGGTCGCGGGCAACTACGCCGCCTCGCTGCTCGCTCAGGCGGAGGCGACGGAGAAGGGCTGCGACCAGGTGGTCTGGCTGGACGCCTGCGAGCGCCGCTACGTCGAGGAGATGGGCACCAACAACCTGTTCTTCGTCTTCGGCTCCGGCTCCGAGGCGCGCTTGGTCACGCCCGAGCTGTCCGGTGCGCTGCTGCCCGGCATCACCCGTGACTCGCTGCTCACCCTGGCCGCCGACTCCGGTTTCGTCGTCGAAGAGCGCAAGGTCTCGGTCGAGGAATGGCGCAAGGGCGCCGAATCCGGGGAAATTACCGAGGTTTTCGCGTGCGGCACCGCCGCCGTGATCACCCCCGTCGGCTGGGTCCGCTCCGCCGACGGCGAATTCACCATCGGCGGTGGCGAACCCGGCGAGGTCACCATGGCGCTGCGCGACACCCTCACCGGGATCCAGCGTGGCACCTTCGCCGACATCCACGGGTGGATGCGCACGATGTAGTCGGCGAGTGGCACACCATGGTGGAGGCCTCTCGCACCATGGTGTGCCACTCGACTCAGCTGGGCATGAACATGTGCCATTCGTCGAGGGTTTTGGGGCGCAGGACGTAGTTGTTGTCCCGGACAGTGGAGAGTGGGGCGTGCGGCTCCTGGGAATACCAGTGGCCGGGGTAGACGACCGGGTCGCCGGGTAAGTCGGCTAAGTAGCGCAGGCTGCGGAACATCTCGTCGGAGTCGCCGCCCGGGAAATCGGTGCGGCCGCAGCCGTCTACGAACAGGGTGTCGCCTGCGATGAGCCGGTTGTCGAAGAGGAAGCATTGGCTGCCCGGCGTGTGCCCGGGGGTGTGCAGCAGTTCGATGTCGAAGGCGCCGACGCTGACCTTGTCGCCGTGTTCGTGGCCGGTGAGCTCGCTCGGCGCGATGCCGGTGACGTTGGCGACCCAGGAAAGCTCCTGCGCGTTGATATGTACTGGGACACTTGTCTTTTCGAGCAGTTCGCGCACGCCGCGCAGGGTGAAACCGAGCATTGTTCCGCCCACGTGGTCCGGATGGTGATGGGTGGCCAGCACCCCCGTCAGCCGCAGCCCGTCCCCCTCGGCGATATCCACCAGATCACCCGCCGCGTACGCGGGATCCACCACCAAACACTCACCGGTTTCCTGATCGCCGATCAGATACGCGAAATTTCGCATCTGCGTCGCAATCGGATCGCCGACGGCGTAGTCCCTCCCCGACAACAGCTGGCGAAAATACAGGCGCTCAGAAGACATACCGCACACCTTATTGCCCGACCCAGACGATCCGCGCGCCGCAACCGCAAATCCCTCGCCACCCCCCACCCAAAACCCGACCCCCGCCACCACCACACACCCAACCAAGATCAACGGGACGTGGCTGAGCCAAAGTGCGAGTGGCGGCTCCATGGTGTCCCGTTGATCGTGAACCTTGGGCTGGCGTCGAGCCTGGACCGAAGGCCGATCACGTCGCGCACTGCCGCCGACAATGGTCCCGCTGGAGTTTCAGGCCGTGATCAACGGGACATGGCTGAGGCAAAGTGCGAGTGGGGGCTCCATGGTGTCCCGTTGATCGTGAACCTTGGGCTGGCGTCGAGCCTGGACCGAAGGCCGATCACGTCGCGCACTGCCGCCGACAATGGTCCCGCTGGAGTTTCAGGCCGTGATCAACGGGACATGGCTGAGGCAAAGTGCGAGTGGGGGCTCCGTGGTGTCCCGTCGATCATGAACTTAGGGTTTGGCGTCGAGCCTGGACCGAAGGCGGATCACGTCGCGCACTGCCGCCGACAAATGGCCCCGCTGGAGTTTCAGGCCGTGATCAACGGGACATGGCTGAGGCAAAGTGCGAGTGGGGGCCCCGTGGTGTCCCGTTCATCGTGAACCTTGGGTCTGGCGTCGCGCCTGGGGGTGAGCGCTGGTCAATTCGCGCGCTGACGACGATGGCCCGGTCGGGTATGGCCCGGTCGGGTCCGGGCCGAGCCGTGATCGAACGGGACATGGTTGAGGCATTGTGCGAGTGGAGACTCCGTGACGTCCCGTTGATCATGAGCCTCGGCGTCTGGCGTCTGGCGACGGGCGTCGGGCGTTGGGCGTTGGGCGTTGGGCGTCGGGCGTCTGGCGGTGCTGGCGGCGGTCGCTCCGGCCGGGGCTGTCGACCGATGGTCGAGGGCCGGGTCGGAGCGTGATCAACGGGACGTGGCTGAGGCAAAGTGCGAGTGGGGGCTCTGTGGTGTCCCGTTTGATCAGCGGTGATGGGTTAGGGGGAAAGGGAGAGGGTGGCTGCGGTTAGGGCGGTGGTTAGTTCGATGGTGGCGCCTAGGGTGTCGCCGGTGAGGCCGCCGAATCGGTGGGTGGTGTGGTGGGTGAGGGCGGTGGATGCGGCTAGGGCGAGGAGGATGGTGAGGGGGCCGAGCCAGGGGTGGTTGGGGGTGGCGAGGACGGCGGCGGCTAGGGCTGCGGTGGACCATGCTGCGGCGATGAGGGGGTTCTGGGTGCCTGCGACGAGGGCGCCGAAGTTGGTTTCGGGGGCGGCGGCGATGCCCTTGCGGCAGGCGAGGACTACTGCGATGCGGCCTACCGTGACCGCGAGGGCGACGGCGAACCAACGGTCCGCCTCGGCCAGTGCGGCGAACGAAAATGCTTGGACGCCAATGGAGAACACGATGGCGGCGACGCCGAAGGGGCCCGCGCCGCCAGTCTTCATGATCCGCCTGGCCCGCTCGGGCGGGCCGTAACTGCCGAGGCCGTCCATCGTGTCGGCGAGGCCGTCGAGATGCATGCCACGCGTCACCAACGCCAGCGCCCCGACCACCAGCAGACTGGCAAGCAACGAACTCGCCCCGACCCAGATCAGCACCCACAGCAGTCCGGCCGCCCCGGCCCCCAGCAGCGCCCCGACCAACGGCGCCAACGCAATTGCCCGTCCGGCTACCGCACGATCCACACTCACCGGCCCACGCACCGGCAAGACGGTGAGCCAGGACATCGCGAGCCGCAAGCTGTTCATCGCTGCGGACCTGGCTTGCACCACTCCGGAGCTGACGGCCGGTCGCTCATTTCCGCAGATCCGGCGCTGCCGGGGGAGTGTCCGCGGGGACGGTGAGTTCGATGTTGTCGGCGGTGTCGGTGTCGGCGGTGCTGACGCCCGCGTCGGCGAAGGTGGACATTTCGGCGAGGGCGGCTACCGCGGCGCGGAGGATGGGCAGGGCGGTGAGGGCGCCGGACGCTTCGCCGAGGCGCATATCGAGGTCCAGCAGCGGGTCCAAGCGGAGACGTTGCAGAGCCAGGTTGTGGGCGGGCTCGGTAGAGCGGTGACCGGCCAGCCACCACGCGGAGGCGCCAGCGGCAAGGTCTTCGGCGACCAGCGCGGCGGCCGTGACTACCACGCCGTCCAAGATCACCGGGGTGCGTCGAGTGGCGGCCTGGGCGAGGAACGCGGTGATGGCGGCGAAGTCCGCGCCCGCTGCGACACGCAACAGTTCGACCGGGTCCTTGACGACCGGGCGGGCCCGGCGCATGGCATCGCGGATCGCGGCGACCTTGCGTGCCCAGCCCGCGTCGTCCACGCCGGTGCCGCGGCCGACGGCGGCAACGGGTTCGGTGTCGGTGAGCGTTGCGATGAGCGCCGTGGCGGGGGTGGTGTTGCCGATGCCCATGTCGCCCGCGATGAGTAGGTCGGCGCCCGCGTCGATCTCCTCGTCGGCGATCGCCTTGCCCGCCGCGAGCGCGGCCTGGACCTCTTCGACGGTGAGCGCGTCCGCACGGTCGATGGATCCGCTGGAGCGGCGCACCTTGTGCTTGGCGACCAGCGGATCGGTGTCGGCATCGACGGAAATATCCGCGACCCGGACGGTGGCCCCCGCGACGGCGGCGAGCGCGTTCACCGCCGCACCGCCGCCGAGGAAGTTCGCGACCATCTGCGCGGTGACCTCGCTCGGATAAGCCGAAACTCCGTGTCGCGCAATGCCGTGATCCCCGGCGAACACCACCACCCTGGCCCGCTCGAACTGCTTCGGCGGGCACACACCCTGACACGCCGCCACCCAGTTGCCGAGCTCCTCCAACCGCCCGAGCGCCCCACCCGGTTTGGTCAACTGCGCCTGCCGCCGCTCGGCCGCCACCCGAACCTGCGCGTCAGGAGGCGCAACCGGTCCAAATCCGTGTGTCACTATCGAGCCTTTCCGGTCAGGACGGTCCATACACTCATACGCCGCCCAATCTTGCCCGCCGGGGACATCGCTCCGCACATCAGCCGCCCCGACCCGCCGCTGGGCGCGTAGTTCGTCGCACGTCGCACAGGTGTCCGCTGCGTATGCGGAGTGTGCCCCGGCCGGGCGGGTGGGCTCGCAGGTGGTGTGCGGCGGCCGGTGCAAACGTGTGATGTCGTCCCTCGCCTGCGCGTGTGGCCTGTCGAACTGTGCGGCAGGCTGCTGGCTCTGAAGTGCCGCGCATCTGAGGACCAAGCCGCAGCGCTCGCTACATCTGAAGCTCGTTCATGGAGCGTGCGTCCGTGCGTCCGTGCGTCCGTGCGTCCGTGCGTCCGTGCGTCCGTGCGTCCGTGTGGCCGTGTGGCCGTGTGGCCGTGTGGCCGTGTGGCCGTGTGGCCGTGTGGCCGTGTGGCCGTGTGGCCGTGTGGCCGTGTGGCCGTGTGGCCGTGTGGCCGTGTGGCCGTGTGGCCGTGTGGCCGTGTGGCCGTGTGGCCGTGCGTCCGTGTGGCCGTGTGGCCGTGTGGCCGTGTGGCCGTGCGTCCGTGTGGCCGTGTGGCCGTGTGGCCGTGTGGCCGTGTGGCCGTGTGGCCGTGTGGCCGTGTGGCCGTGTGGCCGTGTGGCCGTGTGGCCGTGTGGCTGTGTGGCCGTGTGTGCGGTCGCTACGTGCAGGTGCGTGGCTTGTGGCGAACTGTGCAGCGCGCCGCCGTGCGCAAGATGCGTGACTGGTCGCGCTGTTCGGCATGCCGCCTATCGACGTGTCACGCAGAGCGCAAGCGCTGGCTGTGGGCGGCGACGCTATGCGGAGGCGTCTCCGTGCCGAATCACTTGAGGCGCAATGGGAGTCCGGCCACGACGAGGAACGCCTCATCGCAAACGTGTGCGAGGCGTTGGTTGAGGGTGCCGATTTCGTCGCGGAAGAGGCGGCCGGAGCGGGTGGCGGGAATGACGCCCATGCCGACTTCGGGGCTCACGATGATCAACCGGTGCGGGTAGGCGGCTACGGCGGCAACCAGGGTGTCGGCGTCGGGGGAGACGGTGCCGCGCGGGGATTCCCAGGCGTCGCGGGCGTCGATGCGAGCGGTGAGCCAGGTGCCGATGTCATCGATCAGCGTCGTGCCCTCCGGCGCGGGGGCACTGAGAACAGCTGCCGGGTCGGCACTTTCGACCAAGGCCCAGTCGGCGGGCCTGCGGTCGCGGTGCGTCGCGATGCGTGCGGCGAAGTCGAGGTCGGCGGGATCAGGAATCGAGGTCGCGACATAGCGAACCGGACCGGCCGACTCACCGGCCAGCTCCTCGGCATAGGCCGATTTCCCCGACCGGGCACCACCGAGCACAAGAGTCCGGCGCGACGAGACACTGTGCGACACGTCAGCACGGTATCAATACCCGGTCCAGTCAGGTGTACGCCTGTGCGGAGGGTTGGCTGCCGAGCTCTGCGTCACGCAGCAGCCCACGTGGGTCGCGAGGCATAACCTCGGCTCGCTCCCGCGGGCCAGGGCCCACTGCCTGTGACTTGCCGATCGGGCAAGGCAAGTCCCCAGTGCTCCGACGGGCCGGACCGGTGACGCGGCCGCGCTAGGCGGGCGCCTCCACCACTTCCGGGGAAGCCCCGAACCGCCGCCGGTACTCCGTGGGCGCGATCCCGACGAGCCGCTGGAAGTGGTGGCGCAGCAGGGCTCCGGAGCCGAATCCGGCGCGGGCGGCGATTTGTTCAAGGCCGAGGTCGGTTTCCTCGAGCAGCTGTTTGGTGAGCAGGACGCGCTGGTTGGTCAACCACTTCACCGGGGTGGTGCCGGTTTCGGCGGCAAACCGGCGGGCGAAGGTCCGCGTGGACATGTTGGACCGCGCGGCGAGGTCTTCGATGGTGTGCGGAAGGTCGAGGTTCTCGTTCATCCACTGCAGGGTGGGGATGAGGCTGTCGGAGGTGCAGGTGGCGACGGGGCGCTCGATGAATTGACGCTGTCCACCGTCGCGCTGCGGCGGCACGACCATCCGCCGCGCGATCGCGTTGGCCACGGCGCTGCCGAGTTCGCGGCGGACCAGGTGCAGGCAGGCGTCGATGCCCGCGGCGGTGCCCGCGCTGGTGATCAGGTCGCCTTCGTCGACGAACAGCACGTCGGGGTCGACGGTCGCTTCGGGGTACAGCTCGGCGAGCTCCTCCACATAACTCCAGTGTGTGGTGCATTTCCGACCGTTCAACAGCCCGGCCGCGCCCGCCAGGAAGGCGCCTGAGCACACGGTGAGCACGGTCGCCCCGGCCGCCGCGGCGTCCCGGACGGCGTCGACGATGCGCGGATCGAATCCGGTTTTAGCCGACGCGGCCGGGATGGCGACCAGGTCCGCCGTCGCGAGCTCTTCGAGGCCGTATTGCGGTGTCAGGCTGATGCCCGGCGTGCTGGAGTGCAGCGGCTTGCCCGGTTCGGCACTACAGACCCGGAAATCGAAGGTAGGCAGCCCGTCGGCACTGCGGTCGAGTCCGAAAACCTCGCAGACGACCCCGAATTCGAACATGGCCATGCGCTCGGACAGTACGACGGCGACCTTCGACAGCATGCGCCCAGTATATGGCTGGATCTTTGCGAACTATGACAGTACTGCCACTTTCGGCTGTAACTCAACGAGCGCAAAATTACTGCCATGATTACTTTTCTGATCACCATGGCAGTCATCATCGGTTTCGCCGTCCTGGTGAGCCGCTACTCCGCCCCAGCCGCGGGTTCGTCCAACGTCATCGACCGTGACGCGCAGCGCACACAGGCCGACCTGTCGGCGCTGCTCGGCCGAACCTCCAACATCTGATCCCATGCCCCCGCCACCGAAAGCGGCCCGGCTCGTACCCACGAGCCGGGCCGCAATCAGGTGCGTGGGACTAGACCGCTTCGCCCGGCTTGACCCGCGGCTTGGGCGCCCGCATCTTGCGGATCTGCGAGGCCCGCACGAACGCGTACCAACCGAGCTTGTAACCGGTGTCGGTGGTGTCCGGGAAACGCTCCCTGACCCGGTTGTTCACGATCCGTCCGAGCAGGAAGCCCTCGGCGATCATGAACGCCATCATCACCAGCATCGCCAGCGTGACGATCGTCTGCAGCGCGGGTGCGACGAACATCGACATGATCAACACGAGCGCCATCGGCATGAACAAGCCGACCAGGTTGCGCCTGCCGTCGACGATGTCCCGGACGAACGCCCGCACCGGACCCTGATCGCGCGGCAGCAGGTACTTCTCCTCGCCGGCGAGCATGCGGTTGCGGCGATCCGCGACCGCGGCCTTTCGCTCGGCGGAGGCTAGTTTGCGCTCCTGCCGACTGCCGCGGGCGGCCTTGCGCCGGGCGCGGGCCTCCTTCGCGGTGAGCGGTGCCGGAGCTACCGGGCCACGGCGCTTGCCTTGTGCGTCACGGCGTTTCGGGGTGGGACGGCCCTTGCCCGCGGTGGCGGTGACCGCCGTGCGAGTGGAGCCCGCGGCCGAGTCACCGTCCGCGACCGCCGTCTGATCGGCGGTCGCGTCGGTGGTGCTGGACTCGCCGCGACGGAACAATTTCACATGGACCAGGCTATTCGATGTGATTACGTCGCGGGAAACGCGGTCCGATTCGCGCAGGTCTGCAGGCTGCCCGGTAGGTGTGAGGCGAGTCACCCCGCTCGGAAATGACGGGTCACGTGCGCGGAGTCCGGATAGTTCCGGATCGGACGGAGGGCGCGTGTTCCTCGGGCCGCGGTGGTGGCAAGATGGGGAATAGCAGCCCGCCGAGTGGTGTTGACCGACACGACCCGTGCGCTGTTCACGGGTCGACGACAGGTTCCTCGAGGAGAGTTCATGACTGTGCAGAACGAGACCGCCACCGACACCCATGGTGTGGTGCTGACCGACGCTGCCGCCAGCAAGGCGAAGGCGCTGCTGGACCAGGAGGGTCGCGACGACCTGGCGCTGCGGATCGCCGTGCAGCCGGGTGGTTGTGCCGGCCTGCGGTACCAGCTCTTCTTCGACGACCGCTCGCTCGACGGCGACCTCACTGTCGACTTCGGCGGCGTCAAGCTGGCCGTCGACCGGATGAGCGCCCCGTACGTGCAGGGCGCCTCCATCGACTTCGTCGACACCATCGAGAAGCAGGGCTTCACCATCGACAACCCGAACGCCACCGGCTCCTGCGCCTGCGGCGATTCCTTCAACTGATCGAACCGTCCGCCGCTCCAGAAGCGGGACGAACCGCGTAAACAGCCCGCCCCACGTGAGAATGCGATCACGTGGGGTCGCGCGTTTCCGGCTTGCCCGGCACCCTCGCTTCGCCGTAGAGCTGGGCCCCAGCGGGCCTTGTGCCTTCCAGGGACAACTGATTTCGTTAGAACATGGGTAACTCGTCGGGTACGCCCAGAACCTACCTACGCCCAACCGCCGGCCCGCAACGGAAGTCTCGCGGCACCCGCTGCTCGCTGAAGACGCGGGGCGGCGGGGGAGCTACGGTAATGCTGGGACTTGTCCCGGTCTTCACCGCCTGCCACCTACCGTTGAAGGGCTCAGCCTCGTGTCCATCGCCGTTTCCGCGTCCATTGCCACCGACCACCTCATGCGTTTCTCCGGACGGTTCGCCGACGCACTGCTGGCCGATCAGCTCGACCACGTGTCGCTGAGCTTCCTCGTCGACGATCTGCAGATCCGCCGCGGCGGCGTCGCGGGCAACATCGCCTACGCCATGGGGCTTTTGAACCGCACGCCCCTGCTCGTCGGTGCCGTCGGCGCCGACTTCGCCGAGTACCGCCAGTGGCTGGAAGCGCACGGCGTCGACTGCTCCGGCGTGCTGGTGTCCAGCCGCGCGCACACCGCGCGCTTCGTCTGCACCACCGACGACGACATGGCCCAGATCGCGTCGTTCTACCCGGGCGCGATGAGCGAGGCCCGCGACATCTCCATTGCCGAACTGGCACAGGCACATTCGCTGGAGCTCGTGCTGGTCGGCGCCAACGACCCCGACGCGATGCTGCGGCACACCGCGCAATGCCGCGAGCTCGGCATCCCGTTCGCCGCCGACCCGTCCCAGCAGCTGGCCCGCCTCGACGGCGAACAAGCCACCCAGCTGATCGACGGCGCCGCATACCTTTTCACCAACAAGTACGAGTGGGCGTTGCTGCTGCAGAAGACCGGCCTCACCGAGGACGAGATCGCGCAGCGCGTCGGCATCCGAGTGACCACGCTCAGCGAGAACGGCGTGCACATCGTCGATCGCGACGGCACCGAGATCACCGTCGGCGTGGTCCCGGAGACCAAGAAGGTCGAGCCGACCGGCGTCGGTGACGCGTTCCGCGCGGGTTTCCTCACCGGCCACACCGCGGGCCTCAGCCTGGAGCGCTCGGCCCAACTCGGCTCCCTCATCGCGGTACTGGTCCTGGAAACCATGGGCACCCAGGAATGGACCCTCAACAAGGAAACCGCCCTCGAACGCCTGGCCGGCGCCTACGGCCCCGAAGCCGCCGCCGACATCAAGCCCCTGCTCTGACCACCCCGCCGCGCTCGACCTGTCCGCCCCGCGCACGAAATCGCTGACTCTTCCGCGCGCGGCGGCACGTCGACGAGGCCCGGCGTGGCCGCGCGACGTCGATGGTCACGACGGCGTCCTACCTCGGGTTCCTGCTCGGACCGGGCTACGTCGGACTGTCGGCCGAGGTCATCGGGCTGCGTGGCGCGATGGATTGCGCACGAAACCGCCCGCTGTTCCGTGCGCAGCCAGCGAAAGCGGTGACTACAGCGAGACCGGGTAGACGGGCTCCTGGATTTCGGGCTTGATGCGGTCTTCCACGAAGATGCCGTGCCAGACCATGAAGACCAGCAGCGTCCACAGGCGACGGCTGTGATCGGCGGTGCCCGCGCGGTGGGCGAGGAGCATGTCGGTGATCGCGGCCTTGTTCAGCAGGTGGTCGGTCTGCGATTCGAGGATCTGCTGGTGCGCCCAGTCGTAGAGTTCGGTGCCGCGCAGCCAGTGTCGCAGCGGGACCGGGAAGCCGAGCTTGGCGCGGTGCAGCACGTGCGGCGGGACGATGCCCTCGAGTGCCTGGCGCAGTGCGTATTTCGTGGTTTCCTTGGTGATCTTCTGCTCGAACGGCAGCCCCTCGGCCACCTTCAGCACCTCGGAATCCAGGAACGGCACCCGCAATTCGAGCGAGTTGGCCATGGTCATCTTGTCGGCCTTGACCAGGATGTCCCCGCGCAACCAGGTGAACAGGTCGAGATGTTGCATGCGGGCCACCGGATCCCAGCCGCGCGACTGCGCGTAGATCGGCGCGGTCACGTCCTGGTGGGTCCACTCGGGGCGGAATTCGCGTAGCACGGAACGCAATTGGGCATCGCTGAAGCTGCGCGCGTTGCCGTAGTAGCGCTCCTCCAGGCTGAGCGAGCCGCGATGCAGCAGGCTCTTGCCGCGGGTGCCGTCCGGAATACGCTCGGAGAGCTTGCCCGCCAGCTTGCGCAGCCCGCCGGGCAGATACTCGAAGGGCTTGAGCGACAACGGCTCCCGGTAGATGGTGTACCCGCCGAACAGCTCGTCGGCACCCTCGCCGGACAGCACGACCTTGACGTGCTTGCGCGCTTCCTTCGCCACGAAGTACAGCGGCACCAGCGCCGGATCGGCGACGGGATCGTCGAGATACCAGACGATTTCGGGAATCGCGGCGGCGAACTCGGCAGGCGAGACCACCTTCACGATGTGCCGCGCGCCGATCGCCGCCGCGCTCTCGGC
The DNA here is from genome assembly GCF_042691675.1 of Nocardia brasiliensis. Taxonomy (GTDB): domain Bacteria; phylum Actinomycetota; class Actinomycetes; order Mycobacteriales; family Mycobacteriaceae; genus Nocardia; species Nocardia brasiliensis_D. The sequence goes on from NZ_CP170507.1 coordinate 2,468,086, forward strand.
GGCCACGTCGACCTCGGAGTAGCCCTCGCGCTCGAACCCGGTGGTGAAGGTGATCAACTTCGGGTTGTGCCGCATGGCCAACGCCGCGACCGCGGTGGAGTCGATACCACCGGACAGGAACGAGCCGACGGTCACGTCGGCGCGCATGTGCTTGGCAACGGAATCTTCCAGCGCCTCCCCGATTTCGCGGTACCGCGCGGCAGCCGAACCCGGCGCGAAGGGTCGCACCTTGAACTGCGGATGGAAATACCGGGTGATCTCGGGAGTTTCGCCGAGGCCGACCGTCGCGTAGCTACCGGATTCGAGCCGCCGAATGTCCTTGTGCAGGGTCTCGGCCTCCGGCACGTACTGCAGCACCGTGTAGTGCTCCAGCGCGCGCGGATCCAGCGCGTCGGTGAGCCCGAGCGGGGACAGCAGGTCCAGCAGACTCTTCTTCTCGCTGCCGAACGCGGTACCGCCCGGGCCGGTGGCCAGGAACAGCGGCTTGATGCCGAACGGGTCCCGCGCCAGGAAAAGCTTCTTGGTCTCGGTGTCCCAGATCGCGAACCCGAACATGCCACGCAGCCGCCGCACCGCGTCCGGTCCCCAGTAGTGGAACGCCGCGACGACGGCCTCGCCGTCACCCTCGGTCCGGAAGATCGGGTCGTCGCCGAACTCCGCACCGTGCGCCGCCGCCAGTTCCTCGCGGAGTTCGATGTAGTTGTAAACCTCGCCGTTGAAAGTCAGCGCGTAGCGCTCTCGGTTTTCCGGGGGGCCCCAGCGCAGCGGCTGGTGCGAGTGTTCGATGTCGATGATCGACAGGCGGTTGAAGCCGAAGATCATGTGATCGTCGTGCCAGGTGCCGCGCTCGTCGGGGCCGCGGTGCCGGACGCAGTGCAGCGCGTCGTACACCTGCTCCACGACGCCAGGTGCTGCCTCGTCAGATGTCAGAAACCCGAGCAGTCCACACACGGCGTCGGCAACCTCGTTTCTCCGGTCGGGACGCCGCCGAATATCGGGGCGTCCGAATGTCTTGCGGGGGCGGTGCGCGGTGTCTGTCGCGAGCGGTCGATCCGGGACGTGCCGGGGCCTGCCCTCGCGGAGAGCACAGCGGCCGAAATGTTCTGTCCGAGTATGCCGCACCCGCCCCCTTCGCGCGTCGCGCGCACCCTGTCCAGGGCTTTTGCGCGTGGCGGCGCAGGTGACCGCTATCGCGCACGCTATCGGCGGAGTGTCGAATGCGACCCGACGACGAACAGGGCGCCCGTTTGGTCTACGCTGCGTAGTACTCAGGCCATTCTCAGGCGGCGTACGCGCTCGACCGGGGACGGGTCTGACATGTGCTTAGAACGTATCGCCGGGGCGGTCGCAGCCCAGGCGGTGCAAATGTCGGAATGTGTGGCGACCAGGAAGGCGTGAGCGTGGCGCACAAGGCGAGCGAAGAGATCGGGGCACGACCGGCCCGGGGTCGGCAGAGTGGCCGCATCCTTCGGCGGGCCGGGCTGGCGGTGTCCCTCGGGATCACCGCGGTGCTCGTCTCGGGCTGCTCGATCGACAATGTTTGGCTGCGGTTCGGCTGGCCCTCGGGTGTCACGCCGCAGGCGACCCGGATGCGGGAGCTGTGGACCTGGTCGATCGTCGCCGCCCTGCTGATGGGTGTGCTGGTCTGGGGTCTGACCTTCTGGACCGTCGCCTTCCACCGCAAGAAGCCGGACTCCCCGGAGTTCCCCCGGCAGACCGGGTACAACGTGCCGCTGGAGCTGACCTACACGGCGGTGCCGTTCGTCATCATCGCGGTGCTGTTCTACTTCACCGTCGTCGTGCAGAACTACGTGCACGAGAAGGTCGACAACCCCGACGTCACCGTCGACGTGACCGCCTTCCAGTGGAACTGGAAGTTCGGCTACCGCAACGTGGACTTCAAGGACGGCTACCGGTTCGACGGCATCGACACCACGCGTGAGGCGTCGAACCAGGAGCAGCTGGAGGAGTACAAGGAGGCGACCAAGGACGGTCACCCCCAGCCGGGTCCGCTGCACGGCAAGCCCGCCAACGACATCCTCTCCTACCTGCACTACGACACGGTCGAGACCATCGGGTCCAGCTCGGAGGTGCCGATCCTGGTGCTGCCGACCAATAAGGTGATCGAGTTCCAGCTCGCCGCCGCCGACGTGGTGCACGCCTTCTGGGTGCCGGAGTTCCTGTTCAAGCGCGACGTGATGCCGAATCCGAAGGAAAACCACTCGGACAACGTCTTCCAGATCACCAAGATCGAGAAGGAAGGCGCGTTCGTCGGCCGCTGCGCGGAAATGTGCGGCACCTTCCACTCGATGATGAACTTCGAGGTACGCGCGGTGTCGCCGGACAAGTTCACCAGGTACCTGGACGCGCGCAAGGCTGGCAGGACCAATGCCGAAGCGCTCGAATCCATCGGTGAGTCGCCGGTCGCCACGTCGACCCGGCCGTTCAACACCGAGCGCACGACCAAGACCGCGGCCGAGGCAAAGTAAGGGACTGATCTGATATGAAGATCGAAGCGCGGATTTTCGAACTGCTGACGGTGTTCTTCATCATCGTCGCGGTTGTCTACGGCTTCTTCACCGGCCAGTCCCGCACCGGCGTGGAATGGGCGGGTACCACCGCGACTGTGCTGACCGCCGGTCTGTCGTTGATCATCGGCACTTACTTCCGCTTCGTCGCGCGTCGCCTCGACCTGCGTCCGGAAGACTACGAGGACGCCGAGATCGTCGACGGCGCAGGCGATCTGGGCTTCTTCTCGCCCGGCAGCTTCTGGCCCATCACGCTGGCCGCGGCGGGTTCCATCACCGCGCTCGGCCTGGCCTTCTTCCAGTTCTGGTTGATCGGCCTCGGCGTCGTGTGTGTGCTGATCGCCGCCGCGGGTCTCGTCTTCGAGTACTACCTGGGTCCCGAACGGCACTGAGCTATTGCACGAAAGCCCCCTCCGCAGCCGCTGAGGGGGCTTTCGCCGTTCTTGTGTACCGGAGCCGGTTTTACCTGCTGCATTGCATGTACTCGAAGATGCCTGGGGGTCAGGCGTCAGATGCCGAAGGCGTGCATGAGGCGAGCGGTGGAGCGCGGGGCGACCCCGGCGAGGGCGTAAAGAGTGCGGGTGAAGCGGGGCTCGGCGCGGGGGTTGTTGCTGTGGATGGCGGCTTCGATCCGGTGGGCCGCTTGGAGCGGTCGCTCGGTGTAATGAGCTTCTGCGTCTGACTGGGCGGCCGGGTAGTGCACGGCGGTGACCTTGATGCCGTGCGGGGACAGCTCGGCGTCGGCGCACTGGCCGAAGGTGGTCCAGGCCGCCTGAGCGCTGGCGTAAGAGGCGAAATTCGGTGCGGCGCCGATGTTCACGTTCCAGGGGCCGACGTTGATCACGTGACCCGAGCCGGAACTCAGCATGGCGGGTAGTAGGCCGAGGGTGAGGCGCAGTGGGCCGAAGTAGTTGGCCGCCATCGTCTGCTGATAGTCCCGGAATCGGTGCAGCGACTGGGCCACCGGTCTGCGCACCGGCCGCCCGGCCTGGTTGATCAGCACGTCGACCGCGCCGAACTCGCCGAGCACCCAGGTCACCAACTGGTCGACATCGCCGAGCGCCGAGGTGTCACAGCGATACCAGTGCGCGTCGCCATTGCTCGCGCGAATCTCCTCGCAGGCCGCGATGAGCTGATCGCCGCGCCGGGCGACCAGGAGTAATTGGGCGCCTTGGGCGGCAAGCACATTCGCGGTGGCTCGGCCGATATCGGAGCACGCGTCGGTGACCAGGACGCGTTGACCGGCGAGGGATACGGGCGGACGGTGACGCTTGCGATCGGTGAATTTGACCGGAGCAGAACGAAATTCGGGCATCGGTACAGCAACCTTCACATGCGAACGGGCTGAACACACGCACGGCACCCCGCCGACAGTGCCGAAGCCGCTTGCCGCCGCTATCTTCTGGCGACTATATGCGGCCCGTCACAGTATAGAGTTTGCCAGCCGATTGATGGGGGCGTTCGGCGCGGTCGATCCGGCTGAGGTCAACTGCTCAGATGCCGGTAGCGGTGGATCGACAGCGGCAGGAATATCGCTATCAGCAGGATCGGCCACACTATCGCCATGAGCACCGCGTGCTCGGCGATCCAGGAGTGATCGTTGCCGGTGGGATTGCCGAAGAGTTCGCGCGCCGCGGTGGCGGTGGACGAGAGCGGGTTCCAGGAGGCGATGGTGCCGAGCCAGGCGGGCATGGTGGCGGTGGCAACGAACGGGTTCGCGAGGAAGCCGATGGGGAATTCCAGCGTGCGCACCGCGGTGACGGCCTCCGGATCGGCATAGAACAGCAGTCCGAGATAGGCGCCGATCCACAGAAAAGCGAAGCGCAGCAACAATAAGAGCCCCGCGGCGGTGAGTGCGTTCCCGAGACCGTTGTGCGGATGCCAGCCGATCGCGAGTCCGCAGCCGATGAGCACTGCCAGTGCGATTGTCGAGTTGAGCATGTCGGCGAGGGCGCGGCCGACCAGGACAGCCGAGGATGACATGGGCATCGAACGGAAGCGGTCGGTGATGCCGCGCGCGGCGTCGGAGCTGACCGCGACCATGGTGGTGCCGATGCCGAACACCATGGTCATCGCGAACATGCCGGGGAGTAGGAACTCTCGGTAGTCGCCGCCGCCGGGAACCGTCATCGCGCCACCGAGCAGATAGCCGAACATCAGCACGATCATGATCGGGAACAGCAGCGTGTTGGCAATGACGACGCCGGGTTGCCGCTGCCAGTGAGCGAGGTCGCGGCGGGCGAGGGTGAGCGCGTCGGACACGGCCCATGCCATCCGGTGCCGGTTCGGCGGTGTGAGGGTGCTGGGGGCAATGCTGGTCATGCGTAATCCTTTTCGGTGAGGTGCTCGGCCGGGCCGCTGGTCAGTCGCAAGAACACCTCGTCGAGGGTGGGGCGGCGCAGGCCGATGTCCTCGATCGGGAGCTGGGATCGGCGTAGCGCGCCCGCGATGTCGGCGAGTGCGGCGACCGGGTCGTGAACCGGGGCGCTGACCCGGCGGGTGTCGATGTCGATGACCGGTTCTGTTCGCAAGTGGGTGCGTACGACGGCCGCGGTGGCGGGCAGGTCCGCACTGTCGTGCGTGACGATGTCGATACGGTCCCCGCCCAATTGGGACTTCAACTGTTCGGGGCTGCCGGTGGCGATCACTCGGCCGTGGTTCATCACCGAGATTCGGGCCGCGAGTTGGTCGGCTTCTTCGAGATACTGGGTGGTCAGCAGCACGGTCGTGCCCGCGGCGACCAGATTGCGGACCGCTTGCCAGACTTGGTTGCGGTTGTGCGGATCCAGGCCGGTGGTCGGCTCGTCCAGAAACAGCACCGGCGGGGCGACCAGAAAACTGGCGGCCAGATCCAGCCGCCGCCGCATCCCGCCGGAGTAATTCTTGACCGGCTTGTCGCCAGTGTCCGATAACCCGAACCATTCCAGCAGCTCATCGGCCCGCCGCCGGGCCCCTACCGCACCGAGATGGTAGAGCCGCCCGAACATTTCGAGGTTTTGCCGACCCGACAGCACCTCGTCCACCGCGACATGCTGCCCAACCAACCCGATCCGATGCCGCACTTGCGCCGCGTGCGTCACCACGTCGATACCCGCCACTTCGACCCGACCGGCATCCGGCCGCGCCAGCGTGGTCAAGATCCGGACCGCAGTCGTCTTACCAGCGCCGTTCGGGCCGAGCAGGCCGTACACCAGGCCCGTGGGGACGACCAGGTCGAACTCGTTCAGGGCCGCAGTGGTGCCGTAGTGTTTCGCGACCTGATCGCAGACGATCACGTTGTCCATCCCGGCTCCTCAATACTGTACAAAGTAGACTTTTAGAGAATAGGATACTTTGTACAGAGTTTCACGGGTGGGTAGTCGCGGCAGGGAGACGGCGTGGGCTGCCGTCGGGAGGTTCGGCGGCAGCTGCACGTAGTTGGCGCCGGTCCGGTAGCGGTGTGCGTACACCCTGGATCGCACAGCTACCTTGCGCGACGGTTCGCGGGGTAGCTGCCGCGCGTCGCCCAGGCACTGCCGATTCGCCTAGCCCCGGCTGGTGAAGGCTGTGGACTCGGTCCCACCGGTGCCGAAACAACTTGTCGGAGTATGCATCCGGTTAGCCAGCCGGTCGACGGACATGTTCGGCAAATGCCGGCCCCCACCCGCTACCTACCCGTCGGCGGGACATCACTGAGCCTCGTCTCGCGATTTGGCGCAGTGATGTCCCGTTCGGCTACTGGTCGCTGGCTTGCGGCGGTTGATTCGAGATGCGGCCCCTGTCCGAGCGGACTCGCTGGTGCGCGGCAAAGCCGAGGCTCTGGTGTCATGCGCGCTGGCCTGCGAGTGATGCAGGCGCACGGTGCCGCTTGCGATCGGTGATTCGACTGGAGCTGAACGAAATTCGGGCATCAGCGCAGTAACCGTCACAGGCGAACGAACTGAACACTCGCACGGCGCGCGTCGACAGTGCCGAATCCGCTTGCGACCGCCATCTTCTGGCGACTATATGCGGCCCGTCACGGTATAAGGGCTAGCCAGCCGGTCGATGGACACGTTCGGCAAATGCCCGCCCCCTCCCGCTACCTATCCGTCGAACGGGACATCACTGAGCCTCGTCTCGCGATTTTGCGCAGTGATGTCCCGTTCGGCTACTGGTCGCTGGCTTTCGGTTCGGGAGACCGCGTGCTCGGGGATATATCTGCGGCCAGGACAAGCCTGCGAAGGAGTAGGTACGGCAGGGGGTCGGGCAGGACTCAATCCTTGTCGTCCGGGTCGGCGTCCGCGACGTTCCCACACTTCTGACCCTCGACCGGATTCAGTGCCACCCCGGCCTCACACAGAACTTCGTACATCTTCTTGCCGTTTTTGTAGTAGAGCTCGTTGAGCTTGGCTTCTTCCTCGAAGCCGGGCTTCATCTCTCCTGCATTTTCATTGTATGTTTTTCGTGCCGCGGTGAAGTTTTCTCGTGCCTCCGCGTTGTCGCAGATCAACCGGCGGAACGGGTTGCTCCAGCCGGATGACTGATCCTTCTCGAAGGCTTTCTTGACTTCGGGGCCGTACAGCGGAGGAAGCGTAGACCCGGCGGTACGCCCCTTCGTGCCTACCGCCTGGGTGCGGATGACGCTGCGCGCCCGCAATTCGGCCTCTTTACCGCCGACCAACGGGTTGTTGTTGTCGTAGGCATCCGTGTAGGCCTCCACTTGGGCGGGGGTCAGCTCGAAGTCGTCGCAGAAGTGTTCGCCGACGGCCTTCTGGTACTCCTTGCTGAGAGCTTTCATCTCGTCGGGCGACTTTTCCTCTTGGGCATGCGCTGCCGCACCTGACGCGGCGGTCGCCGTCAGGAGCACGGCAGCCGCTACCGTGCGTATGCGATGCTTAAGTTTCACGATTCCTCCACGGATGATCAGGGTTGGTTCGAACAAACGAGATCATGCCCACGGAAATAGGTCGTCCGAGGGAAATGCGGGCCCTGCGCTTCAAATTCCGAGATATTCCAGCGCGCCCGATGGTTCCGATAAATATCGAGCGGTTGTTCGCACTAGTTGTTCGACTGGCCATCGACCGATCTATGCAATCAGTCGAGCGTGTGCGTGGTTGGTCATAGAGAGGTTAGCGTACCGGTGGTTTGGAGACAAAGCTCCCTCGGTTCTCCCGTCAGCGTCGGCGCGTCGGATCGATGAGCTTTCAGCAGGTAGAGCGCCTGTTGACCAAAAGGAAGTTGTTTCCATCCACAAGGCCGACGGCAACGAATATGTTGTTCCGATAATGCGCGTGCCGCGCGCGAAATACCTTTCTTTCACTACCGGGTGGAAGTGTGGTTGTCGCACCGGGCGCACCTGAATTGCCGGAATTGTGCCGGTACCCTTTGGTCTGACTACACCGGTGTCGTGTGCAGCGGTCGCACACTCTTGTATCCGTCCGGCGTCGGGTCGGCTCACTGCAGCTGTACTGGCCGGACCCCAAATTCCGCGCCGCGACCGATGCTCGACGCGCGCTCATGGCACGGGGCAGCTGGAACCGCAACCAGATTCGTCGTCGACGACCACGCTACGAAGTCGCGGCGGTTGAAGGTGTTGAGCCGGGGGCTCGCAGCGCCGGTTGCAGGCGAGTACCTGCACCGGCGCGAAGACTTCTACTCCTCCGATTCGTACCGCAGCGCGTTTTCCGAGCGGCAGATCTCATCGATGCCGGAGACGATGTCGCGCAACAACTCTGAGGGTAGGGCGGCGGGGCGGAGGCGGCTGGTGAAGGTGATCAGGCCGTGGTCTTCGGGGGAGAGGCCGCGGGCGGCGGACTCGGAGCGCAGGTAGCGGGAGCGCACGCCGTAGGTCATGGCGGAGATGACGGTGAAGCAGCCGGAGCGTTCGCGGTGTCCGGCGAACAGGTCGTGCAGGCGGTAGAAGACCGAGGTGTAGCTCGACAGCGGCGCGAAAATGCCGACGCGGTAGGCGGGGCCGCGCTCGGATGAGCTGAGGGCGGTGTCGGCGAGGTATTCCGCGTCGCGCAGGGTTTGCACCTTCGGCGCGAAGAGCACCGCGCCCGCCGCGGCGTTGCGCAGCGGCATACCGGCGGGACCGCCCGCGGCGGAAGCGATGACGCCCAGCGACTTTCTCGCCCGCGAACCCACCTCGCGCCGCGCCCGCAGCGAGCGGGTCGGCGCGGTGGGGGTCAGGGTCGACCACTGGCCGAACCGCACCGTGCCGAGCTGCACATGCCCCACACCGCCCGGCCGCGCGACCTTCAGCGGCGCGGTGTCGACCCAGCGACCGACCTGCAGCGCCGCGTTGCCGGGCCGAGTGATCTCCGCGTAGGCGTGTTCGACGAAGGAGTCGAAGTCGAGGAACCGGTCGGCGTTGGTGGTCAGCCAGGTGCGGTCCTTGTCGATGTCGATCACGTCGAGGGTGAGCGCGGTGATGATGCCCGCGCGCCCGCCCGCGCCGAGGATGCGGTGGAAGCGCTCGGTGTGGTGGGTGCGCCCGCAGGTGCCGATGCGGCCGTCGTTGTCGACGTACTCCAGATCCACGACCTGGTCGATGAACATGCCGTACTTGTGCGAGGCCGCACTCACGCCGCCCACGGACGCGAATCCGCCCGCGGTGATGTCGCGATGGTCGCCGACGATCGGCAGGCCGAGTCCGTGCGCGCCGAGTCGCCGGTCGATGTCGGACAGTTTGGCACCGGCCTGCACCCGCACCGTCCGCCGCCCCAGGTTGATGTCGAGCACCTGATTCATCCGCCGCAGCGACACCACGGTCGGCTGCGCGGGCAATGTCAGACCATCGTTCAGTTGCTCGCCGCCACGCACCGTCAGCCGTTCCGCGCGGCCACGTGAATCCCGAACCGTGCGAACGACATCCGCCGTGTCACGGGGTAGGTATTCCTCGGCGGAGACAAACTGCGGCGTGCTCATGGCACGAAAGCTACTACAGCGCGGCCCGCGCCGCTCGCCCGATCTCGGGTGCTAGCCGACTGCCGGTGCGAGCTGCTTGCTGAACAGCACGGATCCGCTCGCGTCGCACAAGTTGACCGTCAGTTCCCTTGACTTGCCGTCGATCAGCACCTCGCCGAAATGCTGGAAGGCGTCCAGCGGCGAACTGTTCTGCACGGGTGGCGCGTGCACGAACACTGCCTCCGGACCGAACGTCGCGTCCAGCGGGTTGGGTCCGAACGCGCCCGCGTTGAGCGGTCCGGAGACGAACTCCCAGAACTCGTCGAAGTCGGTGAACGCCGCCCGCTCGGGCGAGTAGTGGTGCGCCGCCGTGTAGTGCACGTCGGCGGTGAGCCACACCACGTCGGTCACCTTGTTCGCCTTGATCGCCGAGAGTACCTGGGCGATCTCGGTTTCCCGGCCGGATGGGGCGCCGGGATCGCCGTTGGCGGGGCCCTCGAACGCGACGGTGTTCGCCTGTTCACCATCCTTGACGACCAAACCGAGCGGCAGGTCGTTGGCGACGATCTTCCAGGTGGCTTTCGAGTCGCGCAGGCCGTCGATCAGCCAGTTCGTCTGTGCCGGACCGAAGATGCTGCCGGTGGGACCGTTGTTGCGATCGTTGGTGTCCTTGTAGGTCCGCATGTCCAGCACGAAGATGTCCAGCAGTGGGCCGTAGGAGATCTTGCGGTAGAGGCGGCCGTCCACGGCTTCCTTGGGCTCCACCGGCATCCACTCGTGGAACGCCTGCCAGGCGCGGGTGGCCAGGGTGTCCATGCTGCGCTCGGTGTAGCCCTTGGACTCCGGGACCAGGCCGCCGGGGTACCAGTTGTTGACCGTCTCGTGGTCGTCCCACTGCACCAGCTGTGCGACCGAAGAGTTGAAGCGAAGATAGTTTTGATCGGTGAGGTTGTAGGCGTAGTTGCCGCGGAACTGCTGGAGAGTCTGCGCGGGCGCGCTTTTCGCCTCGGTCACCGTGTTGCGCCAGATTCGCCCGTCGGGCAGCGTCACCGATTCCTTGACCGGGTTGTCGGCGTAGATGGAGTCACCCGAGTGGATGAACAGGTGCGGGTCGCGGGCGGCCATGGTGGTGAAGATCCGCATGCCGCCCAGGTCGGGATTGATGCCGTAACCTTGGCCGACGACATCGCCGGACCAGTGCAGTTTGATGTCGGACGCGCCGGCGGGCACGGTGCGGAACACACCGTTGATCGGTTCGGAGATGGCGCCGTCCTCACCCTCCAGCGTTACCCGGTAGTGCACTTGCTCGCCCGCGGGCAGGCCGTTGACGCGCACCCGGCCGGTGCCGTCGGTGGCCGGGGTCAGCAACGGTCCGGTGAATCGCTTGGCGTTGGCGAAGGATTCGGTGGGCGCGGTCTCCACGATCAGCTTCGCGGGCCGGTCGGCGCGCGCCCAGATCAGCGCGCCGTCACTGCGCGGATCGCCCACCGCGACGCCGTGCGTCAGCCGCGGGCGCTGCCGGATGAGACCGGGCCCATCGTTCGACGAGCACGCAGCCAGCGCGGGCGCGGCCACCAGCCCGAGCACGGAGGTGCGCAGCAAGGTGCGCCGGGAGAGGCCGAAGGTCGAACCAGTCATGGGGTCACCCTGAACCAGGTATCCCAACGCAATATGAACGGGTTCGGTCCGATTGGGTAACGGGAGGGGCAGGGGCTCGCACCGTTCGAAGTGAATCCCCTCCGTGGGTCGGCAGCGTGCCAGTAACCCAGCCCCACGCCGCGGCCGTAGTGATGCACCTACGCCACCCACCTCACCACCCCATAATCCCAACCGGACCCTCCCGCCCATTAGCCCCGAGCGCCCCAAGGCTGCGTCCCCGAGCGCCCCATGGCGCGTCAAAGTGCCGATGACGTCCCGTTCGTCGGAGGAACCTGGCCGGTGTGACCGCTGGCTGCCGGTGGTCGGCGATCAAAGTAGACCGGGCGCTCGCCGACCGACGAAGGCTCGCCGCTTGCGCCGACCGGAACATGAGTGCGCTGAGTCCGGGACGATGCCCGGTGACGTTCCCGGTCGGCGGAAGACATGGCCGGGTACGACTGCCGCCTCGCGTGTGATCGGAGCGAGCCCGGTGCTCGCCGAGCGAGGAACGCTCGCCCGAGCGCCGAGTGGGACATAGCCGCGGCAAAGTGCGAGAGCACGCTCGGTGAAGTCCCGTTCGGCGGTGGAACCTGGCCGGGACGCCAGTCCCCGTCGGCGGGAACCCGGCCGGGGCGCCACTGGTTCCGCTCGTCTGATGACGGGGTGCCCACCAGGCGTGGCTAATCCGAGGGCACCCGTCGCCGACGTCGGCCGAATGGCGACACGAACGCCGAATGTGTATGCCGCTCAAGAAGACTCACACGGCGAGGTCTGGATACTCCCGCAGCGACGGCGAGAATGAAGTGAGCATATCGCTGCGCCGCAGCCCTCCCGACGACAAGATGCCCGACCGTGCACCGAGTGGGACATGGGTGCGGTGAAGTGCGAGACGGGGCGCGGTGGTGTCCCGTAGGCGGAGGGACGGGGCGGTATGACTGCTAGCTCGCGGTGGTCGGCGATCGGAGTGAGCCCGGTGCTCGCGGACCAAGGAAGGCTCGCCGTGAACGCCGAGCGGGACATGGGTGCGGCGAAGTGCGAGACGGGTCTCGGTGGTGTCCCGTAGGCGGAGGGACGGGGCGGTATGACTGCTAGCTCGCGGTGGTCGGCGGTCGGAGTGAGCCGGGTGCTCGCCGAGCGAAGGACGGTCGCCCGAGCGCCGAGCGGGACATGGGTGAGGCGAAGTGCGAGAGCACGCTCGGTGAAGTCCCGTTCGGTGGTGGAACCTGACCGGTTGACTACTGGCTCGCATTAATTGGTGATCGGAGCGAACCTGGTGCTCGGCTGGCTAGGAAGGCTCGCCGTGCGCGCCGAGCGGGACATAGGTGCGGCGAAGTGCGAGACGGGGCTCGGTGGTGTCCCGTTCGGCACGGGGGCCGGTGGTGTTTCGGCACGGGGCTCGGTGGTGTCCCGTTCGGCACGGGGGCCGGTGGTGTTCCGGTCGGCACGCGGCTCGGTGGTGTTCCGGTCGGCGGGGCGGCTATAGGCCGACTGAATTGCCAACTGAGGCTTCCGGATTCCGGCTCGTGAAGACGCGGCTTGCTGATCCCGGGTCGGGAAGACGGGGCGGGCCGTGGAAGGTCCCGCCGGTCCCGGTCAGCTGGCGGCGGTGTGGGGGATGCGGGTGGCTTCGGGTTCGCGGGGGGTGCCGGTGGGGGTGTTCTTTTTGAGGGTGGCGGCGTAGACGTCTACGTATTCTTGGCCGCTGAGTTGCATGAGTTCGTACATGACCTCGTCGGTGACGGCGCGTTCGACGAAGCGGTTGCCGCCCATGCCTTCGTAGCGGGAGAAGTCGATGGGGGTGCCGAACTTGACGGTGACCTTGCGGCGGCGCCAGCGGAAGGGGCCGGGCGGGCTGACGGCGTCGGTGCCGATGACGGCGACCGGGATGACCGGGACACCGGTTTCCAGGGCGAGGCGGGCGAGGCCGGTCTTGCCCTTGTACAGGCGACCATCGGGGGAGCGGGTGCCCTCGGGATACAGGCCGACGAGGCGGCCCTGGTCGAGCAGTTTGCGGGCGGCGTTGAGAGCGTCCTCGGCGGCGTCGGCCCCGGTGCGGTCGATCGGGAACTGGCCGGTGGTGGTGAAGAACCACTTCTGGAACGCGCCCTTGATGCCGGGGGTGTTGAAGTATTCGGCCTTGGCCAGATAGTTGATCCGTCGCGGGCTCATCAACGGCGCGAACAGCCAGTCCGCGAAGGAGAGGTGGTTACCCGCCATGATCGCCGGACCGTCCGCCGGAATGTTCTCCACACCCTCGACCGTGGGCCTGTTGTAGAGATGCATGAACGGTCCCAGCAGCACGTACTTCAGCAGCCAGTAGAACATGACGTCCTTCCCCCGGGACCGGGATCGAAGCGGGCACCTGCGTCGGTTGCCGACTTTACCGCTGGTGCAGATCACATCCAACCGCAGCGGCGAATCTCACCACACTCTGCCATGGGTAGGCAAGAGCGCTGTAATCGGAGACCGGCAGCAGATTCCTCGGCGGCCGGAATCGCGGGTCATCGGCGACCGAAGCAAGCATTCGACAACCGAATACCACTGCCGCACGCGATGAAACGTTGCCGAGCGGGCGAGTTAGCGGGTGCGGGCTATTCGGGAAGACTTGCGTTCGGATTCGATGAGGGCGGCCCGGGCCAGGTCGGCGGCGCCGATCATGCCCGCGGCCTCGCCCAGCTGGGTGGTGCGGATGCGGGCCAGCGGGCGGTGGCCCGCGCCGGTGACCGAGCGGGCGTATTCTTCGCGGGCTTCGTCCAGGAACAGGGGAGCGGAGCTGCTGACGCCGCCCGCGATGACGACCAGGTCGGGGTCGAAGATGTCGCTGACGAAGGCGAGGCCGAGGCCGAGCCAGCGGGCGAAGTCGGTCATGACGCGGACAGCGAGTGGGTCGCCGTCCTGGGCCGCGCCCGCGACGCGGCGGCCGGTGAGCGAGCCGGGATCGCGGAAGACGTCTCTGGCGAGTACCGAGCGGACCGGGTCGGTGGCCAGCATTTCGATCGCGGTGTCGGCGAGTGCTGTTCCGCTGCAATATCTTTCCCAGCAACCCCGTTTGCCGCACGGGCAGGCGCGGCCGCCCGGGACGACCTGCAGGTGGCCGAGTTCCGGTGCGACACCGTGGGTTCCGCGGTACAGCTGACCGTCGATGAGCAGCGCGGCACCGATGCCGGTGCCGATCGCGACGAGCACCACATTGTGCCCACCCGCGGCCGCGCCGAACCGGTATTCGGCCCACATGGCGGCATTGGCGTCGTGCTCGAGGATGACCGGCAGCTCGAGTCGTTCAGTGAGCCGCTGCGCGACAGGGGTGTCCTGCCAGGGCAGATGCGGCGCGAAACGGACGGTGGAGCGGTCGCCGTTGATGAAACCGGCGACGGCCAAGCCCACCGCGCCGATCGGATGCCTGCGGCACAGTTCGCGAACGGAGCGGTCGAGGGCGTCCTCGAGGGCCTTGGCGGAATGCGGGGTCGGCGCCTGGACGGTATCGAGTACCTCGCCGCTGGTGTCGATCACGGATGCGCGAATGTTGGTGCCGCCGACGTCGATTCCGACAGTCAGCGGCCGCGCACCTGCTATGCGGTGCGTCATGCCTTGATCGTCACCGGGATGCTGACATAACGGGAACGTGAGTTGCCCGGTCCGGCACCGGATTCCGGATCGGCTGAATCATCCTGTGACACACCATGGTTGTGCTGGTGATTCGGCCCGGACTCCGGCATGACCGGTTCGACCGGCACCCCGGCCAACGCCTCGCGCAACACCGTCACGATCGCCGTACCGTGATCGGCCACCGTCTGGAGTACTTCGTGGTGCTCACCGCGCACCAGCGCGGCCGCCGCGCACACCGGGCACCAGCTGCAACTCGCCCACTCCACCTGTCCATCGGCGGCCCGCCGCAACACCGGCTCCACTCGCTCGAGCACGGATTCGGCGAGCAACTTCAGTTCCGCGGCGAATTCGGCGAGGCCGTCCACCGGGTTGTCGTCGCCGGTCGAGCCTTTCGGCTGCTCGTCCGATTCGGGCGCGTCGTCGTCCGGGCCGTGGTGGTCGCGCGGACCGGCGCCGGTGGTCCGGTCACCGCTCATCGGGCCATACCTCCGGGTCGGGGCGGAACCGCACCACGAGGTGTCCTCCGTCGAGTTCGGCGCCGTCGACCGTGCATCGCCGCAACACCGGCGCGAGACGTACTCGCCGCCGGACACCGTCCGCTCCCACGATCAAATCGTCCTCCACTCGGCCAAGTCGCAGCGTCGCCGCATCGACAACGGGCAGATGCATCCGCAGTGTGTAGATCGCGCGCAGACCGGTGCCCGATTCACATCGAACCACCGGTTCGCCGGAACTCGCGTCAACCTCCGCCGGACTGTCGCTCAGCATAAGGGCTGGGTCGTCGGTGTTCCTGTCCGAGTCCACCGCGTACGACAGCGCCGCGAGCGAGGTCAGTCCGATCGGTTCCGGTCCGGTGTGCTGCGCGATCAGCACGGGAATACCCGGCATCGAGCGTTCTAATTCGGCGATCGCGGCGAGCTGTTCGGCGCGGCGGTCGAGATACCAGTGCACCGCCGGATGCTCGGTGTCGATCGGGGCCGTGGGATCGGGTGGGGTAGTGGGCGGCAGCACCTTGTTGACCACCACCGCGTCCATCCGCAGCCCGAGCAGCGCGGCGGCCGAGCGGACCCGCTCGGATTCGGCGAGCGTCACCCGCTCGGCGACGGTGATCAGCCGGGCGCCGGTGCGCTGATGGTCGGCCAGCAGATCACGGACCTCGGTGACCGCCTTGACGATCCGCTCGACAGTCGCGGCGAGCACCGCGCGCCGCAGATCGGTGCCCACCGTGCTCATCGCTCGCGCGTGCGGCGGCCAGATCCGTTCGAGGTAACCGAGCAGGGTGTCCGGCGCGGTGATGATGCGCAACATGTCGGCCGACGGCGGGCAGTCGACGACGATCACATCCCAGTCGTCCTCGTTCGCGAACTGGGTGATCTCCACGAGCATCAGCAGTTCCTGCACACCGGGCAGCCCGGTCAGTTCGGCCGGGTCGAGCGCGGCGATATCGATGCCGTGGTCGTGGCCAGTCCCCGGCGACCACACGCGGACCACCTCGCGGAACCGATCCTCCAGCAGCGCAAGGGAATCCACCTCGATCACGTCGAGGCCGGGCAGCACGGTGGCGATCCCGGTGACGGTGCCGGGATCGTGCGGGAAACGGAAGCCGAGCGCGTCACCGAGCGAATGCGCCTGATCCAGCGAGGCCACCAGCACCCGGCGTCCTGCCCTGGCATAGGACATGGCGGTGGCGCACGCCAGCGTCGTCTTGCCTACCCCGCCTTTGCCGATGAACAGTTCGACACGGGTCGTATGCGTCGTCAGCCTTCGACCCGTTTCTTCAGTTCTTTCAGCGCGGTATCGGTGATCACCTTCTCGGCCTTGCGTTTGAACATGCCGATCATCGGGATGTTCAGGTCCACGGTCAGCGTGTAGACGACCTCGGTGCCACCGTCGGGCTGATCGATGAGTTCGTAGGTGCCGTTCTGCGCCTTCTGCAGTTCACCGCTGACCAGCGTCCAGCTGACCGCCTTGTTGTCCGGGCGCCAGGTATAGGAAAGGACGTAGCTGTCCTTCACCACGCCCGCGTCCAGCACGAATCGCGCGGTGCGCGCTCGCCCGTCCGGCCCCTTCTCCTGCACTTCTACCGATTTCGCCGCCGAGACCCACTCCGGGTAGGACTCCAGGTCGGCGATGACGGACATCACCTGCTGCGACGGGGCCTCGATGATGATCGACCTCTGGGTCCTGTCGGCCATGGCGGACGGCGGTTCCTTTCAGCGAAGGGTGCTCGGTGAGCGTCAGGAGGCGTGGGCGGGTGCGACACCGGCCGGACGTCCCGCCTCGAGCCGGGACTTCAATTCGAACGACATGTTCTTGCCGGCCACCCGGCGCGCCCGATTGGCGGCGGCCATCTTGCTCGGCGCCAGTGCCGGTCGCGGTTCGGCATGCAGGAAGTAGTGCACGATCACCCCATCCAACGCGGGCTGCAACCAGACTTCCATGGTTCCGTCCAGCGCGCCGGACACGGTCCAGCGGATCCCCTTGTCGCCCCGGTCTTCCCGGACGACCAAGGTCAGGTCCGGCCACCAGCGGCGCCAATTGTTCTGCGCGGACAGAATGTCCGCGACGGCGGTCCCCGGTGCGGCGACGAAGGTCTGGTCGGCGACCTGGATAGTGCTCATGACGTTGCCTCGCTAGCGCTCGGCTCGGTCAAGAGCTCGGACGCGGTGTCGATGGTTCGCTCGCTGCGCTCCCTCACGAGGTGAGCGTATCGGATCGAGGCCGTCGAGCTCACCGCAGCAGTTGGCGCAGCCGGGCGCCGTGCGTGTCCCAGCGCCAGCGCTCCTCGACGAAGGCGCGGCCCGCCGCGCCCATGCGGGCGGCTTCGTCGCGGTCGGACAGGATATCGACCAGGGCATCGGTGATCTGCTGGGCCGAGCGGCCGTCCACTACCCGTCCGGTTTCGCCCTCGATAACCGTTTCCGGGGCGCCGCCGGAACGGCCCGCTACCACCGGCACGCCCGATGCGGATGCTTCGAGGTAGACGATGCCGAGCCCCTCCACGTCGAGGCCCGCGCCGCGGGTGCGGCAGGGCATGGCGAAGACGTCGGCGAGGGTGTGATGGGCGGCCAGTTCGTCGGAGGGGACCCGGCCCAGGAAGATGACGTCGTCGGTGACGCCCAAGGCGATGGCGAGTTGGCGCAGTTTCTCCTCGTAGGGTCCGCCGCCCGCGATCACCAGAACCGCGCCGGGAACGCGATCGCGGATCTCCAGCATGGCGACGATCAGCGCGTCCTGGCCCTTGCGGGGGACCAGGCGAGACAGGCACAGAATGGTCGGGCGGTCGCCGAGCCCGTAGCGGGTGCGCAGTTCCGCGCGCGCGGCCGGGTCCGGGCGGAACGTCTCGGTGTCCACACCTGGCGGCAGGTACTCCAACGCGGCGTTGCGCCCGAACGCCGACGCGAAACGCTGCCGGGTGTATTTGCTGACATAGGTGATGACGTCGGTGTGCTCACCGATCTGGCGCAACGCCTGCCGGGCGCCGGGCAGCATGGACCAGCCGACTTCGTGCCCGTGCGTGCTGGCCAGGATGCGTTCGGCGCCCGCGCGACGCAACATCGGCGACATCAGCGCGAGCGGTGCGGCGGCGCCGAACCACACCGTGTCGCACTTCTCGCTGCGCAACAGGCGCGCCGCCCGGCGCATCACCAGCGGGGTCGGCAACATCAGCGTGGTGGGATGGCGGACCACCTGGAACTTCTGCTTGGCATCGAACTTCAAATGACTGTCGCCGCGCCAGCGTGGGGCATACACCACCAGATCGTCGGGCGGCAGCTCACCGGCAAGGGCCTGCAGATAAGACTGAATACCACCCGGCCGCGGCGGGAAATCATTGGTCACCAGCAGAGTTCGGGCCATGAATCACAACCTACTGTGTTGGTTTGGCAGTGCCTTCGGCACCGCGTGTTCGCGGCCCCTGAATGTCAGCATCGCGTAGCGATTGGATCCGCCACGGCGTGCGATCGAGTACCGCTCGCGCCGCGACTGAGCTCTGCGGTGCTGGGCTGCGGGTTGGCGTCTGTGCTCTCTTGGTGCGTCAGACCGTTTGGGTGGAGAGCCAATTGCGCCAGTCGGCGATGAAGTCTGCGCGGGTGGTGCCTAGAACGGTCTGCAGGATTTGGTCTTCGGCGGCGGGGGTTTGTTCGGCTGCGGCGATTCGGCGGTAGAGGTCGACCAGGCGGGGTTGGTCGTATTTGTCGGCGATGTAGGCGCAGATGGACCAGGCCTGTTCGTAGGTGGCTGCGGCGTTGGGGCCGGTGAAGTCGGTGTCGGCGGGGAGGTTGTCGGGGAGGTCGTGCAGGCGGGTTTGCGCGGTGAGGGTGGGGGCGATGTCGGTGAAGGAGTGGCCCTGGCCGCGGTGGGCGGTGTAGTCGGCGAAACCTTCGAGCATCCACAGGGGGGCGCCGTCGCGGGTTTCGGCGCGGGTGGCGATGTGGGTGAGTTCGTGGCGGAGCAGGGTGCGCAGGCCGTCGGGGTCGAGGCGGCGGCCTGCGTCGGGGCTGAACACGATGCGCTGGCCGGTCGGGCGGGTGCCGGGCGCGAACGGGTCGGCGACGGAGGCGGCGGCGACCTCGGCGGACATGGTGTCGCCCGCGTGCACGAGCCCGGCGAACTCCGAAGGGGACGAGGCGACAACGACCAAGGCGGACTGCGCCCAGTCCGGGCCCCACACCTCGGTGACGGCGGTGGTCGCGGCGGCGAGTTCGCGTTCCAGGATGTCGATTTCGACACGCTGCGCGGGATGGCCGACGACCAGGGATTGCTGCCCGTCGCCGGTCGCGACCTGGTGGGCGAGGATCGGGCCGAACGGTTCGATGCTGCGGCGCACCTCGGCCAGCCGTGGGTCGCCGGCGGCGGCCTGGCCGACGGCCTCGGTCGCCTGCGCCGCATGCGGTTTCGGTAGCGCGGAGTTCGGCAGCATGACCAGCGCACCGCAGAACCCGGTCAGCGCGACCATCATCGCGACGGTGAGACAGAACTCGAATCGCCGTCGCGCCGACCACCACGCTCGCAGGCGCCGCACCCCGCTCATCGCTTTGCCTCGAGACGTAACTCCGCCGCCGGGGCCGATCCGTCGACCCGAGTCAGGCAGGAGTTGGACAGGTTATGCCCACTCATAGTTGTTCAGTATCGCCGAGCGGAGTGGTATGGCGTGGAACCGAGGGGTGCCACGGCGACCGGGACACCAAAGGTAGAGGCGTGCAACATGAGTCCGTTGCCCGCGTAGATGCCGACATGGGAGATCTCGGGGTAGAAGAACACCACGTCGCCGGGCTGTAGGTCTTCCTTGGCGACGGGCGTACCGAAGGACGCCTGCGCGGAACTGGTCCGCGGCACGTTCTTGCCGACCTGTTTGAACGCCCACTGCACGAGCCCGGAGCAGTCGAATTGGTTCGGCCCGGTCGCGCCCCAGACGTACGGGTCGCCGACGCGGGTGAGGCCCGCCGCGAGGGCACTGGTGCCACTGCCGGGCACCAGTCCTTGCAGGAGGGTGTCGCGGTCGAAACCGGGCGGGAACGGCGAACCGGCGAGCGCGGACTTGTCCTTGGTGGACAGCGAGCTCCAAGCCTGCACCACCTGGGCGATAGCGCCGCCCAGGTCGCTGCGTTTGCGTTCCAGGTCGGCGCGCACCGAATCGGCCTTGTCGGCGGCGGCGCGGGCTTCGTCGGCGGCCCGGCGCGCGGCCGTCTCGGCGGACGCGGCGGCGTCGGTGGCGACCTTGAATTGGTCCAGCTGAGCGGACGTCTGCGCGGCCAGCACATCCAGCGTCGACATCTGGTCGAGCAGTTGCTGCGGGGAATCGCTGACCAGTACGGCGAACAGCCGGTTGGTTCGGGCGCCCTGATAGGCGGCGATCGCGGTGCGATCGATGATCGGCTGGTACTTGCGTACTTCGTCGCGAGCCTGGTTCACCAGGTCGGTGCTCGCGGCCAGCTTGGCGTCGGCGTCGCGTTGCACCACGAGCTTGGCGTCGAGATCGGACTGTGCGACGAGGGCCTGCTCGTTGAGTTGTTCGGACTGACGCGAGAGGTCGATCATCCGTTGCACGGCCTCGGTGGCGGTGGCCGGGAGTGCGAGCGGATCAGCTCCGGCCGTACTGCCACCGTAGAGGGCGGCGGTGGCCAGGATTCCGGCCGCTAGCGCCCCTCCCACCAGACGTTTCGTGCCATGTCTCCGGTGTGCTGCCACAGGCTGCCGTGCCCCGTTCTCTCGTGAAGCGATCTCTCTGGAACCGACGATCTGAACCGACGAGCGCCTTCCGCGGAACATGAGGTTTACGAATCGCAAGCCTCGGGTAATTCGAGAAGGTCTCGATTAGGTTACGGAACGGCCTACGTCTGTGTCCAGTAGAGAACGAAATGATCACAGTCGTGCGCTGGCGGTCGGGCCGCAACTGCGGCCCGACCAGCGGGTTCTCAGAAGCGACGGGCTCCGGCGATCGGCATCGAGGAGATCGGCGCGACCTGCACGGGCGTTCCGGAGGTGGCCGCGTGCACG
Source organism: Nocardia brasiliensis (assembly GCF_042691675.1). Taxonomy (GTDB): domain Bacteria; phylum Actinomycetota; class Actinomycetes; order Mycobacteriales; family Mycobacteriaceae; genus Nocardia; species Nocardia brasiliensis_D. Next base: position 2,489,226 of record NZ_CP170507.1, read on the forward strand.
ACATTGCCGTCACCGGCGTACAGGCCGGAGTGGCCGCCGCCGTAGAACGACACCAGGTCGCCGGGCTGCAGGTCGTCGATCGACACCGGGCTGCCCGCGGCGAGCTGGGCGCCGCTGGTGCGCGGCAGCTCCAGGCCCGCCTGCTCGTAGGACCACTTGACCAGGCCGGAGCAGTCGAACGCGTTCGGGCCGGCGGCGCCGTAGACGTACGGGGCGCCGATCTTGCTCATGGCGGCGTCGAGGGCTTCCTCGCCGACGGTGCGCTTCGGGGCGACGAACGGCAGCGGCGCCTGGCCGGGCAGCTCGATGCCGGGGATGCCCTGCGGGATCTGGATCTCGTTCGGCACTTCGAACGTCCCCACGCCGGGGATGGTCACCGGCTGGGCCGATGCGGGGGCGGCCGGAAGCAGGAACGCGCCGATGGTGGCAGCGCCGACGGCCCCGGCGGCGACGGCACGCTGCGCCTGTCGCTTGACGGCTTTGGTCGTCATGATGCGGTACTCCCAATCTGCCCCACGACGCCGCACCCTGACTGGTGCCGCGGACTTCGTGTCGTTCGCACCGAGTTGGTGCGTCGGACTCCGTGAGGTCTCGAAAAGGTTACGAACACATCACGGGGGTTTGTAAAGTCGCTCCCCGGCGAAATGTGCACGCGCATGTGAATTCATGACTAATCGGTGTGAGATATATCGCAACAATCACGAAAAGATAACGAAGCGTTGTTATCGACGAGCGTCCAGTTCGCTATCCCGGTCAGTGATGCCATGGTCCGAGCGCGGTCAGGAGTGAACCGGTTGGACATTTCCCCAGGTCGCTACGTTCATCTCGGCGACATGTACGGGTCGTTGACTGGTCAGTTGGCCAATCCGCTGTAATCGGTCACAGCACGCCGGAAGCGAGGCATCGGCGTCACCCGACACGCCCGAGCCATTGATACGCTTTATGCACTAATGTGAGCTGCGTCACTTTTCGGCGTTCTAGATCGATTCATGGGTAATCGAGCACGAATCCGCAACGCGTAATTCAGACATTTCCCGGGCTTTTCTTGTGCGTCGAGGTCGACCACGCGCGCCCCGGCCATGTCGTACCCACCCCCTACGCTCCAGCGCGTGTCCGACCCCGCCCCGCGCAAGGCCGCCGCTCAGCAGTTGGTCTTCGACGACCTCGACACGCCCCTCTATGACACCACCTTCGTGGTCGTCGACCTGGAAACCACCGGGACCAGCCCGGGTGCCGACATGATCACCGAGATCGGTGCGGTCAAGGTGCGCGGCGGTGAGGTGCTCGGCGAGTTCGCCACGCTGGTCAACCCGGGCCGGGCGGTACCACCCGCGATCGTGCAGGTCACCGGGATCACCACCGCCATGGTGTACGCCGCGCCGCCGATCGAGTCGGTGCTGCCCGGCTTCCTCGAATTCGCTTCCGGTGCGGTGCTCGTCGCGCACAACGCGCGCTTCGACATGGCGTTCCTGCGCGCCGCCGCGGCCCGCAGCGACACCACCTGGCCCACCGCGACCGTGCTGTGCACCGTGAAGCTGGCCCGCCGCGTGCTCGGCCGGGACGAGGCGCCGTCGGTCCGGTTGAGCGCGCTGGCCCAGCTGCTCGGCGCGAGTACCCAGCCGACGCACCGCGCCTTGGACGACGCCCGCGCGACTGTCGACGTGCTGCACGCGCTGATCGCTCGCGTCGGCAACCAAGGGGTGCACAGCCTCACCGAACTGGTCGACTACCTGCCCGACGTCACACCGCGCCAGCGCGCCAAGCGCTTCCTCGCCGCGGATCTGCCCACTGCTCCTGGCGTGTATCTGTTCCGCGGCCCGGCCGACGAAGTCCTATATATAGGCACCGCGGTGAATCTGCGCCGTCGAGTACGCAATTACTTCACCGGTTCGGAGACCCGCGGCCGGATGAAGGAGATGGTTTCCCTGGCCACCAGGGTCGACCATGTCGTCTGCGCGCACGCGCTGGAGGCCGGGGTGCGCGAGCTGCGACTGCTCGTCGCGCATACTCCGCCGTATAACCGCCGCTCGAAGTTTCCCAAGCGCGCCTGGTGGATCACGCTCACCGACGAACCGTTCCCCCGATTCTCCGTCGTGCGCACCCCGAACCGGGATGCGCTGGGGCCGTTCAACTCCCGGGCCGACGCGACCGAGCTGGCGGTGATCATCGCCGAATACACCGGTTTGCGCACCTGTAGTACGCGTCTTCCTCGCCGTGGCCGTCACGAGTGTCCGCCTACCGTCGTCGGCGGGTGCCCGGCGGCCAGTGGAGTGCCTATTGATACAGAGGAGTACGCGCCCGCTCCCGCGCTCGTTCGCGCACTGTTCGCAGGCTATTCCGACGCTCCGGTGCGGGCCATGCTCGACCGCATCGAAACTCACTCTCGCGCCGAGCATTTCGAGGCCGCCGCGCGGCTGCGCGATCGCACCGTCGCGGTGATCCGCGCGCTGCGCCGCACGCAACGACTCGCCGCCGTCGCACGCATCGCGGAATTGATCGCCGCCCACCCGGACGGTGCGGGCGGATGGGAGTTCGCGGTGATCCGCTACGGGCGACTCGCGGGGGCGGGGAATGCGGTGCGGGGAGTGCCGCCGATGCCGGTGGTCGAACAGATCGTCGCGGCCGCTGAAACGGTGATCCCTGAGGGTGACAACGTGCGAACCGACGTTGCGGGCGCGGCTGGGCCGGAGACCGAGCCCACGCAGGATTGGGTACCGGTGAATGTGCCGCCGCTGCGTGGCGCGTCACCGGAGGAAGCGGCGCTCGTCGCCCGCTGGTTGGCGCGAGCGGGGGTGCGAATCGTGCGCACCACCGAGGGTTATCGCGAGCCCATGTACGGCGCCGGACGCTGGATGGGATGGGCGGAGGTAGCGGATACGGCAGCACGCGCCCAACCGGCCGCGGACGCGTACCTAGACCGCTGACGAGCGTTGCGGCCTTCGCTCCGGCCATGCGCCTCCGATCGACGGACGCGCACCTTCGCTTTCCCTCGGCCATGCCCGGTCAAAGGGCGGACTGGCCTCCGCCCGCGCCCATTAGGCTGAGCGCATGATTACCGCGATCGTGATGATTGACGCCGACAACGGCCGCATTCCGGAAACCGCGCAGGCCGTGGCGGACACCGAGGGCGTCGCCGAGGTGTACTCCTGCGCAGGCGATGTGGATCTGATCGCGATCGTGCGGGTGCGCGATCACGAACAGATCGCCGAGGTGGTGACCGGCCGGATCGACAAGGTCGAGGGTGTCGCCAGGACCACCACGCACATCGCGTTCAAGTCCTACTCCAGCGCCGATGTCGAGGCCGGGTTCTCGCTGGGGGAGTGAGCCACCCGGGTCAGGCCACCAACGCGGACTTGCCGCTGTAGGTGCCGTTGTTGCCCGGTCCGAGGACTGCGGTGGCGATGCCGTCGCAGTGGGCGTCTTTGTAGATGGTCACCACGCTGTCGGTGTTGTTCTGGATTTCGCGAACGGTGTCCTGACCGAGCATCACGCATCCAGACGGGTTGCTATAGACGGTATCGCCGACTTTCAGTTCACCTGTGCCGGCCACGGCCACCGGCGCGGCGGCACCCATCGCCACCACCGAAAGACCCCCGAGTACTGCACGAACGCTGCATCGCATGCTGTGCTCCTCGTCAGTCGAAGCCGCCCGGCGCATGCCCTGCGCCGCGTCGGCTTTGTCAGCGGGTTGCCAACAAAACTATCGTTCTGAACACATCTTATGCCTATTCGCTATTGATCGGATTGGGCTCAGCGGTCGCCCAGCGTCATGGTCAGTTTGGTCCAGCGGTCGAGCAGCGCGGCCGCGTTCCCTGTATCAATCGCCTCGGCGGCGCGGTCGATACCGCCTGCCAGGGCGTCGTGCACGTCGGCCTCGTAATCGACTGTGCCCTGGGACAAGTCGTAGGCGACGATGGCGGCGGCGGAGTTCAGCAGCACCGCGTCGCGCACCGCGCCGCTGGTTCCGGCGAAGACGCTGCGCGCAACGCCCGCGTTGATCTCCGCGTCGCCGCCGCGCAGTGCTTCCAGGCCGACGCGGGGGATACCGAGGCGGGTCGGGTCGATGGTGGTCTCGCGCATCCGGCCGCCGGACACCACCCAGGCATTGGTGGTGTCGGAGGTGGTGATCTCGTCGAGTCCGTCGTTGCCGCGCACCACCAGCGCACTGGAGCCGCGCCCGGCGAACACGCCCGCGATCACCGGCAGCAGATCGGCGAACGCACACCCGACCAGCCCCGCGCGCGGCTGCGCCGGATTGGTCAGCGGCCCGAGCACATTGAAGACGGTGGGAATGCCGATTTCCTTACGCGCCGCACCGGCGAAACGCAGTGCGGGGTGAAACACCGGCGCGAAACAGAAACCGATCCCGGCCTCCCGCACGCAGCGCGCCACCGCCTCCGGCCCGAGCGCGAGTCGCACGCCGAGCGCCTCGAGCACGTCGGCACCGCCGCTCTTGGACGAGGCCGCGCGATTGCCGTGCTTGACCACCGGCACCCCGGCCGCGGCCACCACGATCGAGGACATCGTGGAGATGTTCACCGAACCGGACCGGTCACCGCCGGTGCCGACGATGTCGACCGCGTCCCCGTCGATATGCACCAGCCGGGCGTGCTCGAGCATGCCCGCCGCGAGGCCGGTCAGCTCGGCAGGTGTCGGGCCCTTGATCTTCATGGCGACCCCGAAGGCCGCGATCTGGGCGGAGGTGGCGTTGTCCGACATGATCTCGTCCATCGCCCATGCCGTGTCGTCCGCGGCCAGGTCGCCACCGTCGGCGAGGGTTCCGAGCACCTGGGCCCAGCTGCGCACGTTCATGACTGTCCACTTCCTTCGTCACACTGGTATTCGAACCAGTTTGTCGCGAAGCAGCATACTTCGCGCCGCCGCGTCGAAGCCCGTCCTTAAACCGCGCACGGTAGGGGCTACGCCAGGTAACCGACGGCCTATCGCGGCCGCTCGGTGGCGGGCCCGGCTTGTTCGGTCCGAGGCTGCAGAGCGTCCCAACCATCCGCGGTCCCGTCGTGCCGCTGAGCCAGCCCCGCCATTCGCGACCGTTCCTGCGAACAGTGCAACGCGTCCAGCACCTGCACGCGCTGCAGGATCACCGTCTCCAGCGCATCGGTCCCCGGCCCGCCGACCCGCGGGGCGGGCGCGTACCCGTCCTGCGCCGCGATCGCGCACACGGTATCGACCTGCTCCTGCGGCACCCGCAGATGGTGCCGCAGCACCGCGGGCGCGTCCGGCACCAGCTCGCCGGCCCGGGCCAATGCGGCCGAACAGGCCTCGGCGTCATCGAAACTCGCCGCGACCACCACCAGATCGGCCCGGCTCGGATCCAGCGGCGCCGGGCCGCCCCGCCCGAACAATCGACGCCATATACGCGGTGCCACATCGCCTCCATCTCAGCTTTTACTTACGCGGACCTGTCATGCTGTGCCCCAGCGACCCGAGGGCGCGCGGACCCGGCACGTGAACACGTCCCGACCGACGCCGCCACGCCGCGGGCGCTGCGCCCTCAACACGCCGAGCCCAGGTCGAGAGGCTGTCTGTCCGTGGGTTTTCCGACACGGAGCCACAAGTTTCGCACCCGGGTACTTGTGTCGTACTACGACGAGTCATACTTACCCCCGTGACGACCGCAGTAGGGACCCCCGGATCGGCCATTACCCAGCGTGTGCACTCGCTGAATCGGCCCAACATGGTCAGCGTCGGTACCATCATCTGGCTGTCCAGCGAGTTGATGTTCTTCGCCGGCCTCTTCGCGATGTATTTCGTCGCGCGCGCGCAGGCTCACGGCAACTGGCCGCCGGAACCGACCGAGCTGAACCTGAAGCTCGCCGTGCCGGTCACGGCCGTGCTGGTCGCATCGTCGTTCACCTGCCAGATGGGCGTGTTCGCCGCGGAGCGTGGCGACGTGTTCGGCCTGCGTCGCTGGTACGTCATCACACTGGTCATGGGCACCTTCTTCGTGCTCGGCCAGGGCTACGAGTACATGAACCTGGTTCACGAGGGCACCTCGATCTCGAGCAGCGCCTACGGCTCGGTGTTCTACATCACCACCGGTTTCCATGGTTTGCACGTCATCGGCGGTCTGATCGCGTTCGTGTTCCTGCTGATCCGCACCAAGGTCAGTAAGTTCACCCCCGCGCAAGCCACTGCCGCGATCGTCGTCTCGTACTACTGGCACTTCGTCGACATCGTCTGGATCGGGTTGTTCGCCACGATCTACTTCGTCCGCTGAGCCGGGCGACGCCCCAGTCTTTTGCACAAGTCGGTTCCGTCTACTCCAAAGGGACACAGATGAGTTCATCTCCCCCGTCAGCGCCAGAGCCCGCAAGCAACGGGAACGGCGAGGCCAGCAAGACACGCAGGCAGCGCCGCGTTCGCCGTCGCATCGCGGGCGGGCTCGCGCTGTTGGTGGGCCTCGTCGGAGCAGGCTTCCTGGCAGCGGCCCTGACGCCGGACCCGCAGCGCGCGACCGCGCACGAGGACCAGTCCGCGCTGATCCGCGAGGGCCAGCAGCTCTACGACACCTCCTGCATCACCTGCCACGGCGCGAACCTGCAGGGTGTGCAGGACCGCGGCCCCAGCCTCATCGGCGTCGGTGAAGCCGCCGTCTACTTCCAGGTGTCCTCCGGTCGCATGCCGATGGCCCGCAACGAGGCCCAGGCGCAGCGCAAGCCACCGAAGTTCGACGCCCGCCAGACCGACGCCCTCGGCGCGTACGTCGCGGCCAACGGCGGCGGCCCGAGCGTGGTGCGCGACGCCAACGGCGAGATCGCGCAGGAGTCGCTGCGCGGCGAGGACATTGCCCGCGGCTCGGAGCTGTTCCGGATGAACTGCGCGTCCTGTCACAACTTCACCGGACGCGGCGGCGCGCTGTCCTCCGGCAAGTTCGCACCGCCGCTGGAGCCCGCCAACGAGCAGCAGATCTACAACGCGATGATCTCCGGCCCGCAGAACATGCCGAAGTTCTCCGACCGGCAGCTGACGCCGGAAGAGAAGCGCGACATCATCGCCTACGTCATGAACGCGAAAGAGGAGAGCGCCCCCGGCGGGTGGGACCTCGGTGGGTTCGGTCCCGCGACCGAGGGCCTGGTCATCTGGGTGGTCGGCATCACGACCGTTGTCGGTGCAGCTATTTGGATCGGATCGCGGTCATGAGAACGTCAGGCGCGGAGGCGGCAGCGCAGCGTAACCACGCAGCGGCCGGGCTCATGACCCGAAGGACACAGTCATGACTGAGAAGGAGCCACACGACATGGGTCGGCCGGATGAGGGCCACGACGGCGGCGCGCCGTCGAACGAATCCACAGGCCATGGCGCCCACGTGGTTTCGGATTCGGACAGCAACGCGGTACCGGCATCGGATACCCACGCGGTGGCCGGGTCCGGCAGCCACGCGCTGACCGAGCCGACCGAGGCGGAGCTCGACGCGATGACCCGCGACGAGCTGGTCAAGCTCGGCACCGAGCGGGACGGCGTCGACGTCGCCTACCGGCGCGAGCGGTTCCCGGTCCCGGGCACCCGCGCCGAGAAGCGGGCCGAGCGCGCGGTCGCGTTCTGGTTCGCGGTCTCCGGCATCGCCGCGGCGGTGCTGGTCGGGGTGTTCCTGTTCTGGCCGTGGGAGTTCAAGCCGAGCGACGACGAAGGCCACACCGCCTACTCGCTGTTCACCCCGCTGGTCGGCGTCACCTTCGGTATCTCGGTGCTGGTCATCGGCATCGCCGTGGTGCTGATCCGCAAGCTGTTCATCCCCGCCGAGCTGTCCATCCAGGACCGCCACGACGGTCCGTCGCCCGAGGTCGAGCGCCGCACCCTGGTCGCCGAGCTGCAGGACGCGCTGGACACCTCCACGCTGGGCCGCCGCAAGCTGATCACCCGCACCGCGGGCGCGGGCGTCGGCGTGCTGGGCATCGGCGCGCTGCTGGTGTTCGTCGGCGGCATGGTGAAGAACCCGTGGGCCAAGCGCGACAAGTCGCCGCTGTGGGTGTCCGGTTGGACCCCGGACTACGAGGGCGAGACCATCTACATCCGCCGCGACACCGGTCGCCCGGAGGACATCGTGCTCGTCCGCCCCGAGGATCTGGACGCGGGCGCCATGGAGACGGTGTTCCCGTGGAAGGAGAAGTGGCGCGGCGACGAACACGCCACCCTGCAGTCGCTGCGCGGTATCCGCAACTCGGTCATGCTGATCCGGCTGCGCACCGAGGACGCGCAGAAGGCGATCAAGCGTAAGGGCCAGGAGAGCTTCAACTACGGCGACTACTTCGCCTACTCGAAGATCTGCACCCACCTCGGCTGCCCGACGTCGCTGTTCGAACAGCAGACCAACAAGATCCTCTGCCCCTGCCACCAGTCGCAGTTCCTGGCGACCGAATGGGGTAAGCCGATCTTCGGTCCCGCCGCTCGCGCACTGCCGCAGCTGCCGATCACCGTCAACTCCGAGGGTTTCCTGGTCGCCGCTGGTGACTTCATCGAACCGCTCGGCCCGGCCTACTGGGAGCGTCGTTCATGAGCCCTTCGATCGCAGCCCAAGCTAATGAGATGGACGAGCGGTATATCGCCGCTGCGTTCGTCAAGCGGTCGATCAACAAGGTCTTCCCGACCCACTGGTCGTTCCTGCTCGGTGAGATCGCGCTGTACAGCTTCATCATCCTGTTGCTGTCGGGCGTCTACCTGACCCTGTTCTTCGACCCGTCGATGAGCGAGGTCGTCTACAACGGCGCGTACCAGCCGTTGCGCGGCGTCACCATGTCGCGGGCCTACGAGACGTCGCTGAACATCACCTTCGAGGTGCGCGGCGGCCTGTTCGTCCGCCAGGTCCATCACTGGGCGGCACTGCTGTTCGCGGCGTCGATCATCGTGCACCTGTTCCGCATCTTCTTCACCGGTGCGTTCCGCAAGCCGCGTGAGGCGAACTGGGTGATCGGCTGCCTGCTGCTCATCCTGGCGATGTTCGAGGGCTTCTTCGGTTACTCGCTGCCCGACGACCTGCTGTCCGGCACCGGCCTGCGGGCCGCGTTCGGCGGTATCACGATGAGCATCCCGATCGCCGGTACCTGGATGCACTGGCTGATCTTCGGCGGGGACTTCCCCGGCACGATCATCATCCCGCGCCTCTACATCGCGCACGTGCTGTTGTTCCCGGGCATCATCCTCGCGTTGATCGCCGCGCACGTCGCGCTGGTCTGGTACCAGAAGCACACCCAGTTCCCCGGACCGGGCCGGACCGAGAACAACGTGGTCGGCGCCCGCATCATTCCGGTGTTCGCCGCCGACCAGGGCGCGTTCTTCGCCTTCACCCTCGGCATCGTCGGCATCATGGGCGGCGTCTTCCAGATCAACCCGATCTGGAACCTGGGTCCGTACAACCCCTCCCAGGTGTCCGCGGGCTCGCAGCCGGACTTCTACATGATGTGGACCGACGGCCTGGCCCGGCTGATGCCGCCGTGGGAGCTGTACCTGGGTCGCTACACGGTGCCGGCCGTGTTCTGGGTGGCGCTGATCATGGGCCTGGTGTTCACGGTGCTGATCATGTACCCGTGGATCGAGAAGCGGCTCACCGGCGACACCGCGCCGCACAACCTGCTGCAGCGGCCGCGCGATGTGCCGGTCCGTACCGCGATCGGCGCCATGGCGATCGGCTTCTACGTGGTGCTGACCCTGTCGTGTGTCAACGATATCGTCGCGCTGAAGTTCGACATCTCGCTGAACGCGACCACCTGGATGGGCCGCATCGGCATCCTGGTCGTGCCGCCGCTCGCGTACTTCATCGCTTACCGGTTCTGCATCGGCCTGCAGCGCAGTGACCGGGCGGTGCTCGAGCACGGCATCGAGACCGGTGTGATCAAGCGCCTGCCGCATGGTGAGTACATCGAGATCCACCAGCCGCTCGGCCCGGTCGACGATCACGGCCACCCGATCCCGCTGGAGTACCAGGGCGCGCCGGTCCCGAAGAAGATGAACAAGCTGGGCTCGGCGGGCAAGCCGGGCACCGGTAGCTTCCTGCGACCCGATCCGTGGCAGGAGAGCGAGCAGCACTTCGAGATCGAGCACGCCGAAGAACACCGGCAGCTCGCGGTGCTGCAGGCGCGCCAGGAAAAGGAACACGGCGGCAAGCACAGCCACTGACCGCCGAAAGCCGAGGCCCCGAGTCGAATCCGACTCGGGGCCTTCGCTTTTCGACGACTACAGACTTTTCGGCGACTACAGCCGGGGGGTGCTGCGCCGGGACGCCTCGATGGCCTCGAACTTCGCCAGATTGTGCCGGGCATCGGCCAGCGCGTCGTGCGCGTCCGCGGGAACCGGCGGCAGCTCCGGGCGCCCGTGCGCCTCCCAATGCTGGCGCAGCTCATTGGTGTAGCGGGGGAAGGCGGTGGGCAAGTCCACCATGGAACCCCACAGCTGGCAGAGCGCCACATGGTCGTACGCGCCGACCCAGGCCCACAGCTCCGGCACCACCGACGAGCGCGGCACCAGGAACTTGTACAGGTCGTCGCGGATCTGCGCTCGGCTGCGCCACACCCGCGCGGACGGCGAGGGCAGCTGCGGAAGCACGTGCCGACGCACCCACGGGCCCGCCCGGTCGGGATCGAATTCGGTGGACACCGCGTAATATTCGCGTCCGTCCTCGCAGACGACACCGATGGAGACCAGGTCGATGGTCACCCCGTCCTCGATGAATTCGCAGTCGTAAAAATATCGAAGCGAGATCGGTCTTCTCCTCAACAGTTCGGTCCGGCGCCCGGGTTTCATCAGTACAGCGACGGATTACCCGAACAATCACCCTATGTCGGGTGCGGCTTTGTTCCGTATCCGGGCTCGGCTGCGCGGGGTGGCGGTGTGACCACCCCTACGGTGGGTACCACAGCCGTCCGAGTGGTCCGTATTCTGAACGGGTGAACTGGACCGTCGACGTACCGATCGATCGCCTGCCGGAATTGCCGCCGCTGCCTACCGAGCTGCGCAGGCGGTTGGACGACGCCCTCGCCCGCCCCGCGCTGCAGCAGCCGTCGTGGGACCCGGAGCAGGCGGCGGTGATGCGCACCGTGCTGGAGAGCGTGCCGCCGATCTGCGTGCCCGCCGAAGTGGAGGACCTGCGCGAGCAGCTGGCCGAGGTGGCCCGCGGCGAGGCCTTCCTCATGCAGGGCGGTGACTGCGCCGAGACGTTCGCAGACAACACCGAACCGCACATCCGCGGCAACATCCGCACCCTGCTGCAGATGGCCGTCGTGCTCACCTACGGTGCGAGCCTGCCGGTGGTCAAGGTGGCCCGGATCGCGGGGCAGTACGCGAAACCGCGTTCCTCCGACACCGACGCGCTCGGCCTCAAGTCCTACCGCGGCGACATGGTCAACGCCCTGGTCGCCGACCCCGATATGCGCGAGCACGACCCGTCCCGGCTGGTGCGCGCCTACGCCAACGCCAGCGCGGCGATGAACCTGGTGCGCGCGCTGACCGGCGCGGGCATGGCCGACCTGCACAAGGTGCACGACTGGAACCGCGACTTCGTCGCCAAGTCGCCCGCCGGCGCCCGCTACGAGGCGCTGGCCGAGGAGATCGACCGCGGCCTGGCGTTCATGAACGCGTGCCGGGTGAACGACCCGAGCCTGAAGTCCGCCCGCATCTACGCCAGCCACGAGGCGCTGGTCCTGGACTACGAGCGCGCCATGCTGCGCCTCAGCGAGAACGCCGCGGGCGAGCCGGTGCTCTACGATCTGTCCGCGCACTTCCTGTGGATCGGCGAACGGACCAGGCAGCTCGACGGCGCGCACATCGCGCTCGCCGAACTGCTCGCCAACCCGATCGGCCTGAAGATCGGCCCGTCGACCACGCCCGAGCTGGCCGTGGAGTACGTCGAGCGGCTGGACCCGAACAACGAGCCCGGCCGACTGACCATCGTCTCCCGGATGGGCAACGGCAAGGTCCGCGACGTGCTGCCGCCCATCATCGAGAAGGTCCAGGCGACCGGTCACCAGGTCATCTGGCAGTGCGACCCGATGCACGGCAACACCCACGAGGCCTCCACCGGTTTCAAGACCCGCCACTTCGACCGCATCGTCGACGAGGTGCAGGGCTTCTTCGAGGTGCACCACGCCCTCGGCACCCACCCCGGCGGCTTGCACATCGAGCTCACCGGCGAGGACGTCACCGAGTGCCTCGGTGGCGCCCAGGACATCTCCGATCTGGACCTGTCCGGCCGCTACGAAACCGCCTGCGACCCACGCCTCAATACCCAGCAATCGCTGGAACTCGCCTTCCTCGTCGCCGAAATGCTGCGCTGAGCAACGGCTGCAGCCGAGCGCTGCTCGAGCCCACAGAGGGTTCATACGGTTCACAGGGGATAGAAACCCTGTGAACCGCATGGTGGGTCTGTGGGCAGCGCTCTCGTGAGATCTGCGCTGGGTACTGAAGCGACGTGGCGTCGAGCGGGGCGCTGACGGGAGCGCTCAGGGCAGCGCGACGAGCGAGACGGTGTCACCCGACTCGATATTGGCTCCGACGGCCGGGGTCTGCGAGACGATGAGTGAGCTGTCGCTGGCCACAAGCTGTTTCACCTCGACGTCGAAGCCGAGGGATTGCAGCTTGGCGCGGGCGTTGGCGACGGTCCAGCCGCGCACGTCGGGCATCTTCAGCGCATTGGAGACGAGCAGGGTGACGCCGTCGTCGGATTGAATGGTCGTCCCCGCGACGGGATCGGTGCCGATCGCCTTGTCCGCCTCGACGCCGCGATCGAACTGAATCTTGGTCTCGCGCACCTCGATACCCGCGTCGGTGAGGATCTTCGTGGCCTCCTCGGTCGTCTTCCCGCGCACGTCGGGCACCTTCACCGGCTGAGATCCCTTGCTGCGGTAGACCTTTACCTGCGCCCCGGCCGGAAGCACGGTGCCGGGGCGAGGATCGATCTTGGCGAGCGTGCCCTTCGGTGCGGAACTGCCCACTTCGCCGGAATCCACCGGTTGCAGCCCCGCGTCCCGGACCAGCTGGTTGACCTTCGTGATCTGATCGCCCGGGTTGACGTCCGGCACCTTCGGCTTACCGCTGGACACCAGCACCGCGACCGTCGACCCCTTGGTGACCCGCGAACCGGCGGACGGATCGCTGCCGACCACCCCGCCGACCGGAATGATGTCCGACGCCTTCTGCCGTACCTCGGTCTCGAAGCCCGCGTCCCGCAACGCCGCGACCGCGCGGTCGGCGTCCATTCCGGCGACCGCGGGGACCGGCGAATAGCGGCCGAAACCGAGCCACCAACCGCCGAAACCGACGACCAAGGTGAGAATCGCCACGATGGCCACCCACACCAACGCGGTGCGACGCGACTTGGTGCGATCGGGCGCATAGGCCTGATACGGCGACGGCGCCTGCTGCTGACGCGCGGGCGGCTGGTCGTAGTCGTCCGGCGGACCGTAATCGACTCGCGGTCGCGCCGCCGTGACCACCTTGGTGTGCTGCACCGGCTGCGGCGTATACGGCTCCGGCGCGGGCGCCGCCGTCGACGGCCGCCCGTTCGCCGCGACAGCCTTGAAACTGGCGCTCAGATGCTCGGCCGACTCCTGCGGGGCGGGCACCCGGTACGGCGGCAGGTTCAACTTCGCACCGATGTGCCGCAGCGCGGCCGCCATCTCGTTCGCGTCCGCGAAACGGTGCGCGGGCTCCCGCGCCGTGGCCTTGGCGACCAACTCGTCGAACTCCGGCGGCACCCCCGCGATGAACCGGCTCGGGCTCGGCACGTCGTTCTCGATCCGCTGATACGCCACCGACAGCGAGGTGTCGCCGGTGAACGGCACCCGCCCGGTCAGCAACTCGAAAATCAGTACACCGAACGAATAGACATCACTGCGCGCGTCGGCCGTGCCGCTGGTCACCTGCTCGGGGGACAGGTAGGCGGCAGTGCCCAGAATCACGCTGGCCGAGGTGGTATTGGCCGCGGCAACCGCGCGAACCAGACCGAAATCGGCGATCTTGACCTCGCCCCCGTCGGAGATCAGCACGTTCTCCGGCTTCACGTCCCGATGCACCAGACCCGCCGAATGCGCGACGCCGATCGCCGCGAGCACCGGCTCGGCCACCGCCCGCACCGCGTGCGGCGGCATCGGCCCGCGTTCACGCAACAACTCGCGCAGCGTGCCGCCCTCGACCAACTCCATGATCAAGAAGGGGTACTCGCCGTCGACGCCCTGGTCGTACACCGCGACCAACGACGGATGCTTGAGCTTGGCGACCGCGCGCGCCTCGAACTCGAACCGGGACAAAAACTGCGGATCACCGGCGAACTTCGGGTCCATCACCTTGATGGCGACGGGACGATCCAAACGGGTGTCGACACCCCGGAAGACCATCGACATGCCGCCGCGGGCGATCGGCGCATCGATGCGATAGCGCCCTTCCAGCATCTGGCCGATCAATTGATGTCCTCCGGCTTTCACAAAGTTCTCACCCCTCGCGGTACGTGCCACAAGTGATCGACCGCCCCGTGCGGCCCTCACGATGGTATCGACCGAACGTGTCCGGGTGTCTCACGACGTGCGGCAGCGGACCGTCTACCGTTATCCGGGTGAGTGCATTTCCCTGCAGTGATGATGTCCTTCCGGAGTCCGTGGCGCTGCTGCCGCTGCCCGAGGTGGCCGAAAGACTCGGGCTCGTGGTGACCCGCGTCCATCAGATGCTGCGCGACCATCAGCTGCTCGCCGTCCGCCGCGACGGCGTAGTCGGCGTCCCCGAACGTTTCTTCGATGACGAGGGCGCGATAGTCAGATTCCTGCCCGGTCTCATCACCGTGATGAAGGACGCCAAATACACCGACGAAGAAATTCTGCAATGGATCTTCACCGACGACGACAGCCTCCCCGGTAAGCCGGTCGACGCCCTGCACGGGCCGCTCGCCCGCGAGGTCATCCGCCGGGCCGCCGCGGACCCGTTCTGAATTATTGGCCGCGCGGGCGCGGCGTGTTCGTGGCCCCTGGAAGTCTCGCGTCCGAGCGGTCGAGACTTGCGACTTCGTCGCGTGCGCTTCGACCGCTCGGACGCGAGACGGGCCACGAACGGCGCTCGTAGGGCTCGCGCGTGGGGGGCGCGTGGGGTAGCGAGCGGTCAGGCTAACTAAGAACTGCGAGAGTGGTCGGCCCTTCGCTAGCTTTTTCGGCGGTGTAGCGCGGCTCGGGTGAATTCGGCTGCGGCCACGCGGAGGCGGTGGTGGCGGGGGACTACGGCGCGATCGGTGAAGATGGCGTAGCCGGAGGCTTCGATGCGGTCGAGAATGTCGGCGTAGAGGACGGCCGCGGTGCGGATGGCGGGGCGTACGCGGGGGTCGAGTAGGTCTATGCCGGGCTGGGCGCGGCGGTAGATGTCTCGGTTGATCGCAATGAGGTGGGCGAGGGCTCGGCGCACGCGGGGGTCGGTGTGGGCCGTGTGGCGGCAGTGGGCGAGCAGGGCGTGGTCGACGCCGAAGGCGGCCAGCTCGTCGGCGGGGAGGTAGATCCGGCCGCGGTCGAGGTCTTCGGCCACGTCGCGCAGGAAGTTGGTGAGCTGGAAGGCCTCGCCGAGCGCGGCGGCGGCTGGTTCGGCCTCGGCGATCGGCACGACGGTGCCGAGGACCGGCAGTAGTTGGAGTCCGATGGCGGCGGCTGAGCCGCGCATGTAGTCGCGTAGCTCGGCCATGGTGGCGTAGCGGGCACGGAACCGCGGGGTGCCGGGGACATCCATTCGCATGGAGTCCAGGAACGTCCAGAAGTGGTGGGCGGCGATGCCGTGGCGGTGGATGGTGTCGGCGACCGCGAGCAGGACCATGGCGCGCGAGTGCTGACCGCCGGTGATCGCCGGATGCGGGCGACGCTCGAGGGCGATGCGCAGCTGCTTCTCGATCAGGTCGAGTTCGTCGGCGGGACCCCGCTCGGGACGACAACCTTGCGGGAAACATTGTGCGGCAGCGGTTTCCGCGTGGTCGACGATGTCGTCCACCATCCTGGCGAATGCGTACAGCGCGTGCACCGCGGGCCTGCGCTCGGCCGACAGCAACCGGGTCGCCAGAAAGTAGGTCCGGCCGTGCGCCGCCGCGATCTGCCGGCATTCGCGATACGCGACGGCGAGCTCGGTGCCGCGCTCCGCCGCGCCGCTCATGGCCGGGTGGGCGTGGCCGGGTCGATGCTCGGCGGGGTGCTCCGCAACCGCAGCGGGTCCACCTTGCGCAGCGACATCGCCGCCACCACGGCGGCGAAGGTCGCCGCCGCCACGTGCCAGAAGTTGTACAGGCCGATCGAGCCGTCCGGCTGGAACACCAGCATCAGCCAGGTACATAGACCGACGAGCACCATCAACGTCGTGGTGGAGAGCGCGAACCCGGCGGCGAGCGCGAGCGGCCACGAGTAGTACCAGGGCAGCGCGGCGGGAGAGAGGATGACGATCGCGACGAACGCGATCAGGATGCCGAAGACCGCCTCGCGCTCACTGTGCCGGAACCGCCACCAAGCCCATACCAGCACAGCCACCAGCGCTACCGCGCACAGCGCCCTGGTCACGTTGAGTACCTTGCCCGAATCGAACGGAGTCACCCAGCCGATCGCATGCATCATGATCGTCGGCAGTGAAAGCCAGTTGATAATTTTCTTCGACCCGGACAGCGCGGTCAGCCAGCCGATGCCGACGCCGGCGATGGCCGAGGCGGCCACGAAGACCAGGGCGAACACGCTGAGCCCGAGCCCGGCGATCTTGGCGAACATCAGCGCGGGGTGCGGCATGTCCTCGGTCGACTCGGCGGCATCGTGCGGCCGTTCGCTTTCCGGCAGGTTCGCCGGGTCGCGCCCGGCTCGTCGGGCGGCGCGCTTCTCGCGTTCGTGCAGCATCCAGATCCACACCAGGAACGGCAGCGCGATGCCTGCCGTCGCCTTGATCGCGACGCCGATGGCGACCACCACGATGCCCGCGACGTGGTGGCGTTCCAGTACCAGCGCGATGCCCGCGCACATCAGCCCGACCATCAGCATCTCGTTGTGCACGCCGCCGAACAGGTGGATCAGCACCAATGGATTGAGCACGGCCAGCCACAACGCGACCGTCGGCTTGCCGCCGAGGTGCTTGGTCAGATAGGGCACCGCCCACATCATCAGCGCAAGGCCGGGCAGCATCACCAACCGCATCGCGATGGTGCCCGCGACCACATTGTCGCCGGTGATGCTGGTGATGCCCTTACCGAGCAGCAGGAAGATCGGGCCATACGGCGCGGTGGTGGTCTTCCACACCGGGCTCACATTGTCGAGCAGTACACCCGGGTTCCTGATAGGTCCGTCGACGTAGGGATCGAAACCGTCCCGCAGCAGCGCGCCCTGCGCCAGATACGAGTAGACGTCCTGACTGAACATCGGCACGGCGAACAGTAGCGGGGTGATCCAGATGCCGACGATCACGCGCAGCTCGTTCAGCGTCACGCCGGCATCCAGCCGGTCGCCCGTGCCGATCGTGGTGCGGCCCAGTCGCACCCACGCCGTGATCATCAGGAGTACGCCGATCCAGATGACGATGGTCGACAGTGCGTACCCGTGGCCGAACCGTAGCCAGGACAGGTGCAACGCCTCGAGAATCGGATCCCGCTTCCGGGTGCTGCCCGCGCCGAAACCACCGAAAGTGATCAGGATCGCGCCGTAGAAACCGAGCAGTGCGGCATGCCCTTCCGGGCTGCGCAGGAACACGGCGGCGGTGCGCATCCACGACCGCGCACCCCGGGGCTCGGTGGTGGCCGATTCGCGCTTCGCCGCGGTGTTCGGTGCGTGGCCGGTGAGATCTGTCAATGTGGCCTCTGCGGCGCGCGTTTCGGGGGATGCCATCTGGTGTCGGTCCCCCCGAATGGTCAGCGGTCGCAACCGCGAGCGAATAGGTCGGCGCCTAGTTTACGGCGTCGCAGGGAACACTATCCCGCTGGTACGCGGGGTTTCATCTCGAGCGGGACGCATATCACCGGTAATGCGGGTTGCCGCCAGTTTTCCGGACAGCAGCGTCGTCGGCACTCCGACCCCCGGGGTGGTGCCACAACCAGCGATAACTACGTTGTCGCTGGTGCGCGGAAAATTGCGGGTGCGGAATGGTCCGGTTTGCCGGAAGAGGTGGGCCGCGGAGAACGGAGTACCGGCAAGCATGCCCTGATCCCGCCAGGTTTGCGGGGTATCGAGATGGTCGACGGTGAGATGCGCGGCGATGCCGTGATAGCCGCGAACTTCCAGCACACCGAGCAGTTCGCGCAGATAGGCGGGGCCGATGCGGGGCCAATCCAAGGGGGCGGCGTCGAGATTGGGGCAGGGGGCGAGCAAGGAAAACGGTTCGTGCTGTCCATCCGCGCGGGTGATGTAGAGGCCGGGGTCGGTGAGCGCGGGCCGGGTCAGCAACAACGACGGGTCGCTCATCAACCGGCCGCGTCGGCCCGCGATCTCGGCGAACGTCTTGTCCCACGCCTCGCCGAAATCGATGGTGTGGTGCGCCTGGACGGGCCAGGCCCGCGCGATCTCGGCAGGCACCGTGCCATGCGCGACCACTGCCGAGGGCGCGGCCCGCAAGCCACGGCGGCGACGCACGCCGAACCGATCGATGGACCCGAGGTCGACGGTCAGCACCAGTGCGTCACAGTCGAACCGGCGACCGTCCGCGGTGCGCACGCGTTCGGCGCGCCGCCCCGCGTAGTGCACCCCCGTCACCTCGGTGCGCAGCTCCAGCGTGCCGCCCGCCGCCGTGAATGCCTCGGCCATGGCCTCCGCGATGGCCCGCATCCCGCCCTCCGGGAAGTAGACGCCGAGCGAGGTGTCCATGTGTGGGATCGCGCCGTACACCGCGAGCGCCTCGGCGGGCGGCAGGCCCGCGTAGAGCGCCTGGAAGGTGAACAGCCGGGCCAGCCGCGGATCGTCGAGGAACCGTTCGACCCGGGGGCCGAGCCTGCCGAATCCGCCGAGCCGCAGCAAAGCCGCCAGCGCCCTGCGCTTTTCGGGCACCCGGACCATGTCCAGCGGCGAATCGAAGTTGGTGTCCATGAAATCGTCGAATTCCGCCGCGTAGATCCGCGCCAGCCAGTCCCGCAGCCGCCGGTAGCCGCGTGCCTGGTCCGGTCCGCAGGTCAGCGCGATCTCCTGGGCCATCGCTTCGGGGTCGGCGAACACGCGCATGGTGGCGCCGTCGGCGAATTTCGCGTGATAGCTGGGAGCCAGCTGATGGATGCGCAGGGCGGGCTTGCACGTCTCGGGTGTCCGCCCCACCGCGGCCAGCGCGTCGGTGATCAGTTCGGGCAGCGTCAACACGGTTGCGCCGGAATCGATCTCGTAATCCGGGCCCTGGTAGCGGCCGACCCGCCCGCCCGGATGATCGGCCCGCTCGAGCAGCGTGACCTTGCGACCCGCACCGGTGAGATACAGCGCGGCGGACAGTCCCGCCAGTCCGGCACCGACCACGACGACGCGATCCGTCGGTCCGGCAACGGTTTTCACCGGGCGGGCGGCGCCGCGCCTGGCCTGACCGGGCATCGCGACCGGTATCCCCCGGACGAGCAGATAGCGATCGTTCGGTCCGGCAGCGTCTTTCATACGGTTCTCCTCTTCGCGGCACGCATCGGACCGGCGCCGACGTCGACCAGGGGTACCCGACCGGCCGGTGCCGCAACCACTTTCACGCGGCGCGTTTGGTCGCCGCCAAAGCCATGGCGCGCAACCGCTCCTTCGCCGCCGGGGTCGCGGCGCTGGTTTCGATGGCGGCCAGTCCCGCGTCGGTGAGCTCGGTGATCCGGCGCTCCACCTCGTCCACCGCGCCCAGTTCGGTGAGCACCGCGCGCAGCCGCGCCACCTCGTCCGGACCGAGATCGGTGCCGATGCTGGTGCGCAGCAGCTTCGCCGCGGCCGGATCGGTCTGGTCGGCGCGCCGTAGTGCCTCGGCGAGCAGCACGGTGCGCTTGCCCTCGCGCAGGTCGTCGCCGGACGGTTTGCCGGTGACGGCGGGATCGCCGAACACGCCGAGCAGGTCGTCGCGCAGTTGGAAGGCGATGCCGATATCGGTGCCGAACGTGCGGTAGGCCTCGACCAAGTCCTGATCGGCGTCGGCAATGGCCGCGCCGAGGTGCAGCGGGCGTTCGACGGTGTAGGCGGCGGTCTTGTACCGGTTGATCCGCAGCGCGGCCTCGACCGATTCGTCCCCGCCCGCCTCGCCGTTGACGTCGAGCAGCTGGCCACCGAGCACCTCGGTGCGCATGCCCGCCCACACCGGCGCGAACCGGGCGATGGCCGCAGGGTCGAGCCCGGAGGCGTGCACCATGTCGTCGGCCCAGGCCAGCGCCAGGTCGCCGACCAGGATCGCGACGCTGGCGCCGAAGTGCGCGGAGTCGCCTGCCCAGCCGCGGTCGCGATGGCGCTGTTCGAAGTCGACGTGCACGGTGGGGAAGCGACGGCGGGTGCGCGAGGAATCGATGATGTCGTCGTGGATCAGCGCGCACGCTTGGACGAGTTCCAGCGCCGAGCATGCGGTGAGCACCGCGTCGGCCGCCGCGCTGTCGGCATCGCCGCCCGCACCGAGCCAGCCGGTCCAGGCGAACGCGGGCCTGGTGCGCTTGCCGCCGCGCAGCACGAACAGCTGCAATGCGTCGGCGGCCTCGACGAAGACCGGTCCCAGCTCGTCGACGGTCCGGCGGCGGGAAGCGAAGAAGCTGGTCAGCGCGCCTTCTACGGCGGCGACGAAGGCCGGGGTCCCCGGCTGCGGTGCGATCAGCTCGGCCGCCGAGGTGCGGTGAGGCGTCTGGGTACCGGGTCCGGCGGACAGGGGAGCCTCCAAAATTGTGGTGGACGCGTGGTGCCCGGGCGCGATCTGTCGGATGCGGGCCCGGTGTGGTCTGGTCCGAAGAATACGCGGGCGGTGGGAACGACCCGTCAGGGCTGCCGCCGGTCACCACTACACTGAATCGGTGACTTTCGACAATGCGCGGGGACGATCGACCCCAGGCCGTCCGCCCCGGACGCACCCGGACGTCTCTGGAACACCCTCGGTTGTGCAGAGTCTGCGGGCCCATTCGGGTGCCGCCGTGCCGTTCTCCGTGGAGTTCAATCCGCCGCGGGACGCCGCCGCCGAGGCGCGCCTCTGGCGTGCCGTTCGCCAGTTCGAGCGGATGCATCCCGCGTTCGTCTCGATGACCTACGGCGCGGGCGGCTCGACCCGCGACCGCACCGTGCGGGTCACCGGCGCGCTGGCGCAGGAGACCACCCTGCTGCCGGTGGCGCACCTGACCGCCGTCGACCACAGCCTGGCCGAATTGCGCTCGCTGGTCGGCGCCTACGCCGATTCGGGCATCCGCAACATCCTGGTGCTGCGCGGCGATCCGCCCGGCGATCCGCTCGGCGAGTGGCACCAGCACCCCGAGGGCGTCGCCTACGCCGAGGAACTGGTGCGCATCGTGCGCGACCTCGGCGACTTCCACGTCGGCGTCGCCTCGTTCCCGCAGGGTCACCATCGTTCACCCGACCTGGACTCCGACACCGCCTTCCTGGCCGCGAAACTGCGTGCGGGCGCGGAGTATTCGATCACTCAGATGTTCTTCGACGTCGAGCACTACCTGCGGTTGCGCGATCGGATCGCGAAGTTCGACCCGATCGAGGGCGCCAAGCCGATCATCCCCGAGCTGATGCCGATCACTTCGCTGCGCACCGTGGCCAGGGCCGAAGAGTTGTGCGGCCGTGCGCTGCCCGCGTCGGTACTCGACCGGCTGAACAAGGCCGCGGGCGACGCACCCGACGGGAACCAGGCCGCGGTGCGCGAGGTCGGCATCGAGATCGCCACCGAGATGGCGCAGCGGCTGATCGACGAGGGCGCCCCCTGCCTGCACTTCATCACCCTGAACTTCGCCAAGGCGACCACCGAGGTGCTCACCAACCTCGGTTACGGCGTCACCGCGGCGCCGATGAGCGCGTAGGTCACCTACCGCCGCGCACCTTTTGTTCGCCCGCGCGGTGCGCGGTTACCAGCCGGGAGTGCCCGCGAGTGGGACGTTGACGTAGCTGGTGGCGGACGGGTCCAGTTGCAGGTGTTGGGGTTTGAGCTCGGTGGCATCCAGCATGGGGCGGATGGGCAGGCCCTTCGGGTAGTTGCCCGCGAAGATGTCGACCCGAAGCCGGTGTCCGGGTTGCAATATCGCGTCGGTGGCAGCGAGGCCGAGGTCGAGCTGAGTGGGCTCGCCGGGGACGGCGGGCTTTCGCGCGGCCAGGGACAGTAGCGGATACGGATCGATGTAAGCCCCGTCGGGCGACCGCCGGCTTTTGCCGTCGTCGACGGCGCGCATCGAGGTCAGCAGCTGACCGGTGCTCAGCGTGACCGAACGGCCGTCGGGGGCAACATCGTTCAGCGTCGCGGTCCAGTAGCCGTCGGTGGCGTCGTGCACGGTGTTCAGATGCACCGAGATCGGTCCGGAGATTGTCGTCGGCTCGGCCACCGGCGGGCTGGTGAAGGTGAGCCCGCTGAGTTCCTGCACCCTCGCGTCCTTGCCGCAGCCGGTGAAGACCAGGATGCCCGCGGTGCCCTGGACCGAGTCGGCCGAGCACAGGCTGGCCAGGCCGGGGGCGACGGTGAGTCGCGCCGTCTCGGAAGTGGGTGCGGCGGTGAGGGTTCCGTCGTGCACGCTGGTACCGGTGGTGCCGCTCGGCGTCGCGGAGAGGTACAGCCGCCGGTAACTCGCGTCCGGCCGCGGGAACTGCTCGGCGCTGGTCCAGCCGCCGCCCTGCTGCCACATCGTCACCGGCCCGTAGTTGTCGATGCCGTTGTCGATACCCTTGAGCCACTTGTCGAACCACACGCGCTGCAGCACATCGATGCGGGGTGGCTCGCCGGACTTGCCGCGCATGTCGAAGCCCGCGTTCACGTGGTAGCTGTTGCCCATGATCAGCTGCTTCTGCCCGGGTGGCAGCGGAATGTCCTGGTAGATACGGGGTTCCCCGTTCACGAAGTTGTCGTGCCAGCCGCCGATCACCAAGGTGGGCACGGTGATGCGTTCGGGATGCCCGAGCCAGGCCTGGCGGATCGGACTCGCCGGATCGAGTACCTGCTGCAGTTGCGGGGGAATGGCGTCGAAGGAATTGGTGGCCATCGTCTGAATTCCGACGTCCATGAACGACATCGGGCTGGCCAGCCGATCGACGAGCCACTGGGTGTCGAATCTGCCGTGCAGCAGCGACATGAGGTCCGGCATCAGCTTGGCCGCGTTGACCGCCAGCAGGTAGGGGAGCAGGATGCCGATGGCCGCGCCGCCCGGGGCGATCATGTCGCGCACCAGGTCGTTGCCCGGAACCACCGGCACAATGGCTTTCAGTGCGGGCGGCTGCTTTTCGGCGGCCTGCACCTGGTTGATTCCCGAATAGGAGGCACCGGCCATGCCGATATTGCCGTCCGACCACGGTTGGCGTGCCGCCCAGGCGATGACTTCCGGGGTGTCCTGCTGGTCTTTCGGCCCCCACGGTTCCCAGATCCCTTGGGAGAAGCCGGTTCCCCGCACATCGACGACGACCTGGGTGTAACCGCTGCGAACCAGGTTGGGGTCCACTCCGAAAGCGCGCCCGAAGCCACCGCCCGCCACCCGCGTCGCGTCGGTCAGCGCCTCCAATGGTGTTCCGGGCAACTCGAAGTCGCGAAGGAACCCGACCACCGCGTCCGACAGCACCGGAATGGACAGCGCCGTCTGCGCGATCATCGACAACAGCTTCGTGTAAGGCGTCAGATTCACGATGGTCGGCAGCGGCGTCGCGATCGGACCGTTCGCATCCGCCGGGCGGTAGACATTCGCTTTCAGCACCGTGCCGTCGCTCATCGTGATCGGCACATCCCACTCGATGTGCATCGACGGATACCGCTGCGGCCCATCGTGCAGCGCCGTCCACTCCGCCGCGCCCTCGGGTGCGGCCGGTGCGCCGGGCGCCACCAGCAGCTGTGAAACCGCAAGTAGGGCGAGCGCTCCGACGAACCAGCGGGTCCCCCGGCGGGCAGCGGTATTCCTCATCCACATCCTCCGTCATCCGATCGAGCGGAAATATACATGCAGGGATGTATGTTTCGTGATGGATTCCGGAAGCCCACAGGTTTCGGAAAGCTTGCCGTATCGGTATAGCGGGATCAGCCGTTCCCCGATACCGATCCGGCGAGCTCCTCCGGTGCCTTCGACGCTATGACGGGTGCTCGCCTCCGTGACTCAGGCGGCGCGGGCCGCGCGTAGCCCCCATGCCTCGGCGAGCAGGCGATGCGATGCCAACCGGTCGGCGTGCCGGTAGGTGACGCTGGTGACCAGGAGTTCGTCGGCCCCGGTGACGTGCTGTAGTGCTGCCAGCCGCTCGACGACGGTGCCGGGCGCGCCGACGAATTGGGTTGCCAGGCGATCGGCGACGAGGCGGTGCTGCTCCGGGGTCAGCGGGGTGGCGGTGGCCGGGTCGAGGTAGTCGGCGGCGCCCGCTCCGCTGCGGATGCTGTGCACCCAGTGGCCGTAGCTGGCGGCGAGGCGTTGCGCGGTGGCGTCGTCACCGGCGACGACCACATCCGCCGAGACCACCACGTACGGCTCGGCCAGCCGATCCGATGGGCGGAAGGCCGCCCGGTAGGCCTCGACCGCGTCCAGGGCGGTGCCGGGGGACACGTGATACGCCGCCACGAACGGCAGCCCGAGCCGACCGGCGAGCTCCGCGCTCTCCCCACCCGAGCTGCCGAACAACCACAGCTCCACCTGTGCGCCCTCGCCCGGAACAGCGTGCAGGGCAACACCTTCCGGGCTCACGAAGTGCCCGCCGAGCAGCGCGCGCACCTCGTCGACCTGTTCGGCGAAGTCCAGTGGCTGCGCGCCGCGTTGTTGCAGCGCGCTGATCGAGGCGAGGAACTTGGACCGGTCGGCGATCCGGCCCGGATCGAACGGCGGCGGCACCACCACGCCGTCCCGGATGGTGGTCCGCCCGGTGGCCGTGTCGACCCTGGGGTGACTGCCCTTCGGATGAGATGGTTCCGATCCGTACTGGCTGCGGCGATGGCCGGACCGGCCGAGGCCGAGGTCGAGGCGGCCCGGATACAGGGCGTCGATGGTGCCGAACGCTTCCACGATCGACGCCGAGGTGTGGTGGCCGACCTGAACGGCCGCCGACCCCACCCGGATTCGCGAAGTGGCCGCCGCGACCAGCCCGATCAGCGTGATCGATGCGGAGCTGGCCACCGAGACGAAGTGGTGCTCGGCGAGCCAATAACGGTGGTAGCCCCACTGTTCCGCGTGCTGCGCGAGATCGACGGTGTTGCGCAGCGCCTGCTGCGCGGTGGATCCGGCACTGATCGGGGACAGATCGAGGATCGATAGTGGGACCGTCATGAATTCCTCCCCAGCCGTGGATGCTGTTCGCCCGCTTCGATGGCCACCCGCAGCCGGTTCTCCGCGGGCGCGAGCGGGCAGGTCGCGAAATCGGTGAAGGCGCAGGGCAGATTCGCCGCGCGATTGAAGTCGAGGCGTACTGTGCCGTGCGCGTCCGGCGCGCCGACGGCGAGCGAACGTGCCGCCGGATAGGTGGTGATACCGCTGGTGGCGTCGGTGAACAGCACCCGAAGGTCGGTGGGAGCGCCGAACGCGATGACTCGCTCGGTGGCCTCGCCGATGCTGAATTCGATGGTGCCCGAGGCGGTGTGGTGGTGCTCGAGACCGTCGATCACCGCGCCGGTGGTCACCGTCCGCGGCTCGTCGAACGGGGTGAACCGGCCCGGCACGACCCAGCGCGGGTCGGGCGCGTAGCTGGGGACGCCGTTGAAACTCAGCAGTGTCGGCGCGGCCGGGTCGTGCACCCGTACCCCGTAGCGGCCGGTGCGGCGGACCACCTCGAGCCCCCGATGCTCGTGCCGCACAATGAGTCCCGCCGCACCCTCCGCGGGCTTGATGATCTGCACGCCTGCGATGCCGACGCCGTCGAATGTCAGACGGTCGGCGGGCTGTGCGGTGATGAACACCTTGTGGTCGGTGACCCACCAGGTGCCGGGCAGGTCGGGCAGCCGCTCGGGTTGGTCGGTGAGCCAATGCAACCCGGTGAGGCTGAGGAAGCCGAGGGGGTCGCGCAGCTGCTCTTCCCTGGTGTGCCGCCACTGTGCCCATTCGGTTTCGAAAACGGTGCTGATGCTGGTTGTCATGACGCTCGTGCTCCTTCGTGGGCGGTGGTGTGCCGGTGCGGATGGCGTAAACCGAGGTGGTCGCGCAGGGTGGTGCCGCGGTATTCGGTGCGGAAGCTGCCGCGCTCCTGCAGTTCGGGGACGACCCGGTCGACGAATTCGTCCAGCCCGCCCGGGGTGAGGTGTGGGACGAGAATGAATCCGTCGCTGGCGTCGGCCTGGACATAGGTGTCGATCTGCTCGGCGACCGCGGCGGGCGTGCCGACGAACTGCTGGCGCGCGGTGACCTCGATGATCAGCTCACGGATGCTGAGGTTTTCCGCCTCGGCCTTGGCCCGCCACGCTTCGGCGACGGCGCGCGGGTCCTTGGCGTGGCGCACCCGGCCGCGGGTGATGGTGACATTGTCGGTCGGTTCGACGTCGGGCAGCGGGCCGTCCGGGTCGTAGCCGGAAAGGTCACGGCCCCAAACCTGTTCGAGGAAGGCGATGGCGGTCTGCGGGCCGACCTGCTGGCGCCGGATGTGACGGGCGCGGTCCTCGGCGTCCTGCGCGCTGTCGCCGAGCACGAAGGTGGCCGCTGGAAGGATTTTCAGCTCGTCCGGCGTCCGCCCGTATTTCGCCAGCCTGCCCTTGACATCGGCGTAGAAGCGTTGCCCCGCTGCCAGCGTGCCGTGGCCGGTGAAGATCGCGTCGGCCGCGGCGGCCCCGAACTCACGGCCGTCGTCGGAATCGCCCGCCTGCAACAACACCGGGTGCCCCTGCGGGCTCGGCGGCAGCACAAACCGTCCCGCGATGTCGAATTGGGCACCGCGGTGCCGGGTTTCGGGGATCTCGCGGGCGAACACCCCGGCGGTCCGGTCGATGACCAGTGTGTCGGCGGCCCAGCTGTCCCACAGCTTGCGGGTCACCTCGACGACCTCCGCGGCGCGCTGGTAGCGCTGCCCGTGTTCGAGATAGCCGCCGCGGCGGAAGTTTTCGCCGGTGAATGCGTCGGAGGAGGTGACGACGTTCCAAGCCGCGCGACCGCCGGATAGATGATCCAGCGAGGCGAACTGCTTGGCCAGTTCGAACGGCTCGTTGTAGGTGCTGTTGATGGTGCCCGCGAGGCCGAGTTTGTCGGTCACCCCGGCCAACGCGTTGAGCACGGTGAAGGTGTCCGGCCGGCCGACCACGTCCAGATCGTGGATGCGCCCGAGGTGTTCACGCAGCCGCAGACCCTCGGCCAGGAAGAAGAAGTCGAACAGGCCGCGTTCCGCGGTCTTCGCCAGATGCACGAAGGACTCGAAGTCGACCTGGCTCTTGGACGCCGGATCGGCCCAGACGGTGGTGTTGTTGACACCGGGGAAGTGGGCCGCGAGGTGGATGCGCTTGCGTGGTTTGCCGGTCACGCCGGTGTCCCTTCGTTGATCGTGGTGCGGTCGGTGTAGCGGCTGATCGGTCGAGGCAGGCCGAGACGATCGCGCAATGTGCCGGCGGAGTGCGGTTCGCGTGCCAATGCGCCGAGGTGGCGCACCGCGGTCGGTACCGCGAGCGGGCGGAGTACGACGCCGTCGGCGGCGCCGGAATTTTCGATGGTGGTGAGCAATTCGCGCAGCGCCGCTGGAGTGCCGATGTGCCGCAGGCTCGTTGGTGCGGTCAGCTCGGCGACGGCCCACCGGTCGAGCTGAACCACTTCATCGTTGGCCGTGTCCGCTGAATCTGCCAGGTGGAGGTCGATATCGAGCAAGACGTGCACCGAATCGGGGTCGCGATCAGCGGCCAGTACCGCCGTGCGCAGCGCGGTACGCAGGACGCGCGCCGAATCGAGATCGCCTGCGGCAATGCGGATCAGATCGCCGCGTTGCACCGCTACAGCCGTACTGGCGTCGTCCGCCGCACGTACCGCGATGATCGATTGCCCCTGCGGGGAACGCGGCGTGATCGACGGCCCACGCACCGAGAAGTTGTCCCCGGCGAAGTCGATGTAGTGCAGCTTGTCCCGGTCGATGAAGCGCCCGGTGGGCGCATCACGGATTTCCGCGTCGTCCTCCCAGCTGTCCCACAATCGGGTTACCACCTCGATCGCCTCGTCCGCCTCGTGCCACAGCGACGCGGCGTCCTGTGCGCTCTTGCGCCCGAATGCCCGTGCCTGCTCGGCACCCTCGGAGACGGTGACCTCCCAGCCCGCGCGCCCTAGCGTGGCGAAATCCAGACTCTGGATGGCCTTGGCCAGATGGAACGGCTCGGTGTGTGTCACGGGCGCCTGCGGCAGCAGGCCGATGCGCCGTGTTGCCGCCGCCACTCGGGCGGCGATCGCCACCGCGTCGAGCCTGCCGCGCCCGGCACCGGGCCCGCCGGGCTGCATACCGAACGAGTCGGGCACGAATACCGCGTCGACACCGGCGTTTTCGGCCGCCGTGATCGCATCGACCCAGTACGCACCGGTGAACAGGTCCTCGGCCCGCGAGTCCGCCCGCCGCCACGACGCCGGATGCACGCCCGTCCCGGCGAGTTCCACCGCCACAAAGAAGTCGGAATCGGCCATCAGTGGGTTCCCTTCCAGTCGAGGCACTGCCGTGCGGCCGGGTGGCTGCCGGTGCCCGCGGCGTCGGGCGCGAAGAACAGCGCGTGCTGCCACAGGGCGGCGGCGTGCCCGGGCGCGCGCAGGTGTGTGCGCCACCAGCGTTTCGCCATGGCGGGCAGCGATGCGGCCCGCTCCGGTCTGCTCCGGCAGCCCGCGCGCCGGTCGGTGCGGACGAGTATCCGGCTGTGGCGGTAGGTCGAATCCGACATCAGGCTGGTCCTTTCGCGACGGCGGGGGTAGGGATGGCGGACAACAGCTCACGGGTGTATTCGTGCTGTGGGTTTCCGAAAATCTGTGCGGTGGGCCCGGATTCGACGATGCGTCCGTGCCGCATGACCGCCACGTGATCGCTGATCCGGCGGACCACCGCGAGGTCGTGCGAGATGAACAGGTAACTCAGTGCCAGTTCGGCTTGCAGCCGGTCGAGCAGCTCCAAAATCTGGGCCTGGACCGAGGCGTCGAGGGCGGAGACCGGTTCGTCCAGCACCAATAGGTCCGGATGCAGGGCAAGGGCACGGGCGATGGCGACGCGCTGGCGTTGTCCGCCGGACAGTTCCGCGGGGCGGCGCTGCGCGAAATGCTCCGGCAGCGCCACCTGACCGAGCAGTTCGGCGATCCGCGCCTGCCTGGCCGCGCGATCGCCGACGCCATAGGCGCGCAACGGTTCCTCGATGATGGTGCCCACCCGCCACCGGGGATCCAACGACGAATACGGGTTCTGATACACCACCTGGAACCGCTTGCGCAGCGCCCGCAGCCGCGATCCGCGAACCCGGGTCAGCTCGTGCCCGTCGAAGGTGACGCGTCCGCTGTCGGGCTCGGTGAGCCGCAGCGCGATGCGCGCCGTGGTCGACTTGCCGGAACCGGATTCGCCTACCAGCGACAGTGTTTCGCCGCGACCGAGTTCGAAGCCGACCCCGGCGACCGCCGTCACCGACCCGCCCGCCTGCGCGCGGAAACGCTTGCGTACCTCGCGCAGCGCGAGCAGTGGGGTACCCGTACGCGGCTTCGGCGTCCGATAGGCACCCGCGGGCGCCAGGCTCGGCGACGCCGCGAGCAGCCGCTTCGTATACGGATGGCGCGGCTCGGCCAGCACCGTCGCGGTCGGACCGCTCTCCACGATCTCACCGCCGCTCAAGACGACAAGCCGATCCGCCCGCTCGGCGGCCACCGCGAGATCGTGCGTGATCAGCAGCACGGCGGTGCCGTTGGCCGCGATCTGTCTCGCCAGCTGATCGAGCACCCGTCGCGCCACCGTGGCGTCCAGCGCGCTGGTCGGCTCGTCCGCGATCACCAGCTCGGGCTGGCAGGCCAGCGCGGACGCGATGAGCACCCGCTGCCGTTGCCCGCCCGACAGCTCATGCGGGTACTGCACCTCCCGCAGTTCCGGCCGATCCAGTCCGGCATCGGCCAGCAGCTCGATCGCCCGCTCGCGCGCCGACCGCCGGTCGGCCAGCCGATGCACCACCAGTGCCTCGGCCACCTGGTCGCCGACGCGCCGTACCGGATTCAGCGACAACCCGGGATTTTGCGGCACGAAGCCGATCCGGGCACCACGCAGCTGCCGCAACGCCCGTTCGGAGCGGGTATCGATGACCTTCCCGTCGAATGCGATCGTCCCGCCGGTGATTTCGGCGTTCGCCCCGAGCAGGCCGATCACCGCCTGCGCGAGAGTCGACTTGCCCGAACCGGATTCGCCGACCAGTGCCACCACTTCGCCCCGCGAGACACTCAGCGACACCCCGGCCAATGCGGTGACCGGGCCGGAGTCGGAACGGTAACGGACGCGGAGGTTGTCGATCCGCAACAGCGGACCGGCCTCCCGGGACGGAGAAGTGGTCATGGCTATTCGTTCCTTCCTGCGGCGCGCCCGAGACGCTGGGCGGCCAAGACGACCGCGATGATGACCAGGCCGGGCAGCGTGGTCATCCACCAGGCGGTGGCGAGGTAGTTGCGGCCCTCTGAGATGAGCGAGCCCCATTCTGGGGTCGGTGGTTTCGCGCCGTAGCCGAGGAAGCTCAGCGCCGAGACCGAGAGCACGGCCATGCCGAACTCGACGGCGGCCAGCGCGAGCACCGGCTGGTAGGAGTTGGGCAGCACGTGCCGCAGCAGCACCGTGTACCAGCGGACACCGGATGCCCGCGCGGCCTCGACGTACACCGCGTGGCGCACCCGCAGCACTTCCGAGCGCAACACTCGCGCGAAGTTGGCGACCAGCGAGACACCCACCGCGATCGCCACATTGCGGGTGCCGAAGCCGAGCGCGGTGACCAGTGCCAGCGACAGCAGCAGCGCCGGAATCGACAGCAGCACATCGACGAAGCGCATGACCACGGTGTCCACCACGCCACCGGCCGCCCCCGACAGCAGGCCGAGAATTGATCCCGCGATCAGCGCGATGCCGACCGCCGCGAGCGTGGCGGTGAGCGAAAGCCCGGCACCGTGCACCATGCGCGTGTAGAGATCGCGCCCGAGATTGTCGGTGCCGAACCAATGCTGCGCACTGGGGCTTTGGAACTTCTGCGCAGGTACCCCGGTCAGCGAATCACCACCGGCGAATATCGAAGGAAAGAGTGCCCAGCCGACGGCGAGCGCCGCGACCAGCCCGGACAAGGTCAGTACCGCATTGTCGCGCAACCACTTCCAGCGCAGGACCGGGCCGCCCAGCCGCGGGAAGGTCGCGCGCCGCCCTTCATCGATGACGTCAACCATGAATGGCCACCTTTTCGGCAGTGCCGCCGAGCTCGGCGGGCGTCTTCTCAGCCGGGGCCGCGCGCCCGGAACGCGCGGCGATGCGCGGGTCGAGCAGCGGATACAGCAGATCCACCGCGAGATTCACCGTGACGAAGACCAGCGAGGTGAGCAGGACGACGCCCTGCACCACCGGAATGTCCTGGGCCAGCACAGCGGTCTGGGTGAGGCGCCCGACGCCCTGGCGGGCGAAGACGGTTTCCACCACGACCGATCCGGCGAGCATGTTGCCGACCAGCACCCCCGCGATGGTGAAGGTGGGCACGCTGGCCGGGCGCAGCACGTGCTTGCGCTGCACCCACCAGCGCGAACCACCCTTCGCCAGCGCTACGTCCACAAACGGCAGCCGCCAGGTCGATGCCAGTCCCGAGGCCAGCACCTGGGCGATCACCGCACCGATCGGCAGGGCCAGCGTGAGCGCGGGCAGTACGGTGCCCGCGAAGCCGTGACCGCCGAAGGCGGGGGCGAGCCGCCAGTGGAACGAGAACAGTTGCAGCAGTAGCAGGCCGGTCCAGAAGGTCGGCACCGACACCCCGAGCGAGGGGAGCGCGCCGAGGGCGGTGCGCAGCCATGGCCGCCGGGTGTAGGTCGCGGCCAGCGCCAGCGCCACGCCGCCGATAGTCGCGAAAAGCAAGGCCAGCCCGGCTAATCCGAGCGTCGACGGCAGCGCGTCGCCGATGGCGTCGGTGACCGGCTGCCCGGTGCCGATCGAATGTCCGAGGTCGCCGTGCACCGCGTGCCCGAGCGCCGCCCAATACTGGTCCCACAGTGGGCGATCCAGCCCGTAGCGGGCCTGTAGTTCGGCGATGGCCGCTTTGTCCACCGGTGTGCCCGCACCGGCGCCGTCGGCCGCGATCGAGATGGGATCGGCGGGCAACAGGTAGAGCACCACGAAGGAGATGGTGAACGCCGCCCACAGCACCCATGCCGCTTGCAGCACCCGCAGAGTCAGATAGCGCGCCATCGCTACCGCCCGCTCAGCCAGGCGTCGAAGAACTGTAGTCGCGCCGACGCCTCGAACTTCAAATCCTGGGCGGTCCCACCCGCCCCGATCGCCTGGGACAGCTCCACCGTCGGAATCCACAGCCCGGCGTCGAGCACCTGCTGCTGCGCGGTATGCACGAGCGTGGTTCGCGCATCGGTGTCGGCCGTGCTCAGCTGTCCGTCCAACGCGTCGTCCAGCGCCGGGATGCGGTCGCGCGCATTGAGATTGCGGCCGTCGAGGCCGAAGGTGGTGCGCAGGATGTCCCCGTCGGCGCGGGTGGTGTTGTAGTAGGTGCTGTCGAAGTCCTTCGCGTTCTGCCGAGCCGTTGTCTCGGCGAGTGACAGCAGGTCCAGCTTCAGTTCGACCCCGACCTGCCGCAGCTGCTGCTGCACCAGCTCGATGATCGCCTGATTGCCCGCGAACACCTGACTGAAGATCACCGAGAAAGACAGCCGCTCACCATTTTTCACCCGGATGCCGTCGCCACCCGGCACCCAACCGGCCTGATCGAGAATGCCGCGTGCCCGCTCGGGGTCGTGGGCTAATCGCGCCGAAAGATCCTGGTAGCCGGGCGTACTGCTGGCCAGCGTGCTGGTCGCGGCCTTGAACTGCGGTCCGAGCACGGTGTCCACCAGCTGCTTACGGTCGATCGCGGGTAGCAAGGCCTGGCGGACCGCGGGATCGCGCAACGGACCGCGGGTCACATTGGGTTGGAAGCCGAATGGCACACCGGGATTGGCGGTGCTCAGTACCCGTCCGCCGGTCGCCTCGATCTGCGGGGTGTCCTGCGGCAGCGCGTCGCTGATGGCATCGAGCTGTCCCGAGGCGAGGCTGCCGGTGCGCACACCGGATTCGGGCACCACCGTGAATTCGATCTTGTCCAGGTACGCCTCACCGCGGTGCCCGAACACCGCCGAACCCCAGTGATAACCGGCGCGTTTGGCCAGCGTCACCGACGCGTCCTGGCGGTAGCTCGCGTAAGTGAACGGACCGCTGGCGATATTGTCGCCGAGGCAGCGTTGCTCTGCGGACTCGGCCGTGGTGGCATCGGCCAGAATCCCGAGCTGGGTGGTCGAGGAGGCCTGCAGGAATTGCGCGTTGGGCTTGCTGAACTCCACCCGTGCGGTCAGCCGGTCCACGGCCGTGGTGCCGGCATAGTTGGTGAGGTAGCTGGCGGCCAGCGGTGCTTTGGCCGACCCGAGCCGGATGATCGAATCGAAAGTATTGCGCACCGACTCGGCGGTGAGCGGGGTGCCGTCGCTGAAGGTGACGCCATCGGCCAGGTGGAAGGTGAACACGCTCGCGTCCGGTGTGACCTCCCAGCTCTGCGCGAGCCACGGCTTCAGTTCGCCCGTCGTCGGGTCCTGGTCGGTCAGCGAATCGACGATCTGCCTTGTCACGTACAGGGTTTGGTTGCTGCCCGACTGCGCGGGGTCCGAGCAGGTCGGTGCTTGCGAGAGGCCGTAGCGCAGGGTGCCACCCGGCCGCGGCGGGCCCGCGGCGCTGCCGGGTGCGGCCGAATCACTGCCGCAGGCGGCCACGGTGGTGGCCGTGGCAACTGCGGCTGCCAGCACGAGTATTCGGTGGCTGGTTCGGATCACGGTGCTACTCCAGATGTTTCGGTACGGACGAGCTCGTCGCGTGGGTCCAGATCGGCGCCGGTCGCCAACGGGCGACTGGGAATTCGACGGCGCAGTTCTGGCGCCACCTCGGTCTGGAACAGCGCCAGGCTGTCCAGGTAGTCGATCTGCGGGCGGCCGTCGCGTTCGACGGACAGGTGGATCACCTCGTGGCCGAACCGCTCGTGCTGCCTGCCGACCTTGTCGATCACCTGCTCCGGGCTGCCGACCAACGCCGAACTCCGGGTGACGAAATCGTCCAGGGACTCGAACACGATCGGCAGGCCGAGCCTGCGTGCCAATGCCAGCCGCGCCTCGAAGATCGGCCGATAGGTGTCCAGAGCCTGCTGGGACGTGCGCGCGACATGGAATCCGGCCGTGCCCGCGCCGACCAGTGCGTCGGCGGGATTGTGCCCATAGAACTCCCAGCGCTCCCGGTAATAACGGACCAGTTCGGCGTACGGCTCGATCGGGTTGGTGACATTCGCCGAGAACAACGGATCACCGTGGCGCGCCGCGAGTTCCACAGAGTCGCGGCTGGTCGCGCTGCCGTGCCAGATCCGGATCTCCGGCTGCCACGGCCGTGGCAGGGCCTCGGCGTTCGTCAACTCCGGGCGGAACCGGCCCGACCAGGTGACATTGTCGCTGCGCCACAGTGCCCGGAACAGGTCGTAGCCTTCGCGATTACGGTCCCACTGGTCGTCGGTGGTGACCTGGAACAGCTCGGCCTGCGCGGTCCCGTTGCCCTTGCCGATGATCAGCTCCAACCGGCCGCCGGACAGGTTGTCCAACGTCGAATAGTCCTCGAAGGCGCGCACCGGGTCGAGCAAGCTCAGCGTGGTGACCGCGGTGAACAGGGTGATCCGTGCGGTGACCGCGGCGATATGGCTGAGGATCACCGGGGGAGCGGCGGATAGGAACGGATCCTCGTGCCGCTCACCGACGGCGAAACCGTCGTACCCGAGATCCTCGGCCAGCCTTGCCTGTTCGACGACGTCGCGCAGCCGTTCCCTGGTGCCGGGCATTCGCCCGGTCGTCGGGTCCGGCACCCGGGTGACCAGGGTGAACAGCAGGAACTTCATGCGGTTGCTCCTAGTTCATCGGCGCGCAGGTGCTTTTCGAACGGATGCGGGCCGAGCTCCTCGGCAGGCACCGCCGGGTCGTAGAGCGCGGTGTATCCCGCGGCCAGGTAGAGACCGACGGCCTCCGGCTGGCGCGGACCGGTGGTCAGGTAGATGCGCCGGTACCCGCGCCGGGCGATCTCGGCTTCGAGCTGCTTCAGCACGAACAACCCGAGCCCCTGCCTGCGATGTTCACGCGCGGTCCAGATCCGCTTGAGCTCAGCCGTTTCCGCGTCGTAACGCTGGAAGGCGCCGCCCGCCACCGCCTCGCCGTCCCGGGTGACGACGAGCAGCGCGCCGTGCGGCGGCGCGAACTCGGCGGCCGGGTAATCGCGCAGCGTCGCGTGCATCTCACCGGCGCTGCGGCCGTAGCGACTGCTGTACTCGACGGCGAGTTCGGCGAGCAGCGGCGCGGCCAGCGGATCGTCCTGGGAGACTTGGTGTACCCGGAGGTGCTGGGCCGAAAGTTGTTGTGGCACCGGTTCACCGCCCCTTCGGTAGGCCGGGCGGGTTGATCCGCGATTCGGTGACCTGCTCGGTCCGCAGGCCCCACCGATCGATCACCTGCTGGTAGGTGCCGTGTTCGATGGCGTAGGCGAGGGCGTGCTGGATGGCCGTGGCCAAACCGGTGTTCTTCTTGGTGAGCACCGCTATCTCGCCCTGCAACGCGTCGCCCGCGCCGGAGAAGGTGGCCAGGATCTTCGTTTGTTTCGCCGTGGCGGAGTGATAGATCGCGGTGGGGTTGGGGCCGATGAAGCCGTCGAGACGCTGCGAGGCGAGCGCGAGGTAGTAATCGCTGGTCTGCTGGAAGTAGGCGATATCGATGGGTGCCAGGCCCTCGGCTCGGTTCTGCTCGTTCCACTTCACCAGGAGCTGTTCCTGATTGGTGCCGCTGCCGACGCCGATCCGCTTGCCCGCCAGACTCTTACGGTCCTGGTACGCCAGGGTGCTCTGGTTGGGCACTTCCAGCGCCACAGTGTCCTTGCGGTAGGTAGCGAAGTCGTACTTTTCCTTACGCTCCTCGGTCACCGTCACGTTGGAGATGAAGGCGTCGACCTCGCCGGAATCGATACGGACGAAGTTCTGCGACCAATCCGCGACCTGCGCATCGAGTTTCAGGCCGAGAATGTCGGCGATCAGCGAGGCGAAATCGACCTCGGAGCCGACCACGGTCTTGTCGTCCTCGGCATAGAAGCGCAGCGGCGGCGCGGTGCCGGACGAGCCGGTCACCACCAGGGTGCCGCGGTCCCGAATGGCCTGCGGCACTTCGGCGGCGATGCTGTCCACCTTGGCGGCGCGAACGCGGCCGGACTGCGCGGCGGAGAGGTCGAAGGTGATCGCACCGGCGGGCTGGGCCGCAGAATCCGCGTCGGGGCCGGTGCAGCCGGTGGCCAGCAGCACGACCGCGGTCGCGGCGGCGGTGGCCAGGGCGGAAAGCTTCATCGGGTACCTGTTCATCAGCGGACTCGGGACAGAAAGGCGCGGGTGCGCGGGTGGCGCGGGTTATCGAGGACGGAATGCGGCGTGCCCTGTTCGACGATGGCGCCCGCGTCCAAGAACACGACGGTGTCGGCGACCTCACGGGCGAAACCGATCTCGTGGGTGACGATCACCAGTGCGGTGCCGCCGTGCGCGAGGTCGCGGATCACGTCGAGCACCTCGCCGACGAGCTCGGGATCGAGTGCGGAAGTCGGCTCGTCGAACAGGATCACCCGGGGCCGCAAGGCAAGTGCTCGCGCGATCGCCACCCGCTGCTGCTGTCCGCCGGACAGTCTGCGCGGATACGCGTCGGCCAACTCGCCGATGCCGACCCGTTCCAGCAGCACCCGCGCCTCGGCTTCGACCTCCTTGCGGTCGCGACGCTTGCCCGATCCGCGGCCGGGGCCGCGTGCGGAAAGCGGGGCGAGCGTGACATTGTCGAGCACAGTCAAATGCGGGAACAGGTTGAACTGCTGGAAGACGAACCCGATCCGGGAACGCTGCTTGCGCACCTCACGATCGGGCAGCGCGTGCAAGGTGTTGCGGCGCAGCCGATATCCGATCAACTCACCGTCGATGTGCACGGTGCCCGCATCCAGCGACTCCAGATGATTGATCACCCGCAGCAGGGTGGACTTGCCGGAACCGGACGGGCCGATCACCGCCACCACCTCGCCGGAGCGCACGGTCAGATCGATGCCCCGCAGTACCTCGTGCGCGCCATAGGATTTGCGGACGCCGCGGACCTCGACGGCGGGTGCGGCGGCGGTCATCGGGTCGCTCCTCGTGGCGCGGTGGTGCTGTTTTCGGCGATCTCGCGCAGCTTCTGCCAGGCCCGCGCGACCGGCGACGGCGGTGGGGTGCGCTGGGTGCCCTTGGCGTAGTGGCGCTCGATGTAGTACTGCGCCACCGAGGCAACGGTGGTGAGCACGATGTACCAGGCGGTCGCGACCATCAGCAGCGGCACCACCCGGCCGTTGCGTCCATAGATCACCTGGACCTGGTAGAACAGCTCCGCGATCGCCATCACCGAGACGATCGAGGTGCCCTTGAACAGGCTGATCACCTCGTTGGTCGCATTGGGCAGGATCGACCGCATGGCCTGCGGGACCACGATGGTGCGGAATTGCCGCAGGCGCGGAATGCCGAGCGCCGCAGCAGCTTCCAGCTGGCCCGCGTCCACCGAGATGAGGCCGGCGCGGATGATCTCCGCCGAATATGCCGCCTGATGCAGTGCCAGCCCGAGCACCGCCGCGGTGAACCCGCTGATCACCCCGTTCACCTCGAAGGTGAAAAACGCCGGGCCGAACGGGATTCCGAGCGACAGCGTGTTGTACAGGTAGGCGATGTTGAACCAGAACAGCAACTGCACGATGAGCGGAATCGAGCGGAACGCCCAGATGTAGCACCACGAGATCACCCGCAGCACCGGGTTGTTCGACAGTCGGGCGATCGCCAACGCGGTGCCGAGCAGGAAGCCGAGAGCCGTTCCCCACGCGGTCAGTTGCAGCGTCACTTTCAGCGCTGCCAGCACTGATTCCGCGGTGATGTACTTGGCGAACGTCGGCCAATCCCAACCGGGGTTGGTGGCCAGACCATGGATGAACTGCGCGAGCAGGATCAGCGCGACGGCGCTGATCACCCACCGCCACGGGTGCCACTGGGTGGCCACGGTCGGTGCGGGGGCGGACTGCGTCAGGTCTGTGTCGGCACCGGTTTCGGTGTCGAGAGCAACCGGCGTGCCGAGATCGGCGTCGGTTTCGCCGGGGACGGCGGCGGCATCGGGTGCGGCGGACGCACTCATGACGGGGTCCTTCGGAAGAACGAACGAGACCGCGCCACTCGGGCCGCGGTCACATCACCCGGCCAGCGACGGGTGCACAGACTGGCTGCGGGTCAGCCTCGACAGCTCGCGGACGTCACTTTGCACTGATCGATATGGCGACGGCCCCAACGGGTGCCGTGGGCAGCGGAAATGATCACTTCGGTTCCTCCATCGGTCCCGGCGGAAGCACCCGCACCCGGTGAACCGGGGGGTTGCTGCGACGTCGACGAGCCAGGTCTCTCGGTCGCTCTGGATGGTTGTCGCCGATCCGGACATCGGGTGATGCCAGGGTCGAGCCGAATTATCATGCCCAGCAGGCGAACCCTGGAGCAAGGGAAGTAATCACGGTGAGCATAGATCTTGCCGGGGTCCGACTCGCGGAGTAAATCCGATAGCCGGACATGAGCTGACCGAGCCTGGCACAGGACACGCCGATGCCTTTCCGGGCGTAATACGGCCGGTTCAGCGGGTTTGCCGGAGTACCGTCGACCTTCGATTGCGTCGACGATGAGAGAGGTCTCCGTGACCGTGATGCGCCGTCTGACCATATTGTCCGCTGTCGCGACCTGCTCGGTCGCGCTGGCCCTGGCCGCTCCCGTCGCGAGCGCGGACCCGGCTGCACCCGCTCCTGGCGCGGCCCGCACAGCGGGGGATGGTCCCGCCCAGACCGGCACCGCCGCGTCCGGCGATCCCCTCGACGTCTACCACACCGCGATCGAGGGCCTGCGTTCCTTCGGCATGCAGCCGTTCCTCTACCCGACCGCGGCGGCGTTCTGCCTCGGCGGCACCACCTACGGACTGGCCCCCGCGATGGCCGGTGCCGTGCCGGGCCCATGGCCCAAGACTACGGTCGCCATTCCCGGACTCGACCTGACCGCCGTCAAGGCCGGGCATACCATGTTCACCTTCATCCCGTACGGCCTGGGCCCCGACGGCCCGGACACCACCGGCATGCATGTCGCCTGGATGAACGTGACCAGCGGCCGAGGCGGCCTTGCCGCCATGGGCCCGCTGTCCACCGTCGTCGGTGGCATGATTCCCGCCGAAGTCCCGCCCGTCCTCCGCCCGATGGCCGAACGCGCCATCCAGGACTTCTTCTTCGCCGCCCTCCCGATGGGCGGCGTTCGCGCCGTGCCCGTCGAGACGGGCACCGGTACCGTGCTGGCCGCGGTTTTCGGCACGGTGGAGAACGGCGGAAAGTCCTGCTTCTTCTTGCCCACAGTTGGCATCACCGAGGTCCGGTAAGCCCCAGTTAGGCGCCGACGGAGTCGAGTACGCGACCCTTCCAACGCAGCGCCCCGCGTCGGCGGGCGCGGTGCGAGCGTGCCCACAGCCGGAGATAGGCGGCGATGGACAGCGGGTGGGCCAGTGCGGCAACGACATCGGTAGGGGCGACCGTACCGCCGGTTTCCAGGGAGCGGGACAGCAGCCTGCCGGTGACGGCGGCGGCGTAGCCGACGAGTCCGACGCGGCGGACGGTGCCGCGAGCACGGAGCGCCGCCAGGGGCGGCACCCAATAGGCCACGGCGGCAAGGAGACCCACGGCCGCGCCGCCCGCGATCGTGCCGCCGTAGGCCGACCACAGCCAGCGGGTGTAGCCGTCGTCGAGTTCGCGTGCGCCCGAGTACATCCGGGTGCTCGCCAGCCGTCCCGCGCACACGAGCGCGGTGGGTTGTCCGGCGCGGCGCAGTGTTCGGGCGATATCGAGGTCCTCGGTGACACTGGCGGCCACCGCGGCGTGCCCGCCGACGGCCCGGTAGGCGGCGGTGTCGAACACCAGAAATTGGCCGCAGGCAACCGAAGTCGACGGCCGCGGACTGCGATTCGCCACCGAGATCGGCAGCGTCGTCGCCCACGACCAGCACAGCAGCGGCTGCACCAGCGCCTCGGCCACGGACTCGGCCAGCTGCATCGGCCAAGGTGACAACAGCGCGACCCGCCGCCTGCGCAATTCGGTGACCGCCGCCGCGACCGCACCCGGTGCCAGTCGCACATCCGCGTCCACGAACACCAGCACCGGCGTCGCCACCGCCTCGGCCAATCGCGCACCTGCGGCAGCCTTCCCGGTCCACCCGGGCGCTGGTTCGGTGTCGTTGCGCAACACCGTGATTCGCGGATCGCCACCGGCCGCCTCGATCGCCGCCGCAAACGTGCCATCGCCCGACGCGTCGTCGAGAATCAACACACTCATCCGCGCCACGCCCTGCTGCACCCGCAGGTCCGCGATCAGCCCGGGCAATCGCTCCGCCTCGTCACGAGCCGGAACACACACCGTCACCGGCTCGGTCACATTGCCCGCCGCATCCGTCAGCTGCCGCACCGTCATCCGGTTGTACAGCCCGACCCCCGCCCCGCCCACCGCGATCCCGGCCCCGACCAGCGTCACCCATTCGACGAACGGGACCTGCCTGCGGCAAACCGTGAGTGGGGCCTCCGTCATGTCCCGTTCAACGGCCTTGCTTGACCGTTTTCCACCAGCGGCTCCAGGAGAGGCCGGTGGGGGCGCCGGGGGCTGGAGGGTTGCGGTCCATGTAGGCCATGGTGGCGATGATGGCGGCGACGGCGAGGGTGATGCCGCCGACGATGCCGGCCCAGCCCGCGAAGGAGCGGGTGTTGGGGTCGGCGTAGCTGACCTCGGCGCGCACGGTGGAGACGTCGCCGGCGGGGAGTTTCCAGGAGACGATGTTGTCGCCTTCACGGGTGCCGTTGGTCTTGGCGACGCGGGCCGGGAACGCGACGGTGAACTGCACGTCGGAGCCGTGCGGTGGCACGGACTTCAGGTCGACGCGGCCGCTGAGGCTGACCAGGTCGCCGGTGCGCTGGAAGCCCAGCTGGAACATGCCCTGGGTCTGCTCGGACAGCTGACCGAGCTGTCCGACCTCGCCGAACGACATGTCCTCGAAGAACACCTGGCTACCCACGTAGCCGTCCTGGGTGTAGGACTCCACCCGCACCTTCGCCGCGAGCGAGTCGGGCGCTTTCAGCTGCGGGCCCTTGTCATTGGGCTCGGTGGGGACGACCGCGGCGACGATCCGCCCGGACACCCGGTCATTGGACGAGACGCCCATCGATACCTGCACCCGCAGGCAGCCCGCGAGTACGGGAACCAGCAATGCCGCGAGCAGGACGGCCGCGGCGACACGCGCGCCGAGGCGGCGCGGCCGCGGCGTCGGTAGGACCGGGGCATCGGGCATCGTGGTGACGGGACTCGGCTGCACGGGGACATCGTGCCAGGCCACTCGTCCAGATGGCCACGCGACGGGCGGAACGAAGCCCGCGATGTGCTTCACCTAGCCCGCCGGATCGGGTCGGCGGCGGGAAAAGTAGAGGTGACGCAGCAGCGGGACGCCCACTATGGCCAGCCCGACGCCGCCGTAAGCGGCCGAAAACGGCAGGCCGAGAAACACGGCGTGCGCGAGGGTGGACCCGAGCCAGGTCCAGAGAAAAACCGCCACCGGCACCGCGACCGAACCGGTTCCCGGCCCGGTGCGCCGCGCTGTGTTGTCCAGCCCTACTGACGGGATCGCGCGATCCCAGACGGTCAACAGCACACCCATCAGCAGTGTCACCGCGAACCACCCGAGGTAGTTCGTGTACGGAATTTCGGCGAGGCCGGGCAGTCCTGAGTCGGTGTCGCACCACCGCCACTGCCCATCGGTGACCATCTGCGGGTCCAGGAACAGATCCCACCCGACCGCGCCCACCGCCGTCAGTCCGATCCGCGACAGCGCTCGGCGCGCTACCAGCCCGGCCACCACCCACACCGGATACAACCCACCGGTCCAGGCCAGCGGAACCACCAGCGGCACCCCGCCGAGCGCGGGACCCAGCCGATCCACTGCGTACTCGTAGCACCCGAATGGGAACCCCGTTGCGGTACCGACGATCTCGGCGGTCAGCCCGAGCCCGGACACGATCACCAAAAACCCGGCCGCATAACGGATCCCGCGCGTCACCGACGCGTGCGCCAATGCCGTACCCGCCGAGAGCAACACAACAACCACGGTGACCCGGTCTCGGGCAACGCCCGATGTCAGCGGGTACCCGATCTGCGCGACGATCAGCAGCGCCGCGAGGGCGATGGGCACAAGGTCGACGCGCGACGACCTCGCGGGGGTCATCATCGCCTGCGCAGCAAGGGGAATCGGCTGCGCCGCAGGTCGCGAAGGACCAGGTTGGCGGCACTGCGCCCGCTGGCGCCGGAGACGCCGCCACCCGGATGTGTCGACGCGCCGGTCAAATACAACCCCGGTGCGCCCGGCACGCGCTGCCCGGACAGCTCCGGCAGCGGCCGCCAGAGCATCATCTGATCGAGCGACATCTCCACGTGCATCACATTGCCGCCGAGCAGCCCCATCTCCCGCTCCAGATCCACCGGCGTCTGCACATGCCTGCGCAGCACCGACTCGGCGAAACCTGGTGCGTAGGAGTCCACTTCGGCAATGATGCGATCGGCCTCCCGGTCGGCGTGCTCGGTCCAGTCGCTGCCGTCGGCCAGCCGGTACGGATGCCACTGTGCCCACAGCGAGAGCTGATGCTCGCCGGGCGGGGCGATGCTCGGGTCCAGCGCGCTGAAACTCATCGCGAGCACCACCGGCCGCGGCGGCAGATCACCGGCCGACGCGGCACCGTGGGCCAGCCGGAGCTGCCGTCGGTCGGACACGAGAAATTGCAGACCACGGGCGGATTCATCGATCGAGCTGCCGGGGTAGTTCGGCAACGACCGAGTGGCGACCCGCACCACCATCCCGATCCCGGGACCGACTCGGATGCGCCGCCGCCAGTCGTCGAGCACCGCGCCGTCGAACCCGCCGTCACGCAACAGATCCAGCGTGGTCAGCACATGCGTGCCCGCGATCACGGTGTCGGCGTGCAGGATTCGCCCCGAGGCGGTACCGACTTGCCAGCTGTCACCATTGCGCCGCAGCGAGGTGACCGCGTCACCCGCCGTCACCACGCCGCCGTCGGAGCGCAGCCGCCGCACCAGCGCCTCGGTCAAGGCCCCGCTGCCGCCGACCGCCCGGCCGGGCGGCAACGTGTGCATGAGCGCGGCGAACCCCACCATCGGCGCGGTCCCCGGTTCCGACATCGGCGGACCGGACTGCGCGCCGAACCAGGCCAGCGACGCCTTGAGTCGTTCGTCCTGGAAGTACGTGTCCAGCAAGGCGTCCCCGGACTGCAGGAACTCCCGGGACAACGCGCTGCCGCCGTCTTTCGCGTCCAGTCCCCAGAACGAGCGCAGCAACCGGCCCGGCGTCGGCCCACCGCCGAACGCGCGCATCACTCGCGCGCTGCGCGGCCCCCACACCTCGACGAAAAGCCGGTACGCCGCCGCATCCCGGTCGCCGCAGGCGGCGGCGATCGAGGCGCAGGTGGCAGCCAGATCGCGGTGGAACACCAGCGGTGCGCGCCCGCCGTGCGCCGGGGTGAAACCCCAAGGGTCGCAATCGATGTACCGCAGGCCGAAACGGGCGAGCTCCAATTCCTCGATGATCCCGGTGTGCCGGACCATGATGTGCGCGGATGACCCGCGGTCGACCAGGTGACCGGGAAACCGCTCGACCGTCGACACCGCCCCGCCGAGCACCTCGTCGCGTTCGAGCACCTGCACCGCGTGCCCGGCGCGCGCGAGATAACAGGCGGCGACCAGCGCATTGTGGCCCGAACCGAGCACCGCGATCGTCACGTGAACCGCATGCCGGTGGTCCGTCGACGGCCCGAAGGCGTT
This sequence comes from Nocardia brasiliensis, assembly GCF_042691675.1. Classification (GTDB taxonomy): domain Bacteria; phylum Actinomycetota; class Actinomycetes; order Mycobacteriales; family Mycobacteriaceae; genus Nocardia; species Nocardia brasiliensis_D. Next base: position 2,533,415 of record NZ_CP170507.1, read on the forward strand.
GTGCGCCAGGACACCGCCCTCACAGCGGCAGCCGCCGTCCGAGAATGGCGAACGGCCGGGTGTCACCCGCGAACACGAAATTCCGCACCACGTCGGTGAATCCCTGCCGCCGATACAGCCGCCAGGCCCGATTGTCCTCCTGAGCCACCTCCGGAGTGGACAGCAGCACCGCCCGCTCGGACCGCTGCCGCAGCAGCCGTTCCAGCAGCGTGCCGCCGATGCCGAGCCCCTGCGCGGACGGGTGCACATGCAGCTCCGTCAGCTCGAAATAGTCCGAAAGCAATTCGCGCGCAGAATGTTCGGGCCAGCCGGAACGTCGCATCCCGCTGTGCACCTGCTGGTGCCACCACTGCTGAGCGGCGCCGCGGTAGCCATAGGCGATCGCCACGATCGGCGCGGCGCGCAGATCGACCTGCCCCGAATCGTCCGGGACCACCGCGGCGACGGCCTGCCAGCCGGACCGGGTGGTGTGCTCGGTCCACATGGGCGCGCGATGGTGTTCGGTGCCGCGCGGATAGTCCATCGCCGCGACATACACCGCCAGCGCATCGTGCAGCCGGGAGCGCAGTGCCGCGACGGAAAGGTCGACGACGACAGGTGCGGGGGTGTGATTTGGCTTGACGGCGGTCATGGCTCTCGTAGGTCCGCTGAGCGGGCGCGGAAGTTTGTCGGTGGGCGTCTCTATATTCAATCTCAATTCAAACGTTCGAATACCTGTTCGGTCACACCAAGGCAGTGTTGGCTTCAGGTGCGATGCGGAGGGACGGGGAGATGTCTGGTCGGATCGAACATCCGGGGCAGCCCGGTCGAGCGGGCAAGCTGCTGAAGCGGGCCGATGGCCTGCTGATGCAGGCGGCGGGGGAGCGGGACCCGCGGGAGCGGTTCCGCACCGCCTATCTCGCGGCGTTGCGCGGGGCGGGGGCGGTGATCGCACTCACCGGCGCCGACCACGCGCCGCGGGCTCGTTCGCGCAACGCGTGGGTGCTGATGCAGTCCGCCGCGCCCGAGTTCGTGATGTGGGCCGATTACTTCAGCGCGCGCTCGGAGATCAGGGCCGCGCTGGAGGCCGGACTCGATCGCGACATCGACGATCACGAGGCCGACGAGTTCTATTCGCGGGTAGGAGCATTCCTGCACGACGTCGAAGATCTCCTTACCGCATCGGCACGGTTGCGCCCCGCACCGGGGTGGACAGACGGCATGACCGGATAGTGACAGGCGGCACGCCCACATAGTTATGGGCGACTAGGTGGTACGGCCCTGATCGAACTCGTATCATTGGTGACAGATAGCCGCCAAGGTCGGCTATCAGTCGCCTACCCGGAGGCGACAGCCACGCCTAGTGCCGGGGGAGGTACCGTGCCACTCTCCGAGCACGAGCAGCGCATGCTCGAACAGATCGAGAGCGCGCTCTATGCTGAGGATCCGAAGTTCGCGTCGTCCGTCCGCGGCGGGCGCCTTCGCTCGACCTCGAGTCGTCGCAGACTCCAGGCCGCGGCCTTGTTCGTCCTTGGTCTGTTCCTACTCGTCGCCGGCATCGCCGCTCCAGTGAAGCCCGGCGGCTTTCCGATCATCAGCCTGGTCGGATTCATCGTCATGTTCGCCGCCGGCGTGCTGCTGCTGGTCGGCAGCTCCAAGGGCATCGCCAAGGGTGACCGGTCCGGCGGCGACGCCACGCCCGGTGGTCCGAGCGGTGGAACGACCGGACAACGTGGCCGCCAACGCAAGTCCGGCGGTTTCTCCGAGCGGATGGAAGACCGATTCCGGCGACGGTTCGAGCAGGATTAGCTCGCCCGTAGCCTGACAACTTCAGCACAGCCGGCGACGCCGCACCGATCCGGTGCGGCGTCGCCGGCTCGCGTATGCGGGCGTGCGTGCCCGCCGGTGATCTCGGCGCGGGTTCGCGGCGCTTCCCCCACATCTCCCCACAAGATCCCCCACATCGCCCCATCATCGGCCGAGTCGGACCGCACCTGGGCGTTTGCTGGGTGTTTCCGGGCCTTTGTCCATGCGGACTGTGCGTGTCGGCAGAACACGCAAAAAGTTCTCCACCACGGTGATAGCTGGGATGACCTGCGAAATCGTCTGGGCCGGGAGCCAGATCACCGGCAGTTTCGATTGAAAGTGGGGGAAAGTGGGGTAATGTGGAGCGCGCACTACAGGAAAGGCCGACCATCGAGGTGATCGACTAGGGAGGTATCGGGTTGTTTCTCGGTACCTACACACCTCGGCTGGACGACAAGGGGCGACTCACGTTGCCTGCGAAATTTCGAGACGATCTGGCGGGAGGGTTGATGGTCACGAAGGGTCAGGACCACAGCCTTGCCGTGTACCCGAAAGAAGAGTTCACCGCGCTCGCTCGCCGGGCCGCGGCGGCGTCTCGAAGTAACCCGCAGGCGCGCGCATTCGTCCGCGCACTAGCGGCTGGAACGGACGAACAACGTCCGGACGCACAGGGCCGGATCGTGTTGTCGGCCGAACATCGTCGTTACGCGAATCTGCAACGGGATTGCGTGGTGACCGGCTCGGTCGACTTCCTCGAGATATGGGACAAGCAGGCGTGGGACTCCTACCTCGCCGAGCACGAGGAGGACTTCTCGCAAGCGAGAGACGAGTCGCTGGGCGGAATCTTCTAGCCCCGAGCGAACGAGTGCCGCGCGGCCTCTGCCCGGACGCGGACCCTGACGTACTTCCCCGACGCCAGGTGCCGAGGTTCGGTCAGAGACCACGGGGCATTCGTCTCCGGCAGCGTTTCTTTATGCAAAAGCATTGTGGAACAAGGCGACCCGTGCGCGGTGCGCGACGAAGCGAGGCAGATCCCGGGAGGTCGAGGTGAACCGTGAACAGGACGGCCCCCGCCATGTTCCTGTTCTGCTCGGTCGAGCCGACGCGCTCCTCGGACCCGCACTCACCGAACCCGGCGCGGTGTATCTCGACGCGACGCTCGGCCTCGGCGGACACGCCGAACACTTTCTGCGCACCTATCCCGGCCTCCGGCTCGTCGGTCTCGACCGCGACACCGCCGCGCTGAAGCTGGCCGGTGACCGGCTCGCCCCGTACGCGGACCGAATCACCCTGGTGCACACCCGATACGACGGCATCGCCGACGCGTTGGCCGAGGCCGGGCTGGCCGCCACCGGATCGGTCTCCGGCATCCTGATGGACCTCGGCGTGTCCTCGATGCAACTCGACGAAACCGACCGCGGTTTCGCCTACTCCATCGACGCGCCGCTGGACATGCGGATGGACCCGACCACCGGACCCACCGCCGCCGATGTGCTCAATACCTACAGCCACGGTGACCTGGCCCGGGTGCTGAAAACCTATGGCGAAGAACGCTTCGCCGGCCGGATCGCCTCCGAGGTGCTGCGCCGCCGCCAGCAGAAGCCGTTCACCACCAGCGCCGAGCTGGTGGAGCTGCTGTACGCGGCGATACCCGCGGCGACCCGCCGGACCGGCGGACATCCGGCCAAGCGCACCTTCCAGGCGCTGCGGGTGGAGGTCAACCGCGAGCTCGATTCGCTGCGCGCCGCGCTGCCCGCGGCGCTGGACGCGCTGCGCGTCGGTGGCCGGATCGTGGTGATGTCGTATCAGTCACTGGAGGACAAGGTGGTCAAGCAGGAGTTCGCGCCACGCGCGGCCTCCCGCACACCCGTCGACCTACCGGTCGAATTACCCGGCATGGGCCCGGAATTCCGGATGCTGACCCGTGGCGCGGAGAAGGCGACCGAAGAGGAGATAGCGGAAAACCCGCGGGCGGCACCCGTCAGGATGCGCGCGGCGGAGCGAATTCAGGAGGTCGGATGAGACATGAGCTCGTCCGGCGGACCGGGTGCGGGACCTGGACAAGGGAGGCCGGATGTCCCGTACAGACTCACGAGGGGACACTATGAGTATTCGGACGCGCACTGTCGAGGCACCCGGGCGGATCGCCCGCCGGGTCCATGAATCCGAGCGAGTGAAATCGGGTGCCGCACAACGGGCTTACGCCCGGCGCCGACTGCGCGCCGAAACCCGATCGGACACACCTGATCTGCCGTTGCGGCCGGCTTCGGTCATGGCCGCGCGCATTCCGTTCGTCGCGGCGATCATCGCGTTGCTCGGCTGCGGTCTCGCGCTCACCCTCCTGCTGACCACCCGCGCCGCGGAGGACAGCTACCAGCTCGGTGACATCCGGGCGACCAACAAGCGGCTGGCCGACGAGCGGGCGGCACTGCAGCGCGAGGTCGAGGCGGCGGATTCCGCGCCGGAGCTCGCGGCCCGCGCCCGTGAGCTCGGCATGATCCCGGCCAAGGATCCGGCCCGGCTGGTGATCGGCCCGGACGGCACGGTGACGGTGATCGGCAAACCCACGCCGGCACAGGGCGCTCCGGTGCCGCCGCTGAACGTGTCGCCGGCCGCGCCGACCCCGCCGCCGACGGGCAATGTGCAGGCGCGCGGTGAACGCGTGATGCCGGTGACGACCACGCCGACTACCCCGCCCGCGCAGCCGACCCCCGCTCCGGCGGGCAACGCTCAGGTCAACGCCGCACCGGCGAGCCCGGTTCCGGCCAGCCCGCTTCCGCCGCCGCCACCGGCACCCGCACCGCAGGCCGACGCCGCACCGCAGCAGGTGGCACCGGCTGCGGCCGAAACTCCGCCCGCGCCCGCGGATGTCGCACCGGCACCGGCCGAAACGCCGCAGCCGCTGGCACTTCCAGGCGGAGGGGAGCGGTGACGCAGACCAGGCCCGCGCCGCGCCGTCGACGCGGGCCTGGTCCCGCCAAGGCGGCCCGACCACGCTCCGCGCCGCCCAAGAACGACCGGCCCCTGCGCAGACGGCTCGGCGCGGGCCGGATCATCATGCTGATCGCGCTGGGTGTCGTCGCGCTGCAATTGCTGTGGATCCAAACCATCAACGCCCCGAGCCTTTCCGCGCAGGCGGCCAGCCAGCGCACCACGCACGAGCCCGACTACGCGGTCCGCGGCCCGATCACCGACCGCAACGGTAAGTCGCTCGCCTTCACGGTGTCGGCGAAAGAGCTGACCTTCCAGCCGGTTCCGGTCCGCAAGCGACTGGCCGACGCGAAGGCCAAGGACGACAAGGCCCCCGACCCGGACGAGCGGCTGAAGGCCATCGCCAAGACCGTGCACGACAAGCTCGGCAAGTCGGGCCCCTCGGAAGCGGACCTGCTCGCCAAGCTGCGTAGCGACGAGACCTTCGTGTACCTGGCGCGCAGGGTCGACCCGCGGATCGCCGCCGATATCCGCGCGCAGTTTCCGGAGGTCGGCGCCGATACCCAGAACCTGCGCGAACATCCCGGCGGCTCGTTGGCGGCCAACGTGATCGGCGCCACCGGCTGGGACGGACACGGCCAGATCGGCCTGGAATCGTCGCTCGACTCGGTGCTCGCGGGCACCGACGGCTCGCACACCTACGACCGCGGTTCGGACGGAGCGGTCATTCCGGGCAGTTGGCGCGACAAGCAGGATGCCGTGAACGGCAATGGCGTCGAGCTGACCCTGGACTCGGATCTGCAGTACTACGTGCAGCAGCAGGTGCAGCAGGCCCGGGATATGTCCGGTGCGCAGAACGCCTCCGCGGTGGTGCTCGACGCCAAGACCGGTCAGGTGCTGGCCATGGCCAATGACGGCACCTTCAATCCGCAGCAGCCCGCGCAGACCTGGACCCCGGCGGCGATGGGCAACCCCTCGGTCACCGACCCGTTCGAGCCCGGCTCGGTGAACAAGATCGTCACCGCGTCCGCGGCCATCGAATACGGCCTGACCACCCCCGACGAGGTGCATCAGGTTCCGGGCAGCATCCGGATGGCCGGGGTCACCGTCGGCGACGCGTGGGAACACGGCGTCGCGCCGTACACCACCACCGGCATCTTCGGCAGGTCGTCCAACGTGGGGACGCTGATGCTGGCCCAGCGGGTCGGCGAGGACCGCTACGCCGACATGCTGCACCGATTCGGGCTCGGCCAGCGCACCGGCGTCGGCTTGCCCGGCGAGAGCAGTGGGCGGGTGCCCGCGCGCGACCAGTGGTCCGGCGGCACGTTCGCGAACCTGCCCATCGGACAGGGACTTTCGATGACCACGCTGCAGATGACCGCCATGTACCAGACCATTGCCAACGACGGGGTGCGAATCCCGCCGCGCATCGTCCGGGCCAAGATCGCGCCGGACGGCACCCGCACCGAAGAACCGCAGCCCGACGGCATCCGGGTGGTGAGCCCGCAGACCGCGGCGACGCTGCGCACCATGTTCCAAGCTGTGGTGCAGCGTGACCCGATGAACGCCAACCAGAACGGCACCGGCGGGCCCGCCGCCGTCGAGGGCTACCAGATCGCGGGCAAGACCGGCACCGCGCAGAAGACCGACCCGCGCTGCCAGTGCTACTCCAGCGACAGCTACTACATCACCTTCGCTGGCATGGCCCCCGCCGACAACCCGCGTTACGTCGTCGGCCTCATGCTCGACGATCCGGTCCGCAGCTCCGACGGCAGCGGCGGCCAGTCGGCCGCACCGCTGTTCCACAACATCGCCTCCTGGGCGTTGCAGCGCGACCGCATTCCGCCGTCGCCCGGCCCGGTCCGGCAATTCGTCCTGCAGGCCGGCTGAATCTCCGGCGGTGTGGGACCTACGTTGTTCGCCCGTGACCGCCCGTCGGTAACCTGACTCGTCGTCCCAGTCCCGCCCGTATCTGAGAGGAGCAATGTGCCTGCGCAGTCCAGCCAGCACGCGCTCCGGCCCGCCCGGCCCCCGTCGACCGCGCTGACCGCCGTGCTGGCCCTGACCGGCGCCACGGCGACCGGACCCGCACCCGCGGACATCCACGTCACCGGCATCGAACAGCGGTCGCAGGCGGTGCGGCCCGGTGACCTGTTCACCGCCTTGCCCGGCGCGCAGGCGCACGGAGCCCGGTTCGCCGCGGACGCGGTCGAACGCGGCGCGGTGGCGGTGTTCACCGACGCCGCGGGGGCGGAGCTGGCCGGTGAGCTGAATGTTCCGGTGCTGGTGCGGGAGAATCCACGGGCGGTGCTCGGCGAGCTCTCCGCGGCCATCTACGGCGATCCCTGCGAGCGGCTGCGCATCGTCGGCATCACCGGCACCTCGGGCAAGACGACCACCTCCTATCTGGTGGAGGCGGGTCTGGCCGCCGCGGGCCGGTCGACCGCGTTGATCGGCACGATCGAGACCCGGATCGGCGGCCGCCGCGTGCCGAGCGCCCTGACCACCCCCGAGGCCCCGCAGCTGCACGCGATGTTCGCGCTGATGGTCGAGCAGGGGGTGGACGCGGTGGTGATGGAGGTGTCCAGCCACGCGCTGGCGCTGGGCCGGGTGGACGGTGTCCGATTCGCGGTCGGCGCGTTCACCAATCTGTCGCAGGATCACCTGGACTTCCACGCGGACTTCGAGGACTACTTCGCCGCCAAGCGCAGGCTGTTCGAACCGGAGTCACCGGTCGCGGCGCGGACCGCGGTGATCTGTATCGACGACGAGTGGGGTCAGCGGCTTGCGGACGGCCTCGAAGCCCCGATCACGGTGTGTACCACCGGCGCCGGTGATTGGCAGCTGGCCGGGGCGATCGTGGCGCACGGTGGTGAGCAGGAATTCACCGCGGCCGGTCCGGACGGCAATGTTGCTGTGCGGCTGCGTCTTCCGGGCCGCTACAACGTCGCCAACGGACTGCTCGCGGTCGCCGTGTGCGCGGCCGCCGGTGTCGAGGCGTCGGTCGCCGCGCCCGCCCTGGCCACCGTCGACGTCCCCGGCCGGATGCAGCGGGTCGAGCGCGGGCAGGACTTCCTCGCGATCGTCGATTACGCGCACAAGCCCGCGGCGCTGGAATCGGTGATTGCTACGCTGCGTGGACATCTCGCGGCGGACGCACCGGAAGCACCCGGTCGCCTCGCCGTGGTGGTCGGCGCCGGTGGCGATCGCGACGCGGGTAAACGTCCGCTGATGGGCGAGGTGGCGGCGCGTGGCGCCGACTTACTGATCATTACCGACGACAACCCGCGCAGCGAGGACCCGGCGCAGATCCGGGCCGCGCTGCGGTCCGGCGCACTGGACGTGTCCGAGGCCGAGCGCGGCGTCGTACGCGAGATCGGCGATCGCGCCGAAGCCATTGCGGCGGCGGTGAATTGGGCTCGAACCGGAGACGTGATACTGGTTGCCGGCAAGGGACACGAGGCGGGGCAGGAGATCCAGGGTGTGAAGCACCCGTTCGACGACCGCGACGTGCTCGCGGCGGCACTGGACAAGCGAAGTCCGCACCACGCGGACGCGGAGGACTTGACGGTTTCATGATCGAGATGACACTGCGGGAGATCGCGGACGTCGTCGGCGGCACGCTGCACGACGTCCCCGACCCGGAGGTCCGGGTGACCGGTTCGGCCGAATTCGATTCGCGCCGAGTCGGTTCCGGCGATCTGTTCCTGGCATTGCCGGGCGCGCGATCGGACGGCCACGACTACGCCGCCGCGGCGGTGGCGGCCGGTGCGGTCGCGGTGCTCGCGGCCCGCCCGGTGGGCGTGCCCGCCATCGTCGTCACGCCGAGCCCCGGCTCGGTGCCGTCGAGTTCGGTTGCCCTGGCGGCGGATTCGGACGGCTCCGGAGCCGCGGTGCTCGCCGCGCTCGCCGCCTTGGCCCGCGTCAGCGTCGAACGCCTCACCGCGGCGGGAACTCTCACCGTCGTCGGGGTGACCGGCTCATCAGGTAAGACCTCGACCAAGGACCTGCTCGCGGCCGTGCTGGCCCCGCTCGGGCCGGTCGTCGCCCCGCCCGGCTCGTTCAACAACGAGCTCGGCCACCCCTGGACCGTGTTGCGCGCCAACGCCGACACCCGTTTCCTGGTGCTGGAGATGTCCGCGCGCGGCACCGGCCACATCGCCGCGCTCGCCGAGGTCGCGCCGCCGAGCATCGGCGTCGTGCTCAATGTCGGCACCGCCCATCTCGGTGAGTTCGGCAGCCGCGAGGCCATCGCCAAGGCCAAAGGCGAACTGGTGGAGGCGCTTCCGGCGTCCGGGCTGGCCGTGCTGAATGCCGACGACCCGCAGGTCGCCGCGATGGCGTCGCGGACATCGGCCCGCGTGGTGACCGTCGGACAATCCGACAACGCCGACGTGCGGGCCACCGATATTCGGCTCGACGACCAAGCGCGCGCGGGCTTCACCCTGCACACCCCGGCAGGCAGCAGCCCGATCCGACTGGCCGTGCACGGCGAACATCAGGTCGGCAATGCGCTTGCCGCGGTGGCGGTCGCCCTGGAATGCGGCGCGGACCTCGACACCATCGCGCGGTCACTGTCCGACGCCCGTGCCGCGTCCGCGCGCCGGATGGATGTACGCACCACCGCGCGCGGCGTGACCGTCGTCAACGACTCTTACAACGCCAACCCGGATTCGGTCCGCGCCGCCCTCAAGGCGCTGGTCACCCTGTCGCGCGCGGGCGAAACACCGCGCCGCAGCTGGGCGGTGCTCGGTGAAATGGGCGAACTCGGCGAAGAATCCGTGGTCGAACACGACCGGATCGGCCGGCTCGCGGTGCGCCTCGACGTGCACCGGCTGGTCGTGGTCGGCACCGGAAGGCCGTCCCGGGCGATGCATCAGGGAGCGGTGATGGAAGGCTCATGGGGCGAGGAGTCGACCCTCGTGCCCGACATCGGCGCGGCCATCGCGTTGCTCGACGACGAAGTCGAGGCGGGTGATGTGGTGCTGGTCAAGGCATCGAAGTCGGTGGGCCTCTGGGAGGTCGCCGAACACTTGATCGGTACAGAGCCACCCAGCGGACGCCAGGGAAGCACGGAGGCGATTGAGTGAGCGAGCGCAGCGAGCGAACCGATATTGCAGCGACCATCGGTCGAACGGCTGTGCCGAGCGTTAGCGAGGCGCAGTCGTGAGACAGATTCTTTTCGCGGCGGCGATTGCGCTGGCCGTATCGATTCTGCTGACCCCGCTGCTGATCAAGATGTTCGCCAAGCAGGGCTTCGGCCAGGAGATCCGGGTCGACGGCCCGGCCAGTCACCAGGCCAAGCGCGGCACCCCCACCATGGGTGGCGTCGCCATCATCATCGGCATGTGGGCCGGTTACCTCGGCTCGCACCTGATCGGCATCGGTTACAACGCCGACGGGCCGTCGGCCTCCGGACTGCTGGTGCTCGGCCTGGCCACCGCGCTGGGCGGGGTCGGCTTCGTGGACGACTTCATCAAGATCCGCAAGCAGCGCAATCTCGGTCTGACCGCCGCGGGCAAATACCTCGGTCAGCTCACCGCCGCTGTCGTCTTCGGCGTGCTCGCACTGCAGTTCCGCGGGGCGAGCGGGTTGACCCCGGCCAGCAGGCATCTGTCGTACGTGCGTGACATCAGCACGGTGACGATGGGTGTCGTCGTGTTCCTCGTCTTCGTCTGCCTGGTCGTGGTGGCCTGGTCCAACGCGGTGAATCTCACCGATGGCCTGGACGGTCTCGCGGCCGGATCGATGAGCCTGGTGCTCGGCGGCTATGTAGTCATCACGTTCTGGCAGTACTACCACGCCTGCGAGACCAAGCCCGAGGCCGGTTGCTACAACGTCCGCGACCCACTCGACCTGGCGCTGGTCTGCGCGGCGGGCGCCGCCGCGTGCGTCGGTTTCCTGTGGTGGAATGCCGCGCCCGCCAAGATCTTCATGGGCGACACCGGTTCGCTGGCGCTGGGCGGTCTGCTGGCCGGACTGTCCATCACCACCCGCACCGAGCTGCTGATGATTGTGATCGGCGCGCTGTTCGTGGCCGAGACTTTGTCGGTGGTGTTGCAGGTGGCGGTGTACCGCACCACGCGCAACCGGTTGTTCAAGATGGCGCCGTTCCATCATCACTTCGAACTCAGCAAGTGGGCCGAGACTACGGTGATCATCAGGTTCTGGCTATTGGCCGCGATGGCTTCGGCCGTCGGGCTCGGCTTGTTCTACAGCGAATATCTCTCTGCGGTCGGGTGAACTAGCGATGGTCGAACATTCTCCTCGGGCCCTGCGATCACCTGGGCCCATGCTCGAATTCCTGCGTGGCCGTGACGTTCTCGTCGCGGGTTGGGGGGTATCGGGGCGCTCGCTCGTCGAGCCGCTGCGCGATATCGGCGCGCGTCCGGTGGTCACCGACGGTGGCGCCGCCGCGCTCGCCGAGGCGGCCGAGCTCGGCCTGGACATTGCCACCTGCGTCGAACTGGAAACCGCCGACTGGAACCGGTTCGCGCTGGTGATCACCAGCCCGGGCTGGCGGCCGGACTCCCCGGTGCTCGCCGCGGCGGTCGCCGAGGGCACGCCGGTGTGGGGTGACGTCGAATTCGCCTGGTGGGTCGATCAAGCCAGGATCTACGGTCCGGTCCGCAAGTGGCTGGTGGTGACCGGAACCAACGGCAAGACCACCACCACGCAGATGACGCACGCCATCCTGCGCGCGGCGGGCATCGCCAGCGTCGCCTGCGGCAATATCGGCCTGCCGATCCTGGACGCCTTGCGGCGCAATCCCGGTCCGCAGGTACTCGCCGTCGAGCTGTCCTCGTTCCAGCTGCACTGGGCGCCGTCGGTGCGTCCCGAGGCGGGCGTGGTGCTCAATGTGGCCGAGGATCATTTGGATTGGCACGGCGGACTCGACGCGTACGCCGCCGCCAAGGCGCGGGCGCTGGTCGGTCGCGTCGGCGTGGTCGGGCTCGACGATCCGGTGGCGGCCTCGCTGGCCCGTCGCTCGAAAGCCCGCCGCACCGTTGGTTTCCGGATCGGCGTGCCCGCCGACGGTGAGCTCGGCGTGGTCGACGGCAAGCTGCTCGATCGCGCGTTCACCAAGGCCGCGATCCTCGCCGAGGTCGGCGACATCAGCCCGCCCGGACCGGCCGGTGTCGCGGACGCGCTCGCCGCCGCCGCGCTGACCAGGGCGATCGACGTTGCGCCGCAGTTCATCCGGGAAGGTCTGATCGAGCACAAGGTCGGCCCGCATCGGTCCGCGTTCGTGCGCGAGGTCGTCGGCGTCGACTTCATCGATGACTCCAAGGCCACCAACCCGCACGCCGCCCGCACCGCGATCCTGGCGCACCCGCAGGTGGTCTGGCTGGCCGGCGGTCAGCTCAAGGGCGCGCAGATCGAGGACCTGGTCGAGGAGGTCGCCGACCGGCTGGTCGCGGTGGTGCTGATCGGCGCCGACGCGCCGGTGTTCGCGGCCGCGTTGGCGCGACACGCGCCCGAGGTCCCGGTGGTCGAGCTGATCGCGGGAGACGATGCAGGGATGGGTGACGCGTCGAGAGATAAGGCCGACGCCGTGATGGCGCGCGCCGTGCGAGCAGCGGCCGGGTTCGCCAGTCGAGGCGACACCGTCTTGCTCGCGCCCGCCGCGGCTTCCTTGGACATGTTCGCCGACTACACGCACCGGGGTCGCAGTTTCGCGGCGGCGGTGCACGCACTGGAAGACGGTGACGTCGGGCGGCAACTATGAGGGAGACGACGCGGCGAACGGACCCCCGAGCCGGAGCCAGGTTCGTGGCCTGGTTGGCGCGGCCGCTCGCGTCGTTCCATCTCGTCGTCACCATCGCCACGTTGCTCACCGTGCTCGGCTTGGTGATGGTGCTGTCCGCGTCCAGCGTCGAGGCGTATGCCGATGGGGGATCGGCATATTCGCTGTTCATCCAGCAGGCGATGTTCGCCGCGATCGGTGCGGTGCTGTTCTACCTCGCCCTGCGGATCCCGCTGCGCCGGTTGCGGCAGTGGTCGTTTCCGCTGTTCGTGCTGTCGGTGATCGGTCTGGTCCTGGTGCTGATCCCGGGGATCGGCTCCAAGGTTCAGGGCGCGCGGCGCTGGATCGACCTCGGCTTCTTCTCGGTACAGCCGTCGGAAGTCGTCAAGGTCACGCTGGTGGTGTGGGGTGCGCACCTGCTGGCGTCGCGACGCTCCGAGCACGCCGGGCTGAAGGACATCCTGATGCCGCTGGTTCCGGCGGGTCTGCTGGTGTGCCTGCTGGTCGTGGTCGAGCCGAACCTGTCGACGACGATCGCGCTCGGCATCGTGCTGGCCGCGTTGCTGTGGTTCGGCGGGCTGCCGTTGCGGCTGTTCGTGACGATTTCGGTGTCCGGCCTGATCGCCGCGGGCGTGCTCGCCTTGTCGGCGGGCTATCGCTCGGATCGGATGCGCGCGTTCTTCAACCCCGGCGATGACCCGCAGGGCATCAATTACCAAGCGCGGCAGGCGCTGTACTCGCTGGCCGACGGCGGCATCTGGGGCCGGGGCCTCGGCCAGAGCCGGGCCAAGTGGAGTTACCTGCCCAACTCGCACAACGACTTCATCTTCGCCATCATCGGCGAGGAACTCGGCTTCCTCGGCTGTGCGCTGGTCCTCGGACTGTTCGCGCTGTTCGTCTACACCGGACTTCGCATTGCCAGCCGCTCGGTCGATCCGTTCCTCCGGTTGCTCACGGCGACCGCGACGACGTGGATCACCGGTCAGGCGCTGATCAACATCGGCTACGTGGTCGGCCTGCTTCCGGTCACCGGTCTGCAGTTGCCGTTGGTCTCCGCCGGTGGTTCGTCGCTGGCGATCACGCTGTTCATGTTCGGCATCATCGCCAACGCGGCCAGGCACGAACCGGAGGCCGTCTCGGCGCTGCATGCCGGGCAGGACGGTAGGTTCAGCAAGTTGCTGCGGCTGCCCAAGCCGGAGGTGTACTCCCCGGCGCGGGCCAGTGCCGCCAGAGCGAAGTCCGCGCAGCGGGCCAAAGCGCCACGGCAGGGTAGACAGTCGGCGCTGCCGCCGGTGCGGCGGCCGCGCCCCGAGCCGGGACGACGCCGCTCACCGGAGAGCCGGGGCACCAGCTCGCTGCGTGCCACCAGGGCGTGGGAGCCAAGTTATCCGGTCAACCACACAAGAGAACGAGGAAAATCTAGGTGATCTCGGTAATCGTCGCGGGTGGCGGCACGGCGGGCCACATCGAGCCGGCATTGGCGGTGGCGGACGCGCTGCGGCGGCTCGACGATTCGATCCGGGTGACGGCGCTCGGCACCGAACGCGGGTTGGAGACCCGCCTGATCCCCGAGCGTGGTTATCCGCTCGAGCTCATCCCGCCGGTTCCGTTGCCGCGCAAGCCGACCGCGGATCTGCTGCGGCTGCCCGGCCGGGTGCGTGCCTCGGTGGCGCGAGCCAGAGCGGTGATCGACGCGGTCGAGGCCGACGTGATCGTCGGCTTCGGCGGCTATGTGGCGCTGCCCGCGTACCTGGCCGCCGGGCCCGGCCTGCTGCGGCGCCGGCGCGAGGTGCCGGTGGTGGTGCACGAGGCGAACGCCAAGGCGGGTATCGCGAACAAGGTCGGTGCGCGCCGCGCCGCGCGAGTGCTTGCCGCGGTGCCGGATTCGGGGTTGGCCGGGGCGCAGGTGGTCGGCATTCCGGTGCGGGCCGCGATCACCACGCTGGATCGCGCCGCGCTGCGGGCCGAGGCCCGCGCCCACTTCGGGCTGCCCACCGAGGGGCCGGTGCTGCTGGTGTTCGGCGGATCGCAGGGCGCCCGCAGCCTGAACGAGGCGGTATCGGGGGCCGCGCCGCAACTCGCCGCGGCCGGTATCTCGGTGCTGCACGCGCACGGACCCAAGAACACCCTCGATCTCGCCGAGAGTGGCGCGAGCGCACGGTATGTGGCGGTGCCGTATCTTTCCCGGATGGATCTCGCCTATGCCGCCGCCGACGCGGTGGTCTGCCGGTCGGGCGCGATGACGGTCGCCGAGGTGTCGGCGGTCGGGCTACCCGCCTTCTACGTGCCACTGCCGCACGGCAACGGTGAGCAGGAGCTCAATGCCAGGCCCGTCGTCCGGCAGGGCGGTGGCAGAATTGTCCCCGATTCGGAGCTGACGCCGAAATACGTGATCGATGAGGTGATTCCGCTGCTCATGGACTCCGCACGGCTGATCGAGATGGGCCGCGCCGCGGCCGGCGCCGGGCACCGCGACGCCGCCGACGAGGTAGCGCGGATCGTGCTGGAGGTAATCGGTGGCTGACGACCTTTCCGCCTTGCCGCCCTCGCTGGCGCGGGTGCACATGGTCGGGATCGGCGGTGCCGGGATGTCCGGGATCGCGCGCATCCTGCTCTCCCGTGGCGGCGCCGTGTCCGGCTCGGACGCCAAGGAGAGCCGCGGCGTGCTCGCGCTGCGGGCGCGGGGCGCGCAGGTGCGCATCGGCCACGACGCCAGCGCCCTCGACCTGCTACCCGGCGGACCGACCGTCGTGGTCACCACCTACGCGGCCATCCCGAAGACCAATCCCGAACTGCTGGAAGCGAATCGGCGCGATATCCCGGTGCTGCTGCGGCCCGCTGTGCTGGCGTCGCTGATGCAGGGGCATCGCACGCTGCTGGTCTCCGGCACGCACGGGAAGACCTCTACCACCTCGATGCTCATCGTGTCGTTGCAGCACTGCGGATTCGATCCGTCCTTCGCGGTCGGCGGCGAGCTGAACGAAGCGGGCACCAACGCCCACCACGGCACCGGCGACATCTTCGTCGCCGAGGCCGACGAAAGCGACGGGTCGCTGCTGCAATACGACCCGGACGTCGCGGTGGTCACCAATATCGAATCCGACCACCTGGACTACTTCGGCACGGACGAGGCCTACGTCCAGGTCTTCGACGACTTCACCGACCGGCTCGCCGAGGGCGGCCTGCTGGTGGTCTGCCTGGACGATCCCGGTTCCCGGGCGCTGGCCGAACGGGTCGGCCCCCGGCTGGCGGAGAATAACATTCGCGTCCTCGGTTACGGCTCCGGCGAACTCGCCGACGCGCCGATCCCGGTCGGCGTGCGCCTGCACAGCTGGGAGCCGCGCGATGTCGGCGGCATCGCCCAGTTCCAGCTGGCCGACGAAGCGGCGCCGCGCACCCTGCGGTTGTCGGTGCCGGGCCGGCATATGGCGTTGAACGCGCTGGCCGCACTGCTCGCCGCCCGGGCCGCGGGCGCCGACGTGGACGAAATCATCCAGGGCCTGGAGGGTTTCGGTGGCGTGCACCGGCGGTTCCAGTTCGCCGGGCGGGAGAACGGGGTGCGCGTCTTCGACGATTACGCCCACCATCCGACCGAGGTGCGGGCCGTGCTCGGCGCCGCGGCCGAGCTGGTGCAGCAGGAAGCCCGCGACGGCGCACGATCCCGGCAGGGGCGGGTGATCGTCGTCTTCCAACCGCATCTGTACAGCCGCACCGCGACCTTCGCGCAGGACTTCGGCGCCGCGCTCAGCCTGGCCGACGAGGTCGTCGTGCTGGACGTGTACGGCGCGCGCGAGAAGCCGCTGCCCGGCGTGAACGGTGCGCTGGTGGCCCAGTCGGTCACCAAACCCGTGCACTACCAGCCGGATATGTCGCGGGTCGGCCGTCAGGTCGCCCGGCTGGCGTTGCCCGGTGACGTCGTGATCACCATGGGTGCGGGTGATGTGACGATGCTCGGCAGCCAGATCCTCGACGGCCTACGGGCGCGGCCCCAGTACGGGCGGTGACCGGCGTGACCCGTGGTGGCGGTTCGCGGCGCGACGTCGGGTCGGTGCGCCGGACGGGCTTCGGCGCGGCGCGATCGATCGGCGCGCGGCTCGGCCCGGACGGGTGGCGGCGGATCCGGGTGTGGGGATTGCTGGGTGTGTGCGTCCTTACAATCGTCGGTGTCGTCGCATGGTTCACCCCGGTGCTCTCGGTGCGTACCGTCGAAGTCGACGGCGTAGTCGCGGTGCCCGAACAGCAGGTCCGCGATCTGCTCGAAATACCGTCCGGACGCTCGATGCTGCGCATCGACACGACCGAGATCGCCCGGCGGGTCGCGAGTATTCCGAAGGTCCGCACGGCGCGGGTGCAGCGGGTATTCCCGTCGACGGTGAAGGTGACCGTTGTCGAGCGCGTTCCGGTGCTGTTTTTCGAAAGTCCGCAGGGTGCGCACCTGCTGGACGCCGAGAGCGTCGAATTCGCGATCGAGGCGGCGCCGATCGGGGTACCCAGGTTGGTGACCGAGCACCCGGCCAGTGACGCCCCCGTCACCAGGGCCGCCGTCGCGGTGCTCGCGGTGCTGCCGCCTGCGCTGGCGATTCAGGTGGACGAGGTTGTGGCACGGTCCATTTCGGATATTTCGCTGAATCTGAAGGATGGCCGCACGGTACTCTGGGGTGGGATGAACGACGGCGAACGCAAGTCGGCGGTCGTTCTTCCGCTGCTGACCCGCCCTGGAACGGTGTTCGATGTTTCGAGTCCTAATCTGGTCACGGTAAAGTGATCGATACCCATTGCGCCCGCGTCGAATTGCCGCGCGGAGCGCCGGGGGGCAACCGTTCACCATACGTCGTGTGGGGCTGCGAGACGAGAGGGATCACACAAGATTCTGTCGCTCGTTTCGGCGCGCCTGCGCGCGTATTGCGGCGGCGACGAATAGCGTTCCGCAGCAGTCGGATACTTGACATAACGCTAACCCTATGGTTGAGGTTTAGGGTTTGCCCGGGCGGCGGATCGCTGAGTGAAGCCGCTCAGGCGAACCGGCGGAGTGTCTCGAATCCGAAAACGACAGGCTTTAGATCGAAGGAAGGCGAGAGCCCATGACGCCCCCGCACAACTACCTTGCCGTGATCAAGGTCGTCGGTATCGGCGGCGGCGGTGTGAATGCCGTCAACCGGATGATCGAACAGGGCCTCAAAGGTGTCGAGTTCATCGCGGTCAACACCGACGCGCAGGCCCTGCTGATGAGTGATGCCGACGTCAAGCTCGACGTCGGCCGGGAACTGACCCGTGGTCTCGGCGCCGGCGCCGACCCCGAAGTCGGCCGCCGGGCCGCCGAGGACCACAAGGACGAGATCGAAGAGGTGCTCAAGGGCGCCGACATGGTCTTCGTCACCGCGGGCGAGGGCGGTGGCACCGGTACCGGTGGCGCGCCGGTCGTCGCCCAGATCGCGCGCAAGCTCGGCGCGCTCACCATCGGTGTGGTCACCCGCCCGTTCTCGTTCGAGGGCAAGCGGCGCGGTGGTCAGGCCGAAACCGGCATCACCCAGCTGCGCGAGTCCTGCGACACGCTCATCGTGATCCCGAACGATCGGCTGCTCCAGCTCGGCGACGCGGCGGTGAGCCTGATGGACGCGTTCCGCTCGGCGGACGAGGTGCTGCTCAACGGTGTGCAGGGCATCACCGACCTGATTACCACCCCTGGCCTGATCAACGTCGACTTCGCCGACGTCAAGAGCGTGATGTCCGGCGCGGGCAGCGCGCTGATGGGCATCGGCTCCGCGCGCGGCGAGGGCCGCTCGGTGAAGGCCGCTGAATCGGCGATCAACTCGCCGCTGCTGGAGGCGTCCATGGACGGTGCGCACGGCGTGCTGCTGTCCATCGCGGGCGGTTCCGACCTCGGCCTATTCGAGATCAACGAGGCCGCGTCGCTGGTCCAGGAGGCCGCGCACATCGAGGCCAACATCATCTTCGGCACGGTGATCGACGACTCGCTCGGCGACGAAGTGCGAGTCACCGTGATCGCAGCGGGTTTTGACGGTGGAGGACCCGCCCGGCGTACCTTCGACACCGCGAGCCGGGGCGCCATCGGATCGGCCCGCGCAGGCGAGGTCGGTCAGAGCCGTACCGCTGAGGTCGCGGCACGCGGCAGCGACGTAGCCTCCGCCACCGCGAGCACCTCCACCCGCGGCGCGGTGCCGAGCTACCGGGACACCGAACGGGCCCGATTGGCCGAACCGACGGTGGCGAACAATGCCCGCACCCACATCGAGCCCCCCGACGACGATGACGACGACGTCGACGTGCCCTCCTTCATGCGGCGCTGACGCGAACAGCTGAACACGAAGGCCCTGGTCCCGCGGGACCAGGGCCTTCGTCGTCTGTACCGTCGCGCTCGAAAGTCGTTGATCTCACAGACGGTCCATGCGCTCCACAGAGCCGCTAGCGGCCGTGAACCGTATGGAGGGTCTGTGAGCTCGGGGACGGGGGTGATGGTGGGGCGGTTGACTAGGGTTGGGGGATGACTTCTGCTCCGACTTTGACCGTTCGGCGAGTGACGACGACCAGGGCGGGCGGGTTTTCGGCGCCGCCGTACGAGTCGTTCAATCTCGGCGATCATGTCGGTGACGATCCGGCGGCGGTGCGGCGCAATCGCGAGCGGCTGGCCGAGGGGATCGGGCTGACCCCGGACCGACTGGTGTGGATGGAACAGATTCACGGGCGCAATGTCGAGATCATCGACGGCCCACGAGAGGAGCCGGTGCCTGCCACCGATGCCATCGTGACCACTGTGCCCGGCCTCGCCCTGGTGGTGCTGACTGCCGATTGTGTGCCAATCCTGTTGTCCGATGACGAGGCGGGTGTGCTCGCCGCGGTGCACGCGGGGCGGATCGGGGCCAGGATCGGGATCGTTCCGCGCGTGCTCGAGGCGATGGTGTCGGTGGGTGCTCGGGTGGATCGGATCGGCGCGTTCCTGGGTCCGGCCGCCTCGGGGCGCCAGTACGAAGTGCCCGCCGCCATGCGGGCCGACGTCGAGGCGCATCTGCCGGGCAGTGCCGCCACCACGGTGCGCAATACCCCCTCGCTGGACCTGCGCGCCGGAATCCGCAGGCAGCTCATCGAAGCCGGAGTCAGCGGGGTGGCCGTCGACCCGCGCTGCACCATTGAAGATCGCACCTTGTTCAGCCACCGTCGCGGCGCGCCCACCGGGCGGCTGGGCAGCGTGATCTGGGCCGAGGCGGGCGCATGAGCCGGGCGGCGGAACCGGAGACCGCGGCGGCCATCGGTGAGCGGACTGCCGAATTGGCCACGAACCTGGCCGGGCTACTGCAGCGAGTAGACGCGGCTTGCCTTGCGGCGGGGCGGGATCCGGGCTCGGTGCGTCTACTCCCCGTGACGAAGTTTTTCCCGGCCGAGGACGTGGCGATCCTGTACCGCCTCGGTCGGCGCGAGTTCGGTGAGTCGCGCGAGCAGGAGGCAACGGCCAAGGTGGCGGCGGTGCCCGAGCTGGTAGGTGACGAAGACCTCTCGGATGTCCAGTGGCACATGATCGGACGGCTCCAGCGCAACAAGGCGAAGATCGTCGCGCGGTGGGCGCACACCGTGCATTCGGTCGACAGCGAACGCCTGGCAACAGCCCTTGACGCGGGTGCGCGGGCCGCCCTCGACGCGGGGGAGCGCACCGAACCGGTGCGCGTCCTGTTGCAGGTGAGCCTGGATGAGGACCCGTCGCGCGGCGGTGTCGCGCCCGGCGAATTGACCCGACTCGCGGATCACGTTGCGGCATCTTCGGGATTACGACTGTCCGGTCTGATGGCTATTCCGCCATTGGGGGCTGAGTCTGATGCGGCATTTGCGCGACTTGCGACTTTGCACACGCTGCTACTCGCCGAGCATCCCGGCGCGACAGAACTTTCCGCAGGAATGTCGGGCGATCTGGAATCCGCGATCGAACACGGCTCGACGTGTGTGCGTGTCGGTACCGCCTTGATGGGCGCTCGACCGATAACCTCGGCGTAGCAAAGAAACCTCATCAGTCACATTCGACACATATGCTTGGGACAGACGAGGGCTGAGCAAGACTTCAACACCCGGCCGCCACCGGGGCCGAAGGAAGGTCGACCAAAATGAGCGAGCGCAGCGAGCGAGTAATCGACGCAGCCACCATCGTGGTCATGACGGAGCCGAGCGAGAGCGAGGCGCGGTCATGAGCGAGCGGAGCGAGCGAACAGTCGACGTCGTCACGTCCGTGGTCAAGCCGGAGCCTGGCGAGAGCGAGGCGCGGTCATGAGCGAGCGAAGCGAGCGAACGGTCGACGCAGCCACCATCGTGGTCATGACGGAGCCGAGCGACAGCGAGGCGCGGTCATGAGCACGCTGCACAAGTTCAAGGCCTACTTCGGCATGGTTCCGCTGGAGGATTACGAAGACGACTACGTCGACGATCGTGCTCCCCGGGCCGGTGACGAGCGCGGTGCGCGCAGGCCACGGCCCCGTGACTACGCCGACCGCGGCGCCTACGGTGCCGACCGGTATCCCGAAGACCGTTACGGCGCAGACCATTACGGCGCCGACGGGTTCGACCGCGAAGAGGTCGACTACCCGGAGCCCGCCTACAAGTCGCCGTACAAGGCCGGGTACCCCGTTTCCCGCCGCGACGACTACGCCGACGAGCCCTACGGCGAAGACCGCTACGAGGCGCCGCGGCGTCCCACCCGGATCGAGGCCGCGCCGTCGTCGGGCCGGTTCCGGGCGGGCGGCAGCGCGCCGTCGCTGCGTGGCGCTACCCGCGGTGCGCTCGCCGTCGATCCCGAAGCCGAAGAGCGGCGGCTGGAGGAGCGCGTGCGCCCCGAGCCGGCACCCGCGCGCAGGCCGGGGATCTTCGAGGACGGAGGCCCCTTGTCCAAGATCACCACACTGCGCCCGCGTGACTACAGCGAGGCCCGCATCATCGGCGAGCGATTCCGCGAGGGCAACCCGGTGATCATGGACCTGGTCGAGCTGAGCAACGCCGACGCCAAGCGGCTGGTCGACTTCGCCGCCGGACTCGCGTTCGCGTTACGTGGCTCGTTCGACAAGGTGGCCACGAAGGTGTTCCTCCTCTCACCGGCCGATGTCGACGTATCAGCCGAAGAACGCCGACGCATCGCCGAAACCGGCTTCTACAACCAGAAATAAGGTCGTGATCTGGGGGGAGTTGCAGACCGGTCGCATGCGCGGCGGCGCGGTCATTTTGCGCAAAGCGGATTTTGCGGCAGAGTGAAGTCGTGGCCTTGTTCGCGGTGCTGTACTTCGTACTGTTCATCTTCTGGCTGTTGCTGATCAGCCGGGTGATCGTCGAGTTCATCCGTAGCTTTGCTCGCGACTGGCGCCCCACCGGTGTCGTTGTCGTCATCCTCGAGGTGATCTTCACGATCACCGATCCTCCGGTGAAACTCCTGAGGCGCTTGATACCACCGGTGTCACTGGGGGGAATTCGCCTGGATCTGTCGATTATGGTCCTGCTTTTCATCGTCTTCATCTTGATGTCGATCGTGGGCAGGCTCGGGCAACCGGTAGCCCCGGTGTGACAGAATGGGCCGTGAAGTAGCTTGCTAGATCTGCTAGATCTCCAAAAGACGCGTGAAGGGATCCTTCCATGCCGCTGACTCCAGCCGATGTGCACAACGTCGCGTTCAGCAAACCGCCGATCGGGAAGCGCGGCTACAACGAGGATGAAGTCGACGCCTTCCTGGATCTCGTCGAGCAGGAGCTCTCGCGTCTGATCGAGGAAAACGCTGATCTGCGTCAGCGGGTCGCCGAACTCGACGCAGAACTGGCTGATGCCAAGAAGAATCGCGGCCCGGTCGGCCCGAACAACGTGAAAGCGCCTGTCCAGCAGGCACCACCGCCGCAGCCCGAGCCGATCAAGCCGCCGGTTCCGGTGGCCCCGCCTGCGCCGATGCCCGCACCCGTCCAGAAGGACGCGCCCAGTGCGGACGCGAACCTGCAGGCCGCCAAGGTGCTCAGCCTCGCCCAGGAGATGGCGGACCGGCTGACCAGCGACGCCAAGGTGGAGGCGGAGAACCTGCTGTCCAACGCCAGGGCAAACTCTGAGCGTCTGGTCGGCGATGCCCGGACCCGGTCCGAGGCGATGATCGCCGACGCCCGCCAGAAGGCCGACGCGATGCTGTCGGACGCGCAGTCCCGCTCGGACAACCAGCTCCGTCAGGCCAAGGAAAAGGCCGATGCACTGCAGGCCGATGCCGAGCGCAAGCACACCGAGATCATGGCGACCATCACCCAGCAGCGCAGCGTGCTGGAGAGCCGGATCGAGCAGCTCAAGACCTTCGAGCGGGAATACCGGGTGCGGCTGAAGTCCTACCTGGAGTCGCAGCTCGAGGAGCTGGAAAACCGCGGCTCGGCGGTACCCGTCGACGGTGGCGAGGCGTTCGCCGACGCCAATACGGCCAACAACCTGCAGCCCGCCACGTTTGCCAAGGGTGGCAAGTAGCCGCTCACCCCGAGCACCGCAGTTCGTACAACTAGAGGAACTGTCGAGCCCGCCTGCCATCCCTTCGGGGGGTCCCCATGCTCGTCTTGACACTTGTTCTTGCCGCCGTCGGATTCGCCCTACTCGTGGCGGCGCTGACCACCGGATCGGTGATCTGGGCGTGGGGCTGCATCGTGGTTTGCGTACTCGGCGCGGTGCTGTTGCTGGTGAGTGCCCTGTCTATGCGTCGGCCGGACGGAGACTCCACTCCGCCGCCACCTGGGCGTCACGCCAAACGTTGAGGGCGTACCGTCGCCCGGCAGGTGCGCCGAAAACAGGGTTGACCGTACTGGCTAGAATCAAACATGAACACGGTGTCGATCCGGCTATCACCGGGGAGCCTTCGGAAGAACAGCGCGTGCTACCCGCTCGGTGGCGCCGCTCAGTAGAACCGAACGGGTGAGCCCGTCACAGCTCGCAATGAGAGGTTCGGCAGCTCAGGCCGGACAAGCGGGGTGGTACCGCGGTTTCGGCGCACCGGGCGTCGGCATCGTCCCCGTGCCAACGAAGACGGCACGAGGAGACGCATCCGCGATGGCGGACCAAACTTCCAGCAACAGCGGGTACCCGCGGGTCGACCTTGGTGTCGGCTCGGGATCGTCGTTCCCCGATCTGGAGCGCCGCGTACTCGACGCGTGGGCGGCCGCCGACACCTTCCGCGCGAGCATCGAAAACCGTTCCGGGGCAGCGGAGTTCGTCTTCTACGACGGACCGCCCTTTGCCAACGGTCTGCCACATTATGGGCATTTGCTCACCGGATACGTCAAGGATCTGGTACCGCGTTTCCAGACGATGCGCGGCAAGCGTGTCGACCGGCGTTTCGGCTGGGACTGTCACGGATTGCCCGCGGAAATCGAGGCGGAAAAGCAGCTCGGTATCACGGACAAATCACAGATCGACGCAATGGGCCTCGCCGAATTCAACGCGGCCTGCAAATCTTCGGTACTGCGCTACACCGGTGAATGGCGCGATTACGTGACGCGTCAGGCCCGCTGGGTCGACTTCGACAACGACTACAAGACACTCGATCTCGACTTCATGGAGTCGGTGATGTGGGCGTTCAAGTCGCTGCACGAGAAGGGTTTGATCTACCAAGGCTTCCGGGTGCTGCCCTACAGCTGGTACGAGCAGACGCCGCTGTCGAATCAGGAAACCCGCCTCGATGATGCGTACAAGATGCGTCAGGACCCGGCGGTCACCGTCGACATGGTGCTGCGCGTGCCCGCCGAGCATCCGCTGCACGAGCTGGACGGCGCCAACGCGCTGATCTGGACCACCACCCCGTGGACCCTGCCGTCGAACCTGGCGATCGCGGTGCACCCCGACATCCGCTACGTGCAGCTGCGCGCCGCCGACGGTAAGCGCTATCTGCTGGCGGCCGAACGCGTGTCGCACTACACCCGCGAATTCGGCGAGCAGCCCGAGGTACTCGGCGAGTACGACGGCGCGGCGCTGACCGATCTGTCGTACGAGCCGCCGTTCGACTTCTTCGCTGGCCACCCCAACGCGCACCGCGTGCTGAACGCCGACTACGTGACCACCGACTCCGGTACCGGAATCGTCCACCTCGCACCGGCTTTCGGTGAGGAGGACATGGATGTCGCCACCGCGAACGGCATCGAGATCGTGCAACCGCTCGACGCGGGCGGCAAGTTCACCTCGATGGTGCCGCCGTACGAGGGCCTGATGGTGTTCGACGCGAACCCGGTGATCATCAAGGACCTCAAGGCCGCGGGAAAGCTGTTGCGGCACGAGACGATCGAGCACTCCTACCCGCACAGCTGGCGTTCCGGTCAGCCGCTGATCTACATGGCGGTGCCGTCCTGGTTCGTCGCGGTCACCAAGTTCCGCGACCGGATGGTCGAGCTGAACAAGCAGATCACCTGGGTGCCCGAACACATCCGCGACGGCCAGTTCGGCAAGTGGCTGGAAGGCGCGCGGGACTGGAACATCAGCCGGAACCGCTACTGGGGCAGCCCGATCCCGGTGTGGGTTTCCGACGACCCGGCCTACCCGCGGATGGACGTGTACGGCTCGCTCGACGAGCTGGAGCGCGACTTCGGCGTGCGCCCGGACGACCTGCACCGGCCGATGATCGATGAGCTGACCCGGCCGAATCCGGATGACCCGACCGGCAAGTCGACCATGCGCCGGGTGCCCGAGGTGCTCGACTGCTGGTTCGAGTCGGGCTCGATGCCGTATGCGCAGGTGCACTACCCGTTCGACAACAAGGAGTGGTTCGACAGCCACTTCCCGGGCGATTTCATCGTCGAGTACAACGGGCAGACCCGCGGCTGGTTCTACACCCTGCACGTGCTCGCCACCGCGCTGTTCGACAGCCCGGCCTTCAAAACCGTTGCCGCGCACGGCATCGTGCTCGGTGACGACGGCCTGAAGATGAGCAAGTCCAAGGGCAACTACCCGGACGTGAACCAGGTGTTCGACCGGGACGGCTCCGACGCCATGCGCTGGTTCCTGATGAGTTCGCCGATCCTGCGTGGTGGCAATCTCATCGTCACCGAGCGCGGCATCCGCGAGGGCGTCAGCCATGCGCTGCGGCCGCTGTGGAACGCGTGGACATTCCTGCAGCTGTATGCCTCGAAATCCGGTACCTGGCGCACGGATTCGCCGAATGTGCTGGATCGCTACATCTTGGCAAAGCTCGCGGAGACCCGGGACGCGATGACCGAGGCGCTCGAGGTCTACGACATCGCGGGCGCCTGCGAACAGCTGCGCGGGTTCGCCGACGCGCTCACCAATTGGTATGTGCGCCGGTCGCGTTCGCGCTTCTGGAGCGAGGACCCCGATGCGGTGGACACCCTGCACACCGTGCTCGAGGTGGTCACCAGGCTGGCCGCGCCGCTGCTGCCGCTGATCACCGAGGTGATCTGGCGTGGGCTCACCGGCGGCGAGTCGGTGCACCTGACCGACTGGCCGAAAGACGCCGAGCTGCCCGCCGATCCGGAGCTGGTCGCCGCGATGGACGAGGCCCGGGTGGTTTGCTCCACGGTGCTGAGCCTGCGCAAGGCGCAGAACCTGCGGGTGCGCCTGCCGCTGGCCGAGGTCACCATCGCCGCGGCCGACGCCGAGCGGTTGGCCCCGTACGCCGACATCATCGCCGACGAGGTCAACGTCAAGAAGGTCGATCTGACCACCGACGTCGCCGTGCACGGCCGCTTCGAACTGGTCGTCAACGCCCGTGCCGCGGGTCCGCGCCTCGGCAAGGACGTGCAGACGGTGATCAAGGCGGTCAAGGCGGGCGAATGGTCCGAGGACGCCGACGGCCTCGTCACCGCCGCCGGAATCGCCCTGCTCCCTGAGGAATACACCCAGCGCCTGGTCGCCGCCGAGCCCGAGTCCACCGCCGCGCTGCCCGGCAATGCGGGCCTGGTGGTGTTGAACTCGGTGGTCACCGAGGAACTGGAGGCCGAGGGCTGGGCCCGCGACCTGATCCGTGATCTGCAGGAAACTCGAAAGTCCTTGGGGCTGGACGTCTCCGACCGGATCACGGTGGTGCTCGAGGTGCCCGCCGATCGGGCCGGGTGGGCCGAAACCCACCGCGACCTGATCGCGGGCGAAATCCTCGCCACCACCCTCACCTTCGGCGACGCGGGCGCCGAGGCCGCCGAGCTGGTGGGTGGCGTGCGGGCACAGGTCACCAAGGCCTGACACCGCTGCGGGGCGGGACCAGCGGGTCCCGCCCCGATTCGGCTACCCCCGGACCCGGCTCTGTCCGTTCTGGCCGGTTCTCGCCGGTGTGGCCGACACGCAACTCCCGAGCGGCGGCAACAGATACTCCGCCGTGCCTTCTCGGCGCTCGTCGCGCCGCTCCCACCGCTCCGCCGCGGCCCCGCGCTTGGCCGCCTTGTAGGCCCCCATCAGACCGGCGCCGTCAACTGCTGGACGATCGAGGCCGTATCCAGCCAGACATTCTCCCGGCTGATCTTGTCGTCGCGGACCTCGCAGACGTGCAGTATCCGGAAGTCGATCGGCCGGTTGCCGCCGGGGATCCCGAGGAATGTGCCGGTCGCCCGGCCGTACCAATGGGATTCGTCGACGAAGAAGTCCTCGCCGTAGTACCGGTGCACGCTCTCCATCTTGTCTTCGCTGATCGCGTCGAAAAGGTCGCGGTAGCGCTGGGCGATCGCGACCGGGTCGCGCAGCGTGCCTTGTGGATCGCCGACCGCATCGTGCTCGACGTCGTCGGTCAGGGTCGCCATGATCGCGTCCACATCGTTGGCCGCCTCGGCCGCGCAGTGTCGCTCGAACAGCTCGTCCATCTCTTCGTGGGTCATCGCCACGCCCTCCTGAAAATGAGAATCTGCTATCGTGGTGAGATGACTTTCTCACGGCGAGACGAGATTCTCAATAGTGGTCGCGCGACGAATCAGAAGATGCGCACCAGGCAGGCGCTGATCAACGCCGGGCTCGAGCTCGCCCGCAACGGTCATGCGCCCTCGATCGCCGAGGTCGCCGAGGCCGCGAAGGTCTCCACCGCCACCGCCTACCGGTACTTCCCCAATCCGCAGTCGCTGTGGTCGGACATGGCCACCCGGCAGGCGAACTTCGTCGGCGGCTATCCGAATTTCCTGGACGACCTGCCCGAAGGCGCGGAGGAGCGCATCGACAAAGTGGTGCGCGAGTGCTGCGCCTTCCAGTTCGCGGACGAGGTGGTGTGGCGCGGTGTACTGCGGGCGACCCTCGAACGCTGGTTCAGTCAGGTCGATGTCGCTGAGGCGGATCGGGTTCCGGTGCGCGGGGTGACCCGGCTGGAGATGGCGCGGGTCGCGTTGGCGCCGCTGGCGGACACGCTCTCGCCGGAGCGGCTGGAACGTTTGGTGAATGCGGTCGTCCTGGTATTCGGTGTCGAGGCGCTGGTCTCCACCCGTGATACCTGCGGCCTCGATCCCGCCGCGGCCACCGAGACGATGAGCTGGGCGGCCCGCGCTTTGGTTCGGGCCGCCGTGGCCGAAGCCGAGACCGGCTAGTCGGTGTGTGATATAGATCACATGCTAGTTATTTGCTGAACCGTCTCCGGAGGTCCGGAGTGCGCGGCAGAATCGGCAGTGGTGCTGTTGTTGCGGAGATCGACTCCTGTGGCAGCAGTGAGTTCGTGGATTGTCCTAACTGCATTGAGCTGCGCTCGGGTATGCGTTCGCCGGGCGCGGCGGCTGCGGCTCCTTCTGGATGACGCTGCTCGAGCCGGGCGTCAGCCGGGGCCGCCGGATGGTTGCCCGGCTGCCGGGCAACCGGAAGGGACGAGCACGTGAACAGAAAACCCTTGCGCCGGATCGCCTTCGGATTTCTCCTGGCGACCGCCGCGACGCTGATTCTGGCGGGTCCCGTCTGGTCGGATACCGGTAGTGCCACCGGCAGCGCCGACTCCGCCTCGGCCGCCGGATCGGCCGCGATTCCCCTGCCCAGCTCACACGGTGTCGGTGCGCTGGCGGCGGCCGTCACCCAGACCGGCAAGCCGTACCAATGGGGCGGCACCGGACCATTCGCCTGGGACTGCTCCGGCCTGGTCCAGTGGGCGTTCCGGCAGGTCGGCGTCCACATTCCGCGCACGACCTGGGAGCAGGCCCGGGCCGGCGCGCCCGTCCCGTTCTACGCGCTCTCACCCGGCGACGTGGTGGTGTTGAACACCGACGGTTCGCATGTCGGGATCTACGCCGGTTTCGGCCAGATCTTCAACGCCTACGACTGGGGTGTCCCGGTCGGACTCAGCCCGCTGCGGCAGTTCGACATCTACGCCATCCGCCGCTTCTGACCCTGGGGCGCAAGCCGTTCGGCTGTCCCGGGTGGTTCAGTCGCCGGTCTCCTCGGCGAGGGTGCGCAGGAGCGGACCGTACTGCGGGTTCGCGAGCGCGGACGCGAACTGGGCGACCAGGTAGTCGGCCGGATTGCCGGTGTCGTACCAGCGGCCACGGATCACCTGGCCGAAGACCGGGTTGTCGGCGGCGTGCACGTTGATCGCGTCGGTCAGGTAGACCTCGCCGGTGCGGTGCTTGTACCAGGCCTTGGTCTGGGTGCGCAGCTCGTCGATGATGCCGGGGGTGACCACGTAGCCACCGATCGCGGCGAAGTTCGACGGAGCGTCTTCGGGCTTGGGCTTTTCCCGTAGGCCGGTGATGCGCAGCAGTCCGTTGCCCTGGTCGTCGGCGACCACCGGGACGCCGTAGCGCTGCGATTCGGCCGGGTCCATCGGCATCAGCGCGAGCACCGGAGCGCCGGTGGCCTCGTAGGCGTCGATCAACTGCTGGGCGCGCGGGATTTCGGCGACGAACACGTCGTCGGGCCACAGCACCAGCATCGACTCGTCGCCGAGATTGCGGGCCGCGTTCAGGACCGGGGTGCCGTTGCCGTACGGGCCGTGCTGGTCGAGGTAGGTGATGTGCCCGAGCCGGGACAGTTCGCCGACCTCTTCGACCGCGTCGGCGTATGCCGTCTTCCCATCCGAGCGCAGTTGCGCCACCAGGGCGGGGTTGGGTCGGAAGTGGTCCTGGATCAACGACTTTCCGCTGCTGACCACGATGGTGATGTCGGTGATGCCCGACGCGACGAGTTCGCGGACCGTGTGCTCGATGACCGGCTTGTCGCCGACCGGCAGCATCTCCTTCGGGATGGCCTTGGTCAGCGGGAGAAGCCGGGAACCGATACCGGCGGCCGGGATCACGGCCTTGCGGATCTTCATAGGTCCGATCATCACATATGAAGGCGGCCGGTAAGGCCGGTCCCCGCGCTTCGCCGACTGTTCACCGAAACCGTGTAGTGCGCGGATGCGGCTGATATTCGCCCAGCTCATCGCTGGTCGAGAGGTGCGAGGGACGCTCGCCGCCGGGCAGGGTGGGCCCGGCGACCCTCCCGGGAAACCAACAGCTAGTGGCCAGCGATCACCCAGCGTTCGGCAGCTGTCCGGATTTGTCGGTGGGCGGGCGTAGATTTCCCGTCGTGTGTACGGACGAGGCGACTGACGTGCTTCCGCCGCGGGTAGCCGAGTTCGGGGGACCCGCGGCGAAGTCACGGTGAGCGAACAGCATCCACTCGCGCGCGCCGACGCGCAGAGCACCGCCCGGCGCTGGGTGCTGCACATCGATATGGATGCGTTCTTCGCCTCCGCCGAACAGTTGACGCGTCCCACCTTGCGCGGTCGGCCGGTCCTGGTCGGCGGCATCGGCGGGCGCGGCGTCGTCGCGGGCGCCAGTTACGAGGCGCGGGTGTACGGCGCGCGTTCGGCGATGCCGATGCATCAGGCGCGCCGGCTGGTCGGCGTCAACGCGGTGGTGGTGCCGCCACGCGGCGCCGTGTACGGCGTGCTCAGCGGGCAGGTGTTCGACGCGCTGCGCAGCCGCATCCCGGTGCTGGAGACGCTGTCGTTCGACGAGGCATTCGGCGAACCCGCCGAACTGGCCGGCGCGACGGTGGCGCGAGTGCACGAATTCTGCGAGGAGCTGCGCACGATGGTGCGCGAACGCACCGGGCTCACCGCATCGGTCGGTGCGGGCACCGGCAAGCAGCTGGCCAAGATCGCCTCCGGGCTCGCCAAACCCGATGGGATACGGGTGGTTTCGCCGGTCGAGCAGCAACAGCTGCTGGCCGCGCTGCCGGTGCGCAAGCTGTGGGGGATCGGCCCGGTGGCGGAGCACAAGCTGCGCTCGCTCGGCATCGAGACCGTCGGCGCGTTCGCCGCGCTGCCCGAATCCGAGGCGGTGTCGACACTGGGCGGTGCGGTCGGCGCCGCGCTGCACCGGCTGGCGCGCGGCATCGATGAGCGCCCGGTCGCCGAACGCGCCGAGGCCAAGCAGATCAGCGCCGAGACCACCTACGAGACCGACATCGTCACGCTCGCGCAACTCCGTCCGGCCATCGAGGCGATGGCGGCGGCGGCACATCGCCGCCTGCTCGACGACGGGCGCGCCGCCCGCACCGTGGTACTCAAATTGAAGAAGTCCGACATGAGCATCGTGACGCGCTCCTTCACCCTGCCGTATGCGACCGAGGACCTCAGCACGCTGTCCACCGCCGCCCAGCGCTCCGCGATCGACCCGACCGAGCTCGGCCCGATCCGGCTGGTCGGTGTCGGCTACGGCGGGTTGTCCATGGTGCGACAAGAATCCCTGTTCCCCGAGCTGGATCAGGCGCCGGTCGGCGCGGACGGCGGGTGGGAAGGCGCCGAGCACGAACCGGCCGCCCCGCCGCCGGGCGAAGCCGAGCCGCCGGAAGGGGCGGCCGCACCCGCCCTCTCCATCCCGCTCTGGCACCGGGGCATGGATGTCGAACATCCCGACTACGGCCACGGCTGGGTGCAGGGCGGCGGATACGGCGTCGTGACGGTCCGATTCGAGACCCGCTCGACCGGTCCCGGCCCGGCCCGCACCTTCGCCGCCGACGACCCGAGCCTGACCAGAGCCGATCCGCTGCGCAGTCTGCGGTGACCACGCCCCGGCGAACGGCTCGACATCGCCGATTCCACCGCGTACGTTCGCTGCCGACGACATCAGTCAGTCCCGTGTGGGTCCACGCGGTGGTCTTCTGTGCCGGTAGCCTGGGAGCTCGTGCAGCGCCGCCGGCTCGGGTGGAGGCTGCCATTGCTGGACATGACACGGACCTACTCGAACGCAAAGGACGAGCAGTTGAAGCTTCGTAAGACTGGACGCATCGCGATCGCCGGCCTGGCCATCGTTGCCGCGCTGGGCATGACCGCGTGCGGCGACGACAAGGACAGCAAGCCGGCCGCCAAGACGACGACCAGCGCCGCGGCGTCGGCGTCGGCCAGCGCCGCGAACCTGCCGCCGGTCCCGACCGTCGCGGAGCTGAACACCGCTCTGGCCCGCGCGCTGGACCCGGCGGTCCCGGCGGCGGAGAAGCTGGACGGCGTCCAGGGCGCCGAGGCCGACCCGACCCTGCCGGACCGCCTCTCCCAGGCAGCCAAGGGTGCGGACGTGAAGATCGAGGTCACCGACGTCACCAGCTTCGGCGACAGCGTCAACGCCAAGGCCAAGTTCGTCGTCAACGGCCAGGAGAACATCGTCGACGTGCCCTTCGTCGCCGACAACGGCAAGTGGAAGATCCAGAAGTCCTGGGCCTGCGCCATGCTGACCAACCTCGGCCAGACCTCGACGGCCTGCAGCTGATTCGTACCGCCGCGGCCGGCTCCCCGCGAGTCGGCCGCGACGAACCACCCCGGCGCGGTGCTTCCGCGCCGGGTGCTCGAACGACGCAGTCGGCGTATGCGATTCGAGTGCCGATAGCTGGGACTCTGTGTCATCCAATGATTTCGCGCTAGCATCCACCGTCGTGACTGTCAGTGACGCTGTGCGCGAATCCGCTCAACCGCCGGCACAGCGGGGAGATCAGCACGATCCGGGCGTGCACCTCGCCGGGGTCGCTTCTCGTCGAATCAGGTTGCTGGCAGTCGTCAGTGGACTCCTCGCGTTCCTCACCGCGGTGTCGCTGCCGTTCCTGCCGGTCCGGCAGGACCAATCCAGTGTGGTGTGGCCGCAGACGGCCGCGGTGACATCGGTGACGGCGCCGCTGATCACCTACGCCCCGACGAATCTCACTGCCCAGATCCCGTGCACTGCCTTCGGCGCGCTCGCGGATTCGGGCGGTGTCGTGGTGTCGACGATTCCGCGGCAGTCACCCGATCTGGAGCGCTACGGCTTCGTGGTGAAGGTCGTCCCCGATACGGCGGATCGCGCGGGCCGGGTCGACGTGGTGTCGCGCAACACGCTGCTGTGGTCGGCGCCGCTGAGCGCCGTCCGCGATCGGTCCTGTTCGGTCGACATCGAGATGAACACGCAGCGCAGCACGGTATCGGCACCAGGTCTCGCGGATTCGGACAAGGTGTTCACGACCGATATCCGCCCGCAGGTGGTCGGTGTCTTCAGCGAGCTGTCCGGCGCGGCGCCGTCGGGGTTGCACGTGAATGTGCAAGTGGATTCCCGTTTTTCGACTTCGCCGACCCCGCTGAAGCTGGCCGCCATGGTGCTGGCCGCGCTGGCCACACTTGTCGCGCTGATCGCGCTGTATCGCTTGGACGGCCTGGACGGCCGGAAGTCGCGGCGGTTCCTGCCTGCCCGGTGGTGGCGGTTGCGACCGGCGGACTATCTGGTTTTCGCCACCCTGCTGGTGTGGCACTTCATCGGTGCCAACACCTCCGATGACGGCTATATCCTCGGGATGGCCCGCGCCGCGCGCAGTTCCGGGTTCATGTCGAATTACTACCGATGGTTCAGTGTCGACGAGGGGCCGTTCTACACGCCGTACACCGACATGATCGGGTTGCTCACCCACGTGTCGTCGGTGAGTCCCTGGGTTCGGCTGCCCACCTTGCTCGTCGGCGTCATCGCCTGGTGGGTGATCAGCCGCGAGCTACTACCCCGGCTCGGCGCCGCCCTGCGCGACAACGCGATTGTCGTATGGACCAGTGCGCTGGTGTTCCTCGCGTTCTGGCTGCCCTACAACAACGGCTTGCGCGCCGAACCCTTTGTGGCGGTGGGTGTGATCCTCACCTGGGCCTCGGTCGAACGGGCCATCGCGACCCGGCGGCTGCTGCCCTACGCATTCGCGATCATGATCGCGGCGCTGACCTTGACCGCCGCGCCCTCGGGCCTGATCTGTGTCGGCGCGTTGGCCGCCGGAGCACGCACGATGACCGCGGTGATCATGCAGCGGGCGAAGCGCACCGGATATCTGGCGCTGCTGTTGCCCCTACTGGCTTCCGGTGTGGCGGTGCTGACCGTGGTCTTCGCGGACCGGACCTTCGCCGGCGTGCGCGAGTTCTTCTACGTGCACAACCGGATCGGTCCCGGTGAGTCGTGGTTCTTCGAGTTCCTGCGCTACCAATATCTGCTACAGCCCAGCGGTGACGGCTGGCTCACCCGGCGTTTCGGCATGTTCCTGCTGCTGCTGACCTTGGTCGTCTGCGTGGTGACGATGCTGCGCCGCGGCGGGCACATTCCCGGTACCGCCGTCGGGCCGTCCCGACGACTCATCGGCATCACCTTCGCCGCCATGGTGTTGATGATGTTCTCGCCGACGAAGTGGATCCATCAGTTCGGCGTCTTCGCCGGACTTGCTGCCTGCGTCGCGGCGCTCACCGCCGTCGCGATCAGCCCCCGGGTCACCCGTCCGCTGCGCAACCGGGCACTGTTCGCCGCAGCCGTATTCTTCGTCCTGGCCCTGACTTTCATCGGCGCCAACGGCTACTGGTGGGTGTCGGCCTGGGGAGTCCCTTGGTGGGACAAGGCACCGATGATCGCCGGTTTCGGGTTCTCGACCTTCGCGGCGGGCCTGTCGGTTCTCGCGCTCGCCGTGGCGGCCTGGTTCCATATTCGCCCGGATACCCAGCCGCGTCCCGACTCGGTACCCGGTCGGGTCGCGCGCGTTCCCGTGCTGGTCGTCGTCGCGGCCGCCATGGTGCTGTTCGAAGTGCTGTCGATGGCGAAAGCGGCAGTGGCGCAGTATCCGTCGTATTCGGTCGCCCAATCGAACGTCACCGCGGCCTTCGCCGGTGGCTGCGGCCTCGCGGACCAAGTGCTGGTCGAGACCGATCCCAACGCATCGGTGCTGAGCCCGCTGACCGGCGATGCCGCCACGGCGCTGGCCGGTGCCGACTCGACCGGATTCACCCCGAACGGCGTGGCGGCCGACCTCACCTCCGATGAGATCGAATCCACTACGGGCAAGGCGAATTCGGTCGCCAGCACCGATACCGATGAGCCCGCGGATCCGAAGGCCGGATCGAAGTCACCGGGTTCGGAGACCGGCACATCCAAGGGCGCCGGAGTCAACGGCAGCAGTGTTCCGCTGCCCTTCGGCCTGGATCCGGCAACCATCCCCGTGCTCGGCAGCTATCGGGAAGGCACCCAGGAGCCCGCCGAACTCACGACCGGGTGGTATCGACTTCCCAAGGACAGCAATGGAAGTCGTGGCCCGATCATCTCGATCGCGGTCGCCGGTCGGATCCGGCACGTCGACAGCGACGGCATCGTCCACCCGGGTCAGGACTTGCGCCTGGAGTACGGCCGCGCGGCAGCCGACGGCACGGCCGTCGCGCTCGGCAGTGTCGACCCGATCGACATCGGCCCGTCCCCGTCGTGGCGCAATATGCGCGTTCCGTTCGACTGGTTGCCGGGCGACGCGGACGTGGTCCGGATCGTCGCGAGCGACAAGGATCTAGGCAAGGATCAGTGGCTCGCGGTGACCCCGCCGCGCGTGCCGCAGACGAAAACCCTGACCGACCTGGTCGGTTCGCGGACGCCGGTGCTGCTGGACTGGGAGGTCGCCATGACCTACCCCTGCCAGAACCTGGTCGCTACCCACGCCGGCGTCGGTGACCTGCCCGGCTACCGCATCCTGCCCGATCGCAACGGGGCGACCATCACCAACCTCTGGCAGGCGCACGACGGCGGCGGCCCGCTCGGCTGGACCCAGCTGCTGTTCACCGCCCGCGCCCTGCCCGCCTATCTGAACAACGACTGGGACCGCGATTGGGGATCGATCGAGCAATACCTGCCACTCGATCCGAACGCCCACCCTGCAACCGTCCGGATCGACCGAACCCAACGCTGGGGCACCTGGACCCCCGGCCACATCAACACCGCCTGGTAGCTCCAGCGGCGGCGCTGCGGGCGTCCAGGTGGGTGCGGCGGGCGCGGAGCAGGGCGTGGGTGGTGAAGATGGCGAGGGCGATCCAGATGAGGGCGAAGCCCGCCCAGCGGGATGCAGGCATCGGTTCGTGGGCGACGGCGACGCCCCAGGCCATCTGGAGTGCGGGGGTGAGGTATTGGAGCAGGCCCATGGTGGATAGCGGAACCCGTTGGGCGGCAACGGCGAACAGCAGCAGCGGGACGAGGGTGACCGGGCCGGTGGCCATCATGAGTGCGGCATGCCCTGCGCCGGAACCGAATTCGCTGCGCCCCGTGACGGCGAGCACGATGACGAAGGCGAGCGCGAACGGCGCGGCGACCACGCCCTCGGCGGCGATGCCGCGCAGCGCGTCCAGCGGGATCACCTTCTTCACCAGCCCGTAGGTCGCGAACGAGCAGGCGAGCACCAGCGCGATGACCGGCGGCCTGCCGTAGTCGATGGTGAGCACCGCCACAGCCGCGGCGCCGAGCCCGAGCGCGGCCCACTGCGCCTTCGCCAGCCGCTCACGGAAAATGAGCACCCCGAACGCCACAGTGACCAGCGGGTTGATGAAGTACCCCAGCGCGCACTCCACCACATGCCCCGAGGTGACGCCGTACACGTAGACGCCCCAGTTGATCGCGATCGCCGCCGAGGCCACCGCGGCCAGCCGCCAGATCCGCGCGCCGATGCCGAGCAACTCCCGTAGCCGCCCGCGCACCGCCAGGACCACGAGCACCACCACCAGGGTCCAGAGAATCCGCTGCGCTACCACCTCGGTCGCACTGGCGAACGCCAGCAAACCGAAGAACGCGGGGAACAACCCCCACAGGAAAAAGGCACTCGTACCGAACACAACACCCGGGATAGACCTGCTCTGCCGCACGCTTCCGACGCTACTTCTCACGTAGCCTTGCGGTCATGTCGACTACCGTGCAGGCATCGCGCGCCACCGGACTGACCACGGCGGAGGTCGAGCAACGTCGCCGCGACGGGCTCAGCAACGACGTGCCGGACCGGGCCAGCCGCTCGGTCCGCGACATCATCCGGGCGAACGTCTTCACCCGGATCAACGCCATCCTCGGCGTGCTGTTCATCCTGGTACTGGCCACCGGATCGATCATCGACGGCATGTTCGGCCTGCTGATCGTCGCCAACAGCGCCGTCGGCATCATCCAGGAGGTCCGCGCCAAGCGCACCCTGGACCAGCTGGCCATCGTCAGCCAGGCCAAGCCCACCGTGCGCCGTGACGGCAAGGCGGTCGAGGTGGCGCCGCGCGAGGTGGTGCTCGACGACCTGATCGAGCTCGGCCCCGGCGACCAGATCGTGGTCGACGGCGAGGTCGAGGAGGCCTCGCTGCTGGAGATCGACGAATCGCTGCTCACCGGCGAGGCCGATCCGATCGACAAGCAGATCGGCGACCAGGTGATGTCGGGCAGCTACGTGGTCTCCGGCGGCGGCTGCTACCGCGCCACCAAGGTCGGCAAGGACGCCTACGCCGCGAAGCTGGCCGAGGAGGCCAGCAAGTTCACGCTGGTGAAGTCGGAGCTGCGCAGCGGCATCGACACCATCCTCAAGGTGATCACCTACCTGCTGATCCCGGCGGGTCTGCTGAGCATCTACAACCAGCTGGTTTCCAGCAAGGAGTCGTGGCGGCCCGCGGTGACCGGCATGGTCGCGGCGCTGGTGCCGATGGTGCCGGAGGGTCTGGTGCTGATGACTTCGGTCGCCTTCGCGGTCGGTGTGGTCCGGCTCGGGCGACGCAAGTGCCTGGTGCAGGAGTTGCCCGCCATCGAGGGCCTGGCCCGGGTGGACGTGGTGTGCGCGGACAAGACCGGCACGCTCACCGAGAACGGCATGCGGGTCTCCGATATCAAGACGCTGAATTCCTTCGAGGACAACGAGGTTCGGCAGGCGCTCGCCGCGCTGGCGGCCGACGATCCACGGCCGAACGCGAGCGTGCAGGCGATCGCGGAGGCGCTGCCGGACGGTCCCGGCTGGCAGCGGACCGCCGTCGCGCCGTTCTCCTCGGCCAAGAAGTGGAGCGGGTGCTCCTACGGCGAGCACGGCGACTGGCTGCTCGGCGCGCCCGACGTGCTGCTCGACGCGCACTCCGACGACGCCAGGATGGCAGAGGAACTCGGCTCCTCGGGCCTGCGCATCCTGTTGCTCGCTCGCGGCGATCGGCCGGTCGACGCCGCGGACGCGCCGGGCACCGTCCGGCCCGCCGCGTTGGTCGTGCTCGAGCAACGCGTCCGGCCGGACGCCAAGGAGACCCTCGAATACTTTGCCAGTCAGCATGTTTCGATCAAGGTGATCTCCGGTGACAATGCCGTCTCGGTGGGTGCGGTGGCGTCCTCGCTCGACCTGACCGGCGGCGACCACGCGGTCGACGCGCGCGGATTGCCCGAGGACCGTGAGCAACTCGCCGATGTGCTCGACCACGAGACCACCTTCGGCCGGGTGCGCCCGGACCAGAAGCGGGCCATGGTGGCCGCACTGCAATCGCGCGGCCACACCGTCGCGATGACCGGTGACGGCGTGAACGATGTGCTCGCGCTCAAGGATGCCGACATCGGTGTGGCGATGGGCGCGGGCAGCCCGGCCACCCGCGCGGTGGCGCAAATCGTGTTGCTGGACAACAAGTTCGCCACTTTGCCGTATGTGGTGGGCGAGGGCCGCCGGGTCATCGGCAATATCGAGCGGGTCTCGAATCTGTTCCTCACCAAGACCGTCTACTCGGTGCTGCTCGCCTTCCTGGTCGGTATCGCGGGCGTCGGTTCGCAGATCTTCGGTTACGACCCGATCGGGTATCCGTTCCTGCCGCGGCACGTCACGATCGCCGCCTGGTTCACCATCGGCATCCCGGCGTTCATCCTCTCGCTCGCCCCCAACAACGAGCGCGCGCGTAGCGGATTCGTCCGGCGCGTCATGCGTTTGGCCATCCCGTCCGGCGTGGTGATCGGTATCGCCACCTTCGTGGCCTACCTGATCGCCTATGCCGGTCCCGAGGCGAGCGCGCAGCAGAAGGAGCAGGCGGGCACCACCGCGTTGATCACTTTGATCATGATCGCGGTGTGGGTGCTGGCCATCGTGGCGCGGCCGTACGTGTGGTGGAAGGTGGTGCTGATCGCGACGTCCGTCGCCGCCTACCTGCTGTTGTTTACCGTCCCGTTCACCAGGGAATTCTTCAAGCTCGACCCCTCCAACGTGGCACTCACCACCGCCGCGGTGATCTGTGGCGCCATCGGCATCGTGCTCGTGGAGGTCGCCTGGTGGATCAGCGCGTCGCTGCTCGGCGAGAAGGGGCAGCTGTTCCCGACGCCGGCGGGCGGCGCCGACGACGAACTGGACACCTGACCCGGCGCGCCGCGAGAAGCCTTGTGCGAGGCGATCATTCAGTGTTGGAGTACCTTCTCCGAATATGGAGGTACTGCTGCACCAGATCGACGCGTTTGCCGACGCACCGTTCTCGGGCAACCCGGCCGCGGTGATGCCGCTCCCGTCGTGGCTCCCGGATTCGTTGCTGCAACACCTGGCCGAGGAGAACAACCTGGCCGAAACCGCCTTCTACACCGCGGAATTACCGCCGGAGGCAGGTGCGCCGCCGGGAGACTGGCCCGCCTTCCACCTCCGCTGGTTCACCCCCCTGGTCGAGGTCGACATGTGCGGGCACGCCACGGTGGCCAGTGCCGCACAGATTTTGGAGGATATGCACCCCGGCGCGGACCGAGTGAGCTTCTTCACACGCAGCGGTTGGTTACACGTCGACCGCACCGATGACGACGAATTCGTCCTCGATCTGCCCGCGGTGCCCGCCACCGCGGTGGAACCCGACATCACGCTGGTCGCCGCGCTCGGCGTGCGCCCCGTCCGCGCCTACACCGGTGCCGACGAGGTCATCGTGGTGGCCACCGAACAGGAAGTCCGCGACACCGCGCCGATCTTCACCGCGTTCCCTCCGGTGGCCCGCGGCGTCATCGTTACCGCGCGCGGCGAAACCGCCGACTTCGTCTCGCGGTTCTTCGCCCCCGGTGTCGGCGTCCTGGAGGACCCGGTCACCGGATCGGCACATGCCCAACTGGTTCCGCTCTGGGCCGACGAACTCGGCCGTACCGAACTCACCGCTCGCCAGCTGTCCCGGCGGGGCGGCAGCCTGCGTTGCGAGCTCGCCGGTGACCGGGTGCTGCTCGTCGGCCGGTGCCGCCGCTATCTGGACGGCGTTGTGCGCCTTCCGGATTGACCCGAACCATCGCGACTCGCGCGTGCGGCCACAAGGTCTCGCGCGCCGAGTCGCGCTTTGTCACCGCGCCGCAACGAACCACCTGTGCGGCGTGGTGATCTCAGGCCTCCGCCGGGATGAAGCGGGGTTGAATCATCCCGGCGGAGGCCTGTCCCGCCGGCACCGCAACGGCGGGCGACGAGTGACGATGGTGTGCCACTCGTGCCCGCGCGTCCAGGGCTCGAGGATTACTGGTCGGGGATGGGGCCGTCGTCCGGTCCGGGGAGGACGACGTCGTGTTGATCCGGGGTGAGCGGGACTACGGCGAAGCGGCCCGCCACGGCGTCGGCGGGGAGGGCTTCTACCGCGCGGATGCCGGAGTGGGCGGCGAGGTTTCGGAGTCCGGTGAGTGGGCCGCGCAGTACCAGGCCGACGGTGCAGGCGCAGCCGGAGCGGAGGCGGGCGGCGGTGCGGGCGGCGATTCGGGCGGAGCGTTCGTCGGGGGTGGTGCGGGGGAGTGACCATGCGGCCGATTCCGCGGAGGAGATCGCGGCGGCGTCGCCCGCGGGCACCGGGACGGCGATCAACGGAGTTTGCACGCGGGGGATCGAAACCTGGTAGAGCACTTGGGATATCCGCATGCCACCGCTGTGTGGCGGGATCTGTTCCGGCACCAGGGGTTCGGTGAACGAGACGAGCGCCCAGTGGTCGGCGGTGTCCGTGCCGTTCAGTGAATCCTTGGCTCGCGCAAGGTAATCCGAAACCTGCTCGCCGCGCTCCGGACCGAGTCGGTCGGTGAAGACACCTGCCTTGCGCGGCGGGTTCAGTACCCCGAGCAGCACGATGACGACAACCAGCGCGACGGCCGCCGCCGCGAGGCCGAGCACCCGAGACAGCGCCCGCCGGTCAGGCATTGCGCAGGACGTCCAGCGCGTGCTTCAGGTCGTCCGGGTACTCGCTGGTGATCTCCAGCCAGCGGCCGTCCGCGGGGTGGTTGAAGCCGAGCGAACGGGCATGCAGCCATTGCCTTTCCAGCCCGAGCCGGTCGGCCAGCCGCGGGTCGGCGCCGTAGGTGAGATCGCCACAGCATGGGTGCCGGATCGCGGAGAAGTGCACCCGGATCTGGTGCGTGCGGCCGGTTTCCAGATGGATGTCGAGCAGGCTCGCGGCCTGGAACGCCTCGACGGTGTCGTAGTGCGTGATGCTCGGTCGCCCGTCCGCGGTGACCGCGAACTTCCAGTCGTTGCCGCGGGCCCGCCCGATCGGGGCATCGATCGTGCCGCTGCTCGGGTCCGGATGTCCTTGCACCAGCGCGTGATACCGCTTGTCCACGGTGCGCTGCTTGAACGCGCGCTTGAGCACCGTGTACGCGTGCTCGGACTGCGCGACCACCATTACCCCGGAGGTGCCCACGTCGAGCCGGTGCACGATGCCCTGTCGTTCGTGCGCGCCGGAGGTGGAGATGCGGTACCCGGCCGCGGCCAGTCCACCGATCACGGTCGGTCCGGACCAGCCGACGCCGGTGTGCGCCGCGACGCCGACCGGCTTGTCCACCGCGACGATGTCGTCGTCGGCGTAGAGGATCCGCATCCCCTCGACCGGTGCGACCTCGATGGACAGTTCCCGCTTCGGCTCCGGGAAAATCACCTCGAGCCAGGCGCCCGCGGCGAGCCGATCGGATTTGCCCGCAGCGACGCCGTCGAGCTGCACGGCGCCCTCCTCGGCGAGCGCGGCGACGGCGGTGCGGGACAGGCCGAGCAACCGGGACAGGCCCGCGTCGACCCGCATGCCATCGAGCCCGTCGGGAACGGGCATGGTTCGTGTTTCCCTCATGCCGCGTTCCCCTCGCTGGTGGACTTCTTGGCGGTGGTCTCGGCCGCGGCGTCGGTGCTGTCGGGCTCGCCACGCCCGGTGCGCGTCCCGTTCGGCTCGAAGCCGAACACGGTCAACACCACCAGCAGGATCGCGCCGCAGACGATCGACGAGTCCGCCACGTTGAACACCGGCCACCAGCCGATCGCGATGAAGTCGACCACGTGCCCCTGCAACGGTCCCGGCGCACGGAAGAGGCGGTCCACCAGATTGCCGAGCGCACCGCCGAGCACCATGCCGAGCCCGATGGCCCACCACAGCGACCGCAGCGTGCGCCCGATCCGCACCACGCCGATCACCACGGCCGTCGCGACCAGCGTCAGCAGCCAGGTCATGCCGGTCGCCATCGAGAAGGCGGCACCGGGATTGCGCACCAGGCTCAGCCGGGCGAAGTCGCCGATGATCGACACCGGCTGGCCCGGTTTCAGGTTCGCCACGACGATGCTCTTGGTGAGCAGGTCGAGTCCGAGCAGGATTACCGCGATGACGAGTAAGGTTCGCAGCCGCTGGGGCGGAGTCGCTGGTTTCGCCTCCTCGGCGGTGTTTGCTGGGTTCTCCTCGGGCGGCGGGTCATCACTCACACGCACCATCATCTCTCGAGCTACGCGACACCTTGTGCGGTGGTCACCCG
Source organism: Nocardia brasiliensis (assembly GCF_042691675.1). Lineage (GTDB taxonomy): Bacteria > Actinomycetota > Actinomycetes > Mycobacteriales > Mycobacteriaceae > Nocardia > Nocardia brasiliensis_D. The sequence continues at coordinate 2,575,748 of NZ_CP170507.1, forward strand.
CAAGTCCCAGCTGACACTCAGGAACCGGTCGTACTCTGTTGCTCGTGACGGTGTTGTCTTCCCACCACATCCCCAGGATCGCGCGCTCGGGTGTGTTGCTCTTAGTGCTCGCGGTCGGGCTGACCGCGTTCGGAACCGGTTGCAGCGACGGCGCCGAGTCGCGTTCGGAGTCCGACAGCACCGAGCCGCTCGGCATCGGCAAAGAGGTGACCGTGCCGATCCCGGCCGCGATCACCACCGTCGTGTCGCCGGGCGCCGACCCGCGCTCGCTGCTGCGGCCCGACTATCCGGCGGGCACCGTGCAGCAGGTGACGCTGCATACCTCGCATCGGATCGAGCAGCAGATCAACGATCAGCCCGCCCGCGACTTCTCCGCGCCCGACCTGTCGATCCCGATGACCGCGCACACCGACGCGGATGGCATCGATCTCACGCTCGGCACCGTCACCACCCCGGACCCGTCGCTGGCCAAGGCGCTCACCAAGACCGGTGGTTCGCATGCCGGATTCGATCTGAGCGACCTCGGCGCCATCACCGCGCTGCGGCTCGAACCTTCCCCGGACACCTCCAACCCGGCCAGGGCCGCGCTGGAACAGGCCTTCTATCAAGCGGTCTACCGCTCGATCGCGTTCCCCGACCAGCCGGTCGGCGAGGGCGCGGTGTGGACGGTGCGCCAGGAAGTCAGCGGCGGGGTCACCCTCGAGCAGATCACCACGGCGACGCTGACCAAGCGCGAGGGTGACCGGCTGACCATCGAATTGGACGTCACGCAGCAGCCGAAGTCCGCGGTGTGGAACCTGCCCAACAACGCGGGCAAGCTCGACATCCAGGATTACGTCATGCAGGGCACCGGCACCATCACCGTCGATCTCGGGTTGCCGCTGCCGGTCTCCGGGACCATCACGGTGGGCGGACATCAGGGCTATCGCGATCCGCGCAGCTCGAGCGTGCTGCAGCAGACGATCGACACGCAGGTGTCGTGGACGGAGTGACCCGCGGCCGCGGCCTGTTGCTGGCCGTCGCGACCGCCGCGTTCGCCGCGTTCGCCGCGGCATGCGGGTCGTCGGACTCGGCGGCCCCCGATTCGGCGGAGTTGCCGCCGCTCGGCCCGGTCACGGCCGCGGCGCCGGTGACCGGGACACCGATCGCCGACGCCGGTCGGTTACGCGAGCAACTGCTGATGGCAGCGAACCTGCCGCCGAACTTCACCGCGCTACCCGCCCGCGCCGATGCGCCCGCGGGTGTCCAGCAGGCAGCGCCGACCGATCCGGCGGAATGCGCGAAAGTGCTGACGCCGCTGGGCGCGCAGCGGTCCGGCGCGCTGGCCACGGCCGCCGTTCAGTACGCGGGGCCGAGTTTCTCCAGCATCGACATCGATGCGGCGAGTTTCCCGAATGACGCGGTGGCGTCCGTGTTTTCGGACGTGCAGGCGACATTGCGCCGCTGCACCCACTATTCCGGTGCCGACGCCACCGATATTCCGGTCGACTACCGCGTCGGTGGTTTCGCGCCACCCCAGGCCGGGGACGCGGTCACCGCCTTCGAGGTGCGCGCCAGCAGCGATGGGCTGACGCTGCATTCCGCGGTCGCGATCGTGCAGGTCGGCAGCACGCTGGCCCAGGTGGCGGTGACCGCGCCGGAACCGGTCGATGCCAAGGTGCTCAGCGATCTCACCGCCGCGCAGGTGCGTCGCTTGCACGGTGTTTCGGGGCCTTGATCAGGGCGGATTCGCCATGCTCGGCCATCCGGCGGGGCTACGCTCGACAAGGTCCGACACATCGCCTCGACGGAGGTTCCTCATGTCTGATGTCAAGCCCGTTCCCGACGGGTATCCGGTGGTGTCACCGGGACTCGCGATCGACGGCGCCGCGGCCGCGATCGATTTCTACAAGCACGTGTTCGGCGCATCGGAGCGGATGCGTATGCCGGGGCCGGACGGCAAGGTCGCGCACTGCGAGTTGATGTTCGGAAATTCGCTGGTCATGGTCGGCGATCCGTCCGAGGAGATGGATTTCCTCGACCCGAAGCGGTTCGGTGGGACTCCGGTCAACCTGTACGTGTACGTCGAGGACGCGGATGCCGCGTTTTCCGCCGCACTCAGCGCCGGGGCCAGGGAACTCACCCCGATGACCACGCAGTTCTACGGCGACCGCAGCGGCGCCTTCGAGGACCCGTGGGGTCATCGCTGGACCGTGGCCACCCACATCGAGGACGTCCCGCCGGACGAGATGGATCGGCGGATGGCGGAACTGTTCGGCTAGCCCGCCTGCACCGAATCACCCACGACTCGAACAGCTTTCGAGGGCAGCGGCTTGGTCGCCGGGCCGTTCGAGACCGAACCGTCCAGGCGGAACCTGCTGCCGTGGCAGGGACAGTTGACGGTGCCGTCGGACACCGAGGTCACCTTGCAACCGGCATGCGTGCAGACCGCGGACAGGCCGATGAACGTGCCTGCGTGCGGCTGGGTCACCACGGTGTCGCCGACGATCACCCCGCCACCGACCGGGATGTCGGCGGTCTTGGCGAGCGTTTTGCCGCCGGTCCGGTCGGTTGTCGCCGATGTGCCGTTCGGCGTGGGAGTCGCTGGGGCAGTGGAGTTCTCCTTGCCGTTGGTGGTGCAAGCGGCCAGCGCCGCCGCCGCGACAACGGCGCCCGCGCCTGCCGCGACCACACCGCGGCGGGTGCGAACCGATTCGTCGTGCGTCATGGGGTCTCCTCGATGTGCGGCCGTCGACCTACCGGCCGAAGCGATCCCCGAGCTCCACGCTGCGCCGGTACCGCTCTTCGCATTGTCGAACGGGGCAGCGCACCTATCGGTTCGAACCGACATTCCCGACACCCGCGAATCGGCGTGTCGACGCACGAATTCCGCGCGCGAATAATGCGGTGGACGAGCGGGCACACTCTCCGCTAGCGTCTGGCCCATGTCCAGTCCAGAGGCGTCCAGACACTAGCCACCGGTTCTTCGGTGGCTATTTGTGATCACATTCGCGCCGCCGAATCACCGTCGCACGGACTGTCTTTCCGCGATTTCCGCTATGCCGGTCTCGCGTTCCGCTATGCGGTTACCTCCGCACGCCCCGCCTGGATCCGCTGTGTAAGCAGCCGGTGCCCGGTCGTTGCGGCGTGCCAGTGATCGCACACCACTGCGACCGTGGAGTTCTGCTCATGCCTTTTGTCATCTATATCCTGGGACTGGCGGTATTCGCCCAGGGAACGTCCGAATTCATGCTGTCCGGCCTGGTGCCCGACATCGCCGCCGAACTGAATGTCTCCGTCCCCGCCGCGGGCGCGCTGACCTCGGCCTTCGCCGTGGGGATGATCGTCGGGGCGCCGCTGATGGCGGTGCTGTCCTTGCGCTGGCCGCGGCGACGAGCACTGCTCGTCTTCCTGCTCGGGTTTCTGATCGTGCACGTCGTCGGTGCGGTCAGCACCAGCTTCGCCGTGCTCGTCACGACCAGAGTCCTCGGCGCATTGGCCAACGCCGGCTTCCTCGCCGTCGGCCTGGCGACGGCGACCAGCATGGTCGAGCCGAACGCGAAGGGGCGGGCCACCTCGGTGCTGTTGAGCGGCATCACGCTCGCCTGTGTCGCCGGTGTGCCCGCGGGCGCCGTGCTCGGCCAGGCGTTCGGGTGGCGTTCGGCGTTCTGGGCGGTGGCCGTCGTCTCCGCACCGGCCGCCTACGGCATCCTGCGATCGGTGCCGAACACCGTCCCGGCCAGCGGCACCGCGGCAGCTCCCAGCGCACGCCGGGAATCACGGGTCCTGCGCCGTCCTCGACTGCTGGTCCTGCTGCTCTGCGGTGCCCTGGTCAATGCGGGCACCTTCTGCACGTTCACCTATCTGGCGCCACTCGTGACCGAGGTCAGTGGACTCACCCCGGCGTGGGTACCGGCCGCGCTGGCGCTGTTCGGGCTCGGGTCGTTCGCCGGTGTGACCGTCGGCGGTCGGATGGCGGACTCGCGGCCGCTGCGGCTGCTGATTCCCGGCGGCATCGTGCTGCTCGCCGGGTGGCTGCTCGGCACCGTGGCCGCGGGCAGCGCGAGTGTGGTGTTCCCGCTGGTCTTCGTTCAGGGAGCGCTGTCGTTCGCCGTCGGATCGACGCTCATCGCGCAGGTGCTGTATGCGGCGACCGAGGCGCCGTCGCTGGGTGGTGCCTTCGCGACCGCCGCGCTGAATGTCGGCGCGGCGGTCGGCCCCGCCCTCGGCGGTCTGGCCATCGGTGCCGGGTTGGGCTTCCGCTCTCCGTTGGGGGTCAGCGCGTTGCTGGTGGCGGCGGCATTCGTCGCGGCAGGCGCGGCCGAGGTGCTCCGGCGGATCAGGTCGAGTTCCGCTGACCAGGTGCTGATCTCGCGCTGAGCTACGCCGAGGCGGTGGTACCCGCTGACTCGGCGGCCAGCGTATGGGCTTCCAGCACCGTCATTTTCGATCCCGCGGTGTGTGCCGAGGCGAAGGCGGTGTCGCCGAGCGCCGCCCGGACAGCCGCGGTCGGGCGGTCGATGTCCGGGCGTTCCGCGGGCAGCAAGGGTATGCCATTGGCCGCACGGGCCGCCTCGGCCGCACCGAGCAACCGTGCGGCGGTGTCGAATTCGTCGAGTGCCGCGGCGGCTGCGGCAAGTCCGGCCAGGGCGAAGGCGGTATCGCGCGGTGCTTCGATGCGCAGGGCTCCGTCGAGGGCGGTCAGGTGCATGGCGAGGGCGGCGGCGGGCTCGCCGCGTTGTTCGAGGAGGTAGCCGAGTTCGACTTGGACCATGGGGAGGAACAGCGGGGTTTCCTCGGCCGCGGGCCCGACGAAGGCCAGTAGCTCGTGCAGGATCTGTTCGGCGACATCGGGATTGCCGGTGCGGCGAGCGGTGAAGGCGAGGACGACCGAGGCGAACAAGCGGGCGGGACCGTAGCCGTGTTCGGCGGCAACCTGCATGGCCTGTTCGCCGAGGGACTGAGCGCGATCGAACTCGGTGTGCTGCATGGCGATCCAGCCCAGCCAGCACAGGTGAGTGCACACCTGGCCCCACAGCTCCAGCTCCTGCGCCAAACCCAAGGCCTCGGCGTGGATGTCGGCGGCACCGGACAGATCGCCGATCAATTCGGCGAGGCCGCCGAGCCATTCGGCGGCTTGCAGTCGGCCCCAGCGGTCATCGATCTCGGCGAACAGTCGCGCGGCTGCGCGAGCGTGCTGCTCGAGCGCCACCAGATCGACCCGGCTGTGCGAAGCCTTCGCCAAAGCGACGTGCCCGAGCGCGACACCCCAGCGATCGCCGAGTCGCTCGCACACCGGAAGTGCCTGGCGCACCAGGGCTTCCAACTCGGGCAGGTCGCCGGACTCGAGCGCCGAGAAGGCGAGGAACAGCTCGGCCCGCGCCCGGCCTGCCGGATCGTCGACGGTGTCGTACATCGCCGCGATCTCGCTCCGCCTGGCCGCGCCGTCGGTGAATTCCCCCTGTTGAAATGTGAACCCGAGGCGCCAGGCGAAGGCGGGCGCGCGCCGCGACGGCGAACCACCCAGTGCCAGCGCGGCATCGAACCAGCGCCGCGCCTCGGTCAATCGGCCACGCAACAGCCAGTACCAGGCGAGCGCGTTCACCAGCCGCAAGGCCTCGTCGGCGGCACCGGCTCGGACGAATCCAGCCAGCGCCGCACGCAGATTCGCGGCCTCGGCATCCAGCCGACGCAACCACCGCTGCTGATCCGCCCCGTGCAGTTCGGGCGCTGCCCGCTCGGCCAGCCCCAGGTAATACCGATGATGCGCCCGATACACGGCCTCGAACTCACCCGCTTCGGCCAGCCGATCCAGACTGAACGCCGCCACCGACTCGAGCAGCCGATACCGTCGCCCCGCCGCCTGCACGAGGGACCGATCCACCAGCCGCGCAACAATATCGGCGACGGTGGACGAGTCCAGCTCCGCTGTGCCGCAGACGTCTTCAGCGGCCGCCAACGTGCAGCCACCCGCGTGCACCGCGAGTCTGCGCAGCACGACCTGCTCGGCCTCGTCGAGCAGACCCCAGCTCCAGTCGATCATCGCGGTCAGCGTCTGCTGGCGGGGCGGCGCGCCACGGTGACCGGTCGCGAGCAGCCGGAATCGGTCGTCGAGGCGGGCGACCATCTCGTGGACGCCGAGCGCGCGCACGCGAGTCGCCGCCAATTCCAGGGCGAGCGGGATGCCGTCGAGTCTGCGGCACAGGGTCGCGACCGGTTCCGCGGTGTCGGCGTCGAGGACGAAGTCGCGGGCGCTCGCGCGGGCGCGGGTGACGAAAAGCTGTACCGCGCTGGCCTGTTCGAGGGCGGCGACGTCCGCATCGGGGGGCGGTACCGCCAGTGGTCGCACCTCGACGACGTCCTCGCCCGGCAGCCGCAGCTGCTCCTGGCTGGTGGCCAGGATGTGCAGGTTCGGTGCCGCGCCGAGCAGCAATTCAGCGAGATCGGCGGCGTGCTCGACGACGTGTTCGCAGTTGTCCAGAACCAGCAGCACGTCCTGCTCGGCGAGCACCTCGCACAGCAACTCGGCCGGGTCGGCGCCGTCGGTGGCTCGGATACCGAGCACTTGCGACACCGCCTCGACGAGGAAGGTCGCCCCGTCGGCGGCGGTAGGTCGCAGTGGTGCCAGCTCGACTAGCCAGGTGCCCTGCGGGAATCGGTCGCTCGAGGCCGCGGCGGCGGCCAAGGCGAGCCGGGTCTTGCCGACGCCGCCGGGGCCGGTCAGCGTGACGAGCCGGGCCGCACCGATGGCACGACGGAGCTCGGCGAGATCCACCTCGCGGCCGATGAGTTCGGTGCGTTGCGCGGGAATGTTCGAACTACGCCGCCGCAGCACGGTTTCCGGTCGAGGCGCGGCCAGTTCCAGGTCCTGACCGAGGATCGACCGGTGCAACGCCACCAGCTCGGGACTCGGGTCGAGGCCGAGCTCGTCGGCCAGTTGCCTGCGCAGGTCTTCGTAGCTGTCGAGCGCCGCCGCCTGCCGGCCCGCGCCGTACAGCGCGCGCAATTGGGCGGCGCGAAGTCGTTCGCGCAGTGGATGTTCGGCGACTACGGTGGCGAGATCACTGGCGACGTCACGGTATTCACCCAACGAAAGGCGCGTCTCGGCGAGCTCTTCCACCGCGACGAGACGTTGTTCCTCCAGTTGCGCGATGGCGGGCTGAGCGAAGGCGGCGTCGCGGAAGTCGGCGAACGCGGGACCGCGCCACAGGCTCAACGCTTCGGTAAGTGCGCGGGCCCGGTCGGTCGGCTCGGGTGTCTCGCGTGCGGTCGCCACGAGTGCGCGAAACCGCAGCGCGTCGAGTTCGGTGGTGGCGAGCCGGTAGCCGGGCGGTGGCGAGACCACCAGATCGCGGCCGCCGGGTTCGGCGTCTTCCAGCGCCCGGCGCAGCTGGGATGCCTTGGCGGCGAGGGTGCCCGCCGGATTGCCGGGCGGATCGTCGGCCCAGATGTCATCGATGAGCCGGTCTCCCGATACCGGCTGCCCGGCGCTGACCAGCAGGTCGGCCAACAGCGCGCGCACCTTGGCGCCGGGGATCGGCACGACGGTGCCCGAGTCCGTCCAGACCGTCAACGGACCGAGCACACCGAAACGCATACGGGCAGCTTAGCGACGCTGCGACCGAGTGGAATCGGACCGTAAACAAACCGGAAGGTGCCCCGGCCAGAGTTGGTCACAACGCGGAACCAACCCCCCACAAGGAGCATCGACATGAAACTCACCACCGTCTTCGCCGCCGCCGCACTCGCCGCGACCGCCCTGCTGTCCGGCTGCGGATCCGCCGACGACACCACGCGGTCCGAGCCCGCCACGCCCGGCGCCTACGCCGACGTGAACGGCCTGCACATGTACTACGAGGTGCACGGCGGCCCGACCCAGCAGCCGCCGCTGGTTCTGCTGCACGGCGCGCTGTCCGGCATCGGCACCGACTTCGGCCAGCTCATCCCGGAACTGTCCAAGACCCGCCAGGTGATCGCCGTGGAACAGCAGGCGCACGGCCGCACCGCCGACATCGACCGACCGCTGCGCACCCCGCAGATGGCCGAGGACACCGTGGCGCTGCTGCGCACCCTCGGCGTGCAGCGCGCCGACGTGCTCGGCTACAGCATGGGGGCCGGTGTCGCCCTGCAGATTTCGCTCAACCATCCGGACCTGGTGCGCAAGCAGATCCTGGCCGCGGGTGGGCTCGACGCGAGCGCGATGCATCCCGGTCTGCTGGACGGCATCGCCGACCTGAAGCCCGAACACCTGCACGGGTCGCCGTTCCACGACGACTACCTGAAGAACGCGCCACGCCCGGAAGACTTCCCGCGCCTGGTCGAGCGGGTTCGAGAGCACGACCAGAACGCGATTCCGGCGGTGTCCGCGGATGCGGCGCGCCAGCTCGAGGCGCCGACGCTGACCGTGATCGGTGATTCCGACATCGTCCGGCCCGAGCACGCGGTCGAGATGTTCCGGCTGTTCGGCGGCGGCATCATGGGCGACACCCCGGAAGGCCTGCCGAATTCCCAACTGGCCATCCTGCCCGGCACCTCGCACATCACCCTGGTGCACCGTCCCGAATTGCTGCTGCCGATGATCCCGGCCTTCCTCGACGCCCCGATCAAGGACGCCCGATGACCGACGACCGATTGCGGGTGGCGCTGATCGTCGGCAGCACCCGCACCGGGCGGTTCGGGCCGACCGTGGCCGATTGGTTCGCCGGTCGGCTGCGGCGCCGCGATCTCGACCTGGACCGCATCGACCTCGCAACCGCCGGACTGCCCGACCAGCTGACCGGACACGACGAACCGGCCCCCGCCGCCGTGCGGGAACTCGGCGACCGGCTGATCGCGGCCGACGCTTTCGTCGTGGTCACCCCCGAATACAACCGCAGCTTCCCAGCGGCGGTGAAGAACGCCATCGACTGGTTCGACAACGAATGGGCAGCCAAACCGGTCACCGTCGTCGGCTACGGCAGCGACGCCGACGGTGGTCACGCCGCCGCCCAATTACGTCAGGTATTCGGCGAACTGAACGCCGTCCCCATCCGCCGCACCGTCACCATCGCCAAGGCCTGGCAGCGCTTCGCCGCCGACGGCAGCTGGCCCCGCCACGACCCCGAACTGGAAGAAGCCGTCAACGGCCTACTCGACCAACTCCTCTGGTGGGCCACAGCCCTACGCACCGCCCGCACCACCACCCCCTTCGTGCGGTAACGGAAGGCCTGGTAGGCCACGTCAGCCAGGTCATTGCTACACCTGTAGCGAAGCGCTACAGTCGTAGCATGACAGCTCTGCCCGCCCGTGATCTCCGCAATCACACAGCGGAGATCCTCCGACGGGTCGAAGCCGGAGAAGAGATCGAAATCCTGAAAGACAATCGTCCGGTGGCGAAGATCATCCCGCTACCTCGGCGGAGGCAATGGATTCCGGCGTCGGAAATAGTCAAGGAACTGGTCCGGCTCGGACCGGACAGCACAGGCCTCAGCGAAGAGTTGCGCGAAACCCTGACCGAGACGACGGATGACCTGCGGTGGTGAACACGGAACAGGCGCTGGCTGATACCTCTGTATTCATCGGCTTGGAAGCACAACGCTTCGATCCGGCGCTGATCGAGGGATATGAGTGGGGTGTCTCGGTGATCACCTTGGGTGAACTGCGCCTGGGCGTTCTGCATGCGACCGATCCGGAGTCGGCGGCGCGACGGCTGTCGACATATCAGCTGGCGCAACGGTTTCAGCCGTTGGAAGTCGACGAAACAGTCGCCGAGCACTGGGCGTTGCTCGTCTCGCGTTTGCGGGCCGCCGGACGCAAAGTGCCGATAAACGACAGCTGGATCGCGGCCACGGCAATGGCCTACAACATTCCCATCGTGACCCAGGACGGCGATTACGCTGCCATGACGGATTTGCGGATCATCAACCTCTGACAGGTGTTCGGCAGGCGGCGGACCCGGTCCCCCTCATCGTTGCGGTGGCCGGGTCCGCCGATGTGGGGTTACCCCTTGGTGATTGGTCGGGAAACCTCGGGGTGGGGCGGGGGATCTTGTGGGGCGCTGCGGGTTCGGTGCGGGGCTAGCAGGCTTGGTGGGGTGGGGTCATGCGGTGGGCGAGTAGGAATCGCATCAGGTTGCGTTGGATTTCGATGCCGATATCCCGCTGGACCAGGGCTGCGCCGATGGCGTGCTCGGCGAGCAGGGGGGTAGTGAACTGGGCCAGTTCACAGCCTCGCGGGCTGGCGTAGTGCTCGACGGTGAGTGGGATCGGTAAGCCCTCGCCGGGAACGAGAACCTGCACGCCGGTCGGCAGTGTCGGCGCCGAACCCGGATCGGCGAGATTGTCGGCCTCGAGCCACTGGTTGAGGTTCGCCCGCCCGATCACGATCGTGCTGATCTGGTCGAAGAGGGTTTGCAGGAAGTAGGTGGGCATCGGACGGGCGCGTGGGCCCATCGCGTCGATGATGACCTGGCCGTCGAGTTCGGTTCGGTACGGTGCGCCCGCCATCGGTGCGATCGCCGCGTACAGGTCCGGGTAGGTGGCGCCGAGGTTGGTCGTGGTCGCGCCGCCCGCGGAGTACCCACCGAGATAGACGCGGGAACGATCGAGTCCCAGCTCGTCGATCACCGTGCTGGTGATGCCCGCGATAATGGACGGCTCGCCCTGGCCGCGCTCGCGATGCTCGGGTTTGTCCCAGTTCCAGCACAGTTGCTTGTTCGACGCCCGGTCTTGCAGCGGATACGCGAGGACGAAACCCATCTCGTCGGCGACCCTGGTGAGCGAGAAGCCGGTTGGCTCGGGGTAGGCGATCAAATCGTCGCACCCGTGCAGGTACACCATCAAGGGTCTGCCCGCGGCCCCGCCGGGCGGCAGATGCAGGTAGTAGCAGCGGGTGCCCGCGGCATTGGTGTAGCAGCGCCTGTCGAGCTGCGCTTGCGCCTGCGGCGCGCCGGACAGCAGACAGGCGGCAATCAGCAGGGCAGCGCCGAGGACGGCGGAGAGGCGGAGCGCGGTGACTCGCACGCTGGCAGCATAACCGCCCATCGATCCGGCGGACATGCCCTCGATTCCCTGGGCGACGGACCCGTCCCCTCATCGCCATTACGGGTGGCCGGGTCCGTCGCGGGGCGGGAGTTACCCGCGGGCGATGGCCTCGAAGACCCTGGGATCCACCAGAGTCGAGGTATCGCCCAGTTCCCGGCCTTCGGCGATGTCGCGGAGCAGGCGGCGCATGATCTTGCCGCTGCGCGTTTTCGGCAGCTCCGGGACGATATGAATTTCGCGAGGACGGGCGATGGGGCTGATCTCCTGGGAGACAGCGGTTTTCAGCTCGGTGACGAGGGCGTCTCCGGTGTCCGACGCGCCTGCGGTAAGGATGACGAAGGCGACGATGGCCTGACCGGTGGTGGCATCGCTGGCACCCACGACCGCGGCCTCGGCGACCGCGCTGTGTCCGACTAGGGCGGATTCGACTTCGGCGGTGGAGATTCGGTGGCCGGACACGTTCATCACGTCGTCGACCCGGCCGAGTACCCACAGGTCGCCGTCGTCGTCGAGTTTGGCGCCGTCGCCGGCGAAATACCAGCCCGCACCGGCGAACCGGTCCCAGTAGGTCTCCCGGAACCGCTGCGGGTCGCCCCAGATGCCGCGCAGCATCGACGGCCACGGCTGGTCCAGCACCAGCAATCCGGCGGCGCCCCGGTCGAGTTCGGCGCCGTCGTCGTCGACCACCTTCGCCGAGATGCCGGGCAGCGCGGCCATGGCCGCCCCGGGCTTGGTCGCGGTGACACCCGGCAGCGGGGAGATCATGATGGCGCCGGTCTCGGTCTGCCACCAGGTATCGACGATCGGAGTGCGGTTGCCACCGATGACTTCTCGATACCAGCGCCAGGCTTCCGGGTTGATCGGCTCACCCACACTGCCGAGCAGACGCAGTGAGGACAGATCGTGGGCATCGGGGATCTCGCGGCCCCACTTCATGAACGTGCGCACCAGCGTCGGCGCGGTGTAATAGATGCTGACGCCGTACTTTTCGATGATCTGGAAGTGCCTGTGCTCGTCGGGCGCATTGGGCGTGCCCTCGTAGACGACCTGGGTGGCCCGATTGGCGAGCGGGCCGTAGACGATGTAGCTGTGCCCCGTCACCCAGCCGATGTCGGCGGTGCACCAGTAGACATCTTGTCCCGCTTTGTGATCGAAGACGTTGTGGTGCGTGTATGCGGCCTGCGTGAGGTAGCCGCCCGAAGTGTGCAGGATGCCCTTGGGCTTCCCGGTGGTGCCGGAGGTGTAGAGGATGAACAGCGGATGCTCGGCATCGAATGGCTGCGCCTGGTGCTCCGGCGAGGCGTCGGTGACGGTGTCGTGCCACCACAGGTCGCGGCCCTCGGTCCAGGGCACGTCGATATTGGTGCGGCGCACCACGAGTACGTGTTCGACGGTCGCGTGCACACCGCCCAGCGCCTCGTCGACGGCCGCCTTGAGCGGTGCCGCGGTGCCGCGCCGCCACTGCCCGTCGGTGGTGATCACCAGCCGCGCCCCGGCGTCGTCCACCCGCTGACGCAGGGCGGTGGGGGAGAAGCCGGCGAACACCACCGAATGGGTGAGCCCCAGCCGGGCGCAGGCCAGCATCGACACGATGGCCTCGGGCACCATCGGCATGTAGATGGCGACCCGGTCACCCGCTCGAAGTCCCAGCTCGGTCAGATAGTTTGCCGCCCTGGAGACTTCGTCCCGAAGTTCGCCGTAGGTGATATCGCGTGAATCGCCCGGCTCGCCTTCCCAGTGGATGGCGATCTGGTCGCCGTGCCCGTCGAGCACGTGCCGGTCCACACAGTTGTAGGCGACATTGAGCTTGCCGCCGACGAACCAGTTCGCCACCGGCGCGGTACTCCAGTCCAGCACCTGCGTCCACGGCTGTGCCCAGTGCAGCCTGCGCGCCTGCTCGGCCCAGAACGCCAGCCGATCGGCCGCCGCCAGGTCGTACAGTGTCGCATCGGCGTTCGCCATGGCGACGAAGGACTCGCCGGGCGGGTAGGCCACCGGTGCGGTGGTGTCGCGGGAATCGGTGGTTGCGCTGGTCACGCGATATCTCCTAACGAGAGAACAAAGGGACTGAAATCATCGGGGCGGGTGACTACCCGGCAGCGATCAGTGCACCACCGCCTTCTCGGCGCCGACACCGGTCAGCGAACGGACCTCCATCTCGGCGGCCTTGGCCGGGTTCACGTCGGCCTTGCCGAGCAGCGTTCCGACGATGCCGAGCGCGAAAGCCAGTGGAATGGACACGATTCCGGGGTTGGACAGCGGGAACCAGTCGAAATCGAAGCTGGACAGCATCGAGGTCTTGGTGCCCGACACCGCGGGGGAGAAGACGATCAGTACGATGGTGGAAATGAGCCCGCCGTACATGGAGAACAGCGCGCCGGTGGTGTTGAACCGCTTCCAGAACAGCGAGTACACGATCGTCGGCAGGTTCGCCGCCGCCGCCACCGCGAACGCCAGCGCCACCAGGAACGCGATGTTCTGGCCGTTGGCGAGGATGCCGAGGCCGATCGCGAGCGCGCCGATCACCAGCGCGGTGATCCGGGAAACCCGCACCTGTTTGGCGTCATCGACCTTGCCCCGCTTGATGACTCCGGCATAGATGTCGTGCGCGAACGAGGTCGCCGCGGTGATGGTGAGCCCGGCGACCACCGCGAGGATGGTCGCGAACGCGACCGCGGAAATGATGCCGAGCAGGATCACGCCGCCGAGTTCGAACGCCAGCAGCGGTGCCGCCGAGTTCTGTCCGCCTGCCGCGGCCAGAATCCGGTCCGGGCCGACGATCGCGGCGGCACCGTAGCCGAGCACCAGAGTGAACAGGTAGAACGCACCGATCAGCCCGATCGCCCACACAACTGATCGGCGCGCCTCCTTCGCGGTCGGCACGGTGTAGAAGCGCATCAGCACGTGCGGGAGACCCGCGGTGCCGAGCACCAGCGCCAGACCGAGAGACAGGAAGTTGATCTTCGAGGTGGCGCTGCCGCCGTACTGCGCGCCGGGCGCGAGCACATCACGGGCGGCCACGCCCTTGTTCGTCGACTCGGACACGTGCTGCTGCGCCGAGCCGAGAATGTCGGAGAGGTTGAAGCCGAATTTGGCGAACACCATGACCGTCATCAGTCCGGCCCCCGCGATCAGCAGCACGGCCTTGATGATCTGCACCCACGTGGTGCCCTTCATGCCGCCGACCAGCACATACACGATCATCAGCACGCCGACCACGGCGATCACGATGGACTGCCCGGTCTTGTCGGAGATGTCGAGCAGCAGCGCGACCAGGCCACCGGCGCCCGCCATCTGCGCCAGCAGATAGAACAGCGACACCGCGAGGGTGGTGAGCGCCGCGGCGGTGCGCACCGGCCCCTGCTTGAGCCGGAAGCTCAGCACATCGGCCATGGTGAATTTGCCGGTGTTCCTGAGCATTTCGGCGACGAGCAGCAACGCGACCAGCCAGGCGATCAGGAACCCGATGGAGTACAGGAACCCGTCGTAGCCGTACACCGCGATGGCGCCCGCGATGCCGAGAAAGCTTGCGGCGGAGAGGTAGTCGCCCGCGATGGCGATGCCGTTCTGCGGGCCGGAGAAGCCGCGTCCGCCGGTGAAGAAGTCGGCGGCGGTGGCATTGCTGCGGCTGGCCCGGATCACCACGACCATGGTGATCGCGACGAAGACGCCGAAGATGGCCATGTTGGCCACCGGATTGCCGACGGCCGCGCCCGCGGCGTAAATGCTGACGTGATTCACGCCTGGCCTCCCTCTAGCCGGTTACGAATGGCCGCCGCGCGCGGATCCAGCTCGCGATTGGCGAACCGGACGTAGAGCGCGGTGATGGCGAAGGTGGAGACGAACTGGCCGAGGCCGAGCAACAATCCGACATTGATGTTGCCGAAGACCTTGTGCGCCATGAAGTCGTGCGCGTAGGCGCCGAGCAGCACATAGCTGACGTACCACAGCAGGAACAGCGCGGTCATCGGAAATACGAAGCGGCGCAGCCGCGTTCGCAGCTCCTGAAACTCCGGGCTGGCCTGCACTTCGACGAATTCGTCGGCACTCGGCGTGCGCCGCGGGGCGCTGCCGTCGAGTTCTGTACTTGTCATGGTCGTCCTAGCTTGTGACATGGCTTACTTGCTGAGCACCGTAGCCAGGGCCGCATGCGGAAATGCTGCTGTGGTGTGGGTCACTCCGGGAAGGCCGCCGATTGTGCGGTGAACGGTCGGTGTGACGCGACGAGCGGTCGGGCCCGATCCGCATCGGAGCCCCGACGAGTCAGTTCGAGCGAAGGCTGCGTTCGCGGTCGGCGCCCATGCCGAGCCGCTCGGGTGCGTGCATCCGCACGAAGACGCGCCCTACCCGCCGGGTTCCCGGGCCGGGGGTCACCTTGCTGACCAGCATCATCGCGGCGAACGCGAGCGGGACGCTGATCGCCGCCGGGTAGCCGAGCAGTGCGGCGGGCCACCCGCCCGCCACCTCGTCGGAAAGCCCTCCGGTCACCGACACCACCGTCGCTCCGCCGGACGCCAGCCCGCCCGCGATCAGCCCGGCCGCCGCGCCCGCCGCGGTGAGTCCGCGCCACCAGATGCCGAGCACCAGCAGCGGGCACAGGGTCGAGGCGGCCACCGAAAACGCCAGGCCGACAGTGCGGGACAGATCCAGCGACGCCACCGTGAGCGAAAGGGCAAGCGGCACACCACCGGCGACCACGGCCGCCGCCCGGAAATCTCGAATCCGTCCGCGCAGCATGTCGGTACTCAGCACGCCCGCGATGCTCACCAGCAAGCCCGACGAGGTGGAGAGGAACGCCGCGATCGCGCCTGCCGCCACCAACGCGGCCAGTAACTGCCCTGGTAGTCCGCCGACCACCGAGCCGGGCATCAGCACCACTGCCGCGTCGGAGGTTCCGGTGATGAGCAACTGCGGCACATACAGTCGCGCGAATACCCCCAGCAGCACCGGGAACAGGTAGAACACCCCGACGAGCCCGATCACCGCCACCGCTGTCGCCCGCGCGGCCCGGCCGTCCGGATTCGTATAGAAGCGCACCAGCACATGCGGCAAGCCCATGGTGCCGAGGAATGTCGCGATGATCAGCGAATACACCTGGTAGGTCGGATGTGCGCCGCCGAAGCCGCCACCTGGTTCCAGCCATCCGGCGCCGTCCGCGGGCGCACCGGCCACCACCGGTACCGCGGCACCGGCCTCCAGCACCAGCTCGGTGCCCGCGGACAGCTGGTGGGCGCCCGGGGTCAGCAGCGTCTGGCCGTCCACCGGACGGTCGTCGAGCTTTCCGGCGATCGAAACCTGTTGTGTCGCACCGACCTGCACCACCACGTCGGTGCGGACATCCACTACGGTGCGCTCGGTGACCACCGGGGGAGCGGGCGCGCCGAGTGCCCGGTCCTCGGTGAGGAAATGGCCGAGTAGCACCAGTGCGGGAATAGCCACCGCCGTCAATTTCAACCAGTACTGGAACGCCTGCACCAGCGTGATCGACCGCATGCCGCCACCGGCCACATTCGCGATCACGATGGTGCCCACCGCCACCGCGCCCACCCAATCGGGCACGCCCAGCAATGTATGCAACGTCAGCCCGGCCCCTTGGAACTGCGGAATCAGATACACGGCACACACCAGCACCACCACGGTCGCGGCCAGCCTGCGCAATCGCACCGAGCCCAACCGGAATTCGGCGAAGTCGGGCACCGTGTACGCGCCGGACCGCCGCAGCGGCGCCGCCACGAACAACAGCAGCGACAGGTAGCCCGCGGTGAAACCCACCGGGTACCACAGCGCATCCGCACCGTACTTCGCGATCAACCCGGCGACACCCAGAAAGGAAGCGGCCGAAAGATACTCACCGGAGATCGCCGCGGCATTCCATCCGGACCGGACACTGCGCGAGGCGACAAGGAAGTCGGAGGTGGTGCGGGCCAACCGAACTCCGTAGGCCCCGATCGCGACCGTGGCCAGGGCGGCGAACAGCAGCGCGAGCACCGTCAACACCGGCACCGACCCCGCTGTCACCACAAGCTCCCTCGGCACGCCGCCGAACGCTCGAATCGCCCACTGTGCGTGCCGCGCCCGTTTTGTCCTGCTGCGCGAATGCTTGCCAGCAGTTTCGTGCGCGGCGAGCCGAGCGGTGCGCGGCGGCGAGCGAGGCCTACGGCAGTGGGGGGCAGGCGGGGGTGCATGTCAGTCCTCGGCCAGGTCGAGGAAGTCTTGCTCGTTGCGTTCGGCCAGGCGGACGTACAACCGGCCGACCAGATACAGCAGCGGGTACACCGCGACGCCGAGCAGCAGCCACGGTAGGCGCAGGCCGAACACGACCACCGAGCCCACCGAGCCGATCCCGAAAAGAACCGGCAGCGCGCACAATACGACGACGGTGATCAAGCCCAGCCGCAGCGCGAGTCCGAGTTGGGCGCGGATCAAGCCACCGATCAATGCTTCGCCGATCTCGGTTTGCTCGGCGACCTCCACTCGCGTGCGGACTCGTCGCGCACCGCGCCGTTCCGACAGCACCACGCGCTGCCGGACGGGTCGGTGCTGTGGTCCGGTCACTGGCCGGTCCACTGTTGCCGAGGCCCGTGCACCAGACGCTGTTTCAGCTCGCGTACCTGTCTGCGGCTCACCGGCAACTCCACGGCCGCGGCATTGCCGTCGGCGCGCAGGCACACCACCGTCCCGGTGCCGACCGTGCGCAGACCGGTCACCAATCGCAGCGCCACCAGGTACGACCGATGCACCCGCAGGAATCCCGCGTCCTCCCATCGGGACTCCAACGCGGACAACGGGATCCGCACCAGATGCGACCCACCGCTGGTGTGCAGCCTGGCGTAGTCGCCGTCCGCCTCCACCCAGCTCACGCTCGATCGCGGCACAAGCGTGGTCACCCCGCCGAGCTCGACGGGGATCACCTCACTCGGGTCGGCGCGCGGTCCGTCGGCGACCGGTGCCGGTGTGCCGCGGGTAGTGGCGATCCGGCGCACCGCCTCGGCCAGCCGCGCCTCGCGCAACGGCTTCAGCAGATAGTCCACCGCACCGAGATCGAAGGCCGAGACCGCCCGATCGTCGTGTGCCGTCACGAAAACCACCGCGGGCGGATTCGCGAACTCCGACAGGATGCCCGCCAGCTCCATGCCGTCCAGGCCGGGCATATTGATATCCAGGAACACCGCGTCGACCGGATGCGCGCGTAACACCCGCAGCGCGGTGGTCGCGTCCGCCGCATCGTGGATCTCGCCCACACCAGGCTGCGCACGCAACAGATACACCAGCTCGTCCAGAGCGGGCTTCTCGTCGTCGACGGCCAGCACCCGCAAGGTACCGGCCCCTTTGTCAGTGTCCCGGGTCACAACTGCTCCATCGTAAGCAGTCGGCCGCAGGTTGCCGCAGCCATGGGGCACTCACGACTCCACCTCGGTTATGCCTGGATGCCCGCGCGGAACTTGGGGACGCGGAGGGAGACCTTGGTGCCTGCCCCGGGGGCGGTTTCCACGATGAGGCCGTAGTCGTTGCCGAAGGCGGCGCGCAGGCGATCGTCGACATTGGCCAGGCCGACGTGCGCGGATTCGCCGGAACTCGCGGGGCCGCTGCCGGTTTCGACGGCGTCGAGGGCGCCGGAGCGGAGCAGTTCGGGGTCCATGCCGACGCCGTCGTCTTCGACGCTGATCAGGCAGTCGGTGCCCGCGTCGGCGGCGGTGATGCTCACCGTGCCGCCGCGGGTGGCGCCTGCCAGACCGTGCCGGACCGCGTTCTCCACCAGTGGTTGCAGTGCGAGGAAGGGCAGCACGACGCCGAGGACCTCGGGCGCGATCTGCAGGCGCACGTCGAGGGCGTCGCCGAAGCGGGCGCGTTCGAGCGCGAGATAGCGCTCGATATTGCGCAATTCGTCGGCCAGCACGGTGAATTCGCCCGCCGCCCGGAACGAGTAGCGGGTGAAGTCGGCGAATTCGAGGATCAGTTCGCGGGCCCGGTCCGGGTCGGTACGCACGAACGAGGCGATGGTATTCAGCGCGTTGTAGATGAAGTGCGGGCTGATCTGCGCCCGCAGTGCCCGCACCTCGGCCCGATCGAGCCGGGCCCGGGAAGCATCCAGTTCGGCCAATTCGAGTTGGCCGCAGGCATACCGGGCCACCTCGGCCACCGCGCCGAGCCAACCCGGCCCCGGCTGACCGGTGGTGACCACGCCGATGGCCCCGGCCACCCCGTTGCTTTCGATCAGCAGCGGTTGCGCGATGAGGGTCCGCCCCGCGTGCTCGCCACTGCCCGGCCCGGCGACCAGCACCGGCCGCTCACCGGCGACGGCGCGCTTGGCCGCCTCGGTGAAGTGCTCGGCGAGCTCGGCGTGCGGGCCGTCCCAGGCGAGCAGCGTGCCGTCCGGATCGGCAACGCCGAGCGCCTCGGCTCCGGTGAGCGCCCGCAGATGCGGGGCAGCTTCCTGCGCCGACTGGTCGGTGAGCCCGCGCCGCAACGGAATCGCCGCCAGCGACGCGGTGTGCAGTGCCGAATGCACTGCCCGTTCGGCCGGGGTGGTCACCACCCGGCGGGTCCGCGGCCAGATCACCAAGGCCCCGGCGATCAATGCCGCCGAGACGACGAGAGCGACCACCGTCGTCGTCATCGCGGACCCGAAAACCGGCACACGGGGAGTGCGTTCATCCGCCGATTATCGCGTCCGGGGGTCGTACCGCCGCGGATTCTCGCCTGATGGGCGCTGCCGGGCGTCAGTCCGTCCATAGACGCGCACGGCCGGAGCGAATGCGGAGGTACGCCTTATCCCTCGTAGCGGTCGACCCAGAACTCGGCCGAGCCGGGTTCCGGGATGTGTGGGGCGCCGACGGTCAATGTGGCGGTGAACCGGCCGATCCCGGGGCGGAACAGCGCGGAACGGCCGCTGTTGCTCCAATATCCGGGGCCCTGCGCGGTGACCGTGAACGTGCCTGTCGCACCGGTTTCCACGTTTCGCCAGTTCAGCGTGAGCGGCAGGCTGCAGCCGCCGACGCCGTACATGGTGGTCGCCACGGTGAATGCCGCGTGCTCCGGATAGGCGTTGCTGACGACCGAGGAGCTGACCTGCGCGACGCAGAGCCCCTGGGTCAGCGAGTAGACACTCTCGAACGGGTCGACGATCTGGGCCGCGGCCGGGGCCGCCGTGGCGACCATGGCCGCCACGGCGACGGCGGGTACGGCGGGGATGGCGAACAGTGCTCTGAGCGAATTCATCAATACCTCGGCAGGTTTGGGAACACTCGTCTGTCGTATGCCTGTGACTATGCTCCTTTTCGGGCGCTGATACCTCCGATTCGCCCCTTCGATTCAGCGGAATCACCAACCTGCCCGCAGCCGGTCCTCGGGGGCTGCCGCTTGCTCCCGGCTCGGCTGGCGGAGCGCTCGACAACGATTGGTCCGCGCCGAAATTCGTCCAGTGGGGAAACCGGGACCCACCTCTACTAGCGGAATTCGGACGCAAGTACGGTGGGTCGCGAGACGCGCCGGTGATCTTTGCCACCGACACGCCGAACACCAGCGATGGCGCAGCGCGCCTGTCCGAACCAGTCGGTGGGGACCCCTAGAATCGGTCCAGCCAACCCCCGTCGAGACCTTGGGAGGAAGGACCGTCTTGGCCGCCTCGTCCGGATCGTTCGTTCACCTGCACAACCACACCGAATACTCCATGCTCGACGGTGCGGCTAAGATTTCGCCCCTGTTCGCCGAGGCGAAACGGCTGGGGATGAACGCGGTGGGGATGACCGACCACGGCAATATGTACGGTGCCTCCGAGTTCTACAACTCGGCGAAGAAGGCGGACATCAAGCCGATCATCGGCATCGAGGCCTACATCGCACCCGCCTCCCGGTTCGACACCAAGCGCGTGCTGTGGGGCGACCCGAGCCAGAAGGGCGACGACGTCTCCGGCTCCGGCGCCTACACCCACATGACCATGGTCGCCGAGAACGCGACCGGCCTGCGCAACCTGTTCAAGCTGTCGTCGCTGGCGTCGCTGGAGGGTCAGCTCGGCAAGTGGGCGCGGATGGACGAGGAGATCATCGCCCAGTACGCCGAGGGCATCATCGCCACCACCGGCTGTCCGTCGGGTGAGGTACAGACCAGGTTGCGCCTCGGTCATGATCGCGAGGCGCTGGAGGCCGCGGCCAAGTGGCAGGAGATCTTCGGGAAGGAAAACTTCTTCCTGGAGATCATGGACCACGGGCTGTCCATCGAACGCCGGGTCCGCGAGGGACTCCTGGAGATCGGCAAGAAGCTCGGCATTCCGCCGATCGCGACGAACGACTGCCACTACGTCACCAAGGACCAGTCGACCAATCACGAAGCGCTGCTGTGTATTCAGACCGGCAAGACGCTCAGCGACCCGACCCGCTTCAAGTTCGACGGTGACGGTTACTACCTCAAGTCGGCCGAGGAGATGCGCGCGATCTGGGACGCCGAAGTGCCCGGCGCCTGCGACAACACCGTGGCCATCGGTGAACGCGTGCAGTCCTACGACGACGTGTGGGCGTTCCGCGACCGGATGCCGGTGTTCCCGGTGCCCGAGGGCGAGGACCAGAATTCGTTCCTGCGCAAGGAAGTCGAGCGCGGTCTCGCGCGTCGCTTCCCGGACGGTGTGCCCGACGAGTACTACACCCGCGCCTACTTCGAGCTCGACGTCATCAAGCAGAAGGGCTTCCCCGCCTACTTCCTCGTCGTCGGTGACCTCGTGTCGCACGCGAAAGAGGTCGGCATCCGGGTCGGCCCCGGCCGTGGTTCGGCGGCCGGTTCGCTGGTCGCCTACGCGCTCGGCATCACCAATATCGACCCGATTCCGCACGGCCTGCTGTTCGAGCGGTTCCTGAATCCGGAGCGGCCGTCCGCGCCCGATATCGATATCGACTTCGACGATCGCCGCCGCGGTGAAATGGTCCGCTACGCCACCGAGAAGTGGGGCAGCGACCGGGTCGCCCAGGTCATCACCTTCGGCACCATCAAGACCAAGGCCGCCATCAAGGACTCCGCGCGAGTGCTGTTCGGCCAGCCCGGTTTCGCGATCGCCGACCAGATCACCAAGGCGCTGCCGCCGCCGATCATGGCCAAGGACATCTCGGTGTCCGGCATCACCGATCCGGATCACGAGCGCTACAAGGAAGCGGCCGAGGTCCGCGAGCTCATCGCGAGCAACCCGGACGTCGCGAAGATCTACGAGACCGCGCGCGGCCTGGAGGGCCTGATCCGCAATGCGGGCGTGCACGCCTGCGCGGTGATCATGTCCTCCGAACCGCTGACCGACACCATCCCGGTCTGGAAGCGGGCCCAGGACGGCGCCATCATCACCGGCTGGGACTACCCGTCGTGTGAGGCCATCGGCCTGCTGAAGATGGACTTCCTCGGGCTGCGCAACCTCACCGTCATCGGTGACGCGATGGAGAACATCAAGGCCAACCGCGGCATCGACCTCGACCTGGACAATCTGCCGCTGGACGACCCGGCCACCTACGAATTGCTGTCGCGCGGTGACACTCTCGGCGTTTTCCAGCTCGACGGCGGCCCCATGCGCGACCTGCTGCGCCGCATGCAGCCGACCGGCTTCAACGACATCGTCGCGGTGCTCGCGCTGTACCGCCCCGGCCCGATGGGCATGAACGCGCACAACGACTACGCCGACCGCAAGAACGGTCGTCAGCCGATCACGCCGATCCATCCGGAGCTCGAGGAACCGCTGAAGGACATCCTCTCGGAGACCTACGGCCTGATCGTTTATCAAGAGCAGATCATGTTCATCGCGCAGAAGGTCGCCGGCTACTCGATGGGCAAGGCCGACGCGCTGCGAAAGGCCATGGGTAAGAAGAAGCTCGAGGTCCTGGAGGCCGAATACAAGGGCTTCCACGCGGGCATGACCGCCAACGGCTTCTCCGCGGCCGCGGTGAAAGCTCTGTGGGACACCATCCTTCCGTTCGCCGGTTACGCGTTCAACAAATCGCACGCCGCGGGCTACGGCCTGGTCTCGTTCTGGACCGCCTACCTCAAGGCCAACTATCCGGGCGAATACATGGCCGGACTGCTCACCTCCGTGGGCGACGACAAGGACAAGGCGGCGGTCTACCTGTCGGACTGCCGCCGCCTCGGCATCACGGTGCTGCCGCCGGACGTCAACGAGTCCGAGATGAACTTCGCCTCGGTCGGCAAGGACATCCGCTTCGGCCTCGGCGCGGTGCGCAACGTCGGCGCCAACGTGGTGTCCTCGATCATCGCCGCGCGCAAGGAGAAGTCGAAGTTCACCGACTTCTCCGACTATCTGAACAAGATCGACGCGGTCGCCTGCACCAAGAAGGTCACCGAATCCCTCATCAAGGCAGGCGGATTCGACTCGCTCGGGCATCCGCGCAAGGGTCTGCTGCTCATCCACTCCGACGCCATCGACGCGGTGATGTCCACCAAGAAGGCCGAGGCGATCGGGCAGTTCGACCTGTTCGGCGGGGTGGACGCCGACGAGTCGGTGTCCTCGGTGTTCAACGTGAAGGTGCCCGAGGACGAGTGGGAGGCCAAGCACAAGCTGGCGCTGGAGCGCGAGATGCTCGGCCTGTACGTGTCCGGCCATCCGCTCAACGGCGTCGAGCATGTTCTTGCGGCACAGTCGGATACGCAGATCCCGGCGATCCTCGAAGGTGACATCAAGGACGGCACCCAGGTGACCGTCGGCGGCATCCTCGCCTCGGTGAACCGGCGGATCAACAAGAACGGGCTGGCGTGGGCGTCGGCACAGCTGGAAGATCTGGCCGGTGGCATCGAGGTGCTGTTCTTCCCGCAGGCCTACTCGGTGTACGGGATGGACGTGGTCGAGGACGCGGTGGTGCTGGTGAAGGCCCGCGTCTCGGTGCGGGACGATCGGATCTCGTTGATCGCCAACGATCTCGCCGTGCCCGACCTGTCCTCCATCGGTGTCGCCAAGCCGCTCGCGGTCACCATCTCCACCCGCATGTGCACGCCCGACAAGATCGGCGAACTCAAGCGGGTGCTCTCCCGGCATCCCGGCACGGCCGACGTGCACGTCCGGCACGTGGGTGCCCGGGAGAAGACGACGCTGCTGAAACTCGATGACAGTCTGCGGGTTTCGCCGTCGTCGGCATTGATGGGTGACTTGAAGGCGCTCTTGGGACCCGGCTGCCTGGCAGGCTGAGCCCTCTCGATAGGTAGCGGAAGCGGCAGGATTCGAACCTGCATGGGCAATGCCCAGCCAGTCTTGGTATGGCCCCTTTTCCGTTCAGGCTCGCTTCCACATCCAGTATGCGAGCTGACAAGCCGCTCGGTGCCCCCTTCGCCCAACACGGTGCGTTAATGATCAACGGGACATGGTGGCGGGCCTTCTCGGACTTTGCCGCCACCATGTCCCGTTGATCATGGGATCAGTGGACTAGTTGGGGCTGTTTGGTGGGGGTTGGTGCGGGGCGGCGGTTCATTAGTTGTTCCCAGGTGACTGTGGCCAGGGCGGCGAGGCCGATGGCGGCGCCGATCCAGGCGACCGACGCGTAGCCGAGGTCGGCGCCGATGGCCAGGCCGCCGAGCCAGGGGCCGACGGTGATGCCGACGTTGAAGGACGAGACGTTGAATGCGGGGGCGAGGGTCGGTCCGTCGGCGGCCAAGTTGAAGACTCGGCTGTTGAGGGTGGGGTTGGTGCCGAAGCCGAAGGCGCCGAGCAGGAAGGTGAGTGCGACGACGGGGGCGGGGTGCTCGGCGGTGAGGGCTAGCAATACCGAGGTGATGATCAGGCCGGTGATGCCGACGTACAGTGTGCGGATCGGGTGGGCGTCGGCGGTGCGGCCGCCGACGACGATGCCGAGGAAACTGCCGATGCCGTACACCACCAGCACGATCGGGATCCAGCCGTCGGTCAGGCCGGTCGTTTGCGACAACAGCGCACCGAGGTAGGCGAAGCTGACCATCAGCGCGGCGGTGGCGAGTGCGGTGGTGCTGTAGGACAGCCACAGCCGCGGATTGATGATGCTGCGCAGTTCCTTTCGTAGATCCGGTGTCGCTGTCGCCCGCCCCGCCGGGATCTTGGCGAGCACGCCGAGCATGGCGAGCGCGGACATGATCGCGACGGTCCAGAAGGCGGCGCGCCAGCCGAGGTGCTGGCCGATCACGGTGCCTGCGGGCAGGCCGACGACAGTGGCGATGGTGAGTCCGCCCGCGACGATGCTCATCGCCTTGCCGCGCGCGTTCGCGGGCACCAGGCCGACGGCGGTGGTTGCCGCGACGGACCAGAATCCGGCGTAGACGAACGCGCCGACCGCCCGGGTGGCGAACAGGACCCAGTAGTCCGAAGTCAGTGCTCCGACGACGTGAGCGCCGACGAATACCGCGAGGAAGGCGAGCAGCGCATTGCGTCGCGGGAGTCGCAGCGTCGCGACCGCGAGGACCGGCGCACCTATCAGCATGCCCAGGGCGAACGCCGAAATGAGCAGTCCCGCTTGCGGAATGGAGACGCCGAGGTCGGCGGCCAGCTCGGTGAGCAGGCCGGAGAGCATCAGCTCCGAGGTGCCCTGGGCGAAAATGGACAAGCCCAGGATGTAGACGGCGAACGGCATCGAGGTACCTCTCTAGTTTTGGATCGTTCAGTTCAAAACTGGCGCACGAAAAGAGACTGTCGTCTCGGGTCGCATAGGTCAGAGGGCGTTCAGTGCCGTCGTGGCGACAGCTTCCAGCGCATCACGACCGGCACCGCCGCGGGCCGCCACGCGCATGCCCGCGATGGTGGCGTTCATGAAGTGCGCCAGCTCGCGGGCATCCTTGGCCTTGTCGATTTCTCCTGCGCGCCTGCCGCTTTCGAGTACCGCCGTCAGCGCGGCCAGTCGCAGCTCCTGATCGGCGCGCAGCGTCGCCGCCACCGCCGGATCGCGGGGGGCGAGTTCGATCATCGAGTTGACGACCAGGCAGCCGAGCGGGTCCGCATCCGGGGCCTCCACCACCTGCCACAGCAGTGCCCGCATCTTCGCCCTCGCGGATTCGTCGCCGTCGAGCAAGGCGAAGGTCGCGGCGTTCTTGGTCGCCATGTACCGGCGCAAGGCCCGCTCGAATAGATCGTGCTTGCTGGTGAAGGTGTTGTAGATGCTGCTGCGTCCCAGCCCGGTCGCATCGCACAGATCCTGGGTCGAGGTCGCCTCGTAACCGGCGCTCCAGAACGCCCGCATCGCGGCGTCCACTGCCCGCTCCTCGTCGAACTGTCTCGGTCGTGCCACGCGAACGACGCTAGCACAGTTTTGAACCGGTCGTTTCAAAAGTAAGTGATGAGAGGTTGTGCATCACTTTCTGATGATTGACCACGCATCGATACCGATGTACGATGTGATGCATGACCAGACGAACCACCTTGACCCTGACCGAGCGAGAGGAACGCACGCTGGCGACGCTCAGTGACCGAAAGGGTGCCGAGTGGGTGCTGTTCGAATCCATCGCCGCCCACCTCGGTTACTCCCTCACCCCCGACGCCTCGGAGGCAACCGTCATTCGCGTGTTGATGGCGATCGGCGCGCAGGTGCTGATCGATGAGGCGCTGGACCAGGGATATCAGCAGCTCGCCGAGATCTGGCCGGAGGTGCACGACGAAACCGAAGCTCGGGAGCGTGTGCGCAGGTACGCCGACGACGTCGATCAGGTGATGCCGGGATGACATTCGCCGCCGCAACCCGTGGTCAGATCTACCGCGCGGATATCGGTCACGGCCCCGAACCGTGGTTGATCGTGTCGAACAACCGGCGCAATCGGCAATTGCCGCGCCTACTGGCGGTGCGTATCACGACGGCGGACAAGTACGCGAGCTTGCCGACCGTGGTCCCGTTGTCAACTGCCGATCCGCTCGTGGGCTACATCGTCGCCGACGACCTGCAGCAATTGCATCGTGACGAACTCAAAGAATTACTGGGCACGGTAGCCCCAGCGACGATCATGGCTGTCAACACGGCGTTGAAGCTCGTGCTGGCCATTCCGTGACGTAAGGCAACACAAGTCACCTGCGGGAAGCAGGCCGAGGTTGTGGATCTCGAACTCGGCGGTTGGTGGCTGTCTGCGGATATCGCGGATCTGGCGGCAACCGTCGCAGAGGGTTTTGGGCTCTGGGTTGCGCCACGGGCAAGGGCATGGGGCCGGGTGAGGCGGCCCCATGGCCGAGGATCGGCCGGAGGAGATTCGGGGTGGTCACCACCGCAGAGGCTGGGTGATTCGGGTTACGGGGAGACCGCGACGCCGAGGGATTGGGCGGCGAAAACTCGGGGGGCGTCTTCGCCGTAGAAGATGTCGATGTCCTGGATTTCGAATCCGGCGGTGGTCAGCAGGCCGCGGATGTCACGGTTCAGGTTGCAGCCGCCGCACAGGGTTTTCTGGAGCGGATTCAGGCGGTTCTGCCACGTCTGTACGCCGCGGTCCGGAGCGAGTCCGTGCTCGACGAAATGCAGGGTGCCGCCGGGGGCGAGGACGCGGCGGACTTCGGCGAGCGCGGTGGAAACGTCCGGGATGGTGCACATGGTCCAGGTCGACACGGCGGAGTCGAAGGTGTTGTCCGCGAACGGAAGTGACTGCCCATCCAACCCGGCCCGCTCGATCGGCACCTTCGACGCGGCAACCCGCTTACTCGCCAGTTTCCACCCGAGATCCGCAGGCTCGACCGCACTGACCTTGTCCACCGTGTGCGGATAGAACGGCACATTCAGCCCCGACCCGAACCCGATCTCCACGACGCGCCCCCGCAACCCCGCACACACCCGCTCCCGCAGCGGCTCATTGAACCGCATCCCACAGGCAACATCCACAATCCGCGGCACAACCCGATCTCCATAAATACCCACCCCGCCCACTCTCCCACCCCCCACCCACCCGCGCCACAACTCCCCGCAGACGCCCCGCCACGCCCAACCACCCCGCGAATAGTCACCAAACCGCCGCACCCAACCCAGCGAGTCGCGCCGCGTCCGATCCAGCGTGCCGCGCCGCGCCCGATCCAGCGTGCCGTGTCCCGCCCGATCCAGCGTGCCGCGCCGCGCCCGATCCAGCGTGCCGCGCCGCGCCCGATCCAGCGTGCCGTGTCCCGCCCGATCCAGCGTGCTGTCGCGCCCGATCCAGCGTGCCGCGCCGCGCCCGATCCAGCGTGCCGTGTCCCGCCCGATCCAGCGTGCTGTCGCGCCCGATCCAGCGTGCCGTGTCCCGCACGATCCAGCGTGCTGTCGCGCCCGATCCAGCGAGTCGTGTCCCGCACGATCCAGCGAGTCGTGTCGCGTCCGATCCAGCGAGTCGTGTCCCGCACGATCCAGCGAGTCGTGTCGCGTCCGATCCAGCGAGTCGTGTCGCGTCCGATCCAGCGAGTCGTGTCGCGTCCGATCCAGCGAGTCGTGTCCCGCACGATCCAGCGTGCCGTGTCGCGTCCGATCCAGCGTGCCGCGCACGACCCAGCGTGCCCCGCACGATATTGCTGTCGAATTCGGGCGCGGGGCCGAGAACGGCGTGGGGCGGAGAACGGGGTGGGGCGGGGTTGCGGGGCGTGGAATGCTGGCGGGGTGACCTTGTTCGAGGTGTGGGCGCCGCGGCCGGAGCGGGTGCGGTTGGACCTGGATGGAGCTGTTCACCCGATGGAGCGGGTCGAGGGTGGGTGGTGGCGGGTGGTGGTTACTGCCGCGGAGGGGGCGCGGTATGGGTTTTTGCTCGATGATGATCCGACGGTGCTGCCGGATCCGCGGTCGGCGCGGCAGCCGGACGGGGTGCATGGGCGGTCGGCGCTGCACCGGCTCGACCGGTCGGTGTGGACGGATGCGGGCTGGACCGGGCGGCCGTTGGCGGGGGCGGTGTATTACGAGATGCACGTCGGGACCTTCACCCTGGAAGGCACCTTCGACTCGGCGATCGAGCGGCTCGATTACCTGGTCGACCTGGGTGTCACCGTGGTTGAGCTGATGCCGGTGAACGCGTTCGACGGGCCGCACAACTGGGGGTACGACGGCGTGCTCTGGTACGCGGTGCACGAACCCTACGGCGGGCCGGACGGGTTGCAGCGGTTCGTCGACGCCTGCCACGCGCGTGGGCTGGCGGTCGCGCTCGACGTCGTCTACAACCATCTCGGTCCCTCCGGCAACTACCTGCCCCGCTTCGCGCCCTACCTCACCGATGGCCGCAACACCTGGGGGCAGAGCCTCAACCTGGACGGCCCCGATTCCGACGAGGTGCGCGCACACATCATCGGCAACGCGCTGCGCTGGCTGCGCGATTTCCACATCGACGCACTGCGACTGGACGCAGTGCACGCCCTGGTCGACCGAACCGCCACCCACCTGCTCGCCGAACTCGCCACCGAGACAACACGTCTCGCCGCCCACCTGCGCAGACCACTCACCCTGATCGCGGAAAGCGACCTCAACGACCCCACCTTGATCACCCCGCGCGCCGCGGGCGGTTACGGGCTGACCGGGCAGTGGAACGACGACCTGCATCACGCGATCCACACCGCGGTCTCCGGCGAACGACAGGGCTACTACGCAGATTTCGGCTCACTGCGCTGCCTCGCCCACACACTGACGCACGGATTCTTCCACGCCGCAACATTTTCCAGCTTCCGCGGCCGCACCCACGGCCGTCCGATCGACACCAGGGTGACCCCGGCCAGCGCACTGCTCGCCTACACCTGCAACCACGATCAGATCGGCAACCGCGCCATCGGCGACCGCCCGAGCGCCTACCTCACCGACGGACAACTGGCGATCAAAGCCGCACTCGTGCTGTGCTCGCCGTACACGCCCATGCTGTTCATGGGGGAGGAGTGGGGCGCCCGCACCCCCTTCCTGTTCTTCACCTCGCACACCGACCCGGTGATCGCCGCCGCCACCGCGGCCGGCCGCAAGGCCGAGTTCGCCGAACACGGCTGGCACACCGACGACGTCCCCGATCCGCAGGACCCGTCGACATTCCTGCGCTCGAAGCTGGACTGGACCGAACTCGACGAAGCCCGCCACGTTCGGCTACTTTCCTGCTACCGCAAGCTGCTGGCCCTGCGCCGGGAAAGGCCGGAACTCACCGACCCGTGGCTGCCGCACGTCTCCGTCGACTACGACGCCGCGGCCGGTTGGATCGTGCTGCGCCGCGGCCCACTGCAGTTGGTGTGCAATCTGTCCGAAGACCAGGTCACGGTGCCGATCACCGGTTTTTCGCTGCTGTCCTGGGAACCGCCAACCGAAGGGCCGTCGGCGACAACGATTCCCGCCCACTCGTTCGCGATCCTCGAGGACCGGGTAACGGATCCGCCACGCGGTCACTGACATCCGCACATCGGCCGCCGAATCCGGTTGCGGGAAAGTCACGATAGAACTGCTGTCCGAGACAGATCCATTGCCGGGTGTGACGGACGCTATTACCGTGGAATCATGAGCAACGACGCTTCGGGGGATCTAGCGCCGATCCCAGCCGGAATGGGTGGCAGCGCCACCGCCGAATTCGCCCCACTGGTACGCGCTTTCGCCAGGACTTTCGGGCGTCGCCGGGGTGCGGGCGGCGCGCTGGCGGTGCATCTGCACGGCGAGCCACTGCTCGACATCTGGATCGGATCCGCGGGCACCAGCCCGTGGACCCAGGACACCGGGTCGATCATCTTCTCCGCGACGAAGGGCGTCACCGCCACCGTCATCCATCGCCTCGCCGACCGCGGACTGCTCGATTACACCGCACCGGTCGCCGAGTACTGGCCGGAATTCGGCGCCAACGGCAAGCACAAGATCACCGTGCGGCAGGCGATGACGCACAGTGCGGGCCTGTCCGCCCTCGCGCCGATCGCCACCGGTCTCGACGATGTGCTCGATCATCAGCTGATGGAGCAGCGCTTGGCCGCCGCGAAACCCGATCGGCTGCTGGGTGTTCCGGCCTATCACGCGCTCACCTACGGCTGGCTGATGGGCGGGCTTGCTCGCGCGATCACCGGCCGCGGGCTGGCGGAGTTGTTCCGCTCGGAGGTCGCCGAGCCGCTCGGCGTCGACGGCATCCATCTCGGCACCCCGCCCGCGCACGCGCCCACCAGCTACGCCCCGCTGGCGGGTTCACAGTTGAGCTTGATCGGAAAACCGGTCGGCTCACTGGTGTTGGGCCGCAGCCATCTGATCCCCGGTGCGCTGGGTGCCGCGACGCGCTGCCTGTTCCTGCCCGGCTTGGAGACCATCCTGGAAGGGCAGGATCCGCCGATCCTGCGGACCGAACTGGGTGCGGGCAACGGTGTCTGTACCGCGCCGGCCTTGGCCACCATGTACGGCGCGCTGGCGAACAATGGTGTCGCGGCGGGCCGTCCGTACCTCAGTCCGCGAACCATCAAGGCCATACGCCGAATTCAGACCTACCGGCTCGACAGCGCCCTGTTCTACGCGCCCATGATGTGGCGCCTCGGCTACCACTCGCTGCCGATGCCGGGGGCACGCGCCGGATTCGGTCACATCGGTCTCGGCGGTTCCTTCGGCTGGGCCGAACCGCGACTGGGCCTTTCGGTCGGCTTCGTGCACAACCGGCTCTCGGCCGGGCAGCTGTCCTACGACCAGTCGGCGGCGTTCTGGTTGCTACCGCTCGTGCTGAACTGCCTGCGCGCCACCAAGCGCGTCCCGATGGCGGAGACGCGCGAGGCGGCGGCGTGACTCAGGTCAGGTAGCGGTACGCGGGCGAGCCCGGCTCCAGCCGCTCGCACTGGATCGGCGACTCGTCCATCCGTACCAGCAACGGGCCCAACCCATCCGGGGTCCCGAGCTCGATACCGACCAGCGCCGAACCGGTTTCGCGGTTGTTCCGCTTGACGTATTCGAACATGGTGATGTCGTCGTCCGGCCCGAGTACCTCGTCCAGGAAGCGTCGCAGCGCGCCCGGCTCTTGCGGAAAGTCCACCAGGAAATAGTGTTTCAGGCCGCGGTGGACCAGTGAGCGCTCGATGATCTCGCCGTAGCGCGACACATCGTTGTTGCCGCCGGAGACCAGGCAGACCACCGTCGAGCCGGGCTCCACCGCGAGCTCGCTGAGCGCGGTGACCGCGAGCGCGCCCGCGGGTTCGGCGATGATGCCCTCGTTCTGGTACAGGTCGAGCATGGTCGTGCAGATCGCCCCTTCGTCGACCTGCATCATCCGGAAAGAGCCCGCGCCGCTAGGGGACTCGGTGGTGGTCAGTAACGGCAGCGAGGCGTGCGAGACCACCCGGCCGCCGAACTTGGCGACCGCCGCGAACGGCACCCTGCCGATCCGGCGCACCGCGGCACCGTCGACGAACGGATCGATTTCCGGCAGCGTCACCGGCCCGCCCGCGACCAACGCCGCGGTCATCGAGGCCGCGCCGGCCGGTTCCACGCCGAGAATCGCGGTGCGTGGCGATCGGTCCCGCAGGTAGGTGCCGACGCCGGCCAGGCAGCCGCCGCCACCCACCGGAACCACCACCAGGTCGGGCGAGCCACCGAGCTGCTCCAGGATCTCCGGTGCGATGGTGCCCTGTCCGGCCGCGGTGCGCGCGTCGTCGAACGGCGGCACCATGGTCGCGCCGGTGCGTTCGACATCGGCGGCGGCCGCCGCCGCGGCGGCATCGTAGGTTTCCCCGACGGCGATCAGCTGCACGAACTCGCCGCCGTGCACCCGGATCCGGTCACGCTTCTGCCTGGGGGTGGTGGTCGGCACGTAGATGCGGCCCTTGATGCCCATCGCGTGGCAGGCGAAGGCCACCCCCTGCGCGTGGTTGCCCGCGCTGGCGGCGACCACACCCGCGGCGCGCTCGCTCTCGGTCAGCTGCATCACCAGGTTGTAGGCGCCGCGCAGCTTGTAGGAGCGGACCGCGGACAGGTCCTCGCGCTTGAGGTAGACGTTCGCTCCGGTGAGCCGCGATAGCCGCTCGCTGCGCTGCAGCGGAGTCGGCTCGATAATGTCGGCAATTCGCTTGGCGGCAGCGTCGATCTCGTCCGCGCTCAGCGCGGGACGAGAAGCGGACAGTGCGTCGATGACATCAAGCGGATTGGACACCCGAAATATGCTGCCACCCGCCGCGTCGGGCGGACGCGGCGGGTAGCAGTGACAGGTTGGTTATCGCGGGGTCAGCACGAAGACCGGGATCTGGCGATCGGTCTTCTTCGTGTACTCCACGTAGTCCGGCCAGACCTCGACGGCCCGGTCCCACCACAGCTGGCGCTCGTCACCGAAGACTTCGCGCGCGGTGTAATCCTTGACCACGGTGCCGTCGCGCAACTCGACGTGCGGATCGGCCTTGATGTTGTAGTACCAGACGGGGTTCTTCGGCGCGCCGCCCAACGAGGCGACCACCGCGTATTCCCCGTCGTGCTCCACCCGCATCAGCGGGGTCTTGCGCAGCTTGCCGGACTTCGCACCCTTGGTGGTGAGCAGGATGACCGGCTTGCCCTGCATCGTGGTGCCCTCGGTGCCGCCGGAGTTCTCGATTGTCTCGACCTGTTCGCGGGCCATGGCGGACGGGCTCGGTTCGTACTCTCCTGTCAGTGGCATATCTGCGGAACGTGGGACGAATCGACTGTGTTCCCGGCGACACAAAGTTCGGTAGCCCGAACTTCGCAGTGCGTATATCCTTACTGGATGGCAGTTGTTCACCCGTCGGCCCGCTCCGCGACCATCGACATCGCGGGTAGTGCGTGGCCGGTCTACAAGCTGGAGGCACTCGCCGCCGGGCTGCTGACCTGCCTGATCCTGGCCGTGATCACCGGCTCCCCGCAGATCGCGGTGCTGGTCGCGGCCGCGGTGGGCGCAACCCGCTGGCTGGCCGGAGTGGCCGTCGCGCGTCGCGCGACCGACCGGACCGGCCGCTAGGCCGCGTCGAGCGGCAAATCCGCGAGCTCACCTCGCGACAACACACCCAGCTTCGGATACGCCTTGTAGAGGTGATGCCCGACCGTGCGCGGACTCAGGAACAGCTGCGCCGCGATATCTCGATTGGACATGCCTTGCGCGGCGAGCCGCACGATCTGTAGTTCCTGCGGCGTCAGCCTGGCCAGCACACCGTGCGCGGGCTTGGCCGCCGTGCCGACGCCGAGCGCCCCGAGTTCGGTGCGGGTTCGCTCCGCCCACGGTCCCGCGTCGAGCCGTTCGAAGGTTTCCAGCGCGGGTGAGAGCTGGGTCCGCGCGTCCGCCTTGCGGCGATTGCGGCGCAACCATTCGCCGTACAGCAGTTGGGTTCTCGCCTGTTCGAACGGACGGCCGCCGAGCCGCAGTGCCGCGAGATAGTGCTGTTCGGCTTCGGCGTCGGCGGCGGTGAGAGCGCGGCAGCGAGCGGCCAGCGCCGCGATCCAGTCCTGTCGCGCGGTCGCGGCCCACTCGGTCAGCCGGTCGAGCGCGTCGCCCGCACGGTTCGGATCGCCGAGCCGGACCGCCGCCTCGATCAGGTCGGGCAGCGCACGGAGCCCGCCCACCTGGTGACGCGCGGGTTCCACGGTGAGCAGTTCCAGTCGGGCCAGCGCACTGTCGACCTTGCCGAGCCCCAGGTCCAGCAGACCGAGGGCGAGCTGAGTCCATGTCGCACCGGGCGCCGCGCCGCCGCCGAACTCCTCGGCCAGTGCTCGATCGACCATTTCCCGGCATTCCTGCGCCCGCCCTTCCAACGCGGCCAGATACGCCAGGAACGCCGACAGCTGGCTGATCCACTGGCCGTGCCCGAGGTCGGTGGCGATCCGCAGTCCTTCGGTCGCGGCGACGCGGCCCTCACCCGGTCGACCGAGGAACGCCTCGGCCTCGGCGCGGAAGAACAGCAGCGTGGGCAGCAGCGCGATCCTGCCTTGCTCGCGGCATTCGGCGATGAGCTCGGCCGCCAGCTCGGCGACCTGGTCGTCCTGACCGACCACGAACCCCATCCCGCACATCTGCACCAGGTCTCGGGGACTGTCCGCGCCCGCGTCCCTGGCCGTGGCGGCGGCCACCCGCAGATCGATGGTGTACCTGCCGGTCATCGACGCGACGAGGCATCGCGCGATGGGCGCCATCGGAGTGGTGTCGGGCAGCGATAGCGCCGTCAGGGCAGCACCGACTTCCGCCACTTCCGGCGCACCGAGATACCAAGCGGTGTGCACGGCCTGGATGAGGATGCGGGCCGCCCGCAGCGGTTCGGACTCGCGCACCGCCGCCGCGGCGCCGAGCAACAGTCGATGCGCCGAAAGTGGCTTGCCCGCCCCGAATTCCGCGACGCCGCGGACCAGGTCGAGCCGTGCCAGCACCAGCGGATCGGTCGTCTGGGCGGCCGCGCGTTCGGCCAGTTGCCTGGCCAGATCGGGCAGGCCGGTCTCCCCGGCGGTCTCGGCGGCCAGCACCAGCCTGCGCACCCGGTCCGCCGCGTTGGTGCTGAGCCCGGCGGCGCGCTCGTAGGCCGCGACCGCACCGTGGTATCCGCTGCGCTGACGCACCCGATCGGCGGTGTCCTCCAGGGCGGCCGCGGTGGTGTCGTCCGGGCCGGTGGCCGCCGAGGCCAGATGCCAGGCGCGCAAATCGGCGTCCTCGGGCGCGGTGAGCGCGTCGGCGAGGGCGCGGTGCACGGCGAGCCGCTGGGCCAGCGGCGCACCCTGATACACCGCCGAGCGCAACAGCGGATGCCGGAAGGTCAGTGTTCGTCCGTCACTGTGCACCAGCGCCGCGTCCTCGGCGGGCTGCAGATCGGGTAGGTGCGCGTCGAGTGCCGCGCCCGCGCGCAGCACCGTGGCGAGTTCGGCGGTGCTCGCGGCGGCGGCGACCAGCAGCAGCAATCGGGTACGCGTCGGCAGCCTGCTCGCCTGACCGTGGAAGGCGACCTGGAGCCGCTGGGTCAGCGGCAGCGGATTCGGCCCCGTGCCAGCCGATTCCGCCGCGAGCACGGCGGGCAGCTCACGCAAGGCCAGTGGATTGCCACCGGCCTCGCTGAGCAACCGATATCTCAGCACCGGCGACAGGTCCGGGTCGCGACTGTCCACCATGGCGGCGGCCGCTTCCTGCGGCAGCCCGGTGAGCATCAGCTCGGGCAGGCCGGGCGCGGGGAAGTCGTCCGCGCCGGGACGGCTCGCGAAGATCATCACCACGCCTTCGGAGTCCAGGCGGCGCGCCGCGAACAGCAGGGTTTCCGCGGTCGCCCGGTCGAGCCAATGCGCGTCGTCGATCACGCAGAGCAGCGGCCCGTCGGCCGCCTCCTCGGCCAGCAGCGACAGCACGGCCAGGCCGATCAGCATGCGATCGCCCGGATCCTGTTGGGCCAGACCGAAAGCGCCGCGCAACGCCGCGCGCTGTCGCTCGGGCAGTGTGTCCAGCAGTGCCATGCCGGGACGTACCAGCAGATGCAGTCCGGCGAACGGCAATTCGGCCTCGGACTCGATGCCCGCGCTGCGCACCGTCGGAACGCCTTGGGCGGCGGCATAATCCAGCAGCGCCGTCTTGCCGATGCCCGGTTCGCCGCGCAGCACCAGCGCGCTGCTCCGGCCGTCCCTGGCCGCCGCGAGCAGCCGATCGATGTGTGCTTGTTCGGCTGCGCGTCCATGGAGCATGCCCACACCGTAGCGGTCTGCTGGACAAACGTTCAGCCCTTGCCGGGGCAGCGATCGGTTCGCGGTAAGCGTCGTGTCGTAAGCCGGATGTATAGCGATCGGCTACTAAGGTTCGAGACTATGGCGTCGAACGGGAAAAGGGCGGTCCAGGCACTGGCGGGCGTCGTCATGGCCTATGCGTCCGTGGCTGCCTTCGCGCCGGCGGTGGACGCCGAGATCATCAGCATGCCGCCGCACGAGAAGTCGTTCGTCCC
Organism: Nocardia brasiliensis; assembly: GCF_042691675.1. Classification (GTDB taxonomy): domain Bacteria; phylum Actinomycetota; class Actinomycetes; order Mycobacteriales; family Mycobacteriaceae; genus Nocardia; species Nocardia brasiliensis_D. Next base: position 2,612,492 of record NZ_CP170507.1, read on the forward strand.
GCCGGGTGGCGGCGGGAAGAAATTCACCGTCGGCAGCAGGGACGAGTACATCAACCGGCTGCCGCCGTTGAACTTCATGGGGACCACCCGGGAAGCGCTGGTCAGTTCGATCGCCTACGGCCGGGTCGAGGGCGCGACCGCGGGCAAGGTCCGGATCGGTTACCACGTCGGCTGCGCGGTGACCATCGGCGCGACCACGCTCGGCGCGACACCCGACGTCATCATCAGCCAGACGCCCGCCTTCAACCCGGACCCGGTCGCCACCCTGAACCTCGCCCCCGGCGACGTCGGCGAGGTCGCGATCGCCGAGAAGGAGATGGTCCCGGGCAAGCTGGTCTACCTCAGCTTCCGCGACTTCCACATCAAGGTGAACTCCTGCACCGGCCCGGTCACCATCCGGCAGTACGCCTACGTCGATTTCAAATCGCCGGAGGTCGACGATTCCGGCGCCGTGTTCGGCGACCCGACCTGGCTGTAAGCGCTTCCGTCCGGCCGCCCGTCGGAGCGGCTACCTGTTGAAACAGGCGTTTTTCATTAACGTCGGCCCGTGCGTGCTCGATGATTCGAGTAGTCGAGTACGCGGGTTTCAGCAGGATTCCGGCGGGAGGATGGGGGCCATGAAACGCCTGGTCGTGTGTTGTGACGGCACCTGGAAAGCAGAGTCGAGCAGCACGGTATCGAACATCATCAAGATCGCGCAGACGATCCGGTTCGACGCGCCGGGTCCGACGGGGGAGATGATCCAGCAGTGGGTCACCTATGTATCCGGGCCCGGTGCCCGCGGCTTCCTCGCCGACCGGCTGATGGGGGGCGCGTTCGGGCTCGGACTCGAGGCGAATCTGTCATCCGCGTACTGGCACCTGGCCCTGAACTGGGAGCCGGGCGACCAGATCTACATCTTCGGTTTCAGCCGCGGCGCGTTCACCGCGCGCAGCCTGGCCGGTTTGATCGACCGCATCGGGATCCTCACCCCGGAGGCCATGATCGGCGGGAAGTATCCGGAAGCGCTGGCGATCCATCAGGAGGTGCCGCCGGCCGACGGCACGATCCCGCAGCGCTGGACCGACTTCCGCACAAAGTATTGTCACCAGGACGTCCCCAAGATCGACTTCCTCGGCGTCTTCGACACCGTCGGCGCGCTCGGCGTGCCCGGGGTGACCTCGCTGCGGTACAAGTTCCACGACGTCAAGCTCGCGCCGACGGTGCACTGCGCCAGGCAGGCGCTGGCCATCGATGAGCGGCGGCGCAATTTCGAGCCGTGCCTCTGGGAGGTGCCGGTGGAGACGAAGGTGAAGTACCGCAGGGGATTCCAGCGGGTCAAGCAGGTGTGGTTCGAGGGGGTGCACAGCGATATCGGTGGCGGATACAAGGAATGCGGACTCTCCGACATCACCTTGCACTGGATGGTGCGGGAGGCCGAGTCGGTCGGGCTCGCCTTCGACCGGGAGCGGTTGGAGCAACTGTCCGAGAACTGCAAGGTCTGGGGCGATAAGCACATGCTTCGGCATCCCTCGCTCGGCGTCGGCTACCGCGTCCTGAACCTGTTGCGCACCATGCGCAATCCGCGCAGCCAGCGGTTCTACCTGGACTCCTGGCGGCAGCTGGCCAACGGGCACGAGCAGGGCATCCGGTTGGCCTCGCTGGTCAACGAGGCCGACGATTACGATCCGCCGAACCTGCAACGGTGGCGCGAGCGGCTCGGCGGCATGTTCCCCGAGGAACTGCTCGAGAAGGTCAGCCGGGTCTCAGCGCACCAGTAGGGCGACGGGCAGCCGAGCGAACAGCTTCTCCAGCCGAGCCCGGCCCTGGAAAGTGTGTCCGGTGAGCCGGTCCGTCCAGTTCCCTTGTGGGAGATCGAGAGTCGTATCACCCCAGCCGGTTTCGGCGAGTCCGACGCTGTGCCGGGTGGCCGCGACGATCACCTCCGGGGCCGCACCGAGGCGGCCCCGGGCGTAGGACACCAACCTGCTCGCCTGCTCGCCGGTGGCGAACAGCGGCAGGTAGGTGCCCCCGACAAAGCAGTCGGGGCGTTCCCTACGCAGCCACAGCGCGTACGCGACGATCCACATCTTCGCTGCGCCGGTGGTGTCCAAAGCGGGTGTGCCGGTGAGTGATTGCAGCATGCCCGCGCGCACCGCGAAGTCCACCGGGCGGCGGTTGTCGGGATCGACAAGGGTGTCTTCCCACAGCTCGCAGCCCTGGTAGATGTCCGGGATGCCGGGTCCGCAGAGCTGGAGCAGCTTCTGCGACAACGCGTCCGACCACGCGTGCGGGGCCAGCTCGTGCACCAGGTCGCCGAGTTCGGAGCCGACCGGGCCGTCGATCACCGCGTCGATCCAGCTGTGCACGGCGGACTCGAAGTCGGCATCCGGTTCCTCCCAAGAGGTTTTGGTGCCTGCCTCGCGAATCGACTTCTCGGCGAACAGATGCAGCCGTTCCCGCAAGCCGGGGACCGAGGCGGCGGGGCGGCCGTCGGCGGGCCACACCCCGAACATGTTCTGCAACAAGAACAATGTGGTGGCGCCGTCCGGTCCCGGGGTGGTCTCCTCCCACGATTCGACATTCTGCGCCCAGGTGTCGGCCGCCTGGGAGAGCACGCCGATCCGGGCGCGCACGTCCTCGCCGCGCTTGGTGTCGTGGGTGGACAGCGTGGTCATGGTCGCGGGCCAGCGCTGCGCGCGTTCGCTGTTGGACAGGTGGAACTCGTTGAGCGAGTGGCCGAACCGGGCCGGGTTGCCGCCGACCTCCTGCAAGGAGACCAGCCGGGCGGCCTGATAGAACATGGTGTCCTCGACCGCCTTCGCGGTGACCGCGCCGCAGACCTGGCTGAACCGGACCGCGGCCTCGCCGTCCGAGGCGAGCGCGGTGACCAGCACCGCGAGCGGGGCGGTGAGTTCGCTGTTGCGCTTCTCCACCTCGGCGATGACGGCGCCGATCATGCCGGCCAGCGGCGCGTAGTCGGCCCGGTACACCGGCATGAAGGCGAGCACCTCGATGGTGGCGTTGGTCATCGCCATGGTGTCGAAGCTCTCCGCGGCGGCGTCCCGCTTGATCGCCGCGACCAGGCGGCGGACCTCGGGCGCCAGAATGCTTTCCGCGACCGCCCGCTTGATCCGGTGCTCGGTCTCGCCGATCCAGGCGCGGTCGCTGCCGTGCCCGGCCACCTTCTTCGACAGCTCGGTCAGCGCTTGCTCGCCGTCCGGGTCGATGAGGACGCCGCCGAAGTCGGCGAGCGCGTCGTAGCCGGTGGTGCCGTCGACCGGCAGCGTCGCGTCGAGCGGCTCCCGGTTGGCCAGGATCTTCTCCACCAGCAGCAGCCGGTGCGGGCCGATCAGCCTGCGCACCCGCGCGAGATAGGCGGCGGGGTAGGACAATCCGTCCGGGTGGTCGATCCGCACGCCGTCGATGAGGTCGTGCTCGCACCAGGCGGCGAGTTCGCGGTGGGTGGCCTCGAAGACCTCCGGGTCCTCCTGGCGGATCGCGGCGAGGCTGCTGACCGCGAAGAACCGGCGGTAGGTGCACACGCCCGCCTTCCAGCTCACCAGGCGGTAGTGCTGCTTGTCGTGGATGCGCAGCGCGTTGTCACCGTCGGTGCCCGGCGCGATGGGGAAGCGCAGATCATGCAGTGCCAGCATGGGTTCCGGGCCGGACCGGTCGACGGTGAGTGCCGCCGGGTCGTTGTCGCTCTGCAGCACCGGAAGGGCCAGTCGTCCGCCCGCGCCGTTGCCCGGGCTCCAGTCGATGTCGAAGTAGTGCGCGAACGCCGATTCGCGGCCGTTGCGCAGCACATCCCACCACCACGGGTTCTGCCGCGGATCGGCCACCCCGACGTGGTTGGGCACCAGGTCGACGAGCAAACCCATGCCGCGACTGCGCACTTCGTCGGACAGGGCCTTGAGGCCGATGGGGCCGCCGAGCGCGGCCGACACCGTAGTGGGGTCGGTGACGTCGTAGCCGTGCGTCGAACCGTGCGTCGCGGTGAGGATGGGTGACAGGTACAGGTGCGAAATACCCAGCTGCTGTAGGTATTCGGCGATCGCGCGGGCGTCGCCAAAGGTCAGCGCGTCAGGGCGCAGCTGGAGTCGATAGGTGCTGCGGATCGTCGTCGGCCTGGCCGGTGTGCGGCGCAGCGAGAGCGGATCGGTCACGTGCGTCTCGGGGGGTTCGGGTGTCGTCATGGGCGTTCGGGTCATCCGGCGTGACGGAGGACGAGCAGGCAGCGGGATTCGACCGGAATCGTGGCCGCCGCGGGGTAGCTCGCGTCGGCCGAACCGGTCGGGGTCGAGCAGTCCAGCGCGACAGTCCATTCCAGGCCGTAGTCGGTGCCGGGCAAGGTGAAGTCCATCGCCTCGTCGTGGGCGTTGAAGCACAGCAGGAACGAGTCGTCGGTAATCCGCTCGCCGCGCGGGCCGGGTTCGTGGATGCCTTTACCGTTGAGGAACACGGTCAGCGACTTGCCGAAGCCGCTGTCCCAGTCCGCGGTGGTCATCTCCGCGCCCTCCGGGGTGAGCCAGGCGATGTCGCGCGCGCGGTCCTTCGACCGCACCGGCCTGCCGTCGAGGAAGCGGCGACGCCGGAAGATGGGATGCTCGGTACGCAGCGCGATCACGGTGCGGGTGAATTCGAGCAGGTCCGAATTCTCTTCCATCAGTGACCAATCCATCCAGGCCAGCGGGGAGTCCTGACAGTACACATTGTTGTTTCCGTGCTGGGTGCGGCCCATTTCGTCGCCGTGCGCGAGCATCGGCACGCCCTGGCTGAGCACCAGCGTGGCCAGCAGGTTGCGGCTCTGCCTGGCCCGCAGGGCGAGGATGTCCGGGTCGTCGGTGGGGCCTTCGACGCCGCAGTTCCACGATCGGTTCCAGCTCTCCCCGTCGCGGTTGTCCTCGCCGTTCGCCTCGTTGTGTTTCTCGTTGTAGGACACCAGGTCGCGCAGTGTGAAGCCGTCGTGCGCGGTGATGAAGTTGATGCTCGCGCTCGGCCTGCGCCCGGTGGCCTCGTACAGATCCGAGGAGCCGGTGAGCCGAGAGGCGAACTCGCCCAGGGTCGCCGGCACGCCGCGCCAATAGTCGCGCACGGTGTCGCGGTATTTGCCGTTCCACTCGGTCCATAGTCCGGGGAAGTTGCCGACCTGGTATCCGCCCTCGCCGACGTCCCACGGCTCCGCGATCAGCTTCACCTGGCTGACCACCGGATCCTGTTGCACCAGATCGAAGAACGTGGACAGCCGGTCGACGTCGTGCAGCTCGCGGGCCAGCGTCGCGGCCAGATCGAAGCGGAAACCGTCGACGTGCATGTCCAGCACCCAGTAGCGCAACGAGTCCATGATCAGCTGCAACGTGTGCGGGTGGCGCACGTTCAAGCTGTTGCCGGTGCCGGTGTAATCCATGTAGTGCGACGGATCATCGTCGAGCAGGCGGTAGTAGGCGGCGTTGTCGATGCCGCGGAAGCTGAGGGTCGGACCGCGGTGGTTGCCCTCGGCGGTGTGGTTGTAGACCACGTCGAGGATCACCTCGATGCCCTCGGCGTGCAGTGCGCGCACCATCGCCTTGAACTCGGTCACCGCGGAGTCGGCGCGTTTGATGGCGGCGTACTCGTTGTGCGGGGCCAGGTAGCCGAAACTGTTGTAGCCCCAGTAGTTTCGCAGCCCCTGGTCCAGCAGCACGCTGTCGTGCAGGAACTGGTGCACCGGCATCAGCTCGATCGCGGTGACGCCCAAGCCTTTCAGGTGTTCGATGATGGCGGGGTGCGCGATGCCGGAGTAGGTGCCGCGCAACTCTTCCGGGACGTCGGGATGGGTGGCGGTCATGCCCTTGACGTGCGCCTCGTAGATCACCGTCTCGTGGTACGGCCGGTTCGGCGCGCGGTCGGTGCCCCAATCGAAGTACGGGTTGATCACCACGCCCGCCATGGTGTGGCCGAGTGAATCCAGGCCGTGCGTGTACAGCGACGGATGGTTGTCGAATTCGCCGTCGAACGCCTTGCCGTACGGGTCGAGCAATAGTTTGCTCGAGTCGCAACGCAATCCGTGCTCCGGATCGTACGGACCGTGCACGCGGAATCCGTAGCGCTGACCGGGTCCGACCGCTGGCAGATAGGCATGCCAGACATACCCGTCCACCTCGTCGAGCTGAATCCGGGATTCGGTGCCGTCCCGGGCGATCAGGCACAACTCGACGGCGTCGGCAACCTCGGAGAACACCGAGAAGTTGGTGCCCGCCCCGTCGTAGGTCGCACCCAGCGGATAGGCGGTGCCGGGCCACACACCGAGTGGTGTCGCGTCACCGGACGCTGCGTCGGGCTGAGCCATAGCAATGACATTAGCGGCAGCGGCGTTTTGCTCGGCGCGGACGGTTGCGACCGGGAGGTCAGCGGGGTCGGGTGGTATCCAGCCAGCGCTGCCGGTAGCCGAGCCGGACGGCCGAGCGGGCCAGCCCGCCCAACACAGCGCGCTGCGCCCAGCGTGGGATCCCGGCGAGGTAGCCGTCCTGGTAATCCCACAGCAATGCCAGGGCGAGTGGGCCGCGGGGCGCACGTGCCCGCGGCTGCTCCCCCTTACGCGGGTGTCCCGAGCGACCGTCGCCAGGTCTGACCGATCACATCGGCCCCCCAGCTGTGCTGCGGGCTTTCTTCGACGAGCTCGAAACCGGCCCGCTGGTAAATTTTCCGGGCCGCGGTGAGGACGTCGACGGTCCACAGCACCATTTCGCGGTACCCTGCCGCGGTTGCGAAGCGCAAGCATTCCTCGACCAGCGCGGACCCGACGCCGAGACCGCGGGCGGTGGGCTCGACCAGCAGCAGCCGCAATCGCGCCGTGGTCTCGCTCTCGGCGACGCAGCAGATGCTGCCCACCGGTTCGCCGCCGGATTCGGCGATCCAGGCATGCTCGCGCTGCTCGTCGTGCGCGTTGAGATAGTCGGCGACGATGCGCACGATCAGTTCCTCATACGTTCCGTCCCAACTGTATTCGTCGGCGTACAGCCTGCCGTGCCGTTCGATGATCCAGCCGTAGTCGCCGGGCTTCGGCGTCCTGATGACGAACGGTGGCGCCGCCGCCGCATTAGCGGGATGGTCCAGGACCTGCTGGATGGTCCGCATGGCGGTGACCAGGCGGGCCCGCGCGGCGGGTGGTTTGGCGTTGAGCAGGTAGCCGATTTCGTCGCTGGAGCGCTGGTCGAGCACGGCGAATATTTCCTTGCCTCGGGTGGTGAGCCGAACCTCTTGGCGGCGGGCGTCGCTGTCGGAGCGGTTGCGCCGCACCAGGCCCGCATTCTCGAAGCGGGTCAGGATGCGGCTGAGGTATCCGGCGTCGAGATCCAATGTCTGCCGCAGTGTTACCACTTCGGCGGTGCCGGAGTTGGCCAGCTCGAACAGGATTCGGACCTCGGTCAGCGAGTATTCGCTGTCCAGCAGCCCTTCTCGGAGTGCGCCGATGACCTTGGTGTAGCGGCGGTTGAATTCCCGGACTGCGGCGACATCCGTGGCGGTGACAGTGGTCACGAGGGCTCCGTTCGGCATTGATCGTTGACTTAGTCAAAGAATAGCCTCGCAGGCTGCCGAGCAACAGGAATTCCCGCAGCTGACTTTCGCACCCAGCTCCAGTGGTAACTTGAACGCCGTTCAAGCCCGTCGGCTACGCCGGGGCCGTCGCTCGACCGCAAGGATTCCTGTGGCACTGACCCTTGACGAGATCACCGCCCTCGATGCCGAGCATGTGTGGCACCCCTACGGCGGGTTCCCCGCGACCACCGAGCCGCTGGTGGTCGCCGAAGCCGCCGGCACCCGGCTCACCCTCGCCGACGGCCGGGAAGTGATCGACGGAATGAGCTCCTGGTGGGCCGCCATCCACGGTTACCGGCACCCGGTGCTGGATGCCGCGCTGGTGGCGCAATCGCAGCGGATGAGCCATGTGATGTTCGGCGGCCTCACCCATGAACCCGCCGCGCGCCTGGCCGAGCTGCTGGTCGCGCTCACACCCGCCGGTCTGGACAAGGTGTTCCTGTGCGACTCGGGCTCGGTGTCGATCGAGGTCGCCGTGAAAATGTGCCTGCAGTACTGGCGCTGCCACGACAAGCCCGCGAAGCGGCGGCTGCTCACCTGGCGCGGCGGCTATCACGGCGACACGTTCACCCCGATGAGCGTGTGCGACCCGACGGGCGGCATGCACTCGCTGTGGACCGACGTGCTGGTCGACCAACTCTTCGCGCCGATGCCGCCGCGCGACTATCGGCCCGAGTATGTCGCGGAGTTGGCGCGCATGATCAGCGCCAACGCCGACGAACTCGCGGCGGTCATCGTGGAGCCCGTGGTGCAAGGCGCGGGCGGGATGCGATGGCATCACCCGCGCTATCTGACCGATCTGCGCAGGCTGTGCGACGAGCACGGTGTGTTGCTCGTCTTCGATGAGATCGCCACCGGATTCGGCCGCACCGGAACGTTTTTCGCGGCCGATCAGGTCGGCGTGAGTCCGGACGTGATGTGCGTCGGCAAGGCATTGACCGGCGGCTACCTCACGCTGGCCGCCGCGCTGTGCACCACGCTGATCGCCGAGACGATCAGCGCGGGACATGGCGGGTTGATGCACGGGCCCACCTTCATGGGCAACCCACTGGCCTGCGCGGTCGCGGTGGCCTCGATCGAACTGCTGCGGTCGGGCGACTGGCGCGGCGACGTGGCGCGGATCGAATCCGCGCTGGAAGCGGGGCTCGCTCCGCTGCGTGACCTGCCCGGTGTCGTCGAAGCGCGGGTACTCGGCGCGATCGGGGTGATCGAGCTCGACCGGCCGGTGGATATGCGGACCGCGACGGCTGCCGCCATCGGCGCGGGCGTGTGGCTGCGGCCATTCCGGAATCTCGTGTACACCATGCCGCCGTTCATCAGCACCGCCGAGGAGGTCGCGGCGATCACCGCCGGGATGCGCGCGGCGGTCGCGGCGCAGTCGGTCTGAGGCCGGGCGCGGCGGGCTTGTATGTACTTCTTGAACGGCGTTCAAGTATGCTGCGGAGCTGTGACTACCGATCCATTGAGTTGGTTGGACGAGCGCGCGTCCGCGCGGGTGGCCGCCGGGCTGCGCCGTGAACTACGCCCCCGTCCCGCGCGGTCGCCATCGATCGACCTCGCTTCCAACGACTACCTCGGGCTGGTCCGCCATCCCGAGGTGATCGAGGGCGCGATCGAAGCGGTGCGGCGATGGGGCGCCGGGTCGACCGGTTCACGACTGGTCACGGGCACCACTGTCGAACACGAGTTGCTGGAAGCCGAACTGGCCGAGTTCGTCGGCGCCGAGGCGGGACTCGTCTTCGCGTCCGGGTACGCCGCCAACCTCGGTGCGGTCACCGCGCTCGCCGGGCGTGGGGCCCTGGTGGTCTCCGACGCGGGCAGCCACGCGTCGCTGGTCGACGCGTGCAGGCTGTCGCGGGCCAGGGTGGAGATCGCCCCGCACGCCGATGTCGACGCCGTCGACCGCCTGCTGGCCTCGCGTACCGAGGAACGGGCGCTGGTGCTCACCGACTCGGTGTTCAGTGCCGACGGGGATCTCGCGCCGCTCGCCGAGCTGCACCGGGTCACCCGGGCGCGTGGTGCGGTGCTGATCGTGGACGAGGCGCACGGGCTGGGTGTGCGTGGCGCGGGCGGGCGCGGGCTGGTGCACGAGGTCGGGCTGGCCGGTGAGCCGGACCTGGTGATCACCGCGACCCTGTCGAAATCCTTTGCCGCGCAGGGCGGAGTCGTGCTCGCCGATGGACGGGTGCGGGCGCACCTGATCGACGCCGCGCGCACCTTCATCTTCGACACCGGCCTCGCGCCCGCCGCCGTCGGTGCGGCACGGGCGGCGCTGCGGGTGCTGCGGCGCGAACCCCACCTGGCGGGCCGAGTACTGGAGCGTGCTGCCGACATCGCGCGCATTGCCGCTGTGCCCCCACCGGATTCGGCGGTGGTCTCGGTCGTGCTCGGCAAGGCGCAGGTCGCCTACGACGCGGCCCAGGCATGCCGCGCCCGCGGACTCGACGTCGGCTGCTTCCGGCCGCCGTCGGTGCCGGAGGGCGCCTCCCGTTTGCGACTCACCGCCCGCGCGGACCTCAGCCCCGATGAACTCGACACGATAGCAACGGTTCTCGGCGACGTGCTGGCCGAGGCACGCGGATTGGATGTGGTGCGGGCGTGAGTACCGAGAGACCAATGATCGTAGGAACGTGTGCGCCGCAGGTGGTGTCGGCATGAGCATCCTGTTGGTCACCGGAACATCCACGGATGTCGGCAAGACCGTCGTGACCGCGGCCGTTGCCGCCATCGCGCTGGCCGAAGGTAGGTCGGTCGCGGTATGCAAGCCGGGACAAACCGGTGTCGCGCCCGGTGAACCTGGTGATCTCGCCGCTGTCGAACGGCTCAGCGGCGTGACTCGCACCGTCGAGCTCGCGCGCTACCCCGACCCGCTGGCACCCGACACCGCCGCGCGCCGCGCCGGTCTGCCGGAGCTGACGCTGGCCGAAACCGCCGCTGCTATAGACGCACTCGCCGACGCCGACCTCACCCTGGTGGAGGGGGCGGGTGGACTACTGGTCCGGCTCGGTGATTTCACGCTGCTCGACCTCGCCCAAAAGCTCGGTGCCCCGGTCCTTCTAGTGACCGCCCCCGGCCTCGGCACCCTCAACCACACCGAATTGACCACCCGCGCATTGCAATCGGCGGGCGTCCACTGCGCCGGTCTGGTGATCGGCTCCTGGCCGACGGCCCCCGACCTGGCCGCCGAATGCAACCGCATCGACCTACCCCGCGTCACCGGTGTCGACATCGTGGGGACCATCCCCGAAGGCGCCGGTTCCTGGCACCGCACCCACTTCACCGCCGCAGCTCCGAACTGGTTCGCCCCCAGCTGGTCCCCGTTCACCTGACCGCACGCCGCGCCCCGTTTCGCCCCACGCGCATGAATTCGCCAGCAATTCAGTGCGCGGCTGGAGAATCGGTACGCGGCATCGCGTCAGCGGATGGCGTCGTCGGTGCGCGGCTGGATGGTGGAGGCGGGCACGAGGTTCCAGGTTTCGAGTTGTTTACGGATCTGTTCGGCGGCGTCGATGTTGAGGGGGCCGCTGGTCCACATGGCGTAGGGGAGATTGAGGAAGCGGCCCTCGGTGACGGCGCGGAGTTGGTTGATGCCGGGCTTGGCGCGCAGCAGTTCGACCTTCTGGGCGAAGGTTTGCGGCGGGTAGTCGACGAACATGATGGCGTCGGGGTCGGCGGCGGCCAGCCGCTCCCAGGACACCCTGGTCCAGGTGTCGGCCACGTCGTCGAGTGCGTTGCGGCCGCCGGCGGCCGCCAGGATCGCTTGGGGCGCACCGAAACTGCCGCTGGACATGAGGGAGTCGGTGGCGCTGTCGAACAGGAAGATGGTCGGCTTGCGCTCCGCCTGCGGTGCCGCGGTCAGCGCGGCCAGCCGACGGTCGAGGTCGGCGGTGAGTTCGGTGGCGCGGTCGGCGTGGCCGGTGATGGCGCCGAGGTTGGTGAGGTCGGTGCGTAGTGCCGTCCACGGTTCGACGATGCCGCGAGGACGTTCGCCATTGCGCTGGCGGCAGCTCTCGGTGAGCGTGTAGGCCGCGATACCGGCCTTGCTCAACGAGTCCGGGGTCAGATTCTTGGCCTCGTCATAACCGTAACTCCACCCGGCGACCATGACGTCGGGTCCCTGCGCCAGCACCGTCTCCCGCGAAGGGTATTCGGGCGCAACGGTCTTCAGCTCATCGACGGCGGGCCCGTAGTGCCTGCGCAACGTGTCCGCGTCCCGCTGCACACTCGACACCGCGACCACCTGCTCCTGCGCCCCGAGGGCAAGGATCATCGAGATCAGATTGCCGTCGTTGACGAACAAGCGCTTCGCGGGCGCCGGAAACCGCACATCCACTTCGCAATTCCGGATCGTGAGATCCCCGCCGCCCGCCTTCTCCGCACTACACCCAGCCGCCGCGGCAGCCAGCGCCACCGCCAGCAGAACTCGCAAAGTGTGCCTCATATTTCGCCTCTCATGGTGTTCAACAGTTCGAGTAGTGCCACGCCGCCGGGTCATCGGGTCGGGTCGCGTTGGGTTATCAGGAGGTGGGGGATGCCGGTTTCGGGGTGGGGGACGCGTAGGGCATGGACGCCGAATACCGGATCGACCACGGCGGGGGCGAGGGCAGTCGAAGGTTCGGCCAAGGGGTGCGCGATGCCGTTGTGTAGTACCAGAATTCGGTCGCAATACCGATCGGCCAGCGCCAGGTCGTGCAGCGCCATGACCACCGTGCGGTTCAGCGTGCGGGTCAGCGCCAGGAGCTCGAGACGGTGGGTGATGTCCAAATGGTTGGTGGGCTCGTCCAGCAGCAATACCGGCGTGTTCTGTACGAGCGCGCGTGCCAGCAGGACTCGTTGGCGCTCGCCCCCGGAGAGGCGATGCACCGGTCGCTCGGCGAAACCGGTCAGGTCCACTGTCGCCAATGCTTCTTCGACCGCCTGTTGTTCGCGTGGCGATCCGCCACCCCACGGCGGCAGATATGGCGTAAGCCCAAGGGCCACCACCTCACCCGCACGGAGATCAGCGGGCGGCCGCTCGTCCTGCGCGACCATGGCCACGGTCCGAGCCCGCTGCCGCGCCGACAAGGTGTGCAGCACTCGACCATCCACGGTCACCTGCCCCCGCACCGGTCGCCGTACTCCCGCAAGGACCTGCAATAACGTCGTCTTCCCGGTACCGTTCGGCCCGACGATCCCGATCGTCTCCCCGGCGCGGATCGCAAAGTTGACGTCGGCGACCACCGTCCGCCGACCAGCGGCACACGCGAGCCCGTTGACCGCCAACGCCCCGGCATCGCTTGTTGGTTCGGCCACTTCGCTGCTGACCACATCGAGCCCTGGCTCGTGCTGACTGGGTCCGTTCATGCTTCACCGAACCGATAGCGTCGTCGCCCCATCAAGACCAGGAACGCGGGTGCGCCGATCAGCCCGGTCAGGACACCGACCGGGATTTCGGTGGGCCGGACCAGAATTCGGGTGGCGGCGTCGGCGACGACGAGGAACAGGGCGCCGCACAGCGCGCAGGCGGGCAGCAGGCTGCGGTGACGCGGACCGACCAGCAGGCGGGCGGCGTGCGGAATGACCAGGCCGACGAAGCCGATGCCACCGGACACCGCGACCAGCACCCCGACCAGCACCGCCAGCAGGAGGAACAGGGCGATGCGCAGTTCCTTGACCGGAACGCCGAGGGAGGCGGCGGTATCGGCGCCGACGGTCAGCGCGTCCAGCCAGCCGCTGGCGAGCAACAGCGCCAGACCGGCCAGCACAACCACGCTCAGCGGCAACGCGATTCGCGTCCAGTCCGCACCCGCGAGGCTGCCGAGGAGCCAGAACAGCACCGATTGGGCAGCGGCGGGATCCGGTCGGCGGAAGATGAGATAGCTGCTCAACGCGGCGAACGCGGAGCCCAGGACGGTGCCGGTGAGCACCAGCCGCAGCGGTGTCAGCCCACCCTGGCCGACGGTGATCAGGAAGACCAGCCCCGCCGCGACGAACGCACCGACCAGCGCCCCACCCGACAACGCCCACACCCCCGCACCGGCGAAGAGTCCGGAGGTGATCACCGCGGCCGCGCCGACACCGGCACCCGAGGACACCCCGAGCAGGTACGGATCGGCGAGCGGATTACGCACCAGCGTCTGCATCGCGGCGCCCGCCAACGCCAGTCCGGCGCCGACGATCGCGGCCAGCACCGTGCGTGGCACCCGCAACTGCCACACGATCGTGTCCACACCGAAGTCGGTGGGCGGCTGGCCCAGGATGCGGTGCCGCAGCACCTCCAGCACCGACGAGACCGGCAGCGTTTCCGCGCCGAAGCCGGTGGCGAGGATCATCGCGCAGATCAGTAGCGCCCCGAGGACGGGGAAGATGATCGCCGTGCGGACACGGATCATCGGTGGTGCTCCACAGGCAAGTCGCGGCCTCTCCAGAGTGTGTCGCGCAGGGGAGGTCTGACTTTCGCCGAGTAGGCGATCACAGTGGCGCGACCGTTCCGGAATTGCACCGGATTCCCGCACCTGCAGGGATGACGGCCGAACTCTACCGTTCGGTCGGATTCGCCGGTATCGCCGGGTCGTTCTGGAATGGCAGCCGTCCACACCCTTACCTACAGTGGGGAAGATGTCGCCGTTCGAAGATCGGCACCCGTCCACTGTCGCGGACTGGGACGACGCGCGACGCAGAGCCCGGCTACGGGACACCAGCCTGTGGCACGAGTGGAAGACGTTGCGCCGCACCCGGTCGGCGGTGCTGCGGGTGGTCGCACTGCTCGCCGCCGTACTGATCGTGTTCGCGCAGTACCTGACCTACGACGTCGAACCGCAACAGGTGCGACTGGCCCGCACCGAGCCCGCGATCCTGCCCGTCGCCGCCCCGGTCGATCCCGAGAACTGGGACACCGTCGTGGTGGACATGGTCGGCCTCGGTGGCCTGGATGCCAGGCCGACCGCCGCCGCGTTGCCCGCGCTGCGCGGAATGGGCGTCGTGTGGGCCATCCGCTACGACAACGAAGGCATCGACACCGAGGTGATCGCCGACCTGATCATCCGCGCCACCGAGCTGTCCGGATTGAAGAACATCGTGCTGGTCGGGCACAGCATGGGCGGTGTGATCGCGCTGGAGGTCGCCAAACACATCCACCTCGGCAGCGACCGCCGCCTGGTCGGGGTGATCCTGGACTGCACGCCGGTGGATCTGAACGCGGTCCGCCCGGAGAGCCGCGGCCGCGGTGAGGACATGGTGCGCTGGATGCGCTGGCTGCCCGGCGCGCGGGAAAGCCGCCTGTTACGGCTGGCGGTGGAAACCTATGCGCGCCGGGACCGTTTCGTCTTCCGCGGTGGCGGGGGCGTGCCGCCCGGCATCCGCTTCGCCCGGCTCGGCGAGGTGCTGGGCGAGGTCTGGCGGGAGAAGATCTTCTCCCGCAACGCGGCGAGCAACGGGCTGATCGAGGCACAGTTCACCGCGATCGTGGCCGGCGGCGCGGCCAACGATCTGCGGGCGCTGGCCGCTCCGGCGGACGGAAAGCCGCGGCCCGCCATCGTTTTCATCCGGCCGCGTGATCCGAGCCAGGATCGGGTGGTCGATGTCGAGTACTCGCACCGGGTGTTGATCGAACAGTCCGGTGGGGTGGACGGCACGCTCTCGGTGGTGCGGGCGCGAAATATCGGGCACGCCAACCCGATGCAGCGGCCGATCGAATACAACGCGGCGATCGAGCAGCAGATCCTGCCGTTCATCCAGCGCTACCAGCAGGAGGTCCGGGCGACGAGGACCGCCGCGGCGCCACGTTGACAGGCCACGTGGGGCCCTCGGTCAGCGGACGCGGGTGCCGAGGAGGTGGCGCACGCCCGCGATGAACAGTTGCAGGCCGAAGTCGAAACGGGCGGTGGGGTCGGGGGTTTCGTCGAGGGGGGTTTCGTCGTCGGGGAGTGCGCCCGCGGAATCCATTTGCATCCTGGACTGTTCGTCGACGGTTTGGCCGAGGACGTAGTACAGCAGCGTGAACGAGGTGAGCTCGGCTTCGTGGCGGGGCATGCCCGCGCGAATGGCCGCGCCGGCCATGCGTTCCCGGCCCTTGCTGGTGGTGAGTCTGGATGCGTAGGTGGCGGAGACCAATTCGGCGCCGTCGCGGTAGGCGAGCAGGCAGTCGCGCAGCCGGTGCGCCAATTCGCTGAGCTGGCCGGACCATTCGGTGGCGACGATCGGATCGTCCATCGGTGCGAGGATCTTGTCCGCGACCGCGCCGAGCAGCGCCTGTTTGTTGGGAAAATGCCAGTACAGCGCACCCGGTTGCACCTGAAGCGAGCCGGCCAGCCGGCGCATGGTCAGGTCGGCGAGGCCGTACTGGTCGAGAATCGCGATGGCGCCGTCGACCACGTCCGCTCTGTGCAGTTGCACCCGAATTCCTTCCGTGTCGATGGTGGCGCTCCGGGCCCCCTCGGTGGTTAGGGAGGCTACCTTCTCCGGGTCTTCGGCTCGCGCCGCAGTGCTCGGCGGCGGTGCTCGCAGTGTTTTGACTCACTGTCCGCTCTACCCTAGCCTGAACACCGTTCAAGTTGCACGGCCACCTCGGCCGAACGAAGGGATTCGTGCAGTGACCCAGGCTCCTGTTGACACCTCCATATTGGCGATCGCCCGCGGGCAAGTGCTCGAACGCGGCGAAGGGCTGACCCAGGAGCAGACCCTGGAGGTGCTCCGCCTAGGCGACGACCACCTCGAAGAACTGCTGGCCTTGGCCCACGACGTGCGGATGAAGTGGTGCGGCCCCGAGGTCGAGGTCGAGGGCATCATCAGCCTCAAGACCGGCGGTTGCCCCGAGGACTGCCACTTCTGCTCCCAGTCCGGCCTGTTCCAGTCGCCGGTCCGGGCGGCCTGGCTCGACATCCCCAGCCTCGTCGAGGCCGCCAAGCAGACCGCCAAGACCGGCGCCACCGAGTTCTGCATCGTCGCCGCCGTGCGTGGTCCGGACGAGCGCCTGATGGCGCAGGTCGCCGCCGGTGTCGAAGCCATCCGCAACGAGGTCGACATCCAGGTCGCGTGCTCGCTCGGCATGCTCACCCAGGAACAGGTCGATCAGCTCGCCGCCATGGGGGTGCACCGCTACAACCACAATCTGGAGACCTCGCGCTCGCACTTCCCGAACGTGGTCACCACGCACACCTGGGAAGAACGCTGGGACACCCTGCGCATGGTCCGCGAGGCGGGCATGGAAGTCTGCTGCGGCGGCATCCTCGGCATGGGCGAAACCCTGGAGCAGCGCGCGGAATTCGCGGCGAACCTGGCCGAGCTCGAACCGGACGAGGTGCCGCTCAACTTCCTCAACCCGCGCCCCGGCACCCCGTTCGGCGACCTCGAGGTGCTGCCCGCCGCCGACGCGCTGCGCGCCGTCGCCGCGTTCCGGCTCGCGTTGCCGCGCACCATCCTTCGCTTCGCCGGCGGCCGCGAGATCACCCTCGGTGACCTCGGCGCCAAGCAGGGCATCCTCGGCGGCATCAACGCCGTTATCGTCGGCAACTACTTGACCACCCTGGGCCGGCCCGCCGAAGCCGATCTCGATCTGCTCGGCGAGTTGAAGATGCCGATCAAGGCGCTCAACGAAACCCTCTGAAGCATCCCATGAGTAATGTCATGGACATGGACGAGCGCTACAACCCGTTCACCGGCAAACGGATAGTGCCCGGGCTCGATGACGCGATGCCCGCGGCCGCCGCGCTGGGATTGGAGCCGCCGCGCTTCTGTGAGCAGTGCGGCCGCCGGATGGTGGTGCAGGTGAGCCCGGACGGCTGGTGGGCCAAGTGTTCCCGGCATGGCGTGATCGATGCGACCAGTCTGGAACGCCGCTAGTGACGACGCCTCGGAGTGGGGTGCGGCGCGAGGCGCGCGCCGCCGCGGTGATCGCGCTGGCCGTCACGCTGGTCAGTGCGCTCGGCGGTGTCGTGTGGGGCCTGGTGGCGCCGAGTGAGCAGCTGCTGGTGGTCGAGCCCGGCCGCGGTGGCCTGCTCACCGGGGAGAGCATGCACCAGTTCGACGGCGTGGCGATGTTCGTGTGCTTCGGGGCGGTGCTCGGCCTGTTGAGCGCGGTCGCCGCCTGGCGGTGGCGCGCGGTACGCGGGCCGCTGTCGCAGATCGGCTTGTTCGCCGGGTCCGTCGTCGGCGCCGTGCTGATGGCGCGGGTCGGCGAGCAGGTGGCCGAGTGGCGGCACCCGCGGCCGCACGATCCGCCGGTCGGGCAGATCGTCGAGTTGCCGATCGGGGTGGGCAGCTGGCTCGCGCTGATCATCCAGCCGCTGATCGCGTCGCTGCTCGTGTTGTTCCTCGCCGCGCTGAGTTCGTCGGAGGATCTGGGCACCGGCAGTCGGGCCACCCCCGAGACCGGATCGTTCGATCCGGCAGGCGCATTCGGGCCGTACGGCACCGCGTCCCAGCCTGCGGGTGGCGGCCCGATGCCTTACCGTAGCTACGAACCAGCTTCGGAAGCCGGTTCCGGTTCGTTGCCGGAGACTCGTCCCAGCCGCTGATCGTTGTCCGAACCGTTGCCCGCGGGACGGCACACGCGTACCAAAAAAGCCTAAAATTGTAGGACACGCTGTGCGTTCAGAGAGGAACGAGTCGTGGCGTTCGTCGGTAGCGGGCCGGTCGTCGAGGAAATCGACGCCCAATTCTGGCGGGTGGTCGAACCACTCGTCTACCAAGGTGATTCCCAAGAATTCGTGATCCCCGCCGGCTTCCGCACCGACTTCGCCTCGGTACCTCGGGCTTTGGTCTGGCTTATTCCCCGCTACGGCGCCTACACCCGCGCCGCCATCCTGCACGACTACCTGCGCAGCGCGAACGTGGTGAGTATCGCGGACGCGGACGGCATCTTCCGGCGCTGCCTACAGGAGCTGGGTGTCTCGGTGCCGCGGCGCTGGATGATGTGGGCGGGGGTGCGATTGGCCAGCGGGTTGCGCGGCGCGACGGTCGGCGCGCTCGCGACGTGGGTCCTGATCGCCGTGCCGTCGATGGTGTTCCTGGCGATTCCGGTGATCGTGGTCCAGGTGTTCCTTGTCCTGTTCTGGTTGGTGGAGTTGGCATTCTGGGGTGCCGCGCGCCTGTTCACCCGCACCGCCGCTCCACCACCCGAGCCGCAGATGAAGACGGCCTGAACCTGTCTGGGGTACCGTTTCCGGAGTGTTCGTGCGGTGTATCGAGGTGATCCGGTGGGTTGATGCGCTCGTCGTGCGCAGCGACCGCGGCACAGCGAATGTCCTCGGCCGACGGGGTCGCCCGTGAGGAGACGGCAACGACCCGACCCGATAATCGAACAGGTGCGACGGATGACGACGGCGTTGCGCATCCCGCGGCCGTGGGACCTTACGGTATTCCTGGCGCAGGTCACGGCCATGGTGGGCAAGGAGATTCGGCTGATGCCGTTACCCACGGGGCTGGCGGACGGGATGCCGTGCGGCGTGCTGCTGGAAAGCGCCGACCACATCGTGATCGCCTACGACGCGGACAGTTCCGGTTATCACGCCGAACATATTGTGCTGCACGAGATCGGGCATCTGCTGCTCGACCACGCGGGTGTCGACGCCGACCGCGCCAGACGCGCCACCATCGAAATGCTCTTTCCGAGTATGGATCCGGACAGCGTGCTGCGCGTGCTGCAACGCAGCGACTACGACGACGCCGCCGAACATCAAGCGGAACTCTTCGCCTCACTCGTGCTGTCCGAATCCCGTACGGCGCCGGTGGGTTCGCCGGTCCGCCGGACGATCTTCCGGGACTGAGCCGCCGTTGTGGTGACCTCGTCCTGGCCGACCTTGTGGTCGCTGCCGGTGGTCGGCTATGCCTGGATCTTGCTCGCGGTGCGGCTCACCAGGTTTCGCGCGACGCAGCTGGACCACCGTGGCAATCTCGCGCTCGCCGTGCTCGTCATCGCGTCCACCATGCGCGAACCCACCTTGCAGCGCGGGTTGGTCGCCCTGTCCGGGGGTTATCTGTCGGCTGCCTGGCTGTTTCAGCTCGCGATAATTCTGATGGGCGCGGTCGTCGGGTTCAATGTGCTGGTGCTGGCCGCCGCGCTCGGTCTGCGCTATCGACCCGCTGTCGTGCACGGGATCGCCGTCGGCAGCGCGTTGATCGCGCTGCTCTGTGGCACGGGTGCACGCGATCATGGTGTCGCGATCGCGGACGAAATCGGCTGGGCGCCCGTGGGTTTCTGGTTGGCACTGCTTCCGCCGATGGTCTGGCTCGACAGCCTGGTGATTCGGCTGGGCATCGCTCAATTGCGGCAGCGGCCCGAACGCCGGGAGGTCGTGGCGTATGCGGCGCTCGCGCTGTTTCCGACCGTGCACCTGCTCGGCTTCAGTTGCGCGCCGATCGCGGCGGTGTTCCTGGTTCGCGGTGAGCACAACATCTTCACCGCGCTGCTGGCCGCCGCGGATCGCGACATCCTGCTGTATCAGTTGGTGATCATCGTGGTCGGCATGACTGTGCCGCTGCTGCTCCGGCTGGCCCAACAATTGGGATTGGACGCCGCGTCGCGCAGCCGGAAACGGCTGTTGCCGCTGTGGTCCACCTGACCGCCGCCTGCCCGGAACTCGTTTACCGAGGCCCGGTGGGCGACCTCGGCAGCCGATTCCTCTTGCACCGCACCGTCATCGAGATCCGTGACTGCCTGCGCATCTTGTCCCGCTATGCGCCGGAGCCCGCCTCCCTTACCGGCGACGCCAACGCCGTCCAGGACTACGCCATCCAACTCGCCCACGCCTGCGCCGCCAAGGCCGCGGGTGCGCCCGCCTCGGGCGCCGTGCTGGCGCTGCCCTCCACCGCGGGCGACGTCGACGCCGAAATCGCCGAACTCACCACCCTCGCGGCACATTGGAGCAGAGCTCGCACCGTCGCGGCTTTGCCGAGCGCGACCCGCGCCTGATGTCCTGATCAGGAAATGCGCGCTCATCGGGGCGGATAATTGGGTAGAGGGGATGACGGGAGCGGGAGTACCGTGCGGCGGTCGGATTGGTTGCCTGAATACGGAAGGGAGGTCCGGTGTGCGCGAGAACAAGAAGACGGCCGCTGCTGCGGATCTGCCTGCCGAAGCACGCGAGCGCGCCGACCTGGTTGCTTGGCGGCGGCGAGACGCGTTGCGGCGCGGCAATGCCGCGCAACCGGTGCCGAACAAGCGGCGGTATCGGCGGGGCAGCAAGCATCGAAAGGCCAGTGTCGATTCGTGAGTCGGCGCCTCTACTGGCGGCTCAGGTCGGTGGCCGCAGCGCCGCGAATTCGTCGGTGACGCGGATGCCGGAATCGGTGTAGCGGTAGACGGCGGCGGGGCGGCCGCCCGCTCGGCCCGGGGCCCGGGTTTCGCCGGTGGGGGTGATCACCTTGCGGCGCGAGAGGACTCGTTGCAGATTCGTCGTGTCGACGTCGTAACCGAGGGCAGCGCAATAAATTTCACGCAGTGTGGACATGGTGAAGTCGGCGGGGGCGAGGGCGAACGCGATATTGGTGTAGGAGAGCTTGGCGGCCAGACGAGTGCGGGCGTGGTCGACGACGGTGCCGTGGTCGAAGGACATGGGGGGCAGCGCGGAGACCGGATGCCAGTCGGTGTCGGCGGGTAGCTGCGGGTCCGCGGTGAGCGGCACCAGACCGAGGTAGGCCGAGGCGATGCGGCGCGGCGGCGGGACCCGGTCCGGGGCGCTGAAGACCGACAGCTGCTCGAGGTGGGCCAATTCGCGCACATCGACCTTCTCGGCGAGCTGGCGGCGCGCGGAGGTGTCGAGGTCCTCGTCGTCGCGCAAACGGCCGCCAGGCAGCGACCAGGTGCCCTTTTGGGGGTCGAGCGCGCGCTCCCACAGCAGTACCGCCAATTCGGTCCGTTGCCAGGGTGGACAGCGGCCGATGATCTCGTTCCGGGCGTCGGCAGGGCTCGGACCTGCGGCGATGTTCGCGGGGAAGCGGCGAACCTGGAACACCGCGGTGAGCGTTTCATGGATGGTGCTACTATGGGCCACGTTTTCGATTGTAAGTCGAAAACCTGGTTTGGTGCGAATCGGCGGTGGAGCCGACCGCACGACGAAGGGAGCCATCATGGCGACGATGGGTGCGAAACTAGCGCCTCCGCTGATGGGGCAGGTGTTCGACGGGCCGACGGGGTTCACGGGTGTCGAGGCCACCCCGGAGTGGGCGCAGGAGATCAAGCGACTGGCCCGCGAACGAAACGCGACGATTCTCGCGCACAACTATCAGTTGCCGGAGATCCAGGACGTGGCCGATCACGTCGGTGACTCGCTGGCATTGTCGCGGATCGCCGCCGAGGCACCCGAGGACACCATCGTGTTCTGCGGCGTGCATTTCATGGCCGAGACCGCGAAGATCCTCAGCCCCGCCAAGACCGTCCTCATTCCGGACCAGCGGGCGGGCTGCTCGCTCGCGGACTCCATCACGGCGGCGGATCTGCGTGCCTGGAAGGCCGAATTCCCGAACGCGGTGGTGGTGTCCTACGTGAACACCACCGCGGAAGTGAAGGCGCTCACCGATATCTGCTGCACCTCGTCCAACGCGGTCGACGTGGTCGCCTCGATCGACCCGGACCGCGAGGTGCTGTTCCTGCCGGATCAGTTCCTCGGCGCGCACGTCAAGCGGGTCACCGGACGCGAGAACATGCACATCTGGGCCGGTGAGTGCCACGTGCACGCGGGCATCAACGGCGACGAGCTGACCGAACAGGCGCGCACCCACCCGGACGCGGACCTGTTCGTGCATCCCGAATGCGGTTGCGCCACTTCGGCGTTGTACCTGGCGGGCGAGGGCGCGTTCCCGGCCGACCGGGTGCACATCCTGTCCACCGGCGGCATGATCGACGCGGCCCGGGACGTGCAGCAGCGGCGGCTCGGCAACGGCGAGCAGGGGCAGTCGACCCAGGTGCTGGTCGCCACCGAGATCGGCATGCTGCACCAGTTGCGAAAGGCCGCCCCCGGCATCGACTTCCAGGCCGTGAACGACCGGGCCTCGTGCAAGTACATGAAGATGATCACCCCGGCGGCGCTGCTCCGCTGCCTGGTCGAGGGCCGCGATGAGGTCCATGTCGATCCGGAAACCGCCGCGCGCGGCCGTAATTCGGTGCAGCGAATGATCGAGATCGGCAATCCGGGCGGTGGTGAGTGAGGCCGACCCCTGCCCTAGCGGCGGCGGTCGGCAGGCTCTCACGCAACGCACAGAGAGGCGCGGGCGGATGACTCCGGTGTCGATCGACTGGGAGACCGATGCCGATCTGGTGGTGATCGGCGGCGGTGTCGCCGGGCTGACGGCGGCGCGCACCGCGTCGCTGCGTGGCCTGCGGGTGCTCACCCTCAGCAAAGGCGGCGCCACCGACACGTCGACGCAGTACGCCCAAGGTGGCATCGCGGTGGTGGCACCGCACGGTGATTCGGTGGAATCACATGTGCACGACACCGTCGAGGCCGGTGCCGGGCTGTGCGATGGCGACGCGGTGCGTTCCATCGTCGAAGGTGGACAGGCCGCGGTCGCGGCGCTGACCGACTTGGGGGCCGTGTTCGATCTGGGCCGGGACGGGCAGATCTCGCGGACCCGCGAGGGCGGGCACAGCACCCGGAGGATCATCCACGCGGGCGGCGATGCCACCGGCGCGGAGGTGCAGCGCGCGTTGAACGCGGCCGGGCTTCCGGTGCTGTTCGGCGCGGCTGCCTGCGAGATCCTCACCGGACCGGGCGGTGTGCAGGGTGTTCTCGCGGTGTCCGACAAGGGATTCGGCGTTGTGCACGCACCGGCGGTGCTGCTGGCGACCGGCGGGCTCGGCCAGCTGTACGCGTTGAGCACAAACCCACCCGGTGCGACCGCCGACGGTATCGCACTCGCGCTGTGGGCCGGGGCGAGCGTGGCCGATCTCGAATTCGTG
Source organism: Nocardia brasiliensis (assembly GCF_042691675.1). GTDB lineage: Bacteria > Actinomycetota > Actinomycetes > Mycobacteriales > Mycobacteriaceae > Nocardia > Nocardia brasiliensis_D. The sequence continues at coordinate 2,635,926 of NZ_CP170507.1, forward strand.
CAGTTCCACCCGACCGTGCTGTACACGCCGGGCGGGGTGGGACGACGTCCGCTGATCAGCGAGGCGGTGCGCGGCGAAGGCGCGATTCTCGTGGATTCCGAAGGTGATTCGGTGACCGCGGGCGTGCATCCGCGCGGCGATCTGGCACCACGCGACGTGGTCTCCCGGGCGATCGCCGCCCGCATGCGGGCGCTCGGCACCGATCACGTCTACCTGGATGCCAGGGCGATAGCCGGTTTCGCGCAACGGTTCCCGACGATCACGGCGTCCTGTCTCGCCATCGGCATCGATCCGCGCAGCGACCTGATCCCGGTCGCCCCCGCCGCGCACTACCAATGCGGCGGCGTGGTGACCGACTCGCACGGCCGCACCGCCGTACCCGGCCTCTACGCGGCGGGTGAAGTCGCGCGGACCGGCCTGCACGGCGCGAATCGACTGGCGTCCAACAGCTTGCTCGAAGGTCTCGTCGTCGGCGAACGCGCCGGTGTGGCCGCCGCCGAACGCCTCGCCGAGCGACGGCAAGTCACCGAAATCGCCGTCCGCTCAACGGAGTACGCGGATCGCGAGGTGCTGCAAGAGCTGATGACCACGCACGCTTCGGTCGTGCGCGACGGCGCGGGCCTGGCGGAGGCGATGAAACGGCTGGACGACGCCGTGACACCGGCGGAAGCCGAATCGACCATCGCCCGGCGGCTCACCGGCATCGAAGACGCCGCCTTGACCGTGGCCGCTCGCACTCTGCTCCTGGCAGCGTCCGCCCGCACCGAAAGCCGCGGCTGCCACACCCGATCCGACCATCCCGCCACCGACGAGCGGCTCCGCCGCCCATTGTCGGTCGTGCTGGACGACGACGGCTGTCCCCGGCTGGACCGATGAACACCAGACCGGTGTCGGTGCGTGGCACATGGTCGCGGCGATCAGCGAGAACCCGCCGCCATGGCGTGCCACGCACGGCGGACGAACATGACGTGAGAGTAGGAGTGTGGGGTTGATGGGTTTGGCTGGTGGGCTGGATCTGGATGGAGTGCTTGCGCTTATTCGGACCGCGCTGGACGAGGACCTGCGGTACGGGCCGGACATCACGACGGAGGCTACGGTGCCTGCCGATGCGGTGGTGAAGGCGTCGGTGGTGCCGCGACAGGCGGGGACGGTGGCGGGGCTCGATGTCGGGCTGCTGGTGCTCGATGAGGTGATCGGCGCGGGGAATTACGAGGTCACCGGGCGCGTCGCCGACGGAACCCGGGTCACCCCGGGGCAATCCGTCCTCACCGTGGTCGCTCCCACGCGCGGCCTGCTCACCGCCGAACGCACCATGCTCAACCTGGTCTGTCATCTTTCCGGGATCGCCACCGCCACCGCCGCCTGGGTCGATGAGGTCGCGGGCACGGAGTGCAAGATCCGGGACAGCCGCAAGACCCTGCCCGGCCTGCGTGCCCTGCAGAAGTACGCGGTGCGGGTCGGCGGCGGGGTGAATCACCGGATGGGACTCGGCGATGCCGCGCTGATCAAGGACAACCACGTCGTCGCGGCGGGCTCGGTGGTCGACGCGTTGCGAGCCGTCCGCGCACTCGCCCCGGACATCGCCTGCGAGGTCGAGGTGGACAGCCTCGAACAGCTGGACGCCGTCCTCGCCGAAAACGTGGAACTCGTGCTGCTCGACAACTTTCCGCTGTGGCAGACCCAGGCGGCCGTGCAACGGCGCAACGCGACAGCACCGGACACGAAACTGGAATCCTCCGGTGGGCTCGGCATCGATGTCGCCGCCGACTACGCCAGGACCGGTGTCGACTATCTCGCCGTCGGCGCGCTCACCCACTCGGTCCGGGTACTGGATCTCGGCCTGGACATGTAGCGGAACGATCGCCGGTGCCGATCAAAGGACGTGTCGTCTCGCCCTGATCGGTTCCCCGTTGTCACGCAGCACAATCGGGGCAGCGTGTGTTCCGTTGCCCTGATGAACGGCGGGTGTCGCCTGCTTGCCTCGTTGCTGTCGATTACGACAATGCTCGCGCTGTCATGGCTCGGTGCGCCGTCGGCGTCGGCCGAACCCGAGTGCGCGGCCGGTGCGGTCGCGATGCGGCCGATCGCGGTTGCCGTGGACGGGGAGCAGTCGCACGGATGGGCTTATGAGCCGTATCAATGCAGCCCCGGTGATCTCGCGCCGCGCAGCCTGATCGTCGCGGTGCACGGATTCAACGAGAAGGCCGCCGACTATCCCGACGTCATGTCATCGATCGCGCGACGCACCGGCGCGACGCTGCTGACGCTCGACCAACGCGGCGGGAACAGTGTGTGGAAAACCGGCGAGTGGAATCCATGGGCCGGTTGGCATGACGTGGTGGCCACCACCGAGTGGTACAAGAACGAGCATCCGTCGGTCGGCCGGACGATGCTGTGGGGTTGGAGCCAGGGCGGCATGACGAGCGGACTTGCCTTGGCGCACGGGCCCGCCGGGCTGTTCGACTACTGGGTCAATACCGCCGGTCCGTCCAACGCCGTCGACTACTGGAATCTGGGCAACGCCCTCGGTCTGCCGCAGGTGGCGCAGATCGAGCGCGACGCCGGTGGTTGCGCCCCGGTGGCCTGCCCGCAGGCCTATGCCGACCGGTCCACGGCGGCGCTCGCGGCGAAGCTGACTGCCGAACGGATCTTCCTGGTCCACGGCACCGCCGATCCGATTGTGCCGTACCAGCATTCGGTCGACCTGAAGAGCGGACTCGCGGCGGCGGGCCAGCCGTACTCGATGTACACGATCGTCACCGGCCGAGGTCCCGACGGCGCCGTCCTACCCGGCACGCATTGGATCGGCCCGGTCTGGTTCCAAGGCGCCTGCGTGGTGGAGCGAGTCCTCACCGACCGCGAGCCGATGGACGGCCCCGCCCGCGAATACACCACCGACGTACTGGCGAACATCGACACCGCCCCCGCACCGCCCCCCGGTGCCACTTGCGCGGCGTGACCCACCCCGCGCGGGTCCACCGACCCTGCCCGCTGTTCACAGCGGTCACACGTACTGTGAACCGTCGCGAAAGTCTGTGATCGCGTGTGGTGAGCGGACTCAGGCGGTCAGTTCGCGTTCGAGGGGAGTGCGGAAGCGGGGGATGGCGCGGACGTCGCCGAACCAGTCGGCGGTCCGGGCGGCCTCGGTCTCGATCATGGCCGTAGCGTCCGCGCCGACGTCTTCCAGTAGGCGGTAGACGATTTCGCCGTCCTTGCGCTGGGCCCAGCCGCCGACGATGCGGCCGTCCCACCAAATGGTCGGGCCGACATTGCCGTTGCGGTCGAACAGGGCCGGTGCGTGCGGGCCGAGGTACCAGTCGCGAGACTGCCAGCCCATCGGGGTGGGATCGAGGGCGGGCAGCAGGGCCGCCCAAGGTTCCGGTGCCGCAACGGGTTCCGCGTCATCGGCGAGCAGCAGGCCGGTGCTGCCGTTCAGGTCGACCTCGACCAGGTCGAGGTCGGTGAGTGCCTTGCGGACTTCGCCGAGACCCCAGCCGGTCCACCACTTGATGTCGGTGACCGGCGCGGGGCCGAAGGCGTGCAGCCACTGCCGGATCAGTTCGGCGCGTGCTTGTTCGATCGGCATCGCCGGAACACCGTCGGGCAGCCAGGATTCGATCGGCGCCCAGGTGTACTGGCTGCTGGTCCAGCCGCCGTTCGGGCGGCCGCGGACGATGCGGCCTTCGCAGCCGAGCGTCACCAGCACCCAGGTGGTGATGTTGGTCGGCTTCGAATAGGCCTTGTCCGGCGTGGGATCCACCTGGGTGCGCAGCCGGGGCACATCCTTGCTCAGCTGTGCGCCGGTGGCCGCGCCCCTGGCGAGCAGCGCGTCGTGTGTCTCGGCTTCCACCTCGGCGAGCCAGGCCTGCACGTCGCCGTCGACGACGCCCGCCATCTCGATATACCTGCCGTAATTGCGACGTTGCTTGTGCGCCAACGCATCCGCACACGACGCCTGCAACACCGGAACCAACTCGATCGGAACGACGAACATGGTGCGCCGCATGGCCAGCATGCGCAGCAGCGTCCGATCGGTGTAGAGCGCCAGCTCGACATCGGCCGGGGTGGCGGTGTTGCTGCGCGCCCCGACGGACAGGAACACCGTCGCCGGATCGGTCGCGTGCAGGGCGACCAGTGACCGGGCGATCTCGGCGACGTCGTCGGACCTGGTCGCCGCCGCGAGCCGGTGGTGGGTGGCCAGCCGAGCGCGCCGCTCGGTCACCTCAATCGAACGCATAGGCGAATCCTAGCTTTCGACGGTTCGGAGCAGCGCCGGAAGCCCCCGGGCTGTGTCAGGGGGTCGGGTCCCAGGCGCGGACCAGGTCGAGCAAGCCGGGGAAGCGGGCCTCGAGGTCGTCGCTGCGGACCTTGCTGCGGCGCTCGAGTCCATAGCGCTGCTGTCTGGTCACGCCTGCTTCGCGCAGCACCCGGAAGTGGTGGGTGAGGGTGGATTTCGGCCGCTTGAGGTTGAACCAGCCGCAGGAGCGATCGGTGTCGGGGGATTCGGTCAGGAGTTTCTGCACCATGGTCAGCCGTAGCGGGTCGCTGAGTGCGGCGAAGATCTGATCGAGACGCAGGTCGGCGCGGTCCGGCTCGGGGAGTCGGGTATCGGGGGCTGCGGTGGCCGATGGCATCGGGTCTCCTGAGGTCGTCGGTGCCCTGTACGTATTTTATCGTACTAGATGCTAGGTTCGACTCCAGTCGTATTAGTACGAGAAAAGTCGAACTAGTGGAGGTCGGAATGGCGCTGCTTGTGGCGCACCGGGAGTCCGGGCGGACGGACCGGTCGAAGAACGGCATCGTGTGGTTGGCGGCGTGGCCGGTCATGGCGGTGTTCGTGCTGTCCAACGCGGCGACGCCGCTGTACGTGGTGTGGCAGCGCGAGCTCGGTTTCTCCGCCGGCACCCTGACGGCGATCTTCGCCGGTTATATCGTCGGATTGCTCGGCGCGCTGCTGGTCGCCGGGGTGGTATCGGACCGGGTAGGTCGTAAACCGGTGCTGCTGCCCGCGATAGCGCTGGCAATGGTGGCGTGTGTGCTGTTCGCCACCGCGAGTTCGATTGCGGTGCTTGCTGTTGCCCGCCTGCTCACCGGCATCGCGGTGGGCGCGGCCGTGTCCGCGGGGATGGCGGCGGTGACCGACGTCGCCGGCGTGACGCGCAAACGGCTTGCCGCACTGGCGGCTTCGTCGGCGATGGTATTGGGCGCCGGATCCGGGCCGCTGCTGTCCGGTGTGCTGTCGGAGACTGTGCCCGGCCCGACGGTGACTATTTTCGTTGTCGAGATCGTGCTGCTCGTCTCGGCTTTCGTGGTAGTTGCCCGGCTGGATATGCCGAAAGGTGCGGGCGGGCGCGGGCCGTGGATTCGAATTCCGGCGGTGCCGCCGGGTGGGCGGACGGCGGTGCTGCTCGGTATCGCGGTCTTCGCACCGGGCATCACGTCGACCTCGTTCGTGCTGTCGCTGGGTCCGTCTCTGCTCGCGCATCTGCTCGGTGCGACCAATCGGGTGATCGCGGGCGGGCTGGCATTCGTGATGTTCCTCGGCGCCACCGGGATTCAATTCGCGGTGCGGCGGTTGCGGGTGCGCGCGATTCTGCTCGGCGGCGCGGTCGCCACGACGACGAGCATGCTGACGTTGCTCCTGTCGCTCCAGTTGTCCTCGCTCGCGCTGTTCGGGGCGGCCGCGGTACTGGCCGGGATCGGGCAGGGCCTTGGTCAATTCGGTGGCCTCGCCGCGATCAGCGCCAGCGTCGGCGCCGACCGGCTCGCCGAGGCGAACGCCGCTCAGAACGTGGGCGGCTACCTGCCCGCCGCAGTACTCCCGGTGTCCGCCGGATTCCTCAGCGACGCAATCGGTTTGACGGGCGGGGCGACAGCCTTCGCCGTCGTGGTGAGCGTGGCGGCGGTCGGCGGCGGTGTCCTGGTCGGCCTCCGGTCCGCCGAGACGGTGTAAGCGGTCGGCGTGTGGCCGGTCCGGCCGGTACCGCAGGAGGTAAGGAAACAAGCGGGCGGGTGCGGCGGCTCACCACGGGTAGCGTGCCATCATTCGAGGATGAGGCGCGGATACGTTCTAGCTGCGGTGAGTGCACTGTGGGGTGCGTTCGTGGTGACCGGCGCTGTCGCACCTCCCGCGGTGGCCGAGCCGGAGTGTTCGACGCAGGTGGCGGTGCGGCCGGTGACGTTGACCGTCGACGGGGAGGACGCGACGGGCCGGGTGTACGAACCGTTCCGGTGCGGACCGGGTGATCTCCCGCCGACGGATCTGGTCGTCGCGGTGCACGGGCACGACGGCTCGTCCGCCGACTACGCGGGCTACCTGACATCGATCTCCCGCCGGACCGGCACGCCGGTGCTGTCGATGGATCTGCGCTCGGCTAGCAGTGTCTGGCGGACCGGTGAGTGGAACCTGTGGGCGGGCTGGCGCGACATCGTGGCCGCGACCCAGTGGTACAAGGACCAGCACCGTTCGATCGCGCGCACGGTGCTGTGGGGGTGGAGCCAGGGCGGCATCATGAGCGGGCTCGCGGTGGCGCACGGGCCGCGCGGACTGTTCGACTACTGGGTCGACAATTACGGTCCCGCAGACGATTTCACGATGTGGCTGGGCTCGTCCGCGGTCGACCCGGACCTGCCCGCGCAGATCGAACGCGACGCGGGCGGGTGCACGCCCGTCGGCTGCCCGCAGGCCTACGTCGAGCGTTCGCCCGTGCTGCTGGCCGGTCGGATGGACGTGCGGCGCGCGTTCCTGATCCACGGCACCGGCGACGACGTGGTGCCGTATGCGACGACGCTGGAGATGCGGGCCGGGCTGCTCGCCGTGGGCAAGCCGACCTCGATGTACACCATCGTCACCGGTCGCGACCTGACCGGCGCGGTGGTCCCCGGCGATCACAGCGTCGGCCCGGCCTTCTTCGAGGGCGGCTGCGTGGTCGAACGGCTGCTCCTCGGCACCGAACCCGCAGACGGCCCGGACCGCGATTACCTGGTCGACGTCGCGCACGGCATCGCCACCGCCCCCGCCGCCCCGCCCGACGCCAAGTGCGCCGCCTGATCCTCGCTGCGGTGGAGAATTGCCTGGCCATCGCCTCGGCGGTGCCGGAACGAAGTGACGGCCGCCACCCGAGCCGAACGACCTGGGCGGGAACACCATCGTGGTCACCCGCGGTTGACGTGCACGACACCGACGACGAAGTGAGGGTGAGATGAGCAAGCCGACGGACCCGGCCTACCACTGGAACAGCGCCGACCTGGACCTCGACGGGTACCTGGCGCGCATCGGGTTCGACGGCGAACGCGCACCGACGGTGCGGACGCTGCGCGAGCTGGTCTACGCGCACACCACCTCGATCCCGTTCGAGAACCTGGAGATCATGCTCGGGCGCCCCATCCTGCTCGAGGTGAAGGCGTTGCAGGACAAGTTGATTCAGCGGCGTCGCGGCGGCTACTGCTTCGAGCACGTCGGGTTGTTCGCGGCGGTACTGGAGCGGCTCGGGTTCGGTGTCACCGCGCTGACCGCTCGGGTGAGCATGGGCGCGACGACCGGCTTGCGCCCAGCGACCCACGCCCTGCTGCGCGTGACCACCAGCGATGACGACCGAGTGTGGTTGTGCGACGTCGGATTCGGCGCAGGCCCGCTCGAGCCGTTCGAATTGTCCACGGAGACCGGCCAATTCAGTGCGGGCGCGTGGCAGTTCCGGCTGGAGCTCACCCGCGGCGAGCTGGACAGCGACCTGTGGGTGGTGCACCAATTCGGCAAGGAAGGCTGGATCGAGCGCTACGCCTTCACGATGAACCCGCAGTACCGCATCGACTTCGCGGTCGGCAACCACTTCGTCTCGACATCCCCGCGCTCGCCGTTCACCACCCGCCCGTACGCCCAGCGGTTCCGGCCGGACGTCCACCTGACGATCGACGGCACCACACTGACCACCGAGCGGCCGGACGGAACGAGCGACGCGCGCCTGATCGAGGCGACCGAACTGCCGAAGATCCTGGCCGAACTGTTCGACATCGAGCTCGACGAGGCCGATGCCGCCGTCCTGGTCGAGGGTGCCCGGCGCACGGTCTGAGCCGGGCGTGCGATCGGTCGACCTCGGCGCAGCCTCTGCCGCCGGGCCGGGATCGACCGATACAGTCGGCGGGGTGCGTACCCACCGGAAGTCCCTCGGCCTGTTCGCCGCACCCGTGCTCGTGCTCGCCGCCTGCTCGTCCGGCCCGGACCAGCCCGACACCGTCGCAGGCCAGTTCGCCGACGCGCTGAACCGCGACGACGTCGCCGCGGCGGCGGCCCTCACCGACGACCCGGCCAAGGCGTCCGACGCCCTCGGCAAGCTCTACGACGGCCTCGGCAAGGAGGTGCGCTTCGATGTCCGGTCGATCGACAAGGACACCTTCACCCTGGCCGCCACTTGGAAACTCGGCAAGGACGGCAAGGCCGAGTGGGCCTACACCACCACCGGCACCGCGAACGACGGCGGCGACGGCTGGAAGGTCAAGTGGAACCCGGACACGGTCGCACCGGGATTGGCCGCGGGGCCGCTGAGCTACAGCCCGGTCTATCCGAAGCCCGCCCGCATCCTCGACGCCAGCGGCGGCGAGTTGATGACCCAGCAGGTGGTCACGCTGGTCAATGTGAGTCCGGGCGCCGACACCGCCGCACTCGCCGGGCTGCTCCAGCCGATCTCGCCCGGCGTCACGGCGCAGTCACTGCAATCCGAACTCGCTGCGGCACAGGGCAAACCGATCACCGCGATCAGCCTGCGCGACACCGACATCGCACCGATCCAGGCAGAGCTGGCCGCCATGCCCGGTGTGACGCTCGCACCCCAGACCCGCCTGCTCACCACCGACAAGGCACTCGCCGCGCCCACCCTGTCCGGGCTCGCCGAGCTGTGGCAGCAGACCGCCGACGACAACGCGGGCTGGGCGGTGCGTGCGCAGACCGCCGACGGCACCCAGCGGGTGGGCGGCCAGGATCCGAAGCCGACCCCCGACATCGCGAGCACCCTCGATATCGACCTGCAACACGCGGCCGAGGCGGCGCTGGCGCCGATCACCCAGCCCGCGGCGATCGTCGCGCTGCAACCGTCCACCGGCAATGTCGTCGCGGTCGCTCAGAACGCGGCCGCCGACGCGCAGGGGCCGATCGCGTTCACCGGCCTGTACCCGCCCGGTTCGACGTTCAAGACCGTCACCGTCTCCGCCGCGTTGCAGGCGGGCACGGTCACCCCGGACACGGTGCTGCCCTGCCCCGGCGTGGCGAATATCGAGGGCCGCAAGATCCCCAACGACAACAATTTCGACCTGGGACAAGTCCCGCTACATACCGCGTTCGCGCGTTCGTGCAACACCACGATGGGCGCGCTCGCGGTGAAACTGCCCGCCGACGCGCTGACCAACGCGGCCGCGCAGCTCGGTCTCGGCGTCGACTACGTCACACCCGGACTGACCACGGTCACCGGCAAAGTGCCGCCCGCGGACACCCCCGCGCTGCGCGTCGAGTCCGCGATCGGGCAGGGGCAGGTGACGGCGACACCGTTCGGCATGGCACTGGTCGCCGCGTCCATCGCGCACGGCTCGGTGCCCGCGCCCGCCATCGTCCAGGGCAGGCCCGGCACCCCGGACAAGGTCCCCGCACCGCTGCCCGCGGCCGTTGCCGACCAGGTGAAGACCATGATGCGGGAGACGGTCACCGCCGGAACCGCAACCCAGCTGCGCGACATTCCCGGTTTGCTCGGCAAGACCGGCACCGCGGAATTCATCGACGACAAGCACGCGCACGGCTGGTTCGTCGGCATCGCCGATGACCTGGCGTTTGCGGTATTCGTCAACGACGCGAACAGTTCCGGTCCGGCGGTCGACGCGGCCGGGCGGATGCTGCGCGCGGCGCGCTAGTTCCGCCGCGCCGATCTGGGCGGAGAATATGCCCGTGCTGGCGCGGACCGAAGTTCCGCGGCCCGCTACACTCGTCCCCGGACCGCGTCAGTAAGCAATATGCGGGATGTCACGATTTCGAGAAGGTTCGGAGTAGGCGCCATCGATACCGGTCAGTTGATCGCGGAGCATTACCGCCTGGTCGAGCGGATTGGTAGCGGCGGCACAGGTGTTGTTTGGCGTGCCATCGACGAGCGCTTGCAACGCTCGGTGGCCGTCAAGCAGATCCACATCAAGCCGAGCCTGCCCGAGGCCGAGCGTGATGTGGTGCGCCAACGAGCGATTCGAGAGGCCCGCAATGCCGCTCGATTCCAGCATCCGAACGCGATCGTCGTGTTCGACATCACCGAGCACCAGGGCGACCCGTGCCTGGTGATGGAGTACCTGAAATCCAACAGTCTGGCCGGGGTGCTTTCCGCGCAGGGGCCGCTGCCATTGACGCAGGTCGCGCGGATCGGTGAGCAGGTCGCCTCGGCGCTGATCGCCGCGCACGACGCGGGCATCGTGCACCGCGACGTGAAGCCGGGCAACATTTTGCTCGACGACCACGGCACCGTGAAAATCACCGACTTCGGCATCTCCCGCGCGGCCGGCGACGTCACGCTCACCGAGACCGGCCTGATCTGCGGCACCGCTGCCTATCTCGCACCCGAGATGGCCCGCGGCGCCGATCCCACCCCCGCGTCGGACGTCTTCGCTTTGGGCGCAACGCTTTTCCACGCGCTGGAGGGCGAGCCGCCGTACGGTGCGAACGCCAATCCGCTCGCGGTGCTGTACGCGGCGGCCAACGGTCAGGTGAGCGAACCGCGAAACGCCGGTCCCGCAACGGATTTCCTGCTCGACCTGCTCAGCCCGGAACCGCGCGACCGGCCGACCATGCGCGCCGCACTCGACCACCTCGCCGCGTTCGCCGACGCGGGGCCCGCGCCGGTGACCGCCGGATTCGTCCCCGCCAGTGAGGCTTTCGTGCGCCGCCGCAACGGCGCGCCGGAATCGGCGACGCGCGCGCTGCGCCCCTCGGCGGTGTCCGCGCCGGTGCACCAGCCGACCGAACGGCAGCCGCGCCCCAGGCCCGCGCCGCCCCGGCCCGCGCAGCCGAACACCGCGACCCACCCGCGCACCACGGCCCAGCCCAGGCCGGCGCCGCCGCGCAAGTCCGGCGGCAAGAGCAAGGCCATCATGGTCGGCGCGTTGATCGGCGCGGTCGTCGCGGTGGCGGCGATCGCCTTCGCCGCCATGACGAAACAGGACACCAATTCGCCTACGGTGCAGGCGAGTCCGCCGTCGACCAGTTCCCCGACCGGTGGGACGAGCTCGACCGCCCCGGCCGGGGCGGTCGGTAAGACCCCGAGCGACGGCAAGGTCACCGAGGGGCCCGCGGCGGCACTGGTGAAGCGGTTCTACGACGACGCGAGCGGGTCGTGGTCGACGCTGACGCCCGCGGCGCAGAAGCTCTACGGCTCCGAGGCGGCGTTCCGTCAGTACTGGAATACGCACACGGTCGAAAACTTCGCCAGCATCCGGGCGGCCGCAGGGGGCAACAACTCCGACGGCTCGCTCGACATCGAGCTGGCCAGCCTCATTGTCGACGGCCAGGACAGACCGATGACCCTCCGGGTGATCAACTCCGGTGGCAAGCTGCTGCTCGACAGCGATACCCGCTTTCCCTCCCTTTCCTGAAAGGCATTCGTGCCACTAACCTTTCGGCATGGATGTACGGGGGATGCTGGCCGAGGAACGCGCCGAACTGATTTCGTTGCTGCGCACGTTGAGCGACGACGAATGGGCGGCTCCGTCGCTGTGTCGCGGCTGGCGGGTGCGTGACGTCGTCGGGCACCTGCTCTACGACACCATCGCACTGCCGACCTATGGCGCGATCGCTGCCCGATCCGGATTCTCGGTCGATAAATTGAACGGGCGGCTGGTGGAAAAGGCCAAGGCGCTCCCGACCGCGGTGCTGGTGGACAAGCTCGAAGCCGAAGCGGGACGGATCGCCAAGTACGTGCCGAGACTGACCTTGGCGGACGTCATGGTCCATCAGCAGGACATCCGCAGGCCGCTCGGGCGGACGCGCACGATCCCGGCGGATCGCCTCACCACCGTCCTCGACCATCCCGACCCGTTCGCCCTACCCTGGCGTCGCACCAAGGGACTGCGGTTCGTGGCCACCGATGTCAGCTGGTCGAAGGGCAACGGGCCAGAGGTGCGCGGCCCCGGGGAGGCGATTGCGCTCGCGGTCGTCGGACGCGCAGTCGCGATCGATGAGCTGGCCGGTGACGGCGTCGCCGAGCTACGCCGCCGCTGCGCCTGAGCCGCGGGGCCTACCTGAGCAGACCGTCCGGATAACGGCTGGCGTCGGAACGTTAGGCTGGTAGCTGCAACTTTCCTGTTGCGGATTCGGCTGAAGACAAGGATCGACACCACATGACATCCCGCATCGAGCTCGCCCGCGTTGATCTGCGCGGTCGCACTCCCTCCGTTGCCGAGCTGCGCGCCGCGCTGCCGCGCGGGGGAGTCGACGTGGACTCGGTGCTGCATCAGGTGCGGCCGGTGGTGGAAGCGATCCGTGATCATGGCGTTGCGGCGGCGCAGGAGTACAGCAAACAGTTCGACGGGGTGAGCCCGGCGACGGTGCGGGTGCCCGCGGCCGAACTGGACAGGGCACTGACCGAGCTGGACCCCGCCGTGCGCGCGGCGCTGGAAGAATCCATCGCCCGCGCCAGGAAGGTGCACGCCGATCAGCGCCGCACCGACAAGACCACCGAGGTGGTGCCCGGCGGCACGGTGACCGAACGCTGGGTGCCGGTCGAGCGGGTCGGGCTCTACGTGCCCGGCGGCAACGCGGTCTACCCGTCGAGCGTGGTGATGAACGTGGTGCCCGCGCAGACCGCGGGGGTCGGCTCGCTGGTGGTGGCCTCGCCGCCGCAGGCGCAATTCGGCGGCCTGCCGCACCCGACGATCCTGGCGGCCGCGCGGCTGCTCGGCGTCGATGAGGTGTGGGCGGTCGGCGGCGCGCAGGGCGTCGCGCTGCTGTCCTACGGTGGCGTCGACACCGACGGCGCGCAGCTGGAGCCGGTCGACCTGATCACCGGACCCGGCAATATCTACGTGACCGCGGCCAAGCGGCTGTGCCGCGGCCTGGTCGGCATCGATGCCGAGGCCGGGCCGACCGAGATCGCGATCCTGGCCGACGCGACCGCCGACCCGGTGCACGTGGCGGCGGACCTGATCAGCCAGGCCGAGCACGACGTGCTCGCGGCCAGCGTGCTGGTCACCGACAGCGCGGAGCTGGCCGACGCGGTCGACGCGGCGCTGAGCAGGCAGCTGACCGTGGTGAAGCACGCCGACCGGGTGACCGAAGCGTTGCGCGGCAAGCAGTCCGGGACGGTGCTCGTCGACGACATCGAGCAGGGTTTGCGCGTGGTGAACGCCTACGCGGCCGAGCACCTGGAGATCCAGACCGCCGACGCCGCCGCGGTGGCGGCCCGGGTGCGCAGCGCCGGAGCGGTTTTCGTCGGCGCGTACGCACCGGTGAGTCTCGGCGACTACTGCGCGGGCTCCAACCACGTGCTGCCGACCGCCGGATGCGCCAGGCACTCTTCGGGTTTGAGCGTGCAGACGTTCCTGCGCGGCATCCACGTCGTCGACTACACCGAGGCGGCGCTGAAGGATGTCGCCGGTCACGTGGTCGCGCTGGCCAATGCCGAGGACCTGCCCGCACACGGCCAGGCGGTACAGGCGCGGTTCGAGGCGCTCACATGACGCGGCAGGCCACCGTGCCCGGCGCGGACATCAGCCTGGACGATCTACCGCTGCGGGAGAACCTGCGCGGCAAGAAGCCCTACGGCGCACCGCAATTGACGGTGCCCGTGCAACTGAACACCAACGAGAACCCGCACCCGCCGAGCCGGGCGCTGATCGACGATGTCGCCGAATCCATTCGCGCCGCCGCCGTCGACCTGCATCGCTACCCGGACCGGGACGCGGTGGCGCTGCGCAGCGACCTGGCCGAATACCTCACCCGGCAAACGGGCGTCGCGGTCGACACCGACAATGTCTGGGCGGCAAACGGTTCCAACGAGATCCTGCAACAGCTGCTGCAGGCGTTCGGCGGACCGGGCCGCAGCGCACTGGGTTTCGTGCCGTCGTACTCGATGCACCCGATCATCTCCGAGGGCATCGACACCGAGTGGATCGAAGCCGAGCGCAAGGCGGACTTCGCCCTCGACATCGACGTCGCCGTGGCCGCCATCGCGGAGCGCTCGCCGAACGTGGTATTCGTGACCAGCCCGAACAACCCGACCGGGCACAGCATCGCGCAGGACGACCTGGCCCGGATCCTCGAAGCCGCGCCGGGCATCGTGGTGGTGGACGAGGCGTACGGAGAGTTCTCGGCGCAGCCGAGCGCCATCGCGTTGATCGACCGATTCCCGGCGAAACTGGTGGTGACCAGGACCATGAGCAAGGCGTTCGCCTTCGCGGGCGGCCGGCTCGGGTACCTGGTCGCCGCGCCCGCGGTGATCGACGCGATGCTGCTGGTGCGGTTGCCGTACCACCTGTCGGTGGTCACCCAGGCAGCCGCGCGTGCGGCCCTGCGGCACGCCGACGAAACCCTCGGCAGCGTCGCGGAACTGGCCGCGCAGCGCGATCGGGTCGCGACGGTGCTGCGCGACATGGGTTTCGACGTGATCCCCAGCGACGCGAACTTCCTGCTGTTCGGCCGATTCACCGACTCGGCCCGCACCTGGCAGCGCTATCTGGACCACGGCGTGCTGATCCGCGACGTCGGCATCCCCGGCTACCTGCGCGCCACGATCGGTCTGGCCGCGGAGAACGACGAGTTGCTGAAGGTCAGCCGCGTCCTGGTCCGCACCGACCTCGCGCCCCGATGAATCCGCCTGTGGAGGAAACGATGATGAACAGAACCGCGCGGGTGGAGCGCGTCACCAAGGAATCCAGCATCGTGGTCGAGCTGGACCTGGACGGCACCGGCAAGACCGAGATCGCCACGGGCGTCCCGTTCTACGACCACATGCTGACCGCACTCGGTGCGCACGCCAGCTTCGACCTGACCGTGCGGGCCGAGGGCGATATCGAGATCGAGGCGCACCACACGGTGGAGGACACCGCGATCGTATTCGGTCAGGCGCTCGGAAAAGCGTTGGGTGACAAGGTGGGTATCCGCCGGTTCGGTGATGCCTACATTCCGATGGACGAGACATTGGCGCACGCCGCTGTCGACGTGTCGGGTCGGCCGTACTGCGTGCACACCGGTGAGCCGGAACACCTGCTGCACGCTGTGATCCCCGGCTCTCCTGTCGGAGGTCGCTCCGCAGGCTCCGCTCTCGGTGGCCCTGGCGCACCGTATTCCACGGTACTGAACCGCCACGTCTTCGAGTCGATCGCGTTGAACGCCCGCATCGCGCTGCACGTCCGGGTGCTGTACGGCCGCGATCAGCACCACGTCACCGAGGCCGAATTCAAGGCGGTAGCAAGGGCTTTGCGTGCCGCGGTCGAGTTGGATCCGCGGGTGCAGGGCGTCCCGTCGACGAAGGGGACGTTGTGAAGTCCGTGGCGCTGCTCGACTACGGCTCCGGCAATCTGCACTCGGCCGAGCGTGCGCTGGTGCGGGCGGGCGCCGAGGTCGAGGTGACCGCCGATCCGCAGGTCGCGCTGGCCGCCGACGGTCTCGTCGTGCCCGGTGTCGGCGCGTACGCCGCCTGCATGGCCGGCCTGCGCAAGGTGCGGGGCGAGCGGATGATCGGGCAGCGGCTCGCCGGTGGCCGCCCGGTGCTCGGCATCTGCGTCGGCATGCAGATCATGTTCGAGCGCGGCGTCGAATTCGGCGTGGAAACCGACGGTTGCGCGGAATGGCCGGGGACTGTGCAGCGCCTGGACGCGCCGGTGCTGCCGCACATGGGTTGGAACACCGTGTCGGCACCGGCGGACAGCGTGCTGTTCGCGGGGATGGATGCCGACACCCGCTTCTATTTCGTGCACACCTATGCCGCGCAGACCTGGGAACTTCCGCCCGGCGAGCACTTCGCCGCCCCGAAACTCACCTGGGCCGAGCACGGCGTGCCGTTCCTCGCCGCGGTGGAGAACGGGGCGCTGTCGGCGACCCAGTTCCACCCGGAGAAGTCGGGCGACGCCGGCGCTCAGCTGCTGCGCAACTGGGTGCGATCGCTGTAAACCCGGGCGCCTACTTGGTTTCGGCGCGGTTGACGAGCCAGCGTCCGTCCACGTTCTCGACGGTGACCAGCAGCGACATCTTGTTGGTCTTCGGCATGCCGTCGGTGGCGTCGCTGGTCGTCGTCCGCACCACGTCGACGGTCACGTCCGCGCCGACGGCGTCGCCGGACACGACCCGGCAATCCACCGAGTCGACCGCCGAGCGGGTGTGGCTCGCGGCCGCGTTCGCCTGAATGCGCGGCCGGGCTTCCTCGAACTCGGCCCGGAGCATCCCGGTGGTGATGTCGAGCATCTGGCCCGCGTGCTCATCGAAGCGCGCGTAGTCGTAGGTGCCCGCGACGGTGCCGAAATCGCACCCGGCCAGCCGCGCCTCCTCGGGCGGAGCGGCCGCGGCGGTCGGCGCGGCGGCGATACCCGCGATGCAGGTGGCTGCCGAGATCACGAGCACGGCAGCGAGTGTCGAGCGAGGCATACGATATCCCTTGGGAGAGTGGGGAGTAGACGATCGGAGTGATCGCTCGAGACACTACCGGGGGTTTCCGTGGCAGGCGGGCGGTCCGTCGGATGGCGAGTCGCGTCGCGGCTCGGACCGTGATCGACCGGCCTCCGGGTAGACCCTGAGCTGTGCGCGACGGATATGGGTGGTGACACCGGATTCGCTCGCGGCCGCCCGGTTCTACGGTCGAACCGAGGAGGCCATTATGCGCAGTGTCACAATCCCGCTGGTCCTGCTGACCGGGTACGCGGTGGTCGCGTGTTTCGCCTTCGCTACGACGGCGGCGGAGACAGTGCTGTTGTATCCCAACATTTTTCGGGACATCCCGGAGTCGCTGGAGTTGACCGAGCGGTTCATGAGCGTGGTGGCGGTCGGCGATATCATGCGCCCGCTCGGTGCCGTGCTGACACTGTGCGCGCTGATCGCGGCCGTGGCGGCGGTGCGTTATCGAGTCGGGCTGCGCTGGCTGGGACTGTCGCTGGCCTCGTTGGTGAGCGGGCAGTTTCTGCTGTCGATCCTGTACCAGTGGCCGCGGGCGTCGATCCTGTTCGATGACCGCGACAAGCACAACGTGGCCGAGATCGAGCGCGCGGCAACCGAATTCCTGATCGGGCAGGGTTTCCGGATCGCCGCGGCGGCGCTGACCGCGCTGTGCGCGGTGGCGGCCGCGCTGGTCTGCTACCGCCGTCGCGTGCTGGCCACGCAATCCCGAGGGCCGGAGCGACACATTGTGGGTGTGACCAACAAGCGTTAGATTGCAGGCATGGAGATCTCGCACGAGGGTGCTCCCGCCAGGCTGCGGGCCCTGCCCACCCGGCTGGTCAACCAAGTCGCCCTCGTTGCGAATCGGGCCACCGAACGGGCGCTGCACCCTACCGGCTCCCGGCGCTACCACTACGCACTGCTCGCCGCGCTCGCCGAGTTCGGCTCCATCAGCCAAGCCGACCTGGGTAGGCGCACCCGCATCGATCGCAGCGATATCGTCGCCACCGTCAACGAGCTGGCCGACCGCGGCTTCGTCCAGCGCAGCCCCGACCCCGGCGACCGCAGACGCAAGATCGTCACCATCACCGCCGCGGGCACGGCCCACCTCACCGAACTCGACGAGCGCCTGGCCGGTGCGCAAGACGAACTGCTGGTCGGTCTGAACGCCGCGGACCGCGCCGAGCTGGTCCGCCTTCTCACCTGCATTCTCGACGCCCAGTCGGGCAAGTAAACCTCGTTCGCTGTTTACCTGAACGTCCTATATCCGCAGGCCGGAGACGGGGCGTGCGGAGGGAACTACTAGGCTGCTCCCGTGAGTGAGCGTAGCGACCGAACCATCAACACAGCGTCGAAGACGTCGACGGAGCCGAGCGTCAGCGAGGCGCAGTCGTGAGTGAGCGCAGCGATCGAACCATCAACACAGCGTCAAAGACGTCGACGGAGCCGAGCGTCAGCGAGGCGCAGTCGTGAGTCTTGTGCTGCTGCCCGCCGTCGATGTTGCCAATGGCGAGGCTGTGCGCCTCGTGCAGGGGGAGGCCGGTAGCGAAACCAGCTACGGCTCGCCGCGCGAAGCGGCGCTGGCCTGGCAGCAAGCCGGCGCGGACTGGGTGCATCTGGTCGACCTCGACGCGGCGTTCGGCCGCGGCTCGAATCGCGAACTGCTGGCCGGGGTGGTCGGCGAACTCGACGTCAAAGTGGAGCTGTCCGGCGGCATTCGCGACGACGACACCCTGGAGGCCGCGCTGGCTACCGGGTGCGCCAGGGTGAACCTCGGCACCGCCGCGCTGGAGGACCCGGTGTGGTGCGCCAAGGCCATCGCCCGGCACGGCGAGCGGGTCGCGGTCGGCCTGGACGTGCGCATCATCGACGGTGACTACCGGCTGCGCGGCCGCGGCTGGGTCAGCGACGGCGGCGACCTGTGGGAGGTGCTGGAGCGGCTGGAGCGTGACGGTTGCTCCCGCTACGTGGTCACCGACGTCACCAAGGACGGCACGTTGACCGGCCCCAACCTGGACCTGCTCCGCGAGGTGTGCGCCGCCACCGACGCGCCGGTCATCGCCTCCGGTGGCGTGTCCACCATCGAGGACCTGGTCGCGATCGCCGAACTGGTGCCGGAGGGTGTCGAAGGCTCGATCGTCGGCAAGGCGCTCTACGCGGGCCGGTTCACCCTGCCCGAGGCGCTGGCCGCGGTGAGATGACCCCGGACCTATCGGCACTGCTCGCGGTCGCCCGCGAGATCTTGGACTCGGTCACCTCGCGGTTCATCGAGGGGGTCGGCGCGCCGAGCGCGGTCACCAAGGGCCGCAACGATTTCGCCACCGAACTCGACCTGGAGCTGGAACGCACCATCTCCGCTCAGTTGGAGCAGCGCACCGGAATCAGGGTGCACGGTGAGGAATTCGGCGGGCCGCAACTCGTCTCCGGTACCGCGTGGGTGCTCGACCCGATCGACGGCACCTTCAATTACTCGTCCGGTCATCCGCTTTCGGGCATGCTGCTCGCACTGGTGCACGAGGGCGAGCCGGTGCTCGGGCTGACCTGGCTGCCGCTGCTCGGGCAGCGCTATGCCGCGATGGCGGGCGGACCGGTGCTGCTGAACGGTCAACCGTTGCCGCCGCTGCCGCACGGGAAGCTGGCCGAGGCGATGATCGGGTTCGGCGCGTTCAATGTGGATGCGCGCGGGCGGATCCCAGGACAGTTCCGGTTCGATCTGCTGGGCCCGCTCAGCAGGCTTTCCTCTCGGGTGCGCATGCACGGTTCGACCGGCATCGATCTGGCGTTCACCGCGTCCGGTGTGCTCGGTGGGGCGATCGTGTTCGGCCACCATCCCTGGGACAACGCCGCGGGTGTCGCGCTGATCCGCGCCGCGGGCGGCGTGGTCACCGATCTCGAAGGCGCGCCGTGGACCATCACCTCGGGTTCGGTGCTGGCCGCCGCGCCCGGCGTGCACGAAGAGCTGCTCGAAATGATCTGCACGGTCGCCGATCCGGTGGCCGCGGAGGAAGGGTGAGGCAATGACGTTGGCGGTACGCGTGATTCCGTGTCTGGATGTCGACGCGGGCCGGGTGGTCAAGGGCGTGAACTTCGAAAACCTGCGGGACGCGGGCGATCCCGTCGAACTGGCCGCCACCTACGACGCGCAGGGCGCCGACGAGTTGACCTTTCTTGATGTCACCGCCTCCACCGGCGACCGCGGCACCATGATCGACGTGGTCACCCGCACGGCCGAGCAGATCTTCATTCCACTCACCGTCGGTGGCGGGGTGCGCACCGTCGAGGACGTCGACCGGCTGCTGCGCGCCGGAGCGGACAAGGTTTCGGTCAACACCGCCGCGATCGCCCGGCCCGAGGTGCTGCGCGAGATGTCGGAGCGGTTCGGTTCGCAGTGCATCGTGCTGTCCGTCGACGCGCGAACGGTTCCCGAAGGACAGCCCGCGACGCCGTCCGGCTGGGAGGTCACCACGCACGGCGGTAAGCGCGGCACCGGCCTCGACGCGATCGAATGGGCCACTCGGGGAGCCGAATTGGGTGTCGGCGAGATCCTGCTCAACTCGATGGACGCCGACGGCACCAAGGCCGGCTTCGATCTCCCGATGATCCGCGCCGTCCGCGCCGCGGTCTCCGTCCCGGTCATCGCCAGCGGCGGCGCGGGCGCCGTCGAACACTTCGCCCCCGCCGTCCGAGCGGGCGCGGACGCGGTCCTGGCCGCCAGCGTCTTCCACTTCGGCGACCTGACCATCGGCCAGGTCAAGGACTCGATGCGCGCCGAGCACATCGTCGTCCGTTAACCAGGCACTCCGCGCGCGAATTCACCTGCTGCGCAAGGAATTGCCAGCGATTTCGGGCGCGGGCCGAGGAAGAGTGCGCGCGAGACGGCGCGACCCGCTCGGCGGGGGCCGAGCGGGTCGTTGCGGAGGGGGTCAGGCTCCTGCGGCTACTTTCAGTAGTACTGCGCCCGCGATTATGGCGGCGAAGGAGGCGACCTTGGGGAGGGTGATCTTCTCGTGGTAGATGAGGGCGCCGAGGATTACCGTGCCGATGGCGCCGACGCCGGTCCAGATGGTGTATCCGACACCGACATCCAGGGTGCGCAGGGCCAGGCTCAGGGTGAAGATGCCGCCTGCCGCGGCGAGCAGGGTGAAGACGGACGGCCAGAGCTTGGTGAAGCCGTTGGTCGCGTTGGTGCCGAGTGCGAACGCGATCTCGAAGACGATGGCGATGCCGAGGAAGATCCAGGCCATGACGAAAACTCCTGTTGCGGTGGGGGTGTGGGGATCAGGCGGTGACCGCGGCGGGTGCCGCGGTGCGGTTGGCCAGGGTGTCGGCGAGTTTGAGGCCGAGCACGCCGCCGATGATCAGCACGAAGGCGAGCACCTTCCAGACGTTGAGCGTCTCGTGGAAGATCACCGTGCCGAGGGTGACGGTGCCGACCGAGCCGATGCCGGTCCACACCGTGTAACCCACCCCGACGTCGAGGGTGCGCAGCGCCAGGCTGAGGAAGAAGATGCCTGCCCCCGCGGCGGCCGCGGTGAGCAGCGACGGGGCGAGCACGGTGAATCCTTCGGTGGCATTGGTCGCGAGGGCGAACACCACTTCGAAAACCGCCGCGATCATCAGGTAGATCCAGGCCATGAGAACAGCTCCTTTAGTTGTATGTATATGCAACTACCTTGCGTGAGGAGAAGTATGCATGTACAAATAATCTGTGTCAAATACTGAGCACGACGACCAGATGTGGAACCGGTTGATCGCCCTGCACGCCCAGGTGGAGGGCCGATTGGCGGCGGCGGTACAGCGCGGGCACGGTCTCGGGCTGTCGGAATACCGCGCGCTCGGCTTCCTGGCCGAGGCGTCCGACGGCGAACTGCGCATGCAGGACCTGTCCGCCCGCCTCGGCCTGAACCAGAGTTCGGTGACCAGACTGGTCGGCAGGCTCGACGCTGCCGGATTGGCCTACCGCGATCTGTGCCCCGACGATCGCCGCGGCGTCTACACGGTGATCACCGACAAGGGCCGGGAACGGCACCGGGCCGCGGGCGAGACCTACCGCGGCACCCTCACCGCCGCGCTCGACGAAGCCGACGACGACACCGTCGCCGCCCTGCGCCGGGCTCATGTCTGATCCCATACCGGGCACGGCCGCAGCGAAGGCCGAGGTACGCCCCTGTTATAACGGTCGTATGACTCTCGACCCCGCCATCGCCGCCCGGCTCAAGCGCAACGACGCGGGCCTGGTGTCGGCCGTCGCGCAGGAACGCGGCACCGGTGATGTGCTGATGGTGGCGTGGATGGATGACGAAGCGCTGGCCCGCACGCTGGAAACGCGCAAGGCGACGTACTTTTCGCGTTCGCGTCAGCAGTACTGGGTCAAGGGGGAGACCTCCGGTCACACCCAGTACGTGCACGAGGTCCGCCTGGATTGTGACGGCGACACCATTCTCTTGGTCGTCGATCAAGAGGGTGCCGCCTGCCATACCGGGACGCACACGTGTTTCGATTCGGACGTCCTGCTCGCTGAGCAGTCCTGACGTCGAAGGGCGCCGACTACGTGTCCGACGGCCGATCGTCCTCGCTGGCATTACCGGGTCGGCTCAACGCATCGGTGAGATGATCGGCGAGCAGCTCGCTCAGTTCGGCCAGCTGAGCCGTCTGCTCGGGCTCCAAGCCGTCGAACACCAGGTGGCGCACCGCGTCCAGATATCCGGGGGCGGCCTCGATGACCTTGTGGTAGCCGTCGTCTGTCAGTACGGCCTGGACCCCACGCCGCCCGGCGGTAGCGGAGCGCTCCGCCCAACCCATCCGCTCCAGCTTGGATACCACGTGCGAAAGCCGTGATAGCGATGCATTTGCCTTGTGGGCAAGGTCACTCATCTGCAAACGATGGCCCGGTTCCTCGGACAACAGAGTCAATACCCAATACTCGAAATGGGTGACCCCGGATTCGCGCTGCAGCTGCGTATCCAAAGCGCCTGGTAGGCGCGTCATCAGCGCAACAATCGCGCGCCAAGCTCGTTGTTCGACGGGGTCGAGCCACTTCGTCACTGTGTGCCTTCTTTCAAGCCAAGTGACGTGTTTTTGTTAGTAAGCCTATCGATTATTGAAAAGCATGTTCACAGTCACCCGCGACACCGAGTTTGCCACGACTTCGCTCGCCCGTCATGAAGTTGCTATGGGACGTGAGCTCACTCACAAACTATCCGGACGCGTCATGGTCGGATCAGCGGTGGTCGGCGGTGCGGTGCGGGTGGCCTGCTTCTTGGGGTGCCTGCGCCGCCACCAGCGCATGATGACCAGGAACAACGCCGCCAGGAAGACAGCGGCGGCGGCGAGCGCCCCGGCCAGGGTGGCGCCGCGGAAGGCGGGTGCGTCGACGTCCAGAATGCGCTCTCCGGCATGGGCGGCGTTGCTACTGCCCAGCACGATGGTCAGCGTCATCAGGTTGGGGATCGCGACGAGCGCGGCGACGACAACGGCCGCACCCGCCATGAACCGGCCCGCCCGGCGTCCCCACACCCGCACCGCGAACAGCAACAGGAACAGCGGCACGACCGTGCACACGCCGCCGAAGACCAGGCCCCAGCCGATGCCCTTGGCGAAGCTGCCGTTGACCATCTCCGCGACCCGCTGCGCCCACCAGCGCGGGATGAACGCGGACAAGATGAAATAGGCGATGAACAGGAGGGCGAGCAGCGCCAGCCCGCCGATCAGCCAGCTCCGCCAGGCGGGTCCGGTCGATTTCTGCTCCAGCTGTCCGTCGGTCGCAGTCATGCAGCCAGCGTAAGCCGGGTGAACGGCGGAAACGTGATGATCGCCCCGGCGTTTCCGGTACGTCGGCCCGAGTGTTGCCCGGGTTCAGCGTTCCCGGAGTTACTTCGCGCGCTCCCGGAGGAACGCCAGCGCCTCGTCGGCATGCACGTTGGCGCGCAACTCGCCGGTGATGATCTTGCGGACGGTGCGGTCCTGATCGATCACGAAGGTCTGCCGCTTGACCGGCAGCAGTTTCCCGAGCAGCCCCCGCTTCACGCCGAACTTCGCGGCGACCTTGCCGTCGGAGTCGGAGAGCAACGGATAGCCGAGATTCTGCTTGTCGGCGAAACCGGCTTGGGCGTCGACGCCGTCGGCGCTGATGCCCGCGCACGACGCGCCGAGGGCCGCGAAGTCCGCGGCCACATCACGGAAGTGGCAGGCCTCGGCCGTGCACACCGGGCTGTTCGCCGCGGGATAGAAGAACAGGACCAGCGGACCGTCCGCGAGCAACGCGTCGAGCGAACGGGGGGTGCCTGATTGATCGGGGAGCTCGAACCGCGGGGCGAGCTGACCTGTCTGCATGGAAAGGGACAGTACCGGGCACATGTCGCACCCGGTACCTGTCCGGACCCGTCAGGCGCCGATCAACGCCGCAACTTCGGGATTCTTGATCTGCATGACGTCGAGAATGCCGTGCGCGCGCAGGAACGGCTTGAGCTCCTTGATCCGGTCGGCGTGCGTGGCGTACTCGTCCGGGAAATGGTTCTTGTCCAGGGCTTCCAGTGCCTTCGCATAGGTGACGAAGGTGGCTAGCGCGTTCGGGGCACCCTGGGCGCCGGCCTTCGACTGCAGTCCGACCATCCGTGGGGGCTGGCTCGGCGCACCGCCCGGGGCGGCGTGCCTGCCCTCCGGTTGCGAGGGGTACATCGGTTGTCTCCTCTCGATCATGGATACCGCGTGCGAGATGGAACGGAGCGAGTCTAAAGACGCCCGTCACACCCCTAACGCTGGCATGGGAACCGGGCGGTCGTGTTTGTGGCTGGTGTTGTTGGCCCTGTGTTTTTGGCCGCGTGGCCGCGGCGTGTTCGCGGCCCCGGGAAGTCTCGCTTCCGAGCGGCCGAGACTCGCGCCTGCGGCGCATGCGCTTCGGCCACTCGGAAGCGAGACGGGCCGCGAACGCGCTCGTAAGACTCGCGCTGTGGTGGGTGGGTGGGGGCGGTGATCTTGCTGTGGGTGTGCTTCGGCCGGTCGGACGCGAGACGGGCCGCGAACGGCGCTCGTAAGACTCGCGCGTGGCTGGTTGGGGTGCGCTGCGGTTGGGGTTGGTGCGGCCTGGGATGATGTTGCGCATGCAAGGCGCGTCGACTCCTACCACTACGACCCGCGAACAGTTTCATCAGCTGGCCGCGGAGCATCGGGTGGTGCCGGTTACCCGAAAGGTGTTGGCGGACTCCGAGACTCCGCTTTCCGCCTACCGTAAGTTGGCCGGGGATCGGGCGGGAACGTTCCTGTTCGAGTCGGCGGAGAACGGGCGATCGTGGTCGCGGTGGTCGTTCATCGGCGCGGGGAGCCCGTCGGCATTGACCGTGGTCGACGGGGAGGCGGCCTGGTTGGGGAACATTCCGGTGGACGCGCCCTCGGGCGGCGATCCGCTGCTTGCCCTGCGGGAAACGCTGGAGCTGCTGAAGACCGAGCGCTTGCCGGGGCTGCCGCCGCTGACGGGCGGCATGGTCGGCTACCTCGGATACGACGCGGTGCGCCGGATCGAGCGACTGCCGAACCTGGCCCTCGACGATCTGCAGCTGCCGGAGATGGTGTTGCTGCTGGCCACCGACCTCGCCGCGTTCGACCACCACGAAGGCGCGATCACGCTGATCGCCAATGCGGTCAACTGGAACGGCACCGCCGAACGGGTCGACGAAGCCTACGACGACGCGCTCGCCCGACTGGATCGGATGACCGAGGCGCTCGCCGCCCCGGCGCCGTCCACGGTGTCGGTCTTCGACCGGCCCGAACCCGAGTTCCGGCGCCGCCGCACCACCGAGGAGTTCGGTGCGGGGGTGCGTCGCCTGGTCAAGGAGATCGAGGCGGGCGAGGCGTTCCAGGTGGTGCTGTCGCAGCGCTTCGAAATGGACTACGACGGCGCGCCGCTGGACCTGTACCGAATGCTGCGCGCCTCGAACCCGAGCCCGTACATGTACCTGCTGCACGTCCCGGACGGCGACGGCGGCACCGCGTTCTCCATCGTCGGCTCCAGCCCGGAATCCCTGGTCACCGTGAAAGAGGGTGTGGCGACCACCCATCCGATCGCGGGCACCCGCTGGCGCGGCGTCACCGAAGAGGACGACCTGCTGCTGGAAAAGGGCCTGCTCGCCGACGAGAAGGAGAACGCCGAGCACCTGATGCTCGTCGACCTCGGCCGCAACGACCTCGGCCGGGTCTGTCAGCCCGGCACGGTGCGGGTCACCGAGTACCGGCACATCGAGCGCTACAGCCACGTGATGCACCTGGTCTCGACGGTGTCCGGCCGGCTGGCCGCGGGCAAGATCGCGCTCGACGCGGTACGCGCCTGCTTCCCCGCGGGCACGCTGTCCGGCGCGCCGAAGGTGCGCGCGATGGAGCTGATCGAAGAGCTGGAGCCGACCCGCCGCGGCGTCTACGGCGGCGTCGTCGGCTACCTCGACTTCGCCGGTGACGCGGACACCGCGATCGCCATCCGCACGGCACTGCTGAAGGACGGCACCGCCTACGTCCAGGCGGGCGCGGGCATCGTCGCCGATTCGGACGCCGAGTACGAAGACCTCGAAGCCCGCAACAAGGCGATGGCGGTGCTCAAGGCGGTCGCCGCGGCGAAAACAGTGCGCGCCTACAGCGCGGAACCGGGCGCGACGAACAGTGGCGACGCATGACGGCAGCCGAGTCCGGCGGGGGCGCCGATCCAGACCGCACGCCCGACCCCGATCTCGTCACCCCGGAGACCGCCGGGGCCGAGTCGGACACCACGTCCGACGAGCGCCGCAAGTACCCGACCGGCGCCCTCGTCCTGCTCGCCCTCGCGGCCGCGGCGCTGTGGGGCTCCTCGCGCATGACCTGGGTGACGGTCACGTCCGCCGACGGCCTCACCGAACCGCGCACCGATCACCTCAACGGCGGCGTCTGGTTCGGCGCGCTCACCCCGCTGGCCCTGGTGCTGCTGGCGTCCATCGCGGCCGTGCTGGCCACCCGAGGCTGGCTGCGTCGCGTGCTGGGCGTGCTCATCGCACTGGTCGGCGCGGTGGCGGCGGTGCCTGCCTTCGCCCTGCTCACCAATTCCGGCAAGATCGCCGAGCGGGCGGCGAAGCTGGCCGAACTTCCGGCGCGGGCGCAGGTGGGGGCGGCGACGACGTCGGCGCTTCCGGCCGTGCTCGCCCTGCTCGGCGCACTGGCCGCCTTCGCTGCTGGTGGCTTGCTCGCGCGGATGCCGCAGGAGACCGCCCGCCTGTCCGGCAAGTACGACAACCCGGTGTTCCGCCGCGCCGCCGCCACCGAGCAGGTGACCCAGCGGCGCACCGAGGCCGCGACACCCGGCGCGGAGCCGAACTCGGCCCAGCTGTCGGAACGCGTGCTCTGGGATGCCTTGGACGCGGGCACCGACCCGACCGAGGACCCGCTGAACTCCGGTGGGCGACCCGAGGATCCGGACTCCGGCGAGGCGGGCGGACGTGCCCGCTGAGGAATCCGCGCGCGGTGACTGTGGCGGTTCCCACCTTGTGCGCGGACTGGTTGCCTGGTCCACAACAAGCCCCGGCGCAAACGCGGCCGGTACGGCCATTTATTCTTTGTCAGCATCGGTGAGACAGCGCCTGGGGGGATTCTCAGGCAGCAAGTCCGTCTCCCCAGAAAGGATTCGAGCCAGATGACGGTACTCGACTCGATTCTCGACGGGGTCCGCGCGGATGTGGCCGCTCGGGAAGCCCTCCTCGATTTCCAGGCGATCAAAGCGGCCGCAGCGGCGAAGCCGAGCCCGCTCGACGCCCGCGCGGCGCTCCTCGAAGACGGCATCGGCGTCATCGCCGAGGTGAAGCGGGCCAGCCCCTCCAAGGGTGAGCTCGCCGACATCCCCGACCCGGCCAGCCTGGCCAAGGCGTACGAGGACGGCGGCGCCCGGATCATCAGCGTGCTCACCGAGGGCCGCCGCTTCCACGGGTCCCTGGACGACCTGGACGCGGTCCGGGCCACCGTGAGCATCCCGATCCTGCGCAAGGATTTCGTCGTCGGGCCGTACCAGATCCACGAGGCCCGCGCGCACGGCGCCGACGTGATCCTGCTGATCGTCGCGGCGCTGGAGCAGGACGTGCTGTCCTCGCTGATCGACCGCACCGAATCGCTCGGGATGACCGCACTGGTCGAGGTGCACACCGAGGAAGAGGCCGACCGCGCGCTCGAGGCCGGCGCCTCGGTGATCGGCGTGAATGCCCGCAATCTCAAGACGCTCGAAGTCGACCGGGATGTCTTCGCCCGGATCGCACCCGGCCTGCCCACCGAGGTCATCCGGATCGCCGAGTCCGGCATCCGCGGCACCGCCGACCTGCTGGCCTACGCCGGCGCGGGCGCGGACGCCGTCCTGGTCGGCGAGGGCTTGGTGACCAGCGGTGATCCGCGCGCGGCCGTATCCGAACTGGTGACCGCGGGTACCCACCCGTCCTGCCCGAAACCCGCGCGGCGGGGCCGGTGACCCGAGTGACCGAACTACCCAAGGCCAGCGACGGCATCGCGCACCGCAGCGCGCACGAGCCCGACAGCGGCGGCCACTTCGGCGTCTACGGCGGCAGGCACGTGCCGGAGGCGCTGATGGCGGTCATCGAGGACGTCACCGCGATGTACGAGAAGTCTCGGCTCGACCCGGACTTCCTCAACGAGCTGGACCGGCTGCAGCGCGACTACACCGGCCGTCCGTCGCCGGTGTTCGAATGCACCCGGCTCGCCGAGCACGCGGGTGGCGCACGCATCCTGCTCAAGCGAGAAGACCTGAACCACACCGGTTCACACAAGATCAACAACGTGCTCGGCCAGGCATTGCTGGCCAAGCGGATGGGCAAGACTCGGGTCATCGCGGAGACCGGCGCGGGCCAGCACGGCGTCGCCACCGCGACCGCGTGCGCGCTGCTCGGCCTGGACTGCGTCATCTACATGGGCGCCGTCGACACCGCCCGGCAGGCACTGAACGTGGCCAGGATGCGGTTGCTCGGCGCCGAGGTGATCTCGGTGACCACCGGCTCGCAGACGCTCAAGGACGCGATCAACGAGGCACTGCGCGACTGGGTGAGCAACGCCGACGACACCTACTACTGTTTCGGCACCGCCGCGGGCCCGCACCCGTTCCCCATGCTGGTGCGCGACTTCCAGCGCGTCATCGGCCTGGAGGCCCGCGTGCAGGTGCAGGAGGCCACCGGCCAGCTTCCCGACGCGGTCGTCGCCTGCGTCGGCGGCGGCTCCAACGCCATCGGCATCTTCCACGCCTTCCTCGACGATGCCGACGTCCGGCTGGTCGGCTACGAGGCGGCCGGTGACGGCGTCGAAACCGGCAGGCACGCGGCCACCTTCACCGGCGGAACACCGGGCGCGTTCCAGGGCGCCTACTCGTACCTGCTGCAGGACGAAGACGGTCAGACCATCGAATCGCACTCCATCTCGGCCGGGCTGGACTATCCGGGCGTCGGCCCCGAGCACGCGCTGCTCAAGGACATCGGCCGCGCCGAATACCGGCCGATCACCGACACCGAGGCGATGGACGCGCTGCTGCTGCTCAGCCGCAGCGAGGGCATCATCCCGGCGATCGAGTCCGCGCACGCGGTGGCGGGCGCGCTGCAACTGGGCAAGGAACTCGGTCCCGGCTCGATCATCCTGGTGAACCTGTCCGGCCGCGGTGACAAGGACATGGACACGGCGGCGCGCTGGTTCGGGCTGTTGGACGAGAAGGACAAAGAGAAGTGAGCCAACAGTCCCGTCTCGCGAATACCTTTGCCGCATGCCGTAGCGACAATCGTGCCGCGCTCATCGGTTACCTGCCCGCAGGTTACCCCGACCTGGCCGGTTCCATCGAGGTCTGCCGCACCATGGTCGAATCCGGTTGCGACATCGTCGAAGTCGGCGTCGCCTACTCCGATCCGGTGATGGACGGCCCGACCATCCAGGCCGCCGCCGACCAGGCGTTGCGCGGCGGTGTGCGGGTGCGCGACGTGTTCTCGGTGGTCGAGGCGATCACCTCGGCGGGCGGCCAGGCCGTGGTGATGAGCTACTGGAACCCGGTGCTGAAGTACGGCGTCGACACGTTCGCGCGGGACCTCGCCGCCGCGGGCGGTGCCGGGATCATCACCCCGAACCTCATTCCGGAGGAGGCCGACGACTGGTTCGTCGCCTCGTCCACGCACAATCTGGACCGCATCTTCCTGGTCGCGCCGTCCTCCACCGAGGAGCGGCTGGTCAAGACCCTCGAGGCGTCGCGCGGTTTCGTGTACGCCGCCTCGACCATGGGTGTCACCGGCGCGCGCGACGCGGTGTCCTCCGCCGCGCCCGCGCTGTGCGCGCGGATCCGGGCGCATTCCGACATCCCGATCGGCGTCGGCCTCGGCGTCCGCTCGGGTGCGCAAGCGGCCGAAATGGCTTCCTACGCAGACGGCGTCATCGTCGGCTCGGCGCTGGTGACGGCTGCGGGTGAGAGTCTGGACGCGGTCCGTGCGCTCACCGCCGAGTTGGCCGAGGGCGTCCGTTCGGCGACCGTCGCTTCCTAGGGTCGCTGCCGCCGCCGTGGCACCCGGTTTCCGTCGCCACTCGGCGGTGGTTCCAGCGTTGCGGGCGTTCTCCGCTACGGTGGCCCCGTGACCTTACGAGTCCTGGCAGACAACGTCTTGGCGAAGAGCGATGTGCTGGCCTACATTCCCAGCCCACCGCAGGGCGTGTGGCACATCGGTCCGTTCCCGCTGCGCGCCTACGCGCTGTGCATCATCATCGGCATCATCGTCGCCATCTGGTGGGGTGAGCGGCGCTGGCGCGCCCGTGGCGGGCAACCGGGCACGATCCTGGATGTCGCGATGTTCGCGGTGCCGTTCGGTTTGGTCGGCGGCCGGCTTTATCACGTGGCCACCGACTGGCAGAAGTACTTCGGCGCCGACGGCGACCCGATGGCGGCGCTGGAGATCTGGAACGGCGGCCTCGGCATCTGGGGAGCGGTGCTGCTCGGCGGCGTCGGCGCCTGGATCGGCTGCCGGGTATATCGAATCCCGTTGCCCGCGTTGGGTGACGCGATCGCGCCGCCGATCCTGCTCGCGCAGGCGATCGGCCGTCTCGGCAACTATTTCAACCAGGAACTGTACGGCCGCGAGACCGACCTCCCGTGGGGCCTGGAGATCTACTTCCGGTACAACGACAACCTGAAGCCGGACGCGATGAACGGCGTCTCCAACGGCGTCGTCGACAAGGTCGTGCACCCGACGTTCCTGTACGAGCTCATCTGGAACGTACTGATCGTGGTGCTGCTGGTCCGGCTGGACCGGCACTACCGAATCGGCCACGGACGCCTGTTCGCGCTGTACGTGGCGGGTTACAGCTTCGGCCGCTTCTTCGTGGAGCTGATGCGCGACGACGAGGCGACCAAGCTGGCCGGCATTCGGATCAACTCGTTCACCTCGGCGGTCGTATTCCTCGCGGCCATCGCCTATTTCGTGTTCGCGACCAAGGGCCGCGAGACCGCTGAGCAGTTGCAACCGGGCGCGGGTCCACGGCCGTGGCCGTGGCAGATCGGCGCGTTGCGTGCGGCAGGTGCCGCCTCCGAGGGTGCCGCGAGCTCGGCCGACCCGAGCACGGACAAGGTTGGGCTGGTCAAGGATTCGGCCCCGGCGACCGCCGGTGCGACGGCGGTGGCGGACACCGAGGAAGCCACGGACCCGGACAAGGCCGAAGCCAGCGGCTCCGTCGAGGCCGAGGACACCGTGGCCGACAAACCCGCTGGCTCGGCCGACAAGTCCGCTGACTCGGCGGACACCGACGCCGAGTCGGCGAAGGCC
Organism: Nocardia brasiliensis; assembly: GCF_042691675.1. Lineage (GTDB taxonomy): Bacteria > Actinomycetota > Actinomycetes > Mycobacteriales > Mycobacteriaceae > Nocardia > Nocardia brasiliensis_D. The sequence goes on from NZ_CP170507.1 coordinate 2,667,321, forward strand.
GATGCCGAGGAAACCGCCACCTCCGCGAAGGCCGCGCCGAAGAAGGCCGCGGACTCCGACAAGTCCTGAAAACGATGGTGCCGCCGCCGATTACGCGGCGGCACCACCGTTCGTCGCGCACGGTGTTCGCGCCGAATTCTCCGCCGCCGATAACGGCGGTCCGCAGCACGGGCGATAACCCGGGGGAATGCCGAGGGTTACCGGGGCGACAAGACAACACCCGTCCGACCACAATGTCTCGTGATCGTCGCGAGCGTCTCCCGCTCGGCAGATCGATCGATGCCGGGCCGAGCAGAGGGTGCCCGCACGAATGAGGAGGACATTTAGTGACCGACCCTTACCAGCAGAACCCAGGCGGCGGACCACAGTACGGTCCGCCCGGTACGGGTCCGGATCTGAACAAGCCGCAGGACACCGTGGCGTTCCCGCAGTTCGACGGCCAGCAGCCCGCGGACCCGTACGCGCAGCCCCAGTACGGCCAGCCCAACCCGTACGGCCAGCAGCCGGGCGGCTACCCACCGGGGCAGTACGGCCCGCAGGGCTACAACCCGAACGACCCCGAAGCACCGTACGGCCGTGACCAGTTCGGTGTGCCGCTCTCCGACAAGCAGAAGCTCGTCGCGGGCCTGCTCCAGATCTTCCTCGGCAGTTTCGGCGTCGGCCGCTTCTATCTCGGCCACAACGGACTCGGTATCGCCCAGTTGGTCGTCAGTGCCGTCACCTGTTTCACGCTCGGTTGGATCTGGGGTGTCGTCGACGGCATCCTGATGCTGACCGGCAAGGTGACCGACAGCGAAGGTCGCCCGCTGCGCGAGTGAGTCAACCCGAGAGCACGACGGGCATCGCCGATCCGGCGGTGCCCGTCCGGGCTTTCAGCGCGGCTGTTTCGCGAGTACAACCCTTTAACGCACCATGATCGGGATAATGTCCTTCGCAGAAGTACCGGCGTAGCATGAGCCGGATTTGCGTGTTGTGTGTGGAACTCCATGCACCGAAGAGAGGGAACCCGTGCGTCGCAAGCTGTTCGCCGCCGCCATGCTCGCCATCGTCGCCGCTACCGGGCTCACCGCCTGCGGTAGCAGCAGCGATCCGAACGTGTTGAAGGTCGGCACGGAAGGGACCTACTCGCCGTTCAGCTACCAGGGTTCCGACGGCAAGATCACCGGCTACGACATCGAGGTGATCCAGGCCGTCGGCGACAAGCTCGGCAAGCGGGTCGAATTCGTGCAGACCCCGTGGGACGCCATCTTCGCCGGCCTCGAGTCCAAGCGCTTCGATCTGGTCGCCAACCAGGTGACGATCAACGACGAGCGCAAGAACAAGTACGCGCTGTCCACCCCGTACACCACCTCCGACGGCGTGATCGTCACCCGCACCGACAACAACGCCATCACCACCCTCGCCGACCTGAACGGCAAGACCTGCGCCCAGTCCGCGACCAGCAACTGGGGCAAGGTCGCCGCGGCCGCCGGCGCGAAGGTCGAGGCGGTGGAAGGCTTCGTGCAGGCCATCCAGCTGCTGAAGAACGGCCGCGTCGACGCCACCGTCAACGACACCCTCGCCGTCGCCGAGTACACCAAGAAGACCGGCGACAACGGCGTGAAGGTCGCGGGCAAGACCGGTGAGACCAGCAAGCAGGCCTTCGCCGCCCGCAAGGACGACGCGCTGATCAAGGACGTGGACAAGGCGCTGAGCGAGCTGCGCGCCGAGGGCAAGCTGGCCGCGATTTCCGACAAGTACTTCGGCACCGACGTCAGCAAGTAGCCGACGCCGTCCATGGATGCCGATACCAGGGAACTGATCTGGCACAACCTGTGGCCGATGCTGCAGGCCACCGTCGAGAAAACGCTGCCGCTCACCGCGATCAGCTTCGCCATCGGCTTGGTGATCGCATTGTTCGTGGCATTGGCCAGGATGTCACCGGTGTGGCCGCTGTCCGCGGCCGCCCGGTTCTACATCTCGATCATTCGCGGCACGCCGCTGCTGGTGCAGCTGTTCATCGTGTTCTACGCGCTGCCGCAGTTCAATGTGGTGATCGATCCGTTCCCGGCCGCGGTGATCGCGTTCAGCCTCAATGTCGGTGGCTACGCGGCCGAGGTAGTGCGCGCGTCCATCCTCAGCGTCGCGCACGGGCAGTGGGAGGCGGCCAAGGCGCTCGGCATGTCCTATGCGCAGGAACTGCGGCTGATCATCCTGCCGCAGGCCTCGCGCATCGCCGTGCCGCCGCTGTCCAACACGCTGATCTCGTTGGTCAAGGACACCTCGCTGGCCTCCACCATCCTGGTGACCGAACTGCTCCGGGTCGCCCAGCTGGCGGCCGCCCCGACCTTCGACTTCTTCGCGCTCTACGGCGTCGCGGCGATCTACTACTGGATCATCTGTTTGATTCTCGGTTTCGCGCAGACCAGATTGGAGACCCGGCTCGCCCGGCACGTCGCGCGCTGACCGACCGTTGTTCTCCGGGACCGGCGGCCACCATTTCGCTCGATTCGGCACCGCGAATAACTACCAACGAGTAACATTTTCAGGTTCTGGCTTTCCGGAGACCGGCGCTAACCAGGCATGTTGCGCAATGCGTAACGGTTGTAGGTTTCACCAAGTCGGAGCCGATTTTTTCACGCAGCTTTCACCTGGGCCACAGCAGGCGCGGGTACCGGTCGGGACTAGGCTCTACCCGTGATGCGACGGACGAAGATTGTGTGCACGCTCGGCCCGGCCACTGCCACCGAGGACCGTATCCGCGAACTCGTCGAGAGCGGCATGGACGTGGCTCGGCTGAACTTCAGTCACGGCGAACACGCGGATCACGCCGAGAACTACAAGAAGGTACGGCAGGCCTCCGATCACCTCGGCAGAGCGGTCGGCATCCTTGCCGACCTGCAGGGACCGAAGATTCGGCTGGGCCGCTTCCTCGAGGGCAAGACCGTCTGGGCGACGGGTGAAGAGGTGCGGATCACCGTCGACGACGTCGACGGAACCCATGACCGCGTTTCGACCACGTACAAGGAACTCGCCGCCGACGCGAAGCCGGGCGACCGCCTGCTCGTCGACGACGGCAAGGTCGGTCTCACCGTCACCAAGGTGGACGGCAACGATGTCGTCTGTCGAGTGACCGAGGGGGGACCGGTCTCCAACAACAAGGGTGTTTCGCTGCCCGGCATGGACGTGTCGGTGCCCGCGCTGTCCGAAAAGGACATCGAGGACCTGGAATTCGCGCTGAAGCTCGGTGTCGACTTCATCGCACTGTCGTTCGTGCGGTCCCCGGCCGACGTCGAGCTGGTGCACGACATCATGGATCGGGTCGGCCGCCGGGTGCCGGTGATCGGCAAGCTGGAGAAGCCGGAGGCCATCGACAACCTGGAAGCCATCGTGCTCGCCTTCGACGCGGTCATGGTCGCCCGTGGTGACCTCGGCGTCGAGCTGCCGCTGGAGCAGGTGCCGCTGGTGCAGAAGCGGGCCATCCAGATGGCGCGGGAGAACGCGAAGCCGGTGATCGTGGCGACCCAGATGCTGGAGTCGATGATCGAGAACTCGCGCCCCACCAGGGCCGAGGCCTCCGACGTCGCGAACGCGGTGCTCGACGGCGCCGACGCGGTGATGCTCTCCGGCGAGACCTCGGTCGGCGCCTACCCGATCGAGACGGTGCGCACCATGGCGCGCATCGTGCACGCGGTGGAAACCGAATCGACCAGGGTGCCGCCGCTGACCCACGTGCCGCGCACCAAGCGCGGCGTCATCTCCTACGCCGCCCGCGACATCGGCGAGCGGCTCAATGCCAAGGCGCTGGTCGCGTTCACCCAGTCCGGTGACACGGTGCGCCGGCTGGCCCGGCTGCACACCCCGCTGCCGCTGCTGGCGTTCACCCCGCTGCCCGAAGTGCGCAGCCAACTCGCGCTGACCTGGGGCACCGAGACCTTCATCGTGCCGATGGTGGACACCACCGACGCTATGATCCACCAGGTCGATGTAGCGCTGCTGTCGATGGAGCGATACCAGAAGGGTGACCTCGTGGTGATCGTCGCCGGCTCCCCGCCGGGTACGGTCGGCTCTACCAACCTGATCCACGTGCATCGCATCGGTGAGGAGGATCATTAATTGAACGCTTCCCTAGGCGGGTCCGTGGTCGATTCGTCGGCTGCCGGACGGTCCGACCTGGACGTGCTGCTCGGGCTGCTCGATCTGGAGCAGATGGACGAGGACGTCTTCGTCGGTCAGCACCCGGAGAAGGTGTGGAGTCGCACCTTCGGTGGTCAGCTCGTCGCGCAGGCGATCATGGCGGCGGGCCGCACGGTGGGCGACCGGCCGGTGCACGCGATCAACGCGCATTTCGTGCGCGGCGGCGACACCAAGAAGCCGATCGAGTACCGGGTGGACCGGCACCGCGACGGCCGCGCGTTCGCCAATCGCACAGTTACCGCGCTCCAGGACGATCAGGAGCTGTTCGTCATGCTCGCGGCGTTCCAGGACTGGAACAAGGGGCTCGAGCACGGGCACCCGCTGCCGGAAGTGCCGGACCCGGAGACGCTGCCTCGGGTGGAGGAGAGCTTCGAAGGCTTGGAAGACAAGCTGGAGATGTTCATCAAGGCGCCGCACCCGATCGACATGCGCTACACCAACGACCCGGCCTGGATTTTGAAGGGCACGGGGGAGCGGCTCAACCACAATCGGGTGTGGATGCGCACGGACGGAAAATTGCCCGACGACCCGCTGTTGCACGTCGCGACGCTCGGTTATTCGTCCGACACCACGGTGCTGGATTCGATCATCACCACGCACGGACTTTCCTGGGGACTCGACCGGATAGTCGCGGCGACGGTGAATCATTCGATCTGGTTCCACCGGCCGTTCCGATTCGACGAGTGGGCGCTCTACGCCACCGAATCCCCGGTTGCCTCGGGCTCGCGCGGCTTGGCCACCGGTCGCTTCTTCTCCCGCTCCGGTGAGCTGCTGGCCACCACCGTGCAGGAGGGGCTGATTCGGCACTTCCCGGCGCGGCAGCCCGCGGGCCAGGGGTGAGCACGCACCGATAACTACCGAGCCGACTTCCCGGTTGTCGATCCGCCGGGAAGTCGCTGCGGTGCAGTCGGATTCAGCGCGGTGCGGTGGATTCGGCGTTCAGTGGTGGTCCGTCAGATCCGTTCCCGCTCGATGTCGAGGTCGACGTCGGCGCGCTGCCTGGCGCGGATCGAGAACGGGATGTTCTGGCCCGGCTCGGTGCGCGCGACGCCGTAGATCCCGTGCAGCAGTTGCTGTTCCAGCCGCGCTGTGTCGGCGTCGGTGAGTTCGGTCGGCGCGCCGACCAGGCTGAGCGCGATCTCGTAGGTGCCGCGGTCGCCCGGCTCGTCGCCGGGATGTTCCATCCGCCACTGTGTTTCGAGCGTCACGTGGATCGGATCGTCGGTGTCCACCGGCAGCGTGAAGCGCCACGCGAACATTTCGCGGTCCTGCAGGTGGTCGTCCACGACCTCGCGCACGGTCTGGACGACTCGTTCGAGGGTTTCCGGTGTCACATACACATGGAGCGAAACATCCGAAATGCGTTTCGGCATGTCTATTCCTGTCGTGTGTCGAACCAGCAACGGCGGAAGTTGTTGTCCGCGGGAGTGTAATACCTTTGGCGCGAAAATGGACATAGCAGCCCTGCATTGCTGTGTCGGCAGCCCTATTGTCCGGTCCGGGAGCTACTTGATGCGGTGCGCCGCCAGGAAGGACGCCAGTGGTGCGTCGGCCGCGGCCGGCTCGATGACGAGGCCGGTGCGCTCGTCGGCGACCGGCCGGGACTGCTCGTAGGGCGCCAGCGCGAGCAGCAGCGGAACCAAGGCTTCGGCGATCTGATCGCTCACCTCGCAGTACGCCTGCTCGGACAGCCCGATCGGGTCGGCGATGTTCTCCCGGCCGACGAAGGCCAGATCGTTGCGGGCCTGATGTAGTTCGGCGATCGAGCGCGCACCGGTGACGTGCGCGATCCGGCGTGCTTCCAGCAGGGTGAAGGTGCGTGCGGCCACCCCGAAGCCCATTTCGCTGATCTGGTCGCGGATCTGCTGGGTCATGGCCAGCACCAGATCGGCGTTGTCGACCATTTCGTCCTTCAGCCGCCGTGCCTTGAAATCGCTGGGGTCCGCGCCGAGTCCGGCGATGGCTTGCGCGGCCAGCGGTTCGACCGGAAATCCCACCAGCGCACGCGTTCCGGCGCTTTCCGCGGTCAGGTTCGGCAGGGCGTGTTCGACCGCGAGCGCGCGGGTGAGGCGCTCGGCAATCACCGAACGGCAGACATTGCCGTTGCAGACGAACAGGACGTGCATACGAATACGGTAAACGTTCGATAACGCCGCCGATGTCCGAAAACCTCCGAAACGCCCTCGCTGGAGCAATATTCACCTGCAGGTCAGGTGCCGTACACGGACCTCCGCGCACAAAGGGTACGCGGTGAGGTGTACGTCGCATTCGCAAATGATCATGAGGAGTGTGTCCCCCTACACTTACCCTGCGCGCAGAGTATCGAAACACAAGGTTGTGATTGCCTCGTGATAGGACCGGGCGGCTACTCGAATTCGCTGCTGTAGTAAGTCTTTTCGTCGACCACCGGGGCGACCCTGGCCGGCTCGTCGCGCACCCGGCCCCGGGTGGAGAACATCCGGCCGCGCATGGGGATCACCGGAGCGAACCGGGTCACCCCGGTCGAGGCGGCCATGTCGTCGTACATCGCGTCGATCCCGCCGCGCATGAAGTACGCCTCGTGCCAGAACCCTGTGCCGCCGGAGTCCCGCAGAAACCGCTGCCACCAATCCCGATGCGGCGCCGACCGAGTCCACCGTTCCAGGCTGTCGAGATCGCGCCAGTACTGCCTGGCTCCCCAGTGCGGCGGAAACAGCGACCAGATCACGTCCTCGTGCGACAGCAGCCCATCCGGCCGATCCCGGTGCGAGCGATAGAGGTTCGGCCCGAGCCCGAGCAGCCGCAGCATCCCGCGCGGCTTGCGCACCCGCATCCCGAGATAGATGACAACAAGATCCGGATACCCACCCAGATCCACCGTCGTCCGGTTCACCCGCATCGCAACCTCCGCCGACGTCAGCGTTCTGCTGCCCGCCCTCCGTAGGTGAATACGAGCTGAGACCCCGAACAGTTCGATGCCACCAACAACTGCGGCTCAGCCCCGCACCCGAGTACACCCGACGTAGAACGCACGCGACTGCGCGCACCCCCCGATCGCCCCGCGACAGATCAACAATCACTCCCACACACACGCAACCACTGCAAGGGGGGTTCGGGGGGCGAAGCCCCGCCGAGCGGGGTCTGGGGGTCGCACCCCCAGTGTGATGACGAGACAACCCCGTCCGCGCGTTCCGCGGACAGGGTCGCCTGTTGTCGAGTGCCGAGTGTGGGACTCGAACCCACACGTCCTTTCGGACAACGGTTTTTGAGACCGTCGCGTCTGCCAGTTCCGCCAACCCGGCGCACCGGGGGGAAATGATAGCGGGTGGTGGGGGTCGGAAGCGAACTGGTTGCCTCCTTGGGCACGCAAGCGAGGTTTGCCCTGGGTATATGCGTTCTATGCCGAAGTGAAAGGTACTCTTTACATCACTCGATAGCGCGGTGGCGAGGTCGATGGTCGGCTAGTTGGACCAACGTCCAACCTTCGGCGGGTCGGGACAGGCATCTGAACCAGAGGGGTCTATCTATGAGCACAGCAGCAGGGGGCGCAAGCACGAAGCGCGACACGGGGGCAAAGCGGGTTGTCGTCGCCGAGGACGAAGCGCTCATCCGCATGGATCTGGTCGAGATGCTGACCGAAGAGGGCTATCTGGTGGTCGGCGAGGCGGGTGACGGCCAGCAGGCGGTGGACCTCGCGGTGGAGCATCGGCCGGATCTGGTCATCATGGATGTGAAGATGCCGCGCCGCGACGGTATCGACGCCGCCGCCGAGATCGCGTCGAAACGCGTTGCGCCGGTGGTGATCTTGACCGCGTTCAGTCAGCGCGACCTGGTCGAGCGGGCCCGCGACGCCGGCGCGATGGCCTATCTGGTGAAGCCGTTCACCAAGTCGGATCTGGTGCCCGCGATCGAACTCGCGGCCAGCCGCTTCCACGAGATCACCGCGCTGGAGAGCGAGGTGGCGAATCTGTCCGACCGCCTGGAGACGCGCAAGCTGGTGGAGCGCGCCAAGGGCGTGCTGATGCAGACGCAGGGTCTTTCCGAGCCGCAGGCGTTCAAGTGGATTCAGCGGACCGCAATGGACCGGCGCACTACCATGAAGGCGGTTGCCGAGGTCGTGCTGGAGAACCTCGCCCCCAAGTGACTTCCGCTTGCCTGCCGGGCGAGAATTTTACGCACGTGAAACTCGATCGTGAACAAAAATTCGACCCGATGTCGCTTTCATGACGCGAATGTGATGCGGAACTAACGTACCAACGCTATGTTCTGACCGGGCTGACGTGGTCGGCCTCCTCGGCGATCCCGGGGGAGCACAGGACTTAGAGGTGAAACGTGCTTAGTTCGACATGGCACAGTCGTACGACGCGAGGTGTTTTGGCTATCGGCGCTGCCGCCGCGCTGGTGCTGACCGGTTGTAGTGACAAATCGACCGACAACGGTTCGAACCCGTCCGGCACGGGCGGCGCGGCCGGCCTGTCCATCCAGCCGGTAGCGCAGGTAGACATCAACGGCAAAGAAGTTCCGAAGACCGATCCGGCCAAGGCCGCGGACCCCGCTGGTGACGGCAAGGCGACCTGCGCGCCGACCACGATCGCTTTTGCCGGCGCGTTGACCGGCCCGAACGCCGCTCTCGGGATCAACATCGACATGGGCGCCAAGCTGGCGTTCGACCAGCACAACAAGGCCAACCCCGGCTGCCAGATCACGTTGAAGTCGTTCGACACCGAGGGTGACCCGCAGAAGGCCACCCAGGTGATCCCGCAGATCGTCAACGACAGGTCGATCGTCGCCCTGCTCGGCCCCACCTTCTCCGGTGAGACCAAGGCGACCGGCAAGATCCTCAGTGACGCGGGCTTGGCCTCGCTGTCCTCCTCGGCCACCAATGCCACGCTCACCCAGAACGGCTGGACCAGCTTCTTCCGAGGTCTTGCCAATGACGACGTGCAGGGCCCATCGGTGGCGAAGTACCTTACCGGCACCGCGGGCTACAAGAAGGTCTGTGTCGTCCAGGACAACAGCGACTACGGCACCGGCCTGGCGAAGAGCATCACCGATGGCCTCGGCGCCGCCGCCGATCCCGGCTGCTCGTCCAGCGTCAAGACCGGTGACAAGGACTTCTCCGCGACGGTCACCAAGATCGCGTCGGCGAACGCGGACGCCGTCTTCTTCGCCGGTTACTACGCCGAGGGCGCGCCGCTCGCCCAGCAGCTGAAGTCCGGTGGCTTCAAGGGCGTCTTCGTCGGCCCGGACGGGGTCAACGATCCGCAGTTCCTGTCCCAGGCGGGCAGCGCGGCCAAGGGTGCGACGCTGACCTGCCCCTGTGGTCCCGCGCCGGAGAAGTTCGCGAAGGACTACAAGGCATTCAACGGCCAAGAGTCGGGTGTGTACTCGGTGGAGGCATACGACCTGGCCACGATCCTGGCCAAGGGCATCGACAGCGGCAAGGTGACTCGCCCTGACCTGCTCGAATTCGTCCGTAACTACGACGGTGCCGGTCTGGCGCGCCAGTACAAGTGGAGCCCCAACGGGGAACTGAGCAACGCGCTGATCTGGATCTACACCGTCAAGTAACCCATACACACGAGTCGCGCAGCACGTATCGGGGTTCGCGCGAATCCCGGTACGTGCTGCTGTTTCGTGAGGGCGAATGAATGAGGGCGAATTACGAATGACTTCCACTGCAATAGTCGGCGCAGTACAACTCGCCGACAGCTCGATCGACTTCAACTATCAAGGAGTGATCGACGATTTCTGGCGACTGACCGTCGACGGATTGTCCTACGGTGCGATCTACGCACTGGTCGCTGTCGGCTACACCCTGGTCTACGGCGTTTTGCGGCTTATCAATTTTGCCCATTCGGAAATATTCATGCTCGGCCTGTTTGGTCAGTATGTCGGGCTGATGTTGCTCGGATTTTCGCCGAGCGGTGATGTCTACTCGCAGGGCATCATCCTCACCATCACCTATCTGGCGTTGGCGATGATCTTCGGCATGGCGGTCTCCGGTGCCGCGGCTGTCGGATTGGAACGTGTCGCCTATCGGCCGCTGCGCAGGCGCGGCGCCAAGCCGCTGATCTTTCTCATCACCGCCATCGGCGCCTCCTTCGTGATCCAGGAGATCGTGCACTTCGTGCTGCCCAAGGTCTGGCCGGGCTTGGGCGGCACAAACGCCCAGAAGCCGATCATGCTGGTGGAGCCGACCAAGCAGTTCAGCTTCGGCGGTGCGGACATCACCAACATCACGATCGTGATCATCGTCGCCGCGGTGATCCTGGCGATCGTCACCGAACTGCTGATCAACCAGACCAAGTTCGGCCGCGGCATCCGGGCCGTGGCGCAGGACCCCGACACCGCGACGCTGATGGGCGTCTCGCGCGAACGGGTCATCATGCTCACCTTCCTCATCGGCGGTGTGCTCGCCGGTGCGGCCGCGCTGCTGTACGCGCTCAAGATTCCGAACGGGATCATCTACTCGGGCGGATTCATCCTCGGCATCAAGGCTTTCAGTGCCGCGGTGCTCGGCGGTATCGGCAACCTGCGCGGCGCGTTGCTCGGCGGGCTGCTGCTCGGTCTGGCGGAGAACTACGGTCAGATCCTGTTCGGCACCGAATGGCGCGACGTGGTCGCGTTCGTGGTGCTGGTGCTGGTCTTGATGATTCGGCCCACCGGCATTCTGGGTGAGAGTCTCGGGAAGGCGCGCGCATGAGCAACACATCAACCAAGCCCGCCGTCCCGCCCGCGCCGGAGCGACCGATGCACGGTGTCGGTGACGCCTTGCGCTCCTGGTGGGGTGGTCTGTCCCGGCCGGCCCAGTGGGCCGTCGGTATCCCCGCCATCATCGCGTTGGCGTTGCTCCCGCTGTTCCCGCCGCCGTTCCTGGATACCCCGGGCACCAGTTTCGGCGGTGTCATGGCGCAGTTCGCCATGTACGCCCTGCTTGCCATCGGCTTGAATGTCGTTGTCGGACAGGCTGGTCTGCTCGACCTCGGCTACGTGGGCTTCTACGCCGTCGGTGCCTATACGGTCGGTCTGCTCACCAGCCCGAACAGTCCGTGGAATCAAACCGACGGCGGCTGGCTGAGCGAAGACTGGGCGTGGCTGGCGTGCCTACCACTGGCCGCGGCGGTCACCGCGATGTCCGGCTTGATCCTCGGTACCCCGACGCTTCGGCTGCGCGGTGACTATCTGGCGATCGTGACGCTCGGCTTCGGCGAGATCGTCCGGTTGCTCGCCGACAACCTCGGCGATGTGACCAACGGGAGCCTCGGCTTGTCCGGTATCGCCTACCCACATGTCGGCGAGTCGGCCGAGCGACCCAACGGCATCTTCTCCTCCGGCAATGTCGGCGACGCGGATTCCGCGAACATCTTCGACAAGGCCAACGCCGGGACCTGGTGGTTCTGGATCGGCATGGTGCTGGTGATCCTCACCCTGCTGATCGTCGGCAACCTCGAGCGCAGCCGGGTCGGCCGGGCCTGGGTCGCGATCCGCGAAGACGAGGACGCGGCCGAGGTCATGGGCGTGCCCGCGTTCAAGTTCAAGCTGTGGGCCTTCACGATCGGTGCGGCGGTCGGCGGGCTGTCCGGCGCGCTGTACGCGGGCCAGGTGCAGTTCATCAACCCGACCGGGTTCAACATCATCAACTCGATGTTGTTCCTGTGCGCGGTGGTCATCGGCGGGCAGGGCAACAAGCTCGGCGTGATCGTCGGGGCGTTCGTCATCGTGTATCTGCCGAACCGGCTGCTGTCGGTGCAGGCGGTCGGGCAGACGGCGGTCGGCTGGATCTCACTCGGCTGCACCGTAGCCCTCATCGTCGCGCTGATCGTGGTGTGGCGCAGGTGGGCTCGTAATCAGGAACGTCCGATCAAACTCGGCTATCTGGCTGCGGCGGCCGTGCCGGTGATCGTGATGCTCGTCGTGCTCAACAACGTGCTCAGGTTCCAAGCGCCCGGCGCACAGTCGCTCGGTGACTACAAGTATCTGTTCTTCGGGATCACGCTGATGGTGCTCATGATCTTCAAACCGCAGGGCCTCTTCCCGGTCCGGCAGAAGCTGCTCGCCTACGGGCGGCAGGTATATCAAGCCGTGCGTAAGCCGTTCGGCGACGAGACGATCGGAGAGACCCGATGACCGGGCCTGGCGCGGGTGGCGCGCTGTTCGACAACGAGGACATGGCCGCCGGCTATGTGGCGGAACCCGAAGCGGCGCCCAGTGCCGGTGTGGTCGACCTGACCGCGGTGATTCCGGACCTGGCCGACGCGGAGACGGTGGCGGAGGTCGTCGCCTCCAGCCGCGAGATCGAGACGGCCGTCGGTGAGCCGCTGCTGCGCACCGAGGAACTGACGGTGAAGTTCGGTGGTCTCACGGCTTTGGACGCGGTGAGCTTCGAGATCCGCCGCGGCGAGATCCTCGGGCTCATCGGGCCCAACGGGGCCGGAAAAACCACCTGCTTCAACGCGATCACCGGTGTCTACCGTCCCTCCTCGGGAACGGTGTATTTCGATGGCGCGCCGCTGACGAAGACCAAGCGCAATGCCATCACCCGGCTCGGTATCGCCCGCACCTTCCAGAACATCCGGCTCTTCAACGAGATGACCGCGTTGGAGAACGTGGTGGTCGGCACCGACGCCAGGCATCGAACCTCGGTGCCGGGCGCCATCTTCCGGACCGCGCGGCATCGCCGCGAGGAACGCGACGCGATCGAGCGGGGCATGGCGCTGCTCGAATTCGTCGGCATCGCCCCGAAGGCGGTGGAGAAGGCGCGCAACCTCTCCTACGGCGATCAACGCCGGTTGGAGATCGCCAGGGCGCTGGCCACCGAGCCCAAGTTGCTGTGTCTGGATGAGCCCGCCGCCGGTTTCAATCCGAGCGAGAAGTCGGCGCTGATGGATCTGATTCGCAAGATCCGCGATGACGGGTTCACGGTGCTGCTGATCGAGCACGATATGCGCCTGGTCATGGGCGTGACCGACCGAATCGTGGTGCTGGAGTTCGGCCGCAAGATCGCCGACGGACTGCCCGCGGATATCCGGGAAAACCCCGCGGTGGTCGCCGCCTATCTCGGTGTGCCCGACGAGGACACCGAGTCGGGGACGGCAAGCGCGCACGGGACGGACGGGTAGGAGCGGCGATGGTATCGAACAAAGAACCAGGCACCGGCGAGCAGACCGTCGGTCTGGCAAAGAGCGGCACGGACGCACTGCTCGAGGTCGAGGACATGGTCGTCAACTACGGCAGAATTCAAGCGCTGCACGGGATTTCGCTGCGGGTGGCACCGGGCGAGCTGGTGACCTTGCTCGGCGCGAACGGCGCGGGCAAGACCACCACCATGCGCGCGCTGTCCGGGCTGCTGCCGTTGACTCGCGGCCGGGTCATCTTCGAAGGCCGCGACATCACCCACATGAAGGCGCACGAGCGGGTGGGTGAAGGGCTGATCCAGGCGCCGGAGGGCCGGGGTGTCTTCCCCGGCATGACGGTGCAGGAAAACCTCGACATGGGTTGCTACGGAAGGCCGTTCAAGCAGAAGGCGGAGTACAGCCAGACGCTCGAGTGGGTGTTCGAGTTGTTCCCGCGCATGTCGGAACGGCGCAAGCAGGTGGGCGGCACCCTGTCCGGTGGTGAGCAGCAGATGCTGGCCATCGGGCGGGCGCTGATGGCCAGGCCGCGACTGCTGTTGCTGGATGAGCCGTCGATGGGCTTGGCGCCCATGATCATTCAGCAGATCTTCCGGATCATTTCGGAGATCAACCAGCAGGGCACCACGGTGCTGCTGGTCGAGCAGAACGCCCAGCAGGCGCTCTCGCGCAGCAGCCGCGCCTACATCATGGAGACGGGCGAGGTGACCAAGACCGGCTCCGGCGCGGAGTTGCTCACCGATCCCGCGGTCAAGTCGGCCTACCTGGGCGTCGGCTAGTCCAGCGGTAAACCCCAGTGCCGCAAGGCCGTCCTCGAGGCATGATCATGACCATGAGTGGTCACGATGAGCTGATGGGTCTGGCCGAGCGGTACTGGGATTCCTTCCTGGAAGCCAAACCGAGTGATGCGACGTTGCTCGGCGACCGGCGGTTCGACGATCGCATCGAGGACCTGTCCGTCGCGGCCGAAGAGCGGTTGCTCTCGACCTGGCGCGCACTGCTGCGTCAGGTCGAGGCACTCGACGCCGAACCGCTCGACCAGACCGACCGCATCACCCGCAGCCTGCTGCGCACCGAATTGACCAATGCGGTCGAGCGGCTGGAGTGGCGGCCGCTGGAGATGGCCGCCGACCAGATGGAGGGCGTGCACGCCTATGCGCTGACGCTGGCGCCGCAGACCAACGCGCCGCAGCCGGCGAACGCGCTCGCGCTCGTCCAGCGGTACCGGCAGTTCGGCACCATGCTGAGCCAGGCCGTCGCGCGGTTCCGGGACGGCCTCGCCGCGGGCCGGGTGCCCGCGCGGATCACCATCGAGCGGTCGCTGAACCAGCTCGACGGATACCTGTCCTCGGAGCTGTCCGAAGATCCGTTCGTCACCCTCGCCGGTCCGCCGGACTGGGCCGGTACGGCCGACTGGCGCGCCGAATTGACCGAGGTGGCACGGGAAGTCATCCGCCCGGCGTTCCAGAGTTACCGAGAAACGCTGTTCGACGAGCTGCTGCCGGTGAGCCGTCCCGACGACAAGCCGGGTCTGTGCTGGCTCGGTGCGGACGGCGAGGACATCTACCGCCGCCAGCTGCGCTACCACACCACCCTGCCCGACCTCGGCGCCGACGAGATCCACGAACTCGGGCTGACCGAGCTCGCCGCGCTGCGCGAGGAATACGCGACCATCGGCGAGCGGCTGTTCGGCACCGCCGACCTCGGCGAGATCTTCGGCAGGCTGCGCGACGATCCCGCGCTGCGCTACGCCGACGGCGAGCAGATCATGTTCGACGCCCGCCGGGCACTCACCTCGGCGACCGCCGAAATGGGCAACTGGTTCGGCAGGCTGCCCAAGGAATCGTGCGACATCGTGCCGGTGCCGGAATTCCTCGCCGCGGACGCGCCCGCGGCCTACTACTTCGCCCCCGCCGCGGACGGTTCCCGGCCCGGGACCTATTTCGTCAACCAGTACCACCCCACCGGTCGCGGGCAGTTCGAGACGGCCTCGGTGGCCTTCCACGAGGCCATTCCCGGCCATCACCTCCAGCTCACCATCGCCAACGAGCTCGACCACCTGCCGCGCTTCCAGCGGCATTCCTACGCGAACACCGCGTTCGTCGAGGGCTGGGCGCTCTACACCGAGCGGCTCGCCGACGAAATGGGCTTGTACGAGGACGATCTGGGGCGGCTCGGGATGCTGTCGGGCGATTCGTGGCGATCCTGCCGCCTGGTCGTCGACACCGGTCTGCACGCGAAAGGCTGGAGCAGGCAGCAGGCGATCGACTTCATGGTGGCCAACGCGCCGGTCGGTATCGCCGAGATCACCACCGAGGTGGACCGCTATATCGCCATGCCGGGGCAGGCGGTCGGCTACAAGATCGGTCAGCTGGAGATCCGGCGGCAGCGGTTGGCGGCCACCGAGCGGCTCGGCAGCGCCTTCGACATCAAGGCCTTCCACGATGTGGTGCTCGGCTCCGGCTCGGTCAGTTTGCCGGTGCTGCGGGAGCTCGTCGCGACGTTGTGAGTGCGCGTGGCGGCGTCGCACCGCCGTAGTTACCTACGTCACTGTGCGGCGCGGTCGGCACCCGACGGGGTCGGCGCGGGTGTCGGCGTATCACCTTGTCGGTGGCGGTCCCTAGACTCTTGGGCGTGAGTTCACCCACGACCGCTCAGCGTCCCGCCACCGTGTCCGGCTCCAGCGAATCCGCACCGGGAGACCGGCCGACTCTGCTGTTGCTGGACGGGCATTCGATCGCCTATCGCGCGTTCTTCGCGCTACCGGCGGAGAACTTCAAGACGGTCACCGGGCAGACCACCAACGCGGTGTACGGCTTTACCGCGATGCTGATCAACCTGCTGCGCGACGAGAAGCCGAGCCACATCGCGACGGCCTTCGACGTGAACCGCAAGACGTTCCGCGTCGAGGCGTACCCGGAGTACAAGGCGAACCGCAGCGCCACCCCGGACGAATTCCGTGGGCAGGTCGAACTCACCAAGGACGTGCTCGGCGCGATGGGCATCCCGGTGATGGCGATCGAGGGCTTCGAAGCCGACGACATCATCGCCACGCTCACCACGCAGGCGGTGGCCCAGGGCTTCCGGGTGCTGATCGTCTCCGGTGACCGCGATGCCATCCAGTTGGTCAACGAGAACGTGACCGTGCTCTACCCGCGCAAGGGCGTCTCCGATCTGACCAGGTTCACCCCCGACGAGGTGTTCGCCAAGTACGGGCTCACTCCGGCTCAGTACCCGGACTACGCGGCCCTGCGCGGCGACCCCAGCGACAATCTGCCCGGCATTCCCGGCGTCGGCGAGAAGACCGCGGCCAAGTGGATTCGCGAATACGGTGACCTGAACGCACTCGTCGACAAGGTGGACGAGGTGAAGGGCAAGGTCGGCGACGCGCTGCGCGCCAACCTGAGCAACGTGGTGCTCAACCGTCAGCTCACCGAGATGGTCCGCGACGTGCCGCTGCCCTACACGCCGGACCAACTGGCGCAGGCGCCGTGGGACCGCAACAAGATCCATCAGCTCTTCGACGATCTGGAGTTCCGCGTGCTGCGGGACCGGTTGTTCGAGACGCTGGCCCCGAAGGAGCCGGAGGCCGAGGCGGGCTTCGAGATCAGCGGTGGCGCGCTGGAGGTGGGCGCGGTGGCCGACTGGCTCGCCGAGCACGCGAAAGCCGGTGCCCGGCAGGGCGTCTCGATCGTCGGCTCGGGCACGCCCGGCGGTGGCGACGTGCGCGCGCTCGCCATCGCGGCGGCCGACGGCGAAAGCGGCTACATCGACGTCTCCGTGCTGACACCGGAAGACGAAGCGGCGCTCGGCGCTTGGCTCGCCGACCCGGCCGTGCCGAAGGCGCTGCACGAGGCGAAGGCCGCCATGCACGCGTTGCGCGGGCGCGGCTGGACCCTCGGCGGACTCACCAGCGATACCGCGCTGGCCGCCTACCTGGTGCGTCCCGGCCAGCGCAGCTTCAACCTCGACGACCTTTCGCTGCGTTACCTGCGCCGCGAACTACGGGCCGAGACCAACGAGACCCCGCAGCTCTCGCTGCTCGACGACGAGGACACCGTCGACGCCGAAGTCGCGCAGACCGAAATGCTGCGCGCCCGGGCCGTCGCCGACCTCGCCGCCGCGCTGGACACCGAGCTCGAGCAGATCGAATCCGTCCCGCTGCTCGAGGACATGGAGCTGCCGCTGCTCAGCGTGCTCGCCGACCTGGAGGACGCGGGCATCGCGGTCGACACCGACCAGCTGGAGACCTTGCAGCGCCAGTTCGCCGACAAGGTGACCGAGGCGGCCAACGCGGCCTACGAGGTGATCGGCAAACAGATCAACCTCGGCTCGCCCAAGCAGCTGCAAGTGGTGCTGTTCGACGAGCTGGACATGCCGAAGACCAAGCGCACCAAGACCGGCTACACCACCGACGCCGATGCGCTGGAATCGCTGTTCGAGAAGACCGAGCACCCGTTCCTGCAGCATCTGCTCGAACACCGCGACGCCACCAGACTGAAGGTGACCGTCGACGGCCTGTTGAAGTGTGTCGCCGACGACGGGCGCATCCACACCACGTTCAACCAGACCATCGCCGCCACCGGTCGGCTCTCGTCCACCGAGCCGAACCTGCAGAACATCCCGATCCGCACCGACACCGGCAGGCAGATCCGCGACACCTTCGTCGTCGGCTCGGGCTACCAGTCGCTGATGACCGCGGACTACAGCCAGATCGAGATGCGCATCATGGCGCATCTGTCCGCCGACGAGGGCCTGATCGAGGCGTTCAATTCCGGGGAAGACCTGCACACCTTCGTGGCGTCCAAGGCGTTCGACATCCCGATCGCCGAGGTGACCCCCGAACTGCGCCGCCGGATCAAGGCGATGTCCTACGGTCTCGCCTACGGCCTGAGCTCCTACGGCCTTGCCGCGCAGCTGAAGATCAGCACCACCGAGGCCAAGGAGCAGATGGACGTCTACTTCGCGCGCTTCGGCGGCATCCGCGACTACCTGTACGAGGTGGTCGAGCAGGCCCGCAAGGTCGGCTACACCTCCACCCTGTTCGGCCGGCGTCGCTACCTGCCCGACCTGGATTCCAGCAACCGACAGCGCCGCGAGGCCGCCGAGCGGATGGCCCTCAACGCCCCGATCCAGGGCACCGCCGCCGACATCATCAAGGTCGCGATGATCAACGTGCACAAGGCGATCCAGGAGGCCGGCCTGCGCTCCCGGATGCTGCTGCAGATCCACGACGAATTGCTGTTCGAAGTCGCCGACGGCGAGCGGGAAACCCTGGAAGCCCTCGCCCGCGAACAAATGTCGGCCGCCATCCACCTCTCGGTACCCCTGGACGTCTCGGTCGGCACCGGCCGAAGCTGGGATAACGCCGCACACTGAGCCCCCCGGTCTACATCACACCAAAGCCCGCCCGCCGCGCGCCTTTTCGCAGACCGCGCACGAATTCGCTAGCTGTTTCGTGCGCGGCGGGATAAGTCGTGCGCGCGGCGGGTCGGGGCGTTGGCAAGTCGTTAAGGCTGGTGGCGGATGAGGCGGGCCGAGCCGGAGGTGAGGTCTACTTCGTCGCGCGGGGGTGCGCCGTCGGACTTGTCTTCCTTGTGCATCAGCGTTGTCAGCCGTTGCTCGAACTCGTACTGCTTGGACCCCTGGAAGACGGCGGTCACTTCCTCGAAGCCGGTGGCCGAGATCGGACTACCGGAGCGTTCGCGCGTCCACGGCAGGATCCGGCTGCCGGTGAGCCTGTTCCACAGCACCTCGGCGAAGGCGACGACGATGAGCAGGATGGCCAGACCGGGGATGGTCATGGCGAGGAGAGCACCCATGGCACCGAAGGTACGCGGCTGCGCGGCCGCCGGGCCTGAGCTGGGTAAACAATACTCGCCAGTAGACAAAACGGGCAGTAAATGTGGTTGCTATTGCGCCGAGATGTCCCTATCCTCAAGCGCGTGCCGAATCCCGCCGACCGCCACAGCGCAGCGCTCAACGTCGCAGACCGCGACAGCGTTGTGCTACTTCCGCTTACCGCGATGGTGGCGCAGCGGCGACTTCTCGTAGTAACCCGCCGTAGCGGGGTCTGATTCGGACCGGCCCCCTCGCTGCGGGCTGAATGACTTGTTAGTGCTGGTCCCCTCTGTCAACTGAGCCACGACATTCCTCGGGAAGACCTACTTTCAATGACAATCCTCACTCTCGATACCCACACGTTCCATGCCGCCGCGCCCAAGGGCCTGCGCGCCGAAAGTGCCGGTCTCACACCGGCCCAATTCCACCACCGCTATTGCGAACACACCGGGCCGATCCGGCTCAACGACTGGTCGCCAGCGGGTAGCCGGTCCGCGGATTTCGCCGTCACGCTGGAGTTCGCCGACCACCTGCGCACGGTCGTCGCCTCCGGCAGCCTCGTCGCGGCAATGACCTCCGCCCTCTACGAGGAGGGCTACCACGTCGAGATTCTGCAGTTCCACCAGCGCAAAACCGGCGAAGGCACCGCGACCTTCGTGCAGTGCGAATGCAACGGCAGGCGCGGCTGGGGTGCGGCACTGGCCGACGACGGCGCCGAATCGACGGTTCGCGCGATGATCGCCGGCGTCAATCTGCTCGGTAGCTGAGAACCGAAACAAGGGCCGTCCCTCTCCGATGAGAGGGACGGCCCTTGCGGTTCGACGCGGCGAGTTACTGCTCGGCGTTGGCCTGCTCGGCGAGCTGCTTGCGCACCTCGTCCATGTCCAGTTCCTTCACCTGGGTGACCAGGTCCTCCAGCGCGGCGGGCGGCAGCGCGCCGGGCTGCGCGAAGACCAGCACGCCCTCGCGGAACGCCATGATGGTCGGGATGGAACGAATATTGGCGGCGGCCGCGAGCCCCTGCTGGGCTTCGGTGTCGACCTTGCCGTGCACGACATCGGCGTGCTTCTCCGAAGAGGCCTCGAAGGTGGGTGCGAAGCTCTTGCACGGGCCGCACCAATCAGCCCAGAAATCGACGAGTACCACGTCGTTTCCGGTGACTACCTCGTCAAAATTCTGTTCGGTCAGCGTCTGGGTGGCCATGACGTCCTCTCGTATTCGGTATGCCAGCTGTAACGCCGGCCGTTGTCTTTATCTTCCACGGCCGCGGCGGCCAACGGATGCCGAGTCGGGTTGTTGTCCTCAATGAGGTCTTCCCCGGCAGAGGCGGGCTGACACCCCCTGATTCGGCCGACTACACCCCCCGGTCTCCAGGAAATAGCGGTCACCGCCCGACTGGGTGGGGCGGTGCGCGGGCACGCGCGGCTCGACGCGAGGATGGTGCGGTGAACGACGCGAATGCGCAGCGGATGCGGCTCGGACTCATCGACGGGGACGGCATCGGCCCCGAAGTGGTGCGCGCCACCCGGCAGGTCGTCGACGAGGCGGTGTCGGCGGTGGGCGCCGCGCCGATCGAATGGGTGCCGCTGCTCATGGGCCATCGAGCCATCGAGGAGTACGGCGATCCGCTGCCGGAGCAGACCCTGACCGCGCTCGACGACGTGCACGCCTGGCTCCTCGGCCCGCACGACAATGCCTCCTACCCGGCGAAATACCGCACCGCGGTCGCGCCGGGCGGCACCATCCGCAAGCGATTCGGCCTGTACGCCAACATCCGCCCGGCCCGGGCATTCGCCGGCGTGCACGCGGCGGCGCCGAAGATCGACCTGGTAATCGTCCGGGAGAACAGCGAAGGTTTCTACGCCGATCGCAATATGTTCGCCGGATCGGGGGAGTTCCGGCCGACCGAGGACGTGGCGATGGCGGTCGGCGTGGTGACCCGGCAGGCGTGTGAGCGAATCGCGCACGAGGCGCTGCGGCTCGCCGCGATGCGTCGCAATCGACTCACCATTGTGCACAAGGCCAACGTGTTGCCGATGACCATGGGCCTGTTCCGTGACGTTTGCTATGAGATTGCCCACGCCTATCCAGGAGTGCGGGTCGACGACGAACACGTCGACGCCACCGCCGCACATCTGGTCCGCGCCGCCGCCGACTACGACGTTTTGGTCACCGAAAACCTGTTCGGCGACATCCTCTCCGACCTCGCGGGCGAGCTGAGCGGCTCGCTCGGCCTGGCGGCTTCGCTCAACTGCTCGGCCGAACACGCCATGGCACAGGCCGTGCACGGCGCCGCGCCCACCCTCGCCGGGCATAACCGCGCGAATCCGGCCGCTCTGCAACTGTCGTCGGCAATGTTGTTGCGCTGGTTGGCAACTCGCGCGGCAGGCGGTACCCTCGGGCACGCCGCGGAGCGTATCGAACGAGCCGTCGCGGCCACCTTCGAGGCGGGCATCGCGACCGCGGACCTGGGCGGACTCGCATCGACCAGTGAGTTCACCGAACAGGTTTGTGCTAGGGTCCACCGCCGGTAGTCAGAGTGTGGTAGCTCGGAGTGTTCAGCAAGGAACGGATCAATCTTCCGTTACTGTCCAGCACGAAGCGTCTCGGTCGCTTAGATTGCCAACGGGTGGTGACACCCGGGTTTCTTGAATCCGAAATGTGGAGGGCTGCTGTGTCTGTTCGATCGGTTCTTGGCAGGCGCGCCCTGCAGGCGATGTGCGTACTCGCCGGAGGCGCACTTGTCCTGACGGGCTGTAGTAATACCGAAGACTCCGGACCTGCCGTGGAGAAGGTGCAGGGTGTCGAGAAAGTCGACGCGATCGCGGCGCAGCTCCCCGACAAGATCAAGCAGTCCGGCAAGCTCACTGTCGGCGTGAACATCCCGTACCAGCCCAACGAGTACAAGGACCCGAGCGGCAAGATCATCGGGTACGACATCGACCTGATGGACGCCGTCGCCGCCACCCTGGGCGTCAAGGCCGAATACGTCGAGTCCGCCTTCGAGAAGATCATTCCCGCGATCCAGGCCGGTACCTACGACGTGGGCGCGTCGTCGATCACCGACTCGAAGGAGCGGGAGAAGGAAGTCGACTTCGTCACCTACTACAGCGCGGGCATCCAGTGGGCGCAGCAGAAGGGCAAGCCGGTCGACCCGAACAACGCGTGCGGCAAGCGCGTTGCCGTGCAGGCCACCACGGTGGAGCACACTGAAGAGGTACCGGCCAAGAGCGCGAAGTGCGTGGCCGAAGGCAAGCCCCCCATCGATATGAAGGCCTTCGATGAGCAGAGCGCCGCGACCAACGCCGTCGTGCTGGGCCAGGTCGACGCGATGTCGGCGGATTCTCCGGTGACCGCGTACGCGATCAAGCTGAGCGAGGGCAAGCTCGAAAAGGCCGGTGCCGCTTTTGAATCCGCTCCCTACGGCTACGCGGTTCCGAAGGGCTCGCCGCTGGCCGCCGTGCTGCAGAAGGCGGTGCAGCACCTGATCGACAACGGAAAGTACCTGGAGATCGCGAAGAATTGGGGCGTCGAGGAAGGCGCGATCACCAAGTCGGTTATCAACGGTGCCGTGAGCTGATCGATGACTTCGAACGAAACCAAGCCGGAGCCCGGCGATCCCGGGCCCGGTATGGCAGACCTGTCCGGTGAGCCGGAACCGATCAAAGCGGTTCCGCTGCGCAGGCCGGGGCGGTGGATCGCCGCCGTGCTCATCCTGGTGCTCGTCGGGCTTTTCCTCTACGGTGCCGCGACCAACCCGGCCTATCGCTGGGAGATCTACGCGAAGTACCTGTTCGACAGCCGGATCGTCGCCGGTGCGGTGGTCACCCTCGAGCTGACCGTGCTCGCCATGGCGATCGCCGTCTCGCTGGGCACGGTGCTCGCGGTAATGCGGCTTTCGCCGAACCCGGTGCTGCGCGCGGCGGCCTGGGTATATCTCTGGATCTTCCGTGGCACGCCGGTGTATGTGCAGTTGGTGTTCTGGGGCCTGTTCCCGTCGCTGTATACGACGATCGTGCTCGGCGTCCCGTTCGGCCCGCATCTGCTGGAGCTGGACATCCAGCACCTGCAGGCGGCATTCACCTTCGCGGTGATCGGCCTCGGCCTCAACGAGGCCGCGTACATGGCCGAAATCGTCCGTGCCGGAATCAATTCCGTCGGTGAAGGACAGCGCGAGGCCTCGACGGCGCTCGGCATGTCCTGGAGTCTGACGATGCGCCGGACCGTACTGCCGCAGGCCATGCGGGTGATCATCCCGCCGACCGGCAACGAGCTGATCGGCATGTTGAAAACCACGTCGCTGGTCACCGCGATCCCGCTCAGCATCGACCTCTACGGCCGGGCCCGTGACATCTCCGCCGTGAACCTGCGCCCGATCCCGCTGTTGCTGGCCTCGGCCACCTGGTACCTCGCGATCACCAGCGTGCTGATGGTCGGGCAGTTCTACCTGGAGCGGTACTACTCGCGCGGCCTGTCCCGGCAGCTGACCGGCAAGCAGCTACAAGAGCTCGCCGATGCCCAGACGATTGTGAAGGCCAAATGAGTGCGGACGTGAGCCTCGATAAAGACGCTCTTCCGATGATCGTCGCCGACCGGGTGTGCAAGAACTTCGGCGCGTTGCAGGTGCTCAAGGGTGTCTCGCTGGAGGTCGGCCGCGGCGAAGTGCTGTGTGTCATCGGGCCGTCCGGCTCGGGCAAATCCACCTTCCTGCGCTGCATCAACCACCTCGAGCAGGTGAATGCCGGTCGGCTCTATGTGGACGGCGAGCTCGTCGGCTACCAGGAGAAGAACGGCAAGCTCTACGAGCTGCACCCGCGCGAGGCCGCCCGGCAACGCCGCGAAATCGGCATGGTGTTCCAGCATTTCAATCTGTTCCCGCACCGCACCGTGCTGGAGAACGTGATCGAGGCACCGACCCAGGTCAAGAAAATCCGCAAGGCCGAGGCGGTGACCAGGGCGCAGGAGCTGCTGGACCGAGTCGGCTTGGCGGAGAAGGCGAACGCCTACCCGGCGCAGCTGTCCGGCGGACAGCAGCAGCGCGTCGCCATCGCCCGCGCGCTGGCGATGGACCCGAAGCTGATGCTGTTCGACGAGCCGACTTCGGCCCTGGACCCGGAGTTGGTCGGCGAGGTGCTCGCGGTTATGCGTGAGCTCGCCGAGTCGGGCATGACCATGGTCGTGGTCACCCACGAAATGGGTTTCGCCCGCGAGGTCGCCGACAAGCTGGTCTTCATGGACGCCGGTGTGATCGTCGAAGCGGGAGCGCCCCGCGACCTGCTCGCCAACCCCAAACACGAACGCACCCGAGCGTTTCTGTCCCGCCTCCTCTGACACACGGCGCACACACCCATTCCGCAGGCCGCACACCGTGTGTACCGGGTGTGCGGCTGACGGAAAGGGTGTGCGGCTGGGTTGTTTCAGGTCGGGCGAAGGGCGATGCGTAGTTGACCCAGAAGGACTTTCGCCGCGGGGGTGCCTGGGCGGTCGGTGCGCCAAACCAGGGCGAGTCTGCCGTGGAGTTCGGGCTGGACGATGCGGACGGTGCGCACGCCGAAAGCTGTTGCTTCTTCAGCGGTGAGCGCAGGTACCACGGCGATGCCGAGTCCGCGCGCGGCAAGCTGGAGCAGTAGTGGGGGCGCTGCGGCTTCGAAGGCGATATTCGGCGTGAAACCGACTGCGGCGCAGGAGCGTTCGAAGACGCCGCGGATGCCGGTGCCGGGCGGCAGACAGATCAGTGGGTGGTCGCGCAGTGCGGTGAGCGGGATTTCGTCGCCGTGCGTCCGATCGTCGGCCGCCACGGCGGCGACCACCGCCGTTTCCAGCACCACATCGAGGCCGATGCCGGAATCCATTGGACCGCCGGACAACCCGATCAAAGCGATGTCGAGGTCGCCGCGGCTCAGTGCCGCGAGCATCCGTTCGGAGGTGTCCTCGGTGAGACTGATGCCGACCTCCGGGTGATCGTCGTGGAAGTCCGCCAGCACGGCGGCGACATCGAATTCCTCGGTGGCGGCACCGGAGATGAGGCCGATGCGAACATGCCCGCGCAGCAGACCGGTGAATTCGTCGACCGTCTGGGTGATCCGTTCGGTAGCCGCGAGTGCGGCGCGGGCGTGCTTCAGCACCGCCGTCCCGATCTCGGTGGGCGTCACCGTGCGGCCGCCGCGGTCGAGCAGCTGCTGACCGAGCTCGCGTTCGAGCTGCCGGATCTGCGCGCTCAACCCGGGTTGTGCCAGGTGCAGGCGCGCGGCGGCGCGGGTGAAGTTGGCTTCCTCCACCACGGTGACGAAATAGCGGAGCTGACGCAGTTCCATAACTATCAATTCTAGAGTCGAGAAGATCTATCTGTTGTACTTCTGGCTCGGCGGCGAGCATCGTCGGAGTCATGGGAAACAACGCAGCACACAACATCGACATCGACACCTTCACCGGCCCGGTCTTCCGTCCGGGCGACGCTGGATACAAGGAGGAGATCGCGGGCTTCCAGACCGCCTACACGCACCGGCCCGCCCTCGTCGTCGGCGCCGTGCACGCCGAGGACGTCCGCGCCGCAGTGGAATACGCTGCGCGCCAGAATCTTCCGGTTTCGGTGCAGGCGACCGGTCATGGGCTGTCGGTCGCGGCGGATGAGGGAGTGCTGATCAGCACCCGCCGGATGACCGCCGTCGAGATCGACCCGGCCGCCCGGACCGCACGCATCGGCGCCGGAGTGCGCGCGGGCGCCCTGGTCGAGACCGCCGCAGGGCACGGGCTCGCACCGCTGAACGGTTCCTCGCCCTCGGTCGGCGTGGTCGGCTATTTGCTCGGTGGCGGGATCGGGCTGCTGGCAAGGCAATTCGGCTACGCGGCGGAGCAGGTGCGCGCCGTCGAGCTGGTCACCGCCGACGGGCGGGTCCGCAGGCTCGTCCCCGGCGACGAGCTGTTCGGTGCCGTGCTCGGCAGTGGCGGCAACTTCGGTGTAGTGACCGCGGTCGAGCTCGCCCTGCTGCCCGTCACCGAGGTGTACGGCGGACAATTGGTATTCGACACTCCGCTGGTCGAGCAGGCGCTGGAGGTCTGGCGGCAATGGACCGCAACGGTTCCCGACGAGCTGACTTCCACTGTCGCCACGCTGACCTTCCCCGACATTCCGCAGGTACCCGCGGCGCTGCGCGGCCGCTATGTGGCGTCGTTCCGCATCGCGTACAACGGTTCCGCCGAGGCGGGTGAGCGGCTGGTGGCGCCGCTGCGTGCGGTGGGCGACCGGCTGAAGGACGACCTGCGCACGATGCCCTACACCGAATCGCACACCATCCACAGCGACCCCGACCACCCGCACGCCTACGCCGCCACCAACGCGCTACTCAGCAACCTCACCGGCGAAACATTGTCCGCCTTGCGCGCTGCGGCGGGACCGGGTTCCGACGCCGTCGTCGACATCCGTCACCTCGGCGGCGCACTGGGCGCGCCGAGCCGGACCGGCACCGTCGTCGACCACCGCGATGCCGCCTACCTCGTTCGCGTCATCACCGACCCCGACGACGCCACCGCCGCCAAGGACAAGATCCGCGCCGCCCTCGCCCCCTGGACCATCGGCCACAGCCTCAACTTCCTCTACGGTGCGGGCGCCGAAGCCGACGAGGCCCAAACCCGCGTCGGATACGCCCCCGACACCTACACCCGCCTCGCCGCCCTGAAGGCAAAGTACGACCCGCACAACGTGTTCCGCTTCAACCGCAACATCCGCCCCGCTGCGAACTGAGCCGCTGTCGCGCCCTCGCGAACCTCCGCCGAGATTCGCGGGAGCTTCCGGTAGTGCCGATCGCGGTATCGGTCTGCTAGCCTAGTGATATCACTTTGATACTTGGAGGATGTCATGAAGCTTCGGCCCGCATTACACGTCAACGGCTTCTTGGTGCTGGTGGCGTGGCTGGTGCTCACCCTTGTGTTCGGTGGCGTAGCCGCGTGGGGCTACCTCGCGATGGCGCGGGATCAGAACGTGCCCGCCCTGATCGGCGCGATCGTCGCCACCTTCCTGGTGCTCGTGCTGCTGCTGGCGGCGACCGGTCTGATCATCGTGAACCCGAACGAAGCCCAAGTGGTGCAGTTCTTCGGCCGCTACATCGGCTCGGTGAGCGAGCCCGGCTTCTACTCGGTGCTCCCGCTGACCGACCGTCGCCGGATCTCGTTGCGGGTGCGTAACTTCGAGACGCAGAAGCTGAAGGTCAACGACGCCGACGGCAACCCGGTCGAGATCGCCGCCGTGGTGGTGTACCGCGTGGTCGACAGCTTCAAGGCCGCGTTCTCCGTCGACGACTACGAGGAGTACGTGCAGACCCAGTCCGAGGCCGCGGTCCGGCACCTGGCCACCACGCACCCGTACGACTCGCACGACGCCACCCGCACCAGCCTGCGGGACGGCGCCGAGGTGGCCGAGGAACTCACCGTCGAGTTGCGCGACCGCACCGAGTTGGCGGGCATCGAGGTCCTGGAGGCCCGCATCACCCACCTCGCCTATGCCCCGGAGATCGCCCAGGCCATGTTGGTCCGCCAGCAGGCCGCCCAGGTGGTCGCCGCCCGCACCCAGATCGTCGAGGGCGCGGTCGGCATGGTCAGCCTCGCGCTGGAGCGGCTCACCGAGCAAGGCGTAGTCGAATTGGACGAGGAGCGCCGCGCGGCAATGGTTTCCAACCTCTTGGTAGTCCTCTGCGGCGACCGGGCCACCCAGCCCGTCGTGAACGCCGGCTCCCTCTACAACTGAGCGCCGAAGCTTATGGCTGAGCGCAAAAAGCTGCTGCTACGGCTCGACCCGGCCGTCCATGAGGCCATCGCCAAGTGGGCGGCCGACGACCTGCGCAGCATCAACGCCCAAATCGAGTACGCCATCCGGCTAGCTCTCGAACAAGCAGGTCGCAAGCCGAAATAGCCGCATCAACGGACGGGTCCGGGCCCGTCCTTCTTCTTCGAACGGGACATAATGGAGGGCTTACTCGCACTTTCGCGCAGCGGTGTCCCGTTCGGCGAGCAGGGCGATGTAGGTGGCCAGGTGGGTGCTGGCGGCGAGCATGGCGTGGCCTCGGTGGGTGAGGCGGGCTCGCCATTCGTCTAGGACGTGGGCTAGGTCGGGGGAATTGCCTGCGGCGCGTAGGTGATCTATGAAGAGTTTGATGCGGGGGAGGGGGTAGCCGCCGCGGCGGAGTTGGTTGGTTACGTGGGCGTCGCGGACTACGTCGGGTGGGTAGATGCGGTAGCCGGTCGCTCGATCGCGGTGTGGGCGCAGGATGCCCGCGGCTTCCCATTTGCGCAGGGACGCGGGGTGGATGCCGACGCGATGTGCCAATTCGCCGATAGTCATTGCGGCGGAGCGGTTCTCGGTGGGGGCCGGGTCGGTGGAGAGGGCGTCGAGGGCGGCGGCGACCTCGTCGAGGGTGCGGCGTTCGTGCAGGAGATCGGCGTGCGCCTGATCGATGAGACGGAACATCGTCGCTTCGTCCGGTCGATGCGCGGCGCGCAGAATGGCGGCGGACGTCTGATGTCCGTAGCCCTGACGCAGGGCGAGGAAGGCGCGCAGCGCTTGCGCGTGTGCCTCGGTGTATCGGCGGTATCCGGCGTCGCTGCGTTCGGCGGGCGGGAGGATCCCGTCGTCCTCGTAATTGCGGACCGCCTGGGTGGACAGACCGTGTTCGTGCGCAAGGTCGGCGGGCCGAAGAGCTCGTGCTGGCATCTCTCTATTTTGAAGGTTTGAGCCGCTTATAGCAGCGAAACATTGGAAAAGTGCCAACCGAGTGTTCAACGATACGGTCGAAGGTGTCGATCGGAATTCGAGAAAGGCACCTCATGACCAGGCAACTCTCCCTTCGCGACATCGCCGTCGATCTCGGCACCGACAGCACCGAACTCGGCGTCGGCGTCGGCCGCTTCCTCGGCACGCTCGAACACCCGCCCGTCCTCCTCGGTCTCGGTGAGCCGACGCACGGCGTCGAGGCGTTCCCCCAATTCCGCAACCAACTGCTGGAGTACTTGGTCGAGCAGCAGGGGTACCGCGCCATCGCTCTCGAAAGCGATTGCCTCGCAGCGGTTGTCGTGGACGACTACGTGCGGACCGGTGCGGGCGACCTGGACGAGGTCCTCGCCACCGGGTTCAGCCACGGCTTCGGCGCGGCTCCGGCCAATCGAGAGTTGGTCATCTGGCTGCGTGAGCACAACGCGGGCCGCGATCCCCGCGATCAGGTGCGGTTCTACGGCTTCGACGCACCACTCGAAATGGCCGCCGCCCCCAGCCCGCGCGCCGCGTTGCTCGGCGCGCACGAGTATCTGCGCGAGCACCTGCCCGTGGGCCGCGTCCCGCACGACCGCGCCACCCTCGACGCGCTGCTCGGAGCCGATGCCGACTGGTCCAACCCCGCCGCCATGTACGACGCGGCGGACTCCATCGGCGACACCGACAACGCGCGCGCACTGCGCTTGGCCGCCGACGACATCGTGGCCCGCTTCGAGGCACACGCGCCCGGTCTGCGACAAGCCAGCTCGGACAACGACTTCGAGCGCGCACTGATGCTCGCCAGGGCGGCGCACGGCCTGCTGCGCTACCACGCGCAGATGGCGCAGCCGGGACCGGAACGGTTCAGCCTGCTGACCGGCTTGCGCGACGCCATGATGGCGGAGAACCTGCTCGCCATCGCCCGCGTGCAGGCGCACCAGGGACCGTGCCTCGTTTTCGCCCAGAACGCCCACTTGCGGCGCACCGAGTCCGCCATGCGTTTCGGCATCATGGACGTGCGCTGGTGGAGCGCGGGCGCGCTGATCGCGCCGGTTCTCGGCAGGGGCTACGCGTTCATCGCCGTCGACTGCGACCGGTGGGCGGACAACCCCGCGGTTCATGGACAACCGCACGACTTCCAGGCCCTGCTCGGGGACGCCACGCAGAGCCGGGCGCTGTTTCCGGCGCGCCCGTTGGCTGCGGCCTTGGCCGGACAGGCGGTGTCCGCACGCGTCTCGGCGGATCAGCGATACGCCCCGTTCGACCCCGCCGGGCTCGACGGCGCCGACGGCATCGTCTTGCTCGGGTCGATCTAGCGGGGCTTCTCGGTGACGAAAATGGCGGTGCCGGGGAAGATTTCGCCGCGTAGCGGGCTCCACTGACCCCACTCGCGCTCCAGCCACTCGGGCCAGTCCGGTTCGACGAGGTCGACCAGCAGCAGCCCCGCGCCGACGATTTCCCGGACCCGGTCGCCCATCGTGCGGTGGTGTTCGACGTAGGTCGGCTCGCCCTCGCTGTCGACCTCCACATAGGGCGTGCGATCGAAGTACGGGATGGCGGCGGTGAGCCCGGCCGGGCCGGGATCGTCGGGGAAGATCCAGCGCATCGGATGGTTCACCGAGAACACCCAGCGGCCGCCGGGTCGCAGCACCCGGGCCACCTCGCGCATCACCTGCGCGGAGTCGGCGACGAACGGGATCGCGCCGAACGCCGAGCAGGCCAGGTCGAATGTTTCGTCGCCGAACGGCAGCGTCTCGGCCCCGGCCTGGATCAGCGGCACCTGCGGGCCGCCCCGCTCCATCGCCGCCCGGCCGCGCGCCAGCATCCCGATCGACAGATCGAGCCCCACCGGATGCGCGCCCTGCCCGGCCAGCCAGCGCGAGCACGGCGCCGAGCCGCACCCGATTTCCAGGATCCGCTTGCCCGCGACGTCGCCGAGGAATCGCATATCACCCTCGTGCAGGCCCTCCGGGCACCAGACGAACTCACCGGCTGGGGAATCGACACCCAGAAAATCGGCATGCGTCTCGTGATATTGACCCGCGTCGGCGTCCCACCAGCGGCGGCTGGCCTGCTGGCTCGCGGCCGAGTCGATCCGGGTTCGCGCGGTTCCCGCGGTTCCGAGCAGTGTGTTTGCCTCTGCATGGCGATCTTCCGACACGCCGTCAGCGTATCCCGGCGTGGCGGCCGGACCGGTTTGCCCGGCCGGACCAAGGTCGCGTACGCTGAACGCGCGAGTGCCTTCAGTACAGCCGTACCGGAGTCAACCACCCGTGCTGAGTTTCACGTGCGTTACGTGCGGTACGTTCCTAGTGTCCGTCTTCACACCACCGCGGTGAATTCGCCAGCGTACCGAAAGTTCCAATGTCCGCAACCGACCACAATCCGTCCGGAGCAAACCGACATATGCCCACCACCGTCACCTCGCCGCAGGTAGCCGTCAACGACATCGGCTCCGCCGAGGATTTCCTCGCCGCCATCGACGCCACGATCAAGTACTTCAACGACGGCGACATCGTCGAAGGAACCATCGTCAAGGTCGACCGCGACGAGGTCCTGCTCGACATCGGTTATAAGACCGAAGGCGTCATCCCTTCCCGCGAACTCTCCATCAAGCACGATGTCGACCCCAATGAGGTCGTTTCCGTGGGCGATGAGGTCGAGGCCCTCGTTCTCACCAAGGAGGACAAGGAAGGCCGCCTGATCCTGTCGAAGAAGCGGGCGCAGTACGAGCGCGCGTGGGGCACGATCGAGGAGCTCAAGGAGAAGGACGAGGCCGTCAAGGGCACCGTCATCGAGGTCGTCAAGGGCGGCCTGATCCTCGACATCGGTCTCCGCGGCTTCCTGCCCGCCTCGCTCGTCGAGATGCGCCGGGTTCGCGACCTCCAGCCGTACGTCGGCAAGGAGATCGAGGCCAAGATCATCGAGCTGGACAAGAACCGCAACAACGTGGTCCTGTCCCGCCGCGCCTGGCTCGAGCAGACCCAGTCCGAGGTCCGCAGCGAGTTCCTGCACCAGCTGCAGAAGGGCCAGGTCCGCAAGGGTGTGGTCTCCTCGATCGTCAACTTCGGTGCCTTCGTGGACCTGGGCGGCGTCGACGGCCTGGTGCACGTCTCCGAGCTGTCCTGGAAGCACATCGACCACCCGTCCGAGGTTGTCGAGGTCGGCACCGAGGTCACCGTCGAGGTTCTCGACGTCGACTTGGACCGCGAGCGGGTTTCGCTGTCGCTCAAGGCGACTCAGGAAGACCCGTGGCGTCAGTTCGCCCGGACCCACGCGATCGGCCAGATCGTGCCCGGAAAGGTCACCAAGCTGGTCCCGTTCGGTGCGTTCGTGCGCGTCGAAGAGGGCATCGAGGGCCTGGTGCACATCTCCGAGCTGGCCGAGCGCCACGTGGAGGTCCCGGACCAGGTTGTCGCGGTCGGCGACGACGCGATGGTCAAGGTCATCGACATCGACCTGGAGCGTCGCCGGATCTCGCTGAGCCTCAAGCAGGCCAACGAGGACTACCACGCCGAGTTCGACCCGTCGAAGTACGGCATGGCCGACAGCTACGACGACCAGGGCAACTACATCTTCCCCGAGGGCTTCGATCCCGACACCAACGAGTGGCTCGAGGGCTTCGACAAGCAGCGCGAAGAGTGGGAAGGCCGCTACGCCGAGGCGGAGCGTCGCCACAAGATGCACACCGCTCAGATGGAGAAGATGGCGGCCGACGCCGCGGCCGAGGCCGCGAACGGTGGCGGCGGCTCGAACTACTCCTCCGAGAGTGGCGCGCAGGCTGCTTCGTCCTCCTCCACCAGCTCGTCCGAGTCGGCCGGCGGTTCGCTGGCCAGCGACGCGCAGCTGGCGGCACTGCGGGAGAAGCTCTCCGGCAACGCCTGATAGGTACACGTGACGAAGGCCCCGGTCCGGAATGGACCGGGGCCTTCGCCCATTTCGGACTCGGTTGCCGCACAGCGGCCACCGCTTCGCCCGCGCCGGAGATGGCTCCCGGTATCCTGAGCAATGATGTCCGATGCCGCGGTAGAGCTTCCGTCGACTTCCTGGGAGCGCAGGAAGATCGAGGCGATGAGCCGCATTCAGCGGGTCGCGCTGGATCTCTTCGACGCGCACGGGTACCGGAATGTGACGATCGAGCGGGTCGCCGCCGCGGCGGGGGTATCGCCGAGCTCGGTCTACCGATACTTCGGGACCAAGGAGATGCTCGTCCTGCACGACGAGGCGGATCCGAAGGTCCTCGACGCCATCCGCACCGCGGGCGGGGCCGCCACTGTCGAACCCCTCGATCTGATCGCCGTCGCGCGGATGCTCGTCCCGCTGTTGATCGATTCACTGCTGAACGAGGAGTCGGAACGCCGGATCCGGCAACGACTGCAATACATGGCGGCAATCCCCGAGATCAAGGTCGGCCAGACCAAGCAGATGCGCGATCTCGAGGATCAGTTCCGGACGCTGTTCGCCGACCGAACCGGCTTCGACCCCAACGATCTTCGAGTGCGGATGGCCGCGGCGACCGCGGTCTGGGGCTGCGTGGCAGCCCTCGACCATTGGGCCGGAAAGGATTTCGCCGGACCACTGAAGGACGTCTACACCCAGGCCATCGGCTCGATCATCGACCAGATCGAAGTCATGTTCCGATAGTCACCCGGTCCACGCGCGCCCCCCGCTTCGGCAGCCACCAATTCCACCGACCGAACAACCGCATGAACGCGGGCACCAGCACCAACCGCACCAGAACGGCGTCGATCGCGATGGCGACGGCCAGGGCGAACCCGATCTGCTGGAGCTCCAACACATCCGCGGTCACGAAGCTGGCGAAGACGGCAACCATGATGGCGGCCGCCGCGGTGATCGGCCGGGCCGTGCGCTGTAATCCGTCGGCGACGGCCGCCGCGTTGTCGTGGTTGGCATCCCAGTGTTCCTTCATGCGGCGGATGAGGAACACCTCGTAATCCATTGACAGGCCGAACAACACCGCGAACACCAGCATCGGCAGATAGATCTGCAAGAACCCGCTGCTGTGGAAGCCGAGTGCGGATTCGCCGATGCCGTGCTGGAAGACCGCGACGGTAATGCCAAGTGCCGCACCGGTGGCCAGCAGATTCAGCACGATCGCCTTGACCGCCAGCACGATGCTGCGGAACGCGACGACGAGGAAGGCGAGCGAGACGGCCAGCACCAGCGCGATCACCCAGGGGAACCGGTCGGTAATCCGTTGGGACACATCGACGAACAACGCCGTCGTGCCGCCGATCCGCACCTCGGCGTCGCCGAGCGACGATGCGCGGGAACGGATATCGGAAACCAGATCGGTGGCGGCGGTTGACCCGAATGACGCGTGCGGCACGACGGCCGCGAACATCCGGCCGTCCGCGTACTGCGGCAGCACGGTGGCGATCCGGGGATCGCGGGACAGTTCGGCGATGAACCGGTCGGCCTCGTCGCGGGCGGCGCTGGTCAACGGCGCCGTGTCCGAGCCGGTCGCGACCACCTCGATCGGGGCCAGCAGACCCGGGACGAAGTTCGCTTCGACCAGGGTGATCGCCTGTCCGGACGGGCGGCCGGTGAGCGAGTCGAGCCCGAGATCGACGCCGTAGCGCAGACCGGTGAGCGGGGCCGCCGCCACGACCAGCAGCGCCACCCCGACCGTGCCGAACAGCACCGGCCGCGCCATCACCGTGTGCGCCCATCGCGCCCACGCGCTCGACGCCGACACCGAGCGCACCTCCGCGGGACGCAGCCGCTCGGGTAGGGCGCCGCGATTGACCGCGGGGCCGAGCGTCGCGAGCACAGCGGGCAGCAGGGTGAAGGCCGCGGTCATGGTCGCGACCACCGCCGTGACCACCCCGACGGCGATTCCATTCAACATCGGCAGCCCCACGATGGCCAGCGAGCACAGCGAGATCATCACGATGAGGCCGGAAGCGAGGACGGTGCGGCCGGTGGTGTCCATCGCCGCACCGACGGCCTGCTGAATACCGCTGCGATCCCGGCGGTTTCGCACGCCACGCCGGGTCAGCTCCTCGTTGAAGCGGCTGACGATGAACATCGCGTAGTCGATCGCGGTGCCGGTGGCGATCATGGTCGCCACCGAGAGCACCAGCGAGTCGAACGCGAGGAAGGACGTCAGGCCGAACAGCGCGCCGATGGCGACCGCGATGCCCGCCGCGGTGACGGTGATGGGCAGCAGTGCGGCGGTCAGCGCGCCGAGCGCCAGCACCAGCAGCACCGTCGCCACCGGGATGCCAAGGGCTTCGGCGCGCTGTAGGTCCGCGGTCTCGATCTCCATCAGATCGGCTTGGATCGGTGCGTAACCGGTGAGCATGGTCTGGGTACCATCGCCAGGCGCGGTGGCGATGGCGGTCCGCAATTCCCGCACGACCCGCACGCGTTCGGAGATGTCGCCGTTGAGGCCGACGATGCCGAAGGCGGTGTGCCGGTCGGCGGATATCTGGGCCGCATTGCCGTCGAAGGGGCCGATCGCACCGGCGACGCCGGTCGTCTGCCGGGCGATGCCGATGGTCCGATCGATGGTCGCGCGGTATTCCGGCGTGTCGACGGTGTGCTGCGCCGAGTGGAAGACGATCAGGTCCTGTTCGGTGCCGAAGCGGGAGAAGTGTTCCGCGACAAGGTGTTCGACCGCGACCGAATCGGATCCCGGCACGGAGTAATCGGGAGTCCCGAGTCGGTCGTGCAGTGCGGGGTAGGCCGCGCCGCATGCCACCACGAGCAGTAGCCAGACACCGAGCACGATCTTGCGATGCTTCGCCATGGCGACGCCCCACCGCCCGGCGGCGCCCCACCCCGGTTCGGGACGGGGCGGTTGCGGCCGTTCGAGGATGGTGGATTGTGCCATCGCCCCTCCATGGGCTCGATATCTGACAGTCACTATCAGGTTACGTCGGCAAGCATACGAATACCGACGGAAAGTTAGCAAGGGACTGTCAGATATCGGTGGCACCGAGCATGACGGGCGGGCCGCAGTCAGTTGTCGGCGTGCCGCTTCTTCGAGGAGTTATGTGTGCGCCGCGACGGCTTGGTCGTCCCACGGTTCACCTCCGGCGTGCTAGCTGGCGGTTTGGGTGGGGCGACACCCTGGGCGGTCGTGAGGGCGACGACCTGGATTTGCTCGAGCCGCAGGCCGAGGCCAGCGAGCCGGGCGATCACGCCGAGGCGGTGCTCCGGCAGGCCGGGGCGAATCGGCAGGGGAGTCCGGCCGGGTCGGCGCAGCACATAACCGCGGCTGTCCGGGTCGAACTCGATCGGGGCGCCGTCCCGGATGGCCCGGTAGGCGTCCAGATCGAGATCGTTGTGCCGAATCGGATCGATCAGCAACGCATCGATCAGCCGTTCGGCATGCGCCAGCCGGATATCCCGCTCGTACGGCTCGAGGCATTCCGCCTGGCGGGCGACCCGCCACCGATAGTCGTCGGCCGCGGTACGCAGCAGGTACCGATGCCGCTCGATCTCAGCCGCCAGCTCGACCAGCCGCTCGAGGTTGTCACACATCGGGTCGCGCGGGTCGGGCATCGAAGCTGGGACGTCAGGCATTGTGCCTCCTCGGTCGAGTTGCCAATTATCTTGGGCAACAACTCGATCGACGTCCGACCTGGTTTCTATTGTGCCGTAGGGGTACGACAGGTTTCGGTACGTGCTCGTCGGGCGGGCGGTGCCGCACCGGTAGCGGTGCGGCACAGCCGGTTTCTCAGTAGCCGACGGTGAAACGTCGTTGGATATGGCGCGGCTGCTCGGCCTCGTCGACCAGGGCGACCGCGACATCCTCGGCGGAAATGTCGCCCGCGCCGTCCGCGGGAGCGAGCAGTTGATCGCCGCCGATCCGGAAGCGCCCCGTGCGCTCGCCCGGCTCGATCCGGCCCGCGGAGGGGCTGAGGTAGGTCCAGTTGCCGTTCGAGCGCGCTGACCATTGCCTGCGCTCCGACCACGAAATTTTCTTGCGTTGGCGATGGTGTCGGCGATGCCGTGCCCGGCGTTGACCGCGCTGATCACCACGTCGAGGCCGGTGATGGCGGCCGCGATGCTGTCCGCGTCGAGCCAGTCGGCCACTTTCCACCGCTCTGGTGGACCGGCTCGAGACGGCCCGCGACGCGATCCCCGCCGACGATCCGGCCGGTCGCATCGTGGCGTGGGGCGAGGGCGTGCGCGACTGGCCACTTGGTGCCCCAATCCCGGGAGCCCGCAAAGCTTTTCCGAATCGAGATGCTCGATCTGGTCCGCTCACTCGGGCTGTAGGTATGCCGAGGCAGCCTCGCCGACGACTGCCGCTGCTGTTGTCTGGATGGTTGCTAGTCGCCTGATGGCTGGGTGCGTCAGAGTCCGAGATGGCCGATGGTCGCCGCGCACATGATGCCGGTGAACAACGGCCAGAAGAGCAGTTTGGGCAGCAGGTTGTCGCGCCAGGCGATGAGCTTGCCGAACACGCCCGAGAGCAGCATCGTGGCATTGAGCGCGACCAGCAAGGTCATCAAATACAGGGTGAAGTACCAATATTCGATGTAGGCGATGCCCGCGGACCCGATTTCCTGTCGCGCCGCGTTGTCGTTGACCGCGACGACCAGCACCGTGGACACGGAGAAGGTGATGATCGCGAAAGCGGTGAAGCCGGAGATCGGTCGCCGGTCGGGGTCGGTGGTGATGACGAACAGCGACAGGAACATCAGCACCGCGAGCAGTATGACCGGGACGATCCGCCCGATCAGCGGGCCGAGCAGGCCGCGGCTGACGCCGACGTTGAAGTACAGCTCGTCGGTGTTGGCCAGGCCGGGATGGCTCAGCATGCTGTAGTCCTGGCGGTTCAGGCTGAAGACCGTGTAATCGGGGCGCCAGTCACCGAAGACGAGCCCGGGGTCCAGGCCGTTGAGCGCGTGCGCACGCCACGGCGGGAACGAGTCGAAGGCGGGCACCAGCTGGACCAGATTGGTCATGTCGACCGGGCGCATTCGCAGCCAGATGTCCTGGTGGTCCAGCGGATAGTTCTCGTAGTTGAACTGCTGGCGAATGATGGTCGAGAACGACCAGACCAGCACCTGGTTCTCGCCGAGCGGATACTCGAAGACCTTCTTGAGGCAGTGCGGGTCCTCGGCCTCGAGCAGCAGCACTCCCGGCTCGATCTCCGCCGGAAACCCCGGCGGTATGTGCTGCCAGATGTGGCCGGTGGCCTTCACGTTGTGCGCGTTGATGAATTGGAGCGAGCTCAGCAGCACGCCGGTCGACAGCCGAGGGACGACGCGATCCTGCGGTAGATGCGGCGCCACCGACTTTTCCACGTCGGCGTAATTCGAGACGGTGGTACCGATCTCCGCGATCGGCGCGTGGCTGCTCCCGGCGTGGGTCCAGGAATAGACGGTGCCGAAGGCGAACAGCAGTGACACGCCGAAGGCGCCGAGCCACAGCAGCGACTGCCACTTGTCCGCCCGGCGTGAGATCACATCTCTGATCGGCACAGGCAGGAGATTAGCTCGAGGTTAACCAGTTGTCGGTGATTCGCCTCGTCGGGCGTGCATGTCGTGCCCGGGTTGGCTGATGTGTCCGATTTCACGCCAGATGCTAATGACAATCATTATCGATAGACTACGATGCTCATATGGCTTTGCCTCGGATCGGGATATGTGCTGCCGCAACGGCATTCGTAATCCGCACCACGACATCGGAGTTCTATGAGTAACGCACTACACATTCTCACTCGCACCGATCTGGCCGACATCGACATTCCGCCCGCCGAGGTCATCGATCTGGTCGAGGACGGCTACCTGGCCTTCGCGCGCGGCGACTCCCGCTGTCCGGTGAAACTGATGATGCCGATCCCGAAGCCGGAACGCGACGCGGTGTCGTATTCGATGCTGGGTTACGACAGTTCGCTCGAGCACCTGGGATTCAAGACGTCCTACCGGCAGGGCAGCGAGAGCGCGGACAAGTACTACACGACGATCAGCCTGTACGACGACACCACCGGTCTGCCGTTCGCGTTCATGGACTGCCAGCGCGTCGGTGCCGCCCGCACCCCGGCCACCACCGCCATCATCGCGAAACACTGTGCCCGCGCGGGCGCGACGAGCGCACTCATGATCGGCACGGGCATCCAAGGGCGAAACACGTTGCCGTACTTGCTGACCGCGCTACCGGAGTTACGGCACCTGCGGTTGTTCGGAACCCACCCCGACGGCATCGCGGAAAGCATCGGCGCACTGCACCGCTGGTTTCCGGACCGGCGGATCGAGCTTGTCGACGATGTGCCGTCGGCGGTCGCCGAGTCCGACATCGTGGTGGTGGCCTCGGGCCGTGCCGCGCATCCCAAGGTACAAACCGAATGGCTGCCGAAGGGCGGGCTGCTGATCTCGGTGGCCAGCAAGGGCGTCGAGAGTGGCGCCCTGCGTGCCGCCGACTACGCGATCGCCACCAGCGCAGGACAACTCGGCGTCACCGGCAGTCGGCTGGCGGGGCCGGAGGGTCAGCCGGTCATCGACGCCGAACTGCCGGACATCGTGGCGGGGCGGGCGTTGGGACGGTCCACCGAGGACGATCGGGTGTTCGCCTTCGCCAGCGGCATGATCATCACCGACATCCCGGTCGCCCACGCACTGGCGACCCGCGCGGTGGCGGCGGGACGCGGACAGCGGGTGCAACTGTGGTCCTGAACGCCGCACTGGTCGACCTGCCCGCGCTGCCCGCGGTGGAACAGGAATGGCAGCGGCGGGTTCGCGCGGATCGGCAGCTGCTCTTCGACATCCACCATGCGGTGGGTGGCCCGTTCCACGTCGTCTATCCCGCGCAGTTCGCCGAGAATCTCCGCTCTTTCCAGAAAACGATGGCCGGACACGGCGTGCGCGGCCAGGTGTACTACGGCAAGAAGGCCAACAAGGCGGGCTGCTGGCTGCCCGCGATCGCCGACCTCGACGGTGCGGTGGATGTTGCCAGTGAGCCCGAACTGGTGCACGCGCTGGCGCACGGCATCCGCGGTCGCGACATCGGGGTGACCGGCGCGGCCAAAACCGATGCGCTACTGCGGCTTGCCGCCCGGCACGACTGCGTGGTCGCTATCGACGCGCTCGACGAACTGGACCGGATCGCCGATATCGCGCGCAGCGCGGGACGGGTGCGAATCCTGTTGCGGCGGCTGCCGCCGAACGCGCCGGACAGCCGATTCGGTTTGTCGGCAGCGGATCTCGACACCGCGATCACCCGATGCGCGCGGCTACGACCATGGGTCGAACTGCTCGGGTTCTCGTTCCACCTGGATGGTTACGCGGTCGCACCGCGCGCCGAACTCGCCTTCGAGCTGATCCGGTTGTGCGCCACGACGAAAGCGCAAGGCCTGCCGGTCGACACACTGTCGATCGGCGGCGGCTTCGCGTGCCGCTACCTGCGCGAGGACGACTGGAACGCCTTCCTCGCCCACCGGCGCGACGACTGGTTCCACGCCGGAAAACAGTTCGGCAAGTTCTATCCGTACGCACAGGACCCGACGGGCGCCGACATGCTGGACGCCATCCTCGCGACCACGTTCGAGGGCGGCACGCTGGCGAAGCACCTGCGTGACAACGATATCCAGCTCTTCATCGAACCCGGCCGCGCACTGCTCATCGATGCGGGCTTTACGGTGTTCCCGGTTCTCGGCTACAAGCACAACGCCGACTACGGCATCACCACCGTGCACGGCCTGAGCATGAGCGTGTCCGAACAATGGAAAGGCAGCGAATTCCTGCCGGATCCGATCCTGGTGCCGCGCAACCACGATCCGGCGGCCGAGCCGATCGCCACCTGCGTCGGCGGCGCGAGCTGCATGGAATACGACGTGCTCACCTGGCGCAAGGTGCCGCTGCCGCAGCGTCCCGAATACGGCGACCTACTGCTGTACCCGAACACGGCGGGGTACCAGATGGACAAGAACGAGAGCGAATTCCACCAGCTGCCACTACCCCCGAAGGTAGTCGTTACGGATGCGGAGGGCCGGTTTCGGTGGCGCTTGGACAAGTGAATACGCAGGTGAAAGCGCACACTGGGCAGCCAAGAACGGTGACCGCCCAGTTGCCGCGCCGCCGAGAGAACGTCGTCCGCTCCGCCTCCGAACTGATCGGCGCCACACCGCTGCTCGAACTCGTGCGCACCGGCGCGGGCACCCGCTTGCTGCTCAAGCTGGAGCAGTTCAACCCGACCGGCTCCGCCAAGGTGCGGATGGCGCGGGAGATGGTGCTACAGGCCGAACGCAGCGGCGACTTGCGTCCCGGCGGACACATCGTCGAACCGACCTCCGGCAATACCGGTACCGGACTCGCGCTGATGGCCCTCGAACGCGGTTACACGTTCACCGCGGTGGTGGACAACCACGCCGCCAAGGACAAGTTGCGTGCCATGAAAGCGATGGGTGCACAGCTGGTTTCGGTCGACAGCGGCACCGGCGGCGGTCCGAGCACGGTCGAGCGCCGGCGAGTCGCCGATGAGATCGCGGCCCGCACCGGCGCGTACCGACCCGACCAGCACAACAACCCGCACAACAACGCGGGCTACCGTGACCTCGCGGGCGAACTGCTCGCCGATCTCGACACCGATATCGACTACCTGGTCGGCGCTGTAGGGACCGGCGGATCGCTCTGCGGCACAGTAGAAGAACTGCGCAGGCTCGGCTCGCGAGTGCGCGCGCTAGGCGTCGAACCGGTGGGCTCGATCATCTTCGGTGGCGCGGGTGGCAGCTACTGGCAGTCCGGTGCGGGCAGCCCGGCCGGGTTCCCGGTGGGCGGCAACGTGAAATACGACGCGATCGATGAGGGCTGCCGGGTGGGCGACATCGATGCATTCGCCACCGCGCGAGTGGTCGCCCGGCGCATCGGCATCCTGGTCGGCGGAACCGGCGGTGCGGCAATCCATGTCGCGGTGCGCCGCCTGGTGCATCTGCCCGCGGGGAGCACCGTGGTCGTGCTGATCTGCGATGCGGGGGAGAAGTATCTCGACACCGTATACGACGACGACTGGTTGCACGAGCGCGGGCTGTACGACCGGGCGGCACAGCAGCGGACCGTCCGGCTGCTGCGGGCGTACGACGAATCCGTACGGCTGGCGGCCTATGGCATCGAGCGGGCGGGAGCCTAGCCCATGGCATTTCGAGACAATCGGGCCATCGTCGCGCTGGCCGCCCCGATTGCCGGTATCCAGCTCGCCCAGGTGGCGTTGACCACGGTCGATCTGGCGATGATGGGACTGCTCGGTGTCGCCTCCGTCGCGGCAGGCGGACTCGCGTTGCTGCTGTACAACCAACTGCGCACCATGTGTGTGGGCATGATCACCGGTGTCGGGAACATGATCGCCCAGGCGGTCGGCAGTAGCGAAAAACGCAGCGGCCGTGTGGATATCGATGAGCAAGCGCGCGCGGACATCCAAGGGTATGTCCGTGCCGCGGCACTTGTGGCCACGGTGACCTCGGTAGCGGGCGCGCTGATCCTGATCACGCTGGGCTATGCGCTGCGCTGGCTCGGTCAGGATCCCGATGTGCTGGCGCTGGCCCACCCGATCATGTGGACACTCGCACCCGGGCTCATCCCCATGCTGTGGCTGAATGTGTTGCGCCAGTTCGCCGTCGGGCTGCGGCGTGCGGGCTCGCTGTTGCGGGTGACGCTGTTGTCGATCGGTGTCAACGCGTTGCTGAACGCGCTGTTCCTCTTCGGCTGGTTCGGCATGCCTGAACTGGGCCTTGCCGGAATCGGCCTGTCCACCACCCTGGTTCAGGTCTGGACGTTCGGCCTGTACCTGCGCACCGTCCGGCGGGACCCCCTGCTCGGTGACCTGCTGTCCCTGCGCTTTTGGCAGGCCGACCGCGCGACGGTCACCCGGATTGTCCGGCTGGGCACCCCGATATCGCTGACCTACGGCGCGGAAGCGGCGATCACGTCCATTGCCGCGGTGCTGATGGGCAGCTTCGGGCCGGTGGCACTGGCCGCGAGCAATATCGTCAACCAACTGGCCTACATCGTGTACCAGGTCAATATCGGTCTCTCCCAGGGCTCTTCGATCCTGGTCAGTAGAACCGTCGGGCAAGGGGACGGGCCCGCGGTGGCGGGCATCGCCCGGCGAACCTTCGCGCTCGG
Source organism: Nocardia brasiliensis (assembly GCF_042691675.1). Lineage (GTDB taxonomy): Bacteria > Actinomycetota > Actinomycetes > Mycobacteriales > Mycobacteriaceae > Nocardia > Nocardia brasiliensis_D. Next base: position 2,710,286 of record NZ_CP170507.1, read on the forward strand.
CTTCGCGTTCATGACCGTGGTCGGCCTCGGCTACGTACTGTTTCCCGGCGCGGTCCTCGCCCCGTTCCTGAATTCGCACCATGACGACACCGCCGTCATCGCCGCGGCATCGACACTGCTGTGGTTCGCGATCGTGCAGCAGTACTGCAAGGGTTCGCAAAACCTGTCCATCGGTTTGCTGCGCGGCATCGGAAACACCAAGGCGGGGATGCAGAGCACGCTGATCGGCTACTTCGCCATCGGTGTGCCCGCCATGGCCGTGTTCGGATTCGGCTTCGGCTGGCGCGGGCCCGGCATCTGGCTCGGCCTATGCCTCGGCTTCGGCGCCACGGCGTTCCTGGTGTGGCGCAAGTTTCTGCGCGGTGCCGCCGACTTGGCCACGCCCACGCGGGAATCCGTGACCACGACGGGATGAATCGGGCAAAAGGGGTGAAACATTTGGCTACCACGCCGGAACGGCCGCCCACCGGCGTGGTCCGGATCACTGCACGGTCCGGCTAAACGATCTTTCTCTGCGGCGTCACAGCACGTCGGGTATGGTCGGCGCGGATCGCGAAATTCTGCTCGACAGCCCTGGCGGAAAGGTCGGCCGAAGAGATGTGCGCAGCAGGGCCGTTCAGCGGGCTCAATCGCAGACAATTCCTAGCGAAGGCGGCGGCGGCCGGTGCGGTGGGCGCGTTGGCTTCCTGGGCCGACCCGATCATCGAACGGGCCTACGCCGCCGACCCCGCCGGGATGGGTGGCCTGGGCGATATCGAGCACTTCGTCTTGCTGATGCAGGAAAACCGCTCCTTCGACCACTATTTCGGCACGCTGTCCGGCGTGCGCGGGTTCGACGAGGCGTCGACGGCCTGGCGGCAGTACGGCTGGACGCCGGGCGCGGGCCCGACACCCGACGGCTACCTGAATCCGTTCCGGCTCGACACCACCCGCGGCGCAACGCTCGACGGCGAATGCATCAACGATCCGGACCACAGCTGGGGCGGCATGCACCGAGCCTGGAACGGTGGCCGCAATGATCAGTGGATGCCGATGTCGATCGCCGGCGTCGGCGCGGCCAACGCACCCGCGGCGATGGGTTACTACCTGCCGGAAGACATTCCGATCCATACCGCGCTCGCGGACGCCTTCACGCTGTGCGACAACTACCACTGCTCGGTGCTCGGCCCCACCGACCCGAACCGGCTGTACTGGATCAGCGGCACCATCGACCCGGACGGCAACGCGGGCGGCCCGCTGGTGGAAACCCCCACGCTGATCCCGCAGCACGTCTACAGCTGGCGCACCTACCCGGAGAACCTATCCGAGGCCGGCGTCAGTTGGAAGGTCTACAACAACCGTGACGTCGGCCCGCTGTCCTCGGTGATCCTCGACGGCATGCTCGGCTGCTTCACCCAATCCGCCGACCCGAACTCGGAATTGGCGCGTCGCGGCAGGGCTCCGGTGTACCCCAACGACTTTCAGGCCGACGTCGCCAACGACACGCTGCCCGCCGTGTCCTGGGTTATCCCATCGCTGCTCAATTGCGAACATCCCGCGCTGCCCGCGGCGTTCGGTGCGTTCGGCATCGTCCAGCTGCTCGACATCCTCACCTCGAACCCGAAGGTGTGGGAGAAGACCGCGCTGATCATCAGCTACGACGAGAACGGCGGCTTCTTCGACCACGTCACCCCGCCGACGCCGCCGCCGGGAACCCCCGGTGAGTTCCTCACCGTGCCGCTCGACCGCGTGTCGGCGGCCAAGGGCATCGCCGGTCCGATAGGTTTGGGGTATCGCGTTCCCGCGCTGGTGATTTCGCCGTATGCCCGGGGCGGGCTCGTCGCCTCGGAAACGTTCGACCACACCTCACAGCTGCGACTGCTGGAAACCAGATTCGGTGTGGAGGTGCCGAATGTGACCGCGTGGCGTCGCGGCGTCACCGGCGATATGACCTCCACCTTCGATTTCGGCTCGGCACCGAATACCGCGAAACCGGTGCTGCCCGACCCGAAACCGAAAATGGATGCCGCGGTCGCCCAATGCGGCCCGAATATCGCATTGGGTTCGGTGACCACCGGGATTCCCTATCCGGTGCCGCCGAATGCGATGCCGACACAGCAACCCGGTACCCGGCGCAGGCCGAGTGGGTTGATTCGGGCATGAGAGTGGCCCAGCCCTGGCGGGGGCTGGGCCACTTCTCGAAGTATGGGGTCAGCTCGCGGTGGCAGGCACCCACCGGACCGAGGAGACGGCAGAGCGTTTCCGCATGGCCGCGAAGCTGTGCCGGGCCGGACTGATCAACGCGGTGAACCATGTGCGACGGTGCTCGGCTAACGCGGCTGCGACGGCGGGGATCTGGACGCAGTGAACTCCGCCCGCCATGCCCAGGCGGTGGCGAGCCGTCTGGTTGTTTCTGGTGCCCAATGGTGTTCCTTTGCTTGCTGGTGCTGGCGCCTGGATCGCCACGGCGAAGATTAGTCGAACGAAACGGCCCCGCAGAGTATTTTGCGCAAGTAATTGCCCCGGCGTGTCGAAAAGTTGTGGCTAGTCGAGCGGGTCCGGCCGTAATTGTTGCGAATTGGTCTCGGGCTCGTCACGGATCGGGCAATTGCGGCGGCGGGAGGTGGAAAGTGCGGCCCCGATGGGTAATCGAGCCGATTGTGTCCCGCACTCCGTACCCGGACCCACCCGCGCCCATCGAACGGCCCCGGTGCGCCACCGGGCGGCGGACGGGCCGCAAGGCGCGGGATGCGAGACTGGTCGAATGTTGCGGATCGGCCTCACCGGAGGCATGGGAGCGGGCAAGTCGACGGTGGCGCGGATTCTCGCCGATCTCGGTGCGGTGATCATCGATTCCGACTTGATCGCGCGGGAGGTCGTCGCCCCGGGAACCGAAGGCCTCGCGGCACTGGTCGACGCGTTCGGCCCGGAGATCCTGGCCGCCGACGGCAGCCTGGATCGCCCCGCGTTGGCCGCCAAGGCATTCGCGGACGACGAATCGCGCGCGACATTGAATTCGATAACGCATCCGCTGGTCGGTAAACGCACCGCCGAACTCATTTCCGCGGCCCCGCAGGATGCCATTGTCGTGCAGGACATTCCATTGCTGGTGGAAAATGGTCTCGCGCCATTGATGAACCTGGTTCTTGTCGTCGATGTCGACGCCGAAACTCGGGTCCGTCGACTGGTGGAATTCCGCGGCGTCACCGAATCCGACGCGCGTGCGCGTATCGCGGCGCAGGCCACCGACGAGCAGCGGCGCGCGGTGGCGGATGTATTACTCGACAACAGCGGGACGCCGGAAAAGGTCGAAGAGGCGGTGCGCGAGCTGTGGCACGCGCGGCTGGTGCCATTCGAGCACAACCTGCGCACTGGCACCCCCGCGCGTCGGAAAGAGATACGGCTGGTGCCGCCGAATCCGGAATGGACTGCCCAGGCGCAGCGACTCATTGCCCGCCTTTGGGTGGCGTGCGGGTCTTCGGCGGTGCGGATCGACCATATCGGGTCCACCTCGGTACCGGAGCTTCCCGCCAAGGACGTGATCGATCTGCAGATCACGGTCGCCGACCTCGCGGCGGCCGATGAATTGCGGGAGGCGTTGGGGGCGGCAGGTTTTCCGGTCCGGCCGGAGAACACGCAGGATGAACCAAGGCCGACGCCGGAGGATCCGTCGGGAACCGATCTCACGTTGTGGGGCAAGCGTTTTCACCAGAATGCCGATCCTGGTCGCCTCGCCAATGTGCACGTGCGTGCCGATGGGTCGCCGGGGCAGCAGTACGCGCTGTTGTTCCGCGATTGGCTGCGCGCCGACGCCACCGCCCGCGCGGAATATTTCGAGGTGAAGCGCGAGGGTGAGGCGAAAGCAGCCAGCTTGTCCGGTCCGGCAGCGACGGTTGCTTATCTGGAGGTCAAGGAACCTTGGTTCGCGGCCGCATACCCCCGCATGCTGGCCTGGCGAGATCGCTAGCGCGCACCGGCACTGCTGATCGGCAGAGCGGTGCGGCGTCCAGTAGGCGGAGCGGGTCAGATCCAGGTCAGGGTGATGCCCAACGGTTCGAGCCAGCGTTCGAGGCGGTAGCCATTGGCGGCGATACCGTCGATCGTCCTGGTCGCGTGTTCGATGGCCGACTGGGCCTCGGCCGCCGTGAGGAGTCCGGCGGCGTGGGCGGCGAGGAGTTCGTCGACGTCGAGCAGTTCGGTGTCGCGGCCGGAACGCACGACAATATCCAGGTAGTGGTCCACCGACTTCCACCGCTGCGGGCCGACCTGGTTGAACTCGCCGAGGTCGAGGTAGAAGTCCTGGTCGCGTTGGTGCTCGGGGTGGTAGTGGAAGACGGTCGCGCGCAGCGCCAGGCCGGGCAGCAGCCACGATTCGATGTAGTGGAACTGCTCATGGTCGGAGGTGCGCGCCATGTACAGGCCCCATGGCTCCACGTGGTACCGCTCGACCGGCCGCACGAATCCCTTCGGATCCGTGTTGGTCAGGGCCGCGAGGTCGAAGTACTCGACCTTGGGTCGATGTACGTCAACGGAAGGTGCCTGCGTCATGCATTCAGAATCTACCGCCGCGGCGACCGCGTCGAGTGGCCTGGCGGTTACATCCAGGTGAGCGTGATGCCCTGGGTGGCCAGCCAGTCCTCCACGCAGTGGTCGTTGGCGGCGAGTCCGTCCAGTGCGGCCGTCGCGCAGTCGAAGGCCCGATGCGCCTGCGCTGTGTCCACCAATCCGGCCGCGTGGGCGGCCAGCAGGTCGTCGACGCCGCGCAGTTCGACGGTGTGGCCGCGGTGCACCTCGATGTCGAGATAGTGGTCGACGGCCTTCCAGAGTTTCGGCTCGAGCTGGGTGAACTCGCCGATATCGAGGTGGAAATCGTGACACACGTGGTGCGCCGGGTTCCGGCGGGTCAGCGACACGCGCAGCGACAGCTCGGGCAGTAGCCAGCACTCGAGGTAGTGGTGGTGCGGAACGGGGACGACCCGCGCCATGTACACGCCCCACGGTTCCTGGTGGTAGCGCTCGACCTGGCGGACGAACCCCTTGTTGTCGGTGCTGGTGAGTTCCGCGAGGTTGAAGAATTCGACCTCGGGCCGGTGCGGCGGGTGGCCGGGCGGTAATTCGGTGGTCGGTGGGGCGGCGGGTTCGGAGTGCATCAGCCGGGGTACCGCGGCGCGGAGATGCCTGGCGACGTTTCCGGCGAAGCCGGTGGTTGGCACGGTTTTGAGCAATGGAATCAGACCTCTCATGGCTCTTGGTCCTTCGCCACATCCGAACTTGTTGTCCGAACAACCAAATCAGAGTACACCTGGCAAAAGGCGTGTGGGGGGAATGACGCGACATCATTTCCGACACGAATTGTGTTGCCGCAAAGGACATTTCGGACACGAAGGGGTTGGTAAATGTGAAACGGTATCGGTGCGGCTACGGGGCGGCTATCGCCGTCACGGACCAGCCGGGGTAACCGCCACTGCTTGCGACGGACGGGCTCACGATCGGTCGCGCCGCGGCTCGCCGACGCCAGGAGCTACCTCGGCTGCCGGACGACCCGAGAAATCTGTCGGTGGCTGGGCTTAGGCTGGTGAGCATGGCATTCGCAACCGAGATTCCGACGGAGGGTTACGCGGAGAGGGCCGCGGGCGAGACCCCGCTGGCGCACTCCGAGCACCGTCCCGTGGGTGCGATCGAGCGCACCGAGGGGCGCTTCCAGGTGGTCAGCGAGCACGTGCCCGCCGGTGACCAGCCCGCCGCCATCGAGGAGTTGGAACGGCGGATCCGGGCAGGGGAGCGCGACGTGGTGCTGCTCGGCGCCACCGGCACCGGTAAATCGGCGACCACCGCGTGGCTCATCGAGCGACTACAGCGCCCCACGCTGGTGATGGCCCCGAACAAGACGCTGGCCGCCCAGCTGGCCAACGAGCTGCGCGAGATGCTGCCGAACAACGCCGTCGAGTACTTCGTCTCGTACTACGACTACTACCAACCCGAGGCGTACATCGCGCAGACCGACACCTATATCGAGAAGGACAGCTCGATCAACGACGACGTCGAGCGGCTGCGGCACTCGGCCACGTCGAGCCTGCTCTCCCGGCGCGACGTGGTGGTGGTCGCGTCGGTGTCGTGCATCTACGGCCTCGGCACCCCGCAGTCCTACCTCGATCGCTCGGTACAGCTCGAGGTGGGTACCGAGGTGGACCGCGACGCGCTGCTGCGGCTGCTGGTCGACGTGCAGTACACCCGCAACGACATGGCCTTCACCCGTGGTTCGTTCCGGGTGCGTGGGGACACCGTCGAGATCATCCCGTCCTACGAGGAACTCGCCGTCCGCATCGAGTTCTTCGGCGACGAGATCGAGGCGCTGTACTACCTGCACCCGCTCACCGGCGATGTGGTCCGTCAGGTCGACATGCTGCGCATCTTCCCGGCCACCCACTACGTAGCGGGCCCGGACCGGATGGAACGCGCGGTGCGCGACATCGAGGCCGAGCTGGAGCAGCGGCTGGCCGAGTTGGAGAAGCAGGGCAAACTGCTCGAAGCTCAGCGCCTGCGCATGCGCACCCAGTACGACCTGGAGATGATCCGGCAGGTCGGGTTCTGCTCCGGCATCGAGAACTACTCGCGCCACATCGACGGCCGCCCGGCCGGGTCGGCGCCCGCCACCCTGCTCGACTATTTCCCGGACGACTTCCTGCTGGTCATCGACGAGTCGCACGTGACGGTCCCGCAGATCGGCGGCATGTACGAGGGCGACATGTCGCGCAAGCGCAACCTGGTCGAATTCGGGTTCCGGCTGCCGTCCGCGGTGGACAACCGGCCGCTCACCTGGGAGGAGTTCGCCGACCGGATCGGCCAGGCGGTGTACCTGTCGGCCACCCCCGGTCCGTACGAACTGGGCCAGGTCGGCGGCGAGGTCGTCGAGCAGGTCATTCGCCCGACCGGACTGGTCGACCCGAAGGTCGTGGTCAAGCCGACCAAGGGCCAGATCGACGATCTGGTGCACGAGATCCGGCTGCGCAGCGAAAAGGACGAGCGCGTCCTGGTCACCACGCTGACCAAGAAGATGGCCGAAGATCTCACCGATTACCTGCTCGGCCTCGGTGTGCGGGTGCGCTACCTGCATTCGGAGATCGACACGCTGCGCCGGGTGGAACTGCTGCGGCAGTTGCGCCTCGGCGAATACGACGTGCTCGTCGGCATCAACCTGTTGCGCGAGGGCCTGGACCTGCCCGAGGTATCGCTGGTCGCGATCCTCGACGCGGACAAGGAAGGCTTCCTGCGCAGCAGCACCAGCCTGATCCAGACCATCGGCCGCGCGGCGCGCAATGTGTCCGGCGAGGTGCACATGTACGCCGACAAGATCACTGATTCGATGAAGCACGCCATCGAGGAGACCGATCGCCGCCGGGCCAAGCAGGTCGCCTACAACAAAGAGATGGGCATCGACCCGACACCGTTGCGGAAGAAGATCGCCGACATCCTCGACCAGGTGTATCGGGAGGCCGACGAGACCGAGGTGGAGGTCGGTGGTTCCGGTCGCAACGCCAGCCGCGGCCGTCGCGCCCAGGGTGAACCCGGCCGCGCCGTCAGCGCCGGCGTCTACGAGGGCCGCGACATCAAGTCGATGCCGCGCGCCGAACTCGCCGACCTGGTCAAGGAACTCACCGCGCAGATGATGAACGCGGCCCGCGAACTGCAATTCGAGCTCGCCGGCCGGTTGCGCGATGAGATCGCCGATCTCAAGAAGGAACTGCGCGGCATGGACGCCGCCGGGTTGAGTTGACCGGCGGCGCCCATCGCGCGGGGGCGTCAGCCCTGGGTGGCCATCCATTCATCGACGCGGCGCTTCGCTTCCTCGGGAGCGACGTCCTCGACCTTGGTGATAACGGCCCAGCGGTGACCGAACGGATCGATCACCACGCCGTAACGGTCACCGGTGACGAAGGTTTGGGGTTCTTCGGCACTGCGGGCGCCGTGTGCGATGGCGCGCTCGATGACCGCGTCGACGTCGGGGCAGTAGTGCACGATCGAGGTGTGCACCCACTCGCCGTTCGGGGCGAGCACATTGTTGTCCGGGATGGGCATGCCCAGCTGCAACATGGAATCACCGATCTTCAGTTCGGCGTGCGCGGGCTGCCCGTCGGGCAGGTCGTTGCGGGTGACCACCTCCGCACCGAACACGGCGGTGTAGAAATCGATGGCCTTGTTGCCGTCGCCGACCGCGAGGAAACAGGTGATGGAGTGGTAGCCGTCGGCAATGGGGTTCACGGTGTTCGTCATGACATCAATCCTGGTCGGCGGCCTCGCCGCGGTCTTGTAAGAAAGCGACACGGACAGCGAAACCATGCCCGGCAGCGCTGATTCGGACCCGCGGCCGCCCCGCAATCCGGTGACCCCCGCCGACACCACCGGCATCCTGCACCCGGACGAGCAAGCCAAATATCGGACGCTGGCGCGGCTACCCGCCGAGCCGCCGGTGGACCGATTCGTCGAGTGGTACTGGTCGGTGCGCTGGGATCTGCGCGGACGGCCGCCGTATCAGGCGGAGGTGCTGCCGTATCCGAGCGTGAACGTCACCTTCGAGCGATCGGCAAGCCGCACAGGCAGTTTCGTCAACGGCGTGTGCACGACCAAGTTCGTCCGTGAACTCAGCGGGGCGGGTGAGGTGTTCGGCGTGCGTTTCCGGGCGGGCGGCTTCGGCGCGTTCACCGGACTCGACGTCGGCGCGTTCCGGGACACCACCGTCGAGTTGACCGAGGTCATGCCCGAGGCGGTCGGGCTGGTCGACCGCGTCCTCGACGTCCCCACCGACCACCAGCGCCGTGCCGTCCTCGACGACTTCCTCGCGGCCCGCGCCTTCCCCGACGATCCGACCTACCGGCTGGTGCTGCGCATCGTCGACGCCATGGCCACGGACCAGGAGCTGACCAGGGTCGATCAGCTCACCGAGCGATTCGACCTGCCGATCCGCACCCTGCAACGGATGTTCCGGCGTTACGTCGGTGCGGGACCGAAATGGGTACTGCGCCGATATCGCCTGCAGGACGGCGCCGAACTGCTCGCCCGCGGCCGTACCGAAGACCTGGCCGCATTGGCCGCGGAGCTGGGATACTTCGATCAGGCGCACTTCTCGCGGGAGTTCACCGCGGAAGTCGGAATGGCTCCACTGGAATACGCCAAGAATTCGCTACGCTCGCGCAACGAGGTCACGGCAAAGGTCACGCCGACCAGGGCATAGTTGCTGGGCCGACCGTATTCGACCATTCGGCCACGGGACCCGGGAATAACTTCCGAGCCACTTAGTTGAATGTTGCACTACCTGACTCAGCCGAACAAGGAGCTGGATATGGATGTCGTGGTGTTGATCGGACGGGTGTTGTTCTCGGTGCTGTTCCTGAGCTCCGCGCTCGGGCACGTCACGCAGACCGAAGCTATGGCGGGCTACGCGCAGAGCAAAGGAGTTCCGATGGCGAAGCTGTCGGTGCTCGGCTCGGGTGCGTTGTTCGGCCTGGGCGGGTTGAGCGTGCTGCTCGGCGTGTGGGCCGACCTCGGGTCGCTGCTGCTCGCGGTGCTGCTGGTGGTGACCGCGCTGCTGATGCACACGTTCTGGAAGGAGACGGATCCGCAGGCCAAACAGGGCGAAATGATCCACTTCAACAAGAATGTGGCCCTCGCCGGTGCCGCGTTGATGCTGTTTGCCTTCTTCGCGCATGTCGACGACCTCGGATTGACCATCACCGGACCGCTTTTCGACCTCTGACCCCGCGTGCCGCGCTAATATTGCGCGTCCTTTTTACTGCAGGGAGAGGAAGGCATGGACATCATCGGCGCGATTCTGGGCTTATTCTGGGCGAACTACCAACCGTGGCCGTAATGGCACGGTAGTCCCAGGCTCACCTCGGCCCGTCCGGTGCGCGATTTGCCCGCCGAGACGGGCCGCTGGCTGTTCGATCGCCGCTGGTGTGTGACGAATATCCCACGGGGACAAGACCGTTCGCTGTAGTTGTGCTCTATCACAGATTGGCGGCGCGGCAATTGTGTCTGCCCTGGTTGCTCAGGCCCTTGTGGCATTTCCTGGCGAACGTGTGGCGGCAATGCCGGGACACCCCAGATGTGATGTGTTGCGATTTCTGATATTTCCGCTCAGTTTGCCGCTAGGGTCGAACCGAGTCGCTGCGCCGGTGCCGTGTTCCTGGGTTCGCACCGTGCGTAGGCACCCTGACACCGCACAGTTGGAGGACAGAATGACCGCCTACCGGACCATTGTTGTCGGTACCGATGGCTCGGACTCGTCGTACGTCGCCGTCGAGAAGGCCGCCGCTCTGGCTGGAGTGTCCGCCGCGACCCTGGTCATCGCGTGTGCTTACTACCCGACCGACGATCGCGACGTGGCCGCCGCCGCCGATGTACTCAAGGAAGAGGCCTACCAGGTGCGCGGGTCCGCCCCCACCAACGAGATCCTGCGCACCGCGCGGGACAAGGCCGCCGCCGCGGGCGCGGTGGACATCGTCGAGCGCGCCGTGGTCGGCGAGCCCGTCGAGTCGCTGCTCACGCTGACCAAGGAAGTCGACGCCGACCTGCTCGTGGTCGGTAACCGCGGACTGAACACGCTGACCGGCCGCCTGCTCGGCTCCGTGCCGTCGGACGTCGCGCGCAAGTCGCGCTCGGACGTCCTGATCGTCCACACCGTCCGCTAGCCGAGTTTCCGACGAACTCCGCAATGCGCCGCATGGTGGCGCATTGCGGAGTTTCGCGTTTCCGCGACCGCGTCAACCGTTTCCGCGACCGCGTCAACCGTTTCCGCGACCGCGTCAACGCAGCGCGCGCAGCACCTCCGGCAGTTCACCGCTGTGCACCACACCGAGCCGTTGCGTCGCGCGGGTGAGCGCCACGTACAGGTCGTTGAGGCCACGCGGTGATTCGGCCAGGATGCCTTGCGGCTCTACCAGATACACCGCGTCGAACTCGAGGCCCTTCACGTCGTGCACGGTCAGCACCCGCACCGATTCACCGGCCAGGTCGACCAACTCCTCGACCAGCGCGTGCGGCGCGATCACCGCGGTAGTGCCGGGCCCGGTCTCCGCGGCGACCAGTCGCGCGACCTCGTCGTGCACCTGGTCCGCGGCGACCCGGTAGCCGCGCGGCGGGTTCCCGCTGTCGCGGACCGAGCGCGGCGCGGCCGCCGACGGGTCGATCGCGGCCAGCACGTCCGCCGCGACGTCCATGATCTCGGCCGGGGTCCGGTAGTTCACCGTCAACTCGGTGAGCTTCCAGCGTTTGGCCACATACGGTTCCAGCATTCGCTGCCACGACGAGGCGCCCGCCGGATCGCCGGTCTGCGCCACATCGCCGACCACGGTGATCCAGCGGTTCGGGATCCGCCGCATCACCATCCGCCAAGCCATCTCCGACAGCTCCTGCGCCTCGTCCACGATCACGTGCCCGTAGGTCCAGGTGCGGTCGCCCGCGGCGCGCTCGGCGGTGGTCTGCCTGGTGCGCACATCCTGGCGTTCGGCGAGCTGGCTCGCGTCGATCAGGTCGTAGGCCATCAGGATCTCCGGATCCATCTCGTCTTCGAGATCCTGTGGCGCCGAACCGGTCAGGATGTCCAGCGCGTCCTGCGCCTCGGCCAGCTGGGCCCGCCAGCGGCGCTTGGCGCGTTCACGTTCCTCGGTGTCGTCCACGCCGAGCAGCTCGGCGAGCTCGTCGAGCAGCGGGGCGTCCGCGGCGCTGAATTCGCCGTTGTCCGGTCGTACCAGCTCGGCTCGATCATCCGGATCGAGCGCGGACGCGGCTCGCTCCAGCCGCTTCGGGTCGGCCAGTAGATCGGCCAGTACGTCCTGTGGGGACAGCAGCGGCCACAGCTTGCCGATGGCCTGCTGGATCGCCTGGTCGGCCCGCATCTCGTCGCGGATCTCGGCCAGGTCGGTGCGGCTGAGCAAGCTGGTGCCACCGGACAGGTCGGCACCCATGGTCTCGGCGAGCTGGTCGGTGAGCGCGTCGATCACCGCGCTCGCGAAGATCGGCCGGGCCAGGTTGTGCGGGCGGCGCGAGGAGCGGGCCCGGCCGCGCGCCCTGGTGGCGATCTTGCGGTCCAGCGTCACCGGGTAGCCGTCGAAACTGAGCCGGATCGGTTCGGCGGGCACCTCCTGCCGGTCGCGCACCGCCTGCTTGAGCACGTCGAGGATGGCGAGTGACCCCTTGATCTCGCCCGCCCGCAACGAATCCTCCCGGGTCGCTTTCACTCCCGGGTACAGGTCACCGATGGTGGACAGCAGTACGCCGGTCTCACCGAGCGAGGGGAGCACCTGGCCGATGTAGTCCAGGAAGGTGGCGTTCGGCCCGATGATCAGCACGCCGCTCTTGGCCAGCTGCTGGCGGTAGGTATAGAGCAGATAGGCGGCCCGGTGCAGCGCGACGGCCGTCTTGCCGGTACCCGGCCCGCCCTGTACCACCAGGACGCTCTTGTGCTCGGAGCGGATGATCGCGTCCTGCTCGTGCTGGATGGTCTCGACGATGTCGTTCATGTGCCCGGTGCGGGCGGCGTTCAGCGCGGCGAGCAGCGCGCTCTCGCTGCCGACACCGCCGTCGTCGTCGGTCACCCCGGCCCGTCGCGCGGCGTCCAGATCGAGATATTCGTCGTTGAGCGCGGTGACCTTGCGGTTGCGCGAGCGGATGTGCCTGCGCCGGGTCACCCCGTCCGGCGCCGCGGTGGTGGCCAGGTAGAACGGCCGGGCCAGGGGAGCGCGCCAGTCGAGTAGCAGCGTCTCGTAATCGTCTTTTTCGTCGAGGATGCCGAGCCGGCCGATGTAGCGATATTCGTCGTCCAGGTCGATCCGGCCGAAACACAGACCGTGTTCTGCCGCATCGTATTTGGCGAGGTCCTCGGTGTAGAGCTGGCTGAACGATTCGCGTTCGCTGCGCGCCTGCGGGGTACCGCCGGATTCGAGCAGCACGGTTTTCAACCGGTTCCGTGCGTATTCGCGCATTTCGTCGAGTCGTTCGTACAGTCCCGACAGGTACGCCTGCTCCTGCTCGGTCTCGCGGGTCAGCTCCGGCGCGCCCTCCTGCGAGGCACGATCCTGAGTGAGGTCGGGCAAACTGAACTCCTTGTCACCGCGATGAGCCGAGCGCACGGTACCCGCGAACGGCAAGGCGCACGCGAACGCTCGGAAAACAGAGTTGTCGAGTCTACTGCGATTGCGGCGGGCTCGCCGTATTCGCTGGTGAACAACACATCGTTGCACCGCTGGTATTCCGGCGAGCCCATGAAATCAGGAAGCGTGCGTGTTGTTGGGCCTGCGGCTATTGCTCACCGCGCCCTCGCGGTGTCCGGACGGCTTGGCCCGGTACATCGCCAGGTCAGCGTCGTGCAGCACGGCTTCGGGGGTGCGGCGGTCGCCGACCGCGAGCGGCGTCACGCCGATCGAGGCGTTCACCTCGATCCGGTGCCCGCGCGCGATGATCGGCTCCGCCATGGTCGAGCGCAGCCGCGCCACCAGCGCGTCGATGTCCACCCGCCGAGTGCGCCCGGACAACAGCACCAGGAATTCGTCGCCGCCCAGCCGGCCGACGATATCGTCGCCACGCAGCGCCCGCTGCAACCGTTGCGCGACGATCTGCAACACCGTGTCGCCGATCGCGTGCCCGAGCGTGTCGTTGATCGCCTTGAACCCGTCCAGGTCGATGAACAACACCGTGGACACCGGCAGGTCCTCGCTGGTGGCCAGCGCGCCGGCCAGCTGGGACAGGATCAGCGAGCGATTCGCCAGCCCGGTCAGCGAGTCGTGGGTGGCCTGGTACTCCAATTGCCGCCTGCTGGCGCGGAACTCGGTGATATCGGCGAACGACGAGACCGCGGACGAGCGCGGATCGTCGGGATTGAGCAGGCGGCTGCTGCCGGACAGCCAGCGCCGCTGCCCGTCGGCCCGGTCGACGCCGAAGACGTAACCGGTGATCGTCTCGCCGGTGGCCAGCGTGCGGGCGATGGGGTGGCGGGTCGGCGGCAGCGGCTGCGCGTTCGCGTCCAGCAGGGTCAGCGGCAGGGCCTGGATCACCTCGCCGAGCAGTTCGTCGTCGGAGTCCTCGGTGCCGAAGATGCGTTTGGCCGCCGGGTTGATCGATTCGATCCGGCCCTCCGGATCGATGACAACCACGCCTTCCTCCAATTGCGAGACGACCGTGGTGAAGTGTTGTTCGGCCAACTGCTGCGCGGCCTCGGCGTGGCGCTGGGCGGTGAGGTCGTGGATGACCACCTGGTAGGCGAGGTGGTCGTGCCAGGCGGTGAGCACCGACACGGTCTCCACGGGCACCGTCACCCCGTCCACCCGGACCAGCGTCATCTCGGTGGGGTCGGAGGCGGCGCCTTTGGTGGTGAGGTGACTGATCCGCTCCAGCATGCCGGGGATGGAGCCGGGGTGGACGAACTCGGTGAGCGGCTTGCCGATGATGTCGTCGGCGCTGTCGGCGGCCAGCAAACGTACGGTAGCCGGGTTGACGTAGACGACCATCCCGCGCTCGTGCACGCAGATGCCGTCGGGCGTGTGCTCGACGAGAGAACGGTAGCGCTCGGCTAGCTGCTCGGCGGCGTCGACCGCGGCGGCTACCTTGTCCTCACCCACTCGAACCCCCGATCGTCGACCCGATTATGGCCATTGGAACATGGGATTATTCTGGTATCGACGTGTAGAAGATCACAGCGTCGACGCTATTGCTTCGATCACAGTTCGGGCACTTAATCGGGCTCTGTCCGGTGATCATTACAGAACCGGTTCTCTGCGAAATATCTGGCCGATCGCTGATCGGCCGGGGAATCGGCGAAGGAGCGATGCTATGCCGGGCGCGAACCCGAACAACCGACCACAGCATCAAGATCATATGACGTTCGCCGGAATCGGTGCCGTCACGGCCTACGGCTGGGGTCGTGAGGCGCTGTGGCACGGCCTGCTGAGCGGGAAGTCGGCCGCGTCGGTGCAGTCCGGGTACGGACCGGGTCGCGACGAGGATGCCTGGGTGTCGCTGGTCCCCGACGGTGGCGACCACACGGTCAGCACGAGCCGGTACGGACGAGCCATCCACGAGTCGGCGCGGGAGGCGATCGCCGACGCGCTGGCACGCGGCTGGCAACCGGGCCGGACGGTCGGTCTGTTGCACGCGATCGTGCTCGGCGACGTGGTCAACTGGCGCGACTTCTACCTCGTCGACCACGGACACCGGCGGTCCCGCGACTATATGCGGTTGATCCCGTCCACCCCGCTCTCGGTGCTCATGCAGGAATACGGCTTCCACGGTCCCGCCATGAACGTCTCCGCGGCGTGCAGCTCGGCCAACGTCGCGCTGATCACCGCGCAACTCTGGCTGGACGCGGGCATCGCCGACGACGTCGTGTGCATCGCCACCGACATGTCCGCCACCCCCGACATGGTCGAGCACTTCGTCGGGCTCGGCGCGGCGGTCACCGATACCGAACCGCTCGACGGATGCCGCCCGTTCCAGGAGGGCAGCCGCGGTTTCAGCTTCGGCGAGGCGTCGGTGGCGTTCGTGCTGAGCCGGACGGCGCGGCGGCCGTATGCCGCGCTGCTCGGCGGCGGCATGAGCAACGACGCCTACCACGTGGTGTCCGTCGATCCCACGCACGAGCAGATCTTCGAGTGCACCCGACGCGCCCTCGACAACGCCGGGGTGACCGCCGCGGACGTGCGCTACTTCAACGCCCACGGCACCGGCACCCGGCAATGCGACGAGGCGGAGCGGGATCTGCTGACCAACCTGTTCGGCGACCAGCCGCACGTCTACGCGCTCAAACCGCTCGCGGGCCACTGCCAGGGCGCGGCAGCGGGCGTCGAGGTCGCCGCCGCCGCGATGGGCTACGACCAGGGCATCGTGCCCGCCGCGCCGATCGTCGCGCCCGCCTATCCGCGATTACTGGACGGGCCGACGCCGTTCGAGGGCGGTATCACCGCGAAACTGTCGCTGGGCATGGGCGGCAACAACTCTGTGGTGGTGCTCGGCCCCGCCTGAGTCGGCCCCGCCTCGCACCGACCGGCCATTGGAGGACTTTCGGCCCTGTTCGCCACGGCATTGCGATGGTCCTATGGGGTTTTGGCGGTGAATATCGAGGGCAGGGCGTGTCAGATGAAGTCACCGGGTCTGTTGCCGACCTCGTCGCCACAACATTGGCTGACCGCAAACGATCTCGATCTGGCGGTGACCACCTTCGGTGCGGTTCCGGACGTGGACGTGACCCGGGCCGTCCGGGCGATCGGCCGGGTGCTGCGCAGGCACCACCTCGACGCGGCAACCAGGGTGCGCGTCACCGCGCCCGACGATGCCGAGGCGGCCACCGTGGTGCAGGCCAACGTGCGCTGGCGCGGCGTCGCCACCCGGGTGCAGGTGCCCGGGCCCGGCGGGTTCGCCGTCACCTTCGCCGCCGAGCGGCTGGACCGGCAGCTGGCCAGGCTCGCCACCACCCAGCCCCGGGCTTGGCCCGATCCCGCGCGGCCACCGCTCGCCCGGGTCACCGAGCCCCGCCCGATCGTGCGACGCAAGCAGTGCGCGCTGCGCACCGGCACCCCCGCCGAGGCGACGGCGGTGCTGGACGCGATGGATTACGACGCCTACCTGTTCATCGACCGCGCATCCGGCACCGAGGCCGTAGTGCACTGGGGTGATCCGCTCGGCGTCCGGCTCGCCCGCCAGGATGCGGCGGTGCGCGGCCCGTCGACGGTCGATTCGCTGCCGCTCACGGTGGACACCGAGCCCGCGTCGGGCCTGGACGAGGACCGCGCCGCGCACATCCTGTGCCATCACGGCCTGCCGTTCCTGTTCTTCACCGACCAGGCCCGCGGTCGCGGCCGCCTGCTGTACCGCCGCTACGACGGCGATCTCACGCTGGTCGAACCGGCGCACTAGGCGGACTAGCTCAGCGGCGCCGACCAGTGCACCCGCGTCCCACCGGTCGCACCGCGTTCGATGCTGCACCGGCCGTCCGACTCGCCCGCTCGCTGCGCGAGATTGGCCAGGCCGCTGGGGTTTACGTCGGCGGGCACGCCCGAACCATTGTCCTGCACCAGGATGGTCAACTCGTCGGCGACGGTGATCTCGATCGTCACCGAGTTACCGCCGGAATGCCGCACCGCATTGCTGACCGATTCGCGGACAACGGCTTCCGCGTGATCGGCCAGCGCGGGACCGACCACCGACAGCGGCCCGTCGACGCGTAGCCGCGCTCGGATCGCGGTTTCGGCGGTCTGCTGCCGGATCGCATCTTCCAGCCGTCGTCGCAGCGAGGTGCCCGAGCCGCCGTGCAGATCGGAGATCGTCGTCCTGATCTCGTGCACGATCTCCTGCAGTCGATCGATCTCGTCCGAAAGGCGTTGCCGGACTTGCGGATCATCGACGCGCGCGGCCATGCCCTGCAAGCCCAGACCGACGGCGAAGACGCGTTGGATCACGTGGTCGTGCAGGTCCCGCGCGATCCGATCGCGGTCGGCGAGCACATCGAGTTCGCGGGTCCTGCGCTGCGCGTCGGCGAGCTGCATGGCCAGCGCGGCCTGATCGGTGAACGCCGCGGTGAGCGCGACGAGTTCAGCGGAGTACGGCGCGGCCGCGGGAGCGCGCACGACGATGAGCACGCCGAGCACCACGCCCGCCGTCTGCAGCGGCAGGATCAGCGCGGGACCGGCCGCACCGAGCGTGGCGCCGAGGTCGATGTCACCCGCGTCGGCCAGGTTTACCGTCGCGCGCTCCGCGAAGGCCTTGCCCGCGGCGGTGCCGGTGAGCCGCACGGTGTGCCCGTCCACCGGTGCGGCCGCCCGCGACCAGTGCGCCACAGCGAGTTCGGTGGCCTCCTCGGGCGGGATACCAGGTTCGACCACCGCGAGGATCGCCTGCGCCGACTCGGTCAGCACCCGCGCGTTCTCGACCACCTGCGCGAGCACCCGATGCGGTTCGGTGCCGGCCAGGAACTCGGTGGCGATGTCCCTGGTCGCCTCGATCCACGCCTGCCGAGTCCGGGCCCATTCGTGCAGCCTGGCGTTCTCGACGGCGATGCGGGCGGCGAAGTCCACCACGATGCGCAACGTGTCGAGCACGGCGTGCGGGACGGCGGCCGGCATCCGGTTCAGCGCTCGCCGAGCTTGCTGGCCAGCACCGCGGCCTGGGTGCGCCGCTCCATACCGAGCTTGGCAAGCAACCTCGACACGTAGTTCTTCACCGTCTTCTCGGCCAGGAACATTCGGGCCGCTATCTGCCGATTGGTGAGTCCCTCGCCGAGCAGGGCGAGCAGTCTGCGTTCCTGTTCGGTGAGTCCGGCCAGCGGGCCGTCGTCGTCGGGAGTGCTGTCGCGCAGCCGCGCCCGCAACGCGGCGGCGGCCCGGTTGTCCAGGAGGGAGCGGCCCGCGCCGACCGCCTTGATCGCGGCGGCCAGCTCCATGCCCTTGATGTTTTTCACGACATAACCGCTGGCACCAGCCAGAATCGCGTCGAGCATCGCCTGCTCGTCGGTGTAGGAGGTGAGGATCAGGCAGCGCAGTCCGTCGACCTCGGCGAGCAGGTCGCGGCACAACTCGATGCCGTTGCCGTCGGGCAGCCGGACATCGAGCACCGCGACATCGGGACGCAGCACCGGAATCCGGGCCATCGCCTGCGCCACGTCACCGGCCTCGCCGATCACCGTCAGCTCGGGATCGCCCTCCAGCAAATCGATCAGACCGCGCCGGACGATTTCGTGGTCGTCGACGAGAAATACCTCGAGCACGGCCGCCTCCCTGTCTTCGTTTGTCCGGTCGAAAGTAGCTCCCGCGAATCCCACGAGTAGACAACGAGGTTCCGGGTAAGCTTGCAATGAAGTCAACCAGAGGGGGCCTGGGCATCGGAGCCATAAGGCTCACGTATGTGTGGGAACTCGAGCGATGACATATTCAGCGACATTAGATTTCAGCACGATCTTCGGACCGCCGCGTGCGTGTCCCGGATGCGGATCGAGCGCCGTCAGTACTTTCGAAGAACTTCCGGATGTCCTTTTGCGTTGCGCGGGCTGCGGAGCGCACTGGGGTTCCGCCGAGAAAGGGCGGGGCGTCGAAGAACGCAGGCTGCCATGAGAATCGGACAGATAGTTCCGCCATGGGTACCGGTCCCACCGCCGGCCTACGGGGGCACGGAAGCCGTTGTCGGCAATTTGGCGGTCGGTCTCGACATGCTCGGCCACGACGTGCATCTGTTCACGGTGGGTGAATCCACCTGCCCGGTGCGGCGATACTCCTTGTACGAGCATCCGACCGCGCAGATCGGGATCGGCGAGGCCGAGCTGATGCACGTGCTCGCCGCCTACGAGACGCTGGCCGACATGGACATCATCCACGACCACACCTCGCTCGGCCCGTTCGTCGGCGCCATCCAGGACGGGCCACCGGTGGTGGTCACCAACCACGGCCCTTTTTCGGCCATGCGCCAGGAACTGTTCCGTTCGATGGCGCGCCACGCACACATCGTCGCGATTTCCGAGGCGCAGCGGCGGATGGCGGGCAGCGTGCCGATCGCCGAGGTGATCCACCACGGAATCGACCTCAACGCTTACCGATACGGTCCGGGCGGTGGCGGATACGTGGTGTTCGTCGGCCGGATGAACGCCGAGAAGGGTGTGCACCGGGCCGTGCAGATAGCCCGGCTCGCCCGACGCAAGCTGCTCATGATCACCAAGATGCGCGAACCGGAGGAGCGGCGCTACTACACTGAGCGGGTGCGTCCACTGATGGGGCCCGACGATCCCGAACCGCGCGAGGAACCGATGTCGCGCCGGGTGGAACTGGTGCGCCACGCCGACGCGTTGATCAATCCGATCGAGTGGCCGGAACCCTTCGGACTCGTGATGGCGGAGTCGTTGGCCTGCGGCACACCGGTTCTCGCGTTCCCCAACGGTGCGGCCCCGGAAATCGTCGACCACGGCAAGACCGGATTCCTGTGCCGCGACGTCGAAGAGATGGTGGACGCCCTGGAAAAGGTGCACACCATCGATCGACGGGCCTGCCGCACGGCGGCCGAGCAGCGGTTCGGCCGGCTGCGCATGGCGCGCGATCACGAGCGGCTGTATCGCCGCATCCTGGCAGGCGAGCGGGCAACCCGGGCGATGGTGCCCGCGCCGGTGGCGTGACCCGGGCGACCGCGCGGGCGCGCTCGTGACCCATCCGTGGGGCGACGGACCCGATACGGGCACGCCGCGGGCGATCAGCGCCGGCGTCACCCTGGTGGAAGGCTCGACCTTCTGCATCGGTGAAACCGGCGGGCGGATCAGCTCGAATCGCGCGGAGGGCTTGTTCGTTCGCGATACGAGGGTGTTGTCGTACTGGCGGCTGACCGTCGACGGTCTGGAACCGCAGCCACTCACCGTGCGCTACGACGAACCGTATAGCGCGACGTTGCTGGCCCGCACCGCGCCGCGAGCGGGCACCGCCGACAGCACCGCGCTGGTAATGATCAGTCGCCATGTCGGCGACGGCATGCGCGAGGACCTGGTCGTGCGCAACCTGTCCGGTCAACCGCTGGACTGTGCGATCGTGCTGGAAGTGGACGCCGACTTCGCCGACCTGTTCGAGGTGAAGGAGGGCCGCACCGGGCGCGACGTGGTCACCGCGGCGCGCGCGATGAACGGCGCCGTCCAGATCAGCCGTCCCGAACTGGCCATGTCGGTGACCGTCATCGGTAGCGGAGCCGCCACCACCGACCGCGAATTGCGCTGGGAGGTAAGCCTTCCCGGGCGCGGCGAATGGTCCGCGTGCATCGAGTACCTGCCCGCGCTCGGCACCGACGCCGTGCCACCGCGCTATCCGTGCGGCACTCCGGTGAACCGCAGCGCCCCCGCGCAACGGCTGCGTGAGTGGTACGCGAACTCGCCGACCGTGCACACCGAGGACA
Organism: Nocardia brasiliensis; assembly: GCF_042691675.1. Classification (GTDB taxonomy): domain Bacteria; phylum Actinomycetota; class Actinomycetes; order Mycobacteriales; family Mycobacteriaceae; genus Nocardia; species Nocardia brasiliensis_D. The sequence goes on from NZ_CP170507.1 coordinate 2,731,166, forward strand.
AGACCCTCGCCTCGGTGCTGCAACGGACCCTCACCGATCTCGGTGCGCTGCGCATCTTCGACCCCAACCACCCGGAGCGCTCGGTGGTGGCCGCGGGCGCGCCGTGGTTCATGGCGCTGTTCGGCCGGGACTCGCTGCTCACCTCGTGGATGGTGCTGCCGCTGGACCGCAGGCTCGCCGTCGGCACGCTGCAGAGCCTCGCCGACCTCCAGGGCGCCGAGGTGCGGACGGCGACCGAAGAGCAGCCGGGCCGGATCCCGCACGAGGTGCGATTCGGGCGGGCGGCCACATTGCTGCTCGGCGGTGGTACCGCCTATTACGGAACCGCCGACGCCACTCCGCTTTTCGTGATGCTGCTCGGCGAACTGCACCGCTGGGGACTGGACACGCGGATCCGCGACGACCTGCTGCCGCACGCGGATCGTGCGCTGGAGTGGATCGAGCGCTACGGCGACGCCGATGGCGACGGTTTCGTCGAATACCAGTGCGCCGCCGAGCACGGCCTGGCCAACCAGGGCTGGAAGGACTCCTGGGACGGCGTGAACTTCGCCGACGGATCGTTGCCCGCGGCGCCGATCGCCCTGGCCGAGGTGCAGGGCTACGTCTACGCGGCGTATCTGGCCCGCGCCACACTTGCCGCCGGGGTCGGCGATCACCCGACCGCGGAGCGCTGGCGAGCCAAGGCCGCACAGTTGAAAACCGCGTTCAACCAGGCGTTCTGGCTACCGGACCTGGGCTGGTACGCGATCGGCCTGGACCGGGACAAGCGGCCGATCGACGCGCTCACCTCCAATATCGGCCACTGCCTGTGGACCGGGATCATCGACGACGACAAGGCCGCGCGGGTCGCCGACCACCTGCTCTCGCCGGAGATGTTCAGCGGCTGGGGGATTCGCACCCTGGCCACCTCGATGGGCGCCTACAACCCGGTCAGCTATCACAACGGTTCGGTCTGGCCGCACGACAACGCGATCTGTGCCGCGGGCCTGATGCGCTACGGCTTCACCGACCACGCCAATCGCGTCGTCGCGGCGGTGCTCGACGCCTCGACCCGATTCGGCTACCGGTTGCCCGAGCTCTACTGCGGCTTCGATCGCGACGAATTCGACATCCCGGTGCCCTACCCGACCTCCTGTTCCCCGCAGGCGTGGGCCGCTGCCGCGCCATTGCTGTTTCTGCGTACGCTGTTGAGACTGGAACCGAGCGTTCCGGAGGGGGTGCTGTCGGTCGCACCGGTGGTTCCCGCCCGCTATCTGCCGCTTCGAGTCGGTGGGCTGCGCGTGGGCTCGGATGTGCTGACGGTCACCGTCGACGCGGATGGCTGGCAGGTCCGCGGTCTATCCGGTGACCTGCGGAGAACGAACTACTGACCTCGGCAGGTGTCCGCTCGGAAAAACTTGTCGGTGGGCGCGCCTAGCATGGCGGCGGGATACGTCTGAACGTCGTCTCTCGGCTGACGACGCCGTCGTTTGCTGATGCTGTTGGTCGATGCCGAACACGATCGAGAAGGGACTCACCTGGTGGCGGAACGCCTCACTGTGCGCGGAGCTCGGGAGCACAACCTGAAGGGGGTCGACCTCGATCTTCCCCGCGACAGTCTCATCGTGTTCACCGGGCTTTCCGGCTCCGGCAAGTCGAGCCTGGCGTTCGACACCATCTTCGCCGAGGGGCAGCGCCGGTATGTGGAGTCGTTGTCGGCGTACGCCCGGCAATTCCTCGGGCAGATGGACAAGCCGGACGTCGATTTCATCGAGGGCCTCTCGCCCGCGGTCTCGATCGACCAGAAGTCGACCAATCGGAACCCGCGCTCGACCGTCGGCACGATCACCGAGGTCTACGACTACCTACGGCTGCTGTACGCGCGGGCCGGTACCCCGCACTGCCCGGTCTGTGGCGAGCTGATCGCCAAGCAGACGCCGCAGCAGATCGTCGACCAGGTGCTCGCCATGGAGGAGGGCATCAAGTTCCAGGTGCTCGCGCCGGTGGTGCGCACCCGCAAGGGCGAGTTCGTCGACCTGTTCGACCAGCTGAACACCCAGGGCTACTCCCGCGTGCGGGTCGACGGCGTGGTGTATCCGCTGACCGACCCGCCGAAGCTGAAGAAGCAGGAAAAGCACGACGTCGAGGTCGTGGTGGACCGCTTGGCCGTCAAGCCCGCTTCCAAACAGCGCCTCACCGATTCGATCGAGACCGCGCTGCGGCTGGCCGACGGCATCGTGGTGCTCGACTTCGTGGATCGCGACGAGCACGCGCACGACCGGGAGCGCCGTTTCTCCGAACGGCTGGCCTGCCCGAACGGGCATCCACTCGATATCGAGGACCTGGAACCGCGGTCGTTCTCGTTCAACTCGCCCTACGGCGCCTGCCCGGACTGCACCGGTCTCGGTATTCGCAAAGAGGTCGACCCGGAACTGGTGGTGCCCGATCCGGCGCTGAGTTTGAACGAAGGCGCCATCGCTCCCTGGTCGCGCGGGCAGACCGCGGAGTACTTCACCAGGCTGCTGTCCGGTCTCGCCTCGTCCGTCGGATTCTCGATGGACACGCCGTGGGAGGACCTGCCGCTCAAGGCGCGCAAGGCGGTGCTGGAGGGCAGCTCCGACCAGGTGCACGTCTCCTACACCAACCGTTACGGCCGGAAACGTTCGTACTACGCCGATTTCGAAGGCGTGATGCCGTTCCTGCAGCGGCGGATGGAGAGCACCGAATCCGAGCAGATGAAGGAGCACTACGACGGCTACATGCGCGACGTACCGTGCCCGGTCTGCAACGGCGCGCGGCTGCGTCCGGAGATCCTCGCGGTCACCATCAACGCGGGTGGGGACAACAAGTCGATCGCCGATGTCAGCGACCTGTCCATCGGCGACTGCTCGAAGTTCCTGAACTCGCTCACCCTGGGGGAGCGCGAGGCCGCGATCGCCGGGCAGGTGCTCAAAGAGGTGCAGGCGCGCCTCGGCTTCCTGCTCGATGTCGGCCTGGAGTACCTGTCGCTCTCACGGGCCGCGGCCACGCTGTCCGGCGGTGAGGCACAGCGCATCCGGCTCGCCACCCAGATCGGCTCCGGACTGGTCGGCGTGCTGTACGTGCTCGACGAACCGTCCATCGGCCTGCACCAGCGGGACAACCGGCGGCTCATCGAAACGCTCACGCGGCTGCGAAATCTCGGCAACACGCTGATCGTCGTCGAACACGACGAGGACACCATCCGCGCCTCGGACTGGGTGGTCGACATCGGCCCGCTGGCCGGTGAGCACGGCGGCCGCGTCGTGCACAGCGGCCCGTACCAGGAGCTGCTCACCGATCCCGAATCGCTCACCGGCGCTTACCTTTCCGGCCGTGAGCGGATCGAGGTGCCGATGGTGCGGCGGCCGATCAGCAAGAAGCGCCAGCTCACCGTGGTCGGCGCGACCGAGCACAACCTGCGCGGCATCGACGTCAGCTTCCCGCTCGGTGTGCTCACCGCGGTCACCGGCGTTTCCGGTTCCGGCAAATCCACCCTGGTCAACGACATCCTGGCGACCGTGCTCGCGAACAAGCTCAACGGCGCGCGGCAGGTGCCCGGCAGGCACACCAGGATCAACGGGCTGGACAACCTGGACAAGCTCGTCCAGGTGGACCAGTCGCCGATCGGCCGTACGCCGCGCTCCAACCCGGCCACCTACACCGGTGTGTTCGACAAGATCCGCACCCTGTTCGCATCGACCACCGAGGCGAAGGTGCGCGGTTACCAGCCGGGCCGTTTCTCCTTCAACGTCAAGGGCGGTCGCTGCGAGGCGTGCTCGGGTGACGGCACGCTGAAGATCGAGATGAACTTCCTGCCGGACGTGTACGTCCCGTGCGAGGTCTGCCACGGTGCCCGCTACAACCGGGAAACCCTCGAGGTGCACTACAAGGGCAAGACCATCGCCGAGGTCCTCGACATGTCCATCGAGGAGGGCGCGGAGTTCTTCGAGCCGATCAGCTCGATCCACCGTTACCTGAAAACCCTCGTCGACGTCGGCCTCGGCTACGTGCGCCTCGGCCAGAGCGCACCCACCCTCTCCGGCGGTGAGGCACAGCGCGTCAAACTGTCCGCCGAACTGCAGAAGCGCTCCACCGGCCGCACCGTCTACATCCTCGACGAACCCACCACCGGCCTGCACTTCGAAGACATCCGCAAGCTCCTCAAGGTGATCAACGGCCTGGTCGACAAGGGCAACACGGTCATCGTCATCGAACACAACCTGGACGTCATCAAGACCTCCGACTGGGTGATCGACATGGGCCCCGAAGGTGGCTCCGGCGGCGGCATGGTCGTCGCCGAGGGCACCCCGGAAGATGTTGCGGCCGTTGCGGAAAGCTACACCGGGCAGTTCCTCCGGGAGGCGCTGAACCAGCCACCCGCATCGAACCCCGCCAAGAAGACGGCGGGGAAGAAGGCGTCGGCAACGAAGGCGGCCGCCAAGAAGGCTCCGGCGAAGAAGGCCGCGAAGGCAGTCGATAAGCCGACAGACGCGCAAGCGGCGGCGAAGACCGCCACCAAGCGGCTTGCCCGCAAGGCTGCCGCTCTGCGCTGACCACCCGCGAGGGGAGTGGCAGGGCCGGGAGCGGGACCCCGGCTCGGTCAGGGGCGGTTGGCGACCGTGTGGATCAGGTCGGCGAGTTCGGTGGGCTTGGACCACATGGGCCAGTGGCCGGTGGGGAGGTCGATGTACTCGGCGTCGATGCGGGTCAGTTCGGCGAAGGCGGGGACTTCCCCTTCGTCCCGGAACTTTTTGGCCAGCTCCGAGGGGAGGCTGTTGCAGATGATGGTGGTCGGGATCGACAGGCGGGCGGGGGAGTCGCTGAGCTCGAGCGGGGTGGACGTGATGGTGGTCGGCTCGCCGACGGCGCGCTCGCGGAAGCGGGCCAGGGCGGCCTCGTCCAAGCCCTCGATGCTGTTGCCGGTGGCTTCCAATTCCGGCCAGTCCGGTAGCAGCCATTCGGGTCCGGCCGCCGCGAGGTCGGGGACGATGACGAAGCCGTCAGGTACCGGGGCGGCGTCGACGTAGATCGCGCGTTGGAACAGTTGCGGCGCACGGTCGGTGGCGAGATAGGCGGGGGACGCGCCGCCGGAATGCGTGACCAGCACGGCTGTTTCGCCCGCCGGGACGGCGTCGATGATCGCCTGTGCCTGGGTCTCCATGGTCGCCGAAAGGCGGTCGGGATCGGCGGGATCCAGTCCGGGCAGGGTCAGCGCTTGTACTTCGTTGCCGCGCTCCCGCAGGGCGGTCGCGACCTCATCCCAGGCCCATGCGCCGAGCCAGAATCCGGGAACCAAAACGATCTGTGTAGCCATGGCGCCTACTTTGCCCTATCGGGCCGACATCTTCATCCGCACCGGCAACGGTGCCCGATGGATACTTGATTACCTTAAACTTCCCTATTGTGCGGGACGATAGGGAAGTTTAGAGTAGTTCAGTGACTGATCGCCTCTACTCCGTGGAGCAGGTAGCCGAACGCCTCGGACTGCACGTCCGCACCATCCGCAACTACGTGCGGGACGGGCGGCTCACCGCGGTCCGCATCGGCAAGCAGTACCGGATCGCGCACGAGGATCTGGAGGCGTTCACCGGGCGTTCGGTGCCCGAGCCGGTTCGTGACACGGTTCGTCGGCAGCGGCACGCCGAGGTGTCGAGCATCGTGCAGGTCGACGCGGTCAACCGGGAGACGGCCGACCGTCTGAGCACGCTGCTGATGGCCGCCGCCAATACCCGGTCGGGCGACGCCGATCCGCTGCGGATCGAAACGGTCTACGACGCGGAGCGGGCGCGCATGAAAGTCATTGTCCTTGGCAGTCTTTCGGACACGGCACGGTTGTTCGACTACATGGAAGGAGTGCTCGCGTCATGAGTGAGCGATTCGTCGATCAACCGCCCTCGTGGGGTGAGCACCAGCGAGGCGGCGGCATGAGCACCATCTACAAATCGGAGAACGGCGCAAGCGCGATCCGGCAGCGCTACCAAGACCTACTGAGCAGTTGGCCGGTTCCCGCTGAACACGTGCGGGTGCCGACCCGAGAGGGCGAGACATTCGTCGTCATCTCCGGACCGCAGGACGCACCACCGGTGCTGCTGTTGCACGGCTCGGGCGCGAACACGACGATGTGGCGCGGCGACATCGCCTCCTGGGCAACGCGTTTCCGCACGTACTCGGTCGACATGATCGGCGAGCCCGGAGCGAGCGCGCCGTCGCGCCCGCCCTTGGATTCCGATCGACTCGCGTCGTGGCTCGACGATGTACTGGAAGGCCTCGGGCTCACCACCATTTCGATCGTCGCGGCCTCCCTCGGTGGCTGGGTGGCGCTGGACTACGCCATCCGCAGGCCAGGTCGGGTGACCCGGCTCGCCCTCCTGTGCCCCGGCGGTATCGGCGCGCAAAAGCTGGGCTGGCTCCCGAAAGCGCTGCTGCTCCGCCTCTTCGGACGACGCGGCCTGCGCCGCACCGCACGCATCGTGACCGGCCTAAACACCCCGATGACCGAGCAGGCCCTCGACGAGGTAGTACTGACCTTCACCCAATTCAAGCCACGCACCGAGCGCCTACCCGTCTTCCCGGACGACGCACTACGCGGACTGACCATGCCGATGCTGGTGATAGTCGGTGCCCGCGACGTCATGTTCGACTCCGCGGGCACCGCCGAGCGCGTGCGCCGGTGCGTTCCGAACGCGACGGTGCACGTGCTACCGGAAGTCGGACACGCAATCCTCGGGCAGACCGACACGATCTCGGAGTTCCTCCTCAACGAGCACGCGAACCAACCACCGTCCCGGTAGTCGACCGCACCCCACAGCCCGCGCACGAATTGCCGTGCCGCGCACGAATTTGCTGGCAAATCGGTGCGCGGCGAGGCAACTCGCGCGCGGCAAGACAACCCGCGCTCGGCAGAAAATCAGTGCGCGGCAGGGCAATTTGTGCGCGGCAGACCAATCAGTGCGTGGCGGGCCAATCGGTGTGCATCGAGACGACTGATCACTGACCCGGTAGCCATCGCGCCGCGCACATCCCGCGCACGAATTGTCCTGCCGCGCAAGAATTGTCGGCAACTCGGTGCGCGGTGAGACGACCGACCCCTGTCCTGGCAGCGGCCGCGCCGCGCCCAGCCGCGCACGAGTTCCCCTGCCGCGCAGGAGTTTGCTGGCCGATCGGTGCGGGGCGAGCCGATCGGTGCGGGGCGGGGTGATCGGTGGGCTGGTATGTAATCGATAAGTCAGGTCAGCGGTGAGCCGAACCAGCGGGTCAACGCTTCGTGTAGGGGGTTCGAGTCGGACTGTTCGGCACCGTTGGTCGCCCATGCTACGTACCCGTCCGGTCGAATCAGCAGTGCCGCGGCGGGTGCGTCGGCGGTGGTCGCGACGACGGTGTCGACTCGATCGCGCCAGTCTGCCGCAATGTCGGCGTAGGTCGGGGTGCCGGTGAGCGTGAGTAGTAGGGGTCGTGCCTTGCGTAGCAATTCGGCGACTCGCCTTGTGCCGTGCGGGGTTTCGACGACGAGGTCGGGCACCATCCGCCCGGCGAGCGGGTGCTCGTCGCCGGTCTCGTAGCGGGTGTCGGCTCCGGACATCAGGCGCGCGACGTACGCGGTGTTCTCCGGCTGTTGCAGCAGTTCGCTGAGGAGCGTACGTACCGCGGTAACCTCCGGGCCGGGCGCGAAGAGGGCGGTTTGAGCGAGCGAGCTCATCATGACGCGAGCGCCGACGGGGTGCCGTTCGGCATGGTAGGTGTCCAGCAATCCTGGTGGGGCCCAGCCGTTTATCGCTGCGGCCAGCTTCCAGCCGAGGTTGGCCGCATCCTGCAAACCGAGGTTGAGGCCCGGCCCGCCCACCCCGGAATGCACGTGTGCGGCATCGCCGACGAGGAACACGTTGCCTGCCCGGTAGCGCTCGGCCTGCCGAGTGTTCTGATTGTCTATGCGGCGCAACGCGTGTGGACCCGGTCCGCGTGGCGCTTCGATCGGCAGGTCGACGCCGAGTACCCGCCGCAGGCTGGCGCGCAGTTCCTCGACGGTCATCGGAGTCCCATCCGGAACCGGCGCGCCACCGAACTCGAGGCTGGCGACCATCGGCCGACCCGGTTCGAGCTCGGCGAAGACGAAACCGCCGCGCTCGAGTCGGTTGTGCCCGAAGGGAAGTCGACCGAACCCCGGAATCTCGACACCACCATCCGCGGTCCGCAGCTCGTCCGGCAACCACACGTGCCCCATCCGCCAGACGCCGTCCGTCGCCGTGTGCCCGGGAAACTCGATCCCGATCTGCTTGCGGACGCGGCTCTTACCGCCGTCCGCGCCGACCAGAAACGTGGTGTCGAGGCGATAGGTTCCGCCGGGTCCGGCTATCAGGAGCCCGACGCCACCGTCCTGCTGGGTCAGCTCGGTCAGGCGGTGTCCCCATCGGACGTCCACGCCCAGTCCACGTGCCCACTTCTCCAGCAGCCGAACAAGTTTCGGCTGCGGAATCGGTAGCGCGTACATCGGGTTGTCGGTCAGCTCGCCGAACGACAGCGGCAGCCCGCTGAACACGTAGCGCGGCAGCGGCTGTGGCGCACCGGGTGCGCCGCCGAACTCGTGATAGAGACCGCGCATGTCCAGCAGCCGAACCACTTGGCCGACAAGACCGTTCGCTTTCGGCTCGGTGCTCGGCGCGGGTAGTTCGTCCAGCACGATCGGCCGCACCCCGGCCAGCGCGAGTTCGCCCGCGAGCATGAGCCCGTTCGGGCCCGCGCCGGAAATGACTACGTCGACAGGTATTTCGGGCATGGCAAATACACCCTTCGTTCGATGTTGTGGTTTGTCCGATGTTGTGGCTCGGCGATGCGCTGGGGTCAGCGCGCAGGTTCGGGCAGGCCCGCGGCGACTTCGGTGAGGGCACGGCGGAGCAGGGTGGTGATGTGTACCGGTGGGTCGGCGTGGGCGTAGGCCACCATGGCCGCTTCGGCGACGGCGCCGATCATGCCGACCACCAGGCGTGGATAGGTGTCGCGCAGCGGGTCGGTCCCGGTGCGTGCCGCGATCGCCTCGAGCCAATCCTCGGACACCTCTTTGGATATCGCGAAGCGCAACTCGGGGACGGTGAACAGTTTCCGTATCTCGGCAAGTTGCGCGGGGCTCGGCGCGACGAGCTGGTCGCTGTCGGCCGCCAGCGGCTCGAGTAGTGCCTCGGTGATCGAGGTCCAAAGCGGTTCGTCCGTGGGGCGATCCCGGAAGGCCTTGACGCTGCGCCGAATTCGCTCGGATTGCCGGTAGGCGAGGGCGTCGTACTTGCCGGTGAAGTAGTTGTTGAAAGTACGCACCGACACCCCGGCGCGTGCCGCGATGTCGTCGCGGGTGACGTTGTCCAGTCCGCGCTCGAAGGCAAGGTGCAGGGCCGCGTCACTCAGCGCCATGCGGGTATCGAGTTTCTTGCGTTCGCGAAGCCCGAGCACTTCCTCATCCGGCATGCACCCAGCCTACCGGAAAAACTTGCCCAGTGGGCAAAATTGCCCACTGGGCAAGAACCTGCGCGCTAAGCCGCCGCGGTGAGGTCAGTCGGTATGGCCGGTTCAGTACACCGGGCCCGTGTACTTCTCGCCCGGCCCCTTACCCGGCTCGTCCGGATGCGCCGACGCCTCCCGGAATGCCCGCTGCAAGGACTGCAACCCCTCGCGGATCGGCCCCGCGTGCGGTCCGAGGTACTCCACCGAAGCCGTGACCAGCCCGGCGAGCGCCGTGATCACCCGGCGCGCCTCGTCCAGATCGCGCCGCGTGCTGGTTTCCGGATCCTCGTCCGCGAGCCCGAGCTTCTCCGCCGCCGAACTCATCAGCATCACCGCGGCCCGGCTGATCACCTCCACCGCTGGGATGTCGGCCAGTTCGCGCACGGAGTTGTCGAGCTCTTCTGTCATGGCTAAGAGGTTAGCGACGCGGTGCGGAGCAGCCGGAGTTGGCCGATCTCCGCGATGTTCTTCATCAGCTCCGAGTTCACCCAGCTCATCAGGTGCGCAACGGTCAGGCCCGCCTCGGCCGGCCATGGAAAGGCTGCGGGACGGTTCAATTCGTCCTCGGTCAGGTCATCGAGCACGCGCAACCAGGTGTCCCGTAGCTCGCGCAGCCACGCCACGGCCGTGGCGCCTTCGCCGGGCCACGGCACGTCCTCGGGGGCGGCCGCGGTCCGGCCCGCCAGCTGGTCGATGGCCGCGCTCCACCACCAGCCGATGTGCCAGCTGAGCCAGCCGATGGTCGGCACGGGTACGGGGTCGGGTTCGGTGTCGGCCCAGTCCGGCCGCCACGCACCGTCGGCGTCGGGGCGTACAGTCCAGTGCGGATCGGCGGCCGGCCAGAGGAAGTCCTCGGGCGTCAGCACTCCCAGGTGCAACTCGGCGAGCGCCCAGGTGAATTCGAATTGCCATCGCAGCAGGTCACAGCGTGAAGTCGACACCGAGGGAGCCTGGCAGGCCCGGTGGGGGCGGGCAAGCCATTTACCGCGATTCGGCGATAGCCGAACGGAATGTTAGACTGACCGCTGACGACCGCCCCTGGTTGTGTCTTCTTCCAAGATTTCGAGCCTGGGGCTGATAAGTGGAGCCCGACTCCCACCGTTACCGACGAGCGATCGTCAGGTCAAACGGTCCGGTCACCCGCCTTCTCGGAGGCGGGTTTCTTGTGCCGGGGTTCTCTCACGAGAACCGCGCGCACAAGGTCGAACGCGAATGCTCTTCGCGTGCGATGACCGGTCGACATCGGGCCCCGACGCGGAATACCGCTCCGGGGCTTTTGTGTTGAAAAGGGGTTGCAGTTATTGCGCGCGGTCGTCCTGACGACACCGCTTGACCTAGGAGGCCCCATCAGCACTGAGACCCGCATCAACGATCGCATCCGTGTTCCCGAGGTTCGACTGATCGGACCCAGCGGCGAGCAGGTTGGGATCGTGCGTGTTGAAGATGCACTACGCGTCGCCATGGAGGCAGATCTCGATCTCGTAGAGGTCGCTCCGGATGCACGTCCGCCGGTCTGCAAGATCATGGACTACGGCAAGTTCAAGTACGAGACGGCGCAGAAGGCGCGCGAGTCTCGGAAGAACCAGGTGCAGACCGTGATCAAGGAGCAGAAGCTCCGCCCGAAGATCGACGACCACGACTATGCGACCAAGAGGGGCCACGTGATGCGCTTCCTCGAGGCCGGGTCGAAGGTCAAGGTCACCATCATGTTCCGTGGACGCGAGCAGTCCCGGCCCGAACTGGGCTACCGGCTGCTGCAGCGGCTCGCCGCGGACGTGGCGGACCTGGGGTTCGTCGAGACCTCGGCCAAGCAGGACGGTCGCAACATGACTATGGTCCTCGCACCCCACAAGGGTGCGAAGACGCGAGTGAAGGCACAGCAGGAGTCCGCAGCTCCGCGGCCGCAGCAGCCCGCTGCGCAGCAGAGCCCCGCGCCCGCTGAGGCCGCGCCCGCAGACAACGCGCCCGCCGCGGCTCCGGCCGAGCAGGCCAACCCGCCGCAGTAATACCGATAAGAGCCGGCGGTCCGTGAGGACCGCCGGGACGAGACAGATATGAGGAATCCATGCCGAAGATGAAGAGCCACAGCGGTGCCTCGAAGCGATTCAAGGTGTCGGGCCGAGGCAAGCTGCTTCGCCAGCAGGCGAACCGCCGCCACCTGCTCGAGCACAAGTCCACCCGCCGGACTCGTCGTCTGGATGGCACGGAGGCCGTCGCGTCCGTCGACGTCCCGCGCGTGAAGAGGCTGCTCGGTCTCTGAGAGAGACCAGCCAGCAACCGCGTTCCGGATTCCGGACGCCGACCGAACTGACAATCGCCGGGTGCCCGCATGCGCCCCCTAGATCGACAAAGGACTGACCCATGGCACGCGTCAAAAGGGCCGTCAACGCTCAAAAGAAGCGTCGTTCCATCCTCGAGGCCTCCAAGGGCTACCGCGGCCAGCGCTCGCGGCTGTACCGCAAGGCCAAGGAACAGCAGCTGCACTCGCTCACCTACGCCTACCGGGACCGCCGGGCGCGCAAGGGTGACTTCCGCAAGCTCTGGATCACCCGCATCAACGCCGCGGCGCGGCTGAACGACATCACCTACAACCGTCTCATCCAGGGCCTGAAGGCCGCCGGTGTCGAGGTGGACCGCAAGAACCTCGCCGAGCTCGCCGTCTCCGACGCCGATGCCTTCGCCGGTCTCGTCGCGATCGCCAAGGCCGCGCTGCCCCAGGACGTCAACGCCCCGGCCGCTTGAGCCAGGGTTACGTGACGAACGGACACCCCTCGGAACGACCCGTGGACGCGCTCTCCGAGCGCAATCCACGGGTCGTTTCCGCTGTCAAGCTGCATCGCGGCGCCCAGCGCCGCAAGACCGGACTCTTCCTCGCCGAAGGCGCCAATTCCGTTGCGGCCGCCCTGGATACCGGACGGGTGCGGGAGTTGTTCTATTCCGCCGGTGCCGCGGCCCGCGAACACGAACTGGTCGCCGGGGCCGCCGGGATGGGCGTGCGCAGCACGCTGGTCAGCGACCGCGCCGCCGCACAACTCGGCGAAACCGTCACCGCGCCAGGGCTTGTCGCGGTCTGCGAACTGATCGATGTGCCGCTGGCCGACGTGCTCGCGACCCACCCGCGCATGCTGGCCGTGCCGGTCGAGATCGCCGAACCCGGCAACGCGGGCACGCTCATTCGGGTGGCCGACGCCGTCGGAGCCGATGGTGTGGTGCTGGCGGGGGACACCGTCGACCCGCACAACGGCAAATGCGTGCGCGCCAGCGCGGGCAGCCTGTTCCACGTCCCCATCGCCCGTCACCGCGATGTCACCGGCACGTTGGATTCCCTTGCCGCAGCGGGCATCACGATCCTGGCCACCGCCGCGAACGGCGAGGTCGACCTGGACGAGGCCGACGAATTGTTCACCGGGCCGATCGCCTGGCTGTTCGGCAACGAGGCGCACGGTCTCGACCCGGCCGTCGCCGCCCGCGCCGACCATCGCATTCGCATCCCCATCCACGGCCGGGCCGAGAGCCTGAATCTCGCCGCCGCCGCCTCGATCTGCCTCTACGCGAGCTCCCGCGTCCAGCACGCCAAAGCGGCTCGCGCGCAATAGCATCCCTGCGCAGGCGCAAGGGTGCCGGTCAAGCCTCGGTGGCCGGTAGATCAGCCAGGATCTCGGCCGCCCACGGCGCCGGAACCGCATCGGGACCCGCCACCTGCATCGCGCTCATCACGGTGAGCAGCATCCCGGTGGCCATGAAACGGCGAATCTCCGACGTCGGCGCGCCGGTCAGCTCGCGCACCAAATCGAAGACCATGCCGAAGCGGTCGCGTACGTCATTGCCGATCGCCGGGTCCGCGCTCGCGGCGAAGCCGTGCAGGAAGACTTGCAGCAATTCCCGTTCGGCCAAGAAGATCTCGTAACCGCGACCGAGGGCGAGTAGCGCCCGCTCCGGCGTCGCATCAGCGTCTGCGGCCTGCCGCGCCGACCGGAAGATCTCCTCGATCCGATCGCACACGCGATGCATCGCGGCGATGAACAACTGCTGCTTGGTGCCGAAGAGCCGAATCACATATGGCTGGGAAACACCTGCGCGCCTGGCGATTTCGTCGGTCCGGGTGCCCGCGTAGCCGGATTCGGCGAAGGCCGACACGGCCGCTTGGAGCACCTGCTCGCCGCGTTCGGCTGCGGTCATCCGGACTCTGGACGAACTCGACATGATGCTGCACTCCGTTCACTCGAACCCCGCCCCGCGTTGACATGTTATCAGTCGATGCATACTCTACGAGACGTTAGTTATCAGTCAATTACAACAAAGGCCGGATATGACCGAAACCCTCGAACCCGCCGCCTCGCCGGCCACTGCCGCACCGGGGAAACCCGTCGGTGGACGCATGGTCGCTGCCGTGCTGGCCGCGGTCGGCATCCCGATGTTCATGGTCACGCTGGACAACCTCGTGGTGACCTTCGCGCTACCGGTAATTCGCACCGAGCTCGGCGCCTCGCTGACCGATCTGCAGTGGTTCGTCAACGCCTACACGCTGTCCTTCGCCTCGCTGCTGCTCACCGTCTCGGCGATCGGTGACCGGCTCGGCCGCCGCCGGATCTTCCTGGCGGGGATCGCGCTGTTCACGGTGGCTTCGGCGGCCTGTGCGCTGAGCACGGAGCCGTGGATGTTGATCGCCGCCAGGGTCGTGCAGGGTTTCGGCGCTGCCGCGGTGCTGCCGCTGTCCCTGACGCTGCTGTCGGCGGCGGTGCCCGAGCGCATGCGAAATATGGCCATTGGGATCTGGGGTGGCATCGCCGGACTCGGCGTCGCGGTCGGGCCGCTCATCGGCGGTGTCGTGGTGGACGGGTTGAGCTGGCAGTGGATCTTCTGGCTGAACGTGCCCATCGGCGTCGCGGTGTTGCCGTTCGCGGCCCGAGTGCTGCGCGAGTCGTCCGGCGGCGGCAGGCGGCTCGACCTGGTTGGCCTGGTCTTGTCGGCGAGCGGGGTGCTCGCGGTGGTGTGGGGGGTGATCCATGGCGCCGATGACGGCTGGACCTCGGCCACCGTGCTGTCCGGACTGATCGGTGGCGCGGTGCTGCTGGCCGCTCTGGTGGCGTGGGAGCTGACGACACCGGATCCGATGTTGCCGCTGCGGCTGTTCCGGTCGCGTGCCTTCGGGATCGGCAATGCCACCAGCTTCATGTTCTCGGCCGGTGTCTTCGGCTCGATCTTCCTGCTGGCCCAGTACTTCCAGGTGGTGCAGGGCTACAGCGCGCTGGAATCCGGGCTCCGCACCATGCCGTGGACCATGGCTCCGATGGTGGTCGCCCCGATCGCGGGACTGCTCGTCGACCGGGTCGGCGCGCGGGCGCTGCTGGTGACCGGTCAGCTGATGCTGGCGATCGCGCTGGGGTGGATGGCGGCGATCACCACCGTCGACGTCGACTATGGCCCCTTCATCGGACCGTTCCTGCTCGCCGGGGTCGGCATGGGACTGATCCTCACGCCGAGCGCCACGGTGGTGATGGCCAGTGCCGCGCCGGACGACCGGGCCATGGCTTCGGGCACCAACAGCACACTGCGCGAAGTGGGTATCGCGATGGGCGTCGCCGTGCTCGCGTCGATATTCGCCTCGCGCGGTTCGTTTCTCAGCCCGCAGGCCTACGTAGATGGCCTTGTTCCGGCGATTTGGGCAGGCGCCGCCATCGTCGCGGTCGGCGCCGTGATCTCACTCCTGGTGCCTGGACGGATCACGTCCGCCTAGCCCGACCTGTGCCAGCCGCACACGCCAAGGGGTGCGGCTGGCATCAGGG
This sequence comes from Nocardia brasiliensis, assembly GCF_042691675.1. Classification (GTDB taxonomy): domain Bacteria; phylum Actinomycetota; class Actinomycetes; order Mycobacteriales; family Mycobacteriaceae; genus Nocardia; species Nocardia brasiliensis_D. The sequence continues at coordinate 2,746,438 of NZ_CP170507.1, forward strand.
GTGCGACAGGTTCAGCCGTAGAAGACGCCAGAAAATGATGTCCTGTCGTCAACCGGTCAGGTGTTGTCCCGCGCTCAGGGAAACGCCCCGTGGCGCTGTGACAATCCTCGCAATTGGGGCGCTGTGATGCGGCGGAATGGGGTTGCCGGGGCGTGGCGGGGAATCCGCGTGAATCGGATATGGCGCATCCAATAGGATTCCACCAGCAGCAATGTGGGTAGGGAACGAGCCGTACCCGCGAACCGATCCCCAGGGGAGAGTCGAACCATCGTGGCCGACGACAACGACGCAGTCGAGCAGAACGCGACGCTGACCGAGGAGGCACTGGCCGCTGCGGCGGCGGCCGCCGAGAAGGCGTTTGCCGCTGCGGCCGACCTGGATGCGCTCGCGGTCGCGAAAACCGAGCATCTCGGCGGCAAGGCCCCGCTCGCGCTGGCCCAGCGCGCATTGGGCAGCCTTCCCAAGGCCGAGAAGGCCGACGCGGGCAAGCGCGTCAATATCGCCCGGGCCCGGGTGTCCGAGGCGTTCGAGGCCCGCCGTGCGGTGCTGCTCGCCGAGCGGGACGCGGCGGTGCTGGTGGCCGAGGCGATCGACGTGACATTGCCCGCCCGTCGCCAGCCGGTCGGCGCGCGCCACCCGATCACCGTCATCTCCGAGCAGATCGCCGACGTGTTCGTCGCGATGGGCTGGGAGGTCGCCGAGGGCCCGGAGGTGGAGACCGAGCACTTCAATTTCGACGCGCTCAACTTCCTGCCCGACCATCCTGCCCGCACCATGCAGGACACCTTCCACATCGCGCCGGAAGGCTCGCGGCAGGTGCTGCGCACGCACACCTCCCCGGTGCAGGTGCGCTCGCTGCTGGAACGCGAGCTGCCGATCTACGTGGTGTGCCCCGGCCGCACCTTCCGCACCGACGAGCTCGACGCCACGCACACCCCGGTGTTCTCCCAGGTGGAGGGGCTGGCCGTGGACAAGGGCCTGACCATGGCGCACCTGCGCGGCACGCTGGACGCGTTCGCGCGGGCGCTGTTCGGGCCGGACACGCGAACCAGGATGCGCCCCAACTACTTTCCGTTCACCGAGCCCTCCGCCGAGGTCGACGTCTGGTTCCCGGACAAGAAGGGCGGCGCGGGCTGGGTCGAGTGGGGCGGCTGCGGCATGGTGAACCCGAAGGTGCTGATCGCCAGCGGGATCGATCCCGAGGTGTACAGCGGGTTCGCGTTCGGCATGGGCCTGGAGCGGACCCTGCAGTTCCGCAACGGCATCCCGGACATGCGCGACATCGTCGAGGGCGACGTGCGTTTCACGCTGCCGTTCGGCGTCCGGTCCTGAGCTGGGTCCCCTCAAGAACTCCCTTCGATCGAGAGAGCGAAACGTCAAGTGCGAGTAGCGCAGTCCTGGCTGACCGATATCATCCAGCGCACCAACCCCGACTGGTCGGTGACGCCGGAAGAGCTCGACGCGGGCTTCGTCCGGGTGGGGCTCGAGGTCGAAGAGGTGGACAAGCTTCAGCCGGTCTCCGGTGATATCGACAAGCCGCTGGTCGTCGGCCGGGTCGCCGAGATCACCGAGCTGACCGAGTTCAAGAAGCCGATCCGGTTCTGCAAGGTGGATGTCGGCAATCCTGACCTGCAGGAGATCGTCTGCGGCGCAACCAACTTCGCCGTCGGCGATCTGGTCGTCGTGGTGCTGCCCGGTGGGGTGCTGCCCGGCGGCTTCGCCATCTCCTCGCGCAAGACCTATGGGCACGTCTCCAACGGCATGATCTGCTCGGTCGCCGAACTCGGCATCGGCAAGGACCATTCCGGCATCCTGGTGCTCGAGCCGGGCACCGCCGAGCCGGGCGCGGACGCGAACGAGCTGCTCGGCCTGGACGATACGGTCATCGAGCTCAACATCACCCCGGACCGCGGCTACTGCTTCTCGGTGCGCGGCCTGGCCCGCGAACTCGCCTGCGGTTTCGACCTCGACTACGCCGACCCCGCCGTGCGCACCCTGCCGGACGACGAGCGCGACGCCTGGCCGGTCCGGCTCGAACCCGAATCCAAGTGCACCCGCTTCGCCGTGCGCCGGGTCACCGGCATCGACCCGAACGCGGTGAGCCCCTGGTGGTTACAGCGCAGGCTGCTGCTGTCCGGCGTGCGGCCCATCTCCGCGGCCGTCGACGTCGCCAACTACGTCATGCTCGAACTGGGCCAGCCGCTGCACACCTTCGATGGCGGCAAGCTGAACGGCGGCTTGGTGGTGCGTACCGCGAACAAGGGCGAGACGCTGCGCACCCTCGATGAGGTCGAGCGCGTGCTCGACGCCGAGGACGTGGTGATCGCCGACGATTCCGGCGTTATCTCGCTGGCAGGCATCATGGGCGGCGCGACCACCGAAATCGGCACCGAGACGACCGATGTCGTGCTGGAAGCGGCCACCTGGAACCCGCTGCTCGTCTACCGCACCGCGCGCAGGCACAAGCTGGTGTCCGAGGCGGGCAAGCGGTACGAGCGGGTGGTCGACCCGGAGATCAATGTGGCCGCGCTCGACCGAGCCGCCCACCTGCTGGCCGAAATCGCCGGTGGCACTGTCGAACCCGCGCTCACCGACGTCCGCGTCCCGGTGCCGCCCGCGCCGCCGATCCGGATGGACATCGACCTGGCCGACCGGGTCGCCGGTGTCACCTACCCGACCGGTACCTCCGCGCGCCGCCTGGCTCAGATCGGCTGCCTCGTCGAGGTCGCCGTCGACGAGAGCACCGGACACGGCCAGCTGGAAGTCACTCCGCCGAGCTGGCGACCGGACCTGGCCCAGCCCGCCGACCTGGTCGAAGAGGTGCTCCGGCTGGAGGGCCTCGAGCAGATCCCGTCCGTGCTGCCCACCGCGCCCGCCGGGCGCGGGCTGACCGCGACCCAGCGTCGTCGCCGCGCGGTCAGCCGGGCGCTGGCCTTCGCCGGTGCCGTCGAGGTGCCCGCGCCGGTATTCCTGGCCGCCGGTGTCTTCGACACCTGGGGTCTGGACGCCGACGACCCGCGCCGGGCGACCACCCGGGTGCTGAACCCGCTCGATGTCGAGCGCTCCGAGCTGGCCACCACGCTGCTGCCCGGACTGCTGGAAGTGGCCGCCCGCAACATCTCTCGTGGCGCGCGTGACCTCACCATCTACGGCATCGCGCAGGTGGTGCTGCCCGGCGAGAACGTGCATCCGGTCGAGGCGCTGCCGGTCGATCGTCGCCCCACCGACGAGCAGATCACCGAACTGCTCGACTCGCTGCCCGCGCAGCCCGTGCACGTCGCGGCCGTCCTCACCGGCCGTCGCGAACCGCGTGGACCGTGGGGCCAGGGCCGTCCGGCCGAGGCCGCCGACGCGTTCGCCTTGGCCGACATCGTCGCCGACGCGGCGGGCGTCACGCTCGAGCGCCGCCCCGCCGCCCAGCTGCCCTGGCATCCCGGCCGCTGCGCCGAACTGCTCGTCGACGGTGCGGTCGTCGGCTACGCGGGCGAACTGCACCCCGCCGTGCTGGAACGTTCCGGCCTGCCGCAGCGCACCTGCGCCGTCGAACTCGACCTCGATGCTCTGCCGTTGCTCGAATCCCGCCCGGCCCCAACAATTTCCCCGTTCCCCGCCGTGCTCCAGGACGTCTCGATCAGCGTCGAGAAAGCCACGCCCGCCGCCTCGGTCGAGTCGGCCCTGCGCACCGGCGGCGGCGACCTCCTCGAAGACATCGCCCTGTTCGACGTCTACGAGGGCGCCCAAGCAGGCGAGGGCCGCAAATCCCTCACCTACGCCCTCCGCTTCCGCGCCACCGACCGCACCCTCACCGAAGACGAGGCAAGCGCCGCCCGCGACGCCGCGGTAGCCGCGGCGGCCGAGGCCGTAGGCGCGGTCCTCCGCGCCTGACCCCGAGCCGCACACCCTCCGTGTCGGCCGCACGCCCGCTACACAGGGTGTGCGGCCGCACAAACGGTGCGCGGCTCACCCAGCGGAGCTGGCGGTTTCGGGGGTCATGCGAGCCGAGTGACGCGCATCGGCGGGAGGAGGGGTAAGAACTTAGGCATGCGACACCCGGCCAGTTCGATACTGAACGCGTTGACCTATTTGCCGGATCGGCAGATCGTGCAGACGCCTGCCATTCTGGGGATGGAGTATGCCGATCTGTCCATCGGTACGGCGGATGGAGAGACTCTGCACGGGTGGTGGTTGCCCGCGCCGAAGTCGGTCGGGCACATCCTGTTCGCGCACGGCAACGCGGGCAATATCGGTGATCGGGTGCCGCTGTTCGCGCTGCTCGTCGAGGCCGGGTTCGATGTGCTCGCGTTCGACTACCGGGGTTATGGGCGCAGCACCGGCCGACCCACCGAGCGTGGCACCTACCTCGATGCGCGTGCCGCGCGGCAGGTGCTGCTCGAACAACCCGGTGTCGATCCGAACCGCGTTGTCTACCTGGGTAAATCACTCGGCGGCGGCGTCATGCTCGAACTCGCCCAGGCGCACCCGCCAGCCGGTCTGATGTTGATGTCGACGTTCTCCGGCCTCCGCGACGCCGCCAGATCGGTCTACCCGTTCCTGCCGCGTCCCTTCGTCCCGGACGCCTACCCCAACGAACGTCGCATCCGCACGCTGCGCACCCCGGTCCTGATCATGCACGGTGATCAAGACGAACTCCTGCCACTGCGGCACGCCGAACGCCTCTACGCCGCCGCCCGGGAACCGAAACGCCTGGAGATCTTCCCCGGCGCGGGGCACAACGACCTGATCATGGTCGGCGGCGCCGCCTGGTTCGCATTGGTACGCGACTGGGCCGGTGCCGTCGTCCGGCAATAAGCCGTCGCCGTGCTGGCTGCGTAGCCTGGGCGTATGACTGAAAACAGCGAGATCGCGGCCCGTTTAGCCGCACTGTCCGACCAGGAATTGGTCGGAGTATTGCTGGTCGCCACCGCGGAACGGCCCGGCTTCCAGGTCGTGCACGCGGCACTGCTCGGGCTGCTCGAAACCGGTGATGCAACGTCGGGTGGTGGTGTGACTCCTACCACGATGCCCACATCCGTGCATGACGCACCGCCGCTGCACGACGTATCCGGGCAGGTCGGAGGCACTTCCGCGGTACCGCCGGTACCGGTACCGCCGACCGGTACCTCAGCACCGACTGAGACGGGTGAATATTCGCCTTCCGGCGTCCCTACTTGGGGGTCAGTTCGCGATAAGGTCGAGCAGCGCTTCGGCACCGCGCAGGGGATGAGCGAGCTCGACCAGCAGACCCCGGCGGGCCGCAGCGCGGACGAGCAATGGGACGCGCGCGAGAAAGCCGCGCGTGAGCGCCTGGACCAGATTCGGAAGTCGTTGCACGGCAACGACACCGAAACATCGGGACCGTAACCTGGCCGAGCGCACCGTACTTCGACTGTGATGGGTGGAACCGCGATGACAGAGCCGCGTGAGATTGCCGAACGGCTACTCGATGCCCAGGTGGAGTTCGTGCTGGCCGAGGTGACCGGCGACCGGTTCGCGGAAGTCGTTGCCCGCGATGTCGAGTCGGTGCTCGGTGTCGCGGACACGTTGATCTTCCGCGATGTCGTCGAGGTCGATCAGGCCAAGCAGACCGTCTCGACGATCATCGATCTGATCGGCGGCAGTCCCGTGATCGCCGATATGGTCGGGGTTTTCGCGGATTCGATCTACGACCACATCGCGAACAACAACGATTACACCCTCGGTCAGGTAGTCGACCGTGAACCGGTCGAGGCGCTGCTGGAGAAGATCTTCGGCATGCACCAGGCACAGGAACGCATTCTGGACCGGCTCACCGAGAGCCCGCTGGTCGCCACCGTCGCGTCGAAGTTCGTCGACAAGTTGATCTCCGACTTCATGGAGGCCAACAAGCAGATGGCCGGGAAAATCCCCGGTGTTTCCTCGCTGATCTCGATGGGCCAGTCGGCCGCCAAGACCGCGCGGAAGGCGACCGAGAGCACCTTCATCGGCGACATGGCGGGCAAGGGCGCGGTTTTCGCGCTCAAGCGCACCAACAACGCGATCCGCGAAATGCTGCGCGACGCACCGGTGCACGACGCCGCCATGGAATTCTGGGATCTGCATGCCGACGAGCCGGTCAGCGGCCTGCGCGATTATCTGTCACAGCGCGACCTGAACGAGCTGGTACTGATCTGCTACGAAATCGCGATCACCACTCGGGAGAAGGAATACTTCGGCCTGCTCGTCGATGAATGTGTCGACGTATTCTTCACCAAGTACGGCGATTACACGCTCGCGGCCATGCTGCCCGAGCTCGGCCTGACCGGTGCCGACATCACCACCGAGATCCTGCGCTACGGCCCCGCGGTCATCGATGGCGCGAAGCGGAACGGCGTGCTGGCCAAGCTGATTCGGGAGCGGCTCGAGCCGTTCTACCTGTCCGAGAAGGTACTCGCGATTCTTGGCGACGCGTAGCCACCGCCTGTCACGTGCTGAGTGGTAGCTGCTGTGCTCGGCAACCTGCGCGCACACCGGCGTGTGACGGTCTCGGTGATCGTCGCGCGAGAGGCGCCCAGGGCAACGAATCGGCTAACGCCGGACGCCTTTTCGGCCCCGTGCTCGTTGATCGACTGTTCGCCGGAAAGGCCCGCCTGAAGTGGCGGGATATTACCCCGGCCGCACCATTTCTGCTCCCAAACTGGACAGTTGGTAGCAACGGGTTGAAGCCTGGGTTGAAAAGTATGAACAAAGTTACGGATCCACGGCCCCCGAGTTGACGCAGGACCGGGCATATGGGATTTTGCTCGGAGACTTTCCGTGCGCTCGTCGTGGAGCTGTCACGGCCGGCTTTTCGGAGGAGTAGCAGGTTGGTGCGTTCACGTCTACGGCAACCAAAGCCCGGGGACACACCGGATCTCAAATCTGCGGACGCCCTCGGGTTGCCCAGCGGCAAAATGGCGGGAATCGTACGGCCGCGCACCATCGGCGGCCAGCTGACCCGAATTCTGGCTCTCGCCTTGATTTTGGTGCTCGCGCTGCTCGGTGTCACTGTGTTCCGCGAGGTTTCGGACTACCGCGAGTCCAACGACACGGTGAAGGCTGTGTCGCTGGCGCTGAGCGTCCAGGACCTGACCAACCAGATCCAGCGCGAGCTCGGTCTGAGCAACGGCCTGCTCGGCGGCGACAACCGCCTGCAACAGCCGCTGCTCGACCAGCGCGGCAAGCTCGACTCCGCGCTCGGCGTGCTCACCGCCGCCGCGGCCGCGGACGCACCGGGCGCCGACCAGGTGCGTGCGGCGCTCGGCCAGCTGAACCTGCTGGCGAACACCCGCACCCAGATCGACTCGCGCCGCGTCAGCAGGCAGGTCGTCTTCCAGTTCTACACCGATGCCGTGAGCGCGCTGAACCGCCTCGCGCTCGGCCTGGACCAGGCACGCGACCCGCAGATCCAGCGCGGGCTGCAGGCCCTGTACGCGCTCGGCGCGGCCAAGGAGGAGGTCGACAAGGAACGAGGCTTCCTCAACGGCGTCTTCACCGCCGGTCGGTTCAACGGCGGTGAGTACCAGCAGTTCATGGAGATTCGCTCCACGAAACTGGCCGGTCTCGCGGCGTTCTCCCGCTACGCGACCAAGAGTCAGCAAGCCAAACTGGACGCCGCGATGCTCAGCGACAACGCCACCAGGGCAGAGCAATCGGAGAACATCGCGATCGCCTCCAGCGACGGACCGCTGGTCCGCGAGGTGGACCCGATGACCTGGTGGACGCAGATGTCCAGCGTCCTCGATGAACAGCGCACAGTGCAGCAGGCGGTAGGCGAAGACGTGCAGGCGCGCGCCGAAGACCTGCGCAACTCCGCTGCGACCAAGCTGATCGGCTTCATCGTCGCCGCCGTGATCGCCATTGCCGCCATGATCACGCTGGTGATCACCTCGGTGCGCGCCATCGTGCGCCCGCTCGCCGCCCTGGCGGGCGAGGCCGACGACGTAGCATCGCGGCGGCTGCCCGAGGTCATCGAGGCGTGGTCGCGGGCCGACGACAGTCGGCCGGAAGCGCCCGCGCCCGTGCAGGCGCCGCCCGGGGCAAGTACCGAAATCGCCGCCGTGGCAGGCGCGCTGGATCGCGTGCAGACCACCGCCTTCGAACTCGCCTCGCAGCAGGCGCTGGTGCGCCGCAACACCACCGAGTCGATGGCCAACCTGGCCCGCCGCAACCAGAACCTGGTGCGCCGCCAGCTGGGCCTGATCAGTGAATTCGAGCGCGAGGAACTCGATCCCAAGGGTCTGTCGAACCTGTTCGAGCTCGACCACCTCGCCACCCGCATGCGCCGCAACGCCGAAAGCCTGCTGGTGCTCGTCGGTGAGGCGAGCCCGCGCCGGTGGGCGCAGCCGATCGCGTTGAGCGACGTGATCCGGGCCGGTCTTTCCGAGGTCGACGACTACCGCCGGGTCGTGCTGCGCCGGGTGGACGATGTGCTCATCACCGGCGCGGTGGTCAGCGAACTCGCGCACATGCTGGCCGAGCTGATCGAGAACGGACTCGCCTTCTCCCCACCGGATCTGGAAGTCGAGATCTACGGGCGCCGGGTGCCGCAGGGGTATCTACTGGCCGTCGTCGACCACGGTGTCGGCATGCCACACGACCAGCTGGCTCAGTCGAACGCCAGGCTGCGCGGCGAACAGGACTTCATCGTCGCGCCCACTCGCTACCTCGGGCACTACGTGGTCGGTCGGCTCGCCGAGCGGCTCGGCATCGCCGTCGAACTGAACGTTTCCCCCGTCAGCGGCATCGTCGCGCGGATGTCGCTGCCGTTGGAATTGCTTGTCCAGGAACAGGACAAGCGGCCCGCCGCCGTGCAGGCCAAGATCTCCGGCACCGGGCTGGAGCGGTCGTGGGGCGCCGATTCGGAGACCAACAGCGTCGCCGCCCTGGAAACCGGCTCGAACAGCAACGGCTCCTCGGTGTCCACCGCCGAGATCCTCGGCAGCACCGCACCCGATCCCATCGCGCCCAGCATGCGCGGTCCCGCGCACGCCGCGCCGACGGTTTCGGCGAGCGAGCGCAATGGCGCGAGCCACGGCGCGGTCACCGATGGCCCGCGGACCGGGCCGCAGCGGACGGTACCGCGCGGTGAGTCGCCACGGCACGACGCCACCGGTCCGGCGCACAGCACACCCGATTCCGGGCCGCCGACCTCCGCGTACTCCCAATTCGTTTCCACCCCACCGGTTTACGAGGACCGGCTGGTGACCGATACCGGGACCATGTGGCGGCTGCCCGAATCCCATGGTGCGCAAGGCGACATCAACGGCGCGGCCTCCGCCCCGTCCGGGCCGCGCACCACGCGGAACGGACTTGTCAAGCGCAACAAGAAGTCTCGCACCGCGGGCACGGCGCCGGGCACCGAGTCGCGGCGCGACACCACCGGCAGCACCGAGCGTCCGGATCGTGCGCCGATTCCGGAACGCTCGCCGGAGGAAACCCGTAGCATGCTTTCGTCGTTCCGGGCCGGACACGAGCGTGGCGCCCCGCCCGCGCCGTCGTCCACCCGGCCGTATGTCGGTGCCCGCGACCACGACACCCGCGCCGACGACACGGCGCCGAACCAGACCATCGCAGAGGAGAACCGGTGACCACCCACTTGCCGAGCGCTGACCCGCACACCTTCAACTGGATGCTCGCGAACTTCGTCCGGGAAACCGACGGCGTGCGTGACACCGTGGCGGTCTCCTCGGACGGACTGCTCATCGCCATGTCCGACGGTCTGGACCGGACCTCCGCCGACCGGCTCGCCGCTATGGTGTCCGGTCTGGCCAGCCTCGCCAAGAGCGCGTCACGCAGTTACTCGTTCGACGGGCTCAAACTGATCATGATCGAGATGAAGCGGGGCTTCCTGCTCGTCTCGGCCATGGGTGACGGCAGCTGCCTCGGTGTAATCGCCGACGGCAGTTGCGATGTCGGTCTGGTCGGCTACGAAATGGCCGTACTTGCCGAGCGCGCCGGGTCGCTCCTTGACCCGACGTTGATTTCCGAGTTGCGAGAGACGTTGCGAAGATGAGAGATCCTGACCGGCCGCGGCTGCCGGACCCGCGGATGATCCCGATGAACCAGATGTTCGGGTGGTTCGATCCGGACCGTCCAGGCCAAGAAGCTCCGGCCGAAGAACTTGTCGACAGTGATGAACAGTTTGTGCGTCCCTTTGTCGTCACCGCGGGGCGCACTACGCCGTTGATGGACGGTTTGCGCATCGAAACCCTGGTGCAGGCGCCGCCTTCGGCGCTCTCGGCACCGCTGCAATTCGAACAGCGCACCGTGGTGCAGCTGTGCCAGCAGCCGCATTCCATCGCCGAAATCGGTACCGCGCTGCGCGTTCCCGTCGGTGTCGCGAAGGTCGTCGTCAGCGACCTCGTCGCCGGGGGCTACGCGACCGTGCGCGAAGCCGACAAACTGTCTACCGCTGCCATCGAGAGGATCAGGGACCTTGTACGGGCACTCTGACATCAGCAACCCGCCGCCCGCTCCGACTATGCCGTCGTCGGTGAAGATCGTGATCAGCGGTGGTTTCGGCGTCGGCAAAACAACATTCATCGGCGCGATCTCCGAAATCGAGCCGCTGGTCACCGAGGCCGCGATGACCGAGGTCGCGATCGGCATCGACGATCCGGGTCGGCGCGCGGAGAAGACGCAGACCACCGTCGCGCTCGACTTCGGCCGAATCACGTTGGACCGCTCGCTGATTCTCTACCTGTTCGGCACGCCTGGCCAGGACCGATTCGTGTTCCTGTGGGACGACCTGGTCGACGGCGCGCTCGGCGCGGTGATCGTGGTCGACACCGGCCGGGTCGACGACTGCTATCCGGTGCTGGATTACTTCGAGGAAAAGCAGACGCCATTCGTGGTGGTGGTCAACCGCTTCGACAACGGCACGCATTTCGACCTTGCCGAGGTCCGTGAGGCGCTGGAACTGGAGGACTGGATCCCGGTCCTGGAATGCGATGCCCGCGACCGTGATTCGGTCAAGGAAGTCCTCGTCGCCCTACTGGAACAGGTCCTGTTCCACCGACTATCGGTGCAGGGCCTCCCCGCGTAAGAATTCTCGCCGAACGGGACACAGCCGCGGCAGCCGTCGAAAGCTGCCGCTGGCGTGTCCCGTTCGCTCGCTAGGGTGGCGGGGTGGGTGAGATGAAGGAGCGGATGCTCCGCGGGGAGTTGTACCGAGACAATGATCCGGAGCTGGAGGCGGAGCGGCTGCGGGCGCAGCGGTTGTGCGATGAGGTCAATCGGAGCGGAGCCGAAGAGCGCGAGCGGCGCGACGCCGTGTTGCGGGAATTACTCGGAAAGTTCGGCGAGGGGTCGTGGATCAGGCCGCGATTCCAGTGTGACTACGGTTATCTGATCGAGATCGGCACCAACAGTTTCCTGAATTTCGATGCGATCCTGCTCGATTGCGCGCCGATCAGCATCGGCAACGACGTGTCGATCGGGCCACGATGCCAATTGCTCACCGCCCTGCACCCGATGGAAGACCACGAATTACGCAGGCAGCGGTGGGAAACGGCCGCGCCGATCCGGATCGGCGACAACGTCTGGTTCGGCGGCGGCGTAATCGTATGCCCCGGAGTCACCGTCGGGAACGACACCGTGGTCGGCGCGGGCAGCGTCGTCACCCGCGACCTACCACCCGGCGTATTCGCGGCAGGCAACCCGGCGCGAGTGATCCGACAGTTGTAGCGGACCAGCGCCCGCCCCGCCACTGGCGGACCGCAGCGGTCCGGTGGTGCGACCACGCGACGGTGGCGGGTGGGCAAATTGCTAGCCGACCTCGAGGCACTCCTCGATAGCGGTGGTTGGTACAGCTGCTTATTCGATGCTGCGGAGCGGCCGGATGGGCTCGTGGTGAGACCAGTGCTGGATCGCGCTGGGGCCGAAGGGCGGCGATACTTTTGAGCTGTGACTACCGACACTGCACGCGCCGATGAATCCCGCTCGGCTCTGCCGTCAGTAGTGTTGTCCCGCTTAACGAAGGAGAAATGCAATGAGCAACGGCAAGGATCTTGCGCTTACCCATGTCGCGGTGCTGGTCGGTGACCAGGAAAGGGCGCTGGAGTTCTATCGGGATGTGATCGGGCTCGAGGTGCGGCAGGATCTGCCGTTCGGCGGGGTTCGCTGGCTGACGGTCGGGCCCGCCGCGCAGCCGGGGCTGGAGTTCCTGCTCGAGGTGCCCGAGATGGTGCCGGACGAGCAGGCGCGCGAGGCGGCGCGGGCCCGGCTGGCGAGCGGTGCGCAGGGCACGCTGATCTTCACCACCGATGCCGTCGACGAGACGTTCGCCCGGTTGCGCGACGCGGGCGTCGAGGTCACCCAGGAGCCGGTCACGCAGCCCTACGGCATGCGCGACTGCGGTTTGCGCGACCCGTGGGGCAATCACCTCAGGTTCTCCCAGGTGCTCGGCTGACCCGAATCGGTAGATCTTCAGGGCTTCCTCGCTAGCGACGCGGTGCCGTCCGAAGCACGGTACCGCCGCCCGGGCGACACGGGTGTGGGCTCCGTCGCATACCAACGCCGGGTCGACCGCAATACTGTCTGATCATGGGCGAATCGACGAGCGAGACGCAAGCGAGCGCTTGCGAGCCGCGAATGCGGGAGGCCGCACAGGACGCCATCCGGCCGCTGCGCGACGACATCCGATTTCTGGGTGGCGTACTCGGCGACACCATCCGTGACCACGAGGGCCCCGAGGTATTCGACCTCATCGAGCGGGTGCGCATCGAGGCGTTCCGGGTCCGGCGCGCGGAGGTCGAGCGCAGCGCGGTCGCGGAGATGCTCGACGGGGTCGACATCGCGGTCGCGCTGCCGCTGATCCGCGCGTTCAGCTATTTCGTGCTGCTGGCCAACCTGGCCGAGGACATCCAGCGCGACCGCCGCCGCAAGGCGCACGAGGCGGCCGGTGAGCCGCCGCAGGATTCCTCGCTGGCCGCCACCTATCGCAAGCTGGACGCGGCCGCGCTGGACGGCGCCGAGGTGGTCGACCTGCTGGCCGACGCGCTGGTGTCGCCGGTGATCACCGCGCACCCGACCGAGACCCGCCGCCGCACCGTCTTCGATGTGCAGACCCGGATCACCGAGCTGATGCGGCTGCGCCAGCGCTACACCGACACCGAGCGGGAGCGCACCGAATTCGAGCAGCAGATCCGTCGGCAGGTGCTCAGCCTGTGGCGCACCGCGCTGATCCGGTTGGCGCGGTTGCGGATTCAGGACGAGATCTCGGTGGGCCTGCGCTACTACGAGCTCACCTTGCTCGACGTGATCCCCGCCATCAACGCGGAGGTGCGTGCGGCGCTGCGCTCCCGCTGGCCGGGCGCGGAACTGCTGTCGCGCCCGATCCTGCGGCCCGGCTCGTGGATCGGCGGCGACCGCGACGGAAACCCCTATGTCACAGCGGATGTGGTTCGGCAGGCCGGGCATCAAGCGGCGACGGTCGCCTTCACCCGGTATCTGCGGGACCTGGTGGAGCTGGAGAAGGCGCTGGCGCTGTCGGCTCGGCTGGTTCCGGTGACACCCGAGGTGGCCGCGCTGGCCGAGGCCGGATACCCCGATCCGGCCACCCATGCCGACGAACCGTATCGCCGTGCGCTGCACACCATCCGGGGTCGGCTGACGGCGACCGCCCGGCGCGCGCTCGGCGAGGTGCCGCGCAACGGGTTGGATATCGGCGCGCCGCCGTACCCGACGCCGCAGGCGGTGCTGGACGATCTCGACGCCGTGGACGCCTCGCTGCGCGCCAGCGGCGACGGCCTGCTCGCCGACGACCGCCTCGCCGCACTGCGGCACGCGATCGAAACCTTCGGCTTCCACCTGCAGGGCCTGGATATGCGGCAGAACTCCGAGGTCCACGAGCAGGTGGTCGCCGAGCTATTGGCCTGGGCCGGTGTGCATCCGGATTACCCGGGCCTGCCCGAGCACCAGCGCGTCGAGCTGCTCGCGGCCGAGCTGCGCACTCGCCGCCCGCTGCTCGGTCCGTATGCCCGGCTGAGCGAGCTGGCCCGCAAGGAAGTCGACATCGTCTGTGCCGCACGCGATGTGGTGGACACCTTCGGCGCCGAGGCGGTGCCCAACTACATCATCAGCATGTGTACCTCGGTCAGCGACATGCTGGAGGCGGCGCTGCTGCTGAAGGAGGGCGGGCTGCTCGATCCCGGCGAGCCGGACGGGCCGCCGCGCTGTTCGGTGGGCATCGTTCCGCTGTTCGAGACGATCGAGGACCTCGATGCCGGCGCGGCGACGCTGGCCGCGGCACTGGATATCCCGGTGTATCGGGACCTGGTCGCCGCGCGCGGGATGCGACAGGAGGTGATGCTCGGGTACTCGGATTCGAACAAGGACGGCGGGTACCTGGCCGCGAACTGGGCGCTGTACCGGGCCGAACTCGATCTGGTGGAGGTGGCGCGCAAAACCGGAATTCGGTTGCGGCTGTTCCACGGTCGCGGCGGCACCGTCGGCCGCGGCGGCGGCCGCAGCTACGACGCCATCCTCGCCCAGCCCGCGGGCGCCGTGCGCGGTTCGCTGCGGCTGACCGAGCAGGGGGAGGTGATCGCCGCCAAGTACGCCGAACCCGGTGCGGCGCATCGGAACCTGGAGTCGCTCATCGCGGGCACGCTGGAGTCCACGCTGCTCGACGTGGAAGGACTCGGTCCGGACGCCGAGCCGTCCTACGAGCTGATGGACGACCTGGCCGCTCGCGCCCGTGCGGCGTATTCGCGGCTGGTGCACGAAACACCGGGATTCGTCGAGTATTTCCGGCAGTCAACCCCGGTGGCCGAGGTCGGCGACCTGAACATCGGCAGCAGGCCCGCCTCCCGCAAACCGACGAACTCGGTGTCGGATCTGCGCGCCATCCCGTGGGTGATGTCCTGGAGCCAGGCCAGGGTGATGCTGCCCGGTTGGTATGGCACCGGAACCGCGTTGGCGGAGTGGATCGGCGGCGATCCCGACCGGCTGGCGACCCTGACCGATCTGTACCGCCGCTGGCCGTTCTTCCGCACCGTGCTGTCGAATCTGGCCCAGGTGATGGCCAAGAGCGACCTCGACATCGCCGCCCGCTACGCCGAGCTGGTCGAGGACGCGACGCTGCGCGAGCAGATCTTCGGGATGATCCGCGACGAGCACGCCAGGACCATCCGCATGCACGCGGCGATCACCGGCAACGATCACCTGCTCGCCGACAACCCGTCACTGGCCGAATCGATCCACAACCGCTTCCCGTACCTGGAGCCGTTGAACCAGATGCAGGTGGAGCTGTTGCGCAGGCTTCGCGCGGGTGACGACTCGGAGCTGGTGAAGCGCGGCATCCTGCTGACCATGAACGGCCTCGCCACGGCATTGCGCAACTCGGGCTAGCGAAACCTTCGTCCCGACGGGGCGCGGTCAGCCGACGTCGCCGGTCAGGCGGTGGCTGACCGCGCCCGTTCGGCGGCGCTGAGCGTGGTATCGACGAACGCCTGCGCCGCCGCGGTGAGCGGCCCGCTGCGGTGCACCAGCCACTGCGGCAGCTTCTCCGGCGGGTCGAATCGATAGACCGCGGCGCCCGCGCGGCAGGCCAGGTCGTGCCAGCCGTCGGGCATCAGGCCCGCGCCGATGCCGCGCAGCACCATCGGCAGTACGACGCTGCGGTCGCCGACCTCGGCGGCGATATGCAGCTCGCCCACGGTGGCGGCCAGCCGGTCGAAGCGGGCCCGGACGGCGGTGGCGGGCTGGGTGATCACAAAACTCATGCCGCGCAGGTCTTCTGGCGTCACCGTGCCGTTGCTGCCGATCTCGGTGCCCGGCGGCGCGACGAGCAGAAACTGTTCGTCGCGCAGGTGATGGGCCACCAATCCCCGGCCCGCGGGTCGCTCCGCGCTGCCGCACACGCCCGCCTCACAGCGCCCGCGCAACACCATGGCGACCACCTCCGCCGCCGACAGCGCCGACCAGGTGCCGACGGTCAGACCGGGGTGGTGCTCGCGCAGTTCGGCGATGGTGCTGATCACCGGCTCCAGCGTCGAGGACGAGGTCGCCGCGACATCGACCCGGCCGACGACACCCGCGCCGACCGCCTGCGCGGCGGCCCGCAGCGCGTCCAGATCGCGCAGCACCTGCCGCGCCCGGTCGGCCATGAATTCGCCGGCATTGCTGAGGACGGCATTGCGGCCGACCCGGTGGAACAGCGCCACCCCGAGCTCGCGCTCGAGCTTGCCGATCGCTCGCGACAGCGACGGCTGAGCTACCCGTAAAGCGCGCGCAGCGTGGGTGAATCCGCCGTGTTCCACGATCGCGACGAAGTACTCCAACTGCCTACGTTCCATAACCAAAGACTATCGGTTTGGTGCCATAGATGTCTTGGACGTACGTACCGTTGTAGGGAGATACTCGGCTGGTGTTCACCACGCGTCCTACCTTGCAGGGCACCTTCGGGATGGTGTCGTCCACCCACTGGCTCGCCTCGGCCGCCGCGATGGCGGTACTCGAGGACGACGGCAACGCGTTCGACGCGGCGGTCGCCGCGGGGTTCGTGTTACACGTGGTCGAGCCGCACCTGAACGGTCCCGCCGGGGAGGTGCCGATCATCCTCGCACCCGCGGGCCTGCCGCCGCGAGTGCTGTGCGGTCAGGGCCCGGCGCCGGCCGGTGCGTCGATCGCCCGCTACAACGCCCTCGGCCTGGACCTGGTGCCCGGCACCGGTCCGCTGGCCGCCGCGGTGCCCGGTGCGTTCGACGCCTGGATGGTGCTGCTGCGCGATCACGGCACCAAGCGGCTCGCCGAGGTGCTGTCGTATGCCATCGGCAATGCCGAGCGCGGACATCCGGCGGTCGAACGGATCGGCGAGACCGTGCAGACGGTTCAGGAGCTGTTCGAGAACGAGTGGACGAGTTCCGCGGAGGTCTACCTGCGCGACGGCAAGGCGCCCGCCGCCGGTGCGCTGCTGCGGAATCCGGCGCTGGCCGCGACCTGGCGGCGACTGATCGCCGAAGCCGAGGCAG
Source organism: Nocardia brasiliensis (assembly GCF_042691675.1). Lineage (GTDB taxonomy): Bacteria > Actinomycetota > Actinomycetes > Mycobacteriales > Mycobacteriaceae > Nocardia > Nocardia brasiliensis_D. The sequence continues at coordinate 2,763,408 of NZ_CP170507.1, forward strand.
CGAGCGCGGATCGAGACGCCCAGATCGAAGCCGCCCGGCGCATCTGGCGGGAGGGGTTCATCGCCGAAGCCCTGGTCAAGATGGCCGCGTATCCGACCATGGATACCTCAGGTGAGCGGCACGTGGGCGCGTTGTCCGGCGACGACCTCGCGAATTTCGCTGCCTCATACGAGAATCCGGTCACCTACACCTGGAACGGCTGGACCGTCGCGAAGCCGGGCCTGTGGAGTCAGGGACCGGTCATGCTGCAGCAACTGGCGCTGCTGCCCGAACGGCTGGAATACGGCACGCCGGAGTACTACCACACCCTGATCGAGGGCTCGAAGCTCGCGATGGCCGACCGAGAGGCGTGGTACGGCGACAGCACGCAGGTGTCGCTCGCGACGCTGTTGTCGCCGTGGTACAACGCCCAGCGCAGCGCGCTGATCGGACCGCAGGCGTCCTACGAGTTGCGGCCCGGCAGCCCGGACGGCCAGCGGCCCCGACTGAGTGCCTACACCCAGACCAATTCCATTGGCGCCACGGAGGTTCCGCTCGGCGCGGGGGAGCCGACGGTGGCCACCTCCGGCGCGACTCGCGGCGACACCTGCCAACTCGATATCGTCGACCGCTGGGGCAATATGATCGCCGCGACCCCGAGTGGTGGCTGGCTGCAATCCAATCCGGTGGTGCCGGAACTCGGTTTCCCACTCGGCACCCGACTACAGATGGCATGGCTGGAACCGGGCCTACCCAATTCGCTACAGCCGGGCCGTCGTCCGCGCACCACCCTCAGCCCGTCGCTGGCATTGCGCGACGGCGAGGCCGTCATGGCGTTCGGTACGCCGGGCGGCGATCAACAGGATCAATGGAGCCTGCATTTCTTTCTCGCCGTCGCCATGCGCGAAAAGGTGCGTGGCGGGCTCGATCTGCAGGGCGCCATCGACGCGCCGAACTGGCACCAGGAAAGCTTTCCCGGTTCGTTCTACCCGCGCGCGATGAGTCCGGGGTCGGTGTTCGTCGAGTCGCGGATCGGCACCGAGGTCATCGCCGACCTGGAACGACGCGGCCACCGTGTCACGGTGGGCGATCCGTGGTCGGAAGGCCGGTTGTGCGCGGTGGCTCGCGACCGGGAAAACGGTGTACTTTCAGCGGGGGCCAATCCTCGCGGCATGCAGGGCTACGCCGCGGGACGATAACTTCACAGCGAAAGGAATAGCGGTCCGGAGAATGCCGGATCGCTATTTTTCGTACCCTTTTTCTGCTCGCGCCGTTTCGTATGATGTCGAAAAAGAGAACAATCTACGAAAATGTTTACCCGGCGAGAAAAGTGCGAAACCTTGAAGTATCTTGTAGCGCATGCTCGCTCGCTTCACGCGGATGCTGGTGCTCGGCGTCACCGCCGTCGCGCTCGCCTCCTGCGCACCGGTACAGCACCCCGCTGGAACCGCAACGCACACAGATCATTACGGCACGCCCGTGGGTACGCAGCCTGTACGTGAGGGCGGCGAACTGGTGATGGGCCTGTCCGCCGAACCCGACAAGCTCGACCCGACCACCTCGAGCTCGCTCTACACGCGTTACGTCATGAACTCGATCTGCGAGAAGCTCTACGACAACGACGCCGCCGGAAACCTGGTGCCGCAGTTGGCCACCGCGCTGCCGGCCATCTCCGAGGACGGACTGACCGTGACCATTCCGGTGCGCACCGGAATCAAGTTCGCCGACGGCACACCGTTCGACGCCGCCGCGGTGCAGGCCAGCCTGAACCGGCACCTCACCATGAAGACTTCGCAGCGGACCAGTGAGATGGGCCCGATCGCCGGTATCGAGACGATCGACCCGTCACACGTGGTGATCCGATACAAGAAGCCGTTCGCGCCGATCACCGCCGCGCTCGCCGACCGGGCCGGAATGATCATGTCGCCGGTCGAACTCGCGAAGGACGAGGGTAAAAACTTCGGTGATCGCCCGGTCTGTGTCGGGCCGTTCAAATTCGTCAAGCGCATCCCGCAGACCTCGATCATCGTCGAGCGCGACCCGCTGTATTACGACGCGAAGAACGTGCACCTGGACAAGGTCACCTACCGGATCATGATCGATGCCAATATTCGCGCGGCGAACCTGCGTTCCGGTGACATCCAGGTCGCCGACACCATCTCTCCCCAGGATGTCGACGCGCTGGCCAAGGACCCCGATCTCCGGCTGCTGCAAACGGGATCGCTCGGCTACCAAGGTATTTACCTCAATATCGGCAACGTGGACGGTGTCGGCAAACCCGCCAAGCCGATCGACACCCCGCTCGCCAAGGATGCGCGTGTCCGGCAGGCGTTCTCGCTGAGCATCGATCGGCAGGCACTGGTCGATACCGTGTTCAACAACTGGTTCGAGCCCGCCTGCTCGGCGATCGTGCCGAAGAGCACCTTCGCCACGCCCGCCGGAACCGCCTGCCCCACTTATGATCCGCAGCGGTCGCGGCAATTGCTCGCCGAGGCCGGTGTGCAGCTGCCGTATCCGATCACGCTGCAGGTCAGCAACACCCAGGATGAACTCCGGTACGCCCAGGCGCTGCAGGCCAACGTCGCGGAGGGCGGCTTCGACCTGAAAATCGTGCCCACCGAATACTCGACGCTGCTGGATGTGCAGAAGCGCGGCACCTACGAGGCCTTGCTGCTCGGCTGGTCGGGCCGACTCGACCCGGACGCCAATATCACCCGGTTCCTGACCACCGGCTCGGGCGGCAACTATGGCGGGTTCAGCTCACCCGCACTCGACGATGTGCTGGCCCGGGCCGCACGGACCAGCGATATCGCGCAGCGCGCCGAACTGTACGGCCAGGCCACCCAGATCATTCAGCAGGAGAACCCGTACCTCTACACCTACCGGAAACGGTTGCTGACCGTGCACAGCACGCAGGTGACCGGCATCGAGGGCTACGCCGACGGTGTCGTGCGACTCGGTAAGGCCGCCTTCACAGATCCGAAGAACTGAAAAAGCGCGCCGCGCAACGGCAGCTGCACACCGAACAGGAATAGCGGTCCGGAATCGCCGGACCGCTATTTCCCGTACCCTTTTCAGGTCGCCATCATTTCCGGTAGTGGCGCTAAAGAGAACAATGCACGAAAATGAATGGTGGATGCGAAAAATACAGCATGTTGAAGTATGTTGTAGCGCATGCTCGTTCGCTCCACTCGGATGGCGGTCCTCGGTGTCGTCGCCGCCGTCCTCGCTGCCTGCGCACCGACGCAACATCCGACCCCGCCCGCGACGCACGTCGACGATTACGGCACGCCCGTTGGTACGCAGCCGGTGCGTGAGGGCGGTGATCTGGTGATGGGCCTGTCGAACGATCCCGACAAGCTCGACCCGACCACGTCCAGCTCGCTCTACATGCGCTACGTGATGAGCACCGTCTGCGAGAAGCTCTACGACAACGACTCGTCCGGAAACCTGGTGCCGCAGTTGGCCACCGCGCTGCCGGATATCTCGCCCGACGGGCTGACGGTGACCATTCCGGTCCGCACCGGTATCCAATTCGCCGACGGCACACCGTTCAACGCGGCGGCGGTCGAGACCAGCTTGCAGCGGCACTGGAAGATGGAAGGCTCCCAGCGCACCGGTGAGATGGGTGCGATCGAGGATATCGAGGCCGCCGACGCGTCCCACGTGGTGATCAAATACTCGCAGCCGTTCGCGCCGATCACCGCCGCGCTCGCCGACCGCGCCGGAATGATCATGTCGCCCGCCGCGCTGAAGGAGCGGGACAAGAACTTCGGCGATCACCCGGTGTGCGTCGGGCCGTTCAAATTCGTCAAGCGGGTACCGCAGACCTCCATCTCGGTGGCGCGCGACCCGCTGTACTACGACGCGAAGAACGTGCACTTCGACACCATCACCTATCGGATCATGGCCGATCCCAAGATGCGCGCGTCCAATCTGCGCTCCGGTGACATTCAGGTCGCCGACACCATCTCGCCGCAGGACGTGGACGCGCTGGCCAATTATCCGCAGTTGCGCGTGTTGCAGTCGGGATCGTTCGGCTTCCAGGGCCTGTATATCAATATCGGCAATGTCGATGGCGCGGGTAAACCGATCAAGCCGATCAATACCGCGATCGCGAAGGATCCACGGGTCCGGCTGGCGTTCTCGCTGAGCACCAACCGCCCGGCACTGGTCGAGAAGGTCTTCAACAACTGGTACGAGCCCGCCTGCGGGCCCATCGCGCCGCGCACCTCGTACGCCACCCGCGCCAGTACCGCCTGCCCCCTGTTCGATCCGCAGCGGTCCAGGGAGTTGCTCACCGAGGCGGGCGTGCAGATCCCGTATCCGGTCACCATCCAAGTGATGAACGTCCAGGATCAGCTCCAGTACGCACAGGCGTTGCGGGACAGCGTCGCCGAGGGCGGCTTCGATCTGAAGATTGTGCCCGCCGAGTACTCGACCATGCTGGACGCGCAGAAGAAGGGCACCTACGAGGCCTTGCTGCTCGGCTGGTCGGGCCGGATCGACCCGGACGGCAACACCTCTCGGTTCCTCACCACCGGTTCGAACGGTAATTACAGCGGATTCAACTCGCCCACCCTGGACGACCTCCTTGGCTGGGCCGCGCACAGTACGAGCGCCGCGCAGCGCGGCGCCCTGTACGAGCAGGCGGTGCGATTCATTCAGCGGGAGAACCCGTATATCTACACCTACCGTCTGCGTAACTTGACCGTGCACTCGACGTGGGTCACGGGCATCGAGGTGTACGCCGACGGCGCAGTGCGGCTCGGCAAGGCCGCGTTCGTCGCGGATCGGAAGGGCTGAAAATCCATGTTGCAGTATGTGTTCCATCGGCTATGGCAGTCCGCGGTGACGCTGGTGCTCGCCTCGATCGTGGTCTTCCTCGGGGTGCGGGCGCTGCCCGGCGATCCGGCGACGACGCTCGCGGGCGAGGACGCCAATCCGGAGGCCATCGCCGCCGTCCGCGCCGAACTCGGCCTGGACCAGTCGGTGTTCGTGCAGTATCTGGAGTTCGTCAAGAACTCGCTGAGCGGTGATTTCGGCCGGTCGATCCGCACCGGGACGCCCGTCATCGACATGATCGGCACGACACTGCCGGTGACCGTGCAACTCGCGGTGTACGCCATGCTCATCGCGGTGCTGGCCGGGGTGATCGGCGGCGTGCTCGCCGCGGTGTATCGCGGCCGCTGGCCGGAGTGGGCCGCCAACGGGTTCTCGCTGGTCGCGTTGTCCGTGCCCACCTTCTGGGTCGGCATCCTCGCCGTGCTGTATCTATCGGTGAAGCTCAACTGGTTCCCGGCGTCGGGGTATGTGTCGCCGTTCGAGCATCCGCTGCGCGGCCTCTACTTCTTGACCTTGCCCGCGATCATTCTCGGCCTCGCGCACGCGGCGGTGGTGCAGCGGCAGACGCGGTCGTCGATGGTGGAGACGCTGACCGCCGACTTCGTGCGCACGGCGCGGGCCAAGGGGCTCAGCCGCGGCGCGGTCATCTTCCGATTCGGCTTGCGCAACAGCCTGATCGTGGTCACCACGATCGTCGGTCTGCAGCTCGGCGGGCTCATCGCGGGCGCGGTGGTCACCGAACGCATCTTCAGCCTGCCCGGCATGGGCAAGCTCACCCTCGACTCGGTGTTCACCCGCGACTACCCGGTGATCCAGGCGGTCGTCATGGTGATCGCCGCGTCCTACATCGTGATCAACCTGCTGGTCGATGTGCTGTACACGGTGATCGACCCCCGCGTGCGAGTGTCCGGGAGGGCGCAATGACAGTCACCGATACTCCGGTCGCCGAAACCAGTCCCGGCGTCGAAACCGCGGTCCAAACCCCGCCATTGGCCGCGGTGCGCGGGCGGGTGCTGCGCCAGCTGTGGCACAACCCGCTCGGCATGGTCGGCGCGGTACTGCTGCTGATCGTGATCTTCGTCGGGGTGTTCGCGCCATGGCTGGCGCCCTATTCACCCTCCGAGGTGCACTTCCCGACGCCGTTCCAGCAGCCCGGTACCGTCGGATTCCTGTTGGGCACAGACGATCTGGGACGCGACATCTTCTCCCGGGTGCTGTACGGCACCCGTGCCTCGCTCGAGGTCGGCGCGCTGTCGGTGCTCTGCGCGGTTGTCATCGGGGTGCCGCTCGGCCTGCTGGCCGGGTACTGGCGGATGCTGGACGCGGTGCTGTCGCGGCTGTCCGATGTGTTGCTCGCGTTCCCGTTCCTGATCATCGCGGTCGGCCTGACCGCGATCAACGGCGGCGGACTCACCGAGGCGGCGATCGCGATCGGCATCTCGCAGGTGCCGATCATGATGCGGGTCGTGCGCGCGGAAACATTGCGGCTCAAGGAAACCGACTTCGTGCTCGCCGCGAACACCATGGACGTGCCGTCCTGGCGCATCCTCGGTGAGCACATCCTGCCCAACTCGCTGGCGCCGATCATCGTGCAGGCCACGGTGATCATGCCGACGGCGGTGCTGGGCGAGGCGATCCTGTCCTTCCTCGGGCTCGGCATCAAACCGCCCGCGCCCAGCCTGGGCATCATGCTGTCCGACGCACAGCAGTATCTGCTCCGCACCCCGTGGCCGGGCATCTTCCCCGGTGTGGCGCTGGCGATCATCTGCTTGGGATTCAACCTTTTCGGCGACGCCCTGCGGGACGCGCTCGACCCGAAGACACGGCGCTGAAGGAGCTTTTGCAATGACCGACACACTCTTGGAGATCAGCGATCTGCGGGTGTCCTTCGGCGACGTGACCGCCGTGCGGAGCGCGGACCTGGTCATCCAGCCGGGGGAGCGGGTCGCCGTGGTCGGTGCCTCCGGATCCGGGAAATCGACACTGGCGCACGCGATCATGGGCCTGCTGCCCGGCTCCGGTCTGGTCACCGGCGGCAGCATCCGGTGGCGCGGGGAGGACATCACCCACGCCGACGAGAAGCGGCTGCGCCAGTTGCGCGGCAAAGATATCGGGCTGGTGCCGCAGGACCCGATGTCGAACCTGAACCCGGTCTCCCGGGTGGGCCGACAAGTCTCGGAAACCCTGGTGGCGCACCGGATTTGCACGCGCCGCGCGGCGAAGGAGCGGGCCATCGAACTGCTCGGTCAAGCCGGGCTGCCGGAGCCGGCCCGGCGGGCGCGGCAGTACCCGCACGAGTTCTCCGGCGGTATGCGGCAGCGCGCGCTGATCGCCATCGGCCTGGCCTGCCGCCCGGATCTGCTGATCGCCGACGAACCGACCTCGGCGCTGGATGTGACCGTGCAGCGGCAGATCCTGGACCACTTGGAGAAGCTGACCCAAGAGCTCGGCACCGCGCTGCTGCTGGTGACCCACGACCTGGGACTCGCGGCGGAGCGGGCGGACCGGGTGGTGGTGATGTCGGACGGCCGGATCGTCGAGTCCGGCCCGGCGCGCCAGGTGCTGACCGATCCGCAGGAGGACTACACGCGGCGGCTGGTCGCGGCGGCACCCGCGCTCATCGGACCGCGACGCGGCGACACCGCTGACGCCGAGGGCAAGGTTGCGCTGGACAAGGGCGTCGACGGCAAAGTCGCGGTGACCGAGGTGGTCGAGAGCGCCGATAAAGCGGCTCCGATACTCGAGGTCTCCGGTATCAGCAAGGAGTACCGGATCCGCGGTCGCGGTGGGGTGCTGCGCGCGGTCGACGACGTGTCGTTCACCATCGGCCGCGGTCGCACGACGGCGATCGTCGGTGAGTCCGGATCGGGAAAGACCACCACCGCGCGGATGGTGCTCGGCCTGGTGCCCGCCACCTCCGGCACCATCCGGTTGGACGGTGTCGAGATGGTCGGGCAGCAGGGTGCGCAGCTGCGCGCGGCCCGGCTGGCGATGCAGCCGGTGTTCCAAGACCCTTATGCGTCACTGGATCCGATGTGGACGGTCGAGCGATTGATCACCGAGCCGCTGCGCGCCTTCCGCATCGGCGACCGGGAGTCCCGTCGTAAGCGGGTCGCCGAATTGCTGGACCAGGTGGCGCTGCCCGCCGCGCTCGCACAGCGCTACCCGAACGAGCTGTCCGGCGGTCAGCGGCAGCGGGTCGCGATCGCCCGCGCCCTGGCCATCGAGCCTCGACTGGTCGTCTGCGACGAAGCGGTGTCGGCACTGGATGTCCTTGTGCAGGACCAGATCTTGACGCTGCTGTCTTCGCTGCAAGACCGGCTCGGTGTGAGCTACCTGTTCATTTCGCACGACCTAGCCGTCGTCCGGGCGCTGGCCCACGATGTCGTCGTGATGCGGGACGGTCGGGTGGTGGAACAAGGTCCGGTCGAGCAGGTGCTTACCGCGCCCACCGATGCGTACACTCGCCAACTGCTCGACGCGATCCCAGGCGCGGGCGTTGTCGGTGGAGTCTCGACGGACGTTTTGGGCGGAGCCGCTGCTGAGGACTCGAAGGACGCCGTCGCCGCGGCGGAGTCGGAAGTAGCTGTTGCTGTGGCGGTTTCGACGAAACCGGTCGCCGTGGTGGAGCCCGAGGAAAAGTCTTCCGCGGACGACGAAGCCGTTGTCGTGGTTGCCGAGCAGGAAGCCGTTCCGGTAGCGGCGTCGTTGGATGTTGCTTCGGTCGCTGAGCCGGAAACCGCTGCCGCTGGCACTGATTCGGAAGAAGCTGTCGCTGCGGACGAGCCTGCGGAAGTAGCTGTGGTCCATGAGGCGACGGAAGATGTCGCCGTTGTTGCTCCGGCGGACGCCGTCCCCGCAGCTGCGTCGTTGGACGTCGCTCCAGTGGCTGAGCCGGAAGCAGCTGTCGCCGTTTCTGATTCCACGGAAGCGGTCGCTGCGGACGCGCCTGAGAAAGCAGCTTCGACGGACGATGAGACCGTCGGCTTGGCCGACGCGGCGGAAACCGCCCCCGCAGCCGAGCCGCTGGAGGTTCCTCCGGCGGTTGAGCCGGAAACCGCTACAGCTGTCGCCGATGCCGAGGAAGCGGTTGCTGTGGCAGAGCCCGTGGAGTCCGTCGCGGCGGACAAGTCCGAGTCGGAAACGGCGATGGTCGAAGCTGCTTCCGAGGCAGGCACCGTCGCGAGCGAGCCGGAGAAAGCTCCCGTCACGGATGCCTCCGAAGAGGTTGTCAGCGCGAGCGCGGTGACGGACGGCGTCGCGGCCAGCGAGCCCGAGGAATCGACTGTGGGTGCGGCCGCGGTCCCTGCGGACGAGCCCAAGAAGGCTGCCGCCGTGCGCAAGCCGAGGAAAGCCGCGCCCAAGAAGGCGGCCGCCGGGGGCGAGCCCACGAAGGCTGCGGCCGCGCGTAAGCCGAGGAAGACAGCAGCCGCGGGTCAGGCCGAGCAGGCGGCCTCGGCGGAACAGCCCAAGAAGGCCGGGGCTGCGGCCAAGAAGGCGACGGGCACCGCGGCTGCGGCGAAGAAGACGGTCGCGGCCAAGAAGGCGACAGGCACTGCGGCTGCGGCGAAGAAGACGGTCGCGGCCAAGAAGGCGACAGGCACCGCGGCTGCGGCGAAGAAGACGGTCGCGGCCAAGAAGACAACCGCGGCAAAGACAACCGCGGCGAAGAAGACAACCGCAGCCAAGAAGACAACCGCGGCCAAGAAGGTCGCCTCTGCGGGGACGCCCACGAAGGATGCTGCCACGGATAGTGGACCGACCACGGAGGGCTGAGGGCGCGAATAGCCGACTGCAAAGCCCGTGGGCCGCAGTCGGCCCGAGATCCCGCGTCGCGGCTGACTACGCGACGCGGCTGCGGTCGCCCCGCCCACATCTGGGGCGGGGCGACCGCTTCGTCTTATTCCGTGACGATCGCGATCGCGTCGATCTCGACGAGCATTTCCTCGCGCGGCAGTCCCGTGAACACGGTTGTGCGGCTGGGCAATACGTCACCGGTGGTATTGGCGTTGACGAACTCGCCGTAGGCCTCGTTCATCGCGCCGAAGTCATCGCGGGTGGTCAGGTAGACGCGCAGCATCACCACATCGTCGAACGTCGCCCCGCTCGCGTCGACGATCGCCTTCACATTCTGCAACGTCCGGATGGTCTGTGCCGCAACGTCGCCCGGGTACAGGTACTCGTTTGTTATCGGGTCCACCGGACCCTGTCCAGAGACCTGCACGAACGGTCCCTTGCGCACGCCTTGGGAGAAGGTGTGTGCGGGTGCGGGCGCGTCGGTGGTGCGGATGGCGATCTTGTCACTCATGGGTCAGCCTTTCGTGGCGGTGGTTCGGCCGGGAATCCAGCCGAGTTCGGCGGAGATGGCGTCGGCGGCGGCGCGAACCCGCGGCAGTTCGGCCAGTACCTGGTCGTGGTCGAGCAGCATGTCCGGCACCGACATGGAGACCGCGGCGACCACTGCGCCGGTGCCGTTACGCACCGGAACACCGATGCAGTTGACGAAGCTTTCGTGTTCCTCGTGGTCTTCCGCATAGCCGAGGGCGGCAACCTTTTCCAGCTCGGCCAGGTAGCGCTCGGGGGTGCGGATGGTTCGTTCGGTGAACGGGTGGTAGTCGATCTTCTCGGCGATGCCCCGCCATTCCGAGCGGGGCAGCGACGAGATGAGCACCTTGCCGACGGCGGTGCAGTGCAGCGGCGCCGGGCGGCCCACCCGGGAGTACATGCGCACGCTCTGGGTGGCGTCGAGCTTATCGATGTAGATGACATCGCCGGACTCGTAGGTGGCCAGATGGATTGTCTGCTTGGTGTCGGCGTTCAAGGCGCTCAGGTGCGGCCGCGCGAGGGTGCGCACGTCGCGCTGCTCCAGGGTGCGGTTGGCCAGTTCGAACAGTCGCGACCCGAGCACGTATCGATGCTGACTGTCGTGGGTGACGAAGCGCTGCGCTTCCATTGTCTGCAGCAGTCGCAGCACCGTCGATTTGTGCACGCCGAGCTGGGTGGCCAGCTGATCCAACGATCGCGAATCCTCGCCCAGCGCAACGAGAATGGTCAACGCGCGGGACAAACTCTGACTCATGACTGCGTCTCGCTGACTTCAAGGTGACTCATGAGGCCACATTCTGGATGACGGTGTTGTTGTAATGCAGCTCGGCCCAAGCATTTTCGTCCACGGCGGCCAATTGCTCCAGGATCGCGGGGGCGGGCAGCTCGGCGCCGTCCCCGGTGCCGGTCAGCGCGGCGGCGGCGCACAGGTGCCCGAACCGCAGCCGCTGTGCCAATGGCCTGCCGTGCAGCAGCGCGGCGAGATAGCCGCCGGCGAACGCGTCGCCCGCGCCGATCCGTTCGGTGACCTCCAGCCCGAGCGCGGGCACCTCGACGCGCTGATCACCGGCGAACCCGGTGACCGTGTGCGCATCGTTCTTGACGATGAGCTGGTTCGGTTCCGGGAACAGCGCACGCAATGCGTCGGCGTCGTCGGTGCCGAATACCGCGCCGGCCTCGTCGGCGCCGAGGAAGACCACGTCACACCCGCGCACGTGGCGCGCGAGCACCTCGGCGGCCGCCTCGATGCGCCCGGCCCACAGTGCGGGCCGGAAGTTCAGGTCGAAACTCACCAGCCTGCCGTGACGGGGGAGGGCCAGCAGCGCCTCGGTGAGTTCGGTCGCCGACTCCGACAGCGCGGTGGTGATGCCGGTGAAGTGGACCAGGTCGCACTGCGCGAGCAGCCGGGCCGCCGCGGTCGCGGCCAAGTCGGCCGGCGAGAGCGCGCTGGCGGCGGAACCCGTGCGGTAGTACAGCATTCGGCTCGCCCGCTCGGCCAGGTCGGTCGCCTTGCCCGAGCCGCTGCCGCGCTCCTTGACGTACACCGCGGTCGGCCGGGTGGGGTCGGTGACGACCGCCGACACGTCGACCCCGCGTTCGGCGAGGTGGGTCACCAGGTATCGGCCGAACCCGTCATCGCCGACTCTCGACAGCCACGCGGTCTCGACTCCCAACTGCGGCAGCACGGTGGCCACATTCGCCTCCGCGCCGCCCGCGGTCCGCTCGAAGGTCGCCGACTCCTCCAGCGGGCCCGGCTGTGCCACCAGCACGGCAAGTCCCTCGCCGACGGTTACCGCCCGTGGGCGGGTCGACGTAGGCCACGTCACACCGATCTCCCTCCTGTGCTTGCGGCCACCGGCCATCACGTGCAGAATAGCCACACGAAACACGATGCGCAACAAGCATTGCAAAATATGCAATAGCAAGACGCTATGCCTGAACTGTGAATTCGCGGGAAGGAACGCCGTGGCGATCGACGACGACGTCGTAGCAGGACTCGGAGACCGGATGCTCGGTCCGGAGCACAAAGGGCTGCCGCCTGCCGCCTGGGGTCGTACCGCGCGTGAATTCCTCGCCACCGCACCGCGTCTCGATCAGTTCGAGACGCCGCTGCTGACCATCGACCGGTCGGCCGTGGACGCGAACGTCGCCGTCATGGCCGACTGGGCGAGCGCCGCGGGCGTGCGACTCGCGCCGCACGGCAAGACGACGATGGCGCCGCAACTGTGGGCGCAACAGCTGGCGGCGGGCAGTTGGGGGATCACCCTGGCCACCATCTGGCAGGTGCAGGTCGCGCGTTCGTTCGGCGTCGGTCGCGTGCTGTTGGCCAACGCGCTCGTCGATCCCGTCGGATTGCAGTGGGTCGCAGCGGAATTGGCGAAGGATCCGGCCTTCGAGTTCGTCTGCTGGGCGGACAGCGTCGAGACGGTCGCGCTGATGGATGAGCACTTGCGCTCGGCCCCCGGAACGGCACGGGTGCGCGTCCTGGTCGAACTCGGTGGGCCCCACGGCCGTACCGGAGCCCGTACCGTCGAACAGGCGCACGCCGTCGCGGCCGCGGTGACCGACGCCGCCCGGCTGACGCTTGCCGGAGTCGGTGGTTATGAGGGCGCGCTCGCGCACGACCGCACACCGGCGGCCACCGCCACGGTGCGCCACTACCTCGATGAACTCGCTCGCCTGCACCGCGAACTCGCCGTCGCCGGACGATATTCGGACAGCGCGATCGTGACCGCGGGCGGCAGCGCCTACCCGGATCTGGTCGTCGAACGCCTGGCCGCCCTCGCCGATGAAGAAGGCGCACATGGGGTTCCGACCTCGGTCGTGCTGCGATCCGGGGCGTACATCATTCACGACGACGGTTTCTACGCGGGCATATCCCCGTTCACCGCGGCGCACAGTGCCAAGCCACTCCGTTCGGCCATGCACGGCTGGGCGCGCGCATTGTCGCGCCCGGAGCCGGAATTGGCGCTGCTGGACGCGGGCAGGCGTGATCTGCCCTTCGATGAGGGGCTTCCGGTCCCGCAACGCGTTGCGGGACCGGAAGGTTCGCCGCTCGACTCGGCCGCGACCGTATCCGCCCTCAATGACCAGCACACGTTCCTACGCCTGCCCGCGGACGCCCGGCTGCCGGTCGGCGCGGTGGTGCGGCTCGGCCTGTCGCACCCATGCACCGCCTTCGACAAATGGCGGCTCATCCCGGTGATCGATGACGCCGACGCACCGTCGCCGCGGGTCGTCGACTTCCTGCACACGTTCTTCTGAGCCGATGACCATGACCGACTTACTTTTTCGCGATATCGACATCGTCGACGGCACCGGTGCGCCACGGGTGCGCGGTGATGTGCTGGTCGAGCAGGGGCGGATCACCCGAATCGCCGACCCGGGCAGCATTTCCGACGCCGACCGGATCATCGATGCCGGTCCGGGCGCGGTGCTGTGCCCGGGTTTCATCGACATGCACGCTCATTCGGATCTGCATCTGCTCACCGAGCCGGGGCACTTCCCGAAGATCAGCCAGGGCATCACCACCGAAGTCATCGGGCAGGACGGACTGTCCTACGCTCCGATCGATGACGCCACCCTCGCGGTGGTGCGGCGGCAAATCGCCGGGTGGAACGGCAATCCCACCGACCTCGACTTCGCTTGGCGCACCGTGGCCGAGTACCTGGATCGGCTCGACCGGGGAATCACGCCCAATGCCGCCTACCTCGTGCCGCAGGGGACGCTGCGGCTGCTCGTGGTCGGCGCGGATCAGCGCCCGGCGACCGAGGACGAGATCCAGCGCATGCGGGAACTGCTCAGGCAGGGACTCCGCGAGGGCGCGGTCGGCATGTCCAGTGGGCTCACCTATACGCCCGGAATGTACGCCGACACCGGAGAATTGGCCGCACTGTGCGAGGTGGTCGCCGAATTCGGCGGGTTCTACGCGCCGCACACCCGCTCCTACGGTGCGGGCGCGCTCGAGGCATACGCGGAGATGATCGGGCTGGCCCGGACCACCGGATGCGCGCTGCACCTGACCCACGCCACCATGAACTTCCACGTGAATCGCGGTCGCGCACCGGAATTCCTGGCCTTGATCGACGCGGCCCGCGCCGACGGCTGCGACATCACCCTGGACACCTACCCGTATCTGCCCGGTGCGACGACATTGTCGGCGCTGCTGCCGAGCTGGGCCATGTCCGGCGGACCGGACGCGGCACTCGCCCGCCTCGACGACCCCGCGGCGCGTGCGCGAATTGCTGTGGATGTGAACGTGAACGGGTCCGACGGCTGTCATGGCGTCACCGTCGAATGGGAGACCATCCAGATCAGCGGCGTCGGCAACGCGGAACTGGACGAGTACGTCGGCAAGCGGGTGGACGAGATCGCCGCCGAGCGCGGGATGGCCCCGGTCGAGGTGTTCTTCGACCTGCTGCGCCGCGACCAGCTCGCCACCAGCATCCTGCAGCACGTCGGGCACGAGGAGAACGTACGCGCCATCATGGTGCACCCCGGGCACATGGGCGGTAGCGATGCTCTGCTCGCGCCGGCCCGGCCGCACCCGCGCGCCTGGGGCACTTTCCCGCGCTATCTCGGCCACTATGTCCGCGATCTCGGCGTCCTCGAACTCGAGGACTGCGTGCACCATCTGACCGGCCGACCCGCCGATCGACTACGGCTGCGCGACCGCGGCCGGGTACGCACCGGGTACGCCGCCGATCTCGTCGTGTTCGACCCGGCCACTATCGCGGACACCGCGACCTTCGACCATCCGAAACAGCAGGCGCGCGGTATCCGGCACGTCCTGGTCAACGGCGAGTTCGCCATCGAGAACGGCACGCCCACCGGCACGCTCGCCGGTCGCGCGTTGCGGATGGACGCCTCGCGGAAGGAGACATATTGATCACCCCACCGCCGACCGGCTCGGCCATGGCGGTCATCCGGTCCGATCGCGTGCTCAGCGTGGTTCGCGCGCCGGAGATCCCGGACCCGGTCGCGCTCGCTGAAGCGCTTGCCGCGTCCGGTATTCGGGCGCTCGAGCTCACCTTCACCACACCTGGTGTCCTCGGCTATCTGGCCGCGGCCACCGCCGCCGAAGGCGCCGTGCTCGGCGTCGGCACGGTGCTCACCGGGGAGCAAGCCAAGGCCGCCATCGATAGCGGCGCGCAATTCCTGGTGACCCCGGGCCTCCGGGTCGATGTCGCCGCCGTGGCCGCACAGCACGACACCCCTGTCGTGATGGGTGCTTTCACGCCGAGCGAGGTGCTCACCGCACTCGATCTCGGCGCGGCCGCGGTGAAGATCTTCCCGGCTCGGACCCTCGGTCCCGGTTACCTGAAGGACCTGCGTGGTCCTTTCCCCGATGTGGCGCTCATCCCTTCCGGTGGCGTCAATGCGGGCAATGCCGCCGAATTCCTTGCCGCGGGCGCTGTCGCCGTCACGGCGGGCACCGACGTTGTCGCCCCTTCCGATGTCGCCGCGGGCCGCTGGTCCGAAATCGCCACCCGCGCGGCATCGTTCGTTCGATCCATGAATTGAGAGGTCCACCCATGGGTGCAACCGTCGACTGGCTGCGCACCACCACCCCGGGGCTGCTTGTGCTCTGCGGGCTCGCGATCGCCGTGCTGCTGTTCGCCATCATCAAGGTCAAGCTGGAGCCGTTCATCGCGCTACTGCTCACCGGGCTCGCGCTGGCGCTGGCCGCCGGGCTACCGGTGTCGAAGATCGTCGGCACCGCGATCAAGGCCGGTGATTCACTGCTGGAGACCGGGTTCGGTGGCATCCTCGGGCACATCGCCGTCATCATCGGCCTCGGCACGGTGCTCGGCGCGATCCTCGAACGCTCCGGCGGCGCCGATGTATTGACCGGCAAGCTGCTGAACCTGTTCGGCGAGAAGGGCACCCCGGTCGCGATGGGCCTGCTCGGGCTCATCTTCGGCATCCCGGTGTTCTTCGACATCGGCATCTTCGTGCTCGCGCCGCTGATCTACGTGGCCGCCAAGCGTGGCGGACGTTCACTGGTCCTCTACGCGATGCCGATGCTGGCCGGTCTGTCGATGACGCACGCGTTCCTGCCGCCGCACCCGGGCCCGGTGGCGCTGGGTGGTCTGCTCGGGGTGAGTCTCGGCTGGTTGATCCTCATGGGATTCGTCTGCGGCCTGCCCGGTTTCGTCGCCGCGGGCATTGTGTGGGGCAGTTACATCGGCAAGCGGATCCACGTCGAGGTGCCGGACGAATTCCTCGTTCGCAAGGAGGACGAGACGGAACCCGCTCCCGATGAGGGGGAGCGGGACGCCGACGGATCGGGTGGCGTCGCCACGAAGACCGTCACCTCCGCACCGCCGTCTGTCGGGCTGATCGGCGCGATCATCGCCGTCCCGCTGGTGCTGATCCTCGGCGCCACCTTCGGTACCCAGATGTTGGACAAGGACTCTCGGCTGTTGCAGGTGCTGACGTTCTTCGGCACGCCCGCGGTAGCGCTGCTCATCGCCGTGCTCATCGCCTTCTATTTGCTCGGCGTGCGGCGCGGATCCAGCGTGCAGGAGCTCAGCCAGCTCACCGCGGAATCGCTGCGGCCGGTCGGGATGCTGCTGCTGGTGGTCGGCGCGGGCGCCTTCTTCGGAAAGGTCATCTCCGCCACCGGAATCGGCACCGCCTTGGCCGACACCATGTCGGCGGCCGGGCTGCCGGTGATCGTGCTCGCGTACATCATCAGCTGTGGGCTGCGCATCGCGCAGGGCTCGGCGACCGTCGCGATCGTCACCACCGGTGGCATCGTCGCGCCGCTGGTGGCGAGCCACAACTATTCGCAGATGTCGATCGCGTTGATCGCCATGGCCATTGCCGCGGGTTCGATCATCCTCAGCCACGTCAACGACGGCGGCTTCTGGATCATCGCGAAGTTCTTCAACCTGACCGTGAAGCAGACTTTGCAAACCTGGACCGTGCTGGAAACGATCCTGTCGGTGGTGAGTTTCGCGGTAGCGGCGATCCTGTTCGCGATCGTCAGCTGAGCGTCGCGGGCATCGGGCGCATCGGATCGTCCCGGCACGGCTTACGCTCGTGACGATCCGAGAGGGAGGAGTTGCCCGATGTCCAAGGCGATCATCGTCGGCGGCGGTATCGGCGGTCTGGCCACCGCCGTCGCATTGACCCGGCACGGCTGGGCGGTGGAGGTGCTGGAGCGGGCGCCCAGCATCACCGAGGTCGGTGCGGGACTTTCCCTGTGGCCGAACGCGCTTCGCGCCCTCGACGCGCTCGGCCTCGGCGACGAGGTGCGGGCGCGGGCGGTCGAGGAGGGCTCGGCCGGGATCCGGGACAGCAAGGGACGGTGGCTCTCCCGTGTCGACGCGGACACCGTCCGCGCGCGATTCGGCAGCCCGATCATGATGCACCGGGCCGACCTGCTGGACGTCCTGAGCAGCGCACTCCCGCAAGCGGCACTGCGTCCCGGCATCTCGGTGACCGAGGCGCGCACCGACGGCACCGTGGTGCACTCGGCCGGAAGCTGCACCGGCGACTTGGTTGTCGGCGCAGACGGCATCAACAGCGTCGTGCGCCGCGCGGTCTGTGGCGACATCGTCCCTCGCTACAGCGGCTACACCGCGTGGCGACTGGTGGTCACGCCCGCCAAGCCGATCACCGGCATCGGCGAAAGCTGGGGCCGCGGCGAACGTTTCGGCTTCGGGGCGCTCTCGGACGGGCGCGTCTACTGCTTCGCCACCGCCAACATGCCAGCGGGCACTCCCGGCGGCGGCCTGGCCGAGTTGCGCCGCCGGTTCGGCACCTGGCACGACCCGATTCCGACCCTGCTCGCGTCCGCCGAAGAATCCGCTGTTCTCAAACACGACCTCTATGACATCCCCGCTTTGAAAACCTATGTCGCCGACCGCATCGCGCTGCTCGGCGACGCCGCCCACGCCATGACCCCGAATCTCGGCCAGGGCGCCTGCCAGGCGCTCGAAGACGCCGTCATCCTCGCCCGGGTGGCCACCGAAGATCTCGATCTGTCCCGCTACGACAAACAACGCCGCCCTCGCACCCAGATGATCGCCGCCCGCTCCCGCCGGATCGGCACCATCGCCCAGCTGTCCTGGGCGCCCGCGGTGGCCCTGCGTAATACCGTCGTACGCCTGATCCCTGCCTCGGCTCAGGCCAAATCCCTTGCCCCCGTGCTTGATTGGAGCTGTTGACGAAGGGGTGTTCGCTACTGGGGAAAGTTGCGCAACGCGCGGCTACAGCGAGTGGCTTGGACTCGTAAGGCGTCGACCAGTTCTGCAGGACCGGTCAGCAGGGTGAAGTCGATGTCGACCGCGGTGATCATCCAGACCAGGGCTTCGGGGGCATCGGCGCCCAGGTGGAGCTGGCAGGTGTCGGCGTCGACCGGTTCCAGGGCGCCCATGCCGGGCCAGATGTTGTCGGCGGCGTCTTCGGCGGATTTGTGCAGCAGGACGGTGGCCCGGTGCGGCCAGGCTCCGGTGGAGAGTTGCTTCGAAAGGTAGGCCGCGACATCGCCTTCCGGCGGTTCCCGGGGAGTGAAACGGGGGCCGGTGGGCATGCGCGGGCTGAGGCGGTCGGCGCGGAAGGTGCGCCAGTCGGCGCGGTCGACGTCCCAGGCGACCAGGTACCAGCGGCGGCTGAAGTTGACCAGGGTATGCGGTTCCACCTCGCGGCGGCTGGTTGCGCCGCCGTGGGCGCGGTAGTCGAAACGAAGGCGTTCGTGGCGCTGGCAGGCTTCTGCGACGGCCATCAGGGTGTCCGGCTCGACCGCGTCGCCAGGGGTGCCGACCCGAACGGTGGCGCCGCGCAATGTGCGGACCCGGTGGCGTAGGCGTGGCGGGAGAACCTGCTCCAGTTTGGTCAGTGCGCGCAGCGACGACTCCTCGATCCCGGCCACCGTCCCATCGGACGCGCTGCGCAGACCGACCGCCACCGCGACCGCCTCGTCGTCATCGAGCAGCAGCGGGGGCAGCGCCGCGCCCGCGCCCAGCCGGTAGCCCCCGGTGCCCTGGGTGGCGTGCACGGGATAGCCGAGCTCGCGCAGCCGGTCCACGTCGCGGCGCACCGTGCGGCCGGTGACGCCGAGCCGTTCGGCCAGTTCGGCGCCGGTCCAGTCGCGATGCGTCTGCAGCAGGGCGAGGAGTTTGAGCAGCCGCGCCGAGGTCTCCAACATGTGGTCCAGCATGGCAGACCGTTAGGAACGGAGCTGTCCTAAGAAGTGGTGGCGTTGTAGCGCGCGTGCATCCGAGCCGCCGTTTCCGCGAGCCGCGCCCGTAGTTCGGGTGGTTCGAGCACTTCGGCGTACTCGCCGAGGGGCAGCAGGCCGGAGGCGAGCACCTCGTACGACTCCGAGGGCACGGTCAACTCGACCCACCCCTCGGCATCGGGCTCTGTCGCCGAGGCCAGCGCCGCCGCGAACGCGGCCGGATCGTTCACCAACCGCAGCAGCCGCACATGTGAGGCGGCGACTCGGCACCGGGCGCGCACGCGCAGCATCGATTGCGCGAAATCGTCCGCCGCCGTTGACCAATGCGCCGACAAATCGAAATCCGCGGGGCGGTCGAAGGATTCACCCGTCGGCTCGGCGGAGATGATTCTGCTGACCCGGTAGGAGCGGACCGCCGCGCCGTCCCGTGCGACCAGATACCAGGTGCCCGCCTTCATCACCAGGCCGAGCGGATCCAGTTGGCGGTCGACGATTTTGTCCTTGCGCCCGTACCGCACCCGCAGCCTGCGGTCGTGCCAGAGCGCGTCGGCGACGGTGTTCAGCGTGGGCGTCTCGTCGTGGCGGTGGAACCAGCCCGGTGCGTCGATGTGCACCCGTTCGGCGATTCGGGTTGCCCGGCCGCGCAATTCGGGCGGTAGCGCGGCGAGCACCTTGAGTTGCGCTGTCGCCAGCACCGTGCCGAGACCGAGATCGGCTGCCGCGCCGGGTAATCCAGCGAGCAGCACCGCGTCGGCTTCGTCGGTGGTCAAGCCGGTCAATCGGGTGCGGTAGCCATCCACCAGCTGCACGCCACCCGCCCGGCCAGGCTCGCTGTACACCGGCACGCCCGCCGCCGACAGCGCCTCGACGTCGCGGTATACGGTGCGCACCGACACCTCGAGCTCCTTCGCGAGTTCGCCCGCCGTGGATCGCCCGCGTGTTTGCAGGATCAGCAGCAGCTGCACCAATCGACTCGCTCGCATGGTTCGAGATTAGCCAGAAAACTTGACAGAAGGTGGCAGGGTTGAGTCGTACGGTCGACGGCATGACCACCTGGCGCCAGTTCACCGCAGAAGCCCCGCGTATCTCCGAGATCTTCGTGCGCAGGCATACCGCCACCGCCAA
This sequence comes from Nocardia brasiliensis, assembly GCF_042691675.1. Lineage (GTDB taxonomy): Bacteria > Actinomycetota > Actinomycetes > Mycobacteriales > Mycobacteriaceae > Nocardia > Nocardia brasiliensis_D. The sequence continues at coordinate 2,783,872 of NZ_CP170507.1, forward strand.
CCTCTGCATGCTCGGCACGCTCCGCTCGGACGGATTCCCGCGGATCAGCCCGGTGGAACCGCGGATCTTCGAGGACATGCTGGTGATCGTCGGCATGCCGGGCACCACCAAGTTTCGCGATTTGGCTCGCGACCCACGGTTCTGCCTGCATACCGCCACCGTCGACACGATGGTCCGCGACGGTGACGCCAAACTGTTCGGCACCGTCGTGGACCTGCCTGACAAGGAGGTCCATGTCCGGTTCGCGCAACAACTTTTCGACGAGACCGGGTTCGATATCCGTGGCAAGGATTTCGACCACTTCTACACAGCCGACCTGAGCAGCGCCTCCACCGTCGAAGCGTTCGACGACCATCTGAAGATCACCATCTGGAAGCCGGGCCAGGGGGAACGAGTGGTGCGGAAGCACTAAGGGGCGGCTCGGCCGTAGTGGCCGGCCGGTCAGTCGTGCCGTGGCAGACGGGCGAGTACTTCGGCGGTGAGCTGCTGCGGATCGACGCCCAGCGCGCGTAGCGCGGGATGCACTATCTCGTCGTCCACCGTGAGGATGCCGAGCAGGACATGCCCGGCATCGATGCTGGAACTACCGGATTCGCGGGCTTCGACGTCGGCGCGGGCCAGTGCCGTGGTGGCCTGCGGCGAGTAGGGCAGTGCTTCGGGGACTTCGTCCCTGGACTCGGTGACCGTGCGTAAGGCTTTGCGCAGGTCGTCGTGCGAGAAGCCGAGCGTGGCGCGGGCAGCACCGACCGGCGTATCGGGATCGTCGGCGGCGACGCTGGTCAAGGCGAGTAGCAGGTGCGACGGTTCGATGTGCGCGTGGTTGAGCGCCTGCGCTTCCCGCAAGCTGTTCTCCAACACCTTCTTGGCCTGCTGGGTGAAGGGGATGTTCCCGGTCGCGCTGGGTTCCGAGGGTCCGTGGGTCAGCGCGATCTGGGCCCGCGCCGCCGCCGGATCGATGCCCAGCTGCGCCAAGGCGCGCGCCGTGGTGGCGGCGGAGCCGATGTCGCAGGCGCGGAGGATGGCGAGCAGCATGTGCTCGGCCCCGATGAAGTCGTGGCCGTGCTCGCGCGCTTCCTCCTGCGTCAGCACGATGACCCGGCGGGCCTGATCGGAGAATCGTTCGAACATGGCGAACCCCTTTCGGCCATCAGCCGCTGGTATTGATGGTAGTCAACAAAGGGGAGCTGCTGGCCGATATGCGGTGTCGAGAAGGCCGGGCCGCCCGAAACGGCGGGGGACGGTCGCCGGGTAGCGGCACTCAGCCGCGGTTGCCCACCGATGCGCGGCGGCGGGTGAGGAACGCTTGCTCGGCGGCGTTCTGGGTACGGGCGATCGCCGCCTCGAAAGCGAGCGCGGCTTCCGTTGTGCGGCCGAGGCGTTCGAGGAGATCGGCTCGAATCGCGTGGTACAGGTAGTACTTGTCGAGACCGAGATCATCGAGCAGCGCCAGCGCCGCCTCGGGTCCGTCGACCTCGGCGACCGCGACGGCTCGATGGAGGGACACGATCGGGCTCGGCGCCAGCGCGGACAACTGGTCGTAGAGCCGCACGATCTGCGGCCAGTCGGTGGCCGCCGCGCTCGGCGCGTCCTTGTGTACGGCGTTGATGGCGGCTTGGATCTGATATGGGCCAGGTTGGTTGCGGCGCAGGCACTCTCGGACGATGACGTGGCCCTCCGCGATGAGCTTCCGGTCCCACCGGCCGCGGTCTTGTTCCGGCAGTGGCACCAGAGATCCATCCGTGCTGATGCGAGCGGCCCGGCGTGCCTCGGTCAACAGCATCAGGGCGAGCAGCCCGGCGGCTTCCGGCTCGTCGGGCATGAGCTCGGTGAGCAGGCGACCGAAGCGGATCGCTTCGGCGCACAGGTCGGCCCGGACGAGTCGTTCGCCGGAGGTGGCCGTGTGACCTTCGGTGAAAATCAGATAGATGACGGCGAGTACGGCGGGCAGCCGGGCCGGGAGGTCGGCGTCGGCGGGCACCCGGTAGGGGACGCGGGCGTCCCGAATCTTGCCCTTGGCGCGGACAAGTCGTTGCGCCATAGTCGATTCCGTCGTCAGGAAGGCGCGGGCGATCTCGGCGGTGGTCAGCCCGCCGAGCAGCCGCAGGGTCAGCGCCACTTGCGCGGTGCGGGCCAGCGCGGGGTGGCAGCAGGTGAAGATCAGCCGCAGTCGGTCGTCGCGCACCGCGCCCGCCGCCGGGGGTTCGTTGTCGGCGTGCAGCAACGCGGCCTGTGCGTGCCGGTCGGCACGCGCGGCCTCCCTGCGGAGCCGATCTATCGCGCGGTTTCGTGCGGTGGTGATGATCCAGCCCGGTGGGCTCGGCGGTAGCCCGTCGGCGGGCCAGCGCGCCACCGCGGCCGTGAACGCGTCCTGCACCGCGTCTTCGGCGACACCGATGTCACCGAAGACGCGGATCAAGCTGGCGACCGCGCGGCCGTAGTGTTCGGAGAACACTCCTTCGATCACCGCCGTGGTCACGGGTGCGTGCATACGCCGTCCTGCAGTGGGCGGACCTCGATCGGCAGGGTGATCGCCTCGGCCAGTCGGCGCCCCCACGTCAGCGCCTCGTCGAGATCGGCGGCCTGGATGATGGTGAAGCCGCCGATGTGCTCCTTGCCTTCGACGTACGGGCCGTCGGTGACCAGCACGTCGCCGTCCTTGGCGCGCACTACCGTCGCGGTGCTCGGGGCATGCAGACCCGCCGCGAACACCCAGGCGCCCGCGGCCCGCATGTCGGTGTTGACCGCGTCGACGTCACGCATGATCTCGTCGATATTGTCGGGCACATCGTCGCCGTCGGGCTGGTAGATGCTGAGCAGGTATTGCTTCATCGGTTGCTCCCTCCTCATCCGCGCAGGTAGGTGACGTCGGTCGGAACGGCAGTGATTCTGTCCATGTCTGCTCCTTCGAAAAGGGCGACCCGCTGTCGCCTTCACCCTCTACACGAACCACCCCCCAAAGAATCGACACCTCCCCCCAAACTTTCCACCGATTCCCGAACGGGACATGGACGAGCCGCCTCTCGACGTTTGCCTCGTCCATGTCCCGTACGCGGCTAGGCCTCGGTGGGTTGGGCTGGCGAGCGGGACATGGGGGAGCGTGTTCTGGACGTTTGGCTCCGCCATGTCCCGTTCGTGGGTCAGGTTAAGGCTTGGATTTGGCCGTAGGTGGGGGGTTGGAGGGGGAGGGGTGTGTCGTTGTGGGCGGCGTGGGCGGCTTTGACGGCCGCTGCTAATGCGGTGCGGTACAGGAGGGAGCCGGTGCTTACTCGGCGGACGCCCAAGTCGGTGAGGGTTGCCAGGGATGGGCCGGTCGGCGAGTACAGGATGTTCACGGGTAGCGGGATGGCGGCGACCAGTTGGGCGATTTCGTCGGGATCGGTGAGTCCGGGAACGAAGATGCCGTCGGCGCCTGCCGCGGTGTACTGCTCGGCTCGGGCGAGGGTGGAGTCGGTGTCGAGCTTCAGCCAGTGGGTGTCGACCCGGGCGTTGACGAAGAGTTCCGGCGTGCGCGTCTTGATCGTGGCGATCAGCTCGGATTGGTGATCCGGCTCGGCCAGTGCGGTTTCGGTGCGGCCGTCCTCCAGATTGACCCCGGCGATACCGAGTTCGGCCAACCGGGCAGTGTATTCGCCTACGGAGGTGGGGTTTTCACTGAAGCCACCTTCGATATCGACCGTCACGGGCACCGGCAGCCGGGCGAGCAACCGGGCCAGCGCCAGGGTCGCCTCGCCGGTGACTCCGGCTCCGTCCGGGAGGCCCGCTGCGACGGCAACGCCGAGGCTGGTGGTGCCGATCGCCGGAAACCCTTCGGCCGCAAGAACAGCCGCGGAGCCGAAGTCCCAAGCGTTGGGCAGGACCAGCGGGCGGTCGCCGTGGTGCAGTTCGTGGAAGATCTTCGTCTTGTTCATTTCGACCCCTCGATGATTCCGGCGGCGACGGCAATGGCGTGTTCTCGACCAGGGCAGGCATGCGGACCCACACCGAAACCGAGGCCGGGGTGCCGCATGTCGAGCTCGACGACCTCGCCGTCGACGACCCGTCTGGTGGAGCGAAGCGGCGGGTTCTCGTGCATGGTCCGCGCGATGATCTCCTCGGCGGAGCCGTCCGCGTCCAGCTGTCGAGCATTGGCGACCAGTGCGCTTGTCGCGGCACAAGCCTGCAACAGCAGGCAGATTCGTGCCGCCGCGACGTCGTCGGCCGCACCGCCGCAGGCCGCCACCAATGCCGCCACGGCTTCGTCGGCTGCGGGGTCATCGGGCTCGAACGGCTGATAGTGGGCAGCGACCAGCGCCACCGCATCCACGGAAATGTCTTGCATGCCAATGGCTTCCGCCAATGCACGGACATGGGGCAGCGGGCCGACGGCAGTGCGCGCCCGCTCGCGCAGATCGGCAGGCGAGAGGCGGTCCAGCTCCGCTGTGACCAGTGCGCGCAGCCGCTGGTGCTCGGCCCCATCGCAGAAGCGAGGCACATGGGCGCGCAGCCAAGCGATGCCGACCGGTGCGTCCACCGACGGCACGGCGGGCACCGGGGCGCCGATCAAGGCGGCGCGCACTTGATCGGGATCGGTGATCTCAGGAACTGTCCGATTCATGCCGTGACCGTATCCCCGGGTCGTTTCGGTCGCCGCCGAAACAATCGCGCACCATCATGGGGTGGTGACATCTCGTGGAGCCGAATTAGCCGGTCTGGCAGCCTTGCTCGCCGACCGCACCCGCGCCGACATGTGCCTAGCACTCGTCGACGGCCGCGCCTGGACCGCGGGTGAGCTCGCCCGGCACACCGGCGTCGCCCCCTCCACCGCGACCGAACATCTGAACCGCCTCCTCGACGGCGGCCTGCTCATCGAACGTCGGCAGGGCCGCCACCGCTATGTCCAACTGGCGGGCCCGCGGGTGGCCGAACTGCTGGAGTCGATGGTCACCCATCTCGACCCACCCCGTCCGGTCGTGACCAACCTCCGGACCTCGACCGCCGCCGCGGCTTTGGCTCGCGGCCGCACCTGCTATGACCACTTGGCGGGTCGCCTCGGCGTCGCCATCACCGACGCGATGACAAATCGGGCGCTGCTGGACCAAGACGGCGGTTTCGCACTCACCGAAGCGGGCCTGGCCTGGCTCACCGGTCCACTGGGCGTCCGGCCCGCCGCCTTGCGCACCACCCGCCGTCCCCTCGCACGCCCCTGTCTCGACTGGACCGAACGCCGCACTCATCTCGGCGGTGCCGCCGGAGCACAGCTCTGCCGCCGCCTCCACGAACTCGACTGGATCACCCGCGTCGGCACCGGCCGCGCCGTCCGCGTCACCCCGAAGGGCGAATCCGGTCTGCATACCCTGCTAGCCATCGAACCGTCCGAACTCCAACTCGGCGCTACGCCAGATCCCGCAACTGCCGAAGCCGATAAGCCACCCGTCCGATGAGCCCCGCCAGCATCCGCGCCCCCGACTCCAGCCGATCCAACAGATCCACCAACTCTTCCTCGGTAGCCCGCGAAACGTCGAGCCCGCGCAGCCCGGCGATCGCCCGCTCCAGGGCGCTGACCTGCTCCTCAAAGGCTCCGTTCGAACGCATGTTCTAATGATAGCGCATGGCGGCCGCGCAGCCGAGACGGTGTTTGCGGCCCGCCTGCTCGGGTATCAACGCCGGGAAGCGTTGGGTTTTCGCCGTGCGACCGAATCATGGGGGACCGGCTTGTGAATGAGCTTGCATAGTCGTGCATAATCATCACATGGTTGATTCGGTGCACGCGCCGGAACCGACCGGGCCCGCGCTGCGGGTCGCGGTGGCCGGGGCGAGTGGGTACGCGGGCGGGGAAGTGTTGCGTCTGCTGCTGGGGCATCCGGCGTATCGCGCGGGGCGCCTGGTGATCGGGGCGTTGACGGCGGGCGCGAATGCGGGCAGCGCGCTCGGCGAATTGCAGCCGCAGCTGCTACCACTGGCGGACCGCGTGCTCGCGCCGACGAACATCGACGAGCTGGCTCGGCACGATGTGGTGTTTCTCGGCCTGCCGCACGGTCAGTCCGCCGCCATCGCCGCGCAGCTCCCCGCGTCGACGGTGATCATCGACTGTGGCGCCGACTTCCGGCTGACCGACGCGCAAGCGTGGGAGAAGTACTACGGAAGCGCGCACGCGGGCAGCTGGCCGTACGGCCTGCCCGAGCTGCCCGGCGGCCGGGAGAAGCTGCGCGGCGCCACCCGGATCGCGGTGCCCGGCTGCTATCCGACCGTGGCCAGTCTCGCGCTCGCCCCCGCCGTCGCGGCGGGAATCATCGAACCGAACGTGAATGTCGTTGCGGTGAGCGGTACTTCGGGTGCCGGTCGGAAGCTCGACGTCGGCCTGCTCGGCTCCGAGGTGATGGGTTCGGCGCGGGCGTACAGCATCGCGGGCGCGCACCGGCACACGCCGGAGATCGCGCAGAACCTGAAGGCCGCCGGTGGGCTGGACGTCGCCGTGTCGTTCACCCCCGTGCTGGCGCCGATGCCGCGCGGCATTCTGGCGACCTGCACCGCACCCGTCGAAGTGGACGCCGAGCAGGCCCGTGCAGTCTACGAAAAGGCTTACGCCGACGAACCTTTCGTGCACCTACTGCCGGAAGGCGCGCTGCCGCAGACCGGTGCGGTGCTCGGTTCCAACGCCGTCACTTTGCAGGTGGCGGTGGATGCCGCCGCGGGCCTGCTCGTGGTGATCGGCGCGATCGACAACTTGACCAAGGGCACCGCGGGCGCCGCGGTGCAATGCATGAATCTGGCCGTCGGATTCGACGAGACCGCAGGACTTTCCACCGTAGGAGTGGCACCGTGACAACATCCGCCGCGACATCGAGCGACACCGGCAAGCTGGTGCGGAACCAGGGCGTCACCGGCCCGCTCGGCTTCCGTGCGGCGGGCATCGCCGCGGGCATCAAGGCCAGCGGAAAGCCGGACCTGGCACTGGTTTTCAACGAAGGCCCGGAGTACGCGGCGGCGGGCGTATTCACCCGCAACAAGGTGAAGGCCGCCCCCGTGCTGTGGTCGCAGCAGGTGCTGACCGGCGGACGGTTGCGCGCGGTGATCCTCAATTCCGGTGGTGCGAACGCGTGCACCGGGCCGGGCGGTTTCCAGGACACGCACAAGACCGCCGAAGAACTCGCTGCCGCACTGAGCAATTGGGGTTCGGAGACCGGCGCCGGTGAGATCGCCGTCTGCTCAACGGGTTTGATCGGCGACCGGTTGCCGATGGACAAGCTGGTCCCCGCGATCACCGAGATCGTGCACGAGATGGGTGGCGGCCTGTCCGGCGGACTGGACGCGGCCCACGCCATCATGACCACCGACACGGTGCCCAAGGAAGCGGCGTTCCACCATCGCGACAAGTGGAACGTCGGCGGCATGGCCAAGGGCGCGGGCATGCTCGCCCCGTCGCTGGCCACCATGTTGGTGGTACTGACCACCGACGCCGCCGCCACCGCCGACCAGCTGGATCAGGCGCTGCGCAACGCGTCGAAGCGCACCTTCGACCGGCTCGACGTCGACGGCTCCTGTTCCACCAACGACACCGTGCTACTGCTCGCCAACGGCGCCAGCGAGGTCACCCCGAGCCAGGCCGAGCTCGACGCCGCCGTCCTCGCGGTCTGCGATGACCTGGCCGACCAGCTGATGGCCGACGCCGAGGGCGTCACCAAGCGGGTGCTGGTTACCGTCGCGGGTGCGGTCAGCGAAGACGAGGCGGTGGCCGCCGCGCGCACCGTCGCCCGCGACAGTCTGGTCAAGACAGCGCTTTTCGGCTCCGATCCGAACTGGGGCCGGGTGCTGGCCGCGGTCGGCATGGCACCGGTCACCCTGGATCCGAATCGGATCTCGGTGTCGTTCAACGGAAACCCGGTGTGTATCGACGGCGTCGGCGCACCGGGCGCCCGGGACGTCGACCTGTCCGGCGCCGACATCGAGGTGCTGATCGACCTGAACGTCGGTGACGCCGCGGCCACCATCCGCACCACCGACCTCTCGCACGGCTATGTCGAAGAGAATTCGGCCTACAGCTCATGACAAGTCAACTCGGCCACGAGCTTTCGGCGCTGGACAAGGCACACGTCCTGGCCGACGCGCTGCCCTGGCTACAGAAGTTCCGGGACAAGATCGTGGTCGTGAAGTTCGGCGGCAACGCGATGGTCGACGCGGAACTCGAGCGGGCGTTCGCCGCCGATATGGCGTTCCTGCGCACCGTCGGCGTGCACCCGGTGGTGGTGCACGGCGGCGGCCCGCAGATCAGTGCCATGCTGAAAAGGCTCGGCCTGCAAGGAGAATTCCGCGGCGGCTTCCGGGTGACCACGCCGGAGGTGATGGATGTCGTGCGCATGGTGCTGTTCGGGCAGGTCGGTCGCGAGTTGGTCGGACTGATCAACGCGCACGGCCCCTACGCGGTCGGCATCTCCGGTGAGGACGCGGGCCTGTTCACCGCGACCCGTCGGATGGTCGAGGTGGACGGCGAGCCGACCGACATCGGCCTGGTCGGCGACGTCACCGAGGTGAACCCGGACGCCGTCCTCGACCTGATCGGCGCCGGCCGCATCCCGGTGGTGTCGACCATCGCGCCGGATGTCGACGGGGTGGTGCACAACATCAACGCCGACACCGCCGCCGCGGCGCTCGCCGAGGGCATCGGCGCCGAGAAACTGGTGGTGTTGACCGACGTCGAAGGTCTCTACACCAACTGGCCGGACCGGTCCTCGCTGATCACCCGCATCGATACCGCCGCGCTCGCGGAGTTGCTGCCCCGTCTCGATGCGGGCATGGTGCCCAAGATGGAAGCCTGCCTGCGCGCCGTACAAGGCGGGGTGCCGACCGCGCACGTCATCGACGGGCGCGTCCCGCACGCCGTGCTGCTGGAACTGTTCACCGGAGAAGGAATCGGAACGATGGTGACGCCTGTCCCGTCCTCGAATGGGGCAGGCTCGCTGGACGGAACGCGACAATGAGCACAGACCAAGAACTGCGGAAACGGTGGTCCGCCGCCATGATGAACAACTACGGCACCCCCAAGATCGCGCTGGTGCGCGGCGCGGGCGCGGTGGTCTACGACGCGGACGGCAACCGCTACCTCGATTTCCTCGGCGGCATCGCGGTCAACAGCCTCGGTCACGCGCACCCGGCGATCCTGGCGGCTGTCACCCAGCAGCTCGGCACGCTCGGCCACGTCTCCAATCTCTATGCCAACGAACCGGTCATCGAATTGGCCGAGCGGCTGCTCGCGCACTTCGGCGACGGTTCCTCCGCGGCCGGACACAGCGGAAGGGCCTTCTTCTGCAACTCCGGCACCGAAGCCAACGAGGCCGCGTTCAAGATCGCGCGGCTGACCGGACGGCGCAAGATCATCGCCTGTGACGAGGCGTTCCACGGCCGGACCATGGGCGCACTCGCACTCACCGGACAGGCGGCGAAGCGGGCGCCGTTCGAACCGATGCCGCCCGGCGTCGTGCACGTGCCCTACGGTGACGCCGCCGCGCTGGAAGCGGTGGTCGACCAGGACACCGCCGCGGTCTTCCTGGAGCCGATGATGGGCGAGAGCGGCGTCGTCGTCCCGCCGTTCGACTACCTGGCCAAGGCCCGTGCGATCACCGCGCGGCACGGCGCGCTGCTGGTGCTCGACGAGGTGCAGACCGGCATCGGCCGGACCGGAAAGTTCTACGCGCACCAAGCCGTCGGCATCGTGCCCGACGTGATCACCCTCGCCAAGGGCCTCGGCGGTGGGCTGCCGATCGGCGCGGTGCTGGCCACCGGCCAGGCCGCCGAACTGCTCACACCCGGCCTGCACGGCACCACCTTCGGCGGCAACCCGGTCTGTGCTGCGGCCGCGCTCGCGGTGCTGCGCACCATCGACGAGCAGGATCTGCTCGCACACGTGGAGTCGGTCGGCAAGCGGCTCAGCGACGGTATCGAACTGCTGGAGCACCCGTTGATCGATCAGGTGCGCGGGGCCGGGTTGCTGCTCGGGATCGTGCTCACCGACGACGTGTCGGCCCAGGTCGAAGCGCGGGCGCGGGCCGCGGGATATCTGGTGAATCCGGCCAAGCCCAACGTCATTCGGCTGGCGCCGCCGCTGATCCTCACCGAAACGCAAGCCGACAATTTCGTCGCCGATCTGCCGGAAATTCTGGACGCGGCGACCCAAGATGCGAAGGAGGCTGCGGCGCAATGACTTCAGCACACAGTGCGGGAACTTCAGCGCCGGTAGTCCGGCATTTCCTCCGCGACGACGATGTGAGCCCGGCTGAGCAAGCCGAAATCCTCACCATCGCAGCCGAACTCAAGCACGCGCCGTTCTCGCAGCGCCCGCTGGAGGGCCCGCGCGGCGTCGGGGTGATCTTCGAGAAGAACTCCACCCGCACCCGGTTCTCCTTCGAGATGGGCATCGCCCAGCTCGGCGGGCACGCGGTGGTAGTGGACGGACGCGACACCCAGCTCGGCCGCGAGGAAACCCTCGGCGACACCGGCCGGGTGCTGTCGCGCTATGTCGACGCGATCGTGTGGCGCACCTTCGAGCAATACCGGCTCGACGAAATGGCCGTTACCGCAACGGTTCCGGTGGTGAACGCGCTGTCCAACGAGTTCCACCCGTGCCAGGTGCTCGCCGACCTACAGACTCTCGCCGAGCGCAAGGGAAACCTGGTGGGGCGCAACCTCACCTACTTCGGTGACGGCGCCAACAACATGGCGCACTCGCTGCTGCTCGGCGGCGTCACCGCGGGATTGAACGTCACCATCGCGGCGCCGGCGGGTTTCGAGCCGCTGCCGTGGATCGTGGAAGCGGCCCGCAAGCGCGCCGCCGAGACCGGCGCCACCATTACGTTGACCGACGATCCGGTCGCGGCGGCCGATGGCGCGGACGCACTGGTGACCGATGCCTGGACCTCGATGGGCCAGGAGAACGACGGCCTGGACCGGGTGGGCCCGTTCCGCCCGTTCCAAGTGAACAGCGCCCTGCTCGGATACGCGCAGCCGGACGCCGTCGTGCTGCACTGCCTGCCCGCGCATCGTGGCGAGGAGGTCACCGACGAGGTGCTCGACGGTCCGCACAGCGTGGTGTGGGACGAGGCGGAGAACCGCCTGCACGCGCAGAAGGCGCTGCTGGTGTGGTTGCTGGCCAAGAGAAGTGATGGTGGGGCGTGAGCGAGGTGGAGTCGTGAGTGAGCGTAGCGAGCGAACCATCGACGCAGTGTGCGCACGTACGACGGAGCCGAGTGTTAGCGAGGTGGAGTCGTGAGTGAGCGTAGCGAGCGAACCATCGACGCAGTGTGCGCACGCACGACGGAGCCGAGCGTTAGCGAGGCGGAGTCGTGAGTGAATCGGGCAAGTCCGGTCCGGAGATCGCCCGCACACGGGCCGGGCGGCAGTCTCGCATTGTCGAGTTGCTGACGGCGCACGCGGTGCGCAGCCAAACCGAGCTGGCGGCGCTGCTGTCCGCGGAGGGCATCGAAACCACCCAGGCCACCCTCTCGCGCGACCTCGACGAGCTCGGCGCGGTGAAGCTGCGCGCCGCCGACGGTGGTGCGGGCGTCTATGTGGTTCCCGAGGACGGCAACCCCATCAGGGGTGTCACCGGCGGCACCGATCGCCTCGCCAAGCTGCTCGGTGACCTGTTGGTGTCCACCGACGCCAGCGGCAATATTGCCGTGCTGCGCACGCCGCCCGGTGCCGCACACTACTTGGCGAGCGCACTGGACCGGGCCGCGCTGCCGTACATCGTCGGCACCATCGCGGGTGACGACACCATTGCCGTCATCGCCCGCGAGCCGCTGACCGGGGCCGAACTGGCCGCCAAGATCGAAGAGATCGCCTGACGGTGGTCGTGCGGCCGCCGCATCGGGTCAGGAGAACGGGTAATCCCCGCCGCCACCGGGCCGGTTGTTGCGTGGCGTGCTCAGGTCGATGGCGTCCTGGATGAGGTCGACGATCGCGCGGCCGATGTCGAGGACATCGTTGGCGAGGATGCTGAATTCTCCCGCGATGAGTTGCACCATGGTGTCCGTCCTTCTGCCCGCCCCGAAGGTTTCCGCTCTCAGGGTCGCATAACCGAGAGGGCTCGCCAAGGGTGTAATTCGCTTGATGGGCAGTGACTTTCGCGAACGATTCGCGGCGCGCGGGTGCCCCGGCGGACCCCCGTTGTGAATGGGCTTGCATCATCATGCATAATCATTTGTAGGACGCGCGGGCCGCTGTGGCGGGAAGCCGGTCCGTACTTTCGTAGTCAAGCATCGAAACCGAGGAGCACACAGACCATGTCCGAACGCGTCGTACTCGCCTACTCAGGTGGGCTGGACACCTCCGTGGCGATCAGCTGGATCGGCAAGGAGACCGGTGCCGAGGTGGTGGCCGTGGCCATCGACCTGGGCCAGGGCGGCGAGGACATGAACGTGGTGCGCCAGCGAGCGCTGGACTGCGGCGCTGTCGAGGCGATCGTGGTCGACGCGCGCGACGAGTTCGCCAACGACTACTGCCTGCCGACCATCCAGGCGAACGCGCTCTACATGGGCCGCTACCCGCTGGTCTCGGCGATCAGCCGCCCGCTCATCGTCAAGCACCTGGTCGAGGCCGCCAAATTCCACGGGGCGAGCACCGTCGCGCACGGCTGCACCGGCAAGGGCAACGACCAGGTGCGCTTCGAGGTCGGCATCGGCGCGCTCGCCCCGGACCTGAACGTGATCGCCCCGGTCCGGGACTATGCGTGGACCAGGGAGAAGGCCATCGCCTTCGCCGAGGAGAACGCGCTGCCGATCAACGTCACCAAGAAGTCCCCGTTCTCGATCGACCAGAACGTGTGGGGTCGCGCGGTGGAAACCGGCTTCCTCGAGGACCTGTGGAACGCGCCGACCAAGGACGTCTACGACTACACCGCCGACCCGACGGTCAACTTCGAGGCGCCGGACGAGCTCATCGTCACCTTCGAGAAGGGCATTCCGGTCGCCATCGACGGCCGCCAGGTCAGCGTGCTGGAGGCGATCGTCGAGCTGAACCACCGGGCCGGACGGCAGGGCGTCGGCCGCCTCGACATGGTCGAGGACCGGCTCGTCGGCATCAAGAGCCGGGAGATCTACGAGGCGCCCGGAGCCATGGCCCTGATCACCGCGCACCAGGAGCTCGAGGCCGTCACCGTCGAGCGCGAGCTCGGCCGGTACAAGCGGCAGGTCGAGCAGCGCTGGGGCGAGCTGGTGTACGACGGCCTGTGGTTCTCCCCGCTCAAGCGCGCGCTGGACGCGTTCGTCGGCGAAACCCAGGAGCACGTCTCCGGTGACATCCGGATGGTGCTGCACGGCGGCAACGCGGTCGTCAACGGCCGGCGCTCGGAGCAGTCGCTCTACGACTTCAACCTGGCCACCTACGACGAGGGCGACACCTTCGACCAGTCGCTGGCCAAGGGCTTCGTCCAGATCCACGGCCTGTCCTCCAAGGTCGCCGCGCGCCGGGACCTGAACCAGAAGTAGGCAAGTGCAGCGCCGTCACTGATGACCGCAATCCGAGGAGACAGCACACGATGACGCAGAGCGGCAGCACGAATACCGGTGCGCTCTGGGGCGGGCGATTCGCGTCCGGACCGGCCGAGGCGATGGCGGCGCTGAGCAAGTCGACGCAGTTCGACTGGGTGCTGGCGCCGTACGACATTCGCGCGTCCAAGGCGCACGCGCGGGTGCTGCACAAGGCCGGGCTGCTCTCGGAGAGCGACCTCGCCGCGATGCTGGCGGGGCTGGATCAGCTTGCCGCGGACGTGGATTCGGGCGCGTTCGCCCCCGCCGACTCCGACGAGGACGTGCACGGCGCGCTGGAGCGTGGCCTGATCGAACGGGTCGGCGCGGAGCTCGGCGGGCGGCTGCGGGCCGGACGTTCCCGGAATGATCAGGTGGCCACGCTGTTCCGGATGTGGCTGCGCGACGGTGTCCGCCGGGTCGCGGTCGGCGTGCTCGACGTGGTGGACGCGCTGGTCGCGCAGGCGGCCGCGCATCCGGATGCGGTGATGCCGGGCAAGACGCACCTGCAGGCCGCGCAGCCGGTGCTGCTGGCGCATCATCTGCTGGCGCACGCGCATCCGCTGCTGCGCGATATCGATCGGCTGCGTGATTTCGACAAGCGGGCGGCGGTGTCGCCGTACGGTTCCGGTGCGCTGGCCGGTTCGTCGCTCGGGCTCGATCCGGAGGCGATCGCCGCGGAACTGGACTTCGACGCGGCCGCGGCGAATTCGATCGACGCCACCTCCTCGCGCGATTTCGCCGCGGAGGCCGCGTTCGTGCTGGCCATGATCGGCGTCGACCTCAGCCGCATGGCCGAAGAGGTGATCCTGTGGAGCACACCGGAATTCGGCTATATCACGCTCGCCGACGCCTGGTCTACCGGCTCCTCGATCATGCCGCAGAAGAAGAATCCGGACGTCTCCGAGCTCACCCGTGGCAAGGCGGGCCGGCTCATCGGCAACCTGACCGGCCTGCTGGCCACTTTGAAGGCGCAGCCGTTGGCCTACAACCGTGACCTGCAGGAGGACAAGGAACCGCTGTTCGACTCGGTCGCGCAACTGGAACTGCTGCTGCCCGCCATCGCGGGCCTCGTCGCCACGCTCACCTTCCACACCGACCGGATGGCCGAACTCGCGCCCGCCGGTTTCACCCTCGCCACCGACATCGCCGAATGGCTCGTCCGCCAGGGCGTTCCATTCCGGGTGGCGCACGAGGCGGCCGGTGCCTGTGTCCGTGCCGCCGAATCCCGCGGCGTCGGCCTGGCCGAACTCACCGACGAGGAATTCGCCGCCATCGACCCGGCTCTCACCCCGAAGGTCCGCGAGGTCCTCACCGTCCAGGGCTCCATCGCCTCCCGCAACGCCCGAGGCGGCACCGCAGGCACCCAGGTAGCCCACCAACTCACCGAAATCGCCAGCACCACAGCCGAGCTCCGCGCCTGGCTGCGCTGAAGCTACGCTGCCGCCATGACCCTGCTTCTGCTGGCATTTGCCATTGCGTCCGAGGTGACCGCAACTGTTTCGCTGAAGATTTCCGACGGATTCACCAAGCTCGTTCCGTCGATCATCGTGGTCATCGGCTACGGGGCCGCGTTCTGGTTCCTGTCACAGGCGTTGAAACGCGGCATGCAGATCGGTGTCGCGTACGGCATTTGGTCGGCGGTCGGTGTTGCCGCCATCGCGATCATCGGAGTGTTGTTCCTGGACGAGCGACTGACCTTGATTCAGGTCGGTGGGATCGGTTTGGTGATCATCGGGGTGCTCGCGCTGGAGCTCGGCGGCGAGCACTGACCGAACGGGTGTGCCGATGTTACCGAGAGCGGTCGGCACACCCGAATGCCGTCTAGATCTGGATCAGAGGAACTCGCTGGTATCCAGATCGAAATCGAATGGCGGTGGAAGCCGCAACGACGCACCGAACTTGGCGGTGGCGTTGTGTCGGTATTCGCCGTCGGCAGGTTCCCAGTAAATCATCACCTCGCCTCGGTGGCGGTCGACGAGCAGGTACGCAGGGATGGCTCCCTGCGCGTAAGCATCGCGCTTCGCTATGCGATCGACATCCGCGTCGCGTTCGCGGCCCGAGGTGACTTCGACGATCATCAGCACTCCGGCCGGATCGGACCATGGCGGCTGGTCGCGGAAGTACCCGCGAGGTGCGACCGCGCCGTCGACGCGAGCGCGACTTTCGCGGTAGGCGGGAATGCGCAAGCCCCTCTCATGCAGCAATCGCAGATCCGGGCAGTGGTCGCGAACTTGATCGCCGATGATGCGGGCGTACTCGTCGTGCTCGCCATCCGGGACCGGAACCACGTAGACCCTTCCATCGATCAGCTCGACGTCGACTTCCTCGGACGATGCGCGCTCCAGCACCTCGAACTCCGCGAGGGTCACATCGGCGTCCATGCTGCTCATAACCCCAGGGTAGCGAGGTGGCGCGGGTTCGGTCTGCTGGTCGTCCACCAACAGATGTCGCGCGGCGGCGTGCGGGCTCATCTGCGGCCCGGGTCCGGTTTCGCGCTCGTACGGTCCACTCGGTAACTCCTTCTACTCGACGACAGGATGGTTGTGCATTTCCTTTGACGTGAGACGGGGCACGGTGGTTCCCGCGAAACTGCACAACTTTCAGACCTGAAACTGGAGCACTGATGATCCACTACCCGACGAGCTGCCGACGCGGGCGTTCAGTGCATTGTTTTCCTGCCCCAGAAGGCCGGGTTCCGTTGCACCGTCCGCATTTTGCCGAATACGTCCCTCGGGCGCCGGGCCGAACGTAGCATCGGGCGATGGACTGGACATTTGCTCAGCTGTGCGTGCGCGGATGTGGCCGATGACCTCGGACGATGCCGCAACCCAAGCCGATTCGACGAGCGGATCCGCCGTCGCATTGCAGGCCGATGGACTGGTGAAGCGCTATGGCGGCGTCGAGGCGTTGCGCGGCGCGAACTTTCAGGTGAGTGCCGGTGAAGTCGTTGCCTTGATCGGTGACAACGGGGCGGGCAAATCCACCCTCGTGAAATGCCTTTCCGGTGCCGAACAGCCCGATTCCGGTCGAATTCTGCTGGACGGCAAGCAGGTGGTGCTGAATACGCCGACGGCCGCGCGAAAACTCGGCGTGGAAACCGTGTATCAAGATCTCGCGGTGGCCCCCGACCTCGACCCGGCCGCGAACCTCTTCCTCGGCCGCGAGCTGGTGCGCAAGGGTTTGGCGGGCAAGCTCGGGATGCTGGACCGGACCGCCATGCGAGCCCAAGCGGTCGAACACTTCCGGCGTCTCGGCGTCACTCTGCAGAGCGCGGACGTGCCGATCGGTTCGCTGTCCGGTGGGCAGCGCCAGAGCGTCGCCGTGGCCAGGGCGGTGATGTGGGCGAGCAAGGTCGTATTCATGGACGAGCCGACCGCCGCGCTCGGCGTGGTCCAGCGCGAGCGGGTGCTCGAGGTGATCCGCCGGGTCCGTGACCAGGGCATCGCGGTGGTGCTGATCAGCCACAACATGCCGGAGGTATTGGCGGTCGCGGACCGCATCGAGGTGCTGCGGCTCGGCAGGCGGGTGGCTCGGTTCACCGCGGCCGATGCCACGCTCGAGCAATTGGTGGGCGCCATGACCGGCGCGCTGTCACAGGAGGGGTCGGCATGAGCCACCAGCGCGCCGCGCTCATCGCCTCGAACTACCGCAAGACACAGGATGTCGCATGAGTGAGGTCAAGTCTGTCGAGGTCAACGGCAATGGCGGGTCGGAGTTGCCCGAACGCACTGCCCTGCAACGGCTTCTGGGTGCGAGTACCGTGTGGATCGGGGTCGTTCTCGTCGCATTGTGCGTCGTGTTCAGCGTCATTCGGCCCGACGCCTTTCCCACCCGGTTCACCTTCCAGACGTTGTTGATCGAAACCTCGGTGCTGCTGGTGCTTTCGGTGGGGATGACGTTCGTGATCATCACCTCCGGCATCGATCTGTCGGTGGGCATGGTGCTGATCTTTTCCGGCGTGATCGGCGCGAAATCCATGGAGTGGCTGAGCCCGGACCAAGATGCCACCGGCGCGGGCTGGGGGATTATCGGCATCGGATTCCTGCTTTCCGTTGCGGGAGGCGGTGTTTGGGGGCTGCTCAACGGATTGTTGGTGGCCAAGGCCAAGATTCCGCCATTGATCGTCACGCTCGGCTCGTTCGGCGCCGCGCTCGGCGCCGCCCAGCTGATCACCGGTGGCGTCGACACCCGGACGGTGCCCGAAAACCTCCGTGACACACTCGGTTTCGGCACCACGCTGGGCGGCGTGCCGAACCTGGTGCTGGTCGCCACCGTGGTCACGGTGGTCGCCGCGTGGGTACTGCACACCACCCGTTTCGGCCGCTACACCTACGCGATCGGCTCCAACGAGGAGGCCGCCCGCCGCTCCGGCATCGCGGTCACCCGGCATCTGGTGACGGTGTATCTGCTCACCGGTGTGCTCGCCGGGCTGGCGGGTTTCATGAACCTGGCCTACTTCGGCACCACCACCATCGGCGGGCATACGACCGACAACTTGGACGCGATTGCCGGCGTAGTGATCGGTGGCACCAGCCTTTTCGGCGGAGTCGGCTCGATCGTCGGCACCGTGATCGGCGTGTTCATCCCGTCGGTGCTGAAGAAGGGTTTCGTCATCGCGCAGGTGCCGGTGTTCTGGCAGCCGATCGCGGTGAGCGTTGTCCTCGTCGCGGCGGTCTGGTTCGACCAGCTTCGCCGCCGGGCCCGCGATCGGAAATAGGAAACAACACACTATGGCGGAGGTAGCCAAATGAAGCGGACCGCGATGATGATCGGCACGGTGGTGTCGGTCGGCGCGCTGCTGGTCTCGTGTAGTGGGCAGGTGGGGGATTCGGGTGGCAATGACAGCAAGAAGCTGGTGTTGATTCCCGGTGTGGCCGACGAGCCGTTCTACATCTCGATGCAGTGCGGTGCGCAGGAACAAGCGGCGAAGCTCGGCTACAAATTGGATACGCAGGCGCCGACCAAGTTCGATGCCGGATCGCAGACACCGGTGTTGACCGGTGTGGTGGCGAACAAGCCCGGCGGCATCCTGATCGCGCCGACGCACGCCACTGCCATGGCCAATCCGATCAAGCAGGCCAAGGACTCCGGCATCAAGATTGTCGAGGTGGACACCGCGCTCGACGACACTTCCATTGCGGTGGCGTCGATTTCGTCGGACAACAGGAAGGGCGGCGAACTCGCGGCACAGACCCTGGCGAAGCTGGTGGGGGAGAAGGGGCCCGTGCTGGTGATCAATACGAAGGCGGGCACGTCCACCACGGACGCGCGTGCGCAGGGCTTCGAGGATGCGGTCAAGAGCTACCCCGGCATCCGCTCGCTCGGCGTGCAGTACAACAACAACGAAGCGGCCCAAGCGGCGTCGATCGTCACCGCGACGCTGGCCGCCCACCCCGACCTGGCAGGCATCTTCGCCACCAACCTGAGCTCGGCCGAGGGCGCGGCCACCGGCCTGCGCAACGCGAACAAGCTCGGCCAGGTCAAACTGGTCGGCTTCGACGCGAGCCCCAAACAGGTCGAAGACCTGAAAGCCGGTACCGTGCAAGCCCTTATCGCCCAAGACCCCGCAGGCATCGGCGCCAAGGGCGTCGACCAGGCCGCCGCCGCCATAGAGGGCAAACCGGTCACCAGAAAAATCCAGACCGACATGATCGCAATCACCCAGGCAGACATGGAACCCAACTCCAAGTACTTCTACAAGCGCAAGTGCTAACAGCCGAATGAGGGGTGCCCGACCGCGACAACCGCCCCGGTCAACCCTTCCCCCAACCCTTCGCCCACCGGGCCATCACGGCACCCCCACCTGACGTTTGCCGCAACCCTGTCCCGTTCGGCGCAGGTGACGTGGCTGAGCGGGACATGACGGTGCGTCTACTCGGTGTTTGCCACAGCCATGTTCCGCTCGGTGCAGATGATGCGGCCGAGGGGGACATGACAGCGCAGCCACTCGACTTCGCCGTCACGTCCCGTTCGGTGCAAACAATGTGGCTGAGCGGGACATGACGGTGCATCCACTCGATGTTTGCCGCAGCCATGTCCCGTTCGGTGCGGGTGATGTGGCCGGGCGGGACATGATGGTGTGCCTACTTGATGTTTGCCGCAGGCGTGTCCCGTTCAGTGCAGGCAATGTGTCCGAGCGGTACATGACGGCGCAGCTACTCGACGTTTGCCGCAGCTACGTCCCGTCCGGTGTAGATGGTGTGGTTGAGAGCGGCACGACGGTGTGCGCACTGGATGTTGGTGCAGCCGAGTCCGGTTCGATGCGGGTGGTGTGGCCGAGCGGGAGGTGGCGGTGTAGGTACTGGATGTTCGGCGCTGCTGCTACCCCGTCGGTACAGGCGATGTGGCCGAGCGGACAATGTGGATGCAGGTTATGTGGATGTGGCCGAGGGGGCATGACGGTGTGCGCACTGGATGTTTGGCGTAGCCGCGTCCGGTTCGATGCGAGGGGGTGCGCCTACTTGATGATTGGCGCAGCCACGTCCCGTTCGGCGGAGGTGATATGGCTGAGGGGGACATGATGGTGCGCCTACTTGATGTTTCGCGCTGCCATGTCCCGTTCGCTGGAGGTGATGTGGCCGATGGGGACATGGCGGCGCAGCTACTCGATGTTGGCGCAGCTACGTCCCGTTCGGTGTGGGTGATGTGGCTCGGGCGGGACATGGTGGTGCGCTCACTCGATGTTTGCCGCTGCCATGTCCCGTTCGGTGTGGGTGATGTGGCTCGGGCGGGACATGATGGTGTGCTTACTCGATGTTTGCCGCTGCCATGTCCCGTTCGGTGTGGGTGATGTGGCTCGGGCGGGACATGGTGGTGCGCATACTCGATGTTTGGCGCAGCCACGTCCCGTTCGGTGGAGGCGATGTGGCCTAGGGGGACATGACGGTGTGCCTACTCGATGTTTGGCGCAGTGATGTCCCGCTCGAGGTTGTAGCCGGGGGTTAGTCCTCTATGCCGAGGGGCATGACAGCGCAGCACTCGATGTTTGGCTCCTCCGACCCGCTCGGTGCATGTGATGTGGCCGAGGGGGAGATGGCGGCGCAGCTACTTGATGTTTGGTGCGGCCATGTCCCGTGCGGTGGAGGTGATGTGGCCGAGGGGACATGATGGTGCGCTTACTCAAGCGTTGCTGCGGCCATGTCCCGTGCGGTGCAGGTGATGTGGCCGAGGGGACATGACGGTGCGGTTACTCGATGTTTGGCGCAGCCATGTCCCCTTCGGTGCAGGTGATGCGGCCGAGGGGGACATGACAGCGCAGCCACTCGACGTTTGCCACTGCCACGTCCCGTTCGGTGTAAGTGATGTGGCCCGGGCGGGACATGATGGTGCGCTTACTCGATGTTTGGCGCGGCCATGTCCCGTTCGGTGTGGCTGATGTGGCTGCGCGGGACATGACGGTGTGCCTACTCGATGTTTGGCGCGGTGATGTCCTGCTCGAGGTTGTAGGGGGTTAGTCCTCTACTCGGACGGAGTAGCCGGCGTTGGCGAGGGCGGTTAGGACGTCGTCGCGGTGGTTGGGGCCGCGGGTTTCGAGGGTTAGGGAGACTTCTACCTCGTCTAGGGCGAGCCAGGTGCCGGTGCGGGAGTGGGAGACGTCGACGACGCTGGCGCCGGTTTTGCCGACTACGGCGAGGAGGGCGCTCAGGCCGCCTGGTCGGTCGGAGATGGTCACGCGGACTGCGAGGTAGCGGCCTGCGGCGCTCAGACCGTGGCCGATCAAACGGGTGAGCAGCAGGGGGTCGATGTTGCCGCCGGACAGTACCGCGCAGACCGGGCCCTTCAGGTCGAGATCGGTTGCGGCGCAACTCATCAGCGCGGCGACCGCTGCCGCGCCCGCGGGCTCGACGATCAGCTTTGCCCGCTCCAGGCACAACAGCAGCGCCTTGGACAGGGAATCCTCGTCGACGGTCAGCATTGCCGGGACGTGTTCGGCGACGTGGACGAATGGCACCTGACCCGGCTGCCCCACGGCAATACCGTCGGCCATGGTCGACATCCGCCCGACCCGCACCGGCTTGCCCGCGGCCAGCGAGCCGGGCCAGGCCGCGGCCTCCGCCGCCTGCACCCCGATCACCCGAACCTGCGGTGCCAGATGATGCATCGCCACCGCGATGCCCGCGATGAGCCCGCCACCACCGGTCGGCACGATCACCGTGCCGACGTCGGGGACCTGCTCCAGGATTTCCAGCGCCACCGTCGCCTGCCCGGCCACGATGTCCGGGTGGTCGAACGGATGGATCAGCGTCGCGCCGGTGCGGTCGGCGAACTCGAGGGCCGCGTCCAACGCCTCGTCGATGGTCTCGCCTACCTGCCGCACCTCGGCCCCGTACGCCTTGGTGGCGGCCAGCTTCGGCAGCGAGGCACCCACCGGCATGTACACCGTCGAGGTGATCCCCAATGACGCCGCCGCCCAGGCCACCCCCTGCGCGTGGTTGCCCGCACTCGCGGCAACCACTCCGCGAGCGCGGTCCTCGGCGGGAAGATTGGCAATCCGGTTATAGGCACCGCGCGGCTTGAACGACCCGGTGCGCTGCAAGTTCTCGCATTTCAACGTCACCTCCGCGCCCGCACGTTCCGACAAAACCCGCGACGCCACGATCGGCGTCTTCCGAATCACCGGCTCCAGCAACTCCGCAGCCGCCCTGATCCGTTCCATCCCGACCAACTCCATGCCGCCCATGCTGCCATCCCACCCCCAATACGTCCCACGATTCCCCGCCGGAACCCTTTCCGCACCCAACCACCCCTACCCGCGCCCCGCACGGGACATGACCGAGCCGCCACTCGCAACACCCCTCGGCCGTGTCCCGCCCGCCCGGGTTGGGCCGTCGAACGGGACATGACCGAGCCGCTACTCGCAACACTCCTCAGCCATGTCCCGCCCCGGGTTATGCGCCCACGCACGGGACATGACGGAGCCGCTACTCGCAACATCCCTCGGCCATGTCCCACCCCGGGTTATTGCCGTCGAATGGGACGTGACGGAGCCGCTACTCGCACGATGGCGCGGCCATGTCCCGTTCGGTCAAGATGCCTTGGCGAGGTTGTGGGCGAGGGCGCCGAGGCGGGCTAGGCGGGCGTCGCCGAGGGGGGTGAGGCGGCCGCCGAGGCGGTTGGTGACGAAGCCGAGGGACATGCCGGTGGCGGGGTCGGCGAAGGCGCCGGAGCCGCCGAGGCCGAAATGGCCGAAGGCGGAGATGGGGTCGGCTTTGGAGGGTTTCATGGGGACGGCGTGGTAGCCGAGGGCCCAGGGGATGCGCAGGGCGAGAACGTAATCGGGGGTGAAGATCTGGCGTTCGCTGATGGCGGTGATGGTTTCGGGGCGAAGCAGCTGGTAGCCGTCGAGTTGTCCGCCGTTGGCGAGTGCGCCGTAGAGGCGGGCCAGCGAGCGGGCGGAGAAGACGCCGTTGACGCCGGGCATCACCGAATCATGCAGGCGCGGATCGGAAACCAGTTCGGCGAAGCCTTTCGGGGTGGTGTCCATGGCGGCCGAGAACCTGGTCCTGCCGAGCAGCCGGGAGCTGTTCTCCCAGCTCATTCCCGCGACGGTGAGCCGGGGAAAGTTGGTGGCGATGCGGTCGCGCTCGGCCTCCGGTACCCGGAACCAGAGTTCTTCCGCCGCAAGCGGTTCGGCGATCTCGGTGCGCAGTACCTCGGTGAATTCGGTGCCGGTGACCTGATGGATCAGCTCGGCGACCAAGTGCCCGAAGGTGATTCCGTGATAGCCGCTGGTAACCAGGCGTCGCGGATCCGGCTCCGCCGCGGCCAGCGCCGCCGTCACGGCCGCGTCGTCGAAGAACCGATCGAACGCACCCGGCAGCAGGCCCCGCAGCCGATGCAATCCCGCACGGTGGGTGAGCAATTCGCGAACAGTGATGCGCTCCTTGCCCGCGGCCCCGAATTCCGGCCAGTACGTCGCGACCGGTTCGTCGTAGGCGACCTTGCCTTGCTCGGCGAGCCGGTGCAGCACAGTGCTGGCCACACCCTTGCCGGTGGAATAGGCCATGGCCACGGTGTCGCGCGCCCACGGCACCTGCGGCCGCGCGTAACCGGCCCAGACATCGACTACCGGCTCGCCGTGCAGGTAAACGGCGAGCGCTCCGCCGCCGTCGGTGGGTCGCCGGAAGAGCCGGTCGAACTCGGCGACCAGAGTCGCGAACCGGCGATCTACGAACTGTGCTGCCGAAACCGTCATCGGAAACTCTCTGTAGTACGTATCCCGATCCAGAATCGCACGTCGTGCCGAGGGCTCGTGAATACCCGGCCACGCGACGGCCGGTTCTAGGAGAGACTTTTCCGGAGCGTCACACACCTGACCGATCTAGCCGTCAGGCATGGTCCGATCGGCAGCGTGAATTCACGCCGCGACGGCGGTCTTCAGCGTCTGGAGTGCGGCATCCGGATCGTCGACATCGACGACGATCCGGGTCAAGTCGGTACCGGCCAATTCGATGCGCAGCGCGCGCCCGTCGAATCGGGTGTCCCAGAACTCTTTACGGCCCTTGCCGCGGAATGTTCCCGCGGCGATGACGCCGGGGAAGAAGGTGCCGGGCGCCCGAACCCACGGCGGACGCCGATCGACCTCGGCCCTAGTCACCGCCGTGATGTTCGCCAGATCGAAGGTGAGGTGCTCACGCAAAGCAAGCACCTGGTGCCCACCGAGCACCCGGATCGTCACGGTCGTACCGGTGACTTCGACTTCGACCATTGCGCACCTCACTTCGCCGCGAATCAACACCTCCCACAATGCAAGGCCGACCTGGTCGTAGCCTGTGCCGTTCCTATGAGTTCTCTCAGGATTTCTTGCATGTCACTACGTAGATATGCGCATTAAAACACGCGGGCGCGATTTCAAATCCCGACCCACCGACAAGTGTGTCGGACCAAAACGAGCAAGGACGGTATGGGATTCTCACCCTGCTCGGCTCCACCCGTTCCCGCAGGTCCTCGCTAGCGGCTACCCGCAGGTCGCTCGACAGGGCCCGCCCGCGAGAAGAGGTACCGGAGTGTTGAAGCTGGGAAAGGTCGCCGCAACCACGGCCGTATTTGCGGCAATCCTCGTCCCGTTCGACATCGGTGCGGCATCCGCCTTACCGCCCGGAGGCAGCTGCGCGAACGGTGAGTTCCGCTGGACCGCGGTGGACGGCGCGATCGACATGACGCCGCGCGAGCTCACGTTCACCTCCGTCGGCGTGCTCCGCGACTGCACGGGCGGCCCCGACGGCATCACCGGCGGCACCTTCACCGGCACGCACATCGCGAAGTCGCACTGCATGTTTCCGGCGGACGGCCCGATCACCGTCGATGTGCTCTGGTCCAACGGCGAGACGAGCAGGTTGTGGGGCCCATGGCCGGTGACCACCCAGCAGCCGACGGTCGGCACGTTGGACGTGATCGCAGGTCTCGGCCAGGGCAGCCGTGTCTTGATCACCGCCGACTACGAGATGACGACCCCGGCGATGATCGGTGGCTGCCTCGGCCCTGGCGTCCGCACCGGCGTCGGTCGGCTCAGCGCGGCGACCGTTCGGTGAGCGCCTGCTCGGCGAGGTCGAGGACGCCGGACAACCACGGCGTGTAGGCGTCCGGATCCTCCGCCAGCGCGTCCCGCAATGCGTCCGGCTGGATCCACACGTAGTCGGCGACCTCGTCCGGATCCGGCCGCGGGGCACCGGCGGCGAGCTCGCCGACGAGAACGTGGTCCCATTCGAACTCGACGCGCCCGGTCGCGGCATCCTCGGCGTGATAACGGTAGACGCCCACCTCGGTGAGTGCCGTGGCCAATCCCATCTCCTCGGCGAGGCGGACGGTGGCCGCCGCCAGGACGGGTTCGCCCGGTGCGGGATGGCCGCAGCAGGTGTTGGCCCACTGCGACGGGAAGCGGGTCTTGACCGCGGCACGCTGCTGCAACAGCACTCGCCCAGTGTCGTCGAACAGCAGCACCGAGAACGCGCGGTGCAGTTGTCCCGGCGACTGATGTGCCTGCGACACCGGGCAGGTGCCGATCGCGTTGCCCTCGTCGTCGACGAGTTCGACGGGCAGGGCTTCGCGATCGGTGATCGGCTGGGCGAGAGTGTCGGTCACCTGCCCACCTTATCGGCGGCGATCAGCAGGTATTGGAAGCTGCCCTCCTTGTAGGCGGTCAGGAACGGCCGCTCGACGCCGGTCGCCAGCTCGGATTTCGTGCGCAGCTCCCAGTAGGGGATGGTGGCCGCGGTGAGGTCGGTCACGTCGACCGGTACCAGGTTGTTCTCGGCCATCGCGCGAAAGTATTCGCTGCGCGGATGGATCATGCAGCCGTAGTGCGCGTCGATCCAGCTGACCGAGGACGAGCGGCCACCGGTCACGTCGTTGGAACAGCCGGTGACGCACACATAGCGGCCGCCGGGTTCGAGCAGTCGGGCGAATTCGTGAAACAGGTCGAACAGGTCGACGTACATGGTGGTCTCGTTGGTCCAGATGCCGCGCATCGACCACGGCTCGAACCCGGTTTCCAGCATGTTCCGGAAATGGAACCGCACCTTGTCGGCCACGCCGCGCTGGGCGGCTTGTTCGTTGGCGAAGCGGACCTGATATTCGGAGATGGTGACACCGTCGACCTGGCAGCCGAAGCGCTGGTTGGCCATGAAACTGGTGCCGCCGCGGCCGGAGCCGCCGTCCATCAGCCGGTCGTCGGGGCGGATGTCGCCGAGGTGGTCGAGCAGCAGCTCGGCCTGGGCGGTTTCCAGTCGGTGCAGTTCCTTGACGATTCGCTCCTGACGGGTCTCTTCCGGCCCGGTCAGCACAGAGGGGTCGGGCGCGCCGATGCCGTAGTGGTGATGGTAGAGCCCGTCCACTTCGCCGAGTTTGGTATTGACCCGGTCGTCGTTGGGGTTGTTGTTCCAGTACGCGGCAACGGCCTTCTGGTAGCTGGTGCGGAGCACGGCATCGGTGCCCGAGTCGAGCGTGGTCATCGGAGATCATCCCCTCTCGTCGCGGTGGTACTCAGGTTGCGGTGCTGCTCAATGCGATTCGTTGTAGCGTTTGCTGTCCGCGTGCCAGGCGCGGTTGCCGCCCATCCAGGCCCACAGGCCGCCGAGGAAGCGGCGTAGTTCGGGGGAGCCCGCCGCGGCCAGCGGGGCCGCTTCGGTTTCGAACCGGTGCACCAGTTCGTCGTGCACGGCGGCGGTGTGTAGTACCGCTTCGCGCCGCGAGCAGCGCTCTTCGGCGGCAAGCACTGTCGGCAGATTGAATTCCCTTCCGTCCGACCGATCTTCGCGCGCCATCGAGTAGAGGTCGTTCACCATCTGGCTGGCCAGCGCTGCCGTGGTGACGACCCGGCGGACCCGTGGATCGGTGTATTCGGCGGCCTGCAGCTCATATCCGCCGACCACGTCGATCGGCGCCATGCACGGCAGGAAACTGTGCGGCTGGCGGTTGGTGAGGTACTCCCACACCGGCGGCATTCGCCCGGCGGTTCGCCAGCCCGCCTCCGCGCCCAGCGCGATGAACCAGCCCGCGATCTCGGTGCGCAGCCGAGCCAGCTGGGCCGGGGTCGCGTAGTGCGCGAGGTGTTCGAAGGAGGTACGGAAGGCCCGTAGGATCGGATCCGCGTCCAGCGCCTGCTCCAGCTGTGCGGCGTAGCGCACGGGGAGATGAACGGGATCTATTGCGGCGGCGGCCAATTCCAGTCGCGGCCCCAACTCTGCTTCCGCACTCGACGGCGTCCCGTCGGGCGCTCGATCGTCGGCATCCTCCTCGCAGTAGTAGTCGTCCACCGACCATTCGGACACCGCGCATTTGGCTGCCGCGAGCAGCCGATCCGGATCCCCGCAATCCGGATGCGCGAGCATGATCAGGCGGCCGAAGTCCGCGTCCCGTAACTCGTCCAGCCGCCCCTCGTAGAGTCCGATTTCCTTCGCCCACGCCACGATTCCGTCGTTGACCGCCTGCGCGAGTACCGGGTCGTCACGCAACGGCGGGGGACAATATAGCGGTGGAATCGGTGCTTCGGCGCGCTGGAAGTAGTACGACGTGGTGCCCAATCCCGTAGGCCCGAACGGGATTCGCGCCGATTCGGTGGCCGCAGGCGGATCCGAGGCAGGGTGCGGCGACGTGCTCTGGGGGACCGGCGAAGTTTGC
This sequence comes from Nocardia brasiliensis, assembly GCF_042691675.1. Classification (GTDB taxonomy): domain Bacteria; phylum Actinomycetota; class Actinomycetes; order Mycobacteriales; family Mycobacteriaceae; genus Nocardia; species Nocardia brasiliensis_D. The sequence continues at coordinate 2,811,489 of NZ_CP170507.1, forward strand.
TCCTCGGTGAGGATCGGCGTTGTCTTACGGACGAATGCCGAAGCCGTGCCCAATCCGGTGGGCCCCGACGGTATGCGGGCCCCCTGCGCTGTCCCGACGGAAACGGCTTCGGTATCGGCTACTGCCGCAGTGGATGAAACCGCCTGTACGGCAGTGTCTTCCGCGTACGACTGATCCCCGAATGGCTGGCGCGGCGCGGTGGTGCGCAGGTCTGTCAGGAGCGCGGCGACGGCGGCGGCCACCTCGTGGGTGGCCGGTGGTGCGGCCGCGCGGGAGAGCACCGACATGGCTCATCCCCCCGGTCAGTCCGCTTGCCGGGCTACCAGGACATTGTCGAGCACGCCCAACGCGTCGGGCACCAGCACCGCCGCCGAGTAATAGCAGCTGACCAGGTAGGACATGATCGACTGGTCATCGATGCCCTTGAACCGGACGTTGAGGCTCGGCTCGTATTCGTCGGGTATGCCGGTCTGGTGCAGGCCGACCACGCCCTGGTCCTTCTCGCCGGTGCGCATGGCCAGAATCGACGTGGTCTGTTCTTCGCTGACCGGAATTTTGCCGCAGGGGAAGATCGGCACGCCCCGCCACGCGGGCACCCGATGCCCGTCCACGTCCACCGGGTCGGGATAGAGGCCGCGCTTGTTGCATTCACGCCCGAACGCGGCGATTGCTTTCGGATGTGCGAGAAACAGTTTCGTGCTGCGCCGCATGCTCAGCAGCTCGTCCATGTCGTCCGGCGTCGGCGGTCCCGACTGCGAGTAGATGCGCTGATTGAGATCGCAGTTGCGCAGCAGCCCGAAGTCCGGATTGTTGACCAGATCGTTCTCGCGCCGCTCGTAGAGCGCCTCGATGGTCAGCCGGAGTTGCTGCTCCACCTGGTTCATCGGGTCGTTGAACAGGTCGGCGACGCGGGTGTGCACGCGCAGCACGCTCTGCGCGAGGCTGAGTTCGTATTCTCGTGGGGCGCTGTCGTAGTCGACGAAGGTCCCGTCCAGCTGCGGTTCGCCGGTGTGCCCCGAGGAGATCTGGATGTTCGCCTCGCCGTGCTTGTTCTGCGGCGGGGTCGGCGCGGCGGCGACTCGCGCCAAGTGTTCGCGCAGCGACGGCATGGCGTCGAGCGCTTGATCGAGCGCGTGCTTGGGCAGCACCAGCAGGGTGGTCGGGGTGGTGGTTTTGAGGGTGACCGGCCAAATGGCCGACCCGTCGGTGAGGGTGGCGCCGCCGAAATAGTCACCGTCGGCGAGCTGACCGACCACTGTTTGTTCGCCGTAGTGTCCGGAACCGATCTTGTTCAGCTTGCCGTGCGCGATCAGGATGAGCTGATCCATCGGATTGCCGAACTCGGCGATCACCGTTCCGGGTTCGTGATCGCGCTGTTCGAAGCGGTCCGCGAGGGAATGCAGCGCGTCCTCGTCGTCGAAGCCGCGTAGCTGCGGAATTTCGGTGAGTTCCCGGGGAATAACGCGGCATTTCCCACCATTGATGGCGAAGGTGACGGTGCCGTCGCCGACGACGTAGGTCAGGCGCCGGTTCACTCGGTAGACACCACCGTTGACCTGCACCCATGGCAGTGACCGGGTAAGCCACCGCGAGGTGATGCCCTGCATCTGCGGTTCGGTTTTGGTGGTGGTCGAAAGCTGATGGGCCGCCGTGGTACTGAGGCTCTTACGGCCGTTGGTTTGCGCTTGAGCTGACGTTTCGATGGTCATGCGACGTCCTCACCTCGAGATTGTCACCGAGCCGGTCGATGGTGTGATGTTCAGCGTCGACAGTTGTGCACGACAAATAGACAGGCTGTGTGCGGCCTGCGGAGCCTACTGTTTCGAGCGAATTGCGTTACGCGACAGTGCGTTCCAGATGTCATTGATGGTAGGCCGCGAAACCGGGCTTCCGCAGCGGAATTTGGAAGATCACGCGGACATGATCGCGACACGCCGCCGGATCGGCATAACGGCGACAGCGTCCTTATCGGGTGAGGTGTCGGCGCGGCTCGCGGTCCGCGGCTAGGGCCGGATACCGACCAGCCGGTTGTCCGGCAATGTCGGCCATCCGCCGAGGGCTACTACCTGCCGGTAATTTTTGACGTCGGCGGACGCATGGATCGTGTCACAGCGGACACATAATGGATAGGCGGTATGGGAAGCTCGTCTGAAACATCGTGGCGTACCTCTCGGGGGCCGGAAGGGCATTCCCTTCGGCGGAGTACGCGGAGGATGAGGATCACGTTCTAGGGTAGGGCCAGGAGCGACTTTGAAGTTCAATGCGAAGGATTTGGTCGGATCGGTGCAGCGGTTGATGGCAACCGCGCAGAACGGCCTGGAGGTCATCCGCTTCGGCGGGTTGACCCACGATGTCGAGTCGTCTCCGTTCGAGATCGTGGAGCGCAGGCGGATGTACCGGCTGCGGCATTACTTCCCCGACGACATCGTCCCGGGGCGACCCGTCGTGCTGCTGGTGCCGCCGCTGATGGTGAACGCCGACATCTGGGACGTGAACGCCGAGGACGGCGCCGTCGGCATCCTGCATCGCGGCGGAATCGATTGCTGGGTAGTCGATTTCGGCTCACCCGCCAGCGAGGAGGGCGGCTGGGAGCGGGACCTCGCCGACCATGTCCTCGCGGTGAGCAGCGCGATCGACGCGGTGACCGAGGCGACCGGCAGCACGGTGCACCTGATGGGCTACTCGCAGGGCGGCATGTTCGCCTACCAGGTCGCGGCCTACCGGTCCGGCAAGGGTGTGCGCAGCATCGTGACCTTCGGCAGCCCCGTCGACATCGTCGCGGGCATGCCGTTCGGCCTGCCCTACGGGATGGTCTCCGACGTGGCCGACTTCCTGGCCGATCACGTCGTCACCCGGCTGCCGATCACCGATTCGATGGTGCGAATCGGCTTCCAGCTGCTCGACCCGATGAAGACCGCCAAGGCCAGGATCGATTTCCTGCGCCAGCTGCACGACCGCGAGGCACTGCTGCCCAAGGAGCGGCAGCGCCGGTTCCTCAACAGTGACGGCTGGGTCGGCTACGCGGGTCCGGCCGCCGCGGATCTGCTCAAGCAGTTCGTGGCGCACAACCGATTGATGTTGGGCGGCTTCGTCATTCGCGATCAGCCGGTCTCCCTGGCCGAGCTGAAGTGCCCGATTCTCGCGTTCGTCGGCGAGGTCGACGACATCGGCCAGCCCGCGGCGGTGCGCGGCATCGTGCGGGCCGCGCCGAACGCGGAGGTCTACGAGGCGGCCCTGGTCGCCGGGCATTTCGGTCTGGTGGCGGGCAGCACGGCGACCAACCACACCTGGCCGCTGGTGCGTCAGTGGGTCGACTGGCTCGACCGCGATGAGCCGCTGCCGCCGGAGATCTACCCGATGGCCGAGCACGTCGACGCCAACCGGCCGCGCTCGGCGGCCACCCGCGTCGTGCACACCGCCGCGACCCTGGCCGAGGCGGGCGCGGGCGTCGGCAAGGCGCTGGAAGGCATCGCCAACAACACCATGCGCGGTTCGGTGGAACTGGTCGGCGAGGCCGCGCGGGCGCTGCCCCGACTGACCCGGCTCGGCATGATCCAGCCGCACACCCGCATCTCGCTGGGCCGGCTGATCGCCGAACAAGGCAGGCGCGCCCCGCTGAAGGACCTGTTCCTGTTCGAGGATCGGGTGCACACCAATGCGGCGGTCAACGTTCGCATCGACAATGTGGTGCGCGGGCTCGTCTCGGTCGGCATCCGTCCGGCGATGCGGGTCGGCGTGATCATGGAGACCCGCCCGAGTGCGCTGGCGACGGTCGCGGCGCTGTCCCGGCTCGGTGCGGTGGCGGTGCTGCTCGCCCCGGGCAGCGAGCTCGCGCGTGCCCTCGAACTCACCGGCGTCGACACCGTCGTCGCCGACCCGGAGAACCTGCGGCACGCGGTGACCACCGGGGCGCGGGTGCTGGTGCTCGGCGGCGGCGATACCCGCACCCTCGACATCCCGTTGAGCGATCAGGTGATCGACCTCGAGCAGATCGATCCGGCTCAGGTGAAGCTGCCCGGCTGGTATCGGCCCGATCCCGGGCTGGCGCGCGAGCTGGCGTTCGTGCTCGTCACCGGCACCGGCGACCGGTTGGAGACCAAGTACATCACCAACCACCGCTGGGCGCTGTCCGCCTTCGGCACCGCCACCACCGCCGACCTGGACCGCCGGGACACGGTGTACTGCCTTGCGCCGCTGCATCATTCGTCCGGTCTGCTGGTGAGCCTCGGCGGAGCGATCGCGGGCGGCAGCCGGATCGCGCTGGCGCGTTCGCTGGATCCGGCGCAGTTCGCCGAGGAGGTGCACCGCTACGGCGTCACCGTGGTCACCTACACCTGGACGATGCTGCGCGACATCCTCGACGCCGAGGTGTTCCCGGTCGGGCACCGGCACCCGATCCGGTTGTTCATCGGCTCCGGCATGCCCGCCGGGCTGTGGCGGCGCACCACCGAGCAGTTCGACCCGGCCCGGGTGGTGGAGTTCTACGCCTCCATCGAGGGTGACGTGGTGCTGGCCAACGTGAAGGGCGCCAAGCGCGGCTGCAAGGGCCGGCCGGTGCCGGGCACCGCCAGGGTGGAATTGGTCGCCTACGACCCGATCACCGAGCAGATCCTGCTCGACGACTCGGGTTACGCGCGGCGGTGCGCGGACAACGAGGTCGGGCTGCTGCTCGGCAAGGCTTCCGAAGGAGTGGACATTTCCGCGGGCGGCCTGCGCGGGGTCTTCGCGCCCGGCGACTCGTGGATGCCGACGGAGAATCTGTTCCGCCGTGACAGCGACGGCGACTACTGGCTGATCGACCGCAAGGACACCGTCATCCGCACGCCGCGCGGGCCGGTGTTCGGGCAGCCGATCGTCGATGTGCTCAACGACATCACGGCGGTCGACATGGAGGTCGCCTACGGTCTCGAGGTGGGTGAGCGCCCGGGGACGGCAGCCGGCGGGGTCGGTAAGTATTGCATCGCCGTTGCCGCGGTCAGCGTGCGCAAGGGTTTCCGGCTGGAGCCCAAGGATGTGACCGAGGCGTTGCGCGCGCTCGACCCCGCCCAGCGGCCCGATCTGGTCTATGTGGTCGACGAGATCCCGCGCAGTTCCTCCTACCGCCCGTCCACCCGCGCAGTGCAGGCGGCGGGTCGGCCCGAGCCCGGCCCCGACACCTGGTGGTACAACCGGGAGACCGATACCTACGAGGTGTTGACCGAAGAAGACGCGCCCAAGATCCTGGGCGACAGCTGACGCATCGAATCAGGTTGCCGAACCGCCGGATTCACCATGTCCGGCGGTTCGACCCGGTCGCGCGCGCACGCCGGCTGCGCCGTAGCATCCCACGCTGACGTTGCTGTCCGAATTGTTCAGGGGAACTTGGTGCGTACGAGCCTTATCTACCGCAACGCCACCGTCTACGAGTTGCTGATCCGCGCGCTGTACGGCAGGCACTACACGGCTCGGTATCGCGCTGTCGAAGCGCTCGTGCCGGTGGGGGCGAGTGTGGTCGATCTGTGCTGCGGGCCGGCCACGTTGTACACCCGCTATCTGCGCCGCAAGTCGGTCGACTACACCGGCCTGGATCGCAACGATGGCTTCGTCGCCAAGCTCAGCAGGGCGGGCGGGCACGGCAAGGTGTGGGACCTGCATTCCGACACCCCGCTGCCCGAGGCCGATTATCTGGTGATGCAGGCGAGCCTCTACCACTTCCTGCCCGATCCCGCGCCCGTGCTCGACCGGATGCTGGCCGCCGCCCGCAAGCAGGTGATCATCGCGGAACCGGTGCGCAACATGGCCACCAGTGACAATCGCGTGCTCGCCACGATCGGTCAGCGTTTCACCAACGCCGGCGACGGTGTCCAGGCGCACCGGTTCACCGAGGCCACGCTGGACGACTTCGTCCGCCGCTACGAATCGCGCGTGGTGCGGCGGTCGCTGATCGCGGGCGGCCGGGAGAAGCTGTACGTGCTCGACGCGACGTGAGCGACCGGCGGCCCGCGTACCGCCAGTCGAAATCGGCGTACCGCCAGTCGAAGTCGGCCGAGGTCAGACGGTGAACTCGGTGACGGCCTCGACCACGCGCGCGATCTGCGCGTCGGTGAGGTCCGGCCACAATGGCAGGCGCACAACGGTTCCCGAGAATTCGGCACTGCGCACACACGGCCGCGGGGTCCGGCCGAGCTTGAGTCCGGCCGGGCTGGAATCCAGCGGCACATAGTGGAACGGCGCCGAGACGCCGCGCGCACGCAGGTGGGTGATCAGGTCGTCGCGGCGTTCCTCGGTGGGGGTGCGCAGGTAGTACAGGTGCGCGGTATGTTCGCGGTCGGCGGGCACCGTCATCAGCCGGACATCGTTGCGGGCGGCCCACTCCGGCAGCGCGGCGGCGTAGGCGTTCCACACCCGGTGCCGTCCGGCCTGGATGGTGTCGAATTCGTCGAGTTGAGCGTCCAGCACGGCCGCGTTCAGCTCGCTGGGCAGATAGCTGGAGCCGATGTCCTGCCAGGAGTACTTGTCCACCGCGCCGCGCAGGAAGCGGGCCCGGTCGGTGCCCTTCTCCCGGATGATCTCCGCCCGCGCCATCAGGATCTCGTCGGTGAGCAGCAGCGCGCCACCCTCACCGCAGTGCACGTTCTTGGTGTCGTGGAAGCTGAGCGTGCCGAGCGTCCCGATGGTGCCGAGCGGGCGACCGCGCCACCGGCCGCCGAGGCCGTGCGCGTTGTCCTCGACGATGGCGAAGCCGTGCGTGTTGGCCAGCGCGAGCAGCCGGTCCATGTCCGCGGCGACGCCGCCGTAGTGGATGACCACCACGGCTTTGGTCCGTTCGGTGACCGCGGCCGCTACCGACTCCGGGTCCAGATTGCCGGTTTCCGGGTCGATATCGGCGAACACGCAGGTGGACCCGCGCAGCGCCATGGCGGTCGCGGTGGAGGTGAACGCGAAGCTCGGGACGATCACCTCGTCGTCCGGGCCGAGTTCGAGCAGCAGCCCCGCCATCTCCAATGCGGAGGTGCACGAGGTGGTCAGCAGCGCGTGTGGCGCGCCGGTGATGGCCTTCAGCTTCGCGGTCGCGGCCGCGGTGAACGGTCCGTCGCCGTGACTGTGATCGGAGCCGAGCACGGCTTCCAGATTGGCCAATTCGCGGCGGGCCCGGAACGGGCGGCTGAAAATGACACGGTCAGTGCTCAACCCGGTCGTTCCCCCTGTCAGTGGTGGTGGTCAGTTCCCGGGCCGTCGCCGTGTTTTCGGCGGGTCGCGGCGTCGGCGAATCGACGGTCAGATACAGCGGTTTACCCACGAGGATATGCAACGCCACCCCGAGGTATTCGGCGATCAGGCCGAGCGAGAACAGGATCGCGCCGGAGACCAGCAGCAACACCACGATCATCGACGCCCAGCCTTCCGGCGCCCAGTTGTCGGTGGTGAGGGCCTCGTACACGATGACGGCGGCGATCAGCCCGCCGACCAGCGCCAGCGTGACGCCGAGCAGGCTGACCAGTCGCAGGCCGCGAGTTCCGCTGCACAGCACCATCTTCCAGAACAGCGAGAACAGGCGGCGATAGTTGTAACCGGATTCCTCGCGGCCCTCGGCGCGCAGCACCACCGGCACCTGGGCCACCGAGCCGACCACCCAGGTCAGCGCGACATCGAGATACACCCCGTTGGAGGCGACCTCGGCCAGCTGACGGCCGATGGCGCCACGAATCAACCGGTAGCTCTCGAACCGGGTGGAGTCCGGGAACGCGAACACCGTCGCCAGCACCAGCTTCGCGCCGCGTGAGGTGAGGTTGCGGAGGAAGCCGTGCGGGCGGGTGTTGCTCGGCTTGGAGTAGACCAGTTCGGCGCGCTCGGCCAGCGCCGCATCCAGGAAGACGCCGATGAACCGGGGATCGTGCTGGCCGTCCTCGTCCATGGTGACGATCCAGTCGCCGCGGGCGGCCGACATGCCCGCGATCGTCGCGGCGTCCTGGCCGAAGTTGCGGCTCAGCCAGATGGTGCGTACTTCGGGGTAGGCCTGTTCCAACTCCTGCAACACCACATCGGACCGGTCGGGGCCGTGATCGTGGACCAGGATGATCTCGTCGACCGCGAAGGTGGTGCCGCCGGGGGTCACGGTGGGGCGGGTCAGCTCGTGCAGTTCGGCGACGAGTCCGCCGATGGTGTCCTCGCCGCGATAGATCGGCACGACCACGGACACGACGTGCGACCGGTCGGGCCGGCCGTTCGAGGTGACCGCGTCGGGGCGGGGCGTGCGGGTGGAGGGAATCGGCATCAGCTGGATCGACTTTCGATGACGGTGCGTGCCGGTACTCCCCGCTGGACAGCAGGGCCCGAGCCGCCCAGAACTTTAGCATGGTGCGGGTTGCGTAATCCGGGCGCGCGCATCACCCCATCTTCACCGCGTCGGTGGCCGGATGCCAAGCGCCACACTGCTGTGTAGGGTTTGGAACTCGTGACGGAAAGTGCAGGGTCGAGGGTGGCGCTCCCAGGGTCCGCCGAGGTCACGAGGGCCGGTGCGGCGGAGGTCGTGGCGGATACCGGGCCGGACGGGGCGGCCGTGGTCACCAGGCCCGCCGTCGAGGCCGACGCAGCTACCGAGACCGACGCTGGTGTGCGGGCCGACGCGTCCGCTGTCGCCGAGACCGACGCTCCGGTCGAGCAGGGGGATGCCGCCGAGCCCGATGCTCCCGCCGACGCAGCGCGGCGCGACGTATACCGCTGGGGACTGATCACCGCGGTCGGCGTGGTTTTCGGATACCTCGCGGTGCTGCTCGCCAACGCCAGGCACTTCTACACCGACGACACCGAATCCCAGTACACCGGACTGTGGGTCGGCCTCGGCGACGCCCTGCGGGACGGCACCTTCCCGGTGCTGGTGCCCGAACGGTGGATGTCGGGCAACAACACGATGGACGACGCGGGCCTGTTCAACCCGCCGCAGCTGCTGATCGATCTGATCGCGCCGTCGGTCGACAACATGGCGGTCTATGCCACCGTCGTCAAACTGATCTTCGCGATCATCGCCGCGCTCGGCGTCTACCGCATCTGCCTCGCCTACGGCGGCAAGCCGGCGTGGTCGGCGGTGGCGGGTGTGGCGTTCCCGCTGTCCGGATTCTTCCTGTTCTTCGACGAGGCCAGCTGGATGACCGCGCTCACCGGCACCGCGTGGCTGGTGCACGCCTGGGCGTCGTCGGTGCGCTACACGCGCGGGCAGGGCGGACCGATCCCCGTCTTCGTCTTCCTGTACCTGACCATCTCCACCCAATACATCTTCCCGGCGGTCGAGGCGGCGCTGATGCTGCTCGCGGTCGCGGTGGGCGAGATTGTTTACCAACGCAAATGGCTGCCGGTGGCGCGGCTGGCCATCGCGGGCGGCTGCGCCGGGTTGGCCGGGCTGCTGACCTTCCTGCCGAGCATGCTGTCGGCGAAGGTGACCTGGCGCGGCACCATGGAGATCAACAACGACCAGTTCCTGACCGTGCCGTGGTCGGAATCGCTCAACGCCAGCCTGCCGAGTTCGCTGCCCGCGTTCACCTCCTGGTGGGGGTATGTGCAGCCGATGCCGGTCACCTACATCGCCTGGTTCCTGATTCCGGCGCTCGCCTTCATCGATTGGCGGCGGGCCAAGGACAGCTGGCGGGAACTGTCCGGCGTCGCGTTCTTCGCGGTCATGATGCTGATGTGGGCGGCCGGGCCGGGTTCCATCGGTCCGCTGCGCTGGCCGGTCCGGGTGCTGCCGATGCTCGCCATCGGACTGCTGGTGCTGGTATGTGTGCTGCTCGGGCGTTACGGCACGACCCGGGACCTGAAGAATCGCGGTATCGCCGCGGGAGTGCTGATCCTGCTGCTGTGGGTGCGGTCGTTCTCCGCCGACCCGCACGACGTGATCTGGCATGTGCTCGCGGCCGCCGCGATCGTCGCGCTCGGTGTCGCGGTGGTGTGGCTCGACCGCACCAAGGGTGTCGCCATGGCCTGCGTGCTGGCGATCGTCGCGATGTTCCCGATCGCCTTCCTCCAGGTGCATGCGGCGCAGCCGACACCCATGACGTGGAACCTGCCGACGAACCGCTCCGAGGCCAAGGCCGCCTTCCCGGACTTCCCCGGCACCACGCTGCAACTCGCCGAGCGCGGCCTGCTCCAGCCGGGGGACAACAGCCTCGAAGGTGCCTACGGTTCCCTGGTTTTCGGCAACTACGCCAAATCGTTGGAACTGAGCTACGTCAACGGCTACACCCCGACGGGTCACTTCTACTTCGGTGAGCTGTTGTGCATGCGCTGGGACAGCAGCGTCTGCCCGGACGCGTACCGGCGGATGTTCGCGCCGGAGCCGACCACCGGGCGCACCCTGGTCGACCTGATGAAACTGGATCGCGTGGTGCTGCAACGCGCACTGTTCCCGGACGTCCGCAACCAGCCCGCGCCGGACGGCTGGAAATGGGTCGACTACCCGGGCCATGAGAAGTACATCTGGGTGCTGGAACGGGTGGACGGCCTGATCTCCACCGTCAACGGCCGGGTCGCGGACGCGAAGAACGTGACCGCGACGTCGATCTCGGAGACCGACACCACCAGCCGGGTGCGGGTGAGCGCACCGAACGGTGGGCGCGTGGTGTTCTCCCGGCTCGGCTGGCCCGGTTACCGCGTCACCATCGACGGCAAGCAGGTCCCGATCACCACGGTGGCGAAATCTTTTGTCGCCGTTGATATTCCCGCTGGCACGCAGAATGCCGAGCTGGTGCTGACCTGGCGTCCGCCGGGGTGGAAGATCGGCATCGGCGCGGCCGCCGCCGGACTGGCGGGCATCGGTGTGCTGCAGTGGCTCGCGGTGCGGTCGCGGCGGCGTGCGCCGGAGCAGCCCGCCGCCGGGTAGGGTCTGGAACTCGTGGTGGAAAGCAGCGCCCTCGCCCGGCGGGACGTGTACAAGTGGGGCTTCATAACCGCACTCGGTGTGATTGTCGGCTATCTGGCCGTTCTGCTGGCCAATGCCCGGCACTTCTATACCGACGACACCGAGTCGCAGTACGCCCCGCTGTGGGTGATGCTCGGGAATCGCCTGCGGGACGGGCAGTTTCCGGCGATGATCCCCGAGCACTGGATGGCGGGTAACTACGCCATCGAAGAGGCGGGTCTGCTGAATCCGCCGCAGCTGCTGATCGATCTGATCGCGCCCTCGGTGGACAACGTCGCGCTCTACGCCACGGTGGTCAAGCTGATCTTCGCGATCGTCCTCGGCCTCGGCGTATACCGGATCTGCCTGGAATACGGTTCCAGCGCGCCGTGGGCCGCGGTGGCGGGCATCTCGATTCCGTTCACCGGCTGGCTGCTGTTCTTCGACGAAGCCAGTTGGTACACCGCCTTCGTCGGCACCGCGTGGCTGGCGCACGCCTGGGCCTCCGGTGTTCGCTACGCGCGCGGCCGCGGCGGTCCGATCCCGACCTTCGTGTTCCTGTACCTGGCGATCTCGGTGCAGTACATCTTTCCGGCGGTCGAAGCCGGTCTGATGATCGGCGCGGTGGCCGTGGGCGAGGTTGTCTACCAACGCAAGTGGGCGCCGTCGCTGCGGCTGCTCGCCGCCGCGGGGTTCGCCGCCCTGGCGGGACTGGCCACCTACCTGCCGAGCATGCTGTCGGCGAAGGTGACCTGGCGCGGCACCGCGCAGATCAACAACGACCAGTTCCTGACCGTGCCGTGGTCGGAATCGCTCAATGCCAGCCTGCCGAGCACGCTGCCCGCCTATAACTCCTGGTGGGGCTATGTGCAGCCGATGCCGGTGGTGTACATCGCCTGGTTCCTGATTCCGGCGCTGGCCTTCATCGATTGGCGCAAGGCGCGCGAGAACTGGCGGGAATTCAGCGCGATCGCGCTCTTCGCGATCATGGCGCTGATGTGGACCGCGGGGCCCGGCACCATCGGCCCGCTGCGCTGGCCCGCCCGGGTGCTGCCGATGGTGGCGCTCGGACTGCTGGTGCTGGTGTGCGTGCTGCTCGGTCGCTACGCCACCTTCGACGGCTGGCGGCGCCGTGGCGTCGCGGCGGGTGTGCTGATCGGATTGTTGTTCGTGCGTTCGTTCTCGGCGGCGCCGCACGAGCTGGGTTGGCATGTGGTCGCGGCGGTTTCGGTGGCGGCGCTCGGTGCGGCGGTGGTGTGGCTCGGCCGGACCAAGGGGATGGTCGCGGCCTGCGTGCTGACGCTCGTCGCGGTGTTCCCGATCGCCTACATCCAGGTGCGCGCCGTGCAGCCGACGCCGATGAGCTGGAACCTGCCGGAGAAGCGGTCCGAGATGAAGGCCGCCTTCCCGGACTTCACCGGCACCACCTTGCAACTCGCCGACCGCGGGCCGATCCCGCCCGCGCAGAAGAACCTGCAGGGGGCCTACGGTTCGCTCGTCTTCGGCAACTACGCCAAGGATCTGGAGCTCACCTATGTCAGCGGCTACACCCCGAACGGACACTTCTGGTTCGGCGAGATGCTGTGCATGCTGTGGGACACCAGCGTGTGCCCCGACGCGTTCCGCCGGGCTTTCGCGGTCGAACCGACCACCGGGAGAACGATCGTCGACCTGATGAAGGTCGACCGGGTCGTGCTGCAACGCGCGCTGTACCCCGACGCGCGCAACCAACCCGCGCCGAACGGCTGGAAATGGGTCGACTACCCAGGGCACGAGCAGCAGATCTCCGTGCTGGAACGGGTGGACGGGCTGATCTCGACCCGCAACGGCCGGGTCGCCGACGCGGCGGGCGTCACCGCGACCTCGGCGTCGGAAACCGATTGGACCAGCCGGGTTCGAGTGAGTTCGGCGACCGGGGGTCAGGTCGTGTTCGCGCGGCTCGGCTGGCCCGGCTACCAGGCCACCCTCGACGGCCGCGAAATCCCGACCAGGCTCGTCGCGAAAACGTTTGTCGCGGTGGATATCCCGGCCGGTACCAAGGACGGTGAGCTGGAGTTGAGCTGGCGTCCGCCCGGCTGGCAGCTCGGCGCCGCGTCGGCGTTGCTCGGTGTGGTCGGTGTCGGCGTGCTGCAATGGGCGTTCTTGCGGGGACGGCGTCGTGGGGATGACGGGCCGGACTCGGCGGCGGACGCCGGTGAACCGACTGGGCCGGAGTCCGACCTCGTGGATACGAACCGTTGACTTCGCCCCGCCGCACCGCGACCCGGTCCGCGGCGGTGAGCCGTCGAGTTCGCGTGCACCCGCTCCGTCGCGAAGGTACGTTCGGTGCGCCCGCCGATCAGCCGGGCGATGAGGACGATAGAGTGCCTGTCGCGACTGGAGGTGGGCGCCTGGTGGAATTCGACGATGACCAAAGCAAGGCGTTTACGGGCACCGATGAGGCGGTGGTGACCCGAGCTTCGCGTTCGGTGCGCGAGGCCGACGGGCAGGCTGGGCGGGCCGTGGGTGCCGGTGAACGGACCGGCGATCCGAGCGATCCCTCGGACACCCTGGGGTCCACCGAACAGGCCAAGCCCGGACCGCTGCTGCGGCTGGTGCGCCGCCAGGAGGTCGCGTTCGCGGCGGTCGGCGGCTTCAACACCGCCATGGGCATCGGGATGACCGTGGTCTGGCTGGCGGTGCTCGGTGACAATGTGCCGCCGTCGGTCGCGGTGGCCGCCGCCTACGGTGTCAGCATCGTGGTCGCGTTCGTGCTGCACCGGACGTTGGTGTTCCGGGTGCGCGGGCATCTGCTGCGCGACTTCCTGCGGTTCCTCGCGGTCAATTCCGGTGGGCTGCTGCTGAATATGGCGCTGCTCGAGCTCGCCGTTTCGGTCTGGCACTTCCCCGACAAGCCGGCGGCGGTCGTGGTGATGGGTCTGGTCGCCGTCGCCAGCTACTTCGGTCACCGCCACATCTCGTTCCGCCGCCGACCGCCGACCGAGCCGGACCCCATCATCGGGTAGGTTCTCGTTCATGCCGGAGCACACCACCTTGGACGCCACGCTGTTGAGCCTGCTGGCCTGCCCCCAGGACAAGGGCCCGCTACTGCTGGTCCGCGCCACCGAAGGCACCGTCCTCTACAACCCACGCCTGCGCCGCGCATACCCCATCGACAATGGCATCCCCGTCCTGCTGATCGACGAGGCCCGCGACGTCACCGACGCCGAACACGCCGACTTCATCGCCCAGTCGGCCGAAGCCTGACCCGCGGCGAGCGGGACATCTTGGAGCCGCCACTCGGTGTTTGCCTCGCTGATGTCCCGCTCGCTGATCAGGTTGGGGGAGTGGGTAGTTCGCCGGTGAGGTAGCGCTGGAGGGTGGGGGCTACCGCGGTGACCAGGTCTTCGATCGTGGCTGACGGGATCGGTTCGAGTTCGACGATTTTGCGGGTCATCAGGAGGCCGACCATCTGGGAGGCGACCAGGGCCACGCGGAGGCGGCCGTCGTCCGCGGGGGTCGCGATGCGCTGGCGGACTCGTTCGAGGACGATCTCCAGCAGGAACGAGCGGGCCAGTGCGGTGTCGCCGCCCGCGATGATGCTGCGGACCATCGCGACGATGCCCGCGCCCGCCGGGGAGTCCCACACGCCGAGGACGGCCCGCAGAATGGCTGCACCGAGTCGGTCGAGTGGTGCGGAATCGACTGCCCTGAGGGTGATTTCGGGATCCATCGGCAGCTGGACCACCGCGGCGAACAACTCCTGTTTGGTGCCGAAGTAGTGGTGGACCAGCGCGGGGTCGACGCCCGCGTCGCCGGCGACGGCGCGGATGGACGTCTTGTCGAAGCCCGCCTCCGAGAACCGGGCCCGGGCCGCCCGCAGAATCGCCTCGCGCGCGCCGGACCGTCCCGGCCTGCGTCCGGTGCGGGCAGGGCGACCCGCCGCCTGCGATCCGTTGCCCGCCGTCACGGGGTGCGCCGCCGTAGCGTTGCCGCGCCGAGGCATAGGGCGACCACCGCGAAGCCCGCGACGACGGCCAAGTCGCGCCACATCGCGCCGGTAGCATTCGGGTGCATCGAAACCTGTTGCAGCGCATCGACGGCGTAACTCAGCGGCAGCACATTGCTGATCGCCTCCAGCCAGCCGGGCAGCTCCCCGCGCGGAACAAGCAAGCCGCACAGGAAGATCTGCGGTGCGACCACCACCGGCATGAACTGCACCGCCTGGAACTCGGTGCGCGCGAAGGCACTTGCCAACAGACCCAACGCGACCCCGCACACCGCGTCGACCACCGCGATCAGCACCACCCAGCCGGGATTACCCGCCGAGTCGAGGCCGAGCAGGCCGAACGACACCAGGCAGGCCACCGCCGCCTGCGCCGCCGCGGCCAGCGAGAACGCGGTGCCGTAGCCGCCGAGCAGATCGAGTTTCGCCAGTGGCGTGGTGAGCAGCCGCTCCAGCGTGCCCGACGTGCGTTCGCGCTGCATGGCGATGGCGGTGATCAGGAACATCACGATGAACGGCAGGATGCCGAGCATGCTGATGCCGACCCGGTCGAACAACGGCACCGGATTCAGCGGGTTGGTCGGTGTGTCTCGATAGATGAAGTACAGCAACGTCATCAACAGCGCGGGGACGACGAGGATCATCGCGACGGTGCGGTGGTCGTTGCGCAGTTGGCGCAGGATCCGGGTGGTCGTCGCCACGTACGGACGCAGCGTGGGGCTCCGCCGGGTCGGCGACTCGAGTGTGCTGGTCATGCTTCCTGCCTGGTATTCGACGACGCCACGGCGTCGGCACGGTTTCGGGGTGGTCGGCTGAACACGGTGTCGATGTTCATGCCGCACGTCCGGTGGTGATCAGCGCGAGGAAGGCACGTTCGAGGTTCTCCTCGCCGGTTTCGGCGCGCAATTCGTCGGGGCTCAGCTGGGCGAGCAAGCTGCCCTCGCGCATGAGCAGCAGCCGGTCGCAGTGCTCGGCCTCGTCCATCACATGGCTGGACACCACCAAAGTGGTTCCACCGGCGGCCAATTCATGAAACTTCTGCCACAGATCCACGCGCAGTACGGGATCGAGGCCGACCGTCGGTTCGTCGAGAACCAGCAGCTCGGGCTCGGCGACCAGCGCGCAGGCCAGCGAGGCGCGGGTCTTCTGCCCACCGGAGAGTTCGTCGCCGCGCTGATTCGCGTGCTCCATCAGGCCGACCGCGTTGATCGCGTCGTCGGTCGCGGCGCGCTCGCGACCGTAGAGCGCGGCGAAATACGCGACGTTCTCGTACACGCTGATATCGGAGTAGATGCTGGGCGCCTGGGTGACATAGCCGATGCGACGGCGCAGCTCCGCCGACCCCGCGGGCAGGCCCAGCGCCGAGATCTCCCCGGATTCCACGATCTGGGTGCCGACAATGCTGCGCATCAGCGTCGTCTTCCCACACCCGGACGGACCGAGTAACCCGGTGATCGAGCCGCGCGGATCGTCAACGAAACATCATGCAGCACTTCACGTCCGCCGCGCCGCACGGTCAGGTTCCGCACCTCGACAGCGGGCGATGAGCTTGCTCGCGACATGGTCGCCTCAATTCATCGAGTGTTGAATTCACTGTGCGATGAATTTAGCCGGAGCGTGCCCGAGTGGCAAGAGGAAGTTCGAGTGCTGGCTCAGTGGCCGTGGAGGCGGGGTGGTGTTCCGGCGGCTCCGCCCGGCTCGACCACGACAAATTGGCCCATCATGCCCTGGTCCTCGTGCCACAGCAGGTGGCAGTGGTACATGTAGGGGACATCCGGGTCGGCGGGCCCGTCGAAGCGCAAGGCCAGCTTCACGGCGGCGTCGGGCGGTAGGAAGACGGTGTCCTTCGGGCCGGTGAGTTCGGCGGGTGGCGGGCCGTCGTTTCTGGTCAGCACCCGGAATTGCACATCGTGGATGTGGAAGTTGTGCGGCATGCCGTCGTTGTTGTGCACGATCCAGGTTTCGGTGGTGCCGCGGGTGACGGTGAGATCGATCCGGTCCATCGCCATCGGTTTGCCGTTGATGCCCGCGAGATTGATCTCCAAGCGGCGTTCCCGGACCGCGTCGGAGCCGTCCGGCGTGGACGGAAGCGCAAGTGCCGCAGGAAGTTCCGGTGCGGGTCGGAGTGTATCGTCGGCGCGCAGTTCGAGGACGTCGAAGGTGTCGTCGCCGCCCGCGAAACGCTGGGTCCAGAAGCCGAGTCCGGCGTCGAGCTTGTTGCTGCGCAACACCGTTCGCTCACCCGCCCGCACGCGCACCACGATCTCGGCCCGCTCGCCCGGCGAAAGCTGCAACCGGTCGAGCGCGATCGGGCGCTCCAGCAAGCCGCCATCGGTGGCGATGAACGAGAACTGCCGCTGGTCGGCGAAACCGAAGGTGTAGGTGCGCGCGGTCGAGGCGTTGAGCAGGCGCAGCCGGACCAGTTCGTCGCCGACCGTGCGGTACGGCGTCAGCGTCCCGTTGACCATGGTCTGATCCCCGAGAAACCCGACATCGCGGAAGATCGCATGTGACGAATCGAGCTCGGCGCCACGGAACTTGACGTCCTGGACGATGACCGGCAGGTCGTCGACGCCGTAATTCCTCGGCAGCGGCAGGGCTTCGGATACCTCGTCATCGAGCAAGAACATTCCCGCGAGCCCGCGCCGCACGTGATCTTCGGTCGCGCCGTGCGGATGTGGGTGATACCAGAGCGTGGCGGCGGGCTGGTCCACGGTCCACTGCGGGGTCCAGGTGGCGCCCGCCCGCACCATCTGGTGCGGCCCGCCGTCCATCGCCGCGGGCAGATGCATGCCGTGCCAGTGCACGGTCGAGGCTTCCGGTAGCTGATTGCGGACGGTGACCGCCACCTTCTCGCCGCGCCTGGCTCGCAAGGTCGGACCGAGGTAGGCACCGTTGAACCCCCAGGTCTCCGTAGCCTGTCCCGGCCGGAATTCCGTTCTCCCCGAACGCATCTCGAGCTCGAATTCGCGCGTCCCGTCCGGTCGCAGCCGCGACGGAGCCAGCGGCGGAATGGCGAGCTCATTGCTGAATTGCGTACTGCCGACCGTCGACACGGCCGCATTCACATACACCAGGCCGACACCACCGCCGATCGCGAGCGCGAGCAGCGCCACGAACGCGACAAGAACGATGAACAACCGCCGCCACCTGCGCGGCCGGGTAACCGAGACCATCCTCAGACGGTAGAAATCAGCACGGCCTCAACACATCCGGGAGTGTCCCCATTTCGCCCCTGGCTCAACCCTTGACTTCCGTGCTGCCGCACGGGGGCGGGTGTCACGCACCGCCGAGTTCGGTGGCCGAATCATGTCCTGCCACCGCGGTGCGCCGCAGGAAGTCCGCGATCAGCTCCAGTTCGGCGTCGGTGTACCGGTCGCAGAGTTCGTCCATCCGGTTGTTCATTCCCGCGAGCATCCGATAGAGCTCGGCATTGCGCTCGCGGGTGGCCCGAATGGTGACCGCCCGGCGGTCGGTGGCCGCCGGATCGCGCTCGCGAATGATCCAGCCGCCGCGCTGCAGGCGGTCGAGCACGCCGGTCATCGTCGCCGGGTGCAGCCCGGCGCGCCTGGCAAGGGCGCTCGCCGTGAGCGGTCCGTGCCGGTCGACCAGGTCGAGGCAGTTCCAGTCGGCGTCCTTGAGCTCGACCTGGGCGCCGAACTGCCGGTTCAGTAGCGCCAGTTGGGTGTTCAGGTCGCGCAGCGACTCCTTGACCGCGTTGGCGGAGCGACGATGTCGGCGGGCATCCGCCTTTGTTACGTCGTTCATATTGTATGACTCTCGTATTAGTTGATATGGTTCTCATATGATACGGCGTCCGGATGAACGGGCGGCGCGACACTCTCGAGAAGGAATCCTCATGCGCATCGTCGTTTTCGGAGCCAACGGACCCACCGGCCGCCTGCTCACCGGTCGAGCACTCGCCGCAGCTCACGACGTCGTGGCCGTCACCCGCCGACCGGGCGAGTTCCCGATCGAACACGACCGGCTGACCGTCTTCGGTGGCGATGTGCGGCAGGCGGATTCGATAGACGTCGCCGTCGCGGGTGCCGACGTGGTGCTCTCCACGCTCGGCGTTCCCTACAGCAAGGAGCCGATCGACACCTACTCTGTCGGTGTCGCCAATATCGTTGCCGCGATGCACCGCAACGACATCCGGCGCATCGCTGTGGTTTCGTCCAGCGCGGTAGCTCCGCAGCGCTACGCCGACGCGGGGTTTCTGTTCAATCGCGTGTTGCAGCCGTACATCACGCGCGTGCTGGGCAAGACCCTGTACGACGACATGCGGCGCATGGAATCTCTGCTCGCCGCAACCGATCTCGAGTGGACCATCGTGCGCCCGGGTGGGTTGTACGAGCTCCCGGCCGTCACCGACTACACGATGGTCGAAGGGCAGGCGGACCGGCGCTACACCGCGCGCATCGACCTGGCGGCGAGTCTGCTGCGGTTGGCGGAGGAGGGCGGGTTCGTGCGCAAGATCGTCAGCGTCGTGACCACGACGGACAACCCGAGCCTGCTTCAGCTGATCCGCACCGAGGCGCTGGGAAAGAGCTGACGGTGCTGTGACTCGGATCACATCAGTGGCCTGTCACGTCCGCCGCGGGCCGGTTGTCCCATGGTCGTCACCAACCGAGGTGACCGGACCATTGGAGCAACACCATGAACACCGAACATCGGATCGTCATCCTCGGCGCCGGCTACACCGGCATGCTGACCGCGGTACGGCTGGCTCGGCGCACGCGCAAGCTGAACGTGCGCATCACCATCGTCAATCCGTCGGCGCGATTCACCGAACGCCTGCGCATGCATCAGATCGCCGCCGGTCAGGACCTGGCCGACCACCGCATCACGGACATCCTGACCGGCACCGGCGTCGAATTCGTCCAGGGCTGGGTCACTTCCCTGGATCCGGCCGCCCAGCACGTGGTGGTCGACGACACGGTCACCCTGCCCTACGACGAGCTGGTGTACGCCCTCGGTAGCAGCACCGACACCAGCATCGTCCCCGGCGCGGCCGACCACGCCTGGACCCTCAACGACCCGCGCACCGCGCACCAGTTCGCCGAACGCCTGAATGTTATTGCGGCCCATGGCGGTTCCGTCGCGGTCTGCGGCGGCGGACTCACCGGCATCGAGGCGGCGACCGAAATCGCCGAGGCCAACCCGGGATTGCGCGTCACCCTGATCAGCACCGGCGAGCCCGGCGCCATGATGGGCGACCGAGCACGCGCCTATCTGAATCACGCACTTGATAGTCTCGGTATCACCAGGCAGGTCGGGCAAGCCGTCACCAAGGTGCTGCCCGACGCGGTGGAATTGGCCGACGGGGAACTGATACCCGCGGATCTGACGCTGTGGACCACCGGCGTGTGCGTTTCCCCGCTCGCCGCACAGGCGGGCATCGCCACCGACGCACGCGGACTGATCACCGTCGACGCCACGCTGAAGTCGGTGTCGCACCCCACCATTCACGCGGTCGGTGACGCCGCCGCCGTCCGCATGAATTGGGGGCAACTGCACGGCACCTGCCAGAGCGGCATGCCGACCGCCGCCTACACCGCCGATGTCATTGCCCGCCAGTTGCGCGGGAAGCCGGTGCGTCCGTTCCGGTTCGGCTACTTCCATCAGCCGGTGGGCCTGGGTCGCAAGGACGCGGTCATCCAGTTCACCAGGTACGACGAAACGCCGCGCCGGTTCTACCTGTCCGGGCGGGTGGCCGCGATCTACAAGGAGAGCGTCAGCAAGAGCCCGCTGCCGGTCTTCCGGCTCAGCAAGAAGATGACCGTCTCGGTCACGCCGTCGAAAGGCGGCCGTGCCACCGCGTGACACCGCGGCCGCTGGGTCGGCACCGCCGGACCCGGCGGCCCGGAACGCCCGCTGACATCCCGGAAGACACATACCCACGAAAAACTGAGAGCATGAGCCGATGGTTGACGTAACAGCTCAGCAGGATCCCTTCCTCGAACACCGGCGACTCCTGTTCGCCACCGCGTATCGGATGCTGGGCACCGTCACCGACGCCGAAGACGTCCTTCAGGACACCTGGCTGAAGTGGAACGAGACCGATCAGACGACGGTGCAGTACCCGAAGTCCTACCTGGTGCGCACCGTCACCAACCTGTCGCTCAACCGGCTGACCTCGGCCCGCGCCACCCGCGAAAGCTATGTCGGGCCTTGGCTGCCCGAACCCCTGCTCACCACGCCGAATATCGCCGAGGAGACCGAATTGGCCGACACCGTCTCCACCGCGATGCTGGTGGTGCTGGAAACCCTGAGCCCCATCGAACGCGCGGTCTTCCTGCTGCGTGAGGTCTTCGGTTATACGCACGCCGAGATCGCCGACACTCTGGACCGCCCCGAACCGACCATCCGCCAGATCGCACACCGCGCCCGCGCGCACGTGCAGTCCCGCCGCCCGCGCTTCGACACCGACAAGGCCGCCCGCGAGCACATCACGGCGCAGTTCATGGCCGCCTGCTCCGGCGGTGACATCAATGCGCTGATGGATATGCTCGCCCCCGACGTGACCGCGTGGTCCGACGGCGGCGGTGTGGTGACCGCGGCCCGGCGCCCGCTGCACGGCCCCGATCATGTGGCCCGCTGGATCCTCGGTGTGCTCGCCAAGCCGATCGCGGCGGGTTTCGTGCTCCAGCCCGCGCACATCAACGGCGAACTCGGCGCGCTGGCCCTCATCGACGGAAACCCGATCGCCACGTTCACCTACGACCTCGTCGACGGTCGCATCCAGAACCTGCGTTTCCAGGTGAACCCGAACAAACTAAAGGGTCTCTACCTGGGACCCGACGCGCTCGGCTGATGCTCACCGCAGCAGCCTGAAACGGTCGGAGCGGGGGATGTCGGAGCCGTCTTGGACAATGGCGGGTGTGTGTGCCGATGAACTAGCCGTGGAGCCGCCCGTTGCCGCCCGTCGATTGCTGGGTTCCATTCTGTGGTCCGGGCCGGTCGGCGTTCGGATCGTCGAGGTCGAGGCCTACGGAGGTGATCCGGCCGGGCCGTGGCCGGACCCGGGGTCGCATTCCGGGCGCGGGCGAACCAAGCGCAACGCGGTGATGTTCGGCCCGGCCGGGGTGCTGTATGTGTACCTCAGCTACGGCATGCATACCTGCGTCAATGTCACGAGCGGGCCGGACGGGGTGGCCAGCGCCGTGCTCATCCGATCCGGTGAGGTCGTGGCCGGGATGGACGAGGCGCGGGCACGGCGCCGCACCGCGCGCACCGATACCGACCTGGCCAAGGGGCCGGGAAATCTGGGTAGTGCGCTGGGAATTTCGTTGAGCGACTACGGGACTCCGCTGTTCGACGCAGCCTCGCCGATCCGGCTCGAACTCGGTGACGCCGTCGCCGCGAAGCAGATCGCGAGCGGCCCACGGGTCGGCGTGAGTGCCGCGGCGGATGTGGCGTGGCGGTTCTGGCTGCCGTCGTCACCCGCGGTCTCCACCTACCGGCGCAGTCCGCGCGCCCCCCGCGCCGAGGCTTCCTGAGACTTCGCCGCCGCCTGGGCCGCCGCGAATTCGCTCGACCCGCGGGCAGAACGCCGACACACTGAGGCGCACTCGAGGCACCTACTACCCGTGCGGAAAGATGGGACACCGTGAGCGGCGACATCATCGACGAATTGACCTGGCGCGGACTGATCGCGCAGTCCACCGACCTGGACGCCCTGCGCGCGGCCCTGGACGCGGGACGGTTGACCGTCTATGCCGGATTCGATCCCACCGCGCCCAGCCTGCACGCCGGACATCTGGTGCCGCTGCTGGCATTGAAGCGGTTCCAGCGCGCGGGCAATCGGCCGATCGTGCTGGCCGGCGGTGCCACCGGACTCATCGGCGACCCGC
Organism: Nocardia brasiliensis; assembly: GCF_042691675.1. Lineage (GTDB taxonomy): Bacteria > Actinomycetota > Actinomycetes > Mycobacteriales > Mycobacteriaceae > Nocardia > Nocardia brasiliensis_D. The sequence goes on from NZ_CP170507.1 coordinate 2,834,200, forward strand.
GCGACGTCGGCGAACGCACCATGAACTCGTCCGACACCGTGCAGCAATGGGCGCAGCGCATCCGCTCGCAGCTGGAACGGTTCGTCGACCTCGACGATTCGCCGACCGGCGCGGTGATCGCCAACAACATGGAATGGACCGGGCAGCTGTCCACGGTCGACTTCCTGCGGGATGTCGGCAAACACTTCTCGGTGAACGTGATGCTGGCGCGCGACACCATCAAGCGGCGCCTGGACGGTGAAGGCATCTCCTACACCGAGTTCAGCTACATGCTGTTGCAGGCGAACGACTACCTGCAGCTGCGCCGCAACTACGACTGCACGCTGCAGGTCGGCGGCTCCGACCAGTGGGGCAACATCATCGCCGGTGTCGAATTGAACCGGCGGGTCGACGGAGCGTCGGTGCACGCGCTCACCGTTCCACTGGTGACTTCGGCCGACGGCAAGAAGTTCGGCAAGTCGACCGGTGGCGGCAGCCTGTGGCTCGATCCCGAGATGACCAGCCCGTACGCCTGGTACCAGTACTTCGTGAACACCGCTGACGCCGATGTGATGCGGTACCTGCGCTGGTTCACCTTCTTGTCTCGCGAGGAACTGGCGGAACTGGAAGTGGCCACGGCCGAGCGCCCGCACGCGCGAGAAGCGCAGCGCAGGCTGGCGGCGGAGATGACCACGCTGGTACATGGCGAGGCGAACACCCGCGCGGTGCAGTTGGCCAGCCAGGCGCTGTTCGGTCGCGGTGAGCTGCGCGAATTGGACGAGCCGACGTTGGGTGCGGCGCTGCGCGAAGCCGCGGTGGCCGAACTGGCGGTGGGGGAGCCGAACACGATCGTGGATCTGCTCGTCGCGACCGGACTCAGCGAAAGCCGTGGCGCGGCCCGGCGAGCGGTGAACGAGGGTGGGGCCTCGGTGAACAACGAGCGGGTCTCGGATTTGGATTGGACCCCCGCCGACAGCGACTACCTGCACGGACGCTGGCTGGTTTTGCGGCGCGGCAAGAAGAACCTCGCCGGGGTACTGCGGGCAGGTGCGTGAAGATCGCGGTGGCTTGAGTCACATCCATGTGATTCAAGCCCGCCGCGGCTCCGAATCCGGCGCTCTGACCTGGGGAAACACCAGCTCGAACAGCGGATTTGACGTAGCGTTATCCGCCGCGTAACTTAGTTCGAGTCAGAGCGACACGGACACCGACCCGGAGCCGAGAAGCCCAGCGGAAACGCTGAGCGGATGGACCGGGAAACGAGGTAGTACGGGGAGCGCCTGGCCACCAGCAAGATCTTGGACAACTGATGCGGATTTGACTCTGCGCAGGAGGCCGGTTAGGCTGGAAAAGTTGCCTCACGGACGAACCGGTTAGCGCCGGGGGTGAAGTGTGTGCGTGTGTTCTTTGAGAACTCAATAGTGTGTCGATGAATGTCAGTGCCAATTGTTTTAATTGGTTCCGGCCTCTCATACCCCCCGGTTGATGAGGTCGGACATTTAGTCAGCAAATTCTTTTTGCTGGCGTTTTGTTTTGCTAGGTTTTCGGACTCTAGTTTAGATCTGATTGCACCCTTCGGGGTGTGGTTGTGAGTCTTCAACGGAGAGTTTGATCCTGGCTCAGGACGAACGCTGGCGGCGTGCTTAACACATGCAAGTCGAGCGGTAAGGCCCTTCGGGGTACACGAGCGGCGAACGGGTGAGTAACACGTGGGTGATCTGCCTCGCACTTCGGGATAAGCCTGGGAAACTGGGTCTAATACCGGATATGACCTTCCAGTGCATGCTGGTTGGTGGAAAGATTTATCGGTGCGAGATGGGCCCGCGGCCTATCAGCTTGTTGGCGGGGTAACGGCCCACCAAGGCGACGACGGGTAGCCGACCTGAGAGGGTGACCGGCCACACTGGGACTGAGACACGGCCCAGACTCCTACGGGAGGCAGCAGTGGGGAATATTGCACAATGGGCGAAAGCCTGATGCAGCGACGCCGCGTGAGGGATGACGGCCTTCGGGTTGTAAACCTCTTTCGACAGGGACGAAGCGAAAGTGACGGTACCTGTAGAAGAAGCACCGGCCAACTACGTGCCAGCAGCCGCGGTAATACGTAGGGTGCGAGCGTTGTCCGGAATTACTGGGCGTAAAGAGCTTGTAGGCGGTCTGTCGCGTCTTCTGTGAAAACTTGGGGCTCAACCTTAAGCTTGCAGGCGATACGGGCAGACTAGAGTACTTCAGGGGAGACTGGAATTCCTGGTGTAGCGGTGAAATGCGCAGATATCAGGAGGAACACCGGTGGCGAAGGCGGGTCTCTGGGAAGTAACTGACGCTGAGAAGCGAAAGCGTGGGTAGCGAACAGGATTAGATACCCTGGTAGTCCACGCCGTAAACGGTGGGTACTAGGTGTGGGTTTCCTTCCACGGGATCCGTGCCGTAGCTAACGCATTAAGTACCCCGCCTGGGGAGTACGGCCGCAAGGCTAAAACTCAAAGGAATTGACGGGGGCCCGCACAAGCGGCGGAGCATGTGGATTAATTCGATGCAACGCGAAGAACCTTACCTGGGTTTGACATACACCGGAAACCTGCAGAGATGTAGGCCCCCTTGTGGTCGGTGTACAGGTGGTGCATGGCTGTCGTCAGCTCGTGTCGTGAGATGTTGGGTTAAGTCCCGCAACGAGCGCAACCCTTGTCCTGTGTTGCCAGCGCGTAATGGCGGGGACTCGCAGGAGACTGCCGGGGTCAACTCGGAGGAAGGTGGGGACGACGTCAAGTCATCATGCCCCTTATGTCCAGGGCTTCACACATGCTACAATGGCCGGTACAGAGGGCTGCGATACCGTGAGGTGGAGCGAATCCCTTAAAGCCGGTCTCAGTTCGGATCGGGGTCTGCAACTCGACCCCGTGAAGTTGGAGTCGCTAGTAATCGCAGATCAGCAACGCTGCGGTGAATACGTTCCCGGGCCTTGTACACACCGCCCGTCACGTCATGAAAGTCGGTAACACCCGAAGCCGGTGGCCTAACCCCTTGTGGGAGGGAGCCGTCGAAGGTGGGATTGGCGATTGGGACGAAGTCGTAACAAGGTAGCCGTACCGGAAGGTGCGGCTGGATCACCTCCTTTCTAAGGAGCACTTCTACGCAACGCTGTTCGAACAGTCGAATGAGAATGCGTCAGAGACCGTTTGTGTCCCCAATCGTGGGACCGCGGACGCTCATGGGTGGAACACTGACAAGCTTCATCGCAGTGGTCGGGGCTCAATGCTTCGGTCGCGGTGGATATATCGGCACACTGTTGGGTCCTGAGAGAACACGCGAGTGTTTGTCTCTAGGGATAGATAACGACAAGATCTGGTGGTCACGCAGACCGCATTGCCTCGGTTGGGGTGGTGGGCGTGGTGGTGATCGAAGCCAGGTTTTGTGTGTTGTTTGAGAACTGCACAGTGGACGCGAGCATCTTTGTTAGTAAGTGTTTAAGAGCGTACGGTGGATGCCTTGGCACCAGGAGCCGATGAAGGACGTAGGAGGCTGCGATAAGCCTCGGGGAGCTGTCAACCGAGCTGAGATCCGAGGATTTCCGAATGGGGAAACCCAGCACGAGTGATGTCGTGTTACCCGCATCTGAATATATAGGGTGTGTGGAGGGAACGTGGGGAAGTGAAACATCTCAGTACCCACAGGAAGAGAAAACAATTGTGATTCCGTGAGTAGTGGCGAGCGAAAGCGGATGAGGCTAAACCATGTACATGTGATACCCGGCAGGGGTTGTGTATGTGGGGTAGTGGGGCTCATTTTCTTGGTTCTGCCGAGCCAAGCGGGAGTCAGAAACCGTTGGGTTAGTCGAAGTGGTCTGGAACGGCCTGTCGTAGAGGGTGAGAATCCCGTAGACGAAAACTCAGCGGCTCTTGTAGTGAGTACCCGAGTAGCAGCGGGCCCGTGAAATCTGCTGTGAATCTGCCGGGACCACCCGGTAAGCCTGAATACTCCCTGGTGACCGATAGCGGACTAGTACCGTGAGGGAAAGGTGAAAAGTACCCCGGGAGGGGAGTGAAATAGTACCTGAAACCGTGCGCTTACAATCCGTCAGAGCCTGCGAGTCGTTTGGTCGGCTGTGGGTGATGGCGTGCCTTTTGAAGAATGAGCCTGCGAGTTAGTGGCATGTGGCGAGGTTAACCCGTGTGGGGTAGCCGTAGCGAAAGCGAGTCCGAATAGGGCGTTTCGAGTCGCATGTTCTAGACCCGAAGCGGAGTGATCTACCCATGGCCAGGGTGAAGCGACGGTAAGACGTCGTGGAGGCCCGAACCCACTTAGGTTGAAAACTGAGGGGATGAGCTGTGGGTAGGGGTGAAAGGCCAATCAAACTCCGTGATAGCTGGTTCTCCCCGAAATGCATTTAGGTGCAGCGTCACGTGTTTCACGCCGGAGGTAGAGCTACTGGATGGTCTAGGGGGCCTACAAGCTTACCGAAATCAGCCAAACTCCGAATGCCGGTGTGTGAGAGCGTGGCAGTGAGACTGCGGGGGATAAGCTTCGTAGTCGAGAGGGAAACAGCCCAGATCGCCGGCTAAGGCCCCTAAGCGTGTACTAAGTGGAAAAGGATGTGAAGTCGCGAAGACAACCAGGAGGTTGGCTTAGAAGCAGCCACCCTTGAAAGAGTGCGTAATAGCTCACTGGTCAAGTGATTTTGCGCCGACAATGTAGCGGGGCTCAAGTACACCGCCGAAGCCGCGGCATTCATACTTAACACCGGCACATTCCTGCGGGGGTGTGTCCAGTGGTGTGGATGGGTAGGGGAGCGTCGTGTCACCATGGAAGCAGCGGTGTGAACCAGCTGTGGAGGTGACGCGAGTGAGAATGCAGGCATGAGTAGCGAAAGACGAGTGAGAAACTCGTCCGCCGAATGACCAAGGGTTCCTGGGCCAGGTTAATCCGCCCAGGGTGAGTCGGGACCTAAGGCGAGGCCGACAGGCGTAGTCGATGGACAACGGGTTGATATTCCCGTACCCGTGTATCCGCGCCCATGATGAATCAGTTGTGCTAAGTGTCCAAAAGCGGATGGACTCCCTTCGGGGAGCCGGATGTGGCTGCACACGACCCCGGCTGGTAGTAGTCAAGCGATGGGGTGACGCAGGAAGGTAGCTGGGCCAGTCAGTGGTTGTACTGGTGTAAGCCTGTAGGGCGAACGGTAGGCAAATCCGCCGTTCATACAGCCTGAGAGGTGATGCGTAGCCGATTGAGGCGAATTCAGTGATCCTATGCTGCCGAGAAAAGCCTCTAGTGAGTTGGTACACGGCCCGTACCCCAAACCGACACAGGTGGTCAGGTAGAGAATACTAAGGCGATCGAGAGAACTGTGGTTAAGGAACTCGGCAAAATGCCCCCGTAACTTCGGGAGAAGGGGGACCACAACCGGTGACGGGACTTGCTTCCTGAGCTGGGGGTGGTCGCAGAGACCAGAGAGAAGCGACTGTTTACTAAAAACACAGGTCCGTGCGAAGTCGTAAGACGATGTATACGGACTGACGCCTGCCCGGTGCCGGAAGGTTAAGAGGACCGGTTAGCCACTTCGGTGGCGAAGCTGAGAATTTAAGCCCCGGTAAACGGCGGTGGTAACTATAACCATCCTAAGGTAGCGAAATTCCTTGTCGGGTAAGTTCCGACCTGCACGAATGGCGTAACGACTTCTCTGCTGTCTCAACCACAGACTCGGCGAAATTGCATTACGAGTAAAGATGCTCGTTACGCGCGGCAGGACGAAAAGACCCCGGGACCTTCACTATAGCTTGGTATTGGTGTTCGGTACGGTTTGTGTAGGATAGGTGGGAGACTGTGAAGCGGGCACGCCAGTGTTCGTGGAGTCATCGTTGAAATACCACTCTGATCGTATTGGACTTCTAACCTCGGACCATGATCTGGTTCAGGGACAGTGCCTGGTGGGTAGTTTAACTGGGGCGGTTGCCTCCTAAAATGTAACGGAGGCGCCCAAAGGTTCCCTCAGCCTGGTTGGCAATCAGGTGTCGAGTGCAAGTGCACAAGGGAGCTTGACTGTGAGAGCGACAGCTCGAGCAGGGACGAAAGTCGGGACTAGTGATCCGGCACCGGCAAGTGGAAGCGGTGTCGCTCAACGGATAAAAGGTACCCCGGGGATAACAGGCTGATCTTCCCCAAGAGTCCATATCGACGGGATGGTTTGGCACCTCGATGTCGGCTCGTCGCATCCTGGGGCTGGAGTAGGTCCCAAGGGTTGGGCTGTTCGCCCATTAAAGCGGCACGCGAGCTGGGTTTAGAACGTCGTGAGACAGTTCGGTCTCTATCCGCCGCGCGCGTCAGAAACTTGAGGAAGGCTGTCCCTAGTACGAGAGGACCGGGACGGACGAACCTCTGGTGTGCCAGTTGTTCCGCCAGGAGCACCGCTGGTTAGCTACGTTCGGAAGGGATAACCGCTGAAAGCATCTAAGCGGGAAGCCTGTTCCAAGATGAGGTTTCTCACCACCTTCGAGTGGTTAAGGCCCCCCACAGACCATGGGGTTGATAGGCCAGAACTGGAAGCCCGGTAACGGGTGTAGGTGACTGGTACTAATCGGCCGAGGACTTACCAACAAAGAAGCTACGCGTCCACTGTGCAGTATCTGAAACAACACACACCTATCCGTGACCACGGGTTGAGAGTGAGGATTTCAGAGGCTCGCGCCCCTGAACTCATCCCGCTCACATCGGGTGGGGTTTCAGGGGCCGCAGGCCCCTGAGAATCTCTCTGGTGAACCTGGGACATGGAGTGTGGACAGTTTCATAGAGTTACGGCGGCCATAGCGGCAGGGAAACGCCCGGTCCCATTCCGAACCCGGAAGCTAAGCCTGCCAGCGCCGATGGTACTGCACTCGACAGGGTGTGGGAGAGTAGGACACCGCCGGAACATCCTTCACGATAGGGGACCCAGATTCTGGGTCCCCTATCGTCGTTTCAGCACCTTGCCGTGCCGGACGACATCGCCGTGTCAGTGCCCCCACCATGACACGTGATTCAATTTGTGGGGCCCCCGACCACCTCTTGCGGACCTCAGAAAGGGATCACCGTGTCGGAACAGAACGACGACCGGAAGTCCTTCCGGCGCGGCGAGGGATCCGATCGCCCCTCTCAGGGCAGCGGTGGAGCCGGCGGCGACGCGTCCAAGAACCGCCCCGACCGCGAAAGCGGCCCGCGCGGCGGAACCAGCGACCGCGGCGGATTCAAGCGAAACAACGACTCCGGCGACCGCGGCGGATCGGACCGTCGCGGCGATTCCGCCCAGCGCGGCAGTTCAGGCGACCGCTCAGGCTCCGCCGAGCGCGGTGGATACCAGCGCCGCGAGGGTTCCGGCGATCGCGGCGGTTCCGGTGGCGGGTTCAACCGCCGTAGCGATGCCGACGCTTCAGGCGACGTAAACCGCGGCGGCGACGCGGGCACCCGTGGCGGTTTCAACCGCGGCGGCGGCTCAGGCGACCGTGGTAGTTTCAACCGTGGCAGTGACTCCAGCGATCGCGGCGGTTTCAACCGTGGCAGTGACTCCCCTGAGCGCCGCGGTGCCGACCGTGGCAGCGATTCGGGTAGCCGTGGCGGTTTCAACCGTACTGGCGGCTCCGGTGAGCGCGGTGGCTTCAAACGTGAGGGTGCCTCCGGTGACCGTGGCGGTTTCAACCGTGGCGGCGATTCGGGTGGACGCAGTGATTCCGGCCGTGGTGGTTTCAACCGTGGTAGCGGTTCGGGTGGGCGCAGCGACTCTGGCCAGCGCGGAAGTTCCGGTGAGCGTGGCGGTTTCAACCGCAGCGGCGGTTCCGCTGCCCACGGTGGTAGCTCGGGTGAGCGTGGCGGTTTCAATCGCGGCGGTGGCTCTGACGACCGCAGTAGCTTCAACCGCGGCGGCAAATCGGACGAGCGTGGTGGCTTCAACCGTAGTGGCGGCTCTGCTGAGCGCGGCGGTTTCAAGCGCGGTGGCGAGTCGGGCGGTTCCGGCGATCGCGGTGGATTCAATCGCGGTGGCGACTCCGGCGGTTCCGGTGAGCGTGGCGGCTTCAACCGCAGCGGTGGCTCCGGTGACCGCGGTAGTAGTTCGGGTCAGCGTGGCGGCTTCAACCGCGGCGGCGGCTCCGGTGACCGTGGTGGATTCAGTCGCGGTGGCGACTCCGGCGGTTCCGGTGAGCGTGGCGGATTCAATCGCAGCGGTGGCTCCGGTGACCGTGGTGGATTCAGTCGCGGTGGCGACTCCGGCGGTTCCGGTGAGCGTGGCGGTTTCAACCGCAGCGGTGGCTCCGGTGACCGCGGTGGTAGTTCGGGTGAGCGTGGCGGCTTCAACCGCGGCGGCGGTTCCGGTGAGCGTGGGGGATTCAATCGCGGCGGTAGTTCGGACGAGCGTGGTGGCTTCAATCGCAGTGGCGGCTCTGCTGAGCGCGGTGGTTTCAAGCGCGGCGGCGATTCGGGTGGTTCCGGCGATCGGGGCGGTTTCAATCGAGGCGGCTCGGCTGATCGCGGTGGTGATTCCGGCCGTGGGGGGTTCGATCGCAACGATTCGCGGGGCAGCGGGCCGGACGATCGGCGTCGTGGCGGCGAAGGGGCGCGTAGCGGTGCCGGTGGCGATCGGTCGCAGGACCGGCGTCCGCCGCGTCCCGAGGAACCCGACCTTCCCGATGACGTGCAGCCCGCCGACTTGGAGCCTGCGGTCCGGCGTGACCTGCTGAGCCTGGACAAGTCCAACGCGGAAGCAGTGGCCCGCCACCTGGTGATGGCGGCCAAACTGATCGACGACGACCCACGCCTGGCTCTCGCCCACGCGCGCGCCGCGCGGCAACGTGCGGGCCGCATCGCCGTGGTTCGCGAAACCGCGGGCGTCACCGCCTACCACGCGGGCGAATGGGCCGAAGCGCTGTCCGAACTGCGCACCGCGCGCCGCATGTCGGGCGGTTCCGGCCTGCTCGCGGTCATGGCCGACTGCGAACGCGGCCTCGGCCGCCCCGAACGCGCCATCGAACTCGGCCGCAGCGACGAGGCCCGCGCCTTGACCGGTGACGAGGCCACCGAGCTGCGCATCGTCGTCGCCGGTGCTCGGATAGACCTCGGCGAATACGACCAGGCCGTGGTCACCCTGCAAACCTCCGAACTCGACCCCTCCCGCACCGGCTCCGCCGCGGCCCGCCTCTTCTACGCCTACGCCGACGCCCTGGTCGCCGCGGGCCGCACCGCCGAGGGGCTCACCTGGTTCCTCAACGCCGCCGCCGCCGACCTTGACGGCGAAACCGACGCGGAAGACCGCGCCGAAGAACTCACCGGCGACGACCTCGAGCTGTAGCCCAACAGGCTGGCATCCCGTCTGAACAGCGAACCGGCAACCTGGCGCGGATCGTTGCGCCCCCGCTCAGCGCCCGCGCGGTTGTCGCGGTCCTCGGACGACCTGAAGCCGTAGTCGAACTGGCGGCTCCCGACTATGGACGAACCGGCGACGCGGCACGAACCGATGCGCCCCGCTCAGCGCCCGCGCGGTTGTCGCGGTCCTCGGACGACCTGAAGCCGTAGTCGAACTGGCGGCTCCCGACTATGGACGAACCGGCGACGCGGCGCGAACCGATGCGCCCCGCTCAGCGCCCGGGCCGTCGTTGCGGACCGTGACCGTCACCTGCACCTCATATGTGCACCAAGGACTTCGGACGGGGCATCGTCTTCCTCGATGTCCGTCAGAGGGCTGCTCGGGGTACGGAGTAACGACCCGCCGGGCGAAATTCGGTGGTGCACCGAGCATGCAAGCCGGATGGTTCGGAATATCAGGTCGTCTCGACATGGACCGCGTACTGTTCTCGTGGCGAAATCGCTACGGGTGTGCCGACTTTCGACGGCATGTCGCAGGGCGGTCTGATTTGAAGGAGATTCGATGAGTTGTGTCCGGGTCACTGCGTTCGTTGGCTTGGCTGCCGCGGCGTTGACCGCGTTGAGCACCGTTTCGGCCACCGCGGAGCCGTACGATTACGGACAGGAGGTCAAGCGGGCGTGCGAGCAGCAGGGCCTCGAGCCCACTGAAAGCATCTACCTCCCCGGCACTTTGCCCGCCACGGCGACCTGCCACGAGCCCGGCCAGGACACCGTCCGCTTCGTCCCCCTCCCCAAGGACACGTACTGCACCGTGCCCGGCGTCTTCCAAACCCCCGGCAAAGCCGACGGCGAAGGCAACTGCCTCACCGACTGAGGCACAACGAGCGGGACATGACGGTGGCAATTCGCGAGAGAACCCACCGTCATGTCCCGCTCGCCGCAAAGAGCTGTCGGCTGGCTGGCGTAGGGTTCGGGTTGTTCGGCACGGTGCTGATCGGTGACACGGAGAGTGGTGTGGAGCGGCTACGAGATCACTACGAAGCCTTGCTGCTGGATTTGGACGGGACCCTGTATCGCGGGCACGCGGTGATCGAGGGTGCGCCGGAGGCGTTGGCCGAGGGAGGGTCCGCACAGCGGCTGATGTACGTCACGAACAACGCCAGCCGGGGGCCGGAGACGGTTGCGGCGCACTTGGCGGAGCTGGGCTACCCCGCGACGACCGATGACGTGGTGACGAGCGCGCAGGCGGCCGCGCGGCTGCTGGCCGAACGGCTGGAACCGGGCGCGACGGTACTGATCGTCGGCACCGACGACCTCGCCGCCGAAGTGACCGCGGTGGGATTGCGCCCGATCCGCCGCTTCGACGACACCGCACCCGCCGCTGTCGTGCAAGGACATTCACCGCATACCTGCTGGGCCGACCTCGCCGAAGCGGCCTACGCGCTGCGCGCGGACGCACTGTGGGTCGCGGCCAACACCGACAAGACCCTGCCGAACGAGCGCGGCCTCGCGCCGGGCAACGGTTCGATGGTCGCGGCCTTGCGAACCGCGTCCGACCGCGAACCCATCGTGGCGGGCAAACCCTACGCCCCCCTGCTGGAAGACGCGCTCGTGCGTGCCGGAACCCGCAGCGCCCTGGTGGTGGGGGACCGGCTGGACACCGACATCGAAGGTGCGAACACCGTCGGTCTGGCATCGCTGCTGGTGCTGACCGGCGTCAGCACCCTCGACGAGCTGAAAGGCGCGTCCGCCGAGTTCATCCCTACCTATGTCGCAGACTCACTCGACGCACTGAACCACCCGCCGGTACCCGCCGAAACGGACATCGACGCCAGCGACCTCGCCGCAGACCTGGCCGACCGGTTGCGGCGCAACCCGGGACGAGCCGTGACGGTACGCGCGTCTGATACGGAAATCCGATAGCGTTGACGCCACGATGACTACTCCCATGCCCCGCCCGACCGGCCCCGGAACGCACCCCGGCGCGAACGGCCCCCGCCCCGGGGCCCCGCTGCCCGGTCAGCATCTGCCGGGCGCACCCGGGCGTCCGGAGCCGGCCGACCCGGAGCGCATCCGCAGCGAGATCGACGGCCTGCTCACCGAACTCACCACCCGCACCGACTGGCCGGGCGCGAACCCGACGGCCGAGGGCGCCGAAACCGGCACCGACATCACCCGCCGCGCGCGCATCCTCGAGCAGGCACATGACGTCCTCGTGCAGGCCCTGGCCACGGTGGACAAGATCTGAGGTGGCCAGACGCGCGCGCGTGGACGCCGAACTGGTTCGCCGCGGATTGGCGAGATCGCGGGAACACGCGGTCGAGCTGATCGGCGCCGGTCGCGTCCTGATAGCTGGAACGGTCGCCGTGAAACCGGCGACCGCGGTCGAAGCGGGCACGCCGCTGCTGGTCCGTGACCAACCCGACGAGGTGTCCTGGGCCTCGCGCGGTGCGCACAAGCTGCTCGGCGCACTGGCGGCCTTCGAGCCCGCCGGGCTCACCATCGCGGGCAAACGCTGCCTCGACGCGGGCGCGTCGACCGGCGGCTTCACCGACGTGCTGCTGTCGCGCGACGCCCGTGAGGTGATCGCGGTGGATGTCGGCTACGGCCAGCTGATCTGGCGGCTGCAGAACGACGACCGGGTGCGCGTGGTCGATCGCACCAATGTGCGCAACCTCACCACGGAAACCATCGGCGGCACAGTCGAATTGGTGGTCGGTGACCTGTCGTTCATCTCGCTCGGCCTGGTGCTGCCCGCGCTGGCCGCGTGCACCGCGCCGGGCGGTGACCTGTTGCCGATGGTGAAACCCCAGTTCGAGGTCGGTAAGGAACGCGTGGGTTCCGGTGGCGTAGTGCGTGACCCGGCACTGCGTGCCGAGGCGGTCCGTGATGTCGCTACCGCGGCCGCGGCGCTCGGCCTGCGTACCGAGGCCGTCGTGGCGAGCCCGTTGCCCGGTCCGTCGGGCAATGTCGAATACTTCGTGTGGCTGCGCAAGAACGGGCAGCCGGAAGACGACGGTGAGCGAGTCGCGACTCTCGTCGAGCGTGCGGTTGAGGAGGGTCCACAGTGAACGCCCCGACGAGGTCCGGTGGCCGGGAGATCTTGCTGGTCTCGCATCCGGGCCGGGCGGAGATCATCGAGACCGCCCACCGGGTAGCGAAGATCTTCGCGGACGCGGGCATCTGCCTGCGGGTGCTCGCCGACGAGGCGGACAGCACCCGATTCGAGACCGAGCCGGGCGGCTATCCGGTGCGGGTCGTCGAACACGCCCCGGACGCGGCCATCGGCTGCGAGATGGTGCTGGTTCTCGGTGGCGACGGCACCTTCCTGCGCGCCGCCGAACTGGCCCGCCAGGCCGGGGTGCCGGTGCTGGGAATCAACCTGGGCCGCATCGGATTCCTGACCGAGGCCGAGGCGGAGCACCTGGACGAGGCACTGGCGCACGTGGTTCGGGGCGACTACCGCGTCGAGCACCGGATGACCATCGATGTCACCGTCCGGGTGGACGACGAGGTGGTGCAGACCGGCTGGGCGCTCAACGAGGCGAGCATCGAAAACGCCTCGCGGATGGGCGTGCTGGAGTTGGTGCTGGAGGTGGACGGACGGCCGGTGTCGGCGTTCGGCTGCGACGGCATCCTGATCTCCACCCCCACCGGTTCGACCGCCTACGCGTTCTCCGCGGGCGGTCCGGTGGTGTGGCCGGAACTCGAAGCGTTGCTGGTGATTCCGAGCAATGCCCACGCACTGTTCGCACGACCGCTGGTGACCAGCCCGGAGTCCCGGATCGCCGTGGAATGCGTGGCGACCGGCCATGATGCGATAGTTTTCCTGGATGGCAGGCGCACCCTCGAGCTACCGCGCGGCGGCAGGCTGGAAGCGGTTCGCGGCGCCCAACCGGTGCGTTGGGTGCGATTGGATTCCGCGCCGTTCGCGGATCGGATGGTGCGCAAGTTCCAATTGCCCGTGACAGGCTGGCGGGGCCGACGGGAAACGGAGGGCACAAATGCTGACAGAGATCAGGATTGACGGCCTTGGTGTCATTTCCACGGCCACCGCGCAATTCCACGAAGGTCTCACTGTTCTTACCGGTGAGACCGGTGCGGGCAAGACCATGGTGGTCACCAGCCTGCACCTGCTGAGTGGTGCGCGGGCCGATGCGGGCCGGGTCCGGCTCGGCGCCGCACGCGCGGTGGTGGAGGGCCGGTTCACCGTCGACGACGTGAACGAGGCGGCTCGCGCGGAAGTGGCGCAGGTGCTGGAAGCGGCTGCGGCCGAACAGGATGACGATGGCAGCATCATCGCCATCCGCACGGTCGGCAGTGACGGGCGGTCCCGTGCGCATCTGGGTGGGCGCGGCGTACCCGCCTCGGTGCTCGCCGATTTCACCGCACCGCTGCTGACGGTGCACGGCCAGAACGATCAGCTGCGACTGCAGCGTCCCGATCAGCAGTTGTCCGCGCTGGACCAGTTCGCCGCCGACACGGTCGGCCCGCTGCTACGCAAATACGGTGTGCAGCGCCGATCCTGGCTGGATGCCCGCACCGAACTGCTCGAACGGACTGCGCGCAGCAGGGAATTGGCGCAGGAGGCGGACCGGCTGCAGCATTCGCTGTCCGAAATCGACGCCATCGCACCGGAACCCGGCGAGGACGTGCGCATTGTGGACGAGGTCCGCAGGCTCAGCGACCTCGATTCGTTGCGCGAGGCCGCGGCGACCGCGCACGACGCGCTCGCCGGTCCCGTCGATTCGCCCGAAGAGGGTTCCGGCGCACTGGAATTGCTCGGTACCGCCCGCGCCCGCATCGACTCGGCCGACGATCCCGCGCTGACCGCCCTCGGGCCCCGGCTCGGTGAGGCAATCGCGGTGGTGGTGGACCTGACCACCGAACTCAGTGGCTACCTTTCGGATCTGCCGTCGGACCCCGGCGCGTTGGATTCGCTGCTCACCCGGCAGGCCGAGCTCAAGTCGCTGACCCGCAAGTACGCGCCGGACATCGATGGCGTGATCGCCTGGGCCGACGATGCGCGCAACCGGCTCGGCTCGCTCGACGTCTCGGAGGAAACCCTGGCGGCCTTGGCGGCCGAGGTCGACATCGCGGCCGAGCGAGTGCGGGAGGCGGCCCGCAAACTGAGTGCCGCTCGCAAGAAGGCGGCGGGCAAGCTCGCCTCGGCGGTGAGTGCCGAATTGGGTGGTCTGGCAATGGGTAAGGCCAGGCTCGAGGTCGAGGTGCGGCCGATGCCCGCGGGACCGCAGGACTCGGCGCCGCTGAATATCGACGGAAAAGACGTGCACGCCGGGTCGTCCGGCATCGACGAGGTGGAATTCCGGTTGTCCGCGCACTCGGGGGCGCAGTCACTTCCGTTGAGCAAGAGCGCGTCCGGCGGTGAACTCTCCCGGGTGATGCTGGCCCTCGAGGTGGTGCTCGCCAGCTCGGATCACGGCGCGACCATGGTGTTCGACGAGGTCGACGCCGGGGTCGGCGGGCGCGCCGCGGTGGAGATCGGCCGCAGGCTGGCCCGCCTCGCGCGCACCCATCAGGTGATCGTGGTGACCCACCTGCCGCAGGTCGCGGCCTTCGCCGACACCCACCTGGTGGTCGACAAGTCCGATGACGGCAAGGGCAAGGTCAACAGCGGCGTCCGCGCGCTGACCAAGGATGAGCGGGTCATCGAACTGGCCCGCATGCTGGCCGGTCTCGACGACACCGAGACCGGCCGGGCGCACGCGGAGGAACTGCTGGAAACCGCGCGCGCCGAGAAATCCGGAGCGACCGTTTAACGCACGGCTTTCTGCGCGGCCTTGATGAACTGGGTGATCAGGTTCTGCAAGCCGAACTCCAGCACCTTGGCGGGCACGGGCAGGCTCGGCTCGGACTCCATCGTGTAGGAAACCAGCGTGCCGTTGTCGGCATCGGTGAAGGTGACGACGCCGACGTGCCGCTTCACCGGCGCGCCCTTGACGATCTTGTATTCCATCCGCTCACCCGGCACCAGCTTGGTGATCTCCTCGGTGACGCCGACCGGACCCACCCCCAGCAGATGCTGTGCGCCGACCCCTTCCCGCTCGGTCAGTCCCGGCTTCGTCAGCTTGACCTGGATCGGAAGGTACGGGCTGATGCTCTCGCGGTCGGCGAAGAGCCGATAGACGACATCGCGCGGGGCGGCGATGACGGCGTCGACAGTGGTGCTGGCCATGGGGTCTCCTCTTCGAGTTACCTGTGACCGGCAGCATATAGGTATCACCTGTGTGCACTGTGCCCGTGTGTTATGGGCGTCACAGACAGTTCGATCGAGGCATGGAAGTGGCGCTTCAGTCGCGTTCGGGGCCGAGGGCGATGCCGCGCGTGGCCAGCCAGGGGAGCGGGTCGATGCGGTCGGTGCCGTTGAGCCAGACCTCGAAGTGGCAGTGCGGTCCGGTGGCTTCGCCGCGGTTGCCGACGGTGGCGATCTCGTCGCCCGCGGTGACGTGCTGCCCGATGGAGACCAGCGCGGTATTGATGTGGCCGTACACGGTGATCGTGCCGTCGTCGCCGAGCAAGCGCACCCACATGCCGAATCCGCTGGCCGGGCCCGCGCTGATGACGGTGCCGTCCTCTACGGCGACGATCGGGGTGCCGATGGGTGCGGCCACGTCCACGCCGGGATGCAGGGCACCCCAGCGCATCCCGTAGCCGGAGGTGAAGGTGCCGGAGGTGAACTTGACGAACAGCGGGCGCAGCTTCGCCGCGGCTGCCGCGGACAGTTCGTCGGCGACCTTGCTGCCGTTGCTCAGCATGTCGCTGAATTGCCCGAGGTCGGCCGGTTTCTCGGGGAGTAGCCCTGGTTCGACCGTGGTCGGCGCGGTGTCCTCGACCTGTGGCTGGCCGAGCGCCATGGGTTCGACCGTGGGGGTCGGCGGATGACCACTGCTGGAAGCGAGGGTCTGGCCCGCGGCGACGAAGGCGCCTGCGGCGACCGCGACGATGGCGGCGCGACCCTTCAGCGCGGTCGGTGGCGGGGGCATCCGATGCTTGCCGCCGCGACGTTTGCGGGGTGCTGGACGATCGATCAGCGGCCACGGCCCATCGCTTGTCGAGTAGCTATAACTTTGCTGAGTTTTGTCTGAATTGTGGTGATCCGGGATGAATCGGGGTCCGTCACCGCGCAAATGGTGTGTGCTCATTCAGGCGCCCACCACGAAGCCGGTCGATGTCCGGAATGCCCTGAACGTGAATCAACAGGCAAAATGTCGGCTTTTCGGCACGCTGGCCCGGTGTATACAGTTGCCTCGAAGCACATCACGCTGTTGTTCTCCGTTTGCGTCCCGCTGAAATGCTGATAGTTCGATAGACGGTAACGAAACGGTAGCGGTCTCGCTCGTTAGGCGCGCGAATAAGTGACTGCGATGTGACACTCGACACGTTTGGCGGCTCGGCGTCGGCTGCTCGAAGGTTCAACCATGTTGTCCAGCGTGTCGCAAGTCGTGTCGTTGTGGTCACAGTGACGAATGTGGTAGGTGATACGGCGCGCCTCCACCAACGGTTGAGGGTTTGCGTGCAGCATCGGGGCCATGAAGATGCTGGCGTTGTTGTCGAGGAACACCGAAACGCTGCCCGGCCGCACCGGGATAGCCCGGGTCGATCGCAACACCCGGCGCCTGCTGAAACGTGTGGGACCGGGGGACGTCGTCGTGCTCGACGAGATGGACCTGGACCGGCTCACCGCCGACCGGCTGGTCGAGGCGGGGGTGGTCGCGGTGATCAACACCTCGCCGTCGATTTCCGGCCGCTACCCCAATCTGGGCCCGGAAGTGCTGGTGGCGAACGGGATCCTGCTGCTGGACACGGTGAGCTCGGACGCGTTCAGCAAGATCAAGGACGGCGTCAAGGTCCGCATCGACGAGGGCGTCGTCTATGCCGACAAGGTGATCAAGAAGGAGCCCGAGGTCCTGGTCAAGGGCATCGAGCTGACCGACTCCGATATCGCCGAGCGGATGATCGAGGCGCGTAACGGGCTGGCCGATCATCTGGAAGCGTTCGCGGGCAACACGATCGAGTTCATCCGCACCGAGAGCGCGCTGCTCATCGACGGCATCGGCGTGCCCGAGCTGGAACTGTCCATGAAGCACCGGCATGTGGTGGTCGTGGCCGACGGCCCGGACCACGCCGACGATCTGAAGCGGCTCAAGCCGTTCATCAAGGAGTACGTGCCGATCATGGTCGGCGTCGGCCGCGGCGCGGACACGCTGATGAAGCAGGGCTACCGCCCCGACCTCATCGTCGGCGACCCGGACGAGATCACCAGCGGCACCCTGAAATGCGGCGCCGAGGTGATCCTGCCCGCCGACACCGACGGCCACGCCAAGGGCCTGGAACGCATTCAGGACCTCGGCATCGGGGCGACCACCTTCCCGTCCACCGGTTCGCCCGCCGACCTGGCGCTGCTGCTGGCCCACCACCACGGCGCGTCGCTGATCGTCACCGCGGGCGCCGCCGCCACGCTCGACGACTTCTTCGACCGCAGCCGCCGGGAGAGCAACCCGGCCACCTTCCTGACCCGGCTCAAGCTCGGCACCAAGCTGATGGACGCCAAGGCCGTCGCCACGCTGTACCGAAATCGGGTATCCGGCATCGGCATCGCGCTGGTGGTGCTCGCCGCGCTGATCGCGGTGATCGTGGTGCTGCTCGCCTCGAACAACGGCACCGATGCCATGACGTGGGCCGCCGACACTTGGAACCGATTCGCGCTGTGGGCGCAGGGCTTAGTCGGCGCCGGCCCCAAATGACCAAGGGAGAACGATGATTTCGCTACGCCAGCACGCCATCTCGATTGTGGCGATCTTTCTGGCCCTCGCCATCGGCGTGGTGCTCGGCTCGCAAACGCTGGCGGCGGATCTGCTATCGGGTTTACGTGCGGACAAGACCGACCTGCGCCAGCAGGTGGACACGGTGTCGGAGCAGAACCGGCGCCTGACCGATCAACTGAACGCCGCCGACCGCTTCATCGCCGGAGCCGCAGGCCGGATCCTCGGCGGCACCCTGGCCGACCGCAGCGTCGCGGTGTTCACCACCCCCGACGCCGACCCCGCCGACATCGAAGGTGTGACCAAGTCGCTGGAAACCGCGGGTGCCACGATCACCGGACGGATCGCGCTCACCGATGCGTTCGTCGACGCCACCGAGGGCGATCGGATGCGCACCACGGTCACCAACGTCATCCCCGCGGGCACCCAATTGCGCACCGGCGCAGTCGATCAGGGCAGCCTGGCCGGCGACCTGCTCGGGCTGGTCATGCTGCTCGATCCGGGCAACGGGCAAACCCGCGGCACCCCGCAGGAACTGGGCCTGGTCCTGGAGACCATGCGCGGCGGTGGCTTCCTCGCCTACGGCGACACCCCGGTGCACCCGGCCCAGTCGGCGGTCGTGATCACCGGTAACGCCGCCAAGTCCGCCGAGAACAGTCAGGGGGCGAACATCGCCCGCTTCGCGGGCGCCCTGCGTGGGCGCGGCGCGGGCGTCGTACTGGCCGGCCGTGCCGGTGCGGCCGAGAATCCGGGCCCGCTCGCCGTCGTCCGCTCCGACGGCGCCCTGGCCACCGCGGTCAGCACCGTCGACAACCTCGATCGGGAAATCGGCCGCGTCACCACCGTGCTCGCGCTGGGCGAGCAGCTGAACGGCGGCACCGGCCGCTACGGCACCGGCGCCAAGGCGACCTCACTGACCCTCGCCGCCATGCCACGCTGACAAGCACTCCCGGCCACCACGCGCGAGTTCTGCGAGCGCCGTTCGCGGCCCGTCTCGCGTCCGAGTGGCCGAAGCGCACGCGACGAAGTCGCAAGTCTCGGCCACTCGGACGCGAGACTTCCCGGGGCCGCGAACACGCCGCGGCCACGCGGCCAACTAACAGCAAACGTGCGTGGCGTTAGTTCTGCAAGGCTGATCCGTGTTACCGTGAAGACCCGTGGGTCATACACGGAATCAGGCGCGAACGGCCACGAAGCACATCTTCGTCAGCGGTGGAGTCGCCTCCTCATTGGGTAAAGGTCTTACCGCCTCCAGCCTCGGTCAGCTGCTGACGGCGCGTGGACTGCGCGTCACGATGCAGAAACTCGACCCTTATTTGAACGTCGATCCCGGCACCATGAATCCTTTCCAGCACGGAGAGGTCTTCGTGACCGAGGACGGCGCCGAGACCGATCTGGATGTCGGCCACTACGAGCGGTTCCTGGACAGGGACCTGACCCGGGACGCGAATGTGACTACCGGGCAAATTTATTCGACGGTCATCGCCAAGGAGCGCCGCGGCGAATACCTCGGCGACACGGTGCAGGTGATCCCGCACATCACCGACGAGATCAAGAGCCGGGTGGTCGCGATGAGCGCGCCGGACTCGCACGGGCAGACCCCGGATGTGGTCATCACCGAGATCGGCGGCACCGTCGGCGACATCGAGTCGCAGCCGTTCCTCGAGGCGGCTCGCCAGATCCGCCACGACGTCGGCCGGGACAACGTCTTCTTCCTGCACGTCTCGCTGGTGCCCTACCTCGCCCCGTCCGGCGAGCTCAAGACCAAGCCGACCCAGCACTCGGTGGCGGCGCTGCGCAATATCGGCATCCAGCCCGACGCGCTGATCCTGCGCTGCGACCGTGAGGTGCCGCAGGCGCTCAAGAGCAAGATCGCGCTCATGTGCGACGTCGACGTGGACGCCTGCATCTCCACCCCGGACGCGCCGTCGATCTACGACATCCCGCGCGTGCTGCATCGCGAGGGCCTCGACGCCTACGTGGTGCGCAAGCTCGGGTTGCCGTTCCGCGACGTGGACTGGACCGTGTGGGGCGATCTGCTCGACCGGGTGCACTCGCCGCGCGAGACGGTCGAGGTCGCGCTCGTCGGCAAGTACGTCGACCTGCCGGACGCCTACCTGTCGGTCACCGAGGCGCTGCGCGCGGGCGGGTTCGCCTCGCGCGCCAAGGTCCAGATTCGCTGGGTGCCCTCCGACGAATGCGAGACCGCGGCGGGTGCGCAAGCCGCGCTGCGTGACGTGGACGCCGTGCTGATCCCCGGTGGCTTCGGCATCCGCGGCATCGAGGGCAAGGTCGGCGCCATCAGCTACGCCCGCGCGCGCGGCATTCCGTTGCTCGGACTGTGCCTCGGTTTGCAGTGTGTGGTGATCGAAGCGGCGCGGTCGGTAGGTCTGGTCGAGGCCAACTCGGCCGAATTCGAGCCGGACACACCGCATCCCGTCATCTCCACGATGGCCGATCAGGAGCAGGCCGTCGCCGGTGAGGCCGATCTCGGTGGCACCATGCGGCTTGGCGCCTACCCGGCCACCCTGGCGAAGGGTTCGGTGGTCGCCAAGGCCTATGGCAGCGAGCAGGTTTCCGAACGGCACCGGCACCGCTACGAGGTGAACAACGCCTACCGCGACAAGATCGCCGAGAGCGGACTGCGGTTCAGCGGCACCTCGCCGGACGGGCACCTGGTGGAATTCGTCGAACTGCCCGCCGACGTGCACCCGTTCTTCGTCGCCACCCAGGCGCATCCCGAGCTGAAGAGCCGCCCGACCCGCCCGCATCCGCTGTTCGCGGCGCTCGTCGCGGCGGCACTGAAATACAAGCTGGCCGAACGACTTCCGGTGGATATCCCGGACGAGGAGTTCGCCGGCGCGGCGGATCAGGCCTGAGACGATGACGGAGGACAGTGGCACCGCCGAACCGGGCAGCCACGATTTCGAGACCGTATCGAGTAAGACCGTCTACAGCGGCGCGATCCTCGCGCTGCGGCTCGACCAGGTACGGATGCCCGGCGGGCAGGTGGTCGAACGGGAAGTGATCGAGCATCACGGTGCCGTTGCCGTCGCCGCGATCGATGACGACGACAACGTGGTGCTGATCAACCAGTACCGGCACCCGATCGGCAGGCGGCTGCTCGAGCTGCCCGCCGGTCTGCTCGATCTGCCCGGCGAGGATCCGCTCGTCGCCGCTCGTCGCGAGCTCGCCGAGGAGACCGGGCTGGCAGCCCGGGACTGGGCCGTGCTGGTGGATGTGGCGCTCTCGCCGGGGTTCACCGACGAGGCGTTGCGGGTGTATTGCGCCAGCGGACTGTACGAAACCGACCAGCCGGAGCCGGAATTCGAGGAGGCCGACCTCGAGATCGTGCGGATGCCGGTCGAGCAGGCGGTGCGCGCGGCACTCGCGGGGGAGATCGTCAACGCGACCGCCGTCGCCGGTGTCCTCGCGCTCGCCGCGGCCCGTGCGGGCAATACCGAGCTACGGCCCGCCGACGCGCCGTGGCCCGGTATGTCCACCTCGTTCCTGCGCCGCCGGGCGGCCGAGAAGTCCACGGGCTGACGGGGGCGGCGGGGTGCTCGCCCGGCAATTGGACGCCTACCTCGACCATCTCGCGGTCGAGCGCGGCGTCGCGCGCAACACCCTCGGCGCGTACCGGCGTGATCTCGGCCGCTATCTGGACTTCCTGACCGGGCGCGGCATCACCGCGCTCGATCAGGTGGCCGAGGCCGACGTCGCCGAGTTCACCATGACGCTGCGGGCCGGGGGCGCCGAACATCCGCCGCTGGCAGCGAGTTCGGTGGCCCGCGCGCTCATCGCGGTGCGCGGGCTGCACCGCTTCGCCGCGGCCGAGGGCATGACCACCACCGATGTCGCGCACGCGGTGAAACCGCCCGCACCGGGCCGCAGGCTGCCCAAGGCGCTGCCTTACGACCAGGTGTTGAAGTTGCTGGAAGCCGCGGGCGGTGGATCGGCCGACGATCCCGAAGCCGCGCCGGGCACCGATGGCGGGCCGCGTGGCCTGCGCGACCGCGCGCTGCTGGAACTGCTGTATTCCACGGGCGCACGGATTTCCGAGATGGTCGGCCTGGACGTCGATGATCTCGACACCGAAGAACGCGCCGTGGTGCTGCACGGCAAGGGCGGCAAACAGCGCATGGTGCCCATCGGTCGGCCCGCGCTGGCCGCGGTCGACGCGTACCTGGTGCGCGGGCGGCCGATGCTGGCCGCGAGCGGAAAAGGCAACGCCGGAGCGCTGTTCCTGAACGCGCGCGGCGGGCGGCTGTCCCGGCAGAGCGCCTGGCAGGTGCTGCAGACCGCCGCCGAACGCGCGGGCATCGGCGCCGCCGTCTCGCCGCACACCCTGCGCCACTCGTTCGCCACGCATCTGCTGGACGGCGGCGCGGATGTGCGCGTGGTCCAAGAACTCCTGGGCCATGCGTCGGTGACCACCACGCAGATCTACACGCTGGTCACCGTGAGCACCCTGCGTGAAGTCTGGGCCACCGCCCATCCCCGCGCCCGCTGAAGCGGATTCGGCGCGCGGGCACGGTGCACGCTTTCGGTGCTTCGGCCGATGGCCCCGCGGAGTTTTTAGCCGTGCTGACACCGGGTATCGTCCCGTTCGAGTACTTCCGGCAGCTCGGCCGAATCGCCCGCGGCGAGGCGGAATGGGACAGCATGGATGAGTTGCACGACCGCTTCGACGTGCATTTCGATGGTGACCCGGAGTGGCGCTGACGGATACGAGGTAGCGTTTTGCTGTTCGCGGCCCGGCGTGGTGCCGCGAACACGCCGCGCGCGTCGCGGCACTTGCACGCTCGCAAGCGGTAGCGTCTAACGAGAGTCGGACCGTACGAAAGCGAGGGTCGGGCCTGATCCGCCTCGCTACGCTCGGCGAGGCAACGGGCAGGAACGTATAAGGAGCAGCGGATCGTGACATCAGCCGGAGCGGCAGAGCCGCCGATGGGTGCTGGGGCGGAGCCGCTTACGGGTGCGCGCTCGGGTCCGTACTCGGAGGCCGCGGCCGAAACCCTGTGGGGCACCGGGGCCGAACCCGTCCCCGAGGACGCAGCACTCGGACCGACCGGGCGGCCACTGCGCCTGGTACCGGATCCGCCGCCACTCGACCGGCACGGCGACGCCCTCATCGTCGCCATGTGCAACCAGAAGGGCGGCGTCGGCAAGACGACCTCCACCATCAACCTCGGTGCCGCACTGGCCGAATACGGGCGCAAGGTGCTGCTGGTCGACCTGGACCCGCAGGGCGCGCTGTCGGCGGGATTGGGTGTGGCACACCATGATCTCGACCTGACCGTGCACAACCTGCTCGTCGGCTCCAAGGGCTCGATCGACGACGTGCTGATGCCGACCCGCGTCGAGAACATGGATCTGCTGCCGAGCAATATCGATCTGTCGGCGGCGGAAATCCAGCTGGTCAACGAGGTCGGCCGGGAACAGTCGCTCGGCCGGGCCCTCGAGCCCATCCGCGACCGGTACGACTACATCATCATCGACTGCCAGCCCTCGCTCGGTTTACTCACCGTCAATGCGCTGGCGTGCTCGGATGGTGTGATCATTCCGATGGAATGTGAGTACTTCTCGCTGCGCGGGCTCGCGCTGCTCAACGACACCGTGGAGAAGGTGCGCGACCGGCTGAACCCCAGGTTGAGCCTGTACGGGATAGTGGTCACCATGTTCGACGCGCGACTACTCCATTCGCGTCAGGTGATGGCGCGGGTCGTCGAGGTGTTCGGCGATCTGGTCTACGACGCGGCGATCTCGCGGACTGTCCGGTTCCCGGACGCCAGCGTGGCCGGCGAGCCGATCACCACATGGGCACCGAAATCCGGTGGGGCCGAAGCATATCGGGCGATGGCGCGGGAAGTCATCCACCGGTCCGGCCGGTGATCGGCAGTAACGACCCCGCGCCACCCGCAACTACCCATCCATCCGGCCCGGGGTCTGCCATCGGCGGCTCCGCACCGGGTGATCTCCTCGAGCGGGCCGACGCAGGCCCGGACGATCCCGACGAACAGGCCGACAGGTTGACTTCGAGCGAAGATGCGTCGGGGGACGCGGCGGCGCCTGAAGACGACACCGCGGCGGGTGGTGACACCGCGCCAGCGGCCGAAGACCCCGCGCCAGCGGCCGAAGGCCCCGCGCCAGCGGCCGAAGGCCCCGCGCCAGCGGCCGAAGGCCCCGCGCCAGCGGCCGAAGGCCCCGCGCCAGCGGCCGAAGGCCCCGCGCCAGCGGCCGGAGACCCCGCGCCAGCGGCCGGAGACCCCGCATCAGCGGCCGGAGACCCCGCATCAGCGGCCGGAGACCCCGCGCCAGCGGCCGGAGACCCCGCATCAGCGACCGAAGCCCCCGCGCCAGCGGCCGGAGACCCCGCGCCAGCGGCCGAAGAACCCGCACCAGCGGCCGAAGAAGCAGCGCCGAAGGAAGAGAAGTCCGGATTCCATCTGCGGCTGAGCAACTTCCAGGGGCCGTTCGACCTGTTGCTGACGCTGATCAGTTCGCGCAAGCTCGACGTCACCGAGGTGGCGTTGCACCAGGTCACCGACGAGTTCATCGCCTACACGAAGGCGTTGACCGCCGCGCTGTCCGACGGCACCTACCCCAACGCCGCGGCGAATACCTTGCGAGCGGACAAGATTCTCGACCAGACCACCGAATTCCTGGTCGTCGCCGCCACCTTGCTCGACCTCAAGGCGGCGCGGTTGCTGCCGTCGGGGGAGATGACCGACGCCGAAGACCTCGAACTGCTGGAAGCACGCGACCTGCTGTTCGCGCGGCTGCTGCAATACCGGGCGTTCAAGCAGGTGGCGGAGCTGCTCGGCGAACTGGAGGCGGTCGCGCTGCGGCGTTACCCGCGCGCCGTCGGCCTGGAGGACCGCTTCGCCGACCTGCTGCCCGAGGTTACGCTGGGAGTAGACGCGCACGAATTCGCCGCGATCGCCGCGGCGGCCTTCCGGCCCCGCCCGGTGCCCAAGGTCGGACTCGACCATCTGCACGCGCACGCCATCTCGGTCGCCGAACAGGCCGCGCTCGTGCTCGAACGGCTCAAACTGCGCGGCAAGGGCGGCTGGACGACCTTCAGCGAACTGGTCGCAGACTGTGCTGTGCCGATCGAGATCGTCGCACGCTTCCTGGCGCTGCTCGAGCTGTACCGAGGCAAGACGATCGAGTTCGACCAGCCGGACCCGCTCGGGCAGCTGTCGGTCAGCTGGATCGGCGACGACGCCCAGGACGGCGAGCCGACCGACACCCTGACTATCGAGGAGGACTACGGGTGAGAGACATCGCTGATACCGCGGTCACGGATACGACGGTGGGCGAGCACCCCGAGGACGCGGCCCCGCCGAGCGACGCGGCACCTACCGACCAGGCCGAGGGTCCCGAAGCCTCGGCATCGAACGCCACCACCTACGACGCGACACCGGTCGCCGACAGCACAGTGTCGGAGTTCACCCCGGAACCTCTCGATGACGACGAATTCCGCTCCGCGTTGGAAGCGATGCTGCTCGTTGTCGACGCTCCGGCCCCGGTAGAGCAGCTGGCGGCGGCGCTGGACGACACCACCGAGCGGGTGGACGAGGTGCTGCGTCAGTTGTCCGCGGAACTGTCCGCGCGCGGTAGCGGGATCGATCTGCGTTTCGTCGGAGACGGCTGGCGCTTCTATACTCGCAGCGAGTACGCGCCATATGTGGAACGGGTGCTGCTCGATGGCGCTCGCACCAAATTGACGCGAGCGGCTTTGGAAACTCTGGCGGTGGTGGCATACCGTCAGCCGGTGACTCGGACCAGGGTCAGCGCGGTGCGCGGCGTGAATGTCGATGGGGTGATGCGCACGCTGCTGGCCAGGGGCTTGATCGCCGAGGCAGGTGTCGACCCGGAAACCAACGGGACGATGTACCGCACGACCGAGCTGTTCCTGGAACGGATCGGACTCGCGTCGCTGACCGACTTGCCGCCACTGGCGCCCCTGCTCCCAGGCGTCGACCTGATCGATGAGATCAACGAGAGCCTGGATACGGACCCCCGTTACACCAGGCTGAAAAAACCCGCTGAGGCCGACTTGGACCTCGGCAGCGAGGATTGACAGGACAAAATGAATACTTCCGCTCGCCGAGATGGCACACCGGATCGCAGGAAACGCAGCGACCAGCCCCCGACCAGGGGCGGAGCAGCCCGAGACGCGGGCGCGGATCGACGGGGGACCGCGCGCGGCGCCTCGCGTGGCGAAGCCGGCTACCGCGGCGCCACACAATCCGACACCCCGCGCGGAACTGTCCAGCGCGGAAATACCCAGGGCGGCAACGCGTATCGCGGCAGCGCCGGACAGGGTGGCGGCTATCGCGACCGCACCGAGGGCGGCAGCGCGTATCGCGGCCGTAGCGAAGGCAGCTCCGCGCAGGGCGGTAGCTCCTATCGCGGCCGCTCGGAAAGCGGCTCCGCGCAGGGTGGCAACAGCTATCGCAGTCGAAGCGAGGCCGGTACCGGTGGCAACGCGTATCGCGGCCGTACCGAGGGCGGCTCCGCGCAGGGTGGCAGCAGCTACCGCAGTCGTAGTGAAGCCGGTACCGGTGGCAACGCGTATCGCGGCCGTACCGAGGGCGGCTCCGCGCAGGGTGGCAGCAGCTATCGCGGCGGTAACGCGCAAAGCGGAAACTCGTACCGTGGCGGCGGCAGCCAAGGTAGCAACGAATACCGCGGTAACCCGCAGGGCAGCAGCGCATCTCGGACCGGCTCGCCAGGCACCACCGGGCGCGGTCCTGCCCAGGGCGGCACTACCGGCCGCGGATCTGCCCAGGGCGGCATCCCGCAGCGCCGGGCGACCCAGTCCGCGCCGACCGGTAAGAAGAAGAACCCCAAGCCGCAGCGTCAGACGCATTCGGCACCGCAGCTCAGCAACGCCAAGCCCGCCAAGCGTCAGCACGTCGAACCGCCCGCCGCCGCGGGCCACGTCAAGATGCCGTGGGGTGAGGGCGAGCGTTTGCAGAAGGTCCTCGCCAAGGCCGGTGTCGCTTCGCGGCGCGCCGCCGAGGAGATGATCGCGCAGGGTCGCGTCGAGGTCGATGGCGCCATCGTGGTCGAACAGGGCCTGCGCATCGACCCGCAGACCGCCGTGGTCCGGGTGGACGGCACCCGCGTGGTGGTGCGCGAGGAACTGGTGCACGTGGTGCTGAACAAGCCGAAGGGCTGGCAGTCGACCATGTCCGACGATCTCGGCCGCCCGTGCGTCGGTGACATCGTCGCCGAGCGGATCGCCGCCGGTCAGCGGCTGTTCCACGTGGGTCGTCTGGACGCGGACACCGAGGGTCTGCTGCTGCTCACCAACGACGGCGACCTGGCGCACCGGCTGATGCACCCGTCCTACGAGGTCTCCAAGACCTACCTGGCGACGGTCAACGGTGAGGTGCACAAGTCGATCGGCAAGAAGCTCAAGGACGGCATCGAGCTGGAGGACGGCCCCGCGAAGGTCGACAGCTTCCAGGTGCTCGAGCTGGGCCAGGGACGTTCCCTGGTGAAACTGGTGTTGCACGAAGGGCGCAAGCACATCGTGCGCAGGCTGCTCGACGCGGTCGGCCATCCGGTGACCCGGCTGGTGCGCACCAATATCGGTCCGGTCGCGCTCGGCGACCAACGGCCCGGCACGCTGCGCGTGCTCGGTCGCGGTGAAATCGGCAAACTCTACGAGGCGGTGTCGTTGTGATGGGTGTGGAGATTCCGGTCGAGGCCCCGCGCCAGTTGTCGGGAACGAGTCCGCTCGTTGTCGCCATGGACGGCCCGTCCGGCACCGGAAAGTCCAGCGTCTCGCGCCGCCTTGCCACCCGGCTCGGCGCCCGCTATCTGGACACCGGCGCGATGTACCGGGTCGCGACGCTGCGCGTGCTCCGCGCGGGCATCGAGCTGACCGACGCCGCCGCGATCGCCGCGGCGGTCAAGGAGCTGCCGCTGTCCATCGGCACCGATCCGCGCCGTGAGGTGATCGAGCTCGACGGTGAGGACGTGTCGTCGGAGATCCGCGGTGACGCCGTCACCAAGGCGGTTTCCGCGGTTTCCGCGGTGGCGGAGGTCCGTGACCTGCTCGTCGCGCTGCAACGCGAGATCACCACGGCCGCCCAGCGCATCGTGGTCGAGGGACGCGATATCGGCACCGTTGTGCTGCCCGCCGCGGACGCCAAGATCTACCTGACCGCCTCGGCCGAGGCCCGCGCCCATCGGCGCAACCAGCAGAACATCGCCGAAGGCCGCGGCGACGACTACGAGGCCGTGCTCGCCGATGTGCAGCGGCGCGACAACCTCGATTCCACCCGCAAGGTGTCCCCACTGCGTCCGGCCGACGACGCGGTGCTGGTCGACACCAGCGACCTGAGCATGGATGAGGTCATCGACGAGCTGTACCGCGTTGTCGCGCAGCAGATTTCGGCGACCAGGACGGGAGGTTCCCAGTGACGGAAGACGTTATCGCCGGTGACGGCATCTGGAGTGACGAAACCGATTGGGAGCTCACCGATCTCGACGGCGAGTTCGACGGTGAAGAACACGTCGCCATGCCGACGCTGGCGGTTGTCGGCCGCCCGAATGTCGGCAAGTCGACCCTGGTGAACCGGATCCTCGGTCGCCGCGAGGCCGTCGTCGAGGACGTCCCCGGCGTGACCCGCGACCGGGTCTCCTACGAGGCCAACTGGTCCGGTCGTCGTTTCCTCGTACAGGACACCGGCGGCTGGGAGCCCGACGCCAAGGGCTTGCAGCAGTCGGTGGCCCGACAGGCCGAGATGGCGATGCAGACCGCCGACGCGATCCTGCTCGTGGTCGACGCCGTCGTCGGCGCCACCGCGACCGACGAGGCCGCGGTGAAAATGCTGCGCCGCTCCAAGATTCCGGTGATCCTGGTCGCCAACAAGGTCGACGACCAGCGCGTCGAATCCGAGGCCGCCGCACTGTGGTCGCTCGGTCTCGGCGAACCGCGCATGGTCAGCGCCGCGCACGGCCGCGGCACCGGCGACCTGCTCGACGACGTGCTCGCCGTGCTGCCGGAGACGCCGCGCGAGGGCACCGGCGGCACCGGCCCGCGTCGCGTCGCACTGGTCGGTAAGCCCAATGTCGGCAAGTCCAGCCTGTTGAACAAGCTGGCCGACGACGAGCGTTCGGTCGTGCACGATGTCGCGGGCACCACCGTCGACCCGGTCGACTCGCTCGTCGAACTCGGCGGCAAGGTCTGGAAATTCGTCGACACCGCCGGTCTGCGCCGCAAGGTGTCCAATGCCAGCGGCACCGAGTTCTACGCCTCGCTGCGCACCAAGGCGGCGCTGGAGGCCTCCGAGGTCGCGATCATGCTGATCGACGCCTCGCAGCCGATCACCGAACAGGACCTGCGAGTGATCAGCATGGTCGCCGACTCCGGTCGCGCGCTCGTGCTGGCCTTCAACAAATGGGACCTGGTCGACGAGGACCGCCGCCTGCAACTCGACCGTGAGGTCGATCGCGACCTGGTCCGCGTGCCGTGGGCACAGCGGGTGAACATTTCCGCGCACACCGGCCGCGCGGTGCAGAAGCTGGTGCCCGCGATGGAAACGGCACTCGAGTCGTGGGACAAGCGCATCTCGACCGGCCGCCTGAACACCTGGCTCAAGGAAGTGGTCGCGGCCACCCCGCCGCCGATGCGCGGCGGTCGCCTGCCCCGCATCATGTTCGCCACCCAGGCGACCACCCGTCCGCCGACGTTCGTCCTGTTCACCACCGGCTTCCTGGAGGCGGGCTACCGCCGCTTCCTGGAGCGCAGGCTCCGCGAGGAATTCAACTTCGACGGTTCCCCGGTACGCGTCTCGGTGCGCGTCCGCGAAAAGCGCGAACGCGGCAAGAAGTAACCCGTCCGGCTGTGCCATGAAGAGCCCCGAGGCCCGCAACCGCCTGCCTCGGGGCTCTTCCGTGTGCAGACCGATGTGCCGCACACCGGTTCTGTCAGCCGCACACCGTGTATACGGGGTATGCGGCTGACCTCGAGGGTGTGCGCGAACGGGTGTATACCCGATAGGCGAGGTGTGGTCGGAAGGTGGAGATCGAGGGCATGGCTGGGGACGAGGTGGGTGCACCTGGGTGGCGAGGCGTTGCCGTGGTGCGACCCAGCCTGCTGATGCTTGCCGGGGCGATCGGTACGGCGGAGTTGCACGCGCATCACACCGTGCAGGTGCTCGTCGGTCGTAGCGAGGTCGTGCTCGGCGATGGGTTTGGGCAGGAAGTGGTTTGTCGCGCAGCCGTTATTCCGCCGAATGTGCCGCACGCGGTTGTTCGGGGCACGGCGCATGGTCTGCTGGTCCACTTCGATCCCGAGTCGGTCGCCGGTGCCTTGCTCAGCGTCGTGCCGCGTCCGCGAGATACGGCCGCCGGATGGGTGGGTGCGGCTGAGGAACTAGGTCTGGATACCGACAGCACGTGGTTGTGCGGCGGTGGTGCGTCGTCCGAAACCATTGCGGGGGAATGGTTCCGAGACGTCGACGGCGCGGATCCGAACCGAGTGCGGGACAAGGTAGGCGCCTGGGTGCGCGCTACGCTGGCGCTCGGACCGGACGCGTGGTTACCCGACGCGACGTCGCCGCCCGAAAGCCCGGACAGCACCGGCCATCCGGCGACCACCCGGCTGCACCCCGCAGTCGCGCAAGTACTCCGAACGGTGCCCGCCCGTCTCGACAACGGCCCCATTCGTCTCCGTGACCTGGCTCGCGAAGTACATCTCTCGGAAAGCCGCCTGACGCACGTGTTCTCGGCGGATCTCGGCCTGCCCTTCCGCGCTTACGTGCGGTGGCTCCGCGTCCAGCGAGCCGTCGAGTTGCTCGCCGCCGGTCACTCCCTGACCGAGGTCGCGCATGGTGCGGGCTTCGCCGACAGCGCACACCTGACCCGAGTGTGCCGCCGCATGTTCGGCGCCCCGCCCTCGCTGTTCAGTGGCATCCGGTGGGACACAGACCTGCCGTCCGGTGCCATCGCTCGCAGTCAGGCTTCCAGCGCGGCACGCAGTCGGTCGTAGCCGGGGGAGAGACGGTTCAGCCCGGCGATCAGTGCCGCGTCGTCGCCGGTGACGAGTGGATACTGCAAGCCACCGACGACGCGGGATTGCTCGGCGGCAATGGCGGCGGCCGCGGTGCGGCCGAGCAGAATCAGACTCCCCGCGGCATCGAGCAGACGGCGGCTGCCGAGCCGAATACCGAAGATGGCCAATAAGTTCCGAACCGCCGGGTCGAGTCCCCGCGCGACCAGCTCGGCGAGTTCGTCGATGGCGGCGCAAGCGCCGCCGAGCCAGCGGATGGCTTGCGGCATCGATGATTCCAGCGCATCGACGGGAGAGACCACGCGGTTGCGCACGAACGCCGAACGCATGACGAACGGTGTATCGATATAGCTGACCTGCTCGCCGCGCCAGGCCTCGGCGAAGGCCGCTGTCGGCAACGTCGCGAACGGATGCCCCTGCGGATCGTGCAGCAGCACGGTGTCGCCCTCGACACCGAGCACGACGACGTAATGGTCCGCGCCGATGGCCTTTCCGGAGCCCGGGCGGTACAGCATCAGCCCCAACTCCAGTGGCCCGGCCAATACCGGCCCCTGCGTGCAGGCGGCGCGCAAGCGGTCGAGCGCTTCCGTCGCGGACCCGCCCGCGGTGCGCGTGCACGACCACCCGATCAGGTCGATGGCGGCGTCCAGGCCGATCTCGGGATGCCACCCGACGGGATCGAAGAACGGCAGTGTGCCGTCTTCCACCTGCGCGCCGAACGGTGCGCCGGTCAACGTTTCGATCACCCCGACCGAGGGTGCCTGATCGCCCAAGATCATGGCCAGCGAATTGCTGTAGCAGTACGGGACGGAACCGATGTATGCGTGCATGGCCTCAGCGAAGGCCCTGACACGGTGTCAGAGTCAACCGCAAGGAGTCGCAGCAGGTTTGTTCAAGCGTGGCGGTAGGGCGGCACGGAAGTGTTGGTGCGAGAGAATTGTCTCGAACCTGGAGGAAACCGTGGCTGCTATGCCGCCCACTGTCCGCGCCGCCTTCGAAGCCGAGTTGGCTTCGGCCGATGCCACCACCGATCTCGACGAGATGTGGCGCTGTCTCGAACGCGCGCACATTCTGTCCCAGGAGTGGGCGTGGCCGCACACCCGGGCGCACTGGCACATGTTCCGGCTCGCCGCGCGCTGCCGCGATCGGCGGGAGATGGTCGGCCAAGTCGTCCGGCTGCTCGTCGCGGGCCCGGGTTCCGCGCTGGGCCGGTCGCCGCGCGGCAACACCGGTCGGACCGCCGTCGGACTCAGGACTGTCATGCCCGTTCCGCCGGACCTCGACCGCATTTTGGCCGCGAGTGAGTGATCGACGGCCGAGCCGAGCGGCGGGATGAACTGAACCCTGCTGTGCGATGCGCGACACTCTGCGCGTGCCGACGCGCGAGCAGTGATCATGACCTGGCAGTATCCGAGGCATGGTCATTCCCAGCGTGCTGCCGGAACGTCCGACCGCCGGAACCCCGTTCGAAACGGGGTGGCCGGTACGCCTCGCCGACACCGACGGCGACCAACGCCTTCGGCTCGACGCCATCGCCCGCTACCTGCAAGACATCGGGTTCGAGCACCTGGACGCCGTCGAGGACGGCGACAGCCATCGGGGCTGGGTGGTGCGCCGCACGGTGATCGACGTGCTGAAGCCGATCCAGTTCGGGGAGCGGGTCACCCTGCGCCGCTGGTGCTCCGGACTGTCCAATCGCTGGTGCAATATGCGCGTCCAGATCAGCGGCAGCAGCGGCGGGCTGGTGGAGACCGAGGCCTTCCTGATCCATTTCGGCACCGAATCCGGCGTGCCCGCGCGGATGAGCGACCGCTTCATGGAGCCGATGCTGGCCAGCACCACCGAACACCGGCTCCGCTGGAAGGCCGCCCTCACCGACCCGGTGCCGTCCACCGACTCGCCCGAGGTCCGCGTGCGCCCCTTCCCGCTGCGCGTCACCGATATCGATCTGCTGGACCACGTCAACAACGCCGTCTACCTGAGCGGCGTCGAGGAAGTCCTGGCCGACCACGACGACCTCAAGTCGGGTGCGCACCGCGCCATCATCGAGTACGCCAAGCCGCTGAAGTCCGGCGATCAGGTCGCGCTGGTCGCCCATCGGGCAGGCTCGGCTCTCGACATCTGGTTCACCGTCGCCGAGGAAACGCACGCGGTCACCCGGGTCATGCCGCTTTAGGCTCTGGACTCGGCGAATCCCACGCCAGCGCGAGCAGAGCTCCGGCCTACCCCGCCAGGTCCGCGACGGTGGCGCGGGCACCCTTGGCGTACAACGAATCCAGCGCCGCGACATAGGCGCTCACGAACCGTGGTTCGTCGATCAGATCACCGAAAACCGAACGCTCACCGAGGAATGCGGTGCGGTCGTCGCGTTGGCGGCGGGCCAGCGGGGCCAGCCGGTCGCGCAACCGGTCCACGACCTCGATCGGTCCGCCCTGTTCGTCGATGCCTTCGGCATAGCGCGCCCAGCTCGCGACAATCGCTGCCGCGCAGGTGATCTCACCGTCGTCGGCCAGCCGTTGCCGGATCACCGGCAGCACCCATTTCGGTATTCGATCCGAGGTGTCCGCGCACAGTCGCGCCACGGTGTCGCCGATCGCCGGGTTGGCGAAGCGCTCGATCAGCGTGTGCTTGTACTGCTCGAGATCGACGCCGGGCACCGGTCGCAAGGTCGGCGTCGCCTCGATGTCCATGTACCGCAACAGGAGTCGGCGGAACACCGGATCCTGCGCCGCGTCGTGCACGAGCCGATAGCCGCTGAGGTAGCCGAAATACGCCAGTGCCTGGTGGCCCGCGTTCAGCAGGCGCAGCTTCATCAGTTCGTAGGGCGCGACATCATCGACCAGCTGGACACCGACCGCGCCGTAATCCGGTCGGCCGAGGGTGAACGAATCCTCCAGCACCCACTGCGCGAACGGTTCCGTCACCACCGGCCACCGGTCGGTCACGCCGTACCGGCGCGCGACCTCCGCCGTCGCCTCGGGCGGTGTCATCGGCGTGATCCGGTCCACCATCGAGTTCGGGAACCGCACCTCTCGCGCCACCCAGTCGCCGAGCTCGCGGTCGCGTAGCCGGGCGAACGCGCTGAACGCCGCGCGCGCGACGTGCCCGTTGCCCTCGATGTTGTCGCACGACAGCACGGTGAACGGCGCGACACCGCGCGCCCGTCGCCGCGCCAGCGCCTCGGTGATCAGACCGAAAATGGAGGCGGGCACCGCATTCGGCGCGAGGTCGGCCCGGATGTCCGGATCGTCGGCGTCGAACGCGCCGGTGGTCGCCGAGAAGTGGTAGCCGCCCTCGGTGACGGTGAGCGAGACGATCCGGGTGCCCGGATCGGCCAGCTTCGCCAGCACCGCCTCGGGATCGTCCGGCGCGTACAGGTACTCGACGATCGAACCGACCACCCGGGTGGTCCAGCTGCCGTCCGGTGCCAGCACCGACAGCGTGTACAGCCCGTCCTGCGCCCGCAGCACATCGCGCATCCGTCGGTCGCCGGGCAGCACGCCGACCCCGCAGATGCCCCACTCGCGCGCGCCACCGAGCTCGAGCAGCCGATCGATATACCTCGCCTGATGCGCGCGGTGAAACCCGCCGACACCGAAATGCACTATGCCGGTGGAGATTCCGGACCGGTCATAGGTCGGTGTGGCGAGGTGGGAGCCGAGTTCCGGCAGGGACTCGGCCCGCAGCGGCACGCTTTCGGCCCAACTCATAACTATCCGTCCTGTGCACGTCACACTCCGGATGGTGCCCTCTCAGCAGTAGATCACACGCCGAGCACGCATCGAGAAGTCATGCGGCCCGAGTCACAGTCGAGCCCGAAGGTGTGCTGGGTCGCCGTAGGTCACGAATCCAGGCGCAGTGCCGCTGTTCCGTCCGGTGACGGGTGCCCGGATCGCTGGGAGGAGCTACCGTGCACTAGCGGGGCGGCGACGCCCCGCTTCGGCATGACAACCGCACCGGAGGTTTGCGTGACTGTCGACTCCCCAGCAGCCGGTAAGACCGCCCTGCGCAACGTTCGCGTCTTCGACGGCAACGGCCTCACCGATCCGACGACGGTGGTGATCGACGGGGCGGTGCTCGGCACCGACCCCAGCGGCGCCGACGACACCATCGACGGCCACGGCGCGGTCCTGCTCCCCGGCCTCATCGACGCGCACGTCCACCTGCACGGCCCGGAATCGCTGGACCAACTCGCCACGCACGGCGTCACCACCGCGCTGGACATGACCATCTGGCCGCCCGAAAAACTCGCCGCGCTGCGAAACCAGCTGGGCACCACGGATATTCGTAGCGCTGGCACGCCGATCATCGGTGCGGGCGGCATGCACGCGCAGATTGCCGGGATGGCCGAACACGCCATCATCCGCGGGCCGGAGGAGGCCGAGGCGATGGTCGCCGAGCGGGCCGCGGCGGGCTCGGATTACATCAAGATCATGCTGGAAGCGCCGGGCCAGGGCGGGCCCGATGCCGCCGCCGCCAAAGCGGTGGTCGCGGCCGCGCACGCGCGCGGACTCCGAACCGTCGCGCACGCAGCGTCGCTGGGCGCGTACGCGCTCGCCTCGGACGTGGGCGCCGACATCGTCACGCACGTGCCGATGGATGGGCAGCTACCGACCGAAGAGGTGCGCCGGATGGCCGCCGAAGGCCGCGTCGCCGCACCCACCCTCGTCATGATGCAGGGCACAGCAACGGCTTTGGGTGTCCTCGGGTTCGCCGATTGCCTGGCCACCGTCGCCGCGCTGCAGGCCGCCGGTGTCGACATCCTCGCGGGCACCGATGCCAACGCCACCCCGGGGATCCCGTGCCAGCCGCCGCACGGCGACTCGCTGCACCGCGAGCTGGAACTGCTCGTCACCGCGGGCCTGCCGCCGGTGGAAGCCCTACGCGCCGCAACATCCTTGCCCGCCAAGCACTTCGGCCTGTCGGACCGAGGTGTGATCGCTCCCGGCATGCGCGCCGACCTCGTCCTGCTCGACGGCGACCCGCTGGCCGACATCCACGCCACCCGCGCCATCACCCGAATCTGGTGCGGCGGCATCCCGCGCTCCTGATCAGACGCCGAGGCCGCGTGCGAGCGGTACCGGGCAAGCCGTCGGGGTGTCGCCCCACTGCCTGGGCGACACCCTGACGGCTCCCCGTCAGAGCGAGATCACGCCCTGCGACCGCAATAGCCTGGTGAGATTGGCGCTCACCAGGCCCGCCGCCCGCAGTACCGCCTCCGCCACCGCCGGGACCCGCGGTAATTCGGTCACCGTTGCCGCCAGTGCGGCAACAACCTCACCGCCGGGCCCGCGCACCGGCGCCGCGACACAGGCCAGGCCGAATCGGCTCAGATCGGTGTCGTAAGCGAGTCCCCTTTCCCGTGTCACGGCGAGTTGCCGGTTCCACTCCCGAGCCGAAAACCCCTCGGGTGGGGTGGGATCGGCCCGTCCGACGGCCAAGGCCTGCTCGGCGGCGGTACCGGGCGGCAGCAGCACCCCGGCCCGCAGCGGAAAGATCTCATCGATCTCGCGCCCGATACCGCCGATCAGCATTGTGTGCCCCCGATCGGTCACCGACAGGCTGAAACCACCCCGATCCGTCGCCGCGGTCAACTGCCCGAGCGGTCGGGCCGAGGCGGCCCGCAGCAACCGAGCGGGTTGCCAGGTCTGCCCGAGCCGGAACACCCG
Organism: Nocardia brasiliensis; assembly: GCF_042691675.1. Taxonomy (GTDB): domain Bacteria; phylum Actinomycetota; class Actinomycetes; order Mycobacteriales; family Mycobacteriaceae; genus Nocardia; species Nocardia brasiliensis_D. The sequence continues at coordinate 2,870,994 of NZ_CP170507.1, forward strand.
GGGTCCGATCTGATAGCGGCCGCTGCGGCGTTGCACCGCTCCCTCCACGACCAACTGGTTGAGCAGCCGGTAGGCCGTGGCTTTCGGTAATCCTGCGTCCGAGGCCAGCTGGGTCAAGCCCAGTTCGTCCCCGTGCGCGAGCACCTCCAACAGGGCAAAGGCCCCCTCGAGCACGCCGCGGCCCCCCATGGCCGCCCTTTCGATCGTCGCTTCGCTCACTCTCTGTCCTCCCATGCAGATAACGCAACGAACCGAGCACGTGGTCCTTATCGCTCGTGGTCCGACAAATGGAACGTCCGGTTCGCTGATCAGACCGGCGCCTTCCGCGGCGGGCCGGTCGGTCTCAGCATTGATCCGTCGCGCTGAACGGGCGCCGGACGTTTCTCGCTTACTGCGAAGAGTCTCCGGCTCCCGCCCTTCATCCACGTTTCACCGACGTCTCATGGCGTCGAGCCGACGAGGACAGGGGGAGGGCGTCGGCGTCTCGGGGGATATTTCGGGCAGACGAAATCGAGGGAGATCACATGGTCGACAGTCTTTTCGCAGACGTGTCATATTTTCAATCGCCGGTCGACGATTCCTATCCGTTCGGAATCCTGAGCTTCCGCTCCAATGACGGCACGTTTCGCGATCCGAACTTCGCCGCGAACTACGAATGGGCCTGCCGAGCAGCCGATTCCGGCCGTTTGGCGTGTTTCATCGTCTACTTCTACTGGCGGCCGAACTGGCTGGAGACGGTGGACACGCACCGCGAGATGGTCGCGCAAATGGGTGGTCCACACCCGCGGATGATCACGATGATCGATGTCGAATCGGGTGGAAATCCCGGCGGCGATCAATCCGCCGGCATCAACGCGGCGTACTGGAATGTGGCCGAATGGCTCGGCGACCGGCGGCGGGTAATCGGCTACGCCAACCGAGGCGATTTCTTCACCATGTGGCCCGACCGCCCGGAGGGTCTGCGCATGGTGGGCGCCGGCTACGGCAGCGACCCGAACCTGCCCGGCCAGATCGCGCATCAGTACACCGACGGTCAGGGCTGGGGCGGGGGCCTGCCCGAGGGCTGCCCGCCGTTCGGTGAGTGCGACATGAACGCCGCCAACGGCCTGTCACCCCAGGATTTCGCCGCGGCATGCGGCGTCGCAATAGAGGAGGAATTCATGTCCGCATTGAATGAAATGGAGCAGCGCGAGCTGCTGGACAAGACTCGCGAAATCTGGATCCAGCTGCACGGCATACACGGCAACGGCTGGCCGCAGCTGGGACAGAACAGTCAGGGGCAAAATCGCACCCCCGTCGATGCCATCGCCGCCATCGAAGAGGCGTTGGAACGCGCCCGCACCTAGCGAGCGAGGGGCTGGTATTCGCTGATCGAGTGCTGGTGCGACCGGAATCCGGAGGACGCGCAACGGGTGGTGACTTCAATGGCGAATGTCATCAGCGTGTTCGGCCGCAACGACGCGGCTCGCAGCGCATCAAGTCTGGTGCGGCAAGATGATCAGTGCGAGTACCAGCCCTACCACAATGCTGGCGCAGGCGGCGACGGTCGCGGCAACAGACTGCGTCAGGGCGGCTACGCCGATGGTCAATGCCAGGCAAGTGGCCGAGGCCAGCACCGCGGTGCCCGGCTCGATCCCGGCGATTCTGGTCGGTCGATGATCCGTCACTGTCCTACCCCTGTTCGAGCCGGGCGGCGTGCGGCCGAGTCAGCGGCCGCACGCCGCGCGGAGCGGGCTACTTGCCCAACGCGCCCTTGGCCTTGTCCACCGCGTCACCGATGGCGTCCTTGACGTTCTCCACTGCGCCCTTGACCGCGGACTCGACCTGGTCCGCCTTGCCCTCGGCGCGCAGGTCGTCGTCACCGGTCGCGTTGCCCGCGGCCTCCTTGGCCTTGCCGCCGAACTCGTCGACCTTGTTGCCGATCTTGTCGCTCAGAGACATCGAAACCTCCGCTGTGTTGAGGCGCATCCGGGTCGGATGTGCATGTCGTAAGGACACGTGGCCCCACCGAAGCGCACGCAGCAACCACTGAGACAACGATCACGTCATACTGACAGTGACGCTTTCCGATCCCCGGTGTCTACGTGATGAGCGGTGGAGGAGGTGCTGTGACCACGACAGAAACGGTTGCCGAGACCGCGCCGGACGATGCGACCCTGGTGAGCAGGGCTCGGGACGGCGACGTAAGGGCCTACGAGCAGCTAGTACTGCGCTATCAGGCGCGGATGTTTCGCCTCGCGGTCAAGATGCTCGCCGACCGCTCGGACGCCGAGGATGTCGTCCAGGAAGTATTTCTCGGCGCCTGGCGCCGTCTCCCACAGCTCAACGAGGACGGCGCTTTTGTCGGCTGGCTCTATCGGATGACGACCAATCGCTGTTTGAACGTGATCCGGGCCCGTCGGCCCACGGTCGAGGTCGACCCGGACACCACAGAATCGTCCCGCTCGGATCTTCAGCCCGAGCATGCGGTGCAGGTGAGCACGCAATTGGAAGCGCTCAACGCGGCGCTGCAGCTGCTCACGCCCGAACAGCGCGCCTGCTGGCTGCTGCGCGAGGTGCACGGGCTGTCCTATGAGGAGATCGGCGACATCGTCGAAGTGAATACGACGGCGGTGCGCGGCCGTATAGCCCGGGCGCGAGCCCACTTGTCCGAGGTGATGAAACCATGGCGGTGAACGGAACGACAGAACAGGATTACCGGCTGCCCTGCGGCCGCGAGATCGAACATGTCTGGGATCGGCTCGACGCGGTCGAGGCGGGGCTCGGCGACGACCACGAGAAGACCTGCCCGCACTGCCGGTCCGCCAGGGACAGCCTGCATGCGCTGCGCGCGGCGACCAAGGAGCTGATCGAGGAGCCGGAACCGGCGCCACCCGATCTGACCATGCGCATCATGTCCGCGGTGCGCGCCGAGGCACGCCGTGGCCGGACGCTGAGCCTGCCGACGCCGTTGCCGGGCACGGTCGAGGTGAGCGAGCAGGCCGTCGCGACGGTGTTGCGCTACGCCGCCGATTCGGTGCCCGGTGTGCGGGCCAGGCACTGCCGGGTGCGCAGCGTCGGGCTGGGCCAGGACGGGGCGGCCCAGGTCGAGGTGGAGCTGGCGGTCGCTATCCGGTTCGGGCACACCACGATCGGCGAGGCCTTGCCGATCGTGCGGGAAAGGGTCACCGCCGCAGTCGATGCCCAGATCGGACTCACGCTGGTGGCACTGGATCTGATCGTCGCCGATATCTACCACGAAACGGGAGAAGCGCCACGATGACGACCGATGCTGTCTCCGATGTGGTGATCGAAGCCCCCGTGGTCGCCGCGGTCGCCGCGCAGGCGGCCTGCGCGACGCCGGGCGTGGTGCGGCTGGAACCCGGTGTGCGCGGGCTGGTCTCGACATTGGTGCGGGTGGGCAAGCAGCGCCTGACGGTTGCCGACCCCGCGCCGGCGGAGGGCGTCCGGGTGCGCAGGAGCCCATCGGGCGCGCTGAGTGTGCAAGTGGACGTGGTGATTTCGGCCGATCGCGGGGCAGCGGCGGTCGGTCGCGCAGTGCAAGAGGAGGTTTCGCGGGTGGTGTTCGAACAGACCGGGCAGACGGTCGACGACGTGTCGGTGTCCATTCTCGATATCGAACCGGAGCGGCAGTGAGGGAGCGTCAGCGAGCGAACCAGCAATACAGCGTGCCCGAGCGTGCGACGGAGCCGAGCGTCAGCGAGGCGAAGTCGTGAGTTCGGAGATCATCGCCTTGATTCTCGGGGCGCTGGACACGATCGACGGCATCCGCCCCGCGACGCCGCTCGGCGCGGAGAGCCCGGCCTGGTGGCCCTGGGACCCACGGGGTTTCTCGGTCGATCTCGGGCCCGGCCGGGTCGAGGTGCGGGTCGCGGCGGGCCAACTGCCGCTGGCGCCGCTGCTGGAGAAGGCCTCGGCGGCCGTGCGTACCGCGTTGACCGGCACCGAATGGTCCGATGCGCGTTTGCGTCTGGTCGTCGCCGAACTCGACGCCGCGGCCTTCGGCAAGGAGGAGGGGGTTACCTAGCTCACACCTTGCGGCCCGTGACGATCGGGTCGGACTCGGTGTCGATCTGTATGAAGCCCGATATCCGCTGTACCCCAAGGGAAAACAGGAGGAGCAATGAACGCGACGACCACCGAGAAGACCACGGACAACAAGGCTCAGTCGAGTAGGACATCCTCGGCGTCGGAGAAGCCGTCCGAGAAGGACAGCAAGCTGGTCAGCGAGCAGGGCACCACCACGATCGCCGATATCGTCGTGCAGAAGGTGGCCGGTCTCGCGGCCCGCGAGGTGCGCGGTGTGCACGATCTAGGCGGCGGCGCGGCGCGGGCGTTCGGCGCCATCCGCGACCGCATCCCCGGCGCGTCCGCCAGTATCGGCCAGGGAGTTTCGGTCGAGGTCGGGGAGACCCAGGCTGCCGTCGACCTCGAGCTCGTTGTCGAATACGGTGTCGCCATCGCCGAATTGGCGCGGGCGGTGCGGCGCAATGTGATCAACGCGATCGAGCAGATGACCGGGTTGTCCGTGGTCGAGGTGAACATCAACGTCAACGACGTGTACATCCCCGGCGACGACGATGAGCCCGCGCCGAGCAGCCGGGTGCAGTAGATGAGTGCCACAGCGATCTGCCTCGCGGTCGGGCTCGCACTCGGATTCGCCGGTGCCTTCGGCGGATTCGGCGCCTTCACCATCGTGCTGCTGTTCGCCGTGCTCGGCCTGCTGGTCGGCCGTTGGCTGGACGGCGAGCTCGATCTGGCCGGACTGCTCCAATCGGCACAGCGCAAGGGCAGGCGATGACCACCGCCGTGGTCGCCGAGGAGTACCCCGGCGCCACCACCTTCGCGCCGCGCGCGGTCCGGCGGATCGTCGCGCAGGCCGCCCGTGAAGTGGCCGGGGTGGGTGCCGAGGTGCAGGTGGACGCCGAGGTTTCCGCGGACCGGACCGCACTGGATGTCCGGCTGCCGATCCGGTATCCCGCGCCGGTCGGCCGGGTGACCGAGGCGTGCCGCGCGCACCTGGTCCGCCGGACCCGCGAGCTGACCGGCTTGGCGGTGACCAAGATCGACATCGTGGTCGCCGAGCTGACCACCGACACCGAAACGGGAAGGAGAGTGCGGTGATTCGCAGGCCACGCCGGGTGATCCCGGCGATCGTGGTCGCGGTGCTGGTGCTCGCCGTCTGCGTGGCGGTGGCGGTGTCGCTGATCCAGCGTCTGGTCGGTGCGCGGGAGTACCTCTCCTATGACACCGTCGCCACCAACCTGCACGGGCTGACCTGGCACGACATGCCGGTGCTCGTCGCCGGTGTGGCCGCGGCGGTGCTCGGGTTCGTATTGCTCGCGTTGGCGCTGTGGCCCGGCCGGGCGGCGGTACTGCCGCTCGCCGCCGACGACGGAATGTCGGCGGGGGTGACGCGCGGCGGCCTGCGTTCGGCGCTGCGCAGCACCGCGGGCACGGTGGACGGCGTCAGCGCGGCGCGAATCAAGGTGCGCCGCAAAGCGGTCAAGGTATCCGCTCGGACCGACCGGGCGGGCTCCGACGGCCTGCCCGAAGCCATCTGCGAGACGCTCACCCGCCGGGTCCAGGAGATCGGCCCGCAGCCGGTGCGCCGGGTTCGAGCCAAGTTGCGCGGACCGAAGACAGGAGAGACAGGATGAGCCGAACCAACCGCCCGGCCGCATTGAACCGGACCATGCTCGGGCTCACCGGACTGCTGCTGCTCGCCGCGGGCGTGCTGGCCATCGCCGCGCATTACGGGCGGCTGCGCTGGGTGCAGTCGGACGACACCCTCGTTCCCGGCACCGCCGCCCCGCCCGCCTGGGTGCTGTGGGCCGCGGTAGCCGTCGCCGTGCTGCTCGGCCTGCTGTGCCTACGCTGGTTGCTGGCGCAGGTGTTCCGGATGCCCAAGTCGGTCACCTGGCGTACCGGCGGCACCGAATGGGCGGGGACCACCATTCTGGAATCGTCCACGGCCGCGGCCCCCGTCGCCACGGATATCGAAAGTTACGAGGGCGTACGCACGGCCGCCGCCTGGTTGTCCGGCGAGCGCACCGCGCCCGAACTGCACTTGGTGGTTACCGCGGAACCCACGGCCGATATAGCCCAATTGCGGCGCAGAATTCTCGGCCACGCGGTGACCCGGCTGCGCGAGGCGCTGGAGGTCGATGTCATCCCCGTCACGCTGGAGCTCGACTTCGCCGAGGATCGACGGCCCGCCCGAGTGCGCTGAACGGTTGCTGGCCCCCTGAATTCGATCTCGGCGACCCGTGTGTGGCGTATTGCCGGACGAGTCTGCCCAGGTGCGCCCCATGTTCGCCGCGGACAGATGACCGCTTGGTCCTGTTCGCCGCAAAATTCTCAGTGGCACCGCAAGCCGAGGCGGGCGCGGCGTTGGGGATCCGCCTACGGTAGTTTGACGCGATGGATCATCTCCGGCCCGTGCTCAGGCGGGCGGAGGGTCGACGCGTCGGAGGTAGCGAAGTGGCGATGCCAGGCAACCGGTTCGGTGGAGCGAGCTCGGGTCGGTCGAGCCGAGAGGACGTAGTGCTCGGCGGCGTGGGTATTCGGGTGGGTGCCCGATGAGCGCGGACGGGAAGGCCAGGGAACTGGAAGCCGAAGTGCGGTCGGTGGATTCGATCCGGATTCTGTCCATCACCGGCGAGATCGACATGGCCTCCGCGCCGCGGTTCCAGTCGGCGGTGGACGAGGCGCTGCTCGATCAGCCCGCGACGCTCGTGGTGGATCTGTCCCGGGTGGAGTTCTTCGGTTCCGCCGGGTTGAGTGTCCTGCTCGTCGCCGCCGAGGCGGTGCCGGAGGGTCAGCTGCGGGTGGTGGCGTCGACGCCGGTGCGGCGACCGATCGAGGTGACCGGGCTGGACAAGCTGCTCAGCGTGTACAACAGCGTGGACGACGCGCTCGCCGTGGCGCAACCGCGCCGCCCGGCCTGAGGTCGCGGCAGCGCTGCCCGGCGAGCCGGGCCACCGCTGCCGAAGTAGCTCAGCGCCGCGGCGGTAGCTCAGCGCTGCCGAGGGAGCCGGACGACCTGGACGAAGAAGTCGTCGATGTGCTTGATGGCCGTGACGAACTGGTCCAGGTCCACCGGCTTCGTCACATAGGCGTTGGCGTGCAGTTTGTAGCTGCGCAGGATGTCTTCCTCGGCCGCCGAGGTGGTCAGCACGACCACCGGGATGTGTGTCAGGTCCGGATCGGCCTTGATCCGCTCGAGGATCTGGCGTCCGTCGTACTTCGGGAGGTTCAGGTCCAGCAGGATGAGATCCGGCCGCGGCGCGTTCTCGTATACACCCTGCTGGTAGAGGAAGTCGAGCGCCTCCTGGCCGTCGTGGGCGACGTGCAGGGTGTTGCCGATCTTGTTGTCCTCGAAGGCCTCCCTGGTCATCAGTTCGTCGCCGGGGTCGTCCTCCACGAGCAGGATGTCGATGGGCTGGCCGGGGGTCGTCAAGAGAAATCTCCTTGCGCGGGTCGGTGCTGGGTCGGTGGAGACAGGCTGGTCAGGGGGAGACAGGCTGGCTCGACGGGCTGGTTTCGCCCGGCAGGATAGTTTCGCCGGTGGAGCCGGATTCGCCAAGCGGGCTGGTTTCGTCCGGCGTGCTGATTTCGCTCGATGAGCCGGTTTCGTCCGGCGTGCTGGTTTCGTCCGGCACAACGGGGGAGTTCAGGGTGAACCAGAAGCGCGTGCCCTCGGTGTACTCGGTATCGAGCCAGATCTTGCCGCCGTGGTGTTCGACGATCTTCTTGCACAGGGCGAGCCCGATGCCGGTTCCGGTGTATTCCTCCCGGCTGTGCAGCCGTTGGAAGATCACGAACACCTTCTCCGCGAACTCCGGCGGGATGCCGATCCCGTTGTCGGACACCGAGAAGCGCCAGCCGCCGGTGTCGCCGTCCGGCGCGCAGTCGAGCCGGACCACCGGCGACCGGTCGGGGGCGCGGAACTTGATCGCGTTGCCGATGAGGTTCTGCCACAGCATGGTCAGCAGCGTCGGGTCGCCGGTGATCTTGGGCAGCTCATCGGGACGTTCCAGCCGCAGATCGGTGTCCTCGGCGGCCGATGCGAGGTTGGTCATCGCCTTGTCCAGGGTCTGATCCAGACCGATCGGTATGTTGCCGTCGATGACGCGACCGACCCGGGAGAAGGTGAGCAGGTCGTTGATGAGCACCTGCATGCGCTTGGCGCCGTCCACCGCGTAGGCGATGTATTGGATGGCGCGCTCGTCGAGTTGGTCGCCGTAGCGCTTTTCCAGCAGCTGACAGAACGCGGCGACCTTGCGCAGCGGCTCCTGTAGATCGTGCGAGGCCACATAGGCGAACTGCTCGAGTTCGGCATTGGAGCGGCGCAGCTCCACCGTCTGCGCGTCCAGCTCGGTGGTCTGCTCGGCCAGCGCCGCCTCCTGGACCCGGGACGACGCCAGCTCGGCAACGACTCGGCGGCGCATGCCCTCCACCGCCTCCGCGACGGTGGCGAGATCGGCGGGTCCGCGCGCGGTGATGTGATGGTCGAAGTCGCCGTTGGCGACGCGCAAAGACGCCGCTTCCAGATCGTCCAGCGGGCGAGCCACCAGCTTGCGCACCAGGATGGTCAGCGCTACCGCGGCCAGCAGGAAGGCGGCGACCATGGCACCCAACGCCGTATCGCGAATGTTCCTGGCACGTTCCAACTCCGCGCTGTCCCGGTCGACGGCGGCGGTGAGGTCGGCGTTCTGCGTGGCGAACAGCGCGCGAATACGGTCGAACGCCGTCTTGCCGCGCGCCGACGCGGCAGCGTCGACAGCGCCGCCGGTGGAGACCGTGGCGGCCAGCGGTTCGGCGTAACCGGTGCGCCACTCGTCGGCGGCCCGCTCGACCGCGTCGAGATCGGCGAGCAGTTGCGGGCGGTCGGCGAGCAGCTCGCGGATCCTGTCCGCGGCTCGGGCCTCGTCCTGCTTTCCGTCGAAATAGGGTGCGAGGAACTGGGCATCGGCGCCGATGGCGTAGCCGCGGATGCCGGTCTCCTGGCTGAGCAGCGCACTTTGCAGCCGGTAGGTCTCCGCGGCGGCGGGGTGCAGCCGGTCCACCAGTCGGTCGGCGACGTTGTTGGTCTTCGTGAGCAACTGTGCCCCGATCGCGGCGCCGGCGATCACCAAGATCACCATGAGTGCCAGTACGAGCATGAACCAGCCCTGCACGGTCAGTCGACCGGCCAGCGACCGCTTCCGGGAAGACGTCGTCATCGATTGTCCTGATTCAGGTTTCGGTGATTCCACTGCAAGTACATGACCGCCACGTCGTCGGCCAAACCGCCGTGTGCCTCGGCTAACTCCTCCGCGCGCCGGATCAACTCGTCGACGAACACCGCGGGCTCCGGGTCGGTGACCGTGCGGGCCAACTCCAGCAGGCCCTCCTCGCCGAGCCGGTCCTGCCCCGCGTCGGTGTGGCCCTCGAACAGGCCGTCGGTGAACAGCATCAGGCCCGAGTCGACCGGCAGCGCGATCTGGTGGCTGGACCATTCGGCGCGGCCCGGCAGGAAGCCGAGTGCCGGACCGCCCGGCACCTCGACCCAGTCCACCTGCGAGCCGGTACGCAGCAGCATTCCGGGATGCCCGGCCCGGGTGACCAGGACGGTGTGGTCGTGCGGTCGCAGGGTCAGGCTGGTCAGGGTGGCGAAGGTCTGCTTGCCGGTGCGCTCGGCCAGCAGCACCTCTTCCAGCAGATGCAACTGCCGGAGACCGAAGATGTCGCTCAGCACCAGGGTGCGCCAGGCCAGCCGCAGGGCCACCCCGGTCGCGGCCTCGTCGGGGCCGTGCCCCGCCACGTCCCCGATCAGCACGTGCACGGTGCCGTCGGCCTGTTGCACCACGTCGTAGAAGTCGCCGCCGAGCAGGGCATTGGCCCGGCCGGGCCGATAGCGCGCGACGATGTCGACCGCGCGCTCGCCGCGCAGCAGCGGGGTCGGCAGCAGGCCGCGTTCGAGCCGGGCGTTCTCCTGCGCGCGCATCTGGCTGGCCCGCAGCGCCGCGGCGGCGCGCTCGGCCTGTTTTCGCTGGATCGCGTAACGCACTGCGCGGCTGAACAACTCGGGTTCGATGCGGCCCTTGACCAGATAGTCCTGGGCGCCTTCGGCGACCGCGGCCAGGCCGATCTGCTCCTGGTCGAGGCCGGTCAGCACCACCACCGCGACCTGGTCGGTGTACTCGCGCACCCTGGCCAGGGCCTCGAGTCCTTGTGCGTCGGGCAGGTGCAGGTCGAGCAGCACGCAGTCGGGGAGACCGGCGGCCAGTCGCTCCCTGGCCTCGGCGACCGACCGCACCCACCGCACCGGTAGACCCGGTGCGCCGTCGGCGATCAGCTCCTCGACCAGCAGGGCATCGGCCTCGTCGTCCTCGACCAGCAGCACCGATAGGTCCTGCCAGTTCCAGACCGCGGCGTCGAGGGGGTTACTACCGCCCCCGCCCAGGAGGCTCGTGCGCCCGCTTTGCCCGGAAAGCATCGACTCCGGTCTCCTTTCGTCCGCGTTGCTACTCATCGTCGCTGGACACGACTTACGCGGAATACCCAGAATTCCGGCGAGCACCCTTGACACCTGCCAGGTCACGATGCCACATCGGAGTCGGCCGCCTCACCGACACGCGGGCAGTGTGTGAACCGCGCCACTCAATCCGGCCGTGGACCGGGCGATCTCGGCCTGGTGTGCCGGGCACGGCCTACCCGGTGCGCCAGGTGGTGAAGTCGAATTCGAGGTATTGCTCACCGGCAGAAGGGATATGGGTGAGCGTGAGGTCGGCGATTACCCTGATCGGTCTGTACGCAGAGGTGACTGCCGGTGGGCAGGTGGAACATGTTGTCGAGGGTTGCGGTCCAGGCGGCCGGTGGGATCGCCGTGCAGCCGTCGCGGCCGCTGCCCGCGTCGTTCCGCGGGATGGCGAAACGCGCGACCACGACGCCGACCACCCCCGCGGCCCCGCCGACCTCCGTCCAGAAGTGGGTCGAGTCGTCCGACCCGCCGCCGCTCGGTGCGGGGCCGTTCTGTGACATCCGTTGCTTCCCCCTGTCGCCCGATCGGAGCCCCGCGACCGCCGAGCCGCAGCCCGTGCCGCAGAAGCGCCTCGCATGGGGCGAGGCACGAAAGACCTTACATAGCAAGCGGCTATCTCGGCGTGGGTTTTCGCGAAGCCCACCCGCGGTGGCATCCGCTCGGTGTGGCTCTGTATTGTTTGCAATAGCAACTAGTTGCGCAGGTCAAGCAGTCCCGCTGGTGAAAGTGGTGCGGCCCCTTGCCCGCTGGCCGGTCCGCCGCGCGCCGGTAAGCTCGCCGACCTGTTGCACGCTGAGATCAGTTGAGAGCAGTTCGCTTGTGGCACATGGCTCGGCCGAGCGCCGAGCCCACCCGATCGACGGCCGTGCGTGTGCCGGCGGCCCCTGAGACAACTCCATGAGAGACAGCCGACCAGAATTAGGGCGCACATGACGAATTCCACCACCCAGGCAGCGCCGCCGGGGGACGCGGTCGAGGGCACCGCACTGTCGCACCGGCAGATCATGACCATCCTGTCCGGCCTGCTACTCGGCATGTTCCTGGCCGCCCTCGACCAGAACATCGTCAGCGTGGCGATCGTGAAGATCTCCAACAGCTTGCACGGATTCGATGAACAGGCATGGGCCACAACGGCGTACCTGATCACCGCGACGATCACCACGCCGCTGTACGGCAAGCTGGCCGATATCTACGGGCGCAAGCCGTTCTACCTGACGGCGATCGGGCTGTTCATCATCGGCTCGGTGGCCTGTACCTTCGCCACCTCGATGTATCAGCTGGCCGGCTTCCGGGCGTTCCAGGGTCTCGGTGCGGGTGGCTTGATGTCGTTGGCGTTCACCATCATCGGCGATATCGTGCCCGCCCGCGAACGGGTGCGCTACCAGGGCTACTTCATGATGGTCTTCGGCACCGCCACCGTGCTGGGCCCGGTGCTCGGCGGCTTCTTCTCCGACTACGACACCCTCGGCGGCATCGACGGCTGGCGCTGGGTGTTCCTGGTGAACGTGCCGGTCGGGGCGCTGGCCCTCACCGTGGTCGCCAAGGTGCTCAATGTGCCGCACCAGCGCCAGCATCATCGCATCGACTGGTTCGGCGCGGTGGCGCTGGCGGTCTGTGTGGTGCCGCTGCTCGTCGTCGCCGAGCAAGGCAGACACTGGGGCTGGACCTCGCGCCGGGCGTTGATCTGCTACGGCATCGGTGTGCTCGGCTTGCTGCTGTTCGTGCTCGTCGAGTACCTGATGAAGGACGCGGCGCTGATTCCGTTGCGGCTGTTCAAGAGTTCGACCTTCAGCGTCACCATCGCGGGCGGCTTCATCGTCGGCATCGCCATGTTCGGCGCCATCACCATGGTTCCGCAGTACTTCCAAGTGGTGCGCGGGTTTTCGCCGACGAAGGCGGGCCTGCTGATGCTGCCGCTGGTGCTCGGCATCACCATCGGCTCACAACTCGCGGGCCGGATCACCAAGAAGACCGGACGCTACAAGATCCTGCCGGTGGCAGGCACGTTCATCATCGCGGTGGGTGCGGCGCTGTACGCGCAGGTGCACTACGACAGCCCGCTGTGGCAGCCGCTGGCCTACGGCGCGGTGATCGGACTCGGCCTCGGTGGCTGCATGCAGACGCTGATCATCGCCGCGCAGAACGCGGGCCCGCGGTCGGACATGGGCGTGTCCACCGCGTCGGCGACGTTCTTCCGGCAGATGGGTGGCACCCTCGGTGTCGCGGTGTTCTTGACAATTCTGTTCAACCTGTTGCCGCACAAGATCACCGACGCCTTCGGCGGCGAATTGCCGCCCGGTTTCGGTCCAGAGCAGCTCAGTGCGATGCAGAGCAACACCAGCGGCATCGCGGACCTGCCCGAGCAGTTGAAGGTGCCGATCCTGACCGGCTTCACCGATGCCATGCACGGCGTGTTCTACGCCGCCGCCGGGGTCGCGCTGCTGGCCTGCTTGGTGCTGATGCTGATGAAAGAGATTCCGCTGCAGGATGATCCGGTCCCCGCGGCGGCGCGAAAGACCCCGCCAGAAGTGGCGTCCAGTTGGGACGAGGATCAGGTCTGGGAGGGTGCCGCGCAGGTGCTCTCGGAACCGGAACCGGTGCTGGTAGGCGCCGTCGGCAGGTCCGCCACGGTCGAGCAGCACAGCAACGGCTCGCACCAGTTCGCCACGGCCGCAGCCGGTTCCACGGTCACCGTGCTCGATTCATCGGATGGCTTCGGCGAGTACGGCGAACGCGCGATCGGCGGGCACATCCGTCGCGAAGACGGTCATCCCGTGCCCGGCGCCGCGCTCACGCTGATCGACCAGCGTGGGCATCAGGTGTCCCGGGCGACCGGAAATGCCGAGGGCCGCTATCTTATCGGCGTGCCAGAGGCCGGCGGCTACGTGCTGATCGTCTCGGCGAATGGTCACCAACCCGCGGCAGTCACGGTCGCGGTCGGGCACGAGGCGCAGCAACTCGATCTCACCTTGCTCGGTTCCGGCGAACTGTCAGGTGTGGTCCGGTCGGCCGGTCGCGGCACGCCGCTGCCCGGCGCGACGGTCACACTGACCGACCCGCGGGGCGAAGTGGTCGGCACCGCCGTCAGCGCCGCCGACGGCGCGTACACCTGCCACGGCATCGTCTCCGGCACCTACACGGTGGTCGCGATCGCCGAGCACATGCGGCCCAGCGCAACCACACTCACCGTCCCCGACACCGGTCTGCTCCGCCACGACATCGAATTGGCCCCGATGGCCGTCCTCACCGGCTCGGCCCGGACCGAGGACGGCCGCGTGGTGCCGGACGCCCAGATCAGCATCCTGGACGCGACCGGCGACCTCACCGCGACGGCACGCACCGACGAGAACGGGCGCTACGTCGTCAGTGATCTGCCCGAGGGGCGGTACACGGTCGTCGCCCGCGGTTACCCACCGGTCACCAGCCAGGTCACCGTTGCGGGCGGCGAAGTCGACCACGACGTGAAACTCGGCTACCAGCCCGACGATTCGCCGGATCAGACTCGACCGTGATCGGTGCTGCCCGGCGTCTCGTCGTCGCGGGCACCGACGCCCCTTGCCGAATTGTGCTGCCCGGCAGGGGCGATCGCGTCAGTCGGTGAGCAAAGCGGTGACGGTATCCGGGGTCCAGCCGAGATCGGCGCCGGGGCGGGTCGCCAGGTAGGTGGCGGTGACGTCGACGGTCCAGCCGTGCGATTCGATCAGACCGGCGGCCAGGTGCCGTAGATAGGTGGCCGACGGTGAGTTGCCCGGAAGGTCCGTGTGCTGCCATGGCGCGGTGCAGGTGATGATCGGGTGACCGTCGAATGTCCCAGCGCACGACAGTGTTTCGTATCGACCCGGCCCGAGCGGGGCGCGGCCGTGAGTGACCGCTTCGGTCAGATCCAGGTCCGTGCCGGGTAGTCGGTACATCTCCTGGGCCGCGATATCGGAGAACTGCGCGAGGGTGAGGAGATAGGCGCGGGCGGCAGTCTTCCCGGGCCCGTCCGGATCGTAGAACGCCCGCCCGCCGGTCCACACCAACGATTCGGTGGCGAAATACAGCAGGCCCGGCAGCATGATCGGCACCGAGCGCGCGGGCTCGCCCGGATCGCGGCAGCCGGGCACCGCACGCGCGCCACCCTCGGGTGTGCCGCCCGCGAGGTAGCACCGCAGCCGGCTGAGGTGCATGTTCGACCCGTACGCCGCGTACCAGACCAGGCCCGTTGCCTGGCCATCACCGTTCTCGGTCACCCCACCATCTTGCCGCCGGAGACGTCAGCTCCGCTGGAACACCGCGCGCCACCGCGGGCGACCGGGCTGTCCGGCGGGGGCTACCTGCTCGACGCGGATCGGCCGGAGACCGTCGCGGGCGAACGCGTCGATCTCGGCTCGGGTGAGTGGCCACGGCGGGCCGTCGACCTCCTCGCCATCCGCGCGGATACCGGCGATTACCAGCAGATCGCCACCGGGGGCCACCATCCGCGAGACGTTCGCGGTCGCGTCGGCCCGCAACGACACCGGCAGCGCCTGCACGGTGATCGACTCCACGACCAGGTCGAAAGCGCCGAACCACGCGGCGGGCGGATCGAGCAGATCGGCCACCACGTAATTCACCATGGACGACGGAAAACGTTCTCGCGCAACTTTTATCGCGGTCTCCGCGATATCGAACGCGGTCGTGTCGAAGCCGAGCCCGGCAAGGTGCTCGGCATCGCGGCCCAGCCCGCAGCCGACCACCATGGCCCGCATCCCGCCGCCCACCCGTTCATGCCGTTCGAGCCAATCGACCAGGAGGGGATTCGGCTCGGCGGCGTCCCAGGGCACCACCGCCGCGCCGTCGGCCGCCGCCACGTACAACCGCTCGAACCAGCCGGTCGGATCACCTTGCGCCAGCGAATCAGCGGCAAGCTGGTTCGCATCCGCGTTACGAGAATCGGTCACCGCGCGAGTCTGTCAGGCGGCTTCGGTGTCCGCGCGACGAGGATCGGCAGGTCATGGTTTGCGGGCGACGGCGCCGTAGGAGTACACCGACGCGGCCGCGCCGATATCCGGCTTGTCGGCGCGCCACTCGGTAATCTCCACGAAGCCGGGCTCGACCATTTCCAGGCCCTCGAACGCCGACTTGATCTGGGTGGCCGGGCGCGGGTTGTAGGGCACGGCGCCGGTCTTCGCGTACTCCTCACAGAGTTTCACGAATGCTTTGTTTTCATCCGAGGTGTCCCACAGAGTGAGGTAGCTGCCGGACGGCACCGCGGCCATCACCGTCCGCACGATGCGCTGGGACTCTTCGAACGAATCGGCATGGCCGAGCACGCCCATGAACATGACCCCGACCGGCAGATCGAAGTTCAAGATGTTCTCGGCGTCGGCGATGATCTGCTCGGGCCGGTGAATATCGGAATCGACGTAGGTCGTGACGCCCTCGCGGGTGGTGCTGGTCAGCAGCGCGCGAGCGTGGGTGAGCACGAGCGGGTCGTTGTCGACATAGACGACCTTGGCGTCCGGTGTGATTTCCTGAGCGACCTGGTGCGTGTTCTGCATCGTCGGCAAGCCGGTTCCGATATCGAGGAACTGTTTGATGCCTTGGCGGGCAACGAAACCGACGGAGCGGATCAGAAACTGCCGCGACTGCACGGCCATCGTCCGAATGTCGGGATAGATCTCCAAACTCTTGTCGCCGACGATCTGGTCGATCTCGTAATAGTCCTTGCCGCCCATCCAGTAATTCCAGATGCGGGCCGAATGTGGAACGTCGGTGCGGATCAATGTGCCGCGCTCTTCGGACATGATGTGGACTCCTCGACAGTAATCGGGTCTATGACGAGTCCGCAGCACGCACTCACACCGCACCGCGTCCAGGGTCAGGTATCTGGTCCCCGACGGTACAAGGTTCAACCCGGTCAGGAGGGTGGGATCGCGAGGAAATACCGTGACGATCGTTGGGGTTCCAGTCGGGCAGATTCCACTACAGTTAATGAAGTACCGTTCGATGACCGAAGAGCTGGAGGTGTGCCCGCGGATGGCAATCGAGTCGACCGGCGGCGGGCAACCCGCCACGCACCCCGTCGCGGCTACCTTCGACCTGCTCGGCGACCGCCTGACGCTGACCATCCTTCGGCACGCTTTCGTGAACCGCACCCGCCGGTTCAATCAGTGGATCGAACGCACCGGTGCACCGCCCGCCGTACTCACCGCGCGACTCGCCGCCCTGGTCGACGCGGGCGTCCTGGTCCGGATGCCGCAGCCGGGATCGCCGGACCGCTTCGAGTATCTGCTGACCGAATTGGGCCTGGCGACCTGGGAAATCCTGGTTTCCGTGTGGGGCTGGCAGCGCGAGTGGACCGCCGAGGGCGCGCTGCATCCGGACCTCGTGCACGGCGCGTGCGGACATCGGGGACCGCCGGTGCTGATGTGCCGCGGCTGCGGCCGCACGGTGACCGCCCGCGATACCGAGGTCGACCTCGGCGACGATGCGTTGTGGCGCTTCACGTCCAGTGGCCGACGCCGTGCCCGGGCCGCCGTTTCCGTGCCGACCGATATGCGGTTCGACGAGGTGATGGCCGCGATCGGGGACCGCTGGAGCGCCACCGTGACGGGTCTCGCGCTGGCCGGTGTGCGGCGGTTCAGCGCGTTCCGCGCGGCCATGGACATGTCACCGACCACCTTGACCGAGCGACTGTCCCGCCTCTGCGACGCCGAGATCCTGCGCCGGTCCGGTGCCGGGTCCGGCCGCGAATACCGGTTGACGCCGCGCGGGCGGGCACTGTTCGCGATATTCGCTTTCCTGCTCGCCTGGTCGGAGCTGGCTCATTCCGGAGCGCCCGAACCGGGCCTGCGCATCCGGCATCGCGAGTGCGGTGCGGTGCTGGTGCCCGCGTTGCGTTGTCGCGGCTGCGATGCCCGGCTCGAGCGCACCGACGTCCGGTTCGAACCGGTGACGCGGGCTGTACTCGACCGCCTCGCCTGAGGCGTCCACTAGGCACTCTTGACACTCTCTGCTGAGACGCGTATCACTTCATTAACTGTAGTGGAGGTTGCAAGACGTGACGCTCGAGGAAGAACTCATCGCACCGGCCGCGCAAGCGCTGACCAACCCGTACCTGGAGGGCCCGTACGCGCCCACCGCCGCGGAGGTCACCGCGACCGACCTCGCCGTGCTGCACGGCGAACTGCCCGCCGACCTCGATGGCGTCTATGTGCGCAACGGCCCGAACCCGCAATTCGCGCCGATCGGTCGCTACCACTGGTTCGACGGCGACGGGATGCTGCACGCGGTGCATTTCGAGAACGGCAAGGCCACCTACCGCAACCGCTTCATCCGCACCACCGAGTTCGAAGCCGAACGCGCCGCGGGAACGGCGTTGTGGCGCGGCGTGATCGAGCCGTGGGACGACAACCCGCCGGGCGATCGCCGGGAACGCAACTCCGCCAACACCGACGTCGTCTTCCACCACGGCAACCTGCTGTCCCTGTGGTACCGCGCGGGCAAACCCTATGCGCTGGACCCGATCAGCCTGGAGACCCGTGGTGTCGACACCTTCGGCGGCACCCTGCCCGGTGAGGTCTCCGCACACGCCAAAGTCGATGAGCGCACCGAGGAATTCATTTTCTTCGACTACGGCATCCACGCGCCGTACCTGCGCTACGGCGTTGCCGACCCGTCCGGCAAGGTCACCCATTACACGGGGCTCGAGCTGCCCGGTCCGCGGTTGCCACACGATATGGCGATCACCGAGAACTACTCCATTCTGATGGATCTGCCGCTGTACAACGACCCGAAAGCCGCTGCGGCGGGCCGGTTCAAGCTGTTCTTCGACCGCACGCTGCCGAGCCGTTTCGCGGTGCTGCCCCGGCGCGGCGACGGCGCGCGGGCGCGCTGGTTCGAGGCCGCGCCCGGCTACATCTATCACACGGTCAACTCCTGGGAGGACGGCGACGAGATCGTCATGGTGGTCTGCCGGGTGTCGAAGCCGAGCCCGGTGTCGGACCGCACCAACCCCCTTGCGCAATTACTCGCGTATCTCCGTCCCGAGGCGACACTGCACCGGTATCGCTTCAATATGCGGACCGGCGCCACCATCGAGGAGGCGATGGACGACGTCAATACCGAGTTCCCGGCCATCGATCAGGGCACCACCGGACAGCGCGGCCGCTGGTCGTATCAGATGCGGTTGTCGGTGGACCGCACCATGCTCTTCGACGCGGTGATCAAGTACGACCTGCACACCGGCGCCAAGCAGACCCAGCCGTTCGGCGAGGGATTCTTCGGTAGCGAACTCACCGTGGTGCCGCGGCCGGATGCGCGCGCCGAGGACGACGCCTGGCTGACCATGTTCGCGTTCAACAGCCACACCCAACTGTCCGAGGTCTGGATCTACGACGCCGCCGACCTGGCCGCCGGACCCGTCTGCCGGCTCGGCCTGCCGGTCCGTGTGCCGCTCGGGTTCCACGCCACCTGGGTCAGTGGTGACCGGATGCGCGCGGCCGCACAGTCGGTCGAGTGAGTGCCCCCGCGCGGATGAGTGCGACCGACCACCCGCTGCTGAGTGTCAGCCTGCCCTACTGGCAAGACCGGGATCCGTTGGATGCCCTTGCCGTCGCCGAGGCGGCCGAGAAGCTCGGCTATCACCGGCTCTGGGTCGGGGAGATGGCGACGTTCGACGCTTTCGCCGTGGCCACCGCGATCGGGCTGGCCCCGGGCCGAATTCCGTTGTGTGTAGGGCCACTTGCCGTCGATGTCCGCACTCCGGCCACCATCGCCATGGGGGTCGCGAGTGTGGCCGCACTCACCGGTCGGTCCGTCGATGTCGCCATCGGTAGCTCGAGCACCGTCGTGGTTAGCGGCTGGCACGGCCGGGAAAGGCGCAGCACCGCAGTGCATCTGGCGGAGTCGGCACGGATACTGCGCGGCCTGCTCGCGGGCGAGAAGGTCGAATTCGAAGGTGCGATGGAGCGCACCGCGGGCTACCGCCTCCGGCTGGCGCCGCCGCACTCGTCGATCGCCGTCGCCGCCTTCGGTGCCCGCGCACTGGCCGCGGCCGCCCGGACGGCTGATCGCGTGGTGCTGAACTTGGTTACGCCGGAACAGGTTTCGCGGTGCGCGGCCCTGGTGCGCGAGGCGGCGGATCGGGCAGGCCGCCCGACGCCCGCGATCGCGGTGTGGGTCACTGCCGCCGCCAACCCGACAGCCGACATTCTCGCCCGTGTTCGCCGCGGCGCCGTGGGATATCTGCGCGCACCCGGCTACGACACCATGTTCGAGGATGCGGGATTCGGCGAGGTGGTGCGGCTGGCGCACAGCGGCGCCCACCCGCGCGAAGTCCTGGCGGCGGTGCCCGACGAATTGCCCGCGGCCGTCGGCATGTTCGGCGACGGCGCGGCACTGGCTCGTCGACTCGACGCGTATCGCAGGGCGGGCACCGACGAGATAGTCGTCGTGCCCGCCACTTCGGCCGAGGATGCGGCGGGCTATCACACGCTCGACACCCTCGCGCGGATCGACCATGCCTGACGCCTACATCTACGACGCGATCCGGCTGCCCCGCGCTCGGGTCCGCAAGACCGGCGGGACCCTCGCCGAGATTCCGCCCTACGAATTGTTCGGTCAACTGCTCGTCGCTCTCGAAAGCCGTTCGATCAGTGCGGATTCGGTCGACGACATCCTCGTCGGCATCAGTACGGCGGTGAGGGAGCAGGGCGGGAACCTGGCCCGCGCGGCGGCGCTGTGGGCGGGTTGGCCGGACCGGGTGCCCGGTGGCGTGGTGTCCCGGTTGTGCTGTTCCGGCCTCGACGCGGTCGAGAGCGCTGCCGCCAGGGTCGCCGCGGGCTACGCGGACGTGATGGTGGCGGGCGGAGTGGAGTCGATGTCCCGGGTGCCGATGCTCTCGGATCGGCCCGCTATCGTGACCGACGCCGATCTCAGCGAACGCACCGGATTCGTCACGATCGGCGTATCCGCCGATCTCACCGCGGCGGCGTCGTTCGGCATCACCCGCGTCGAATTGGCTGCCTACGCCGTGCGCTCACACCAGAAGGCCACCGCCGCACTGACTTCGGAGTCCATGGTGCCGGTCCGCAAGGGCGACACGGTGCTGCTCGACGCCGATGAGGGCGCCCGCGCGGACGCGACCAGCGCCGCCTTCGCCGCGCTGCCCGCCCTGTTCGGCGACGATCCCGCATGGCAACGGGTGGCTCGTCGCCTACCCGGGTCACCGCGCCCGGCGGACGGGCCGCACACGATCACGACCGCTCCGCAGCTCGCCGACGGCGCCGCTGCCGTGGTTCACGCGCACGGGCGGCGAACACGCGCTGGTCACCATTCCCGCGGCCCTCGGGCTCGGGTCCGCCGTGGTGCTGCGGCGCTTGAACTGAAGGAACACATATGCCCGAGTCCCTGCCCCGCGCAGCTGTTTCCGCTCCCGAAACGCGGGCGTCTGTGCAAATTTGTCATCCCGAGGAGATAGTGCGCGAGTATCTCGAGCGCGGTTGGTGGCAGCCCGTGCCCGGCGAGGCGGCCGCGGGATACCTCGGCGCCGCCGCCTGGGTCGGTCACGAGGCGCAGCGCGCACCAACCCGCTTGCGCAGACCAGGAATTGGACATATGGCCCAGGCAGCTTCGGTGCCGACGACACCGCGAACCCGCCGGTGGTCGGTCGGCTGCGCCGCCAGGACTGCGGTTGGATGACCGATGGCGCCGCCGCCCTGATTGTCGTATCCGACCGATTCCTGGCGCGGCGCACCGACTTACGGCCCGACACGCGGGCGGCGAAAGCTGGAAGGCGGTGGAAGGCGGTGATATTGCGCGTGACGGCCGCCTGCCGCTCAATCCCGGCGGCGGATTGATCGGCGGTGGTCATCCCGTCGGCGCGACCGGTGTACGCATGGTGCTCGACGCGTACAAACAGGTCACGGGGCAAGCGGGAGCCTATCAAGTGCCGGGGGCACACCGATTCGGCACCCTCAACATCGGTGGGAGCGCCACGACCACAGTGAGTTTCATCGTGCAGAGCGCGACAGGCCCGTGATAGTGAAGGCATAACGTTCCTGATTTCGTGTTTCCGCTACCTCGCCGCGACAGACCGAGCGGCCTGTTCGAGGAGCTGCGGGCGGACATGCCGCGGCGCGCCGCATTCACCCGGCAAATCGACGGTTTTCGCTGGCAACGGTGCGTCAGCGGGGAATGCGATGTAGCCTTCCCACGCGTGATCACTTGTCTGCCATCGAATCTCCTCCTGGAGCCGAAATGACCATCCAGCATCCCATTGAGGACGAGGTCACACAGCTGGCGAGGCGGGTCGAGAAGGCCCGCGGCCGGCTGGCATACCAATTCGATCCCGCGTTGACCGAAGCGCTCTCCGAGGACGAGCTGCTAGCCGAACGTGAGCTGGCCGAGAAGATTCGCGGGCAAGATCGTGGTCAGCGCTGGAAAGAGGCCCAAGCCGCCGCTGCGGCGGCCGACCGCGCCAGGCAGACCACCGAAGCGATCGAGAAGGCCGACATGCGAGATCTACTGGTGGCACGCAAGGCAATTGCCGCTCAGCGCCGTGAGTCGAGCCCGCATGCCAAATTGGCCTCGCTATATCGGCACCGGGCCTGGTCGCTGCGCGCGCTGGCCGGTGTCGTCGGCGCGGGCATGCTGTGGTCCGCGGTCAATGTCCAGCACAACATCGCGCCCGGCGGGCCGAGTGATCCGCTGTACTGGTTCAGCTACCTGCTGGAGGGGATGATCAGCGTCTGCCTGATCATCATCATGATCGGCACGAACAAGGTTGCCGAATGGGGTGTCGTCGACAACCGCAAGCAGGTGGTCGCCGCCGAGGTCGCGCTGCTCTCGCTGACCGTCACCCTCAACACCTACCCGTATCTGCGGGCCGAGCATTGGTACGACGCCGCGGTGCACGCCGTCGCGCCGGTGATGATCGGTGTCGCGCTGCTCATCCATGACGCCGCCAGCGCGCGCTACGGCCTCGCCATTCACCGCGCCACCGAGCAGGTCCGCGATCTGCCCGATCCGGCCGAGCAGATTCGCCGCACCCTGCCAGCGATCGCCAGCTATCGGCTGCGCCGCTCGGCCGCAGAGGTGATGGCGTCCAGCTCGATCGCCGAGCTGACCGTCGAGGCCGAACCGGACCCGCTCGCGGAATTGGACGCGGGACCGACCAACGAGCCCGTCGTGGACCCCGAGATCGAACCGGCGGTCGTGCTGCCCGAGGGCGAGGACGCCGCACCCGACAGTGCGCCGATCCGGTCCGCTTTCCGTTCCGCCGCGCCGGTGGCGCCGTCGAAGGCCGCGGCGACGGTGAGCTCCGTGAACGGTGCCGCCGACGTGAAGCCCGAGACCAAGCCCTTGGTCAAGGCCGAAAAAGACACTGCGCCCAGCACTTCCGAGCGCAAGGCCGGGACACCGGTGCAGGCCGATGAGCTTGCCGCGGCCACCGTCGCGAAGAGCGCGCCGACCGTGGCGAAGACCAAGTCCACCGCTTCCGCGAACACCGAAAAGCGCAGCGCGCCTGCCGATGTCGACAGCAAGAAGCCTGTTTCGGCGGCGAGCACAGCCAGCACACCGACAAAGCCCGTAAATCCGGCGGCCACCAAGGTCACCTCGACCAAGGTCACCTCGACCAAGGTTGCCGCTGAGCAAGCCGCACCCGCGAAGGCCAGCAAGCCCGCCGCCCCGGCACCCACCGACAGGGTCACCGTGCCGTCGGCGGACCGGCCGTCCGCGCCGACCGCGGCCGTCAAGCGGCCCGCCGTGACCGAGGAAAAGGCGGAAGCCCCCGTCATCCCCACTCCGGAAATTCACGACACCGGACAGTTCCGCATCGCCGAAATCCTGGAACAGGAACTCGCCGAACTCCAGGCGGCACGGCGCCGCGCCCGCACGAGCCGGAAGACGTCCACCCCCGCGGCGAGCCGCGACCGGTAATATCGCCGTGTTCTAGACGGCACGGTGCCTGCGGACCGGTTGACGGACGTGCTCGTGCACGGTCAAGACATCGCGATACCCCTCGGCGTCGTCCGCGAAATGCGCGCCGAGGCAGCAGGATCGGCGTGGGACCGGGTGCGGGTGACGCGCGGCCGCCTTGGCCGCGCGGCGGCTCAGGATGGTTTGACGGCGGTCAGGTAGCTCATGGCGTTGAACATTTGCGCGAAGGGTTCGGCGGTCACCGTGAGTGGCCGGTCATAGCGCTCGGTCAGTTCCATCGATGGCAGGCTGGTCGTGGTCCAGCCCTGCGCGGTCAGCCATTCCGCTGGGTCCGTGCGTTCGTCGGTGTACAACAGCGCGGCGAGGTCGATCTTGCCGAAGGGCGTGCCCTGCAACTGTTCTGCCTGGCGGTCGATGATCTGCTGAACGTCGACGCTGTTGTCCGGGGTCTCGGCGGCCAGTCTGCTGCCGGGGGCCGAAAGTTGATCTATCCGGGCGAACAGGGCGTCCTGCGCGGGGCCCGGCAGATAGGGGAGCAGTCCCTCGGCCGACCACACCGTGGGCAGAGTCGGGTCGAAGCCCGCCTCGATGAGCGCGGCGGGCCAGTCGTCGCGCAGGTCGACGGCCACGGCGCGGCGGTCTGCCTTGGGGGTGGCGCCGGCTTCGTCGAGCACCTGCTGTTTGAACTCCAGGACCTTGGGCTGGTCGATCTCGTACACGATCGAGCCTTGCGGCCAGTCCAGGCGGTAGGCGCGGGCGTCCAATCCGGCGGCCAGGATCACCGCCTGCGTCACTCCGGCCGCGGCCGCGGTCAGGAACAAGTCGTCGAAGAATTTGCTACGCAGTCCGATGAAGCCGGTGAGCGGATTGTCCGCCCACCGCGTCGGATCGGTGACCAGCAGATCGGTGTCCGGATCGCCCGCCGCCGCTACGAAACGGGCGGCATATTCGTCCCGGACCAGGGCATCCGGCTCTTGCGTTGCGACCGCGCGTGCGGCCGCGACCTGCAGTGCGGTCATTCCGACGCTGCTCACGATGTCCCAGGTGTCGCCTTCAGTACGCATGCTGCTCCTCGGAGTCCTTGAACGACCTGCGCGACAAGCCGTTCCGGGGGCGGGAGCGCACCCGATGTTCGAACTTCCGGCCGTCGACGGGCCTGGCAATTCGAACCGAACCCGCATGTCGGCGTGGCAATTACGCTGCTGTCGATAGGGGTAGAGCGGTAACCGAGTTGATCATACGACCGGGTGGGCGACTGTGCAGAGTGCCTGGTCAGCCGGTGATATCGAGGCCCGGATCGGCGGGTTGCCGGCCATGAGCTCGGCGCAGTTCCGAGTTGATGCGCTTGGCCTCGGCGAGTTGGTCTTCGAGGATGACGATGCGGCACGCGGCGTCGAGTGCGGTGCCCTGATCGACCAGTTCCCTCACTCTGGCGGCGATGCGAAGTTGGTAGCGGGAGTAGCGGCGGTGGCCGCCGTCGGAGCGTTGGGGCGTCAGCAGTTCGGCGGCGTCGAGGGCGCGGAGGAAGGCTTGGGTGACACCGAGCGCATCGGCGGCACTGCCCATGCTGTAGGCGGGGTAGTCGTCGTCATCTAGCTTGTCACCGGGATTGGCGGTGGCCGAGTCGGCACGGGTCTGTTCCATGAACACCTATCTGGGAAACAAGAATCGGGCCCCGGCGCTAGCGCCGGGGCCGTGAGGGGGCTTTATTCCACATATCGGTCAGAGCGACCGGCTTCGTCGTCCCACATCCCATGCTGCAGGTGGGTGTGTGGGGATCGCATCTTCAGGACTGTCGACCACCTCCTATTCATGGAGCCGCGATGCCGGTACGCGTTGCGATATCCACTACTGCTGCGATATCGGACAACACTGCGATTTCCGAACGCCGAGAGCGCGTCGGAATCGGGCACCGCTCCCTGCCTTTCCTGGTCTGCCTCCCTCCCCTCCGGTGGCGCTGTCTTCAGCCGCCCGGAGGGGAGGGTCCTTCAGTCACTTCATCTCATTCCGGGAAGTTCGTTCCCTACCCGGCCCATGCGACTTTCTTCTCTGCTGACGAGATGAACTTTATAACAACTGCGCCCGAATGTCTACAGTCGCGACTGTAGATTTTCTCCGCGTGTCATGTCCGGTCACGGCGGGCGCCAACCGCCGGTCAACGCGTCGGCGCACCCCCGTCGGCAAGGGCCGCTGATGGAAAGGTGGGGTAGGTGGGAGGGTTAGGCGACGACGCTGACGTATGCCGCGCCGATGTGGGATTCGGCGTCGGTGAGGTAGTCGGCGAGCATCTGCTCGGCCTCGGCGCGGCGGCCGGCGACCAGTGCTTCGTAGATCTCGTGATTGCGCGCCAGATAGGGCTCGTGGAAGGCGAGTGGGTCGGCCATCACGTGGAAGACGAGGCGCAGCTCGTTCCATACGCTCGACATCATCTGGTCCAGGCGCCTGCTGCCGTTGAGGGCGGCGATCGCCTTGTGGAAGTCGATGTCGGCGGTGCCGACACCGGTCCAATCCTGTTTCGCGGCACAAGCATCGGCCCGCGCGAGGGCGGCGGCGAGCTCGGTCGGGTCCTGGGTCGCCCGGTCGAAGCCGTGGACCGCCGCACCCTCGACGATGCGGCGGCACCGGTAGAGCTCCGCGACGTCCTCCGAGCTGGGGATGCGGACGAACGCACCACGGTTGAGTTCGTGGGTCACCAGGCGTTCCTCGATCAGCGAGCGGAACGCTTCCCGGAGGGTGTTGCGGGAAACGCCCAGTGCCGCACAGATATCCGGCTCGGACAGCCGGGTGCCGGGTCGCAGCGATCCGTCCAGGATGCTCGCGCGCACGATGTCGGCGGTTTGCGAACTGCGACTGGAGCGGGCGAGCAGACCTTTGTGTTCGGACAGTGCCGCGTAGACGGGGTCGGGCCGATCTACCGGTGTCGTCATCCAAACCTCCGCGGACCAGTGGCTTTGCCACTCGAGCATAGACCACCGATCGAACTGCCAGCCGACGATCCAACTCAAGGATTGCAGAATCGTTCAACGATCCGTACTCTACTGTGACGTACGTCGCTCTACCGAGCTCGAGCATTGCGAGGCAGCCATGAGCCTTTCCACGGACATACCGGCAGAACCGGCCGAGACGTCGCAACCCTTCGACTGGTTCCGCACGATGAGCGCCAAAGGCAAGCGCGCCTTCATCGGCGCGTTCGGCGGATTCGGCTTGGATGCCTACGATTTCCAGGTTCTGCCGCTGGCGCTCGGCGCCATTTCGTCGTACTTCATGATCAGCTCCGGCAAGGCCGGACTGCTCACCACGGTGACGCTGCTGGTGTCCGCGCTCGGCGGCGCGCTGGCCGGGGTGCTCGCCGACAAGATCGGCCGGGTCCGCACCCTCCAGCTCACCGTAGCCACCTACACGCTGTTCACTGTGCTGTGTGGCTTCGCGCCCAACTTCGAAACCCTGTTGGTATTCCGGGCATTACAAGGTCTCGGCTTCGGTGGCGAGTGGGCCGCGGGCGCGATTCTGGTCGCTGAATACGCCCAGACCAAGTATCGAGGCCGGGCGGTCGCCTATGTGCAGAGCTCCTGGGCGGTCGGCTGGGGCTTGGCGGTGCTGGTCTACACGCTGGTATTCCAATTCGTCAGCGAGGACCTGGCCTGGCGGGTGCTGTTCTGGACCGGTGCGCTGCCCGCAGTGCTCATCGTCTGGGTCCGCCGCAATCTGACCGATTCCGAGACGGTCACCCAGCGACGCGAGTCGGCGGGCAAGCGGGCCGGATCGTTCCTGACGATCTTCCGGGGGGACCTGATCCGCACGACGCTGTTCGCCTCGCTGCTGGCCACCGGCGTCCAGGGCGGCTACTACACCCTCGCCACCTGGCTGCCGACCTTCCTGAAAAAGAGCAGGCACCTGAATGTCGTTGGCACCGGCGGTTATCTGTTCCTATTGATCGGCGGCGCGTTCCTCGGGTACGTCACCGGCGGCATCCTCGCCGACCGGCTCGGACGCAAACGCACCATTCAACTGTTCGCCGTGTTGTCGATGATCTTCATGGTCGGCTATATCCAGGTTCCGGCGGGGGCGAACACCTTGGTGCTGTTCCTCGGCTTCCCGCTCGGCTTCTGCACCTCGGCCATCTTCTCCAGCTTCGGCTCGTTCCTTTCCGAGCTGTACCCGACCGCCTCTCGCGGCACCGGACAGGGCTTCACCTATAACTTCGGCCGCGCGGTCGGCGCGGTATTTCCCACTGCTGTCGGCTTTTTGGCATCCACCACGCTGGGCCTGACGGGAGCCATGATGTTCGGCGCGCTCGGCTATCTGATCGCGGTGATCGCGCTGTTCGGCCTGCCGGAAACCCGCGGTCGCGAACTAGCCTGAAGGAGAACGGATGTCCGCGATCACCGTGCCGACGGCACCGCTCCGGATCCTGCCCGCGGGGGATCGGTCGGTGCTCGTCGCACCCGATGACGACGCCGACCTGGTGGCGTTCATCGACCTGCTGCGCCGCGAGCTGCCTTCGGGTGTGCACGATTTCCTGCCCGCCGCGCAGACGGTCCTGATCACCTTGACCGACACCGCGGACAGCCGGGTGGTCGAGGAGCGGCTGCGGGAACTGTTCCGCAGCGCGCAGGCGTCCGGTGGGATCGGGACGGCTGCGCAACCGGACGAGATCCGCAGCATTCCGGTACGTTACGACGGGCCTGATCTGGAAAGTGTTGCGGCACAGTTGGGTATCACGGTCCGCGAACTGATCACCGCCCATACCCGGGCTCCGTGGCGGTGTGCGTTCATCGGATTCGCGCCCGGCTTCGGCTATCTCGAAACCACCGAACCGGGCTTGGCCGTACCGCGCCGGGCGCAAGCGCGGACCTCGGTGCCCGCGGGGGCGGTTGCGCTGGCCGACGGGTACAGCGCCGTCTACCCGCGGCGATCACCCGGCGGATGGCAGCTCATCGGCACCACCGATGTCCGCATGTGGGATCTCGGCCGAGTCGAACCGTCCCTGCTGCGGCCGGGCACCCGAGTCCGTTTCACCGAGGTGGCGCTCGAATGAGCCGTGCCGTGCTGCGCATCCTCGATGCCGGGCCGTTGAGCACCGTTCAGGACCTCGGCAGGCCCGGCTGGTTCTCGATCGGGGTCGGGGTATCCGGTGCCGCCGATCGACGTTCGCTGAAGCTGGCGAATCGACTCCTCGGCAATCCCGAGGATGCCGCGGGCATCGAAACCCTGCTCGGCGGACTGGAATTCGTGGCCGAAGCGCCGGTGCTGGTCACGGTGACCGGTGCCGACGCGCCGATCACCGTCGACGGGGTCGCCCATGCGCACGCGTCCGTCATCTCGTTGCGCGCCGGGCAGCGGTTGAAGCTCGGCATGGCCGCCGCCGGGCTGCGGGTATACGTCGGGGTGCGTGGCGGCGTCGCCGTCGATAAGGTTCTGGGCTCGCGTAGCAGGGACACCCTCGCGGGTCTCGGCCCCGAGCCGTTGACCGCCGGGGTGGCGCTCGGCGTCGGCGCTGCACGGGCGTACCCGTGGCCGAATGTCGCTGTGGCACCGGTGCCTTCGATGAACTCGGGGATCGTCACCGTCGGCGTCCTGCTGGGTCCGCGCGACGACTGGTTCACCGATCCACGGTCGCTGTTCACCGGCGCCTGGCAGATGAGCGACCGCGCCGATCGCGTCGGCGTGCGGCTGGCCCGCGTCGGCGACGGTCCACCGCTGACCCGGATCAACGACAAGGAGCTGCCGACCGAAGGCATGGCGCTCGGGGCGATCCAGGTCCAACCCAGTGGGGAGCCGGTGGTCTTCCTCGCCGACCACCCCATCACCGGCGGCTATCCGGTGATCGGCGTCGTGGTCACCCCCGACGTCGACCTGCTCGCCCAGCTACGCCCTGGACAGCACCTGCGGTTCCGCCCTGTGCCGTCGTAACAGGCTGACCCGACTAGTTCAGGGGTGAACCCCAGCGCCCCGGCGACACCATAGCTAACTACCAACGCAGTTATGCAGCTTGCACAGCGGCGGAGCGCAAACCCTGGCTGGTTGCGTAGTGACACGACCTTCGGACGTCCTGTGCAATAGGAACTCTTCCGGTCCATCGGGCGCTCGGATGGTGTCCCGGTTGGCGGCCGCTGCTCTCGGCGGCTTCTAGCTCTGCTGTCCGTCAAGCCTGATGAAGGAACTGGATTGTGATCGGTTTTCGCTGTGCCACATTCGCTGTAGGGTTCGCCCTCGCTGCTTCGCTCACGGTTGCCGGGACGGCGACCGCGGGTCCCGACTCCGGCCAGGCGGGCGGCCAGCCTGCTTGGCCGGTCCGGCCCGACGAGAACCAATTTCCGCCGCTGCCGAGCGAAACCGACATCTACCCCTTCATTCCCGTCCCGATGCCCGCGGACGACCGGTGGTACGACGATCCGGCCGATCTCGATCGCTACGCCAACGGTGACGTGATCCGCAAGCGCGTGGTGACCAGCTACCTGCTCGGGGTGCCGTGGCCGCCGGTGCACACCGAACAGATCCTGTACCGCTCCACCAACAGCCAGGACGAGCCGATCACTACCGCGACCACGGTGATGATCCCGGGCATTCCGTGGCTGGGACCGGGGTCGCGCCCGGTGGTCTCCTATCAGGAGGCGATCGACGGTCTGGATCCCGCGTGCAACCCCTCGCATACCGTGCGCGCGGGCACCATGAAGGAAACCCAGCTGCTGCTGCAATTCCTCGGCGAGGGCATGGCGGTGTCGATCCCGGACTTCAACGGTAAAACCAGCACAACGCTGGCGCCGAGCGAGGGCCGCATGGTGCTCGACGGCGTCCGGGCGACCCGGCGCGCCGGCTTGGGTCTCGCCGACTCGGCGATCGGGTTGTGGGGATATTCCGGCGGCGGCAGCGCCAGCGCTTGGGCGGCCGAACTACACCGGAGCTACGCCCCTGAACTACCGATCAAGGGCAGCGCCCAAGGCGGCGTGCCCGGTGACAAGCACGCGATGACCATGTTCGCCATGGATGCGGGAGCAGGCATTGCGGGGCAAGCCGATTTCGTCGGCTGGATCTGGCTGATCGGCTTGTCCAGGGAGTTCCCCGACCGGATGCCGCTCGACAAATACCTCACCGACGACGGCATGACCATCGTCCACGATATGGAACGCCGATGCCTCTACACCGCGGCCGCCACCGGCGCGTGGCGTCCACTGAAGAACTACCTGAAGGACCCGCAAGCCTTCCTCGCCCCCGACATCCAAGCCGTCCTGCACCAAGACAGCCTCGGCTACGCCGACACCCCGGACATCCCGATCGCCATGTGGCACTCCACCACCGACCCGATCGTCCCGATCGCCGCCATCGAGCCCGTCGTCCAGCGCTACTGCGCCGCTGGCACCAACCTTCGTTTCTTCAGAATCCCTGCCTCCGAGCATATTTCGGCGGAGCTTATCGGCTACGAGCCGTCACTGCTGTGGCTCACGGCTGTCTTGGCGGGCGCCGACCCTGGACCGACCATCTGCTGACCGGAACCACGCACTGCCACTGGAAGAAAGCCGTTGGCGATGAATTCTTCGATATACGCGTCCAGAGCCGCCGACGTCACCGGCGGGCATTCGATGCCGGTGTCGGCGAGTGCGCTGCGGGCGTGCGCGTCACACCAGTTCGGACGTCCGAGCTGGAGATAGTTCGGGCTCAGCAGGGCGGCGCGGACCAGCGAATCATCGCCTGCGGCGTTGCGCCGCCGGGATTCCTCGGCAAGGGTGGCACGGGCGGTATCCAGCGGGACGGTGCGCACGGGGAGCCCGTGGCCGCGCAGGCACGCGAAGATGGCGCCTACCGCCACCGGCTTCTTGTTGACCAGGTGGTACACGATTTCCGGCCGGGGTCGGGCGCACAGTTCGACGATGGCACGGGCCACGTAGGTCACCGGGACCAGGGAAACGGTCTCGGCGGCGACATTCGGAGCCATCCCGAGGACGGCGGCGGCGCGGATCATGTTCCAGAACGAGTCGTCGATGCTGTTCAAGCCGACTTCCGGGTCACCGCAGATGGTTCCGGGGCGATAGATGCCGACCGGGACGCCCCGTTCGCCCGCCTGACGGACCAGTTCCTCGGCGGCCCACTTCGAGGCGAGGTAGCCGTTGTCGGGCAGTTGGCCGGGTCGGAGCCGCGCGGTCTCCTTGATCACTCCGGAGGTCGCCGACGACGGGACGGTGGTGCCGAGGGTGGAGACGAAATGCACCGGCTTGAGTCGTCGAGTCGTGGCCAGGCGGAGCACATCTCGGGTGCCCTCGACATTGGCCGCCCGCAGTCGTGGGTAAGGCTCGATGTGATTGACGCGGGCACCGTTGTGCAGGATTACGTCGATGTCTTCGGCGAGCTGGGCGTGCTCGGCGTCGGAGAGTCCCAGTCGTGGTGCGGCGAGATCGCCTGGGACGGCGACGATCCGAGCGGCGAGGGTGTCGTCCCATAGTCGATAGCGGTGTAGCGCCTGCCGGATCCGTTCGGCGCCCTGGTCCGCGGTATCGGCACGGACCAGACACACCACCCGTGCGTCGGTGCGCGCCAACAGCTCTCGGAGCAGGTGCGCGCCGAGGAAGCCGGTCGCACCGGTCAGCAGTATTTCGCGGGGCGGTCCGGAGTGTGCGGGCAGGCAATCGTGTACATCGATGCCTTTGTCGAGTACGGCGTCCTCGGCCGGTGTCGCCGCCTGGACCTGCTCGGCTGTGCCGGTGAGATGGGCGGCGAGGCCGCCGACCGTGGGCGTGGTGAGCAATGCCGACATCGGCACTTCGCGTTGCAGCCGCGACGAAAGCCGTTGATGGAGCGTGAATGCCATCAGCGACGAACCGCCGAGCTCGAAGAAATCGTCCGTCACCCCGATCGGGGACACCGCCAGCACCTCGGCGAAGACTTCGGCGATCGCGTGTTCGAGCGGCGTCGACGCGACGATGCCGTCGCGCGAGGCGAACACCGGCTGCGGTAGCGCCGCGCGGTCGAGTTTGCCGCTGGTATTGACCGGCAGGGAATCGAGAGGCACCACCGCGGACGGCACCATGTAGGCAGGTAGTACACGAGATACCGAGTGCCGCAACGCAATCGGGTCGAGAACGACGTCCGGCGACGCGACGACATAGCCGACGAGCCGAGCTCCGGAATCGGACGGCTGCACCGCCACTGCTGCCTGCCGGACGGTGGGATCGGCGAGCAGGACGGTTTCGATCTCGCCGAGCTCGATCCGGTGCCCGCGAACCTTTACTTGAAAGTCACTGCGCCCGAGGTAATCCAGTGTTCCGCTTGCGTTCCAGCGCACCAGGTCCCCGGTCCGATACATCCGGGAACCCGCCTCGGACGGATTCGCCACGAAGCGACCGGCGGTCGATCCGGGCGCACCGTGGTACCCGCGCGCGAGCTGGACTCCGGCCAAATACAGTTCACCGACCGCACCGACCGGTACCGGCCGCAATCGGGTGTCGAGTACGAAGACGCGCGAATTCCATTCCGGCACACCGATCGGCACGGTACCCGCCGGATCGGCGGGGTCCACGCGATGCTGGGTGATGCTCACCGCGGCTTCCGTCGGACCGTACAGATTGTGCAGTTCGGCGCGGCAGATCGCGTCGAACGCCCGCGCGGTCTCCGGCGCGAGCGCCTCGCCGATTACGAAAACAGCACGCAACGAGGACACTTCGGCCGCAGTGGCTTGTCCGGCGAATGTTGTCAGCATGGTCGGCACGAAATCGGTGAGGGTGACCTGGTGCGCGGCGATCAGCCCGCACAGCGCGGCCGGATCGCGGTGCTCGTCCGGCGCTGCGAGCACCATGCGCGCGCCCGCCGACAGCGGCAGGAAATATCCCCATACCGACACGTCGAAGGTGGCCGGAGTCTTCTGCAAATAGCAGTCGGCGGCATCGACCAGGTAGTGCCGCCGCATCCAGGCGAGCTGGTTGACGATCGAAGCCTGGCTGACCACAACGCCTTTCGGGCGACCGGTCGATCCGGAGGTGTAGATGACGTAGGCCGGATGGTCGCCGCGCAGCGGCGCTCGCCGCTCGTTCCGGCGCACCGGCGTGGAATCCAGTCGGGACAGATCCAGCAGGTCGACGGCTTGCGCCGAGGCGACCGTGAACGCGTCCCCGCTGGTGGTCAACACGCACCGCGGAGCCGCGGATTCCAGTATGTATTTGATCCGTTCGGCCGGATGGTCCGGATCGATGGGCACCCAGGCGCCACCCGCCTCGACGATCGCGCACAGTGTGACGACCTGGTCGATGGAACGCCGCATGGCCACCGCCACGACGGTCTCCGGGCCCACGCCCTGTCCGATCAGCCAGCGGGCCAGCCGGTTCGATCGATCACGCAACTGCCCGTAGGTCACCGTCGCCGAACCGAAGATCACCGCGACGGCGTCCGGCGTAGCCGCGGCATGACGGAGCAAGGCCGTACCCAGGGTCTCGGGGGCAGCCACGTGATCGGTTCCGGCCGACCAGGATTCGATCTGCAGTCGCTCATCCGGGTGCATCATGTCGAGGTCGCCGACCGGGACGACGGGATCGGCGGCGACCTGATGCAGGACGCGAATGTAGGCGTCGAGGAACCGCTGTACTGTCGGTTCGTCGAAGAGATCTGTGGCATAGCAGATCTGGATGACGATCTGGCCGGGCGCACCGTCGGCGGCGTGGCCGTCCAGCACTGTGATGTGCAAATCGGTCGTCGCCGTCATGACGTCGATGTCGATCGATGA
The DNA here is from genome assembly GCF_042691675.1 of Nocardia brasiliensis. Taxonomy (GTDB): domain Bacteria; phylum Actinomycetota; class Actinomycetes; order Mycobacteriales; family Mycobacteriaceae; genus Nocardia; species Nocardia brasiliensis_D. The sequence goes on from NZ_CP170507.1 coordinate 2,905,136, forward strand.
GCAGGTCAGGCCCGGCAGCGCGAATTCGGCCTTGCCGAAATTTTGGAACGCGAATCCGACCTGGTACAGCGGATTCCGTCCCGGCGACCGCACCGGGTTCACCGCGTTGACGACGTGCTCGAACGGCACCTCGGAATGCGCGAAGTTCAGCAGATCGCGGTGCCGGGTGCGGTCCAGCAGCGCCGCGAAACTCTCGCCGAGGTCGACCCGGGTTCGCGACACCATGGTGTTGACGAACATGCCGACGAGACCGTCCAGCGCCGGTTCGGCGCGATTGGTCATCGGCACCCCGATGGCGATGTCGGTACTGCCGGACAGCCGGGACAGCAGGACAGCCAGCGCCGACCGCATCACCATGAACAGCGTGGCCTTGTGGTCGCTCGCGACGGCGAGCAGCGCACGGTGCAGGGTGGCGGGTACCGACTGCTGCGTGGCCGCGCCGCGCAGCGACGCCGTGTTCGGTCGCGGCCGGTCAGCCGGTAAATCGAGCTCGTCCGGAAGCCCGGCCAGTTCCCGCTGCCAATAGGAAAGCTGTTGGTAGAGAATAGAATCAGGGTCCGCACGGGATCCGAGCAGATCCTGCTGCCACAGCGCGTAATCGGCATACTGGATGTCGAGTGGACGCCACGCAGGGGCGGTACCAGCGCGGCGCACGGTGTAGGCCATCGCGATATCGCACGCCAGCGGCGCCAGCGAGGAGCCGTCGGCACAGATATGGTGCACGGCGCACACCAGCACGTACTCTTCGCCGGTCCGCAGCAGTCGAACGCGCAGCGGCACTTCGGCAGCGACGTCGAAACCGCGCGACAGGATGGCGCGCACCCGATCGGCCACCACGTCGGAGACCGCCGCAGTAAGGTCCTCGACGGCGAAATCGGCTACCACCCTTGCTGTTTCGATCAGCCGCTGGCGTGGCCCTTCGGCATCCGCGGGATACGCCGTGCGCAGGATCTCGTGGCGGGCAACCGTATCGGTGAACGCCGCACGCAACGCGGGGACGTCGAGGTTTCCGGACACCCTCAACGCGAAGCCGATATTGTCCACCGCGGATCCGGGGTCGAACTGATTGCGCAACCAGAACCGCAGCTGTGCCGGTGACAACGGCACCCGCGCGGGCCGGGACCGCGCGAGCAACGGGGGTCGAGCCGTATCGAACCGCTGCGCCTGAATGGCCCTCGCCAGCGCACCCACGGTCGGATGATCGAACAGCAGCCGGGTCGGGATCTGTGCCTGCCATGTCTCGCTCAGCCGCGCCGCGACCTGGGTGGCCAGCAGCGAATTGCCGCCCGCGGCGAAGAAGTCGGAATCCGCGCCGAGGCGATCCTGCCCCAATACCCGAGCGAAGACCTCGGCGATCAGCTCCTCACCGAGGCCGGACAGCGGCCGACACGCGATCTGATCGACGGCACGGGCTCGCAACACCGCCCGATCCGCTTTGCCGGTGGGGGTCAGCGGAATACGGTCGACGGCGATGATCGAGGTCGGCAGCATGTACTGCGGCAGCTGACGTCCCAATGCGTTCGCCAGCTCGGCGGTGTCGAGTGTCCGCCCCGGATCGGGCTGGACGTAGGCCACCAGGGCCGTCGCTCCCGCCGCGGTCGTGCGGTCGACGGTGACCGCCGACCGCACCCCTGGCTGCATCGACAGCGCCGACTCGATCTCGCCGAGCTCGATGCGGAAGCCACGAACCTTCACTTGATCGTCGGTGCGACCGAGGTATTCGAATTCGCCATCGGTACCGCGCCGGACGATATCGCCGGTGCGATACATCCGAGCGCCGGGCACGCCGTGCGGATCGGCCAGGAACCGCTGGGCCGTCAAGGCGGGCCGAGCGTGGTAACCGCGGGCCAGTCCGGGGCCGGAAACGTAGAGTTCGCCCGCCGTGCCGACGCCGACCGGACGTAGTCGCTTGTCGAGCACCCGGCAGCTAATCCCCGGCAGTGCCGACCCGATGGTCACCGGCGCATCCGGTGCCAACGGCGGACTGATGGTCACCATGATGGTGGTTTCGGTCGGCCCGTAGCCGTTGCAGAATCGGCGACCGCGAACCGCCCACCGGTGCACCAGTGCCGCGGGACACGGTTCACCGCCGACGACGACTACCCGCAGCGTGTCCAGTCCGGTCGGCTCCAGCGAAGCCAGCGCGGACGGTGTCAGGAAGGCATGGCTGATCTCGTGTCGCGCGATCACGCTCGCGAGCTCGGCGCCGCCGTAGACCGTCGGCGGCGCGATCACCATGGTGGCGGCGGCGCCGATGGCCAGCAGCAGCTCGAGCACCGAGGCGTCGAAACTCGGTGACGCGAAATGCAGCGTGCGCGCCGCCGGACCGATCGAGTACCTGGCGACCTGCTCGGCGCAGAACACGGCAAGACCGGCGTGGGTGACTGCGACCCCTTTGGGGACACCCGTCGAGCCGGATGTGTAGATAACGTATGCCGTATTCGAAACCCGAAGCAGCGCAGCACGATCGAGATACGAAATGGGGTTGGCCGACTCGGCTGACATCCGCGCGACCCACTCCGCGTCATCGATCGCGAGCCACCGCACACCGGTCGGCAGCGTCGGCGCGCACGCGCGGTTGGTGAGCCCGAACTCGGCGGCGCAGTCGGTGACCTGGAACTGGATGCGCCTGCGCGGAAAGCCGGGATCGATCGGCACGAACGCGGCCCCGGTCTTGGCGACGGCCCATACCGCCAGCACCGCGTCGATCGATCTGGGCAGCGCCACCGCGACCATGGTCTCCGGGCCGACGCCCATTGCGAGCAGAATCCGAGCCAGCTGGGACGAGCGCGCGTCGAGTTGGCGGTAAGTGATCGAAGTGTCGTCGCAGACCGCCGCGACACCATCGGGATTGCGCTCCACCGCCGAGGCGAGCAGTGCGGCGAGGGTGGGTGAGTGCGCCGTCGATATCCGGCGGGAACGGTCACGACGAGCGGACGAGGCGGTCCGCTGAATACCACTGGTCAAGCTATGGGTCCCGCCATACGAAGAGAGAAAGGGGCCTGATGTTATAACGCGGCAGCCGGGTTTACCACCGCTGGGAGCTGCGACGATCCGCGCACGCCGAGTCCTGGCAGCCTGGGGCGCAGGCACACTGGGCCGAGGTCATTTACGGGTGCCCGCCATGGTTCTGGCAATGCTCGACCGGACCCACCGTCGGCTCGGTTCCAGACAGCGTTGTTGCGCGTCCGCGAAGAGGCGAACGCTGGCGGGGCCCGGCCAGTCGGCGGGCAGCATGCTCGCGGGGAGGCCGGGGTCGAGATAGGGGATGATGCGCCATTCGTCGAGCAGCGGGACGAAGAGGTCGAATGCCTGTCGGTCGGTGAGCTTTTCGAGGGTGACGATGCCGCGGTGATGGTCGAGGAACGCGCGGTGCCGCTCGGCCAGGGCAGGCAGGTCCCACCACTGCGTCGCCGCTGCGCGCAGGGTGCCGGGGACCGTCAGATCGGTCGCCCGAAAGGACGTCACATACTCGCCGAGGCCCAGCGCCGAGACGATCGCGGACGCTTCCGCCGCCAGATACTCCGGGCAGATCCACAGGCCCGCGGAGACCGTGCCGCAACCGATCGAGGACAGGCGGCGGCGCAATTGATGCCGTGCGGGACGCTGGGACTCCGGTATCCCGAACGAAATCAGGTGCCAGGCGTCGCCATCGGCCATCTGCCGGAATCCGAAGATTCGAGGGTCGCCGCGCGAATACATCGCTTCGGCGGCGGCGGTGAGGCGGTAGCCGTTACGTCCGTCTCGCGTCTCGGCGTCGAGCACGCCCTTGCTCTTCAGCCGGGCGACGGCCGTCCGGGTGCTCTGCTCCGGCACGCCGAGCCCGGCCAGCAAGGCGCTGAAGTCGGCGATGGCGATCCAGCCGCCGAGGTCGCGAACGTACGCGCCGAGCACCGTCCGGGCCAACGAGGTGGCGCTGCCCGGCCGCGAATCGATGTCGTCGAGGACGGCCCCGGCCGGGTCAATCCGTGGTGAGTTCATCGCGAATCGCCGACACCCCGGCAAGTACCTCGGCGAAGGTGGTGCTCAGCGGGCTCAAGCCGATCCGGATGCCTTGCGGTGGGCGAAAGTCCGGGATGACGCCCCGTTGCCAGAGTCGCGCGGTGATCTCCTTGAATCGTGGGTGGTCGATCGTCACGTGGCCACCACGGCGGGCTGGGTCGGTGGGTGAGGATACCCGCACCCCCAACGGCACCAGCGACGACCGCACGAGTTCAAGGGCGAATTCGGTGAGGGCGACCGACTTCGACCGCACGGCCGCCATCCCGGCCTCCTCGATCAGGTCGAGCATGTCCTGGATGGGGAGCATGCCGATGATCGCCGGTGTGCCGCTGATGACCCGCCGGATGCCGGTAGCGGGGACGTACCCCTGCGCCATCTCGAAGGGACTCTCCCGACCCATCCAGCCCCAGATCGGCTGGGTGAAATCGGCGAGGTGCTCGGCCCGGACATACCCGAACGCGGGCGCACCCGGCCCGCCGTTCAGATACTTGTAGGTGCAGCCGACCGCGAAATCGACTGCCCAGGAATCGAGTTCGATCTCCACCGCGCCCGCCGAATGACACAGGTCGAGGAGCAGCATGGCACCCGCGTCGTGCGAGACGGCGGAAATGGCGGCGGCGTCGAGCAGGTAACCGGATCGGTAGGCGACGTGACTGAGTACGACGAGTGCGGTGCGCTCGGACACGGCGTCGGCGACATCTCGCGCGGTGACGCCGCCGGTGAACTCCGGTTCGATCCAGCGCAATGTCAGATCGAGTTCGCCCGCGATCGCTTCGAGCAAGTACCGGTCGGTGGGAAAGTTGTCGCGGTCGAGCACGATCTCGGTACGCCCCGGCCGCAGCGCGAGGGCACCGCGGGCCAGCTTGTACAGCAGCACGGTGGTCGAGTCGCCGATCGTGGTCTGCCCAGCGGCGGCACCGAGTACCGCGGCGCCGATCCGGTCGCCGATCGTCACGGGCAGGTCGAACCACTGCTCGTCCCAGCCGCGGATGAGCCGGCCGCCCCACGCGTCGGCGACGAAGGCGGTGAGCCGTTCGGCGGTCGCCCGGGTGGGGCGCCCGAGTGAGTTGCCGTCGAGGTAGGCGACGATCTCCGGATCGTCGCTGCCCAGAAAGCGGCTCGGGTACGCGCGCAGCGGATCGGCCTCGTCGAGAGCGCGGGCGCGCATGGCGAAGTCGAGCGGTGTGGTTGTCATGGTGTCAGTGTCCGATCTCCGTGCGTACGGCGAAAAGTTCGGGGAAGAAGGTGAGGTCGAGCGCGCGCTGCAGGAACCCGACCCCACTGGATCCGCCGGTGCCGCGCTTCATGCCGATGGTGCGCAGCACGGTGCGCATGTGCCGGAACCGCCACAGCTGGAAGTTCTCTTCGAGGTCCACCAGCTCTTCGAATGTCTCGTAGATCGACCAATGCTGCTGGGGCGCTTCGTAAACCGATTTCACCAGGGGGAGTAGATCGGGATCGAGAACGTAGGCCTTCGTCACGTCCCGATCCAGCGTCGAGCGCGGCACGTCGAGCCCGGTGCGCGCGGCATGGTGCCAAAACGCGTCGTAGAGGCTGGGTTCGTGCAGCAGCGTGTGCAACTCCTTGTGCGCCAACGGATCTGCTTCGAAGACCCGAAGCATGGAGGCATTCTTGTTGCCGAGAATGAATTCGATGGCGCGATATTGCGCCGACTGGAAACCCGACGAATTCCCGAGGACGCCACGGAATTGGGCGTACTCGGTGGGGGTCAGGGTCGCCAGCACGGACCACTGTTCGGTGAGGGTCTTCTGGATGTGCTTCACCCTGGCAATGCATTTGAGTGCGATGCCGACGTCGTCGGCATCGAAAGCCGCACGCGCCGCCCGGGTTTCGTGCAGGACGAGTTTGAGCCACAGCTCGGTGGTCTGATGCTGGATGATGAACAGCAACTCGTCGTGGTGCTCCGGCCTGCTGACCGGGTGTTGTGCGCTGAGCAAGGTGTTCAGGTCGAGATAGCCGCTGTAGCTCATGCGGGAGCTGAAGTCGGTGACGATGTCGTGTTCGAGGGCGCGGGTATTGTGCTCGACGGTCATGAGAATCCCCATTGGTCGGGTGCTGCCTTGACCCCCACGGTATGACATCATCGTGACGTGCGCTAGGTATGTGTCATAGAAAGGGCCGGTGGTGAGCGAGCTGCACGTCGTCTTCGGACCCGATGCGGTCACCCACTGGCGCACGGCCGCGGAATTGCTCGCCGAGGCGTTCGCCGAGCACGAGGTGTCCGGTGAACTGGTGCCGACCGGGGATGCGGCCGAGTTCGCCGCCGCCGTACGCGCTGCCGGTCCGGACGACGAATTCATTGTCGTACCCGGATCGGCCGCATTACCCGACGATGCCGCTGGACGTGTCATCCGGGTGGACTTCGGGCGCTGCGAGCCGGACCTTTCCGCCTGCGTGCGCGCGCACATCCGCGGGCGTGGGCTGGAAGGTCTCCGCTACGCCGTGACCAGCTGGTACTTCCATCGGTTCCAGCCACCGACGGTGGTCGGCTACGGACCGCACCCCCATCAGCGAGTGGACCTGCGAATCCCGCCCGGCCCCGGTCCCTTCCCGGTGGCCGTGCTGATCCACGGTGGGTACTGGAAGCCGTGGTGGGATTTCGACCTGATGGACGCGATGGCGGTCGACCTCACCGCGCGTGGCTACGCGACCTGGAACGTCGAGTATCGGCGGCCCGCCGAATCCGACTGGGCCGCAACGACGGAAGACGTCGCGACCGCGTTCGCCGCGATCGCCACCGCAGCGGAGGCGCACCGGCTCGACCTGGACCGCATCGTCGTCCTGGGCCACTCGGCGGGCGGGCAGTTGGCGTTGCGCCTTGCCGCCGACACCGCGCCCGCGAATCTACGGCCCGCGCTGGTGGTCAGCCTGGCGGGCGTACTGGATCTGCAGGCCGCTGACCACCGCCACTTGGGCGACGGCGCGGTCGCGGCGGCCCTCGGGCAGCGCTACTCACCCGAATCCGAGGTCTACCGGCAGGCGTCGCCGATCGCGCGACTCCCGATCGGCGTCCCCCAACTGGTGGTGTGCGGTTTGCACGACGAACCGGACATGCTGGAGATGAGCAGGCATTACACCGACCGCGCCGCGGCGGCCAACGACCGTGTCACCATGCTCGAGGCGCCCGGCGAACACTTCGCGGTGATCGACCCGGGCAGCGAGATCTGGCGTCAGATCGTGCAGTGGCTGGCGAACAACGGCTGAACCCTCAGCCTTGGGACGGCGGGGTGGCGGCGCTGTTCGTGCGCGGGATCAAGGCGAAGAGGGGGATGGTGCGATCGGTCTTGGTGCGGTAGTCGGCGTAGCTGGGGTAGATGGCGTCGAGTTGGGGCCAGGCGGCGTCGCGCTCGGCGGCGGACAGTTCGGTGGCGACGACGGGGATGGTCTGCTTGCCGATCTCGATTTCCGCTTCGGGGTTGGCGCGCAGGTTCAGCACCCAGGCCGGGTGGGTCGGGGAGCCACGATGCGACCCGGCGATCAGGTAGCGGTCACCGACCTGCCGGTACAGCAGCGGTGAGGTGCGGCGCTGCCCGGATTTGCGTCCGACGGTGTTCAGCAGCAGGATCGGCGCCTGCCCGATCCGGCCGCCGAGCTTCCCGCCGCTCACTCGGTACAGGGATGCGTTGAGGCGCGCGAAGATTCGTTCGATCTGGTTCTGCATCGACATGCCACCAGACTAAGCCGTCGCCCCAACTCGCCGGGCTAGTTGCGTGCCCGGTTCAGCTGGATTCGCGCCACCAGGGCACGGTGGTCCGCGCCTGGTAGGCCGACCGTCTCGGTCGCTACCGCGCGCCCACCGGCGACGAGGATATGGTCGATGCCGACCAGGGGTGGCCAGCGTTTGTCGGTCGGATAAGTGACCAGGTGTCCGGCGCCTGATTGTTCGGCGGCGTCGCCGAAACGGCCGGAGAGCATCGAGCGGTACTGCGCGTGATCGTAGGTCGCGTTGAAGTCGCCGCCGACGATCGCGGGCCTGCCCGCGGGTGATCGGTCGAGAATTTCGCGCAGGCGGGACAGTTCGTCGGCCCAGACGTGCGTGCCGTACACGGGTGGTACCGGATGGAATGCGTACACCGTGACCGGCCCGACGTCCGGAATGGCTGCGGTCGCGGAGAGCTGGTTCAACACGAACCCGTCGTATTCGACGGTTTCCGAGAGCGGGTAGCTGCTCCAGATCCCGGTCCCGGTCGCGGTCCTGCCCGGCGAGAGATACCGGTGCGGCAACAACTGATCGAGCCCGGCCCTGCCGAGATCCTCGACGCCCGCGGGTGTCAGTTCGTTGACGGTCAGCAGCATGATGTTCCGCGCGCGTACCTCGTCGACCAGCGCCCGCGGATCAGCTCCGTCGAACAACAGATTGGCCTGCATCACCCGCACCGCGGGCCCGTCGTCGTCGCCCGAGTGGCCGATGTACAGCGGAATTTGCGTCCCCGCCGCGGCCGCCACGACAACGATCGCGACCACCGCACCGATCCACCGTCGCATGACGCCGAACGCCACCGCACCGACCAGCGCGGAGCTCATCAGGTACGGCGCACCCGCCGCCGCCAACACCAGCAGCCGAGAAGACGACTGACTGAAATGCAACGCGATCCCGGCAACTCCGGTCAGCGTGCCGAGCCACGCCAGAACCTCGACCCCGACCCGAACCACTTTCGATCTCACACCGCACAGCCAAACACGACCGCCACAGCCCGTCTCCATCGGCTCGACGGGCCCGTTGACTGCTCGCTCCGTTCTGGGACCGGAGGCGCCTGAACTGGTGCACTCTTGATCGCAGGCAGCGGCGCGCGCATTGATCGGGGCGGATTTGCCGAGGAGGATGGAATACGTGGTCGGTGGTGCGGATATTCGGGCGAATCCGTGGGTGGCGCTGCGTCCGGACGAGGACGCGGAGCAGGTGAGCACCGATGTGTCGGCCGCCCATGAATCGTTTGTCGAGCGGGGTGACGCGCACGCGTCGGTGCGGCAGGTAGTCCGGGCGTCCTGGGTGCGCAGCCGTGGCAATGGCATCGATCCGGACCGGCAGGTCGGCCGGACTTCGCTGACCGGCATCGAATTGGAGCGCTATCGCAGCGCGCATCCGATGTCATCGGTGCGCCCGGTGGTGCAGACGTTGCTGGTCGAAGACGCACGAGACACCGGGCTGTTGATCGCGATGAGCGACGCGCACGGCCGATTGCTGTGGGTGGAGGGCGATTCCGCGGCCAAGGACCGGGCCGCGGGCATGAACTTCGTCGACGGCGCGGACTGGAGCGAAGCCGCCGTCGGCACCAACGCGCCGGGAACGGCACTGGCACTTGATCATTGCGTGCAGATCTTCGGGGCGGAGCACTACAGCAGGCTGGTCCATCCGTGGAGTTGCGCGGCGGGTCCGGTGCACGATCCGGCGACCGGCCGGATACTCGGCGCGATCGACATCACCGGCGGTCCACGCGTCGCCGCACCGGAAGTGCTGTCGCTGATCAAGGCGACGGTGGCCGTAGCCGAGTCCGAACTTCGGGCACACCCGGTGTCGGTCCCTACGGCGCCGCGGGCGGAGCTGCTCGGTTCTCGGCCTGCCCTCCTGTTCGGCACCGAGCGAATCGCTTTGTCGCGCAGGCATTCGGAGATCTTGCTGCTGCTGATGGAGCACCCGGAGGGGCTGGCAACCGAGCACATCGCCGTGCTGCTGGACGAGCGGGATCTCGACGCGGTCACCGTGCGCGCCGAAATCTCGCGCCTCCGCAAAATTCTCGGCGGCACGGCGCTGGGGTCGCGACCCTATCGGCTACTGAGGGAACTCGATTCGGACGTGGGCGAGCTGCGGCGGAGTTTGCGCCGCGGCGATATCGGTGCGGCCGTGGCCCTATACCGCGGGCAGTTGCTGCCCGCATCGCGGGCGCCCGGGGTCGGCCGGGTGCGGGAATCGCTGCGGGCGCGGATGCGGGCGGCCATCCTGAAGTCCAGGGACCCCGCGATTCTCGGCTGGTGGATCGCGACCCCCGACGGCCGGGACGACCGTGGCGCATGGTCGGCCTACCTCGCCTCGTTGGAGCCGGATTCGTCGCTGTATGCCCAAGTGGCAGCGCAGATCGCCATGCTGGATCAGGAACTGGGCCGGCGATGAGTCGTTCCCAACGGTGATGCAACGTTGGGACTCTAGTGTCGGGGATCACAGGGGGGCCGCCGTGAACACAAGGAGTTTCGATGACCGTATACGCACGTCCTGGTTCGCCGGATTCCCCGACGAGCTTCCAATCCCGCTACGACAACTGGATCGGCGGCCAGTGGGTGGCGCCGGTCAAGGGGCAGTACTTCGAGAATCCGACACCGATCACGGGTGAAAACTTCTGCGAGGTCGCGCGTTCGACCGCGGAGGACATCGAGCTCGCGCTCGACGCCGCGCACGCGGCGGCACCGGCCTGGGGCAAGACCTCGGCGGCCGAGCGCGCGGTGATCCTGAACAAGATCGCCGACCGGATCGAGGAGAACCTCGACGCGATCGCCATCGCCGAGACGTGGGACAACGGCAAGCCGATCCGGGAAGCGCTGGCCGCCGACATTCCGCTGGCGATCGACCACTTCCGCTACTTCGCCGGAGCCATTCGCGCCCAAGAGGGTTCGCTGTCCGAGATCGACAACGACACGGTGGCCTACCACTTCCACGAGCCGCTCGGCGTTGTCGGACAGATCATTCCGTGGAACTTCCCGATCCTGATGGCGACCTGGAAGCTCGCTCCGGCGCTGGCCGCGGGCAATGCCGTAGTACTCAAGCCCGCCGAGCAGACCCCCGCCTCGATCCTGTTCCTGTGGAGCATCATCGGTGACCTGCTGCCGCCCGGCGTGGTCAATATCGTGAACGGTTTCGGTGTCGAGGCGGGCAAGCCGTTGGCCTCGAGCAACCGGATCGCGAAGATCGCGTTCACCGGTGAGACGACCACCGGCCGACTGATCATGCAGTACGCGTCGCAGAACCTGATCCCGGTCACCCTCGAGCTCGGCGGCAAGAGCCCGAACATCTTCTTCTCCGACGTCATGTCCGCCGAAGACGACTTCATGGACAAGGCGCTCGAGGGCTTCACCATGTTCGCGCTGAACCAGGGTGAGGTGTGCACCTGTCCGTCGCGTTCGCTGATCCAGGCCGACATCTTCGACCAGTTCCTTGCCCAGGCCGCGCTGCGGACAAAGGCGGTGCGCCAGGGTGATCCGCTGGATTCGGAGACGATGATCGGTGCGCAGGCGTCCAACGATCAGCTCGAAAAGGTGCTGTCCTACATCGAGATCGGCAAGGGTGAGGGCGCCCAGCTGGTGACCGGTGGCGAACGCGCGATGCTCGGCGGCGACCTCAACGGCGGCTACTACGTGCAGCCGACCATCTTCACCGGCCGGAACTCGATGCGGATCTTCCAGGAGGAAATCTTCGGTCCGGTGGTGTCGGTGACCTCGTTCACCGACTACGACGACGCCATCGCGATCGCCAACGACACCCTGTACGGCCTCGGGGCCGGGGTGTGGTCTCGCGACGGCGGCACGGCGTATCGCGCGGGCCGCGACATCCAGGCCGGTCGGGTGTGGACCAACACCTACCACCAGTACCCGGCGCACGCGGCGTTCGGCGGCTACAAGCAGTCCGGTATCGGCCGGGAGAACCACAAGATGATGCTCGACCACTACCAGCAGACCAAGAACCTGTTGGTCAGTTACGCACCGAAAGCCATGGGCTTCTTCTGATGTCGGGCGAACACGCACCGCGAGAACGGGACACGGTGACTGTCGCCCCGCCCCGTTTGGTTGCGACCGCGGCGGCGGCGGCACTGTTGCGCCGCCTCCGCGAGGTGCACGGTGCGCTGATGATGCACCAGTCCGGCGGCTGCTGCGACGGATCGTCGCCGATGTGTTACCCCTTGGGGGAGTTCATCGTCGGCGATCGCGACATCCTGCTGGGCATCATCGATCTCCGCCTCGCGGTCGGCGAGGTGCCGAGCACTCTGCCGTCCGACGACCGTGACGCGGTACCGGTGTGGATATCCGGGACCCAGTTCCAGGCTTGGAAACACACCCAACTCGTCATCGACGTGGTCCAGGGGCGAGGCTCGGGCTTCAGTCTGGAAGCACCGGAAGGATGGCGATTCCTCAGCAGGGCAAGGGCATTCACCGCTGCGGAGAACGAAGCGCTCGACTCGGCACCACCGGTACTCGGCTCCGACTACGCCGACGGCGTCCGTCCGCCGATACCTGACGCCGCGCAGGTTGTGGCGCAGGCAGCGGACGCGTGCCCGGTCCCCGCACCATCGACCGCGAAGTAATCGCGGCGATCAACGGAAGACACCGCTGTAGGCGTTCAGGGCGGGCTGTCCACCGAGGTGCGCGTAGAGCACGGTGGAATACGCTGGAATATCACCGTTTCGGACGAGATCGATGAGACCGGCCATGGACTTGCCCTCGTAGACGGGGTCGATGATCATGCCCTCGAGGCGACCGGTGAGCCGGATGGCGTCCAGGGTGGACTCGACGGGGATGCCGTAGCGGTCACCGGCCCAGCCGTCCAGCACGATGATCTCGTCGTCGCGCAGGTCGCGGCCCAGGCCGATGAGTTCGGCTGTGCCACGGGCGATCTTCGCCACCTGCGCGTGGGTCTCGGCGAGCTTCGCCGAGGCGTCGATGCCGAGGACCCGGCGGGGACGGTCCTGGCCCGCGAAACCGGCGATCATGCCCGCCTGCGTGCTGCCGGTGACGCTACAGACCACGATGGTGTCGAAGAAGATGCCGAGTTCACGCTCTTGCCGCTGCACTTCGTAGGCCCAATTGGCGAATCCGAGACCGCCGAGGGGATGGTCGGAGGCACCCGCGGGGATCGGGTACGGGGTACCGCCCGCCGCCTCGACGTCTTCCAGCGCTCGACGCCAGCTGTCCTTGAAGCCGATCCCGAATCCGGCCTGAACCAGCCGCACGTCGGCGCCCATGATGCGGGACAGCAGGATATTGCCGACCTTGTCATTGACGGGATCCGGCCAGTCGACCCAACTCTCCTGGACCAGAACGGCTTTCAGGCCCGCCTTGGCGGCGACCGCGGCCACCTGCCGAGTGTGGTTGGATTGCACGCCGCCGATGCTGACCAGGGTGTCCGCGCCCTCGCGCAACGCGTCGTGAACCAGATATTCCAGTTTGCGAGTCTTGTTGCCGCCGAAGGCCAAGCCGCTGTTGCAGTCTTCCCGCTTGGCCCAGAGGCGGGCGCCGCCGAGGTGGTCGCTGAGCCGGTCCAGCGGGTGGATCGGGCTCGGTCCGAACAGCAGGGGGTAACGCTCGAAGGTGTCGAGAGACATCGGTATTCCTCGGGGGCCGGTGGGAGAGCTATCGGAGTCAGGGAGTGAGGGTTTCGAGCAGCGGCACCAGCGTCTGCCAGTTCGCCCTGGTGCCTGCCACCGCACCTTCGACGTCGCCTGCTTCGCACAGCGCGATGATGCGCTCGTGTTGAGCCACCGAGCTGCGGCCGCTCAGTGAGGAGAAGCGCAGGCGCTCCACCCGGCGCAGGACCGGGGTGAACTGCTCGAGCACGCTGCGGATGGCGTCGTTGGCGCTGGCGGTGACCGGGATCCGATGGAAGTCGTCGTCCGCGGCGATCGCGGCAGCGACGTCGTTGCGGCGCAAGGCCTCCGCGAAACGGGAGTTGGCTTCGCGCATGGCCGCCAGTTCGTCGGCGGACAGGTTGGGCAGTGCCTCACGGACGGCGAGTTCGTGCATGGCGGTGGTGACCGACTGGGCGGCGCGGACCGCGCGCACGTCGAGCGGACTGACGATGGTGTAGCGACCGGGTTTCGTCTGCACCAGTCCCGCCTGCTCCAGCCGCATCAGCGCCTCGCGCACCGGTGTGCGGCTGACGCCGAGCCACTTCACCAGGTCGTTGTCGTTGAGACGTTCGCCGGGGGCGAGGGTGCCGTCGACGATGGCGTCCCGGATCGCGCGGTAGGCGTTTTCCCGGAGCAGGGATCTGGCGACGAGACCTTCGTGCTGCGGGACCGGCATGCAATATATTGCATTCCACCGCAGCTCGATTGTCAAGGCGGCCGATCAGGTTGTGGCCCAGCCGGATTCCGTCGCCAGCCCCGTGCGCCCAGCCGCTGACGACCAGGGCCGAGTGCTCGGATCGGGGTATTGTCCGGGAACACCCCCATGGCCGCATCACTCCGGCGGGGTAGACGAGATCCCCTCTGGAGGTGATGATCTCGCCGGTTCGGGTGCCTACCATGGCGGGCGTGACTGTCGCCCGCGCTGTTCGCTGTCGCGTCCTGCTCGTTGCGGGATTGTGGACCCTGCTCGTCTCGGCCGGGATGGCACCCGCGTTCGCCGACTCGGCCGCGGCGGGCGGAGATGTTTCGGTCGCCCAGTCCCTCGGCGATCGGGAACTCACCATTGTGCTCCGCCGGGTGACCAGCGTGCCCGGGCCGTTGCGCGTCGACGTGGTCACCCACGCGGGCACTGCCGCAGGCGATCTCACGCTCGCCGCGACGCCGACGGGAGCCCTCGGGTCCGACTCCCGGCTACCCGCACCTGGTGTGCCGACCGCCGAAGCCGTTGTGCGACTAGGTGGCGCACCGGGGATGTACTCGGCCACTCTCGAGATGGATCGGCCCGGCCCGTGGGAACTCGCGATCGGCGACGGCGTGCGCGTGGCGCGGATCCCATTCGTCGTGCCCGAGCAGGTCACCTCGCCGCCGGAGCGGCTGGTCTACGGGGGTTTCCTGGTGGCCGGTGCGCTGCTTCCGGTTTCGGTGCTGTTGGCGATGCGGGCTCGGCGCAGCGGGTGGGCGTTGCTTCCGGCCGGCGGGATGGTGGCGGGGATGGCCGTGTCGGTGACCGCCGCATTGCTCTCGGCCTCGTTGCCGCTGCCGCCGCAGCCCGGCGGTCAGCTCGATCCGACGGTGGACAACGTCACCGATCCGTATTCGGTGCGGCAGCCGATGATCTCGGACTTCTCCCGCCCGCCGGTCCTGCTCACCGTCGAGGGCGGTTCGGTGTCCGCCGGACGGCCGAGCGATTTCGACCTGGTGCTGATCGATGCGGCTACCGGTGCGCTGGTGGACGACCTGCTCGTGCACGACAGCGCGCTCATGCATCTGCTGGTGGTCGGCCCGTCCGGCGGACTGTCCCACCTGCACCCGATTCGGACCGGGCCCGGCCGTTACCAAGTGCATATGACCGCGCCGGAGCCCGGTCGCTATGCGCTCTCGGCCGAGTTGGCCCGGCGCGGTGGTGGCGTCCAGATGGCGCGTGCCGCAACCGGATTAACGGTCACGCCGGGCGATGCGTCGGCCGCGCCCCAGCCGCCCAGCGCCCCCTTGCATCTCGGGGGTGGCGACACGAGTGCGTCGATGGTCGTCGACGGCAACCGCATTACCGTCAGGACAACCGCCGCGGTCGCCGGAACACCCACCACGATCACCGCCGAAGTCGGCGACACCGCCGATCTGCAACCGTGGCTCGGCATGGTCGGCCATCTGATCATGGCGGGCCCGGTGCCGGAAGCCGACACGGATATCGCCGCGGCCGTTCACAACTCGGCCATCTGGGGGCACGCTCACTCCATGGGACCGACCTCGATGCAAGCCATGGGCGACATGCCAGGGATGAGCCGCACGCACAACATGTCGGAAATGACCGGCACCCATGACATGCCAGGGACGGCTGGTGGGAACGCCGCCGCGGGACGCGGAGTCATGCTGATGCCGCCGATCAACGGCGAGAGTCCGCCCGACGAAACGGTGGCCGCGTACGGACCCGACGTTCCGTTCACCTTCACCTTCCCCGTCGCGGGCCGGTACCGGCTCTGGATCCAGGCCGAGCGGAACTACACCGTGCTCACCATCCCGGTCGTGCTCGACGTGGCGGCGGCGCAGGGGGCCCATCGATGACCGCCACCGGTCGGCGTCCGCTGCGTGTTCTCGCCATCGCAGGCGCCGTGCTCGTGCTCGTCGCCATCGGGTGGCTGGTTTGGCCGCGCTCACCCGCGCCCGTCGTACTGAATGCCGGTACGCCGCAACACCTCGTCACCGTCACCGTCGACAGCCTTCGCATCGGCGACACTGCTGTCGATGTCACCATCACCGACCGCGCCGGTACCCCGATCGACCATGCGGCAGTACAGGTTCAGGCGATCCAACCGCTGATGGGCCACGCCGGGCCGCCGGTTCCCGCGAGCTCCGCCGGGTCCGGTCGCTTCCACGCCGCGGCGGTATCGCTGATGATGACCGGACCCTGGGAGCTGCGACTGTCGATCGACGGACACCACGGCGTGGATCAACTCACGCTGCCGCTCTGGGTCGGCGGCTGAGACCGGTCGACAACCGCAGGCCGCAACACGAACCGCAGGAGCACGACACAGGAGGGACCGATCGCCATGAATATTTCCGCACCGTCCGACGCGACCGAAGACAGTGGCGGACCGAAGGCCGTCGAAGGCGCATCCGACGACAGCACCGCGGCCCGCGTCGGCGCGTGGGGCGTGCTACTCGGCACCGCGGTCACGCTGGTCGGGCTCAGCTGGGATATCCAGTGGCACAACGACGTCGGCCCCGACACTTTCTTCACCCTGCCGCACCTGTTCCTGTATTCCGGGAGCGCCATATCGGGTTTCGCCAGCCTGGCCATGGTGCTCATCACCACCGCCGCGCAACGCGCGGGACGGCCGGTGCCGCGGATGGGCGGCACACCCATTCGCGTGTTCGGCAGTAACCTCACCGCCCCGCTCGGCTACATGGTGGCCGGGGCGGGGGCCGCGTTGTTCCTGCTGTACGGCCTGCTGGATATGCAGTGGCATTCGATCTACGGCTTCGACGCGGTGCTGAACACCCCGTCACACGTGGCGCTGTTCCTCTCGATCACGCTCACCATGATCGGCAGCATCATGGTCTTCGCGGCCCACCGTGACCACCGCTGGGGCCAGTTCGGCATCGTCCTGGCAATCCCGATCCTGATCACCTTCGCCCCGATCCTCGCCGAGGCGCTGAACAACCTGGAACCGCCCGTCGATCCGACCATCCTCGGCATCGTGCTGTTCGGGCCGATGCTGCTGGTCCTCGGTGCCGCGGTGCTGGCCCGCCCGGGTGCCGCCATCGCCATCGCGGTCGCCCTCGGCGGCATGCAGGCGATCCTGTGGTGGTTCTCGCCGTGGGCCGCGGAAACCTATGCCTCCGCGATCGGGTTGCCGCTGCGGGACGGTCTCGGGTCGCGGCCACCGTCGCTGCCCGCCCTCATGCCGATGTTCCTGATCGTCGCCGCCGTCGCCGTCGAGGGCCTGTTCTGGTTGGCCCGCACGCGCGGCTACGACGCGAACAAGATCGTGCTGGCAGCGGGCTTGGTGACCGGTGTTGTGGTCGGCCTGACCTTCCCGCTGCAACTGCACCTCACCCACGCCATGTCGCGCCTCGAGGTAAGAGACGTCGTCACGGCCACTCTCGTCGGGATTCCATTGGGTCTGCTCGCCGGGTTCCTCGGCGGCCGATTCACCCGCATGCTGCCGGTGCCCGCTACGGAGGCCGTCCGATGACCACGCTGCGCAAGTTCGCCCTCACCGTGCTCGCGACGATCACGCTGTCCTTGGTCGCGATCGCCCCGGCTTCCGCGTACGCGCCGGTCGACATCGTGCACACCGAACGGGTCCAGGTCGGCCCGTACAACCTCACCGTCGGGTTCTCCACCTGGCCGATTCGCGCGATGAGGTCGTTGGACTTCACCTTCATGCCGGACGGCGGTATCGCCGACAAATCCGGGACCCTGCGGATGGTGGGTCCCGCGTTCAAGAACTGGCGCCGCAACGCGCCGCTCGTGCGCCATCCCCGCAAACGCGACTCCTGGGGGCTGGACATCCTGGCGATCGACGATCCCGGCACCTACAGCATCCGGTTCACCCTCGACGGCCCGCTCGGGCACGGCGAGGGCGCCCTGGACGGTCTGGAAGTCCTCGACCAGCCGGGCCCGCCACTGCCGCTGAGCTGGACGATCGCCAGTTTGCCGCTACTCGGCCTACTGGCCTTCCTCGCGGTGGCCTGGCGGCGCACCCGACCGGGTCGCCAACCATTGCCACTCTGAATCGGCAACTTTACGGCTAACCTCGTTGGATGATCCTGTTCCTGCTGCCCGAGCGCGATTACGATCCGACCGAATCGGCGGTGCCGTGGGCGGCACTGCGGGACGCGGGCGTGCCGGTCCGATTCGCGACGCCGGAGGGCCGGGTCGCCCTCGCCGATGAGCGGCTGGTCGAGCGAGGGTTCTCGGTGCTTTCGCCAGTGCTGATGACCCGTTCGGATGCGTTGCGGGCCTATGACCGGATGCGCGAGGATGCCGACTTCCAGTCGCCCATCCCGTATTCCGACGTCGTGGACGACGAGGTGTCGGGCGTTGTCGTGCCCGGCGGGCATGCCCCCGGGATGAAGACGATGCTCGAATCAACGGTCGCCCAGGGCATTTTCGGTCGCGCGCTGCTGGGCGGCAAGCCGGTCGCCGCGGTCTGTCACGGGGTGCTGCTCGCCGCGCGAGCCAAGGACCCGCACACCGGCCGCTCGGTGTTGTACGACCGCCGGACCACCGCTGTCACAGCAACTCTGGAATTGTCGGCGTGGAATCTGACACGGTTGCGGCTCGGCGATTACTACCGGACCTATCCGCAGACCGTGCAATCGGAAGTCACTGCCGCACTGCGTGACCCGCGCCAGTTCGAACGGGGACCGCTACTGCCGCACCGCGATAGCGCGACTCGCCTGCACCGTGGGTTCACGGTTCGGGACCGCAACTACATTTCGGCCAGGTGGCCGGGCGACTGCCACCGGCTCGCGGCCGAATATCGCGATCTGGTGCTGGAACACCGCAGCGCCGCACGCTGAGCGCATCGGACAGCGGAATGTGCGGACGTTCCGCGGAGCGTCCGCACATGCCCCAGTTACCTTCTCGCGCACTCCCGCCGGGGGAGCGGGCCGGGTCAGCCTCAGTTGAGGCCGGTGACCTCCTGGGCGATCGCCGCGAGCCGAGTCTGGGCGGCCGAGACGACACCGTGCCGGTTCTTGTTCGCTTCCTCGTACGCGACGATCGCGCGCACGTCGGCGGGGTCGGTCAGTTCCCGGATCGCGGCGACGGCTTGGTTGACGTTCAGCTCGTCGTAGTCGCTGATCGGCAGCTCCCGCGGTTCGAGGACACCGGTAGCGGTGCGGACCGAATGCAAGGCGTCGGCGGCGGCGTCGGCACCTTCGCGTCGGGTCACCTGCTCGGCGGTCTGGAGCGCGGCGTCGCGGGAGGCGGCCAGCGTTTTGACCGCGACATCACCCGCGTGTGCGCCGCGGGCGAGCAACTCGCCGAGCGCGGGTGGGGTGGAGCGGAAGGTGTCCAGCGCCCGGTCCAGGCCGCGGGCGGACCAGGTGACCGGGATGGTTACCAGCTTCACCACGGTACCGGTGGCCGTCTGGAGCGGGGTGTGGCGCAGTGCGGCCGGGCCGCCGAGGGCCTCCTCCGCCAAAACTGTGGTCAGCCAGGCCACGGTTGCCGAGTGCGCCTCGATCAACCTGTCCGCCAATGCCACCACATCGGAACGCTGGGCGGTGGTCGCCAGCGCCTTGATGTAGCGGGCGCGGTCGAGGAGCTGGTGTTCGAGGTTGAGGTCGCCGAGCAAGGCCTCGTCGAACGGCTGGGCCTGTTCGCCCACCGCCTTGACCGTAGCGGCCGCCCGTCCCAGGAAGGGACCGATCAGCTGCGGGACGCCGCCCAGTTCGCGGATGGCGGCCTCGATGGCTTCGGCGCGGGCGCGAGCGTTGTCGGCGTTCTGGGACAACTCGCGGCGCACCGCCTCCGTCCGGGCCTGCGCAATGCGTGTTTCGGCGACCTGGATTTCGGTGTTGGTCAGATCGCGGACGGCGCGCAGCTGCGCCAGCAAGGTAGTGATGTCGCGTGTGCTCATGTGAATCTGGTCCTTTGACGTTGACGTCAGGTCGGCGCAACGCTGCACCCGCTACAGTGAGTACCCCGCACCGCCGTCCGAAACATTGCGCCGCAAACGATTTGGATCGCATCGGCGCGAAACCGTTCACCGCCGCACCGGCAAGTCGCCCGCTAGCTCGTGTTTCGGACATGGCTGAGGGCGGGCAAGCGCCCGCCCTCGGCTAGATGATCCTTACTCGTGTGTAGGTGCTTCCTCGGACGTCGCCGCCGCGGCGCGGTCCGGTGGGTTGTCGCTCGCCGCATAGGTCTGCATCGCGTCGGCGATCGCACCGGTGTTCACGGTCAACGCCGTGTCACTGATGTTGGCGGTGGTGTCGCAAGACCGGTGGTAACACGGGTCGTAGGGTCGGCCCGCAGTTCCGCCGAACAGCTGCTGTTCTTGGCGCGTCTTGATCCCCTCCGCGCCGGTGAACAGGCCGCCGACCGGAATGCCGACCCGCATGAACGGGCCGTAATCCGAACGCCCGTCCAGCGCGGTGCGGACGTGCGGAATGTTGCGGGAGTCGAAGTAGCGGTTGAAGTTCTGCTCGATCGCGACGGAGCCGGCCGGGCCGCTGCTGCCGTTGTAGATCTTGTACGCGAAGTTCGACGAACCGATCATGTCGAAGTTGAGGTAGAGCTTGATCCTGCTGCGCTCGGTGGCGGACAGGTTCGACACGTAGTACTTGGAGCCGATCAGGCCGAGTTCCTCGGCGCCCCACCAGGCGAATCGGACCTTGTTCTTCGGCTGGGTGGTGGCCATCTGCAACGCGACCTCGAGGAGTCCCGCGCTGCCCGAAGCATTGTCGTTGATGCCCGGCCCGGCGCGCACGGAATCGAGGTGCGCTCCGGCCATCACTACCTTGTCGGCGTTGCCTTGCCTGCTTTCCGCCAGCACGTTGTGCGTCGTTGCGGGCAGGGCTTCGGTGTCGGTCTTCAGCCGGACGACCTTGTTCTTCGAGGAGGCGAGATCCTTGCCGACGGCGAAACTCGTGCCGACCACCGGGATGGTGATGCCGGTCTCGTCGAGGGGCTCGGTGAAGGTGTCGGTACGGCCCTCCTGGCCCTCGTTGAAGATGATCACGCCGGATGCCCCTGCGGCCTGGGCGTTTCGGGCCTTGTCGGCGAAGGTGCAGGTGCCGCGCTGCAGCAGGGCGATGTTGCCGCGGGTGAACTTGGCGAAGTCCGCCTTCTCGCAGCCGGAGGTCGAGGTGTTCGGCTGCGGGCCGGGCGGCAGGACGAGGTCGACGCCCTGGACCGTCGCGCGCTTGTCACCCGAGCCCGAGTAGGTCGCGGTGGCGAAGTCGCCGAGCTCGCTGCGGTCCGGCGGGGTCGATTTATATGTCTTGGGCCCGGCCGAGACCTCTTCCATGACCGCCGTCGTCCGTTCCCGGAACGCCTGGAAGGTGAACGCCTGCAAGGTCACCTGGTAACCCACGCGGCGCAATTCACCGGCCACATAGTCGCGAGAGGCGTCATAGCCGGGTGTGCCCGCGGCGCGCGTGCGACCGTTGGCGTTGGCGATGGTCTGGAACCTCTCCAGGTGCTGCTTGACGTCGGGCGCCTGGATCGAGTCGGCCGGTGGCCCGGGCGGCGCACCGGGTTCGGCATACGCTGACCCGGTCAGCGCGAGGGATAGAACGAGAGGCACAGCGGCGGCGGCGGCGATAACGTGGCCTGCCCTTGCGCGAAAGGTGCGGGGCATGTCGGCTCCTTCGAAGGGACGGAAAACTCCCGATGATCGGAGGTTAAGCCGGTGCGTCGGCTCGGTGAAACCCCAGTTGAGAGTGGGGAAATGGGGTTTCCACAGGGCTAGCCGCTTCGTGGGATGCTGTTCAGGTCAGCAGAATTCCCCGCAATCTTTCATCGGGTGGGAACTGGTTCGTCGTCAGGTAAGAGACCCAGTCGGCCGAGTCGAAGACGCAGTTGCCCGATCGAATCCAGTCGAAGTCGGCCGCGACCAGTTGCACCGCCCGCCACAGGTCGGCGTCGACGTCGTCACGGCGGCTCATGGTTACGCCACCGCCGGAATGCCGCACACAGAAGACGCCGTAGTCGGTCTCCGCTAATCGAGGCAGGGTCTGCAAGAAACACCCGTCTGTATCCAGTCCCGCCTCCCGTGGCGAACGACCACCGAAGACCCGCCACACAACCGGTGTTCCCAGCACCGTGCTGACTCGGGTGGACCAGAACCGATCATCGTGCCCGGGGTCGGACATAATGGTGAGTTCGTCACGCGTATACGGTTCGGTGCGCCGGCGTTCCGTTGCGACATGCCGCACCGTCACCTCGTCGGCCACCAGTCGGACCCGGCCATAGTCGATGCGAACGACCATGCGCCCATTGAGATCGCCCGTATCGACGCCTTCCAGGCAATGGTCGGGGGCGGGGACGGCTGGCGCGGCGAACTCGACCGGCGCGTCGGCCACCAGCTCGTACACCTCGACCACCGACACATCTCCCGGCCGCAACCCCAGCTGGACATATCCTTCCAACTCGAGGGTGACCGCTCCGTCGGGTGACTGTTTTACCCGCGCCAGGTGGCCGTCCTCGAATCCGTGGCGCTGGTCAAGCCATGCCTCGAGCACGGAAACGGTGGAAATGCGGATCACAAAGCGATCCTGCCGGACAGCACCCGATTACTACCAGGAAATAACTACGGCCGCAGGTGTTTTCGATCGGCTTGCCGTCGATTCCGAGGTCGCCGAGCTCGCTGAACTACCCGCAGTCGAGGAGTCAGCCGCAAGAAGAGTTGAGGGCCGTCCAGAGCGGACGAGCGAAGAAAAGAGGAGTTTGTTTACTCCTTCCACTTTCAACATATAGCGCACCCGGGGGCTTGCGGCAAGACCCGGGTCATGCCGCACAATTGCCCGCCTAGGGTCAGAACCTGCGGAAATGAGAGTTCGTGACTGCGCGTGTGGTGGTGATCACGCGGGTTCATCGAGTCAGGATAAAAGTAAGGGGCACATGCCTACTCAGGGGTACCAAGACGAATTGCGGTCCGAGCGTAGCTACGTTGCCGGGCTCTACACGCGGCTCGACGCCGAGCGCGCGCGAGTAAAGGGTCAGTACAGCGCGGCGTTGCGGGGAAACGGCGGGACACCCATGGAGCGCGATGTCGAGGTGCGCGCGCTGGCCAGAGAGGTGAAGCGGCTGGACGTGGCGGACAACGGATTGTGTTTCGGCCGGTTGGACACGCTGTCGGGCGAACATAGCTATATCGGCCGGATCGGTCTGTTCGATGAAGCGAACGAGTACGAACCGTTGTTGCTCGATTGGCGGGCACCGGCGTCACGCGCGTTCTATGTCGCCACCGCCGCGAATCCGGAGAACATGCGGCGGCGCCGCCAGTTCCACACCCGCGGGCGTCAGGTGGTCGATTTCACCGACGAGGTGCTCGGCCGCCCCGATGGTGACGAGCGTGGGGACGCGGCCCTGCTCGCGGCGGTGAACGCACCCCGCGGTGCCGGAATGCGCGACATCGTCGCGACGATCCAGGCCGAACAGGACCAGATCATCCGGCTCGACCACCCTGGGGTGCTGGTGATCGAGGGAGGCCCGGGCACCGGGAAGACGGTGGTGGCGCTGCACCGCGTCGCATACCTGCTCTACACCCAGCGGGAACGGATGGAACGCCAAGGTGTGCTGGTGGTCGGTCCTAACCCGACGTTCCTGAACCACATCGCCCACGTACTGCCGTCGCTGGGCGAAACCAACGTGGTGTTCACGACCACCGGTGACCTCGTGCCCGGGCTGCACGTCACCGCCGAGGACACTCCGGCCGCCGCGCGGCTCAAGGGTTCGCTGCGGATCCTGGACGTGCTCGCGGCGGCGGTCGCCGATCGGCAGCGGCTGCCGGAGCATCCGCTGCCGATCGAACTGACCGACGTCACAGTGCGGATCGACGCCGAGACCGTGGAGTGGGCGCGGGAGGAGGCGCGCGCGAGCGGACGGCCGCACAACGAGGCGCGCGCGGTGTTCATCGAGATCGTCACGTACGTGCTCACCGAACGTGCGATAGCCCGGATCGGCCAGGGGTGGCTGACCCGCGCGGACCGGGAAGCGTGGGAGCAGTTGCGGGCCGACCTGCTCGCGGAACTCGCGGACAATGCCGAGTTCAATGCCGCACTCGATGAACTGTGGCCCATATTGACGCCGGAAACTCTACTAGCACAGCTATATACGTCTCCCGAACGGCTGCGGGCGGCAGGCGCCGACCAGGCGCTGCTGCGTGCCGAGGGCGACGCGTGGACGGTGTCGGACGTGCCGCTGCTCGACGAACTGATCGACTTGCTCGGCCGCGACAAGCCGGTCGATCAGGCGGCCGAACGGGAACGTAAGGCCGAGGCCGCGTATGCCGCCGGAGTGCTGGACCTCATGGTCGGCCGCGCGGACATGATGGACGACGAGGACCACCTGTTCGCCCAGGACCTGCTCTACGGCGAGGACTTGGCGGATCGCTTCGTCGAACGCGACACCAGGGAACTCGCCGAACGTGCTGCCGCGGACCGTGATTGGACCTATCGGCACGTCGTGGTCGACGAGGCTCAGGAGCTGTCCGAAATGGACTGGCGAGTGCTGATGCGGCGCTGCCCGAGCCGATCCTGCACGGTGGTCGGCGATCTCGCCCAACGCCGGTCGCCCGCCGGAGCGACATCGTGGGACCAGATGCTGGAGCCGTACGTGCCCGGCCGCTGGGTCTACCGGTCGCTGTCGGTGAACTACCGCACCCCGGCGGAGATCATGACCGTCGCCGCCGCGCTGTTGGCCGAGTTCGCACCCGGGGTGCAGCCGCCGGAATCGGTCCGCTCGTGTGGCGTCCGGCCGTGGTCCAGGCAGGTTACCGGGGACGAACTAGCCACTGCCATCGGGGAATTCGTACAGGACGAAGCTGGTCGGGAAGGCACGAGCGTGGTGATCGGGCCGCCGGGGGTGCCGGGCGTGGTGGCGGCGTCGGAGACGAAGGGCCTGGAGTTCGATGCCGTCCTGGTCGTGGAGCCGGAACGGATCCTCGCCGACGGTCCTCGCGGGGCGGCCGAGCTCTATGTCGCCCTCACCCGCGCCACCCAGCGTCTCGGCGTTCTGCATCGGGGCCCATTGCCGCAGGCTTTGACCGGGCTCACCGAAATCAAAACACCCGCCCAGGCGGGGAATCGACGGTAGGCGTCGGGGTTTCGGCGACTAGCGCGTCTGATCGATGTCGAGAATGGTGAGGAATGCCGACGCCGCCGGCGTGGGGCCGGACAGGCTCCAGGCGACGTACTCGACGCGAGCCGGTGCGTCGGCGACCTCGATGACCACCACACCGGTGAGCCGGGGCACGTACGCGGCGGGCAGCATGGCGACACCGAGGCCCTGGCCGACCAGCCGGGCCAGGAAGTCCGCGTTGGTCACTTCGAAGGCGACGTCACGGTCGAGGCCCGCCGTCGCGAAGGCGTGGTCGGAATGGGCACGTCCGGCGGTGTCGGCAGGCAAGTCCACGAAAACCTCGGTGGCGAGCCTTCGGAGGTCGACCACCGGTTCCCCGGCGAGGGGATGATCCGGCGCGACCACGGCGACGAATCGGTCACGGGCCAATTCTTGGACGGCGACACCTCGGGGTCGGGTTGTGGTCGGCACGCCGAGGAAGGCCAAGTCGATCGCGCCTTGCTCGACCTGCTCGACGAGCTCCTCGGACGGGCCGACGCGCAGGCTGATGCGGACCTGCGGGTACCGCTGGTGGAAAGCACGCAGGGCGGCCGGAATATCGACCGCGGCCACGGTGGAGATCACGCCGACGGCGAGTCGTCCGCGCACCTCGCCGATGGCCGCGGCGACCTCGGCGGCGGCGCGCTCGGCGGCGTCCAGACACTGACGGGCAGCGGGGAGGAACGCCGTACCGGCCGGTGTCAGCCGGACGCGACGGCTGGTGCGTTCGAACAGTCGAGCATCCAATTCCCGTTCCAGGCGCGCGATTTGGTGGCTGAGGGCGGACTGCACCACCAGGCATCGCTCGGCCGCCCGGGTGAAGCTGTTCGTCTCGGCGACGGCGACGACGTAGCGCATCTGCTGGAGCTCCATGGATCAATCTTGTATCGAGATCGGTGGGGTGACAAACATGCATTGGACTGATTGATCGCTGCGGGTGAGACTCGAAGGTGAAAAGCTCAGCAGCGCAGGTGGTTCCGTGGGGGGCCTGCGGCTGGGCGCGCGCCGGTAGCAGACTCCGGCCGACCTGACGACAGAGAGAACGATGAAATGAAGCGAGTCCTCGGTATCTCGTTCGCGCTCGCCTGCCTCGTTGTGACCGTGCTGGCACCCACGGACCGGGCGATGGCGGACGGTGCGGTGTTTCCCACCACGATCGCCCTGCCCGCCGGATTCCGGCCGGAAGGTATCGCCATCGGTGCGCTGCCGGTAGCCTATATCGGCTCCATGGCGGACGGCTCGATCTATCGCGCCAACCTGGTGACCGGACAGGGTGACATCCTGAGCCGCGGCCCGGGCACGCCAGCGCTCGGACTCCAAATCGACCACCGCGGTCGACTGTTCGTCGCCGGCGGCACCGGTGGCGACATTCGCGTGGTGGACATCTGGACGGGCGCGGTGCTGGCGAACTACCAAGTCGCCACGGCGCCGGACACATTCGTCAACGATGTAGTGCTCACACCGACGGGCGCGTGGTTCACCGACTCACGCGCGGCCGTGCTCTACCACCTGCCCATCGGTCCCGACGGTGCACTGCCGCGGCCCGAGGCGGTGCGACGACTTCCGCTGACCGGCGACATCGCCTATGTGCCAGGCGCATTCAATGCCAACGGCATCGTGCGCACACCCGACGGCGCGGCCCTGATCATCGTGCAGTCGGTGACCGGCCACCTGTTCCGCGTCGACCCCGCGACAGGCGCGACACGGCAGATCGCTCTCGGCACCGAGGCACTACCCGACGGCGACGGACTGCTCTTGGACGGCAGCACACTGTATGTCGTGCAAAACCGGCGCAACGCAATCGCCATGGTCACCCTAGACCCCGAAGGCACGACCGGCACCGTCCAACGCCGAGTCACCGACCCGCGCTTCGACGTACCGTCGACAGTCGCCACCTTCGGCGGCCGCATGTACCTCCCGAACGCCCGCTTCAACACCCCACCCGAGCCGACCACCCCCTACACCGCCGTCGCGATCGATCAACCCCGATAAGCGCCCCGCAGCCGAAGCGGCCGTCGCCTGTTGTGTAGGAACGGAATCGACGGCCGCCCGGGTCGAGACTTCTTCGAATTCGGTGGAGCAGCGGATCAGGAGCCCACCGCCGTCAGGTCGGAATAGTTGTCGACCCAGTCGTGTACCGTGTTCCCCTTGTCGTCCTTGAACTGCGTGGCGCCGCCGTACTGGTAATGGTGCCGCAAGCTGTCCGGCCTCGTGGTGCCGGACGGGCAGATCGGCTCGAGCTGCATCCTCGCCGGGAAATTCTTCTTCGAATGCAAGGTCACCTCGAGCTTGTCTCGCTGATCTGGACGAATGGTGAACTCCCCGGTGAAAGTATCGTCGTAGTTGTAGGGGGCGTCGCGTGCACCATCCGCTTTTTCGGTCGGATACAGGACGACCTTCCAATCGACCGAAGAGGACCGCATCAGTTTCCCCTTCCACTCACCGTAGTAGTCTTCGGCGTGCGTGCCGCACTTATCGGAGTCCGCGGCGTCCGCGGTTGCGGCACCGATGCACCCCATGGTGACCAGCGACATGACCAGCGTCAGCGATCCCATTGCTCGTTTGATTGTTCGACCTCCTCCTCGCGAGTGACATGCCTCGGTAAGTCGTATCGAGCTCATTCGACCGTGCGCTTTTCTGTGATCGCGGCAGGGCTGTTGCCGATCATTTCCAAGTTGATCTCGACTTCGCCAGCTTGGAATTTGTCTCCCTCGCTCGGAGTGATGGTGAATTTCTTGGTCTTATCCTCGCCGTCGCACTCGGCCTTCGCCTCACCTCCGCCGATGACCTTTTTGCCGTCGGAGGTCTGCTCGACGGAGAGGACAAGACCGTCCACCTCGTCGCTGTGGCACAGATAGTTCACGGTGACCGCGAGGCCGGACTCGGCCAACTCGACGCTACCGATCGACGCCGTGGGTTCGGGTTCAGCTGGCGGTCCCGCATGAGCGACGGCCGTACCGATCAATACAGTGCCTCCAGCTGCGACAACGGCCGAACCGAACATGGAAAGCTTCATAGAAACCCTTCTGTCGGAGTTCAGAATCCTGTGCCACGGGCGGATAGACCGGAGACTGCGCTAGTTCCATCTGAGAGTGACAACGCATCTTCTTCGGAGCCGCGAAGCATCGGGATTGGTCTCCACGTTCGCCATGTACACGGCCGCCACTGAAGCAACCGACGATCAGCGGACGGCGCGCGATCGACAACGGGCACGAACTCCTACGGCGTGTCCGGGTCGGCAAGCCCGCTCAGCGGGGACGGGGCGGTGAACTGCGTGGGCGGGCGAGGTCCGCTCGGACGGTGGTGAGGCGATCGATGTCGTGTTGTTCGGCGAGGCTGTCGTCGACACTCAACAGGGACAGCAGGCGGAGTGGGCGATGAGAACGGGCGGCCGCTTCCAGCTTGTGGTGGCCGTCGAGCAGGAAGTGGAGCAATGACCAGTGTATGTAGTAGTCGTCGCGGCTCTCATCGGCCATGGCCGGCTGGCATATGTCCAGCAGTGAGACCGCCACCGCCGTTGGCGTCGAAGAGGTTTGGAGCTGCTGCTGGTACTGCGCTACTCGGGTGGCGTCGTTCCAGGTCGGCGGAACCATCGGGACGACGAACTCGTGCAGATGGGCATCGGCGCTCACCGGTGCGTCGAATGTCCGGTAGTAGACCGTCTGTGGGTAATTGGGTAACCCCCAGAACGAATCGATACCCCACGTCGCGACCTGCTCGTGAGCGAAGTAGTCGTCGGGGTCCAGCGGATGCACGAGTCGCGGGTCGATGCCCAGCAGCATCGGCACATACCTACCGAACGGAAGTAGTTCGGCAAACGGTGCGATCACCGACTCGTCCAGCGCGTCGAGTCCGGCGGTCAACCGTTCGGCAAGACTTGCCACCGACAGTGTCTTGTGGGCCCCTTCCCGTCGCTTGAACAACATCGGACAGGTGCCACACCAATAGCTCAACTCGAAAGCAGGCTGCCCATCGACCAACAAGACCCGCTGGGCGGCCTGTGCCGGACCAGGATTCGGCTCCTCACCGAACCGAACCACAGCATGCCGCGGGTCGCTCCCCAACTCCCGAATAGCGCCACTAGCGAACATCGTCACCTGGCAACAATATCCGCAGCGACCTCGGCGATACTGACCATTCGACGCACCGGAAACGTTGCACCACGGCCTGTCTCGTCGACAGCGCGCCCAGCGGCAGGGTGCCCACTTCCGGCTACGGGCCGCGGCGGGACCGGTCGCTGTCTTCTAGGAATTCGCTGACCAGCTGTCGAAGTTCGGGGACTCGAGCGCCATCCAGTTCAGCGATCAACGCATCGGCCTGCTGGGCGATGCGTTGAGCGCGGGCCAACAGGTCGGCATCGCCAGGCCATTGGTCGGCCTGCAAACGAAGCACCGCCCGCAGCAGGTCTCCCGGATAGCAGTCGGCTATAGGACTGCGGCCGAGCGACTTCGGCATCTTCATCGCGTGGCTCGAAGTCGCTACCGAAACTCTGTGACGCCAGGCGGGTGCCGATCAGCACGCGCGGCGGGGTCCGGTGGCGTCGGAGTGTCCGTCTGCTCGCAGTGGTGGGGTTCGGTCGAGGGTGACGGTTACTGTTCCGGCGCGGTCGATTTCGGTTCGGCGGTTGCCGCAGGTCTGGTCGACGAGGACGGTGGCGAGGTTGTGTCGTCCTGGGGGGAGTACGCGGACGGTCACCTGTCCCTGGTGGGTGTTGTCGAGTTCGCGGGTGACGACGTCGCGGACCAAGGTGCGGATGCGGGAGGAGGCGGCGTCGAGTCCACCGTCGTCGAGCAGCATCACCTCGATCCCGCGCTGGCGGGCCGCGCGGGCGGCGCCGAGGACTTCGGGTGTGGACAGCTGCGGTGCGCGCAGTTCGTCGCGGAGTTCGGCTTCGAGCAGGCGACATTCTTCCCGTTCATCGGGCCGGAACGGGACGGCCGCGGCGATGCGTTCGAGCATCGGGCGCGCGCGCCGGTCGAGCCGGTCGAGTTGGCGTTTGCGTTCGGCGTTCTGGGCGTCGAGCCGGGCGTGCTTCGCGGCGCGCGCGGTCGACTCGATCTCGAGTTCGTGCAGCGAGCGCAGGGTCGGGCGCATTATCGCGGCGAACGCCGCGGCGATGGCGACATTGACCAGCGGAACGACCGCCTGCACGTACGCGGTCGGCTCGCCGCCCGCCGCGAGCACGACGGCGAGCCAGGTTGCCCCGGTTCCCGCCCAGGCCAGCACGTTTCGGCCGCGCAGAACGAGCAACGCCAGCGCGCTACCCGCCATGTAGGCGGTCCACACGCTGGTGTGCGCGTGCAGCTCGGCGGTCACTTGATCATTGGCGATCAAGGCACCGACCGGCCCCGCGGCTGCCACGAAGACAGCCGCGTAGGTGTGGATCGGTTTCCCCATGTCGAGTACGACGACGACGGTGGCGGCAACGATGAGCGCGGCGGCGGCGACCAGGGAAACCGACATAGGAATCTCGGCCCTGCGCATCGAACGGATCATCACTGCGGCGTCGGTGGCCAGCACCACGGCGATGATCGTCAGCACGGTGGAGCGCCGCCCGCTGAGCAGTCGGCTCAGGTCGCCGTTGTCAGGTCTCATCGGGGGCGTTCCATTCCAGTACGACCCTGGTGCCGGCACCGGGGCGGGAATCAATGATGGCGCGGCCGCCTGCCTCGCGCATCCGCCGCAGGATGCTGACCGTGAGGCCGAGCCGATTGGCCGCAACCTGGCCCGGGTCGAAGCCGGCGCCGTCGTCACTGACGACAACGGTGATGCCGGACTCCCGCGCCACGATGGTCAACTGCCGCGCCACGGTGCGCCCCGGCACGGCGGCGTGCCGCACGCTGTTGCGGACGGCTTCGGCGGCGGCCTGGCTGAGCGCGGCCACCGCGGCGGAGTCGATGCGCAGGTCGGCCGAGTTGCAGTCGTGCCGGACCTGAACGCGCAGTTCGGTATCGATGGCGCCGCCCGCTTCGCGGGCGATGGCCTCGACCGCTTCGAGATCGGTGCACAACTCGTTGACGCGTCCGATGGCGGCGAATTGACCGAGGGCGTGATTGGCCTGCCGAGCCAGCATCGAGGGACTGCCGCCGCGGGAGGTGTCGAGCAGAGTGGCCAGCACTTTGTCGTGGATCAGCCCCGCGAACCACGCCCGCTCGCCGGCCCGCGCCTCCTCCGCCGCCGCGAGCGATGCCTGGTCATGTGCTCGCGCGCGCTCCTTGTCGAGCAGGTGGGCGGCGCGCCGAGCCAGCTGGGTGATGTAGACGAAGGCGACCGTGATCCCGATGATCCGGACCGAGGTGAGCGCGAATTCCGTCCAGGTGACGTCGCCGGTGGCTCGTCCGGTCGATGATGCGGCCAGCATCCCGACGGCGACCAGGTAGACCGCGGTCACCGGGGTCCGCCAGGCCAGCGTGGCCGCGACCCCGCCGAGCGGAACCAGCCGATAGATCCACGCCACATCGTCGGTGATCTGTCCCTGCTGCACCGCGAACCCGGAGAGCCCGACGACCACCGCGAAAACCGTTGCGTGCGTGGCGGCTATGCCCCGCACGGTGGGCAGTGCGGCGCGCAGGGCGGTTCCGGCCAGCAGCAGAGCGGTGCCGAACACACCGGTCAGGGCCAGCACGGTCCACCATGCCGGGAAGTGCCGCGACTGCCCGGCGATCTCGGCGGCGTCACCCGCACCGAATATCCACACGCCGAGGCCGAGCGCGAAGGCGAGGATGCGATCGATCTGTTCGGCGGCGGCTCGGGCCACCGATGAGCCCCGCCTGCGTCCTCCCGATAGCGCGGCCGCCGTTCGACTGAACAGCGACGGCGAGAGTGGGGTCATCGCGGTTCTCTGGCCTCGAGCCCGGACAGTTCGCGGTTCGCCGCAGCGGGTCTGGCCGTGTAGACGGCCCGGACCCGGCGCTTCGGCCGCAGGTTGATCGTCAGTTTCATCGCCACGTCACGGTCGATGTGCACCGTGCCGCCGCTGAGCAGCAGCGCGGTGAAGATCTGGCCCTCCAGCAACGCGAGGGCCGACCCGATGCACACATGTTCGCCCGCACCGAAAGGCAAGTAGGACAGTCGTTCCCACGCCCGCTCCGCCTCGGGAGCGAATCGGTCGGGCACGAACGCCTCGGGATCCGGGAACTGCCGAGCCGAACGGTGCATCACGTAGGGGGCGACGAACACGATGGTGCCCTCGTCGATCGCGTACTTCCCGATCCGCGTCGCGCAGGCGGCCTCCCGCAGGAAAGCCGGGGACGGCGGATACAAACGCATCGACTCCTTGAACACCTGCAAACAGTACGGGAGCAGCGGGAGATCGGCAGCCGTCGGCGTCGCACCGCCGAGGATGTGGTCGGCCTCGCCTCGGGCCCGGTCGGCGATGCCGGGATGCCGAGACAGCGCGTACGCCGTCCAGAACATCGCGTCGGCACTGGTCTCGTGCGCCGCCGCCCACAGGTTGATCACCTCGTCGACGAGCCGGTCCGGGCTCATCGGCGCGCCGTCGCGGTCGCGTCGGGCGAGCAGGGCCGACACGATGTCGTCGTGTCCCTCGGGATCCCGGCGGCGCGCGTCGATCACCCGCGCGGTCCAGTCGCGGACCAGACCGAGATCTCGGATGAACTCGCGGTTGCGTTTCGTCGGAATGTTCAACGGCGCGACGATCGGTCGCGACATCGCCCGCATTTCCCAGTCGAAGATCCTGGTCGCCGCGGCCACGACGTCGGTGTGGTCATCGAGCGGCTCGTCGATCAGCAGTCCGGCGACGACGTCGTGCATCATCTCCTGCACCGCGGCCAGCAGATCCAGCTCACCGGCCGTCTGCCACCGCGTCAGATGCGCCTGCATCCGCGTTGCCATCACGTCCACGTACTTCGGCACCCGCCGCGCGGTGAACAGCGGCGCGACCATCGCGCGCTGCGTGCGATGTACCTCGCCCTCGGAGATGATCAATCCCTCGCCCAGTGCGGGCAACAGCGTTCCCGTCACCACGCGTGCCCGCCGGAATTCCGCGGCCCGTGAGACGAGTACCTCATGGATCTCCTCGGGCCCGGTGACCAGGACGGCCGGAAACCGGCCGATCCGAAACCCGGCCACCGGTCCCTGGTCGTCGGCCATCCGCCGCATCACCGACAGCGGATCACGAAACCACCGCATGGCTGTGCCCAACGCGAGCAAACCACCACGTCCGTGGTCCAGTTGCTCAATTTCCCCCGCCCGATCATCGTTCACTGACGATTCCTCCCGTGGTCGCCATCGAAGTCAGAGCGATTCGCCAGCCGACCGCACATTCTTCAGTTATCGGGGCGCTGACGAGCAGTCTGTCTGTGCGGGATGATATTTGGGCAACGGCTCGTAGTCATGCCCGCAGAACTAGGGTGGCGGCGCCGTGTCGACGGTGTTTGCGCAGGTCAGCAGCGTCCTCCCGGGCCGTTCCAGCCAGCCTGTTCAGGGTCGGCCGCGCCGGCGGGCGTGGGTGATAGGATGATTGCTCTTAGTTTAGCTAAGCAGTTGCTGGTCTGCGTGTGTTGCCTCACCTGATGAAGGAAAACAACTCCATGGCTGTCATCCCGCACACGGGGGAACAGCGCGGTGCCGGTGCGGTCGAGAAGTCTCGTGCCCCGCGCAAGATCGCGGCGCTCGGTGCCGCGATCGTGTTCGCCTGCATTTCCGTCGGTGCCTGGCTGGAATTCATCCGGCTCAATTGGGATATGTACTGGCACCAGGTCGACCTGCAGGTTTATCTGTGGGGCGGCGCGGCTGCCGCGCTGCATCCCGAGCTGTTGTATGACGGGCGCGGGCCGCTGAACCTACCGTTTCTCTATCCCGTCTTCGCCGCGTGGATCTGTGCGGAATTGGCCAAGTTTCCGATCAACTATGTCGGCACCGGAATCGTGGTACTCACGTTGCTGTCGCTCGCGGTTAGCGTGTGGAGTGCCGGAGTGCTCCAGCAGCGGCGGCGCGGACTCGGTTTGGCCGCGACGACGATTGCCGTCAGCGCCGCCGGGCTCTGGCTGGAACCGGTGCAACAGACGTTGCAGTTCGGACAGCTCAGCGTCATTCTGATGGCGTTGGTGCTTGCCGATCTCGCCATTCCCAAGAACCGTTGGTATCGCGGCATTCTCATCGGCGTCGCGACCGGGATAAAGCTGACGCCCGCGGTGTTCGTCGTCTACCTACTCATCACCCGTCAGTTCCGGGCCGCCGCGGCGGCCGGAGCGGCGTTCGCGGCCACGGTCGCCATCGGCTTCTGGTATCGGCCGGCGCAGGCAGTGCAGTTCTGGACGACAACGATGAACTCGCAGAACCGGGTCGGGTTCGCCTATGTGCAGAACCAATCGCTCAACGGACTGTTCGGCCGCCTGCAATGGTCGACCTGGGAGGACAGCAGCGCGTCGCTGGTCTGCGCGGGCATTCTGGGGATCGCCGGGATAGCGGCGGCCCGAATCGCCTATCTGCGCGGCGACGAATTGCTCGGTGCGCTGCTCGCGGCCACCGCGATGCTGCTCGCCTCGCCGATCTCCTGGACCCACTACTGGGTATGGATTGTTCCAGCGCTGATGTGGGTGTTCCATGCGCTGCGGCATCGGTCGCTCGGTATCCGAATCGCGGTTCCGGCGGTTGTTTATCTGTTCCTGTTCGCGTGGCCGATGCGCGTGGACCGGGTCGGGTCGTGGGATCCGGATCTGCCTCTGCTGCCGCAAGGACTGGTCTGGTTCGTGCCGCAGACCGACGGCCGGGAATTCCATTGGGCGCTTTGGCAATTCGTCCTCGGCGATGCGTACACCCTGCTCGCTGTCGGTGCACTCCTCGTCGCGACCGGCTGGCTACTGCTGCACCGGCCCGGTAAGCCGGTGACGGAATCCGGCAGCGCCGCGCCGGTCGAAACCGAATCCGGCCGTTCATCCCGGGTGGATGAGCTGGTGGATTCCCGGTAGTGATCTACCGGACGAAGGTCTTCAGCTGAGCCACCGCTTCGGCGGGATGCTGCGCCCGGATCCCCTCGCCGATGGCATCGAACCGCCAAACATTGTCCGAGCGCGTCAGTTTGCCCATGACCAGGCCGGTGTATGACCCGCCGCCGGTCAGGTCGTAGCGGGCGATTTCGGCACCGGACACGCCGTCGATTACCCGGCAGAACGCATTCTCGATCTGCTCGAAAGTCTGGCCCGTGTAGCAGGTCACGATGAAGAACACGGTGCTGACCTCCGGCGTCAACCTGGTCAGATCGACGGTGATGATCTCGTTGTCGCCGTCGCCTTCACCGGTGGTGCTGTCGCCGAGGTGCCGCAGCGAGCCGTCTCTCGAGGTGAGCTGTTCGTGATAGACGACGTCCACGATGTTGTCGTCGGCGAACAGCAGCGCCGCCGCGTTCAGGTCGATGTCCTTGCCGCCGCCGAGCCACCGGTTCTTGCGGACCGGATCCCAGCCGAGGGCCATGTTGACGTAGTCGAGTCCCACGCCGTGGTCGTCTCGCAGCGTCACGAACATGAATCTCCCCACAGCCGTCCCGCCCGGCCCGCGGTCCGGGCCGGTTCGCCGACCAGCCTTCCCGGCACACCTTCCCGTAAAGATGCCGTAAAAATGAACGTGAGGCAAACCGCCGGTTCGGCGTTGCACGCAGGCGGCCGGCAACTGCTCTCCTCGGCCGCCGAGCTGGCGCGCACCGTCGGGCTCGCGCCTCCGGCACGGCCGGTGAGCTGAAGGTCGCCTTCACCAGATCGGGCTCCGACAGCGATATTTCGCAGCGCATCAGGGACTTTCGCAAGGAATTCCCGGACATCGCCGTGTCGATGATTACCGGATGGACCGCGTGGAATCTCGACCTGCTGGAATCGGGTGAGGCGTTGCGGCAGTTGACCGGGGGGTCATCCGGCATGTTTGCGCCTGATGATGGTGATGCCGCGAACCGTGGTGAGGATCGTTATCAGCATGATCGTCAGTAGCTGCATGATGTTCCAGGCGATGGGGTCGGCTGTCAGTTCGGCAGCCTCCAGGCGCGTCGGCCGAGGCGGTGTCGGCAAAGGCGGAATATCCGGAATCGCCGCCGTGATCGACGGTGCCGGTGGGGCGGCCGCGTTGGGAGTCGGCAGGGCTGGCACGTCGGGGATCGGACGGCCGGGGACCGGCGGGTCGAGTTGGAGCGGGAGACCCGGCGCGGGCGGCGCGCTGTCGAGCGGCCACAGCAGGCAGACCAGCGCGCCACCGGTGACGGCGCTACCGACGGCGGCACTGCCCAGCCCGGACGCGCTGGAGCCCAGACCTGCCGACCCCGGCCGGAGCCCGCTGCCGGTCGCGATACCGAGGAGGATCAGCGCGCTGCCCACCGCGACGCCGCCGGCGCACGCCGACCGGACGCTGCCGGAGTCGAGTTCCGGCACCTGTTCGGAATCCTCCGCCACGACCTCGGCGGCCTCGTCAGCGAGCGCGGGTCCGGTATGGCCGCTGCCTGCGCTGCCTGTGCCGAGGTCGCCATAGTTTTCTGTCGGAGCGCTCGGACCGAGATCCAACGAGTTCCCCTCGAACGTGCTTCCGTTCGCGGCGGAGCCCGGAGACGAACTGCCGGTGGCGATCTCGCCGAGGGGCGACCACTTCGGCGGTTGCAGATCGGCGGCCGCGACAGCGGGCCGACCGGCGAGCAATGCCGCGACAAGAGGCAGCGCTGTCGCGAGGGCGAGTCCTCTGGTGTGCGCCATCCGCGGGCCTCCCATCCGCTGTCGGTATCCGGTCCGGGGGAGCCGCTAGGTGATGTGCTGGTAGCGGGACAGCGCCAATTCGAAGGCGTCTTTCGAGACGATATTGCCACCGGAGAACGGTCGATCGAGGCCATAGATCGCGACAATCGCGGCGCCGACCACCACCCCGAGCAGGGCCGTCATCATGAGACTGCGCTTGGTCACCGGGACACCGGACAGCAACGCGCTGAACAACAGCAGGACCGTGGTGAACCACAAGGCCGTGTACAGGAAGCCCGGCATACCGAGTGCCGCGTCCATCGCGCGGTCTTGGCGCGCCTGTGCGACCGCGTCGAGCCCGGCCGACGCGCTGGCCCGCAGGTCAGTGACAGTGGCGTCCTGGGACTGGATCGCCATAACGGCATCCCGCAGGGTGTCGAGGGTGGCCTGGGTGGACTGGCTCAGCGTGCCTTCGTCGTCCATCACCGCCCACTCCGTGGTGACGACCTGTTCGGTGTATTCGCGGACCAGGCCCTGTATTCGGTCGTGTTCGGGATCGGGCATCGCATGTGCGGCCCAGTAGACGTCGATGAGCGCCTTGGACTCGGCGACGGTGTGGTTGTGCGCGTTGTCATACTGCTGCCAGCAGATCACCACAACGAACGCGGCCACTGCCATGAAGAGGGTGTTGATCAAGTCGACCACCATGGTGCCCGGCGCGTCCTCCGCCGACTGCCGCCATGAGGTCGGGCGCAGCCGATCGCCGACCACGAAGACGACGACCGCCGCGGCCGCGACAGCGAGGGGCACGATCAACAGTTGAGTTAGCTCATTGGCCATGGCGCGACCTTTCGGGACGGTCGATCGCGGAATATGTGCAAGCGGGTCGGCAGGCGGCAGAAAGCCAGGCGCAAAACAGATCATTCGAGCGAATGTTGCTACACGACAGTGCATTTCGATCGATATTGATCGTAGGCCGCGGAACCCGTTGGGCGCAGCGGAAATTCGAAGATTGTTCAGTATTATTCGGATGGTTACGACACGTGTTCGATCGGGTCAACTGTGCATAACGTCTCGCGCCGAATTCCGAAAACGCGGACAGCCGGCCGACCGGTGGTTATCTTCCGGGGGCGTGGCGAGTCGTGGCGGATTAGCCTCGGGGTATGTGCCGAAACATCACTGCCCTGCGGGGGCTAGAGCCCGCGGCGACGCCGGAGGAGATTCAGGCGGCCGCGCTGCAGTACGTGCGTAAGGTCGGGGGACTTTCCAGCATCTCGGCGGCCACCCAGCCGGCGGTCGATGCCGCCGTCGCGGACATCGCGGCGGTCACGACGAGGCTGTTGGCGCAGCTGCCGGAGCGCAAGGTGCCGCCGAAGTCGGTTCCGCCGTTGCGTCGGCCGGAGGTCCAGGCTCGGATACACGCCCACGATTAACCGGTATCGGGTCGCCGTGCGCGGGTGAGCCGGGCGCCGACCGCCTGCTATCTTGAACGTCGTTCAAGCTGGTAGCGGGAGGAAGTTCGTCGTGGACGGTGTCGAGAACTCTCGGGGGTCGAGGGTCGCTTTTTCCGCGCGGGACATCGCGCAGGTCGCGGTATTCGCGGCGCTGATCGCGGCGATGGGTCTGCCGGGCGCCATCACGGTCGGCTTCAGCGGCGTGCCGATCACGGTGCAGACACTCGGCGTCATCCTGGCCGGTGCGGTGCTCGGGGCGCGCAAAGGCACCGCCGCGGTAGTGGTCTTCCTGGCGCTGACGATGATCGGGCTGCCGCTGCTGTCGGGTGGTCGGACCGGACTGACGGCAATGGCGGGACCGAGCGCCGGATACCTCGTCGGATGGGTGCCGGCCGCGCTGGTCATCGGCTTGCTGACCGCCCGGATCCTGCCGAAGTACCCGCTGGCGCTCGGTCTGTTGATCAACGCGCTCGGCGGGATCCTGGTGATCTATCTGTTCGGCACCATCGGGCTGCTGCTGCGCACCGATCTGGACTTCCGGCACGCGATCACCACCAACTTCGCGTTCATCCCCGGGGACCTGGCGAAGGTTGTCGTCGCGTCGGTCGTTGCCAAGGGCGTGCACCGGGCGTACCCCGGCTTGATTCGTGCGTAGTCAAGGACTCGGTGGCTCGGGCGATCGGCCTGCCATCGAATTCGACGGCCGCACTTACACTTACGCCCAATTCGACCGTGCCGTCGAGCTATGGATCGAACGGGAGACCGCGCCGGTCTACGACGCGTCGACACTGTCGGTCCCGGACGCGTTGATCTGCGTCTGCGCCGCGGCGCGCCGGGGTGTCCCGGTGATCGTCGAGAATCCCGACGCACGCCCCGACCGCGTGAGCATCCCGCCGTCGGCCTTCTTGTTGGTGACGACATCGGGCTCCACCGGCCGTCCGCGACCCCTCGCGCGCACGGCAGCGTCCTGGTTCGACAGCTTCCCCGCGTTCACGCGCATCACCGGCGTCGAACCCACGGACCGGGTGCTGATCACCGGCCCCTTACACGCGACGATGCACTTGTTCGGCGCACTGCACGCCCTGTGGCGCGGCGCATGCGTCACCGACGATCCGTCGCGGGCCACCGTGGTTCACGCGGTACCGGCGGTGCTTCGTGAAGTGGTGCGCAAAGCCCCGAAGTTGCGGACGGCCATCGTCGCCGGAATCGCCCTGGACGACGGTGCTCGAGCGGCCGCGGACGGCGTGGAGATCATCGAGTACTACGGGTCTGCCGAGGTTTCGCTCGTCGCGGTCCGTCGGGTGCCGGAGCCGCTGCGCCTGCTGGACGGTGTCGATGCCGACATTCGCGACGGCCTGCTCTACGTCCGAACCCCGTACCGCGTGCTCGGCGCCCCGGAATGGTTCGGCGTCGGCGATATCGCGGAACTCGGTGCGAACCGCGAGCTCACGGTCCGCGGCCGGGGCGCGTCCGCGATCAATGTCGGCGGCACCACGGTGGTCGCCGAGGACGTCGAGCGCGTTCTGGAAAGGCTCGACGGCGTCGCCGCGGTGGCGGTAATCGGCTCTCCACATGCCGTGTTCGGCGAAATCGTCACGGCCGCAGTACAACTCGATGGCGTCGAGATCGACGCGGTCCGTGCGCAAGCGCGCCGGGTGCTGATGAAGGAAGCCATGCCCCGTCGCTGGGTGCCGCTGCCGACGCTGCCGAAGACCGCCAGTGGGAAGGTGGCCAGAGGTCAGCTGAAAGACTTGCTGGCATGAACCCGGTCCCCGTTCTGGTCGCGCCGCGTCGAACCCCGATCGGCAACGCCGGGCACGGATTCGCCGAGCTGACGACGACCGACCTGGCGGCCCCGGTGCTGCGCGAGGTGCTGTCGTCGCTGCGCGGCGTGGGCGTGACCGCCGAAGTGGATGATGTCGTGCTCGGCAACTGCCTCGGGCCGGGTGGCGATCCGGCGCGGATCGCGGCGCTGCGGGCCGGTCTCGGCGTGCAGGTGCCCGGCGTCACCGTCGATCGCCAGTGCGGGTCCGGCCTCGACGCGGTGATGCAGGCGGCGCTGCGGGTGCGCAGCGGCGCCGACGAACTCATCCTGGCGGGCGGCGTCGAGTCGGCGAGCACCGCGCCGTGGCGGTTCTGGCCGCCGGTCTCGGACGCCGAGCCTGTCCGCTATACCCGCGCTCCCTTTGCGCCGCAAGGCTTTCCAGATCCCGACATGGGCGTGGCAGCCGACGATCTCGCGCGCGCTCGTGGCATCAGCCGGGAGCGGCAGGACGCGTATGCCGCCCGTTCACACGCCCTCGCCGCGGCCGCCGACTTCTCCTCGGAGATCGTGCCGATCGGCGAGGTGTGCCGCGACGAACGGATCCGCGTCGGCATGACCGAGGCGCGGCTTGCCCGGCTGCGCCCCAGTTTCGGCGTAGACGGCACGGCGACGGCGGGCAACTCGTGCGGCATCTCGGACGGGGCGGCGGTGGTGGCGGTGACCAGCGAGTCGCTGGCCGGGGGGCTGCCCGCGTTACGGATCATCGGCGCCGCGGTGGCCGGATCGGATCCGGCGTACCCCGGTCTCGGGCCGGTGCCCGCGATACGGAAACTGTTGCGGCGCACCGGAGTCGATCTCGCCGAGATCGGCATCATCGAGATCACCGAGGCCTTCGCCGCCGTCGTGCTCGCGGTGTCGGACGAACTGGGGTTGGACGAAGCCAAGCTGTGCCCGCAGGGCGGCGCCATCGCCATGGGGCATCCCTGGGGTGCGTCCGGCGCTATCTTGTTGGTGCGGTTGGCAACTCAGATGCTGCGCGAAGGTGGACCGGCACTCGGGCTCGCGGCCTGTGCCATCGGCGGCGGGCAGGGGATTGCCATGCTCGTGGAGCGTATCGCGTGAGTGAGATCGTCTTTTCTTCGGTCAGCCACCGTTTCGGGGACCGAAAAGTATTGCGCGGCATCGACCTCAGGATTTCCGAACGCCGCGTCGGCATCATCGGGGCCAATGGTTCCGGCAAATCGACCTTGGCGCGCATGATCAACGGATTGCTGGCGCCGACGTCGGGCACCGTCACGGTGGACGGCGTGGACGCGGCGCGCAAGGGCGCGCAGGTGCGGCGCAAGGTCGGGTTCGTGTTCACCGATCCCGACACTCAGATCGTCATGCCCACGGTCGCGGAGGATCTGGCTTTCTCGCTGCGCCGGACCGGACTGAGCAAGCAGGAGGTCGCGGCGCGGGTCGAGGAGATGCTGGTCCGGTTCCGGCTCGACGAGCACGCCGACCATCCCTCACATCTGTTGTCCGGTGGGCAGAAACAACTGCTCGCCATCGGCGCGGTCCTGATCCGCAGACCCGAGGTGGTCATCGCCGACGAGCCGACGACACTGCTGGATCTGCGCAATGCCCGCGTGGTCGCCGACGCATTGGACGCGATGGACCAGCAGGTGATCGTCGTGACGCATCAACTGGCCCTGCTGGACGGTTTCGAGCGGGTCATCGTCATCGATGATGGTGTGGTGGCATTCGACGGCACCCCGGCCGCCGCCGTCCCGGCCTATCGGGAATTGGTCGAATGATCGGGCTGTACCGTCCGGGGGACTCGTTGCTGCACCGGCTGCCCGCCGGGGTGAAGCTGTTGCTGCTGATCGTATCGATCGTGGCGGCAACGGTGTTCGTGCACAGCCCGATTCAGGTCGGTATCGTCGGTGTGCTGGTGGCCGGACTGTTCGCGCTGGCCCGCATTCCGGTGAAAGTCGCTGTGGCGCAACTGCGTCCGGTGGTGTGGATGTTGCTGATCATCGCCGTGTTCCAGGTGCTGATCACCTCGCCCGCGCGGGCGGTCGTCGTGTGCGGCGTGCTGCTGATCTCGGTGGCGCTGGCGGCGCTGGTCACGCTGACCACGCGGGTGACGGATCTGCTCGATACCGTGACGCGAGCGCTCGGGCCGCTGCGCAAGCTCGGGGTCGATCCGGATCGGGTCGGCCTCGTGCTGGCGCTGGCGATCCGGTGCGTTCCGTTGCTGGCCGGGATCGTGCACGAGGTGGGCGAGGCGCGCCGGGCCCGCGGCTTGCAGTGGTCGATGACGGCGTTGGCGACGCCGGTGCTGGTGCGGGCGTTGCGCACCGCGGACGCGATGGGCGACGCCCTCGCCGCGAGAGGAGTGGACGATGAGTGAGCTGCTTGCCGAGCGCATTGCCCGGCGCGCTGCCGAATACCCGGCGTCGACCGCTGTGGTGTCCGGTCGCGAGCGCGTCGACTACCTCGAGTTCTGGTCGCGCGTCACCCGCGTCGCGGCCGGTCTCGACGGCATGAATCGCGTTGCGGTGCTGCCCACCTCGGATGTCGAATCGCTGGTCGTGGTGACGGCGGCCGCCTACGCCGGGGTGAGTGTTGTACTGCTGCACCGGCATCTGTTGCCGAATCAGCTGACCAGGGTGCTCCAGCTCGCCGAACCAGGTGCCGTGGTGGCTTCGGCGCAGCAACACCGCCGCCTGGCGAAAATGGGGTTCGACGGGCCCATCCAGACGGCGGGCACGCTGGCAGCGGCGGGCACGGCGGGCCGGGCTCGCCCGGACACCGAACTGCTGGTCGGCATCACCTCCGGCACCACCGGTGAACCGAAACTGTTCGTGCGCAACCAGCGATCGTGGGCGACCACGTTGGATCGCTCCGACACCACCTTCGATATCGGCGACCGCGATCTCGTCTCGGTGCCCGGCGTCCTCGATCACACGCATTTCCTGTACGGCGGCCTGCACGCGCTGACGCGCGGGGCGACGGTGGATCTGCGCCCGGTCGTGCAATCTCTGAATGACGGTGCGACACATCTGTATTCGGTGCCGACGATCGCCTGGGACGTGGTGCGGTCGGGCGCCGGTCCGTTCGGCGGTGTCCGTGCGGTGTTGTCCTCGGCGGCCCGCTGGCCGCGCACGGGAAGGCAAGCGCTGCAGGCAGTTCTGCCGAACGCGTCGCTCGTGCATTTCTATGGGGCGTCGGAATTGAGTTTCGTGTCCTTCGACCGGGGACTCGGCGACACCGACCAGAATTCGGTGGGTGAACTGTTCGACGGCGTCGAAGCCGAGATCCGGGACGGCCTGGTTTTCGTGCGAAGCGACATGCTCTTCGACGGCTATCTCACCGAGCACGGCATGGCCGACGGTCCGGTCGACGGATGGATGTCGGTGGGGGACCGGGGCGAGGTGGTCGGAAATCGGCTGCGGCTCTTCGGCCGTGCCAGTGAAATGTTGATTCGAGCCGGGCTCAATGTGGAACCCGCCGCCGTCGAAGCCGCACTCACCGCGATACCGGGAATCGCGGAGGCCGCCTGCATCGGTGTCCCCGACCCACGGATGGGCGAGGCGCCCGCCGCCGCGATCGTGGTGGACGACGACGCGCCGAGCGCCGAGGAAATCTGGCGGCACCTGCGGGTGACGCTGCCGAGCCCGAGCATGCCGGTGCAGGTTCTCACCCTGGCCAGCCTGCCGCGCACGCCGCGGGGAAAGCTCGATCGCCAGGCCCTGGCCGAAGCCTTTGCGTCCCACCGGGGAGAAGGGCTGCCCGCCGAAGTCACGGTGCCCGAATAGTCGACGTGCCCGCCGGGGAAATGGAGGCGGGCTTGCCCCGTGTCCGCGCAACACGGGGCAAGCACCGAAAAACTCAGAGCCCTCCGAGAAGGAGGTGCAGAACGCTTCCGACAACTTCGATCAAACCGGCGAGCAAACCCATTGTTCTCTCCTCAGATCTCGATCTCGTTCTCGAAGAAGGACTTTCCATTCTTCGAAACGGAGCTTACCGAGATTGTTATTTCCACCTGGTTACACATTGTCACGGTAAAGTTTCCAGCTAAAAGTAGCGACCGGTATGTTTTCTGTTGTGAAACTTATTGCCGCAGAATGGATTCGGCGCGGACTAGGCCAGTTATCAGTTGCTGTCCATTTGCCGATCTGCAAACTGCTGAACATTCGGCGCGCGCGCCCATCGCCGTGAATTGCTATAGCAATTACGCATATTCGATGACCTCGTTCTACCTGTCCGTCGGAACGAAGGGACATCGGCAGGGTCGGCACATGCCAGAACCTGAGATCCCGCAGATCGGTACTCTCGTCCAGGAGTTCGGCCAGCCAGTGGACAAGGAGTAGCGGGTGCCCATCGCACGCAGCAACGGACACAAGATCGCATATGAGGTATTCGGGGACGGACCCCCGCTGGTGCTACACCCCGGCATGTTCCAGATCGGCGCGCACTGGACCGAGGCCGGTTACACCGCACCCTTGGCAGAGACCCACACG
This sequence comes from Nocardia brasiliensis, assembly GCF_042691675.1. Classification (GTDB taxonomy): domain Bacteria; phylum Actinomycetota; class Actinomycetes; order Mycobacteriales; family Mycobacteriaceae; genus Nocardia; species Nocardia brasiliensis_D. The sequence continues at coordinate 2,949,687 of NZ_CP170507.1, forward strand.
GTGATCGTGCTTGACCCGCTCGGCTTGGGAGCCAGTGACGCGCCGCATGATCCGGCGGCCTACGCCCTGCCGCGCCGGGCCGAATACGTCACCGCCGTGCTCGACGAGGTCGGTGCCGACCGGGCAGCGTACTGGGGCTACTCATTGGGCGCGTTGACCGGCTACGCCGTGGCCGTGCACGCCCCCGAACGCCTCACCCGGCTGGTCGCCGGCGCCTTCGACCCCATCGAGGGATACCGCTCCGCCACCGCCCTGATGCTCGAACACCTCGGCCTCCCGGCCGACACGGATATGTACCCCCTGATCGAACAGGGCTCGATCGCCGCCATCCCGGCGCTGGCCGCGGTGATCGAGGCCGCGGACCCGGCAGCCCTGCGCGCCAACTACGCGGCGTTCTCCACCGAGCCGGGCCTGCACGCCCAACTGGCCGACTCGGACGTCCCGATGCTCATGTACGCGGGCACGGGCGACCTCTGGTACGACGCGGTGCGAACCTTCGCCGAACGCACCGGCACCCCCTTCTTCTCCCTCCCCGACAACGACCACGTCACCACCTGGGACCGCGCCGCCGAGGTGCTTGCGCACGTCCTACCGTTCCTCGCGGCCGCCCACCCCGCCTGACCACCGGCCAATAGCTGGTCGGTGGCGTGTCGCCGATCGGACCGGAGGATGATGAACAACCGTGTCCAACGATTCGAACGTCCCTGACATCAAGCCCCGCAGCCGCGACGTCACCGACGGTCTCGAGAAGACCGCCGCTCGCGGCATGCTCCGGGCGGTCGGCATGGGGGACGCCGACTGGGAGAAGCCCCAGATCGGCGTTGCCTCCTCCTGGAACGAGATCACGCCGTGCAATCTGTCCCTCGCCCGGCTCGCCACGGCGAGTAAAGAGGGTGTGTTCGCGGCCGGTGGTTTCCCCATGCAGTTCGGCACCATCTCGGTGTCCGACGGCATCTCGATGGGCCACGAGGGCATGCACTTCTCCCTGGTCTCGCGTGAGGTGATCGCGGACAGCGTCGAGACGGTGATGCAGGCCGAACGGCTGGACGGTTCGGTGCTGCTCGCCGGCTGCGACAAATCGCTGCCCGGCATGCTGATGGCGGCCGCCCGGCTGGACCTGGCGAGTGTGTTCCTGTACGCGGGTTCGATCTTGCCCGGCATCGCGAAGCTCGCCGACGGCACCGAGCGCGAGGTGACGATCATCGACGCGTTCGAGGCGGTCGGCGCGTGCTCGCGCGGACTGATGAGCCGCGCGGACGTGGACGCCATCGAACGGGCCATCTGTCCCGGCGAGGGTGCCTGCGGCGGGATGTACACCGCCAACACCATGGCCAGCGCCGCCGAGGCGATGGGCATGTCGCTGCCCGGCAGCGCGGCGCCGCCCGCCACCGACCGCCGCCGCGACGGCTATGCCCGGCGCAGCGGCGAGGCGGTGGTCGAACTGCTCCGGCGCGGGATCACCACCTCGGACATCCTGACCAAGGAAGCATTCGAGAACGCCATCGCCGTCGTGATGGCCTTCGGCGGCTCCACCAACGCCGTGCTGCACCTGCTGGCGATCGCGCACGAGGCGAATGTCGACCTGAAGCTGGCCGATTTCGCGCGAATCGGTCGCCGAGTGCCGCACCTCGCCGACGTCAAGCCCTTCGGTCGGCATGTGATGACGGACGTGGACCGGGTCGGCGGCGTGCCGGTGATGATGAAGGCACTGCTCGATGCCGGTCTGCTGCACGGGGATTGCCTGACCGTGACCGGTCGGACGGTGGCGGAGAACCTGGCCGAGATCGCACCCCCGGACCCCGACGGCAAGGTGGTGCGGGTGCTGACGTCACCGATCCATCCGACCGGCGGCATCACCATCCTCGACGGTTCGCTCGCACCCGGCGGCGCCGTGGTCAAGTCGGCGGGCTTCGACTCCGACGTATTCACCGGCACGGCACGGGTTTTCGACCGGGAGCGGGCAGCAATGGACGCGCTGGAGGACGGCACGATCAGCGCGGGCGACGTGGTGGTCATCCGCTACGAAGGGCCCAAGGGCGGTCCGGGGATGCGCGAAATGCTCGCCATCACAGCGGCGATCAAGGGCGCGGGCTTGGGCAAGGACGTGCTGCTGCTCACCGACGGACGATTCTCCGGCGGCACCACCGGCCTGTGCGTCGGCCATGTCGCGCCGGAAGCGGTCGACGGCGGCCCGATCGCCTTCGTCCGCGACGGTGACCAGATCCGCCTCGACGTCGGCGCAGGCACCCTCGACCTCTTGATCGACCCCGACGAACTCACCCGCCGCGCCGAAGGCTGGAAGCCCTTGCCACCCCGCTACACCCGCGGCGTACTCGCCAAGTATTCGAAGCTCGTCGGCTCCGCCTCCTACGGAGCCGTCTGCGGCTGAGGCCCCTAGCGGCGCTCGAGGTCGGCGGGTTCGGCTTCGGGCGCCGGGGCGGCCTGGTTGCGGGTGGGGGTGAACCAGGTTTTGTAGAACAGGAACGACAGCGCAGTGAGCAGGCCCAGAATCGCGATGCCCGCGGGGATCGGGTGATCGGCCATCGGCTGGGCGAGGTAGCGGGTGGCCAGCAGCGTGGCCGCGAAAGTGACTATGCCCAAGGCGACTACGCGGATTCGGGCGTGGTCCCAACCTCGATCGGGGTCGCGCAGCGCGGATTCGACGGTCAGGCACAGGGCGGCACCGGCGACCAGGTCGACACCGTAGTGGGCGCCGAGACCGAGGGTCGCGATGAGCGTGCACACCAACCAGAACGCGCCGCCCCAGCGCAACCAGAGCGGGCCGCGTCGGGAGTGGATGAACAGCGACAGCGCCCACGCCGTGTGCAGTGACGGCATGCAGTTGCGCGGGGTGATGCCGTCGAAGGGCATCGGCCCGACCGAGAACGGCAGCGCTGGAACGATATTCGGCCAGACGTCGGCGATCTCCAGGCCGTTGCCCTGCGGCCCGTACGCGAGCACCGGCCCCACCACCGGGAAGAGCACATACCAGAGGGGTCCGATCAGCCCGAGCGTCAAGAAGGTTCGCACCAGATGGTGTCGCGGCCACACACCGGTGGTCACGCCGCGCAGCTGCCAGACGGCGACGACGATGGCCGCGACGGGCAGCTCGAAATAGACCCAGCGCACCAGTCCGAGCGCCGCAGGTCCGGCCGCGTCGAGCGCGCGCCCGACAACCCAGGAGGGGTTGCCGAGCGCGTGATCGGCCAGTTGCGCATACGGATCGAGGACCATCGGGCAGGCCCACGCGGTGATGTCGAGCCAGATCTCGCCGACCTTGGTCGCGAGAATCAGCAGCGCACCGAAGGCGATGGCGCGCAGCGCGGTTCGACGGCGCACTCCGGACCACCGCACCGCGGCGATCACCGCGAGCGCGGTGAGCACGATGGTCGGCCCGTTGCCGACGGTGAACAATGTGCCCTCGACCGCCCGAATCGCCACGAAGACAAGGTCGATGGCGATCGCCGCGGCCAGGGCCAGCACCCGGACCCGGGTCGTGACGCCGACCAGCGCGAGCAGAAACCCGGCCCACGATGTGCTGGCGGACTTCGGCCTACCGACATAGTCGCGGAAGAGACTGGTCAGCGGGCCGAGCGCATCGAGATGGGCGGCCATGAGCTCGCCGGCGATGAGCACGACCACCACACCCGCGATGCCACACCAGATAGTCGACGGTCGAACGCGACGTTCCAGGAGCCGCGCCACACCCGCTCGCTCGGCGGGTGGGGGCTGACTTCCTGGCGCGTCGTGAATAAGCATTCGGACATCGTAAACACGATGTGAACACGACCATGCGGGCCGGTGAACCCAGGCCGGGCGGCGCGCCTACTCGGTCATAGCACGAGAGCCAGCGCCAAGACGATGCCGAGGACCGCGGTCGCGGTCGCCCCGACCGAATTGATGATGACCACCCCGGCGGTGAGGACCGCACAGACCAGCGATCCGAGCCATGCTGTGCCTCGATCGAAACGCGACTCCTGGGCGCGATGTGTCGTTCTCACAGTCATGGCCCCGGCCTACCCTCCGGTTTCGCCGTCAAACAGCGCCGCGCCGTTCGGTTCTCACAGAACGTCCATACGGTTCACCGGGTCTGCAGCTCCTGTGACGCGTAGGCGAGCGCTGTGGGTTCACACCCGCCGGACGGCGACGCCGAGGGCCGCGAGCGCGGCGGTGTCGTCGGCCGCGGCGGATTCGTCGGTGACGACGGCGTGCAATGCGGCGGCGGGGGCGACGAACGCGAGGGCGGTGCGGGAGAGTTTGGCCGCCTCCGCGACGGCGATGACTCGACGGGACGAGGCGATCGCGGTGCGTTTCACGGCGGCGTCGTCGAGGTCGTAGGCGGTGAGGCCGTCGGCCGCGGTCAGTCCGCAGCAGCCGAGGATCGCCGTGTCGAAACGCAGCGCGCTCAGCGACGCGAGGGTCAGCGGGCCGGTCAGCGCCAGCTCGCCGGCGCGCGGCGTCCCACCGGGTACCAACAGCGTGAGCAGCGGTGCGCCGGTGAGCGCGTTCACCGCGTGCAGCGACAAGGGGAGCACGGTCAATCGGCGGTGTGCCAGGACGTGGGCCACTTCGAGACAGGTGGTGCCGCTGTCGAGGACGACGGACTCACCATCGGCGATCAGGCCCGCGACCTCGGCGGCGATGCGTCGCTTGAGGTTTAGTCCCTCGCGGGCGCGCATGGCGAAGGGCGGCTCCTCGCCGCGCAGCAGCAGGCTTCGCGCGCCGCCGCGATAACGCTCCAGCACGCCCTGACCGGCCAAGGTCTCCAGGTCGCGGCGGATGGTCATCTCCGATGCGCCGGTGCGCTCGGCCAATTCCGCTACGCCGAGCTGGCCTGCTTCGCGCACGGCATCGGTGATCTGCTTCAGTCGATCTACGCTCGCCACACGCCTAATTGAACATTTACAGTGTTCGAAAGTCAATCTTACGAACATCGATCATGTCCGATATGTTCGGAGGCATGCAGAGATCGTTGCGGGCCGCTCGACTGGCCACGTTCGCCTTTTTCGCGCTGAACGGCTTCCTGATGGGGATGTGGGTCGTCCACATCCCCGCCGTCGAACACCGGGTGGGGATCGGTCATGCGACGCTCGGCTGGCTGTTGCTGCTGCTCGGCGCGGGTGCTTTCGCCGGTATGCGGCTGGTGGGGCCGCTCGCCGATCGCTACGGGGCGCGCGTCGTAGTGCCGGTCAGTGCCGCACTGTGCGCCGCCGCCGTGATCCTGCCGGGACTGTCGCCGAATGCCTGGACGCTGGGTGTCGCGCTGCTCGCGCTCGGTTTCGGCAACGGATGTCTGGACGTCGCGATGAACGCCCACGCCGTCCAGGTCGAACATCGTTACCAGAGGTCCGTGATGTCGGCGTTCCACGCCACCTACTCGCTCGGCGGTGTCCTCGCCGCACTGGTAGGCGCCCGCACACTCAGCTGGGGTTGGACCCCGGCGACGGCGCTCGGTGCGGCGGCGTTGCTCGGCCTCGCCGGTGCCGCTGTGGCAGGCCCGGCGCTGCTGCGGCCCGAAAGTCCCCGCCCCGCTGCGGTTTTCCCGGCGGGGGAGCGGCGTGCGACACCGCGACGAATCTGGTTGCTCGCCGGTCTCGCGCTGCTGCTGATGCTCTGTGAGGGCGTGGCCAACGACTGGAGTGCGCTGCATCTGCGGGATGTGCTGTCGGCGTCGGCCGCCACGGCCGCCCTGGCCTACGGCGCTTTCGCCACCGCCATGACCGTCGGCAGGTTGCTCGCCGACCGTCTCGCCACCCGTTTCGGGCCGGTGGCGGTCCTGCGCTACGGGGCCGCCGTTGCCGCGCTGGGTTTGACGGCGGCGGCACTGTCGCCGTGGATTCCGCTGGCATTGCTCGGCTGGACCGTGTTCGGCGCGGGGCTGTCCGGGTGCGTGCCGCAACTGTTCAGCGCGGCGGGCCATGCCGACCGAAATGCCGCGGGCGCCAACGTCGCCCGCGTCGCCGGTCTCGGCTACCTCGGCGTGCTCGCCGGGCCCGCCATCATCGGACCGCTGACCCACCTCGTTCCGCTCAATGTCACCCTCTTGTTGCCCGTTGCGTTCTGTGTTGTCGCCGCGGGCGCGGCCAATGTTCTACGCGCACAGCCGTCGTCGCCTGCCCCCAGCTCGCCATCGAACGCCGCGGGCCCATTCCAGCCGACCCACTGATCGGGTGTCGGCTGAATACCCTCTGCCGCTGACTGTTTCGCCGCCTCTCCCCACTCGCACTGGGGAGAGGCGGGCGAGGTCATTCATGCCATCATTCAGTCAGTTGTTCAGAAATTGGCGGCGGCCCCCTGGTCGTCGGCTGAGACACATACTCGCACAACAGTTCTCGCTCCTCGTTCGGTCATGCCCCGCGGCGTCCGCGCGCGGCGAGCAAGCGGAATGTCTGCCGCAGCCAGCGTCAGCAGGACAGCCTGCCTACCCCCGCTCGTCTGCTCCGAAATGAGGTTCCCGTGAACCGTAAGCATTGTCTGCCCGTAGAACCGCTTGTCTGGTGCTGTCGTTGGGGCCCGGTTCCGTGGCAATGGCGGCGCCCGTGCCGAGCGTCGTCGACGTCGTGCCCGCCCAAACTGCCGCGCCCTTCTGCTACGAGGAGCCCTCCCAGCCGACCGCCGATATCAGCGACTTGAAGGCGCGCTTCTCCAGCCGGAACTGGATGCAGACCCTGCAGGCCATGTATCAGCGGCGCTGGCCGAGCGGGCAGCAGTTGGCGATCGCCCAGGCCAAGGACCCGTACTGGAACCAGTTCGTGGAGACGAGCAGTTTCGAGGCGTTCGCCGAGTCGATGATGGTGGCGATCCACGAGGAAACCCACATGTGGGATCTCGACGGGTCGCGGACCGAATGGGACAAGTACACCGCGTCGTGGATCACTGCGACGCAACAGATCACGCGCATACCGCTGCATGGTGGCTTCCCGCGCAAGGAAATCCTGCCACTGATCAAGGACCGACTCAGTGAGGACATGGACAACATCTACCTGCGCGACCGGCAGCAGGGCGACTACCGCCTGCAGGGCGTGCTCGCCGAGCTGAACGCGGGCCTGATGGGACTCCCCGCGGTCACCGTGGTGCAGGAGTACATCAAGGGGATCGGCGCCAGCAACTCCCGTGATATCGCCGCCACCAACCTCAGGTACCTGTTGCTGTACTTGCGCGTGGCCAAGGACCGGCACCCCGACTACTGGGCCAAGATCAAGAACGAGCCCAAGGTGCGCGAGCTGGTCCTCATCCAGTTCCTGCGCACCGCCTACTGGCTGGAAAAGTCCGCTCCCTACAGCGGCAAACTCGGCAGCCCGAACGCCGACAAGATCACCGAAAAGAACTACGCCCCGGAGAACATCGCCATTGTCGAGGAGTTCACCGGCCGCAAGGTCCGTGTCGACGCCCAGAAGAACTGCACCACTTGACATTCCGCCGAGCCGAGCTGACCGCGATCAGCGCAGGAACCAGCCGGTGCCGCCGATCGGCACCTCGTTCTCGATGCGGGGCAGGTGCTGGTCGAAGAAGAGTTTGGCGGTCAGTTCGGCCCGGCTGCGGACTTCGAGTTTGCCGAAGACCCGCTTGATGTGGTCGTCGACGGTGTAGGCGGAAACCGTTAGCAGCCGGGCGATCTCGGTGCGGGCGAAGCCTCTGGCGAGTAGCCCGACGACATCGCGTTCCCTGCTGGTGAGGCGGTAGGTGTCGGCGATCAGAGCCGCGATTTCGACGGGTCGGGCGGCTTCGATGATGATCGACACCTGGTCGGCGGCGCCGGGGAGTTGCTCGGCGTGCAGGGTGAGCCAGCGGCCGGTGCGGGAGCGGATCCGATTGCGGGCGGGGCCTGGACGTGACCACGCCCGGTGGGCCAGCGTCAGTACGCAGAAGGGCAGTTCGCGGTGCGGGTCGATACCGTCATCGACCTGGGTGAGCCACCGCGCGGCGGCCGAGGACATGGTGGTCGGGTGCAGGTCGCGGTCCAGCAGAACCAGGCCGGGACCGGTGGCGGCGTCGTCGGCGGTGATCTCGGTGAGGACCATCTCCCTGCGGATCGCGGTTGCCACCGAAATGGTGGCATCGCCGATCAGTTGGGCGTCGGCGTCGGCGAAATCCGGTGCGTCCGCGCTGCGAAACAGCACCAACGCACCCCACACACTGGCATTGTCACCGAACAGCACGCGCATCTCCCGTGTCATGCCCGCGGGCACCAGGATCTCCCGATAATGCCTGCTTCGCTCCGGATGTCCGCCGGTGGCCGCGGTCAAGGTCATCGCTCGCCGACAGCTGCGGGCCAGAGTGGGCAGTGCGAGGGCGTCCTGCCCACCTGCCTCGATCTCGAGCATCGGATTCATGTACTCGAGCGGCAACCCCTCGCGATGCCAGCCGCCGGTCGGCAGGACCGAACCCGGATCGACGGTCAGTGCGCACCACGCGTCGAAGGGCACGGCCTCGCGCAAGCTCGCGCAGACGGCACGTTCGAGTTCGACGACACCGGAGACGGTGCGACAGGCACGCTCGACGCCCGCGGTCACCTGGTCCAGCGTTTTGGCCCGCATGCACCAAGTATTGTCCGCGGCGGCCCCGTCGTCGGCCGATTCGGCTGGCTGGCCAACCTCGCTGGGGCACAACGAGGTCGGGCTCGCATGATGTGGCAAGCGTTGCGGCCCTGGCGCATTGGTGCGGCCCGAACGATCATCGCTGGATCGAGGGGTCCGGGGGTCGCTCGGCGGCTCGGCGTCGGACCGTGGAGTGTCGGTTAGCTCACATACGGCGGTATTCGATAGGGAATCCGGCCGATCCGTGACATGGTTGTCCAGTGAGATCGGGCTTATCGAAGTGATTTGCCTGGCTCATCTACAGAAAAGATGAAGTAAAAACATGGCTCAAGGCAGTGTGAAGTGGTTCAACAGCGAAAAGGGCTTCGGCTTTATCGCACAAGACGGTGGCGGCGCTGACGTGTTCGTGCATTACTCCGCCGTGTCCGGCTCGGGATTCAAGTCCCTTGAAGAAGGACAGCGTGTGGAGTTCGAGGTCGGCCAAGGACAGAAGGGCCCGCAGGCCCAGGACGTCCGCGCCATCTGATCGACGCAGCTTGGTAAGGCCCCGCACCCTCTGGGTGCGGGGCTTTTGCGTTTTTTCGGGTAGTCGTACCGATTCGCGTCCGCGCCCCGCAGTGCGCCGGTATCGTCCGTGACCTGAGGCAACGCCTCTGCGGAACCACCGTCACTGCCGAGGAGGTCGCGATGCGGCGACACATCTCACTTCGCCCGCTGTGGCGTCACCTGTTGCGTGGCCTGATCCTGTGCGGCGCGTGCGCGGGCGGGTCGGCCAGCTCCTACCTCGAGTGGTCTCGGGCCAACCCCGCCGAACCTGCCGACCCGCAGGACGATTGCTGGGACTGGTCTGTGCCATACCAGTGGTACGACATGGCGCACCGCCGCTGAGTTACTCCGGTCGGCTGCGCGTGGCTCAGTTCGACCGGCGTCAACCGGTGACGCTCGGGTGGCCGTTCTCGATGTGCCCCCGGAAGTGCCGCTCATAGCTCGGGTCGACGTCCACCGTCAGGGAGAGGTCGTACCAGCCTTTGCCGTAGCGGAGCGCGTTCCAGGTATCGGTGGTGGTCTGTCCGGGCGCGATCGTGAAGGTCCACGGCCCGTCGGTGCGGTAGCTGTTGGCCCGCACGGTGACAGTGGCCTGCGCCTTGCCCTTGTTCGTCATCGACAGGTGCAGTTTGAGGTCGGGGGTGTAGGAAGCGGTCACCTCCAGCGGCGACGTCGAAGTTCCGGCGAGCCGCCACAGGAACCGATTGGGTCCGTGTATCGCGATGCCGTACTTCTTGTCGGCGTAGTTCTGGACGCTCCAGGTATCGGTGACCGTGGCTCCCGATTTCACGTCGTAGCGCCACGGCCCGTCGGTGCGCCCGTCGGCCCGATACGCCGCCAACTGCACATCGGCCGCGCCGGTGTTGCGGAACGTCGTGGTCAGTGCGCCATCCGGGCCGAGGATTCCGTTCACCACCGGGGCGTAGGGCAGCGGCCGGGCCGGCCTGGTCCCTGATTCCTGCTCCGGCGGCCGCTGGCTGCCCGCGGCGGGGGGAGCGGGTTTCGGCAGCGAACTCTGCGTCGCGTCAGCTTGTGCCCGAAGGGCATTGGCATCGGGCAGCAGCGGGATGGTGGTGTCGGCGGCGCTGAAATCGAAACACCCGGTGAGGTCGCCGCAGATGGAGCGGCGCCAAGCCGAGATGTTGGGTTCGTCGACGCCGGTCCACTTTTCCAGGAAGCGGATCACCGAGGTGTGGTCGTGCACTTGCGAATTCACCCAGCCGCCACGACTCCACGGTGAGATCACCAGCATGGGCACCCGGGGTCCGAGACCGATGGGCTGCCCGTTGACGTATTCGCCGGGCGTACCCGCCGGTGCCATCGGCGGCGGCACATGATCGAAGAACCCGTCGTTCTCGTCGAAGTTGATCAGCAGGGCTGTCGAGTTCCATAGATTCTGATTCCCCCACAACGCTTTCAGTACGGCGTGGGTGTAAGCGGCACCGTCGGCGGGACGGGCGGCGGGATGTTCGGAGTACCCGTAGGGAGCCACCACCCAGGAGACCTGGGGTAGCCGCCCGGCGGCGCAGTCGGCGATGAAATCCGACAGCACGTGCGCGACATTCTTGCCCTGCCCGGAATCGGGCTTCCAGTTCTGTGCGCCGAATACCTTTGCCCGCGAGGCGAGTTCGGTGTTCTTCGGATCGTGGTATGCGTCGAACAGCCACAGCGGGTTGTCGCCGTAGTCGCCGACGAAGGGGTGGCGGCCGGAGTCGTCGCCTACCTCGTCGTTGGCGTATACCTTCCAGGTGATCCCCTTGTCCTGCAGCCGTTCCGGATAGGTGGTCCAGCGATATACGGGGTTGTAGTTGGCCGGATTGCTGATCGCGGGGCCGCCGTATTGCCCTGCGGGATCTATGGTTCCGGTCCACTGATAGAGCCGGTTGGGTGTGGTGGGCCCGAGGACCGAGCAGAAGTAGTGGTCGCAGACGGTGAACGTGTCGGCCAGTGCGCGATGAAAGGGTATGTCGGCGGCGCTGAAGTAGCTCATTGTCATCTCGCCTTTGGCCGCGGTCCAGTCGTCATTCCAGCCGCCGCGCACCGCTCGATGCTGATCGGCCCAGCCGTGCGGCAGATCCCCGATGTCCTGGCCGTCGACGACGCCGGTGTCGAGATGAAAGGGCAGCAGGTAGCCGCCGTCGGACCGACCCGAATCCGGTTGAAAGTAGACATTGCGGCCGTCCGGCTTGACTACGGCGGTCGCGTCGCCGAGCCCGCGCACCCCACGCATCGTGCCGAAATAGTGGTCGAACGAACGGTTCTCCTGCATCAGGATCACCACATGCTCGACGTCACCCAAGGTCCCCTTCCGGCTCGGGGCCGCGAGCGCCTCGGCCATACCCGACGGCAGTGCCTGCAGCCCGCCGGTCAACGCGGCCGCGCCGAGCGCGCTCCCGATGAATCGCCTTCTGGGGAAACCCGAACCTACCTGGGGCACAGCATTCCTCTCGATCCGACATGGGATTGGCGTGCAGAGCAGAGAATGTGCGGAACTCTTCCGCGATGGTCTCGGTTGAAAATAGATTCGCGGTGAACGCCCTGTGGCGCGAAACAGAACGAGCGGGGGATAAGCCAGTTAGGGCAAAGTTCTGGTTAATTGTTGACGGATAGAGATGGAACTCTTCCGCCGATTCTGCCGCACCCAGCAGGTACGGTGGCGTTCTTTGGGGCTGGCCGCCCGGGCGAGTGCCTGGCGGTTAGCGCAGCTGCACGACCTGCTCGACGGCGAAGCGCCGGAGCAGTTCCGCTACGGCGGTCGGTGGCGCGTCGTGCGCACGCACGGCCATATCGGCGATTTCCTCGACGCTTCGTGTCCCGTCGCACAGCCCGAGCAGGTCACGGGTCGCCGGTGTCAGCCGGAATATGCGTCCCCGGAGACTTGGGCGCTTGTGGAACGCGCATACCCACGGCTCGCTGTCGACGATCTCACCGCGAGCCGTCAACGCATCCACGTCCACAGCGAACTCGGCTATTCGGAGCAGCGCGCTGCAAACCGGCCGCAACTGGCCGAAGTCTGGCTGTCGCGCAGCAACTGCCGAGCGGGGAAAGGCAGGTTCGACCGCGGCATGGTCCGTATCGACGGCGAGCCAGAGGCGATGCTGCTCGAAGCGGACAACTTCGCGAATGGTGTCGAGGGGATATTCCAGCTCGGCGTCGTCATCGATTGATTCGGCCAGCATTGCCGCGAAATCCTGCACACCGACGGGAGCGACCTGGCTCAGTAGCCGCTCGGCTCGCCCGTTCAGCAGGGCCATGGTCATCGGCATGTGCCGATGCAGCAACGGCAGCACGGCGTCGGCGGCGGACTGGGCGGGACCACCGTGCACGACGGCGTCGAACATCGCCGCATACGCGGCACCCAGTTCGTCATCGGCCGCCACCGGAAGCTGCTTGCCCGCCTGCCGCCCGAATTCGACCGCCGCCGCAGGATCCTCGATCACCTCGGCGAGCACCTTCGCCAATCCGTCGATATCGCGCGGATCTTCGACGACCCGCGCTCTGTCGCGCAACTCCGGCCAATGGGGTTGGGTACGAACCACTTCCGCGGACAGCACCGCGCAGGTGCCGCAGCTGAGCAGTTCCATCGGAAGCCCCGGCCGGTGCACCTCTACCGGAAAATTCCGCTCCAAACCGCACACCGCCGTGCACGCCCGCAACACCTCGGGCACCCGCCAGGGCGGCAGAAACGGAAGTGTCCACGTCACCTCGGTGAGCCCCAGTTCGTCTACCGCGGTGAGGAACTTCTCGCGCTCGGTACCGCCCGCCATGACGAGGAAGTTGAACCGCAGCCCGCGCCCGCGCAGCCGCGCGAGCGCTTCGATCAGGTCATACGATCCTTTGACGACGCCCAGTTTGCCGTAGACACCGATGGTGGCGACAGCAGGGTCGAGCGGGGAAGTGTTGCGCACCCATGGCGATTCACCCAACCGTGCGACGAGGGCGGTCAGGTCGGCCGCCGGACCATCCGGCGTGAACTCCGGCGGCAGCGCGGCCTTCGGTATGGGTGCGATCCGGTGCGGCGGAATGCCGAGGCCGGTCAGATTCCGGTCGCCGACGACGAGATCCGCGCGCCGCAACACTTCCCGGTAGGCCTGACCCAGCTCCGGGTGATCGAGTAGCCGGGTCCGGTCGCTGCCCGCGTGTTGGACGACGTGCGGCACCCCGGTCCACGACGCGGCCAGATGTGCGCTCAGCCCATAGGGTTCCAGATAGGCGGAGAACACCAGATCCGCGCCATGCAGCCGAATTTCCTCGGTGGCCAGTGCGGCGAGTTTGGTGGCGAACGGATTCGCGGCGGGAATGTACGCGCGTGCGCGCTCCCACTGTCCGGACGCGATCACCCGCACCGCACCGCCATTGGGAAAGGTCGCTGCGAGGCGCTGAAAGTCGCTGTCGTCGAACCAGATCCGATAGTCGTCCTCGACCTCGTCGGCGTTGGTCACGACATCCACCTGGTGGCCGCGTTCGGCGAGCGCCCGAGCCATCCGGTAGCAGTGCGCGCTCACCCCGCCCTGGATCGGCGGATACTTCATCACCGCGCAGATTCGCATCAGCCCGTCCCTTCGAACAGCCGTTCCTGCCGGGCAAACCGCACCACCGCCGCGGCCTCGGGCGGAAATGGCGCGCCCGTTCGCAGCACCCGAAAAGCCGTGTCGCCCAGGCGATAGCACGCCAGTGCCGACCGCCCGGCAACCTTCACCAAGGCGATGCGAATCGGATCTCCCCGCATGCCCTCGGGCACCACACCACTGCGCAGCCACTCGTTGTGCTGGGCAACCACATCACTGTCGAACTCGGCGAGCCGCACATGCGCCCCCAACACCGACGCGCCCGGCACCGACGCGCCCGGCGTGACGTTCGCCTGTTCGGCCGCGACGGTGGCCGCCGGGTCGAACAACAACTCCAGCCGCAGCACCTCGTACCTCGCGAGGTCGGCCATATCGTCCCGGCCACTGGTCACGAGATAGTCCAGAAACCTTGTCCCCTCGGCCAGAACTCGCTTGTGGTTCTGCTGGCCATCGGCGTGGGCCGGTGGATATCGACGGATGAACTCGTCGAGGAAGCCGTGCTCATGCGCCGCCGCCGACAGGGTCGCGGGCAGACACCGCGCCAGCATGTCCAGCCGCTTGTTGGTCACCGAGCGGACGTTGATGTCCAGCTGTGTTCGGTCGGCCGCGGCGAGCAAGTCCAGCTCGGCGCTGGAGAGCGCGAACCGCGCGGCGAGCTCAGCGGGCCGCTCAGCCAACATGGCCCGCGCGCTTCCGGTCGTCAGCAGCTCGGCCAACGCTCGCTGGAAACCGCTGCCGTTCACCGGCCCACCGCCACCGCACCGATCGCCGCCCTGGCCCGGCGCAGGTCGGCGGTGAGTTCATCGAAGTCGTCCGGAAACTCCTGGTCGCGTTCGAGAATGACGCAGCGCACCGCGGGCGCGCGCCCGGCCAGATAATCCAGCAGCTCCCACACTTCGCCGGGTACGGGCGCGGAATGCGAGTCGAGCAGCGTGCCGTCCGACCAGTACCCGCCCGCGAGGTGCAGCTGCACAACCCGTTCCAGCGGAATCGAATTCAGGAACTCGACCGGGTCGTACCGGTGATTGACCGAATTGATGAAAACGTTCGTGAGATCGAGAAGTAGTCCGCAGCCCGCCGTTTCGACCACGCGCGTGATGAACTCGGCCTCGGACAACTCGGCCGGGAAGTCCAGATGGTAGGTGATGTTCTCCAGCAGGAACGGCGTGCCGACGCGCTCCTGCACCTGGCGCGCTTTGCCCGCGATCTCCTCGGCCATCTCCCGCGTGCGCAGCAGCGGTGTCAGCTGTCCGATCGACACACCACCGGCCCGCGTGAACGACAGGTGGTCGCTGCACCACGGTGCGTCTACCCGGGCCACCAGGTCCGCGAGATCGTCCAGATAGCCGGTATCGAGCGGCCCTTCGGTGCCGATCGACATCTCGACCCCGTGTGGGGTCAACGGGAACCGGTCCCGCAGCAGTTCCAGTGGACCGCCTACCGGCGTCTCGAGGAAGTTCTCGGTAATGATCTCGAGGCAGTCGATCGACTCCTGGTTCGCCATGATCGCGGCGTCCAGTTCCCTGCGATATCCGAGACCGACTCCGAGCGCCGGCAGGCTGCCGAGGTCGAACTCACGCATAGCAGCGGCAGCAGGCGCCGCAACTGCAGCACGGCAGTACGCCCATGACGCGGTCCGCGGTTGCGCCCTCGTCCTCCACCAGCGCGACCCGCTCGAAGAGGTATGGATCGTTGATTTCCATTGTGACCGACACTGTTCTCACCTTTCGTCAGGTTTGCAGTAGTCAGCATGTGCCGGTCACCGACGGCCGACCAGGGAGTACGGCCCCGAGTGACCGGGAACTTTTCCCGACCGGCCGGGAAGGAGCTATTCGTACCGAATGGTCTGTCGAGAACCGCTGGGGGGCAGTCGATTTCGGGTTCGGTCAGCGGTCCGAAAGCTTCCCGTTCGCGTCTTGCCCAGGGCATTCTCAGGCAGCTGACCGGTCCGATCATTCGGTGCACGGAACCGGATCCACCAGTAGGCCTGTGCCAGGGGGTGATGAACTGTGCTGTCCGAGTCCACTTGCCGACAGCGAACCTTGGGGTCCGATCTTTCGGTACTCGACGATATCGGCTCGCCGCTGTCCGGCATATGCCGGTTGACCGTGGTGCTCGCCGATGACCACGCGGTCCTCCGGGCGGGGTTACGGTCACTGCTCAGCTCCGCCGACTGGATCACCGTCGTCGCCGAGACCGGCATTGACGGTGCGGTGCGGGAGGCGGTGCTGCACCGGCCGGACGTGCTGATTCTCGGTCTGTGGCGGCAGCCCGAAAGCGGTTCCGTCATCGGCGAATTGGTGCGGTCCGCGCCGGGCGTCGCGATACTCGTGTTCGGCATGGCCGAGGACGACGAGTCGGTATTCGCCGCTATCCGCGCCGGCGCGGGCGGCTACCTCCGCAACGCCGCGGAGCGTGACGACATCCTGCGCGCGATCTGCGCGGTGTCGGCCGGGTGGGTGGTATTCAGTCCGCAGATCGGCAGCAGGCTCGCCACCATGCTGTCCGGCTCCACTGGCCGGGCCCGCCCCTTTCCGGAGTTGACCGCACGGGAATTCGACGTGCTGGCCCTGGTCGCCGCGGGACTGCCGAACGCCTCGATCGCCGCCGAGCTGAACCTGGCACCGAAAACGATCAGCAACTACCTTTCCCGCATCTTCGCCAAGCTCGGCGTGGCGGACCGGGCGAACGCGATCGTCCGGGCCAGAGACGCGGGCCTCGGCAGCTCGCCTTGAACAATGCGGCACGCTCCTTACCGAATCCGCCTGCGCAATTCGACTTTTGTCCCGAGTAGCCGAGCACTGGTGACGGTAGTGGCCAAAGTATCAGGCAATCGTCCAGTTCGAACGAGTGGGAAGTTTCGGTCGAGCGGTCGGTGCTAGCTGTGACCTGTGGGAACGTCAAATAACGCCCCCTGCGGGTGATACCGGTTGCCGGGCACGAGATTCCATCAGCAAATTCGGAAATCGATCTTTGCTCGTCGCCATTGGCGAGGTAGAGTCCAACTACTTTCCTCGAGTCCCGAAGCGTGGCTCGCTCCGTATGGATGCTGACTCTGGAGGAATACATGCCTCTTTCCGACCGTCGTGCAGCGATCCACCTCTTGGCGCCGCCGACGAGCAGGTCAGATAAAAGCGCACCAGATCTGGCGTGGCAATGGGCGAAAACGATGACCGCCGGTCGCATGACCGCGCAACGGCTCAGTGCGGAATTCCCGACGGTGCCGCAGTCGGTGATCCACGCGGCCGTCGCGCAGGCGCACGCCGAACTGCACCCACTCTTGGCCGACTCGCTGACCGAAATGACCGAATTGCTTGCGCGCGAACGAATCCGGCGGATCGTAGGCTGAACCTCGCCGGGGACTTACCGGCTCGCCTTCTGATACGCCTCGACGACCTCGGCCGAAATCCGTCCCCGGCTCGACACATCGATACCCTTATCGCGCGCCCACTGCCGGATGACTCCGGTCTGCTCCCGACCGGCCGTCGAGCGCACGCGGCTGCTCGTACCCCGTGGTGCCCGCCCGACTTTGCGGGCGGCCGCTGTCCACTCCGCGAAGATGCCACGGAGCCGCTCGGCATTGCGTGCCGACAGATCCATCTCATAGGCGAGCCCATCCAAGGTGAAGCGCACCGTCTCTTCGGCCGGTGACTTGCCGTCGAAATCATCGACCAGTGTCACGACAACCTTGCGTGCCATCGAATTTCCCCTTCGTAAACGCTCGTATGTGTGGAAGCGATAATCGTAGACCGTCGCCTCGATTGCGCTAATTCAGGTAGTGCTCTACTCAGGTGAGAAAACCGGGCGTGCGGTCTGATGATGTCGAGAGTGTGTGTTCGCCGAAAGGCGGGGGAAATGTGGATGGCGAAATCGGTTGTGGGAGAACTCGCCACCGGAGCGGTCGGCGGCCAGCCCGCGGACGGCGCTGTAGCGGATCCGCACCGACTACGCGATATCGACGCGCCCGGCCACGCCGCGGCCGCATGGTGGAACCATGCGGGCCGACTTCACCAACGCGCCACCTCCGACACAGGTCGGCGGGCTTCGCGCGGTGCCGATGCACATTCAGAACCTGCGCGCGGTCCTCACCCTGGACGCCGCGACCGCCACCGGATCCGTCGAGGCGACGATGACCTATCTGGTCGGCCCGCACGCCGGGTCGCCGATCTTCGATCTGCGCCAAACCGTGCGGAGCTGTCTGCTCGACGGCGCGGTGATCGATCCGGCGAAGATCGCCGCGCGCGAGGTCGGCGCCGGGCCGCACAGCACGGTGCGGGTCGTCGGCGTCACGCAGGCCGCGAATTCGGTGCACCGGCTCACCGTGACCTACCAGTTGGCAACCCCGAACGCCGACCTCGGCGGTGCCTATCCGCCGGTACTGGACTGGTCGAACGGACGGCTCCGCTGGTCATTCGGCATGTCCGATCGCTACGCGGGCCGGTATCTCGAGGCGTGGTTTCCGTCGAATCTGCCCTTCGACCAATTTCCGTGGACGTTGGAACTGCGGCTCACCGGGACGACGATCGCGCACTCGCTCATCACCAATGGCGCGGCGACAGTGGTCGGCGTCAATGCGTGGTCGGTGCAATTCCCGGCCTGGTTCACCACGATGTCGTCGCTGCTCGAATTGCATCCGTCCGACGCGCTGGCGTTCCGGTCTTCGACCGTCGTGCTGCCGGTGTCGCGCCGCTCGGTGGTGGTGGAGACCTGGAAACTCGTCGGCGGTCCGGAGAACCTGCCCGCGATGAATGCTCGGATCCGTGCGCTGCTCGCGGACTTCGAGAACACCTATGGCGAATTTCTCGGCCCCAGATTCGTGTGCTACTTCCATGGTGCCGACGGCGGCATGGAATATGCCACCGCCGCGACAACTTCGGTGGACGCGCTCGATCACGAGGTGCTTCACTCGTGGTTCGCCCGCGGCATCAGTCCGGCGGCGCAGGCCGACGGGTGGTGGGATGAGGCGTACACCAGCTTCCACGACGACGGCGACAGTCGCACCGAGCCCGTGGATTTCACTCGGCCACCGGTAGCGCTCTGCTCGCGGCGGCCGTTCCAGCGCACCACCCCGACTTTGTCCGATGGCGAGGGCGGCCGTTTCTTCCGCGGTGTCGCCGAACGGATCGGCGCGGATCGGCTCCGTACCCTGATGGCGGAGCTGTACCGCGCCCGCCGTGGAACGCCGGTCAGTACAGCGGAGTTGGCGGCGCACCTCGTTACCCGGTCCGGGGCAACAGATCTCGTCGATGTCTTTCATAGGTTCGTGTACGGTTTCGCCGAGTCGACACCGGACGCCCGCGTCGAATTCGTTACCGCACAGGGACTATGGACCCGTCGCTCCGATGACCATGTCGGCACACATATCCCACCGGAAGCCGGACAGGACAACTGGTTTCACGCCCGAATACGCAATCTCGAGACAGCGGGGCCGTGCC
This sequence comes from Nocardia brasiliensis, assembly GCF_042691675.1. Classification (GTDB taxonomy): domain Bacteria; phylum Actinomycetota; class Actinomycetes; order Mycobacteriales; family Mycobacteriaceae; genus Nocardia; species Nocardia brasiliensis_D. The sequence continues at coordinate 2,968,773 of NZ_CP170507.1, forward strand.
GCCACTTCGTCGTCACGTTCGCCGTCCGGGCCACGACGGGGACACCGTCCATCTATCCCGCCGACTTCTTTCCCGCCCACACCGCCACACTAGGTTTCGATCTCGCACCGGGCCGGTGGCGGACCGTGTCGGCCCGCTGGCCCGCCGGTCAGGTGCCCGCCCGCGGCACCAGGGTGTCGCTACTGGCGTCCGTGCATGCGCGCCGCTCGCATCCGGCGTCAGGCACTCATGTGTGGGAGCAGGCGTCGATTGCCCAGCGCGACACGGCTATCGACTGATCGCGGAGCGTGCGGCGGCAGGGCCACCATACCGACCCGGCCGAACAGTCCCGGCGAGGGCGGGATGCCCAGCTCGGTCTAGAGCAGATCGGCGAACATGCGCAATTGCTTGCGTGCGCGGTGTTCGGCCTGCCCGGGAATTCGCGGGTCCTTCGAAGAGGAAGCGTCACCGGTTAACGCTCGGCGAATGCTCGGCACGTGCGAACCGGTTCAGGACGATCTGAAGTCGGCGGCGGCGTGGGGTGGGATGCAGCAGCGGTTCGGCAAACGGTGCAGTCTGACCAGTCATCGCCTCGACGCCAAGTCGGCCATCGACTGCGCGTTCGGCGATCCCCGCGATTCGGGATACCGGTCCTGGGCGCGCAACGTGGCGGTCTACCGATCTCGTAAACAGCGGCGGACGCTCAGCAGGCACTGCGGGCAGGCCGCCGACATCACCATCGCCGGACTCACCGGGCCGCAGATCGCCGAACTCGCGATCGACGCCTGCGGCAACGACATTGCCCTCGGGATCGGGAGCAACTTCGCCCACACCGATGTGCGGGGCGACCCCACACCTGGGCCTATTCGAGCGGTAAGGCCAACACCGACGTGTTGGGCGAGGGCCGATCGGTCGACCTGTACGCGAACGCGTCTGATCCCGGGCAGTGCGGTCAGGCGGAGGCCTACACCGATCACATCCACGTCGATCTCAGCTGGGAAGGCGCTCGTACGCCGAGCCCGTTGTTCGAGGGCCGGTCCCCGGCTGCGGGTGAACGGCTAACCGCCGGTGTTGATTCCGGTAGCGAACTTGACTACGACCTTGTCGCTGGTGACCTCTTGCACCGTGACGTTCACGCCGTCGGCGGGCTGCGTCTCACCTACCGGGACGCTTACCTCCTGGCCGGCCACCTTGAGGGTTACCGTATTGCCGTTCACGGCAAGCAGTTCGGCGTCCACCCCGAGAATGCTGGCCTTGGCGTCGACTCCGCGCGCGAAGTTGACTGTGCAGCCGCCGACGTTGCATTCGGTCTTGGTACCCGGGCCCTCGGTGGTGCAGGCGGCTACGCCGAAGGTGGCCGATAGGGCTAACACGAACACAGCCGTCAGCTGTCGAAGAGGCACGCGACCAGTGTAGAGCGAACCGAGGCGACTGTGCGGCACCTGACATATGTACATCGGACTACTAAGGTCCTTCGGTTCCGCACGCGACGGCAGGACTGTTCATTCCGCGGTGGGAACGGCGGTTTCGTGGACCGAGCGCCACTGGTAGCCGTGGTCGGCCCTGATCAGCACGGCGGTCACCAGTCGGCGGGTTCGTATGTCGCCCAGCTGATTTTCCGCCGCGAAGCGGACGGTGACGTTGGTGTCGCTGTGCGCGAGTTCTTCGATATCCGCGACCTCGATCTCCAGTCCCGGCTGGGTGTTGCGGGCCGGCCACAGCCCGGCCAGCAGGGTGTCCCGGTCGATGACCTGTCCGACCGTGGTCACCGACGAGAACTCCTCGTGCAGTGCGTTGGCGAACCGGTCGAACACTTTCGGGGGCGCGTTCGAGCCCATCCACTCGGCGAGGTCCCAGTGCAGGGCCGCGATCACGTCGGCCAGGTGGGGGTGTGCGGGCATAGCGGCAATCTCGGTCTCGGTAGGCGCGGTCGGCCGTGCCGGAGATCATATCCAGCGCAGCCGGCGGCACCGGTTTCCGGATTCCCCATAACCCTCTCTATGAAATATTCGTCGCGCGGACGCCGACCGGGTCGCGCGCACCGGCATTCCCGGGATGGGCGCGCGGCAAAATTCGCCAGCGGGCGTCGGAATCGCTTCCGGCGCAGGGACTCTCGTCGGGTGAGCGAACCAAGAGCGCTCCGTTCGTCGCATGGCTGACCGGTTGGTCCGATGATAGGATGGATCGGTGCTGAGCGTTGTTCGAATAGGTGAACTCTTCGGACGAAATGGTTTCGAGATCGGCGGAACGAGCCTCGTTGTTCGTGTGTGAGAGGGGACTTGAACGCGCAGACCGGATTCTCGTACCCGGGCCGCCTCCAGTGGGTAAACTGAGGTATTCCTTCGGGCGTACGGAATCCGCCGATTTGTTGTGACCTTGTCCCGGCTGGGTCAGGGTTTCTATTGTGTTGCCACCGCAGCGGCGACGCGCTTCAACCGCCGGATCCGGTGGCGGACAGTCGGTCGCGATCGATGGGGGAAGTGGTGCGATTCGAACCTCACCTGCGCCGATGCCTGTTACTCGGCCGCGCTGGAACCGGGAGTTTCCGAAATCGGAGTTCTGCTCTCCAAGTTAACACCAGTCACTAATAATGTGCGGGTCTTTCGGGGGCGATCCCCAGATTGCGAATGCACGACCATCTGACACCGTATTGTTGCCGCACCTCTGCCAATGTGAAATATTGCTGTCCGCGCTAGTTAGTCACCGCCGACCCGGCACAGCGGCGTGTCTACTGCACCGATTCGTTCCCCGCCAGTCGCGGTGCCTCGGATCGGCAGTGGCGGTGCGAATGTGCTACGGAATGTGATCTCGGCTTCGAACGCAGGAGTACCGCCGTGAATGAACACAGCAGGTTGAACGTGGACGACGATGCGAGTGTGGGGGTTGCCGACGTAGTCGTCGAAATCCCTATCGAGTCGATAGACATCGGTGGTGCGCTGCGGGTGCGCGCTGAGGACGCCGCGCACACCCAGGTGCTGGCGAATACCGAAGCGGAGCTCCCGCCGATCCTGGTACATCGCTCGACCATGCGGCTCATCGACGGCGCCCACCGTCTGAAGGCAGCGAAACTGAAGGGGGCCAGGTTGATTCGAGCACGATTCTTCGACGGCACGGACGAGGAGGCGTTCGTCCTGGCGGTGCAGGCCAATATCGCGCACGGCCTGCCGCTGTCGATCCTCGATCGCAAAGCCGCATCGCTGCGCATCATGCGGATGTACCCGCTGTGGTCGGACCGTAAGGTCGCCGAAGTGGCGGGACTGGACCACAAGACGGTCGGGGCGGTGCGCAGGCAGTCGTCTGGGGAGGTTCCCCAGACGAGACATCGATTAGGCCGGGACGGCCGGATGCGCCGGGTGCGCAGACCGGAGGTGGATCGCAAACGCCGCCCGAAAACCTGTGACGGCCCGGAGGGCGGGCCCGCCACGCCAGAGCCCGCGCCCGCGGATCGGGTGTGCCATGCCTCGGTGCTGCAGAGCCTGCGCCGCGATCCCTCGTTGCGGCTCACCGAAACCGGGCGCACGGTGCTGCGCTGGCTCGACGCCAGTCCGCGCACGCCGACCCAGTCCGCTGATCTGGCCGACCGGATCCCGGAGCACTGCCTGAATCTCGTGCTCGACATGGCACGGCAGAACGCGGCCAACTGGCAGGATTTCGCGACGCGAATCGGTGATCGTCTGCAATGCCGATGAGCGCGGATTTTACCTCGTAATACGGTGTGTAACTTGTGAATCGAATTATTGGATGCAGGCTACGCGCCGACGGCGGTTCTTCGGCGCCGTGATCCACATCGGTACGCCCTCCCTCCGGCATCGGTGCTTTTCGCCCGTGGCACAGACTTCGCGCACGGGCGCCGAGCAGGCTTTGCTCGCGGGTACCGCGTCGATTGCGGCACCGAAGGTCCCCCGGCAAGGGCGTCACGTAGTGGTATCGTCTTCGCACCAAACCTGCTGATTGCCTTCATATTCAGACGCATCTGCGGTGAAATGGATTGGTAAAGAGCGCAAGTGGGGAACACTGCGCCGGATTTCCGCCTTCCTGAACAGTCGATTCGCTCGCGGCGTGAGATCCCCAGTCTCTCCCCACTCGTAAGTACGGCCCCGTACGTGGTTCTACTTGGATATGAACCCCCTACAACGAAGAGCGGCTCGTTGCTCCGCTACAGCGGTGTTCGTTTTGGCGGCAACGGTTTTCGCCACCAGTTCCGGTGCGATGGCCCAGACGCCCGATACTCCATCCACGTCGCCGACCACCACGTCGCCGTCATCGACCACTCAGTCGCCGACCACCTCCTCGTCGCCGACAATTCAGTCGACCACCACCGAGTCGTCGACCACCCGATCGCCCTCGTCCACGACCCAGTCGCCGACCACCGAGCCGTCTACGACCACCCCGTCGCCGACGACCACGGCGACCACCTCGTCACCGACGACTACCCCGTCACCGACCACCACCCAGTCGCCGTCGCCGACAACGACCTCGACGCCGACCACTTCGCCCGCACCGGGCCGTTTCGAACTGCCCGCCGTGCCGAAGAATGTGTTCACCGATCCCGAGGGAACCGTCCGGCTGGTGATCCCGAACAACCCGCTGCCGGCTCCGCCGGGCATACCGTCCGGGGCCCCCGCCGCGGCGGAGGCACAAGCCGACTGGGTACAGGAGGTCTTCGGTGCCCGTTCGGTCGGCGACCTCGTTGTCGACTCGGTATCGCCGACCGACGCCGGGTCCACGGTTCGCCTGCGTCAGGAGATCGACTCGATACCGGTCTACGGCGCGACGGTGGCACAGACGCTCGCGGCCGATGGCTCGCTCGTCTCGGCGAGCGGCGAACTGTCCCAGCAGACGCAGGGCAAATATCCGGCCGGGGCGACGACACCGCCTGCCGAGGTATCGGCCACCGCAGTGCGGACGCTGGCCGAGCAAACCAAGACGCCGACCGACCAGTTTGCTGTTTTCGCGACGGTCGCCATGTGGTACGACCCGAAGCTCGCCGACCGAGACGCTCGCGCCGACCGGGATGCCGCTGCCAGTGTCGCGGTCCCGGGATTCAAGGTCGAACTCAGGCGCGGCGGCACGGCAGGCCAAGAGCCGGGAACATGGGTCGTCTTCGTCGACGCCAACAACACCGGCCGCGTGTTGGACACCTGGAGTGACGCCGAGCGCCGCGACCGTGTCGCATGCGACGCCAACCGGACGCGCGCCGACATCGACAGCCCGCGGGATCCGGCTGTGTGTGGCACGCCTCCCGGTGTCCGGCCCACCGGCTAGTCCCCGAGAGCTCATCGGTCTCCGCCGCCTGGTCGCCTGTCCTTCCACTAGCAAAAAGGTTGTTTCCCATGCGAATTCAAAAATGGTCGGGCAGGCGGGGCGCGGTACCCGCCGCGCTGCGCTCGCGGCCGGTCGCCGTGTCCGCGTTGGCGCTGGCGTTCAGCCTGACGGCCGGCGTTGCCGCGGTGGCCGATCCGCCGCCGCCACCGGATGCGGCCGGCGGATCGGCCACGGGCTCGGTGGATCCGACGCCGGGTGCCGACGGTCTCGGCGACCCCTACTACCCGAAGGACGGCAACGGCGGCTACGACGCGCTGCACTACGACGTCGCCATCGACTACAACCCGCCGACCCATCACCTCACCGGCAAGGCCACCATCACGGCGAAGGCCACCCAGAACCTGTCGGCGTTCAACCTCGACTTCGCTGGTCCGCCAGTCGGTTCCGTCGCCGTCAACGGTCTACCCGCTCGTTTCCAGAAGACCGGCGAGCACGAACTGGTGGTGACTCCGGGCGCGCCACTGCCGTTGGGGCAACCGTTCACGGTCATCGTCGACTACGCCGGAACCGCCCGCGACACCAAAGGCGACGGCTGGACCTATTCCCCGTCCGGTGGCGCCTTCGCCGCCGGTGAACCCCATTCGGCGACAACGTGGTACCCGCTCAACGACACGCCACTGGACAAGGTCACCTTCACCGTGCGGGCCACCGTGCCGACGGGCTGGGATGTGGCATCGAACGGACTCCGGGCGTCGGATGTGCCTGCCGGAGTGGGCAAGCACACCGTCACCTGGGAGGCGAAAGACCCGATCATCGGTTATCTGACGACCATCGCGATCGACAAGTTCACCCGACTGAGCCAGAAGTCCGGGAACACCCCCTTGGAAAGCTTCTTCGCCCCCGGCGCGGCCCAGCAGAAGCGGGAACTGGAGAAGAAACTCCCCGGCGTGCTCGCTTTCGGACAGCAACTGTACGGCGCGTATCCGTTCGAATCCGGCGGCGGCATCTATGTGGACACCGATCTGAGCTTCTCGCTCGAGACCCAGACTCGGCCGATCTACGCACCGTGGACGGACCTGAACACGGTGGTCCACGAGAACGCCCACCAGTGGTGGGGCAATTCGGTATCGATCAAACAGTGGCGCGATATCTGCTTGAACGAGTGCTTCGCCAGCTACACCGCCGACATCCTGTATCCGGAACGGGTCGAGAAGCGCAATGCCGACCGGATCTATCACCGGGCGCTCGCCGCGGCCGATCGGGCCGGTGTCTGGTCGACACCGCTGTACGACCCCGGTAAGGGCAAGGAGTTCAGCACCGTGTACTCCCGCGGCCCGCTGTTCCTGCACGCATTGCGCCGCACCATCGGCGACGACGTATTCTTCACCGCCCTGCTGGATTTCGCGCAGCAGCACAAGCACGGCAACGCATCGATCCCGGAGTTCCGCCAGTTCGTCCAGTCGCGCGCCAAGGAGAACTTGGACGGCTTCTTCAACGCCTGGCTCAACGGACGGCAGCGGCCCGCCGACAAATACCTTTACCCGGGCAGCCTGGGCGGGCAGAACAGGCAGGCTCCGCAAGCACCGGAGTCCGGGGACGCGCCGGACTGGCCGTTCGGCCGGGGCGATCGGAAATGACGCAGTCGCGAGGAATCCATAGGTAGTAGCACGTCGTGACCGGTGGGTCGCCGCAGGCTCCAGCGGCAACCCACCGTAGCGCGCACAGGTGTGACGGGTCGGGCTACCGTGTGGTGTATCGCCCGATCGTTCCCCTCTACTGGAGGCTTCTTGCGCACCATCGCTCGCGTAGTGCTCGTCATGCTGGTTCTCGTCGGTGGCGTGGCATCGACGCTGCCCGCGGCACTCGCTACGCCGAGCGCGGCGAACATCGACGCCGTCACCGCGGCGAAGATCGATGAGCTGCTGGCATTGCGCGCGGCCACGCCGGACGCGCGGAGCAAGGGCGAACTGGTCGAGCTGCTGTCCAGGCAGTTCCTCGGCACGCCCTACGGCGCCGACATGCTCGTCGGCTCGGCCACTCGGCCCGAACAGCTCGTCATCGACTTCCGCCGGGTGGATTGCTTCACCTATCTCGACTATGTCGAAGCGCTCAGCAGGTCTAACGACCGGGACCAGTTCGTGGCGAACCTGATCGAGACGCGCTATGCCGGGGGCCGGGTCGATTTCTCGCAGCGCAAGCACTTCTTCACCGATTGGGCGCACACCGCTCGCGTCGCTGCCACCGATGTCACCGCCGCGGTGAGCACCGATGCGGTCACCGTCACCAAGCACCTCAATGCGAAGGCCGACGGCGGTAATCACCTCCCCGGGCTGCCGGTGGTCGATCGCAACATCACCTACATCCCCAGCGCCGCTGTGAACGACACTGTGCTCGGCGCACTCCGTACCGGCGACTACATCGGCGCCTACACCGACCTACCGGGCCTGGACGTCACCCATGTCGGCATCGTCGTCACCACCCCCGCGGGCCCGCTCTTCCGCAACGCCTCTTCCCTCGCTACCGACAACAAGGTGGTCGACTCGCGCCTGGCCGACTACGTCCGTTCGGTCCCGGGCATAGTGGTGCTGCGGGCCCAGTAGCCGCCGGGAGCCGCCACCGGTCGGCCGGTGCCGACGGGAATGCGGATCGTCATGGGCCCGCGCAGGTCCTATTCCGCTGGAACCTGTTCGGCCGCAGGGGACTGTGGCACATCCTCGACGGCGGGCTTTTCCGTCTTGTCGAGCGATTCGAGCTCGGTACGCAGCTGCGCGACCTCGGCGGCGAGTTCGTCGCGCAGCTGTTCTCGTTCCAGCAGGCTGGTGCGCAGGCTGTCGATGGTGTCGTTCATGGCGGCCAGCTTCTGGTCGGCGCCGTCCAGGCGCCATTCGACGACCGCGCGGCGATCCACGTCGTCGCTGGCGTTGCGGACCCAGTTCACGACGTAGTCGAGCCAGTCGGGCTGTTTGGGCATCTCCTCGGCGCCATCCCAGCCGCGCCGGACGGCAGTCTTCGTGGCGAGAACCCGCTCGCCACCTTGCCCGGCCGCCGGTGCGGTCATCTGCACCAGGTTGAGCTTCCCGGCGCTCGTCACCACCGCGGTGAGGCGATAGCGCCCGGCCAGGTGCATCTTCAATTCCGCCGCGCCCTTCCCGTCGGCGTCCATCGCACCGAGCCACGGGCCGTCCGCCGCGTTGATGATCGACTCGAGCACCCCGAGCTGCCCGGCGGCACGGCGAACGCGGTTCGCGCGCTGGCGTAGCTCGTCAGGTGTGGCGGTCATCTGATCCCAGTGCATCGCACCTCCGCTTTCTCGTCGACCGGCTCCAGGGATGGGGAGTACCTACGAACGTACAGTTCGGGGGTTGCTCGTCCTGGCAACTCTCCCTCGTGGGGGAGCAGGGCCGAGAATCGACTGCTGCGAAAAGGGCGTAGCCGCGGATCAGGTTGGTTGGGGCTGAGCGTTCGTCGGACGTTCAGCGTGGCGGAGTGGGTGTGGGCGGCGGGGTGGTCTTGGGCGGCTGTGCGGGAGCGGGTGCTGCTGTGGTGGCGGGTGTTTGCGGCTTCTGCTCGGGGGCGGGGGTAGCCGGAGCGGGTGCGGGTGCCTGCTGGTTGGTCGGTTGTCCTGCCGTGGGCTTGCCGGGTGCGGGCGGCGCGGGCGCCGCTGGTGTCGGCGCTACCGACGGAGCGGGTGCGGGTGGCTTCGGCGGGGCGGGTTGTGTTGGCGTGGTCGGTGTTCGGGGTGCTTGTTGAGCGGGAGTCGGGGTGGTCGGGGCTGGTGCGATCTGCGGCTGGTTGCTCGATCCGGGGGCGGCCCGGCCGGAGGTGGACTGGGGAGGTGCCGCCGGTGTGGGTGTCGTAGATGGCTTCGGGGGTGGCGGTGTCGTCGGTGGGGCGGTCGTGGTCGGCTTGGCGGGTTCTGGTGTGGTGGTGGGTGTTCGGGGCGGTGGGGTCGTGGTCGGTGTCGCCGGCGCGGTGGTGGTGGGCCGCTGCGTGCTGGGCTGTGGCTGCTTCGGCAACCGCGGCGGACAGAAGATGCCGCACGGGATCGGCGCCCTACCCGGGACATTGATCGTCACGCGGATCGACAGCTGCAGCGTGGCGGTGGGGTGCGATCCCGTGGCCGTGGCGTCCGGTGCCGGTGTCGTGCTCGGCGGCTCCGTGGTCGAGTTGAGCGGCTCGGTACTGGAATTCGGCGGGTCGGCCGCGGGGTCCGCTGGGTCGGTGGCAGCGGCGAGCACGGTCGTTTCGCCGACGCTCATGCTCGACCCCGCCCCCTCCGGCATGTCGCCTTCCGGCGTGCTGCCCGGCGGGATGATTTCGTCGGCGACCTCGACCTGGACGGGTGTGCCGCCGGTCTTGTAGGCGTTGGACCAGCTCAACACCTGCGAGGCATAGTCGAGCGAATTGTTGTAGCGCAGCACGGCGCGCGTCTCCTGCGCCGGATCGCGCAGATCCAGCCCGCCCGAGCACAGGTACTTGCCCGCGGCCACCGTGGCGTCGAAAACGTTGTTCGGGTCGGAGGCGTTGTCGCCGTTACCGTCGGAGGCATAGATCGACCAGGTGCCGGGCAGGAATTGCATCGGCCCGACGGCGCGCACGTAGCTGCCGTCGGCGGCCTGGATTACCTCGTTGTCGGGCAGTGTGCCGTCCAGTGCCGGACCGTAGATGACGCCCGTGGTGGTGCCGTTGGCGTCGGTACGGCCGTTCCCGGCGTGGTCGGACTCCACCTTCCCGATGCCGGCCAGCAGGTGCCACGGCAGCCCGCAATCGGGTGTCGACGCCTGCAAGGTCAACTCGGCGTTGCGATAGGCGGCGAGCACGATTTCCGGAATGCCGCGGGTCCCATCGCCCGGCACCGAGATCTCCTGCAGCGGAATCGTGCCGTCCGGCAGCAGTTCCACCTCCGGGGGTGTAAGGGCCTGGAGCTGTTCCGACGGATCGCCGGTGGCAGAAGGGAGGTAAATCGATTGATCGGCGGCCGAATCCGCCCGATCACCGGGGCCGATCGCGGCCGTCAGTACGCCGTCGGCGGTGCCTGTGGTGGTATGCGCCGCCGACCCCGAGAGCAGCAGTCCGATCAATACCAGCGCGGATACGGAAGTGGGACCAGATATTCGCATCGGCACGCCAATCTCTCGTGGATGTCGAGCGCGGCGGCGACCGCTGTGCTGCCGCAACGACTCCCGAAATTCCGTCACCGACAGACATTGCCTGGCGAGACAATCCACACCGCGAGCTCACGCCGAATGACGCGGCCGAGCAAGGCCGAGAACTGTTGTACGAGCAGATGTCTCAGTCGCCGATCATGCTGCCGCCTTTTCCTGAACAACCGCGCTGAATCATGACATGAAAGACCTGCGCGGAGCTCCCCAGTAGAAGTGGGGAATAGGTAATGCGCGCAACGGCAGGTTGATCGGTGGCCAACAGCAGGTAACCAGTCGGTATCCCCAGTTGGTTTTGTCCCCAGTCAGAACTCGCGCTCTGCTCCATACTTCTCAGTGCCCTCTCGTTGTACCGGAGGTACACTATGCGGAAGTTTCTATCCCCCTTTGCATTCGGCGCAGCAGTGGCTCTGGCCACCGTGGTTATCCCCGGCCTGGCCGGTCCCGCTGTCGCCGATAACCCACAGACAACTGAACGCGCTGTCACCGAGATCGTGCCCGTGCCCGTCGAGGCCAAGCCCGACCCCGGCGCGAATTTCCGGCTCACCGCCGACAGCGTGATTCGCGCCGAGCACCAGGCCCAGGATGTCGCCAAATACCTCGGCAGCCTGCTGCGGCCCGCCACCGGCTTTCCCTTACCGGTGGTGGAACGGCACGACAAGGGCAAGCGCGGAATCACGCTGGATCTGGGCGATGCCGGTCCGCGCATCGGTGACGAGGGTTACCGGCTCACCGTGGCCAAGGACGGAATCACCCTGCGGGCGAACACCACGGCGGGGTTGTTCGGCGGCGTGCAGTCGCTGCGCCAGCTGTTCCCGGCGGATATCAACAAAACGACGGTGCAGAAACGGGATTGGACGGTCTCGGGCGGCAAGGTACTCGATTATCCGCGCTTCAAACAGCGCGGCGCGATGCTCGACGTGGCCCGGCACTTCTTCACCCCCGACCAGGTCAAGCGCTACATCGACCAGATCGCCCAGTACAAGATCAACACACTGCACCTGCACCTGACCGACGATCAGGGTTGGCGCATCGAGATCAAGAGCTGGCCGAAGCTCGCCGAGATCGGCGGCAAGACCGCGGTGGGCGGCGATCCGGGCGGCTACTACACCCAGGAGCAGTACAAAGACATCGTCAAGTACGCGGCTTCGCGGCACATCACCGTGGTGCCCGAGGTGGACATGCCCGGCCACACCAATGCCGCGCAGGCCTCCTACGGGGAGTTGAACTGCGACGGAAAGCCCGTGCCGCCGCGCACCGATATCGAGGTGGGCTACAGCTCGCTGTGCATCGCCAAGCCGATCACGTACAAGTTCGTCGAAGATGTCATCCGCGAGCTGGCGGCGATGACCCCCGGCCCGTACCTGCACATCGGCGGCGACGAGGCGCACGCCACCACGCCGGCCGACTACAAGACCTTCTTCGACAAGGTGACGCCGATGCTCGCCACCTACGACAAGAAGATGCAGGGCTGGCACAACGTCGTCGTCACCAACCCGCCGACCTCGGCGATACCGCAGTACTGGGATCCGAAGAACAGCAACGCCGACGTCGCCGCGGCGGCCGCGCGCGGCAACAAGATCCTGATGTCGCCGGCCAACAAGGCGTACCTGGATATGAAGTACCACAAGGATTCTCCGCTCGGCCTGCACTGGGCCGGCTACGTCGAGGTGAAGGACTCCTACAACTGGGATCCGGCCACCTATCTGCAGGGCGTTACGGAGAAGCAGCTCGCGGGCGTCGAGGCTCCGCTCTGGTCGGAAACCATTCGCACCAGTGCGGACATCGAGTTCATGGCGTTCCCGCGGTTGCCCGGTATCGCCGAGATCGGCTGGTCACCGGCCTCGACCCACAACTGGGACAACTATCGGACCCGACTCGCCAAACAAAGCCCGATCTGGACGGTGCAGGGGATCAACTTCTACCGCTCGCCGCAGGTGGATTGGAAATAACAGGATCGTGCCGACACGATCCGGAAGGAGTCAAAGATGTCGCCTTACCGAAGAACAATTATCGCCTGCGTCGCGCTACTGGCCGGTTTGGGAACCGTACTCACCCCCGTCACGGCGGCGGCCCAACCCGAGGTCGCCGCGGTCGACACCGATGGTGACGCGTTGCCCGACGAGTGGGAGAAGAACGGCTACGACGCCAATGGCGACGGGAAGATAGACGTCGATCTGCCCAAGATGGGCGCGAATCCGAACCACAAGGACATCTTCGTCGAGATGGACTATATGAACGGCCGCCTGGCGACGGGTGCGGCGCTCGATCGGATCGTCAAGGTATTCGCCGACGCGCCGGTGAACAACCCGGACAACCGTCCCGGCATCACCCTTCATCTGGACGCCGGGAACGCGCGGGGTGCTACTTATGACCTCGGTGGCGGAAACCAGGTTCCCTACGACAACGACCTGTCACCGGTGGACGACCAGGTCGCGGCGATCAAACGGACCCACTTCAACTCCGTGCGCTCGCGCGTCTTCCATTACATGATCTGGGCAGACGCCTACAACAACGGTTGCAGTAGCGGTATTTCGCTGGGCATTCCGGCGGACACGTTCGTTGTCTCGCTCGGCCCCAAGTGTGGCTGGAACCCCGGCGACGACGGGAATGTCGGCACGTTCATCCACGAATTGGGCCACAATCTCGGCCTGAAACACGGTGGCGTGGACCACGTCAACTACAAGCCGAACTACCTGAGCGTGATGAACTACAGTTTCCAGTTCTCCGGCGTGCCCAAGACCGACAGTAGTTCGTACTTCGGTTACTCCAGCGTGAATCCCCCCGCGCTGGACGAGAATGCGCTGCAGGAGCGCCAGGGCCTCGGCCCGGTGGCGGCCGGATGGCGGACGGTGTACTTCTGCCCGGACAACACGCGCAAGCGGACCCAATCAGCGGACCAGCCGATCGACTGGAACTGCAATGGGTCCATCCAGAGCAGTGCCGTGCGGACCAGTGTCAACAACGACCGGAATTACACCTCGCTGCGAGCTCAGAACAATTGGGCGTCAGTGGTATACGACGGTGGAAACGTCGGCCCGGTCAGCCGGGAATCCCGGCAGTTGCCGGAACAGTCCCCGGAGGAGATGACCAAGGAGGAGTTCGATCGGTTGCAGCACAGCCTGCACGACGAATAACGGTATCGCCTGAACGATTCCCGGCGGTGCGGCCTCGAGCGAGGCCGCACCGCCGGGAATTCTGCTGTCGGCTACCTGTCGACCGTCTGGCGGTTCTTGGTGGCCATCGCCATCACCGCGGTCAGTACCGCGCCGACGACACCGCCACCCGCGACCTGACCGATGACCTGCCCGAGATCGAGGCCGGAGCCGGTCGCCGCCTGGATGATCGCACCGGTGATACCGCCACCGACCGCGCCTGCCGCGCTATTTCCGGCGACGCCGAAACCCTTGCCCGCGCCGGCAATGTTTCCGCCCACGAGCCCACCTAGTACACCCAACAACCATTCCATTGTCGTTCCTTTCTAGTGGACCGATGAACCGTGCCGGTCAGCCGCGAGCACGCGGTGCGTCGCGATGCATTTCGTGCGCTCCAGCGACATTCGTCGCCCTGGACTGCGCGGCGCCGGTGGCATCGGATCGCGTGGTGGTGGCCGAGGTGTAGCCGCGGTTCGTGACGGGTGTCGTGCGGGTCGGCTGTGCCCGGCGGCCCATCAGGCCGAGCAGTCCGGCGACCACGGCCACGATGGCCAGCCCGATGGGGATGCCCCACCACCTGTTGATCCCGGAGCTCTCGGTGCCGGTGCCCTCGGTGTCGGCGGGGGCGTTGGCATCGGGGTTCGGCGCCGGGACCGGCTGCGCTTGATCAACCGAGCCGGTGCGGAAGCCGGGTAGGGCCGCGGCTAGTTCCGGCGGCATGGTCGTGGTGCCGTCGTTCTCGGACCATCGGATTTCGGTGCCCGCGGGGCCCTCGAAGGCCGCCTTCTCGACGCCGTTCTCGACCGTCATGTCCGATCGGGGGTAACCGAAAGGACCGTTCACCCCGCCGCTTTCGCGCCAGGCGGCGAGCACTTTGCCCTTGAGGACCGACGCTCCCGTTTCCGGCTTCCAGTAGATCGCGGCACCGCCGGGCTCGGCGAAATCGTTGAATCGGCCGATACCGTCGCCCGCGTCGGTCTCGTCATTGATGGGGAAACCCAGTGAGCTCGCCGGCCCACCGAGGGACTTGTATTTGTCAAGGATCACGCCGTACATCGCCTTTGCGCCGGTGTCGGGCGAGTAATAGATGACGCCGCCTTGATAGGCGCGCTCGGCTCCGCCCGCAATGTCGGTGGCCGGGCCGAGCGGGGCGCCGAGAAATGACCCTTCTCCGCCGAATTGGGTGTGGTGCGCGTCGATCGCGCTGATCGCCTCCGAAGATGGCTCGGCTACCGCAGTTGGTGCCGCGGCCAGCAAGCCGGCAGCGAGTAGCGCAAGGACATTGATTATGCGGGAAGTCCGTCGCGGCGTCTTCCCGCGCGGGGTATCCAACAATTCAGGCATGATCTCCTCGATTCGTCAGCGCGGTGTGCGGGCCGGCAAGCGCGGCCAGTCCACCGCTGGTGGTGAAGCGATTCGGTCCTCGGTGCCTTCGGCCTGGACGAGATCAATGGGGGAGCGGTCGCTTGCCTGCCCCGTACGGCTGAGATCTGGCAGTCAACCCGTCCTGGTCGAACTCGGACTGTTTGTCGGCGATATCAGCGTGCTTGGTGCGATCGAGCAGCTACAGCCGGGCAATTCCCCGGTTGCTTCGAGACCAAACATGGATTCTCCTGGAAATGGGCAGTCGGCGCCAGGGGGTACGACAAATCCCCGGGTAATTGCACGCGCGCTAGTTATCAGACGCAGCCGTTCCGGCCATTCGCGCCGCCGACGATAGGCGAGCAGAGTTCATCGGGACTACTCGACGAGGTGCGGTCCCAGGTGTCGGTGGCCGGGTTGTAGGCGATGTGTCCCGCGGCGGCGAAGCTGTCGAGCCATCCGCGCATCGGCCATCTACCCCACCGGCGATGGAAGATCGTGGCATTGGTCAGGATGTCGGCCAGGTGCTCGATCGGCGGGTCGGAGACCGGGTGATGCTGGTGGTAGGCGTCGGCGCCGCCGACCCAGCGCAGGCGCGCGCCGACGGCGGCGGCCTTGTGCGCGAAATCGGTGTCTTCGCCGCCGTAGCCGCGGTAGCGGGTGCAAAAGCCGCCGATGCGGCGCCAGGTATCGGTGGTGACGGCGAACGAGAGGGACCAGAAGAGGTCGAAATCGGTGCTGTCGGTGTGGGTGTGCGCGGGCGGGTCGGGTCGCGCCGGGTGCGGGTCGCGGTGGTCGGGCAGGCGCGTGAGGTCGTATCCGCTCGCGGGCGCCGGTGGCAGATAGGTGACGGGGCCGCACAGCAGCAGTGGTTCGGCGGACGCGGCGGCGCGGTAGCGGGCGATCAGGTGGGGATCGGGGATGCAGTCGACGTCGAGGAACACCAGCAACTCGGCGCCACGGTCGATGGCCGCGCGGGCACCGAGATTGCGGGCGGCGGCCAACGGAAACGGGTTTTCGGCGTCCATCCAGATGCCGTGCGCGGGTGCACGATGGGCAAGTGCGAGCACGGCGGGATCGCCCATGGCTACCACGATGTGGTCGCGGGGCCGTTGGGTGCTACGGGACAGGCCACGTATCTGGTTGCGTAAGTGCGCGATTCGATTGGCGGCCAGGGTGATGACGGCGGTTCTCACGCGGCGGGCCGAGAGGCGGTCCCGGCGACCCGGTCGATGACGCTCGCGGCGCGAGCGGCGGCACCGTTGGTTCCCCACAGCCGCCACCGGTCGGTGTCGAGGGTGCGGGCCGTTTCGATCAGCGCGGGCCAGTCGTCCACGGCGGGCCACCGGTCGACGGCTACCGCGAGACCGGCTTCGGCAAGGGCGGTGGCGGTGGCGTGTTGTTCACCGAACGGACGGTCCGCGGGAATGAGTACCGCGGGTTTGGCGGCGGCGGCTATATCGGCGACAGCACCTTGTCCCGCGTGCGAGACGATGATGTCGGCCGCACACAGATCCGGCCAGAGATCGTCGACCCAATCGTCCAATCCAGCGGTGCGCCAATGGTATTGCGAATGCCGCTGGGCGCATTCGCGAATCATCGCGGCGGTGAAGCTGCTGCCACCCGCGCCCGAAACCACCAGCACGGTGGGTCGGCCCCGCGCACCGTCGCGGGGCAGCGGCCTTCGTGCCGCGAATCGGCTGATACCGCCGATGTAGTGAGTCTTGTTCGCGTAGGCGCGCAACCACATCGGGTCGTACACCGCACGCGGCCATGCGGCGATGAGGGCGTCGGCGATGCGGTGCACCAGCTCGTGCGGGGTGTCGGTGCGCACGCCGGGCAGCACCATCGCGACGACCGGGATACCGTGCAGTCTGGCCAGCATCGCGACTTCGACCGAGACGTCGACGACCAGTGCGTCGGGCCGTTCGGCGGCGATCCACTGCCCAATGGTGGCCATCCGATCACGCAGGCCGTCATCGCCTTTGGGTACCCAGTGCAGAACTCCGTGGGCGGTAGGGTCGGTGACGGCGGGCGCCAGATTGTCCGCGGCGAGCGCGAGGGTGTGCTCGAAGCCCGTGTCGTCGACCGGCAACGAGGTCAGGACGGTGACCGGGGTGTCGAGCTGGGCGCAGATGCTTCGGGCGCGGAGCAGATGTCCGGCGCCCTGGTGATGGATGTAGTAGCCGATCACGCTGCCCCCCTTCGGGGTTCAGCCGATGTGCGGCCGGGTCGGGCCGACTTCCAGGCGTCGATGAGGCGTCGGTAGCGGTCGAGGTACGCATCGACCATCGCGTGGTGACCACACACCTCGGTCGCTCGGCCGCGGGCATGCGCACGCGACAGGGTGGCCGCCTGGGCCGCCCCGAGGGCCAGCGCTTCGACATCGCCCGGCGCGACGAGCCGACCACACTCCGAATCCAGGATCTCCGGAATGCCGCCCCGGTCGAACGCCGCGACCGGGGTGCCGCAGGCGAGTGCCTCGGCGACCACCAAGCCGTACGGCTCGTCCCACAGCGGGGTGACCAGCGCGGCCGCGCACGACCCGACCAGCCTGGCCAGCGCGGTCTGGTCCAAATGACCGTGATACTCCACCTCCGGGCCGAGCTGAGGTTCGATGGTGTCGT
This sequence comes from Nocardia brasiliensis, assembly GCF_042691675.1. GTDB lineage: Bacteria > Actinomycetota > Actinomycetes > Mycobacteriales > Mycobacteriaceae > Nocardia > Nocardia brasiliensis_D. The sequence continues at coordinate 2,986,323 of NZ_CP170507.1, forward strand.
GGAAGTACCGGACATCGCTGATCGGACCGGCTAGGTGCAGCCGCCGGCGCGCGCGGTGCGCGGCCGCGATCGCGAGGTGCGCGCCCTTTTCCGGGGTCAGCCGCCCGAACCACACCAGGTCGCGGCCACCGGGCCCGACCGGCCAGGCGCGCAAGTCGATGCCGTTGGGGACGACGTCGACCCCGCGCACGACGTGGCGCCACGACCGGGCGGTGAACCTGCTGACGGCGACAAAGGCGGAGCCGATCCCCTTGCTGATATCGAGCGCCGATTCCAACCATGGCGTCGGGGGCGTGTGCAGGGTGGTCAGCATCGGGACGGGCAACGCGGGGGCCATGGCGAGCGGCAGGTAATGCAGGCTGTGATTGTGGATGATGTCGAACGACGTCGGCCCGGTCGCGCTGAGATCGGTCATCACTGTGAGGTAGGCGTGATGGTCGGCGAGGAATTGCCGTTCGGGCATCGAAGAATCGGTGCTGGCGGTGGCGCTCGGGCTGAAGGTCCGCACCCGCAATGTCGCGTCCGCCGCCGCGTGATCGCTGCCGTCGGCGGCGAACAGGGTCACCCGGTGCCCGCGCGACTGGAGGGCGCGCGCGAGATGCCACACGTGCGCTTCGAGCCCGCCCGCGAACGGTTGCTTGATCGGATGCCGGTTGGAGGCCAGCAACGCGATGGACAGGCCACTGCCTCCCGTGCTCATCGCGCAAGCACCTGTTCGTAGATGTTGCGGTGTGCCGCAGCGAGTTCCGTGCGTTCGGCACGACGCGAAGGCCAGTCGGCGCGACCGGCCCGACCTTCGTACACCGCGCGGACCGCCCGGTCCAGCGACTCGGCATCGAAATGTGTCTCGTCGAAATCGAAGACTTCGCAACGCCGTTGCTGACCGTAATAGCCGCAGCTCGGGACGATCACCGCCGTGCCGAGGTCGTAACAGGCTTCCAGCCAACCCGAATGGGTACCGAACCGGTACGGTAGCAATGACGCCGTCAGCGACGAGAGATACTGCCACAGTTGGCTATCGGTGAAGTACTCGTGCACTCGAACGTCGACGCCGTCGCGGCGGCCGAAGTCGACCAGTGCCGCACCGGTATCCGGGTCGTACCAGTGGTTTCCCGGTTCGAACAACTCGTCGTGCAGGTCGATGCGCAATACCGCGTCCGGTAGGGAACGGATCGTCTCGGCGAGGACGTCCAGGACCGGCAGGGGATCCATGTTGGCGCGCAGGCTCTTGGCATGTACACCTAGTACGAAGCGCTGGTCATTCGAACGCGGCGCTTCGATCAGTCCCCGTTTCACGACATGCGGGTGGCTCAGTACCCGAGGCGTACGGCTCCAATGCTTTTCGATTTCCGCCGCAGCACCGGGCGTCAGCGTGATCAGCTCGTCGGCGGCGGGAATCAAGACGTCCAGCTGTGCCCGATGTCCGCGCGGATCGGGCTGGTGCGGGTTGCGCAGATCGTGCACGGTGTAGACCAGTGGCTTGCCGTGGTCGCGCAATTCGCCGACGATGTCGGCCAGCACTTCGGTCTCGACCGAGTCGAAACCGAAGTGGATATGGAAGACATCGAACCGCTGATGATTGCGGCGGATCCACCGCGGGTCCAACATGACCGGTGGCCACCAGCCACCCGGGACCGTGCGGCCGTCGGCCGGGCGCGGGTCGGGCAACCGGACGACCTGGTCGTCGCGACCGACCGGAGCCAGATGGCGGACGTAGACGTGCGAGGCGGGGACCGACGCGACCCGCAGCGTCGCGCTCGGCGGCCGGGTCGGCGTCCGGTCCGGGATGGTCCGAGTCATCTCGGCGACAATTCCACTGGGACGGTGTCGGATTCGGGCTGGAAATCCCGTTCCAACTCGGTCAGCAGGACCGCGCTGCGCTGCCCGCCGCCGGTCGGCTCGACCTCGGCGTAGGGGACTGGGCTGTACCGGACCGCCTTGATCTGTACCACCTGGCGGTTGCCGTCCTCGTCGCGGCGGACCAGTCGACTACCTCGCGCGATCTGCATGGGATCCACCCTTTCCGGATGATCATGGTTCACGTCTTCCGGACCTACCCGGCGCGTCGCCGGTCAAACCAGCACGTGATCGGTCGTCGGCCATCTCACGCAGCATCGTGCGGTCCGCGATCGGCAGGTCTGGGTAACCCGTAAGTCGTCTGAATATTGTTCTGGCGCAAGACCACTCGCCGCACCCGCGGGTCGGCCGCGGGTGCGGTTGGTGCTGTCGTGGTCATCTGCGTCCCCGCCGGTGTTCGGGTCGCCCGGCGGGGTTACTGCTCAGTGGGCGTACTCGGCGGCCCTGGCCCAGACTCGGTGTTCGGGCAGCAGCGTCGCGATCCCGTCGAATGCCCTGGCGATAGTGTCCGCGCCCGCGACGCCCGCGGAGTTGTCGGTGACCCCGGCGGCGCGCACCGCGTCCGCTCCGTCGGGTGTGTAGGCGATGCCTTTGAGGTGGCGATGCGCCTCCTGCACGAGCGTGGTCAGCCGCAGGTCGCCGACGGTGGCCGCGACCAGGAGGGCGTCGAATTCGATGGAGCGGGCGGTGTCGAGCGTGCGCGAGACAACCACCTGCTGGGCACCGTTGCCGAGTTCGCCGCCGTGCGGCGCGATAACCAAGGGCGTCATCGACTGCTCGGCGATCGTGGCGACGGTGGCGGCCAGGTCCGCGAGGTCGGTCTTGTCGTCGGCGACGATGCCGATGATCCGGCCGTCGCAGGGCCACCGGCCACCGACCTGCGAGAGGGCGGGCGAGGCCAGCACTTTGACGTTCTTGCTGGGCTTTCCAGGCAGCGGCAGTCCCAGCCCGGTCGCAACGGTCTGGGCAAGCTGCTCATCGATCTGCCGCAGCACCGTCACGGCTCGCTGTTTGATCGCCTTCTCGTAGCACTTGCCCAATTCGAAGGTGTACGCCTTGGCGACGTGTGCTTGTTCGACCGGCGTCAGGCTCGCGTAGAAGATCCGCGCCGAGCTGAAGTGATCGTCGAAACTCTTCGGCGCTTCCCGGACCTTCCGCCCCGCAACCGCCTCCGGATACTCGATCAGCGCGGCGTCCTTGTTCCCCGCCAGGAACGGACAGCCGCCGTCGAGGCTGTTGGGACGGTAGGGCGCGACCCCGGCATGCCCCGCGGTCTGATGCATGCCGTCGCGGAACATGTCGTTGACCCCGACGTGCGGCCGGTTGATCGGAAGTTGCGCGAAGTTGGGGCCGCCGAGCCGGGAGATCTGGGTATCGAGGTAGGAGAACAGCCTGCCTTGCAGCAGCGGGTCATCGGTGTGGTCGATGCCGCGAACGAGGTGGCCGGGGTGGAACGCGACCTGCTCGGTCTGCTCGAAATAGTTCGTCGGGTTGGCGTTGAGCGTCATCGTGCCGATCACCTGGACCGGCGCCAACTCCTCCGGCACGAGCTTGGTGGGGTCGAGCAGATCGATGCCCTCGAAGGTCTGCTCCTCGGTGTCGGGAAACACCTGGACGCCCAGGTCCCACTGCGGGAACGCGCCGGATTCGATGGCGTCGGCGAGATCGCGACGGTGCATGTCCGGATCGACGCCCGCGGCAATCTGTGCCTCTTCCCAGAGCATGGAATGCACACCGAGTTTCGGCTTCCAGTGGAACTTCACCAAGACGGTCTTGCCGCGCGCGTTGATCAGGCGGAAGGTGTGGACGCCGAAACCTTCCATCATTCGGTAGGAACGCGGCAGTCCACGGTCGGACATGTTCCAGAGGGTGTGCGCGGTGGCCTCGGTGTGCAGCGTCACGAAATCCCAGAAGGTGTCGTGCGCGCTCTGCGCCTGCGGGATCTCCCGGTCCGGGTGCGGCTTCGCCGCGTGGATGATGTCGGGGAATTTGATGCCGTCCTGGATGAAGAACACCGGGATGTTGTTGCCGACGAGATCGAAGACGCCCTCATCGGTATAGAACTTCGTCGCGAATCCGCGGGTGTCGCGCACGGTATCGGCCGAGCCGCGCGAACCGAGCACCGTGGAAAAACGCACGAAAACCGGTGTTTCCTTGCCCTTTTCGAACAGCGAGGCACAGCAGATCTGCTCAGCGGCGCCATTGGCGGCGAACACGCCGTGCGCGGCCGCGCCACGTGCGTGGACCACCCGCTCGGGGATGCGCTCATGGTCGAAGTGGGTGATCTTCTCCCGGAGATGGTGATCCTGGAGCAGAACCGGCCCGCGCGGCCCGGCCTTCAGCGAGTGGTCGGTGTCGGTCAGTCGGGCACCCTGTGCCGTCGTCAGGTAGGCGCCCTGCTGGGCCATCGCATCGATGGGTGCGTCGACCGGCGTCCCGGTCGCGGTGCTCGGGCGCGGCGCGGCCTGATCCGGCTTCGGCGGAAGCGGTTCCCGGGGCTGGGTCGGCTCCTCCACCGGCACTGCCGCACTGGATGGCACGCCAGGGGCGATGGGCTGGGCTTTCGACTTCGGGCGTGAGGTTCGGGGCATTGGACAGCACCTCCTGTAATCGAACGAACACGAGGACGCCTTCGCGAGTGCATTCGCGAGAGCCGACCGGCGGCTCCGGCCCGCGGCTTCCACCAGGTCACATGACCGGCTATGCCCATCCGTTCGCACCGCAAACCGGTTCGCTGGAGCGGCACGGTTCGGAACGCCACCGTTACCGGCCCGCGTCCGCAGGATTACCGCGACCCGACCGGCCGACCGGGCATGCTGGCTGCCGCGACCAGGCACGCGACTACGAGGCAGCCGGTGCAGGCGCTGAAGGCGGCGGCGTAGCCGGACGCCAGCGCGATGGCGCTCAGTGCGGCGAGGCCAACCGCGCCGCTGGTCTGGCGCACCGTGTTCAGGACGCCCGCGGCGAGGCCGCTGCGTTCGGTGGGTACGCCGTCGGTGGCGGCCACGGTCAGTGGGGTGAACGCGGCGGCGGTGCCGAAGCCGAAGACCGCGCCCGAAACCAGCACGGACCAGAAGTAGGCGGCATCGACCGCGAGGCCGATGCTGATGCCCGCCAGGCCGGTCGCACCGATGGCGCAGCACAGCATGGTCGCGCGGCGTGCCCCGAATCGGACGGTGAACCCACCGGCCGAGCGGGCTCCCGCGACCATAGCCACGCCGACCGGCAGATATCCCACGCCGGCCAGCAGCGGTGAATAGCCGTGCACGTCTTGCAGATACAGCGAAAGCAGCACCGGACTCGCCAGGAAACCCGCACCGAGCAGGAACATCACCACATTGGCGCTGCGCACCGAGCGCAACCGGAAAATGTCGAGCGGCATCAGCGGATCGGCGGCCACGGCGTGCTGATGCACCGCGAACAAGGCGATCAGCACGAACCCGGCCAGTAGCGGCCCGAGCACCGACGCGGCCGACCAGCCCACGGCGGCCGAGCGCATGATCGCCTCCACCACACCCGAGATGCCCGCAGTGACCAGCACCGCGCCGACTACGTCCAGGCGTGGCCGATCAGCCGCCTTCGGCTGCCGCGGCAGCACGCGGACCGCTCCGACCATGCCGACCAACCCGAGCGGTGCCAAGACGAAGAACACCCATCGCCACCCCGCCAGCTCGGTGAGCATGCCACCGAGCACCGGCCCTGCCGCGGCACCCGCCGCGCCCACGGCACTCCAGGTCGCGAGCGCGCGAGCACGCGCGGACGGTGCGGTGAAGGTGGCGGTCAACGTCGCCAATGTCACCGGCATCAACAGCGCGCCACCGACTCCCTGCACGGCCCGCGCCGCCAACAACAGACCGGGAGATCCGGTACAGCCCACCGCGACTCGCGCGACCGTGAACACTCCGAGCCCGAGCAGCATGATCGCGCGGCGGCCGAAGACGTCCACACAGCGTCCGCCGAGCAGGAGAAATCCGGCGAAGGTGAGCGTGTAGGCGTTCACCGCCCACGGCAGTGCGGCGGGGGAGAAGCCGAGATCGGCGCGCAGGTCGGGCAGCGTGACCGAGACGATCGTCGCGTCCATGATCACGCAGAACGACCCGACGCAGGCCAACGCCAGCACAAGTCCCTCGTGCCGCGGGCGGCCGCCGCTCACCCGCTCCGCACCGCGCGTCGTCGTGCTCATCGGTCCCACTCCGCGGACCGCGTCGCCGCGCGGAACCGCAACGCGGGGTCGGCATATCGCGCGGCCTCGACGGTGTAGAGCGCGTTGATCGACGCCCGATAAGCCACGAAACCGGTTGCCAGCGCGCGGATCTCGGCCTCGGTCGCGGGCAGGCAGGCCGCGTCGAGGAGCGCGCGGACCGTATCCACCGAACTCATCCCGCCACCGCCGTCCGAGAAAGGGACGGTCGAGCTCGGTGCCAGTCCGTGTGCCGCTGATACGCCTCGCCGACCCGCAGGATGACGGGTTCGCCGAAGGCAGGACCCGCAATCTGCAGGGACAGCGGTAGTCCCGCTTCGGCTACGCCCATCGGCAGGGCCAGCACCGGGTTTCCGAGCCCGTTCCAGTACGGGGTGTGGATCAGCCGGAACAGGCGCTCGTCGTCCTGATGGCCTGCGTCGTCACCGAGTTCGTCGAGCCGTGGCGCACCGCGCGCGGCCGTGGGGCAGACCACCACGTCGACGCGCTGGAACAACTCGGCGATCGCGAGCTGGGCGATGCGCCGGACCCGTTGCGCCTGAACATAATCCGCCCCCGACACCAGCGCACCCTTGGCGAGCAAGCCGCGCGACGCCACGAAGTAGTCGGTCCACCGCCGGGACAGGTCCGTCCGGTGATAGGCGAGCCCCTCACAGGTAGCGGTGAGCAAGGTCGCCGTGATCGTTTCGTGCCAGTACGGCAGGACGACCTCTGCCAGGTCGGCACCGCGGGCGGCGAGCACCGCCAACGCCTGATCGAACACCGCTGCCAGCCTCGGATCGGCGTTCTCCGGGAAGTGTGCCTGCCGCACCACGCCCACCCGCACGCCGGTCAGGTCGGACGGGTCCCGCGCCGGATCGCCGCGGCGGGAATCGAAGTCGGGCGCGGCGACACTGTCCGGGTCGCTCGGGTGCGCCCCGGCGATGACCCGCAGCAGCTCCGCGCAGTCGCGCGCGGTGCGTGCCATCGGGCCGACCCGGTCCAGGCTGTAACCCAGTGGTACGCAGCCGGATTTCGGCACCAGGCCGAAGGTCGGCAGCAGGCCGGTGATGCCGCAGAACGCGGCGGGCATCCGAATGCTGCCCGCCGTATCCGAGCCGAGACCGGCCAGAAAGCAGCCTGTCGCGATGCCGCTGGCGGTACCGGAGCTGGAACCACCCGCCCAGCGGGTCGGGTCCCACGGATTGCGCGGCGCGGGGAACGGCCGGTTCGGATCCGGTATCCCGCACGCGAATTCCATCGTCGTGGTCTTGCCGGTGATGATCGCACCCGCGCGCTTCAGCCGGGCCACCACCGGTGCGTCGCGGCCCGCACCCCAGGCACGGTCGTGCACGGAACTCTGGGCGGTGGTCGGACCGTCGGCGTCGGCGATGGTGTCCTTCACCGCGACCGGGATGCCGTGCAGCATTCCCCGATCGACGCCGCGCGCCAGTTCCTCGTCGGCGCACCGAGCCCGGTCTCGGGCCTGGTCATCGAATCGGGTCAGGTAGATACCGAGTTCGGGGTCGTGCCGGTCGGCCAGCGCGATCGCGGTCTCGACGAGTGCGGTGCTCGTCGTGTCGCCGTCGCGCAAAGCGCGGGCTACCTCGGTGATGGGATACGGCTCTTGCGGCACTGTTCGCCTCCACGTGCTGAGTAGGTAAGGCAAACCTTGCCCGTTCAACCCGGGTTGAGGTCAACTAGTGCTATGCCAACACTGACGCCGATCGCCACCGTCGTACAGCACTTCGGCATTCCGCTGTCGACGTTGCACTATTGGGAACGCCGCGGGCTGATCATCGCGCAGCGCCGCGGCGGGCGGCGCTGCTACGACACCGACCAGCTCTATCGGATCGACTTGATCCGGCAATGGCAGAGCACCGGGTTGATGAGCCTGGACGAGATCGCCGTGCTGCTCAGCGCGCCCTCCGCCGCGTCGCCGGACGCGCGGTGGCGTGCGCTGGTGCACGCGCAACTGACCGCGCTCGAACACCGGATGGCCGAGCTCGACCGGGCCCGCGACTACCTGCACGTGTTGCTTACCTGCCCACACCGCGGCGAACTGGAACGGTGCCCGAACTACCGTGCGACGGTGTCACTTCCGGGCGGCCTCGGGAACGACGAGCTCGCCTAGGGAGCTGATTCGCGCCACGCGCGTCGACGGGACCAACCGTTCGCCTACTCGGTTGCGTAGATGAATTCCGTTGCGGCTCCGAGGGTTACGCCGTACCCATGGATGCTACGGAGTAGCGTGGTGGCAGTCGCAGCTGGTTACAGAATCGGACTCCGTCATGAAGAAGTTGCTGTCGTGGTCGGCCGTGCTCTGCTGGCTCACCGTCCTGCTCGAGGGCTACGACCTCGTCGTGCTGGGGGCCGTCATTCCCACGCTGGTCGACCAGCGCCACATCGGATTCACCGTCACCAGTGCGACATTCGCGGCCACCATGTCGCTGGTCGGGGTGGCCATCGGCGCGACGGGGTCGGGGCCGATTACCGATCGCTACGGTCGGCGTTGGATGCTGCTCGGCTCGATAGCGGTGTTCTCGGTGTTCACCGCCGCCATTCCGCTGGCCGGGTCGGTCGGTGTCTTCGCCGCGTTCCGGCTGATCGCCGGGTTGGGGCTCGGTGCGTGCATGCCGACCGCGCTGACCTTGATGGCCGAGCACATGCCGCCGGTCCGCCGGGCGTTCGCGAGCACGGTCACCATGACCGGCTATCACGTCGGTGCCGTGCTCTCGGCGCTGATCGCCCTTCGGTTCGTCCCGCACTGGGAGCCGATGTTCTACCTGGGCGGCGTGGCCGGACTGCTGTTGCTGCCGGTGGTCTGGGCCAAGCTTCCCGAGTCCGACGCCTACCTGGCGGTCAAGGCCGTACCGAGCAGAAGGCAACCCACCGTACTGCTCCAGCCGGTGTATCTGCGTGCGACGCTGGGGGTTTGGGTCGGTTCGTTCATGGGATTGCTGCTCGTCTACGGCTTGAATACCTGGCTGCCGAAATTGATGCGCGACGCCGGCTACAACATGTCCACCTCGCTGACCATGCTGCTGGCGCTGAACGTCGGAGCGATCATCGGCCTGCTCACGGCCGGGATGCTCGCCGACCGGCGGGGCATCAAGCCGACGGTGCTGGTGTGGTTCGGTGCGGCAGCGGTCTTTCTCGCGCTGCTGAGCGTCGAGGCGTCCAGCAGTCTGCTGCTCAACGCGGTGGTACTCGTCACCGGCATCTTCGTCTTCTCCGCCCAGGTGCTCATCTATGCCTATGTGACTCAGGCGTACCCGGCCGAAATACGAGCCACTGCACTGGGTTTCGCTTCCGGCGTCGGTCGTCTCGGGGCGATCTCCGGTCCGACGATCACCGGCTGGCTCATCGTCGTCGGCGCGGCGAACCCCTGGGGCTTCTATCTGTTCGCCGCCGTCGCGGTCATCGGGCTGCTCGCCATGTCCGCCGTCCCCCGTACCACCGTCGACGGCCTGGCCTCGGTCGAACCCGTCGCGTCGAGTCGCCCGAGATGAGGGGGCCCAGCACTTCCGCCGCTGGCTGACCACGATGCCGCACTCGGTCGCCGGTGCGTCCCCCTTCGATGTCGAGCGGCAACGCGGGGAGCTTCGATTGATCAGCGGATCGCGTTACGGCGCAGCGTAGTTCGCGGAGGACTGCGCCGGTTGGCGGCAATCAAAGTCCGTGTAGCCGATGCGCGTTGGCGGTGATGGCGTCGCGCAGCGCCTGTTCCGGGCCGGACAGGCGGGTGCGGCGGTGCAGGAGGACGAATTCGAGGTCACCGAGTGCGGGCAGGGTGGGATCGTCGATCGTGACCAGGCCATCGGGTAGCAGCGTCTCGGAATGCACGATGTAGCCGAGTCCGGCGAGCGCGGCGGCACGCAGTCCGAGCAGGCTGTCGCTGACGCAGGTGATGCGCCAGACGCGGCCATCGCGCTCCAGGGCTTGCAGCGCGATGCGGCGGGTGAGGCTCGGTGGCGGGTAGGTCACCAGCGGGACCGGGTCGCCCTGGGTAGTGCCGCCGGGCGGGCCCGCCCACACCAGCCGGTCGCGCCAGATCAACTCACCATGGCTTTCGCCGGGGAGCCGCTTTCCGAAGACCATGTCCAGGTCACCGGCGGCCATGCGGGTCTTCAGGGTCTCGCTCAGGCCGACGGTCAGCTCGAGGTCGATGCCGGGATGGTTGCGTCGGAATTCCAGCAGTACCTCGGGCAGGTCGCTGGCCACCAGGTCGTCGGAGGCGCCGAACCGGAGCAGGCCGGTCAGGGTGGAGTCGGAGAAGAACTGCTCGGCCCGGCCGTTCGCGGCGAGGATGGCGCGGGCGAAGCCGACCATCGCGACGCCGTCGGCGGTGAGGGCGAGGTTGCGGGTGTCGCGGCGCAGCAGGCTGCGGCCCGCAGCCTTCTCGAGTCGGGCGATGTGGCCGCTGACGGTGGATTGGCGTAGGCCGAGGATCTTGCCCGCGGCGGTGAATCCGCCCGCCCGTTCGACGGCGAGAAAGGTGCGCAGCAGCTCTGGGTCGAACACGCCTTAATCTATCACGATATCGGTTTACAGATATTCGATTGAGCGCCTTTCGCGATCGAATGGGTGCTCGTAGCGTCGGCGTCATGAAGTACCTCAACAAGTTCTACATCGACGGTTTCATGCTCGGCATCGTCGCGAGCGCCGTGCTGGCCAGCGTCTTTCCGGCGCAGGGCGGGGTGGCGGAGGTAGTCGACCGAGGTACGAAGGTGGCGATCGCGCTGCTGTTCCTGCTCTACGGTGCGCGGCTGGAACCACGGGAAGCGATTGCGGGGCTGCGGCATTGGCGGCTGCACACGGCGGTGCTGGGAGTGACCTTCGTGGTGTTCCCGCTCATCGGGCTCGCCCTGCGCGTGCTGGTGCCCTCGGTGCTGACCGAGGACCTGTACATCGGTGTGCTCTTCCTGTGCCTGGTGCCGTCCACCGTGCAATCGTCGATCGCGTTCACCGCGATCGCGCGCGGCAATGTCGCGGGCGCTGTCGTCAGTGCCTCGCTGTCGAATCTCGTCGGGGTGTTCGCGACCCCGCTGCTGGTGGTGTTGCTGATGAACACCACGGGCAAGGCCGAGGTGAAGGCGTCGACGGTGCTGGTCATCATGGTGCAGCTATTGCTGCCGTTCCTGCTCGGACAGTTGCTGCGGCCGCGGCTCGGCTGGCTGTTGCGGCGGTCGACGCCGTTGAAGGCGGTCGATCGGGGTTCGGTTTTCCTGGTCGTGTACTCCGCATTCAGTGCCGGTATGGCCGAACACATTTGGCGTGGACTGTCACCGCTGCGGGTGCTCGCGACCGCACTGGTGTGTGCCGGGCTGCTCGCGGCGGTACTCGGCGTGACCGCCGGAGTCGGCAAGCTGCTCGGGTTCGCCATGCCGGACCGCATCGTGCTGGTCTTCTGCGGATCGAAGAAGAGCCTCGCGACCGGGCTGCCGATGGCGTCGGTGCTGTTCGTCGGTCAACCGGTGGGCCTGATCGTCTTGCCGCTCATGATTTTTCATCAGATCCAATTGATCACCTGTGCCGTCCTGGCACAGCGTTACGCCCGCAGATCGGAGGTAACCGTGTGGAGCAAGAAACGAGAGGTGGAGAAGGGCGAATCACCAGGCGCAAAGCAATCGGTACCGGGGTGGCTGCGCTCGGCGGCGCAGCGGTCGCTGGTCTGGGGGTCGCGGCGATGAGCGGGCCGTCGGCCGCATCGGATCGACCGATGACGGATCTGGATACGAAGCTGGACAAGGACTCTCATCTGTTCCGGCTGAGCGCGGCCGAGCCGCTGCGCTTCGAGGGCGGGACCTTGCAGGGCGCGCACGAAGGAAACTTTCCGGTGCTGCTCGGTCAGGAGGCATCGGTCTACATCGCCCGGCTCGAGGTGGGTGGCATCCGGGAACCACACTGGCATCCGACCGCGTGGGAGCTGAACTTCATCATCTCCGGCCGGGCCGAATGGACCATTCTGGGGACCCATCCCGACGGCGACTACCGCAACGACAAGTTCGAGGCCGGGCCGGGCGATCTCGTGTTCGTGCCGCAGGGCTTCTTCCACTACTTCGGCAACGCCGATCCGGAGCAGATGCTGGAAGTGTTGGTGGTGTTCAACACCAGCGCCACCGAGCCCGCCGACGATATCGGTATCGTCGCCACGCTGAATTCCCTTCCGCGCGAGGTGCTTGCGGCCTCGTTCGGCATTCCGGTATCGGCATTCGATCAGGTGCCCACTGAGATCGAGCCGGTGGTGATCACCAGACGGCAACGGTGAGAGGGGTGGGCCGCCGATTAATTGGTCGGCGGCCCACCCTTATCGCATGGCTGCTGACGTACTGGGGTGATCGTGCAGAAACTTCGGCACGACCATCCGCCACGCATCCACGATCAACTCGCGCATCTCGTCCTTGTCGATCGCGGCCATCGAGCAGTCGACCCAGTTGTATCGCAGGTCCGACGCCCTGGGCAGGAAAAATTTGTCCGGCTCAGCGGCGACCAGCGCGGCCCGTTCGGCTTTGGGAAATGCGAACCCCATCACCGTTTCGTCCCGCGAGAACGCGATATACACGATCCGGCCCACCCGAAACTTGATGCGATCCGCCACGATCGCCTCGTACGAACGGGGGAGGGTGAGTGCCAGCGCACGCACGTCCGCGACGGTGATCATGCACCGATGATGCCACCGGGGACCGACAGGTTCGGGTAAAGCTCCCTGCGCACCGTCTACGACGGCTAGGTGGTCCCGGCATCGACGGAAACGGGTACAGCTGGGGCTCGGTCTGTTTCGGGGAGAGTGGTTTTGGACCGAATGGCTGTCAGGGCTACAACGACGACGGCGGCCACCAGGCTGGTTGTTGCGATGATGGCGGCCACTCTGCCGGTCGAGGCGCCGACCTCGTCGGCGAGGTCGAGGTCGGTATGCCCGAAGACCACGGTGGCCAGTGCCGCGCCGATGGCCCCACCCAGGTTGTGGAACGTCCACGACGCCCCCACCGCGAAGCCGGACCGGGTAGGCGGCACAGTCGAAATCGCCAGCACCGTAGCGGGTCCCAGCACCAAGGCCCAGCCCGCACCGAACAGGACGAGAGCGACCAACAGGACCGGCAGGTGGCTCCCGACCGCGGACCAGGCGATCCCAGCTCCCGCCAAGGCCAGCAGTCCGAAACCCCAGGGCAGCAACGAATGCGCGCCGAGGCGATCGACGAAACGGCCCGCCACCGGCGATGCGAGCGCGAGGGTGCCGCTGACGAGCAACAGCACGAATCCCGCCTGCCGTACGTCGAAGTCTCGGCCCTGGGTCAGGTACGTCGGAATCACCAGCAGCGCAGCGGCATAGAACAAGCCGAGGGAGAAGTCCGAGACGATCGCGGCGACGAACCTGCGATTGCCGAACAGCGCGGGATCGATCAACGGGTTCGCCGCGCGACGCTCCGCGACGATGCCGACCGCGACGGCGACGACCAGGACGACCGCGGCGAGCAGCACCCAGGGCGACAGCCACCCGCGTAGGTCGCCGAGCACGAAGATACCCACCGCCGAAACCACCGCGAGGGCGACAACGACCTGGCCGGGCCAATCGGTGCCGCCGGTGCGGTCGGGCAGCACCCGCGGGACCGCGAGGGCGATGGCGACGAGCGCCGCGATGCCGAGCGGAATGTTGATCCAGAAGATCGACTGCCAGCCGAGGCTGGGCACCAGCAGGCCGCCGAGCACCGGTCCGATGGCCAACCCCAACCCGTTCACCGAGTACAACCAGCCGATCGCCTTTCCTCGATCACCCTGCGGGAACAGCGATTCCACCAGTGTCGAGGTGCTCGTATACAGCACGGCGCAGGCGGCGCCCTGGACGAAGCGGGCGATGAGCAGCGTGCCGATCGACCATGATGCGGCCGCGCCCGCGGAGGCGATCACGAACAGGGCCAAGCCGAACAGCAACACTCGCCGACGCCCGAGTCGATCCGCGACGCGTCCCGCAGTGACCATGAACATCGACAGCGCCATGAGGAAGACGCCGAGGGTGAGCTCGGTGTTCGACGCACCCGCGTGTAAATCGTCGCCGATGGCGGGTAGTGCGGTGGTGACGATGGTCAGGTCGATGCACCCGAGGAACGACGCTACCGCGAGTCCGGCGAACCCGGCGATGCGCCGCTGGATGGGGATCTCGGTCGTCATTGCTCCGCGCCTTCCGCGTTGTGCAGCGCGGACTTTCGCTTCTTGAACCGCAGCGGGAGCCACGCGACCCGGTCCGGGTGCTCCGGTTCGACGAACAGTTCCCGGGTGCGCCCCATCGCCGCGGAGATCCGCTGCGGGTAGATCACATAATCGAAACCCTCGTGCGCCCACAATGGCATGATGATCGGGCATTCCTCCAAAAGGTATGCGCGGCAGGACTTCCGGACCGCGTTCTGATCGACATCCGGTTCCCGGGTCAGTCGGCGCTCGATGAAGCGGTCGATGGTGCTGTCGACGGCGTTTCGATAGAGGTCGTCGGTTTCGTAGGCGTGCTCGACCGCGTCGTACAGGTCGCCGTAGCGGGGATGGGAAAGCGCGAAGTCCCATCGCAAAATGTTGGTGGGGCAGTCGATCTGGTTCAGGTAGCCGATATTGCGCGCGATCCATTCGTCGCCCGCGATGCGGGCGCGTGCGTGCCGGTCGATATCGGTTCCGCCGCTGAGGTTGTGCCGTTGCAGGGTGTCCGCGACGGCGATCGCGCAGCGGCCGAAGTTCGAGCGGTTGATCAGATCGATTGTCGCCGCTAGCTTTTCGCCCTCATGGTAGTCCGCGCCGACGCTGACCAGCAGCACCGTGGAGCGACCTTCGGTGGTGATGGTGTCCGACCGTAGGTCGTATGCGGCTTTGTGCGACGCCGAGAGCAGCGTAGTTGTCGTCATCAGCTCCACACCTTCAACGACTCGGCCGGGTCGGTCACCCCGATGAACAAGCCGATGGTGATGCGGGGTCGGTCCTGCGACGGAGCGACGGCATGGACGCGTCGCGGGTCGATAAAGATCGCGTCGCCGACCTGCGGTGTGATCACCACGGCCGGGTCGCCGACGGATGCGCGGTCGATGCCGTACACCCGGTCACCGGACCGATCCCGATACTCGCGTTCGTCCGGGTAGTCGTCCCAGATCTCCAACTCCCCGCCCCGGTCCGGCACGTCCAGGTAGACATTGACCGACAGTTGGCGGCTGATACGAATATCGAAATCTTCCGGCAGGTTTCGGCCGATATTGTCCGTGTGCGGCTCCAGATCCACCCCCGCCAGCTGGTAGCGCGCGACGCCCGCGAAGAAGGCTTGCCCGGCGCGGCGGAGCAGACTTGCTCCGGACGGCCAGATTTCATCGAGCAGCAGCCGAAGGTCGTCCGCGGGATAGGAATACGGCGCGGCGATAGCGCGCAGCCGCTCGATATTGCGGTGCGCCTCGTCGAAGTACCGCTTGCGTCCGGCCTCGGTGTTCGTCTCCGAGAACGCGTGGCCGATGCGGCGGAACTGCGGGTCGGTGCCAAGCGGGCCGTGATCCTGCCTGCCGACGAACGCTTTTCGCAGGTGCGCGAGCGCGTCGGGCCGAACGAACCCGGCCAGTCGAACCGCGTGAACGTCGCCGTTCAACAGCGCCGTCAACGAGTCGTGATCGAATCCCTGCCTGGTGGTGTCCAACACGCGTTCTCCGAGAGATGGCGTGGCCGTAGTCATGTCGTTCCCCTCTGGTTGTCGCTCGATGGACCGGGCACAGGCCCGGGCATGAGAAATGAGGTGGTCCCAGCGGACATGGTTTCGACCCCCATCCCTCCAGAGGGCCCCACAACAGGAGGGGGCCCGCGCTTGCCCGGGCCGCATTACTGCGGCTCGGCCTGGTCTTGACCCGGGGCACCCCGCCGCGGTTGGAGGGTTGCCGGCCAGCTAGCCGGGGACTTGACGCTGGCACTCTTGACCTGAACTAAGAATCGCGCACGTCAGAAGCGCTGTCACGCTTTAGAATCGCGCTGAGTTTCTTCCCGAGGGGACTGGACTACCCGCTCAGCTCTGGGGCCAGATCACCTGGTCCGGCAAACACAGGCTCGCTGAGCGGGTGGTCGGTACGGGTCCGGTGCCGGGGGCGAAGGCCCATTGGGAGATCGGGCCCGCGGCCTTCCACTGCAGGACGCCCGCGGCGTCGGACACCACCTGGTACACCTGCTCGCTGCCGTCGATGAGCTGGGTGCCCACGCAGTAGTCGTTGTACTCAGTGCCCGGTTGCTGCGCTCCGGCACTGAAATTGCCTGCCGGATGGGTGCGAGAGCCCGGATTCGCCACGGAGCTCGGTGCGTCGACGGCCGCGCCACGGCGCCACAGCGGTGCGCCGCGCTGATCGGTGCCGCAGGTGAATTCCCGGCCACCGGCCACCACTGTCGCGCCCTGCGCATGACCTGTCCCGGCCCAGAGACAGTCGGCAGCGGGCGCCGCGGTTGCCCGGCCGGTGGCCACACCCAGCAGTCCCAACGCGGCCATCGCGGCGACCGAGACGGCTACGCCTCGGCGTAAACCTGTGGCGCGCTGCGGGGTGACGTCCGACCGGGGCGTTCGCGGTGCGTCCTGAGCGAGCGAATCGGTATCAACAAGGAGCATGTCCCGACGATAAAAATTCGCGACCTGCCACAACATCCCGCCGGAGCGCCATTCTCCGGCAATACCGTGGTGCTAGGGGTGTGCTCCCAGAGCTGGGGGCAACCCCTTACCCGAATCCTCCTGCGCCCCTAGGGAGGTAGCCGCGGTGTCGGGGGCCGGATCCGGTGGACCCGACCGCGCGGCTCATTGACGAGAGCCGACGGTCGGTTCCGCCGACTCGAGCTGCCGGGTAGTGCCGCGCAGCTGCGTCAGCCCCCACAAAGCCGATGCGCACAGCGAGTAAGCCGCGCCGAGCCAGCAGGATGCTGCCCATCCCCAGGCGGTGTACACCCAGGTCGTCGTGAATGCTCCGACGGCGGAGCCGAGGGAATAGAAGGTCATGTAGGCGCCGATGACGCTGCTGGCGCGGTCCGGATGCGCGGTGGTGAGCAGATGCTGGCTGCTGACGTGCACAACTTGGACGGCGAAGTCGAGCAGGATGATGCCGACGATCAGCAACCACAGGGTTGCTTCGATTCGGGCGATGAGCAGCCAGGAGATGGTGAGCAGCGCCAGTGACCAGCCGGTGATCGGCTGCGCGTGACCGGTATCGGCCCAGCGTCCGGCGCGGGCCGCCCCGAGGGCTCCGGCCAAGCCCGCCGAGCCGAGCAGGCCGATTTGGGTGGTGCTGAGGTTCCAGGGCTCGGCGCCGAGGGGAAGCGCGAGACCGCTCCAGAGGGTTCCGAAGGATGCGAAGAGAAACAGCGCGATCAGGCCTCGGCTCAGGAACAGTCCATCGGTGCGCGCGAGCCGCCCCATCGACGCCAGCACCTGGGAGTATCGCGCGCCCGAAGTCCTGATGTCGGGGGCGAGTTTCGTGCCGACTGTAAGAGCGAGCGCCATGCACAACATGGCGAGCAGCGCGTACACCGCTCGCCAGCCGAGCGCATCACCCAGCACACCCGCAAGGACGCGAACACCGAGAATGCCGATCACCACACCCGAGGTGACCGCGCCGATATTGCGGCCCCGCTCGCTCGGCGTGGAGACGGCGGCGACATAGGCGACGGTCACCTGCACGACGACCGCGAACACCCCCGCGACCACCAAACCCACCACCGCGACGACGCCGTTCGGTGCGCCGGCCACGATCGCCGCACCCACACCGGTGAGGACCAGATGTCCGGTGATCAGCCGTCGGCGGTTCACGACGTCGCCGAGGGGAACCAGCAGGACCAGTCCGATGAGGTAGCCGATCTGTCCGGCGGCGACCAGCCCGCCGAGCAGCCCGGATGCCAGTCCCAGGTCATCGCCTGCCGCTGCCGAGATCGGTTGAATCGCATAGATCGTCGCCACCGCTACCGCGGCCACCAGCGCTAGGACGAATCGCTGCGACGTTTTGATTCCGGTCGACACAATATCCTCCATTAGTAGCAAAATGCAACCAATTCAACCTAGGGCATAATGGTTTCAGATTGCAACTGAAACGGAGGAGAGTTCATGTCCACGACCCTCGGCGCTGACCGCGAGTGGACTGATCCCACCTGCCCCGTCGCGCGGACCGTCGACCTGGTGGGCGACCGGTGGAGCCTGTTGATCGTGCGTGACGCCATGGACGGCGCGGCGGCGTTCACCGAGTTCCAGCAGCGGCTCGGCATCGCCCGCAACATCCTCGCCGACCGCCTCCGCAAGCTCGTCGACCACGGCATTCTGACGACGACCACCGCCCCCGGCGGCAAACGGCACACCTACGAACTCACCGACGCCGGGCGGGATCTCTTCACCACCATCGTGGCCATGCGGCAATGGGGCGAGCGCCATGCTTTCACCGGCAACGAAGCTCACTCGACGCTCGTGGACTCCGTCGGTAATCCGGTCGCCGAACTGCGCCCCGAAACTCGGGAGGGAAAGCCCGCCACCGCGCTCACCACCCGGGTTCGCAAGGTGGGGGAGGCGTGACCGCTGTGGCTCCGGCCCATGCCGGGTCCGGACTCGCGCAGGTAGTGTCGGAGTGCGTGGCGTCCGCAGTGGTACTGGTAACTGGTTCTTCGGGTGTGGTCGGAGCTGCGGTCGCGCGTGAAATACACGCGGCGGGTTGGCAAGTGCGCGGCTGGGACGTCCGGCCCGGCCCGTGGACCACCCACCTTGGCGACTTACGCGATTCGCAGCTTCGGACGCAGGCCGTGCAGGATGTGGAGACTGTCGTACACACGGCCGCGCTGCACGCTCCGCATGTCGGCCACGTTTCCGATGACGAGTTTCGCGCCGTCAACGTGGACGCCACCGCCGCTCTGCTCGAGCAGGTGGCCGAATGTGGCGTCCGGCGAGTGGTTTACACCAGCAGCACCTCGGTGTACGGGCACGCACTGGTGCCGGACGACCGCGCGGTGTGGGTCGACGAATCACTGGAACCGCAGCCCCGCGACATCTACGACGAAACCAAGCTCGATGCGGAAGCGCTTCTCACGAAGGGTGATCACCCGTCGACGACGATCGTTTTGCGTATCGCCCGCTGTTTCCCTGAAACGCCCGCCATCCAGGCTGCACACCGGCTCTACCGTGGGGTCGACGTTCGCGATGTTGCCCGCGCGCACCGGCTGGCCGCGGAACACTCTCAGGTAACCGGGGTGTTCAACATCGCTGGCCCAATGCTGTTCCGCCGCAACGACACACGGGAGTTGTGGCGCGATGCGCCGCCACTGCTCGAACGACGGACGCCCGAGATCGTCACCTTGTTCCGGCGACAAGGCTGGCCACTGCCACCCACCATCGACCGCGTCTACGATTCCGGCAAAGCCCACCGACAGCTCGGCTACTCGGCCGCCTACGACGCCACAGCGCTCGCGACGGAGCACCCTTCCGGCCCTTGGTGAGCCTGCGAACAAGCGATTTGATCGCTGTGGTTCAGCGGAACTATCAGCAGTTCATGGGATTACGGGCTGAGTACCGGAACGATCACTTCGCTCAGTACCTGCCGTAGGTCACCTACGGGCGGTAGCGCGATGGAGCTGGTGAGCATGCGGAATATCCATTCGGCTATCGCCTCGGGATCACGCTGGGCGAGGAGCCCGATCTGCATGCCGAGCCTGAGTGGTGGGGCGAATCCGGCGATGAACTGGTCGCGTGCCGATGCCAGGCTGGTGGCGAGTTCGACTGTGGTGGAGTCCATCTCATCAGCCAATAGTTTCGCTACAACAGGGTGCGCTCGAACATATTCGATGGTGCCAGCCATCAGTTCCACGATCAATCCCGGCCACGGTGGTTCCCATTCGCGCTGCGTGAGGGTTGCCAGGAATCGATCGACCTCTCGTGCGAATAGTAAGCGCGAGATCGCATCGACGGTGCCGATCTTGCGGTAGACCGTGGCCCGGTTGTAACCCATCTCATTGGCGACGTCTTGAACGCTGGTGCGCGACAACCCATATCGAGCGAAGCATCGAGCCGCCGCGTCGAGGTACGGGTCCAGCTCAGGTGGCGGCGGTGGCGGCATCCCCTCGAAAATCGCGGTCAGGATCGGCGCGCGGTACCGCGATTTCAGCTCCTCCGTCGACAGCGAAGGCTTGTTGTTCGACATCGCACCAGCATAGAGCGCTGATGCGACAGAACGACAAAAGTGTCGCCAGTTGTGCATTGTCTCTGGTGTGCTTACTCTCGGAGATCCGGAGGCTCGGCAGGCCCGCCAGGCGGACCTGCCGATCGCTGATCCGGATCGCCCACTGGGACAAGGGAGTTCGTATGGACGCGATAGTGCGCGCCCTCGGCGGCAAAGGTGTCGTGGCGCTCGATCTGGCCAACGCGCCACGGAAGGACGACGGCTATTTCGGGCCGGGGTCGATCAGTTGGCGGGTCTACCAGAATCCGATGGTCATCGGTCTCGCCGGACTCCTCGGGTCGGTCATCGCGATGTTGGATCCGATCGGCGCGGCCGGTGTGGCGCAGAACAGCAGCTATATGAGCGATCCGCTGGGCCGGATTCGGCGCAGCAACGCCTATTTCATCGCCGCGGTATTCGGTGACACCGCGACGGCGGAGAAGGCGGGCCGGGATCTGTTCCGTCGCCATGCCCACGTCGACGGAGTTGTGCCCAGTACGGGGGAGTCGTACCGCGCCAACGATATCGAGGCGCTGAAGTACACCTACATCACCGGGTTTCCCTGTCTGTGGGATTGCTACACGGCCTTCAGTGGCGACAAGCCGACCACTGCCGACGAGCGTCGATTCTGGGACGAACACGTTGTTGTCGGCGAACTGCTGGGAATTCCGCGTGGCGTACTGCCCCGGACGCCGGAACTCGTGCACGCCTGGGTGCGCGACGCCGAGAAAAACATCATGGCCTACACCGAACCGGCGCAGGAACTGGTGGATTACTTCCTTCATCCACCTCTGACGCCCGCATGGCCGATGGCAATGGTGAATCCGTTCCTCCGTGCGGTGACCTGGGTGGCGCTATCGCGGATGCGGCCCGGCGCCCGCGAAGTCACCGGCATACCCGAGATGCGAGTCCGCACCGCGGCAGTGACACCGCTCGTGCGCAGAGCCGCCGCGCTGGCCGGACTGCCCGTGATCGACGACCTGGTGGCGATCGGCGGGTACGAGGCATGGGGCATACGGCACAACGCAAAGCGCCGACATCCCGGCACCGGACGAATTCCGTACGACCGCGACCTCGGATTGGCGCTACAGCAGGGCAAGGGCGGCACCCTCACCGCCGCATCTCCCGCCATCAGCGAGCCGGGACCCCGACAGGCGACCCGATGACCCCAACAGACGTGATCGCTCACGAACCTCTGCTGGACGACCGCCACTACCGCCACACACTCAGCGAGTTCTGGACGGAATCCCTTGCGCTGTTGGTGTTCCTACGCCACTTCGGCAGTACCTTCGCCTACGACCAAGCCGACGTGCTGAATCAGGCATTGGTGGAAATACAAGCGGCAAATATTCGCCCCGTCATGATCGGAGCCGGAACACCCCGCGCCGCAGCGTACTTCCGACGGGTATCCAACACGCGAGTACCGGTGTTGGCCGACCCCACCCTGACCGTTTACCGCCGACTCGGCCTGCGTCAATCCTCGCTCGCCTCGACCACGCCACGGTCCTCAGGCGATGGTTGGGCAGCAAGCACACTCGAATCTCTTTCGCAGACAAGGATCACGCCCGACAACTCGGCGGCTCGTTCCTCATCGACACCACGGGCACAGTCCTCGCCGAACATCGATCGATCCGCCCCAGCGAAGTCGCCGACCTTGCCGATATCCACCGGTACCTGGCTATCTCCCGAACACGACCCGAAAGCGCCTGACACCCAGCGGTTTTGGACCGCCGGGCGCCGCGGGCATCGAGTCAGCGGGTGGTGTAGCCGCCGTTGGCGAAGATCGTCTGGCCGGTGATCCAGCCGCCGTCGGTGGCGAGGAATCCCACCAGCGGCGCGATGTCCTGGATACTGGTGAGGCGACCGCCCATGGCCTGGGACTTGTGGAACTCCACCCGCTCCGGAGTTTCCTGCGGGTAGAAGAACGGGGTGTCCATCGGCCCGGGGGCGACATTGTTGACGGCGGTGTCGAACATCCGCCGCACATTCGCGGGCACGGTCAGGTCGGCCTGAAACTTGACCGCCTCGGCGCCCGCGGCTTCGATCGCGTGAGGAGGTCGCGGATGGCCGATCGAGTATGTGGCAGCCACACGGCCTCCGCCGTTGCGCGGCCGCTGCGTCACGGACCTGCCGGGCCAGCACGTGCCCGGCCGCCAGCAAGACCGACGCACCCTCGCGCAGCGCCTCTCCAGCCGTCGTGAGACGGATCTGCCGACCGGTGCGGTCGAACAGCGTCACGCCCAACTGGGCCTCCAGCTTGGCGACCGAACTGCTGACGGCCTGCTGGCTCAGATGCCACTGCTCGGCGGCCCGGCTGAATCCGGAGTATTCGGCGACACACAGGAATTGCTGCAGCCGCCGTGAGTCCAACGGCTCGTCGCTGGGCGACACGGCAGGATTGAGCATGCGCGGCATGCTACCGGTACCTACAAGCAGCAATTGTGGATAGCTAGGTATTTACTGTTTCCGATAGCTGGGCCGGAGATCTACCTTCGAAGAACGGCGTACAACCAAGGAAGGCGCCGCCCCGGCGCCGGAAGTGGAGACCGCATGAGCCGCACTACCGTCATCATCATTGTCGGATTCGTCGTCCTCGCCGTGTTCCTGCTCGTCGGCGCGGGGTTCGGGCGCCGCGGTATCCGCCGTGCCACCGAGGATTTCCTTCTTGTCTGGCTTGCCCTGGTCAGCGGCAACATGGCTGTCGGCGTGATCGATGAGGGCTACGGCGTGGTCGAGGAAATCCCGTTCTGGATCCTGAACTTCGTACCCGCCGCCGCCGTCGCGGTCTTCGTCCGCTACCTGGTGCGCGACCAGCGCCCCGCAGTGACAGCGGGATAAGCGGACCCGGACGTTGGTTCGCCGAAGCGTGTCCGGGCGGGCGGTGCGGGGTGTTTGCGGCATGCTTTCCCGGGTGAATGAGACTGAGCGTTCTGATGGCGTGGCCAATGCGGTCGCGCACCGTATTGCGCCGATGGTCGGGCGTGATCCGCAGGAACGAGGTAGGGCTTCCTCGCCGCTGGAGTTGTTGCTCGACCTGACGTTCGTGGTCGCGGTGGGTACTGCGGCGTCACAGTTCGCGGAGATGCTGGCGGAGGGGCGGGTCGGCCCGGCGATTGCCGCATTCGTCTTGGCGATGTTCGCGATCGTGGTGGCGTGGTTGAGTTTCAGCTGGTTCGCGTCGGCCTTCGACACCGACGATTGGCTCTACCGGGTGCTGACGATGCTGCAGATGGTCGGTGTGGTCGTCTTCGCCCTCGGGTTGCCCGCGATGTTCCATTCGATCGGGCACGGAGGGCGGCTGGAACTGCGCCTGATGGTGATCGGGTACGTGGTGATGCGGGTGGCGATGGTTCTGCAGTGGGCACGGGTGGCCCGGCAGTCTGCCGCGTTCCGTGGAGTTGGGATAGCGAACATCCGATGGATCGTTGTCGTCCAAATCGGTTGGGTGATAGTCGGATTCGCGCATCTGCCGATCGGTGCGGTCGTTGTCGGGGTGGTCGTGCTCGGGTTGTTGGAACTGTGCCTGCCGCTACTTACCCAAGGGGGCGCGGGCGGGACGCCATGGCATCCGCATCACATGGCCGAGCGATATGGCCTCTTCGCGATCATCACCCTCGGCGAGGGCGTGGTCGGCACGGTGGCCTCGTCGTCGGGGTTGCTCGGGGGCGAGGACGGGATGCAGTGGTCGGCCAACGCTGTCGCTGTCGTCGTGGCCGGTGTCGGATTGACCTTCGGTATGTGGTGGGTGTACTTCGCGACGCCGTTCGGTGAGGTGCTTGCGCGTCGTCGGCGCCGCGGATACCTCTTCGGGTATGGGCACATTCCCCTGTTCATCGGCATCGCCGGTGCTGGCGCGGGTCTGCATGTCGCGGGTCTGTACCTCGAACATCACGCCGAACTCGGCGAACTCGCGGTAGTCCTTTCGCTGTCGATCCCCGTCGGTCTCTACCTGCTGATGGTGTACCTGCTGCACACGGTCCTGCTGTCCGCCGTCGATCGATTCCATCTGCTGTTGATCGGCCTCACACTGGGCCTGCTGATCGCGGCGGGAGTGCTATCCGCGCTCGGAGCCGGGATCGCGATATGCCTGATCGTGGTGATGCTCGCGCCCTACGTCACGGTAATCGGCTACGAAACAGTCGGACACCGGCACCAGCAGCAGATGCTCTCCGCCCTCGGCGACGGCGACGAGTCGGACTCCGTCGTCGAGGATCGGTGAGGTACCAGGAGGCGTTGAGCGGCAAAGGGTTCCGCTCGCCCGCCAGACGGTATGAGGTGGAAGGTCGTTCTGGACCTGGATGGCGAGGGTGTCTAGGCTCGCTGGGTGCGATCGCCGGAACAGTTGAAACAGCGTTGGCTGACAGAGGTGGACCTTCTGTTCACCCGTCCCGAGATGTATGCCCGTGACGGTCGCGAGATGGAATCGGTAGCCGATCGGCGGCTGGGGGATCTGTGTTATCTGGATGGCCGGGACGACGAACGTGAACAGATCAAGGGAGTGTCGAGAGGTTTCGGAAAGCTCGGAGTAAACGGACCGTTCGCCGCGATCTTCGGCCAGGAACGTAGGTTCACGGCCGAGGTGGCGTCGGTGTACGCCGAGTTCTATCACCGCCTCGGATACTTGGCGGTGGATCGATTGCTCGGTCCGGCCGAGTGGCTGCCGATGACCCGGTTGCGCGAGTGGGCGGCGGATCGCGACGTACGTCGCAGCGAGGTCGAGGCCGCCTTCGGCGAACCGAGTCTGCGGGTGGCAAGGCGGGTGTTGTGTTATGCCCCGGCCGACGCTGGACAGTGGGTGTTCTTCGACTGCTGGGACGAGCCGGTATCGCGGTATGTACCCGGCAAGGGCCGCTTCGACGCGGAGGTCGAGGCCGATCCCTTGGTGCGTGATATCCGCACTCCCGCAGCTGGTTTCGAGGACGGGCTCATCCTGACCTTGTATGGCAAGGTGTTGCGCCGGGGACCTGGGTGGTGGATTCGGCATCCGACGGAGACGATGTCGGACGACCAGAAGGCAATCGCCGCACAGCTCAGACAGATCGAATCCGCGGACCCCGGACAGGGCCATCGCCGCTAGCGTCGGTCCTGGCTGCGGGGACTTGCGGAACGCGGTAGTTTCGTGCACGGCTTGACCGGATCTCGCCTCCGGACCCGGCGCTACCCCGACCACATACCGGGGCGCTGCCGAGATCGCGGATCGCAAGAGTCGGCACAGCTCCGATTATCGAGTGTGAGAAGGGAAGTCGCGGGATGCTGTTGCCATCGACCGAGCGGGCATTGTTGCATCGGGTCGCCGTCGAGCAGGCGAAGTATCGGGTGCCCTCGCTGATCGCCGCGGTGGTGCGGGATGGGCAGCTGGCTTGGTCGGGGGCCAGGGGGCGGGTCGGTGAGAGCCGACCGACCATCGACACGCAGTACCGCATCGGGTCGATCACCAAGTCGATGGTGGCCACCGTGGTGCTGCGGTTGCGCGACGAGGGCAAGCTCGATCTGGCCGACCCGCTGGCCAAGCACGTGCCGGGCGCGCCGCTGGGGGACCGGACGGTCGCCCAACTGCTCTCGCACACCGCCGGCCTGCGCGCGGAATCCCCCGGCGACTGGTGGGAGCGCACCGAGGGTGGGGATTGGGCGGAACTCGCCGACAGCCTGGACCGCGATGCGGGCAGCCAGGCCCTGTTGCATCGGGCAGGTCGACGGTTCCACTATTCCAACGTCGGCTTCGCCGCGCTGGGCGAGTTGGTCGCCCGGCTGCGCGGCCAAAGCTGGTTCGAGGCACTGCGCGCCGAGGTGCTCGCTCCGCTGGGCATGGCTCGCACCACTGTGTCGCCCGCCGCCCCGCACGCCACCGGCTGGGCGGTGCACCCCTGGGCGGACGTGGCACTACCGGAGCCATCGCACGACAACGGAGCGATGGGAGCGGCCGGTCAGCTGTGGTCGACGGTCCACGACCTGGCCCGGTGGGCAGCCTTCGTCGGCGGCGACGCCGGCGATGTGCTCGCGGCCGACACGCTGGCGGAAATGCGTGAGCCGGCCGCCGTCGAGGACGGCGACGAGTGGGCGTCCGGGTACGGACTGGGCCTGCAGTTGCAGCGCCGCAAGGGCCGCAGACTGGCCGGTCACACCGGGGCGATGCCCGGGTTCATCGCCACCGTCTGGGCCGACCCCAAGGACCAGACCGGTGTGCTGTTCCTGTCCAACACCACCTACGGCGGCATCCGGGGCAAGCTGGCCGACGGAATGCTGGACATCCTCGCCGAGCACGAACCAACCATGCCCGAAGAATGGCTGCCCGCACCCACCGTGGACCCGCAGCTGTTGGCGCTCACCGGAACCTGGTACTGGGGCACCGCCTCGATCGCGCTGCACCTGCGTGCCGATGGCCTGCTGGAGCTCAAGGCTCTCGCGCACGGCGGCCGGGAGTCCCGGTTCCGTCCGGAGGCCGACGGCTCCTGGACCGGGCTGGACGGCTACTACGCCGGTGAGCGCATGGAGGTTGTGCGTGACTCCGACGGCACGCCACAGCGGCTGGAACTCGTGAGCTACGTGTTCACCCGCGCGCCCTACGAACCGGCCGAGCCGATCCCCGGTGGGGTCGACCCGGCGGGCTGGCAGGCTCGGAGTTAGCCACTACTTCGGTGCGGGCGGGTTCCATCGCCGCGCGAGCTCGTCGAGTCGGTCGCGGATTCGCCGAATCCGTTTAGTGGGTGACGTTTTCGGGGAGAACAGCGAAACCGACAGCGGATTCAGTGGTGTTTGCGTGGGTGGTGGGACATGACCGGATTGCAGGACGCCGCCGAGCTCCGGCCCGTACCCCAAGTCGACCGCGATTCGGTCGGTCCGGTACTCGGCGCGGGCGACCAGCGGCCGCGATGCCAGTGCCACGACCTCGGGAACGAATCGCAGCAGCAACGCCGGCGCGAGGCCCACGATCACGGTGGCCGCCGCGACTGCCGGACATGCGACGAGGATTCTGGTGAGCACGGTCCAGCCGACGGAGAAGATCCGGGAGCTCCGGGCGGGCAAGCGTTGCGCGATCGTGTCGCCGACGGCGATCAGATCCAGACTCGACATGAGCGTCCGCTCGATCCCGACCACCGGGCAGTTGTAGTTGCGAAACACCAACTGCCAGAACGCTACTCGTCCCTGGACGCGTTGCGCGAGTTGATGAGCGAGCACGGCTTCCAACTCCCGTGGCGTGAGTCGCCGCAGTGCTTCGGGAGGTGTCGTGATCATTCGCCCGGGCGTCACCAATTGCCGGTCCGTCTTCTGTACCCACAGCGTGTAGGACGAGGCGGGCACGTCGGCCTGGCGCGCGACGTTCTTCCATGCGGCGATCAGTGTGCGCTGTTCGTCGGACGTGGGCTCCCGCAGACCGAAGATTCGCACCATCCAGCGGTGTTCCGCGCCTCGGAAACACACCGCGCTCCAGGCGGTGCACAGCAGAAACCAGGTCGCCGCGAGCACGCCCCGAACGCCGATTCCGAGCGCGAGGCCGAGTCCGTAGAGCAACACCGTCATCAACGCCGCGGAGGGTATCGCGGCCAGCAGCAGCACGATCCACGCCCGCACGCGGTCCGCGACCGACCGACGGGCAACCGCAGTTCCGCCTGGGTAATTCGCCTTCGCGATCACTTCGGAGGTCATGCCCGACGGTACAGCGGATGCCGGCCACGCCGCTGAACCGGGAGTGATCGCGCGATGGCCAACTACTTGCGGCTCGGGGGCGGGACGCCGGTTGCTCGGCTGCGTCAAATCTTGCTCGTGTAAGCAAAACGCGATACGGTCTTGCTCATGCAAGCAAGAAGTGGCTCGGGCAAGCAAGCCGGGCGGACATTCACCGAGGCGGCCCGGCGCGCGCAAATCGTCGACGCCGCGATCGAAGTGATCGCCGAGCACGGCCTTCCCAATACCTCGTTCGCGAAGATCGCGCAGCAAGCCGGGCTGAGCAGCACCGGCATGATCTCCTATCACTTTCGGGGCAAAAATGAGCTGATCCGCGAGGTGGCGGCCGAAATCGTGCGCGTGAACACCGAATTCGTCGTCGCCAAGCTCGAGCCCGAGGCCGGGTACACGGCCAGGCTGCGCGCCTACTTCACGGCCAACATGGCATTGCTCGACGAGTACCCCCAGCACCAGCGGGCGCTCGCCAGCATTGTCGCCAACGCCCGGACCGACGACCCGCGGCTGTTCGGCCTGATCGAGCAGGTCACCGAAATCGCCCGCGGTCAGGAGGAGTGGATCCGAGAAGCGCAGCGGGCCGGGGAATTTCGGGCCTTCGACCCCACGGTTATGGCGTTGGCCATTCGGGCCGCACGAGACGCGGCCGTTGCCCGCGCGGCGGACGATCCCGACTTCGACGCCGTGGCATGTGCCCGCGAATTGGGCGATCTCTTCGAACGCGCTACCCGCGAGCAGTCGTGATGACCGGAGCTCCGATGAACGCACCGCACACGCTTTCCACCGACCGCACGCCGGAGCAGAAACGTGCCGCAGTCCGCCGTCACCTGCTACGCCAGCTGACCTTGGAGTTGGTGATCCCACTCGGCGGTTACTACGCCCTGCGCGCAGCCGGAGTGAACCCGTGGCTGGCGCTGATCGCCCCCGCACTGCTCATCGGGGGGTTACTCGCTTATCACGCGATACGGCAGCGTCGCCTCGACACGATCGCGCTGTTCACCCTCACCATGATCGTGATCGGCACCGTGCTGACCCTGGTCACCGGAGACCCCCGCACGCTGCTGGTGCGCGACAGCTGGATCTTCGGCGTCATCGGACTGTGGATTCTGGCCACCCTGCTGACCCAGCGCCCGTTCATGCGCACTGCCTCCCGCGCGATCGTCACAGCCAAGGTCGGTGAAGAAGGCTACCGGCAGTGGGATGCGCGCTGGGACAACGATTCCCGGTTCCGCAACCACCTGCGCGTGTTGACCGCCGTGTGGGGCACGGCCTTCGCGGCGGACGCGCTGGTGCGGGTACTGCTCGCCTACACCCTCCCGATCGATTCGATACCTCTGGTGAGCACCCTGCAATGGTTGGCCGTCCTCGTCGCAGTCCTGATCTTCCACAACATCTACGTCACCAAACACGGACTGAAGGTCTGAGTAACCGCGGATGCGGCCTCTCGACATCCATGGCCGGGCCCGCCCAAGACCGTCGTCTAGTAGCGACGACCACTCCGGCGGACAAGCCGGTTCCACGCGGGCTGTTGCGGGACTCGATAGAAGTCCAAGGTCCGGAAATGCCGCGTGGCGCGCGTTGGTCAGCTATCTAAAATGGTTGCCCTGCAAAGCCTTTCAACGTGCGCTCATGATCTCACCGGCCGCGTCGACATCGACGGAGAAGACTCCGCCGATGTCGTCTACGGCTGGCTCGCAGCGAGGAGCTGGTCGAGTAGCGGAGCTGTTAGAGGGCGCAGCCGATCGCACGGGCATCCTCGAGCGGAACGCCGTGCCTGTTCACGCAGTCGATTGCGTCGTCGACCCCCATCAGGCGCCACCCCGCCGGTGCGGAGTACTTGAACATGTACACGACCGGGTGCAGGGTGCCCTCCGGTTGGCTCAGCGCCGTCGCGTAGTTCCCGCTGCACCGCGCATTCTGGAGATCGGCCAAGGGATACTCGGGTGATGCCGTCATTCGCAGCGTGGTGATGAGGTATTCGCGGGTAACCACGGCGCAAGGTTTGGCCGTCGTCGGCGCGGCCGTGGTCTTCGGCGTCGCCGAGGTAGCGGGCTCCGGCTCCTCGGCGGCAGGTGAGGTGGTCTCGACGGCGGGCGCCGTGGTCTCGGCCGTGGGCGCGACGGTTCCGGGGGTGGGGGCTGTGCCCCGAGCGGATGTGGAAACGGTGCTCGATGCCGAAAGAGCGGCATCGGAGGCGCCCTCGCCACCGCACGCCGTGAGAGCCACCGCGAGGGTGGCCGCCGCAGTCGCGAGCAGAACAGATCGGGTCATATTTCCTCCGCGCTAGAGGCCGCCCAACTGGCAGCCACTTCCAGATCATCTGAGTGCGTGGAGATTTCATTACAACCGCGAACTATGGTGGAACTCACAGGACGAATCCGAGGGGGACATCTTCGTGCACGCTCTGGGCGAGGCCGCTTCGACATCCGCACATGCCGCGTCAGTCAGCGCGCGCGTTCAGGACGCCATCGCGTTGACAAGAGGGATTGAGAGCCGAAGTTGCCGACGTGGATTACTGTGGCGGCGTGGGGTTTACCGAATATGGTCCAGGCGATGTCGTGTACTTTCCGGAGGGGCCGTTCAGCGGCGTCTGCGGGGTCGTGCGGGAGGTCTACCCCCGAAGGGCGAAGTTGCGCATCGACTTCGGTGAGGGGCTCGTCCACCGCGAAGGCGGGGTACTGCGGGAGCGGCGGCACACCCTGACCGTCGACTTCGACGAGGTCGAGCTGGTCTAGCAAGCGGCACGGTCCCGGCCGTCTCAGCGATGACGGAGACGGCGAAACTCGAGCGCGGAGCGGAGCAGCCACGGTGCGGCGAGCCCGGCAGCCAGCGCGGTCAGCGGCACGACGACCTGGCCCCAAATATCGCGGATCGGGTGGTAGCGCACGCCGCCGTGACTGATTTCGAGGTAGCCGAGTGGGCGTACGTCAGTGCCGCCGCCCACGCCGCCGCCCGCACCACCGAATCCGACGCCCGCACGCGCAACGGGGATGACGGTGATGCCGTCGACCGTGATCGGTTCGCCGAAAACTCTTGCAGCGCAAGCTTGTCGGCCGATAATGTCCAGGACTGCCGCAGCGGCATCGTCCGCATCGGGCCCAGCCGACAAGGAAGCGGGATCCGGTGATGCCTGCATGGTCGGGACCTCCGTAGCCGTCGAAAATGTTCGAGCTGAAGGCTAGCCGGAATCAACCAGATCCGGACACGCGGAGAGCTCTTCAGGTCAACGCGGTACTCGAGGCCCGCTGGGCGAGGGTTAGCGGCAGTGCTCGATAAATCGGTGGCAACGTTTTGGCGTGTCGGTTAGGGTTCCGCCCATGTGTATAGGCCCTGCGATGATCATGAAGCCCTGGTCGCTCCGCTGACGGCGGCGACCTGAAATCCAACTGAAGCCGCCGTCCGGGTAATCGCGCCGGGCGGTTTCGTGCTGTCCCGGCTCCATCCTCGAGCTGCGGAGAATCAGTGTCTATTTTCCATGTGGGCCGAAGTCTGTCCACACCTTCACACCAGAATTTCTCGTCCAGGGACCATCTGCCCGCGGGTGCGCATGCGCACATACGAGCGACCTCGATCCAGGTGACGCTCGGGTCGCGACCGGTGCTGGCGGACGTCTCCGTCACGGTGTCGGCCCGCTCGCGTCTTGCCATCGTCGGGGAGAACGGACGTGGCAAGACCACGCTGTTGCACGTGCTCGCCGGGCTACTGCCACCCGACAGCGGAACCGTCAGCCGAGTCGGCACGATCGGTGTTGCTCAGCAGGCCATACCTTTTCGGGAAGCCGAGACCGTCGGCACACTCGTCGCCGAGACCATCGAGCCCGCCGTGCGGGCATTGCGAGAACTCGACACCGCGACGATCTTGCTCGCCGACGGAGCACCGGGAGCCGACGACGCCTACGCGGCCGCCTTGGCGGCCGCGACCCGGCTCGATGCCTGGGATGCCGAACGCCGCGTCGACATCGCGCTGGCGGCGCTGCACGCGTGCACGGACCGAGAGCGCCCCTTGGCGACCCTCTCGGTAGGGCAACGCTATCGAGTTCGGCTGGCGTGCCTGCTCGGAGCCGCACACGACATCCTGCTGTTGGACGAGCCGACGAACCACCTCGACCGCGGCGGATTGGACTTCCTCACCGAACGTCTGCGGACCCACCCCGGCGGACTGGCCATCGTCAGCCACGACCGCGCACTCCTGCGCGATGTCGCCGACGAGTTCCTGGATCTGGATCCGAGCCAGGACGGACGTCCGCAACTGTTCGCCGGCGGCTATCCGGGTTGGCAAGAGGGCCGTCACCGCGCTCGCGACCGGTGGGAACAGGAGTACGAGGACCAACTCGCCGAGCGCGCGCGGCTGCGGGAAGCTGTCGCGGGCGCCCGCGACCGGCTCAGCACCGGGTGGCGACCCGACAAAGGACATGGCAAACATCAGCGTCAGTCCCGAGCGCCGGGCCTGGTTCAAGCGCTCAAACGACGCCGAGCCGACCTCGAGGCGCACACCGTCACCGTGCCCGAACCACCCCTGCGCCTGCGATTTCCCGACCTGACCGTCCGACCCGGAACGCCGCTGCTTCGCTGCGACAACGTCACCGTGCCAGGACGGTTGGATTCTCCCGTCACGCTTTGCCTGGAGGCGGGGGAACGTCTGCTGGTCACCGGGCCCAACGGTGCGGGCAAATCCACGCTGCTCGCGGTGCTCGCCGGTGAGCTGGAACCGTCCACCGGCAGCATCCACCAGCACGGAGCTGCCCGAGTCGCCCTGATCGGTCAAGAAGTTCCGGCCTGGGAGCCCGAGCTGACCGCACAGGAGCTCTATGACCGCCACATCCGGAGCCTCGCCCTGCACAACAACATCGAACCCTTACCACTGACATCGACAGGTCTGCTGGAGAAGCAATCGCAACGCACCCCTGTCGGCAGACTGTCCCAAGGGCAACAGCGCAGACTCCACCTCGCCATGCAACTCGCCGCCCGCCCGATGGTGCTGCTCTGCGATGAACCCACGAACCACCTTTCGGTATCGCTGGTCGACGAACTCACCGCCGCATTATCGGAAACTCCGGCCGCCGTTGTCGTGGCCACCCACGACCGGCAGATGCTCACCGATCTCGCACAGTGGCCCCATCTTTCGCTCGGAAACCCATTTAGGTATGTGCACAACGACCGACCGACAAAGCTGGGCGAATGTTGATAGCGGAACGATCTCACACCGGTGTCTACTGTCACCTGTCCGGGTACCGATGGGCTGGGTCACACGTGGAGATGAGGGTGCATGTTCGGGGTTCGTGAAAAATTCAGCTGGGCGGCGGTGCCATTGGCGGTGCTATGCCTGGTGGCGTCCAGTGCCGGTGTGGCCACGAGTGATCCATACCCGACATTTCCGCCCGATCAGAATCAGTTGCCGCAATTGCCGGCCGAACCGCAGCTTTACGATCTGCTGCCGATTCCGGTGCCTGCCGAGGATCCGTGGTACAACGATCCGGCGGACCTGGCCTCGTACGCGCCGGGGCAGATCATTCGTTCGCGGACCGTGCAGACCCGGATACTCGGCATTCCCTTCCCGGTGCACACCAAACAATTGTTGTTCCGCAGCAACGACATTCGCGACAATCCGATCGCGACTGCCACCTCGGTGATCACGCCGGGCATTCCCTGGTCGGGCAGCCCGCGCCCGGTTGTTTCGTTCCAGGAGGCGATCGACTCGACCAACTCGGCATGCAACCCGTCGTACACGCTGCAGGTCGGCACCATGAAAGAAGCCGCGCTGGCGCAATTCTGGCTGGCGCAGGGTTTCGCGATCAACGTCCCGGACTTCGACGGCAAATTCAATACCTTCAATACCTTCGACGAGGGCAAGATGGTGTTGGACAGCCTCCGCGCCATGAAAAATGATGCGGCGCTGGGTCTTACGGATTCCGGAATCGCGCTGTACGGCTACTCCGGTGGTGGCTCGGGTTCGATCCGCGCCGCCGAATTGCGCGAAAGCTACGCGCCCGACGTACGACTGCTCGGTACCGCGATCGGCGGCACCCCCGGTGACCTCCAGTTGCAGGCACGGTATGCGACCGAACAGCAACCCGGGCTCGCCGGAATCAGCAACTTCACCATGTGGCTCGGCTTCGCCGGGCTGTCCAAGGAGTTCCCCGAGGAATTCGATGCGACAAAGCTGCTGAACAAGGAAGGTCAAGCGATTCTGCGGGATATGCAGAGTCGTTGCGTGTACACGATCGCGCTGTCCGGCATGTATCGGCCCATCAGCGACTACTACCAGCCCGGCATGACGCTGGAATCCGTTCCCGGGGTGATGCGGGTGCTGCGGGAACAGAGTCTGGGCCAGCATATTCCGGACAGCCCGATCTTCTGGTGGCACGGGATCTGGGATGAGCTGATCCCCGCGTCGGTGGTGCTGCCGGTGGTGAACGACTACTGGAACCGCGGCGCCGACCTGCGGTTCTACACCATGCCGTTGCCCGAGCACATCGTCAACGCCGGTGCGGGCTGGCCGCCCGCGGTGGCCTGGATCAGTGCGGTGCTGCGCGGTCTGCCGCCGGGCCCGCGGTTCAAGGCGGACTTCCAGCTGCCCGGCTAGACGAGTACAGACTTTCCTGAATACAGAAATGGCTGTATCGTCCGGGGTGTGGACCTCTTGATGCATCGTGACGCGCTGTCCCGCTTCGGGTACGCGCTGTCGGACTCGACGCGGACGCAGATTCTGCTGAGCCTGCGCACCGCGCCGGGCTATCCATCGGAGTTGGCGGATCAGATCGGGGTGTCGCGCCAGATCCTGTCCAATCACCTTGCCTGCCTGCGTGGTTGCGGCTTGGTCGTCGCGGTCCCGGAGGGTCGCCGTAGTCGGTATGAGCTGGCCGATCCGCGGATCGGTCGTGCGCTGGACGACCTGGTCGGGCTGGTGCTCGCGGTCGACCCGGCCTGCTGCCCGGCCGCCGAGGCCGAGGAGTGCTGCTGATGTCGGAGCTCGGGATGCCGCTGGTCACGCTGGGGCCGAGTCCGGCCAGGAAGGCGGTGCTGGCGAAGCGGATCCGCTGGTTCGTCGCCGCGACGATCAGCTACAACGTGGTCGAGGCGATCATCGCCCTGGTCGAGGGCACTCGGGTGTCCTCGACGGCGTTGATCGGCTTCGGTCTCGACTCGGTGATCGAGGTGTCGTCGGCGGCCGCGGTGGCGTGGCAATTCGCCGGTCGGGATCCCGAAGCCCGGGAGAAGGTCGCGCTGCGGATCATCGCGTTCTCGTTCTTCGGCCTCGCCGCGTATGTCACGGTCGATGCGATCCGGGCCTTGCTGGGGATAGCGGAGGCCCGGCACAGTCCGGTCGGAATCGGTTTGGCCGCAGTCAGTTTGGCTGTCATGCCGGTGCTGTCATGGGCCCAGCGCCGCGCCGGGCGCGAACTCGGCTCGCTGTCGGCCGTCGCGGATTCCAAGCAGACCTTGTTGTGCACCTATTTGTCGGCGGTGCTGCTGGTGGGGTTGTTGCTCAACAGCTTGTTCGGCTGGTCGTGGGCCGATCCGATCGCCGCGCTGGTGATCGCGGTGATCGCGGTCAAAGAGGGCATCAACGCCTGGAAGGGCGATACCTGCTGCCCCAGCCCTATCGGCCGGGTGCCGGGCACTGACAGCAAGACCGACGCCTGCGATTGCTGCGATTGAGCGATACCGGTCGGGGTCGTCGAATTCGACGACCCCGACCGGGTATTCGGAACTACCGCAGCCGAGACTCGATGGCCTCGATGATGCGCGGGCGGAGTTCGGCGACGCTGATGACGGCGTCGACCGAGCCGACCTCGACGGCGCGCTGGATGTTGTGCACCCGGTCGAACTCCGCCGCTACCTCGCCGAGCTTCTCCGCGCGGACCGAGGAGCGGAGCTCATCGAGTTCGGCGGTCAACGTGCCGCGCTCGGCACCGGCGGCAGCCGCCGCCCGGGCCTCCAGGCTTCGCACGCGCGGGTCGGCCGCGGTGCGAGCGTTGACGTCACCGGAGAACACCACCGCCGCGGCGGGGGCGCCGCCGAGCACCGAGGCGAACGAACCCTCCAGTGCGAGAACGGTCATGTTCGGGTTGAGCGCCTTCGAGAACACCACGAACGCGCCACCGTGGTACCGCGAGATCACGCAGAACACAATGGGCCCACGGAAATTCACGATCGCCCGGCCGATCTCGGCGCCGTACTCCAACTGCAGCTTGCGCATCGACTCCGGTGAGCCGTCGAAGCCGGACAGGTTCGCGAGCACCACCAGCGGCCGGTTGCCGCTGGCCGCGTTGATCGCCCGCGCCGCCTTCTTCGCCGACCGCGGGAACAGCGTGCCCGCGGTGTAGGTGTCCGGGCCGTCGGTGGGCGGGAAGCCGCGCCGCGGCACCGACTGCGACTCGATGCCGAGCAGGCACACCGGCATGCCGCCGAGGTGGATGTCTTGCACCACCGCGGTTTCCGCGTCGGCCATCCCGGCCCAGCGTTCCAGTGCCGGATGGTCCTGATCGGACAGCGCCCGCATGATGGTCCGGATGTCGAACGGCTTCTTGCGGTCCGGATTCGCCGAGGCGGAGAAGACTTCGCCGACGGTGCTGAAATCGGTGCCGACGATATGCGGGAAATCGGAGACGTCACGGTCGATCGGGTCGGTCGTGGTCGCCCGCCGTGGCGAACTCTCGCCGGGTGCGACGTAGGTGTGGTCGTAGTACGACATCAGCACGCCCCGGGCGGCGCCCAGGCTCGGCGCCCAGTACTGCGCCTGCCCGTTCGGGCCCATCACCCGGTCGTAGCCGCCGATGCCGAAGTTGTCCTCGGCCGAGACGCCACCGGAGAAGTCGAGCGCGTCCTTGCCGGTGAGCACCATCGCCGAATCCGGCGTCATCACCAGGATGCCCTTGGTGTGCATGAGCATCGTCGCCTCGGCGTTCCAGTACGGCTGCGCGCCGACGTTGATGCCCGCGACCACGATATTGATCTCACCGCCGTCCTGGGTGAACTCGACGATCCGCTTGAGCGCCGCGGCCACCCAGTCCATGTTCTCGGTGCCCGAGTCCATCGAGATCCGGGCGCCCGCGGACAGCGCGTACCACTCCAGGGGCACCTGCATCCGCTCGGCCAGGTCGAGGGCGGCGATGACGCGGCGGCACTCCGGCTCCGACAGCGCGCCCAGCGACTTGGTCGGGTCGCCGAGCAGCACGACCCGGGTGACGCCCTGCGGGTGCCGCGGGGTCGGCGTGCTTACCACACCCGCGACGATCGCCGCGGTATTGCGGCCCTTCGGCCGGTCGACCGGCACCAGCGTGTTGGACGCGTCGAGGTCGTGCTCGACGAAATCGCCGAGCAACGCCGTGAGCTCGTACGGGTAGACGGTGTTGCGGCTGCTCGCGCGCAACACCTTCTGCCGGTAGTCGTCGACGGGTTCGACCGGCGCGAGCGACGGCTCGCCGATGGTCAGCTCGGTACCGCCGGTGGCGTCGAAGGAGATGCGCACGGTGACCTTGGTCAGCTCGCCGGTCTCCGGTTCGCGCTGCCGTGCGATGAACAGGATCTCCTCCAGTCCGACGCCCGCGGTCGTCGGCAGCACGCGCTCGGCGATCATCTCCAGCTCCGCGCGCGTGATCTCGCTCGGCGGCCAGACGTAGACCACGATCCGGTTGGTGTTGAAGCGCTTGCGCGACGGCCGCAGCGCGTGCGCGCGGCGGATGGAGTCGACGCAGGTGGCGATGGTGTTCTCGGCGGTCGGCAGGGCGAGCAGCCTGCCCTCGTGGTCGCGCAGCGCGGTCAGGTCGCGGACCTGTGCGAACACGATGAGTCGGTCGTCGGAGGGGTTCTCCCGCGCTACGCACTGGAAGAGGTAGACCTCCTCGTCCGAGGACGGCAGCCGGGTGAGGTCGAACTTGCTCAGCCGCTCCATCTGCATCCGCTGCGCGATATACGGGTGCAGGCCGCGGATCAACCGCTCCTCGATCATCCCGGTGGTCGACGGACGGAAGGTGAAGTGGTGGTGCATCACCGCGGCGCCGCTGCCCGCGACGGTGGCGGTGATCCGGCGGACCCGGCTCGGCAGCGGCTGCGCGTTGAGCACCTCGTGCAGCGCGGCGACCATCGCGTCGAAGCTCTCCGGCTGCTTCTCCCAGGCGAGGTAGATGTCGGCGTCGATGTCGTCCTCACCACTGGCCAGCTCCGCGAGCCCACGCAGCGCGCTGCCGAGTTCGTCGAAGCTCACCGCGGCCGAGACCACGCTCGAGCCGGTGCGCTCGGCGACCACGAAGGTGCAGCCCGCGACCTCGCGGGTGCGGACGGCGGTGAGTTCCTTGTTGCCGTAGTACCGCCTGGTCAGCACCTCCAGCATGATCGCGTTGTCCAGGTGGTCGCGGATCAACCGCTGACCGAGCAGCCGCACCAACGGCTCGGTGCTGCGCACCATTTCGGCGATGCGCTGGGCGCGGTCCGGCGAGTCCGGGTGTGCGTCCAGGTGGCGCAGGTGCTTGCGCACGTCGGCGTAGACCCGGGCGCGGTTGCGGCGCAACAGCGGCTGACCGAACCAGGCGAATACCACGCCGCGCGCGAGGTCGGCGACCACCGGGAAGCGGACCTGTGTCGCGGCCACCAGGCGCTCCAGCGCGAAACCGGCGGGCTCGCGCAGTACCTCGTCCGGCGGTGGTTGCCGCAGCCAGGTGTTCAACAAGGTCGTGACGACGGTGGCAGCGGCCGCCGCGCGCTGCTGGGCCAGGAAGATCCGGAACACCGCGGCTTCGAGCTCGGGGGAGCGCTCCAACTCGGTGACACCGTAATGCCCGAGCGCCTTGGCCAGCTTGGCCTGGAATGCCTCCGGCAGCCCGGCCCGCTCGACGTCGAGGCTCTGCAGGTAGGTGTGGAAGTACTCGCGGGCGCTGCGCACATGGCCGTCACCGCCGTCCTCACCGGCGGGCCGGTTGCGGCTCAGCTCGGCGAGGTCGGCGAACACGTCGATGAGTTCGAGTTCCTCGGACAGCGGCCGGTGGCCTTCGTCGGTGGCGGCGCGACGTGCGGCCAGGTAGTCGTCGAGCACCCGGTTGTCGTCGTGCGGATCGACGTCGAAACCGAGCAGCAGGCTGCGCAGGTCCTCCCGGCCGCGTGCGGTGCGCTCCCACGCCGGGATCGGCCCCGGCGCGGCGGGCAGGTCGAGCTCGACGGACTGGTAGGCCGAGGTGTCCTCGGCTTCGGCGCCGTCGGCGAGCGGCTCCAACCGCAGCAGCGGCGCACCGGTCTCCACCTGAGTGCCCACGGAGACCACGCACTCCTTCAGGCGCGCCCGGAACGGCGCCCGCAGCACCGTCTCCATCTTCATGCTCTCCAGTACCAGCACCGGCGCGCCCGCCTCGACCTCGTCGCCCACCTCCAGCGGCGTGGCCACGACCAGTGCGGGCGCGGGCGAGCGGACGACGCCGCCCTCGTCGCGGCTGACCCGGTGCGTCACCCCATCCACCTCGACCAGGTGGATCGGGCCGTGCGTGCCGGTGAGCAGGCGGTATCGGGTGCCGTTGACGACGATCTGCCCGGTGTGCCGGTCGAAGCGGTCGAGCTCGACGTCGGCGGTGCGCACGTCGTCACCCGCTTCGACGCCGACCCGGAACCGATCCGCGCCGACCCGCGCGACGCGCACCCGGTAACCGACGCCGCGCAGCTTGACGTCCAACGGCCGGCCGCTCTGGTGCTGCACCTGCGGGCGTCCGCCGAACGCCGTCGACAGCAGCCGCTGCCGTTCGACGCGTTCTTCTTCCTCGTACGCCTCGATGGCGGCGGCCGCCAGCGCGACGGCGGAGTGCCGGTGCGAGACCAGCCTGCCCTCGCCGCGGACGCGGTCGATCCAGCCGGTGTCGGCGCTGGCGTCGATCACCTCGGGCTGATCGAGCAGGTCGAGCACGAAGCTCTTGTTGGTCGCGCCGCCCTCGATGATCACCGTGGTCTGTGCCATCGCCCGGCGCAGCCGGCCGAGCGCTTCGTCGCGGTCGTGGCCATAGGCGATGATCTTCGCGATCATCGAGTCGAAGTCGGCGGGGATGGTGTCGCCCTCGCTGACACCGGTGTCCACCCGGATGCCGGGCCCGGCGGGCAGATCCAGCCGGGCGATGCGGCCGGGGGAGGGTGCGAAGTCGCGGTCGGGGTCTTCGGCGTTGAGCCGTGCCTCGATGGCGTGCCCGCGCTCCACCGGCGGCTCGCCTTCGAGCCTGCTGCCGGAAGCTACCCGCAACTGCGCCTTGACCAGGTCGAATCCGGTGGTGGACTCGGTGATCGGGTGCTCGACCTGCAGGCGGGTGTTGACCTCGAGGAACGCGAACTGCTTGTCGCCGGGGTGGTAGAGGAACTCGACGGTCGCCGCGCCGCGGTAATCGACCGCGATGGCCAGCCGTTCCGCCGACGCCTTGAGTTCGGCCGCCTGCGCCGGACTGAGCACGGGTGACGCCGACTCCTCGATGACCTTCTGGTTGCGCCGCTGCACCGAGCAGTCGCGGACGCCGAGCGCCCACGCGGTGCCCTGGCCGTCGGCGATCACCTGGACCTCGACGTGCCGGGCGCCGGTGACCAGCCGCTCCAGGAACACGATGCCGCTGCCGAATGCGCGCGCGGCCTCCTGGCTGGTGCGCTCGTAGGCGTCGGCGAGGTCGGCCTCGTTGGTGACCACGCGGATGCCGCGCCCGCCGCCGCCGGCGGTCGCCTTCAGCATCAGCGGGTAGCCGATCTCGGCCGCCGCGGCCAGCGCGGTGTCCAGGTCCTCGACCGCGCCGCGGCTCCACGGTGCGACCGGGACGCCGACCTGCTCGGCGATCAGCTTCGCGCCGATCTTGTCGCCGAGTTTGCGCATGGCGTCCGCGCTCGGCCCGACGAAGGTGACGCCGACCTTGTCACACAGTTCCGCGAACGCCGGGTCCTCGGCGACGAAGCCCCAGCCGACCCATGCGGCGTCGGCATTGGTCTCCAGTAGCGCGCGCTCGAGCACCTTCAGATCGAGGTACGGGCGCGCGGAGGCGGGACCGAGGTCGTAGGCGATGTCGGCCTCGCGCACAAAGGTGGCGGTGCGGTCGACGTCGGTGTGCAGTGCGACGGTTTCGATCGGCGTCGCGGTCTCGGCGGCAAGCTCCCGGACGGCGTGGATGAGCCGCATCGCGGCCTCACCACGGTTGACGATGGCGATACGGCTGAACAACTCGACAGCCCTTCCTCTCAAAGGCATTTAGCCCGCGTGGTGTGCGGCTTTAGCGTGCGTGTCGACCCGGTCCGAAACCACGCCGATGCGGCGGTGGCTCGATCCAGCACGGTAGGACACTACGGATACCGACTCGAGCGTAAGGGTTTTCGCCGCGAACACCCTGCCCGCAACGACGATACTCATCGGTAGCAGCGCAAATTCGATGCCCGGCGACCGAAAGTGGCCCGGAATCCGTGCTCGGCCGCGACAGGAGATGACATGAGCGAAGCCGATTCCTACATCATTCGCGGCGGGCGGCCGGGCCGGGAACGACTGCGCGTGCTGGCCGGAGTGCTGGCGCCGACGACGCGGGCGCTGCTCGAGCGACTGCCGGTCCGGCCGGGCGACCGATGCTGGGACGTCGGATCCGGCGGCGGGGACGTGACGGTGATGATCGCGGACATGGTCGGTCCGGCGGGCCGCGTCCTCGGCACCGACGTCGATCCGGCCAAGGTCGCGTTGGCTCGCGCCGAAGCGACCGCGTATCCGCAGGTGGAGTATCGAGTCGGCAACATCATGGGCGAGGGCCCGAACGAAACTTTCGATATCGCGCACGCCCGCTTTCTGCTCTCGCACCTGACCGACCCCGGCGCGGCGGTCGCCGCGATCGGCCGGACTCTTCGGCCGGGCGGCATCCTGGCCGTCGAGGACGTCGACTTCAGCGCACCCGTGTGCTGTCCGGACCTGCCCGCGTTCCGTGCCTACCACGATCTCTACATTCGCACCGGCCGCCACCGAGGGGCCGACCCGCTGATCGGCCCTAGATTGCCGCTGCTCCTGCACGAGGCGGGCTGCACCGACATTCATATCCGGATCAACCAGCTCGCCGAACCGGACCCGGCGATCAAGTCCATCCACGTGCTCACCCTGGAGAACATCGCCGACGCCGCACTTCAGGCCGGACTCACCAGCCCCGCCGAACTCGCCGCGATGCTCACCGACCTCCGTGCGGCAGTGGACGACTCGTCGATGGTGCTGGCCGCTCCTCGAATGGTCCAGACCTGGGGGCGAAAACCGGGATGAATGCCGCCAGGTCGCACCGTCCCGGCATGGCCGCACTATTCGGGGACAGCGGTGTAGTTGTCAGCCCATTCGAAACTGCGATAGTGGCTGCGGCAGCACATCTGCGGCTCCATCGACTGCTCTTCGGTTTCCGGCAGGTCCTGCAATTCCAAGACGTCGGTCTCCATGGTTCTCCTCTTCCTTTTCCGGTGTTCTTCCGATCATGGTGGCCCGTCGATGGATCGGCCGTGGTCGATCAGCCAGGAACGGGGACCGCCATGTCCGAGGCGCAGCAAGAAGTCCAGTACGCCGGCCAGCCCGACGTTGTAACTCGCGCAGACCTCACGCATCGTGTCGTCGGGAACCAGTAACCTGCCGTCCCGTTCGGCCGCACGGACATACAGGCAAGTAGCGATTTCCGCCGCCCACTGCCGATAGCGGTCCTGCCCGGTTGCCTCGGCGAGATCCAGCAGCAGTTCGGCGTTGCCCGATATGCCGTGGCAGGCACCGGTCCCGAGGCGCCACCGGTCCCGGTACACCCGGTGTCCCGCGCGTTCGGCGAACTCGCGGAACCGCGGTTCGCCGGTCGCCTGCCAGAGCCGGACGAGAAACGTGCCGACACCGGAG
Organism: Nocardia brasiliensis; assembly: GCF_042691675.1. GTDB lineage: Bacteria > Actinomycetota > Actinomycetes > Mycobacteriales > Mycobacteriaceae > Nocardia > Nocardia brasiliensis_D. The sequence goes on from NZ_CP170507.1 coordinate 3,029,052, forward strand.
GTGCCGTTGCACCAGAAGTTCACATCGAGGCTGCCGGCCGTACTCGGACCTTTCGGCCAGCGTGCGCTGTCGCCCTGACATTCGGCCACCGCGCAGAGCGCGTGCCCGGCACCGAGCGCGATCTCGACCAGGTCGGGCTGATCCAGGACGGACCCTGCGGCGAGCAGAAAGGTCGCGTTCCCGGCGAGGCCGTGGCCGAAGCCGTAGGATTCCGAGCCCGCGAGTTCGTCGCGGAACTGCGGCCCGGCCAGCCAGTCCACTCCGGTTTCAGCGGTCTTGGTCACCTGGATCAGCCGCTCGGCGCACTCCATGGCTCGGTCGGCGAATCGCTGGTCACCGCTGGCCCGCCACAGCTGGAGCTGTGCCGAACCGGCACCGGCCAGGCCGTGACAGATATCCGGATTCGTCCAGTCCAGCGGAATGCGCAGCGCGTAGCCCAACGCACGCTCGGCCAAGGCTTCATCGCCCAGCGTCTGGGCAGCGGCGTGCAGCGCCCACACGGTTCCCGAGCGACCGAAATACAACCCGGGCAAGATCCGGCTCGGCAAGGTCAGTCGGTGGTCCAGCCAGCGTGCCGCGGTGGCCAATGCCGGTCTCACCCACTGCTCCCCGCAGCGCACCGCACGGTCGAGCACCGCGAGCACCCCGGCCCCGCCCAGCTGCACGTTGCACGGGTCGCCGGGCGGCAGCGCTTGCGGGCGCGGCCACAGGTACTCCCGATTCGGGGTCATCGTGTCGACCAGGTGAGCGAGTCCGTCCCGCAGCAGCCGGTCGCGATTCTCCTCGGACAGCGCTGGCCCCGGACGAGCCTGCGCCACAACGGGTTCGGTGTCGAGGAACGCCGCGGCTCGCGGCAGTGTCCACCGGTCCGGCACGTCGGCGGTGAGGCCGAGGATGACCGGGGCGAGTGCGTGCAGCGCGGGGGAGGTCGGCGCGGCCGCCTCGACGATCGCCGCGATCCGCGCGCCGGTCGGCCGAGCGACCGGTGCGTCGGCAGCCAGCACCGGGTTGATGCCACCGGCGATATACAGCAGGGTGGCGCCCAGGCTGAAGCAATCCACCTCCGGGCCGGGGGCGGGCAGTGGGATCGCGCTGTTGCGGCGGGGCTCGTCGAAGTATTCCGGCGCACCGAATCCCGGTGTGCCCGCGACATATGCCAGTTGATCGGCGTGGATCGTGCATTCCATATCGACGAGCACCGGGATGTTCTCGGGTGTCACCATGACATTGCCCGGCGTGAAATCGCGTAGTACGAAGCCCATTTCGTGTACCGCGCCGATCAGCCGGGTGAGCTCGCGCGCCAGCCGCCACACCTCGGTCACCGGCACCTGACCGTCACTCGGCCGAGCATGCACCGCGGGCCATCGTTGCAGGTTTGTGCCCGCGATCAGATCCTCGACGAGGAATATGTGCTCGGCAACCGCCACCACGTCGCGCACCGCCGGGGTGATCCGGGCGGGGCCGAGTTGGTCCAGGATGGCTGCCTCGTGCCGCAGCCGGTCCCGGACATCCTTGCCATCCGGATCCGTCGCGATATGCGGGCGTGCCTCCTTGAGCAGCACATGTTCGCCGGTGTGCTGGTCGTGGGCGCGATAGACGCCGCCGCGATTGGCGTGCTGGATGGCGTGGGTGACCAGGTAGCGGCCCGCGATCAGCACCGGATCGCCCCGCTTACGTCCGTGGGTCCGCGGCGGCTGGTCGAACGGTGGGCTGGCCCAGGCGGGCGGGGAGAACCAAGGGTTGCGCTCGTCGGCTACCGAGGTGCCGTCCGGCGCGGACAACTGCCCCTCATAGAACCCGGTGTCGTCGAGTCGGCTCGGTGCGACGAAACAGCCGAATCGGTAGTGCACCAGGCTGTCCGGCCGATAGCGCCGATCGGACAGAATCGCCGGACCGGCGAGCCCGAGGGTGGCCTCGTGCAACAGCTCGGCAAGCGCGCGCAGCTGATCGTCATCGATCGGGTACACCGTGAGGAACTTGCCCGACTGCGCCCGGTCGGCCCGACTCGCGTTGAGCTCGGCGACGATTCGCGGCGTCGCGGCGAACTTGAACGCGCACTCGTGCGCCACCAGCACCGGAACCGCGTTCGTCAACACCTGCGGCGCGGACACCGGAGTAGCGGACACATGCAACTTCCAGCCCTGCGCCCTGGACCGGTGCTCCGGCGGCGTCACCGTGCACCACGTGTCGCCTTCACGCAGCCGCCAGCGCGGGCCGATAGCCGATTCCGCCAGCACAGCCATGGCGATCGACCGATAACCCGATGTCACCGCCGAGCGCGGCGAGTCGGTCAGCACCTCGGTCATCGAACGGATGCCCCCCATCCAGTGCTCCAGAGCAAGATGATCCAGGAGACATTCGATGCTAGCGGCCGCCGGAGTGCCTGTCGCGACCATATTTCTGGTGTACGTGCGGGGTTAGAGCCCGAGTTCGGCCAGGCGGACGGTGATGCGCGGATCGGTCGTGACGATCGGCGCTTCCTTGTCCACCCAGGAGTCGCCGCCGAAATACCTGTGGAATATCCGCTCCGCCGTCCGGGTCGCCAGCGCCTGGGTGGACAGCGTCGGGTTGGGTCCGCCCAGGGAATTGGGTAACGCGGAGTTGTCGGCGATGAACAGCCGTTTGACCCAGCGGGCCTCCCCGTTGGCGTCCAGTACCGAGTTCGCTGCCGAGGTACCCATCCGCATGGATGAGTGCACGTGCAACAGCAGTGGCGCCCAGTCCATCCGGTATACCTTTTTCGCACCGGCCGCGCGCATGATCTCCGCGGCCCGCCACGCCATGAACTCCCGGTTCGCCAGGGTCTGCGACTTGCGTTGGCGCCGTGCGACATCGATCTTCGCGGGGGCGCCGTTCTCATCGGCGGGGAACAGAGACGGGGTGATCCGGTTGCGGGGTTCGACATGGTCGTCGGTGATGACCAGGAAGTTGAGCAGGTTGTCGATCCCGCCCGCCAGCAGATCCATCAGTTCGTGACCTACTAATCGGCCCGCCGGTCCGTCCCATGGGCCGTACGGGCCCCGGCCGTTGTCGTATACACCCCGAACCCCGCTGTCGGACAGACACATCGAGAATGCCTGGATCGCCGGGGTCAAGCCGACGTTCTCGATCCCGCCGCGACCGGGGAAATCGACGCGGGCAGCGGAGTTGGCGCCCTTGGAGTTTCCGGTGTATTCGTCGAAGCTGCCGACAACCCAGTCGAGGAAGTGATCGGTGTGCCCGCGGCCTACCCAGTCATTGGGGTTGGGCAGCCCGCTGTTGAACCACAGCCGCGGGCTTTCGGTCGCGCCGCCGGCCAGCGCCACCACCCGGGCGTCCTCGGTGAACTGCGCACCGGTGGTGTTGTTGCGCCAGCTCACCCCGGTCGCCACCACCTCGTTGCCGCGCTGTTCCGAATTGATCGAGGTGGCAAAGGAATCCGCGATCAACTCGACCGGTTTGCCGCTCGGCCGCACCGCGTCCGCCGCCAGTCCGAGCGGCACATAGCTGTTGTCCGTCGAGCGCTTGGCGGCCAGGTTGCGCGGCGCTCGCACCGGCTCATAACAGCCTTGAAAGCAGTGCCCGCAGAACGTGCAGCCGGTCGCGGCCGGATAGGTCAGCAGGTCGGCGCGGTCGGTGCGCCCGGCGTTGCCACCCGGCTGCAGGATCGCGTTCTGTTGCGGCCGAAAGGAAATGCCGGTCGTGGTCCGGGATGTCTGTACCGACAGGCCCACGTTTTCGCAGCCGCGGAAGGTGATGGCCTCCTTGGTGCCCATCGCCGCTGTTTGTACCGGCAAGGTTGCCTCGACCCACTCCAGGTAGGGCACGAATTCGTCATAGCTGAAGGGGAATTCGTGTTCTCGATCGTAGGCTGCCGCGTCCGGGCCCGAATAGCCCTGGAACACACCGGGATACGGTCGGGGACAGTTGCCGAAATAGTGCGCGGTGGTCCCGCCGACGCCGGCGAGCTGCCAGGCATAAAGGTTGGACGCCCATTCCCGAAACCAGCCGGGCTTCCGGCGATCCTGCGGTCCGAAGCGCAGATAGCCGTCGGTGGGATTGTTCGCGTCGTTCTCCGCGTGCGACCACTGCGACCGCGGATCGGCATGGCGCGGACCCGCCTCCAGCAGCAGCACATCCAGGCCACGCCCGGCCAGCTCCGCCGCGACGACCGGACCGCCCCCGCCCGCACCGATCACGATGACATCACGCATCCGCCCGCACCTCCGTCCGCCCCTGGTAGTAGCCGATCAACTCGGGATGACCCTCGACCAGCCCGTCCGGGCGGTAGCCGGTGAGCTCCCAGGACGGCGGTCGTCCGGTAACGGTGCGCGTCCTCGGGTCGAACATCTCCATCTCGGAATGCGCACTGAAGGCAGCACTTTCGAGGATGAGCCCGCCGGCGAACCGGAGGAAGCCGGTGCCCGAGCCGCGAAGAGGACCAGGCAGACCGCGGTCGACTATGGAGACCAGTTCCGGGATCGGGCGCTCCAGCAACTCCAGGACGCGACATTTGTCGCGCAGGCTCAATCGAGCGAACGGTGACCCCAGCGGTCCGACGAGGGTGCCGGGCGCGACGAGCACAGCCCCGAAGTTCAGGGCGAGCATGACCAGTACCGACAGCGGCAGTACCCGATCCGAAAACGTGTACCCGAGCGCCTGATCGATCCGCCTGCCTTGGTCCGGGGAAAGCCCGAGCAGCGGCGCCGGTATGCCGAGTTCGTCCAAGGCCTGCCCGAAAGCCAACGCCAACGGCCTGGACAACTGATCTCCGGTGGCCAAATAGTTGTCGAACAGCCCCATCATGAACTCGCCGCCGCCGACCTCGATCACCCCAGGCCCCGCCCGAGGCGTGCCCTGCACCCGCGACCACTCGTCCGGCCCCGGAAACACCATCACGCACACGCCGCGCAAGGTATCCAGCACCACGGCGTCGACAGCGGCAAGGGGACCGACCGGCTGAGCGTCCGCGATGCTTGGCGAAATGACCCCCGCCCCCAGCGATCCGGCCCCGGCACAGGCCACGAACCAGGCCACCCGTGTCAGGAAATCTCGCCGATCCAAAGCCGCAGCGGCATTGTTCTCGTCCGACATCGTAGGCTCCCACCGGAGTCCGAAATGACCTGAATCAACCGTATCGGCGTCCGGCCGCCGCCCCGGGCCGTTTGCCCGAAAATGTTCTCGTGCACAGCTGAAATGCTCGCCAATTGTGAACTGCACCAAAGCCTCTCGCGCGACCGTACCGGCCAGGGTCTGCCCGCCTTTTCGAGTGATCTCACAGCCCTCCGTACGGCTCACAGGGGTAGAGGCGCTGTGGAGTGTGTGGAGTTTCTGTGAAATCAGGGTCGGGGTTGCCCTTTGGGTAACTAGGAGTACGCTCAGAAATGAGTCCACTCATTATTGGGAGGTGCCGCAGTAGATGACCACGCCCGAAGTGACGCAAGTCGGCCGTCGGCTGCGCAATATGCGAGACAAGCAGTCCCGCATCTTCGCGGCCGCGGCGGCACTGTTCGCGGAACGTGGCTTCGACAGCGTCACCACGCAGGAAATCTCCGAGCGGGCGGACGTGGCCGCCGGGACGCTGTTCCGGTACGCCGCATCCAAGGGCGAGCTGCTGCTGATGGTCTACAACGAGGATTTCCGGGCGGCACTCGAGCTGGGTGATCAGGCATCGCGCGCCGAGGACGATCCGGTCCAGGCGGTACTTGCCATGGTCCGGCCGATTCTCGAAGCCGCCGACCGGCGTGTCGAGAACACCGTGGCCTACCAGCGTGAGCTGTTGTTCGGCGCACCCACCGAGCAGTACCGCGCGGAAGGTCTCGCTTTGGTCGCACGGCTGGAGGCGATGATCGCCGAGCGGCTCACCGCGGCCGCGGCCGGCCGCGCTGTCGACACGAAACACCTGTTCGCCCGCGCATTGCTGGCGGGTCGCAGTGTGTTCGCTGTGCTGCACCTCATCCTCGCCCGGCCGTCGACCGGGGCCCATCCCGGGCGGGACGCGACCGGCGACCTGCGAGATCAGATCGCCCAGATCGTCGCGGGTTTCCTCGCCTCGATCGGTGAAGTGGACGTCGAGGGGCGAACCTCGCCTCCGGCAGGAAGGAGTACGTCATGACCATCCGCAAGGTGACCGTCCTCGGAACCGGGGTCCTCGGTTCCCAAATCGCGTTCCAGACCGCATTCAGTGGATTCGACGTCACCGCCTACGACATCAACGACGATGCCCTGTCCGCGGCGCGCGATCGCTTCACCAAACTGGTGGCGATCTACCGGGACGAGGTGGACGGCGCGGGCGACGGCAAGGCCGAAAAGGCCGCCGAAGCCATCACCCTGACCACCGATCTCGCCGCGGCGGCGAAGGATGCCGACCTCGTCATCGAGGCGGTGCCCGAGGTGCTGAAGATCAAGCAGGAGACCTACCAGAAGCTGGGCGAACTGGCGCCGGAGCGAACGATCTTCGCCACCAACTCGTCCACCCTGTTGCCCAGCGACATCAAGGATTCCACCGGACGCCCCGACCGGTTCCTCGCGCTGCACTTCGCCAACGACGTATGGCGGTACAACACCGCCGAAGTGATGGGGACGAAGGAGACGGACCCGAAGGTATTCCGGGCGGTCGCCGAGTTCGCCGATGCCATCGGCATGGTGCCGATCGAGTTGCACAAGGAGAAGGCAGGCTATGTGGTCAACTCGCTGCTCGTGCCGCTGTTGAACTCCGCAATGGCCCTCAGCGCGGGCGGCTACGCCGACCCGGAGGCGGTGGACAAGACCTGGCGGATCGCCACGGGCGCCCCGTTCGGGCCGTTCCAGATGATCGACGTCATCGGCCTCACCACCCCGTACAACATCCTCGTCAACAGCAACGACGAGAACGGGAAGAAGCTCGCGGCGTGGCTGAAGGAGAACTACATCGACCAGGGCAAGCTCGGCGCAGCCAGCGGTGAGGGCTTCTACAAGTACTCGTAATCGCAAGCGCGGCAAGTCATTCCGAACCAGTTCGAGGAGAGGAGTCACATGTACTACAGCAGCGGCAACTACGAGGCCTTCGCCCGTCCACGCAAGCCGGCGGGGGTGGAAGACAAGACGGCGTGGTTCGTCGGCGCGGGGCTCGCCTCGCTGTCGGGTGCGGCGTTTCTCATCCGCGACGGTCAGATGTCCGGTGACAAGATCACCATTTTCGAGCAATTGAAGCTGCCCGGCGGCGCGCTCGACGGCATCAAGGAGCCGAAGAAGGGCTTCGTGATCCGCGGTGGCCGGGAGATGGAAAACCACTTCGAATGCCTCTGGGACCTGTTCCGGTCGGTCCCATCGATGGAGATCGACGGGGCGAGTGTCCTCGACGAGTTCTATTGGCTGAACAAGGACGACCCCAACTCGTCATTGCAGCGGGCCACCGAGAAGCGCGGCCAGGACGCCCACACCGACGGTCTGTTCACGCTGAGCAACAAGGCCCAGAAGGACATGATCAAGGTGTTCCTCGCCGCGCCCGAGGAGATGGAGAACAAGCGGATCAACGAGGTCTTCGGTGAGGACTTCCTGAAGAGCAACTTCTGGCTGTACTGGCGCACCATGTTCGCCTTCGAGGAGTGGCACAGCGCGCTGGAGATGAAGTTGTATCTGCACCGCTTCATTCACCACATCGGTGGGCTGCCCGACTTCTCGGCACTGAAGTTCACCAAGTACAACCAATACGAATCGCTCGTGCTGCCGCTGTACCGATGGCTGCTCGATCAGGGCGTGACCTTCCGGTTCGACACCGAGATCACCGACATCGACTTCCACCTCACCCGGGAACGCAAGCAGGCCACCAAGATCCACTGGGTATCCGAAGGTACCGAGGGCAGTGTCGATCTGGGGGAGAACGATCTGGTCTTCGCCACCATCGGCTCGCTCACCGAGAACTCCAACGAAGGCGATCACCACACCCCGGCGAAGCTGCTCGACGGTCCCGCACCTGCCTGGGACCTGTGGCGGCGCGTCGCGGCAAAGGACCCCGCGTTCGGGCATCCCGAGGTGTTCGGCGGACACATTCCGGAGACCAAATGGGAGTCGGCCACCGTCACCACGCTCGACGAACGCATCCCGAGCTACATCCAAAAGATCTGCAAGCGTGATCCTTTCAGCGGCAAGGTGGTCACCGGCGGCATTGTCACCGTGAAGGACTCCAGCTGGTTGATGAGCTGGACGGTCAACCGGCAGCCGCACTTCAAGCAGCAGCCGAAGGACCAGATCGTGGTCTGGATCTACTCGCTGTTCGTCGACGTGCCGGGCGACTATGTCAAGAAGCCGATGAGCGCGTGCACCGGCGAGGAGATCACCCAGGAATGGCTGTACCACATGGGTGTGCCGGAGGACGAAATCGCCGACCTCGCCGCGAATTCGGCAAAATGCGTGCCGGTGATGATGCCGTACATCACGGCGTTCTTCATGCCGCGCCAAGCCGGAGACCGCCCAGATGTGGTGCCGGCCGGCGCGGTGAATTTCGCCTTCATCGGTCAGTTCGCCGAGACCACCCGTGACTGTATCTTCACCACGGAGTACTCGGTGCGCACCGCGATGGAGGCGACCTACCAACTGCTCGGCATCGAAAGGGGAGTGCCGGAGGTCTACAACTCGACCTACGACATCCGCAAGCTGCTGGCGGCGACGAGCCGACTACGCGACGGCGACGAGCTGCACATCCCCGGACCCGACCTGCTGCGCAAGAAATTGATGAAGAAGCTCGATTCCACCGAGATCGGTGTGATGCTCGAAGAGTATGGGCTGGTTGCCGACAAGAAGTAGATTTCCCATCCCATGGCTGGCGGCTCGGCCCCTTCGAGCCGAGCCGCCGTATTCGGATGGCCCACCGGCAGTGCGGGATTCAGGTCGCGGGCGTCGATCGGCTCTTATCGGTCGGCACGCGGTCCGCCGTGTCTCGTGCGATATCGCGCAGATCGCGCCCACGAGTCTCGCCCGCCCACAGGAACGCACTCGCCGTACCGGCCAGTGTCAGGCACAGCAGCAGCGTGATCGGCACAGTCGACGGATAGCGGTGCAGCAGAGCGACTCCGATGATCGGGGTCAGCGAACCACCGACGATGGTGGCGAGCTGATAACCCAATGACGCTCCGGTGTAGCGCACTTCGCTGGGAAACAGTTCGGCGAAGAACGGCGCCTGCACACCGGTCAGCAAACCGTGCAGGGTGAGCCCGACGGTGATCACCACAGTGATCCGGGCCGGACTCCCACTGTCCACCATGGGTAATGCCGCCACTGCCCACGCCGCGATCAGCCCGGCGAGAAACACGCTGGACACCCGTCGTCCGTACCGGTCGCCGACCGCGCCACCGAGCACGATCGCGGTCGCCTGAAAGACCGAAGCGATGGTAATCGCGGTCAGCGCGGTGGATTTCGGCACATGTACCACCTGGGTGAGGTACGCGAGCAAGAAGATGCTGAACGTGTAGTACGTCGCCTTCTCGCCGACATCGGCGAGCGCGGCCATCAGCACCTGCTTGCGATAGCGGCTGAGGACGATCCGCAGCGGCGCGTGCCCGGTATGGGTCGCGGCGCTGCGCTGTGCCTCCAGGAAGATCGGCGATTCCTCCACCGCGTGCCGCAGCCACATCCCCACCAGGACAAGCACTATCGACAGCAGGAACGGAATCCGCCAGCTCCAGTCCTCGAATTCGGCGTTGGTGATGGCGAGGCCGAGGGCGGCGAGCACGCCGGTGGCCATCAGATTTCCCAGTGGCCCGCCGGTTTGCGGCCAACTGCTCCAGAACCCGCGGTGCGCCGCGGATCCGTGCTCGGCGACCAGCAAGACCGCGCCGCCCCACTCGCCACCGAGCGCCAGCCCCTGCACCAGCCGCAGCAGCACCAGCAGGATCGGCGCCGCGACCCCGATGCTGGCGTAGGAGGGGAGCAGGCCGATCGCGACGGTCGCGCCACCCATCAGCATCAGGGTGATCGACAGCGTGCGGCGGCGGCCGAGCCGATCACCGAGATGACCGAACAGCACCCCGCCCAGCGGACGCGCGAGGAACCCGACGGCGTAGGTGCCCATCGCCAGTAGGACGCCGGTCAGCGGATCACCGGCCGGGAAGAAGACCTTGTTGAAGACCAGCGCCGCGGCGAGGCCGTAGAGGAAGAAGTCGTAGAACTCGATCGTCGTCCCGGCCACGCTGGCGGCGACGATCCTGGCGAAGCGTGCGCCGGTGGCTGGGCTCGGGTTGCGCATAGTCGTGGTCCATCGCTGTCGTGCCGAAAGGTCTTGTACGACTATGACTTAGCGACCGACCGGGGATCGCTGATTTCGGCGACGGACGCGGTCGTGCCCTATTTGCCCGGCGTGGCGAACACGATCAGCGCCATGAAGGCCAGGTTGATGAAGTACGTACCCTCGACCAGGCCGACGGTGATGAGAAACGGGGTCATCAGGCGCTTTTCGGCCTCGGGTTGCCGGGTGATCCCGGCGAGCAGTTGACCGCCGGCGAACCCGTCGCCGAGGCAGGCGCCCGCGGCGGCGCCGCCCATCATCAGTCCACCACCGATGAACGCGCCCGCGGTGATGACCGCCCGCACCATTTCCGGATCGGCTGCCATGGCGGTTCCTCCCGTCGATGACCGCGCCGAGACGGCCGGTCCTATACTTTCTGCCACGATGCAATGCACTCGCATCGTAACCGGACCGGTTGGGCTATGGCAATGCGATCGCATTGCATAAGTGGAGAGGTGGACGTGCCGAAACAGGTGGACCATCACGAACGCCGTCAGCAGATCGCCGCGGCGGTATGCCGGTTGGCGGCGACCCGTGGGCTCGAGGGGGTCAGCCTGCGCCACGTCGCGGCCGAAGCGGGTGTGTCGATGGGCCGGATCCAGCACTACTTCAAGACCAAGGACGAGATGCTGCTGTTCGCCTTCGGGACGATCAGCGAACGCGTCGAACATCGCGTCGCCCAGGCGGTCGCGACCCTGCCGCAGCCGCCGGACGCGCGGTCGCTGGTGCGTGCGCTATTGGTCGAGATGATGCCGGTCGGCGAGCACGCCAGGGCCGAAATGCCCATGTGGATCGCCTTTTTCGCCCGTGCGGTGGTGGAACCGCGGATGGCAAAGCCGCTGCGCGAAGGCACCCGTTCCCTGCACGCGTTCGTCGACGAGCAGGTCGGCAACGCCCGCTCGGACGGCCAGTCCACGGACGCGTTCGATCCCGCTCGGGAAGCCGAAATACTGCTCGCCCTCGCCGACGGATTGATGATGCGCCTGATGGTCGGTGGGATCGAAGCCGATGCCGCGCTGGCGGCGCTGGATCATCAGCTGGACCGGGCGTTCGGATCCCCTGACCGCGGCTAGGCGGTGAGGTGCCCGCTCGAGCGATCGTGGCGTTCTTCGGATGCGTCGTTGAGTCCGACGATTTCCACGGTCTTGCCCTTGGACTCGTATTTGCCGGTGATCGCGTCCAGCGTGGCAACGGTGGAGGCGTCCCAGATGTGGGCTTCGGTGTCGGCTTCGCCCACCTTCACCACCTCGGTGAAATGCGCGACCCGGTTGGCGAACAGCACCATCGCGGTGAGTACCCCGGCGATCACGCCGTAGGCGAGGTTGTGGGTGGCCACGGTGACCGCGACGGTCACCAGCATGACGCTCGTTTCGGCGAGGGGCATGCGGCGCAACGTCTTCGGGGCGATCGAGTGCCAGTCGAAGGTGCCGACCGAGACCATGATCATGACCGCGACCAGGGCCGCCATCGGGATCAGCGCGACGATATCGCCGAGGCCGACGACGAGGATCAACAGGAACACCCCGGCCAGGAAGGTGGAGATCCGGGTGCGTGCTCCGGACACTTGACGTTGATCATGGTCTGGCCGATCATCGCGCAGCCACCCATGCCGCCGAAGAATCCGGTGACAATGTTGGCCACACCCTGGCCCCAGCCCTCCCGGGTCTTGTCGGAGTGGCTATCGGTGATGTCATCGACCAGTTTGGCGGTCATCAGCGATTCCAGCAGCCCGACCAGCGCCATGGCCAGCGCGTACGGTGCGATGATCCCGAGCGTTTCGACGGTGAACGGAACGTGGGGGAGCAGCAGTGTCGGCAGACTGGACGGCAACTCGCCTTCGTCGCCGACATTGGGCACATCGACGGCGAACGCCGCGGTGACGGCGGTCAGCACTACGATCGCCACCAGGGGAGCCGGGATCACGGTGCTGAGCTTGGGTAGCAGCACGATGATCAGTAGGCCGATCGCGACCATCGGATACACCAGCCAGGACACGCCGACCAGGTACGGCAGTTGTGCGGTGAAGATCAGGATGGCCAGCGCGTTGACGAAGCCGACCATCACGCTGCGCGGAATGAACCGCATCAGCTTCGCCACTCCGACCACACTCAACACGATCTGGATCACCCCGGCCAGAATGACAGTCGCGATCAGGTAGTCCAGCCCGTGCGCACGCACCAGCGGGGCAATGACCAGGGCGACCGCACCCGTTGCCGCGGAGATCATGGCCCGGCGACCGCCGGTGACCGCGATCGTCACCGCCATCGTGAACGAGGCGAACAGTCCGACCCGCGGATCGACACCGGCGATGATGGAGAACGAAATCGCCTCGGGGATCAACGCCAGCGCTACCACCAAGCCGCCCAGTACCTCGGTCCTGAGCAGGCGGGGGCTACGTAGCGCCGACAGGACCGACCCTTCGGTATTTCTGGTGACGGGTACGGGTGTCCCCATCGGCGGCTCCAATCATCGGGCGGCACCTGCGGTCGAGCTGCGACCGCAGGTGCACGAGTGAAATCGGGAGGCTGAGCAGCCGACGACGCGGCGAGATCGATGCTGGATATCACCGGCCACGCTGCCCGGTGACGAACTTCAGCTAACGCTCAGCGAGAAAACCCTACTCCCCTGCGCGGAGGTGGGTGCAAGTCCGCGGCGGCCTGAGGTGTCCCAGATCTCACCGAGGTGACGTAGTCGTCCGGCGCGCGATCACCGCGTCCAGCGACCATCGGCCCGGGCCGGTTGCGAGCAGGAAGGTCGAGCAGAGCAGGAGTGTCCAGTCGAGGCGGGCCTCGTGCATCATGTCCCAGAAGCCGTCGGCTTTCGGTTTGTCGGCCGACCGGCCCCACAGGATCGGGACTTTGGTCAGTGCGAGCGCCAGCACCATATCGATCAGCAAGGGGACTGCCGCGATTCTCGTCAGCAGGCCGACGAGAATTAGTGCGCCGCAGAGTGTTTCGGTCACTCCGGCCAGGGGGCCGAAGAACTCCGGCGCCGGAATGCCGATGGTGGTGAACCGTCCGGCCGCCTGCTCGGACGGTCGCAGGAACTTGAGGATTCCTTCGGACAGGAAGACCACGCCCACCGCCGCTCTGATCAGGATCGCAGCCGACGCGGAGCCGGGCTCGAACATCGTGCTCCGCGGGTTCACCGGGGATTCACCTCCTGAGTAGCTGGCTCGGTGGTGTAAGTGCCTCGCGCACAGCGTAAATCGCCGAGGGGCACCGTGGTGGTAAGACGGTGCGATCTGTGCGGCTTCGGTCCCGGCCGACGTCGGTCACATCCGACTGCGGCATTGTCGAAATCATTGCGATGCAAAGGATTGGCTTACCTTTCTCCATTGCACCGGGCTGGGTAATTCATCGGACACGATGGAATTGAAGGGGATTCGCCTATGTCACGGTTGTTTGAAATGTCGGAATTGACGTATTCGACGACATTCGCGGCTGCTGTAGCGATATGCCTGAAACTGCTGATAAGAACTTCTAATTCTGTTATAAGCAAGTCTGATTCGGCGAGTGTCCGATTTGCAACGGCTGCGGCGAGGTTAGGGACTGTAATTTGCATCACATTGTCCGATTTGCTGGTAGTCGTCCGTTTGAAGCCGTGTTCGAATGTGTTGAGCGGGGCTAACTATCAGGATTCAGTGGGGATTGCCAGAAGATCCAGGAGTTTGGATGTTCGTGTCAACGCTCGGCAGGCTGCAAGTCAACGTGGATGACGATGAGATTACGCCGACGGCGCCGAAGTTGCGCAGTCTGCTGGCCGTGCTCGCGGTCCGGCGAAATCGCATCGTGCCCACCGGCGTGCTGCTCGAAGAACTGTGGGACGAGGAGGCGCCGATCAGTGCGCTCGCCACCCTGCAGACCTACGTCTATCAGCTGCGAAAGCTGCTGCAGGCGCACGGTGCCAATGGCCGGGACGTGCTGCGGACGCATCCGCTCGGCTACGAAATACGGTTGGCCGACCACGAACTCGATATCGCGGTATTCGAGCAGCTCGCCCAGCGCGCACGTGACCAACTGGCCGACGGCGCGGTGGCCGAGGCGCTGTTGTCGGCGTCGAAGGCTTCGGCATTGTGCACCGGCACCCCGTTGTACGACATCTGCGCCGGTCCGATCCTGGAACCGGAGATCAACCGATTGCGTGAGTCGTTGTTGCAGGTCACGCAGTTGCGGGTGGAAGCGCGCATGCGGCTCGGCCATGATCGCGACCTGATCGCCGAACTGAAGTTGCTGTGCGGCGAGCATCCGTATCACGAGGGACTGCACGCCAATCTGATGACCTGCCTGCACCGATGTGGCCGCCGGTCGGAGGCGCTCGAGGTCTATCACCTGCTGCGCTCCAACCTGAGTGCGGAGCTCGGCATCGAACCGTCATCGGCGATTCAGGAATTGCAACGCGGATTGCTCGATGGCGCGATCGAGTCGCCGGGCGCCGACGATGTCCGCAATACCGTGGCACCGGCCCAACTTCCGCGCGATTTGTCTGATTTCTCCGGACGGGCCGAGGAAACCGAACGTCTCATCGAACTGTTCACCAATGAGGGCGCTGCCACGGCGGTCGTGGTCACGGTTACCGGTGGGCCGGGAGTCGGTAAGTCGGCGTTGGCGATACATGCCGGGCACAAGGCGCGCAGTTGCTTTCCCGATGGGCAGTTCTACGCCGATCTCCGGGAAAACGGGGGCGGGCCCAGCGGAATACTCGGCCGTTTTCTCAGGGCGGTGGGATTTTCGGCGGATCGACTACCGGATGATCTCGACGAACGCGCGGAATTGTTCCGCAGTTGGGCGGCCGGGCGCCGGGTTCTGATCGTACTCGACAATGTCACCGCCCGTGCCCAGATTCGACAACTACTAGCGGGTGGTCCCGGAAGCGCGGTGCTGATCACCGGCTCCTTTCATGCCGTCGCGGGTCTGGAAGGCGCGGTCCCGTTCGAACTCGACGCACCCGACGCGCAGCAGAGTCGCGAGATCCTGTCGTCGATCATCGGCGCGCAGCGCGTCGCTGTCGAAAGTGACGCCGCGGAACGGGTCATCGCGTATTGCGATCGAATTCCATTGGCGTTGCGCATCGTCGGTGCGAAACTGCTCACCCATCGATTGCTCTCGCTGTCCACGCTCGCGGACCGCTTGTCCGATCCACGGCGACGGTTGCAGCAATTGCAGTTCCTCGACTGGAACATGGGGCAGTCGGTCGCGGCGAGCTACCGGGAGCTGGACCCGCCCGCCCGTGCGCTGCTCGACGCCGCGGTCGCCGCCGGACTGAGCAGCCTGACCATGCCGCGGGCCGAGCAACTGTGCGCGGCCGAACAAGTGTGTGCCGACACGGCGGTCGAGCAGCTGATCCAGGTCGGGCTCGTCCGATGCGACTGGGGCGTGGGCGGGGTGGACAGCGTCGACATTCCCGAACTCGTTGCCTGTCATGTGAGCTCGCTGCTCAGCCCGAACATCGAGGCCCGCTACGTGGGCGCGCTGTCCGGCCCTACCATCGAAGCCTGCTAGCGGGCGGCGTGTAGTGCGCCCGCCAGGGCGCCGAGTGTCGGTGCGGCGAAGAACATCTCATGCGGTATCGCGGTATCGAGCGCGGCTTCCAAGCGGGCGTGCACCTGCACCAGCTGCACCGAGGTGCGGCCTAGATAGGTGATGGGGGTGTGGGTGGACAACCGCTGGCCGGTGAATCCGTCCAGGGCACCGATCATGCGGCCGAGGATTGCCGTGGCCTCCGGGGGGAGGTCCGGTGTGCGGGTCGTGTCGTCCGGTTCGGTGCGGGCGAGATCGCGGGTGTCGTCGATGAGTGCGCGAACGTCGGTGCCGCGGCGGTCGATACCGATCTGGTAGTCACCCGCGGGGCGGCGCAATGTCTCGATGGTCAGTTCGGTGGCCTGGCTCGGACTCAGTGCGAGGAAGCCACGCGCGGCGGCGGCGGTTTCGTAGCGGTTTCCGATGTTGACGCCGGTATCCCGCCACAGACTCCAGGCCACCCTGGTGACCGAGAGTCCTTCTCGCCGCAGTGCTTCGGCCAGCGCTCTGGACAGTGCGTTCGTGGCGGCATACGCCGCACAACCGGCGGCGGGGAAGTCGCCCATCAGCGAGGAACCGATGATCAGGTGCGCGCCGTGACGTCGCCGGATCAGCTCGGCGGCCACCCGGACACCACGAATATGGCTGGTGGCAGTGAGCTCCCAGTCGGTTGGCAGTTCCTCAGCGAGTGGGCGCATGCGGTATTCGCCCGCCAGATGGATCACGCCGTCGAGCGGTGCGGCCCATTGTGTTTCCGCCGCCGCGACGGCTGCTGCCACCGCCGCGTGGTCACCGATATCGATGGCGGCGTAGTCCGCCTGCTCGGCAGCGTCCCGCAGTCGACGCCAATTATCTTGCCTGGCGGCACTGTTCGGCCCATCGAGTGGTGTCCGGCCGAGCACGAGCAGCCGGGCCCGCAGCGTGGCGGCGAGGCGGCTCAGCAATTCAGTGCCGATGCCGCCCGCTCCACCGAAGACGACATAGCGGCCACCGGTCCGTAGTGGCCCGAGATCGGTGACCGGAGTTTCGACCCGTCGCAACGCGGGCAGGTATGGATGTCCTTGCCGCCACGCGATTTCGGGGTAGGCGGTGCGGTGGTCGGCGAGCGCGTCGGCGAGGTCGGTCGCGCAGGTGGCGGCGTTTTCCTCGGCCAGGTCGATATGCACCGCCCTGCTGCGGGGGTGTTCCCGGCGATAGACGGCGGTGATCGCCGCCGTTGCCGCGGCCGAGACCGCACCGGATTCGGCACCGGTGATCACGTGAGCGCCCCGGCTGACCGAGATCAGTCGAGGTTCGCCTGCTGTGCAGCTGCGGATGGCGCTCACCAGATGTCGTGCACAAGAGTCTGTTCCGGGCACCGAGCTCCACAGGTACAACACGGTCTCCGGCGCGCTGAGCTCGGAGCTCAAGGCGTGCCAATGCTCGTCACGATCCGGGTCGATGACGTAGCCGTCGTCGGTGCGCCGGAATGTCGAACCCTTTCGGACGAGGGTGTACTGCCCCGGTACCCGCCGGACGAAGTGTTCGGCGACGCCGAATTCGTCGGCGAACAGCACAGCGGTCCCTCGCAGGCCGGTGTCGGGGCGCGGGGCGGGCGGCACCGGCGCCCACCGGGTGACGTAGACGCAATTCGGTGTCGCGCCAGGCGCATTCCCCATTCCAGGGGCGGTGCGGCCGATCAATTCTCCGGCCGCCAGCCGCCGTGCCACCACCGCGCGCTGCACCTTTCCGCCTGTCGTGCGCGGGAATTCGGACTCGGTGACGGCGGCGATCATGGCAACCGGTAGACCGAGCCGGTCGGTGACCGCCGCCGCGATCCGGTCCGCGATCCGATCCTGGTCCGCGGAGTTGGTCGGCACGTAGCAGATCGCGAGCAGTTCGGTGCCCACCTCGGGATCGGGGATGCCGACCGCAGCGGCGAAACCACGTCGGACGCCATCGATGTCGTGCACCACCTCCTCGATGGTGTGGCTGTGATGCTTGGCGCCGTTGATCACGACCACCTCCTTGGCCCGGCCGGTGATCACCAGCTTGCCGTCGGCCAGAAACGCGAGGTCGCCGGTGTCGAACCAGCCGTCGGCGGTGAAGGCGGCGGCATTGGCCTCGGCGCTGTCCAGGTAGCCGGGCGTCACCCGCCGGCCGCGCACCTGTAGGCGGCCGACCGTGTACTCCCGCACAGTGTTTTCCGACGTCGGCACCGCATCGTCGACGATCCGTAACTGGCTGCCCGGCGCGGGCGCGCCCATGCTGACGTACTGGATCCCGTTGTGCGTCACGATGTTGTCGGCGGCGCAGAAATACGCGCACGACGCGGCCGTCGCCGTCTCGGCCATACCCCACATGTGTACGACATTCGCCGCGGTGATGCCGAATCGCGCCATCTGCCCGAGGAATTCGGTGACCACCGCCGGAATGCACTGTTCACCGGCATTGAGCAAAGTGCGCAGCGCGGACAGGTCCCAGTGCCGTTCCGGGGACTGCTCGAGCGCCGCGGTCAACATGCGATAGCCGAAGTTGGCCGACCAGGTGTGGGCGACCTGGTGTCGCTGCAGTACGTCGAGCCAGCGCAACGGATCCGCGGTGATGTAGTCGGTCGGCGCGTGCACGCCGGTGCAGCCGAGCACGGCATCGCGCAACAGGTACATCACCAGGGCGGGCGCGTGGTCGAAGGGAAGCCAGTTGAAGCTCGTCTCGCCACCACGGATCAGGTCGAGCTGGCGGGCGGCCAGGGCATTCTGGACGATCGCGCGATGGGTGAGCTGGATCAGCTTGGGGCGGCCGGTGCTGCCGGAGGAGAGCACCAGCAAGGCGACGTCGTTCGGGTCCGGGTCATGTACCGCTATATCCGCTGTTGCCGTTGACAGTTCGGCAATGGTGAACGCGACAACCGTACTGAGACTTTCGGCGACAAGGGACGAGGTGAGAACGGGAGCGCCGGACAGCCGTGCGGACAGTGCGGACAACGCGTCCGAATCGTCCGGCTTCGGTTCGGGCATGGTGACCGGAATCAGCCCGCCGAGCAGGCAAGCCCACACCGCGACCACATAGTCGTTCAGATCGCGTAGGGCCAGCACGATATTGGTGCCGGGGCCGAAACCGTGGCCGTGTAATCCCGCCGCGACCCGGAGTCCGTGCTCGAGCAGGTGCGCATACGACCGGTGGGTGTCCCCGTCGGGTCCGGCGACCACCACGCTGTGCGCAGTGGTGGCCGCTGCGCACAAGGCTTCCGGAAGAGTTAGGGGATCGGTCGGGGCCACAACGAGTTCCGGGCCTGTTGCCTGAGCGGGCGGGCGATTCTCGGGCACATCGGGATCCCGCGTCGGCCGAAAGCCGCTGATACGCCGGTATTCGAGCGGGTATCGCACCGGGACCCAGTTGTCGGCTGAGCCGGGCGCGGGCAGCGCGGCCGGATCTGGGTTCCCGTTCGGCAGCCGCGGAATTCGGCGCAGCACACGGACCGTGACGCCCGGCATCCGACTCAGCTCGCGCTGCACATGCACCGCATCGGCGTCGGCGGTCGTGACCACGTAGAGCTGGGAGGTACCGGGAATCGTGAGGCAGTCCAGCACATCCGGACGCGCGAGGACACTGCGGACGAGTTCGACGCTCATCGCGGTGCGGCGAGATCGTCGCGTGCCCGCGCCGGTGCCCAGTCGTCCCGAAATCGCTGTGCCGACCATTCCGAGACGACCCGCTGCCACAGCTGCGCTCGCTCATCGGGCGAGTCGGTGACCGCGAGGTGAAAAACCGTGGCCAGTGTCGTGAAGTAGTCGTCCTGGTTCTCGATCGTGCGAATGGTGCGGCCCGCGGCGGTGACCCGGGACAGCTGGCAGCCGATCAGCTCGTCGAAGCCGGATTCGTCATGGCATTTCACCCATCCGTAGCGGAAGAAGATCGCCATATCGGTTTCCGCCATGCGGGTGTACGTGTCGGCGACCTCGTCCAGTGCCAGTGCGGTCTCCGCGAAATCGACACCGCGGCAGGATTCACGGCGGTCGTAGTCGAATCGCCACCAGCGCGGGTCCAGGTCGGAGCGGCGCAGCCGGTAGCGGAAGTCCCCACGCTGGTACTCGCCTGCGACGAGGGGGAGTGGTCGACCGAATCCCTCGCCCGCCCCGACATCGAGCAGCCAGCGGCCCTCCGGATTGTCCGGTGTCGGCAGTTGATCGACGGTCAGCACGACATGCGTTCCGGTGGGTGGTTGGGCGGTCGCGGCGAAGCGGCTCTGCGTGGCGGCCGGATGTAGACGCGCACGGTATCCGAGGCGGTCGAGCAGCCAGCCGAAGGCGCCGTTGAGGTGGTAGCAGGTGCCGCCGAGGCCGTGGTCGACTATCCGAGTGACGGCGTCGTCCACCGCGATGGACGGTGTGTGCCACAGGGTTTCGAACGGGATGTGCGCGGCGTGTGCGGCGTGCAACTCGGCCAGCCCGGTCGCGGAGCACGGTGGGGCGGCATCGAATCCGAGTCGCCGGAGATACGCACCGACGCGTGCGTCATCAGTGGGCGCGGGCATGCTCGGCCTCCTTCGTCGCGACTGTGCACCGGTCCAATTCGGCCAGCCAGTGATCGCGCAACTGCTCGACGCGATCGCGGGTGAGAATGTCGGTGCGGTACCAGAGCCGTCCGCTCGGCCCTTCACCCGACCACACCTCGAGGGTCAGTTCGTAGGAGGATTCCCGCTTCGGCCGGTGCAGGTACTCGACCTGCGCACCGGCCAGCGCGAGTTCGACGCTGGCACCGCTCTGGGCGACGAAGCCGACCTGGCAGAACGGCATTCGCCGTGGATCGCGGTCGGGGTCGAGCCGAATGATCTGTTCCAGCGGCATGAACTGAGAATCCATCGCCCGCATCAGCCCGGTCGCCGCGGTGGCGAGGTCGGTGTGCGGATCGTCGTGCCCTTCGCGCTGGAACCGCAGGGCGATCGCCGAGGCGAAACAGCCGATGGTGTCCATACTCGACGCGACACCGCGGCCGGATACCGGCACACCGATCGCGAAATCGTCAGCGCCGGTTAATGTTCGCACTGCTCGCGCCCAGGCGGCCAGCATGATGATGCTCGGGGTCGTGCTGCCGACATTGCGGAAGGCGTTGTCGGGCAAGTCGAACCAGAGTTCGTCGACGGTGCCGACAGTGAGTTCGGCGGTGGCCGTGTCCGGATGCGGCAGCGGCAGATCCGGCACACCGACCAATTGCCGTCCCCATTGCATGAGTTCGTCCTGGTCCGTTGGCCCGGCCAACTGTTCCTGCTCGGCCCAGCAGGCGCGGAAGCTGGTCGGCGTGCGGGTGGGGATCGGTTCGCCGGTGCGTTCGCGCGTGTAGGCCGCACCCAGTTCGGTGCAGAGCACTATCGCCGACCAGCCGTCGAACGCGGTGTGATGCACGCTCACCACCAACAGGTGGCGATCGGCCTCATCGGTGCACAGCAGTGCGCGCATCGGCAACTCGGTAGCCAGCGCGAACGGTGTGGCAACGAAGTCGCGGACGACCGCGGCGTCCTCGTCGGGGGCCCCGACGAGTACGGCAAGCACTGATGGTGTCGACTCCGGCGCGGTCACCTCGATTCGGGTGCCGCGCTCCCCGACACGGATTATCTTGCTGCGCAGGGCTTCATGGCCCGCGATCACCCACTGCAACGCCCGGTCCAGTGCGTCGGGCGACAGCTCGCCGGTGATCCGGAAGACGAATGTGTCGATGCCGTCCCGGTAACCGGGTTGCTTCTGCTCCCGATACCAGAACCGCCACTGCGGCACCGGGAGTCCGGCCAGCCAACGAATGCCCGAAGTGTCGGCCTCGCTCATCACACGGCCTCTACCCGGTGGCCCGGTACGCCGTCGCGTGCGAGCTGTTCCAGTTGTTCGACCACGGCGAGCGGAGTCGGCCGCGCCAGCATATCCGCGCGCAAATCACTTGCGGCGAGGCGGAATTCGTCCTCGAACAGGCGCTGCACGGCGGCGTCGATATCGGTGTCGGCGATGTCGGCGCCGGGCAGGTTCAACCCGGCGCCGCTGTCGCGCACCTGGTGGCCGTGGAAGACCTCATCCGGCATCTGCGAGATGACCAGCTGCGGCACACCATTGATCAGCGCGGTCATCACCCCGCCCGCGCCGCCCTGGTCCACCAGCACCGAGCAGGTCGAGGCGAGGGCGTCCAGCGGAACCGGCCCGAGGTGGACCACGTTGTCCGGCACGTGCTCGAACAGCTTGCGCTGATCGTCGGTGACGGCGACCGCGAGTTCGACATCGCGGCGGGCGAGCGCGGCCACCACCCGTGGCGCGAGCACCATGTGATCGAAGCCGAGGCGGCTCTGGGATGTCCCCCAGGTGATGCCGATCCGGGGCCGCTCGGGTGGCGTCAACAGCCACGGCTCCAGCACCGCGGGGCCGTTGTAGGGGATGTAGCGGATCGGGCTTCGCGCCTGGCCGTCGGCGATCTGTAACCGGGTGGGTGCCGGATCGAGAGTGATATCGCCGTTCACCCCGATCCGCGTCAGACCGTACGGCGCCGCGAGGTCGCCGATGATGTCCTGTTCGAATTCCGCGATGGGCGCGGTGAAATCGATGCTCCACAGATGTCGGACGGTGGGTACGCCGAGCAGCGTTCCGATCAGGGGGCCGACGAACCCGGCCGGTTCGAAGACGACCAGGTCGGGACGCCAGCGCTCGGCGAACGCCACCGCGTCGGGTGCCTGCGCCTTGGCCGCGGCGGCCGCGAGCCGGAATCCGTTGAGCCGTCGTCGCCTGGCTCGTTCCGCGGCGACGGTCGGATCGGCGCTCGGTGCGGGCGGCGTGGGTTTCCAGGCGCGTTCGGCCAGTTCCTGGCGCAGCTTCGCGTAGGAATCGAAATCCGGGCCCGCGCCGAGCGCGGGCAGCCCGGCGCCGACGATCGTCGGCACCAGATCCGGATTGCTCACCACCACGACGTCATGGCCGCTCGCGCGCAACGCCCAGCCGAGCGGCACCATGGGGTGCAGATGGCCGGGCATGTTCCACGTCGCCAACAGGACGCGCATCTTCGCCTCCATCGGAGAGATTCGCGGCCGAATACCCGGCCCGCGAGAGTCCGTGCGCACAGGGTCCGTCGGTGCGCTCGAAGATCGCTCCAGCAGCGCTGTGTGTCCCGGCGCGCGGCGCGCGGGTCCGGCTGTCCTGAGATCCGATGCGCCGGTGTCGAGTACGGCACGGCCGATCCTCTAGTGCGACGGCGAATCGTTCGAGCGCGGCAGTGCCCGGCGCGAGGAGGAGGTTTGGATGCGGCTTGCGGTGTTTCTGTCCCCGCGGCACGCTCTGCGCATCGCCTCGGCCGCCGAACAGCTCGGCTTCGAGTACGCACTCGCGCCCGAGGGCTTCCGTGGTGATGCGGCGAGCGTGCTCGGGGCGGCGGCAGCGGTCACCACCCGGATCACCCTGGCTTCCGGCTTGATGCAGGCGCCGCCGCGCAGCCCGGTGCTCACCGCGTTGACCGCCGCCACCCTCGACGAACTCTCCGGCGGACGCTTCCACCTAGGACTCGGCGTGTCCGCCGCCGAGGTATCGCGCGGCTGGTATGGGGTGCGGATCGAACGCCCGCTGTCCTGGCTGCGGGAGTACGTGGAGGTGGTGCGGGCGGCGCTGTCCGGTGCACCGGTGCGATACGCGGGCGACCATTGGCGGCTGCCGCCGGACTCGGACGATGACGCGGCCGTCGCGCACTTGCGCGCGATCGAGCCACGTCCACAGCTGCCCATCCTGCTCGGCGGCGTGGGTCCTCGCGCCATCGAACTGGCCGGGGCCATCGCGGACGGCTGGATCGGCGCGTTCTGCTCACCCGAACGCATCGCGTGGGCGATGGACCACGTACGCGCGGGCCGCCGGAGTGCGGGGCTGGATCTCGACGGATTCCGGGTGCTGCCCTCGGTCCCCATCGGTCTTGGTCCCGACCCCGAAGCCGCTGCCATCGGATTGCGGCCCTACTACGCGAACTTTCTCGCGCTCGGCCGTGGTGCGGGCGCCTACGCGACCGTGGCGACCATCATGGGGTACGGCGAATACGTTCAGCAGGTCCACCACCTGGTGTCGATCGGGGATCGGGCCGCCGCGGCGGAGGCGGTTCCGCTCGAGTTGATCCAACGCACTGCTCTGCTCGGCGACGAAACCACCATCGCTGCCCGCATGGGGGATTACGCGGCAGCGGGTGTGACCACCTTGGGCCTGACCGTGCTCGCCCCCGGCTTCGATGATCAGCTGTGCACGCTGCGGGTTGCGGCGCGCGCACGCGTTCTTGCGCAAGGGGTTCGCTCGTGAAAGGGGCAATTGCCGATCAGGCGCTGTTGACCGGTGCCGACGCCGCGCCGCCCGAAGACTGGCCGCGCACGCTGCCTGCCGCGCTGGAACGGGCCGCGGGCACGGTGAGCCGGGGGATCACCTATGTCGATGAGGAAGGGCGGGAACGGTTTCAGAACTATCGGCATCTTCTTCGCGCGGCGAGATCGTCGGCGCGGCGACTTGCCGAGCGGGTAGCGCCTGGCACGCCCGTGTTGATCGCCGCCGGTGACGCCCGGGTGCAGCTGACCGCGTTCTGGGGATGTGTGATCGCGGGGGCGGTGCCCGTTCCGATGGGGGCCACCGGGGCGCTCGGTGACGCGGCGGCGGGCGGCGAGCGTATTCGTGCCGCGCATGAATTGCTCGGTGGCCCATTGGTTCTGGTCGACGAGGTGGTTGCCGCCGTTGCTGTCGCGTATCAGGTGTCGGTCGATGGGGACGGGGATGCGTGGAATGCCGATGGGCGGTCGTGGCATGGCGCGCCCGAACTGCCTGCCGCGCCCCGAGTAGCGCAGGATGTCGCGATCGGACTGCTCACCTCCGGGAGTACGGGCAAACCCAAATGCGTCTTGTTGACCCACGCGGCCTTGGCTCATCGGGCTTGGGCCGCAGCCGAATTCAATGACTTGCGGGCCGACGATGTGGCCTTGAACTGGATGCCGCTCGACCATGTCGGTGGCATCGTGATGTGGGTTGTGCAGGCGGCGTTTCTCGGGTGTTCGCTCGTTCAGGTGGATACCGCGCGCGTGCTCGGTGATCCGCTGACCTGGCTGGATCTGCTGGAAGCGCATCGGGCGAACACGACCTGGGCGCCGAATTTCGGTTTCGCGCTCGTCTGTTCGGCGCTGCGCCAGCATCCGGATCGGCGGTGGGATCTGCATCGGCTACGCCATGTGCTCGATGGTGGTGAGGCCGTGGTTGCGGCGGTGGCCGACGAGTTCCTTGGTCGGCTTGCGCCGTACGGGCTGTCGGTTGATGCGTTCTGTCCGGCTTGGGGGATGTCGGAAACCGGTTCCGGCGTGGTGTATTCGCGTTTGTCACGTGATGCCGAGAAGATCGCCGCGGTGCGGGTGCGGATGGATGGGCCGGACCAGCGGGTGTGGCGCGACCCGGATGTCGCGGCGTCGGACGTTCGCTCGGAATCCGCTGCGCCGCGAGTCCGGTCGGCTGCGGATGCCAAGAGCCAGGACGGGTGGCTGGAGCTGGCGGTGACCGGTGTGCCGGTGCCGGGGGTGCGGATTCGGGTCGTCGGACCCGACGGTTCGGTGCTGCCCGAGGATCGGCTCGGCACTGTGCAGGTGGGTGGCGCGACGCTGTTCGCAGGCTATTACGGCAGGGCACCGGTCGAGGGCTGGTTCACCACCGGTGACCAGGGGTTCGTCACGGGCGGAGCGCTTGTCGTCACGGGGCGAAACGATGATGTGGTCGTCATCAACGGCGTCAATATTCCGTGCCAGGAAATCGAAGCGGTGGTGGAGCGCGTCGACGGCGTGCTGGCGGGGTATGCGGCCTTCGGGGTGATCGAGGTGCCCGATGGCCCGCCGCGCCGGGTTGTGTTCGTCTGCGTGCGTGGCGGTTTCGAAGTTGCCTCGCGGATTCGCGAGAGTGTCGCGCGGCGCTTCGGGTTCGCGGTGGACGAGGTGCGGGTCCTACCCGAGGCCGAATTTCCGCGCACCAGCTCCGGCAAAGTGCAGCGTGCACGACTACGCGCGGATCACCGTGCGAGCCCGGCGGACGTATCGCCGCGGCCTGCCGCCCTGCCCGACTCTCGGCGAGATCCCTTGGCCGCGACGGTATCCGAGGTATGGGCGGGGCTGCTCGGTCTCACGGCCGCGCCGCGACCGACCACATCGTTCTTCGCCTCGGGCGGTACCTCGATGTCGGCGGTGCGCTGTGTGGCGTTGCTCGGTGCCGAACTCGACCGGCGGGTTCCGGTGGGCCTGCTCTACGAGCATCCGACCTTCGCGGAATTCGTTGCCGCACTGGGCGACAGTGCACGGCTGCCGCGCTACCTCATCGGCACCACCGCGGACAGGTCGCTCGTCGAACAAGGGGACCGACATGACTGAGGCAGTTCCGGCGTTCCCGCTCCGCCGTCCGAACCCGTTCGACCTGCCCGCCGAGTACCGGGAGATGCGCGAGGCGCAGCCGGTGCGCTGCGCCCGGCTGCGCAACGGCAAGCCGGTGTGGTTGGTGTCCCGCTATGCCGATGTCCGGGCCATCCTCACCGATCCCGGTATCAGCGCCGATCGGGCCGCACCGGGTTTTCCATTCTTGACCGAGGAATCCGAATACCTGCGCCATATAAAGGTTTTCGTCGGCATGGACGCGCCGGAGCACGGACCGAACCGGCGCATGTTCGCGCCCGAGTTCACCGCGCGCAATGTCGCCGCGCTGCGCCCCTACATTCAGCGCTGCGTCGACGAGCGCATCGATCGGCTCGTCGACACGGGCCCACCCGCGGATCTGGTCGCCGCGCTGGCGCTGCCGGTGCCCGCGCTGGCCATCGGCCGCATACTCGGCGTGCCCTCGTCCGATTCGGCTCTTTTCGAAGAGCTGACGGTGCGGGTGATCACCCACGGCGGCGCCGAACCCTTCGAGGCGCTGGTCGACTACGTCAAACAGTTGGTGCGCGCCAAGCAGGGCTCAACCGACGCCGATCTGATCGCCAGAGTCCTGCGCGAGCATGTGGATTCAGGCGAGCTGGAACTCCGCTCGATGACGATCGTGCTCATCCTCATCCTCCTGGCCGGTTACGAGACTACGGCCAACACCATCTCCCTCGGCGTCCTTGCGCTACTGCGTCATCCGGAGCAGTTGGCGGCCTTGCGCCGCAAGCCCGCCGCGATGCCCGCCGCCATCGCCGAACTACTCCGATACACCTCGGTCGCCGAACTCGCCACCTGCCGGACCGCCACCAGGGATATCGAGCTCGCCGGAACCACCATCAAAGCCGGAGACGGCGTCATTCCCTTGGCAGCCTCCGCCAACCGGGACGCCTCGATATTCCCGAACCCCGACGTCCTCGACATCCACCGCGACGCCCGCCGCCACCTGGCCTTCGGACACGGCCCCCACGCCTGCATGGGCGCGGCCCTGGCCCAACTCGAACTGGACATCGTCTTCACCACCCTCCTGACCCGACTCCCCGAACTGCGCTCGGCCGGCGAACTACCCGACACCGCAGTCAAATACGACTCGGTCCTATTCGGCCTGCACACCCTACCGATCACCTGGTGACCCGAAGCCCTGATTACTTGTGTCGTGAACGTCCACCCGTGCACTGGCACCATTGTTTTGTGGATCTGCCGCCTACCGGCAGACCATGCTATGGAGGGCAGCATGGCCGACAACCGCCAAATCGAGGCCGACGAACTCGACGCCATCGAGGCGAGATGCCGGGCGGCGAGCACACCCCCGTGGGAACCCTTCATCGAAGGGCGCGACCACGACAGCGGTGACACCTTCATCCGAATCGGCGGCCTCGACGACACCGAAGCGGACATGTACGTGTCACGCGCAATCGACCAACGACTCGTGCCCGCCTCTGCCGCAGACCACGACTTCATCGCACACGCCCGCACCGACATCCCGCGACTCATCGCTGAAATACGCCGTCTCCGCAGCGAACTCGCGTAGCCGGGTCCCGTGCCAGCCAGACATGGCCACGACAGCGGCCGCCGCTCGACCGGCCTCCGTTCGGGGACTCACAAGGCGTTTGCATGCCTCACAGGGCCTCCACCATCTGTAGGTCGTGCGGACGGTCTGTGAGATCCACGACGAGACCTGTGTTGGGGGCTGGGGTTGGGGCGCGCCTGATCAGGGGGTGTGGCCTCGTCGGGGGCGAGCGGCTGGCAACTTGCTGCATGTCGTTGACGACATATACCATGTCGTTATGGGCGAGCTGTTCACCGTCGAGATCGAGCCCGAGGTGCGGGACTGGCTGCAGGCGCTGCCGGCCAAGCATTTCCTCAAAATCGATGAATATGTCGGCCTACTCGCCGAACAGGCGGAGTCACTCAGCGAGCCCTACGCCCGATATCTCGGCGACGGGGTTCGGGAATTGCGTCCGACGATGGATGGTGCTGCCATTCGCATTACCTATTGGCTTGCACCCGGACGGCGAGCAATCCTCCTGACAGTGTTCCGCAAGACCCGGACCCGGGAAGACGCTGAAGTCAAGCGCGCAAAACTTGCCCAACAGGTCTGTCAAGTCGAACATGAACCTGCTCATCAAGAATTCACCCGCACAATCGAGAAAGGGGAACTGGACCGATGAGCCACACACGCTGGAAGACCCTCCGGGAACGCAAACTCGCCGAGGCCTACACCGAACCTGACAATGTTACCGATGCGCGCCGCGAAATCCGGCTCTCTATGGCACTGGCCCAAGCCGTCTACAGCCGACGGACCGAACTCGGACTCACCCAAGCCGAACTCGCCGAACGGGCTGGCCTGACACAAGCCAAGATCTCGCGTATCGAGGGCTCCGACACGGTGCCAACGCTGCCCCTGCTCGCCAAACTCGCCGACGCGCTCGACGCCACTCTCAACATCGCCCTCGATGCCGAAGACACCCGAGTGAATTTCACCAGCCACCACACCGACGCAGCCTGAACCCGAGCAATCGCTGTGAAACTCGCCTGCGCTGAACCGCTCCCGAGGTGAATCAGTGGACGCGAGTAACGGCAGGGGGATCACGAAGCCTCACCACGTGACTGAGAATGCGCTCAGCTCTCTCGCTACTCAGGTCTACGGAATTCATCCAGTGCTAATGACACCACATCGGTGAGAAAGGGGTCGGTCCTGTCCACTAGCGGTCAGCCACACAGACAGTTCCCAGCGATGTCGGGCAGGATGTCGCATGCGTGGCATCGCTCCCGTGGCGGCAAGCTTGGTGTCGGCGTCGTCGTCTCCACCAG
Organism: Nocardia brasiliensis; assembly: GCF_042691675.1. GTDB lineage: Bacteria > Actinomycetota > Actinomycetes > Mycobacteriales > Mycobacteriaceae > Nocardia > Nocardia brasiliensis_D. The sequence goes on from NZ_CP170507.1 coordinate 3,058,030, forward strand.
CTGTTCCTGCACATATGGCTTGTAACGTGTCGGCTGAACCGCCACAGCCTGGTATGGAGGGGGTTCGTGGTGTCGACGTATCTCGGCGATCTTGTCGGCAGTTACTCCTTGGAAGTACTGCTGTGCCGCCGCTGCGCACTCCTCGTCGCTAGCGTGCGGCCGATCCTTGGTCCAAGTTGCAACGTACCGGTGGAAGACCCGGCCTTCAGAGCGGCGCATCCCGCTGCTCTGCTTACGCTCAACATCGAATCCCAAGTCTAAGTCGCCTCCTCGTATGCGGCTGCTCCCTCAGGGAGACATCCGACGGCCACCGCACAGCCTGGCAACCTCCCGACCGTCCCAGTCTAGAGCCGAAAGTGTGGTCTGGACACCTCCTTTCAGGGGCATGCTCAGGCCTCGTTCTTGCACTGGCAGCAGGTTCATAGCGGGGACGGTCGGCATCCGCACCGTCGCGGCCCCTTCCGATCGCTCCAACGTTCCTCGTCGCGCTCAACCTTTTTCAGGGTGGGGAGTCAGGTGAGCTCCGTCCTTAGACCAGGGTCCAGGGCACCGCCGCAGGAAGTCCGAGATCTGGAAGGGATCCGTGGGCGTGGGCCCTGGACTGGTGCGAATAGACAAGCCGGGCGTCAAGCGAAGCTGGCAGGCGCAGACTCGCATGATAGAACGAAGGCCCGGTCCGTCTGGGCAAGCCTTTCTGGTGGAGCTAAGCGGAATCGAACCCCGGCCTGCCTGATCAGGGGGTGTGGGCCTCGTCGGGGGCGAGGTCGGTGGGGAGTCGTTGTTGGACTTGGTCGACGATTTTCGACAGGCGGGGGATGCAGGTGAACATGATTGCGACTACTAGGACGACCATGACGATTGCGGCGCCGTTGGAGACCAGGAAGGAGCGGTCCAAGTCGGTGGCGGGGGAGCTGTAGACGATGGCTACTCGTAGGCCGGAGTCGAGGAACATGGTCAGTCCGACGCCTGCGGTCATCACGCGCTCGAGGCGGCGGAATCGTGGCTCCTCGTCCCAGGCGCGGTGGTAGGCGGCGGTTCGGCGGGGTTCGCCGCCGTTGGTGGCCATGGGGGTGGCGAGCAGGTACATGACCGGCTTGCCGACTACGCAGGTGAACAGGAAGAACGCGCCGGTGGTGAGCATGTACAGGGCGGGGCGGATGGCGGCGATGCGGGGGTCGTCGGTGACGAACGCCAAGCCGAGTGACACCGCCAGTTCCACGATGACCAGCGCGCCGATGACGTCCAGCGAGCGCCGCCGGATACTGCCCACGGTAGTGGTGATCGCGACGATGATGCCGGGGATGGCCAGTGACCAGATCTCGCTGAAGCCGACCGCACGCAGGGCGAAGTACAGCACGGTCGACACGATCACATTGCCGAACAATGGCAACAGTGCCTTGAACCTGCTCGTCTTCTTCGGCGTCGCGACCGTCATCGATGCTCCTGATCGGTTGTGGTGGTGGCAATTTCAGGCTATTGGGCGAGGTCGGCGCGGCGAAGTGACGAAACCGCCGACTTCGATGGGAGTTATCTCCTGTCCGGTCGAGCTCAGACCAGCCACCGGCCGCCCGACATCAACGTGCGATCGCCGATCTCGGCCATCGACTGCCATGCCTGAATGCGGTCGGGTCGCAGCCTGATCCCGACGCTGCCGGGCACCCGACGCCCCATCGGCAGCGCGTCGAGCAGTTCACCGATGGACGCGTCGGCTGCGCGTGGATCGAACAGGGTCGCCTCGCCGTCGATGAGCACGACGTCCCGGGTATCGCCGAGCGCGGCCCGGACCCGGCCGGACCCGTCGAGGCTGCGCGCGGTCCTGGTATCGGGTTTGGTCACCATCAGCAGGTCCCCGGCGCCGTAGACGAAGGCCAGCGGCACCAGATGCGGCAGCGAATCGGCCGCGGTGGCCAGCCACAGATGACCACCGCCGAGCAGTTCGAGAACATGATCTTTGCGGTCGGACAGTGCGCGCGGAGCCGCTGGCTTCACGGTGTCCCCTTTCCGAGGTTCAGTAGCTCCGGCGCGACCTGGGCGGGCGTCGGCTGTGCGCGCAGTTCGGCGCGGAGTTCCGCGGTGGCGATGCGCTCGGGACAGTCGCCGACCAGCCGCAGCACCAGCTCCCGTACCACCTCGCGATCGAAATCGGCGACCGGAAGCACCGCCGCCGCACCGGTGCCGCGCAGTTGTTCGGCGGGCAGCATGTGATGCGGAAACTGCGGCAGCAACAGCTGCGGAACCCCGGCATCGACCGAGGTGAGCATGGTGCCGAAACCACCTTGATGGATCACCAGCGCGCAGGAGGGCACCAGCAGGTGCAGGGCAAGTCCGGAGACGGCGCGCACATTGCTCGGCAACGGCCCGAGGTGCTCGATCTCCGCGGCCCGCACCGTCACCACCACATCGAGCTCGAGCCCGTCGAGTGCGGCCAGCACCTCCGGCAGCAGGAATTCCCCGCCCTGCGCGGTGACCGTGGTACCCCAGGTCAGACAGATCCGGGGCACGGTCGGCGGCTCCGCGAGCCACGCCGGAATGACCGCGGGGCCGTTGTACGGGATGTAGCGCACGGTGGTCGACGTGGTCTCGGTGGGGATCTGGAGTGAAGGCGGGCACGGATCGACCGTGCGGGTACCGAGTAGATCCGGCAAGGGGATGCCGAGTTGCGCGGCCAACGGCGCGACCAATTCCGGCGTGGCTTCCCTGGCCCGATAGGTCATATCGACGCCGTGGATATGCCGGATCGCGGGCACACCGAGCAGTCCGGCAACGAGCGGACCCGCGAAACTGGTCGGCTCGTAGAACACCAGATCGGGTTGCCAGCGCTGCGCGTAGTCGACGGTGTCGTCGAGCATCAGCCGCGCACGTTCGGCGAAAACCGCGAAAACCTGTGTCATCCTTGTGCGTTCGTCGACCTGCCAGATCTCGGCCGCGCGCGGCGCCGCCTCGGCTGTGCGGGCCCGGAGCGCCGAGTGATCGACGTCGTCACCGGCGGGGACGAAGACGAGGCCCGCGTCGGTGACGACGCGTTGCAGCATCGGCTGACTGGCCACCCGCACATCCGCGCCCGCCGCGCGCAGCGCCGACAAGACCGGAACCAGCGGCATGAAGTGTGAGGGCCACGCCCAGTTGACGACCAGAACGCGCATCTCACCACTCCACCGGGATGCCGAGGAAACCTTCCAGCAGCGCCCCCTCTTGCCGACGCAGCTCGGCCGCCGGAACCGCCAGCCGCAGCGTCGGGAAGCGGGTGAGCAGTCGGCCGACCGCCATAGTCAGTTCGGCGCGAGCCAGGCCCGCGCCGATGCAGAAGTGCGGCCCTCGGCTGAGGGTGAGGTGGTCGTTGTCCGGGCGGGTGATGTCGAATTCCTCGGGACGTTCGAACACCGCGGGATCGAAGTTCCCGGCGTCCACCGCCGGAATGACGCTGGTCCCCGCCGGAATGGTGTAACCATCCATGGCGATGTCGGCGGTGACGTAGCGCAGCATCGACACCGACGAGCCGACCAGCTTCCACCGCAACGCCTCCTCGACCGCGTCGGGGACCAGGCTGGGATCCGCGCGCAGCAGCGCGAGCTGATCCGGCCGCGACAGCAGCAGCGCCACGGTGCCCGCGAGCTGACTCGCGGTCGTCTCGTAGCCGACCAGCAGCAGCAGACGGCACCACCAGTGCAGCTCGTAGCCGGTCAGGCGGCCGTCGTCGGCGTCGTGCGCGGCGATCATCGCGCTGATCAAGTCGTCGCCGGGTTCGGCGCGCTTGGTCTCGATCAATGTCGCGATGTACTCGTTCATCTCCCGCATCGCCGCCCCGATCTCGGGACCGCTGAACTGGCTGACCGAGAGGAAGTGCTCGGTCCAGCCACGGAAGCGCGCCTCGTCCTGCGCGGGGACGCCGAGCAGTCGGCAGAGCACCCGGATCGGCAGCGGAAACGCCAAGGCCTGATTCAGATCCACCGGTCCGCCGTGCGCTGCCATCGCGTCAAGCAGTTCGTCGACGACCGTGCCGATGAACGGTTCCAGCGCCGCCACCCTGGCGGGGCTGAACGCCTGCATGACCAGCCGCCGCACCCGGGTGTGCTCCGGCGGGTCGGGGTCCATCCTCGAGTCCTGGAACATGCTGTTGTGCTTGCTGATTCGCGCGGCGTCCGGCCGGTTCAGATTGCGGCTCACCGCCGGATGCACCAGCAGCGCGCGGATATCGGCGTGCCGGGTGACCAGCACCGCGTCGTCCCCGCTCGGCAGCCGGACCGGAACCATCGGGCATTCGGACAATCCGAACAGCTCGCGCGGCGGTTCCAGCGCGGCAGGCCGGGTGAAGGGATAGTGGACGGGGTCTGCGGCGGTCATGTTCGCCTTCCTGCTGTTCACCACCGCACGGGAACCGTGCGGAAGCCCTGGAAGAAATGGTCGTCGACCCGGCCCAGTCGCTCGGCGGGCACCGCGAGCTCCAGCGTGGGGAAGCGTTCGATCAGCGCGCCGATGCCGAGTTGCAGCTGGGCGCGCGCCAGCGGTGCACCGGGGCAGAAGTGCCGGCCGACGCTGAAGGTCAGCTGTTGGCCGTCGCGGCGGGTGAGGTCGATGCGATCGGGTTCGGCGAATACCCCCGGATCGTGGTTGGCGCATTCGAGTGCGGGAATGATGCTGGTGCCTTTGGGGATAACGCGATCGTCGACGGTGACGTCCTCGGTGACGTAGCGCAGCATCGACAGCGAGGTACCGACCACCTGGCAGCGCAGCAACTCCTCGACGGCACCGGTGATGAGGGTCGGCTCGGCGCGCAGCAGCGTCAGTTGGTCGGGGTGGTTCAGCAAGAGCACGACCGCGCCCGCGATCTGGTTCGCCGTCGTCTCGTAGCCCGCGAGCAGCAGCAACGTGGACCAGAAATGCAGCTCGTCCGGGGTGAGGCGACCATCGTCGGCGTCGGTCACCGCGATCAGCGCACTGATCAGATCTGAGCCGGGATCCTGCCGTTTGCGTTCGATGAGCTCGCGCATGTAGTCCCAGGGCGGCCTGCTGGTGTCGCCGAAGTAGTGGCGTTCCCGCGCGGGAACACCGAGCAATTCGCAGATGACCTGGATCGACAGCGGAAACGCGAACGCGGTATTCAGATCGACCGGCCCGCCCGATCCGGTCGTCGCCATCCGATCGAGCAGTTCGTCGGCAATGGCCGCGATGCGCGGTCGCATCGTCTCGACTCGGGCGGCGGTGAACTCACGGGCGATCAGCCGCCGCATTCGGGCGTGCGCGGGCGGCGACATGTCGATCGGCCGCTGGAACACCTTCTGCGGCCGGGCGGTCATCTTGGCCACGCCGGTTCGGTTGCGGTCCTTGCTGATTCGCGGGTCGGCGAGCAGCGTGCGGATGGTCTGGTAGCGGGTGGCCAGCACCGCCTGATCCCCGCTGGGCAGGGTCACCACCGGAAACGGGTCGCGGTGCGCCAGCCGCAGCGCCTCGGGCTGGGTCAGGTCGGCGGGCCAGGCGAACGGGTAGGGGCAACTATCGGTCATTGCCGCTGCCTCGCTACCGGTTCGGCCTCGATCAGCCAGTGCGGCGGTGCGGTGCGGGTGGCACCGACGAGGTGGAAGTCGGCCTGCGCGAACAGTTCTCGCCATTCGTCGAGGTCGCGCTCCTTACCCCCGAGACTGACCGCCATGGCGATATCCATCGCCTTGCTGAAATGCCATTCGCCCGGCCCGGGCACCACGGCCTCGATTACGAAGACCCGTGCGTTCTCGTCGATTACGGCGCGAATACTGCGCAGGATGCGCAGCGCGTCGGCATCGTTCCAGTCGTGCAGGATCGCTTTCAGCAGATAGGCATCCGCCCCCGGCGGCACACTCTCGAAGAAGTCGCCGACCACGCAGTCCACCCGGTCGCGCACCCCGAATTCGGTCAGCACGGGTTCGGCGCCACCGATCGCGGATTCGGTATCGAAGAGCAGACCACGCTGCTGCGGATTGGCCGCCAGGATCGCCGACAGCAGCCTGCCCTGCCCGCCGCCGATATCGGCGATTGTCGCGAACCTGCTGAAGTCGTAGCCCGCGGCCACTTCCGGCGCGCGATTGCTCACCCCGGTCATCGCCCGATGGAAGACCTCCGCGTATTCCGGACTGTCCGCCATGTAGTCGAACCAGCCGCGGCCGCCGCGCAGGGCGGGTCCGGCGGGTTTGCCGGTGCGCAGCGTATCGGCCGCGTAGGCGAAGCAGTTCCAGACACTTTCCTCGCCGTAGAGGTAGGCCAGGTACCGCAGCGAGCCGTCCACGTCCGAACGCAGCAGCGTACCGGTTTCGGTGAGTTCGAACGACTTGTCCGGATGCTCGGTGAACACGCCGACCGCCGCCGCGGTGCGCAGGAAGCGGTAGAGCATGTCCGGGTCGGTCCCGGTGGCCGTGGCCAGCGCGCTCACCGGCTGCGGGCCATCGACAAGGTGATCGGCGATGCCGATTCGTGCCAGCGTGCAGATGGTCGCGGAGATCATCTTTCCGGCCAGCAATCCGAGTAGCTGTTGCTGGGCCTGCCCACCCGTGGTGGTCTCGGTCGACATGCGAGCGATCGTCGGTTCGCGCGCTCCACGATCGCTGGAGCAGCTCTCGACCTGCTGTCTTCGATCGGGTCCACAGTGCGGCTCGATCAGGAAGTGACAGAGTCCGGCGAATCTCATTGGGGGCGTTGAGCAACGTGAGGAGAAGCGAAGATGTCGGAGCTCAGTCTGATCGTGGCGCGGATGCGGCCAGGGGACAGCGAGCGGGTCGCCGAGCTGTTCGCGCGTTCGGACGAGACCGAACTGCCGCATCTGGTCGGGGTGCGGCGGCGCACGTTGTTCGCTTTTCACGACCTGTATTTCCATCTGATCGAGGCCGACGCGGCGGTGGCGGGCCGGGTCGCCGAGGTGCGGGACCATCCGCTGTTCCGGGAGATCAACGAGGGTCTGCTGCCGTTCATCGAGCCCTATTCGCCGAGCTGGCGCAGTCCGGCCGACGCGATGGCCCGGCCGTTCTATCAGTGGACGCGGCCATGACGCGGGTGGTGGCGGCGGCCGCCGTCGAGCCGAATCGGCGGCGTGGCGGCGACCTGCGCGTGCTGCTCAGCCCGCGCACGGTCGAGTCGACATCCGGATTTCTGGGTGTACTGCGGCTGGCGCCCGACGAGTTCGTCAGCGAGCACTACCACCCGTATTCGGAGGAGTTCCTCTACGTCGTCTCCGGTTCGCTGACGGTGCTGTTGGACGGCGAACCGCTCGAAGTTGCCACGGGCAGTGCGGTTTTCGTGCCGATCGGGGTGCGGCATCGGGTGGAGAACCGGGGTACGGTGCCCGCCGAAGCGGTATTCCAGCTCGGGCCGCTGGCGCCGGAGCCCGCGCTCGGCCACGTCGACACCGAGCCGCTACCCGATCCGGACGCCGCGCAGCCGCAGGTGACCGGATAACCATGGACGCGCGCACGCCGGTGATCACCGGAGTCGGGGTGGTGGCGCCCGGCGGTGTCGGCAGCAAAGACTTCTGGCAGCTACTGGTCGACGGACGCACCGCGACCCGGCCGATCACCCTCTTCGATGCGTCGGCCTTCCGGTCGCGGATCGCGGCGGAGGTCGATTTCGATCCCGCCGCCAACGGCCTGGACCGGCGCCAGGTCGACGAACTGGACCGGATGACCCAGTTCGCGCTGGTCAGTGCCGCGGAGGCGATCGCGGACAGTGGCATCGAGCTGTCCGAATGCGCTGCGGAAACCGCGGTGGTGATCGGCAGCGCGGTGGGTGCGACCACCAGCCTGGAGCACGAGTTCGTGAACATCAGTGGGTCCGGCGCGCGCTGGCTGGTCGACGCCGCGGCGCTGTCCGCGCAGGCCTACAGCTATCTCGTGCCGTCCGCCACGGTCGCCGAGGTGGCGCGGACCCTCGGCGCGGGCGGGCCGTGCGCGATGATCTCCACCGGCTGCACCGCGGGCATCGACGCGGTGGCGCACGCGGCCGAACTGCTCAGAGAGGGGTCGGCCGAGGTGGCCGTGGTCGGGGCGACCGAGGCGCCGATTTCGCCGATCTCCTCGGCCTCCTTCGACGCCATTCTGGCGACCACCGCCGACGATTCCGATCCCGCCGGCGCCTCGCGCCCGTTCGATCGCAGGCGCAGCGGTTTCGTCCTCGCCGAGGGGGCGGCGATGTTCGTCCTGGAGACCGCCGAACGGGCACGACGGCGCGGTGCGGATATCTACTGTGCCGTGGCCGGTGAAGGCCGTCAGGCCAACGCATTTCACATGACCGGGTTGCGTCCGGACGGGCTCGAGCTGTCCGGCGCCATCCGCGTCGCCCTGGACCGGGCTCGGCTCGACCCGACTGCCATCGACTACGTCAGTGCACACGGATCTGGTACCCAGCAGAACGATCGGCACGAAACCATGGCGTTGAAGCGAGCGCTCGGCCCGCACGCGTATCGGGTGCCGGTGAGTTCGATCAAATCGATGGTCGGGCATTCGCTCGGGGCGATCGGCTCGATCGAAATCGCCGCGTGTGCTTTGGCTTTGCGTCATCAGGTGGTGCCGCCGACCGCGAATCTGTACGAGCCGGATCCCTTCTGTGATCTCGATTATGTGCCGCGGACGGCGCGCGATGCGTCGCTGCGGACGGTGCTGACGGTCGGCAGCGGTTTCGGCGGATTCCAGTCCGCGATGGTGTTGGCCGAAGTGGGGGCCGTGCGATGAGTGTCGATGTGCGCTCGAAAACCGTTGCGGCGGTGGTGACCGGGATCGGTATCGTCGCCCCGACCGGTGTCGGTACGGACGCGCACTGGCGGGCGTGTCTATCCGGCGTGAGCGGAATTCGGATGAACGAGCAGTACCGCGACAGCGGGTACCTCAGCATTCTCCACGCTCCGGTTCCCGATTTCGTTGCTGCCGAACATATCCCGCGCCGGTTGACGGTACAGACCGATCGGTGGACCTGGTTCGGTCTCGCCGCGACGGCAGCGGCCATCGCCGACGCCGGTCTGGACCTGGCGGGCCTGCCCGCCGAATCAATCGGTGTGGTGACCGGAAGTTCCTCCGGCGGTAACGAATTCGGCCAGCGCGAGATCGCGAACTTGTGGGCCTCGGGCCCGGTAGAGGTCAGTGCGTACCAATCGATCGCCTGGTTCTACGCGGCGACGACCGGGCAGGTGTCGATCCGCAACGGCGCGAAGGGGCCGTGTTCGGTCGTGCTGACCGAGCAGGCGGCGGGGCTGGACGCGCTGGCGCAGGCGCGTCGGGAGGTGCGCCGCGGCGCTGGTTTGATGCTCGCGGGCGGAACCGAGGCTCCGCTGTCGCCCTACGCGTATTCCTGCCAGATGGCGGGCGGGTTACTCAGCGCGGCAACCGATCCCGCTCGCGGCTATCTGCCTTTCGACGCTGGCGCAATGGGTTTCGTACCCGGCGAGGGTGGCGCGATGTTCACCGTGGAGCCCGCCGACGACGTCACCGCCCGCGGCGGCGTCGGCTACGGCAGGATCGCCGGGTACGCGGCGGGTTTCGATGCGACTCCGGCGACCGGGACGGGTCTGCGCCGTGTTCTGGTGCGGGCCGTGGCCGATGCGGGCTGCGCCCCGGACGAGGTGGGTGTCGTCTTCGCCGACGCGATGGCGGTTCCGGAGCTGGACGCCGCCGAGGCGGCGGCCATCACCGCGGTATTCGGGCCGCGCGCGGTGCCGGTGACCGCACCGAAGGCGCTGACCGGACGGCTGTACGCGGGTGGTTCGGCCCTCGACGTCGCCACCGCCCTGCTGGCATTGCGCCATCAGACGATCCCGCCGACACCGGGCGAGATCACCTCGGCCTATCCGGAATTGGATCTGGTCATCGGCAGCCCACGGTCGCGACCGCTGCGGTACGCGGTGGTGCTCGCGCGCGGGCACGGCGGATTCAACTCCGCGATGGTATTGGCCGCGACGTCATGAACGCCTCGGCCGCAACGTATCGAATTTCGCGCAATAGGAGGGACAGCGATGGCTGAGTTCACGATCGAGGATCTGCGACCGATTCTGGTCCAAGCCTTCGGCGAACCGGACGAGGAACTCGGTGTCTCCGGTGACATCACCGCCATCGAATTCGAGGAGCTGGGCCTGGATTCGCTGGCGTTGATCGAGACGCAGGCGCTCATCCGGCGGCAGTTCGGCGTTCGATTGGCGGACGGGCAGATCACCGGGACCAGCACACCGGCCGAGCTGATCGCCGCGGTCAACGCCCTGCTCGCGGACGCTCCACCGGCGGCACTGACCAGTACGCCGACGGCACTGGTTCAGCGCGGCAACAACCCGGTGCCGCAGTCATGACCGGCGTCGACGCCGAGATCGGCACGGTTTTCCCGGACGCGGCCAGCGGTGGCCTGGTGACCGAGAACGCGGTGGTGATCAACGCCCCGCTCGATCGGGTCTGGGTCGATACCAACGACGTGTCCGCGTGGCCCGGGTTGTTCAGCGAGTACGCCGCCGTCGAAATACTCGATGAGCGACCGGATTACGTGCGCTTCCGGCTGACCATGCACCCCGACGCGAATGGCGCCGTCTGGAGCTGGGTGTCCGAGCGGCGCCTCGATCCCGACGCCCGGGTGGTGCATGCCCGGCGAGTGGAGACCGGCCCGTTCGAATTCATGTACCTGCGCTGGGAATACACGCCCGAGGCGGATGGTGTGCGGTTGCGCTGGCAGCAGCGCTTCCGGCTGAAGCCGACCGCCCCGATCACCGACGAGCAGATGGCCGAGCGGATCAACACCAACACGCCGCGGGAAATGAGCCGGATCAAGCAGATCCTGGAGGCGCGCCATGCCGCGGACGGAGCGGGCTGATGCCGACGGGTGCCGCGGGGCCGGTGCTTTCGGCGGTCGGGATCGCCGCCAACGGGCTGGCGACCGGGATCATGCTGGCCACGGTGATCGGCGTCGCGCCCTACCAGGGCGTGCAGTCTTACCGGGAATACGTTGCGGGAGTGCGGTTCATGTGGCCGCGCTTCGATCCGATCATGCCCGCGCTGAATCTCACCGCCTTGCTGGTGTACCTGGTGCTCGCGATCCTGGTCGCCGATTCCGCCCCGGTCCGGATCGGCTTCGGGCTCGCGGCGGCGCTGCTGGCCGGGACCGTGCTCATCTCGGTGACCAAGAACCTGCCGGTGAATCGTTATGTGGCGAGCCTGGATCCGGATCATCCGCCCGCCGACTGGTCCGACCGGGACCCGCGCGGGCACTGGCGGCGCTGGAATGTCGTGCGCACCGGGTCGGCATCGACCGCTTTCGTCATCGCGGTGCTCACCACCGCCTTCGCTGGGTGAATCCAGCTCGAAATCAAGAGGAGTCGAGATCATGAATGCGCTGGCGAACAAGACGGCACTGGTGACCGGCGGGGTACGCGGCATCGGCGCGTCGATCACCCGGACGCTGGCCGAGGCCGGTGCGCAGGTGATCGCCTGCTATCACACCCCCGGCGACCACGTCGAGGTGCTGGCGAAGGAACTCGCCACGATCGGCGGCGACCACCACCTGGTGCTGACCGACGTGACCGACCCGGATCAGGTGATCGCCTTGGCTCAGACCTGCCGGGAACGCTTCGGCACGCTCGACGTGGTGGTGAACAACGCGGGCGCGATCAGCCATGTGCCGTTCGCGGAATTGCCACTGGCCGAATGGCATCGGGTCATCGATACCGGATTGACCGCCGCGTTCCACGTCACCCAGCAAGTGCTGCCGTTGCTGGACCGCGGTGCGTCGGTGATCAATATCGGTTCCCGGGTCGCCACGGTCGGCATTCCGCTGCGCGCGCACTACACCGCGGCCAAGGCCGGACTGATCGGACTCACCCGGTCATTGGCGAAAGAGCTCGGCCCCCAGGGCATTCGGGTGAATCTGGTCGCCCCCGGAGTCACCGCGACCGAGGTGGAACTGCCCGCCGAGGTGATCGCTCGATACGAGGGGATGACCTCGCTGCGCAGGCTGGGCACGACCGCCGATATCGCCGCCGTCGTCGCTTTCCTGGCCGGTGACTGGGCCGCGTACGTCACCGGCGAGACCATTCATGTCGACGGAGGTATCTGATGACCGAGAGCACGGTTTTCCGGGTGATGCTGCGGATGGAGGTGAACCCCGGGCAGGAGGCCGAATTCGAGCGCGCATGGCTCGACGGCGCGTCGATCATCACCGGCCAGCCCGCCAATCTGGGGCAGTGGCTTTCCCGCAGCACCGAGGAGCAGGCGGTGTACTACATCGTCAGCGATTGGGTGGACGAGGCGTCGTTCCGAACTTACGAGCGCAGCGAGGAGCATCTGCACCACCGTTCCCGGCTGCACCCGTATCGGAGCAAGGGGTCGATGGCGGTGGCCACCGTGCTGCACTACCTGACCGGTGCCGCGTCGGCCGAAACGGACTCGGCCGGTGCGCCGTTCACCCGACAGCAGGCTCCAGCGTGACCGGACGCGTCCGGGTCCTGGTCTATCTGTCCATCACCGACGCCGACGCCGCGGCGGTCGAGGACGCCTACCACCGCATCAGCGCGGACCTCGCGGGCACGGCCGGGCTACTCGGCAACGAACTGTTGCGCGGTGCGGGCGACAGCGGTGCGGTGCTGAGCGAATGGGAATCGCTGCCCGCTTTCCGCGCCTGGGAGAGTGGTCAGGCACATCGCGGCGCCACCTCACCGCTGCGGCCGTATCAAGACGACTCCCGCGGCAAGGTGTTCGAAGTCTTCGAGGTGGCGGCCGCCCACCGAGCCCGACGATCGGAGTGAGCGTGGTCCACGTCATCGCGTTGTCGCAACTGGATATCGAGGACACCGGACGGGTCGGCCGAAAGGCCGCGGTGCTTGCCCGATTGCGGCGGGCCGGATTCCCGGTGCCGGACGGATTCGCGATCGACTGGCAGGCGGCCGAGGCGGGGGAGACCGCGGAATCCGTGCCCGATCTGGTCGCGGAAGTGGCGACGGCATTGGCCGAGCTGGACGCGGAAACGGTGGGCGTCGCGGTGCGCTCCTCCGGCATCGAGGAGGACTTGGCCGGGAAATCGTTTGCGGGGCAGTACGAATCGGTGCTCAACGTGCACGGTATCGATGCGGTGCTGGCCGCAGTGGACACCTGCTGGCGCTCGGCGCGCTCGCAACGGGTCGCGGTGTATCGCGGGGCCGACGATCGGGCGGGCGCGGCAGCGCCGCGGATGGCGGTGCTGGTGCAGCGGATGGTCGAGGCCCGCGCCGCCGGGGCGGCGTTCAGTGTGAATCCGGTGACCGGTGATCCGGCCGAGGCCGTGGTCAGTGCGGTGTCCGGCCTGGCCGAACAATTGATGGACGGCTCCGCGGTCGCCGACGAATGGTCCGTGCGGGACGGGCAGGCGGTGCTGCGTTCCGCGGCGGGCTCGGCGGGTCTCTCCGCTGCCGAGGCGGCTCAGGTAGCCGAGCTTGCCGTCCAGGTGGCGGCGGAATTCGGCACACCCCAGGATATCGAGTGGGCCTTCGACGAGACGGGGCTGTGGTTGGTGCAGGCCCGCCCGATCACCACACTGGCCGAGGCGGTCGAGCCGATTCCGATCCCGATTGTCGTGCCCGACGGGTTCTCGGTGAAGGATGCGCGCGTGTCCGCGCCGTGGACGCCCATTCAGGAATCGATCTTCCTGCCCGTCTTCGACGCCGCCGCACCTGGCGTTTTCGCCTTCACCACCGGAAATCGGTTGTCGGTGCACGCGATCGGCGGCTGGATCTACACCACGACACCGCCCGACACCATGCCCGCGTTGATCGAGCGCTTGGAGAAGATCGCCGTCGAGCTGGCCGAAGGGGCGCCGGAAAAGCTCGTCGCACAGTGGCATTCGGTGCAGCGCCGGGAGTTCACCGAACGGATCGATGCGTTGCGTCCGGTGTCGTTGTCGCTCGCCGAACTCGACGACGCGGCGTTCGGCACGTATTTCGCCGATCTGCTGGACCTGTTCAGCGAGCTGCACCTGGCGTACTTCCGGCTCACCGGCGCGGGAGTCTGCCTCAACGGTGAGCTGGGTGTGCTCACGAAAGAACTGCTCGGCTGGCCCGCCGCCGAAACACTGGGCCTGCGTGGCGGATTGACCGGCGAACACATGGCCGCGGCGGTCGGGCTCGGCGCGCTCGCTCGCCTGGCATCCGCCAGACCGGCGGTCCGGGAGGCCCTGGCCGCCGGAACTCGCGACGCCGCGGCCCGACTGCCGGAGATCGACGCCGAATTCGCGGCCGCGTTCGCCGACTACGTCCGCGACCACGGTCATCGCACCCTCGGATTCGATCTCACCGAGCCGACTTTCGCCGAGCAGCCGGAGATCCTGCTGAATCTGGTTTTCGCACAAATCGATTCGCCGTTCGACCTGGACGTCGAACGCGCGGCGCTGCGCACCAGGGTCGAGCAATCCCTGGCCGCCGCACAGGAGGGTCTGGCCGACCAGCCACCCGAGCGGCGCGAACAGTTCTTCCGCGCCGTAGCCGCGGCGGAAGCAGCCGCGCCGGTGCGCGATGAAAAGGTTTATCTCGCCGTGTCGGTATGGGCATTGGTGCGCTACGCGGTCCTGGATCTGGGACGACGGCTGGTCGCTCGCGAGGTGATCGGGCAGGTGGAGGATGTGTTCTATCTGGACCACCGGGATGCGCTCGCCGCACTTTCCGACGGCGTCGACCGGACCGGTGCGGTGCGAACGGGGCGCGGCAGACGCCTTTGGGCCGCTACCCATCCCGGGCCACCCACCTACGGGACACCGCCGCAGCCGATGACGCTGGAGCCCCAGATGACGCCGCCCTCCGCCGCGGCATCGCATGTCATGGACATCGCGACCTGGTCGATGAGCTTGTTCGGCGGGCAGCGTGACGGCGCGAGCGCTGCCGAGGGGACGTTGACCGGGGTCGCCGCGGCATCGGGCCGATACCGCGGCCCGGCCAGAATCGTGTTGGGGGCAGCCGATTTCGGCAAGATCCGGGCCGGTGACGTGCTGGTCTGTCCCGAGACGACCGCGCAGTGGTCGGTGGTGTTCCCCAGCCTCGGCGCGTTGATCGCCGACAACGGAAGTCTGCTCTCCCATCCGGCGATCATCGCCCGCGAGTACGGCATTCCGGCCGTCGTGGCGGTGACGGGTGCGACCGAGCTGCTGCGCGACGGGCAACTGGTCGAGGTCGACGGCACCGCCGGTGTGGTGCGGGTGCTCGATACCGAGGGCGGAGTACTGCGATGACCGCACCCGGCCGGATCGACGTGCACCACCACGCGATCGTGCCGCGAATCGCCGACCTGATGCGGCGGATGGGGGCGCCGTTCAAGATTCCGTGGACGCTGTCGGAGACCTTCGACGTGCTGGCCGAACAGCGCATCGACTATGCCGTGATCTCCAATCCCATTCCGGTCGAATACCTTCCGGACGCCGCCACCGCGAAATTCTTCTGCCGCGAGGCCAACGAAGCCGTCGCCGAATTCGCCGGTGCGCATCCGGGGAGATTCGGCTTGCTCGCCGCGCTACCGATCCCGCATATCGATGACGCGCTGGCCGAGATCGAATATTCGCAGGACATACTCGGCGCCGACGGGTTCGTGCTGATCCCGCATTCCGGCTCCGACTATCTCGGCGATCCGCTGTTCGAGCCGGTGCTCGCCGAACTGGACCGACGCCGCGCCGTCGTCCTGGTGCATCCGATGATGCCGCCGGATTCCGCGGGTTCCTCGGTCCCCGCGGTGCTGGCCGACTTCCTGCTCGACACCACCCGGGGCGCCATCGGTCTCGTGCTGTCCGACGCGCTGGACCGCTATCCGAACATCTCCTTCGTCCTCGCGCATGCCGGTGGCTTCCTGCCGTACGCGGCGTTCCGGGTGGAGGCGCTGGCGCACGGCTTCTTCGGCGCGGACCCGGTGCGGGTCCGCGATCAGCTCGGGCGCTTCTACTACGACACCGCGCTGGCCGGGCCGTCGGCGCTGCCGGGCCTGTTCGCCACCGTCGCGCCCGAGCGGATCCTGTTCGGCACCGACTGGTGCGCCGCGCCGCACGCCGCGGTCACTGCCGCGGGTGCGGCACTCGAGCAGCAGTACGCGCGGCTTCCCGGCGCGGCGGAGGCCGGTGCGCGCACGGCCCGCAGGCTGTTCACCGGCTGGTCCACTGGTGCGGCTCCCAGCCCGATTCCAGCGATGTTCGAACAGTAGCGGGCAGCGTTGGCCACGGCTCACTGCGAAAGGATCTGGTTGCGGATGCATGTGGTGATTGCGGGCGCGGGTGTCGGCGGACTGTGCCTGGCTCAGGGGTTGCGCAAGAACGGGATCGAGACCACCGTGCTGGAGCGGGACTCGTCGGCGCGCTCGCGGTTTCAGGGGCTGCGGCTGCGGATCGACGCGCACGGCCGCGCCGCGCTGTCGGCCTGCCTGCCCGAGAACCTGTACGAGCTGGCGATGGCCACCGCGAACCCGTTGTACATGTCGCGCGGCGTCGGACTGGACGAACAGCTGCGGGAGATCTTCTCGGTGGAAGCTGCCGGGACCGCCGTCGATCCGGCGCGGGCGAGCACCGTGGTCAATCGCCGGACACTGCGCCAGATCCTGTTGACCGGTTTGGCGAACAGTGTGCATTTCGACACCGCGGTCGTCGGGTACGAGGTCGGTGAGCGGGTCCGGGTGCACACCACCGACGGGACCACCTGGATGGCGGATGTGCTGGTCGGCGCCGACGGTATCGGCTCGGCGGTGCGCGGTCAGCTGTTGCCCGACGTCGCCCTGCTCGACACCGGCCTGCGGGCCGTCTACGGCCAGATGAACCTGGACGCGGCGGCCCTGTCGTGGGTGCCTGCCGTCTTGTTCGGCGGTTCCCGGCCGGTACTCGCGCCCGGACCGAAAACGATGGCGTGCGGCATCTTTCAGCCGCAGACCGAGGTCGACGAGGCGGTGCGGCGGTATGCCCCCGGCAGTGCGATCGATCCGGTGCAGAGCTACCTGAAGTGGACGCTGGTCGCGCCGAAAGAGGTGCTCGGCGTCGATGACGCGCGCTTCTTCGCGCTCTCGCCCGCTCAGCTGCACCGACTGGCGCTTCAGCACATCGAGGACTGGAGTCCGCTGCTGCGCCGCATCATGTCGGAATCGTTGGTGGACGACGTTTTTCCGCTCTCGATCCGGGTTACCGAGCCGGGAGCGGACTGGTCGCCGAGCCGGGTGACCTTGCTCGGCGACGCCATCCACGCCACCGCACCGGTCGGCGGCATCGGCGCCAACACCGCGCTGCGCGACGCGGCCCTGTTGACCGAACAATTGACGGACGCGGCGGTCGAGGGTGCGGATCCGGTCGCGGCGGTCGGCCGCTACGAGACGGCGATGCGGGAGTACGGCTATGCGGCCGTGCGCAATTCGCTGCACGGGTCCGAACAGCTGTTCCGGACCGGACCTCTGGTGAAAGGCGGTGCCCGATGAGCTCGACCGCGCTGACGCGCTATCCCGCGGTCGCCGCGGCGGCGCCGATGGCCCTCGATATGGCCGCGCCGGTGATCAGTTTCGTGGTGCTGCACTTGGTGTTCGGTGTCTCGCCGGTAATCGCGCTGTCGGTCGGCGCGGTGGTGGCCGGGTTGCGCACCGTGTGGCGAGTAGCCACCGAACGCAGAGTGAACGCGTTTTCGGTGATGATCCTGGTGATGTTGCTGGCCACGTTGCTGCTGGTGTTCATCACCGGCGACCCGCGGCTGGTGCTCGCCAAATCGGCGGTGATGCCGTTCGTCGGCGGCGTGTACGGGTTGATCACCAATTATGTCGGTCGCGCGGTGGTCTTCGATGTCGTCGCGCCGTTCGTCACCAAGGGCGATCCGCGGTTGATCGCCGCATGGGAGGGCGGGTGGAACCATGACGCGCACTTCCGGCGTCGCCTGCGGTTGATCAATCTGCTGTGGGGGCTCGGGTTCATTGCCTCGGCGGTGACCAGGGTGGTCATCATCTACAGCATGCCGCTGGATATCGCGGTATTCGCCGGGCAGCTGCCCACCCTGGTCACGCTGCCGGTGCTGATCTTCACGACCGTGCGGTTGGCCGGGCCGCTGCGGGCGGCGCTACGCCGCGACATCGACCACAAGGCCACCGAACGACTGCTTGTGCTCGAAACACCGGTCCGGCCACTAGGTTTCGAGCGGACTTCGATCGCGGCGGAGCGGGACTCCGCTGTCGACGCCTGAACGGGGAGGGCCGCATATGCGCGTCATCGTCTGCACCTGGGCGTGGCAGTCCCACCTGACCCCGCTGGTGCAACTCTGCTGGGGTCTGCGCACGAGCGGTCACGAGGTAGTGGTGGCCAGTTCGGCCGGATTGGTGCCCGCGATCCGGGCGACCGGGCTGACCGCTGTCGCCGTCGGCGAGGATGTGGATCTTCGCGCACAGGCCGGTAAGTACTTCACCTGGCTGGTGGATCGACCGGAACCGGTGCGCTGGAGCGATATCCGGCACTGGGGCGCGGGCAATGTCGCGACCTACCGGGTGATCGCGCAGCGATCGGTCGGCCCGCTGCTCGACTTCGCGCGCGGTTGGCGACCGGATCTGATCGTGTTCGACCCGACCACCTACGCGGGTCCACTCGTCGCGGCGGTGCTCGGCATTCCAGCGGTCCGCCACCTCTGGGGTATCGACTACACCCATCGGACAAGGGAATTCGAGCCGCTCGCACTGCGCGAACTGTGCGCGGAACTCGGCTTGGACAGCGTCGAGACGCTGGGCACGGTCACCGTCGACCCGTGCCCGGCCTCCTTGCAGTTCGACACCGGGGTGGACACCCTGCCGATCCGCTTCGCCCCCTACAACGGTCCGGCGGCGGCCGCCGATGTCGGACTGCCGCCGCCGCGACGGCCACGAGTCTGTGTGTTGGGCAGCAGTGCGGTCGAACAGCTTGCCGGACGCACCATCCCGTTCGCGGAGCACGTGCTGGCCGGACTGGCGGGACTCGACGTGGAGGTGGTGGCGCTGATGGATCCGGGCGCCGCCCCGAGCTTCGCCGAGGGCGAGTCGGTGACCTTCCTCGGGCCGACGCCGCTACATCTGCTGCTCGCGGACTGCGCGCTGGTCATCCACCAGGGTGGCGGCGGAGCGCTGATGACGGCGCTGTTCTACGGTCTGCCGCAATTGCTCACGCCGCTGTTCACCGATCACGTGGCCAATGCCGAACAGCTCGCCGAGGCGGGCGCGTGCCGCTGGTTGTTCGGCGGCACCCTCGAACCGGACGCGGTACGTACGGAGGTACGGCAGTTGCTGGCGGACACCGAGTTTCGCGGTCAGGCGCACCGGCTGCGCGACGAGATGCGGGCACAGCCGCCGGTCGGTGCGGTGGTCGGCGCGTTGGCGGACCTGGCCGGAGCGCGGTGATGGCCCGCATCGTCTTCACCACCCAGCCCGCCAGCGGACACCTGCGTCCGCTGGTGCCGATCGCCAGGGCCGCGCGCGTCCGCGGCCACGAGGTCGCCGTGCTCGCACCCCGGCCGCAAGCAGCGGAGATCGCCGCGTACGGGCTGCCGCATCTGGTCGGTGGTTACGACTGGCGCGCCGAGGTGGCGAATTGGCTGCCCGCGAACCTGCGCGAATTGGACTTCCTCGCCGCCGCCGAGGTGTTCCGGGTGCTCGGGCGCAGAATGTCGAAGGGCTTCGCCGGTCACATGGGGCAGGCCACTTGTGCGGATCTGCTGGCGATCGCCGAGGACTGGCGGCCGGACCTGGTCATTCGCGAACTGGATGAACTCGGCGGCTACCTGGCCGCGGAAGTACTCGGCATACCGCACGTCTCGATCGCGTCGTTCGGTGGTGTCGAGGCGATGGCAGGCGCCGAAATCGCGGTACGGCTGGATGAAGGCCGGGCGCGGTTCGGCCTGCCGCCCGACCCGTCCGGTGCGCGGCTCTACCACTATCTGCATGCCAATTTCCTGCCACCGCAGTACTCGGCGGCGGAGATGATCCTGCCGAACACCCGCTGCTACCGCCACCCGAACGCCGGTTTCCAGAGCGACCGGCTGCCGGACTGGCTGGCCGAACTCGACTCGACGCAGCCGTTCGTCTTCGCCGGTTTCGGCACTGTCGTCTATGGGTTGCCCGGCGCGGATACTTTCGTGCGCACGGTGATCGAGGCGTTGGGCCGGGTCGACTGCACCGCGGTGCTCGCGGTCGGCGCGGGCGGCAGCACCGATGCCTACGGCGAACTGCCGCCGAACGTCCGGCTGGTCGACTTCGTGGACCAGCCGCTGATGTTGGAGGGCGCCGACCTGTTCGTCACCCACGGCGGATTGAACAGCATGAAGGAAGCCATGCGGCTCGGCGTGCCGATGGTCAATATCCCGGTGCTCGATGACCATCGGCACAATGCCGCACAGGCCGAGGCGACCGGGACCACGGCCGTCGTTCCGTTGGAACAGTTTTCGGCCGACACCGTGGCGCAGGCCTGCGCTCGAACACTGACCGACCCGAACTTCCGCCGCTCGGCACGCAGGCTGCAACGCCGGATCCATGCCCTGCCCGGGGTGGATGTGCTGCTCGACGATCTGGAGGCACTGCTGTGACGAGTAAGTGGAGCGGGTCCGAACTCGCGATCTTCGGCGGCACACCCGCATTCGACACCCCGGTGCTCTTCGGCAGGCCCAATATCGGCAATCGGGCCGTGCTGTTCGACCGGCTCGACCGGATGCTGGACGCGAAATGGCTGTCCAACGGCGGCGAATTGAGCCGGGAGTTCGAACGCCGGGTCGCCGAGGCGGCGGGCACCCGCTACTGCGTGGCGACCTGCAACGCCACCTCCGCCCTCCAACTGGCCCTGCGGGCAGCCGGGCTGCGCGGCGAAATCATCGTTCCCGCCTTCACTTTCGCCGCGACCGCACACGCGGCGGCCTGGCTCGGGCTGAAACCGGTGTTCTGTGATGTCGATCCGCTGACCGGCAGCGCCGACCCGCGCAGTGTCGAACAGGCCATCACCGCCCGCACGACCGGCATTCTCGGCGTACACATCTGGGGTAGGCCGCGTGCGCTGGAGACCATGCAGGAGTTGGCCGACCGGTTCGGCCTCGCCCTGATCTACGACTCGGCGCACGCGTTCGGCTGCGGCTACGCGGGTCGGCCGATCGGCGGGTTCGGCACGGCCGAGGTGTTCAGCTTCCACTCCACCAAATTCGTGAACACCTTCGAGGGCGGCGCCCTGGTCACCAATGATCGGGAGATCGCCGAAACCGCCGCGCGGCTACGAAATTTCGGGATTTCCGGCGGCGATGACATCGCGGAGGTCGGCACCAACGCGAAGATGAGCGAGGCCGCCGCCGCCATGGGACTGACCTCGCTGGACTCGATGGACTACTTCGTGGCGCGCAATCGGGAGAACTATCACCGGTATCGGCAGGGCATGAGCGGCATCGCGGGGCTCTCCCTGCTCGACATCGACGAATCCGAACGTAGCAACTACCAGTACGCGGTCGTGGATTGCGATATCGATCGGATCGGATTGTCCCGCGATGATCTGCTCGCCGTGCTCACCGCCGAAAATGTTTACACCAGAAGATATTTCTATCCGGGCTGCCATCGGATGGAGCCCTATCAAACCGACCGGGCCTTCCCCGGCACCGATCGGGTCGCCCGCGACACCTTCGTCCTGCCGACCGGAGTGGATCTCGAACCCGGCCAGATCGACCGCATCTGCGGTCTACTCGGCGTGATCGCCGAGCACGGCTACGCCATCCGTGACGCTCTCGCGCGGACCGGACGAGCGGCGTGACGAGAACAGTCAGCGGGTCAGCAGAATGTCATGCAAACGGTGGAGCGTCGACTGAGTGACGCGTAGTCCGTCGCTGAGGTAGTTCTCGAAGCTCTGGTACGAGACGCGGATCTGGTCGAAGGCCGCGTCCAGGTATTCGGTGCGCGCGACCGTGCTGCCGTAGGCCTGGTTGGACAGCAGGAATTCGGCGTCCACATCCTGGCGGGCGACGCCGAGCAGCGTCATCAGGGTGGCCGTTGTCCAGCCGGTGACATAGGTGCCGGAGTTGCAGTGGTAGAGATAACCCGCTCGCCCGCTGTCCGACAGCGTGTTCAGCACCTGACCGAAGGCCGCTCGGTTCGACGGGGAGGTCACGTAACTGCGGAACTCGGCGATGGTGTCGGAATTCGGTTGGCTGAGTGGGGATCTCAACGGCGCTGGATCCGGATCGCCGACGGGGGCGATGATCGGTGTGGCGCCGGGCGGCAACCGGTCGGGGCCGTGGATGGCGCGCGACTGGGTCGAACGCAGGTCGGCGACGTGGTGCGGGCGTAGCCGGGTCAATACCGCGAACTGTTGGTCGGACAGTTGCGACAATGCGGCACAGCGATATACCGCTCCGGTGACGATGCGACTACCGCTATCGGTCGGATAGCCGCCGATATCACGCATGTTCAGCGAGATGTCGATGAACGAACCAGGCTGGGCGACGGCCGCGGGGGTGCGCGCGGCCGAACCGAGCGCAGCGGCGAGTCCCGCGGTTGCCGCCAGGCGCAATAACTTTCGCCGATCCAGCGGCGCTCGGTGTGGGGCGTACGCGGTCATCGGTTCGTTCCTGCTCCGGTAGCTGGTTTGTGGGCGATCAGTAAGGTGTCGGCGGAGCCGAGCGGCACGGTTTCGTGGCTGGTGCAGCCCGCGGCGGCCAGCCAGTCGACGGCCTCGGCCACCGGATATTCCGATCCGCCCTCGGTGACCAGCAGCATGTTGATGCTCACCAGCACTCGTGCCAGATCATCGGTACTTCCGGTGTACATCGCGTCGTAGATGAGCAGCGCACCGCCCGGTCGCACCGCCTGAAACGCTTTGGCCACCAACTTCGCTCGTTCGGCGCTCGACCAGTTGTGCAGGACGTGGCCGAGGATGAGCACGTCGGCGCTCGGCAGGGTGTCGGTGAAGAAATCACCCGCTACGAACTCGGCCCGGTCGGCGACGCCCTGCGCGGACAGGTGGGCGGTCAGCTCCGGTCCCATCGGGGCGAGATCGAAAACCGTTGCGCGCAGGCCGGAATGGTGGCGGAGCAGGATGCCCGCCAGGTTGCCGCGGCAGCCGCCGATATCGGCGACGGTGCGATACCGGGACCAGTCGAACACCTCGGCCAGCCGATGCGCGACCGGGGTAGAGGCCGAATCCATCATCCTCAGGTATTGCGCCCGCTGCCCCGGATCCGCCAGCATCCGCCGGAACGCGTCGGCTCCGGCCCCGGTCGCCTGCGGTCGACCCGTGCGCAGCGCCTCGGCGAGCGATCCCCAGGTCGGATACAACATGTGATCGGCGCGGCGCAGGAACCCGCCGAGGTATTCGGGTGCGCCGGGTACCAAGGTTTGCCTGACGATCGGCGAATTACGATATCCCGCTTCGTCTTCCACGAGCAGGTCGAGCAGCGCCAAGCCGCGCAGCAGGTCGCCGACGCCGCGCGGATGCAGGCCGGTGCCCGCCGCGATCCGGTCCGCATCGGCGGGCCCGTTGGCCGCGAGCCAGCCGAAGACACCGACTTCGTGCGCGGTCAACAGCAGCTTGGCATGACAGAAGGCATTGGCCAGTTGTTTGATGTCGGCGGCGTCGCGGAGCGTGGGCACGGTCATCACACGGCCACCGCGATCGCATTGGCGAACAGTCCGACCAGGGCGAACACCGTCCTTAAGGTGTGCAGGGCGCGCCAGCGCGTCCGCGGATCGTCCCATCTCGGCGGGATGTCCGCCGGATCGGTGGCGCGCGTCTGCTGATTGAGCGGCACATTGCCGAACTGCGAAACCAGGGAAACACCGAGTTGCGCCAGCGCCGCCAAGGCGAACAGTGGCCGGGTAGCCGCCGAATCGGTGTCGACCACGAGCACGACGTCCGCGCCGATACTGCACAGCACCAGCGGCGGCATGATCCGGTCGAAGTAGCGCCCGGCCAGCGTGTGCACCCGAATGTAATCCGGCGCGGGCAACGCGGTGAACACCGGGACCAACCCGATCGCCACCGCCACCAGCACACCGGCCAGTACACCGTTGCCGATCAGCACTACCACTGTCGCCACAACCCCGACCACGGATTCTCCCTTCCGGGTCTCACCCTGACAGGGCCGCATCGAGCGGCGCTGGATTCGCGCTCCGATCGTTCTCGATCCGCGGTCGCGACGATCAGCGCACCCAGGGAGCGGAGGACAGCGGTGGCGCGGACGGCAGTACTCATCGGCGGCACCGGGTATCTCGGCGGCGGGATCGGCCGGATACTCACAGCGCACGGTGTCGCGGTGATTTCGGTGGGCCGCGCCGAATTCGACGTCCTGACCCGGCCGGTCGCGGCACTGACCAGACTGCTGGCGGGTGCCGATCTCGTGGTCAACGCGGCCGGTGCGCTGTGGCAGGCCACGGATCAGGAGATGGAGATCGCCAATATCGTTCTGGTGCAACGACTCCTGGACGCCATCGACGCGATGGACCGACCGGTGCCGATCGTGCAGCTCGGCTCGGTGTACGAGTACGGGGCCGTGCCGCGCGGCCGGAGTGTGGACGAAGCCGCGACGCCGCGCCCGCAATCGGCCTACGGTCGCGGCAAGCTCGCCGCTACCGAATGCCTGACCCGGTGGCGCGGTCGCGGCGTGGTGCTGCGCTGCTCGACGGTGGTCGGGCCGCGCGCCCCGCGCGCGAGTCTGCTCGGCTCGGTGGCGCATCGGCTGGCCGAACCGGTCACGAGCCCGGCCGCGCCGAGCATCCTGGAGCTGCCGCCGTTACGTGGCACGGTCGACGTGCTCGACCTGCGTGATCTGGGTGCGGCGGTGCTCGCGGCCGATCACTGGCTGGCTCGGGGTGCCGGGGGCGCCGTCGACATCGTCAATGTCGCCTCGGGCGTTCGGGTGCCGGTCGAGTACGCCGTGCAGCGGTTGGTCGAGCTCAGTGCCCTGCCGGTGCGAGTGGTCAGCGCCGAAGGCCCGGGTTCGCCGCGGGCGACCCCCAACGGTGCGCCGTCGATCTCGATCGAGAAGGCGTATCGCCAGTGGGGGTGGTCACCGCGCTTCGATCTCGACGACGCGTTGCGCGAGCTATGGCGCTACACCAGCGAGGCTCGAACCGGTACGGGTAACAACTGATTCGTGCATGGTGAGCGGATGCCGGCGGATGACGCCGTTCTGGAATTGGTGCGTGAACTGCATCAGCGTCGGCGGCCCGCGACGTTCGAGCCGGGCGTGACGCCCATCTTCAGCTCGGGGGCGGTGCTGGACGCCGAGGACCGGGTCGCCCTGGTGGAGCAGGCAATGGAGTTGCGCATCGCCTCCGGTGCCACCGCGTTGCGGTTCGAGCGGTTGTTCGCGCAGGCCATCGGGGTGCGCCGGGCGCATCTGACCAACTCGGGTTCCTCGGCGAATCTGCTGGCCGTCGCGACGCTGACCGCCCCCGAATTCGAGGAGCGGGCGCTACGGCCGGGCGACGAGGTGATCACCGTCGCGACCAGCTTCCCGACCACGGTCACCCCGATCCTGCAGCACGGCCTGGTGCCGGTGTTCGTCGATATCGAACTGGGCACCTACAACACCACGGTGGACCGGGTACGCGCCGCCATCGGCCCGCGCACCAGGGCGATCATGATGGCGCATACGCTCGGCAACCCGTTCCCGGTGGCCGAGATCGCCGAACTCGCCGCCGCGCACGATCTGTTCCTGATCGAGGACAACTGCGACGCGGTGCTGTCCACCTATCAGGGGCAGACCACCGGCACCTTCGGCGATTTCGCGACGGTCAGCTTCTATCCCGCGCATCACCTGACCATGGGTGAGGGCGGCTGCCTGCTCACCGACAATCTGGCGCTGGCGAAAGTCGCCGAATCGATGCGCGATTGGGGCAGGGACTGCTGGTGCGAGCCGGGGGAGGACAACCGGTGCCACAAACGATTCGATCAGAATTTCGGCACGCTGCCGCCGGGCTACGACCACAAATACGTGTTCTCGCATATCGGATACAACTTGAAGACCACCGATATCCAGGCCGGGCTCGGCCTGAGTCAACTGCGCAAATTACCGGAGTTCGTCGCCGCCCGGCGGCGCAACTGGACTCGACTGCGCGAGGGACTGGCCGACGTGCCATGGCTGTTGCTGCCGCGGGCGACGCCGGGCAGCGACCCCAGCTGGTTCGGCTTCGTGCTGACCGTGGCCGAGGACGCACCGTTCGACCGGCGGGAAATCGTGCAGTTCCTGCTCGCGCGCAACATCCAGACCAGATTCCTGTTCGCCGGAAACTTGTTGCGCCAGCCCGCTTTCCGGCGGATCCCGCATCGGATCGCCGACCCGCTGACCAATAGCGACATTGTGACCGAACGGACCTTCTGGGTGGGCGTGTATCCCGGATTGACCGACGAGATGATCGATTACGTCGTCAGTGTCATCCGGGAATTCGCGCTCCGGCCGGTCGATCGGATCAGTTGACGCTCAGTCCTTGCGGTCCCGCTTACGACGCCGCTGAATGATCTGGGAAATGATGAACAGGGTGATCAGGATAATGGCGAGGATAAGCCCTTGCATCGGTCCACTCATATTCGTACCTTCCGCTGGACAATGTCGGCTACCTCGGAAAGTATCGGTGTGGCGCCCGGTCCTGGACAACAGAGGAAGGTCTGCAATCGGATCGGAGTTTTCTCCTACCGGTCGCCTGGGGCGGCGCTCGATCCCGGTAGATTCGGCGCATGCGACCGATTGATCGCGCGAAGGTGGTGATCGTCCGGGTACGCCGCCGGATCTGGAATCTGGGTGTCGGCGTCGGTGACACCGGGCCGGGCGGGCTGTATGTGTTGCTGGTCGCGCTGGCCCTGCCGTTGTGGAATGCCACCACGTTGCCGGTCGGCCGTCTGGTGCCGGCGGTTTGCGTCGTCGCGGTGTTCGGGGCGCTGTTCGTCTGGAGCCAGTCGGATATGGCAGACCGTCCGATGGGCTTCCGCATCGGACTGCTGGCGGCCATGACCGTGGTCGCGGGCGCGGGATCCGCTGCTTTCGGCACCTCGTGGGCGGTCACGCTGATGCTGACCGCGGTGGCGTGCGTCAATCTGCTGCCGCTGGTGCTCGGTTCGATACTGGGTGTGGTGTTCGTCTGTGCGACGGCATGGGTGATTTTCGGGCAGGGCGATGTCGCGATCGCGGTGCTCGGGGCTGGCATGATCGCCGTGCTGCGTGGTCGGCTGCTGCTGGAGATCGTCCAATCGCGCACCACCCGGCAGGCGATGGCCGCCGCCGCGGTCGGCGACGAACGTCTGCGGATTGCCCGCGATCTGCATGATCTGCTGGGCAACAGCCTGGCCACGATGCTGGTGAAAGCGGAAGTGGCGCAACGGCTCGCGCATACCGATCCGGATACCGCCGCCGCGGCCGCCGCCGATGTGCAGCAGGTGGGACGCCAGGCCATGCTCGAGGTGCAGGAGGCGGTGCGCGGGTATCGGACCACCACCCTCGCCGACGAGCTGGAGCGAGCCAGGCACAGTCTCGGTCTGCTGCGCGGCGGGCTGACGGTGACCGTGCCGGAACGGGTGTGGGATCAGCGGGTGGACACACTGCTCGGCTGGGCGGTGCGCGAAGCGGTGACCAATGTGCTGCGGCATGCCGACGCGAGCCGGTGCGCCATCACCGTCCGGGTGTCCACCACGCCGCCCGCGGTCGAGTTGACCGTGGACAACGACGAACAGTTCGGGCGCGCGTCCACCGGTGGCGGGCACGGGCTGACCGGTTTGGCGGAGCGGGCCGCGGAACTGGGCGGCACAGTGACCGCGGGGCCGACCGCCGACGGCAGCTACCGGCTGGCGGTATCGGTGCCGCTGCCCGCCGCGCGACCGGCAGAATCATCGGCATGATCCGTGTGGCGCTCGTCGAGGACCAGGCAACGTTGCGTGACGCCATTCGCACGCTGCTCGAACTGGAGCCCGATCTCACCGTGGTCGCCGACCTCGGCTCCGGGGACGGCGCGACCGAGGTATTCGAACAGACCCGTCCCGATGTCGTGCTGCTGGACATCGAAATGGGTGGCGAGAGCGGGCTCGCCTTGGCGGAAGAACTGGCCGAGCAGGCCGAGCCGCCATTGGTCATGATCCTGACCACCTTCGAACGCCCCGGCTACGTGCGGCGCGCACTGGAGGCCGGAGTGCGCGCCTACCTCACCAAGAACACGCCGGTCGGCGATATCGCGCAGGCGATCCGGGAAGTGATGGCCGGGCGCATGCTGATCGACGACCAGCAATTGCGGGCCGCGATGTCGGTGGGACACAACCCGCTGACCGAGCGGGAACGCGATGTCCTGGTCGCCGCCCGTTCCCACGACACCGTCGCCGAGATCGCCGCGCACCTGCACCTGTCGGTCAGCACGGTCAGCAACTACATCACCGCCGCGATCGCAAAGACCGGTTCCCGCAACCGCATCGAGGCCATCCGCTTCGCCGAAGACAACGGGTGGCTGTGAGATCAGCGGGCGACGCTGCCGGGTCGGCGGGAGAGGGTTCGCCAGTAGTCGTGTAGCGCTTGGTCGATGGTGCGGGTGACTTGCCAGCCGAGGGTTCGCTCGGCGGTTTCGGTGGCGACTTCGAGCCAGATGGAGCTGGTGCCGGGGGCGGTGGGGGCGGCGGGGGATTCGATGATGTCGGCGGGTACCTCGCTGATGGCGACCAGGCGGTCGACCAGCTCGCGTACCGAGAAGGCCTGGCCCCGGCCGATATTCACCACATCGGCGGTGGTTTGTGAGCGCGCCGCCGCGAGTACTGCGTCGGCCAGGTCGCGTACGTCGATGTAGTCGCGGTACGCGGCAAGGGGTGACAGTTCGATACGTGCGCGGCCGGTGCGGTTTTCGGCGAGAGCCGAGCCGACCTTCCCGATCAGGCTGCCGGTGTGCACGCCGGGGCCGATACTGTTGGTCGCCCGCAGGACGATGCCGTCTACCGCACCGCGGGCGCGCGCCGCCTGGACCAGCCTCGTCGCAGCTAATTTCGTTCGGCCGTAGGGGGATTCGGGTTCGGTCGGCACGGACTCATCGACCCGTCCCGCCGGCGGCAGCGGGCCGTACTCCATCACGCTGCCCAGGTGTACGTACCGTGGGCGCTGGTCGGGGAGTGCCGCCAGTGCGGTGAGGATGGTGGCGGTGGCGGTGACGAACGATCGGTAAAGCTGCGGTTCGTCCAGACCCCAGTACGAACCGGCCGCGTTCACCACCAGCGTCGGATGGTGGTGGCGCAGTAGCGCGGTCAGCGGTCGAGCATCCTCGGTGTCGAGGTCGAGCGAACTGTGATCCGCCTCGGTCGCGGCTCGGCTCGACACCGTGATGACCCGATATCCGTTGTCCCGCAACGCGGTGACGATATGCCTACCGACGAAGCCGGTGCCGCCGAACACGATGGCGATGTCCGGTACGGAATCGGTCATCGCGACCCCACACCCAGCACGGCCGCGGCCAAGGCCATGGTTTGCAATGTCGCTTCGGCGCTGAGCTTTCCGAGGTCTCCGCTTTCGTGCGCGTCGGTGAACTCCGTCAGGGTATTGCCGAACTGATCGTCGGGAGCCAGGTCGAGCTGTCGTATCTCGCCCGCGCGATCGAGGTGTACCCGCGGCGCGTGATCGTGCGGCAGGGTGAACGCCCGCTCCACCGACAGGCTGCCCTCGGTGCCGGTGAGGTGGTACTCGCACCGGTAGGGCGCGCCGATCGCGAATTCCAGATCCGCTTGCGCGCCATCGGGATTGCTCAGTCGCACCGAGTCCGCGGAATCGACACCGGGAAAGCGTGCGCTACGGCGCAACCGCGAATGCTCGACCCGCAGCTCAGGACCCAGGTAGAACAGTGCGGCCCGGAGCGCGTAGCAACCGAGGTCGGCGAGTGCGCCACCACCCAGATCCGCGCGGTAGCGGATATCGTCGGGGGCCAGCTCCGGGATGGTGAAACGCACGGTTAGCTGGCGGATTCGCCCGATCGCGCCGGATTCGACCAGCTCGCGCACCGCGGCGTGCTGCCGGTGCCGGGGAAAGGTCATGCATTCCATGAGTGTGCGTCCTTGCTGCGCGGCGAGGTCGAAAAGGCCGTGCGCCGTGGCTATTTCGGAACCGTCGGAGCAGGGCGACAGCATCGGCTTCTCGACGAGCACGTCCTTGCCCGCGAGCAGCGCCTGCTCGATCCAGGTGGCGTGCAAGGCGTTCGGCAGCGGCAGATAGACCGCGTCCACCGTGTCGTCCGCGAGCACCTGCTGGTATCCGCCGGAATTGGGCAACCCGTGCCGGTCCGCCCAGTGCGCCGCGCGCACCGGATCGCGGCTGCCGATCGCCACCGGTTCGGCGGCCGGATGGCGCAGCAACGCGGGCAGCATCCGCCGCTCGGCGATCCGCGCGGTCCCCAGAATGCCCCACCGCAGCATCGGCCTCACCAACTCGCCAGCAGACAGGCCATCAGGCTTCTGGCCTGCACATTCGCGTAGTTGCTGTGGATGAGCAGATTGGTGATCTGGGCCGGTGTCATCCACCGGAACCCGGGTGGCTCGGCAATCGGGAAATCCGCGGTGAGCAGGCGGATCTGGTAGAGATTGTCGGCGTGCTGGAACCGCCCGCCCTCCTCTGATTGCAACCCGCTGTAGCGCACCACGCCGAGGGCGCCGCCGATCACCTCGCGCAGGAACGTCGGTTGCCGATGCGCGGGCAGATCATGATGATTCGCCGGTTGACACTGCACCGAGGGCGCCAGTTCCGCGACATCGAGCACCCCGGCCTCCAATTTGGCGTTGACCAACAGATGCAGCACGCCATCGATCACCATGGCCAGGAAGACGGCTACGCCCTGGCCGACCGGAGCGAGCAGCGGCTGGGTCCACGAGTCGACCTCCCGCTGCCCCGCGCTCACCCGGGCGGCGACCACCCGGAAGTACTTGCCGCCGACATGGGTGATCTCGTTCGGTCCACGTCGCCAGTCGGCCACCTCGGCCAGCGGCATGAGTCGTTGGCGCAGTTCGTGCCGGGACTTGAGATCGGTGAGCCAGTGCAGGATTTCGGCCGTGCCGTGCCGGGCCGCCGCGCTGGGATCGAGCCCGCGGGCCAGCGCGCGGGTGAACTCGTCGCCCCGTTCGGCCCGCGCCGCATCGATCCGCCACGGCACACACGCCAGCACGGTGCGGGCGTCCATGTTGACGGTGTTGTCCTGCCGCAGCAATTCTCGGATGACCCCGAGGGTGAGCCAGCAGAAGCCGGGCATCGTCGGGACCGGGCCGGTGGCCTCCACGACCATGTTCCGATTGCGTTTGCGCAGAAACCACGCGCCCTGCTCGGATTGCAGCACATCGACCAGGACCGCATCGGGTTTCGCGTCGAGGAAGTGTTCCAGGTAGGGCACCGGCCGCCCCTGGTGCACGCGCAGGTAATTGCTGCGGGTCGCCTGCACGGTCGGCGACAACTGGACGCCGCCGATATTGCCCGGTTCGGCCTTGGCCTGCATCAGGAAATGCAGCACCCCGTCGAATTCCTTGACGACAATGCCCAGCACGCCGATCTCCGGCTGATTGATGATCGGCTGCTGCCAGTGTTCGACGAACCCGAAATCGGTACGCACGTCCAGCCCCTCGATGGTGAAGAACCGGCCGCTGTGATGGCGCAGATTGCCGTCGTCGTCGAACTCCCACCCGACGAGCTCGGTGAACGGTATCCGGTCTACCGTGAGCTGTTCGGTGCGGCGGCACGCGGCGAACCAGTCCCGGAACCCGGCGACCGAACACAGCGACGTCGCGGTGACCGCGGCCGAGCGAGCGAACCGCCAGGCCAGCTCGTCATTGATCGTCGCAACCGACTGATGCTCGATCTGTGCCGCTTTCCCCATGGGCACAGGGTCGGCTGGGGTCTTCGAGAACCACTGGGACGCGGATGGGACCACCGCCGCCGCGAGTGGAGCGGGACCGGACAGATCCTCTAGTGCGCCACCCTAACCTCGCCGCATGCACCACGCAGACAGTGACACGGTGCGGCGACCGGGCGCCGAACCGCCGAGCGCACCGCGCCCGGCGACCATCGTCGCGACCGAGCTCGGCATGCCGGACGTCTACCTGCTGCGGTCCCGGCGGTTCGCGGACCCGCGCGGTCGGTTCCAGGAGCTCACGCGGACAGACGTTCTCGAAGAGATCACCGGTTACCCGGTGCGCCTCGAGCAGGTGAACGTCTCGGTCTCGCACCGCGGTGTGATCCGTGGCATCCACGTGGTGGCGCGGGCGCCGGGGCAATCGAAGATCGTGACCTGCGTGCGCGGCTCGATGATCGATATCGCCGTCGATCTGCGGGTCGGCTCACCGACCTTCGGGCGTTTCGAGATGGTCGCACTCGATGACGAGACGTCGGCGAGCGTCTATCTCGGCCCCGGTGTCGGCCACGCGTTCGTGGCCACCGCCGAGCACACTTGTGTGCTCTATCAGTGTTCGACGCTGTACACGCCCGGCAGCGAGCTCGCGGTCAACGTGCTCGATCCGCACCTGGGCATACCGCTGACCACCGGCTTCGACCCGATCCTTTCCGAGAACGACCGCGCCGCACCGACGCTGGCCGAACTGCTGGCTCAGGACATGCTGCCGCGCTACAGGCCGCAATGATGCCGGAGGACACCGCCGCGATGGACGCCGTCTACTGCCAGCGCCCCGACCCCGCCGACCCACTCGCCGCGCTGCGGTTCGGTGAACGGCCGCATCCGGAACCGCCACCGGGCTGGACGACGGTGCGAATGCGCGCCGCGTCGCTGAATATGCGCGATATCGCGACCCTGCGCGGTGTCGGCGTCCCGTCGCAGGCCTATCCGCTGATTCTCGGCAACGACGGCGCGGGCACTCTCGCCGACGGTTCCGAGGTGGTGGTGCACGCGTCGGTCGGTTCGGCCGACTGGGCCGGACCGGAAGCCCGCGACCCGGATCGCGGGGTGCTCGGTGCCAACCATCAGGGCACATTCGCGGGCTACGCGACGATCCCGCTCCGCAACGCGGTGCCAAAGCCGCCCGAACTGTCCTTCGCCGAGGCCGCGTGCCTGCCGACGGCATGGCTGACGGCCTATCGAATGCTGTTCACCACGGCCGATATTCGACCGAGCCAGACCATCGTGGTGCGCGGGCGGCGTGGCCTCGGCAGCATCGCGACGGCGCTGATCGCGTTGGCCGCCGCGGCGGGCATCGAGGTCTGCGTGCGTGCCGATGCCGCCGATCACGCGTTGGCGTTGCGCAGCGGCGCGACCGTGGTCACGACTGCCGACGAGCCCCTGCCGCCCGACCTGGACGCCGCGTTCGACGCCGGTATCGACATCGCGGACTGGTGGTGGCCGATCGAGGCATTGCGGCCCGGCGCACCCATCGTCTGCTCGGGTTACCGCGCGGGCGCCATCACGGCGTTCGACTCCGTGGCGGCCGCGCGGGCACTGCACACCCTGGTCTTCGCCGAGCATCGCCTGGTCGGCTCCGGCATGGGCACCGCAGAAGACCTGTCCGCGCTGCTGGCCTTCCTGGTCCGCACGGGCCTGCGCCCGACCATCGCGCACGAATTCGCCTTGCGGGACGCGATAGTCGGCGTGCGCGCGATGCTCAGCGCGAGTACCACCGGCAAGATCGTCTTCGCGATCTGAACTAGCTGATCTGCGCCGATCCGGTACCGAAACCGCACGGGATCGGGGCCTGGTGCGCAGGGTCGAGGGCGTTGAGCACCAGCTGGATCGTGACGGGGTCGGCGGGCATCGTCATGTGCTCGGAAAAGTTGCCGGGGCAGAGATCTTGCAGCGTGATGTTGTCGACGTCGGGGCCGTCGAGGAACGCGGTGGTGTATGGCGTCGCGAACTCGTCGAACTTGGAGGCGATCACCGTATATCTGACACCGGGCAGCGTTTCGCCACCGCTATTGAGCTGTTGGATGAAATCCGACGAGGGCAGTTGTTCCGTGCATGCCGGGCACACCGCGTTGGTTACCGGTGGCGCCAAGGTTATCGGCAAGCCGATCAAACCCCAAGTGGTGCCGTGATTGTCCGGGGCGAGACCGACAAGTGTATGGACTTTGCTCGCTCCGCCGAGGTTCTTCATATAATAACGAGGCAGCATGCCACCCTGGGAATGGCCGACGATATCGACCTGTTGCGCTCCGGTTGCCGCGAGCACCCGGTCGACGAAATCCGAGATCTCTTGCGCCGAAACGCGCAACGGCCCCACACCCGAAATCGTGCCGCCGAGGCTGCGGCCGAAATCGAGGGCGTAGACGCAGTAGCCCGCCTCCGCCAGTCTCGGCGACAGGGCGAACCAGTTGTCCCAGCGATTCTCGAAAGTGCCGTGTGCCAACACAACTGGCCGAGGATGCGCGGCACTGGGCTTGCAGGACCAGTTGTTGGCGCCCGGCGGCGGTGGGACGACATCGGCATCGGAGGACGCCTCGACCGCCGTGGGGCTATCGGCAAAGGCGATGGTCGCCGACCCGAAAGCGAGCGCCAACGCGCACAGGCCGATTACTTGAATTTTGAAAAGAGATACACGCACTGGCCCTCATCTCCGATTCGACGGTACTGCTGCCGCGATATCGGCGGTCCATGTTCCGCGCTGAATCCTGGAACGCTGATGCTGCAAGGCAAGCAAAAATCGCTGGACTCTGTCAATGGCCAGTTGGGCGAATATCGGGTAAACGTAACTGCCGATAATGCCACGACACCCCGCGAGCTGCGTGAGCTCGCGGGGTGCCGTGGAAGGGTGGCTGACCAGCCGGACCGGCCGGTCACCGCGTCGTGATCAGACCAGCTCGAACCGGTCGAGGTTCATCACCTTGTGCCACGCGGAGATGAAGTCCCGGACGAACTTCTCCTTCGAATCGTCGGTCGCGTAGACCTCCGCCACCGCGCGCAGCTGCGAGTTGGATCCGAAGACCAGGTCGACGCGACTGCCCGTCCACTTGACCGCACCGGTGCCGCGATCGGTGCCGACGTAGGTCCCGTCGTCGGCCGCCGACGGCTCCCACTTCGTGCCCATATCGAGCAGGTTCACGAAGAAGTCGTTGGTCAGCGACTCGGGCGCCGAGGTGAACACACCGTGCGGTGACTGCTTGTGGTTCACGCCGAGCACGCGCAGACCACCGACCAGCACCGTCATCTCGGGAGTGCTGAGGGTCAGCAGATTCGCTTTGTCGATCAGCAGGTACTCGGCGGAGAGCCGGTTGCCCTTCGCGAGGTAG
The DNA here is from genome assembly GCF_042691675.1 of Nocardia brasiliensis. Lineage (GTDB taxonomy): Bacteria > Actinomycetota > Actinomycetes > Mycobacteriales > Mycobacteriaceae > Nocardia > Nocardia brasiliensis_D. Next base: position 3,093,125 of record NZ_CP170507.1, read on the forward strand.
TTGCGGAAGCCGTCGGCACTCGGCTCGAGCGCGGCGAAGGACTCGACATCGGTCTGTTCCTGCGTGGCGTCCGTGCGGCCGGGCGTGAACGGCACCTCGACGTCGTACCCGGCGTTTGCGGCGGCCTGCTCGACCGCCGCGACACCACCCAGCACCACCAGATCGGCGAACGAGACCCGCGTGTTCCCGGTCTGGGCCGAATTGAACGACTCCTGGATCCGCTCCAGCGTCGGCAGCACCAGCGTGAGCTGGTCGGGCTCGTTGACCTCCCAGCCGCGCTGCGGCTCGAGGCGAATCCGCCCGCCGTTGGCGCCGCCGCGCTTGTCGCTGCCCCGGAACGACGACGCCGCCGCCCACGCGGTCGAAACCAGCTGCGCGACAGTCAGACCCGACGACAGGATCTGGCTCTTGAGGGCGGCGATATCATCGGCCCCGATGAGGTCGTGCGTCACCGCGGGGACGGGGTCCTGCCACAGCAGGGTCTCCTGCGGGACCAGCGGGCCGAGGTAGCGGACCTTGGGACCCATATCGCGGTGGGTCAGCTTGAACCAGGCCTTGGCGAACTCCTCCGCCAGCTCCTCGGGATGGTCGAGCCAGCGCCGGGTGATCCGCTCGTAGATCGGATCGACCCGCATGGACAGGTCCGTCGTCAGCATCACCGGCGTGCGGGTCTTCGACGGGTCGTGCGCGTCGGGCACGGTGCCCGCCCCGCCGCCGTCCTTCGGAATCCACTGCCACGCACCGGCGGGGCTCTTCGTCTTCTCCCACTCGTAGCCGTAGAGCGTTTCGACGAAGGTGTTGTCCCAGGTGATCGGGGTCGGCGTCCAGGTGCCCTCGAGGCCGCTGGTGATCGCGTCCTTGCCGACACCGGTGCCGAAGGCGCTCTGCCAGCCCAGACCCTGCTGCTCCAGCGGAGCGGCCTCGGGCTCGGGACCGACGAGGTCGGCCGGGCCCGCGCCGTGCGTCTTGCCGAAGGTGTGCCCGCCGACGATCAGTGCCGCGGTCTCGATGTCGTTCATCGCCATCCGGCGGAACGTCTCCCGGATGTCGTTGGCCGCGGCGAGCGGATCCGGATTGCCGTTGGGCCCTTCCGGATTCACGTAGATCAGACCCATTTGCACTGCGGCAAGGGGATTTTCGAGACTCCGGCTGCCGGTGTAGCGCTCGTCGCCGAGCCAGGTCTGCTCCGGACCCCAGTAGACGTCCTCCTCGGGTTCCCACTGGTCGACCCGGCCACCGCCGAAGCCGAACGTGCTGAAGCCCATCGACTCCAGCGCGCAGTTGCCCGCGAAGACGATGAGGTCGGCCCACGACAGCTTCTTGCCGTACTTCTGCTTGACCGGCCACAGCAGGCGGCGCGCCTTGTCCAGGCTCGCGTTGTCCGGCCAGCTGTTGAGTGGTGCGAACCGCTGCATGCCCGCACCGGCGCCGCCGCGGCCGTCGTTGATCCGGTAGGTGCCCGCGGCATGCCAGGCCATCCGGATGAAGAACGGGCCGTAGTGGCCGAAGTCGGCGGGCCACCAGTCCTGCGAGGTGGTCATCACTTCTTCGACATCGCGCCGGACCGCGTCCAGGTCGAGGGTCTTGAATTCCGCGGCGTAGTCGAAGTCCTCGTCCATCGGATCGGCCACGGCGGGGTTCTTCTGCAGGATCTTCAGGTTGAGCTGGTTCGGCCACCAGTCGCGGTTGCTGCCGCCCTCGGTCGGGTACTTGAGGCGACCGGTTACGGGGCAACCACTTTGAGCGGGCTCCGTGTTCGCCTCCGCGATGGGCGGGTGTTCCTGAGGCACAGCAGTTCCTTTCACGGTTGTGGCGCGGGTAGCGCCGTGCAGTCGGGGCAAAGGCCCCAGTAGATGACCTCCGCCTCATCGAGGACGAAGCCGTTGTCGTCGGCCGCGGTCAGGCAGGGTGCCCGGCCGCCGGCGCATTCGACATCGACGATGACGCCGCACGAGCGGCAGACGAGGTGGTGGTGGTTGTCTCCGACGCGTGTTTCGTATCGCGCCACGGTGCCCATCGGCTGGATGCGCCGGAGCAGACCCGCACCGGTCAGTGCCCGCAACACGTCGTATACGGCCTGATGGGACACCGTGCCGAGGGTCTTGCGCACGAGACCGAGGATCGAGTCCGTATCGGAGTGGGGATGCTCGTGCACGGCGGCGAGCACCGCGAGCCGCGGTGCCGTCACCCGCAGGTCAGCGCCGCGCAACAGGCGCTCGAGCTCCGAAATATTGGACACATTCAGAAGTATGATCGATTCAAGTCTTTTTGGTGCCCGATTCGGATATTTTGCTCGCCAGCCGGTTGCCGGTACTGCGTGCTCGATGGAAGAAGACCACGAAAGCGGTTGGTGCGGGCGGAGTTCGGGACAGATCGGTGCGGGGTCGGCCGGGTGGTCAGTCGCCGTGGAGGCCGAGGCCGTGTAGTTCCAGGGCGGCCAGTCGGCGGATTGTCGTGTTGTCGCCGCGGCGCCAGGCGTCTACCGCGTGCGGGTCGAGACGGTTGAGAGTGCGGAGGGGTTGGTTGGCGAGGGCGCGCAGCGCGAGGAGGTCCTGGCCGGACGGGTCGGTTCGGAGGCGGGCCGCTACCGCGGCTCGGCGGATCCAGCGCAGGCGCAGCGGAAGCCAGACGAAGAGTACGAGGCCGATCGGGACGATCAACGAACCGATGGCGAGCGCCATGGCTAGGTCGCCGATGAGGTCCTGCTGATCGCGTCCGGCCTCGGAGATCGTCCGGGCGGCCGCGGCGGTCCGTTCGAAGGGTGCGGTCAGCTCGTCGCCCACCATCGGCACCCGGCCCACCTTGTCGCCGACGGAATCGAGATTGTCGGCCATGCCATTGCCCGCGCCCTCCAGTTTCTGCCCAGGAACGGCGAGTTTGTGCACCAGATCGTGCAGCCACAGGGCGACCCGGACGGCGGCGTACACCCACGCCACCACGAGCAGATCCGTGACCAGTTGGCGGACGGCGACGGGGGCGCGATCGGCGTACATCTTCACCCGATCGGAATTCCCCGGTCGCTCGGTCAAAAACCGCGCCGGGAATTCCCCGCGCCCAGTACACATTTCGAGGACCAGGGGAGTGGCCGCGGGCTCCGGACGTCCATCACCTCCCCAGTTGTTCTCCAGTCGAGCGGACCGCCCGCGTCGGGTTCTACTTGTCATGAATTCGATACATCGAAGTGCGGCACGCTACATCGCCGCCGTCCGGATCAAATTCGCGAAACCACTCCAGGAGCTTCGCCATGCCATTGTTACGACGCCTGTCCGCAATCACGTTCGGCGCGTTGATGATCGCCGGACTCTCCGTGGCCACCGGATCGGCCACCCCGACCGAAGAGCGAGAAGTGTTCTCGCCGGACGGCACCATCAGCCGCGTTGTCGTTCCGGTTCCCGACCAACCGCCCGCGCCGCGATCCGCCCTACAGGCCGATGTCGTGCCGATCCAGCAGACCGGGCCGTCCAGCCAACGGTTCGATCTGGTGTTCGTCGGTGACGGGTACACGTCGAGTCAACTCGGCACCTACAAAGACCACGCGGTCAACCGGTGGAACGAGATCGTTCAGGTCGAACCGTTCAAGTCGTACAAGAACTCGTTCAACGTCTGGGCCGTCAACGTGGTGTCCCAGCAGTCCGGTGTGGACAACGATCCGCGCGGCACGTACCGAAACACCGCCCTGGACATGACGTTCTGGTGCGGTGGCACCGAGCGCCTGCTCTGTGTCAACGAGACCAAGGCGATCCAGTACGCCCGGCTCGCTCCTGAGGCCGACCAGGTGATCGCGCTGGCCAACACCACGAAGTACGGCGGCGCGGGCGGCCGGGTCGCGACCTCGTCCGGTGGGAATGCCGCGGCCGGACAAATCGTGCTGCACGAGCTCGGGCACTCGATGGCCGGGCTGGCCGACGAGTACGACTATCCCAACGACCGCTATACCGGGCGCGAGCCACGCGAGGTCAACGCGTCGACCTACACCAGCGCGCAGATGCAGCAGAACCGGACCAAGTGGTACCAGTACCTGGGCAAGCAGTCTCCCGACGGTGGTGTGGTCGGCACCTACGAGGGCGCGGTCTACCACAAGCGCGGGGTGTACCGGCCGACGCAGAACTCGTTGATGCGGTCGCTCGGCCGTGAGTTCAACCTGATCGGGCTGGACGCGATGAAGGCCGCGATCGAGCGGAAGAGCCCGCCGACCCAGCACTGACCCAGCACCGGGCGCCCGGCCGAATCGGCGGGGCGCCCGGGCAATTCCCTTGAGCCAGTAAGTATTTCGAGTCTCACACGGGAGCGTCTCGTGCTGAGGGGTGACAAGGAGAAGATTATGGCATCCAGTCGACAACACCGCAGGCGCGACCGGCGGCGCACCCGCGTGCGCTGGGCTGCCGCCAGCCGGACGGTGCTGATCATGCGGCGACTACCCCGACTCGCGCTGTTGGCCGTGGCCGCGGCGCTGCTGCTGTCCGGCGCGCCCGCGCTGGCGGACCCGACGGTCGAACCGGACGCCACGAGCGGCGAGGCTCAGCCGACGTTCAACCCGGCCGCGCCCATCCGCCAGGACCTCTGGGTGCGCGCGCCGATCGACAGCGACGGGGACCGCAAGGATGACGAGGTGCACGTCCAGGTCGTCCGCCCGGCCGGAGCCACCGGCAAGCTGCCGGTGGTGTACCAGGCGAGTCCGTACTACGCCGGCGGCAACGAGGTGCCCAACCACAATGTGGACGTCGAGCTCTACGTGCCCGACGGCCCCGACGCGCGGATGGCCAAAGCGCCCGGACCGCTGCGCGCGCGGGTTGCCGAGGATCTGAAGGCGGCGGGCATTACCGTCTCCGAAGGCCGGATCAGCTGGCAGTACGAGGAATTCTTCCTGGCCCGCGGCTACGCCGTGATGTACGGCGAGTCGCTGGGCACCGGTAAGTCCACCGGCTGCCCGACCTCGGGCGGGCGCAACGAGACCATCGGCGCGCGGGCACCCATCGACTGGCTCAACGGCCGGGCCAAGGCCCGCGACGGGCAAGGCAAAGCCGTCGTGGCCGATTGGGCCAGCGGCAAAGTCGGCATGATGGGCGTGTCCTACAACGGGACCCTGCCCAACGCTGTCGCCGCCACCGGCGTGCCCGGCCTGGAGGCCATCGTGCCCATCGCCGCCATCAGCAATTGGTACGACTACTACCGCGCGGCGGGCGCGGTGGTGGCACCGGGCACCTACCAGGGTGAGGACACCGACGTACTCGCCAAGTACGTCTACACCAGGGCTGATCGGCAGATCTGCCAGCCCGTCATCGCCGGGCTCGAGCGGGACCAGGACCGGGTCACCGGCGACTACAGCGCCTTCTGGAACGAGCGCAACTACCTCAACGATGTCGGCAAGGTGCGGGCCGCCGTGCTGGCCGTGCACGGTCTCAACGACTTCAACGTCAAGACCAAGCATGTCGCCCAGTGGTATGAGGCGATCAAGAAAGCCGGTGTGCCGCACAAGATCTGGCTGCACCAGTCCGGCCACACCGACCCGATCAGCCTGCGCAGGGACGAGTGGTTGCGCACCGTCAACCGCTGGTTCAGCAAGTACCTGCTCGGCAAGAACAACGGGATCGACCGGGAGCCCAAGGCAACCATCCAGCGGGAGAACAAGTCCTGGGTGAACGAGGCCGACTGGCCCGCCCCCGGCACCGCCGCCGCGACCGCGGTGTTCAAGCCTGGCGGCAGGGCCATCGGCGGACTCGCCACGGGTGGCGCCGAACTCGTCACCGAGTCCCTCGACGACGATGCGACCAAACTCGCCTCCGCCCTCGTCGCCGCGCCGAACTCGCCGAACCGGCTGGCCTATTTCTCCAAGGCCGCCACGACGCCCCTGCGGGTCAGTGGCACGGTCGGGGTCACCTTCCAGATGTCCTTCAAACGTCCGGCGGCCAATGTCACCGCGCTGCTGGTGGATCGGGCTCCGGACGGCAGCTCCCGGATAGTCACCAGGGGCTGGGTGGACCCGCAGAACCGCGGCTCGGAAAGCGACACCGAGCCGATCACCCCGGGTAAGGAGTACACGGTGAATCTGTCCATGCAACCGCACGACTACGTGCTGATGCGCGGACACAAGCTGGGCGTGGTGGTGTTGTCCAGCGACAACGAGTACACCCTTCGGCCCAAGCCCGGGCCCGGCTTCTCGGTGAACCTCGGCACCACCAAGGTCACCTTCCCCGTGGTCGGCGGCCAAGCAGCCCTCACTGCCGCGATCGGCTAGGCACAATCGGCCCGGTCGCACCCGATGCCGTCGGGTGCGACCGGGTCCAACTGTGGTCCGGTTGGGCCGCCGCGGGTTTCAAGCGGACGGGATTGCCATCAGGGTTGCCTGCATGCGCGCGATGGGGCGGCGCGGAAGGGGAGCTCGAGGACGACGTGCGGGGCTCAGTTCTCCGCGATGGGGAGTTGGTATTCGCGGCGCACGCTGGTCCCGAGTTTGCCGATGTGGGCGCCGTATATGTGGATCGAGAGCACGGGGGTGGCGCCGGTGTTGCGGACCAGGTGGATGTCGCCGGGCGGGGCGAAACCGCAGGCGGTTCCGGCGTGGTTGATCGCGTCGGCCGCCACGACGAGCCGGGCGTCGGGGCCCGCGCCGCGCAACTCGTAGCGGCGTTCGGTCTCGGCGCCCTCGTACACCCCGGCCACGCACCAGGCCACGTGGTCGTGGATCGGTGTCGCCTGCCCCGGCTGCCACACCAGCGCGACCACCGAAAAGCTTCCGTCGCTTTCGGTGTGCACAAGGTGCTGGCGATACCGATCCGGGTCGCCCTCGCGGTATTCGTCGGGCAGCAGGTCCGGCTGCGCCAGAAAGCCTTCGAGCCGGTCGGCGACGAGGCGCGCGGACTCGGCGGGCGGGCGTTCGAGCCGGACGACTTCCCGCACCGCGCAGACGAGATCGTCCAGGGCCTGGGTGGTGGGTGCGGCGGTACTGATGGACATGTTTCCGCTCATACCGACCAGCATGCGACTGGTCCAGCACTGCGGTCTATTCAGACAATGTTGCCGTTACCCAAGAATCGCTTATGGGTCGAACCGGGCGTGCCGCAATAGATTTCACTCACCGCGCATCTTGTCGGCGGCGAGCCGGAGTGCCTCCATCATCAGCCGGGTGACCGGAATCTTCTGGTGGCCGGACAGCGTGTACGCGGCCACCGTCCGTGAATCAGCGGGCAGCACAGGCCGACTGACGACCTTGGGGTGGCTGATGAACGATCGGACCATGCTCGGCATCACCGCGATGCCGGTGCCCGCGGCCACCAGGCTCTGCACGGCGAGATTGTCGTCGGTGGTGAAATCGATGTGCGGTTCGAAACCGGCGGTCGCGCAGGACTCGATGAAATGGCTACGGCAGCGCACACATCCGGCGATCCACCGCTCCTCGGCGAGCTGCGCGAGCTCGACCGACCGGCGCCTGGCCAGCGGATGCCCCTTCGGCAGCAGCACGATCAACGGGTCGTCGAGCAGTGAAATCGTGTACAGGTCATCGGCTTCCGGCTGTTCGCTCGGCGCGTCGTAGGTGAAGGCCAGCGTGATGTCGCAGTCCCCGCGGCGCAGCGCCTCCACCGAGTCCGGTGGCTCCGCGTCGATCAACTCGATCCGGATGCCGGGATGTCGGGACTTGATCGATGCCACGGCCGTCGGGATGAGCGTCGCGCTGGCACTGGGGAACGCGTAGACCCGGACGCGGCCGGACTTCAAGCGCGTGATGGCCGTCATCTGCTGCTGTGCCGCGGAGATAGCGCCGAGGATGCTGGAAGCGTGCCGTGCGAGCACCTCGCCCGCATCGGTCAGCCGCAGCCGCCTGCCCACCCGCATGAACAGCGGTGTGCCGACGGAACGTTCGAGTGCCTTCATCTGCTGGCTGATCGCGGGCTGGGTGTAGCCGAGGTTGCGGGCCGCCGCGGCGAACGAACCGGTCCGCACGACCTCATCGAAAACCCGAACGTACCGCGAGTCGAACATCGGTTCAGGATAAGCATTTCTTTTGCCTCCCATAGCAAGTCGCTCCCCGGTGGGAATATCCCCGAACCGCCCCCGGTTAAGCTTGGTATCAAGTAGTTTGATGACAAGCTAAATGGAGGAGATCGAGATGAGCGAGATCGTCGAGTTGTTCCTGTTCCTGGAGCCCGGCGCGAACCCGGACGAGGACCGGGTGGTCCAGAACTTCGGCGAGAGCGAGTCGCTGCTGGTCTGGGTACCGGACGGGGCCGCCGCCGCCAAGGTGGCCGCCGAAGAGGTCGCCCGCGGGGTGCGGCTGATGGAGCTGTACCGCGGCTTCGACCTCGAATCGGCCGCGCAGGTCATCGACGCGGTCGATGGTAGGGCCGCGGTCGGCGTGGCGGGTTTCGGGTTCGGCACCGCTACCGCCCGGCCCATTCGCGACTCCGCAACCATTTTCGTGGGTCACCCCAGTGCGGATCCGACGGTGCACCGGGTTACCCGAGCGCACGCTGGCGGCGGGCGCACCACGGCGGTCGCGGCACCGGATTCCGCCGCTGCCGCCGCGGTCGCGCGCGAACTGGCCGACCAGGGCGCCGAGCTGATCGAGATCTGCGGTGGCGCGTCCCTGCTCGCGGCGCGGGACGTGCGGGCGGCGGTGGGCGACCGGGTCGCGGTGAGTCTGGTGAGTTGGCCGGTCGATTCGATCGAACGCGCCGCCGCTTTCAAGGCCGAATTCGATGCGGCGCACTGAGTTCCGAAGCGGCTAGCCGTCTGCTTCGCTGTGCAACAGCAGGACTTTGAGGGAAGCCGCCAGCGCGTCGCGTTGCTTCGGGCTGAGCGGCTCCAGAAAGGCCTCGTCGGCGGCGAGCACGGCGTCGAGTGCCTCAGCCGCGATCTCTTCACCGGCGGGGGTGAGATGGATGTGCACGGCCCGGCGGTCCTTTGGGTCCGGCCGTCGCTCGATCAGTCCCGTTCGTTCGAGCCGGTCCAGCCGGGTGGTCATCGCACCCGACGTGATCAGGGCGGTCCGCGCGAGGTCGCGTGGGTTCGTGCCGTCGGGGTCGTTGCGCCGCCGCAAGGTGTTCAGTACATCGAAGTCGCCATAGCTCAGACCGAGTTGCTGGAGCGCGGCCACGATGACTCGCTGTCCGTGCGCGGCACACCGGAAGAGGCGGCCGACGACCTGTAGGGCGCTGACGTCGAGCCGCGGGTCCCGCGCGGCCCACTCGTCGACCATCCGGTCGATGGAATCCTCTGGCACAGCCCGACAGTAGCCGCTTCGGCCGGTGCGCCCGCCCACCGGCTGGGCGGCCGCCGCGGCGCCGATCAGCTTCGCACCGACAACTCGATAGCGAACCGCACGATGCCCCGACCATTTCGGGCTATGCCCTGACCTGGCCTCATGCTGAACTGGTATGAGCCTCAATGGGCCTCGATGGGAGGGGGAAACCATGGATTCGATCTTGTATTGGAATGGTGTCGCGCTGGAAGCGAACCGGGTCAGCCACAGCAACGGCGCCGGCGAACAGACCGGGCCGCCGCTCAGTGCCCGAGCGCTCGGGATCGTGCACCTGGGGATGTACGACGGGTATATCGGCGTGCTGGGTGACAGCGCGCAATACGGTCCGTACTTGCCGGATCTGCCGCCCGCGCCGCCGGGGGCGAACGCGGATGCCGCGGTAGCGGGCGCGGCGCACCTGACGCTGACCGCGTTGTTCCCGAGTCAGACGGCGGCGTTCGACAAAGCGCTGGCCGACGCGGGACTGAGCGGTCCCGGAGTCGAGGAAGGATTGGCGTTCGGCAGGCTGGTGGCCGAGCGAATCCTGGCCGACCGTGCGGGCGACCCGGGCGTGGGCGACGCCGGTTACCGTCCTTCGCTCGGGCGCTACCGGCATCGGCCGGACCCGTTCAATCCCGATCAGGGCTTCCACGGCCCGTTCTACGGGGCACGATCCAAGCTGTTCTCGGCGACGGAACGGCATGAGAACAGACCGCCGCCCGTGGGCAACGACGCGTATCTCGAAGTGCTACGCACCGTTCGGGTCACCGGAATCGCGCCGGAACTGCTGGGCAGTGTGCCCCAGTTCGTCATCGACAGCCTGCCGCCCGACCGTCGGCGCCGTACCGAGGAGCGAACGCTGATCGGCCTGTTCTGGGCTTACGACGGGGCGAACGGCATCGGTACACCACCGCGTCTCTACAACCAGATCGTGCGTAGGGTCGCCGAAGACCGCAACAACTCGACCCAGGAGAACGCGCGGCTGTTCGCGCTGATCAACGTCGCGATGGCGGACGCGGGAATTCTCGCTTGGGAGCAGAAATACGTCCACGACCTGTGGCGACCCGTGGTTGGTATCCGGGAACACGACCTGTCGATGGGACCGGCCGCCGACGACGCCGCCAATGACATCACTACCGATTGCCAGATCGACTGGCTGCCCCTGGGCGCGCCCGCTTCGAATTCGACCAACCGGAACTTCACGCCGAACTTTCCCGCCTATCCGTCCGGGCACGCGACATTCGGTGCGGCCGCGTTCCACATCGCGCGGCGGTTCTACGGCATCGCGGATGACGACATGAATCCGGACTCGCTGGCAGCGGGCCTCACCTTTGTCTCCGACGAATTGAACGGCATCACCAGGGACAACTCCGGCACCGTGCGGCCGCGGCACGTCCGCAGCTTCCCCGAGGGACTCTGGCAGATGATCGTCGAGAACGGGCGCAGCCGGGTCTGGCTGGGCGTCCACTGGGAATACGATTTCGCGCCGAGGCCGATCGAAATCGGTGGTCTACCCCTGGGACTCGCCATCGCCAACGACATCTTCGACACCGGGATGATGAAGTCACCGATAGGCCCCGCTAGCCGATAGGCCAACTCGCACGCCCGCTGGCATCGTCGGTCGTTCGACTTCGACGGGGGAGGCGAAACGATCAGCCAGCGGGCGCGCCGCCGGTGTCCGGCGGGTCCGGGATCACGGCGGTGACCTCGATCTCGATCTTGGCCTCCGTTTCGACGAGGCGGCTTACCTCCACGGCGGTCATCGCGGCGTGGAAGCCGCCGATGATCTCGCGGAAGGCCACCCCGATTTCCGGATACGCGCGCACGTACGCATCGACATCGGTGACATACCAGGTCATTCGCACGATGTGCGCGGGCTCGGCGCCTGCTTCGGCGAGCACCGCCACGATATTGTGCAGTGCTCGGCGTACCTGGCCCGCGATGTCGTGGGACCGGAAGACGCCGTCGGCGTCCCAGCCCACCATGCCCGCCACGAACACCAGTTCGCCGCGCGCGGCGACGCCATTCGCGTAGCCGCGTGGGCGCGGCCATCCCGGCGGCTGTAGCACCCTCATGGTGTCGCCGCCGAATCGCCTTGCCCCGCATCGGATTCGCGCAGCCGGAACCGCTGTAGCTTGCCGGTCGGGGTGCGCGGTAGCGCGTCGACGAAGGCGATGGCCCGCGGATACTTGTACGGCGCCACTGTCTGTTTCACGAAATCCTGCAATTCCTCGACCATCCTGTCGGTTGCCTCGAACTCCGGCCGCAGCACAACGTACGCCTTGACGATCTGACCGCGGTCTTCGTCGGGCACACCGATCACGGCGCAATCGGCGACGGCGGCGTGTCCGGCGAGGGCGTCCTCGACTTCGGGCGCGGCGATGTTGTAGCCGGCGGACACGATCATGTCGTCGGAACGTGCCTGATAGTGGAAGTAGCCGTCGGTGTCGACCGAATAGGCGTCGCCGGTGTAGTTCCAGCCATCGCGCACATAAACGGTCTGCCGCTCATCGGCGAGGTAGCGGCAGCCGGTCGGCCCACGCACCGCGAGCAGGCCGACCGCACCGGGCGGCAGCGGTTGCCCGTTCTCATCCACGACGCGCGCCTCGTACCCGGGTACCGGCAGGCCCGTCGCGCCGGGCCGGGCGTGCTCTTCGTCGGCGGAGATGAAGATGTGCAGCATTTCGGTGGCGCCGATGCCATCGATCAGCTCGATGCCGGTGGCCTCGCGCCATCGGGTGCGCGTGGTCGGTGGCAGCGGTTCCCCGGCCGACACGCATTTGCGCAGCGCGGTGCCGCGAAGTTCGGCGCCGTGCCGGGCGAGCATCCGGTAAGAGGTGGGAGCGGTGAAAAGCACTGTCGCACCGTAGTTTTTGATCGCCTCGAGCAGCAGCGCCGGGCTGGCCTGTTCGAGCAGCACCGCCGAGGCGCCGACCGCCATGGGGAACAGCAGCAGCCCGCCGAGGCCGAAGGTGAAAGCCAGTGGCGGGCTGCCGATGAACACGTCATCGGGCCGCGGCCGCAGGATGTGCCGCGGGAAGCAGTGGCAGATCGCCATGACATCGCGATGGAAGTGCGCGGTCGCCTTCGGCACGCCGGTGGTGCCGGAGGTGAAGGCAATGAGGCAGACATCGTCGGCGGCGGTGGCCACCGTCTCGAACCGGCCGCTCTGGCGCGTCATCAGCGCTTCGAGGCCGTCGTCGGCCTCGCTGTGGAAGTAGCGGACCCGGTCCAGGGTTGGGCAGGCCGCGACCACCTGCTCGAGCTGCCCGGCCACGGCTATGTCGCACAGTGCGTGCGTGATTCGCGCCTTGTCGACGATCTGGGTGAGTTCCTTGACGCGCAGCATCGGCATGGCCGTCACGGCGATGCCGCCTACCTTCATCACCGCGAACCAGCACGCCGCGAGCATGGGGTTGTTCGGAGCGTCGAGCAGCACCCGGTTGCCTGGCACCAGCCCCATCTCGTGCACCAGCACCGCCGCGATCCGGTTGGCCCGCTCGTACAGGTCGGCATAGGTCCACTGCGGTCCGCCGGGCGCGCGTACGCATGGGCGGTCGCCGTTGCCGTTGCTCAGCTGGCCGTCGAGTAGTTCACCGGCGCAATTGAGTTGGGCCGGGAAACGCAGTTCCGGCCGGTCGAAGACGAGGTCGGGCCACTGCTCGGGCGGGGGCAGGTTGTCGCGGGCGAAGGTATCGATGTGCGCGCTTGTCATGGTGGAACCTTGTGGGGGAGAAGGAGATCGGAAGTCACGACGCCGTATCGCGAGCAGCGTCACGCAGGAGCTCGCGGGCGATGATCAGTTGCTGCACTTCGGTGGCGCCCTCGTAGATGCGCAGCGCCCGGATGTCGCGATACAGCCGCTCGACCGGGCGGTCGCGGACCACCCCGAGCGCGCCCCACATCTGGACGGCCGCGTCGATGACCCGCTGGGCGCCTTCGGTCGCGGCCATCTTGGCCATGGCGGCCTCGCGGGTGACGGGTCGTCCTTGATCGCGCTGCCAGGCCGCGCGGTAGGTGAGCAGGGCCGAGGCGTCGATCGTTGTCGCCATCTGGGCGAGTTCGGCACGGGTCAGCTGGAAGTCGGCGAGCACCCCGCCGAACATGTGCCGCGAGGTGGCCCTGGCCAGTGCCTCCGCCATGGCCCGGCGGGCGAAGCCGACGGCGGCGGCCGCTACCGAGGTACGGAAAACGTCGAGTGTGCGCATCGCGATCGCGAATCCCCCGCCCGCGCTGCCGAGCCGCCGCGTCGCGGGCACCCGGCAGCCTTCGAAGGACAGCCGGGCGAGCGGGTGCGGGGCGATCACCTCGATGCGTTCGGCGATGTGCAGGCCTGGGGTGTCCGCGTCGACGATAAAGGCTGAAACGCCCCGTGCGCCTTCGGCTTCCCCGGTGCGGGCGAACACCACGTAGAAGTCGGCGATGCCGCCGTTGGAGATCCAGGTCTTCTCGCCGTCGATGACGAATCCGTCGCCGTCGGCGCGCGCGGCACAGGACAGCGCGGCGGCATCGGAGCCCGCGTCGGTTTCCGAGAGTGCGAACGCCGCGATCGCCGCACCGGTGGCCACCCGCGGCAGGTACCGGCGCTTCTGCTCGTCGGTGCCCGCCAGGCTGATCGCACCGGAGCCGAGCCCCTGCATCGCGAACGCGAAGTCCGCCAGCGCGTCGTGCCGGGCCAGGATTTCGCGGGCGAGACACAGTGCGCGGGTGTCGATTCGGTCGTGGCTGCCGCCGAATGTGGTGCCCGCGACGGTGTGCCGCAGCCAGCCCGCGTCACCGAGCGCGCGGACCAAGCGACGACAGCGGTCGTCGATATCGACGCCGGTGTCGTGGTGCAAGTGATCGGCGGCCCAAACATCCAGCGACGCAGCGAGTTTGCGGTGCGCGTCGTCGAAGAAGGGCCAGTCCCAGTGATCGCTGGACATGGCGGCTAGTTCCCTTCGAACTCGGGACGTTGCTTGGCGACGAACGCGTGATAGGCGCGCGCGAAGTCCTCGGTGAGCATGCACAGCGCTTGGGCCTGCGCCTCCGCCTCGATGGCTTGGTCCACGGACATCGACCACTCCTGGTGCAGCATGGTTTTGGTGATCCCTTGCGCGAAGGTCGGGCCCTCGGCCAACTGGCGCGCCAGCTGTCCGGCGGCGTCGAGCAGCTGCTCCGGTTCGGCCAGCTGGTTGAAGAACCCCCACGCGAACGCCTCGTCGCCGGTCATCGCGCGACCGGTGTACAGCAACTCCGACGCGCGGCCCTGCCCGATGATGCGCGGCAAGATCGCGCAGGCGCCCATATCGCACCCGGCGAGGCCGACCCGGGTGAACAAGAACGCCGTCTTGCTGCGGGCAGTGCCGACGCGCAGATCGGACGCCATCGCGAGGATCGCACCGGCGCCCGCGCAGGCCCCGTCGACGGCGGCCACGATCGGTTGCGGGCACGCCCGCATCGCCTTGACGAGATCACCGGTCATCCGGGTGAACAGCAACAGGTCCGGTGCCCGCAGCGCGATCAGCGGGCCGATGATGTCGTGCACGTCGCCACCGGAGCAGAAGTTGTCGCCCGCGCCGTGCAGGACGACGACGGTGACGTCGTCGGCATAGGCCAAGCGGCGGAACAGATCTCGCAGCTCGGCGTAGGAGTCGAAGGTCAGCGGATTCTTGCGCTGCGGGCGATCGAGCACGATCGTGCCGACGCCCTGGTGGACGTGCCAGCGGAAGTGCGTGCTCGCGTAGTCGGCGAGCGTCGTGCGGTTGGCCGCGCGTAGCGCGGGATCCAGATCCTGGGTCATGAGCGTCCCCGATGTGTCGATGAGCGAGCGTTCTTGCCGTCTTGGGCGGCGGTGTAATCAGTTCCGCCGAGATGGTCTGCTGTTCCGGCGGATCGGTCCGCCGTTCCGGCGAGGTGGACGCGGAGCCTGCCGAGCAGATCGAACAGCGCCTGCTCGTCGGTGCGGCCGAAACCGGCGAATATTTCGGTGAGCCACCGCTCGTGTTCGGCGGCCATCTCGTCGAACCGGGCGCGGCCGAGCTCGGTCAGCCGCACCAGTGTCGCGCGTTTGTCGACCGGGTCCGGGATCCGATCGACCCAGCCCTCGGCAACCAGCTGATCGGTCAAGCCTGTGACATTGCCGCCGGTCACCATCAGGTAGCGCGACAGCGCGCTCATCCGGAGGCCGTCGTGGTGCCGGTCGAGCTGGGCCAGATAGTCGAAGCGGGGCAGGGTGGTCGCGAAGCGTACTCGCAGCCGGGTGCGGATCTCCTGCTCTATCTCGTTGGTAGTGGCCAGCAGTCGCAGCCACAGCCGTACGTCGAGGTGATCGCCGGATACGGTGCGGGCCTCCATGCCGATGCGCTCGTCGCCGAGCACGCGTCCGGTGTCCGGGCGGCGGGTGTTCACCTCACATCACCTCCCCGCCGCTGAGCGAAATCGCTTGGCCGGTCAGCGAAGCGGCCGCAGCCGAGCAGAGCCAGGCGACGGTGGCCGCGACTTCCGCAGGCTCGATCAGCCGCCCCTGCGGGTTGTGCCGGATGAAGGCCGCCCGCGCTTCGTCGGCGCTACGGCCGGTCGTGTCGATCACGTGTGCCACGCTCTCCTGCAACAGGTCGGTGTCGGTGAAGCCGGGACAGACCGCGTTCACCGTGATCGGCGTGCCCGCGAGTTCCAGTGCCAGGGCACGGGTCAACCCGATCACGCCGTGCTTGGCCGCGGTGTAGGCGGTGACGTAGGGGTAACCGCGCAGGCCTGCCGTGCTGGCGATGTTGATCACTCGGCCGTGGCCCGTCGCGAGCATGTCGGTCACCGCGCTCCGGCTACACAGGAACGTGCCGGTGAGATTGACAGCCAGCATGCGATGCCACAGATCGTCACTGGTGCGTTGCAATGGCGCGCTCGCCGCTTGCCCGGCGTTGTTGATCAGGATGTCGACCGCGCCGTGGCGCTGGTGCGCGCAGACGAACGCGGTCGCGACGGCCGCCGGGTCGGTGACATCGCAGGCGACGGCGTGCGCCTGTGCCGACTTCGGCAGTCGCGCAACGGTTTCGGTGGCGCGATCCAGGTCGCGCGCCACCAGGGTGAGGCGAGCGCCCGCGCGCGCGAGACGGTCGGCGATGGCGGCGCCGATGCCGCGTGAGCCGCCGGTGACCAGGGCGTGCCGACCGGCCAGTGTGGTGTCGACCTCGGGCATGCCGGTCAGCCTTTCGCCGCCGCGGCGGCTTGCTCGCGTTGGATGTTCGCCTCGAATTGCCGCTTGGCGGCGCGGTATTGCTTGGGCCAGGTGAGTTCGGTGTAGCCGATCTTGGCCGCCTCGGTGAGCGTCCAGGCCGGGTTCGCCAGATGCGGGCGGGCGATCGCGCACAGGTCGGCTCGCCCGGCGGCCACGATGCTGTTCACGTGGTCGGCCTCGGAGATCGCCCCGACGGCGATCGTGGCGATTCCCGCCTCCTGGCGCACCCGGTCGGCGAACGGGGTCTGCCACATTCGCCCGAAGATCGGGCTTTCCTGCTTGGTCACCTGGCCCGAGGAACAGTCGATCAGATCGGCACCCGCCTGTTTGAACCATTGCGCGATCTCCACGGCGTCGGCCGGGGTGATGCCACCCTCGGCCCAGTCGTGTGCCGAAATCCGCACCGACATAGGCAGTTCGGCGGGCCACTCGGCGCGCACCGCCGCGAACACCTCCAGTGGATAGCGCAGCCGGTTCGGCAGTGACCCGCCGTAGGCGTCGGTGCGCCGGTTGGTCAGCGGTGAGATGAAACTCGACAGCAGATAGCCGTGCGCGCAATGCAATTCCAGCCAGTCGAAGCCTGCCTGGGCCGCCCGACGGGTGGCCGCGGCGAACTGCGCGGTCACCTCGTCCATGTCGGCCCGGGTCATCGCCCGCGACCACTGGCTCACCCCCGGCAGGTACTGCTGCGGCGAGGCCGAGATCAACGGCCAGTTCGGTTCGTCGTCCGCCGGGGTGAGCGGTTGGTCGATGCCGTCCCACATGCGCCGGGTGGAGCCCTTGGCCCCGGAGTGGCCGAGCTGCATGCCGATCTTCGCGTCGGAGTTGTCGTGCACCCAGTCGGCGATGCGCTGCCATGCCTGCCGCTGTTCGTCGGTGTACAGGCCTGGGCAACCGGGGGTGATCCGGCCCGTCGGACTCACGCAGGTCATCTCGGCGAACACCAGTCCGGCGCCGCCCACCGCACGCGCGCCGAGGTGTACCAGGTGGAAATCGCCGGGAACTCCGTCGACGGCCGAATATTGGGCCATCGGTGAGACGACGACCCGATTCTTCAGCGTCACCGAACGCGTCGTGTATGGCGTGAACATCGGGGGGACGGACGGCTCGTCGGCGGATCGGGCCACCCCGGCTCGCGCGTCGAACCAGCGCTCGTAGTCCTCCAGCCAGCCCTTGTCACGCAAACGCAGATTCTCGTGACTGATGCGCTGGCTGCGGGTGAGCATCGAGTACATGAACTGCTCGGGTTCGAGTTGGTCGCAATAGCGTTCGCCGCAGACCTCGAACCACTCCATGGCATTCCATGCGGCGTTTTGTAACCGCAGCACGTCGATCGACCGGGCTTCCTGGTAATGGGTGAGCACCGCGGGCAGTGCCGAGGGGGAGTCACCGTGCTCGCCGAATTGGCGCACCAGCTCGATGGCGTCCTCGAGCGCCAGCTTGGTGCCCGAGCCGATGGCGAAGTGCGCGGTGTGCACGGCGTCGCCCATCAGCACGACGTGGCTGTTGCCGTTGTGCAGCCACCAGCGCTCGCATGTGACCCGTTGGAAGTTCAGCCACGGGGACTCCGGGCGGTGGCGGGAGTTCGTCATCAGTTTCTCGCCCTGCAGATTGTCGGCGAACAACTCTTCGCAGAACGCCACCGACTCGTCCGGTCCGGCCTTGTCGAGTCCGTGCGCCAGCCACGCGTGTTCCGGGCACTCGACGATGAAGGTGCTGGTGTTCTCGTCGAACTTGTAGATGTGTGCCTGAATCCAGCCGTGCTCGGTCCGGACGAAGTCGAAAGTGAAAGCGTCGTAGAGCTTTTCGGTGCCCAGCCAGATGTAGCGGTTCGGGCGCTGCACGATGTCAGGTGCGAAGACGCCTTGGTGCCTGCCGCGGATCTTGGAGGAGATGCCGTCGGCGGCGACGATCAGGTCCGCATCGGAAAATTCGGTGTCGGAGTGGACCTCACGGTCGAACTCGAGCGTTACCCCGACCTCCTCGCACCGTGCCTGCAGGATGTTCAGCAGTTTCTTGCGGCCGATGCCGACGAAGCCGTGTCCGCCGGAGCGCAGGACGCGGCCCTTGAACCGCAGCTCGATGTCGTCCCAGTGATTGAAGGCCGTCTGGATCCGGTCCGCGGTGGGGCGATCCCACGCGCGCATGGTCTCCATCGTCGCGTCGGAGAAGACGACACCCCAGCCGAAGGTGTCGTAGGGGCGGTTGCGCTCGACCACGGTGACATCGTGTTCGGTGTTGAGTTGCTTCATCAGCAACCCGAAGTACAGTCCGGCGGGTCCGCCGCCGATGCACACGATCTTCATGTGCTCTCCTCAGGGAGTCGCGTTGGAAGTACTTTATCCCTAAAGCTTTAGATATAAAGCACTTTTGCCGGACTCCGGCCAAGTGATCCATGGTTAGGTGAAAGTTCGATTGATCTGGCGCAATTGAGCGATACCATCGTGATAGACGCGGTGTGGTTCGCCCAGGAACGGACAAGGCCCCGCCGAGGGTCTTCAAGCATCGGAGTAGCAGCTCATGGTCGCAGAACCGGTCCGGATCGGCGTCGTCGACTCACGTGTCGCCGAACGCGGTCCGACAGCGCTGCGGATCGCCGTCGGCGGTCAATTGCGCAAACTGCGCGAACAATGCGGCATCACCCGTGAAGCCGCCGGTGAGCACATCCGTGGCTCACACGCCAAGATCAGTCGGCTCGAACTCGGCCGGACCGGCTTCAAGGAACGCGACATCGCGGATCTGCTGAGCCTGTACGGCGTCACCGAGCCGGATCAGCGCGAAATGTTCCTCGGGCTGGCCCGCAAGGCCAATGAACCCGGATGGTGGCATCGGTACAACGACCTGCTGCCGCAATGGTTCGAGACGTATATCGGCCTGGAGGGCGCCGCGCAGACGATCAGAACGTTTGAGGGCCAGTTGGTTCCGGGCTTGCTGCAAATCGAGGACTACACCCGCGCGGTGGTCGCGGTCGGCCACGAGAACGCCGAGGCGGCGCGGCGAACAGAACAGCGCACCATGCGCCAGGAGTTCGACGCCCAGGCGGCACGGCGCGTGGAGCTGCGCGGTAAGCGCCAGGAGATCCTGGATGTGCAGGGCGGGCCCGCGCTGTGGGCGGTGCTGGACGAGGCCGTGCTGCATCGGCCGATCGGCGGCCGGAAGGTGCTGCGCGCGCAGATCGAGCACCTGGTGGAGATGACGAACAAGCGCAGTGTGACCATCCAGGTGCTGCCGTACCGGGCCGGTGGTCATGCGGCGGCGGGCAGCTCGTTCACGATGCTCCGGTTCGCCGAGCGCGAACTTCCCGACATCATCTATCTGGAGCAACTGACCAGTGCGCTCTATCTGGACCGTCCGGAGGACGTTCATCTGTACCGCGAAGTGATGGACCAACTGGCCGTGCAGGCCGAGCCGCCGGACCGGTCGCGCGAGTTGCTGATCGCCGCTGCCAAGGAGCTGTAATCGGTCTGGTCGCCGGACGCGCGAGTTCTCGCCTCCCGCTAGGTATTCGCCGGTGGCAAGCCGACGTCAGCGGCCGTCGGGCGTGCTGGTTGCGGTGAGCACGCGTTCAGCGATCGGTTGGAGCTGGCGGTAAGCGTCGGCCACGGTGAGCACGAGGCCGGTGGGGTGCTGAGCTTGCCAGGTAGTCGCGGCGCTGGCATCGGCGAAGTAGCGGCCGGGGTTGCACGTGGTGGTGCGGACCTTGGTGCGGTCCAGTTCGTCGGGGCCGGGCAGCGATATGACCGCGGCGGCGGGGTGTAGATCGGTGACTCCTGTCTCGGGGTGGACTGTCAGACGGATGGTGGTTCCGGTTGCCGCACAGGGAGATTCGACGGCAGCGGACCGATCGAGAATCGCCGGGAAGAGCAGCGTGTCGGCGGCGCACCAGGCGTAGAGCAGTCGGCCGTCGACGGTGAGCCGGTGCGGTGTCTCGTTGAGTGTCAGTCCCCATCCGGTGATGCGATGGTTCTCGTCGTATTCGATGTCGGCGGCGGCGGGTGCGGCCGCCAACTCGGTGGGGTCCACGCCCGCGGCCGCGGCGAGTTGTTCGACGGTGATGGGTGCGCCGAGCGCGAGCAGCCGTATCGCGGTGCGCAGGAGGGTGGTGCTGGTCGGTGTGTCGTCGGCGAACAATGTGTCGATGATCTGGGCGGTGAAGGGGGTGGCCAGCGAGCCGAGGACCGCGTGCAAGGCGGCGACCGATGGCGCCCCCTCGAACCCGCCGTCGTCGGACGGATGCAACCGGCACGACAGACTTCCGCTCCGGTCGCGCGCCGGGAATGGGTCTCGGCCATCGATGAGCAGGGTAGGGGAGCCGGTCATTCCGGCGGCGGCTGCTTCTGCCGGGTCATCGATCACCCGATGGGTGAACTCGACAGGCATCGAAAGTTCTTGTGCTGCTTGCTGAATTCGTCGTTCGAGCACGGGAACGTTGGGGCAGTCCGGGATCTGCAAGATCTCCAGCTTCATTGTCGGGCACCTTCGTCGTGGAGGGATTCGAGGATCGGGCAGTGTCGGTCGCGGCGGGGACGTTCGCAGGTAGCGGCCAACTCCGACAGCGACCGCAGCATGCGTTGCAGGTCGCTGATCCGGTTGGCCAGCAGTGCTATTCGCGCTTCGGCCAGTTGCCGGGCCGCGTCGCAATCGCCGAGGCCGCCGTCGGCGAGATGCAGCAGATCCGTGATCTCGTCGAGCGTGAATCCGAGCTCCTGGGCTCGCTTGACGAACCTGACGACGGTCACGGCGTCGGCGGGATACTCCCGATACCCCGACGGTGCGCGCGGCGGCTCCGCGAGCAGTCCACGGCGCTCGTAGTACCGCAGCGTCTGCGCGTTCACCCCGGCGCGGCTTGCCAGTTCACCGCTTCGCATACGCACATTCTCGACCCGGTACCCCGGTACAAGGTCAAGCGCGAGGTTCTGGCCGTGTTCGGCCGAGATCAGTACGGCAGGAGCGACTATCGGGGACGAGTCAGTTCGGGGTGCCCGTCGACCGGTCCGGGGTGTCGAGCAGCGCTTCGACGATCAGCTCCGGCCCAATGCTCGAGGGCAGGTCGGATACCTGGCCGTCACCGACTTCCACCACCCGCCGGACATTGTCCTCGCGCAACGCGAGATCCGTGGTCACCAAGCGGGCACCCAGTTGCGCGACGCACGCGGCGGCGCGATCCCACGGCGGCGCCGGACGCTCGCCCGGCGTGTCGGGATGCGCGCCGACCAGCAGCGGCGAGCGCATCTGCCAACGCCGAGTACGCGGACGAGGGGATCATCCTCAAACCGGCCCGCGCGCACGGGTTTTGGTTCGGGTGTCCAGTTCGGTCTGGCAGGGTTGAGGGGTGAGCGAGTTCAGCGATAGGGGCAAGCTGCTGACGTACCTGGTCGAGATTTCCGAGGCGGATCGCTTCAGTCCGCTGTGGTGGCAGGTGACCAATTCTGGTGGTGCGGCGCAGGTGGCGGCGGCGTTGATCGAGATGGCGGTGCGGCTGGAACTCGAACTTCCTTATGATCCCACCGATTTCCGGTGCTGGTATCGCTACGAAGTGCGCTGGCCGGATGGTGCGATCCTGGAAGGCTTCGAGGGTGCGGTGGAACCGCGGCTCATTCCCGATGATCTCCGTGCACTGGCTCGATCGGTGATCTCGGTGACCGTTCGTGATCTGCGTAGGCGTAACGGGTAACAGTGCTCAGGGCGACTACTTCATGGTGGCGAGTTGGATCAGGTTGCCGCAGGTGTCGTCGAGCACGGCGGTGACCACCGGCCCCATGTCGGTCGCGTCCTGGGTGAACTCGACACCGAGTCCCTCGAGCCGCTCAACCTCGGCGTACACGTCGTCCACGGCGAACTGGGTGAACGGGATGCCGTCGGCAGCGAGGGCCTTCTTGAACGGGCCGGCCGCCGGGTGGCCGTCCGGCTCCAGCAGCAACTCGACGCCGTCGGGGTCGGCCGGGGAGACCACGGTGAGCCAGCGGGCCGCGCCGGTGGGCACGTCGGTCTTCTTGATGAACCCCAGCTTCTCGGTGTAGAAGGCAAGCGCTTTGGCCTGGTCGTCGACGAAGACGCTGGTGATGTTGATGCGGATCACGGGTTCGGTTCCTCTCGGTCGATGGGCCACCGCTCGACGATGGAGCGCAGCGGGCTCGTGTCGATGTGGTGGAACTTGTAGCGGCCCTGCCGCCGGGTACGCACCAGACCGGCCTGTTCGAGGACCGCGAGGTGCTGCGAGATGGCTTGGCGCGAGGAGGCAAGGCCGTGCTTCATGGTCAGGCGGCCGCAGATCTCGAAGAGCGTCTGGCCGTCCTTGTCGGTCAGCTCGTCCAGGATGATGCGTCGGGTCGCGTCGCCGATCGCCTTGAACAGGTCGGGGTCTGCGTCCACAGCCCAACAATAGGCAAGTCTCTACTTGCCTGTCAAGGGAAGGGCGCATGGACTTGTTCGTCGTGCTGCTACGAAGTACGAGATCAGGTTTAATTCGCGTGACTCGGCCCCGGGAGATGACGCATACTCGACCATCGCGGTCGATATGGGAGGGCAGGGGTTTGAAGCTGGCAGAGGCGTTGTCGTTGCGCGCGGATTCGGTACGCCGGATCGAGCAGTTGCGCGCTCGGATCGTGAGCAGTGCCCGCTATCAGGAAGGCGAGGAGCCCGCCGAGGACGCGACCGCTCTGCTCGTCGAGGCCGGTGCGGTACTCGGTGAATACGAAACGCTGATCCGGCGGATCAACCGCACCAATGCCGCCGCGCGAATCGACGCGGGCGGCACGCTGACGGATGCGCTGGCTCGCCGAGATGCGTTGCGGCTGCGGCACTCCGTGCTCACCGCCGCGGCGGATGCGGCCGCGGGCCAGAACCAGTCCGGGTACACGCGTCAGCTGCGGTCCGAGCTGAAGATGCTGTCCGCCTTGCCGGTCGCCGAGCTGCGTGGGCAGGCCGATGAGCTCGCCAGGGAACTGCGCGAACTCGACGTGCGAATCCAACGCGCCAACTGGGAGGTCGATCTGCTGGACTGACCCGAAGAGGTGGAGCAGGTAGTCGTTGCGGAGGCGTGCACAACCCGCTGGGCCGACGGGCAATCGGCACCTTCTCGGCGCACGATGGGCAGTGCGGGGGGTTCGATTCCCCATTTCACATCGCAGCCCAGCATTGCGTACAAGTGACCGGGTACAGCACACAGCACACCACCAGGTGCAGATTCGTGACGACGAGGGCGGGTAAGGGGCACTCCACCTCTACTTTCGGCGATCAGCGCCCAGCAGGCTTCGCGGTCGGCGATCGCCGCGAGCAGGTCGACGAAAGGGAGGAGCGCTCGAACGGTCGAGCGCTCCTCTTTCATCGGTTACCGGTTCTTCTCGAGCACCGCACCCTCGGGGACGGGCTGCACTTCGCCGTTCTTCAAGACCAGCACGCCGGGACTACCGGCGGGCAGGGTGTAGCCGGGCAGATCGCGAGACAGGTCCTCGCGCAGGATCACGCGGTCGATGTCGTGACGCTGTTCGCCGTTGATGATGATCACCTTCTCCCCGGGCCCCGGATCGGCCGCCGCGGTGCCCGCGCCGGCCAGGGCCGCGCCTACTAACGCGGCGCCGCACAGGGTGGCGCCCAGCAACTGTGTCCTCGACTTCAGCATGTGTGAATCTCCTTGCCGTCGTTCGGAATTGCACTCGCGTGCATCGACTGCGGTGCAGTCGGTCCAGACCGTAAGACGGCAAGCTGGGCTGCGACTGGGCAAGGAGCTGTGAGTCGGCTGGGAGTACCGACAGGCACTGTTTCACATTATCGAACTTGTAAGTTAGGTGACCCGAAGATTATCATCTCCGTGTATGAGGGTTTGGCTCCACCGTTCGTCCGTTCCATCCGCACACCGATTTCTCGTGGCAATCATTGTGGGCGCCTTGGCTTTTGCGCTGACAGCTTGCGGCGGCGGCGATACCGAGCGGGCGGGCAAGCCGGTGGTGTTGACCACGTTCACCGTGTTGGCCGATATCGCGAAGAATGTGGCCGGTGAGCATCTGACCGTGGAGTCGATCACCAAGGTCGGCGCGGAGATCCACGGCTACGAGCCGACGCCCGGCGACATCAAGAAGGCGGCGAAAGCCGATCTGATCTTGGACAACGGGATGAACCTGGAGGCGTGGTTCGCCCAGTTCGTCGCCGATGTGAAAGTGCCGCACGTGGTGGTCAGCGCGGGTGTCGAACCGATGAGCATCGGCGAGGACGCCTACGCGGGCAAGGTGAATCCGCACGCGTGGATGTCGCCGCTGAACGTGCAGATCTACGTCGACAACATGGTCCGCGCGTTCGGCGAACTCGACCCCGATCACGCGACGGATTTCCAGGCCAACGGCGCGGCGTACAAGGCCGAACTCGGCAAGGTGCACGCCGAGCTGGTCCGGACACTCGAAGCGTTGCCGGTCAACGAGCGCGCCCTGGTGACCTGTGAAGGCGCGTTCTCCTACCTGGCCCGCGACACCGGGCTGACCGAGAAGTACATCTGGGCGGTCAACGCCGAACAACAGGCGACCCCGCAGCAGATCGCCTCCGCGATCGACTTCGTCAGGCAGCGCAAGGTGCCCGCCGTGTTCTGCGAATCCACGGTGTCCGACGCGCCGATGCAGCGGGTGGTGGAAGCCACCGGTGCCGCGTTCGGCGGTGTGCTCTATGTCGATTCCCTCTCGGCGGCCGACGGCCCGGTGCCCAGCTATCTCGCGCTGATCCGGCACGACGCGAAGACGATCGGCTCCGCACTGACCGGTGCCCGACCATGAACGCGCCCGCGGTCGAAATCCAGGACGTCACTGTCCATTACGGCGACGTGCTCGCGTTGGATCGCGTCGAGCTGACGTTGAAGGCCGGGCGGATCTGCGGTCTGATCGGAATGAACGGATCGGGCAAGTCGACCCTGCTCAAAACCATGATGGGCCTGGTGAAACCGGACCGGGGTACGGTGCTCATCAACGGCGGACCGCCCGCGGCGGCGCGGCGCGCCGGACTGCTCGGCTATGTACCGCAGGCCGAGGACGTCGACTGGAGTTTCCCGCTGTCGGTCCGCGACATCGTGATGGCCGGGCGGTACGGGCAGATGGGTTTCACCCGTCGCCCGCGCCGGGCCGATCGTGCGGCGGTCGCTACGGCGCTGGAGCGGGTGGAATTGACCGAGCTGGCCGACCGTCAGATCGGGCAGTTGTCCGGCGGACAGAAGAAGCGAGCGTTCGTCGCGCGCGGTATCGCGCAGGGCGCGACGATCCTGCTGCTGGACGAGCCGTTCGCCGGTGTCGACAAGCGTACGGAAGCGACCATCACCACGCTGCTCGGTGAGCTCGCCGCCGCCGGTGCGACGATCCTGGTGTCCACCCACGACCTGCACTCCCTGCCCAACCTGGCCGACGAAGCGGTGCTGCTGATGCGCAGTGTGCTCGAGCACGGTGACCCCGAAGTAGTACTGCGGCCGGAGAATCTGGCCAGGGCCTTCGGCTTGGATGTCATGAACCGACCGGCACCGGATCGAGCGTGCGACGAATGAGCTTCACCGAATTCTTCATCGACCCACTGGGTTACGAGTTCATGGTGCGCGCGCTGGCGACCACCGTGACCGCCGCCGCCGTCTGCGCGGTGCTGTCCTGCTGGCTGGTGCTCATCGGCTGGTCGCTGATGGGTGATGCCGTGTCACACGCGGTGCTGCCCGGCGTGGTGCTGGCCTACATTCTCGGGTGGCCGTTCGCGGTGGGCGCGGTGGTCTTCGGATTTCTCGCGGTCGGACTGATCGGCGTGATCCGAGATACCAGCCGAATCAAGGAGGATGCCGCGATCGGCATCGTGTTCACCACGTTGTTCGCGTTCGGGCTGGTGCTGGTGTCGGTGACGCCGAGCCAGACCGATCTCAACCACATCGTGTTCGGGAACCTGCTCGGCATCAGCCGCGGTGAAATGATCCAGATCATGATCCTGGCGGTGATCATCCTCGCCGCGCTCGGGCTCAAGCGCCGCGACTTCACCCTGTATGCCTTCGATCCCATCCACGCGCACGCCATCGGTCTCAACCCGCGGTTGCTCGGCACCGCTTTACTCGGCCTGCTGGCACTGACCGCGGTGGTGGCGTTGCAAGCGGTCGGCGTGGTCCTGGTCGTCGCGATGTTGATCATTCCGGGCGCGACCGCGTACCTGCTCACCGACCGCTTCGGTCGCATGCTGGTCATCGCGCCCGCCGTCTCGGTGTCGTGCGCGGTGACGGGGCTGTATCTGAGCTATCACCTGGACACGGCGTCGGGCGGAATGGTCGTGGTGACGCAGGGTGTGGCGTTCACCCTGGTCTATCTTTTCGCGCCACGGCACGGAATTATCGGTCGCCGCATTCTCGCTGCCCGACGGCGTCGGATCGATCGTCGGGAGGTCGGCAAGGAGACGGTGGCTCGACCTGTCGCGGCGACATAGCTATCGGGCGACTCGGCGTCGGCGCTGACGCCGAGTCGAGGGTCAGCAGCGGGTGAGTGCGTCGCGGACCATCATCAGGTGGTGTTCGACGATCGGCTTGGCGCTCCGGGCCAGCACGGTCACCTGTTCGTTGGAGCCGAACTGCATTTGCCGGGCGCCGGCTTGCAGCGACTGGATGTGGAACCCTTCCTGCATGCGCAGCCAGGACAGGTCGAAATCGCGGCCCATCTTCATGCCGGTGTTCAACAGTTGCTGGGTCTGGTCTTGATTCGGCGCCAGCGGCAACATGACCCCGTTCGGAATGGCGACCGCGGCGCCCATCGCGTCCAGGCGAGCGTGATCGGTCACCAGCATCGCGCCGATCTGGCGCACCTGCGGACAGGTGCCCATTGCCGCGGCACGGGTACCTGCCAGCATCTCGGTCAGATGTGCCTGGTGTGAGACCACCAGATAGGTGCTGTCCTGTGTCGGGAGCGCGACCGGCTCTGCCGTACCGACCGGCTCTGCCGTGCCGATTCCGCTGGTACCGAAGCCGAGCGCGACAGCCGAGGCCGCTGCCACCAACAGCCGGTGTAGTGATCGCATTTCGTTCTCCTGTCGTCGGGACTTTCGGTCCGTATGCCCATTCCCGCGCGTTGTACGCAACCGATTGAATTGCCGAATTCATTAGCGGCACTAGAGAAGTCAGACCTCGAAAGGCTGGTCCGTTAGTAATCAGCGCGCTGATCGGATCGGCGACTTCCGCGATTGGTAGCGATCGAAATGATTGCTAGGCGAGTGGACGCAGACCGATCATCGTGCGTGGGGCGGCGTAGACGTAGCGGGCATTGTTCTTCGCGACGAGCTCACCGCCGCCGGTGAGGGCGTCGGGGTCGGCGTTCACGGCGCGGAAGGGGATGTCCCATACGGTTTCGCCGGTTCGTGAGTCGATCGCCCACAGGCCGGTGCTGTCGGAGACAAGGACGACACGGTCGTCCGAGGCGTGGACGGTACCGAAGCGTTCGGGAGTGGTGCGCCAGAGCCGTTGGCCGGTGCGGAGATCCAGGCCCGTGAGGGTGCCCGTGGTGGTATCGCGGAGGAGGGCGATGTCGCCGAGCACAGCGGTCGCGGTACCCGCCGCGGCGGCGCCTTCGGCGTCGGCGGCAGTGTGGACGAGGTCGGGGCTGGTCCACCGCACGGTGCCGTCGCGGCGGTCATAGGCGGTGTCGGCCAGCAGGACCGGGATGGTGTCGTCGGTGGGACGGTCGAGGGTCAGATCGTGCACGCCCGCGCGATCGGTGCTGACGAGGATGCGCCCGGTGCGGTCCAGGATGTCGGTGCCGGTGACCCGGTAGCCGGGGCACTCGGTGTTGACGCGCAGCACGAGGGCAGCGAAAGTCACGACGGTGCGGGAACATCCACTCAGCTCGGTGGTCCAGGTCGGCGCGCCGGTGCCGAGGTCGAAACCGGCGAAGTCGGCGCCGAGGGTGAGCACGCCCTGCCCGTGCGAAACGTCCAAGGCATCGTAGGGGAGGTCTTCCCACGACGTGCCCATGGCGAAGGCTCGGGACCAGTACGCGTCCGGGTCCGCGAGCGTTCCCGCGTGCACGCGCACGTCATCGGACTCGACGTCACCTTCGGCGACATAGACGCGATCGTCGACGGTCGCGAGGGCGAAAACGTTCCAGGTCACCGGCGTTCGGGTGATCGCGCCGCCGGCAATGTCGTACCCGACTATCGCGGGAGTGTCGGCCGAAGGGGAAGTGAAGCACACGAGTTCGCCGTCGACCGGAGCGGCCGCGCAACCACCCAGTTCGGCGGCGGGAGAGTTCCAGCGCACCTTGCCGGTCGCGGCATCGATGCCGTACATCATCGGGTCACGCAACGACATGTCGTCGTCCGAGACGCCGATCACGGTCAGTAGTGTGTCCCCCGCGTCGACGAAACCCGCATTGCCGTAGTCGTATTCGGTGCCGCCGACGGGGTTGCGGAACTCGGCGGACGCCCGGCCATAGGTGGCCGCGGCGTCGACCGACCACGCGAGACCCGGTGCGGCGTCGGTGGTTCCGGTGATCTTGCGAGTGGTGTCTTCCGGGTGTAATAGCACCGCGACCGCGCCCGCGCTGGTGACGAGGGCGGCCACGGCGGCGAGTACCAGGTTTCGAACACCGGGCGGCCACGCCATCACAGCACCTCCAGTCGAACAGGCGGTGCGATCGAGTCCAATCGGGCGGCGGCCGGATTCACTGCGGCGGTGGTCATTTCGGCACGTCCGGTGTTCCGGGCGGGACCGGCGCCGTGACCCGTACGCCGGGTGCGGTCACCAGGGCAACGAGTTCGTCGATGGTCATCGGCACGGTTCCGCTGGAATCGTTTCCATCCAGTGTGTGGGCGACGTACGCCGTCACCGCACTGCCGTCGGGCACGTAGGCGGTGGCGCTGCGGGAGAGCGTACGGACGCCGTTGCTCTCCGACCAGGTTTCATGCGTGTCGACCGTCGTACCGTCGGCGAGTAGCCGTCGTTCATCGAGGTCGCCCGCGACACAGGGGGGAATCGGCGCCGTGGATTGCCGGACCGACACCGACAGCCAGCCCGTCTGATCGCCGCGCCGCAGCGTGGCGTGAGCGGTGGTGGAACCGCCGAATTCCGCGGATTTGTCGGAGTCACCGGAGGGGACGAAGATCGGCTCGAAGAACAGGGACTCGCCTTCGGGGGCGGCTTCGAGGATGATCCCACCGGGCAGCGCCTCGTGCAGTGCCCTCGACATCGCGACGGCCTTCGGTCCGGAAAACCACGGGTACGCCGGGTTGTCGTAACCGAATTCGTCCACTCCGAGAAAGCCGAACAACCCACCCGGCCGAGGCGGTTCGACGGTGGTGCAGCCGGGGATCTGCGTCGGATACGTGGCCGTCGGCGTGACGTAGGAGTACTCCGCCGGTTGTGGTAGCTCAGAGCTGGTCGGGGAGACCGGCGTGGTCGTCAGTTCCGGCTCGGGGTCGTGCAGGAGCCCGCCGACGATCACACCGCCCGCCACAATCGCCACGCACAGCAAACCTTGCGTCCACCCGGTGACCGCGCGCGACGGCTCGGTCGATCCGCCGTCGTCCTTCGTATCCGGCACGTGTTCCCCTCCGATCTCGCTCATCAGAGTAGCGGTGGTGTGCTGAACGGCGGCTTCGTCCTGTCGGTCGGCGGACGATCGCGCAGTTGATCACCGTGTCTGACCAGTTGGTGCGCCAAGGAACTGGGGATTCCGTCGTTGAATACCCGTACCCTGTAGCCGTATAATCAACCTAGCTATTGGGAATATCCTCTGAGCTGGTCTTATTCATGGAGGTTGCGGTCGAAATCGCGAACTATGCAGCCGGTAGGGTGTCGCGCCGTGAGCCCGGCGTCGGCCCGGCTTCCTTCTGGCTACGTACGCGGGGACAGTAGGTGGTGGTCGTGCAGGGAGTGTCACTCGCTCATCGTCGAACCTTTTCCAGGCGAAGCTGAACATGGTTGCGCACACCGAGTTCCGAGGAAGGAGCGCCGTCGATGCCGTGGCCGTCAGCGTCGTTACGACCATCGGAGTCTCCGGTGCGACTCGTCGGTATAGTCGGTGCGCAGTGAACCTCATCGGCCGGTTGGGATCTGCTCGCTCGGTGTTCGCGCTGCTCATGGCAGTGCTGCTGGCCGTGCCCATGGTCGACTGTGTGCTGCACGACGAGCAATCGCACACCTACGCTCAGCTGCCGCAGAGCTCGACTGCCGCACCCGCGTTCACCTCCCACGCCTCGGATCGTCACCACCACGGCGCCATCGGCGACAGCGGCGAAGATTGCGGCCAACACCTGACCCGCTGCATCGTCCAATCGGTGTTGCCCGGCGCAGCCACCATCGGTCTGCTGTTCCAGCTACTGATCGCATTCCTGGCCGCGATCGCCGGTGCCGCTTCGGCCACGCGGGTGGCGGCCAACGGCGTTCGCGGCCCACCGGCGACCGTCCCGCTCGCCGTCGAGGGGCGAGACATTCTCACCAAGTTCTGTATCTCCCGACGCTGATCGGTCAGCGCCACGCCGACATCTGTGGTTGTCGGCCGGTGTTCGCTGCCCGCTCGACGTCTGTGCCGTCGCCTCGCGGCGGTCTCGATACAGAAAGCGATACGCATGAACAAGATCGTGTTCGACAAGCCGAGGGAAATAGCGGCGGCACTCGCTGCCGCGCCGGGGGCCGCCCGGCACCTGCGCGCGCTGGTCGGAAATACCCCGGTGCTCTGGGTCGGCGCGCCGTTGGCCGCCGCGGGCCGCGGTTTCTGGGCCAAGCTCGAAGGCTTCAATCCCGGTGGCATGAAGGATCGGCCCGCCCTGCACATGGTGCGCCGCGCCGAGGAACGCGGGGAACTGGCTCCCGGCGCACCTATCGTCGAATCCACCAGTGGCACACTCGGGTTGGGTTTGGCGCTGGCAGGCATTGTGTACGGTCACCCGGTCACGGTGGTCACCGATCCGGGGCTCGAGCCGATCGTGGCTCGGATGCTGGCCGCCTATGGGGCACAGGTGGACCTGGTCGCACAGGCGCATCCGACCGGCGGCTGGCAGCAGGCACGCCGGGAGCGGGTGATCGAACTACTCGACCGCGAACCCGGCGCGTGGTGCCCGGACCAATACAGCAATCCCGACAATGTCGAGGGCTACCAATCCTTGGCGCTCGAACTAGTGGAACAACTGGGCGATATCGATGTCCTGGTGTGCGCGGTGGGCACCGGCGGCCACTCGGCCGGGGTGGCGCGGGTACTGCGCCGGTTCAACCCGGACCTGACGCTGATCGGGGTGGACACGGTGGCTTCGACGATCTTCGGTCAACCGGCCGGTCCCCGGCTGATGCGCGGCCTCGGCTCGAGCATCTACCCGGCCAATGTCGACTACGCCGCGTTCGACGAGGTGCATTGGGTCGCGCCCGCCGAGGCGGTGTGGGCCTGCCGCACCCTGGCCGCGACCCATCACGCCAGCGGCGGCTGGAGTGTGGGGGCGGTGGCGCTGGTAGCGGGCTGGGTCGCCCGCACCTACGACGCCGACGCCCGGATCGCCGCCGTGTTCCCGGACGGGCCGCAACGCTACTTCGACACCGTCTACAACGATGCCTACTGTGCCGAGCATTCGCTGCTCGACAGCGATCCGCCGCAGGCACCCGCTCTTGTCGCGCGACCAGACGAGCAGGTGATCCGTTCTTGGACTCGGTGCCGCACCGTCATCAATCCACGGGAAGCGGCCGCAGTGCGCGAGGTGGCGTTGTGACGGCTTTCAAACAGTTCCGCAGCTTCGATCTCGCCGCGCGACTGCTGATGATCAATCAGTTCGGCATCAATCTGGGTTTCTACATGCTGATGCCGTACCTGGCCGGTTACCTGGCGGGTCCACTGGGTTTGGCGGCGTGGGCGGTCGGCCTGGTGCTCGGCGTCCGGAATTTCTCCCAGCAGGGCATGTTCCTGATCGGTGGCACGCTGGCCGATCGGCTCGGCTACAAACCGCTGATCGTCGCGGGCTGTCTGTTCCGCACCGGTGGTTTCGCGCTGCTGATATTCGCGACGTCGCTGCCGTGGTTGCTGGTCGCTTCGGCGGCAACGGGTTTCGCCGGGGCGCTGTTCAATCCGGCGGTGCGTGCCTATCTTGCCGCCGATACCGGCGACCGCCGAGTGGAGGCGTTCGCCATGTTCAACATCTTCTACCAGGCGGGCATCTTGGCGGGGCCGCTGGTCGGGCTGGCACTGATGACCGTCGATTTCCAGGTGACCGCGGGCACGGCGGCGGTGGTCTTCGCGGGACTGACGGTGGCACAACTGTGTGCACTGCCCGCCCGGCGCGCCGAGGTTCCGGCCGAGCGGACTTCGGTGCTCGACGACTGGCGCACGGTGGTGGCGAACCGGCGGTTCGTCTGGTTCGCGCTGGCCATGATCGGCTCGTATGTGCTGTCGTTCCAGGTGTACCTCGCGCTACCGCTGCACGCGGAATTTCTTGCGGGCCAACACTCGCAGCTGCTCGTGTCGGCGCTGTTCGTGGTGTCCGGAGTGGTGGCCGTCGCGGGGCAGTTGCGCATCACCGGATGGTTCGAAGCGAGGTGGGGCACCGGGCGCAGCCTGGTGGTCGGCATGGGCGTCCTGGGCGCATCGTTTCTGCCGTTGATGCTGATCCCGGTGCCGGATCGGTTCGGTGCCGGTGCCGCGATCGGTGCGCTGCTGGTGTCGGCGGCGTTGCTCGCGGTGGGCACCGCGGCGGTCTTTCCGTTCGAGATGGACACCGTGGTGTCGTTGTCCGGTGGAAAACTGGTGGCCACCCACTACGGGTTCTACAACACGGTGGTGGGTGTCGGCATCCTGGCGGGCAACCTCGCCACCGGCGCGGTCGTCGGGGCGGCCCGGCAATTCGGCGCCGACTGGGCGGTGTGGTTCGGCCTCAGCCTGATCGGCGCGCTCGCGGCCTTCGCGTTGCACCGGCTCGACCGGGCGCAGCAGTCCGATGACGTAGTTCGGTCGACCGCGGTCCAGGTGTGAACACCGAGGCGGGCGCCCATTGCCGGGCGCCCGCCTCAGCGGTCAAGGTAGCGGTGCGGTCCATCGCAGGACGGAACCGCCGGAAGCACTGGGCTCGATGCTGAAGCTACCGCCCGCTTGTTCGGCCCGCGCGGCCAGATTCGCGAGTCCGCTACGGCGCGTGATGTTTTCGGGGACGCCGACGCCGTCGTCGGTCACCTCGATGCTGACCTCGTCCCGAACTCTGAGCTCGACCGAGACCGTGCTGGCCGACGCGTGCCGCACGACATTGCTCACCGCCTCGCGCAGCACGGCTTCGACGTCATCGGACAGCGGCGGGGCGAGCACGGTGACCGGACCGGCCAACCGCACGGTGGTGCGCAATCCGGTATCGGCGGTCATCTCGGCGATGATGCTGTGCAGGTGCTGGCGGTACTTCGAGGAATCGGCGGAGGTGTTGCTTTGCAGGTCGAAGATCGAATGGCGGATATCCTGCACGATCGCCTGGATGTCGTCGATGGTCTCGGTGAGCCGGGATTTGATCTCCGGTGTCTGGGTCCGCTGCGCGGTGCCCTGCAGCGATAGCCCCACCGCGAACAGCCGCTGGATGACGTGATCGTGCAGACCGCGGGCGATCCGATCGCGATCGGACAGCACGTCGAGCTCGCGCATCCGTTGCTGGGTGGCCGCCAATTGCAGGGCCAGCGCGGCCTGGTCGGCGATCGCGGCCATCATCGACTGCGCCGCGGCGTCCAATGGCGGGGCCGCGGTGGACCGCAAGGTGGTGAGGACGCCGATGACGGACTGGCCCGCGCGCAGCGGAAGGATCAGTGCCGGACCGAATTCCGGGACGGCATCGAGGAACTGGCCGTGGGTGAACTCGTCGAGGGCGACCGTGCGCCCCTGCCGGTACGCCTCTTGGTAATCGGTGCGCTCCAGCGAGACCCGTTGTCCGATCAGTGCCTCGGCGTCGGTTCCGGCTGCCGCGACGACCACCAACTCGGTGGCCTCCTCGGGCGGCATCTCGGGGTCTTCGGGTAGCGCGAGGAAGGTGCATGCGGAGTCGGTGAGTGTCAGCGCCCGATTGACCACGAGGGTGAGGACCTCGCTCGGTTCGCCGCCGGACAGGAGTTCGGTGGCCACGTTCCTGGTCGCCTCCAGCCACCGCATCCGCAGCTGGGATTGTTCATAGAGTCGCGCATTCTCGATCGCGATGCCCGCGGCGGCGGCCAAAGCCTGCACGACGACCTCGTCGTCCTCGGTGAATTCCAGCCCACCGGCCTTCTCGGTCAGGTAGAGATTGCCGAACACCTCGTCGCGGACCTTGACCGGAACGCCGAGGAAGGTGCTCATCGGCGGATGGTGGGCGGGGAAGCCGACCGACGACGGATGATCCGAAAGATTGGTCAGCCGAATGGGTTTGGGCTTTTGGATCAACAGCCCCAGGACGCCGTGGCCGCGCGGCAGGTCACCGATCAGGACGCGGGTGCGGTCGTCGATGCCCTCGTAGACGAACTCGGCGAGCCGCAGACTGGTCCGGTCGGTTTCGCGGACGCCGAGCGCACCGTAGCCCGCGTCGACCAGTTCGATGGCGGTGTGCACGATCGTGCGCAGAGTGTTGTCGAGGTCGAGGCCAGCGGTGATCACCAGCATGGCCTCCATCAGCCGGTCCATCCGGTCGCGGACGGTGACGATCTGCCCGATCCGGTCCTGGACCTCGTTCAATAGCTCCCGCAACCGCAGCTGCGAGAGCGTTTCGGTCACCTGCACGTGCCCGCTGGACGCCGTGTCGGACGGTCGGTGGTCCATGATCAGCATTCTTCCACGACCGGATCCGCGCCTTCCGGCCACGGAAAAGCCGCAGCTGAGCCGCCTAATCCTGGCTGTGCGGCGGCTGCAGCTTCGAGGCGATCACGGCGGCCTGGGTGCGGCGCTCGACGCCGAGTTTGGTCAGCAACCGGGACACATAGTTCTTCACCGTCTTTTCGGCCAGGAACATCCGGCCGGCGATCTGGCGGTTGGTCAGCCCCTCACCGAGCAAGGCGAGCAGCGTGCGCTCCTGGTCGGTCAGGGCGGCCAGTGGCCCGGTCTTGGCCTCGGTCTCCGACCGGAGCTTGGCCATCAGCGCGGCGGCGGCCCGGTTGTCGAGCAGCGACTTACCGGCACCGACGTCGCGGATGGCATCGATGAGTTCGAGACTCTTGATGTCCTTGACGACGTATCCGCTGGCCCCGGCCAGGATGGCGTTGAGCATGGCCTGTTCGTCGGTGAACGATGTCAAGATCAGGCAGCGCAGTGCCGGGTTCGCCGAGAGCAGCTCGCGGCACAGTTCGATGCCGTTGCCGTCGGGCAGCCGCACGTCCAGGACGACGACGTCGGGTCGCAACGCCGGAATCCGGGCGATCGCCTGCGCGTAACTGCCCGCTTCGCCGACCACCTCGAGGTCGGGTTCGAGCCCGATGAGGTCGCCCACCCCGCGGCGGACGATTTCGTGGTCGTCGACCAAGAACACCTTGATCATGGGCACCTCCCTCGCGTCATCCCATCAGCCTACGGAGCCGCCGGGCCCGCATTGCCCGAGTAGGACCTCGATTCGGTGACCGAAGTCCCTCGCGCGCTGATTCCAACCGGGGACTTCGGTCCCGAGCCGGGAGGGCCTTCGACCCTGTGCGCTCAAAAGTTGCGGTGATGGCATGGGCAGGACATCGAGAAAGATAGGCACCACCATTGACGCGTGACCTGACACAACGCGAAATACTCACCGACCTGGAGCGGGTGCGGATCCCGCGCTTCGAAGAGCAGCGAGACCGCGCCCTCGCCCGCGAGCGCGCCCGCCGGTAGTCCGGGCCGGGTTTCCAGCGGTGGGCCCTGGCCGCTCGGCGCTTCGTATGCGGCGACTGTATTGCTGAAAAGGTAGCGGAGCCTAACCATAAAATGGCGTTTGGAATTCGAAATGGTCATTTGTTCTGGACATTTGGAACGTTCCAATGGCCGGATGGGTGTCCAACTGATCATTTCGGTGCGGGCTGCTTCCGAGGTGAACGCGCCAGTACAGAGCGGTTTTTGGACGGCTGGGCGGGGGACTTGGACACCAATCTGGTTTCCCGGTAATGGGTTTGGGTCAATAGGGCTGGATATGGAGTGGTCGGGCGTGGAAGAATTGGCGAGCTTTCTGAGTTGATCTCGACCGCATCCGTGAACCACAGCGTGGAGTCCGCGAAGCACGAGGATCGCCACGCTCGACCGGTGCATCGGAGCCCCAGCAGTGGCCCGCCACCGGCCCCGGTGATCTCGCCGCCACCCGTGGAACTCCTTGCCCCACTAGAGGAGTGACCCGTGACTGTCGACGGCCTGCTACCAGTGGATGGCCCGCGCTTCGGCGTGCCGGTCGGGCAGCAGTGCGCCGTGGTGCCCGCCGCCCCGGATCATCGGTACCGCAGCCGGTGAGCGCGACGGCGGTCCGGGAAACGGTCGACGCGCTCGTGCTGAAGGCCGACACCGTCGAGGACTTCCTCGCGGTGATGCGCGCCGCGCAGGCGGCGTCCGGGCTCGCGCCGGGGCAGATCGCCAAGTTCACCAACATCTCCCGCAGCAGCATCTACAACTGGCTCCGGCCGGGCTACCCGTCGCTGCCGCGCAATCGTGCGCAGATGGAGTCGTTCTTCCGGGTCTGCAAGTTGTCCGATGGCGGGCTTCGGCGGGTGCTGGAGCTGTGGGATCGCCTGGACGAGGCGCGTACCGAATCCGCGCCGTGCACGTCGGCGAAGGCGGTGAAAGCGCAAGCCGCGCAAACGAACACCGGTGCGGGTGAGGCGCCTGCCGTAGTCGCGGCCCCGGTGCAGGTGGACAACCGGTTGTCGAACAACGACGTGGAACCGGTTGTCCCGGTGGTGGCGCAGCCGAAGCGGGCGTGGCAGTTGAGCTCGATCATCACCGCGGTCGCGACCGTCGCGGTCATCGTCGTCATGCTGGACGTGATCACTACGCCGCACCCCGACCCGGCGCTGTCGACCGCCGGACCGGAGCCGTTGCGCGGCGGGGCCTATGCGGCGGCGCTGGTCTGTGCGCTGCTGATCGTGGGACTCGGTGCGGGAGAGCGCAACCGGCGGATGGCGTGGGCGCGGCTGCGGAATCGGCCCGCCGTGATCGCGATGCTCGGCATGTCGTCGACCGCGGTTGCCGCGGTCGTGCCCTATGCCGCCAACCCGATGGTCGCCGCACCGGTCACCGCGGTGGTTGGCTCGGCCTGCACCGCGTGGTGGTTCGCGTCGCTGAGTATGCGCGGGGTTCGGCTGCTGATCACCGAGGTGCCGGTGGTGTCCGCGGTCTGTGCGCTGGTGGGCGCGATACCGGGCCTATGCCTGGGCGCCTCCGGGCTCCCGGTGGCGAGTGCTGTGCTG
This sequence comes from Nocardia brasiliensis, assembly GCF_042691675.1. Taxonomy (GTDB): domain Bacteria; phylum Actinomycetota; class Actinomycetes; order Mycobacteriales; family Mycobacteriaceae; genus Nocardia; species Nocardia brasiliensis_D. Next base: position 3,130,886 of record NZ_CP170507.1, read on the forward strand.
GCCGGTGTACTCGCCTCGGCGTCGGTCGTGCATTTGTTCGGTAACGCGGCTGCCGCGCTGGCCGAGCCGGTGGGCCGGGCCGAATTCTCGCGTACCGCACCGGTTGTGGAGCCGCCCGGTGTCGAGGACCTGACCCCGCCGAGCCTGGTGGGCCCGCCGTCGGTGGAGCGAATGTCCGCCGACTCGTCCGACGGCGTCGCCCATCGGGACGCGCGTCCGACACGAGCGGCATGTCGCCGACGGCGGCACCACACGGCGCACGAGTGCGGTGCCGACTGGCTGCACCGGCAACGGTTCTGTCCCGCGGTCGCGTCGAGGTCCGCCTACCGGGCGATACGGAAAGCCGTCGCCGCCGTCCTCGTGCCTCGTGCCGACACCACGGCCGGCCCCGCCGTAGTGCCGCGGACCGCGCGGGATCTGATCGAGACCTCGACTCAGCCGCTGCCGATGCTGCCGCGCCGCAAGCCACGGTCACGCGATATGCACGAACTGCTCGTCGGCGTGACCACCGCGCCCAAACTGGGTGCGCGGCGGGTTGATCCGGTGGAGTTCGTCGACGAGTCGGTCGAATCTCCGGTGCCCGCCTACGAAATCATCGAACGGATCAAACAGGAGCGCGAGCAAGCAGCCGATGCCGAAGCCGAGCATCCCTTCGTTTCCCGGCCGAAGGGTCTCGGGCGCCGGACCGGCACCCGGTTCGGGCCCTACGAGTTGCGGTCGCTGGTGGGCAAAGGCCGGATGGGCGAGGTGTACGAGGCCTACGACACGGTGAAGGACCGGCTGGTGGCGGTCAAGCTGCTGTCCGAAGCGGTCGCGCTGGATCCGGTGTACCAGTTGCGGTTCCGTCGCGAAACGCTGGCCGCTGCCCGGCTGACCGAGCCGCACGTCATCCCGATCCACGACTGGGGCGTGATCAATGGCGTGCTGTTCACCGACACCCGATTGGTCGACGGCACCGATGTGCGCACCGTGTTGCGCCACCACGGCCCGTTGAACGCCGAGGACGCGGTGGCCATCATCGAGCAGATCGCTGCCGCGTTGGACGCCGCGCACGCCGCGGGCCTGGTGCACCGCGATGTGAAGCCCGCCGACATCGTGCTCACCAATACCGGTGTCGCCTACCTCACGGACTTCGGCATCGCGCACATGGAAAACGACCGCGCGGTGGCTACCGGCGGGATGCCGGTCGACTCGTGCGATTACCTGGCGCCCGAGCGCTTCGGTTTCGGCCCGGTGCACGGCAGTTCCGATATCTATGCGCTCACCTGCGTCCTCTATGAAGCGCTCACCGGCTTGCCGCCGTTCCCCGCGGGCACCACGGCCGAGGTGATCCAGGGGCATCTCGCTGATCCGCCGCCGCGCCCGAGCCGTCGCGTGCCGAAGGTGCCCGCGGCGATGGACGAGGTGATCCAACGCGGTATGGCCAAGGACCCCGCCGAACGGTTCCCGTCTGCGACCGCGATGGCCCGTGCCGCCCGGATCGCCCTCGGCACGCCGATCCGCCCGCGGACCGTGCCGCCGCGCGAGAAGATCGTGCTCCCTCGGCGCGAATCCGGTACCGACGTCGAGTATTTCGACCCGCCACGGTCAGCGATCGCCGGACATCGTTGATCGCCACGGCCTTTCGCGTGACGAGTGGGGGCTGACCGTGCTCGGCACGGGCGAGCGAGTCCGATAGTTCGCTACAGATGTGCTGTGGTGTTGTGGTGCAGCGACCATTTCAGTTGAGGAAAAGGTTGCGTGCACCCTGGGTGGTGCGACGTCGGTTAGGGGGCGAGCGGCAGCGCCCGGTGCGGAATGCTCGTGCGACCGGTCGGCATTTGTCTTGTCGCACAATGGCTTTTGTCCAACTGGACTATGTTTGAGAATTCAATCGATGTTCAGAGGGCTTACGTCGCGTTCCAAATCGCTGGTCGGCGGGTTTCGGGTGGTCAGCGCGCCCGGTGGCGCGCGGCGTAGTTACACGTTTGTGATTTTTCGCCGATCGGGCTGGCCGTGGGCGGTAACGAGGTGGAAGACTGATTGTCACCCCCGTGCAGCGGGGGCCGCGCTCAGCGTAACCAGCTTGTAGCGCGAAGTGCCGCGATGGTCCCCCGAATAGGGCTGCACCCACAATGCTTTGGGAGTTCGCGAGGCACGCGAGGCTCATCCCGGGCTGGTACCCACATCACAGTGGATCCGGACCCGACGGTGCCGATCGGGGTGATCGGCAGGCAGCGTCGCGGCCCGTGGGCTCCTCCGTTACACAGGTTGAGGAGTTCGATGTGATCGGTCCTGCCGTGTCGGCCGCTGTGCCAGGGCACATGCGTCAGAGTGGACGTGGCGCAGGGCTCGGTCGCGAGCTACCTCGGATTCCGGATGGCGCCTACCGCTGTTCACCGCGGTGAGGGCCGAGGGGTCGGCGGCCGAGATGGTCGGCGCCGGACTGAAGCTCACGCTCGACCTCGACGTGGCCTCCTACGACGAGCTGCGCGCCGAGTTCCTCGCGATGACCGCCGAGGCGCAGCGGGCGTCAGGGCGCTCCAGGGCCGCTCTCGCCAAACTCTGCGCAGGCAGGCCGGGACGGCAAACCGTTTACAACTACGCCGGGGATCCGGCCTACACCAGCTTCCCCAAGCCCGCGCTTCTCGAAAAGTATTTGGCGTGCTGCGACTTCACCCCGGAGCAGGTGCGGTTCGCGGTGGCCCGGTGTGCGGAGATCAGGCGCCGCTACCCCGAGGCGGGCAAGTCGTCGCCGCGCAAGAAGGAGTCGCCCCGCGTCAGCGTTGAGCACCTGGGCGGCGGTTCCGGCCCGGCCCGGCCAGGCGGCTCACCCGCGGCGGGCGGGCAGAACGAAAACGCAAGACTGCCCGTCCGCGATGACGGGCCGCTGTTGTCGCAACCAGCGGGCTGGTCGACGCCGTGGCGCGGTTTGGCGCGCTTTCTGTCGTCGAAGAAGGTCACCGCATTCAGCTACCGCTATCTGGCCGACCCGCGGGTCATCAGGTCGTTGTCGGCCGCGACGTACGAGCCGCTCGCGTCCGAGGTGTGGCGGCCGAGCCACCTCGTCCCGCCGGTTGTCGAGAACACCGGTCCCACAGCGCCTTCGGATGCACCGCTGTCCCCGGTCGAAGATGCGAGTGAGCCCGCATCGACCGAGACGGTCATGGTGCAGTACGAGCGGCTGATGCGTGAGGTGACCGCGCAGGTCGAGGCCTGTGGACATGCCGCGGACCCGGGGCTGGCCGCGCTGCGGGCGATCGAGGGACTGGTCTTCCCGTTCCCGCACGAGGGCTCACAAACCTGGCTTGTCCGTGCGGCATTCAAGGCGATCGACCTGCCGCTGCCGCCGGAGATCCGGTTCGAATTGCCGGTGATGGCGGTCGCGGTGCGGCACGTGCACCTCCGGCCCGGCGACATCGTCTTCACCGAATCCGGTGTGCTCGGCATCTACGGCGGCAACAACGAATTGGTCTACCTGGGCCCTGGGGGTGCGCGGACCACCAGCGTGCTGCAGCCCGCGTTGTATGTGGCGGCGTGGCGGGTTACCGCCGTGCCCGCCCGGGACGGTCATGGGTTGGTGAGCAAGGTGGAGATGGTCGAGCACGACGGTGCGGGACGTCTCGCGCGGATCTATCGTCCGGGGGAACGACGTAGCGGTCGGCATCGCCGGTGCCCGGAGACCGCGGAGGTCGTCGCGATGGTGATCGAGGTCATCGAGGAGGCGAAGCGGCACGGGGTGGAGATGCCGCTGGCGGGGCGGGAGTTGTTCACGGCAGCGCTCACTCGGGGCATCGAATTCTCGTCGGTGACTACCGCGTGGAATCCGGAGCACGAACCGGTGTACCCGCGCGATGCGCGGTTGCGTGCGGTTCAGGTGGTGCCGACCGGCGGCCCGTCGACCGCTGCGGAACTGCTCAAGAGAAGGTTGTCGACGGTGCCTTCGGCGCGCTGGTCGGCGCGAAATCGCCCCGGTGTCGCATAGGCGGGACAGTCACGCGGAATCCTACTGCCGGGTGAATGTGGATCCTGAATGAATTTTCAATTATTCGTACCTTTGTGAAGCTGATGACTTATATCGTTCTGCGATTCAGAGCGGCGGACTGATTGCTGGGGGTGGACCTCCGCTTGCGGACGGGGGTCCACCGGTACACCCCGTTGCTCGGTCACATTCCCTTTGCGTGAGTCCGGGGGAGCGGGCGGGTGAGGATGTCATGGTGCCCGACTCGGACACAGTGAACCACGGACCCGGGAGTGGAACAACCCTGACATTCGTCCCCAACGCTGACTCGCCTGTGTCCTCTCGGTGTCCAAATTTCCAAATATGCTGGTAAACAACCATTTTGGCAGATTCCAAACGATTCCGTTTGGAATCGTCGACCGGGGTAGCGGTTGCTGGTTGGAATCATTTGGAATCGGATTTGGAATTCCAATAACTCGGCGAATCATGCGGGTTGGAAAGCGGAGTTCGGACTTGCGTGGACGGGTCCGGCGGGGTGCCGGAGTGTTTCTCTGTCGGCTGAACGACTTCCGGTATTCGGCTCAACAGGAACGTTGAAAAATGGCCTGAAGTAGTTATGATCGTGTCGTCGTCCCCGGTGGGGAAGGCCATGGGAGCACGAAACCTTGCGGATCGGGGCTCGCCAGGAATTCGAGAGAAGAAATGCACTTCATGTGCGTCGGTTACATTCCTGAAAGTGCGTGAGTCCGGTGTTCCGGCGTGGCGGTTCAACGCTCGAACACGGGCTCCTCGACGAGGAGTTCGAAACTCAGATGTTGAATTCTCACCGCGATCCCCTGAACACCACCGCGCAGCAGGCCGCGGGCGCGGAGGACGTCCAGGATCAAGTGCTCGCCGCCGCGACCATGTCGATCGTGCACATGCCGCAGCACCCGCAGTCGGCCACGTCCTCGATCTCGCCGGACCCGTTGGGCGAGGCCGCCGTCGGGTCGACCGAGTGCGACCGAGCAGAGCGGCCGCCTGGCCAGTCGTTGGTTGCGCCGTCCCCGGCGGCGCCGGCGACCGGCGACCGGCGGTCCGTGCCGACAAGGCCGATCTGGCGCAGGGTCAAAGTAGACATCCGGCTGGTGTCGGGCGGGGTGATGACCATCGTGGTGTTCGCCCAGATGGTCGCCGGTGGGTGGTGGCCCGACGACACCGCGGACTGGACCTTGGCGGGCGGTGCCACCGCGTTCGCCGTCCCGACCGGGTGGCGAATGCTCAAGGCCGTGTGGCGGCACTACGGCCCCGCCCGCTTCTGGATCTACTACGAGAAGAGCGGGCAATAAGCCTCCCCGGCCGCTCACCGGGGGTGACGAACCGACCGTAAACAAACCGTAAGGTGCTGGCTGCAGAGTCGTTCTCGACAACGCGCAAGAAACCGAAAGGAAAGCCGCCATGGGCACCATCGCAGTTCACGAGTTCATCGCACTCGACGGGGTGTACGAGGATCCGTCCTGGACCTTCGAGTACGGATTCGACCCGAAGATGGGGGAGACCCTCAGCGCCATCACCGCCAAGGCCGAAGCGATCCTGCTCGGCCGCAACACCTTCGAGATGTTCGCCCCGGCCTGGTCGACCCGCACGGTGGCGGACGACCCGGGTGCGCCGTTCTTCAACGACACGATGAAGTACGTGGTCGGCGCGCGGGAGCCCGAGGTCGAATGGGCCAACAGCACCCGCCTCGGCGCCTACGACCCGGACGTCATCCGCAAGCTCAAGGACGAGATCGACGGCACGATCTACATCAGCGGCAGCGGCACCCTGGTGCGCGCGCTGCTCGCCGCCGGACTGGTCGACGACCTGCACCTGTTCGTGTACCCGATCGCGCTCGGCAAGGGCGAGCGGCTGTGGAGCGACGGTGTCGACGCGACCAAACTCGCGCTCACCGAGTGCGAGACCTATGACAACGGCGTCGTTCACCTGCACTACGGCCCGGCCGCGGCCTGACGCCCCGGCAGCCGAGCCACCTCTCGTGCACACCGGCATCGGTGACAGTTCCCTGCTGTCGGTGCCGGTGTCTTCGTGCCGCACCAGCCAGGTGATCGCGGCCTCCGCCTTCGTGCGCCCAACTCCCGGCGATCGGCTACGTGCGGAACCTGTCCGCCGCTGGCGAAGCCCACAGTGTTTCCTCGTCAGGTCAGTTTGCCGGAGCGGCGAATGGCAGCGGCCAGGTCGTCGAGCAGCGGTGCGGTACCGGCGTGCGAGAACCGGTACACCGGCTGCCAGCCGGTGACCTGGTTGCCGCGCACCGCGGGCAGGCCGCGCCAGACCGGGTTGGCGGCAAGCGCTTCCGGTGTCAACGCGGCGGACCTACGGTCGAGCAGAATCAAATCGGCCGCATACCTATCGGTGTTCTCCCAGCTCAGTTCCTCGAAGAAACCGTCGCCGACGACGTGATCCGGGGTGACCATGCCCACCCCCAAGTGCGCGAAATAGCTCAGATCGGCGGACGCTTTCGGATCGGAGACGTAAAAGATGCCCGGCGTCGCCGACGCCGCCATGACCCGCAGTCCCGGCCGCTGCGCCACCGCGTCGCGAACCGCCTGCGCGGCCGCATCGAATCGCGTCTTGGCCTGAATGGCTTTGGGCGCGTTGAGATCTGCACCCAGCGCCTGAGCGAGCTCGGCGTAGCGCGCGATGGTCTCCGGCAGTGTCCGGCGCGCGACGCGCACCGCCGCCACGTTCGGATTGATCGCCAGAATCTTGGCCCTGCTCTCGTTCGGGATGTACCAGAGCTCGTCGGGCGCATACATATCGGTGACGAGGAGATCGGGTTCGAGTGCCGCGTACTTCTCGACATTGAACTCGCCCCAGTTGTTGCCGAGCACCGTCACCTTGCCGAGGTCGAGATCGCCCACCAGTGGGGCCGGTTCACCTGTCGCTGTACGTGTTTCGCCGAAGATCCCGACGATGCGATCCTGTAGACCGTAGTCCGCCAGCATCCCGGCGGCGCCGACGAAGGCGACGATCCGAGACGGGACCGCCGCGGTCCGGACGGTACTGTTGCGATCGTCGGTGAACGACCAACCGCCCGGCCCGGTGAACGGTTCGTCCACGGGGGACCGGCCGGTGCACGCCGTGACGGCGGCACCGAGCCCGACCGCGCAGGTGGTCGCGAGCAGGCGGCGGCGGGATAGCTGGATTGTGTCCATGGCGGCCATTAGAACCACCCGCCACAACTTAGGCAAGCCTCACCTGGATGAGGTTTCTCACGCCACCCTGGTCACATCGGCCGAAATTAGGGTAGCCTAACTAAGATCGACTACGGGGAATGGGGTGGCCCAATGAGCGAGACCATACAGCCGGAAATTCAGCCGGACATAGTGCTGCGGCGGCTGACGACAGGCTTCATGACAACCTTCGTGGTGCGTGCGGCGGCGGAACTCCGGCTGCTCGACGCATTCGGCGCAACACCTCGACCGGTCGGCGCGGTCGCCGAGGACTTGGCTGTTCCGCGAGTGACGCTGGTCCGGCTGCTGCGAGCACTCACCGCGCTGGGGCTGTTCACCGAACCGACGGTGGACTGCTTCGCGCCGACCCCGGCGGGCGAACTGCTGCGCAGCGACCATCCGCAGTCGTTGCACGCCTTCGTGGAAATGTTCACCGACCCGGTGATGACCAACGCCTGGCAGGATCTCGCGTCGAGCGTCCGCACGGGGAAGACGTCCTTCGACGAACGCTTCGGTGCGCCGTTCTTCGAGCATCTGAAGACCAAACCGGCCATATCCGCCTTGTTCAACGCCTCCATGAGTCAGGCGTCGCGGGTGGTTGCCGAGGCGCTGCCGAAAGCGTACGACTTCGGCCGTTTCAGCACGGTGCTCGATATCGGCGGTGGCGACGGCACACTGCTCGCGGGCATCCTGCGGACGAGCCCGCAGCTGCGCGGGGTCCTCTTCGACACGGAAGAAGGCAGCGCACAAGCACCGGAGCGGCTGGCCGAAGCGGGCGTGACCGAGCGGGTGTCGGTCGTCACGGGCGACTTCTTCACCAGCATTCCCGGTGGCGCCGACCTCTATCTGATCAAGAGCATCCTGCACGACTGGGACGACGACCGGTGCGTGCGGATCCTTCGGCAGTGCCGAGCGGTCTGCCCGCCGACGGGGACCCTGCTCATCATCGAACCGGTTCTGCCGGAACGGGTTACCGAGACGGTGCCGGCGGGTCTGTACCTGAGCGACCTCAACATGCTGGTGAACGTCGGTGGCCGGGAACGCACCTGTGCCGAATTCGCCGAGCTGTGTGAGCAAGCCGGATTCGTCCTCACCACCACGTCTCCGTTGTCAGCGGACGTCGGCTTCTGGTATCTCGAGGCGAAGGCCGCATGAGGTGCTGATCGGCCTGTTCACCGCCTTGCTGGCGTGCCTGGGATACGGCGTGGGCTCGGTCTTGCAGGCCTACGCCGCGCGTCGGTCGGCTGCCGCCGCGGCGGCGCGCGGTGCGGGCGGGCAGTTGACCGCAAACGGAGCGCCCACCGTGGCTGCCACGGTGGCGGCGGCGTTGACGGTGTGGTTCATCGTCGGCGCCGTCCTCGATGTGGTCGGCTTCGCCGGAAACGCCGTGTCCGCGCGCTTGATCCCGCTGTTTCTCTCGCAGACGATCATGAGCGCGAACCTGATCGTCACCGCGGTGCTCGGCGTCTTCGTGCTCGGCATCCGGTTGCACCCGCGCGACTGGATCGCGATCTGCGCGGTGATCGTCGCCCTCGCCGCCCTCGGCGCCGCCGCCGGACACGAGGGTGGGGGCAGCGACGATCCCGTGCTGCACTGGGGGGTGCTGATCGTTTCCGTGGCCGTGTTCGTGGTCAGTCAGCTGGTCGTGCGGCGTCTCGGCGCCAAGGGTGCGGTGGCGGCCGGGCTCGCCTCGGGTCTGCTGTTCGGCGCCCTGGCGATCGCGGTCCGCATCGTGCTCGGTGTCGATCCGCCGCATTTGTCCACGTTGCTCGCCGATCCGGCCGGATGGACGATCGCCGTTGCCGGGGTCGGCGGGTTCTACCTGCATACCGTCGCACTGCAACTGGGATCGGTGAACGGTGCCACCGCGGCGCTGGTGGTCGGCGAGACGGTGCTCCCGGGCATCGCGGGGGTGCTCCTGCTCGGTGACACCTCCCGGCCCGGACTCGGGTGGCTGGCGATTCTGGGCTTCCTCCTCGCTATCGGTGGTGCGGTCGCGGTCGCGGTATTCGGCAATGCGTCGCCGCCGCAGCACGCGGACACCGAAGACTCGGATCCGCAGCTGGCTCGTAGGTGAAGTCGGCGAACACCTACGCCGCTGGTCCCGCCCGGTCGACCGATGCGGCGTAAGCCACGGAATTGTGCTCGGCGAGGACGGTTTGCGGTCGACCGTCGGCGAGTACCCGGCCATCGCGCAGTAGCAGACAATGGTCGGCACGCATGGCCTCGTCGAGGTCGTGGGTGGCCTGCACGACCGTGACACCGTTGCCGCTGATCTCGGTCAACGCACGCGAGATCTCTTGCTGCGTCGCCGAATCCAGTCCGGCGGCCGGCTCGTCGAGGAGCAGCAGTTCCGATTCCTGAGCCAGTGCCTGGGCGAGCAGCGCGCGCTGGCGCTGGCCGCCGGAGAGGCTGTCGAGGCGGCGGCGCGCGAGGTCGCCGATATCCATTCGCGCCATACAGGTTTCGACGACGCTGTGGTCGTGGCGGGACAGCCGCCGCCACGGTCCGCGGTGCGCCCAGCGGCCCATGCCCACCGCCTCCCGGACGGTGAGGGGCAGCGTCGTGGGAACGGCGCTGTGTTGCACCACGAACGCGGGCCGACCCGGGGTCTGGTGTCGCACTGTCCCTTCCCGCGGTGGGACGACTCCGGCCAGCACCCCGAGCAGCGTCGACTTCCCTGACCCGTTGGCGCCGACCACGGCCGTGACCTGCCCGCGCGGGATCGTCGCGGTCACTTCGTGCAGTACGAGGTGGTCTGCGTAGCCGGCGGACAGTCCACTGATGTGGATCGCGGCCGGGTGGTCGATGTGTCCCATGTCACCTCACTTGTAATGATAATCATTATCATCATAGTGTGGCCCATCATGGAGTGGCTGTTCGACCCGTTCGAGGTGGCGTTCGTGCAAAGAGCGGTGTGGGGTGGGTTGCTGGTCTCCTGCGTATGCGCCCTGGCCGGAACGTGGGTTGTGGTGCGCGGCATGGCTTTTCTCGGTGACGCGATGGCGCACGGGATGCTGCCCGGTGTCGCGGTGGCGTCGCTGCTCGGCGGCAACCTGCTGCTCGGCGCCGCGGTGAGTTGTGCGGCAATGGCGTTCGGGGTGTCGGTCCTCGGCCGTAACCGGCGCTTCGCCGCGGATACCGGGATCGGCTTGTTGTTCGTGGGCATGCTGGCGCTGGGGGTGATCATCGTTTCCCGCTCCCAATCCTTCGCGGTGGACTTGACCGGTTTCCTGTTCGGTGACGTATTGGCCGTTGGCGAACGAGATCTCGGTTATCTGGCCGCCGCGTTGCTGGTCGCATTGGTGGTGGCGGTGCTCGGGCATCGAGCGTTCGTGGCGCTCACCTTCGACCCGCGCAAAGCGCACACCCTCGGTCTGCGGCCGAAGCTCGCGCACGTGGCATTGGTCGGCCTGGTGACGCTGGCGATCGTCGCGTCGTTCCACATAGTCGGGACGCTGCTGGTGTTCGGGTTGCTCATCGCGCCACCGGCAGCCGCCACCTACTGGGCCGACCGGATTCCGATGATCATGGTGATCGCGGCGTTGCTCGGTGCGCTGTCGACCGTTGTCGGCCTGCTGATCTCGTGGCATGCCGGTACCGCTGCGGGGGCCACCATCGCGTTGGTCGCGGTGGGCTTGTTCTTCGTCTCGGCCGTGGCCGCGACGTTGCGCGATCGGATCCGGCGTTCCGCCAAACCCATTGCGCTGCTGTCGGTCATCGCGGCCGCCGGGCCACTGGCGGGCTGCGGTTCCGGCGCCGACACGCCCGCTGTCGAGCCGACGCCGCACGGCTACGTCGCCGGAGCCGAGGAAGCGTCCGACGCGCAATCACGACTGATCCTGGGAGACAAGGGTTCCGGGGCAATTCGGGTGCTCGACCTGATCACCGAACAAACTACCGAGGCAGGCCGCGTGGACGGGCTGGCGGGCATCGTCACCGACGGCAGGTTCGCCTATGCGAGTTCGGCTGGGTCGGTGCGGATCGTGGACGGCGGTGCGTGGACCGTCGACCACGGTGACCACGTCCACTACTACCGCGCACCGGTCCGCGAGGTCGGCTCGATCGCCGGTGGCCGAGTAACGGCCGCGCACAGTGACACCGCCGTAATCGCACTGGCTGTCGACGGCGGCACGGTGCTGCTGGATCGGCCCGCACTCGACGGTGGGGCAGTCACCGAACGCGGTCGGATCAGCGCGGGGACCGCCGTGCCCTACGCCGAACATCTGCTGGTAGCGGGGGAGCGGGTCGAGGTCAGGACCCGCGATGGTGCGCCGGTGACGACTGTCGCCGAGCCCTGCCCGAGCGCGCGAGGTCAGGCGGTGACTCGCCGGGGCGTCGTCTTCGGTTGTGCCGATGGCGCATTGGTGGTGACCCGGCAGGACGGCGTCTTCTCCGGCGCGAAGATCCCTTATCCGCAACAGGTTCCGGAGTCCGATCGGGCGGTCGAATTCACCCACCGTCCCGGCAGCACCACGCTGACCGCCGTGGCCGGACAGCAGGGTCTGTGGTCGCTCGACGTCAGGAAGAAGGCATGGACCCTGGCGCCGATCGGTCCGGTGCGGGCCGTGAACACCGCGGGTGAGGGTTCGCCACTGCTCGCCCTCACCCGCGACGGTGTGCTGCACGGTATCGATCCCGAAACAGGCGCTGAGACACAGCGGATCCCGCTGCTCGCCGACCCGCTCGCAGACGACGCCGCAGCGCCGGTGATCGTCGTCGATACGAATCGCGCCTACGTCAGCGACGCACGGGCGCGCCGGGTGTACGAGGTCGATTACAACGACAACCTGCGCGTCGCAAGAACATTCACCCTCGATATCGCGCCGACCGACCTGGTGGAGACGGGCTCATGAGAACTGTGATCCGCGTACTGGCCGCGATGGCCGTCCTGCTGCCGGCGCTCACCGCGTGCACGAGCGACGGGCGCGACGGCACCGGAATCGTCGTCACCACCAACATTCTCGGTGATCTCACCCGCGCCATCGTCGGCGATGCCACCGAGGTAACCGTCCTGATGGCGCCGAATGCCGACCCGCACGCCTTCGCGATCTCGGCTCAGCAGGCGGCACAGCTCGAACGCGCCGGACTGATCGTGCACAACGGTCTCGGCCTGGAGGAGGGCGTCGCGCGCAATGTCGAGGCGGCCGAGCGAGCCGGTGTGCCGACGCTGTCCGTCGCCGACCGGGTCGATCCCATCAGTTACGTCTCGGACGAATCGGCCGGTCGGCCGGACCCGCATTTCTGGACCGATCCGAAGCGGGTGCGCCGGGCGGTCGAGGTGATCAGTGCCGGAATCGCCGACCACGTCGACGGCATCGATACCGGGAAGATCCGGGCGAATACCGACCGATACCTCGCGGAGCTCGACCAGCTCGATCAGTGGATGACCGAACAGTTCGCCACCATCCCCGCGGAACGTCGGAAGTTGGTGACCAATCACCACGTATTCGGTTATCTGGCACAGCGTTTCGGCTTCCAGGTGGTCGGCGCGGTGATACCCAGCGGAACGACCCTCGCCTCACCGAGCGCGTCCGACCTCAGCGCCCTCGCCGGCGCCATCCGCGCCGCCGGTGTCGGCGCGATCTTCGTCGACTCCGCCCAGCCCGACCGGCTCGCCAAGGTTCTCGTCGAACAGGCCGGTGTGCGCGTGCAGGTCATCGGCCTGCACACCGAATCGCTCACCGAACCCGGCGCGGGCGCCGGCACCTACCTGGAAATGATGCGCGCCAACACCGCGGCGATCGTCCGCGGCCTCACCGCGCCATGAGCACAGCACACCGCACGAGAAAAATGGAGCAGCACATGCATATTCGGTCACGAGCCACGAAAGCAGTGGCCCTGTCCGGGCTGATCGCCTCCGCCGTCGCTCTCAGTAGCTGCGGCGCAAAGGATTCCGATCACGCACACGAACCGGGCGCCGAGCCGATCGGGGTCACCTACGACGGCGGAATCTACCTGCTGGACGGAAAGTCGCTGGAGCAGTCCGGCGAGCTGAAACTCGATGGCTTCAACCGGCTCAACCCCGCGGGCGACGACCGCCACCTGATGGTGTCGACCAAGGACGGCTTCCAGGTCCTCGACGCCTTCGACGCGAAATTCACCGGTATCGAGTTCCCCGGCGAGAAGCCGGGTCACGTCGTTCAACATGCCGGGCGCACAGTGCTTTTCGCCGATGGCACCGGCGAAGTGACGATCTTCGACCCGGCGAAGCTCGACGGGGGCAAACCGGCCACCGAGGTCTATCGGGCCGCCGCACCGCATCACGGGGTGGCGATCGAACTGGCGAACGACGAACTCGTCGTCACCCTCGGGACCGAGGAAAAGCGGGTCGGCATCGCGGTATTGGACAAGGACCGCAAGGAGATCACCCGCAGCGAGGACTGCCCCGGCGTGCACGGCGAGTCGACCGCACAGGGCGAGGCCGTGGTGATCGGCTGCCAGAACGGCGTTCTCGTCTACCGCAACGGTGTCATCACCAAGGTGACCAGCCCGACCCCGTACGGCCGCATCGGCAACCAGTCCGGCAGCGCGGCCTCGCCGATCGTGCTCGGCGACTACAAGCAGGACAAGGACGCCGAACTCGAACGCCCGCACCAGATCTCGCTGATCGACACGGCAACGAACACCATGCGCTTGGTCGACATCGGCACCAGCTACACCTTCCGCTCACTGGCCCGCGGCCCGCAGGGCGAGGCACTGGTGCTCGGCACCGACGGCCGCATCCACGTGATCGACCCGGTCACCGCCACCGTCACCCGCACCATCCCGGTCATCGACCCGTGGCAGGAACCGCTGAAGTGGCAGCAGCCCCGCCCCGCCCTGTTCGTCCGCGGCGACACCGCCTACGTCTCCGACCCCACCAGCAAGAAGGTCTTCCGCATCGATCTGCCCACCGGCACCACCACAGCCACCGCAACCCTGCCCGCCACCCCCAACGAACTCAGCGGCGTCACCGGCCACTGACCTCTTCCGCCCCACGTTCCCGCCCCGGCTCGCCGCTCGCGAGCCGGGGCGGTCTCGACACTGGTTACATCTCCGCCAACCTGCGTGTATGCGACGTGTCAATCTTGTACTGTCGCAGTGCAGGTCGGATGCAACAACCCGCCGCGACACTGCTCTGTGTGCCGCCGTACGTGTGCTGAGGAGTCGAAACCCCATGTCAGATGAAGGTACGCCGACGATCCGAACGGATATTCCGCATTCGGCGCGCATTTGGAATTACTGGATGGGCGGTAAGGACAACTACGAAATCGATCAGATCGCCGGGGACGCGGGCAAGGAGATCGACCCCGATATCAGCACCATGGCGGTGCAGTCCCGCCAGTTCCTGATCCGTGCGGTCCGCTTCCTCGCCGGCGAGGTCGGCATCAAGCAGTTCCTCGACGTCGGTACCGGGCTGCCGACGATGCAGAACACCCACGAGGTCGCCCAGAGTATCGTGCCATCGGCCAAGATCGTCTACGTGGACAACGACCCGTTGGTGCTCGCGCACGCCAGGGCGCTGCTCAACAGCACGACAAATGAAGGTGTCACCACCTACGTCGACTCCGATTTCAACAACCCTGAGCAGATCATCGCCGACGCGCGCAATGTGCTCAATTTCGACGAGCCGATCGCCGTCATGTTCATGGGCGTGCTCGGCCACGCCGAAACCTACGATGACCTGCGGCGCATCGTGAGCACGGTGCTGGACGCCGTACCGTCGGGCAGCTACCTGGTGATGTGGGACGGCACCGACGACAGCGATGCCTACGTCAGGTTGTGCGCGGAGTACGCCAAGACCGGTGGCGCGCCGTACACCCCCCGGCCGCAAGCCGAGATCCGCGCGGTATTCGACGGTTTGGAGATGGTGGAGCCCGGTTTCGTGCCGATCACGCAGTGGCGTGTGCCGGAATCCGAAGTGGGCGACACCCGACCGATCTCGGCCTACGGCGCGGTGGCGCGTAAGCCCTAGTAGATCTTGAAGTCGCCGCCACGGTCTCCAGGAGACAGCTGATCGCCTGCGGACCGTGGCGGTTTTTTCACCTAGGTACCCGAATGTGCGTGCATTTGCGTGTACATCTGCAAGTACAAACACAGTTCCCGGTGCCAGACTGGACCCGTGAACGCAGATCGAAGCTTGCGATGCGCTGAGCCCACCAGCATCCGAGCCAGCACCACCATCGCGGATGTGCCCACGGTTCTTCGGCGGATGCTCGGCTCGCGGCTTCAGCAGCTACGCAAGGAACGAGGGCTGACCCAACAGGATGTCGGCGACGGCATGTGGGCCTCGGTATCGAAGATCAGTCGCATCGAATCCGGCATGGTCGGGCTCGATCGTCGCGGCGTGGTCGAGCTGCTGAAGTTCTACGGCGTCACCGATATCGAGGAGCACGACAAGTACCTGTCGCTGGTGCAGCTCGGTAATCAGCCCGGTTGGTGGCACCGCGACAGTGACTCGCTCCCCAAAGGATTCGAGCTGCTGAACTTGGAGTCGGCGGCCCGGACGATTCGCTGTTACGAACCCGCGGTCGCCCCGGAACTGCTGCAAACCGCTGAATACGCCAGGGCGGCACTCCGATTGAGGTATCCGGATCGCCCGGACACCGAGATCGATCGGTTGCTCACCGTGCGATTACGGCGGCAGGCGATCCTGGACCGCGCCGACCCGCCGTATGTGTGGCTCGTGGTCGAGGAGAGCGCACTGCGTCGTCGGATCGGCGGCGCCACGGTGTGGCGCGATCAGCTCCGCCATCTCCGGCAGGTGATACAGGCGGAGAACATCGTCATGCAGATCGTCGGCGATGCTGCCTTCGGTCCCGCGGTGATCGGGAGCGCTTTCCTGTACCTGCGCTTCATCGAACGGCAGCTACCGGACGTCGTGTGCGTATCGCAACCGACGAGCACGCTGTATCTGGAGAGCAGCGAAGACATCGAGCGTTATCTGCAAATCGTCGACCTGCTCGCCGCCCAGGCCGCACGACCGGGCGAAACCGCGAAACGGCTCGACGCGCTCATGACCGGATCGGAAGACAGGACGAAGCTCGCATGAGTCTGACGCCACCCGCGGGCGATCCCAGCCCGCAGCCGTCGGCGCCGCGCCCGACCGGCCCGCCGTTGCAAGAGTTGGCGGCGGCGGTGGTTGTTTCGGCGCCGGTAGGTTTCCTGATCGATTGGCCCACGGCGGTGCAGACGCTGATCACCGTGTTCGCCGCCATGCTCAGTGTGCGTCGAGTATCGGACCGCAGGTCGTAGACCGCCACGGGGCTGTGATCGCCAAATCATCGGCGCGAGTGCTTGGTTCGACGATTCGGGCCCGATGATTTCTCGGCGCGAAAGCCGTCCTTATCGATATGACGACACATACTCTCGCGACCCCCGAGTTCGACATCGCCTACGACGTGCACGGGCCGCTGCCCACCGCCGACGGACGCCCACCGTTGCTCCTGATCGGCCTGCCCATGGATGCCAGCGGCTTTCGCGCGCTGAGGTCGTATTTCCCCGATCGCACCGTGGTCACCTACGACCCGCGTGGCCTCGGCCGCAGCATTCGCAAAGACGGTCGGGTCGACCATGTGCCCACCGTGCACGCCGACGATCTGCATGCCTTGATCGAGGCGCTCGGCGCCGGTCCGGTCGAGATATTCGCCAGCAGTGGTGGCGGGATCGTCGCGTTCGCGCTCGTGACGGCCTACCCCGCCGATGTGACCACGCTGGTGGCCCATGAGCCGCCGCTCATTTCGGTACTTCCGGATGCGGCGGCTGTCGAGCGCGCCCGTGCCGGCTATCGCGACGTGTACGAGGCCAAGGGTTTCGGTGCGGGCATGGCGGCCTTCATCGCGATGACATCGTGGCAGGGCGAGATCACCGAGGAGTACTTTGCCCAGCCTGCCCCGGACCCAGCTGCGTTCGGGCTGCCGAACGAGGACGACGGCAGCCGTGACGACCCGCTGCTGTCGGACCGGTCGTGGGCGGTCAGCAGCTATCGCCCCGACTTCGCCGCGCTCGCCGCGGCGCCGACTCGTGTCGTGATAGCCGTGGGCGAGGAGTCACTGGGCACGTTCACCGGACGTACGTCGGTGGCCGCCGCCGAGCGGCTCGGTCAGCAGGCGATCGTGTTTCCCAGCCACCACGGCGGGTTCATCGACGAGGAATTCGGCTACGCCGGGCAGCCCGAGGCGTTTGCTCGCACACTGCGTGAGGTTCTCGACGGAAAGAAGTGATGCCGAGCAGCTGCTTCGAAATTTGCGCAACCGCCGTATCGATAGCGCAATTATCACGCACGAATCGGGGCAGTAGAGCTTTGATTCCGGCGCGCATTGGGTAAGTGGTATTTTCAGTTGTCTCACGAGAGTGCTGGCTTGTCCAATGCGCCTCTGAACTGCGGCGTTGCGCGCTGAAGGCTGCTTGCTCAGCTCATCTCAGTGCGCGGAGCATTGCATCCACTAGCGCCTGGAGCTCGATCATAAAACCTTCTCCATCTGTCTGAGACAGTGTATCGTTCTGCTCATCCCGACGCAATGGCGGAAACTCCGCTGCTTGCGCCCGGAATACGCACCATGTGCTGAGCAGATGAAGAAGGGCGCACCGTGGCAAGAGGTCGAAATACGAACTGGAAAGAGCCTGTTCTCCGGAGGCAGCGGCAACTCGTGGTCGCCGCCGTGGCGATCGCGGCCGGGGTGGGAATGGCTCCGGCGGTCACCGCCGCACCGAGCGTCCAGCCGGAGCCGTACCCCGACCCACCGGTGTGCGGAATGTGGGGATGCACCACCGAGGCGCCGGTCTTGCCGGTCGCGTACCCGGATCCCCGGCCATTGCCGGACGTGCCTGCCGACGGATGGACCATGGCGAACTCGCCACCGGCCACCGAACCGTTGTACTGGGCGGACTTCGACGGGGACGGCGCCGTCAACTGGTCCGACAACTGCGTACTCGTCCCCAATGCCGATCAATCACCTGCCGTCCGGCCCGAAGGTGCTCCGGCGCCGGTCAATCCGAGTTCTCATCGGCTTGCGACGGAGTGGAAAGACGCCAATCCGGGGGCGATGTACCGGACTTCGGACGAACTCGGTGCCGCGTGTTCGAACTACAACGACAACTGGCGGCGGACGGTCATGGCCTTCCGCGTCTCCAGCAACGATCGCAAGCGTCAGATCTTCGAGTTCCTCGGTCGAGGTGGGCCGCTGTTCGGCGAGGACACGCTCACCCTCGCGGTCCCTACCTGCTCGCGGCTGGATATCATCGGCAACATTCTCGAATGGGGATTCCGGCTGCCCGAAGGGCTGATCACCGAGCCGCTGAAGCGGATCCTCACGCCGCTGCTCACCGACCCATTCAGTTGCAGCACCGGGGTTTTGGCCCGGCTCGGCGAGGAACTCGGCCAAATGGTCTGGGCGGGCAAGCATTTGTACACACCGACCAACGAGGGCGGGGCGATCACCAACCGCTTCTTCGCCCCCGTCACCGAGGTGGGGGTGTTCGATCCACTGATCAAGATGATGCCGTGACTGTTTCCCGGTGGCACGGGGCAGACCGTCCAAGGGCGGGTCCGCACGGACGCTCGGTCTCCGTGGGATGGGCGGCAAGCCACCGCGATCGACTGGCGACAGGTGTCCGACACCGGCATCGGTCTGCAGGGGAACCGATGGACCATCACGGACGGACGGGCGACCGATCTGCTCGACGCCTTCGTCCGACTCGGCCAGGTCGCTGGGCCCGGGCTCGAAGGCCAGATCCTGCGCGCGCTACCGCTCGCGCTGGGTGAAGTCTGGCGATCCATCCCCATCTTGGCTCAGCTCGATGTGAACTACCTGATCTACGACTCGTGTCGGGCACTCCAAGAAGGCTTCACCGCCTGTACTGCCGAGATCGCCCTGCGGCGAATCAACGACGGCGAAACTCGCTGGTACCAAGAAGGATGGATGCCATTCGTCACCATCGATCCCAACATGCTCAACCAAACCGCTTGGGAAGCAACACATTTCAACGAGATCATGCCGGAGTTCTACAACCTGCCGCCGAATAACGGCGTCGACAACTAGCTCAGCGTTGGCTGATGCAGAAGGGCTGGCCGGACGGGTCGAGCAGGACCGTCCACTGTTCGCCGCCGGGTTGGAAATCCGGTTTGGTGGCACCGAGGTCCACCAGCCGTCGCTCGGCGTCGGCGACATCGTCGAAGCTCAGATCCAGATGGAAAGGCAGTTCATCGGCGGGCCAGTTCGGGGCACGGAATTGCTCGGCGGTGTAGAACACGTAGGTCGTCGTGCCGTCGGTGACCAAAAAGGCGACAGGAATGCCGTTCTCGTCCGGAAATTCCTGGGCGATCTGCCAACCCAGTGCCGCCGCGTAGAACTCGGCCAGCGCACGGCCATCAGCGGCCCAGAAGGCATAGGAGGCGACGGTCGCCGAAAGTGTCGAGCTGGAGTTACCTGACATGGCGAAACCTTCCTTCAGGCCTGGTTGTTGTACTGGCCGACCAGGTCGCTGTCGGCTCGGGAGTCGGCGTCGTTGATGCCGATGACGTATCCGTCGGGGTCGGCGATGTAGAACATCCGGGTGCCGGTGTGGTCGGTCATCGGCCCCTTGACGATTTCTGTTGCCGCGGTGCATTTTTCGAGCATCTCTTCGAAGTTCCGCACTTCGAGATAAAACATCCCGGTGAACCCCACCGGCTGCTCCTTCAGGGAAGGCAGCCAGGACTCGAGGTGTGCGTACCGGTACAACATGCCGCAAAACTGTCCATCGAACAGGACCATGTGAATGTCGTCGTCATCGGTCGCGGTCTGGCTGTCGACGACGAAGCCGAGCTGTTCGTAGAACGCCTTGCTGGTCGCTGTGTCCTTGACGCCTAAACATGGAGCGAACGGCATGGTCTTCTCCTTGTCGCTGATCGCCGCCGTTGGCGGCAGGGGTGTGAACGATATAAGTACATTTGTACCTTATGGAGGTTGCTGATGGTGTGCTGTGTGCCCTAGGTCGCATTGGGTACATAACTAGGCGCCATTGATGCTGCGGTTTCGCCGCAGGACTCGCGGGTACTCCGCGCCCGTTGGATTGCGACCGGTCGAGGAAGCGCCGTGGTGGAAGTACCGGGGATGGCCCGCCCGTCACCGGTTGAACAGCACCGTGGCGGGAAGTCAGGTACTGGCAGAGGAGGTATCAATGACGGAACAGGGCGAAAACACCTACGATCCGCCACAGGACGCCGGTACGCCGGACTCGGTGGAAACCGACCCGGCCGCGCTCAACAGTGCAGAGGACCTCGACGAAGACCGGTTGCGGGTCGATCCGCAAGAACGCGGGATGGATCCCCCTGAGCACTGGTCGGGTGTCACCAAGTACGGCATGACGCCGTGGGAAGAAGCCCACCCGCGACCATTGGATGAACGGTTGGCCGAAGAACAGCCCGACGTCACGGTGGAAACCGCGCCAGTGGAACCGGACTCGGCGCTATCCGATCCCGTCGGTCTCCGGAACAGCGACGATGACCTCACCATCAGCAGTTACGAAGAGGATCTCGGCATCGCCGCCGACATAGCGGGCGGGTCCGTACCTCAGGAGATCCGAGAACCCGCTGCCCCGGAATGACGTGCTCCCGGATCCGGCCCCGAGGATGATCGGTGGGCGCGGCAAGACAGCGACGCGCACCGTTTGCCGCGCCCGCGTATGGGCATTCCGCTAATGCTCGCGAGCTCGGTCGTGGTGCACGAGCCCGTCCCGTCGCTGGATCGAGGTGCCGAGATGTCCGGGGATTCGCCACCGAGTAATGCCGCCGACGAACTGGCGGCCGCCTACGCACACGCATCGGGACTGTTGCTGTCCGAGCAGACCGTGTCTACGGCGCTCGCCCAGATCACCTCGCTGGCCGCTGACGTGATCCCGGCCAGCTCCGGCTCCGGGATCAGTTTGCTGGACAACCAGGGTCGGCGGATCACCTCCGCGGCCACCGACCCGATCGTGGAATCCGCCGACACACTGCAGTACGGACTAGACCAAGGGCCGTGCCTGACGGCATGGAATGACCATGTGCTCGTCCGCGTCGACAACCTGGTCCGAGACGAGCGCTGGCCGGAATGGTCTTCGCGCGCAGTCGAATTGGGCATTGCTTCGGTGTTGTCGGCACCGCTGCTCACCGCGGGTGAGGCGTTGGGCGCGGTCAAGGTGTACTCCCGTAGACCGCACGCCTACACCGACGTCAGCGAAGATCTGCTGCGCAGGTTCGCCGAACTGATCACGATGCTGCTGGTCCAGTTGCACACCGCGCACTCCGCACAGCGGTTCAGCGCCGACCTCAAAGACGCACTCCAGTCGCGCGAGACGATCTCCTTCGCCCGCGGCGTGCTGATGGCTCGCGAGCACCTGGACCCCGATAACGCCTACCGGCGGCTGATCGAGCTGGCTCAGCACAGTCGTACCTCGGTACGGCAGGCTGCGGAAGCGATCGTCGCGTCGACCACGCAGCCAGCGGAAAGCGGCTGAGCCGTGCACGCCTCGCGCGAGGACGACTACCGAGACCGGCTGGCCGCGGCGTACAAGGCCAGTCAGCTGACGATGGACGAGTTGTGGCTGCGCTACTTCGCCCTCGGCGGCAACGTCGGCCGCATGGAAATCGAGGCCTACCTCAACGGACTGATGGCCCTGCCGACTCTGCAGCACGACGTTCTCGCGCACGCCATCAACGAACGTCTCGACGAAATCGCCCCCGCCCGCGCCCCCTACCTGCTCATGCGCCCGCCCAGTGTCGACATCGACCGGCACCCGGCCGACACCGAGCGGGCGGCGAACCCCTTCGCCGCGCCGCACCGGCAATCCGAGTCCGATAGCGAGGATTAGCGGTCGGTATGGACACGCCGGGGGACGTGCCGGTGCTGTTTGGCGGCTCAACCGCCGGGTAGGCCGTCGGGGAGTCGAACACGGTGAGCACCCACCGCGCCCGCACTTGACATGTGCCATAGAGCAAACCGTTCGAAGGAGCACTCGTGAACTACCTCGATAAGGCGAAGGAGCAGTTGACCGATCTGGTGGGCAAGGTGATCGACTCCGGCAGCAGCGGTGGCGGCACTCAGACGGTGACCATCAGTCGGCCGCGCGATCAGGTCGAGCAATTCTGGCGCGACCCCGAAAAGTTGTCCGTAGTGCTCGGCGATCTCGCCGAGGTCCGGTCGACCGGACCCACCAGCTACGAATGGATTCTGCGCCGGGGTGACGAATCCGTCACGTGGGACACCACCTTGGTAGCGGAGGAGGGCAGTCTGCGTTTCGTCCGCGCTGGGGGCAATGGTTCGTCCACCGAGGGTGTGGAGATCAAGCTGACATTCCGGGACGCACCCCACGACCTCGGTACCGAGGTGACCTTGCAGGTGAAGTCACCGGTTCCCGACTTGCTCACCGGCGCAGCCGCATTCAAGGTGCTCTACCGAGCGCGCGCACTGCTGCAGACCGGTGAAGTACCTACCCTCGCCCACAACCCGAGCGCGCGTGCGGCCGCTCACTGAACTGGGAGACGATCAATGCGTGCACTCTGCTGGAACGGCGTCAACGAACTCGCCGTCGAGACTGTCGACGACCCGTCGCTGCTCAACCCGCACGATGTCGTCGTACAGGTTCGATTGACCACCACGTGCGGTTCCGACCTGCACTTCATCGACGGCTACCTGCCCGGCATGCGCGAAGGCGACGTGATCGGGCACGAGTTCATGGGCGAGATCGTCGAAGTGGGCAACGAGGTCACCGCGCGCAAAGTCGGTGACCGCGTTGTCGTTCCGTCGTTCATCGGCTGCGGATCGTGCTGGTATTGCGATCACGAACTCTGGTCGTCGTGTGACACGACGAATCCGAACGCCGAACTGCAACAGCCGGTGCTCGGCTACCCGACCGGTGGGATCTACGGATACACCCACCCCTTCGGCGGTTATCAGGGCTCCCACGCGCAATACGTTCGGGTGCCGTTCGGCGACGTCAACTGTTTCGCCATTCCCGACGGCCTCACCGACGAGCAGGCGGTGTTCCTGTCCGATGCCGTGCCGACCGGTCTGATGGGTGCCGAGTTCTGCGACATCTCACCCGGCGACACGATCGCGGTATGGGGCAGTGGCGGTGTCGGGTTGATGGCCGGGCACACCGCCCGGCTGCTCGGCGCGGACCGGGTCATCGTCATCGATCGGTTTCCGGAACGGCTTGCCTTGGCGCGCAAGCAATTCGGTGCCGAGACCGTCGACTACACCGCGGTCGACAGTGTGCCGGAGGCGTTGCGGGAGATGACCGGTGGCCGCGGCCCGGACGCCTGTATCGACGCGGTCGGTATGGAAGGACACGGCACCGGACTACAGCAGATCTACGATCGCGCCAAGCAACTGCTGCGGCTGGAGACCGACCGCGCGACGCCGTTGCGCGAGGCGATCCTCGCCTGCCGCAAGGGCGGCATCGTTTCGGTGCTCGGCGTCTATGGGCTGACCGACAAATTCCCGATGGGTGTGGTGACCAACAAGGGTCTGACCATTCGGTCGTCGCAACAGTACGGGCAGCGCTACGTGCCGCGGATGTTCGATTACATCCAGCAGCGCGACCTCGATCCGTCGTATCTCATCACCCACGACATGCCACTAGAGGACGCGGTCCGCGGCTACGACATCTTCAAGAACAAGCAGGAGGGTTGTGTCCGGGCGGTTTTCCGCCCATGACCGAGAACAAGCGCAGCCTTGGCGGCTATGTGGCGACGATGACCCTGTACGCGATCGTCGTCGCCGCGGTCGCCCTGTTGGGAAATCTGACCAATCGGCAACTGCCCCGCGCCATGACGGTGCGCGAACTCGTCATCACCGCGTTCGCCGCACACAAACTTTCCCGCACCGTCACCAAGGCCGCGGTCACCGAACCCGTCCGGGCCCCGTTCACCCGACCGACCGACGACGACAGCGGTCCCGGCGAGGTGATGGAACAACCCAAGGAAGCCAACGGTATCCAGCGCAGTCTCGGTGAATTGCTCAGCTGCCCCTTCTGTTTCGACGTCTGGGCGATCACCGGCTTCACCGTCGGCCAGATATTCGCCCCACGGGCAACTCGCATGGTCGCGGACTCGATGGCGGCCCTCGCCGGCGCCGACTTCCTCCACCTCGCCTACGCGAAGGCCCAACAACTGGCCGAAGGTTAGCGCCTGCGGTGCTGGCTCTGGTGGGTCGGGAATCCGAGGCGAAACGGAGCTCGCCGGGGCGCGAGAGCCGGGCTGTTTCCGCACCGGCCCGTGCGCAAGCTGGAGGCGAGTTCCGTAGCCACGGCGATCGCGTCGTGTTTCGGTGACCAGCCGAGATCTCGACGCGCCTTGCCGGTATCGACCAAGCAGGCGCGGTCGGCCAACTGAAGCCAGCCTGAGTGCAATGGTTGTAGGCCGAGACGCCAACTGGTCCATGCCGTCGCGGTCAGCAACGGCCGCGGCACCGGCAGCCGGAAACCGCCGAACGTCGCGGCCAATATCGGGGCCGAAATGACCGGCTCGGCAGCGAGATTGAACGCTCCGGTCGCTTGTTCGAGCACAATCAGCCGGATCGCGGCGGCCACATCCTCGGCATGCACCAGCTGTAGCCGCAGGTCCTTCCACAGGGGTACCGGCAGCCAGCGGTGACCGATGAGGGATCGTGGCAGCCACGGG
Organism: Nocardia brasiliensis; assembly: GCF_042691675.1. Classification (GTDB taxonomy): domain Bacteria; phylum Actinomycetota; class Actinomycetes; order Mycobacteriales; family Mycobacteriaceae; genus Nocardia; species Nocardia brasiliensis_D. The sequence goes on from NZ_CP170507.1 coordinate 3,155,664, forward strand.
CTCAGCGCCCAGTCGGCCAACTCGGCGGCCGCAGCGCCTTGCGCAATACCGCACGGCCGCACCCTGGCGATTCGGATCGATGGGTGCGCGTGGACGAATGCGTCGAGCTGTGCCTCCAGTGTCGCCTTGCCGCCGCTGTAGGCGCTATGCGCTACCCCGGCCAGCGGCCATTGCTCGTCGACTCGTTGCCAGGGGTCCGCGGGCGTATACGCCGCCACCGAGGAAGCACACGTCAAGTGGGCCACCCCGCAAGCCGCCGCCGCGGCCAGCACATTCGCGGTGCCGATCAGGTTCGTCCGTTCCATGGGCGGGTCCGCGGTGTGCGGATGAATCGCCCACGCCAGGTGGACGACCGCATCCGCTCCAGCGAACGTCTCGGACAGAATCGGTATCGCCCGCGGGCCGCCGATGTCGCAACCGATCCAGCGGACCCCGGCGTACGGTGCGAGCTCGAGCTGCGGCGGGCGGCGGGCGACGCCCACCACCTCCCAGTTCTCGGCACGCAGCGAGCGCAACAGCGCGGTCCCCACATTCCCGCTCGCGCCGGTAACGACAACCTTCACCTGCCCGCGGGCCTTGCGGCTGCGCTTGCCGCGATCGCATCACGTCGACCGTGCCCGGTGCTCGCGGATCGTGTCACGTTCATTCGGGCGGCGTACCCGTTCCTCGTGACATGACGCGGGCACGGCCGAGTGCGCCGAGTGTCCTGGAGAACCTGGCCATTGCATGGTGTGCGGCGCGACGGTGGGGGTATGGCGGAAAGGACCGCGGGCAGCGCGGCGCGCGGGAGGTGTTCGGACGGACAAGGAGCGACGAGATGTCGACGGGTCAGGACCAGAGTGTGATCGAGCTGTTGGTGGATCAGCATCGGCAGGTGAAGGAATGCTTCGACCGGCTGAAGTCGGGCCAGGGGGCCAAGGAGGACCAGTTCCATGAGCTGGTGCGATTGCTGGCGGTGCACGAGAGTGCCGAGGAACAGATTGTTCATCCCGCTGCCCGCCGGGCCGAGGCCGGTGATGATGTGGTGCGGCAGCGGCTGGTGGAGGAGAGCGAGGCCAAAAAGACGCTCTCCGAGCTCTACGATCTGGGTGTCGAGCATCCCGACTTCGACAAGAAGCTGGCCGAATTCGCCGACGCGGTGCTCGAGCACGCCCGCCACGAAGAATCGGAGGAGTTCAGCGCGATGGCCGCGCACCTGTCTCCGGAAGAATTGCGGCGCATGGCCGGTGCGGTGCGTGCGGCCGAGGCGATCGCACCCACCCGCCCACACCCGGCCGCGGGCGAATCACCCCTGGCCAACCTGATCGCCGGACCGCCACTGGCGGTGTTCGACCGGGTCCGCGACGCCGTTCGCGACTGGCGCTCCGCTAATGACAAGTAGCACGGTCTTCGCTGTCCGGATTCAGCTGACCGCTTTCTTCACGAGCTCGCCGATTCGCGCCTCGTCGTCGGCGGTCAGTGCGGTCAATGCGAAAGCGGTTGGCCAGAGGGTGCCGTCGTCGAGATTCGCGATGTCGTTGAAGCCGAAGGTCGCGTACCTCGCTTTGAACTTCTCCGCGCTTTGGAAGAAACAGAGGACCTTGCCGTCCTTGGCGTAGGCGGGCATGCCGTACCAGAGTTTCGGCGAAAGCTCTGGTGCGTTGGCTTTGATGATGGCATGGAGGCGTTCGGCCATCGTGCGATCGGAGTCCGACATCTCCGCGATCTTCGCGAGCACGTCGCGTTCCCCATCCGCCTTCGCCGCGCGTGGCCCGCGGCGCGCCGCCGTCTTCAGTTCCTGTGCGTGTTCCTTCATCGCGGCTAGTTCCTCGGCGGTGAATCCCACCGAGGACTTGTTCTTCGCGGTGGCGTCCTTGTCGGACTTCTGAGCGCTCATTGCCGGTTTCCTCTCGGCCAACTTTCTTGGGGACGATCTCCATGCTATGGAGCGGAGGCTACAACCGGCTTCTTCAAAACTGATCAATTAATTGCTGTTGCGGGCCGCTCACAAACTGTTCGGCGCGGCGAGCACGGCGTTGAGTAGCTGGCCGAGGCGTTCTCCGGCGAGGCGGAGCTGGGCTTCGGCTATCGGGAGGAATTGGCGGGTGTAGTCGTCGCCGATGGTGGACGACGCCGGATAGAAGCCGGGGGTGTCGACGATCCGGCAGCTGTCCTGCGCCCAGCGGACGGGATCGGTGTCCGGTTGTGCCGCGGGCAGGTCGGGTGCGGGGAGCGCGAGCAGCCGCTGCGACTCTTCTTGGTCACTGGCATGGCGGGTGTCGAGCATTCGGCTGTCCCACACCGAGTGCAGGTTGGTGCTGTGACCGAGGTACTGGACCCGGAATTCGTTTCCGCCGCGATCGCGGGCGTACCCGGCGTGCAGCGGCTGATGGATGTCACCGACGAAGTGCACGACGAACTTCAGCGCCTGGCGCCGGTCGGCATCCGAACGGGTGCTGTCGGCCAGCGTCGCGGTCTGCGTTCGAAGAGCCTCGACGACGTTCTGCCCACCGTTGCCGTTCACTGCGGGATCGTATACGCAGCCGTTCTCGCCAATGTTGACGTAATGCCAAGGTGCCGAACGTTTCCCGAGTTCGGGGTCGTTGCGGCGCACGTCGTCGGCCCAGTTGGACACACCGGCGAGGGTGGGGTCGGGCTCACCGGACAGCAGCCGGGTGACCTCCTCCCGCGCCCCCGCGGTCAGCCGCAGGTCGGCAATAGCGCCGGTGGTGTTGTGACCCTGAACGCCCCACGCATTGGCCGAGGGTGGGACTGTCAACACCATTGCGGCAAACGCACACACGCTCACCAACACGGCTCTACCTCGCATCGAGAAATCCCTCCACGGCGCTTCGTGCGGCCTGGCGGCCGCCTCGGTGACGCTGATCCGCAGAACCCGCATCGCGGCATGCCGAAGCCCGAGTTCTGGTGCGTCTGTTGCGCACCCGAGTGTCCGGGATAACTTCTATTCAGAAGCAAACGCCAGGCGAAATCTTCGCGGCGAGGCCGTCCAGGAACGGGTCAGAAGCCGTGGAACTCCGCGAGTTCGATCGCCTCGTCGTCCCATTCCCGTTCGATCGCGAGGCGCTGCTCTTCCGGCAGGTCCGGGCGCCAACCGCGGCGGCGCCAGAATTCCTCGCGCTGTTCCCTGGTGAGTTCGGGGGTATCGCTCATGGTGTGTCTGCTCCTTCGGTCGGCGTGCTCAGCTGCGGCCGACAAAGGTCTGGTCGAGGAGTTCCCAGGCCAGGTCGGTGGCCACGGCGGCGAGCTCCGCACCATTGTTACTCGGGCCGAAGGCATCTCCCGGTAGCAGGCGGGCCGCGAGTTCTTGCAGCAGGCCACCGATGATCATGGCTTCCAGCCCGGTGAAGTGGACGTTTCGCTCCGGGCCGCCCGGACTGTGGTCGTCGCGTCCCCGGTCTTCGGCCAATTCCCGCCGCAGCTCGGCCGCCTCCTCGACGAGCGGCACCGGATGGGCCGTGCTGTCCACGTAGTTGAACCTGCTGCGCAGGTGACGTTCCGGATCGAGGGTCGGGTGCGGCAGTTCCGCCGGGGTGGTGATGGGTGCGTCGCCCGCGACGGTGAGATGCATGTCCACCAAGGCGTTTCGCAGCGTCTCCGGTTCCTCCTGAGCGTTGCCGATCGCGTCGAGGACCCGGATGGCAGTCTCGCGCAACAGTTCATACCGCGCGGTGCGGTCACCGTCTGCCATCGCCGTCGCCTCCCTGTGCCGAGTATCGAATGAGCGTCTTGTTCGCGGCGGCCAGCGCCGCGCGATCGATCGCGGCCAGCGATTCCGTGGCGCCGTCGCGCGTTCGATTCTGTTCGCGGAGATGGTGTTTCAGGGCGCGGGCGCGTTCACGGCTGCGCGGCAGGTCGGTGAGTAGCGCGTGCAGCTTGCCGACCCAGCGGTCGAGCGGGACCGGCTCGTCGAAGTCCTGCTCGACCAGGACATGTTCGACAAGCTCTGCCGGATAGCGGCTGGGGTCGGCCAGGAAGATGCCGATGCCACTGGTCGTGGGCACCAGGAGGGGGACACCCTCGAGTGCGGCGTCCAGGCCGACGGCCCCGAATCCCGTGGGGCGGACCGGCATGATGACCGCATCGGCCTGGGTCAGATCGGCCACGATGTCGGCTCGATCCACCACATAGGGTCGGACGTCCACCGCCCGGCCTGCTTCGCTGGACAGCAGTCGCCGCGCGCGGCCGACGATCTCCGGCGGCGCACCGCGCACGATCAACTCGACATCGAGCCCTTTACCGTTGACCCGCTGGATGATTCGCGCCGCCGCCAGCGCGCAGTCGCCGGATTGCTCGACGCGGCTGAAGGTCACGACGGTATGGCGCCGGTGCTCGGGCGCGGTCATCGGCGCCCGACAAAGGTTCGATCGAGCACGGCCGCGGCCAGTTCGGCGACTGCCGCGGCGAGTTGTTCGCCGTCACGGCTCGGGCCGAAGGCCGCTCCCGGCCGCAGCCGCGCGGCCAGTTCTCGCAGCAGGCCGCCGACGATCATGGCGCGCAGCTCGGTCAGCCGGACGTCGCGATCGGGATCACGGGGACCCGCATCGGGCAACTGGGGCGCGCCGAGGAGTCGATCGCGCAGATGGCCTGCTTGCTCGTCGAGCGGTATCGGATGTGCGATTTTGCCTGTATACGAGAGTCGGCTGAGCAAGTGCATCGCCGGATCCGGCGCGGACAGTGGATGGTCGGTGGGGACGGAACTGGGCTCGCCACGCACCGCCCGATGCAGTTCGGACAACGCACCGCGCAAGGTTTCCGGATTACTTTCCGGGTCATCCAGAACGGCGAGAACCCGGGCGGCCGCGTCCCGCAGTCGGTTATATCGTTCGGCCTGCGGCTCGGAGTCACTTTCAGTGATCGCCATCGCTGTCCCCGGAATCCTTTCGAGCTGCCTTGAATCGCGCCACGAAGGCTTTCTTATCCGCTTCGGTCGGCCCGGCCTCAGCATACGCGGACCACACTTCGAGAGCCTGTGCGCGCGTCAGCCCGGCGTTGGAGATGGCGGCGGCGAGCTCGCGAACATGCGGCTGGGTCGAGCGCTGGATGAACCAGTCCACTGCGGTGGGCAAATCCGGTTCGGTTTCCGGACCGCGGGTGGGGTGCGTCGGTTTGTCCTGATCGGGGAGGGGACGGTAGTCGGGTATCGGTCTTTCCGCCGGCGAGATAGCTGTTTCGCGGATGGTAGCCGCCAAGCGTTCCGCCGCCTCTTTCCAGGTGAGGTTCTGGTTACGCATCAACTCCTGGAGTTCGCGGGCGTACGCGTGCGCTTCGTCCGGGTCGGTGAGAACGGTCTGGAGTTTGTCCACCCACCGATCGACCGGTATGACTTCATCGAAGCCCTGCTCGACAAGAATGCGTTCCCCGACTTCGGCGGGGAACCGGCTGGTGTCACCGAAGAATCTGCCTGCTCCGCTCCCGCTGGAGATCAAGATAGGCGTGCCCGCGCCCGCCGCTTCGATCGCGACGAGACCGAATCCCTCGGCGCGTGAATTCATGATCACGACATTCGCGTTCTGTATGTCGGCAAGCAGCTGCCTGCGGTCGGTCGAGAACGGCTTGACCTCGACTTCGCGAGCCGCGATGCTCGACAAGAAATCTCGCGTGTCTTTCAGCTCTTTCGGGTCCACGCCGCGCACGATCAGCTCGACGTCGATTCCTCGAGCGTTCAATTCTCGGATCATTTGCGCGGCTTCGTTCGCACCCTTCTGCACGTCGTTGCGACCGAACATCAAGACCTTGAGCGGCCCCTCACCTTGCGGGCGCGGCACCTGCTCTGCGAAGGGAACACCGGGAATCAACTCGTGGACAACCGGATCGCTGCCGGACCTGCCTGCCAGATTGTGCACCTCTTCGACCAGCTTCGGGCCGACACCGACACTGATATCCGAAGTGGACACCAGATCGGTTTCCGCCCACTGGCGCGCGGGCCATTGGGGTCTGTCTTGTACGCGACCGAGGGCTTCGGTGGCCATATGTACGACGTGCACGAGCTTGGCGTCGGGGTAGAGCGCATCGCGTATTTCGCGCGCCGCATAGCCGGAGAACCGACTGTGGCCGATCACCGCGTCTACATTCGACGGCAGATCCTCGGGATCCGAGGTGAGGTGGAATTGGTTCCGCAGCTGTGGGTCATGGGTCCGAGGACCGATCACCGTGGCCTGACTGCCGTCGTTTTCCGGAACCGGATGCCCGACTCGGACGTATACCTCGTGGCCCGCTTCGGCAAGACCTTCCGCCAGGTTCTTGTTGACCGCGGGTATTCCGCCTTTGTCGAGTCCCCAGTCATCGCAGACCAACAGGATCCGCAGGCGCGCGTCCGACGTATCCACCTGCCGCGCCGGGTCCTCGTCGCCGACGCGTGGCACCGCCGGGTCGGACACGTCCCGCCCGATCGGTGACTCGGGCCGATCCCCGACGAATGCCTCGTGTGTCGCGACCGGACCGTCCTTGTTCAAGAAGACCGCCCAGGTGCCGTGCAGTTCCCTCGGCAGCCGCGGCGGGTGGCCGTGGAACAGTTCGGCGCCGGGGTCGACCACCCGAATCTCGTTGCCTTCCTTGGTCAACAGGTAGGCGTGCGCGCCGTAACGCTGGCCGGGACTGTCACCGCGATACTCGTCGATGACCAGCGCGGCCGCCTTGGGTTCCGCCATGGCGAGCAGCCGGGCGGCGATCGCATCGTGGTCGGGGTGCGGTACGAATCGCTCACCGACCGCCGCTTCCACGTCATCGATGTGGACACCGCGCGGCCCCACGGCGGCGTCGTCCACGTCACCGACGACGCGCCTGCCGAAGAATTCGTTGGCGGCGTCGATCGACTCCACGATGCATCTGTTGTGCGGTCGCTCCGAGTCGGCCGGTGCCGGAAGGTCTTGCGTCAGATGGGCGCGAGCCGCTTCCACGCCTTCGTCATAGGTGTCGACACGGCGTCCGGCGCCCGGCTCGTAGGTGCCGCCGAGCTTGTCCGGGTCGTGGGCCATGAACACCACGTCGGGGCGTCCGTCGTTATAGCGGCCGAAGGTCTCGTAGCTCCATCCGTCGGGGGCGTAGCGGTCGTCCCACGCGAGCCGCGCCACCGGCTCGAAACCGCACTCCGCGTACAGTTTCGGCAGCACGGTGTCGAAGCAGTCCAGCCGCCTGCCGCCCAGCATCACCGCGGTCTCGACCAGTGCGTGGGCCGCCTTGGGATAGTTCGTCACGTCCCGATGCGAGTACACCGACACGATTTCGTCGCCCTTGATGGCGATGCCCGCGGTGCCGTCGTCGCTGACCAGCATCCGCATTCCCTGGTATTCGCCCACCTCGTAGACGTGCACGGACGCGGCGAACTTGTTGTTCTCCTTCAGCTTCATCATCTGTTCGTGGAAAACGTTCGCGTCCGAGGGGCGCAGTTCGTACAGCTCGGGGACGCTGTTGCCCAACTGCCGCAGCTGCTCGGCGCGCTGCTCGGGCAGCGAATGGACGGCCACCGGGTCGACGGTGTGCTCACCGATCCGCAGCTGCGGGAGCGGCGCTGAATCGCCTTGCCGCCCAGCGTTTTCCGGCCCGCTAGCGGGATCGTCGGGGCGTGCCCCGATCGGTGAAAGGGGCCGGTCGTTCGTGATCACCCGCGGGCTGTCCGGCCCGGGCAGCACCGTGATCAGCTCGGGTCGGGAGGAGCTGCGCGGCGGGCTCGCTGTGGTGCCATCCGGTTGTGCGGCAATGGGTTTCGGTACCGCTTCGCCAGCTCGTGCTTCCAGGGGAACGCGTGGTCCGGCGTGCGGAGCCGTACCTGCTCGGTCCGCACCCCGGTGTCCTTCGGCGCCGGAGCCCGCGCGGTCGGCGCCCCGGCCGCCTTCCACACCGGCACCCGGGCGCGGGGACTCGGGCCGTGCCGCGGTAGATCTGTCGCCGGTGCCCTCCGCTGCGCCGGGGCGGGGACTTTCCGGTCGCGCATCGGGCTGGACCGGACGAGGCTCGGCTTGCGCCGGGCGCGGTTCAGCTTGCGCGGGACGGGGTTCGGCTTGCGCGGGACGGGGTTCGGCGTGCGCCTGCGATACCGGTCCCTTGCCATCGCCCGCGGCGTGCGGCGCGACCGGGGCTGCGTCGGTCGCCCGTGGCGCGGCGACATCGTGGCCGGGATCGCCTGACCGTGACACCGGTGCGGCGTCGTGCCCGGCGTCTCCCGCACGCGCAGGCGCGACATCGTGGCCGCCGTCGTCCGCCGCCCGTTGCGGTGCCGCCTCAGCTCGCGATACCGGTGCCTCCTCCGCGCTCTCGGCACGGACCGGGACAGGATTGTCGGCCGGTGCCTGCCGCGCTCCGTCATCCACCACTGGACGGGCTTCGGGAGCGGCGTCGTGGGTCGGCCTGGCCTGCACCTCCGCGCCGGGTGGCGGAGCCGCGCTGCCGTCCTGTGCGCCCGCCCGGCCGTTCCCGCCGGTACCGGCCGGCTCGTCGGCCGCGCCCGCGCGCGGCGGCGGATCGCCGTGCGCGACACCGTTTCCGCCGTGGTCGGCCCCTGGGACGCTGGACGATTCGCCGGTCTGCGCCGGGTGCACCCCGGGCTGGATCCCGAGCATCTTCGCGGCGCCGACATCTCCGGCCGCGGCGCGCATGCTCAGCTGTTGTCCGCGGACACCATGGATGCCACCGGCCAGCGCACCGCCGAGTGCGCCGGAGAGCATGCGCGGGTCGAATTCCCAATGGTTGGTAGCCAATCCGACCGCCGCGTACCCGCCCGCGACGCCGCCGATTCCGGCGACCGTGCCCGCGACGGCGGTCTTGCCCAGCGCACCACGCACCGTGGCGGACGGCCCGAGCATCTTGCCGACGCCGAGGCCGAGGGGGAAGGCGACCGCCGCGCTGGCTCCCGCCGCCAGCGTCGCGACACCCACTCTGTTCCAATCGATGTCGCTCGTCATGCGACCATCGGCGGTCATTCTGCGATGACCCTGGCCCGCCTGGTAGGCCTGGATGCCCAGTTCCTGAGCGAAGCCGAGCGCCACCTGGATCGCCACATTCACGCCGAGCGCTTTCAGGAACGACAGCGAAGCGATCTTCGCTCCCGCCTGGATCAGCGCCTGAAGCAGCTTCGAGACGATCATCCGGATGGCGATCTGGGTGGTCACCTGCATCGCCGGAATCGCCAGCGCACCCCACAGTGACGCGAGCGCCCAGGCGATCTGGATGGCGAGGATGACCAGCGTGGTGATGATCTGCAGCTTGGTGTATTCGATTTGAGTTCCGCCGTTTTCGGCGTAGTTGCCGAGTTTGACGAGCTGCTCAGCCAGTTTCTCGATCGAATCATCGCCGGAGATAAGCTTTTTCAGCTGCGCGACCGCCTCGTCGGCGCCATTGCCGTCGTAGTACTTCAGCGTCGCGTTCGCGGCGTTGCGCACATCGGGGACGATGGCCTGCAAGTCGGTGGCCGCGCGCTGCCAGTACTGCGCGAGCCGAAACAGCGCGTCCTCGTCGCCCTGCGGCCACTCGGAACCCGCGACCCAGCTGAGCCATTGGAGCCCGGACGGGATATTGATCGTCATCGGTCAGCGCTCCGCGTCGTCCCCGGTCTGTCGAGGCTCACCAGCTGGTATCCGTGGTCGCCGACGTCGGCCCCGACCGGGTGTGGTCGTATTCCTCCACATTGCGGAACTGCATGCCGTGCGCTTCGTCGGCCCCTTCGCGGGCCCGCGCCGCGGGCGGGGCGGTCGACACCTCAGGTGGCTCCGGAAGCAGCTCTGCCAGGTCGGGCAGGCCGGGAACGATCTCCGACAAGCTCGGCAACCTGGCCAGTTCCCGCTGCAGCGGCGCCATCAGCTCCGTCGCTTTGCGTTGCACGGTCGCGGCGGCCTCCTGCGCCGCGGCCGTGAAGGCTTGCGCGATCTGCTGATGGCCCATTTCCTCGATGCCCGAGGCGAATACCGTTTCGATCACCTTGCCCTCGGCGTCGACGGTGACGGTCACGCGTCCGCGCGCGGTGGACGCGGTGGCGGTCAGCTCCGCGCGCTGCCGCTGTGCCTCGGCGAGCTTCGCCATGTGCGTCTCGGCGGTATCGAGCAGCTCGGCCAGCCGAGCCTTCGCCGCCTCATTCGACATCCCCTACCCCCGTTGTGGTCAACCAGGAATCCGGCTCACTTGTAGCCACGGGCGGAGTGAGTGTCCTGCTGCTCCATGGCCTTGGCGGCATCGCGCAGACCGGTGGAGAACTGTTCCAGCACCTTCACTTTGGAATCCACGACCTCGTAGAGCTTGTCCCGCGCCCCCACGTAGCCCGGGCTATCGCCGCCGCTGCCGTTGGCGAACTGGTTTCCGATCTTGTCATTGCCCCACGGCGCGCCTTCCCCGTCGGCGGCGGAGCGCAGTCCCGACAGCACCTGCCGCACCCGTCCCGACACTGCTGTCAGATCACCGGCGACACCCCGCAACTCCCCGGGCTGTACCCGCACCTTGTCGGTCATCCAGATCCTCCTCACCCTGCTGCCATGACCATGAGTAGTTCCATACTGGAAGCCACCGCTTACGATCGACTTTCGATCGGCCTACGGTTCGACCGCGATAGCAAGATTTTGGGGGCAGGCCGGGCCGGTGCTGACGGCTTACCGTGACAAGATGCGGTTTTGCCTGCTCGGGCCGTTGGTGGTGGCGACCGCCGATGGCCGCCCGATCCGGATAACCGAGCTGAAAGTCCGTGCGCTGCTCGTCGATCTGCTGCTGCATGTAGGTCAGACGGTGACCACCGACCGGCTCATCGAAGATCTCTGGCACGACCGGTCCGGGCGACGGCTCGGCACCCTCCAGGTCAAGATCTCGCAGCTGCGCCGGGCATTGGAGGAGGCGCAACCCGGCGGTAAGAACCTGGTGACCTATCAGGGGCAGGGCTACGTTCTCGATATCGATCCGGAGGCGCTGGATACCCACCGGTTTCGGACGTTGACCCAACGGGCCCGGGTCGCGCCGAATCCCCGAGCCAGAGCGGCCCTGTTGACCGAAGCGCTCGCGCTGTGGCGTGGACCCGCGCTGGCCGACTTCGCCGACGAAGCGTTCGCCCAGTCCAGCATCGCGACCCTCACCGAGCAACGGCTGACCGCCTGGGAAGACCAGGCGCAGGCGCGGCTCGAACTCGGTGAACATCACCTGCTCGCCGATGAACTCGGTGAGCTCGTCGCCGCGTATCCACTGCGCGAACGCTTTCGTGAAGTGCACATCCGCGCGCTGTACCGCGCGGGTCGCCAAACCGAGGCGCTCGCCAGCTATCACGAGCTGCGTGAGCTACTGCGAGACGAACTCGGGCTGGAGCCGGGACCCGGACTGCTGACACTGCATCAAGCCGTCCTCGAGCATGATCCATTGTTGGTTACGGCATCGGCGGAATCCGCCGGATCCACCGCCGCACCGGCGCGAGTGCCCGCGCGGTCCGCGATCCCGGCCGAATTGCCCGCGGACACAGTCGCTTTCACCGGGCGGGACGAGGAAGTCGCCAGGCTGTACAACACGCTGAAGCCGCAGGGAGACGCCCCGCGAATCGCCGTACTGATCGGTGGGGGCGGCGTGGGTAAATCGGCGCTGGCGGTGCGCGCGGCGCGCCTGCTCGCCCCCGAGTTTCCGGACGGCCAGCTCTACCTCGACCTGCATGGACACACCCCCGGCAGCGAGCCCGTGTCCGCGAGCCAAGCGCTACCGCGGCTGCTGCGATCGCTGGGTGCGGAGCCGCCGCCCTCGGTGCGCGAGATCGATGAAATGGCGGGGCGATTGCGCTCGGCGGTGGCCGGACGGCGCCTTTTGTTCCTGTTGGACAATGCCAGGGACACCGGCCAGGTGCGACCCTTCCTGCCGGGCACACCGCACTGCTCGGTGCTGGTCACCAGCCGTCGTGCGCTCGCCATCAGCGATGCCTGGACTTGCCCCGTCGACACCCTCGGCGCGGCCGACGGACTGTCCTTGCTCCGCAAGCTCGCTCGACCCACCGGCGACGACGAGGGCGCCGAGGAAGTGGTGCGGCTGTGCCAGGGACTGCCCCTTGCCTTGCGGATCGCGGCGATCAGGCTCGAGTCCCACCCCACCTGGACCTACCGCACCCTCGCCCGACGCCTCCGCCCGGAACATCGCCGCCTGGACGAACTGAGCATCGACACCTTCAGTGTCCGAGCCAGTTTCGCCGCCAGCTACCACGAGCTGGCCGACGATCCGGGCCACGCCGCCGCACGCCTGTTCCGGCTGCTCGGCCTGCTCGAGGGTCCCGACATCGCGGCACCGGCCGCCGCGGCACTGGCCGGGGTATCCGAGCAAGAGGCGGCAACACTGCTCGACACCCTCGTAGATGCGCATCTGCTCCGCGAATCACCGCCCGGTCGATTCCACATGCACGACCTGATGCGCCTTTTCGCCAGGGAGCTCGCCGAAACGATCGAGCCACCCCAGAGCCGCCAGGACGCCTCGCTGCGAATCCTGCGCCACTACCGCGCCCGCACGGCCCACTCCCCACCAAAGCCCTCCCCACCCGAGATCCCCCAAACCTAGATCGCGCGGTCGTATTCGCGCGATGACGGGCCCTCCGCGTGCATCGAGTTCAGCCAATCATCGTGTCGCAGTTCGTATTCGACCTCGCCGTGTTCGGTTCCGGGCAGGGGGTCGTCGAAGTGGAGGTGGAAGGTTCGGAGGTGGGTCAATCCGGCCTTCTCCATTACGCGCCGCGAGGCGATGTTGACGGCCATGGTCTGGGCCCACACTCGGTGGACACCGAGTTCGGTGAATCCCTTTCGGATCAGCGCTCGCGCTCCCTCGGTCGCGTATCCGCGGCCCCAGACCGTGGCCGCGAGCCGATATCCGAGTTCCACTTCGCCGACGCTGCCGTCGTCCGGCGGCTGAAGAGCCAACCAGCCGACAAACTTTCCGGTGGATCGTTCGATGGCGGCCCAGCGGCCCGCTGGTCCCAGGCGATAGGTGCGCAGGATCGCGGGCAGCACCTCGTGCTCGATCTCGTCGCGTGGGGTGGGTTCGCCGGTCAGGAAACGCATGACCGCGGGATCGCTGTCCAACCACACCAGGTTGTCGACGTCGGACTCGCTGAATCTGCGCAGTACGAGTCGATCGGTCTCCAGAAACACGTCCACCAGCTGCATCCTGTACAGGATCGACCGTGCCGTCCACAGCATTTCCTGTCATGTGCGGCAGGCCGGTGCTCGTGGTTTGGGAGGATGTGTCCATGGCTATTTCGCTGGACCAGGCCGAGTCGGTACTCGGGGCCGCTCGGAAGACGGCGGTCGAGCTGGGGGAGACGGTGTCGCTGGCCGTCGTGGAAGTCGGTGGCAACCTGGTGGCCTTCGCACGGATGGACGGTGCCGCCGTGCATACCGCGGATATCGCGAAACGCAAGGCGGACACGGCCATTGCGCTGGGATTCGACACCGTGCACATGTCCGCTGCCGCACCCCGAGGGCAGTCACTGTTCGGTGGACCGCCTCAGTCGGGTTCGCACGCACTGGTACCGAACGGCGGTGGCGTGATCATCCGGGTCGGCGGCACGGTCATCGGCGCGCTGGGTGTATCCGGGGCGGACTCATCGATCACCGACCACCGGATCGGCACAGCCGCCGTCGCTCAATTGGACTGAACGTTCACCGCGCCACCGACTTCGACCCGGCCGCTCCCTATGTGCCGGGTCGGTCGTGCTGGAGGCGGGCAACCGCTTCGATCAGGACCCGGCGCGAGTTACGTGGACCCGCCCAGTGTCGCGAAACACGGCACTGGGCGGGTCGCTTCCCCGTACGCCGTGCGAACGCCGCCACGTCGCTCGGCGGATGTCAGCATAGAACAGTCGCCGTGCGGCTGTGCGCGGCCACGCCGTTGCGCGGATGCGTGACCAGGCTCACGATCCGCGTTCGCTGTCCTGCAGAAATGGCGTTGACCAGTGGATCTGCTCGAGATAGAGGCTGGATGGACAAGAAAATCGGGTGATCTTTGTCGGTGCCCACCGGAATACTGACGCGCGTCCGATGAGTTCGAGCAACCGATTCCGTCTCAACCACTGTGGCGCCGGGACCTCGAAGCTGTGGACCGCGCCCGTTCCTGTCAACGTTTCCTGCCGGAGGTACCCGATGCTCGCCGACCGTTCCGCTCCCGCCTCGGGAGGGCGGACCCCGACAGTCATCCGGGTGCTGGTGCTCGCGACCTTCGTGGTGATCCTGAACGAGACCATCATGATCAACGCGATCCCGCGCCTGATGGCCGACCTCGAGGTCACCGAGCGGGCGGCGCAGTGGGTGTCCACCGCGTTCATGCTCACCATGGCGGCCGTCATTCCGGCCACCGGATGGTTCCTGCAGCGAGTTTCGACCCGGCAGGCGTATTCCGTGGCGATGGGGGTCTTCCTGGCCGGTACCACGCTGTCGGCGGTGGCGCCGTCGTTCGCGGTGCTGCTGCTCGGGCGGATCATTCAGGCAGGCGGCACCGCGGTGATGATGCCGCTGCTGATGACCACGCTGATGACCGTTGTGCCCGAACAGGACCGGGGCCGGGTGATGGGTCAAGTCACCCTCGCCATTTCGGTGGCGCCCGCGATGGGTCCGGTGATTTCCGGGTTGGTGCTGCAGGTCGGTTCGTGGCGCTGGCTTTTCGTGCTGGTGCTGCCGATCACGGGCGTGATCACCTGGCTCGGTCTGCGCCAGCTGGAGAACGTCGGTGAACCGCAGGCCGGGGCGATCGACGCGGTCAGTGTGGTGCTCGCCGCGCTCGGGTTCGGTGGTCTGGTGTTCGGCCTCAGCCGGTTCGAAAGCGACAACCTCGCCGGTCCGGCGCTGATCGTCGCCGCGGGCCTGGCCCTCATCGCCGCGTTCGCCTTCCGTCAGCTGCGTTTGCAGCGCACCGGCACCCCGCTGCTCGACCTACGGGTTCTGCTGTCCGGCACCTACACCAAGGCGCTGGTGCTGATGTCGGTCGCGTTCATGGCGATGCTCGGTTCGATGATCCTGCTGCCGTTGTACCTGCAGAACCTCCGTGGTCTGAGCCCCTTGCAGACCGGCCTGCTGGTGATGCCGGGCGGGTTGGCGATGGGTCTGCTCGGACCGACCGTCGGTCGGCTGTTCGACCGGTTCGGCGGACGCTCGCTGGTGATCCCCGGGTCGATCGGTATCGCCGCGTCGCTGGCCGGGTTCACCCAGATCTCGATGACCATGCCGTACTGGCAGCTGCTCGCCCTGCACATCCTGCTGATGGTGGCGCTGGCCGCGACCTTCACCCCGGTCTTCACCCTCGGCCTCGGCGCGCTCCCGCAGCACCTGTACTCGCACGGCAGCTCCATGCTCGGCACCCTGCAACAGGTCGCCGCGGCCTTCGGGACCGCCCTCGTGGTGACGATCATGTCGGCCCGCAGCACCGAACTCATCGCCGACGGCACCGACCTCGTCACCGCCCACCTGGACGGCATGCGCCTCGCCTTCCTCGTATCCGCCGCCTTGGCCCTCATCGTCATCGTCATGGCGATTCTCCTCCCCAGCCGAGCAGCCGCCCCGGAAGAGTCCGAATCCGCAACCCCCGAATTGGTCAAGGGCTGAACGCAATTCAGCACACTGAAACCCCCGGCGCCTTCGCGTGCCGGGGGTTTTTCATCCGAGCGAAATCGAGGCGAGGTCTACACCCCGCAACGGCATTGCCGATACGTCACCCACCCGCTCTGCCCACACCGCATGCCCGTGCCCGGACCACAGCGGCGCTACCGGAAGATCGCGGAGCAGCTGATTCTCGGCGAGCCGGTACAGCTGGCCGTTTTCCGCTGACCCGCCTGCGGAATCGGCGGCAGCCAGCAGCTGGGCGAAGCCCTCGTCGGTGTACCCGGTGGCCTTCGCGAGCGCGGCGAGCAGTTCGTGCGGACTCGACGTGCTGTGCGATCGCGTCAGCAGGAGGGGCCCGTCCACCTGTTCGGCCTCGTCACCGCGCGGTCTCGCGGTCGCCTCCACCGCGAGCGCGGTGCGGAGCTGGTCGGTGAGTGGCCGTGCCCATCGCTCCTGCCCGGCACCGAAATACACCGTGACCGGACCGGTGAAGCTGACCTGGCCGAGCAGTGACTTCGCGGCAGCCTGGTCGTGTGTGCACGGTCGGCAGGTGGCGGAGCGCTCGCCCGGTGCCACGCCGGGCGGCAGTATCGCGCGGGCCGGATCGACCTGGTGCGCAAGGGGACCCGCCGCCAATGCCGCGCGGTCTACTGCCATGGCGAACGCGTAACGCACCGCCGCATCCTCGAAACGCTTGTCGGACAACGGAAACGCGAGATAACTGGCCTCCGGGAGCGGCCACATCGCGTGCCGGTCGCCGAAATCGTGGTGCATGGCCTCGTGCCGCTCGCCGGGAACCTCGGTGGCCAGATCGAGCGAACCCGCCCGCACTCGGTCGTACTGCGCGGCGGAATCACCCACCTCGAACTGGATCTCGCGTGCTTTACCGGTAGCTTCTCCGATCCGCACCAACCGGCCGCCCGAACCCGGCTGCCATGGTTCCGCCATCCGGAACGGCCCATTACCCACGGGCTTGGCGGCAAAGCCGACCCAATCACGGGAGGCCAGCACCGATGCGGGCAGGGGGAGGAGCGCCTGCGCGGCCAATATCGCAGGCACCTGGCCGAACGCTCGATCTAGCACGATCCGAAGGGTGCGTTCGTCGGGCGCGCTGATCTCCTTGGCGCGCAACACTTCGGTGAGCGCACCGGACCCGGCCCACCGCTCGTCCGCGACCGCGCGCCAGGTATCCACATAGGACTTAGCGGTGACCGGCGTCCCGTCGTGGAACCGGCCATCGGCACGTAGTTTGATTTCCCAAGTCACCTGGTCCGTGCTGGTAACCGAGTCCGCGGCCCGCGGGGTGCTCTGCCCGGTTGCCGCGTCGTAGTCGACCAGTGGCGTCCACAACGCGCCGACGAGCATTCGGCCCGCCTGATCGCGCAGATCAGCGGGAAGCAGACTGGCCGGTTCGCGGACGCCGACCGTGAGCACGCCCGGCTCGGGCGGTTCTGCTGATTCGGAGCAGGCGGTGCCACCGAGCAGGAGCACGGCCAACACGGCGATAAGCCGCAGCGCACGTTCAGCCATTCGGTCCCACCGCGCCGGTAGGTGTGCGCCGCATGGCCGATTCGCATGTCGAACGTGGAACACCAGGCATACCAACCTCATTCACCTCGCACCGCGCGAATCACACAGTTATACCCGGCGTCACGCGGACCACTACCCCAAAGTTGTTCCCCAGTTAGCGGTATCGCGATGTGGGTATCGCAGTTCACCCGCGCCGACATTTACAGTGAGGCATCTCGGCGACCAGGAATCCCTGGTCATCATCGGTTACGCCTCGCTGGGAGGTAGTTGTGCGCCGCTGGTTTGTTAGGTCGTCCCTGCTGTTGGTCACCGTGGCGGCCGCTCTCGCCGCCAGCACGTTGCCCGCCGTCGCCTGCGGGGAGGAAGACCGTCCATCTGCCACCGCTCCCCGAGTGACCGGCGCGCCCGGCGCGGAGAAGAACGTCAAGGCGGTCGGCAACGTCCCGGACGCACAGGGCGCGATCGCGCTGCAATTTCTCCAGTACGGCAACCGGGACGTCATGGTGGTCTCCGGCGAGTTCGGGGTGAAGACCTACGACCTCACCGCCAACCCGAAGGCGCCGAAGCTGATCGGGCAACTCAACATGCCAGGGATGTGGGAAACCGAGGACACCGAGGTCGACCCGGTGCGCAAGCGGGTCTTCCTGGCTCGCGACCCACGTGCCTTCGGCGGCAATGTCCGCACCGGCGAGTCCGGCATCTACATCGTGGACCTGGCCAATCCGGAGAAGCCGTCGATAATGAGCTACGTCAAGGTGCCCGCAGGCCATACCACCACGTGCATCAACGACTGCCAGTACCTGTGGACGGGCGGCCCGGCCAAGGCGGACAGCATGCCTGCCGAATGGGGCGGTCGCCCGATCTGGGTCACCGACATCAGGAACCCCCGCAAGCCGAAGGTCTTCCCCAACCCGATCGAGTTGGCGCGCAACGACGGCAAGACCGACTACGTACATGACGTCCAGGTGGACGAGACGGGTGTCGCCTGGGCGTCCGGCCGCGGCGGCGTGCGCGGCTACTGGACATCCGGCATGCACAAGGACCCGGTGACCGGCAAGCACCGGGTGGCGTCGCCGAGCGACCCGGTTCCCTACGCGGGTGGCGGGATCAAGGAGACGGCCGCGCCGTCCAAGTTCATGCACAACAGCTTCCGCCCTGTCGGCAACCGCGCGAAGGACGGCGGCGGCACCGGGAACTGGGGCAACGGGAATCTGATCTACGCCACCGAGGAGAGCTTCCTCGACGGCTGCGCGGGCGACGGCGTGCTGGTCATCGCATCGTTGGAAGGTTCTTACGGCGGAGCGGGCTGGCGCTCCACGCCACAGCAGCCATACCGGCTCAATACCGTCGGCACCTGGAGCGTGGCCGGGCAGGAGGGCAGCGACCCGGCGTCCGGTGACTGCTCGGCGCACTACTTCGACGTGCGGGAAAAGATCCTGGTGCAATCGTTCTACGCGCAGGGGACCAGGTTCCTGGATGTCAGTGACCCGACCAATCCCAAGCAGATCGCCTACTACCGGCCCGCCGACGCGGCCGCCTGGGCGCCGTACTGGCACCGGGGTCTCGTCTACGTCGCCGACAACAACCGCGGCATCGACATCCTCGAGCTCACCGCCTGACCGCGCGACGAAGGCTCGGGTTCGTAGCTCACGTGCTGCGCTGGCTCCCGGTGGAGACTATGTGATCCACGAGGTCCCGCTCCATATCGGCCAGCCACTGGAAGCCCTGCTTGGTGCCCGAGATCCAGGCCGCCGCCGCGGCGCCGACTATGTCGCGGTGGACCGGGGCATCGGGACGGCCGGGCGGCGGCGCCGGATCACTGCGCCGCGTGGTTTCCGGGCCGCGGCTCCCGGCGTCGGGCACGGCAGGCGTTTCGTCGCTGCCGATGTCGGGCTCGTGATCCGTCACGTCCGGTACCGCTCCCGGCGGGCTGACCGGCGGTGAGCTGAACGGACCGGTGGATTGTCCCAAGGCGTTGTGATCCCGGTTCGGCGTCGGCCCGCTCGGTCCGTCCTGGTCGGTGGCGACCAGGGCGGTGATCAACGCGGCTGTCGACACCACCGCCAATCGCAACGAGACGTCGGACTTTCGTGGTGCGCGGTGCTTACCCATCGGCTACTTTCCGTCGAGTTCCGTTGGGTGTGAAAGTTTAAGGTGCTCAGCCAATTCCGGCTAGAATTGTTAGTTGTTCTTCACGGAAGTTAAGTCCGGCGCTGATTGTGATCCGGCCTCGGCGCGAAATCACTTTATTGTTGCCACGGTCAGGGTCGATATAAACGTCGGCGAGCGGGTAGGACAATGGGGTCGATGGGCGCGGAGGCGGACAGGTGCTCGAGCATGACGCCTTCGCGCAGCGCCCACGGGCTCAGCTCGGCCGTGGTGATGCCCAACGACCGCATCGTCTCGTAGGCCACCACGGCGCCGCCGAGAATCTGGCCCGCCCGTGCCGTGTCCACCCCGCGGAACCGGGCTCGTTGCTCGGCGGTGGTGGCGGCCAGGCGCGGAATCCATTGCCGGACAGACTTTATCGCGATGACATCGGGCACCGGATCGCCTTTGCGCCCGCGGGCAGGCCGGCCCATCCGGGCGAGTTGTTTGAATACCTTCGACGTGACCACCGTATGCGGGTGCTCGTCATCGCACCGCAACGACGGCGCGACATAGCTGGTCTGCTGCCGGACATGCGTCTGGAGCCGGCGGAGCTGGTCGGGCGTCGGCGGGTCGCTGGTCAGAAACGACCGGCTCAGTTCACGTGCGCCCAGTGGCAGGGAGACCGCGATCTGGGGTGCGGCGCCGTCGCCGAGTACCAGCTCCGTCGAACCGCCGCCGATGTCGATGTTCAGCACCGTCCCGGCGCGCCACCCGCACCACGCGCGCACCGCCGCATAGGTCAACAGTGCTTCTTGTTCGCCGGTCATGAATCCCAGCACCAGCCCGGTCCGCGCCTGGATCCGGGCCAGCACAACATCCCGATTGCTCGCATCCCGGATCGCCGCGGTCACGTAGGGATACAGCAACTCCGCACCGGATCGCCGCGCCGCCGCTCCGGTCCGCGCGACGGCGCGCACGACTCGCTGGATACCGGCCTCGCCGATGGCGCCGTCCGCGCCGATCTCTTCGGCCAACCGGGTCGGCACCTTCACCGTGCGCACGTGGCGCGGCGCAGCGCCCGCCACCACATCCGCGACCTGCAATTGCGCCGAATAGGCCCCGACATCCAGCACGCCAAGCCTCATGGGCCCCGTATACCCCCGTTCGCGGACCAGTACCGTCCGGGCCCCGGGCCTATCCGGTCTCGCCCTCGGCTTGCAGGTCCGCCAGCAGGTCGACGAGGAAGTGCACGCTCTCCGGGGGTGTCAATGCTTCGACGCTGAGGGTGTTCATGACGGCCATGTACAGCTCGACGTCCTCGCGTTTGTCCAGGTAGAGCGAGCTGGTGAGTTGCTCGGTATAAACGATGTCCGGCAATTCGGGTTCGGGGAAGCGAAGGATGGTGAATGAATTACCGGCGGCCGAATATGCCAGTGCCGAATGCGGCAATACTTGGATCCGCACATTGGGCAGGCTGGAAACTTCGACGATGTGCTCGAGCTGCTCTCGGAAAACGTCCGGCCCGCCCACCTGCCTGCGCAGGGCGCTCTCGTCGATCACCGCCCACACCGTGGGCGCCGCAGCACGCGTCAGAATCTGCTGTCTGCGCATCCGGACCGCTACCCGGCGCTCGGTCTCGCTGTCGTTGCCGAGCGCGATGACCGTGCGCGCGTAGTCCGCTGTTTGCAGCAGACCAGGAACGAACATGGCTTCATAAGTACGTATCGTCGTCGCGGCGTGTTCGAGACCGAGGTACGTTTCGAACCACGCGGGCAGCAGATCGTTGTAGCGGTACCACCAACCCGGGTCGCTCGCACGGCGGGCCAGTTCCAAATACCTCTCACGCTCAGCGGGATCGTCTACTCCGTAGAGGGTGAGCAAGTCGCGAATATCGCGCTCTTTGAAGCCCGTTCGCCCGAGCTCGAGGCGACTGATCTTGGCGTGCGACCCGCGGATGGCATCGCCTGCCGCTTCTCGGGTGATACCGCAGCCCTGCCGGAGCTGACGCAGCTGGCTGCCGAGCGCTATCCGCAGAACTGTCGGACCACGTTCTGCCGCGACAGCCAATTCCATATCGCCGGTGTGGTTCTCGTCGGTCAAGACCGCCTCCGGTCGGTAGGAAATTTTACTGCCGCCTCGAACCTCCGCGGCGGCTGCTCGATCTTACTCAGCCACCTGCGGAAATCCGCCAGGCCCGCGGGCGATCGGTTCCATGGTGTCGAGGGCCTCCCTTGCCAGCGTGGAACTTTCACACCGACAACGCAATCATTCGTTCGCATTCCCGGGCGGGTCGCATAGGCGATGCGTAAAGTCACCCAACACGGCAGCCGACTGAGAAGGGACCAGCAGCCATGTCGTCACCGGACGATCGGACGCGGCTCGGCACGGTGGACCCGGCAACGCCCAGTATCGCCCGCGTGTACGACTACGCCCTCGGCGGAAATGACTGGTTCGAGATCGATCGCCAGGTGTACGAGCACATGAAAACCGTCGTTCCACACCAGGACGACGTGGGCGCGGCCAATCGGCGCTGGCTCGAGCGGGTGGTGCGCTATCTCACCCGCGTTGCGGGCATCGATCAGATACTCGACCTGGGCAGCGGCTTGCCGACCCGGAAGAACACGCACGAGGTAGCGCAGGAACTCGGCGCCGAGGTCGTCGTGGTGTACGTGGACAACGACCCGGTGTGCGTGGCACGCGGCCGCGAGCTGTTGGAAGCGAATGACTGCACCCATTTCCTCGACCTCGATCTGACCCAGCCGGATGCGGTGCTGGACGATCCGGCTGTCAACCGGTACCTGGATCTGGATCGTCCCTTGCTGCTGATGCAGTGCGGCACACTGCATCACGTCGACGACGACGGCGACCCGGCGGGAATCATGCGCCGGTACATCGACCGCCTCGCGTCCGGCTCGTACGTGATGATCAGCCACTTCTTCGACCCCGGAGCGGCGGACGAGCAACTGCACACCCTGGCCAGACGGGCCGAGCGAGCCTTGAACGAGGAGGGCCTCGGCACCGGACGGTGGCGCACCCGCGGCGAAATCGAGGCGTTCTTCGACGGCCTGGAGATGATTCCGCCCGGACTGGTGCAACTCGACGATTGGTGGCCGGGGGGACCCGCACTTCGCACCCGTTGGCCCGAGGAACAGCTCATCATCGGCGGCGTCGGCCGCAAACCATAATCCACTTCTCGAACACAACGGAGTTCGACATGGCAGCAGACCAGCAGATCACCGACGAAACTGTTCGCGACAAGCTCACCGACATTCTCACCTACACCAGCATCGATCTGGCGACGTCGAAAGACGGAATCAACTGGTGTTCGAACGCGTTTTTCGCCGAGTTGGACGGTGACCCTTTCCGTCTCACGCTGATCCTGGAGTCCGGCGGTCGAACGCTGGACCACCTGAGAGCGAATCCGAACGTGGGAGTGAAGGTTGTTCCCGCGGGCTTCATCAATCCGTTCGCGCAGGGGCTGGGGACGGTGGCCGTCCGGGATCCGGTGGATCGGGACGAGACTTTCCAGGCGTTGCTGCGCAAGGAACCACAGATCGAGCCGTTTCTCGCCACTCCCGTCGAGGCACTGGTCATCGACATCGAGTGGTGGCGGGTCACCCACGTGGGTGGCGGTCTTCTACCGGGACGAGTACTGCAACGAATCAGCTCGTCATAAGCGCCTGCCCCGGCTAATCCGCTCAGCGAGGCGGGTCACAATCAACTCCAGAGAGGTCGCCATGTCCGATTCCGCTCCCCAAACCGGCGTCCGCGCACCGGTCGGCGTGGACATTACGCGCGCCAGTATCGCCCGGGTATACGACGCCACGCTGGGTGGTAAAGACAACTACCCGGTCGATCGTTACGTCGTCGACAAAGTCGCCGAAGTCGCGCCGCGACAGAGCGATGTGGCGCGGATGAACCGGCGGTGGTTGCACCGTGCGGTGCGATATCTGGCGGGAACCGTTGGCATCGACCAGTTTCTCGATGTCGGCGCCGGGCTGCCGACGGTGGGCAATACCCACGAGATCGTGCAGCAGCAGAATCCCGAGGCGCAGGTGGTGTACGTCGACAACGATCCGGTGTGCAACGTGCACGGGCGTGTGTTGCTCGAACGCAACGAATACACCCATTTCGTGCCCGCCGACCTCACCGAGCCGAACACCCTGCTGACCCACCCCGAGGTCACCCCGCACCTCGACCTCACCCGTCCGTTGGCGCTGATTCTGTGTGGAATCCTGCACCATGTCGACGATGACCTCGATCCCGCGGGAATCATGCGCCAGTACATCGATGCGCTCCCGGTCGGTTCGTACGTCGCGATCACCCATTTCTGGGACCCGGCCGACGGCTCCGAAGCACACGAGATGGCGATAGAACTCCAACGTCGTTTCACCACACTGGGTTTGGGCTCCGGCTGGTACCGCACCCGCGAAGAGATCGCCTCCTTCTTCGGCGATCTCGAGCTGATCGAACCCGGACTGGTCGAACTCGACGACTGGTGGCCGATGGGGCCCGCACTGCGGCCCCGACTGACCGAAGAACGCCTCCTGCTCGGCGGCGTCGGCCACAAGACGACCAATTCCGTCGTCACCCCCTTGCGGCCGCGGGCCACGAACAACTGACCTGACCGCCGGGTACGAGGGTGGCCGGCTCGGCTGCCCGCGTGGGCAGAATCGAATGGCTTACGGGTAGCAACGTCCTCGACTCGGCGGCTTCGCCGAGCGCGCCGGTACCAGAGCGAACCCCTATAACCCCCTACCCGTAGCCACGCGACGGCGCCCACGGCAGCGCCGACGGCTCTCGGACGAGTGGAGTCGACCAGGCCCGACCTGCGCAATTGCGCAAATGTTTTCCCGTGCAGCATCTTTCGGCCCGGCTGCGCCGCTTGTTCGGTGCGGCGGACCAGCCGAAAACGTATGGCATGGTGGTCGGCTATGAAGACCATCCTGATCACGGGCGCGACATCGGGTATCGGCCTCGCGGCCGCACAGCAGTGCGCCGCGGCAGGCGATCGGCTGGTCCTCGTCGGACGGAATCCGCGGAAGCTGGCCGAGGCGGCGAGCCTCGTTCGGGCCGCGGGTGCCGGCGGCGTCGACACCCTCGAATGTGACTTCGCTGCACAGGCGTCCGTCCGTCAGCTCGCCAAAAGCGTGCTGGCGCAATATGACCGGCTGGATGTGCTGGCCAACAATGCGGGCGCCTATCACAAGGAGCGCGTCGAGACCGCGGACGGCATCGAGGCCACGTTCGCGGTCAATTATCTCGGCGGCTACCTGCTCACCGAACTGCTCACCGATCTGATGGTGCACAGTGCTCCCTCGCGCATCCTGTTCACCTCGTCGGTACTACATTTCGGCGCCACCCTGGATTTCGATGATCTCGGCTTCCAGCGAAAGTATTCGGGGGAGCAGGCTTATAGCCGATCGAAGCTGGCCAGCATCCTGTACGCCAGGGCGCTGGCGCGCCGCCTCGCGGGGACCGGAGTGACGGTCAACGCCTTTCATCCCGGCGCGGTGGCCACCGGGATCTGGGATTCGCTGCCCTGGTTCGGGCAGCCCTTGGTCACGGTGGCCAAGCGACTGTTCATGATCACCGTCGAAGAGGGTGGTCGTGCGCTGAGCTATCTCGCGACCGATCCCGAGGTCGCCGAGGTCACCGGCGCCTACTTCCAGAAGAACCGCATCAAGACTCCGTCGCGTCGTGCGCAGGACGACGCGCTCGGACAGCAGCTGTGTGAGGTGAGCGCGACCCTGGTCGAGCCTGCCGGTTAGGCGCAGCGGCTATGCAGTCCACGACAACGTTGTCGGAAGTCCAAGCGACATAACTTGTTTGTCATCGACTGATCTGCAGAAAGCAGGGGCAATGCAGCGTACGCGTTTCGAGTCGATCGGCTCGTACACTCCGGAAACCGTTCGTTCCACCGAGGAATTGATCGACAGTTTGGCAGTGCCGAGGTCACTGGATCTGGAGCGGATCACCGGAATCAAGAATCGGCGGGTATACAACTCGCATCCGGATCACTATGAATCGTCTTTCGAATTGGCGTTACAGGCCATCGACGATTGTCTGCGACATTCGGAATACAACGCGGACGAGCTCGACATCATCATCTCGGCCTCCATCACTCGCACGCGTGGTAAGGAAATCTTCTGCTACGCACCGGCATTCGCGCTGATGCTGGGCAACGCGATCGGCGCGACGGCGGCCGAACATTTCGACGTCTCGAACGCGTGCGCGGGCATGATGACCGGGGTGCTGGTGCTGGACCGGATGATCAAAGCCGGGGTGGTGCGCAACGGTTTGGTGGTCAGCGGCGAACAGATCACCCCGGCCGCGGAAACGGCGGTGCGAGAGATCAGTGAGCCCTACGATCCGCAATTCGCGGCACTGACCGTCGGCGACGCGGCGGTGGCCGTCGTGCTCGACGATCGCGGCGACGACCACGACGAAATCCACTACGTCGAACTGATGACCACCGCCGACGGGGCCGAGCACTGCCTCGGTATGCCCAGCGACCGGTCCAACGGCATCGCGCTCTATACCGACAACCGCGCCATGCAGAACGAGGGCAGGTACATGCAGGCAATCAACCGCATGGACACCTTCCTGAAGGAGACCGGGCGAACCTGGGAGAGCGAGAAATACGACTACTGGATCCATCACCAGTTCAGCGGCCCGGTCATCGATTACATCGGGCACCTGACCGAGCAGCATTTCGGCACCCCGATGCCGCAGACCCTGAATGTGCTGCACGACTACGGCAATACCGCGTCGACCTCGCATTTCCTGGTACTGCACGAGTATCTCGCGCAGCAGAAGATTCCCAAGGGGTCCAAGATCCTGATGATTCCCGAGGCGTCCGGGATCGTCTCCGGCCATCTCGCCGCGACCATTTCGCGTCTGGAGGCCTGAGCCATGGCTACCACGATCGTCGCGGCCGCGACCAACACCGACCTCGACACCGGCAGCTACTTCGAGCTGGCTGCTCGCGCGGCCCGCAGCTGCCTGGCGGACTCGGATGTCTCCGTCGACGAGGTCGGCATGCTGATCAACGCCGGAGTCTTCCGGGACGACAACATCTCCGAGCCCGCGGTGTCGGCGCTCATCCAGAAACGGATCGGCCTCGGTCTGGAATACCAGCCGGGCCGGGTACCGGCCTTCTCCTTCGACCTGATGCACGGCTCCACCGGTCTGCTGCACGCCATCACCACCGCCGAATGCTTCTTGGCCACCGGCGAAGTGGAGTACGCGCTGCTCGTGGCGGGGGATACCCATCCGTCGACCCAGCGTTATGTCGCCGGGTTCCCGTACACGACCGGGGCGGCGGCACTACTGCTCGGAAGCTCGCCCGCGGCAGGCGGATTCGGCCGTCTGTACACCAGGGAGACGACCGGAGAAGCCGACCCGTCGGCTTGGGTCGCGCTAGGCGAGGCCGGCGCGAACGGCCGCTCGGCCATGTGTGTGCGGCACGGTGCGGAGGATCCGATCGAGCTCGCGGCCGCGGCCGTGCGCGACTGTGTAACCGATGAAGACATCGACGGCGACGATTTCGCGGCGGGACGCGCGGTGCTGCTCGCTCCGGCTCCCGCACTGGGATTTCGTGCCCGCCTTGCCGAAACGCTGGGGCTGCGACCGGAATCGGTCGTCGGCGTCGACCCGGCGATCGGCGATCCGTACACGGCGGCACCGGTTCACGCGTATCTGAACGCGCGGGAATCCGGTGTGCTCGGCACGGTCGACACCGTGCTGTTCTTGGCGGCCGATGACGCGGCGGCAGCCTGTCTGGCCTACCATCCGCAGCCGAGAGCTGTTGCCACGGTGAGCGCGATCGGTGCCGCGGGGATCGAAAAGCGTTGATGTTACTCGAGTTCCGTCATATCGCCCGCTGTGGTCGTTGCGGCGATCTTGTTGCCGGGATCCGATGACAGGTCGCTGTCGGCGACCTACGCTAATGGCACCGGCTGGATCAATGGGGCGTCCGGATACGCCTCTGCTGCGACGATGCCGCATTTTCAGTGCACCCGAGCTCTCTTCGATGGTGCCCTTCCACAGTCGGGCACACCTCATCGACGAAGGGGGCTCGGATATGCACCCGCAGTTCTCGCTCCAGGGCGAAAAGTGTTCGACACTCACCCGATCCGGGGTCGGTCAGGCCATGGCCGTGCTGGGCAGCGCCAGCACGGTCGGCCTGGTCGCCGAACTGCTCGCCGCCGACGAGGCGGCGGTCCGTACGGCCGTCCGGCAGCTCGCCGCCGGGTCGTCCGCGCGGGCGCTCTTCGACGATCTCGACATCGGGGATCGGATCCTGCGCGACACTCCGGCGGAGGTCCGCCGGGAACTGCACTGCCGGGCCGCGAAGCTGTTGCACGACAGAGAGTTTCCGGCGGCCAGGGTGGCCGAGCATTTGGTCGCGGCCACTGCCGCCGATTACCCGTGGGCGGCCTCGGTGTTGCTCACCGCCGCCGAGGAGGCATTGGCGAACGACCAGATCGACCGCGCGGTGGATCGGCTGGAGTTGGCCTATCGCGCGACTCGTGACCCGGCCGAACGTGCCGAGATCGCGATCCGGCTGGTGCGCGCCGAATGGCGGCTCAGCCCGTCGAATCGGACGCGGAACTACAGCCGGGTGCGCGCGGCCATTCGCGCGAGCCGGGTACCGACGGCGCAGTTGCCCGCCGCCGTCATGTTCATGCTCTGGCACGGTCAGACGCAGCACGCCGACCAGGCGCTGGGCCAACTGGATTGCGGTCGGCTCGACGAGGCGGCACCGACGGTCGATTTTCTGTGCGCGTGGCTGCGGACCTCGCATCCGCCGCATGCGCACCGGCACCGGCGGCTTCTCGCGGCGCAGGCGCGGCGACGTCCGGCGCCCACGGAGCGTCCGTCACCGCACTTACTCGGCGCGGAGTTGCTGACGGGCTTGTTCACCGGGCGCCCGCTCGACGAAACCGTTACTCTCGCCCAGCGTTTGCTCACCCGTCATCGGCTCGCCGCCAGCACCGTGGAAACCCTCGCGGCAGCGGTACATTGCCTGATCTACGCCAATCGGCTGGATACCGCGGCAGCCTGGTGCGACTCGCTGCTGGCCGAAGCCGAGGCGCGTCAGGCACCGACTTGGCAGTCGATCTTCGCGGGCCTGCGCGCGGAAACCATGCTGCGCAAAGGGAATGCGCGGGCCGCGATCGATGACGCGGTGCTCGCGCTGAACTATGTGCCCGCCGCACACCTCGGTGTCTGGATCGGCACCCCGATCGCGGCGCTCGTGCGCGCCCTCACCATGGCGGGCCGGCACGCCGACGCCGAGGCGCAATTGCGAAGGCCTGTTCCCCGAGCCCTGTTCGAGTCCCGCTTCGGGCTGCCCTACCTGCACGCACGCGGCCACCACCAGCTCGCCGTCGCCCGCGCCGACGAGGCGCAGCGCACCTTTCGCCGCTGCGGCCACCTGATGCGTCGCTGGCAGATGGACTTCCCATGGCTGGTTCCGTGGCGCAACGACCTCGCGGCGGCCCACCTGGCGCTGGGGGAGCACCGGCACGCGCGCGCCTTCGCGACCCGTCATCTCGACCTGCTCGGCGCCGCCACCCAGCACCGCACCGGC
Source organism: Nocardia brasiliensis (assembly GCF_042691675.1). Classification (GTDB taxonomy): domain Bacteria; phylum Actinomycetota; class Actinomycetes; order Mycobacteriales; family Mycobacteriaceae; genus Nocardia; species Nocardia brasiliensis_D. The sequence continues at coordinate 3,184,407 of NZ_CP170507.1, forward strand.
GGTGTATCCCTGCGCTTGGTCGCCGCGACCGGCGACCGCTACCAACGGGTCCGGCTGCTCCGCGAGGCCGCCGCGATCGCCCGCTCCGGCGGCTGCGACCTCGAATTGGCCACCGCCCTGGGCGAACTCGGTGTCGCGCACCGCGCCGTCGGCGATCATGACAAGTCACGGGTGCTGATCCGCGAGGCGACCAGGCTCGCCGATTCGTGCGGCGCCGACCCGCTGCTGCACGACCTGGTCGGCGACCGCCCGCGCCGGACCGCACCGCACGTCCCCCACCTACGCAGGCCCGGCAACGGCCTGGACGCCCTCAGCCCCGCCGAACGCCGGGTCGCCGAACTCGCCGCCCACGGCAAACGCAACCGCGATATCGCCGCCGCCCTCGACATCACCACCAGCACCGTCGAACAACACCTCACCCGCGTCTACCGCAAGCTGGAGATCGCCCGCCGCACCGAACTGACCTTCGTCTTCGGCGCCGCCCGCCCCAGCAAGGCGGGCTCGTCCGTCTCCGCCACCGGCTAGCCCGGCCGGGAGCGGCACCGCTGACGCGAGATGCGCCGACCCGAGCCGGTTCGCGACGGAACGGGTGAACAGACCGGTCAGGAATCGAGAAGCGCCGGTCACCGAGCAGCGCTTAGCGTTACCGCCATGAACATCACCACTGATCAGACCACTATCGACGCCGTCATCCTGGAGGCGCCCGACCCCACCGCCGCCGCGGCGTTCTATGACGCCGCATTCGGCCTCGGCGACAAGGTGCGGGTCCGCCCGGCCGACGCGCCGACCACCGGCTTCCGTGGCTTCATCCTCTCGCTCGTGGTCTCGCAGCCGCGCACCGTCGACAGTCTCATCGGCACCGCGCTCGACGCGGGCGCGACGACGCTGAAACCGGCAGGCAAGAGCTTCTGGGGCTATGGCGGCGTCGTCCAGGCTCCGGACGGGGCGATCTGGAAGATCGCGACATCGTCGAAGAAGGACACCGGCCCGGCCACCCGGCAGATCGACGATTTCGTGGTGCTCCTCGGCGTCGACAATGTCAAGGCCACCAAGCAGTTCTACGTCGACCGCGGTCTGGTCGTGGCGAAGAGTTTCGGCAGCAAGTACGTCGAGTTCGACACGTCGTCGGTCAAGCTGGCGCTCTACGGGCGCCGCGCCGCCGCCAAGGACGCCGGCGTCCCCCAGGAAGGCACCGGGTCGCATCGGATCGTCATCGGCAGCGCTATCGGTCCCTTCGCCGACCCCGACGGGTTCACCTGGGAGGCCGCCGCGGCCTGAGGCGAGCGGGTGTCGGCGCGGTGCGGGAATAACGCCACCGGTCGGCATGTTCGAACGCACATGCCGAAACCGTTCACGGAGGCCGAACGTCAGGAATTCCTCGCGGGCAAGCACATTGCCGTGCTGTCGGTCGCGGCGACCGACGGGCGACCGCCCGCGACCGTCCCGATCTGGTACGACTACACCCCCGGCGGTGATATCAGGATCAATACCGGTGCCGAGCGCCGCAAGGCCAGGCTCATCCGGGAGGCCGGCGTCGTAACTCTTACCGTCCAGCGCGAAGAACTGCCGTACCAGTACGTCATTGTCGAGGGCACGGTCATCGACGCGACCACGCCCTCGCCGCGGGAAGTGCGGGAGGCCATCGCGATCCGCTACCTCGGCCCGGAAGACGGTCGCGCCTTCGCCGATCGCATGGACGGCACCAAGTCCGTCCTGTTCACTATCCGTCCCGACCGCTGGATCACCCAGAACTACTCGGGCGACCTCTGAAACCTGCGCGGGTGCGCGGAATTGCGCTTTAGGTCACACTGGACCCCTCTGAAATCGGTTGACATTCAACGTGTCCGAACACAACTTGTCGACGGCCGGAATGTGGTGACCCCAGCGGCATCGGAGTCCTCGGAAAACCGGTGGGCACAAAGGGATTCGCTCTGAGTGCTGGCGGTTGCCTGCGATCGTCAGCACCGGCAGACCGAAAACCGGCCGACCACGCGGTGTGTCGGTGTTCGGACAGTGCGATGAGCGGATGCTCGCACCGTGTGATCGAATGTGACCGGTAATGATGAGGATGCCGACGCATCAGGAGGACCGCGGCGGTGGGTCAGGTCGGTGCTCTTGTCGATCTATGCCCCGCGCGACTGGGATCTGATGGAAGGTATTGAGGTGTTGAGGTGTTGACAGCGCGGCTGCGGGCTTCGGCCGAGCCGTTGGCGGGAGTCTGGCAGCGGCACGGACGGTCGTGGTTTGCTCCGCTGGCGGCGCTGCTGGGCAGTGCGTTGCTGCTGGGCTGGCAGGCGAGCGAGTACGGCAACTGGATAGTCGACGACGCGGGCATCACCTTCGCGTACGCGCGCAGTGGCGCCGAGGGGCTGGGCCCGGTGCTCCAGCCCGGCGCGGCGCCGGTGGAGGGGTTCTCCAATCCCACTTGGCTTTTCGTGCTGGCAGTGGGCAAATGGTGTGGTCTTTTCGACCGAGGCTCCATTTTCGGCATCCCCGATTACGTCCTTTATCCGAAGGCGATCGCGCTGCTCTGCTGCGTGGGGATCCTCGCCGCCTGCTATGTCGCCGCACGGCGGATATCGCGCTGGCCCGCACTGGCCACGTTCGTGACCGGCGCGCTGTTGGCCGCGATCCCGTCCTTCGTGATCTGGTGCTTCTCCGGCCTGGAGAACGCGTTGTTCGCGCTCGCGGTCTGCGTTTTGGCGGTCCACCTGTTTCTGGCGGTGCTGGACGAGCGGCTGTGGACGCCGAAAGTGGCGGTGATAGCCGGTGCGCTAGCGGCGTTTGCGGCGTTGACCCGTCCCGACGGGCTGATCTACCTAGCCGCGTATCCCGTGGTTTCGGTGATTCTGGTTCGGCGCGCAACGCTGCCCGCCGCTCTTCGGTGTGGGTTGTATTCGGCGCTCGCGTTCGCGATCCCCTTCGGGGCCTATCTACTGTGGCGGATCGTCGAGTTCGGCAGGCTCGTGCCGAATACCGCGGTCGCCAAACATCAGGCGACACCGACCGTGCACGACCTGACCAGGGCAGGCGAACTGGTGCAGTATGCGGGCGCACCCGCGGTGATCGCGGGTATCGGAGTGGTCGGCCTTGCCCTGGGGTCATCGAGGAGGTGGCGTGACGGCGCTGTCGCGTTGTTGGCGCCGCTGGCGTTGGCGATGGTCGCCTACTGTGTCCTGCAACCGGACTGGATGGCGCAATTCCGGTTCGCCACCCCGGTGTGGGCGCTCGGCGCGTTCGTTGTCGTGATCTCGGCCGGGCAGTTGCTGGCGAAGCTGCACAAACGTGGTCGGGTTCTGGTCGTGCTGGTACTGATCGGTGCTCTGGTCCCGTCCGGCGTCGCGTTCGCCAACGCATCCGACTCGTTTCGCAGCAACGAGGATGTGCCGCTGTGCTGGATCGCTCTGCGGTTCGGCCGCCTCTTCAACGGCTACGCGGACATCGCCGGCGTACAGCAAGGCACATTGTTCGCTCCCGATATGGGCGGGAGTTCGCTGACATCGCGTTTGCAACTGATCGACATGGCCGGGCTCGCGGAAGCACGGATCGCGGACATCTATGCGGGCAAGGACCGCACCGACCTCAGCGACTACGTGTTCGAGGAGCGCAAACCCACGTTCGTGCACTCGCACGGACTTTGGTTGCACAATCAGGTGACCATCGACCCCCGGATCACCCGCGACTATTACCTGATACACCAATCCCCAGATCCTGCCCTGCCGGACGAGGACTGGATCCGTAAAGATGTGGTGCGCGACGAACAGCAGCTCCAAGAACTGCGCCAGTACGCCGGGAAGATGCTCCCACCGCTGTGGGGCGAGTATCGGAGGTCGGGTTGTGGGCCGACACTGCGTCCGGGCCAAACCCTGTCGAGCTGACGTAAGGTCGAGATCGCCCATGCAGGTTCGTGCATACCTTCCAGCCGACTGGCCGCAGGTCTGGCCGATTATCCGGGAAATAGTAAGGGCCGGTGACGCTTTCGTTTACGACCCGGCGATGACCGAGGAGCAGGCACACAACATCTGGGTGATGGGACCGCCTGCGATCACCCTCGTGGCCGTGGTCGACGATCGAGTGCTGGGTACCGCCAACGCGTACGCCAATCGGCCGGGGCCGGGCGCACACGTGTCGACCGCCAGCTTCATGGTCGCCGCCGATGCCCGCGGCAAGGGCGTCGGTACGGCCCTGTGCCGGTCCGTGCTGGCGTGGGCGAAGGAGCGCGGCTTTCTCGGCATGCAGTTCAACGCCGTCGCCGAAGCCAACCACCGGGCCGTCGATCTCTACCAGCGTCTGGGGTTCGAGATCGTGGGCACCGTGCCCGGAGCGTTTCGCCACCCCACGCTCGGCCGGGTCGGTCTGCACGTCATGTATTGCGAGTTCTGAGCCGTCGATCCGGCATCGATCCAGGTCCACCGCGCTGACGTCTGCTACCGTTGATACCTAGTAGATCTAGGTATCGGAGTCCGATGCATATCGACAAAGACTTGGTGGCGGCCTCGGCAACGCCGCTGGTGCTCGGGATACTCGCCGACGGCGAGTCGTATGGTTACGCGATTCTCAAGCGCGTCAACGAGCTGTCCGGCGGGCGTATGCAATGGACCGACGGGATGCTCTACCCACTGCTGCACCGGCTGGAACGGCTGGGCCATGTGACGTCGACTTGGCAGTCGTCGGACAGCGGGCGGCGGCGCAAGCACTATGCGATCACCGATTCGGGACGGGCCGCACTCGCGGAACGACGCACCCAGTGGGAGGTCGTGGCCGACGCACTCGGGCAGGTCTGGCGCAGCGTCGAACTGCCGCCGACGGTGGCGAAGGGATGGGCGTGATGGATACCGATGCGGAGCTGGAATCGCAGATCGGTCAGTGGCGCGGATATGTCCAGCGGCATGCCGCGATATCGACTGCTGACGTCGATGAGATGGAAGACCATCTGCGCGACCAGGTTTCGGACCTGGCCGCCGCCGGACTCGCGTCCGACGAGGCATTCCTGGTCGCGGTCAAACGCATGGGCAACGTGGACTCGATCTCCCGCGAGTTCGCGCGTGAACATTCCGATCGTCTGTGGAAACAATTGGTGTTGCTGCCCGCCGACCCGAAAGATACGGACGTTCGGCCCAAGCGTGAGTTGATCGTCGTGCTCGCCCTCGCCGTCGTCGCGGCGCTGGCCTTGAAGCTGGGCCTCGCGGTACTCGAGGATCTGACCTTCGCCCGCAATCTCAGCCTGCTCGTATTGCCGTTCCTCGCTGGATATTTCGCGTGGAAGAGACAGGTGACCTGGCGCGTCGCCGCCGCGTTGCTGGTGCCGTTCGCGCTGGCCGCCGTCATCCTGAACGTCTTTCCCTTCGACCCCGATGGAGCGACCGAGATCATTGCCGCGATCCACGCGCCGATCGCGTTGTGGTTCGTCGTCGGCCTCGCCTACGTCGGCGGCGAGTGGCGGTCCGACCGGCGCCGAATGGATTTCATCCGATTCACCGGCGAATGGGTGGTCTATCTCACGCTGCTCGCCTTCGGTGGCGGTGTGCTGATCGGCCTGACGGTCGGTGCGTTCGACACACTGAACGTGGACATCGAATGGGTCATCGAAGACTGGGTGCTGCCGTTCGGCGTCGCTGGTGCGGTGATCGTCGCGGCCTGGCTGGTCGAGGCCAAACAGAACGTCGTGGAAAACATCGCTCCCGTGCTCACCCGCGTGTTCACCCCGCTCACCGTCGTCATGCTGCTGGCCCTGCTCGCGGCGTTCGCGACCAACCGCAGCGTCATCGACGTCGACCGCAATCTGTTGATCCTGATGGACCTGATTCTCGTTCTGGTTCTCGGACTATTGCTGTACGCGATATCCGCGCGCGATCCGCGGCTCCCACCCGACACCTTCGACCGGCTGCAACTGATCCTCGTAATCAGTGCCCTAGCAGTCGATGTAGTGATGCTCGCCGCCATGCTCTCGCGTATCGCGGAGTTCGGTTTCACCCCGAACAAGGTGGTGGCGCTCGGTATGAACCTGGTGCTGCTGGTCAATCTGGTGTGGTCGGTGCGACTCGGTTTCGGGTTCATCCGTGGGCGGCGTGGTTTCGCCGACGTCGAACGCTGGCAGACCCGGTATTTACCGGTGTACGGCGCGTGGGCGACGGCGGTCATCGTCGTACTGCCGCCGATCTTCGACTTCGCCTGAAATCTCGGCCGTCCCACCATGTTTCGGGCCGCTGCGGACCCGGTACGCCGACTCCGGCCGGCGCACCGTCGTCGACTGCGATCGATCCCGCGCCTACCGGTTAGTGCGGGAACCCTACGGCCAGCAGGCTGCGCCCATCGGGCAGGCCGTACGGGTCTGCCGGGTTGACGATGGAGAGCAGGACGATCCCGTCTTCCGAGGCGGCGGTCTCGGCGATCACATCGGACAAGTCAGCACGAACGTCCGTGGTCGCGCCTTCGTCCTCGTCCTCGAAGTACGTCGAGAACGGGATGACGAAGGCCGTCCCGTGGTCGCGCCATACCGGATTCAGCATGCCGGGCAGCGGTGAGTCGCGCAGCGCGACCGTCTCCGAGTGGTTGAGTGCCACAGAATATGAACCGTTGTCCGTGTCGATCATCGCGGTGAACGCGGCGGCTTGACCCGCCCCGAAAGATGCCGTTACGGTGGCCAGCCCCGTCGCGATCCCCAACGTCGCGACGGTAGCGCGGATACGCATGAATAAACTCCAAAGTTATTACACGCCAACAGTAGTGGCGTTGGTCCCAATTGCGCCGAGACTCGACGCAAGCACAACGTAGCAAGATCGGCACAGGTCCGCGAAGTACGTCGGCTCCGCGACTGGGGCACGGCTGGGGCTCAGTGCGGTTACGTGGCGGTGACTATCGTGTGGTCAATAAGGTTGCGGTGCTCGACCCGCCGCGCGCCATTGCCTGGCTGACGGGGGAGGAGAAGGACGATGGTCACCTGGAGTTCGGCGGTTGGTTCTGGCGTTACGACCTGGTGCCGCTCGGTCCGTCCGAGACCGAGGTCACGCTCACCTATGACTGGTCGGCGGTGCCGCAGTACATCCGGGCGTACCTCCAGTTCCCGCCGTTCGGCTCTGAACATCTCACCAACTCGCTACACCACCTCGCTGAACTGACCTCCCGGACTTGAATGCCCGGCGGCTAGGCGCCTAGCGGGCGGCGTAGCGAATTACGGCGGGATCACACTCCCGCACCGATAGCCGCCAACCATCCCCCGAACGGTTTCGCTCGCCGCACAAAGCCAACGGCCCGACTACCTCGCCCCCCGCCCGTCCGCGCGGGTGCCGCAGCCTCATCGGCCTCCCGCGGAGGGACGCTTTCCGCCACGTGTCCAGGATACGACCGGTCTCGGTGTGCATCGGCGTATCACTCTCACACCGCGGCCTTCTCCGCAGTTCGGGCTGTCTGCTACGCGGTCGTATCTCGGGTTCGGCGGGTGGTGGCTGTGTCGCGGGGTCCGGGGAGGACCCCGCGATCAGTTGTGCTGCGCCCCGGCGTTGGTCAGGCGTTGAGGGCTGCGGTGATCTTGTGGGCCATCGCGGTCACGGCGGGGTTGGGCTGGGGCCTGGCGGTTCCGGCGGCGGCTTGGATCGCGACCAGGACGGTGGCGCGGAAGTTGTCGGCCTCGACCGGATGCTGCTGGCCGAGCAGACGCATGGCGGCGGTCAGGGCGGGCAGGACGTGGTCGGCGAGTTCGGGTACGGATTTGCCGGGCAGGTGGATGTCTTTGGTCTTGGCGGCCAGTACGTGCCCGACCAGTCCGGTTGCCGAGGTCAAGGCGATGGAGCCGTGGGTGGTGGCTTTGTGTGGGGCACCGGCGGCGCTCATCAGCGAGACTGCGCCGTAGGCGGCGGTGCGCAGGGTGGCCTTGTCCTGGTCGGTCAGGGTGATGGTGGACATGTCGTGTACTCCTCGAAATCGGTTGTGGCAGTGACTGGCTCCGTTGTCGGTGCCGGTCGCTGTGTTCGATGTACACACTCTCGCCGGACCGACTGACACCGCGCTGACACACACCTGGCGCTGCCCCTGACACCGCGCACGGCCACCGACGCACCGACAAGCCCCCTGGCAATTGATCGAATCGCAGCCCACGATTCCCGACAAAGCGACACCCCTGGACGGTGCAGCGGACTCGGGCAGCAGGGCGGTGCGTTATCGTCGATCCAAGGGACATGCCAGTTGCCCGACGGGCAGTCTGTCTTGGCGTCCAGCACTGACCTGAAGTGCGGTATCAGGGAGGAATTGTGGACATAACCGAGCTGATCCTCGACGACCACCGTGAGCAGCGGCGGCTGTTCGCGATCCTGGAGCAGATCGATCGCGCGGACACCGCCGTGCTTTCCGCGATCTGGGACAGGCTGGCCGCCTTCCTCGAGCTACACGCGCAGGCGGAGGAGGAAATCTTCTACCCCGTGCTGCTGCAGGCGGGTATCGAGGCCCGCCGCGCGGCCCGGGTGGAGGACGAGACACTCGACGCTATCCACGACCACAACGAGATCAGGGACGCGATCGCCGAGGTGGCGCGTCACAAGGTCGGCACCGACGACTGGTACGCGGCGGTCGCCGCAGCGAACTTGGCCAACAGCGACCACATGGCCGAAGAAGAACGCGAGGGCCTGACCGACTTCCGCCGCCTGGCCGGACTCTCGCAACGCCACCAACTTGCCGTAGCCTTCGCCGCCTACGAGGCCCGAAACTACGCCGGGGTAGAGCCGGTGGACAAGGATCCTGTCGACTACGTCCGCGCGGCAGAAAAAAACCTGGGAACCGCCACCACCGGATCACTCAGCGTCGGCAGCCTGAAGCGGAACTGACCCGGCAGCAGCAACCGGTAGGTGCGGAAAAGCGCCGTCGCGCAGCGCCTCTCGCCCGTGGGCCATGTCGACCGCCGGGCCGTAACTTTCGGTTCGTTGAGCGGAACGCTGTCTGGTCGAGGGCCTGGCTACCGGTGCCGTTCGAAGAGCTGCTGCACACAGTTCGAGAATGGGTCGCGACGCCGAAAGAAGATAGAGGTGAGCCGGACCGGAAACTCATGGCCTGCGCCACTTATTACCAGACTTACGTTTGGACCGGCACGACCTTGGACCCATGGGGTGCCGACTGTGACTGATTCATAATTGCCGCGGAGAGGCGCTGAGATGATTTTGATCATCAGTGATCGAAGGGACATCCACGCGTATTTCGTCGTCGTTGAACTGAAGGTGCAGATCTTTGCACCTTCTCCTGCGAAGACGGCTCCGTTGCGCAGAGCTCCGAGGTGCACGCGGTCTGGTACCGCAAGCCTGGCCTGCCTCGCCTCCATCCTGATACCGGACCCCACGAACGAGAGTTCGCTTTCGGTGAATCTCGCAAGGGTATGCGGGGGCTCTATGATGCACTTCGGCACGCGTATTGGATCAGTCCGCTGGACAACATCAACAAGGCATCGAACAAGCTGCGTCAGTTGCGCACGGCCGCTCGCTTGGGCTTCAACGTTCCCAAGACTGTTTACACAAATGATCCGACAACCGCGCGTGCATTCATAGCCAATAATGAAGGGGGTGTCATCTATAAGCCGGTAGGGGATGGGGCGCTGTTCGAGCGTGCGGGCAGGTGGGATCCGGGGACAGTCGTCGGCGAGATCTACGCATCATTGCTCGATAAGTCGACCGTTGAAGCAGGTATTTCCCGGTTTTCGGCGTGCCCGGTACTTTTTCAAGAGTACATCGAGAAAGATGTCGAGCTTCGCGTCACTGTTGTAGGCCGATCGGTCTTCGCGGCCGAGTTGCATTCCCAATCACATCAGGAAGCATCCGTCGACTGGAGACGAGGAGATGTGCTCACCATAGAACATCGCGTACACGAACTTCCCATCGCGGTGCGTCAAAAGTGCGTGAGCTTGGTCGAAGAGCTCGATCTGGAGTTCGGCGCCATCGATATGATCAAATGCAGAGATGGCCGCTATGTATTTCTGGAAATCAATCCCAACGGCCAGTACCTGTGGATCGAAGATATGACCGGGCTCAAAATCAGCAGAGCGATTGCTGAGCAACTCCAGCGCGGCCACGAGGAGGCAATTCGCCGCAGTCGTGCCTGTCAGATTCCGTGCTAGCTGCTGGTCGGCGGGGGAACCTCGCGTCGGCGGCGGGATGGTGTTGGTGATCTGCCAACATCGTCCCGTCGGTTCCGGCGCGGCCTCGCTGCGAGCAGGCCGGGTACCGGCCGCGAGCGGGTTCGCGACCAAATCCCCACTCACGCAACGCTATCGCTGAACCCGCTCGAACAGGGGCTGGAGGTTTCCGGCGCTGAGATTCCCCACATGACGCATTGACGTGGTTTGTTACCTCGGCGGAGCCTGGTCGCATGAATCACAAGCCATTCGTCCTCGGCGCCATTGCCGCCGTTCTCTTGATTCCCGCGACACCGGCGAGCGCCGGCGGACCCATCATTTCCGCGGGGACCTTCGCGCCGTGGCGGGACGGCGCCGTCGCCGTCACCTACGACGAGACGCTCGCCCCCGCCGGCAGCCGCGCCATGATTGTCGTCGTCAATGACGACAAGAAGTCCACAGCCATCCTGACCGTCAGCGGGCTCCTGCCGAACCGCGTCTACGGCTCACACGCGCACCTGAAGTCCTGTGGCCCGAAACCAGCTGACTCCGGCTTCCACTACCAGAACGTGGAGGACCCGAACGCCAAGGACAAGATGTCCATGGACGCGAGATATGCCAACCCGCAAAACGAGCTCTGGCTCGACTTCACCACCGACGAGCACGGCAGGGCCGCCCAGGTCTCCACCGTCGAGTGGACCTTCCGGAAGGGCCAACCCGGTTCAATCGTCTTGCACGAGAAGAAGACCGACACCACAGACGGCAACGCCGGCATGGCCGGCGCGAGGGTAGCCTGCCTGAGCGTCCCGCACTAGTTCCTCTCCGCCCGGTCACCACGCCGACCTCCAGTCGAACCCACACATCCACGACGGCAGCGATATCCGGCTCGGCAACGGCCGATACCCGATCACCGCCTGACCGATCCACTCGAGTCCGGCGCATGAACGTTATTGTGCAGTAGACGTTTTCGATGTTCCGATCGCTCAGCCGAGAGTGAATGTCGCGCGGCCCGCGATGTGCTCCAACTCTTGGGGCTGTGGATGGCTCATGTCGAGCGTGACGATCCAAGCTTCCACCCGCCCGGTGCCTGGCGCTGTGCCGAAACCGGTGATCACGCCGTCCGGCGCGTCGATGACGCCGTTCCCGTCGACGCGGTGCATCTGTCCGTCGCTGTAGCCGGAATCCAGGTTCCGAAAGCGCACCGCGACTCGATAAGGCTCGCACGACTGCCCGGTCTGGGTGATCTTCACTCGAACACCGAACGAACCGGACTGTGGCTGCGGCACGGTCTCGCCGTTGATGATCGCCGCGCAGTTACCGCCCGGGACTCGCGTGAGGGTCGGGGTGAACCGCACGACGGGGTCGGAGGGGATGGCGCTGGCGGATCCGGCGAACCCGACCACCGCGGCCGCGATCGTCACGGCGATCGCACCGGCCCGAACCGGGAACTGTTGTACGGAACCACGTTCAGACTCATGGCCGGTGTATCGGACTGAACCCGAGAGCCGTTACCGATCGCGGCGAAGCCGAAAGCGAGTCGGGATACCGGGTTTCACCGGAGGTCCGTCGGTAGGCACCGAACGTGGTTCCCAGGTGCGCCCGAAAGTGGCGGCGGCAGTTGACCGCCGAGGCGAGACCAACGCGAGCAACGATGGCTTTCGCCGAAAAGTCGGTCTGCTCCAACAGTGGTGCCAGTGATGCCGACACCCGAGGCGGCGATGGCAGAAATGTACCCAAGGATGTCTTTCCGGACTCTCGGCGCGGAGGTCGGCTTTCGGAACAGTGGTCGCATGAGTGAAACTCCGGAAGTGCTGAGGACTGCGGTTCAGGTCGACGATGAAACGGCCAGCTACCTGACCGTGGAACAGGATGGCCCCACCGTTTTGCTGCTGCACGGCACCTATTGGAGCCGGGTGTGGCTCCCGGTGCTCGACCGCCTCGCGGCGGCGGGTCTACGACCGGTAGCGGTCGATTTCCCCGGCCTGGGGCGCTCGGGCGGCGAGCTCACCCCGGAGACGGCCACGGTCCCGGCTCTCGCGGAATGGGTGCGGCGATTCGCCTCGGCGTTGCGGATCTCCGGGCCGATCGCCGTGGCAGGTCATGACATCGGCGGCGCCGTCGCCCAGCATCTGCTGGTCCACGATCGGTTCGACGTGTCCCGGCTGGCCTTGGTCAACTCCGTCGCCTACGACTCCTGGCCGTCGCCGCACGTGGCCCAGTTCCGGGACCCGGACCGCATCGCGGCGACCACCCCCGACGACCTACTCGCCGCCCGGCGGCAGGCGGTGACAACGGATCTGGCCGGTGCCGCTACCGAACAGCGAATCGCCGACTATCTGGATCCGTGGACCGATCCGCGGGTCCGCCGCTCCTGGCTGGCCATGGTGCGGGCGGCCGACAGTCGCTACACCCTTGATCTCGTTCCCGCGCTGCGACGGTCCACGGCGCCCAAATTGCTGATCTGGGGTGAGGACGACGCCTTCGAGAAGGTGGAGTACGCCGAGAAGTTCGTTACCGAGATCCCGCACGCCAGCCTGCACCGTATCCATCAAGCGGCGCACATCCCTACCGAGAACGCCCCTGGCCAGGTCGCCCGCGCCCTCATCGATTTCTGCACGACGTAAACCCCAGCACGACCGAAGGTTTGGGGCGACTGGAGGATTAGGTGGACCGAATCGCCTACGCGGGTGGTGTTCTGCCCCGGAACTATTGATGCCCGAGCACGACGTGCGGCCGGTACGGAGCCTGTAGCGTGGCGATCTCCTTCTCACTCAGCCGTATTCGCACTGCGGCAACTGCGTCCTCGAGATGTTTTGTCCTGGTCGCTCCGATGATCGGTGCGGTTACCCCCGGGCGACTGAGTAGCCAGGCGAGCGCGATCTGAGCCGACGGCAGGTCGCGCTCGGCGGCGACTGTGCGCACCGCGTCGACCACGTCGAAGTCGTCGTCGGTGTACATGGCGTCCGCGATGGGGTCGGAACCTGAACGCACGGTCGTCTGTTCGCCGCCACGTTCGCGGGAACCGGTCAGCAATCCACGTGCCAGTGGGCTCCACGGAATGATGCCGACACCCTGGTCTAGGCAGAGCGGGATCATCTCCCGTTCCTCCTCGCGGTAGGCCAGGTTGTAGTGATTCTGCATCGAGACGAACTTGGCCCAGCCGTGTGTCTCGGCGACGTGCTGTGCCTTGGCGAACTGCCAGGCGAACATGCTCGACGCGCCGATGTATCTGGCTTTTCCGGCAGAGACCACGTCGTTGAGCGCGTTCATCGTCTCCTCGATCGGAGTTTCGTAGTCCCAGCGGTGGATCTGGTAGAGGTCGACGTGGTCGACGCCCAGTCGGTCGAGCGAGGCGTCGATGGCGGCCATGATGTGCTTGCGGGACAAGCCCTTGTCGTTCGGGCCGGACCCCGTCGGGAAGTAGACCTTGGTGGCCAGCACGTAGTCGTCGCGGCGGGGAAACAGCTCGGCGAGCAACCGCCCGGTGATCAGCTCGCTGACGCCATCGGAGTACATGTCCGCGGTGTCGAAGAATGTCACCCCCGACTCGACGGCCTGCCGGACGATCGGCTCTGCGGCCTCCTCGCCGAGCATCCACGCCCACGAGTCGGGACTGCCATAGCTCATCATGCCGAGGCAGATCCGGGACACGGTGAGACCGGACGTGCCCAACCGGATGTATTCCATCAGTTCTCCTTGCTTTCCGGTATTTCCTGGTGAACCAAGACACCTCCGGCAATCAGCGCGATGCCGAGCAGCTCCTGGATGGTGGGGACCTGGGTGAGCACCACGATCCCGATCACCGTCGCGACCGCGGGCAGGATGCTCAGCATCAGTGCGAAGGTGTCCCGGCGTAACCGGGCCATGGCGAGTTGGTCGGTCACGTAGGGGATGACCGACGAGCAGATGGCCACGCCCACTCCGGCCAGCAGCGCCGCCGGGCTGGTGAAGGCGGGGACCGCGGCACCGAGGCAGAACGGTGTCGCGACCGCCGCGGCGATCAGCATCGCGGCACCGAGTTGGTCGATTCCGGCGAGCCCGCCGCCGGTGTTGGCGATCCGGTGGCCGAGGACCACATAGAGCATGAAAAAGGCGCAGTTGACGAACGCGAAGATGAACCCGAGCGGCTCACCGGCCAGCCGAATATCGACCAACGCGACCACCCCACTCACGGCGAGAACGAGGGCGATCACGTTGCGGCGGTTCCGCACTCCGATCGCGGCGAGCACGATCGTGCCGAGGAATTCGATCGCCCCGACGGTTGCCAGCGGCAGTCGCGCGATGGCCAGGTAGAACGTCGCGTTCATGGCCGCGAGCACCACCCCCAGCCCGAGCAGTACCCGCCGCTGCTCCGGTGCGAGGCGCCGGAACTGCCGCCATGGTCTGCGCCACACCGCGAATATTACTGCGGCACAGGCAATCCGCAGCCAGGCGACGCCGAGCACGTCCACCCGGGCGAACAGCAACACGGCGAAGGCGGGCCCCAGGTAGTGGAAGATCGCGCTGATGCCGAAGTACGCCGGCGCGGGCACCCGCGACGCCGTTCGCCGCGCGGCGATCTCGGGCGGTGTAGTCATGCGGAGTATCTTCCAAAGAAATACGCGCAGCCGGAATGGCACTATCCAGGAAGATGGCGTGAGTTGTCTGGAAAATTAAGGTCGAACGGCCGAGATGCCTTCACTGATCGATCTCGGCTGTTGGATGAGGTGAACGTGCGGTTGCTCAACGAGCTGCACGACAATCCGCGGCTGTCCATGTCCGAACTCGCTCGCCGAGTCGGCATGTCGGCGCCGGCGGTCACCGAGCGGGTGCAGCGGCTGGAACAGAGCGGCGTGATCACCGGCTTCCGGATGGAGGTCGACCCGGCCGCCCTCGGCATGCCCGTGACCGCGCTGGTCCGCATCCGCCCCGGCCCCGGCCAGCTGCCCAAAATCATTGCAGCGGCGCAGGATACCCCGCAGGTGGTCGAGTGCTTCCGCATCACCGGCGAGGACTGCTTCCTACTCAAGGTGCACGGTCCATCGATCGCTGAGCTCGAGGAGGTGCTCGACGCATTCCTCATGTTCGGCCAGACGACTACCTCGATCGTCGTGTCCGAACCGGTGCCGCGACGACCCCTGCCGATTCCCGTCCAGGACAGGCGATAGCGCCCTCAGCCGAGCGGTGGCGGGTCGACGCGCTCGAGGTGGGTCCAGCCGCGCCAGCCGCGGTGGGTCAGGAGCTCGATCAGTCGGCGGGTTGGTGGGGCGGTGTCGAGTGCGAGTGTGTCGAGTAGTGCGACCAATGTCGGTTCGATGTTGCCGCTGACGTAGTCCTCGCCCCGCTCGTCGGCGAGCTGAGTGAGGTAGGTGGCTAGTTTGTCGACCAGCTCGGTGAGGATTGGGTCGTTGTCGGTCTGGTCGAGGGCTTGGCTGAGGGTGAGGTAGAAGTCGATGAGTTGGGGGTGGGTGATTTGGTGCCGCTTGCGGGCGATCAACTCTGGGACTCGTTCGGGGGTGTGTGCGGCCAGTGGGATCCAGCCGTCGCGTTCGACCTGGACGATTCGCTCGTCGACGCCGAGTGCGCGTAATTGGTCGAGAAACTCGACTACCTCCGGTGGCAATGCCAGATTGTCGCCTGCGGCGAGGCGGGCGATTTGCCGGCGGTGCCGCTGTCGCTGCCGGATTTCCGCCCGCAGCCGTTCATCGATTTCCGCGACTGCTGTGGCGAACTCCTCCGTGTCGGCTCGGAGTAGCTCGCGCACGCGCGCCAGCGGGACCCCGGCCTCGGCGAGGGTCCGGATCTTTATCAGCTCGACCACGGCACCGGCGTCGTACCTGCGATAGCCGGAGTGGTCCCGCTCCGGCTCCGGCAGCAGGCCTTTGGCGTGATAGTGCCGCACCGCGCGCACGGTCACTCCGGCGTACGACGCCAGCTCGCCGATGGTCAGCATCGGTCCAGTCTCCCGGAGCTGGCAGCGGTTCAAGAACTCGCCTGGTCGACCGGAGTTCGCGCAGTCCGGATGAGCTGGGCGATTTCCGGTGCGTGGGTGACGACCAGTGCGTGCGTGGCATCGAGCCAGGAGGTGGCGATGTGTGGCCGCTCGCGGACGAGCCGTTCGATGCCGGCCCGCCAGAGCCGATTGTGCCGCGGTGCACGCCCTTCGGCGCTGTCACCGGCCATCGTGGTCGCCATGATCATGCGGATCGGACAGTCGATCTTGCGGTACCGCTCGATGATTCCGGATCCGACCACATCGATCTCGAGATCGATTCCGGACCGGATCACATCCAGCTCGAGATTGAGGTCGAGGATTTGCTGTGGGGTGAGCAGCACCTGATGCGAGGTGCCCCGCATGGTCTCCTGCCACGTCGCCAGGTTCTCCCACATTGCGCGGAACTCCGGCAGGTCGGCCTCGGTGATGAACGGTGCGGGCACCGGGACCGCGCCGTCGATGACAATGAGCTCGGCGACGCCGTGGGGATACTCGGCGGCGTAGTGCACGATCAGGTCCGCGCCGTACGAGTGGCCAGCGAGTATCGGTGCCGAGGGCAGGCCGCGGCGGGCCAGCTCCGCCAGCACGGCGACGAGATCGCCGAAGAAGGCATCGAAGGTGTACCGGTCCGCCGCCGAGGAAAAGCCGTGGCCGCGCAAGTCGAAGGTCACCACGTCGAAGTCGCGCCGCAACAGCTCGATGAGTTCGCGCAGTTCGGCTTGTGTGGAAGTCAGACCGGGGCACAGGACCAGCGTTCGCCCTGTGCCGCCGCGAGACACCGGGATCGTGACGCCAGCGTGGCGGACCGTGAAGTGCTCGGCTTTCGTAGTCATGCCAATCATGTTGAAGGGTTGACCCTGCGTCAGGGTCAACTGCCGGTTTCCGCGATCGCCGCCGAGCCGCGGGACTGGACTCGATCCTGCGGTCGGTCACCTCCTTTCGGGCGCGAGCGAGCCCACGACGTAATGGCCCCAGGTCTTGGGGCTTTGCGACGGGCAGCCCCACTGGCATCGTCCTCGGCCACCCTGCCGGTGGACGTGCCGTACTTCCGCCGACTCAATGCCCTCGGCTACGCGGTCGTTTCCACCGACTACCTCGGGATGAGCCCGGTCACCGATCAGGTGCACCCGTACCTGAACTCGCGCACCGAGGCCACCGCCACCATTGATATCGTCCGCGCCGCAAGGCAATTCACCGACACGGTGTCGAACAGCTGGGCGGTGTTCGGAGTGTCACAGGGCGGCCATGCCGCGCTGGCCACGGCCCGTCTGGCATCGACGTACGCGCCCGAACTCGACTTCCGCGGCGCGGCGGCATCGGCGCCGGGGTCTCAGCTCGAGTACCTTTTCCCGCTCGCCGGACCGCATATCCCACGTTCACCGCTGCTGGACAATTCGATAGCGGGCGCGGCGGTCCTCGTCAGTGCCTTCCTGGCCGGAATGTGGGCCACCGATCCGAGTTTCGACCTGACCCCATACCAATTCGACCTCGCCGGAACGGAATACGAGTACCGCACCTTCGACACCGATCACCAGGGGATCATGGGCCCAGGATTCGACGCCGGAGTGGAATTCTTACGCCGTGTCCTGCCGACCGGGTGGTAGTGGTCGGCAGGACCGGTTGTGGCACTGCGGCATCGGCTCGCTAGGCTGCGGCGGCGGTTTCCCGTTGCCGCTCCGCCCGGGTCGGCCAGCGCTGGTGTTCGGCGTCGATGACGTAGACGTGAGTGTGTCGGTAGTGGCGCTCGTCCACGCGGTCGGCGTCGGCCAGGCGGGCGGGCTCGATAGTGCCGACTAGATGCAGGTGGGTCAGCCGCTCGGGGTCGTGGCGTGGCCACATCCGCAGTACCACAATCATTCCCGCGCCTGCCAACACTGTCAGCGTTACCCAGGTGGTGGTTAGACCGGCGGCGGTGGTCAGCCATCCGGCGATCGGATAGGTGATCAACCAGGCCAGGTGCGACAGCGAGAACTGAGCGGCGAAGAGCGCGGGACGGTCGGCGGGTTGCGAGGAGCGGCGCAACACCTGACCGGTCGGCGTCAGCACTGCCGCGGTGCCCGAACCGATGATGGCCCACACCGCGATCGCGGCGCCCCATCGCCAGTCGCCACCATCGGCAACCGAGAGCGCGATGCCCGAGCCGAGTCCGATGATCAGTGTGCTAGCACCCGCGACCATCACCGGTCGGGCACCGACGCGATCGAGGACCCGGGGGAGCGCGAGCGCGCTGATCATGGTGCCGAAACCGTTGGCGGCCAGCAGCATTGCCACCCCGGGCTGGGTGCCGCCGAGGGTGTCGCGCACGTAGTTGACCGTATTGACCATGATCACCGATCCGGCGGCGGCGACCACCAGATTCAATCCGAGCAGGCCGCGCAGCCGCGGTGTGGCGGCGAAGATCCGCATGCCCACCGTGATCCGCTCCCGGAAGGATCCTCGAGTGGCAGCATCCGCGTTCGGGATGCGGGTGGTGATCACCAAGGCGGCCGAGACGGCGAATCCGATTGCGGTGCCGACGAAAAGCCAATGGAAGCTGATCACCGCCAGTGCCGCCGCGGCGAGCATCGGGCTGAGCAGGGTTTCCATCGTGGCGGCCAATTGCGCCGCCGAGAGCGCTCGGGTGTACTCGCGCTCGTCGGGCAGGATGTCGGGGATGATCGCCTGGTAGGTGGGAGTGAAAGCGGCCGAGGCGGTTTGCAGCACCGCGATCAGAATGTAGATCTGCCACACCTGGTCGATGAAGGGCAGTGCCAGCACTACCGCGGCGCGAATCATGTTGAGCGTCACTAGAAATGGCCTGCGGGGGAGCCGGTCGGCATAGGCCCCCACCATCGGCGCGACCGTCACGTAGACGAGCATCTTGATGGTCAGCGCGGTGCCGAGGACCGCGGCCGCCGCGCCTCCGGCGAGTTCGTAGGCGAGCAGCCCGAGCGCGACGGTGGTCAGTCCGGTGCCGAACAGGGCCGACACCTGGGCGGTGAACAGTCGGAGGTAGTCACGGTGGTGGAAGAGGGTGGCGAACATGGGCATGGAGCGCATCGGAAACACTTCCTAGGTACAGGTGGTGGCGGGTCACGGGCGCTGGGACAGTGGCACGCGCACATAGGGACTCCTCTCCGGAACGGATGCGCCCGCTCAACAGGTTTCGCTGATCAGGCGTCGACGGTCGGCAGGGTGAAGGCGGCCGTGCGGACGACGTCACCGTGCTTGAAATCCAAGAACAGCCGGTACATTCCGGGCCCGGGCACGGCCGTATGGAAAGTGACGTCTGGACCGGGTGCGGTCACCCCGTCGCCGGGTTCGCCGTTCGGGTGGACGTGCGCGTAGGCCAGATCGCCCGCGCGCAGGATCACCAAGTGGCCGTAGGCCGCCAGGTAGGGCTGCAGATCGGTGACCGGTGCCCCGTCCTTGCTCACGGTGAGCGTGAGCAGTCGACCCGCACCCGGGACCAATTCGCCGTCGAGGGTCACCTCGTATCCGTCCACGAGCGCGGTGCGCGCGGCCTGCGGGGCGGGGCGCGGCGCGTATCGGCCCGCTACGGCGAGATCCGCGCCGAGGGTGATGGTCTTGCCGAGCGCGCGCGGGGCGATATCGGTGAAGACGCGATAGGCGCCCGCGGCGGGGAGATTCAAGCGCACGACCCAGGTACCGTCCGCGTCGAGCTGCGGATGCACGTGCCAGAAGCCGGTCAGCTCGCGCTGCACCACGATCAGATGTAGCGCGCGATCGTGGATGGCGGTGTAGTCGGTGACCGGCTTGCCGTCCGGCCCGAGGATCCGGAACCGGAAGTCGATCTCCCCGGTCTCGGTGATCGGCTCCGTGAGCTGCAAGGTGTAACCGTCCTGGGTGATCAGGAGCCCGCCCGGCAGTCCACCGCCGTGCCCGGCATGGGCAGCGGGAGCCGGGTGGGCGGTGTGGTCGTGGTGATTGGTATGGGTCTGCGTGGTCATTGTCGTGGCCTTTCCGATCATGTTCTTTCTACGCTCAGAAACATATACCCCCATGGGGTATATGCCAAGCCGGTGTGTTGCGCCTCACTTGCCGCCTGAATGAAGACTGTTGT
The DNA here is from genome assembly GCF_042691675.1 of Nocardia brasiliensis. Classification (GTDB taxonomy): domain Bacteria; phylum Actinomycetota; class Actinomycetes; order Mycobacteriales; family Mycobacteriaceae; genus Nocardia; species Nocardia brasiliensis_D. The sequence goes on from NZ_CP170507.1 coordinate 3,204,534, forward strand.
TGCCGGGTTACCGACATCTCGTGGCCGACCTGCGGGCAGCGGGACCAAGGCGAAAATGTGTGCGGCTGAGTGTTATTGCTCGCCGGTGAGCGGCAGTATGGAAGGCGGGCTACACCTGGGGGTGCCATGAACCACAAGTCGCCGGGACGTAACAAGCTGGTTCGGTATGCGCTGAGCATGCTGACGGCAGTCGTGGCGATACTTCTCGGCTGGGGCGCTGCGGTTGCCGCATTCTTCGGAGTGGGCTTCGTGACTGCCGCGATACCGGTTCTCTTGGGGGCGGCGATGTTCGGCGGTTTCCTCGTCTCGTGGGCGGCCGTCCGGATGATCGCGGGGTTCATGCGCCTTCCGCGCGCACGGTGGGTGGCCACCGGCGGCGCGGCCGCTGGTACCGCGGCGTTGCTGCTTGTCGCGTCGTTCATCGTTCTTCGTCCGCTGCCCAGTACGCCGGAGGCGCGGCAGGCGATGGAGCCGCCTGCCCGGGTTCAATATTGGACGCTGGCAACGGGATCGACAGTTGCGGTGCTCGAGATTCCGGCCGGAGGCCCGCCGCGCTCGGCCCCGATCGTCGTCGTCGGGGGCGGACCGGGGGAGGGGAATGTCGCGGACCGGTCCCTGACCGGATTCTTCGAGCGGTTCGCGGCGCTCGGCTACGACGTCTATTTCTACGATCAAATCGGCAGCGGCTTGTCCGAACGATTGAGCAACCCAGCGGAATACACGGTCGCTCGACATGTCGCCGACCTCGACGCACTTCGGCAACGCATCGCCGCCGACCGCATGATCCTGCTGGGTTCGTCATGGGGTGGCAGCCTGGTGGCGAGTTATCTGGCGCGCCATCCTGGTCGAGTCGATTGTGCGATCTTCACCTCACCGGCGCCGATCGACTATGCGCAGTGGCGCGATACCGATACCGGGTCGCCATCGTCACGGCTACCACCGCGACAGCGACAGGAAGCCGACGCACTGCTGCCCGGTTCGCCGCGGTTCATCCTCTGGTATCTACTCGGCGGCATCAATCCACGAGCCGCCCACAATCTCATCTCGGATCAAGAGGCCGACAGCTACTTCTCCACCTATCTGCACCTGGTTGCCCCCGCCATGGTCTGCGATCCGGCGAATCTGCCGACCGACCCGATGACCGGGTACGGCCTCTACGACAACGTCTTCACCGTCCGCGACGCCCGATCCGGCGGACAAAACCAAGTCCGCGACGCCCTCGCCGACGACCCGACACCGTCGTTGATCCTCACCGGACCATGCAATTACGTGCCATGGGAGGTGACCCGCCAATATCGGACCACCTTGCCCAACTCGGCTCTGGTGTGCCTGCCGAATTCGGGCCACGTCATCTATCTCGACCAGCCGAAGCCCTACTTCGACACCATCCGCTCATTCTTGCTGGACCAACCGCTCCCCGTCCCACCCTGGACCTCCACCCAGCCCTGCTGAACAAGGCGGCCTGGAGGTATCAGCTGTCGGCGACGGCTGTTCGGCGCCGCAATCGTGCCGCGAGCCACAGCACGACGCCGTAACCGAATGCCGCGTCGGCGGCGGATACGAGAGCAGCCGTGGGGAATACGATGGCGTGCCGCAATCCCGCGTCGGCGAGGGTGCGAATGCGAGCCAAAATCTCTGGGAGAGTGCCGATTACGAGCCAGTCGTGCAGCACTTCGTCGGGGACTTCCGCGATTGCCTCCTGCACCTCGGCCTTGGTGAGCTGGTGCGGCATCAGATCGATCAGGCCGCGGAAGCCCTCTCCGAAAGGGTGTTTCGTGCCGTAGCGCGCCCAAACCGCATCCGGTGCGAGCAAACCCAGGTAGCGCACGGCCGGGGCGCGCAGCAGTCGCCGGATCCCGGCATGGGTGCGCGCGGTGAGCATTTGGATCATCTGGGCGGGGACGATCACCTCGGGGTCGCGTCCGGCCGCGCGGGCGGCTGCGTGGACCAGCTTCAGTCGACGCTCGTACTCCTGCGGCGACATCGTTTCCCACGGATACCAGCCGTCGGCGTATCGCCCCGTCAGTTCGAGCATCCGAGGCCCGTGCGCGCCTATCCACAGCTGCGGCATCCGGTCCGCCGGAGCCGTCAAATCCATTGGTGCCCGGTCGATTCGGTAATAGCGTCCGGAGTAATCGAGGTATTCCGCCGCGGACAGTGACGCGCGAATGACCTGTAGTGCCTCCTCGAGGCGATCGACCGGCCGATTCCAGGTGAACCCGTACGGGTCGAGATTCTCCCGTTCGCCGGACCCGATCCCCAGTATGGGCGGCACCTTCGTCATATGCGCCAGCGTGAGAAACGTCTGCGCCAGCAGCACCGGATGCCTGCGGTGCGGATCGGTCACCCCGACCCCCAACTGCACCCGCCCCGCCCCGGCGGCCAGATGCGCCAGCAGCGGCGCATAGTCGAACTGCTCGTCCGGACTGCGAACCGTCTTCGCCTGCGGGGTGAAATCGGTGTCCCAGATGGCCCGCGGAAACACACTGATCAAATGATCCGGCGCCAGCACCGAATCCAGCCGGCCCAGCCGAGCCATCCGCACCACGAAGCGCGCAGCGCCCAGCGGCGGATTGACGCCGGTGAGCGTGCCCACTGCGAACGATCGCGAATCCTGCGAGTGCGACACCGTGGTCTCCTTTCGACCGGCATGCCCGCATCAGGCACCCCACCGATTATCCCGTCGGCCCCCGCGTGCGTCCGGTGATTCCACCGGCTCGATCACAGGAGCGGAACCTGCTGCGCGCGACTACGAGCCGTGCGCGGTCGAGTGGCGACGCTGGGGCGCATCTATCGAGGACTAGTGCACTGAACGTGTCGATCGCGGGTTGCGGCAGGATCGCGTTCGCTCGATGAGACGAGTCAATCCATCGGCGGCACTGTCGTTTCCAGCGGTGCGCCGAACCAGCGGGAGAGTGCTTCGCGCAGCGCGGGCGCGGCGATGTCGGTGGGTTGGTCGAGGGGTGCGGCCCAGGCGATGTGGGCGTCCGGGCGGATCAGGAGGGCGTCGGCTGGTCGGTGATCGGTTTTGGCCGGGTGGATCTCGATGCGGTGCTGCCAATGTCGGGCGATCTCGCGCAGGTCCGGGCGGTCGGCGAGGTCGAGGAGGATGGGCCGGGCGGTGTGCATGAGTTCCGCGACGCTGGTGATGCCCTGGTCGGTGTGCAGGGGGAGGTCGGGTGCGAAGGTGCCCGCCAAGGGGTGGTCGGACCCGGGCATCGGGTAGCGGATGTCGGTGGCGCCGACCAGGGCTCCCATGCGACGCAAGGCCGGTTCGTCTACGAGCAGTTCCTGGAAGACTTCCCGAAGTGCTTCGGCGGCCGGGTCCTGTCCGCGCCGCAGTGCCGCCTGGGCTCGGGTCTGCAGCCGTGCGCGTGCGCCGGCGAAGTGGCGTTCCTCGTGATAGGTGTCCAGCAAACCCGCCGGGGCCCAGCCGTGGATGTCGGCGCCGAGTTTCCAGGCTAGGTTGACCGTGTCGGTCATGCCGACGTTGAGCGCGGTGCCGGTGGCGGGGAAGAGATGGGCCGCGTCGCCGGCCAGCATGATTCGTCCGTCGCGGTAGCGTTCGGCCTGCCGGTCCTTGAAGGTGTAGCGGGTCAGCCGAGTGGGTTCTCCCAAGGGCAGATCCGAGCCGAGCACGCGGCGGGCACTGTCCGCGAGCTCGGTCAGGGTCAGCGGCTCGTCGTCGTCGTATTCGGTGGACTCGTCTTCGGTGGTTTGCAGGAACATCACCCCGGCGTTGACCGCGAACGCGAACACACCGCGGTCTGTTCGGGTGAAACCCGCATGGATCGTTCCCAGGCCGGGGACGTCGATATCCCCGTTGTCGAGCACGGTCACCGAATCATGCACGGTGACTTGCGCAAGCCTGTTGACCTCTGGATATGTGGTGCCGGAGAACGCGATTCCGGCCATGTCGCGGATTCGGCTGCGCCCGCCGTCGCAACCGACCAGGTATCGGGCGGTCACCCGGTACGGTCCAGCCGGGCCGCGCACGTCCGCGGTCACCGTGGCATCGTCCTGGCTCAGTCCGGTCACTTCGTGTCCGCGGCGGATGTCGGCGTCGAGTTCGCGCGCGTGTTCGTCTAGCAGTCGTTCGATTTCCAGCTGGGGGATCGGCAACGCCCGCATCGGCGGATCTTCGAGGTGCTTGAAGTCCAGATAGATATTGCCGAACGGGAATCGAGGAGCCAGATGGGGGTCGCTGCTGGCCGCTTCGAATCGGTCGAGCAAGCCTCGATAACGCAGCAAGTCGAGTATTCGCCCGCCGAGACCGCTGGCCTTCGGGGTGTCGCGGGGCTGTGGCCGGCGCTCGAGTACCAGCGTCCGCACTCCGGTCAGGCGCAGCTCACCGGCCAGCATCAGGCCGGACGGGCCCGCGCCCACGATGATCACGTCGGTGTCCGTTACTCGCAATTCGGTACTCCCATTTCCACAGGTTCTGGCGTCAGCCGGGCAATTCTGCGGCACGGCCCGGGTCTTGCCGCAAGCCCCCCGGTGCGCTATAAGTTGAGAATGGAGAGGAGTAAAGTGCTCTCCTTTCACTTTGCGCTCCGCTGTGGACCGGCAACTCCTCCAGCACCAACCAGGCCGCCGAGCACGGTGTCGCATGATCAACGGGACATGGCTGCGCCATTTCGCGAGTGCGGCCTCGGTGATGTCCCGTTGATCAGGCGGCCCAGACTGGTCTGGGCCGTACCCCTGGGGTCCGGGTCATCCATCGAGGAAACGCAGCAGCTCCGTAGTGACGAACTGGGGGTTCTCCTCGACGAGCCAGTGCCCCGCATTCGGCACATCCACCGCGCGCACGATGTTGGTTATGCGCGGGGCTGCGGTGGCTCGGACCGGGTCGAGCTGGCCCTGGGCGGCCATGAGCAAGGTCGGGACAGCTGTCGGTGCTGCCGCGATGGTGTCGCCGACGTCCTTGTCGAGGGCGCGGTAGAGCTCGAAGCCGCCCGACAGTGCCTCTGGTCGTCGGTAGGTCCGGGCGTACTCGTCGATTTCGGCGTCGGTGAACGGAGATCGATCCGAGGTGCCACCAAAAGCGGTCCCGCCGAACGAGACTTGGGGATAGAACAGCGCCAGGTACTCGCGGACGTCGTCGCTGACCACCGTCTCCGGGACTCGGCGTTGGGAGTGGAAAGCGATGTGCCAGCTCATTGACCGGTAGGTGGACGCGTCGATCGCGGGCCCTGGTAATGGCAGGTCGAGGTAGCCGAGGCGCGCGGTATCGGCGGGGAACTGGCTGGCGTACTGGAATGCCACCGCGGCGCCGAAGTCGTGCCCGATGACGCGGGCGTCGCGCACGCCGAGCCGGTCGGCGATCAGGGTGTGCACATACCGCGCCAGCGTGGCTTTGTCGTAGCCGGTCGGCGAGCCGGTGCTGTCGCCGAGGCCGGGAAGATCGATGGCGTAGACGGTGTGGTTTCGGGCGAGCGCCGGCATGATCGGCCACCAGCCGAACCAGGTCTGCGGCCAGCCGTGGAGCAGTACCACGGGCGGGCCGCTGCCGCCGGTCACGTAATGCATACGGACGCCGTCGACATCGGCGAACTCGTGCCGGAAGGTGCTCTCGAACTGCGGGTCGCCCTGGGTGGCGACCGCGTACGGGGGAACGTCGTCGGCCGCCGGGGTGGCGCAAGCCGCGGTGCCGATGGTGAGTAGGACGGTGAGCGCGGCGGTTGCCAGCGTCCGCGCGGATGGGCGGGAGCGCCGCGACAACGGCCGTGGTGCGGTGATCGTTCGTTCCTGTCCTGGAAGGTGATTGGAGTCAGCGCCCGGTCGCGCCGTCGATCAGTTCGCGGAGGATGTCCGCGTGACCGGCATGGCGGCCGGTCTCCTCGATCATGTGGGTGAGCGCCCAGCGAACGCTGGGAGCGGGGCGGTCCGGCCGCGGGCGGGGGATCGGTGCGCCGAGGTCGGTGCACCCGTCGATGACCTGGTTCGCGCGCTCGACCGTCGTGCGATAGCGGGCGACAACGTCGGCCACGCTGTCCGCCGGTGCGGCCTGGAATGTCGCCTGCCAGTTGGTGACTCGGTCCCCGAGGAAGGTCGAGCGCTCGACGAAAGTCAGGTGGTTGAGCAGGCCGAGCAGGTTCGTGCCCGACGGCACTCCGGCTGTTCGGACTTGTGGTTCGGGCGCATCGTCGACCTTCGCGACAATCGAGTTCCGGAGGTAGTCGAGAAATCCGCGCAGGATTTCGATTTCGCTGCTTCCGAGCCGGGGCGGTGGGATGTCGCGGCGGCGGGCGGCGGTGGGCATGGGGGTCTCCTTCGTCGGGAGCGGCTCAGGCGGTGCGGCGGATGAGCAGGACGTGATCGGTGACTTCGGCGGTGTGCCCGCCTGGGCCGGTCGCAATCCGGCGGGGCGCGTCGGCCCGTTCGACCTGCCACGTCGCCGGGTCCAGATCGATACCGGCGGCGACGTCCCGCGGGGTCGGGTACCGGACGTTCGGAACTTGGTCCCACCACCACGGTGCGGTGGAGCCGTGGTCGACGACCAGCAGCCGTCCGCCCGCGCGCAGCGCGTGCGCGGCCGCGCGCAGGACGGTTGCCCGGTCCAGGTCGAAAGCGGTGTGCAGGTAGTGGGCGCAGATCAGGTCGAATTGGCTCTGCGGGAAGGATTTACGCAGGTCATGCTGCTCGGCGACGACCCGGTCAGCTACGCCGCGCGAGTGGGCCAGGTCGGCGAGTCGCTCGACCGCCACGGCCGAGATGTCGACGGCCGTGACGTGCCATCCCCGGCGGGCGAGCCACAGGGCGTCGCCGCCATCGCCGCATCCGAGGTCCAACACCCGGCCGGGCGGCAGGTCCGTAACCGCTTCGGGGAGACGGTAGTTCGGCTGCGGGTCGGTGGCTGCCGGGCGGGTCGCGTAGACCTCGTCCCAGAACGTGACCGCGTCGGTGGTACCCATCGAGGCTCCTTCTGTCGAGACACGTTCAGTCTCGCCAGGCTCGCCACGGTTTGGCACGAAAACTTGCGGTTCTGGCAAGATCGTCGCGTGGACCGCGAAACGGAAGACGTGCTCGACGTCGTAGGGCCGCGGCTGCGTGCGCTGCGCCGCGACCGCGGCATCACCCTCGCCGACCTCGCGGCGACGACCGGAGTATCGGAGAGCACCCTGTCCCGGTTGGAAAGTGGTCAGCGCCGGGCGACCCTCGAGTTGCTGCTGCCGCTGGCCCGCACCTACGACGTCCCCCTGGACGACCTCGTCGGTGCCCCGCGCACCGGCGACCCTCGGATTCATCTGAAGCCGATCCGGCGGTTCGGCATGATCTTCGTTCCGCTGTCCCGGCGACCGGGTGGGGTGCAGGCGTTCAAAATGATCATCCCGGCTCGGCCGGAACCGCTGGAACCGACTCCGCAGACGCACGAAGGCTTCGAATGGTTGTACGTCCTCAACGGTCGCCTGCGGCTGGTGGTCGGCGAGCGCGACCTGACGTTGCCACCCGGGGAGGCAGCCGAATTCGACACTTCCCTGCCGCATTGGCTGGGTAGCGCCGACGGTGGAGCGGTCGAACTTCTCATCCTGTTCGGCCTGCAAGGGGTGCGTTCGCACGTGCGCCCCGGCGCAGCGCCCCGCTGACGGCGCGGGTTCAGAACCGGGCGCCGCCTAGCAACCAAGCGCCTCGTCGCCAGCGTTCCCGTCCCGGCGGGCGAACGCCATCCCCGCGGGCGACTAGCCCACAGAGAACTGATCTCCGCGCGCCGGGCTTCGAGATCTGGTCTCGGTCAACGATTTTCGGGCCGTACCCCCATCCGCGCGGCGGCCTTCGTTGGGGCTCCTTCACAATCTTTCGCCGTGGCCGTGGCCGTGGCCGTGCGCCGACCGGCGCGAAGGCGATATGCATCGTGTCGATCAGTTCGGCGTCGAGGAACTCCCGGACCGTGGCGACCCCGCCGCCGATTCGCACGTCCTTGCCGGTCGTAGTTCTTCCCTGGCCCTCGCTGCGGGCTGAATTTGTTGCGCCCCACGATTTCTGCGCCGATGTTGTTGGTGAGGTAGCGAGTGCAGTAGTCGTCGAGGCCGTAGGTTCCGCCGGGGTCGGTGCGGTTAAGCCAGTGGGCGGTGGCGCCCGCCCACGAGAAGAGCGCACCTGGATCGGCATGGCCGATGGTACGTCCCGCCGGGGACGCAGTTGCACGGCCTTACTTGAGTGAGTAAATTGTTACTTGTGCGAGTAATAGAGGAATCCGCACCGCTGTCTCCGGCGGCCGCGGAGCGGCGCAGGCAGATCGTGGCCGCGACGATCGAGGTGTTGGCCGAGTCCGGTTACGCGCAGACGTCATTCGCGAAGATCGCGAAGCAGGCCGGTCTCAGCAGTACGAGGCTGATCTCCTACCACTTCAGTGGCAAGGAAGAGTTGATGCGGGCCGTCGTGCTTGCGGCGAAAGACGCTGCGATGGAGTTCATTCGGCCGCGCGTTCTGGCCGCGCCGGGGCGGCGGGCATGGCTCGCGGCGTATATCACTGCCAATATGGACTTCATGCGAGAGCGGACCGCCGTCCTGCGAGCCCTGATCGAGCTCAACAGCAACGCGCGAGCCGCCATCGGGGAACCGTTCCTCGACGATACCGGCCTCGACTCGCCGCTGCCCCCGCTCGAGGAAGCCCTGCGTGACGGTCAGCGTGCCGGCGAGTTCGGCGATTTCGATCCCCACGTGATGGCAGTGGCGCTGCGTGCCGCCATCGACACCATCGCGATCCGGTACGCCGAACAACCGGCGATCGATGTCGAGTTCTACGCGACCCAGCTGGCAACGCTGTTCGATCGCGCGACCGCTGCCGAAAGCTCTTGAAAAGCTGATCTATTCGGGAAATGCTCGAACTATCGTCAACCGAAGGAATGGAAATGGAACTGCACTCCGGACAGGTCGCAGTGGTGACCGGTGCCGCCAGCGGGATCGGCCGAGCGGTGGCGCAGGCACTGTGTACGCGCGGATTACGAGTAGTGCTCGCCGACATCGACAGTGACGCGATAGCGAAAGTCGCCGACGAGCTCGGCCCCGATACCATCGCGGTGCCAACGGATGTCGCCGATCCGGCCCAAGTGCAGCGGCTGGCCGACACCACTCTGGAGCGCTTCGGCAGGGTCGACCTGGTGTTCAACAACGCCGGAATCGGTGTGGGCGGACCGATCTGGCTGGTGGAACCTGAAGACTGGCAACGAATCTGGTCGGTCAATGTGCAGGGTGTCGTGAACGGGATGCGCGCCTTCGTCCCGCACCTGATCGCGGCAGGGCGGGGACACGTCATCAATACTTCGTCGCTGGCGGGCGTCACGACCGGACTGTTCAACGCGCCGTACACCGCGAGCAAGCACGCGGTGGTCTCGTTGACGGAGGCACTCCACGGCGAACTGAGCGTGTTGGCGCCCGGGATCGGCGTCACCGTGGTGTGTCCGGGGCCGGTCGATACGCCGATGTTGCGCGGCGCAATCGACGGCATCGGATCACTGGTCGGCGAAGCCGATTCCGTTCCGCCGCAGCCCAGCGAGGGGTGGTTCGGCTCGCTCACCGCCGAACAATGGGAACGGTTCGTCCCCGCGCTCGGCGCGATCACCCAGTTGGCGGACGAGGTCATGCCCGCTGCCCGTGCCGCGGAGATCATTCTGGCCGCGGTCGAGGCGGACCGCCTCTACGTCACTACCCATCCGCACTGGGCGACACATGCCAGCGATCGAGTCGCGAAGATCGTTGCCGACATGCAGGCGTCCGGTTAGCCGCGGTTATTGCGCATCCACGGCGAGTGTCCCGAACCGGGTGACATTGGCGTGGTTGTGCCCGTCGGCGCTGGTGATCACGACCTCGGATGGGTTGGTGAGGGCGATGGCACAGTAGTTGTCACGATCTTGCTGAACACTGATGGACAGCAGGCGTCGATCAGTGGCCTGCTGCCACTCTTCCATGCAGTCGTACAACCCGCGCATGGAGGGATTTTCGAAGTAGACGAGATTGCGCTTGTTCATGTCCGACATGAGACCGGTCTCCATTCGTGTGTTAGGGGAGGCCGCGACGCCAACCCTTACATCCATCGTAGACGACCCGAAAAGTATTCTAACGCAATATGTTTCGGACTCTTGGTCGGATGACGCACTCGCGTGTGACCCGCCTCGGACCAAGTTCGGCCCGATGCACACAGAGGACGTCGACCCGTTCCCCGGACCCGGTGTGGCCGTGTGATCGAGCGTGTCTGGTGCTGCCAGAATCAATGGGCTGTGGTAATGGTTGAGGAAGAAACGGCCCTCGATGTGCGGGCCATGAGTTCGGGGGAGCTATGACAGCGATAGCCAAGTTCGGTGCGATTTCGCTCGACAGCAAGGATCCGCACCACCTCAGCCAGTTCTACCGTGCGTTGCTGGATTTCGAGGTTCGGTACGAATCCGAGGAGCTGGTTGTGCTTCAGGGTTCGGGGGTGATGCTGACGGTCGAGCGAGTGGTGGACCACCGACCCCCGGACTGGCCCGGCAACGAGGTGCCCAAGCAGATGCATCTCGATCTCTTCGTCGACGATCTGGATATCGCCGAGCGAGCGGCGATCGAGTGCGGCGCGAGCAAGGCTGGATTTCAGCCTTCCCCCGATCGCTGGCGGGTGCTCCTCGACCCTTCGGGACATCCCTTCTGCCTGACTCACGCACCTGACTCAGGCGAGTGAGTCACTGTGCTGTGTGTCGGCACCGGCCCGGCATGATGGCCGCATGGAGTCCAGCCAGCGAAGCGAGCCACCCCAAGTGGCCGGCGAGCGCGAGACGCTCACCGGCTTTCTGCAATTCCAGCGAGACACGTTGGCCTGGAAGTGTTCCGGGCTCACTCCGGAGCAGCTGCGGCGGCAGGCCGTACCGCCTTCGAAGCTCTCGCTCCTCGGGCTGGTCCGCCATCTGACCGACGTAGAACGAACATGGTTCACCCGTGTTCTCGCAGGCGTGGAGGCGCCGGCGCTGTACTGGCGCGAGGACCCCGCCGAAGACACCGACTTCGTTGTCGAAGACGCCGACCCCGACGAGTCGATGCGGTTGTGGCGCAACGAATGTGCTCGCTCCGATGAAATCGTGGCCGCTGGCAAGCCGCTCGACAGCGTCGGCGTCCGGCAACCGAGTGGCGAGACCTACACCCTTCGGTGGATCCTCACGCACATGATCGAGGAGTACGCCCGCCACAACGGACACGCGGATCTGCTTCGCGAAAGCATCGACGGCCGAACCGGCGAATAGCGGCGAGGCGACCGGTCTTGACCTCGAGTGCCTGGCGCGGACCAGGCGAGGTGCCGGGCGTGGGTCACCGAGCATCGGGCTCGGCGTTCCGGGGTCGGCTGTTCGATTGTGGTCGACGGGGGTTCTGTTGTGCCGGGTCGATTTCGAGTGCGAGTTGGAGTTGCCGGGCCCACCAATGCACGTGCGTGGTCGAGTCGTTTGCTGCGGAACCGGTGAGCCCGGCGCTGCGGCGGAAGTCGCTGCCGTAGAGGGCTTCTGTTGCCATGGCTTGGTGGAGGGCGGCGACTGCGTGGCGCGTGTCGTCGATGGAGCTTTCCGGTGGCCGAAGGCGATGGAGGGCGTCGACGACCGGGTCGAGCATGCCGCTGCCCGGGTCGTGCCATCCCGCAGCTCGCAACGCCACCGCTAGTTCGCCGTAGCCGCGCCGGTACAAGGTTTCGAGGGACTCGACGAGCTCGAGGAGGTCGGCGCCGTGGTCCAGCCACGCTGCGAGGACGTCCTGCAGCGCGGTGCGAAGCTGGCGTCCGCCGTGTCGAAGGAGCTCGGCGAGCAGCTTCTCGCGATTGCCGAAATGGTGCGTGACGCCGGCGTCGGTCATGCCGACCCGCGCGGCTACCGCGCGGACCTGCACGGCGGCAACGCCGCCCTCGGCGAGCAGCGAAGCGGCAGCGTCGAGGATCAACCGCCGAGCCTCGTCCGGCGGCCTTCGCACTCTCGAGGTGGTCACCGTCGGTATCCTACCTTGACACACCAAGGTCACTCTCCGTAATCTACCTTGGCAGGCCAAGGTAGAGCGAAGGCGAACGTCCCGGGTCGAAATCACAGTGTCGTGGGGGACGTTGGCCGAGTGGGAGTTGGAGCGCCTTGCCGCCTAGTAGTCCAACATCCTGCATTGCCGCTGCCGTTAACAGGAAAGACCGCTGCCTGCTGTATGGGAGGTGGGTGACCGGCTCACTGGAGGGGAGAGCCGGTCATCCGCCGCCATACGAAACTCCCGAATTGACCTGTCTGCCAAAGGTATTCGGAGGTGCCGCCTGCGTCACGGGCTGGCGGCGAGATGCGCCACTGTCGACCGGTACCGCGGAGTGGTTCGGCTCGGCTTCGATGGCAAGCCACCGGTCCCGGCCTGCGGCTGAATCTCTAGCGAGAAGCGTTGCGGTGCAGTGGATCCCGAGAAACCCACCGGGCGGCCCGCTATGGCCGTTGTGCGGGCAGTGGTAGCAGCTCCGGCCAACGAGCGAGCATGCCCTCGCGTATACCCTCGACAAGCCGCCCGAAGTCCTTCAGTTCGCCGCTTCCAGCGACCATCTGGCCGACAACCCGGAGACGGTGGAGCAGCCGCTGCCGGGCGGTCGCGGTACCCCATTCCCAATCTCGGTGCGGGACTTCGGCCAGGTGATCGATGGTCATCCGCTGAGCCCGCTCGACCAGGGCGTCGCCGCGTAGCAGCCAACCGGCGCACGCGTCGGTGAGATCGCCGGAAACCTCGATGCCGGTGGCGTTACGCCAGGCCGTTCGGTAGGCGCTCTCGGCCGCGTCCAGTAGTGCCGGAGCCGGTGCGGTGGCACACCAGCAGGTCGGGAAACCGATGCGAAGGTAGGCCAGTTCCACGAGTCCATTGCCCAACGTGGCCTGTTCGAAGTCGATGAACCGCACACCTGCGCTGGTGTGCATGTCATTGCCGGGGCAGGGGTCGCCGTGCAGCAGAGCATTGCTCGGCATTCGAATCAGGCGGTCCACCAGGCTGTTCAGCTCGGCTCGCACTCCGGACGGCATCGTCACACCGAGCGTTCGGGCCAGTCCGAGAAACGAGTCGATGTCATGGCGAGACGGACCCGCCCAGGTCGGCAGACCGACCGCGGCGTGGGTGCCGGGAGCCGCATGCAGCCGGGCCAGCGCCGTCGCGTAGTCGACCATCCAATCCTCGCGCGGCTCTTGGTGTTCCAAGTGCTCCAAGACCAGCACGCGCTCGTCCGGATCGGTACCGAGAAGCATCGGCACCACGGGCGGATCGACCCTGCCCGCGAGCTGCAACGCAGCCACCTCGCGGTCATACCCATCGCCGGCTTCCGGCCCGCCGACGAGCTGCTTGACCACCACAGGTGTGCCGGACAGCTCGGCCCGCCATACTCGTGACCGCGGACTGCTGCCCAATCTGCGAACCCGTCGGGGCGTACCCAGTTCAGCCCTGAGCTTGTCCCCGAACGGCAATGGTGACCACACGAGCCGATCCTTCCACGCGCGTGAACGCTATTGCAGCCAGAGGCACGGTGCGCTGGGCGCCTCGTTCGTCCAGTGGATGCACGAACCCGACGTGCTCCGCCGCCTGGTCGACTCCGCTGTCGTCATGAGATTCATTGCCCCGCAAGACGTCCGCCCATCATGGCCACTGCCGCAACTCGCCGCCTTGGTCCCGCACGGCACGTGTCGAGCACACCCGTGAACAGCGCCGCCAGTGCGTCAGAAGGGCGTTCAGTTCGTCGGCGAACACACCGAAGCGTTGATCAAGGCGCTGCTGCGCACTATCTGGGAATTGCAGACCGATGTGGAGCGCTGGCCCGCGTGGCAGCAACCCGTCACCAGCATCAAGCGGCTGGATCAGGGGCCGCTGCGGGAAGGCTCGCGTTTTCAGTGGGCGACGCCCGCCACCGCCACGACCCCCGCCACCACCCTGGTGATCACGTCCTCTGTGCAGCAAGTGCACCCCGACAGCTGGATTCGCTGGAGCGGACCCGCGGTCGGCGACGGACTGGGCATCGACAACGGCGTCCACGTGTGGACCTTCACCGAGTTCGACGGCGGCGTGCTGGTGCGCACCGAAGAGAACTGGTCCGGCGCACAGGTCGAAGCCGACGTACCCACCTCCACCGCATTCCTCGGAGCGGGCCTAGAAGCCTGGCTGAAGGACCTGAAGGCCGCCGCCGAAGCCCGCCGCTGAAGCCCTGCGACAACGTTGCGGTGGTCATCACGCTGATCGGCACCCTGCGCGACACCCGTCGGCGCGCACTGCGCTGGTGGGCTGCCGCCCTTGCCGCGGCCTACGCGATTCCACTCATTCTCTGGGCGATCGGACCCGAGCGCGCTCCCAGTCTCTCGAAGGACATGCACCCGCTCCTCGCCGCGCTCATCGTCGCCGTCGCCACCGGCTATCACGTCGTGCGCCTGCGCTCCCGAGCCCTGCGGCCCTCTGGATAGTCCACCAGCACAGCGGTATTCGCGCCACGACGACCGCTGCCGTGCCGCCACCACCAACTGATCTTCAGGTAGCAGTGCAGAGGGCAACGTCGACGACTCGCATGACATCGTCCGCGGCCCTGTCGGTCTCGGGGACCTGGTTGACGCTCACCGTGACCGAGCGGCCGTCGCTGGTGACGTCGCCGCGAGTCTCGAAACCGTCGATGTCACCACCGTGGCCCCAACTGTCTTTGCCGCACGGCAGTCGGCGATGTATCAGGCCGAGCCCGTAGCCGACCGGCGGTCCCGGATCCGTTGTGGGGACAGTGCGTTTCATCTCGGCCAGCTGCGCGGGTGGCAGCAGTATTCCGTCCAGGAGCGCGATGAAGAAGCGGTTGAGGTCCGCGCCGGTCCCGATCATCGCTCCCGCCGCACCTGCCGAGGACACGTTCTGGCTGGTGTAGTCGACCCGTTTGCCGCCGATTTCGCTGTAGCCGAGGGGATGTGGACCGCGGATGTCGGTTTCGTCAGGGTCCGGATAGTAGGTGTCGCGTAAGCCGAGCGGTTCGATGATGCGGCGGGTGATCTCCGCGCCGACCGAGCGTGCGGTGATCCTCTCGATCACCATTCCGGCGAGAACATAGTTGGTGTTGGAATATGCCCACTGTGTTCCGGGTTCGAAATCGGCAGGTGCGGTCAGGGCATTGCGCACCACTTCGGTCATATCCACGGTCTGCCACCGCGCCTGTTCGCTCGTGTAGTCGATTTGGCCCGGCTGAGGCGGCGCCCCGAGCTCTGCCGCGTAGTCCGGTAGTCCGCTGGTGTGCTGCAACAGGTTTCGGATAGTGATCCGGTTCCCGTCGATGCCCGGCCCACGAACGACACTTGGCAGGTACCGTTCTACCGGCGCATCCAGTTCGACCTTGCCCTCGGCGGTCAACTGCAGCATGACCGTCGCCACGAATGTCTTGGTATTGCTGGCGATTCGGACTCGGGCGTTGTCCTGGAAGGGTGTGCCACGTTCGAGATCGCCTAGTCCCGCGGAAGCGGTCCAGACTCGGCCGTGATCGGTGACAACGACTCGAGCGCCAGGCAAGTGGTGCTCTGAGATCAACTGGTGCAGGGCCGCAGTGACTTTCGCACGTCCGGCTTCGGCGGTCGGCTCGGTCCGATCGGTTGCTGTGGAACAAGACGCCGCCATGACGGCCACCAATGCTCCCACCACGGTGGCCGACAATCGATCGAAGTGTGGCAACGCCATATCGGTCCTTCCGGTCAGTGAGTGTGTCGTTCACAGCGCCTGCGCGCCTGCCCGGTTCGACTGAAGGTCGATAGGCGGTGGGTCCGCATAGCCAGGATCGTCTGTGCGGCAAGCGGGTTGGCCCGCCGACCTCGAGGCCAGGGGGGAGTTGCAAGCCTGGCGAGCAAGAACCGAGACCGGGGGGCTATTCGGCGATCAACCGATCCCACCTGCGGCGGGGTGCCCGTCCCGTCGGGGATAATCGCCTGTCCTCGACGGTAGGGGCAGTCGAGAATCAGGTATATCCCCCAACTAGCTGAGCTTTTCAGCTGATCGGCTGGACTCGAAGCCGCCAGTATGCCTGTGCGGGCTCCCGCGCGACGAGGAGAACGCGGTCGGCCAACTGGCGAAACACACTGCGCGGACTCGGTGTCTTGGGTGCGGGCGGAGCCGGTGGCACCGGTGGGGTCGGCGGACCGGTCGGTGGCTCTGGCGGAGCCGGTGGCGCGGGCGGTAACGGCGGTAACGGCGGTACCAACGGCTCAGGCACTGCGGGCGCTCCCGGCGGGGCAGGCGGCCTCGGCGGTAACGCCATCGCCGTCGATACCGGCGGTGCGGGCGGGCGTGCGGGCAACGGCGGCAACGCCTCCGGCGCTCACAACAACGGCGGCGCGGGCGCACGTGGCGGCAACGGCGGCAGCGGATCCGTCGGGACCGGCGGCGCGGGCGGTAACGGCGGCAACGGCGGAGCCAAGACCGGTAACGGCGTTATCGGTGCTTGCGGTCCTGCCGGCATCGGCGGCCCCGGCCTGGTCGCAGGCGCTCCCGGCAGCGGCGGCACCGGCACCGGCACCTGCTGAGAAAGGTTCCCGTAACTGAATACACCGAGCCACACCGCGCGATTGCGCCGTGTGGCTCGCTCAGCGGCGTTCAGGCCTTGATGAACTCGAGCAGGTCGGCGTTCAACTGGGCCGCATGAGTGATCATGATGCCGTGCCCCGTGGCCGGATACTCCTTGTAGACGCAATCCGCGAGCAGCTCTTTGGTGACGCGTCCGCAGAGCTCGATGGGTGCCGAGGCGTCGGCGTCGCCGTGAATCACCAGTGCGGGCAGCGTGATCGCGCGTAGCTCATCGCGCAGATCGGCGGTGTAGACGGTATTCATGATCTCGTCGGCCGCCAACAGCGAACAGTCCATGCATTTCTGGACCATCCACGCGATGCGCGCCGAGGACACCTGATTGCCGAGGTGGGTGGCGAAGAATGCCTGTGCGTTCTGTTCCATCCATAACGGTCTATCGGCTGCCCTCGCCGCATTCACGGCCTCGAAGACCGGCTGCGGAATGCCATTCGGATTGTCCGCGGCGTGGGCGAGATACGGCGCGGTCGCCGAGACCAGAGCAATGCGCGCGATCCGATCATTGCCGTGGCGAGTCAGATAGCGAATGAGTTCACCACCGGCCATCGAATGCGCGACCACGGTTACCCCGCGCAAGTCGAGGTGGGTCAGGAACGCGGCCAAGTCGTCGGCCAGCGAATCGTAGTCGTAGCCATGCCCCACCCAGTCCGATTTGCCATGCCCGCGCCGGTCGTAGGACAGGCAGCGCAGTCCGGCGCGGGTCAGCGGGAGCATCTGCAGTTCCCACGAGGTACTGCTCAGCCATCCCCCGGCCAGGAACAGCACCGGGTTCCCGCTACCCCAATCCTGATAGTGCAGCGTGGTGCCGTCGTGCGAGCTGAAGTATGGCATCTGGGTCTCTCCAATCATCCTGTGCCTGAACATCATCGACGACGCGCGATCATCAAGTCGATTACCTGATAGGTAATGAGATCTCGCGGCTTCCGGTAGCGGGTCCAGCCAGCGAGAACTACTGCGGCTCGAGTCCTGGTCGGCGAGCGAGACCCGGGCTGGTGGGCAACCCTGGTATCGGTCAGAGCTGCCCACCGCGGCCGCGAGAGGAACAATGGATTCACCGCTGTCGCAGCGGTTTTGGTCGGACTAGGCGGTTGTCCGCACCGGATCCTTGTCGGCCCTCGGTTCGTAGGTCTCCCAGAACGTCGCGCCGGGGATGTCCAAGGCTTTCGGATCGAACACGGGATCCAGGCCGGCCTTCTGTTGCCGCTCGTAGTCGCGCAGCGCCTTGTATGCCGGTTGCTGCAGGACGATGATGCCGATGATGTTGAGCCAGGCCATCAGTCCCACGCCGATATCGCCGAGGGTCCATGCCTCGGTCGCGGTCGAGACCGCGCCCGCTGCCACCGACGCCAGGATCAGCGCTTGCAGTACCAGGGTGGCGTTGGACCCGACGGTGCCGCGAATGAGCGGAACCGAGATCGGCGCGGCCTTGCCGCGTGCGATCGGGTCATGGCGATTCGGTCGCAGCGGTCAACTTGCCCTGCTGGTCGTTGTTGGCCAGTGCGGACAGTCTGTTTTCGACATGCGGCGGCAGGTCGGTGATGTTGAGCTGGGCGCCGTCTCTTTTTGAGTGGTCGATGAAGGTCAGCAATGCCTTCGCGCCCGACATATCCACGTATCCGACGTTGGCCAAGGACAGCGACAGTTCGGGATGGTCCGCGCGCAGCGTGGTGAAGCGGCCGTCGGCCGTTCTCCCACCGCTTCTGACGTTCACCACCGACCGGACGGTCGCACCGGCGCTGGCCAGACCGCCGAACAATCCGCTGGCGATATTGCCGAGTCCCTGGCCGATGAGTTCTTTGTTGCTGCGGTGCTGCGTGCCCGGGATGAACCGGATGAACGATCCGAGCCTGCACACATGCCGAGATTCATTGGGGCACTACGACTCCGGTCTCATCGTCGGCGCTGCACGCTGCGGTACCGACGTGACTGCGTGCCCTATATTGCCGAGCTGGGCGGCATGGGGCCGGGCATCGATTCGTATCGGAGTGCCGGGCGATTGTTACCTGATTCAGCGGAGGAGGTGGCCTAGGCGTTTGAACGTGCGTAGGACGGGGGTCGTTTCCAGGTGGGTGATGGCGGGCAGGGCGGCGACCTGGTTGGTGAGGTAGCGGTAGATCTCGTGGGAGTCCTTGCAGACCAAGGTCGCTGTCAGGTTGGTGGTGCCGGAGGTGGCGGCGACGAAGACGATGCCGGGGTGGGCTGCCAGTGCTGTTCCCGTCGCCTCGAGTTGGGCGGGCGGGACGGCGGCCCACAGGCGGGTTTCGGCGGTGTAGCCGAGGTAGGCGAGGTCGAACTCGGTGTAGAAGTGCAGGGCGCCGGTGGCGCGCAACTGGTCGATCCGGCGGCGGACCGTCGACACCGACCACCCGGTGGCGGTCGCCAGGTCGGCGAGGCCGATGCGGCCGTCCGCGGCGAGTACGTCGAGCAGGCGCTGGTCGTCGGGGTCGCAGTGCGGGAGGTCGGAGCCGGTGATGTTCGGGTCCGGGCCGAGTAGTTGTGCGTTGTCCGAGGGGAGCGTGTCGAGGATGCGGATCCGCCCGGGCGAACCGTAGAAGGTGTGCAGCAGGGAGTAGGCGGCGACGTCGAGCACCCGGCCGGTGCGTGGCAGGCGATCCAGGAGTAGTTCGGTGCTTTCCTCGGCCGCGCGTGCGCGGGTAATGCATTGCACCTCGGTGCCATTGGAGACGATCTGCACCCAGGCGGTGTCGGGGCGGCGCGCGAGTGCGGTGGCGACGGTAGGTGCGGCACCGGGGGCACAGCGCAGCCGCAGCATCCAACGGCCGTGACCGTAGTGGTTGGCGGGCGGCACGCCGACAACGCGTACCCGATCGGTCGAACGGAGCTTTCGATAACGACGCGCCACTGTCTGATCCGAGACGCCGAGTATCTCGGCGAGCCGACTGAACGGGGCACGGCCCTCCCATTGCAGCGCCTGTATCAGCTGCCGGTCGAGCTCATCGGCGACGTCGATTTCCACTCAGAGAAACCTAGTCCACGTCGAATATGCGTCAGAGATCGCTTGCTGACATGCCTGATCGCCTCGATCACCCGGAAAGTCGTCGAGAACTGATCACTGACGTCGGAAGGAATCTCGATGATGGGACGATGGCGACCGCTCACCGCGGTCTGCCTGGGCACGTTCATGCTGCTCGTGGACGTGAACATTGTGACGGTCGCGCTACCGGATATGGCCCGCGATCTCGACGCGTCGTTCGGCGGACTGCAGTGGGTGATGAACGTCTACGCCCTGGCGCTGGCGTCGTTGCTGATGGGTGCCGGAGCGGTCGCCGATCGAATCGGTCGGCGTCGGCTTTACCTCATCGGCACGGCGGTGTTCGCGCTGGCGTCGCTGGCTTGCGCGCTTGCCGGAAATACGGGGCTGCTCATCACCGCGCGCGCCGTGCAGGGGAGTGGCGCGGCGGCGATGTTCGCCACCACGGTGGCGCTGGTGAACTCTTCCTATCAAGGCCGGGATCGGAGCGTGGCGTTGGGTGTGTGGGCCGCGGTCAGTGGCGCCGCGTCCGGGATCGGACCGATCCTGGGCGGTTTGATCACCGAGCAGGCCGGATGGCGGTGGATTTTTCTGGTCAACCTGCCTGTCAGTGCGGTCGCGATAGTGATGACACTGCGCTCGGTGCACGATTCGCGCGACACCTCGGCACGTCCGGTAGACCTCCCGGGAGTGGCGCTGTTCGCTGTCGCCGCGGCGGCGCTGACTTATGGTCTCACCCGGGGCGCCGAGGACGGCTGGACAGACGCGGTGACGATGGGCGCTTTCGCGGCGGCTGTTGCGGCACTTGCCGCTTTCGCCGTTGTTCAGCTCCGCAGTGCCCACCCGCTGTTGGATGTCGAACTGCTCCGGCAGCGAGCGTTTGTCGGTGTGCTCATCGCATCACTGACGCTATCCGGGGCGGCGTTCGCTTCCCTGCTGTTCACATCCCTGTGGTTGCAGACCGTTCTCGACCTCTCCGCGATGGCGGCCGGACTGGCGATCCTGCCATTGCCCGCAGCGGTATTCATCACGTCGCTACTGGGCGGACGGCTGCTGCACCGAGTGCCCGCGCGATGGTCGATCGGAATCGGCCTGGCGCTGATCGGTATCGGCGGCCTGGCGCAAACAACCCTCGACACCGACTCGGACTGGACCGTCCTGCTACCGGGGTTGATGATCACCGGGATCGGTGCCGGGTTGGCCATGCCAGCCGTGACCGGCGCCGCGCTCGAGGCGGTGCCCGCCGAACGCGGCGGAATGGCCTCGGGAACGGTCAACGCACTACGCCAACTCGGTTACGCCCTCACCGTGGCAGTGCTAGGCGCGGTATTTCACGCCACCTCCACAGCCATCCCCACGCGCCCAGGTTTTGCCGCCGGATTGGACGCGGCTTACACCACTGCCGCGAGCATCGCGTTGGTCGGAGCCGCCGCTGTTATCGTCATGACCCGC
Organism: Nocardia brasiliensis; assembly: GCF_042691675.1. Taxonomy (GTDB): domain Bacteria; phylum Actinomycetota; class Actinomycetes; order Mycobacteriales; family Mycobacteriaceae; genus Nocardia; species Nocardia brasiliensis_D. The sequence continues at coordinate 3,225,520 of NZ_CP170507.1, forward strand.
CCCCGACGCGCCCCGGCGGTCCCGGCCGGTCTAATCGCGCCAGTCGATGAACCGGGAACTGGATTATCGATTGCTCCCGCCCGGAAATAGCAGAATGGTCAACCACCGCGCTCTTGCCAACCTGCCTCACTTCGCGGTGCCAGGTGGTCATCTGTCTGCACCGATCGGATCGCCGCTTGCGTGGCAACGCGTTTCGCCGCCGTACCTGGCGGCGGCACCCGAGCCGATCTAGTGGGACGGCTATGTAATACATTGTGGTGCAGCCCATCTCGGGGCCCCAATCGCCAACGACGGAGTAGGCGCAGGCGCATACTGTAGTAGTGTCAGTGGTTCTCGCGGCCGCCGCGATCGTAGTTTCACTCATTACGGTCGCTTACCAAGTGCGAAGCAATCGCAAGCAGGCACGGGAAAGTCATCGCGCGGAGCTGATCGCTTCGGCGTTTTTCGACCTGCTCGGCGGTTGGGCGCTCAATCGGAGGGCCCAGATCGAGCCTGCCGATCTCGAGCTACTACGAACCAGTGCGGCCCAGTTCTACACGGCGGCGTTTCGGTTGAGCGCGCTGGTAGAAGGCGAAACCCTGGAAGCACTCAAACGTTTCATGCGTGGTGGTGTGGACGAAAAATCGGAAGGTGAGGACTCGATGCAGGCCTTGTGGTCGCTGCACTGCACGGTCACCGAGTGTTTGGGCTACCGATCGGTGTCTCAGCGCGACGAGCTCGTCCAGATGTTCTGGCGCAGCGGCCGCAACGTTCCTTCGACGCTGCTCGGTTCGATCGAACCGACCTCCTTCGCAGATCTGTTGGCCGCCAGACCGGCACCGGTTGCCGACTCGGAATCGTGAGGCATCGGTCTGAGCCCCGCGAATTCCGGTCTGCGCCGGGTTCGCCGCAGGACGTCCCGGTGACGGATTCGACCCGACTCACCGTGGTGAGGTGAGGAAATGGCCGCGGTCGGGTTAATTCCTCGAAATCCCGCCCTCCTGCAAGTGTTGAACCTTGTACGGTCAGGGCATAGACACATGGCTGGACGCAGTGCGGCGTTGTCGGTGTGTGCTGCGGACGCCATGGAACCGATCACTGTCGGAGGAGTTCCCATCATGTCCGAGAAGCACAACCCGGAGATTCGCACCGATATCCCTGCCTCGGCGCGCATCTGGAACTACTGGATGGGAGGCACGGACAATTTCGAGATCGACCGGGTTATCGGCGATCAGAGCGCGGAGATCTATCCCGACATTCGCACAATGGCGGTGCAGTCCCGCCAGTTCCTCATCCGGGCCGTGAGCTGGGCCGCGCGCGAGGCGGGCATACGCCAATTCCTCGACATCGGTACCGGTTTGCCCACCATGCAAAATACCCACCAGGTCGCTCAGAGCATCGCGCCGGAGTCCAAGGTCGTCTACGTCGACCACGACCCGCTCGTGCTCACCCACGCCCGCGCCATGCTGACCGACACCACCAGCGAAGGCGTCACCTCCTATATCGATGCCGATTTCCGCACACCCGAGATCATCATCGCCGACGCCCAGAACATCTTGAACTTCGAATTACCGATCAGCGTCATGTTCATGGGCGTGCTCGGCCACATCGAATCGCACGATGAAATGCATCGCATCGTGCGGACGGTGATGGATGCGGTGCCTTCCGGCAGCTACCTCACCCTGTGGGATACCTCGGACGAGAACAAAGAGTTCGTGCACCTCTGCGACGAATACGCGAAAACTGGTGCGCTGCCGTACAATCCGCGCCCAGCCGAGCAGATCAAAGCCGCATTCGACGGCCTGGAGATGGTGGAGCCCGGTTTCGTGGAAATCACCGAGTGGCGCCCCGACAAGCCCGACACCGAGACCGGCCCCTCGGTGTACGCGTACGGAGCGGTCGCACGCAAACCATGATCTCTCCGTTGGCCGGGCACTACCCGTCGGTGGAACGGAACAGCAGGCCACGGTTCATGGCGACGACGACGGCATGAGTGCGGTCGCTGACATCGAGTTTGGCGAAGATGCGCAGGAGGTGGGTTTTCACCGTGGCCTCGGCGATGGTGAGGCGTTTGCCGATTTCGGGATTCGAGAGGCCGTCGGCTACCGCGTGCAGTACGTCGATTTCCCTGGCGGTCAGAGCGATCGGTTCGGGGCGGCGGATGCGGGCGACCAGGCGCTCGGCGATTCGGGGAGCCAAGACGGTGCGGCCGAGGGCCGCGGCCTGAACGGCTTCGACGAGTTGCTCGCGGGTGGTGTCTTTGAGCAGGTAGCCGATGGCGCCCGCTTCTACCGCGCGTTCGATGTCGGAATCGGTGTCGTAGGTGGTGAGGATCAGTACGCGGGTGGTGCTGCGACCGACGATCTCTCGGGTGGCGGCCACCCCGTCCAGCACCGGCATCCGCAGATCGAGCAGCGCCACGTCCGGTGCCAGCCGCTCGACGAGTTCGATCGCCGCGCTGCCATCCGCCGCTTCGCCGACGATCTCGATGGTCGGTTCGGCGGCCAGCAGGGCGACAATGCCCGCCCGCATCACCACGTGGTCGTCGGCGAGGATCAAGCGCAGCGGTACGGCCATGTCAGATCCCATCGTTCGCGGGTAGGAGGGCGAAGATTCGGGTGCCCTCGCCGGGCGAGCTGGTCACGGCGAGGTCACCACCGAGCTCGGCGATGCGGTTGCGCATGCCGTTCAGGCCGAATCCGCGTGCCGCATGCGGGGTGAACCCGTCTCCGTCATCGGTGATTTCGAGTTCGAGTCCGGCGAGGCCGCGGGCAAGGACAACGCTCACTGTGCTCGCCCCCGCGTGTTTGCGCACATTGGCCAGCGATTCCTGGGTGCAGCGCAACAGTGCGATCCGGGTGAGCTGGTCACATTCGACGTCCTGCAGTTCCGCGTGCACGATCAGCCCGGTGTCCTCGACGAACCGATCCAGCACGCGCCGCAGCGACTGCGCGATCGCACCGCCCGCCGCCGCGGTGCCGACGAGAACGCGTGCCTCCGTGAGGTTTTCGCGGGCGGTGCGCTCGATCGAGAGCAACTGTTTGGCACTCGTCCCCGGATCGGTGTCGATACCGCGCCGGGCCGCCTCCGCCAGCACGATGATGGAGGCGAAACCCTGGGCGAGCGTGTCGTGGATTTCGCGGGCGAGCCGTTCGCGTTCCTCCGCCGCGCCTTGGCGCTGGTGCGCCGCGGCCAACTCCGACTGGGTGCGTTCCAGTTCCGCGCTCAGCGCGCGGGCGCGTTCCCCGCCCTGCCTGACCACCCGGTCCATCCACAGTCCGAGCAGGGTGCCGCCGGCTAAGCCGAGCAGGGTGAACACGGCATTGCCTGGTGAAAAATGTGGCCCCGTGATGTTGCCGATCAGTGTCGCCGCCGCACCCGCGCCGGTCCAGCCGATCGCGCGCTGCGGGCTGGCGGTGTATATCCAGAACAGCGGCAGCGACACGATGAAGAATGCCGCGCCGCCGTCCAGCAGGATGGCCGACCCGCCGAGTACCAGGATCAGCAGAGCGAGGAAGCCGCTCGGCCGCACGACGGGATTGCGGGGGTACGCCAGCATGAGCAGATAGCCCGCGGCGAGCGCGGCCACCAGCACCCACGTCCCGTACTTCGTGGCGTCGGTCCGGTCGTGCACCGCGATCACCGGCGGACACAGGCCGAACAGCACCCAGCAGCCGATATACCACCGGCGCAGGGCCCGTATTCGGAACCGGTCGTCGGTACGCGGCGGCTGATCCATTCCGGTCAGCCTACTTTCACCGGCACGCGGCCCGCGCTGGTGACGGCAGGCCGGGCGGGCCACCAGGTTCGATCACCGAGCAGGAGCAGCAGCGCGGGCAGCAGCACGATCCTGATGACGAAGGCGTCGAGCAGCACGGCGGCCGCGAGCACGAACCCCATCTGCTTCATCTCCATGATGTGCAGCGGCACGAAGCTGGCGAAGACGGTGACCATGACGAACGCGGCACTGGTCACCACACCCGCCGAGCCGCCGACACCGGTGAGCACAGCCTGGCGGGTCGGCACACCGGCCAGCGCGATCTCCCGGATCCGGCTGATCACGAAGACCTGGTAGTCCATCGACAACCCGAACAGGATCACGAACAGCAGCAGCGGTATCCGGGAACCGATCGTGCCCGTCGAATCGAAATCGAGCAGACCTTCGGCCCACGTCTGCTGGAAGACCAGGGTCAGTAAGCCGAGCGACGCACCCGCCGAGAGCAGGTTCAGCACGACACCGACCAGGCCGAGGACAACGGAGCGGAAGGCCGCGACGGTCAGGGCGAAGGTCACCAGCAGCAGTGTCGCGATGATCAGCGGCAGCTTCCGCTTCTGGTGCTCCGGGTAGTCGGCGTGGCGGGCTACATCACCGGTCACCGCGAATTCCACCTCGGGCAGCGCGCCGACCGTGGCGGGCAGGTAGTCCGCGCGCAGTCGTGTGAGCGACTGCTGGGCGGCTCGGTCGCTGACGTGGTGTGGCACCGCCAATTCCAGCAGGCTGACTCGTCCGTCGGCTGAGGTGCGCAGTTCGGCGGTGCCCGCGAACGCTGGGTCGGTCGTCGCCCGTTCGGCCACCGCGCGCAGCGCCCCGGCCACCTCGTCGGCCCGTGCCGGGTCGGCAGCGACGACCACCTGATGCATCGACTTCAGTTCGGGGAAGGCGGCATTCAGCCGATCGAAGGTTTGCATGGCCGCGACGATGCGCGGGTGCGTCTCCCGCCCCATGTCGGTGAGCTGCAGGCCGAGCAGCGGAGCCGTGAGCGCGAGCAGGGCGAACACCGAGATAACCAGTGCGGCAACTGGATTCGCCGCCGTCCGGCGCAGCAGGAAACCGGTGATGCGGCCACCCTTCGTTTGCTCGCGGTGCGTAGCCGCGGGCCGCCCGGCGGCTTTGCGCGCTGCTCGTCGCTCGGCCCGATCGGTGAGCACCGTCAGCAGTGCGGGCAGCGCGGTGAGCGAGCTGACCACCGAGACCAGGGTGACGAGGATGGCGGCGGTCGCGATCGACGAGAAGATCACATCATCGGCGAGGTACATCGTCGCGGTCGAGACGGCGACGGCGAGCCCCGACACCACGACGGCCCGGCCGGAAGTCGCCGCGGCCAGTTCGACCAGCGCCCGCGAACCGAGCAACCCGCCGCCACGAGCCCGCTCCTCGCGCGCACGCTTCAGATAGAACAGGGTGTAGTCGACGCCGACCGCCAACCCGATCAGCAGGATGATATTGGTACCGATCCCGTTGTCGGGGAACACATGTGAGGCGGGCATCGACAACCCGATGGCCGCGACTATCGACGAGATGGCCAGCAGCAGCGGCACCAGCGCCATCGCCACCGAGCGGAAGACCACCAGCAGCGTGATCAGTGTTACCGGCAGCGCGATCATTTCGGTACGGGCCAGGTCGCGCCCGCGGAGCTCGTCGACACCGCTGCTGATGGACGGACTGCCGGTCTGCTCGATCCGCAGGCCCGGGTTGGCCCGCTGCACCTCGTCGGTCTGCGCGCGCAGCGGCGCGACATGTTTCTTGCCGTCGAGTTCCGCACCCGCCATGGTCACATCGACCCGGAGCGCCGTGCCGTCGACCGAATACACCGGTGCGGCTACCGATGCCACCTCGGGCAACGCCCGCATCCGGTTCATGATGTCTTGTGCGGCACTGTCGGCGGCGGCATCCAACCGCCCGGCACCGCTGATCAGTACCCGTTCCATCGGCCGCTGCGGTAGGCCACCGGCCGCGGCGATCGCCTCACCGCGGCCGGCCTCGCCGATCCAGAAATCCTCGGTGGCAGCGGGCTTCCCACCGATTCCGATCCCGGCTCCGAGGCACAGCGCCACGAACAAGAACCACCCGATAATGGCCCGCCACGGATGGTGAGCGCTCCAACCAGCTATGGCGACCAAACGATTTCGCATGTCGAGAATGCTGCTCGGTGACCTGGCACCGGCAACAGCCTCGACCGGTCGAACTTCGTGTCCACCGATCGGTGGACACGAGCGCTGGTCTATCAGCCGCCGGTCTTGGCGCCCGAGATCGATGCCGACAGACTCGCCAAGCAGGCTGCGAGGTTGATGCCCGGGTTCATGGGGTTGGTGTCGAGGCAATACTGCGGCCCCGCGACGGGCGCCGGCTCCGCGGCAGCGTGGGCCTCGAGCGGGATCTGCGCGCTCGCGGGCCCGAGTCCGGCCACGATCGCCGCGGCGACCACAGCGGTGCCGGTGCCGACGCGCAAGGTTGTTCGGAGGGTGTGTCGCATCTGTTCCTTTCGGCTTCGGAGCTTCCGAAGGCTGACAGAAATCTAGAACCACGATCGGCTGCCCGGTAACCCCGAAACTTCGGGGTGAGAGTCGTTGTGCCACTGCAAATATGGGCTTCGGAGTCGGTCCGGACACACTGGCTTCGCACTGCGCTGGGCCGGGACCGTCGGCGGAGCGCTCAGCTGGTGCACCGTCGGCTGCGATCCGGGTTGACCCCTCACCTGTGGTGCTACCGAGCGAGTTTCATCGAAGACACCACTCCCATCCGATGCCATCGCAGCCAGAACTCCGTAACTTCTTGGATGTCCAGTAAGGGCGGCGCACGGTATGTCCGGGAAAAGAGGTTCGGAAACGGTGTACGACTGTCGGGCAAGCCAAATGCATACCGCACGGTCGATAGTTTTACACCGACCGAGTGTCGGTAACAACAACAACTACTATGGCCCGGCCGTATTTCAGATTTGCCGCATTCTGCTGGGCCGCACCCCCGAAAGATCGGGGCTCGACGGCGAGCACCCGCGCCGCCTAGCATTACCGAGGGGGAATAGAAGGCCGTACCGCGGACGGTCTTGTTGCGGTGCGTCTACCATTGATCGATAGATTACTCCCGGGGGGAGAACCTATGACGACCAATCGTATCGATTTGTCGGCATTACCACCAGCAACTTTCGGTCCGGCGATGGGCATTCAGGGATTTGCCCTCGTCACCTACTTCGCATCCGATGCCTTGCATGGGATCGCCACGGCGATGTCGCTGTTTTCGCTGATACTGCTTCTCGCGGTTTCCCTGCTGCACGGCATCAAGTATGCGCGATATCCACGGCATGCGTTGCAGGATCTGCGAACGCCCGCGCTGATGTCGTTCTACGCTCAACCGGCGGTCACGATTTTGTTGGCGGCAGAGGTCTTTCACACATCCGCGGCGCGATTCGCCGCGGCGCTGACGCTCGTGGGTACCGGCCTCGCGGTGCTCACCGCGGCCGGACTGACGGTGGCGCGGACTCGAGCGCCGGATACACAAGTGACGCCGCCGCAGCTGATCCCGTGGATCGCCGTCTTGATGGTCCCCATTACCGCGCACGCCTATGTGGACGCGCGGTTGTGTTGGCTGGTAGTCGGTCTCGCCGTGGCGGGCATGGCCCAGGCGCACCTGGTTTCACCTGCAACTGGTTCAGTGCTTCCGCCGCAGTTGGCGCCGACAACCACGATCGACCTCGCGGTCCCCGCGGTGCTGTGTATCGACATAGTCGTGCTCACCCCCGGCAACCCGCTCGCCGTCATCATTCTCGGTGGCGCCTGCTATGTGCTGGTGCGGCAGCTGGCCCGGATCGACCGGTTGGTGTCGACCCCCTTCGGATTGTCCTGGTGGGCTTTCACTATGCCGTTCTCGGCACTGGTCCTGGCGCTGGCCGCGGTGCTCCGGCCGGGCGGGCCGTGGTGGTTCATCGTGTATTTCGGGGCGGTGGTGAACGGACTCATCGTTGCCTGGGTGAGTTTCCGGACCGTCGCCGGTCTATTTGCCGGACAGCTGATTCCGATGAAACAGGAACCGCTGCTGCTGCCTCGGAAACAAGCCGACGCTGCCGCATAACAACACCCACGGGTGTCCATCCAGAAATGCTTTAGAGCAATGCCTTCAGCGCGCCCTGTGCCGCTGAGTTTATTCGAGAAGGAAACATCGTGCGTAGTGCACTATTCGTCGTCACCAATGTGGAGCGGGTTCCCGGCTTCCCCAAACCCACGGGATTCGATATCCGTGAAGCGGCGGCCGTGTGGTCCGTCCTGCAAGACTTCGACTATCAGGTCTCGTTCGCCTCGCTACTCGGCGGCACCGCCAACGGTGTCCTGAAGGGCGAAATCACCGATCCCATCAATTCTTTCATCCATAGTTTCAGCGAAAACCTCGCCGTCCCGACGTCGACCGTGCGGTCGCACTTCGAACACCATTACGACCTGGTGTATTTCGTCGGCGGGCTCGGCTGCATGTGGGACTTTCCGTATAAGACCGACTTGCACACGCTGATTCACTACTCCCTGGTCCGGGGCGCCAGGATCGCCTCGATCTGCCACGGACCCGCGGCGTTCCTCGGCCTGACCGACACGCTGGGCACCGCGTTCACCGCCCGCCGACACCTCACCGCGTTCTCCGACGCCGAGGAAATCAGCCGCGGCGTGCTGGACCTGCTGCCCTTTTCGCTGCAGCAAGCGTTGATCGCCACCGGTGCCTACTACTCCCGCGCGGGGGACGGGCAGTCCCACGTCGTAGTGGACGGCCCGTTGATCTCCGCCCAGAATCCCGCCTCCCTCCCTGAATTCAGTGCCATTTTGGCCACGAACGCCGCCCTGGAAAGGACCATGCAATGACCACCGCCCTGGCACCACAACCGATGCAGGCCAGACGAATCGTCGTCGGCGCCAAGGCCGCCGATTTCGCGGCCATCCGCGATCTGGTCACCAGCGAGACCCCGATCCTGCACGAGTCGCACAGCGACGACCTGTCGCAGGTCGTCGTGAAGCCGTGGGGTCATGAGTCCCGCGTCTACGCCGATCCGGTCTACGACCTGTGGCACCTGTGCATCGTCGACGGCGCCGAAACGTCCATGCACGCGCACCTGCGCAAGACCACCGAGCTGTTGTGCCTGTCCGGTAGCGGGGTGTTCGACACCTTGGGTGGGTCCTACGAGGTCACGGCGGGGACAGTGATGACGATCGGCCCGGGAGCGTTTCACCGAACCCGTTCCACCTCTGCGGAATTGCATCTGATCGAGGTGGAGCACCCGCGCAACAAATTCGATCTGCTCCGGCTCGGCGACCGATACGACCGATCGAAGACCACCTACGAGTCCAAGGTCACCACCGCCGGGGAATCGAAACTGAAAGAGCTCCGCCAAGTTCCGCACACCCAGCTGCGTCGGATCAGTACCGCGGGGAAGTTCGAGTTCACCCTGCGCACCGGCATGGACATCTTCTACACCCCACGACCGAACGAATTGTTCTACGTGCCTACCGGATTCGAGGCATTCATTTCCCGCCATCCGGTGCTGCCATCGGTGCCCGGAGTCAAGACACCGGTGCTCACCGACCAAACGTACCTGGCGATCTCCGCCAGGTAATCCCTTCTGTTCCAACGAAATACGAAAGTAGGACCGATAACGATGCCACGCGCAGTCATCATCACCGCCCAGGGGTTCCAGGACCACGACGTCATCTACACCTGGTATCGCTGCAAAGAAGAGAACTGGGACGTAGACATTGCCACCAAGGACGGCCGGCCCGTCATCGGCAAGTACGGCACACCGCTGCCGATGGACAAGACCGCCGGACCGCTGGTGTCCTTCGACGACCTCGACGTCGACGAATACGACGCGGTGCTGCTCACCGGCGGACACGAAGCCCCCGACCGGGTGCGGCAGGACAAGCGCGCGACCGGCTTCGTCGCCGACATGGCCGCGACGGGCAAGGTGGTCGCCGGGCTGTGCCACGGGCCGTGGATCATGGTGAGTGCGGGAGTCCTGCACGGCCGCCGGGCCTGCGCCTACATCGGACTGCGTGATGACGTGATCAATGCGGGCGCCGATGTCGTCGATGCCGACGTCATCGTCGACGGCAACATCATCACCTGCTCGTACTACGCCTACGTCGGCAGGTTCATGCAGGCGGTGTTCGAGACCACCAAGAAATTGGCGGCGGCGTGAACCCCGCGCCGCGCCTATTGCTGCTGGACTTCGACGGAGTCATCGCCGACTCGGTCGACGAATGCGCCGCCGTCACCTGGTTCGCGGATCAGGAGCCGTCACAGCTGTCGCTGCGGCAGCAATTCGAGGCCATCCCGCCGACGTTCATCGACCGGTTCCACCAGCTACGCCCGTTCAGCCGGACCTTGGATGACTTCTTCGTCGCCAAGGCCGCTCCGGACGAACCGGTCACCAGCCAGGCGGAGTTCGACCGATTGAAGACCGCTATTTCGGATGCCGAGCGCAGTGACTTCGTCGCCGCGGCCACCGCGGTGCGGCACCGTTGGCGAGCTACCCGCCGTGGCGAGTGGCTCGGCGCGCACACCGTCTTCGACGGCGTCGCGAGGACATTGCGGCGCTACTCCGGCAACGTGTACGTCATCACGGCCAAGGACGCGGAATCGAGCATCGAGATCCTCGAGTATTTCGGCTTGGACAAACATGTCGCAGGCGTCATCGGCGACGTCAGCGACAAGGCGCTGGCGGCGCGGTGCCTGTGCCTGGGCCGTGGTGTGTCGACGGAGGAGGCGTTGTTCATCGATGACAACCTGACCAATGTCGCTCGGGTCCAGTCGGCGGGTGTGCCGAGCCGGTGGGCCCGGTGGGGCTGGACCACCGCCGAGCACGAATCCGCCGCGGTAGCACAGGGACTCGTTGCGATGGAGCTGTCGGAATTGGCCGCGCTATGAGGTGAAGCCGAGCTATGAGGTGAAGTGGTGAGTCGGGCGCCGTCGGTCGGCGAGACTGGGGGCATGACAGTGGACAAGCCCCCGGCCTTGGATGTGCTGCGGACGTTCCTCGCGGTCTATCGGACCGGAACGTTCACCGGCGCCGCCAAACTCCTTGCGGTTACCCAGCCCACCGTCACCAACCACATCGGTGCGCTCGAACGGCAGCTGGGTCGGGAGCTGTTCGAGCGCACTGCCGTCGGCGTGACACCCACCGCCTACGCGCACGAGATGGCCGCCGCGTTCGGTGACCAGCTCGACCAGATCGACCGTTTCTTCCTCGACGAGATCGCCGAGGCCGGGATCGTGCGGACGATTCATCTCGGCGGACCCGCCGAGTTCACCACCAGTTGCCTGATCCCGGCGCTGGCGCCGTACGGTGACCAGCTGCCGCGCATCGAGATGGAATTCGGCGACTTCGCCGATCTCATCGCCGCGCTTACCAGCGGTCGGCTCGACCTGGTCGTGTCGACGCTTCGTCCGCGCGACGAGGCGGTGCTGGCCTGGCCGATCGCCGACGAGGAATTCTGGCTGGTGTGCGCCCCGCAACTGGCGCCGACCACCCTGGAGCTGGACAGTATTCGGCAGCTTCCGGTGGTGACCTACCATCGCAGTCTGCCGATCGTGCGCCGCTATTGGACGACCATTTTCGGTGAGCTGCCGGATCTGCGGTTGCGGGCTGTCCTGCCGAACCTGTTCGCGTTGCAGGCCGCGGTCGTGCACGGCCTCGGGATGAGTGTGCTGCCGAGCTACCTGGTGCACGATCAGGTGGCAGCCGGAAATCTGGTCCGGCTCGACACCACCGATATCGCCCCGTTGAACACGTTGTATCTCGCCGCGCGGACCGCCGATCTCAATCGGAGATCCGGACTGCGCCGCGCGGCGGCGCTGATTGTCGAGGCCGTGAAGAAACATCAGAACGCCATCACCCCGAAGTCGGTTGGTTACGGCGACCGGGGTAATCGAGGTGGTCGATGAGGGCCATAAACAATCTGATCGGCCGCCCCGCCCACTCGTCGCTACAGTCGGATTTTGCGGGCTAGAGCCGCATTCCACCAACTCCATCCGGGGGCCATCAGCAATGAGCACCAAACGCGTTCTGTTCTTCCTGACCAGCCACGACGATCTCGGCGGAATTCGCAAGACCGGCTTCTACGTCCACGAGGCAGCGCGCCCGTGGAAGATACTGACCGAAGCCGGCTATACCGTCGACCTCGCCTCGGTGCAGGGCGGTGTGCCGCCGCAGGACGGCCGCGATCCCGACGATCCGGGCCAGGAGGAATTCTTCGCCGACCCGCGCATCGCGGCACAGCTCGCCGACACCAAGACCCCCGCCGACTACGACCCGGCCGATTACGAGGCCGTCGTCTACGTCGGCGGCCACGGCACCATGTTCGACTTCCCGGGCAACACGGCGCTGGCCGAATTCTCGGCCAAGGTCTATGAAAACGGTGGTGTCGTCGCCGCGGTGTGTCACGGTCCCGCCGGACTGCTCGACATCAAGCTCTCCGAAGGCGACTATCTCGTCTCGGGTAAGAAGCTGACCTGCTTCACCAACGAGGAGGAAGCCGCCGTCGGCCTGACCGATGTCGTTCCGCTCCTGTTGGAAACCGCACTCACCGAGCGCGGCGCCATCCACCAGCCGGCCGCCAACTTCACCGACAACGTCGTCGTGGACGGCCGCCTGGTAACCGGTCAGAATCCGGCCTCCGCCAATAGTTTCGGTGAGGCGATCGTCAAGGCGCTGGCCAATCGCTGACCGGTCGCGAAAACCGCCTACTCGATGAGCTTTTCGCTCTTCAGCCAGTCGTAGGCGACATCGGCGGGGTCCTCGCCATCGATGTCGACACGACCGTTGAGGTCCTGCATCAGCTCATCGGTGAGGTGGTCGGAGATTGTCCCGAGCAGCGGCCGTAACGAGGGGTGGCGGTCGATGACGGCGCCGCGCACGACCGCCGTGCCGCTGTAGGGCAGGAAGAATTTCTTGTCGTCATCGAGGACGACGAGGTTCAGGTTTTTGACTCGACCGTCGGTGGTGTAGATCATGCCGAAATTACAGGGGGCGCCCTTGGCCGTCGCGGTATAGACGACCCCGGCATCCATTCGAGTGACGTTACCGGAGGGGACGCCATTCGGATCGTTGTAGGGGATCCCATATTTCAGCAGCATCGGAATGAAACCATCGGAGCGGCTGAAGAATTCGTCGTCGACGCAGAACGTCCGGTCGGGGACCGGCAGCGCCGCCACGTCGGAGAGTGACTGCACCCGTAGGCGTTCGGCATTCGGCGTCGACGCGCCGAATGCGTACGTGTCGTTGAAGTTGGCGGGCGGCAGCCACTCCAGATTGTGGTCGCGCCGCTCGAGGTCGTGGACGCGCTGCCAGAGTTCGGTCGGGTCCGTGATCGTCTCGGTCTGGTTGTGGTAGTTGACCCAGCCGGTACCGGTGTACTCCCAGAGCACGTCGGCGTCGCCGTTGAGTTGGGCCTGTCGAGACGATGCGGAACCCGGCGCGCCGGTCATGTCTTTCACCTCGGCGCCCGCCGCGGCCAGGTAGGTCGCGGTGATCTTGCCGAGCAGTATGCCCTCGGTGAAGCTTTTCGAGGTGACGACCAGCTTCGCGCCGTCCAGTGGCTGTGCGCCGTCCGGCAGACGCGCATCGTGAAATGTTCCGGATGAACTGACCAGACCGCACCCGGCGAGCATCGGCATCGTCACGACGAGGGCGCACAGCAGTGTGACCAGTTGGGCGCGTGGCGATTTCATGAGATACCTCGTGGCGTCGCGGCGAGTTCGACGAGCCGGCCGAGCCAGTCGATGATCAATGCGAGCAGCCCGACGAGGACCGCGCCGGAGATGAGCAACTTGGGCAGGAAGAGGGTGACACCGGTGGTGATCAGCGTGCCGAGGCTGGTCGCGCCGATGAAAGTGCTCAGCGTCGCGGTACCCACCAGAATGACCAGCGCGGTGCGCACACCGTTCAGGATCACCGGCACCGCGAGCGGCAGCTCCACCTGAAACAACGTCCTGGCACCGGAGAAGCCGATGCCGCGCGACGCCTCGATCGTGCGCTGATCCACCTGGCGCAGCCCGACGATAGTGTTCTGCAGGATCGGCAGGATCGCGTACACGACGAGACCGACTATCGCCGTACGGAACCCGGTACCCAACCAAAAAGTGAACAACACGAGCAAGCCGACGGCAGGTGCAGCCTGGCCGATATTGGCGAAGTTGACGGCGACCGGTTCGAGCCGCTGCAACGCGGGACGGGTGAGCGCGATGCCGAGCGGAATCGCGACGACGACCACGATCAGCGTGGCCACCACGGTCAGCTTGACGTGTTCGAGGATCGTGGTCTGCAAGTTGGCCCAACCCAACGACGCCTGCTCGGTGGGCGTGAACGTCGCCGACCGATACCAGACGGCGTATCCGACCCCGAGGACACCGATGATGATCGGCTCGAACCACACGTCGATCGGGATGCGGCGCAACCGATTCACGACTGCCCGGCCGATCCGGGTTCGTCGTCGGCGGCGACCACCGGGGTCGGCGCCGGGTCGGTGCCGTCGACGTACGTCTCGTACGACAGCTCCGCCTCCTCCGAGCGCACGTCGGCGAGCTTGGCCTGGATCGTCTCGGTCACCGACCCGATGCTGAGCGAGCCGACGACCGCGCCGCGGCCATCGGTGACGAGCGCGGCGCCCTGGCTGGCCGCGAGCATGGCGTCGAGTGCGTCGTTGAGGGTGGAGGACCGGGCGACGACGGGCAATCGCCGATCGAGGAAGTCCGAGACCTCCGGTTTGGTCGCCACTTCCGCGAGGGAGGGCCACGACCGCGGCCGCCCGGCCTCGTCTACGACGACGACCCAGGTGTGTCCGGCGGCCTTCGCGCGTTCGATCACGGCCCGCGCCGGTTCGCCGATCCGAGCGGTGATCACCTTGTCGTAGGCGACATCACGCACCCGTGACACGGTCAGATACGCCAGCTTCGCGCCGGAACCGACGAACTCTTCCACGAACGGCGTTGCCGGATCGGTGAGGATTTCCTCCGGGCGCGCGTACTGCTCGACGTGGCCGCCCTCGGACAGGATGAGCACCTTGTCGCCGAGCTTGGTGGCCTCCTCGAAGTCGTGCGTGACGATGACGATGGTCTTGCCGAGTTCGTGCTGGATCGCGATCAGGCTGTCCTGCAACCGAACCCGGGTGATCGGATCGACCGCGCCGAAGGGCTCGTCCATCAGCAGCACCGGCGGGTCCGCCGCGAGCGCGCGGGCGACGCCGACTCGCTGCTGTTGTCCACCGGACATGTCCTTCGGCAGCCGGTCGGCGAAGGTCGCCGGGTCGAGGCCGACGAGATCGAGCAGGTACTCGGTGCGGTCGGCGATCCGCTTCTTGTCCCAGCCGAGCACCCGGGGGATGGCACCGACGTTCTTGGCCACCGACCAGTGCGGGAAGAGGCCGCCGGATTGAATGACGTACCCGATCGACTGCCGGAGTTTGTCGGGGTCCTCCCTGGTGACGTCGCGGCCGCCGATGAAGATTCGGCCTTCGGTCGGTTCGATCAGCCGGTTGATCATCTTCAGGGTGGTCGTCTTGCCGCAGCCGGACGGGCCGACGAACGCGACGATATCGCCTGCTTCGATCTCCAGGTCGAGACGCTCGACCGCGGGCTTGTCCTGGCCCCGATAGCGTTTGACGACCGACTCGAGGTGGATGGGCGCACCGGTCACGTTGCGCTCCGGAGCGGGCTGACTGGTCACCGCATCGGTCATGACAGTCCCTTCGCGATCGTGAGCCGGCCGAGCAGCACGAGCAGCGCGTCGAACACCAACGCGATGAGGACGATGAGAACGGTGCCGGTCAGCGCCATCTCGAGGGCGTTCGCGCCGCCGAGCCGGGAAAGGCCGTTGAAGATCAGCGATCCGAGGCCGGGGCCGAGCACATAGGCGACGATGGCGCCGACGCCGACAATCATTTGAGTGGACACCCGGATGCCGGTGAGAATCACGGGCCAAGCAATCGGCAATTCGACGGTGAGCAGAATGCGCCATCGCGAAAAGCCGATGCCGCGTGCGGATTCGACAATCGAGGCGGGCACCGACCGCAACCCGACGATCGCGTTGCCGATCACCGGCAATGCCGCGAAGAACGCCAGCATGATGAAGGACGGGACCACGCCGAGTCCGAAGGGGACCAGCAGCAACGCCAGCAGCGCCAGCGAGGGAATCGTCAGCGCGACCCGGCTCGAGGTCAGCGAGAGTGCGGCCAGCAGCGGGAGCCTATAAACCGCGACGGCGATCAGAACAGCGGCGACAGTCCCGACCAAGACCGTCTGAAACGCCAGGGAGGCATGCTGATACGTGAGAAACGCCAGAAATTCTCCCCGTCCACGGATATAGCTCCATAAGTTCACGCGATTCCCATCGTCAGGCGTACCTGTATGCGCGTAGTAACCGGGCGCGAGCCGTCAAAGATTAATCGATACAGCGCGTTCGGCTGCGTATGGCGCGCGGCGGGCGAATCGTCGGATTGTCGCGCTCGTTTCGCGCGGCGGAAAGTTATGCCGCCCGTGTCCGGGTGTCGACCGGCGAGTAGTACTCGGCGTTGCCCGCGATCACGGTGCTCGACGTGCCGTCGACGCCGACGGGAACGTGGCCGGCCAGCGTGATGCGGGTCAGCCTGCGGTGCTCGCTGCCGTCGTAGTCGTCGATGGCGTAGTGCTGCGTGGCGTGGTTGTCCCAGATGGCGACGTCACCGAGGGACCAATTCCAGCGAGTGGTGTGCTCCAAGCGCGTCACCCGGTCCTGGAACAGCCGGAACAGCGCCTGCGACTCGTTGCTCGGCAGGCCGACGATCTGCTTCACGAAGCACCCCAGCAGCAAGGCACGTTCGCCCGTCTCCGGGTGCACATGGACCACGGGGTGTTCGGTTTCGAAATACGTGGATTCGAACTCCCGCCGGTAGGCCCTGCTGTTCTCGTCCGGGTGGTCCTCCGCGTCGGCGGCGTAGTCGTACTGGTTGGTGTGCCGCGCGCGCAGGCTCTCGGCCAGCCGCCGCAGCGGTTCGGGCAGCGAGTTGTACGCGGCGACGGTCGAGGCCCAGGTGGTCGAGCCGCCGTAGCTGGGCAGCGAGACCGCGCGCAGGATCGATGCCTTCGGAACCCGATCGACGAAGGTGACATCGGTGTGCCACGCGTTGGCCCGACTGTGGCGGGAATCGATCGCCAAGCTCTTCACACCCGCCGAGGTCACAGTCGGGTGCGGGGTAGTCGGACTGCCGAGCAGCTGCGCGAATTCATACTGCCCGTCCTCCGTCAACTGACGCTGCCCGCGAAAGAAGATCACCTTGTGCTCGTGCAGTGCCGCCCGGATAGCGGCAACAGTCTCCCCATCCAACTCCCCACCCAGCCGGACCCCCTCCACCCGCGCACCAATGTGAGCCCCCAGCTTGACCACCCGCACACCGGTCCCGCCCTCACCTCTGTAATCGACAGACATACAAGGCCTTTCGCTCCACCCTGACAGTTGCCTCAGACGAAACCACCCCGGCCCCGGCACGACCAGCATTACGGTCACCCAGATCCGAACGGGCACGGTGGCCGGCCGAACTCGACATAGCCGATCGGCCACAGGCTTGGGCGTTCCGCCGCGTTCGCTCGATCGGCGTCACATCACCCGTGTCAGATCAGCCGAATATGAAGCCGCCAGGACAACTCGCGCCCGCTCGCGATGTGAGTGCCGCTGTCGCGTTAGGAGGCAGATGCTTGCGAGGTCTTGTTCGCCACGAGCAGAAGGACCTTCGCAGGCTCCCAGTAACGGAGCAGTGTTTGCTCGTCGGGTACATCGGCTTCGTGCGGTGTTGGCTCGCCAGCTGTTTCGTTGTCCTTGGGGCGGGCGAGTCGCTGGGTTGCCATGACCAGTTCGGCGACGAGGCGCATGTGTTCTTGGTCGTTCTCGGGGACGGTGGTCTCGATCAAGTCGTCGACGGCAACCGGAAGTGGTGCAACGAATCTGGCGATGATCTGTGCGGCATCGTGAATCTCCACCCGTCGGCGGTGTGCGCGCTCCTTTGGGGAGATGTGTCTGCGGTCCGCGGGTTTGAGTGGGAACACGACTTGCGGTGCGGCGGCGGTCAGATCGCGCCACAGCGGATTCAGGCGATGCGCGATGCGCGATTGGTGGTCCAGCCGCAGCAATTGCGCCACTGCCCGCGCCGACGAGGGCACGAACACCAGGGTCACAATTGCGGTGAGCACCAACCCGGGTTCCCGGGTGTCGAGCCCGTCGGTGGCGAGGCTGTAGGCATGGCGGGTGAAGTCGTTGCCGGCTCCGACCGCCCGCAGCGCCGCGAGGAACACGAACCAAGCGGTGGGGAGCGCGTAGATGGCGGCGAAGACGCACAGGATCGCCACCAGGATCCGGTCCCGCAGGGTCGTCGTGCGCGGCCACATCCTGAAGCCCATGCGCAGGACGGAAAACGAGATGACCACCGTCATCGCCGCATACAGTCCGACATAGACGCCGTATCGCCAGCCTCCGTAGTCCGCGATCGGGACTCCTTGCGCCTGCGCCGGACTGCTCACCAGTTGGAGTACTACAGTGAGAACCGTCGAGAGCCCGACCACGACCTGGAAGCGGATTCGATAATGGACGGGCCCGTATTCATGGAGTAAGACAAAACCCAGCCCGCACCCCCACGCCATCACAGAGCACCAGTGCCACACCGCGAACAGCGTCGCCGAGCCACCGGGTACGAACGCGGCCATGTGCGGAGCAATGGTCGGCAGCAACGACGTTGCTGTGTAGAAGCCCACCGTGGCGTTGATCATTCGATTGAGCGCGGACGAGCGCCGGACCAACGCAAGCCGGGTGACCGCGATGACAACAACGAACACCAGCACCGGGATGGTGACCCAGGCTGGGAATCGATCCGGCGCCCACATCTCAAAGCTCCTTGAGCAACCAGTCGCGGCGCGGTCCGCTGGTCCGAGTCTGGATCCCGATCAGCGTCGCGAGCAGTTCGGCCTCGTACTCTTCGGTTGTGGCGTAGCTGGATACCCCGCGGGCGGCCTGGACCTGAGAGATGTCGATGGCGCTCAGTTCGATTCCGGTGAGCACGGCCGCCAGCTCCGACCCTGATAACGACCTGTCCCCACCGTGATCGAGCAGCATATGACCGACCTCATGCAGACCGACATGCACCTGCACCGCGGGATCGGGAGAGCCGCGAAGAAAGATCACATCGTGGTCCTGGCACGCCAACCAAAGCCCGCACAACCCAACAGGCGCCGCCGAGGGCAGCGGTAATCGCATGATCCGCCGCCCTCGAAGACGCTCGACTGATGCGAAGAATTCCTCGGCTGTCCAGTCAGCGGGCAACTCGAGACGGTCGACCAGCGATTGCAGGCGAGCTCGCGTGGAAACCCCGCCTTGTCGAAATCCTGTCGCGAGCGTGGAAACCTTGCGCCATACAGGCTTCCGCATGTCCCCCCTAGCGCCTACCCGAGGCCGGTCAGTATCACCCGGCATGAATGCTACTCCGCGACAGCATGATTCGGATTCGTACGGGCGTGGTTCGGCGAACACGCAGCTGTCCGGCCGATCCCGGGCGGCTGTCAGAGCAGTGCTATCTCGATGGTGGATCTGGATCGGATTCGTGTGCGGCTTTGGTGGCGTTCTGCAACGTCTGCAGCAGTCGGTCGATCGCGACTTTCGGGAAGGTGAGCTGATAGCCGTCTGCGTGACTGCGGGCGCGCTTCAACTCGATACCGAGCCGGTCGAGCTCGGTCACCAGATCCACGACGGGTTTGTGCTCACGGTTGAGCTTTTGCAGAGCGTTCACACCGCTCTCGACGTCGTCGGGTTCGCCCGCTCCAGTGGGCTTTTCGCCGACGGCTGACACAAGCGTGCCGCCGTGGTACAGGACTGCGGTCGCGCTTCCGGCCGGTAGGCCGAAAGCTTCGAGCGCGCGGTTGTACTTTGCCTCGGTGGTAGCGCTGATCGTGTCGATCTGGCCGCCCTCGATGCGGGACTGCACATTGCGGGTAGGGCCACCGGCGTCATGGATGTGCTGGTGTGTGATGAGCTCGTCGGGCAGGTTTCGCTGCCGAAACGCTTTCATCTGCCGTCCGAATCGCTGACCGCTCGACTCGGCTTTCTCGGCACGCTCCAGACCGAACTCCGCGTTCATAGATGGCATCGTATCGCCTGGCCGGGCGGGGTTGGGCGCCATGCACACGCACTCCCTTTCGCACTCGCTCGGCCTAGCTCGTTGGTCCGCAGGGAGAGGCCACGCCGCCGCTCACGTCAAGCTACTACACCCGACGACCAAAGCGGTGCAGACCTTACGGTCGTCATGCACACGGATGCACATCAACGTATTGACATGAGAACACTCGCCACTTAAATTCAACGCGTGGGTGCGGACCTGAGCGGTGGGCACGAGGGGTGCCGCACCATCGCGTCTACCCAAGAAGGGTGGAACACGGGCGTTTCGATCCTGCGTATAAGGCGAGTGGGAGGCTCGTCGACGCGAAAGAACTGGCATCGACCCAACGGCGAGGCATCGAATGAGGCCAAACGTTCGTGTCCTGGCATTTCGGCCAGACCCTGATTTCAAGGATGTGACGCCACCTGCGCCTAATTGTCTACGTCTGATCTATGGGAGGAATTTCTCTAGTGGAACGAATTGAGGGGGAGCGCGATCGAGGAGGAATTGTATCTGTCGCCCAACTCGAAGCCGAAGGACAGGCACAAATCGCAGCCGCTCGCGCACGACTAGCAGAAGCGATACGCGCCGTCGGGACCGATTTTCGTGCACAGTCCGAGGACAGGCGCGCGACAGTGATCTGCGACGCCTTCGGCCGGGTCACCGACATCGCTCTGCCGAACGGATTCTCCGATCCACGCCGGAGTTCGTGGACGATCGAGGAGCACATCGACGCGACTTGCCGCGCGATCGCCGAAGCTGTAAACGATGCGCGCCACGGTGCCAGAGAAGCGGGCCTCGAACAATGCAAAGCGGCATTCCCCGGGTGGTTCGACCCGATGACCGATCTAGAACTGGAACCGAACCAACCGCAGGACGCCGAGTACGAGGACGACGACTACGGTTCGTCGCCACGCTGGTGAGGAGGAAGCACCATGAACAGCTATGACCAGATCTACCTGCAAGTGCGGGAAATGAACCGCCAGTGGCAGAGTCGGGTCGCAGAAATCCGCGCCGGAACGCCGTCGTCGCCTGCGGAACACATCGTCGTCATCACCGAAGAACCCGGCGGCGCGGTGTTGGGCCGAGTCGTGGTGGGTGGGCAAGGCGAGGTGTATTCGATTGACCTCTACGCCCACGAGGTGCAGGACATGCACTGCGAGCGGGTGGTCGCCGCGCTCTTGCCGACCATCAACGAAGCGTTGGAGCGGGCCTTCCGATCTCGGATGTCGGTGGGCGTGCGATGACAAGCTTCCGTGTTGTCACAGCGGCTTTGCGTAACCAAGCACAAACGGTCGAATCAGCGGCGCAGCGCTGGGAGATCGCGAAGAAATCTATTGAAAACCACCGGATGGCCGACGATGCCCTCGGGCTGTGGGCCGGCGATATTCCCAAATTGTTCAACGACACCCGTCAGGCCGTGGTTGACAGGCTCGCAGAGAGCGCCGAGACCATCAAGAGCGCCGCGACAGGCCTGACCAATGCGGCAAAACACTATGAGGAAGTCGACGCGAAATTCTACCGGCGTTTCGGCTATATCCAGGATGGGATCGGGAAATAGAGTATGGGCGAGATCGGCCAGTTAACCCAGTTGGTTGCGTCTGCTATCTACATGGAGGGGCGCGATCCCAATCATGCGGGCACTGGTGACACAGCGTTCCCGTGGGACGAAGCTGCCACCGTATGGGGGGCGGCTAAAAGGGCGGGAATCGACGCAGTCTGTACCTTGATCGACTGGGTTCGCGATCTGCTCGGCCACCCCGAGGCGATACCGCCGTTGACCAATGCCTGGCTGACCAGCAAAAAACAGATCAACGACTCTGCCAACGGTGCCACCGGGTTAGGTACCGCCAAGGACGACCTGCATGCCCGCTGGGAGGGCGAGGCAAGCAAGGCTGCGGGCCTGTACGTCACCAAGCTGATAGACGTGGCGGGGAAGACCGAAGAGATTCTCGGGAAAATGGCGACCACCATACATGAATTCAGCGGCATCATCACCAAAATCTATTTGGCCGCCCTTCGATTCATCTCTGAATGCGCAGGTGCAGTACTGAATTTCGCCAGCGGAATGCTAGAGAATTTTCCGAACCCGTTCGGTATGGCGTCCGAAGCGGTCGATGCGCTCAACCACTTTCGGGAGGCCGTCACGAAACTTGTCGAAGAGTTCACCAAACAGCGGCAGGAGACGCGTAACGTGATATTCCAACTGCAGTTGCAAGCGTCCGGGCTGGACGTCCCGGATAAGATCGCCGACGTCGCGATCAGTACCGCAGACGGCGATTGGAGACCCAAGCCGGCGCCCGCCCCGATGATCGCCGCGTCCACGTTGCTTATCGTTGCAATTCCGCATGCTTCGCGTAGGTCAACCCCGTTTGCCGAGACCACCCGAGGACAGGGGTCGGCGCTGTCGGAACGTGCTGCGGCAGCGCAATTGGGCTGCATCGTCATGCCGCAGTTCGCGTGGGGTTCGGAACCGGCTGTGCCGCAGTGTGTTCAGGCCGGTTCGGGGTGGGGGCGGTAGAGGTCGGGCTCGAGGTAGATGACGTTTGCGGTGGGGACGGCGGCGCGGACGCGGGCTTCGGCGGCGTCGATGGCGGTAGCGAGGTTGTTGATGGTGAGGTCGGGGCGGATGGCGACCTTGGCGGCGATGAGCAGTTCGTCGGGGGCGAGATATTCGGTGCGCAGGTGGATTACGCGGTCGATGTGGGTGCCGTCTACGAGGTTGGCGCGGATGGCGCGGTCTTCGTCGGGAGTGGCGCCTTCGCCGATGAGCAGGCTTTTCATCTCCACGATGAGGACCACGGCGATGGCGCCGAGCAGGATGCCGATCGCCAGGGTGCCGACGCCGTCCCAGCGCGGGTCCCCGGTCAGCACGGTCAATCCGACACCGGTGAAGGCGAAGGCGAGACCGACCAGCGCCCCGCTGTCCTCCAGCAGCACCACCGGCAGTTCGGGATTGCGCGAGGTGCGGATGAACTGCCACCAGCTCCCGCGTCCCTTGAGCGGCTGGGATTCGCGCCGCGCGGTGAGCAGACTGAAGGTCTCCAACACCATCGCGATGAGCAGGATGGCGATGGCGACCACCGGTGAGCTGAGCTCCTCGGGGCGGCGGATCTTGGTGATGCCCTCATCGATCGCGAACAGCGAGCCCATGGTGAACAGCACCAACGCGACCACGAACGAGTAGAAGTAGCGGTTGCGGCCGTAACCGAACTGGTGCACCGCGTCCGGCGGATGTGCGGCACGGCGCTTACCCAGCAGCAACAGACCTTCGTTCGCGGTGTCGGCCAGCGAGTGCATGGCCTCGGCCAGCATCGACGACGACCCCGTCAGCGCCGCGCCGACGAACTTCGCCAGCGTGATCCCGGCGTTGGCCGCCAATGCGGCGAGGATTGCTGTAGTACTGCTGCCACCCGTGGACATGGACGCCAACGCTACCGCCGGCAGCCCGCCATCCCGCGCCGACACGGACCGGCGCCACCAGTTCGCCACTGGCGGTGGCCCGGCGCGCTGTGTTGCCATAGTCGGCATGACGTCGACTGGAGTGGAATCGCTCGGCGGGCTCGCCACTGCCTGGTCGAGGAGCATGGGACTGCGGGCGCCGTTGGTGAACGCCCCGATGGGCGGAGTTGCCGGTGGCCGGTTCGCCGCCGCGGTGACGGCCGCGGGCGGGTTGGGGATGATCGGCATGGGCAGCGCCGGGTCGGCGCGGGCATTGGAACGGGAGCTCCATCATCTGCGCGGTGTGCGTGGTCCATTCGGGATCGGGCTGGTGGATTGGGTGGTCGCTGCCGAACCGGAACTGTTCGAGCTCGCCATGGCTGCCGCCCCGGCGTTGATCTCGGTGAGCTTCGGCACCGACCTGTCCTGGGTGGATCGCGTGCGGGATGCCGGAATTCGCACGGCCACACAGGTATACAACGTCGACGAGGCGCGGCGGGCCGAGGACGCGGGCATCGATGTCGTCGTCGCACGCGGCGCCGAGGGCGGTGGGCACGGCGCGGCGGAGATGGCGACCTTACCGTTGCTGGATGCGGTCATCGGCGCCGTGTCGATTCCGGTACTGGCTGCGGGCGGTATCGCGTCTCCGGCGAGCCTGGCCGGGGTACTCGTCGCGGGTGCCAGTGGGGTGTGGCTCGGTACCAGTCTGGCCGCGTGTTCGGAGTCGTTGCTCTCCGATGACGCCCGCCGGGCTCTGCTCGCGGCCGAGGGGACCGAAACGATCGTGACGCGCGCCTTCGACGTCGGCATGGAGTTGCCATGGCCGGCCAGGTTCCCCGCCCGCGTGCTGCGCAATGAGTTCGCCGACCGATGGACCGGCCGGGAACGGCGTCTGTCCGGCGACCGGCAGGCGAAACAAGCTTTGGCCACCGCGCTGGCCGCGGCGGATCCGAAGGTCGTTCCGGTCGACGCCGGAGAAGGGGTGGGGCTGGTTACCCGGGTGCAACCGGTGGGGGAGGCGATCGAAGAGTTGTGTATCGGTGCCGCACGATTGCTCGACGACCGGAAAGAACCGCGCTGACCGATCACCGCTGACGTGACGCGCGATCCGCGAAGCCGAGCGCCACCGTGTTAACAAATGTAAATCACCCGAGAACCCGTGGTTTCCAAGCGATCACAGGCAATGCGTCGAAAACTGTATACCGGCCGGTATTTCGGCTGGTCCGCGGCCTTTCGTGCAGGTCGGGCCGCTGCGCGAGATCATTCGTGATCGGCGCGCGATGACCGGCATATTGCCGCGGCCTCACAGCGCACAACGGGGCGTCGCGGGGTGTGAGGGAATAGTTTGGCGGCAGGTCCCAACCTCTTTACAGTCGGAGCACCAGCCCGATTTTCACAGCTCGAAGGGGGCGTCGTGGCGCATTCACGGACCGACCGACCATCCGCCGACGCCGGTGACGCACTCCTGCGATTGGGCAAGTATTTCCACCGGGGCGAGGTTTCGGCCGACCAGCGCACCTTGCACAAGACCGGCGGACGCGGCGCCGATGAGTTCTACCGGGACCGCTGGTCGCACGACAAGGTCGTGCGGTCCACGCACGGGGTGAACTGCACCGGCTCGTGTTCCTGGAAGATTTATGTCAAAGACGGTGTGATCACCTGGGAGTCGCAGCAGACCGACTATCCCTCGGTGGGCGCGGACAAGCCCGAGTACGAGCCGCGGGGTTGCCCGCGCGGTGCTTCGTTCTCCTGGTACACCTACTCGCCCGCCCGAGTTCGCTATCCCTACGTCCGTGGCGTGCTGCTGGAGATGTACCGGGAGGCCAAGTCTCGGCTCAAGGATCCGGTACTGGCCTGGGGTGAGATCGTCGAGGACGCCGCGAAGGCCAAGCGCTACAAGTCCGCTCGGGGCAAAGGCGGATTCGTCCGCGCCGAGTGGTGGGAAGCGGCCGAGATCGCGGCCGCGGCGCACGTCTATACGATCAAGCAGTACGGCCCGGACCGGGTGGCCGGCTTCTCACCGATCCCCGCCATGTCCATGGTCAGCCACGCCGTCGGCGCGCGCTTCATCTCGCTGCTCGGCGGCTCGATGCTGTCGTTCTACGACTGGTACGCCGACTTGCCGGTGGCTTCGCCGCAGGTGTTCGGCGATCAGACCGACGTCCCGGAGTCCGCGGACTGGTTCGACGCGGGCTACCTCATCATGTGGGGTTCGAATGTGCCGGTGACCAGGACCCCGGACGCGCACTACATGACCGAGGCCAGGTATCGCGGCCAGAAGGTGGTGGTGGTTTCCCCCGACTACGCCGACAACACCAAGTTCGCCGACGAGTGGGTGGCGGCGCGGCCGGGAACCGATGCGGCCCTTGCCATGTCGATGGGGCACGTGCTGCTCAAGGAGTTCTTCGTCGACAAGACGACCGCTCGCTTCACCGACTACGTCAAGCGCTACACCGATCTACCGTTCTTGATCACCCTCGACGAGCGCGACGGTGCCCATGTGCCCGGGAAGTTCCTCACCGCAGCCGATCTCGCGGCGGCCGGTTCGGTTGCGCAGGGGGCAGCCGAACCACGAACCCAGGGGGCCGAGGGTGACGAGTTCCGTACGGTGTTACTCGATTCGGACGGGAATCCGGTGGTGCCCAACGGGTCCCTGGGCGACCGGTTCGGCGCATCAGGTACCGGACGGTGGAATCTCGATCTGGCCGACGTCGACCCGCTGCTGACGCTGCACGGCCGTACCGAAGCCACTGCGGCCGTTCAGGTTCCACGCTTCGACACCGATGTGCCGGGCGTGCTCACCCGCGGCGTGCCGACGATCACCGTTGCGGGCAAACGGGTTACCACCGTGTTCGACCTGCTGCTCGCGCAATACGGTGTGGCGCGCGACGGGCTACCCGGCAACTGGCCGACGGGCTACGACGACGCCGCCGAGCCGTATACCCCGGCCTGGCAGGAGACCATCACCGGTGTCCCGGCCGCGCAGGCGACGCGGATCGCCCGCGAATTCGCCGACAATGCCGATCGTTCCGGCGGCCGCTCGATGATCCTGATGGGGGCGGGCACCAACCACTGGTTCCACTCCGACCAGATCTACCGCGCGTTCTTCACGCTGACCCTGCTCACCGGCTGTCAGGGCGTCAACGGCGGCGGCTGGGCCCACTACGTCGGTCAGGAGAAGTGCCGCCCGGTAACCGGTTGGTCCACGCTGGCTTTCGGCCTGGACTGGCAG
Organism: Nocardia brasiliensis; assembly: GCF_042691675.1. Taxonomy (GTDB): domain Bacteria; phylum Actinomycetota; class Actinomycetes; order Mycobacteriales; family Mycobacteriaceae; genus Nocardia; species Nocardia brasiliensis_D. The sequence goes on from NZ_CP170507.1 coordinate 3,252,092, forward strand.
CGGCCGCCGCGGCAGATGCAGGGCACCGTCTTCTGGTACCTCACCAATGACCAGTGGCGCTACGATCCGTTCACCGCCCAGACCTTTGCCTCGCCGTTGGGGGAGGGCCGGTTCGCGGGCCGCACCGCCGCCGACAATATCGCGCTGGCGAGCAGACTCGGCTGGATGCCCAGCTACCCGACATTCGACCGCAACCCATTGGATCTGGCGGACGAGGCCGAACGGGCGGGCAAGTCGGCGCCGGAGCACGTCGTGGACGAGTTGAAATCCGGCGACCTGCGATTCGCCTGCGAAGATCCGGACGCGCCCGAGAACTTCCCGCGCTGCCTGACGGTGTGGCGCGCGAACCTGCTCGGCTCCTCGGGCAAGGGCAACGAGTACTTCCACAAGCACCTGCTCGGCGCGGACTCCAATGTGCAGACCACCGATGTCACCGGCGTCCGGCCACAGGAGCTGGTCTGGCGCGAGCAGGCGCCGACCGGAAAGCTGGATCTGCTGCTGTCCCTGGATTTCCGGATGACCAGCACCACGCTGTTCTCCGATATCGTGCTGCCCGCTGCTACCTGGTACGAGAAGCATGATCTGTCCTCCACCGACATGCATCCGTTCGTGCACGCCTTCTCCCCGGCGATCTCACCACCGTGGGAGGCCAAGACCGATTTCGATGCCTTCCATCGGATCGCGCGCGGCTTCTCCTGGATGGCGGAAAAGCACCTCGGTGTCCGCAAAGACATTGTGGCGGTGCCGTTGCAACACGATTCGCCCGATGCCATGGCGCAGGCGGGCGGCCGGGTCCTGGACTGGAAAGCCGGTGAATGCGAACCGATTCCGGGCCGGACGATGCCCAAATTGGTAATGGTGGAACGGGATTACCCGAAGATCGCGGAGAAGATGGCAGCCCTCGGGCCGCTGATCGATACCCTCGGACTGACCACCAAGGGCGTCACGACCTATCCCGACGAGGAAGTGAAGTACCTCGCGGGCGTCAATGGCACCGTCGTTTCCGGTGTCGCCCAAGGGCGTCCGTCACTGGCCAAGGACACCCACGCCGCGGAGACGATCCTCGCGCTGTCCGGCACCACCAACGGCAGGCTCGCGGTACAGGGCTTCGAGGCGCTGGAGCGGCGTACCGGCACCGAGCTGGCCGACCTGGCCGCCGAACACGAAGGCAAACGAATCACCTTCGCCGACACCCAGGCTCGCCCGGTGCCGGTGATCACCTCGCCGGAGTGGTCCGGCAGCGAGACCGGCGGGCGACGGTACTCGCCGTTCACCATCAACACCGAACGGTTGAAGCCGTGGCACACCCTCACGGGGCGCCAGCACTTCTACCTGGACCACGACTGGATGCTCGAACTAGGTGAGCAGTTGCCGATCTTCCGTCCGCCGCTGGACATGACCGCGCTGTTCAGCGAACCCGATGTCGGTGCCGTGACCGACAAGGGCGTGACCGTCCGCTACCTGACCCCGCACTCGAAGTGGTCGATTCACTCGGCGTACCAAGACAACCTGCACATGCTCACGTTGTCCCGCGGCGGGCAGTCGATCTGGATGTCGGAAAAGGATGCGGCGAAAATCGGTGTCGCCGACAATGATTGGATCGAGGCGGTCAACCGCAACGGTGTCGTCGTGGCCCGCGCCATCGTGTCGCACCGGATGCCCGAGGGCACCGTGTTCATGTATCACGCACAGGACCGGGCGGTGGACGTGCCGCGCATCGAGGATCGGCCCGAGGTCAACGACGCGCGCGGTAAACGCGGCGGCATCCACAACGCTCTGACTCGAATCATGATCAAACCCTCGCACCTCATCGGCGGCTACGCGCAACAGTCCTTCGCGCTGAACTACCACGGCCCCACCGGAAACCAGCGCGACGAAGTCACCACGATTCGCCGTCGCTCGCAGGAAGTGGAGTACTGACATGCGTGTCATGGCACAGCTCGCCATGGTGATGAACCTGGACAAGTGCATCGGCTGTCACACCTGCAGCGTCACCTGCAAGCAAGCGTGGACCAACCGCGGTGGCACCGAGTACATGTGGTTCAACAACGTGGAAACCCGTCCCGGCCAAGGATATCCGCGCCAGTATCAGGACCAGGAGAAGTGGAAGGGTGGCTGGCAGCTCAACCGCAGGGGCAAACTGACCCTGAAATCCGGGTCCCGGCTCGAGCGCCTGCTCAACATCTTCGCCAATCCGGACCTGCCCACGGTGTCGGACTACTACGAACCGTGGAGCTACGACTACGACAACCTGCTGTCCTCGCCCGCGATGGACACCACCCCGGTCGCCCGCCCGAAATCGCTGATCACCGGCGAGAATACGAAGATCACCTGGGGTGCCAACTGGGACGACGACCTCGGCTCCGGTCCGGAGCAGGTCGGCAAGGATCCCCTGCTGTCGCGGCTGTCCGAACAGGTGAAGCTCGAGTTCGAGCAGACCTTCATGTTCTACCTGCCGCGGATCTGCGAGCACTGCCTGAACCCGTCGTGCGCGGCAGCGTGCCCGTCCGGCGCGATCTACAAGCGCGCCGAGGACGGCATCGTGCTCGTCGACCAGGACAAGTGCCGCGGCTGGCGGCAATGCGTCACCGGCTGCCCGTACAAGAAGATCTACTTCAACCATAAAACGGGCAAGGCGGAGAAGTGCACATTCTGCTACCCGCGGGTGGAAGTCGGCATCCCCACCGTCTGTTCGGAGACCTGCGTCGGACGGCTGCGCTACATCGGCGTCATGCTCTACGACGCCGACAAGGTCCTCGAAGCGGCGTCGGTGACCGACGACAAGGACCTGTACCCCGCACAGTTGGGCGTCTTCCTCAACCCGCACGATCCGCGCGTCGTTGCCGAGGCCGAACGAGCTGGTATCTCGCCGGAATGGATTCAGGCAGCGCAGGATTCGCCGATCTACAAACTGATCGTCGACTATCAGATCGCGCTGCCGTTGCATCCGGAATACCGCACCATGCCGATGGTCTGGTACGTGCCGCCGCTGTCGCCGGTGGTGGATGTGCTGTCGGAGACCGGCCACGACGGCGAGGACGCCAGGAACCTGTTCGGCGCGATCGACGCACTCCGGATCCCGGTGGAGTACCTTGCCGAGCTGTTCACCGCGGGGGACGTCGGGCCGGTGCGCGCCGCGTTGCAGCGGTTGGCCGGGATGCGAGCGTTCATGCGGTCGGTGAACCTGGGCGAGGAACCCGATCCGGCGATCGCCGCCTCGGTGCGGCTGGAGCCCGAGGAGATCGAATCGCTGTACCGCCTGCTGGCGATCGCGAAATACGAACACCGGTACGTGATTCCGTCCGGTGCGGGTTCCGAAGCGCACCAGTTGGACGCCCTGGCCACCGGCTGCAGCCTGGACAACGATGGCGGGCCGGGCATGACGGCGTTCGACACGATGGTGGAGAAGTTCCATCTGACCGACACCAATGGCGCTGCCCCGGCGGAGAAGTCGAACCGCGTCAACCTGCTCAACTGGGACGGCAAGAGCACCAATGGATTACTGCCATCGGCGGCTGACAGCACGGCCGGGAACGGCACCAACGGCGCGTCGGTAAACGGGACCAATGGCGCGAGCAAGAACGGGGAACGAACAACCGCTGGTAACGGAGTCGCACCCGACAGCACACCGACCCCGACCCCGACCGGAGCGCCCCAATGATCCGCAACGCCCCATCCGGCCGCCGACCGGACCGCGCGAATGGTTCCCCGCGGCTGTCGAGCGGCGAGTTGTCATGGCTCTGCTGAAGGTACGGCGCAGGCCGGAACCCGCGGTGCCGATCGCCGAGCGCGACCGGCGCCTGGTGTGGCGCATGGCCGCGTTGCTGCTCGACTACCCGCACCCGGAAACCCTCGCGATGGTGGACGAAATGGTCGCCGCCGCAGCGGAATTGCCGGAATCGGTGCGAAACGACCTGGTGGAATTCCTGGCCTACCTGCGGGCCGCCGCACCGCTGGACCTGGCGCGGCAATATGTCGAAACCTTCGATATGCGTCGGCGTTCGAGCATGCACCTGACCTTCTACGCCTACGGCGACACCCGCAAGCGCGGAATGGCGTTGCTCCGGTTCAAACACGCCTACCGGCATGCGGGCGTCGAGCTGGGTGATGAGGAACTGCCCGATCACCTGCCTGTGCTGTTGGAGTTCGCCGCGACAGTCGATCCGATCGGCGGTGAACGGCTACTCGGCGAACACCTCCCGGTTATCGAGCTACTCCGACTTTCACTGTCCGACAATGGTTCTCCCTACGCGGCTGTGCTGGCAGCGGTAGTCGCCACGCTGCCGCCGCTGACCACGGCGGACCGGCGGCGCGTCGCCGAGCTGGCCGCACAGGGGCCGCCGGAGGAAGAAGTGGGACTCGAACCGTTCGCCATGGACCCCACCATGTTCGCGCAAGGAGAAGGCCGCCGATGACCAGCACACTGTGGTTGACCCTGCCGTACGTGGCGTTCACCTCGTTCGTCCTCGGCCACCTCTGGCGCTATCGGAACGACCAATTCGGTTGGACCACACGCTCTTCCCAGATCTATGAGAGCCGTCTGCTGCGCCTGGGCAGCCCGCTGTTCCACTTCGGCATGCTCGGTGTCATCGGCGGTCATGTGATGGGCATCCTGATCCCCGAATCGTGGACCGCCGCCGTCGGCATCTCGGAGCACACCTATCACCTGGTCGCGGTCTCCGCGGGTTCCGTGGCAGGTGCGGCCGTGCTGGTCGGCGTCGCCATCCTGCTCTATCGCCGAATCACCGTGCCCGCGGTGCGGAAGGCGACGAGTGCGAGCGACAAACTGATGTACGTGTTGCTGGCCGCGGCGTTGATCACCGGCCTGCTCAATACCTGGGGCAGCAACCTCTTGTGGGGCACCTACAACTATCGCGAAACCGTTTCGCCTTGGTTCCGAAGCCTTTTCACCTTGAATCCGGAACCCGGCCTGATGGTCGGCACACCGTGGACCTTCCAAGCGCACGGCTTGGTCGTGCTCATCCTGATCGGGATCTGGCCCTACACCCGCCTGGTCCACATGTTCAGCGCCCCCATCGGCTATCTCACCCGCCCTTACGTCGTGTATCGCCGCAAGGAAACCAACGCCCCCGACACCCGCCGCTACGCGCGTGCCTGGGACGCTCCTGTCACGCCGGAGCACTGGCGCTGATCGCCACCGTCCCGGCCCGGCCGTTTCTGATCGGCGCGGTCGGGATCACAGCGTGACGGCCCGGCCTATCTGTTCAGCAGGCCCTGGTCCTGCAGATGCGTGAAGATCAGCTGATCGACCGGCGGCACGGAACCGCGATCGGCCCCGTCAACCAATCGATCTCGGCGATCTCACTTGCCGGTGCCGGACCGCCCTCGAAATCCGCTGTGTAGCAGGTCATTCGCACAACAGCACCGTCAGGATGGTCGCGCGCTTGCGCCTCGAAGGTGCCGATAGGTCGTAACCATATGATCGAAGGCTCGCTCAGCAGGCGGCGCGGGTAGGCCGACGACTCCTGTGGAATTGGAGTGGTACGGGCGATGAACGCGATACTGCCCGACGGCGGATAGCGTGCCGTCGGGCAGTAGTTGCGGGGTCGGTCGGTTCGTGCGTCAGGCCCGAGCGCGGGCGTTGTCCTCGACACTCGCCGCCACTTCGGCTTCCAGGACGAATGCCTCCGCCTCGACCACCACGTCGGCGTCCCGATGCGAGCTCGGCCGCCGCAGGAAGACCGACCAGACAACGAGGGCGCACACCACGTAGAAGACCATGAAAACCCAGAACGCGGTGGTCGCCGAGTTGGTCGACGCGTACGAGGAACGCAACACCAGGTTGATGCCGACACCGCCGAGCGCACCGATCGCGCCGACGAAACCGATCAGCGCACCGGACGTGTTGCGCGCCCAGGCGGCCTGCTCGTGGCGGGGGCGGGCCAGACTCTTGGACTTGGCCTCGAACACCGACGGGATGATCTTGGTGACCGAGCCGTTGCCGATCCCGGACAGGATGAACAACGTGATGAACCCGCCGATCAGCGTGGCCATGGCCGCACCGCTCGGCACGCCGCCATTGCGATCACCCAGGGTGCTCGCCGCCGCGACAACAACCGCGGCCACCATCATCGCGCCGAAGACGTACATGGTGACCTTGCCGCCGCCGATCCGGTCGGCCCATTTACCGCCGTAGGGGCGGGCCAGCGAACCGAGCAACGGTCCGATGAACGCGATCTGCGCGGCATGTAGCGCGGCCTGCGCGGCACTGTCACCGCCTGCTTTGAAGCTGATCTGCAGCACCTGGCCGAAGGCGAAGCTGTAGCCGATGAACGAACCGAACGTGCCGATGTACAGGAATGCGATCGCCCACGACTGCGGCACCTTCAGCGCCGCGACCATGTCGGACAGGTCGGCCTTCTGGTTGCGCAGGTTGTCCATGTACAGGGCGGCGCCGAGTGCGGCAAGACCCACCAGAACCAGATAGACCGCGCAGATCAGCGAGGCGTAGTCGTTGCCCAGGGTGGCGATGATCAGCAAGCCGAGCAGCTGGATGGCCGGTACGCCGATGTTTCCGCCGCCCGCGTTGAGCCCGAGCGCCCAGCCCTTGAGGCGCTGCGGGTAGAAGGCGTTGATATTGGTCATCGAGGAGGCGAAGTTGCCACCACCGAAGCCCGCGAAGGCGGCCACCACCAGGAACGTCGTGTACGAAGTACCGGGTTGATTGATGAAATACAACGTGAGCAGCGTCGGGATCAGCAACAGGACCGCGCTGAAAATGGTCCAGTTGCGTCCGCCGAACTTGGCGGTGGCCACCGTGTACGGAATCCGCAGGATCGCACCGACCAGGGTCGGCACGGCGACGAGGAAGAATTTGCCCGCCGGATCGATGCCGTAGGTCTCGGTCGGCATGAACAGCACCATGACCGACCAGATCGACCACACCGAGAAGCCGACATGCTCGGCGAAGACCGACCAGATCAGATTCCGCTTGGCGACGTCCTTACCACCGGCTTCCCAGGCCGTGACATCCTCGGCATCCCAGTTCTCGATGTCACGGTTACGCGTCAGCATGCTCAACTCAGGCCTCCCACAATCGGTTGTCTTCGACGGTAGGGAGCGGGTATTGCCGACATGATGCGCGAAATGACCGGGAGATCAACGGTTGCTCACGAGTCCGAATTGCGCCGCGTGAATCCGCCGCTAAGTTTCCGGCATGTGACGCACCGGTTTCCGGGCGTCACAAACCCCCGATCTCGAAAAGTATCGACCGGTGCGGGATTCCTCGGACCGAGCGGCCGCGCTGCTAACCTCCGGAATTCTGTTCCCGCACGCCGCGATCGCCCGTGATCTCGTCATCGTCGGCGGGCGGTTCCGGATCGCGCCATTCCTCGGCCCGGCTGGATCGGTTGCCGCGCAAGGTGCCTTGGAGTTCGTGCGCGAGTTGGTCGTCGCGTTTGGGTCCGTGCTTGCTGTTTCCTCGTTCCATCACTGCCTCCTCGGATTCGTCCTATCGGTGCCGAAGCAGCGCGCCCACGCCTTCCGGTATCGCACCTGCCTCATCGACGGGTGTGATCGCGGCCCCGCAGTTCAGGGCGGCGACGGGTAGCGCTTCGTCGGCCCGGCAGATGCTCGCGGCGCGGGTATCGCCGGTGGCCACCTGCGCTTCGTCTACCGGATGGATCGGCGCGGGCTCGGTTCGGACCAGACGATCACCGAGCGCGACCTCGTTGATCAGCAGTTGGTCCACATTCGCCTCGGCCAGCGCTGCCGTCGTCGCAGCCAACCCGGCGACTGCCAGCCCATCGGGCCGACCGCTCTCGGTGGCGAACTTCTCCAGCACACTGTGCTGTTCCTGTTCGGCCTTCGCGCTGACGATCGCGCGCACCTGTTCGTCGAATTCGGCCTGATCCGCGCCCGCGGCCCTGGCGCCGGCCTCGACCTGGACCACCTCGGCGCCGTGCGCGGGCAGCGCGTCGGCGAGCGCCGCACGGGAGGTGACTTCACCGCCGATGACGATGACGCGTGCGCGCACCTGCTCGGCGAGTCTGGTGACCTCGCGCGCCACCTCATCGATATTGCGGCGAATCTTCTCATCGACCCGATGCTGGATCGACCAGGCCGACCAGCCGCCACCATGACGGATCTTGTGCAGCGGATGGCCTTCACCCTGCACGGTTTCACCGACGACCGCGCCGGAAGAGTCGACCGCGTAGATATCGGAGCCTCGCCGATCGACCACCGCCACCACATGAGCGACCTGTCGGGCAGCCTGCTCCAACAGTGGCAGCACGTAGGGCAGCCGGGCAACGCGCACGATATCGCGCGGCGGCAGTTCCGGCAGCACCTCGTCGGCGAGCAACGTCTCGCGGTCGGCGATCAGGACGCGGCCGTATCGGCCCGGTACCGGCGGGGTGGCGAGCATCGCATCCTCGAGACTGTTCATGGTCACGGCCCCTTCAGTGGATCGTGGCCGACCGACATCAGCCGGTGCCGCCAATGCGCTTGTCCGGCAACCGGTTCCAAATCCGATCGGCGAGCGGCGGACACTTCGTCCACCACCGCTCGCATCGCGTCGATGTCCTCGGCGACCAGGTCGGTCCGGCGTTTACCGAGAATGGCCAGTACCCGCTGGCCGAGCTGCGGTCCCGAGCGGTCCGGCAATGCTTCCGCATCCGGACCGGCGCTCTCGGTGCGTAGCCAATCCCGCAACTCACGGGAGGACATGTTCACGACGCGATGGAACTCATCCCACAAATCGTCGTCGACGTGGGTTTCCGCCAACGTGCTCACCCCGTTTCGAATAGCGTTCGGAGATCATCCGGGCGCCTGTCGACTACCCGGAAGACGCACAGCAAAACCTGAGGCTCCGGTGGGGAATCCGGCTACCCGCCGGGAGAATTCAGCAGCGGGCGGCGCAGCTCGGTGACGGCGATGCGGGCGGCTTCGGCGATCGCGGCGTCGACGACGGGCAGGTGCGGGTTGGCGCGGGCGGCGCGGGTGAATACCGCTACCGCGACGGGGTGCTCCTCAGGAAACTCGACTACCGCGACCTCGTTGCGAATCGCGCCGATGGTGCCGGTCTTGCCCGCGACGGACACGCTGCGGTGCGGAAACGCGGCGGCGATGCGATGCGGCCAGATTTGCTGGCGCATAACCGATTTGACGAAGTCGGTCTGCGCCGTGGACAGCACGGACCCGGCCCAGACGGCACACAGGAAGCGGGTCATTTCCTCGGGTGTTGTCGCGCTCGCGTACGCCGGATCGTAGGCCGATACCGACCATGCCGCGTCATTGTCGGCCAGTGCCGCGAAGGCTTCGGCGGTGGTGTGGGTGTCGGTGTCCCGAACCAGGCTGTGGTGCACGTCGGCGGTGCCGCCGACCACCCGGGTCTCGGTGAGTCCGACCTCGGTGAGCAGGTCGTCGACAGCGGCCAAGCCGACCTCGCCGAGCAGCACATCGGCCGCGGCATTGTCGGACACCGTCATCATCGACTTCGCCAGGTCGCGTCGGCTGAGGGTGACCGGGTCGAGCAGTGCGGCGATTCCGGTCGGCCCCGGCGTGCAGTCGGCGGGATCCACCGTGAGCTGCGCGAGGGGATCGATCAGCCCGGTATCGACGAACCGGCAGAACGCGACGAACAGGGGCAGCTTATAGACCGATGCCGTGACCACGCGGGCTCGACCGTCGACACTGATCTCGGCGGCGGAGTCGTCACACCGGCGGGCGTGTAGCCAGCCGGTGCATCCGGCGTCGGCGAAGACCGCGCGGATGCGGTCCACCGCCGTGCGCTCCCACATCGCGGCATCCTTCGTCGAGTCGGTGCGTGCTGTTCCGCTCATCGCAGCCGCTCCCGGTACAGCACTCGATCGACCGCATCGGCGTGGACATCGGCCCCGGCTCTGCGGATGACGCGCAGCCGCAAGGCAATCGCCTGCGGAGCCATGCGCAACCAGGTAACACCCGGGGTGGGGGAGGGCGGGGTCGCGGTGAGCCCGAAGCTCGTACCGGCGGCGACCGCGGCGAGCGTGGCGCGGTCGTCGCGGGCTACCACGGTGGGCGCGTCCAGGCCGCGTTCCCGCAGCAGGTCCAGCACGGTGTCGAAGGCGGGCGGATTCGCGGCGCGCGGTGGGTGGGCGAAGCTCAGGCCCGCCAGCATTGGGAAGGTGGGGCGTTCGGCGACGGCGATGCGGTGATCCGACGGTACGACCAGCCAGCGCGGCACCTTCACGACGGGCCCGGTCGCGATGCCGTCGACCAGGGCCGGGTGCTCGATCACCGCCACATCGTGCAGTCCCGCGCGGACGTCGCCGACGAGGTCGACGGTCGCGCCGACCGTGGTGGACACCGCCGCGCCCGCACCGACCGTCGACCGCAATGCGGTCACGCAGGCCGTGATCACCCGGTCCGGCAGGGCGGCGGTCGCGCCCCAGTGCACCGCGCCACGGGCATTCGCGATGCGCTGCGACTCGGCGAGCAACTGCTCGGCGTCGTCGACGAGCAGGCGGGCCCGGGGCAGCAGTTGCAGGCCCGCCGAGGTGAGTACCGCGCCCTGGCGGGTCCGATGGATGAGCTCGACGCCCAGCTGCCGTTCGAGGCGGCGTAGTCCCTGCGAAAGCGGTGGTTGGGTCATCTCCAGCGCGGCCGCTGCCCTGCCGAAATGTCCCTCGTCGGCGATGGCGACGAAGAAGCGAAGGTGGCGGACCAGATCCATGCGGTCATTGAACCAGCAGGTTTCGGCGAAGCGGCGTCGCCGCCGGGACGCGGTCGGTGTCTCTGCCGTCCCATTCCCGGTGACCTGCGACGATAGTCGGATCGACTCGCCCGCGGCAGGGTCGGGTATTGGTCTGCGACGCGGTGGCGCTGCTGTGCTGTGGCGGTGATTTTCTCAGCACCTGCCCACCGTGCCCCGCTCATCCGCCGACGATGCCTCGCCGCGATCCTGGCGGTCTCCGCACTGTCGTTCACCACGGCGTGCGATTCCCGATCCGACCCGACGGTCACCCCGACCAGCGCAACCGCACCCGCCGCCACTCAGCCCTTCGCCGACATGGAGACGAAAGCCGGTGCGCGGCTCGGCGTGTACGCGATCGATACCGGCACCGGCCGCAGCGTCGCCTATCGGGACGGCGAGCGGTTCCCGATGGCCTCCACCTTCAAGGGCCTCGCCTGTGGCGCCCTGCTGCGTGACCACTCACTCGCTTCGGGCTACTTCGATCAGGTGATCCGCTATTCCCGCACCGAACTAGTCGAGTTCTCACCGGTGACCGAGAAGCACGTCGACACCGGAATGACCGTCGCCGAGTTGTGCCACGCCACCATTACCATCTCCGACAACACCGCGGGCAATCAGATTCTGAAACTCCTCGGCGGCCCCGCCGGCTTCACCGCGTTCCTCCGTTCGATCGGTGACGACGTCTCGCGACTGGACCGCTGGGAAACCGAGCTGAACACCGCGATCCCCGGCGACGTCCGCGACACCACCACACCCGCCGCACTGGCCGCTGACTACCGCACCCTCGTCCTCGGTGACACCCTCGCCGAACCCGAACGCGAGCAACTGAAGCAGTGGCTCATCGCCAACACCACCGGTGGCAAACGCATCCGCGCCGGTCTGCCCACGGACTGGACCATCGGCGACAAGACAGGTAGTCCCGCTTACGGCTCCGCCCTCGACGTCGCCATCGCCTGGCCGCCCGGCCGCGCACCGCTGGTCATTGCCGTTCTCACCACCAAATTCGAGCAGGATGCCGAACCCGACAATGCTCTCGTCGCCGAGGCCGCCCGGGCCGCGGTCGCGGAACTCGGGGTCACCTCGGGGGCTCGATGAGCCGTATCTCGACCGAACCGCCGGTCATTACTCGACGCGCGCTACTGGGGGCGATGGCGCTGTGGTCGTTGGCCGGTTGCACCGGGGGCGCGACGACGACCGCACCGTCATCGGATCGCTCCGATACCCTGGCTCCGCCCACTTCCTCGGATGATCGCCATGTTCGTCTGGTCGAATTGGAGGGACGGTACGGCGCGCGCCTGGGGGTGTTCGCGCTGGCCACCGGTACCGGCGCGACCGTCGCGCACCGTGCGGACGAACGATTCGCGTTCTGCTCGACTTTCAAAGCGCTGGCGGCAGCGGCCGTCCTGCATCGTAATCCGCTGTCGCACTTGGACACTCTCGTCAGCTACACCGAAGCCGATCTGATGAAGAGCGCCGTCATCACCCGGCAGCACGTTGCCACGGGTATGACGATTCGCCAGCTGTGCGACGCGGCGGTTCGCTACAGCGACGGCACGGCGGGCAATCTGCTGCTGCGCGATCTCGGTGGTCCGGCCGAGCTGACCGAATACGCGCGCAGCCTCGGCGACACGGTCACCCGGATGGACCGGATCGAACCGACAATCGCCGAGGCCGTGCCCGGCGACCCGCGGGACACCACGTCTCCGCGCGCCTTCGGCAGCGACTATCAGAAGATTCTGCTGGGGGAGACGTTGCCGCCCGAGCAGCGTGCTTTCCTGCGCGATTTGATGGAACGCAATGCGACTCCCGCAGGGGCCCAACGCATTCGGGCCGGTGTACCGCAGGGGTGGACGGTCGCGGACAAGACCGGCACCGGTGATTACGGCACGCTGAACGACATAGCGATCGTCTGGCCGCCGCAATCCGCGCTGCTCGTCATCGCGATCATGTCCAACAAGGCCGACCGGGACGCCAAGTATGAACAGTCGCTCCTCGCCGAGGCCGCCGCGTACGTCGTAGCCGCGCTCACCTGAAGACGGGGGTCGGTGGCCACCCTCTGGGGTGATTTCCGCACCCCCGGCGGCCGAGCCACCTCCCGAGGGTGTCTTTCGGATCGGTGGTGGTTGCTCGAACATTAGTTCGGACAAGCAAAGCAACCACTTCCACCAGAGGGATCGTCACTTTGACACACTTCATCAGCCGCGCGGCCGCAGCATTGTTCTTCGGGACCTTGACCGCCGTCGCCATCGTCGCAACTCCCGCGACCGCGAACGCCGCGCAGCCGGACGACATCGTCACGATCCAGCAGGTGTCCAGTGGGCGCTATCTCGACGCGTGGAACGACGGCACCCACGATTACAACGTCGTCACCCGACCGAAGCAGGGCGACACCAGCCAGCAGTGGCGCATCCGCTGGGACGACAGCGGCACCGGGACCGGCACGGTGCAGCAGGTGAGCAGCCAACGCTACCTCGACGCGCATGAGATCGAGTCGCTGGACTACCGCCTGGTCACCCGCCCCGTCCAGAACAACCCCACCCAGGTGTGGCACATCCGATCCATCGGCGGCGGGAAATACACGATGCAGCAGGCGTCCAACAATCGCTATGTGGACGCCCACGAGTACGCCGAGAAGGACTTCGGCGTCGTGAGCCGTCCGGCACAGCACAACCCGACCCAGCAATTCCTGCTGGTGGTGGTCGGCCACTGAGCCTGAGACCGCCACTGTTCCGCCGCACGTCTTCGGATGCGGCGGAACAGCGGCGTTCGTATGTTTCGCCGAGTTCGATCACGTGGCCGAATCGGTACTGTCCAGCAGCGTGGGTGCAACTGTTCCGGATATGGCACCGACGGCCCCTGGAACAGCGGTCCGTCGGCGGTCGTCGTTGGTCCATGTTTTCAGCGCGGGTGCGCTGATCGGGGTGTTGGGTGGGCTGATCGGGCTGGGCGGGGCGGAGTTCCGGCTGCCACTGTTGATCGGGATGTTCGGGTTCGCGGCGCTGCACGCGGTCGTCCTCAATAAGGCCATGAGTCTGGTCGTGGTCAGCACCGCACTCCCGGCTCGACTGTTCGCGCTGCCGTTCGGCGACCTCGCCGAGCACTGGAGCATTGCCGCCAACCTGCTCGCGGGCAGCCTGCTCGGTGCCTGGCTGGGGGCGGGTTGGGCCACCCGCATGCACTCCCGCACGCTCTACCGCGTGCTGGGCGCTCTGCTGGTCGTCGTCGCGGCGGCATTGGCCGCCAGCCACCTCACCGATCTCGGGCATCTCGACCTCACCCCGTGGGTACGCGTGATCGTCGCTGTCGCGGCTGGAATCGGCATCGGTGTCGTGGCCGCGCTCATGGGTGTCGCGGGCGGCGAACTGCTGATACCGACCATCGTGCTGCTCTTCGGCGTGGACATCAAACTCGCCGGAAGCCTTTCACTGTTGGTCTCGCTGCCGACGATGCTGGTCGCCTTCGCCCGCTACCGCCGCGACCGGAGCTTCGACGTCCTGCGGGCCAACACCCGATTCGTCCTCACCATGGTGGCAGCATCGATCGTCGGCACGGTCATCGGCGGCCTGCTGCTCGGGGTAATCCCCGGTGCCGCACTCATTCCGGCTTTGACCGCCTTGCTGCTGATCTCCGCCGTCAAGGTCTGGCGACACCGATAAGGCACTACAAGATGTCCGGGCTGGTGGTCCACTGGCGGAGTTTGTCGGGGTTGCGGACGGCCCAGACGCGGATGATTCGGTTGTCTGCGATGTCGAACGCAAATACCGACGATGTGGTCTGGTTCTGCTGGACTACCAGGCCGGGTTGGCCGTTGACCATGCGCTCCAGGACCGTCAAACCGGATATTCTGCTGGTGAATTCGACGAGGTAGCGGGCGATCTGCTCGCCGCCCTCGATCGGGTGCAGCGCGGCATCGACCAGACCGCCACCGTCGGCGATTCCCGTGGCGGCAGGGTCGAGGAGCCCGATCAGCGCGTGAATGTCCTTGGCTTCCCAGGCGAGCTTGAAGTTCCGGACGACGCGAGCTTGCTCGGCGGTCGGCGTCGCGGGCGGCCGCGAGGCGTCGATGCGACGGCGGGCGGAGGTGGCGAGCTGGCGGCAGGCCGCCGGGCTGCGGCCGACGACCTCGGCAATGTCGGCGAACGGGTAGCGAAAGATGTCGTGCAGGATGAATGCGACGCGCTCGGCCGGGGTCATCGATTCGAGCACGACGAGAAACGCCATGTTGACCGACTCGTCGAGGGTGACCCGATCGGCTGGGTCGGCCCCGCTATCGGGCGGTCCCGCGCGCCATTCGCGGCGATCGGGCAGCGGTTCGGGAACCCATTCGCCCACATAGCGTTCCCGTCGGACGCGCGCCGAGCGGAGCAGATCGAGGCAAATGCGGCCCGCGACCTTCGTCAGCCATCCGCCCGGAGATTCGATGGCCTGCTGCTGCTTTCGCGACATGGCGTACCAGCGGGCGTAGGTGTCCTGCACGACGTCCTCGGCATCGGCCAGGGAACCGAGCAGCCGATACGCGAGATTGATCAGCTGGCGGCGCTCGCTCAGGATCGCGTCGAGGCTCGGCTCGAGTCGGCCGTCCGTCGGCCCGGGTTCGATGGTCATGTCTCGCCGATCCTCCTCTGTCGCATCCGTACACCGATACGACGAAACAGCCGCTCGGAATGTGATGTTCGCGCCGCGCCTCACATTCCGGCGGGCGGCTTCGTCGGAATACCGAACAACAGCGACCGTCGCCGGCAGAGCTGGTTGCGGTCGGAATCTCGAACGGAGGATGCGATGACTACCAACGATTCCGAACTCACGGCGTTCTTGAAAACCCGCGCCGAGGCCCAGCAGTCGAAGGACATCGATCGACTCATGCAGCACTACGATCCCGACATCGTTTACTACGATGTCGTCCCCCCGCTCCGGTTCACGGGGACCGACGAGGTACGCCGCAACTTTCTGCGGTGGTTCGACGGCTACGAGGGTCCGATCAGCCTCGAAACGCACGACCGGACCATTGTGACCAGCGGCGATGTCGCGTTCGCGAACATGCTGCACCTGGATTCGGGCACCCGCAAGGGCGGGCTCCAGGCGTCGATATGGGTACGCGAGACCGTGTGCCTGCGGCGATCGAACGGCGGGTGGTTGATCACCCACGAACACATCTCGATTCCGATCAACCCGGAGAACCTGCAGGTCTGGTTCGCGTCCGAGAAGGACCAGCCCGCCTGACCCTGATGACCGCAGACCGGCCCGGGACGCCGAGCCGGTCAGCTCGGGATTTGTGGTGACCCGGTGCTACCGGCATCCGTCGAGTAGCAGACGAATGGTGAGGCGCGCGTCGTACTGTGGATCGACCATTTCCGCGCCGGCGCAGATGTCGCCGATCGCTCGGAGTAGCTGGTAGGCGGGGATGTCGGCAGTAATTTCGCCCGCTTTCCTTGCGGCGGAGAGGATGTCGTCGAGCACTGGCACGAGGCGGTCGAGGAACAATGCGTGCAGGGCAGTGAAGGTGTCGGGGTCGTTGCGCATCGCGGCGGCGAGACCGTGCTTGGTGACCAGGAAGTCCGCGAAAAGCTCCACCCATTGACGCAGCGCGGTGAACGGTGACGCCGCTGCCGCGAGCAGGGTGGGCCCGGCGTCGGCACAGGCGTCGACCTGGTGTCGATAGACGGCTACGACCAGGTCCGCGCGGGTGGGGAAGTGCCGATAGATCGTGCCCATGCCGACGCCCGCCGCGGCGGCGATCCGGCGTACCGGTGCGTCGACCCCGTCGGTGACGAAGACCGACGCTGCGGCATCGAGCAGGGCCTTCTCGTTTCGCCGGGCGTCCGCGCGCTTGGCGGGGTGCGCGGTCGTCGGCGGCGGCTCGTCGGCTGCACTCATGCGGCGCACCTCTCGTAGGTCGTCTCTTGCGAACCGGAGCGCTGCTCCGTATATTCGGAGCGGTGCTCCGATTGAGAGTCTATCCGGTGGATCACGCCGTCGGAGCCTGCGCCGCGTATCCCTGCACGGACGCGGCGTTCATCGCATCGAAGGGAAATCCCATGCCCGCACCCGTCACGGTCGCCGCGACCGCCGTGCCCGCCCTGACCACTCCGATCATCAGCATCAAGCCGGTCGTCCTGCCCGCACCAGAGCGCGGCGACGACCTACAGGTGCGTGTCTCGGCGCCCGCCTTCGGCACCGACCTCCCCGTCGTCGTCTTCGCGCACGGCTTCGGCGAGTCGATGTCCGCCTATGACCCGCTGGTCGATTTCTGGTCCGGCAACGGCTTCGTCGTCATACAGCCCACATTCCTCGATTCACGGACGCTCGGCATCGCCCCTACGGACCCGCGGTATTCGGATATCTGGCGCATCCGCGTTCAGGACGTCGAGCGTGTACTCGACGAACTCGACCATGTCGTCGCCGCTGTTCCGGGCCTCGATGACCGCATCAATCGCGAACGCATCGCCGTCGCCGGACACTCCTGGGGCGGACAGACCGTCAGCATGCTGCTCGGCGCACGCGTTGTCGGCGCGGACGGGCAACCCGGCCCCGACCTGACCGATTCCCGCGTGAAAGCCGGTGTGCTGCTAGCCACGACCGGCATCGGTGGCGACGACTTGACCCCGTTCGCCGCGGCGAACTTCGCCTTCATGCACCCCGACTTCGACGCTCTGACCACGCCGACCCTCGTGATCGCCGGTGACAACGACCAGTCCCACCTCTCCACTCGCGGCCCCGATTGGTTCACCGACGTATACACCTACAGCCCCGGCGCCCAGAGCCTGCTCACCGTGTTCGGCGGTGAACACTCGCTCGGCGGAATCCACGCCTACAACGCCAAGGACACCACCGACGAAAGCCCCGAGCGCGTCGCACTGATTCGCAAGGCGTCCTGGGCCTATCTACGTAGCGCCTTGGGTGTCGACGACACGGCATGGAAGCAGGTGCAAGCCGAACTCGCGGAGTCCGCCGACCCGATCGGCGTCATCGACAGCAAGTAAGTGCTTACCCAAACGACTCGGATTCGTGCGCCCCAGATGGCGCAACACTGCGGGCAGCCCATCGCGGCCCGATGATCAACCAGCACGCCGCGGCGGCCGATGTGTCGCGCACGTCGATATCTGGCGACTCGAGAGTGTCGTTCTCGCAGTGACATTCACCTCCCGGATGGGCACGGGGAACTGGACACGGTGGATGTACCTCGTGCAGTATCAATGTGGAAATCGGCCCTCGAGGGTGTTCTACACGGAGCCGAACCGAATACGGTTGGCTAGCGCCGACGAGGGGAGCCCGGGTGCGTGGGCAAGGCGTGTTGAGAGACTCGGACCTAACGTCTTCGCAAGTAGCTCAACTGGTTTCGCGCGCGATCGAGCTCAAGGCGCGCCGTCGAGCAGGCACAGCGCGGCCGGAGCTGGCGGGGCACAATCTCGCTTTGATCTTCGAAAAGCCTTCGACGCGTACCCGATCCGCGTTCGAGATCGCAGCCGCCCACCAGGGCGCACGCGTGACCTACCTGGACTCCGCGACGCTACACATCGGCGAGCTGGAATCGGTCTGCGATACGGGGCAGGTTCTCGGGCGACTCTACGACGGGGTGGCCTACCGGGCACGCCGCCAGGAAACCTTGGAGGAGTTCGCGCGCCGTGCCGGTGTTCCGGTATGGAATGCGCTCACCGATCGCTGGCATCCCACGCAGGCGCTGGCGGACATGCTCACGGTGCGCGAGCACACCGCCAAACCGTGGGACGAGATTTCGCTGGCGTTCCTCGGCGACGGTGCCAGCAATATTGCCAACTCCCTACGGGTCACCGGCGCACTGCTCGGAATGACGGTACGCATCGTCGCGCCCGCGGCGTTGGCCGGCGAGTGTTCCGTCACCGACACTGCGGCAGACATCTGCCGCACCACGGGTGGGACGGTCATCGAGACCGACGACGTCGACGAGGGCGTACGTGATGCTGACTTCGTCTATACCGACACCTGGGTACGCATCAACGAGCCTGTCGAGCAGTGGCGCGACCGGGTACGAAGGCTGCTGCCCTACCGGGTGGACCGGAACCTGTTGGCCCGCACCAAGAATCCCGACGTGAAGTACCTGCACTGCCTGCCCGCAGTGCACAACACAACGACCCTCGTCGGCCGACAAATCCACCAGGAGACCGGTCTGGAAGGCGCCGAAGTCAGTGACGAGGTGTTCGGATCCGCAGCCTCGGTGGTGTTCGACCAAGCCGAGAACCGCGTGCACGCGATCACAGCGATGCTGGTCACCAGCTTGACCCAGAGAGAAGCACCGCACGACGCGGTGACCGCGACACCTGGCGGCGGTTGAGGCCAGCAGAGCGGGTATGGCCGAGAAGTGCACGCCTCGGCCGGTTTCGGCTCACCCTCGCGACGAGATCTGCTGCACGCCCCAGCTGTTGCCGTCGGGGTCCTCGAAGAAAATGTCAGTCGGTGTGTCAGGTCGTTGTCAGGCCGGTGTCAGCCAGGTTGGCGACCGTATTCCCGTGAACAGCACAGCAATCGCGGCGTCCGCGGCACAGCCGGTGTATGGGGACACGGCGATCCTCGATGGCATCGATCTCACGGAATGGGTCGACCAGCTCGCTCGGGTGCGGCACTGCCTGCGCGGTGATCATGCTTTCGCCCAGCTGATCCGGTTCGCACTGGTCGGCGGCGCCAGCAACATTGCTTACGTCCTGCTGTTCCTGGCCGTGAACGGGATCGGCCCGCTGCTCGCCAATATCACCGGCTCGATCGTCAGCACCGTGATCGCGAACGAACTGCACCGCCGGCTCACCTTCCACGCGGCCGGACGGGTCGGCTGGTTCACCGCGCAGTGGGAAGGCGGCGGCCTGGCGTTGATCGGTCTGTTGATCAGCACGGCGGCGCTGGCCGGTGTCGAGTCCTTGGCGCCCGGCCTCGGCGCGACCGCGCAGGCAGGTGCCGTGCTCGCCATCATGGCGCTGGTCGGCGGTATGCGGTTCCTGGCATTGCGCGCACTCGTCGCCGCATAGCTGCCGGGCCGTCGGGACATTCCGGTTACGCTCTGGACGTGCTGTTTGTTCGGGTGCTGGGCCCGATCGTGGTCGAGGTGGACGGCCGTACTGTTGATCTCGGTGGCCAGGTACCCCGGCGATTCCTGGCGGCACTCGCCACGACTGCCGGTACAGCCGTACCGGACGCTGTGCTCGCAGAGCTGGTGTGGGGCGAAGATCAGCCGCAGCAGGCCGTCGCGACGATGCGGGTGCTCGCGTCGCGGCTGCGGTCGGCGGTCGGGCCCGCCGACCGGGATTGCCTCCAGCGCAGCGAGTTCGGGTATCGACTCGCAGTGCGGCCGGAGTGCACCGACCTCAACCGCTTCACGGATCTGATCGCGCACGGGGCGCGTCTGCTCAGCGCCGCGGACGCCGAGGGCGCGGTGCGATGCTTCGATGCGGCACTTGCGCTGTGGCGGGG
Organism: Nocardia brasiliensis; assembly: GCF_042691675.1. Taxonomy (GTDB): domain Bacteria; phylum Actinomycetota; class Actinomycetes; order Mycobacteriales; family Mycobacteriaceae; genus Nocardia; species Nocardia brasiliensis_D. The sequence goes on from NZ_CP170507.1 coordinate 3,272,223, forward strand.
CCTACCGTGGCTGGATTTGGATGACGCCCAATCGCTTTCGGCCGAGCGAGCACGTTTGACGGAACTGCGTGATGTCGCGGTCGAGGAGTTGCAGGCGGCGCGATTGGCGTGCGGCCAGACCACGGTGGCGGTGGCCGATCTGATCGAGGCGGTGACCGCCACGCCATTTCGGGAACGGCGCTGGGAGTTGCTCGCGCTGGGCCTGTATCGCAGCGGTCGGCAGGCTCAGGCGCTGGCCGAGCTTCGACGGGTGCGGACGTTGCTGGTCGAAGAACTCGGCGTCGAACCCGGACCGGCGCTGCGTGCCCTGGAACAGCGCATGCTCGACCACGACCCACAGCTGCTGCTCAGCGAATCGCGTGGGCCGCAAGCGATTCCGGCGAGTGCCGCGATCCGCCCGGAGCGGCAAGTCATCGCGCGCCCACTGTCGTCGTTCGTCGGGCGCCAGGGTGAGTTGCGGCAGATCGGCGAGCTGGTGGCGGCGGGACGGCTGGTCAGCCTGGTCGGGTCGGCGGGGATCGGCAAGACACGGCTGGCCGTCGAATATTGTGCGGCGGACGAGAACATGGCGGACCGGTGGCTGGTGCGACTGGGCGATGTGCACGATCCGGACGATGTGGTGGTCGCGATCGCCACCGCACTCGGCCTGGTCCACCTCACCGGAGATCCGGCCACCCTGGTGCGGCGCGCGCTGACGATGCAACCGGGCCTGCTGGTGCTCGACAATTGCGAGCATATGATCCGGCCGGTCACCGAATTGGCCATCATGTTGCTCGGCAGTTGTCCGGAGCTGCGTATTCTGGCCACCAGCAGACAGCCACTCGGCATCGACGGCGAGCATGTGCTGATACTCGAGCCGTTGCCGGTGCTCGCCGCGGACGGCACGGACGGTGCGGCGGTGCAATTGTTGCTGGACCGAGTTCGCGCCGCCCGGCCGGGTTGGCTACCCGATGATGCGGATTCGGCAGCCGCGCGGGAGGTCTGCGAGACGGTCGACGGGTTGCCGCTGGCGATCGAACTCGCGGCCGCCCGGGAACGGGCGTTGGGGCTGAAGGAGATCGCCGCACACATCCATGACCGGATGGATGTACTCGGGCAAACCCCGCGGGGGTCGCTGTCGCGGCATGCCAGCCTGCAGGCGGCGATCGGCTGGAGCGTCGATCATCTCGCCGCCGCCGACCGGCAGATGTTGCTTCGACTGTGGCCGTTCGAGGGCGGATTCACCTGGCAGGCCGCCGAAGCCGTCCGTCCCGACGACGCCGACACCGGAGTCCTCGCCACGCTGGCGTCACTGCTCGACCGATCCGTCGTCACCGCCGATATCGGCACCGACGGGCCGAGATACCGGCTGCTGGAGACCATGCGACGGTACTGCCGGGACATCGATCCCGATCCGAAGGCGACCCGGGCCGCGCACGCGGGCTGGGTGCGCGCATTCGTTGCCGACCAGTCCGCATTGCTCACCGGGCATCGCGCAGGCGCGGCATATCGGGCCCTCGCCGCGGAACTGCCCAACATCAAGGCCGGTATCGACCACGATCTCGCGCATCAGCCGGTCGCAGCGTTGCGAACCACCGCGGCGTTGCAGTTCGCGTGGGTAACTCTCGGCGTTCTGGTCGATGGGCGCAATCTCATCCGGAAATCGCTCACCGCCGCCGCGGATGCGGCCATCGCGGATCAGGTGCGCGGCCTGCTCGCATTGTCGATCGTCTCCTTCCACGCGGGCGACCCTCGGGAATCGCTTGCTCAGGCCGACGCCGCCTTGACTCTGCTCGGCAGCGCCGACGACGAGCGGGAGCTGTGGCTGCACGGGTTGATGTATCGGGCTCTTGCCGCGAGCGCGCTTGGTGATCCGGTGGCGACCCGGGCCGCGGCCGACCGACTCCTCACCGAGGTCGACCGCCTGCCGACACCGGATTGGATCCGCGGTTGCGCCCAGTTCGGGCAGGGCATCGCGATGTTGTTGGAAGGCAATCGCATCGGTGCGCTCGGCTGGTTGCGTACCGCTCGGCAGCTCAGTGCGGAATGCGGTCATCTGTGGTGTCAGGGCATGGCCGACGTCGTGCTGGCCTGGTCGGTGCTGGCATCCGCGGACGACATCGACGCTGCTCGGGAGGCGATCGCCGCCATCGACCGAGCGCTGTCCGTCTTCGCCGAACAGTCGAACATCTCCGACGCGCTCGGCGCCGTCCACGCCGGTGCCTACGCACTGATGGTGCTGGCGTCACCGCAGGTGGCCGTCCAGCTGCGCGCGGCCGCCCTGCACCACTCGGCGCGAGTCGGCGCCGACCCGCGTCGCTACCTACAATTCGCCCATCCCGACCTGATCGAACGAATGGATCGGTCCCTGCCCGAGGAACAACGCCGCGTCGCCGAGGAGACGGGGCGGCAGCTGACGTGGACCCAGATGGTGTCCCTCATCCACACCGCCGACCACATCCCGAGCTGCTGAACACCTGCCGCGCAGCGTCTTGTAGCGGGATTGAAACGCCTTGGCGCGACAGTGGGTTGGAGCGGCACCTACTGTGCCACTCGATCCATCGCAACCAAGGAACTCAGCCATGCCGCATTCCAGCCTCGACATCGTCGCGCGGGTGTATCAGGCCTTCGACACCCGCGACTTCGGCGTGATCCCACGCTTGTTCGACCCCGATATCGCCATCAACCAGACCGCGGAACTGCCATGGGGCGGTCATTACCGCGGTCATGCCGGAGCAGCGAAGTTCTTCACCACCTTGCTCGCGCATATCGACAGCACGGTGACCGCCGAGCAGCTGTTCGCCGCCGGTGACGACGTCGTGCAGATCGGCCGCACCGTTGGGACGACCATTCCGGGCGGTATCGAGTTCGACATTCCGGAGGTACACCTCTGGCATCTGCGCGACGGCCGGATCATCGGCTATGACGCCTACATCGATACCCCCGCGATGCTGACGGCGCTGGCGGTGCGGCGATGACAACCTTCGACCTGACCGCCGAGACGATGATCGACCGACCGGCCTCGACAGTCTGGGAGCTGCTCGCCGACTACGCCAACGACACCGCGTGGCGCACCGGCGTGATCGCCATGACCGCGGAACCATCGGGCATCGCCACGCCCGGAACGCGAACCGCCGAGAAACTTCGGTTCGCAGGCCGAACTTGGCACAACAACGGCGAGGTCGTCACGGTCGATCCCGGTGTTCGGATGACCTGGCGCACCACCTCCGGTGCAGACGCCGAGGGCGCACGCACGGTTCGATCACTGACATCCGGCCGATGCCTGGTCCGGCTCGAATTACGCGTCACGCCACATGGTCTGCAGCGATCGATCGGTCCGTTGCTGGCACATATGTTGCGGCGCAACCTTTATCGTGACGTCACGGCGCTACGCGAGTGGGTCGAGTCGACTCGCGGATGACCGAAGGGTGGCGTTGCGCCTGTCGCCGAGAACGATGAGTCCGCCGCTTGCGACGACCAAATAGTCGACGGACCGCCTACACCGACGTCGCAACGGGAGACCCGCGGAACCCCCGCGTACTCAGCGCTGGCGCCAGCTCAGCGGGCCCGGCAGGTCGACACTGTTCTTCTTGCTGCGGGAATTCCACGACCAGGGGCCGATTTTGATACCCCACGAGGACAGGCCCGATTGGGTGAAGTTGAGTTTCAGCGGCCCGAAGGATTTGCGCTGGCGGAATTTGATGGGCATGAGGAGCCTCCCTGATCTCCCCCAGGGTAACCGATCAGGTTGTCCCCCATGGTTTTCGTCACTCCTCGGCGCACTTCGACCAGTATTCGAAGGGCCCGCGCACGTCCCAATTGTTCTCGGCGGTAGCTCTTGCCTTGTTCTGGGCCTCGGTGACGTTGGTGCCCCAGGCCGAACCCCAGCCGCCATCCTGGCCGAATGCCATGGCGACGCAGCCATTATTCGACCAGACGGGCTCCTGACAGTCCGGGCCGCAGCTGGCCAGTGCTTGTCCGGCGGCGAGTTCCTGACTGAGTGAGCTACGCGCCCAATGGACTTCCTTGGTCGCCTCGTTGTAGGTGGCCGCGATCCACACCGTGGCAGGTTGCACCGGCGGCGCCGATGTCGGCGACGGCCGGATGGTGGTGCTCGGCAGCGTGGTCGGCGCGCTGGACGGGCTGATCATGCTGGTGGTGCCGAGTCCTCGGGCGTTGTCGTCGGTGTTCTTGGACATGTTCTTGTACACGCGCAAACCGATGATCCCGCCGATCACCAGCAAGGTAACCAGGATCGAACCGATTACGGCCAGGACTTTTCCGCCGCCACCGCCACCCGAGCCGGGCCCGTACTGCGGCGGATAGGGATGGCCTGGACCTGGGGGGAACGCGCTGCCCGGCGGGTACGGCCCGCCCGGCGGGGGATACTGCGTCGGCCCCTGCGGGTATTGCTGGGCCTGCGGATCGTACGGATACTGCGTCGGTGCCTGCGGATACTGCTGGAGCTGCGGGTCATACGGATAGTGCCGCGTCTGCGCGTCGTGCGGATACTGTGTCTGCGCATCGGATTGCCCCTGCGGGCTCAGTGGATTCAGTTGAGTCGCGTCCAACCGTGCCTGCTGAGCCATGGGATTCAGTTGAGTCGGATCCGACTGTCCTTGCTGTGCCATGGGATTCAACTGAGTCGGGTCCGAGCGCCCGGCGCCCTGGGCGGCCGAACTCTGCTGACCGTATGGATCGTTCGGTTGCCCCGGATACGGCCCGGATGGATAAGACATGCGCCCCGCTGACAATCGTGTGGAAAATTGGCCGAATCAGCCTAGCTGTTCAGGGGCCCTGTGGACTGCCCCCATCAATGGGGGAGTAGCCCCGCGGTCGGCGCGGTAGCGCACCTGACCCGGGACGCGCTGGCCGACAACGGATCAGTGGCAGCCGCGGACGCGCCGATGGTCGCGGCGCAAAGTGGATACACATCAATGCTTGACTCATTCCAGAGAACGGACAAGACTTTCGTTCGTGCCTACGGCCACGGAATTCCAGCAGATGCTGCGGGGAGTTTCACTGCGCGTGACCGCACCCCGCGTCGCGGTGCTGAGCGCGGTGCACGATCATCCGCACGCCGACACCGATTCGATCATCCGCGCCGTGCGTTCTCGCCTGTCGGCAGTGTCGCACCAGGCGGTATACGACTCGTTGCACGCGCTCACCGCCGCGGGCCTGATCCGATGTATCCAGCCATCCGGCTCGGTAGCGCGTTACGAGTCGCGCGTCGGCGACAACCACCACCACGTCGTCTGCCGGGCGTGCGGGTTGATCGCCGATGTCGACTGTGCGATCGGCGAGGCCCCATGTTTGACCGCGTCCGACGACAGTGGCTTCGCCATCGATGAGGCCGAGGTCATCTACTGGGGACTGTGTCCCGACTGCGCGGCATCACAACGTCCCTGACCGCAGCCCGCACCATATATTCAGGAAGGAATGTCGTGACATCCGATAGCCGCCCACCCGTTCCCGACACCGGGACTCTGAGCGCAAGCGAAAGTGAGAACCCGGCGATCCCGTCGCCGACTCCCAAGACCGACCGACGCCCCAGCACCAATAAAGACTGGTGGCCGGAGCAGATCGATGTCTCGGTGCTGCATGCCCATTCGCCCAAGGGCAACCCGCTCGGCGACGACTTCAACTACGCCGAAGAATTCAAGAAGCTCGACGTCGAAGCTCTCAAAGCCGATGTCGCGGCCGTGCTGACCGATTCGCAGGACTGGTGGCCCGCCGACTACGGCAACTACGGTGGCCTGTTCATCCGGATGAGCTGGCACGCGGCGGGCACCTACCGGATCGCCGACGGACGCGGCGGCGGCGGGCAGGGCGCCCAGCGCTTCGCCCCGCTCAACAGCTGGCCGGACAACGCGAACTTGGACAAGGCGCGCCGACTGCTGTGGCCGGTCAAGCAGAAGTACGGCAACAAGATCTCCTGGGCCGACCTGCTGGTGTTCGCCGGCAACGTGGCCCTCGAGTCGATGGGGTTCCAAACCTTCGGCTTCGGCTTCGGCCGCCCGGATATCTGGGAGCCGGAAGAGATCTTCTGGGGCCCGGAGGACACCTGGCTCGGCGACGAGCGCTACAGCGGTGAGCGTGAGCTGGCGGGGCCGCTCGGCGCCGTCCAGATGGGTCTGATCTACGTGAACCCGGAAGGGCCCAACGGTCGACCGGATCCGGTTGCCGCCGCGCGGGACATCCGAGAGACGTTCGGCCGCATGGCAATGAACGACGAGGAGACCGCCGCACTGATCGTCGGCGGCCACAGCTTCGGCAAGACCCACGGTGCGGGCGACCCCGAACTGGTCGGCCCCGAACCCGAAGCCGCCCCGCTCGAGCAGCAGGGCCTGGGTTGGAAGAGTGCCCACGGCACGGGCAAGGGCAAAGACGCCATCACGAGCGGCCTGGAAGTGGTCTGGACGTCCACTCCGACCAAGTGGGGCAATGGTTTCCTGCAGAACCTGTACGGCTACGAGTGGGAGCTCACCAAGAGCCCCGCCGGTGCGTGGCAGTGGACGGCGAAGGACGCTGAGGCGACCATCCCGGATCCGTTCGATGGCCCCGGGCGGCGTCCCACCATGCTGACGACGGACCTGGCCCTGCGGGAAGATCCGATCTATCGGGAGATCACCCGCCGCTGGCTGGACCACCCGGAGGAGCTGTCCGAGGCGTTCGCGAAGGCCTGGTACAAGCTGCTGCACCGCGACATGGGACCGATCAGCCGCTATCTCGGTCCGTGGGTTCCCGAACCGCAGCTCTGGCAGGATCCGGTGCCCGCCGTCGACCACGAACTGATCGACCAGGCTGACATCGCGGCCCTGAAGAGCAAGGTTCTCGAATCCGGCCTGTCGGTTGCGCAGCTCGTCAAAACCGCCTGGGCGTCCGCGGCGAGCTTCCGCAGCACCGACAAGCGCGGCGGTGCGAACGGCGCCCGGATTCGCCTCGAGCCCCAACGGAACTGGGAGGTCAACGAACCGGCCGAGCTCGCCAAGGTGCTGCCGGTGCTCGAGCAGATCCAGCAGGACTTCAACAGCTCGGCCACCGGCGGCAAGAAGGTTTCGCTGGCCGACGTAATCATCCTCGCCGGTTCCGCGGCGGTCGAGCAGGCGGCCAAGGACGCGGGCCACGATGTCACGGTGCCGTTCGCGCCCGGCCGCACGGACGCGACGCAGGAGAACACCGATGTGGAGTCGTTCGCGGTGCTGGAACCGCGGGCCGACGGGTTCCGCAACTATGTGCGGGCCGACGAGAAGGCTCCGCTCGAACGCCTGCTGCTCGAACGCGCGTACATGCTCGACGTGACGGCTCCGGAGCTGACGGTACTGATCGGCGGTCTGCGTGCGCTCGGTGCCAACTACGGCGGTACCGAGCACGGTGTCTTCACCGACCGTCCGGGTACGTTGACGAACGACTTCTTCGTCAACCTTCTGGACCAGTCCACGGAGTGGAAGGCGTCCGAGTCGGCGGAGAATGTCTACGAAGGTTTCGACCGGCGCACCGGTCAGACCAGATGGACGGCCACCGCCAATGATCTTGTCTTCGGGTCGCATTCGGTGCTGCGTGCCATTGCCGAGGTGTATGCGCAGCAGGACGCCGGGGCGAGGTTCGTCAACGACTTCGTCGCGGCGTGGGTCAAGGTGGTCAACAACGACCGGTTCGACCTCGCCTGATCTCTAGCGACGAATCCAGGCCGTCCCCTCGGGGCGGCCTGGATTCGTTTGCGCACTTGGGAAGTAGATCTAATTCTGCCGGGCTAGCGGATATCAATTGTCCCGTCGAACATCAGCGGGGTAGCGCCCGGGTAGCAGTCTCGGAACATGTTCGTCGGCATGGGCACGCCGTAGCCGATCATGTTCGGCTGACCGCCCTGGCCCTTGGTGACGGTGATTTGGATTGCCATCGCGTCGGGTGCGAACAGCATCACCGGTTGGGCGGTGGTGATCGGATAGACCAGCGACACAGTGTTGCCGATGACTCTGAGACAGGTGACGGGGCCGGTGACTCGCACGGGGAGCGCCATGTTCCCCAATTTGCCGTTGGCCACATAGGTTCCGGTGGCCGGACCGTCGCCTTGTCCGCGTGCGTCGACGTGCAAAATATTCACGCCGAGCACCTGCATATTGCCATTGATCGTCACGCTGGCCGGTTCCGCCGCAGCTGGCCCGGCAGCCGCGGCCACTGCCGCCCCGGCCGCAACTACGGATACAGCGCAGCGAGTAATCCAATTAGTCATGGAAGAAACCTCCTGAGGTGGGGTACGCCCGCCGAATACCCGGTGTGCGAACGCCCATGCGGCCCGGTTTATACCGAGCGTGGGTCAGCCCACGAAGTTCGTGATCTTGTGCGGAGTTACGCGAACAATCACCCGCACCACCTCAGCCGGCTCCGGCGGCGGGTCCTGACCAAGGTACTTCTGGCACAGTTGGCGAGGCAAAGTCTTCTCCGGGTCCGCGATCAGTTCCGCGGTGCCCCGAATATCGACTGTGTAATAGGGGTTTTCGGGATCGAAGGCGGTGATACTGACCCGGGCATCGCGAGCCAAATTCCGCCCTTTGAGGCGACCCGTCGTCGTGGAAAACAGCACCGTGTCACCGTCGCGGGCAATCCACACCACCGAGGTTTGCGGACTACCGTCCCGGTTCAGCGTCGCGACCGTGGCGAACGCCTTGCCGTCGAGCAGTTTGCGGGTTTCCTCATCGAAAGACACCGTCACGATGTCACTCCTGCGCTGTAGAACCCGGCCCATGGTGATGGACCCTGTCACCGGTAACGACCTGGCGCCGATACTACGTCGTCACCAGCACCAAAGCCCGTGCACGAGTAGTTCTGGGTCGATGACCTGCACAACTGAGATCTGCGCAGTGACGGCCCCGCCACCGCGGGTTCGGTAGCCGCCACCCGTGGCGCGAACTTGCCGCCCACGCTGTGCCCGACCACGAAGACCCGCTCACCGTCGACGGTCGGCAAATCACGCAAGGTCTCGATTCCCGCGACGGCGTGCGGGACGTACTCGTCGCTCGGCGCGAAACCGGCCGTGGCCGCGAGATACTCGGGGTGGGCGTAGGTGACCTTGTCGAACCGCAGCACCGCGACACCGCGACTGGCCAGACCCCAGGCGATGTCCTTCGGTTCTTGTTCGGACCCGCGGTGCCGTCCCGGTCGAACGGTGCGCCACCACCGGCGAGCAGCACCGCCGCCGGATGCGCCCCTTGCCGCGGGGGAGGGTCACGGTTTACGGAGCCCGATCCTGTTTCCGGCCGGCGGGCAGCTCGACACCGAGCCGACGAAGAGTGCGGGGTCCACGTAGCCGCGCCGTCTGCAAATCCTCTGCCGCCCGAGCGAATTCAGCTCGGCGGTGCGGGACGCAGCTCGCCAGGGTGACTGTCGACGTGTAACTCCTGCCAGTGGCCCGGTGCGTAGTACCGGACGCCGTTGGTCTTGCTGTCCACCACCAGGACACCGCCGTGGAACCAGAATCGGTCTTCGTCGCCGTACTCGAGGCCAGTGTGTTCGGTGTCGTGGGTGTAGACAGTAAAAGCCATGCGCGCCAGGCTATCGGTCTGAGCCGGACCGGGTGGTCTGGAATGGTTTTCGCGGATGCTGGCCACTCCCACAGAGTTCAGTCGAGCAGGTCGGTCTGATGGGTGAGAGCACTGCGGATCAGGGCATGGACCGCTTCGGGGCACCCGATGGCCCGCTCCGCGGTGAGCTCGCGGACGTAGCGTGCCGAGCCAGTAAGGAGCCCGTTGGGATCGTCCAGGAGCGCGCCTTTGTGAAAGACGAGCCGCACTCCCTTCTTGGCAGCGGCGATCGCGAATAGCCAGTCGTGCCAGCGACTCTCGACGGTGAAGGTGATACGCCCCCACTTCACGGCCTGTTGAAGCCGAGAATCCGCGGCGCTGACCAGTCTGATGAGCTCGCCAGCCTGGCCCCGTTGCGCCTCGTCGAGTTGAGCGAGCCATGCCTGGATATCCGATCCTGGTTCATCGGTCATGACCCCACCTCCTTTCGGACAGTGCCATGATCTCGCTGAGGTACGACAAAGAAGGTCTTGGTCACCCCGGCCACGCGAAATTTCGCTGGTGGCTTAACCGATTCCCGGCAGTCGGCGGTAGAGCTAGCGTGGCCCGCATGCACTCACCGCTCACGGGCACGGCCGCCGGCGTGCCGTTCACCGCGCTGCCACCGGCCCACGACGGCCCCGCGCCGCTGATCGTCACCTGGCACATGCTGGACGCGCCGCGGTCGGACGCGGCATTCGCTGCCGCCTTGCCGATGAACGACGTGCCCGCGTGGCGGGTGCACCTCGGCATGCCGATGTGCGGGGCGCGCATGGTCGACGGCAGCATGGACGCCGGGCTGGAATTGATGCGCGAAGACGTCCTGATGTCGTTTCTGTATGCGTTCGTCCGACAGGCGACCGAAGAATTCCCAGCAGCACTGGCGTCGATCCGCGCACAGCTGCCGGTCGATGACGGCCCGATCGGCATACTGGGCGGGTCGCTGGGCGGCGCCGTCGCGCTGCGAATCCTTGCCGACACCGAGATTCCGGTCTTCGCCGCCGCCATCGTGAACGGCGCCATTCGAATGCGCTCCGTCGTGGACCTTTTCCCAGGCGACTACCCATATGACGCCGAGTCCGAAAAGGCCGTCGAAAGCCTGGATTTCGTCGCCAAGGCGGGCATCATCGCCGGTCGCGCGCCGCTGCTGGTCATCAGCGGCGAACTGGATCACCCTGCGCTACGAGCCGACGCCTTCGACCTCGTCAAGACCGTAGGGGAAGGCGCCGAACTACAGTCGATCCCCGGCTTGGCACACCCACTCGCCGACGAACCCGGCATCGAGCCCGCGCCCCAACTGCCACCCGCCCGCGAGGTGGACGCCGCCCTGACCACGTGGTTCCGAGGCCACCTCATGGCCACACGCTAGGCGACACTCCGCGCGGTGAAGCTTGCCGACATGAGGGGTTCTTCGGTGTCGGAGACCGGTGGTGCTCATAAGCTTCATGTGTGCCTGATACTTCCTCGACCGGCGAAAACGCGGTTGCCTCGAAGGCGGCGATCGGGGGTGCGGTCGGCGCTGTGGTGCTGGTGCCGTTGGCTGCGGCGATCGTTGCGGTGGTGTACCGGTTTCCGGTGCCGCTGGCGGGCTACGCCCGTGGGTTCGGGGGAGCGGGCTCGGCTGCGTTGGGCAGTCTGTTCTATCTCGTGCTCGGGGGTGCCCCGGTGGTGGCAATCCTCGGGGCCGCAGGTGGTTTCGTCGTGGCTCGGTCCGCGGGGCACGATACCGGTCGCGTTCGGGGCCGCGTTCTTGTCGTCGCGGCGGCGGTGGCACTCCTCGCCGCGGTCACGTTGGCCGTGCTCGAATTCTTCATCGGCCCTTGGTAAGTCTTCTGGCGCGTCCCCGCCTGAGAGCTCGGCGAAGCTAGGTTTCTTGATCTCCCAGAGTCTTCGCGCGCTGCGGCTGGCGGCTCCGGAGCCACCTGGTCGAGTCGATCTCGCCGCACCTGGGGTCACTGCGAGGTGCCTTCGGATGCCGACCCAATCACTAACTGCGCCAACATCTCTGGGGCCGTCCGTTCGGACGGTGGGAGCGGTTGGGCGTTTCGACCCCCGCTGCCGCGAGGATCCCTCCGCTGGCCGGTGTGGCCGCGGGACGATATGATCAACCCGATGACGACTCATTCTGTTCAAAGATTGGGGGTTCCATTCGTGCAAGGTGAGTGCTGATGCGCACTGACATCACGAATGGGGACTACTCCCGCCCGTCCTTCTGGCTGCGTGTGCGTGAATTCGCCGTGCCGCCCTCCATGATCGAAACTGCCACCACCCGCCGTCGCGCGGGGGACTGGGCGGGCGCGTGCGCCGCGGCCGGCTTCGATATCGATTTCAATATGCGGTCCGTGGCGCGCCGCCACGGGCACGAACTCGCGGCCCGAATCCGGGCCGACCTCCGCCATCTGGCCCCTGATCTGTTGCGCTGGCATCTGCCTAGGGTCGCTCCGGACGGACTGTTGCGACCAGGTCTGACCATCGCCCTGGCGCGGTACGACACGGCACCGGACCAATACAGCGCACATCCCATGCACCTCGTGGTCCGGACCGCGCCGACTTGGGCCGATGCGGGCCAGCGGATCAGCCTCGCACTGTGGGACGGATCCGCCGGTATCAGCCCGCATCCGCATCCTCGTCCCAATCGGCGATTCCGCTTGGATCTGCACCGCCACCTGTGGGACGTGCGCAGGGCCGATGAGCTGCGGATACGGTCCGGAGCCGAGCGGTCCGCCGATAACCACCCGACGCTGGACCCCGAACTGCTCGCGACGGTGCCGCAGCTCCGCCGCTGCGCCGTCGACCGATGGGCGGACGAAGCGGAGATTCTCCGCCGAGCCGAGGGACGACGTACCAGTACTTTCGTCGTGCGATTCGGGGCCAAACAACGTTTGGTTCTGGAAGTGGACGGCGGTGTCGGACCACCCATAGTGCGGATCGCGTCGGATTACCCGGTTGGTGATGTCTCCGCGCTGCCGGTCCTACCCGACGCGGCGACTTGGGTACTGCCAGATCTGGAACTCATCCGCACCGGTGCGATAACGGCCGACCGGCTGCATCCGCTGGTCGCCTCGGCCTTGGTTCCCAATCATTCGCCCGCCGATGCGCCCCGGGTCCCTGACCGGGCCGGGCAACCGCGCATCGTGGAATGCCGGGGAGAACTGCATCGAATCGGACTGGCCAACGGGGTCCTGATCGCATTGGACCACGACCAGGCCGAGATCCGGCGGGAGGAATTGCTGGTAGCACTGACCGGCACTCCGCTGCCTTGTCTGCGGGCCATCGATGAGGCGCACCGTCATCCGGACTGTCTCGTCGGCGTCCGCGAACGTCTGGACCATGGCGACACCGCGGGCGCGCTGGCTGTCGTCGGGGGACTGCTCGGCTCGGACGCGTCGCTGCGTGACGGCGCTCTGCGCGACGAACTCGAGGCGTCCGCCCGGCGGCGAATCATCTACGGCCTTTTCAGGGCAGGCCTGACCGAACCCGAATTCGACCGCATGCCACCGGGTCGTCGCCGTCACCGCAACCACCGCGCGCACCCGCGTAACGCGGCCTCTTACTGATCCGGCGACTTTCGTCCCGCATCCCACTCAAATCTGCTGACTCACAAGGTGATCACACATGTTTGCTGCTACCCGCCCGCCCGCCCAACTCGACGTCGCAGCCGAGTTGCTGACCCTGCTGCGCGACGTAACCACCGAACCACGCCCCGACACCCAACTGGCGGCCCTGGCGCTGGCCGTCGCCGCCGACCTGCCGGTCCTCCTATGGGGTGAGCCGGGGATCGGGAAGACCGCGGCCCTGACTCAACTCGCCGCCGACCTCGACCTGCCACTGACCACAGTGATAGCGAGTGTCCATGAGCCGTCGGACTTTTCGGGCCTGCCCATCATCGGCGACGATCCCGCGGAACACGGAGTCCCGATGGCTCCGCCGGACTGGGCCGTCCGACTCGTCCGGGCCGGCCGCGGTCTGCTGTTCTTGGACGAACTATCCACTGCGCCGCCCGCGGTGCAGGCCGCCCTGCTCCGTCTGGTGCTGGAGCGGCGGATCGGCAACCTCCGACTGCCGCCCGGTGTCCGAATCGTGGCTGCGGCCAACCCGCGATCGTCGGCGGCCGATGGCTGGGAGCTGAGCCCGCCGCTGGCCAATCGGTTCGTGCACCTGCAGTGGACCCACGACCACGATGTCGTGGTTCGCGGCCTCGGCGGGACCTGGCCACACGCGACGCTGCCGCGGCTGGCTCCGGAGAAGTTGACCGAGGCGGTGGCCTTCGCCCGGCGCGCGGTGTGTGTGCTCCTCGCGGCCCGCCCCGCGCTGGTGCATCAACTCCCCACCAGTGAAACGCGCCGGGGCGGTCCTTGGCCGTCGCCGCGCAGTTGGGAGATGACGCTGTGGCTGATCGCCTTCGCCACCGCGGCCGGCTCGTCTCGGGATGTGCTTTCGCTGCTGGTCCGGGGCACCGTTGGCGATGGGCCGGGCTTCGAACTGCTGGCCAGCTTGGATCGGATGGACCTCCCGGACCCGGAAGCGCTGTTGGCTGATCCGGCGGGCGCCGTCTTGCCCGAGCGAGGGGATCTGCGCCAGGCCGTGCTCGACGGTGTCGTGGCGGCAGTTCGTAAGCGCCCGGAGAAGTCTCGATGGGACGCGGCGTGGACGCTGCTGGTCAAGGCTCTGGAAACCGGAGCCCCGGACCTGATCGTCGTTCCCGCAACGACTCTCGCCGCGCTGCGCCAGGACGACTGGGATGTTCCGGCGGCGATCGAGGAGCTTGCCGGAGTGGTATCGATGTCCCAGGAAGCGGATCAGGCCGCAGCCCGTGTCGCCGCGAAGGCAGGGCGATGAGCGCGAAAGCTGTTGGGACGCTGGACCGCGACAAGCTCTTCGCCGCTCGATTGAACGCTGTGAGGGCCCGGCCCTATCTGGCGACCGCGCTATACGCACTGTGCGTTGTCGAGTCGCGCCGAGTGCCGACGATGGGCGTCGACCGGTACTGGCGGTGCTACGTTTCGCCGGCGTTCGTGGACCGGACTCCGGTGGAGGAACTGGCCGCGGTGTGGGTGCACGAGGTGTCGCACCTGCTGCGCGACCATCACGGTCGCAGTGACCGATTCGCCCGGCAACACGAACTGACCGGCCCCGCCGAACGACTGCGGATGAACATCGCGGCGGACTGCGAAATCAATGACGACGCGTTCGGCCACGGGCTGATCCAGCCCGACAGGGCTGTCGTGCCTGCGACGTTGGGGTTACCCCGGGGCCAGCTCATGGAGGACTATTTGCGTGAGTTCCGGCTCGGGCCACGTACCGACGGCATAGCTTGGCTCGACTGCGGCAGCGGCGCCGACGGGCTGGAACGCGAGTGGGATCTGGGACCGGACGGTGCGGACGGGCTCAGCGAGCAGGAACGAGACGCGGTCCGGTTTCGGGTAGCGCAAGGCATTATCGGTCGGCCGGGGAACGCGCCCGACGGGTGGCAGCGTTGGGCTGAGGAGGCGTTGCACCCGCCACAGCCGTGGCGCGACCTGCTGGGAGCGGCCATCCGCTCGGCAGCCAGCGGCGGCGGTGGCTGCGACGACTACACCTATGGCCGACCGTCCCGGCGCTCGGCGGGGGTGCCCGGCGTCGTGCTGCCGAGCCTGCGGCGAACGCCGCCGCGAGTCTCGGTGGTCATCGATACGTCAGGATCGGTCAGTGATATCGAATTGGGCAGCGCGCTTCTCGAAGTGGCCGCCATCGCCCGTGCCGTCGGCGGCCGCCGCGACCTGGTCACCGTGCTGCCGTGTGATGCGGCGGCAAGGATCGTGCACCCGCTGTGTCGGGCCGAGCGAATACCGCTGGTGGGCGGCGGGGGCACGGATCTGCGCACGGGCGTCGCCAAGGCGCTGCGCGCGCACCCTCACCCCGATGTCCTGGTGGTCCTGACCGACGGCCAGACACCCTGGCCGGCCCGACGGCCACCGTGCCGGACCGTGGTCGGCCTGTTCCGTCGGCAGCACGTCGATTCGTGGAGCGAACACGATCCCGATTACGTGCCGGACGCGCCGCCAGCATGGGCCCGCGTGGTCGATATCGGTTAGCAGCGTATCGCACAGTGTGGCAACGACATTGGCGGATTCAACGGCCGGTGTGCGTCGGTCGCAACTTGTGGACGACGGCGGCTGTCGCGGTGGCGGTGACGTCGTCGACCCAGTCCGGAATGGGTTCCGCGGCGGCGATGTACTCGCGGACGAGCCCGTAGGGAATGGCCTTGACGGCGGCCACCGCGATCGCCATGCGGTGCTCGTCGGCGTCGCCGAACTCCGCGACGACGGCGGCGCGCAGCGTGTCGTTCATTCGGTCGTTGACCGTGGCGATATCGGCACGCAGTTCCTCGGGTCCGACGTCCAGCAGTTCGTCGCGCCGGAACATCTTCATCGCACGGGCTTCGGTGGGGTGCTCACGGCAGTACCGCGTCAGGTACATCGCCGCCGTGAGCAGCGGCTCGGGCCCCGCGAGAGCGGCGATGAACCCGATGTGGAAGCGCCGGATCGAGCGCAGCCACAGCCGGGCGAGCAGCTCTTCGCGGGAGGCGAAGCGCACGTAGATCGACCCGGCGTGGATACCGGAGGCGGCGCTGATCGCGGCGATGCTCGGGCGGGTCGTCGCCGGATCGGCGAGCACATCGCGCGCCGCGTCGAGGACCTGATCATCGGTGAATCGCCGCGGTCTTGCCACGCGGGACAGCTTAGGGCAAGGTTTCGGAATGTGGATTCAAAAACTAGGTTACCGCTCACCGGCGCCCTGCTCACCTTCATCGGATCGGCTCATACCGTGCTCGGCGTTGTCATCTGGATTGCCGGTGTCGAGCAGGCCGAGCTCTCGTTCTGGTTCACCGCGTTCGGCGTTGCCGCCGTCTGCTTCGGGATCGCCGTGATCGATGTGGAGCGAACCCGCGGCTATGTGCCGGCGCCGATCCTCGCCGCAATCGCCGTGCTCACTGTGTTCGGTCTCGTATTCGAGCCTGTGTCCGGGTTCCTCACCGTCCTGGTGCCTCTGGCCCTCGGCGTCCGTGGATGGATGCGCCACCGCCGCGTCGCCGCGGTCCCGGCGGCATAACTGTGAGTGCCCGTCGTCGGTAATACCGCGCTATCATTCTGGTATGACTGGCGTGGAGAAGTTCACCATCAGCCTGCCGACCGAACTGGCTGCTTACATCCAGAGCAAGGTGGAATCGGGCAACGCCGCAACCCGATCAGCGTTCATCGCGGACACCCTGCGCCGAGCAGCCGCCCGAGACCACGACCTGGAAGTGCTGGCCAACCACTACGGTCCTGAACCCGAGGGTTGGGCCGACGCCGTCGCGGCGGCGGAGAAGTCGTTCAGCGCTGACCAGAAGCGGTGACCGGCAGGGTGCTCGACACGAGCGCGATCATCGATGTGGCCAACCGGGGCAGCATCTACGTTCGCGCGACCCTGCATGTCGCCGCCCGGGAGGGTTACAGCATTGTCGTGCCCGCCGCCGCGCTCGTCGCAGCGTCCTCGGTCCTGTCGGTGCAACATCGTGACGACTTGGCAGTCCTGCTGAACCTGAGCGTCGTCACCATCAGTGAGCTACCCGCCGCGGAAGCGGTCGGAATCGGCCTGCTCACCGCACAGGGGCGAGTCGATACCGGCCATGTGCTGTGGTGCGCCCGCCACACCACCTATCCGATCCTGACCAGCGACGCACCCTGGATCCGCTCCTTGGACGGCACCGTAGAGCTCGACATCATCCCCTGACCGGGCCGCGCAGCCCTCGGGCCAGTTGGCAGATTCACCGACTCAGTAGTTGATCCGGCGTTGGGCGGCAGTCCTTTTGAGTGCAGAGGTGGACGCCGCCGATATTGCCCAGCACAACACCAGCACCAGGATATCCGCCAAGTAGGTCAAGCCGAGCGGAACATTGAAGTACCCCAGGCGCCAGCGCGCGTGCTCCGGAATTACGAGGATATGACCCTCGAACACAAGGTCGGTGTGGCCCATATGTGCGAAGTAGAGCATTGCGAATTGCAGTGCGCAGGACAATATTGCGAGGATCGCGACGAAGGTCGACCTTACACGCGCGGTCCGGGAACGACGGGCAAGCAATATCGACAATGTCACGATGGTGATCGAACCGGCAATCACCGCGGCCACCGCGACATTGTATGCGGCCAGCGATTTCCAAAAGGTCAACGACGAGAATTTTATCGCCAGGACACCGGCGAGCGTTAGCCAGCAAATCAATGATCGCGCCCCGCTCAGTCGCGAAATAGGAAGCAAGGCAGCGTCATTCACGCTTGCCATCCTAATCCAGTGTCCGGCAAACGCCCCGACCTAGCGGGGCAACAAGAGGTCCACCCAGGGGAGCCAGCGGTCGTTGTTGGTCGGATCGATCATGCTGAAGGAACCGTTGTCCTTGTATTCCCACCAGCTGTAGCCGAGGCCCTTCGACTTGAACAGTGCGACGTAGTCCTTGATGAACTGGTCGTGGCCGGGTTTGTTTGCGGCGATGCCGAATTCGCCGATCCATAGTGGCAAGCCGACTTCTCGGGTCAGGTCGAGTTGCACTTGGAGGTGGGTGGCAAGGTCGGGTTTGTTCGCCGGGTTGTAGCCGGGGAAATCGGCCTCGTCGGAGGAGGCGTTCGGCGTGGTCGCACTGCCGTTGGGGTTGTATCCGGCGCCGACGCCGCCGGGGTAGTAGTCGCGGATGGACCAGATCAGGTTCTCCTTGCTACCCGGGGTCAATGCGGCGAACGCCGAGGCGGGCACCTTCGCGTCACCATAGGACGGTTCGAGCATGATGCTGGTATCCGGGTCCTCGGCGCGGATGGCGTCGATGATCTTCGTATAGCCCGATAGCAAGCCGTTCGGGTCGCGCGGATCGTGGTACGGCTCGTTGATCGGGTCATAGGCCGCGACTGCCGGATCGTCGGCGTAGCGCGTCGCGAGAGTTCGCAGGAAGCCGAGCCCATCCGCGATGGCTTGCTCGAAGGCTTCGAGCCGCTGTGGCGAGGCCGATGGCAAGGACCGCTGCCCGTATGCGCATTTTCTTCTGAGCGACAGGTGGATTCGGTGCCCGACTCGGCGGAGCCGCCGGTCATGAAGCTGTCGGAGCCGTCGATGGCGGCCACGATGCCGGAAGGGTCGCGTGGGTAGGACCTAGCTGAATACGGGCGCACGGTCGCGCAGTTTTCGGGCCGCCGCCGACAGATAGGTGTCCGTCCGCCACACCAGACTCAGCACGCGCTCGCACCCAGGGTCGTCCACCCCCAACCAGGCCACCGGGTAGCGCGGCGCCGCCTGTCGCGAACCCGCTGGGACGAACCCGATTCCGAGCCCGGCACTGATCAGATCGCCGGTCGCGCCCGGCTCGTCACCCTCACAGGAGATCAGCGGACGCAATCCGGCCTCGGCGAACAACCGATCGAGCAGCGTCCGTGGCCAGTAGCCGGGGCGGCAGGTTACGAAGTGCTCGTCGGCCAACTCCGCGACCGTGATTCGGTCGCGCGCCGCCAACGGGTGGGCGAGCGGGACGGCCAAAAGCACGTCCTCGCGCCACAATTCGACGGACCGCAGCGCCGGGCCCGCCAGCGGTTGCGAAGCGAAGCACAGATCGACCTCGCGATCCGCGAGCTGTCGCAGCATCGTTTCGGCATTCGACTGGAACAGCCGGACATCGACACCCGGATGCTCGACGCGGAACCGGGCGAGCAATCCGGTGATCGTCAACAGCGTCTCGGCGGCGACCGTGACGCGGCCGTGCTCGAGCCCGGCCGCATCGGCCAATTCAGTACGCGCGTCGTCGAGTTCGGCCAGCGCACGATCTACTCGGCGCAGGAATGTCACGCCGAACGCATTGAGCCGCACCTGCCTACCCACGCGGTCGAACAGCGGGACGCCGAGCTCCTTCTCCAACCGCGCGATCGTCCGGCTCACCGATGGCTGCGCCACCCGCAATTCCTCAGCTGCCTGACTGATGTGCTCGCGCCGGGCGACTGCCTGGAAATAGCGCAGTTGCAGTAGATCCATCCCGGTTCCTCCGAACGCTGACCTCGCTGATGCCTCTCGGTGCATGAGTTTATGGCAGAACTGGTCTTGGCAGGCATGAGCCGTCCAGGCTTAGCGTTCGAGCTATGAACTCCACGGATCCCATCGTCATTGTCGGAGCTGGTCTGGCCGGTGCCACCGCGGCGCGGACGCTGCGCGCCGAAGGCTACGCGGGCTCGCTCGTCGTGCTCGGCGACGAGCCGCATCAACCGTATTGGCGGCCACCACTGTCCAAGGGCCTGCTGGCCGGGTATGCGGAACCGGAGCACATTGCTGTGGCGCCACCGCGGAGCTGGGCCGACAGCGACATCGACCTGCGGACCGGAATCAGTGTGCGGGAGCTGGATCCCGCCGCACGGACGCTGACTCTGGACCACGGGTCGCACTTGCGCTACAGCCAGCTCCTGTTGGCCACCGGCGGGCGGGCCCGGCAGGTCGCGGGGATGGACGGGGCACGCACGTTGCGGACGCTGTCCGATGCGCTCGCACTGCGCGACGAACTGACGAAGAAGTCCGCCCTGCTGGTCATCGGCGCGGGACTGATCGGTTTGGAGACGGCGGCCACGGCCCGCTCGCTCGGTTGCGAGGTCAACGTCCTGGAGGCGGCCGGAGCGCCGCTGAGCCGCGTGGCGCCGCCGTGGCTCGGTGGTCTCTTCGCCGCGCTGCACCGCGGCAAGGGTGTGCGGCTCGAGCTGGGTATGCGGTTGGACCGGGTGACCGAGACGGCGGACGGTGTCGTCGCGGTCGCGGCGGACGGGCGCACCAACTGGTCGGCGGACATCGCGGTCGCGGCGCTCGGGATGGTTTCCGAAACCGGGCTGGCCGAGCGTGCCGGGCTGACGGTCAGCGGTGGCATTGTCGTCGACGAATGGTGCCGTACGTCAGCGCCGGGAGTTTTCGCGGCCGGTGACGTCACTGTCCGGACCCACCCGCTGCTCGGCGGGCTGTACCGGATCGAGCACTACAGCAATGCCCTGGCGCAGGCGGCCGCCGCGGCGCGAAACATGCTGGGCAACAGGACTTCCTATGCGCCCGTCCCGTCGGCGACGTCCGAGCAGTTCGGCACGCGCTTGGAGATCTGCGGCTGGCCCGATGCCGCCGACGTCTATGGCGAACGCGGCTGCTCGGTCCGCGGTGAACCGGAGGACCTCGACTTCTCCGCCCTGTTCTGGAAGGACGACCGCCTCGTGGCGGCGGCGTGCGTCGGTCGTAGCGGCGAATTCGAGCAGTTGCACCGGATCATTCGCGACCATCCCTACACCGATGTCGACCGCCTCACCGATCCCGCGGTCGACCTGGCCACGATCGTCGGCTGACCGCCGGTAGCACCGAATCCGAGCAGGTCCTCACATCCGCACGGGCTGTCTCGTCGGACACGTATATCCACCAAAAAGCAAGGAGCGCATCATGGAAGCCCGGTTGAACCTCTTCGCCAACCCCGTCGGAGCCAAGTCCCTGAAGCACCTCGTGTCGATGGGCAAGGCGCTCGCGGACTCGACGCTGCCCGTAGCGACTCAGGAGCTGGTGCGGCTGCGCGCCAGCCAGATCAACGGGTGTGGCCTCTGCGTCGACATTCACACCAAAGAGGCCGCACACGCCGGGGAAACCGCGGTGCGCCTGCACCTGGTCGCGGCGTGGCGTGAAGCCACGGTATTCACCGAAGCTGAGCGCGCGGCG
Organism: Nocardia brasiliensis; assembly: GCF_042691675.1. Taxonomy (GTDB): domain Bacteria; phylum Actinomycetota; class Actinomycetes; order Mycobacteriales; family Mycobacteriaceae; genus Nocardia; species Nocardia brasiliensis_D. The sequence goes on from NZ_CP170507.1 coordinate 3,293,483, forward strand.
TTGGAATTGGTGGAGGAAGGCACCCGCATTGCCGACGCTGCCGCAGGGGTTTCGGACGAGGTCTGGACGAATGCCGTCAAGCATTACGACGAGGATCAGCTCGCCGCTCTGGTGTTGCTCATCGCCAATATCAACGCTTTCAACCGGGTCAACGTCATCACCAGGCAGCTCGGCGGCGAGTACCAGCCCGGCCAGTTCGGATAGGAAGGGTAGCCACATGCGTCTGCGGATCGTCACGATCAACGTCCAGAACAACGAGGGCGACCGTCGCCGACTCGGCCTGCTCAACCGGGAGTTGCGTCGTCTGGCGCCCGATCTCGTTGCGCTGCAGGAAGTCGTCGACAATGAACAGCTCGACGCGCTGTTGGACGGAACTGAGCTGCACGGCACCCATCAGGCCGACGCGATGGCCTACACGCCGCCGTTCGCCGACCGGTACGGCGGCAACGCGGTGGCCAGCCGCTGGCCGCACCAGGTCGTGGAAGTTCTCGATCTGCGCCTCGCGGGGGCCGGGGATGTCCCCTGGTGCACGGTGGCGGTCAAGGTGCCGTTGCCCGGCGAAGGCGACGTGCTGTTCGTTTCCACCACTGCCGCTTGGCGTTTGGATGCCGAAGCCGTGCGCGAGCAACAGGCCCTGGCGCTCAGCGATCTCGACGCCCGGCACCGCACCGACCTGCCCACGATCATCGCGGGGGATTTCAACGCCGGTCCCGACGCGGCCAGTATCCGCTATCTCACTGGCCGTCAATCGTTTTCCGGACGAAGCGTGCACTACCACGATGCGTGGGAGGTCGCTGGTGACGGACCCGGTCACACCTGGAGCGTCGACAACGCCGCTGCCGCGGCCTTGTTCGATCAAATCGTGCGTCAGCCGGGGCACCGACGTCGGCTGGACTACGTCTTCACCGGCTCCTGGCACGCACATCCGAAGGCGCGCTGCGAGATTCGCGCCGCGAAACTCGCCTTCGACCAGCCCACCGATGGAGTCTGGCCGAGTGATCACTACGGCGTCGTCGTCGACGTCGAGATCGGCAAGGACGAATGATCAGGAGTAACGCGAGCCGATACCCGTGTTCCGGCTTCGGCCATCTGGACCGCGGTGCACCGCCGCTGGGCAGTGGCGAAGGCGTGATACTGGCCGCATGACCTGTCTCCTCGTGGATCCGCGATCCCTGCCCGCCGAGTTGCGTCCTTACTTGGAAGACCTCGTGCAGCGCGCATGCACCAGGTGCGGTTCTCATCTGGTCAGTGTGTTCGCGGTCGGGTCCATCGCCCTCGGGGACTATCGGCATGGGCGCAGCGATGTCGACGTGACGGTCGTCGTCGATCCGGCTGTTCCCGCGCAGGTCGTGCGCGAGTTGGCTGGGTCGCTTGCCCATCCCGCCCTACCCTGTCCGGCGGCCGGGCTGGAACTGGTGGTCTACGACGCGGACTTCGTGGCCCGCCCGTCCGACCAGGCCGGGTATCTGCTGGATCTCAATACCGGCCCGCTGCTGTCGAACCGCGCGAGCTTCGATCCGACGCAGTCACAAGCCTTTTGGTATGTCATCGATCGCTCCATCGCTCATCAGACCGGGCGCTTGCTGTACGGCGCGCCAGTGCGGCAGGTGATCTCGCCGCCGACGCGGCGCGACCTGCTCGCCGCGATTCTGACGTCGGTGCGTGAGCACACCGACGGGGCAGGCCACCTGGCCGACAACCAGGTGCTCAACGGTTGCCGCTCGGTGGCGTACTGCCGCACGGGTAGGTGGCTGGCCAAACGCCGTGCCGCACAACTGATCGCGACGTCCGAAGCGGCTTTTCAGCCGCTCATCGATAGCGCACTCCGCAGCTTCGAGCGCCCCCGTTCGGCAGCGCTCGCCCTGCCGACCGCCGACGTGCGGTCCTTCATGACGTGGGTCCGCGAACGTGTCGAAGCAGCCGCCGAAACGAACCCCGATCACTGATCCGATTCGTTTGGTTCGAGTTTGACCGTTATCGGTCCGCACTCAATCGATGACGGCGAATTGCGGCGTGCATGGGATCGTATTGCGACCGTTGTGCGTTGGGCACAGAACCATCACTGGATGTGCAATGGGGTAGCGGTATCCTGCTGTTAACTCGTCGACTGGAGCGAGCAACAGGGGCAAGTGTTGGGCATCAATGCGATACGGAATTTCGCGTCATATCGCGGTCAATATCTGATCGGGGTCTGCCTGGCGCGGGTTCGATGCCGAATCGACATTTCCGGTTCCGCCGACGACCGGCAGCGCGCCCATGACGCGCTCGTCGAGAGTGGCTGGTCCGCCCTGTCCCACACGGAGACCGACACCTATGTGCGTGACATTCGAGGTTCGTTGTCCAGCAGCACGATTGAGGAAGTGGTGCGCCACGTCCACACCCACATTGTCGATACGCATTCACGGGCCGCCATCGACAGGGCCTCGCTAGAGCGCATCCGTTATGCCGGGCTACGCTTCACCCACAGACCGGCGCCGCTCGAGCACGACGGTCGGCGGGTCGATGCCCTTGCTGAGATCTCGATTACGCCTAATGCTCGCTCGGTTCGGGAGCAACAGGCTGAATCCGGCCCGGCGGATACCGCAGGAACTTTGAGCCTTTTTCGTGAACGGCTGACACGTGTGCCGGAGTTCTTGTACGGATGTCTCGAACAGGTTGCGAAAGCTACTGCTCGGTTATATAGCCGAACAACACCACAATGGTTCCGACAGTTGGTTATCCGACTCATTGCCGACGAATCGGCGCACTATGTCTCGACTCGAATCGCGCTACTCGTCGCCAGTGGGGGTCTCGGAGTTGCTGCCGCGGCGGTCGTCGCTGCCCGGTTCCCCGACCGTCCGACGGGTGCTGAGCCCGCGTTGGGGCTTATCGGCGTTTCGGCTGTCCTGCTACTTATCCTCGGTGCGCTGAACTTGTTCACCCGGGTGGCCGTGCATCGAGCGGATTCGGCATTGCCGCAAGGTTATTCGCGTTGGCAAGCCGAGCGATGGGCGAATGCCAACCGAACCGATGTCGCGCGCTTGATCGGCGCAGCGCGCCATAACGCGATCCGAATGTGCTGGAAGACAGGCACTCTCGTGCTCCGCATGATCGCGATGGCCGGGGCGGGGGCCCTCCTTTTCCTTTCGGGGCAGACGATATGGTCCAACTCGCGGCTGATCGCCGCGACGCTCCTCACCATCGGCCTGCTGCTGGGCTGGATCCTGGTCATCGATTCGGTGCGCCCACGACAGCGTGCGGGTTCCCGCCTGATCATCCGCCGGACGGCGGCCTCGGTGCTGCTGGCGGGTGTCGGAGGAGCGATGGTGCGGTTGCCTTCCTACTTCTTCTACCAACCGCTCGGCTATCCGGCGTTCGCGTTCGAAATCGGTTGGCACGATGTCGTTGTCAATGCACGCGGGTTCATCATGGCGGCGCTCGGGTCCGGGGCGCTGATCGCGGTCTACTGGCTGTTCTCGCCGCGGATCACCCCGGTGTGGCGATCGGCCTTTGCTCTGCTGCTACTCATGTGCGCAACCGTCGGCATGTTGAGCGCACTGGTCGAAGCGGGGCGACCGGCCGAGGACATCATCCGGAAGCAATCCATTGTCGCGGGCGGCACGCGGTACGCCGCATGCTTCGACATCGACGGCCAGCAGCAACCGATCTGGATCATCGGCCAATCCGCCAATCGCTTCCTCATCGGGGATAGAGAGTTCTCGACGGCCTCCGGGGAGGTGTCTCGGATTACCAACGTCCGGATGACCCCCAGCGGCACCGTGTACCGGATCGTGGCGAGCTCCAGTACATGCCGATGACGTCTGGACGTGACCAGATCTTCCACGCCACTACTCGTCGATCCAGCCGAGCTCAACTGCCCATTCATGGGTGGCGGTTTCGACCGCTGGCAACGTAAGGAACGAAACGGCGTACAGCACAACGAGGAGCCCGATCGGAACGGCCCAAGCTCGAAGACGGGATTCCCAAGGGCGAGGACGAGTTTCCGTCGGACGGGCTTCAGCCTGTCCAGCGTCGGCCCGATGGTGCCGCGTGTCCGGGAGCCGACGTTCGGCTGGTCTCAGCATCCACGACGCGATGGCGCACATCGCGAATATCAGCGGCACTCGCCACGACTCGAAACCGTCACCGACCCACAGATGCGACGCCACGGCGCCCGCCCACAGGACGAAGGCACCGGCGTACGCCCACTCCTTGATCAGCGGGAGCCCGGGCGCGATGATCACGACGGCCGCGGCAGCCTGACACGCGCCCAGGATGTAGGCGAAGAAGTGCGGGTATCCCAGGTGACGTAGCTGAATTTCGATCCATTCGATCGTCAGAAGGTTCCAGACCGATCCGGCAGTCAACTCGAAGACGATGACCAACGTGGTGGCCCAAAAGGCGATGGGACGGAGCCGGTTCCAGAACGTGTCGCTACCTGCGATGGTGGCCGACTTCGCGTCGGATGCTGCTGTCGTCGTGGTCGAGAGAGGTCCGGATGCCGGTCGCGGCGATCGCGGACCCAAGGAATGTGAGGGGACCGAACGGGACATCACGGAGCGCGCACCGGCGTGTCGCCGCAGCCATGTCCCGCTCGGCGGAGGGTCTCGGGTCTGGTGGGGGAATGGGGTGTGGTGGTGGTCGTTTTGATGGCGGGGCGGCCGGGGCCAGGTCGGAACGACGCCGCTCAGTGCGGCGTCCGGCGGCGGTTGTGACCGGCACCAGGTGGGCCGGGGTCGGGTCGGTCAGGTATCCCAAGGAATTCGGGAATGCTGGTTCGGGTCGGTGGCCGCGGGCTAGCGTCGGCGCTCATCGGAGGAGTGCACGAAGGGGCCGGAGGTGCCGCGTGGGCGATCACATTACCCGTGGTGCGGCGGTTACTGCCGCGCGGTTCGCTACAGCGGTTCTGGTGGGTGCGATGCTGACGGGCACCGCGCGGGCCGAACCGGCGACGCCGGAGCAGGTGTCGGCCCCGGACGGCTCGCATGTGCTGACCGTCACCGAGGGGCGGTCGGGCATCGATATGAGCGTCTACTCCGCGCTGATGCGGAAACCCGTCGCTGTCAAGGTGCTTCGCGCACCGGACGATTCGATACCCGCGCCGACGCTGTATCTGCTCAACGGCGCGGACGGCGGCGCCGATCGCAACTGGGCCGACGCGACCGATGTCGCCGAGTTCTTCGCCGACAAGCAGGTCAACGTCGTCATTCCGTTCGGCGGCGAGGGCAGCTACTTCACCGATTGGCGCACCGATGACCCGGCGCTCGGCAGGCAGCGCTGGGCCACCTTCCTCACCCGCGAGTTGCCCCCGATCATCGATGCCACGCTGAAGACGACGGGCGCCAATGCGATCGCGGGAATCTCGATGGCGGGAACCGCGGTTTTCCAGCTGGCGTTGACCGCGCCCGGGGTCTATCGCGCGATCGGTTCGTACAGCGGCTGTGTGCGCACCAGCGACGTGCGCGGTCAGGCCGTGGTCAACGCCGTCGTCGCCAGCCAGCAGGGCAACCCGGCGAACATGTGGGGCCCGCCGAGCGATCCGGCATGGGCCGCCAACGATCCGTATCTGCACGCCGAGAAGCTCCGTGGCACGGCCATATACGTGGCCAGCGGCAGTGGACGACCGGGACCGCTCGATACCCCCGAGGGTGTCCGCGGTGATCTGCTGCAGCTGACCTACCAGTTGTTGTTCGGCGCCCCGCTCGAGGCCATCGCGAACGTGTGTACGCGGCAGCTACGGGATCGGTTGCGGGAGTTGAATATTCCCGCGACGGTCGACTTGCGGGCGACCGGCACCCATTCGTGGGGATATTGGCAGCAGGATCTGCACAACTCCTGGCCGATCTTCAGCGCCGCACTGAATCGGTGAATGTACTCGGTGCGTGCACGAGCCACGCGACAGCCCGCTGTGTTGTTGGGAGAATTCAGATGTCGGATAGTGCCATCGTCGGCTACCCATGCGCTGCCGATCTACCGGACTCGGGCCAGGAATTCGAGGTCGACCGCCGCGACGGCGCGCACGACGTGCCGGGGGAGGTGCGCGCGTGACGGAGATCGGCGCCCGCCTGCCAGGTGTGCGGACCGAAGACGGATTCGGCCCTTGGCTCGCGTTCACCGGATGTCTCATTGCGGTATTCATGCAGATGATCGATGTGACCATCGTGAATACCGCGCTGCCGAATCTCACCGCCGACCTGGCAGCCTCGCCGTCCCAGCAGCTGCTGGTGGTGTCCGGCTACTCACTGGCCTTCGCGTGCACCCTGCTCACCGCGGCTAGGATCGGTGCGATCCTGGGTCGTCGCGTCGTATTCCTGGTGTCGGTGGTCGCCTTCACCGCGGTGTCGGTATGGTGCGGAATCTCCACCAGTGCAACAGAACTGGTGATAGCCCGGATCTTCCAGGGGGCGGCGGGCGCGGGCATGGCCGCGCAGACCATTGCCATCCTCATCGCGAGTTTCCCACCCAGCCGCCATCAGCTGGTGTTCGCGCTGTACGGGGCGACCGCGGGATTCGCCGGAATGCTCGGGCCGATAGTCGGCGGGGCGCTCGTCACGGCCGATATCGCCGGGCTCGGTTGGCATTCGGTCTTCCTGATGAACCTGCCGATCGGCATCCTTGCCTTCGCCCTCGGCTTCCGATACCTGCGCCTGGGCAAGCCGCCGGAACGCGACCGACTCGACCTCGGCGGCGTGGCGCTGTCCACCGTGAGCCTGTTCGCGCTGCTCGCCGCGCTCGCGGATATCCAGCAGAACGGTTGGCGGCCAGGGCCTTTCGGGGTGATCGTCGCGGCGCTCGCGCTAGGTGCGGTTTTCATCGGATACGAGCGCAGATTGACACGGCGTGGTGGCAGCCCGCTGGCGCGCTTGGACCTGTTCGCCAATCGCGGCTTCGCCATCGGCGCCGCACTGGTGGCGAGCTTCTTCGGCCTCTTCACCGCGTTCGTCTTCACCGTATCGATCACCCTGCAGGACGAACTGCACTTCACCCCGCTGCGCACCGGGGTGGCGATGACACCGTTCGCGCTCGGTGCGGGTGCGGGTGCGCTCGCCTCGCCATTCCTGGTAAAGCGTTGGGGGGTAAAGGTACTCGCGCTCGGCATCGCAATGTACGGCGGCTGGGTGGCCGTGGGCGCGGTCTATCTGCAGCTGACGAACGGGCAGGTTGATCTCGCACTGGCCCTCGGGCCGGTCTTCCTCGCGGGCCTCGGGGTCGGCCTGTTCGGCGTGCAATTACAACCGCTGATGCTAGCGGGGCTGCGCGAGCGCCAGATGGCCGAGGCGTCCGGCCAATTGCCCACCATCGAGCAGATCGGCAATGCGGTCGGCCTTGCGCTGTTGAGTGTGGTGTTCTTCCGCGCCCACACCCTGGGCGGCAGCGTCGTCATGCTGCTCGCCATCGCGATCGGCGCCATTGCCATGGCGCTGCCGACGCTCGCGCTGCCGGACCCGGCGAAGAAGCTCACGTGATCACATGCGGACCGCCCAGCGCGGACGGCATCGGCGATTCGCCCGGCTCCGATCCGATGAGCAGCCGCTTGATGATCTTGCCGGTTTCGCCGCGCGGCAACCTGGGGAGGAAGGTGACGTCGCGCGGAACCGAGAAGCGGCTCAACCGGTTGCGAATGTAGGCCCGGATCATGTCCGAATCCAGGCCCGCGCCTTCGCGTTTCACCACGAACGCGGCGAGGCGCTGGCCGAATTCCTGATCCGGGACGCCGACCACGGCAACCTCGCTGACCTGCGGCAGGTGAGCGAGGGCCTCTTCGACCGGGCGTGGAAAGACGTTTTCGCCTCCGGAGATGATCATCTCGTCATCGCGCCCCGCAATGAACAGTCGCCCTGCGACATCGAGATACCCGAGGTCGCCGGTGTCGAGCATCCCGTCGGCTTCCGCGGGCGGCGCCCAGTTCACGTAGCCGTCGAACAGCATGTGGTTGCCGACGAAGATGCGCCCGGTGACACCGATCGGAACCGGGCGCTGCTCCGGTCCGAGCACCGCGACTCTAGTGCCCAGCGGTGGTCTGCCCGCGGTGGTCGGTGCGGTCCGCAGATCGTCGGGGGTGGCGATGGTGGCCCAGGAGACCTCGGTGGAACCGTAGACGTTGTAGAGGATATCGCCGTAGACATCCATGAATCGCAGCACCGTCGCCGCGGCCAGCGGGGCGCCGCAGCTGACCACGGCGCGCAGGCTCGACGTGTCGTAGCGAGCACGTACCGCGGTGGGCAGATCGAGGATCCTGTGCACCATCGTCGGCACGACGATCATGCTGGCGACCCGGTGTTCGGCGACGAGCCGCAGACAGTCCTCGGCGTCGAAACGCTCCGGCAGGACCACCGTCGCGCGGAGCGGCGTACTGATCTGGAGACCGGCCAGGCCCCAGGTGTGAAAGAGCGGCGCCGGGATGAGCATCGGCTCCGCCATCGAGAGCGGGATCCGCGACAGCAGGGCCGCGATGGTGCCGAAGCCCTTGGGCTCCGGGCGCCGGGCGCCCTTCGGTGTGCCGCTGGTACCGGAGGTCAGCACGATCAGCCTGCCCGCCCGGTTCGGCAGGCGAAAGGGCCGCTCTCCCTTCGCGATCAGATCGTCGATAGTGATCCGGTGCGGCACCGGCGGGCGGCCGTCGGTGTTGAAGCGTGGCAGGTCGGTGTGCAGATACCGGACCAGTTGCTCGAGGTCGCCGTCGACGAACAGCGCGGCGAGCCGGTGGCGCTGCACGATGTCCTCGATCTGCCGACCGGACAGCCCCACATTCAACAGCGCCACGTCGACGCCGAGTTTCCCCGCAGCGACCATGCATTCGACCATTCCGGCGTGGTTGCGGGAGAGCAGACCCACCGTATCGCCGAAGCCGAGGTCGAGCCCGGCCAGCGCACCGGCCAGCGCGTTCGTCCGCGCGTGCATCTCGGCGAAGGTGCGGGTGCCGGCCTCGTCGATGATGGCGATCCGATCCGGTGCGTGCGCGGCCGCCGCCGCGTAGCCGCCCGCCAGATTGAATCCCCATTTCGCAAGGGAGCGCGCCTGTTTGACGCCGGTCGCAAGGTTCGTGGTGCGCCCGACGCCGACGGTGATCATCTGTTTGGCCACGCTGACCTGCCGCCGCAGTGGGGAATTCTCGGCATTGATCACCGTGGAGGTCCGTGCGCCACGGATGACATCGACCGCGCGCCGCAATCCACTGTTTACCCACGACACCACGGCGGCGTTGGACTGGTCGACGATCAGCGGATGCAACCGACCCGGCGCGAACACGGTGACGACGATCTTGGTGCAATCCTCGTCGCCACGCAGGCGGACCGAGACGAAGCTACCGGTACCCGGGCACTGCACCTCGAAGCTTTCATACCAGCGCCGCACGGTGAGCCGAAGCTGATACGTGCGAATCCCGGATTCGGCGGTGCCGATGCGCACCTGCACAATTCGGGTGTCCGCGCGGGAATCCACGTGCTCGCAGGCGCCGATTCCGGCGAACAATCGTGGGTAGGTCTGCGGTTCGAGCAGCAGATCCCACAGTGCTTTACGGGCAACCGCGAAATTCGCGCCCACATCGATGACGTCGGTAACCAATTCATGCACTTCTCGTCGGCCGGTTCGAACAGCTCGGGGCCGGCGGGTGCCCCCGATCCACCGGTCACCCATCTGGCCGATACTTCAGCGGACCGGCAACCTGCAATCGATCCCAGTATGAGACGGAACGGCGGTGTTGCTCACCTGCACTCCTACATTGTGTGCGCTGCCCAATTCCGGACCTGACCGGGATGTGAATCCACCCAAATCACAACGGGATTCCGATATGGAGCGTTGGTCACGACCTACGGTCGGCGGATACCCGTGGTTGTGCTCGGAGGTGTGTATGGGCGTCGCGGACCGACAGGGAAGCGGTCGCGGTGTGCGGGTGGCCGCGCTGATCGGTGCCGCGGTTCTGATGTGCTCGGGCGGGGTCGCCTTCGCCGACTCGGACGCCCCGATCGCGGAGCGGGTGTCCGCGTCGGCACGCCAGTCACCGAACGGGTCGCGGCTGATCGGCGCGGCGCAAGGGCCGGGACGGGTACTCGACCTGACGGTGTACTCCGCCGCGATGGGACGCAGCGTGTCGGTGGCAGTTCTTCCGGCAGCCGATGTTTCGAAGCCGGCGCCGACCCTGTACCTGCTCAACGGGATCGACGGCGGCACCGACACCGGAAATTGGCGGGACGGCGGAAATTGGTTCACCAAGACCGACGCCGAGCGCTTCTTCGCTGATCAGCAAGTCACGGTGGTGATGCCGGTCGGCGGTGGCGGCACTCTTTTCGCCGATTGGCGGTCCGACGATCCGGTGCTCGGCAGACAGCAGTGGACCACTTTTCTCACTGCCGAACTGTCTGTCGTCATCGACTCCGCGTTTCGCGGTACCGGGGCGAATGCCATTGCGGGGCCGTCGATGGCGAGCTCCGCGGTGTTTCGGCTCGCCCTGGCCGCGCCCGGGCGCTATCGCGCGATCGGTTCCTATAGCGGCTGCGTGCGCACCAGTGACCCGTCCGGACAAGCGATGGTCGACGCCATGGTGATCGCTCAGCACGGCAACCCGGTGAACATGTGGGGCCCGCCCACCGATCCGGCGTGGGCCGCCAACGATCCCTATCTGCACGCGGGTCGCCTGCGCGGCACGACCATCTATGTATCGAGCGGCACCGGGCAGCCCGGTCCGCTCGATACCTTGGACGGTCCCGGGATCAACGCGAATCCGGTGAAGCTCCTGGACCAGCTGACCATCGGCGGAATGCTGGACGCCATTACCGCGGCGTGTACGGCGCAGCTACGAGACCGGTTGCGGGAGTTGGATATTCCCGCAACGTTCGACTCGCGGCCAACCGGCACGCATTCCTGGGGGTATTGGCAGCAAGACCTGCACAACTCCTGGCCGTTGCTGCGCGCGGCGCTCGGCGACTGAGGTCGCGAGGCGTTGTCTTGTGCCGTGACCATCTTCGCGTAATGAGATTTTGTGAGTAGTAGTAGAGATCGTGATTTCACGCGTACCGCCGCACCGTGAGCGATTTGAATAACTTTCACCAACGGGCAATCGGTCACCGGCCAACAGGAGGAAATGTGCGCACTGCGTTCCGAGATCCCGGGATTCCCGACGGCGAGAAGTCCATTTACGCCGTCGGCGTCGCGGATCAGCCGCAGGCGTTCGAAGTGACAAGTGTGGTGACCCGCGCGGAGCACGACTACCACTCGACGGTCGAACTGCGGGCGAGCGACGGGAATCCGACGATCACGATCGAGCAGCGATTCAGCCGGGTCGGTGGCTGGCTACGCGCGGCGGATTATCTGGCCGAAACGCGTTCACAGCACACTGTGGTATCGCGCGAGGAAGCGCATTTTCTCGACACCACGCATCTGCAATTCGGCAGCGGTGTCGGACCGTTCCCGTCGAACGTGGTGCCGTTCATCGGGGGTCTGACATTGCTGCGTGGGCTGGATTTCTTCGAAGGAGCCGAGACCTCCCTCGATCTGTGGCTGGCCTTCTCGGTGCACTGGCCGGTGGCGGCGCGGGTGCAGAAGCAGACGAGCGTCGACGTACCCGCGGGGCGGGTGACCAGCTGGCCGGTGCAGCTGCGGCCGGGCTTCGCGCATGTGAACACGTTGCTGGACAAGATGATCGGCGGCTTCATTCCGTCCTCCATCGCGCACTTCGAGGCGGAGCCGCCACATCGGCTGTTGCGGTTCAGCTTTCCGACCGAGCCGGGCGCCGCACCGCGCGGGCTGATGGAGTTGGTCGCCTAGCCCGGCTGAGCGGCCACCGCTTCGAACATCCGCCGCAGCGCGTGGATATAGCGCTGAACGGATTCGTGCGCCACCGGTGTATCGGGGAAGATGACGCTCAGCGACGTTTCCGACGGCATGCGGTTGATCCACACGAGGACTTCCTCGGACGCAGCGCGATTGGCGAAGATGCCGCCGTGCACCAGGTCGAAGAACTCGTGCCCGGCGAAGTCGCGCGCGTCCACATACGAGATCATCGGCGTCGCCCAACCCGGCTGGATGTGGATGTCGGTATCGGCAGGCAACAGCTCCAGCACGCGATGAAATGACGTGGGCGCGAGCCGGATACCGTTCTCGTAGGCCCGCTGCGCGATTGTCACGGCGCGGGCGAAGGTGGTTGCCGCGATCGGGAAGGCCACTGGGACGAGGGTGACATACCAACCCACCGAGGCTCGTTCCGCGGCCGAGGTACGGGTGCTGAGCGGTGTCATGCCGAAGTAGTAGTCGCTGCCGGTGAGTTCGGCTTCGGCCAGCGCCGCCGCGGCGAAGATGCCGCCGACGAATTCGGCGCCGTTGGCCCGGCACACTTGTTCGAATCGGCGAGCGTCGGCCTCGGCGAGCAACGTGATGCTGCGGTGTGCGCTGCGATTGTATCCATCCGTGCGTTTGCCGAGATCCAAAGGAAAGCGCGGTAATTCGCCATCGTTGCCGCGGATCAACTCCAGCCATTTCCGGACTCCCGGCGAGGCGAGGGTCAACCGCGCGGTGTATTCGCGTTCCGCGGTGCAGTAGTCGAGGTAGCTGGCAGCGGGTTCCAGCATGTCGCCGACGTTCCAGGCTTCGCGCGCATACAGGTAGGCCAGGTCGGAACAGGACAGGTATTGCCCGAGCCCGTCGGTGTGCAGATGGTCCACCGCGAGGTAGACCGTGGTCGCGTCACCGTGCTCGATCGCACCGAAGGAGAAGCAATCCCATTGGAAGGGACCGGGAGTCGTCTTCTGCACGTGCTCCCGGATGGCTTCCGCGTCATCGAGCTCGCCGTAGTCGATCGGAACGAATTCGACTACCTCTTCGGGTACCAGGTGCCGCCGGATCGTCCCGCCGGGGCCGATGGCGAACCAGGTCCGGAAGGTGTCGTGGCGTAGCAGGAAGGCGTTGATGCTGCGCGTCATCGCGTCTCGATCGAGGTCGCCCATGGGTATCTCGACAGTTACCAGGCACAGACCCGAGTAACGGAAGTCGGCCCCGGCGTGCCGATCGGCGAGCCGGAGGTATTCCTCCTGCTGATGCGACGGTGGTGCGGGATGTACGGGTGCCTCGGCCGCGCGCGCAACCGATTCCGGTGCGGCCACCCAGGTCACCAGCCGACCGGGCGCCGGGTTCCATTCATCGATCAGCCCGAGGTCGATCACGGCGCCGCCGCCCCCGCCGGTTCGGGCAGCGGCTGCGGCCGCCCGGCTTCGGCGGCGAGCACGAGTTCGGCAACCTTCGGACCGGCCTGTTCCAGGCTGAATGATCGGCCCATCTGCAATGACATCAGATCGATGCCGAGAGTCTTGGTGACCCGGGCGCCGAGTTCCACTGCCATCAGGGAATCCAGTCCGAGTTCGGGCACCGGAACTGTCATATCGATCGAATCCACCGGGACGCCCATCACGACGGCCAGTTCCGCCGCCATTTTGCGAGCGATGAACGGCCCGCGCTTGGTGTCGTCGAGTTCGACCAGCTCAGCGCGCAGCCGGGCGAGCTCGGAGGTGTCCTTCGCGGCGGCCTTGGCCAGCTCGATCGTCCGGCCGGTGCGGGTCAGTTGCGGGAAGGTGCCGGTGAGTTTGGCCCAGTCGGTAGGGATGATCGCCGCCCGGGTGTCCGCCAAGCGCAGTGTTTGCTCCAGATACGCGGTGGCGTCGGCCATGTCGATCGGCCCGAAGCCGACCAGGTCGAGGTATTTGGTGGCCGTCGCGTCGGCGGCCATCCCGCCCGTCGCCCCGGACAGATGTCCCCACCCGATGCACAGCGCTCGCTCGCCCGCCCTGGCCCACTCCTCGGCCAGTGCCTCGACCGCGAGGTTGGCCGCGCAGTAGTTGTACTGGCCGTAGATGCCGTACATCGAGCCACCGGAGGAGTACAGCACGAACATGTCCAGCCGGATGCCAGCCTCGGTGATCGCGCGGTGCACTGCGCGTGCACCGTGGACCTTCGGCCGGTACACCTTCGCCAACTGTTCGTGCTCCATGAGCTCGATGCGGTTGTCGGCCACCGAGCCCGCCGCATGGAACACGCCGCGCAGCGGGTGTTCGGCGCGGTGTGCCCGGGCTACGACATCGGCGACCGCGTCGGCGTCGGTCACATCGACCAGCTCCTCGATCACCTCGACGCCGATGGTGCGCCATGCCTCGAGCTGGCGCCGTGCCTCCTCGGTGGTCGCACCGCTGCGGCCGAGTAGCACCAGTCGACGCGCGCCGCGCAGGACCAGCCAACGGCCGGTGGCCATGCCGAAACCGCCGAACCCGCCGGTGATGAGATAGGTTGCGCCGTCGCGAATCTCGATGTCGGGCAGATAGGGCCGGACGGGCGGCTCGGGTGCGTCGATGCGCAGCGCGATCCGGGCGAGCCCCGTGGAGCGGATGACCTCCTCGAAAGCGGTTCCTACGTCCTGGGTTTCGAACATCTTGTACGGCAGCGGCCGGTAGACCCCGGCCAGCACGTTCTCGTACACCCGTTGCAGCAGGCTGGCCAGCCGCTCCGGACGGATGGCGACCAACCGGTCCAGATCCATCGAGTAATAGGCCACGTTCTTGTCGAAATTGGCCAGCTCCAGCAGCCCGCCGGTGTAGATGTCGGCCTTGCCGACCTCGACGATGCGCCCGAATTCCGCGACCGCGTTGAAGTTTTGGCGCAGAATCTCGCCAGGGGCGCTGCTCAACACGACCTCGGCGCCGACACCATCGGTCAAGGCGAGCACGTCGTCGACGAAGTCGAGCGAACGCGAGTTGATCGCGTGGTCCGCGCCGAGCGCAAGGATGTGCTGTCGTCGCTCATCGGAACTGGCTGTGCCGATGATCCGCGCCCCCCGCGCCTTGGCCACCTGAATAGCGGCAGTGCCGACGCCGCCTGCGGCGCCGTGGATGAGCACGGTCTCGCCCGGGCCCAGCCGCGCCAGTTCCAGCAGCGCGTATTCGGCCGTGGCGAAAGCGATTGCGCTGGTGCAATAGCCGGGATCGGTGTCGGCGGGCAGCGGAATCACCAGCTGCCGGTCGATGATGGCGTAACGGCGCATCATGCCCTTGGCCGCGACCGCCACCAGGTCCCCGACTGCGACACCCTCGACTCCGGCACCGACCCGCACGACCGTACCCACGCCCTCCATGCCCGGTACGGTGCCGAAATAGGTTGGTGCCAACTCTCTTTCACCGAGTAGGCCGATCACCTTGAGTGGATCCTTGTAATTCAGCCCGATCACCTGCATGCGGACTTCGACCTGACCGTGGCCCGGTTCTCGGCGCGGGCACTGCCGCCAGGCCAGCGCCGACAGCAACCGCGTTCTGGGAAGTTCGAGTTCGAAGTTGGCCTCGGGGTCGGTCAGCGGCTCGGCGGTGTCGTGCACCGCAAGACGCTCAGGCAGCGGCTTGGTCACCTCGGGTGCCCAGCGCTGGCCGTCGCGCAGCAGCACTTCGTCGCAGTTGTCGTACGAAAACGCACCCGGCACAGCCAATTCCGTGACCAGATCGGCGATGTCGGTGTCGGCGTCCACATCGATCAGGCGCCACCGCAACGGTGTCTGCTCGTTCAACAGCACTCGCCGCGCCCCGGCCAGCGCGGACTGGCGGGAGTCCGGCGCGATCGTGCTGTCCGGCAAGGTGAATGCCCGCTCGGTGATCAGGGTGACGTGCACGGAGCCGTCGCCGAAGACCGTCTGCGGCGTCTGTTCGTCCGTGCGCGGGTTGGCGAATTCGTGTACCGCGACGGCGATCCGCTTCAGGGTCCACAGATCCGCGAGATCGTCGGAATCGGCACCGGCCACCACGCACACATGGAGCCGGGCGGTTTCCTCCGTTCGGGCCTGTCGCAGGGTTTCGACCAGCTCCGCTTCCAGGTTCGATGCCGAATCGGCGAGGTACTGCCGTGCGTTCGGGATCGCCGCCGCCAATTGTTCGGCGCGACTGCTCTTTCCGAGCGCGACGACGACCATGGCGGCCGAGCCGGTGTCGGGCAGGGCGGCCGGGTCGACCGGGTCGCGCTGCCGCATGGTTTCGCGGTAATAGAACTCGGCCATCCGATGCAGTGGATCGTCGCCGGGTTTCAGCGCGCCGATCTGCAGGCCGGTCAACCGCAGCACCAGGTTGTCCTCGGCGTCCAGCAGGTCGACGTCGGCGCGCAGCCGGGCCCTGGGATCGCGGCGAGCGACCACCGTGGCCTGCTCGGGAATCGGCGCGAGCAGTCGAACCGCCGCCACTCCGACGGGCACCATGATGCCTTCGTTGATCCGCTCGTCGGCGAACAGCAGTGCCGCGGTCTGCATGGCCGCGTCCACCACCGCGGGATGCGCGAGATGACCTGAGTCCGTGGCGATCGTGCCGTCGACCGTGGCCACCGCCGTATCCCTGCCGACCCGCATCGAGGTAACCCGCCGGAAGGCGGGGCCGTACTGCAGGCCGGCGGCGGTCAGGCCGGTGTAGAACATCTCCGGGTCGATATCGACGCCGACCTCGATGGTGGGCACCGTTGCCTTCGACGGCAGGTGGCTGCCGGTCAGGGTGCGCCCGAATGCGTGGACGGTCCACGCCGATCCGGTCGCATTGCGGGATCTGATCAGGAAGCGGCCGCTGGACTCCTCGATGCTCAGTGCCATGAGCGGCACATCCGGGGCGGCCATGATCAGTGGCGCGACGAAGCGAACCTGCTCCAGCGCAACGCGTTTGACACCGAGGCGAGTCGCCGTCGCGCTGAGGGCGGCGTCCAGATAGGCCGCACCCGGCATGATCCGGATTCCGTTGACCACGTGATCGGCCAACCAGGGCAGCAGTTCGGTACCGACTTGCAGTAGCCAGTCCGCTTTGCCCTCCACGTCCGGATCACCGAGCATGGCGTAGCTGTCCGGGGTGCCGAGCCGGGCCTGCTCGAACAGCGGCAGGGTCGCGTGCAATCGCGTCCGCTGCCACGGGTAGCGGGGGAGCGGCACATGTGCGCTGACCGGGCCGCCTGCCGGGAAGAGCTGTTCCGGCGCGAGCACACCGGCGCTGTAGAGACCGATCAGCGTGCGACGGATACTCGCGGAGTCGGGCTCTTTGCGGTCCAGCGTCGCCACCGTGGTGCCGTGCACGTCCGCGTCCACCAGCGCCTCGCGAATGTTGCCCGACAGCACCGGGTGTGGGCCGATTTCCAGGAACACCCGGCTGCCCGCACCGATGGCCTTCGTCACGGCATCGAAGAAGCGCACCGGCCGGCGAACATTCGCGCACCAGTATTCGGCATCCCAGTCGGCCTCGGTGACGAGTTCGCCGGTGACCGTGGAATACAACGGCACCGTCGGGGACCGGGGGGACAGGTCCGCCAGTTCGGCGCGCAGTTCGTCCAGGATCGGGTCCATCAACCGGCTGTGATACGGCACCTCCACCCGCAGCCTGCGAGCGAAGGCGGCGTCCTCGGTGAGCTTTTCGGCGATCTCGTCCAGCCGATCCGGATCGCCGGACAGAGTGAGGGAACTCGCGCTGTTGATCGCCGCGATATCGACACGCGGGTCGTCCGCGATGAGTTCGCGGGCCCGGTCGAGTGGCAACCCGACGGCGAGCATCCCGCCCGATCCGGCAGTGGTCGCCTGCAACCTGGCTCGATGGTAGGCGACCCGCACCGCCTCGCGCAGCGACAGCATCCCGCTGACATACGCCGCCGACACCTCGCCAACGCTGTGGCCGACGACCGCGGCGGGGGTGATCCCGTACTGGGCAAGCTCACTCACCAACGCCACCTGGACGAGGAAGTTGGCCGGTTGGGCCACCTCGGTGCTCGGCACGCGCGACTCCGCCTCGGACTGCAGGAGCGCGTCGATGATCGACCAGTCCGAGAGCTTGCTGAACTCGGCATCGATCTTTGCCGCGGTTTCGGCGAATACGCCCTCGGCACCGAGCAATTCGCGCGCCATACCCCACCACTGCGGCCCCATGCCGGAGAAGACGAAGACCGGCTCGTCGTTGCGGGCCGCGACCGTGCGCACCGCGTCACGACCCTCGCCCGCCGCGAAGTGCCGCAGATCCCGGAGCACGTCCTCGGTGTCGCCGACCAGTACGCCCGTGCGGTACTGGTGGTGTGCGAGCCGCGTCCACGCCGCCTCGGCCAGCTGGTCAGGGCTGGCGCCCGCGCTGATCAGATCGGCGAAGCGACCGGCGATAGCTCGGGCGGCGCCGGTGCTGCGCGCGGAAATGGGCAGGATCCCGAAGTGCCGCGCCGATTCGGTGGTCCGGCCCGTCGGTTGCGTGCGGTACTCCTGCAGGATCGCGTGGGCGTTGGTGCCGCCGTAGCCGAAGCCGTTGACCGCGATCGTCATCGGATCCGCGTGCGGGGGCAGCGGTTCGGCGTCCACCTGGATCCGCAGGCCGAGCTCGTCGAAGGGAATATCCGGATTGGGCTTGTCGAGCCAGCCCTGCGGCGGAATCACCCGGTGCCGAATTGCCAACGCCGCCTTGATCACGCTTGCGATTCCGGCCGCGGCCTCGGTATGACCGAGTGTCGCCTTGACCGAACCGACGCCGAGGGGGCGCGTGCGTCCGGCCGGTGCGCCGAAGGCGCGGCCGAGTGCGCGCAATTCGACCGGATCCCCGACGAGGGTGCCGGTGCCGTGCGCCTCCACGTAGGTGATCGCGTCCGGTGTCAAACCGGCGCGGGCGCACACGGTGCGGGCCAGTGCCTCTTGCGAATCGGCGTTCGGCACGGTGATCGCCGTGGTGCGCCCGTCCTGGTTGGCGCCGGTGGCCTTGACCACGGCGTAGACGCGGTCACCGTCGCGCACCGCGTCGTCGAGCTTCTTCAGCACCACCATGCCCGCACCCTCGCCACGGCCGTAGCCGTCGGCGGCGGCGTCGAAGGATTTGCATCGGCCGTCGGCGGCGAGGAAGCTGCCCTTGCACATCAGCACGAATGTCTCGGGCTGCAACATGACGTTCACTCCGCCGGCCAGCGCCACTCGGCAGTCGTCGTTGTCGAGTGCCTGGCAGGCCAGGTGGAAGGCGACCAGCGACGACGAGCACGCCGTGTCGACGGTGATCGCTGGGCCGGTCAGGTTGAGCGCGTAGGCGATTCGGTTGGACAGCATGGTGTAGGACGCGCTGGCCGGAGTGTGCATGTCGGTGTGGAACAGCGCCGGGCCCACCACGCCGATCACCGACTGGTCCACCACGAATCCGCCGACGTACACACCGACCGGCGCACCGGCGGTGCGGCCCGCTATGCCCGCGTCGTCGAGCGCCTCCCAGGTCACCTCGAGCAGCAGGCGTTGCTGTGGATCGAGCACGGTCGCCTCGCGAGCCGAGATGCCGAAGAAGTCCGGGTCGAACTCCCAGGGATCGATCGTCATGAACGCGCCGTGCTTGGTGTAGCTGCGGCCGGGGGTACGGGTGTCGGGATCGTAGTATCGGCGGTAATCCCACCGATCCGGCGGAATCTCGACCACGCCGTCCCGTTTGTCGAGGACGAATTCCCAGAACGTGTCGGGCGAATCGATTCCGCCCGCGTATCGACAACCGATACCAACAATAGCGATATCCGACACGTAGGTCCTTCCGAATACGGCCATCCGTCATCGCCGGGCAAAACGGCGAGACGTATAACAAAGTCCAGCACGGTAGACAAACCGGGCTCGAGTATATCGACGGCGAGACGCGGGCCAGGACATTCTGGAGATCGCTGAAAAATCGAGCCCGATCGTTTGTGAAATGACCTAATTCAGGGCGCTTTACGTCCCTTCGCGACGGTGATCCGGTATCTGCCCGGGCGATAGGTACAGGTCACAGTGAGGATGTCCATAGAATTGTGCACTGTCGGAATCGTCGAACTTCCTCGTGCGCATCGTGATATCCCTTGATACGTTCCAGGCAATTCGCCCGGCGCCACCGAGAGTCGAGCATTCACGCACGTATTAGGGAGGCGGCGGTTGTTCGCCGATTTCACGCAGTGGGCAGATGTTGTCGTCCGGCGGCGGTTCGCGGTGATCGGTGTGGTCGTGTTCGCAATGCTGGCACTGGGTGCGTATGGGCTCGGCCTCGGCGACGAATTGAGTTCTCGCGGCTGGGACGACCCGACGTCGGAATCGGCGCAGGCGGCGCGGTTGCGCGATGAGGTGTTCGGCCGGGACCACAGCGGAGACGTGATACTGCTGTTCCACGCGCCCCCCGGAAAAACGATCGACGATCCGGCGTTCGCCGACGTGGTCGTCGACAGCCTGAACGACCTGCCACGGCGCTTTCCGAACGAAATCGCGAAGATCAACGGCACCTACTGGCCGACCGAAACCGGCCTGACGCTACCGGATCTCTTCGGCTCCGCTGATCGTAAGCACGCGTTCGCGTCCGTCGCCGTGCAGGGTGGCGACGACACCGAGCTGATGCGCAACTTCGGCAAAGTCGCGGACCGCTTCGACATCCCGGGCATCGATATGGAGGTCGCCGGTGGGCAGGCGGTCGCCGGCGCGCTCAACGACACCATGGTGCACGATCAGCGGCGGATGGAACTGGTCGCCATCCCGGTCGTCGCTGTGCTGCTGTTCTTCCTCTTCGGCGGTGTCGTCGCCGCGGCTCTTCCGCTGATCGTGGGCGGACTGACCGTGCTCGCCGCGTGGGGGGTCATTCGCGGCATCACCACCGTCACGGAAGTGAATTCGTTTGTCTCACCGGTAGTTTCGATGATCGGACTGGGACTGGCCATCGACTACGGGCTGTTCATCGTGAGCCGATTCCGAGACGAACTCGCCGACGGCCACGAGGTCGCGGTGGCGGTCCGGCGGGCGGTGACGACCGCCGGACGGACAGTGGTGTTCTCGGCGACCATCGTGGTCGCCGCCGCGGGCGGCATTCTGCTGTTCCCACAGGGCTTCCTGAAGTCGTTCGCCTATGGCGCGATGGTCACCGTCACACTGGCGGCACTGACCGCGATCACGCTGTTGCCCGGGCTGCTCGCGGTACTCGGCCACCGGGTGGACGCATGGGGATTCGACTGGTTCCGAAAGACCAGGCCCGCCGACGATGTGCCGCACAACTTCTGGGGTCGCATCGCCGCGGCGGTGATGAAACGGCCACTCGCCGTGGCGATCCCGGTGTGCGCCGGGCTGCTGTTGCTCATCGCGCCGGTACAGCACTTGGTATTCGGCGGCATCACCGAG
Organism: Nocardia brasiliensis; assembly: GCF_042691675.1. Taxonomy (GTDB): domain Bacteria; phylum Actinomycetota; class Actinomycetes; order Mycobacteriales; family Mycobacteriaceae; genus Nocardia; species Nocardia brasiliensis_D. Next base: position 3,314,571 of record NZ_CP170507.1, read on the forward strand.
CGCTTCCTGCCCCCGGCGGACCCGACTCGATTGGCGCAGCAGCACTTCGATGAAATCTTCCCGTTGCGCCGGATCGATCCGATCCACCTGGTCATGGTCACCTACCGTAGCTCGGACATCGATACGGTGGTGACGCGCGCGAATCAGGCGCCAGGTCTGGCAGCACCGTTCCCCGCACCGATGCAGGGCCCGGCGGACCCCTTTGTCTACACCACCGACACCGTGCTGGCCGGCTCGGACAACGCGGACGCGGCCATCGACTACCTGCGCTCCATGGAGTTGCCCAACGGGACGACGCTGCTGGTCGGTGGTCAACCCGCCGCACAGCGCGACAGCATCGACGCGTTGCTCGACCGGCTACCGCTGATGCTCACGCTGGTGTTCATCGCAACGACCGCGCTGCTGGTGCTGACCTTCGGCTCGCTGGTGTTGCCGCTCAAAGCGGCGGCGTTGAACCTACTCGGGCTCGGGGCCACCATCGGCGTTCTGACCTGGATATTCGTCGAAGGACACGGCGCGGACCTACTGGGCTTCACACCCCAGCCGATCATGCCGTTGGTATTGATGCTCATCATTTCGGTGATCTACGGCCTGTCCACCGACTACGAGGTGTTCCTGCTCGCCCGCATCGTCGAGGCGCACCGGGCGGGGGTGTGCACCACCGACGCGGTCCGCATCGGTGTCGCCCGCACCGGCCGGATCATCACCGCCGCCGCCCTGATCTTGATCGTGGTAACCGGTGTATTCGCGCTCTCCGATCTGGTGATGATGCAATACATCGCCCTCGGGATGGTCACGGCACTGTTCATCGACGCGACGGTGCTGCGCCTACTGCTCGTCCCCGCGACGATGAAACTGCTCGGCGACGCGTGCTGGTGGGCACCCGCCTGGATGCGCCGCGTCCATCGGAAAGTCGTTGACCGCGAGCCGATTACCGGCGATGCGCGGGTAGTGCTACTCACCAAGGCGGGGAGTTCTTCGGTGTATACGGACAAGTGGGATTCCTGAGCTCCAGCTGGCTGCAATCTCCCCAACCGGGCGAAAAGCGCTTGCGCTGAAACGGCATGCTCGGGTGCGGTCGCCGCTGAGGGCGCCGCCACCGGCTGCGATCGTCGCTCGAAACTCTGGAGATCGTACCGATTCTTCCTAAACGAATTTCGAGAAAGTTGTGAATCGTTCAGTATCCACGCAGAGCAGAAGTCTTCTCGTACTCGTCGGCGTTAGCGTTTGCACGCTTCGGCGCTGAGCGCCGAGCACATTACCGAGAACACTTCTGTAATGAGGCAAAATGAAAATCACTACCCGGCTGTGTTCAGGGCTTTTCGCAGGCGCACTCGCGCTTGTCATCGGAATGACCGATGCCGGCGCGGATCCCACGACAACCCCTACTCCATCTACCTCAGCTCCAGCGTCCGGCGACCCGCAACAACAGCTCGCCAGCTCCATCACCTCTGGTCTGAAGAATCAGTCGGCGAAGCCGATCGTCGACACCGACTCTGGCAGCTACGCCTCCGACACCGTCGGGTCCGGCCCGCAGATGTCGGCGTTTCTAGCGGCATTCGGCTACAGCTTGGCCAACCCGGATGCGGCACCCCCCGGCACCAACGACTGGAGCTGCAAACCCACCGCGGACCAACCGCGCCCCGTCGTACTGGTGCACGGAACCTGGGCGAATGCCTACGACTCGTTCGCATTCATGAGCAAGCCCATCAAAGACGCCGGCTTCTGCGGGTTCACCTTCAATTACGGCCGATCCAACCTTCTACAGGGCGGGGGTGTTGGTTCAGCATTGCCGGGAGCCTATGGTACCGGCGACATTCCAACCTCGGCCAAGCAACTGGCTACCTTCATCGATCGGGTGCTCTCCGCCACCGGTGCTCAGCAGGTCGACATCATCGGCTGGTCACAAGGCGGATCGATGGCCAACTGGTACACCAAGTACGAAGGCGGCGCGGCGAAGGTCAAGAACTTGATCACCTATGGCGCCACCCACCACGGTACAACCCTCCTCGGGATCGCAACGCTCGGCCGGGCGATCAACAACTTCGGGATCGATGTCCTCGGGCCGATTTCCCTTATTGTCGGAAAATCGGGAATTCAACAAACCATCGGCTCGGATTTCGTGACCAAACTCAATGCCAACGGAGACACCGTGTCCGGCATTACCTACACTATCGTTGCCACCAGATATGACGAAGTAACCACCCCCCACGACTCGACCTTCCTGAAAGCCGGTCCCGGAGCGACGGTGAACAACATCACCCTGCAGGACGGCTGCGAGATCGACCTGTCCGACCACCTCACCATGATGTACTCGCCGCGGGCCCTGTCGATTGCGCTCAAAGCTCTTGACCCGGCGAAGAACCCGACCCTCGCCTGTCAACCCAACCCGTGGCTGATCGGCGGTGGCGGCCGCCTCTGATCATCCTCGACCCAGGGTCCCGCCTGACGGCTCCGAACAGCCGAGCCGTCAGGCGGGCTCCGTCCGCAGCCAGGTACGGTCAGCGGCGGTCCGGATCGGCACCCATGTTCGACACCCGGGGCGGCAGGGACTCAGGGGTGAACTAGCTATTTTGCTGCCGTTCCCGCAGCGGCATCCGATACTGTGCCGACACGACCTGACGGAAGGAGCCGCAGATTGGCCTCGAGCCGGTCACCACGGTGGGAGCCGCGCAACGGTGTCGGCGTTGTTGCGTTGGTGGCTGGGATTGTTTCCGTCGTTTTCGCGTTCGTTCCGATCGTTGGGGAGCTGGTCGCTGCCCCGACTGCCGTAGTGGCGCTGACTTGTGGATGGATCGGTTTTGTCCGTGCCGACAAGGGTTTGGCCACCAATCCCCGCGATGCGGTAGTCGGTGGCGCCCTCGGCATGCTGTCGATCTTCGTGATGTTCCTGGTGTTCGCCGCAACGAACAGCGCCCCGGCGTAGCCCATACGGCCGCGGATCGGGTGCGTGCACCGGCCCGTGCTTCGTGACGAGGCATGGGCGGACTGGGCAACCTTGTAGCACCGCCCCTGAAATCGGGGGCGGCCGGGCACCTGTGCTGAAGTGGGCAGTGCCACAAGGAATATCGGAGCGGAGAGTTGCATGATGATCGACCGCAGTGAAAGCGTCGTCGTTTTCGCGTTGGGTCCGAATCCCGACGACGGTTTCACCACGACGGTGCGGACGCGGGACGACTTCGCGGTGAAGCAGGCGTGGCGGGAACTGGTTGCGGACCACGACCTCCGGCCCGAGCAGGTGACCGAATTGTTCACCGAGTGGCAGCCGTCGCCGGCCGACGCCTTGTTCATCGAGCAGACCTTCGGCGAGATCGAAATGTCCCACATGTTCGAGCGCCCCGCGCCGGACGGGTGGGGTATCGCTTCCAGGGCGGCTCTGCCATCCTGCTCCCCGGCTTCCACGAATGGGTCGTGGACAACACCGGCTCGCAGGAGCTGATCGTCGCCGTCCACTGCCCCGACGAACTGTTCGTCACACCCGCGGATTCCGCCATGGCCGAAAAGATGTGTCGCGACGTCCACAACGCGGAACCCCGCTGCGCCGAACTGCGCCCCGCACTCTTCCGAATCGCCGGAAACGGCCTCGACAACATCGAATTCGTGCTCGAGCGCACCCTGGCCATGAAAGCCGTTGGGTTGCACGCTTAGGCGCGCATGACAGGCTCCGGCAGGGGACCGAGACGATCGATCACGCGCTCGCGCAACAGGAGATACTCACTCCACCGGTGGCGCGTCGGGCCCGGCGGGCGTTCGACAACGCGGGCCGCTGCCACTGTCTGGTTGAGCTGAAACTGCTCACGAGTCAAATCGAGTTCGATACCGCTCGACAACCGATTCCACCAGTGAAATCCATGTTGTTCCCCGCCGAGCCACACCTCACCGACCATCAGGTCACCGCCGAAGATGTCGTTGACGATAAAGGCGGTGATGTCGCAGTGACCATACGAAGGATTACCGGGCTGCCAGTCGGCACGAGCAAGGTCATCCGCTGAGCAGGTGTCAGCAGCCCAGCTCGCCCGCAGAGCGCCGTCGATGGCGAGTAGGTTCCAAAGGATCATTTCCGAAGCATCCCATCTCGGTCCGACAACCGAATGACGGCCGGAAATGCATCTGGACCAACGTCATTGGCAAGATGTCTTTGTATCGCCAGGCGAACCAGTAGCCCGGGAATGTGAAGATCACCCGATACGAACGCCCATGCCGACCAGCGAGAACAAGACCGTGGTGAGAACCGGTGCCCAGCCGCCCAATGCGGGCCTTCATCGGTGCAGGTCCAGGGAGCCCGGGTCGACGATGCTGACGCCGCCGTCTGCGACGAGAACCGACCCGGTGAGGTAGGTGGAGTCGGCGGAGGCGAGGAACAAGCACACGCCCGCGATCTCTTCCGGTTCGCCTTGACGGCCCAGGGGGATGTAGCGGGTGGCGAATTGCCTGGCAGCGCTGTCGTCGAGGTCGCGGCTGTGCATGAGATGGCTGATCATGTTGTCGGACATAGGTGTTCGGATCTGGCCGGGGCAGATGGCGTTGACTCGGATGCCCTGCGGCCCGTAGTCGACGGCCAGGGATCGGGTCAGCCCGATCAATGCGTGCTTGCCGGTGACGTATCCGGCACGGTCGGCCGGGGCACTGAGTCCCGCTATCGATCCCACGATGATCACCGAGCCGCGGGTTGCGCGCAAAGCGGGCAGAGCGGGGCGCACGGTGCTGTAGCAGGTGGTGACGTTGAGGCGCAGGGCTTCGTCCCAGTCGGCGCGGGACGTTTCGCCGACAGTGTCGCCGCCGCCGGTGCCCGCGTTGGCGACAACGATGTCGAGCCTGCCGAACTGTTGCGTCGCAGTGTCGACGGCCGCGGCCATGGCCGCATCGTCGGCTGCGTCGGCGGAGATGACCACAGCGTCGCCGGACAGCTCCGCGGCCACGGTCTCCAGTGGTTCGCGGCGTCGGCCCACCAGCAGTACCCGCGCACCCTCGGCGGCGAAGCGGCGGGCCGTCGCGGCCCCGATTCCGGTGCCCGCGCCGGTGATCAAGGCGACTTTGCTCGCCAGCCTGCTCATCCGTGCTCCGCAGCGAGCGACACCTCGACCGGACCCGCGCCTCGCTCGAGGGAGATACGACTGAATTTGCCGTCCCGGATGAGGTAGTGCGCGTCCAACGGCGCGATGCGGACGTCTCCGGCGTGCATCGGACCGGTCGCGAGTTTGTCGGTGTCGTGGACGCATTCCATCTTTTCGCGCGCCCGCACCCACAGGCTGTTGTCGCCCTCGTTGATCACTTCGTCGATGAGCAGGGTTTCGGTGACGCCGTCGTGGATTTCGGTCAGCCATCGGAGCGTGTCGGCGGCACCGTGGGTCACTGTCTTGCCGTAGATGACGAAACTGACATCGTCGGCGTAATAGGTGTCGACGACAGTGCGGTAGTCACCGGAGTTGTAGAGCGAGACGTATGTGTCGTAGGTCCTGCGATCCATGGCGGCCTCCTTTCGGGGATGACGGATCGGGTGAACTGGCTCATCGATCGGCGAGCACGTCGGCATGGCAAAGCGCGGGGACTGGGAGTTCGCATCCAGCATGTGTCCCTCTTGTCCCTGTTTCGATAGCCCTGGGGCGCAGGTTTCACCGATGGCTTTGGTCTCCGGCACAAAGGCGCAGTCGTGCCCCCGGTGGCGGCGATCATGACTGCGTGAAGTTTTCGAGTTGTTCGGGAAACAGTTCGACCGCGCGCAGCGCGACCAGTAGTTCCGCGGTTCCGGCCGGGGTGGTCAGAGTGATGCCGCTCAGTTCCTCGATGCGGTGCAGCCGGTAGCGGACCGTATTGCGGTGGCAGTGCAACGCGGTAGCGGCCCGCGGTGTCGATCCGCCCGCGTCCGACCAGGCGCGCAGCGTCTCCAGCAGCAGTGCGCGATCGTTGCTCGGCAGCGAGGTCAGCCCGCCGAAGGTGCGGCGCGCCATGGCCCCTGCCTCGTCCGGCCCGGACAGCATCAGCAGCAATGCGAGTGGGTCATCACCGTAATGTGCTATCCGGCAAGGAGTTCCGTTGAGGCAACCCAGTGCCAGTCGGGCTTGCCGCAACGCGGTAGCGGTGTCGCCGATGTCCCGGTAGGCGGCGCTTACTCCGATACGGTCGGCCTCGATGGTATCGAGCAGTTCGCGCAGTGGCCGTTCATCGGTGTCCAGCAGAGATAACACGCCGACGCTTTCTTCCGGCGAGTGCCGCCATAGCGCGCGTATCCGGGCGTTGGGGCGCTGCCGCATCTCGAAGCGCAGGGCGGGTTCCGGTTGTTTCGGCGTGGCGACGACCACCCGGAAGTTTCCGATGCTCGGCAGGCCGAGGGATTCGACCACCGACCCACGCTCGGCGGGATCCTTACCGCCACCACTGAGCAACGACTCGACAAGGACCGCGCTGAGGTGATGGTCGTGCTCGGCTCGGTCGACGGCTGCTTGTTGGTAGCCGTCGAGGATCCGTTGGGTGCCCGTACCGAGTGCGGTGAACAGCCGGTCGGCGAGGGTGACCGACAGTTCGTGGTCGGTCCGCGGGATCAGCTTCGCCGCCGCACGCAACATGGTTCGCGAGCAGATCATGATGAGGGCGGTGATGGCGCCGAAGGAAACTCCGGCTTCGGCGCGCTGGCGTCCGGTCAGGTCGAGGTAGTCCAACCGCAGTTCGGCACCGCAGAGATGGTCGGATATTCGGCTCATCGCGTCCGCGATCGAGCGTTCGATCCGGTCCAATTCGGCATCCGGCAGGGCCGCGATCTCGGGGATCTCGGCCCGCGCATCGGCCAACGCCGTGCGCGCGATGTCGGGCACCCGACTCGCCAGCGGGGCGAACACCGACTCGGGTTGCGAAGGTCGCGAGCGTAGCGACATCGATGAGCCCTTTCCGCCACAGGCATCGCGGTGAGCGCCGTGGAATGCGGGAGCGAGCCGCTCCGCCGGTGCGATGCCGACTCTCCGCCGTGCGAACCGGAGTTGTGCAGTCTGTCGACGAAACCGTGCGTAGGTCGTACCCAGTACCGTCGCGACAGCCGACGTCCTGGCAACACGGTAGCAACCCTTGCAATGGGCGCCGGGGTGACACGCCCGCGCACTATCGGGCGGCCACACCCGTAGTTGTTCGCCCGCACAATGCGAACAGTTCGAATCGCGGCGGGCGCACACAGTGATTTTTCGGAACCGGTGCCACGATAGATCGTGACGCCGGAAAGCCGAGCCGCGAGGTTCTTCCGACATCGTTGCTGAGCCCCGAGATCCGAACACCGGCCCGTACGGCCGCGTGCCTTCCGGAATCAGAAAAGGAGCAGTGTATGTCGCATAGTCTGGCTACCAGCCACAAAACCGCGTATGCCACCGGCATCATGGAGCCGATGCTCGACGAGATCACGCTGACCCACTTGCCGGTGGAAGGCGCGATACCTCCGGAACTCGCGGGACGATACTTCCGCAACGGCATCAACGCGGTCCCGGAAATGGACTCCGGACACGCGTTTCTCGCCCCGGGAATGATCCATGGGATCCGGATACGTGACGGCAAAGCCGAGTGGTACCGCAACCGGTACGTCCGCACGCCCGCGTTCGGTACCAAAGGCAAACTGGCCTTCGACGAAGCCGGGCGTCAATTGCAGGAGTTCGCCACCAACAACACCGACGTGAAAGTGCACGGGCAGCGGATTCTGTCGCTGTCCGAGCAATGCGTGCCCTACGAAATGAGTGCAGAGCTGGACACCCTCGGCCCGTGGACGTTCGACGGGAAACTGCGGGGCAATATGATCGCCCATCCCAAACACGACCCTGTGACCGGGGCGTTGCACGCATTCGGCTACGACATGGGGCGGCCGATCGTGGACTACTACGTCATCGACGCCGAGGGCACGCTGGTCACCGATCAGCGCTTCGAAGTCGACGCACCGATGTTCCTGCACGACATGGCTCTCACCGAGCACTATGTCGTCGTCTACGACACCCCCGCTACCTACGACCTGAACCTGCTCCCCCTCAATCCCTGCCCCATCGTGTGGGACGACGCGCGGCCCTCCCGGCTCGGGCTGTTGCCACGACACGGCACCGGTACCGATATCCGATGGATCACCACCACCGCGTGCTGGATCCCGCATACCGCCAACGCCTATGAGGATGCCGACGGCAATGTGGTGGTCGAGGCCACCCGCGTCGACGCGTCGGACTGGGACCGGGGCTGGGCCGGACTGGGCGGCCTCGTCGCCCATCAGCACTCCATCGGCCCCACTACCGAACTGGTGTTGGAGGCGTCGCTGTACCGATGGACCTTGAATCCGGCGACCGGAACGGTGTCCGAGGAATACCTGGACGACCGGGTTGTCGAGTTCCCCGCCATCAACCACGCCTTCGGCACCGGACAGCATCGCTACACCTACATCGTCGGCTACGCCGGGCGCGGCCGCACCGAAACGAGTCTGATCAAGTACGACCGAAACACCGGCCGGAACTGGACACGGGACTTCCCCCACGGCCAAGTCCCCGGCGAGCCCGAATTCGTCCCCGCACCCGACGCGCGCAACGAAGACGACGGCTGGATCATCTCGATGGTCACCGGCAAAGACGGGCAACCCTCGGAACTGATCATCCTCGATGCCGCCGACATCACCGGCCCCGCCACCGCCCGCATCGTGCTGCCGCACCGCCTCCCGTATGGCTTCCACGGCAGCTGGATCCCCGACACCGCTCTGCGAACGTGAACCGGATCGCCACCGCGGTCGGACAGACGGAATGAACTGCGGCGCTGAAGGTTGCTCAGGGCGGACGCGTCAGTGCACGCCGAGTGCGTCGAGGATCATCGGGCGTGCCGTCGCGATCGCCTGCTGCCAGTACGGCCAGGTGTGAGTTCCGTTGGCGATGTCGATGCGGGCGGTGATTCCGCCTGCCGCGATTCGATCACGGAACATCTGGGTAGCGGCTGCGGTCATCTGTTCGAGCACCATCGCGTTGACCGTGTTGCCTACACCGTTCGGTAGGTCGAGCGGGCCGGGCAGGCCATTTCCTGTCGAGACATACATCGGCAGACCACGGAGCAACTCTGCTTGCACGGTGGCGTCGTTGCGGCGCCAGGTCGGTCCGCCGGCCGGACCCCACATATCGTCGACATTGAAGTTGCCTTCATCCCACATGGCGGCGCGCATGGCTTCGTTCCAGAACGGGAATGTCGGGTGCACGAAACCGGAAAAGGATCCGGCGAACTTGAACTGGTCGCGATGGTGGCCGGCCAGCGTGAGGGCAGCGTTGCCGCCCATGGAGGCACCGACGATAGCGTTGTTGGTTCGTGACACGCCGTACCGTTCCAGGAAAGCGGGCAGCTCTCGGGTGAGGAACGTTTCCCATTTGTACGTCGTCGCTTGCTGATTGGTGCTACTCGGTCGATACCAGTCGGTGTAGAAGCTCGACCGACCACCGACCGGGAACACCAATGTGACGTTGTCGCCTGCGAATTGGCGCAGCGCATCGGTATCCGTCGTCCACTGACTGTGGTCGGCCGGCGCACGCAGACCGTCGAGCACGTAGAGGGCCGCGCTGCCGCCGCGGGCCGCCCACTGCACCTGGACTTTGATCGGCCCCATGCTGGACGGCACGAACAGATCCTGGTAACCGCCCACCGGCGCACGCAATACCGGTGCGTGGATCGGTGCTGCAGTGGCCGCTGCCGCACCGATCCACGGCACCAGCACAGCCGCCGCCAAGACCGCACCGGTCTTCTTCAGCCGACCACGGATTGCCCGCTCCGTCACAGATCGCGCTGCTGCGCCCACCCCGGTACCTCCTACAAACTTGTGCCGCAAACGCTTTAGCGCCGCCTGGTGCGTGCGACATACGGAGTGAACCCTAGCGAGCCCTGACGCGAGCGCAACAGTCGGACCCGGAAAGAACTTGCCACTTGTCGGTTCGCTACCCACGAGAGGGCCACGGGGGCAGCGTGATTGGCGATCTTGTGGGTCAAGCGATTGTGGATCAGCGGTCGTTGGTACCGCACTCCGGTGCTCGTGTGTCGAACGCACGAGCAACGGCGAGGCTGTCTTCGTAGACGTGGTGGCGGGTGATGAGGTCGTTCTCGACGGTGAGGTGCAGCGCGAAACGGGAACGGTAGGCGCGGCCGGTGGGCCGGGCAGTCTGGCGAATTTCCCCCAGGACCACCGCATCCGGGCCGTCGACCAGGACACGTTCGATCACGGTTCCGTTCTGCTCGGGCAGGTGGTACTCGGCGATTTCGCGGTAGTGCGCAGCCGCATCGGCGCGCGTGGCACGGTGCCGAATCCAGGGAGTCTCGGTGCGCCCGTGCTCGTTCTCGGGCCAATCCAACTTCCAATCGCTGACCGGGGCGTACAGCGCGGCGATGGCGTCCGGGTCACCCGATCCGATCCGACGGAGAAGTTCTTCGACGACGGTCCGGGTAGCGCTGGTCGCGACATTACTCATAACAGCCACCATGCCCAAGCCAACGGACTCCGTCGATTACCTCCGAGGTAATGCCGTACGCCACCACTACTCGTGCTCGGTCAGGCCCGCTCGATCATTCCTGTGATACGGCCTCGACGACGCTGCCCGCCTGCGGGTTGTCGAGTTCGCGTGCCACGTCGGCTTGCGCGACGATGCCGACCAACTGGTCGTTCTCCAGCACGGGAACTCGGCGGATCTGGTGCTGCGACATCACCTCGCACACCTTCGATACATCGTCGTCGGCCTGCACCATCACGGGAGTGCCTTGGGCCAGCTCCCCGGCCTTTACGCCGATCGGATCCATGCGCTGCGCAATCACCTTCACGACGATGTCGCGATCGGTGAGCATGCCCTTAAGTTGGTTGTCCTCGCCGCAGATCGGCAGGGAGCCGATGTCCAGGTCGGCCATCTTACGTGCCGCGTCGAGCACGGAATCGCTGGAACGAACACATTGGACACCGGGGGTCATGATGTCGCGTGCAGTAGTCATGGAGCGCCTCCTCGAATCGTCGGGTACGACAAGCCACCCACGATGGACGGCCTGTTCAGCGCCTACCCGTACAGCCGAGCGATACACGCGTGGCGCGCCGGGCATCGCGCATACGTGCGCTGCGAGTGTCGGTGCGTCCAGGCAAATCAGCGCGGAGAAGTCCGCACGCGTGCCGCTTCCTCGGTGACGTCGCTGCCCACCAGGCTCGCCAGGTGCAGCCGCAGTGTGGCGCGCATCCGATCCGGGTCGCGTCGGGCCGGATCGACCACCGCGGCGAGTGCCAAACCGTCCAGCAGGGCGGCGAGTCGATCGGTCTCCTGCTCGAGATCGCCGACCGTCCCGCGCAACACACCGGCATCGGACATCGTGGACAGCACGCGGCGCACCAGCGAACGCACTCCGGCCAATGGCTGCACCGCCAGGTCGGCCAGCTCCGGCCGCGCCCGCGCGGCCGTGGTGAAGGCCAGCCACACCGCCGACTCTTCGAATCGCTGCTCGTCCACGGGCAACAGCTCGGCCAGGATCCGTTCGGCGACACTGCCCGGCACCTGCTGCACGACCACGCCCTCGGGGAAGATCTCGGCCAGGTCGTGCAGCACCCGATCGGTCACCCGCCGATTCAGCTCGGCCAGGGTAAAGCTCAGCAACTCGGTATGGCTGTCGAAGTAGTGCCGCACCGAGCCGACGACCAGCCCCGCCTCCTCGGCTACCCGGCGCAGCGAGGCGTGCTCCACCCCTTCTCGTGCGACGACCCGAAATACGGCGTCGGCCACCGCTTTTCGGCGTTCGACCGGATCCACGATCTTGGGCATGAGTGGTGATCCTACGTTTCTTCCAGCTCGGCGAGCCGAGCACCGGTGCATCGTCGATATCGTCTGGATCGCAATCGGCCTACTCGTCGGATTCGCCTTCGGAGCCTGGCGTGGCACCACGATCACGCTGCTGACCCGCGACGGAGTGCTGTGGCAGCGCTACACGGGCGCCACCCTCGGGGTCTGGGCGTTCTCGCTGACGGTGAACGCGAGCATCGGTGTTCTCGGCGTCCACCTGGGCGTCCACGCGGATGCCCGGCCGGTGCAGTTGTCGATCGGTGTGAGCATGCTCGGCGAGGCGCTGACCCTCGCCCTGCGCGGATTGTCCACCGGCTATCCCTTCGCGCCCGAACGCGTCCGCAAAACCAGATCCGCCATCGAACCGATTCCCGTTGAGCGCCAGCGCCTTAGGGCGGCGGTGACATCGCTCCGCAGCCGATCGGCAGTCGCCGAATGGCAGCGGACCGGCAACCCGCGATCGGCGCTGAACAGTCTCCGAAGCCCCGATCGGGAGTGACCGGAGCTACATCGCCAGGGTCGGTGTGCCCACTTCGATGCCGGTTCGGCGCAGTGAGCGGATCATGCGCACCTATCCGGAGTTGTCGGATCGGGCCGTCGCAGGACGCTGCGGACTATCTCCGAAGACGGTGAGCGCCATCCGGCGACGATCCCGAGATTCGGATCTGCAAGTTGAGCGGCGAGGGGAGGACCCTGTTCCAGAACGGCTCCGCCTGGTCGACACCGAGGCTCAGCACGGAAAGACCGTCGATGCTCCCCGGCCAAACAAGAACGCCATCCTTCGGCAACTGGGCAGAGATCCGGCCGTGCGGATGAACGAATCGGGACGGCTGCTCGTTCGGTGGCTGGCCAGCCGTGCAACAGGGTGCCGTAGCCTTCCAGCCCGCATCGTAAAGCGACGAAAAGGGTCAACCCCGGTGGTACGCACCGGTGAGCCATCGGTGTACCACCGCAGTCTCAGCTCCTCACACCGGTTGACTCCGCCGTCTCCGCTACCGAATCGGTTTCGCCGAAAAGACCCTCTCCGTCGGATGATCCATCGCACCGAAGTCGGTAATTTCACATAAGTCCTGACCAGGTGAAGCGACCGCAACGGCTAGGAAGATCGGGGGCAGAGTCGATGGGTGCGAAACCGAAGCCTGCGCCGTCCAGCATCGAAGCCGTTCAGCGGCAGTGGTCCGGTTACCAGCGGCAGGTGGCCGGCGGCCGTCTGAAATTCAGTCCGCAGGCCGCGCTGAATGCGGTGCGGGCGACCAACACCGCGCTCGGCTGGGTTCTCGCGGTCCAGCAGCGACTCACGCACATCAAGGTGGCCGATATCAATGCGCTCATGTCGGGTATCGGCCTTGCGGGACAGTTCAATGCGGCGGCCGGGAACCTCGACATGGCCCTGCAGGCACACGGCAAGATACTGACTCAGATCGCGCAGACGATCAGCGCCGCGGGCAAAGCCTATCCCGGGGTCGACCAGTATTCCGCCGGCGCCTTCGACGGACTGAAGCCAGAGCTGCCGCATATCGGCAAGACCAAAACTTCTATCGCCGACCGACCCAACTCGGACAATCCGCTGAAGCCGTGGCACAACTTCCAGCGCCACAACTGGGCACCGGTCAATGCGAAGGACACCAGACCACTCGACACTCAGACAGTGTCGGCAGAGCCGCCCGCGAGCATGTCCTGGTCCGCGCTCCATGGACTGACCACGATGAACGCCGCCCCGATCCGCGACGCCGGTGGTGAATGGCGGGCAATGTCCGCGAACCTCCAGCAGGCCTTCGCCGACTTCGCCACTGGTATATCGAATGTCGGCGGTGATTGGGAAGGCCAGGGCCACACGAAGTTGTCGACGGTGGTGAACACCTACGTCGCGTGCACCCGGACCCTGACCGAGAGCATGACTTTGATGGGCGAGAACCTGTTGTATGCCGCGCAATGGGTGGACTGGACCCGAACCAGGATGCCACCGATCCCGGCGCCACCTACCCGGTCGATGAATTTGGGTCACGTCGATTCAACCGTGGGAATAACCCCCACGTACGGCGACTATCGCGAATTCGCACTCGGCGGCGACAAATCCATCCGTGTGATAGCCGACGGCGAGTTGTACGAAGGCAGTCCCTACAACGTTGCCGTCGCACTCGCCAATCATTACCGATGGAACTTCTGGAACTGGTACGTCAGGGGGCTGCACGAGACGACCCGCAACGTGCCGAAGATTCCGCTCCCCGCCAATCCTGGTGCGGGCCAACCGCCCGGCCATCGACAGCCCGGCACACCACCCGGCGATAAACCTCGTGCTGGCGGGCCAGGACCTCGCCCGGACAAGCCGCGTCTGCTCGGTCCGCATCCTGCCCCGCGACCGGACAAGCCGCGTCTGCTGGGCCCGCATCCTGCCCCGCGACCGGACAAGCCGCGTCTGCTGGGCCCGCATCCTGCCCCGCGACCGGACAAGCCGCGTCTGCTGGGCCCGCATCCTGCCCCGCGACCGGACAAGCCGCGTCTGCTGGGCCCGCATCCCGCCCCGCGACCGGACAAGCCGCGTCTACTCGGTCCGCACCCCGCCCCACAGCCGAAACCCACGGCCCCGCAACGCCCGAAGACTCCGCCGCCCCAGGCACCGCAACCCGGTGGACAGTTCCTGTCCGCGGCGCAGCAGGCATTGCAGGCGGCCCATCAGTTGGGTCAGCTACCTCCCGCCTCACCGGACTCGGTGCCGACTGGACACACCGCGGACCCGCCCAAGGCTGGGCTCGCCGACCCGAGCAAGGGCGGGCCCGGCCCCGGCCCAGGGAGCGCGAGCGGTGGCCCGACCGCCCAGCACCCGCTGCTCGACCGGGACGCTGCGCAAGCCAAGCTTTTTCCGCGGGCAAGTCTGGCCGGCGAGAGTGCGGCCGCACTCGGACGCGCGGGCGCGATGCCGGTCGCGGGTGCGCCCGGGGCCCCAGGTGCGGCGGGCGCCCCGGCCCACGGCGCAGGCGCCGGACAGGAGCGCGAACACAAGCGTGCGGAGTATCTCGACTCCACCGAGCATCTCGACGAAGCAATGGGTGTGGGGCCGGGGGTTGCCGTTCCCGTGATCGAACAATGAATCGCACCTGGTGTTTCAGTACTACGGAGTTCGTGGCGCTGTGGGAGGAGCTGAAAGAAGGTGCCCTCCCGGCCCCGTTCATCTACACCACCAATACTCAGTCCTATGACGACCACGAGCGCGAAAAACTCGACACGCGTCAGCGGGTGCTCGCGTCGCTCGATGGCACCTTCGAGGGAGTTCTCGAAACGCTCGCCCGGCCGGATATCCGGCTGGTAACCACTGGTTCGAGCGCCGACCCCGACGATGCCGCTGCGCTGATCCGACTGCTGGCGGCGCGGCAGGATGATCGGGGATATCTGGTCAAACAGCTCCCGGGTGAGACATTGTGGGACAGCGGCGGATTCGTTGTCACCGAATGTGATCCGGTCCGGCTGGCGGACGCCGTCATAGCCGAATTGCCCGAGGCGAAGGCCGGAAAGCAGGGTGAAATCGTGCTCGCCGAGCCGGCTTTCGACGATGAGGACGGTTTCGACTACTCATACGGCCGCTCATCGGTGGACGCCGACACCATCGAGAACTCGATCGCGCATCGGTCCGATCGGTTCCTCGGCGCTCCCGTCACCACGATCGGATCAATCGAAATCATCCAGGGCCGTTCTCGATTCGGCCCACGCGGCATCGCCCGATACCGTTTGGGCTGGCGGGATCTGGTCGACGACGGACGCTATGTCACCGTGTTCACCGCTCCACCGGTCGCGGTGCCCGCCGACACCAGCCGAATGACGGCGCTGCTCAATGCCGAAATAATCAAGGTCATTCAGACGATCAAGGACGAACGCGGATAAGTCGGCCCTCGCTACGGCATTCGGCACGGTAGCGCAGGAAGGCGGACGGTGGCAGGTTGATGACCATGGAACTCAGTGGACCCAGCCGGACGGCGCTGGCCACGGCGTACGCACGTGCCTACCATCAGGTCGCGAACGAACCACGGGTCTTCACCGACCCGCTCGCCGGTCGTATCCTCGGCGTCACCGACGGTGAACTGGCGGAATTGGATACGGCCGATACGGATCATCCCGGCCACGTCGGTGCGAGCAACGGCCCGCGCCGTCTGTATATCGCCGCGCGCGCCCGCTTCGCCGAAGACGCTGTGCACGATGCCGTCGCCGCGGGAATGCGACGAGAAGTTGCGTGGATTCGGCTTCACCCGGATCGACGATCGATCCGCCCGGGACCTGATCACCGGGTACGCCGACGTGCCGAGTTCGGCGGCGAGTTTCACTGGGCCGCACGTGGTGCGCGCCAGCCGCTGAGGACTGCCGGAAGATTTATGCCGCGCAGCCGATTTGAGGCGAAGCTGGAAGGCCAACCAACGCGCGGACCGTCGATGGCTCTCACAGCTGGCGGGCGCGCAGTACGCCGGTCAGCATCGGGAGGGTGAATTCGCCGCTGCTGGTCTCCGGTCTGCTCGCGAGGAAAGCGCGGATCCGGCCGAGCGTGGCCTCGCGTTCCCGTTCTGGCATGACCAGCATCCCCGCGCGCGTCGCGATCGTCGCGACGAGGGAGTCGGGTTGTCTATGACATTCCATAGACCGGCCAGGATGCCGCCGGGTGCGAGGACCCTGGCTATTTCGGGTCCCGCGACGGACATGTCGAACCAGTGCAGTGCGTTTCCGGCGAGCACGGCGTCGACAGACCCGTCCGGCAGGGGTATCGCCTCGGCACTGCCCGGCAGGACACGGACCTCCGGCAGCGCGCAGCGCAGCTGGCTCAGCATCGCGGGGTCGGGCTCTACCGCGATGACGTCGGCGCCCAGCGTGCCCAGCGTGCCAGTCAGCTTGCCGGTTCCGGCCCCGAGATCCAGTACTCGCGGGCCGGGCGCGGACTTCAGCGCCCAAGACACCGCGGCCGGGGCGTAGTCGGGACGGTGCACGGCATACGCGACGGCCGCCGTGCCGAACGACATGGCATGAAGTAGCCGCGCCGCAGGTACGTGCCCAGCGGATTGCGTCCGTCGTAACAACGCGATGTAGGAAACCGAAAGTCACAGGACCGCGTTCGGAGCGATTTCCACCGAGAGGGATTCGAATGAGAAGACCGATAGTCGCCGCCGTACGAGTTACGGCCGCCGCGGTGTTGGGTTTGGGCGTCGCGACGGTAGTCGGTTCCGGCACGGCTCAGGCTGCGCCGCAGGACTGCGTCATCACTCGGGACCTGACCAGTGCGACGGCGACATGCCATGATCACGATGCACCGGCCGGGCGGGAGTACGCCTTGATCGTGGAGTGTTTCGGCTTGCACGGCGTGCCGAATGCCTTTCCGCTGATGGGCATTCGGTCCTTATAGCGGCTCGTGGAGCGGTTCATTCAGCCCGTCGGGTCGTGGTACGGCCTCATGCTTGGGTCCCTTCAGTGTGGGGACCGCAACCGGCGCTCGCGTAGCGATATACCGCGACTGACGCGCGCCGATCAGCAAGTGCGCACTGGACGTTCAGGGCGCTCCGAGGCGAACGCCCTGAGCATGCACGGCCCTGGTCAGCGGAAGTTCAGGATGAAGTCGAAAGTCCCTTCCTTGCCCGTGGGCACGGTACGCACCGTCATCAGCAACCGCCGGTCGAAGATGGAATCGGTGTTGTTTCTCGGCTCATTGGGGAAATACAGCTGGGTGGTCAGCACCCGCTGGTTGGGCGCCTGCACTTTGACGTGGATATGCCGGGTCCGACCCGGGTACAAACCTGGCACGATGGTCGACAGGTTGAACCGGCCATTCGCGTCGGTGAACTGATGGCCCCGCCAGTTGTAGCCCGAATTGTCGTAGGCGCCAGCATTGTCGGCCTGCCAGAAATCCAGCAGTGCCTTGGCCACGGGGCGGCACGAACGAGTGAACACATAGCCGCTGACCGTCAGCCGAGTGCCCGGCGCGCCGGGAATCACCAGATCGCTCCGCAGCGGCGAGTTCGGCTTGAAGTAGGGTCCTTCGGTCTGCGAAATGGTGGGTGCGTCCCCGTCGTGGCAGGCCGGGGTCGGCTCGAGGTCGTCCGGCACGGCCTGCGGACTTTCGCTCGCGTTACCCCTGCCGGACGCGGCACCAGCGGTCACCGCCGCCGCGGCGGGTACCGCCAGTAAACCCAGTTGCAGGAGGCGCTTTCGGGTAATCGCCTGGGGGATGTCGGCGTCGTCATTCGGAGAGTGGTGAGTGGTCATGATGTTCATCTCCTCGCAGAAACAGGGGTTGGCCGGAGTGTGCGGGGTACCCATCGCTTACCTGCCCGACGGCGACGAAATGTATCCGTGCGCGCGCCAGCCGTTCTGGCCGGGAGCAGGGCTGCCAGGAAGGTGCTACCGCGCCCCGATTGCTATCAGCTTTTGTCCATCGGTCATTGCGCTCCTCGCAACCTGAGCAGCACGGGCCGTGCGCTGCTCAGTAATCAAACGCGTTGTCAGCGAATGCATTTCGAGCTCTGACGTGACCAAACGATATGTCGCTCACTGTGACCGGGCAAGGATTCGAGTCCTCGGTCCAGGCAACCGCCGCACACCCGACGTCGATTTGCGGCTGGGATATCCAGTGCCATAAGGAAACTGGTGATGACCGCGCGACTGCAGCGGCGGGTCCCCGGTGCTCCCCAGTTGTCGGGTATCACTGCGGTAGCCCACCGATGCCGATCTCGTACTGGACAACTCGTAGGACTTTGTCAGGTTCTCGTCGAATACGGCACCATGACGCTGGACCTCGGTGGGAAAGTGTGGTGGCACAGCGTGCAGGTAATGATCCACTTGATAAGTGCGCGTTGAATTTTGCCGAGGATGCTGTCAATCCGATGGCGCGGCGTGGCCCGAGTTGCGGCGGAATGAGGCGCGGCGGGCGCAAACTCGGTGCCCGGCCGCGGCGGTACTGCTGTTCAGTCGCTGTCGGATTCGTCGCTGGTGGCGAGTTGGGTCCTGCATGCCTGCTGGATCTCGCGTGCGAGTTGCGTCCGCGTGCGGCCTCAGCCTGCTTCCCACTCGTTGTCGAGATCGAAGATCTGGCCGAGCGCGCCAGCTCGGCTTCGTGCGTAGGCGATGACGTCTTCGGCATAGATGGACGCGTCTGGTTCTACGGAGCACTTTCGGAGTTGGTCGAACGCTTCGTCGAGGTGTGGTCCTGGCCCTCGATCGGCGAGCAGGACAACGATCGCTTCCAGGGTCCGGCTCTGCAGAGCGCGGTGGGTGAGCAGCTCGTCGAGATACCGTCCCGGCTCGACCAGCCGTAATGCACGGCGTGCGTAGGCGTGTACGCGCCGGGGTAGTTCGGCACGGATGG
Organism: Nocardia brasiliensis; assembly: GCF_042691675.1. GTDB lineage: Bacteria > Actinomycetota > Actinomycetes > Mycobacteriales > Mycobacteriaceae > Nocardia > Nocardia brasiliensis_D. The sequence continues at coordinate 3,333,687 of NZ_CP170507.1, forward strand.
TGTCGATGTCGGTGTGCAGCACGTGCTGGCCCTGCTGCTCGGGGTCGAGCCGCAGGGACCACATCGCGGTCAGCTCGGCGGGCAGGGTGTGGTTGTCGATCAAGCCCGGGCCGGTAGCTTTCTCCAGCGGTGTGGACGGTAGCCCCAGCCGCACGTTGCGCCAGTTGCCGAATTCCCACCAGGGCGTCGGTGTTGCGTTCAGGTTCAAGCCGAAGCTGAGCACCTGTTGTCCGTCGGTCCAGGCGCGGGAAACGCGGGTGCGGCCGACGGATGCGACACCGCCGGGCTCGACCCTTACCCAGGCGGGTTCGGTGCCGTCAAACCCGTACTGTTGTAGCAACTTTCCGGTTTCACGCAGCAGGCGTCGCAATGCCGTGTCGAGTCTGACCATGACCGTAGACTAGTGATGTGCGCCGACAGAAAATCGGCACAGCTTGGGCGCGAACAGATTCACCTCGGCCGAGCCACTCGCCGGGTGAAGCTGCCGTGGGAGGGCGCGTCGGCGCCACCGCAGCGGGTTCGAGATCCGCTACGCGTATGTCGATTCCGTCGAGCAGGTGGCATCGGGGTCAGCGGATCTTCTCGCCGTACACGTGCTCGACCGTCAATGCCATCAGGACCCGGCGGTCGGACACCATGACCGCGCGATACTCGTCCCAGTCGGGGTGCTCGCCCGCAGCGTTGCGGTAGTAGTCCACCAGGGCCTCGACCTCGGGGCCGTGTGGGTCGGTTCCGGGGCCGGTGAGCGTTACGGTGCCCTCCGCGGTGGCCCAGGAATAGCCGTCCGAGCTGGTGACCTCGAGTGCGGCGCGTGGGTCGCGGCGCAGGTTCACCGTCTTGGCGCGGCCCTCGGTCATGGATACGTAGATGACGTCGGCTTCCTGGTCGTAATAGGGGGTGACCGGCGAGAGCTGCGGGCGGCCGTCGGATTTGATGGTGGCGAGCACGCCGAGCTGACTCTTCGCGAGCAGCGCGCGGGGATCGTAAGAAGTGGAGGTCATATCCGATGTCAAAGATTCCTGGCCGCCGACTATTCCCTGGGCTCATCGCAGCGCGGTGCTACGACAGTGGGGGATGGCCGCCGCTCGCAGGGCGATCGACGCCACGACCATGACGGCCGCGACGGCGCTGGACAGGCTCAAAGCGCCTGCCGCGCCGAATCTTTCGATGACGGCACCGTAGGCAATGGGTGCGGCAGCAGACAGCAGGAAGCTCGGCAGCAGTAATCGTCCGACACGTGCGCCGTAACCGTGGGGCTCGAACAGCGCCAGCGGCAACGTGCCGCGGGTGATGGTGGCCAGCCCGTTGCCCGCTCCGTAAAGGGCGGCGTACCCGGCCGCCAGTACGGCGACGTGACCGCCGAATCCCGCGGCGAACGACGCCGCGATCAGGCCGACGGATACGACATTGAGATCCAGCGCACGCAGCCTCCGGCCGAACAGAACTTCCACGAGCCTGGCGACGGACTGAGCGATGCCACGCAGTGTCGACACCCAGACGGCCGCACCGGTCGCCAAGCCGAGACCGGTCAGGATGCCGATCATGTGCGCCGACATGCCGGAGGCGAGGAAGCCGACTCCAGCCATGATCAGGGCGTAGAGACCGCCCGTGATACGACGCCCGGGCGGGTTGATGGGATCGACTGCGGGAGCGGAACTTTCCGTGATGTGAAGCGGTTTCCGGCTAGGGATCGCCCAGTGCAGCGGCACCGTCGACAGCGCGAACGCCGCGTACACCAGAACCGCCCCGCGCCAACCCATGAGTTCGGCCAGCCCGTGACCCACCGGCCAGAAGACGGTGGAGGCCAATCCGCCCAGCAGTGTGATCCGCGACATCGCCTGCTTGGCCCGAGTCCCGCCCAGCCCGGCCAACGTCGCGAACGCGGCGTCGTACAGGGTGCACCGCATCGCCGCCCCGAGTACGACCCACGAGAAGTAGTATCCCGCCACGGATCCGGTTGCCGCGAGGCCGATACAGCCCACCGCGGACAACACCGAACCGCTCACCATTACCGGTCGGCCGCCGAACCGATCGATGCATTCCCCGACGACCGGCGAGCACCCACCGGCCATCAGGAGCGCCACCGAAAAGCCGCCCTGCACAAGGGTTTCGCCCCACCCGCGAGCCGCGCCGATCGCGTCGCCGAAGATGCCGATCAGGTAATAGCTGACGCCCCAGCAGACGAGCTGCGAGACGCCGAGACAGGCGACGACCTTGCGGGGAATCTCGGCCACCGTCCTGCTGGTCACACCATTCGCCACCTGTCCGAGAATAAGTAGTGCTGATGGCGCTGATTCGAACCATAAGGCGGACTTTGTGATGAATGAACTCGATCTCGACCAGTTGCGCACCTTCGTCAAGGTCGCCGAGCGCGGCAGTTTCTCGGCGGCCGCGCAGCATCTCGGCATCACCCAGCCGGCCGTCAGCCTGCGGATTCGCCAGCTGGAGACGCGGCTCGGCCTGGTCCTGCTGGAACGGGTCGGCAAACGCGTGCGTCCCACCGCGGCCGGAGCCGAACTACTCGGGCACGCCGCACGTATCGAAGACGCGGTGGCGGGCGCGCTGGTGAGTATGGCCGGGTACACCGAGGGGACCACGGGCACTGTTCACGTGGGCACCGGCGAGACCGCCTGCGTATTCCTGCTGCCGCCGATCCTGCGCGATCTGCGCCGCCGCTTTCCCGCACTGGAACTCGTGGTCCACACCGGCAATACCGATCGGTTGCTGCAGTTGCTGGCCGACAACCGCATCGACCTGGGCTTCGTCACCTTGCCGGTGCCTGGCCGGGCGTTCGAGGTGACACCGGTGCTGCAGGATGAATTCGTGCTGGTCGCTGCCTGCGACGCCGAGGCCCCGCCGGCCCGGCCGACGCCCGCCGCACTCGCGGCGCGACCTCTGGTGCTGTTCGAATCCGGCGGCAGCACCAGGCGTTTGGTCGACCAGTGGTTCGCGCGGGCGGGCCGCACCGTGAAACCGGTGATGGAGCTCGGTAGCGTCGCCGCCATCAAAGAGCTGGTGGGCGCGGGACTCGGTTACGCGGTGCTGCCCGAAATGGCGATGCCCGCGAACGATCCCGGTTCGCGCCTCCGGGCCCGGCCGCTCGTGCCGCGACTGCATCGCACGATCGGCTTGGTCATCCGGCGGGACAAGCCACGCACCCGCGGCCTGCAGGCGGTGATCGATGCGCTGCGGGCGACGGGAACCTCGAGCATCGGTGCGCCGCAATCGAGCATGGCAACACCGGGGCCCTCGGCCGCCAGCACGTTCTCGAGCGAGTCGTCATCGGTTCCGGGCGATCGAGCCTGATCGCGGCCGCAGCACCGCCCGCATCTCCTTCGACCACTACGCACCGGCCATCGGGACTCCGCTCCGTCCCGACGGCTGGTTCTGCTGACCGCCCGTTGAGGCCCCGCATCGCGACGCGGGACCTCAACGGGCGTCGCTCACGGCGTAACCATGACCTCGAGACGGTTGGACCGGATTGCCTGCGGGTGTTCGGCTTTCACCTGTTGCATGCCGACGCTGGTGAATGTGACCGAGGCAAGACCGTTGGCGTCGGTGGTCGCTCCGTTCACCGTCGCACCTACGGCGGGGTTGCCGGTGATGGAGTCGGTGACGGTCACGGTGATGGGCTGGTTGACGCGGGCGGTGCGGGGACCTTCGAGCCGGAGAAACTGCGACTTGTTGAACGCGTCGAAGGCGAACAGCACCTCATCGAACTGGTTGACCTGCTGCTGGCAGCCACCGACCTCGGTGAACTGGCCGTTGCGCAAGATGCCCCAGAACTGGTCGGCAGTTTGGGCATCGTTGGCGATGCGGGTGATGAAGTAGTCGTCGAACTCCGTCGAGTAGGTTCCGTCCCAAGTGAATCCGTTCTGCCTGGCCCCGTCATCGAGTGCGCTGGTCGCCGTGGGTCCTGGCTTGGGGTTCGCGTTGTTGTTGGTGCCGTCGCAATGATGGGTTCCGCCCGAAGGCGTTGTGACGTCATGCCCGCGGGTGAAGACGGTGCCTTCGAAGATTGTCGCCGTCGCACCTTCCACCCGAAGCGTGACGAGTGCCCCGGGCGTGCCGGTGACATCTGGTTGCGCGGCAACGGATACGACGCTGCCGCCCAGTAGCGCGGCAACGGCGAAGAACAACCAGCTTGCTCGGGCGAATACTCGCCACCTGTGCATACTCACGTTCGCTCCTTGATCTCTTGCCGTGTCGGCTGAACGGAGGCTCCGACAGCCGATCGCTAGGTCTGTCCCACCAACCTCGGCAACACTGTCGACGTGGCAGTTCACGAGGGTCGGTCCGAAACCTCGACCGACGGTGCAGGGAGCTGTGGCTGAGTTCTGAACAGCCGCTGATCTCAGCCACTTTCATTGTTCGAACCACGTGTATGTATCGGACCACCCCCTGCTCGGTGACCGAATAGTCCGATACCTGATTGTCGCGCACAGCACGCGCGTATGAACTGGGTTCGGCGCAGTTTGCTCGCGAGAGATGTTGGAGCGCAGCTTGTTTGACATCCACGCTGCCGCAGCACGGCCTCGCCGACTCCTGTCCTCGATGAGCGGCACCCTGGCCGACCTCACTTCAGGTGCCGGGTGAAGAACCGGTCCGCCCCCTCCCCGGCGTATTGCGGGACGCCGGTGTGCCCGCCCATGTTGGCGTGCAGCGTCTTCTCCTTGGAGCCGAGGGCATCGAAAAGGTCCAGCGCCATCTGCCGGTCGTTTCCTTCGTCGTCCCACTGCAGCAGAACGTGTAGCGGAATGGTGACCTGCCGGGCTTCCTCGAAGATGGCGCGGGGTACGTAACTTCCGGCGAACAGAACGGCGGCCTCGATGCGCGGCTCGACCACCGCCAGTCGGACGCCGATGGAGATCACCCCGCCCGAGTAGCCGACCGGGCCACCGATTTCGGGCAGTGCGAGGACCGCGTCCAGGGTGGCACGCCATTCCGAGACCGCCGGGTCGAGCAGCGGGAGGATCAGCCGGTCGACGATGTCGTCGGTGACCGGCTCACCGGCCGCCAGCGCCCGGCGCAAGTCGGCGACCGCCTGTTCAACCACGGGGATTCGGGGCCGATCACCATTACCTGGGAGCTCGATGGTGATCGCGGAGCAGCCCGCCGCCATCGCTTGCCGGGCCCTGCCCACAAGGCGCGAGTACGCCTTGCGCAGGCCGAGCGGAGGTGGGCCGAGCAGGATCAGCGGGGTCGGCGCGGAGGTGGATGCGGGCGTCCACAGGATGCCGGGGATCTCGCCGAGGGTGAATTCGCGTTCGATGACGCCGTCGAAGCGCTGTTCGGAAGTGAATTGCATGGTCGTGCCTTTCGGGAGTGCTCTCGAGCGGCGCTCCCGGACGACCTATCGCCCGACCGCGACCCCAGCGGGGAGCACCCATGTCGATACTGCGTTCACGGGTACCACCTCCTCGTTCTCTCGCACGGCCGTCGGAAATTAGCAGTGGTAGCCGTGGTCCGGCAACAGGTTTTCACCGTGATGCGGTTGCGTATCGAACTGCGTATCGATGGCAATTTCCATCCCTGGTCGGGTCGACTCGCGACCTAGCGTCGGCGGACTGCAGATCACCCGTCAGCGCTGCGTGCGTATTGCCCCGGCGTCGTGCCCAGAATGCGTTTGAAGTGCCGGATCAGATGCGGCTGGTCATGAAAACCAGTGGCGGCGGCCACGTCTCGCGCAGGCGTGCCGCCCAGCAACAGCGGGCGGGCGAGATCGATCCGGCGGGAGATCAGATATTGGTGCGGTGGCATTCCGAACTCGCGGCTGAACGCGCGGATGAGGTGGGTGGGATCGGCGTGCAATATGGTCGCGGCCTCGGTGAGGGAAATGCCTTCGGGGGTGCGGGAATCGAGCAGTTCTCGGAGGCGGTGCGCCAACCCGGGATCGGCGCGCCGAGTCGGCGGATCGGTGCCGCGCAGCAGGTCGCGGAGCCGATCCTCGATGAGGGCGAGGCGACTGGCGGCCTCTAGTTCGTCACCGGGGTGGGTGAGTGCCGTGTGCAACTGGCGGATGCGGCGGTGCAGCAGTGGGTCGGTGAAGGTGGGAGTGTCTACGGCGCAACCGATCATCGCCTCGGAGAGATGGGCAGGGTCGAGGTACAGAACGCGCTTGCGGAACCCGTGCTCGGTCGCGGCCTGGCCGTTGTGCGGAACATGCGGTGGAAGCAGCGAGACCACGGAGCCGAGGACGCCGTGTTCGTGCCGGTCGAGGTCGTAGCGGACCGCGCCGTCGTCGACGATCAGCAGCGTCCAGGAATTGTGGGCGTGCATCGGGTAGACGTGCCCGATGAAGTGGGCGTGAAAGACTTCGACGATCCCCGGCACCCGCGGCTGCCAGGCCCTGACCTGCTCGACTGCGGCAGCGGCAACCATGCCAGGATCGTACAAGCCTCGGCGGGCCGGATGGCGCGAGAGTCATCGGCATGGAGAACGTGCGATTCGACACGAAGATTGCGGTACTGCTGCGTGCGGACCTACAGACCTGGCAGCGACTGAATGTGACGGCATTTCTGGTCAGTGGGCTGGGCACGGCACAACCGGAGGTGATCGGGGAACCCTACGTGGACGCGGACGCAACGATCTACCTGCCGATGTTCCGGCAGCCGGTGCTCGTCTTCGAGGGCAGCAAGGAGGTGCTACGCGGCGCGCATGGCAAGGCATCGGCGCGGGGGATGCGGACGGCGGTATTCACTTCCGATCTGTTCACCACTGGAAACGACCGAGACAATCGCGCCGCGGTGCGGGCGGTCGGCACCGACGACCTGGACCTCGTCGGCATTGCCGTGTACGGACCACGCAACGTGGTGGACAAGATACTCAAAGGTTCACGAATGCATCCGTGAACCGAACGGACCGCTGAGTTTCCAGTCGTGGCGGGTGATTTCGTAGCGGACCTCTCCGTGCTCGGCGCCCTCGATCAGGGGTGCCTCGGGAAAGCGCGTCTGTACATGGGTCATTCCGAGCTTTTCCATGACGTTGCGCGAAGAGCGATTGACGAACATCGTGTCGGCCCAGACCATCTGCACCCCGAGTTCGGTGAATGCTTTGCGTAGCAACGCTGTCGAGCCTTCGGTCGCGTAGCCGTTGCCCCAGGCAGTCTTGCGGAACCGGTAGCCGAGTTCGACCTCGTCGAGTGGGCCCTCGGCTTTGGGGCGCAGGATGAACCAGCCGATGAACGCGCCGCTGGTCTTCTCCTGTGCGGCGAAGGTGCCGTAGGCGTCATCCCACTTCTCGTATTGGCTCAGCAGCCGGGGCATGGTCTCGTTGCGAATCTTCTCCGGCGGGGTCGGCACGCCGCCGGAGAGGTAGCGCATTACCTCGGGGTCGCTGTCGAGCTCGATGAGCAGCTCGGCGTCGTTGTCGGTGAAGTGACGCAGTATCAGTCGGTCGGTCTCGAGGTAGATATCCATACGCGATGGTCACACGCACCGGCCGTCTATCCGCTCTACACATATTCGTGCGAGGCCTCGAACACGACTTCGCCGCAGTCACCGGCGGGCTCACTCTGGCATGGAGCAACGGCCCAGTTGAGGGCACCGTCAACGACAGCTAGGTGAAACGTCGACCCGCGAAAAGCCGATTCGACCATCGTGGAGTCCAATTACGCACCGGCCGTAGCTTTGCTCGTCGGAATTCTCGTGCTCACCACCCTCGTCGTGGTGACACTTCGGTGGCGCGGCAAGTCCTGGCTTGTAGTGGCGCTCGGTGGTGTGGCCGCGGTGGTCATCGGCTACGTCGTGGGTCAAGCGGCGATCTTTCTGATGTGGTGAGTACCGTTGCGATGCAATGGTGTTCGAGCTTGGAGCAGAACACCGCCTACACCCTCTGCGCATCGCCGACCCGACTTAGGTCGTTCGACACCACCGCGCCCATGAGCACGTCAATGGGATGCCGAACCACGTCGGCGACGGTCAGAAGCAGCCGCCACGGAGTCGATCACGGTGTTTGCGACAGAAGCGTGCGTGGTGTCAGGGGAAGCGTCAGGTGTGTGTCAGCGCGGTGTCAGTCGGTCCGGCGAGAGTGTGTACATCGAACACAGCGACCGGCACCGGCAACGGAGCCGGTCACTGCCACAACCGATTTCGAGGAGTACACGACATGTCCAGCACCACCATCACCCTGACCGACCAGGACAAGGCCACCCTGCGCACCGCCGCCTACGGCGCGGTCTCGCTGATGAGCGCCGCCGGTGCCCCACACAAGGCAATCACCCACGGCTCGGTCGCCTTGACCTCGGCAACCGGACTGGTCGGACACGTACTGGCCGCCAAGACCAAAGACATCCACCTGCCCGGCAAATCCGTACCCGAACTCGCCGACCACGTCCTGCCCGCCCTGACCGCCGCCATGCGTCTGCTCGGCCAGCAGCATCCGGTCGAGGCCGACAACTACCGCGCCACCGTCCTGGTCGCGATCCAAGCCGCCACCTCAACCGCCAAGCCCCAGCCCAACCCCGCCGTGACCGCGATGGCCCACAAGATCACCGCGGCCCTCGACGCCTGACCAACGCCGGGGCGCAGCACAACTGATCGCGGGGTCCTCTTCGGACCCCGCGACACAGCCACCACCCGCCGAACCCGGGATACGACCGCGTAGCCGTTGAAAACCCGTGCCGTGGCGGAGCTCTGGAGTACGTCAGTTCGGCGGGCGGACCCGAAAAGTGGTGGCTTCGTGTCTGTGGCTGGCATAGATAGCGTTTCCGTGGGAGGAGGCATCGCCGGGCGCGCAACCGAGGGTAGGAGACTTATGCGGAGAACTCTGGCTGTGGTCGCCGTGGCGACCACGCTGTTCGTTCCGATCCAGTTCGCATCGGCCGGTGCAGCCGCGGCCCAGACGAGCACTGCCGTGGCTTCGACGGGTTCCGCGGAGATCCCGCCGTCCTGCGTCGGAAAAATCGATCCGATCCTGTTCTACATTCAGTCGCTGTTCGGCACTCAGCCTCGACACTGCCTCTGACCGGCCACCCGGACTCGGAATCGCCTGTCTGGCTGCGATAAGTTGCCCGCCATGACTGAGCTCGGACCCGTCGCCTGGCCACCTTCCCCGATCAGGACCGAGCGGCTGGTGCTCCGCGAATCCGAGGCCCGGGACCGTGCGGCGTTCATCGAACTGTTCGCCTCGCCCGAGGTGGGCACCTACATCGGTGGTCCTCGACCGCGTGCTGAGCTCGACCGCGAGATGCCTGAGGTGCCCGGGCGGCGCCCTGGCCTTTTCGTCATCGATCACGACGGGACGATGATCGGCATGATCACCCTCGATCGGCGCGACACGCAGCGTCCGGGTCACATCCGACCGCATGCGGGCGATGCCGAGCTCGGTTACCTGCTGTTGCCGGAGGCGTGGGGACACGGGTATGCCGCCGAGGCGTGCACAGCGGCACTCGACTGGTTCGCTGCCGCACTGCCCAGCGAGCCGCTGCTGCTCTGCACCCAGACCGCCAACGACCGCGCCATGCGCCTAGCAGCGAAGCTGGGGTTCACCGAGGTGGAGCGGTTCGAGGAGTACGGCGCCGAGCAGTGGCTCGGCCTGTGGTCCCCGGTCACACCCGCCAGTTGAGTTCGCGCAGTATCGCCGACAGTGGATCACGCAATCTTCGGCGATTGCCGATGTTTGCCGAGCGGTCCGGGCGACCGCTGATCATGGTCGTCCAGGGGCGCGGCCGGTGCCGCTCGGCGTCAGAGTTCGTGTTCGGGGGCTCCGGGATTGCACAATGCGGCGACGGTTGCTGGGTAGCCGACGGCGGGGCGCCACGGCTCGATGTTCCAGCTCGGCTTGTCCGGCATGGCGATTCGTGCCCAGTCCCAGTGACAGATGAATTGGTCGCGCATGCCGGGGTATCAGCAGTGCTGGCGTGGCGCAGTACTTCCTGCCAGGCGCGTTCCGCGGCGGGTGGAAGGGATCCTGGCGTCCGTAGTTGCCGCCGCACCAAGGCCAGCAATGAGCTGCGGTCGCTGCTACGCGAGTATTGCCGGTATTTCTGGTTGCCTTCGCCGCGAAATCGGCCACCAACCTAGCCAAGCCGGAAACTCGAACCGTTCTCGCGATCGCGCCGCCCCCGGCGCGGGGGATGAAACTGACCGAGACACGCGTCGCTGCGGCACTGCGGCACTGCATCGACAGTTACGTTGGAAATTGGTGACAGATGGCTTGGTCGATCCGAGGTGCTGACTCTGCTCGGCGACGGTTGCCGGTGATAGGTGTCGCGGTCGGCCACACGAGACCCGCACACCACCCCCCGGGTGGGGAATTGCGATTACAGCGAGGTTGGAAACCGTGATGGTCCAGGTGGGGGGAACTTCGTGACGAACAACCCCGGCAACCGGGGACGTGACGGCTGGCGATCGGTTGTGAGCGGACGTCGACCCGGCCACCATCGTGGTGAAGATGCTTCCTTCACTCACACGATGGGAGATTGCTTTGTCCCGCAACAATTTTGCACCGAAGCGACGCACACTGCTAACTCTGATTGTGACCGCCGCAGCCCTTCTCGTCACCCCCATCCTGCCTGCCGTCGCCGCGCCGCCCGCGGTCGAGTGGGACAAGCCTGGACCGCACCAAGTGCAGGTGCAGGCTATGACGGACCACACGCTGTATTTCCCGGCCAAGATGGATCGACACCCCGTGATCATTTGGGGCAACGGCTCTTTGGCTCGCCCGGCGATCTATGACGGGCTACTCCGGCACTGGGCCAGTCACGGTTTCATCGTCGCCGCGGCGAACACCGTTTGGGCCACCAGTGGTAGCGAGATGCTCCAGGGCATCGATCTCCTCACCCGACTCAACCAGCAGTCGGACAGTCCCTTCCACCAGAAGGTGGATTTGGCGAACATCGGCGCCTCCGGCCATTCCCGGGGTGGCGGGGGCAGCCTCAATGCCGGCGCGGATCCTCGTGTCGACACCACCGTGCCGATCGAGCCAGGTCCACGCCCCAGTCCTGCCGCCCTACGCGGACCCACATTTCTCCTCGCCGGTGAGAACGACACCATCGTCACCCCAGCTGGGGTGAAGCAGTTCTACGAGAGCGCCGACCACATAGTCGCGATCTACGGGTCACTCGCTGGCGCAGGGCACTTCACCCCGTTGAACGACGGCGGCGGATTCCGCGGACCCAGCACGGCCTGGTTCGCCTTCCATCTGCAGGGCGACGAGCGAGCTAGGGGCGAATTCTTCGGCGCCAACTGTGGGATCTGTACGAGCAAGGCCTGGAACGAAGTTCAGCGCAATCGCCTGGCACAGCAGGTGCCCGGCCCGAACGCCGACTAGCCTCGATCACCCGACCGGCGGCGCGGCCAGTGCTCGCGCGAGCCTGGCCGCGTCACCGGAACCGGCTGCGGGCGAGAGCGGTTCGGTACCGGCTGCAACGCGCCGTGGACACCCGAGGAAGGGCCGCTACGCTGCGTCAGGCGACCGAGAGCATTTCACCGGCTTGACAATAGTTCCGAAGTGTCACGAGTTCGGCTGTCGCAGTATGGGTTTGTCGATTTGTTCGCGGAGGATGTCGCCATGACCGGCGTGCCTGGCGAACTCTTGGATCATGGCGAGCAATGTCCAGCGCATGCTGACCTTTCCCTCGCGGGGATTGTCCTTGGTGTCGTCGAGGGCGAAGCGGGATGCGATCTCACGTGATCGTTGGCTTGCGCGCTCGAACTCGGCAATGACGTCTGCCAGCGACTCCTCGTCAGCGACGGTGAAGGTGCCCTCGTCGCGGCGCGAGTATCCGTCGCATTCGGATTCATCGAGTCCCGCCCAGAACCGTTGAAACCAAATCCGTTCCGCGGCAGCGGCATGCTTGATCAATGAGATCGGTGTCGTCAGCGACGCGACGAGCCGTCGGCGGGCGTCGGCGTCGCCCAGGCCGCGTACGGTCTCGATGAGTGCTTCGCGGTTGCGGTCGAGCATGTCCTCGATGATCGCTCGCTCGGTGCCGTCGGTAATTGGATTGGTACTCATGGGGTTTCACTCCATTCTGTTGTTGGTTGAGATCCAAGTTTTGTGTTGATCGGGCTGGATGACGCAAGGCGGTGCGGCGATCGACATGGGAGAGGGCGAAACGTCCGGCGTCAGGGGACGACCGGGAACGGGGGATGCGATCTGCTTGCCGCGCGGATTGCGCAGGGAGAGTGGCGAGGCGGGCGACGTCAACACCGCGGCCCGGGCCTGTCAAGAGGCGCTGCTGCCGAGAGTCAGCATACCCCGAGTTTCGATCCGGGCTGCATGCCGATGACGGCAGCGTTGTCGGGTCGATGGGGTCGGAGGTCGAGTCGGCCGATGCCGGTCCGGCTCAGGCAAGGTTGCGTAGGTGGCGGTCAGCCGGACTGCAGGACGAAGAACAGGAAGCTCGGGCCGGTGGTGAGGGCTCGGTATTCCTCGGGGAACAGTTCGCGGGCGGCCGGGACGGGCTGCGGCTCGCTGATGAGGGAGATGCGAAAGCTGGCCGCGTTGAAGGCGTCGGTCATCGCATGCAGCGGCCGGGCCCAGAAGCTCATCGGGACGGTCTGGCCACCCATGGTCCAGTCAACGGTCCATTGGTAGGTCTCGAAGTAGTCGGGGCTGTGCCCGGCCAGGCGCTGAATGCCGTAGGCCACAAAGGGATGGTCAACGGAGACGAGCAGTCGACCGCCGGGGGTCAACACACGCCGCAGCTCGGCAAGCGTCGGCCCCCAGTCCGCCAGGTAGTGCAGCACCAGGGACGCGACGACGTCGTCGAACGCACCATCGGAGAAGGGCAGCGGGCTGGCCAGGTCGGCGAACCGCAGGTCCGCGTCGGTACCGAGGCGTCGTCGAGCCAGCTCCAGCATCCCGGTGCTCGCGTCGATGCCGGTCATGAGGGCCCCGCGATCGCGCAGTGCCGCGAACAGCGGGCCCGAGCCGCAGCCGGCATCGAGGATTCGTCGGCCGCTCACGTCTCCGGCGAGCTCCAGCATCGCGGGCCGTTCGTAGTAGGCGTTGTAGAGGCTGGTCTCGTTCTCGGCCGTGTAGATCTCGGCGAAGCTGTCATAGTCGTTGGCCCGGGCGGGATCAGCGGGAAGTGCGTGATTTTCTGGGACCGGAGTCATGCAGCCCATGCTGGCATGCCGAGCTTGTCGGAGTGTGCGGCGACAATGAAGTGTGTTCAACAGCGCGTCAGTGGGATCGCCACTATCGGTGATGCCAAGATCGTGAAGTGATGAAAGGTCGAGAACCTGCCGAGGTGATCGTGTCTGCGACCATGCGAGATTTCCGTGAGGTGGTCGCAAACCATGCTCGCTATTGGGGTGGACGTGACCTGCGGTCACTTCACCTCGCTGCATTGGTGCACGAGTTCCCTGAGACGAACTTGGTGGCAGTGGCCGACGATGGCATCCGCGGATATGTCTTCGGATTCGTCACACCCGCACGTGTGGCCTACGTCCATCTGATCGCCACCCGTGACGACACACGAGGCACTGGGCTCGGCCATCGCCTATACGAGGCGTTCACGGTGGCGGCACGGGCCCAGGACGCCACGCAACTCAAGGCCATCACCTCGCCGGATAACAAGGGCTCGATCGCCTTTCATCAGAGACTCGGCTTCGATGTCCATGTGGTTGAGGACTACAACGGACCAGGTGCGGATCGCGTCGTTCTGACAAAGGAATTGAACGGCTGCCTGTGAGCAGGACGACGGTTATCCGAAAGAGCGCCAAAGGGTATCGCTGCGTCCAGCCCGGTTACCGACTTTGTGTTCGATAACTGGGCGGGGCCTGATAAGTGGGGGATTCGTGGGTAACATTTCCCACGCTCCTGTGATTCCTATAGTGACGGCAAATTCTCAGATCTGGTGAGGAGCCACGAAGCCATGATCAGGAAAACTAGCGCAATAGCCCCCGGGTCCCGTAGCCGCGGGCGCTGGCGGTACCTGCGCCTACCTATTCTGGTCGTCGCCGCCCTCCTGTTGGTGTCAGGTACCAGCTTCGGGCAGTCCTCCCCGGTCAATGGCGACTGGCCGATGTGGCAATTCGATCCCACCGGTTCGCGGTTCAACTCGAACGAAACTACCCTCACGCCCGATACCGTCAGCAATTTGCAATTGAAGTGGGCATTCGCGTTCCCCGACACCATCGCCGCGTCCAGCCAACCGGCGGTCGTCGACGGCACTGTCTATGTCGGTGGGCGCAATGGGACGTTCTATGCACTGGACGCCGAAACCGGTTCGACCCGTTGGGCGTTCCAAGCCGAGACACCCCTCGGCGGAAATCTCCCGACGTACGGGCTGCGCAACGGTCCCGCGGTCGCGGACGGCCTGGTCTACTTCGGTGACAACTCGGCCAGGATGTGGGCTCTCGACGCGAAGACGGGAGCGTTACGCTGGGTCCGCCAGCTGGACGACCACGATTACGCGATCATCACCGGCTCGCCACTGGTGTTCGAGGGTCGCGTCTATGTCGGAGTGTCCAGTCAGGAGTTGGGCGCCGCTACCCACGATGCGTACCCGTGCTGCACCTTCCGGGGAAGTATGGTTGCGCTCGATGCCGCGACCGGCGACGTGCAGTGGAAGTACTACACGATCCCACAACCGCAGCCGACCGGTGGCAAGCCCGACTTCGCTCCCAGCGGTGCGCCGATCTGGTCCTCACCCACGATCGACGTGAATTCACGGACGCTGTACTACACCTCGGGCAACCCCTACTCGGGTTATCCCGAGGGCGCGGAAGCAATCGGCGCGCTGGATATCGACACGGGGACGGCCCGGTGGGTTCGACGGATGACTCCAGGGGATCCGCCCTGGAACGGTCGCTGTGCGGTGCCGCCGCCCGGCGGGAACTGTCCCGATCCCGGACACGATTTCGACTTCGGATCGCAGGCGAACATTTTCAGCATCGACGGTCGTATGGTTGTCGGTGCCGGCCAGAAGAGCGGGGTCTACCATCTGCTCGACGCCACAACCGGTGAAATCGTTTGGCAAACCAGGTTGTCCACGCCGGAACCGGTGCTGCCCATTCCCGGCTCGGAGTCGCTGCAGGGCATCCAGTGGGGTGCCAGCTATGACGGCCGCCACCTGTACGTAGCGACATATCAGGCCCAGCCGGGCACGCTGTACGCGTTGAACCCGGCCGATGGCGCGGTCGTCTGGAGCACCCCGAATCCGGCGACCGGCTGCCTGATCGACCCGCCTCCGATACCGAATCTTCCGCTGTGTCAGCTCGCTATGCCCAATGCCGTCTCGTCCACGCCCGGCATGGTTTACGAGGGCAGCCTCGACGGCAAGATGCGTGTCTTCTCGGCCGATACCGGCGCGATTCTGTGGGAGTACAACACGGCGCGCACGTTCAAGACGGTGAACGGGGTGCCGGGTGTCGGCGGCGGTATCAACGGTCACGGTGCCGTCGTCGCGAACGGGATGTTGTTCACCAATTCCGGTTACGGCCGCCAGATCACCACCGGCATGCCGGGCAATGTGCTGCTGGCCTTCGGACTTCCGTAAATCGACTGTGCGGGTAGCTATCAGAACTCGAAGCGGTTCAGTACGTCGTAGTTCCCGACCGGGGTCGCGTGGATCAGTCGGTATATCAGTCGTGTCGGAGTGGAGTTGATCCGTTCGTAGCCCGACAGCGCGGAGGTCTGTTCGAGGAAGTGCAGGCGTGGATTCCACCGTTCCAGCTCGCGGGCGTCGCTGGTTCCCCATTTGACGATGCCTTTGCTGAAGACCTTCGACAGGCGTGGTCCTAATGGTGACAGCGTGTCGAAGAGCAGTTCGCCGGAGGGGAATCGGTCCGTCAGGCGCTGCAGCAGCGTGCGCACCTCCGACTGAGGGAGATACATGAGCAGGCCCTCGGCGACAATCAATGTGGGCCGATCCGTGGGGGTTTCGTCCAGCCAGCTTGCTTCCGTCACCGACGAGCCGAGCATGCGATAGCCCTCGCGGTCGGAGTACAGCTTGCGGCGCAACTCGATGACGTTCGGCTGGTCCACGTCGAACCACTGGACGTCTCGAGGCGGACGCAGCCGGAAGGCGCGGGTGTCCATCCCACAGCCCAGGTGTAGCACGACGGCGTCGGGGTGGCGGCCGAGAAAGGCCGCGCTCCAGTCGTCCAGGCGGGCGGCCCGTAGGGCGACCAACCACTGGTTCGCAGGCGGCAGCATATAGCGGCGCATCCTGGCCCAGTCGTAATCGATCCGGTCCACTGCCGCTGCCGCCGCGTCGTCGCCGAGAATCGGGTTCGGCGAACGACTTTCGCAGGCGCGCAGGTACAGCGTGCCCAGGTTCGTCCACTCCACCGATCCCCACCGCACGCCGCTGAAATCGACCTTCCTCGTCTGCGTCATGACCGCCTCCCGGATGCGTGATTGTCCTGCTTACAGAAACAAGCGCGAGGTGCCCGCCACCATTGTCACGCATCTACAGCCACGCCGCCCTGTCGAATCCGCCAGTGGCCGTTGGGGTACGTCGAGCGGCGTAGCCGAGAAGCCGTTTCCGGGGGGACGCGTACCGGACGGGCAGCCGCGATCGTGGAGATGCAGAGGAAAGGAGAATTCGATGCATGGACAGGAACGCGGTTGGGGGCGACGATTAGGGCTGTTCGCCGTCGGTGTCGGAACCATAGTGCTCGCGGGCACGCCGACGACGGCCGCGGGCGATCCGCCACAGTCTGTGCCCGACTGGATCAGCCACCACGCGGTCGCACTGGACCACGTGGATCCCGCTGGCCCGGACGACGACCTGATGCCCCTTCGCCGGTCGATCGGCGAAGCGCAGATCGTGGGACTGGGCGAGTCGACTCATGGTGCAGCGGAGGAGCTCACACTCAAACACCGCTTGGTGCGCCTGCTCGTCGAACAGCTGGGGTTCCGTTCCATCGCCTTTGAAGACCAGTGGACAACAGGACTGCGGGTCGACGAGTACATCCGCACGGGCACAGGCGATTTGGACACGATCACGAACCAGCTGGGCGGGCAGTGGCAGACACAGGAGGTGGCCGACCTGCTGCGATGGCTGCGCGACTTCAACACCGGGCGCGCCGACAAGGTGCAGTTCGTCGGGGTCGAGTACTACTCGACGGGCCCATCGGCCTATGACGTGGTCTACTCCTATGTCGCCGGTGCCGCTCCGGAGAAGCTTGCCGAGCTCCGCGGTCACCTGCATGCGATCCGGCCCGCCACGCCGAACATGTCCGACCACGTCAGCTGGTACCAGGGTGTGCCGGACAAGAGACCGTATCTCGAACATGCCCGTCGCGTCCACGATCTGATCGCCGACGTGCCGCACCACCCCGGCGCCAGAGCTCACGAACTGGCGCTACAGCACGCGCGGCAGATCGTCTCGTTCTACGAGCATTACACCCTGTCCCTCGCCGAGGGCCTTGTGTACCGAGACGCCCAAGCGGCCCAAAACCTCAGGTGGTGGCGCGAATTCACCGGCGACAAGATCGCGTACTGGGCGGCGAGCGCGCACACCGCCAACGCCACGCAACTCCGTATCGCTGTCCCACCCGGTCCGGACTTCCGATTCCCGAGCGTGGGGTCGTATCTGCGCCAGTGGTACGGCCAGCAGTACTTGTCGATCGGCTTCACCTTCGACCACGGCGCCGTCAGCCTCGGACCCGGGAAAACCGTTGCCATGCCGCAACCCGCCTCGGACTGGTTCGAACAGCCCTTCGGCAAGGTGCACCTCGACCAGTTCGTCCTGGATCTGCGTCGGCCCGCTCCCACCCCGGTGCGGCGCTGGCTTGCGGCCCCCGTCAAGACACGCGGCCTGGCGCATGGCGGCCCTGACTCATTCATGGACGGCGGCAGCCTAGGTCAATGGTTCGACGTGATCGTTCACCGCCAGGAGGTGAGGCCCGCAGTACCGATCTGAGATCTGGGTCGCGCACGGACAGAATGGGTTCGGCTCCTTCGGACCCGCCTCATTTTCAATTGCGTTGTGGCACTCCCGAGTTGCGATCGGGGGTGCGCAGCGGGGCACCGACGTGGTGCAGGTGTCGCAGCGCCTCGCGGTAAGAGGAGATCAGCCCGGTTTCATGGTAGGAAACGCCGATTTCGGTGCAGTAGTCGCGGACGATCACCTGGGCGTGCCGCAGATTCGGCGTCGGCATGCTCGGGAACAAATGGTGCTCGATCTGATAGTTGAGACCGCCGAGCGCGAGGTCGATCAACGCGCCGCCCCGCACGTTGCGGGAGGTGAGCACTTGGCGACGCAGGTAGTCGGGGCGGTCGTCGCCGGTCAAGGTGGGCATGCCTTTATGGTTCGGGGCGAAGATGCAGCCCATGTACAGGCCGAAGAGGCCCTGGTGGACAGCGAGGAACACGAGGGCTTTGTCGGCGGGCAGAACCGCGAACAGTGCTGCCAGGTAGACGGCGAAGTGGCCGAACAGCAGCGCGCCCTCCAATTTGCGGTGTTTCACCGAGCGATTTCTGAGCGCACGTACACCGGCCACATGGAGGTTCAGGCCCTCCAGCAACAGGAGAGGGAAGAACAGGAACGCCTGCGCTCGCCCGATGAGCCGAGGCAGACCGCGGCTGGACCGTGCCTGCTGTTGTGACCAGACCAGAATGTCGGGCGCGACATCGGGGTCGAGTTCCTCATGGTTCGGGTTGGCGTGATGCCGGGTGTGCTTGTCCTGCCACCAGCCGTAGCCCAGGCCGATGCCGGCGTTGCCGACGAGTCGTCCGACGAGCTCCGTCGGCTGCCGTAGCCGGAAGACTTGGCGGTGTGCGACATCGTGCATGACGAGTGCGATCTGAGCGAACGTCACGGCCATGAACCCGGCGACCAGCAGCGTCCACCACGAATCGCCGACGATGAAGAACGCTACCCAACCGGCTACGAACGCGGCCCCGACGAGGCTGAGCCGGACGGCGTAGTAGACGGGACGCCGGTTCATCAGCCCCGCTTCGGAGATCCGGCGTAACAGACGGGCGTAATCACCGTCAGCGCCGCCCCGCGGTGACCGCGAGGATGACTGGGGGACCAAGGCAGGTGTGGTCATAGATCTTCCTGAGAGCTGAGTCGGAGACGCCACCTCCGTCCGTCGGCGATGCCAGGCCGGTGGATGTTCGGAGCGGTGCGGCGATTTCAAGACCCGACGCTATAGGCCGGATTCTCGTTACCGGTAATCCCTTGGTATGACATCGAATCGGTCCACGGTGTGATATGTCCACCGCGGACCCAGGCGGCTGACCGGTTGTCGGACAACATATCCGGGTCGACGGATCCGACGCGCTGAACCTTCGATCGCGGCAACATTTTCGGGCGTGACCTCGAGTGCACTCGAGGGTTTAGTGTTCGGTGTATGGATCATGACCTCGTAGTCGATTACCTGCGGCGGATCGGAGTCGAGGCACCCGTTCGTCCCGACATCGACACCCTGCGCGACCTGCACCGGCGGCATCTCGAGGCGGTGCCGTTCGAGAATCTCAGCATTCACCTCGGCGAACGCATCGTGCTCGACGAGAAGCTGTTGGTGGACAAGATCGTGCGACGACGGCGCGGCGGGTTCTGTTACGAGTTGAACGGGGCGTTCGGCGCCCTGCTGTCGGCCCTGGGGTTCCCGGTGACGCTGCTTGCCTCCGGGGTGTTCGACGACGGGCACGTCCGGCCGCCGTTCGACCATCTCGTGCTGCGCGTCGACCTGGACCTTCCGTGGTTGGTGGACGTGGGATTCGGCCAAAACGCCCGGTATCCGCTGCGTTTGGACAGCACCGACGATCAGCCCGATCCGGACGGCGTGTACCGGGTCGTCCCGGTCGAGGACGGCACCGGCGACCTCGACCTGCTCTGCGACGACGAGCGGCTATACCGGATCGAGGCCCGGCCCCGCCGACTGATCGATTTCGAACCGTTCTGCTGGTATCACCAGACCTCGCCGGATTCGCCCTTCACCGGCAAGCTGGTGTGCTCGCGACCCACTCCCACCGACCGCATCACCCTCAGCGACCACAAACTCACCCGCACCGAGAACGGCGAGCGCACCGAGCAGACCCTGACCGACGATGAGGCCATGGCCGCCTACCGCGAACTGTTCGGCATCGAGTTGGACCGCCTGCCCGTCGCCGCGAAGCGGAGGTAGCAAGGCTAGGTGTCCGCACACGATCAGGTTGAATTCGCGAGCGTCGAACTCGCTGTCGGCGTGCTCCGGCCGAAGGGATCTCAGCGCGGCAATTCCGTGTTCGTGCGGCCGCTCCAGGATGTTGTCCAGCGTCAGTAGCACCCAGTGCGGTTACTCCGAACCGGTCAGGATCTTGGCTTCGGGTGCGGCCGAAACCGCTTCTGTGACAGCCGACTGCGCGGTGGCGGCGTCGGTGGCGGGGGCGTGGGCGGGGTAGTAGTCGGCGGTCCTGGTACCGGTGAAATAGTCGGTGGTCCAGCCGACCGCGAGGGTTTGCAGGGTCGAGATGTTCACCGATTTCGGGTTGCCGCACAACAGGTTTCCGAGCGTGTCGCCGCTGGCACCTTCGGCGTCGGTATGCACGCCGGTGCCGATGCGGACGCCTAGGTATCGACGGTGCAGCAGTCGCTGGACGGCCGCGGTGCCGATGCCGAAGAGATTGCACTGTGAGGGTTTCGCGGCGACGTCGAGAATCGGTAGATCGGTGTGGTCGAGGTCGCTGAGGGCTTGGTCGGTGTTGTCGCCGAGGAATGATTTCACGGGGTCGAGCAGGACGAGTCCGCGTAAGTCGGCGAAGGCGGCAGGGTGGTCGACGTGCAGCCGGTGTGCGACATATTCGACGGCTTCGGCTCCCGCGGAGTGCCCGACGAACACGGTCTCCTGCGGCAACCGCAGATCCGGTCGGTGCGCCGCCGCGGTAGCCGCGGCGAAGCTGCGTGCCAGGGGACTGGTGGGTTCGGCGGCGGTGGCGAACAGTCCGGCGATGTTGTCGAGAAAGCCGGTGTTGTCGCCGAGATTCTGCAGGGTGCAACCCGCCGGATCGAGGAACGGCAACGCGGGTGCGAAGACGACGTATCCGGCAGCGGCGAAATGCTCGGCGAGGCTGGCCACATTCGCGTTGCTTCGCGCGAAACCGTGTTGCAGCCAGACGAGACCATGGGCGGACCCATCTGGCAGGTACCAGTCGGCGTTCCGGTGCCGGATGGCACCCGCACAGGCGATATCGACCGTGTCCGGCACCCGCTCGGGCTCGGCGTGCGCGATGGGTGTCGCGGTGGTCGCCGCGGCGCAGGCGGCGGCAAACATGGCAGTGAGCACGAGGCTCCGTAGGTTCATCGTCACTCCTGTGCGGAAACGCGCTGCTCCGGTGCGGGAGCGCGAGCTAACTGGTCATATGACCAATTGAGACTCGCTGGCCGAAGGCTGTCAAACGGTAGGCAACAGATCACACGAGCGGACGATCGTGGTTACGGCTTCGTGGGATGACGCCGTCGCGGCAGCAGTGACATTCGTCATCGCCCACCGCACACATCGGTATCTACCACGCCAGCGGCCCGGCTGCGACAGTCGGCAGTGTCATCGATCATCGGGCGCTCGCGGGTTTTCGACAGCACAGGGAAGGCACCAACCTCACCGGCCCAGTGAAACCGGGCAGCCCTCATACATGAGATTGGAACGCCATGCAGATGCTCGTCCGACTCCGAAACGTCGCCACGGCTCTCGTCGCGACAGCCGTGCTGGCAACCGCCGGGTGCGGTAGCGACACCAAGTCCACCTCGGAACCAGCCGAGCCCACCGCAGCCGCGAAGCCCGCGATCGTACTGGTGCACGGCTCGTTCGCGGACAGCTCCAGCTGGGACGCCGTCGCGAAAAGCCTGCGCGCTCAGGGCTATCAGGTGGTGCAGCCCGACAATCCGCTGCGCGGCCCCGCAGCCGATGCGGCCGCCGTCACCAAAGCTATCGAGGGGATAACCGGGCCGGTCGTCCTCGTCGGGCACTCCTACGGTGGGGCGGTGATCAGCAATATCCACCGGCCGAACGTCAAGGCGGAGGTATTCGTCGCGGCCTTCGCACCGGAAAAGGGGGAATCGGTGCTGGCCCTCAGCGATCCCGGGCGTTATCCGGGCAGCAAGATCGAAACGGCGCTGCGGATCCAGCCCACCGAGAAGGGGGCGGAGGTGACGATGGCACCGGAACGGTTCGGCGAGGTCTTCGCGCAGGACGTCAGCGCCGATGTCGCGGCCCGGCTCGCGGCCAGCCAGCGCCCCACCTCCGCGGCCGCGAATGCCGAGCCGAGCGGCGACCCGTCGTGGGCCAAGGTGCCGTGCTGGTACCTGATTTCGACCGACGACCTGACCTTTCCCCCCGCATCGCAACGGTTCCAGGCCGACCGCATGCGGGCACAGATCAGCGAAGTGAAATCCTCACATGCTTCGCCGGTGTCCCACCCGGATGAGGTTGTCGCGACCATCACCGCAGCGGCAAGCAGCTCCTGACCGGAAGGCGGTTCGGAAACCTCGGCGGCGGCCGGGAACGAGTGGCGACGAGAGCCGAATGTCGTTACTCGGTCCCGGCTTTCGCCGTGATGACCGGTCTCGCTGTTACAGCCAACCGGCGTGGCGGGCAATGCGGATCGCGTCGATACGATTGCGGCCGCCGATTTTGATGATCGCGTTCGACAGGTAGTTGCGCACGGTCGCGGCCGAGAGGAACAGTGTTCGCGCGATTTCGTCGGTGCTGATACCGGTCTCGGCGGCCCGAAGCACGTCGGCCTCGCGGTGGGTGAGGGGACTGGTGCCGGTTTCGAGCGCCGCGGCGACCAGGTCCGCATCGATCACCCGCTCACCGGCGACGACCCGGCGGATGCTGTCGGCGAGTGTCTGTGCGGGTGCGTCTTTGACGACGAAGCCGCGCACATGCGCCTGCAAGGCGCGCAGTAGATATCCCGGTTGGCTGAGCCCGGTCAAGATCAGCACCTGGCACTGGGGAACCTGTTCGTGGACGCGTTCGGCGGCACTGATGCCATCGAGGCCCGGCATGTCGATGTCCAGCAGTGCGACATCGGGTCGCGTGCGCACGATTTCGTCGACGACGAGGTCACCGCGATCGAGTTCGGCGATCACGTCGATATCGTCCTCGCGGGAGAGCAATGCCACCAGTGCGCCGCGGATCATGTGCATGTCTTCGGCAACCAGCACACGAATCATCGTGTCACCTCCGGTATTTCGATGCGCAGCCGGAATGTGCCGTCCCTGCTCTGCCGCGCGGACAAGGTACCCGACAGCGCGGCGGCCCGCTCCGCGAGACCGGACAGGCCGTTGCCCGCACCCGTTTTCTTGTGCGCGCCGTCGTTGACGATTTCCAGAAATACCGTGCCGTCGTGACATCCGGCGACTATCGAGCAGGTGCGCGCGGCACTGTGCCGCAGCACATTGGTGACGCCTTCACGGGTCACCCAAGCCAGCACATCATCGATTTCGGCCGCCAGCGGTGGCAGGTCGATGCGATGGTGAGTGTCGATCCCGGCGGCGGAGAGGAGCGCAGTGGCCCCCGCCGCCTCGGCTTTCAGCGAAACAGTGTGTTCGCCGAGGGTAACCCTGCGCATGGCCTGAAGGGTGTCGCGAGCGAGCATGGCGACGCCTCGAATCTCTGATCTCGCCGCGTCGGGGTCGCTCGCCAGCAACGCGGCGGCCAGGTCACCTTTCAACGACACCGCCGAAAGGCTTTGCCCCAGTAGGTCGTGCAGATCTCGGGAGACCCGGAGCCGCTCGCGTTCGGCCGCCTGTTCGGCCAGATCGGTCCGCGTTCGGTCGAGCTGGTCCACGGCGCGCACCAGCACGGCCACGCCGACGAGGCACGCGGCGAGCACCGTGAACACGACCACCACCTCGATGGCATCCGCGGTCATCAGCCAGGGGTCGACCCGGTCGGAGTCGGCCAGTGTGCCCACCGCGGATCCGATGATCGGCAGTGTCACCAGGATGAGCCGGACCCACCCACGGAACAGCAGTGCGGCCGACGCGATGAAGAACACCTGGGTGATGGCCCAAGCGACCGGAAACCAGAGCGTCGGAAGGTATACGAGCGTGGTCAGCAGCAGGAATGTCAGCGGCCAGTAGCGCGGGCGTCCGTTCGGGATCGTGCCGAACACATGGTGCAGGTGAACCAGGACCACAGCGGCAGCGAGCACCCACAACAGCATCGCGAGCCCGAGCTGGTCGGGTCCCTGGGCCGGCGCTCGCGACGGCGCCAAAGCGCCCGTCGCACAGGTGGTTCCGACCAGGAGCACGCGCGCGTGCCGGACCGTCACCAGCCATGGTCCGATGAGGGGCCGCGATGCCTCGTTCATGCGCTGCTCCCTGAACTCGTTACGAGCGTATCGATGTGGCACTCGAGCACCCAGTCGTCGTCGACCCTCCGAACGGCGAGCACCACTGGTCCGTCCGCCCCGTCGCGGAGCAGCCGTGCCAGTACGGCGCGCAGGGTGGCGCGCAGCGATTCGTCTGCCTTCTCCGGCAGCCCAGTCGAGGGAAGCTCGACCCGGGCTGCTATCCCCGCCGCGGCGAGAAGTGCCGACGCGGAGGTGATTTCGTGATGGAACGCCGGATGCTGGAAACCGCGGATCAGTTGGCGGGCCTCGGCCAGCCCGCGACGTGAAACATCGACCAGGGCTTCGAGTTCGGTGCGAGCCGATGCGCGATCTCCGCGTGCGGTCAACTCTTCCGCACGACTCGCGCAAACGGTGATCTCCACCAGCGCTCGCTGCACCGTCCGCGTCAGTTCACCATCGATGCGCAATCGTTCCCTGGCGACCGCTCGTTCGGAGAGGGCCGCCCCGGCATCGAGCAGCCTGCGCAAGGCGACGACCATCCACACCAGCGTGTACACGGCGATGACTCGCATACCGGTCGTCACCGCCAACCACAGCGCGTGCTCCTCGGTAGCGCCGAGCAGTAGCGCCCACGGCGCCGTGGCAGCGACCAGGATCAGCGAAATCGGCACGGCGAGGATCGGCCGCAGCGTCAGGGCGACGACCACGGCGACGATGTGCACGGTGTTCAACCAGGACGCGCCGAGCACCGGTGTCGCGCCGAGGACCAGCGCGGCCAGCACCGCCGCCGTCAACGACGCGCCAGGCGGAATGGTGTCACGCATGGCAAAGACTATGTGCCGCAGATAGATCGGCAGGCACACGGCCAGCAGAACGGCGGTCGCGCCGACATCGGCCCTCGGGTCGGCGCCACTGCTGGTCACCGTCGCGAGCAAGGCCAACAACGCGAGTGACAGGGCGGCCACGACAGTACCTGCCGCGGCAACATCCACGATGTCGCGCGGCAGGCACGCGGACAGGCGCCGCAATGCCCCCGGTGTGGCTCCGGTCCGCTCGGGTCGGGCCGCGCTCGGTGCGGGCGCACGCTCCATCGTGATCGTCACCACCCCCCTCAGTGTTCCCCTGTCACGGATACTCCACGAGTGACAAATGCGGACGTTTATCAATGATATTTATAATCGAAAGCTGTCGACAACCACTCTAGTGACATTTCGGGCCGGATGTGATTGCCGATCTTGCGAGGTCGAACCGGCATGCGGGATGCAGTTTGCCCCCGGCACTGGGGGCTCGCGCAAACATCTGCCGCGACGTAGCTTGAAATTGGTTTCAGGTCTTCGCGTGTACCGAATCTCTCGGTGTGGAGACCGACGGGGGTATCAGGCGACAACAGCCATTCTGGGCGCACGTTCAGTTGTGCGCACCGCTCGACTTTGCTCTAGGGAGGGAGCAGGCATGATACGAAGACTCAGCTCTTCGCCCGATCGGACCGCAGCAAACCGTGACCGGTGCCGCGTGCGGTGCCTACCGCAATACCTCGGATTTCGACGATGACCACCATCGAGCAAGTCAACTTCCCTCGCACTCTCGATGTGGACCCCGAATCCGTTGCGGGACAGCCGACACCGATGCTGCTCGGGGTGGCGACCGCGAACCCGCCGACCAAGTACAGCCAGCGTGAACTGGTCGAGTTGCTGGCAATCGAGGACCCGAAGATCCGAGGTGTATTCCTCAACGGCGGTATCGAAAGCCGTTATCTCACATTGCCTTCCGTTGACAACGAAGGAAACTTCAGGTCCGAGACGCAGGGTGAGTTGCTGGCGAAGCACCGCCGTTACGGCGTGACCACCGGAGCAGCGGCAATTCGCAAGTGCCTCAGTAGAATCGGCCGGAACTTGGACGAGGTCGACTACCTCGTCGCGGTGACGACCACGGGGTTTCTCACGCCCGGATTCAGTGCGCTGTTGATCAACGAACTCGGGTTGTCACCGGGTACCGCACGGCTGGATGTCGTCGGCATGGGATGCAATGCCGGGCTGAACGGGTTGACCGCCGCAGCCGCGTGGTCGACCGCGAACCCGGGCAAGCTCGCAGTCCTGGTATGTACGGAATCATGTTCTGCCGCATACGTATACGACGGGACGATGCGGACCGCGGTGGTCAACAGTCTGTTCGGCGACGGCGCGGCCGCGATGGCGGTGAGCACCGGCGAGGCACACATCCGTCCCGCGGCGTATCCGACGCCGCGACTGTTGGGCATGCGGAGCTACATGATCATCCATGCGATGGATGCCATGCGCTACGACTGGGACGACGAAGCCGGAAAGTTCAGCTTCTACCTCGACAAAGAGGTGCCCTACGAGGTGGGTGCGCACGTGGAGACGGTCGTCGACCAGCTGCTCGGCGAAGCCGGGCTGCGGCGCAAGGAGATCACCCACTGGATCGTGCACTCCGGCGGCAAGAAGGTGATCGACGCCGTGAAAATCAATCTCGGACTGACGAATCACGATCTGCGGCACACGGTGAGCGTGATGCGTGATTACGGAAATCTGTCGAGTGGGTCGTTCCTGTTCTCGTATCAACGACTTCTCGCCGAGGGGCGGGTGGCGCGCGGAGATTACGGCGTCTTCATGACGATGGGTCCCGGATCGCAGATCGAAACCGCACTCTTTCAGTACTGAGCAGCTATCGCGAAACGTCCACAAATGAAAGGCAATTCGTGACTGTCAATCCGCGCGAACAGGAATTGGAAACAATTACCACCGCAGTTGCGGCGAATACCGGATTGTCGCCGGATCTCACCATGTCGGTGGCGGCAGCGGCGATGGCGGCCGAGGATGCCTCGGCCGCGCCCGGGACCTGCGTCGTCCTGCATATCGCCGGGCCACCGGCCGGTCACCGGTTCGACTGGCCCGGCCGTGTCACCGTCGGCGATGTGAACAAGTGGGAAGGCGTGTTGCGCCGTCTCGAGCAAGTGCCCGCGCCCATCGTCGCCATCGTCGACGGCGACGCGTACGGGCCCGCCGCGGAGCTGCTGCTCGTCGCCGACTACCGGATCATGCGGGCGCGCACCACCTTCTCGTTCGCGTCGTCGACCGCCGGAGTTTGGCCCGCGATGGCGGTCTATCGGCTTGCGGTGCAGGTAGGTGTCGGCCGGGCACGCGAGCTGGCGGTGCAGGGCGGAGCGCTATCGGCCGAGTTGGCCCGAGCCTGCGGCGTGATCGACGCGGTGGCCGAACCCGGGACCGAGGCCGACGCGGTCGCCACCGGCCTCGCGATTTTCGAATCCTCCATCGGATCCGAGATCGCGATTCGCCGACGCCTCGTGCTGGACGCGGCGACCACCCGGTTCGAAGATGCGCTCGGCGCGCATCTGGCCGCCTCCGATCGAACGCTGCGACGCGAGCGAACCGCATCATGACCGCCATCGCCGACCTCAGCTCCAGCACCGCTGATCTCGACCTGGATCGGGTCGAGTTGCACACGGCCGCACGTGAACTCGCCGCACTGCTGCGCACGCTCGGCCCGGTTCGAACCCGCGACCACAGCGCCGCGGCCCGCGCCGCCACGGCGCACCGGGATCTTCGCCGACTGCGCCGGAAATTCTTGCGCCAGCACCTGAGCACTGTGTACCGCGTGGCGACCGACGACTTCCGGCGTGGACTACGACTGTCCGAGCTCGCTGCCGCCGCGGCCGAACTGTTTCCCGGTCTGCTACCGGATCCGGCGCAGTTGGGTGCCGATGCCGAAGTGGCGCAGCCGGACAAGGAGGGCTGGGAGATCGATCAGGGAATCTTCTTCCACGCCGTGTTCGCGGACCCGGTGGCAGGCAACCATCTCCTCGATCAGATGCGCGCGCCGACTACCCGTGCCACCGACCTGCTCGCCGAGTTCCAGTCCACCGGTGCGATCACGCTTCCGGCCGTACACCTGGTGCGCAGTGGCGCCACCTCGACGATCACCATCACCAATACGGCTTGCCTCAACGCCGAGGACAACCAGCTCGTCGCCGACATGGAAACCGCGGTCGACCTGGTGCTGCTGGATCCCATGTCGCACGTCGGCGTCGTCCGCGGCGGGGAGATGGAGCATCCGCGTTACCGCGGCAAACGAGTCTTCAGCGCCGGAATCAACCTCGCGCACCTGCATCAGGGCAAGATCTCCTTCATCGATTTCCTGCTGCGCCGGGAGACCGGTTACCTCGCGAAGATCCTGCGCGGACTCGCCGAAGACGACGCCGGGTGGCCTGTCGTCCCGACCTGCAAGCCCTGGATAGCGGCTGTCGACTCCTTCGCGATCGGTGGCGGGGCTCAGCTGCTCCTGGTCTTCGATCGGGTTATCGCCAGCACCGACAGCTATATCAGTCTGCCCGCCGCACAGGAGGGCATCATTCCGGGCGCGGCGAACCTGCGTCTGGGGCGCGCGTCGAACTTCCGGTTGTCCCGGGACGTCATCCTGTGGGGCCGCAAGCTCTGGGCGACCGACCCGGACGCCCGTTTCGTCCTCGACACGGTGGTCGAGCCGGCCGCCATGGACCACGAGATCGCCGAGGCCGCAACGAGACTCGCGTCGCCCGCGGTCGTCGCGAATAAGCACATGCTGGTCGGTGCCGAAGAGCCGCAGGACGTTTTCCGCCGCTACCTGTCGGAGTTCTCGCTGCACCAGGCCATGCGTCTGTACTCCGCCGATGTGCTGGCCAAGACCGAGCGATTCCAGTCGGCGGGCCGATGACTACGGCATCGCGTCTTGATTCGGTGCGCGGCGGTGGTCCGGCGACAAATGAGCCGACCGCCATGGAGCTGTCCACGGTCGACTACCGCAAGCACGGACGTATCGCCACCGTGCAGCTGAATCGACCGCACGTGCTCAACGCGATGAATCTCGCCATGCACGCCGAGCTGGCGTGCGTCTGGGACGACATCGAAGCCGACGACGACATCTGGTTGGTCATCCTGAGCGGAGCGGGGAAGAAAGCCTTCTCGGTCGGCCAGGATCTCAAGGAACTGGCCGGACGGATCGAGAACGGCTCGGCCCGCTCTTCCTTCGGGAGCGCGGGAAAGCCGGGATTCCCGCGCATCACCGAGCGGTTCTCGTTCGCCAAACCGATCATCGCGAAGGTGTCCGGGTACGCGCTCGGTGGCGGCTTCGAGCTCGCGCTGGCCTGCGACATCATCGTCGCCGCCACGGACGCCCAATTCGGTCTCCCCGAAGCCACATTGGGCCTCATACCGGGCGCGGGTGGCGTCTTTCGGTTGCCCCGCCAGGCGCCGTATCGGATCGCGATGGGGCACCTGCTGACCGGACGCACCATGTCCGCCGCGCGTGCCTTCGAACTCGGTCTGGTCAACGAAGTGGTTTCCGACACCGAGCTCGATGCGTGTGTGGAACGCTGGGCCGCCGACGTTCTCGCCTGCGCGCCGCTGTCGATTCGCGCGATCAAGGAAGCGGCCGCGGCGTCGATCGCCATGGCGTTACCCGATGCCTTCGCCGCCGAATACCGGTGGGAGCGCATCAGGGCCGACTCGGCCGACGCCGAGGAGGGCCCACGAGCCTTCGCCGAAAAACGAGCACCGAACTGGACCGGACGATAGGAGCAGAATGAATTCACCCAAGCTCGGCCGCGATGTGGTATTCGACTACATTCATGAAGCCGGCGTCGAATATGTCTTCGGCGTGCCCGGCACGCAAGAGATCCCGTTGATCGATGCAACGACGATTCCGGAAAACGAAGTCGACTATATTCCGTGCCTGCACGAGAATATCGCCATGGGTGCTGCGATGGGGTACGCCCGCGCGTCCGGGCGGCCCGGTGTCGCGCTGGTACACGTCACACCGGGGGCGGCCAATATCATCGGCAACCTTTTCAACGCGTACACGTCGAATATTCCGGTACTCGTCCTGTGCGGTCAGCAGCACAGCGACCTATTGCTCCAGGAGCCGCTGCTCGGCTCCGATCTGGTACGGACTGCGGGGCAATACGCGAAGTGGGCGCACGAAATCCGGTGTGCCGACGAGATACCCATCGCGATGCAGCGCGCCTTCAAGGAACTGCTCACCCCGCCGTTCCGTCCCGTCTTCATTTCCATTCCGTGGGACTACCTGCTCGAGCAGCCCAACTGGCAGGAGCACGGCCGCACGACTCGTATCGCGCACGCCGTCACCGGCGATCCCGCCGGCATTGCCGCGGCGGTCGACACGCTCGCGGACGCGAAGAAGCCGGTCCTGCTGGTCGGCGACGGCGTCGGCGAGGCCGGTGCCTGGCCGGAAATCGAACAGCTCGCGAACCTGCTCGGTGCTGCCGTGTACTCCGAGTTCCAAGCGAGCCGGATGAACTATCCGAACGACCTCCCGCATTGGCAGGGCGAGTTGCTGCCCATCCAGGAGGGCATCCACATGCAGCTCGAGGGATTCGACACCATATTTCTCATCGGTGTGAATTCGCACGCGCAGATCTCGATCTTCCACTGGAAGAACGGCCCGATCATTCCGGGGGAGTTGATTCAGGTTGCGCTGCACAACGATTCGTGGCAGCTCGGCAAGAACTACTTCTCCGAGGTCGGTGTCCTCGGCGACATCAAGAAGACACTGCCGCTGATCATCTCCGGCATCGCCGATCACAAGCGCTTCGACAGGACCTCGGCGGAATCCCGGAACGACAACATCCTGCGACTCGGCGCCCAACGCGAAAGATCATTCGATTCCGAAACCGAAAAATTGCGGCGCATCGATAGTGACAAACGCCGGATCGATAGCGTGGTGCCGATAGCCGGTCATCAGGTCGCCATCGCCCTCGCGGAAGTACAGAAGACCCTGGACTATCGACTCACGGTTCTGAACGAGGCATTCTCGATCGGCAGCGTCATCCAGAAAGCGCTGAACTACGATTCGCCGGACGCCTACTTCTGCACCTCGGGCGGTTCGCTGGGATTCTCCATTCCGGCCTCGATCGGAATCTCGCTGGCGCTGAAGAAGCAGAAGCGGTTCGTCGTCAACATCGTCGGCGACGGCTCGGCCCTGTTCCACACCAACTCCTGGTGGACCACCAGCAAGTTCAACCTGCCGGTGCTGTACCTCGTCGTGAACGATTCCCAATACACGTCGCTGATGATCGGTCTGGGGCTGATCGAAAAGATCTACGGTTGGCGGCCGACGAATCCGCCCACATACCTGAGCCTCGGCAGTCCCGCACAGGATTTCTCGGCGATCGCCGAGACGTTCGGTATCGGCAGCGAGGTGGTCACCGACGCGCGCAACCTGCGCGGAGCCATCGAAAACGGATTCAAGGTGATCGCGAGCGGCAAGCCGTACATCCTCGATATCCGCGCCGATCCCGACGCTCCCGGCAAGCCGCCGCTCATCGACGTACTGCTGGCCGAAAAGCCCGGTGTAGACCTCGATTTCATCGAAAAACTGCGCCAGATCGGCCCTCCGTGAGAGTGAACCCGAGGAGACATTGATGCGTACACCCAACACCTATATCGCCGCGCTCGGCTCGTTTCTGCCCGCGACGGTCACCGCCGAGCAGGCGGTGGCGCAAGGCCTGTACCCGGCCGAAACCGCCGAGATACACGAGCTCGGCGGTGCGGCGGTGGCCGGCCCGATACCCGCACCGGAAATGGCGCTGCGGGCCGCGGAGATCGCGGTCAAGCGGTCGGGGCTGGTCGCGGAAGAATTCGATTTGCTGCTCTACGCGAGCACCTGGCTGCAAGGGCCGGAAGGCTGGCTACCGCACCCGTATCTCCAGCGGCATCTCGTCGGCCCGATACCGGCCTTGGAGATCCGGCAGGGCTGTAACGGAATGTTCTCCGCACTGTCGATGGCCGTCGAGTATCTCCGTGCGGATCCGGACCGCCACAGTGCACTGCTGGTCGCCGCGGATAATTTCGGCACGCCCCTGATGGATCGCTGGAAGATGTCGGCGCTGTTCATCGCGGGCGATGCCGCCTCGGCGGTGGTGCTCACCAAGACGGACGGGTTCGCTCAGCTGTTGTCGGTGTGCCACACCTCGATTCCCGAGGCGGAGGAGATACACCGGGCCAGCGAGCCACTGTTCCCGCCGGGTGTTTCGCTCGGTAAGTCCCCCGATTTCTTTGCGCGCCTGCAGGAAATCACCGCCAAGGTAGCGGCCGCTCCCGACTCGCCACTCGGGGCGGCCATGGCCAGAGTGCGCGAGGAAATCCCGGTGGTGGTCGGCCAGGCACTCGACGAGGCCGGTATCGGCCTCGACGACATCGCTCGGGTGGCGTTCTTGAACTGCTCGCGCGAAGCCACCGAGCAGCGCTGCATGGTGCCGCTGGGGCTGCCCATGGAGAAGTCGACCTGGGACTTCGGCCGGATGATCGGCCATTGCTCGGCCAGTGACCAAATTCTTTCCTTCGAGCACCTGATCACCACCGGACAACTGCGCGCGGGGCAGTACCTGCTGTTGTTCGGCTCGGCGCCCGGGGTGCTGTTGTCGGCCGCCGTCATCAAGGTGCTGCGCGAGCCGGAGTGGACCGAATGATCAGGAGTGAGAACGACATGTCGCATCGACCGAACACCGACGATTTCCAGCCCGCCGAGCCCGTGGCGGTGATCGGCATCGGCTGCCGCTTCCCCGGCGATGTCGGGTCACCGGAGGACTTCTGGCGCCTGCTCGCCGCGGGCGGGGACACCTACGGTGAGATACCCGACGAGCGCTGGGCTTGGTACCGTCGGCGCACCCCGGAGTTCGCGAACGCCTTGCGGCACACCGTCACCCGCGGCAGCTTCTTGGGCGACATCGGCCGATTCGACGCGGAGTTCTTCGGCATCTCGCCCCGCGAGGCCGCGCTGATGGACCCGCAGCAGCGGCTGCTGCTCGAGGTGACGTGGGAGGCCCTGGAACAGGCCGGGCTCCCGCCGCGGGAACTGGCCGGCACCGACGCCGGGGTGTTCGTCGGTGTCTGCACCGGCGACTACGGCGCACTGATGCTGGAGGATCTGGCGAGCATCGAGGCCTGGACCGGCATCGGAGCGGCGACTTGCGCGGTGGCCAACCGCATCTCGCACTCGTTCGATCTGCGTGGCCCGAGCATGACGGTGGACACCGCGTGCTCGGCGTCGCTGGTCGCGCTGCACCTGGCCACGCAGAGTCTGCGCAATGGGGAGTGCGAGGTGGCCATCGTCGGCGGGGTCAACCTGGTCGTGACCCCGGGACAGACGCTCACGCTCGACGCTGCGGGAGCCCTCGCGCCGGACGGGCGGAGCAAGGCGTTCGACGCCGCCGCCGACGGTTACGGGCGCGGTGAGGGATGCGGCGTCGTGGTGCTGCGCCGGCTGGCCGACGCGCAACGCGATGGCGAGCAGGTGCTCGCGGTGGTTCGAGGCAGTTCGGTCAACCAGGACGGCCGGACCAACGGCATCATGGCGCCGTCCGGCGAGGCCCAGGCCCATGTCATGCAGCGGGCCTGCGCGCAAGCGGGCATCGATCCGGCCAGCGTCGATTTCGTCGAGGCACACGGTACCGGCACCCGGCTGGGTGACCCGATGGAGGCACAGGCACTCGCCGCGGTGTACGGATCGGGCCGCCCGGCCGGCGAGCCCTGCCTGATCGGTTCGGTCAAGTCGAACATCGGCCATCTCGAAGGGGCCGCCGGAGTGGCGAGCGTCATCAAGACGGTGCTGGCCTTGCACCGGGCCGAAATTCCGCGCTCCCCGCTGGTGTCCGAACTCAACCCGGAAATCCCTTGGGACAGAGGAGAAATCCGGCTGGTCACCGAGCACACGCCGTGGCCGGCGGGCAGTGGTCCGCGCCGGGCCGGGGTATCCGGCTTCGGTTACGGCGGCACCGTTGCGCATGTGGTGCTGGAGCAAGCACCCGAAACGGCCGATGAGTCTGCCGCCGAGCCCGATGGCGAGATCGACCGGCTCTTCCCGATTTCCGCGGCATCCGATGCCGCCCTGCGGGCATACGCCGACCGGCTCGCGGACTGGCTGACCGACAATGCGGGCCAGGTGCCACTCGCGTCGGTCGGGCACACGCTGGCCATGCGCCGGTCGCGCCTCGACCGGAACGCGGCCATCGTGGCCGGTAACAAGCACGAGCTGGCCGCGCGATTGCGCGAGCTGGCGGCCGACCGGCCGGATCCTGGCGTGGCAACCGGCGTTGCCGCCACACCCGGCACGGGCCTGGTGTGGGTCTTTTCCGGGCACGGCTCGCAGTGGCGGGGCATGGGCCGAGACCTGTTGGCCGTGCCGGAATTCGCGGCTGTAGTCGACGCGATCGAGCCTATCTTTGCCGAGGAGATCGGGTTCTCGCCACGGCAGGTGCTGATCGACGACGAAGTCGAGGGCGTGGACCGGATCCAGACGATGATCTTCGTGATGCAGGTCGGTCTGGCCGAACTGTGGCGGTCCCACGGCGTGACGCCCGCTGCCATCATCGGTCACTCGGTCGGCGAGATCGCCGCCGCGGTCGTCAGCGGAGCGCTGTTACTCACGGATGGCGCCCGGCTGATCTGCCGCCGCTCGAGTCTGCTGCGGCGGGTGGCGGGCCAGGGTGCCATGGTGATGGCGACGATGCCGCTGGACGAGGCGGCCGAACGACTTGCCGGCCGAACGGATCTGGTCGCGGCGATCGCGTCCTCGCCGCTGCAGTGCGTCATTTCCGGGGATCCTGAGGCAATCGAGGAAGTGCTCGAGCGCTGGCCCGCCGAGGGCATCGGGGTCCGCCGGGTCGCGTCCGATGTCGCGTTCCACAGCCCGCATATGGACCCACTGCTCACCGAGCTGGCCGCGGCCGGCGCCACGCTGACCTATCGGCCGCATTCCGTTCGGATGTACTCGACGGCCCTGCCCGACGCTCGATCCGAACCGGCGACGGACGGACACTACTGGGTCGCGAACCTGCGCAATCCGGTTCGGTTGGCCGGAGCGGTCGAAGCCGCGCTGGCGGACGGTTTCCGCGACTTCCTGGAGGTCTCGCCGCACCCGGTTGTGGCGCATTCGATCCGCGAGACGGTTGGCGAAAGTGATGTCGAGGATGTGTTCGTGGGGACGACGCTGCGTCGGGACCTGCCCGAGCGGCAGACCTTCCTGGCCGCCCTCGGCGCCGTGCACTGTCGTGGGATTCCAGTCGACTGGACGAAATTGCAGCCATCCGGCGGGCTGGTCGGCCTACCCGGATACGCCTGGCAGGGCCGCAGGCTGTGGCATGAGCCCTCGCTGACCGGGCGGGTGCCGGGCCCCGGCCACGACGTCGACTCGCACACTCTGCTCGGCACGCCGACCAGCATCGCGGGCAGCGAACTACGGATCTGGCGCTCGGTGCTGGAGGACGACAACCGGCCATACCCCGGCAGCCACGCGCTCAACGGCGCCGAAATCGTCCCTGCCGCAGTGCTTGTCGAGACCTTCCGGCAGGCAGGCAGCCCGAGCGGCGAACCGATCGAACTCATCGGCGTCGAGATGCGGCACCCGCTGCTCACCGACGGCAGGCGCGAGATCCAGGTCGTCGGGGACCCGGGTCGGCGGGAACTGCGGATCGCCTCGCGAACACCCGCTGAGGATCCCGCGGACGATCCGTCGTGGCTGATCCACGCACAGGCGGCGACGGTGCCGGACGTTGCGCGGACTCCACTGCCCGCGAGTCTGGGCGACCCTGTGGCGCAGCGACTCCTGGCTGTCGATCCGCGGCTCGTCCACCAGCGGCTGGCTGCTGTCGGAGTGCCGGAAACCGGGTTCGATTGGGCGGTCGAGGAATTGCAGTACGGGATTGATGTGGTGCGGGCGCGGGTGACCGTGACGGCTGGCGGAGCAGCCACTTGGGCACCGCTGCTCGACGCCGTAATGTCCATCGCGCCTGCGGTTTTCGCCGGTAATCCGGTCTTGCGCATGGTCGTGCGTATCGACAACGTGACGATCGCGGGCACACCGCCCGCGCAGGCGGTCATCGAAGTCGCGTTGGACAAGGACCGTGTCGACGTCGTCGACGGGCTGATCGCCGACACCGACGGCACGGTGGTGGCTCGGGTGACCGGCATGGAGTACCCGGTCATCGATCGTCCGGTGGAGGACGATCCGGCGTCCGGCGTTGCCGCCGGGCCCGGGCTGTCGCTCACCGGTCTGACCCCGGAACGGTTGCGGGAGGTGATCTCGGCGGAAGTGACCGGTACGATCGCGGCCGAAATGCGGTTGCCCGCGGCGAGCGACCTGCATCCTCGTCGACCGCTGCTGGAACAGGGCCTCGACTCGGTCATGACCGTGACGATCCGCAAGAAGCTGGAAAAGCGGTTCGGTCACAAGCTGCAGGCCACCGTTTTCTGGCAGCAGCCGACCGTCGTCGCGATCGCCGACCACCTGACGGAAATGCTGACCGTCCAGGCGTAGGAGTTGCCCGTCCAGCGGGTGTCAGAACACCCGCGGGCGGGCACGGCGAGCCGATCACCGTCGAGCGTGCTGTGGTGGGCCCGGCGGATAGTCCGGATTCGTTGTCGTACAAGGGAGTTGACCGATGTCGTCTTCGCCGGTAACGATCGGTGCGGCCACTACCCCGCGGCCCACGATCGCTTTTCTGATCATGCTCGGCGGACTGGCCGCGATCGGTCCGTTCGCGATCGACCTCTACCTGCCGGCGATGCCGACCATGACCGCCGATCTGCACACGAGCGCCAGCGGTGTCCAGGCCACGCTCACCGCGTCGATCGCGGGAATGGCACTCGGACAGCTGGTTCTGGGTCCGCTGTCGGACTCCTATGGTCGGCGCACTCCATTACTGATCTGTCTCACCGTCTATACGATCACCTCGGTCGTGTGCATTGTCGCCCCGAATCTGACGGTCCTCATTGCGCTTCGAGCGGTGCAGGCTATCGCGGCCGCCGGCGGGATCGTCATCGGTCGCGCGGCTGTTCGCGACATTGCCGCCGGACCGGCCATGGCGCGCATCTTGTCGATGCTATTGCTGGTGATCGGCATATCTCCGGCCCTTGCCCCGATTGTCGGAGCCGAACTGCTGCCATTTACTAACTGGCGCGGGCTCTTCGGGGTAATCGCCTGTCTCGGTTTCGTTCTGCTGTGCGCCTGCCTGCGGTGGCTTCCCGAAACCTTGCCTCGAGAGCGTCGCCGGTCCGGCAGCATCCCTGGCAGTCTCAGGCAATACCGTCGCCTGTTGACCGACCTCGACTTCATCGGCTATGCCGTCACCGCTGGTTTCACCTTCGGGGCGATGTTCGCGTACATCTCCGGTAGCGCGTTCGCGCTCGAACAGGGTTACCAGCTCAGCCCACGGCTGTTCGGCGTGGTGTTGGGTGTCAACGCACTGGGAATGCTGCTGGCCGGGCAGATCAGTGTGCGCCTGACGCACCGTGTGCAACTTCGGCCGCTGCTCACGACCGCCACGCTGATCGGCCTCGCCGGGGCGGTGGTGAGCACTCTTGCGGTTATGGCCGACGCAGGACTCCCCGCCCTGCTCGTCGGACTGTTCCTGCTCATCTCCAGCGTCGGCGCGATACTGCCGAACAGCATGGCCCTGGCGATGACTCGCTACCCCGAGGTCGCCGGCAGTGCCGCCGCGCTCATGGGGGCCGGGCAATTCGTCATCGGTGGAATCCTCGCCCCCGTCACCGGGATCGGTGCGCATAGTCATCCTGGGGTCGCCATGATGCTCACCATCCTCGTCTGTATGGCAGTCGCATGCGTCAGCGTCGTCGTGGTCACCCGGACAACACCGCCCGCCGATCGCGCCGCACCATCGCCCTCCACCGCGGTCGCGCCGATCCGATGAGCCGTCGAGTCGATCGAACCCAGCTCCCCCGGGAGCGGGCCGATCGACTTAGACGGCTCTTCGAACGATGAAATCTGGCTCGGCACAGCGGAAGCAGCATGTCGTCCCGATCGACACGAACTCTCGGGGGAGAGGGATTGCAAAAATTGTCACCCGGTTGGGCGCCGGGTGACCATGTCGATGGCGTCGATGATGTCGTTCCATAGTTCGCGGGGAAGGTCGTGGCCCATTCCGGGGAAGGTCTGGTAGGTGGCTTTCGGGGGAGCCGAAGTCCGCGACACCTCTTGTCGTGATTATCGGACGAACCTGTGGGCATGCGCAGCGATCGATCTGCCTCCAGCTATCGGCAGCGTTGTCGAGTTCGGTGTGATCAGGTAGTGATCGATTCATGATGGATCGCATCGGGTGAATATGACGGAGCTCTGTAGCATCCGCCCGGTGAGGAAAGTGATCGTCGCTACCGCGATACTGATGTGTGGTGCAGTCGCCGCATCGTCGTGTGCATCCACACGGACGGATTCGGGGACAGCGTCGCCGACCGAACAGCCCGCATTTTCGCAGTTGCTATCGACGCAGGATCAGGCGATGATCGCCTACCGCGACACTGTCCGCCCGCTCGACCCGTGCGGCTACGTCGACGATGCAGCGATACAGCGGATCGGGACGCCGGACTACTTCGGCGCCTGGAGCGCATTCAGCAACTGCCGTGTGTCGTTCAGCCCGCCTGGTGGTGACCGAGCCACCATGATCACCGCCAGTATGTACCCCGTCATCGGTGGCGCACAATTCGAGGGCGAGATCACCCCGCACCCAGATGATGAGGGCGTGTCCTGCACTGCTGATGTGCCGGTCAGTGATCGCCTGCAAATCAACTTCATAGTGTATGCCGACGGCGATTTCATCGGAGATCACCCGAAGGGCGATGCGTGCGCGCCCGTACGAGACATCGCCGCAGCAGCCGTCGCGCACCGGCTCGAACGCCCTCTGCGAGCGACATCGCAACGCGCACATATGAACTCTCGGCTGGCCACTCTCGACCCGTGCGCCGTGCTCGGCAAAGTCGGGCAGGGACACCGTCCCGCGCTGGCGGACAACGGAACCAACTGGAATCCCTGGGACTGCTCCTTCCACCTCGACCGTGGCGACGAGTCGACACTCCAGCAGATCAACTACGAGTTCAGCTCTGACCGCTGGTCTTTGGACAGCGCGAGAGCCCGTGGCCGTACCGCGAAGGAAATCACGATCGGCGGCCTCCGCGCCGTGGAGAGTGAGAGTTCTCGCGACGAACCTGTGTTTGCCGGTGCCTGTTGGATCCATCTCGCGACCCCTGCACAGCCACCTGAGGCCAAACCCGGCACCGACGATCAGTCCGACGACCACGGGAAGTCCGAGATCATCGCGATCAGAGCCCATAACGGTTGCGCTGCGGCCCGCAGCACCGCCGAGGAACTCGCGCGGCTCTACCACCAGCTTCCTCGCTAACCAGCGAAAACGCTACTGCGGACTGGTTGTCGGCCAGGGATCGTACGACGAACCGGAGCTCGCCTACGAGCTGGCTCAGCGGGCCCATGGTTATGGGTACGCCACCGAGGCGGCCCGGGTTGTCGTGGAGGCGGCGGCCGGCACGGGGCGACGGCGGTTGTGGGCGACGGTGCGGGAATGGAACGCTGCCTCAGCGGCTCGTCCGGTGCGGTAACGCATACGCACAGCCGCTGGGCGCGCGTGCCGGACAAATTAGGGTCTCGCGGGGAACGGCGTCGGTGCGCGAGTATTGCGCTCATCTCGATTCGCTCGTGGCGGCTGTCGCGGGCGAAACCGCCTCGACACCAAGACATCCCGCCAGGAGCGCCCGTTGCGAATCGTTGGGTCGATCCCACGTCCGTACCTCGGCTTGTGCCAATGACCCAGCGTCCGCGCTCGTTCGAGGATTTCCTGCCCACGGGTCCCGTAATGAGTGCGGAGATCGTGTCTCGACGCTCGCGTTTTCGGTGGTTCTGGTCCGTCCTGGCGCTCGTGACGTGTGGGGCACTCTTGTGGGGATGCGCTTCTGCCTTCGTCATCCGGACACTGGACACGGACCTGTCCGCCGAGGAGGCGCAACGGGTCATGGAAAAACATGAAATCCGGATACCAGACTCATTCGAATTGGTCAGGATGCGGCGATTCGGCTGTCCGGTGCTGGCAGGTATGTGTGGTTACGTAGGTAGCTATATCGCGGCAGCGGAACGATTCCCGGACTATCGGTCGATTTTCACTGATCCGACGTATCACCAACCGCTGCGCAAAGTGACCTGCGCCGAGCTGAAGAAACAGGTAGGCATCGAGCTGGCACCCACGAGAGGCGACAACAACTGGAACTTCGATTGTACGAACGCAATCGAATTGTTCGCCAGCGAGCCCTATGGCAACCTCGCTAACGACTACCCCGAGCTCACGATCGCCCGTGACTCGCAGTTCGCCACAATTTATCTGTATCAACGTCCATCCTGACACCAGCCCGCGTCGGCGTTGCCATATTGGGTGCCGGTCCATTCGACCGCGCCTGCCGCCTGGGAGCATCTCGTTTCGCTGATTGCGCCGCACCCGTGCGGGACGGCTGCGGAGAATCCGCAGTCGAACAAAGTTATCGCGGTTGTCCGGAATGCGCGAGTGGTGGCCGTCCGCACGGTAGCCCGGACGGCGCACCGGTCGGCAATCCCTGGTCCGGTCCGGACGGCGGTGCTACGTTTCCCTCGGGAGCATCGTTGGCAATTCGCTTGTCGCACAGGGGGATTGCGCTACACCGGCGCTGCCCTGGCTCCCGCAACGATCGAAAGGTTTGGGAATACATGACCGTGAAAATTCCGCCCTATCGAGCTGCTACGGACGTGACGTTGTTGACGCATGCCCTGCGCCCCTACCGGGAGAACTGCCGATACCTGGTGTCGAGCGAGGTAACGGCGCCCGATGACTCCGAAGCGCTGGTCGTGGCCGCTGGAGACTTCGAGATCCCAGAATCGTGCTATATCGATGATACCGGCCACTTCAACTCCGTTGAGTTCAATATCTGTTTCAACCAGCTGAGTTACTACATGGTAGCCAAGGTAATACAGGACGATCTGGCTGAGGAACTGAGCCACTGGTCGCTGGCCGATTATTGGCGAACGCAGTTGACCAATATGCTGATATGCGATTTTCAGAGCAGCTTCCGGCAGCCCATGTCCGGGCGCAATTTCTCGGGTGAGGTGCGCCTGCTGAAGATCTCCAAGCGGGAGAGCAAGCGCCTGGGGGTGCCGTTGATCTTCCTGGATACCGAGTGCAGGTTCAGTGACTCGAATGGCGGAAACTGCAGCGGCGCAGTCAAGCTCGCCATTGTGGATACGATAGCTGCCCAATCTTCGGCTGCTGATCGGTGACGGACAGCCGGGATAGGGAGGGACGAATGCGACGCACGGGTGACAGCTGGGGAGTGACCGAGAGCGTGGGTGCGACCGCTCTGGCGGTGGCCGGGGCGAGAGCGCTCGAACATTGCCGAGACGACCGATTGTTCGAGGATCCATTAGCGGAATTGTTCCTCGTCGCCACGGGGGACCCGATGTGGATCGCGGTCGCGCAGGGTGACCTGAGCCTGATGGATACCGCGGCGGCCATCGAGTACGAGCCTTCGATTGCGGCGATCGCCGCGCGCACCAGGTACTTCGACGATGTCATCGAGGAAGCGGCCGGGGCCGGGATCGGCCAGTTCGTCCTGTTGGCCGCAGGCTTGGACGCACGCGCCTACCGGTTGAAAGCGCTGGCCGCAGCCACGGTGTACGAGGTCGACCTGCCCAGGGTGTTGGAATTCAAGGCCGAAGCGTTGGACGGCCAGCAACCGGTCGGCGAACGACGAACCGTCGCGGTCGATCTGCGCGACGCCTGGCCCGCCGCTTTGCGGCAAGCCGGATTCGATCCGTCGGCGCCGACGCTGTGGTTGATCGAGGGACTGCTTCGGTACTTGCCGTTGCACGACCAGAAGGCGTTGCTGCACGAGGTTACGGCGCTCAGCGCTCCCGGCAGCTGGGTCACGTTGAACGATTGGCCGGTGAACACGGACCCGACCGATCGAATGTTGCAGATCTGGGACAAGATCGGGGCCGGTGACGTGCGCGCGCTGACGTTCACCGAAGAGAGCGATCCGGGCCACCTGCTAGCCGACCAGGGGTGGGAGATATCTCTCGGCAACCTGCTTGGCATCTTGGATCGGCACACGCGTGCGATCACCGATAAGACTCGGCGAATACTGGAACAACACGTCCTGCTGACTGCCGTACGCCCGCAGCCTGGCGACCAGAGTTCATGAGACAGGCGCGACTCACCATCGGATGATCCGATGGTGAGTCGCGCCAGCCTGGGCAGCGCCGCATCGAGGACACCTCGAGCGGTGTGTGCGGCTGAAGCGGTCGGGTTCCCCGATACTGGCGGGGTGGCGACCGAACGCGACTATGACACCGATCCGGAGCGGTTCCGCCGCGGCAGCAGGGGTACGGCCATGCACCTGCGGCCGGGAATCAGCCTGTACGAGAAAATCGTCAACCTGCTCGCTGAGCGCCGGGCCCGGCGCGTGCTCGACCTGGGTTGCGGCGAGGGCGCACTGCGCGCCGCCGCGAATGGCCTGTCGACACCGCTATGGGTGGTCGGTCTGGACGCCTCGGCGACCATGCTCTCGGCGGTCCCGCCGCCGGTGGTCCGTGCTGACGCCGCGGCGATTCCGTTCGCGGACAACGTGTTAGATGCGGTCGTCGCGGTCAACGTGTTGGACCACCTGCCGGATCCGCTGCCCGCGCTGGGTGCCGCCCACCGGGTGCTGCGACCCGGCGGAGTGCTGGTGGCCGGCGCGATCAGCAGACGCGACTCGCCGGAACTCGCGTCGGTGTGGCGGCCGGATCCGACACCGTTCGACGCCGAGGAAGCCCCCGACATCGTGGCATCGGTCTTCGGTGAGGTGTCGGTGGACTGTTGGGATGCCACGCTGCTCACCTTGCCGGACACGGCGGCGATCACCGACTATCTCACCGCCAGGTTCGTACCGGCGGACCGGGCCGCCGCGGGTGCGCGCACGTTGCCCGCGCCGCTCGGGGTTACCAAGCGCGGCGCGCTGGTGATCGGCTACAAGAGCTGACCGTGGACGAGCAGCCACCGCCCGGCCGGACGGGTTCGAATCGGGAGGAAATCACGGATGAGCACGGCGCGGCGGTACTGGATCGAATTCGACCTGGGGGAGTGCTCGGATACACGGCTCTGGCAGGGCGTCGGTGTGACTGGATTCGACGTGCCGGATTGCTTGTCGATGGTGGCGGATATGGTCCCTGACGGACTGTTGCCACCCGTGCGCCGAATCACGGTCGATATCTCACTGGCCGAACCACTTCCGGTGAATCCGCCCATGCTCGGCGTCCCGGTGTGGCGAGGCGTGTGGTATCCACCCGTGAATCTTGGCACCGGGCCGATTCGCCGCATCGACCGAAGGGGAGCGCCTTCCGACCACCCGGCACCTGTCACAGAATCACCCCGCCGAGTGCGGGCGAGTGAGACGCTGGGCGCGGAGGCGAAGTGGTGGGACGAAATCCCGCACATCCACGGTCTGCTGTGGCCTCTGGTGCATATGCACCGCGCCGAGAACGCCGACGGAATGAGGCATCATGCGTCAGCGCTCCGCGACGCCTGTGCCAGGGATGTGACCTATGGGGGCATGGTGCGCGAAGCCCTCGACTTCATGATCGCGTGGGGCCCGACACCGAACGAATGGTTCGACCCGACCAGAACCAGGTTCGCCGATCAACGCGAACTGGACGAGTATCTGCGAACCTTTCGCGACTACTTGTTCGGAACTCGCCCAGAGCCGATCTGTCCTCGACGAATGTGGTGAGCGGCCCACAATCGAGTCATGATCCAGGATGACGAGCCCGAGTCCTGTTCCGGCGCACGGCCTTTCAGCTAGCGCGCTACGGCTGTCGCTCGGGT
Source organism: Nocardia brasiliensis (assembly GCF_042691675.1). Taxonomy (GTDB): domain Bacteria; phylum Actinomycetota; class Actinomycetes; order Mycobacteriales; family Mycobacteriaceae; genus Nocardia; species Nocardia brasiliensis_D. The sequence continues at coordinate 3,377,590 of NZ_CP170507.1, forward strand.
GTCGGTCATTGCGCGCAGGTACGGGCACTCGTCGGCGGGGTTGGCGTCCGGGCAGGTCAGCAAGTGTTCCAGGTGCGCTTTCGCGGTCGCCAATCGTTGTTGCTGTTGGTTGATCTCGTCGAGCCGTCCGAGGACCGCTTGCCGCCATTCGTGGTTGCGGGCAGCGAGGACCGCGGCGATTTCGTCGAGGTTCATCAGCCCGGTTTCGCGCCACATCTGAATCAGGCCGATGCGATGCAGTTCGTCGCGGCCGTAGAGGCGCCAGCGAGACCGGCGCTGCGCCGGGCGGAGCAGCCCGCGCTGTTCCCAGTAGCGCAGCGCCGATTCAGCGAGGCCGAATCGCCTTGCGGCCGCGCCGATCCCGACCAAGCCGTCGCCTGACCGTCCGTCTACCGCTGGGGTGTCGCTCATCTAAGCCGCCGTCCTGTCGCCGTAGGTCTTGATCTCGAGCCGACTTCAAATGTTTTGGTAAGGCAAGCCTAACGGAGAACGCGGACGGCGACCGCCGCTCGCAACAGAGAGGTTGATCTGGTGAACATCGAATATTCCGAGACCGTCATCGTCGGGGCAGGCCAACAAGGGTGCGGGGTGGCCGCCTCCCTGCGGGAAATCGGCCACGCCGCGGTGATCGTGGAGCGGGCCGAGATCGGTCATGCTTGGGCGCACGAGCGTTGGGACAGTTTGCTGGTCGGCAGTGGGAACCGAACAATTCAGCTTCCGGGGTGGGAGTATGACGGCACCGACCCCGACGGCACCATGTCGGGCCGCGAGTTGGCCAGGCATGTGCGTCGCTACGCGGAGGAGCGACAGCTTCGGGTGTTGCAGCACACCGAAGTTCGAGCGGTCGAGTGCCCACCGGAGGCGGCGGACCACGATGACGTCAGATTCCGGACGTATCTGTCGACCGGCGCCGTCTTCGAATCCCGCAACCTTGTGGCGGCAGTGGGCGGCTACGCAAAACCCCGGCTGCCTGCCTTCGCGTCCGATATCGACCCGGCCATCGTGCAGGTGCATTCGCGCGACTACCGCAATCCCGCGGCACTGCCGGATGGTGCCGTCCTCGTGGTCGGCGCGGGCATCAGTGGACAACAAATCGCGGACGAGCTCGCTGATGTCGGACGTAACGTATTCCTGTCGGTCGGTCGCCACCGTGTCTTTCCGCGCCGCTATCGTGGTCGAGGCATCCAGGAATGGATGTACATCTTTTCGCTGTACGACGATTTCGTGACGGCCGAGGCCGGACACTTCGCGAGCGGCGACCCGACCAAGCTACCGGGTCTACCGGTGACCGCCGTGACGAACCGAGGTGCGGACCTCAACCTTGGCACCCTGGCCGAAAAGGGCGTAATCCTTGTCGGTTCCGTGCGCGCGGCGCAAAACAGCATCTTGTCGGTTGACGACAATGTCGTCGCCGTCGCGGAGGCTTCTGCTCGCTCGCTCCGCGCGGTACTGCATAAGATCGATTCCGGAATTCGTCAGCGCGGGTTTGTGGCGCCGGAGCAAAACCCGCCGCTCGACGTGAACATGGAGCACATCGCGAACTTCGGAAACAAGCTCGATCTGGCGCACCATGACATCACGGCGATTATCTGGTGCACCGGCTTCGGACCGGACTACCGCTTCCTGCCGAAGCAGGCGCTCGACAACAACGGGGTGCCGATCCAGCAGAAAGCCATGCTCGGCGCGCTGCCGGGGCTCTACTACGCCGGGCTCCCGTACGGGAACTCACTTCACCTGTCAGGCATCCCGGCAACCGTCGAGTGCGGACGCTTCATCGCGAGCCAAATTCACATCGACTCCGTCATGCGATCCGGTTCGCCGGACCCCGTCTTCGAAATCGGCCGCAGGTATAGCTGATTGATCAGCGTCTCCGGGTGACCGTCACACCGCTACCGGGACGCCAGTGCTGGATAACGAGCAACTCCGCGGCCGCGTCGACGGAGGTGAGCACCGCATCGGTGAGGTCGAGCCGGAAGTCGTGGACACCCGGTGGCGATCCGAAGGCCGCCTTCGCCGGTCCGGTGATCTCGACTGCGACGCCCATGACCTTGGCGTCACCGTCGCCGGGGTGGGCGTGGATAGCGCACCGCCCGTCACGCCGCAGGTCGGCTGCCTTCACGGCGGCAGGCATGGAACCGAACATCAGGTCTGGCCCGATGAACTCCACCTCCGATCCACTCACTCGCGGGGCGCCATCCCGGCGCAGGGTGGCCAGCACATGTGTCTTGTGGGCCTCGAACCGGGACCTCACCTGTGCGGCCAATTCGGGTGCCTCGCTTGCGAACTGCTGCCATGTCGCCATGGGAACAGGATGCCAGCGCCCTGCGACAGCTCTTGTCAGGTTATCCAGACGCAATAGCGGCGCGCCATGGCCGCCACGGTGTTGGTGATGCGTTCGCGAAGTTCTGCGGGGCCGAGGATTTCGGCTTCGGCGCCCAGTTTGAGAAGTTCGGGCAGGGTGTGCTCGGGGGATTCGATGGGGATGGTGACCTGGGTCCAGCCGTCGGGACCAGGTTCGCTCGCGGTCAGCCGGGCGGCGCTGACCAGGGCCGGTTCGAGCAGCTGTGACAGGCGAGCGAAGGCGTTGGGGGAGAGCCGGAGGGTCGCCTGGCCGCGGTATCGGCGGGCATCGAAGTGTTCCAGGTAGTCCTGCCAGTGACGGACGAGGTCGAATTCCGGTGCGCGGTCGAATCTTTCCGCGTCGACCTCGAGGTCGAGGATGCGGGAGACCCGGTAGGTGCGCATCTGGTCGGCGCTGCGGGCGACGAGGTACCAGTGCCCCGCCTTGAGGACCAGGCCGTACGGCTGCACGGTCCTGGTCACTTCTCGGGGTTCGGCCCAGCGCTCGTAACGCATCCGCACGGTGTGCTGGTTCCACACCGCGTCCGCGACGGCCGTCAGGTGGGCTGTTCGGTCGCCGTTGCGGTACCACGACGGGGCGTCGAGGTGAAACCGTTCGGAGATCCGCCCGGCACGATCGCGCAGTTCGGGGGGCAACGCTGCCATGAGTTTCAGCTGGGCGGCGGTCACCACAGCCCCGAGGCCGAGATCGGCGGCCGCGGTGGGCAGCCCGGCCAGGAACAGCGACTCCGCTTCGCCGGTGGTCAACCCGGTCAGCCGGGTGCGGTAGCCGTCGAGGAGCTGGTAGCCGCCGTCGTGCCCCGGCTCACCGTAGAGCGGGATACCGGCGGCGCTGAGTGATTCCATGTCGCGGTACACCGTGCGGACCGACACTTCGAGGGTGTCCGCGAGTTCCCGCGCGGTCATCCGCCCGCGGCTTTGCAGCAGCAACAGGATGGAAACCAGTCGGCTTGCGCGCATGCCGCAAGTCTGCCGCACTCCACTGACAGCAGATGTCAGGAAACTGCGCCTAGGTTCCCTTCGAGCGATCAACTCGAAGGGAAGAAGGACAACGATGATTCCTGGTGACGAGACTTTTGGTGGCACTTGGCCATACCCGGCCCGATACATCGAGGCCGCCGGTTTCCGGCAGCACTACGTCGACGAGGGTCCACGCGACCGCGGGCACGCGGTCGTGCTGGTGCATGGTGAGCCGACGTGGGGCTACCTGTGGCGGCACCTGATCGGACCGTTATCGCGCACGTACCGGGTGGTGGTGCCCGATCACATGGGGTTCGGCAAGAGCGCCACGCCCGCCGATCGCAGCTATCTGGCCGACGAGCACATCCGCAATCTGGAGACGCTTTTGGTGGACGTGCTGGACTTGGACCAGATCACGCTGGTGCTGCATGACTGGGGCGGCCCGATCGGTGTCGGGTTCGCACTGCGGCACCCCGAGCGGATCGCGCGGATCGTGGCGACCAATACCGTGCTCCCGCTCGGCCTTTCGGGCTACGACGAGTTGATGGCGGCCAACTTGGCCGACAGCGCGTGGTTCCGGTGGGCCCGCGCCGCGCACGCCGAGGGCAGTCTGGAAGAGGTGCTCGGCAACGCCGGAAACACCGTCGCGCACCTGATGCTCGCGTTGCAAGGCATCACGCGCCCAGAGGTCATCACGCCGACCTGGATACGAGCGTATTCCGGCCACTTCACCAGCCGCGGTGAATGTCTCGGAGTGATCCGGTTCCCACAGCAACTCGTCGCCCCCGACCCGGATGCACCGGCATCCGTGGCAGCGGACCCGATCGCAGTCGCGGCGCTTCGGGCTATACCCGCGATGCTGGTTGAAGGGATGTGCGACACCGCGCTGCTGCCCCGTTACGTCATCCCCGCGTTCCAAGCCGCCTTCCCGGACGCGCCGGTCATCGAGCTCCCCGGCGCCGGTCATTTCCCGCAAGAGGACGCCCCCGACACGCTCCTCGCGCTGATCGACTTGTTCTTGAAGACCACCTGACATCAGCTCCTCACCTTCCCCTTCGGAGACTTTCGCATCGTGTCCACCCACGCCCGGCTGTTGTTGCTGGCGCTCGGCATGTTCGCCCTGGGTATCGACGGTTACGTCATCGCCGGGCTACTCCCGCAGATCGGCCGCGACTTGGCGGTAACCGACAGCGCCGCCGGTCAGCTGATTACCGTGTTCGCCCTCGCCTACGCCGTTTGCGCCCCGCTGCTCGGCATCCTGACCGCCCGGCTGCCACCTCGGCTCGTCCTGATCCTCAGCCTTTCGTTGTTCGCGGTGGCGAACGTCGTTACCAGCCTTGCCGATTCGTACCCGGTGATACTCGCGGCTCGGGTCTCGTCCGCGCTGGCCGCCGCGGCGTTCACCCCGATCGCCGCGGCGACGGCCACGGCACTGGTTCCCGAGGAGCGGCGCGGCCGGGCGCTGGCGACCGTCGCCAGTGGCATCACAGTCGCTACCGCAGTCGGGGTCCCGCTGGGCACCCTGATCGGCGACGCCTTCGGGTGGCGGACCACGTTCGGAATCATCGCCGTGCTCGGCGTGGGGGCCGCAGCCGGGCTCGCCCTGCTGATGCCACCCGTGCAGGCACCGCCGACCGCCGGAATAGATTCACGCCTCGCGGTGGCCCGCGCCCGCGGCGTACCGGCCGCGCTCGGGCTCACCACGCTGTGGATCGCCGGAGCGTTCACCGTGCTGACCTTCCTCAGCCCCATCCTCGACACGGTGGGCGGCATACATGATGCGGCACTTAGCATTTGGCTACTGATTTTCGGCCTCGCCGCCGTGGTGGGCAACGCGCTCGGCGGCCGAGCCGCCGACCGCTATCCCACGACCCGGCTGGTCGTGGTCAGCACCGGGGGATTGACCCTCGCACTTGCGACCTTCGGCGCACTCGCCGCATCAGGTTCGCACGGCGGCGCAGGCGCCGCGATCGCTGCCGTCGCGCTCGCGGTCTGGGGCATCTTCGGCTGGTCCTTTTCCCCCGCGCAGCAACACCGTCTCGTCGAACTCGCCCCCAACGCCGCCGGAATCGTACTCTCGCTCAACGCAAGCGCCATCTATGTCGGCATCTCCCTCGGAAGTCTGCTCGGCTCCCTCGCGCTCGAGCACGCCGGCGCCGCCGGGGTCGGCTGGACCGCCACCCTCATCGAAGTACTCGCCGTCACCACCGCGATCTTCATCGCCCGACAGCACCGTCCCCACCCGAAAGCATCCGCTTCGGAGCGACCACTGCCCCGCAGTGCGGGTCAGCAGTCCGCGATGGTGCGGCATACCGGTAGCGATTCGAAGGCGGACAGGAATGGGAGCAGGCCGCCGAATGTGTCACGGGCGAAGGCGCCGTGTTCACGGTCGGCGTCGTAGCGGTGGCCGACGTTGACCGCGCCTACGAACGACGATTTCACGGTAGGACCGCTCAGATAGGTGGTGCCGTCCTTTTGCTTTTTGACGGGTTCGCTCAGGCTCTCGATCGAGAAGGGTCCTTCCCGGTATTCCCGTTCGTTGGTGTGCGGGTAATAGAAGTAGAAGGTCGCCTCGTTCTTGGCGGCATCTACCGCGGTGCACAGTCCTTTGGGGCCGCGGTCGGACTTCAAGTAGGGCGTGGGGCATTGCAGTGGGAACGGTGGGCCGGGTATCTCCACCATGGCCGGTGCGGGCCACGGGTCGCCGTCAACGAGGCCGGGGCGCGGGAGGTCCCAGACTGTGAACGCCGCCGCCACGATCGCGGTCGTGCCCAACGCCGATGCGATGTGGCGACGATGGTTCGTCGACAGCGCGGCGGTCGCGGCGGCAGCCAGGTCGCCGCAGGTCTGGTAGCGGTCGGCCGGGTCGGCGGCGGAAGCCTTGGCGATGACGGCCGCTAGGCGCGGTGGGAGCGATTGGGGGACGCCGGTGCCCGGGAGCCGTCCAGTGAGCAGTTCGTACAACGTGACACCGAGGGCGTAGACGTCCGTACGCGGGTCCGTTACGCCGCCCGCCCACTGTTCCGGTGCGGCGTAGGCCCGGGTGAGCATGGGCGGGCCGACGGTCTCGGTGGCGTCCGCGTCGGTGGTGCGGGCGATACCGAAATCCCCGATCAGGACCCGGCCTTCGCTGCCGAGAAAGATGTTGGCGGGCTTCACATCCCGGTGCACGATGCCACGCCGGTGCGCGTGGTCGAGGCCCTTGGCGACTTCGGTCACGATGTGCACCGCGCGGTGCGGGTCCAGTCCGCGCCGATGCCGGCGGATCAGGCGGGCGAGGTCACCACCGGGGACATAATGCATGGAGATCCACAGCAGCCCGCTTTCGATGCCGCGGTCGTGGATGCCGACGATATTCGGATGATCGAGCTGCGCAACCACTTCGGCTTCCCGCTCGAACCTGACCCGGAAACGACGATCGGCACCCAACTCGGGATCCAACACCTTCAACGCCACCGACCGGGGTAGGCGCGGGTGCTGTGCCAGGTACACCGTGCCCATACCCCCGGAGCCGAGACGTTCCACGATCAAGTGGTCGGCGAAAACGCTGCCCCGTAGCAATGACGGGGCGCCCATTCTGCACCCCCTCTCCTGTGCGAGAACGGGTTCCAGGATACCCGCTGTGCTCTGGTGCCTATGCCGAACAACCTCGTGACATCGTGGCTGCCGCCCTCCCCTCCCGTCCTGCTGCTGAAACGTCAAGACAGCCAGCGGTATCCTTGGCAGATGCCCGACGAGAGTGTGCCGTCGGTGGATGTGCGCTTGCTAGGACCCGTACAGCTGATGGTCAATGGCTCCGCACTGAATATCGGTGGCACCAAGACTCGGGCGGTGCTGGCGATGCTCGCCGTCAATCGGCGCCGGGTGGTGTCATCTCATACGCTGGCCAACGGTATCTGGGACGGCCGTCCGCCCGGCCGCTTCGTCCCGACGCTGCATGTGTTCATCGCCGACATCCGCAAAGCCCTGCGGACGGCTGGGGCCGACGCAGCCGCGATCCTTCGGACCATCGCACCCGGCTACCAGCTCGACATCTCCGACAACTGTTGCGACGCAGCGCGGTTCGAATCGAAGCGGGCAGCCGCCACCGCGGCGGCCGCGGCCGGCGATCACGCGGGCGCGCTCGTGCACTTCGATACGGCACTGGCGCAGTGGAGCGGCGACCCGCTCGCCGACCTGCGTGGCCTCGGATTCGCCGACAACTTCGCGGCCGATCTGGCCGACCGTCGCCTGAACACGGTGCTGAGCCGCGTCGACGCCGAGATCGCCCTGGGGCGGGCGGCCGAGACGGTCGGTGGAATGACCGCACTGGCAGCCGACCATCCGGTCAACGAGGCCGTGTGGCGCAGGCTGGTCACCGCCCTGTACCTTGCCGGAAGGCAAGCCGAGGCACTTGACGCGTGCAGGCGGCTACGGACGAATTTGGCGGACCTGGAGGGGCTCGATCCCGATCCGGTCACCCTTGCCCTCGAGCAGCAGGTCCGACACCAGCAGCCGCTGCTGCCGATCGAGGTACCGCGCGGCAAAACCACCATGGAGACAACGCAACCCGCACCGCGTGCGGCGCTGCGGTTGTCGGATGGGCGGACTGTTGAGATCAACAATGGGGTTCGGATCGGCCGGCTACCGGACAACGATCTGGTTCTCGACGACGCGCGCGTCAGCCGGCATCACGCGAGGCTTGTCGTTCGCGAAACCGGGATGCTGCTCGTCGATCTCGGCTCGGCGAACGGAACTTATGTCAACGGAACACAAATCGTGGCCGCCACCCTGCTCGCCGACGGCGATACGATCCGAATCGGTTCGACGGCAATGCGAGTCGAAGTCCTCGCCGATGAGTAGCCGGTCGGTAGGCGAACGCCGATTGCCTCGTGGGTAAGGCGAATCCCGGTGCAAGCACCGGGATCCGCCCGCTCGCGCACTCGCTCAGCACTTGTACGTGCCGTGGTATGCGTCTTGAATACCCCAGGTGACGCGGTCTCGGCCGCCTGCCGGGGTGTGGCGGCAATCCAGGTTGGGTCCTTCCTTGTCGACGAACCAATTGACCCCGTAGTTGCAATTGTTCTTGACGTCGAGCTTGTTCTGGCGCCAGTCGGTCGAGTGCCGTACGTCGACGCACGGGGGCAGCGGAGTTCGGTCCTGGGCGGCCACGAACTTTGCCGCGGCCAATGGTTCCGGCGCTACCGGTGCCAAGGGCTGGGCATGCGCGGCAGACGGTGCGAGCGCTACGGCGGCGACACCGAGGCTCGATGCGCCGACGAGCATCCCGCGGCGAACAGTTGACTTCATGACGGTTTCCCTTCATTACGATCCGAGGTCGGTTCCTCGGACGACTGATCTGCGTAGATCGCGCAGAGGTATTGGTCCCAGTAGCGCCCGGCGTAGTAGACGTGGTCGCGCAGTCGACCCTCGACCTGGAAGTACCGTCCCTCGCCGCTGCTCATTTGCGGCCAGTTGAATCCGGGGACCTCCAGATACAGTTTGCGAAAGGGGAAGGTACGGAACAGGTATCGGACGAACAGGGTGATCACCTCGGCAGCCAGTCCGGTGCCGGCGTACGTCGGCTCGAACACGGCGCCGACGTAGGCGTGACCGACGTCGCGGTCGGCGTTGTAGGCGACGACGTGCCCGGCGGGCTGGTTGTCGTCGATGCGCCGCACGACGTACTGCGTCACCACCTGCGTCCACAGTTCTTCTACGAAGCGTTCGGGTGCTGGCGGTACCCCGCGGTATCGCCAGCGGAAGCAGTTCTCCGGACGAACCGCGAGTGCATAGAGGTACTCGGCGTCGACCGGTTGCAGGGCATCGAGCCGAAACACCGAGCTCTGCAGGACAGGAGCGAGCGCATCGGGTCGCGACGGTGGCAGTTCCGGCACCAGATGCGGGCCTGGCGACGACCCGTCCGTAGCCCGGATGGTGAGTTGAACTGATTTGCCCGCAACGGTTTCCGCGAGCGACAGGACGTCGCCAACGGTGCCGCGGCGCGCCTGATCGGTCTGCGTGCGGACGCCGTGCGAGCTCAGCCACGCGGCCAGGGTCATCATGGCGAGGCTGTCCATACCGAGGTCCTCGACCAGCCGCGCGGTATCCGGAAGGGTTGCCAGGTCGTGGTGCAACAGGTCCGCCAGCTCGGCGCGTAGCTTTTCTCGGTTCGCTGCCGACGCGGCCGTGCGGAGGTTGATGCGGTCGATCGTTGTCACTGGAATGTCCTTTCCCGGGTACCGGTCAGTGCTTCCGCCGCATAGCGGTGGCGAGCCTCGGCGCGTCGCAACTTCCCCGACGAGGTCCGCGGCAGCCCGCCGGGCGGCAGAACAATGACGGCATGCGGACGCAAACCCACTCCGTCGAGAACCGCGGCGGAAATTCCGCGGCGAAGCTCGGCTGTGTCGTCGCCGTTCGCCTCGACAGCGATCACGAGGTTGTCGCCGAGGTCGCCAGGTATGCCGAACGCAGCGACCCGACCGGGACGCATTCCTGGAGCACGAGCCGCCGCCGCTTCGATGTCTTGGGGAAAGATGTTGCGGCCGCAGGCGATCAGCATGTCCTTCGCCCGCCCGCACACGACCAACTGTCGATCGTCGGTCAGGTAGCCGATGTCGCCCGTGCGCAGCCAGCCGCGGCCGACAACAGAGGGACCGCGGACCTCGATGTGGCCGACGGTCCGTTCGCCGAGCGGCTCGCCCGTACGCTGGTCGACGATTCGTATCGAGGTGTCGCGAACCGCGGGACCGAGCTGTACCAGTTGCCGGACACGAGCGCCCGGAGCTGCCGGTATCGCACGCCCGGTCGATTCCAAGACGCGCGAATCGACGCTGTCCACGACGACCCCGGCACCGAGTGGCGCGATGGTCACGGCGACGGTGGCCTCGGCGAGGCCGTAGGCGGGCACGACCACCGACGGGTCCATACCGCATCGCCGCGCAGCGGCGGTGAAGCGCGCCATAGTGTCCGCATTCACCGGTTCGCCGCCGCTGATGAGCAGTCGAAGCGAGCTCAGATCGAGCTGCGAGCCGCGTGCGAGGACGCGAGTCATCAACTCATAGGCGAAGTTCGGCGCGCCCGATGCCGTGATCCGGTACTTCGAGATCGCCTCCAGCCAGGACGCCGGGCGCCGCGCGAACGCCATCGGAGATTGCAGCACGAGTTCGCCACCACACGACATCGGCAGCGTCAGGAAGCAGATCAACCCCAAGTCGTGATAGAGCGGCAGCCAGCTCAGCACGCGGTCGCGCTGACCGCCGTCATACTCGACAGCCGCGCTGATCGCCGCGATGTTGGCGGCCAAATGTGCGTGCGACACGGGGACGCCGCGGGGCGCACAGGTGGATCCGCTGGTGTATTGCAGCACCGCCAGGCTGTCCGGGTCGGTGCGGCGCGGTTCGCTCGGATCGACGGTCTGGGCCGCGGTGACAAGATCGGCGAGCGCCATCGCCCGCGCTAGCCCGAATTGCGCGGCCGGTGCGGTCGGCGGGTCCACGATGACGAGGTCGAGCCGAGCGTCGGCAGCTATCGCGGCGACGTTTCGGGCGTGCTCATCGGGGGAGCCGGGAGTGAAGGCAGGCAGCATCGTGACCGCCGCCCCGCACAGCCACACCGCCTGCAGCGCCGAGAGGAGCTCGGTGCTCGTGTCACCGAGTAAACCCACCCGTCGGTTCGGACCGATCCCGTTTGCGCTCAACACGGTTGCCAACCGGCGAGCCCGCTGATGCACGGTAGCCCAGGAGACGGCGGTCCCAAGATTGTCCTCGTCGAGTACGGTCACGGTGGCGTCGCCCGCGTTCCGCGCGATAGCGTCGACCACCGTTTCGTGCACCTCGTTGTCCACTAACGGTCGCCCGAACGCGCCGCCGAAACTCGTGGTTCGCGCACGCCGGTGCGGAGCGTAATCCGTGTCGGCACTTGTCATTTCCCACCCTTTTCGGTCGATTCCGAATGGACGAGACAACGGTAGAACCCGACACTTAGTGGAATCTTCGGAGACGATTAGCGGGTTCTCGGGATGGGTGGCTGCGGCCCGTGGTGAGTGGCGGGCGGGGGCTCGTGGACGTGCAGAAGCTTGCGCGAACAGCGCTCCTTTTCGCTGATGGGTCGAAACAGCCTCGGGCCGTGACCGTTTGGCGTATGGTCGAGTGCTCGTGGGGTATTTCAGGAGGCCGGATCGGCTACGGGGCAGGTGATTCGCCAGAGCAGACCGGGAACCGGTGATGTCGGCGAATGAGAACTGCGCCGTGCGGGTCAGGACACAAGGCGGTCGTGACCGGGTGGCCATTCTGATGAATAGATCGGATCGGGGAGGAGATCTCGATGTCTGTCAAGGTCGATTTGGATGTGCTCACCACCTTGAGCGGGGTGTTGCAAGGCCTGGCGGCAGAGGCGGCTGGGCTGTCCTCCGGGCAGTTCGTTGCCCGGTGCGCACCCGGCGATATGGAGTCCGTCGTGGTTGCTCGTGAGATCGACTTTCGCCTGGTGAATCGCAGTCTCATGCCTGCGGTCAAGGAACGGCTCGGCGAGACCGGCGAGATCATGGCCAACGCCGCCAAGCACTTCGCGACCATGGATGGAGCCAACGCGGAAATCGTCGCTGCCGCCTACACCGCCGCGACCGGTGAATGGAGCGCACGGGAATGACGATCTCCCGCAGGCAGATCGAGACTTGGGATCCCTCGGGTCTCACCGACATCGGCGAGGGTTGGCTACGCCTGGGTGCTGAGGTGGAAAAGTTGTTCACCCGGTACGCGGAGTCGGTCGGCAAAGTGAACGGACTCCACTGGCAAGGTGCGGCGGCCGATGCGGCCCAGCGCAGAGCCGACGCAGACAAGAAAACCGCGATCGAGATCGTGGACGCGCTCGAGCGCGTCGCGAACCGCGCCAAGCAGGGGTTCCACGACGTCAATGTGCCGTTGCAGAAGGCGCGGACCGAGCTCAGCGGCGCAGTCCGCGCTTGCTTCGGCGTGTCCGATGACTTGGTTGTCTCCGCTGGCGCGAACGCGACGCCCGAACGGGTAACTGCCGCCGCGCAGTGGCAGCATCGGATCCGGACCGAGGCCGCAGCGGCGGAAGCTGCCGACAAGGCGGTCGCGGAGGCATTGCGCACAGCACAGACCGAATTACGGGCCGTGTTCACGGCGGTCGGTGCCCTCGGTGCCGAACAAGGCAAACAGGACGCCGCGCTTCTCGCAACCGATCCGTCCAAACTGAATCCCGAACAGCTGCGCCGGCTCATCGAAGCCGGCCGGCTCACTCCCGAGCAACTACGGGCCCTTCAGCTCGGCGACCCGAACGTGCTGGCAACCATTCCCGCGTCTCAGATGGAATACCTCAACCAGCTCGCACGCGCGCTCGATGGCAAGAACCCGCAAGAAATCAAATCCATCATGGACAGGCTGCCGCCAGAAGCACGGACGGCGATCGCGAACTCGATGCAGATCATCTCGAACAAGCGCGTCACCGTGTCCGTCGCGGGTGATCCGGAGGTGCCGACGCAAGGGGGTTTGGGCTTGCTGCCGAACAAGATCAGAGAGTCGTTGACGCGTGGCGATCTGGCGAAGATCGAAACACTCCCCGGCACCGGTGGTGGGGGTCGAGCGTCCAGCCCGCCGCACGACCAACTCAGATTGAACGGTGTGCGCGACAACCAGGCGATAGCCGGTATCGTCGGCGCCGCCGACAGCCAGTACAAGGCCGGTAGCGATCTGGACCGGGGACTGCTGGAGGTAGGCAGGAAATATCTGAATGCGCAAGTCCAGTTCGAGCAGAGCCCACATCGGGCCGGCGATGCCGCCACCTACGTCGACGGTCGGATGTCCCAGGACAAGAACATTACGGAGTCTATATTCCACGCGGTCGGCGACGACAAAATCGCGGTGCGCGATGCGGTAGCCGATCCGAATACGGGACAGGATCTCGTGAAAGACGTGCTGGTGCACAACTGGACCGATGACGGCAAGGCCGCATCGCGGATGTTTCAGTTCGCTCCCGAGGACGCCACAGTCGAAGACCGGGGTAACGACCTCGACCGGGCGACGGCACAACGAACGGGCAACATCATGCAAGCCGTTGCTCAGGCAACGAGTTCCGATGATGCATGGAATTACATGAAGAATGTTCCGGGCACCAATGGGGCCTCGGTCGGACAGCTCAACCCGGTTCTCCTTCAGGAGGTTGCCCGAGGAATGAGTCCTTACGCCGGCGACCTCGCTGGAATAGACGGCGGGGAGGACTACAAGCCAGGTTTCAACAATCCAGCCGATAACACGGCGTGGATCAAGCACAGTCCGGACGGCAGGGTGAACTACGATGGCGCGGCAAATATTGTTGCGTTGATGTCGACCGATCAAGTAGCGGGCGATATCTTCGCACAAGGCGCCATCAGGGAAATGGTGGCCAATGAAGCAAATTATGCGGCGAACCCGCAACGCTCGAATGCGGACCAGTATCTCGCCAATGCGAGTCGCATCGAAGGGCTGCTCGACCGGGGCGGGACCATGGCGCTGCAGGATCAGAACAACGACAATGCCGGCCACGCGAAAGAAAATTACGAACGTAAACAGCGCGCATTCAATGCGGTATCCGCAATAGGAAAAGGTCTCATTTCGGAGATCCCGGGCGCGAAGCATCTCAATACTTTGCTCGACTCCGTAAGCTTCAAAGAGTCGTATATGGGAGGCGCCCCGGCGCCGGCCGTAGAGGCCTTGCCGCTCGGCTACAATGAGGCGGGGCGAAACTATAATGCACTCAAAGCGGTTGAAGTTGTGCACGGAGAAATACCTCCGCATATAAGGAATAATGCAGCCTATCAAAGCTTCTTCGAAAACGATAGGCTGCGACCGCTGTCTCAGATAATGAGCGAAAGCCGGCAGAGCTCAGGCCAGCTGCATGCCCTGGGCAGAATGCTGAATGAGATCGGCAATTTTGCGGACGGTACCGACACGGAAGCGGCTCGGGAAGGCTACCGATCCGGGGCGAATCAATTCCGTCGATGACGGCCTCGCAGCAGATCGACCTCGAACTCGGCGGAGGGGGTGAATCGGCCCTCGGTGTGGCCTGACCGATGATTTTTGCGGGCCGTGCCCGTCTGTACATCGAGTATCGACTCACGGGAGGCTGACACGGTGCGGAGACTGACGTTCGGCATGAATGTGACCCTGGATGGCTACATCGCCGCGCCCGGCGACGACCTCGGCTGGAGTGGGGGTGAGGGACCGGACTCGTCGCCGAGCGACGAGCTGTTCCAGTGGTGGTCCGACCGGGTGGCGGCGACGGGCCTGGCGCTGTATGGGCGCAAGCTGTGGGAGACGATGAGTTCCCACTGGCCGACCGCCGACCAGCAGCCGGGTGCCACCCCGGCGGAGATCGAGTACGCCCGCCGCTGGCGGGACATGCGGAAAGTGGTGTTCTCCTCGACGACCAGCACGGTCGACTGGAACACCCGCCTGGTCACCGGCGACGCGGCCACCGAGATCACCCGGCTCGTGGCCGAGGACGGCGGCCCCATGGATATCGGCGGCGCCACACTCGCCGCGGTGGCCATGCGGGCCGGGCTGATCGACGAGTACGCGATCGTGACCCATCCGGTCCTGGTAGGTGGCGGCACGCCGTTCTTTGCGGCGCTCGACAACTGGGTGAACCTGTCCCTGGTGGAGACCCGGGCGTTTCCCGGCGGCGTGGTCCTGACCAGGTACGAGACCAGGCGCTGACGGGGCTCTAATATTGGTCGGTCTCATCAACTGGGGACGGGTTGCTGGACACCCTCTGAATATGAGTGTCACCATTTTCGGCATCACGCGTTCAGGGGGAATCATGAAGGCCTTCAAGCAATTTCTGATGATTGCGGTCGCTGTAATGGTCGCCGGATCCGTCGGCGGCGTCGTCGGCTCGGCGGGCGCTGCCCCAGCGACAGCGGTGCCTGTCGGGTCCACGTACCACGTCAAGATGACGGTCACCGGACCTAATGTGGTGGGGCAGGTGACCACCATTACCATTACGGGCGATTGCGTTGGCTACCCACCGTCCCAACGCATCGGTCTCCTGATCGATGGAGAGTATTGGGCATCGTTTACCAACCCGACTTGTTCTCCTGGCGATTCCCACTGGGGACAAGTCGGATGGACGCCGACCAACTCGGGAAACCACACGCTCACGGCCTATATGACGATCTACGGTGAGATGGTCGAGTCTGTGTCGGAGACCGTGACGATCGGCACCGCGGTGCCGCCTACGACCACGACGGTGTCCTGACTTTTACTCCTCCTTCCTCCACACTTGCCGTCCTCGGTGAAGCTCAGAACAACCGATCACCTGAAGACTCCGGCACATGCGTAGTCCGCATATGGACGCGCTCCTCGTCGCGGACGACTTCCTGGATCGCGTCGATCTGGTCCTGAACCACCTCGGCGCGCGCCACCAACTCGACCCGGTCGGGCTCGGTGAGGCTTTCGGCACCGAGCTTCTCGAAAACGCACGAGAGCGCTGACCGTAAGTCCTCGAGTTTGCTGTCTGACTCCACGAGCCCTCACCCTACGTCCGAACCCGACGAACATCGCTCCTGCAGCGTTCTGGTTGCTCGGCCGCACCGTAGTCGTTGGCCGCCAGCCGGTCTCGCGAAGATCCGATAGTGCGCCTCAGCGCGCTGCGCAACCGGCCGTCCTGACGAGCACTGCCTTCGAGCACCAAATCCAGTGCCTACCAGCGGGCTACGCCATATCCGCCCGACATTCGACCAGTCGGCGACCACACCGCGCGATAGGTGACGCAGCCCACACTCGCTCCTCGCACACTGCGATACCAACCCTCGTAGTATCGACCATTAGTTCAGCAACCAAGGGACGCTCGCCGACCCGAACAAGCTATTCGAAGCGTTGACGCCGGAGGAGGGGATGGGGCAGGCGGTCGCGGCGACCGCACCGTACGCGAACTTGTTGCCGCTATGAGCTGCATTGTTTATGACGGCAATCGGTAGGTCCTATCCTTGGCCGATGAGCACCAGCCGCCGAGGCGGGCATTGCGTCTATTTCATAGTGTCGACAAGATCGTCCGTGTGACTCGGGGAGTGTCGTTGTCTAAGATTCGTATTATTGGCGCTGTTGGCGTCGTCGTTCTCCTTCTCCTGGCAGGCTCGCTTTACTTCGGCTTGCGCAGCGAGCCTGATGAAGCTCCGGTGAACCAGAAAGCGATCTCGGTGGCGGTCGACGTGACCAATCTGCCGCAGCGCGTGATTCAGGTGAAACAGACGATCCCCGTCCAGTCGGGCGAGGTAGATTTACTTTTTCCGCAGTGGCTGCCCGGCAACCACTCTCCGTCCGGTCCGATCGACAAGATCGCGGGCATCACCTTCACCAGCGCCAAGGACAAGCTGGAGTGGAAGCGTGATCCGCTGAACGTGTATGCGTTCAAGGTTACTGTGCCCGACGGCGTGGACTCAATTGACGCGAGCTTCCAGTACTTCACCCCCACCGATTCCACTCAAGGGCGCGTGGTGATGACGCCGAATATGCTGAATTTGCAGTGGAATGCCGTGGTCCTCTATCCAGCTGGTGCTCCCGTCAGCGAAATTCCCTTCATCGCGAGCGTTACCTACCCGCCAGGATTCGAGGCCGGAACCGCCCTGGAGGTCGCTGGCAAGGACGGCGACACCGTGAATTACAAGCCTGTTCCGTTGGACATCCTCGTCGACTCGCCCGTGTACGCGGGGCGTTATCACAGGGAGTTCGACCTGGCTCCTGGCGCGAAAACCCCTGTGCGGCTGCAAGCATTCGCAGACGCACCGGAGCAACTTGAAGCTAAGCCCGAGCACATCGAGCTGCACAAGGCTCTCGTGCAACAGGCTGTGAAACTGTACGACTCACAACACTATGACCACTACGACTTCCTGCTGTCGTTGTCGAACCAGCTCAGCTCCAACGGATTGGAACACCAACGATCCAGCGAGAACGGCCAACCCACGGACTATTTCACCGGGTGGGACCCCGCGGTTGGCAGCGCCGATCTGCTCGGGCACGAGTTCACCCATTCCTGGAACGGCAAGTTTCGACGTCCGGCAGACCTGTGGACACCCAACTACAACGTCCCGATGCAAGACAGCTTGTTGTGGGTCTACGAGGGACAGACGCAGTATTGGGGCAACGTGCTCACCGGCCGGTCCGGCTTGCGACCTGCGGAAGTCTCGCGTGATGCGTTGGCTTCGGTAGTCGCCGCATACACCGACAACCGGCCAGGACTCACCTGGCGCAATCTGCAGGACACCACCAACGATCCCATCATCGCTCAGCGGCGCACGAAGCCGTATCGGTCGTGGCAGCTCAGCGAGGATTACTACCAGGGCGGGCAACTGGTGTGGCTGGGGGTGGACGCGCGTATCCGCGAACTGTCGGGGAACACGAAGTCACTCGATGATTTCGCTCGCGCGTTCTTCGGTGTCGACGATGGTAAGTGGATGTCACAGAACACCTACGACTTCAACGACGTCGTCTCGACGCTGAATGGCGTGGTCTCCGACGATTGGGCGAAGTACCTGCGCGATCGCCTCGACGGAAAAGAACCGTTCGCCACAAGTGTCGAGAAGACGGGGTGGAAGTTGGTCTACGACAACAACCCAGGTGCCTTCCTCACGGCTCAGATGAAAAAGGCTGAGGGCGCCGTCAACTACACCTACTCGATCGGCCTCAACGTGTCCGGTGAAGGCAAGGTCACCGACGTGCGATGGGACGGACCCGCATTCAAGGCAAAAGTCGGCTCCGGGATGACGGTGGTTTCGGTCAACGACGCCCCCTATTCCCAAGCCACGATGGAAGCCGCGATCGAGGCGGCCAAGACAGACCCCGCACCGATCCGATTGCAGGTGAAAGACTTCGATCAGACACGGACCGTTGAACTGGACTATCACGACGGCCTCCGTTACCCGCATCTGCAACGCATCGACGGCACCCCGGACTACCTCACCCAGATCCTGGCCGCGCGGAACTAGCGCCGCACGGTCTAGCAGCGGGACGTCGCGGGCGCGCAGTTGGTCCAGCAAGGTGCCTGGCCCTCGAACTGATCGACCAGTGCACGAACATGCGTGCCGCGACGAACCGGAACCCCCGCTGGCTGTTTCCCGGCCGCCGCCCCGGCCGAGGGAGGCCTCGAACTCGGCAGTAGCCACAGTAGTGCGGGTGTCTTGCGTCAACCCGGTAGCAGGCTGCCACGGGTAGTACGGCTTGCTGCCGGGCTCGGCGACCGCGCGCTCGTGCCGAATTCGGTATGTCTGCGTGCCGGTACGACCAAACCGGTGGTCTAGCAGCGGTTCCGAAGAATTTTCGCGGACAGCGATGAGTTCTCGGACGGTGCTCCGTCCTATCTGTTGAACGCGCTACCAACCCGGCGCGACCGACGAGAAGGACCGGAAATGACCACCGCAAACCCCTCCGCCAGCTTCGCCAACAACGTCACCTACCGTCCCGGCAAGGTCCGCAACCGCATCCTGTGGAGCCTGCAGATCTTCCTCGGCTTGTTCTTCATCATCGCCTCCGGCGGGCCGAAGCTCGTGATGCCGAACGCCCTGATGGACAACGCCCCCGAGAATCTGACCATCCCCCTCGGACTGCTCATCTTCATCGGAGTTGTGGAGGTCGCTGGCGGTATCGGACTGATGGTGCCGCGGCTCAGTGCCCTGGCCGCCGCGGGCCTGTCCGTTCTCACCGTGCTCGCCGCCGGGACGCAGGCTTTCATCGCCGACAAGCCCGTGATGGGGATCTTCCCGCTGGTGCTCGCCGCGATCTTCGCCTGGATCGCTTACGAGCGCCGCGCCACCATCACCGATCTGCGAAACTCGCTCTCGCGATGACAAACACATAAGCACGACCGGCGATCGGTGGCCCACCACCGATCGCCGGTCGTGCGTTCTCGGATCGATCGCCGTCGGGTTGGCGGCGATCGATCCAGCGGCCATCCGGTCCGCGGCGCTGCGGCCCGAGGCAACCGGAGACCGTGGCCTTCCCACACGGATGAGGCCAGGTCAGTGGCGGTTGTTCACATTGAGGCCGATCATCCGGCGGCCATAGTGTGCAGCACAGCCCCGTCCGACTGCTCGACATGTACGGCTCTTCGGTACCGATCGCGATCTACCTGGCCGCAGCCGCCACCGTCACGGTGATCGCCGTGCTTTGCGCCCGCGAAACCAAAGGGATCGATGTGGCCGAGGTCGATCGCGCCGACGAACTCACCCGCAACAAAATCGGCCGCACTAGCTCTCGAGGGCTCGGCTGAGCGGGCGGCCGACGGTTTGTTCCGCCAGGGTGATCAGGGCGGTCAGCGGTGGTTGTGCTTCAGGCACGGCCTGGGCGAGGAAGTTCGCGACCGGCGTGAGTTCGGCGATCGACTTCTCGTCCAGGACGGGGTCGTAGTCGTGCGTCGGCTGGTCGGCGAGACGTGCCAGGGCCTTGGCGGCCCGGGCGCGCATGTCCGGCTCAGCTGCCAGCGCTGCCAGGATTCGGGGAGCCAGGTCCATGAGCTGGTCGTGGGCTTCGCGAGCCGCACCGGTTTCGGGCAGGTGGCGGCCGAGAGCGGTGCGCATCGTGGCAGCGCCGCGGCCAGGACACAAGACGTTGAGGCAGAACTCGATCAGCGCCGGGCCGTTCTCGACCATCACCTCATGGGCTTCGTCGTACGGCGGCTGGAAACCTGTGAGTTCCTCGCCCGGCGGCACCTTCCTGGAGGTCTCGATGGTGATGGCCCGCACCTTGCGTTTGGCAGGGTCGACGAAGTTGCGGGAGAAGGCGTAGTCGTCGACCGTCGCCGAGACGGGGTAGAGCAGTGGGGGAGAGACGCTCTGCTGGACGGTGTAGACACGGCCTCGCACCTTGGCGATGGCCTCGCGCATCAGGCCGGCGGTGCGTATGTACCAGTCCAGGTCCGCGGCGGGTATGTATTCGCGGTACAGGTTGTCGCCCGGGGTTCCCCGGTCGGGGTTGGGTACCCGGAAGTTCATTCCGGGGTCGGTGGTTTGGTTGTCGTCGTCGCCCCATGGGTAGGCGATGATCTCGCTGAAGGAGTGCACGTCGACCAGCCCGGTGATGTGCGGGAAGACGTCGAGCAGCCAGCGGATGTTCTGGGTCTCCGGTTCGGAGAACGCGTGCGGCCCGCGGTAGGTCTGATAGTCACAGGGGAATGCGGTGGTGCCGATCCCGCTGTCGAACAGGAAGTCGTAGTTGCGGTTCACGTCGACGCCCCGGCAGTCGGAGCCGGGGTTGTACGAGCGATTCTTGCGCCACATGCGGTCGCTGGACATCACGAATTCGCGCCCATCCGGGTTGACCAGCGGAATGATGAAAATGTCCAATGACTCCAGCAGTAGCCCCACGGTGCTGTTGCTGTAGGTGACCGGCCCGAAGGAGAGATCGGTTCCGGACCGGTAGGCGTAAGTCAGCTTGTACATCCAGTGGCACAGCAGGTCGGGATTGATGAGCTCGCGGGCGTGCGCGCCGCCGAGGAGCAGCACCCCCTCCCGGTCGACCCGGTCGCCGGCGCGGATGCGCAGCGCGCGGATCGGCCGCCCCTCCACCGAGGTCAGCGGCAACTGCACGATCGTGCAGAAGGACGGGCCGAGCCGCGCCATGCTGGAGATCCACCCGTCGATTTCCACGGAGGTCAGGTAACCGGACGGGACGGCAAGCGTCGCACTGTCTTCCGTGAATGCCGTCCAGTCCATCGGCGGGGCGATTTCCAGCGGCGGTGGCTCGGTCACTGGGTGGACCGTGACGGTGTAGCCGTCCTCGGCAAGACCGGCGATCTCCTCGGCGGACAGGTACCCGCCGATGGTCACCGCGTCCTCGGTGGCGGCCACGGTCGCCCGGAAAAGGTCGAGCCCGCGCCCGGACAGCACGCGCATGGCGTCTGGGCTGGCCGCGGAAACCTGGACGAAGTAGCGCTGGATGCGCGGTTCTGGAGTAGTCATCGTTCCCCCTGGACTCGTGTGGCGGTAACGCTCACTCTGTCCGGTGAGTTCGTGCCGCGCCAATGCTCCGGTTCGCCCAGCGGTCCCAGCTGATCACGAAAGGTGTGTCAGAGCCTGAACGTTCGCCCACCTGCTCCGGATCAGCTGTGACCCACCTCGGCGCCGAACCGGCAGCGAGTTCAGGGTGTTCGCGTGAGCGTGGGCACGATCTCGGCTGCACCGATGAATTCTGTGGGGATCCGACGTCGATACCTCTGGATACACCGACAAGCGGTGGGTCAGAGCAAGAGCAAACGATCCGGACGGGTGAGTGGGAGGCGCAGTGAGCGGTACCAGGGTGTTGGTGGCGGGGGCGAGCATCGCGGGGCCCGCGCTGGCCCACTGGCTGCACCGGCGAGGGGCCGAGGTGACCGTGGTCGAGCGGGCACTGGAGCTGCGTCCCGGCGGGCAGGCGGTGGACGCGCGCGGGGTGACCAAGGAGGTCATCCGGCGCATGGGGCTGGACGCGGCGGTGCGCGCGGCGCGCACCGAGACCGCTGGCGCACACACGGTGGACGCGGACGGGAACGTGCTGGCGACCTATCGCGCAGATGACGACGGCGGCGACGGGTTCATCGCGGAGATCGAGATCCTGCGCGGGGACCTGTCCCGGGTGCTCTACGACGACACCCGCGACGATGTCGAGTACGTCTTCGGCGACCGGATCGCCGAGCTCAGCCAGGACGCGAACGGGGTCGACGTGGTCTTCGCTAGCGGTGACCGGCGGCGCTTCGACCTGGTGATCGGGGCGGATGGGCTGCACTCGGCGCTGCGCACGATGGTCTTCGGGCCGCGCGAGCGGTTTATCCGCCATCTGGGGCTCGTGCTGGCCTTCTACAGTGTGCCCAACGAGTTCGGGCTGGACAGCTGGCTGATCGACTACCAGGACTCCGGGCGCTCCGCCGCCCTGCGGCCGATCCAGGACGCCACCCGGGCGATGGCCATATTCTCCTTCCCCTCAGAGGATTTCGACGTCGACTACCGCGACGTCGCGGCCCAGAAGCGCCTGCTGCGCGAGCGGATGGCCGGTCTGGGCTGGTTGACCCCGCGCATCCTCGCGCACCTGGACGACACCCCGGACTTCTACCTCGACCAGGTCGCCCAAGTGGTGATGGACCGCTGGTCGAACGGACGAGTCGGGCTGCTCGGGGACGCGGCGTTCAGCTCGTCGCCGATGTCCGGGCAGGGCACCGGGCTCGCCCTGATCGGCGCCTACCTGCTGGCCGGAGAGCTGGCCGCCGCCGAGTGGGACCCCGAAGTGGCGTTCGCCGCCTACGAGCGGCGGATGCGACCGTTCGTCGAGGCCAACCAGGAGATCGGCCGGTTGCACGCGCGCAGCCTCACCCTTCCCGCGCCGGAGGGCGACGTCGAATGGGACCGCGAGCTGATCGAGCGCGCGCTCAACGGCATCGAGCTGCCCGACTACGCCGGGGTGCCGGACTCCGGGGTCGCGGCCTGACCACCGGGTACCGTGCGGGGCCGAATCGACTTCGGCCCCAGAGCCTTTCGATCCGCTCCACGGCGGTGGTTGAATGCTGTGGGCGAAGGAGAGCACGCCGGTGCGTCGCGCTACGAACGACAGGACGTCCGAAATAGCTTGGTCGACAACGGGAACCGAAGGAGCTGGCGATGGGTATGACGCGAAATGTGATCGGTGCGGCGCTGTTGGTCGCAGGTGCGGCCACGATGCCGCTGGTCGCGGCCGGGCCGGCAGCGGCAGAACCGCGGGACTGCACGCTGAATCGCTCGCCGACCGGTGCGGCGGCGCACTGCGGTGGTGACGGCACCTACATTCTCGAAGTCGATTGCGTCGGGCTGAATTTGTCCGGCGGGCCGATCTTGGGGCCCTACAACAAGTCGGTCACCGGCTTCGCCGATCCCACGCCAGCGCGGGAGCTGTACACCCATCCCGCACGGGACTGCATGATGCCGCTGACATTGGGGCAGATCGGCTTCGCGATCGACGCGCACATCACCCAGAACCCGACTCGGCCGGGGCTGCCGTCGAACGCCTACGAGTACGACCCCGGTCGATAACGTCGCCGGTGGGTCCGCTGTGCCCCCGATCACGGTGCCCAGCGCCAGTGTTGTCCTCGACGGCGAAACGAATCCCGTAGCGGTGACGACTCCCCCTCGTACGAGTCGAGCCCGATCCGACATTGACGGACCGGGCTCGGCTGCGCCACACCGTGGATGGGCTGTCAGAGACCGGAGTCGGGGGCAATGCAGCTGCCGCCGAACCAGGTGCTGCCACGCTGCTCACATTCTTTCTGTTCGGGACTCTTGGCGGCCTCCTGTTCGGCGGCCTCTTCCTTTGCGGCCTTGTCCTTGGCTTCTGCGTCGGACTCGGCCGCCTTGTCGTCGGCTTCTGCTTCGTTCTTCACACAATCTGCGAACTCGGCGTAGCTGGCTTCCTTGGCACACTTGACCAACGTTTCGTCAGCTGCGGAAGCGGGGCCAGCGAGCACAGTCCCGGCCATACTCAGCGCGGCCGCGATAGCGACCACAAGAGGGATCTTTCGCACACGCGCTCCAATCGGTTCAGAGAATCCCCCGAGAACCACCGCGCGGGAGGGGATTCCGATCAAATCCGCTCGGCACAACGCCAGTCATTCGGTGCGAACGTACGAACGGATGGGAGGCGGGCGCCGAGTGAGAGATTCAACTGTTCACCCATCGCCATTGGATAGTCGACCATGGCTGCGCCTGCGGGAGTAGTTCGTCTACCGCGGCGACGACACCCGGCCATGCCGATGGAATGTAATCGTCGCCGGAAAGCCAGCCGCCGGGCATCACTTTCGGCCGCCAAGCGGTGATGTCCGCCGCCACGCTGTCGTAGTCGTGACGGGCATCGATGTGCACCCACGCGCACGAGGCATCGGCGAACAGGGCGGCGGTGGACTGCGAATCGCCGACCACGATCAAAACCTGGTCGGCGAACCCGCAGGCGATGAGATTGCGATGGAGCAATCCGGCGAACGTGCCGCCACCGGCGGCAACCGCGGTGCCGTGAGCGTTGATGCCGCGCACTCCCTCGGGTCCACTACCGCGACAAGTGTCGACTCCCACGACGGTGAGGGGCTTACCGCTGTCGGCGACAACTTCGGCCAGGGAGCACAGACTGCGGCCGAGATAGTTACCGACTTCGACGAAAGTACTGCCCCCAGGAAAATGAGCGACCGCTTCTTCCTGAGCATCTCGCCATGTGAACCAGCCGGGTATGTCCTGCCAACGCTGCACGGGGACATCGACATCAGGTTTGCGCGAATTCGACAGCATGTCCCGAAGTTACGGTGCGCCCGGGGTCCGGCGCGGCACTTCGAGCAGGCCGACCGTCCGCCTGTGCCGCTGCGCGGGTGATCGTCAACGAAAACACCCGGCCGTTAGTTGCACCGTGACGCGGAGCCCACCGGCGGGGCGGGGGGTGAGGGTGAGGGTTCCGTCGTGCGCGTGGACGATGCTCTTGACGATGGCCAGGCCGAGGCCGACACCCGCATGATCGCCGCGGATGCGTTCGGTGCCGCGCCGAAACGGCTCGACAAGCGTGGAAACCAATTGGGGGGTGAGCTTCTCGCCGGTGTTCTCGACAGTGAGCACCACGGTCCTGGGGTGCACGCTGGTCGTCACCCACACGGTGCCGTGGTCGGGCAGATTGTGGACGATCGCGTTGTGCACGAGGTTGGTTGTCATCTGCTGCAGGAGCGTGCGTGAGCCGATGGTGGGTGCCATGTCGCCGGAGGTCTCGATGGTGAGGCCGCGTTTTTCGGCGAGGGGGAGCAGCGTTTCAGTAGCTTCTTCCGCGGTGAGCGACAAGTCGACATGTTCTCGGGTGAAGGACCGCTGGTCGGCGCGGCTGAGCAGAAGCAATGCTTCGGTGAGGTTGATCGCTCGGGTATTGACGGTGTGCAGGAGGGCGAGCAGTTCGCCGGTGTCGCGGTTCGGATCGTTGCGGGCCACGTCGAGAAGTGTCTGCGTGATCGCCAGTGGGGTGCGCAGTTCGTGGGAGGCATTGGCGGCGAATCTCTGCTGTTCGGCATTGTGTGCTTCCAGTCGTGCGAGCATGGTGTCGAAGGCGTCGGCGAGTTCGCGGAACTCGTCGGTGCGGCCCTCCAACAGGATTCGGTGGGAGAGCGACCCGTTCGCGGCCATCCGGGTGGCGTTCGTGATGCGGGTCAGCGGGGCCAGCATCCGTCCGGCGAGAATCCATCCGCCCGCGAGGCCGAACACCAGCAGGAAAGCCAGCGCCCAGGCCGCTTTCGGGCCGAAGGCGCTGACAAGTTCGTTGCGGTTGGGTCCGCTACCCGGTGCCCCGCGAGCACCCTCGGGCACGTAGCGCAGGAGGAATACCCATACGACCGCAAGCAGTAAGGCGCCTGCGAGCATGAGGAATCCGGCGTAGCTGAGGGTGAGTTTGAGGCGAACGCTCAACCCAGGTGCCCTATCCACGCTCGCCTCTCTCGCATCCTGTGTCGATCCGGTAGCCGACGCCGGGCACCGTGGCGATGATCCAGGGTTCGCCTAGGCGTTTGCGCAAAGCTGAGACGGTGATGCGGACGGCGTTGGTGAACGGGTCGGCGTTCTCATCCCATGCTCGTTCCAAGAGTTCTTCGGCGCTGACGACACCGCCTTCGGCAGCGACGAGAACGTCGAGCACGGCGAACTGTTTCCGGGTGAGCGCGACGTAGCGGCCGTCGCGGTAGACCTCGCGACGGAACGGATTCAGCCGCAGGCCCGCGATTTCGCGCACGGGTGGTCTGTTGTGGGCGCGTCTGCGGTCGAGTGCTCTGAGTCTGAGCACGAGTTCTCGGAGTGCGAAGGGTTTGGTGAGGTAGTCGTCGGCACCGAGTTCGAATCCGGAGGCCTTGTCGTCGAGCCGGTCGGCGGCGGTGAGCATCAGGATCGGCATGCCACTGCCGGAGGCGACGATGTGTTCGGCGATCTCGTCGCCGGAGGGACCTGGGATGTCGCGGTCGAGGACGGCGATGTCGTAGGCGTTGATGCTCAATAGCTCCAGAGCGGTGTCGCCGTCACCGGCGATGTCGGCGGCGATCGCGTCCAGGCGCAGGCCATCGCGGATCGCTGCTGCCAGATAGGGTTCGTCCTCGACGATCAACACGCGCATAGACTCTCGATTCTCCCAGCCGGGGGATATCGTCGGCGTATCGAAAATCGCATACGTGCCGGCAACACCACGCTGCCTTCACTGAAGGCATGAACCACCACAAACCAGCACGAACAGCGACTCACCGGATCCGATCGACCGCCCTCGTGGCCCTCGTGGTCGTCAGCGCGCCGCTGATCGGTGTCCTCGTTTACCAGTCGCTCGCCTCCCTATCCGCCTCCGGCGCATGGTCTATCCCTATTCCGCACGGCGACCACCATGGTCCACCTGACGGCGTGCCGGTCTTCGATGACGAAGCTCCGTCCGTGGCCAACCTCGACCCTGATTTGCTCGGTGCCCTGCGCCGAGCTGCCACGGATGCCGCGGACGAGGGGGTCGAGTTCGTCGTCAATAGTGGCTGGCGTTCCCCGGAGTATCAGAAACAACTTCTGCGTGAGGCGGTCTCGAAGTACGGCTCGGAAACCGAAGCTGCCCGATGGGTGGCCCGCCCCGACACGTCTGCTCACGTGTCGGGGGAGGCGGTCGACATCGGGCCCGCCGAGGCCGCGGCGTGGCTGTCCGCGCACGGCGCCGACTATGGGTTGTGCCAGATCTACCGCAACGAACCCTGGCACTACGAACTGCGGCCCGATGCCACCGATTACGGCTGCCCGCCGCCGTTTGCCGACCCCACCCAGGACCCGAGGACGCAGCAGTGAGCAGCACGCTCGGCATGTTCCAGCCCAGATCCGTCGCCGCCGAAAGCGTTCCCACCCGGGCCGGGTGGCATCCGCTGACGCAGATCGCGTTCCGCTGCTGCGTCGTCTATTTCGGCCTGTATTGCCTGCTCCACACCACGATCCCCTTCGCGCTACTGGGTTTGCTCGGCCGCTGGATCCGCAGAAGCGGCGGGCCGTGGGAGGTTCAGTTCCTGACGGATCCCATCACCGGTTGGGTGGGCAGCATGGTCTTCGGGGTCGACGCGGTGGTACACGAGGACTCCGGAGCCGGCGACCAGACAGCCATCTGGGTGCTGGTGTTCTGCATCCTGGTTGTCGCCGTGGTCGCCGCCGCGGTGTGGACGGCCTTCGACCGTCGTAGCTCCCATCCCCGTCTGCTGGCGTGGTTCACGCTGTTCCTGCGGCTGTGTTTGGGCGGGCAGATGGTGGGGTTCGGGTTCGCCAAGCTGATCCCCACTCAGATGCCAGGTCCCACACTGGCACAGTTGTTGCAGCCGTACGGCGAGCTGAGCCCGGCCTCGGTGCTGTGGTTGCAGGTCGGTAGCTCTTATCCATATGAGATGGCTCTCGGCGCGGTGGAAGTCGTGGCCGGGCTGCTGCTGTTCGTGTCCCGGACCGCGGTACTGGGCGCCGTATTGAGCTTGACGAGCACGGCTCAAATTCTGCTGCTCAACATGACCTTCGATATACCGGAAAAGCTGCTCTCCGCGCACCTGCTGCTACTCAGCCTGGTCCTGCTCGCCCCGTACCTGCGGCGACTGGTCGATGTGCTGGTGCTGCAACGCACGTGCGAGCCACTTACCCAACCGGCTCTGTTCACCGACGACCGGAAGAACCGCATCGCGATGTGGGTCACGGTGGCCATCGGCATCTGGGTCGCGATCAGTAGCGGCTATGACCGATGGGTGGTCTGGCAAGATCAGTACGGTGCCAGCAGCCCCAAGTCCGAGTTGTACGGAATCTGGGAAGTCCGGGACTTCGTCCTCGACGGGCAGCCGGTGCCGCCGCTGACGACCGACGAAAATCGGTGGCAGCGGCTTGTTTTCGACGACCCGGCGGCAGCAACCTACCAACGGATGAACGGTGAACTGGTACCGGCGCGCGCCGACTTCCGCGCCAACGGACAGTTGGAGCTCACCACGGCGACGGACACGACCGGCGAGAACTCCGAGCCACCATTCGCGACGCTGTCTAGTGAGCGACCCACCCCAGATTTTCTGTTGCTACGCGGGAAACTGCATGACCGCCCGGTTGTGATCACCCTGGAACGCGTGGATCTGAACAGCTTCACCTTGCGCAGTCGCGGATTCCACTGGGTGCAGGACTATCCGTACTTCCGCTAGCGGTCACGCCACATCGTTTCCCCGAGTATGAGCAGGGGCGCGTAGGTGCCTTTTCCGACACCGCACAGCTTCGCCGCGAACCCGATCTCTCGGCAGCGGGGCCCGGTGTCACCGCGGCAGTATGGGGATCGGGCTCGGCTCGGCTACGGTCACGAGAACAACGACATCGGCATAGGGTGCGTCGCCGTGGCCGAGGCGATGAGCGAACCGCGCCACGGGAATTCGCCACCGGTACTTCGCGGCGATCTCCGCCTCCACATAGGGCAGGAGCGTGCCCGCGGTCACCAACTGGGCTTGGCCTTGCCATTGATGGGAGCCGAGCGCAGGGGTGCCCCGCCGGTCGCCGGGCTGGACGAGCACCCGGCCGTCGCGCGCCAGCTGTTCGGCTTCGGCGGACTGGGACGACACGCGGAAGGCGAGCTGAGTGTCGCCGACCGGGATGACCAGTCGCGGCACGGTCGTCAACT
This sequence comes from Nocardia brasiliensis, assembly GCF_042691675.1. Lineage (GTDB taxonomy): Bacteria > Actinomycetota > Actinomycetes > Mycobacteriales > Mycobacteriaceae > Nocardia > Nocardia brasiliensis_D. The sequence continues at coordinate 3,406,530 of NZ_CP170507.1, forward strand.
GGCGCGGGCCGGTAACCCGGGTCACCAGAACTGTTTTGGCGTCACGCCAGACCTTCGCGGTGTCCGAGCGTCCACCGTTCCACGCCGGCCGCGGGCGGACATCCGGGCGTGCGACCTGCTGGCTGTCGACCGTTAGGTCGACGAGGGTATCTGTCATCGCGTTCGATCCTTTCCCCTGAGGAATCCACTGCTCGATCGGGTTCGGGCTCCGGCGAATCCGGCGGGCCCGCCTTCGACGGCCGTACCCCGGCAGCCGTCGCCCAACCATGTTCGATCATTTCCGATTGTCCGGCTGATGCGTCAGCGCGCAACAATCGGCACGAGCAGCCGACCGCTGTGCCGAGCGACGAGATATGTTGCGGCTCAGGGCATCTGCCCAGATCGATTACCCGAGCGGCTCGGTATGAACGTGATCTACGGAACTCGGCTGAGTTCCAGATCACTTTGTACCGGGACTCAGCCGTGCCTGGTTCCGGCGCAGAGTCGGGATCGCTGAGCTGTGTTCTTGTCAACCCCGACGTTGGTCATATTCACACCCTGCCGTTCGACCAATGTGTTCGGCTGCTGCGGTCCCTAGCGTCGGCCGACATGAGAAGAACCGATTCGCTGTACAAGATTGGTTGCTACTTGCTCGGCTCGATGGCTTTGTCCTTGGCTGGAGCGGGAGCCGTGGCGTGGTTGTCGCCGGGCGGACTGGGTGACCCGGCTCCGGTGTATGTGACAGACGGCTCTTCGGCGTCCTGGTACCGCATGGTGATCGAGCTGGTGGACGAGCTGCCGTCCTGGATACCGTCGATCCTGGGCGCTGCGACCAGTGCGGCCCTGGTGGTGCTGGGCCTGTTCCTGATATGGGTAGGGTGGTCGGACGTACGGCTGCGGGACACACGCGGGGTCGTCGGCGCAGCGGCCACCGCCGTCGGAACCATTGTGGCCTATGCCATTAGCGAGGGGCTGAAGCTGGTGGTAGACCAGGAGCGGCCGTGCCGCGCGGTCGCGGATCCGGCTGCCGCCGCCGCGCACTGCCCTCCGACTGGTGACTGGTCCTTTCCGAGCAACCACGCGACCATCGCCGCGGCTCTAGCGGTCGGCCTGGCGCTGACCCGGCCGCGCTCGGCCGGAGCGACCGTGCCGCTGGCGGTAGCGGTAGCGGTGCTCCGAGTGGCGTCGGGGGTGCACTATCCGCACGACGTACTCGCAGGTGTGATCATCGGCGCTGTGGTTGTCGCCAGCGCCGTACTGGCGACGACGCCGTTGGCAACCTGGGTCGGGTCAGTGCGGTCGAGACGGCGAAACGATCCCGGCCTCGTGCGCCATCACGGCGGCCGCCGCTCGGTTGTCCACGCCCAGCCGCGCCAGAATCGAGCTGACATGGGCTTTGACCGTCCCCTCCACCACCGCCAAGCGCCGGGCGATCTGGCCGTTGGACAACCCACTTCCCAACAAGGTCAACACTTCCCGCTCCCGCGCGGTGAGCGTGCCGACGTGCCGTTGCGCGACGGCACGCCGCCTGGCCAGGCCGCCCACTCCCTCGGCCGCGAGATGGGCGACGACCCGAGCCGCCACCTTCGGTGAGAGATAGGCGGCGCCCTCGGCCACCGCGCGCACCCCGGTGATCAACTCCTCCGGATCGCCGGCCTTGAGCAGGAAACCGGCGGCTCCGCCGCCCAGCGCTCGCAAGATGTACTCGTCCTCGCCGAATGTGGTCAGCATGACGATCCCGGTGGCAGGTAGCGTCCGCCGGATCTCCGCCGCCGCCTGGATGCCGTCTGAACCGGGCATTCGAATGTCCAGCACGGCGACATCAGGGCGATGACGTTGAACGAGCTCCACTGCTTGGTGGCCGTCGCAGGCTTCGGCAACAACAGCTATCTCCGGGTCGGTGGACAGCACCGCGCGGATGCCGGTACGGATCATCGGCTCGTCATCAGCGATCAGCGCCCGAATCATCGAATACCCTCCTCGGCAAAGCTGTCCGCTGTTATCAACGCCCCTGCCCGGAAGCAGAGCCGGTAGCCGTCACCGGAGCGGTCGGCGAACGGATCCGCTGTCATCGAGTAGTACTCGCAAGAGATATCCGACCCTTGGGGCTCGGGCGTCGACGGGCGTCGCGCGGTCTGGTGTTCGGGCAGCAGTCCGCTGATCGCGGACCGTTGCTGTCCGATTTGCAGGCGGGCGTAACTGTCGGCAGTCAGCACCGACTGTCGTGTCGTGAGCACGTCCCAGGCGCGCAGCGCGCCGATGAGCAGCGCGCCCGCGACCAAAGGCACCAGAACGGCTGCGACCACAGTGCGGTGGAGTCGATGCCGGGCGCGCCGGTGATCCTCCACCGCGTGGACGGGTGCGCCCGGTGGTTCCCCGACCTCGTCGGGTAGCTGACCGGGCCGCGGAAATCGGGCGTGCACGCAAAAGCCATTTGCCGTGGGACCGTAGGTCAACGAACCGTCGGCCAGTCGCACCCGTTCGTCCAAACCGATGAGCCCGCTACCGGCGGAATCGGAGCGAGCAGGCGCGGTTCCCGATCCGGGACCGTTCGCCACGTGAACCTCGGTCTCGTCGGTCGCGTACCGGATACGAACCTCCGCCGTCGCGGTGGGCGCGTGCTTGCCGATATTGGTCAACGCTTCCTGCACAACGCGATACACCGCCCGGGCGATTCCTGGTGCCACGCTGGTGACCTCACCCTCCACCCGCAGTCGAACTGCGAGCCCGGCCGCCGACGCCTTGTCGACGAGACCCGTCACAGCATGGGTGTCAGATCCATTCGCCGTCTCTTGCCGTAGCACGCCGATCACTTCACCGAGACGATCCACGGCCTCCGCCGCTCGTGCCCTGATGTCCTGGACCGCAACCCGATGCGGTTCGGCCAGGCCCTGCGCCAACTGCAAGGCACCGGCCGACAAGGCGATCATGGTGAGCTCGTGACCCAGCACGTCGTGCATGTCCTGCGCTATCAGCGTGCGCTCGCGCAGGCGCGCTCGGTCGGCAACCAGTAGTTGCTCACGCTCTAGCTGTGCTGCCCGCTCCCATCCGGTCCTCACCAACCGGCGGGACAAGTACCAGAATCGGCCGACGAACCAGGGCACCACGGCCGCACCCACCACCACCGTCACGAACCCGGTGGCCAGCGAAATCCACGAAGGCACCACCGAAAGCGCCACCACACCACTGGCGAGCAGCCCGACCACACCTAACGTGAAAGGCCGAGTCGATCCGGTCCGCAAGCCGAGCAGAAACGCGCAGACGATCGTGAGCAGCACCCACCACACAGTGACCATGCTCGACACGGCGCCGACTGCTGTACCCACAAGCAGTGGGTAGGTCGGCTCGAACACCCACCGGGGCACAACAGACCTGATGCTGTCCGTCGTCGCTGTGGTCTGTCGGCTCACAGACTCCACGATACGAACGACTCGGAATCGGCGTTGACCCTGTCAACACCCGATCGTGACGTCTGCATGGTCAAACGCGCCGAAACAACCTGAATTGCAGCGGTATTCGCTGGCAGCGGGGTTTCTCCTGCGGAAACGAATGGGTTCCCGAGAGGGCGTCTCCGCTGATGCGGGGCTCCTTGCCTATGCTCGGTGAGTCAGCGGCGTCGCTCCAGCAACACGACCGGGATCTGCCGACCGGCGCTCGTTTCGAACTCGGCGAACTTCGGCATGTCGGCGATCTGTCTGGTCCAGATCCGCTGTCTCTCGACTCCAGCGGTGAGGCGAGCGTTGACCGGGATGAGCTGTCGTCCCGCCTCGACCGTAGCGTGGGGGTTGGCGAGCAGATTGTGGAACCAGGCCGGGGATCGGGTGCTGCCTCCGAAAGTGGCGAATACGGCGAAATCACCGCCGACTGGTTGATACATCAAAGGATTGATGCGTTCGCGGCCGGTTTTGGCGCCGATGGTGTGCAGCAAGATGATCGGGGGACCGGCCAGCCCGCCGAGCTCGGGGAGCCTTGGCGGAATGGGCCGTCCGGCGGCGAGATCGTCGGCGTCGCTCCAGCGCACACGCCCGCCGTTGCTGCGGAATTCGGCGGCGATCCGCTCGTTCCATTCGTTCAGACCGGTCACGCCACCGATGCTAGTTCGTTCCGTCGTGTCGAGTCACCCAGCGGCAGAACGATTCTCGTGCCTTCCGGGTGCACGGTATCGCCGCCTGTGGCAGCTTCGACATGGTCCATGAGCAAGTCCGCCGATGAGTTTCGAGCGGGTAGGAGGTCTACACGAGCATGAGGAAACTGATCTATGGGTTCGGTGTGTCCCTGGACGGCTACATCAACGACCGCGACGGCAGCATCGACTGGACCGACCCGGATGAGGAACTGCACCAGTTCCACAATGACCGCTTCCGCGAAATCGAGGTTTCGCTGCACGGCCGTCGCCTGTACGAACTGATGGCCGAGTACTGGCCGCACGTGCCCGAGGACGCGCCACGTATCGAGCGTGAATTCGGCGAACTCTGGACAGCGAAGCCGAAAATCGTCTTTTCCCGGACACTCACCGAGGTCCACTGGAACAGCACGCTGGTCAGCGAAAACGCGGTCGAGGAGGTCCGCAGGCTCAAGGCCGGTGGTGATGGCGTCATGGAGGTCGGCGGCGCGAGCCTCGCCGCCGCGCTGATACCACACGGACTCATCGACGAGTACCAGATGTTCCTGCTGCCCGTGGCTCTCGGCGGCGGCACACCGTTCTTCCCATCGCTGGACAAGCGCATTTCTCTCCGATTGGCCGAGACCCGGCACTTTCAACACCGCAGTGTTGCTGCGCTATCTCGCCGACTGAGTTCCGTCCAAGCGCGCCCAAACCCGGCAGTGGATAAATCGCCTCGTCACAACCGAACCGCGGCGTCGCACCACCGTCTCATGGCTGACCTCCGATTCCGCTAAGTGTCAGGAAAAGGGTTGGCCGGTAGGTTGTCTGGCATGTCCAGCGAGGATCTTCCGGCCGAGGTCGGTCGGAGTGTGGAGCTGTTCCTGACCGCCGTCGACGAGTTGGCGCCGGGCCTGGTCACCGGCTTCTACCTGGTCGGATCGGTAGCTTTGGGCGACTTCCGTTCCCGCGGGGCCGGACGCGGCCGGCTCAGCACGGCCAGCGATATCGACTTCGTCGCGGTGACCGACCAGCGCGTCGAGGGGGAATCTCGGGAGATGGCGGCGTTGGCCGAGGCGCACGCGCGGACGGTGGTCGCCTTCCCGCGGCCGAATTTCGATGGCGTGGTTCTGACTTGGGCCGACCTTGTTGCCGGGCCCAGCGTTTGCCCCGATGTCCCCTGTGCTCAGGAGGGCAGGTTCACACCGGCTGGACGGTCCGGCATCAACCCGGTGACGTTCTGCGAGTTGGCCTGGCACGGGATCGCAGTGCGCGGCCCCGAGCCGAGCGGCGTTGACCTGTGGGCGGACCGGAATGCCTTGCGCGAGTTCACCATCGATAACCTCCGTACCTATTGGCGGCCGTGGTGGCAACAGAACCAGGAGCGACGTCCGCTGCCTCTGATCATCGGCCTCACTGCCTGGTTCCCGGTCTGGGCCGTGCTCGGCGTGAGTCGACTGCACCATCTGCTCGACACCGGAACGATGACCTCCAAATCCGGTGCCGGCCGGTACGCCCGGCAGGTATTCGATCCGCGCTGGCAGCCCATCATCGCCGAAAGCCTGCACCTGCGCACCACCGGAACCGAGGGCCACCGCAGCTACCGCAACCCGCTGGCCCGCCGCCACGACACCCTCGCCTTCCTGGACACCACCATCGACGCCGCCCTAGCCCTGCCCACCCAGTCTTGACGGCACCACGCACTCGCGGTTCGGAGTTCGAGGGACCTCGCTGTGGCGGAATAGGAGGAATGGCTCGGTGATGTCCCGCTGGGCGGGCTTGCCGCTGGTGCGCGGCGGTCAACGGGACCTGGCTGTGGCGGAATAGGAGGAATGGCTCGGTGATGTCCCGCTCGGCGAGCCTGGCCGCCGGGACGAGGCGGCTAACGGGACGTGGCTGTGGTGGAGCAGGAGGAGTGGCTCGGTGATGTCCCGCTGGGCGGGCTTGCCGCTGGTGCGCGGCGGCTAACGGGGCGTGGCTGTGGTGGAGCAGGAGGAGTGGCTCAGTGATGTCCCGCTGGGCGGGCTTGCCGCCGGGACGCGGCGGCCAACGGGACCTGGCTGTGGCGGAATAGGAGGAGTGGCTCGGTGATGTCCCGCTGGGCGGGCTTGCCGCCGGGACGCGGCGGCCAACGGGACCTGGCTGTGGTGGAGCAGGAGGGATGGCTCGGTGATGTCCCGCTGGGCGGGCTTGCCGCCGGGACGCGGCGGCTAACGGGACGTGGCTGTGGCGGAGCAGGAGGATGGCTCGGTGATGTCCCGCTGGGCGGGCTTGCCGCCGGGACGCGGCGGTCAACCGGACCTGGCTGTGGCGGAGCAGGAGGAATGGCTCGGTGATGTCCCGCTCGGCGAGCCTGGCCGCCGGGACGCAGCGGCCAACGGGACCTGGCTGTGGCGGAACAGGAGGAATGGCTCGGTGATGTCCCGCTCGTCGAGCCTGGCCGCCGGGACGCGGCGGCCAACGGGACCTGGCTGTGGCGGAACACGAGGAATGCCTCGGTGATGTCCCGTACAGCGAGGTGAAGTGTGTTCGCCTGGTGGCCCTTCGGTAGCGCCTTTACCGATCGGCGCTGCGACGACGGTCGATCGCCGATGGTCGGGCGATCTCGGTTGCGACGCTCAGGGTAGGCAGCGGGTGAGCAAGTTGCGGATTCGTTCCGCCGTGGGTGGGGTGTCGGTTGCCATGCCGCGCAGTGTGATGCCTTGTGCGGTGTCGGTGAGCAGGGCGGCGGTGTCGGTGTCGGTGTAGTGGGCGTACATGGTTCGGGTGGCTTCGGTGAAGCGGTCGGCGATCGGTCGCAGTGTGGGACGCCGGATGGCGGCGACGTACAACTCGAGTTGCACGGTGGTGATGGTGCGTTCGGTGGTGAAACAGCCGACCAGGGCGTTCGCGGTTTGTTCGATAATGGCGTCGATCGTGATAGCGGGGTCGGACTGTGGGATGGCGGCCATGAGGGCGGCGTAGTCGGCTACGCAGATCTCGAGGGCCGCGGCGAGAAGATCTTCTTTGTCCTTGTAGTGATATGTGGTGCCCGCGATCGGAACGTCAGCGGCCACGGCGACCGCGCGGTGGGTCAAGCCCTCCACGCCCCGCTCACCGATGACTCGAATCGCGGCACGCGCGATGCGTTCACGCCGGTTCGGATCGAATCGGCGTCGGCGTACTGGTTTCGCGTCCACCTGGGCCATCTCGGCCATTCTTGCCTCCACCACAGCTGTCCGGGATCGCCGACACCATTTAGGGTACATCCGTACCTAGTGCGATTCGGCTCACATCCGGTTGCTTTAGACGACGACAACTCAGGCGTTGACGGGGAGGTTGCCGTTGCCGCCATCGGAGATGGCGGCGAGAAGCTGCCAACGTTGGTCAGCCGGCTGGGGTCAGGCGCCAGTTGTTGTACTGGCTCCACCATTCGGCGGTCCGTTCCGTACCGACCTCTTGGGACGAACCGCGCAGGCGGCCATCATCGAACCAACTTCCTTGGTAAACACCGGTTTTCCCATCAGCCCAGCGGATAGTGAATCTGATCAGCCGTCCCTGTATCTGGCCGCTGACGACCTTTCCGGAAAGGGTAAGGGTGTTGGCGTCTCCGTTGAACGACATGATCGTGTTCGCCGCGTTGGTCTCGCGCCAGGTGACCGTGACCTTGAAGCCGATCGGGTCACTCTCTGTGTTGGACGGGCGCTGATACACACCCCATGCGTTCTGCAGATCCACCGAGCTGGGCGGCACCGCCGATGCGGGAACGGTCCCGGCGAGGGTGAGAGCAGCAGTCGCGCCGAGTACGAAAAGCCAAGCGGGCAGCCCACGTCTGAGGGCAGTGGTACCGACGCTGAGAGCTCTCGGGCGGAGGGCGCGGGCGGTGCGAGAAAACATGGAGGTCTCCACAATTGTCCGGTGGTGCACGGGATCTCGTGCTGTGACATATATCCGGGCGTAGCATCGCGCTGTTAATCCGGCGTGTTCGCACAAGTCGTCGGCCTCATCGCAGCCAAACGAGCCGCCGCCGGAACGATTCGGCTGCTGCCGACCGGCCGGGCGACAGTTTCTTCAAGATTCTTTACGGTAAGCCGGATTTCGGGTCCGGATCGCTACACCTCCTTTGCGTCCCATCACGACGGGACGGAAAGGACATGGCGGTGGACGCAATCAATGCCAAGATGATCGGGCTTCGGGTCAGTTTGCTGGCGGCACTAATCGTCACCGGTGATCTGTTGCTGGCCAATGAAATTCCGCGGGATCTCGCACTGCTGGCCGGACAGCTGGCGATAGAGTTGCTGCTGTCCGAAGCCGATACGGCAACAACCGACGGTACCCGCGTGCACGTCGCCCCGCTCGGCACGACATGCGGTCCTGTGGCGGGCACCTGCTCTTCGCGGTTGCGGCCCGGCACGCGTGTGACGCTCACCGCCGAACCCTCGGAATACACCGAGGGTGCACTGACCTGGATGGGCTGTCCCACCGGCTCCGATGCCCGATACCCCTGCATGTTCGTCATGACCAGCAACATGACGATCTGCCTCTTCGAAGCGCCATACGACGGAGGGCCGCCCCTGGCGTGGTGCCGCGGCGAACGATAGTGCCGCTGCGGGGTCGCGTCCGCCGCGCATATGTGGATACCGGCCCGCCCGGTACTTCTATCAGAGGCCAGGCTGAGCCTATCGGCTGTGCCAGAGCCCCGGCCCCCAGGTCGAATGCCAGCTCCGCCCTCGACATCGCCGAGCCGCTCGCTCTCGACAGTGACGCGCTCGATCCGGTCGGCGGTAGGTGGCGCCTTGGTCGGGTGCGGGCGGGTCTCGACCAAGGGCCAGCTGCTCGACCGCCCGGTCGCTGCGCTCAGCGCAGCGAGATCGCGAGTTTCTCGAGCAGGTCCATCTGCTCCTGCATGCCGGCCTCCATACCGGACTCGAGGATCATGTCGCGCAGCTGTTTGCTTTCGCAGTGCGTCAACAGGGTGAGGGTGGTGCGCCCGGCACGCTCGCTGAAGGTGACGGTGTTCAGCGGCGCGCCCTCGTCGGGGTCCGTGACCCCCGCCATCTCGAAGACCTCGGTGGTGACAATCTTCTCCTCGGGGACGATCTCGCGGAACTCGCCGTGGAACGCGATCTCACCACCACCGGCATCACTGCCGCCGACCGCCATGACGTAGCGCCATCGGCCGCCGACACGCAAGTCGATCTCGACACTGGTCATCGTGCCGCGTCGCCCGCTCCACCACCGCTTGACGAGATCCGGTGTCGTCCACGCCCGATACACCAGATGTTTGGGTGCGTTGAACTCTCGGGTGATCAAAATCTGTTCGTCGGTCGGCAGGGTTACCACTGCCGTCCCGGTAGTGCTTGTCATCTCAGTTCTCCTCGTGTTCTTTGAGCTCTTCCAACACCGCGTCCAATTGGTCGAACCGCTCCGCCCACATGCGCTCGTACCGCTTGACCCAGTCGTGGATCGGTTTCAGCGCGTGTCCGTTGAGTCGGTAGAGCCGTTGGCGCCCGTCATCACGCACGTCCACCACCCCCACCTCCCGCAGCACTCGCAGGTGCTTGGACACCTGCGGCTGGGCCGACCCGAGCAGGCGAGCCAAATCGTTCACCGCCCGCTCCCCGTCGACGAGAGCGTCGAGGATCTGCCGGCGCCGAGGCTCGGCCACCGCGTTGAACACATCTGTTGTCGTCGCCGCTCGCGCCATACCGAAATCATATTCCCATATGGGTATACGTCAAGGCTGACGGCGGTAGCGAAACCCATAGCGCGGAAATCGGTCAAAACCGGACCTTCCAGATGCATTGGCGGCCAACCGATCAGCGGCGACCACCACGGCAGAGGCGCCAGCCCGGACAGCTCCACCGGGAACTCGAAGCCGGGCTATTGATCGTGGGCTGCATCGTCTCGGAAGGCGAGCTGAATAAAGGTCTCAGTGTGGCGGCGAATGTCGTCGCGGGCCTGCGCGCGGTCCTGGTCTGTCGCATCGGCGTGCAGGTGCAGTATTCGAGTCAGGCCGATGAATCCGGTGAACGACATCGCCAAGTCATCCGGTGTGGCGAGATCCGCCGGGATGAGACCGGCTGCGATCCAGCGGTCGAACAGGTGGCTGACCGGGGCCCGCATGGCCGAGAGTGCGTCCCGTAGGGCGGCGCTGTGCAGTAGGCCGTCCCGCGCCATCACGCTGATCAGTAGCCGGGCATCGTCACGTTCCCATTCGTCGAGGACGGCGTTCACGAGTTCGCGCAGGTACTGCGGCGGGTCGGTGTCGGCGAGTGTGGAGGTGTCGCCGCCCACCATCTCAAGCGGGTTCTTGGGGCCGAGCGTGGCGAATGCGGCATCGAAGATCGCCTGTTTGCTGGCGAAGTGTGCGTAGAGCACGCTTTCGCTCAAACCCACCTCGCGCGCGATGGACCGTATCGAGGTTCCCGCATAGCCGTTGCGGGCGAACAGCTTCAGTGCGGCGTTCAGCAGTGCGGCCTTGGTATCGCCGGCGTCCGCCTTCCGTGGCCGCCCGGGCCTACGCCGTGCTGTTGTCATCCGGCTTCCACACCTCCTCGTCTGGGTATACAATTAATCGAACGATCGCTTATTTTACTCCGCAAAGGATAAGCGCATGATCCATGACCCGCGAACTCGCACCAATCCACCCGCCCCGTACGTGGAACCGGCCCCCTACGGCTATCTATACCTCGGCTTCCGCGCCGACCCGCCGCGTCGAATCCCCTTCGTGCCACGTAGTTCCCGGCGCCGACAGGTACTGCGCCGGTGTCAGGAACTGACCCGGCAACTCAAAGCAATGGACCAGGTGATCGCGGCCACGGTCTACCGGGCCACCGCGATCCAGCCATCCGAGGTAAGCCCCCGCTTCGACGTGATCGTCCTGATCGAGACCACCACACCGGACACCATCGCGGCAGTGCAGGCCACACCGGCATTTCGGAAACTGGGCGCCGACTTCGTCATGCCCGCCCGCAATATCAGGCGGCTCGGCGACATCGACCGCTCACCGTCGGGCACCTTCCTGTTCAACCACTTCACCGCCGACGACCCATCCCGCGCGTTGCAGTACTTCGACTCCGTCGCCGGCTGGTTCAGTCATGACGCCAAGGTGGACGACATCGCACTACTCGGACCCCTCGACGCCGCCCCGTATGTCTTCGTCAATCAAGTACGGCTACCCGGCACACTGGCGGCCTTCGTACTCGCCCTGTTGCGACCTAACTTTCGGCGATCGGTTTACCGGAAAATGCGCGCGAACCAGATCGGCTTCGCCTCCATCATCTGCAAACCCGTCTGACTCGAGCCGGAGGTCTCCAACGCCGCGCTTAACACCGCACGCTACTGCCGCGGATGCGACGGCGAACGGACCCGAACCCACATCGCCGACCTGCATCGCGCCAGCCGGACTCCGATGATCCAGCCCTATCAGCATGCGATAGGCCACCGGTGAGCTGCCGCTTTTGCATCGACGGCTGACCATCATCGAATCACCGATCGTGCGGACACTGGAGGGCTGCAGCGGCTTCGGTGGTCCCGCGGCCGTGTTCGGTGGTGGCGAAGGCCCGGTTCATCAGCGGGCGCAGCAGTTTCGACTGGAGTGCGCGCATGGCGAGCGCGTTGACGCGGACCCCCAGGGCCGACTTCGGGGCCGCGGCGGCGATCCGGCCGGTACTCCGGAGTCACCCCGGCACCACCATCGTCGTGGGTCGACACCGGATGGGCCGCGAGCAAAGAGTTCACGGTCTTGCCCGAGTGCCGATGATGAGAAGGCTTGCGCGACAAGTCATACCGAAGGGAGTTACGAAGCCATCGGGGCCTAGTGTCCGGTGAACGCGTCGGCCAGGCCTTGGGCTCCGTCTTCGAAGAGGCGCTCGAAGAACTCGGCGGCCTCGGTGGCGATTTCGGCGCTGCGGGCGAACATGGCCTGCTCGTATTCGGTGAGGGCAGCTTCGATGTTGTCGGGGTGTGCGGCGAGGGCTTTGCCGAGTTCGGCGCCGTCGAGCATGGCCAGGTTGGCGCCTTCGCCGTTCGGGGTCGAGAGGTGGGCGGCGTCGCCGAGTAGGGTCACGCCCGGCACTCGATCCCACCGGTGCCCGATCGGCAGAGCATAGAGCGGTCGCCAGACCGGTGCGGTGTCGGCGTCGGTGATCAGCGCGGTGAGTTCCGGTGCCCAGCCGTCGAATTCGTGCGCGATCCGCGCGGTGGCCGCTGCGGCATCGGTGAAATCGACTGCGGCGAACCAGTCTTTCGATTCGGTGAGCGTCACGTAGGTGTGCAGGGTGTCGCCCCGTTCGCGGTGGGCGTGGATTCCCTTGCCCGGCGCGGGTGCCATGAGCGACCCGCCGCCGACCGTTTTCGCGACGACGGGGTGACGGGTGTCGGCCTCGAACAGGTAGGTCTCGATGAACGACTCGCCGGTGTACTCGGGTACCGCATCGGAGAGCAGTGGCCGGACTCGTGACCACGCGCCATCCGCGCCGATCAGCAGGCTTGCGATGACGGTGGTGTCATCGGTGAAGGTCACCTCGTGGCGGTCGGCGCCGAGGGCGCGAACACGGCTGACCTTGTGCCCCCACTGAACGGTGTCGGGCGGGAGTGAGTCGAGCAGAAGCTGTCGCAGCTCGCCGCGCTGCACCTCGGGGCGTCCGCCCGTGCCGTCGTCTGCTTTGTCGAACAGGACGGTCCCGTCCGGGTCGAGGACCCGAATCGCCTGGCGGCCTTCGAGAACGAGGCCACGGAACTCGTTCATCAGCCCGGCCGCCTCGACGGCGAGTTGCCCGTTGTAGTCGTGGATGTCGAGCATCCCGCCCTGTGACCGAGCCGTCGGTGAGGGCTCGGCTTCATAGACCGTGGCGGGGATGCCGTGGACGTGCAGGACGCGGGCGAGGGTGAGGCCGCCGAGTCCGGCGCCGATGATCGTTACTGAAGTGGTCATGGTGCTCAGGGTGCTGGCCGGCGATTGCACCGTTCTTGCGCCCGGCTTGCGTGCGCCTGCGGCCAACCGCCCGGCTCTGGCAGGCGGACAGGGGGTCTTCGTGGTGGCGTTCCGGTGCATCATGCACGGAGTTCTCGTTGCCAGATCCGACGAGACGTCGACAGTGAGTCGGTGGCCCAGCTCGGGTGGGGTTTCCAGATGCGGCGGATTCTTTCGGTGGTGTCGAAACGTGGCCACCCCGGGTCGCCTGTCGCGGCCAAGGCGGTGAAGGCATTACGTATTGCGACCGACAGGTCGGTGAATTCCGGCGGAATCTGCGGTCGATGAGGTCGGTGGCGAGGGGCCACAGGGCACCTTGCCCGTGCCACGCCGCCATCCGTGCCGTTCTGGAACGCCAGCCGGAAGAACGCCTAAAGAAGCGCTGAAAGTGCTCAGTGAGCATTGGTACGCCACGGCTATGGACCGCGTGAAGTTCACCATTCCCGCTGAAGCCGTGGCATATTGATCCCCGCTCAGCTCGACAGGGTGAGTGACAGGTGTGGGAGGTGATTCCTTGCGCGGAGTCGTTGTCACGTACCCGAGGCACAGATGATCGACGACATATTCGGCGGTTAGCCGCACACTGTGGCCCGTTTTCGGCCGCGGCGGGCTGAGCTCGGAATCTGGCCAACTGTCCGAAACTTCAGTCCGACCATTCGCCCGTTGGGACGCCTCGAGAGGCTGCGGCAGCATTCTGTTCGTCGGCGCTGGTGACGATGACCGTGTTACCGCCGAGACGTTTCGCCATGTACATCGCCTCGTCCGACAGTTGGAGCAGCTGCCGGCCAGTAGGTTCGGTGTGCCGGAGGTTTATCCGGGTGCCATCCCACAGTGCGACACCGATGCTCGCCGTGACCTCGACGGGAAGGTCCGGCATGGTCTCGATGGCGGCGCGGACCCGCTCGCCGATCTCGTCGGCCGGGTCGCGCAGGTAACCGACGAGTGCGAACTCCTCGCCGCCGGTGCGCGCCACAAGGGCATCGGGATCGACCGTCGCACGCAGGCGCTGCGCCGTGGACACCAGCACGTCGTCGCCGACCGCATGCCCGTAGGTGTCGTTGATGGTCTTGAAGCGGTCGAGATCCACTGTCGCGACATAGCTTGCCCGTGCTTTTCGCCGACGAGACAAGCGGCGGCGCGAATCCGGACAGTCGACGTGGCGCGACATGTGGTAATCGAGACCGCGCCGATTCATCAGGCCGGTCAGTGGATCCGTCAGGGCGTCGCGGCGCAATACCCAATGGCAGAACTGCACGATCGGCAGCACGAAAATATCGACGACGAACGACACCAGCACCACAACGACACCGAGCGCGATATCGCCCGCTCCGTGCCCCTCGCCGAGCACCATCATCAGCGACAGCACCACGATCGACAGCAATGACCAGCCGACGTGCCACAGCAGAAACCGCGGCCCGTGGAAAACGGTCACATAGCCTCCGGTCACCACGAGCAACGCACTGCCCATCGCGCCGAGCAATCGGTCCTGCACCATGACATTGTTGGCGGTGATGGCGACATCGACCGCGGCGATCAGCACCAGCGATTCGACTTCACCCGGCCATGGCAGCAACCACCAGCGCAGCGTCCACAACACGGCGGTCGCGGCGACAATTCCGCCCTGGATCTGTCCTGCCGTTCCGTTTTGTCCGGCGGGGGAGAACAGCGCGATGATCGTGATCGCCAGCATGACGAGACCCGCGGTGCCGAGCATTGCCTTCAACGGCCGCAAGGCCGAATGCACGTCGAGCGTGTCGACCAGCCAGCGATAGTCGATGTGCTCGCGCCACCAGGATCGGACCACCGATTGACCATCGCCCACCAATTCACCGCCTCACACGGCAACCGCGCACGATTTGGGTTGCGCAGACTGTTGGAAACGAGCACGCAGTGGGCAAAGGCCCGGAGCGTACCGACCCTACCAAGATTCTTCCATTTGGCAATACTTCTGTGAGCAACCCATACTCTGCCAACGCCGTTCGCGTGAATTGTCCGTATTATGAGGACCCGTATCTCGACGTGACGGTCGCCCTCTTCGAGGGTGCGTAAGCCGTTCCCCAAGACCGAGAACGGCTGGCGGCGCATCCCGCTGCCCCCGCATGCGGTCGAGTCGATCGTCGAAGGCGATCGCGTATTTCAACTCCTCCGCGTGTCCCATCTTGATGAGCTGTTATTGCCTTCTAGGAAGGAAACACTGCGCAACCCGAACAACTTCTGCCCACCCTGGCGTGCGGCACGCGGGGAGAACGTCGCCTGGGTGACACCGCGCACCTTCCGCAAGAGCGCGGCAACCGAGGTCGACCACGCCTACGGTGATCCCGAACGCGCCGCCCGTCAGCTGGTAACACCACCACGGTGGCCAAGACGCCTACATCGACATCCCGAGACGGTGCCCGACAACCGTGACGTGCTCGAACGCTGGGCCCGCAGCCCGAAGTCGGCAAAAGTATGAGATTTCTGTGGGATCCGACTCAAATCGGTCGCCCGCTGATTCGAGACAACCCCTTCCGACCCTGATCGGAAGGGGTTTTACTGTCGGGCTGACTAATTTTGAGGGTGGGCCTGACCGCCATGTCCGAATCCAGCCGGACATCGGATGGTCGTGTCCGTTGAATAGCTTTCATGAACGAAACCAAAACCCCGGCAACCAAAACGGCCCTGGTAACCGGCGCGAGCCGGGGCATCGGCCGTGCCATCGCTGAACGATTGGCCCGAGACGGTGCACTGGTAGCAGTACATTTCGGTCAGAACGACGCTGCAGCCAAAGACGTAGTCGCCGGAATCGAGGCCGACGGTGGACGGGCTTTCGCGGTTCGTGGCGACCTCGGCTCCACCGACTTCGTCACCCTCCTGGATGACGTGGACGCCGGTTTCGCCGACCTCGGCGCTCCCGTCGGCTTGGACATCCTGGTCAACAACGCGGGCATGACCATCATGAAAGGCGTCGACACCATGACGCCCGCGGAATTCGACGCCCTTTTCGCTACCAATGTCCGCGCCCCGTTCTTCCTGGTGCAAGGGGTCATCGACCGGCTCCGTGACGGCGGCCGCGTCGTGAATCTGTCCTCGGCCGTCACCCGGTTGGCGATCCCCGACATCCTGGCCTACACCATGACCAAAGGCGCCATCGACAGTTTCACCCGCGTGCTCGCTCAGGCCCTCGGCCCGCGCGGCATTACCGTCAACGCCGTCGCCCCCGGCTATGTACTCACGGATATGAACGCCTGGCTCATCGACAACCCCGACGGTCAGCGCGAAGCCTCGTCCAACGTCGCCCTCGGTCGCGTCGGCCGCCCCGCCGACATTGCCGACATCGTCTCTTACCTCGTCAGCAACGACGCCCGGTGGATCACCGGCCAAACCCTCGACGCCAGCGGTGGTACCGCTCTCTAGGCGGGTAAGATCTGCTGTGCCGCAGTCGATTACGGTGCACGATAGTGCGTCGAAGATCGGGGCCGGGTCGAGCTCGCTGATCTTGTGGTCCGGCACAGCCCTGGCGGGCCCGTCATTCGCGTTCCGCCGGGGCGGAGCTGCTTGGCCGAACCGCACCGTATTGCCGCTATCCGGCGAGCAAGAGGCCACACCGAGGTGCCCGACAGGCCAGAGCCTCTGCGGGCACAGAAGCAGTTGCGTCGTCGTGTCTTCGCTTGCTCTCGCGACCGTGGGTTCACACCGCCTTGGAACCCCAACTGGCGCAGGACATGACCTTGAACCCGCGGCTGGGAAAGACGGCATCCATGAAGAAGTCGTGCATTGCCGGGTCGCCGTCGGCACAGCCGTCCCGCAGGACGGTCACCCGATAGTCACGGTCTGCCGCGTCGTAGCACGTAGCGGCGACCATCGCGCTGGTCGCGACTCCGGCGACCGCGAGCCTATCCACGCCGTGCGCACGCAGCACCAGCTCCAGGTCTGTGCCCGCGAACGCGCTGGCGCGGCGCTTCAGGACGACGACGTCCTGCTCGGCGACCGGCAAATCGATCTCGGCTCCGGCCGAGTTCTCGTGGAACGAGTCACCAGCTTCGTAGAACGATCTGAACAGCGCGTTGCCCGGCGGCAAGTCGGCCCCGTTGGGCCGGAGAGCGAAGTGCACGAACACCACCAGAGCACCAGCGGCGCGAGCACGCGGGAGCAGTTCGGTCAGCGGCGCAACGACGTCTCGGGTGAACGGATAGCCGCCGGTGATGCCCCGCTGGACATCTCCGATGATCAGCGCGGTGGTCACAGCAGACCTTCGCTCAGCCGCTCCTGCGGGGACAGCTGGTCCAGATCCATCGATAGGTGACCATGTCTGAACGGAAGCTGGAGCAGGAACAGCCGCACCGGCATTTCAATGACATCCACACGCCCAGCGTAGGAGATCCCGCCCATGGGTTACCAATCGAATCCCACGCTGATCGAAGCAGCAATGCCGGGTGACCGGCGGACCAAAGTCGTTGCAGCTCAGAAACATCCGGTAGTGCCGAGTTTTGTTTGCCGCGATGAAGACCGGTGCGTGGCTGTAATCGTCGGCACGACCATCCGGAACTGTCCGGTGCACCGGCCGATCAGCAGCCCCGATACCGGACTGCGAATGCCCGCTCAGCCGGGCCAGGTGGGTGGTTTGCGGGATACGCCGCGATTGCTGACGGTCATCGACAGGCTTCGGTCGACGCAAGTGGACCTTGATCCTTCGGGCCTGAGATAGTCGCGAGGGTCTGTTGTCACCAGGTAGTCGACATCGGGCGAACCCAGCTCCGCGACGATCGGAAGATGCTTCTGGGCGAGCAGTTTCGCGTCGTTGAGATCCTGGGACTGGAGCTGCTCGGTAACTCGAGGTTGCCTTGGATATGCGGGTGGGGCGGAGCCGGAAGCCATCAGCACGTTGTGGGGCAGGGTTTGGTCTTCGTTGAGTCGATGCCAGACAGAGAATTCGAGCTCAGTCGGGTACCGGTTGGCCGCGCTCAGTGACCCACTCCCAGGGTTCGCGGCTCCGATCTCCCATCGAGCCCCCGACAGGTCAGGGAACTCTCGCATCAGCCGTCTGTACGTTTCGGTGACGGTGTTGAAGTCGTTCGCGTGCACCAGCTTCAATGAAATATCGCCGACTCCGACGTCCATCCTTTTGAATTGATCGGTCGACCCGTAGTCGTAGTAGGCCCACGTGTGGTAGGTCCATTTCACCCCGTCCTCGGGAAAGGCATCAGTCAGTGCGAACCACAGACCGGCACGGTCCGGTGCCTCGACGAACCCGGCTTTCCCTGCTCTGAAGGAGTTTCTCGCCTCTGCACGGCGGACTTCGATCTCTGTCTCCCACTGATCGAAGTCCGGTGCGGCTGTCCGGTCGCGGAATGCCTCGATCACTGCTTTGGTCTGCGCCGCCGACGCTTGCTCGGACAGCACGACTACCGCCGAGAACATACCGCCGATCTCGGTGGAGATCTCGTGGACTCCTGGCATCCGGGCGAGCGCGGCCTCGATGTCCCTCGCCTCCCGGGTGAGAGCCGGTCGGCCGTCCCAGGGATCGACAGTCATGAGTTTCCATCCGCTACAGGAGGAAACGAAGACACCGACCAGCGCGATCACTGCCCACTCGAACCCGGGCCGCCCCCGACGCCCAGCGTGGTGGAGCATCGCCGCGGCCACGACCAGCGTGGTGCCGACGCCAACGACGATCACCCACAACGAGAAGGCTTGGGGCACCGGCGTTTCCCGGCACTCGAGGTAGTAGCAAGCGTCGGCGAATATCACCGACAGCGGCGCGAGCAGACCAGCGACGGCCGCAACGGCATAGACGATCCAGGCCGCGTGGAACCTACCGTCACGCTGCCAGGACTTCAGGTCTGACACCAGGCCACGGTAGCGGGCCGCGATGGACTCGCGGGGTTGCACCTGTGGAGATTTCGTGCAGAACGTATAGAGAGGGGCAGGCACGCACGTTGGTGGGCCGTCCGAATTGGTTGGCTGGCAGCGCTTCTCAACGCGCGCACATGCCGAAGAGCGATTCCGCTAACTGAGTGTCCACCGTTCGGGGGAGCCCCAGCGAGACGCGGGGCGTGGAAGAAAGGACGGGAGAATAGGTTTGCGCTGTCCGTGTGCGGTGGCATCGCTTGATGTACGGCGATGCCACCGCAGCGGCAGACTAATTGTCTCTCTTTGCTTATCTATTATGCGGGATGGAAAATTGCGTCACCCTGGATGAGGAGGTTGCTCGGAAGGGGCAGGCCGTTGCAAGTAAACGTTCCGGGTGAGCCCGGAAGAAGGGCCACCGGTGCCGTGACGACAGTACCGCTCATGGGTCCGTCTGTGATCGTGATGTCCAGAGTCCCGGTAAAGTTATTCAAGTCGAGAGAAATGATATAAGTAGCCTTGCCAGGTTCGACCGTCATGGTGTCCCTGTCGGTCCACCACAGTTTCGCTGAGCCGGTGAACCCTGTCGGCGGGCAGCTAGTGCTGGTTACGTTGACCGGGTCCGCTATAGCGTTCCACTGAACGTACTTGGAGTTCCGCCCGCTGGGGTCGATGCAGGCCCGGTAGGTGGCCATGTATATGCCGGTGAGGGAGCCGCGGCCCCCCGGCCCGAGGGTGACCGCACCGTCGACTGTGCAGTTCAGTTCGAGGCTCAACTGGGCCGGTGTCGGAGCGGTCTGGGCCTTTGCCTGTGGTGCCGGCGATGAGGCGGCGATAACGGGAGTAGCCAGTACGCTGCCGGCCACGAGTACGGCGGCTCCGAAGATCCGGCCGAGGGTAATGGTGCGCATGACGCCACCTGTCTTCCTGCCCCCGCCCGGGGACATTGTTTTTTGTTTCGACCCCGACCGAGTGGGAGGTGCGCACCTCTACTTCGCTTGTCGCCACCAGCTAGCTGTGCGTTACAACACTATTTCCTCTTGTGTTGCATATAGCTTAGGGGAATTTGTTTCCAGGATTCGAACTTAGTCGGAGCACGTCATTGGGTTGTGTTTAATGCGCCGCCCGAAATCGTTCAAGCTGAACGCGTTGGCGCGCTCGAGTTCTGGTTCACGGGTCTTTCGTCTTCGTCTGCATGGCGGGCGCACAATCGTGGCAGCGTCCCTTGCTGCCGACATGGGGGCTAGGGCGGGCTCAGGTGTCAGCTCGCCCAATGTGGTCGGTGTGGGCGACCGCGTGACCTGCCCCGGGCCGCCGACGCGGATCGCAACTCGGCCGCTGGCGATGACAAGCGCCGACTCGTCGTCCACCCCGCGAAGGCCACATGCACGGCTGTTCGTTCGGAAAGCGAATTCCACCGGACCGTGAACTCTGCGTCGCCATAATCGGTCAAGACTTCGGGGTACTCGCCGATTCCGGTCACGGCCGCGGGTTGGGTGGACGCTCTGATCCGGCTACTCATCTGGCGTCCACGCTGATTTGCTCCAGGTTGCGGTGATGGTCGAGGTGTCCGACCAGCTGGGGTATTTGCGTGTTTCGGTCATGCTCGGCCAGGGATCCCGGCCGTTGTTCGAGGTAGGAAGTCAAGTCGCCGGGGTTCGGTCGTCCGTCTGATTGCGAGGCGTTCCGGACGTGTCGCCGTTTGCGCGCGTACAGCCAGTGGAGTGAGCCGATGCCGGCCAACCCGAGTGCGAACGTCGCCATGCCCAGGTGCATGCCCGGCGGTCGCCAGGTGACCTGGAGTTCGGCGTTCTCGGTACCCGCCGGTATCTCGACCGATAAGAAGATTTCGTCGACCGCTTCGTGAACGATGTCGCGGCCGTTGAGCGTGGCCCGATAGCCCGGCCACGCCAGACGCGCGAAGGTGACCCGGCCGCCGTGCTGGGATGACACCTGAACAGCGCTGGTGTGCTCGGATTCGGATACCGACACTGCGGCGACGCCGTCGGTGTCTGCGATCCGGCCGTTGTTCCTCGAAATCGGTCCGGCGTCGCGCTCGAGTGTCCAGATCCACTTGTCGTTCGGTGGGTGGTCGACCCAGTGCCAGCCCGGTGGTGGCGGATCATGGCGAGCATTCGGATACACCAGGCGCATCAAGGTGATCCGGTCGATCTTCATGAGGTCGACAATCGGCTCGCCTGTGGTCGGTTCGGTCTCGAAGATCTTGCGGAATGCGTCGGGGCAGGTGCTGCCGTCCCAGCGCATACAGGTCCGTTGGGAGAAAGCGGCGTGGCCGATCGGGGTGTATCCATTGACGTAATCGAGCCCGAGGTCTTTGGCGTATGCCCCGACGACGAGCGAACTGTAAACTCCGTCGACGTCCTTGGCGTCTCCCGGGAATATCTGACTGTTGCCCAACTGCAGTGTGGTGCCGTCGAAATCCGGAAAACGTGCTTGCGCGACGGAGCGCCGCTCCGGCAGATTCCACGACATCGGGTGCGGAAACGAGCTGCTGACTTGGTAGTACGCGATCGGGGCGATGGTGACGAGCAGCGCCGCACATGCCGCGACCCTGCCCCACCGCACATACAGCAGCAGGACGACGACGCCGAGCACCACGACCACCACCGCTGCCCAGAGGTGCGTCCAGATGCGATGGCTCGGCGCCGACGACACCGACCGCGCCAACATCACCGCAACAAGTCCGGTCCCCACCCCGAGCCGCACACGCCAGTTCGCGAAGGTGCCGTGGCGGCTCAACAACACGCAGCCGGAAACCAGCAATGCCAATGCGAGCATCGGCAGGACCCGCACCGGCCACCGCAGCGGACCGAATGCCGCGGGACCCGCGGTCCACATCAGTGCGATGCCGACGAAAAAGGCCGCCCCACTGACTTCCCGGAACGTCGATGCCGCCGCTTTCCAATCAATGAACGCCAGCCCCGGAATGAGGAACCACGCGATATAGACGACTGGGAACGGCTGGATCAGGCCGAACCACGAGTTGAACGACGGCAGCGTCGTCGGCAGGCTCGCATTCAACGACTCCTGCCACGGCACGGTCATGAAACCGTCGTTGCTGATCCTGTTGTCAGCGGTCCGCCATGTCACTTCCGATGACAGCAAGCCGGGCAAATACGTCATCAGGCCGGCCGCACCGGCACAACCGGCCGCGAGCAGCAACCGCACCGCCGGCCACGGCTTTCGCTGATACAGCCATTCCCCAGCGGCCACAGCGACGATCATCAGCGCGGATTCGACACCGGGCCACACATATCCGACGGTGATCGCGAGAAACAGGAACACGAACACCGGGATCGGCCCGCTCCGGCCCCGCGCGTACCGGATGCTCGATGCCCACGCGTTCGCCAGCCACGCGGTGCCGGCGAGCCCGAGGACCCACGTCGCCTGATCCAGGAACAGCAGCCACCCCGAAAAGCAGAACGCGACACCGGCAACCGCTGCCCACGGCGGTTGTGCCCGGTACGCGAGGCACACCCGGAATACCCCGAGCGCGAGAATGATCGAATAGCAGAGCTTGACGGCGGTGGCCAATACGACGAGATTGTCGACCGACGGCGCGATGAACGCGACCAGTAGTTGTGGCGGGTTGAACACGCTGCCCTGGCCCTCGACGAGGTAGTTGCCTGCCATCCACTCCTCGGGAATGACAGTGGGGAACACACCGTCGCGCAGATGTCGCCCGACATCCAGCCACAGTGGAACATATTGGGCCTCGGTGTCGTCGGTGTAGAAGTGTCTGGTGTTCGCGAGCAGCACCCCCGCATATCCGGCGAGCACCCCGAGAACCGTCACGGCGGCCCATAACAACGTCGTCTTACGTTCGTCACGTGAACCGTTGTCAGTCACGGTTTCGTGACCCTACAGCTCGTCGGTTCACGCCATTGAAGTGGTGTACGTCTCACTGCTTAGATCGTGGCTATTACTCGATCGGTTCGGCTTTCCAGCGCGGAGGTGCAGCGCGAGGTCACATGACGAGCCTGGTCCTCGCTGGGCAGGGATTCGATCCGCTCGGAGGGCTCGCCGAATCCGCAGGACCCGGCCGCGAGTGCACACTCGCCGAACGTCAGCTCGATGCTGGCGGCTCGAACACTTGGCCTGTGTTCGGCAGCGTGCCGCGGGCGCGACGGCATCGCAGAACTCGCCCGGACAAAGACCGGCGACGCAGCTGCTATCGAAGCCTTCATCGCTGTCTCCGACGGCCGGTGTGCGGCAATCCTTCTCGCGACCAGGAGGCCATCGACGACGGTCGAAACCAACGACAGCGTCATCTGGTTATCGAACAGCAATCAGCGAGCTACATCGTCCCGCCCCTGCACCGGCCGCAAAAGCATCTGGCACCACCATGCCCGAAGTCATCGAGTCACGCGCGGCGGTCGAGCGAGCCAAAAGAGTGCTGATGTTCATGTACTCCATCGACGCCGATTCGGCACCGAGGCATGGCGGGAGGACAGGTATTTCTTCGCGCCGCCGGGCAGCAGCTCCAGCCGTAGCCGGTGGATCCGATTGAGTGTGTCGGTGCGGGCCCGGCCGAGTTCATCGCGACGGTCGACCAGCAGGCGGAGCGCTGTCAGGTCCGGGGTCGGCTTGCACCCGCCGAAGATTCGGTGACCGCAACGCCGCAAGGGCGACCGAATGCGCGTCCACCGGTCGGTCTTGCGGCCGTTGCCGGTGGCGAATACCCGTACCTGCGCCGACAGTGTGGCGGTCACATCGATCACGGTTTCTGCGTCGCGGACCAGGTGGCGGCCGACTCCATCGCAGCCCTCGATCTCCGCAGTATCATGCCGAGGCCCTTGACCGGCGGAGCTGGCTGGGTCTCAGCGGACGGAGCGCAAGCCGATCCCCGTCCGGCCAACCCCTGCGGGCTCCAGCGACTGGAACTACGCGTGGGGTCGTCCCGGCCCCGCGCTCGGCGGTATCCTCGCGGGCCTCGACTCCCAATTCCTGTTCTAGCTGATTGAGGCGAAACCGAATCACACCGGCACGCCGGTCCACCGCACTCGGTGTCCACGATGCCCAGGATCTGCGGCGCGGTTCGCTCAGTCAACCGAAGGCTTTTCGGCCGATCGGGCCGTCAGCCATGATCCGAACTGTAGGTCGGCTGAAACAGGCATTCATAGGAGGATTCTATGAACCCCACACAGGCGGACGCCCCGGCAGCGCGGTGGAACCCGCAACTGCAAGTAGGCGGCGGAACCAGCGCGTCGCCCTCGATCGCGTTCATGCAGGGCGGGCAGGGGGTCATCGCGTGGCGGGGCCCCGGCACCGATTCGCGCATCTTCTACGTCACCCAGGTCGACGGGGAGCGCTGGTCCGAGCAGCGGCAGGCGACCGGCAACACCAGCCACGGACCGGCCGTCGCCGCTTTCGGCCACAACCTCTTCATGGCGTGGAAGGGCGTGGACGCCGACCCGCGCCTGTTCTACGCGGTGAGCCGGGACAATGGTCGTACGTGGTCGGACCAAACGCAAGTCGGCGGCAGCACCAGCCATAGCCCCGCGCTGGCCGTGTTCAACGGTCGGCTGTACCTGGCTTGGAAAGGCGGCGGGGACGATCAGCGCCTGTTCTATACCTCCACCCCCGACGGGGGGACCTGGGACGGTCAGCGCCAGGCTGCCACGGAGGAGGCGCAGAGTGGCGACGGGCCCTCGCTCACTGTGTTCCAGAACCAGCTATACATCGGCTGGAGCGACCCTGCCGGGGCCGCCGGGACCGAGTGGATGTATTCCTCGGCCAGCCCGGACGGGTTCAACTGGCGCAAACCGGTGCGAATCTCGATAGATGGCGGCAGCGATCAGCGGCCCTCGATCACGACCAGCCGCAACCAGCTGCATGCGGTGTGGAAGGGGTACGCCGGGGATTCGGGGATCTACTACTCGACCAGCGTCGACGGCATCCGGTGGACGCCGCAAGAGCGCGCCGTGCCCGACGGCGGCACCAGCCACGCGCCGTCGCTGGCGGATAACGACCACCTGTGGATGGTGTGGAAGGGTGTGGACAGCGATGAGCGGATGTTCTTTTCTCAGGGATACTTCAACCCGGCTGGGTGATGGTGACGGTGCCTCTATTCGACGATTCGCCGGCCCACCACACCGGGCACCGCCGGTCGGCCATCACCGGAAGTTTGCCGCTTCACAGTTGAGGGCTGGCATGGCGTCAGCCCTGCGCGTCGAAAATCGGGATGTGCACGCGATGGGAAGCGCTGTCGGCCAACCGGTTTGGACAGCCGCCCAACGCGCGACCAGCGGTGCGGGTTCAGGCTCGGTGCTGCACTGTTGGGTGTGCAGGTTTGTGGTCAGTCGCGAAACCCCTTGCCCAGGACGGTGATCACTGTTTCGGGTGGGGTGCTCTTCGGGCGGTCGCTGACCTGTCCATCGCCGATTTCGATCAAGCGCCAGACTCCGTCTTCCCGCAGTGCGAAGTCGGCTGTCAGAAAAGGCAGACGAAGGTTCGCGATCAGTTGCCCGATCGGTGCGGGATCGAAATCGGTAGTGGGCAGATCCTGAGGCGTGTCGGGGTGAGGGCCGATCAACGTGCAGGTGCCGTCGACCCACCAAGTGCGTACCTCGGCCGATGAGAAACGCTCGAAACGTCGCAGAACGAATCCACCGGTCATGTCCTCACCACGCAGTTCCCGGAATCTCTGTGCCACACGCCAGGCGGAGTCCGCGTCGTCCAACTCGGGGATGAACGCCGCCTCATTCCAGTAGTGCTTCATCGACTTGGTGTAGTCACGCAGCACTGCGGGACCAGAACCGAGTTCGGCACGCGCACGGTCGAATCCCGCGTAATCATCACCGACGGTCCATACCGACCGCGGCGTCACGTCGGTGACCGAGGAATACCAGCCCGGCAGCTCGTGCGCCCGACGGTACTGTTCGGGACTGGTCCTCAAGGTGACCCCACGTCGTCGCAGTGCCGCGGCGAACGCGGCGTACTGCTCGCTACGCAACATCCAGCCGCGATAGCACGCCGTATCGCTCGTTCGCACCGCGCGAACAGCCTGCTCGGCACCGTCGGGTCTGGTCAACGCGTCGTGATCGACCAGCGCGACCTCCATTCCGGCCGCGCGGGCGGCATCTGCCTCGGCGGCGAAATGCTCATCGGCACGACGAGGACGAAGCACATCGGCGGGAACGAGCAGCATCATGGATCGCATCATGGCGAGCGAATCGTCGGTCCTCAAGTCGTTTTCGCACCGGATGCCCGGCCCGTCGGCAAGAGTGGATGTTCTGCGCCGCAGTCGATCTCGCCGCGCAGAACACCCGCCCAGCGGCTAGTTAAAGACTGGTACCAGGATCGGGTCCCGGCCAGGATTCGGTCCAGGTGCCCGGTGGGGTGCTCTCTCATGCGGCTGCCCACCGTCTCAACTGGTGTGGCTCTCTAATCGGCTTGCCTCCCACCGGGTGCCGTGCGGGGAGTGGCTCGAAAGGGCGCGGCATCGGCCCTTCCTCCGCGGCAAGGCTTTTGGCCGATACCGAGGATATCCACCGGTTCGGCAACCGGGACCGGTTCGCGTCCTGGAACGGCACCGCACCCCTGGACGCCTCTTCTGGACAACAACAACGACATCGACTGTCGCGCGCCGGCAACCGCAAGATCAACCGGGTCCTGCAAATCATGGCCGTGGTCCGACTCCGCCACCACACGCCCGGTCGCGTCTACTACGACGGCCCGCAGGACCGGCGGGAAGAGCTCGATGGAAGCACTACGAGCTCTCAAACGATGACTGTCGAATGTCGTCTACGCGCGGCTGCTCGCCGACCAGCAGCGGCGTGAATTGACGGGCCCGGGAGGGCAATCGGGAACGACTACTGACTCCAGCGCGACCGGCTCCAACCCGCCCACCGATCCTTCGGACAAGCCACAACCCGGACCCACCCAACAGGCACAGGGCCGCTGTTAGCTTCGAAGTATGGACACTTCACCTCCGAACGACTCGGGCCGTGCTGCGGCGTACGACCCGATCGCGGACGCTTACGCTGAGGAGAACGCGACCAGTCTCCTCAATGAGTACTACAACAGGCCTGCGATCCGTAATCTGCTTGGTGACGTGTCTGGTAAGCACGTGCTGGACGTAGGTTGCGGCTCCGGCCCAACGCTTGTCGACTTGCTCGAGGGCGGAGCTACTGTTGTCGGAGTTGACGGCAGCAAGGCATTGATCGACATCGCCCGGGACCGTGTCGGAAGCGGCCCAGAGCTGTACGTCGCGGATCTAGCTGACCCGTTGCCCTTCGACGACTCCACCTTCGACGACGTTGTTTGCTCTCTGACGCTTCACTACCTCGAGGACTGGCACTCCCCACTGACGGAGATCCGACGAGTTCTGAAGCCGGGAGGCCGCCTGATCCTCTCCGTGGAGCATCCGCTTGTCATGTGGTTCACCGCCCTCCAAGCAGGCAACACGACGAACTACTTCGCCACACGGCCTCGTCATGTGGCGGACATGGCAGGACAGGACGCCGACCTAACGTTTTGGGACCGGTCACTGTCGACGATGTTCAAGACCTTCTTCGACACTGGATTTCGAGTGACTCACCTCGACGAACCTGGCCCCGCCCCGGGTGCGCTGGAGCAGTTCCCAGAGTTCTTTGAAGATAAGGATGACCCCCGCTTTCTGGCCTTCCTGTTCCTGGTCCTCGTCTCGGAAGGTTGACGTCTACACAGAACTGGTCAGGGGCCTCTAGGTGCGCGACGCCGCTGGTGACAGACGTGGTGGTCAGTCACAGCTGCGACGGCAGGTCTGTCTGTCACATACAGATTGCAACTGTGACCGGGCGGAACGCGCGCCCAGCGGCAATATCGCTCACTCGCGCTGACTGAAGTCAGCCTGGATCGTTCTGATCACGACACGTCGAGTCCCGGATTCAGGGCGATCTCCTCGAGCAGCGCTAACGGCAGAAGCTCGGCGGGGGCGTCGGCGAAGGAGATTTGGATCTGTGTCCCGGACGGGCGGGTGACGGTGACTGTACGGTCAGTTCGCGGCGTGGACGCCAGCGCCGCACTTCGTTCTTCGTGGGTCTCGACCACAGTCCCGTCAGGCAGCCGCCTCGCGCTGCCATAAGAGGAAGTATCGGGCTCCTGCGGCAGGGGTTGCCCGGTGCTGATCACGATGGCCAACCGCGATTGCCGGCCGGGCGTGGTTACTCGAACCGCCTGGCACACGCCGCCGCCCCTTTCTCCTTGCAGCAGCGTCCCCAATGGCCGGTCCAGGGTCACACCGTCGAGCGGGATCTGCGCCAGCGCCGCATCCCATCGACGAGCCTGGGCCTGATCGATCACCGCGCCGGATTTCGAGAAGGGCAGGCAGACTTCGGCCGGGTTCGGCGTTCCGGGCGGAACCGGCGCGCTGATGCGTAGTTCGGGATCGGTCACGAGCGCGACGAGTTCATCGATGGCCAAGGGGACGGCTCGGGGACGGCCGCTGCCCTCAGCGGCTTGATCGGTGGCGTTCGCGTGGGCGACGGATCCGTCGGGCAGATAAGCGGTGGCGTCGCGCGTAAGGGTGCGAACCCCCTCGATCTCATACCAGGTGTCATCGGTATCGACGATCGTGCCATCGGGAAGGTGGCGCCGTTCGTCGAGTTCGCCGGCGACGCACGGTGGAATCGGCTTGGTGGCTTGGCGCACGGTCACCGACAGCGCGCCCTCTCGGTCACCGCGCAGCAGCGTGGCGTTCGCCCTGGTCCAACCGCCGAATCCCTTGTTCTGCGTGGCATCGCCGAGGATCGGCTGGAACACCAGCGAGCGCGTTACCGGGGCGAAGGCGATCTCGACATCACCGGGCAGCCCATCCCGCAGCGCCTGCGTCATCGCGCCCGCCTTGGGACCGGAGAACCACGGATAGGACGGATTATCGTATTCGTATGTGACGGAGTGAACCATCCCGAACGTTTGCCCTTCCCGCGGAGGTTCTACGACATCACAACCCGGGATCTGCACCGGAAACGCGACCGGCGGAGTGACATAGGAATTTTTGGCCCGATCTGTGGGCTCCGACGGCTCCGGCTCGTGCACCAGCCAGGCGATCAGGTAGCCGGTCACGACAATCGCGGCGCAGGTCAGACCCACCTTCCACCTGTTCACAGCCGGGGAGGGCTGGGCAGCGTCGTTGTCGTCACCGTTTTCCATGTCCGCCATTGTGTCTGCCGGTACCGACATGCTGCACACTCGTCGGCGGCCGCCATGCACGCACGCTCTTCGGCGATATCGGATGTTCTGCGCCGCAGCCGATCTCGCCGCGCAGAACACCCGCCCAGCGGCATGAGCGCGCGTTCGTGTGGGTCGGTTACTGTCGGCCGCGTGGATCTGCAGCCCGTCATCGATTCGGCCGAGCCCCTGACGCGGCGGGGTGAGTGGTTTGTTTCGACGCAGTGTATTCGCGTCGAAACGCCCAGCTTCGAGCAATTGGGGGAGCAGTGGCTCGAATTGGGTGTTCCCGCAACGCTCGTCGATCGTGTGCTGGATTTTCAGCGGCGCTGGGGTGGACTGGTCCTGCCGCCTTCTGCGGAATATGAGGGTGGGCCGAAAGTGCTATGGGCAGAGATGCTCGTAGACGCGGCGCGCGCAGATGCCGGCTGGTTCGGCGCGGGGGACGGCCGCGTATCGATGGCTTACGGGTTCACGATCGGTCCCGCCGGGGAATTCGGCATCAGCATCGACCCGTTTGTGCCCTTGCACGCCAGCATCGAAGGATGGATCGAATCGGTGGCGTTGGCTCACCACGCATCCCGGTCGGCCCGCCAGATCACCACGATTCGTGGTGACGAGATCGACGAGCTGGCGCTGCACGACTTCGAACCCGTGCCCGAGGTTCGGGGCCTGGCCGATACGTGGTGGCGAGGTCCGGATTCGCTCATCTCCATCCATACCGGAGATGCCGAATGCTTCGGCGTATCACGGTTGCGGGTAGCTCGCGTGTACGCCGGTCTCGACGGATGAGGGCTATAGGTGAACGTGCTATGCGTGCACCCACTGCCGGTGTCCGCTCATCGGCTAAGAGCCAAGAGCGGACGTTCTGTGCCGCAGCCAATCTGGCCGCACGGAACGCCCGCACTGCGGCATGACAGTGCGTTTGGATCTGCTCACAGTGGAGGTGAAGCCGAAAGGTGCAGCATCCCAGAGTGGATGGATTCGGCAAGCCCGACGAAATATTCAGGCTGGCGACCGTGCGGGACCTGCACGAGGTGATCGAGATTCATGCTCGTTACTGAGGCGAGAGAGACCTGCGCTCCTTGCGCGTGTCTGCTCTGGTGCACGAATTTGCTGAGACCAGTCTGGTAGCAGTGGGCGACGACGGATCCGTGGGTGCATCTCGGGTTTCGTCACTCCAGCACGTGAGCCAGAAATATCCCGCTCGATAAGGTGACGATCATGGAACGTCCGGACCCGAATTCTCCCAGCTTCAACGAAGCACTGCGAATTGCGCGTGATCTGGCACAGGATGCCAGCACGCTCGTCCACTATCCCCACCCGGGGCTCGAGAATGCCCAATACGGGCGAGGTTTCGCCTTCTTGGAGACGATCAGGACCGACAGCGGCGATACCGATGCCTATGTCCTGGTGACCACGACCCGTCGCGGCAGCGGGGTGCTGTCGATGGCCGAACGCACCATCGATGGGGTGATCGCCGAACACCTGGCCCAGGCAGAACACGAGAACAGGGATATCCCGGACAGCGAGCTCTCGATGGCGCACCGGATGGCACTGGAGGCATACGATGCCGGGCTCACGCGCATCCACGAGATGCCCGGTCGCCGGGCACTCGACGCGCAGCAGGCCGACTACGCCGAGTTCGTTCTACTGGTCCTGCGGCGCAACCACAACCAGGGCGGCTCCGGACGTAAGATCCTCGCCCACAACGATTTCTTGCTGAAAGGTCCGACAACCGGACGCCGATACACCCAGCCCTGCCCCCACTGCGGGCGGCCGACGTTTTACCAGGAACGCTACCCTCGTGCGGTCTGCGATCAGTGTGGCGGCCGCACTACTGACCGCTCCGGGCGCCGCGTTACCGGGTTCAACACCGATATGAGCGGCGGAATGATCGCCTACTACGCCGACACGGTCGAGGTATCGGACGGCTCCGGATACGAAGAATGCGTCGAGGTCAGCCGAACCGGTGCGTGTTTCATCGACGGGCGCCCAGCGACCATGCAGGAGGCTCGTTTCGGCGGGATCGTCGTCCAGTTGGACACCGCCGATCAACCAGATCAGGCATCGCCTCGGCAGGCCGCACAGCACGGTGACGGCCGCCTACGTCGCGCTTTCCGCCGGTTGCGACGCCAATAGAACATCACCGGCCGGTCCGCACATCGGGGCTCTCGTCGGCACTGCCGATCGGTTAAGTGAGTTGGCGAGCTGAAAATGTGGCACTGGGCACGTTTTCGGGTCTGGTCGCCGCTGTAAAGACGCTTCGCGAATGAAGTGACCCAAGAGAACTGGGGCAACGATTGGATACTGCGCCGTTTCGGACAGTGTCTAACCCGCGGGGCGAATGGACGAGTGCCCGACATTCGGCTACTTAATACTGGTGGTAGGGCCTGATCCCGGCCAGGATCGGGTCTAGATGCTCGGTGAGAAGCTCCGTAATCGGCTGCCCACCTGCAGTATTGGTGTGGCTCTCACATGGCTTGCGGCTCGCCGGGTGCCGTGGCGGGAATGGCCGGAGAGGGGTTTGCCCAGCTCGAAGTAGCGGTGCCTTCCCGCACGGACACCACCCGTCGGCTCGGGAAGGACGCCATTGGTGACGGTCATCATCGGAATGGACTCGCACAAACGCTCGGCCACGATCGAGATCATCGACCCCACCGGCACGGCGTTGGCGATGGGCGGCCGATACGGCACCGACAACGCCGGATATACCGCGAGGAAAAGCTTCAGCAGACGTACAGGCCGGAAAGCAACGGCAACTAGACCATGTCCTGTAGCCGCAACCCGCGCACCCGGTCGGTCCCTCGGTCGACCGGGCAGGGTCTGGCGAACGCACTATATTGCCGCTGCGCGGGCGTTCGGTCGGCCGTCCAGGCAGGCTCGCTCCAGATCGGTTGGCCGACACGGCATACGGCGCTGCTGCCCAACGCATGATATACCGATCTCCCAGCATCCGCTCCGAGATAATCCGCTGTTGCACACTGCTATTCATCACTCGGTACAGGGCGATATAGCTGCCGTGCGACAAGGGGAGTGCTGGTCGATTGACTACGCAGCGCCTCACGTTGCGATGGCCTGACGGATTGGCAGAATACGACCCCGAATCACTTCTTGGATACCCCCTAGCCGAAGGCTGCTTAGGGGGTTGCCCGTCCGAATGTTTTCGAATGGAATGACCATACGGTTGTGATTTCACCTCACCGTAATCGGACGGAAACGACAGTGATTCGTGAATGAAGGGGTTAATTGTGGATTTTGCGGCCATTCCCACGGAAACTTCGCTGCTGATCGTGCACACGGCCAGCGGGCGCTATATCACCCCGCAAGGACGTGCCGCGGGGGATGTGGAGGTGCGACTGTGGCGGGAGAACGTGGTTTCACAGGACAAGAGGGAGATGTGGGAGATCTATCCCGTTGATGGGTCGGGACTGGTGCGCTTCAAGAACACCGGCACCGAGCGCTGCCTGACGCTTAAGGAGGAACACTCCAACGCGGTCGTCTTCCAAACGGCTTGGGATGAGAACAGCCGCGGGCAGTTGTGGCGCCTGGTCCGTCTGGATCCGGCTCAAGCCGACTTCGTCATCGCCTCCGCCCTCAACGAGAACCTGGTCATCTCACCGAGGGAAGGCTCCCACGAAGGAGAGACCACCTTGGAGGTCGAGGACAAGGGCCCCTGGACCGATCAGTTCTGGCGTTGGCGCACGCCCCGGGGCTGACCCCATTCCGTTCCGGACCGGACTCGACGGCGGAGAGGCGATATTGACCGGCGGATCCCCTCGGTTTCGACACTTCACGGCGGGTCGCCCGCTTGCCGCGACCCGCGTTCGACCGATCGATCAAGCGCACACAACCCGGTAACGGCTGCGGCCCTGATCGCTTGCCCAGCAAGGCTTCCCGCGTCGAGCAGTGATGAACGTCGGCATGAGGCGCGGTGCCCGATATCTCATCGGGTCCGTTTCCTCATGCCGCGTTCCCGAACCGGACAGGCCAACTTTCCCGGCATCCGGCTCTCCAGCAACCATCGCAGCCGAAGCTGCGCCAGATATCCGACCCCGTTATGGCTCTCCGCATTTCGCGTACCTCCCGGGTCCCGGACATCCCGGTCAGCTGTTCCGCTTAGTGGTCGTTTCGATTGAAAGTCGAGCAGCCTCATGTGGGGCGCCATAAAGCGGACACATACGAGCTGGTGGCGGGGCCTTTTCGCAGTGGGGACGAATCCGAGTTGAATCACCGGGGTCTGGCCTGAAAGATAGTGCTAGCAAGCTATTTCAGCGCCGGAATCAATTCGTATCAAGCCTATTTGGCATGTGAGCGTGAAACTGGCCGGTCCACCGAAGGAGCACCAAATGCGCAACCGCACATTGTCACTCGCCCTGCTCGCAGCCCCAATTACCGCGGCATCCCTGCTCATTCTCACACCAGCCACTGCCCATGCGAACGCCGAGACTGTCGAATGCGATACCAGCCTCACCCCCAACGGAAGCCTTGTGACCGGCACCGGCTGTACTCTCAACGGAAATGCCAGCCCAGGACTTCTGACCAACTTCAAGGTTAAAGGCTTGGGTCTCGAGCTCGACTGCGTAATGGGGGCCCTTCAGAATGGTTCTATGGCTGGTTCCGGATGCAGGCAACTCTAACCGAGTAAGCAACTGCGGGTTGTACGCACAGCCTTACAACGCCTATGGTGCGTCTCCCAATAGCTTGAGCCATTCGACGATCAACGCCAGGATCAGCCCTGCACGGTAAGTCATGGCGAGTTTGTCGTACCTGGTGGCGACGGCTCGCCACTGTTTCGCCTCATTGAAGGCACGTTCGACCATATTGCGGCGCTCGTACGGAGTCCGGTCGAAGGCCGGTGACCGGCCACCGGCGCGACCGTTTACGGTTGGCGACCTGACCGGAGCGCTCTGGTGGCGAGGGTGGGCTCTTGGGGTCGGGAACCGTGGGGATTTCTCCGGCGTCCGCGACGCGCGCAGGATCGTTGCCGATGTCGATGGTGACGGTGTCGAGCAAATCTGGTGTGAGTTGCTCCTCGCCGGTGGCGATGGCTTCGGTGCAGTCGTCCTGGATGAGCCGTTCGAGCAGTCCGACGACGCCGCGGGTCCGCCGGAACAGATACTCCGGCATGGTGGCACCGGTGAGCATGTCCGGCCCGGCGGCAAACAGGCGCAGGCCTTGCTGGAGTCCGCTCAGGTGCGCGACCCAGCCCGCGATGGACTCGGGGGTGTCGTAACGGAACGGCTCCAGGTGCAGCAGATCGAAGCGTCGCTCGGTCTGTGTCGCTGCATGGTCGCCGAGATCGGCGGTCGGAGAGTGGAAGACCCATTGGCTGGTGCGGCGGTCGAGGTGGCCTTCGGGTAGCAGCCCTGAGCGTGGGATGTCGACGCCGATGAGCACCAGCGTGGTGTGCATGCTCATGAACGCGCGCATCAAGTCCAAGGTGTCCTGGTCGTCGGCGTGGTGCATCTTCAGCCGGGTGATGTCGTCCAGGATCAGCACCCGGGTGCCGTGATCGTGCAGGAGGCGCGGACCTGCCGGGTCAACTGCGCCAGGTTCAGGCGCGTGTGATCAGCGCCGTAAAAGTCCAAGATCGCCTGGCAAGTGGATTTCGGTTTGGCCGTGACCGGTGTCTGGACGTAGGCGACCGGGGCATGCAGATCCCGTCGCCGGAGCTCTACTACCAGTTGCTGCCGCCGCACCATGTTGGCATCGACGCCAAACGCGGAGCGTCCCGTCAGACGGTTCACGGGCATGGATCCGTCGCTGCCGGTCGCTGAACTCCAGGCAGCATGGGGTGCTCGATGAGCCGGTGATCTGCATCGGTAAAGCCGCAGCGGGGGGATCCGGTAAACGAGGGCTGCGCAAACGCCTCGACGAGTACCGCCGACACGGCGCCGGACAACCGGTGGCTCACTGGATCAGACGGATGATCTGGCAGTTGGCCGATAGCGCCGAGCTGCTGGTGGGCTGGAAGCGCACCACCGACGCGCGCGCCACAGCGAAGGTAATGATCGCGGATTTCGTGGCGATGTACGGCAAACGCCCCTTCGCGAACCGCACAGGATAGGACCAGTTCGTGGGTGGCCAGGCCGACCCGGCTCGGCCTGACCTCGGTGGCGCTGGCCGCCTATAACCAATGGAATTGCCGAGGCGATGGCACCGTCCTTCGGGCACAAAAGGGCACCCTGGCGATGCCGAGTACATATATAAAGTCGAGCAGTCACATCAAAGATCGACTAAGAACGTGCTGTCGACACTGCTCACGGCGCCTTTTCGGAGCATCTGGGTGGCATCGCAAAGTCGAGTTGAACCGGCGACAATCAGTGACATACTTGGATAACAGAACTTATGCATTGGAAATTTACACATTGGAGAAGCGCGTGAAATTCGTGAAGAGTGTCGTTGTCGTCGGAACTGCTGTGCTTGCTGCTGGCATGTTTAGCGTTGGTCCGGCGCAGGCCGAGCGGGTCCCTGAATGTGATAACAGCGCTTGGAAGCCTTACAAGCCGGCCTGGAACGTTGTTGCTGGCGACGGTAAACGAGAGGGGAATCTTTGCGGCAATGCGAGTGTCGTGGTCAACGTCTACCGGGAAACTGGCTGGTCGGACGAGCTGATTGCCTCCAGGGAGCAGACGTTCGCCACCGGGGTCTTGACCGCGACCTCCGAGCCCCTTTGGGTAAGCTGTGAAAGCTTTTACACTCAGATTCGGCTCAATGGTGAGACCAAGGCACAATCGGACACGGTTCGTCTTTGCTGAGTAGTTTACGTCGTAACGAGTGGCGATCATTGCCCGATAGGACTCGGCGGCTGGGCACTCGAAGTCTCGAACCGGGCCGAGCTATGAACTTCGCCCGACAACGAGCCACCCCACTGAACAGTTGGGAATCCGAGTCCGAATCTGGGTTAATCGCAACGACGGTGTCACCGGGCTGGAGTTCGTCGGCTCGGATCCGCAGCAGAGCGGGCCTGGGGAGTGGTGAGGTTCCGCCGTCAGACCGGCAACTCGACGGCGCCGCTGCTCCAGGGCAGGGTACGAGCGGCGACAGGTGCGCGAAGCGCACGATCGACTACGCCAGTGATCAAACGCAAGTGTCAGCATATCGGCCTTGTACGAATGATGTTGTGTGCAAATCGCTCTGGCCGCACCCAGGTATCAGAACGGCAACGACGAAGTGCCAGCTGCTGACGGTTCGGCCAGCGGCTCGCTCGTGGAGTGTTCGCCGCCCCCCGACTCGGATCGCCCCCACGGAGACGCCGCACTGAGTGGGCGCCTGGTGCTGCGATCTTGACCATCAATGGAACACGTTCTAGCCTGGAGTTCACATTTTCGAATCGTGCGTCGAATTGTCGACAGGAGAGTACGTTGTCGTATTTCACCGTTCTCCGGTTCAATTTCGCCAACCCGGGCGGTGATTCGCGTGTGCAGCAGGCGGCGGTCGGTGCGGCACTGGAGCTGGCGCGGTGGGGTGAGTCGAGGGGAATCGCCGCGGTCAGCGTGGACGAGCATCATGCGACGGGGCACGGCTGGTGCGCGAACCCGGTGCTGGCGGCGGGCATGTTCTTGTCGTCGACGCAGCACCTGGTGGTGAGTGTCGATTGCGCACTGGGACCGTTGTGGCATCCGGTCCGATTGGCAGAGGACATCGCCTTCGTGGATTCGATGAGCGGCGGCCGGCTGCACGTGACCCTCGGGCTGGGGTATCGCGAGGATGAGTACGAGCTTTTGACGGCGCGATTCGGCCGGCGCGGCCGCGAGATGGACCTACTGTTGGAACGGCTGCTTGCGGCCTGGGCCGAGGGTCCGGCGGCGGTCACGCCACGGCCGGTGACCAGGCCGCATCCGCATATCTATGTCGGTGGCGGAGTGCGGGCTTCGGCCGAGCGGGCCGCCCGGTTCGGTCTGCCGTTGAGCCTGCCCGATCATCTGCCCGAGGTCGCCGATCATTACCGCAGATTGTGCCGCGAGCGTGGCCACGAGCCGGTGGTGATCATGCCGCCCGCCGACAAGCGGGGAATGATCTTCGTGCACGAGGACCCGGATCGCGCGTGGGCCGAACTCGGACATCACCTGCTATGGGAGGCGACCACCTATGGACGCTGGGCAGCGGGTGGCGCGCGGTCCTATATGCACCTGCCCGGGGTGACCACGATCGAGGAACTGCGTGCGTCGGGGCGCTACCGCTTCGTCACACCGCAGGAGCTGGTGGGCGAACTGCGCGCCGACTCATCGCGGCAGCCGCTGGTGTTGCATCCGCTGGCCGGCGGCATGGCCGTGGAGCAGGCCTGGCGATCGGTGGAACTGCTTGCCGACGCGGTCCTGCCGAGACTATCCGCGGCCTGAGCCCGTCGCGGGCACCAGATCGGCGGTGGCCTCGGCGAAGGCGCACAGTGCCGCGCCGACGTGGTGGATGCGGTCGGTGTCCATCAAGCCGAGCGGTTGGGCCGACACGGACATGCGCACCCGGGCCGCACGGTCGCGGATCGGCGCGGAGATCGTGGCAACGGCGTGCTGCGGCGCGCCGGCCAGTTCGTCGGCGGTGAAGTCGATCGTGGTGAGTTCGGCGAACGCCGCGGCCACGCGGGCGGAAATCTCGTCGTGGGCCGAATTCTCGGCCAATGCGTGCATCGCACGGAAGACGCGGACGTATTCGCGGGTCGAGCGCTCGATGCCGTACCCGCGCTCGCGGATCTGCGTCAATGCCAGCTCGATTCGATGCGACAAGGCGGGTTCGAGCCCGGCTGCCGGTGCCGACCACTCGCGCAGCCGGGCGCTGTCTTCCCAGGCGACGAATTCCCGCCCGAACGGCAGCACGAACGGCAGCACCAGGCCCTCGGCGATCAGCGCGGGCCGCGTCGGGTCGGCGGAGGCCGCCAGCAGCACCACCAGCGTCCGATCCTGCGGTTCGGTCAAGAAGACCGGGACACCCAGCTGCCTCGACAGCTCACGCAGGTGCGGCCGGAAGGTGCGTTCCACGGCAGTGTCGGGTGCGGCCAGCGCACGCAGCGCGGGCCCGATCCGGTAGCGCAGCCGCTCGTCACGGGTCACCCATTCGTCGGTGTGCAGGGTCGCGAGGATGGCGTGCCCGGTCGCCCGGCTGATGTGCAACTGCTTGCAGATCTCCGCCAGCGACAGACCGCTGCCCGGAGTGCGCGACAGCAACTCCACCACCTCCACCACCCGCTGCGTCGGCGGGGAGGAGGGCATGCTCGCAGGGCCTTGACCGTCGACTGGAACCTGTTCTACCGTCGGGTTCATATATTCGATACTACATCGAATATTCGACACCGCCAGTGAAGGGTGCGCTCATGCCCAGTCGTGACCAGGTCTGCACGGCCGTCCACCGTTCCGTCGATCCGGTGCCGGACGTCCACGCGCGGATCGGAGAACCCGCATGAGCAAGGTCATCCGCGTCCGCGACCTGGCTGACCCGCAGTTGACCGACATTCAGCGGGCCGCCCTCGAGACGGCGGCGGCGCACCCGGTGGCTCTCGACGTGGAATCGGTCCTCGCGGTGGCGCGCCACCGCAGCGGGCTCGACGATTTCGGTGCCGACGATTTCCGGGACCGCCTCGCGCTGTGGCTGGCCGAGGTCGACGCCGACAGCAACCGCACCGCGCTGGGCCGAGCGATGGTGTTCCGGCTCGTCACCCGGTACGCGACGACGCGGACGAAGCTGGTCGATCTGCTCTCCCGCCATCCGCAGATCCTCGACGAGCCGGTGCGGGCGCCGATCGTCGTGGTCGGGCTGCCCCGCTCGGGCACCACCCACCTGGTGAACCTGCTTGCCACCGACGAACGATTGCAGTCGCTGCCGCTGTGGGAAAGCTACGAACCGGTCGATCCACGCTGCGAGCGCGTGCCCAAACCCGAGGACCAGCGCCGCGCCCGCGCGCTGGCCGAACACGAGCGCAGCGTAGCGCTGCTGCCGTATCAGCAGGCTATGCATCCGATGACCCCGGACCACGTGCACGAGGAAATCGAGTTGCAGGGCCCGGATTTCGGCAGCTACACCCTCGAATGGGTCGCGCATGTGCCGGGCTGGCGCAACCACTACCTCGCCGAGGACCAGACACCGCGCTACCAGTGGATGAAACAGACCCTGCAGGCCATCCAATGGATGCGCGGCGACCGCCGACGCTGGGTGCTGAAATCACCGCAGCATCTCGAACAGCTGGGTCCGCTGCTGGCCACCTTCCCCGACGCCACCATCGTGGTGACCCACCGCGACCCGCTGTCGGTTGTGCAGTCCGCCGCGACGATGATCGCCTACTCCTCCCGGCTCAGCGCACACCGGGTCGACCCGGGCTCGACCTTCGACTACTGGGTCGACCGCATCGAAACCATGCTGCGCGCCAGCGTGCGCGACCGCGCACTGCTGCCCACCGAACGCACCGTCGACGTCGCCTTCACCGACTTCATGGCGGACGAGATCGGCACACTCGAGCGCGTCTACACCGCGGCAGGACTCGACTTCACCAGCCAAACCGACAGGGCCACCAAGTATCTGGCCGATCACCCACGTGGAAAGGACGGCCGAGTGCACTACGACATGCGCACGGATTTCGGCGCCGACCCGGCTGCCGTTCGGCGCCGGTTCGACTTCTACATCACAGCCACCGATGTCGCCGAGGAGGTTCGATGATCTCCCCGCTCATCGCCGAACGCCCATCCGCCACCGCCATCCGCCCGGCCACCGGCCCCGCGACACCGGTCGCCGACGGCATCTGGATGTCGGAAGGACTGTCCAATTCTTTCCTCGTCACCACCACCGCGGGCCGGGTGATCATCAATACCGGTATGGGGTTCGAGGCGCCACAGCACCTGCGGGCCTACGCCGCAGTGGCCCCCGGCCGAACCCGCTACATCCTGCTGACCCAGGGCCACGTCGACCATGTCGGCGGCGTCGACACCCTCTGCGAGCCGGGCACCACCGTCATCGCCCACCGCGCCAACGCCGCCTGTCAAGCCGACGACGCGCGCATCGCGGCCTTCCGTGCCCGGCGCAGCTACCCCTTCTTCGCCGAGGCGATGAGCGCCGCCGCACGCGCGGCCCGACCCGGGGATCCGGCACCGGTGCAGTCCACCCCGACCCCCGATATCGCCGTCGACGACACCTACGCCTTCGAACTCGGCGGGACCCGTTTCGAACTGCTGTCCACGCCCGGCGAAACCGTCGACTCGCTCACCGTCTGGCTGCCGCAGCGGCGGATCGCGTTCGTCGGCAACCTGTTCGGCGCCCTGTTCGGCCATTTCCCCAACTTCAACACCATCCGAGGCGACCGCGTCCGCGACCCACTACAGTTCATCGCCTCCGCCGACCGGGTGCTCGCCTTGAAGCCGGAACTGCTCTGCGTCGGCCACTTCGCCCCGATCCACGGGGCCGAGGTGATCCGCGCCGAGATCACCAAGGTGCGCGACGCCGTGCGCTACGTCCACGATGCGGTGGTGCGCGCCATGAACGACGGCACCGATGTACACACTCTGATGCGGGAGTTGCGACTGCCCGAGCACCTGTGTGTCGGTGAGGGCTACGGCACCGTCGCATGGGCGGTACGGGCGATCTGGGAACTGTACGCCGGCTGGTTCCACGCCGGCTCCACCACCGAACTGTATGGAATACCGGCCCGCGACGCGCACCCCGCCCTGGTGGCGGTGGCCGGTGCCACGGCCCTGGTGCACGCGGCCGACGACGCACTCCGGCAAGGACTTCCGCTGCGCGCGGTGCAGCTGGCCGAGGTCGTGCTCACTGCGGAACCGGACAACCATGCCGCGCTGCGCGTGTTCCGGGACGCGCACATTCTCCTCCGCGATGAGCATCGCGGCGCCAATTTCTGGCTGCACCGCTGGCTCGAACTGTCGATCGATACCGCGGACAAGGCGCTCGAGGAGGGCAAATGAGTTCTGTCACTTACGATTTCGCTGACACGTCGGTGCTGGTGACCGGCGGCACCCGTGGCATCGGCCACGCCGTCGCCCGCGCCTTCAGCCGCGCGGGCGCCCGGGTCACCGTGACCGGGACCCGAGCCGATCCCGCCTCCTATGACACCGATCTGAGCGAATTCGCCTACCAGCAGGTCGATCTGGCCGATCCGGAGACGGTGGACGCGCTGGTCGACCGGCTCGGTGCGGTCGAGGTGTTGGTCAACAATGCCGGTGCCACCTTGCCGGGCGGACGCGACGAATGGCAACCCGACACCTTCTCCGCCGCACTCGCCATCAACCTGGTCTCGCCGTTCCGACTCACCACGGCATTACGCACTCGACTGGCCGACAGCGCGGCGGGCGCGGTTGTCAACACCGCCTCCCTCGCCTCGTTCTTCGGTCAGGAAATCGTCCCTGGCTACGGGGCGGCCAAAGCTGGGATCGTGCAGATGACCAAGACACTGGCGGTGGCGTGGGCACGCCACGGCATCCGCGTCAACGCCGTCGCACCCGGCGTGATCGAAACCGACATGACCGCACCGATGCTCGCCTACGACCAGCTCGTCACACCCCTGCGCGACCGCATCCCCGCCGCGTGCTTCGGCACCCCCGACGACATCGCCGAGGTCGTGCTGTTTCTATCCAGCCCCGCCGCCCGCTACATCACCGGGCAGACTGTCCTGGTCGACGGAGGATTCTCCATCCAGGGCTGAAAGTCTGGCTGCCGCTTCGTTGGGTTGTCGATGCCGGGGTCGCTCCGAACTCAGAGCACACCGAACGACCGCAGCCCCGCTTCGTCTTTCGGTACGCCGGGGATTCGTGCCGCCATCTCGGGAGGCAGCTTCATCTGCAACAAGGTGCGGTCCGGCAGTTCCTCTGCGCCTCGCACCACCACAGTGCCGCGCAATAGATCCCGCAGAGCTGACGCACTGTTCTGGACCGTAGCGGGCGGGGCGAGCATGGCGCCGCGCAGCATCCAGCGCGGCCCATCGATGCCAACGAACCGCAGGGCGCGATCACCCATCGCGGCTGCCACTTCGTCACCCCAGCTGCCGGGTTCGCGGCGCACCGTGCGGCAATTCTGACGCAGGCCATCCATGAGTTCTGGGATGACCTTCTCCCACAACCCGCCGGAAGATGGTGCGGCGTAAGCGGTCACGGTGAACCGCCCGAGCGGGGTTTGCCAATGCACCAAACGCACGATCGAGTCGTCGCAAGCCATATCGACTAGAAACTCACCCCAGGCAGGCACCGGGATCCGTATCGAACGGAGATCGAGCCGACGCACGTTATCGTCGGGCGCGTCCATTTCGTCGTAGGGCCCGCGCCCGTTCGGGCCGATCGGACGCGCCGGACCCTCCCCACCTAGCTGGTCGGTCACACCATAAGGCTATCCAGCAGGTCGTTGCCGCAGTAGCCACCAGAGCTGACGGCACCTGTCCCCGTACGCAGCGGTGCGGGATCGTGTCCGGAGATTGGCATCGCGGCTGCTCGGGAACTGTTGGAGGAGACCGGGTTTGAGGCGGCCTCGGTGGAGGTCCTCGGCAGCACCTGGCTGGCGGCATACTCCGCGCAGCGGTTCACCCCAGTGGCGCGCGGGTGCCGACGGGCGGCCACGTCGGTGACGGTCTCCGGCGGCGCCTCCAGGTAGAGTCGCGTCCCTGGCTCGGTGCCCGAAGCCCGCACCGCGAGATGCCCGGATCCTGTGTGTGAGAACAGGATCACGCCGTCTGCCGTCGTCGACCTGTCCAAGCCGGGCAGTCTTGTCTGCAGGATTTTCAGTACAGAGTCCAGGTTCGGTATGTCATCGTGGGAGAAACTCTGCGTGCGTCCGCTCGCCGATTGGGACGATCCCGATGGCGGTTGCGCCGACGGGAAGCGGGGCGCGTCACAAGGCGACCATTGGCCCGCAGTCCGCGTTGGCGGCATCGACCGAGCCCGCACAGCCGTCGGGTTCGGCACCGCGACCTGCCGACTCATGCGACGCGTCGTCGGCGACGGTGTCAATTGCGCGCAGCGGGCGGGCGCAGCATGCTTTCGGGCGGCTGCTCGTATCGGTCCGTTCACGTGTTGTCGGCGGAATGCCCGTTTCCCCTGGGCGCGAAGCGCATACGCGCGGTCGCGTCGAGGTCGACCTGAAGGGTATTCAACAAGATGGCCGTGCAGGAGTACCACCCGACGATGATCATCAACTCGACCATTCCCCGATCGTCGAGATGATGGTGTGCCCGGTCGAACACATCGTCCGGCACGTCGCCGTTGCCGGCCAGCGCGGCCGCGACCAGCGCGAAGACGGCGCGGTCGGCGTCGGTGAACACGGCGTCGCCGAATTCCTGCGCGGTGAGTGCGTCCAGCTGGGCCCGGCTCACACCGACCGTCCGCGCCGGGATCTCGTGCTGGACTGCTATGTACTCGCAGCCACGACGGTGCCCGATGAGCAGGATCACCATCTCCCGCAGCCGAGCGTCCAGCGTGGTGTCGGCCAGGTTCGCACGGGCGAGTGCGTGGAAGGGCCCGACCACCCCCGGGCAGTGCGCGATCATGCGGCTGATATTCAAATCTCCGAGTTCGTTCACCCGCGCGCGGACGTCGGGTGGCAGGGCATCGAGATCGCCGTAGGGCAGACGGACCATCAACACCTCCATGAGTTAAATGGTCAGCGGTTCGGTCTGCTGCGAGGAGCCTTGCAAAAAGCATTGGGAATTCGGCGCCGGGCGGATCTATTCGTCCAACCCTCCGAGTGAAAAAAGCCTTGCTTCGAGCTGGAAAGCCAGCTGTGAGCGTTACTACCTCTCGGCCGTCACGACGGACGTTACCCCCGCGTTCGATAGAGGACCGTCGTTTGCTCGAGTTTCCCGAAAATCGGGCCAAGGCCTCGCGGTCGAGCGTGGCCGCCAACTCGCCGACACGGAGCAAGACGATTATCACTGCCTCGGAGAGCATTCATCCGGCTACGATACTCAAATGCATGAAAATTCATGAAGCTGGACTAGTCATGCAAAAGGTGCGGCCTCTGCGGCGCACGATCTCGACAACGCGTTTTCAAACCACCTACGACGCGGAAGCGAGCTGGCATGTCGACCGGGAAATTCGTTGCATCGGTAATCCTGGCGGGTGCCGAACCCGGCGGCTGTGTGGCCGCGGGCGGAGCCGCCGCCTCGCGCCTGACTGGGCTGGAGCAAGCTCTTACAACTTGGTGCGAACCAGCCGAGAGCCGGCTATGAGCGGCCCGGCGAGCGAGCGGACGGACCCGCTGCGCGAGAGCAGCACGCGGGCGGGGATGCAGTTGGCGATCAACATCCCTAATTTCGGTGATTTCGCCGATGCGAGGACAGTGGCGGCGGTGGCCGCGGCGGCGGAGCAGGCCGGGTGGGACGGGTTGTTCGTGTGGGATCACCTGGTTTACGACAAGCGTCCTGGTCGGAAGTTGGGGGACCCGTGGATGCTGCTGACCGCGGCGGCGCTGGCGACCAGCCGGATCCGGCTCGGCACCATGATCACGGCGGTGGCCCGTCGTCGGCCACAGCAACTCGCCCGGCAGGTGGCCACCTTGGATCGCATCAGTGGGGGCCGGGTGATTCTCGGGGTCGGTTTGGGAGGTCCGGTGCAGGAGGAGTTCGGCAGCTTCGGCGAGGCGACCGATCCCCTCGTGCTGGCCGAACGCCTCGACGAGGGTTTGGAATTGCTCGACCGGTACTGGTCGGGAGAATCGGTGACTCACCACGGGAAGCATTTTCAGGTCGAGGACGTCACCCTGCTGCCTACGCCGGTGCAGCGGCCGAGGGTCCCGATCTGGGTTGGTGGTGGGTGGCCCAAGCGCGCGCCGATGCGCCGGGCCGCCCGCTGGGACGGT
The DNA here is from genome assembly GCF_042691675.1 of Nocardia brasiliensis. Lineage (GTDB taxonomy): Bacteria > Actinomycetota > Actinomycetes > Mycobacteriales > Mycobacteriaceae > Nocardia > Nocardia brasiliensis_D. The sequence continues at coordinate 3,451,346 of NZ_CP170507.1, forward strand.
GCGGTGCCGATGTTCACCTCGGTCCCGCGCGGGCAGGCCCCGCCTGCGAGTGAGGTCCGCGACCTGCTGGCCTACGTCAGCGAACACCGCGGCGATCGACAGAACCAGCCCTTCGACCTTGTCGTGGGCGGGATGCTGCCGACCGATTCTGCCGAAGCGAGCGACCTCCTCGGGCCGCTGGCCGAGGCGGGCGCCACGTGGTGGCAGGAAGCGGGACCGCTCGACGCCGGAATCGACCAACTGCCGTTCGTGCTGCGCCGCATCGCGAACAAGCCCCCAACGAGATGACCTCCCGGCTCGCAGTGGTGTCAGCGACAGCTGAACCGAATCCGCCGACCAGAAGTACTCCCGCGAACCGGAGAACCTTGACTGGAGGAATCAATGGCACACGGCGATCGAGTTTCCCTGTTCACGGTCGGGCACGGGATCATTCCCGGGGCCGAGTTCGAAGATTTGCTGGTATCGGCCGGAATCGGGCTGATCGCCGATGTTCGGGCGGTGCCGCGCAGCCGTCGACACCCGCAATTCACAGGGACGACGATGCAGAAGTGGCTGGGTGATGTGTCGATAAAGTACGAGTGGGCCGAGGGCCTGGGCGGCAAGGGCCGAGACCCGGACCCGGACTCGGTGAATACCGCGCTGCGCCACCAGGGTCTGCGAGCCTACGCCGATTACATGCGCACGCCGCCGTTCTGGCACGCGCTCGACGACGTGCTCCGAGAGGCTGCCTCGCGGAGGACCCGACCAACAAGCGTTTGGCGAATCCTCCCGGATGCTGCTCGGGTAGTTGCCCGGCGCTGTTCGCGCGGTATGCGGCATGAGCGGATGTTCGTTCAGGAGTGGAAGGTCGTAGCAGACGTGGAGTAAACGCGCTGCCTCCGGTGTTGTAGCACCTGTTGTTGCAGCGATCACAGCGGGCTGGGTGATGGTCCACCCGGGAAGGGACGGAGCCGATGAGCCTTCGTCAGTTCGAGTACGCGCTGGCCGTGGCCGAAGCGGGATCGGTGACGGCGGCGGCGGAGTTGCTGCATGTCGCTCAACCGTCGATGTCGCAGCAGATCCGCAACCTGGAGCGGGAATTGGGCGTGGCGCTGTTCGCGCGGACACCGGCCGGACTGGTGCCCACCGTGGTGGGTCGTGCGTTTCTGCGGGAGGCGCAGGTAGCGGTGAGTGCGGCGCGGCGGGCGCGGGCGACGGCGCGAGGCGGTGCCGAGGAGCTGGTGGGGGAGTTGGTGGTCGCGGCGCAGATGGGCTTTGGTACTCGGCAGCTGCCGGTCGTGCTGAGCGCGCTGCGCCGCCGCTTTCCGCGCCTGGAGGTCACTGTCTTCGAGGAGCCGAGTTCAGCCGAGCTGGAGCGGCTGTGTCGCCAGGGCGTGCTGGATCTCGCTTTGATGGCGGCCTGCGATCGTGGCCCCGCCGACGCCCAGCACCTCGGCTACGAAGAGTTTGCCGTGGTGCTGAGCGCCGGGCATCGGCTGCTCGACTCGGAGCGGGTTGAGCTGTGCGAGCTGGAGGGGGAATCGTGGGTGCGGTTCGACCGCGACAGCGCGCTCGACGGTGTGCTGACCGGCGTGCTGCGCGACAACAAGCTGACCCCGACCACGGCCGCCCGCGTGTCCCAGACGGCGACGGCCGTGCGCTGGGCCGCGTACGGACTGGGAGTGACGCTCGTCCCGACCTCCGTGGTGCCCCACGGTTACGAGCACCTCGCTCGCCCGGTGGTCCCGGCCGTGTCCCAGCCCGTCGTCGCCGTGGTCCGCCACGACGCGGGTCCGGCGGAGGCGGCCCTGCTCGAACTCCTGCGTGAGGAGAGCTGGCACAAGCCCGCTCAGAGCTGGGTGACACCTCCGTCCGCAACGAACTCGGTGCCTGCCGCGTAAGTGGCATCGAAGGCGAGAAATGCTGCCGCCCTGGCAATTTCGTCGGGGGTGCCGAAACGCCGCATGGGATTGTCCGCGACCCGTTCCGCTTTGAACTGCTCGGCGGCCTCCGCGGTCATCGTGTTTTCCAAAATTCCCGTGTCAATGGGACCGGGGCTGATCGCGTTGACACGAATTCCACGTGGAAGCAGCTCGCGGGAGAGGCTGCGGGCCATCGAGCGCAGCGCCGCTTTGCCCGCCGCATAGACGCTGGTGTGCGGCAAACCCAGGACGTTCGCATTCGAGGTCGTGAGGACAACGCCCGCGCCCGGGCTGAGCAGCGGGGCGAGCTTCTGCACTGTGAAGAATGCGCCTTTGACATTGATCGCGAACAGCTCGTCGAACATCTGCTCCGTTGTCGACTCGAAGGGCGTGAGGGAGGCGATGCCGGCGTTGACGAACAGGGCCTCGATCGTGCCGAGTTCGGCCGTTACCCGCTCCGCCAGCGCATCGAGGTCGGATAGTGCGGCCACATCGCCTCGGACGGCAATCGCGTTCTTGCCCAGCCGTTCGCGCGCGGTATCGAGGCCGGCCTGCGAGCGGCCGGTAATCACCACTCGGGCTCCACCTTTCACCAGCAGCTCCGCCAGCGCGAACCCCAAGCCGCTGCCGCCACCGGTGATCACCACATTCTTGTCGTTGTATGCACCCATGCCGGGATTCCTCCGTTGTTGTTTTCCGAACCTGTTCAGCCCCTGGGGAATTCGCCGCCGTCGACGACGATGCTGCTTCCGGTCAGCCAGCTTGCCCGTGGCGAGACGAGGAAAAGCACCGCGTTGGCGATGTCGGTGGGCCGGCCATCGCGCCCCAGCGGTGGGGCGGTGTTGTCCTGGCCCGGCCCCGCATCCAGGCGTGCCCACTGCTCCCGCGTCGCCTCGCCGCCAGGGGTGGCGGTTCTGCCGGGAGATACGGTGTTGACCCGGATTCCGAACGGTGCCAACTCCGCAGCCAATCCGCGGCTGTAGTTCTCCAGTGCCGCCTTCGCTGTCGTGTAGTGCAGGAACGGCGGTGCCACCGTGGGGACCGCGGCCGAGGAGATGTGCACGATCATCCCCGAACGCCGGTCCCGCATCCCTGGTGCCACCAGCGAGTCCAGTCGCACCGATGCCAGGAAGTTCAAATCCAGCGCGTCCTGCCACGCTTGGTCCGGGATCGCCAGTGCGCCTTGGTAGGGACCCGCCCCGCCCGCGTTGTGGACCAGGATGTCCACCCCGCCGACCATCTCCTGCGCGGCTGCGGCGAGCGTCTCCGCACCGGCCCGAGTTCGCACGTCGGCCGCCACGAAGGCGGCCCCCTCCGGTACCGGGCTCGTTTCCGATCGGGCGGCCGCAAGCACCTCGGCGCCCGCGTCCAGGAGTTGGCGCACAACGGCGGCTCCGATTCCGCGAGTACCGCCGGTCACCAGGGCCCGCTTTCCCACGAGTTCTCCTGTTCCCGAACCGTTCTCGACCGTACTCATGTCCACTGTCCTCTCGATTGCGTATTTGACGGCTCGACGAAAAGGCGCGATGTGCCCCCGGGCACGAATCTTCGGAGAATCGCGGTTGGGCACCTAATCGAGCTATTTCACGGTATGCCAGCGAAAGAACGACAAGCAAAGACGAAAATTCAGTAGGCACCATAGGAAATTCCTATACAGTCCCAAACCTTTCGCTCGTGGCGACAAACGCCGATCTCCGGCTGCGGTACCTCGCGCAGAGCTTCCATCCGTAGCGGAGGATCGGCCAAACACGTTGTAGCTCAATGGTTCGACGCATACTGGTGCACGCCGGATCAGGAGTCTGCGCCCCGCTCGCTACACGGGACGCCACCGATCCGGCGAACGACCGTAAGAACATGGCCGACATGTACCAAGCACCAGTTGATATTCGGAACGCAAGGGCACCCGGGTAGGGTCTCAGAATCCGTGGCACACGGTGGCTGCGTGACCGGCTGGTTTCTTGGTTGTCTCACGGTGTGGCCAGCTGTGGTCGTCGCAATTCGCTGGCATTTCCTGAGCCGTCAGAACTGGCTCGTCGGACCCAGCGCCATGATCGCCTCGCTGAGCTCAGCCGCGGACTGTGCCACGGACTGGGAAAGGGTGGTGTCCGGCTCGGCCAGCCAGCGGGGCATGGCGTGCCGGTGGATCGCCAGCACCACGTCGATTATGAAGCGCGCCTTGCCGGGTTCGACGCCGCGACGTTCGATCGCTGGGACGAGTGCGTCGGCGATGGAGTCGAGCTTGATCAGCTCGCGCTCGGCCAGTGCCGGGTTGGCGGCGATCACTTTCCCCCGGCGTACCAGAAATTCGCGCGGGCGAAAGATCTCCTCGGCGGTTCCCAGTGCGGCCAGCAGCGCCTCGAACGGCGTGAGGCCCGGGTCTGCCGCCTCGAGCTGGGTGACGAGGTGCGCCTCGACCTCGTCACCGGCGAAGAGAACTTCCCGCTTGTCGGGGAAGTAACGGTAGAACGAGCGCTCCTTCAGACCGGCGGCACCTGCGATCTGCGCGACCGAGGTGCGGTCGAATCCTTGCGACTCGAATAGCTCGAGCGCCGCGCGCTCGAGCCGGCCCTGTGCGTCGGACTCCCATCTCGGCATACACACCAGCCTACGACAGCAGCATCTGTTGTCATGACGTACGGTGGGCGACAACAGATGCTGTCATCACGAGGTGGGTGTCATGAAGGCTCTTCAATTCGACCGGTTCGGTTCCCCTGACGCGATTGTGCTCCGCGACGTCCCGCGGCCGGAGCCGGGACCCGGCCAGATCCGGATCGGCGTGCGGGCATGCGGCCTGACACCGGCCGACTGGCACCTCGTCAACGGTCTCCTCGCCGACCAACTGCCACCGCTGCCGCGCGGGCTCGGCCTCGAGATCGCGGGCACCGTCGACGCACTCGGCGACGGCGTCACCGGCGTCCGGATCGGCGACCGCGTGTTCGGCCCGGCCACCTTCGACGGCCCGACGGCCGGTGCTGCCGAGTACGCACTGATGCCGGCCTGGGCGCACATTCCCGACGGCGTCACCGACGAGCAGGCCGCCGCGCTGCCGATGGCGGCCGAGACGGCATGGCGCGCGCTCGACGACCTCGGGGTCCGGCCGGGCGAGCTGCTGCTCGTCCACGGCGCGGGCTCTACCGTGGGCGAAGCGGCGGTGCGCTTCGCGCTGCACCGGGGAATCCGTGTGATAGCCACCGCCGGGCAGACCCGGGCCGCAGCCCTGGAACAGATCGGCGCCCGAGTAACCGCCTACGGCGACGGCATGGCCGAACGTATCAGGGCACTGTCCGAAGGTCCCGTCGACCGCGCCCTGGACACGGCGCCGACCGGCGGCCGGATCGACCGCGCCGACCAGCCCAGCCCGGCCGGCGGCTCACTGCCGACCCTGATCGAACTGACCGGCGACCCCGACCGTGTCCTCACCGTCTCGGACTTCGCCGCCGCGGCCGATCTGGGCGTCCGGATCACCACCGAGATCCGCTACGACCAGATGGACGAGTTCGCCCGGCTCGCCGACGAAGGCATCCTGGTCGTACCGGTCGCCCGCACCTACACGCTCGACCAAATCCAGAAAGCGGCCGAACTCAGCCAATCCCGCCACCCCGGCGGCAAGCTCATGCTCGTCCTGTGAGGCATGACCGCCCGACAGCCCGAACCCTCCTGCCCCGGAACACAACTGGCGAAGATCATCAACCACCAATCAGCCGGAACAGGGAGCCGAATCTCAAAATCATGGCCAACTGGCCACGCTATGGCCAATCGTTCTGAGATTTGGCCACGAGTTCCGAGACCCTACAACCCGGCTTTTGGTCACCTGATCCGAATCCTTTGACAGGTCAAGCGCAGGCGAGTCAGATCGCCTCAGCAACCGCACAGCAGGGTTGGGGGTTCTAGACCTGTAGCGGGCTGTTGTGCCTGCTGATCTGCGGGCCGGTTTCGCAACGGTTCCCTGGGGGTGTTCGCTCCGCGGCTCCGTGTGGGTCGACCGAGGGATGCGGTGATCATTGTGGCCGAACGCGCGCTCCGCGGCATGAACGTGCGAAGGTCGTCTGCGGCGCGGTCGTGTGGTCAGGTGCTGTCGTGCCGAGCGGATTCCTGCGTCGTGGCTGTCCACCCGGTGTCGAGGAGGGTGAAGATTCGGTCGAGTGCCCACTCAGGGTCGTCTCGTCCGTGGACGAGGCTGACGGCTTCGAGGGCGAAGTGGGCCAGAGCTTGGGCGGCGGGGTCGTTTTCGGGTAGTCCGGTGTCGGCGACGATCGCTGCGGCCAGGGCGTTTTCGTGACGCAGCCATATGCGCCGAGCGCGCTCGCGCAGTACCGGAGTGGCCTCGATCAGGTGGAGGAACTCGGGGAAGCGAGGGTCGGTGCGGACCTGTCGAGAGCGCTCGTCGTGCAGCAGCGTGCGCAGCGCCTGGGGGATGGACTGGCCGGTCGGGCGCTCGCGGACGGCGGCGACGAGCGCTTCCTCACGGTCGGCGTCCTGGTCGAAGATCAGTGCTTCCTTGCCGTCGGGGAAGTGCTTGAACAGCGTGGCCACCGAAACGTCAGCGGCGTCGGCGATCTCCCGCACGCCGACCGCGTCGTAGCCGCGCTCCAGAAACAGCCTCAGCGCCGCGTCCGCCAGGGCTTGGCGGTTCGCGGCTTTCTTGCGCTCGCGGCGTCCTGGTTCGGTCATGTGCCCACCTTAGCGCATGGGTAGAACGGATTGAAGATTAGAACGGATATACTTTTGGCACGGTTTCACTTAAGCTGGGTGAAGCGAGGTCGACCCGGCCTGCACCCAGCGGCGACAACCACACCGCCGCAACAAGTTCGAGAGGAACCACCCTTATGACCACACCCCGTATCGCTATCGTCGGCGGCGGCCCCGCGGGCCTGATGTGCGCCCGTGTCCTGCAGGGATATGACATTCAGCCCACGGTGTACGACGCGGACGCCGCCGTGGACTCCCGTGACCCGGGCGGGACGCTGGACTTGCACGCAGACGCCGGCCAGATCGCGTTGGAGGACGCCGGGCTGATGGACGCTTTCCGGGCTTTGGCCCGGGTCGAGGGCCAGGCCAAAAGCCGCCGCGACCACCACGGCACCGTCCTGGCCGAGTTCACTCCCGCCGAGGGCGACGTCGCGGCTCCCGAGATCGACCGCGGGCAACTGCGGACCATGCTTTATGAGCACCTGCGTCCCGGCACGGTCGCCTGGGGGCACAAACTCCTGCACGCGACCCCGCAAGGCGGTGGCACGCACCGACTGGAGTTCGCCAACGGCGCCAGCACCGAAGCCGACCTCGTCATCGGCGCCGACGGCGCATGGTCGCCGGTTCGTCGGTTGCTCACCGCCGCGGTCCCGCAGTACCTCGGGGTCTGCTTTCTCGACGCCCGATTCGATGACGTGGACACCAGACACCCCGAAATCGCCGCGATCGTCGGTGACGGCCACATGTTCTCCTCCGACGGCGACGGCCGCGCGGTGATCGTCCAGCGCAACAGCAACGGTGTGGTCCGCGGTTACGTCGCCTTCCGCGCCGAACTCGACTGGCACGTCACCGCCGGCGTGGACATCACCGACCGCGAGGCCGTCCGATCCTTCCTGCTGCGGGAATTCAGCCACTGGTCCGCGCTCATGCGCCCACTGCTCACCGACATCGACGGCGACTACGTGCCACGCAGCTTCTGGGCCCTGCCCGCTCCGCTGACCTGGAACCATGTCCCCGGCGTCACCTTGATCGGCGACGCAGCCCATCTGATGGCACCCTTCGGCGGCCACGGCACCAATCTCGCGTTACTCGATGGCGCAGAACTCGCGCACGCCATCCACAAAGAGAACAATCTCGACGACGCGATCACACGCTACGAGACAGCGATGTTCCCACGATCCGCAGAACTCGCCGTGAGCTCGAACACCGCGCTCACGCGGTTCTTCGCCACGACATCCCCCGACACACCGCCCCTTCCCCCAGACCACGCGCGCGAACACGAGAACTACCAGACCAGGGCCGCCGAATATCGACGCAGGCAACAGAAACCATAGCCACACCTCAGCGAGAAACCAGGCTTCGGCGACATGCCGTGAACAAGCAACCAAACGCCCGCAACTCGGTGCGGGTTCAGGCGGTCATCGCAACACCTCGTTGAGTGCTTCTGATGGTGTCTTGAAGCCGAGGGTTTGTCGAGGGCGCTGATTGAGTTCGTCGGCGATGGTATCGAGGTCGGTTTGGGTGTAGTCGCGCATGTCGACGGTGCGGGGAAGGTATTGGCGGACAAGTCCGTTGGTGTTTTCGTTGCTGCCGCGCTGCCACGGACTCTTGGGATCGCAGAAATAGACCGGGACCTCGGTGGCGACGGTGAACTGGGCGTGAGCGGCCATTTCGTGGCCTTGGTCCCAGGTCAGGGTGCGCCGCAACGCGACCGGCAGCGTCACGATCCGTGCCGCCAGCGCGGCCGCGACCAGGTCGGCGCGATGCCCGTCCGGTAGCGCGACCAGGATGAGAAATCAAGTGGAGCGTTCGAATCAACGGCTTCTGTCGGTGTCGATGAGCGCGGTTATGGCTCGGTGGCGTTGTCGCAGCCGGGTCTCGAGCAGCGGCGGGAGTGCCGGGCGCGCCGCCAGTTCTGTGTCGATGGCGTCGCGTTCCTGGGTGAGGGCGCCGGTATTGGCGTCGGTGAGGGCGACGTTGTGGCATTCGAGCGGCTGGCAGTTGGCCGGAGTCGGGCGCAGCTGACCTGTTCGGTCGGTGCGTGGTTGGCACAACGCTTTATCGGGGTTGAACACGCAGGTGACATAGGTACCCAGATGGATGTGCGGGTCGTTGCGGGCCAGAATGCGCGCGAGGCGGCGGGGTCGTTCACCACGGTTCCTTCGAACCCTGTCCGGGCCGCGAACTCGCTGAGCCGGGCCGCGGCTTCGTCCGCAGCGGGCCCGCGCAGCTCGTGGACGTGATCGGTGGCCAAATTCAGCAGGACCTCGCCGCGGGCGAGGGCTTGTTCGGCCTCGACTTCGGCGCGGAAGCCGGACTCGCTGGTGCCCGCGTAGCCCTCGAACATCTGGATGCTGAGGTGGCGGTATTGGATGGCGCCGGGCCACACTACGACCAGCATCTGGAGGAACTTCGGTCGCGTTCGCGTGATTCGAGCCTGCAGTGCTCTTGCCTCCGGGCGAGCTCAGCTCCCGGTCGGCGGTGGTAAGGCGGCAGAACGTGTATGCACACTGGGACGTAGCTGCGGTCATCGAGACGAGAGGTGTTCACCTCCTTGCGGATCACCCGCACCGACCGCGACATCATCGAAATCCAGAGGCGCCGAAAAGAACTCGCCGACATCGTCGCCGACCCACTCGCCCGCCGATCAGCCACCGCCGCGACAGACACGAACTCGACCGACTCGACACGACAAGCTCAAGGCCGAGCTCGGCGCAGCGCGCGCACTGCGCCGAGTTCGAACAGCAACTTCAGCTCTACGCCTCGGTGATCGACCTTTTGACCCTCGAGAAGAACGCCGCCAACAACAACGCGCCCGTCGTCGACCTCGACACCAACAGCCACAGACGAACTCGGCAGAACATGATCGGTCCCTGCTCACCGTTAACACCGACTTAAGTCCCCCGCGATACTGAAGCTGTCGGGAGTGCAAATGCACAGCAATCGCGGGGTTAGGCCGGCTAGCTGGGCGGCATGCACGCGCCGGACACACCTAGGTCGTGTCTCCGAATGGATCGGTGGCGGGTTCTCTTGCCGAAATGCTTTGTCGCGGGCGCGGATTCCGGATAGTACGGGCGTCGTGATTGGTTGGTCCGTAGGGCGGCGGGACCTGAAGGAAAATGATGATCATCGAAAGTGGCGGCGTGGGCGCCGAAGACAGCAGTGTATTCGTGGTCCGTTCCCCGGACCGAACATCGAGTTTCTCGCTGCAAGTCCCCGCGAGCCTGGCCGATCTGCGAGAGCGGTTGCGGGAGCAAGGTTTCCGTATTGGCGCGGTGTGGCATCGGACTTGCGCAACCGGACCAGCGCGGCATTAGGCTGACGATGACCCTCTGTAGTCGATCGCGGAGCGTGCGTGACCACTGTGCCGCGCTGGACCGGCCGAGAGGCTCGGGCGCTGCGCGACGCGCAGCGGCTCAGTGTCCGCGAGTTCGCCGCCCAAGGGGGCCAGGACGCCCGCACGTTCGAGGTTGCGCACCTGCTGCTCCGAGTACCCGACGCCGCGTGCGATATCGACAGTGCGCATGACCTGCTGGAGCGGAGGCGAGCACCGCGGACGGGTCGGTGACGACCTTGTCCAGCTCGGCGAAGATCGCGGTCTTCACCTTCTCGTCCTCGAGCACCGCCTCGACCACCAGCTGGCGGTCGGCGAAGTCGTTCCGGCCACCATCAAGGGGGGTGATTGCTCGTGGTTCGAGCCCGCCCGCACGACCCGACGCCTTTGTCACGGGTGAGCCTTTCGAGCTCTGACGCAGACCGGCGCCGTGCGGGTGCGCTGGGATCGCGTACAGCTCATCGGAGGCCAGCCCATAGAGGCTCGTAAGTAGGGTGCTGCGCGTTCTCGCCCGGGTGTCGAACAACCCGAGAACCCTAGCTCTGAGGAGGACGGATTGAATCGTTACTGCGGCATCGATTGGGCCGAAGGCCACCATGACATCGCGATCGTCGACCAGGCCGGCGTAACCATGAATGTTAACCAAGCAAGACTCTGATACGTTCGGCTTGTGGACGATGGACTCGGGGACTTGCTGCATCGCGTGGTGTACCTGCTCGGAGAGGCCGCGCGGCGACGCGTGGACGACTCCGGGGCGCTGACGTACAGCCAGATACGCCTGCTGGGGACGTTGGAAGAAATCGAGCCGGTGACCCAGCATCAGCTGGCACAGGCGCTGGCGGTATCGGACCCGGCGGTCAGCCGGGCCCTGCGCCCGCTGGAAACAGCGGGATTCGTCGCGGTCGAGCCCGACCCCGAGCACGGACGGCGTCGACTGGTCAGCACCACCGAAGCCGGCCGCAACGCCTTCCATGGCAGCGACAGGCCGCTGCAGAACGAGCTGCGCGATGCGCTGCTCGAAGCGGGCTTTCCGTACGAACGCTACCTGCACGACACTGCCACGCTGGCCAAGCTTCTCGAGCCACGCCGATAGCTCGGCCCGACACCTTGTAGTGCCATCCTCGATGTATCTGAGTCTTGACCGGTTAATATTAACCGTGCAACACTCACGTCCATGAACGAGATGTCTTACCTGGCCCAGTCAGCTTTCCCCCTGGTCTGGATAGTGATCGCGGTTGTCGGCGCACTGATCCGAACCCGGCACAGCCCCTCCCGTGCGGCCGCCCTGGAAACCTGGCAGCGGTGGTGGGCCGTCGCCGCCCTAGGCTGCGGCAGCCTGTGGATGACGATCGCCTTCCTGACCATCCCGGACGTGATGGCTACCGCGATCGGATTCGACCGGACCCCGTTCCAGTTCGAGATCGCCTTCGCCAACCTCGGGCTCGCCGTCATGGGATTCCGTGCAGCCTCGGCCACCGCCCGCGAGCGCATCACCATCGGCCTCGGCGCCGGGATGTTCCTGTGGGGTGCGGCGATCGGCCACGTCTACCAGTGGTTCGCCAATGGCGACCATGCTCCTGGCAATACCGGTGGAGTGCTGGTCTGCGATTTGCTCTTCCCCGCGGTCATGATCGTCCTCGCCCGCTACTCGCACCGACTGCCCGCTATCGAGCAGCCCTTGACTGCGGCCCTGTTGCCTAGCGGCGCGGGTGTTTCCGTGCGCGAGACCGGGAGCAGGTAGGCATGAGCAGGGCAGTGGTGGTCGGTGGCGGAATCGGCGGGTTGGGCGCGGCGCTCGGCCTGGAGCGCGCCGGCTGGAAGGTGACGGTGCTGGAACGCGCGCAGGAGTTCCGGCCGGTCGGCGCGGGGCTGATGCTGGCACCCAACGCGGTGCGCGCGCTGAACTGGCTGGGACTTGCGGACCGGCTCCGGGAGTTGGATATTGCGCAGGGCGCCACGGGAATTCGGACCGCATCCGGACGGTGGCTGTTGCGGGGGGACGTCACCGAGGTCCGGCGCCGGTTCGGTGTCTCCGGGTACATGCTGCACCGGGCCGACGCACACGCCATGCTTATCGGGGCGCTGGAGCACGCCCACCTGCAAACCGGCCACCGGGTGACCGGTGTCGATCCCGAAACGGGCACCGTGACGTTCCAGCGTCCATCCGGCGAATCCGCAACTCTCAGAGCGGACCTCGTCGTCGCCGCGGACGGCCTCGACAGTCCGACAAGAGCGCAACTGTTCCCCGGGCACCCGGGGCCGGTCTACGCCGGGTACCTCACCTGGCGCGGCGTGGTACCAGCCGAGGCCGCCGCCGACATCGAGGTGGGCCGCTCGTTGATCGAAAGCTGGGGGCGGGGCAAGCGGTTCGGCATTATGCCGCTGACCGATGGGCGGGTGTACTGGTACGCGACGCTGTCGGCCCCGCCGAACTCCCACCCGCACGACAGCATCGAGGCGGTCGCGCGAGGTTTCCGCGACTGGCACGACCCGATCCCGCGGCTGCTCGCCGCCACCCCGCCGAAATCACTACTACGCCACGACATCTATTCCCTGGAGACAGCGCTGCCCACCTATACCCGCGGCCGGGTGGTCCTGCTCGGTGACGCCGCGCACGCGAGCACACCCGATCTCGGGCAGGGAGCGGCACAGGCACTGGAGGACGCCGCGACATTCGGTGGGCTCGCCGCGAAAGCGTCGACCGCGGAATCCCTGGCAGCCGACTACGACCTGGCGCGGCGTCCGCGGACCCAGGAACTGGCGCGGGTCGCGGCCTTGTCAGGACGGGTTGCGCAGTGGCGCAATCCGCTGAAGGTCACGTTCCGCAACGGCCTCGTGTGGCTGACGCCGCGTTCGATGTACCTCAGCGCGATGGACAACGCGCTGTCCTGGACCCCTGAAACCGCCGTCGCGGCGAGGTGACAAACCATTGAAGCTCGAATATCCGCTGCTCGGCCTCCTGGCGGCCCGGGCAATGAGCGGCTACGACATCAAGCGGTGGTGCTGTATCGAGGGCAAGTTCGTCGGCCTGGACCGCCATGCCAGCCAGATCTACCGCGAGCTGAACCGCATGCAGGTCGAGGGCTCCGTGGTGTGGCGGACCGATCCCCGCGACGGCGGACCGGACGCGAAGATCTACACCGTCACCGAGGCCGGGATGGCGCGGCTGCGACGCTGGGTGCGCTCCGCGTACCTGCCGCCGCGCCGGTTCCAGGATCCGGAGTTCGCATTCCGGCTGCGCGTGAGCATGATGCTCGGCGAGCCGGGCACGCTCGATCTCGTGCGGGAAGAACTGGCGGCGCGGCGCGAGCAGGTGCGACTCAACCGAAACCGCCCGTACGACACCGAGGCCGACGACGATCGGGCCGAAATCGATGCCGAGGCCCTGGATTTCATCGCGCGACAGATCCGGCGCCAGGGCGAGCGGCAGATCGACGGCTGGATCGCGTGGCTCGAGGAGTTGCTGGAAGAATTGGAAGCCTGCGCGGCCACCGTCGAGGCCGGGCAGGCCGGGATTCGCAAGGTGGGCAACTGATGCGCGCGGTCCTGATGTTGTTCGACAGTCTCAACCGCCGGCTACTGCCGCCGTACGGCGCCGAGTGGGTGCACGCGCCGAACTTCATCCGGCTCGCCGCGCACACCGTGCGGTTCGACAATTGCTACGGCGGCTCGATGCCGTGCATGCCCGCCCGCCGCGAGATGCACACCGGCCGCCACAACTTTCTGCACCGTTCCTGGGGTCCCTTGGAACCCTTCGACGATTCCGTGCCGGAGATGCTGTCCGCGGCGGGGATATATCCGCATCTGGTCACCGACCATCCGCACTATTGGGAGGACGGCGGAGCGACGTACCACAGTCGATTCCGTACCTTCGAGTTCTTCCGTGGCCAGGAGGGCGACGCGTGGAAGGGGCAGGTCGCCGATCCGCCGCAGCCGCAGAGCGTGCGCCGGGTTCGTCACCACCTGTGGCGGCAGGACCTGGTCAACCGGAAGTATCTGACCGAACCGGCCGATCACCCGCAGGTCCGAACGGTGAACGCGGGTCTCGAGTTCATCAGGACCAATCGCGCCGAGGACGCGTGGTTCGTGCAAATCGAGTGCTTCGACCCGCATGAACCGTTCTTCTCCCACCGCGACCACCAACGCCACTATCCCGCGCTGGACGCGGCGAGCGAGTCCACGGCGTGGCCCGATTACAAACGGGTGGAAGAAGATTCGGAAACCGTGCGACACACGCGGGCCGAATACGCCGCGCTGCTGACGATGTGCGACGCGTCGCTCGGTCGCGTCCTGGATATCTTCGACGAGCTGGGCCTGTGGGACGACACGTTGCTGATCGTGTGCACCGACCACGGGTTCCTGCTCGGCGAGCACGGTTGGTGGGGCAAGAACGTGCAGCCGTGGTACGACGAGAACATTCACACGCCGCTGTTCCTTTGGGATCCGGTTGCCAGGACGAAAGCGGGCACCTGCCGGGAACTGGTGCAGACCATCGACTTCGGCCCCACCCTGCTGGATTTCTTCGGCCTTCAACCCACCGCGGACATGCAGGGACGGTCCCTGCTGCCGTTGTTGCGGCATCCAGCCCCGGACCGGCACCGGGTTGGCGCGCTGTTCGGAGTCTTCGGCGGGCACGTCAACGTCACCGACGGGCGGTACGTGTATCTGCGGGCCCCGGCCGCGCCAGGCAATGCGCCGCTATTCGAGCACACCCTGATGCCTACGCACATGGCCACCCGTTTCACCCCGGGTGAACTGGAGAACGCGCAGTTGGTCGGCCCGCTGTCGTTCACCAAGAACGTCCCGGTGCTGCGAGTACCCGGGTTCGCCGTCGGCGACCCGTTCGCCTTCGGCACGGTTCTGTTCGACCTGGACAGCGACCCCGGCCAGGAGAACCCGATCGTCGACGATGACCTCGAACTGCGGATGATCGACCTGCTGCTCGACCTCATGCGTGCCAACGACGCGCCGGACTCCCAGTTCCTCCGTCTCGGCCTGCCGCTGGAAGGAAAGGCAGATTACCGGCACCTGCTGGCCAGGGCCCAACTGCCGATCTATCAGGAAGCTGTCGAGCCGCTCCCGGTGCCGGAAGATTTCCCGACTGGGCGGCCCGGGCTGAACACGCCGATCACCGATCTGCTCGCCACGGCCGAAACCCGCACGATCGTCGAGGCGACGCTCGGGCCCGCGATCGCCCGCATCGCCGAGCAGACCGCCTCGGCCACCCTCCTCGAATTGGCCCCCTTCAGCCCGGTTCTGACCAGGCGAACCCTGCACCGCCTCGATCGGGCACTGGCCGAGAGCCGACCGATCTCCCGCCACCCTCAGTGAGACATCCCTTGACAGACAAAGTCGTGCCGGCGTCCCCGGCACTCACCGACGCCGCACCGGTGATCATTCCCGGCCGCTGGCGCAAACTCGCCCTCGTCGTCGCTCCGCTGTGGGCCGACAACAACGAATCCAGCGTACTCAGCACCCTCGCCCCGGTCATCGTCCAAGCGATCGCGGCGCCCGCGGCCGCGGTCGGCTACCTGACCTCCCTCGCGAAGTTCATCAGCATCGTCTTCGGGCCACTGTGGGCGTGGGTGGCGCATCGGACGAACCGCAAGATCACCTTCGCTGTTGCCACCGGCTGCACCGGAATCGCCACCGCCGCAACCGGACTCGCACAGAACTACGTTCAGCTCATCATCCTCTACGGACTATCGGCCGTGTTCATCGCCTCGGCACTGCCGATCGCCAGCGAAATCACCGCCGACCTGTTCGACGACACAGCCCGCGGCCGCGCCAACGGCTACACCTGGGGCGCGATCTCGCTGCTCGGCTCGGTACTCGGACCGCTCATCGGGCAATTGTCCCGCGTGCCGGACGGCTGGCGGTACGGATTCTTCGCCTGGGGCGCCATCACCGTTCTCACCGCCGTGCTGCTGGCCGTGTTCTTCACCGACCCCGGCGTCGGAGCCAGCGAAACCGCCCGGCGGCAGCATGCCGAGAACGACCGCATCACTTGGGCCGCAGTGCAACAGATGCTCCGGATCCCGACGTTCGTCCTCATGCTGATCCAGCGGCTCATCTCCGGCCACCTGCTGATCATGAGCTTCGGCATCATCTTCCTCGTCCACACCTACGGCTTCACCACCGCCGTCGCCTCGATCGTCACCCTGCCCTTCGGCATCGGCTACCTGCTCGGCACCTTCGGCGGCAGTCTGGCCACCGACTTCCTCCAGACCCGGCTCCCCGAGACCGGACGCATCATCATCCTGCAGTTCGCCCAACTCGGTTTCGGCGTCGTCGCCATCCTCGGCACCCAGCACGACTGGGGCGGCATCGAGATCTTCGCCGGCTTCTGGGCGGTCCTGGGATTCATGCAAGGCCTCAACCCCGGGGTGAACCGGCCCATCGTCGCCGCCGTCGTACCGCCCGAAATGCGCGGCGCCGCCTTCGCACTGCTGCTCTCGGTGTTCGAAGCCCTCGCCTACGCGCTGTTCAACCTCGCCGCCGGACTGCTCACCGACGTGATCGGCCTACGCGGCGTCATGCTCTGGATCCCCGGCATACTCATGCTCACCAACGCCGCCTTCTGCACCATTCTTTATCGCACCTATCCCCGCGACGCCGAACGGCAACGCATCCGCCTAGCCGAGCGAATTCGATGAGCTCCGACCGCCACCCGATCGAACAGGCACACCTGCCCGGCGGGACGTTCGCGATGGGCGATCCGCACCGCGACGGATTTCACGCCGACGGGGAGACGCCGGTGCACATTGTGGAACTGTCGCCGTTCACCATCGACACGACCACCGTCACCAATGCCGCCTTCGCGACGTTCGTGGCGCACACCGCATACCGAACCGACGCCGAAAAGCTCGGATTTTCCGCCGTATTCCACCTCGTGCTGGCCGCCGACGAGCACGACCTCGTCGGACGCGCTCCACAGAGTCCCTGGTGGGTAGAAGTGGCGGGGGCCAGCTGGCGGCACCCCGAAGGACGGCATTCCAGCATCGACGACCGCGCCGACCACCCGGTCGTCCAGGTGTCCTGGCACGATGCCATCGCCTACTGCGACTGGGCAGGCCGACGGCTCCCGACCGAAGCGCAATGGGAATTCGCCGCGCGCGGTGGGCTGTCCGGAACCCGCTATCCCTGGGGTGAGGACGCCCCAGGTGCGAGCGGCCAGTGGCGGGCCAACATCTGGCAGGGCACCTTCCCGAACGTCAACACCCAGGAGGACGGATTCCTGACCACCGCACCGGTGCGCTCCTACCGGCCTAACGGGTACGGACTCTGGCAGACAGCAGGCAACGTCTGGGAGTGGTGCTATGACCGATTCTCCCCGAACACCTACAGCCAAGACGCTCGAGCAGGGCACGTGCGCGATCCACAAGGCGCCGCGGCTGGGGAGTCGCGGGTACTGCGCGGCGGCTCGTATCTGTGCCACGACAGTTACTGCGCCAGATACCGCACCGCCGCCCGATCCTCGAACACCCCCGATGCCACCATGGGCAACGCCGGCTTCCGCACCGTCTCAGCACTACCCGCCGATGGCTCGAAACACTCATTCACCCAACAGCTTTCGGCGACCACACCTACGGAACCGAGATGACCGCGGACGGCACTGACCGACACAGATCAGCTCGGCCCTTCGCCGTCCCCGCCGGTCTGTTCGTGCTCGACGATCAGCACCGGTCCGCGCGAGTAATTGTCCCGCGGAGCGGTGCGTGCCGAGGTCGCCTGCGCGCGGCGACACCGAACGTCGGACGGCGCGGTGTGGTCAGCGAGGACGTTTGGTGATGACGACGAAAACCCTTGGCAGGGGTGCGTTCTCGGAACGCACCCCGCCACTCGATTGAATCACGAGGTTACCCGATGAACAGCGACACCGCGCTTGCCAAGCCCTACCTGACCGGCCACTACCGGCCCGTGCCTGACGAGGTGACCGCGCACAACCTGCCTCCGCCGACGGCGACCTCCGCCACCAACAGGTCGTCGAGGGGGCGGGCCCGTCGCTGATGCACGACTTCGCGATCACCGAGCACTACGCGGTGTGGCTGGACCTGTCGGTGACCTTCAACCCCGCCGAAACCTCCGGCATCCCCTACCGGTGGGGCGACGCCTACCAGGCGCGTATGGGCATCCTGCCCCGCACCGGCACCGGCGCGGTGCGCTGGTTCGACGTGGAACCCGGTGCGATGCCGCATGTTTCGAATGCCTACGAGGACGCGGCCGGGCGGGTCGTCGTGGAAGGCCCCCGGCTGGACCGGTCGGCCTGGGAGACGTCGTGGAAGTGGTGGATCGGCGCACCCGGATACCCGACCGACCCGGTCGCCGGAGCCGTGCAGTACCGCTGGGTCCTCGAACCCGGGCAGACCACCGCACGCGAGGAAATGATGGACTCACCGGTCACCGAATTCCCGACCATCAACCACGACTACCTCGGGCGCCGCAACCGCTACAGCTACGCGGTCGCCTACCCCGGCTCCGGATCCGACGGCGTCGGAATCGTCAAGTACGACAACGACACCGGCGCACGCCTGCTGGCCCCGACCGGCGCGGGCCGCATCCCCGGTGAAGCTGTTTTCGTCCCCGCCACCAACGCCACGAGCGAAGACGACGGTTACCTGCTCACCCTCGTCGGCGACCGCACCGGCAAGGCCTCGGAGCTGCTCGTCCTCGACGCCCACGACTTCACCGCGCCACCGGTCGCGGCCGTCGAACTGCCCCGGCACGTGCCCGGCGGCATCCACGGATCCTGGATCGCGGACTGATCGGCGTTTCTACCTGCAGCACAACCGAATTCGTTAGAAGTGCGGTCGTCCGATGGCCACCGAGCCGTCGGACGGCCGCCTGTGCCCGGACCTGGAGACAGATCATGAACCCCCGACCACTCTTTCCCGTAGCACCCAACGGCACCCCCAAGGACTGTAGAGCCGTCGAGGCTGAACCTGGCGGGCGCGGTGCGTCGCAGCGTGAGCGGCCCTGGCTGCCGCGAGGCGGATGCCGAGTTATAGTCACTGGGTCGCGAAAAGCGATGTTCCGCGCGAGTCTCTCCGCAGGACATCGTTCGTACATCGATGCAGATGGTTCTGATCGTTGAGCGTCTCCTTGCTGAGACCGGGCATCCCGCCCGCTCTCGGTACTGACGGTCGCCGACGCGTGTCGGCGTAACAGAGGAGCGCAGCATGCAGAAGACCATCGCCATTGTCGGAGCAGGACTGGGCGGGCTGACGCTCGCCCGGGTGCTTCAGACTCACGGCGTCGCCGCGACGATCTACGAGGGTGAGGCTTCGGCGAAGAACCGTGCGCAAGGCGGCCTGCTCGACATCCATGAAACGATCGGGCAGGTCGCGCTTCGCGCAGCCGGTCTGTACGACGAGTTCCTCACTCTGGTCCGCCCGGGCGAGGATGCCAAGCGTGTGGTCGACCACCACGGCACGATTCTGCTCGACATGCCTGCAGACCCCGGTTCGGCCCGTCCCGAGGTGGACCGTGGCGAACTCAGGCGCCTGCTCATCGACTCGCTAGCGCCTGGGACGATCAGGTGGGGTCACAAGCTCGCTTCGATCCGGCACCGTCCGGAGGGCGGCTACGACCTCACCTTCGCGAAAGGTTCCGCCGCGCGCGCCGACATCGTCATCGGCGCGGACGGTGCCTGGTCGAAGGTGCGTCCGCTGCTCACCCCCGCCAAGCCTCTCTACAGCGGAACCTGCTTTATCGAGATCGCCCTCAGCTCAGGCGGCCAGAACTGTCGGGCGAGCGTGGCCGCGATCGGCAGTGGCACGCTGATGGCGGTCGCGCCCGGCAAAGGCATCATCGCCCATCGCTACGCCGACGATAACGTGCGCGGATACGTGGCGCTGAACAAGCCCGAGGAGTGGATGAGGTCGATCGACTTCGGCGACCCGTCCGCGGGCCTGCGTCAAGTTGCCGACGAGTTCGATGGCTGGTCGCCGCTGCTCACCGCCTTCGTGACAGAGAGCGATGCGCAACCGTGGCTCCGACCCATCTATGCCCTTCCGGTCGGACTCGAGTGGGACAGGGTGCCCGGCGTGACGCTCGTCGGCGACGCCGCGCATCTGATGTCGCCCTTCGCCGGCGAGGGCGCGAACCTCGCCATGTACGACGGTGCGGACCTGGCGAGCAAGCTGGTTGAGCTATCCGACATCGAAGTCGCGCTCACCGCCTACGAAGAGCGGCTATTCCTGCGTAGTGGCGACGCCGCCGGCCGCTCGGCGCATAACCTAAAGACCTTCTTCGGCCCGGAAGCGCCGCAGAGCGTCGTCGCTCTATTCGATCACTCCTAATAGCTCGATCTGCGTTTGCGATCTTGTCGCGGACCCGCCGGGTAACGGTCGGTTGCTATCTACATCGCGGCCTGGAGGTACGAGCCGCACGGCCGTAGGGCCCGCCCGGTATCAGCCGCCGCGCGCGGGTTCGGCACCGCACTCTCATGCCGCTGGGCGGGCGCTGGTCGACCGTCCAAATCGCTTGGCTGACAGCACTTCTCAACGCGCGCAAATGCCGAGAATTGAAGATGTCTTGCGGTAGGCAAACGCGGCTGGCGTCCCGCCAGTCGTTGGCGGCGGTGCCTCAGACGGCGGCGATGGCGTCGATCTCGACGAGGAACCCGGGGCCAAGGCTGGCGACGACATGGACGGTGATCGCTGGTGGCGGGTCGCCTGCGTTCCAGACCTGCTGAAAGGCCGCCACACCCTCCTCGAAGGTGTGGCCCTGCACAACGGCGATCTTCCAGTGCACGATGTCGGCCAGGCTCGCCCCCTCGCTCTCCAGGATGGTCGCGAGGTTGCGGAATGCCTGCAGCGCTTGCTCCCCGACTGTGGGTCCGACGATCTTTCCGTCTGCGCCGACGCCGTTCTGCCCGCCGATGTAGATCGTCTTGGCGGGTTGTTCGACTACGACGGCCTGGCTGAAGGCCGGGCTGCGGTGTAGCCCTTCAGGGTTGATATGTCGTGTGCTCATGGTCATGGTCTCCTCGTCGCGATTATTGCCGAGCGCGGATGTGGAAACGGTGCTCGATGCCGAAGGGACGGCATCGGAGGCGCCGTCGCCACCGCACGCCGTGAGAGACACCGCAAGGGTGGCCGCCGCGGTCGCGAGCAGAACAGATCGGGTCATATTTCCTCCGCACTAGATGCCGCCTGGCTGAAGGCGGGGATGCGGTGTAGCCCTTTGGGGTAGATGTGTCGTGTACTCATCGTCATGTTCTCCTCTGGTCGCGGCCGACGTCGTGCAGGCAATCCGAACGTTCGGCTGTGCGGCCGATGGTTCGGTTAACGGTGAGCAAGAGGCGCATCGGGTTGGTCTGTATCCATGCCGCTACCCTGGCAGCCCTAGCGGACAGAACCAGTCCGCTATTGCGTGCAGGTTGCAGCGCGCTGGTGAGGCAGGCGGGACGCGCCTGGTACGGCCGAGCGTGTCGTGGCCTTGCTCGGCTGCGCACACTCGGCTATCTCGTGCGCGCTGGCCAAGGTGTTGGCGGCGGCTCTCGGCTCGAACCAGGGCAAGACCTGCCGCCACTGCGGCTCGACGCTAGGAAAGCGATCGCCAAGATCAAAAAGTCGTGAACTGCGCGAGCAAGGGGGCCGTCCCGGAGCGGATACGGGACGGCCTTCTCGCGTGTCGGTTTACCCGGATTGACTCTCGGCCGACGGCTGTACGGTACTGCTGCCCGGGTCGACGCCCGCGCTTGCTCACCGTTGTCTGTGGGTCAGACAAAGAGGCGGCAGACGCACGGTATTCGGGGTGCTCTCAATAGGTCAGCGCAACACTTGATTCTCGCGATGAACGGGGATGTGGTGTGTGATGACGAGAACGGCGTTGTCCGAGACGGAGATCGACGAGGTGTGGCGGCGATGGCGCTGCGGCCAGGCGGTGAAGGTGCTTGCCCGCGAGATGGGCAGGCATCCATCGACGGTGCGTGATCTGCTCAAACGCTGTGGCGGGGTGCGGGCAGCTGCCCGGCGACGCGGCGAGCTACGGCTGAGTTTGGCTGATCGGGAAGAGATCTCGCCTGGGCTGGCCGCGGGTGAGTCGCTGCGTGGGATCGCGGCCCGGTTGAGGCGGGGCGGCTATCGACAATCTCTCGGGAGGTCGCCGGTAGCGGTCCTCGATATAGACCTCGACGGTGGCGAGCCCGGAGGTTGCCAATGGACCGACGATGACGGTCGCAAATGGTGCGGGCCGCCGCCGGCTGCGGGTTGGCTCAGCCTGGGCGATCCAGCCAGTCGTCTGGTCACGATCCGGCCGCCGGACGCGTGATCGTTCGACCACGCCTGTCGCCTGGCTGATCGGCGCACCGACTCCTGTTATGGAAGTGTCGCATGGGCACGGGTGTTGCTCATCGCTGTCGATGCGGGCGGCCTACTTTCCGCGCAAGCCTGCAGGAGATAGCCAAGGCACTCGCTTTGATAACTGGAGAACCGCATCCTCTCGCATTGGCGACATCGATCGCGGCGACCCGATCCAGCACCTGCTCATGCTCGGTGTCGGGAATCTTCTCAGGCTCATGCTTTAACTCCCTTGTCCTCCAGCCTTATTCGCACGCCGTCATCGCCAGCCAAGGCGGTCACCACGCTCTCTGCGGTGTCGCCCAGGCCCTCGCCGGCGCCATTAGCACGTGGGCCAAACTCACCGATACCCCAAGCTTCCGAACTCGCCGACACTCATCGCAGACCCCGGTCCGTAACTGGCCTCAATGGGACGTTGCCGCAACGATTTTCGTGGAGATCGACCTGGTCGGTCGCACCACCGGCCAGCATGCCTCCGCACGTTGACAGTGACCGATATCGTCACCGGGTAGACCGAGAACTGCTCCGTGTCCAACAAGACCCAGCCGCAAATGGGTCATCGCCGCGCTCGACGACATCGCTTCGGTGATGCCGTCCCCAGTATGTGAAGTCGGTTGTTACCAGACCTGTCCGCCCGCTGGTTCGTGGTCGCGATTGTCCTGGTCACAGCCCTGCACTCAGCCATCGTCGATCCCATCGTCGGGCCCCAGCGCAACTTCCTCCATCGCCGCGGCCCTCCGCCGCACGCGGGCAAAGCCAGATGAGGCAACGAAGCGACTACTCGGGCATTTTCGACGAGTCGACGCGGCGGATTGACAAATGCCGGAGATTAGGTGATGATCTTGGAGGCGCTATACTTGTGCCTTCATCCCTGATTCGCGGGACTCTCCCTCCTTCGCGGCCGGTATGCCGCCGAACATCGGCGGTTGTTGCCGTGCAGCTACTTTGAGTGATGTGAGGGTCGGGCTCGGTTCCTGCGCTACGTCCAGCTCCCCAGTCGGCATGGACGATGGCTCCCCATTTGATCTAGCTGTACCGTTATTTGGGTGGCAGGGTATTCGTCCCAATGTCGTTCGGTATCAGTCAATCCCGGGTGGGGGAGCGTGCATGATGAACAGCTTCTTGAAGTAGGGACTCCAAACCATCTGCGCAGCAATGATGTACGTCTGTACATCGACGACGCGCGCGATCGGTAAGGCGCTCGATTGTGTGAAATGCCCTGTCGATCCGGCTATTTAACTATTTGTCCCTTCTGTTGACTGTGCGCGAGGCTGTCCGGGGTGTCGAATCCTCATGGACTACATGTTGATTCGGGCATCTGTCGGCAAATTGATATGTAGATGTCAGCACGCTGGCTCGGTTGCGAACTGAAGAATTAGCTCAGAACAGGGACCTGCAGTAAGGCATTGAAGTCCGCGACCGTAAAAGAGTCGCGGCATATGTGGCACCGGCATCTCGAATTCCGTCTGGAATGGATTGATTCCGTTGCTGCTGTTCTGTCAGATTTACGCCCGTCTATGGGCTCGGGGGATTGTGGAGTGTGATGAAATTTCGCCGTCAGGGCGACGCCTCGGTGCGTTGGTTCCCTGCTACTTGGTATCGCTTGAGCGCGGTGGCGCTGTCGATTCTGCTGGTCGCGACATTGGCGCAGACAATGGTGTCGCCGCCGAGTGCGGCGGCTCCGCCGCCGACGCGGGCCGTGCCGTTGCTGGCCTCAGGGGACGGCCCGTCCTCGAAGCTCGAGCTCGAACCGGAGCCCCCTCTGCCCGCCGCCGATTTCGTGCCGTTGGCGCGCGCTGGGGAGGTCGGCAGTCCCGGTGCGAGTCCGCGGCAGCGGGCGCAGGAGGATCCGAAGACGGTGCTGGTCGCCCCGCCCGATAACGCCATTCTGGCTTCCGAGACACCCGTGTTGAAGGTCGCCGTAACCGGCGCTGGAGAAGGCGCGAAGTATTGCTTCAAGGTGTCGACCGGGTTCGATGGCCGCACCGGCAGCGTGGCGCAGTCGGGGTGTGTGCCGGAACCGCAGTGGACGGTGCCCCGCAATGTGCTGGCGAACGGCGGCCGATACACCTGGACCGTCGAGACCGTCGCCAAGGATGCGCAGACACCGACACCGGCGAGCTGGGTCGGTCATTTCACCATCGATCAACGCACAGGTGATCCGAAACCGACCCCGACCGATTCGCTGGGGCCAGTGACAGTGAACCTGTTCAACGGCAATGTCCGTTTTGATGCCTCGGGTCCAGGCTTCTCTGCGTTGGGCGGTCCCGCGGGGGTGAGCTTCGCCTACAACTCACGCCAAGGTGAGTCCCGGGGCGTGCGGGCCTCGTATTTCAACGATGCCAACCGCGATGGTTCTCCCGACGACGCCGCCGCTGTGCTGGTGCGGGCCGAATCTCAGGTGGATCTGCACTGGAGCAACATGTGGCACGACGAAACCAGCCGGGATCCCGTGCCGCCCGGGCTGAGTACCGAGGGGTTCATGGTCCGGTGGGAGGGGTATTTCCGGGCCCCGGTCGCTGGCGACTACCGTTTCGCTGGCGCGCACACCCCTGGAGCGAAGATCTGGGTTGGCGATCGCCTGGTCTACGACAATCCTGAAGCCGGTGGCATCTTCCATGACAAATTCACTGAGGCTGGTCCCAAACGTGACGATGAGGTGTCTCTGAGTGATGGTCAGCGGGTGCCGATCAAGGTTGAGCTGTATCACCATTCCGCTGATTCACCGGCAATGGTGTTGTGGGTCAAGAGCACTCAGGGCGCCGCTGGTGGTATGCGCATGCATAATCTGATACCGCGGATCGCGCCGGCACAGTGGCTGTATCCCGCTGATCCGCCGCCGTTGCCGGCGGGCTGGACGTTGTCGATGCCTGCCAGTGTCTACAGCCACGCCGCGATGCTCGACGGTGCGGTGGTGCTCACCGATGGTGCGGGCGGCAAACACAGCTGGGCCAAGACTGCCGGTGGTTATCGCGCACCGCCGGGCCGCGATGGTGTGGTGGCCTTCGATACCAAGGGCAGGCTGTCGGTCTCCGAGAACGGTGTGGTGTCGCTGTTTCATGCCGACGGCACCCTCGCTGAGGTGTCGACCGTGCTCGATAGCAAGAAGCCCGCGTCGTTGCAGTACCGCTACAAAGGTTCCCCGTCACGGCTGACCGAGATCGTCGACCCGGTATCGGGGCGCTCGCACACCCTGCACTACAACACCGATGGCAGTAACAGCTGTTACGGCGGGGTGTCGCTTCCTGCGGGGGCCAATTCCGCCCCCGCACAACAGTTGTGCCGCATCACCTATTGGGACGGCACCGAAACCCTGCTGTGGTATCTGCTGAACGTAGTCGCTCGGATCGAGAACCCTGGCGCGGCCATGCAGGACTTCAGCTACACCAACCTCGCCGAAGTCCAGAAGGAATATCGCAAAACCAGCAGCGAAGTCAAACGCCAAGAACTCCTCGCCAGTATCGGGCCGCTGAGCTTTGTCCGCGGGAACCTGGGCCACGACTGGGCTTCGATCCAACAATTCCCCTCCCAGGCACTGGTACACACAGCGATTCAGTACGCCAAGTTCGTCGAAGAGCCCGGGGTACCCGAACGGCTACGGGCCGTCGCTGTCACCGGGCCATCCCCCGATGGCGGCTACATGGGCAAGCGGCCCACCCACTACTACGGCTACGACATCGGCGGCAGACAAGCGATCGTCAACGTCGACGGGATCGGCGGGCTCAACTCACCACCGGAAAACACTGTCACCTGGGACGATGCTGGTCGCCTACTCACCTCGACTAACGCCGTTGGCGACACCGTCCGCAGCGAATGGAACGCGAAAGACCAGCGAACAGCCACGATCGACACGACCGGTCGCCGCTCGACGGTGATCTATGACCATGCGGACCGGCCGACCGACACGTATGGTCCGGCTCCGACGACCTGTTTCACCGGGCAGTTGCCGACCTCGCAGTGCGCGAACACGATGCCCCACACCAATACTCAGTAC
This sequence comes from Nocardia brasiliensis, assembly GCF_042691675.1. GTDB lineage: Bacteria > Actinomycetota > Actinomycetes > Mycobacteriales > Mycobacteriaceae > Nocardia > Nocardia brasiliensis_D. Next base: position 3,477,569 of record NZ_CP170507.1, read on the forward strand.
GACAAGAATCTGGCCGGGTTGGAAGCCGCGTTCTACGACAACCCGTTCACTTCCGGAGTCCCGAAAGACTGGGCAACTGGTGTCGGCTCCGCCGACGGCAGCCTGAAACGTAGCTGGGGATCGACCCCGCCGGTCGCGAACAACAGCGGCTGGTCGGGCCGATTCACCGGCGAAATCAAGTTTCCCGACACCGGCGACTATGCACTCGGGTTCACCGTCGTCGATGGTGTCCGGTTGTGGATCGATGACGTGCTCATCGTGGACAGCTGGACCGACAAGGCCGCCACCGCTGTCCCGGGCACCTACACCAACACCACCGCTGGTAGCTGGCATCGCGTTCGGGTCGACTACTACAACCGCAGCGGCACCACCGGGGCACTCGATTTTACCTGGAAACCCCCGGGCACCGGATCCTCTGTCACGGTGCCGGGGCAGAACCTGGCACCCCGCTACGGACTCGAAACCAGCCAGATCACGGACAACACCTCCGGCGGCGACACCGAACGCGCACCCGCGAAGAAACTCGCGACAAGCTACTCAGACCCCAACAATGGGATCGACCCCGTACTCGGGCTGGCGGTTTCCAAAACCGGAGACCCGGGCGGCCTCAACCTGACCGGCCGGATGCTGATCGAAAAGCCCGGCCAAGGCTACCTGCGCCAACTGGCCGCAGCCCTGCCTGGCGGTGACCTCACCAATCCCGACAAACGTGGCACTTCCACCTACTACGGGGACCGCGAAACACGCTCGAACCCCTGTAAATCGAACTCCGCGCCCGCCAGCCAGGGCGGCAGGGTCAAAACCGTTCGGGGACCCAAGAACTCGGACGGATCAGCCAACGCGGTCGAGTCGGTGTACGACGGAGCAGGTCGCCTTGTCGCTGCCCGTACCAACAGTGAGCCGTGGTCATGCGTGGGTTATGACGCCCGTGACCGCATCGTCGAGAAGTCGTTCCCGGCGATGGGCGACCAAGCCGCCCGCACCATCACCTACGACTACGCCGTCGACGGCAACCCGCTGAAACTGAAGGTCGGCGACAACAGCGGATCGACCACCACCATGATCGACCTGCTCGGCCAGACCGTGTCCTACACCGACGCAGGCGGCGTCACCACCACCAACGCCTACGACCCTGCCGGACGCAAGACCAGTGAAACCACCACAGTCAAGGCGGCTACCTCCACCCTGAACTACCACTGGGACGACGCGTCGCGGCTTACCGGCTTAGACCTTGACGGGGCTAGGGTCGCAACTCCGGGCTACACCGCGGGAATTCTGGACAAAGTCGCTTACGGCAACGGATCCAACCTCGCGATCACCCACAACGATGCCGGCTCGGCGACCGGCCTTTCGTGGAAGGTGCCGGGCTCTACTGTCGTCAGTGCGGTTACCCGGTCCCGTGACCAGCGCATTACCGACGAAACCATCACCGACACTGCTGGTTCCGGGACCACCTTCAACAGCTCCTACACCTATGACGGTGTCGGCCGTCTGGTTGCGGCCGCTGTGCCGCATCACAAGCTCACCTACAGCTTCGCCGGCGACAACGGCTGCGGGCCGAACAAGAAAGCGGGGTTGAATACCAACCGCACCAGTTTCAGCGACAGCTTCAACGGTGCCCCGGCAACCACTACCAACTACTGCTACGACGACGCCGATCGGCTGCTGTCCACCAACGGGGCCACCACCCTGGCGTTCACCTACGACACCTACGGCAACACGACCAAAGTCGGTACCGACACCCTCGGGTACGACTCCACCCTCCGACACATCTCCACCACTACCGCGGCCGGACGCTCCGTGGTCTACACCCGCGACGTCATCGACCGCATCACCAAGCGGACGGTCCGCGACAACGACAAACCTGCGCAGGTCACCCGCTACGGTTTCACCTCCAACTCCGGCGGCCCCGATTTCGTCCTCGACGATTCCGGAACCCTGCGCCAACGGGTGCTGAAACTGCCTGGTGGCGCTCTGCTCACCAAGAGCTACACCGACACCAAAACCGCCAACTGGTCCTACCCCAACATCCACGGCGACATCCTTTTCACAGCCGACGGCACGGCCGCCCGCACGGGCGCACTCCACCTCTACGACCCCTACGGTCAAAACATCGATCCCGCCACCGGCGCCATCGGTGATATCCCGATCCCCGCCACCGCCGAAGGCGGCATGGACTTCGGATACCTTGGCCAACATACCGTCCCCGTCGAACACATCGCCAGCCAACAAGCCCTTGAGATGGGAGTCCGCACCTACCTGCCCATCCTCGGCCGGTTCCTGCAAGTCGACCCCATCTCCGGCGGATCAGCCAACAACTACGACTACGTCAATGCCGACCCGATCAACACCCTCGATCTCACCGGTAAGAAGGCCGACCCCACCGTCCACAGATGGTTGGTCGATGAATGGGGAGAACCAGTACCGTATCGGGTCGGATACTGGGATCCGGTTGCGGATAAAGGCCTGGGCCTTGAGAAGGTTGTCGGAAAACACAATCTCACCAACTCCGATGTTGTGGCTGAGGTGGTGAGAAGTCCGACGACATCAGATTTGCAGCCCGATAGCAGATGGGTTTACCGAAAAGAATTCGTACGCCAGGTTAAACAACAAAACGGAACCTGGATGACTGTCGACGAGGTGTGGGTCAGAGTGGTGATAGATTATGGGCCATTGAAGGACGATCCGACAGCAGGAGAAGGCGGAGTGATAACCGCACACTGCGAAGGTGCGACGAGATGCCCGGACTGGATTAACCAACCGCTCACTAACCCGGGCAAGACGTTTTCGGGGCCTCCGAACCGATGAGCGACGAACGCGTGCTGCCAGGTGGAAGCGACTCCACGCGTCCCTTCCACCTCGGCGGCCGAGGGAACTTGTACATCAAAGGCCGGACAATCCGCACTAGCTGATCGCATGGTCGGGTCGCTCTCCCGGGCCTGTCGCGTCAGTCTGGTCTGCCGCTCAATCCGACTGGCGCCAGGCTCGACCGCAGCCTCCGCGCGATGGCAGGCATCGAACCTCCTCGATGCACGGCTTGCCGGTCGCGCGCCTGACCATTGAGACTGGGGTGAAGATGATGGTCGCGAATGATGTGGGCGGCGGCCACCGGCCATGGGGCTGGCCCAACGTGGTCGATCCACGCAGTCGTGTGGTCACGATCCGGTCGCAGGCCGCGTGAACGTCCGGCCACGCCTGTCGACCATATTGTCCGCGGCCTGCTCGGGCCGAATTTCTGATCGGTACGAGCGCCAGCCGGATGTCCCAAGCGCAACCCATGCTCGGACATGACCCTGGTCATCAGGCTGTTCAATCCAACGTCGGGTATCCGATCCGTCGTTCACGGCTCACCCTTTCCCTCGTAGCAGTCTGGCTTTCGTGTGGGTGGCGCTCACCTCGACGCAGAACCTTGGGTGGGTGTAGTCGGTAAGGTTCCCCACCAGTGAAGATCGTGATCATCGACTCTGAGGTGGTCCAGCACCGTACCGGGCGGCTCACCGATATCGAAGTCGGCAACGTCGCGACCATAACGCTTCGGGTCCGGCGCGGCAGGCAGCTGTGAGGCGTACATGCTGTAGAACGTGTTGTCACGAGGGTTGTAACTTGAGCGTCGCAGCGCCAAGCGGCCATCGAAATACGGGGATCGGTAGACTACCGCGAACGTCCACTCGTCCTCGACCCATGCATCCTCGACAACGATGCGCCAAGCCTCTGTGGTGTTGCTGGTCATCAGCCATCTCAAACATTCGAGCACAGCTTGTTCGGACCATCGGGGCGAAACAACCGCACCGAACTCCTCTGCGAGGCGTCGATGCGCAGCTGTGATCTCTCGAGGGTGCGGCTGATAGTTGGGGTTCGTCAGGGGCCGTCGCCGATGCTCTGACTCTGGGTTCACACTGATCATTATGTGACCAGAACGCCAGTGTCCGCTAACTAGCAGGATGAACCGGGTCGCTTACGGCAACGGATCCAACCTCGCGATTACCCGCAATGATGCCGGCTCGACGACCGGCCTTTCGTGGAACGTATCGGGCTCTACTGTCGTCAGTGCGGTTACCCGGTCCCGTGACCAGCGCATTACCGACGAAACCATCACCGACACCGCTGATCCCGGCACCACCTACAACAGCTCCTACACCTATGACGGCGTCGGCCGTCTGCTCAGTCGCAGGCGTACGAGAGTGAGGCTCTGGCGCAGAAAGGGATTGCGTCGGTGCAAACGAACGCCGACGGAGCTCGGCTCGTTGACCTGACGGCGGCGTCCAGCTCAGAGCCACTAGTCGGCCTCCCGCCCATTGATCTCAGCGGACGGGAGGCCGGTTGGTGTGAATCGATGCCTCGTCTCCGAACACCAGAATGCCGGCAATCGGATGTCGACAATTAGTTCGCCGATCGGCGCCGGAACGGCAGGACATTCGACGGGAGCCGTTGCTCGGTGTTCTGAACATCCTGTCACGTAGCAGAACTGGTGGTTAGCGGCTCGGGAGTGTTGCTGCCAGTACGTAGGCGCAGCGAGAGGCAATGCCCGTCTTCGCTGAGACCCTGGTGGTCTGGGCGGATGTAGCGTTCGGTCACCCGTGAGTCTGCGTGCCCGGCAATCTGCTGAAGCCGGTGGAGGGGCACTCCGGCGTCGGCGTACCAGGTGAGTCCGGTGTGGCGCAGCGTGTGGCGTACGAGGTGCTCGTATCCGAGTTGGGCGACGACTTTGTCCCAGTGGGTGCGGTCGCGGAGGCCGGCGGTGGTGATTCGTCCGCCACGTGGTCCGGTGAACAGACGCTCGTCGGGGTTGTGGGCGTGTGGGGCGATGAGTTCGGTGACGAGTGGGCGGATCTGTTCGATGATGGGGACGTAGCGGGCGCGGTTGCCTTTTGTGCCTTTGTCGGTCAGACCTCCAGGGGCGGGAGTTGTCTGTCGGCGCACTGTCCAAATCCATTCGTCTGTGTCGATGTCGCGGACACGGCATCCGGATACCTCGCCGATGCGTGCGGCGGTGCAGGCGGCGAACATGACGACGTTGCCCCAGCCTCGGTAGTTCTCGTAGGACGCGGCTACGAGGGCATCGCACAGGTCTACGAGGGCTTGCCAGTTTGGGAGGGCTAGTGCGCGTGGGTCTTCGAGTTCGTCTTCGATCTGTTTGTAGAGGGCTTGCCAGCCGCGGACGCGGGCGGGGTTGAGGACGATCAGCCCGTCTCGTCGGGCTTGTTCCATGACGCGCACCAGGACCGCGATGGTGTTCTTGATGGTGGACTTCGAGCAGTTGTCTTCTTCGATCCATTGCACGACTGCCCGGTCCACGATCCCGTTGGTGATCGTGGGTACGAGGAGGTGTCCCAGAGTCGGTACCACCCGTTTGCGCCAGCCGCAGAGATATGGGTCGGTCGTCTTGAGCTCGAGCCCGCTCAGGGCCAGCGACATGTTGGCATCGCCGTAGTCGACCAGCGAGACATTGGCGCTGACTGGATCCAGGCCGCGGCGCGCGAGTTCCTTCATCTGGTCGATCCAGGCCTGGGCGAGGTCTTCGGTTTCGAACACCTCGGATTTGGAGTCGCGTTGTTTGGTTAGTGGATTGGTCCAGCGCAGCCGGGCGCGGAACGGTTTGCCCGACTTACGGCGTTCGAGTTTCTCGATGTCGACGGTCAGCTTGATCCCGAGCGGAACCTGTACAGCGTCAGTCATGGTGCCGCACCTGCACGTCGAACCGAGCCGCTCGGAGGAGGAGACGATGGCCGCTCACGCGGCGGGCGTGATGTGGCGTGCCTCCAGATAGGCTTCGAGATCGCTTTCCGGGTACTTGGCGACGCGTTCGGATATCCGGACGAATCCTGGTCCCTGGACCGGACATCCACGGCGCCACCGCCGCAATGTCGAGGTGTCCACACCGAGGATCTCGGCGACTTCCCCGGTGGTGTACACCCGCTGCTTCAACAACCCCAACGGGGCGTGGTCCGAATGTTGCATCGCGGACCTCCTTGCCTTCGGAGCCGATGCCACACCATTCCCGAACAGCGACAGTGCTTTCGGGCAGAGGTCGACGTCGACCGCCATGAGATGCCAGCGGCTGTCGACGGTTTCGGGACGTCCGGTTCGGAGAGTCGACCACGGCAAGCCTGCACGTGATCGGATGTCTGCCAGCTGGCGCTACCTCCGGCTCCGCTGTGGCGGTTACCGGGAAACCCCGACAAATGGGGTGCTCTAGAAGGGTAAGGCCCGGACTCGACTCCGGGCAACCATTCAGCACCCGCGCTGGGACCAGCGGCCGATGCCGCGCTCCGGGAGGACCACCCCTGCGTAGGGTGCACCCAGAAAACCGCCGGACCTGCGCGGAGAACCCGCTGACTGCACCTGTGCCCGCCGCACCCGGCACCCACCTCGTGGTCCACAATTGGTCCACAAAATGGCTCAGGTCAGAGGTGGAAACCACCTCTGACCTGGTCGGGCTGACAGGATTTGAACCTGCGACCACCTGACCCAGGTTCAGGTGCTCCTCGCAGTCCTTATCAGAACCCATTGAGGCTGGTTAGCGGGTACTTGTCGGTCAACGCGACGCTCAACGAATCCCACCGATTCCGGACAAAACTTATCGAAAATGTGAGATTTCCGTGAGACCGATCGATACTTTTGGCTCCTCGAAAGGTCAGCAGGTGCGCCAGAGCCGTCGAGGAACGCAGTCGGGATACGAACCTTCTTCGGGCTCGGGGCGGGCGGGTAGAGGACGTCCACCGCGGACCCGGCGGTGTGTCGATTTGCGACACGCCGAGCTGTTGAAATCGGCGGCAACTCTGTAGTTATCGGTGCCGCGTGGCGGCACGGGCCCGTTCACCCTGTCTGCCGAGTAGCGATCTTATTGAGTAAGCGTTCGCTTTCAGAGGTTCGTTTCCTCGGCGGGGCAACTTTAAGGATGGGACCGGTCGTGAACAGCGGTTTTGCAAGGTGGTCGAGTGCGGATCGGAAATCAGCGTTGACCTGGGCGCGAGCGGTGCAGGCGTGTTGAAGTTTCGTCCAGTGGGATGATCGCGCGAAGTACTTGTCGATGTTCAACCTCGGCGGCCCGAGCGATCAGTGGACCGGTGCCACAACTACGACCTATGACGACGGCACACCGACCATCAGTTGTATTTTGCCGCCCGAGCCAACGGCATCGGTGCCGACCGCACCGTCAGAGCGATCGTCTTCGAGGCGGCTAGCGACCAACCCGCAGTCTGCATCGACCCATGCACTTTGGTCTTCCAGCAGATGCCCATCCCATCCGGCCAGGCGATGGCGCTGGTGGATCTGCCCAGGGGTTCGTGCACGAACGGCTCGCGGAGCAGCGCACACCCTTTCGCGGGATGGTGTCACTATCAACCGGAATTCGATTACGACAGCGTTCTTCTCGCCGCGGAAACTCGCTTCCGGCTTGCCTCCGGGGTAAGCAATCGAGCGAAGACGCAAGCACCCCCTGCGCTTATCGTGCAGTGATGAGTGGATGCTGTTGGAAGCCAAGCGAACTCGAACCAAGGGAAGAGTCGACCCCAGGCACTCATCGGCATTACGCCAGTCTCCCCGAATCCGGTACCTCGTGATCCGAGGCTTCCGTATCTGCCAGGATCTCGCGGCCTGCTCCGGCGGCGCGACGCCTGGCGATAGTGCGACAGAATCAGGCGGCAGTGAGATCACGGCGAGCTGAGGTGGCATGGACGCGGAGCTCAGCCCCGAAGCCATAGTCCGGAGGGCGGGGCGTCCGCGTCGGCAAACGTATCGTCATGTTCCACCTCGACGGCAGTACATCTACGAAAGCGGTCGTAATGTATCTGCAAATCAAGGCAGGCCCGCTGTTCCCGGTCGAGGCCGAAGTATTTCTCGAATCCCGGCTCGACGCTGACCGCGAATCGGCGGCACAGACTCTCAGCGAATCGTCCGAGATCGGCGTGCGCGAGTTCACCGAATCGCAGGCGAAATACGTCCTACTCGCGCTATATCAACAGGCCCGCAACGACTTCGAAGACGTCTGTGTCATCTTCGGCGACAACCACAGCGCTCCGCAGTGGGTCGAGGCCGAAGCACGTGAGAAGGCCCTCAGGACGGCTCTATACCTCGCCCTCAGCGTCTGTCGGCATCAACCCGGCTTCGGCCCTGACTGGACCCACCATCTGCATCTGCTTCCGTAATCTCCATTGCCGGTGGGACTTTCGTGTCAATCCCGCAGGCAAGCCGACTGCCGAATGGGTCAAAGGCAAACTCGGCTGAGCACTGTAGTCGGCCCTGGCCAACCAGAGACTAGCTGCCAAAGCCGCGCCGATCACTCAGTCGTTGGGGTACTCGGCACGACAGACCGGATTGCTGAACAGGCGAACCCGCATCGACTGACAGCCCGCCACGGGAGCGCGCCCGGGCCGTAATGGGTCCAGGCTGAGGTAGGGTTCACGTCCTTTGCGAAACCCGATCAGAAGAACGCATCGGTTGCATCTCGTGATAGCTGCTAAGCCAACCGGTTGCACGATAGTCACCACGGCGAGTGAACAGAGCTGCGCCTGCATGTGCATGTGATTGAGGCGGCATTCCTCTTGGCATTTCGGCGCTCCCTTGCGGTGCGGAAACCGCGACGTAGTCCGATCCGGACCAGACGACGAGGACCGCGGGTGTTGTACCACTGGCTGTGACGTGGTCATAAATCTCAGTGAGAGTGGACCCAGTAGTTCGATCTTTGAGTAGCAGTGCGTAATCGGACTGATCGAGCTGGCATCCGCGAGGCCGCCCGGTCTCTGCCCAGTCCGGGCTGGCGATGCCACGGCTGGTGGCCGCCGTCCAAAGCTCCGGAACAATATCTTCGGCGGAGGCGGCCGTTGCCATCTGCTCGCACATCCATAGCAGACGCCCCGAGCCTCGGGAGGGCTGGCACCGACGCCAGCGGATACGCCGGCCCAGGTCCGCAGCCACAATCGCGACCCAAGGATGCACTGACGAAAGAAATCCCTGGCAACCCAGCCAATGAAGATATCGAGGAGCCTCCTCAAGTATTGGCGACAGTGTGGAGTAGGGAATTCCGCCGATGATGCGGGCATTGCGATGAAAGGCTGTGGGGGAGTTGACGACTGCGAGCATCGCCGCGCGTGCCAAGTCGCCATCCGTATAGGCGGGCGTGTTGACTTCAAGTTGCTGGTGGTAATCTAAATCGTCCGGATTTCGGTCAACGATTCCGCGTGCCCACTTCAAATGAAGTACTCGAGATTTTAGTGCCTCGCTGACGGCGGCGTGCGCGAGCTGCGGGACATATGTCGCCAGGGTGTCAATTATTCTGTCCTCGGCCTCATCGGCCGATTCTGGAAGGTCGATCGACGAGAGCTTCTCCCGAAGCTTGTGGCAGACCGTGGGCGAAACCATCAATCGACCTGTTACCGAGCCGAGTTCGGTTGGGATGAAACCTTCGGTGTCGCCGTAAGTCTGGAGACTCTGGAGAAAATCACTGACGAGGAGAAATTTGACGGCTTGTCGTAGCGGTGCCATGTCGCGATTTCCCTGGTGATAGGAGAGAGTTTGTCTCCACCACCGCTCCGCGTCAGGAAGCGAGCGTATCCGACCTTGGATCGCTTCTGCCAGAATGTGTTCGGCCAAACTTGAATGGATCTGGGAGTTGACTCGAAATCCTGCCAGCAGCTTACGTTGCCAGTTGGTGCGCTCGGTTTCATTTACGAGTAGAAAAGCCCAGCCGTGGTGCTCGCCAGTCCCTACGCGCCCTGCGCGTCCGAACATCTGTTGAACGGTTGCGACGTCGATCGGTTTGTTGAGGCCGACCTCGGTGTCCTGTACCACGACAGCGCGGGCGGGCATGTTCACACCCGCGGCGACGGTGGAGGTGGCGACAAGGACATCCAATTCGCGTGCGCGGAAGTCCTTTTCGGCTTCCAGCTTGTGTTCCCAACCCTTGTAGTGGAGTCCTACGCGGGCGGCCTGGCAGACGGAGTACACGCTGTCAGTGTCGTCTGGGTCCACCTTCCGTACGTTGGCCCCTCGGCTTGCGGCGATGATCAAGGCTGTCCGCCTAACGCTGCGTTTGCTGCCACAGAAAACGAGGACACTGCCTTCACCATCCGAGACAGCATCGACGATTGAAGCCGTCAATCGGATCTTCGCGGCTTCGGTTAGACTCCAGTCGCTGTGGTTTGCCACCATCGGTAGCTGCCATGTGAGTTGGGTGGGCCGCCAACCGACGCGGACGGTTCGTGCCTGAAGCCATGATGCTAACTGATCGACATTTGCGACCGTTGCTGACAAGCCTACGATGCGGATTCGGGAACCGTCGTCTCGCACGCGTGTCAGAATCGCTTCGAGGAATGACCCTCGAGAGGTGTCGCCCAGCAGGTGAATCTCATCGACGACCAAACAGCCAACCTCTGCGAGCGCCTCCCGCAAGGATGAGGTTCGGCTGAGAGCTTCGAACTTCTCGGTTGTTGTAACCCACAGATCCGCAGCGCGGATCCGCTCAGCGTCGACACGATGCTCACCGGACAATCGCTCGACGCGTAATCCTCGACTGCGCCAGCTGTCGAGTTCGCGGTTCAGCTCCTCGGTTAGGGAGCGTTGGGGCACTAGCCACGCCGCTTTCCTGCCCTGCTCGAGAACTGTGCGGAGGACGCCGACCATTCCGATGACAGTCTTCCCGGCGCCGGTCGGGGCGACAACAATTACGTGATCATCGCTGGCAACAATGTGCGGAATTGCCTCGGCCTGAGCAGGATTCATGACTGGATGGGGCAGGAACCGTACCCACTCTGCGGGAATTACCGTGTCGGCAGCAACGGGTTGGATCGAGGCTGCCTCGGTGCCGGCGTGATCGTGCCACATCAGGTCGAACCCGTCGCGTGCCGCTTCCGCCGCTGCGCCTGACAAGAGGCGCGAAGCTCTTGAGGCCCATCCCGAAATACCGACGGTGGCGGTCAGACATGCTCGCGGATTCGTATCGCTGATTAGTTCTTGCTCAAGGAGATACCGCACTTCGCGAAATGGGATTCGTTGTGCAAGAAGGGATTGCCGCAGACGCTCGAACCGTGAATCGGTCGGGATCAACACGCGAACATCGGTTCCGGGCGGGAAGGTTGGTAGAGCAGTGTCCGGGTCGGAGACCTTCATCCACATGATCGGCGGCGCAGGATCAGTGGTGACTGGCACATCATCCTCGATCGGCATCGGCGCGATCATAACCTCCATAGACAGCGCCACTCGGCGGAGATGCAACCCAATGCCGAGTGCGACGAACGAGTGCGACGCGGCTACCCTAGCCGATCGGTCCGACACAGAGTGTCTCGGTCGATCGGCGTGAACCTGATCCCCTTGCCCAGACACGGCTTTCGGGCTGCGTGAGGTCAGGTTAGAGGAACGTTCACAGCGGTTCTCGGCGCGTAGCTAGTCTGATCTTGCGCAAGCACCCGTGATCGGGCGGCTGAGCTCATGGTGGCGCATGCTATCGTCTGAAAGCGTCAGACCCGACACTTGGAAGCCGTCGCAAGGACCATGCCGCCTATGGGTAGCTACACTGTTGTTATCATTCCCGACCCTGTAAACGAGGGAGATCGTGGCGATTCTCCTCAGCTCACTATTCGGGTAGATGTCACTGAGTCGAACGCGCGTGTCACCGGCATTGCGATCAACACAACGGCTCCGGACGGACTGACATCCCAGAAGGTACTCGGCATTGGTATCGAGGCGGTCGTGACCGCCTTGGCTCACCAGTTTCCGCCATCGGGTGTCCGTGCCGCGTCTGTACTGGTTCCTGCTCCGGAGCCTACGCAGCGTTTGGAACAGATGGTCCTCGAAGGAGCTTCAGCTCCTGGGGTCGTCAAGCCTGCGTCGAATCCGGTCGCCGCGGACGCGACGGGCGGAAGAGCTTACCGCAGAATGCCTGAGATCAGCGAGCTTCGTTCAATTTACGAGCAGCTCGGCACGGTCACTGCTGTCGCTAAGCATTACGGAGTTCCTAGGCATACGGCTCAGGGATGGATGGGGCGCTTGCGCAAGCTTGACCCGCCTACTAACACCGGCTCCACTCACAACAACTAGGCCGTCACACTGAACGGACTCGGTAGGTAATGACAGACAGCTACACGATCGCGATCTCTAACACCCGAACTGGCGTTGTAGCGGTCACTGCAACAGTCGAGATTGATGCTACGGGCGTGCGGCTGACCGAGGTACGCGCGGAAGCCAACGGCGACACCTTCGTTCCTGAAGGTTTGGCCAACATTGATTTTCCGCTTCTCGTTCGTACTGCGAACATGCTTTCGGGTCCGTCCGTCCAACCCAAATTGACACCCGCGCCGGCAAGTATGGGCGAAAATAACACTGAACCCGTAGATACAGATGGCGATCTGCTGGTGCCGCCAGAGATAGACGAGAGGGTGGTAGTACCCGTTGCCGACTTGTCGAAGCAGCCGACGGGGCGAGCGCACGAGCGGGGGCAGCTTCAGCGAGAACAACGCTCAGGAGTGCCAGCGGATTTCGGCGTAACCTATTGGCGGTTGGGTAGCATCGCTAAGGTTGCCAAACACTACGACGTGCCACATCATGTTGCTCAGGACTGGATCAAGTCTCTTCAACAGCAAGGAAAATTGGCGAGCCCTTGGCGATCCAAGACCTCGCGCCCGCTGCGGCCCAAGTGAAAAGGCTGGCACTGATGCTGAGGTGAGTTCGATTCCCTCCGCTCCACTGTGATGGCGTCGTACCTGACTGTGCGGCTAAGTTGTTGGCCCCTTGATCATTCGAGTGGTAGCCCGATTGCAAGTGTCAGGAGACCATGGCGCGGTGGTGCGGCAGAACGTGAGATGCTTTCCGGATGTCTTGGTGCGTCACCCAGAGTGTTGCCGTCATCCCCTGTGTGGCTGCACAGACGAACAGTTCGATGCGCAGTGGTCGATCGGATCAACGGCTCGATTGACGGGGACCTTGATGGCCCTGGGTTGAGAACTCCTTCAGTGCAGTGCGTCACGGACAACTTGCGATGCTGAGTAGTGCGATTTCGGCTATATCGACTCCCTGCAACCCAATCTGGCGGCATCCGGGAACGGTCCTTGTTTAACCTTGGTGCTCAAAGTTGGCTATCCGAAAGGTATTTCACACTGTATGATCGCCAATGGTAAGTGGTGTGTCCGCAGAGCGTGGGCTTGGAGTGGGATGGGGGCAACCGGGTGGCTCGACGACCAAAGCTAGTTGTGGAAGTCTCGATGCCTTGAGTGGTAAGAGTGGGACCTCCTAATTCTGTCTTCGCTGATTGTCATTCGATGATCAAATCGCCGTTGACTTATGCGTCGGCAAGAAGTGAACTATAAGTGCGTCTCTGAAATCATGATCGTTATGAACTTTAGGAAGAAAATGGCCGATCAAACTGAACTTTCCCCGGAGCTGCTGGCATATTTTCGCGATATCTCGTTGCGCGAAGATGTGATTTTGCGTGAGCTTCGCGAGGAAACGAAGGCATATCCGATGGGTACCGTTATGCAATTGATGGCGGAAGAGGGGCAACTGCTCGCATTTTTGGTCGCGTTGACGAAGGCTCGTTGCGTGCTAGAGGTCGGCACTTTCACGGGCTACAGCACGCTGTGTATGGCTCGCGCGCTTGGGCCGGACGGCCGTTTGGTAACGTGTGACATTTCTGAGAAATGGCCGATGATTGGAGCGCCGTACTGGGAAAAGGCCGGTGTGGCCGAGCGGATCGACGTCCGGATTGGTGACGCGCGATCGACGCTGGCTCTCCTGATAAGCGAAATGGGCGAAGGTGTCATGGATCTTGCATTCATCGACGCAGACAAGGCGAACTATCGAGAGTACTATGAACGCACCCTTACGCTTCTCCGTCCGGGTGGTCTGATAGTGCTGGATAACACTCTCTTCTTCGGCAGAGTAATCGATTCTGATCAACAGGACCCGGACACTGTCGCGATCCGAGAACTGAACGCGTTCCTCCGCGATGATGACCGGGTCGACTTGTCGATGTTAACGATGGCCGATGGTATAACGTTGGTCAGGAAGAAGGAGCTCTAAGGTCTGCGGACACGAGATTCGCTGCAATAAGCCGCATAGTGCTCGGCAAGTCGCGAGTGTCAGGCACTAGGTGCAGGCGTTGGATATCGCTACTGGCGGTCAACGTATGCAAGCAGGCGCAGTTTGCATCAACGAAACCGGCGAAGCGGTAGGCGATCTCCATCATCCGGTTACGTTCTGTAGCACGGAAATCGGCAACGAGATGTATACCAGCGCGGGCCGCCTGATCTGTCAGCCAGTTCAGAATGGCGGCACCCACGCCGAATGAGACTACACGGCATGAGGTTGCGAGCAGCTTGAGATGCCAGCATTCAACCTGCTTCTCCAGGAGTAGCACTCCGATTGCACCGTGTGGTCCGAAACGGTCGGTCAAGGTTGCTACCAGCACCTCGTGTGTCGCATCGGCGCAAAGTTCGCGGAGCACGGCGTCGGAGTAATGCACGCCAGTGGCATTCATCTGGCTTGTTCGCAGGGTGAGTTCCTCGACGCGGGACAGTTCTGTCGTATTGGCTCGGTCGATACGCAGCTCTAGGTTTAGCGAGCGAAGGAACTCTTCATCGGGGCCCTTAAACGACTCTCGTTCCTCGTCCCGCTTGAAGCTGGCTTGATACATTTCGCGGCGCCGCCGTGAGTCAACGGTCGCAGTCCGCGGACTGAATTCAGGGAGACTCAATAGCTTCGATACGTGACCGTGCGGATAGCACCGCACATCCGGTAGATGGAACGCTACCTCAGCGCGCTCAGCTGGTTGGTCGTCAATGAAGGCGATGGTTGTGTGCGCAAAATTTAACCGCTCGGCAATCTCGCGTACGGATTCCGACTTCGGGCTCCAGCTGATGTGTGGTAGCACAAAATACTCGGCGAGTCCGAGCTCTTCGAGGCGGGCCCAAGCCATGTCATGATCGTTCTTGCTGGCCACCGACTGAAGAATTCCGCGTGCATCAAGCGCGGCGATCACTTCTCTGACGGCGTCGGCCACTCGGACATTCCCGTCCTCGAGAAGGGTGCCTGTCCACAATGTGTTGTCAAGGTCCCAGATGAGGCATTTCACTACGGCCGGTTCATTAGCGGTCATCTCAAACTCCCCGTATATTCACCGCGATGCTGCAATTGCATGCTGTGCCAAGATAAGTTGGCAGATCTCGGTGCTTCCTTCAATGATTTCCATGAGTTTCGCATCTCGATACGCGCGTGCGACGATATGACCATCCTGTGTCCCGGTCGACGCCAGTACCTGCACCGCGGAGGCGGCACCTTGAACGGCGTGGGTAGCGCTGACGTGTTTGGCGAGCACCGTGGCGACAACCACGTCGGGAGAGTTCGCATCCCAACAGCGGCTGGCGTGTTCGCAGATTCGGGTAGCTATCTGCTCAGAGGCCAACAACTCAGCGAGGTGTCGTCCGACGAGCTGGTGCTCCACGAGCGGCTTGCCAAACTGTTGACGGGACAGGGAATGTGCGCTCGCCGCGGTGAGACATGCCCGAAGAATCCCGACACAACCCCAGGCCACCGATATTCGACCATATGTCAGCGCGGTTGTGACGAGCAGTGACAGCGACTGGCTTGTGCCGCCCAGCAAGCTGCTCATCGGCAGCCGGACTGAGTCGAATTGCACGTTGGCATGGCCTGCTGCGCGGCACCCCAGTGGATCCGCTACTCGTTCGATTCGTACGCCAGGGGCGGAGGCAGGCACTACGACTGCGGCAGCATCGTCGCCGTATCGGCAAACGATTACGAGAAGATCGGCATATTGTGCAGCGGTCATCCACACTTTCTGTCCAGTGAGTAAGATCGAATCGCCGTCTTTGTGGACTCGGGTGTTTATCGCGGACAAGTCGCTACCGGCATCAGTTTCGCTGAACCCGACCGCTGCGAGGCGTCCGCTGGCCAGTTGCGTGAGATAATCTCTTCGCTGCTCGGCATCGCCCAGCCGCTGGATAGTCCATGCTGCCATACCTTGCGAAGTCATTACGCTGCGTAGAGAACTGCAGAGGCTGCCGACATAGGCGGTGAACTCGCCGGCGAGCTGGCTGCTGAGGTCGGCGCCGCCATGTGCCCGTGGTACCTGCGGACATAGTAAGCCACGGGCGCCGAGGTCCCGCAGCACTTGCTCCGGGATCAGCCCCTCAAGGTCCCACGACTCAGCCTGACCGTCGACAAGCGCGTCGACTATCGCACACTCGTCGACGAGACGCTCAGGCGTCATTGGCTTGCTGGAGTCGCAGGACAAGTTCGGTCATGGTGTCGACTGAGCGAAAGTTGTCCAGCTTCAGGTCCGCTCCGACAATCGCCACGTCGAAGCACTGCTCGAGTTGGACAACCAGTTCCATGGCAAACATCGACGCGACAAGACCGCGGGCGAACAGGTCTTGGTCAGGTGCCACCGAAGTTTTCAGCCTGGTCTCCAGAAAAGACAGCAGCGTCTGCTCGATCTCCTCGCGGCTCGCCGGGCTGGCCGCAACCAAAGGTTCGGATTTCATGACAGCACCTTTCCGTACTCGTAGAAGCCCTGGCCTGTCTTGCGGCCGAGTAGCCCCTTTTCAACTTTTTCCAGTAAGAGCTCACACGGTCGGTAACGTTCCTCGCCTGTCCGTTCGTGCAGTGCGGCGAGTGAATCAACCAAGTTGTCCAGCCCGATCAGATCAGCAGTTCGTAGAGGACCGGTTGGGTGACCGAGACAGCCCTGCATCAGCGTGTCCACGGCCTCTGCGGTGGCGATTCCCTGGCTGACGATGCGTGCTGCGTCATTGATCATTGGGTGCAGTAGCCGGCTTGTAACGAAACCAGGTGCATCGTGGACGACCACGGCTTGTCTGTCCATCACAGTGAGCAGCTCTTCGACCGCCGCCATGGTGGCGGTCGCGGTGCGCAGACCGCGGACCACCTCCACCATCCTGATGAGGTAGGCCGGATTCATGAAGTGTGCACCCAACAGGTCCTCGGGACGGGGCAGGCTTGCGGCGAGTTCATCGATAGGGATACCGGATGTGTTGGAAATCAGAGGTGTACCCGGTAAGACGGCCGCCGATACTTCGGCCAAGACCTTGTGCTTCAGGTCGAAATTTTCGGTGACGGCTTCGATGATAGCCGTTGTCCCAGCCGCGGAATCGACCGATGTGCTGGTTCGCAGCTCCCCTGGTGATCGGTCTGAAGGTAGCGCCGAGAGCAGTTGAGCGTGCCGTAGTTGCTGATCTATCTGGTTCCGTGCGCGGTTCAGAACTGTCTCGTCTACATCGATAAGAAGCACCGAGACACCGTGCCCAACGGCCATTGCCGTAATGCTCGACCCCATGACGCCCGCACCTAGGACTGTCAGATGGTGTTCTCCTGGCCCAGCTTTCATCGCGTCTCCCCAACGGTATGAGTGAGTCTTCCCTGCCCGTAGTGGTACGGACCATATGACGAACATGTGGTGTACAGCTGACCCGATGCCCTTCCCCGACCGCTCGATTGCCATCGTAGAGGCTCAAACCTGTTGCCGCACGGTGGAATTACGCGCTGTACGCGGCGGCCCCAAAGGGATGGCCCCGACGCTTCTACCGCTGCAGGGATCGGAGGTCATTCTCGGACCAGCGGGCGAGGAACGGCAATTGCATTCGGCACTTCCGTGATTCGGTGGTCCTTGTTGAAGACGACCTCTCTGATGGCTTCGATCAATGGCTCCGCCTGACTGGCGAGATAGAAATGACCACCAGGGTAAGTGCGTAATGAGAACCCTCCATGGGTGTGCCGAGCCCAGTCCCTGGCCTCGTCGGAGGTTACTTTCGGATCGTCGAGACCGATATGTGCTTGTATTGGTGTTCGAAGCGGGGCGGTTCCTTCGATATACCGGTAAGTCTCTACGGCGGTATAGTCGCTCCGGATGGCAGGCAAGGCCATCCGGAGGATCTCATCGTCGGCCAGCAGCTTGTGATTCGTACCGTTGAGGGCCTTGAGCTCAGCGATGAGACCATCGTCGTTGAGCGTATGCACAGTCTCGTGGCGGTGTCGAGACGGGGCACGGCGACCGGAGGCAAACAATGCGGTGAGCGCGACGCCCTTGTCCTCAAGTCGGCCGGCGACCTCGAACGCCAGTATGGCGCCGAGACTATGTCCGAACAACGCCAATGGTCGATCGGTCCAGGTGAGTAGCTGTTCAGTGACCGCGTCGGCGAGTTCCGGAACGTTCTCGATGCACTTTTCTGTTCGGCGGTCTTGTCGTCCGGGATACTGCACTGCCAGTACTTCGCAGTGCGGGGCCAAGGCTTGTGAAACCGGCAAGAAGAAGCTTGCCGAGCCTCCCGCATGGGGGAGGCACACGAGCCGCGATTCCGCGTCGAGTGAGGGATGAAACCTTCGGATCCACAGGCTCGCGCTGTCGGGTTCTTCTGCCATGTGAAGCCCTCTCGTTCGATATGCAGAACCGAGTCAGGAGGACTGTGCAAGCCGTCCCCCCATCAAGATCATGCATGAGCTTGAGCAACTGAGCAAGGTGTTGGTTGTTGGTGGGCCGATGTGAGTATCGTTCGCAGCGTTGATGTTTAGTGTGGTGCTGCGATGGTTGGCCTGGAGCAGCATCCTGCCTGCGACTTCGATGGCGAGTGACCTACGTCACCGGTGCTGGTCGTCCGATCCGGGTATCGTTCGCTGCGTGGTGGTTTGGGGGAGGCTCTGAGAACTGCTGTGGAAGCGTGGTGCGACGTCGACGGTTTGAAGGCCTAGGGCGATGCGTGCCTACGTCGACCTCCCGAGCTGAGTGTCGTTGGCAGAGTGAATATTTGGGAGGAACTTCAGTGACTATCCCGGAAGATTGGCCAGCGGAAGCGTCGCGAGTGCGGCCGCTTGAGTTCGATCCGGTGGTTGTTGTGGGAATGGGCTGCCGCTTCCCAGGGGGATCCTCTCCAGATCAGTTGTGGAAGTTGCTTGTCGAAGGAAAGGATGCAATCGGGCCGTTCCCAACGGATCGGGGTTGGGATGTATCGGGCTTGTTCGACCCGGATCCTGGCGCTGCAGGTAAGTCGTACGTTCGCGAGGGCGGATTTATATATGACGCAGCCGATTTCGATGCTGCGTTCTTTGGGATAAACCCACGTGAGTCAGTTGCGATGGATCCTCAGCAGAGGGTGCTGCTGGAAACGTCCTGGGAGGCACTGGAATATGCGGGTATCAATCCAATATCACTGCGCGGTAGTGACACCGGAGTGTTCATTGGAGTCACGAGTCAGAACTACGGCAGCCTAGTCAATGAGAGTTCGAATCTGGCTGGGGCTGAGGGATATCGGCTGACAGGAACGTCGCCGAGCCTGGTCTCGGGTCGAGTCGCCTATGTCTTGGGGTTGCGGGGCCCGGCTGTCTCTGTAGACACTGCGAGTTCGTCGTCGCTGGTCGCACTGCATCAAGCAGTTCAATCGGTGCGGTCCGGTGAGTGCAGCCTCGCGTTGGCTGGCGGGGTAACAGTGATGGCTACGCCCGAGGCGTTTGTGGAGTACTCCCGCCAGCGGGGATTGGCCCCGGATGGGCGGTGCAAGCCGTTTGCTCAGGCTGCGAACGGCACCGCGTGGAGTGAAGGTGTCGGAGTAGTGGTGCTGGAACGGCTCTCTCAAGCTCGGGCGCTCGGTCACGATATATTGGCCGTTGTGCGGGGCACGGCCGTCAATCAGGACGGCGCCAGCAACGGGTTGACCGCACCTGACGGCCAGGCGCAACAACATGTAATCCGCACGGCATTGGCCAACGCACGTCTAGCGCCAAACGAAGTGGATGTCATCGAGGCGCACGGTACCGGTACGACTCTCGGTGACCCTATCGAAGCCGAAGCACTGTTGGCCACTTATGGCCAGGGCCGCCAAGCCGATCGGCCTGTGTGGCTGGGATCGATCAAATCGAACATTGGTCACGCCCAGGCCGCAGCAGGTATTGCGGGTGTAATCAAGATGATCCAGGCTATGCTCCATGGCATACTTCCGGAGACCCTGCACGTTGACGCTCCGACATCGCATGTGAACTGGTCGGCCGGCGCGATGCGGTTGTTGACAGAACGGCGCTCTTGGCCTGATTATGGTCACCCTCGACGGGCCGCCGTCTCATCGTTCGGAATTAGTGGAACTAACGCTCACCTGATTCTCGAACAAGCCCCGGAAGTTGCTGAGAACGCGGCCGATCCCGGTCGGAAACGCCACGCTGGCGAAAATGTTGGAATTGGAGTGCATGTGTGGCCCGTGTCCGCACGCACTCGCGAAGGTGTGAGTAGACAGTCCCAGCGACTGTACGAATTCGTGCAGGATCGTCCTAGTCTGGATTCGAGAGATTTAAGCTGGTCCTTGCTATATAGCCGACCCCAGTTTGAACACCGCGCCGTTGTGATCGGATCGTGTCGGGCGCAATTGCTTGCCGGGCTGAGAAGCCTGTCGGACGATCCGGCCACCATGGACGCGGTTACGGGTGCGGTGTCAACAGAAGGCAAGACAGTATTTGTGTTTCCTGGCCAGGGGGCACAACTATTAGGAATGGGCCAGGAGCTCTATTGCGCATTTCCCGAATTTGCTAATGCTTTTAACTCAGTGGTAGATGAGCTTGACCGCCACTTGGATACTCCGCTACGCAACGTTGTTTGGGGCGACGACGAAGAAGCATTGAACGCCACGCTGTTTGCGCAGGCCGGGCTGTTCGCCGTCGGAGTGGCATTATTCCACTTACTACGCAGTTGGGGCATACGTCCTGACTACGTTTCTGGTCATTCTATCGGCGAAATCGCTGCGGCGCACGTAGCACAAATTCTATCGCTACCCGATGCGGCCAGGCTGGTGGCGGAGCGAGGTCGCTTGATGCAAGCTCTGCCTTCGGGTGGAGCAATGATATCAGTGCAAGCGGGCGAGTCTGAAATTGCTGCACTGATGCTGGATGAAGTGGATATTGCGGCAGTTAACGCCCCTGATTCTGTCGTCCTTTCCGGTGCATACCAGTCTATAGTAGATCTAGTCGGACGGCTTGAGTGTGCTGGATTTCGCGTCAGAAATTTACCAGTTTCTCATGCGTTTCACTCACGGTTGATGGACCCGATGCTGACGGCATTCGCTGATGTCCTTGACGAATTGACTTTCTCCAATCCGGCGATACCAATTTTGTCCAACCGCACCGGTGATCTCGGCGATATCCGGATGATTTCGCCGGAGTACTGGGTATGTCACGTCCGTGAGACGGTCCGCTTCGCCGATGGAATGCATACACTGGCTGACGCTGGCGCAACCCGTTTTCTGGTGCTCGGTCCGGATGGCGGTTTGACAGGCCTGATCCGACAATGCTTCGAGTCTGCTGGTTCAACGAACGTGCTGGCGGTGTCGGTCCTGCGAAAGAATCGACCACAAGTACAAGGTCTGCTTCATGCTATGGCAGAACTGTACGCGACAGGTACCGCGATCGATTGGGCGGCCGTGTACTCTGCGCAAGTTGGCCGTCGAGTTGCTCTACCGACCTACGCATTTGATCGACGCCGGTACTGGCCCGAAACCGGCCTGAAAACGAAACCGGCAAAAGTCAGCGAGCCCGAGGCATGGACGTCAGACGATTCCATGGAACGCAGCACAAGTTATGTTCCCGAACTTCGACAGCGGCTAATCGGGTTGCAGGACACCGAACAACTCGACGTCTTACTCGAAGTTGTGCGCGCCCACCTGGCAACTGTCCTGGGGCATAGCGGGATCGATGCGGTTGACATCAACCATAATTTCAAAGATTTGGGTATCGACTCGTTGACCGCTGTCGAGGCCCGAGACAGGCTAGCCGCAACCACGGGCCTTGCGTTGCCCATAACTGTGCTCTTCAACTATCCCACGGTCAGAAAGCTTGCCGCCTACCTTCAACAGCAACTGTTAGGCGAGTATCAGCAGGCGAATTTCGTATCGGAAACCCCAACGGCAGCGGGGATGTCGGAGCCAATCGCCATCGTCGGTATAGGGTGTCGTCTTCCTGGCGGCGTCTCATCGCCCGACGAGCTGTGGCAGATGGTCGTTGATGGTCATGACGCAGTCGGCGAATTCCCCAGTGACCGAGGATGGGATATCGCCGAGTTGTACGATCCCGATCCCGTAGCGAGTGGAAAATCTTACAGCCGCACGGGTGGATTCTTGTACGACGCAGGCGATTTCGATTCGGGTTTCTTTGGGATCAACCCTCGCGAAGCTACGGCGATGGACCCTCAGCAACGGCTGCTGCTGGAAACCGTCTGGGAAGCCCTTGAGCATGCCGGCATCAAGCCAGACACTCTTCGTGGTAGCGATACCGGCGTATTTGTCGGTGTGACTGATCAGTCATACGGTAATGGGGCCGCCAATAGTGACGCGGCATCGGAGGGGTATCGGCTGACAGGCGGCACCACAAGTGTGGTATCTGGTCGAGTCGCATATGTCCTGGGGCTGCAAGGTCCAGCGGTCTCGATCGACACCGCATGTTCGTCATCACTGGTTGCTCTGCATCAAGCTGTGATGTCGGTTCGATCGGGTGAATGTGACTTGGCGTTGGCCTGTGGGGTTTCGGTAATGGCGACACCAGCCATGTTCATCGAGTTCTCTCGGCAGGGTGGGCTTGCGGAGGATGGCAGGTGCAAACCGTTCGCTGCGGCTGCTGACGGAACCTCGTGGAGCGAGGGCGTCGGGGTCCTGGTCATTGAGCGATTGTCGCAAGCTCATCAGCTTGGGCATGAGGTGCTGGCAGTCATCCGCGGGTCGGCAGTCAACCAGGATGGTGCTAGCAATGGGCTAACTGCCCCGAACGGCCTTTCCCAACAGCGTGTGATTCAGCGCGCACTGGCCAATGCGGGCATTACGCCTGACACGGTCGATGTGGTCGAAGCTCACGGGACCGGAACTAAACTAGGTGACCCTATCGAGGCGGAAGCGCTCCTGGCGACCTACGGTCAGAATCGGCCCCCAGATCGGCCTTTGTGGCTCGGATCGATAAAATCGAACGTCGGACATACCCAGGCTGCGGCAGGAATTGCTGGAGTCATTAAGATGATCCAGGCGCTGCGTCACAATATTCTTCCCAGAACCTTGCATGTGGATGCGCCGAGCCCTCATGTAAATTGGTCCAGTGGCGGCGTGAAGCTATTGGTCGAACAATGCAGCTGGAGCCTCCCCACTGCCGGACCCCGACGAGCTGCCGTCTCCTCGTTCGGAATTAGCGGTACCAATGCGCACGTCATCCTCGAGCAGGCCCCGTCTAAAGATCACTTGAGCGCTGTCGATACCCCTGATAGTGACGACGGAGAGAGTGGTGGTGCAACTAGCCGCAGGCCTGATAATCTCATCGGAACAACGGCATTACTCATATCCGGGCGGTCTCGGGAGGCGTTGACCGGGCAAGCGCAACGACTGTTGGATATGGCGCGGACTAGTCCTGAACTGAATCCTATAGACGTGGGCTGGTCGCTCCTTACGAGCCGTTCACAGTTTGAGCATCGCGCTGTTGTGATCGGAACTGACTGGACGCAGCTGCTGGACGGTCTGAGAGCACTAATCGATGCAGCTCCAAACGCGAATCTGGTCTCGGGGGAAGTGCGCCCAAATGGCAGAACGGTGTTTGTGTTCCCAGGGCAAGGTGCTCAATGGCTGGGTATGGGACGCAGGTTGCTCGATACTGTGCCTGTATTCAAGCGCAAGATCGTTGAATGTGCCGATGCGTTTGCGCCTTTGATTGACTGGTCCTTGCTTGATGTGCTGTCGGCTTCCGCTGACGACTCCGCATCGCCGAACGCGTCACTGTTCAATCGGGTCGATGTGATCCAGCCAGCGCTTTTTGCTGTAATGGTTTCTCTGGCGGAAGTTTGGCGTTCATTGGGCGTAATGCCAGACGCGGTGGTTGGTCATTCTCAAGGGGAAGTAGCTGCAGCATATGTCGCAGGAGCGCTTTCGCTTGAAGATGCGGCTCTTGTGGTGGTCGAACGAAGTCGGTTGGTTGCAGAACAACTGGCCGGTCGAGGAGGAATGGCTTCTGTATCGCTATCGCAAGCGGCTGTGACTGAGCGATTGGCTGATTATGGCGATGATTTAAGTATTGCCGCGATCAACGGACCGGCGGCGATCGTTGTATCAGGAAATATTACAGCGCTTGACAGGTTCCTTGCGTCCTGTAGTCATGACGGAATTCGAGCCAGCCGCATCTCGGTAGACTATGCTTCGCATTCCGCCTGTGTTGAGCCGCTTCGCGTTGAGCTTCTTCGTAGACTTCAGCATATATCGCCACGATCGTCGGCCGTCACATTCTATTCGACGGTTACTGGCGCACTGCTGGATACTGTCGAATTAGATGCGGATTACTGGTACCGCAATCTGCGCCACACGGTCCAATTTTACCAAACCGCAATCGGTCTATTTGAAGAAGGGTGCACGGTATTCATTGAATCCAGTCCGCATCCAGTCCTAATCCAGAGCGTTGAAGAAGCCGTCGACGTGCTCACAGAGGAAGCTCGCGCAGGTGCTAATTCTGCGACCAGAGACATTTTAGCCGTAGGTACGCTGCAGCGCGGTGATGGTGGGGCGGAGCGGCTGTTGAATGCCGCTGCCCAGCTGACCGTGGCTGGGGTGTCTGTGGACTGGTCAATGGTGTACGCAGGCCGTGCAGCGGCTCGAGTGAAGTTGCCAAACTATGCCTTCCAGCGGCGTCGGTATTGGCTCGACACTGTTACGAGGACTGGTGACGTTGCCTTGCTAGGGCTGCTGGCAGCGAATCATCCCATGGTTGGGGGCGTAATGCCGTCTCCGGAAACCGGTGGTGTTGTGGTTATTGGATGGCTGTCGTTGCAGACCCATCCGTGGCTGGCGGAGCACATGATCGGCGAGGTGATGGTCCTTCCAGGGACTGCTTTCCTTGAGTTGGCGATCCGAGCTGGTGATGAAACCGGTACTCCCGTAATACGGGAACTGACACTGTTGGCGCCGCTGGTGCTTCCGGCTGAAGGTGGTGTCCGGATGCAGACGATTGTCAGCGGGTCGGACGAAGCCGGTCAACGCACAATAGCAATCTACTCTTGCGTCAGCGACACTGAAGGGTGGGTCCTGCACGCTCAAGGTCAACTCGGTTCACGCGACCTCGCTTATGCGAAGACGGATATTCACACCGGGATAGATATGTGGCCGCCAGCTGACGCCGTGCTAGTAGATACTGATGGTTGCTATGACCAGTTAATTGATGTGGGTTACAGTTTCGGATCGGTATTTAGGGGACTACGGTCGGTCTGGCGCCGCGGTAACGAGTTGTTCGTCGACGCTGAGCTTCCGGAAACCGCAGCGGATATCCAGCAATACGGATTGCATCCAGCATTGCTGGATTCAGTCTTGCATGCGTTGCTGCTCGAAAACGGGAACGGGCTCAGCGCGAGGATGCCGTTCGCATGGGAAGAAGTCACCCTTCACGCCACTGGTGCGACGAAAATACGAGCTCGTATCAACTTGGTGGACCAGGACGTGGCAGCACTGCAGGTGACTGACCAGGCCGGAGATCCTGTGCTATCGATACGGTCACTGACAACACGAGCAGTTCGTTTCGATCAACTTGCCGCTGTTACAGCCGCCAGCCCGCTACACGCGATCGCGTGGAGGGCTATACCTACACCAAATCGACCCTCGCCGACGCCCTTCGTTTACTGGACCGACGCCACACATGAAACTGATGCTGAGGTGCTAGTTCTGGAATGCGATCACCATAGATCAGATGGCGTATTGGCAGGCACCCACGCGATGATCCATGAAGTTCATGCCGCACTGCGGACATTTACAAATCAGGCCCGATTTGTCTCAAGCACGCTGCTTGTAGTCACGCGCGGCGCAGTGTCGATTTCTGACAATGATGCTATTGCCAATCTGGCAGGGGCGGCCGTATGGGGCATGGTTCGATCGGCTCAATCCGAAGAGCCCGGCAGGATTGTGCTTGTCGACCTGGATACCTCAGGTGGTGATGGGTTAGATGGGATTGTATCGAGGGTATTGGCATGCGGAGAGCCCGTGGTTGGGGTTCGCAACCATGGTTTGTACGCGGCTCGACTGACGAGATTGCCGGTCATACGTAACAGCGGTGGTGCTGGTGTTAACGCCCTCAACGTCCGCGATGTGCCGCATGTTTCGGAAGGCTCTGTGGTAGTCACGGGCGGCACGGGCGGCCTGGGTGCTCTGATGGCCCGGCATCTGGTGGTCGAGCATGGGGTTCGGTCGTTGGTACTGGTCAGCCGACGAGGTATTGCAGCACCGGGCGCAGAGGAACTGAGGACGGAGCTTGCCGGGCTTGGGGCCCTAGTACGTGTCCAGGCATGCGACATGTCCGATCGTCGTGCCGTCGCGGCCCTCCTGGCCACGATCCCCGATGACCGACCACTGACGGGCATTGTGCACGCGGCTGGCGTGCACGACGACGGCGTCATCAACACACTGACGCCTCAGCAGATCGATTCGGTTCTGGCGGCAAAAGCGGACGCCGCCTGGCATCTGCACGAGCTGACCCAAGATCGGGACTTAGCGGTATTCATCCTCTTTTCCTCGCTCGTAGGTGTCGTAGGAGTACCAGGCCTGAGTAACTATGCGGCCGCGAACGCCTTCCTCGATGGGTTGGCCACTCACCGGAGTCTGAAGGGGCTCGCAGCGACCTCAATCGTCTGGGGGCTGTGGGGATCCGGGGCCGGGATGGCCGGACATCTCGGCAATGCAGACGCTGCGCGCATGAATCGTGCCGGTATGGCTGAGATGACCGTCGAACAAGGGGTAGCACTCTTCGATTCTGCGATCGGTCAGCACCGCCCAGTTGTCCTGGCGATGCATCTGGATCGATTGATATTGGCTGAACAGGCACGTGCTGGTACGTTGCCGCCGCTGATGTCAGAGTTGCTGCCGACTCGAGTACGTAGAGAAGCGGCTGCGGGGGAGGGACTGAGGGGTTTTGAACGCCTTCTCGGGCTGTCCGAATCTGAACAACGACAACTGATTCTCGAAATTGTCCGCGCCCAGGTCGCCACCGTATTGGGTCACGCCGGACCGGAAGCGGTAGACGCGAATCACAGCTTTCACGACCTCGGCTTTGATTCGTTGACCGCGGTCGAGGTCCGTAACCGGCTCAACACCGTGACCGGGCTGCGGCTGCCGGCGACGCTGGTGTTCGACTACCCGACCCCCGACGCGATCACCGGCCACATCCTGCACGAACTGCACGGATCGGCTGCCGTGCCGGCGATGGTGACACCGCTGGTGTCGGCGGATGTGTCGGATCCGGTGGTGGTTGTGGGGATTGGCTGCCGTTACCCCGGCGGGGTGAGTTCTCCCGAGGACTTGTGGCGTGTGGTGGCCGAGGGGCGTGACACGATCGGTGGGTTCCCGACCGATCGTGGCTGGGACATCGATGCCCTGTTCGATCCCGAACCCGGGATCGCGGGCAAGTCGTATGTGCGTGACGGCGGGTTCGTGTACGACGCTGGGGAATTCGATGCCGGGTTCTTCGGGATCAGCCCCCGCGAAGCGGTCGCGATGGATCCGCAGCAGCGGTTGCTGCTGGAAACGGTGTGGGAAGCCCTCGAACACGCCGGGATCGCCCCGGAATCGTTGCGCGGCAGCGACACCGGCGTCTTCGTCGGCGTCAGCGATCATCATTACGGCCTTGGTGCCGGGCCGGAAGGTGACATCGGTGCCGAGGGATATCGGATGACCGGTGGTGTGGCCAGTGTCGTGTCCGGTCGGGTGTCGTATGTGCTGGGGTTGGAAGGCCCGGCGGTATCGATCGACACCGCCTGCTCGTCGAGCCTGGTCGCCCTGCACCAAGCCGCACAAGCCGTGCGCGCGGGGGAATGCGCGATGGCACTCGTCGGTGGCGTGGCAGTGATGTCGAGTCCGTGGGTGTTCGAAGAATTCTCCCGCCAACGCGGGCTGGCGGCCGATGCCCGATGCAAACCGTTCGCCGACGCCGCCGACGGCACCGCGTTCGCCGAGGGTGTCGGTGTGCTGGTGGTGGAACGGCTTTCCGATGCCCGCCGTCACGGTCATCAGGTGCTGGCGGTGGTGCGTGGTAGTGCGGTGAATCAGGATGGTGCCTCCAACGGGTTGACCGCGCCGAACGGGCCTTCGCAGCAGCGGGTGATCCGGCGGGCGTTGGCCAACGCGGGTTTGACCACGGGCGAGGTGGATGTGGTCGAGGCCCACGGCACCGGCACCCGATTGGGTGACCCGATCGAGGCCCAAGCGTTGCTGGCCACCTACGGCCAGGACCGGCCCGAGGACAAACCGTTGTGGCTGGGGTCGATCAAATCCAACATCGGCCACTCCCAGGCCGCGGCCGGTGTCGCCGGTGTCATCAAGATGATCCAGGCCATGCGCCACGGTGTGGCCCCGAAAACCCTGCACGTGGATGCGCCGTCGTCGCATGTGGATTGGGACAGCGGCGCGGTGCAGTTGCTCACCGAAGCCCGCGACTGGCCCGACGGGGACCGGCCGCGTCGTGCGGCGGTGTCCTCCTTCGGGATCAGCGGCACCAACGCCCACGTCATCCTCGAACAAGCACCCGCGGTTGCCGAGGTGATTGATTCCGAGGCAACCGTTTCCGACACGACCGGTGTGGTGGTGTGGAGGTTGTCGGGTCGTAGTCGTGAGGCGTTGGTCGGGCAGGCGCGGCGGTTGGCCGATTTCATTGCCGCCGATGCGGGATTAGAGGCCGCCGATGTGGGGTGGTCGCTGTTGCAGCGGTCGCGGTTCGAACATCGTGCGCTGGTCGTCGGTGTCGATCGTGAGCAGTTGCTGGCCGGGTTGATCAGTATCGGCACCGACACCCCGGCCGCGAACACGGTGACCGGCACCGGTGCTGGTGCCGGTAAGACGGTGTTGGTGTTCCCGGGTCAGGGCGCCCAGTGGGTCGGCATGGGCCGGGAGTTGTATGAGCGGTTCCCGGTGTTCGCTGCGGCGTTCGACGCGGTGGTGGCCGAGTTGGATCCGCGGTTGGGTTGTTCACTGCGTGAGGTGGTGTGGGGTGAACACGCAGAACCGTTGAACGCCACCGTGTTCGCGCAGGCCGCATTGTTCGCCGTCGGTGTGGGTGTGTTCGCGTTGCTGCGGGCCTGGGGTGTGCGTCCGGACATGCTGGCCGGTCATTCCATCGGTGAGATCACCGCCGCGCATGTCGCGGGAGTGTTGAGTCTCGAGGATGCCGCGGTGCTGGTCGCGGCGCGGGGCCAGTTGATGCAGGCGTTGCCCGAGGGCGGGGCGATGGCCGCGGTGCAGGCCTCCGAAACCGAGATCGCCGAACTGTTCACCGAATTTGGTACCGGTGCAGTCGATATCGCCGCGGTCAACGCGGTCGATTCGCTGGTGATCTCCGGTGAGGCCGACGCGGTCGAAACGGTCACCACTCATCTGGCCGGTCTGGGTCGGCGGGTCACCCGGTTGCCGGTGTCGCATGCGTTCCATTCGGTGTTGATGGAGCCGATGCTGGCCGAGTTCGCCGAGGTGGTCGCCGGATTGTCCTTCGCCGAACCGGCCATCCCGATCGTGTCCAACCTCGACGGGCAACTGGCCGGACCCGAACTGGCCGACCCGCACTATTGGGTGCGTCATGTCCGTGGCACGGTTCGTTTCGCCGAAACGATCCACACCCTCCATGAGGCCGGTGCGACCCGGTTCCTCGTCGCGGGTCCCGACGGCGGGCTCACCGCGTTGATCGATCAAAACCTGCAACCCCACACCGACACCGGTGTCGTGGTCACCGCGGCACTGCGCCGAGACCGTTCACAAACCGACACGATGCTGACCGCGGTCGCGCACCTGGATGTGGCCGGTGTGGAGATTGATTGGACCGCGCTGTACACCGGGCGTGGTGTCGCCCGTGTCGGGTTGCCGACGTATGCGTTCCAGCGTCGCCGCTACTGGCTCGACACCAGCGCCGGCACCGGAGACGCGGTGGAGGATGTGATCGATGCCGAGTTCTGGCGTGCGGTGGAGCACAAGGACATCGATGCATTGGGAATCGACCCGTCGCAGTCCTTCGGTGATGTTCTTCCGCTGCTGTCCTCGTGGCGCCAACAGCGTCAAGACCAGTCAGTTCTGGACTCGTGGCGTTATCGCATTGCCTGGAAGGCATTGCCCGACAGTGCTGCCCGACTGACCGGGACCTGGCTCGTCGTCAGCTCGAGCACCGTCGGGCTGGATCACGACCTGGCTCGGGTACTGACCGAATCTGGTGCTCATGTTCGGCGCATAGACGTCGACGTTGAGCGGATGGGGCGATCGGAGATCGCCGCCGCGATCGGTGCGGTGAAGGCAACCGACGAGATCTCGGGCGTGTTGTCTTTGCTGGCTTTCGACGATCAACCTGGTATGGCATCCCTGGCAGTGCCGAGGGGTCTGTGGGGGAATCTGCTGCTTGTCCAAGCGTGCGACGACGAATCTGTCGGAGCACCATTGTGGTGTGTGACCCGAGGCGCGGTCGTGGTGGCGTCGACCGATCGATCACCCAACGCTATGCAGTCACAGGTATGGGGAGCGGGGCAGGTCGTCGGCCTGGAGTATCCGGATTGGTGGGGCGGTCTGATCGATTTGCCCATCGAACACGACGATGCCACTCTGCGGCGACTGGTTGCCGCGTTATCTCGCGGCGATGGTGAAGATCAAATGGCGATTCGCGGTTCAGCCGTTCATGCGCGTCGAATGATACGCGCGTCCTCGACCAAGCCGGGATCGACCGCAGTGTGGAAGCTGCGGGGAGCAGTGCTGATCACCGGTGGAACCGGAGCTCTCGGCGCCCACGTAGCACGCTATGCCGCACGACACGGCGCCGAGCATCTGATCTTGGTCAGTCGGCGAGGCACCCGGGCACCTAGTGCTCTGGAGTTGGAATCCGAACTCCTCGCGATGGGCACGGCGGTGACGGTCCTGGCGTGCGACATGACCCAACGCGACGACGTTGCCGCCGCATTGTCGGTGATAGATGCCGGAGACGTTCCTCTGACTGCGGTGATTCATGCCGCAGGTGCCGGCGGCACCGTTCCCATCGAAGAAATCGGGTATTCGTCATTGGCGGCAACTCTTGCGGCCAAGGTTTGCGGTGCCCAACACCTCGACGAACTCCTCGGGCAGCGCCGGTTGGACGCGTTTGTGATGTTTTCTTCCGGCGCTGCCACGTGGGGCACCGTGGGCGGG
Organism: Nocardia brasiliensis; assembly: GCF_042691675.1. Lineage (GTDB taxonomy): Bacteria > Actinomycetota > Actinomycetes > Mycobacteriales > Mycobacteriaceae > Nocardia > Nocardia brasiliensis_D. The sequence continues at coordinate 3,508,714 of NZ_CP170507.1, forward strand.
GCCGCGTATGCCGCGGGAAACGCCTACCTGGACGGTTTGGCCGGAGCTCGCCGTGCACGGGGGCTGGTTGCGACGTCTGTGGCCTGGGGCGTCTGGGCCGGCGGCGGTATGGGTGATGAGGAAGGTTTTGCCCCCTACTTTCGGCGGTTGGGTGTGCGGTTGCTGGAACCCGAGCTGGCGACCAAAGCCTTGGCACACGCCATCGGTATCGACGAAACACTGATCACAGTCGCCGACATCGATTGGGAACGGTTCACCGGTCCCTACACCCTGTCGAGACGGCGTCCGTTGATCGAAGATCTGCCCGAGGTACAGGACATCCTTCGAGAACACGATCAGGAAACCCTTGTGGTCGACAGCGAATTCCAGCAACAGTTGGCCGGGTTGGCCGAGCCCGAGCAGCGGCGGCTGGTGCTGGATATGGTCCGCTCGCAGATCGCGGTGGTCCTCGGTCATGCTGGTGCCGAGGCGGTGGAGGCCACTCGCAACTTCCGTGATCTGGGTATCGACTCGCTGACCGCGGTCGAGGCCCGTAACCGGCTCAACACCGTGACCGGGCTGCGGCTGCCGGCGACGCTGGTGTTCGACTACCCGACCCCCGACGCGATCACCGGCCACATCCTGCACGAACTGCACGGATCGGCTGCCGTGCCGGCGATGGTGACACCGCTGGTGTCGGCGGATGTGTCGGATCCGGTGGTGGTTGTGGGGATTGGCTGCCGTTACCCCGGCGGGGTGAGTTCTCCCGAGGACTTGTGGCGTGTGGTGGCCGAGGGGCGTGACACGATCGGTGGGTTCCCGACCGATCGTGGCTGGGACATCGATGCCCTGTTCGATCCCGAACCCGGGATCGCGGGCAAGTCGTATGTGCGTGACGGCGGGTTCGTGTACGACGCTGGGGAATTCGATGCCGGGTTCTTCGGGATCAGCCCCCGCGAAGCGGTCGCGATGGATCCGCAGCAGCGGTTGCTGCTGGAAACGGTGTGGGAAGCCCTCGAACACGCCGGGATCGCCCCGGAATCGTTGCGCGGCAGCGACACCGGCGTCTTCGTCGGCGTCACCGACGCCTACTACAGCGTCGGCGCCGACAGCGACATCAGTGCCGAGGGATTCCGGTTGACCGGTGGTGCGGCCAGTGTCGTGTCCGGTCGGGTGTCGTATGTGCTGGGGTTGGAAGGCCCGGCGGTATCGATCGACACCGCCTGCTCGTCGAGCCTGGTCGCCGTGCACCAAGCCGCACAAGCCGTGCGCGCGGGGGAATGCGCGATGGCACTCGTCGGTGGCGTGGCAGTGATGTCGAGTCCGTGGGTGTTCGCAGAGTTCTCCCGACAGCAGGGCCTGGCGCCCGACGGGCGGTCCAAATCCTTCGCCGACGCCGCCGACGGCACCGGATGGTCCGAGGGTGTCGGTGTGCTGGTGGTGGAACGGCTTTCCGATGCCCGCCGTCACGGTCATCAGGTGCTGGCGGTGGTGCGTGGTAGTGCGGTGAATCAGGATGGTGCCTCCAACGGGTTGACCGCGCCGAACGGGCCTTCGCAGCAGCGGGTGATCCGGCGGGCGTTGGCCAACGCGGGTTTGACCACGGGCGAGGTGGATGTGGTCGAGGCCCACGGCACCGGCACCCGATTGGGTGACCCGATCGAGGCCCAAGCGTTGCTGGCCACCTACGGCCAGGACCGGCCCGAGGACAAACCGTTGTGGCTGGGGTCGATCAAATCCAACATCGGCCACTCCCAGGCCGCGGCCGGTGTCGCCGGTGTCATCAAGATGATCCAGGCCATGCGCCACGGTGTGGCCCCGAAAACCCTGCACGTGGATGCGCCGTCGTCGCATGTGGATTGGGACAGCGGCGCGGTGCAGTTGCTCACCGAAGCCCGCGACTGGCCCGACGGGGACCGGCCGCGTCGTGCGGCGGTGTCCTCCTTCGGTGTCAGCGGCACCAACGCCCACGTCATCCTCGAACAAGCACCCGTCATCGAAAACCACAGTGACACCGACGATCCCGCCGATTCGACCGGTGGCATCGACACCACCGGCACGACCGTTACCGGCGCTGGTGCCGGGGTGGTGGTGTGGAGGTTGTCGGGTCGTAGTCGTGAGGCGTTGGTCGGGCAGGCGCGGCGGTTGGCCGATTTCATTGCCGCCGATGCGGGATTAGAGGCCGCCGATGTGGGGTGGTCGCTGTTGCAGCGGTCGCGGTTCGAACATCGTGCGCTGGTCGTCGGTGTCGATCGTGAGCAGTTGCTGGCCGGGTTGATCAGTATCGGCACCGACACCCCGGCCGCGAACACGGTGACCGGCACCGGTGCTGGTGCCGGTAAGACGGTGTTGGTGTTCCCGGGTCAGGGCGCCCAGTGGGTCGGCATGGGCCGGGAGTTGCTCGACACTGCTCCGGTGTTCGCGCAGGCGATCGACGAATGCGACCGAGCGTTCTCGGTGTTGGTGGACTGGTCACTGACCGATGTGCTGCGTGGCAGCGTGGACGCCCCGTCGCTGGATCGTGTCGATGTGGTGCAGCCGGTGTCGTTCGCGGTGATGGTGGGACTGGCCCGCTTGTGGGCCGCGTTCGGGGTGGTCCCCGACGCGGTGATGGGCCATTCCCAAGGCGAGATCGCCGCCGCCTACGTGGCCGGTGCGTTGACCCTCGAAGACGCTGCCCGCGTGGTGGTTTCACGCAGCCGCCTGATCCAGCAACAACTGGCCGGCAACGGCGCGATGGCCTCGGTGTCGATGCCCGCGGACGCGGTGACATCACGACTGAACGACCGAGTGAGCATCGCCGCGGTGAACGGACCGAACTCGGTTGTAGTCTCCGGTGAACCCGGAGCTATCGAACATCTGGTCAACGCATGCGAGATCGACGGAATCCATGCCCGCCGTATTGCAGTGGATTATGCCTCCCACTCCGCGCAGGTCGAGTCGTTGCAGGCTGCCTTGTTGGAGGCTCTCGGGGGTGTCAGCGCAGGCTCGTCGCTGATCCCGTTCTACTCCACGGTGACCGGGGAATTGGTGGATACCACCGGTTTGGATGCGCACTACTGGTATCGCAACCTGCGTCAAACGGTGTGTTTGCAACAAGCCACTGAGGCGCTGCTCGCGGACGGGCACACCCGTTTCGTGGAGGTCAGCGCGCATCCGGTGCTGACCGTCGCGATCGAGGACACCAGCACCAACATCCACACCGGCACCGGTACCGGCGCACCCGAGACTGTCGTGGTGGTCGGGTCGCTGCGCCGCGACGACGGTGGACTGGACCGATTCCTGCATGCGGTCGCGTGCCTGGATGTGGCCGGTGTGGAGATTGATTGGACCGCGCTGTACACCGGGCGTGGTGTCGCCCGTGTCGGGTTGCCGACGTATGCGTTCCAGCGTCGCCGCTACTGGCTCGACACCAGCGCCGGCACCGGAGACGCGGTGTCGCTGGGACAGGCGGCCGCCGATCACCCGCTGGTCGGGGCCGTGGTCGCGGCTCCGGACACCGGGGGTGTCACGGTGACGGGCCGGTTGTCGTTGCGTACGCATCCGTGGCTGGCCGATCATGCCGTGGGTGGTGTGGTGTTGCTGCCCGGTACCGGGTTTGTGGAGTTGGTGTTGCGTGCCGGCGACGAGGTCGGCTGCCCGCTGCTGCAGGAACTGACCCTGCTGGCTCCTTTGAGCCTGCCCGAGACCGGTGCACGGCAGATCCAAGTCCTCATCGGTGGTGCCGACAGCGACGGCCAGCGGGTGGTGACGGTCTACTCCCGACCCGACACCGACAGCGATACCGACGGGGAGTGGGTGTTGCACGCCCAAGGCGTGGTAGCTCCCGACACCGCGGCAGCAGTTGTCCCACCGTGGACGCAGTGGCCTCCGGTCGGCGCGGAGCCGGTGCCGATCGACGGCCTCTACGACGGGTTGACCGACACCGGTTACGGGTACGGGCCGATGTTCCAAGGCCTGCAACAAGTTTGGCGCGATGGCACAGAGTTGTATGTGCAGGCTGCCCTGCCCGCGACCGACGGCATCGACAGTGTGGGGGAGGCGCACCGTTACGGGTTGCATCCGGCGCTGCTGGATGCGGTCCTGCACGCGTTGGGCCTCGATGACACTCACGACACCGGGGACACCGGTGGTGGGCAGGGGCCGCGGTTGCCGTTCGCGTGGGAACAAGTCGGTCTGCACGCGACCGGCGCCGCTCTGGTCCGGGCCCGGATCACCAGCACCGACACCGGTGCGGTGTCGATCGTGGTGGCCGACGAGACCGGGCAGCCGGTGCTGACGGTCGGCTCGCTGGTATTGCGGCCGGTCGCGTTCGATCAGCTCACCATCACCTCCGGGGACCGGTTGTTGGCTGTGGACTGGAACCCGGTCACCGCTCCCGAGCCGGTATCGGTGGTGCCGTACATCACCTGGACCCAACACGCCACACCCGACACCGTGAGTGACGGTGCAAGCGATGCGTCGGTGGTCGTGTTCGATGCCCGCGATATCGCTGCTGGTGAGGCGGATCCGGTGTGGCAGGCGCACACCGCGGTGCATCGGGTGCTGGCGGCGGTGCAGGAGTTCTCCGATCCACACTGGTCGGGTCCGGGTGTGTTGATGGTGTTGACCCGTGGCGCGGTCGCGGTGGCCGGTAGCGCGGTGACCGATTTGGCCGCCTCGGCGGTGTGGGGGCTGGTGCGCTCGGCGCAGACCGAAGACCCCGGCCGCATCGTGCTCATCGACCTCGACCTCGACCTCGAGCCCGATGCCGAAACCGAATCGGGGGAGGATTTGTTCTCGCCGGCGGTCGCCGAGGTCGTGTCCACGGCTAGCGCGCTCGGCGAGCCGCAGCTCGCGATCCGCAACGGGACCACCCACACCCCCCGACTGACCCGACTCACCTCCCAACCCGCCGAGATCACCGATGGTGACCGCGGTGTGGTGTTGGCCGAGGGCACGGTGATCGTCACTGGTGGTACCGGTGGGTTGGGTGCGTTGGTGGCCCGGCATCTGGTGTCCTCGTACGGAGTGCGGTCGCTGGTGTTGGCCAGCCGCCGCGGCATGGGCGCGCCTGGTGCCGAGGAACTGCAAGCGGAACTGGTCGGGCTCGGCGCGCGGGTGCGTGTGGAAGCCTGTGATGTGTCCGATCGTGCTGCGGTGGCTGCTCTTCTTGCTGTGGTCCCTGAGGACAGTCCGTTGACCGGTGTGGTGCATGCGGCGGGTGTGCTCGATGACGGGATGATGGCGGCGTTGACGCCGCAGCGGGTGGATGTGGTGATGTCGGCCAAGGCCGATGCGGCTTGGCATCTGCACGAGTTGACTCGTGATCGGGATCTGGCGTTGTTCGTGTTGTTCTCCGCATTGGCCGGGGTCGTGGGTGGGCCCGGGCAGGGCAACTACGCGGCGGCGAACACCTTCCTCGACGGGTTGGCCGAGTACCGGCGTGCCCGGGGTTTGGCGGCGACGTCGATCGCGTGGGGTTTGTGGGCTTCGGGGACCGGGATGACCGGGCATCTCGAGCGTGGTGATGTCGCTCGTAACAGTCGTGGTGGGTTCCGGGCGGTCTCGGATGAGCAGGGGTTGGCGTTGTTCGATGCCGCGATCGCGCAGCATCGTGCCACGGTGACCGCGACCCGTCTGGACACCGCCGCGTTGGCCGCGTCCGCGCGGGCCGGGTTGTTGGCACCGCTGCTGCGGGGACTGGCCCCGGCCGCGCGCCGCAGTGTCGATACCACCACCACACCGGGGACCGGATCGGCGCTGCTGGCTCGGTTGGCCGGGTTGGCCGAGCCCGAGCAGCGGCGGCTGGTGCTGGATATGGTCCGCTCGCAGATCGCGGTGGTCCTCGGTCATGCTGGTGCCGAGGCGGTGGAGGCCACTCGCAACTTCCGTGATCTGGGTATCGACTCGCTGACCGCGGTCGAGGCCCGTAACCGGCTCAACACCGTGACCGGGCTGCGGCTGCCGGCGACGCTGGTGTTCGACTACCCGACCCCCGACGCGATCACCGGCCACATCCTGCACGAACTGCACGGATCCACTGAGACAAGGGTGGACGAGAACGAGCTTCGTAGGAGCCTAAGTTCAGTGCCAATTGATCGATTTAAGCAAGCGGGAATCCTTAACGTTCTTGCTGACCTGGCTGAAGAGTATCGCCAGCTTAATCGTTCTGCAGAGTATGGAGACGAAGATTCTATCGATTCAATGGATTCGGAGAGTCTTGTCGACTACATCCTTGGCAATACCGATAAATAAGTCTTAGGGGAGAAGATTCATGGCTCTGTCAATGGATGAACTTGTAAAAGCTCTGCGCATTTCTGCAAAAGAAAATGCCGCTCTAAAACGGGCAAATGCGAAACTCTCGTTGTCGTCGGATCCGGTGGTGGTTGTGGGGATTGGCTGCCGTTACCCCGGCGGGGTGAGTTCTCCCGAGGACTTGTGGCGTGTGGTGGCCGAGGGGCGTGACACGATCGGTGGGTTCCCGACCGATCGTGGCTGGGACATCGATGCCCTGTTCGATCCCGAACCCGGGATCGCGGGCAAGTCGTATGTGCGTGACGGCGGGTTCGTGTACGACGCTGGGGAATTCGATGCCGGGTTCTTCGGGATCAGCCCCCGCGAAGCGGTCGCGATGGATCCGCAGCAGCGGTTGCTGCTGGAAACGGTGTGGGAAGCCCTCGAACACGCCGGGATCGCCCCGGAATCGTTGCGCGGCAGCGACACCGGCGTCTTCGTCGGCGTCAGCGATCATCATTACGGCCTTGGTGCCGGGCCGGAAGGTGACATCGGTGCCGAGGGATATCGGATGACCGGTGGTGTGGCCAGTGTCGTGTCCGGTCGGGTGTCGTATGTGCTGGGGTTGGAAGGCCCGGCGGTATCGATCGACACCGCCTGCTCGTCGAGCCTGGTCGCCCTGCACCAAGCCGCACAAGCCGTGCGCGCGGGGGAATGCGCGATGGCACTCGTCGGTGGCGTGGCAGTGATGTCGAGTCCGTGGGTGTTCGAAGAATTCTCCCGCCAACGCGGGCTGGCGGCCGATGCCCGATGCAAACCGTTCGCCGACGCCGCCGACGGCACCGCGTTCGCCGAGGGTGTCGGTGTGCTGGTGGTGGAACGGCTTTCCGATGCCCGCCGTCACGGTCATCAGGTGCTGGCGGTGGTGCGTGGTAGTGCGGTGAATCAGGATGGTGCCTCCAACGGGTTGACCGCGCCGAACGGGCCTTCGCAGCAGCGGGTGATCCGGCGGGCGTTGGCCAACGCGGGTTTGACCACGGGCGAGGTGGATGTGGTCGAGGCCCACGGCACCGGCACCCGATTGGGTGACCCGATCGAGGCCCAAGCGTTGCTGGCCACCTACGGCCAGGACCGGCCCGAGGACAAACCGTTGTGGCTGGGGTCGATCAAATCCAACATCGGCCACTCCCAGGCCGCGGCCGGTGTCGCCGGTGTCATCAAGATGATCCAGGCCATGCGCCACGGTGTGGCCCCGAAAACCCTGCACGTGGATGCGCCGTCGTCGCATGTGGATTGGGACAGCGGCGCGGTGCAGTTGCTCACCGAAGCCCGCGACTGGCCCGACGGGGACCGGCCGCGTCGTGCGGCGGTGTCCTCCTTCGGTGTCAGCGGCACCAACGCCCACGTCATCCTCGAACAAGCACCCGTCATCGAAAACCACAGTGACACCGACGATCCCGCCGATTCGACCGGTGGCATCGACACCACCGGCACGACCGTTACCGGCGCTGGTGCCGGGGTGGTGGTGTGGAGGTTGTCGGGTCGTAGTCGTGAGGCGTTGGTCGGGCAGGCGCGGCGGTTGGCCGATTTCATTGCCGCCGATGCGGGATTAGAGGCCGCCGATGTGGGGTGGTCGCTGTTGCAGCGGTCGCGGTTCGAACATCGTGCGCTGGTCGTCGGTGTCGATCGTGAGCAGTTGCTGGCCGGGTTGATCAGTATCGGCACCGACACCCCGGCCGCGAACACGGTGACCGGCACCGGTGCTGGTGCCGGTAAGACGGTGTTGGTGTTCCCGGGTCAGGGCGCCCAGTGGGTCGGCATGGGCCGGGAGTTGTATGAGCGGTTCCCGGTGTTCGCTGCGGCGTTCGACGCGGTGGTGGCCGAGTTGGATCCGCGGTTGGGTTGTTCACTGCGTGAGGTGGTGTGGGGTGAACACGCAGAACCGTTGAACGCCACCGTGTTCGCGCAGGCCGCATTGTTCGCCGTCGGTGTGGGTGTGTTCGCGTTGCTGCGGGCCTGGGGTGTGCGTCCGGACATGCTGGCCGGTCATTCCATCGGTGAGATCACCGCCGCGCATGTCGCGGGAGTGTTGAGTCTCGAGGATGCCGCGGTGCTGGTCGCGGCGCGGGGCCAGTTGATGCAGGCGTTGCCCGAGGGCGGGGCGATGGCCGCGGTGCAGGCCTCCGAAACCGAGATCGCCGAACTGTTCACCGAATTTGGTACCGGTGCAGTCGATATCGCCGCGGTCAACGCGGTCGATTCGCTGGTGATCTCCGGTGAGGCCGACGCGGTCGAAACGGTCACCACTCATCTGGCCGGTCTGGGTCGGCGGGTCACCCGGTTGCCGGTGTCGCATGCGTTCCATTCGGTGTTGATGGAGCCGATGCTGGCCGAGTTCGCCGAGGTGGTCGCCGGATTGTCCTTCGCCGAACCGGCCATCCCGATCGTGTCCAACCTCGACGGGCAACTGGCCGGACCCGAACTGGCCGACCCGCACTATTGGGTGCGTCATGTCCGTGGCACGGTTCGTTTCGCCGAAACGATCCACACCCTCCATGAGGCCGGTGCGACCCGGTTCCTCGTCGCGGGTCCCGACGGCGGGCTCACCGCGTTGATCGATCAAAACCTGCAACCCCACACCGACACCGGTGTCGTGGTCACCGCGGCACTGCGCCGAGACCGTTCACAAACCGACACGATGCTGACCGCGGTCGCGCACCTGGATGTGGCCGGTGTGGAGATTGATTGGACCGCGCTGTACACCGGGCGTGGTGTCGCCCGTGTCGGGTTGCCGACGTATGCGTTCCAGCGTCGCCGCTACTGGCTCGACACCAGCGCCGGCACCGGAGACGCGGTGTCGCTGGGACAGGCGGCCGCCGATCACCCGCTGGTCGGGGCCGTGGTCGCGGCTCCGGACACCGGGGGTGTCACGGTGACGGGCCGGTTGTCGTTGCGTACGCATCCGTGGCTGGCCGATCATGCCGTGGGTGGTGTGGTGTTGCTGCCCGGTACCGGGTTTGTGGAGTTGGTGTTGCGTGCCGGCGACGAGGTCGGCTGCCCGCTGCTGCAGGAACTGACCCTGCTGGCTCCTTTGAGCCTGCCCGAGACCGGTGCACGGCAGATCCAAGTCCTCATCGGTGGTGCCGACAGCGACGGCCAGCGGGTGGTGACGGTCTACTCCCGACCCGACACCGACAGCGATACCGACGGGGAGTGGGTGTTGCACGCCCAAGGCGTGGTAGCTCCCGACACCGCGGCAGCAGTTGTCCCACCGTGGACGCAGTGGCCTCCGGTCGGCGCGGAGCCGGTGCCGATCGACGGCCTCTACGACGGGTTGACCGACACCGGTTACGGGTACGGGCCGATGTTCCAAGGCCTGCAACAAGTTTGGCGCGATGGCACAGAGTTGTATGTGCAGGCTGCCCTGCCCGCGACCGACGGCATCGACAGTGTGGGGGAGGCGCACCGTTACGGGTTGCATCCGGCGCTGCTGGATGCCGTCCTGCACGCGTTGGGCCTCGATGACACTCACGACACCGGGGACACCGGTGGTGGGCAGGGGCCGCGGTTGCCGTTCGCGTGGGAACAAGTCGGTCTGCACGCGACCGGCGCCGCTCTGGTCCGGGCCCGGATCACCAGCACCGACACCGGTGCGGTGTCGATCGTGGTGGCCGACGAGACCGGGCAGCCGGTGCTGACGGTCGGCTCGCTGGTATTGCGGCCGGTCGCGTTCGATCAGCTCACCATCACCTCCGGGGACCGGTTGTTGGCTGTGGACTGGAACCCGGTCACCGCTCCCGAGCCGGTATCGGTGGTGCCGTACATCACCTGGACCCAACACGCCACACCCGACACCGTGAGTGACGGTGCAAGCGATGCGTCGGTGGTCGTGTTCGATGCCCGCGATATCGCTGCTGGTGAGGCGGATCCGGTGTGGCAGGCGCACACCGCGGTGCATCGGGTGCTGGCGGCGGTGCAGGAGTTCTCCGATCCACACTGGTCGGGTCCGGGTGTGTTGATGGTGTTGACCCGTGGCGCGGTCGCGGTGGCCGGTAGCGCGGTGACCGATTTGGCCGCCTCGGCGGTGTGGGGGCTGGTGCGCTCGGCGCAGACCGAAGACCCCGGCCGCATCGTGCTCATCGACCTCGACCTCGACCTCGAGCCCGATGCCGAAACCGAATCGGGGGAGGATTTGTTCTCGCCGGCGGTCGCCGAGGTCGTGTCCACGGCTAGCGCGCTCGGCGAGCCGCAGCTCGCGATCCGCAACGGGATCACCCACACCCCCAGGCTGACCCGGGAGATCGATCGGGGTGTGTTGGCGATACCTGCGCAGGGTTTGTGGCGGTTGGCGGCGGTGGAAAAGGGCACACCCGATGGTGTCGGTGTGGTCGTCGATTCCCGTGGTAGTGAACCGTTGCTGGCGGGGCAGGTGCGCATCGCGGTACGAGCGGGCGGGGTGAACTTCCGCGACGTCTTGATCTGCTTGGGCATGTATCCCGACCCGAACGGTCAGATGGGTTCGGAAGTGGCCGGGGTTGTGCTCGAGGTGGGTCCCGAGGTCGTGGGCGTGGTCCCGGGCGATCGGGTGATGGGCATGGTCGATGGTGGGATCGGTGCGGTCGCGGTCACCGATCACCGTCTGGTGGTACAGATCCCGGCGGGATGGACGTTCGCCGAGGCCGCGGCGGTGCCGGTGGTGTTCCTGACCGCCTATTACGGGCTGCGGGATTTGGCTGAGGTGCAGCCGGGCGAAACGCTGTTGGTGCACGCAGCAGCCGGTGGCGTGGGAATGGCTGCGGTGCAGCTGGCGCGTCATTGGGGGCTGGAGGTCTATGCCACCGCGAGCAGCGGCAAATGGGATGTCTTGCGCGGCATGGGTTTCGACGAGCAACACATCGCGAACTCGCGCACGCTGCAGTTCGAGGAACAGTTCCTGGCGGCCACCGGTGGCCGCGGTATGGACGTGGTGTTGGATTCGCTGACCGGACAGTTCGTCGATGCCTCGCTGCGGCTGCTGCCTCGCGGTGGCCGCTTCATCGAGATGGGCAAGGCCGACATCCGTGACAGCGACCAGATCGCGGCCGACTACCCGGGAGTGAAATACCGGGCATTCGACAACGCCGAGGCCGGACCCGACCGGATCCAGCAGATGCTCGCCGAGCTCACTGCCTTGTTCGATCGCGGTGTCCTCCAACGCCTGCCGTTGCGTACCTGGCCGGTCGAACAGGCGCGAGAGGCGCTGCGGTACTTCAGCCAGGCACGTCATATCGGCAAGATCGTCCTCACCACACCTGCAGCCAAGGATGTGTTGGCCGAGGGCACGGTGATCGTCACTGGTGGTACCGGTGGGTTGGGTGCGTTGGTGGCCCGGCATCTGGTGTCCTCGTACGGAGTGCGGTCGCTGGTGTTGGCCAGCCGCCGCGGGTCTGCTGCTGAGGGGGTCGAGCAGTTGGTCGAGGAGCTGGCCGGGCTCGGCGCGCGGGTGCGTGTGGAAGCCTGTGATGTGTCCGATCGTGCTGCGGTGGCGCAGTTGCTGTCATCGGTGCCCTCGCAGTTCCCGTTGACCGGTGTGGTGCATGCGGCGGGTGTGCTCGATGACGGGATGATGGCGGCGTTGACGCCGCAGCGGGTGGATGTGGTGATGTCGGCCAAGGCCGATGCGGCTTGGCATCTGCACGAGTTGACTCGTGATCGGGATCTGGCGTTGTTCGTGTTGTTCTCCTCGGTGGCCGGGGTCGTGGGTGGGCCCGGGCAGGGCAACTACGCGGCGGCGAACACCTTCCTCGACGGGTTGGCCGAGTACCGGCGTGCCCGGGGTTTGGCGGCGACGTCGATCGCGTGGGGTATGTGGGCTTCGGGGACCGGGATGACCGGGCATCTCGAGCGTGGTGATGTCGCTCGTAACAGTCGTGGTGGGTTCCGGGCGGTCTCGGATGAGCAGGGGTTGGCGTTGTTCGATGCCGCGATCGCGCAGCATCGTGCCACGGTGACCGCGACCCGTCTGGACACCGCCGCGTTGGCCGCGTCCGCGCGGGCCGGGTTGTTGGCACCGCTGCTGCGGGGACTGGCCCCGGCCGCGCGCCGCAGTGTCGATACCACCACCACACCGGGGACCGGATCGGCGCTGCTGGCTCGGTTGGCCGGGTTGGCCGAGCCCGAGCAGCGGCGGCTGGTGCTGGATATGGTCCGCTCGCAGATCGCGGTGGTCCTCGGTCATGCTGGTGCCGAGGCGGTGGAGGCCACTCGCAACTTCCGTGATCTGGGTATCGACTCGCTGACCGCGGTCGAGGCCCGTAACCGGCTCAACACCGTGACCGGGCTGCGGCTGCCGGCGACGCTGGTGTTCGACTACCCGACCCCCGACGCGATCACCGGCCACATCCTGCACGAACTGCACGGATCGGCTGCCGTGCCGGCGATGGTGACACCGCTGGTGTCGGCGGATGTGTCGGATCCGGTGGTGGTTGTGGGGATTGGCTGCCGTTACCCCGGCGGGGTGAGTTCTCCCGAGGACTTGTGGCGTGTGGTGGCCGAGGGGCGTGACACGATCGGTGGGTTCCCGACCGATCGTGGCTGGGACATCGATGCCCTGTTCGATCCCGAACCCGGGATCGCGGGCAAGTCGTATGTGCGTGACGGCGGGTTCGTGTACGACGCTGGGGAATTCGATGCCGGGTTCTTCGGGATCAGCCCCCGCGAAGCGGTCGCGATGGATCCGCAGCAGCGGTTGCTGCTGGAAACGGTGTGGGAAGCCCTCGAACACGCCGGGATCGCCCCGGAATCGTTGCGCGGCAGCGACACCGGCGTCTTCGTCGGCGTCGGTGACGCCTACTACGGGGTCGGCGCCGACAGCGACATCAGTGCCGAGGGATTCCGGTTGACCGGTGGTGCGGCCAGTGTCGTGTCCGGTCGGGTGTCGTATGTGCTGGGGTTGGAAGGCCCGGCGGTATCGATCGACACCGCCTGCTCGTCGAGCCTGGTCGCCCTGCACCAAGCCGCACAAGCCGTACGCGCGGGGGAATGCGCGATGGCACTCGTCGGTGGTGTCACGGTATTGGCGACTCCGGGGTTGTTCGTGGAGTTTTCCCGCCAACGCGGCCTGGCGCCCGACGGGCGGTCCAAATCCTTCGCCGACGCCGCCGACGGCACCGGATGGTCCGAGGGTGTCGGTGTGCTGGTGGTGGAACGGCTTTCCGATGCCCGCCGTCACGGTCATCAGGTGCTGGCGGTGGTGCGTGGTAGTGCGGTGAATCAGGATGGTGCCTCCAACGGGTTGACCGCGCCGAACGGGCCTTCGCAGCAGCGGGTGATCCGGCGGGCGTTGGCCAACGCGGGTTTGACCACGGGCGAGGTGGATGTGGTCGAGGCCCACGGCACCGGCACCCGATTGGGTGACCCGATCGAGGCCCAAGCGTTGCTGGCCACCTACGGCCAGGACCGGCCCGAGGACAAACCGTTGTGGCTGGGGTCGATCAAATCCAACATCGGCCACTCCCAGGCCGCGGCCGGTGTCGCCGGTGTCATCAAGATGATCCAGGCCATGCGCCACGGTGTGGCCCCGAAAACCCTGCACGTGGATGCGCCGTCGTCGCATGTGGATTGGGACAGCGGCGCGGTGCAGTTGCTCACCGAAGCCCGCGACTGGCCCGACGGGGACCGGCCGCGTCGTGCGGCGGTGTCCTCCTTCGGTGTCAGCGGCACCAACGCCCACGTCATCCTCGAACAAGCACCCGTCATCGAAAACCACAGTGACACCGACGATCCCGCCGATTCGACCGGTGGCATCGACACCACCGGCACGACCGTTACCGGCGCTGGTGCCGGGGTGGTGGTGTGGAGGTTGTCGGGTCGTAGTCGTGAGGCGTTGGTCGGGCAGGCGCGGCGGTTGGCCGATTTCATTGCCGCCGATGCGGGATTAGAGGCCGCCGATGTGGGGTGGTCGCTGTTGCAGCGGTCGCGGTTCGAACATCGTGCGCTGGTCGTCGGTGTCGATCGTGAGCAGTTGCTGGCCGGGTTGATCAGTATCGGCACCGACACCCCGGCCGCGAACACGGTGACCGGCACCGGTGCTGGTGCCGGTAAGACGGTGTTGGTGTTCCCGGGTCAGGGCGCCCAGTGGGTCGGCATGGGCCGGGAGTTGCTCGACACTGCTCCGGTGTTCGCGCAGGCGATCGACGAATGCGACCGAGCGTTCTCGGTGTTGGTGGACTGGTCACTGACCGATGTGCTGCGTGGCAGCGTGGACGCCCCGTCGCTGGATCGTGTCGATGTGGTGCAGCCGGTGTCGTTCGCGGTGATGGTGGGACTGGCCCGCTTGTGGGCCGCGTTCGGGGTGGTCCCCGACGCGGTGATGGGCCATTCCCAAGGCGAGATCGCCGCCGCCTACGTGGCCGGTGCGTTGACCCTCGAAGACGCTGCCCGCGTGGTGGTTTCACGCAGCCGCCTGATCCAGCAACAACTGGCCGGCAACGGCGCGATGCTGTCGATCCTCGATACCGTCGAGCGTGTGCAGTCCTGGATTGCACCGTTCGCCGAGGAGGTGTGCGTTGCCGCAGTGAACGGACCCCGATCGGTCACGGTGTCGGGTCCACCCGCCGTACTGGCCGAACTCGAACGCACTCTGTCCGCGCAGGCAGTGATGCGGTGGATGATTCCCGATGTCGACTTCGCCGCGCATTCGATGCAGGTCGAGTCGTTGCAGGCTGCCTTGTTGGAGGCTCTCGGGGGTGTCAGCGCAGGCTCGTCGCTGATCCCGTTCTACTCCACGGTGACCGGGGAATTGGTGGATACCACCGGTTTGGATGCGCACTACTGGTATCGCAACCTGCGTCAAACGGTGTGTTTGCAACAAGCCACTGAGGCGCTGCTCGCGGACGGGCACACCCGTTTCGTGGAGGTCAGCGCGCATCCGGTGCTGACCGTCGCGATCGAGGACACCAGCACCAACATCCACACCGGCACCGGTACCGGCGCACCCGAGACTGTCGTGGTGGTCGGGTCGCTGCGCCGCGACGACGGTGGACTGGACCGATTCCTGCATGCGGTCGCGTGCCTGGATGTGGCCGGTGTGGAGATTGATTGGACCGCGCTGTACACCGGGCGTGGTGTCGCCCGTGTCGGGTTGCCGACGTATGCGTTCCAGCGTCGCCGCTACTGGCTCGACACCAGCGCCGGCACCGGAGACGCGGTGTCGCTGGGACAGGCGGCCGCCGATCACCCGCTGGTCGGGGCCGTGGTCGCGGCTCCGGACACCGGGGGTGTCACGGTGACGGGCCGGTTGTCGTTGCGTACGCATCCGTGGCTGGCCGATCATGCCGTGGGTGGTGTGGTGTTGCTGCCCGGTACCGGGTTTGTGGAGTTGGTGTTGCGTGCCGGCGACGAGGTCGGCTGCCCGCTGCTGCAGGAACTGACCCTGCTGGCTCCTTTGAGCCTGCCCGAGACCGGTGCACGGCAGATCCAAGTCCTCATCGGTGGTGCCGACAGCGACGGCCAGCGGGTGGTGACGGTCTACTCCCGACCCGACACCGACAGCGATACCGACGGGGAGTGGGTGTTGCACGCCCAAGGCGTGGTAGCTCCCGACACCGCGGCAGCAGTTGTCCCACCGTGGACGCAGTGGCCTCCGGTCGGCGCGGAGCCGGTGCCGATCGACGGCCTCTACGACGGGTTGACCGACACCGGTTACGGGTACGGGCCGATGTTCCAAGGCCTGCAACAAGTTTGGCGCGATGGCACAGAGTTGTATGTGCAGGCTGCCCTGCCCGCGACCGACGGCATCGACAGTGTGGGGGAGGCGCACCGTTACGGGTTGCATCCGGCGCTGCTGGATGCGGTCCTGCACGCGTTGGGCCTCGATGACACTCACGACACCGGGGACACCGGTGGTGGGCAGGGGCCGCGGTTGCCGTTCGCGTGGGAACAAGTCGGTCTGCACGCGACCGGCGCCGCTCTGGTCCGGGCCCGGATCACCAGCACCGACACCGGTGCGGTGTCGATCGTGGTGGCCGACGAGACCGGGCAGCCGGTGCTGACGGTCGGCTCGCTGGTATTGCGGCCGGTCGCGTTCGATCAGCTCACCATCACCTCCGGGGACCGGTTGTTGGCTGTGGACTGGAACCCGGTCACCGCTCCCGAGCCGGTATCGGTGGTGCCGTACATCACCTGGACCCAACACGCCACACCCGACACCGTGAGTGACGGTGCAAGCGATGCGTCGGTGGTCGTGTTCGATGCCCGCGATATCGCTGCTGGTGAGGCGGATCCGGTGTGGCAGGCGCACACCGCGGTGCATCGGGTGCTGGCGGCGGTGCAGGAGTTCTCCGATCCACACTGGTCGGGTCCGGGTGTGTTGATGGTGTTGACCCGTGGCGCGGTCGCGGTGGCCGGTAGCGCGGTGACCGATTTGGCCGCCTCGGCGGTGTGGGGGCTGGTGCGCTCGGCGCAGACCGAAGACCCCGGCCGCATCGTGCTCATCGACCTCGACCTCGACCTCGAGCCCGATGCCGAAACCGAATCGGGGGAGGATTTGTTCTCGCCGGCGGTCGCCGAGGTCGTGTCCACGGCTAGCGCGCTCGGCGAGCCGCAGCTCGCGATCCGCAACGGGATCACCCACACCCCCCGACTGACCCGGGAGATCGATCGGGGTGTGTTGGCGATACCTGCGCAGGGTTTGTGGCGGTTGGCGGCGGTGGAAAAGGGCACACCCGATGGTGTCGGTGTGGTCGTCGATTCCCGTGGTAGTGAACCGTTGCTGGCGGGGCAGGTGCGCATCGCGGTACGAGCGGGCGGGGTGAACTTCCGCGACGTCTGGATCTGCTTGGGCATCTTCCGCGATGAAAACGCGCTGATGGGTTCGGAAGTGGCCGGGGTTGTGCTCGAGGTGGGTCCCGAGGTCGTGGGCGTGGTCCCGGGCGATCGGGTGATGGGCATGGTCGATGGTGGGATCGGTGCGGTCGCGGTCACCGATCACCGTCTGGTGGTACAGATCCCGGCGGGATGGACGTTCGCCGAGGCCGCGGCGGTGCCGGTGGTGTTCCTGACCGCCTATTACGGGCTGCGGGATTTGGCTGAGGTGCAGCCGGGCGAAACGCTGTTGGTGCACGCAGCAGCCGGTGGCGTGGGAATGGCTGCGGTGCAGCTGGCGCGTCATTGGGGGCTGGAGGTCTATGCCACCGCGAGCAGCGGCAAATGGGATGTCTTGCGCGGCATGGGTTTCGACGAGCAACACATCGCGAACTCGCGCACGCTGCAGTTCGAGGAACAGTTCCTGGCGGCCACCGGTGGCCGCGGTATGGACGTGGTGTTGGATTCGCTGACCGGACAGTTCGTCGATGCCTCGCTGCGGCTGCTGCCTCGCGGTGGCCGCTTCATCGAGATGGGCAAGGCCGACATCCGTGACAGCGACCAGATCGCGGCCGACTACCCGGGAGTGAAATACCGGGCATTCGACATAGTCGAGGCCGGACCCGACCGGATCCAGCAGATGCTCGCCGAGCTCACTGCCTTGTTCGATCGCGGTGTCCTCCAACGCCTGCCGTTGCGTACCTGGCCGGTCGAACAGGCGCGAGAGGCGCTGCGGTACTTCAGCCAGGCACGTCATATCGGCAAGATCGTCCTCACCACACCTGCAGCCAAGGATGTGTTGGCCGAGGGCACGGTGATCGTCACTGGTGGTACCGGTGGGTTGGGTGCGTTGGTGGCCCGGCATCTGGTGTCCTCGTACGGAGTGCGGTCGCTGGTGTTGGCCAGCCGCCGCGGGTCTGCTGCTGAGGGGGTCGAGCAGTTGGTCGAGGAGCTGGCCGGGCTCGGCGCGCGGGTGCGTGTGGAAGCCTGTGATGTGTCCGATCGTGCTGCGGTGGCGCAGTTGCTGTCATCGGTGCCCTCGCAGTTCCCGTTGACCGGTGTGGTGCATGCGGCGGGTGTGCTCGATGACGGGATGATGGCGGCGTTGACGCCGCAGCGGGTGGATGTGGTGATGTCGGCCAAGGCCGATGCGGCTTGGCATCTGCACGAGTTGACTCGTGATCGGGATCTGGCGTTGTTCGTGTTGTTCTCCTCGGTGGCCGGGGTCGTGGGTGGGCCCGGGCAGGGCAACTACGCGGCGGCGAACACCTTCCTCGACGGGTTGGCCGAGTACCGGCGTGCCCGGGGTTTGGCGGCGACGTCGATCGCGTGGGGTTTGTGGGCTTCGGGGACCGGGATGACCGGGCATCTCGAGCGTGGTGATGTCGCTCGTAACAGTCGTGGTGGGTTCCGGGCGGTCTCGGATGAGCAGGGGTTGGCGTTGTTCGATGCCGCGATCGCGCAGCATCGTGCCACGGTGACCGCGACCCGTCTGGACACCGCCGCGTTGGCCGCGTCCGCGCGGGCCGGGTTGTTGGCACCGCTGCTGCGGGGACTGGCCCCGGCCGCGCGCCGCAGTGTCGATACCACCACCACACCGGGGACCGGATCGGCGCTGCTGGCTCGGTTGGCCGGGTTGGCCGAGCCCGAGCAGCGGCGGCTGGTGCTGGATATGGTCCGCTCGCAGATCGCGGTGGTCCTCGGTCATGCTGGTGCCGAGGCGGTGGAGGCCACTCGCAACTTCCGTGATCTGGGTATCGACTCGCTGACCGCGGTCGAGGCCCGTAACCGGCTCAACACCGTGACCGGGCTGCGGCTGCCGGCGACGCTGGTGTTCGACTACCCGACCCCCGACGCGATCACCGGCCACATCCTGCACGAACTGCACGGATCGGCTGCCGTGCCGGCGATGGTGACACCGCTGGTGTCGGCGGATGTGTCGGATCCGGTGGTGGTTGTGGGGATTGGCTGCCGTTACCCCGGCGGGGTGAGTTCTCCCGAGGACTTGTGGCGTGTGGTGGCCGAGGGGCGTGACACGATCGGTGGGTTCCCGACCGATCGTGGCTGGGACATCGATGCCCTGTTCGATCCCGAACCCGGGATCGCGGGCAAGTCGTATGTGCGTGACGGCGGGTTCGTGTACGACGCTGGGGAATTCGATGCCGGGTTCTTCGGGATCAGCCCCCGCGAAGCGGTCGCGATGGATCCGCAGCAGCGGTTGCTGCTGGAAACGGTGTGGGAAGCCCTCGAACACGCCGGGATCGCCCCGGAATCGTTGCGCGGCAGCGACACCGGCGTCTTCGTCGGCGTCACCGACGCCTACTACGGGGTCGGCGCCGACAGCGACATCAGTGCCGAGGGATTCCGGTTGACCGGTGGTGCGGCCAGTGTCGTGTCCGGTCGGGTGTCGTATGTGCTGGGGTTGGAAGGCCCGGCGGTATCGATCGACACCGCCTGCTCGTCGAGCCTGGTCGCCCTGCACCAAGCCGCACAAGCCGTACGCGCGGGGGAATGCGCGATGGCACTCGTCGGTGGTGTCACGGTATTGGCGACTCCGGGGTTGTTCGTGGAGTTTTCCCGCCAACGCGGCCTGGCGCCCGACGGGCGGTCCAAATCCTTCGCCGACGCCGCCGACGGCACCGGATGGTCCGAGGGTGTCGGTGTGCTGGTGGTGGAACGGCTTTCCGATGCCCGCCGTCACGGTCATCAGGTGCTGGCGGTGGTGCGTGGTAGTGCGGTGAATCAGGATGGTGCCTCCAACGGGTTGACCGCGCCGAACGGGCCTTCGCAGCAGCGGGTGATCCGGCGGGCGTTGGCCAACGCGGGTTTGACCACGGGCGAGGTGGATGTGGTCGAGGCCCACGGCACCGGCACCCGATTGGGTGACCCGATCGAGGCCCAAGCGTTGCTGGCCACCTACGGCCAGGACCGGCCCGAGGACAAACCGTTGTGGCTGGGGTCGATCAAATCCAACATCGGCCACTCCCAGGCCGCGGCCGGTGTCGCCGGTGTCATCAAGATGATCCAGGCCATGCGCCACGGTGTGGCCCCGAAAACCCTGCACGTGGATGCGCCGTCGTCGCATGTGGATTGGGACAGCGGCGCGGTGCAGTTGCTCACCGAAGCCCGCGACTGGCCCGACGGGGACCGGCCGCGTCGTGCGGCGGTGTCCTCCTTCGGTGTCAGCGGCACCAACGCCCACGTCATCCTCGAACAAGCACCCGTCATCGAAAACCACAGTGACACCGACGATCCCGCCGATTCGACCGGTGGCATCGACACCACCGGCACGACCGTTACCGGCGCTGGTGCCGGGGTGGTGGTGTGGAGGTTGTCGGGTCGTAGTCGTGAGGCGTTGGTCGGGCAGGCGCGGCGGTTGGCCGATTTCATTGCCGCCGATGCGGGATTAGAGGCCGCCGATGTGGGGTGGTCGCTGTTGCAGCGGTCGCGGTTCGAACATCGTGCGCTGGTCGTCGGTGTCGATCGTGAGCAGTTGCTGGCCGGGTTGATCAGTATCGGCACCGACACCCCGGCCGCGAACACGGTGACCGGCACCGGTGCTGGTGCCGGTAAGACGGTGTTGGTGTTCCCGGGTCAGGGCGCCCAGTGGGTCGGCATGGGCCGGGAGTTGTATGAGCGGTTCCCGGTGTTCGCTGCGGCGTTCGACGCGGTGGTGGCCGAGTTGGATCCGCGGTTGGGTTGTTCACTGCGTGAGGTGGTGTGGGGTGAACACGCAGAACCGTTGAACGCCACCGTGTTCGCGCAGGCCGCATTGTTCGCCGTCGGTGTGGGTGTGTTCGCGTTGCTGCGGGCCTGGGGTGTGCGTCCGGACATGCTGGCCGGTCATTCCATCGGTGAGATCACCGCCGCGCATGTCGCGGGAGTGTTGAGTCTCGAGGATGCCGCGGTGCTGGTCGCGGCGCGGGGCCAGTTGATGCAGGCGTTGCCCGAGGGCGGGGCGATGGCCGCGGTGCAGGCCTCCGAAACCGAGATCGCCGAACTGTTCACCGAATTTGGTACCGGTGCAGTCGATATCGCCGCGGTCAACGCGGTCGATTCGCTGGTGATCTCCGGTGAGGCCGACGCGGTCGAAACGGTCACCACTCATCTGGCCGGTCTGGGTCGGCGGGTCACCCGGTTGCCGGTGTCGCATGCGTTCCATTCGGTGTTGATGGAGCCGATGCTGGCCGAGTTCGCCGAGGTGGTCGCCGGATTGTCCTTCGCCGAACCGGCCATCCCGATCGTGTCCAACCTCGACGGGCAACTGGCCGGACCCGAACTGGCCGACCCGCACTATTGGGTGCGTCATGTCCGTGGCACGGTTCGTTTCGCCGAAACGATCCACACCCTCCATGAGGCCGGTGCGACCCGGTTCCTCGTCGCGGGTCCCGACGGCGGGCTCACCGCGTTGATCGATCAAAACCTGCAACCCCACACCGACACCGGTGTCGTGGTCACCGCGGCACTGCGCCGAGACCGTTCACAAACCGACACGATGCTGACCGCGGTCGCGCACCTGGATGTGGCCGGTGTGGAGATTGATTGGACCGCGCTGTACACCGGGCGTGGTGTCGCCCGTGTCGGGTTGCCGACGTATGCGTTCCAGCGTCGCCGCTACTGGCTCGACACCAGCGCCGGCACCGGAGACGCGGTGTCGCTGGGACAGGCGGCCGCCGATCACCCGCTGGTCGGGGCCGTGGTCGCGGCTCCGGACACCGGGGGTGTCACGGTGACGGGCCGGTTGTCGTTGCGTACGCATCCGTGGCTGGCCGATCATGCCGTGGGTGGTGTGGTGTTGCTGCCCGGTACCGGGTTTGTGGAGTTGGTGTTGCGTGCCGGCGACGAGGTCGGCTGCCCGCTGCTGCAGGAACTGACCCTGCTGGCTCCTTTGAGCCTGCCCGAGACCGGTGCACGGCAGATCCAAGTCCTCATCGGTGGTGCCGACAGCGACGGCCAGCGGGTGGTGACGGTCTACTCCCGACCCGACACCGACAGCGATACCGACGGGGAGTGGGTGTTGCACGCCCAAGGCGTGGTAGCTCCCGACACCGCGGCAGCAGTTGTCCCACCGTGGACGCAGTGGCCTCCGGTCGGCGCGGAGCCGGTGCCGATCGACGGCCTCTACGACGGGTTGACCGACACCGGTTACGGGTACGGGCCGATGTTCCAAGGCCTGCAACAAGTTTGGCGCGATGGCACAGAGTTGTATGTGCAGGCTGCCCTGCCCGCGACCGACGGCATCGACAGTGTGGGGGAGGCGCACCGTTACGGGTTGCATCCGGCGCTGCTGGATGCGGTCCTGCACGCGTTGGGCCTCGATGACACTCACGACACCGGGGACACCGGTGGTGGGCAGGGGCCGCGGTTGCCGTTCGCGTGGGAACAAGTCGGTCTGCACGCGACCGGCGCCGCTCTGGTCCGGGCCCGGATCACCAGCACCGACACCGGTGCGGTGTCGATCGTGGTGGCCGACGAGACCGGGCAGCCGGTGCTGACGGTCGGCTCGCTGGTATTGCGGCCGGTCGCGTTCGATCAGCTCACCATCACCTCCGGGGACCGGTTGTTGGCTGTGGACTGGAACCCGGTCACCGCTCCCGAGCCGGTATCGGTGGTGCCGTACATCACCTGGACCCAACACGCCACACCCGACACCGTGAGTGACGGTGCAAGCGATGCGTCGGTGGTCGTGTTCGATGCCCGCGATATCGCTGCTGGTGAGGCGGATCCGGTGTGGCAGGCGCACACCGCGGTGCATCGGGTGCTGGCGGCGGTGCAGGAGTTCTCCGATCCACACTGGTCGGGTCCGGGTGTGTTGATGGTGTTGACCCGTGGCGCGGTCGCGGTGGCCGGTAGCGCGGTGACCGATTTGGCCGCCTCGGCGGTGTGGGGGCTGGTGCGCTCGGCGCAGACCGAAGACCCCGGCCGCATCGTGCTCATCGACCTCGACCTCGACCTCGAGCCCGATGCCGAAACCGAATCGGGGGAGGATTTGTTCTCGCCGGCGGTCGCCGAGGTCGTGTCCACGGCTAGCGCGCTCGGCGAGCCGCAGCTCGCGATCCGCAACGGGATCACCCACACCCCCCGACTGACCCGACTCACCTCCCAACCCGCCGAGATCACCGATGGTGACCGCGGTGTGGTGTTGGCCGAGGGCACGGTGATCGTCACTGGTGGTACCGGTGGGTTGGGTGCGTTGGTGGCCCGGCATCTGGTGTCCTCGTACGGAGTGCGGTCGCTGGTGTTGGCCAGCCGCCGCGGGTCTGCTGCTGAGGGGGTCGAGCAGTTGGTCGAGGAGCTGGCCGGGCTCGGCGCGCGGGTGCGTGTGGAAGCCTGTGATGTGTCCGATCGTGCTGCGGTGGCTGCTCTTCTTGCTGTGGTCCCTGAGGACAGTCCGTTGACCGGTGTGGTGCATGCGGCGGGTGTGCTCGATGACGGGATGATGGCGGCGTTGACGCCGCAGCGGGTGGATGTGGTGATGTCGGCCAAGGCCGATGCGGCTTGGCATCTGCACGAGTTGACTCGTGATCGGGATCTGGCGTTGTTCGTGTTGTTCTCCTCGGTGGCCGGGGTCGTGGGTGGGCCCGGGCAGGGCAACTACGCGGCGGCGAACACCTTCCTCGACGGGTTGGCCGAGTACCGGCGTGCCCGGGGTTTGGCGGCGACGTCGATCGCGTGGGGTATGTGGGCTTCGGGGACCGGGATGACCGGGCATCTCGAGCGTGGTGATGTCGCTCGTAACAGTCGTGGTGGGTTCCGGGCGGTCTCGGATGAGCAGGGGTTGGCGTTGTTCGATGCCGCGATCGCGCAGCATCGTGCCACGGTGACCGCGACCCGTCTGGACACCGCCGCGTTGGCCGCGTCCGCGCGGGCCGGGTTGTTGGCACCGCTGCTGCGGGGACTGGCCCCGGCCGCGCGCCGCAGTGTCGATACCACCACCACACCGGGGACCGGATCGGCGCTGCTGGCTCGGTTGGCCGGGTTGGCCGAGCCCGAGCAGCGGCGGCTGGTGCTGGATATGGTCCGCTCGCAGATCGCGGTGGTCCTCGGTCATGCTGGTGCCGAGGCGGTGGAGGCCACTCGCAACTT
Source organism: Nocardia brasiliensis (assembly GCF_042691675.1). Lineage (GTDB taxonomy): Bacteria > Actinomycetota > Actinomycetes > Mycobacteriales > Mycobacteriaceae > Nocardia > Nocardia brasiliensis_D. The sequence goes on from NZ_CP170507.1 coordinate 3,532,837, forward strand.
CCGTGATCTGGGTATCGACTCGCTGACCGCGGTCGAGGCCCGTAACCGGCTCAACACCGTGACCGGGCTGCGGCTGCCGGCGACGCTGGTGTTCGACTACCCGACCCCCGACGCGATCACCGGCCACATCCTGCACGAACTGCACGGATCGGCTGCCGTGCCGGCGATGGTGACACCGCTGGTGTCGGCGGATGTGTCGGATCCGGTGGTGGTTGTGGGGATTGGCTGCCGTTACCCCGGCGGGGTGAGTTCTCCCGAGGACTTGTGGCGTGTGGTGGCCGAGGGGCGTGACACGATCGGTGGGTTCCCGACCGATCGTGGCTGGGACATCGATGCCCTGTTCGATCCCGAACCCGGGATCGCGGGCAAGTCGTATGTGCGTGACGGCGGGTTCGTGTACGACGCTGGGGAATTCGATGCCGGGTTCTTCGGGATCAGCCCCCGCGAAGCGGTCGCGATGGATCCGCAGCAGCGGTTGCTGCTGGAAACGGTGTGGGAAGCCCTCGAACACGCCGGGATCGCCCCGGAATCGTTGCGCGGCAGCGACACCGGCGTCTTCGTCGGTGTCATGCATCACGACTACCCCTACAGCGAAGCCTCCGGCGCGATCGTGTCCGGTCGGGTGTCGTATGTGCTGGGGTTGGAAGGCCCGGCCGTGACGGTCGACACCGCCTGCTCGTCGAGCCTGGTCGCCCTGCACCAAGCCGCACAAGCCGTACGCGCGGGGGAATGCGCGATGGCACTCGTCGGTGGCGTCACGGTGATGGCAACCCCCGGCGTGTTCACAGAGTTCTCCCGACAGCAGGGCCTGGCGCCCGACGGGCGGTCCAAATCCTTCGCCGACGCCGCCGACGGCACCGGATGGTCCGAGGGTGTCGGTGTGCTGGTGGTGGAACGGCTTTCCGATGCCCGCCGTCACGGTCATCAGGTGCTGGCGGTGGTGCGTGGTAGTGCGGTGAATCAGGATGGTGCCTCCAACGGGTTGACCGCGCCGAACGGGCCTTCGCAGCAGCGGGTGATCCGGCGGGCGTTGGCCAACGCGGGTTTGACCACGGGCGAGGTGGATGTGGTCGAGGCCCACGGCACCGGCACCCGATTGGGTGACCCGATCGAGGCCCAAGCGTTGCTGGCCACCTACGGCCAGGACCGGCCCGAGGACAAACCGTTGTGGCTGGGGTCGATCAAATCCAACATCGGCCACTCCCAGGCCGCGGCCGGTGTCGCCGGTGTCATCAAGATGATCCAGGCCATGCGCCACGGTGTGGCCCCGAAAACCCTGCACGTGGATGCGCCGTCGTCGCATGTGGATTGGGACAGCGGCGCGGTGCAGTTGCTCACCGAAGCCCGCGACTGGCCCGACGGGGACCGGCCGCGTCGTGCGGCGGTGTCCTCCTTCGGGATCAGCGGCACCAACGCCCACGTCATCCTCGAACAAGCACCCGCGGTTGCCGAGGTGATTGATTCCGAGGCAACCGTTTCCGACACGACCGGTGTGGTGGTGTGGAGGTTGTCGGGTCGTAGTCGTGAGGCGTTGGTCGGGCAGGCGCGGCGGTTGGCCGATTTCATTGCCGCCGATGCGGGATTAGAGGCCGCCGATGTGGGGTGGTCGCTGTTGCAGCGGTCGCGGTTCGAACATCGTGCGCTGGTCGTCGGTGTCGATCGTGAGCAGTTGCTGGCCGGGTTGATCAGTATCGGCACCGACACCCCGGCCGCGAACACGGTGACCGGCACCGGTGCTGGTGCCGGTAAGACGGTGTTGGTGTTCCCGGGTCAGGGCGCCCAGTGGGTCGGCATGGGCCGGGAGTTGTATGAGCGGTTCCCGGTGTTCGCTGCGGCGTTCGACGCGGTGGTGGCCGAGTTGGATCCGCGGTTGGGTTGTTCACTGCGTGAGGTGGTGTGGGGTGAACACGCAGAACCGTTGAACGCCACCGTGTTCGCGCAGGCCGCATTGTTCGCCGTCGGTGTGGGTGTGTTCGCGTTGCTGCGGGCCTGGGGTGTGCGTCCGGACATGCTGGCCGGTCATTCCATCGGTGAGATCACCGCCGCGCATGTCGCGGGAGTGTTGAGTCTCGAGGATGCCGCGGTGCTGGTCGCGGCGCGGGGCCAGTTGATGCAGGCGTTGCCCGAGGGCGGGGCGATGGCCGCGGTGCAGGCCTCCGAAACCGAGATCGCCGAACTGTTCACCGAATTTGGTACCGGTGCAGTCGATATCGCCGCGGTCAACGCGGTCGATTCGCTGGTGATCTCCGGTGAGGCCGACGCGGTCGAAACGGTCACCACTCATCTGGCCGGTCTGGGTCGGCGGGTCACCCGGTTGCCGGTGTCGCATGCGTTCCATTCGGTGTTGATGGAGCCGATGCTGGCCGAGTTCGCCGAGGTGGTCGCCGGATTGTCCTTCGCCGAACCGGCCATCCCGATCGTGTCCAACCTCGACGGGCAACTGGCCGGACCCGAACTGGCCGACCCGCACTATTGGGTGCGTCATGTCCGTGGCACGGTTCGTTTCGCCGAAACGATCCACACCCTCCATGAGGCCGGTGCGACCCGGTTCCTCGTCGCGGGTCCCGACGGCGGGCTCACCGCGTTGATCGATCAAAACCTGCAACCCCACACCGACACCGGTGTCGTGGTCACCGCGGCACTGCGCCGAGACCGTTCACAAACCGACACGATGCTGACCGCGGTCGCGCACCTGGATGTGGCCGGTGTGGAGATTGATTGGACCGCGCTGTACACCGGGCGTGGTGTCGCCCGTGTCGGGTTGCCGACGTATGCGTTCCAGCGTCGCCGCTACTGGCTCGACACCAGCGCCGGCACCGGAGACGCGGTGTCGCTGGGACAGGCGGCCGCCGATCACCCGCTGGTCGGGGCCGTGGTCGCGGCTCCGGACACCGGGGGTGTCACGGTGACGGGCCGGTTGTCGTTGCGTACGCATCCGTGGCTGGCCGATCATGCCGTGGGTGGTGTGGTGTTGCTGCCCGGTACCGGGTTTGTGGAGTTGGTGTTGCGTGCCGGCGACGAGGTCGGCTGCCCGCTGCTGCAGGAACTGACCCTGCTGGCTCCTTTGAGCCTGCCCGAGACCGGTGCACGGCAGATCCAAGTCCTCATCGGTGGTGCCGACAGCGACGGCCAGCGGGTGGTGACGGTCTACTCCCGACCCGACACCGACAGCGATACCGACGGGGAGTGGGTGTTGCACGCCCAAGGCGTGGTAGCTCCCGACACCGCGGCAGCAGTTGTCCCACCGTGGACGCAGTGGCCTCCGGTCGGCGCGGAGCCGGTGCCGATCGACGGCCTCTACGACGGGTTGACCGACACCGGTTACGGGTACGGGCCGATGTTCCAAGGCCTGCAACAAGTTTGGCGCGATGGCACAGAGTTGTATGTGCAGGCTGCCCTGCCCGCGACCGACGGCATCGACAGTGTGGGGGAGGCGCACCGTTACGGGTTGCATCCGGCGCTGCTCGACGCCGTCCTGCACGCGTTGGGCCTCGATGACACTCACGACACCGGGGACACCGGTGGTGGGCAGGGGCCGCGGTTGCCGTTCGCGTGGGAACAAGTCGGTCTGCACGCGACCGGCGCCGCTCTGGTCCGGGCCCGGATCACCAGCACCGACACCGGTGCGGTGTCGATCGTGGTGGCCGACGAGACCGGGCAGCCGGTGCTGACGGTCGGCTCGCTGGTATTGCGGCCGGTCGCGTTCGATCAGCTCACCATCACCTCCGGGGACCGGTTGTTGGCTGTGGACTGGAACCCGGTCACCGCTCCCGAGCCGGTATCGGTGGTGCCGTACATCACCTGGACCCAACACGCCACACCCGACACCGTGAGTGACGGTGCAAGCGATGCGTCGGTGGTCGTGTTCGATGCCCGCGATATCGCTGCTGGTGAGGCGGATCCGGTGTGGCAGGCGCACACCGCGGTGCATCGGGTGCTGGCGGCGGTGCAGGAGTTCTCCGATCCACACTGGTCGGGTCCGGGTGTGTTGATGGTGTTGACCCGTGGCGCGGTCGCGGTGGCCGGTAGCGCGGTGACCGATTTGGCCGCCTCGGCGGTGTGGGGGCTGGTGCGCTCGGCGCAGACCGAAGACCCCGGCCGCATCGTGCTCATCGACCTCGACCTCGACCTCGACCTCGAGCCCGATGCCGAAACCGAATCGGGGGAGGATTTGTTCTCGCCGGCGGTCGCCGAGGTCGTGTCCACGGCTAGCGCGCTCGGCGAGCCGCAGCTCGCGATCCGCAACGGGATCACCCACACCCCCCGACTGACCCGACTCACCTCCCAACCCGCCGAGATCACCGATGGTGACCGCGGTGTGGTGTTGGCCGAGGGCACGGTGATCGTCACTGGTGGTACCGGTGGGTTGGGTGCGTTGGTGGCCCGGCATCTGGTGTCCTCGTACGGAGTGCGGTCGCTGGTGTTGGCCAGCCGCCGCGGGTCTGCTGCTGAGGGGGTCGAGCAGTTGGTCGAGGAGCTGGCCGGGCTCGGCGCGCGGGTGCGTGTGGAAGCCTGTGATGTGTCCGATCGTGCTGCGGTGGCGCAGTTGCTGTCATCGGTGCCCTCGCAGTTCCCGTTGACCGGTGTGGTGCATGCGGCGGGTGTGCTCGATGACGGGATGATGGCGGCGTTGACGCCGCAGCGGGTGGATGTGGTGATGTCGGCCAAGGCCGATGCGGCTTGGCATCTGCACGAGTTGACTCGTGATCGGGATCTGGCGTTGTTCGTGTTGTTCTCCTCGGTGGCCGGGGTCGTGGGTGGGCCCGGGCAGGGCAACTACGCGGCGGCGAACACCTTCCTCGACGGGTTGGCCGAGTACCGGCGTGCCCGGGGTTTGGCGGCGACGTCGATCGCGTGGGGTATGTGGGCTTCGGGGACCGGGATGACCGGGCATCTCGAGCGTGGTGATGTCGCTCGTAACAGTCGTGGTGGGTTCCGGGCGGTCTCGGATGAGCAGGGGTTGGCGTTGTTCGATGCCGCGATCGCGCAGCATCGTGCCACGGTGACCGCGACCCGTCTGGACACCGCCGCGTTGGCCGCGTCCGCGCGGGCCGGGTTGTTGGCACCGCTGCTGCGGGGACTGGCCCCGGCCGCGCGCCGCAGTGTCGATACCACCACCACACCGGGGACCGGATCGGCGCTGCTGGCTCGGTTGGCCGGGTTGGCCGAGCCCGAGCAGCGGCGGCTGGTGCTGGATATGGTCCGCTCGCAGATCGCGGTGGTCCTCGGTCATGCTGGTGCCGAGGCGGTGGAGGCCACTCGCAACTTCCGTGATCTGGGTATCGACTCGCTGACCGCGGTCGAGGCCCGTAACCGGCTCAACACCGTGACCGGGCTGCGGCTGCCGGCGACGCTGGTGTTCGACTACCCGACCCCCGACGCGATCACCGGCCACATCCTGCACGAACTGCACGGATCGGCTGCCGTGCCGGCGATGGTGACACCGCTGGTGTCGGCGGATGTGTCGGATCCGGTGGTGGTTGTGGGGATTGGCTGCCGTTACCCCGGCGGGGTGAGTTCTCCCGAGGACTTGTGGCGTGTGGTGGCCGAGGGGCGTGACACGATCGGTGGGTTCCCGACCGATCGTGGCTGGGACATCGATGCCCTGTTCGATCCCGAACCCGGGATCGCGGGCAAGTCGTATGTGCGTGACGGCGGGTTCGTGTACGACGCTGGGGAATTCGATGCCGGGTTCTTCGGGATCAGCCCCCGCGAAGCGGTCGCGATGGATCCGCAGCAGCGGTTGCTGCTGGAAACGGTGTGGGAAGCCCTCGAACACGCCGGGATCGCCCCGGAATCGTTGCGCGGCAGCGACACCGGCGTCTTCGTCGGTGTCATGCATCACGACTACCCCTACAGCGAAGCCTCCGGCGCGATCGTGTCCGGTCGGGTGTCGTATGTGCTGGGGTTGGAAGGCCCGGCCGTGACGGTCGACACCGCCTGCTCGTCGAGCCTGGTCGCCCTGCACCAAGCCGCACAAGCCGTACGCGCGGGGGAATGCGCGATGGCACTCGTCGGTGGCGTCACGGTGATGGCAACCCCCGGCGTGTTCACAGAGTTCTCCCGACAGCAGGGCCTGGCGCCCGACGGGCGGTCCAAATCCTTCGCCGACGCCGCCGACGGCACCGGATGGTCCGAGGGTGTCGGTGTGCTGGTGGTGGAACGGCTTTCCGATGCCCGCCGTCACGGTCATCAGGTGCTGGCGGTGGTGCGTGGTAGTGCGGTGAATCAGGATGGTGCCTCCAACGGGTTGACCGCGCCGAACGGGCCTTCGCAGCAGCGGGTGATCCGGCGGGCGTTGGCCAACGCGGGTTTGACCACGGGCGAGGTGGATGTGGTCGAGGCCCACGGCACCGGCACCCGATTGGGTGACCCGATCGAGGCCCAAGCGTTGCTGGCCACCTACGGCCAGGACCGGCCCGAGGACAAACCGTTGTGGCTGGGGTCGATCAAATCCAACATCGGCCACTCCCAGGCCGCGGCCGGTGTCGCCGGTGTCATCAAGATGATCCAGGCCATGCGCCACGGTGTGGCCCCGAAAACCCTGCACGTGGATGCGCCGTCGTCGCATGTGGATTGGGACAGCGGCGCGGTGCAGTTGCTCACCGAAGCCCGCGACTGGCCCGACGGGGACCGGCCGCGTCGTGCGGCGGTGTCCTCCTTCGGGATCAGCGGCACCAACGCCCACGTCATCCTCGAACAAGCACCCGCGGTTGCCGAGGTGATTGATTCCGAGGCAACCGTTTCCGACACGACCGGTGTGGTGGTGTGGAGGTTGTCGGGTCGTAGTCGTGAGGCGTTGGTCGGGCAGGCGCGGCGGTTGGCCGATTTCATTGCCGCCGATGCGGGATTAGAGGCCGCCGATGTGGGGTGGTCGCTGTTGCAGCGGTCGCGGTTCGAACATCGTGCGCTGGTCGTCGGTGTCGATCGTGAGCAGTTGCTGGCCGGGTTGATCAGTATCGGCACCGACACCCCGGCCGCGAACACGGTGACCGGCACCGGTGCTGGTGCCGGTAAGACGGTGTTGGTGTTCCCGGGTCAGGGCGCCCAGTGGGTCGGCATGGGCCGGGAGTTGTATGAGCGGTTCCCGGTGTTCGCTGCGGCGTTCGACGCGGTGGTGGCCGAGTTGGATCCGCGGTTGGGTTGTTCACTGCGTGAGGTGGTGTGGGGTGAACACGCAGAACCGTTGAACGCCACCGTGTTCGCGCAGGCCGCATTGTTCGCCGTCGGTGTGGGTGTGTTCGCGTTGCTGCGGGCCTGGGGTGTGCGTCCGGACATGCTGGCCGGTCATTCCATCGGTGAGATCACCGCCGCGCATGTCGCGGGAGTGTTGAGTCTCGAGGATGCCGCGGTGCTGGTCGCGGCGCGGGGCCAGTTGATGCAGGCGTTGCCCGAGGGCGGGGCGATGGCCGCGGTGCAGGCCTCCGAAACCGAGATCGCCGAACTGTTCACCGAATTTGGTACCGGTGCAGTCGATATCGCCGCGGTCAACGCGGTCGATTCGCTGGTGATCTCCGGTGAGGCCGACGCGGTCGAAACGGTCACCACTCATCTGGCCGGTCTGGGTCGGCGGGTCACCCGGTTGCCGGTGTCGCATGCGTTCCATTCGGTGTTGATGGAGCCGATGCTGGCCGAGTTCGCCGAGGTGGTCGCCGGATTGTCCTTCGCCGAACCGGCCATCCCGATCGTGTCCAACCTCGACGGGCAACTGGCCGGACCCGAACTGGCCGACCCGCACTATTGGGTGCGTCATGTCCGTGGCACGGTTCGTTTCGCCGAAACGATCCACACCCTCCATGAGGCCGGTGCGACCCGGTTCCTCGTCGCGGGTCCCGACGGCGGGCTCACCGCGTTGATCGATCAAAACCTGCAACCCCACACCGACACCGGTGTCGTGGTCACCGCGGCACTGCGCCGAGACCGTTCACAAACCGACACGATGCTGACCGCGGTCGCGCACCTGGATGTGGCCGGTGTGGAGATTGATTGGACCGCGCTGTACACCGGGCGTGGTGTCGCCCGTGTCGGGTTGCCGACGTATGCGTTCCAGCGTCGCCGCTACTGGCTCGACACCAGCGCCGGCACCGGAGACGCGGTGTCGCTGGGACAGGCGGCCGCCGATCACCCGCTGGTCGGGGCCGTGGTCGCGGCTCCGGACACCGGGGGTGTCACGGTGACGGGCCGGTTGTCGTTGCGTACGCATCCGTGGCTGGCCGATCATGCCGTGGGTGGTGTGGTGTTGCTGCCCGGTACCGGGTTTGTGGAGTTGGTGTTGCGTGCCGGCGACGAGGTCGGCTGCCCGCTGCTGCAGGAACTGACCCTGCTGGCTCCTTTGAGCCTGCCCGAGACCGGTGCACGGCAGATCCAAGTCCTCATCGGTGGTGCCGACAGCGACGGCCAGCGGGTGGTGACGGTCTACTCCCGACCCGACACCGACAGCGATACCGACGGGGAGTGGGTGTTGCACGCCCAAGGCGTGGTAGCTCCCGACACCGCGGCAGCAGTTGTCCCACCGTGGACGCAGTGGCCTCCGGTCGGCGCGGAGCCGGTGCCGATCGACGGCCTCTACGACGGGTTGACCGACACCGGTTACGGGTACGGGCCGATGTTCCAAGGCCTGCAACAAGTTTGGCGCGATGGCACAGAGTTGTATGTGCAGGCTGCCCTGCCCGCGACCGACGGCATCGACAGTGTGGGGGAGGCGCACCGTTACGGGTTGCATCCGGCGCTGCTGGATGCGGTCCTGCACGCGTTGGGCCTCGATGACACTCACGACACCGGGGACACCGGTGGTGGGCAGGGGCCGCGGTTGCCGTTCGCGTGGGAACAAGTCGGTCTGCACGCGACCGGCGCCGCTCTGGTCCGGGCCCGGATCACCAGCACCGACACCGGTGCGGTGTCGATCGTGGTGGCCGACGAGACCGGGCAGCCGGTGCTGACGGTCGGCTCGCTGGTATTGCGGCCGGTCGCGTTCGATCAGCTCACCATCACCTCCGGGGACCGGTTGTTGGCTGTGGACTGGAACCCGGTCACCGCTCCCGAGCCGGTATCGGTGGTGCCGTACATCACCTGGACCCAACACGCCACACCCGACACCGTGAGTGACGGTGCAAGCGATGCGTCGGTGGTCGTGTTCGATGCCCGCGATATCGCTGCTGGTGAGGCGGATCCGGTGTGGCAGGCGCACACCGCGGTGCATCGGGTGCTGGCGGCGGTGCAGGAGTTCTCCGATCCACACTGGTCGGGTCCGGGTGTGTTGATGGTGTTGACCCGTGGCGCGGTCGCGGTGGCCGGTAGCGCGGTGACCGATTTGGCCGCCTCGGCGGTGTGGGGGCTGGTGCGCTCGGCGCAGACCGAAGACCCCGGCCGCATCGTGCTCATCGACCTCGACCTCGACCTCGAGCCCGATGCCGAAACCGAATCGGGGGAGGATTTGTTCTCGCCGGCGGTCGCCGAGGTCGTGTCCACGGCTAGCGCGCTCGGCGAGCCGCAGCTCGCGATCCGCAACGGGATCACCCACACCCCCCGACTGACCCGACTCACCTCCCAACCCGCCGAGATCACCGATGGTGACCGCGGTGTGGTGTTGGCCGAGGGCACGGTGATCGTCACTGGTGGTACCGGTGGGTTGGGTGCGTTGGTGGCCCGGCATCTGGTGTCCTCGTACGGAGTGCGGTCGCTGGTGTTGGCCAGCCGCCGCGGGTCTGCTGCTGAGGGGGTCGAGCAGTTGGTCGAGGAGCTGGCCGGGCTCGGCGCGCGGGTGCGTGTGGAAGCCTGTGATGTGTCCGATCGTGCTGCGGTGGCGCAGTTGCTGTCATCGGTGCCCTCGCAGTTCCCGTTGACCGGTGTGGTGCATGCGGCGGGTGTGCTCGATGACGGGATGATGGCGGCGTTGACGCCGCAGCGGGTGGATGTGGTGATGTCGGCCAAGGCCGATGCGGCTTGGCATCTGCACGAGTTGACTCGTGATCGGGATCTGGCGTTGTTCGTGTTGTTCTCCTCGGTGGCCGGGGTCGTGGGTGGGCCCGGGCAGGGCAACTACGCGGCGGCGAACACCTTCCTCGACGGGTTGGCCGAGTACCGGCGTGCCCGGGGTTTGGCGGCGACGTCGATCGCGTGGGGTTTGTGGGCTTCGGGGACCGGGATGACCGGGCATCTCGAGCGTGGTGATGTCGCTCGTAACAGTCGTGGTGGGTTCCGGGCGGTCTCGGATGAGCAGGGGTTGGCGTTGTTCGATGCCGCGATCGCGCAGCATCGTGCCACGGTGACCGCGACCCGTCTGGACACCGCCGCGTTGGCCGCGTCCGCGCGGGCCGGGTTGTTGGCACCGCTGCTGCGGGGACTGGCCCCGGCCGCGCGCCGCAGTGTCGATACCACCACCACACCGGGGACCGGATCGGCGCTGCTGGCTCGGTTGGCCGGGTTGGCCGAGCCCGAGCAGCGGCGGCTGGTGCTGGATATGGTCCGCTCGCAGATCGCGGTGGTCCTCGGTCATGCTGGTGCCGAGGCGGTGGAGGCCACTCGCAACTTCCGTGATCTGGGTATCGACTCGCTGACCGCGGTCGAGGCCCGTAACCGGCTCAACACCGTGACCGGGCTGCGGCTGCCGGCGACGCTGGTGTTCGACTACCCGACCCCCGACGCGATCACCGGCCACATCCTGCACGAACTGCACGGACAGGCCCAGCGAAAAACAATTGAGGCGGTGACTCCCGCAACAGTTACGGAGGCATTGGGGGCAATTGAAACCATACTTATCGAAACTGCATGGACGGAAATGGAGTATGAGAAGGTATCGAGCCAGTTCCGAAAGATTATGGCGCGGTGGTCGCAGCTTCGATCTGATCCGATTAATGCATCATCTACTGGTAAAGATCTTGAATCTGTCGATGATGACGAGCTATTTGAAATTCTAGACAGTGAACTGGAGCTATAACCAATGGGTCAAAAATTGCAAAGGACTGGGGTCGAGGCTGTGTGCGGGAATTCCCGGCATTCGCCAAGCTGTTCGACGAGGTGGCAGCGCAGGTGGACTGAAGTTGAAGTGCCCCGTGGCGGAAGGTCGAGTGGGGTGATGAACCAGAACGGTTGAACCCCGCCGAGGTCGGTCTGGGCGCATTCTGCCTGCTGCAGGCGTAGGAGTGCGTCCGGACTTCCTCGTCGGCCGGTGAGATCACCGCGACCCATGCCGCCGGGGTGATTTCACTTAAGGATGCCGCTAAGGATGCCGCGGTGCTGACCGCGGCGCGAGGAAGGTTGATGCACGCCCTTGCCAAGAAGGGCGGGGTGATGGCCGCTGAGGCCCAGATGGCCATACTGCTCATCGGCGGAGTCGATATATCGACAACCGGATGGCGTGACCGGCAACCTGGACCCCATCAGTCCAGGATCAGAGCACCAGCAACGCACTCGGCATCGAGTTCGTGAACACCAAGCGCCCCTGCACATTACGGACGGACAACGAGGCATGGCGAACTTCAAGAGAATCCCCCCGTAGTGGTTGTCGCTTGATCCAGCCGGAAGTTTCGGCTTGCTCCTGACGTAACGTCAGGTCCTAGCGTCAGCGGTACCAGCGCAAGGTGCGTTGGTGGAAGTGAGATGGAAGCGGATGACAGAGTCGGGAGTCGAGCAGGTGTGGAAGGTCGGTGAGCTTGCGGCCGAGGCCGGATTGACGGTTCGGACGTTGCATCATTACGACCGCATCGGGTTGGTTTGCCCGGCCGGGCGCACCAGTACCGGTCACCGGCTCTACACCGAAGCCGATGTCCAGCGTCTGTATCAGGTTTTGGCATTGCGTCAGCTGGGTCTGGGGTTGGACCAGATCGCAAATGTGCTCGCGGGCTCCGTGGCAATGGCGCGGGTGTTGGCCGCGCATCGCGATTGTCTGGCTGCTCAGGTCGTTGCGATGCAGGACCTGCACGCCGTGGTGACGGCGCTGGCGACAACGGCGGAGAACCGGCCCGACGTCTCTGCAGATCACTTCCTGGAACTGATCAGGAGGACTGTCATGATCGATGACACCGTCAAGAAATACTTCACCGAAGATAATGCCAAGGCTTTCACGACCCTCTACTTCGCGCAACTCACGACCCAGCAAAGCGCACTGCGATTTTGGTACGCCGAGGATGCGCAGCTCAAAGTCGGGGACACTCCGTACGTGGGCACGACGGCGATCTTCGAGCAGCTCGTCCAGTTCCCGCGGGGTGGGTACAACATCAACGCGATTGATGTCCAGCCAGGCGCCGATGCCTCTACGCTTCTTCGGGTGACTGGAACTTTCAGCCTGGACGGAACCCCACATCCTCGTCCGTTCGAGACATCATTCACGCTGAACAGCTCCTCGATGATCGCTGACCAGACCTTCCAAGGCATCTAGATCACTTTGGACGATCCCGCTAGGCCTTCGTGTGATGCGATTCCGGGGATTGGCTTCAGCTGAAGCTTGCGTTCTCAGGCCGGGCGCTTCTCGCCATCAGTGTGCGCTCGCGCGACCTGTCACCTTCGGAGTGTGGATGCTTCCTGCCCATGCAACTAGTCCTTTCGGAAAGCGGTTGCAGCAGAGGCTTTCTGTGGCGAAGTGTTCGCCCTACGGTGACCGCACGGGTGCCGATGCGCCGGTTGTCGTCGGCGATATCAACCGTCCATCATGGCGTTGAGCTCGGTGATCGAGTCAACCTAAGGTGCGTTATGCGGTTGGTAGGCGGGGCCGGTACCAGGTGCATGTCGGGGATGGAGCCGTGGCGGAGCATGGTGTGTGCGCACAGGGTTGCCCCGGTGCGGGTGAGTAGCCCCCCAGAAGGTGTGGGCGCGGTGGCGCGCCAGGCAGTGGGTGTCGGTAATCTCGCCGTTGCCGTGCTGGTCTCGATTCTGTTGCGCAGCACTGCGTTCGGACGGAACTCCGGTGCGTCTGGGTAGTCGCGGTGCAGGGTATGGTCGAGCACGAAGTAGCGCGCGGGTGCCGCGTGCGGTGTTCTACGCGGTGAAGTCGCGGCCGAAGAAGCCTCGGTCGAGCAACAGCCCGGCCGAGGCATCGGTGCCGGAGAGCAGATCCCCGGCGACCTTGCTTTGTTGCCGGCGTCTGGGGCGATGTCCCAGGGCTCGGACAAGGCGTGACCCCGGGTCGGTGCGTAGACCCAGGCGGAAGCCGTAGAACCATTCGTTGTGGGGACCGTCGCGGCCGAACTTGGCCACGAAATCGGTTGGGGCATACCAGGAATCTGGACGGCGAGAGAGGTGTTCGACCGGTAGGGCGGTGGTGTCGATTTGTTGCCAGTCGCCGACCGGTAGCCGGTCGGCCAGAGGTGCAGGCAGTTGTTCGAAGGTGCCCCACAGCCAGCGGGTGCGTCGGTTGAAGTGGGATTGACACGGCAGGGCCGGAAAGTAGTCGCTGTGTTCGGTGCGGACCTCGGCCAGCCATGCGTTCTCGGTGGTCATTCTGCGCAAGCGCTGGGCCCGGGCCACGGTGAGAATCTACGCATCGCTGCAGGCTGGGACCGGTTCCGGTCGTCGCGGCAGCGTGGTAACACGGTTCTTGATCGAGTAGTCGATGAGGGCGAGCATGGCAGTGGCATGCAGACGAGAAAGTTTTTGGTACTTTCCGCATTGCTCCGAATGCCCACCCATGTCAACTGGCATAAGGTGCCTGAGGGACCGGCGGAAGCGGGCGATTATCGCCTTTCACTCCGCCCTTCTCGTGCGCACCCTCGACACCAGGGCGGCAGTAGAATGCCGCGATCCCGTAGGCCGACCGGAACGCCGTCCAGCGTTCGGTTTCGGTCCGCTGGCAGTCGAAGCCGACACTGGCGACCGCGGCTTTGAGGTTGTCGTAGCAGATGTGCGCGGGAACCCCGTTCAACACGGTGAAGGCGTGCGTGGCCTTCGACGGACGCTTTCTGCCCGCCAGGAATCGATGCTCGATGAACAGCCTTGCTCAAGAAGGATATTCGCAGCGAGTATAGAACCACGACACCGTCCCCCGGCAGCGCACCACGATCCGAAATCGACCTCGGCCTCCGCGCCGGGTCGGGTCGGCGCGACTGTGGCCCGAATGCCCGCGCTGGCTCCCAGTCGGCCTCAGCCCGGATCTGTGGTTTTCGGTCACGGATGTAGACCCGCAGGATCTCGTAGCCGACGTCGACCATGCCGAACTTGTCGGTAAGGCGGTGATAGATCCACATCGCCGTGTGCCGCTGCTTGCGCGGCGCGTCCAGATCCGCCCGCAGCATCTCATCGAGCACCCGCTTATTCGGATTGAGCTTGGATGCCCGCTGCGGATACGATTTACGCCGCGGCGGCCATGCTGAGGCCACCGCCTGCTCGATGGTGTCGCCGCCCCACGTGATGCTAGCGCTGAATCACCGTCTTCGGCACACCCGCCCGGAGATCGCGATGGATCGCCACGAACAGCTCCACCTTAGACATCCTCATCATGGGCGCGCACCCCGTGCCGAATCGTGCCTTGCATTCTCACCCCGGCCCACCCGCCACCACGCGGCGATTCACCAGTCGACACACCGGAGTCGGCGTCAGGAAACCACGCTGGGGTTCACCAGTAAAACAACCCTGACAGGTTCCGGGCGAAAGACTCACCGGTTTGTCCAGGTCGTGAATACCTTCCGCTGACCGCGACCCAGGCAGACATCGCGGTGTTCGTGCGTGAGTTAGCCTCGTGCCCGAACCGCCTCGGCACCAATGTGGTGGCACCGCCGCTAGCGGGACAGATATCCGACTAGTGAATTTAATGCGCGGACCCATCCCTCGTCGTGGCCATCGAGCGCCTTCTTGTGACTGTCCATAGGAAGCTGAGCAAATCCGGATTCACCCACAGTCAGCCGGGTGCCAGTGGCCACCGGTTCTAGCGTGAACTCCACGTAGGTGCGACGCGGATCCTCCTCTGGCAGTCCGAAAATGCGCCAGGTAAACCCAAACATCCTCGGCTTTTCCACCCGCTCAACCAACAAGTCCCAAATGAGGTCTTCCGTCCACCACATCCGACCCGCACCGCCCGGTCGTAAGTCGATCTCCGCCTTGACGCCGAACCAACTACCGAGCGCCTCGACAGTGGTCAGGGCTGCCCATACATCGATTGGCGGATGCGCTAGCTTGACGGTCTGTTCGATGCGATCAGTGACCCCCATCAATTACCTCCAACCAGTGGCGATCTGAGGGCTGCAGTACTGTTGCAGCCCCTCAGATGCGACCCAAATATCACTACACGCCATTACGATTGCGCCCGATTATGTTCTCGATGAGGTCGGTGGCTCGGGTAGTACCACCCTCGGCCTTCGTATCCGCACGCAGCTGCTCCAAGCGGCGGGCGACCTCCGGATCGCTGACGAGTTCGTGTAAGGCCTTGCGGAGGGTCTCGGCGGTGGCGTCTGCGGTGTCGATGCGGCGGGCCACACCCAGTTCCACGAGCCGGTCGGCGTTAAGCGGCTGTTCGACGGCCTGCGGCACGGCAATCATCGGGACGCCCGCCAGCAGGCCTTCGCCGCAGCCGCCCATGCCAGCGTGTGTAACGAAAGCATCCGCCTGCTCCAGGATGGCCCGTTGGGGGACCCAGGAGTGCACTTCGACATTGGGCGGAATGTCGCCAAGCTCCTGCGGATCGGTGTACTTGCCGATCTGCAGAACGATGTGCCATCCGGGCAGGTCACCAAAAGCCTGCAGGCACTGGCGGTAGAACTCTGACTGCCGGGTGTACGCGGAGCCTAGGGAGATCAGCATGACGTTCTCCGCATCTGCCGGGCGGACCCAACTCCCCTCGTCCTTACGTGGGTCGAAGCAGGGGCCCACGAACGTCACCACGTCGGTGTCGACCTGGTCGGCGTACGGTTGCATCGCCCGTGGTATCAGGGCCAGGGCTCGAACGGGCCGATTAGCGAAGGTATCCACATCTGTAATAGCCACACCGCAATCCGCAAGCCACTGTGCGGCTCTCGCTCGGTAGGCGTCGGCGCCGGGCAATTGCCGTAGCTGTGCGACGACCTCCTGGTCGTAGCCGTTCCACGCCACGAACGTCGGAGACAGCTGCACGATCGGGCGACCCTGCGTTTCGGCGAGAACGCGCGCGGCGTAGGCGCCGATGTCATACAGATAGAGATCCGCGGGATCGTGGTCGTAGGCGGCGCGCAATTGCGGGAGCGCTTGCATGGCGTCGTCGAGGAACAGGCTCCTCGCAGTGATAGGATCGTCGGGCCAGTCATTGTCGGCAACCGGCAATACTGAAGTGCAGGGCACGAATTCGGCGCCCGTAGCGGTGATCAGGTCGGCTACGGCCGGGCCGTTGGCGTAGGTTACGCGATGGCCACGGATCACTAGCTCGCGGATGATCTCCAGGCTCGGCAGGACGTGGCTGACAGCGGGGAAACCGACCATCGCGATGTGGGCAGAGCGGAAAGACATGGAAGCGTCACTCATTTCAGGTCTTCGGCAGCGGCTCTATAAGAATATTTCACGCGAAAGCTTTCACATTGCATATGCCGAGAGCCTCGCCGGTTTGAGGATGAAGTTCGCTGAAAACCTTCATGCCTTTGCTGCGCAATAATTCTTCGACGTCGACGACTCTCGATTTCTCCGTGTTGTGCACTTCAAGTGTGACATTGCGAATCTTCTTCCAATCTGCATCATCAATTCCGCCAAGTACCTCAAGTTCCGCGCCTTCGACATCGATCTTGAGCATATCGATCACAGTGCATTCGGGGTACTCGCGAGCGAGCGAGTGGGAGAGTCGGTCAATATTCACGGTGATAATCTTCGATGCCCACAGCATTTCCAACTGATCGGGATCGAGAAACTCGGCCATCCAGCGCTTCTGGGGCAACTTACCCTCAGGGTGCAGGGTGGAATTTCCAGGAACAACGGGATAGTATGTGAGATTAGCTGTGCCGGTCTCAGTGCCGAGGCAGTGCTCATGAACCGAAATATCGGTGAATGGATCCAAGTTCTTCCGCAAAGCCTGCGCAGTTTCCGGTGCAGGCTCATATGCGGCGATCCGCGCATTCGGGTATCGCTGTTTCATATACATGGAGAAAAGTCCAATATTGGCACCCACGTCAATGATGAACGGATCGTTTCCCAAATCTTGTCCACCATAGCTGTCTTCGACGAAGATTTCCTGATAGATAAACTTGGCCTCCGCCTCGCTGACGGCATAGCAGGAGAAGTCGTCGTCGAGGTAGACCTGGGTAAGATTCATTTACTTAACGCCTTCCAAAATTGATCGAAGGAATGCCTAAAAGTTAGGCTTGTTTTTTGAGTCGGTGTCGTCGCTAGAGCGAGCGCTATGTGAGATGGGCCGCAACCCACGGACCTATCACCACTATCGCTGGCCGCCAAGGCTTTACCGACGTGTCCAGCGTCTGTGTAGTCAATGATGGACTGTCACAACTGATCTGGAGAGTTTCCCCCTGGGGGCCTGGCTAGCCCATTCCTGTAAAGCCACGGGGGGTTGGACTCGGGCGAGCGCACTCACGCCACTTCCGCTGCGCAATCTCTCAAGATGGTCAGTGAAGGGCCTCCCAAATAGCCACTCGGCCAACGGCACTCGACTCGGTTGGCCAATGTGGGCACTTGTCACTCTGAGCGCTCAAACCCCGTCGATGTTGCGCCCCACTTCCGTACCAGTTCTCAGAGTCTCCCCAAACCTCCACGCTGCGAACCATACTCGCATCAGACCACCAACGTCGGTGACGTAGGTCACTCCAGGTTGAAGTCGCAGGCAGGATGCTGTGCCACGCCAGACATCTGAGCCTTGCGTCAAACCTCGACGCTACGAACGATAGTCACATCAGCCCACCGACAATCAACACCTTGCTCAGTTGCTCAAGCTCATGCATGATCTTGATGGGGGGGACGGTCTGCGCAGTCCTCCTGGCTCGGTTCTGCACATCGGACGAGAGGGCTTCACATGGCGGAAGATGCCGATGACACGAGCCTGTGGATCCGGATGTTTGATGCCTCTTTCGACGCGGAATCGCGGCGTGTGTGTCTTCCTGATACGGGAGGCTCTGTCAGCTTCTTTGCGGTCTCGCAAGCCTTGACCCGGCACTGTGAAGTACTGGCAGTGCAGCATCCCGGACGTCAACACGGTCCAACAGAGAAGTGCATCGAGAACATTCCGGAACTCGCCGACGTGGTCACCGAACAGCTAATTACCCGGATCGATCGACCTCTGGCCATGCCTGGGCATGGCCTCGGTGCCATATTGATGGTCGAGGGTGTCCGCCGATTATTTGCCTACGACGAAATTCTCCGGATGGCTCTACCGGTCATCAGTGGCGATTGCGCAGCGGCAGGGGCATGCCGATATGCCAATGACGCCACATCGTTACAGGCTCCGATTCCTGCGTATGTCAGTCACGATGACTCGAAGATAATACTTAACGGTGCTCGTGACTGCCCTCGGATCGATGCTATGAGCGAGGTCGTTCTCGACGGTAGGCGACGTGTCATGAACTCAGCGTGCACTGCTGCTAGCCCCTGCCTGCTGGTTAAAGAATGACGGTGATCGCAGATTATATTCAATATTCAAATAGTTCGAAATTCTGGGATATTAGTGCTCGAGGGTGCGTGTATCGCCGTTCGGCGCAAGTCTACTGTTTCTGTGTAGCGGCGAGGATTTGAAGGGGAGTCAAATGGCTGACAATGAAAAGCATGTTGATTATCTCAAGCGTGCGATGAATAATCTGCGTTTGACTCGTAGGCGATTGTCTGAACTTGAGTACCAGCAGTCGGAACCGATTGCGATTGTGGGGATTGGCTGCCGTTACCCCGGCGGGGTGAGTTCTCCCGAGGACTTGTGGCGTGTGGTGGCCGAGGGGCGTGACACGATCGGTGGGTTCCCGACCGATCGTGGCTGGGACATCGATGCCCTGTTCGATCCCGAACCCGGGATCGCGGGCAAGTCGTATGTGCGTGACGGCGGGTTCGTGTACGACGCTGGGGAATTCGATGCCGGGTTCTTCGGGATCAGCCCCCGCGAAGCGGTCGCGATGGATCCGCAGCAGCGGTTGCTGCTGGAAACGGTGTGGGAAGCCCTCGAACACGCCGGGATCGCCCCGGAATCGTTGCGCGGCAGCGACACCGGCGTCTTCGTCGGTGTCATGCATCACGACTACCCCTACAGCGAAGCCTCCGGCGCGATCGTGTCCGGTCGGGTGTCGTATGTGCTGGGGTTGGAAGGCCCGGCCGTGACGGTCGACACCGCCTGCTCGTCGAGCCTGGTCGCCCTGCACCAAGCCGCACAAGCCGTACGCGCGGGGGAATGCGCGATGGCACTCGTCGGTGGTGTCACGGTATTGGCGACTCCGGGGTTGTTCGTGGAGTTTTCCCGCCAACGCGGCCTGGCGCCCGACGGGCGGTCCAAATCCTTCGCCGACGCCGCCGACGGCACCGGATGGTCCGAGGGTGTCGGTGTGCTGGTGGTGGAACGGCTTTCCGATGCCCGCCGTCACGGTCATCAGGTGCTGGCGGTGGTGCGTGGTAGTGCGGTGAATCAGGATGGTGCCTCCAACGGGTTGACCGCGCCGAACGGGCCTTCGCAGCAGCGGGTGATCCGGCGGGCGTTGGCCAACGCGGGTTTGACCACGGGCGAGGTGGATGTGGTCGAGGCCCACGGCACCGGCACCCGATTGGGTGACCCGATCGAGGCCCAAGCGTTGCTGGCCACCTACGGCCAGGACCGGCCCGAGGACAAACCGTTGTGGCTGGGGTCGATCAAATCCAACATCGGCCACTCCCAGGCCGCGGCCGGTGTCGCCGGTGTCATCAAGATGATCCAGGCCATGCGCCACGGTGTGGCCCCGAAAACCCTGCACGTGGATGCGCCGTCGTCGCATGTGGATTGGGACAGCGGCGCGGTGCAGTTGCTCACCGAAGCCCGCGACTGGCCCGACGGGGACCGGCCGCGTCGTGCGGCGGTGTCCTCCTTCGGGATCAGCGGCACCAACGCCCACGTCATCCTCGAACAAGCACCCGCGGTTGCCGAGGTGATTGATTCCGAGGCAACCGTTTCCGACACGACCGGTGTGGTGGTGTGGAGGTTGTCGGGTCGTAGTCGTGAGGCGTTGGTCGGGCAGGCGCGGCGGTTGGCCGATTTCATTGCCGCCGATGCGGGATTAGAGGCCGCCGATGTGGGGTGGTCGCTGTTGCAGCGGTCGCGGTTCGAACATCGTGCGCTGGTCGTCGGTGTCGATCGTGAGCAGTTGCTGGCCGGGTTGATCAGTATCGGCACCGACACCCCGGCCGCGAACACGGTGACCGGCACCGGTGCTGGTGCCGGTAAGACGGTGTTGGTGTTCCCGGGTCAGGGCGCCCAGTGGGTCGGCATGGGCCGGGAGTTGCTCGACACTGCTCCGGTGTTCGCGCAGGCGATCGACGAATGCGACCGAGCGTTCTCGGTGTTGGTGGACTGGTCACTGACCGATGTGCTGCGTGGCAGCGTGGACGCCCCGTCGCTGGATCGTGTCGATGTGGTGCAGCCGGTGTCGTTCGCGGTGATGGTGGGACTGGCCCGCTTGTGGGCCGCGTTCGGGGTGGTCCCCGACGCGGTGATGGGCCATTCCCAAGGCGAGATCGCCGCCGCCTACGTGGCCGGTGCGTTGACCCTCGAAGACGCTGCCCGCGTGGTGGTTTCACGCAGCCGCCTGATCCAGCAACAACTGGCCGGCAACGGCGCGATGCTGTCGATCCTCGATACCGTCGAGCGTGTGCAGTCCTGGATTGCACCGTTCGCCGAGGAGGTGTGCGTTGCCGCAGTGAACGGACCCCGATCGGTCACGGTGTCGGGTCCACCCGCCGTACTGGCCGAACTCGAACGCACTCTGTCCGCGCAGGCAGTGATGCGGTGGATGATTCCCGATGTCGACTTCGCCGCGCATTCGATGCAGGTCGAGTCGTTGCAGGCTGCCTTGTTGGAGGCTCTCGGGGGTGTCAGCGCAGGCTCGTCGCTGATCCCGTTCTACTCCACGGTGACCGGGGAATTGGTGGATACCACCGGTTTGGATGCGCACTACTGGTATCGCAACCTGCGTCAAACGGTGTGTTTGCAACAAGCCACTGAGGCGCTGCTCGCGGACGGGCACACCCGTTTCGTGGAGGTCAGCGCGCATCCGGTGCTGACCGTCGCGATCGAGGACACCAGCACCAACATCCACACCGGCACCGGTACCGGCGCACCCGAGACTGTCGTGGTGGTCGGGTCGCTGCGCCGCGACGACGGTGGACTGGACCGATTCCTGCATGCGGTCGCGTGCCTGGATGTGGCCGGTGTGGAGATTGATTGGACCGCGCTGTACACCGGGCGTGGTGTCGCCCGTGTCGGGTTGCCGACGTATGCGTTCCAGCGTCGCCGCTACTGGCTCGACACCAGCGCCGGCACCGGAGACGCGGTGTCGCTGGGACAGGCGGCCGCCGATCACCCGCTGGTCGGGGCCGTGGTCGCGGCTCCGGACACCGGGGGTGTCACGGTGACGGGCCGGTTGTCGTTGCGTACGCATCCGTGGCTGGCCGATTACACCGTGGGTGGTGTGGTGTTGCTGCCCGGTACCGGGTTTGTGGAGTTGGTGTTGCGTGCCGGCGACGAGGTCGGCTGCCCGCTGCTGCAGGAACTGACCCTGCTGGCTCCTTTGAGCCTGCCCGAGACCGGTGCACGGCAGATCCAAGTCCTCATCGGTGGTGCCGACAGCGACGGCCAGCGGGTGGTGACGGTCTACTCCCGACCCGACACCGACAGCGATACCGACGGGGAGTGGGTGTTGCACGCCCAAGGCGTGGTAGCTCCCGACACCGCGGCAGCAGTTGTCCCACCGTGGACGCAGTGGCCTCCGGTCGGCGCGGAGCCGGTGCCGATCGACGGCCTCTACGACGGGTTGACCGACACCGGTTACGGGTACGGGCCGATGTTCCAAGGCCTGCAACAAGTTTGGCGCGATGGCACAGAGTTGTATGTGCAGGCTGCCCTGCCCGCGACCGACGGCATCGACAGTGTGGGGGAGGCGCACCGTTACGGGTTGCATCCGGCGCTGCTGGATGCGGTCCTGCACGCGTTGGGCCTCGATGACACTCACGACACCGGGGACACCGGTGGTGGGCAGGGGCCGCGGTTGCCGTTCGCGTGGGAACAAGTCGGTCTGCACGCGACCGGCGCCGCTCTGGTCCGGGCCCGGATCACCAGCACCGACACCGGTGCGGTGTCGATCGTGGTGGCCGACGAGACCGGGCAGCCGGTGCTGACGGTCGGCTCGCTGGTATTGCGGCCGGTCGCGTTCGATCAGCTCACCATCACCTCCGGGGACCGGTTGTTGGCTGTGGACTGGAACCCGGTCACCGCTCCCGAGCCGGTATCGGTGGTGCCGTACATCACCTGGACCCAACACGCCACACCCGACACCGTGAGTGACGGTGCAAGCGATGCGTCGGTGGTCGTGTTCGATGCCCGCGATATCGCTGCTGGTGAGGCGGATCCGGTGTGGCAGGCGCACACCGCGGTGCATCGGGTGCTGGCGGCGGTGCAGGAGTTCTCCGATCCACACTGGTCGGGTCCGGGTGTGTTGATGGTGTTGACCCGTGGCGCGGTCGCGGTGGCCGGTAGCGCGGTGACCGATTTGGCCGCCTCGGCGGTGTGGGGGCTGGTGCGCTCGGCGCAGACCGAAGACCCCGGCCGCATCGTGCTCATCGACCTCGACCTCGACCTCGAGCCCGATGCCGAAACCGAATCGGGGGAGGATTTGTTCTCGCCGGCGGTCGCCGAGGTCGTGTCCACGGCTAGCGCGCTCGGCGAGCCGCAGCTCGCGATCCGCAACGGGATCACCCACACCCCCCGACTGACCCGACTCACCTCCCAACCCGCCGAGATCACCGATGGTGACCGCGGTGTGGTGTTGGCCGAGGGCACGGTGATCGTCACTGGTGGTACCGGTGGGTTGGGTGCGTTGGTGGCCCGGCATCTGGTGTCCTCGTACGGAGTGCGGTCGCTGGTGTTGGCCAGCCGCCGCGGGTCTGCTGCTGAGGGGGTCGAGCAGTTGGTCGAGGAGCTGGCCGGGCTCGGCGCGCGGGTGCGTGTGGAAGCCTGTGATGTGTCCGATCGTGCTGCGGTGGCGCAGTTGCTGTCATCGGTGCCCTCGCAGTTCCCGTTGACCGGTGTGGTGCATGCGGCGGGTGTGCTCGATGACGGGATGATGGCGGCGTTGACGCCGCAGCGGGTGGATGTGGTGATGTCGGCCAAGGCCGATGCGGCTTGGCATCTGCACGAGTTGACTCGTGATCGGGATCTGGCGTTGTTCGTGTTGTTCTCCTCGGTGGCCGGGGTCGTGGGTGGGCCCGGGCAGGGCAACTACGCGGCGGCGAACACCTTCCTCGACGGGTTGGCCGAGTACCGGCGTGCCCGGGGTTTGGCGGCGACGTCGATCGCGTGGGGTTTGTGGGCTTCGGGGACCGGGATGACCGGGCATCTCGAGCGTGGTGATGTCGCTCGTAACAGTCGTGGTGGGTTCCGGGCGGTCTCGGATGAGCAGGGGTTGGCGTTGTTCGATGCCGCGATCGCGCAGCATCGTGCCACGGTGACCGCGACCCGTCTGGACACCGCCGCGTTGGCCGCGTCCGCGCGGGCCGGGTTGTTGGCACCGCTGCTGCGGGGACTGGCCCCGGCCGCGCGCCGCAGTGTCGATACCACCACCACACCGGGGACCGGATCGGCGCTGCTGGCTCGGTTGGCCGGGTTGGCCGAGCCCGAGCAGCGGCGGCTGGTGCTGGATATGGTCCGCTCGCAGATCGCGGTGGTCCTCGGTCATGCTGGTGCCGAGGCGGTGGAGGCCACTCGCAACTTCCGTGATCTGGGTATCGACTCGCTGACCGCGGTCGAGGCCCGTAACCGGCTCAACACCGTGACCGGGCTGCGGCTGCCGGCGACGCTGGTGTTCGACTACCCGACCCCCGACGCGATCACCGGCCACATCCTGCACGAACTGCACGGATCGGCTGCCGTGCCGGCGATGGTGACACCGCTGGTGTCGGCGGATGTGTCGGATCCGGTGGTGGTTGTGGGGATTGGCTGCCGTTACCCCGGCGGGGTGAGTTCTCCCGAGGACTTGTGGCGTGTGGTGGCCGAGGGGCGTGACACGATCGGTGGGTTCCCGACCGATCGTGGCTGGGACATCGATGCCCTGTTCGATCCCGAACCCGGGATCGCGGGCAAGTCGTATGTGCGTGACGGCGGGTTCGTGTACGACGCTGGGGAATTCGATGCCGGGTTCTTCGGGATCAGCCCCCGCGAAGCGGTCGCGATGGATCCGCAGCAGCGGTTGCTGCTGGAAACGGTGTGGGAAGCCCTCGAACACGCCGGGATCGCCCCGGAATCGTTGCGCGGCAGCGACACCGGCGTCTTCGTCGGCGTCGGTGACGCCTACTACGGGGTCGGCGCCGACAGCGACATCAGTGCCGAGGGATTCCGGTTGACCGGTGGTGCGGCCAGTGTCGTGTCCGGTCGGGTGTCGTATGTGCTGGGGTTGGAAGGCCCGGCGGTATCGATCGACACCGCCTGCTCGTCGAGCCTGGTCGCCCTGCACCAAGCCGCACAAGCCGTACGCGCGGGGGAATGCGCGATGGCACTCGTCGGTGGTGTCACGGTATTGGCGACTCCGGGGTTGTTCGTGGAGTTTTCCCGCCAACGCGGCCTGGCGCCCGACGGGCGGTCCAAATCCTTCGCCGACGCCGCCGACGGCACCGGATGGTCCGAGGGTGTCGGTGTGCTGGTGGTGGAACGGCTTTCCGATGCCCGCCGTCACGGTCATCAGGTGCTGGCGGTGGTGCGTGGTAGTGCGGTGAATCAGGATGGTGCCTCCAACGGGTTGACCGCGCCGAACGGGCCTTCGCAGCAGCGGGTGATCCGGCGGGCGTTGGCCAACGCGGGTTTGACCACGGGCGAGGTGGATGTGGTCGAGGCCCACGGCACCGGCACCCGATTGGGTGACCCGATCGAGGCCCAAGCGTTGCTGGCCACCTACGGCCAGGACCGGCCCGAGGACAAACCGTTGTGGCTGGGGTCGATCAAATCCAACATCGGCCACTCCCAGGCCGCGGCCGGTGTCGCCGGTGTCATCAAGATGATCCAGGCCATGCGCCACGGTGTGGCCCCGAAAACCCTGCACGTGGATGCGCCGTCGTCGCATGTGGATTGGGACAGCGGCGCGGTGCAGTTGCTCACCGAAGCCCGCGACTGGCCCGACGGGGACCGGCCGCGTCGTGCGGCGGTGTCCTCCTTCGGTGTCAGCGGCACCAACGCCCACGTCATCCTCGAACAAGCACCCGTCATCGAAAACCACAGTGACACCGACGATCCCGCCGATTCGACCGGTGGCATCGACACCACCGGCACGACCGTTACCGGCGCTGGTGCCGGGGTGGTGGTGTGGAGGTTGTCGGGTCGTAGTCGTGAGGCGTTGGTCGGGCAGGCGCGGCGGTTGGCCGATTTCATTGCCGCCGATGCGGGATTAGAGGCCGCCGATGTGGGGTGGTCGCTGTTGCAGCGGTCGCGGTTCGAACATCGTGCGCTGGTCGTCGGTGTCGATCGTGAGCAGTTGCTGGCCGGGTTGATCAGTATCGGCACCGACACCCCGGCCGCGAACACGGTGACCGGCACCGGTGCTGGTGCCGGTAAGACGGTGTTGGTGTTCCCGGGTCAGGGCGCCCAGTGGGTCGGCATGGGCCGGGAGTTGTATGAGCGGTTCCCGGTGTTCGCTGCGGCGTTCGACGCGGTGGTGGCCGAGTTGGATCCGCGGTTGGGTTGTTCACTGCGTGAGGTGGTGTGGGGTGAACACGCAGAACCGTTGAACGCCACCGTGTTCGCGCAGGCCGCATTGTTCGCCGTCGGTGTGGGTGTGTTCGCGTTGCTGCGGGCCTGGGGTGTGCGTCCGGACATGCTGGCCGGTCATTCCATCGGTGAGATCACCGCCGCGCATGTCGCGGGAGTGTTGAGTCTCGAGGATGCCGCGGTGCTGGTCGCGGCGCGGGGCCAGTTGATGCAGGCGTTGCCCGAGGGCGGGGCGATGGCCGCGGTGCAGGCCTCCGAAACCGAGATCGCCGAACTGTTCACCGAATTTGGTACCGGTGCAGTCGATATCGCCGCGGTCAACGCGGTCGATTCGCTGGTGATCTCCGGTGAGGCCGACGCGGTCGAAACGGTCACCACTCATCTGGCCGGTCTGGGTCGGCGGGTCACCCGGTTGCCGGTGTCGCATGCGTTCCATTCGGTGTTGATGGAGCCGATGCTGGCCGAGTTCGCCGAGGTGGTCGCCGGATTGTCCTTCGCCGAACCGGCCATCCCGATCGTGTCCAACCTCGACGGGCAACTGGCCGGACCCGAACTGGCCGACCCGCACTATTGGGTGCGTCATGTCCGTGGCACGGTTCGTTTCGCCGAAACGATCCACACCCTCCATGAGGCCGGTGCGACCCGGTTCCTCGTCGCGGGTCCCGACGGCGGGCTCACCGCGTTGATCGATCAAAACCTGCAACCCCACACCGACACCGGTGTCGTGGTCACCGCGGCACTGCGCCGAGACCGTTCACAAACCGACACGATGCTGACCGCGGTCGCGCACCTGGATGTGGCCGGTGTGGAGATTGATTGGACCGCGCTGTACACCGGGCGTGGTGTCGCCCGTGTCGGGTTGCCGACGTATGCGTTCCAGCGTCGCCGCTACTGGCTCGACACCAGCGCCGGCACCGGAGACGCGGTGTCGCTGGGACAGGCGGCCGCCGATCACCCGCTGGTCGGGGCCGTGGTCGCGGCTCCGGACACCGGGGGTGTCACGGTGACGGGCCGGTTGTCGTTGCGTACGCATCCGTGGCTGGCCGATCATGCCGTGGGTGGTGTGGTGTTGCTGCCCGGTACCGGGTTTGTGGAGTTGGTGTTGCGTGCCGGCGACGAGGTCGGCTGCCCGCTGCTGCAGGAACTGACCCTGCTGGCTCCTTTGAGCCTGCCCGAGACCGGTGCACGGCAGATCCAAGTCCTCATCGGTGGTGCCGACAGCGACGGCCAGCGGGTGGTGACGGTCTACTCCCGACCCGACACCGACAGCGATACCGACGGGGAGTGGGTGTTGCACGCCCAAGGCGTGGTAGCTCCCGACACCGCGGCAGCAGTTGTCCCACCGTGGACGCAGTGGCCTCCGGTCGGCGCGGAGCCGGTGCCGATCGACGGCCTCTACGACGGGTTGACCGACACCGGTTACGGGTACGGGCCGATGTTCCAAGGCCTGCAACAAGTTTGGCGCGATGGCACAGAGTTGTATGTGCAGGCTGCCCTGCCCGCGACCGACGGCATCGACAGTGTGGGGGAGGCGCACCGTTACGGGTTGCATCCGGCGCTGCTGGATGCGGTCCTGCACGCGTTGTTGGCCCTCAACGACACCGGGGGAACCGGTGCCGGGCCGCGGTTGCCGTTCGCGTGGGAACAAGTCAGTCTGCACGCGACCGGCGCCGCTCTGGTCCGGGCCCGGATCACCAGCACCGACACCGGTGCGGTAACGGTCGAGGTCGGCGACGAGGCCGGACACCCAGTGCTGACGGTCGGATCACTCGCCGTGCGACCGGTCACATTGGACCAACTGGCCACTACCCGGTCCGGGGACCGGCTCCTGGGCCTGGACTGGAACCCGGTCACCGCTCCCGAGCCGGTATCGGTGGTGCCGTACATCACCTGGACCCAACACGCCACACCCGACACCGTGAGTGACGGTGCAAGCGATGCGTCGGTGGTCGTGTTCGATGCCCGCGATATCGCTGCTGGTGAGGCGGATCCGGTGTGGCAGGCGCACACCGCGGTGCATCGGGTGCTGGCGGCGGTGCAGGAGTTCTCCGATCCACACTGGTCGGGTCCGGGTGTGTTGATGGTGTTGACCCGTGGCGCGGTCGCGGTGGCCGGTAGCGCGGTGACCGATTTGGCCGCCTCGGCGGTGTGGGGGCTGGTGCGCTCGGCGCAGACCGAAGACCCCGGCCGCATCGTGCTCATCGACCTCGACCTCGAGCCCGATGCCGAAACCGAATCGGGGGAGGATTTGTTCTCGCCGGCGGTCGCCGAGGTCGTGTCCACGGCTAGCGCGCTCGGCGAGCCGCAGCTCGCGATCCGCAACGGGATCACCCACACCCCCAGGCTGACCCGGGAGATCGATCGGGGTGTGTTGGCGATACCTGCGCAGGGTTTGTGGCGGTTGGCGGCGGTGGAAAAGGGCACACCCGATGGTGTCGGTGTGGTCGTCGATTCCCGTGGTAGTGAACCGTTGCTGGCGGGGCAGGTGCGCATCGCGGTACGAGCGGGCGGGGTGAACTTCCGCGACGTCTTGATCTGCTTGGGCATGTATCCCGACCCGAACGGTCAGATGGGTTCGGAAGTGGCCGGGGTTGTGCTCGAGGTGGGTCCCGAGGTCGTGGGCGTGGTCCCGGGCGATCGGGTGATGGGCATGGTCGATGGTGGGATCGGTGCGGTCGCGGTCACCGATCACCGTCTGGTGGTACAGATCCCGGCGGGATGGACGTTCGCCGAGGCCGCGGCGGTGCCGGTGGTGTTCCTGACCGCCTATTACGGGCTGCGGGATTTGGCTGAGGTGCAGCCGGGCGAAACGCTGTTGGTGCACGCAGCAGCCGGTGGCGTGGGAATGGCTGCGGTGCAGCTGGCGCGTCATTGGGGGCTGGAGGTCTATGCCACCGCGAGCAGCGGCAAATGGGATGTCTTGCGCGGCATGGGTTTCGACGAGCAACACATCGCGAACTCGCGCACGCTGCAGTTCGAGGAACAGTTCCTGGCGGCCACCGGTGGCCGCGGTATGGACGTGGTGTTGGATTCGCTGACCGGACAGTTCGTCGATGCCTCGCTGCGGCTGCTGCCTCGCGGTGGCCGCTTCATCGAGATGGGCAAGGCCGACATCCGTGACAGCGACCAGATCGCGGCCGACTACCCGGGAGTGAAATACCGGGCATTCGACAACGCCGAGGCCGGACCCGACCGGATCCAGCAGATGCTCGCCGAGCTCACTGCCTTGTTCGATCGCGGTGTCCTCCAACGCCTGCCGTTGCGTACCTGGCCGGTCGAACAGGCGCGAGAGGCGCTGCGGTACTTCAGCCAGGCACGTCATATCGGCAAGATCGTCCTCACCACACCTGCAGCCAAGGATGTGTTGGCCGAGGGCACGGTGATCGTCACTGGTGGTACCGGTGGGTTGGGTGCGTTGGTGGCCCGGCATCTGGTGTCCTCGTACGGAGTGCGGTCGCTGGTGTTGGCCAGCCGCCGCGGGTCTGCTGCTGAGGGGGTCGAGCAGTTGGTCGAGGAGCTGGCCGGGCTCGGCGCGCGGGTGCGTGTGGAAGCCTGTGATGTGTCCGATCGTGCTGCGGTGGCGCAGTTGCTGTCATCGGTGCCCTCGCAGTTCCCGTTGACCGGTGTGGTGCATGCGGCGGGTGTGCTCGATGACGGGATGATGGCGGCGTTGACGCCGCAGCGGGTGGATGTGGTGATGTCGGCCAAGGCCGATGCGGCTTGGCATCTGCACGAGTTGACTCGTGATCGGGATCTGGCGTTGTTCGTGTTGTTCTCCTCGGTGGCCGGGGTCGTGGGTGGGCCCGGGCAGGGCAACTACGCGGCGGCGAACACCTTCCTCGACGGGTTGGCCGAGTACCGGCGTGCCCGGGGTTTGGCGGCGACGTCGATCGCGTGGGGTATGTGGGCTTCGGGGACCGGGATGACCGGGCATCTCGAGCGTGGTGATGTCGCTCGTAACAGTCGTGGTGGGTTCCGGGCGGTCTCGGATGAGCAGGGGTTGGCGTTGTTCGATGCCGCGATCGCGCAGCATCGTGCCACGGTGACCGCGACCCGTCTGGACACCGCCGCGTTGGCCGCGTCCGCGCGGGCCGGGTTGTTGGCACCGCTGCTGCGGGGACTGGCCCCGGCCGCGCGCCGCAGTGTCGATACCACCACCACACCGGGGACCGGATCGGCGCTGCTGGCTCGGTTGGCCGGGTTGGCCGAGCCCGAGCAGCGGCGGCTGGTGCTGGATATGGTCCGCTCGCAGATCGCGGTGGTCCTCGGTCATGCTGGTGCCGAGGCGGTGGAGGCCACTCGCAACTTCCGTGATCTGGGTATCGACTCGCTGACCGCGGTCGAGGCCCGTAACCGGCTCAACACCGTGACCGGGCTGCGGCTGCCGGCGACGCTGGTGTTCGACTACCCGACCCCCGACGCGATCACCGGCCACATCCTGCACGAACTGCACGGATCGGCTGCCGTGCCGGCGATGGTGACACCGCTGGTGTCGGCGGATGTGTCGGATCCGGTGGTGGTTGTGGGGATTGGCTGCCGTTACCCCGGCGGGGTGAGTTCTCCCGAGGACTTGTGGCGTGTGGTGGCCGAGGGGCGTGACACGATCGGTGGGTTCCCGACCGATCGTGGCTGGGACATCGATGCCCTGTTCGATCCCGAACCCGGGATCGCGGGCAAGTCGTATGTGCGTGACGGCGGGTTCGTGTACGACGCTGGGGAATTCGATGCCGGGTTCTTCGGGATCAGCCCCCGCGAAGCGGTCGCGATGGATCCGCAGCAGCGGTTGCTGCTGGAAACGGTGTGGGAAGCCCTCGAACACGCCGGGATCGCCCCGGAATCGTTGCGCGGCAGCGACACCGGCGTCTTCGTCGGCGTCACCGACGCCTACTACAGCGTCGGCGCCGACAGCGACATCAGTGCCGAGGGATTCCGGTTGACCGGTGGTACGGCCAGTGTCGTGTCCGGTCGGGTGTCGTATGTGCTGGGGTTGGAAGGCCCGGCGGTATCGATCGACACCGCCTGCTCGTCGAGCCTGGTCGCCCTGCACCAAGCCGCACAAGCCGTACGCGCGGGGGAATGCGCGATGGCACTCGTCGGTGGCGTCACGGTGATGGCGAGCCCCGGCGTGTTCGCAGAGTTTTCCCGCCAACGCGGCCTGGCGCCCGACGGGCGGTCCAAACCCTTCGCCGACGCCGCCGACGGCACCGGATGGTCCGAGGGTGTCGGTGTGCTGGTGGTGGAACGGCTTTCCGATGCCCGCCGTCACGGTCATCAGGTGCTGGCGGTGGTGCGTGGTAGTGCGGTGAATCAGGATGGTGCCTCCAACGGGTTGACCGCGCCGAACGGGCCTTCGCAGCAGCGGGTGATCCGGCGGGCGTTGGCCAACGCGGGTTTGACCACGGGCGAGGTGGATGTGGTCGAGGCCCACGGCACCGGCACCCGATTGGGTGACCCGATCGAGGCCCAAGCGTTGCTGGCCACCTACGGCCAGGACCGGCCCGAGGACAAACCGTTGTGGCTGGGGTCGATCAAATCCAACATCGGCCACTCCCAGGCCGCGGCCGGTGTCGCCGGTGTCATCAAGATGATCCAGGCCATGCGCCACGGTGTGGCCCCGAAAACCCTGCACGTGGATGCGCCGTCGTCGCATGTGGATTGGGACAGCGGCGCGGTGCAGTTGCTCACCGAAGCCCGCGACTGGCCCGACGGGGACCGGCCGCGTCGTGCGGCGGTGTCCTCCTTCGGTGTCAGCGGCACCAACGCCCACGTCATCCTCGAACAAGCACCCGCGGTTGCCGAGGTGATTGATTCCGAGGCAACCGTTTCCGACACGACCGGTGTGGTGGTGTGGAGGTTGTCGGGTCGTAGTCGTGAGGCGTTGGTCGGGCAGGCGCGGCGGTTGGCCGATTTCATTGCCGCCGATGCGGGATTAGAGGCCGCCGATGTGGGGTGGTCGCTGTTGCAGCGGTCGCGGTTCGAACATCGTGCGCTGGTCGTCGGTGTCGATCGTGAGCAGTTGCTGGCCGGGTTGATCAGTATCGGCACCGACACCCCGGCCGCGAACACGGTGACCGGCACCGGTGCTGGTGCCGGTAAGACGGTGTTGGTGTTCCCGGGTCAGGGCGCCCAGTGGGTCGGCATGGGCCGGGAGTTGCTCGACACTGCTCCGGTGTTCGCGCAGGCGATCGACGAATGCGACCGAGCGTTCTCGGTGTTGGTGGACTGGTCACTGACCGATGTGCTGCGTGGCAGCGTGGACGCCCCGTCGCTGGATCGTGTCGATGTGGTGCAGCCGGTGTCGTTCGCGGTGATGGTGGGACTGGCCCGCTTGTGGGCCGCGTTCGGGGTGGTCCCCGACGCGGTGATGGGCCATTCCCAAGGCGAGATCGCCGCCGCCTACGTGGCCGGTGCGTTGACCCTCGAAGACGCTGCCCGCGTGGTGGTTTCACGCAGCCGCCTGATCCAGCAACAACTGGCCGGCAACGGCGCGATGGCCTCGGTGTCGATGCCCGCGGACGCGGTGACATCACGACTGAACGACCGAGTGAGCATCGCCGCGGTGAACGGACCGAACTCGGTTGTAGTCTCCGGTGAACCCGGAGCTATCGAACATCTGGTCAACGCATGCGAGATCGACGGAATCCATGCCCGCCGTATTGCAGTGGATTATGCCTCCCACTCCGCGCAGGTCGAGTCGTTGCAGGCTGCCTTGTTGGAGGCTCTCGGGGGTGTCAGCGCAGGCTCGTCGCTGATCCCGTTCTACTCCACGGTGACCGGGGAATTGGTGGATACCACCGGTTTGGATGCGCACTACTGGTATCGCAACCTGCGTCAAACGGTGTGTTTGCAACAAGCCACTGAGGCGCTGCTCGCGGACGGGCACACCCGTTTCGTGGAGGTCAGCGCGCATCCGGTGCTGACCGTCGCGATCGAGGACACCAGCACCAACATCCACACCGGCACCGGTACCGGCGCACCCGAGACTGTCGTGGTGGTCGGGTCGCTGCGCCGCGACGACGGTGGACTGGACCGATTCCTGCATGCGGTCGCGTGCCTGGATGTGGCCGGTGTGGAGATTGATTGGACCGCGCTGTACACCGGGCGTGGTGTCGCCCGTGTCGGGTTGCCGACGTATGCGTTCCAGCGTCGCCGCTACTGGCTCGACACCAGCGCCGGCACCGGAGACGCGGTGTCGCTGGGACAGGCGGCCGCCGATCACCCGCTGGTCGGGGCCGTGGTCGCGGCTCCGGACACCGGGGGTGTCACGGTGACGGGCCGGTTGTCGTTGCGTACGCATCCGTGGCTGGCCGATCATGCCGTGGGTGGTGTGGTGTTGCTGCCCGGTACCGGGTTTGTGGAGTTGGTGTTGCGTGCCGGCGACGAGGTCGGCTGCCCGCTGCTGCAGGAACTGACCCTGCTGGCTCCTTTGAGCCTGCCCGAGACCGGTGCACGGCAGATCCAAGTCCTCATCGGTGGTGCCGACAGCGACGGCCAGCGGGTGGTGACGGTCTACTCCCGACCCGACACCGACAGCGATACCGACGGGGAGTGGGTGTTGCACGCCCAAGGCGTGGTAGCTCCCGACACCGCGGCAGCAGTTGTCCCACCGTGGACGCAGTGGCCTCCGGTCGGCGCGGAGCCGGTGCCGATCGACGGCCTCTACGACGGGTTGACCGACACCGGTTACGGGTACGGGCCGATGTTCCAAGGCCTGCAACAAGTTTGGCGCGATGGCACAGAGTTGTATGTGCAGGCTGCCCTGCCCGCGACCGACGGCATCGACAGTGTGGGGGAGGCGCACCGTTACGGGTTGCATCCGGCGCTGCTGGATGCGGTCCTGCACGCGTTGGGCCTCGATGACACTCACGACACCGGGGACACCGGTGGTGGGCAGGGGCCGCGGTTGCCGTTCGCGTGGGAACAAGTCGGTCTGCACGCGACCGGCGCCGCTCTGGTCCGGGCCCGGATCACCAGCACCGACACCGGTGCGGTGTCGATCGTGGTGGCCGACGAGACCGGGCAGCCGGTGCTGACGGTCGGCTCGCTGGTATTGCGGCCGGTCGCGTTCGATCAGCTCACCATCACCTCCGGGGACCGGTTGTTGGCTGTGGACTGGAACCCGGTCACCGCTCCCGAGCCGGTATCGGTGGTGCCGTACATCACCTGGACCCAACACGCCACACCCGACACCGTGAGTGACGGTGCAAGCGATGCGTCGGTGGTCGTGTTCGATGCCCGCGATATCGCTGCTGGTGAGGCGGATCCGGTGTGGCAGGCGCACACCGCGGTGCATCGGGTGCTGGCGGCGGTGCAGGAGTTCTCCGATCCACACTGGTCGGGTCCGGGTGTGTTGATGGTGTTGACCCGTGGCGCGGTCGCGGTGGCCGGTAGCGCGGTGACCGATTTGGCCGCCTCGGCGGTGTGGGGGCTGGTGCGCTCGGCGCAGACCGAAGACCCCGGCCGCATCGTGCTCATCGACCTCGACCTCGACCTCGAGCCCGATGCCGAAACCGAATCGGGGGAGGATTTGTTCTCGCCGGCGGTCGCCGAGGTCGTGTCCACGGCTAGCGCGCTCGGCGAGCCGCAGCTCGCGATCCGCAACGGGATCACCCACACCCCCCGACTGACCCGACTCACCTCCCAACCCGCCGAGATCACCGATGGTGACCGCGGTGTGGTGTTGGCCGAGGGCACGGTGATCGTCACTGGTGGTACCGGTGGGTTGGGTGCGTTGGTGGCCCGGCATCTGGTGTCCTCGTACGGAGTGCGGTCGCTGGTGTTGGCCAGCCGCCGCGGGTCTGCTGCTGAGGGGGTCGAGCAGTTGGTCGAGGAGCTGGCCGGGCTCGGCGCGCGGGTGCGTGTGGAAGCCTGTGATGTGTCCGATCGTGCTGCGGTGGCGCAGTTGCTGTCATCGGTGCCCTCGCAGTTCCCGTTGACCGGTGTGGTGCATGCGGCGGGTGTGCTCGATGACGGGATGATGGCGGCGTTGACGCCGCAGCGGGTGGATGTGGTGATGTCGGCCAAGGCCGATGCGGCTTGGCATCTGCACGAGTTGACTCGTGATCGGGATCTGGCGTTGTTCGTGTTGTTCTCCTCGGTGGCCGGGGTCGTGGGTGGGCCCGGGCAGGGCAACTACGCGGCGGCGAACACCTTCCTCGACGGGTTGGCCGAGTACCGGCGTGCCCGGGGTTTGGCGGCGACGTCGATCGCGTGGGGTATGTGGGCTTCGGGGACCGGGATGACCGGGCATCTCGAGCGTGGTGATGTCGCTCGTAACAGTCGTGGTGGGTTCCGGGCGGTCTCGGATGAGCAGGGGTTGGCGTTGTTCGATGCCGCGATCGCGCAGCATCGTGCCACGGTGACCGCGACCCGTCTGGACACCGCCGCGTTGGCCGCGTCCGCGCGGGCCGGGTTGTTGGCACCGCTGCTGCGGGGACTGGCCCCGGCCGCGCGCCGCAGTGTCGATACCACCACCACACCGGGGACCGGATCGGCGCTGCTGGCTCGGTTGGCCGGGTTGGCCGAGCCCGAGCAGCGGCGGCTGGTGCTGGATATGGTCCGCTCGCAGATCGCGGTGGTCCTCGGTCATGCTGGTGCCGAGGCGGTGGAGGCCACTCGCAACTTCCGTGATCTGGGTATCGACTCGCTGACCGCGGTCGAGGCCCGTAACCGGCTCAACACCGTGACCGGGCTGCGGCTGCCGGCGACGCTGGTGTTCGACTACCCGACCCCCGACGCGATCACCGGCCACATCCTGCACGAACTGCACGGATCGGCTGCCGTGCCGGCGATGGTGACACCGCTGGTGTCGGCGGATGTGTCGGATCCGGTGGTGGTTGTGGGGATTGGCTGCCGTTACCCCGGCGGGGTGAGTTCTCCCGAGGACTTGTGGCGTGTGGTGGCCGAGGGGCGTGACACGATCGGTGGGTTCCCGACCGATCGTGGCTGGGACATCGATGCCCTGTTCGATCCCGAACCCGGGATCGCGGGCAAGTCGTATGTGCGTGACGGCGGGTTCGTGTACGACGCTGGGGAATTCGATGCCGGGTTCTTCGGGATCAGCCCCCGAGAAGCGGTCGCGATGGATCCGCAGCAGCGGTTGCTGCTGGAAACGGTGTGGGAAGCCCTCGAACACGCCGGGATCGCCCCGGAATCGTTGCGCGGCAGCGACACCGGCGTCTTCGTCGGTGTCATGCATCACGACTACCCCTACAGCGAAGCCTCCGGCGCGATCGTGTCCGGTCGGGTGTCGTATGTGCTGGGGTTGGAAGGCCCGGCCGTGACGGTCGACACCGCCTGCTCGTCGAGCCTGGTCGCCCTGCACCAAGCCGCACAAGCCGTACGCGCGGGGGAATGCGCGATGGCACTCGTCGGTGGCGTCACGGTGATGGCAACCCCCGGCGTGTTCACAGAGTTCTCCCGACAGCAGGGCCTGGCGCCCGACGGGCGGTCCAAATCCTTCGCCGACGCCGCCGACGGCACCGGGTTCGCCGAGGGTGTCGGTGTGCTGGTGGTGGAACGGCTTTCCGATGCCCGCCGTCACGGTCATCAGGTGCTGGCGGTGGTGCGTGGTAGTGCGGTGAATCAGGATGGTGCCTCCAACGGGTTGACCGCGCCGAACGGGCCTTCGCAGCAGCGGGTGATCCGGCGGGCGTTGGCCAACGCGGGTTTGACCACGGGCGAGGTGGATGTGGTCGAGGCCCACGGCACCGGCACCCGATTGGGTGACCCGATCGAGGCCCAAGCGTTGCTGGCCACCTACGGCCAGGACCGGCCCGAGGACAAACCGTTGTGGCTGGGGTCGATCAAATCCAACATCGGCCACTCCCAGGCCGCGGCCGGTGTCGCCGGTGTCATCAAGATGATCCAGGCCATGCGCCACGGTGTGGCCCCGAAAACCCTGCACGTGGATGCGCCGTCGTCGCATGTGGATTGGGACAGCGGCGCGGTGCAGTTGCTCACCGAAGCCCGCGACTGGCCCGACGGGGACCGGCCGCGTCGTGCGGCGGTGTCCTCCTTCGGGATCAGCGGCACCAACGCCCACGTCATCCTCGAACAAGCACCCGTCATCGAAAACCACAGTGACACCGACGATCCCGCCGATTCGACCGGTGGCATCGACACCACCGGCACGACCGTTACCGGCGCTGGTGCCGGGGTGGTGGTGTGGAGGTTGTCGGGTCGTAGTCGTGAGGCGTTGGTCGGGCAGGCGCGGCGGTTGGCCGATTTCATTGCCGCCGATGCGGGATTAGAGGCCGCCGATGTGGGGTGGTCGCTGTTGCAGCGGTCGCGGTTCGAACATCGTGCGCTGGTCGTCGGTGTCGATCGTGAGCAGTTGCTGGCCGGGTTGATCAGTATCGGCACCGACACCCCGGCCGCGAACACGGTGACCGGCACCGGTGCTGGTGCCGGTAAGACGGTGTTGGTGTTCCCGGGTCAGGGCGCCCAGTGGGTCGGCATGGGCCGGGAGTTGCTCGACACTGCTCCGGTGTTCGCGCAGGCGATCGACGAATGCGACCGAGCGTTCTCGGTGTTGGTGGACTGGTCACTGACCGATGTGCTGCGTGGCAGCGTGGACGCCCCGTCGCTGGATCGTGTCGATGTGGTGCAGCCGGTGTCGTTCGCGGTGATGGTGGGACTGGCCCGCTTGTGGGCCGCGTTCGGGGTGGTCCCCGACGCGGTGATGGGCCATTCCCAAGGCGAGATCGCCGCCGCCTACGTGGCCGGTGCGTTGACCCTCGAAGACGCTGCCCGCGTGGTGGTTTCACGCAGCCGCCTGATCCAGCAACAACTGGCCGGCAACGGCGCGATGCTGTCGATCCTCGATACCGTCGAGCGTGTGCAGTCCTGGATTGCACCGTTCGCCGAGGAGGTGTGCGTTGCCGCAGTGAACGGACCCCGATCGGTCACGGTGTCGGGTCCACCCGCCGTACTGGCCGAACTCGAACGCACTCTGTCCGCGCAGGCAGTGATGCGGTGGATGATTCCCGATGTCGACTTCGCCGCGCATTCGATGCAGGTCGAGTCGTTGCAGGCTGCCTTGTTGGAGGCTCTCGGGGGTGTCAGCGCAGGCTCGTCGCTGATCCCGTTCTACTCCACGGTGACCGGGGAATTGGTGGATACCACCGGTTTGGATGCGCACTACTGGTATCGCAACCTGCGTCAAACGGTGTGTTTGCAACAAGCCACTGAGGCGCTGCTCGCGGACGGGCACACCCGTTTCGTGGAGGTCAGCGCGCATCCGGTGCTGACCGTCGCGATCGAGGACACCAGCACCAACATCCACACCGGCACCGGTACCGGCGCACCCGAGACTGTCGTGGTGGTCGGGTCGCTGCGCCGCGACGACGGTGGACTGGACCGATTCCTGCATGCGGTCGCGTGCCTGGATGTGGCCGGTGTGGAGATTGATTGGACCGCGCTGTACACCGGGCGTGGTGTCGCCCGTGTCGGGTTGCCGACGTATGCGTTCCAGCGTCGCCGCTACTGGCTCGACACCAGCGCCGGCACCGGAGACGCGGTGTCGCTGGGACAGGCGGCCGCCGATCACCCGCTGGTCGGGGCCGTGGTCGCGGCTCCGGACACCGGGGGTGTCACGGTGACGGGCCGGTTGTCGTTGCGTACGCATCCGTGGCTGGCCGATCATGCCGTGGGTGGTGTGGTGTTGCTGCCCGGTACCGGGTTTGTGGAGTTGGTGTTGCGTGCCGGCGACGAGGTCGGCTGCCCGCTGCTGCAGGAACTGACCCTGCTGGCTCCTTTGAGCCTGCCCGAGACCGGTGCACGGCAGATCCAAGTCCTCATCGGTGGTGCCGACAGCGACGGCCAGCGGGTGGTGACGGTCTACTCCCGACCCGACACCGACAGCGATACCGACGGGGAGTGGGTGTTGCACGCCCAAGGCGTGGTAGCTCCCGACACCGCGGCAGCAGTTGTCCCACCGTGGACGCAGTGGCCTCCGGTCGGCGCGGAGCCGGTGCCGATCGACGGCCTCTACGACGGGTTGACCGACACCGGTTACGGGTACGGGCCGATGTTCCAAGGCCTGCAACAAGTTTGGCGCGATGGCACAGAGTTGTATGTGCAGGCTGCCCTGCCCGCGACCGACGGCATCGACAGTGTGGGGGAGGCGCACCGTTACGGGTTGCATCCGGCGCTGCTGGATGCGGTCCTGCACGCGTTGTTGGCCCTCAACGACACCGGGGGAACCGGTGCCGGGCCGCGGTTGCCGTTCGCGTGGGAACAAGTCAGTCTGCACGCGACCGGCGCCGCTCTGGTCCGGGCCCGGATCACCAGCACCGACACCGGTGCGGTAACGGTCGAGGTCGGCGACGAGGCCGGACACCCAGTGCTGACGGTCGGATCACTCGCCGTGCGACCGGTCACATTGGACCAACTGGCCACTACCCGGTCCGGGGACCGGCTCCTGGGCCTGGACTGGAACCCGGTCACCGCTCCCGAGCCGGTATCGGTGGTGCCGTACATCACCTGGACCCAACACGCCACACCCGACACCGTGAGTGACGGTGCAAGCGATGCGTCGGTGGTCGTGTTCGATGCCCGCGATATCGCTGCTGGTGAGGCGGATCCGGTGTGGCAGGCGCACACCGCGGTGCATCGGGTGCTGGCGGCGGTGCAGGAGTTCTCCGATCCACACTGGTCGGGTCCGGGTGTGTTGATGGTGTTGACCCGTGGCGCGGTCGCGGTGGCCGGTAGCGCGGTGACCGATTTGGCCGCCTCGGCGGTGTGGGGGCTGGTGCGCTCGGCGCAGACCGAAGACCCCGGCCGCATCGTGCTCATCGACCTCGACCTCGACCTCGAGCCCGATGCCGAAACCGAATCGGGGGAGGATTTGTTCTCGCCGGCGGTCGCCGAGGTCGTGTCCACGGCTAGCGCGCTCGGCGAGCCGCAGCTCGCGATCCGCAACGGGATCACCCACACCCCCCGACTGACCCGACTCACCTCCCAACCCGCCGAGATCACCGATGGTGACCGCGGTGTGGTGTTGGCCGAGGGCACGGTGATCGTCACTGGTGGTACCGGTGGGTTGGGTGCGTTGGTGGCCCGGCATCTGGTGTCCTCGTACGGAGTGCGGTCGCTGGTGTTGGCCAGCCGCCGCGGGTCTGCTGCTGAGGGGGTCGAGCAGTTGGTCGAGGAGCTGGCCGGGCTCGGCGCGCGGGTGCGTGTGGAAGCCTGTGATGTGTCCGATCGTGCTGCGGTGGCGCAGTTGCTGTCATCGGTGCCCTCGCAGTTCCCGTTGACCGGTGTGGTGCATGCGGCGGGTGTGCTCGATGACGGGATGATGGCGGCGTTGACGCCGCAGCGGGTGGATGTGGTGATGTCGGCCAAGGCCGATGCGGCTTGGCATCTGCACGAGTTGACTCGTGATCGGGATCTGGCGTTGTTCGTGTTGTTCTCCTCGGTGGCCGGGGTCGTGGGTGGGCCCGGGCAGGGCAACTACGCGGCGGCGAACACCTTCCTCGACGGGTTGGCCGAGTACCGGCGTGCCCGGGGTTTGGCGGCGACGTCGATCGCGTGGGGTTTCTGGGCCTCGGGAACAGATGGGGTGATTCAGAGATCAGGGTCGGGTACTTTTGCACTGAACGGCCATAGTGGGTTCCGGATGTTGTCGGATGAGCAGGGGTTGGCGTTGTTCGATGCCGCGATCGCGCAGCATCGTGCCACGGTGACCGCGACCTGTCTGGACACCGCCGCGTTGGCCGCGTCCGCGCGGGCCGGGTTGTTGGCACCGCTGCTGCGGGGACTGGCCCCGGCCACCCGCCGCAAAGTCGGAACCGGAACGGAGCCGAGGTCGTCGGAGTTTGGCTACCTATCCCGAAAGATTATGGGGCTGGACAACGATGCGCAGGACAAGATCCTCATGGAGTTCATAGTTGAGCGTGCCACCGCCATTCTTGGCTATGCTAGCTTCGAGGATTTTGGAGCCTCCTTCATTGACGCCGGGTTCAATTCGGTGACTGCAATGGAGATACGAAATGATCTCAACAAAGCAACCGGCCTGCGGTTAACTCCGATGTCTGTTTTCGACCATCGAGGGCCCGCTGAATTGGCTAGGCATGTCCGAAATGAAATAATCAATGCGGGATACGCCAATTCAAACCCGGTGATCATAGATGCGAAGCGTGTCGTTCCGGAGGGTAACCGTGACGGAGAAGCTCTGTCCGGATTGTTTAAAGACTCGGTCGCCGCTGGAAACATTGAAAAAGGACTTGAATTTCTAAGTTCTGCGGCACGGCTTCGTCCTGTCTTCGACTCCGATTGTGATTTGGCGGAAATGCCTGCCCCAATCAGGCTCAGCGATGGTGACTCCAGTTCGCCTCACCTCATTTTTATTAGTACGCCAGTCTTCACGGGAGGGGTGCACCAACATCTTCGGATTTCGGCACCCTTTAGGGGAAAGAGGAAAGTAACAAGTGTGCCGTTGCCAGGCTTCAAGGGTAACGAGCCTCTGCCCAGTTCATCCACTGCCGCGATAGATCTATTGGTGCGTACAGTACTCGATGTGGCGGGAGAGGATTCCTTTGTGCTGGTGGGTTATTCCTCCGGTGGAAGCCTTGCATACGCCACGGCCGCAGAGATCGCCCGTGACCCTGATAATCGGTTGATGGGGGTAGTGCTACTGGACACCTTTTCCGCCGACGGGGCAGATGCGCTGCCGGTGGAGTCTCTTGTCAATGCGATGTTGGAGAAAGAAGGGACATTTGGAACGCTTAACGATGCACGACTGACAGCGACAGTGGCGTGGCTCGAAATGCTATTGAACTTCTCTCCTAATCCAGCACCGTTTGAAGTTCTGCTCGTCCGCTGCACAAGGGCAAGCTTCCGAAAATTGTCGCCACAATCAGGCCGGTATGAAGATGTTTTGGTAAGCCGGTGGTGGCCATCTCAAGCGGTTTCCTCAGTCCCTGCGGACCACTTTTCGATAATCGCAGATGATTCTAATGTAGCGGCTGCGGCCATTGATGAATGGCTGGGTCTATTCTGAGGTCACAGGGGTTTGCTGGCGCTACCAGGGTGCCGGCAAACCGCCGTGACGATCTACGGCGGCCGATGAAAGGAAGGCTGCAGCGGTGAATTATGTCGCTCAGGGGTTGCTGGATGTGGCTGGGTAATAACAGTCTCGCTCCGGACCTTGATTGGAGGTAGGTGTCGGCGGCGCGGAATCGCTTTGTGCCAGAGCCCCTGCACCATGCCACGGATCATGCGGCATAAGGTGATCGACGAATCGTTCCCTAACGAGAGGAAAATCCATGACCAACCCCGAACTTGAGCTCCAGGATGGTCCGGCCCCCGCTGAGCTCGTGATCAAGGATCTCGTCGTGGGCGACGGCACCGAGGCCGCACCGGGTAGTACCGTCAATGTTCACTATGTCGGTGTTGATTACGATACCGGCAAGGAATTTGATTCGTCGTGGAACCGTGGTGAGTCCCTTGCCTTCCCACTGCGAAATCTCATTCAGGGCTGGCAGGACGGCATCCCAGGTATGAAGGTCGGTGGCCGCCGCCAGCTCACCATCCCACCACACCTGGCCTATGGCTCAGCCGGAGCTGGTCACCAGCTCTCCGGAAAGACGCTTGTCTTTGTCATCGACCTAATCGACGTAGTGAACTGACTCTCTATGCTCTCGTCATAGACTATGACTCGGACGGGCGGGCCCGGCAGCGCTAAAGGAGATCGGCGATTTTGGCCGGTTTAGCCGCAGTGTTGGGCGAGAAGCTGCTGCGTGGGCCCTGGTTATGCTGTCAACGCCCGCCCTGTCCGGGTCGGCGGCAGTTCGTTGTCTTCCCGCTTGAAAGCAGCTGTCAGCCTCTCCTCCGACTCGACCGGGCCGACGGACGACGTGGTGAGCGCTCGCCGCCTGGAAGCGGTGAATGGACAGCGTTCACCCGCGTGATCTGGCGGAGACGGCATGGGCGCGGGGAATACGTAGCTCTCACTCGGTATCCTGCGTTACGGGGTCCACGCTGACCAGCCGTCGTGTCAACTTGCAGAGTCGTTCCTCAGGTTGCGCGATCAGCTGTACCACGCCGCGGCGTGGTATCGAGACGTCGTGCGCGCCGCCGACGCTGAGGCGTTGGTGCTGCTGGGATGTTGCTCGCGGACGCGGGCCAGGAAACCGTTGGAGGAATTGTTGCGGTCTTGCACGCGGTGCGGTGGCCAACTACACCGGAGTCCTGTCTCCGTTGCTGGGGATGGTGGCTGCGGCGTCCGCTGTTGGCCTGCCGACCGCCATGGTCAACCTTCCGGCGCCGCCGCTGCTGGTTGCGGGACTGCTTGCCGCCATTTAAATGGGTGCACCCGCGCGGACTCTGCCCCGCAACCCGGGCATGCCGCCGGACCACCGGGGTCCGCGCTTGCACCAGAATCCGGCCGGCCTCGTCGACGGCATCCTCCACCATCAGCGGCGCCAGCCTCGAAAACGTCATGGCGGCAGACGCATCACCTCACACACCGCAACATCGTGCCCTCAGAGGATCTCCGCCACCACCAAAAGTGAGCCAAAGCCGTTGTTCTTACAGTCCCGCGGTCCTCCCCACGCGATTGGTCCCGAGACGGTGCTGGGTACTCTCAGCAGTTGGTGGGCAACAGTCTCGAACCGGCGAGAGATCTGCGGGCCTGGACCTGAAGCAGACCGTGCCCGGTCTGCTCTACGCATGAGCCGAATGCTTCTACGGTTCGTGGATCGACCTGTGTTTCTTCTCGATCCACCGGTTGCCAATAAGGGTTACGTCCTGCCTATCAGTGGTGCCCACAGCCGTGCACTGCCGAACCGAAATGAACTC
This sequence comes from Nocardia brasiliensis, assembly GCF_042691675.1. Lineage (GTDB taxonomy): Bacteria > Actinomycetota > Actinomycetes > Mycobacteriales > Mycobacteriaceae > Nocardia > Nocardia brasiliensis_D. The sequence goes on from NZ_CP170507.1 coordinate 3,576,446, forward strand.
CAGGAGCGGGCGATTCTCGTCCTCCTCCATCAAAACCGATTTTCGCGATCGATGGCACCCTGACCAGATGAAACTCACGGCGCGCAGCGAGCGCAGTGGCGTTGCCGCCGTTGGGAGAATGAAGCTAGGGCTCTCGAACCATCGCCCACATCAGGGGTTTCGCTCCGACGGGCAGGTTGAAAGTGGCGCTTACCGTGAACCCGAATCGTTCGTAGAAGCGGATGTTCTTTTCGCGTGTGCATACAAGGTAGGCGGCCGTGTCCGGCGCAGTTGCGAGGCGGTCGGTGATGAGTTGAGCGGCGTAGCCCTGCCCGCGGCGGCTGTCGGGTGTCGCGATGTTGGCCAGGTACCAATGCAGTGGCGTGCGTGGGTGATGTTCGTCCAGTGTGCGACGAATGGCGATCGCGGCGGCTGTCCTGGTGCGAAGGGCGGCTAGCAGTTGCGGTAGTGCGCGCAGTGTGCGCGAGGCCGGTTGATCCCACTGTCCGGGTGGATCCCACACTGCGACACCGCCGAGGTGGTCGTGCTGGTCGGTCGCGATTTGTACACCACCGCCCGGGAGGTGGAAGTGCCGCAGGGATACGGCGAAGTAGCGCGGCAGTGCACGATGGCGTCTGTTGTGGTCGGGCCAGATGGACGCCATGACCGGATCGTCGGCGAAGGCTTCGGCAAGAACACCTGCGCAGGCATCAACGTGGGAAGGTGTGGCAACGAGGGTGGTGATCGGCACGGCGAAATCTCCTGAGTAGCTAGCCTACTAACATCAACAAACCTCGAGGACAGTTGATGTTCGCGGGGAACCTAGCTGTCGGGTTGTTTTTTGGTGTCCGGGTAGATCAAGCTGAGCGCGAGGGTCTGCGACACCTCGGGGTCGATCAGTCTCGAGTTGAAGCGTACGGTCAGCCAGCCGCCCTCACCGATCCAGTCGTCGGCGCCGAACCCCGGCCGGATCCGGAGGCTGTCTTGCACGCTGCCGGTCTCGAGTGCGGTCTTCACCATTCTGGGTACCCGCAGTTGATCGTCGGGATGTACGCCAGCGGTTGCCCCTGTTGATACGCCATGCCCGAATCCGGGAGCGAACGGGCTTAGCCACTTGAGAATGCACGTGCTCGGCCATCGTGCTTCGAGCACAAAGCCGTACATTCCTTGTGCGCTGACGGCTGCCTTGGCGATGCTCATGTCGAGCATGTCGATGCGTAGCTGTATCGGATCGACCGTGGCGGTGATGTCTCGGCAGACGACTCGTAGCCGTGGACCCGCCTCGGTGTTGACGTAACGCTGCGCGTAGAGGAGCAGACCTGGCCGGCCCGTGGCGGTGCGGATGACCACGGTGCCGGTCGCGGCGTAGCCGGGTTGGGCAGTCAGGATCGCGTCCCAGATCCGTGCCAGATCGGGAAGCCGTTCGACGCGGGTGAAGAAGTCCACCGGCCCATAGGCATTCGGGGGACGGTCACGCTGGCGCTCAGGCACGTCCAAGATGTCGAGCAATTCGCGCGTGGTCTGCAGACGCGGTGGCCCGTCGTTGGCGTCGAGTTCCCATTGAAAGGCGGCAGTCGACGCGGTCGGGGTGCCCGGTTCTGGGCCGTACACGATCTGCACACCGCTGACCGCGTTGTCGGGGCCGACCACAGGATAGGCGGCGTACACCTGACCGGTTGCGGTGCCTTCTCGTCCGGCGCGCACAGCGCTAACCCCTGACTTCACCACGTCTTTGACCAGACGCTCTACGAGCATGCCTGCGGCTCCGCGGAACACATTGGCTATCCGAGCGTCGCGGGTCTTGCTCGCCGCCCACACCACCCGGGGATCGGATCCGATCGTCTCGATCAGCACCTCGTTCTGTGAGTGCTCCACGGGCGGCCCTTCAGCACGTTCGGAGTTTCGTACACGTCAAAATAACAAATGCCCAGTTGGTGAATGATGCTTCCACACATACTCAGCCCGCTCTCATGGACTATGGAATGCTGGCAGCCGTGCGCATTTGGCTTCCGTTCATGGGTCCGCTCGCTCGCCAGCTGGGATACCCGTCCGGATGGTGGGGACGTCGGATCACTAATGGCCTCAACATCTTTAACAGGCGGGTCATGGAGGGCTCGGTCGCGGCTCTCGAGGCCGCTGCGGGTGAGACCGTCGCTGACATCGGCTTCGGCGGCGGACACGGACTCGCGATCTTGCTCGATCAGGTAGGACCGCATGGACGCGTCTACGGCTTCGATGTCTCGCCCACCATGATCGCCCAGGCACGGAAGCGGTTCGGAGACTTCATCACCAAAGAGCGCTTACATCTGGTTGAAGCACCGATGCGGAAGCTGTCAGTCGACGACGCGTCTCTCGATCGCGTCGTGACCGTCAACACGATCTACTACATCGACGACGAAGAGCTAAGAATGTCATTCCTAGACGTCGCACGAGCGCTGCGACCGGGAGGTCGTCTGGTGGTCGGCGCAGCGGATCCGTCCTTCATCGAGGCAGCTCCCTGGCGGGACGGCCTGATCAATCGGCCACCGGCCGAGGTCATCGCCCTCATCGAAGGGGCAGGGTTCAAAGTGTGCGAGGACCGGCGACTCGGAGAGTCTGAGCGCGCATTCCACGTCTACGTCGCCGCGCGGGCGGAAGGGCCAGCAACTGAGGTGTAGGGCCGATTGCTTAGTCGTGCTATCCGCCGACGTGTAGGGAGGGCAGGCGGGATTATCGGCGGTGTACACGGCTGTGCTCGTCGACCAGCGATTCGCCTCAGCTAGGCATGTGCGGGTTCGTAGGACGAAATAGCTGCTGGGCAGCTATTCGGCTGCACAGGCTAGTCGGGGTGCCTGTGCTGAACGCGTTCCAAACCTGCCTCGGGCTCGGGTGCGTCATCTGCGGCGGGGTCTTTGGCGAGTCCCGATTCGCTGAGGGTGCGGGTACGGAATGCTCGTCCGAAGATACTGAGTACCAGCGCGAACGCGAGCAGGCTGGCGATGCCGAACCGCAGTGAGCCCTGGGTTGCGATCAAGCCAACAATCGTGCCGCCCGCGAGAGTGCCCGCATAAGGAAAGACGTTGAGCCGGGCGATGAGTGCGTCTCGCGCGCGACCGCTGGCCAAAGTGGCTGCCTCGCTGAAGCACAGCGGCGTAATCAAGGGCAGCCCAATACCGCATACGCCGAACCCGACGATGGCGACGGCCGGGTTAGGCGCGCTGACAGCCATGAGCATCCCGACGACTGCCATGCCTGCTGCACTCCGCATCACTGTGCGCGGTCCGAACCGACGGACCCACCGGTCACCAGTCAGTAGACCGGCCAGCGAGGTGAACTGAAAGGCGGCAATCGGCAGGGCCGCGGTCGACGTGGAAGACGCCAGTTCGTCGGTCAGGTACAGCGCCGACCAGTTGTTGATACCCAAATCGATGGCGAACACCATGACCAAAGCGATACCGAACGGAAGGTAGGCGCGCAGTGGCGTGGTGATGGATGGCTTGGCCGCGGCGGATTTCGCCTTGGCGGGGTTGGTTTCTGCCCGCTGGGGTCGCAGTAGCAGGGGGCCCGTCACCAGGCAGACGACCAGTATCACCACCGCCGCGGCGAGCATAGATTCTCGCAGTGCCACATCGACTTTGACCGATGCCGCGATGAACAAGGCGCCGAGGATGGATCCGACGGCCCAAGTGGCATAGAACGATGCCATCACGAACGCCCCGTATCTGTGCTCGATGAGCGCGTGTTGCATGATCGTGCTGGCGTTGACTATGCCGGTTGTGATCCCATAGCCGCCGAGGCCGATGAACAGGGCAGTGGTGTTCGGTGCGAGCGCGATCGCGGCGGTACTGACAGCCGTGAGGGCAAGCCCGATTCGCAGACCCGTTCTGCTCGACCACCGGCGCGCCAGTGCCCCGGCCATCCGACTGCCGACCGCGGCCAGCAGAGAGATCATGAAGATCGCTGCGACGATCGAACTGTGGGAAAGGCTATGTCGATCCCGCAACTGCGGTAGTCCGGCGAGCAAGACAGCGAAGATGTAACCCTTCGCGCCGAACGCGATCGAATTCGATATCCGCGCTGTGCGGATGACACGGGAAGGTTGTCCCCCAACAAGTTCCATCCCGCGAGGCTAAAGGCTATACAGCGTCCGTGTCGCCGATCCGGTGACGCGCCCTCCAGATGCGATAACTTTGAACACTTTTCGTGAATCATTCGGCGTGATCGAGTACTATCGCGGGGTACAGGCGTCGACGTGAGCTCGTCCCTACTGGCCGTCCTCGAGGTGCCTGCCCTGGCGTACCTCGCACCCGTGAGGTTGTGGTAGCCCCCGGAGGGGCGCCCACCCGCGCTCGACAGTGTTTCGTTGCCTGACTTGGGCACACGCTAGCGAGGCCGCAAAGGTGCGCACATTCTTTTTCGCAACCCACCATGACGCCGATTTCGTGGCGAGTCTGAACTCGGGGGGACACGTCCGTTCGACCAGATACTCAGTCCTGCAGCGATGTTCGGATCCACCAAGCAGGGGCTCACACGGTAGCCGGATGGATGTCGATGAACTCGAGTTGTGCTGGCGTTCACCACTGACGATCTTGTCGGTGTTGAACGATTGTTCGCGATCTGTGGAAACAAGGGCTACGTCATGGGGGTAATTCCGGGATGGACGTTCGTAGCGACGATGGAGCCGAGACCGGTCACCAACGTCGCCCGCGCCTACACCCCACACGCAGAGGACGGGGAAAGGATCTTCGCTGCCGCGGGCTGGGACCTAGCCGTCATCTCCATATCGTCCATCTCGGCAGTGGCAGCAACTGAGGCCGACCGGCCTGCTGTAGCGGCGGGCCCAGACTCGAGTGCGCTGTGGCGGACGGCTGCAAGGGGGGATTCGTTATGAGGCAGACCCAAACTGGTCGTTCGCGCGGCAACTCCAAATCAGGCCCGCCTGTTTCTGTCCCGAGTCTTCCGGACACATTGCGGCGGATTCGAGAACAGCGAAAGCTGTCTCGAGCGAGAGCGTACGGCTGCCATGGCGTCAGCCCGTCGTACTTGTTCGATCTTGAGCGCGGGGAGTACAAGCCTAGTCTGGACATGCTCGAGCAGATCATTGCTGGCTATGCCGTCGACGCGTCGCTGGCGCGTCACCTGCGTGATCTACGCGCGCCCTCGGTCGAGCTCGTATCGACGGAGGAGTTACGGCTGCGCGTGACTGCGGACAGTGGCCTAATGGCGCACATCCAGAACCTAAAGGAGCGAGGCGTGCTTGCCGCCTACATGAGTCCGGTCTGGAACGTTTTAGTACACAATGGTCCGCTTGGCTCCACCTTGCCCGGCCTCGATGACGTAAGGTCCCTGCTCGCATGGGTGTTCGGCCCACACGCTGATACTGCGGCAGTCGACCGAGACCGTGACGCCGCCCTCGCCGTGGCGACGCTGAGGGGGGTACTCGGTCGCTATCGCCACGCGGAGCAATCATTCGATGTTCTACGAAAGCTCGGGGATAACAACGACTTTCGGAGACGTTGGACGTCGAGCCTGGAAGTTTCTTATGCGTGCGACAGTAGCAAACCGGTACGGTTGCGCCATGTCGGCACGGGTGAACTGATGGCTTACAGCCTGATGGTCTCCGAGGTGCCCGATACCACCGACGTGCTGCTGATGACTGCGCTCCGGAAACATTAGTGAACTCCCTTAACGGAGTGCGCGCCCCGATGCGCGGCGGAGCGGCGCCCGATCGTGCCCTTCGAGCGGACCTCCCGTCCGCTGGCCTGACCAGCCGAATGCTAGGTCCTATCCGTAGCGAGCATTGCGATGCCGTTGTGGCACGGACCGTCGACGGCGAGTTGGCCTTGCGCTTGGTTCGACGATGAGCAACTTGCTGGTCTGCGGAGGGGTCTGGATCCTCGCTTGGCCGTGGCCGGCCGTCGCGTCATTGCTATGGCTTCGGCGATGTCGCCGGCTGTGGTGGCGCATTCGGCCCGCCCCGTGGTCGAGTGGTCGCCCGGGTTTGAGCGCCAACCGATATCGGACAACTAGTCGCCAGTATGACCTCGTTCGGTAAGTATGGATTCGACTGTGTAGCGTCGTTGTTCGGCGGACAGGTTATTCCGGTGGCTCAGATTGTTTGGCACATCGGTGGGAGTGACGGTGGGGCTCGAGCAGGGTGAAGTCCCAGCGACACATGCGATTTGTAGTGGCGGGTGAGTCGAATATTCAGGCCAAGGTGTCGGGTGACGCGGTGGCCTCTGACCTTCAGCTCAATTCGCTCGGTGCCCGCTGATTCTCCCAGCCTCATTTTAACCAGATCACACCGCTGCTGAGGTAGTGTTTCCACGCAGTCGCGAATTTGGTTGCTCATCAACGCATGCGGGTGACCGTGAAAGTGTACGCGTGAGCTGCTGCACGATAGCTGTGCTCGATGCGAAGCGGTGGGGGAGTATGAGTGACGAGGCGTACGTTGGTGGGTCAAGACGGAGATGAAGCGATCCTCCAGAGCCCAATTCGGGTCGCAGCTCGGCGTGTTGCACCGCGTGTCACCGACAGCTGCAGCCCGCTTACGAAAACTTTGGCAAGGAGTGGGCTTTGGCGAGGCCCGTGAGCAGTAGGACGTTGTTCGTCTCGTCGGAAACGCTGAGGGTGTAAGCAGTGACCACTCCGCTGACGGGGTCACGGAGGCGCAATGGATCGCTGGTGTCGCGGCCGTACGCGATGCGGATGCTCGCGGACCATCGCTCCTGGAACTGTTTGTTGGGCCCCAGACGTCGAAGCAAGTCGGCGGCTTGCTGGGAGTCGCGATAGCGACCCAGGTTGGCTTTGCAGATTGCCACCACATGATCCGCCTCGCGCGGCAGGTCGACGACAACATCCTCCGCCATGGCGCTGAACAGCCACACGGGTACTGACCCGATCTCGTCGATGCCGCAGAGCGCTGTGCGGAACAAGTTGTTGCTGGCCAGCACATTCCAGACAGGATCGACGTAGGCGGCCAGAACGTCCCGCGACGCGAGGTCGTGGAGATGGGCCATCCGCCGGGTGTTGCCGGTCACGCGTTGGCGAAGCACGTGTATCGGCTCGAGATTCTCCGCCGGGGCCCGCAGTTCGCGGAGGTGGCGTGCTTGCTTGGGGTCGAGATGGTAGGCGGCGATGATCTGGTCGAGGACCTCAGAGCTGGGCATCTGTTCGCACTCTTCGATACTGAACAGATACGAAGCGCTGAGACCGCTGCTGCGGCACGCCTGGGCCCGAGATAGGCCCCGATGATCACGGAGCTGGCGACAAGTCGTTCCCAACGTCGGGATGTGGGGCCGGCGTCGAGGGCTCTTCGGTGGACGGTTGTGTTTCCGACTCATGTGGAGTCCCCCTATTTTGGTGTCTTCCGCCATGAGGCGGGCCGAGATACGATGACCTGTTACCCCCTGGGATGATGTTTCGTTCTTACCAGATTGGGTACGACCCCGGCAAGATCTTCCATCCAGAAGCTCGCAGACAAGTAGCTGGCCGGGGGATCTGATGGCCGTTCCGGTGTCATGGACCGCCTTGTCGTATACGGCATTTGAGAGAATCCGCGTTTCACGGTCTGGGTGTGAATTGTGCGGTAAACGCCCTGTACGACCGCACTATCGTGATTTGACACTCGTGCCGTTAACGAAATCTAGGAGAGTCGGAACCCTAGCCAGGCAGGTGCTTCCGGAGTTTGGATAGACGTGCTTGTCCAAACTGATTGAGAGGAAGCTACATTGGATCCCTTCGTGATTCTCGGGTGGGTTAACGCCGGATTGAGCTTGCTGAGCAACGGATTGTCCGTGGCCTACCAGGCGCTGGCGTTGATCTTGCCCTTCATCTGACGAGACGCCCCTGAGAAGCGGCCTCCCAGAAGCGCATACGCGGCTGGGAGGTACGCGGAGTGCAGTCCGCGGCATTCGTAAAGCCAATCCTCATTTCACCTTCAGGACGAAGGGTCATTCGGCATGTCCACATTCAGGAAATCTACGATCTGCCACCGCTGTGGCGTCACGCCAAGGCGCGACACGCAAATCGACCGGAACCGGCTGAGTAGCAACGCCATTCGTGGGAGCAAGGTGTTCCTCGCGGGTGCGGTCCCGCTTGCGATGGCCCTCGCTGCGGCTGGCCCGGCATCCGCTGCGGATTCAGCGGTGGTCATCGCCGATCAGCCAGGTGTCACTAGTCCGTCCCAGCCCGGCACCACCGCGCCACCTCCACCTCCTCCGGCGCCTGAGCCTCCGGCGGCGGCGCCGGAGGGGCCGCCGCCACCGGTCTACTACCGGCAGCCGCCCGAGGTGCGCAACGGGCCCTCCTCACGTCCGGCCCCGCCGCCGCATGAGCCGGTGGAACCTATTCGGATCGAAGATCTGCACCTCCCCGAACCTGTCGCGCCGGTCGCACCGATCGAGGCTCCGGAGAACATGATCCGCATCGGGCAATGGCACGCTCCACGCCCGGACTGGCTGCCCCCGGAATGCGCGGACACGATCAACGACGCTGCCGCGGGCGCTGAGGCGCAGCTCGCGACAGCACTGGACTCGATTGGCATTGAGGCCGGGCGTTCGGACCGTGTCGGCGGCGCAACGTTGGCGGGTGCGGGAATCGGCGGCGCGGCAGGCGCGGCGATCGCGGGAGCGCCGGTGGCTGCGGCCGGAGCGGTCGTCGGCGGCCTGATCGGCGGAACGATCGGTGGAATCGCCGGAGCCGCGCTGGGCACTGTCATCCCTGTACCGGTCATCGGCACCGTCACCTCCGGAGTAGCCGGTACAGCGCTCGGCGCCGCCGCCGGTGCCGCTGCAGGGGCAGCGGTGGTGGGTATACCGGCCGCAGCGGTGGGTGCGATCGCCGGAGGAACCGTCGGCGCGGGTTTCGGTGCTGGTGTGGGGGTAGGGCAACCGTGATCACCACCGCGATGAGAAAGCGAAGTGCCGCAACCGCGGTGGCGGCCATGACCGTTGCCGGTGTGGTCGCTGCGATAACGGCCACGGGTAGTGCCGCTGCGGTACCGATCGGGCCGGGCTGTCCTGGCATGTATCTGCTGGGCGTCCAGGGGACCGGGCAGTCGTCACCGGGTGCAGACCCACTGGCCGACAGCGGGATGGTCGGCGCGCTCATCGCGCCGGTGCTGGCAGCTGTCCCAGATCTGGTGCAGCGCAGCTATATCGGCTATCCCGCCGGCTTCGGCGGTGCCGTCCCCGGTGGCGGGTCCGCCCCCTACGCGGTATCGGTCGCCGATGCCCGCCGCCAGCTCGACGCGGCGGTGATCCAGATCGCCGAAACGTGCCCGGCCACCATGATCGCGGGAATCGGATACTCCCAAGGTGCACAAGCAATGTCGGCGTTCGCTAGCGACGTCGGCGCAGGAGCGGGGCCGATCGGACCGGACCGGATCGCGGGCATCGCCCTGTATGCCCACCCCGACCGCGCACCGGACGCCCCGACCTTTCCTGGGCGTCCTGGCCAGATCACTCCGGACCCGGCGCCCGGCACCCGCGGTGGTGCCGTCTCGAGCGTGCAGATCACCAATCCGCCCGCCGCAGGCGGAGGCATCGCCGACGGCCACACCAGCTACGGTGCGCTGACCGGCCGCGTTGCCGACATCTGTACCGACGGCGACCTAGCGTGCTCGGCACCGGATCGGGCCGCACTCCTGCGGGTCGGCGCGGAGATCGCTGCCCAAGCAGACCTGCGCGACCCCTTCACCGCGCTCGGATCGCTGCAGGGGGTTTTCTCCGCCGCACTCGGTGATGCCTGGACCGCGATCGTGCTCAACGATTTTCAGGTCGGCGGCGGCAACGTCGACTATGCCCCGCAGCTGGGGTTGGCCGGCCGGTTGATCGAAGCCGCCGACCCGCGACACTCGGCCCCGATCGAACTCGGTGCCGCCGCGGCGCGGTGGAACGAGATCACCGCGACCGTCGCGGCCAACCCGATCCCGTTGCTGCCCAAACTTGCCGGCCAACTATCCACAGCCTGGGGGCAACTCGTTGCCGACAACGCAGATCTGGTGAATCCGGGGGTCTGGCTGCGCTACGCCGACACCGTCGCCCGCCACACCGGATACGCCGCCAGCGGCCAACTGAACTCAGGTATCGCCTGGATGGTCGCCCTCGCCGTTGATATTGCCGGGAGCCGATGATGGGCGGACCGGACACTCGTGATGAGTTCTATGTCGGCAGAATCGGATTCGAATACAAGCCCGGAACGATCTTGCGCCGCAGAGCGGTGGATCTGTCGAGCCTGGATGGCGGTGGCCGGGCATGGCAGATCGTCTACGCCACCCGCACCAGCTTCAGCGCTCCGATCCCGGCCTCGGGAATCGTGATCGCCCCGGCCACCGTCGACGTCGTCGGCACCGGCCCAACCCTGCTGTACTGCCCGAGATTCCACGGCCTCGGCGGCTGCGCTCCATCACAGCTGTTGGCGAACGGGCAAGAACCCGAAGCTGGTTTCATCAGCGCGGCTCTCCAGCGTGGATGGAGCGTTGCGGTCCCCGACGGACTCGGGCTGGGAATGGTCGGACTCGGGCCGTTCCAGTTCTTGGCTGGGCGTGCAGCAGCACACGCGGTGCTCGACATGGCCCGTGCGGTGCGCGAGCTGCCCGAGCTGGAGACCGCCGAGCGGCCCTGTGCGATATGGGGATTCGCCGATGGCGGTCGGGCCGCGATCTGGGCCGCGGAGACTCACCCCGAGTACGCCCCGGAGTTGGATCTGCGCGGCGTCGCCGCCGGAGCCGTGGTCGACGACCCAGGAGCCCTGATTCCCGAGATCGACGGCGGCCCGTGGTCGGGACTGGCACTGGCCGGATTGATCGGGCTGGGCAGGGCCTACAGGCATCTGCCGATCCACCACCTCCTACTCGCGGAAGGCCACCGGGTCGTCGAACATGCGGCAACTCTGAACGCCGCAGCACTGCTGACAGAGTTCCGGCATCAGCCGCTGGCGCAGTGGTGCGAACGAGCAGACCCGTGGAACGACGCGATGTGGCGATACGTCCTGGTCAATGAACACAGCGCCCGCGCGACACCCCAGGTCCCGGTGCACCTCTACCACGGGACATCCGACGCGCTCGTGCCGGTCGCGATGGGCCGAAAGCTCTTCGCCGCCTACCGCGCACTCGGGGTCGATCTGAGCTGGCGCGAGTACCACACCAGCCACCTCGGCGCCGCGGCTGACGGTGCCAGCGAAGCAATCTCACGACTCGTCAGCTACCTGCAACGGCGCCCCACCCCGGCCCAGCCGACACCACCACCGACCACCTGAATCGCCTGCCCGCACCGAACCGGACCCCTCGCTGGGGGTGCGGGCAGGCCCCTGACAACCATTCAAGGAGGTGAAACACCGTGCACCGCAACCAAACCCCGGCGCGCACCAGTTCAATGCCGGTGCGCTTCGCCGTGACAGCGCTAGGGGTCAGCTTGTGCGCCGTCGTTGGCGTTCCCATCGTCTGCGCCGCACCTGATAGCAGTGTGCCGATCGGCCCGAGGTGTCCCAGCTTGTACGTACTGGGAATCCAGGGCGGCGATGAATCGAGCCCGGATGCCCCGCCCACCAGTGATTCCGGGGCGCTGGGCCAGATGTTCGGTCCGCTCGCGGCGAAGGCGGGGGAGTTAGTGCAACGCTCCTACGTCCCGTTCGGCCACGACGACAACGGCACAGTGGTTCCCTACCCGGACGCGGTCACCGCAGCAGCGCAACGCCTCGAGGACTCCGCCGCCCAGATCGTCCAGCGATGCCCGGTGACCAAACTCGCAGCCGCCGGCTATGCCCACGGCGCACCCGCGGTATCGATGTTCGCCCAACGCGTCGGTAACGGTGCCAGCCCGGTCACACCTGAGCACGTCGCCGGAATCGCGTTGCTGGCCAACCCCACCCGAGCAGAGAACACCCCGGTGATCCCTGGACGTCCACAGGCCAGCAGCCCCGAGGCAGCGCCCGGAACATCGGGAAACAACGTCGCGACAATATCGCTGAGCAACCCGCCCATGTCCGGCGCCGGGATCACCACCTCACCGCCGACCAGCTACGGCGCGTTGACCGGGCGCATCGCAGAGCTGTGCGTGCCAGGCGACGCCACCTGCGATACCCCCACCGGCGCGCCCCTGGCCACCACCGTCGCCAACATCGCGTCCAGATCCGACCTGCGTGACCCGATCGCCGCGATATCCACCGTGGCCCAAGCAATGTCGGCGACGGTCTACACCACCGCAGTCAATGTCGTCAATGAAGACCTCCATGGCAACAGCCTCGATCAACTGTCCTACGAACCCGCCAAACCCCTCGGCCAGCGCCTCGCCGAAGCATCCGCCCCCAACACCCCGGTGCCCGGCCCGAACGAAGCATTGGCAGCGCTGTTCAAAATCGGCACCATCGGCCTGAACGCGGTGATCACAGTCGCGCAAAAAGTATTCACACCCCAGACCATCGCCGAACTAGCGGTCGTCGGCATGGCCAACCCGTGGGCGGCCGTCGCAGCGATCGGCGCCAAAGTCGGCACCGCCGTCGTCGAACTCGTGCCGCCCCAGACCTCCAGTCACTGGATCAACCAAGCCTTCGATGCGATCACCAGCACCATCACCGACCAACGTGAGCTCTACGCCCTGGCCAGCTCCGCCCAATACAGCGACACCACCGGCCGTCACGGCGCCTACCAAACCGTGCCCGGCACCACGACCGGGCGCTCGCCGTTGGCCGCAGTAGCCGACTGGTTCAGCGCTCTCGCACACGACCTCGGACCCACTAGATCAACTCCGGCCCCACCGGAGCTCACGACCAGCACCACCACCGCGCCAGCACCATCCACGACCGGTGGTGGTCGTTAAACCCCTTCGGGCGCAACCGGATCAGTCGACGTACCCACCTAGACACAGCCGTCCACTGATTCTCTCCCCGGCACCGCGCCCGAAGGGCCCTCAACCTCACCCGACACCCGCCAGCAAAGGAGGTGAACAGCACACATGCCCGACATCCGCATCCCACCGGACAATCCCCTCGACCACGGCTGGGGATGGCTGAACCCAACAGAACCCGCGACCGTGCAACCACTCTCGCCCGGGGTTGCCGACGGCGAAGACGACCAGGGCTCGGAATGGCAATGGATCAACCCCGATACCAGCCAGCCACCGACGCCGATCGAATCGCCGAAGCGTTCTCGGCACTGGTGGCTATGGACCGGATTCGCCGCGGTGCTGACTACGACCATCATCGGCATTGGGATTCTTGTCACCTCCGGAGATCAGGACACACCCGAAGCGCTGCCCACCGAAACCGCCGCACCACCGACCTCCACGGTCACGCCAAGTGGTAGCGCATGCACCGGACTGTCCGGGGAGATGGTCACCGATAGCGCCGGGGACACCCACAGCCCGGTCGGTGTGATCGCGGCGTGGGAGTACGCCTACTACGTGCAACGCAGTGCCGAGTCCGCGCTCGCGCTGGTCGCCCCGGAAGCCGGGCTCATCGGCGAAGCGCTCGCGGCCGGGATCGCCTCGATCCCACTCGGCACTACCCACTGCGTCGCCATCACCCCGATCGCCGACAGCACCGCTGTCGAGGTGCACCTGGTCGAACGACGCCCCGACGGTGCGCGGATCGACTACCTGCAAGTGATCAACGTCCGGACCGATGAACACCGCACTGTGATCACCAACATCCAGAAGCGGGGTTGAAACCATGAGCACCCCACTGCAACTGCACCGAGACCCCCCACCGCAGGGGCGGCTGGATCCGGGCACGGTCGTCGGGCCCGCACCCGACCGGATGGCACCGGTGCGTCACGCGCCGTTGCCGACCACCGGTGCACATCCACCGCTGTTCGCGGTGCTCGGTGCACACGGCGGCGCGGGCGCGTCAACGCTGGCGCAGTGGTGGGCACCGGCCGCCGACACCGGCTTGGCCTGGCCCGCGTCACCGCGCACCACCCAACGTGTCCTCATCGCCGCCCGGCTATGCATGAGCGGCCTCACCGCGGCCGCGGAACGCTTACGGGAATGGCACGGCGGATACGCCCCAGACGGGATCACCGTGATCGGACTGGCACTGACCGCCGCGCGCCCCGGCTCAGTCCCCTCGGCCGTGCGCCGCTATCGCAGCGTCGTCGCCGAGCTGGTCGACGACATCTACGACATCGGCTGGCACGACGAACTCGTCGCGCTCGAACTCAGCGAGCTCGCCCGATACAACCCCCACGATCCGACCCCCCAGCGACACCGCAGGTCTCGGCTCACCGAGTCGGTACCCCACGACGTGTACCAGGCCGGAGCAAACATCCTCAGCCGACTCGCGGCCAGTCACACCGCAGCACAACAGGAATCGGAGAACCAGCCATGAGTACCGCGTATGCGGTCGGCGAGGCGCTCACCGTCCTTGCCCAAGAAATCAAGATCACACCGGTCAACCCGCCGCAAATGGACAAGTTTGTCAACTTGGTCAACTACCTGGCGTGGTTCGTGTCCCTCGCCGGAATCGCGGCAGTGATCTACGGGGGCGGCAAATTCGGCTGGGAACGCTGGCACGGCGGAGCCGTCGAATCACCCAAGATCATCCTCGGCGCGCTGTTCGGCGGCATCATCGCCACCAGCGCTGGACCGATCATGAATGCCGTCATCACCGGAGGTGGATAACACCATGCGCGCCTTACAGATTCAGCCACAACCCGCATCCCCGTGTTCGGCGGTCATGGCGAACACGATGCCACAACCCATCGTTCGGACACCGAATGCTCACGAGGTACCCGCATGATTGCCCATCAGGACGTCTGCCCATTTCCCATAGTCGCTCGCGACGGCGCACGGCTGTCGGCGGTGCGCCTCGGCTCGGCTTCAGCGCCGGCGAGTGTGGTCTATGTCCACGGCATGTTCACCGACGCCCGCTATTGGATGCCTTTGGTCGAGCACCTGCACCACCGCCTCGAGGGCGGGATCGCCCAAATCTGCTACGACCAACGCGGCCATGGCAGCTCCGACTGTGCCACTCGGGAAACGCCATTGAGCCTGGAAATAATGGCTGGAGACCTGAACACGGTCCTCGACCACATCCACGGAGCTGTCGTGCTGGCGGCGCACTCGGTCGCGGCGCTACTGGTCCAAGAATGGGCACGACGCAATCCTGCACGCGCCCGTGCCCTATCCGGGATCGTGTTGTTCAACGCCTGTACCGAATTTTTTTACACATCCGCAACTTCCCACGAGCATCTGCCGGGACTGCTTGAGCGCCGCAGTAGGCACTCCGCAATCGAGGAACTGAGCAGCCACCTCTATACGGCACCTCCCAGCGAACGCTGGTTGCCTGTGCGGAAGCGCTCCGCCGACCCCACCGCCGTCCAGCGTCTGCGTGAGAATGCCGGGGCGGTGCTCGCGGAACTGTCGGCATACCCACGTGCGGTGTTGACCAGCGAAGCCGCTGATGTGCTGCGCGACATCCCGACGTGGGTACTGGCTGGTCAACGCGACCCTGTCGTCACGCCGAGCAGATCCCAGCGACTGGCCGAGCAGATCTGGGCGGAGTACGACACCATCCCCGGCGCTGGACACTCTCTCCCGCATGTCGACCCCGGCCCTGCCAGCGAACCGATCCTGGCCGCGCTGGAGGTGGCCTACCGGGCCCACCGCCAGAACGGTGTCGCCTCGTGACCGCTAAACCGCTTCCCGCGGAAGTACTTTCGCCGCTAACTCAACTGCTGGGCTACCTCGCCTGGTTCGTGCTGCTGATCTGCATCGCCCGCGCCATCTGGGCAGGCGGACAGCTCGCCATCCGCCTGTACCGCGAAGAAGCCATCGAAGGGCTCCTCGGGTCCCTCGCCGCCGCGGTGCTGGCCGGGTCCGCGAGCGCGATCGCTGCAGCCGTCCTCCGGACCTAACCAACCATGGAGAACTCACCCGTGAAACCCTCTCGCACAGACAGATTCGGCATCGTCGCTGTACTCGCCTACGCCGGGCCGATCGCGATGGGCAGTCTGCTCGCCTGCGGTAGCAACAACCCTGCCGAACCGCCAGGCACCGCAACCACTGCCATGGCTGTAGCGCCCACCGCACTGCGGTGGCAGTCATTCCAAGGTGTGAACCTGCCTGTCGCCCAGGAAGGGCCGCGCCGCCTCGACAGCGCCGTTGCAACCGGATTCGATCGCGGTCCAGCCGGTGCTGCCTTGGCGGCGATACACAGCACCGTACGAATGTCGATCGCCACCGACAGCCAATGGCCGCTAGTGGGACAACGCATGCTGGCCACCGGGCGAGGCCGCGACAGGTGGGCGACCGCACGGGCCCAGATCTCGATCACCGCCCCGATCGCGACCGGCGCACCAAAGGTCTTGGGCTACACAGTCACCCGATACGTCCTCGACGCCGCAGATGTCGAGATCTACAGCATTCACCCGGACGACTCCGTCATCCGCAACAGCACGCGAGTGATCTGGCAAGACGACGACTGGCGACTCCTGCTGCCCGAAAACCCCACGGCCAGTCCGATGACCGCCGTCGACCTCCCGCCCGCCGAAATGGTCGCACTCGCACAGCGATAGAAGAGAGCACCGCTGATGAAATCTAGCCGCCCGCCGATCATCCTGTTCGCCAGCATCATCGCCACAGTCATCGCCGTTTTCGCCTGGACTATCGGCCGCGACGCCGACACCGATGACCCTCCCGACCATCCGAGCGGCACCACGATGCCAACCGAACGAACTTTCCCCGACCTCCCACCGAACGCTACATCGCAGCCGCCAACGACCGATCTATTCGGATCGCGCCTCGAAGTGCCCGCTGAGGAATCCGGTGTCGCACTCCAACAAAATCCTGCGGCTCGTCCGGACCCGGCCCGGCCCGACTATCTCACTGCTGCACCGGCGAATATGCAGTGGCAACGAGGTTGGGGTGGTGCGGCGCTGCCGGTCTCAGTCAGTGACGGCCCGACACGGATCCGGCACGGTGTCGCGAGCGGCTTCGCGCGCACACCCCAAGGCGCGGCGTTGGCCGCACTAGACGCCCTCGGCCGAGCATTAGCTGCACCAGACGGGACCTGGCAACAGGTGGTCGCTGAGCGGTACTACGGTGGCGGGCCCGCGCTGGTGTCGCGCTTCGCCCGTTCCCGCGAACACACCCCCAACGCCGCTCGCTACGTCGTCGTCCCCGAAGGCGTCCGCGTGCAACAGGGATATCGCGACGATCTGGCCGTCATTCAGATCGCCAGCCGAGCTGAGGGCGGCTACACCGCCGCGACCTGGCCGATGACGTGGATCGACGGGGACTGGCGTGTCCGAGTGCCCGATGACATCGAAAAGCTTTGGGGCCCAGGAACGCCAGTGACAATGCTGACTGAATTCGGGTTGTGGAAGAGCCAGCCATGACCAGCCCCGACCATCTCGGCAACTATGCGCGAACCGGCGAGCCTTTGCGCGCCCAGATTGAACTCCCCGGAGTCTGCGACCTCCCGCTAGGACCCCAACAGGCGTGTGAATCACTCGGAGAAGCGGTCACCGGCGCGGCGAGTTCGGTTTTCGAGGACATGGTGACCGCGTTAGGAAACGGCTTTGCGGGAGGTTTGCGGCTACTGATGACGTGGTGGACTGCAATCCCATCACCCCAGCTGACATCCATCGACGGGACCCCGGGAGCGGCATTGGTGGGGATCCGAGATTACACCAGCGGGTTGCAAGTTGTGCTGCTCACGGCCGGAATACTGTTCGCTGCGGCGCGTTTGGCGATGGCCAAACGCGGCGGAACCGCCGGCGAGGCGCAGGAATCGTTTCTGATGTTAGCGCGGGCCGTGTTCGCGTCCATGACCGTCGCAGCAGTGATCACCGCCGGAACTCGCGCCGGTGATCGCTTCGCGGCATGGGTCATCTCAGATGCCAGCAGCGGCGACCTGAACAGCGCCGTCGGCAACTTGATCGAATTCGACCTCAAACAGGGCTCGAGTTTGGGATCGGGGCTACTGCTGGTGCTGTTTCTCCTGGGCATCATCAGCACGTTGATACAGGTAGTGATGCTGGTCATCCGCCAAGCCTTGCTCATTCTCGTGGTCGCGGTGTTGCCCATAGCTGCCGCCGCGTCAGGAACCGGGCCAGGCTCACAGAGCTACAAGAAGCTGTTGAGCTGGTCACTGGCATTCATGCTGTGGAAACCGGTGGGGGCGTTGGTGTATGCGTTGGCGTTCACCGTGGCCGGGCGCGATCCGCAAGATCCACAACTCATCCTGCTGGGGCTGATTCTTCTGCTGATGACCGTGGTCGTGCTGCCCGCGCTGATGCGACTAGTCGCGCCCGCCGTTGCCACCCTCGGGGGCGGAGGAGGAGCTGGAGCAGCGATCGCGGGCGGGCTCGCGGGTGTCGCGATGGCGACAGCGGGCAGCGGTGGCGGCTCGGAAGGACGCAAGGTCGCCGAAGGCGAGAACTCACCAGGCGCAGGTGGCGGGCCGCCGCCATCGCCGCCACCGCCCGGCGGTGGAAGCGGGGGCGGGCGCCCGATGTCCGGCGGCTCCGGCGGCGACGGCGGTGGAGGAGCAGTGCCAGGCGGTGGGCCAGGGCCAGGTGGTGGGCCAGGGCCAGGTGGGGTTGGACCTTCGGGTGGCGGCGGCGCGCCCCCGGCTGGAGGCGGCGGCGCAAAGACTCCCGATGCGACGAGCGCTGGCCGTAGTGGTGAGGCGGTTGCCGCTGGAGCGGGGCCTGCTGCGATGGCAGGGCAAGCGGTGAAATCCGCTGGCGAGCACTCGGTCTCCGCAGTTGAGGGGCAGGCGCGCGACGCCACCGAAAGCGGCGGGTTGGATCCGGATGCATTGGGTCCGGGGGAGGTGCGGCGATGACGACACGGATGTATGGCCGCTGGGAACGCCCACGCAGCGCAGGCTTTTTCGGCCTGACCTGGGGTGTGTCGATGGCTGGTCTCGGGCTGATCATCACCATCATGGTCGGGTTCATGATCACCCGGTCGCTATCGGTGGCGGGGATGCTGATCGTGGTGTCCGCGGTGGTGTTCGTGCCGTTGGCGGTGACCCGAAATGGCCGCACCGGGTGGGAAATAGCGCTGCTGCGGGCACAATTCGTCGTTGCACGTTCCCGGGGCGAGCATCTGTATCGGGCGGGCAGGTTCTCGAGGATCCCCGGCATCGCGAAACTGCCAGGGCTGCTAGCAGATTCGCGGCTTTCGGAGTACGAGACAGCAGGTGGTCGACGCTTCGGGATGATCCATATCCGCCGCACCGATCACTACACGGTGATAGTGCGGGTTGTTCCGCGCGGCAAAGAGCTGGTCGACCAGTCCCAAATCGACTCCTGGATAGAGGGCTACGGCCATTTCCTTGCTGCGCAAGGCCGCGGCGGGGAAGTCGTCGCAGTCACCTCGGTGCTCGACAGTGTCGTCGAAACCCGGTTGCGGCAGGCGCGGGAGGTCGCACGGCTCATACGCCCTGAGGCACCCCGCTACGCGAAGGCTGTGATGTGTGAAGCTGCCGCCGACACCGGCAGCGTCGGGGTACGGATCGAGGCCCGGATCGCGGTCACCTACCGCGCGATCGGCAAGGGCCGTATCCGCCGCGACGAGGCCGAGCAAGCCCGCGAGATGGGCCAGCGCCTCCAGGGCGTGCTGTCCCAACTGGCGCGTGCGGGCCTGCCCGCAACACCGCTGCAGGCGTGGGAGGTCCTTGGACTGGTGCGCTCGCGCTATGACCTGGCCTCCCAACGCGATTGCGAGGCCGCGGGCTCCGATATCACCAGCACCCAGTCGTGGGACAGCGTCGGGCCGATCGCGCATCAGGACCGGTGGGATCACTACGTCCACGATGGGGCCCGCTCGATCACCTGGGAGATGGACGCCGCACCACGCGGCGCGGTCATGGAAACCGTGCTCGAGGAACTGCTGCGACCCCGCGCGGACGTGCCACGTAAAAGGGTCGCGATCGTCTACCGGCTGCACTCGGCCGCCGAGGCGACCACGCTGGTGGACTCCGATTTCCGCGACGCAGTCGCCGCCGAGCAAACCGAACGCGGCATCGCCTCGGCCTCGGCACGGATCAGGGTCGGCAACACCAGCGCGGCGCGTGAGGAACAAGCCCGCGGAGCCGGGCTGACCCGGTTCGGGCTGTTGCTCACCGTGACCGACCACCTCGACGGTGACCTGCCGGGCATCGAGGCCTCGGTGAAAGGGATGGCGGCGGCATCACGACTCGGTGTGCGCCGCTGCTACGGCAGCCAAGCCGCCGCGTTCGCCGCCAGCCTCGGTATCGGGCTGATCCTGCCCGAACACGCCAGCATCTCCAAGCGGGTCTCGGCATGACGAAGTCCAAGCAGCCCAACACGTCTCGACCTATGCCTACCGAGCTCGTTGCCGGTGTGCGGGTGCTCAGTCCCGGAGCGCGCGCCGCAACCGAGGCGGCCGCCACCACACCCGGTATCCGCGGGTGGCGGGCACGGCTGGCGATATCGAGCGATGATCACCGCCGGTCCACCGCGGCGCGCCGCGCGGAGAGTTCGGGCCACGATGGCTTCGACCGATCGCTGGCACAGTTGACCGACCGCGGCTACCGCGGCATCGGTGGCGGTCGCGCCTCGGTAGTCCCCGCAACACCGGAATGGCGGGGAACCACCGTCCAGGTCGCCGGCCTGTGGCCGTACGCGGTCGGTGCGAGCGCACCCACAGTCGGCACTCCAATCGGTACCCATTACATCACCGGCGGTCCGGTCCATTTCGATCCGATGAGTTGGTTCCTGAAAGGGTTCCTCACCGCACCGATCGCCTTCGTGCTGGCGCTCAACGGTTTCGGAAAATCCAGCCTCATCCGGCGCCTGGTGACCGGTGCCGTTGCGGCCGGGCGCACCACGTTGTGTCTGGGTGATACCAAACCGGACTATCGGGACCTGGTGGTGGCACTCGGCGGCCAAGTCGTCGATGTCGGCTACGGCCACGGCACCCTCAACCCCCTCGATGTCGGCGCACTCGGCGCCGTCGTCACTCGGCTCACCGACCCCGATCAACGTCGCCAGATCACCGCTCGCGTGGAAGCTGGACAGGTCAACATCGTCGCCGGCCTCATCGAACTCGTCCGCGGCGCGCGCGTCGCGGACTACGAAGAAGTCCTCCTCGCCGCCGGGTTGCGCGAACTCTACAACGCCACAACCACATTCAGTCACGATCGGCCACCAGTGCTCTCGGATCTGCTCGACGTGATCGCCGACGGCGGAGACCGGTTGCGTGAATTCGTCGAAGAAGACGACGAGCCCAGCTACCGGGCGGCGACGAAGACCCTGCGCCGTTCCCTGCGCGCGCTGGTGGAGGGGCCGTTCGGTGCGGTATTCAACGGCCAAACCACGACCCGCTTGGACCTCACCAGCCCGGCGATCTGCGTGGACGTCTCGCGGATCCCCGAAGGGGACACCAAGCTGTTGGCGGCGGTGCTGATGGTGTGCTGGTCGGACGGATTCGGCGCGGTCGCGGCCGCCCATGCCCTCGCCGATGCCGGACACGCACCACCACGCGCTTTCGAAGTCGTCATGGACGAGATCTGGCGGGTTCTCGGTGTCGGAGAGTTCATGGTCGACCGGGTCGATGCGTTGACCAGGCTGAACCGGCCGCTGGGCACCGGGCTGATCATGTGTTCCCACACGATCAAAGACCTCTCGGCCTTCGATTCTGTTGCCGCACAGGCGAAAGCACTCGGCTTCTTCGAAAGGTCCCGCGCGAAGCTGATCGGCCCGGTCGGCCCGGAAGAGATCAACCGCATACGTGCCGCGGTGGGCATTACTGAAACCGAGAAACTTCTGGTCACCTCGTGGGCGGCCCCACGACCGCCCAGCGATGACGACCTGGACCCGTCCCGGCGTGAAACACCGCCTGGCACAGGGTGTTTCCTGCTCAAGACTGGCGAATCCAACGAGCCCGGCATCCCGTTCCGCATGGTATTCACCCCTACGGAACGCGCCGCTGACGTGCACAACACCAACCGACGCTTCGACAACCTCCCCGGAATCACGCCCGACAAAGCGCGCCGGGGGAGTGTGGCCTCTCATGACTGAGCTCGACTGTCTCAGTACTAAATCTCTGTCTGTTCGTTTCCGAACGCGGTGGCGCGATTCCGGGTCGGCAAAGCTACCGGGATCCGCGCACATCCACCACGCGGGCGACTGCTACCAGACGGCTTCACAGCCACCGTGCATGACGGGACTGTCGGCCGCGTGCCAGCGCAATGGTCCCTATGCACGTGCGAGGACGGCCACAGGCTCGTGCACGGGGCCGGGCGCCGGTTCCGCAGCGAACGACCATCACATCTGTTATCACCCGAAAGGCTTGTCTCACATGACTATCGATTCGATCAGCACCCGCAGACCGGATCTGTCCGCGGCCACCCTCGACGCACCTGCGGCCGACATCGACCTGATGCCGATGAGTGATCGGCTCGAGTTCCTGCGCTGCCTCAGCGACATTCACGGCGCTGCGCTCGGCGGCGCCAGTTCCTGGCGCAGGCTCGAGGGGGTAGTCCAATTCTTCGGTAACGCCGGTCTCGGGGAATCCGGCAGCTGGCTCTCGCGTGTCAACGCGACAGTTCTAGAGGCCGTGGAGCGGGGAATCGCCATGGCAATCGACCCGGGAGCTGACGACTTCGGCAATCCGGGTGCGCGGGCATGGGCCGACTATCTGGCATTGGTCGCCGTAACACCGGAACCGAATGCGGTCGCGCGAGCGTGGAGCTGGGCGCGGCGGGTGTCTGTCGACCAGGGGAAGCGGTGGGCACAGGGACACGGTGTCGAGCCGACTCCGGTGGAGACGCGGTTCCTGCTGATCGCTGATCTCGGCAACCTTGTCGTGGCCAACCGCGCGGCGGTCGACATCGCGGTCACCTACGCCGGACTGCTCGGCCCCAGCCTGGCCGACATCGACCACCGCAGGATCGATCGGCTCTTCGACCTGGGCGACGCGGAGGCGACGCGGCGCGGATGCGAAATCGCCTACGCCGCCGCAATCATCGACCCGCGAGCAACCTGCGACCGGCAAGAGCATCGGCTGCTGCCGGTGTTACGGGCGATGCTCGACATGCTCGCGGGACACCACTCATGAGCCAGGCCACGAACCCCACGCGCGACCTGCCCGTTCCGGCGGGCAGATATGGACGGGACTCGCCCCAACCGCAAGACCCCCGGGCGGTGAGCGGTAGATGCGTCGAATTCGGTAGAAAGCGACCAACCGACCAGGCGGCAACATGCAAAACCGTTGAGAAAAGCCATGTTTCGCTCCCGTCGCATCGACCCGACCGACACGAAATGGCGAGAACCCACCACGGGCTGGGTGCGTCAGGGTGACTTCGAATGCTGACCGTGACCGAGTGGCGACGCAACTTTTCCTGCGGCGAGGCCAATTCCGGTCGGCCGAACCGACGTTCACCACTGTGCGAGCCGAGGAGATCGATCGCAACTGGGGATATGCCTTACGAACGATCAACCGGCTTGCCCGCACAGCAAATCACCTGACAAATCGGGTGGACGCCCTCGACGCTATGGACGAGCAACTCCTCGCCGACAGCGAGTGGGGCCGCGATCGCATGATGCGCGACGCCGTTACCGACGGCGTTCCACCGGTCTGGATCAACTACGCACAAGGTCTGGGTGAGCGCGGCATGCGTTTGGGTCCCGATGAGCTGTTGCCAACTCCGTGGGTTGATCACCGGGCGCGGCTGGTGTGCAGTATTCGCGGCGACGTCGACCGGTTGACGGTCATGGCCTCGGCCTCCGCTGTGCGCGCTCACCGCGGCGGTGTCACCGATGCGATAGCCGAGGCTGCGAGCACGGATCAGCTGGAGCGCAACATGTCGGCAATCCTGACGAGCGCGGCGCGAACTGCCGAGGCGATCGGTGCGGACGACGACGAATGCCGCCAGTGGTGGCATGTCTCACCGGCTCAGTGGCGCACTGCTATCGGCGCGCACCTGGGTACCGAACCAGCCGAGTTCGACAGGCGGTGGGCGGTCTACACCGACCCCGACATCGACACTCACGTCGCTGCGTTCATCGAGAACCTGCCGCTCTACGCCGAACTTGCCTCAGCCACGGGCTCGCCGCCCTCGACTGGCACCGGGACTCGGCCACCGGACCCGTCGGCGTGGATGAGCTCTGCGACCGATGCACTCAATGCCGCTCTAAATCCCAGCTCAGCCCAGGTCTACCCGAGCTACGACGTCGTCTTCGAGACGGTCGAGGACGTCGCAGTCACACCCGCATGGGAATGGGAACCGCGATCGGAAACCGCCATGGAACAGGACGGGTCCTTGCCGCCCAGCATCAACGACCAAGGACCGGAACCTGGCGTTTAGGAGGACGTGAATGTCTTTACCGCACAACAGATCGTTGCACAGTCCGGTCGCTGACCGAGTCAAAGTCCTGCCCGTTGTAGGCGCGGAACTTCGATGGTGTGAGAACGAATCGGCAAGTGCCACAGCATTTCCGGAAGGAGAAGAGCGATGACCGAAGAAGAAGTACACGACCCGCCTGCTGAGCTCGCTGGGTGGAAATCGCGACTGCTGGACCGAATCGAAGTCCTCGCTGCCCGCCACGAACGTGTCCTGCGCACAGAGTATCCACGCTATCGCGACGGTGACGGTCGCGGTTCTGCGGTGCTCGAGGGCTGGCGCTCGCGGTTGCGTGATCTCGACGCGATCCGTTCTGAACTTGAACTCCGCGCCGAGTTGGCCGGGGTGCATTTGGAGTTGATCGAGGCGGCACGGGAGGGCGGGAATGAAGGGGATCACTGGTATCACCGCGCGCGCAACGCGCCCGCCGTGAGAGCTGACGATCGGGGTCGCGCACCGCTGCTCGATGCGATCGCCGAGGACATGTGGACTCTCGAGCACATGGCCGCGGTCGAGGTCGCACGGCACGATTCGCCGCGGCGCTTCACCCCCAACTCTGCGGTGCAACAGCAGTACGAGCGCAACATGGTCGCGCTGTGGACACGGGTCAACACCACCGCCGCGACGGCGGAGCTGACCGAGGCCGAGCACACCGAGATGTTGCGGCGCGGCCAGGAGGCCTGGATACAGGTTTTCTTCCGCACTGTCTACGGCCATCGCGATGCCCATATCCAGGAGCGCTGGTACAGCTATGCCTGGCCAGGCATCGAGTGGGACGCCAATCGCGCAAGCGTCAACGTCCTCGACGATCCAGACGGCCACACGGAGTCGAGGGCGCGGGTCCCTGGTCCGGGTGAGCTCATCAGCGAAGCTGCCCGCGCCCTACACGTCGGCATAGATGAGGCGCGATTCGCTGTGTTCCTCCTCGGCGATGAAGCCCTCGCCCATCCTGTCTTGACCTCCAAGAGCTCGCCTAGCGGACCGGACGCCGCGAATTGGGGCAGTGAGCCTGTGGATGAGGCGCTGGTCCAGCCACCTGAATTCGGCACGTCGGCCTAGTGATGAGGCCGGCGCACGATGATGATTCCCAGCATTCACCGATCCGGTGTAGTTCTTCCGGCCCGGGACTCGCCGCGGCCCTGTGCTTGGACCATGCAACCACCGGGCTTCCGACGGCCTGCACGCAGGTATCGACAAACCCCGATGCCCGGCGACAGCACGCGGCCCATGACGCGCTGCGCCTTAAAAGCACTGAGAAAAAACAGGATTCCCCCGCCGAATCATGTCCAGTGGCGGACGCAATGGCGAGAACTGTTGGTGAACATCTATGGATTCCTCCGCGAAGACCGTGACCGTGACCGCGGTGGGGCTGCCGGTCGCGCTGCTTCTGGTGCTACTGGTGATCGTCGGCGCCGACCCAGCGCTGTCGTGTGCGACGCCGCTACCGGTGGGCAGCGCGGGCGGCGTGAGCGGACCGACCGGGCAGAGTGTGGCCGGGCTGAACGAGCGCCAGCTGCAATTGGCACGCAACGGGGTCGCGATCGGCCTCCAGCGCGGGATGGGCGAATCGGTGATCATCGCCGAACTGGCCGCGCAGGCGACCGAATCGACTTTCAGGAATTTGGCCAATCCCGCTGTGCCGGAATCACTGCGTTACGCCAACGATGGACTCGGGTTCGACCACGATTCGGTTGGCCCGCACCAGATCCGGTTCAGCATCCACGGATCGGTCGGCATCGCTCGGTTGATGGACCCGGTATATCAGATCAATTGGTTCTACGATCGCGCCGCCGAGCTCGGCACCGCAGCGCAGCACATGTCTGCGGCCGAGATCGCACAAGCAATCGAAGTTTCGGCGCCGAATGCGTATGGGGCGCAGCTGGATCTTGCAGGGCGGTTGTACGCGATGTTCTCTGGCATCGATGCGCGGTCGATGCCACGCACCGATCCTGCAGCCGCGGCGAGCGGATGCGGGCCAACGGGGTCCGGGACGCTGGTGCCGACTGCGGCGAGCGCGTTCGGGCGGGCGGTGATCGAACACGCCGCCCGATGGATGGGCACGCCTTATGTGTGGGGCGGCGGGGACAGCAGTGGCCCGACCGGTGGTGGGTTCGATTGCAGCGGTTTGACGCTGTATGCGATCTACCAGGCATCCGGTGGCCAGATCCGGCTCCCCCACTACACCCAATTCCAACAAGACCACCCCGCCGCGCTACAAGTTCCGTTCGACCAGAAAGCCCCTGGCGACCTGATCTTCTTCACCGCCGCGGGCGATGCCGACTCCCACCATGTCGGGATCTACTACGGCCGCGACGAACTGGGCCGCGACCTGCTGCTGCACGCCCCGCAGACTGGGCAAACGGTCACCCTCACACCGCTGTCGGCATGGCAGGGCGAGCGCATGGACATCCGCCGCTACCAGCCGCCGACAGCTGTAGGTTCTCATGACTGATTGCATCTTCTCATGCATTTTGCGTCGACCTTGCGTTTACGCAAAGTCGGTGACAAGGCTGCGGCGAGTCAGCGCCCCGTTCGATTGTGGGCGGCTTACAAACGCTGACGGAGATCACCGATGACTGGCAACGGTGTCCACCACGATCACTTTTTCCTCGGGCATGCCGTAGTCCAGGTCCGAACTGTGCCATTGCTCCCCGGTCCGAACCCGATGGAATCGGAAGGTTCCGCAGGTGCTGTTCGTTCCGACGATGCACCGAAGCGCTACCGGTTCCTCCAGTGTGTGTCCACATCGCGCGATGCACAGCGCCAACATGAGGCCCTGAATCAGCATCCGACGCTGATCGACCTCGGAAATCACCGGCGCGCCAAGCTCATCCCGGAGGCCCTTGTTCACGGTCACCACGTCATCCAAATGGAAGCTGCTGACATCGACCTCCCACTGGGTCAGGTCGCAGAAGTTTCCCAAGGGACGAGAAGCGCGGTCGACGTGATCGGCGAACACAACGACCTCGCCGCAGCGCACGACACCAGCTTGCGCCAGTTCACGCAACTCTGGAACCAGTCCGTCAAACGCGTCAGCTACGCCGACCGCAGCGAGCGTGCCCAAGCTGTCGGCCGCCGCGTCGTTCATCTGCACCGAAATCACGCCGAAGCCTCTCACAACCCACTACCGGCGAAGCGCCGTCCCCCAGTTCAAGCAGTCCGAGAACGGCCGCTGGCTGACCGGCCGCCCGAGCCGATGGCGAATACCTCGCCGCCTCGACGAGGCCCCGGCAGACGCTGCACCTGCTACCAGCCAGCGCCGACGGCCTACGCGCGGGCCGCCACGAACTCCACCACCAGAGGAACCGCAGAACCAATGAGAAACCAGCGACGCAAAACAGTTGGGAATCAACATGATCCGCGCAGTTCAACGACGACCAGGCCCCAAACAAGAACGAGAACCTACAACAGCCAGTCCAGCCGACCGACCATGAACGCGCTGAACGGTATTCGCCTCCGCGATCATGCGTTCTCACCATGCCGGCGACATAGCCGCCGGGCTGCCTGCGCCCTGGGCACAGCACCGAGCACTCGCCCCTTCCTGGCCGATAACAGCGTGAGCGGGTGGGTGTTGTGAGTGATCAGACTGGTCTGCGGGTCGCGCAGCTGCCGCTGTGGCAGCGCAGGATCCTCGAGCAAGTCCACACAGTGGCTGCCGAACGGGCGCGTCACTACCGGGCGGGGCGCGTCCTTTTGCCGGAGTGGACGCAATGGCGAGAGCAGCTAACGAGCATTGATCGGTTCCGCAGTGAGCTTCGGGGGCGCGCGCGTGCTCTGCGCGTGCCGGAGGCATGGCACGAGGCCGTCGACCAGCGCGAGGACGCGGGTTTGGACTGGGACGGCGCACTGTCCTTGCCAGTAGTCGACGACGTGCGCGCGAGGCAGCTGGACGAACTCGAGCGGCAACTGTTCCGCATCGATGGCATGTCCGTCGTCGCGGCCGAGCGAGGGCACCGCCGCAGCGTCGTGGTAGCGAATGCGACCGGCGACGAGGTGGTCGACCTCGACAACTACGAACAGCGGCAGTTCCGCGTGAACCTCGGCCAGCGGTGGGTGCTGACCACTGGTTACGCCGACGTCGTCGGCGCGACCGGCGCTGAGCGCCAACAGATTTGGGACGCCGTGAGCGCGTCCCGGGTGCGTCGGGCACGGCTGGCCCGCACGGCCGATGAGTGCACGATCGAGGACATCCGGCGCGGGTTCGGTTCCTCGGAGGACTACGACTACGCCCGCAAACTCTACGACCTGCTCGTTCCCGATCCCAAGGTCGGCGCTGGCGGGTCGGTTCCCGCGGCGTTCCCCTCACCGCACGCGTTGCTGACCCATGCCGCCGCTGACCGACGTCACCACACCGACACCGTGCCCGATGCCGTGGACGCCGCTATCGGAGGTGAGGCCGATATGGGCTGGGTCGACGACGGTTCCGGCTACACCTCGCCAGCCAGGGCGCCGGCCCCAGGGTTCGAACCATGAGCGCCTATACGACCGGCTCACTCTCCTGCAGCACACCGAAAGGGCCTTTCCTATGACAACGATCGAGACCACAACACGACTCGACAACACCACGGCGATAGCGCCCCGGACACGAGCTGGTGAACCACTCGCTTCGCTGACAGCGACGGTTTTCGGTGACGGCGACTACATGGATCAGGTGCGGATCCGCGATGTGGTCGCGGCCCTTGGTGATGTTCCAGGCAGCGGGGAGACGCAGTCCGAGGAAGCTCTGTACAGCTACCTGCTGCTCGAACGCGCCATCGCCGCGTTGGGCGGATCGGCACGCGCGATAGCCGCCGATGACGGCGCATCGTATGCGCTGTTCGACTGGGCGGCGGCGCTGGCGCCACGGCTACTGGTACTGCTGCCCGGGCATCTCAAACTCAGCATCGCCGCGATCGAAAAACTCGGCGACGGTTCACCATTCCAACAGCAATGCCTGCGCGATCTGGATGCCGGAGCAGCGGCGGGAGTCGGACTGGTCACTGAGCTCGAGCACGGTAGCGACGCGATCCACCTGGAAACCACGGCTACCTGGCTGCCCGAGCAGCGGTCCTTCCGCCTCGATACTCCTACCGCCGGGGCGGTGAAGTTCATGCCCAACGTCGCCGCTGCGGTTCCCCGCTGCGTTGTCGTGTCCGCACGCTTGATCGTCGAGCGCGCCGACGAAGGAGTGTGGCCGTTTCTGATGCGGCTGCGCACCGCAGAGGGGCTGGTCGAGGGGGTGGATGTGAAGCCGTTGCCCGACAACGGGTTCGGCTTGTGGATGGACAACGCCATGACCCGATTCCATGGCGCGCTGATCCCGGAATCCGCCCTACTGGGCGGGGACGTCGCCGGTTTCGATGCGTCGGGCCGGTTTCACTGCGAGCTGACCGTACGGCAACGCTTCGCGCGCACGACGAGCCCGCTGCATTCGGCACGGTTGTGCACGGCCGGTGCGGCGGTGTCGGCGGCACGCGCCGGACTGGAGCTGGCGGTCGGCTATGCCAGCCACCGTCTGGTCGGTCCCGATGGGTCCTCGATGATTTCTCACGACCATGTGGGCGGGCAGCTGGCGCATGCGATGTCGGATATGTGGGCGATGACGTGCCTGGTGAACGCCGTCCGTGCCCACTGTTCGCGCGGCGACGTCGACAGCGGCGAGGTGGCGCTGTGGGCGATGCTCACCAAACCGGTCGCCTCCTACACCTCCTGGGCAGTGATCGAGATGTGCCGGCAACGGTTGGCGGCTCAGGGCATTCTGCGTGCGAACTACCTCACCGACTACGTCGCGCTCTGCGAAGGGATCCTGACCGCCGAAGGCGAAACCTGGGCGATGCTCGGCGCGGCCGGACGCACCCTGCGCCGATCAGAAGTCCCTCACCTGAGCGGCATCGACGAGCGACCGCGGCAGTGGTGGTACCGACTGCTGGTTGAACGCGAGCGAAGCTTGGCGCAAGACGCCGGCTCGCAGCGTCATCCTGACAGCGCGGCAATAGAACTCGCCACGGCCGTCGCGGTCCGTACCGCCGTGGACGCCATGTGTACCGCGGCTACGGACATGAATGACCCTGCCGCACAACGCAGTCTGTATGACCTGATGGCGCTCTACGGATTGCGGCACGTCAGCGAGCACGCGAACTGGTATATCGCCCACGGGTTGCTGGGCCGGGGCCGCGCTGCCGGTCTCCACCGCAAGCTGGGCTCTCGTGCGTCGGCCGTGGAACACCAGCTGCCGATCCTGGCGCGTGCGTTCGCCGTAGCCGAAATCCTTCCCGCACCGATCGCCGGGGACACCACCGCGCGATGGATGGCCTTCGCCGGGTGGGATCTGCCGATCCGGCCCCGACCGCTACCGAAGCCTTCGGCGGTGCGTGATGACTGATCATTGCGCTCCTCAGCTCGCCGACTCTCGTCGCGCCGGTGCCCGGATGGACACAGACGGCACCTGTCGTCGGCGTGAGCAAGCACGGGCGCGTGCCGGGGGTTGTCCCTGCGGCCTTCGCGTACGGGGATGACGCCATGGCGAGTTCAGGATCGAAGCGAGGCGCGAGCGCAGTCCCCACCGAGGCACAGCAGCGCATGCTCAAGCAACTGCAGAACGTGACTGCCGACCTCGAGCGTATGACTGACTCGGCTGGCTGGGACCGGCAGATCATGCGCGATCTGCTCGCCGGTGCTCAAGTGCTCGAAGAGCAGGCACCCGAGATCGGCATCCCCGAGCGATGGATTGCCCACGTCCGTGCGCAAGGCAATGCGGGCAACCGTTGGAGTGGCTGGCAGCAGTTGCCCGCGGGCCGCGCCGAAGCGCGCGAACAGCAGCTGGCGCGTCTGCACGCTCAAGTGGACCAGCTTTTCGAGATGACTGCCGCCGCGACGATCTACCGCGACAACCTCGGTTGGATCGCGCCGCTGCCCGCCGAGCGTTTCGAGGAGTTCCAGCGGTTGCAGTGGCTGCGGGTCGCGATGGTCGCGCGAGCACTCAACGTCACCAGCGCCGAGGTCGGCACGCGGTGGTCCAACAATGCCCAGCGGTGGACTGCGCTGCTGGAGGCAACCCGGTCGGCCGGACCATCAGAGCTGTTCAAACGATGGAAGTCCTACACGACAGCGGTCGCGGTAGCCCACGCACGAGCGCGGTACCAGGCGTTGCGGATGGCTGGACTGGACCCTGCCGGCGCACCCACCCCACCGCACCCGAATGAACTGAACCAGGCCGCCGAAACCGCCTGGCGCACAGCGAACTCCGCCGACAGTGTGCGCGGCGCGGGGCCGTCAACAACAGCTGATGGTGATCGCGGCGCGCGGATCGCGGAAGCGATCGAAGCGGCGGCCCCTGAGCAGAGCGAGGCGGACGTGCCCGATGCCGACAGCGCAGCGCCCGCGACGACGCCACAGATCGCCCAGCCGCAACCGGAGATCGAACCGTGAGCACTGTGCGTGAAAAAGATTGGTCAACAACAGGATTCGTATCTGACGTTGTCTGGCGAATCGAGCAACAGCCGACACCCACTCCCGTCGACACCCGGAGGTCGAGATGAATACGCGTTGGTCGCCGGCCGCAGACGCCACGGTCAGTCCAGAAATGGTCGTTCGTGTGCGTGCGGGCGAACTCCACACCTATACCCGCACCAGTCAGTTCGACCGCGTCGCGGCCCAGCACCGCTTCAGCGACGCGGCCAGTTTCGACCGCTACGTACTCGCGTTGCTCGAGGTGGGAATCGACTACGACGCGCTGCGCCAGGCCGAGGCCACGTGGGCCGCCGAGCAAGCCGGAGGCAAGCTGGCGATGCTGGCAGCGAAAGGGCCACGGCTTCGCCTGTTCTGCGCGGCGACCATGACCAGCTTCACCATCTGCCGCAGCGACGGCCACCTGGTCTGGCACGACATCTTCCGGCACCCGGCCGCCATCGGCACTCCCGCCATCGCCACGGAAGCTGCGGCACGCCAAGCGATCTGGCTTGCCTGGCGGGCTCGTTCCCACACTGAAGTACCGGCGGCGAGGCTGCGGCTGGACATGGCACACAGCTACGAGATCACCACCCGCAGACTTCACCACGCCGCCCAGACTGCGGGACTGCTCCTGGAGGTGTCGACGACCGGTCGGCACAATCCTGCCGCCCAACAGCGAACCCGACGCGACGCCGTCGACTGGGCCGCCACGGATCTGGCCACTCTGTTCGACACCGACGAAGAGTCAGCATGAACAAGCCGATCACCGTACTCGTCGCGAGCCTCGCTGTTGGCGCGGCGCTGGGCGGATGCACCCAAACTCCTGCCGTACAGCAGCACACCGTATCGCAGTGCCGCACAGCAGATCTCGAACCCGGAACCGGCGAGATCGACGTCTGTTCGGCGGAGGCAGTCCTGTTCGCGGCGGTCGAGGCGATCTTCGGGTACCGGCCCATCGAACAACCCGATCAGCGCGCCGCGTTCCGCGCGGCCCGGGAACTGATCGAACCGGGTTTCGCTGAGCAGGCAGAACCGTCGGCGCTGGTATGGGCACCGATCAGCGCCGCGCAATGGCAGCACTGGCGCCGCGACGGCATCGAGATCACCACCCTGGTGCGCCTCACCTGCGATGACCACCCACCCGACACCCCCACCAGGGCCGCCCGGGTACTGGGGGTGGACATCCGGCCCGCCGAGCAACCACTGATCGGGATCGCCGTCTACGCCCGTGCGGCCCGCACCACGACGGCAGCGGCGTGGTTGCTGACCGGGTTGGAGGTGATCGCATGAGCGAGGACCCGGTGGAGGCGGGCGGAAAAGCAGTCCGAGAAGGCTTTGTGCAGTCGATGCAGACAGCGGCGATGGTGGCGGGGTTGTTTCAGCGGCGCGCCGGGGATGCGCGGTCGCGGAGCGAATTCCTCCAGCGGATGCGCATCGGCGAGAACAAGGAGGCACGCTCCGCCTTCGAACATTGGCTGCGGGTGCAGGAAAAGCTCATCACCGTGCCGCAGCAGATCGAACTCACCGACGCCAGGATCGCGGAAGTCAAACAACGTACGGCCAACGCTGGTGAATTGCACAACGAACGGCTGCGCGGTACGACGGCTCGGATCAACCGTGCCGATAAGGATCTGGAGCGCCGAGACAAAGCAGGCAAGCTCGAACGGAAACACAAGAAGGCCCTCCACAAGCTCGACAAAGAATACAAAGAGCTGCAGATCGAGGTCCGCCGTCGCGCAGCAGGATTGACCGACACCCTCACCGATCACGGCGGCAAGGACGGCGCGGCCGGGGTGTCGGCGGCCGCGCACGCCGCAGCCCGGGCCGGCAAGGGGCTTTCCGAGGAGAATGCCGAGGCCGCGGACGCGTTCGATCGGCGTTTTTCCGAGGACACCGGTGTCGATCCTGATGACTTCATCGAGGCCACGGTCGTGCCCGACTCGGAGGTCCCGGTCGAGGACGTAATCGATGCCGAGGTCGTCGGGGGTTTCGACCAGGCCGCCATGGCGGGGCAGGGGAGCGTGGCGTCGAGGGTGTTTGTCGCCGATGTCACCGGGCTGACCGAAGCGTTGACGGTGCTCACCCACCTCGAGCACGAGTTCCCCGGCACGGGCGGCGATCCCACTCAACCGGTTGCCGACGGGATCGGGTTCGAGGCAGCTGTCGCCGAGGCAGATCCGGTGCACGCGGGCGTGTCGGTGGATGCGGATGCGGGACTGGACTTCGGTTTCGACCCGCCCTTGGCGTTGCCGGCCGCAGCGGATCCGGAGTTCGGGCCATGAACCACGCACCCACTCCAGCGGGGCCGCATGAGGGCGGAAGGCACTGACATGCACACCCCGACCCGCCTACAAACGCTGCTGCTCAACGGTATTCAAAACCTGGCCCACGACAATCGGATCAGGATCAGCAAATCCATTGCCGCAGGCCATGACACGCCTCCACTGGAGGTGGCCGAGCAGATCACGATGAACAATCGCACCTTGGCACAGCTCGAAGAGCTGGCTTCGCTGGTGGGCTGCCCGTATTCCTGGCTTCACTACGCCCGCACGGCAGGCGACCGTGGCCAACCCTCGAACCCGCAACGATCGTTCTACAGCCCGGAAGAAGTCCCACGACCCGCGCTGATCGCGGCATTAGCTCAGCAGATGCACGACTTACAGGACAGCGCAGGCACTCTCGCCGCACACACCCTGCGCCACCACGATCTCGACCGCGACGAGCGCACAAGATTCCAGGCGGTGATGGGGGTGGTGTGGCAGCGCCTGGGCGCGGTGTCACACGAGCTCGGTGTGACGATCGAGAACGAGACCAGATGTGGTCACGACACGGCAGCCGACACTGGGCCAACATCGTCGCCCACGAGTTGAACGGCCACGGCGATGAGCACCTGAGCGCCCGCTTTCACGCCATCGCGAACGCTGACTTCTCAGAGGCAGCGACACCGCTGGTGGTGATGCTCCAATCCGGTATCACGGTGCACGACATCGCCACGCAGATGCCGGATTCCGCGGAACGAATGGTCGAGCTCGTCGACGTCGCACTCGATGCCACGCCCCGCGACGGCGTCTCGGTCAACGACGCCGTCGCGGCCACCACGCTGAGCCAACACCCCGCCACAGAGCATGTCCGTGACGAATCCGGCTGGGGCGGGGCAGAACTCGACGCTGCGCCGCGCGTTCGGGACTACGGGAGCGAGCCATGACCGGCCATGGACGTCTCCCTCACACACGTTGTTGTCACCCTATTTGCCGATCGGAGCATGACCGATGACTCGACCGATACCAGCGTCGCAGGACCTGCCCAGCTGGAAGCTGCGGCTGCTCGAGAAGATCCAGAACACCGCCGCCGACCATGCCAAAGCCCTGAGACACGCGTTCCCCGACTACGACCCACCCGACGGCGCCGCCAACATCAAGGTCCAGACCTGGCGCACACATCTGATGGTGCTCCGCTCCGACCTGCGCGAGATCGAACTGCACGCTACCGGAGTGGGCGTGCCGAGCGCCGCGATCGCGGCGGCCCGAGAGGCCGGGCAATGGGGTCAGCGGTGGGGCGACAGCATGCACTCACCACCGGCAATGCGCCACGGCGAAGAACCCGTGCGCGCGCACATGGTCGGCGGCATCGCCCAGGACGTGTGGCAGCTCGAGCACATGGCCGTGATCCGGGTCGAACACCAGATCCGCAACCACGACCACCGATTCCCCTACGACGCGGCAGCCACCTCGCAATTCGACCGCAACATGGCGGCGCTGTGGCAACGAGCAGCCGCCGTCGCCCAGGTCGTGGAGTTGAGTCGCGTGGAAGCCCAGGAGATTTGGGGTCGCGATCACCACGGCTGGAGGCATCTGAGCGCGGTCACTGTGCACACCTATGACGACGCCGAACTCTACGAGCGCTGGCGCACCTACACCTGGCGCGGCCTGGAACACAGTGCCCGCCGCGACACCGACAACCTCGCCCTGTCCTCGGGCACCGATCTATCCAGCCTCGGTCCCCCGCGACCGGCGGTCCTGATCGACAACGCCACCGATGCCTTGTCCACGCAGTCGGCAGGTCAACGCGCCGACAGTCAGGTCGAGGCCGCCCTGGCCAATCCGCCGGAGACGACCTGGACCGCCGAGCCCAGTGCCGAACGTGACGCGATCAGCCGCGACCCCGGTCATGGCGCCAGCCACGAGCTGTGAGCGGCGGCGGTCATGACCAACCCCTTGCAACCCTGGCCTTCGGAGCGGGTGAGCGACTGGCGCGACCAGCTGCTGCGCAGTATTCAGCAGCTGGCCGCGGAGGAAACCCGCGTCCGGAGGGCCGGATACCGGACCAGCCAGGACCCGAGCGAGGATCGAGATCGCCAGGCAACCGTCATCGCACAGTTCGAGGACCTGCAACGCCGACGTGCCCATTTCGAAGAGCAGGCATTGAGTGCCGGTATCCCTG
Organism: Nocardia brasiliensis; assembly: GCF_042691675.1. Taxonomy (GTDB): domain Bacteria; phylum Actinomycetota; class Actinomycetes; order Mycobacteriales; family Mycobacteriaceae; genus Nocardia; species Nocardia brasiliensis_D. The sequence continues at coordinate 3,612,590 of NZ_CP170507.1, forward strand.
CGCAGGTGATCGATGATGTCCGAGAGTTCGGACACACCGGTAGGCGACCCGTGCCCCGGCGCGGCGCGGGTCCACGAGCTCCGGGCCGGGGGGACTCCATCGAGGCCATGTGCCACGACATGCTCGAGGTCGAACTGTGGGACCTCGAACGCATGGTCAGTCTGGAAGCCCTGCGACGGGATCGCATCGAGACCGGCCGCTGGGATTTCGGGAACAATCCGCTGGCGGTCTGGAAATTCGCGGAGAACACCCACCGCCAGTTCCAGCGGGTCAATGCCTTGGCGGCAGGAGCGCGGATCACCGCTACCGAGGCCGCCACGCTGTGGGGCGCCACGGCCGAGGGCCTGCGTCGGCTTCATACGGTCACCATCGAACGGCTCGACGAGTTGAGCGTGGTTGCCGAATGGAGCCGGTACGCGATAGCGAGCCCGAAACCCGCACGCCCACCGTATGTTTCCGACGATCTCGATGTCGCCAAGACCCTCGCCGACGCTGGGGTCAGCCTGCCGACCCCGCGGCAAATGCTCGACGTCGCCGCGACAGCGCTGCGCGCGGAATTCGTCGAGGCCACCGCACACCACGACCTCGGCCCCAGTGCGGCAGCGACCGAGGCCGTGAACCTCGCACTGCCTGATGGCCCGTCGGGTTGGGGATTCGAAAGTGAGGACAGCCCACCCCGGACCGAGATTGGCCGCCCGGACCCGGGTGTGGACATCTGACCCGCCGAAGAACGGAGCCTCTGACGAACCCGACCGAATAACACCTGCACCGCCTGCATTTTTCCTCGGCGGCTGGTCACAGGGTACTGACCTGCATGCCGAACCCGATTGCCGGGGACATCTGAACACCGCTGCCACCTCGCGTTGACAACACAGTGGCACGCACCCCTCCGCAGGAGGTCGACGATGTCCACCCCTACTTGCCCAAACCCGCACGCGCTCAACCGATCACCGCGCCCGGCTCGCCGTGGCATCGGTGACGGCCTCATCGACGTGAGGCCAGTGTCATGAGCTGGCTCGAGCGGCAAAGCGGTCCCAATAGCCCTGAGTACTACCCCGATGCGGCCGACAGTCTCGAAGCCCAACTGCGCGCGGATGCAGCGCACTGGTTCTACCTGCGCGAGATCGCTGCGAGTGCCGAGACTCCCCAGCAGGGTGCTGCATTCCGAGCGCAGGCTGGCAAGCTGGCCGCCAAATGGAGCCGCCACGAGTCAGTGGTCCGCAGCAACCAGTGGATCCGGCTGCGCGACGCGTTCCTCAAATGGTCCATGACACCCGATCAGGCTGCCCAAGAGCTGCGCGAACTCGAGCGTGCCCACGCCGCAGGTGAGCAAGGCGTCGACGAGTTCGGTTTGCGCAACCTGCGCCAGGCCGGTGAACTCACCGGCCGCTGGGAACCGGGCATCACCGGTTCTGAGCAGGACAGCGCCCGCTGGCAACCGCTGCCTCGGGCGCCGAGCACGACCGTCGACGCGAACGCTGACCACGAGCCGGGCCCGGCGCCCGCGAACGTCGCGGATTCGACGCCATCGCCACGAAACGTGCTCGATCGTGCTTTGGGAACCCCTCAATCGTTGCTGGACCTCGAGCAGGTCGGCGCGATCATCGCCGGAACCGGCCGATATCCCGAGATAGCCGAAGACCTCGAGTCCCCCGATGCCCCGGGGCCCGCCGCGATACCGGATCAGGTGCCAACGACACCGGCAGTCGAGGCGCTCGCGGCCACGCAGCGCGAGGCGTTGCAGGTGCTGCAAGACCTGTATGCCGAGCACACGCGCACGGTCGAGTCCACAAACGACCTCGCCGCGGATTCCGTCGAGTACAACCTGGCCAAAGTCGCTGCGCTGGAGCAGATCAGCGCGAAGTACCGCAGCGCTCGTGTGGCCGCCGCCCTGGCCGGTGCCCCGACCGAGGTGATCAGAAGTGTGTGCCTTGCCGGACAGACCGGCACCTACTGGCGTGACGGCCCGGGTGATCCGCGCCTGAACCCCGCCACCGGCAGCAGTGATCCCGGCCCGATGCAGCTCGACCGCGCGCCACGGCGCCACGACGGCCTCGGCGCACCGGACCCGCCCGCGCTAGCAGCGAACCTCTCGAACGGCGGGGTCGCGATCGGCCAAGCCGTCGACGCCGCCTCGGCCGACGCCGAGCGCCCCGACTGGCAGCAGGCCCCCGAGGGACTCGACGTGAATCGATCATCCCCCTCGCACGACGCAACCAGGGACATCGATCCCTGAAAACCCAAGACAACGAACCTTTTTCGTCAAGTCAGGAGCAAATGATCATGATCGCGAACCGGGAGACCCGGCGCCGGACCAAACGCGGGATCGGAGAGGAGACCGCGCTGCTGCTGGTGTTCATGGCGCTGGTAGTCGCCGCCGTAGGGGTGTGGGCTGCGTTGTGTGTGGGTTGTTGGTGGGCCGGGGTGCCGGTTGCCGGCCATCCGGTGACCGCGCTACTGCGGGTGCTGTCGGGGCGGCAATCGTGGCCGTGGCAAGCCACGGTAGTGGCGGTCGTCTTCGCCGCGACCGGAGCTTGCGTGGCGTTCGGGTGCTGGCGGATGCTATACGCGGGCACCGAGATCGACGCGGCGGCGCGCACGATGCAGCGGCCGCGGGAGATCCGGTTGGCGCGTGTGCGCGACAACGCGATGGCCAACCAGCGGCTGCTGCGTGACGCCGCACCGGAAATCCAGGCGCTCAAGGGTCCACCGCTGGGCACGACCGTGATCGGGGGAGTGGGGCTGTATGTGCCCGCGGAACTCGGCGTGACCATCACCGCGGGTACACGCACCGGCAAGACGATGGCGTGGGCGATCCCCGCGGTGCTGGCGGCGTGGGGGCCGTGCCTGGCGACGTCGAACAAGCCGGATCTCTACCGGCACACGGTGTTCGGGCGCGAACAGCGCGGACGGGTGTGGCTGTGTGACCTGCAAGCGGTCACCGGCCGCATCGAGTGCGGGTTCTGGGTCGACCTGCTCGCCCAGGTCGAGACCTTGCCGGCCGCGCGCAAGCTGGCGAGTTTCTTCGTCACCGCCGCCGCGGGTTCGGCAGCGCAGGCGGCAAATGCCAAGGTAGACAGTTATTTCGATGGCGGGGCGCAAGAATTGCTGGCGCTGTATATCTATGCCGCGGCCTGCGTGCAAGGCGATCTGCTGCATGTCGCGGAATGGCTCGGCCGCGATCAAGATCTCACCCCAGCGTTGATCTTGCGCCACTACGGCCATCAGCGCGCCGCCGAGCGCATCGTCGAATCGCAAGCCCTCTACGCCCGTCAACGAGACGGTCTCTATGACATGGCGCGACGGTTCCTGGGTTCGCTCTCGGATGAGGGCTACGCCCGCATGGTCACCCCACCGCAGCGCTACCAATTGCGCGTGCGTGAAGCCGCACCGAAGGCTGGTGGCGGTACCGCGGTGGTGATCGACCGGACCGAGCAGAACCCGACCCACGACCTGCCGCAGTTCCGGCCGCGCGAGTTCGTTACCTCGACCGACACGTTGTATGCGCTGTCGATGGCAGGACCCGATAGCGCCACTCCCTTGACCGCGGCGCTGGTCGGCCAGATCTGCGAGGCCGCCCTCACCACCGCACGCGCGCGACCCGACGGCCGGTTGAAAGTGCCCCTGCTCGCGGTGCTCGACGAGGCAGCCAATTGTGCGCGCATCGCCGAGTTGCCCTCCTATTACACCTACGCCGGCGGTTGCGGCATCGTGCTGATCACCATTCTGCAGGTGGTGGAGCAAGGCGAAGACCTATGGGGCGCAAACGGTTTGAGGACCATGCGGGCTCAAAGTATCGAGGTTTACGGGGGTGGAGTGGCCACGGTGGACTACCTCGAACACTGGGCAGCCATGGCCGGCCCGCACGATGTGGCCGACCGCTCCCGCAGCCACGGCGCCGGCGGGGCGAACCGGACATTGGCCTGGCGGGCCGAGCCGATCCTGGATGTTTCCCTGCTGGCGGCGTTGCCCAAAGACCGTGCCCTGGTGCGGCTGCCGGGCTACGGACCGGTCGTGGTCCGCAAGAACTGGTGGCAGGACACCGAATACGCGCCGCTGATCCACGCCTCGCTGGCCCGATTCGAGAAGTCCGCCGCCGCGACGATCGCACTACCTGCCTCCCCAGCGGCCTTCGAGGACGGGGAAGACCCGTTATGAGCACCAGCACCGGATCTGCCTCGAACCCGCCGTGCTACAGCAATTTCACCGAGTTCGCCGAGAAATGGTTGTTGCCCTACATCACCGTGCGCCTGGCCGAGGCGAACCGGGAAAACACCTATACCTGGTGTCCGCAGTGGTGGGCGCATCGGTCGGTCGCGGTGCGTATCGCGCACCTGCACACCGCGTTCGAAGGCCAACGTCGCTCTCGTGCGGGCACCAGTTTGAGCACGTTCCTGCTCTCGGTCGACGGGCATTTACGCACGATCTTGGATGCCGCGAACGGCCCGTTGTACCGCTGCACCCGCCTGATCCACGTGAGCACCCCGTCGCTGCCATTCGATCCCGTGCCGGAGGGCTGGTTCGGCCCGCCTCCCACACCGACACCGACACCGCTCGGGGAAAAGCCGCCTCCGCCGAAGCTGTTCGCTCACTACTCCGACTTCGTGCAGCAGTGGCTGCTGCCGGTGACTTCGGTACGGACCGCGGCCAATAACCGTGAAGGTCAATACAGCTGGTGTCGGCAGTGGTGGCGTCACCGCAACGTTGTCCTGCGCTTCGCGGCCATGCATCGCGGCTTCGAGGCCGCGGTCCGCGCCGATGACCCCGCCGCGATGAGCACATTGTTTCTGCGCCACATCGACGTCCACCTGCGCGAAGTCCTCGAAGCGTCCCGGGGGCCGCTGTACCGCTGCACCCCGGACCAGCACACCGAATGCCCCGGCCTACCCAGCGCGCCGATCCCCACCGCATGGTTCGGCCCGCCCGGGGCGAAAACATCGACCGAGCGGCTGGGCTTCGGGCCGGACTTCCGCACCCTCGCCCAGGCCATCCCCCGACAGGCATCCTCATGAGCAAGCCGACACCCGCGCAACGGCATGTGCTCAAAGCACTACAGAATCGGGCCGTCGAGCTGACCGCCATGATCAACACGGCAAATCAACGCATAACCCACACCGGACAACGCCCACCACCGTCCTGGTTCGAGGACTATCACGGCGTCGCAATCCTGCACGACGCGTTGGAAAAGGCCGCCTACGCGGGCGGAGTGCCCCAGGCGTGGATAGATCACGTGCGTGAACGCGGACGAAACGGCATCACCTGGCGCGCCAATCTTGGCCTGCGTGCTGGCGAACCCCTCGATTTGGACCGGGTCCTAGGCGACCTCACCGCGGACGTGCAACTGCTGCAGCACTGGACCGTCTTCGACATCGCCCGCCGCACGATCAATCCGGCACCGGAGCCACCCGCGTCCGGGGATCTCGAGAAAAACCTGCGTGCCCTGCGGACCCGCACCCACGGGATCGCGAACCTGCTTGGACTCGACGCCGAACTCGGCGAACAGCTTTGGGGCACTACCGCGGACTGGGCACACGCCGGGGCGGCGCTGGTGGACGGGCTATCCGCCGAGGCGGTAATAAACCGCTGGACCATCGCCGCCTACACCGATACCCGCCGCTACGCACTGCAAGCAATCGCGCTCGGTACCGCCGGCATCGTGACCGATACCGCTGAGGCCCTGCCCTCGGCGCAGAATCTGGCTACCGCGATCAGCAGCGCACTGCCACCGGTGCAACCACAGTTTCAAGCCGCGACCGACGGGGCGGCGATCGACTCTGCCCTCACGGCCGCGGAACCGATATCGACTGCCGATGCTGGCGTCGAAACCCGCCCGGGGCCACCACTATTCAGCCAAACCCCCGAGCCGGACTCCTGGAGCTTCGACAGTGGCCTCGACTGGGAAATCCCTGCCCCCCAGTTCTCCTCGGCGCCCGAAAGGTTCGGACGATGACCGGCCCACCCCCCGCGCTTCGGGTGCGCGACCTACCCGCTGAACAAGCCAAAATCCTGGGCCGAATCCATGAATTAGCCAGCCAGGCGAGGTATTTAGGCCGAATAGCTCACAACGGCTACCTCGGTGCGGTGCAGGACAACGACGAGTTCATTCGGCTGCGGGAGGTCGACCGCGACCGGAAACTGACCGAGGCCCGCGCCTACGGCAACGGTATACCGCCCAGCTGGGTCGAACACGCACGCCAGCTAGGCCACACCGGTCAGGACTGGACCCCCGAACAGCGCCTACCCCCGGCCCACACACCACCGCGGCGCCGCACCGCCAGCCGGGTCGTCGACGACACCCGCCAAATGACCGAAATGGCCGCAGTCCACGCCGTGCGCGAACACCTGCTCGCCGCAACGACAGGCTCACCAGCTTTAGATCCCGCAGCGGCGCACCAGTTCAGCAGGAACCTCGAGGCGCTGTGGACGCGCGCGGCCCGCACCGCCGACGCGGTTGGCATACCGGGGCGCGACCGCGAGGAGATCTTCACCGTCAGCGACGAGGAATTTCGTGACCGCGTCAGCGACTTCCTGCGCTACAGCCCCGGTGACCTCGACATGGTGTGGCGGCGCCACGCCGCGGAGTCGATTGCCTCGAGCGTACGGCGCTCGCTGAAGAACCTGCGACGCGCCAACGCCGGCAACGACATCACGACCCCAGATCCAGCTGCTCGGCAGCCGCCGGACCCGGCGTCGTTGATCGAACGAGCTCACCACGTCCTGCACACCCTGCTGAGCGAGCAACTCGACACCGGAGCCGACATCGACGCCGCGATCATCGACGCGACCCTCGACGACACCGTGCACCCCGAACAGAGCGTGGCTGGAGCCGAGTCCGGCGAAGCGGCCGACACCGTGTTCAGTGACTGCGGACCTGACCCGTAACCCGTCTCGTCCACCTTCGAGCCCCCGCCGCTCGCGGCGACCCGAGACCGCGGTTCACCCGCCTCGGATTCACCACAACCAACGTGGTCCACCAGAAAGGAATCTCATAATGAAACGACGCCTACACTTCGTCGCCAGCCTGCCTGAGACGTTGATGACAAGCCCGCGCGACGCGTCGGAATGGATCATCGATCACAGGCGAGGGCAACCACTCACCGCACTGCCGTGCGATCTGGACCCCCACTGGATAATCAGGTACCTGCGTGATCTGAACACTCGTTCCGAAGTGCTCGACTTCGATTGCAGTACAGACGATTACGCTGACTACGACCATATGCCGTCGGGGCGAATCCGAACCGGCACGACCCTCGAACCAGATCATGTCGCTATGCGTCGCGTTGACAAGTTCGCCCGCATCGTCGAGGAATACACAAAACCCCGCGAAGAACGCCCCGAGCGGGGAAACATCAAACTTCGACTCAGTCAACCCAATTCACTCGACCTGAGCCTGTTCGTCCTCGCCGGGTGCCGAACAACCGCCGCCACCACCGCGGCAACTGGCGCCTTCTCCGATCAGTGGCTACCAGCAGCACGGGATGAACACGAACGCTTCGATTCCCGGCCGGCTACGAGCCGACCATGACCACACCTTTGCTCCTATCCGAGCCATGACCGGTCCACGACACCGCCATGATCCCCGCCGCCCGAGCCCGCGTATCGCTCGCTCGCTTCGACCGCAGAGCATCCGCGCAACCGAGAACAGGAACCCCATGACCATCAGTCTCGATCGATTCACCCGACCGGCAACCGTTTACAGCCGCCAGTTCGGCGCGCACCGCGTCACCTATCTTCCCGACGGCGTCGCGCTGGTCGAACCACGCGCCTGGTTACCGGTAGCGGATGAGGAGATGTGGCTCGACCACACACATCTGATCAACCCCGACGGATACCTCGTCGCCAGTGTCGGTGCCCTCATGATCGAAATCGATCACCACACCATGCTCATCGACACCGGCGTCGGGCCTGTTGCCCTGTCCACCCCATTCGGGCTCCTTCGTGGCGGGCAGCTACTGGAAAGCCTTGCCGCAGTCGACAAATCAGCGGACGATATCGACCTGATCGCGCTGACGCACTTGCACCTGGACCATCTGGGTTGGCTATGGCAAAGCGCACCCGGGCAATCCGCGAGCCCCTTCGCACACGCTGAGGTACTCGTCGGTGCCGTCGAATGGTCTCACCCCGAACTCGCGAACACCGACGGTGTCGCCAACGAGATGCTCGATGTCTTCGCCTCCCGAGTCCACACCATCACCGACGGCCAAACAATCCTGCCCGGGGTCGAGGCCATCGCCACCCCCGGGCACACCCTCGGCCACATCGCCTACAGCATCGGCTCCGGCGGGCGCAGGCTCCTCGCCTTCGGTGACGCCATCGCCAGCCCCATCCAGATCAGCCATCCACATCTGAGCTCAGCGTCCGACGACGATCCCGTTCGATCGGTCACCACCGCGCGCCATCTCATCAATGAACTCAGCCGCGACGACACCACTGGTTTCGGAGTCCACTTCGCCGACGTCCAACTCGGCCACGTCACCCAGACGAGCCTGGGCCGCCGGTGGATCGCCGAGAATGCCAGGTGAATCACGATGAGAGGCACCACACCCACCGCAGCACAAGGATTGGGCCGAGCAGCCGCCCACGCTCGCGGCGACAGCGCCCGGTTCCATTGCCGGTTCACCACCAAGGATCACCCGCGCATCCGAACCGGAATCGGACTGCTCGTCGTCACCGCCATGCTGAGCGTGGCCCCCGGCCTCGCACACCCAGCTCCCGAGCCCGTCAAATGCACCGCCACGGCATTCGACTTCCCCGGCGGACGCATGGGCGCGACGCTCTGCGTCCCAGGACCGGCGACCGACGCGGTCATGCTGCTGATACCCGGCGCCAGCATCAACCAAAACTATTGGGACTCAACCTATCAACCCCAAACGCACAACTTTCGCCGCGCGATGAACGCTGCGGGCTATGCCACCTTGACCGTGGACCGCCTCGGCACCGGCACCAGCAGCCGCCCGCCCGGTACCGCCGTCACCTCGATCGGGCAAGCCGCCGGGATCCACCAGATCGTCGGTGAACTACGCCGCGGACTAAGCGATGCTCAACCGTTTTCCAAGATCATCCTGGGCGGGGTGTCCCTCGGTGCAGGGATCGCGATCCTGGAAGCCACCACCTACCACGACGTCGACGCGGTGTTCCTCAGCGGCTACTCCCACCACATCAACGTCCTCGGAGCACTCAGCGCAGCAATCACCTTCGTGCCCGCCGCCATCGACCCGCGATTCGCCGGCCGAGGCTACAACCTGGCTTATCTGACCACCGCACCCGGAACGCGCGCAGCCTCATTCCTGCCCGCTGAGACCCCGCCGCAAACTCGGGAGATCGCCGAACAGTCCGCCGATGTATTCACCATCACCGAACTCCTCGACGGACTCCCGACCGCGGTAACGGCATTGACCAACCAAATCAATGTGCCAGTCCTGCTAACCAACGGCTCCGCCGACAAGCTCTGCGCACCACAAGTCTGCGCCAACACCGACGCCCTGCACGCCGCCGAGGCACCGTATTTCGCGCACGGCATCCTCACTGCCTTCGTGCTCCCCGACGCCGGACGCGCACTCAACCTCGCCTCCAACACCGGCGACTACCACGCCGCCGTGAGCAACTGGTTCACCACCGCCACGTCCTAGTGCGGCAGAACCAACTGCCCCCATGGCGAGCGCTGACCCGGACCCGCGCACCCCGGACAGACGAAACCACCTCGCCGTCACCGGGCCCTGCGACATCCAAGACAAGGAATCATCGCGATGCCTACTCAAAGCAGCACCCGCCACCGCGAACCGGCGAACGGAATCCCGCACTTCAAAGTGGTCGTCATCGGCGCGGGCTTCGGTGGCATCGGCATGGCCGTGGCACTCAAACACGCTGGGACCGAGAACTTCACGATCCTCGACAGCGGAAACACCGTCGGCGGTGTCTGGCGCGACAACACCTATCCTGACTGCAACTGCGACGTACCGTCGCACCTCTACTCGTTCTCCTTCGCCCCCTACCGAGATCGCAGAACCCGGTACCCCGGCCAACCCGAGATCCTCGCCTACCTCCAAAACGTCGTCAGCGAGCACGGACTGGAACCGCACCTGCAGTTGAACACTGCCATCAACGAAGCCACCTACCTCGACACCGAAGGCAGCTGGTGGCTGACAACGACCTCCGGGCACAACATCGTCGCCGAGGTCGTGGTCTTCGCTGTCGGTCAGCTGCATCACCCCCACATCCCTGAGTTCCCCGGACAATCTGAATTCAGCGGACCCGCGTTCCACTCGGCGCGCTGGGACCACGACCAAGACCTGCACGGGCTCGACATCGCAGTCGTCGGCACCGGATCCAGCGCAGCCCAGTTAGTACCTGCCCTGGCGGGTCTCGCCCGTACCGTGCGCGTATTCCAACGCACCCCCAACTGGGTGCTACCCAAGCCCGCCACACACTTCGGACCACTGGCGAGAATCGCTCTAGCAGTGCCGTTCGGCCACAAGATCTACCGGCACGCGCTCGCCTTTGCCTCGGACGCCGTGCTGGCACCGATCATGCGGCGCGGCTGGTCAGCCCGGCCCGCCGAATGGGCTGCCCGTCGCTACCTGCGCCGGAGGATCTCAGACCCCGTCTTGCGCGTGAAACTCACCCCCGACTATCCCATCGGCGGCAAACGAATCCTCATCGACAGTGGCTACTACCACGCACTCAACGAACCGAATGTCGAGCTGATCACCGACCCGATCACCAATATCACCACCACCGGCATTCAAACCGCCGACAACCGACACCACCACGCCGACGCCATCATTTACGCGACCGGCTTCCGCGCGTCGGAGTTCCTCGGCCCGATGATGGTGCGTGGTCAGCGAGGAGCCATGCTGCACGAGCAGTGGCGATCGGGAGCCACAGCACTTCTTGGGACCGCGGTCCCAAAATTTCCCAATCTCTTCATGATCGCCGGCCCGAACACCTTCACTCCCGCGGGCAGCAATCCACAAATGAAGGAGCATCAAATCGAGTTCATCATGCGGTGCCTGCGCTGGCGCGAACGGATCGGCGCCCCAGCCATCGGCGTCGACCCCGCCGCACTACAGACACTCCAGGAACACGTCGAACGGGCCGTACTGAAGACAGTGTGGCCGTCGACGCCGAGCTGGTACTGGCACAGCAGCGGCCGAATCACCAATCCTTGGCCCGCATCAGTGCGAGCCTACCGCCGCGCTCTGAACGGCGCGCCGACCAATTGGTTCCGGCCAGCACCAGTCGGCTGGAAAGCTTTCGAGAACCAACTCAGCGCCCCAGCAGGCTGTCTGGACAGAGAACAAGCACGAGCAAGCGCGCCCAGCAGCACACAACGTTGGGGACCGTGCGCTGAGATCGCGCGCCATGCGGCAATAAAGGATGTTCGCTGGAAAGTCCCTGCTGGGGCTATAAGCAGGGACCAACCGGGTACGTGCCCAGCGGCGAGTGGGCCGGGTCACCAGGTAAGGCTCCGTCGCCCGAGTGCGGGAGGTCTTCCGTCGTTTAGGTCAAGTTGAACCTCATCCGGCCTCGGATGGGGGGTCGCGAATCCGATGAGGTTGTGCGGTGACTCGCCGAGTATCGTTTAGGCCCAAGTCACGTCGGCACCGTCGAAGTAGAGTGGATGCTTACCCATCCTGGATTTCTCGCCTGCGGCTTTGTAGAAAGTTTCCTTGACAGACTGGCAGTCCGCCTTCACCCAGCAGGTACTAAAGTTTTGGACGCCGCATTCTTGTTTTTGGAACCGGCCGGATTCCGATCCTGTAGGAGTCAAGCAAGTGCCTGGTGCCCATCGATTGTCGTCTGTCGTCTCGGTGAACTCCTCGTGTTTCTTTGTGTCGTGAAACCGATACTTGGCGATGGAGCGAACCAGTGACGAGCGTGATCCGGATTGGGGACCGCGTGCTGTTCGACGAGGCCGAACATGAGGTGGCCGCGATATCGGGCACGACCGTGAGGTTGGTGAGCGCTGCGGGTGGGGCCACGGTGGTTTCGCTGGTTCATTTGGTCGCCTCGCAGGGGTTCCGACTGCTCTCGGATCGTCAAATCCAGGTGCGGGCAGGCGGTTTGGTCGGCCAGAGCCTGGACGATCTACCTCCTGCAGAGGCACAGCTCGCACGATTCTGGGAACAACATCTGATCGAGCTGGAAACGGGTTTGCGCCCCGGCTGCGACGAATCCGCTGCTCCGCGACCGGAGTATGACCCGGCCCGGCCTATCGCCCCGAACCCCGCCGGCCCGGTAGCGCAGCGCATCTACTGGCCGCGACGCAACCGCGATCCGGTCGCAGACTGGATCGACGGCCTCACCAGAACGCACATCGACTGGAAGCGAACCGCGTTGCCGCGGAGGCTTTCTCGACCGCTCTGAACGGAAGCCATCCATTCCACGAAGACCAGATATGTTGAACCAACATCGCTTCGGCTCGACTCAAACTATCTGGACCACCGCAGGTCGGCGCTTCGGCCATAGACCGGAAATTCTGAGCCAGAACAACGGAAGCTGTCTCGTTTCAGCGGATTTGGCCAGGTCTCAGTTGAGAGGCGACACGAGAATGTCAGTGCCCTGACCTGCGGATACGACATCGTGCGTCAGCGATTGACGGCCCGAAATGTCAGTAGCGACACGAGGGTGTCAGTGCCCTGAGCTGGGGAATGACGATGCCGGGTGTGCTCGTCGAAGATGCCGGCGAACATCGCCAATTCGGGCCTGACCAGGCCTTCGGCAGCTGACCCCGATAAGCCTGTGAACGTGCGGAAAGCATCCCGTCACCCATGCAGGTGACGGGACACTGAACGTTTGGCGGAAACGGTGCTCGGTACCCGATGGTCACTTGCTTCCACCAGGGGCGATTTGACCGGGTGTTACTCCTCGGTCAGTTCTTCTCCCCGGCATTGGCGCCAGCCCTCCCAGCGGCCGTTCCCGGGGTCCGTGCTACACCAGTTCCCGCGGCCATTGACGTGGACCACGACGGTGCGGGATCGCCCATCACTGCCGTTGTTGGCCTTCACTACGCGGTCGGCGCGGCCGTTGTGCGGCATTTCGTGCCATCTGCCGCTCCCTGGCCAGGCATGCCAGATGGTTCTGTTGGGAGCGATGCCGAAGCTCTCCAACCGCCCGCTGCTGAACCAGTTCTTATCCACGATCTGGTTACATGGGTGGCGAAAACGACCGAGGTAGCCGTACCTTTCGCAGTCAGCGGTTGCGGTTGCGGATTCGGTAGTCGGGGTGGGCTCAGTTGGCTGGGCCGGTTGAGCCGCGCCAGTACCGGCTAGACCAGCAGTGGCCATTACAAACGAGGCGATTACTGCGCTACGGCGCAAGGCAAGTCCTGTAGTCATGGGTATTCTCTCTTCCTACTTACTTTTCAGATGCGAACGCTGCGGTTTGCGTACTTCTCGGATTCGATGTGATCCGTCCGTCGATGCCATGCTCTGCAACGCCCTTAGCCGATGTGTTCCCTTCACTGCTGCCTCGCGGCAATCCGCATCGGCACCTCTATAAGGACGATGTCTACGCGAACCGGGCCAGGCGGGAGTGATGTCGGGAAAACGAGCGGGCGATCGGCGGTGACAGCGCGATCGCACAGTTCGCGATCTGCGACGATTGCGACACAAAGGTCGGCAACCTGCCGAACCGACAGCTGGCGAAGAGCGCCGAATACTGCATCGAGTCCCTAGCACGAGTTTGTGATATTGTAGCTGGAATATGTGATGCGCACCCCTCCCTCGTGTCATCAGATCAATCTCCCCGAAGCAGGGCCACGATGCCGCTGCCTCTATCGACGCACTCGAAACTACCGGATTCAATGCGCGGAAACTATCGGATAAAAATGGTATATTACGAAACCGATTTCGTAGCATGTCGTCACGTCAACTGCTGTGGCAGATTTCGTACACCATCGGAGTACTACAGCTCACTCAAACATGACCTTGTCTCGAATCCGAGCCGCAGGTTGCCGGTCGGCTCGTAGGATAAGTATGTGGTGAGTAGATGCCGAACTCTTTTGTTTAGTAGGCGCGCATTTCCACCCTGGCTTCGTGGCAAAAACCCGCGGATCACAGACATGGCGCTGGCGCTGACCATTTTTGCGGTCATGGCCCTGATCGGCACCGCGCATCACCCGGAGGGATGGCGACGATTCGATCTGATGGCCTACGTGCTCACCGGGTTGATCTGTCTTCCCCTGGCAGCGCGCAGGATCGCTCCGACGGCGACGCTAGTCGTAGTGTCGCTGGCGTATACGGCATACGTGGCGCGCGGTTATCTCCCGAACGTCAACTTCTATGCCCCGATGGTGGCGTTCTACACCGTCGCCACGATGAAGAAGCCCCGCGAGACAGCGGTGGGCGCGCTGCTGTTCGGCGCTTCCCTGTTCTACAGCGGGCTGATGACGCACGGGTTTTCCGAGGCGGTCGGGGTGGCTCAAGCCGTCGCGGCGCCCGCAGTGGTGTGGCTCCTAGCCGGAGTTTCTCGACGGTTGAGCCTGCGCAACCGACAGTTGGCCGAGGCTACCGAGCAGTTACGACGCGAGCAGGAACATCGCGTCGAGCACGCGATCACTCAAGAGCGCCTGCAGATCGCCCGGGAACTGCACGATGTCGTGGCCCACCACCTTTCCGTAGCCGCCATGCATGCCGGGCTGGCCAGATACGCGTTCGACAGTGACCCGCCGACAGCCCGTGCCGCGGTCGACACCGTCAACGACATCACCAGGGAAACGCTGGAGGAACTGCGGCGAGTCCTCCAACTTCTCCGTACCTCCGATACCCCGACCAAGATCGACACTGAAGCCGGTGAATCCGAACCCGCACCGGGCATCGCGCGACTCGAGGCGCTGATCGATCGAGTGCGTGGCGTCGGCGTGAACGCCACGCTGGAGATCACCGGAGCCATCGACGAACTACCCTCCGGCCTGCAGGTCACGGTGTACCGGGTCGTTCAGGAAGCACTGACCAACGTCATCAAACACGCCGGCCCGAGCCAAGCCAGCGTTGTGCTGCACCGCGATTGCCGGCAACTCACGGTCACGGTGACCAATGACAAGGGGCCCGTCGCCGAACCTGCCGCCACCATCGCGCCCACCGACGGCGGCTACGGCCTACTCGGGATGCGCGAACGCGCCCGGCTATATGGCGGAACCCTGACCGCCGGACCACGACCCGACGGCGGCTACATCGTAGTGCTGACCGTGCCGTGGCCGTCGTCGGTCACGCCGCTACACCAGTGAAGCCCAAGATCCACAGGTACAGCTCGGCACCACGGTCGTTGTGATTCAGTGGCAAACACAGCGATGACGGTATGTTCAAGACATCGGAACACGAGACCCCTACGGGGCCTGGCCATCTCGATGGTCGCCTGCCGTATCGTCACCGGCCCCTCCGGACTGGGCGGAGTCGTAGCGTGCGCGGCGGGGTGTGACGAGGCCGGTTTCGTAGGCGACAGCGACGGCTTGCGCGCGGCTGCGAAGCCCCAGTTTGGTCATGGCGCGGTAGAGGTGGGTTTTGACCGTGCCATCACTGAGACAAAGGCGATCGGCGATTTCGGTGTTGGACAGGCCGGCGCCCACCAGCCGGAATACCTCGATCTCGCGGATGGTCAGGGCATCGAGATCCGGAGCTGGCCTGCGATCCACGGTGCCCCCCTGGGCGAACTTCTCCACCAAGCGACGAGTCACCGTCGGCGCAATCAGCATGTCGCCGACGGCAACCGCGTGGATGGCAGCCAGAACCTGCTCGGGCGAAGCCTCCTTGAGCAGGAACCCGGATGCGCCGACACGCAGTGCGGTGTAGACGTATTCGTCCAGGTCGAACGTGGTCAATATGAGCACCCGCGGCGGAGCAGAGTCCGAAACGGCGAGGATCCGTTCGGTGGCAGTGATACCGTCCATGCCCGGCATGCGGATGTCCATCACGACCACGTCCGGACGACGAGACGCTGCCAAAGCGACTGCCTGGTCACCTGTCGCGGCTTCGCCGACCACCGTCAACTCGGGGCTCAAGCCGATCATCGCGGCGAGGCCCGCCCGGGCGAGGGGTTGATCATCGACGATCAGTACGTCAACCATCTTTGCCAACCCCCGCAGGTCGAATGTTCTCTACCAGCTGCGACGCGCTTGCCCCGGTCACGGTGACAACACCCCAGCACGATCCCCCGAAGACCCGTACTTAGTCGGAGGATTCGACGGTGAGCGTACCCCCGTAAAGGGTGACTGGCTGTCGATTCCGGTTCCTGATCAACACCCCATCGTGGTCCTCGGCCCATCCCACAAGCCGGATGAGAGTGGGCCCTTGCGATCAGTTCATCTCTAGCGACCGCGTGCCTCTGAACCTGCCACTCGGCTACGCCAAGCCGACCAAGCTACCGGGCACACAGCATCACCTGCTCGGCGATCTCCAGGCCGTTACCGTCCTCAAGGGGCACTCCGACCGTCCGCCCGTGAACCCCACCGGCGGTGATGCTTCCGGCCCGTCGACCACTGACAATGAAATGTCGCCTACTACTGACACTCTCGTGTCGCATCACAAATCGGACCGGATATCTGGCCACCGTCTCAGTGAATCTGGCAAATCCCAGGTCATCGACTTCACCAGCGGCGCTGATCGTTCTGCGCTCGCCGGATTCACTGATACCGGAAGGGTCGCAGGGGCCGGACGATAGCGATGGTGCGGATGTCCGGCATACAAAGGGAACCCGGCAACCGAACCGCCCGATCGCGCTCAGCGGGTTTCCTCGTCGGCTAGCTAGGCAACGATCAGTGAGGGGTGGTGGTGGCGCATTGCTTCCAGGACGGTCTCCAGGGGGACGGGCAGGCTCAGCGCGGAGACCGTGGCGGGGCTGTAGCCGGATGCGCGCATGAATCGACTGGTCATTCGGACGAACCATGGCAGTTTCGCAAGGTACGTATCTGGTTGGTGCAGAACGAATTCGAGGATCCGTTGCCCATGCATCCGGTTGAGACGGACGGTGTCGATGTCCGTCCACAGAATGCGACCCTGGTCGAAGTGTTCGATCCCGTCGGTGGTGATGATCAGTTCCGGGCGTCGCCCGATCAACCGGGGAACACCGACGTACATGCAGAAACCGGAGCACGCCACTACGACGGCACCAAGAACACCCCGCGCGAACGAGACGTCGTTGATGGTCAGCAGGACACCTACTAGGGGCACGACCGAGATGAAAATAAGCAGAAGTGCGCGCCCTTTAGGTGCGTAGTACCTGGTGGCAGGTAAGTCATCGATGTGCACGAGCGCTGAGAATAGCGGCGGACGTTTTGGTGCAGTCGAACCTATCTAGATGTGCGCCGCCTGGCGCGGATGTTGGCAGATCAGCAGGTCGCCGCTGCCCAGGCCGCGACGGTTGGATTCCGCGTTGTCCAGGTTCATTGAGATGGCCACACGCCGTATGTCTCAGCGGAGTTGGCCAATCCTTAGGTAAGTTCGACCTGGCCGAGCGCGCCACCCTCGACACTCGCGCCGCCAAGCACCTCTTGCGGCATCGGCCAAGCAGCGCAGCACCTGGCGCGCTGAAGCCGTGCAGCTGCTCGGAGGCCGAGAAGCATTGTCACGCATGGTGAGCGCGATGTGTCTGAGCTGGTCTTCAGCGGCCCGCGAGCCGCCTTCGACGCGCACGAGGCGGAGCTGAAGAGCCTGGGTAACTCCGTGCATCTCGGCGTCGACCCAGCGCTGGCCTCGGTGCACGACACCGTCCTGTTCGACTAGGCCTGGGGGAGCGCTGGCCGGTTTTTACCACGGCCTGGCGCTCGTGGGCGCGGCCGGAGTTGACCGACCGCGTTCGCCGCGGTGGCGACGGCGCACCCGCCCTTGCCGTGGGAACAAACGGTCTAACATTGATGGCAGTTGGGCGGCCTACCTGCAGGTTTTCCCCGTCTGGCGGTCACGGTATTGACAAAGGCCCGAACGTGGGTGATCATTTTCGCAGCGCCATAGTCGCGTCTCCTGCCTCAACAGCAGTTCCTCTTGTCCACCAGCACTTTTGGTGACCTTCCACTTGTAGTAGCTCTGATTCCATGCGGGATCAGGGCTTTCGTCGTTTGCAGCCATCCGCCGTTGGTTCCTCCAATCCGTTAAGGGTAGGTGCGACAAGGCGAATGAGCTCCGGGTTGAACAGGGCCGGATGCCGTGCCCGGATAGCGGGTTACGTCCTGTATCAGGCCCGGCTGCAGACCGTGCCGGCTTGTCGCAGCTCCGTGAGGCGGTCAACGTCGGCGGGGCAGTCGTGGCAAGTCCGGGCAGGATGCCGGTTCTGGCGTCGTGAAGCCTTCGGCTGTGACAGTCGCGGTGAACAGCTTCCTCATGGTGACGGGCTCTGCGCTGTCCTATGGGATGGCATGGCGCGGTTGCGGAGTCGTGCACTGTGGTGGGCCCGATGCGGGTCCTCGGGACGGCGGCTCGCGTCGTGAGGCCGGATTGGGCCATCGAATATGGTGATCTATCCCATAGTTTAGGAGTCGCTCGGCGCGGCCACCATCCTCGATGCCGATCGTCGGCAGTGAGATAGTTGCGTCCGTCGGGCAGGTTTTTCGCCGACGGGCTTGGACTCTTGGGTGCCTCAATGTCGTTGCAGGACAATTGTTGTGGCGAGACCGACGCACACGCTGATCTCCTCGAGTGACAGACCGGCCAGCTGCCGCGGCTGAGCGGCCGGACTGTCGGTTTGGCAGATGTTGATATCGAACGTGCTGGTCGGGTCAAACGCTGACTGGTTGTTGCGATTGGCTACGGCTGCCAGATTCGATGCTCTGCAACTGATCTCGTCTACCAGGGTGCCTACATATCGCACCTGGGAACGGCTGTGAGGCCCGGGTACCATCCATCGCCGAGGTTGTATCCATTTTCCTCGGTGACCATGGCGGCATCATTGATACTCGGGAACTCAACTGGACCATCGTCCAGGAGCTTGGTCGGCGTCCCAAAGTTGTTAGGTGTCAGGGAAGTACGCACTGGCACGCTGCTTGCTTTAGTTGATACCTGCTCGATGCGAAGTTCTCGAAACAAGTTTCATGGCAACGGATATTGTCCGTCTGCGTTACATGGCGGGCAGCTCTAATTTGCGGGATGTCGTGGTGTTTCAACGTTTTCGCCCCGGCGGGTCGATACTTTGCCGAGACAGTTGACTGTCCAATAGGTCGAATCTATCTGGGCCGCATGAGGATTTCGAGCGTGCGTTGCGAGCCGCTAACGCTGTGCCGAATCCCGAATATCTTGCCCCCCTGTCGAATTGGAGAACTATCTCTGGGTGGAACATCGGAGTAAGACACTAAAAGCTGTGACTGTGACGCAGTTAACATTGTGCGTCGATGGGGCGCAATCTGTTTTGTTCGAATTGCTCTGTCTCGTTGCTACGGTTTGCCCGATTTGGGGATGGCCTGTCAAGGGGATGGGCTCGTGTGTTGTGGAGTGTGATGAGGTTTCGCCGTCAGGGCGACGCGTTAGTGCGTTGGTTCCCTGCTAGTTGGTATCGGTTGAAGGTGGTTTCGTGGTCGGCTGTGCTGGTTGCCGCGTTGATCGCGACGTTGCTGCAGGTGGTTGTTTCGCCGGAAGCTGCCGCGGCGCCGAAAGGTAAGAATCCGCGGGATGTTCCGCTGATGTTGTCGAAGGCTGTTGCGAAGCCTTCATTGACTGGTAAGCAGTCGGCGCCAGAGGCGGATTTCACGCCGTTGCTCGCTGGCGGTGCTGCTGCGGCTCCGGTGAAGAGTGGTTTCGATCCGAAGACGTCGAAGGAGTCGGCGCGGACCGAGGATTCGGTCGAGTTCACCAATGCCAACGGCACCAAGACGATGGTGCTGTCGCAAGTGCCGGTCAGTGTCCGCAACAGCAGGGGCGGTTGGGATCCGATCGATACCCGGCTGGTGGAGCGCAAGGATTCCAAGCGGGTCGCCGCTGCGCGCACCAGTGTCGGGATCGAACTGGCCGAGTACGCCAACGATCCGAATCTGTTCCGTGTCAACCAGAACGGCACACCGGTCACCCTCGAGCTGAAGGGGGCGGGCAAGGCTGGTCGCAAAGTCACCGGATCGACCGCGACCTATGTGGACGCGCTGCCGAACACCGATGTGACCTACGAGGTGTCCGCGGATGCGATCAAAGAGTCGATCATCTTGAAGTCTGCTTCTGCTGTGGGCGAAGGGCGTTGGGTATTCAAACTGAATACCGGTGCGCTGACGCCGAAGGTGGACGGTAAGACCGTCAAGATCACCGACAAAGCCGGCAAGGTGGTAGCCGCGCTGCCGCCGATCGAGGTCTGGGACTCAGCGGGCAGCGACAAAGACAAGAAGCCCTCGGCGCGTACCGGCGGCACCTACAGCCTGGCCCGTGACGGTGAGGCGTGGCAGCTCACAGTCGCTGTGGACAAGAAATGGTTGAAAGATTCCGCCCGCAAGTTCCCGGTGGTGGTCGATCCGACCTACACGTTCGGATTCGGCTCGCAAGCCGAATCGATCGCCTACCAGCAAGGTGCGGCCCCGTGTACGGAGGACTGTGGCATCCGGACCGGCAACGCGAGGGACTGGCTGGGCCAGAACGCGTTGTGGCGCTCGGCGATCCGCTACGACCTCACGCCACTGGGCGGCAAGACCGTCACCGGAGCGCGCTTGGACCTGAAGCTGGCGGCCCCGCCGGTAGAAATGAAGCTTGCGTCCCAGCTCACCCTGTACCAAGCCACCACACCGCTTGGCTACGGTGCGCTCGGCCCCCAGCTGGCCTCGGCGAGCATCGCTGAATCCGGCTCCCTGACTACACCGGCGCTGACCACCTACCTGGGCGAACGGGCCAAAGCCACCGACAAGAACACCTGGTTCATGCTCGGCGGCGCCGAAACCACCAACACCTACACCTACAAACAACTTCAAGCAGCGCTCATCGTCGACTACGGCGACGGCACAGGCACCAACCCCACCGACCCGACCAATCCCACTCCGGGCCCCCAGGTGAACCTCGTTGCCCCCGCCGAGGACTCGGTGATCGCG
The DNA here is from genome assembly GCF_042691675.1 of Nocardia brasiliensis. Classification (GTDB taxonomy): domain Bacteria; phylum Actinomycetota; class Actinomycetes; order Mycobacteriales; family Mycobacteriaceae; genus Nocardia; species Nocardia brasiliensis_D. The sequence goes on from NZ_CP170507.1 coordinate 3,633,573, forward strand.
ACCGATTTTCCGACACTGGAGGTCAGCCCCGCCGCGGCTGGCACCAAGTACTGCTTCAAAATTTCCACCGGCTTCGACGGCCGCTCGGGCAGCGTGGTCGACTCCGGCTGCTTGAGCGCACCAAAATGGCCAGTGCCTGAACATGTGCTGCGCGACGGCGCCCGCTACAGCTGGACCGTAGCGACAGTGGCCTCCGGCGGGACAACGCCGACGCCATCGAAATGGGTCGGCCACTTCACCGTCGACAAGCGCATCGGTAACGCAGGGCCTGCGCCGACCGACCAGATGGGTCCGGTCACAGTCAACCTGTTCAACGGCAACGCTCAGACCAGCGCGGCAGGGCCGGTTTTCGAGGCGCTGGGCGGGTCCGCGGGGGTGACATTCGCGTACAACTCGCGCCAGGGCGGAGATTCACATGGCGTGCGGGCGTCGTATTTCAACGACACCGACCACAACGGTGCCGCGGACGCGACGCCGGTGCTGGTGCGCAACGAAGCGCAGGTGAATCTGGACTGGGGAAACATCTGGTCCAACGTCCCGGAAAATTCTCCCTTCAGGGAAGATCCGATGCCCGCGGCGCTGGACAAGCAATGGTTCGTCGTCCGCTGGGAAGGCCACTTCCGCGCCCCGGTGACCGGTGACTTCAGCTTCGCGGGCTCGCACGCCGACGGCGCCAAGATCTGGGTCGACAACACCCTCGCCTACGACAATCCGAACGCCGCCGCGGTCGGCTCCGAGTTCTCCACGGCGACTGCCAAGAAGAACACCGATGTGTCGTTGACCGCCGGGCAGCGGGTGCCGATCAAGGTCGAGCTGTATCACCGCACGACCAGCAAACCGCAAATGGTGTTGTGGGCCAAGAGCACTACGGGTGCCAGCACTTCACGCGCCCACAACTGGAATCCCCGGATCGTGACGACGGACTGGTTGTTCGCTCAAGACCCCTCACCGTTGCCGAAAGGATGGACCCTGGGGTTGATGGGCAGCGAGTACGTCGAGGCCGAGATGCTCGACGGATCGGTCGTGCTCACCGACACCTCGGGTGGCAAACACGGCTGGACCAAGGCCTCCGCCGGAGGATATACCCCACCCAAAGATGAGGACGGTGTCCTCGCCGTCGATGCAGGTGGCCGGATCTCGGTCACCAAGGACGGTGTGGTGTCGGTATTCAACGTCGACGGCACCCTCGCCGCGGTGTCGAAGGTGTCCGACAGCAAGAAACCGGCCTCGCTGCAGTACCTCTACAGCGGCACACCTGCCCGGCTGACCCAGATCAAGGACCCGGTGTCGGGGCGGGCGCACACCCTGTACTACAACACCGACAACAGCAACAACTGCTACGGCGGAGCGTCGTTGCCGCCGGGTACGCACTCGGCGCCGCCGCAGAAGCTGTGCCGGATCAAATACTGGGACGGCACCGAAACAAGGCTCTGGTACATCGTCGGTGCGCTGGGCCGGATCGAGAACCCCGGTTCCGAAATCCGCGACTACAGCTACCTGAACCTGGCAGCCGCCAAACTCGAATACGACCAGGCCGGCAACAACACCGAGAAAAAACTCAAGGCCATCGACGCCGTCGGGTCGCTGAACGAGATTCGTGACAGCCTGGCTGTCGACTGGCGAGCCACGCTGCCGTCTTACAACCTGAACGCCGAACGTTGGATGGTCGAGTACGACGCGTTTCACGACGACCTCAGTGGCGCGCGCCCTCCGCATTCCCGGGCCATCAAGATCACCGCACCCAAATGGGACGGCAGCGACATGGGATTCCGGCTGATGCACGGATACCGCTACGACATCGCCCGCAAAACCGCCTTTGTCGACGTCTCGGGCATTGACAAAATGGGTGTTCGCGCGACGACCTGGGACGATGCCGGCCGCATGCTCACCTCGACCGACGGCGTGGGAGACACCGTCCGTACCGAATGGAACGCAAAAGACAAGGTGACGGCCAAGGTCGACACGACCGGTCGGCGTTCGACGGTGATCTATGACCACGCCGATCGCCCGACCGACACATACGGTCCGGCCCCCGGCGATTGCTTCAACGGGCAACTGCCCAAGCCCGAATGCGCGCGGACCATGCCGCACACTCGCAAAGCGTATGACGAGAATCTGGTCGGATTGGAGACCGCCTACTACGACAACCCGTTCCTCGCGGGTGTCCCGAAGCAGTGGGGCACCGGTGTCGGTACCGCCGACGGCAGCCTGAAACGTAGCTGGGGATCGACGCCCCCGGTCGCGAACGATGGTGGATGGTCGGGGCGGTTCATGGGTGATGTCAAGTTCCCCGGGCCCGGCGAATACAAGCTAGGGTTCACCGTCGCCGACGGCGTCCGGTTGTGGATCGATGACCTGCTGATCCTCGACAGCTGGACCGACAAGCCGACCACTGCGGTCACCGGCACCTACATCAACACAACACCCGGTAGCTGGCATCGCATTCGGGTCGACTACTACAACCGCAGCGGCACCTCTGGTGCACTCGACTTCACCTGGACAGCTCCCGGCGCCGCTGGCGCGGTGACTGTTCCGGGGCAGAACCTGGCGCCGCGCTACGGGCTCGGGACCAACGTGGTCACTGAAAACACCTCCGGCGGGGACGATGAACGTGCCCCGACGAGGAAGATCACGACCGGATACTCCGACCCGGCCAATGGAATCGACCCCGTGTTCGGGCTGGCGGTATCCAAGATCGGTGATCCAGGCGGGCTCGATGTGACCAGCCGTGTGTTGTTCGAGCAGCCCGGTCAAGGGTTCCTGCGCCAAGTGGCCGCAGTGCTACCGGCCGGTGACCTCACCGATCCTGACAAGCGCGGTACCTCCACCTACTACGGGGACAACGACACCCGCGCCAACCCGTGTGCTTCCAGCTCCGTTGCTGTCAACCAGGGCGGCAGAGTCAAAACCGTTCGCGGACCTAAGAACTCCGACGGCTCAGCCAACGTGCTCGAGACGGTTTACAACGTCACCGGCCGTGTCGTCGCCGTCCGCACCAATAGTGAGCCGTGGTCGTGCCTGGACTACGACGCCCGCGGACGCAATGTCAAGAAGTCGTTCCCGGCCATGGGAAACCAACCGGACCGCACCATAACCTACGACTACGCCGCTAGCGGTGACCCACTGAAGCTGAAGGTCAGCGACGGCAGTGGATCCATCACCAAAATAGTCGATCTGCTCGGACGCATCACCTCTTACACCGACGCCAACGGCGTCACCACGACAAGCGGATACGATCGCGCAGGGCGCAAGACCAGTGCGACCACCAAGATCAAGGGTGCCGCCTCGACTCTGAACTACCACTGGGACGACGCGTTTCGCCTGACCCGCCTGGATCTGGACGGGACCGCTGTCGCCACCCCCGGCTATAACGCAGGGATCCTGCAGCGCGTCGCGTACGGCAACAAATCCGACCTCGCCATCACCCACAACGACGCCGGCTCGGCAGCGGCATTGGCCTGGAAGGTGCCCGGATCTACGGTCACCAGCGCGGTGACCCGCTCCCGCGACCAACGCATCACCGACGAAACCATCATTGACACCACCAATCCTGGCACCGCCTACAACTCCTCCTACACCTACGACGGCATCGGTCGCTTGGTAGCGGCCACCGTGCCGTTCCATCAGCTGACCTACGCCTTCGCCAGCGATAACGGTTGCGGACCGAACAAGAAGGCGGGGTTGAATACCAACCGCACCGCCTTCACCGACAGCTTCAACGGTGCAGCTCCCGTCATTACCAGTTACTGCTACGACGACGCCGACCGGTTGCTATCCACCAACGGCGCCACCAACCTGGCGTTCACCTACGACAACTACGGCAACACGACCAAGATCGGCACCGACACCCTCGGCTACGACTCCACCCTCCGGCATATGACTACGACCACCGCTGCCGGCCGGTCGGTGCAGTACACCCGCGACGTCACCGACCGCATCATGATGCGAACGGCCAAAGACAACACCAACCCCGCGCAGGTCACCCGCTACGGGTTCACCTCCGACTCCAGCGGCCCCGACTTCGTCCTCGACGATGCCGGGAACCTACGCCAACGGGTGCTCAAACTGCCCGGCGGCGCAGTGCTCACCAAGAACTACACCACCAATAACAGCAACTGGTCATACCCGAACGTCCACGGCGACATCCTGTTCACCGCCGACGGCACCGCCACCCGTACAGGTACCATCCACCTCTACGACCCGTACGGCCAAAACATCGACCCCGTCACCGGCGCGTTCGGTGACATCCCGATCCCGGCCACCGCCGAGGGCGGCATGGACTTCGGATGGCTCGGCCAGCACACAGTCCCGATCGAACACGTCGCCAGCCAGCAAGCCCTCGAGATGGGAGCCCGCACCTACCTACCCATCCTGGGCCGCTTCCTGCAAGTCGACCCCGTGCTGGGAGGCTCAGCAAACGGCTACGAGTACGTCAACGGTGACCCGATAAACTCCCTCGACCTCACCGGCACAATCGCCTTCCTTGCCCCCCTAGCTGTCCCTGCCCTTATCGAAGGTGCGGCGTGGGTCGGTGCCGGTGTAGCCGCCGGGGCCGCGGCAGTGCTCGCAAGCGAACTCGGCGAGCAGGCAGCACAAGCAAGCCCCGCGAAACCAGCAGACACACCGGCTCCTGCGACAACGCCGGCACCAGCGACAGCGCCTGCCCCGCCGAATAGCGGGAACTCGGGTCCCGCAGCCGCAGCAAGCCCCGGGGGCCCCAAGCCGTCTGCGGCAGTCCCAAGCTGGACAGACGGAAGTAAATCCCCAGGGCCGGGCTGGGAATGGCGGGGTCCAGACGCGCCTGGAGGCGAGCGAGGCGCCTGGTACAATCCCGATACAAGGGAAACTCTGCATGCGGACCTCAATCACGCGGAACCCATTGGCCCACACTGGGATTACATTGGCCCAGATAAAATCCAGTATCGAATCAACCCCGACGGAACGATTGAGCCGAAGAAATGAATGCTGAGTTGGTTGCAGTTGGAAAACCGGGTCACGAGTTTGCCGCAGAGAACCTGCAATACGGGCTGGCGACGTCGCGTGCTGTGAAAGCGCAGGTCGCCGGGATGCAGGCGGTGGCAATGGTGCCGCCGGGCAATCCTGAAGGCAATGTGCTTGACTTCAAACATGGCGGTCTGGGTCGCGCAGTGGCAGGGGACCTGGCGGAATGGCTAGTCGACCGGTTCGCTGGTTCGCTTCTCGTTGTCGAGCTCCCCATGAGGCGTGTTGATGATCCGGAAGGACCCGTAGAGGGCTTCGAGACGGTTGCCAGGGGGGATGATATCTTCGGAGTATGTACGATCGGCCACCCGGCGTCGGCGGTTGAGAATGCTTTACTCGGTCACGACCCCACATTTTTATACGGGGCTTTTGTGCTGCAACAAAATGAAACGACTCGGGCATGGCTTAACTCTGATACCGACCAGCTTGTCTCTGATCCTCAACAGCTCCTTGTTGTAATAGTCGGAGCGTATGACGGAGAGGGTTTCGTGCTTCTGTCAAGGGACGATTTGATTTCGACTTGGCGAATCGCTTCTCGATGACGTTCGCATCCTTCAGTGGCGTGTCTGGTTCGTAGGACAGGCGGTTGCGCCGCACATCGGTTCGACCGGCTGATGTGCGGTGTTCCCTCGTCTCCTGGCTACGGAGATGTAACGTGGCGCCAAAGCGTAGGTCCGCGCTAGCCCGCTCAGGCAAATACATCGCATGCGCTACGAAACATCGACAACGGGATGTCGTAGCAGTCGTTGATTGGCTTTCGGGAGTCTATTCATACTGAGAATAGCCATGCAGCAAGCAGCTCGGAGCAGTTTTGACTCGTAATGTCGATTTGGTTGCGCTTATAAGTAGCAAGTTGACGCACTCGGATTTATTGTATCGTGTCAATGGGGAAGGTTTGTATGAATGGTTGAGTTAAATAGAATTTCTACAGCGGTTATCGCCGCGGGTGGCTCTGCCTTGTCTGGCTGGTAGAGCCGCCCCGTGATTCGCGGACCGTAGCGGGCAGCGCAGGTCCGCAGATCGCATCACAACGGAAAGTTCGGCATGTGTCGTGCGTGCCATGTGGGACGTCGACAAGTTCATCCTTGCAAGGTCATCGGCCTGCGGGCACAGATCGTTCTCTGAGTAGAAAGCATCACCTGGTGAGATCACCCGACAACAACGAACGCGACTTCGATGATCCTGAGGCGACCAGAGTCATCCACATCCCTAAAGGTGCTTTCGACGATGAGCACGTTTCAGATGATCCGAACCATTTCGATGATGAGAACGATTTGGACGACGAGGGGGACGAGGGTGTCTGCGCCCAGGATGAGCCTCTTGATGAGGAGTCGGTGTCGCCGCTGCGGCGGCGATGGCGGCAGGTGGCCGAGTACGTCACCGCGGGTGATGTGCGTAAGCATCTGCCGTACGCCGCGGCGGTGGCCGTGGTGATCGTCGTGGTGATCGCGGTGGCGATCGCGACTGCGACCGAGTCGAAAAAGACTGATGAGGTGACTGATACCGCGTCCTCGTCGGAGGAATCGGGGACGCGGAGCTTCGATGACATCACACAGCTTCTGCAGGGCGGCCTCGGCAACACCACACCGCTCGAGACAAGCGAACCGAATACCGTGTCCGAGACGCCGAGCGAAGTGCCCCTCCCGGGTGAACTGCCGGAAGTGGAGCCTGGTGTCGTTGATCAGTCGATCACTGCGGCGACTGTGACGGTGACGGACTCGGCCCGGGTCGAGACTGTCAGCGGTGACCCGGTCACGACGGAGACCACCAGCATTGCGACCGAGACCATCGCACCGTCCACGGTCACAGAGACCCCGACCGCTGGGCCGGGGCCAGGTTTCTCGATCAACGGCAGCGTTTCGGTACAGGCCTCCCGGCAGCCTGCTACGCAGGCTCCAGGTGGCGGCCCGTCCACGGTCACTGTGGTTGTCCCAGCTGCCACGACGACGTCGCAACCGTCCACCGTCACCGTGGTCGTCCCGGCCGAGGCAACGACACCGAAACCGACGAGGTCGTCGACCCCGAAGCCGACCGCGTGCCCGACGGCAACGACCACCACGCCCAAGGCGAAGACGACGACATCGCCACCGAGGACGACCGCACGTCCGCCGACAGCGACAAGCGCACAGCGCACGGCCACATCGGATTCGGCGTCGAAGAAGCCGTCTACCACATCGACCACGGCTCGTCCGTGCAAGTAGGTGACGTAGGTGGACGTGCCCGGCGAGGGTGCGCCGGTGAGGTTCGAGCGATGATGAACAGCAGAGGCATACCGGCCGCAGGTGGGCGGCGGGGGATGGCAGGCCGCGTCGCGTCGCTGGTGGCGGTGGTCGCGGTGACTACCGTCGTCGTGGGGTGCGGCCGTGGACCCGATCACAAGGTCGGCGTGGCGCCGCCGGGTGTCGGTGAGCCGGTGCCGACGATCCAGCTCGTCGCAGCTGGTCGGCACGCGGCCCCGTTGCAGGATTGGGCGCGGCGCCGAGGCGGCAAGTATGGGATTCCGGTCCGAGCGTTGCAGGCCTACGGGTATGCGGCGGTGGTCATGGCGAAAACCCAACCCCGCTGCCATCTCGGGTGGACCACTCTGGCCGGTATCGCGCGGGTGGAAAGCGACCACGGCCGCCACCGCGGCGCCAAGATCGCGACCGACGGCCAGGTGAAACCCCCGATCCGTGGTGTCGCGCTCGATGGCACCAACGGCAATGCCCGCATCACCGACACCGATCCGACAGGCCGCACCGTCTACGCGCGCGCGGCGGGTCCGTTCCAGTTCATCCCCGACACCTGGAAACGCTGGGGCGTGCGCGCCGACACCGACTACAACACCCTGGCCAACACTCTCGAGAAAGCCACACCCGCGGCATCTGACGAACTAAAAGGCAGCCCGGACAATATCGACGACGCAGCACTGGCTGCGGCCCGCTACCTGTGCGCGTCCGGTGGTGACCTGGCCACCGCTCGCGGGTGGAGAAAGGCCATCTTCGCCTACAACCACTCCGACTCTTATGTGAGGCAAATACATGCCACCGCTACCAGCTACACCGCATAAGACCTGTGGTCTCATCGTCCACCAGTGAGCATCCGCATCGTTCCCGACGGCTCAGAGGTGTGAGCACGCGGAACTAATTCTGCATAGCACCGTAGACGTGATCGTCGCATTGCCTTGTGGAAGTTACTGCGGCTTGTTCCGGTAAATGCATGGTTGGCGTTGTCGCGGAGTCGCGCGGATGCTAAGTGGCGTGTATATGCAAAATCAACCTTTCCCTCTTATGGGTACGGGCGATTTGGCGTGTCCGCCGCTCGCTCGATTGGGTCAGATTCGCCGGTTACCCTTCCAGGATGTGACTTATTGCAGGGACGAGCTTCGAGTTGTGGACTCTCTCGAAGATATGTTAGTAATTCATAGCCGCAGCATTCATTGACTCGGTGCGACCCCTGGTTGGGGCCATAAAGATGGCAATACAATTCCTGATGAGGAGAACTTCTATGAATAAAATTCGTGTAATCGGTGCCGGGATGCTCGTGGCATCGGGTCTGATGCTGGCAGCGGCGGGTACGGCGTCGGCCGTGGAGACGGTTCCTGCCGCGCCTGTCGCGAGCACCGGGTCGGCAAGCACCGTGGGTGGCATGCTCGATTCGCTCGCCACCGGTAGTAGTGATTCCGGTTCGTCGGTCAGCGGGGGTGTCAAGGTCGGCAACGACGATGTTGCCGGAACCGCGCTGTCCATCGGCAGCGCGGGCACTGGCAGCTCTGCCCTGTGCGCCACCAACCCCACCACTAACGGCTGCCCGAAGTAATACGCGGTCAGCGCTGTGACCAGTCTTTCCCTGAGTTCGCCCGCTGCAAGAGACTATTGGGAAGATTGTGGCGTCGACGACCAGGTGATGGGTGCCGCCTCGTTGGTGAATGCCAGTCCAGTCATTGATGAGCGGCAGATGGGTGTATGGGGTGGTGGCGCTGCGATGCGGTGGGTAGTGGCATCGCGTCCGCCGGTCGGCTTGATTTTTACGGGGTCAGTGTGGTGATGCTCGGCTGCAGGGTGTGGTCGAGCAGTTGAAGAATTCTCCGGCCGAGAATGGGAGTGAGGAGCCCGGCCATTAGCGGGCTTTCGTGACAAGGTGTGGTGTCGCGGACCTTGCGCAGCCTGATGGATCAGGCTCGACGGAGGTCGGCACCAGTCACTCGGACCTGGCTCATTCCGATCCTCACCCGCTAGTGGCGGTCGAACAGGAACCGCAGGCCGGGAGCGACGCCGGACCATCCGGCCGTCGTGTGTTCCATGCCCTCGACCCACAGGGTGTCGGGACGCAGGCTCGGGTAGCCGCGACGGGTGAGGGTGTCGAACAGTCGTTGCACGAGTGGCACCATGATCCAACCGTCGCGGGCGGCCTCCACCGAATCCTCGTGGGTGCCCGCGACGAGGAAGAGATCTTTGGGCAGGTCCGAGTGCGTCTGCGCGTAGCGCCGCTCGGTGTCGAAGAGGGCGTACCCGCCCCACGGGAGTGAGGGGCTAACGATCAGATAGCGGTCGAAGAGTTCGGGTTGGGTGAACAGTGCGTGCAGGCCGAACAGGCCGCTGAAGGACCAGCCGAGGATCGTCCGGTCGGAGGGGTCGGCCCCGTAGCGCTCCTCGATGCCGGGAAACACTCGGGCGGCCAGCACGTCCAGGAACCGATCCGCGTGGCCGGTGCCCCGGTGCAGCGGAATGGGGCTGATGGACGGCGGCAGTTCACCCTCGACCGGGCTGAAATCCCTCGCACGCAGGGCGAAGTAGTCGATGTGGTCCGTCGTGGGATGCCCGATACCGACGACCAGGGTGGGCGGGAATCCGGTGAACCAGGTCAGCGCCCGCGACACATGGACGACCAGTGGTAGCCACAGGAAGGGGTCTAAGACGTACAGGACCGGCAGTGGGCCGTCGCGTCCACCCGGTCCGGTGGGGCGGGCGACGGAGATGTCGAGCGGGACGTCGAGGTCGGCGGACCGGAACAGGAAGGTCTCCGTGTCGTCGAATCGCACCGGCCCGGCTGAGTCCCAGATGCCCGTTTCGTTGAGAGTTTCCATTCTCTTAGTCTAAAAGAATGGGCCGAGACGCCTTGCGAAATACATTGTAACACAAGGTATTTCACCGTCCCCCAGCGGAAGCCTCATGTGGGCCGCCGATACGGACGCGCCCGGCCGATATCCCTTCCCACGCCGATCGTGCGTCTCGTGCTCAGGCGTTGGAGCAATAGCCTCGCAGGATGGGCCCAATTCACCAAGTAGTGCAGGGGAACCGGCCGTCGAGGTGATGCGCCAACCCGATATGAGCGTCCAACACGGCGGGCGCGGCCGGGTTGATCCGCTGCACCACCTGGTCTGACATCGTGGAAGACCACCGACACCCCGATCGTCCTCTCGTCGACCAGCATCATGGCCAAGCCGCGCGGCCACGACTGGCTACCGGATGAGATGACCGCATTGCGGGCATTCGGCGTCGACGTCCTGGTCTGCGCACTCACCGCAAACGAACTCCACGACACCGGCCTCGCCGACGAACCCGCCGTCGCCCGCGGCACCGGGCTGGATTTCGTCGCCATACCGATCCCCGACCGCAGGGTCCCCGACCTCCACACGATCCTGCCGACGCTGCAGCGACTGGCCGCAATGCTGCGCGACGGCAAGCACATCGTCACCCATTGCCGATTCGGCATCGGCCGGTACAGCCTGCTGGCCGCGTCCTTGCTCATCCTCAACGGCACCGACCCCGACACAGCCTGGCACCAACTCCAGCAGGCCCGAGAACTCCCCATTCCCGACACCGCCGAACAGCGAGCCTGGACGAACTCACTGACTAAGCATCGTCCAGCTTGACTTTTCAGATCCCCCAGAATGATCCGGTTGACGTGACCTTCGCCGGGACCGTTTTCACGGCAGGGCGAGCCCGGCGGTGACCGAGGCCCGGGTGGTACTGAGGCCGAGGAGGGTGGTCGGCACCAGGAGCGGGGATCCTCGGTACCGTGTGCCCATGATCGGGGCCGTTGTATTCGACGTCGGGGAAACGCTCGTTGACGAAACACGCGAGTATGGAACGTGGGCGGATTGGCTTGGGGTGCCACGGCATACGTTCGTCTCGGTGTTCGGCGCGGTGATCGCCAGCGGCCGGGACTACCGAGAGACGTTCCAGGTCTTCCAACCGGGATTCGACCTGGCCGAGCAGCGAGCAGCTCGGGCCGCAGCCGGTCAGCCGGAGAACTACTCCGAAGAGGATCTATATCCGGATGTACGCCCGGCCCTGTCGAAGCTCCGCGAGATGGGAGTGTGGGTGGGGATCGTCGGCAACCAGACTGCCAGGTCAGGAAAAATCCTGCGCAGCCTAGACCTGCCTACCGACTTCATCGCGACCTCCGACGACTGGGGGGTGGAGAAGCCGTCGCCGGAATTCTTCGCGAAGGTGGTCGAGGTCGCGCCGTGCCGCGGCGAGGAGATTGTCTACGTCGGCGACCGCATCGATAACGACGTGGCGCCCGCCAAGAAGGCAGGCATGCGGACCGCCTACATTCAGCGTGGCCCGTGGGGCTGGATCCACCGGGACAAGCCGGAGGTCGCGGAGCTGTCCGATTGGAAGATTCACGACCTCACCGAACTACCAGGCATCGTTGCCGCAGAGAACGCCTAGGCGGACAGGCTCCGGATCATGGTGTGCCAGCTGTAGAGCTGGTCGTCCAATGCCCGCATCTGCGGGAGTGAATCCCATTCACGCAGCGACAGGCGCACGTCTTGCACTCGGTCCATCGCCGTGGCGTACCAGTGCTTTCCGAGCATCTTCAACGCCTGCCCCAGTCGTTCACACACCGGCTCCGGATCACGCTCCAAGACCGCGGCCGCCGCAAGGTCCTGGGGAGGAACCAGATGTCGGCTAGCCGCTACCGCCGTGTGCAGGATCGGCCCGGCCTCAGACGGGAGGCGCTACCCTGGTCGAGCGGGAGGTCGACATGGACGAAGGTATCGAAGCGCTCTTGGGTGCTGTGGTCGGTGCTATCCAGCCCGAGAGCATTTTTCGTGTCATCGCAGATGGACTCGAACCCACTCCGACGGTCAACGAAGTAGCTGCGGTGCTGCGGCTGCTCGGCGAACCCGCCATTGGGTTCCGTCCGGGCGAACGACCGCAGCATGTGCTGACTCGGATTCGCGAGCTCGAAGCCAGCGTCCAGGACTGATCTTCAGCTGGCGACGCCGACCTTTCGGCACAGCTTTTGAACGTCCTCGCGCATCCCCGACGGCGGGCGCTTCCTCAACTGGTGCAGCATGTCTCGCGCGTAGCTGTTGTATTTGATCGTCTCCGGCGCGGTCCGTTCAGACTTCGCCAGCAGCGCGAACGCTGCGACCGATTCACCACGCTGGAAGTGTGCTCGGGCCACTTCGATGAAGTGGCGACTTCGGCGCGGGAGCGACACGATCCTCTCGGCGTCGAATTCACTCGCCACCTTGAGCGCCTCACCGGCTCGGCGCAATTCGACTCCCAACGTCGTCCCATGGGCAGCCATCACTGGCATCGAGAACGACGTTTGGATGTGCCGATAGCCCGGACCGAGCCTGCGTGCCATCTCGTCGGCCCGTTCCCACGCTGCCCAAGCGTCGCCATATCGGCCGCGGCGGGCATGGACGTAGGCAACCTCCGCCTGCAACGCGCCCGCGATTCCCCGCCACTCGTCGGACGTCTCCTCCCGCTCAAGGTACGGCCCCAACCGCTCTGCGGCGTTGCGAGCCAGTCCGACTGCCTCTTCCCACCGGCCCGAATCGCGGAGTGCCTGAACCATCGCCCATGCACTGCACGCGATGGTGTACGGGTCGTCGACCTCGTAGCTTTCGTTCAGCGCCCTGTCTGCGACGAGCCAAACCAATTCGGGTGCGGGTTGGTATGCGACATAGAAGTCGGCCAGTTGGTAGACGCCCGCCAGGACTCTGCGTGCCGACCGTCGGTCGTCGTCGGTCGCGCGCGCTGCACTCTGTGCGTCCCGGATCAATCCGGGCAACAGGGTGCCGAGTTGCGTTCGGTGATCAGGGCTGCCGTGGCGTACCTGCCACGCCTGCCGAAGCCGGGCGGCCAAATGATCAATACTCGCGGTGCGATCCGGAACCGCAACCCTGAAGTCGGTCAGCGCGGACTGAACGGCAGTAAGTGCGCTGTGGCGTTCCCCCGCGAACACCGACACCGGGACAGCGTGTTCATTCCCGGTCAACTCTGCGAGGTCCTCGATTTCCAACGCGCGTGCGATCCGAAGCAGCATAGGCAGTCTCGGCGCTTGAAGGCGGCCGTTCTCGATGGCCTTGAGCCATTCCGCCGAGCGTCCGACCAGACCGGCTAGGACCGGACGGGACATGCCTACTCGCACGCGTTGCTGTTTGATACGCGCGCCGATGGGTGTGTCTTCCTCGTGACTGTTCACGACTGCAACCCTCCCGCCGCTGTTGGGTGAGCTTAAGCGTATCCCGATGGCATGAGGTACGGAATGTACCCGACGGTCCCAACTGGGCGACTTAGCGTCATCTCTGCACTCGGCGTCGGGTCGACGATCCAACCCCCGAACTGGCGACCTTTGGTTTCGTAGCCCTTCGCCGAGCCGGGGGCTACGGACCTCCCTCGACGCCGGGTGCGTACCAACCACACACCGCACCCAAGGGGTATCGCCCAATGCCCGCGACAACGATTGCACTGGTATTCGCTATCGCCTTCCCGTATCTGGGATGGCTGGTCTGGGCCATGGGACGACCTGCTCATCGACCGCCCGCCACGTCCGATGCGGCACTGTCCGCCGCCGATGAATGGCCCATCTGATGACCGCCGCCAGGCAGGGAGCCGACACTGTGGCCGACGAGGACACCCGTGTAACCGAACTCGATCGGGTCACGGCCACCTGGTATGTGCGCGACGGCGTGATCCATGTTCTGCGAATACGCAGCGGCGACGTCGACACCGTCCTGCCCAACACTCCCACGCTGGGCCACTGTTTCAACCTGATGCCACGCCCCCTCTGGGAGCGGGTCCGCTACGAGTACGAACAGACCCGTTCGCGCGGGGGTCGATGAAATCATCCGGCTTTCCCATTCTCGACACCCTCCCACGCTGGTAAAGGGTTTCGCCTTCAGGAGCCAATCATGTTGCATATCACTTCAACTGAGCACGGCCAAGCGTGCTGGCAGATAGTCAATAACCGCCTGTGGATGGAATCGTTCACCGACCATCACAGCCAAGCCATGGCATACCGGCTGCGGATGGATGGCACCGAAATAGATATCCCCAACGCCCTGCCAGGAGTGGTGTATTTCGGGGAAGCCGACCAGCGTCCGGAGTTGCCGTTCGTGGAGGAGCGGTTTCCGAACCATCGTGCTCTGTGGGTCGCTGTCGAAGCCGCGTACTGGGATGTCGTTGAACCGCTCGACCATTCGCGACTGGACAATCTTGATCAACCTGCCCTGGACTACACGACCGGCGAATGGAATGCCGCCGAAATCCGTGAATCAGCCTGCGGGACAAGGTGGTCGGCGTGACCCGCCCTGCCGCGTCCGCGTCGGATAACCGAACGCCGGGTGCATGGTGAGTCCCGCGCCGAACCTTGACACGTCCCAGCCGAACGCGGCGCGGATCTGGAACTATCTGCTGGGCGGCAAAGACAACTATGAGGTCGACCAGGAAGTCGCCCACCGTGTCCTGAGGATCGCCCCGGACGCGCGGACGGTGGTGTGGTGGACCCGCCAATTCCTGCTCCGAGCCGCCCGCAGGGCAGCCGAGGCGGGGGTGGATCAGTTCCTCGACCTTGGCGCGGGTATCCCGTTCTCGCCCGACGTGCACGAAGCGATCCATCGAGTCGATCCTTCGGCGCGGATCGTGGCCGTGGACTACGACCCGATCGTGGAACTCCATTGCGACGCGATGTGGTGCCATGTCCCCGGTATGGCCGTGCTGCGGGCCGATATCCGTGAGCCCGCCGCCCTGCTCGACCAGCTGCGTGAGTACGTGCTGATCGATTTCACCCGGCCTGTCGCGGTCCTGATGGGCGCGGTACTCGACCAGGTGAGCGACGCCGAGAACCCCGCCCAGATCATCGCCGAACTACGCGAAAACGTTATCGCGGGAAGCCATTTCGTACTCACCCATCTCTGCGATGACAGCGACCCGGACCTGATGAACCAAACCAGCACCGACACCGCCGACACCCCGGCGCAGCTCTTCTACCGATCTGCCGACACGATCGCCGGATGGTTGACCGGGCTCGACCTGATCGAACCCGGTATCGCCCCGGTTCAGGACTGGCTCGATGACGCGCTCCCGCCCACTCGACTCGCTGTGATCGGTGGCATCGGTCTCACACCGAGCCCGGCACCCACGCCGCAGCAGCCGCGACGGCGCCTGCGGCACTCGGAGGAGGGGACCTATGCCCGGTATTGAGTTCGAGCGCGGGCCGTGGATCGCCACCGCGCACCTGCGTCCCCCATGGAACGCATGGGAATCTCGTGACCGTCGCGAATGGTTAGACACCTCGTCCGCGACACCTGAAGAACGACAAAAGCGCCCGACTCGTCTTGCGAGTCGGGCGCTTTTGGTGCTTCGGGGAACGCACTTTCATGCCGATGTTCGTGCGTCGCTTGCAGCGACGACCAATATCTATTACTTCCGATCGTGCGCAGGTCGAGGTGGCCGTCAGCGAGTGGAGACCGATGCGTGGGTCACCAGTCTCGGGTAGCGATCAGTTCCTCCGCGTCCGCGTCAGTGAATCCGTAGGCCGAGGCGACGAACCGGAATTCCTCACCGATCTCCTCCCGCGCCGTCGTCTCGAGCTCACTCCCGGCCGCTTCGAACTCGGCCTCCAAGACGTTGAACTCCTCAGTCGTCGCCCAGGTGAGCGCGTACAGGGCCGTCAGGTCCGAGGGTTTCTCGACCTCGATCCGCTCGCATAGGCGCAGCAGGATCGCCGCGCCTTTGTCGAGAACGTGGTCAGGGAAGTACGGGTCCCGGTACAGGGGCTGCAAGAACCTATGGTGGGCAACCTGTTGGTTCGTGATCGGCACAACGCTCCATCCGCGAGAACTGATGTCGGTGAGGACTTTTGTAACGATCATGCAGGGCCGAGCGCCCACACGCGAGGTCTGCGTAGAGCCAATGCCGAAAGCTGGCCGGTATCAAGCAGATTTTGTCGAGCAGGAGGGTGTCCCGCACTGCCTCGGCTTGCTCTTCACACTTGATCTTTCGAACGCGCTCTCTCGCGGCATACACCCCGCCCGGAACCGGCCGCGCCGCAGCGCGTCCAACTCGTCATTCTGAAGGGTAGGTGCCACGAACGCGACGCCGAGTGGAGCGTGCGAGTTCGGCTGCGGGCCGCATCGGCGGCTTGTTAGCGTTGGGGGCGTGGATATCCGTTGCCCACGCTGCGGGATGCAGGATCAGGCGATGAGTGTTCCGGCGGTAGTAGAGCGAGGGACCACACGGGGCTACGCGAGCACACCGGCACGGTACGGTCTCACCAGCCAGTACCGGGTCGACCAGACCGACCTGGCGCGAACACTGGATTTACCGGAGCGACGGCCGCGGGCGATGGTCGGACTCGGAATCGCTCTATTGATTCTTGCCGGCCTCGTGCACTACGCCTTCTTTCAGAGCCAAACCTCGGCCGACACATCCCCCACGACGCTCGTCACCGCAGTGGCTGTTCCGCTGATCATCACGTGGCTGCCGTGGGGACTCGGCTTTCTGGCGTGGCGTGCGGGACGACGTGCGCAAGCCCGGTACGACCAGGCGCAGGCATGGTGGGCGGCGCTGTATTACTGCGCCCGGGACCATGTGGTGTATTTCCCGGGCGAACCCGAGGTGTACAACCCCACCCAGGCCGCGGCCGTCGCTAAAGCTCGCATGCCAAGTCAGTCACCCTGACCGGGTGGGTTCTGTCGGGGCGACAGGGTTCAACCTGGACCTCCGCCCCAAAATCACGGTCTTGCTGGGTCCCAGCGCCACTCGGAACGGCTCGAAAATGCTTGCGAGGAGCGCAAATAGGTCTGGTTCTGTGCGCCGGAGAGCCCTCCGAGTTCTGGCCCCGTTTCAACCAAGACTCCCGGACGTGGGAGCGGATGAGGGTCACCGGTCCATCGTTGAACCACCCACCGAACGCCTGTCTATGCCGCTCGGCGCGCACTGCCGAGCCGGATCAGCGGTCGACCACGCTGTCAGCCAACATCGTCTTCTGCCGCTGTCCGCGCCGAGCGAATCGGCCAGCGCGGGACCTCAAAAGATTTACGGGGCGGCATCTGAGGACGAACGCTCGATATCGCCGAGCGCGGCACGTTCCGTCGCTCATGACTTACTTGGCCCGGCTTCAGACATTCGGTTAGATGGCGGCATGGAATCTTCTGATACGCCCAATCCCCAAGCGGTTCCATTCGACGGACAAGCCCCGTCGTATCAGGCTGGCCAGGTGGTTTCGTACAACGGATCAACCTGCGTCACAAACAAGACAAACCCGCAGGGTTATCCGGGCGAATCGCCCGACTACACACCGTTGCGCGCAACGAACCCGCATGGAATTGAAGGGGTCGGATGGCGCGTTCTCTGAGGGTTTCGGATCTGTAGTGAGCTGTTGCACCCGCTGATCTGCAGGCTGGTTCTGCAACGGTTCTTCGGGGGTGTTAGCTCTGTGGCTCCTTGTTGGTCAACCAGGCGATCGGCACGACAAACCGGGCACATCGCGGCAGATGCGGAGGTTCGAAGCAATCTGCGGATTGCGTACCTGAGCGAGTGGCGTGCTGGGATGCTTACGATGCCAAGAAGATTCGCTTGCAGAACGTTCAATGGCAGACAGCCCAGGCCAAGTCAAGGAGCTGTCTTCTGTTGCTAGCAGAAGGAGAATCTCGTGTCCGAGTCCACGCCGTCCATCGCCCAGGCTGTCGCGCAACTGGCAGACGACAGCCGGTTACCTCAGGTGCAGTCTTGGATCAGCACGGAGGCCAATGAACCGCTCACTGCCACCGAGGTCGTGACCATCCTCGGTGAGGACAAACTTGCTGATATCGCCGATCAGACTGGGACGGACAGCCAGATAATCGCGGACTATGTGGCGGTCCAATTGCCAGTGTTGATCGACCAGATCACGCCGGGCGGGCAGCCCACCAGCGACCCTCAAATCCTCGACCAGGCTTATAGCGATTTCGAAGGTAACGCCCCGTTCACGGTGCCCACCGCCCGTATTGGGATGGCTCCTGTACGGCCTGCGGAATTCATCGTCCTTCAGTTCACGCAGGAGGTGGGTCAAGGATAGGGCCGGGTCCGGTTGTTCGAGTGCCGCGATCAACCTGTCGTCCCGATTGTTACGTGCAGTTCGTAGTGATCGGTTGTGTCGTTGGGGCCAGAGCATGCCGGAGTAACGGTGGATAGGCGATTGAACACAAGTTGTGCCCTGTGACCAGGTTGCGGTGTCTGCCTATACAAGTACGAATCAGGTGCGCTGTAATCGGCTATCTACAGCGAGTTCGGACGACTTCGCGATGCCCCCTGGAGGGCGGAGGACCCCGGTCGTCCGTTCTCGGCATCGACCGTCGGCTAACCGAAAGTTCTCGACCGACCGTGTGGGACGTCAGATCCGTGCACCACACCTGTTGCCATCCGCTACCGTCGCCGCCGAAGCCGCTGAGCAGCACGAACTTCCACGAGAGCCGCGCTCAAGTCTCGAGCACCCCCAGAGAAGTGGCGTCCAACTGCGCATGACCGAACATCCGTACTCAGATGACGACTGGACTCCGCTGTTCGAGGGATACACCGCCGAAGGCTTGCTGAGCCAGTGTCAACGCTGGCAAGAGTGGATCGACGGGACGTACTTCACCAGTACCCGACCGCTCGTTTGCGAGGCTGAGGACTGGAGCCCCCGCGCAGCGCCTTCGGGCCACACGATGTCGACGGGGGCGCTCTTTGCGCTTGCTAGCTGGCGTCGGTCACGTCGCCTCAAACGCGGTCGTCCATATCGGGCGGCGGCGGGGTGTACTGCTCACCTTCGGCCAGGGACTCCAGCACGTCCAGGATTCGGCCGAGCACGACGGCGGAGGGTTCACCGCGCTCGAATGCGACGCTGTCCAGCTCGAGGATGCGGTGCACCGCGGCGACATCATCGAGGGGTTGACCGAGAAACCGTGCGAGTTCTTCGTCGGTGACCGGTCGTGCGGCGTCGTTGATGGCATCGACCATCGCGAGCACCAGCTGTTGCTGGGCGGGAGTCATCAGCTCGTCGTCTTCCATCGGTCCACCTCCGCCAGCGATCACGGTATCGGGCGCCGGACGTGGCGGATTTGGATATCGGTGCGCAGGCCGCGCCAGCTCGGGTGCCGCAGCGCGCCGACGAATTCGCGGTACTCCACCGCGCCGACCAGTTCCGCTGCCACCCACCGCGCCCCAGCGGTGCGGGCTTGCGGTGGCGGCAGGTCGAACGGGTGGTCCGGCCGGGAGATCGCGTCGAGGCGTTCACGCAGTGCACGCCGGGCCGCCATGGTGAAACCGGTGCCGACGTGCCCGACGTAGACCAGCTGCTCGGCGTCGTTGTAGGCACCGAGCACTAGCGAGCCGAGCGAGCCGCGGTCACCGGTGCTGCTCGGCATCCATCCGGCCACGATCACGTCGGTGGTCTGGCGTAGGGGCGATTTGATCCACAACCGGGATCGGCGGCCGGGCTGATAGGTGGAGTCCAGGCGCTTGCTGACGATTCCTTGTGCACAGCCGGTCATTGACCGAATGATCGTGGCTGATGACGACTGGTGTGTGGCGGGTGCAATTCATCCGCGAGGAGTTGCCGGCGGCCCGAACCGATCTGCCGTTCGCGGTCGACGTGGCCGGGTGGACGGACTGGGTTGAGTCTGCGGGTCTCGAGGTGGGGACTCCGATTCTGGTGTCGCCGTTGTTCGAGTACGACGTGGCGCTGAACGGATTCTTCGGTTCGCCGGGGATGCGGTCGGCCGCGGTGGCGACCCAGCACGGGTACGCCCGTGATTTGGCTGCGTTCTTCACCTTTCTGTGGCAGTCGCGTGGCCGGCGTTCGTGGCGTGATGCAGGTGTCGGCGACCATCTGGCGTATTCGGCGTGGCGGCGGCGTGACGCTGCTGGCCCGAAAGTGGCTGGCAGGACGTGGGATCGGGAAGTCGCGGCCGTGGACCGTTTCTATCGGTGGGCAGTCGGCAAGCAGCTCGTACAGACCAGCCCCATTCCGCAGACCAGCCGCCGCCACGGTGTCGGTGATCAGCTGCGCCGCCAGACGATGGACGAGCAGCGTCCCGCGACCTACGCCCACGACTCCGCCGCGGAACACATCGAATGGCTGCCACCGGGCTCCTACCGCAGGTGGCGAGATACCGGTGTGCGCGGGTTCAGCGCGGAGGGGTTGCCCCGCACCAGGTTTCGTGGGCGGTGGGCTGCACGGAATACGGCGTTCTGCGACTTGATGGTGCGGACCGGGCTGCGGTTGTCCGAGCAGGCATCGCTGACGACGTTGGATCTGCCGAGCGCCGAGACCTTGGGTGGCGGGTATCGCAAGTTCTGGCTGCCCGCGGCGATCGCGAAAGGCGGATCGGCGCGCTGGATCTATGTTCCGAGGTCGGTGCACGCCGATCTGGACGCGGTGGCGCGTTGGGACCGTAGCGAGGTGGTCGCGGCCGCGGTGGAGCAGGGACGTTATCGGCGGTGGCGGAGGCCGTGGGTCCTCGAGGATCCCGAGCGCGCGCTGGCTCGCCGGGTCGGGGGCAGTGAGCTGGTGAAAGTCAGTCATTTGCGTCTCGCGGAGCGGCGGCTGTTGCTGGTGGATGGCCCGGACGGTCTCGTCCCGGCGATGTTCTGGCTGGGTGAGCGGGGTGAGCCGCTGTCGGTGTCGGCGTGGAAGGAGATGTTCTGCCAAGCGAACTGGCGGTGCGCCGCGGTGGGTGTGGAGTTGCGCGCGCACGCGCATCTGCTGCGGCACACCTTCGCGGTGGTGACGCTCGAGCAATTGCAGCGTGGGCACCTGGCACAGTTGGCGCAGTGGTCGGGTGAGCAGCGCGAGCACTACACCCGGATCTTCGGTGACCCGCTCGATTGGGTCCGGCGCCGGCTGGGCCACCGCAGTGTGGTGACCACCCAGATCTACCTGCACGCTCTCGCGGAGTTGGAGATGGAGACTCGCATGGCATTGGTCCCCGACGACTGGGAACCACCCGACCTGACCGTCGAGGAGACCCCGGAACCGCAGGGGTTCGCGCGGTGAGCGAGTCGAAGGACTCCGGGCGCGGTAGCACGCGGCCGGGCATGCGTGCGCCGATGCCGGAGGGCTACTACGAGCCACCCGCGCCGGTTGTCGTCACCGCGGCGGGGCAGGTGGTCGTGCAGTTCCACGGTGAGGACGGGCGGCATCGCAGCTTCAACTTCGCCGAGTGCGCGTTGCCCGGCTGGCACGCCGACGTGGCGGTGGCGCTGGCTCAGCGGATCGGCCCAGCAGGAGGGCTGCGTACCTCGTCCTCGGTGCTGGCGGCGTGGCTTCCGCTGAAGTTGTTTCTTCGATCGCTGGCACAGTGGCCGGATCCGCCCGAGGTGCCCGAACAGCTTCGCGTCGAGCATGTTTCACGATTCATCGATGAACGATGCAGCCAGGACGAGCCGATCTATGGCCGTCGCCAGGTAGTCCAGCTCGCACAGTTGCTGCGAGTGCCGCCGCTGGGTGAGCGGATCGACACCGCGGTACACGAGAAGTTGGTGTTGCGGGTGCCCGCGGTGCGCGGGCGAACCCAGCAGGGCTACTCCGACGCAGAACTACACCGGCTCCTCGCGGCCGCCAGGACCGATGTGTCACGACTTCGTACTCGCCTGCACGATGGCGGCACCCGGCTCGAACAGGCCGATGCCGGCGACGTCGACGCGGACCAGGATCTGCGCGCCGTCGCCTCCGGTCAATCTTTGCGCTACGACTGGCAAACCAAAGCCGCTGCCGCGCAACTATTTCCATTACGCGATGACCTGCCCGCGATGATGGTACTGCTGGTGGCGGTCACCGGGCGAAACATCGAGACCATCAAGGAACTGCCCGCCGAGCACCGGATCCTGGACAACCGCGCCGTGGAGGTGCGCCTGACCAAACGCCGCCGCGGTCAAGGGCGTTGGACCGAAACGGTGACCTGGGAGATCGGACGCCCCGGCCAAGATCTGCGCCAACCCGGCGGGCTGTATCTGCTGCTGCACGAGCTGATGGCGCGCAGTCGCGCTCTGGCGCACGATCCCCGCTGGTTCTGGTCCTATTGGCGTTCGAGCAACGCCGAACGTCACGGAAGCCCGTTCCGGGCCGCACTGACCGCGGGCATCGATGTCGCGGGCTGGTCGCGACGCCGACAGCTGACCTATGACGACGGCACACCGCTGAGTGTGCATTTCGGTCGCTTGCGGATCAGTATCGAGGTCCGGCGCACCCAGCGCATGGGCGGGCATCTGCCCTCGGCGGCGCGTAGCAACACCGCGCCGGTGCTGTTCCGCGACTACCTCCGCGCAGATCCCACCATGATCGACTGGGCACAGCGGGTGACCAGCTCTGCTCTGGTCGACGCCGAAGCCGCCGCGCTCGACGCGCACCAGCGACAGCTCGACGCCCACGGCGGCGAAGTCGTCCGCGACCGCGGTACCGGCGACCACGCGGCCGAGGGTGGGGTTTGGTCGGACTGCCGCGACCCGGCAAGCCATCCGGCGACGGGAAAGAGTTGCCGGGCAACATTTCTGGACTGCTTTCACTGCGGTAACGCCATCGTCACCCCCGAGCATCTTCCCCGTCTGCTCGCCCTGCTCGAGGCCCTGGACTCGCGCCGGGCCGTGGTGAGCGAGGCGCAGTGGTGGGCACGCTACGGGCCCGCGTGGGCAGCGATCCGTCACGACATCCTGGCCAAATTCAGCGTCACCGAGCTCGATCACGCGCGCCGCCAGCCCGGCGTCGATGCTCTACTCGATCTGGTGGAGGCACCGTGGGAACACCCCTGACCCGGCCCCCGGCCCCGCAGCCGGCCCGCGGCGGGCCGTTCGTGCTCACCGGGCGAGCGCTGGCGCCGGGCTGGGAGCTCGAGTCGACCTCCCGCTACGACGACCCGGTCTGGGTGCTGACCCCGGCGCTGCTGCAACAGCAGATGCGTTCGGCCTGCTTGGATTTCACCACCGTGGCACCGGCGTTGGTGGCGGTGGTCAAACAGTTGTGCTTCGCGATGCTCGCCGGTGAGCTACCGCCGGACGAGGTGCGCCCCAAGATCATGTCGGTGCGCCGGTTGTTCTGCGAGTTCAAGCGGTTCAGCCACTGGGTCGCCGAGCACACCGACGCTCCGGCGCTGTCCGCGTTGAGCATCGATGATCTCGACGCCTACGCTCGCCATCTGACCACGGTGCTGGCCAGCGAGGCGGCCCGTGAGGTCGCCCAGAGCGCGGTGCGGCTGTTCTGGCGCTACCGCACGGTGTTGCCGGGCGATCGCCTCAGCGTGGACCCGCTGGCGGCCGAAGGCTGGGGCAAAAGCACCCGGCGAGCCAGGGGCGAGAACACCACACCGCGTATCCCAGAGCAGGTCATGGGACCGCTGCTGGTGTGGTGCCTGCGGATCATCGACATCTTCGGCCCCGATATCCTCGCCGCCCAAACCCGGTGGCGATCCGAACCTTCCCGGCCGCGACACCGCACAGGCAGCGGGGACCGCGTCCTCGCTGCGGAGCGGATCGATCGCCTCAACCGGCTGCTGGCCACCCACCTGGCCACCTCGACCCCGTTGCCCGGACACTACGGCACCGTCAATCGCCGCGCGATACTCGCCGCGATCGGCGTCCCCGGCTCGAGGATCACCGAACAGGAACACAACGCCATCGCCGCGACCGCGGACACGGTAGGGCTGTGCGCGGAAACCGACATCGGCACCGAGATCACCGGGCGGCACGACGGCCGCCCGTGGGTACCGTTCATCGGGCGCGACGTCGGTGCCGGTGGCCTGCTCGAGCTCGGCCCGCTGCTTCAGGGGGCCTGCTACATCACGATCGCCTACCTGTCGGGCATGCGCGACAGCGAACTCAAGCACCTGCGCCGCGGCGCCGTGCGGACCTGGCTCGATGGCCGCGACCAGCCCTACCGATGGACGGTCACCAGCCGAGCCTTCAAAGGCGAAGCCGACCCCGCCGGAGCCGAGGCGAGCTGGATCATCGGAGCACCCGCCGCCCGCGCGATCACCGCACTCGAGCACCTCCAGCACCCCGAGACCGACCAACTCTTCGCCAACCTCAGCTACCGCAAGAAGTCGGCCAGAGACGTGATGGCGTTGATGACAACGAACATTCTCATCAACGCCGTCATCAGCTGGGTCAACACCTACTGCACCGAGCACGGCCGCACCGACACCATCCCCGACATCAGCGGCACCCGCTGGAAACTGACCACCCGGCAATTCCGGCGCACCCTGGCCTGGCACATCGCCCGACGCCCCGGCGGATCCATCGCCGGCGCCATCCAATACCGCCACCTCAGCATCCAGATGTTCGAGGGCTACGCGGGCACCAGCGAGTCCGGCTTCCGCGCCGAAGTCGAGGCCGAACAAGCCCTCGCCCGCGGCGAGGTCCTGCTCAATTTGGCCACCGACCACGTCCACGAACTGCGCGGGCCCGCCGCAGACGAAGCCGCGGCACGGCTGCGCGAGTTCGCGACCCGGACAGGGTTTCAAGGAACCGTGGTGAACGACCCCCGCCGCCTCGCGCGCATTCTGGCCCGCAACGACCCGCACATCCATCCGGGTACCTACGTCACCTGCGTGTTCAACCCCGACAAAGCGTTGTGCCAGCCACGCACCGACCGAACAGGTCAGCTGCGCCCGACCGCGGCCAACTGCCAGCCGCTCGAATGCCACAACGTCGCCCTCACCGACGCCAACACCGGCGCCCTCACCCAGCAACGCGACGCCATCGACACCGAACTGGCGGCGCGCCCAGCCCTCCCGCCGCTGCTCGAGACCCGGCTGCGACAACGCCACCGAGCCATCACCGCGCTCATCGACACCGACAGAAGCCGTTGATGGTCAACACTGCGATCCCGACCGAAGAATTCGTGCGCACCCAACTCGACCAGATGCGGCAACGAACCGGCCGCACACCCAGCATCCTGGCACTGGCATCGCGTCTCGGACTGTCCAACACCACATTCCGCCGCCACTTCCCGGCCCTGTGCGCCGAGCTCCGCACCCGCGACCGCCCGAGCGATCCGATCCCCGGAGTCGACGCCTACGACCGTGTGCGTGCCGAGAACCAGAAGCTGACCACCCGCAACCGAGACCTCGCCTCCGACCTCGAACTCGCCATCACCCAGATCCAACGACTCACCCTCGACAATGACCGGCTCACCCGCCAGCTACACGCCACACGAACGATCACCGACCTGTCCAGCCGACGCCCGAACCCACCACACCTACACGGCCCCGCACCGACCGGCCCGTGACGTAGAGCCACCCCGCGATGCCCAACGACAGAACCCCAGGAATCGACGACTGGTCGCATACTGTTTGGTCTACTTTCAGTCCAGCGACGAAAGGCCAGACCGATGCTCTCCGAAGCCGACGCCACCGCAGGGTGGACGCTGCGGGTGCATCCACGCGAAGGCACGAGCCTGGTCCGCACGATGTACCGGCGCCAACTCAGCGTGTGGGAAGACGGAAACCTGTACCAGTTCAACGTCGATACCGAAACCACAACACTGAAATGGGGACGGCGCGCCACCATCGCGGCGGCGAAACTCGCCGCGGAGAAGGCGGCCCGGCCCGCCCCCGTGACCGACTAACCAGCAATCCTCGGGAGCACTGTGGCCAGCCTCGACCGGCTGGCCACCACCGCCGATGAACATCCGGTATTGCCGTTGCGACACGATGTCACACGATGCGAGTGAACTCGCAGATAGGAGGGCCGAACTTGGTTTCGGCTGTGTGAGTTTCGGGTGCGTGCTCGGTGCCCGGCCCCGCTCTGACGTGCGTTGCTGGTAACGGCCGGGTGCGAAGCTCAGAGGAACGCCGAAGGGTCCTCGATCCATCCGAGGACCACGGGCCAGGGGCAGGCCGGACGGGTGAATCGCGTGAACCTTCGTTGATGTCTCGTAATGCGGACCCTGCTCGATGGATAGCGGTTGGCAGGGGGCAGGGACCAGCCGTTGCAAGGCGGCAGGCGCCGGTCGAGGACGGCACTCGACCGGGAGAGCACCGCCGTCCCCGGGATATAGAAGGCACCCACCCCGGCCGAATCTCGCGCGTGTGGAACGTGGTAACCCCGACGGGGTCCGGGCATCGAAAGTTCGAGTCCGGTAGGCCGACTATGAGGAAAGCTGAACTCCCCGAGCGGGATTGGGATGGGCCGAGAAGCCAATGCCGGTGGCCGAAAGGCAACGGGAAACCACTACGGGTAGTCACTGGCCCCTCCGCTGGTGCGTGGTGGATAACCGGCCGGATACCGGACCATGTGTCCGGACTCGAAAGGGTGCTGACGCGGGCCAGGTGAGCCTGTGAAGGAAAGATGACCAAGACAATCGAACCGATGGACAAGTTGGACACCGCCGTGGCGCGAGCCGCGACGGTGAACGGACCTGAGGACAATGAATTCGATTGGGCCGCACTGGATTGGCGGACAGTCGAGGACAACGTAGAGCGTCTGCGGCAGCGGATCTTCACGGCGACGCAAGCGGGGGACCTCAAACGGGTCCGCAGCCTGCAGAAGCTGATGTTGCGCTCACGCGCCAACACGCTGATCAGCGTGCGGCGAGTGAGCGAGGTCAATGCCGGCCGCAAGACCCCGGGCATCGACGGGCAGGTCATCTCGACCGGCCCGGAGAAGGCGGAGCTGACGCGGTGGATTCACCGTCACGCTCGGCCGTGGACGGCTCGGCCGGTCAAGCGGGTGTATATCCCCAAGGCAGGCGGCAAACAACGCCCGCTGGGTATTCCGGTGATCGTGGACCGGGTCCTGCAAGCGCGGGTACTCAACGCGCTGGAACCGGAGTGGGAGGCCCGATTCGAGGCGAGGTCCTATGGATTTCGGCCGGGTCGTGGCTGCCACGACGCAATCGGGGCCATCTTCCAGGTGGCCAAGGGTGCTAACCCGGCCCGCCAGTGGGTGCTCGACGCCGACCTGCGGGCGGCGTTCGACCGCATCGATCATGACCGCCTGCTCGATGAGCTCGGCGGATTCCCCGCCCGCCAGCGCATCCGGCGCTGGTTGAAAGCGGGTGTGATCGAGAACGGGCAGTTCACCGCGACCGAGGCGGGAACGCCGCAAGGTGGAGTGATCAGCCCGCTGTTGTTGAACGTGGCCTTGCACGGGATGGAAACCGCCGCCGCGGTGCGATACGACCGCATCGGCCCCAAAGTCGCTGCGGTGCACCGTAATTCTCCGGTACTGATCAGATACGCCGACGACCTGGTCGCCCTCTGCCACTCCAGGCAGCAGGCCGAGAAGATCAAAGCCCGGCTCGCCGCGTGGCTGGCGCTGAGGGGACTGGCTTTCAACGAGGACAAAACACGCATCACCCACCTCGACGAGGGCTTCGACTTTCTCGGATTCAACATCCGCCGCTATCGCGGCACGCTGCTGATCAAACCGAGTAAAGCGGCGCTGAGGCGGATCCGGGAACGGCTGCGCACCGAAATAGGGTCCCTGTGGGGATCCAATGCGGCCGCAGTGATTTCACGGCTCAACCCCATCATCCGGGGCTGGGCCGCCTACTACCGGGGTGTGGTATCCAGCGAAGAATTCAACGACCTGGATCACTACCTGTGGAAGCTCACCTACAAGTGGGCCAAACACACTCATCCGAACAAGCCGACACGGTGGATCGTTCGCCGCTACTTCGGCGCGTTCAACACTTCCCGGCGAGACCGGTGGGTATTTGGCGACCGCGTCAGCGGTGCTTACCTGCTCAAGTTCGCCTGGACCAGGATTATCCGGCACCAGATGGTCGCGGGCACCGCATCAATCGATGATCCCGCCCTCACCGACTACTGGAAAATCCGGCGGCGCAATGGAATACGTCTGCCCATCGATGCCACCCGGCTGCGGCTACTCCAAGCCCAGCACGGCCGCTGCCCACGATGCGGTGAACTACTCCTACACGCCGAGCACCCGCCACAAACCGCCACTGAATGGGAACAGTGGCTGGCGGCCACCCGCAAGGCAATCACCAAGAACGCCATCACCTTACGGGAACGGGCACCGGATCAATCCGAACTCCGTCTCATCCACACACGCTGCCACCCCCGGCAGCCCGGCACACCATCATCAGCCCGCCATGGGCTTGCTTGAGCCGGATGCATAGAAATCGTGCACGTCCGGTTCTGAGGGGGGCCGGGCGTAGTAATGCGCCCGGCCTACCCGGCATGTGCGCGCTTGTTCGGCGGTACCCGAGCATCGCTCACTGCGGGTGGTGTCAGCGCAGGACGGTCCGTGGCTGGTCACCTTCGGCGTGGAGTTGCCACAGTTCCTGGGCCACCGTGTCCGGTTCGTGCCGGGCGCCGATGGGCCCGTTGAACGTGACTTACGCGGCGTGTACACCCTGGTCGGCGAGCCTGTCGTGGAACATGCGCCGGCTCCGCATTGCTAGTGCCCGACTTGGTCGGTCAGGGAAAGTCCTTCCTTGGCCTTGATGTTCGAGGATGAGCCAGCCCGAACCGCTCAGTAGGGAGACTACGCACACGATTGCGCCGATCGTCGCCCATCCACGGAAGCCGGACCCGGCCGCGGTGAGCGTCGCACCAAGCGCAGCGATACCCACTACCCACAACAGGATGCCAGGAATGTTGTAACCGTCTTGTATTCCTTCCCCAGCGTGGCTTCTCGTGGTCCGTGTCGCATCGGAAGAAAAGCCGCCGGACTCGAGGTCGCGCGATGCCGTGTCTTGTCGTATATCGCGTCGAAGTTAGCCATCAGGTTGCTACTCCGTATCTACATCCCCCTGTCGCGCTTTCCCCACCTCCGATCGAGCAAACCCGACCCGCCGATCGGCCCAGGGGTGATGCTGCATACAGTCAGAGCCCGCCCTGCTACGCCGGATCAGCCGCTGGAGAGCACTACCCTGAGCTTCGTAGAAGCCGAGGGTTTGCCTGTGTCCCACCTCGGCCACATTGTCACGACTGAGTTCATATGCCCACGGCGGGAATGACAAAACTGAGGAGCGATCGTTTACTTCGTCGACGACGACTCGAGGAGATCCAGGCCGCGCTGCGTCCATCGGGCAGGCAAAAGGCATACCGGCTGTCGGCCCTGTTCACCAGCGGGGACCGTTAATCGGACTCATCTCTCACCAGCTGTTAGCTGCGCTGGCAGCGCGGTTCGACAGGGTCGCCACCTATGCCCGAGTCAAGCGCGACGTAGTCGCCGCCTTAAAGGCAGCGCAGGGCGCGACCTCGCCGCCCACAGCCTCGGCGCGATCGGCGAGGCGGTTGGAAGCACCCGGTCCACGATCACCGGGCCACGCCGCTCGATGATCGCCCCGGCGTAGCAACCACCACCATCGCCGCATCGTGAGAGAGTTCGCCACCGGCCAGCCGCTCACCCAGTACCGACGCTTTCAGATCCTGGGGAACTCTCGCCGACAACCAGATAGATCTCCGGCTCCGGGTCGCATCCATGCTGCTACTGATCTACGGTCAGCCGCTCCCGCAGTCTGGCCAGGAGGACCGCACCGTCGCGGTCCTTTCGGCTATTGCCGAGTGTGTTGGTCAATCGGTGCGGGCCCCGATGGTGAGCGTGACCTGCTGACGCTCGGCGCCGCGGAGAAAGACCAGCGGCTGCTGTGATCCTGGCTCGAGGCGGCGCAGCACGCTGAGCAGGTCTTCCACGGTTCGCACGGGCTTGCCTGCGAATTCGATGATGACGTCGCCCGGGCGTAGCCCGGCCGCGGCGGCGGGCGCGCCCGGGTCCACGCCGACGACGAGGGCCCCGTCTTCGGCGGGCACGCCGAGCATCTCCTGGATCTGCGGGGTGATGCGTCCGGCGGACACGCCCAGATAGGGATGTGTCGCCGCACCTTTGGTGAGCAGTTGGTCCACGACATCGAGCACGGTGGCCGATGGGATGGCGAACCCCAATGACACGGCCCCGACGCTGGGCGGAATATAAGCCTCGTTGATGCCGACGACGCGGCCGTGCACGTCGAGTAGTGCACCGCCGGAATTCCCGGGTGAGATGGGCGCGTCGGTTTGGATCAGGTCCACCAAGGCAGGGGCTTGCTGGGCCGCGCCTGGAACACTGCGTTGGATGCCCGAGACGACACCGGCACTGACGGAGTTCTGGAAACCCAATGGACTACCGATCGCGAGCGCGATCTCGCCCGGCTCAGGCAAGCCGCTCCGAAACTCCGGTATCGGCAAGTTCTTTCGTTCTGTGCGCACCACAGCGAGGTCGGTCATCCGATCGGCGGCCAGGACAACCCCTGGTAAGCGATCGCCGTTCTCCAAGGTGATCGTGACGGTCGATGCGTCCCCGACGACGTGGGCGTTCGTCACGATCACGTCGGAGCGAATCACCACACCGCTGCCGACCCCGCCCGGATGCTCCACGGTGACGACGCTCGGACCGACCCGGTCGACCAGCTCGACGTAACCAGTAGACACCGGTGGGCCGGCCAGGGTCGGCGCCGGAGCCGCCGTCTGCGTGTTGTCGCCCTGCCGGTCCGGTTGATCCGCGCAGCCGGCAACGACAACAATTGCCGCGACGGCCGCGATCGTGCCTCTGCGCTTCATAGGCACGACTTACCCGTCGCAAGTCTCGGTAAGCGGCATCGGCACATCGGAATCACCTGGTGGACAGCGGGTTGCGGCCGCGCTGGGTGGCTGGAGCCGCCGGTGCAGAACTTCATCCGCGACGTGGTGGTTTACCCGTGCGGTTGGGGGGAAGGCGGTCAGCACCCGACAATGGAAGGAGTTTCCCATGAACCTGCCCACCCTCCGCGGTTCTCGAGCTCCGGAGCGATCGGACCCGTTTCGGGAATTCGAAGATCTTTACACTCAGCTCGGCCGGTGGATGGACGATATGTTCAGCCGCACAACCGATATCACGGGCGGTTGGTCGCCACTGGCCGATCTGTCCGAGACCGAGGACGCCTATCTGGTCGAGATAGACCTGCCGGGTGTCCGCCGCGAAGACGTCGATATCGACCTGTCCGGCCAAGATTTGACCATCCAAGGTGAGGTCAAGCAGACCGAACACCAAGGGGTCTTCCGCCGCCGCACCCGCCGCACCGGCCAGTTCACCTATCGGCTGACGCTGCCACAGAACGTCGATGCGGAGAAGGTCGAGGCCTCCCTCGCCAACGGGGTACTCACCGTGCGCGTACCCAAGAGTGAGGCCGCCAAGCCACGCCGGATCGAGATCAAGAGCAACTGAACCTGCGGTCGCGGCTTCGGAACCCTTGTGCCAAAAGCAGTTTCACGATGCCGCGACCGATCGGTGATGTCCGGATCGGCAGGGCTGGACATGAACAGCGCAAGACTTCATCGGCCGAACAATCACGCCGGCCGCATAAGCCTACTCATCGCAGCGTTGATTCTCGCGGTGGCGTGCGGTGCCGGGCAGATCGCGCAGACCGCCCAACACCGAAGCTCCATCAACGGCACCAACGCCGACGCCGGACATATCGCCTTACGCAACGTCTATCTGTCCGCAGAACCAGTCGCCGAAGCACCGACACCGCGATACGCGAACGTGACACTGTCCTTCACCGCGGTCAACACCAGCATCCGCATCACGGACCGGCTGGTATCGATAACTTCCGACGCCGCAACGACAGTCACCATCAACGCCGACCCCGCCGCATTGCACCTACCACCCGGAACCGCGATCGCCGCGACCCAGCCGATCGAACAACCCGACAACACACCCGCACCGGACGAGCCGTTCACCGTCCACGTACACCTGGCCGCCGACGCTGTACGGCCTGCAGTGCCAGTGCCGTTCACCTTTGTGTTCGAAAAGGCGGGGCCCGCGACTTTCGTTGTTCCCTTTGATATTTCGACACCGCGGCAATCTTCACCCATACGGTAACCTTGCAGGCTGTTGGCCGTCTAGTTTCCTTCCGCCATCGCCGGTGCGGTATTCCCGCCGTTATGGCTCTAATCGAAGGCGGCATCGATCTCCGCGCTCGTCAGCGGCCGCGACACTCCTCGAACAGATCGAGGCGATCGACGGCGGCGAGCCGTGTGCGAGCATGAGGCGGCGAAATTAGCTGCGGGGCATGGCATCCGATTGCCTCCATGGGGCGGCTGGCGTGACTCTTACGCCTGGGTTCACGGGGGGTGCGATTGTTCAGCGGCGAGAGGTACTTACACGGCAGTGTGTGGATGACGATGCCGGTTCAGGTCGTTGCAGATGACAAAGTACTGGCCACCGTGAGGCGCGGAAAAGGTGAGCGCGATCATGTCCCCCGTTGTAGGTCTGCAGAGGGACACTCGAAGCGACGTCGACTACACCAGCTGCGACACACCCATCCCCCCGTCGCCACGGCGAAGGGGGGATGGCTTGGGCGGAGGGGGAGTTGCCGCTGCGGCCCGCAGTCGAGGCTTCAAGCCGTGTGGGCGGTCCGCAGCAGTTCCTGTGCCCGTGGCGCGTGGTCGGGGCTGACTGCCACCTCGTACCGTTCGGCGATGAGCTGGCTCGCCGAGATGAAGTCGCGGCGGCCGCCGGTGAGGGCGTAGGACACAATGCCGAACAGTGCTCCAGCGACCGCGCCGCACACCACGCCCCAGATGATGATGGCCAACCACGACACGGTGCTGGTGGCGAACAGCGACAGCAGCAGTCCGATCAGCAGGCCGATCCATGCACCGGTCGCGGCGCCGTAACCGGTTGCGCGCCAATGATCGAGCCGCCCGAGCACATGTTCCACGCTACGCAGACCGACTCCGACGATCGTGGTGTGCTCTACCGGGAAATTCTGGTCGGACAGATGGTCGACGGCGCGCTCGGCCTGCTCGTAATGATCGTAGGTGGCCACCGGAACTCGGGACCGTAACTCGGCGGTCTTGTTGAGCTTCATTACTGTTTCCTTTCTTTCTGGGGGCCGACGATGGACAGGAATTGCCAGGCCCGGGTGGCGGCTTGCAGATTGAACCGAATGTTGACGTCACGTAGGTCGTATCCGGTGAGTTCACGGATCCGGCCGAGCCGGTAGCGCAGGGTGCTTCGGTGGATGTGCAGGACGGCCGCGGACTCGTCGTAGTTGCCGCCGCATTCCAGGTACTGGCTCAGGGTGTAGACCAGATCGGTGTGGCGGGCCTGGTCGTAATCGAGCAGCACACCGAGCTCCTCACGGAGAAACGCCGCGGCGGTCCCGTCGG
Source organism: Nocardia brasiliensis (assembly GCF_042691675.1). Taxonomy (GTDB): domain Bacteria; phylum Actinomycetota; class Actinomycetes; order Mycobacteriales; family Mycobacteriaceae; genus Nocardia; species Nocardia brasiliensis_D. The sequence goes on from NZ_CP170507.1 coordinate 3,666,916, forward strand.
CGCGGGCGGCGTCGACGAGTCGATAGAAGCCGAGTTCGTCGAAGGCATTGGCGCCATCCGGGATTCGGGATCGCAGTCGGATGTTCAGCGCCCGGCGGGCCTCGTCGAAACCGCGAGCGAGGTCGCCGGCTTGCTCGCAAGCGCCGCTGATGCCGATCGCTACCGGTCCGAGGGCCGCACGCATGACGCGGTGCAATTCTTCGGGGTCGGGCCGGCGATCGGTGACGAAGACGACCATGCCCGCGTAACGGCCCTGCAGGTAATGCAGGCCGAGGTCGGCGGCGGCGCGACCGGCGGCCGCATTGTCGGAATTGTGTACGAGAACGAGATGATGCGGGCCGCGCAGGTCATATCCGAGCGCCTGCGCGCGGGCGTAGGCGCTGTCGTTGTCGTTGTCGGTGCCGGAGATCAGGTCGTCGACGAGTTCGCGCCGTAACCGCAGCTCGATCTCGGCCACGTTGCGCTGGTGGGAAAGTTCCAGTGCCAGCACGGTACTGCCGTAACTCAGGGCGAACATCTGATCCTCGGCGATCCGGTGCTCCGGATCGACCAGGGCGAGTGTGCCGAGGATTTCGCTGCGCGGCTTAACCAGCACGATCACCCGCTCACGCACCCGCAAGGGCGCATTGTGGGTGGCGAGCCGGTGTAGCAACTGTTCGCGCCGCAGCGGCGGATCCTTGGGATACGAGTCCGGCCTGCCCGGCCCGGACCAGGCCCGCAGATTGCCGAACGGATCCTCGACTACCACCGGCAGCCCGGTCAGCTGGCCGAGCGCGTCGGCAATGGCCTGCTCACCGGTCCCGTAGGCGGCGGCTCCGGCGAGCACCTCGTGCACGCGGGTCTGCTGTCGCAGTCGATGCACCGTGGCCGCGAGTTGCTCGTTCATCGCGGTGAGTTCGGCGAGCGAGGTCGGCTCGGCGCGCTTCGGGGATTCATCGAGGTGCGGACGCGAGTGGTTCATGGCGAGGCAGGCGATCAGTGGGTGTGGTGTCGTCAATCGTCTACCCGCAGCCGATCAACCCATGCGGTTGCGTCACACGAAATTCCGGTGCACATAGCACCAGCACCAGTCCTCCCCCGCGACCAGCGTGCGCACGATGGGATGGCCGGACTCGGTAGCGTGGGCCCGCGCGTGCCGCATCGGCGAGGAGTCACAGCAGCCGACGTGCCCGCAGGTCAAGCACAACCGCAACTGCAACCACGGCGTCCCGAGCCGCAGGCATTCCTCACAACCCCGCGGACTGCGCGGCGTCACCGCACGAATCGCGCTCACGTGCGGATCGAGGTGCGGGGACGCCGTGCCGTTGCCGCCTAGCGAGGGCCCGTAGGGGCCGCCCATAACCGAATCCTCATGCTGCAACCGGCTTCTGGTCGTGCGCGACGAGAAGTTCCCCGTCTCGCTCGGTGACGGTGATCACGCCGTGGTCGATATCGCCGCGCAGCAGCGCCCGGCCGATCTTGGTTTCCACCTCGTGCGCGATATAGCGACGCAACGGCCGGGCACCGTAGACCGGATCGAAGCCGTGCTGCGCCATCAATCGCCGGGCCTCCGGGGTGATCTCGAACTCGATCTGCCGCTGCGCCAGCCGGTCGCGCAGCTCCTGCAGTTGCAGTTCGACGATTCGCTCCAACTGCGGCAGCGTCAGCGGTGTGAACAGCACGATGTCATCGACTCGGTTGAGGAACTCCGGCCGGAAATGGGTCCGCAGTTCACGCAGCACGCGGTCCCGGGCATCCTCCTTGATCTCGCCGTCCGCGGTCACCCCGTCCAGCAGATACTGCGAGCCGATATTGGAGGTCATGATGATCACCGTGTTTCGGAAATCGACCTGCCGGCCCTGCGCGTCGGTGATCCGGCCGTCGTCGAGAACCTGGAGCAGGGTGTTGAACACGTCGGTGTGCGCCTTCTCGATCTCATCGAACAGCACCACCGAATACGGCTTGCGGCGCACCGCCTCGGTGAGCTGCCCGCCCTCGTCGTAGCCGACATATCCCGGTGGTGCGCCCAGCAACCTGCTGACGGTGTGGCGCTCCTGGTATTCGCTCATATCCAGGCGCACCATGTTGTCCGCACTGTCGAACAGTGCCGCGGCAAGGGTTTTCGCCAGTTCGGTCTTGCCGACGCCGGTGGGGCCGAGGAAGATGAACGAGCCGATCGGCCTGCGCGGATCCCGGATGCCGGAGCGGGCCCGGATGACCGCGTCGGCGACCGCCTGCACCGCCTCGTCCTGTCCCACGACACGCTCGTGCAGGATCTCATCGAGGCGCAGCAGCTTTTCGCGTTCGCCCTCTTGCAGCCTGGCGACCGGAATACCGGTCCAGGCGGCGACGATCTGGGCGATCTCATCCTCGGACACCACCTCCCGCAGCAGCGGCTGCTTACCCTGCTTGGAGATCAGCTGCTCCTCGGCGGCCGCGAGATTACGCTCCACCTTGGTGATTTCGCCGTAGCGCAGCTCGGCGGCTCGGTTCAAGTCGTAATCACGCTCTGCCGCTTCGGCGTCCAGTCGCAGCTGTTCGAGCCGACCGCGCAGGTCCTGCACCCGCCGGATGGCTTGGCGTTCGGCCTCCCATTGGGCGTGGCGGGCGTCGGCTTCGGCACGCAGATCGGCCAGCTCTCTGCGCAATTCGTCGAGTCGGGTCTTGCTCGCGGTGTCGGTTTCCTTCGACAGCGCCGCCTCCTCGATCTCGAGCCGGGTCACCTTGCGGGTGAGTTCGTCGAGTTCGGCAGGCATGGAGTCGATTTCGGTGCGCAGGCGAGCGCAGGCCTCGTCCACCAGGTCGATCGCCTTGTCCGGCAGGAAGCGGTCGGTGATGTAGCGGTGCGACAGGGTCGCGGCGGCGACCAGCGCGGTGTCCTGGATCTTCACCCCGTGGAACACTTCGAGACGCTCCCGCAGCCCACGCAGGATCGAGATGGTGTCCTCCATGGTGGGTTCGTCCACCAGCACGGTTTGCAGTCGGCGCTCCAGTGCCGCATCGGATTCGATGTGTTTGCGGTATTCGTCGAGAGTGGTGGCGCCGATCAGGTGCAGCTCGCCGCGGGCCAGCATCGGCTTGAGCATGTTGCCCGCGTCCAACGCCCCCTCGCCGACCGCGCCCGCGCCGACGACGGTGTGCAGCTCGTCGATGAACAGCAGGATGCCGCCCTCGGCGGCCTTGACCTCGGCGAGCACCGCCTTGAGCCGTTCCTCGAATTCGCCGCGGTATTTCGCGCCCGCCACCAGCGAACCCATGTCGAGCGCGAAAATGGTCTTGTTCCGCAACCCTTCCGGGACATCACCGCGCACGATCCGCTGGGCCAAGCCCTCGACGATGGCGGTCTTGCCGACGCCGGGATCGCCGATCAACACCGGGTTGTTCTTGGTCTTGCGGCTCAATATTTGAGTGACCCTGCGGATTTCGGCGTCTCGGCCGATCACCGGATCGAGTTTGCCTGCGCGGCCGTCGGCGACGAGGTCGCGGCCGTACTTGGTGAGCGCCTCATAGGCGCCTTCCGGGGTCGCCGAGGTGACCCGCTGGTTGCCGCGCACCGTCGTCAACGCGGAAAGAAATGTCTCCCTGGTGATTCCGTGGCTCGACAGGATGCGCCCGGCCGCGCTCCCCGACCCCTCCTCGGCGAGCGCCAATATCAGATGCTCCACCGAAACATAGGAATCCTTGAGCCGCTTGGCTTCTCGCTGCGCCGCCTCGAGCAGCGCCGCCAGCCGCCGGGTGATCATCACCTGACCGGGACGCACGCCGGGCCCGGTGACCTTGGGCCGCCGGGACAGCTCGCGGTCCAGATCGGCACGCACCGCTTGGGGATCAGCACCCACCTGCTCGAGCAGCCGTGGCACCAGACCTTGTTCCTGCTCGACCAGCGCGAGCAACAGGTGTTCGCCGTCGACTTCGGGATGCCCCAACCGCAACGCCACGTTCTGGGCCTCGTGCAGGGCTTCCTGCGACTTCTCGGTCAGGCTACCGGTGTCCATGAGGTGTCCTCCTTCGGCGCAGGTCGGCTTCGAGTTCCTCGATGCGATCCAGCAGATCGAGCACCAGCCCGATCGCCGCGTAGTTCAGACCCAGCCCGGTACGCAGCCGCTGGATCCGGGCGGCCACGGCCACCGCCGACGGTTCGAAGCGCAGCTCGCCCGCGCTGTCCCGGACGCTGTCGAGTAGGCCGAGCGCGACCAGCCTGCGCACCAGGTCGGGATGCAGCCCAGCGCGCCAGGCGACGGTTTCCAGGTGCAGGGGCGCGGGGTGCGCCAGCAGGTATCGGGTCACCGGGCCCTCCTCGGGTCGAAACTGGATACGGCGGCCAACTGCTCGAACAGTTGGCGCTCACGTTCGGTCGGTTGATCCGGGACCACCACCTTGATCTCGGCGTAGAGGTCACCGTTGGCGCCGCGCGGATTCGGCATGCCCTCCCCGCGTAACCGCAGCTTGCGTCCGGTGGACGAGCCGGGCACGACCCGTACCTTCGCCTCGCCGCCCGGCGTCGAGACGGCGACCGCCGCGCCGAGCACGGCCTCCCACGGCGAGACGGGCAGGTCGAGATAGATATCGCGGCCGTCCAAGCGGTACCGCGGATGCGGCTGGATCCGCACGATCAGATACAGGTCGCCCGCGGCCGCCCCGCCGCTGCCGCGACCGCCCTGCCCGGCCAGGCGAATGCGCTGGCCGTCGGTGACTCCGGGCGGAATGTCCACGGTGAGCGTGGAGCCATCGATACCGAGGCTGCGCCGACCGCCGCGGTAGGCCTCCTCGAAGGTGAGCACGAGTTCGGCCTCCTGGTCCGCACCCGCCATCGAACCGTACCCGCCACCGCCGCCGAATCCACTACGACTGAATCCCCCTCGGCCACCGAAGATTCCGCCGAACAGATCGTCGAAATCGAAGGCTTCGCCGCCGTGACCGAAGCCCTGACCGACGTTGACGCGGATACCGCCGGTGCCTGGTCCCCACTGGACCCCGCCGGTCCCGAAACCGCCTGCGCCGGCCATTCGTTCGTCGTAGTCCTCGGGGATCTGCCTGAAATTCTCGCCGAAGCGGTCATAGCGGCGTCTGGTCTCCGGGTCCGCCAGCACCTGATACGCCTCACCGATCTGCTTGAACCGCTCCACCGCGGCAGGATCGGAGTTCACATCCGGGTGGTACCGGCGGGCGAGTTTGCGGTAGGCCTGCTGGATCTGGTCCTTGTCGGCGTCGCGAGGGACGCCGAGGACCTCGTAGTAGTCGCGCGCCATCGGTGTTCAATCCTCACGCTTGCTCACAACCACTGCCGCAGGCCGCAGTTGGCTGCCTTCCTCGCCATAGCCGGCGCGTACCACCTCCACCACCGTGCCCGCCGGCACATCCGGTGCGTCGACCACACCCACCACCTCGTGGATGGCGGGCGAGAACGGCACGCCGGTGTCGCAGTGGCGCGGGTAACCGAGCCCCTCCAGCAGTTGCACCGCTTGATCTCGAATCGCTTGTACGCCTTGGATGATCGAGCCCGGATCGCTGCCTGCGTGGGTGAGCGCCAGTTCGAGATTGTCCAGTACCGGCAACCAGGCCGCCGTCACCTTGGCGCGTTCGGTGGCGCGCTCCCGGTCGACGTCACGGGCGTAGCGTTTGCGCAGGTTGTCCAGGTCGGCGGCAGTGCGGCGCCAGCGATCCTCGGCGTGCGCTACTGCGGCGTCGATGTCGGGGGAACGGTCCTGGGCCTCGGTGTCAGCGGGCGAACGCGCCGAGGGTTCCTCCGAGGGATCGACATCTGACCGATCTCGGCTCGCAGCCACGGTGTTGGTGTCCTTCGGTTCAATGGAGGCGTCCATCGGTCTTCAACTCCGGTCGAAGTCGGCATCGATCACGTCGTGCCCGGATGCAGAGCCGCCGCCGGGCTGACCGGCGCCACCCGGCTGACCGGTCCCACCGGGCTCACCACCGGAGGCCATGAGCCCGTAGAGCAGCTGCTGCAGTTCCGAGGTCAGTGGCTGTACCCGCTCCGGGGGCGCGCTTTCCTTGACCGCCTGTCGCGCGTCGTTGATCAGCATCTCGGCGCGTGCCCGCTCATGCGGCTGGGCGGCGTCACCGAGCTCGGCGAGCCGCCGTTCCACTTGGTAGGCAATGGAATCCAGCTCGTTGCGGGCGTCGACCGCCCGGCGCAATTGCTCGTCCTCCCTGCGGTGGCGTTCGGCCTCGGCCAGCATCCGATCCACTTCGCTCTTGTCCAGGTTGGACTGTTCGCTGATGGTGATGCTCTGTTCCCGGCCGGTGTCCTTGTCGTGGGCGGTGACATTGAGGATGCCGTTGGCGTCGATATCGAAGGTGACCTCGATGCGCGCCTCACCGCGGCGGGCGGGGCGGATGTTCTCCAGCCGGAACCGCCCGAGCACCCGGTTGTCGGCCGCGCGTTCGCGTTCGCCTTGCAGCACAACGACATCCACGGCAGGCTGGTTGTCCTCGGCGGTAGAGAAGATCTCCGCGCGCCGGGCCGGGATGGTGGTGTTGCGTTCGATGATCTTGGTCATCACCCCGCCCTGGGTCTCCACACCCAGCGACAGCGGCGTCACATCCAGCAGCAACACATCCGAGACCTGCCCCTTGAGCACACCCGCCTGCACCGCCGCCCCCAGGGCGACGACCTCGTCGGGGTTGACGCTCATATTCGGCGCCTTTCCGCCGGTGAGGCGGCGGACCAACGCCTGCACCGCCGGAATGCGGGTGGAACCGCCGACCAGGATCACCTCGTCGATATCGTTGGCGGTCACCTTGGCATCGGCCATCGCCTGCTGCACGGGTCCGAGGCAGCGCTGCACCAGATCCGCGGTCAGATCCTCGAACTTGGCGCGATTGATGATGGTGGCCAAGTGTTTCGGCCCATTGGCGTCGGCGGTGACGAACGGTAGATTCACCTGTGTCTGTGCGACCGAGGACAGTTCCACCTTTGCCTTTTCGGCGGCCTCGAACAGGCGCTGCAGGGCCTGTGGATCCTTGCGCAGATCCACCAGCTGGTCGCGCTGGAACTCGTCGGCCAGATAGTCGACCAAGCGCCGGTCGAAATCATCGCCGCCGAGATGGGAATCGCCCGCGGTGGCCCGCACCTCGACCACGCCCTCACCCACATCGAGCAGGCTCACGTCGAAGGTGCCGCCGCCGAGATCGAACACCAGCACCGTCTCGTGGGTCTGCTTGTCCATACCGTAGGCCAGCGCGGCGGCGGTGGGCTCGTTGATGATGCGCAGCACCTCGAGCCCGGCGATGCGGCCGGCGTCCTTGGTGGCATTGCGTTGCGCGTCATTGAAATACGCGGGAACGGTGATCACGGCTTCGCGCACCCGCTCACCGAGGAACTTGCTCGCGTCCTCGACCAGCTTGCGCAACACCTGCGCGCTGATCTCCTCCGGGGCGTACTTCTTGCCACGCACCTCGAGCCGCGCCGCGCCGCCCTCACCGGCGACCACATCGAAACTCACCGCCTTGGCCTCCTCGGAGATCTCATCGAAGCGGCGGCCGATGAAGCGTTTCGCGGAATAGATGGTGCCCTTCGGATTCAAGATCGCCTGCCGGCGGGCGAGCTGACCGACCAGGCGCTCCCCACCCTCGGTGAACGCCACCACGGACGGAGTCGTGCGCGCCCCTTCGGAATTGGCGATCACCACCGGCTCCCCGCCCTGCCAGCTCGCGATGACGGAGTTCGTGGTGCCCAAATCGATACCTACAGCGGTGGCCATGACTGTTCCTTCGGATCGAGTCGGCGGACGGACAACCGGGGCATCGCGCGATCCGCGCGGCAGCTGACCCGGCCGATCCGATCCTCGCAACTCGACACCGGCACCGGCCACGGCCCGGCGAGACCGGAAACAGACACCCAATTCGACCTGCCAGCACAGGGACCACTGCCCGCGTTGAGCCGCGCCGACGACGAGCACCGAGTTACGGTGCCCCACCGCATGAACCACCCGCCCAGCGATGGGATTCGCTCATGGAACCGGTGGCAGAGCAGCATCGGTCGTGTGCCAGCGTGCCGTACGGAACCAGCGCACCCCTCGGCGGGAATCCACTCCCCCCAACTCCAGCTGTCTCCCTCGCGATGCAAGCGATTGACCCAGCTATAGGTCGCATCGATCCCCAAATCACCGGTCACGGAATCCCATTCGACCGCCGAAGCCGTGGCCACCAGATAGCAGGTGCCAGCCGAGTCCGGCAACTGGACGCAAACATGCTCAGTAGCCACCACGAGGTCAGGGGCCACCGCCACCGCAGCAGGCTTCAGTTCGGCCCGCCCCGCATCGGCGACCGCAGCCATCACCGTCCAATATTGCGCGGGCGTACCGCTGTCCCTTGGAGTACTTGCACCCCCGTCACCGGTGCCGCGTCGATGATCATCAATGAAATCAGCGCACCTCACGTGCGCACTCCCGTCATGCATTGTCGCCCCGTGGATCCAGCAACGGCCGGGCCGGCCATGTCAGGCCGGCCGTTGCGGTCCTGCTGTCGCGAACCGCATTTCACAGCCGAGTGAGATGGATTGCGTACGGTGTAATTCTACCCACTGCATACTTATATGCTGAATCCAGTAGCGCGCAACGACTCCTCGACCATGACTCAGGCTGCCAGTCGAACAGCCGCAAACGCACGAGGTCGGGTGAGTGCGGAAATGCCGGATTTTCGGGCGAGCCGTCCCGTGCGGTGACGATCGCCGAAACGCCGTCCGGGTTTGCTTGTCAGCTGCGGTCGCGTCCACACCACGCACCAGGAAATGCATTGCCCGGGCTCACCAGACGCTACAGGCGGCGGACGTCGCTGCTGCCGCGATGCCCCGATAGCCCCGGGCCCGGGGAACACGGGTGTCGCCGCGAGCTGGATTTCTTTGCGCGCCGCGATCGGGGCGTCCGGCTGGGCGGAACCCCCTCTGGAGGCAGTCCTCGGCGATGGTTGTCCGCCACGCCTCGTGGCGCTGGTCCCTTGCATGAGTTGTACCGATTTCGTCGGGGTCAGGAATAACGGGGAAGCTGGGGGTAGCGTCGCGGGCAGGGGCAGACGGGAGTCGAAGCATGCATGGCGCGTCGGGTGGTCCCGCGGGCGATCCTGCCGACGGGCACCATCAGAGCGGCAGATCGATGGTCGCTGGTATCGGTGGATTGTGTGCGACCGCGGTGCGGTTGACCGGGGCCGATGGTGCCGCGGTCGCGGTGCTCAGTAGCAGCACCCGAGCCAGGGAATTGGTGTATGCCACCGATGCCACCGCCCGCCAGATCGATGAGCTGCAGTTCGTCGTCGGTGAGGGGCCGTGTATCGATGCCTATGTCAAGGGTCGCCAGCAGATGTGCCCGGACCTGGCTGAGGAGTCGGCCGGCATGCGATGGCCGGGGTTCACCGCCGAGGTGGTTGCCTTGGGGGTATCGGCGGCTTTCGCCTTTCCGGTGCCCGGGACGTGGCGCCCGGTGGGGGTACTGGAGCTGTATCGCCGCACCGCAGGCGATCTCACCGAGGGCGAACAGCGATCGGCGGGCGCGTGCGCGCTCGCGACCGGCACTGCCTTGCACCATTATTGGAGTACGCGGATGCTGGCCGCGGGTGGTGTCGAAAACACCGCCGGCAGCGACGAATTCGATCAGGCTATCGATGACATGGCCGATGAGTTCTCCCGATCGGAGGTCTATGTCGCCTCCGGCATGGTCGCGGTGCAACTCGCGGTCTCCACCGCCGAAGCGCTGGACCGGCTACGTGCCTATTGCTACGCCCATGCCCGCTCGATCACCGACGTCGCCGCGGAGATCCTCGCCCACCGGCTGTCGTTGCGAGATCAACGCGACAACCCAGGAAGCTCGGACTCATGATCCTCACCCGGACCCGGCTGGCGGTAGCGGAGCTGACCGCGCTGCTGACCACCGACTTCGATGTTCCCACCCTGCTCCACACTCTCGTCGGGCACGCCAGGGGGTGTTTCGAGGCGTGTTCGGCGGTGCTGATCCTGCTCGATGACCGCCGCCGCGGCGGGCAAGCAGACATCCGGATCGTGGCCGAATCCACCAGCGACGGCTACAGGGCCGACCCCGCCCTGCACACCAGCGGACCCGGGCCGACCAGCGCCCACACCGGCGCGGTCACGATGATCACCGACCTGCACACGGCCGATGACACCCGCTGGTCGCACTACCGTGCATCGGCCCTGGCCGCCGGGATGGGAGGGGTGCGCGCGTTCCCGGTGACCGCGCTGGCGGTGCCTCTGGGGGCTCTGGTCATCCACACCACCGGACCGTGGGGCGCCACCCGGCCCAACGAGTTAGGCCAGATCCTGGCTGACCTGAGCGCGGTCGCGTTGTCCATCGCGGACCCGCATGGGCGGCGCGTCACGACCAGCGACACCATCGAAGCCGTCCTGGCCGACACCACCACGGTCTCGGTCGCGGTCGGGATCCTCGCCGAATACCTCGACCTGAGCATCGACGGTGCCCGCGACCGGCTCGTGCGCTTGGCCCGCGCCCACAACACCACCCCCACCACCCACGCCAAAGCCATCACCGGCGCCCACAACCGCCACCCCGGCGACCCCGCCGCCTCCGGACTGCTGCACCCGCCTCCGGATCCATCGGCCCCACCGAATATCAACGGTTGAGCACGGCTAGCCCACAACCGCGGAACCTTGCTCGGCGAACTCGAGGACACTGCGCGCGGGACTGCGGGCCGTGCAAGTGCTGCCGCACCGTAGCGGGCACTGCTGGGAAACGCCCACCGGTAAAGGGGGCACCGTCGTAGGCTGGTCCATGCCTCGGTTAGTCCCGGGGTTGCAGAGGCGGTCCCGCGATGCCCAACGCGGCCCGCTATCGCTGTGCTGATAGGTGGTGGTGGGGATTCACCAGTCCCCGCCACCGGGCATCCCCGGCCCGAGCCCATGGTCGATAGAACAATGGCACCCGCCCGCGCCGCCGCAGGATACGTGCGGTCCCCGGTCTGATGTGGGAGCAGGCAACCCATTGGCACACCAGGATTGGACCACACCAGACATACCGGTCACCCGGCGTCCTCCTGGGGTCGACCTGCCGCGAACCATCCTGCGCCTCTACAGATTCCGCCACAGGCCCGCGATAGGTCAGCACCTTCAGCAAACATTGTGAAACGATCGTGTTCGCCGCGTGCGGGGGATAGAGTGTCTGTCCAAATCCTCGAGTCCAACAGTGCGGCTCACTCTCGTGATGTGTCATCCGGCTCAGGAGTAGCCATGCCTCTGCTCGATCGTCGTGACGGTGGTCGCCGGCTTGCCCAGCGCCTGCGCGCGTTGGGTGGCTCCGATGTGGTGGTGCTGGGGCTACCCGCCGGCGGGGTGCCGGTCGCCTACGAGGTCGCGACCGGGTTGGGTGCCCCGCTCGATCTCGCGGTAGTAGGTGCGCTGACCGTGCCGTATCAGCCGTGGCTGGTCTTCGGCGCGCTCGGTGAGGGCGGGGTGCAGGTGTTCGATGAAGACGTCATCGCCCACGCGTTCGTCGGCGAGCCCGAACGCCGTGCCGTAATCCGTGAGCAGCGAGCAAAATTGCGCCACAACGTCATCCGATACCGCCGCGAGCACACCCCGCTGCCCTTGCACGAGGTCACCGCGGTCATCGTCACCGACGGTCTGGACACCGCCGCGACCGCCCGCGCCGGCGTCGCAATCGCGCGTGCGCGGGGCGCGGCCCGGGTGGTCGCGGCCGCCCCAGTCGGTTCCGGGCCTGCGTTGCGCGCGGTCTCCCCGGTCGTCGATGCCCTCGTGTGTGCGGAAATCCCGACACTGTTCGGCTCGACCGGCACGTGGTATCGAGACTTCGACGACGTCACCGAACCCGAAGTCTGCACGCTGCTGGACCGGGCAGCCACCAGCAACCCCGCCCCGCTTCTCGGCAGGCCCGCCTCGAACTGAATCCTCAACCCCACCCGGTAAGACGAGAACCGCCCATTCGCGATTCACCGCACTCGAATGCCGAGCGGCGCTTCGACCGATAGAACTGGCCGACTCCGGAAAGATGCGCGACACAGCACCGGCATGCCCCAGAGCTGGTACTGGAGGTCATGGGGTGGCATCCCCGATCTACCGAGGCGTTCATCCACGCCTGCGATAGCCCAGCGCCCGGTCGCAGCAGCGAGTTGTCGGTCGCGACGGTGTCGTGCGCACACGAGATGAACGTCGGATTCGGTCCGGCACCAGCCCCGGTATGCAGGTGTTGCCCCGGGACCGCCCGCATCACGACGATCAGTCCTACCTGCGATTCCACACCCGTCGCTGCGGACGCCTCGGCCTCGACTCGCCTGCTGCTCAAGAATGGCACCCGCTCTACCCAGGCGATCGTCGGCGGCCTGCTGGAACGCTTCGACGAGCAGCGCATGATCGCCGACCCGAATCCGGAATCACTGGCCCTCAACGACATCGGCCGCGTCTCCCTGCGCGTCGCGGAACCGCTCGCAGTCGACGACTACCGAGTGAACCGGCACACCGGCAGCTTCCTGCTGATCGACCCGTCCGGCGGCAACACTTCGCCGCAGCCCTCGTCGGCGACGTGCTGTCGGCGATCGAGGTCGGTACCGGAGTCTGAGATGACGGATCCGTCCGGCGTCACATGACCAGCCGTCACTCCCGTGGCGGGCGGGGCGCCGGCAGCTCGCGCGATCAAGAGTGACGCGGCGTCGGCGCGCGGCCGCCCCGCACTGATCGCGGTGCCGCACGGGAGCCGAGATCCGCGCTCGGCCGCGACGATGTCGGCGGTGGTGGCCGAGCTCGCGGCGGCGCGGCCGGATTTCGATGTGCGATTGGCGTTTGTCGATCTCAATGCGCCGTCGGTGGAGCAGGTCGTGGATGCTGTTGCGGCCGAGGGGCATACCCACGCGGTGGTGACGCCGCTGTCGCTGGGTAGCGCCTTTCATGCACGGGTGGATCTGCCTGGTCTACTCGCTGCCTCGCACGCTTGACATCCTCAGCTGCACCTGACCCGTCAGCCCCCGTTGGCAGGCTCGACTGAACTGTCTTGCCCGCCCACGATCGCGTGACTCCGAGCAATCGCCGAGCCAGCCGCCAACGCGGGGTGGTCGAGACGACACCGGTTATGCACGAAGTGTTAAGCGATGCGGCACCGACAATCGCAGGAACATGCGCGCGGTTTCGCGCGAGACCGGTGGCAATAGCGGCCATGATGGCGCGACCGTGCCGCTTCACGGGTACGGTCGAACGACGCGCCACGCACTATTGGGTGCCTAACCTGTCGGCAGGGAGGAACCCACATGCGAAGCGTCGGCCACGTTGACCTATCCACCGAGGCCGCTTTGGTGCTGACCATTCGCGGCCAGTTGACCCCCACACCTGCCGATCAATCCCCGCGAGCACTATGGCCTCTCGCATTCAGTCCCGCATCTCCATATGGCGTGGTCGTGGTAGACCTACGCGAGTTGCAGACGCTGTCTGCTGCTTGGGTGCGTACCTTTGCGGATTTCACGCAACTGCAGAGCGATCAGCACATTCGCGCCGCGTTCGTGCTTGACCCGGGCGGAGTCGCCGCGCGCGTACTCCAACTCACCGACCCCAAGACATCGCTGCCAGTGTTCGCCAGCCTCGATGAGGCTCTCACCCCGAACGCCGTGCCCGCACCGGATCACAGTGATGTCAGCAGGTCTGCCCCGCCGCGCTCGGCAGGACCGACACCGGCCACCATGACGCACGCCCCCGACGCCCTCGCCGTCCACTTCGAGGTGCTGACGCGCACGCTGCTCACCGCGACCACGGTCGGGGAAACATTGCAGCAGATCGCGGCTGCGGTCGTGGTGTTGATTCCCGATGCACTGCTGGTCAGCCTCACCCTGCGTAGGGCCGACGGGACCTTCTTCACACCGGTCGCGACCGATGACATCGCCGTCGAACTCGACCAAGTGCAATACCGAACCAGCCAAGGCCCCTGCCTGGATGCCGCCCGCCCCAACGGTCCCGCCTTCGCCGCCAGCGATGATTTGAGCAACGAAACCCGATGGCCCTACTTCGCCGCTGCGGCCACCCGTCACGGCCTGGGAGCGGTGCTGTCCACTGAACTGCCCGCCGCAGCCGGTCCCGACGCATTGTCGGGGGCGCTCAACATCTACTTCCACCCGCACGGGCTCAACGCACAGGACAAACATCGCGCATTGCTGCTGGCCACCCACGCCGCCCTCGCACTGGCCCATACGCACGCCACCGAAATCGCCGACCTGCGACACACCCAACTACGCAAAGCCATCGACTCTCGGGATGTGATCGGACAAGCCAAAGGCATCCTCATGGCCCGACGCGGACTCACCGCCGAACAAGCCTTCGACCTGCTACGCCGCACCTCCCAGGACCTCAACATCAAACTCAGCGACCTCGCCGCAACCCTGGTCAACCATCCCACCGAACTCGGTTGAACCGCACATGGCCACGGCCCGACCCTCGCCCCAGTTACCCACAGACCGACACCGGCTCGGTCACCTCCCCGCCGAACGATTTCGGCCCGCCTCAAATCACATCGAGGACCTCGACCTCGCCTTCCTCTACGCGCGGCGATTCACTGCCGACGTCGGCAAGCGCGATCCGCTTTTGCCCACGTGCGAACGCTTACCGGCGGGACCTTGTAGCATGAGCACACCGCTGAACCCAGATTTGAGGTTCCCCCGCCGAGCCGGAGAGCGGATTATCTGGTTCCGGCAGGAGCGGTTCATGGTAGCTGGCTTCGAACTCATCAGGTGGGCGCCAACCGAGTTTCTTCTGGATGCGCTGGTGGTTGTCGCAGTCGTTGTAGGCGACCAGCGCGTTCTCGGCCTCGTCACGACTTGCCAGGCGTTGCGGTAGCCCAATTCGGTTTGAGGGTGGGGAAGAAGTTCTCCATCAACGCACTGTCATAGAAATCCCCGACCGATCCCATCGATGGAGCAATTCCGTTGCAGGCCAACCGAATCGATGACTTGAAGGCCGTGTAGGTCGACCCGCGATCGGAGTGACGGATCAACTCGCCGTCGCAAACACCGTGTGACTCCACGAGCGGCTGGACGAAATCACCGCGGCCCGAGCCCTTAGAGCTCCTATCGGGTTCGGTTGCTGAGTCGTCGCCAGCAGATCAGGGCTGCGGCGAGGTCGAGGAATCCGTGGTGGATGTCGGTGCGTCGTTCCCATCGGATGGCCAACCGCCGGTACTGGTGCAGCAGGGCGAAGGACTGCTCGACGATCCAGCGGCCTGCGGTGACCTTGTCACGGGTGCCGCGGCGGGCGATGTAGCCGGTGATATGTCGTTGCCGTAGTTCGGAATACACGCTGGGGTAGTCGTATCCCTTGTCCGCGATCAGGGTGGTGATCCGGTGGCGGGGTCGGCCCGCGCGCCCGCGCAGAGGTCGGTCCCGGTCGAGCAGGGTGGGCAACAGCAGATGGTCGTTGACGTTGGCCGCTGACAGCGCCACCGCGAGCGGGAATCCGTTGCCGCAGGTCAGGATGTGGTGCTTGGAACCGGTCTTGGCGCGGTCGACCGGGCTCGGACCTGTTGCGGCGCCCCTTTTTTGGCCCGCACGTGCGAGCCGTCGACCATGACCCGGTCGAAGTCGATCATCCTGGCGGCGTGGCAGCGAGCGAGCACGGCCTGATGGATCTGTTCGAACGTCCCGGCGGCCTGCCAGGTCGGCCTCGAGCTCGGCTCGGCTCTTGATGGAGCTGCACACCACCAGCTCCGCACCGATATCAGCCGCCGTTGCTTCGGCGTCGCGGTAGCTGGTGCCCTCCGGTACGGGGGCGACCGCGACCGTCACCATGCCGAATGTCTTCCCGATGGAGTAGCCGATGACAGTCATCAGGATGATTCTCCAATTGCTCTGAGGCACAGAGGATACCGCATGTCGCGCGAACCGAACCACCCGCCGCAGGTGGTCGAAGGGCAACGGGTCGAGATCATCTCGGCCCGCCGAACGCCCTGATCTGCCGAGAAGCGCGCATCCGAGCGGATGCGCGCTCTGCCGATGTGCGTGTCACAGCAGTCGCGGCAGCACGCCAGGTCGCCACCAGCGTGAGGGGAGATCGTGCGCCCAGCAGGACGCAATCTGGCGGCGCACCAACGCCGGAAACGAACTGCGCTCGCTGCTGCGCGAGTACTACCCGGCGTTCCTGGAAACCTTCAGCGCCCGCTCGGCCACCAACCTCGCCGAACCTAGCTCTATCACTGCCTGCAGACGGGCCGGGTTTACGACCCGGTCAAGGCTTTCGGGCACACCGCCGCTAAGCCTGAAGCATTTGACGCGGCTTGACAGTTAGAACGATCGGAGGTCTTCTGCTGCGAGGCGCCATGCGGCACACTCGAAAGGTCAACCTGCCGAGATCATCTCGACGACCTCAACGCACCAAGGTGCCAACGCTCGCAAATGGCTTTGGCCGGGCCGGATCGCCGCCGCCGTGCGGGGCTCGAATGTGTTACTGCCGCTGGTGGTGGCGGTCAGTCGAAGAGCATGGAGCCGTAGGCCGCGATGACGGGTTGGTGATAGCTCACCAAGCCGTCGATCGGCGGCGAGTCGGGGGCGGTTGGGCGCTTCGTTCGCGGGTCCCACCATTCCCGTACTGTCGCTGGCCTCGCCTGGAATACCTGATGGTACGTGTGGCCGGGTGAACGCCAGACCGCGAATGGCTGCGCGGAGCCCCATGTCGCGTAGCGCGGGGGGTGGTTGGACCGGACCCCGGTGACGGGAGCCTCGGGAGACCATGTTCTGCCGTTGTCGGAGGACGACGAGCCGTAGACCTGATCGTTGTCGTTCTTGATGTAGGTCAGCATCAGCGTCGAGGTCCCGAATCCGGGGAAACCAACCAGGCTCGGGATTCCGATGCTCTTGTGCGGCAGGATAATTCGGTCGTTGACATTCCACGATACCCCGTCCTGGGACCAGTACAGGACATTGTCGTTGTTGGCCCCCTCCCGGGCGAGCAGATGCACTCGGCTGGTATTCGAGTCCGTCACGAAGATGTCGATGTCGGACACGGCGCGCCCACCCATGATCGACTGGCCGTCCGACCAGGTGTTCCCGTCGAACGTCGCGACCATCACCCGCTTGTTGGGCTGACCGAACCCATCCTTTTCGCCCCGCCAGTACATGCACAGACGATCATGCCGAGCGACGAGTTGAGGACCGAAGCTCGATCGACGCCAGATCGCGTCGGGGTCCCCGAAACGCTGGTACGAGCTCCATGACGAGCCGTCGAACACCGACCAGTACAGGGCCGGATCGTCCACCCCGGAGGCGCGAACGCCTCGCCACGCCATGTACAACCGGCCCTTCCAACTCGCCAGCGAGGGCGTGGTGGGGGTGTTCGCGCCGGGTACTTCGCTCATCGGAGCCCAAAAGATCCCGTCATCGCTGACCGACCACCAGATCCGCTGGTCGTCGGTGTTCTCATCAGGGGGGGTATTTCTGCCTACCATATACAGCGGCATCCCAGCCTCCTCCACAGTGTGTTGGTCCTGCCGCCCCAGACGCGGCCCAGAATCAGCAGTGCAGTCCTCGCGGCGCCCGTCCAGGTTCCTGGCCACGGGTCTCACCGGCATTTCACGGACGTTTCACAGTCTCCCCGCCCGCAGCCCTAGCCACACCTGCCCGGTGAGCATGTAGAAAGGGACCACTCTTCGGCGGGCCTCGCCCATCGGCCGCCCGGTAAGTAGCCGCTTCCCGGTCGTTGGAGTGAGCTGTCATCGTTAGCCGATCTCGCGGACGTCCGCGACTGCCGACGCTATGGCTACCTGGCCGAGGGTGAACGGTTGACCGAGCCCGCGACCACGGCTGAGATCAGTCAGCGCCGGAAAGCCGGGCCAAGTGCGGAAGCTGGTGCGTGTTGCCTGCGTTGATTCAATGGGATGTGCACCCGCAGAAGATGTCGGCTCCACTACGGTGCCCACAGCCCTGGTCAGTGGATTCGTGAACGGGTAGCGCATCGAGGAACGCTTGGCGCAACTGCTGTCCGGTCAGCGCCGCACCAGCGTTTCGGCTCGTGGGCGATTCGGGATCCTCCAGAATCGCGAGCGCGACGTGTTCGAGGTGCACTTGCCGGCATCCGAGCTCGTTGGCGATATCGACCGCACGTTGCAGGGCATGTTCAAGTCTGGGGCTGATCCAGCTGTCGACGTGCACACCATCGCCGGTTACGCCAGGCACTGTCGGTGCGTTGCCGTTTCGTTCTGCCGCGCTCACACTCATTCCTCCATTCCAAGACGCGAACAGGATTGGCCGAACTCTCTGATGGGTCCCCACCACCGAAGGCGCGCCAACCGCCAGCAGGGCTGATACTGGCCCACGGCGCCCACGCGCTCGGGGCACTCAATGCGGTAGCGACCTAAATGTGAGGAGTGAGCCGCGCTGCGGGACTCGGATAGAGCAGCAAACTATACGCCGTGAGCCTGTCCGAAACCGCCTTTCGATCAACTTCACCACAGTTACTGACGGGCTTCCCACGCTCCCGCCGCGGCCTCGTTTGCCGCCACAACGGGCAACGCACTCATCTGCCGTTGCGACACGAAGTCGCACGATGCGAGTGAACTCGCAGATAGGAGGGCCGAATTTGGTTTCGGCTGTGTGAGTTCCGGGCTCGTGCTCGAGGCCCGGCCCCGCTCCGACGTGCGTTGCTGGTAACGGCAGGGTGCGAAGCTCGGAGGAACGCCGAAGGGCTCCCGATCCATCCGGGGGGCCACGGGTCAGGGGCAGGCCGGACGGGTGAATCGCGTGAACCTCCGTTGATGTCTCGTGAATAGTGGCTCGCCTGGTGGGATGTTGTTGGCGGGTGCAGGGACTGGCCGCGGTGAAGCGGCAGGCGCCGGTCGGGCACGGCATCCGGCCGGGAGAGCATCGCCGTCCTCGGGATAGAGGAGGCACCCTCCCCGGTCGTATCTCGCGCGTGTGGAACGTGGTAACCCCGACGGGGTCCGGACACCGGTCGGTGTCCGGTAGGCCGACTGTGAGGAAAGCTGAACTCCCCGAGCGGGATTGGGATGGCCCGAGAAGCGAATGCCGGTGGCCGAAAGGCAGCGGGAAACCGCGACCGAAATGGCTGGCCCCTCCGCCAGCCGGTCGTGGATAACCGGCCGGATACCGGACCAGCAAGTGTCCGGACCCGAAAGGGGGCTGACGCGGGCCAGGTGAACCTGTGAAGGAGCCGATGACAACGACACCTGAACCTGCGGACAAGTTGGACACCGACACGGTGAACGGACCGCAGGGCGACGAATTCGATTGGGCCGCTGTGCAATGGCGGCGGATCGAGCGTGACGTAGGGCGTTTGCGGCAGCGGATCTTCACGGCAACGCAGGCCGGCGACCATCAGCGGGTCGCCAATCTGCAGAAGCTGATGCTCCGCTCGCGTGCCAACACTTTGATGAGTGTGCGGCGGGTGACGGAGGTCAACGCCGGCCGCAAGACCCCGGGCATCGACGGGCAGGTCATCACGACCGGCCTGGAGAAGGTGGAGCTGACACAGTGGATCCACCGCGACGCGAAACCTTGGACCGCCCGGCCGGTCAAGCGGGTGTATATCCCCAAGGCAGGCGGGAAACGGCGGCCGTTGGGCATTCCGGTGCTCGTGGACCGGGTGTTGCAAGCGCGGGTGGTCAACGCGCTGGAACCGCAGTGGGAGGCCCGATTTGAGCCGCGATCCTATGGATTTCGGCCCGGACGTGGCTGCCACGACGCGATCGAGGCCATCTTCGCGGTGGCCAAGGGCAAGAATCCGGCCCGCCAGTGGGTGCTCGATGCCGACCTGACCGCAGCGTTCGACCGCATCGACCACAGTCGGCTGCTCACCGCTGTCGGTGCGTTCCCTGCCAGGGAACGCCTCACCACCGGATGGCTCAGGGCAGGTGTGGTCGAGAACGGACTGCTCACTCCGACAGAGGCGGGAACACCCCAGGGTGGGGTGGTCAGTCCACTGCTGTTGAACGTGGCCTTGCACGGGATGGAAACTGCCGCCGGAGTCCGGTATGACCGCGTCGACGCCAATGCGTTGGTGGCGCACAGGGATTCACCGGTATTGATCAGATACGCCGACGACCTGGTCGCCCTCTGCCACTCCAGGCAGCAGGCCGAGAAGATCAAAGCCCGGCTCGCCGCGTGGCTGGCGCTGAGGGGTCTGACTTTCAACGAGGACAAAACACGCATCACCCACCTCGACGAGGGCTTCGACTTTCTCGGATTCAACATCCGCCGCTACCACGGCACGCTGCTGATCAAACCGAGTAAAGCGGCGCTGAGACGGATCCGGGAACGGCTGCGCACCGAATTGCGGTCCCTACGAGGAAGCAATGCATCCGCAGTGATTTCACGGCTCAACCCCATCATCCGGGGCTGGACCGCCTACTACCGGAGCGTGGTATCCAGCGAAGAATTCAACGACCTGGATCACTACCTGTGGAAGCTCACCTACAAGTGGGCCAAACACACTCATCCGAACAAGCCGACACGGTGGATCGTTCGCCGCTACTTCGGCATGTTCAACAGGTCCCGACGAGATCGGTGGGTATTCGGCGACCGCGACAGCGGCGCCTATCTGCTGCGATTCGCCTGGACCCGGATTGTTCGGCACCAGCTGGTCAAAGGCACCGCATCACCGGATGACCCTGCCCTGACCGACTACTGGAACACCCGGCGGCGCAAAGGAATACGGCTGCCTATCGACAGCACCCGGCTGCGGCTACTGCAAGCACAGCAGGGCCGCTGCGCCCTATGCGGCCAGCTACTCCTGCACGCCGACCACCCGCCACAAACCCCCGCTGAATGGGAACAGTGGCTGGCGGCCACCCGCAAGGCAATCACCAAGAACGCCATCACCTTACGGGAACGGGCACCGGATCAATCCGAACTCCGTCTCATCCACACACGCTGCCACCCCCGGCAGCCCGGCACACCATCATCAGCCCGCCATGGGCTTGCTTGAGCCGGATGCATAGAAATTGTGCACGTCCGGTTCTGAGGGGGGCCGGGCGCAGCAATGCGCCCGGCCTACCCGGCCGACCCGCGCGTTCGCATGCAGGATCGGGGCGGTTGACTGTCGGGGTGAGGTGAACGCACGAGTGAAAGCTCCTGTGCGATGGGAGTCGGCGCGTCGCCGAAGCGCAGAAGACACTGCACTTCGGCGACGCTCGTATCCGAACTGGCGCATCACCAGGGTGCTCGTGCGAGCAATGCGCCATCAGGGATTCGGTGTCACTGCCGGGCTGGATGGCGCGTATCTGGTGGGGGCGTGTTCGAGCTCGGGGGGTGTCGGCATTGTTGTGCATGGGTACTTCATCGGATACCGACGTCATCTTCGCTGGTGACGATCTCGTGTTGCGGCTGGCCTGCGCGGCCTACCTCAGCCGGTTCACCGGGAATTCTTGGATCCACTGCGGATCCGACCTGCGCCTGTATCTGCACTGGTGCACCGAACGCCAACTACAGCCGTTGCTGGTGGTGCGAGCGGAGATCGAACGCTACGTGTGGTGGATGCAGGAAACCCGCCGATTCAAACCCTCCACCGTGGCCCGCCGGACCGCGGTGGTGACCGGGTTCTCCCGCACCTGCGTCATCGACGGAGTCATTGACCACTCGCCGGCCGAGTACGTCCGCAGCCCGCGAGTACCGAACGAGTCAGCCACAGCGAAGCTATCGGTTAACCTTCGGAGCCAGAACGCCAGTTGAGAGTGTCGGCATCATTGGCTTTGTCAACGCCGACACCCCCAGCTGCCCCGATCGGCTAGGTTGCGCGACAGTCGCTGCCCCTCACCTTCTTCGGCAGCTTAACCTCCCAGAACCGACACTTCTGCGAGGTAGTTTCCCCGTCCCTTTTGCCCTCGATGATGGCCCACCCATCATTATTGTTACCGCTCTTGGGTGCGCCATTGGTCGCCTTACAGTTTCCGGTACCGATCGAGTCGTCCTGCATAAGTTCGATGGAGTCGCAGGTGTAGGTAGGAGTCCCAGCTGCATGTGATGTAGGTGCAACGATCAGCCAGCTTGCGGCCGAGATGGTGGCGGTGCCGAGAAGTGCGATAGTTCGTCCGTAATTGATGCGCACAGACGCTCCCATTCGTTGGGGTGACCAGCTAGTCCGGTCCACCGTACTTCCATGTATTTGAGTCCGCGAAGATTCCGGATGGGAGCGTGGGCTGACTGGAGCTGACAGTGAACGTCCGCGGCCGAGCGCGCGTTCGAGCGAACGGTGGCCCGCCTCGGACGGTGGCCACCAACGCCTCTGGAACGTCCGCATCTGCCGGGCTCCGGACGGGTTCGGTGTGGGCGGCGGTTACGTCAGCAATGCCGACGAGGGACGGTCAATCGGTCAATCTCAAACCCTGGCTACAAGATGCCCTCGAGCTGGTGCTCGCGAGCCAGGTCGAGCATGGTCGCCGCGTCGACGTCGGTCCAGAACGGCGGCGTACTGACCAGCGGGCCGGTTAACGCCGAATCCGCGAGCCAGCTGCGTCGCTCGAGGTAAGGCAGCGTCATCAGGGGACGGCCGTCGAGCTCCAGCAAATCGAAGACGAACAGTTGCACTGGGAAGGCCCGGATCAGTTCGGCGGCGGGTCTGGTGACGTGCATTCGATGCTGGAGGCGCGCGAAAGACGGTGCACCCGTTGCTGGTTCGGGCGCGATGATCTCGCCGTCGATGATCATCTCGCGCTGTCCGGCGAGTGCGGCGACGGCGGCGGTGAGCTCAGGGAATGCTCGCGATACGTCGCGCATATTGCGGCTGAAGAATCGGCACGTCCCACCGGCTGCGGTGGTGATGGCGCGCATACCGTCCCACTTCATCTCGAACGCCCACCGGCCTGGGTCATCGGGCGGCCGCCCGGCGGTCGCCAGCATCGGCGCTGGCACTGGCACAGCATCGAGCATATCGCCAGCAAATACATACCGGTCGGCCTTCCGGTCTATCCTGCCGGTGTGGCGATAGAGGAAAAAGCCCTGGTTTACCTCGTTGAAGGCGGCGTAAGCGTGTTCCGCGTGCTGGAAATCGATGCCGACCCCGACCGGCCCCGTGCACGTGTCGAGGCCGTCGGCGAACCACGACCCGGCATCTACCCGTTCTGGACTGACCTCGCACCCTTGGTTCCCGCCGACGAAGCGGAGTAGCGCGGGCTTGGAGAGTGCCACCGAGGACCGACCATCGCGCCGTGGTGTTGACCGCGTTGGCGCTGTCCGCGAACTATGGCGTCGGTCGTTAGTGAATCATCGTCGGACGTCGCAACGCGTTGGCCTGGCGAGTGGGGTAGCAAGGTCGGTATCCATCCCTTCCTGCCAGCTGGAACGAATGCTTGTCGAGGCTGCGGTGCAGCCAGTGTGTACGAATCCCTCGACGGCCCAAGCACCGTCCTCAAACCCCCGTGTGCTGGCGCTGGCCGTAAAGCACAGTGTTGCCCCGGCGCAACACCAGATGGACATCCCCGATCACTGTGTGCCGTTGAAACCTTGCCTCCGCAACGGCTTTGGGTGCGGCAGTACTCACGCACGCGCTCCTTCCGATTCGGCGGTGACTGTCCTTACGGCAGGTCAGTCCTCACTGTTGCGTAGCGGGTGAGGACCTGCTTCACGGCGTCTGTAACCGGCGGGTCCTCGGTGAGGCTGGTCCAGGTGTAGGCGTCGTGCTCGGTCAGCTCGACCGGGTCGGGGGCGGTGACGTCGACGGTGAAGTTGAATTGGCGGCTCTTCTTGCCGCTGCCAGATTGATAGTCGAAGTCACCGAGGTACTCCTGGATGTCGGCGACGTCGAGGCCGGTCTCTTCCTTGACTTCGCGGATCAGCGCATTGCCGAGCGTCTCACCCGGCTCAACCTTCCCGCTGGGCAATTCCCAGATGCCGCCCATGAAGTCGTCGACGGGTCTTTGCAGCAGAAGCACTTTGCCGTGGTACTGGACGACCGCGCCGACGACGAGTTGTTGCACCCCGTCTCGTTCGGCGTCCTGAACGAGGTTCTCCAGCAGCATGGTGTCGATCATCAGTTCCTATCCTTTCAGGTCGGCGTGGTCTGCGATGACTTTGTAGATGGCTTCGATGTAGCGGTCGACCAGCGGTATGCCTCGTTTCGGTGCCAGACCGGCAGCTTGAGGGTCACGTGGTGGATCCCTTCTACCCGCGGATAGTCGCCAACACTGGCGGACATGGCGCGGAAAATGGCCTACATCGGCAAGGCCGACGGTGCGCTCTCGCTCATCGAGCTCGCCCAGGGGCGCTCAGACCGCCGCCCGCGCCATGTTGAGCGCGCTGCGCGCCCAGCAGCGTTTCCGGACATAGTGGGCGCAGCGCTGCTCACGACCCACGGGCTGCGTCACCTCAACTGGCAACGGACAGGATTGCGCCCGCGCAATCCACGACCAAGCGTATTCAGCAGCCGTTAGCGTTGGACGATGATCGACTACGAATCGTCTTGGGCGTGGTGTCTGGCTCGGAAGGAGCTGGAGACGTCACTGCCTCGGCGTTGGGCGCACTCGAAGGGAGTAGCCGAAGCCGCGGTCGAGCTTGCGGCACAACTGAGCTGCGATCGGGAATTGCTCGAAGCCTCCGCCATCTTGCATGACGTCGGATACGCGCCCAGGCTTGCGGTGAACGGGTTTCATCCGCTGGACGGTGCCCGTTTCCTGCGGGACGAGCAGCACGCCGATGAGCGGCTTGTCCGCCTTGTTGCCAATCACACGTTCGCCCTGCTGGAGGCAGAGGAGCGCGGCCTGCGTGAGCAGCTGGAATCAGAGTTTCCGATCCTGGAAGATCCTTTGTTGGTGGACGCCTTGACCTACTGCGACATAACGACGACACCGGACGGCACTCGGACCACGGCCACCGAACGGATAGCAGAAATTCTGAGCCGCTACGGCCCGGATACCGTGGTGGGGCGGTTCATTCAGCGTGCTGCGCCGGACATTTTTGCGACAGTGGCGCGGGTCGAGCAAGCGCTATTGGCTCATCCGAGGTAGGGGTAATTGTTGGACAGGTAGTCGCCGATCTGTTGGCGCATACTCGGGTGGATGTCGTACTGGTCCAAGTCTTCGGGGAGCACGAAGGTCACGCCGTCAGCTTCCTCGTTGATGGTGGGTTTCCCGCCGATGGGTCGGCCGATGTAGGTGTTCTCGTACTGCTGGCGAATTTCGCCGTCGGTGTAGGCGACGATGTGATTCGGGTTGCTGTATACGCCCAGGAACCCAGTGATTTCGGCGGTGATGCCGGTTTCTTCCTGACACTCGCGGATGGCGCACTCCGCGGGCGTCTCGCCCATGTCCATCGCGCCACCGGGCAACGCCCACTGGCCCGTGTCACGACGCCGCTGCAACAGAATCGCCCCCGACTCGTCGGTGACCAGAAGATTGCATGCCACCACAAGCGAATTGGGCTTGGGTGCCTTCGGGTCGTAGTAGTACTCGATCCTGCCCATGATCGGCCTTTCGTCAGGGTGCCCAGGGCTTCGCCTCAGCCCAGATGGCATCGAAGCTTTCGGTGTAGTTGTCGAACCATCCAGTGTCGTCGACGCGGCGCAGTTGGAAGACCGGGTTCGCGCTGGCGGGTTGACCCCAAATGTGCGGATTGACCATGAGGTTGTCGTCGTAGCGGAACATCGAGTTGTACAGCGTTGTGTCGTGTAACCGGACCTCGCATCCTTCTTCGGATAGCAGTGGCCGGTAGTAGGTGAGTGAGGCTCGAACCTTTGCAGCCAAGGTGTCGCCTATGCCCTCCTCATGGCCGCGAGCGGCTACAGCTTCCCCGCCTGGGTCACCGAAGCACAGGCGAATCCGCGTGCCCTGTAGGGCCCGCTCCGCGAGCATCTTCACGACCTGAGGGTTCGACTGTACGAAGAACGTTCCAGAGAAGACGAGGACGTCTATCTGCTCGGTTGCTTCGCGCAGGAGTGACAACCACACTTCGCGTGGGACCTCAGCGCGGTTGGGGTAGGTAGCCACCAATTCGACGTTTTTCGTGGCAGGCACAGTCTCCGGTGTAGGTGGCCACAGGAACCCTTCCTCGACGCGGAGATGGTGAGCGACACGGTGGCGGTGTTTCGGGTGCGGCACCCGTCCACCGAGCCATCGGCCGACCGTCTTCGGGTCCACCTCACACATTTCGGCCAACGCCTCGGGCTTGATTCCTCGCTGGAGGAGCACGGACTGAAGCCGGAGGTTCACAAGCTCTATGGAAGCCGACGTGCCGTGCCATAGGCAAGGACCACGGCCGTACGGCTACCGAAACGTCCCAGGACGTCTATGGCCTTGTCCCATACGCGGTTACGCGGTCCTAGCCCCCGCGGACACGATGGGTTTCCGCTCACAAACCCGAAGGGGGCCACCGTGATTGAAGAAGTCACCGGCATTCGCAAGATTCGGATGCTCTACCTACAGCTGCTGTACCGCTGCAATTTCAGCTGCGGTCACTGCTTCCACGGTGAGCGACTCAAGCACGCCGACGCCTACACGGTGGAGCAGGCGTGTAACTTGATGCGGCTCATGCGCCAACATCACAATGTTGAGGCTGTCACGTTGCTCGGCGGCGAGCCGTTCGTCTACAAGGACTTGGCGCGAGTGGTCCGCTACGCCAAACACACCCTTGGGCTGACCGTAGAGATATGCAGCAACGGCTACCACATCGGTCCCCGTCTGCGTGAGATTGCGCCGTGCGTTGATCTGCTCCGCATCTCCTTGGAAGGGATCGGCAACACCAACGACCTCATTCGCCGGGCTGGAAGCTACACGGCCGCGCTCGAAACCCTCACCCTCGCTCGGGATCTGCGGGTTCCGACGGGTGTGACTCTGGTGGTTAACCGTTACAACATCGGCGAAGTGGTGGATCTGGCCTACACGCTGGAAGCGTTGGGAGTATCGGAGCTCAAGCTGCACCAGCTACGCCCCGTCGGAAATGCAGCCCTGCACCCCGAGATGATGGTTACCGACGCGGCCGAATACTCGGTGCTACGGGACCAGCTACAGCGCGCATCGCTGAAAATCGACGTAATCCTGGACGAAGACCTGTCCGAAGACGACCCGCCGACTTGCGCCGTTCCCAGTAAGCGACACGAAATCGACCGAATCGAGTCGGACCCACGCGGCGCACTCACGATGTCATGCAAAGCTGTGGGCAAGGACTCGCACGCCTTCTGGTACGACAAGGACAATGACCGCATCGTGCACCGGCCATCGGCGAATGATGAACTGACCCTTTTGATTCCGGATGTGGTGTATAGCCGTGCGTGAACGACACCTTTTCGAGAGCATCGAGGGCCTACCTGGAACCGGGAAATCGACGGTCGCACCGTTGCTCGCCCAGGCCCGCCAAGCAGTACTTGTGCCCACAATTCCGGCGTTCTACCAACCACTTCGGCGAGAGCTCGATGTATACGAGAACGTGGATGCGCGGATGTGCTTCTACTTGTCCGCGTTGTTCACAGCCGTCGATCAGATACGCCGCTACCTCGACGCCGGAATACCGGTGGTGGTCGAGAGCTACTTCGCTCGATGCCTGACTACTCATCGGGTCTTCGGGGCAGAGGTCGATGTCACCCTTCCGCGCAACCTTCCCCAACCCGTCATGTACCAATTGATGTGTGAGCCGGAAGAACGCCGTAACCGGTTGGCCCAACGTGAGAAACCGACCACGCGATGGGACGCCATCGGCGAACAGAACGCCGACCGCCTCACCGACGCATACCTTCAGTACCCCGTCCACCAGATCGACACCTCCGGAAGACAACCCGAACAGGTCGTACGAACCATCCTGTCCATGAATGCGATTGAGGTGAATCATGCCGACCGCTAGCCTCTGGGAAAGAACCTTGACCTTCTTCCCCCAGTTTCTCCGTGCTCTGGCCGAGGAGTGTCGACCTGGCGCAATCGTCGCCGTGGTCGGTGCCAGTGACGGCAAGTTCGTGTTGCCGCTGGCGCAAGCCGGGTACGGTGTCATCGCCATCGAGAACGATCCGATAGCGCTGAACGGCGGTGAGGTGCTGCTCCCGGTATCCGGCACCGCGTACGCCCCCGGACTGGTGGAGCGCCTGAAGGAGGCCGAACTTCACGACCGGGTTCGTATCGTGTGCAGAGACTTCCTCGAATCCGACCCCGCCGATATGACCGCCGACGCGGTCTGGACAAGTTGCTCTTGGCACTACAGCGCCAACCACAGACGCCCTCTTGGCGAATTCGTAGCCAGGATGCAACACCTCGTTCGACCAGGAGGACTGTTCGGCGCAGAGTTCATGATGCCGGTCGGATACCGTCACGAGCTCATCGAGCACTACACCACACCCGACAGGCTCGCCCGCTACTTCGGCGACGAGTGGAACGTGCTGCTGACATTGCAGACTGACACGTTCACCGAACGCGCCCACGTAGGACAACTACGCGACCACACACACCGAATGGGTTTACTCATCGGCACACGACGAATCCAGAGCGAAAGGCGAAACCTGCAACGATGAAAAACGAGTACGAGGCAAAATTCTTGTCGGTGGATGTCAACGACCTGCGGACGAAACTGACGAGTCTCGGTGCTACGCAGTCCTTTCCGCGAACACTCTTGACCCGCAAGATATTCGAGAATGACTCGCTGGCCCGTGGTGCTTGGGTTCGACTGCGCAACGAGGGATCTCGTTCGACCCTGACACTTAAGCAGGTCACTGACGCCACCACCATCGACGGCACCACCGAAATCGAAACCACGGTCGGTGACCTGCCCGCGATGGCCGAAATCCTGATCAAGCTCGGCCTGCACGAAGTCCGGTACCAAGAGAACTACCGCGAGGAATGGCAACTCGGCGACGTGGTGTTCGACCTTGACACATGGCCAGGCTTGCCGACGTTCCTCGAAATCGAAGGCCCCGACGAAACCGCCGTGCGCCGTGCAGCATCGAGCCTGGGATTGGACTACACAGAAGCCAGGTTCGGCAGCGTGGACGAAATCTACAACAGCGAGACCGGACGGGACATCCTCATTGAACCCACGCTCTTGTTCGAGGACGCGACCGGACAATAACAACCAGCGGCGACCGCACACGACGGAAGGGTGATGGCAGGGTGTGCGGCGCTAAAAACTACTGAGATCGACATCATGGCACATCCAAACCCGCCGCCACCCGAACTGCACGTGTTGGTCAGCTGCTGGTTCCCCAAACCCGGTTCAGGCGCTCGAAGTAAGCGTCATCAGGCGCCTGGATCTCTCCCTCCGACGCCGGCGGTAGGTCATAGCTGCGTCAACGGCGGGTCGAGGCCGGTGGGCGACGGGTGGATCCGACAGTAACGTGGAGTGGGCGCGGTGGTTGCCAATGCGTTCCGTGCTGACCAAACCGATGGAGGAATCGCAGGCTATTAGGACAACGGCCAGGTCGAGAAGGGTGCTCCCTGCGCACGCGGGGATGAACCGCTATCCGCGAGCGCACCTACGACCCAACCCTGGTGCTCCCCGCGCACGCGGGGATGAACCGCGCGCGCCGGCTGATCTCGATGCCGTCGGGGAGTGCTCCCCGCGCAAGCGGGGATGAACCGGAGAAGGGGCCGAGTCCGGCATCAATGAGAATGGTGCTCCCCGCGCACGCGGGGATGAACCCCAAGCCGAGCATCCTGGCCTGGAGGACCACGCCGGGCACAGTGCCCGATGACGCCTTGGAAGCAGCAGACGGTGATTCGTCGCTTCGATGGAATGTCGGACCCTGCCGAATGTGACCGACTTCCGTCGGTATCGTGTGAAGCTGTGGGGGATTCGATGCAAACCGTCGATGAGGTGTCTGGTCGGCAGTTCACTAGTCAGCACGGGCAATCGCCGCAGATCCGTGTGCTGCTCGGCTGGGTTGCCGGCGGATTCGCGGCGCTGATCGTGGTGGCGGTTCTTGGTGGTTGTGTGGTCGGCCTGTTCGGTGTCCGATACTTCGAGTCGCGCGGAGCCGCCGCATTGTCGGGAACAGCGGCCCCGATCTACGTCTTCTGCTTGGTGGCACCGCTTGCGGTCGGGCCTGCGGTTTCGCTGACGATCGGGATTCCGGCGATGCAGCTGCGGGCATTGCGTTCGGTGCGGCCGTCGAGGTTGCTGTTCATGGGTTGCGTGTCCAGCGTCGTGGCTGTGGCAGTGTTCTGGTTGGTTGGCTGTTTGGTCGCACTCACGACATCTTTGGGGACCATGCACCGACTGGTGGACGAGGCGTCCGAGAAAGCCCTCGACCATTACACTTGGCAGTTCTTCGATGCCGAGCACGTCATCTGGTCTGCACTGTTGTCCGCCGCATCGGCGCTCGCAGTGCTGGTCGTACACACGCTCGTGGCTCGGCGAAACCCTCTCGGCGACAGTCGGATACGAATCCGGCGGTCATTGGCTGCTACTGGGGCGGTGACGGTTGTGTTCGGTGGTGGTTGCGCCGCGACCGCAGTCGGCATATTCCGAGACATGCTGACGTCGACGCTCGGCTAGCAAGTGCCCCGGCCGTGTGATCGAACACGACGTCACCTCACTGATCATGCCGAAGCGTGCGCACTCCGGCCGGGGAGATGCGCCACCGTGGGACCGTTGCTATAGGCGATGGTCCGGCTGAAGCCCCATGCATCCCGCCGCGGTTGGACCGAATCACCCCTCTCCTCAGCTGAGCTCAACCACTACGATCTGCGCACGCGATGATGGAGAGGGCTAGTGATGAAGGCGTCAGAGCAAGACCCGACCCGAAGCATTCTTTCGGCGTCGAACCCCTTACCGCACGGCAGACGTGCTTGCGCGGAATGTCCCTTGGGTGCTGACGGCACCGGTGGAGTCTCGCGTGCGTCTTATGGTTCATAGGCCATTGAGGCTTTGGGTCTGGTTCGAACGCTCTCCGAGATCGTCGGCGGCTTGTTGTGATGGTCGGCGTGGATGGGCAGTGTGGGAGGCTGGTTGAATGAGGACCCGGGAGGGCTGGTCACGGTGAGGGATCGTGATCAAGGTTGCGCGATGCTGTGCGCGGAGATTACGGCGTCCTATTCGGGTTTCGGGCAGCCCGACGCAATACGCGCCTGCGTTCGGGGCCGCCGTTCTGCTGGTGCCGTTGACCGGCGACGAGCGGATGTATGTCAGCGAGCACGGCGGTGTGGACTGGTTGTGTGCATTCACCAGCCTGGAACAGCTTGCCCGCTACATGACCGCGGGGGGCGTCGAGTCCGAAGGGAGTACCGATCCGCACTTAGCGCGGTCAGGGGATCCTCGACGGTTTCACCGCACAGCGCGCCCGCTTCACGGGCTGTGGTGACTATGCAGGGCGAGGTCGGGTAGCAGTGGGCGACAGACTAGAAGTCGACCCGCAGGTCTTGGTGACGGCAGCCGAGGGGATTAATGGAATCGTCGGTGAGCTGTCAGAGCTGGGGGTGAAGGAGACCGCAGGGACGGGGCGTGGTTTTTCGTTGTTGGCGTTGTCGCCGTTGGAGGCTGGTCGGCAGAATGTGCAGCAGGCGATGGAGCGGTTCACGGAGCGCTGGTCGTGGGGTGTGCGGTATCTGGTGCAGGCGGGCAACGAGATCGCCAAGGTTCTGGGTTTGGCGGCAGGGCGCTATCACCTGATGGATCAGACGGCATCGGACACGATGAAGCAGATGTGGACGCACCTGGTCGGTAACCCCCACCTTGCCAAGGACGAGATCACGTCGCGGTCATGGCAGGACACTGTGGCAGACAACGGAATCAACCACGTCCGAAACGCTGACTACAGCGCTGATTCGTTTGATCAGGCGTTCGCCCAGATCGGCACGAACGCGCAGGTGATCCAGGCGGTCGGACCACAAGCTTTGGCGAATCTGGGCAGCTACGGCACCGGCGAACAGCTCGGCTGGCACACCGGCGCCGCTCAGCAGGCCGCGGAGATCACGAAAACGGGGGGAGACAAGTAGGTGGGGATAGGATTCGACAAATTCCTCAACAGCGTCGGTACCGCGGTCGAGGGTGTCGTCGAGTCCGGCATTCAAGCGGCAGGTCAAGTTGCGGATGCCGGCTTGGACGCCCTCGCGTCCGGTGCACGCGCGGTCGGTGCCGATGGCGCGGCGCAGTCACTGGGTGATCTCGGTGATCGGATCGCGAGTGCGACCGGCGGTCAGGTCGACGAGCGAGAACTGGGGCAGACCCGGGATCCGAAGGAACTGGTCCGAGGCGAGCCCGCGGCCATTCATGACGCCGCTGAAGCGCTGCGGAAGATGGGCACCAGCATCGACTCCACCGGCAATGCGCTGCGGACCATCGATACCGCGAACTGGACCGGCTCGGCCGCCGACGCGTTCAACGAGGTATTCGACAAGCAACCCAAACTGTGGTGGGACGGCGCCGACGCGATGGGCAAAGCCGCTGGCGCGTTGGATAACTGGTACAGCGAAGTCGTCTCCGCGCAAGCCAAAGCAGCAGATGCGATCGCCAAGTGGGACGAGGCCGACACCGAGGAACGTGCGAAGAAGAACGCGTGGAACGCGCTGTCGGACAAGGACAAATCCGGGCGCACGCTGACCGACACCTGGACCCCGATCCGCGCTATCGCCCGCGACATCCTTCGCGACGCACGCGCGCAGCGCGATGGCGCGGCCGCGACGGCGACGAGCAAATTGATCGAGGCCGCCGCGAGCGCGCCGACGGAACCACCGTTCACCGAACGGTGGTCGGACAACCTGAGCGATCTCGCCGACATCTACCACCACGGCAAGGAAAGCTTCGATGCAGGCCTGCTGACGAGCCTCACCTCGATGGTGCAGTTCGTGCGACAGGTGAATCCGACCGACACCTACAACCTCACGCATCCCGCCGAATACTTATCGAGCATGTC
Organism: Nocardia brasiliensis; assembly: GCF_042691675.1. Taxonomy (GTDB): domain Bacteria; phylum Actinomycetota; class Actinomycetes; order Mycobacteriales; family Mycobacteriaceae; genus Nocardia; species Nocardia brasiliensis_D. The sequence continues at coordinate 3,699,629 of NZ_CP170507.1, forward strand.
GAACCTGGGCACCGGGCTGGTGGTGGCCGCCGCCGATCCCGGCGCGGTGGTGTCCTCAGTGGTGTCGGATGCTCGACGAAATCCCTTCGAGTTCGCGGGCAGCCTGACCGGCGACGCTTTGCTGGCCGCGGCGACCGGCGGTGCCGGTGGCGCGAAAACCGCGGCCACAGCGGTCAACAAGGTTGAAGACGCGGTACGGATCACAGACCGTGCCACGAGTCTCGGCACCCACACGCCCACACCAGCCCCAAGAACGGCACCGGCCGCTCATGACGTACCCAAGCCCAGCCACGAGGCGCCGTCGCCGAGCACCCAACCAGCAACCCAGACCGCTCCGGCCGCCCAACCCGGCACGCACGCAACACAATCCGGGGACGTCAGTCCCCGCCCCGGCACCACCAACCACTCGCCTGAAACCCCTCAGCGCCCGGAAACAGATGCTGCACCGTCGCGCGCCGACGACCAGGCACCCCCAGCGCGACCCAGCGAGACAGATGCCGCACCATCACACCGCCCCGAAGACTCCTCGCCGACGGCGCATCCGGACACTGATCGGTCCCCACGACATGCCGACACCGAAGCGCCGTCCCGCACCAACGGGGACCGACCACCGGCGGCCCACCCGGAGCCCGAATCCAGACACCCCGACGCCGATACCAAACCCCCCGCGCCGCACCATGAATCGCCTAACACCACCGATCACAGCGATGACACCCACCCAGGTAGCACCGATCAGCGGAGTCCACACCACGTACCGGACCACACCCCGGTGGATCCGAGCCTCCAACAGCGAGCCGACGTTGACCACAACGCCTACGATCGCGCCCAGGAGCCCGGCCACGAATCCGACCGGACTCCGGAGCAGAAGACCTGCACCGACGACCCTGTCGACATCGCCACCGGCGAGTTTCTGCTACCCGAAACCGACATCGCCATGCCGGGGATCCTGCCGCTGGTACTGCGGCGCACCCATCGTTCGAACTACCGATTCGGTCGCTGGTTCGGGCCTTGCTGGTCCTCGACATTGGATATGCGGATCGTCGCCGAACATCAAGGCGTCACCTTCATCGGTGAGGACGGGCTCCTGCTTGCCTACCCGCACGCCGAACCAGGCGTGCCTGTTGGGCCTGTCACCGGCGGACAACGCTGGACCCTGACGCGAACCGAGAGCGGCGGATACCGCATCCACGACCAACAACGCGAATTGATCTGGCACTTCGCGCCAGAACCAGTCCTCGGCGGCATTGAATCCCGACTCGGCAATTACGCCATCTCCGCGATTACCGACCGGCATCTCAACCGCATCCGCTTCCACTACAACACCGCCGCCGAGCCCATCGCGGTCTCACACTCGGGCGGCTACCGGCTGCGAATCGACACCACGGCTGGACGAATCACCGCACTCGAAGTGCTCGACAGCGCTACGGAGGAAGTCCAAACAGGAACACGGGTAAGGGAATTCGGCTACGACACAGGACTTCTCGTTACGGTCACCTCCAGTCCTGGTGCCACGATGCGCTACACCTACGACGACGAGTACCACATGACGTCGTGGACCGATTCCAACGGCAACCAGATGGTCAACACCTACGACGAATCCGGCCGCGTGATCTTCCAACGTGGCACCGGGTCGGTGCTCGATACCGACTTCGAGTATCACGAATTCGCCGATGGTGCTGGACGACTCACCACCGTCACCAACTCCGTCGGCGCGGTCACCAGCCACGGCTTCGACCGCGAACTGCAATTACGTGACCTCATCGAACCGGACGGCGGGCGCACCCACATCGACTACAACGCCGACCGCAAACCCCTGCAAGTCATCGGCCCCGATGGTGGGAGAACCAGCTACCGCTACACCGCGGACGGCGATATCACCGAACTTCAGCGCCCCGATGGGCACACCATCGTGCTCGAGTACCTGTGGCGAAACCGGCCCATCACGATCACTCGGCCAGACGGCACCGTATGGCGACACGAATATGACCAACAAGCTAATCTCATCGCCGCCGTCGACGCAACCGGAGCGCGGACCGAATACACCTACCACTCCAACGGTGCCCTGGCCACGATCACTCAACCAGGCGGCGCCCGCACCACCATCGAAGTCAACCCCGCGGGGCTGCCGGTCGAGGTGACCGACCCCTACGGCGGCCTCACCCACATTGAGCGCGACGCTGCTGGTCGACCCACCCGAGTGAGTAATCCTCTCGGCGAGACAACCCACTACCAATGGTCACCACAGGGCAGACTGCTCTCCCGCACCGACCCCGACGGCCACGCCGAATCATGGACCTACGACGGCGAAGCCAACATCCTCACCCACACCAACCGAGCCGGTGACACCACACGATTCAGCTACGGCGCATTCGATCTGCTCGCAACCCGCACCGAGCCAGATGGTTCCACCACTCGCTACACCTGGGACGCCCAACGCCGACTGAGGACAGTCACCAACGCCCTCGGTCAAACCTGGACCTACACCTACGACACCACCGGACGACTGGTCGAAGAAACCGACTACAGCCGCGCCACAACCAGATACACACACGACACAACCGGACGCGTCGCCACGATCACCGCCGCCACTGGCGAGACCCGATACCAGGCCTACGACAAACTCGGTCGGCTCACCGAAATCGGATCTGACTCCGGCGATTGGGTCCGCTACACCCACGACCACGCAGGAAGAATCCTCACCGCAATAACCGGAACCGACGAAAGCCCAACGCACACCCTCGAATTCACCTACACGCCGACCGGGGCACTGGCGACCCAAAAACTCGATGACCAACCGGTGATGCGCCACGAATACGATCAACACGGCCGCCGCGCCCGCCGAACCAGCCCCACCGGCACCACCACCACATGGACACACGACCTTGCCGGACGCGTGCACAACCTCACCGCAGACGAGCACGCCTTCACCTTCGCCTACGACCCGCTAGGTCGGCTCACCGGCTGGCAGGTCGGCGAAGTCGCTGTCGCCCTGGACTTCTCCAGCGGTAGCCGGGTCGCCAAACAAACGGTGACCGGCTTCCCCCGCATATCCCTAGACCTCGAACCAACCAACCGACCCGAGCCTCGCCAGCTACGCCACGACGAATACACCTACCGCCCAGACGGATACCTCACCCGCCGTAGCCTTGCCCACGCTGACCTCGAACCACACCACTACGACTACAACCTCGACCCCATCGGTCGAGTCACCACCATCGCCCACGACGGCACGATCGCCGAGCGCTACACCTACGACGACCTCAGCAACATCACCAGCGCCCCGTCGACCGGCACAACCGGCGCCGAGCACCAGCCGACTATCGATCTCGGCACAACCAGGACCGCAAGCACGCCGCACCCCGCCGACAGCTCGAGCCCGCGCGAGTACCGCGACAATCTACTCATCCGCGACGGCCGCACGCGCTACCACTACGACAAGTCCGGCCGACTGATCCGCAAGACCACCACCAGACTGTCCCGAAAGCCCGACGTCTGGCACTACCGCTACAACAGCTTCGACCAACTCGTCGACGTCTGGACCCCTGACCGGCAGTGGTGGCACTACACCTACGACGCCCTGGGCCGCCGCACCACCAAACAACACCTGGACTCCGATGGCATCGTCCTGGAACGCACCGACTACACCTGGGACGGCACTCAACTCATCGAACAAACAACCAGCGACGTCACCACGCGCTGGCAATACCAACCGAACTCACACACACCGATTACGCAAACCACAGATCAAAAGACGGTCGACCGCGAGTTCTACGCCATTGTCACCGACCTCGTCGGCGCGCCAACCGAGCTGGTCGATCCCGACACCGCCCGTACCGCCGCGACCGCGACAACCGACCTCTGGGGCAAGACCGACTGGAGCGGTGATACCACAACACCGCTCCGATACCCGGGCCAGATTCACGACCCTGAAACCGGATTGCACTACAACCTGCACCGCACCTACGACCCCGCTACCGGTCGCTACCTCACCACAGATCCATTAGGGCTCACCGCGGCGGCCAACCCGAGCACCTACCCGCACAACCCCACCACATGGTCAGACCCCCTCGGCCTCATCCCGGATGAATGCTCGAACACACAAACCCGCGATCCCTCGAGCCCCGCCCTTCCACAAGCACCGGCGGACCCCACACCGAATTCGCTGTACCACTACACGAATGAGCAAGGCCACGACGCGATCCTCGAAACCCAAGAGCTACGGCCCTCACTGCGCGAACACAACCCCAAAGACGCACGATACGGAGACGGGCAGTACCTCACCGACATCGAACCCGGCACACGAACACCAGCTCAGCTTTCAGCCGCATTCCTGCGCGTACCGTGGGCCGGGCAAAAGTTCTCGCACTTCTTGGAAATTGACGTCACAGGACTCACTGTCGTCCAAGGTAGGCCCGGCGTCTTCGTCGTCCCCAACACAGAGCCCCTCGATCTATCAGGGCGAATCGTTCGATCGGGAAGGAACTGATCATGAGATACGTGAAAGTTGTCTGGCACCACGACTTCGATGAAGAGCCGGTCTACTACTTCCATGAAGTCGGCGACGATAGCTACGAAACGCGTCGCGTTCAGATCTACCGCGACGGACGCCGGGAATGGGCAGACGAAACCCACGAAACAGCCACCGCCGGCCTCGCTGAGATACCGATCGCCGCGGTGGATGAGATCGCCAGCCAGCCTGAGTTCGACGCTGAAGAGATCCCGCAAGACGAATTCGAGCGCGAGTGGTCGAAAGCTCAGTGAACGACGAGCCGGCGGTTCGTCATAGCGGCGTCAACGGCGGTTCGGGGCCGGTGGGCGATGGGTGGATCCGACAGTAACGTGGAGTGGGCGCGGTGGTTGCTACTGGATTCCGTACTGACCAAACCGATTGAGGAATCGCAGGGTATTAGGAAAACGGCCAGGTCAAGAAGTGTGCTCCCCGCGCACGCGGGGATGAACCGGAGTACACGACCACGCCGTGACCAGCGTCGATGTGCTCCCCGCGCACGCGGGGATGAACCGCTGACGAGCGCGTTCGCGGTCGGCTCTATCACGTGCTCCCCGCGCACGCGGGGATGAACCACCAAGGAGTGGAGAACCAGCTTCCTACGGTGTGTGCTCCCCGCGCACGCGGGGATGAACCTCCCAAGCTCGAACCCGCACCGCCCACGAAGAAGTGCTCCCCGCGCACGCGGGGATGAACCGCCGCACTCACTGTGCAGGACAGGCCGTTTCGCGTGCTCCCCGCGCACGCGGGGATGAACCGGATCTGTTCCAGTTCACTCCGGTCGCGAAATAGTGCTCCCCGCGCACGCGGGGATGAACCGTGGGCGTGAATCTGCGCGGACATCGGCGGGGAGTGCTCCCCGCGCACGCGGGGATGAACCGGGATGGACGCCCAGCTCCGTGTCGCCGCCAGCGTGCTCCCCGCGCACGCGGGGATGAACCGGCGGTGCGTGACGCCAACGTCAAGGGCATCGAGTGCTCCCCGCGCACGCGGGGATGAACCCTCGACACCCTGCGCTGCCGGACCCCCGACACGGTGCTCCCCGCGCACGCGGGGATGAACCTCCCGCTCCGCCGTGCGCGCCGAGCAGCCACACCAGCGGGGCGTGCTCCCCGCGCACGCGGAGATGGACCGAGTTAGGACACCAGGCACGATGAGGTTAGCCAGTGCTCCCCGCGCACGCGGGGATGAACCGCTGCGCCGCTGGTGCGGCTGCGCCCGCTGGCCGTGCTCCCCGCGCACGCGGGGATGAACCGCGAGAGTTCTTCGAGCGAGCACTTCGGCGAGAGTGCTCCCCGCGCACGCGGGGATGAACCGCCGGTCACTGGGATTCGTCCTCTCCCTGGGCGGTGCTCCCCGCGCACGCGGGGATGAACCGATTGGCACGCCGGGCACGGTTGCCATTTGGGTGTGCTCCCCGCGCACGCGGGGATGAACCCAGATCATGACCGAGGCCGCACTGGAGTTGCCCAGTGCTCCCCGCGCATGCGGGGATGACCCGCCCACACGCCGTGATCCGGCCGGTGGTGTTCGGTGCTCCCCGTGCACGCGGGGATGAACCGCACAACACTAATCGAGTCACTGGTGGCAGGGTGCTCCTCGTGCGCGCGGGATGAAACAGGTCCGATATGTGTGGCTGGTGGTAATGCTTCCCAGTGACCGGGGCCCCGTGTGGGCGGACCGGACGGTTGGTCATTCGGTGATTCTGGTGCGGATTGCTGGAAGTGCGCCTATGGGGCTTCGGCTGGCGTAGCGTTGCTGGAAGTTGTTGGGTTTCCGGGTATTCCGGTGGTCAGGCCAACTTGTCGGTCGGGGGTGCGAGAGTGTTGGGTGCTCTTCAGGTTCGAGGTGGACGCTGTCGATAGGGGGTAGATTTTGGGGTTGAGTGAGGCTGCTCGTTCGGTGTGGGCGAAGTCGCCGAATGATGTGGGTGCGTGGCTGCCGTTGTGGCAGCACATGGATGATTCTGCCGATGTCGCGGGACATTTGTTCGATCAGTGGCTCGCGCCGAGTGTTGTCGAACTGCTGGCGGCGGAGTTTGGTGGTGACCGGCTGGCAGCTCGGTGTGCGGTGCGGTTCCTGGCAGGGGTTCATGATCTTGGAAAAGCCACGCCTGCGTTTGCGATTCAACATGAGGGGCTTTCTCAGCGGATGCGTGAGCGTGGTCTGTATATGCCACTCACGCGGCGTGAACTGGTTGATCGGCAGCTGGCGCATCATACGGTGGCGGGTCATCATTTGCTGATTCGCTGGCTGGTGGATCGAGGGTGGTCTCGACGTTGGGCAGTCGCGTGGGGGGTGATACTCGGCGGCCACCACGGGGTGCCACCCGATGAGGACGACCGTTCGTTGCCCGACAGTTATCCGCACCTGTTCGGTGCAGGTTCATGGGTGCAGGTACAGCGGGAGTTGTTGTGTCGCACGGCAGAACGCTCAGGTGTGCTGGAGTACTTGGATGGTTGGCGTGCGCTGAGGCTGTCGGTGCGGTTCCAAGTCCTTGTGACGGGGATCGTCATCGTTTCGGATTGGATTGCCAGTAATGAGGATTTGCTGCCATTCCATGCTGGGGTGTTGCCGGAGGTGGTGGTCGACTCTGAAAGGTCGGGTCGTGCGTTGGCTGCGCTGGCGCTGCCAGTGCCGTGGACGCCAGCAGTGATCCCGGATGAGGTGCCAAAGCTTTTCGCGACAAGGTTCTCGTTGCCGCCGGGCTCGGTAGTGCGCCCGGTGCAGCTCGCCGCGTGCGAGATTGCGCGAGTGATGAGTGAGCCCGGGCTTCTGATCATCGAGGCGCCGATGGGGGAGGGCAAGACCGAGGCGGCCTTGTCCGCCGCGGAGATCATGGCCGGGCGATGGGGGGCAGGCGGGCTGCTGGTGGCGCTTCCTACGCAGGCAACCAGTGACGCGATGTTTCATCGAGTCGTCGATTGGCTCGACCGTTTGGGAGCCGACGGTCATCAGGTAGGGGGATCGATCATTCTCGGCCATGGCAAGGCGCGGTTCAACCGCCTGTTCCGAGGCCTCGTTCAGGCTGGGCGAATCGGGAACACCGAAATCGACTGCGATCATGGTGGTGACGATGGATTGCAGAGCAAAGCCGTTGCCCGCCACGCAGTTACGGCGCACGCATGGTTGTCCGGCCGGAAGAAGGCCCAGCTGGCCAACTTTTCGGTGGGCACCATCGACCAGCTGTTGTTCGCGGCGCTGAAGTCTCGGCATTTGATGCTTCGCCACCTCGGGCTGGCCGGCAAGGTGGTCGTGCTCGATGAGGTGCATGCCTATGACGCCTACATGAATTCCTATCTGACCAAGGTACTGACCTGGCTTGGCGCCTACCGGATTCCGGTGATCGCGCTCTCGGCGACGTTGCCAGCCGATCGTCGACAGGTGCTGTTGGCGGCATATCAACGAGGTTTCCATCGCACCGTTCCGCCCAGCATGAGCGATGTCGCGGGTTACCCGATCCTGTCGTGGACGACAAGTGACTCGGTCGAGCACCGTCGGATCGAGTCTTCGGGCCGCAGCACCTCGGTGCAGGTGCGGTCTCTTGGCGGGAAGGTCGATGACGATGCGGACGCGTTGATCGCGCTGCTGAGTGAAAATCTGTCGGGCGGAGGCTGTGCGCTTGTCGTGCGGAACACGGTGCGTAGGGTGCTGGCGACTGCCGCGGCACTTGAGCGTCACTTCCCTGGTGAGATCACCGTGGTGCACGCTCGTTTCATCGCCGCGGACCGGATGCGCAAGGATACGGAGCTTCTCGATCGATTCGGGCCAGCTGATCGTGCACAGTGCAGACCCCAACGTCATATCGTCGTCGCGTCCCAGGTGGTGGAGCAGTCTCTGGATATCGACTTCGATCTGTTGGTCACCGATCTGGCGCCTATCGACCTGGTCCTGCAGCGCATGGGACGGCTACATCGCCATCAGCGCGGTGCAGATCAGGCCGAGCGCCCCCCGAAAGTTCGCACCGCTCACGCGTTCATTGCGGGAGTGGAATTCACGGCGGGTGCGCCGGAGCTCGAGCCTTCCGCGGCACGGCGTATCTACGGCGAGTATCCACTGCTTCGCGCGGCGGCGGTCGTGTTGCCGCATCTGGGTCAGGAGATCTGTCTGCCTGATGACATCGCTTCGCTCGTGCAACAGGCGTACAGCTTCGAGCAATTGGGTCCTGCGTCGTGGCAGGACGCCATGGCCCGGGCACGGCAGCATTGGGTGGACCGTTGTGCGGCTCGTACGGCGAATGCAGAGAAGTTTCAGCTGAAAGAGCCTGCGCGGCCGGGAAACTCGATCGTCGGCTGGGTCGCGGCCAATGTTGGTGAAACCGAGGACGATTCGCATGGGCAAGGACAGGTCCGCGACGGCGCACCCAGCCTCGAAGTGGTCGTGATCGAGCAAGACGCTGACGGCGAGTGGTTCACACCGTCATGGCTGCCCGACGACCACAGCCACCGTCGCGTGCCCCGGGAATCGACGCCTTCGGATCAGCTGGCCCACATCATCGCTACCTGCTCACTGCGTCTGCCGCTCGAGTTCAGCAACGAGCAGGCAGAGGCCGAACTGTGGGCCGCGACCCCCGAAGAATGGGAATTCTCGCCCCTCATCTACCGGCTGCCGGTCTTGCTGCTGGATCAGGACGGTTACGGCGAGATCGTCGGCCGAACGGTGCACTACACCCCTGATATTGGCTTAGAGATTCGCGATCATGACGGTCATGAAGTGCGTTGACGGCCCTTGCATCTCAATCTTTGCCCGAGTACCGTCCTGCGGTGTTATCTGCGCCGCTCGGTTCCCGAGGTATGCCGGGATGATCCAGGCCGACAACGTAGTTCGGCGTCTGGTAACGCATGTTCCCCGTATCGCACGGGGTCGGCACGTCGAGAGAACTTACGGCGGGCCAGGAGAGGGGCGGCCCGCCGACCACAAAATGGTCGGCTCCCGCTGCAACGGGAGCCGACCTTCTTCCCATGCAACGTCAAGTAGCGAGAGGGAAGACAAGATGAGTTTACCGATTCCGGCTCTCAGTCAGTCGTCGCGGGGTCCTAGTCGACTGCTGACGGTACGAACACTGCTGATCTTCGTGCTAGCGGAGATGGTTGGGATGGGTGCAGGGCTAGCTGTTGGATTCCGAACATGGGTGATGCTGCCCGCTACCGCGACCGGCACGACTGCGATTCTCAGCATCATCGGTCTTGGAGCTTCCGCAAAGATAGTCGTCACCTTCGCATCCGTGAGCATTCTAGATCGATTGGTCGACTAGAAGACGACGTCCTGCTCGGAAACGATGTGGAAGTGGGAACATGAATGAACAAATACGACAAATACCGCTTCAGTCTGCTTGATGAGCCTTGGATCGTCGCACTCGGTCGCGACGGCCGCGAGCGGGAGCTATCGATCCTCGAATTGCTAAAGCAGGCACAGGATTTGACGACCATCGGCGGGGAGGTGCCAACCCAAGGTTTCGCGATCACGCGTCTGCTGCTGGCGATCATTCATCGTGCGATCGACGGGCCGTCGGGTGCGGATCAGTGGGCCGATCTGTGGGTCTCGGATGGGTTGCCGCTGGATCGTATTCGGGCCTATGTCGATCCGGTGCGGCACCGGTTCGACCTGTTCGGCGCCGAGGCGCCGTTCTTCCAGGTCGCGGGTTTGCAGACAGCGAAGCACGAAGTGTCGGGGCTGGAGAAGATAGTCGCGGACGTGCCGAACGGGCAGCCGTTCTTCACCACTCGGTCAGCGGGGAGTCTTCGTCGGATCGAGGCGTCGGAGGCGGCGCGCTGGTTGGTGCACGCGCACGCGTTCGACCCGTCGGGGATCAAGTCCGGTGCGGTTGGCGATGGCACCGTCAAGAACGGCAAGGGGTATCCGATCGGCACGGGCTGGTCGGGACAGATCGGGGGAGTGCTGCCACAGGGAGAAGATCTGCGAGCAACCCTGTTGCTGAATCTCGTTGCCTACGAGGACAACCCGTATGTCAACATCGGCGGGATTCACGACATTCCGCCATGGGAGCGTGACCCCGATTCGGCGGCGTGGAAGGAACGACCGCCTCGCGGGGCAATCGATCTCTATACGTGGCAGACACGTCGAATCCGACTGGTGGGCGACCGAACCGGGGTAACGGGGGTCGTACTGGCCAACGGCGACAGGATCGTGCCGCACAACCGTCACGACATGGACCCGCACACCTGCTGGCGCTACAGCGACCCACAATCGAAGAAACACAAGACTGTCGTCTACATGCCGTTGACCCATGATCCGGAGCGTTCGGTATGGCGCGGTATCGGCGCGATGCTACCGACGGTCTCCGGTCGCGGCAGCAGCCGTGGCGCCGACCCGCAGCCGCGACTTGCGCCGGGGATTCTGCAGTGGATAGGCGACCTCGGATCCAAAGACCTGTTGCCGGAACGGTATACGCCGCGTGTGCGGATTGTGGGTGCTGAATACGGTGCACAGAGTGCCACGTTCGCCGAGATCGTCGAGGATTTGCTGCCGATGCCGGTGATCTTGTTGCGCCAGGACAAGCCGGCCGCTGGCCAGACAGCGACGAATGCTGTCGACGATGCCGAGCATGCGGCGTTTGCGGTGTGGAGTTTCGCTGAGAACATCGCCCAGGCCGCCGGTGCTGCACCGAAGTCCGGTGCTGGTGACCGGGCTCGGGAGCGGTTGTATGCGGCGCTGGATGGCCGTTACCGGCAGTGGTTGGCCTCGCTGATGCCCGGTGCCGATTTGGGTGAAGCGCGGGCACGGTGGCAATGCACGGTCCGTTCGGCGACGTACCCTGTTGTCGCGGAACTGGTTTCGGCTGCCTCGCCTGCTGCCTGGGTCGGCCGGGAGGTCCGAGGGCAACTACTCAATGTGTCCCGAGCTGAGTTGTGGTTCAGATCCGCGTTACGAAAAGCGTTACCCCTCACCGATACCCGGCCTGATGACCCGACGCCAGAGGAGATGGTGGTGGCGTGAGCACAATCGAGAATGAAGCACAAGCAACTTTGAAACCGGCTCACCACCGCCTAGGCCCTCTGGGGCAGGCCCTGGATTGGCGACTGAACCGATTGCAGGAGGACTACCTACGCCGATCGTCGCTCGCCCGCGCGGAGCTGGCCAAGCTGCGTCGAGGCTTGGGTAAGTCGGCGGGCAGTGTCCCCGAGATCTGGGACTCGACCATTGCCGCGGTGCCCGCGTCGCTGCGCGGTGAGGATGGATTCGATGATCTGGAACCGAGTATCGCAGAGCAGGCCGCGCACTCGGCGCTGACGTTATTCGCCGCGCATCAGCAGTCGATGCCTGTGCGCGCCCACGTTGCGGAGGTGTCTTTCGGACGGGCGGTGGGGATGCTGGCGCGATCGGAGGGCCGGAGCGCCGAGGCAGTCACGCGTCGATTCATGGCTGTTGCTACCGCCCAGTCCATCGACGAGGTGCTGGCACACATCCGGGGGCTGGTGACGCAATTGCGCACGGCCAAACTGGGATTCGACTACGCCCGGCTCGCCGATGACATCACCGGCCTGCTCACCCCGGCTCGTGCCCAGCAGGTGCGACTTGCCTGGGGACGTGAGTTCTACAGAACGCCGCAGCCCAGCGACTCTGAGCCCGAACCGGCCCAACAGTGACCATCGAAAGGGACCCGAGCTGATGAACCGAACCCTGATCGAGCTGCACATCTTGCAGACCGTGCCACCGAGCAATCTCAACCGCGACGACACCGGCAGCCCGAAAACCGCGATCTACGGTGGAGTGCGGCGCGCACGAGTGTCGAGCCAAGCCTGGAAACGCGCGACCCGCGTGGCCTTCGACGCCCACCTCGACCAGTCCGAACTCGGCGTGCGCACACGGCGGGTGGTCGAGCTCCTCGGTGCCGAAATCGCCTCCCGTGCACCCGGTCTGGCGCAGCAATCCCTCGAACTGGCGACTGCGGTGATGACCGAGATCGGGATCAAGGTCAAGCCACCGAGAAAGGACGCCACCGACGAGGCCGGATACCTGGTATTCCTCAGCAAGCATCAAATCGTGGCGCTGGCCCAAGCTGCTATTGCCGCGGCCGCCACCGACGACATCGCTACATCGCTGCGAGAAGCCAAGGTCAAGGACTTGGCCGATCGTGACCACTCAGTGGATATCGCGTTGTTCGGTCGTATGGTCGCCGACCAAGCCGATCTCAACGTCGACGCCGCAGTCCAGGTCGCACACGCCATCAGCGTCCATCCGGTCGAGACCGAATTCGACTACTTCACCGCCGTCGACGACCACATCGGCGAGCACGAAACCGGCGCCGCGATGATTGGCACCGTCGAGTTCAACTCCTCAACCCTGTACCGATACGCCACAGTCGACGTCAACCGCCTCAACGACAACCTCGGCGACCGCGACGCGACCCGCCGTGCGGTCCAGGCATTCGTGACCTCGTTCGTGCGCTCCATGCCGACCGGCAAACAGAACACCTTCGCCAACCGAACCCTGCCGGAAGCCGTCGTAGCGCTGGTCCGCGATACCCAGCCGATCAATCTGGTCGGCGCCTTCGAACATCCGATCAGGGAGTCCAACACCGATGGACGGGTCAAACGAGCCGCCGACGCCCTGCGCGACGAAGCGCGAGAGATCGAACGCGCCTACAACGAAACCCCGATCGCAGGCTGGGTGACGCGCCTCGGCTCCGACACCGCGGCCCTGGACGACCTGGGTGGCAATGTCAGCTTCGCCGACCTGGTAGACCAGCTCGCGGCGCTGGTCGAAGCAAGGCTCGGAGATCAGCAGTGAGCGTCGTCGCCCTGCGCCTGGCCGGACCCCTGCAATCTTGGGGTGCCAGCAGCAAATTCGTACGACGCGACACCGAAACCGCACCCACCAAAAGCGGTGTACTCGGTCTCGTGGCCGCAGCGAAAGGCTTGCGTCGAACCGATCCTCTCGAAACGTTGCTGGGCTTGCGATTCGGTGTTCGTATCGACCAACCCGGACAGCTCGTGCGCGACTTCCACACCGCACAACGGCCCAAACGCGAACGCGACGGATCCACAACCTGGACCTCCATGCCGTTGTCATATCGGTACTACATCTGCGATGCCGCCTACCTGGCGGTGCTCGAGGGGGAGCATGAACTCGTCACCGCAATCGATGCCGCTGTGCGTAGCCCCGAGTTCCCGCTCTACCTCGGCCGTCGCTCGTGCCCACCCGCGGGACCGATCGCGCTCGGAGTATTCGATACAGACCTCGACACCGCTCTGATGACCCGGCCGTGGCTGGCCAGCACCAGAGTCCAGAAACGCACCCGCGACACCGTCGTCACCCTGGCAACGGTTCGTGACGCGGCCGACGGTGAACTAGCCGGTGAAGCAATCCATGATGCCCCAGTAAGTTTCGACCCGAACCATCGCCAGTACCAATGGCGCTCCATCGTGCGAAGCACCGTGGAAATCGCCAACCCGCACGGCACCACGGCACCGGTCGCCGAGCACGACGCCATGTCGGTCCTGGAGGCGTAGCAATGTTCCTGACCAGGATGCAGATCAACCCACGCCGCCGCGGCGCCCGGCTACTGCTGTCGTCCCCGCAAGCACTGCACGCCGCGGTATGCAGCGGCTTCGCCGACGCCACACCCAGCGACGAAGGCCGAATCCTGTGGCGAATCGACAACTACGGACCCCACCGTGTGATCCTGTTCGTCGCCAGCCCCGACAAACCCGATTTCACCCACATCGTCGAACAAGCCGGCTGGCCCACCACCCAAGCGTGGGACACCAAACCCTACGACCGCCTGCTCGACCGACTGACCATCGGACAACAATGGCAGTTCCGTCTGACCGCAAATCCCGTGCGGTCCGGGCGCCGTGACGGCTGGACCGACACCAAACCGCTCGGCCACGTCACCGTCCGCCAGCAAGAACAATGGCTGCTCGACCGCACCCCACGGCTCGGATTCCAGATATTGCCCCGCAAAGCAGACAACGCAATCGACGGTGAGGTCGAACTCGCCGTCATCGACCGCAGTGTTAAGCGATTCCCCCGAAGCCCCGGCGGCCGTGTCACTATCTCCACAGCAACCTTCGAAGGCTTGTTGGAGGTCACCGACGTTGCCGCACTGAAGACTTCACTCACCTTCGGTATCGGGCGCGCCAAATCGTATGGGTGCGGGCTACTCACCCTCGCATATCCGACCACGGCAGATACCCCGCAATGAGCACCATCGGGCGTCGCCCCTCCACATCCAAAGAGCTGGTTCGCATCTCCGACCGGATCTCATTCCTGTACCTGGACAAGTGTGTGATCAATCGTGACAGCAACGCCATCACCGCTACCGACGAACGCGGCACCACACGTATTCCCGCCGCGTCGGTCGGTGTATTGCTGCTGGGCCCAGGAACAACCATTACGCACCAAGCAATCTCGCTGATGTCCGATAGCGGGTCGACCGTTGTGTGGGTGGGGGAGCGCGGTGTGCGCTATTACGCGCACGGCGTCGCGCTCTCCCGATCTTCGCGACTTCTGGAAGCGCAAGCACAGGCGGTGTCCAACACCCGCGCACGCCTGCAGGTCGCGCGCGCGATGTATGCCATGCGCTTCCCCGGCGAGGACGTCTCCGGACTACTCATGCAGCAGTTGCGCGGTAGGGAAGGTGCCCGGGTGCGCAAGGTGTATCGCCAGCACTCTCAGCGCACCGGGGTCGAATGGACCCGGCGCAACTATGACATTGATGATTGGGACGCTGGTGAGCCGATCAATCAGGCGTTGTCGGCGGCGAACTCCGCGCTGTACGCAATCGTGCACTCGGTGATCGTCGCCCTCGGATGCTCACCGGCCCTCGGCTTCGTCCACACAGGCCATCACCGCTCCTTTGTCTACGACATTGCAGACCTGTACAAGGCTGAGCTGACCATCCCGATCGCATTCGAGGTCGCAGCAGAAGGAGCCGAAGACATCGGTGCGGTGACCCGTCGGCGTGTACGAGACGCAGTTTATTACGGGAAGCTACTCGAACGATGCGCGCGGGACATCCAGAAGCTACTTCGCAATGAGAGTGGCTTTGAGGCAACAGAGTTCGAGGAACTCGACTTCGAGGTGATCTCGCTGTGGGACGACCGAGATGCCCCGGTGCCCGGCGGAGTGGGATATGGAGACGACTTTTGACGATCGTTGTCCTCACCGCCGTCCCGCCGGGTCTGCGTGGACACCTCACTCGATGGCTACTCGAGATCAGTCCCGGTGTGTTCGTCGGCAATATCTCGCCGCGTGTACGAGACTCATGTGGCAGCGCATCATCGAGTTTGTCGGCGAGGGCAGAGCGATCATGGCCTGTGCCGCACGCAACGAACAACGGCTCACCTTCAAGGTGCATGGGCACGATTGGACTCCCGTAGACCACGATGGCGTGACGCTCATGCGACGCACAACCGTTCCGGACTATATTCCGGCGACCCACGCGCCGCCCGCCGCGAGCGACCGCACATCAAACCAGGCAGAACACCAATCCGAAACCGTGTGGCGTCGACGTGCAGCTCGCCGGAAGTTCAAGCCAAAGTAACCGTCCGAGGGGGGATTGTCTTGCCTACATCCCAACAAACCGAATGAAAAACAACATCAGCGACTAGAAACCACCAGGTCAAGAAGAGTGCTCCCCGCGCACGCGGGGATTCCGACGACCGCGATGAACCGCACCATCTTGTCGTTGTGCTCCCCGCGCACGCGGGGATAATCCGAGGTTGGTGCCGGTCACTCAGCCGTGGGTGCCGTGCTCCCCGCGCACGCGGGGATGATCCCAGATGCTCGAACGCGGCACCCTTCTCGGTGAAGTGCTCCCCGCGCACGCGGGGATGATCCGACGACGCCGCCTTTCAGCGCGTAGACGATGTGGTGCTCCCCGCGCACGCGGGGATGATCCCCGCTCCACCCACGCCTTGGCGCGGGTCTTGCCGTGCTCCCCGCGCACGCGGGGATGATCCGCGGCCCGGACTCGGGAGCGGGGATCGTTGCCCGTGCTCCCCGCGCACGCGGGGATGATCCGGGGGCACACGCGGAAGCGCCCGTGTGCCCCCGGTGCTCCCCCGCGCACGCGGGGATGATCCGGGCAACCGGGTTACCGGTTGCCCTTAAATCTGGTGCTCCCCGCGCACGCGGGGATGATCCGTTGCCTTCGAGGTCGCCTTCCTTGCTGAGGACGTGCTCCCCGCGCACGCGGGGATGATCCGGCGGATAGTCAGCGCCTTCAACGACACGAAGGGCGCTCCCCACGCATGCGGGGATGATCCGCGGAGTTCGTGCGCGATCTGCGCGCCGAGGGAGTGCTCCCCGCGCACGCGGGGATGATCCGATCCTGCCGCAGGTCGGGGCCATGGTCCGTCAGTGCTCCCCGCGCACGCGGGGATGATCCGTTGGACCGTCTCGCCACCGGATCTATCTACCTCTGCTCCCCGCGCACGCGGGGATGATCCTGATGGCAGCCGAACACCGCAAGCGCCGTACCAGTGCTCCTCGCGCACGCGGGGATGATCCGCCGCGCAGGCGGTTTCGGCGCTGGCCGGACGCGTGCTCCCTGCGCACGCGGGGATGATCCGTCTGGTCAGAACCTTCGTCACAACTGACTGAACCCGACGACGTCGCCTGTCGCGGCCAAGTCGGGCAGTGTCTGCCGATCGGACGCGGGTCATCGATATCGGTGAGTTCAAGGTCCTAAATCGGTGTCTTGTTGAGTTGAGGTCGGGTCGTTAGGAAGTTCGAATGTGCTGTCGTTCGCGGCATTTGATGGCGCGTGCAGTTCGAGTTTACTAACTTGCTGGCTGGCGGTGAGTCGGACTCGTCGGTGTTGTTCGGTACGTAGTTCGTTGATGCGATGTTGGTAGTCGATGATCTGGTCGCGGCTGTCTGCGTCGGCGTGCGATGTGCCGGGTTGATAGGACGATTGATCGGTGCGTTCGTGGTGTGGAGTGGCGAGAATCTGGTCCCAGCGGTCTGCTGGGCCCGCGTGGAGGGTGGCGTCGCGGTGGGCTTCGCGGTCAGCGATGCGTGCTGAGTCGCGAGTGTGGATCGCGGTTTGATGTTGCGTCGCGAGTGCGGTGATGCGGGTTTGGAGTTTGCGTCGTGCACCGCGGTTGAAGGCGGGGGTGGTTGTGAGGCTTCTGCTGGTGGTGTCGAGCTCGGTGGTGATCGCTTGGAGTGCGCGGGTGGCGGCGGTGAATTCGTCGTGGGCGGTGCGGGCGTTGCGTATTGCCTGTTGGGCGGTGTGGTGGCGCACGGCATTGTCGTATTCGGCGTCGTTGTTCTGGTAATGGGGTGCCGGTCCGTAGAGGATTGCGTCGTTGTCTGCCAGGGTGATTCGTAGTTCGAGGTCGTTGATGTGTTGCGGGAGTTGGGCGTCGGTGTGCACGATCAGCGGGTTCTGTGCGATGGGGTCGGTCGGTGTGACCGGTTGGGGGGTTCGGGTGCCTGGGATTGAGTGACTGTCGATCCAGGAGCTGATGGCGAGTCGTTCGGCGAGGGTTCGTGCGGCGCGCCAATCACGGCGAAGGAGACCGCGGATGATGTCGGCTGGTTGGGTGGCGGCGATGTGGTCGCAGCGGGTACGGATGTGCTCGGTGGGGTCGTGGTCGGGGATGGGGGGCGCGTTGTTGTCGCGGCACTCTCCGCACAGGCCGTCGTCGCTGCGGCGTGGATGTATCGGTCGGGATTCGTTGGCGGCGCGGCCTATCCCGCAGGCCACACACGGTAGAGCTTGAAGGAGACGCGAAGAGACCACCCAGGACCCTGCGGAGTCCCCGGTGGTCTCCGCCCATCCGCGCGACCGAGGGCTGCAGCTTGCAGCGCGCCACGGGTAGGTTCCCGGCTTGCCGGAGAGAGCGTCCGTCCAACGGCGCGGGCTTGCCGCGATCGAACTAGCGACGGAATCTGCCGGTACTGGCTGGCGACCTGACGAGGTACGGCCCGGTCGTCCGCGCCGGACGACCGGGCCGTACCGATTCACCAGCTCACAATTGATGCTCGGATTCGTCATCGCCAAAGGTGGCGCCGCGAAGCTCTGCGAATACTTGCTGGCGTACGAAGGCGACGATCGCGTTGTAGATCACGATCACCGTGACCGTGTAGGTCAGCGTCGCGATGCTCTTGTACAAAAGGCCCATGATGTTCTCCTTGAGATCCTATCGGGAAGCCCTGTTGGGCAAGGGAATCCGGATCCCCTGCCGGAGATCAGGAATCTGCTTGTCGGCTGAGTGGGGGTGGCGCGCGAGGTTGCACTGTCGGTGAACGGCCAGGGCTACCGCTAGGTCGGTTCGCTGAGGCTAGGTCGGTGTTCGGACAGCCGCATTGCCACCCGGAGCCGGGCTGACATCACAGCGCCCCAGCTCTGGTCGGTCATCTCCTCGCTGGCAGCGGGCACCGAGTCGTACTCGGCGTTGAGTGTCGCTTCGGCCCTTCGCAGCGGCAGGCACTGGCGTGAGCAGTCACGGTGGAGGCTCATCGCAGTGATGGCGTTGTCGCGAGTGAGTTCACCGGGATCGCTTAGCCAGTTACCGAAACTCGTTGTGGTACCGATTTGGTCGGGGCTCGCTGGGTTCATGACAATGCCTTCTCGGCCGCGACCTTGTCGTCGACGATGCGCCATCCGCCCCACGCGCGCTCTCGGTTGTCCCGCGTCGGGTGTGCCTGAATCACGTTGTCGGCCACCGACACCGCCCCGCACCACACGGCAGGGCAGGCGACCCGGATCAGCTGGTGGTCGGCGTCGAATTCGGCTCTGCCGCAATCAGCGTGCAGCCGGACGTATCCTTCTCGGCCTGCCGCGACGCCGGTCGGGATCGTGTCGCATCGCGAGTCGGCGGCTGCCGGAGTGTGGTGAGAGTTGGTCCGCGGGTGGGTGTGTAGCCAGGGTTGCCACCTCATCGGTATGCCCCCGCTAGGAGGGTTTCGTGGAACCAATCGATAAAGCCCGGGTAGTCGACCGCGCACGATACCTCCATCACGCGACCGTCGAGGTCTCGGTAGAGCCGGGCGTCTTTCTCGATCCGGATCCACTCACCGCGCATGGTCACGAACGGAAGCTGCAGGGGCAGAGTGAGTGCGAGCGGGTCATGCATCCAACTTCCGCCGCGCCGCGCGAACCACAGCTCGAAGTTGGCAGCCAGCAACTGTGCCGCCGCGTTGGGCGAGGACCGCAGGCTGCGTATCACCGCCCAGTCCGGGGTGATACGGGTTTCTCGCACGTTGGTGAAATCCGACAGCATCAGCCGTGGCTTGTGAGCGACCCGCAACCCCAACCCAGCAGCGACAGTGTCGATGCGCAGGTTATGGCTGGCCACCCGCTTGTCCCGATAGCGATCGAGCCAACCGCCCATTTGATAGAGCACGAACCGCTCGGCCAACTCCGGGGCAGCGGTCACGACAGCGGCGTAGTTGGTCATCGGCCCCATACCGACCCAGTCGATCGGACCGGTCGTCATGGCGCACATCCGTGCCACCGCGTCGACCAGATCGTCGGGCTGTGGCTCCAGGCCATCGAGGTAGTCGTCCATCAGGAACCGCTGCTCGCCACCGAGATCGAGGCCGGCGATCACCGGCACATCGGTACGACCCAGCTGATCGAGTGCGTATCGGGCCAGGCGAGCGCGCCGACCACGGGTCTCATCAGCGGTGATCACAACGAGATTCGGTACCGTCTCGGCGGCAATGAGCAACGCCGCAAGGTCGTCGGGGTCATAGAACAGGTCGGTATCCAGGATCATCAGCCTGTCCAGCCAGCCGGACATCGTCCGGGTGAACGCCGCTTTCAACGGCTGACCGTTCAGCGGTGGCGGGTCGTCGAACATCTTCGATGCACTCCTTCATGGTGATGTTGGGATTTCGGAGGGAAGCTCGGCGCTGAAGCGGCACGGGACCAAGACGGGGGGCACACAGCCGCGGCCATCGGCCCCAAGGTCTCGGTGTGCAGGCTCGCAATCGGGGTGCGGGACCGGCAGCCGCTCCGAGACCCACAAATCGACCTCGCGCATCAGTTCCACACGCTCACAGCAGCTTTCGGCACGCGCGGGCTTACCGAGCAGCTTTCGGCAGTGCAGCCGACCCAGTTCATTAGCAAGCTGGCATAGCCAGTGGGTGTCCTCGAACTGCCCTCGGATCGCCAGAAATAGCTCGTCATCAGAAGGCAGCGACACCGCGATCACCGCCGGGCTGTCCGCGCCGACGCCGGGTCACGCACCGCAATCGCAGTGTTGTGCAACGGATCCGGTGCCGCTTCGGCATGGTCGATCACGACCAGCGCCAAGTGCAGCACCTCGGTACGCGCAGGAAGGAATGCTCCGAGACGCGGTGGCGAGTGCCATGTCCACCCGAGTCCGGCATCGGTCATCGGCAGCCATACGGCCGAACGTGGAGGCAGGATCGCCCCGTTGTGGCGGGTCAACGCAGGCACCGCGCGGTTGCGCAGGTGCCCCCGCCGCTTGCCGACGAGGAAGATCCAGAAACCGCCCCGTTGACCGTGACGGATGATCGGGGCCGAAATGCCCTCGCTGGAACTGTTTTTCACCTGCTGGCCCAGCCATGGTGGCATCAAGATCGCGCCCACCGTGTCATCGGTCAGCACGAACGCCCGCTGATAGGACAGCTCCGCCGCCAGCCCGTACCGGTTGCGGTAGAACTGAGCCACTTCCTTCGGTGTGTGGCAGTCTTCGAACATCACCGCACCACCCTCAAATGAGGCGCGCCCTGATCACCTGGGTCTTCCGGCGGCGCAGGCGACCCGATCGGCTCCCACACGCACTCAGCGGCGTCACGCCGCCCCTCCGCCGCACCGGTCATGAAGCCTTGAATCCGCCTGCCGCGCACCTGAACCCGCTTGCCATGCAGCAGCACCCAGTCGCGCGTCATCGAACGGCTCGCATCCCACGGCGAGTGCTCGATCGGGCAGGCGCAGCGAGTTGATGGTTTTGCCATATGCATGGCTCTGTCGCCATGCCGACCACTTCCAGCGTCGTCAGGCCAAGGATCTGCGCATACCGTCCCAGCGCCTCGAGCTCCTCGGCCGCCCTCAAGGCAAGGACAGCTTGAGCCGCGGTAAGAGTCATCCCGGGCAAGAAGCTGACCTCCCACCCGCCGCCTTCCACACTCCGGGCCTGGTGGTCGATCTGGTCACTACTCATCGAGTGGCCGACTACGTGTACCCGCTGCGTCCGTGGCAGATGGCTCGCGTCGTAGCCCCAGCGTTTGTGCGACCGGCTCAGCAGTCTGGACCACTCGTGTCAGTGGGGTCGAATACACGTGGGTGATCGGGTCGTCGTGATGATCGATGCCGAGTCGCCATGCGAGGGATTCGGCTTGGCCGCGCCCGAGGTCGGTCAAGCCCTTGCAGGTGGCCTCGCCCCTGATCGTCCGCTCGACATTGGAAATCGACTGGGCATGGCGGATGAAACTCAAACGTGTGCTGGACTCGGCGCCGAGATCATCGACCTGGATCAACGGATTCGTACCCATGTCTTTGCGCTGCATCCTTCCTAGGTGTTGGTGTGCATTCGGGGTTGGCTGGGAAGTCGCGGGGCTACACCGGTCCAGCCGAGAGGCAGCTGGGTTCGGCGGGCGAGGACCGCGTCGCGGAGGTCGGCGTATCCCCGCATGACCTCGCCGAGGTGCAACCATGCGTCGTGCTGCTGTTCTTCGTCATCGGTGTGGCGTATCGACCACCACACGTGGGCGTAGATTCGGGCGACGTGGTTGAGCACTTCGCCGAGGGACTGGGTGTGGAAGGTCGCACCGGGATGGCGTGGCAGATGGAAGACCGCCCAGCTGTCGATCTGAGCCTGCCGCGCGACGATCTCGGCGAATGCCGTGTCCGCCGTCTTGTCTCGGACGTGCGGATCCACGATCGCCGGGATGAGCGAGGCGTGCAGGTCAGCCAACTCCCGCGCGTGGTCGAGCAGCTCCGGTGCGTTGGTGAGGCGGCCGGAGATAGCGCTCAGCAATAGATGCCGCGACGGCAGCGCGTCTGTGGAGACGGTGGCCAGTGCGGTCTGCCTCATGACATCACCACGTTGGTTTGAAGAGACTTATGTGCCCCGGGCTGCAGGGTCTCAGCGCGTCGGCTTCAATGTGAAGGTGGCGGATGCGGCGGGGTGTGCGAAGCGGCGTCATCGGCCATCACAGCCGGGTGGTAGTCGCCGACCGGATTCGATGTCGGCGATGAGGGTGTCATAGCCGTCGCACAATTGCGCGAGCAACTCGGCTTCGGGGTGGTTGTCCCGATCCGAGTCCGTGGTGTACAGGATCTCCCACAGCTCTGCCATACGGGCCGCGATATCCCCGACCGATTCGGTATGTAGCGGCACGTGTGATGGGGGGTCCGCCACGACCGACGGTATCGGTGTGGCGCGGTGATCGTGGCGGCGCTGCTGCAGCCG
The DNA here is from genome assembly GCF_042691675.1 of Nocardia brasiliensis. Lineage (GTDB taxonomy): Bacteria > Actinomycetota > Actinomycetes > Mycobacteriales > Mycobacteriaceae > Nocardia > Nocardia brasiliensis_D. The sequence continues at coordinate 3,722,498 of NZ_CP170507.1, forward strand.
CTCCTGTACGGCCTCGTCAATCAGCGTGATCAGCATGCTGATGTCGGTCCGGGCCGAGTTAAGGCTTTTGCCAGCTGCTCTCAGTTCATCGAGCGACGATGTCTGGTCGGTGAGGATCGCGTCGGCCAGCCGTTCGTCGCGCTGACAGGCCACCAGATCGAAGGCTGGGCCGAGGATGTCGCCCCCTGCGATCGGCTGCATCCCGGCGAACGTCGCCAGGAACATCTCCGAGGACGGCAGTCGTGCCGCCGGTGCCCATTCCGGAATCGGGCTGTCGCAGTCGTGGCTGAGGGCGTGGCCCGGACGATCGTCCGGTGCGTCGCTGGCTGGAATGACAGGCATTGCCCACTCACCGTGGCTTGCTCGTGGACAGCACCAGCCTGCCAGCCGCAATCAGACTGTCGAGCGCAGCTGCCTTGCGAGGGCAGCGCTTGGCTCGGCATGCCACGTGGTAGCGCATCACGGCCTGGGCTTGGTCGACAGTGAACGGCACCGAAGGTGCCTGATGAGTAGTTTCGTCATTAGTGGCAATGCTGTGGTACATCGCAAGCGCCATTGGGGAACTCCGTTTCTGGCTAAGAGCAGCAAGCGGTTCGCGCGGCACCCGGCACCGAGGCTCTCCCCACCGGGCCTAACCACCAGGGGCCGCTGTGCCGCGGGCAGGGAGTGCGGCGTCGGTTCGGTACCGGGTACCGGTCTTTAGAGTTGTCGACTGCGCCAGAGTTGGGAACGTAGCAACCCGTAGCACGGGTTAACGCGGGTTAACCGGAGCGAATAGAGCCTCGTAGATTGGTAGCGTCAGCGGCATGGCTGATCCAGCGCCCACCGTTGTGCACGCCCAGCGCACGGTCTATGAAGCTCGCCCTTGGCTGACCGTGACAATGAACGACATCACCGCCCCGGACGGCGTCCACCGCTCGCACCATTCGATCCACCTGGGTTCGGTGGCGCTGGTCACTGCCCTCGACGATCAGAATCGCGTGCTTATGATCCGCCGCCACCGCTGGATTGTGGAACAAGTGGGTCTCGAGACGCCGGGAGGCATCATCGAGCCCGACGAGAGCCCGGAACAGTGCGCACGCCGGGAGTTACTGGAAGAGACTGGATTTGAGCCGACGGGGCCGCTCGAGCTTAAGGCGACGTTGGAACCGATGCCCGGTCTCATTCAGACCAAGCACTACGTCTTCCTGACGCGCAATCCTCGCCAAGTGGCCGAACCGAGCGATTCGGAAGAGGAAGGTGTTCTGGAATGGGTGCCGGTGACTGATGCGCCGGAACTTCTTGCTGGTGGGCAGCTGCTCGGCGCTGGAACTGGTGTCGGCTTGCTCTTGGCGCTACACACAATTCAGCAGTCGCCGTAGTTGAGTGTGACGTTTACCGAGCCGCGCTGAGCCAAGGGTCTCGATTTGAGCTGCGACGCTTGTCAGCATCTCCTCGGCTGGCTCGAGTTCGCGCCGCCTGAGTGCGTCCTCCGCAAGATCCAAGCGCTGTGCGCAGCGGGCCCGTACGAAGTCCTCGGGCAGATGATCCAACGCATCCAGGGTCAGTTGACGTCCAGCCGGGTCGCCGACCTTGATCAAGATGTGGCCTTGCCAGCGTGCCAGATGTACGGGATCGAGAAACACATACGGAAGATCAGCCTCGTCACCGCAAGTCGCCTGCGCCAGAGCGGTTTCCGCGAGCCGCAAGCCAGACAGGACAGCATCCTGTTCACCTGTGAGCGCAGCGGCGACTTGTGCGCGAGTGGCAGCCATCCATGACCGCAGCAGCGGTGGCAGCCCAGGAAAGCCCTCGGCTTTGCGCACCTGGATGTAGGCGACGTCCGCATAGCCTGTTTCGGCGAGCATCACCGCGTGCTCGCCCACGGCGTGTGCCAGCAGGGTCGCGCTTCCGGCCCGCGAGGCCGCGACTCGCGCCAAACGGTAATGATCGGCCGACCGATCGTGGTCGCCCAGGTCAAGGTCCTGCCAGGCCACCAGCGAAGCGGCGTCAGCCTGAGCACGGGCCACACTGAGCTGGTCGACGCCGGATCGGTTGTGCCACAACTGCTCTAATGAAGCGACGTGACTTGCCGTCTGCATTCGCACCACTGGTGCGCCCAGCCAGCGGTCGAGTAACCGCAGGCTGTTCGTGTGATGCGCCAGCACCCCGTATAGAGAGTCGTCGGGCGAATCGTCCAGTGCTGGGCTCACCGAACCGGCAGGTGCAGGCGAGGGCGTCAGCTCCAGGACGCGGCACAGCAATTCTGTGTGCACTTCGTCCGGTCGGTGATGATTGTTTTCCCAGCGCGACAAGGCAATCCGCAGACTGGTGGTGTTCATGATGGGGACATTGTCGATCTCAGCGCGTTCACGCAGCGCAGCCATCAGCCGGGTCTGTGACCAGCCCCTGGCCTCACGTGCCGCACGGATCAGGCCGCCGTCGATCCCCCACCCTCCCTTTCCTGGCTCTAGCGGTCGGTTTCGATAGCAACAATAGCTTCGTTTGCGGACTGGGAGGCAGGTGAGAACCCGGGCAAACAGTTCATTGAAGCCGCGCCGACCTCCGGTAGGCCGACCGTAGAACAGCAATCTTCCCGTGGGGTCTGCTTGGCCGAACCGTTATCGACACGACTCGCCCCACTTCTCGCGCACATGCCGGGCCTCGGATCAGAAGTCATGCTGCCGACTCCTGTTCGGCGGACGAGGGCCGCAGCCAAAGGCCGTTACCGACAAGTGCGGGATCCACTCGACATTGAAGCGCAAGACATCCAGAAGGCCGCGGATCGGTTTATTGACTAGCTGGATCCAGGTTTCTCCTGCATCCAGCAATGAGATGGGCCGCCGCCTCGGCTCCTGGCAGGGTTTTTGGGGCGGCGTATCCCAAGTCAACCACCCTTCAAGATCCACAACGAGTGTCACTCGACGGAGACGTGTCACTGGCACCAGCGAGGCCCAGCGGTTCAGTGCTGGACCAGCCCGCCGACCGGAGTCGAGCTGACATGACCGGTCATCGGAAGAGTCTGCGCCAGAACCAAACCGGTGTCGACTAGCGATTATCGACGCAAGATAGGTACGTCAGCAAGAGGGGTCCACGTCGGTTCGAGGGTGGCACCATCCAGTTCACCTCTGAGTCGACCACCCGTGACGCGTACACGATAGAAGATCCCCACGTTCTGATGCTCGCCTCCCGCACGCGCCACAGCTGCCGGAATCACCCGAGAATCAACCCCCAGCAACCGATCGACGACACTTCGTAACCGGTCTCCTCCCGCAAATCGCGTGTCACCGCATCGAAGGGATCCTCAGCGTGTTCGACTCCACCACCCGGCAACGTCCACGTAGTTTCCCCGCTCCCGCGCGAAGCCACCGCCTCGAGCTTGCGCCATCCGAGCTGGCGCGGCCTGCGCACCGATACCCAAGTCCGGCACGTTCGGCGCCCGATACCGTGATCGCTGGCGGAGGTGGACCGATGGAAGACGACGAGCTGATGACTCCCGCCCAGCAACAGCTGGTGCTCGCGGTGGTCGATGCCATCAACGACGCCGCACGACCGGTCACCGACGAAGAACTCGCACGGTTTCTCGGTCAACCCCTCGATGAGGTCGCCGCGATGCAGCGCATCCTCGAGCTGGACAGCGTCGCATTCGAGCGCGGTGAACCCTCCGCCGTCGTGCTCGGCCGAATCCTGGACGTGCTGGAGTCCCTGGCCGAAGGTGAGCAGTACACCCCGCCGCCGCCCGATATGGACGACCGCGTTTGAGGCGACGTGACCGACGCCAGCTAGCAAGCGCAAAGAGCGCCCCCGTCGACATCGTGTGGCCCGCGCGGCTCGTTCCTGACGGTCAGCGCTAACCCTCGAAACCCTCCTCGGCGTTGCGAGCGATCCGGCGAATACTCGAGAAATACGTCCCTTGCATCCATTCATGCCACAGCTGGCACTGAACCAAGAGACCCTCTGCGGTATAGCCGTCGAACAGCGGATTCCAGTTGTCATCGGGGTTCACGTGTTCGGTCATGACGAGTTGGACGCGCTGCGGCGCGGCCGGTTCCGGGCGGCGGCGGGGTTGTCCTGGCTTGTCACCCCCTTCGAGCACGCCCAGCTGTAGGTCCGGCGCTCGCGCGGTATGCGGCATTTCAGAGTGAACAGCTCGTAGGCAAGCGCCGTTGCCATCCGAACGACTGAAGGCTCCGAATATCTATAACGATGCTCAAGGCATTCTGGCGTGTTTGCCGCGGCAACATCACAGTCCACGTCTGGTGAGCAGCTTCGTGACCTTCTACCTCACATAGGAGCCCGCAGCATGCGTCGATTCCTCGCCGCCGTACCTCTTGCATTGGCTATGGCGCTGATCCATCAAGCGCCATCGGCCGTCGCCGAAGAGACAGGCTGGCCGCAGCACGGCAAGCCCTTCCAACTCGAAAGCCTGGATCCTCAGCACAAGAACCAGTGCATAACGATCCAGCGCGACGAAGTGGATAGGCACAACATAATGGTCGTGCGGGCCTGCGCCGAACCCGGCACGTCAGCAATCCAAGCCCAAACGTTGCGAGCCATCGACCCGGGAAAGACCTCGCGGATCAAGAACGACAAGGCAGGCGGCTGCCTTTACATTGAACACGTGCTCTCCTGCGCTGAAACCGACGCCCAGAAGTGGACCTACGACCCCACCACAAAACAGGCTTCCACCAAGACAGCAACGGGCAGCGTGGAGTGTTGGATGCCAGTTGGGGAGGGCCTCACGATTTATCCCTGCACCAAGAAAAATGCAGCGAAAAAGCTGAGGTGGGAGATTCGTCCGCTCGACTGAGGACCTAAGCTGTGCTGCGGTAGCACCCTGCACGTCGAGGGAGAGCGCACTGGCAAAGCCGACAACCGCAGATCGGCAGAAGAGGGTGTACTGCGCCGCAGATGATCTCGCGATGCTGGCCGCGCGTGCCGGCTTGAGCGAGCGCGTGCGGGTGACAGTGGTTCTCGCCATCGTTCGGAGATGTCCCGGGAGATCTGTTCGCGCGGGCGCTACCTTGGTGGTCGGCCGCAAGTTCGGGTTCCGTGATGGCTCCGACCCTTTCGGCAGTCGTCGCAGGGTACGGTCCAGCAGGTGAACATCGAGGTCGTCGACGTGACAGAAGGCGCGGGAGTAGTCGATGTCCGGGGCGATTGCGGATCGCACGGGCAGTACGGTCAAAGCCTGCTTTATCTGGGTGGGAACGCGGCGGGGTTGGATATAGCCGATTTCGCCGGCAGCATCGGCCGATTGTTTGTGCGGGCCCCGGAGCGAGCGCCCCGGCCCGAAGAGTTGCAGGTTTTGCGTGATCTGACCACCGAGGGCTACAGCACCGGGAGCCTCGCCGAAATTCTCGCGCCGCTGCTCACGCTGATGGCCGACGGCCGCTACGAGTTACGATCCCCCGAACCGGTAACCAACCGGATCATCGAAGGCTTCCAGGCTTGGTACAGCTCGACGAAGTGGGGCATCAGCCGACCCCAGCCCGACGAGCCGAGCGGCATTCACCCGTTGGAGGACTGGCTGACACCGACCGAACACTGGCCGCCCACCGACACCGGGGCGGTCGAGCGGTATCGCACGGCACTTCGCCAGGGCGCACGGCCGGTGGTCATCGCCCTGCGTGCTGGCGCCGAAAACCTATGGAGTGGTTTCGTTCTCGACGGACACCACAAGCTCGCTGCCTACCGTGCCGAAGAGCTCGCCCCGACCGTGCTGCGCATCGCGCGAGTGGGCGCACCACCGATCACGCCCGAGGAGGTCCGAGACCATTTCCCTCGCGCAGCCGAGCATTCGGAGATGAAGTGGGCGATGGCCGCGCTGGAGCGCCGTGATCAGCGACCACTCGACCGCCCTGACCAGCACTACCGAGTCCGATGACCGACCGGAAGCCAGTACGGTAAGCGCTCGGCGCGGGTAGTTGAACCGTCCCCGGCTTCCCCTCGCACCCAACGTCTTCCGCCCTGAAATTGCATGAGGGCGCGTCCTGCAGCGTCGGTCGCGAGCGCGCCGGCCGAGCGCTCACCGGCTACTTAAGACTGGTGCCAGGACCTGATCCCGGCCAGGATCTAGTCCAGGTGCCCGACGAGAAGCTCCCTAATCGGCTGCCCACCTGCGTCATTGGTGTGGCTCTCTCATGGCTTGCCTCTCGCCGGTCACCGCGCGAGGAGTGGCTGGAAAGGGGTCTGCCCGAGCTCGAAGTAGCGTTGCCCTTCCTCGCCAACAACATCCGCTGACCAGGGAGGACACCGATGACAATCATCATCGGCATGGATCCACACAAACGCTCAGCAACCATCGAAATCATCGACCACACCGGCAAGATCCTGACCGCCGCAAGATACGGCACCGACAAAGCCGGATACACCGAAATGCTCACCACCGGAAAACAATTCCAGAACAGGGTGTGGGCGGTGGAAGGCTGCAACGGTATCGGCCGCCATATCGCCCACCGCCTGGTCCACGACGGGGAAACCGTGCTGGACGTCCCAGCGAAACTCTCCGCCCAAATACGAGTATTCGCCACCGGCAACGGCCGCAAAACCGACCCCGTCGACGCCCACTCGGTCGCGATGGCAGCACTGCACTCACCGAACCTACGTCGGGTCGAACCCGATCCAGACCTGCTGTTGCTGAGCATGCTCGCTGATCGCCGCGACGAACTCGGTCGCGCCCGCACCGAAACCGTCAACCGACTGCACCGGTTCCTGCTCGAGCTTTTCCCTGGTGGGGCCAAGAAATTCTTGTCCTTCAAGCAGGCACGCACACTGATCGCGACGATCAAACCACGCGATCCGCTCGGCAAAGCCCGGCGCCGGCTGGCCGTCGAGCTGATCGGTGAACTCGAAAGCATCGATGGAAAGATCAAAGCAGCCGACAAAGAGTTGCGCCAACTCATCATCGACCGCGGCTCGACGTTGATGGACTTGGTCGGCATCGGACCCTCCAGCGCCGCAAGGCTTCTCGCCGACACCGGCGATATCCACCGCTTCCGCAACCGAGATCGGTTCGCCTCCTGGAACGGCACCGCACCACTGGACGCCTCCTCCGGCGAACAGCAACGGCATCGACTCTCCCGCGCCGGGAACCGGCGCATCAACCGCGTCCTGCACATCATGGCCGTGGTCCAACTCCGCAATCCGACCCCAGGCCGCGTCTACTTCGACACGCGCAAAGCCGCAGGAAAGACCTCAATGGAGTCGATGCGCTCACTCAAACGGCGACTATCCAACATCGTCTACGCCCGTATGCTCGCCGACCAGCGACAACGCGAAAAGGCAAGCCCGGGAGGGCACTCGGGAACGACTCTGCAATCCAACGCGACCGGCCATCTGATCAACAGCTTGCTACAGGTCCAGAACCACCAGAGAACGACGCCCGCAGGCCGCCGGTGACCGGCGGTGCCGGTGTCCGCAGATGCCCTGATGAGAACTGGGTTCGGGGCGTCAGTAGATGTCGTTGTCCAGGTGGAGGGTGTCGCGGTACCCGTGCCGGTAGTCGGCGACGGCATCGGCTAGTAATGCAGTCGGCGTGCGACCACATCCGGTGGGTCGGCCATCTGCCACCCACCGCCGTCTGCACGGAGTCCGTTGATGTTGGGCAGCGCGAGCAGGTTCAACGCCGCGGTGACTTCGTCGAGGGTCGGTGTTGGGTCGAGGTCCCGGCGCACCACCCGATGTATCTCGGCAGTCGCGAAGCTGCCGGAGTCGCCCTCGTCATCGATGGCGGCCATTACCACCGAGAGCACGTCACCGGATCGTTCCTCTCGTGCGGTCATGGGGTACTCCTGCGGTTCACTTCGGTTCGGACAGTGCTCGCTGCGGGCACCACTGATACGCGAGGCGTGGCCCTGCTGATTGGCAACCGGTGGAGTGCATGTATTCCTCTGTTGCACAATTCCTCCGTCTCTGGCGAGCGGGACTCTCGCGGCTACTGCCGGTGTCGACCATGGGGGCGATCGTCTTGGCCGACGGGGTTCGGCGGCGGTGTCAGGGAGTGCTCGGGACACCATTGGCGCAAGACGAGTTGGCCGTGGCCGTTACCGGTGGAGGCGGTGAACTCGACGAGTCCCAGCCATACCCCGTTCCAGGTCCTGGCCCAGGCATGCAACAGTCCGGGCACGTTTCCGGTAAGGCGCAAGCCGCCCGAGCTGACCCGTAGAGGTACCGATTTCTTCGCGCCGAAGGTCGCGCGCTGGGTCGAAATCGCTTGGCCGAGGTCCACGACGACGGCCATCGGAGGCTTGACGACCCGACGCAGTGACGGGCTGAACTCCTCCGGCCATTCGTCGAACATAAGTTCTAACTATACCGCGTCTCCGCTGGCATCCGGCTCGTCGAGAACGCGCGCCATGCGGCATGTGCGGACGTAGTAACGGACCGGGCCGCCGGTAGCCGAGAATTGCTTAGGAGTAACGCGTATCACAGAGTCATCGATGACCTTGGTAGAGCGAACGAACTATGCAGAAGGGGCCGGGCTGCATGGGATCGCGCCTGACGAGGAGCAGCGTTCACCAAGAAGCGGGAGATTCGGACCATGGCGCAGCAGTTACCGGGGCTAGATCCTACGGAGGTAACCCCTGACTCGCCCGTCCACCGCTCGCAACGATTTCTGGCTAGTGCCTACGATTCAGTCGCCAGCCTCGTGCATGAGTCGTACCCGGCGCTTCGATCCCAGCGCACTGGCAGCCGCGGAAGGCTTACCCACGCAGAACAGGACCTATTTCGTGCAGCCGTTGTGTTCGCGGGTGCAGGTGTTGATTCGGTGCTGAAGCAGGCGCTTAGGTCCTGTGTACCGATTCAGGTTGCGCAATCCGAGCCGGCCCGCGAAAAGTACCTGGACTTCGTGGCAAAGCGGATCCAATCGGGCTCCTCCGTCAACCCGCGCCAGATTGCAGCACTGCTGATCTCGCCAAGCCCGAATGATGAGCTGCTCGACGCCTACATCGAGGCCCTCACCGGGTCGAGTTTGCAGTCTCAGACACAGGTCACCGCGAGCCTGGCAGCACTCGGGCTTAGCGAACAACGCCAGCTTTTCGTCGAATCGAAGGACCTGAACAGCCTGTTCAAGGCGCGAAACGAGATCGCGCATGAGATGGACATGACCACGGCTGCTGTCAAAGGGCGAGGAGATAGGACACGCCGTGAGCGGTCTCTCAGCGCCTATATCGACATGTGCCATGGTGGGCTGAACTACTGCCAGCGAGTTCTCAACCAGCTCGAAAAAAGCTTGCAGAGCTGACCGATTTGGTCAGCGCGCTCCGGCGGACCGGGCCTGGGCGTTGGCTGCGGAGCCGAAGAACGACACGAGGTGCTCGCACCCTCGTCGGCAGCTGCGGACGCTCGCGGAACGCACTGCACGCGGCAATACCGGACGTTCGTGAGGCGCCGAGCTGCTGTTCACCAAACGTGACAACACTCAGCTGCCGACAGCTCGTTTGATCGGGTTGCGGCGGCTGACGCTGTTGCCGCTGAGGGTGTGTCATTGGTCCTCGGAGCTGGTCGGCCCGCTCCGAGGTCGGCATGCGTGGTGTCCCGTGTGGAAATATGCCACCGCCTCAGCCGGGCGAGGTCGCCGGGCTGAGGCTATAGGGAGACACGCCCTAGTGTGGTGTCCTTGCAACGCTAGCTCGTCGCGGGCTCACCCGTCTCGGGCCGGTGCTGCCGTTGGCTCAGCACGAGCGCACCCGCTGCCAGCAGGTAGAACGGCGACAGGAGCAGCAAATCCCATCCCGCCGTGTCGTTGTGCTCGAGCGCCTTCATCCCGAGATATCCGTCTACCGTGCCGAGAACGGCCAAAATACCTGCGGCCCAGCGCGTTCCGAGCCGAACATGCCTGCGCGGCATCGCGAAGACGACTGCGGGCAGCAGCACCACGAGGCCCGACTCTGCGACGAATACGAGCCATTGCTCGAGCAGCGGCGGCAGCGGCAGGTAGCCCATCGCGACGACCTCGACGTGGTCCCCTCCGGCATCGCTGTGGATCGCCCCGGCGTCGTGGATCGCCTTGGCGTCGCTGTCGGGCAGCTCCGGGAAGTCCGCAGTGAGCACCTGTGGTAATGCGACCAGCATCAGGGTCACCACGCGCCAGCAGGCGACGCAGCGCCACCACCGCCCCAGCGACACCATCATGCCTCCATCCCCTCTGGCCGACCTCTGCGCGGGCGACGCTACCCGCGCCGCCCATCCGCAGCGAAATATCGGATGGTATGCGCGGCAGTCGATCTCGTCGGACAGAACGCGCGCCACGCGGCAATATAGGGCGTCCTGGGCGGACAGGCCAGTGCCTGCCGGTAGGTGAGTATTACCGACCGTGGCCTCCGAGCAGGCACCGGTGTCGGAGGTAGATGTGATGATCGGACAATGCACGTTAGCCCCATTGAAGAGTCGTGGCGACGGATCGACTCCTGGCTCGCCGCGCATGCGCCGCGTACCTTCTCCTCTTTGCGCCCACCCGCCTCGCAGGAGGCCATCAGCGCCGCGGCCACCGAGCTGGGGGTGGAGTTCCCTGCGGATCTGGTCGCGTATCTGCGGCACCATGACGGAGTCTCCCCCGGGGAGCGGGGTCTCGTCGTCCCCGAGGAGGGGGGTTTCTGCTTCCCCGGCTTCGAGCCCTACACCCTCGCCCAGATCCTCTCCTCGGGCCGCAGCCGCCAGCAGTGGTGGGCCGGGAACGAAGAAGACCCATATCTCGAGGGCTCCTGGCACCACGATTTCGTGCCCTTCGCCCGCAATATCAGTGCGGACGGGCTGGTCGTGGACTGCCGTCGAGGCGAGTCGTTCGGCGCGGTGGGCCAGGACAACGAGGGCCATGGCGTGAGCTTCGGCGAATGGGGAAGCCTTGCCGCCTTTTTGGAACAGATCGCCGACTCCCTGGAGGACGGAACAGTCATAACGGTCGGGCTGTCGTATGTGCCTGTCGTCGACGACGGGATGCTGCTGTGGGAGCGCGCTCCCGAACGGCCGGCCGAGCCTCAGTCCCTGGTCGACCTCGCCATCGACGCTGCGGACCCGGTCATCGCCGCGCCACACCTCGCGACCGCCCAGGCATCGCTGGCAGAGAGTTGGCCAACCGGAGACGAAGACTTCTGCCTCACCTTCGCACAGGCCTTGGATGAGGACGAACTCCTGCGCCGGTTCGGCATGTTGCCCCAGACCCGGCGGCCGCGGCGGCGGGAGAAAGCAGGAGGTCCGGTCCTCGAGTGGAAGCCTGGTGCGCTACTGCCGGTGGTCCGCATGGGAACCCACGACGGTTGGGCGTTCGGCATCGAGGAAGGGCACCATCTTTTCGAGGGCACCCGCGAGGAGGTGCTGCGCCGGGTGTCCCGTGGCACCCGCGCGGTGTCCATCAGCTATTGGGACGACGGTAAGGCCTTGGTGCTGCTTGTAGACGACGGCGAACTGGTGACGAGGTACTACTCCCGGTCGGCCGACTGGCAAGGCGCGCGCGACCCGTTCGAGGTCTTCCCCGGTCTGCCGATGTCCGGACAGGAACCCGCACCCGAGCAGCGGCGAGAATGGCTGCTGGCGGTATGCGACGCGGTCGTTCGCCACTGCGGCATTCCACTGCCACCACCGGGCCTGGACGGGGAACTCGACAGCGCGCAGATCCTTCCCCAGCTCCCGGACAACAACTTCGGGCTCCCCGAGCACAACTTCAAGACACCCGTGCCCGATCGGTTTGCTTCCCTCGTCGACGCCGCGACGCCCGAGCGCGTGCGCCGCGCACTCGCCACACAGATGTCGTCACTGGCCGCCGAGACCGGACTCGACAGCTATGACGAGGTCACCGACGCGCTGTCTCTGCTGAGCAAGGAGGATAGGCCTGGCATTACCGACGACTCAGCCCTTGACCTGCGGCTGCGCCGCGTGCACGCCGAGGCCGCGGCGAGACACGCCACCCCCAACGACCAGTATGTCTGGCAAGACCGCGCCATGGCCGCTCGCGCCCTGGCCGACGCACTCAACCTGTCGGCCCGAGAAGCCCTGGGCTTAGTCGTGGGGCTGCGTCAGGACCCCCATTGGCGGCAGGAGTTTCGCAAGCAGCTGACCGACGACTGATTCCTGCATGATCTTGGTCCAGGTGGACGCGCCAGACCATAAACACAGGCCTCCCTGTTCCCTCCGACCTTGCCGGGCCATCGGCACTGCACGCTCGTTGGCACTACCGGACGTTGAGAAGCCATGCTGGACAACCATTTTGGTTGATCGGCCAACGCGCACGCCATGCGGCATTACCGGATGTTTGGCTGACGCGGCCGTCCGCGCCGAATGCCATGACAAGCGTCCGATGGCGCTGGTCAAGGATCGACCGACTGACACCGCGGCCTACCCGGGGGCCGTGCGGTTTGTCCCCGCCAGGGGTGACCGATCCGTGGCCGCTGCTGTGACGAATACGTCGGTGGGCCGGTTGTGTGTTGCTGGTGTGCTCGGCTGCGTTCCCTCGTCCTTAGTCCTGTCGTAGGAGGTTGGCGTGGAAAGTCGTTTTCGGGCTATGGGGTCGTTGGGGGCTGTGGTGATGGCGTGCGCTGGGGTTGGGGCCGCGGCTCCCGCGTACGCCCAGCCCAAGCCGCCGTGGAGCGGCCGCTGTGTTGTTGAGAGCGCCGAGTTGGAGGCGGAGATACCGTTTATCGTCCAAGGCTGCCAACGCGCCTTCAGCGCGGCCGCTCGCGCCGCTCGCGCCGCCGAAGTCGCCGGTCCCGCCGCCGCCGCCACGGCCGCCACCGCCGCTGAGGCCGCTGAGGCCGCCGCTGACGCCTCCGAAGCAGCTGACGCGGCCACCGCCGCCGACGCCGCTGCCACCGCCGCAGACGCTGCCGCCGCTACCTTCGACGACAACCGCATTGACATCGACGCAGACTCCGCCGCCGGCGCCGCCGCCAGCGCCGCCGCCGTCGCCAAACTCGCGGCGAGGGTGAAGGCGAAGCCTACGGACGCGGCGACCGCCTACCTGGCGGCCCAGGGTGAGGAGAGGGCTGTGAAAGCGTCGAAGAAGGCTTTCGGGGGTCCGGATCCGGTGAAGATCATTCAGATTCCCTAGTTAGGAGGTTTGCAGGGGCCGGTTTGCCGGGGCGGGTTTGGGTTTGGATGTCGCGGACAACCCGGACCCCGAGCCCGAACAGCGGGCAGCGAAGTCGATCCAGACGACCTGGCGCGATAGCCAACAAACGTTCCTCGACGCGGGCGCGAATGCATTGGAGCCGCGTCCGAGCGGCCCGGCCCCGGTGCGCGTAGTTCTGCCGATGAGCGGCGGTTACGGATCGAGAACGAACAGCTGAAACTCGCCTTGGCCGAGGCGACGGTCCAGCTGAGGATTCAGCGCCACGACGGTGCCGGGGAGTGTCCCTTCCCTGACCTAAAAGCCCTGAGCAGCAGAGCAGCTGCCGGTTTCGAGGTTCGCCCGACTTGCCGGAACCCCCGAACGCACCTACCGCCGCCTGGCACGGTTTCGGGCGGGAACGTCGGCGCGTGGACCGCGGCTGGCTCTGTTCGCCAAATGACGACGGCCGCGCGGCGTTCCACCTGGCGCAATAGGTGAACGCGCGCCCGGCGACCATCTTCATGTGTTGGTGCCAGGCGCTCTAATGGCCGGTTCAGCGGGCGGGACGGTGCGGCTCGTTGATTGCTGTTCGATAACCAGATGACGCTGTCATTGGTTTTGGCCGTTGTTGATCACCTACCGTCGAAGGGTCAGGTGTTATCCAGGTCAACAAGAGCTGAGGTAACTGAGATGGCTGCGAAGTTCGAGATGTACAAGGACAAGTCCGATAAGTACCGGTTCCGGCTCAAAGCCACCAACGGCGAGATCATTGCTGTCGGCGAAGCGTATGAGTCTGAGACTGCGTGCAAGAACGGCATCGAGTCGGTCAAGAAGAACGCTCCAGCCGCAGAGATTGTCAACCAGACCGGGGCACGGGTCTAGGGAGTTCGTTCCGCGAGCTCGGTCCGGCCACTTGTCGCCGGACCGAGCAAACGCGTCCAGCGGCATAGAACGTTGGGGCCTTGCCGCGCGCTAAGATCGCGCGCCATGAGGCATTTCCGGACGAGGTTCGGGCACTTTGTTCGAGCGTTCGCGGACGACCTCGGGCGTGCCCTCGGCCGCTGCGGACGAACCGTGGCAGCTAGGCGGTGTCGGCGGGCGAGTCAGGCTCGTCGACGGGCACGAGTCGCCTGACATCGGCCGGTTACTGATAGACACCGGGCTTCGGCCCATCGATAACTTCGACGAGCGCGCGGTTCGGGTCACCGTTACACCGATCTCGATCTCACGGAACACGCTCACACCGGTCTCGCCGAGGCGGACCTTGGAGCCTTCTTCGATTGCCCCGTGGAGCAGGCTAGCGGCGGAGACCGACAGGTTCGGTTCTCTTGTCGGGCGCTGACTAATCGCCACATGCCTGTGTGTTCGGATTGGCAACGGGAACACCCCCGAGGGGCTGACAGGAGGTGAAAAGTGATGTCGAAATCCAGTAGCAAGAGCGACAGCAGCAAGATGGCGCAGGACCGCGCGGCGCGAATCCAGTCCGCGGCCGACCGCAATCCAGGCAGTGACAGCGCTAAATCTGGGTTCGCGTCACGGGCACAGTCGAGCGCGGACAAAGCCGCTCACGAGGCGAGTACCAAGGGGTCTGACCACCGGTAAACGATCGGTGCAGCAGCCTGCGCAATTCATCTCACTACGGTCGTCACAGCCCGATGTCGGTGTCGGGCTGGTGCGGGGGCGCATAGTCGGTGAACTCGACCGTGCTGTCCTTCTGAGTAGCGGATTGCTGTCGCTGTTGTTCGTGTGTCCGCTGGGCCGTAGTGAGTGCGGTGCGTCGCTGTTGTTCGGTGCGGAGTCGGTCGAGTTGGTGTTGGTAGTCGGTGATCTGGTCTTGCTGGTCAGTGGCGGAGTTGTTGGCTGTGGTGGGTTGGTGGTAGGTGCGTTGTGGCGGTGGGGTGGCCAGGATTTGGTCCCATTGGTCGGCGGGGCCGGCGTGGAGGGTGGCTTCGCGTCGGGCGTCGCGGGCGGTGGTGCGGGCCGATTCTCGTGTGCGGGTGGCGTTTTGCTGCTGGGCCAGCAGTGCATCGACGCGGGCCTGGATGTCGTGTCGTGCGCTGCGACGGTAACTAGGTGTGGCGTCCAGACGTGCGCGGGCAGTCTCGATTTCGGTGGTGAGTGCGTGCAGGTCGCGGACGGCTTGCCCGAGAGTGTTCTCGGTGGTGCGGGCGGTGCGGATCGCTTTCTGGGCAGTGTGGTGGCGGCGAAGGGCATCGTCGTAGTCGGTGTCAACACTGGGGGTTTCGGGGGCGGGGCCGTAGAGGGTGACGTCGTCGTCGATGAGGGTGATGTGTAGTTCGAGGTCGTCGATGTGTTGCTGGAGTTGGGTGTCGGTGTATGTGGTCAGCGGGTTTTGTTCGTTCGGGTCGGTCGGACTGTCGAGTTGAGTGGGTTCGGAGGGTAGGTGGTTTTCGGCCCAGGTGCTGATGGCGAGGCGTTCGGCGAGGGTGCGGGCGGCGTGCCAGTCGCGGCGTAGCAGGCCACGGATCGTCTCGGGTGGATGGGTGGCGGCGATGTGGTCGCAGCGGGCGCGAATACGGTCGGCGGGATTGTGGTCGGGGATGGGGAGGCGGTTGTCGTCGCGGCATTCTCCGCATAGACCGTCGTCGCTGCGCCGGGGTGGTATCGGGCGGGCTTCGTTGATGGCGCGGCCGATCCCGCACGCTACACACGGCAGGTCGCGGGTGTTGCGGACGGTGATGCGGTCGTGGTCGGGGTCGTCTTCGCCGTATTCGGGTCCGTTCATGATGCGGTCGCGGTGGTGGTTCGCGACGTAATAGGGGTGGTCGACCCCGCGGGGGATCGGCCAGTATTTTGGATCGTCGTCGACGTCGCCGCGGGTGTCGGCGTAGTCCTGGTGTTGTTGCGCGGCAGCGATTTCAGAGTCAGTGGCGAGCGGGCGTGTGCGGGCGGGGTCGAATTGATCGGGATGGTCTTGTGCGGGAACGGCGCCCTGATCACGCGGTGGCCGTTGCGTGGGGTGCCTAGGGGTGGGTTGGTAGGCGTGCGGGTCGCTGTCGGGGGTGCAGGCGGTGATGAGGTCGCGGTGTTCGGGGTATTGCTCGGCGGCCCACCGTAATCGCGCGACAGCATTGACGAAGGGATAGCGGTAGAGCGTGGTGCCGACGCGTTCGAGGATGAAGCGCTGCTCATCGGTGAGCCTTTGGCCGAACTGGTGAAAGGCGCGCCTGGCCGCGGCGATATCGCCGGATCTGAACAACGCTGCGACCGTTGCGAGGCCGTCGGGAGGCATGGTTCGGGAGTCGTCGTCGGCGTTGGCGCGCTGGCTTGGTGGTCGTGGTGCTGGCGTTGCGGTGATGTCGTCGCGGGGCGTATCGGGCTGTTGGGGTTCGGGCGGAATGTCGTGTGGGTGCATGGTGATGTCTGGATCGGGTTCGGTGGGGGTTAATCGGTGTTGGGTGGGTTTGCGAAGGAGTGCATCTATGCGCCATGCCAACGCGCTCACGAGTTGGTCGGGACGCAGGCTGGTGGCGCCGTCGGGTTGGGCACCGAGGATGAGTTCGTGTGCGGAGGTGAGGAGTTCGTAGGGTGTCCAGTCGCTGCCGGTGGTGCGGTCGATCGCGGCGACCAGCCGCGGCCAGGCGGGGTCGGCCACGATGCGTTCGGCGATCGAGTCGCCGAGCACGGTGTTCAGGTCGGCGATCCAGTCCGGGTGCAGGGTGTTGGTGTGCGTGTCGAGGGCTGAGGGTTCGAGTTCCAGGCGCGACCACAGTGCGGCAGCGGGCATCTCATCGGGCAACGGCCGAGCGTGTGCGGCGGTGGTTAGGCGAGTTTGGATGTCGATTCCGGCGCGGTGCGCGGTCTCGATCTTGTCGGCGAGGACCGGCCACCACGGGTCGGTCGTGACACGGACCGCGATGTTCTCAACGATGGGTGCCCAGGTATTGGCCGGGCGGTGCGGGTCGCCGAGGGTGTCGGTGACGCGAAGGTCGAGCAGTTGCTGGTGGTCTCGTTCGAGCACAACGCGGCGTCGCGGTCCGGTTGGACGCAGGTCGCGATCATCGATATGCAGCGAGGCGCGCCACACCGCGAGATCTTCAACCAGCTTCGAGTTCGCGCCGATGAGCGGTCGCGCCCACCGCGGCGCCGACGCGGGAGTCCATGTCCGGGCGTCGGTGCGGATCTGGGCGGCGAGATCGGCGACGATACGTGCGCGGGCAGCGAGCTGTGTGGAGTCGGGTTCGGTGTCGATTCCAGCAGGGATTCCGGCGGCCCAGGGAAGTGGTCCGTGGCTGGTGGAGTGGGCGCCGGTCGGGTCCAGGCGCCAGTCCAGCACGGCGGCAACATCGTCGGCGGTGTCGAGTTCGCGGGCGTTCTTCGCGGTGCGTAACGCCTCAATCGGGTCGCGACCCGACAGGGCGATCATCGCCAGATGCTGGCGCAGAACCGGGTAGGCGGGGTAGTCGGTGAGATGCGCAACGACCGCCTCGGCGTCGGCGTCGAGACGATCCAGACCCTCGGGACCGAGCGCGTTTTCGGCGGCGACACCGATCGAGTCGAGATAGGTATCGAGCGCGCGACCGATGCGCCGGTACGGGTCGAGCGCGTCACGCAGCATCGTGTGCGCCGACTTCTGAGCCCCATCACGCCCGAAAACGCGCAACAGAATCTCCACGGCGGTGCGCGGATAGACCGCCGATTCGGACCAGAACGAGGCTTCCGAACCGTCCAACGCGGTCGGCACATAGACGTGGTTGGCGTAGATGCCGCGGGTGAGTGCGACGTAGAGCTGTTGCAGGGATTCGTGTCCGGTGAGTGCGACGTGGCAGGTTTCGGCGGT
This sequence comes from Nocardia brasiliensis, assembly GCF_042691675.1. Classification (GTDB taxonomy): domain Bacteria; phylum Actinomycetota; class Actinomycetes; order Mycobacteriales; family Mycobacteriaceae; genus Nocardia; species Nocardia brasiliensis_D. The sequence continues at coordinate 3,740,323 of NZ_CP170507.1, forward strand.
GATTCCTTGCGCGGAATCGATCGTCGTCGCATACCCCAGGCGCACATGTTCGGCGACGTAGTCGGCGGGCAGCCGCACTCTATGACCGCGTTTCCCACCGGGTCGTTGATGGGTGGCGGTGAGACTGCCGTCGTCATGGACCGCGGTGACGGTCCAGGCGTAGCCGTTACGCACCCAGTCATCGGCACCCAATCGCAGCCGAGGATTGTTGCGTCGGGTGCGGATCGAGTCACCGACCGAGACCTCCAGATCGTCGACCAGAACGCAGGTCTCTCCCACGGATCCGCCTGCGCGGGCGAGGCGGTCGGCGCGGGCGCGGGCGTTGAGTTCGGTGACGACGGTGTGGTTGGCGGCGAGCATGATGGTGTCGCGGCCAGCGAGATAGTCGGCGGTCCAGGCGGTAAAGGCGTCGTCGTGAGTGGCGCCTTCGTGTCCGCCGTGGATGCGGCCGTTGTCCAGATACCAGCCCAACGCGGCCGGATCACCCTCGCGCAGCTGCAGACTCGCGGTTGCTTCACCGGTGGAGTCGAAGCGCACCACATGAGTCAGGGTGAGGGCGGGCTCGGGGGCCGCGGCATCCATGTCGGCATCAGCGCCGCCGGCTTCGATCGCCGCGAGCTGGCGTGGGTCGCCGATACAGCGGATCGTCGCGCCGCGATCGGACAGGAAACGCAGCAGGCGAAGGCGTTTGAGGTTGCCGAGTTTGACGTGCTCGTCGACGATCACCAACGTGTCGGGGTCGATATCGAGAACCCATTGCGGCAACGACGGCGCATACTCACGGTCGAGAAACGGGTTGTTCGGCCCGGGAGTGTGCCGGTTGAGGACATCGAGGATCTTGTCGACGGTCTCCACCCGCTTGTGGATCGACTCACCGAGCACTGCGGCTGCGGCCGCGGTCGGGGCCAGGCCGAGTACTTGACCACCACTGGCCGCCCACGCATCGGCGAGCACCGACATCGCGGTGGTCTTGCCCGAACCGGCGGGCGCGTTGGTGGTGCGGACCCTTAAATCGGACTGGGTGAAGCCCTCGATCACACTGATCTGCCCGGCATTCAGCGGCCGATCAGGGCTTGTTGTGTTGTAGCTGGAGATCGCGGCAGCAACGATATCCGGCGCGACGTGCCGTCCACCGGTCTGCACGGAGAGGTCGATCAGTTGCTGTTCGACCGAGAGTGTGCGGGCCGAGGTGTAGAGCTGTTGGTTGGCCGAGGTGTAGACGCTGGTGCCGTCGCGGCGCCGGAGCAGGACTGGGACAGAACGGAGTTCGGGTTCCTCGGCGAGATCGGGATCGTGTTGGGCGACCGTGTTGATGGGGGAGATGGTCTCGGCGAGCACGGCCTCGGCGACGCGTTCCCAGTCCTCGCCGGCCACTTTTCCGCGCAGTTGGCGTTCGATTTCGGCGCGCAGGTTGGTTGCCCGCCAGGTGGCGCGCTGCTCGGCCACGACGTCGATGACGCGCTCGGCGGTGCGGGTGATCCATTGCCCGGTGATCTGCGGGCGCGGCGTGCGGATCGGATTCAACGCCACGCTCACCATGTGCGACAACGCTTCTCGACTCCCGAGCAGCCCCACGGCCTCCGCGCGCCAGGTGCTGCGCTGCTGTGCCAAGGACCGCAGCAGGTGCTTGGCGGGGCGGGTGTCCAGGGTGGCGCGCTCAGCGAGATCGAACATTTCCCCCGGTGTCGGTTCACGCCCGAGCCAGGCTTGGAACTGCGCGGCAAGCTCGCCGAGGCGAGTGGTGATCGCGGTATCACGCCGCGACCACGCGGTGATCAGTCCTGCTGGGATGCCGACGATTTCCCGAATCGCTCGCTTGGAGGGGTCTTGTCCGGGACGTTCAGTGAACTCCACGCCAACCAGCCGTTGGAGGTGATGCTCGATGCGGGTGTTGTAAATCTCCGATACCGTTACCAACGCTGCATAGATCGCGGCTCCGTCGAGGGTGCGCCACTTTCCATCCAGCGTGCGCACCCTGTTCGCCATCAGCACATGAGTGTGCAGGTCCGGATCCCCGGCGCGGCTGTCACGATGAGTGAAAACCGCCGCGACGATCCCCTCTACGTCGACCTGGCGAATCCCGTTTCGGCCCAATCGCGTGAAGATCCCGTGGCGCTCGAGCCATCGCAACCCGTCCTCTACGGCGGCGCGGTGGGCGGCCTCGATCTTCTCCGACACCGCCCGCGGTGCCACTGCCCACAGCACCGACACCGACTTCACCGGCGAGAACGTGATGTCGAAACCCGCGATCGCGGTGGAGTTCGGACGCGAGTTCTTCGCCACCCACCCCGACAACTCCCGCGCATCAACCGGCGGCCGGTCGTAGGTCTCGGTGAACATATCGAACGCGACATGGGTACGAATCCGCGACCGATCCGCATCAGGAATAGCGTCGTCCGGGTGCAATCCGTTCGAGATTTTGTGTTGCTCGAACGCCTTCGCGCACCGTTTCCGGAACTCGGAAACCTCGGTATAGACCCGATATGGATTACCTAAACGTGACGCTTTATCGGCGGCTCGGCCCGCGTCTTTGTGTTTCGCGCCGAGCCGGATCTGCTCGTCGTAGACGCGTTCTTCGATCACCGCCGCGTCGGGATGGCGACCCAACCCGAACAGCGCGTCCATCTGCGCTTCAGTGACCTCGTCGTCAGCGGCGAGGCCGAGCGCGGCCAAACCCGAGCCGTGCCAGCGCCCCGGAGCTTCCCCATGCGCGGAGTAATAGTCAGCGAGATCGGAACGGCCACGAGAAGAGACATCGTTCGCGGCGACATTGCGCAGATAATATTGATACCCATTGCCTGCCACGACTTTATGGATCGTCGCGGTCATACAATCAGGAAGCGCCGCTTCCGTATGTAAATCAAGGAGTCGGACTTACCGAAATAGTGTCAAATGAAGTATATACCCTGGTAGTTATTGAATCGTTATCCTAGATGCAAGAGGTCTGCTTGTGGAAAAAGGATGCAGAGGGAGGTGAGGGTGGAAGAGGAGAGAGATGGATGGGTGAGGTGCTGGGAGTAGAAGCGTGTGGAGGTGCAGAGGTGGGAGGTGAGCGCGTGAGGTGATGAGTGGGTGATCGGTCGTGACATGAGGTGCTCGCTTCGGCAGGGGAGAGGGTCGTGGCCGGTCCGCCGCAGGCGTGGTCACTGCGGCGGACCGGGAACTGGATGCCCAGCGCGGCGCGGGCGGGGCGATGCGATCAGGCGGCGATGCGGTAGTGGTTGCGGCAGGTCTCGCACAGGTCGTGGGTGTCGACGAGGCGATCGTGGGCGTAGCAGGAACGACAGCGTGCCCGCCGCAGTGCCACCGGCGTCAAGGTGGTCACAGGTGCTGACGGTCGGGCCGCGGACTGCTGGTGGTCGAGGAAGGCCAGAACCAGTCCACGTATCGCGCCGGTGGATCGCTCGCGCAGTGAGTCGAGCAGTGTGGGCGCGACGGCGGGGTAGTGGTCGGTGAGGTACTGGCAGTAGGCGGCGACCTCCTCGGCCAGACTGAAACCGGCCGGGAGTGCGGCGATTCCGGGTCGGCCGAGCTCGTAGCAATGCTGGCAGAGCCCGTTGTCGCTGACGCGCTGCCCGGTGGCGTCGGTGCGGAAGTGATCGGAGCAGGCGCGTTCACCGAAGCAGTAGACACACACCCAGCCCTGCACGGGAGGCACTGTGGTGCGGTCGTAGTCCAGGCCGTTGCCGTTGGCGAGGAAGGCGGGTCGGTCGTCGTCTCGGACGTCGATGCCGGTGCGTGTGCAGGCGATCGAGACGGGGTCGAAGCTGTCGCGGGTGCGCAACCCTGCGCGGTCGCGTTCGGCGAGGATCTGCTCGGCGACCTGGCGGACATAGTTGCGATCCCACGCCGAGGGCGCGAGGGCCGGTGCGGCGTCGAGGAGGAACCGGGTGCGGATGTAGTCGGTGACGACACGCGGTTCACGTACCGGGCGACGCTTGGCTTTGAGCGCGGCGATGTGCTCGGGCTTTTCCCAGGCGATCTCGGCGGCGATCTCGGTGGCAACCGAGGGCGAGGCGAATCGGATGCGGTTGGGGTCGCGGGCGACCATGCGTCGGACCTTCCAGTTGACAGCGGTGATGGGGACGGTGGTGATCCAGCGCGGCTGGTCCTCAACGGGGCGATACAGGCCGGGATCGGTGCGGGTGACGAACATGTTGAGCCACGCCTTCAACTCGGTGTCCGAGCGCCGATACAGCGACCGCAGCCGAGCCTTCGCGACCACGTAGGGCTCCTTGGCGAAGGTGTCGGCCAGTGTGGTGAGGCGTTGAAGGTCTTCGGCGGAGGCCAGGGTGGTGAGCGCGCGCTCGAACTCCTCGCGGGCCTGCGCATGGCGACCGGCTTGGAGTTGCCAGTCGATGTGGGTGAGCGCGTCGGCAAAGGAACGTGATTCGGTGCTGGTCATCGAATTTCCCTTCATACGAGCGGACAGGAACCAGCCCCGTGTGACCGTGACGATCCACGGGGGATGGTCGGCTGGCCGGGCGGCCAGCCTGAGGGCGCTGTCGACCAGGGCGGCGGTCGGCGCGGTAGGGAACGCGCCTGGGCGTGCAGCACCGAATTTCCGTGCGCGACCGGAGGGCTCGTCGGGGACGGGAAGGGGAAATTCGGTGCTGCCGGGCGCGGGCCCTGCCGTGTCGGCCGTCGTTCTGGTAGCCCTCGTTCGGGCTGGACGACCGGACAGACGGGCATCCCTGCCCACTCGAAGACCCCCGTTGTGTGCACCGGGCGCAGCCGGGGTGCACACACCGGGGACAGGGTCAGAAGCCGGGCTCATCTCCGGCGCTGGCACCGGCGAAGGCAGGGTCGCGGGAAGCCATTGCCGCCCACGGATCGTCGCCCCCCGCACGGGCTGTCGTGCTCGGTGTCTCGCCCCAACTCGAACGCGGGCTGACCTTGGTGACCTTGGCGGTGGCATACCTCAGCGACGGACCGACCTCGTCGACCTCGAGCTCTACGACGGTGCGCTTCTCGCCCTCGCGAGTTTCGAAGCTGCGTTGCTTGAGCCGACCCGAGACGATCACTCTCGCTCCTCGAGTCAGCGACGCGTCGACGTGTTCGGCTTGGTCGCGCCAGACGTTGCAGCGCATGAACAACGCTTCGCCGTCTTTCCACTCGTTGGCATTGCGATCGAAGTAACGCGGCGTCGAGGCGACCGTGAAATTGACGACAGCCGCCCCTGAGGGTGTGATGACCAGCGCCGGGTCGTGAGTGATATTCCCGATGACAGTGATGACGGTGTCTCCGGCCATGACTGATTACTCCCTACTTGTCGAGGACAGGATTCGAGACGACGCCGCATGGGCATCGAATTGGTTGGCGTGATGCCGGTCTGGCGCTGAGCCATCGGCGGCGAGATGCGCGGGTCGCGGTGTGGGTGTCAGAGTTTGACGCCGAGCTCGGCGGCGGTGCGCTGTCCGAGCTGAGCGAGGCGACGCAGCATGTGTGGGCGTATACCGCTGTCGAGGGCAACGCCGATGGCTTTGGCCGTGTGCTGGTCGGTTCCGCCGGAGAATGCGGTGCGGATCGCGAGTGCCGCGAGCGTGCCGTTGCCTGCCAGAAACGCTGTCGCGCTGAACATCCCGGCGACCTGGCTGCGATCAGGGTCAGGCAGGACCCGGGTCAGCCTCGCCCACAACGTCTGGGCGGTGGCGGCTTGGCGCTGATCGCGACCCCGTACATACAGTCACGCACCAGCCGATCACGCAGCGCCACCGCGACCTCGGCCAACTCGGCCGGGGTGGGTTCGTGCCCGGCGCCGAGGGCATCGATACACGCGAGCACCACCAGCAGCCGGTGACGACTCGTTGCGGTGGAGGGTGCGTCGGGGCTCTCGGTGATCGCGGCCAGCGCTCTGCTGAGAAGAATCGCGAAGACAGGATCAGGGTCGAGGATCACGAGAGCCTCGGCTTGTTGGCGCGCGAGCAGATCACGCGTGATCGTGTCCAGGGCCGGGTCGGACAGGACGCCGCAAGAGTTCTGGCCGATCAGCGACGACCAGAGTTGTCCGGGATCGAGCGCGGCGATGTGCCAGGCGTGGGTGAGCTCACTACCGGAGGCGGTGAGGAGTTCGGTGAGCAGACTCGTCAGCGGGCGATAGGCGCGTGCCGTCCCGTCGTGACCGAGCTGGCGGTCATCGATGACCACGGCCCCGATGGAGCCGGGGCGGTGGTCGGTAAGGATCCGCGCGAGACGGGTCTGAACCGCTTCGAGGGCGAATCCAACACCGCCGGGGCGGTACGGGTCGAGCACGAATAGCTCATCGATGCGCCCGATGCCGGGCGCGATGCTGCGTAGCGCGATGAGCACCAAGGCGCGCGACGGAATCGGTCGGCGGTAGATCGCCGGGAGCGCCGCGATCACCTCACCGGGATCGTCGAACACGACTGCGGCCATCACGAACCTCCTCAGAGTCGATGCGGGTCGGCTGCCGGTGGCAGGAAGTTGATGGTGGTGGTGTGCTGCTCGAGGTTGACGGTGATCAGCGGGATGCCGGTGCAGCGCCGTCCGAGGGCGGACACGGTGCCGCCGCGGGTAATCCGGGGGTCGCGCACCGCGACAATGGCGTCGGCGTCGGTGAGCAACAGCTGGTTACGGGTATCGAAGAACCCGACATCGGGGTAGGGGCCGACCAGGACCAGACGCTGCGCGCTCTCACACAGCCACTCATGCACGGCCTGCTGCTCGGCGCTCCAACGCGTGGGCTGCTGCGGGAAGGGCTGATAACCCCACAGCGTCAGACCGGCAGCGAGGGCAGACTCCGCCCACCAGGTGTCGGAACCGGTCGCGAGACCACTCGAGGCGATCTCGGTGTCGTGCTCGTCGCGGAGTTTGACCGCGATCCGGTCGAGCTCGGCGCGGACCCAGTCACGACTGGCGGGGCGGATGAGATGTTCACGGTGCCCGGTCAGCGCAACCCGCGGCCACCGATCATCCGGGTCACCACGCAGCTCGCGCCGGAGGCCCATCAGGGTGCGGCCCAGCATGTTCATTCCGGCCGGGACGTGCAGATCGGTGTGCAGGCAACGACCCCAGTACTGCTCACCGTCGTCGTTGGTATCGATCAGCAACGCGTCCCCGGTAGCGAGCAACTGCTCACCCAGCTCCGGGTTGAAGGTGAATTTGCTCAGGAGGACCTCGGCCATCGCTGTGTCTCGCACGCTGGCCCAGTCGTCACGCATGCGCCCCTGCCGTGCGAGGTTCTGCGCGTCACGGCCTGTTCGCGCGGACTGCACGACCGATGCCCACCCCGGGGCGTCCGACTGCGCCGCGGCGAAGGCATGTGCGGCGGTTTCGAACCTCCGCCCGCGGTACTCGACCGGGTACTCGCTGTAATTCGACAGGAAGTCGTCGGCGTCGCGGAATTGGTCGATCACCGACGTGGCGGGTGCGGTGTACATGCGTGGTTCCTCTCATCGTGGTGTGTGGTTCTGCGTCCGCGGCGGGATCGGTCACACGTCGAACACGCTCAGTACGAAAAGACCTGTGCCAAAACCGGTTTCACCGCAGCGGAGTAACCGCCGACAACCGCTGCCGCGCCCGAGCCACGTAGGACTCGAAGACACGGAGGCGGCGAGTGCGATGTGAGGACGAACCGAGTCAGCGGTAAGAGTTGGGATTCGACGGTTCGAAGGAGATGTCGAACTGCCCCGGCCCGACGGTGAAGATCATCCAGCCGTCGAGCTCGGCGTATTTACGGATCAGATCGCTGAGCCGGTCTCCGTCGCCGACGTCCTGGGTGAGGTCGATGTATTCGGTGAAGTCGTCACCGCCGACCGGGGTATAGCCGATCTCCGGGCCGGTACCGGGACCCCAGTTTGGGCGTAGGCGACCTGTGCCATCCCCTCGGGCTGGGTGGGGTCGGCGAGCAGGCGGGGCCGCCCGTTGCTGAGCAGGTAGGTGCCGTCGTCTTTGACCCAGATCAGCGACGGTACTGCGGGCGAATCATCGTTCGGGTCGGGATATTTGGTGTGCTCGGATGCCGACATCGCGTGTTCGACGATGGGGGCGACCTCGCTCAGCCGAAACCACAGCTCAATCAAGCCCATGGGACTAGCTCCTCTCGGTAGGACGGAGGTCGGTTGGCTGCCAAGCCGACCGCGGGGCGCGCCGCGCGGGATGGACCGGGCGGCAGTGGGATTCGGCCAGGTGGCCGGATCGGCCGGTACTCGGATGGTCAGCGCGTTGGAGCGCGACAGGTGGTGTTGGTGTGGACGTGCCAGGCTCGGTGGGTGTTGGCGGCGAAGTCGTGCGGGACTTTGTCGTGGGCTGGCAGGGCGTCGAACTGCTGATGGAAGAACGCGACGACAGCTGCCGAGAAGGGTTGGCAGTCCTGCATTTCCTGGCAGGTGAGCTCGAACAACTCGCTGCGGTGACCAGGCATCCGGTCCTGGCGTTGCCCGACGCAGTAGGCGCACCGCGCGGAGGCACCCCGCAACGGTTCGGGCCCGCTCACCGCTGACCGCGGCGCGGGTGCTCAGATCTAGCCACCTGTGAGCGTCCCGCGGTGGGCACCGTGCGGTGCGTCATCGAGGAGGGCTGCCCACGCGATGAGGCGGCCGGAGAACCAGGCGGCGAACCTGCGGCGCGGAGTTGTCGACGGTGCGCGCAGGACGACGGGAACGGGTGGGCGGTCGTCGAGGTCGACGCGATAGCGGGCACCGTTGCTGTCGTAGACGTCGAACACCGTCGCGATCGAATCGGGATCGCGGTGCATGTCGAGCGCCTCGCGTGCCGCGCCTAGTGGGGTGTCGGCGGTGAGCTGATCGATGTGCCAGGTGACGCTGTAGTCGGGCATGGTGGGGTCCTCCCCTGGCGGGTTCAGTGGTGCAGGTGACGGGGATGCTGAGCGCCGTAACGGAATCCGTTGCTGATCGCCCGGTTGAGCTCGGCGGCGGTGAATCCGTCGACGCCGATGTGCGCGGCCGCGGCGGCGGTGAGCATGGTGCGGGTGTGGTGTTCATCGAGTTCGCCGCTGGCCACGAGACGACCGAGAGTTAATGCGGCCCGGAACACGGTGATGTTGCGGGTGTTCGGTTGGGGATGGGTGACGCGGTCGAGGACGGCGGCGAGATAGGCATCGAGATGCTCGGGCCGTCGCGCCGACTGGTGCTGGGGTGGTGGGGGTGGCGGACGCAGCAGGGTGATGAGTGCCTCGGGCAGGTCGGTGACGGGCCGGTCGTCGATAACTTGGTAGGCACCGTCGCAGGTGATAGATCCCGGGGCGACGACATAGCCGCCGAGTCCTCGGGAGTCGATGCCTTGACCGATGCGTCCGACCGTGCACGACAACTCGGGCTGGTTCGGTGCCGTGTAGTACAGATGCCAGCCGTGCGGTGAAGCGGCGGTGAAGGTGCTCGGTGCGGGCTCGGGCAGGTGGTTCGACAGTGCCGCGAGGGCATCATCGAGACAGGTGACGGGTAGCCGTAGGTGTGTGGCGTCGAGATCGATCACGTGGAGTCGGCTTACGCCGGTTGCGATCGCGACGTTGAACCGTGCGTTCCACGACCACCACCGGCGGATGCGCTGGGGATCGGTGCTGGCGTGCCGGTGCCAGTTCTTCAAGATCGGGGGCTTCTTGCGGCCGGGGCTGAGCGGGAACACCGACCACCCTCGTTCGGCGGCGGCGAGGGCCGCCGACAGCAGTGACTCCACCACGGTGGGGTCGGCCTGTGGTGTCGTGAGGGTCATCAGCGACCTCTACCAGCGGGGCCGAGGTCGCGTGCGGTGCGTACGATCCACTCGGCGGTGTCGTGAAGACGATTGACCAGCGATTGGCACGCCGCGACGGTATGCTCGTCCGGGGCAGAATCGAGCGGGGGCGCGAAGTCCTTAGCGCCGGCACGCAAAACCGGCGTCCAGCCCAGTCGCATCTGGTCGAACAGATCGACCCGGTAGCGCGATCGCGACGGGCAGATGGTGTCGATGTTCACGACGATGTCGGCGAAATGGTCATCGACCAGACACAACGCCCGCGCGCGATAACCGCGGGTTGTCTCGGTGACGCCGTCGATGACCGGGTGGTCGGTGATGTTCATCAGCTCTCCTGTCTCCGACGAGACGACCTGCGGGCCGCCACGTCCGTAGACGGCGGCGGCCCGCATGCTGACCGTGAACCCGTGGGCGGCAACAACCTTGGCGCAGCCGCCCTCGTACTGGGTGTCGGCTAGGCGGCCTGCGCGAGATCGGCGGCCTCGTTCGGATCGGCGGCCTGGCCCAGGTCGACGGTCTGGACGGGGTTGTCGAGGTCGATGGTTTCGGGGTCGAGCGTGCCTGCGGCGGCGAGCTCGACCGGGACCAGCTGGTGGCCGATCTCGGCGAGGAAGCTCATGTAGTGCTTGACGCCTTTGTCGGAGAATCGCCAGCAGTCGCGGCCGGTGCGCTTCTCATAGGCTCCGAGCACCAGCGCCAACACGATCACCAGGCAGCGCGGCGGTTTCGCCGACTCGATCGCCTCGATCAGCTCGTGACGGCGCCAGCTACCACCCTCGAGTCCCAGCAACTTGAACGCGTTCTCCAATGCGTAGGACTCCGCCAGCAGAGTGGAGTTGGTCGCCAGCGCTTCGGCGATGAACTTCCACGCGTTGGGCGGTGCGGTCTTGCGCTTGAGATACAGGACCAGGAACTCGATGCGCGTCTCCTTGGCGGCCTCGCCCTGTTTGTTGAGTACGCGCACGCGCCGTCTGGCTTGCCGCTCGGCCTCACGGTCCTCGACCGCTTTGGCCGTGGCTGCGGCGCGAATCTGCGCATTCTGCTCGTCGGAGCCGGTGGTATCGGCTTCGATGCCGTCGGATCCATCGACGTCGGCAGGATCGTCGGAATCCTCACGGCCGCGCCGCCATCCGCGGGCGTCGAGTTGCTCAGCGGGCAACCAGAATTCGACGAGCCAGCGATCACGGCGTTCGACCTCATCGGCGTGCCGCAGCCCTTCCCGCGGTGTGCGGTCGGTGCTGCCGGCGGTCTGCCAGTCCACTGAGGCGGAGTCGACCACGGCCCCGGTGTCACGTTCGACGACGTCTTGGTGCTCATCGAGTTCGATCCACACCAGCCACCCTTCGGGGTCGGCCTGGATGTGCTCGAGGCCGATGGCCGTGCCGTCGCCATCGATGATGTCGGTCACGGGCACGAGTTCTGGCCCGGCGGCGACCTCGGGATGATCACCGGTGAGCACACCGCAGCCGATCTCGGCATACGGGAGCGCGGCGGCGAGGAAGGTTCGCTGCTCCTCGCGGTCGGCGGCGATGCGTTTGGCGGTGTAGTGGAAGTGCCCGCGATGCACGTTGAGCAGTTCCTGCACCGCGTCGGTGTCGCCGAGGGTTTCGTACTCGGCCAGGATCGCGGCCTGCTCGAAATCGAGCTGCTTGCTGTCGATGAGACCCCGCGCGGTGCGGGAGGCACCGATCTTGCCTGCGAGTTTGACGTCGGCGCGTTTCTTCTGGAGCGCTTTCCCGATCCGGGTCGGGGAGGCACCCAGTTCGAGCGCCAACGCGATCCCTCCGGCGATGTCCCCTTCGGTGAGTGGGACGTAGGTGTTGGTGGTGATCTGGTCGAAGACCCGCAGGATCTCGGCTTCCTTGGCGTCGACGGTGGGGTCGAACTCGGTGATCCGCACCGGCACCGATTCCTGTTCGAACGCCAGCGCCGTCAATGTGCGGACGTGGCCGTTGCGCACCACCAGTCGGCCATCCGGCATCCGGATCGCCCAGATCGGTTCCTTCACACCGTGTTCACGGATCGACTCGGTGTAGTCGGGGTGATCCTCGAGATGGAAGTTCTCGCGCACGTTGGCGGCGATCACCAGTTCAGCCGGATGCTTGTCCTCGAGAACTCCGGCCTTACTGGGGATCGGCGCGCCTGCGTTATCGGCCTCGGTGGGGGCGTCGGCCGTGGGCGCGGTGGCGTCGAGGTCGGTCAGGTTCTCCAGCTGGGCGACTACGGTCGGTTCGGCGGTGTCGGTGGGCATCGAAACGGGCTCCTCTCGTGAAACAGGCAGGCCCCGGTCAGCTTTGGGCTGTCCGGGGCCTGCCTGGCCGGGATATGAGTGGGTCATGCACGGCATCAACCGCTGGGGAAGGGCGCGGATGGCGAACGGGTGATTAGGGCGAAGACTTGGGGCGCGGGGCGACGTTGATCGGGTGCAGATGGCGCACGCCATTGGCGTCGGGGTCGGTGTAGGTCCAGTGCTTGCCGTGCCAGTCCGGATCCTGGGCGCGCCACCGCGTCATCGTGTCCTCGCCCAGCACGGTGGTCGGGCCCGCGGCCCCGAGGTGCTCGGCGAGTTCGAACTCGTCGCGGGTGATGGTCTCAGTCATGACAAACCTCCTGTATCGGTGGGCGGTGGAGCGCAAAGGGATTCGGACGCATCGACGAGTGATGACCAGTCGTCTAGGCGGGAACACTGCGAGGGCAGCGCCGGGGAGCCGACCCGTCGCGCGAGGCGAGGCCGGCCAATCGCGGTCGGCGTTCAGCGATGTGACAGTCGCGGGCGTTGACTCAGCATCAAAGCGTCAGCGATGTCCTGCTCGTTGGGGGTGACCCCGGCACGCAGGTCACACAACGTCCAAGCCAGACGAACAACACGGTCCGCGCCTCGTGCCGAAAGACGCCCGGTGCGCAGCGCGGTCTCGATGGGGGCGAGGGTGGGCTGTGGAAGCCGGAACTGGTGGCGCAGAACATCTGTGGGCACATCGGCGTTGATGAGACAGCCGTGGTCTTGCCACCGCTGTGTGGCAGCGGCGCGGGCCGCGATGACCCGCGCGCGCACGACCGCGCTGGTCTCACCGGTCGCGATATCGAGCTGGGACACGGTGGGGGACAGATCAACCCAGATGTCGAGGCGGTCGGTCCAGGGCTCGGCGAGGCGACTGCGGTGGCGGAGGCGAGCTTGCGGGGAGCAGACACACTCGCCGTTGCTGACCGCGGAACACGGGCACAGACCGGCGGCGACGATGAGCTGGAACCGCGCCGGATAACTGGCGATCATCCCCGACCGTCCGATACGGACCTGGCCGTCATCGAGGGTCACCCGCAGCGCTTCGCGTACCCGCGAGCTCAGGTCGGTGAACTCGTCGAGAAACAACACGCCGTGATGGGCGCGGGAGACCGCTCCCGGTAAGGCAGCGCGTGATCCGCCACCGAGCATCGCTGTCGCCGAGGTGGAGTGGTGGGGTGCGACGTAGGGCGGCATCCGCGACACGCTGTGCTGGCCCGGACCGCCGCTGGCCGAGGCGATGGCGGCGACCTCGAGTGCCTGGTTGTCGGTCAAGGGCGGCAGGATCCCTGGCAGGCATTGCGCCAGCAGGGTCTTCCAACGCCGCTTCGGGTACGACGACGCTGCGATAGCCGCTGTCGCGCGCGGCGAGGACAGCGGGCAGGATCGCGCGCTCGCCGCGCAGCCGCCCGTCGAGGCACAGGTCACCGATGAACACTGTCCCGGAATCGGATTGGACGGGAATGGCTGCAGTCGCAGCCAGCACCGCTATCGCCAACGCCAGATCATGCCCGCCACCCCCACCGATCACCGGCGCCGAGGACGCGACGACGAGCCGGGCATCGGGCCACTGCTCACCGGAATTGGCGATCGCCGCGCGCACGCGATCACGCGGCTCGGCCAACAACTCATCACCGATCACCGTGACCGAGGCCAAGCCCTGACCGAGATCGGCACGCATCTCGACGACATGGCCGCTCGCACCGGACACCACGACGAAACAGGCGCCTGCGATCGTCATCAGAACACCGCCAGGTGATGGGTGATGACAGGAGTTTGATCCTCGGGCCTGTCCACGGTGACGGCGTCGAAGCGCAACTGCCACACGGGATCACGCTGCTCGGCCAGCCAGAGCAAGGCAAGACGGCAAAGACGTTGACCCGTGGCGAACGGCCAGCACTGGGGTGGTAGTGAGGCATCGGTGACGCGGATGAACACCGTGCACTTCTTGTCCTGCGCGATCACGTCCAGCACGCCATATCGGCATATCCACGAGATCGCGACGATAGTGAAGCCCTGGCGGCGCAAATACTCTGCGGCGACGTCGACGTCAGTTCCCTCGGTCGGCAGTGCCGCAGCGCCGTCGGCGGGGTGAGGGCCGTCGACGGTGGCGTTGTCCTGATCGCACTCAGAACGGCCCATGCGGAAACCTCCTGCGTCGGTGGGTGTTGGGGCACAACCGGATTCGATCCCAGAGACGCAAACCCTCAGGTGGCCGCCGGGATCGGGGCTCCTGGTGGCAGGACCAGCACGTCGGCGTGGAGGTCGTAGGCGTAGTCGGGGGTGGTCGGGGTCGATCGGGACATCGAGGGCAGTCTCGAACCACACCTCGACATCGCGGTAGCTGCGGCGCAACGCGATCACCGGTCGCGCAGTCCCGCAGCTGTCGACGACAACGGAATCGAGTGCCAGCCCGCAGGCGGACACGGTGTCGAGGGCGATGTCGTGAGTGTGGAGATACCGTGCCACGACCTCGGCGTCGCGGGCAGTCGGCGCTTGGACGACCTCAAGCCACGGTTCAGCATCCGCGTCGTGGGGGGTCCGCGACGTTGACAGTTGCCCTGCCCGGGACCACGGCGGCCAGCAATAACTGGTCGCCGATGATCAGGCCGAGCACGGTGAAGGTGGCCATCAGACCAGTGCCATGGCGTGCAGGGCCAGGTCATCGAGGGTGTCGGCGCGGTCGGCGTCGGGGATGGTCTGGCTGTAGCTGGTGACCGCGTGGGCGATCCCGGCAGCGGTGAGCTGGCCACCGGCGATGAAGTGGGACAAGATCCCGGCACGTTCGTCGTCGTTGAACCCGAGCTGCTTGGCGACGACCTCGATGGCCCGGTCGGGCTTGGACACCGGGGTCGTGGCGTGACGCTTGAGCTCCTCGACACGAGAGTTGAGGAATTGCGGTGACAGCCATTCCGAGACCTTGTCGCGGGTTTCGGCGGTGATCACCGAGAGCCGTTTGCGGTAGGTGTCCTGGGACCAGCCGCCGATCGTGCCGGTGTCGAGTTTGTCGCCCAGATGACGTTTGGTGTAGGCGAACAACGGCAGGGTCAGGCCGTTGCCGCAGATCCTGATGAACAACTCCGGTTTCAATGTCACGGCGTGGTGGCCGATTTCGGAGTTGGAGAACCGGAACCCGGCGAAGACCACCGGTTCGGTGCCGAGGCGGTAGCCCTGGCCTTCGCGGGCCGCGACCCGGCGCCACCGATCGATCTCACCAGCGACACGTCGGCGTTCGTTCTCCAGCTCTGGGTTGTCGAAGGGGTTGCGATAGTTGGTGAGGAACCCTGGGGCGAGTGCGGAAACCTTGGGGGAGAAGACTTTGCAGTGCATGCTGGACTCGGTCAGATCACACGAACGCACTTCCACATCGGCGTCGGCTTCCCTGATACCGTCGAGCACCGCGGACAGCACATCGAGGTTGTCGATGATCCCGTAGCGATCCGACAAAAACGCCCGCAAGACCCCCGGCTCATCCGGAGCGCCGGAGGTGAACAGCCGCAACAGAAACGACCGGTCATCACCGTCGGTCAGCGCGGGTGCTGCGAGGGGGCCGTGGAGCAGGCCGTTGACGTTGGCGTCGTAGAGGTCGGTACGGTGTTGTTCGCGCAGCCACTTCAGATACCCCACGGGGATCTTGAGTTTGGTGCCGATCTGGGAATCCGCGGCAGCGGTGGGACGATAGCGGCCCTCGACATCGGTGACACCGCGTTCATCGAGGACCGGGGCGACACCGGACAGATCCAGGAATCCGTCACGCGCACGCAGGGCCGAGGCCGGTGCGACGACATCAACCTTGGCGGCCTGCTGGCGGTTGAGCAACGCGACCAGATCAGTGAGGTCAGCGTGGCGGACCGTCGTCTGGATCGGCATGAGAACTCCTCTCGGGGAACGGATTCGGGAAACGACGCAGGCCAGTGCACTGGTTCATGCGGACAGCGGGGCGTGGATCGAAGCCAAGAGTGCATAGCTGGCCTCGGCGTTGGCTTGTGCGTGCATGGCCGCGCGCTTGAGCTGCTGTTCGAGTGTGCGAGCCTGGTCGTGGAGGGTGTTGGCCTGCACGCGCAGCTGCTCGGCGCTCCAGTGGCGATAGCGCGCGACGCGATGATCGGTGAGGAACTCGACGCTGATCGCGGTGAGCAGATCGGTAATCAGGCCGGTGACGGTGTCGCTGATATCGGTCACGCGCTGGCCGAGGTTCAGGTGCAGCGCGCCGGGTTCGCCGAGACTGACCATGGAACGAACCCCGGTCGAAAACGGGTGGAATTCGCTGGTGCAGCGCGGGTTTCCCAGCGGACTGCCCTCGACGAGGAGTCCGAAGAACTGGAACTCGACCGCCGGACGCGATTCACGGCGGCCGTCGATGATCACCGCGTGTTCGCTCATGTCGACAAACACCCGCCCCCGCACGGGAGCGTCATCGGTGGGGAAGAGGTGATAGGCGCTGCCGTGGATCGTGGAGTTGGCGTGCTCGTCGACGGTAAAAGCTGGTACGGGCATGGCTGATCGGTGTCCCTTCTCGTGATCGGAGTTCAGCTGGCGGCCCGGTGGGGCCAGCCCGGCTGGGCGAAGGCGTGGGTGATCTGGGTGACCGTGGCGTGGGAGCGGCGCCGGCGCGCGAGGACGGTGTCGGTGAAATCGCAGGTGACGATCTCGGTGGGTGTCGCAGTGTGGTGCCAGTCGTCGCGGTAGTAGCTGGTGTCGATGCCGCAGTTGGCGTGCAGGGTGATCCCGGTCCCGGCCTGGAAGCGGTGATACTCGGCATCACCGCAGTCGTGCTCCATGGCCGGACGATCGCTGTAGCGGAACGGTGCCGAGGTCTGCGGGATCAGGAACACTCCGTGGCGAGCGACCTGGGCGCCTACCGCGATCGCGTGATACTCGAAGCGTGGACCGTGGTAGCCGGGACCATCATTGGTGCGGGCGACGTGCCCGAAGGGCGGGTTGGCGATCACGGTGTCGAACGGGCGCATCCGCTGGCGGTGCATCCGCAGCAGATCTCCGCACCACCAGGTCGCCTCGGGCACGACCTTCATCCCGACCCGCACGAACTCCGGATTGCGCTCCACACACGTCAGCTCCCGGGGTGCTTCGCCGTTGGTTTGTCCCCACAGATTTCGGCAGTGGAAGGCCAGGTGCCCGATCCCCGCGCCCAGGTCCAGAATTCGGGTACCGACGACCTCGATACGCATATCGCGGGCCAACCCCGCCGGGGTGAAGAACGCCCCGTCCGCGGACTGGGTCGTGCTGGTCGATTCCTGATAGTGGGTGAGCACGAACAACTTCTCGTCCTCGCTCAAATCCCGGCGAAGATCGACCAACGCGCAGGCTTCCCGATGCGCGGCGGCCTGCGCACGGCTCAATTTGCTCATGACAAAACGCCTCCTGACAGACGAAAAGCCGAGCCCCGCAGTGGGACTCGGCATCTGATCGGTCCACGAAATCCCCGGCGAGACAGGGCCGCTGCGCAGGTGAGACATCGGCGGGCTCTGTTGCCGACGTGACGGCAGAGCCGAAGCGGGAAGGGCTGCGCTGGCGACGGCAGCACGATGTCGGTGCGCGGTTCAGAATTACCGTCGGACGGATCAGAACCTGCGCACGGTGGCCGTCACTTCATCGGGTTCGTCGTTGATCCGCTGAGCGAGGAGCTCGGCTGTGGCTCGCGACAGGATGGCGGCGTGGACCTTGCGATGGACGGTGTGCCCGGTCGGTGAGAGCCGCCCGAGTAAGCGACCGTAGTTGCGGACGACGACCGTGTAGTGGTGATGGCCAACAGTCTCGTCGCCACAGTTCCATCCACATCCGGTGACGGCTCTGTCTGCGTCACTGAGAGACATCTCGACGAATTCCCTTCGACTATTGGGGTGGCCGGATCATGGTTTCGGTGCAGGTGAAGTCGCGTCGTGCACCGCGATGGGCACGAACCCGTGGCGGCGCGAGAAACGCCGCAGCCGCGACAGGTTGGCGCCGTAGTCACGGCTCGGGGTCGCTGCCACGCCCCGCCGGTCGGCGCAGGCGAGGATCTGGCGCACCACGGTCGACCCGATGCCCCGCTCACGCAATTCGGGCGCGACGATCAAGGTGGCCACCACCAGGTGTGGGGTCGCGGATAGGTGCATCCACAGCCGCACCTGCGGAAACTCGGTGGTGATCGGGCACGCAGATCCTCGGCCCAGGCTTGACTGTTCACACGTGCGCTTCGGGCGATCCGGCTCGGTCATTCCGGTACTGGGGATGGGGGATGTCGGCCGCCGTCGTGACCAGGTGGGCGGCGTCCATGGTGATCAGATCGTGGCAGCCCGCCGACTCCGGTGACGTGACCGGGCCAGGCACCGCGTAGGCGGCGCGGTCGAGTCGACTCGCCCAGAACACCGCCTGGCGGGCGAGGCTGCCGCGGCCGGCCTCGATCGCGACGACCGCGTCCGCGAACGCGGCAACCATCCGGGCGCGGGCGCGGGCCTTCGACCTGCTGCTCGGGGTCTGCGGGGATACTCGGTGACCAGCAGCCCGGCCGTGGCGATCTGTTCGACCAGGTCCTGATTGTGCTGCAGATACGCGCGATCGATCCCACACGCCAGCACCGCAACCGTGGGCACCGCCGCCGCCAGCGCGACCCGGTGTGCTCGCGAGGCGATGCCCATCGTGCCGCCGGAACAGATCGTCCAGCCCCGGGCAGCGAAGTCTTCGACGAACTTCGTGGTGACGAGGTCTGCGTAACCGGAACCGGCTCCACTGCCGACGACAGCGACGGTGGGATCCTCGCTCACGCCGCGCAACGACGCCGAACCCAGCACCCATAATGCCAGCGGCGCAACACAATCGGCGTGGGCATTGGCGCGCGTGGCCAGCTGCGCCAGCCGCTGCGTGGGCCATTCGGGGTCCTCCGGGGTGAGCAAACGGCCACCGATACGATGCAGCGTCTCCAGATCCCGGGCCGCGAGGTCAGGATCACCGCGCTCGAGAACCCTGTGATCGACTGCGACCGGGACATCCCCGGCCGCCACCGCCGCGGCGGCGTTCTCGACACCGAGTTCATCGACCAGCTGCCACAGCGCACGCGACGGGCCGCACGCCGCACGCGACAACACCGCCCACGCCAGGCGACGGGCATCGGAGATCGGCACGAGGTCAGACGAACGGACAGTACAGTCCATGACGGGACCTTCCTCGGAATCGTTGCGGGACAAGACAAGACAGACACGAGGTGCGGTGACGCCGAAACATCCGCGAACAAGAACTGATGGATCGCGCCGGGCACGGCACCCGGCTCGCGGGCGGGCTCACTTGGAAAATCGATCCTCACTGCCGCCAGACGGCGGTCCCGGTTTGCCGCCGAGGTTGAGGGGTTTGCCGTTTCGCCAGTTCTGCCAGGTGTCCTGGATCGACGGGCGTGACCCGCGGGCGGCGACGAGCACGGCGAAGGAATGACCGAAGTCGATCGCGTCCCGTGAACCCAGGCCCGCAGCGTCGCAGTACCCGCGCGCGTAGCCGACCGCTTCGAAACACAACAGCAGGGCACTGTGATCAGCGAGGGCCGCTGACCATTGTTGCTGGTCCGGTGCTGTGCTCATCGTGCCTTCCGGCCCCTCGCAGCGGTGAGGTCGCCGTACTTGCGCCATGCACGCCACGACCCGCAGCCCGAATGCACGAAACAGCGCTTCTGGGTCAGGAATTCGGCGAAGTAGCGCGCATAAGCATCTGCGAAAGCGGTGGCCTGAGCAGTACCGTTCAGCTCCGATCGCGCATCCTGCCACCCCCAGACATAGCCCTCGGCACGTGCATACGCTTCGGCAACCGGAATGTCGAGCCGACGGCTGTCCCGATAGAACTGTTCGAGCCGAGTGGAGTCGAAACCTGTTGCGGGCATGACGAATAACCCTTCCGAAGTTTGGGCAGGAACGTTCCGAGTTGTGCTTAGGCGGTTCTGGTCGGCGCGAGGTTAAGAGCGAGTCTCGACCAAGGTGCGGAGCTGAACCGTGTCCCAGCTCTGCTCGCTGGCCACGGCCATGTGCAGGTCGGATCGGCCATGCAGCAGATCCCCTGCATTGCCGCGTCCGGACTTGGCGGCCCCACAACTGAGCCTCAACATCCACCTGCTGAGCGATCACGCTGCGGCGATCCTGGAGACCGATGCGTACTCGCATCGCACGTGGACTCCGTTGTGCTGTCCGCAGCAGCTGATATCGCCGAGCACGCGATCCTCGACCCGGAGTTTCTTGCGGGCGGTCGTCTCGAGGTCGTCGATCTTCGGTCCCGCGATGGCCTCGTAATGCGGCAGGTTTTCACCCGGACCGCTGAGTGCAGGAAGGCCCGCTAGCTTCCACATCCGCAGATGTAGCCCCATCGCTGCTGTGTTGATGGGAGTGACCGTGGCGACCGCCAACACAGCCAGGCAAACCTCTGCTGCTGTTCCGTACTCGGTCGGCGTCCCAGCCGCCACACGGTCCAGTAGTTCACGGCAGTGCGCGCGGTATACGAACTCTGACCGGAACATCGACGGATGGGTCGGCTTCAGTAGTGAGGAGCTGTGCCAGAGCAGGTCCGACAGCCGTGGGTGGTGACGGATCTGAGCCTTGGCGATCTCGTCCTCTGTGACGTCCATCAACGCCAAACCGTCAACGATGAAACCGAGCCCGGCAGCACGCAGCGACGCTGCGATATCCGCTCCTTGGTCGACCCCCACAACCTCCACGTCGCTCTGTTGAAGCGCCAGCACGTCCTTCAGTAGTCGCAGCTCGGTCTCAGGTGTCATCCGCCCACCCCGTCCAGGTTGCCGACCTCTAGCCCTTGACCGAAGTACGACGGCAGCCGGGTACCCTCCCAGACCGTTCGCGCCCGATAGTTTTTCATTCCCACTCGTCGGTGTTCACGTTCCTCGATGAACACGATTCGCTTCCGCTGGCCTTTCGTCGCATACTCCGTGACCGAGCGCACGGCGCCGGTGATGTCTGGGCTTCCCCAGCCTCTCGACTCCCATCGCTCGCTGTCTTCGTTCCAGAGCAGCAGCCGCCACGGTCTGTGAACCGGGCTGAAGTAGTCGTCCATCAGATACCTTTCTCGGACTTCCGGAAGGCTTTCGCTTCACCCAGACCAGCGCGGCAAGGTACTGCGGTGGTCAAGCTGATTGCGCGGTGAGGGTCCACAGGGATCGCACCTGTCGTCGGCGGTCAGAGCACGACGATGTCGGCGGGTAGCTTTGCCTCGGAAGAGGTATGGCCGATCAACGCGTGAAGCTGGGTCGGGGTGAGTCCGGCCGCGGTGGTGAGCTGATCATGCAGCGTGCCCGTCGCGATATAGGCCAGCTGTTCGTCGACGTGATAGAGCCTAAGGGTCCAGCCGGGATCGTCCTGGCATTCCATCTCGCCGTTGGATGCCAGCACGTTCAGACCGTTGTCCACCAACTGGCCGCCGATGGCCCAGCAATTACCGCCGGTAGAGCTAACGATGGCCGGCCCGATACAGAATCGGGAAACGAGCGCCAGCTCTGCGTGGTACTTGTTGGTCAAGTAGTTCCAGTCCACTGCGACTCCTAGTCTGGTTGTGGGTTTTCCGGAGGGATACAGGCGTTGACTTGATCGCGAGCGACGGCAATCTCGGCGGGCGTGCAGTGCTCGAGCGGGACTTCGCGCAGCAGGCTTTGCAGCACAGCTGCTCGTCGTGAAAAGTGGCGAATGCGTTGCAGCACAGCGTCAATGCCGTCTTGACCCCGTCGTCATCGACGACCAGGCAACCCGACGCGGTGAGTCCGGCAAAGCGCTCATAGATGTCGCGCGTCATCTCGACCATCGGCAGGCTCACGATCACGACACGGCGCGGTGGATCACGAACATGACCGGCAACCGGCGGCATACCTTCCGGCACCGGGGACGTTGGGCCTACTCGCTCGCGGTCGCGAGGTCGGCGAGCACGGCATCCGTTGGCACTGAGTTCGGCATGAGTAGGTAGGTGTGGGGTCCGGTGGCGTGCAGATCGACGCGGGTGAAGTCATCGATGGCCTCGCCGATCCAGAACTCGGGGGTCCCCAGGGGATTGTTCGTCGCCGTGCAGCCACGATTGCAGGTCGCCGTCGAGCTCATAGAATCGTCCGGTCGTGGGATCTTCTATGCAGGCAATCGCGATGTCGCAGTGGGTGACTCGCACAATCCGCAGCGTGGACAGCGCGCCGAGAGCGGAGAAGGCGTCGTTGATCGTCGCCTGCGCCACTTCGGCGAGGCGGCAGGCGGTAAAGCATCCACCCAACCGTGGCGGTGGGTGGAACGCGGGAATCGAGGCGGCGAGTTCGCGGCGGAACGAATCGATAGCCGCCGATACGATGTCACCGAGTGCATCACGGAGACTGGATCGCGCGATGAGCTGGCGCACCCGATCGAGCTCGGTAGGCAACACCACACCGCCGGTCATAGTCAGCAGTTCCGCGACGGTGATCACCGCTTCGCCATCACAGGCTGGAGGGTGTGGCATCGGGGTGGTTTCTCCTTCCTGACACTCGGGCCGCGAGGGCCCATAGCGTGCATGAGACCCTTGCTGAACGTCGAGATTGCTCTGGGGATGTAGCGGAACGGCTTGCACGTCACGGCGTGGACGCTGCGGCCCGCGCGCCTACTCTTTTCGACCGGTCGGGTGCTGGTAGTGCTGATCGAAGACGTCACTGTGGGGATCGAACAGCGCGGTTACCTCGGGATCTCCGGCGTCGAAGCGCCGCACGAGTTCGGTCATCGCGTCGTGGAAGAGCTGTTCCAATACCGAGTGCTCGCAGCCCTTCGGCCCGGGAACAGTAGCGATGGAAACGCGTTTCGGTGGAGTCCAGCGTGTTCCATAGCGTGAACTCGAGCCGATGAAGGGGATAAGGTCGGCTCGGTAGCAGTCATCCTGACGGCAGAACCAGGCGACGAGCTCGACGCAGGGCTGGGCCATTACCTCCTCGGGGGTGCAAAGCTGCCAGCACGCGGTCTTGCTGGTGATACTGCTGAGGTCAAAAACTGGCGTGGCGTGTGGTCCGCCAGTGTTGTCGGCGTGGACTCCGCCGGTGGGGGATGCCAACGGTGTTCCTCCTTGTCGGTTGTGTTGATTGGAGTGGCTCTGGTCGGCGTGAAGGCCGCGCGTGTTGTATGGCAACGCGATCGGTGCCGCCCGCCAGGCGCTGCTTGGTGATCAGCGCGTTGACCGCGCGCGAAATCGGTGACTGAACCACGGGCTCGGCCGCAGGCGTACTCGGCGCGGCAACTGGCGGCGGCGGCGACGCACACGAGCGCACTGAGCGAAACCGCAACGCGGAGGAACGCATACCGCCCGGGTGATGCTGGCGAATGGGGCAGGGTATGTAGGGGGTGCCTGGCTCAGGGATCGGTGCGGGCGAGATCGATCCCGAGGTCGGCCGCGGCAGCGACACCGAAGCGGGTCCACGCGGGAAGCTTGTCGGCCGGTATTCCCCTGTCGAGGGCCGCCCACAACAGCCGGGACGTCCAGTGGCTGGGATTCGCGTCCAGTGCGGCCTGCACGCAGATACGGGCCAGCACCCCGTCGCCTCTCAGATAGGCGCTGTAGGCGAGCAGCGCGGCGGGCCCGGCACGCTCGGGCCCGGCCAGAGCACGCAAAAGCTGCGTCCACAGTTGCTCGGCCTGCACCTGATACTCGCTGCTCGCGGTGGCGTGTAAACAGTCCAGAACCATCTGCTCCGAGAGCGCCATCGCGAGCTCGGCGAATCCCGCCGGCGTCAGCTCCTCTCCGGCAGCGACATCGGCGATACAGAACAGGGTGTGCAACAAACCCCGACGGTAGTGGCTATCCCAGGAGTCCTGAGCCCCTGCACGCTGCCGTGCCCGCTGCGCGCGCGTCCGCGCCGCAGGCATCCACCGCTCAACCTCGGCGGCCAGTCCCGGGTCAGGGGACACCGAGTCGATGAGGGCCTGTCGAGAGGAGAAGGTGGTACAACCGTGAGCTTCCCGATCGGCCGCGGCGGCTGTTTGTCCCGGATCGGTGAGAACACCATGGTCGGAAGCGTCGGTGAGCGACCACCACGTCGAACCGGCAACGATTCGCCTGGTCATCCAGACATTTGCGAGAGAGGCCGAGGCACGGTCGAGCCCGTCGACCAGCGCGGCTAGCAGCACCTCAACATCGGAATCCGGAGCTGTTCGTGGCGGCGAGTCGACCAGGCGGTCATCGACGACGATCGCCAGTGCGTAGGTGGCATCGATCTGGCGGGCAGCATCACACGTGCGGGTGACCGCCGGACCAACCGGGTCGGCGAGAGCGAAGGACGCGACCATGCTCCGTGCCGAGGTCCGCTGGCCACTACCGGTGTTGAACAAGACAAGGACGATCTGACGTTCGGGTTCGTAGCCCAGCGAGGCCGGCATCGAGGCAATCAACGCGGTGGGATCGAATCGGTGAACCGACATAGATAACAACTCCTTCCACAGACGACCGATGACATGAGGGCGATCGATGGCGAGGGCGTGACACGGCAGGCTGGTCGGGGCGTTAAGAAACGCGCTGCATGCCGATCACGCCGCGTCACGGACGGAGTAGAGGGCCTGTGCCGCGAGTTCCAAGGCAGTGAGCCGGGTGTCGGCGTGACCGTGCCAACGAGTCTCGAAGCCGGATCGTTGTTTGGGCAGAACCGAATCCGGTGCCGTGACGAAGAATTCCTCCAACCGCGGATAGGTGGGGGATGGTTCGGTCAGCCAGATCCGGGTGTGCTGACCATCGTCATGCGGGGCGATGCCAAGGTGAACCCCGAGTCGTGTGAGGAACTGCGAGGCCGCAACGCGACTGCCGCGATAGATCGTTTCGACCGAGCGCCACGCGGTCGCGGGTCGGCTGTAGCAGCGCCGCACCCGATACACCGCCCACCCGCAGCGCTCGAGCTCGGCCGCCGCGAGGGCGAGGACTTGACCGGCGCCATCGCGGCGGAGCCGATCGGCCAACGACTTGCCGGGCCCGAATAGCCCAGAATTGCGGTTCAGCGCGACCGTGACGTACTCGTCGATGACATGCTTGAACGCCTCGCTCGGTGCCGCGTTGAACCGTTCGAGCTGTTCGGGCCAGCTGGGTACCGATACGAAACAACACTGGCGGCAACAGGACTTGGGCCACCACACACCGAACAACCCGAACAGATACCCCTGGCAACGTGCACGCGACCAACCCGCGGCATGCAACGGATAGATCGGGCTCCGCTGCCCGCCCATCGTGACCGAGGAGTCCTTGACGATTCGACCGGACTCCTCAGCGTTGAAGCCAACCGCATGCACGTACGGTTCATGCGCCAAATGTCTTGCGCGCCAACCATCCAGGGGCATGCCCTTGGACTTCACTGAACATGTCCTTCTGCCACCGAGGGTGGGAAGCACGCCGTTGGCGCGGTGCTCGGCGCTCAGTGCGTAGAAGCCGTGCTCGTCGGCATCGGGATGTAATCGCACCGGGCAGCGCGAATCCTGCAGCACGACGATCCCGTCGGCCGCCGAGGGGCCCGCACGGGCAACTTCGACAAACCTGATCGCACGCTCACGCAGCAGCGGCAGGATATGGGCGGTGACGAGATCGCAGGTGCTTGTCCACTCATCGCCGGTCTGAGCGACCATGACGATCAGATTCGACAGGTCTTCACGTAGCTCCGGTGGCCGAAATCTGGGCTCGAGCAATGTCAGGACGATACCGGCGGTGCTCTCGACGCCCATGCCGTAGGACCAGCACACGGGCATCGAACCATCATCGAAAAGTGCAGGGAGAGAGAACAATCCGTCGAAGCCATCAGACACAGGACCGCTCCGTTCCATACACGCCGGGACAATCTTTGGACCGGATACGTGGCGTGGAGGTGTGGGGATCAGTCCTGGTGACCATTGTTCTCGAGCCACAATGCGCGATCCAGGACCGCGTCCAAAGGTGTGTGTGGCTCCTCTCGGGGGATCCGCGAGGCGGGGTGCCACGAAGTCGTCGGCGCAGTCTGTGAGCGACCCGCAGAGGGCGTTGAACTGGTCGTTGAGATCTATGTAGGCCGCGTTGGTGTCCTTCAGGCTTAACCGTTGCGAGGGATCGGCTGGGTGAACGACGAGACCGTTCATTTCATCCCCTCCTTGAATAGACGTTCGCGATGCAGGCCAGGCGACTGGCGGAAAGTCCATGCTGGCCATGTGTCACCGAGCATCGGGTTCGGTGTCTGTGGATCCGGATGGTGTTGACGGTCGGGGTTCGCCCAGGTCTATACCGAGGTCGGCGGCGCTGTGAAAGCCGCTGCGCGCCAACCGGCGCATCTGCTCCGGAGGGATGCCAATGGTCAGGGACGTCTTCAGCAACTGAGCCATGGAATGCTCGGGATCGGCGCGCAGTGCCGCTTCGAAGGCGGTGGCGGCCAAGGGGCCGTCGCCGCGGACGTAGGCGCTATAGCCCAGCAACGCCGCTGCCTCGGCCCGATCTGTATCCGAGTGTGCCCGAGTCATGAGCGACCACAAGGTTTCAGCCGCCGCAGCATGCTCGCAGACCGGGAGCGCGAGCATCGCGTCACGCACCGACCTATCACGCAGTGCCACAGCGAGTTCCGCTAGTTCCGGGGCCATCAGCTGCTCGCCGGACTCGACACTGGTGATCTGCCACAGCACATACTCGAGGGCTTGGCGGCTGTAGGCGCTGGGATCACCTCGCCGCACCGCCATGACTTGCCGCGCGCGGGCGACGGTCACAGCACTGTCCAACAGGGCGGCTACCTGCTGCTGAAGATCGGCGTCCTCGGCCACGATCGCGGCCAGTTCGGCACTGGAGCTGCGGATCGGTTTGCTGTCTACCCATACCGATGCGGCCGGATCCGGCAGGACCCCAGCTTGTTCGGGCCCGGACAGGGTCCACCAGTACTTCTGTGGCTCGATCGCCTGCACCGTCCAGGCACCCGCGAGGCTAATGTCCTCAGCGGCCAGGTGCCGGGCCAGGTCGGCGACCAGCACCTCGAATCGTCCTGTGCCGCATCGGTCGCCGGTATCGTGGGTTGACGGCTCCGGCCCGGCGATTCGGTCATCGACCACGACGGCGAGCACTACGGTCATGCCGTCGTGTGCCGAGACCTGTGCAATACAGCGGGCCACCATGTCCGCCCGCAACTGGACACGACCGCCGTCTGGATCCAGATCGAACCGCATCACCGAGTCGACCACCGCGGACTGGTCGTCGCCATGTGCCGTGCGCAGAATGAGCGTGACAAGCGAACGCCGCGGCGGGAACCCGATCATGGCGGGTATCCCTGCGATCTGTTCTCCCGGATCATTGACCGGCGCAATGCTTCGTACTGCTCGCGGATCTAACCCGGCTGCCGGATCAGCGCAGATGATTTCCTGCACGGCTGCCTCGAGCTCGGGCTCGTTCATGGCGTGGATGTTCCTTTCGAAAGAGCGATGAATGGGTTGATGACGCGGAGTCGACAGCTGAGGCACTCAGGTGGGGTCGTCGATCGAGTCGGGATGCAGGAAGGGGGTGGATTCCATCACCACTGACGCTGACAGCAAGGTCGCGATTGATCACGCAGGGAGGACGACGGGATGCCGGTAACCTGGTGAATGGAGAATCAGGTGAACGGCTCGGTCAGGAGCGCTGTCATGCCTAGCTCAGGTTCGAAGCCGACCCCGCATCCGGGGCGCCACCCCGAAATTCATGAACGCCTAGAACGAAACCGCGAGCGGGTGCAAGCGCGTCGCGCTCGGGCCCGGCAACGTGAGAAGGCCATCACCACCGCAGTCAAGCGTTACGTCGGGGCTTGGGTGGCCATCGCCGAGTGCGAGAGCAAGCGGGATCGCGAAATCGCAAGCTACCACAGGCAAATACAGAAGTTAGAAGCTCGCGCAAACGAGGAACTGGCTAGACACCACGCCGAGCAAGCAGCTGCCGCAGCCGCCCTTCACGAGGAAGGCCAGACCGACGAGGACGTCGCCGAACTGCTCGAAATCACACCGAGGCAAGCTCGGCGCCTGCTCGCTGCCGCGCGCTCAACGAATGCGGTGTTGACGACAACCGACACGACGCCAAGTTCCGGATTGGGGCAGACAAGGGCGACAGCCGCCACGGCGAAGGTAAGCGGCGAAGGGAGTAGGACAGAACTCGACTGTGATTCGGAAGACGAACCGCGAATGTAATCGGTGGTCTGAAAATTCGGCGAGAGGATAGTCGGTCAGCCGACGTAGCCGCCGACGTTCCACACGTGCTGACGAAAGTGTTGGGGAGCGAATGCCTTCCGTGCGGGGATGCCCGAACTCGGAGACCGGGGCCAGTACGCCACACCACAGCGATGGCAGTAGTAGCCAGCACTCCAAACAGCATGCGCCGCTGCTCGTCCCCGCCAGATCCTGCTGTTATAGCGGCTCCGGCCATACGCGATCCCCAGCATCAGGACCGAGGGCGCAGCCAAGCCGGTCACCACCGTTACAGCGACGAACAGAGCCATCAATACACCAACGTCTTCCGGATGAAAGACGTACCACGCCATCGGACCGAGGGCGGCGAGGGCCGGAAGCAGGAGCAGGATGCCGCAAAGAACCAAACGGCCCGTCGGCCGCAGAAGGGGTTCAGGTGCCATGCTTCTGGCTAGTGCTGTCGTGTGAGTCCGTTCCCCTGCCGATGCGCCGAGCACCGGTACCAACCCGGCGGACGTGACAGCAAATCCGGTGCTGAGGTCGCTGCTGTAGCTGGTGGATATGCCATCTGCGTGGAGTGCTTTCACGTTCTGGACGGCATCGATCCGATGGCAGAGCGGACACGAGATGTCGGTGTCCATACAAGAGTTCCCCTTCTCATGTGCGGCGCTTGCAGATTCGCGGCGGTAGAACGAACGCTCCTTGTGATATGGAACACCTTGGGTTGGGGCATGTCGAGAGATGGCGTGGTGTGCACCGCCGGAAGTTGTCGACACAGGTGCTCCTTTGGTCGGTTGAGAGCCGGTGACCTGCAGATCGATCGGGCGATCGCATCGTCGACGCTGCTCCATCGCTGTGTATCGGATCCGGTGGGGTCATCGTGGGCGTCCGTGGAGTGTCGCGGCAGGGAACGCCGTGGCGTTGGAGGGCGGTGCTGATAGTGCCGGCGGCGACGTCGAGATCGTCGGCGATGCGGGCGAGGGATTCCGCGTTGCGGTAGCGGGTAATGGCGAGGTCGATCTCCGTCTCGGTGGAGGTGTTGCTGACGGATGGTCGTGCCAGCCGCGCGAAGAATTCGAAGGATGCTCCCTTGCCAAGGTGGTATTGGGCGGCGAGTGGGTTTGTAAAGGCACCATTTTCGTAGGCAGCGCGGATCGCCGTGCGCTGGTCGTCGGTAAGACGGTGCCGCAGAGCTTGAGGGGCGGGGGTAATGGGTGGGGTGCGCGATCGGACTGGTCGACCAATTGATTGCGGAGTCGCTCGTGCTTGGCGGTCAGGTGCGTTTCAGTGGAGTAGATACGCATGAGCTCGATGACCGCAGACGCCGCCTACTCCGCACTAGACGCTCTGTAGGCGGCCATCAACGAGGCGCCGCCAGCGGGCGAGGTCTTGGTCCAAGAATCGATCCCGCGTGCATGCCGATACTCGGATATGCGCATTTAACCAATATCGCCAAAATTGGTGCGTAGCGTTCTGCTTCAACTGCGGAATAGGGCCAGCAAGGGAGGCGGCTCGATGCATTGATCCAGGCTTCGATCGGTGGTTTCTAGCCGGACGTCGGCAGGTGATCAACGGGTGCCGCCATCACTGCAGTGGTGGCGAAATCCTCGAAGGTCGGCTTCAATGGGTGGTGGGTGCGTCTCAGTGGACGGTTGGAACCGAACTGAGGTGCCCACATGTCATCGCAACCCAAGTCGAAACGCGCCGCTGTCGAACGCAGCTCTTCGGAGAGTGAAGCGATCGACGTAGACGACTCTCCGACCGATGAAATCTGGCTCAGCACAGCGGAAGTCGCGCGTCGTCTGAAGATGCGGCCGAAAACGCTTGCGGCGTGGGCCGCCGCGGGTCGTGGCCCACGGTACGCGCGAATGGGGAGGTACCGGCGATACCGCCTCGCTGACCTCGTCCTCTGGGAACTCGAGCAACTCGCCCACGGTGGTGGCGGCGGACACGTCAGCCCAACGTACCGACGCTGACCGTCCGAGGGTCCATCGGAGAGCTCTGTGGCTATCCGTTAGCAAACTTCTACCTCTTGTCATTCGTAACTCAACTGGCTCACTCTCGTGCCGGAAGTGCTGGTGTCAAGCAAGGGTCGGTAACAGGTGGGGGAATTGGGTTCGTCACGGAGTCGATGCCCTGCGATAACCGGCTGGCGAGGGATCCATGAGAGGAGATCGGTGGTAGGCAGGCTGCCCAAGCCCGTCGGTACCTTCGGCGACGCGTCGAAGCCGAAGAAGCAGAAGAACGGGAGCTGGCGCACGACGGTGCGCTACTACGGAGCGCGAGGCTCCCAGCAGCTGGAGCGTACGGGGGCCAGCGCCGACGACGCCCGAAATCGCCTGGCGGAGGCCATGCGGGACTTCCGAGAACAGCAAGGGCGGGCCCGGATTACGCGGACTACGAAGCTGATCGAGCTGGCGGCGGAACTGCTGGTGGAATTGGAGGCCGATCCGGACTACACCGAAGGCAACGTCGAGGACTACCGGCGCGAGATCTACATCTCGACCGACCGGCGCGCGAAGCCCGACACGATCAAGATCGAGAACTCGCTCGGCCATCTACAAGTCTGGCAAGCGACCACTGGCGAGCTCGATCGTCATCTGAAACATCTTGTTGCCCTGAAGCTTCGGCGCAAGGCAAAGCAGCACAAGATCGTCCTGCGCGCGATGATGGCCATCGCGGTGCGGCACGGAGCCTTGGACGTCAACCCGATGGATGGCGTCTCGGCGTTCACCCGGCGCAAGAACAAGGCACGCGGCAAAGTCGAGGACCAGCATGCGTTGCCGGCGTTTCGTGCCCAGGTGCGCGCGTGGGCGCGCGGCGAAGCGGTTCCCGGCACCCCGGCTTACACCTGCGGGCCCGCGCGCGACTGGGCCGTGGTGTGGGTGGTCGACATCATCACCGGTACCGGACTGCGCCCGCACGAAGTGTTCGCGCTGCTGCTCGATGACATCAACCTCGATTGCGAGCATCCCTACCTGGATGTGACGGGCACGCTGGTCGAGGTGAAGGGCAAAGGTAAGGGCCGGTGGGTGCGTAAGCCGTTCCCCAAGACCGAGAACGGCTGGCGGCGCATCCTGCTGCCCCCGCATTCGGTGGAATCGATTGCCGAAGCCATCGCATATCTGAAATCCTCGGCGTGCCCCAACCCGATGAGGCTGTTGTTGCCCTCAAGGAATGGGACAGTGCGTAACCCGAACAACTTCGGACGGCCATGGCGTGCGGCGCGCGGCGAGAACTTCGCGTGGGTCACGCTGCGGACGTTCCGCCGCGGTGTCGGCACCGAAGTCGACCACGCCCACGAGAACCCGGAGCGCGCCGCCAGACAACTGGGCAACACCACCGCGGTGGCCAAGGCGCACTACATCGACATTCCCGAGACCGTGCCCGACAACCGCGACGTCCTGGAGCGCTGGGCCCGGGGACCGAAGGCGGCAAAAGTGTGAGATTTCTGTGAGATCCCGCTCAAATCGGACAGTCTCCTGAACCGAAAAAACCCCTTCCGACCCAGGTCGAAAGGGGTTTTTCTGTCGGGCTGACAGGATTTGAACCTGCGACCACCTGACCCCCAGTCAGGTGCGCTACCAAGCTGCGCCACAGCCCGTTGCGCCCATTGCTGGGCGCTCGAAGAGATTACCGCACCTGGGGGCGGGGGAGCGAATCGCCTGGTGAGCGGCGTGGCGGTGGGGTGGGTGGGGGTGTGAAAGGCGGTCGGGCGCAGGGGGTGTGGGGTGGGGGTGGTGATTGGCGGCGAGCAGTGGGGGCATTCCCGTCGATACGGAATGGGCCGGGCGGGTAGTGGGCCCGGCGTAGCGGAAGGAGACGGTGGGGATGAGTCGGGAGCGGCGGCTGGTCGAGGCGTTTGTGCAGCTGGCGGACTCGCTGGTGGAGGAGTACGACCCGGTGGATGTGGTGCAGGAACTGCTGGATCGGGCTGTCGATCTGCTACCCGTCGATACCGCGGCGGTGCTGCTGGCGGGGGAGGACGGGCAGCTGCGGGTGTTGGCGTCGACCAGCGAGGCGACCCGGTGGCTGGAGTTACTGCAGATCCAGGCGCAGGACGGGCCGTGCGTGCAGTCGTACCGGAGTTGCGAGCGGGTGATCGTGGAGGACTTGGAGGAGGCGCGCGACCAGTGGCCCGCGTTCGCCAAGCAGGCTCTGCTGGAGGGTTTTCAGTCGGTGTACGCGCTGCCGATGCGGTTGCGCGCGGACCGGGTGGGCGCGCTCAATTTG
This sequence comes from Nocardia brasiliensis, assembly GCF_042691675.1. GTDB lineage: Bacteria > Actinomycetota > Actinomycetes > Mycobacteriales > Mycobacteriaceae > Nocardia > Nocardia brasiliensis_D. Next base: position 3,772,660 of record NZ_CP170507.1, read on the forward strand.
TTCAGTGCCGGCGAGGAACATCTGACCGAGGACGATGTGCTGATCGGGCAGGCGCTGGCCGATATCGCGAGCATCGCGATTCTGCAGGCCCGCATGCTTGCCGACCACAAGACGGTCAACGGACAGTTGCAGCTGGCTTTGCAGGGCCGCATCGTCATCGAACAGGCGAAGGGCATACTGGCTGCGCAGGGCGATCTCGACCCGGAAACCGCGTTTCACGCGCTGCGGGGTTATGCCCGGCACACCCGTGAGCGGCTACCCGATCTGGCTCGCGCGGTGGTCGATCGCACCATCGACACCAGCCGTATCCTCGCGCACGCCGATCACGGTGAGCGCTGAGCTCACAGTCGTTCGTGCACGGTGAGCAGCAGATGGTCGAATTGGGTGCGCAGTTCGACCATCGGCCCGTCCAGCGTGGTGACTTCGGCGACGAGTTGGGTAGCCAGTGCGCGCAGCTTGACGCCGGTTTCTTGGGAACGCCAGGTGAGCACCCGAAAGGCTTGGTCGGCGTTGATCCCGTAGATCAGCATCAGCACGCCCTTGGCCTGTTCGATCGCGGCCCGCGCGGAGTACAGCTCGGGCAGCGCGCCGTTGAGGGTTTGTCGGCGGTCTTCTTCGAGCGCGTCGGTGATGTCGACGTAATAGCCTGCGGTGCCGATCACGGTTCCGTCGTCGTCGACCATGTGGTCGCCGACGACGAGGACGTGGTGCACCTGGCCTTTGGTGTCGATGATGCGGTGGCGGCTGCAGAACGGTTCGCCGGTCTCGACCGATCGGGCGATGGTGTTCGCCACCTGCTGACGGTCTTCGGGGTGCTTGTGTGCCAGCAGCAGTTCGGTGGACGGTTGCACCGATCCGGCGGCGTAGCCGTGGATGAGCGCGACCTCGTCGGACCATTCCCAGCGCTGGTCGGCCAGCCAGAAGCGGAAGCTGCCCGCACTCTGCGGCCTGCCCGCACCGAGTACCTCTTCGATCGGCCGTACCGTTTCGGTCTCGACGTCGTCGGCATCCTCGAGCGCCTGGGCGATGACCTCGGGCGGCGTTTCGTCGCCGCTCCCGTGTGCGACGTCCGGTACATCAACAGACTGATCCACGACCTGCCCCTCTCGACCTCGACCGATGTCAGTACAAAGACGGTCGGCTGACGGGGTCTGGGGCAGCGCGTTCCGACGGACAGGCTACCTCGCGGCCCCGACAGCTCGTCGGTGAGGTCGGGGCGGGATCAGCCGGGCACTCGGTGCCGTGCGGCTCGCACGGAAGCGGTGGTGGCGTAGCGATTCCCGTCAAGCCCGCCGTGCGACGGTCAGGACGTCCGGTACCAGCGCGGACGGAATCGGTCTACGCACCGACCGCTGCTCGGTGACCTGGAATCCGGCCGCCTCGACCAGTGACCGCATCTCGTCGGGCGACGGAAAGTACGCCACACTCTGAATGGGCGTCGGTTGCAACAACTGCGCGAAGCGGCTGCGCGGATTGTTGAGGACAATCGCGAGAAGCCCACCGGGGGAGAGGATTCGGTGGAACTCCGCGAGCGCGGCGGGATGGTCGAAGAAGTGGAAGGCGTGCGTCGAGACGACGGCATCGACCGCCGCATCGGGCAGACCGGTGTCCTCTGCCCGCCGGTTGATCCAATTCACTTGGCCGGAGCGGGCTTCGGCCTGCCGCAGCATGCCGACGGAGGCGTCACAGCCGTAGACCGCGTCGGGCTTCAACTCTTGTTGGATGCGGGAGGCGAGAATCCCTGTGCCGCAGCCGATATCGGCGACCCGGCGGATATCGGCCCGCCGCAGTTGCTCGATGATCTCGTCTTGCGGTGGCCGGTAGGCGATCCGCTGCACGAGGGCAATGTTGTAGACCCGGGCCAGCCGGTTCCAGCTCCGCGTGACGAGGCTGTTGAAGGCGCGAGTCGGCGCGTGCGGAACGGCTGACATAGCTTCAGCTTAATCTGTCTGAGACGACACCGGAAGTAGCGGCTGGGGAGCGGTGTCGCCCACTGCTCCCCAGCCGGACGGCTCACTGATCAGCGATTGCTACCGCTGTGCTGGCCACCCTTGGCCTTGGCCTCGGTCGGCTGGGCTTCCGCGCCCTTCCTACCCGCGGCCGACGGATCGGCACTGTTCTTGTCGCCGAAGCTACCGGTGCTCGCCTGACCGCCGCGGCGGGCCTGTTCCTCGGTGTCGCTGCGGTTGCCGAACTGACCGGGGTTGTTGGTGTCTGGCATGTGCATCTCCTCTCGAGTGTTCTCGGCCGAGCCTGTTGAACGGCTCATTCGGCGTGTGCCCGAGGCTCTCGGACCTAAACAGGACGATGTGGCGATGCGTTTGCCCTATTGTCCGTTTCGGCTATGGCACTCAACGGTTTTGCCAGGTCGTCGAGTCAACGGCCTTCCGCCCGTACGCCGTAGATCACTTCGATTTTTTCTCGGCGGCGAACAGTGCGGACGCACGGACGGCGAAGGCGAGCGCAATGTTGCGGAGAGCACGCCGAACAGCAACCGCGGCGCTCAGAGCAGGGTGAGGGTGTCGTTCGGTCCTTCGATGACCGCGATGAGTCCGGCTCGAATCCCGGGGTGCACCGGCAGGGGAGCCGAAAGCGCTTGCAACGGAAGCGATAGCACCGCCGGATCCGGATGCACGGCCTCCAGCGAACGCAACGTCGCCTGCGGCAGTCCGGCCGAGGGGTGCGTGGTCTCACCCCAATCGATGAGGAACGGGATGAGTCCCCTGTGCAGGTCTTTGCGCGACCAGGTCAGGCGCCACCGCAGCGTCCGCCCTTCGGGCGTAGCCCTGGACATGTCGGCGACATCGCCGGGATCGTATCCGGCGGCTCGGGCGTCGGTGACCACCTTATCGATGTCGGTCACGCGCACGGCCCAGGTGGCCAGGCGCGGTGCGGTGAGGCCGTTGATGCCGAACGGTCGCGGCAGCCGCGGCACCGGCTGACCCAGGTCGGGGCCGATGATTTCCAGGTAGCCGTCACCGAGGCCGAGCAGAAAGTTCCGCGTTCCGTACCCCATGTGCCTGCCACCGGCGACCGGCGCCACGCCGAGCGCTCGCGTCACGACGCCGACCGTGGCCGCGAGGTCCGGGGTCGCCAAGACGAGATGATCAAACCCGCTCACTCTGGAAACCCTAGCCACTCGTCCGCACCGGCGGCTGGTTTCCGCGGCTATCTTTGCGCCGTGGCCGCGAGCAGCGCCGAACGGGCGGCGCGCACGGCGGGATGGTTCCCGGTCCCGCGCCGGTAGGCCAGGTGGGTCCGGCGCCGGGTCGCCAGCGGAGTGAGCGTGACCTGGGGCGGGCACGGCAACGCGCCGAGCTCCGGAACGAGCGCGACACCCTGGCCCGCCGCCACGAGGGCGAGAACGGTGCCGAAGTCGTCGGCGTGGTGCCGGATCCGCGGCGTGAAGCCGACGGCCTGACAGGCGCGGACGGTCATCGTGTGACACAGCGTGTCGGGCGTACCCGCGATCCAGGAGTCCGCGCGATGGGCAGCCAGCGGTTCGGCGGTCAGCGCGGCCAGGTAGATGGTTTCCTCGAGCAGCGGCTCGGTGTCCAGCGCGGGGTCCGGTTCGACGGGCACATAGTCGTATTCCTGGACTAGGGCGACGTCGAGGGTTTCGGCGCGCAACGCGGCGGGCGCGGTCGCCGGGTCCAACTCGGTCACCATCAGTTCGAGGCCGGGATGGTCGCGACTCAGCGCGACGAGCGCGGGGGACAGAATCGTGCGAACGGCGGTCGGGAAGGCGCCGATCCGCAGTGTTCCGGTGAGCTCGGCCCGCGTGGTCGCCAACTCGGCGGCGGCTTGTTCGAGCACCGCGAGGATCGTCTCGGCGTGCTCGACGAGCATCCGCGCGGCCGGGGTCAGCGTGACCCGGCGGCCGGTCCGTTCGAGCAGCGGCACACCGGCTTCCCGTTCGAGCGCGGTGAGCTGCTGCGAAACGGCGGAGGGCGTGTACGCGAGCGCGTCGGCGACCGCCGCGATGGTCTCGCGGTGCGCCAATTCGCGGAGCAGGCGCAACTTGCGGATGTCGAGCATCAGCTCAGCTTATGCTCGCGTGTAGAAATGGGGACTGGACCTGCGGGTTCAACACGAGCACGCTCATATCTATGACGCTCGCAGGTCTTTTCGTCCCCCTTGTCACACCGTTCACGGCGGACGGCGCACTCGCTGCCGATGCGCTGGAAGGACTGGCCCGCTCGGCGCTCGAAGCGGGCGCGACCGGGCTCGTCGCGCTCGGCACCACTGCGGAAACCGCGACCCTCAGCACCGAAGAGCGCGGACTGGTCGTCGACATTTGCGCCCGCGCGTGCCGAGAACACAACGCCGCTTTGATCGTCGGCGCCGGATCCAACTCCACGGCCGCCTCGATCGAGGCACTCGCGAACCTCAGCCCGCACATCACAGCCGCGCTCGCCGTCGTCCCGTACTACACGCGCCCTTCGGAAGCCGGTGTGCTCGCCCACTTCCGGAGCCTCGCCGCCGCCAGTCCCGTGCCGCTCATCATTTACAACATTCCGTATCGCACCGCCCGCACCCTCGGCATCGACACCTTGTGCCAACTCGCCGAAGAGCCGAATATCATCGGCGTCAAACACGCCGTCGGCGGTATCGACGACACCACCATCGAGCTGATGCGCAGATGCCCAGCCGATTTCGCGGTCCTCGCGGGTGACGACCTGTACGCCGCACCGTTGCTCGCCCTCGGCGCCGCGGGCGGCATCCTCGCCTCCGCGAACCTCGACACCGCGGCGTTCGCCGCCCTCGTCGCCGCCTGGCGCGACGGCCCTCTCGATCGGGCGCGCGCGCTCAGCCACCGACTCGCGGCACTGTCCGCCGCCGCCTTCGCCGAACCCAACCCCACCGTCATCAAAGCGGTTCTCGCTGCTCGAGGACGTATCCCGAGTCCGGCCGTGCGGCTGCCGCTGCTCCCCGCGAGCGCCGCCGCCACCGCGGCGGCCGTTGCCGCACTCGAATATTGTTCGCGGGTATGGCAAGACGATTTGCTGGTGTAGGCGACAAAGAGATGCAACGCTGAAGCGGTGACTCAACCTCCGGATACTCAGGCGATGGGGCCTGACCCGACCGCCGACAAATTGGACGCCGCGGTCTTCAAGGTGGCAGGCGTGGTCGTGCTCGGCGCGATCATGTCGATCCTCGACATCACCGTCGTCAACATCGCTCTGCCCACCTTCCAAGCGGAATTCGAGACCAGCTACGCCATCGCGGCGTGGACGATCACCGGCTACACGCTCGCGCTGGCCACCGTCATCCCGCTGACCGGCTGGGCGGCCGATCGGTTCGGCACGAAACGGCTGTACATCGCGGCGCTCGCCTTCTTCGTGCTCGGCTCGGTGCTCTGTGCGACCGCATGGAACATCGAGTCGCTCATCGCGTTCCGGGTGATCCAGGGCATCGGCGGCGGCATGCTGATGCCGCTCGGCATGACGATCATGACGCACGCGGCGGGCCCGCAACGGGTCGGCCGGGTGATGGCGGTGCTCGGCGTGCCGATGCTGCTCGGCCCGATCTGCGGTCCGATCCTCGGTGGCTGGCTGATCGAATTCCACTGGCAGTGGATCTTCCTGATCAACCTCCCCATCGGCATTGTCGCGCTGGTCCTGGCGTACGTGGTGTTCCCCGCGGACAAACCGGAACCGTCGGAGTCGTTCGACTTCCTCGGCATGTTGCTCGCCTCGCCCGGGCTCGCGCTGTTCCTGTATGGCGTCTCGTCGATTCCCGGCGAGGAAACGGTCCTCGCGACCAAGGTATTGCTGCCCGCGATCATCGGCCTCGTCCTCATGGTGGCGTTCGTCTTCCATGCGCTGCGCACCGAACATCCGCTGATCGATCTGCATCTGTTCCGCAACCGCTCGCTGACCTTCGCGGTCCTCACCATGGTGTTGTTCGCGATCGCGTTCTTCGGCGGAGCGTTGCTGCTGCCGACCTACCTGCAGCAGGTCCGGGGCGAATCGGCATTGACGGCCGGGTTGCTGCTCATTCCGCAGGGGTTGGGCGCGATGCTCACCATGCCGATCGCGGGACGCTTGGTCGACAAGATCGGGCCGGGGAAGATCGTGCTGGTCGGCATCGCGCTGATCGCGGTCAGCACCGCCTTCTTCATCCAGCTCGACGTGGATACCTCCTACCCGCTCATGCTCACCGCACTGTTCGTGATGGGTCTCGGCATGGGTTGCACGATGATGCCGATCATGACCGCGGCCATCCAGACGCTGACGCATCAGCAGGTCGCCCGTGGTTCGACCCTGATGAACATCGTCAACCAGGCCGCGGGCTCGATCGGCACCGCGGTGATCTCGGTGGTGCTGACGAACCTGTTGAACAACGAGGAATTCGCCAAACCGGCCATCGTGGCGAACGCCGATCCGAAATTCGCCGCCCAGCTGCCGCCGGGCGTGCTGGAGACCGGATTGAGCCAGGCCGCAACGGCATTCAGTAACACCTACGTGGTGGCGCTGGTGCTGACCGTGCTCACCTTGGTTCCGGCGTTCTTCCTGCCGCGCACGAAACCGAAGAACCCCGAGGCTGCCGCGGTCACCGCGGTCCACGTGTAGGACTCGCGCCCCGAGATCGCCTGCTCAGTGTGGCGATCCCGGGGCGTGGTCGGTACGCACCTCGTCGAGGAAGTCCAGGACGACCGGACTTGCCAGAGAACGGAATTCGTCGAAGTAGGCATGCCGGGCGCCGGGTATCAAATATGTGCGAGCGTGCGGGATGCGTTCGGCGAGCAGCGCGGCGTTGGCCATCGGATTGAACCGGTCCTCCGTGCCGTGCACGATCAAGGTGGGAATTCGTATGTCCGGCAGCACATTCCACGCATCATGCTTGTTACTGGCGACCAGATGCCGCCGCTTGGCGTAGGCAGGCATGGTGGGGTCGCCGAGGGTGTTGTACGGGCCGGACGTGCGGGCCAGCCATTCCGGGGTGTACATCAGTTCCAGCAGTGCCTGTCTCGCCGCGTCCGGATCGGGTTGAATGAGCGACTGCCGGATATCGGGACCGCGTTCGATGCTGTGTCTGCCGCCGGGTGAGGTGCAGCCGAGAACCAGGGTCTGCACCCGCTCCGGGTGGCGGGCGGCCAGCCATTGCGCGACGCGACCGCCCATGGATGTGCCGTACACCGCGGCCCGATCGATGCCCAGATCGTCGAGTACGGCGATCACGTCATCGGCGAAACCCACTGTGCTATAGGGCTCGTCGGGCTTGTCGCTGTCGCCGGTGCCGCGCCAGTCGAGGGTGATGGTGCGGTAGCCGGCCTCGAAGTCCTCCCGGATCCCATCCCACCAGTGGTGGTTGTTGGACTGTCCGGCGAGCAGCACCAGCGGGTCGCCGACGCCGCCGGTTTGGTAGGCGAGGCGAACGCCGTTGGCGGCCTTGGCATATGGCACGGTGCTGTTCCCCTATCGGATCGGTTCGTGCGGCGGCCGTAGGCCGTCGAGGACGAATTTCAGGGACCGTCGCCAGCTGGCGGTACCGGTGGTCTCGCCGAGTAGCGACAGTGCCCACAACAGCTGCACCACGTCGTCGTCGCTCGCGTCGGCGCGTACCGCGCCCGCCTGCCGGGCACGGTGCAGCAGCGTCGACAGATGTGACATGCCGCGATGGCATGCCTCGGTGAGCTGGGCGGCGGCGGGATGGTCGCCGGTGACCGCCTCGAGCAACCCGCGGTCGGCGGTCAGCTGATCCAGTAGCTGCTCGATGAACCCGCTGAACGCCCGCCACGCATCCGGTTCGGCCGCCGCCCGCGCGGCGAATTCCTCCATTGCGGCGAGGCGGGCGGGCAGCAGCGCGTCGATGAGCGCCTCGCGGTGCGGGAAATGGTTGTACAGCGTGCCGATGCTGACCCCGGCCCGTCGCGCGATCTCCTCCAGCGAGCCGTCGAGCCCCTGTTCGGTGAACACACCGGCGGCCTCCCGCAAGAGCTTCTCGCGATTGCGGGCGGCGTCGCGGCGCAACGGCTTGGTCATGGGGACCATCCTACAAAAGTCGAGGGGTGCCTCGATTTCGTGCTACGTTAATAAAGGTGAGGGGGGCCTCAATATTTGACAAGGAGAACCATGTCCAGCACACCAACGGCCGTGATCATCGGTGCGGGACCCGGTCTAGGCCTGTCCATGGCCAAGCGCTTCGGCAGCGAAGGATTCCGTGTCGCGCTGCTCTCACGCAGCGACGCACGCCACGAGCGCTACCTGAAAGACCTTGCCGCCCAGGGCATCGAGGCCACCGCCTACACCGCGGACAGCACGGAGCGGGCCCGGCTGAAATCCGTGCTGGCCGAGATCGCCCACGCGGGCGACATCGAACTCGCCTACTATGGCCCCGCCGCCACGCAGCTGCCCGTACCCCTTGGCGATATCACCGAGATAGACGCCGCCGCAGCGACATCCGCGTTCGAACTGATCTGGCCCGCCGTCGACATGGTGCACCAGGTCCTCCCGGCGATGCTCGAACGTGGCAGCGGTGCCCTGCTTTTCGCGGGCGGCCTGTCCAGCGTCCGCCCCATGCCGATGCTCGGCCAGCTGGCCCTGTCGTCCGCCGCCCTGCGCAACTACGCCGTCACCCTCAACGCCGCCCTCGCCGATCGTGGTGTCTACGCGGGCACTCTCACCATCGGCGGTCTCATCGAGCGTGGCGACATCCACGCCATGGTCACCGCCGACCCCGGCCACTTCGGCTCCGCTGACGGCCACACCCTCGATCCCGACCGTATCGCCGCCACCGCCTGGGACATGTACCGCACCCGCGACCGGGCCGAGGAGGTGTTCGACGTGTTCACCGGTTGACGCGGTGGTCACACTGGTGGCAGCCGCTTCCTGAGCAGGCAGAACTGGTTTCCCTCGGGATCGTTGAGCACATACCAGCTCTCGTCACCGGTCTGACCTACGTCGGCGTGCCGCGCGCCCAGGGCGAGCAGCCGTTCGAGCTCGGCGTCCTGGTCCCGGTCGGTCGCGTTGACGTCGAGGTGCAGCGGCAGCTTCGCCACTCGCGGGTCCGATGTTCGACTGAAGATCAGCGTGGGTTGCGGCCCGCCGAAACCGACACCGGGCGGGCCGATTTCGACGCTCTCGTCGTCCGCGTCGAGTTCCTCGTACCCCAGGACCTCGGCCCAGAACCGGGCGAGTGCCCGCGGGTCGGCCGCGTCGATGACGATTTCGCTGATCCGGCAAGCCATACCGGCCAGCTTAGATCGCATCCTCGATGGCGGCGTCAGGCTTCGCGAACCCCACGTCGGTCCGACCAGACCAGGATCGGCTCGACCACGCGAGCCGCGACAGGGCCGACTATCGCCATCAACAACACGTAAGTCGTTGCCAGGGCAGCGAATTCGACGGGAACCACGCCTGACGCGACGGCCAGTCCGGCGATTACGATGGAGAATTCACCGTGCGCGACCAGCGCGGTCCCCGCGCGGACCCGGCCGTAGCGGGAGGCCCCGGCCCGCTTCGCCGCCCACCATCCGGTGCCGACCTTGGTGGCGGTGGTGACCACCGCGAGCAGACATGCCCAGCCGAGTACGGGTGGGATGCTGGCGGGGTCGGTGGTGAGTCCGAACAGCACGAAGAACAGCGCGGCGAACAAGTCGCGCAGCGGTTCGAGAATCTTGGTCGCGTTCTCCGCCGTGGAATCCGAGATCGCGATGCCAAGCAGGAACGCGCCGACCGCCGCGGACACCTGCGCCGAGGAGGCGACACCGGCCACCAGCAGCGCGCAGCCGAGCAGCTTGAGCAGAAAGATCTCATTGTCTTCGCTGGCGACCAGTGTGGAGACATGGCGGCCGTAGCGCAGGGCGACGACGAGCACGACGGTCAGCGCGAGCAGCGCGACCGCGAGCGTCTTCAGCCCGGCGAGCAGCCCGGCCCCGGCCAGCACCGCGGTCAGCACCGGCAGATAACCGGCCATTACCAGGTCTTCGAATACCAGGATCGACAAGATCACCGGGGTTTCCCGGTTGCCGAGCCGGCCGAGATCGTCCAAGAGCTTCGCGACGATGCCCGAGGAGGAAATGTAGGTGACGCCCGCCATCGTCACCGCGCCGGTGAACCCCCAGCCCAGCGCGAGGGCGACGAGCACACCGGGTGTCGCGTTCAGGAAGATGTCCACCAGCCCGGCGGGCCAGGATCGGCGCATACCCGTAACCAGTTCGGCGGCATTGTATTCCAGGCCGAGCAGGAGCAACAGCAGGATCACACCGATCTCACTGGCCAGATGGATGAACTCGTCCACGTGGTGCAATTCGACCAACCCGCCATTGCCGAACAGCAGGCCACCGAGCAGATACAGCGGAATCGGGGACATGCCGATGCGAGCGGCGATCCGGCCGAGTAAACCCAAGCCGAATAACACCGCCCCCAGCTGGATCAGCGCGAGTGCGGTGGTATTCGCGACCATCATCAGCCGTTGGTGAGTATTCTCGCCGCGGCGTCCAGACCCTCGGTAGTCCCGACGATCACCAGTAGGTCAGCGGCCGCGAAGGTGAAATCCGGTCCCGGTGACGGGATAACCGCCCCGCCCCGCATGATCGCGACGATGGAGGCCCTGGTCCGAGTGCGCATCTCGGTCTCGCCGAGACGGCGCCCAACGTAGGGGGAGCCCTCGAGCACCGGCAACTGCCGAGTGTTCACCCCGTCCAGCTCACGATGCTCCTCGCGCAGCTGGGCAACCAATTGCGGCGCGCCGAGCAGATTGGCCAGCACGGCCGCTTCCGTCGCGGACAACGGAATCTGATCGGTGGCTTCCGGATTGTCGGCCTTGCTGACGATCAGATAGATCGTGCCGTCCTTGTGATCGATGACCCCGATCCGGCGGCGCATGCCTTTGATCGGAAAGTCCTTGCGCACACCGATACCCGGCAAGCGCGTCACCTCAACGTTCACTACACCAGCGTAGCGGCGCACCTGCGGAATTCCTGCCGAAAGGGCTGTCCGATCCGTCCCGAGTTCGCCGCTCAGTCCGGGGCCCCCGGCGCGAGGTGGTAGCGCACCGTCGGGCTCCAGAGGAAGAAGCCGTTGACGCCCGCGTCGTTCGCGGCGTCGATCTGGGCTTTGATCTCGTCGGGCCCGTAATTCACGCCCAGGCTGAAGTCCTGCAGCCAGGGGACGATCTTGGCGTCGGTGCCCTGCATGCGGTTGCGGAAGTCCTGCAAGGAGCGGTAGGTGATGTCGTACGGCTGGGAGTTGGGGTTCGCGACCCCGTATTCGCCGGGGTTCCAATGCGACGGGTACACCATCGGCGCGATGTAGTCGACGTGTCGAGCCATCAGCGCGATGTCCTGCGCGATCTGTTCGGGCCGGGTGACGGCGATGCCGAAGACCGCGGCACTGTGGTCGGCGCCCGCGTCCCGCACCGGGTCGCGGCTTTCACGCAGGAATTCGGCGATCGACACGGTGGGCGACTCGGTCGAGCCCGGGAAATGCATCTGCGACAAGGCGCCGTCCGGGCGCCGGATGTAGTCGTACATGATTCCGTCGAAACCGAGCTTCGCCGCCTCGACCGCGAGGTCGATGTTGTATTTACGCATTTCCGGATGCGCGAAGTTGGTGAACGCGATCGGGCCGTATTTGCTGGAATATGGTTGCCCGGCGGGATTCTGGATGACCCAGTCGTGGCGGCCGGTGTGCCAGGCCCATTCGGCCATGGTCTTGTCGCGGAATGCGACGATCCGCCCGACCACTCGAAGACCCATGTCGTGCAATTGCCGCAGCGCCGCGGGAGCGTCGTAGATCCCCGCGACGGCCCCCGACTCACGGGCGAGCGGCACCTGGGAGTCGTAGCCGACGACGCCGTCCTCGTCCTTGATGTCGAGCTGCACGGTGTTGATCCGGCCGTCGCGCGCCATGTTCAGCACGTCCTCGCGGAGTCCGTCGTCGGCCCATCCGTACGCGGTCACGTGCACCGCCTTGATCGGTGGCTGCTCCACCGCCGCGGTGATCGGTTGCGTCGCTTCATTGCCCGCCGCGTCGACGGCGACCACCTGGGCACCGGTCTGCGCCCGCGCCATGGTGATCTCGAAGGAACCGTCGGCGGTCGGGGTGACCGACTGGGTTCCCACCGACACGCGCTCGGCACCCTTTGCCTTGCCGCGCAACGTAACCGGCTGGCGATAGGATTTCACGGCAGCGGGCTGGCTCAGTTCCAGGGCGGGCGGCTCGTTGTCCACGGTGAATGTCCTGGACACTCCGGGGCCGGTGCGCAGGAAGCCGAGCATGCTGGGCGGGACCTCGGCGGTGAACGTGTGTTCGCCGTCCGCGAGACTTCCGGGTCGGTACACCATCGTGTTGCCCTCGACCGTGCCGTCGACGGGCTTGCCGTCGAGCTCGAGCCGTATAGCGCTGACGTCTTCGTCGCCCGCCTCCACCCGCAATGCCATGGCGGACAAGGCTGCCGCGCTGACCAAACTGTTCGGCAGCCCGACGAGCGTCAATCCCCGGGGCTCGCCACGCACCGCGCTGATGGTCACGGTAGCGACAAGAATTGATAAGACTGCGATAACTACAACTGCCGCCAATCGTAGGTGCCCTGAATTGCGGACTCGTGCTAGCAACGCGCACACCAACTTTCGTTCGGGGACGGCTCTACTATCGCGGGTTCGGTCCGCGGCCGTCGCGATTTTGATCAATGTCTTGCCCGGTGAAATGGCCGGGCTCGCGTACTGTTTGCGCGGTGGCGAAGAACGCGACTATCGGTGTTCGAGTTGTGTTGTCGGTCTTGGCGTTCGCGACGGCCGCGGGTTGTGCCGCGGCCGCTCCCGACCCGATCGACAAACGGAATGCGGCCACGGAGACGGCGACACCGCCGCCCCCGAGCAGCGCGGCGCCCGATCCGGCCGCGGTGCGTGCGAACGAGCTCGGCCTCGTGCCCGTCCTCATGTACCACCAGCTGACGTCCGCGCCGGACAGCGAATACGACCAGACGCCGGCGAAGTTCCGCGCGGAACTCGAACGGCTGTACCGCGAGCACTACCGTCCGGTGACCGCGGCCGCCTACATCTCCGGCGACATCGACATCCCCGCGGGCACCCACCCCGTGGTGCTCACCTTCGACGACTCGACCCTCAGCCAGCTCACCTTCACCGCCGACGGCAAGGTCGCGCCCGACACCGCCGTCGGCATTCTCGAGCAGTTCCGGACCGAGCACCCCGATTTCGCGCCCACGGCGACCTTCTACGTCAACAACCAGCCCTTCGGCGACGATCCGCGTGCCCTGTCCTGGTTGGCCGCACACGGATACGAGATCGGCGCCCACACGGCAACCCATCCGAACCTCGCGCACCTGGACGCCGACGGAGTCCAGCGCGAGTTCGCGGAGAACGTCCGCGCCATCACGTCCGCGGCGCCGGGCGAGGTACGCACAATGGCGTTGCCGCTCGGCATCTTTCCCGCCGATCGCACGTTGGCCAGCGCGGGCAGTTGGGGCGGCACATCCTATTCGTTCGAGGCAGTCATGCTGGTGGGCGCCAATCCGGCGCCGTCCCCGTACGGCGGGGCAGATCCAGCGGGGATTCCCCGAATCCGTTCGGGCAGAACGGCCGTCGACTTCGACTCGACCTACTGGCTCGACCGGCTGGCACAACACCCGGACCAGCGCTACACCTCGGACGGCAACCCGGACATCATCTCTTTCCCACAGCACGCCTCCGTCGACCTGACCGCTCGCTGGTCGAATCGGGCAAAGCCGTACTGATCCGGACCGTCCGGCCGACTCGGCCGCACGGTCCCCGGGTAGGGCGGGGTTCACCGGCACACCCTTTGTGGCAGCCGGGCATCCGTGGTACTGGATGTGCGGCTGCCACAAGCGGTGTGCGGCACGTCTCGAGTGAAGAGGTCCGCGGTCATCGGGGCGAGCGGACCGCGATCTGTTCGAGGATGGCGACCATGCGGTCGATCTCGTCGAAGGTGTTGTAGAAGGCGAAGGATGGACGCACCGTTGCTTCCAGGCCGAGGCGACGCAGGATCGGCTGCGCGCAGTGGTGACCGGCGCGGACCGCGATGCCCTTCTCGTTCAAGGCTTTGCCGATGTCGATCGGCTCGCAGCCCGCCATGACGAAGGAGAGCACGCTCGCCTTGTCGGCGGCGGTGCCCACCAGTCGGACCCCGCGCACCGCGGCGACCCGGGGGGTCGCGTATTCGAGCAGTTCGTGCTCGTAGCGGGCGATGGCGTCCATGCCGATGCGTTCGACGTATTCGATCGCGGTGCCGAGGCCGACCGCATCGGCGATATTGCCGGTGCCTGCTTCGAACCGGCCGGGTGGCGGCTGGAACAGCGAACGCTCCAGGGTGACATCACTGATCATGTTGCCGCCGCCCTGCCAGGGCGGAACGTCTTGCAGTATCTCGGATTTTCCGTAGACCACGCCGATTCCGGTGGGGCCGAACAGTTTGTGGCCGGAGAATACGAAAAAGTCGGCACCGATCGAGCGCACGTCGATACTGGTGTGCGGCACCGATTGGGCGCCGTCCACGATCGTCACCGCACCGGCCCGCTGCGCCTCGGCGACGATCTCGCGCACCGGCGTGATGGTGCCCAGCGCGTTCGAAACATGGGCCACCGAAACGAGTTTGGTCCGATCGGAGAGCAACTTGGTATATTCGCCCAGCATCAGCTCGCCGGTGTCGTCGACCGGGATCACCTTGAGCCGAGCGCCCGTCTCGGCGGCAAGCAGCTGCCAGGGGACGATGTTCGCGTGATGCTCGAGGTGCGAGATGATGATCTCGTCGCCCGCGTGAATGTTCTGGCGGCCCCAGGTCTGTGCGATCAGGTTGATGCCCTCGGTGGCGCCGCGGACGAAAATGATCTCCTCCGCCGACGATGCGCCGATGAACCGGGCCACGATGTCCCGGGCCTGTTCGTAGGCATCGGTGGACCGCGCCGCCAATTCATGTGCGGCCCGGTGGATATTCGAGTTCTCGTGCTCGTAGAAGTGAGCGATGCGCTCGACTACCGATCGCGGCTTCTGCGTCGTGGCGGCGTTGTCGAACCACACCAGCGGATGCCCGTTCACCTGTTCTCGCAGAATCGGGAAGTCCTTGCGCACCGAGTGCACATCGAACGGCGGGTGCGCGTCGGGCAGCTGACTCGGCGCGGCGCGACCGGCTGATTCGAGGAAGTAGAAGCTCGGCGTCGCGGCCTCCTGCCGGGTCGCGGCGTCGGGAAAGCGTTGCGGCGACAGCACTTCGCGCAACGACGGTAGCGCTGTCAAGAACGGGTCGGTGTGTATCCCCGCGGTACCGACCGGCGGGTGCGCGGGCAGGCCCGCCGCGTCGGCCATCGGCACGTCGCGTCCCCAGCCCGGTACCGACGGCTCGGGTGTCCGTCCGCCTGGCGGCGCGGTACCCGAATCGCCCTGCGCACCCGACGATACCGGGACCGACGGCTGCGGCGCGCGGCCGCCCGGCAGATTGGTCCCCGAAAGTCCTTGTGTGCCAGGCGCTGCCGCAGACGGCTGCGGTGGATGCAGACCAGGATGGGTGGCACCGGAAAACCCCGGTGCACCCGCCGAGGTGACGGCGGGCACTGGCGACGGTACCGGCACGTTCGGCGGCGAAGTCGGCAGATCCGGCTGCGCCACGCTCATTCCTGCCGGTGCGCCGGGCAGGCCCGTCGACCCCGACGGCAGCGCCGAGAAGAACGCACCGGCAAGGCGATTCAGCGTCGCCTCGTCCGGCAGCATCCACTCGGCGCCGCCCTCGTTCGCCGGCCGCGGGATGTCAGCTCCGGTAGGTCGGTGCGTAGTCATGGAACTTGCCCACCTCGGCTCCGTCGAGTACCGCCACCGCGTCGTCGACCAGGATCGCCAGCGAGCAGTACAGCGACACCAGATACGACGCGATCGCGCTGCGATCAATACCCATGAACTTCACCGAAAGCCCCGGTCCCTGTTCCCCGGCCAGCCCCGGCTGGTACAGACCGACCACACCCTGCCGGGCTTCACCGGTCCGGATCAGCAGGAACTTGGTCCTCCCGCGCTCCACCGGAACCTTGTCCGACGGAATGATGGGGATCCCACGCCAGGTCAGGAACTGCGACCCGAACATGCTCACCGTCGGCGGCGGCACACCGCGCCGGGTGCATTCCCGGCCGAATGCCGCGATGCCCTGCGGATGGGTGAGGAAGAAGCCCGGCTCCTTCCAGACCCGGGTGATCAGATTGTCCAGGTCGTCCGGCGTGGGCGGCCCGGCGATCGTGGAGATCCGTTGCTTCTTGGCGGCGTTCGTGAGGAGTCCATAGTCAGGGCTGTTGATCAGCTCGCCCTCTTGGTGCTCCTTGATCGCCTCAATGGTTAACCGCAACTGTTGAGCAATCTGATCGTGCGGGCTCGAATACAGATCCGAGACGCGGGTGTGCACATCGAGAATGGTGTGCACGGCCTTGAGTCGATACTCCCGCGGGTCTCGCTCGTAGTCGATGAACGTCTCCGGCAGCGGAGACTCGTCGAAGTTGTCGCACTGAATATCGACGGTTTGTTCGTGAGTTACCCGGTTACGCCGGTAGATACCGGCCTCGACGGGAACCCAGTTCAGCAGATGGACCAACCACCGTGGGGTGATCGACTCCATCTGCGGAACGGTCTTCGTAGCATTCGCCAGTGTCCGGGCAGCTTCATCGCCCAGCGCAACCGGCTGTGGAACAGCTTTCGTCATCGAACCACCTCGGGATCGGCAAATCCACCGTTACCAGCTCGCTCATGCTAGCCCCTGCCCCTCGGCTTGCCTGGATCGCGCCTATTGTCCGCCTTGTTCCGCGTGCCGCGATGCTGACCGGAGCTCTGTGGCGGTCATCGAGTGGTGTGTTCTCCGCCGTTGACCGCCAGCACTTGACCGGTCACCTGACGGGCGGCGGGGGAGGCGAGATAGTGCACCGCCGCGGCCACATCCTCGGGGACACCGGGGCGGCGGGTGTGCGTGGCGGCGATGAGTGAGTCGCGCCGCTCGTCGGTCAACTTGTCGCGGAAGAACTCGGTGGCGGCAATATAACCGGGGGACACGACATTCGCGGTGATGCCGCGCGGTCCCAACTCGGCGGAGAGCTGCGCGTTCCACGAGGCGAGACCGGCCTTGGCCGCACCGTAGGCACCCGCCCCTTTGTCCGCGGCGATCGAGCCGATATTCACCACGGACCCGCCGGTGTTCAGCCGGTCGCGCAGGGCCGAGGTCATCAGCACCGCGCTGATCAAGTTGGCGTCCAGGTTGGCTCGCCAAGCGGCTGCCAGACTCGCCAGGTCGGTCGGCGCCGCCCGGTCGAAGTCGGTATTGCCACCCGCGTTGTTGACCAGCACGTCGATGTCCCGGGGGAGTTGGTCCACCAGTGCCTCGATCTGTGCCGGATCGGTCGCGTCGCACGTATGCGCCGTGACGCCGAGCTCGGCCGCCGTGGCGCGCAGCGGCTCGCGGCGGCGGCCGGTGATCACCACCGTGTCGCCCGCGGCCGCGAAGACGCTCGCGATGGCGCGACCGATCCCGGTCGCGCCGCCGGTCACCACGATGTTCCGTCCCATGCCACTCTCCTTGTCTAGTATGTTTAGACCTAAACGTAGGCAACGTTCAGACCTGAACGCAACCGGGAGTGGCATGGATGACAACGACCCCGTAGACGCGATCGCGCTTGCCTGGCGTCGCGAGCGGCCCGGCACCCCCGTCGACGGTATCGGCGTAGTGACACGAATATGGCAGCTCGCCAAGACATTCGGCGACGACCGCCGCCGGGTGCTCGCCGCCGAGGGCGTCGACACCGCCACCCTCGACTTGCTCAGCGTGCTGCGCCGCAGCGGCCCGCCGTACCGATTGACCACCCGAGAGCTCACAGACCAAACCTTGCTCACCGCCGGTGCGATCTCCCAGCGGGTAGCGCGCGCCGAAGCGGAGGACCTGGTCACCCGGACCCCTCTCGGCGACGGCTCGCGCGGCGTGGCCGTCTCGCTCACCGCAACCGGCCACGCCTTGGTCGAACGCCTGGTCGACCATGTGCTCGGCCGCGAGGCAGAACTACTCTCCGGCCTCACCGCCGAGCAGCAGCGAAACCTCACCGACCTGCTCCGAATCCTGCATCAGGACCTGATGTCGCGCCTCGACAACCGCAAGATCACGCAGGTAGGTTCCGCCGATACGTGAATGTCCGAAAGCTGTTGGGCGGGAATCGGAAAGCTCAGCGCAGAGCGAGAGCGAGGAAGAAGTCGACGCGGTCTTCGAGGCGGGAGAGGTCTCGGGCGGTGAGTTCCTCGATGCGCTGGATGCGGTAGCGCAAGGTGTTGACGTGCACGTGCAGGAGATCGGCGCACTTGGTCCAGGAGCCGGAGACCTCGAGGAAGGTTTCCAGGGTGTGCACCAGGTCGGCGCGATTGTCCTGGTCGTAGGTGGTGAGCGGGTCGAGCAGGCGCAGGCGGAACATGCGACGGACCTCGTCGGGAACCGAGGCGAGCAGCAGCATGTGGGTGGCGAGTTCATCGTGTCCGACGACGCTCGCGGGTTGTAGTCGGCCCGCGGCCATGCGGCGGGCGTAGCGCGCCTCTTCGACGGCGCCGCGCAGCCCCTCGCCGTCGACTACGCCGCTGACGCCGACGGAAAGTCGACTCCCGCGCAGACCCGGCTCCAAAGCGGTTACCGCCCGGTTGATTTCGTCGATGACCGGCGTGTCCGGCCCGGCCGGAATCAGGGCGATCGCCTCGTCGTCCACCACGCCGGCGGCGGGCCTTCTGCCATAGAGGATTTCGCGCAGCAGCACGCGTAATTCACCGGGCCGCAAGGTGTCATCGGCGGCGGCCGCGACGGCGATATAGGTTTCCGCGGGCCCGAGGCCGGTGAGTTCCAGCCGCGAGATGATCTCGGTCGGTTTGCCGTCGGAAACGATCAGTTCGATGAGTTCCTGGGCGAGTCGCCCCTCGGCGCTCTGCCGGTCGTCCTGGCGCGCGCGTTCCAGCGAGACGACCGCGGCGAGTTCACCGGCCAGCGCGCGCCGCTCCTCGGGCCATTCGGTGTAATCGCCCTCGAAAACCAGGAACCAGTCGGCGGCCCGGGAGGTGCGGTGCTCGTCCACCGCGAACAGCGAGAACCGCCCGCTCTCGTGCGGAAACGCGAACGGCAGGCGACGGGCGCTGAGAAACGCGGTGGTCACCTCGACCGGCGGCGGCGCGGCCGGCCCGGCGACCGCCCGCCCGGTAGACGACATCACCCAGCAGCGCATGCCGAGATCGCGTTCGATCAGCTCCAGCACCGAACCGAGTCCGGCACCGGAGACGAGCTGGCGATGCCGATCCAGGATCGCGGTCAGATCCGCCGCCCGTCCGGTGGATAAATTGCGGGTGATCTGCTCGGTGACCGCCGCGAACGCGACATTCTCCGGCACCCGGAACAGCGGAATCCGATGCTTCCGGCACGCCTCCACGACATCCGGTGGCGCACCGCCGTACCGCGCGTCACCCGCGGCCAACCCCGCGACTCCGGCCTGGGCCAGTGCCCGGACGAACACCTCACTGTCGGCGGGGTCCTGCCGCCACTGCATACCGGTGAGCACGAGTTCCCCGCCGGAGAGGTAGCGGCCCGGATCGAGCATGTCCGTTGTCACAACCCAGCGAACGAACCGGTCCAGCTCTTCCTCGCCGGTGACGAGCTCGAGCCCCAGGTCCGCCATGGTCAACAGTGATCGAAGGCGCACGTTGCGAAGGCTAACAGTCGGCCCCCCGGTGAACGCCCTTGGACATTCACACAAAGAGTTCGGTGTGAACTGGCGCACAGTTCAGATTTCTCGTTTCTAGCTGCGGTCTTGCCCGGCGGGTGTACTTGCGGGACAGATTGGCGAACCCCGACAGGAGGTCAGATGGCAGGCGACATCGGATGGCTCAACTCGTTGCCTCCGGACCAGGCCGTGCAGGAACTGCTGACCTGCTGCGCGTCCCGGCAGTGGGCGCAGAAGGTGGCGGCATCACGGCCCTACCCCGACGCCGCGAGCGCTACCGCCGCGGCCGTTGCCGCGGTGTGCGAGCTGAGTTGGCCGGATGTCGAGGAGGCGCTGTCGGCGCATCCGCGCATCGGCGATCGGGCCAAGGCGGAATTGTCCGAACGTGAGGCGACGTGGTCACGGGGCGAACAGTCCGGCGCCGCGTCCGCCGATGCCGCCGTGCTGGCCGAGCTCGCCGCGGGCAACCAGGCCTACGAGGACCGTTTCGGTCACGTCTTCCTGATCCGGGCCACCGGCCGTAGCGCAGCGGAGATGCTCGCCGAATTGCGTAAGCGCCTCGCGAACCCGGTGCTCGATGAGCGCATCAAGGTGCAGAGCGAACTCGCCGACATCACCCGCCTGCGCGTGCGAAAGCTGCTGGGGGACAAGTGAGTCTGTCCACCCACGTGCTGAACGCGGTGACCGGACGTCCCGCCGCCGGACTGCGGGTCCAGCTCTCGCGCGTCGACGGGACCGTGCTCGCCGAGCGGCACACCGACGACGACGGCCGCATCAAGGACCTGCCCGCCCCCGAAACCGGAACGCACCGGCTGACTTTCGACACCGGCGAGATCAGCCCGTTCTACCCCTCGGTCGCCATCGACTTCACCGTCGCCGACCCGGCCGCGCACTACCACGTGCCGCTGCTGCTCAGTCCGTATTCCTACTCCACCTATCGAGGTAGCTGAACAATGTCGATCAAGCTCGGACCGAACCGATATGGCAAAGCGGAGACCCATGTCGTGAGCGTGTCGAAAAACGGTGGTGTGCACGAGATCCGGGATCTCAATGTGGGGGTCGCACTGTCCGGCGACATGGATGAGGTTCACCTCACCGGCGACAACGCCGCGGTGCTGCCGACCGACACGCAGAAGAACACCGTCTTCGCGTTCGCCAAGGAGCACGGCATCTCCTCGCCCGAGGCGTTCGGTGTGGTGCTGGCCGAACATTTCGTCGGATCGCAGCCGTCCATTCACCATGCGCGGGTCAGCGTCGAGGAATACGCCTGGGAGCGCATTGTTCTCGGCACGAGCAACGAGCAGCTTGGAGCGCTTGCGAGTCGCGGATGCGCGAGGCCGCACTCGTTCGTGCGTTCCGGTCAGGAGATCCGCACCGCACGGATACATCACGACGGCGAAAAGACTTGGGTCGTCGCGGGTTTGCAGGGCCTGGTGGTGCTGAACTCGACGGGTTCGGAGTTCCACGGCTACATCAAGGACAAGTACACGACGTTGAAGGAAGCCTACGATCGCGTCCTGGCCACCGAGGTCAACGCGGAGTGGCGCTACACCGGCGAGCCCAGCGACTGGGACAAGACCTACCGCGAAGCCAGGAGCGCACTGTTGGAGGCGTTCGCCGAAACCTACAGCTACTCGCTGCAGCAGACGCTGTACGCGATGGGCGAGCGAGTACTGGCCGCCTGTCCGGAGATCGGCGAGGTCCGGTTGTCACTGCCCAACAAGCACCACTTCGTCGTCGACCTGGCCGCCTTCGGACTGGAGAACGACAACGAGGTGTTCTACGCCGCGGATCGTCCCTACGGCCTGATCGAAGGCACCGTGCTGCGCGAGGACGCGCCCGCGGCCGGACCGGCGTGGGAGTGACGATGGACTTCTTGCGACCCACCAGCTGGGCGGACGCCCTGGACATCAAGGCGAACCGACCGGACGCCACCCCTATTCAGGGCGGCACCGACATGATGGTCGAGCTCAATTTCGACAAGGGCCGCCCGAGCGCCCTGCTCGACCTCAACCCGTGCCGGGAGTTGTTCGAGTACAAGGAGATCGACGGCAAGCTGCGCATCGGCGCGGGTGTGCCGTACGTCCGGATCATCAACCGGCTCGGCGACCGGCTGCCGGGCCTGGCCCAGGCCTCGCGCACCGTCGGCTCGCCGCAGATCCGCAATCGCGGCACCGTCGGCGGCAATCTCGGCGCCGCCTCCCCGGCCGGCGATACCCACCCCGCGCTGCTCGCGGGCGACGCGGTGATCGAGGTCGAATCGGCCGCCCGCGGCAGCCGGATGATTCCGATCGACGACTTCTACGTCTGGGTGAAGAAGAACGCCCTCGAACCGGACGAGCTGATCCGCGCGATCTGGCTGGCTCCCGCCGCGGGGCCGCAATACTTCTCGAAGGTCGGTACCCGCAATGCCATGGTGATCGCGGTCTGCTCGTTCGCCGTCGCGCTGTATCCCGATGCCGGGACGGCGCGCACCGGCATCGGCTCCGCGGGCCCGACACCGTTGCGGGCCAAGCCCGCCGAGGAATTCCTTGCCGCGCAACTGCCTTGGCAGGATCCCGCCCCGCTCACCGAGTCGGTGCTGCGCGAGTTCGGCGCGCTGGTATCGGCCGCGGCGGCACCCATCGATGACGTCCGCGGCACCGCGGACTACCGCAAACACGCCCTCTCGGTGCTGGCTCGCCGCACCCTGAGCTGGGCGTGGACGGACTACCTGACAGAAAGGAAGGCAGCCTGATGCGGGTGACCTTCGACGTGAACGGCTCGCGGGAGACCGTCGACGACGTGTGGGAGGGCGAGAGCCTGCTCTACATGCTGCGCGAGCGGATGGGCCTGCCCGGCTCCAAGAACGCCTGTGAGCAAGGCGAATGCGGTTCGTGCACAGTCTACTTGGACGGCACGCCGGTGTGTTCCTGCCTGGTCGCGGCCGGTCAGGCCGAGGGGCGCTCGGTGCGCACGGTGGAGGGCCTTGCGCAGGGCGCGAAGCTCGATCCGATGCAGCAGGCGTTCGTCGAGGCGGGTGCGGTCCAATGCGGTTTCTGTACACCTGGCCTCATCGTGCAGGCGCACGACCTGATCGAGCACAACCCCAACCCCTCCGATGTGGAGATCCGCGAAGCGCTGGCCGGAAACCTCTGCCGCTGCACCGGATACGAGAAGATCCTCGATGCCGTGCGGCTCGCGGCCCAGCGGAAGGCGGCAGGATGACCATGGCATCGCGTAGCGATTCGATCAGGGGCGGCGGCCGGGCGACGGGTGGGCCTAAGGTCGTGATCGAGAACGCCTATATCGCGCCGGTAGTCGGTCCGGAGATCGCCTCGGGTCACCTCGTGATCGCCGACGGCAGGATCGAATCCCTCGGCGCCGGACCGGCGCCCGTCGTGCCGGACGCGCAACGCATCGACGGCACCGGCTGCTTGGTCACCCCCGGCCTGGTCAACACCCACCACCACCTCTACCAGTGGGCATCCCAAGGGCTGTTCCAGGACTCGACGCTGTTCGAATGGCTGACCGGCCTCTACCGGACCTGGGCGCGGATGGACGCCGAGGTCGTCTACGGCGCGGCCTCGGCCGGGTTGGGCTGGATGGCGCTGACCGGCTGTACCACCAGCAGCGATCACCACTACATCTTCCCGCAGGGCCGCGGCGATCTGTTCGACGCCGAAGTCCGTGCGGCGCATGAGCTCGGCATCCGATTCCACCCGTGCCGCGGCTCGATGGACCGCGGCCAGTCCGACGGTGGCCTGCCGCCGGACGAGGTGGTGGAGGATCGGGACGCGATCCTGCTGAACACCTCGGAAATCATCGACAAGTACCACGATCCGTCGTTCGACTCGATGCTCCGGGTCGCCGTCGCGCCGTGCTCGCCGTTCTCGGTGAGCGAGGGCCTGATGATCGACGCGGCTTCGTTGGCGCGCAACAAGGGCGTTCGACTGCATACCCATCTCGCCGAGACACTCGACGAGGAAGAGCACTGCCGCGAGCAGATGGGTTGCACCCCGGTCGAATACATGGAGAAGCTGGGCTGGCTCGGCGACGACGTGTGGTTCGCGCACGCCGTGCACCTGCACGACGCCGATATCCGCCGCTTCGCCGAGACCGGCACGGGCATGGCGCATTGCCCGAGCTCCAACGCCCGGCTCGGCGCGGGCATCGCCCGGATCACCGACCTGCTTGCGGCCGGTGCACCGGTGGGCCTCGGGGTGGACGGCGCTGCCTCCAGCGAATTGACCTCACTGGCCGGTGAACTGCGCCAGACCATGCTGTTCCAGCGCGCGGTGCACGGCCCGACCGCGCTGACCGCACGCCAGGCCCTGGAGGTCGGCACGCTGGGCGGCGCTCGGAACCTGGGCCGCCAGTTGGAGATCGGCAGCCTGGAACCCGGAAAGCTCGCCGACATCGCCATCTGGCGGGTCGACGGCTTCCGGGCCGCGGTACAGGATCCGGTGTGCGCCTTGGTCTTCGGGCCGACGCCCCCGCTGGCCCGGCTATTGGTCGGTGGCCGCACGGTCGTGGAGAACGACGAGCTGCGCACCGTCTCGCACGACGCGGTCGGCCGGGCCGGTGCGGCCGCGCGGAACCGCCTGCTACAGGAGGAGTCTCGATGACCTCGACTCGCACCACCGGTTTCCCCGGTGCGGTCGCCGCGCCCGGCAAGGGTGGCGTCGGCGAGAGCCCGCTGCGGCCCGACGGCACCCTCAAGGTGAAGGGCGAATTCGCCTATTCCTCGGATCTGTGGATGGACGGCATGCTGTGGGGTGCCACCCTGCGCAGCCCGCATCCGCGCGCCCGCATCGTCCGGCTCGATATCGGCCCCGCGTTGAAATTGCCCGGCGTGCACGCCGTGCTCACCCACGAGGACGTGCCCGGCCGCAAGGTGTACGGGCTCGACCACACCTGGGATCAGCCGGTACTCGCCATCGACGAGGTCCGTCACCACGGTGAGCCGATCGCCCTGGTCGCCGCCGATCATCCCGAGATCGCCAGGCGCGCAATGGAAGCCATTGTGATCGAGTGGGAGGTGCTGGAGCCGATCACCGACCCGCTCGCCGTGGTCGCCGACCCGGAGCGGCACAAGGTGCAAGAACGCGGCGGCATCACCCGGTATCAGCCGGTCCGCGTCGGCGATATGGAGGTCGGCCGGGCGCTGGCCGATGTGGTGGTGGCCGAGGACTACGAGGTCGGCATCCAGGACCAGGCTTTCCTCGGCCCGGAGTCCGGCTTGGTCGTGCCCGGTGAGGACGGTGGGCTCGACTTCTACGTCGCCACCCAGTGGATGCACTGGGATCTGACGCAGATCGGCCCCTGTCTCGGCTTGCCGGAAGACAAGATGCGGATGACGCTGGCCGGTGTCGGCGGCGCGTTCGGTGGCCGCGAGGACCTGTCCATGCAGATCCACGCGGGCATGCTGGCGCTCTACACCGGTAAGCCGGTCAAGATGATGTACAACCGCGAGGAATCCTTCTTCGGGCACGTGCACCGGCATCCCGCGCAGATGCGCTACGAGTACGGCGTCACCCGGGCCGGGAAGATCGTCTTCGCCAAAGTACGGATCGTGCTGGACGGCGGTGCCTACACCTCCGCCACGAACAATGTCACCGGCAACGCGGCTTCGCTCGCGGTGGGCCCGTATGAGATTCCGAATCTCGAGATCGACGCGTACGGCGTCTATACGAACAACCCGCCGTGCGGCGCGATGCGCGGATTCGGTGCGGTGCAGGCGTGTTTCGCGCACGAGTCGATGATGGACAAGATCGCCGAAGCGGTCGGACTCGACCCGGTGCACGTGCGGCAGATCAACGCCGTGAGTCAGGGTTCCAAAATCGCGACCGGGCAGGTCGTGCACGCACCGATGCCGATGGCCGAGATGCTGGGTCAAGCGCGCGACATGCCGCTGCCCGCACCGCTGGATTCCTCCGACATCCGGAACCTGCCCGGCGGCGCCTCGCAAACCACGCACGGCGAGGGCGTCGTGCGCGGCGTCGGCTACGGCGTCGGCATCAAGAATATCTGCTTCTCCGAGGGTTTCGACGACTACTCGACGGCGCGGGTGCGACTGGAAGTGATTGGTGGCGAACCGGTCGCGCTGGTGCACACAGCCGCGGCCGAGGTCGGCCAAGGCCTGGTCACCGTCGAGGCACAGATCGCGCGCACCGAGCTCGGCATCGAGCGGGTCACCATCCATCCGGCCGACAATCAGGTCGGCAGCTCCGGTTCCTCGTCCGCCTCCCGGCAGACCTACATGACCGGCGGCGCGGTGAAGGCGGCGTGCGAGGCGGTACGAATGCGCGTACTCGCCCTCGCCCAGGGACGTTTCGGCGCGACCCGCGGACTTGCGCTGGTCGGCGGCAAGGTGGTGTCCCATACGGGTGAGGTATATGCCTCGCTGGTCGACCTGCTCGGTGACGAAATCATCGAGGAGACAAGGGAATACCACCACAAGCCGACCACGGGCATGGATCCGGTGACGGGCCAGGGCGACAGCCACACCCAGCTCGCCCTGTGCGTGCACCGGGCCGTGGTGGATGTCGACACCGAACTCGGCTTGGTCAAGGTCGTCGCTCTGGACGCCGTCCAGGATGTCGGCAAGATCATGAACCGCTTGTCGCTGGAGGGCCAGATCCACGGTGGCTCCGCCCAGGGCCTCGGCCTCGCGGTCATGGAGGAAATTCAAGTCCGCGACGGAAAGGTGCTCAACCCGTCCTTCACCGACTACCTGATCCCCACCATTCTCGACATGCCGCCACAGCGGCTGGAGATTCTGGAAAACGCCGACCCGCACGCCCCATACGGGCTGCGCGGCGCCGGAGAGCCACCCACGCTCTCCTCGACTCCCGCGATCGTCTCGGCCATTCGGGACGCATGCCGATCCGCGGGGGGAACCGTGCACATCAACCGAGTGCCGGTGCGTCCGGAAGACATCATCCGGAGCAGTTGATCAACAGGGGCAGACTGTATCGCTTCGCAGTACAGACCCCACAACGCAGAACCGAACCACGCGATCCGGCCGCTGCGGCCGGATCGTAGGTCGGCTATGCCCCGAGGAGGGCACGCCATGACCCAAGTCCAGACCCACTCCTCCGTCCCGGAGCCGGTCACCGGAAAATCCCCGCTCGACCGATATTTCCGGCTGAGTGAACGCAAGACCACCGTCTCCCGCGAAAT
This sequence comes from Nocardia brasiliensis, assembly GCF_042691675.1. GTDB lineage: Bacteria > Actinomycetota > Actinomycetes > Mycobacteriales > Mycobacteriaceae > Nocardia > Nocardia brasiliensis_D. The sequence goes on from NZ_CP170507.1 coordinate 3,799,510, forward strand.
CCGCGGCGGCATCACCACTTTCGTAGCGATGGCCTACGTTATCCTGCTCGTCCCGCTGATCATCGGCGGGGTGCAGGATGTCGACGGCAATACCCTGAGCATCGCGCAACTCACCACCGCGACCGCGTTCTCGGCCGGGCTCAGCACCATCCTGATGGGTCTCGTCGGCAACGTTCCGCTCGCCCTGGCCGCCGGTCTCGGGGTGGTCCCGGTGGTCGCCTTCCAGGCGGCCCCGCATATGACCTGGCCGCAGACGATGGGCCTGGTGGTGCTGATGGGCGCCGTCATCGTGGTGCTGGCCGCGACCGGCCTGCGCACGATGATCATCAATGCCATCCCGCTGTCGCTGAAGAACGCCATCGGCGTCGGCATCGGCATGTTCATCGCGATGATCGGCCTGGTCTCCGCCGGGGTGGTGGGCCACGGCTCGCAGACCGGCCCGCCGGTCACCCTGGGGGTGGCTGGTCACCTATCCGGTTGGCCCGTAGTGGTTTTCGCCGTCGGTCTGCTGCTCATGCTGGCGCTGTTCATCCGCAAGGTGCCCGGTGCCATCCTGATCAGCATCGCCATCGCCACGGTGCTCGCCATCGTGGTCAACTCGCTGGCGAAGATCGATCCGAAGACGTGGGGGCCCGTGGTTCCGGAGACGCCGAAGGGTTTCTTCGCCGCGCCGGACTTCGGGTTGTTGCTGGATATCGACCTGCTCGGCGGTTTCGCCAGGGCGGGCGGGCTGGTCGCGGGCGTCGTGCTGTTCACCCTGGTGCTCACCGGCTTCTTCGATGCCATGGGCACCGTGTTCGGGGTGTGTGACGAGGCGGGACTGCTCGATGAGCGCGGCACCATGCCGGGTCTCGGCAAGGTGCTGACCATCGACGGTGTCGCGCAGATCATCGGCGGCGTCAGCGGCGGCGCGGGTAACACGGTCTATGTCGAGTCGGCGACGGGCGTCGGTGAGGGCGCACGTACCGGCCTGACCAGTATCGTGACCGGTGGATTGTTCTGTCTCGCAGTGCTGTTCACCCCACTCGCGGCCGTGGTGCCGATCCAGGCGGCCGCACCGGCGCTCGTCCTGGTGGGTGCGCTGATGATGACCCAGGCCCGCAAGATCGACTGGGCCGACCTGGAAGTGGCCGTCCCGGCCTTCCTGACCATCGTGCTGATGCCGTTCACCTACTCGATCACCAACGGTGTCGGCGCGGGCGTCATCTCCTACGTGGTGATCAAGGCCGCGCGCGGGAAGTTCCGCGAAATCCACTGGCTGATCTGGATTGTCGCGGTGGTCTTCGCCGGCTACTTCGGCATCTCGGCCATCGAACTACTGCTCGGCGGATAGAACGGCGGATAAGAACAATGCGTGACCTCGCGGCAGAACTCCTGCCATGGCATCGGGCGGGCAAGTCCTACGCCGTCGCCACCGTCATCGGCGTCAGCGGCAGTGCGCCGCGACCACCGGGCGCCGCCCTCGCGGTGGACGCCGAAGGTGTTGTCATCGGCAGTATTTCCGGTGGCTGCGTCGAGGGTGCGGTGTACGAGCTCTGCCGCGAGGCGCTGCGCACCGGGCAGCCGATCCGGGAAACCTTCGGGTACAGCGACGACGACGCCTTCGCCGTCGGCTTGACGTGTGGGGGCAAGATCGAGGTGTTCATCCAGCCGATCACATCCGACGAGTACGACACGATCGAGGCGCTGCTGCGGTCGGCCGAGCCGGTGGCCCTGGTTCGTGACATGAATACCGGTGCCGCAATGGCATTGGGGCCCTGGTGGTCGCTCGGCTCGACCTTCGATCCGGTGGTGGCGGCGGAGGCCAGGGCAATGCTCGACGCGGGCACAACCGGGCTACGCGTCATCGGCTGCGGCGACCGGGAGATCACGGTCTTCGTGGAATCCTATGTCCCGCCGCCACGCATGATCGTCTTCGGCGCAATCGATTTCGCGGCTGCCGTGACGCGGATCGGCCGGTTCCTCGGCTATCACGTCACCGTCTGCGACGCCAGGCCCGTGTTCGCCACCAGAGCGCGATTCCCGGACGCCCACGAGATCGTCATCGACTGGCCCGACCGCTACCTGGCCCGCACCGCGGTCGACTCCCGAACCGTGCTGTGCGTGCTGACCCATGACGCGAAGTTCGACATCCCCCTGCTGGAGAAGGCATTACGGCTACCGGTGGCCTATGTGGGCGCGATGGGATCACGACGCACCCACGAGGAACGAATGGCCCTCCTGCGCGCCACCGGGCTCTCGGAAGCCGAACTGGCCGCGCTGCATTCGCCCATCGGTCTCGACCTGGGTGGCCGAACCGCCGAGGAGACCGCGGTGGCCATTGCCGCGGAGATCATCGCCGTCCGGCGTGGCGGCTCGACGCGCCCGCTCAACACGAGCGACGGACCGATTCATCGGGACTTGATTCCGAGCTGCTGACAAGTCGGCTGGAGCATCATACGAAATCGACTTCGCAATGATCTATCAGCTTTGGGTTGATCTCATCTATCCCGCTACCGCGTAATCCCTGCATAATTGGTGAAATTCGACACAAAAGGACCCGATAATGCCGTTGATCTTTCTGAACGGTTCCGCCATGCGCGGAGGGCCGCTCAATCATCTGTTGAACGGCGCGCCGTTCGCCGGTGAAGTGAAAACCGCGCCGCGATACCGATTCTTCTCGGTCGGCGACCGCTTTCCCGGCCTCGAACCGTCGCCCGACGGTGGCCACTCGATCACCGGCGAGCTGTTCGACGTGCCGCTAGACGTGTTGCGCGAGCACCTGCTGCCCGCCGAGCCGCCGGAACTGGAGCTCGGCGCGATCGAGCTGGACGACGGCCGCTCGGTGCTGTCGATGGTCCTGCGCCGACCCCCCACGTCGTACCCGGAGCTGATCGACATCACGCGCATCGGCAGCTGGAAGAAATATCGCGAAGGAGCTGAGTGAAGCATTACGCAGGGGAGTCCGGTCTCCCGAAATTCGACGTCAATTGTTCGATTCTCTTCACCGATCTACCACTGCTGGAACGTCCCGCCGCCGCCAAGGCTGCCGGTTTCGACGCTGTCGAATTCTGGTGGCCCTTCGGCGAAGATCCCACTCCGGCCGACAAAGATATCGATGCGTTCGTGCGGGCGATCGACGACGCCGGTGTGGAATTGATCGGACTTAATTTCATCGATCTGATTCCGGTCGGCCGCGGCCTGGTCTCCGTGCCCGGTGAGGTGACGAGGTTCCGGGACAATATCGAGGTGGCCGTCGGCATCGCCGAGCGCACCGGCTGCCGCGCGCTGAACGCCCTCTACGGCAACCGCATCGCGGGGGAGGACCCGGCGAAGCAGGACGAGCTCGCGCTGGAGAACCTGCGGCTCGCCGCCAACGCCGCCGCCCGAATCGGTGCCGTGGTGCTGGTCGAAGCACTGAATGCGCATGAGTCGCCGCACTATCCGATCGTCAGCGCCGAGCACGCCGTCCGGGTGATCGAGCAGACCGGGGAGCCGAACGTGCGCTTCCTCTGCGACCTCTACCACCTGGCCCGGATGGACGAGAACCTGATCCAGGTGATCAAGACCTACGCGCGGCACATCGGCCACGTGCAGATCGCCGACGATCCGGGCCGCGGCCGTCCCGGCACCGGCGACCTCGACTTCGCGACGCTCTTCGAAACCCTCACCGCCGCAGGCTACGACGGCTGGATCGGCCTCGAATACAAAGACCCCGAGCTGGATTGGAAGTGGATCAAATGAGTCGCATCGGATTTATCGGCCTCGGGATCATGGGTAGCCCGATGGCGGGTCACCTGGTCAAGGCCGGACACGACGTGACCGGCTACGACATCGGCCCCAAGGGGCTGGACAAACTGAAGGCCGACGGCGGCTCGACGGCCAGCAGCGTCGCGGAGGTGGTGCGCGACAAGGACATCGTCATCACGATGCTGCCGCAGGACGAGCAGATCGAGCAGGTCTTCCCCGACATCGTGGAGCACACGGTGCCGGGCACGCTGTACATCGACTTCTCGACGATCACGCCGAAGACCGCGAAGTGGACCGCTGAGCAGGGTAAGAAGAACGGCCTCCGGGTGCTGGACGCCCCGGTCAGCGGCGGGGAGACCGGGGCGGTGAACGCGGCACTGTCGATCATGGTCGGCGGGTCCGAGGCCGATTTCGCGGCCGCGACACCGATCTTCGAGACGGTCGGTAAGACTTTCGCCCTGGTCGGCGGCAGCGGCGCGGGCCAATGCGTCAAGGCGGCCAACCAACTCGTCGTCGGCGGCACCTACGCCCTGGTCGCCGAGGCGATCCTGCTGATGGAGAACCTGGGCGCGGACGCGGCGAAGGGCCTGGACGTGCTGGCCGGCGGGCTCGCGGGCAGCAAGATCCTGGAACTGAAGCGGGAGACCATGCTGGCCCGCAACTTCGTGCCCGGCTTCCGGATCGACCTGCACCACAAGGACATGGGCATCATCTTGCAGGCCGCCCGCGAGGCCGAGGTGGCCATCCCGATGGGCGCGCTCACCGCGCAACTGATCGCCGCGGGCCGGGCGATGGGCTACGGCTCGCTGGACCACTCCGGCCTGCTGCTGGTTGTTGAGGCACTGTCGGGCCGGGGCGAGGCATGAGGATGCCCGCCATGCCCATGGCGCAACCGCTTGCCCGACACGAGAAATGCGCCCTCCGCCTGCCCGACGGCTGGGTGCGCACCGACAAACCGGCCGACGGTGCTGGCCTGCATTCGATGCGATCCGGCAGCGGACGCCAGAACAAGGAGAGCTGACCATGGCACGGATGCGTACCGTCGACGCCGCGGTCCTGATTCTCGAAAAAGAAGGGGCGACACAGGCGTTCGGCCTGCCCGGCGCCGCGATCAACCCCTTCTACAGCGCCATGAAGGCGCACGGCGGCATCAAGCATGTGCTCGCTCGTCACGTCGAGGCCGCCTCGCACATGGCGGAGGGCTATACCCGCGCCATCGCGGGCAATATCGGTGTCTGCATCGGTACATCGGGTCCCGCCGGAACCGACATGATCACCGGCTTGTATTCGGCGAGCGCGGACTCCATTCCGATTCTGTGCATCACCGGTCAAGCGCCGGTGGCCAAGCTGCACAAGGAGGACTTCCAGGCCGTCGACATCGCCTCGATCGCCGCGCCGGTGAGCAAGTGGGCGGTCACCGTCCTCGAACCAGCACAGGTGCCGGGCACCTTCCAGAAGGCGTTCCGGCTGATGCGTGAGGGTCGGCCGGGACCGGTTCTTATCGATCTGCCGATCGATGTGCAACTTGCCGAAATCGAGTTCGACATCGAGACATACGAGCCGCTGGCGGTGCCCCGCCCCGCCGCGACCAGGGCCCAGGCGGAGAAGGCCATCGCGATGCTGAACGCGGCCGAGCGGCCGCTCCTGGTCGCCGGTGGCGGCATCGTGAATGCCGATGCCGCGGGCCTGCTCGTCGAATTCGCTGAGCTGACCGGCGTTCCGGTGGTGCCGACGCTGATGGGCTGGGGCACCATTCCCGACGACCACCAGCTGCACGCGGGCATGGTCGGCCTGCAGACCTCGCACCGCTACGGCAATGCCACCATGCTCGAAGCCGACTTCGTGCTCGGCATCGGCAACCGGTGGGCCAACCGGCACACCGGCGGCATCGAAACGTACACCAGGGACCGCACTTTCGTGCACGTCGACATCGAGCCGACGCAGATCGGCCGAGTGTTCGCGCCGGACTACGGCATCACCTCCGATGCCGGTGCGGCGCTGGCGGTGTTCATCGAGGTCGCCCGCGAACTCGCCGCGGCGGGTGAGCTGCCCGACCGCAGCGCCTGGGCGGCGCGGGTGCGGGCGCGAAAGCAGCTCGGTCAGCGCAAGACCCACTTCGACAACGTGCCGATCAAGCCGCAGCGGGTCTACGAGGAGATGAACCGGGCGTTCGGACCCGACGTCCGCTACGTCTCCACCATCGGCCTCTCCCAGATCCAGGCGTCGCAGCTGCTGCACGTCTACCGGCCGCGGCACTGGATCAACGCGGGCCAGGCCGGGCCGCTCGGCTGGACGCTGCCCGCCGCGCTCGGCGTCGCGACCGCGGACCCGGATTCGACAGTCGTCGCGCTGTCCGGTGACTACGACTTCCAGTTCCTCATCGAGGAATTGGCCGTCGGCGCGCAATTCAACATCCCGTATATCCATGTGCTGGTGAACAACTCGTACCTGGGCCTGATCCGTCAGGCGCAGCGCAACTTCGCCATGGACTACTACGTGCAGCTCGACTTCGACAACATCAACAGCCCCGAGGTCGGCGGCTACGGCGTCGACCACGTCAAGGTCGCGGAGGGGCTGGGCTGCAAGGCGATTCGCGTCTTCGAACCGGACCGCATCGGTCAGGCGCTGGAAGACGCGAAGAAGATGATTGTCGAACACCGGGTACCGGTGGTCGTCGAATGCATCCTCGAACGGGTGACCAATGTGTCCATGGGCCTGGAGATCGACAACATCGTCGAATTCGAAGAGCTGGCGCTGTCCGCAGCGGACGCGCCGACCGCCACCGTCGCCATCGAACCGGAGCCGGAACCGGTAGGAGGCGGCAGGTGAGCGGGCCGGACGCTCCGTTCTCGAGCGAACTGCGCGGCGGGTGGCGCGACGGACACTGCGTCGTCGCCCCCGACAAGTTCAAGGGGTCGCTGACCGCGCCTCAGGTCGCCGCGCATATCGCGGCCGGACTCCGCCGGGTCCGCCCGGACGTTCCCGTCGTCACCATGCCGGTGGCCGACGGCGGCGACGGCACCGTCGACGCGGTGGTGGAGTCGGGCTTCGTCCGCTTCCAGACGAGTGTCACCGGTCCACTGGGATTGCCGGTGGCCGCCTCGTTCGCGATGCGGGGCGAAGCGGCCGTGATCGAGCTCGCGGAAGCGTCCGGCCTGCGTCGGCTGCCGATTCGGCCGACATTCCAAACCGCCATGACCGCAACCAGTTACGGTACCGGCGAGCTGATCCGGGCGGCGGCCACCCGCGGCGCCCGGCGGGTGGTGCTCGGCCTCGGCGGCAGCGCGTGCACGGACGGGGGAGTGGGCATGATGTCCGCGCTCGGCGTCCGCTTCCTCGACGAGCACGATCGCGAGCTGCCGCCGGGCGGTGCGGCGCTGAGCCGGTTGGCCCGCATCGACGCCGGCGACATGCTGCAGGTGCCGGTGATCGTCGCCTCCGACGTCGACAACCCGCTGCTCGGCCCGCGTGGCGCCGCGCAAGTCTACGGCCCGCAGAAGGGCGCCCGGCCGGGCGATATCGACGAATTGGAGTGGGGCCTGGCCCGGTTGGCCTCGATCGTCGAACGCGACCTCGGCGCCGAGGTGGCCGAACGGCCCGGCGCCGGTGCCGCGGGTGGGGTCGGCTACGCCGCGCTCGCCTTCCTCGGCGCGACCGTACGGCCCGGCATCGAGATCATCCTCGAACTGATGTCCTTCGCCGAGCAGATCGAGGGGGCGCGGCTGGTGATCACCGGCGAAGGCTCCCTCGATCCGCAGACCCTGCACGGCAAAGCGCCGGTCGGGGTCGCGCGGGCCGCGGCAGGCGCTACCGTGCCGGTCGTGGCGGTGGCGGGGCAGCGCTCGCTCACCGGCGAGCAGCTGCGCCGCGCCCACATCGAGCAGGCGTACGCGCTGACCGACCTCGAACCCGACCCCGAGGTGTGCATCGCGAAGGCCGGACCCCTGTTGGAACGGCTGGCCGGTGAGATCGCCGGGGCCTGGTTGGGAGCGAGCGCTCATGCATGATCTGGTCATCCGGTCCCGGCGGGTCGCCCTGCCGGATGGAATTCGCGCGGCGTCGATTGCCGTGCGGGACGGCAAGATTGCCGCGCTGGCCGACTACGAGGCCGTGCTGCCCGCGGCCGCGACCACCGACCTCGCGGACCTGGTCGTGCTGCCCGGCCTGGTGGATTCGCACGTGCACGTCAACGAGCCGGGGCGGACCGAGTGGGAGGGTTTCGCCACGGCGACCAAGGCGGCCGCGGCCGGCGGGGTGACGACGATCGTCGACATGCCGCTCAACTCGCTGCCACCGACGGTCACCGTGCCGCATTTGGAGACCAAGCGGTCTGTTGCGGATGGGCAGTGCTATGTGGATGTCGCCTTCTGGGGTGGCGCGATTCCGGGCAATCTGGCGTCACTGCGACCGTTGCGCGAGGCGGGTGTGGTCGGCTTCAAATGCTTCCTCTCGCCGTCCGGGGTGGAGGAATTTCCGCCGCTCGGGCTCGGTGAGGTGGAGGAGGTGATGCGCGAGCTCGCGGCCTTCGACGGGCTGCTCGTCGTGCATGCCGAAGATCCGGTGCGGCTGCACGATCCGGTCGACGGGTCCTATCGCGCGTTCCTCGACTCGCGCCCGGGGGAGGCGGAAAAGGCTGCGGTGCAAGAAGTTATCGCACTCGCCGAAGCGACCGGCGTGCGTGCGCACATCCTGCATGTCTCGGCGGCCGCCTGTCTCGGACCGCTGGCCGAGGCGCAGGCGCGTGGCGTGCGGATCACCGCGGAGACCTGCCCGCACTATCTGACCCTCTCGGCCGCCGAGGCGTCGTCCACGGCATTCAAGTGCTGCCCGCCGATTCGCGACGCGGGCAACCAGGACGCACTGTGGCAGGGCCTGGCCGACGGTGTGCTGTCGTGCGTGGTCTCCGATCATTCGCCGTGCACGCCCGACTTGAAAGAGGGCGATTTCGCGACCGCCTGGGGCGGTATCTCGTCGCTGCAGATCGGGTTGCCTGCCGTGTGGACCGCCGCCGCCGAACGCGGGTTCCGGCTGACCGATGTCGTCCAATGGATGGCCGCTGCGCCCGCCGAGCTGGCCGGGCTGCCGAACAAGGGCCGGATCGCGATCGGCTGCGACGCCGACCTGGTCGCCTTCGATCCGTGGGCGCCGATCACCGTCGATCCCGGCGCGCTGGCCCACAAGAATCCGATCACGCCCTACGGCGGCCGCGAACTCCGCGGCCTGGTCCACGCCACCTGGTTGCGCGGCCGGGTCGTCGGCAACGGCCACCCACCCGCGGGCAGTCTTATCTCCGTGCGGCACAACCGACAAGGAAACAATGTCTGACTTCACCAGCCTGCCCGATCTGGCGCTGCGCACCAACCGCGCGGGCGTGATCGCCGCGAGCGACGAATCGTTCGAAGAACGCGAAAACCTCATCAACCCTTGGGAACCGCGCTTCGCGGCGCACACCTTCGGCCCCAAGGGGCAGGAGTACGACGGCTGGGAAACCCGCCGCCATCGCGGTCCCGGCCACGACTGGGCCATCGTCCGCCTCGGCATGCCCGGCGTGATCCGCGGCGTCGTCATCGACACGGCCTGGTTCAAGGGCAACTACCCGCCCTTCACGTCGGTCGAAGCCTGCCGTGCTCCCGGCTATCCGTCACCGGCCCAACTGGATTCGGCCGACTGGGTGGAGATCGTGCCGCGCAGCGCCCTCGGCGGCGACGCGAAACACGAACTTCCCGTCTCCGACGAACGGATCTTCACCCACGTACGCCTGAACATCTACCCCGACGGCGGTGTCGCTCGGCTCCGCGTGCACGGCGAGGTAGTACCGGACCCGGCGCTGCTCACCGGCCTCACCGTCGACCTCGCCGCCCTCGAGAACGGGGCGCGAACCGTCGCCTGCTCCAACATGTTCTACTCCGCCCCGGACAACATGCTCGCCCCCGGCCTCGCCCGCAACCAAGCCGAAGGCTGGGAAACCGCCCGCCGCCGTGACAACGGAAACGATTGGGCCGTCATCCAACTCGCCGCCCAAGGCGTGCCCGCCCTGATCGAACTCGACACCACCAACCTGCTCTTCAACGCTCCCGGCGAAACCCGCCTCCTGGCCATCGACCACCAAGGCCCAGAACCCCTCCCGCCCACCGACGACCCAGCCTGGTTCGAGCTGCTGCCCCGCACAACCCTGCAACCCGACACCCCGCACCGTTTCCGCCTAACCCCCACCGATCGCCCCGCCACTCACATCCGCGTCGACATCTATCCCGACGGCGGCATAGCCCGCCTCCGCCTCCTCGGCACCCTCACACCCGCAGCCGAGCGCGACCTGAACTCGCGCTGGCTATAGGGCCCTGCCGCGTTTGTCTCGCGCTACCAGGGCAGACGGTGGTGCGACGGGCGCGATAGTGTCCGGATATGTCGATCAGCAGCGTCAGGGTGAGTAGTGGTCGTGGGGCCGCCGGGGCTTCGCGGTGACCGTTTATGACGCGACGGGTCGGACGTATGCGGCGACTAGGCGGCCTGATCCGCGTATCGGCGCAATGATCGATGGTGCGTTGCGTGGTATGGAGACGGTGCTGAATGTTGGGGCGGGCACCGGTTCGTATGAGCCGGACCGGACGGTGCTCGCGGTGGAACCCAGTCAGGTGATGATCGGCCAGCGCCCATCGGGGGCCGCTCCCGCGGTTCGGGCGACGGCCGAGCACCTGCCGGTTCGCGATGGATCGGTGGATGCGGCTCTTGCGGTGCTGACCATCCACCACTGGTCCGATCTGGCGGGCGGGATCGCCGAGATGACCCGAGTTGCCCGGCGCCGCATTGTGATTCTCACCTGGGATCATGCGGTCTTCCGCGAGTTCTGGTTGGTGCGGGACTATCTGCCCGCCGCCGCGGCGACGGACGCGAAACTCGCCGTCCCCCTCGAAAGCCTCAGCGCGTTGCTGAAAAACCCTGAGATACAACCGGTTCCGGTCCCGCACGACTGCGTCGACGGGTTCGGGGGCGCGTACTGGCGCAGGCCCGAAGCCTACCTCGATGAAACCGTACGAGCCGGTATGTCGATGCTGGCCTTGACCGCGAAACACCTACTGCAACCAGGCCTGTCGCGGCTACAGCTGGATCTCGAGTCGGGCGCATGGGCTGTTCGCTACGCAGACCTGACCGACCGGCCCTCCCTGGATCTCGGATACCGGCTGGTCACGGCCGATCTCGCGAGCTGAGCGCGGAACTCGCTTCCGACGACAGCGCACGGGCTTCCCCGGCCCACGCCAGGCCGAGGGAGCGATGAGCACCTTCATGCTTCGAGCACCCTGATCAACGCGGCCGCCGAAATGACGGTGGTCACGCCGCCTATCCGGGTGGAGATCTGGGCGAACGGCATCAGATTCATCCGGTTCGAGGCCGAAAGGATTGCCACATCACCGGTTCCGCCGAGCCCGCTGTGGCACACGGTGACCAGCGAGGCGTCCACCGGATACATTCCGATTGCCCGGCCGACCCAGAACCCGGTGGCCGCCATCGACAGCACGACCGCGACGCAGGCCGCCACGTAGCCCACCGAAAGCACACCGACGATGTTCTTCAACGGCAGATACAGCATGCCGAGACCGATCATCGTCGGATAGATGAAATGCCGCGCGATCACCGTGTACACGCCGCGCACACTGTCCTCGACCACGGTGGGGAAGACTCCGAACAGCTTGCACAGGACCGACATGATGATCACCAGCACCGGTGCGGGCAACTCGACAAACCGCTCCAGCAGCGTGGCGAGCACGAAGAGACCGCAGATGATGAGGACGCCGAGTGCGTGGTTGCGGGTGCGCGCGGCTATGTGGGGGTGCGGAACCGGAGCCACCGGAGCGGTGTCGGACGCGGACACCTTCACCAACTGGCCGCCACCGTCGAGCTGCGGCCGACGATCACCGAGCCTGCGCAACAGGCCAGCAGTGATCACCGCGGCGATATTCCCGACAATCGCCGCCGGAATGAGCTCCGCGACATAGCTTTCCGGCTGCCCACCCAACGCCGACGCGTACGCGGCGGAGAGCGGAATGACGCCTTCGCCGATGCCGCCCCCGATGATCGGGACCACGACGTAGAACAGCGCCCGATGAAAGCTGTACCCGAACGCCATGGCGACGCCGATTCCCACCGAGACGGCGACGAATGTGCCGAGCACCAGCGGCGGGAAGATGCGGATCAGACCACCGATCATCACCTTCCTGCTCATGCCCAGAATGCTGCCGACCACCAAGGTGCCGATGATGAAGTAGAGGAAGTTCGCCTGTTTCATCAAGACGGTGACGGCCGCCAACGTGTTCTGGTTGAACGCACCGAAGTACACCAGGACCGAAGGCACCATCAGACAGACCAGCGCCCCACCGCCCATCTTCGAGATCACCGGAAGCCGATTGCCCAAGGGACCGAGCAGCATGCCCAGCCCGACGATCACGGCGAGCCCGCCGATCATGTTCTCGGGTATCGCGTCGAAGAGACCTGCGGCGAGCACCCCGGCGGTCAGGACTATCGGAACGATCAGCGGGATGCCGTCGAGGGTCGGCAACGTGAACGATCGCTCGGGCCGGGCCCGCAATTTCATGACCGGCTCACGCCGGTCATCGATGCCGCGGACTCGAGCTGCGTTCGCACCTGCCGGCCAAGGGTTTCCGTCGTTCCGGACCCGCCCATGTCGGGCGTCATGGACGACTTGTCTCGCGAGAGCACTGTTTCGACGGCGGCCAATACCGCCGCGGCGGCCGCGTGTTCGCCCAGATGCTCGAGCATCATCGCCCCGCTCCAGATCTGGCCGATCGGATTGGCGATCCCCAGCCCGGCGATATCGGGAGCAGAGCCGTGCACCGGTTCGAAAAGACTCGGAAACAGCCGCTCGGGGTTGATATTTCCGCTCGGTGCGATGCCGATGGTCCCGGTGCACGCGGGCCCGAGATCGGAAAGGATGTCGCCGAAAAGGTTGCTCGCGACGACCACATCGAACCAGTCCGGATGCAGCACGAAATTGGCCGTCAAGATGTCGATGTGATATTTGTCGACGTCGACCTCGGGATAATTTCTCGCCATCGCGGCGACGCGTTCGTCCCAATAGGGCATCGAGATGGAGATCCCGTTGCTCTTGGTCGCCGACGTGAGATGTCGCTTCGGCCGCCGCCGGGCTAGTTCGAAGGCATATTTCAGGATCCGGTCGACGCCGGTCCTCGTCATCACGGTCTCCTGGAGCACCGTTTCCCGCTCGGTGCCCTCGAAGATCTTGCCGCCGATGCTCGAGTACTCGCCCTCGGTGTTCTCCCTGACCACGTAGAAGTCGACATCACCAGGTAACCGGCCCGCGAGCGGACTGTTGATACCCGCGAGCAGCCGGACCGGCCGCAGGCTCACGTACTGATCGAAGTGCCGCCGAAACTGCAATAGACTGCCCCACAGCGAAATGTGGTCCGGGACGATCTCGGGCCAGCCGACGGCGCCGAAGAAGATGGCGTCGAAACCGGCCAGTTCGTCGAACCAGCCGTCCGGCAGCATTTTTCCGGTGGCGGAATAGTATTCCGCGCTAGCGAAACCGAACTCGGCAAAGTCGAGAGTGAAATCGAATTGGGCCGAGGCGGCTTCCAGCACTCGAACTCCCTGCGGCACGACTTCTTTGCCGATACCGTCTCCTGGAATGACCGCAATTCGGTGAGTTGCACCCATCGTCGCGTGCTCCGATCTTCTTGATAGCGCCCCGGTTTCCGTTGTAATGGGGTCGGTCACAACGGTAGGCTCGGACATTCCGCGGCAAAAGATCGGAACGAGAAAGATACTCTTTCCGGAGTGGAAAAGACGAGGAGGTCGCCGTGTACGGTGCGTCCACCGACGACGTCACATTCTTCGACATCGTCGCCCGTTCGCGCAGCCTGACCGAAGCGGCCCGCGAATTCGGTGTCTCGGTGTCCTCGGTCAGTAAACGACTGGCGCAGATGGAGGCCCGGCTCGGCGTGCTGCTCGTCCAACGCAGCACGCGGCGGCTGACCCTGACGCCGGAGGGGGAGCGCTACGCGGCGGGCGCGTCCTCGATCGCGGCCCAGCTCGCGGAGTTGGCAGACTCGATCTCTGGGCAGCGCCACGACCTGCGCGGCCGAGTACACATCCGGTCGACGATCGGTCTCGGCCGGGCCCATATCGCGCCGCTCGTCGCGGAATTCGTCGATCGGCACCCGGAAGTGCAGGCGGATCTGGAGCTTTCGGCGCTGCCGCTGAATATCGCCGGCACCGGTTTCGACATCGACATCAGGGTCGGCGCGTTGCCGGATTCGCGATTGACCGCGACCCGGCTGTGGGTGAACCGCCGCGTGGTGTGCGCGTCACCGGAATACGTGCGGCTGCACGGCACGCCCGCGAATCTCGAAGAGCTCGAACAACACAACTGCATCATCTTGCGCGAGAACGAGTCCGACTACGCGCTGTGGCGGTTCGAGAGCGCGGGCAAGGAAATCTCGATCCGGGTGGCGGGCAACCTGATCAGCAACGACGGTGACGTGATCACCCGCTGGTGCCTGGACGGCCGAGGGCTGGTGATGCGGTCGCTCTGGCAGGTCGGCCCGCTGCTGCGCGACGGCTCGCTCGTCCAGATATTGCCCGAAGTCGATACACCGAGCGCGGACATCTCCGCGGTGTACGCCGCCGCCGCGCCACTGCCGCGGCGGACCCGTGCCGTCATCGACCACCTGAAGGCGGGGCTGGGTCAGCGAATCGACGGTCGACCGGATTGAGCGGCACCGCAGGCGGAAACGCGTGTGGCGCAGTATATTTCAGCCGTACAGCGCAACGAACTTAGCCAGCGAACGCTCGATATCGCCCTTCACCGCCCGCGCGACACCGGCGCCGATCGGGCCGAACAACGGCCTGCCGCCGAGCTCGATGTCGACGGTCACCTCCGAGCCTGTCCCCTTCGGCGCGACCAGCAGTTCGAGGCCGAGCTTGGTGCCGCCCTTGCCCGCGCCGGTCAGCAGCAGTCGGCGGGGCGCCTCGGCCGCCTTCACCGTCCAGGTCACGCGATTGCGCAGCCCCTTCACCGAGGCAACGCCGACAAGCTGGGTACCGACGGTCAGCTGATCGGGAATCTCGCTCCGCCATGCTTCGTGCATCGTCAGCCATTTGTCGAGGTCGGCGAGATTGGACGTATGCGACCACGCTTCCTCGGGAGAGATCGGCACATCGACGGAGACCTTCAGCTTTGCCATGGCCGCATAGTATCCGGTACCCGCGGTTCGCCCTAGTTGGCGCTGGAAGAGGTGGCCGACTTCCCTGCGGTGGTGGTGGGCTCGAGCGCGCCGCCGGTACGACCGCGATCCTGCCGAGCGACCCACGGGCAACCGCTGCGTCCGCACCGGCGCCGATCACCCGAATGGTTCCGACTAGAACAGACTGGACGGTCCAGCAAACATCCGGCCGGAGACTGAACCGAATGCTCTGCTGCCGCCGCGCCGCGATAGGCACGGTTGACACGACGCGCGTGATATGCCACAGCACAACCGGATCGGATGATGTGTCCTGTATCCCGACATCTGAAACGCCGCTGGTCACCGCGTGGCTAGCGGCCGTGATCGCCAGCGGCGCAGCATTATTGCGCACGCCGCGACGCCCGGCATCTCCTGCCTGCAAACGCAATAAGGTGAGTGGATCTGGCGAGACTTGGTTGCTTTGCTGCTAATGTCGGAACGTCGGGTTCTGGTAACCGTTCGGACACGATCCGTTCGGTCGGCGATAGACCGTGAAATCGCCTGCCCCGTGGGCACTGTGAGGCAAGAGCTGGTCGGCCTCGTCGGTGCCTATCGGGTTTCCGGTCCTCCGACGTGGACCAGATCCGACCAGGGTTGTGCATGGTCGGCGTCGCGAGGAAGGCGAGACGAAGCACGATGACGGAGAGTCGTTTCCTCGGCGCCAATCGACGACGAAAGAACTGATGAATCAAGATATCGCCGTGGTGCTTTCATGGATCCTCGCCGCCGCTCTCGTAGTTGCCATAGCGGTGGCGTTGTACGCAGTGCAGTACGCGAGACAACAGCGAGCCAGGGCCGAGGCACTCGGTAACGAGCAGCGCGCCGCCGAGGAAGCCGTCGAACGCTTCGCCACTACCACGATTCCCGCGGTAGCCGAGTCGATCAGACGCTTCGACGGCAAAGCTCCCACCGTCGAAATGCCGCCTGCTCTGGAGAATTCGCGGCTTGCCCAGGTGTTGCGGTGGATCGCCGAACGGTATGCCGACGATCTGAGTCTG
This sequence comes from Nocardia brasiliensis, assembly GCF_042691675.1. GTDB lineage: Bacteria > Actinomycetota > Actinomycetes > Mycobacteriales > Mycobacteriaceae > Nocardia > Nocardia brasiliensis_D. Next base: position 3,815,495 of record NZ_CP170507.1, read on the forward strand.
CTGCGGTCGGAGACCAGGGAGCAGGCCAACCACGAGGCGCAGCAGGCGATCAAGGCGGCCGAAGACGCGGTGCGCGCCGAGGTGTCGACCGCGGCGCGCCAGGCGACCAGCGCGGCGGTGCGCTCGTTCGGCACGTCGGTGGTCAGTCTCGGCGCCGACGTCAGCCAGGTGGTCAGCGCCGCGCTGCGCGAGCACCGCAAGGACGAGGTGTACGAAACCCTCACCCGGATCGACCACACGGTGCAGCAGATGATCCGCCAGGCGCAGTCCTATGTGATCGTCTGCGGTGGCCTGCCCGGCCGCCGCTGGCCCGCCCAGTCGCTCACCGATGTGGTCGGTGGCGCGGTCGGCCGCGTCCGCGACTACCTGCGGGTGCGCCCCAATCAGCTGGACCGGGTGGTGATCAGCCGCGCGGTGGAGCCGCTGGTACACACCCTGGCCACGCTGCTCGACAACGCGTTGCGCTATTCGCCGCCGACGTCTTTCGTCGATGTGAGCTTCCAAGAGGGGCACCACGGCGTCACCGTGATCATCGACGACGCGGGCGTGCGGATGAATGCCGAGCAGATGGAAGAGGCCAGGCAGGTGCTCGCGCACGAGCGCTCGGTCGACATCCACCAGCTCGGGCCGTCACCCAAGGTCGGCTTCCCCGGCATCGCCGCGCTGGCCCGTCGCTACGGCTTCACCGTCTACATCGACGGCCCGAACGTCTACGGCGGCATGCGCGCGATGGTCTACATCCCCGAGGCCCTGCTGATGACCCCGCAGCCCGGCCAGGAGGTCGCGCCGTCCCGCGAGATCGTCGCCGAACCCACTCCGGCGCCCGCCCCGGTGAGCGAACCGCACAGCGAAGAGCCAAGCGAGAGTGAAGCATTCGCCGTGCACGAGATCACCAGCGGCGGCTTACCGAAGCGCCGTCGCAGAACGGTCGCGCTCGCACCGGTCGGTCCGCGCACCGAACCCGGTCTCGCCCGGCCCGAGATCGCGGCCGCCTGGCACAACGGTTCCAAGAGCGGCCGTGCCGCCGCCTCCGATCAGTCCGATCACACCGAAGGGATGACATCCTGATGGCTATACCGGTGACCGACAGCAGTAACAAGCTGGGCTGGCTACTCGAGGACCTCAATGTCCCGGGTGTCAGATTCGCGGTTCTCCTCTCCGAGGACGGCTTACGCATCGCGCACTCCGCCGGTATCGAACGCGACGAGGCCGAGCGTTTCTCCGCCGCCGCGTCGGGCCTGCGGTCCCTCGGTAAGGCACTCGGCGAGTTCTGCGGCGACGGAAACAACGGTGTGCGGCAGAACATGACGGAATACGACCAGGGCATGATCCTGATCACCGCCGCGGGTGAGGGCGCGCTATTGGGCGTCGCCACCACCACCGAGATCGACGTGGCACTCATCGCGCACCGGATGAACGAGCTCGCCGGTCGGGTCGGACACGAGCTGGGGAGCCAGCCGCGCAGGCGTGTTGATGGTGGCGAATTGCCATGACATCACGGTCCCGGCGTGATCCCGATCTGGTTCGGGCATACGTGCGTACCGGGGGACGTACCCGTCCCACTCGCGAGTTGGACCTGGTCACTCTGGTCCGCGCCGCCGCCAAGGACCCCTCCCCGGGTGCCGCACCCGATGCACGCCGGGTCATGAATCTCTGTAGCCGCCGTGGTGCGCTCTCGATCGCCGAGCTCGCCGCGTACCTGGACCTACCGCCGTCCGTCGTGAAGATCATCACGGCGGACCTGATGGACAGCGGCCATCTGACCACGCCTACCCCGGCGGAAAACCTGCCGGAGATCGCTCTGCTGGAGGAGGTACTCAATGGGCTCCGTGCTCTCGCCGTCTGATCGCCCAGTCGACTATGTGCCGGAGACCGTTACCCGTTCCGTAAAGCTGTTGGTGGCAGGCAATTTCGGGGTCGGCAAGACCACCTTCGTGAGCAGCGTCTCGGAGATCAAGCCACTGCGCACCGAGGAGACCATCACCGAGGCGAGCGTCGGCGTCGACGACATGGCAGGCCTGCCCGGCAAATCCCAGACGACCGTCGCGATGGATTTCGGCCGCATCACGCTCAGCCCGCAGCTCGCGCTCTACTTGTTCGGCACGCCGGGCCAGCAGCGGTTCGTCCCGCTGTGGGAAGAGTTGGCTCGCGGCGCGCTCGGCGCGCTGGTGCTGGTCGATACCCGGCGCATCGAGAAGTCCGACGAGGTGCTGTCCGTGCTCGAGGAGCGCGGCGTGCCGTATTCGGTGGCGGTCAACCAGTTCGAGGGCGCCAAGAACTTTCCACTCGGCGAGGTCCGCGACGCCCTGGACCTCGCGCCCGACACCCCGCTCACCTCCTTGGACGCACGTGATAGAGGCACGTGTTTGCGGTCCCTGATCACGCTCGTCGAATTCCTGTTCCATCGTCTGGAGTCACGTCTTTGACCACGCCTTCGTCCGCGCCTCACTCCGCTCCCGCCCGCTGCCCCGTCCAGCACGGATCCCCGATCGACACCGATGGCCCCCGGGTATCGCTGTACTCCGAGGAATTCGCGGCGGACCCACACCATGCCTACCGCGAGATGCGGCGCCAATACGGCTCGCTGGTACCGGTGAATATCGCGCCGGACGTGCCCGCCACGCTGGTGATCGGCTATCACACCGCGTTGCGCATCCTCAATGATCCCGAGCATTTTCCGGCCGATCCGCGCACTTGGCAGAAGGGTGTGCCCGGTGAGTGCCCGATCCTGCCGATGCTGGAGTGGCGGCCGAACGCGCTGCGCAGCGCGGGCCTGGAACACACCCGCTACCGGCAGGCCAATGTGGCCGCCATCGCCGAGGTCGATCTGCACAGCCTGCACGCCACCGTCGAGCGGATCGCCGTCCCGCTGATCAACGCGTTCTGTCAGGACGGCGCGGCAGACCTGATCAGCCAGTACGCGTTTCCGCTCACCTTCGCGGTGCTCAACGCCACGCTCGGCTGCCCGCCGGAAATCGGCCAGCAGGTCGCGTCGGGCATGGCCGCGATCTTCGAGGGCGTCAACGCCGACAAGGGCAACGCGATGCTCACCGACGCGCTGTTCGACCTGGTCACCCTGAAGCGGAACGAGCCGGGTGACGACATCACCTCACGGCTGCTCGCGCATCCCGCCAAGCTCGACGACGTGGAGATGATCCACCAACTGGTGACGCTGTACGGGGCGGGCATCGAGCCGCAGCAGAATCTGATCGTCAATACGCTGCTGCTGATGCTCACCGACGACCGGTTCGCGGGAAACGTTCTCGGCGGTAGCCTTTCGACCCGCGACGCGCTCGACGAGGTGCTGTTCACCGACCCGCCGATGGCGAACTACTGCGTGTCCTATCCCCGGCAGCCGGTCCTGATCGACGGCGTCTGGCTGCCCGCGCACCAGCCGGTCGTGATCAGCATGTCCGGCTGCAACAACGACCCCTCGATCAGCGTGGGCGAGTACGTGGACAATCGCTCGCATCTGGCGTGGAGCGTCGGGCCGCACGCGTGCCCGGCCAGGTCGATGGCCTATCTGATCGTGCAGGACGCCATCGATCAGCTTCTCGATGCATTGCCCGAGTTGGATCTTGCTGTGGCTGCGGACGAATTGTCTTGGCGGCCAGGACCTTTCCATCGCGCTCTGGTGTCTCTCCCCGTAGTCTTCCCCAAGTCACCACCGTTGAACGTGTTTTAAGGAGACTCCGATGGACACTGAGCCCCTAGTTCTGGACCCGACGGGCACCGATATCCAAGGCGAGTCCGCGCGCCTGCGGGAGCGTGGTCCGGCGACCCTGGTCGAGCTGCCCGGCGGGGTGCGCGCGTGGTCGATCACCGACGCCGATCTGCTCAAGCGCCTGCTGGTCGATCCGAAGGTGTCCAAGGATGCCAGGCAGCACTGGCCCGCTTTCGCCAAAGGTGAAGTGCCGCAGGACTGGCCGCTGTTCCTCTGGGTCGCGGTGAACAACATGTTCACCGCCTACGGCGCCGACCATCGGCGGTTGCGCAAGCTGGTGGCGCCCGCGTTCACGCATCGGCGCACCGAGGCGATGCGGCCGCGCGTCGAGGCGATCACCGAGCGGCTGATCGCCGAGCTGGCCGCCACCCCGGCCGGCGAGGTGGTCGACCTGCGCGAAGGCTTCGCGTACCCGCTGCCGATCCAGGTCATCTCCGAACTGATGGGTGTGCCGGAATCGCTGAATGCCGGGCTGCGTAAGTGCGTGGACGGCATCTTCGACACTTCGCTCAGCCCAGAGCAGTCGCAGGCCAACTACATGGAGATGTACCGCATCCTCGGTGAGTTGGTGGCCTACCGGCGCGAGCAGCCGGGTGACGACATGACCAGCCTGCTGATCTCGCATCGCGACGAGGACGACGGCTCGCAGTTGACCGAGCAGGAGCTGATCGACACGCTGCTGCTGGTCATCAGCGCGGGGCACGAGACCACGGTCAACCTGCTCGACCAGGCGATCTACGCGCTGGTGACCCGGCCCGAGCAGCGGGCCGCGGTGCTCGAGGGCAAGGTCGGCTGGGCGGATCTGATCGAGGAGGCATTGCGCTTCGAGGCGCCGGTCGCGCATCTGCCGCTGCGGTTCGCGGTCGACGACATCGACATCGAGGGGGTTCGGATCCCCAAGGGTGACCCGATTCTCGCTTCCTACGCCGCCGCCAACCGCGACCCGAAGGTGCACGGCGAGACGGCCGACGAGTTCGACGTGACCCGGGTTACCAAGGACCACTTGTCCTTCGGTCACGGCGTACATCACTGCCTCGGTGCACCGCTGGCCAGGCTGGAGGCGGCGGTCGCCCTGCCCGCCATCTTCGCGCGGTTCCCGAACATGCGCTTGGCGGCGGACCCGGCGGAGCTGGGGACCGTGGTCAGCTTCATCTCCAATGGTCACGGGAAACTGCCGATGATCTTGGAACCGACAGAGTAGCTCCGCTTAACATCTGTGCCCCTGGCTGACGAGCCAGGGGCACAGTCGTTTTCGGGGCGTCGTTTTCGCTCGTGTGCTTGTGGGGTAGTGCAGGTAGGGGAGTAATCGATCACGATCGATGTATCGATGCAGAGCACGACGCGAGGGAGGAATTCGATGGGGAGCACACGGCATCGGTGGACGACGGTAGACGGCATCGACACCTTTTATCGCGAAGCCGGGCCCGCTGACGGCCCGGTAGTCCTACTGCCGCACGGGTATCCGTCGTCGTCGTTCGAATTCCGCAACCTGATGCCCGCGCTCGGCGATCGATGGCGCACGATCGCCCCCGACCTACCCGGCTTCGGCTACAGCGCGGCTCCCGCGGAGTTCTCCTACACCTTCGACGGCTATTCGGCGTTTCTACGCCGGTTCACCGAGGCGCTCGAACTCACCGATTACGTCATCTACTTGCACGACTACGGATCCCAGTTCGGGCTGCGGCTGGCGATGGACGCACCGCAACGGGTTGCCGGGCTCATCATCCAGAACGGTGACATCTACGAAGACCAGCACGGCCCGAAATACGCTCCACTGAAACGTTTCTGGGACAACCCGACCGAGGAGGGCCGGGCAACGCTCGCCGCCGCGGTGACCGAGGAAGGTTTCCGCGACGAGTTCGTCGGCGAACTACCCGACCATCTCGTCGACCGGGTCAGTCCCGATTTGTGGCGGCTGTCCTGGGCGGTGACGAACACGCCCGAGCGCCGGGCGAATCTGGTGAATCTGCTCGCCGACCAACGTCACACGGTCGAATGGTTCGCAAAACAGCAGGACTATCTGCGGGCGCACCGCCCGCCGACGCTCATCGTGTGGGGCCGCCACGACGGGTATATGCCCGAAGGGGCCGCGCGCGCCTATCACCGCGACCATCCCGACGCCGAACTGCACATCCTCGACGGCGGCCACTGGCTGCTCGAGACTCATCTGGACGAGGTGGTGCGATTGATCCGGGATTTCCTCGCGCGCCTGAGGTAGCGCGGCCAGGCCTTGCGTGCCAAGCCCGCCAGGATGGCGCTGAAGATGACGGCGACCGGGTGGTCGAAATCGATCATCTTGACCACCTGGGGTTCTCGCGGATCGAACGCGGATCGCGGAGATCGGCCTGGATGACGGTGGTTTTGTGGTCGGTGGCCAGCAGTGCGCGGCCGTGCGCGAGCACGATCGGGTCATTGTCGACATAGGCCACTGTGGCGTCGGTTGCGTAGCGCTGCGCGACCGGGCGCACGTTGTCGGCGGTCGGCAATCCGCTGCCCAGGTCGACGAATTGGCGCTTGTTTGCCAGTCGTCTGCGCCGGGTAGCCGACGAGGGTGCCGATCGAAGGAGGTTTCCCATGACATCAGGCAGCTCTGTCGGACGTCTGCGCAGCGTGGTGCTGGATTGCCCGGAGCCGCGTAAGCTCGCCGAATTCTACGTCGGGCTGCTCGGCGCCGAAGTGACCGACGACGAGGACGACACCTGGGTCGTCACCGTCGACCCGGACGGCAGGCGCTTGGTCTTTCAGAAATCGCCCGAGTACAAGCCGCCGCACTTCCCGGATCCCGAAGCGTCCCAGCAGATTCACTTCGATGTGCTGGTCGACGATATCGAGGAAGCCGAACCCGAGGCACTAGCCCTCGGCGCAAAGCTGGTGCAAGCCAACGACAATGATCAATTCCGAGTCTATGCGGATCCGGTGGGCCACATCTTCTGTCTCATGTGGCTGTAGCGGTTTCCTGTGGCTGTAGCCGCGGGGTCAGCGGCAGCCTTCCAAGGTGGCTGCCGCCAGCTCCGCAATGACATCGTCGACGTTGCGGCGGGCTCGAAAAGCCGCGAGCTGCCGGATAGCTCCGTTGCCCCGGGCCAGAATCGCGGCGAGGGAGTCGGTGACGAGTTGCCGGTCACCGAGCTCGTCGAGTGCCGGACCCACGTATTCGATGAGCTCGGCGATCATGTCCCGCACCGGCACGATGCGTCCGCACCTCGGGTCCACCGCGTCGCCGTCGAGTCCGGTGCGCGCCGCCTTCCAATACGCCGCCCGCACCAACTCGGCGCCGACTGCTGGCGCGGAATTGTTCTGCGCCAATGACATTCGAGCCGTCATCACCGTCGCCCGGACCAGCGTGGCGAGCAGCACGGTCTCCTCGACCGTGGCGGGTACGTCGCTGACCCGGATCTCCACGGTGGGAAAGGTCGACGAGGGCCGGACATCCCAATACACCATCTTCTTGTCGAGGATGCTGCCGCTCGACAGCATCATCGCGACCATGGCGTCATAGTCGTGCGACGATTCGAAATACGGCGGCGGGCCCGCGCTGGGCCAGCGCCGCCACAGGATGCTGCGCCAACTGGCATAGCCGGTGTCGGCGCCGCGGTAGATCGCCGAGTTCGCCGTCAGCGCCAAGAAGAGCGGCAACCATGGTCGCAGGAAGTTGCTCACCTGCAAGGCGGTGTCGCGGTCCGGCACCGCGACGTGGACATGGCAGCCACACAGCCCTTGCTCGTGGGCGAGCATGCCGAAGGATTCGGCGATCCGCTGATAACGCGGCGTATCGGTGACCGGGAACTTGTCCGGCACGGTCGGTGGAATGGCCACCGCGAGCAGCTGGGCGCCGTTCTTCTCGGCACAGGTGGCAATACTGCATCGCAGGTCACGCAGTTCCCGCGCCAATTCCGTCGAATTGGTGTGGACGCCGGTACTGGTCTCCACCTGGCATCGAGTGAGTTCGAGTTGGAGATCGACGCCGAGCTCGGCGGCGGTCCGGGCGACCTCGACATTCTTCGCGACGGGTGCACCGGTTTCGGGATCGGCGAGGAGAAATTCTTCCTCGACGCCGACGGTCACCGAGTCTGCGTCCATGGCGCTAGATTACCCATCGATCGAGGTCGTACGCGTCCTGCGAATTCGTGGGCGTGGCTGGAGACACCGCGAGACCGAGCGGTCCCGCGGGTCTCCGCGCACTAGCACGTGATTGCCTCGCCGGGTCAAATGCCGATCACATCGAGCATCAAACGAACCCAGTGGCTAACCATCCCGATAATCATCGGACTCTCCTTTCACCACCTCAGGGAACTGCGTCGTAAGCACCAGATTGCCGCGGTGTCGCGCACCCAAACGGCGGTGGCTCGGACGTCCACCGGACATCTGGTTCACCGCACTGTCAGCTTGCGCCAGCGTTGCGGGGCGTCCCCATATCGGCATTGAAAGGCGCGGCTGGACAGCGTGAGAGGGTCACGCGGATGAACCGAGCTCATCGAGACCGCGGCGGGCAGCGTCCAACCCTGAGCCGAGGGCGGGCATCTCACCGCGGGTAGTCGACTGCGCGAAACTGCGGCAAGATCATCAGCGGGGGCTTCGGTGATTCTCAGGCCCGCGCAGCAGACTGCGTTGGCGTGAATCATCTGGAGCTGCCGTTTCTCGTGCTGTTCGGCACGATCCTCGCCCAGCCGCTCGGTCGGCGGCTGGGCGTCGCCCCGGCCGTCCTGATGACGGTGTTCGGTTGCGTGCTCGCCTTGATCCCGGCGGTGCCCGAGGTGCGGGTGGCGCCGGATCTGATTCTGCCGCTGCTGCTTCCGCCACTGCTGTACGCTGCGGCCCGGCGCACCTCGTGGCGGACGTTCGCGCGGAACTGGATCGCGATCGCGCTGCAGGCGGTCGGGCTGGTGGTCGCCACCGCGGTAGTGGTCGCGGTGGTGGTGCATCTGTGGCATCCGGCGGTGCCGCTCGCGGTCGCGTTCGTGCTGGGTGCGCTGGTCGCGCCGCCGGACCCGGTCGCCGTCGGCGCGCTGGCCGGTCGGCTCGGGCTGCCGCGCAGGCTGGTCGCGGTGCTGGAAGGGGAGGGGTTGTTCAACGATGTCACCGCGATCGTACTGTCCGGCATCGCGGTGCAGGCGGTGGTCACCGGCCGGTTCTCCGCGTGGTCGGCGGCGCAGGATTTCGTGTTGTCCGCGGTGGTGGGTGGTGCGGTCGGGTTGGTGTTCGGCTGGGGCGGCAGCTGGCTGATGCGGCGGCTGGACGAGGCCGCCTGGCAGGTGGCGCTCGGCCTGGCGCTGCCGTTCGCGGCCTACCGGCTGGCCGACGCCTTGGCCGGGTCGGCGGTGCTCGCGGTGCTGGTGTCCGCGCTGTATCTGACCGAAGCGGCCACCGATTTCGGCGGCAGCGACTATCGGTTGGTCGGCGACTCGTTCTGGACGATCGTCGAAATGCTGGTCACCGGAAGTGCTTTCGGTCTGATCGGCTTGGAGCTGGCCACCGTGCTGCGCGACGCTGGCCCGGATTGGCCGCGCTTCCTCGGCGTCTCGGCCGCGGTGATCGGCGCCGTCGTCGGCATCCGGCTCATCTGGTTGATGGCGACCTGGGCGCTGTTGGGTCCCTGGTGGCGGCGCAGCGAGGCCGACGAGCCGTACACCTGGCGGGAGACCATCGTCACCTGGTGGGCGGGCCAGCGCGGCGTGGCCACGGTCGCGCTGGCCTTGGCCGTGCCGCTGACCACCGAGTCGGGCGCACCGTTCCCGTGGCGCAGCGGAATCCTGTTCACCGCCTTCGCCTTGGTGCTGTTCACCCTGCTGATCCAGGGGCCGACGCTGTCGCTCGTGGTGCGCGCGACGGGGGTTCGCGTCGACACCGAAGCCGAGCGAAGCATGGAGCGGCGGTTGTGGGCCCGCATCCTGCGCGCGGAACTCACGCGTCTGCAAGAGGTAGCGCGCACCGAGAACCTCCCCGACGAGGTCTACGACCGGTTGCACGTCGGTATCGAAAGACGGCTCGCCCGAGCCGATCCCGAAGCGGCCGACGAGGTCGCGGCGGCCGCCGACCGGAGCTATCCGCTCAACCGCAAGCTCAGCCGGATCGATCAGGAAGTGCTGGCCGCCGGGCGCAACGAGGCCATGGCCGCGCGACGGGAACCGGGTGTGCCGCCGGACCTGGTCGACCGGGTGATGCGCCGCCTCGACTTGCGGTCGACTCAGCGCGGGGGCGGGTAGGTGCCTGGTGGAGGCGTGCCGGTATGAGTCGTACCGTCTTCGCATACTTGTGGCAACCGGCCCGGCGAAGCTCCCGAATCCCCGTCCGATCAGCTGCTACCGTCCGAGACCGTGACTACCGACAGCACGGAAACGGGTCGATCGGACCGTCGCCTCGGGCTGCGCATGTGGCTCGTGCCGGTGGCGATCCTGGCTGTGTTCATGGCTCTGCTCGGCACGATGTATCTCGACTATGTGGTCGATCCGGAAGAGAACATGCACGACTTTCCGATTGCCCTGGTCAATCAGGACGTCGGCGAAACCCTCGGCGCGCCGGGGCAGGAGCAGCGCGTCAACTTCGGCGACCAGGTGACCGAAGGGCTGAAGAAGGCCATCCCCGCGGACAAGATCGACCTGCAGATCGTTGCCGTGAACGAGGCGTCGCTGCGAATGCAGGACAACAAGGTGTACGGAACGATCGTGATTCCGAGCGACTTCAGCAAACGGCTGGGGATCCTCGGCGTCGGCAGCGTGATCCCCGGTGACATCGAACGTCCGATCATCACCTTGCAGACCAATCCGCGCAGCGGCGCCTTCGTCACCGAGATCGTCAACCGGATCGGCACCGAAGCGCTGGACCAGGTGAACAAGCAGGTCGGCGCGCAGCTCAGCGAGCAGGTGAAGACTCAGTTGACGCCGCCGCCCGGTGGGCCGCCCGCCCCCGAGCTGAGCGGAGCCACCCGGGTGGCGCTCGCCGAACCGCTGCAGATCGTCGTCGAACCGTTTCATCCGCTGCCGAGCGGCACCGGCCAGGGTCTTACCGCGTTCTTCTACGCGCTGCTGCTTCTGCTGGCCGGGCTGGTCGGCTCGATGACCATTCATACGATGATCGATGCCCAGCTCGGCTTTGTGCCCACCGAGTACGGGCCCTGGTTCGTGCACTTCCCGCCGACACCCATTTCGCGATTCCATACCCTGTTGATCAAGTGGGGCGTGATGGTGGTGACCGCGAATGTCGTTGCGGGAGTGTTCCTTCTGGTCGCGAAGGCGCTCGGCATGCCGATCGACCATCCGCTGGGCCTGTTCCTCTTCAGCGCCTTCGCCATTATCGCCGTCGGCATCACGGGCCTGTCGGTGCTCGCCGCCGTCGGCTCGGCGGGCCTGCTGGTGAACCTGATCCTGTTCATCATTCTCGGCCTGCCCTCGTCCGGCGGTACCGTGCCGATCGAGGCGACGCCGAAATACTTCGACTGGCTGGCCTCCTTCGAACCGATGCATCAGGTGTTCCTCGGCGTGCGGTCGATTCTCTACTTCGACGCCAGCGGTCCGGCCGGTCTCACCAGAGGTGTTTGGATGGCGGCACTCGGCCTGGTCATCGGCCTCGTCCTCGGCACCGTGATCACCCGCTTCTACGACTACAAAGGCTTGCGGCGCACGGGAACCGGCCGTCCGGCGGTGGAATAGCGCGGCACGCGGTGGTTTGGGCTGTGGCAGCAGGCTTGTCCGTTCGCACCTCGGCGGGCGCGGGTTCTGCGTACCCTGGGTCGGCGAGTTGCCCGGCGACCGTGCTGTCACCCGAACTTCTTCGACCAGAGAGCCTTTCGTGACGACTGCCCAGTTTCCTGTTCCGATCCGCGAGGTCGAGCGCAAGGTGCTCGATCGAGTCACCGAGTTGGCGGCGGGGTTTCGTGCCGTCGCGGCCGACTACGACGAGCGGGCCGAGATCGCGGTAGAACATCTGCGGGCGCTACACGACGCGGATGTCGATCGGGCGGTGTTACCCGAGCGGGTAGGCGGGCTCGGGTTGAGTTACGCGGCGTTCGGGCACCTGGTTTGTGTTCTCGCCGAGGCCGACCCGTCGACGGCGACGATCTGGACAATGCATGCCGGAGCGGGGGTCGCGCTGGCGGAATTCACCAGCGAGACGCTCGGCTCGTTCTTCGCCGACGAGTTCCTGGCGGGCAAGCGATTCGCCAACGCACTGTCCGAACCGGCCAGTGGGAACCGGTTTCTCAATCCCCAGCAGGACGCCGTTCCGGTCGCGGGCGGCTGGTCGCTCACCGGCGCGAAGCGGTTCGTCTCCGGCTGCGAGATCGCCCAGTACCTGCTGGTGAACGCGCGCGTGGATGACGTGCCCGCGTTCTTCGGTGTCGTCCCCGACGAGACGGTCTCGACCATCCCGATCTGGGACACGCTCGGCCTGCGGGCGACGCGCAGCCAGCTGCTGTCCTTCGACAACACTCTGCTGCGCGCCGAATACCGTGGCAGGGCACCGGGGTTCGGCGATTTCGCGGTGATCCCGGCCGGACTCCCGGCGATCTCGCTCGGCATTGCCGACGCGGCGCTCGCCGCGCTGGTCGAGCACGCACAGTCGCGGGAGATTCTGGGCAAGCCGCTGTCGCACCAGCAGTGGGTGCAGCACGAGGTCGCCGACGTGCAGATCCGACTGGCGGCCGCCCACGCCTTGTACGAGCGCGCGCTGTGGGAGGCGGACAACGGGATGCCGAGCTTCTTTCCCGACCTGTCCCGGGCCAAGTACCTCGCGAACAAGGTCGCGGTGGACGTCGCGCAGCTGGGTGTGCGGGTGGGCGGTGCCTCCGGCTACCTCAAACAGTCACCCATCCAACGTCACCTGCGCGACGCCGAGGCCGGGCAGTTGATGGCGTACTCGACCGAGGTGATCGCGGGCGAGATCGGCAGGTCGGTGCTCGGCGTGCCGGAGGGGGAGTAACCGGTCGAACCGCACCGGTGCTCTCGGCACGGCGGCTATCTGCCCGGGCAGAGCCGCCGTGGCGTGGCATCCTGTGCGAGTTGGGCATCGACGCAGCCTGCCGGGAGGTCGCCGTAGGACCGGGTGCCGAAATTGGCGGTGACGGTCAGCTTGCCGTCGCCGAATACGGTGCGCTGCACCAGATGATCTGGGGTGAGCCACTGGAAGTCGGACATCGGCGTGGTGCCCGCTGCCTCGTGCAGGGGAGCGAAATACTGTTGGAGCCGGGCGATTTCGGCACCGTGCACGCTGAGCTGTTCTTGATCGAGCACCAGGTTGAGGGGTGTGTTGTTCAGTATCGCGGTCAGCGCCCGCATTGTTTGGTGTTGGGGGAGTTTGTAGTACGGGAGCTCCCAGCGGTCGAGGTTGATCACCGAATCGTGCAGGACGGTCTCGTACAATGGCACCCGGTAGGCCGGATCGAACATGGCCTCGGCCGCGGCCGCGGGTAGTTCGGCCGGTTGGAAGAAGGTCCGCGGGGCCCGCGCCGGTGCCCAGCCACCCCAGTTTTGCTTGTCCCGCTCCGCCTTCCACAGCAGGTCCGAAACCGGCGTCTGGGAGCCGTGGCTATAGGCGAGCACGGTGCTCGCCCACGCGCCCGCGGATTCCGATCCGAGCACCTGCTTGCGCTCTTCGGACAGCTTGCGCATGCGGGCGAGCCGATTGTCGCGGTCCTGCTGCTGATTCATCGGGTGCCCGGGGCTGTAGTCGTCGAAGAATTCGCCCGCGGCATCGACGTCGAGGAAGTAAGTGTTCGCGCCGTTGGCGGTGATGCTCGCGTATCTGTCGTCGAGTAGGCGCGGATTCTGTGCCAGTGCTTGGGAACTGAGGTAGCAGCCGCGATTGCCGAAGCCGGTCTCCGGCTTGCCGTCGGCGTCGTGCACGCAGCCGGTCGGCCAAACCCCACCCGGCCAGCGGGAGCTCGGGTTGTCGGCGGTGGCCGGAGCTTGCGCGTTCGCGTACGAATCATAGGGTCCGGCAAGGTATCCGGCTTGTTTCGCGGCGTCGACGGCGGCGCGGCTCATCGGGTCGTCGCCGGAGTCGTAGCCGAGCCACATGCGGCTGAGTCCTAGTTCGCGCATCTTCCCGATTGCCTCCGGGGTGCGCCCGTCACCCCAGAGGTAGGCATGAAAAGCGCCGAGCAACTGGGAGATCGACGGATTCTCGCGGATCTTGTCGTCCAGCGAACGGAACCGGCCGTGCTGGCGCAACCAGGCGCGATAGTCCTTGGCCGCGGCGACGGGTGCGGCGTCGGTCAGGGCGAAGGTGACCGCGTAGTCACGGGTGTCGGCTCTGGCAGCGAATTCGTGTTCGGCGGTTGCCCGCAGTTTTCCGTCCGTGGAGGTCACGGTGAGGGTGGTGCCGAGATCGGTCGGCGCGATGTAGCTCACGCCTCGGTCACCGATGCGGTAGCTCCAGAACGGCATGGTCAGGCCGGAGGTGAGGTCGAGGGGATTGTCGATGAGTGTGGCCTCGGGGGAGTTCCAGAACGGGTCGCCGACGGGCAGCGACAGTCCCTCGCCGCGCGGGATCTGTAGTGCGACGGTGGCGGGATCGGTGCCGGTCACCGGCCAGGCCAGCCGCTCGTCGCGGTCGCTGCGCAGGACGATCCGGAGGCGGCCGTCCGCGGTGTCGGCGGAGACGGTGAGTCCCTTGTCCGGGTAGGTCCAGGTCGCTTGGTCGCCGATGATCCGGATCGGGCCCGCCGCACCGAGCCCGTCGACAGCACGGTCGGAGATCGTGACCCGCCCGCCGTCATCGGTGCTGCCGGTGATCGACAGCGACGCCGTGTCCACGTCCGCCTGCCCGCCACCGATCGGGACCAGGACGTGGTCTCCACGCTGCACCGGTCGGGTGGCGTCGGTGTCACTGTCACATGCCGTGACGGTCAGTCCCGCGATCAGCAATACGGTGGTGAGGGTGGCCCCGGCCGCGATCCTGCGGTGGGTGCGCTCGATGCTGCGACGTCTCATGCCCGGCACGTTTCCGCGCCCGGATGAGAGTTCGATGAGACGTCGCCGGGTCCCGGGCCTGCGGGGATGCGGTCCGTATCATCTCCGAAGATGCGGGTGTTGGTGGTCGACGACGAGGACGCGGTCCGGGAGGCGCTGGTCCGCGCGATGGACAGCGAAGGTTACGAGACCCGCGCGGCGGGCGACGGGGCCGCGGCGCTCGCCGAGATCCAGCGGTGGCAGCCGGAGGTCGTGCTGCTGGACGTGCTGATGCCGTTCATGGACGGACTGACCGCGTGCAAGCGGTTGCGGGCGCGCGGCGACCGCACCCCGATCCTGATGCTCACCGCGCGCGACGCGGTAGCCGACCGGGTCGACGGCCTCGACGCCGGTGCGGACGACTATCTCGTCAAACCGTTCGACCTGGATGAACTCCTGGCTCGCGTGCGCGCCCTCGTCCGGCGCACCTACCCCGACGACGGCGCTGTCCTGTCCTGCGCGGATCTCGTCATGGACACCACCGCCCACGAGGTCCGCCGCGGCACCGCCTCGTCGAACTCAGCCGCACCGAGTTCGCGTTGCTCGAGGTGCTGCTGCGCAACGAGGGCCAGGCGCTGCCGAGGGAGACTTTGATCGAACGGGTGTGGGGGACCGGGCTCGGCTCCACCTCGAACTCGCTCGAGGTCTACATCCGCTACCTGCGCCGCAAGCTCGAAGCCGAGCGGGAACCGCGACTGATCCACACGCTTCGTGGCATCGGCTACCGGCTGGCTCCGCCGTGAGGTTGCCCGGCTCGCTGCGCGCGCGGATCGCGCTGTTCTGCGTGGTCGCCATCGCCCTTGCGCTCGCGGGCATGGGTGTGGCGGCCTACGCCGTGGTCGCTCATCAACTCGACAGCTCCCTCGACCTCGGACTGCGCCGGGAAGCCACCCGGATCAGCCGCACCATCGCCACAGACGCCGACGTCGCCACCGCCTCCGGGCCATGCCGGTATCTGACCGCGCCGAGCTGTGTCCAGGTCGTGGCCGCCGACGGGCACATCGAATCCGAGCACGACCCGAACCAGCCCCTCCCGGTCGACGCCGCCACCGAAGAGGTCGCGGCGGGCACTCGACCGGCTTACTTCAGCGATATCCGCCTCGACGGCTATCCGCTCCGGATGTACACCGCGCCACTGCGTTCCGGCGCCGCGGTGCAGATCGCGCAGCGCTCCGACCCGGTCGACACCAGCCTGCGCCGTGTCGCCTACGCACTGCTGGCCACGGCGGCGGTCGGCGCCCTGCTCGCCGTCGTGGCGGGATTCGCGGTCGCCCGCCGCGCTGTCGCCCCGGTCAGTACGCTGACCGCGGCCGCCGAGCGGATCGCCCGTACTCGCGACCCGCGGCACCACATCACGGTCCCCGGCCCTGACGAAATGCGAAGCCTGGCACGCAGTTTCAATACCATGCTCGATGAACTAGACCAGGCGCTGACCGCCGAGCGGAACGCCCGCGCCGCCCAGCACCGCCTGATCGCCGATGCTTCGCATGAACTCCGCACGCCGCTGACCGCGCTGCACACCAATATCGACCTGCTTCGCCGAGCCGCCCGCCTCACTCCGGCGCAACTCGATGAAACAGCGTCCGCCTTACGGACTCAGTCCGAGGAACTGTCCGGACTCGTCACCGACCTCATCGACCTCGCCCGCGCCGACGACCCGGCCGCCGTACCAGAATCGTTCGAGGATCTGCGTCTGGACACACTTGTCCTGGATTGCCTTCGTAGGGCCGAGAACCATTGGCCCACATTGACATTAGAGTCTGAGCTCGAACCGTTCACAGTCAACGGCGCCGCCGCCCGGCTCAGCCGAGCTGTCACCAACCTACTGGACAACGCGGCGAAGTTCAGCCCAGCCGATGGTGTCATCCGCGTCGCACTGCATCAGAACGAACTGACGGTCCGCGACCACGGTCCCGGCATACCCGCCGAAGACCTACCCCACATCTTCGACCGCTTCTACCGATCCACCACCGCACGCGGCAAACCCGGCCACGGCCTCGGATTGGCCATCGTCGAGCAAGTAGCAGACCTGCACGGTGCCAAGGTAACCGCCGAAACCGCACCTGGCGGCGGCGCGCTCTTTCGCCTCACCTTTCCACGAACCTCGGCGCCGCATACCGGTGGGTGATTCGGCTTTCCCTAGCGCGAGTCCCTCGAATTTGCCGCTGGCGTGCTCGGCTCGGAAGGAGAAGCATAGGCGTGCGGGACCGGCGCGCCGGGGCGCCTCCGCCATTGCTCGGCCACGAGATGGGAGCGGATTGTGCAGGAAGCCACCGATACCACCGACGCGCCGCCGGGCGCGTCCGACCTCGCCGAGTCCTATACCTGGGAGGTGATCCATGACGGCACCACCGTCGAATCGGGGGAGAACCGCCTAGGGGAATCGCATCCGCTGACCGGCAGCACCGCGAGCCAGCACTACGAGATCGCCTGCGGGTTGTTCGAGCAGGCGTGCGACCGGGCCGTGGAGGAGCACCGCTACGAGGTGATGATGGCGCGGGTCGAAGATCGGCCGGAACCGCGGCCGGTCACCGTGGTATCGGTGATCCTGCGCTATTCCGACGGCAGCGTGGCGATATCGATGACGGCGCACCCGCGGCACCGGCCGATCACCGACAAGGACATGATCGAGTACCGCGAATACCTCGAATGGGCCGAGGAAGACCACCGGCGCTACCTCGAGCGGAAGGCCATGGACGACGAAAGTTTCGCGCTGCCATGGGAATCCACCGAGGAGCAGGAGTGGCTGCCCGAGGAAACGATCGATCGGGCCGACCCACGGCTGGCCCGCATCACCGATCTCGAGGGCGAGGCCGCCGACATCCGAGCCGAAGTCTTCGACCCGGACCACTGCCGCGAACTCCAGTTCCGAGCGGAACAGAAGTTGCGCGAGGCGCGGGCCGCCGCGGCGGAGGCGGCGCAAAGCGCTGATGAAGCCGCACTCGACGCCGCCGAACGCGAGGTCACCCGCCGTACCGAACGCGTCACCCGCTGGGCCACTCTCCTTGCCGAAACCACCGCCGCCTACCTACAGGCCGGGGCACTCGACGCCGAAGCGGCACGGTTACGCCGCGCGTTGCGGACCGAGGTGCAGTCGATCGCGGACTAGCCGGTGTCTACCGCGCGTTCTACCGTAGACACCGGCCCAGCTCACAGGGAAAGCAGCGCGCGCCGACCGATGCGCGGATCGGCCAACGGGCGCAACGCGATTCGCATCAGGGCAAGCGCGTTGTCGTCGCCCGCGATGCGGTTCGCCTTCACCGCCGCACACGCGAGACATTGATGCACCAGTAGCCATTCGCCGTCGTCGCGTGCGGACATGCTCACCGCGACCATCCGTCCGCGGCACGTTTCGGCCCGGTCGCCGGGGACGCGCCGGTCCACGTGGCGGCTGGCCAGGCAGTGCGGGCAATGGTTGCGGTGGGCGGTGCCCGGTGCGCTGATCGGCACGTCCATCCGGCACCCGACGCAGCGGAACGCGTCGCCGGATTCGCCTGCGCGCCCGTGCAATACGTCCTTGGCGCGCTGGGGGCGGCGGGCCGCCGGTTTTCTCCGTGGCATGTCGCACCCCCTACAGGTCGCCGAAAACTTCGAGCGGGAAGGGTGGTTCGGCAAGCGGACGGACCGCCATGCGCATCAGGATGAGCTGGTTGTCGTCGCCGCACACGGGGTGCAGCGCCAGTTCCTGACAGCGGGTGCAACGATGTACCACGGCCCATTCGCCGCTGCGCAGTACCGCGATCGACAGCGGCGCCATCCTGGCTCGGCAGTCGGAGGTGCCACCCTCGACATGATCGTGGGTGTGCCTGGAGTTCAGGCAGCTCGGGCAGTGGTTACGCCAGCTGTTGTCGGGCGCGAGCGTCGTGACGACGAGGCCGCAGCGGACGCAGGTGAAGGTGTCGGTACGCAGCGAAGCGCTGGGACCGTGTGGAGAGGTGTTGTCTGACACCCGGATACTCCTTTGCTGAGGGCTGAATGCGTAAACAGCAGGAGCAGGCCGAGCGCGCCTCGTATTTAGCGGCGGTTGGCTGTGCGGGCGTGGGCGAAACCGGTGCGGTTCGACTCCACGCGGTGAGGCGCGCGCGGCGCGGTCCGGGTCATAAACACTCTCTCTTCCTGGGGGCGCTCAGCCCGGCTCAGCCGATATCTCGGGGCGCATCATCAGCGCGGCGGCAACCGTAGCAATGCGGACTCGTCGGCCGCCACTGATTTCCGCGGGCGGTAATTCCGCGCCACGAGCGTCAGGCTGCCCGCCGCCATGAGGGCCGCGACGGTGAACATGGCGGGGTAACCGAAGCCGACGTGCTGGTGCAGGAAGGACAGCAGGGCGGGCACGCCGAAGCCGAGGTAGCTGACCGAGTAAAAGACCGCGGTCAGTCCGGCCAGATCGTCGGGGCGAGCGATTCGTTCGATCTCCTGGAGACCGGCGACCAACCCGATGCCGTAGCCCGCGCCGAGGATGACGGCTGTGGCCAGTGTTGCCCACAGGGTCAGCGCGCCGGAAGCCCAAGCGGCCGTGGCCATTCCGCACGTGACGAAAACCAGCGAGACGACGGCCGCGCGTGCCGTGCCCGGTTTGTCGATCCGCCTCGCCACGGACTGGATCGCGAAACCACAGCTGAGGGTGATGACGCCGACGAGGGCCGAGAACGCGATCGGCGCACCGTGGATGTGCGGCGCCATCAGGGTCGGCATGATCGCGTAAGCCGTTCCGGCGGAGGTGAACAACCACAACGCGACCGGCAGCGCCACGCACCGGAACCTGCGGTGCGCCGCTGCGGGCACCTTCAGGTCATCCCACAACCGGCCTGGATCCGCTTGGCGGAGTATGGTTTCCGGCGCTCGGGCGACCCACGCGGTGGCGGCCAGGCAGAGCGTCACGTTGATCAGATAGGCCAGCGAGTTCGGCCACGGCGCCCACTGTGCCAGCACCCCTGCCGATCCCGCGCCGACCGCGAACCCACCGGTGAGGCTCATCGCCGAGCGTCGCGCCCCGGTGCCGCCGGGTAGCGCCGGTCCGAACGGCGGTTGCGCGAGTTCCTTGAGCCAGCTGCTGCCGACGGCCATGGCCAGCCCGAGCGCGACTCCGCATAGGACACGCCCGGCGGCCAGCATCGGCACCGAAGCGGATCCGAACGCGAGCAGTAGTGAGCCGGTGGCACTGATCAGTGGGGCCGGACGCAGCAATGTGCGGCGGCCGTACCGGTCCGACAGCGGGCCGCCGATGAGCAATGCGGGCACGATGCCGAGGACGTAGTAGAACAGCAGCAGGTCCACCGTGGTCGCGGGCAGGCCGTGGTTCTTGTACATCACCAACAGCGGGGTGAATTCGTTTCCGCCCCAGGCGATCGCGAACATCGCGGCGGCGACGCCCCACCATTGGTCGGCCGCGACTGCGGCGGGTGTGGACCGGACCGAGGAGGTCGACGTTGTCATCACAGCCCCCGCAATTCCAGCTGGTGCACGCCGGAGAGGTGCTCGGCCAGCGCGGTGGCGAAGCGGTCCACCTCGCCGGCCTCGATCAGACCGGCGAGATGGGCGTGCTGTTCGATGATGCGGTCGATGTCGATCGGGCCGCGGCGCAGTGCGACGCTGTTCATCCGGCGTTGGCGCTCGCGCAGCGAGTCATAGAAGCTCGCGAGCAGCGGGTTGCCCGCCGCGATCACGTACGAGCGGTGAAAGTCGGTGTCCACCAAGGCGAATTGGTCGAGATCCCCAGCCGCGGCGAGTTCGCGTTGCCGATCGAGCGACGCGCGGAACAGCGAGGTCAATGCCGTGCGATCGGTCGAGGCCAGAGCACGCACCGCCGCCGCCTCCACCACATAGCGGGCGTATGCGACGTGCTCGGCCTCGTCCGGCGGGATCGGCACCACCAGCGCGCCGCGCTTCGGGTAGAGCTTCATCCACCCCTCGGTCTCCAGCCGCAGGAACGCCTCGCGCACCGGCGTCCGCGACGTACCGAGGTCGGCGGCGATCTCGCCCTCGCTGATCAGCTCGCCACCCGACAACGTGCCGGTGAGGATGCGTTCCTTCACCTCGCGGTAGGCGTGCTCTGCTGATGAATACGTCTTAGACACAAGTTGTATCTTAGGCAGGAGCGAGAGCTGACCGACTGTGAGGTTTGTTACTGCGGGTAGCTGGCTGATCAGTAACATCTGCCGTCTGATCGGCGACTCGGCCGACACGGGCCGGGTGGACCGTCGAGACCTACCGAGTGCTGTCGCTCGCTTCACCTCGGAATCAGCAAGGACGGTAGGAATCGTGTTGCTCGGTCGCTCATACGTTGCCGCATGCCGGTATGCCGCCAGCCTGGTCGCCGTTGTGGCGATGGCACTGGTATCCGTCGCGTTCGCGCCGACCGCGCAGGCGCGGGAGCCGGCCGTGATCGACCACATCACGCAGAAGACGGCGCGCTGGGAAGAGATGTATGTGCAATCGCCCGCGATGGGGCGGGTGGTCCAACTCGATGTCCTGCTTCCGGCGGACCAGGCCGCGCCCCATCCCACCTTGTATCTCCTCGACGGTGACGGTGCCACCGACGACGAGGGGCAGAGCACCTGGACCCGCAAGACCGATATCGTGCAGTTCTTTTCCGACAAGCCGGTCAATGTGGTGATGCCGGTCGGCGGGCCCGGCGCCTTCTACACCGACTGGCTGCGTGACGATCCCGAGCTCGGGCACAACATGTGGGAAACGTTTCTGACCCGGGAACTTCCACCGCTCGTCGATGAGGTGCTGCACGGCAACGGCCGCAACGCGATCGCCGGGGAGTCGATGGGTGCGCAAGCCGCCGCGACGCTGGCGGTGCGCAATCCGTCGCTGTATCAGGCGGTCGCTTCCTACAGCGGTTGCCTGATCTCCAGCAAACTCGACCAGGCGACGGTGCGGTCGGCGGTGACCGTCAAGGGTGGCGACCCCGACAATATGTGGGGCCCCGCCACCGATCCCGAATGGGCCGCGCACGATCCGAGCCTGCACATCGACGAACTCCGGGGCAAGCAGATCTACATCTCCACCGCCAGCGGGGTGCCCGGCCGCGTCGACTTCACCTACGACCCGACCTACAAATACCCCGACGACACCTTCGACTCGATCGTGCTCGAACTGCTCGCGCACGACTGCACCGTCGAGTTCGACGCGGACCTGCGCGCGCACGACGTCCCCGCGACGGTCCGCTACACCGACTTCGGCACCCATTCGTGGCCCTACTGGCAAGACGCGCTGCACGACTCCTGGGCGACCTTGAAAACCGGCATCGGCCTCTGACCGCAACGCCGTGGCCGAACATCTTGCGGGTTGGGCCGCCGAGAGTGGGGGCGATCTGTGGGTTCAACCGTGCAATGGCCTATTTTGAGAATTATCTTCAACAATATAGACCTGATCTTGCATGATCTTCATAATTTCTCCTAGAACGGTCCACATCGTGCGGATCGGCCATATCCATCGACATTCAGGAGCGCAGGTGAAGATCGGGGTCCCCCGGGAGGTCAAGAACCACGAGTATCGGGTCGCGATTACCCCGGCCGGTGTGCACGAGCTCGTGTCCCGCGGGCACGAGGTGTACATCGAGGCCGGTGCCGGTCGCGGGTCGGCGTTCGAGGACGAGGCGTACACCGTCGCCGGCGCGCGGGTGCTGCCAACCGCCGATGAGGTCTGGGGCACCGCGGAACTGGTGCTGAAGGTGAAAGAGCCGGTCGCCGAAGAGTATTCACGCATGCGCGAAGGTCAGGTGCTGTTCACCTACCTGCACCTCGCGGCCTCCAAGGACTGCACCGACGCGCTGCTGACCTCCGGCATCACCTCGATCGCCTACGAGACGGTCACCGGCCGGGACGGTTCGCTGCCCCTGCTCGCCCCGATGAGCGAGGTCGCGGGTCGGCTGGCGCCGCAGGCGGGGGCGTACCACCTGATGCGCAACGGCGGCGGCCGTGGCGTGCTGATGGGCGGCGTGCCGGGCACCCCGCCCGCCAACGTGGTCGTCATCGGCGCGGGTGTGGCGGGCGGCAACGCGATCGCTATCGCGCACGGCATGCGCGCCGAGGTGACCGTCCTCGACCTGAACATCGCCCGGCTGCGCGAGATCGACGCGCAGTACAAGGGGCAGGTGCGGACCATCATGTCCAACCGACTCGAGGTGGAAAAGGCGGTGCGCCAGGCCGATCTGGTGATCGGCGCGGTGCTGGTGCCCGGCGCGAAGGCGCCGACACTGGTCTCCAATGACCTTGTCGCGCAGATGAAGCCGGGTTCGGTGCTGGTCGACATCGCCATCGACCAGGGTGGCTGCTTCGCGGATTCGCGGCCGACCACGCACGCCGATCCGACCTACCGGGTGCACGAGTCGGTGTTCTACTGCGTCGCCAACATGCCCGGCGCCGTGCCGTACACCTCGACCGTCGCGCTCACCAATGCCACGCTGCCGTACGTGGTTTCGCTGGCCGAACACGGCTGGCGCGACGCGGTCGCGGCGGACAAGGGCCTGGCCGATGGCCTCAGCACGCATGGTGGTGTGCTGCTGTCGGCATCGGTCGCGGCCGCGCACGGTTACGTCGCCGAAAGCTTGGCGGCGTAACGCAGGTGACGAGGGCGGTCGACCAGTGGGTCGGCCGCCCTCGTCATGTCGTGGTATTGGTCCGCGGCCGCATGTGCTCGAAGATGAGGATCGTCTCGGTCGAGGCGACGGCGGGATGCTCACTCAGATTGTTCAGCACGAACCGGCGTAGCTCGTCGGTGTGTGAGGTAGCGACGTGGATCAGGTAGTCGTCGGCGCCCGCGATGAAGTACACATTGAGCACCTCCTCGAATTCCGACATCTGCTCGCCGAACTCGGCCAGGTGCTGACGTGCGCTGGCGCGCAGCCGCACCGCGATCATCGCTTGCAGGCTGCGGCCGAGCGCGGCGGGGTCGATATCGGCGTGAAACCCGCGGATGACTCCGCGCTCCACCAGTGCCCGTACCCGGCCGAGGCAGGTGGACGGCGCGATGCCCGCCGCGGCGGCGAGCGCGTTGTTCGTCATTCGCCCGTCCCGCGCGAGCTGGTCGAGCAGAATCCGGTCGATATCATCGATCGGAACACCGGCGGGTGGGTGGATCGGTGGAACCGGCGAGGTCGCGCCGCCGGGTGAATCAATCTTACGCATGCCCCGACCGTACAGAATCTTGTTCGTAAATCGCACGTCCATTGTGAATTATCTTCAACACGATCGACTGATTTTGTGCTCACGCCCGCCAGGAGGTAGCCGAGAACCCCTGGAGGAACTCCTTGCCCTCGAGCACACGCAGCCGCCAGGGACGCAGCCGCAATAGGCCGATCCCCGGCGACTCCGGCCCGTCCCAGCCCGGCACGCCGATCCCGGCGGGGTTGTAGCCGAGCGGTTCCGGCGTGCTCCGGAAGAGCTCCCACACCTTCGTCTTCGTCTCGATGTCGTCGACCCATTCCGCGCCGCACTCGGCGAGGCAGGTGTCGTGGGTCGGCGCCCAGTAATTGCACGCCACATAGGGGCTGTGTGCCAGGTGCGCGAGTTTCGCGGGCGTCGGGCCGGTGAAGATCCATCCGGTCAGTTCCTGCCCGTCCCACTCCCAGATCGGATGCAGGATGCGGCTGCGTGGCCGTCCTGCCGGATCGGTCGTGGAAACGGTGCACCACACGATGCTGTGTGCCAGGTCCACGAATGCGGGTGCGATATCGCGCAATTCGGTCACATCGGCCACCCTAGCCGTCGAACCGGGATTCAGCCCACCGGGCGTGGATGCGGTCGAACCTGTTCGAGTTGCGCGGCGACCGAGAGGATGGTCGTCTCGCCATTGCTCGGTCCGACCAACTGGACCGCCAGCGGCAGGCCGTCCGTGCCGACGCCCGCGGGCAGCGATGCCGCCGGGTGCCCGGTCACATTCCACAGCGCCGTGTACGCCACCATCGGAATGGACGCGACTTGAGCACGGACGGTATTCGCGCCGTCGAGCACGCCGAGGCGCGGCGGGCGGTTCGCGATGGTGGGGGTGAGCAGCAGATCGCAGTCGACGAAGATCCGATCGACCTTGCGCGCCAAGGCTTCTCCCTGTCGGATCGCCCATTCCACCACCGGACGCCGTGCCCACGCGCCCAGTGCGACGGTCTGGTGGGTGCGGCGCTCGAGCAGTTCCGGATGCTCGACATGAGCGGCCTCTTCCCGCACCCCGCCGAAGAACTGCGGGAAGAACGCATGCGTCGATTCGGGATAGTTCGGGTCGACCTCGAAGACCGAATGCCCCAGCTCGGCAAGCAGATTCGCGGTGTCGTGCACCGCACGCACGTGCGCGGGATCCGGTTTCACCAGCGGGGTGGCCGATTTGGTGCTGTAGCCGATTCGCAGACCGGCCGGAGATTGCCTGGCCGCCTCCTCGAACGACATCACCGGGTCCGCCGCCGTGAATCGGTCGTGGGGTGTGTTGCCGCGAATCACGTCATACACGATCGCCGAGTCGAGCACGCCGCGGGTCAACGGACCGCACACGCCGAGCGCCCACCACAGGTGCTCGTTCGGCGCGACCGGCACCCGTCCGCGCTGCGGTTTGAGACCGAACAGCCCGCAGCAGGCCGACGGGATCCGGATCGACCCGCCGCCATCGCCGCCCAGCGCGACCGGAACCAACCCCGCCGCCACCGCGGCGGCCGAACCACCGCTGGAGCCACCGGTCGACCGGCTGCGATCCCACGGATTGCGGGTCACCCCGAAGGTGCTCGATTCGGTGAACGGCCACTGCCCGAATTCCGGCATCGCGGTCTTGCCGACGATGACGGCCCCGGCCGCCCGCAACCGCCGCACCACCTCGGCGTCGGCCGCGGCCGGGGTCGAGTTGGCCCGGGTACCGAAGGTGGTCACGACACCGGCGACATCGATCTCGTCCTTGATCGCGATCGGAATGCCGTGCAGCGGGCCGACCGTCCCCGCGGCGCGTTCGCGATCACGGTCGATCGCCTCGGCGCGGGCCCGCTCGTGCAGCACGCGGGTGAACGCACCGAGCTCCGCGGCCTCGTCGATGCCGTGCAACGTGGCGTCGACAAGGTCCTGGGTCGACAGCGCTCCCTGTTCCAGCAGCTCGCGCTGCTCGAGCACGCCCGCTGCCACGACATCCTGGAGATCCATCTGCTATCGCTCCTCTCGGTCACGTCGCACCGTGTGACCAGCACGACCGAGCCGTCGGTGCCGAAGATCCGACAGTAGATAGTCGTACGACCATTTCGCAACGTCGGTTCCCGCCGAAAGATAGGGCTGGGTGGGTGGCCACTGGTCCACCCACCCAACCGGTCCGAGGAGCTGGCGTCAGTTGCCCCTCGGAGTTCCTATACCTTGTCGGCCACCTCGGCCGAACCGGAGCGCTCCAGCTTGGAGTGCGTCCGCGAGTAGCCGAAGTACACGGCCAGGCCGGCCAGCAGCCACACCGCGAACCGCACCCAGGTCTCCCACGGCAGCGACCAGATGAGGTAGAGCGAGAAGCCGATACCGATGATCGGGACCACCGGCATGAGCGGCAGCTTGAACTCACGCGGCTCGTCGGGCCTGGTGCGGCGCAACACGATCACCGCGACCGAGACGACGATGAAGGCCATCAGGATGCCGATATTGGTCAGCTCCGCGACCACGGTGATATCCAGCAGGCCCGCCATCACCGCGGCGCCGATGCCGACGATCCAGGTCACCCTGGTCGGCACCTTGCGCACCGGATGCGTCTTGGCGAACCACTCCGGCAGCAGCCCGTCGCGGCTCATCGCGTACCAGACGCGGGTCACGCCCAGCATGAAGGTGAGCACCACGGTGACGATGCCGACGATGGCGCCGATCGCGATGATGTTCGCGATGCCCGGCATGCCGACCGACTCGAACGCGGTGGAGAAGCCGCTGGTCGGGCTGATCTCGGTGTACTTCTGCATGCCGGTCAGCACCAGGGTCGCCAGCACGTACAGCACCATCGCGATGGCCAGCGAGTACAGGATGGCCTTGGGCAGGTGCTTCTTGCCGTCCGTCGATTCCTCGGCGGCGGTGCTCATCGCGTCGTAGCCGAACACCGCGAAGAACACGGTGGCCGCGCCGGTCCACACCGCACCGGCGCCGAATGGGAAGTACGGCGTGTAGTTCGAGCTGTCGATGTGGAAGACACCGAGCACGATGATGAGCAGTACCAGCGCGACCTTGATGCCCACCGCGACGGTCTCGAACCGGCCGACGCTGCGGATGCCGCGCGACAGCAGCCACGCCGTGCCGAGGCAGAACAGCACCGCGAAGACGTCGACCACATGGCCTTCGCCGGTGCCGCTCGCACCCATCATCCAGTTCGGCAGGTCGATATCCACCTGCCCGAGCAGGAATCGGAAGTAGCCCGAGACGCCGATGGCGACCACCGCCGCCACGGCGATGTACTCCAGCAGCAGATCCCAGCCGATGAACCAGCCCGCGAGTTCACCGAGCGAGACGTACCCGTAGGTGTAGGCGGAGCCCGCCTTCGGCACCATGCCCGCGAACTCGGCGTAGCAGAGCGCGGCGGCCGCGCTGGCGACACCGGCGATCAGGAACGAGATCAGCACCGACGGACCGGTGACGGAGTGCGCGACCGCGCCCGCGAGGGTGAAGATGCCCGCGCCGATGATGCCACCCACGCCGATCGCCGTGAGCTGCCACAGACCGAGCGACCGCGCCAACTGTTCGTCGGCGGGGGCGCCCTCATCGATCTCCCCCATGGGTTTGCGGCGCAGCATCTGGCTACGCAACTCCGCGATGGACATGTGCTTCCTTTCGTCCTCCGCGCTACGCGACGATGCGTAACGCAGATCACACTTCGAGCTGTGGTTACTAAATACGACCACAGCGGCCCTGTGATCGGCGAGTTGGCCAAATATTGTTCAACGCGGTTGGCCAACCGCACGGGCGCGGCTCGATCGCGCCCCGCGCTACCGCTGACTACCGGGTTTCAGCGAGCGCAGGAAGAACGCGACATTGGCCGGGCGTTCCGCCAGCCTGCGCATGAAGTAGCCGTACCACTGGTCGCCGTAGGGCACGTAGACCCGCAGCCGGTTCCCTTCTTCGACCAGCCTGCGCTGTTCGGCGTCGCGGATGCCGTACAGCATCTGGAACTCGAACTCGTCGGGTTTGCGATGCGTCGACTCGACACAGTCCTGGGCCGCCTGGATGAGCGCCGGATCGTGGGTGGCGACCATCGGGTAGCCGTCGCCCAGCATCAGCACGCGCAGGCAGCGCAGATAGGACGCGTCGACGGCGGCGCGATCCTGAAACGCGACGGACGCGGGTTCCTTGTACGCGCCCTTGCACAACCGGATCCGGGACCCATAACCCGACAGTTCCCGGCAATCGGCCTCGGTGCGGCGCAGATATGCCTGCAACACCGTGCCGAGCGTGGGGAAGTCGGCCCGCAGTTCCCGCACGATGGCCAGGGTGGAGTCGGTGGTCGTGTGATCCTCGGCGTCGATGGTCACCCAGGCGCCCGCGGCCTCGGCCGCCACGCAGATCTGGCGCGCGTGGTCCAGCGCGATCGCGTGACCGTCCTGCGGCAGGGACTGGCCGAGTGCCGACAGCTTGAGCGAAACCTCCAGCGGCCGAACCGATTCCGTGTCCGGCTCGACCTCGAGCCGGGCCAGCGCGGACAGCATGTGCAGATAGTGCGTGACGGTGGTGCGGGCCTGCTCGATCTCGGTGGTGTCCTCACCGAGGTAGTCGATGGTGACATACCGGCCGGAGGCGAGCAGGGATTGCACGGCGGCCACCGCCTGATCCGCGGAGTCGCCCGCGACGAACCGGTCGACCAGCTTCTTGGTGGTCCGCATTCGCGTGATGGTGCGCTCCATGCGCGGCGAACGGGAGGCGGCCAGCATGGCGGGCCGCAGCAGAGTGGAGAAGGCCATGAGCGCTACGCCTCCTGGTGCGGGTAACGGTGGTCGGTCGCCGGGACGAAGGTTTCCTTGATGGTGCGGGCGGAGGTCCAGCGCAGCAGGTTCTGTGCCGAGCCTGCCTTGTCATTGGTGCCGGAGGCGCGCGACCCGCCGAACGGCTGCTGGCCGACGACCGCGCCGGTGGGCTTGTCGTTGATGTAGAAATTGCCCGCGGCGAAGCGAAGGCCCTCGGTCGCCGCGCTGATCGCGGTGCGGTCGTCGGCGATGATCGCACCGGTCAGTGCGTACGGCGAACCCTTGTCGACCAGTTCCAGGGTCTGCTCGAACGAGCCGCGGACCGAGTCGTCGTAGACGTGGACGGACAGGATGGGGCCGAAGTACTCGGTGTGGAACGCCTCGTCGGTCGGATCCTCGCCGAGCAGCACGGTCGGGTCGACGAAGTAGCCGACCGAGTCGTCGGCGTGCCCGCCCGCCGCGATCGACAGACTCGGCGTGACTTTCGCCCTGGCGATGGCCTCGGCGTTCTTGTCGAAGGCGCGCTTGTCGATCAGTGCGCCGCCGAAATGGCTGAAGTCGGTGACGTCGCCGTAGCTCAGCGTGGCGACCTTGTCGACGAACTCGCGACCCATCTTGGCCCACACCGACTTCGGGATGAAGGCGCGCGAGGCAGCCGAGCACTTCTGACCCTGGTAGTCGAACGCGCCCCGGATCAGCGCCGTCGTCAGCACATCGGGGTCGGCGGAGCTGTGCGCGAGGACGAAGTCCTTGCCGCCGGTTTCGCCGACGAGGCGCGGATAGGCATTGTAGTCGGAGATGTTCGCCGCGACCGAGCGCCACAGGTGCTGGAACGTCGCGGTGGAGCCGGTGAAGTGGATGCCCGCCAGCCGGCGGTCGGTCAGCGCGACATCGGAGACCTTCGGGCCCGCGCCGTGCACCATATTGATCACACCGGGCGGCAGACCGGCCGCCTCCAACAGTTTCATCGTCCAGTACGCCGCGACCGACTGGGTCATCGCGGGCTTCCAGATGACGGTGTTGCCCATCAGGGCGGGCGCGGTCGGCAGGTTACCCGCGATCGCGGTGAAGTTGAACGGGGTGATCGCGTAGACGAAGCCGTCCAGCGGGCGGTATTCGACCTTGTTCCACACACCCGGCGAGGAGATCGGCTGGTCGGCGAGGATCTGCCGGGCGAAATGCACGTTGAAGCGCCAGAAGTCGACGAGCTCGCACGGGCTGTCGATCTCCGCCTGGTAGGCCGTCTTCGACTGCCCCAACATGGTTGCGGCGGCGATCGTTTCGCGCCACGGGCCGGCCAGCAGATCCGCCGCACGCAGGAATACCGCGGCGCGATCCTCGAACGACAGGGCCCGCCAGGCGGGCGCCGCCGCGGTGGCCGCCTCGATCGCGTCCTCGACATCGCTCGGCTTCGCCGTGGTGAGGGTGCCGAGCACGGCGGCGTGGCGATGCGGTTGCACCACCTTGATCGTCTTGCCGGAACTGCGCCGGTGCTCGCCGCCGATGACGTGATGGACATCGGTCGGGGTCGAGCCGAGTTCGGCCAGCTTGGCCTGCAACCGTGTACGTTCCGCACTACCGGGGGCGAACGTGCCGACCGGCTCGTTGACCGGCCGCGGTGTGGACACGATGGCATCCATGATTCCTCCTGCTGGGTGTGGCACTACTGAGGGTGAGCGGAAGTCAACACCGGAAAAGTGCCCGGGAAATGGGCTAAAAGGACAAAGATGGGATGAGTGTGTTGTCGAGTTGGCCGAAAGGCGTAGTCGTGGCTGTTGATAGTGGGCTTGTTGCCGCGGACATCGACCTGTTCGGTCTTGCGCAGATCGTTGCGCAGAACGCGGGTGGCATGGTGTCGATCGAAGACCCGCAGTCCCATGTGCTGGCATATTCCGCCTCCGACGAGGCCGCCGACCAGCTGCGGGTGATGTCGATCCTGGGTAGGGAAGGGCCGCGCGAGTATCTGGCGGTGCTGCGGAAGTGGGGCGTGTTCGACCGGTTGCGGCGCACCGATGAGGTCATCGATGTGCCCGCGCACGAGGAGTTGAACATCAAGCGCAGGCTCGTGATCAGCGTCCGGCACCCGGCCGACGGGGCCGCGCGGGCGCCGCGGGTGCTCGGCGCGATCTGGTTGCAGCAGGGCGATCGGCCGTTCAAACCGGACGCGGCGGAGATTCTGCGCGGCGCCGCGGCCATCGCTGCCCGCCTCATCTCGCGCAGCCTCGACGCGCCGTCCACCGAAGCGCTACTCGTGCAACGGCTGTTCGGTGCGGGCGCCCCCGTCGACGTCGCGACCGTGGCGAGCGCGCTGAACCTGCCGCTGACCGGTCCGGCAGCCGTGGTCGGTTTCGCCCTCACCGCCACCGAAACCGCGCCCGCCACCGAACCTTCGGCGCTGGGCAACATGCTTCGCCTGCGCGCCAGCTCATTTCGCAACGACTCGGTGACGGCGACCCTCGGCGATCGTGTCTACGTGCTGCTGCCGAGCTACAAGGCCGCGCATGCCGTCACCGCGTGGACCCGCCAACTGGTCGAGCAGCTCGAATCCAAACGCGCACTGGCTCTTCGGGCGGCCATTGCCTGCCCCGTCGCCGACCTGAGCAGCGTCGCGGATGCCAGGCGCGAAGTCGACCGGGTACTCGACAGCACCATCGCCACCTACCCGAGAGGTCGGGTCACCACCCTCGCCGAATCCCGCACCGCCGTCCTGCTCGGCGAAATCCTCGATCTCGTCGGCACCCGCCCCGAACTGCACGACCCCCGGCTGCGCGCACTCTCCGACTATGACCTCAAACATTCCGCGAGCCTGCGCGAAAGTGTGGACATCTACCTTCGGGAACACGGCGACGTGCGTAATGCCGCCACCGCCCTACAGGTCCACCCGAATACCTTGCGCTACCGCATTCGTCGAGTAGAAGAGATCCTTCGAATAGACCTCACCGACCCCGCCGACCGGCTGTTGCTGGAGATTCAGCTCGCGTTGCATCGGCGCGAACACAGTCGCGACGGCGGATCCACGCCTCGCTGAGCGCCCTCGAATAGGGTCGATTCACCGCCCAGCCAGGACTCGGCATGACCGAAATTCTTCGCTGCCGCCGTCGTTACTCGCGCGGCAGCGAAGTTTCGCTTGTGCGGGGTCTAGCACTTCCCCTTCGCGGCATCCCGGATCCCGGCAATGGTCGACTGGCGGTCGGTCTCGCTGAGTGTCGCCCATTGCGGCGATTGCGGAAGCAGGGCGATCGTTTCCTCCGCGGTCTTGTTCGCAGACTCCTCACTGACCGCCTTCAACTTGCTCAGCACCGGCAAGTAGTTCTCGCACGACTTTCCGCGCACCGCGTCGTTGAGCGCGGCGGACGTCGGCGTCGCCTCCGTACTCGCCGTCGAGCTACATCCAGCAAGTGCCAGTGCGGCTCCAATAGCCAGCAAGGCAATACTTTTCATCCACATTCCCCTCATCAGAGTGGCGGTCACGCTACCCGCCCCAACCCACCCCGTCCATTTGATCGGCCAACGACCCAGGCGACGATCATGATCAACGGGACATGCTGGCGGCATCGCCCGAGAACACCCCACCACCACGTCCCGTTGACTGCGGCAGCGACCATGGGCGCGCGGCGTTGACCGGCCCGCCTCCCGGTCCGTTGCGCGTCGGGATGGTCGACGCTGCGCCGATCCCGGGTGTGGTCGTGCATCCGGAGGTCCGAGCCGCGGTCGAGGCGGCGGCCGCGACCTTGCGGCGGGCCGGTCACACCAGCCGTTTGGCGCCGAGCCGAATACCCGGACACATCCGGCGACCCTTCCGTACCGAACTAACTAAGGCTGACTCGGCTTCACCGCCATCTGCGCTCGGACAGAGGGATCCCAGCTCCAAACCCGGTGAGAGTCCCGCTCTGAGTCGATGCGCCGTGCAGTGCTGCCTCCGGCAGCAGCAGCGGCACCGCTCGATGTCCAGGATGAACCACGTAGGAGGAATAATGGCCAAACCCCTGTCCGCGCTGCTCGCAGCCGGATTTTCGGCTGTACTCATCGCCGTAGCCGCCTCGGCGCACGCGGCCCCGGCTCCGATCGCCGACCCGGCCGATGAGGCAGCAGCAATGCAGCAGAAACAGGCCGAAGAGAATATGAATCTGTGGGCGAAGATCGCGGACAGGTTCTGCGGGATGAAGGGGGAACCCATAAACCCGCAGAAAGATCTGGAAGGCTCGCGAAAGCAATTCAGCGATGAAGGGATACGAGCCTACGACAAGGCGTACAAGCTCTCCCCGCTCGAGTACTACAACGACCGTCATCCGGCCGACGAGGCCCGCCGTGCCCTGATGGGGAAGGACAGCAAGTACGCCCCGCCGCTCGGCGCCACAGACGCCGACAGGCTGCGGCAATGGCGGTATCTGCTGTGCAGCAGCGCGGAATTCAAGCGCGACTGGGCCAATGCGTACAAGACCTATGAGGAGCAACTGGGCACGAAGATGAAGCCGGGTATGGACGAGGAAGACAAAATCCTCGACCTGTACGACGAGAAGATGGACATGATGCTGAAGGTGCTGGCCAAGGAAGAGGGGGAGGAGGACGACTCCGAGGACTGAGTCAGCGGTTCGCAGCGCCTCCCGAGCATGCGACCGGCCTGCGGTGCGAGACCGCGGGCCGGTCTTGCGGCGGCTGAGGGGGCAGCCATCCACGACACCGCCCTCATCGGCACCGCCATCAGTTCTGGGGGCACCAGGATGGCCAGTTGAATTGACACCTACGGATCCGTAGGCTCGCGGAGGTTGTCGCGCTGGCGGTATTGCTCGTTCCAGCGAATAGTGCGCCAAAACGTCTGAGGGGTAACGCAAATGGGGAGAAAACTGACCCAGCTCGAGCTGCTCATGGAGCTCGAGCCGATCGCGGAAGCGAACGTGCATCGGCACCTGTCGATGGCGAAGGACTGGCACCCGCACGACTATGTGCCGTGGGACGAGGGCCGCAACTTCGCCGCGATGGGCGGTGTCGACTGGGACCCCAGCCAGTCGCAGCTATCCGACGTCGCCAAGGCCGCGATGATCACCAACCTGCTCACCGAGGACAACCTGCCGTCCTACCACCGGGTGATCGCGGAGAACTTCTCCCAGGACGGTGCCTGGGGCACCTGGGTCGGCCGGTGGACCGCCGAGGAGAACCGGCACGGCATCGTCATGCGTGACTACCTGGTCGTCACCCGTGGCGTCGACCCGGTCGAACTGGAAAACGCCAGGATGGCCGCGATGACCACCGGCTTCGATCCACTGGCCGTGGCCAAATACAGCGACGTCGATCCCAGTACGGTCCCGGACACGGGTTTCCTGCTGGGCGTGGCATACGTGACGTTCCAGGAACTCGCCACCCGCCTCAGCCACCGCAACACCGGCCGGGTGTGCGACGACCCGATCGCGGACAAGATGCTGCAGCGCATCGCCGCCGACGAGAACCTGCACATGATCTTCTATCGCAACATGTGCGGCGCGGCCCTCGACCTGGCACCCGATCAGGCGATCGAAGCGATCGCGCTGACCCTGATGAACTTTCAGATGCCGGGCGCGGAGAACCCGAACTTCCGCCGCTACGGCGCGCTGATGGCCAAGCACGGCATCTACGACATGCGCCAGCACCTCGAGGACGTGGTGATGCCGGTGCTGCGCATCTGGAAGATCTTCGAGCGCAACGACTTCACTGCCAGCGGTGAGCAGAGCCGGGAACAACTCGCGGCGTACCTCGCGAAGTACGAGCGGGACATGCTCAAGTTCGAGGAGCGACGCGACCGGATCGCGGCCCGTCAGGCCAGCCGCCGTGAATCGGCACCGCTGACCACCACGCTGAGCTGACCGGTTCCCACGACCGAGGCGTGGTCAGCAGCAGTTGGGATCCAGGACGAGACACAGCGCGGCGAGGGCGTCGCGGCGAGCATGGTGATAAACGCTCATGCCGCGACGCTCGGACTCGACTAGACCGGCCTTCCTGAGCTGGCCGAGATGATGGCTGACCGTCGACTCGGCCAGCCCGATCGCGGTCGCCAGATCGCCGGTGGTCGCCGTGCCATCGGCGCTGGTGAGTAGCCGCGACATCAACTTGACCCTGGCGGGATCGGCAATCGCCTTGAGCCGCAGGGCAACTTCCAATGCGTCGGCGTCACCGATCGGTGCGGCCGCCACCGGGCGGCAGCAGACCGGGGTGGACATGTCGACCAGGGGCAGCGTCTTGGGCACGGATTCACTCTACCGGGGATATTGACATATGTCGAAAAGGTCGCGACCCTGAATGGGCAAGCTCTTCGATATATGTCTCACAGGTGGAGGTTCTGTCATGTCCGATATTCAGATCGACCGCAATGCCCCGGGCGATGCGGTGCAGACTGCGACGACGGTCGGCAAGGCCGCTCCGTGTTGCGGTACTGCGGCAGCGGCCGCCGCGGAAGACGCGTGCTGCGGTAGTGCGGCCAAGTCCGAAGCGGTCGCCGCCAAGGCCGGCTGCTGCGGGTGAGGTCCGGGACGCGAGGGATCGAGGATCAGTGATGAGTACTTCGGATCGCGATGCGGTCAGGGAAGCTGTCCGCGCCCGATATGCCACGGCGGCAACATCATTCGCGCGTTCGACGGCCAACGCCTGCTGCGGCCCCAGCGGCTGCTGCGGCGCCGCGGTGGAGTTCGAGGAGGCAAGTTTCGGTCACCAGCTCTACCCGGCGGCGGACCGTGACCTGATCCCCGCCGACGCGGTGGCGGCCAGCCTCGGCTGCGGCAACCCGCTCGCCGTCGCCGAACTGCGCGCGGGCGAAACGGTGCTGGACCTCGGCTCCGGCGGTGGCATCGACGTGCTGCTCTCGGCGCGCCGAATCGGCCCGTCCGGCAAAGCCTATGGCCTCGACATGACCGATGAGATGCTGGCGCTCGCTGCCGCAAATGCCCTGAAGGCAGGCGCGACGAACGTCGAATTCCTCAAGGGCACAATCGAATCCATTCCACTGCCGGACCAGACCGTGGACGTGGTCATCTCCAACTGCGTGATCAACCTGTCCGTCGACAAGCCCGCGGTCTTCGCGGAAACCTACCGAGTCCTCACTCCCGGTGGCAGATTCGGCGTCACCGATGTGGTCGCCGAGGATCACTTGACACCGGAGGACCGCCAGGCCCGCGGTGAGTACGTCAGCTGTATCGCCGGTGCGCTCACCATGAGTGAATACCGCGCAGGTTTGGCCGCAGCCGGTTTCACCGACATCGAGATCACGCCGACGCACGCGGTGGCGGCCGAGATGCACTCGGCCATCGTGAAAGCCGTCAAACCAGGTTAGTCCCGAGTAGTCGTGGCCGCGCCGTCGCGCGCGGCCACGATCCGGGGTTCAGGCGGCCGCTCGGGAGATTCGGGGTAAGGCGATGAGAACAGCGACGCCGGTGCAGATTCGCCACAGCACGAACGGGTCTATCGCCAAGCGCTCGGCGCCACCCGCGCCAAGGCCGAGGTGGCCGGGGGCGAGACTGGCGATCACACCGATGACGCTCACGACAAGTAGCGCGAAAGTGACTGCGGTGTAAGCGCGGTAAGGCCGATAGAGGCGGGCGACGATGACCATGATCGCGATGCCGGACAGCAGTTCGAGGTAGGCACCGGCCGGATGCAGCACGGCCCGCAGCTGGTTGCCGCCGGGCACCTCACCCGCGCTGCCCGGGAAGATCCCGACGAGGACGATGCCGACACAGTTGACCGCCGCCAGAATGGGAATCGACCGTCCGAGTGGGGTTTTCGGCAGCAACGGGGCGAGCAGCAGGGCCGCGGCAAGAACCAGAATGCCGAGCAGTACGAATTCGGTGGACATCAGCGCATGCCACGGCGAACAGATGTAGCGGGGCGTCGCCGCGCCGTATTGCCCCATGTCGCCGAAGCATTCGGGCACACCGAGGTCGCTGATCATGTTGTCGGTCCAGCTGTACGGGTGCGGTTGCGGCCAGCGAGCGGCGACGATCAATTCGGCGATGTAGTAGGTGACGGTCAGGACCAGCAGGACCGCACCGGTTTTCAGGCGGGCGCTCACCGGCGGCAGGTGGTGGCCGGGACGGGCGCACCCGTGAAGCGGTCATTGATCCACGCGGTCACGAGATCGCTACGGGCCCGCCACGCTTCGTGGCCGCCGGGCAGGACCGTGTCCACCAGATCGGTGCCGAGCAGGCACATGTCGGCGACGGCCCGATTGCCCCATTCGGTGTTGACCAGATCGTCTTTATCGCCGCGTGCGATGAAGGTCGGGATATCGGTGGCCACCTTGGGCAGATTTCCGCTCGCCTCGTAGTCGGCTAGGGCCTGCCGAGCGTCGTCGTCGACGAATTGGACGGCGGCCGGTGTCGCCGATTGGCCGATGGCGAGATCCTTCAGCGTCGACTGGCCGGTGCAGAGCCCCTCCAGCCGGGGCGCCGCCGTGAGCAGCGCGCCGTGCAGCACCTTGTCGAAGGAGTAGTCGGGGTCGTTGTAGCGGACGGCGGCCACCAGATAGGGCAGTAGCAGATACTGACCGATGGTCAGCGTCTGCGTTTCCGCGGCGTGCGCCAGTTCGCTGCGCAAGGCTGGGGACAGCAGCACGTTGCCGATGATCTTCAATTCGGGTGCGTAGTCCTTGGCCGTCTCGGCCGCGGATTCGGTGGCCCGGCCGCCCTGGGAGAGGCCGACCAGCACGACTTGCTTCGTCACCGGCAGGTCGAGCGCTTCCGCGGCCCGGACCGAGTCCAGCACGTCGTATCCGGAGGACTCGGCGTGCAGATACGGTGCCGCGCCGGGACCGTCGAGGCCCTGATAGTTGGTCATCACCACCGCTTTGCGGCTGTTGAGCAGATCGGCGACCGTGGTGTCGTTGCCGTACAGCCCGGGGGAGTTCGTGGGTGCGCAGTCACTGGCGACCCCGGAGGTGCCGTGCGCGTAGGCGACCAGCGGCCAACCCCCTTCGGGGGCCTGACCTTTCGGCAGGTACACCGCGCCCGATACCTCGATCGGTGATTTGTCCGGTGCGGTCGAGATGTACCGGATGTAGGTGGCCGACCCGGCCGCCGCCGAGATCGTCGGCCCGCCGTTCGTCAACGGTCGCTGCGCGACCAGCGTGCCCGGTCGTTGTGCCGCGTCGGTGGTGTCGGCGGTGTCCGAGGAGTTGCCACAGCTCGCGGCGACCAGCACCGCCGTCGCGGCCAGGGAAATCCACGTCAGTGCCCTCTTCGGTCGCACGATCATTCGCTCCTTCGATTTCTGCTGCGCACCGTTGTCGAACCCCCCGCACCGTCACTGCCCTGCATCGAAGCGGGCGGTGACGGGTCCCAGCAAGATCAGGATGTCCTGTGATCGTCGTCTCCGCACCGCGGAGTGATCGGAATCTCAGTTTGGCAACCGATCCGTTACCGAACAGCTAAAACTACTTCAGTCCGACCGGCCGAACGGCGTTGCCGCCGCCTCGGGCGGCTGCGGTGGGCACTCTTCGTCGGGTGGGGTGTCGATCGGCCGGAATCCGTGCTATCGAGGACGGATGAAGCCGACGCGGTCCTCGTATGACGTGGTGATTGTCGGCGGTGGCCACAACGGGTTGGTGGCCGCCGCGTACCTGGCCCGGGCCGGGCGGTCGGTGCTGGTGCTGGAGCGGCAGTCGCACACCGGTGGGGCGGCGGTGTCGGCGCGGGTGTTCGCCGGGGCGGACGCGCGGTTGTCGCG
Organism: Nocardia brasiliensis; assembly: GCF_042691675.1. GTDB lineage: Bacteria > Actinomycetota > Actinomycetes > Mycobacteriales > Mycobacteriaceae > Nocardia > Nocardia brasiliensis_D. The sequence continues at coordinate 3,853,743 of NZ_CP170507.1, forward strand.
GTACTCGTATCTGGTGAGTTTGCTGCCGCGGCAGATCGTCGAGGAGTTGGGGCTGGCCTTCGCGACGCGACGCAGGCGGATCTCGTCGTATACGCCGGTGGGTGAGAGCGGATTGCTGGTGGATACCGCTTCCGAAGCGCGCACCCGGGAAAGTTTCGTCCGGCTCACCGGCTCGGATCGGGATTTCGTTGCGTGGCAACGGTTCTACGGTATGACGGAGCGACTGGCCGAGCGGGTGTTCCCGACGTTGACCCGGCCACTGCCGACGCGGACGGAGTTGCAACGCGTCATCGATGACACCGTCGCCTGGGAGGCGCTGTTCGAGCGGCCGTTGGGGGAGATCATCGAGTCGGCCTTCGACGACGACACGGTGCGCGGCGTCGTCCTCACCGACGCGCTGATCGGCACGTTCACCCACGCCCATGATGCGACGCTGCGGCAGAACCGCTGCCTCCTGTACCACGTGATCGGCGGCGGCACGGGGGACTGGGACGTACCGGTCGGCGGTATGGGCGCACTGACCGACGCGCTCGCCGACGCCGCACGCGGGGCGGGCGCGGAAATCGTCACCGACTGCGCGGTGACCGCGATCGAAACCGACGGTGCGACCGCCGAAGTGCGCCATGCGGCCGGGGCGGTCGGTGCGGGCCATGTGCTGGTGAACGCCGCGCCCTACGAGCTGGCCCGGCTGCTGGGCGAACCGGAGGGCCCGAAACCCGAAGGCTCGCAACTGAAAATCAATATGCTGCTGAACCGCTTACCCCGCCTGCGCGATACCTCGGTCGACCCACGCGAGGCGTTCGCCGGGACTTTCCACATCGGCGAATCGTACGCACAGTTGGATCAGGCGTATGGCGAGGCGGCGATCGGCCGCATCCCGTCCGCGCCACCGTCGGAGATCTACTGTCACACGCTGACCGACCCGTCGATCCTGTCACCGGAGTTGGCCGCGCGGGGTGCCCACACCCTCACGCTGTTCGGATTACACACACCGGCAAAGCTTTTCGCCAAGGACCCAGCCGCAGCGAAGGACGAGCTGGTGAAAGCGACCTTGGCCCAGCTGGATTCGGTGCTCGCCGAGCCGATCAGTGACTGTCTGGCCGTCGACGAAAACGGGGAACCGTGCGTCGAAGCGAAGACCCCGATCGATTTGGAGCGTGAGGTCGGCCTGCCCGGTGGACATATCTTTCACCAGGACTTGGCATTCCCGTACCGAACCGACGACTTCGAGATCGATCCGGCCGCGCGGTGGGGCGTCTCGACCGGTCACCGCAATGTGTTCCGGTGCGGCGCGGGCGCGGTCCGAGGCGGCGGCGTCAGTGGCATCCCAGGTCACAATGCCGCCATGGCCGTTCTCGAACCGCACCCGTAGGGCGGTGCCCTACGCCTTGGGTGCCAACGCGATCTTCGCGCTGCGGCCGGGACTTTCGGTGGCGACGGCCGCATCGGCCGCCGCTTCCAGCGGGTAGGTGGCTTCGACGTCGAGGCGCAGCACACCCTGGGCAGCCGCGGACACCAGTTCGCCGATCAGGCGCCCGCGATCCTCGGCGGAGGTCTCCTCGATGCGCTGGGAGCCCCAGAAGCCCTTGACGACAGTCTGTTTGAAGATGAGATCGCCGGGGCTCAGCGTCAGTGGCCGGCCGGACAGGGCGCCGAAGGAGATCAGCTGTCCCTTGGGTGCGAGCAACGCCATCGCATCGCTGGCCGCATGACCGCCCACCTGGTCGACGGCGCGCACGATCGGCGCGCCCGAGGTCGCGGCGACGGCCGCATCGCGCCAGCCCTCGGCCTCGGTATCGAAGACGGGTTCGAAGCCCGCCGCGCGCAGCGCGTCGACCGATTTCGGCCCACGCACCAGATTGAGGACGTTGATGCCGCGCTGCCGCGCGAGCACATTGACCAGCCTGCCGACCGCGCCATTGGCGGCATTGATCGCGATCCAGTCGCCGGCGGACACCTCTAGGTCCTCCAGCAGCATCAGCGCGCTGAGTGGCATGGCCAGCAGCTGGGCGGCGGTTTCATCGGACACCGAGTCCGGGACCGGCACCACCTGGGCCGCCTTGACGATGAAGTATTCGGCCCACACATTCTGCGCACCGGAGACCGTAACCCGTTGGCCGACAGTCACTCCGGTCACGCCGGGCCCGGTCGCGTCGATCCGGCCGACGGCCTCGGTGCCCGGAATCGCGGGCAGTGGCGGCTTGTAGCCGTATACGCCGCGCACAATGGCGAGGTCGTGATTGTGAATGGGCGCGAGGATCAGTTCCACCCGCACCTCACCTTCGCCGGGCTCAGGCACCGGCCGTTCCGCGGTGGTCAGTACATCCTTGGGTTCGCCGAAACTCTCGATGACTACGGCACGCATGCTTGTGCTCCTCCGATCAGTCTTCGGCGACGACAACGTCGACGTCGATATTGCCGCGGGTGGCGTTGGAGTACGGGCACACCTGGTGCGCCTTGTCGGCGAGGGCCTGCGCGTCCGCGCGGGACAGGTGCGGCAGCGACACCTCCAGGGTGACCGCGAGCGCGAAACCGCCCGCGTCGTTGGGGCCGATGCCGACCTTCGCGCCGACCGCCGAGTCATCGATATTGGCCTTGGCCTGTTTGCCGACCAGGCGCAGCGCGGAATGGAAGCAGGCCGCGTAGCCGGCCGCGAACAGCTGTTCGGGGTTGGTTCCCTCGCCGCTGCCGCCCATTTCCTTGGGTGCGGCCAGGTCGACGTCGACCTTTCCGTCGGTGCTGCGGGCGTGCCCGTTGCGGCCGTCGCCGGTCGCCAATGCTTCCGCGGTGTAGACGATCTGCATGGCTATTCTCCTTCGTTCGGTGGTGTCGAGAGTGCGGTGGTGAGCTTGCGCAGGGTTTCCCGCAGCGCCAGGAATTCGTCCACGGAAAGACCGCAGGCCGCGGCCATTTCGGCCGGGATACCGCGCGCCTCGGCGCGCAGGTCGCGCCCGCGTTCGGTGAGCTGGATTTCCACCCGACGTTCGTCGTCGGCGCAGCGTTGCCGCCGCACGAAGCCCGCCGCCTCCAGCCGCTTGAGCAGCGGTGACAGCGTGCCGGAGTCCAACGCGAGGGCGTGGCACACCTCGCCGACGCTACGCCCGTCCCGTTCCCACAGGGCAAGCATCACCAGGTACTGCGGATAGGTCAGCCCGAGCCGTTCCAGCTTCGGCCGGTAAACCGCGGTCATCGCCCGGGACGCCGCGTACAGCGGAAAGCAGAGCTGCTCATCGAGGGTGAGATGGTCGGTCATATCCCGAACTGTAGTCCACAACTATATTGTGCACAATATGTCTATCGGTGTTGCCGGTCACAGCCCGAACCGCACCCCGCCAGATGTACAGTGTCGGAGCCAACAGCGCTGGCGAGTAACGATCCGTGCGTTCGACGGAACGGTCGACTCGTGTCCTATCTGACTCTTCGGTGTTTATGTCCGAATTCACCGACGCGGGTCCCTGGACGCTTGTACAGTCAGCCGCACGTACCACCTCTCGAGGAGCCGCATCATGGTCCGCGAAAGCGATCGGCTGATCCGCACCGATGTACCCCATTCAGCACGAATCTGGAATTACTGGCTCGGTGGTCAGGATTATTACGAAGTCGATCGGATAGCCGGGGAGTCCGGGATTTCGGTGTATCCCGAAATCGGTACCATGGCACGGCAAACACGCAAGTTCCTGATCCGCGCCGTGCGCTACCTCGCGGCCGAGCAGGGTATCCGCCAGTTCCTCGATGTGGGCACCGGATTGCCCACCATGCAGAACACTCACGAGGTCGCGCAGGGCGTCGCGGCCGAATCCAAGATCGTCTACGTGGACAACGATCCGCTCGTTCTCGCGCACGCTCGCGCGTTGTTGGTCAATACCACCGACGAAGGCGTCACGGCACTCATCGAGGCCGATTTCCATGAGCCGGAGCAAATTGTTGCCGAGGCTCGCAACATTCTGAACTTCAGTCAGCCGATCGCCGTCTTGTTCATGGGCGTTCTCGGCCATGCGCGTACCTGGGACGACGTTCTCCGTATCACCGGCACGATGAAGAAAGCCATTCCGTCCGGTAGTTATTTCGCCATGTACGAAGGCACCACCGAGGACGCCCGGTTGGTCCGATTGTCGGACTATTACGCCAGGACCGGTGCGGTGCCGTACAACGTGCGCACGGTGGACCAGATCCGCGAAGTCTTCGCCGATCTCGAACTCGTGCCGCCCGGTGTGGTGGCGGTGAACCAGTGGCATCCCGACGAATCCGAGGACGCGAGCACGCCGTCCGCCGCGTGGGGTGGCGTCGGCCGCAAGGTTTAACTCGCCCGCCCGCCGATGCGCTGAGTGAGATCGTCGGCGGTGGTGCGGACTCGGGCGGCCAGCGGCGCCCAGTCGGCGGGACATGGGGTGGTCTCGCAGTGATGGCGCAAGGTGACGCTGATGGCCGCGATCGGGCGTTGGTTGTGATCGAAGACGGGGTAGGCGACCGAGGCGAAGCCCGGAGTGACATGACCGTCCTCGCAAGCCCAGCCGCGTCGCCGCTCGGCGGCCAGGATGGTGCGCAGCGCGGCAAGGGAGTTGGGCCCGCGGTCGGTGCGGCGGACGAACGAGGCCGCCGACGGAAAGAGCGCGCGGATCTGCGCCGCGGGCAGATACGCGAGGATCGCCCGGCCGCACGCGGTCAGGTGGGCGGGTAGCCGCACGCCGACCCCGGTGACCAGGGTTTCCGGCCGGACCGGGCGTTCCTTGATGAGGTACAGCAACTCGTTGCCGTGCAGCACGCCGAGATGCGCGTTGTGCCCGACCTCCTCGACCAACTCGCGCAGCAGCGGCCCCGCCAGCCGCTCGAGCGGATCGTGACGCAGGTACGCGGAGCCGAGTTCGAACGCGGCGATGCCGAGCCCGTAGCGGCGCTCGCTGGGTATGCGGGTGACGAACCGGGCCGCCTCCAACTCGCCGAGCAGGTGATAGGTGGTGGAGCGCGGTAGGTCCAACTCGCGCGCGATCGTCGAGGCGGAGATCGGCCCGGCCCGCCCCGCGAGCAGTTGCAGCACCGCCAAGCCGCGGCGCAACGCCGGGACGTCGCTGCTCGTTGCCATGCCATCTCCTCGGCGAGTCTTGGATATCAGACAGAATCGGACCGACCCTCATTCTCCACTGCCCGTCGCGACGGTGGAATGGACCCCATGCCGGAAACTGCACAGCTACCGACCGTGGCACTCGATGGACCGTTGACCGGGGAAAGTGTCGTCGCTGTCGCGCGGCTCGGCGCCAAGGTCGAGCTCAGCGAGGCCACGGAGGAACGGTTGGCCCAGGCGCGGGCGCACGTCGATGCGCTGGCCGCGGGGACGGTGCCGACCTACGGCGTCTCCACCGGGTTCGGCGCGCTGGCGACCCGGCACATTCCGCAGGAGAGCCGGGTCGCGCTGCAGCGCTCACTGATCCGTTCGCACGCGGCCGGGGCGGGTCGCGCGGTCGAACGAGAGGTGGTCCGCGCCCTGATGGTGCTGCGGTTGCGCACCCTGGCAACCGGGCACACCGGGATACGGCCGGAGACGGCCGCCACGCTCGCCGCCCTGATCAACGCCGATATCACCCCGGTCGTGCACGAGTACGGCTCGCTCGGTTGCTCCGGTGACCTCGCGCCACTGGCCGCGGTGGCGCTGGCATTGATGGGCGAAGGCGAGGTGATCGACGCCGACGGGATCGTGACGGACGCGGCAACGGCGTTGAGCGCCAATGGCATCAAGCCGGTCACGCTGGCCGAGAAGGAAGGGCTGGCACTGACCAACGGCACCGACGGCATGCTCGGCATGCTGGTGCTCGCGCTCGCCGATCTGCACATGCTGCTCGACGTCGCCGATATCACCGCGGCGATGAGCGTGGAGGCGCTGCTGGGCACCGATCGGGTGTTCGCCGCCGACCTGCAGGCATTGCGTCCGCATCCCGGCCAGGCCCGCTCGGCGGCGCGGATCGCCGCCGCCCTGGCCGATTCGGAGATCGTGGCCAGTCATCGTGGGCCGGACTGTAATCGGGTGCAGGACGCCTACTCGCTACGGTGTGCGCCGCAGGTGCACGGGGCGGCGCGGGATACCGTCGCGCACGCCGAACTGGTCGCCGACCGCGAATTGGCGTCCGCCATCGACAATCCGGTGGTGCTGGCGGACGGGCGACTGGAATCCAACGGCAACTTCCACGGTGCGCCGGTGGCCTATGTGCTCGACTTCCTGGCCATCCCGGTGGCCGATGTGGCCAGCATGGCCGAGCGCCGCACCGACCGGATGCTCGATGTCGCCCGCTCGCACGGGCTTCCGGCCTTCCTGGCCGCCGACCCCGGCGTCGACTCCGGGCACATGATCGCCCAGTACACCCAGGCCGCCGTGGTGAGCGAACTGAAGCGGCTGGCCGTGCCCGCGTCGGTGGACTCGATCCCGAGCAGCGCGATGCAGGAGGACCACGTCTCGATGGGCTGGTCCGCCGCCCGCAAACTGCGCACCGCGGTGGATGGCCTGACCACCGTGCTGGCCGTCGAATACCTCACGGCCGCACGCGCACTGGACTTCCGTGCGCCCTTGCGCCCGGCTCCGGCCACCGCCGCGGCCCGTGCGCTGCTGCGCGCCGAGGTCGACGGCCCTGGCCCCGACCGTCACCTCGCCCCGGAAATCGCGGCCGCCGAAGAACTCATCCGGTCCGGCGAACTCAGCCGCGCCGTCGCGCCGCACCTCGGCGGATGAGCCCACAGCGCCGCGCGGACCGGGACAGGGCCGCCCGCTCTGCTCGCGACGCGGGCGCGTCCAGTCCCGGCGCGGTGGCCGTGCGGGCGGCCAGGACGAGCGCTTGGCACGCTCCCGAGTTGATCGTTGGTCTGAATTTCGTTGGAACGGAGGCAGTCTCATGACTCGTTTGGTGCGGGCGGCGCGGGGAACGCAGCTTACTGCCAAGAATTGGCAGACCGAGGCCGCTATGCGAATGTTGCATAACAATCTCGATCCGGAAGTGGCCGAGCGGCCGCAGGATCTCGTGGTGTACGGCGGCACCGGAAAAGCGGCACGGAACTGGGCCAGCTTCGACGCGATCACGCGGTCGCTGACCACGTTGGAGACCGACGAGACGCTGCTGGTGCAGTCGGGCAAGCCGGTCGGCGTGTTCCGTACCCACGAGTGGGCGCCGCGGGTGCTGATCGCCAACTCGAATCTCGTTGGCGACTGGGCGAATTGGCCGGAGTTCCGCAGGCTGGAAGCGCTCGGGTTGACCATGTACGGGCAGATGACCGCGGGCTCGTGGATCTACATCGGCACCCAGGGCATCCTGCAGGGCACCTACGAGACGTTCGCGGCGGTGGCGGACAAGCGGTTCGGCGGAACGCTGGCGGGCACGCTCACTGTGACCGCGGGTCTGGGCGGGATGGGCGGCGCGCAGCCGTTGGCGGTCACCATGAACGGTGGTGTCGCGCTGGTGATCGAGTGCGACCCGGCCCGCGCGCAGCGCCGAGTGCAGGAACGCTACCTGGACGAGATCGCCACCGACCTCGACGACGCGGTGATCCGTGTCTCGAACGCACGCAGGCAGCGAAAGGCCCTGTCCGTCGGCCTGATCGGCAATGCCGCCGAGGTGCTGCCGCGACTCCTCGCGATCGGCCTCGATCCCGAGATCGTCACCGACCAGACCTCCGCGCACGACCCGCTGGCCTACCTGCCGCGCGGCGTCGCCGTCGAGGACTGGTCCGAATACGCGGCGAAGAAGCCGGACGAGTTCACCGAGCGGGCCCGCGAATCGATGGCCGAGCACGTCGGGGCCATGCTCGGCTTCCTCGACAAGGGCGCCGAGGTCTTCGACTACGGGAACTCGCTGCGCGGCGAGGCCGCCCTCGGCGGCTGTACTCGCGCCTTCGACTTCCCCGGTTTCGTCCCCGCCTACATCCGCCCGCTGTTCTGCGAGGGCAAGGGACCGTTCCGCTGGGCGGCGCTGTCCGGCGACCCGAAGGACATCGCGGCCACCGACCGCGCCATCGTCGACCTGTTCCCGAAGAACGAATCGCTGCGCCGCTGGATCCGGCTGGCCAGCGAACGTGTTGCCTTCCAAGGCCTTCCGGCCCGCATCTGCTGGCTCGGTTACGGTGAGCGGCAGCTGGCGGGACTGCGGTTCAACGAGATGGTGGCCAGCGGTGAACTCTCGGCGCCGGTGGTGATCGGCCGCGACCACCTCGACTCCGGCAGCGTCGCCTCGCCGTATCGGGAGACCGAGTCGATGGCCGACGGATCCGACGCCATCGCCGACTGGCCGCTGCTCAACGCGCTGCTCAACACCGCATCCGGGGCGACCTGGGTGTCCATCCATCACGGCGGTGGCGTCGGCATGGGCCGCTCCATCCACGCCGGGCAGGTCTGCGTGGCCGACGGCACCCCGTTGGCCGCCCAGAAGATCGAACGCGTGCTCACCAACGACCCCGGCACCGGCGTGATCCGGCACGTGGACGCGGGCTATGACCGCGCGAACACGGTGGCCGCCGCGCGCGGTGTGCGAATTCCCATGCACGAGGCGCCGTGAATCACCCACTCGGACACGGCACGACAGGAGCGACGCCATGGGCGTGAACCAGCTGATGGGCGAGATCGCCGGCGTCGGACGGGATTCCCGGCGCGGCGGGTATTCGCGGCACGTCTACGACTACGCCGACTTCGAGCTGCGGGACTGGTTCATCGATCGGGCGCTGGACAGCGGCCTGGATGTGAACACCGACCGTAACGGCAATATCTGGGCTTGGTGGGGAAGTCCAGGGGCCGATGCGGTCGTCACCGGCAGCCATCTCGATTCGGTGCCCGGCGGTGGCGCGTTCGATGGTCCGCTCGGTGTGGCCAGTGCGCTAGCGGCGGTGGAGATATTGCAGCGCAAGGGTTTTGCCCCGGCAAAGCCGCTCGCGCTGCTGGTGTTCGCGGAGGAGGAGGGCGGGCGGTTCGGCGTGCCCTGCCTCGGCTCCCGGCTGCTCACCGGCGCCATCGACGCTGATCGGGCCCGCGGCCTGCGCGACGTCGACGGGGTCACCCTGGCTGAGGCCGCCGTGAAGGCAGGGTACGACCCGAAGCGCTTCGGTGCCGATCCCGAAGCGCTCGCCCGGATCGGCTGTTTCGTGGAACTGCATGTGGAGCAGGGGCGCGGGCTGATCGAGCTGGACAGTCCGGTCGCCACCGGCAGCAGCATCATCGCGCACGGCCGATACCGGTTCTCCTTCTCCGGCCAGGGGAATCACGCGGGTGCCACCCGCCTCGCCGACCGGCACGATCCGATGGTCCCGGCCGCCGCGGTGGTGGCGGCCGCGCGCCGGGCCGCCGCCGCGATGTCCGATGCGCGGGCCACTGTCGGCAGACTGGTGCCCACGCCGGGCGGCACGAATGTCATTGCCTCCACGGTGGATTTGTGGCTCGACGCCCGGGTCTCGGGTACCGGTCGTACCGCGGCCCTGGTCGAGGACATCACCGAGGCGGCGCGCGCGGCCGCGGCGACGGAAGGGTGCCAGCTCACCGTCACGGAGGAGTCCTATTCGGACGACGTCGTTTTCGACGAATCACTCCGGCACCGGATGGACCAGGTGCTCGGTGGTGTGCCCGCGCTGCCCACCGGCGCCGGGCACGACGCGGGCATCCTGGCCGCACACGTCCCCTCCGGCATGCTCTACGTACGCAATCCGACCGGAATCAGCCACGCCCCCGAGGAATACGCCGAACCGGCCGACACCGAAACCGGCGCGCAGAGTCTCGCACGCGTGCTGGAGGAGCTGGCCGGATGAGCGAGCCAACCGTGACGCGGCAGGTGACCGATCCGGGTGTGAACGGGGTTCGGTCATGAACGTCTACTGGGCGGAATACGCGTGGCTGCCGGACGGTCTGGCCGCGGCGGTCACGATCGAGCTGGACGGTGCGACGATCCGCTCGGTGACCCCCGGCACCGAGCGAACGGGCACGGTGCTGCCCGGCCTGACGATTCCCGGTTTCGCCAACGCCCACTCGCATGCCTTCCACCGTGCGCTGCGCGGGCGCACCCAGCACGACAAGGGCACGTTCTGGACGTGGCGCGACCGCATGTACGACGTTGCCGCTCAACTGGATCCGGACTCTTACTACCGGCTGGCCCGGGCGGTGTACGCCGAGATGGTGTTGGCGGGCTATACCAGCGTCGGCGAGTTCCACTACCTGCACCACGCTCCCGGTGGTGCGCGGTATTCGGATCCGAACGCGATGAGCGCGGCACTCGCGGCCGCCGCCGAGGACGCAGGAATCCGCCTCACTCTGCTCGATACGTGTTATCTCGCAGGGGGATTCGGGGTCGAGTTGGGGGAGCATCAGCTCCGGTTCAGCGACGGCAACGCAGCCGCGTGGGCGGAACGCGCGGCCGCGTTCGCGCCGAAAGCGGAGCTGGTACGGACCGGTGTCGCCGCGCACTCGGTGCGTGCGGTGCCGGCAGCCGCGCTCTCGGTGGTCGCCGGTGCGGCGGACGGTCGGCCGGTGCACGTCCACGTGTCCGAGCAGCCCGCCGAGAACGACGATTGCCTTGCCGCGCACGGGCTTACGCCGACCGCGTTGCTGGCGGAAACCGGTCTGCTCGGGCCGCAAACGGTCGCCGTCCACGCCACCCACCTCACCAGTACCGACATCGGACTGCTCGCCGACAGCGGCAGCCGCGCCTGTTTCTGCCCCACCACCGAACGCGACCTCGGCGACGGCATCGGCCCGGCCCGCGCGCTGTCGGACGCGGGAATCGGCCTGTGCCTCGGCACCGACAGCCACGCGGTGATCGACGCCTTCGAGGAATGGCGCGCACTCGAACTGAACGACCGGCTGGCGAGCCGTGCCCGCGGCCGATTCACCCCGGCCGAGTTGTACCGCGCCGCCACCGATCACGCGTCCATCGGCTGGCCGGAGGCCGGTCGGATCGCGCCGAACGCCGCGGCCGACCTGGTCGGCATCGACCTCGATTCGATCCGTACCGCGGGCACGGCGCCCGCTGCCGCGCTGTTCGCGGCGACCGCGAGCGACGTGCACACGGTGCTGGTCGCGGGCCGCCCCGTCGTGTCCGAGCACCGCCACCTGCGGGTGGAACATCCGGAAACCGTATTGCGAGAGGAGATCGAGGCACTGTGTCGACCCTGATCACCGGCATCGGCGAACTCACGACCAATACCGAGGAAGGCCCGCTGCGGGACGCCGCGGTGGTGCTCGACGGTCAGCATTTCGGCTGGATCGGTCCGGCGTCCGCCGCCCCCTCGGCCGACGAGCGGATCGACCTCGGCGGCCGGGCCGCGCTGCCCGGTTGGGTCGACAGCCACACCCACCTCGTCTTCGCCGGTGACCGCACCGCCGAGTTCGAGGCCCGGATGGCGGGGCGGCCCTACCGCGCGGGCGGCATCGCCACCACCGTTGCCGCCACGAGAGCCGCATCGGACGACGAACTGTCGGTGAACCTGGCCCGGCATATCGCCGAGGCGCGCCGGCAGGGCACCACCTGCCTGGAGACGAAGACCGGCTATGGGCTCAGCGTCGCCGACGAACTGCGCGCGGCTCGGCTCGCCGCCGCTGCCGCGGATGAAGTGACGTTCCTCGGCGCGCACCTGGTCCCGCCCGATACCGATGCCGACGCGTACGTCGATCTGGTGTGCGGCGAGATGCTGGACGCGGTGGCGCCCTATGTGCGCTGGGCCGATGTCTTCTGCGAGACAGGCGCTTTCGACGAGAAGCAGTCCGATCGGGTGCTACGCGCCGCGCGCGACCGTGGACTCGGCCTGCGGGTGCACGGCAATCAATTGGGCGAAGGTCCCGGCGTGCAATTGGCGGTGCGCCACGGCGCGGCCAGCGTCGACCACTGCACCTACCTGACCGACGCCGATATCGAGGCCCTCGCCACCTCGGACACCGTCGCCACCGTGCTGCCCGCCTGCGACCTGTCCACAAGGCAGCGTCTCGCACCGGCCCGCGCGCTGCTGGACGCGGGTGCGACGGTCGCGTTGGCCACCAACGCCAACCCTGGCAGTTCGTACACGACGTCGATGGCCTTCTGCGTCGCCACCGCCGTTCTGCAGATGGGACTTTCGGTGTCCGAAGCGGTGCACGCCGCGACCGCGGGCGGCGCGCGGGCGCTGCGCCGCGACGATGTCGGCGTCGTCCGCGTCGGTGCCCGGGCGGATCTCCAGGTTTTGGACGCACCGTCGGTGACCCATTTGGCCTACCGCCCCGGCGTGCCGTTGACCTTCGCGGTGTGGCGGCTCGGTCGACCGGTCCTCGTCCCCGCGTTCGACTGACCGGGCGGGGTCAGCGCGCCGGGAAACGAAGGATGCGATCGTCGTTCGGGCCGGGGTCGCCGCGACCGTCGGTGTTGGAGGTGGTGAGCCACAGCGCGCCGTCCGGGGCCACCAGCACCGTGCGGAGCCGACCGTAGTCGCCGTGCAGTACATCTCGGGACCGGCCTACGGTGCCGTCGCGCAATGGGACGATCCATAGACGTTCGCCGCGTAGCGCGGCGACATACATCGTGTCGCCTGCGATCGCGATGCCGGACGGGGAGGCCTCGTCCGTCGTCCACGTGGTCAGGGGTTCGGTGTATCCCCGGTCGGTGCCGCCCATTCCTTCGACGGCGGGCCAGCCGTAGTTGCGGCCCGGCTCGATGAGATTGACCTCGTCGAACCGGTTCTGCCCGAATTCCGCCGCGAACAGCCGTCCGGCACGATCCCACGCGAGTCCTTGCACATTGCGATGCCCGAGGCTGTATACCGGCGACCCCGGTGTCGGATTGCCTTGTGCCGGGCGGCCTTCCGGGGTCAACCGGAGGATCTTCCCATTCGGGCTCGCCGGATCCTGGGACAGCGAACTCTGTCCCGCATCGCCGGTCCCGACATACAACATGCCGTCCGGCCCGAACGCGATCCGTCCGCCATTGTGATTGCCTGCCTTGTCGATTCCGTCGAAGACCACCTCCGGCTGGCCGTCCAGTCGGAATCGCACGATCCGATTGTCGTCCTCGGCGGTGAAGTACGCGTACACGTAAGGGTTTTCGACATAGCGCGGCGACAATGCCAAGCCGAGCAGCCCGCCTTCCCCGCGCGCGACGACTCCGGGCACCTGGTACGCCTGTTCCGGCGGCTGCCCCGGTCTGATCCGCAGAATCCGGCCGCTGTCCCGTTCCGCGACCAACGCGTCGCCGCTCGGCAGCAAGACCAGCCCCCAGGGAACCTCTATGCCACCGGCGATCACCTCGGCCGTGCCGAGATCCGGCACACCGACCGGGTTGCTCGGCGCGGTGCTGTGCACCGTCCCGGGGGTGGGTTCGGGTTCGGGTTCTTTGTCGCACGCCGAAACCGTGCCGACGACCAGTAATGCGATGATCGCACCACGAACAATTCGACCACGCGCTGACCTGACACTCGCTTTACTCACCCGTGCACCTCCGACGACTTTCTGTGTGGACGGCGAGTCGTCCATTGTGTCCCAGCGTGGCGCGCGGCGCGCGGGGATGACGCCGCATCGGTTGGCCGTGCGACACGGGCGGTAGCCTGACCCAGTCCTGTCCCCGAACCCCGCTGAGGTCATGGAACTTCGTCAACTGAGATATTTCGTCGCGGTGGCCGAAGAACTACATTTCGGCCGGGCGGCGGAGCGGCTGATGATCGTGCAATCGTCAGTCAGCCAACAGCTCGGCCGGCTCGAACGCGAGCTCGGCGTGGTTCTGCTGGAACGGTCGCCGCGCAGCGTCCGGCTCACCGAGGCCGGTGCGGCGTTTCTGCCCGCCGCGAAGAAGGTGCTCGCCGCCGAGCGGCGCGCCCGGACCAGTGTTGCCGAGTACCTCACCCCACCGACCGTGTTGCGGATCGGGACCAGCCGAGGCATGGGCGAGCGGCTGGAGCGCTTGCTCGCCGCACTGAAGCAGCGGGCACCCGGCGTGCGGGTGGAATTGACGTCGGCCGCACTGGGGCAGCGGTTGCGTAAGGTCTCCGAGCACGAGTGGGACGCGGCTTTTCTCCGCGGTGAGGTGGCGGCGCCCGAGGGCATCGAGCAGATCCCGGTGTGGCACGACGAACTCGTTGTCGCCCTGCCCGCGGACCATCCCTCGGCCACCGAGCGATGTGTCGACCTCGCCCAGCTCGCTGAACTTCCGCTCTATCTGACCAACCGGCAGAACAACGCGCTGCTGGATGATCTCGTGCTGACCGCCTGTAGCAATGCGGGATTCGAACCGGTGCTGGGACCCGAACAGGTTTCGATCCAGGACACCCTCGCCGCACTCGGTGCCGGTGCCGCGGGTTGGACGGTCTTGTACGCGCCGCACGCCCGGCTGCTGCACAGCAGCCGGGTTGCCTTCCTGCCGGTCTGCACGCCGGGTGTGCTCGCGCTGCCCACGGTGCTGGCGGTGCGCTCCAGCGCGCTGGAGCGCATGCAGCCGCTGCTGGAGGCATGCCGGGATGTCGCACGCGGCGATCAAGCCCCGTGATTCGGTGGTCGGCCTTGCGTCGACTGGCCGCCTTTCGCTATCCTTGAAGTGAACGAAACAGTACCGTTCACTTGGAGGACGTGTGGTCAGGGGTGCAGAGCGTGAGCAGGCGATACTCGCTGCCACGATCCAGCTGCTCGGTGAGATCGGTTATGCGGCAATGACAATGGACGCTGTCGCGGCAAGGGCGCAGGCCAGCAAGGCCACCATCTACCGGCGGTGGCCCGGCAAGCCCGCGCTGGTGAAGGCGGCCATGGATGCCCACGACGCCGCGTACGTCGCGGCGATTCCGGACACCGGGACGGTGCGCGGCGATCTGCTCGCTGCCCTCACCGCGCTGTGCGAGCAGGTCGATGATCGCTACGTGACCATGCTGACGGGGCTCATGCACGCCATGCGGGTCGACCCCGAACTCGGGGAAGCGCTGCGCGCGCACGTGGCAAACCAGGATCTGGGCCCGTTTGCGACCATTGTGGACCGCGCCGTGGCGCGCGGGGAGCTGCCGGACGACACGGCAACCGAACTGGCCCATCAGGTGTCGGAGGGGCAGATCATGCGACGGATGTTTCTCGGCGAACCCCTCGATCAGCGGTTCCTCGCCGAATTGGTCGACGAACTGCTCATTCCGATCCTTACCCGAACCTTCCCGGAGAAAGCGGGGGCGCGATGATCGCGGAGTTGCCGGTGCTGATCGTGGGCGCCGGACCGACCGGGCTGACGCTCGCCTGCGATCTGGTCCGGCGTGGTATCGACTGCCTGGTGGTGGACAAGTCATCGCGACTGTTCGCCGGTTCGCGCGGAAAAGGTTTGCAGCCGCGGACTTTGGAGATTTTCGACGACCTCGGCCTGATCGACGCCGTGCTCGAGGCCGGGGCGCCGTTCCCGTCGTTCCGGATGTACGACGGCATGCGGGTGCGGTGGACGCGCACGGTGTACGACATGGTGGGGGCTCCGGCGCCCGAACGTGGGCACGGTGTGCCCTATCCGAACGTTTGGCTGCTCCCGCAGTGGCGCACCGATCAACTGCTCCGTGACCGGCTGCTCGAATTGGGCGGCCGGATCGAATTGGGCACGGAGCTGGTCGATTTCGTCCAGGACGACACTGCTGTCACCGCGACCTTGCGGCGCGACGGCGCGCTGGAGCGAGTGCGGGCGCGGTATCTGGTCGGCGCGGACGGCGGTCGCAGTTTCGTGCGCAAGGCACTCGGTGTCGGCTTCGCGGGGGAAACCTTCGAGACCGAGCGGACGTTGATCGGCGACGTCCGCGCGACGGGACTGACCGGGACCCACTGTCACATTCTGACGACCGGCGATGTGACGGAACGCTTTTCGCTGTGGTCGATGCCCGGGACCGACTACTACCAGTTCGTCGCGTCGGTGGCCGTCGACGAGGTACCCGAGCTGACACTGGAATCCGTTCAGAAGATCCTCGACGAAAGGTCCGGCCGGTCGGACATCCAGTTGTCCGACCTGAATTGGATCTCGCTGTACCGGGTGAATGTTCGCATGGTGGACCGGTTTCGGGTCGGCCGGGTGTCCCTGGCAGGCGACGCCGCGCACGTGCATTCCTCGGCCAGTGGGCAGGGGCTCAACACCAGCATTCAGGACGCCTACAACCTGGGCTGGAAATTGGCCGCCGTGTTGTCGGGAGCCGCCGACGGCCTGCTGGACACCTACGAGGCCGAGCGGGCCCCGGTGGCCGCGGATGTGCTCGGCGTGTCGACGCGCCTTCACCACCGCAACTTTCGGGATGTGGAGCCCGAGCAGGAAAGCCCGGACATCTTCCAGCTGAAGCTGAACTACCGTGGCGGACCATTGGCCGTGGACGCCCGCGAGACACCGCGCGGGGTGCGGGCCGGAGACCGCGCGCCGGATGCCCAGCACGGTGCGGCCCGCTTGTTCGATCTGTTCCGTGGTGTCCACTTCACGCTGCTCGGATTCGGCACCGATACGGCCGCTGCGGTCGCCGAAGTTGTTCGCGCACAGGGGGCCAAGGTCCGCGCCCAGATCATCGCACCCGGCGCGGCGGCAGCGACCGCCGATACCCTCGGTGCGGCCTTCCGCAACTACGACCTCGCCCCTACCGAGCCGGGCACGCTCGTCTTGGTCCGCCCCGACGGATACATCGGCGTCATCGCAACCGGCCCCGCTCCCATCCAGGCGTACCTCGCCACCATGTGAACCACAAACCCGATCTCGCAGAGCCTCCATACGTTTCACCGAGCCTCTAACCCCTGTGAACCGTATGAACCACCTGGGCTCCCAACAACCGACATCGTCGCCCCCCGAAATCTCCCGCGACGCAACCACAGCCAGTCGACCACGCTGAAACTTCCATCTCTGCCGACAAGTTGCTGCAGAGACAGCGGGGTACGGCCACGACGTGCCCAGCACTGCCAGGGAACCCCTTGGTAAGCAAACCTTGGAGGAACCTCCGGTAGGCGGACCTACCCGTCAGGCCGAATGCTGCCCGTGGGATGACTTGCCGAGCTACGCGCGGTGGCTCGCAAGGCGGCCATACTTAAATCAAACCGGTCGGTATCCCCACCCCGAAATCGGGCAAATGCGATATACCGCAACCGGATAGACGGCGACAAACCGACCGGGCCGTACCTCCCGGCGAATAGCGAACTGATTGCTATGTTGTCACTTCAATACTGCGGAGAGCAATCAATGTGCGGCACATCGGTCGAGGAGAAGGATGCTTTCGGGGCAGCAAGTGGCACAACGGTTTGTCCGCGCCGCTCGATTGGCGACCGTGCTGGCAATCGTTGTGGTTGGCGGCGGATTTGCGGTCGGTACCGCGGCGGCCGAACCGGACGGCGCCGTTCGCAGCGAGCGATGGACGGCACTGCACGACGGCCCGCCGCAGTATGCCGACGTACACATCGACTGGGACGTTCCGATCCAGATGAGCGACGGCGTCGTCCTGAAGGCCAACGTGTACCGGCCGGTAGACGCGGCGGGGGCGGTGGAACAGCGGCCGCTGCCCACCATCGTGAACCTCACGCCGTACACCAAACTGTTGTCGAACCTGGTCGATTCGGCGTTGGCGGTGCCCGGTTTGCAGCCGCTCGCGCTGGACTTGGTCCGTCGGGTCAACCTGTCCGGGACGCCGATCAGCGGCTTCGAGGATCTGCTGCACGCGATCGACGGCGGCACCCTGCAAACCGTTATCGGCATCGACCGCAACCTGATTCGCAGCGGATACACGCTCGTCGTCGCGGACGTGCGCGGCACCGGATTCTCCCAAGGCACCTGGAACACCCTCGGCGCGCGGGAACAGCTGGACACCCGTGAAATGATCGACTGGGCCGCGGCCCAGCCGTGGTCCACCGGCAAGATCGGCATGAGCGGCGGCTCCTACGCGGGCATCACCCAGCTGCGCGCCGCCGAAAACGCGCCGCCCGCATTGAAAGCCATCTTTCCGGTCGAACCGGGTAGCGACCTCATGCGCGATGTCGTCGCGCCGGGCGGCGGTATCGGCACCACCTTCCTGCCGCTCTGGTTGAGCAACGTGAACCAGACGAAGCTGATCCCCGACGTGCGGTCGATGCTCAACGGCACCTTCGACTGGCGGTGGCTCAGCGATCGCATGGCCGACCCGTCCACCAACTACGACCTGCTGGTTCAAGCGTTGCTCACGCCGTCGCTCAACGACATCCCGCCGTCGCTGGCCGCCGCACTAGACCACGAAAGCGACTTCCGCCAAGGGATTCTCGGGCATCCGGAACGAATTACCGTGCCCACCTTCGTCTATGGCGGCTGGCACGACATCTTCGCCAACAGCGCCACGAAGGTGTACAACGCGATCCCGTTGCCCGCCAACAAGAAGCAGCTGGTCGTCGGCGACACCTATCACGCCAATCCCGGTGCGGGCATGGGCGGGCCCGGCGCCCCACCGCGGCTGGAGGTATTGCAGCGGGTGTGGTTCGACAAGTGGCTCAAGGACATCGATCACGGCATCGACGGATTCGGGCCGGTGACCGTCTGGGAACAGGGTGGCGGCTGGATCACGCTCGCTCAGTTCCCACAGGCGGGCACCGAACATCGGCGCGTCTATCTTTCCGCGGCGCCCAGCGGGACGGCCGAGAGCGTGCACGACGGATCACTGTCCGCGACAAAGCCGGACGAGCACCGGACGCTGACGGTGGCGCCCGGACTCACCACCCTGTGTTCGCGCGACACCGCCCAGGGCGCCGCCGGTATCCCCGCGATATTGGATATGTGCGCCAAAGACTCTCGGATCGCCGAACGCAACGGGCTGACCTTCACCAGCCCGCCGGTCACCGAACGCACGGTCATCTCCGGCCCGATCAACGTGCACCTCAACGCCGTGCACGACGCGACCGACGGCTACTGGGCGGTCACCGTGAACGACGTTGCGCCGGACGGCACTTCGACCGTGCTGAGTACCGGTCAGCTCACCGCCTCGATGCGCGCCGTCGACGAGGCGAAGAGCACCCGTTCCGCCAACGGCGACTACACCGCCCCGTACAACCCGATCACCCTGGACAGCCTGCTGCCCGTGGTCCCCGGCGAGCCCGTCGCGCTGGACATCGCCGTCATCCCGGTCCAGGCCGCGCTCCAGCCGGGACATCGACTACGCGTCGACGTCTTCGCCGGAAATTCGCCCAAGGCTCTGGCCTTCCGCCCGCTGCTGAACAACACCGCGCTCAAACCGCAGTCGTTGCGGCTGGATCCGGCGCAGCCGAGCTTCGTGAACCTGCCGACCAGCAGGCCGCTCGGCTGAGCGTCAGAGCTGCGCCTGCACCTGGCTGGAGATCAACTCCAGGTGGTCGAGATCCGTCAGATCCAGTATCTGCAGGTAGATCCGCTGAGCACCGATCTCGGCGTACCGGCCGATCTTGTCCACCACCTCGGCGGGCGATCCGGCGAGGCCGTTGGCCTTCAACTCGTCCACCTCACGCCCGATCGCCGCGGCCCGCCGCGCCACCTCGGCGTCGTCGGCGCCGACACAGGCGACGAGGGCGTTCGAGTAGGTCAGGTCGTCCGCCTTGCGGCCACGCGCCTCGGCCGCCGCGCGGACCCGGCCGAACTGGGCGGCGCTGTCCTCGATCGAGGAGAACGGCATATTGAACTCGGTCGCGTACTGGGCGGCCAGCCGCGGCGTGCGGGTGGCGCCGTGGCCGCCGATCAACACCGGCACCGGGTTCTGCACCGGCTTCGGCAGGGCGGGGGAGTTGGTCAGCTGATAGTGCTTGCCGGCGAAGTCGAACGTGTCGCCCGGCTTGGTCGCCCACAGCCCGGTGATGATCGCGAGCTGCTCCTCGAACCGCGCGAACTTGTCCGCGGGGAACGGGATGCCGTAGGCGGAGTGTTCCTCGGGGAACCAGCCACTGCCGAGGCCGAGTTCCACCCGGCCGCCCGACATCTGATCGACCTGCGCGACCTGGATCGCCAGCGGGCCGGGCAGCCGGAAGGTGGCGGCCGTGACGAGCGTGCCAAGGCGGATCCGCTTGGTCTCCCTGGCCAGCCCCGCGAGGGTGATCCACGCGTCGGTGGGGCCGGGCAAGCCGTCCGCGTCGCCCATCGCCAGATAATGATCGGACCGGAAGAACGCGTCGAATCCCAGGTCCTCCGTGGCCTTGGCAACGGTCAGCAGCGTGTCATAGCTCGCACCCTGCTGCGGTTCGGTGAAGATGCGCAATTCCATGATCACCATCGTGCCCGAGGACGCCCCCACCCCGTCCGCCCGGGGTGCGTGGGTCAGCGCACGTCGATCACGATCACCGCTACATTGTCCGTGCCGCCCGCCGCCACGGCGAGGTCGATGAGTCGTGCCACCGCCGACTCTGGATCCGGTGCGGCGGACGCGTCGGCGATGTCGGACTCTGCGACATCGTTGTAGAGACCATCGGTGCTGACGATCAGGCGGTCACCTGGTTCGCAGTCGACCGCGACCACATCGGGCGTGATGTCCGCATGACTCCAGCATCAGCCTTTCCCGGCGGACAAGGTCAAGAGGTGGGTGCTCGAGGAATGATCGGGGTTGAGGAACGGAGATTCGATGAGTGGGTCCATTGCGGGGGTTGTGGCGTATCCGGTTACGCCGTTCAGTGGGGAGACGGGGAAGGTGGCGGAGGGGGTGTTGCGGGGGCTGGTGGAGCGGCTGGTCCAGGCGGGGGTTTCCGCTGTTGCGCCGCTCGGAAGTGCTGGGGAGAGTGCGTATCTGGATGATCAGGAGTGGGCGGCTGTGGCGTCGATCTGTTTGGAGCAGGTCGATGGGCGGGTGCCGACGGTGGTGGGGGTGTCGGAGGTGAGTACGGCGGGGACTATTGCTCGGGCGAAGTTGGCCGAACGGCTCGGGGCTTCGGCGCTCATGATGTTGCCGGTGGCGTATTGGCGGTTGACCGAACGCGAACTGCGCGGGTACTTCGCGGCGGTTGCCGATGCGGTGCAACTGCCGATCATGGCGTACAACAATCCCGGCACCAGTGGGATCGACATGCCGCCGGAGTTTCTTGTCGATCTCGTTGCGGGCGTGGACAACATCACCATGGTGAAGGAGTCGAGTGGCGATATCGCGCGGATGCGGCGGATCGCGGAACTCGGCGGTGGGGATGTGCCGTTCTTCAACGGCAGCAATCGGCATGCGCCACAAGCTTTCGAGGCGGGGGCGTCCGGATGGTGCACGGCCGCACCGTGTCTGGTACCGGAGCACATCGTGGAAGTGTGGCGGTTGCTGACGGCAGGCGAAACCGACTCGGCTGCGGCACTTTTCGAGAGACTGGAGCCGCTGCTGGACGCGCTCGTCAGCGGTGGTCTCCCGAGGACCATCAAAGCAGGACTGCGCTCCCTCGGCGTGGAAGCGGGCAACCCTCGACCCCCACTCCTCCCGGTGGATACCGACACACACCGCGCGATCGCCGAGTTCGTCGCATCCGTCCGCGAATGGCGAGCAACGCAGTAGCCGTGCACACCCGCTGTCGCACCCGCACACCCGATATACGGGACGTGCGGCTGACATAGAGGGTGTGCGCTCGGACTGACTACCGGGTCGTCCCTCGGGGAGCTTCCCGCGATGCACCGAGCGCCGAGCCAATGGACCGCCCGGCCCGATATCGTCGAACCGAACGTGCCCAACTGCCGATGGTCGGCGGGATCAGAGCGAGAGGTGTCGACATGCCGGACCGAGCCCTGCCGATCGTGGTGGTGATGGGGGTGTCGGGGTCCGGCAAGTCGACGGTGGGCGCGCGGCTCGCCGTCGATCTCGGGGTCGAATACGCCGAGGGGGACGACTTCCACCCCGAAGCGAACGTCGAAAAGATGGCGGCGGGTATTCCACTGGACGACGCGGACCGGGCACCCTGGCTCGACGCGGTGGCGGCCTGGATGGCGGAACGGTCCGGACAGGGCGGCGTGGTCAGCTGTTCGGCGCTGAAACGCGCCTACCGCGACCGCCTGCGGGCCGCCGTGCCCGACGCGTTCTTCCTGCACCTCGCCGCCCCGCGAGACGAGCTCGCACACCGGCTCGCCAGTCGCCGTGACCATTTCATGCCGCTGAGTCTGCTCGACTCACAGCTGGCAGCCCTGGAACCATTGTCCGGCGACGAGCGCGGCGAAACCGTCGACGCGACCCGCGACCCAGACGCGCTGGCCCGCGAAACGTCGGCGGCTTTGCGCGCGGCCACCGATCTGTGAAGTCGCGACCGCCACCGTGACTCGCGACCTAGACGCGCTGGCTCCCGAAACGTCAGCTGCCAAGCCGGAGGTGCTGGCAGACGAAAACGTCGGCGTGCGCCCGCGGATCTACGACGCCGCGACGAGTTCCTCGGTGATCGCCCCACAGAAATCCGCCAAATCACCGGGATTGCGTGAGGTGATCAGCGTCCAACCGTTCTCCGTCGAACGCACCACCGGCTCGTCGACCCACTTGCCGCCCGCGTTGCTCACATCGGTGCGCAGCGAGAAGTACGACGTCAACGTCTTCGACGGCGTGAGCTCCGCCTCGACCAGCAACCACGGTCCGTGGCAGATCGCGGCGATCGGCTTGCCCGCCGCGGCGAATCCCTTGGCCAGTTCCAGGGCGCGATCTTCGACGCGCAGCTTGTCCGCGTTCACCGTGCCACCGGGCACCACCAGCACGTCGTAGTCGTCGACTTTCACGTCATCGAGCGACGTGTCCGGCCGCACCGCGACGTCCTTGTCGGTGTCGTGCTGGAAAGTCTGCACCTGCTCGGTATCGGGTGCCGCGTGCACCACCGTGGCGCCCTTGTCCTTGAGCTCGTTCAACGGAACCAGCAGCTCATCGCGCTCCACACCCGTGTTCGAGGTGATGATCAGTACGCGCGTCCCATTCAGCTTCTCCGGCATGTGCCGACAACTCCTTCCATCATTCGTCCCAGGAGTAGGCGTGCCGCGAATCCGGAAAGCTAAACATCTAGAGCCCCCCGAGCCGCGAGAGCACCTCGAAGGCGACGTCGGCGCTGCGCCAGAGTGCGTCGATCTCGGCGGCGGGCGGCCGGTGCGAGGGCCGGATCACGCAGCGCGAGCCCGTTGCCGAAGATCACTACGTTGGCGCCGAGATCGGCGAGGCGCAGCAGTTGCGGCGTCGCCACACCTTGACCGAACAGCAGGTCGAGGCCTTCCCCGACGAAGTAGAACCGCCACAGCGGTCCGAGGTCGCCGTGATAGATCGCCTTGGTCGACTCGATGATCAAGTCGGCCCGCTGCGCGATCGCATCGACGATCTTGAAGTAGTCGGGTGCGTTCGCGACGGTGCCGTCGACCGCGGCTACCGAGTAGGAGAGATCGACGGAGAGGTGAGCGTTGTATCCAGCCATCGCGACGCGGGCGGGCGACAGGTCGCACCGGCGGGTGAGGTCGAAATAGTGGGTCCACTGCGGTTCGGTTGGTCCGCCGGTGAATTCGGCGTGCACGTTGCGCAGGAACCGGGACAGCAGTTCGAGGCTGATCCGATGAGCCCACTCGGGGTCGGCGAACGCCGCCGGGTCGCGCTGCAATGGCATGACAGCGGCCTGTTCGACGGCGTCGAGCCCGAGCGCGAAGATGCCGCGCAGATCCCGATGGTCGACCAGGATCCGGGTGAGCTGACGATGCTGTTCGACGGCTTGTTCCAGCCGTTCCAGCGACGAGCCGGTGAGTGTGCTGGTGTCCGACAGTGTGACGATCGTGGCGACCTCGGCCCGCCTCAACGGCGTGCCGCACGCGGTGTCTACCGACGCGGCGGTGGCCGGGCCCGCGCCGAACAGGGTGACGCAACCGAGAATCAGGGCAGCGACGAGGGTGATGCGGATCTTGCTGCTCATGGGCTGCTCCATCTATTGCCCGGCGGCGCAGGACGCGTCGGAGCCGAGCGGTAGGCAGACCCCCTCGATATCGGAGATCAACAGACCCGCGCCGAGGAACAGCGACCCCACCGCGACAACTCCGAACAAACCCACCCAGAGCAGGCCGGGGAGGTGGGTGAGGCGGGCGAGTTGGTCGGCGTCGGAGGCGACGTCCTGCTGGTACCGGCTGCGTAGTTGGCGGGCGCGGCCGCGCTGCAATTCGATTACCGGGCGGGCGCCGGCGAGCAGCAGGAACCAGGCGCCGAGGTAGGCGAAGCCCGCCTGCAAGGTGTCGGTGCCGAACCAGGAGACCGCGAAGACCGTCGCGCCGACCGCGAAGACCGTCAGCATGCCGTAGATGTTGCGCGTCATGACGAGCACCGCCGCCAGCAGCGCGATGGCGGTCCACAGCATCAGCGTGATCCGGCTCGCGCCGAGCAGCGCGGCGAAGCCGAGTCCGAGCAGCGGCGGCGCGGGATAGCCCGCCATCGTCGTGAGAATCATGCCCAGGCCATAGGGTTTCCCGCTCGACACGGTGAGACCCGAAGTGTCCGAATGCAATCGGATGCTATTGAGCCTGCGCCCGGTGAGCAGCGCGACCAGCGCGTGTCCGCCCTCGTGCGCGATGGTGACGATATTGCGGGTGTATCGCCAGAGCGGCGAGTAGCCGACCAGTACGAGCGCCGCGATCCCGGCGCCGGCCACCAACCACCACGGCGGCTGGGTTTGGGTTGTCGTCAAGCGGTCGACGATGGAGGTGCCACGCTCGACCCATTCGGCTCTGTCCACTGCCGCACTCTAACGGGTACAGGTGGACGGAGTCGGTCTCAATCGGCGGCTGCCGTTTCCGCGCGAAGCTGACGTTTGTAGATCTTTCCGGAATCG
Source organism: Nocardia brasiliensis (assembly GCF_042691675.1). GTDB lineage: Bacteria > Actinomycetota > Actinomycetes > Mycobacteriales > Mycobacteriaceae > Nocardia > Nocardia brasiliensis_D. The sequence continues at coordinate 3,878,395 of NZ_CP170507.1, forward strand.
TCGCGGGGGAGTTCGGACACGATGCGCAGCACGCTCGGCACCTTGTAGGAGGCGAGCTGTCCGGCCAGGCCCGCGCGGATCGACGCCTCGGTGAGCTCGGCGCCGGGGCGGGGAACAACATGGGCGGCAACGGCTTCCCCGAGATCGCCCGCGTGCGGGATGCCGAAGACCGCGACGTCCTCGACGCCGTCCATGGCCATGATCGCGTTCTCGATCTCGGCGGGGTAGATGTTCACCCCGCCGGAGATGATGATCTCGCTGGACCGTCCGGTGAGGTAGAGGAATCCGTCGTCGTCGAGGTAGCCGCGGTCACCGACGGTGATGAATCCCGGTACCGGGCTGTCCTGTTCGCCCGCCTTGTTGAGATAACTGAATCGCGGCCAGTAGTCGGCGCCGCGGACGAACACCCGGCCGATCTCACCTGCCGGGAGCGGCTGTCCCGCGTCATCGACGATGATCGCGCCGGAGCCGTCGACCGGGCGGCCGACGCTGCCAGGGTGCGCCAGCCACTCCGAGGCGGTGATCCAGGTGATGGTGCCCGCTTCGGTGCAGCCGTAGAACTCGATCAGCGCATCGCCGAACCAGTCGATGGCGGCCCGCTTGACGGCGGGCGGGCACGGCGCCGAGGAGTGGATGAGGTGGGTGAGGCTGGAAACGTCGTAGCGGGCGCGCACCTCCTCGGGCAACGACAGCAACCGCGACAGCATGGTCGGCACGACCTTGGCCTGGGTGACACGGCGCTCGTGGACGTGGCGCAGGAACCGCTCGGCGTCCCAGCGCGGCATGATGGTGATGTTCGTGCCCACCCGTAACGCGAGCACCGCCACCACGTTCGGGCTGGCGTGATAGAGCGGACCGGCCAGCAACGCCTGCCCGCCCGGCGTGAGCCCCAATCGCCGGGCCGAGCCACCCGCGATCGACAACAGCTGATGTGGCGTAATGCGCTCCCGCAGTACACCTTTGGGACGCCCGGTGGTGCCGGAGGTGTAGATCAACCCCATCGAGTCGACGATCGCACCTTCGACGAAGCCGAGCGGATCGGCCCGCGCATCGATCCACTGTTCGAGCGTGGGGTGCCTGCCGGTCGGCTCGGCCAGTGTCGCGTCGAGCCCCGCCTCGGCCAGCATTTCCGCGGGCATCGAAACCTCGAGAACAGTCGTATCCCGCTGCGGGACAGCCTGTTCGACGATCTCGACGAATTCGGTGTGCACGACGACCAGCCGCGCACCGCAGTCGCTGAGCACGTGCGCGACCTCGGGCGCTTGCCACCGCGTATTGATCGGCACCGGATTGGCTCCGCAGGAAGCGATAGCCAGGGACACCTCGAGGAACTCGATGTCGTTACGGAGCATTATCGCGACGCGATCACCGCGCGCCACCCCTGCGGCGACGAGTGCGGCGGCGAGACGGCCCGCGCGCTGGTGCGCCTCGGGCTGGGGCCGCACGCGACCCGCGCAGGTGATTGTTGGCGCCGACATATTGCCTGAAGCATCCTCCATGAATTGCAGTCTGCCATTCCATGACCCCGTTCGGCAGGACAAGGCCTTTTGAATAGCTGGTCATTCGCTACGGGTGCGCTGTGGCCGACCAGCTATCGAGCCTCCGCACCCGGGGTCGGCTCGTCGGCCCTCGTATGTCGTGGCTGAACGTCTAGATATCTGTGCGATCGATCGACCGCTCATGTTGCTGCCGTGGCTGTTTCGCCGAGTCAGGGTTGTCGGGTCAGGATTCCCGTCATGTCCCCGAAGACGCCGCGAGTGCGATACGACAGCGTGCCATCAGGTTGTAGCTGCAACTGAGATGTCGATCCCTCGTCATTGCAGCTGCCGCTGTCTTCGGTGAGTCTCGCGATCAACGTGAGTTCGTTCGGGGAGACTGCCGTAAGAGTTTCCGCTCGGCCGCATTTCAGGCCGACGACATTGCCGGTGTTGGCGGAATTGCCGAGTTCGTCGCCGACTGTTCCCGGGTTCAGCACCAACACGATGTCGTAGCTGCCGAGTTTGTCTTCGGCGACGCCCTTCCATTCGCCGACGAACTCGTTCGGTAGTTCCATGGCCGAATCGCTGGCCGGTGCGTCGGGTCGTGCGGTGGAGCCGCCGGTGACCTTGGTGGTGATCACGAAGGCAGCGACCGCGACCGCGCCGCACAGCGCTAGTGCGCCGACGATCAACACGGCGCGGCGGCGGGTCGGCCGCCGGGCGGGATGTGCCGCTGACTGGTGCGCGGCGGGCGTGGCGTACGAGCCATTGTGTGGCCCATGGGAATACCCGGCCGGGCCCGGAGATGGGTGCGCGCTATCGGGGTTGCCAGGCCGCCACGATCGCGGCGTGACGTCCTGCCGCACGGTCGCTGGAGCGGTCGAACCCGGACGGCCCGTGGCAGTCCACGCATTCGCGCCCGACCTCGCGATCGTCTCGGCGGTCCGTGCCGGGTCGGTAACCGGTCGTCCGATGGCGCCGGGCACATCGAGGGGCCCGGAGTCCAGATCGAGCAACCGCACCGCGCGCCTGCTGACCTCCTCGAGCGCGGGCCCGGGTAGCCAGCCGCCGCGCTCCGGGACCCCGAAGGCGGTCAGGTCGGCGATGAGCCGTTCCGGGCTCGGCCGAGCGGCGGGGTCTTTGGTGAGGCAGGCCGCGATGAGCGGTCGGAGCCGGTCCGGCACCTCATCGAGCCGCGGCTCCTCGTACATCACGCGCCACAGCAATTGCACCAGCTCACCCGCCCCGAACGGACCCCGCCCGGTGGCCGCGAACGCGAGCACACCGCCGAGCGCGAACACATCGCTCGCCGGGCCGACCGGATCGCCGGTCACCTGCTCGGGACACATGAATCCCGGTGAGCCGATGACCTTTCCGGTGGTGGTGAGCTTGCTGTCGTCCAGCGCGCGGGCGATGCCGAAGTCGATCACCTTGGGGCCGTCGAGGGCGAGCAGCACGTTGGAGGGTTTGAGGTCGCGGTGCACCAGACCCGCGGCATGCACGGCGACCAGGGCCTCGGCCAGTCCGTGCGCGAGTACCAGCAGTGAGTTCTCGGTGAACGGTCCGTATGCCTCGATCGCCTCGGCGAGGGAGAACCCGGCGACGTATCCCGTCGCCAGCCAGGGCGGGTCGGCGTCGACGTCGGCGTCGAGAACCGGCGCGGTGAACTGTCCGCCGACCCGCCGTGCGGCGCTGACCTCGCGGCGGAACCGCACCCGGAATTCGGTGTCGCCGATCAGATCCGGCCGGATCACCTTGACCGCGACGGTGCGGCCACCGGCATTGCGTCCCAGATACACCCGGCCCATGCCGCCCGCGCCGAGCACGCCGAGTAGCCGGTAGTCGCCGATCCGCGTGGGATCGTCTGCGCCGAGCGGTCGCATCGCGATGCTGGCTCCCTTCCGATGTCGAACATCGAAAGGGTACCTACCGCTCGACACGGTGTCTGGTTCAGTTGTCCCGTTTCAGTTGGCCGCAGCGCTGTTTCAGCGGGCGGCTGAGCTGGGCACGGGTGCCGGACGGTCGTGCCGGACGTACCGGGCGAGCAGATAAGCCGCGATGGCCGCGGGGATGTTCATGAGCACCCCATAGACCGCGCCCGGCACCGCCATCGCGCCGTTGTGCAGCACCGACCCCGCGATGGCGATGGCGATCGCGCCGTTGTGGATGCCGATCTCCATGGCCGAGGCGATCGCCTGATCCGCGTCGACCTGCAACAGTCGTGGCACGAAATAGCCGACGGCCAGGCTGATCACGGCGAACAGCAGGCTGAGCGAGGCGAGCTTGCCGATGTTCTCGGTGAGTGTGTCGAAGTTCTTCACCACCGCGGCGAGCACCACCAGCGCGAGCACCACGATGGAGAGGATCTTGACGTTGCCACGCATCCGTTCGGCCCATCCGGTGAACCGGCGGTGCACCCACATGCCGATGGCGACCGGGATCAGCACGATCGCGAACACCTGCGCGAACTTGTCCGGCCGCAGCCCGAACGATTCGTCACCGTCCATGAACTGGCTGAACGCGAACGCGACGATCAACGGCATGGTGAACACGGCGAGCACCGAGTTGATCGCGGTGAGAGTGATGTTCAACGCGACATTGCCGCCTGCGATGTGGCTGAACAGATTCGCCGACGGTCCGCCCGGCGACGCGGCGAGCAACAGCATGCCGACCGCGAGTGCCCCTTCGAGTCGGAACAGGTAGATCAGACCGAGGCAGACCGCGGGCAGCAGCACCATCTGGCAGAGCAGCGCGATCACCGCCGCCTTCGGATACCGCAGCACCCTGGCGAAATCATCGATGGCCAAGGTCAATCCGAGCCCGAACATCACCAGGGCCAGGGCCAGCGGTAGGAACACCGCGAAAATCGTTGAACCCATTCGGATCTCCTCTCAACCGAGCGGTCGGCCTACCCGCAGCCGACACCGGGTGTCGACGTTAACGATCTACGGCGGGTGAGGCCAGTCCGAATGCCGAGGATTGAGCTGGTCTTAACGTTGCCGTCGCTTCACCCGGCGACGACCTCGCCCGTGGCGGCCGATCGGCGGGCGGCTTCCAGTAGGCGCAGGGTGGCGACGGCGTCGCGCGGGTCGACCGGAACCTCGCCGCCGTCGAGCAGGGCGGCGGCCAGCGCGGCGTAGAAGGCGGGATAGTCGCCCGCGATGGTGGGCACCGGTTCGATGGCGGGCTCGGCGCCGAATACCCCCCAGCATTCGGGTTCGACTGTGCCCCAGGGCGCGCCGTCATCGGGGCGGCGACCGGAGCGCAGCGCGCCCTCCTGCGGATCGAGGCCGTGGGTGACGTATCCGGCCTGGGAACCGAGCACCCGGAATCGCGGACCGAGTTGCGGCGCAACGGCACTCATCCACAGGTGGGATCGCACGCCGGAGGTGTGGGTGAGCGCGACGAAGGCGTCGTCGTCGGTCTGAATGCCCTCGCGTCGCCGATCCAGTTCGCAGTACACCGATTTCACCGGGCCGAACAGGGTCAGCGCCTGATCGATGAGGTGACTGCCGAGGTCGAAGAGCAGCCCCGCACCGTCGGCGGCATCGCCCATCTCGCGCCAGCCGCCCTTCGGCACCGGACGCCAGCGCTCGAACCGGGATTCGAAGCGCAGCACCCGCCCGAGCCGACCCGATTCGGCGAGCGTGCGCACGGTCAGGAAGTCGCCATCCCAGCGCCGGTTCTGGAAGACGGTCAGTGCCAGACCGGCTTGCTCGGCCCGTTCGACCAGCTCTTCGGCCTCGCCGACAGTCACCGCGAACGGCTTGTCGACCACGACCGGCAGGCCCGCCGTCAATGCCTGCCCGGCCAACGGCGCGTGCGTGCGGTTGGGTGTCGCGATGACCACGAGGTCGATCCCGGCCGGATTCGCGAACAGCTCGTCGGCGGTGGGGATGACCCGCACGCCCGGGTGTTCCCGTTCGGCCTGCGCCGCCCGCTCGGCCGACGACGTGACCACCGCCGCCACTCGCATCCGCGGTTCGGCGGCGATCAGCGGAGCGTGGAACACCGATCCCGCCAGCCCGTACCCGACAACAGCGACCTCGAGAGTTGGCATTCCTCGACGCTAGCGGATCGTCCCAGGAATTCGGGTCGTGCTCTCTTGTCTGTCGCTGACTAGCGTGCGGGGCATGCGGGGCGGGACAACTCAGTGGGGGCCGGTCCTGGGTCTGCTGCTGGTGGCGCTCGAAGCCATCGCGGTATCCAGGCGAGACAGCCCGTGGCTCGGGCGGACCGGCTTCATGGTGACCGCGGTGCTGTTCGTGCTCGGTGCGACTCTGGTGTTCGCGGGCAACTACAGCGTCGAGCACTTCATTGCCGCACCGGGACAGATCGCGGCGGTTGTTGCAGTCATAGGGGCGCTCGTCGTGGCCGCTTCGATCGCGGTACCTGTGCGCCGGGAGCGGGTTGCCGGAGATCCACCGGCACCGTGGCGGGTCGGACTCGTCTCCTTGGCTGTCACCAGTGCTTATTGGGGTCCGAGCACGCTCATCGTGGCCGACTGGTACGAGTGGGTCGGGGTGGCGGTGTGGTTCTTCCTGGTTGCGATCGGTGTGTGGTTGGTGTGGCGGTGGACGCGGCGCACCGGGTGGACCGAATCACACACCTGTGCCCTGGCGGTGGGGGCGACGTTGACCTACGTGTGGATCTCGTTTCCGATTCGGCCGGAGAGCGGCGGATCGGCGGTTGTCGATCTGGCCTCGAACGCCTTGTTCGGTGTGCTTGCCTGTGCGCTCGTGGTCTGGGCTACCCGACGGGCGGCGCGTGAGCCGGGTCGCGGGCCACGGCTCGGCGAGGCGAGTTCGGGCGCGAGAGGGAGCTGACCGGCCTCACCGAGGCCCGTCCGCAACGGTGAGGCAACCTTGGTCTTGCTTATGACAGCGATCCATCGCCACCACATCGAGCCGCCGGGCCCCGAAGCTTCCATCCGGAAATAATGCTGCGCCGCAGTGCTTCTCATCACGGCAGAGCCTGCGGACCCCTGGTTTACGCCGTATTCTCCTACGATAAATCAGCAATTAACTGGCAAATCTGAGAGTAATCTTAGAACTGTTTCCTAACGGGCAAAACGGAAATCGGAGTGCGTGACAAGCGTCACCGGAATGTATTTGCGCGGGGTAAATGTCCGATTGTTTGCCCGCATTCTCACACGCTGAAGTGGTGCTTTACGGAACATTTACAATACCGGCAGTGACCTGGGTCAACGTGCCTTCAGTTGCGCGCGTCACGGTTAGCTGTCGAAATACTGGGCACACTCATCTACCGTAGTGAAACGTCGCTTAGTCAATGGTGATACGGCGTTCTATATCGCCCACTTCTCGCATACCCAAACGGAGGCCGCACATGCGTGTGCCGCTGATTACGGCGAAGAAAACCCGAACCGAAACGATTACCCGGATACCCGGGCATGTGGTGCCGCGTCTGTCCACGGACATGCTCACCCGCCTTCCCGCCACCGTTGCCAGGCCAGGATTCGCCCCGCGCAGCTTGACCGCCGGGATCCTGCACCTCGGCTGCGGCTCCTTCCACCGGGCACACCAGGCCCTGGCCACCCAGCACGCGATGAACGAGACCGGCGACCACCGCTGGGGGATCACCGCCGTCGCGATCAACCGTCCGACGGTCGTCGACGCGCTGCGGGCGCAGGACCATCTGTACACCACGCTGCTGCACGAGGACGGGCAGGCGCGGGTGGAGGTGGTCGGTTCGATCACCGAGGCCGTACACGCGCCGACCGACTTGCTCGGGGTGCCGCGCCGCATCGCCGACCCGAACGTCAAGATCGTCACGCTCACCGTCACCGCCAGCGGCTACTGCGTATCGCCGGTCACCGGGCGGCTGGAGGCGGATTGCCCCGGCGTCCGCCACGACATCCGTAACCCGACCCGGCCGGTCACCCCGATCGGGATGCTGGCACAGGGCCTGGAGCTGGTCCGGCGGCGTGGCAGCACCCCGCCGGTGATCATCAGCTGCGACAACCTGTGCGCGAACGGCAGCACGCTGCGTCGCGCCGTGATCGATTTCGCGCTGCTGCGCGACGATCATCTCGCCGAGTGGATCGCCCGGCATGTGCAGTTCCCCAACAGTGTGGTCGACCGGATCGTGCAGCCCACCGCGCCCACCGACGCCGCGGTGGCCCGCAACTGGCTCGGCGGCATCGAGGATCGCGCCCCGGTATCGGCCGAGCCGTTCATGACCTGGACGATCGAGGATTTCGAGGGCGAACGGCCGCAGTGGGAACTCGGTGGCGCCCAATTCGTCGCCAACGTCAAGGATTACGAGCTGGCGAAGCTGCGGCTGCTGAACGGTACGCACATGTTGCTGGCCTACCTCGGTGGCGTCGCCGGCTACTCGACCATCGCCGAGGCCACCTCGGATCCGGCCCTCGCGGCGCTGGCCAGGCAGTTCATGCTGGACGAGCAGGGGCCGACGCTGGCCCTGCCGACCCCCGAATTGCATCGGACGGTCGACGACCTGATGCGCCGTTTCCGTAACCCGGCCATCGCCCAGGACATGACGCGCATCGGCCGCAACGGGTCGGACAAGATGATGCCGAGGGTCGTCGACGCCCTGCGGGACAACATCGAAGCGGGCAGGCCAACCCCGGGCGCGTCCTTGCTGATCGCCGCGTGGATCCGGTGGTTCACCGCGAGCCACGAGCCGGGCGCCGTGATGGAACTGATCGATCCGCGGGAAGACTCGCTCGCGGTGCTGGTCGACGCCGACCCGCACCACTGTGCGCAGGCTTTCTTGCAGCGCACCGATATTTTCGGCACGCTACCCGAGCGGGAGAAGGTGCAGCGACAGGTCGGCGACGCCCTGGCCGAGCTGACCCGCGACGGTGTCGATGCCGCGGTCCGGCGCAGGCTGGCGCCGCTACGGGAAGGGAGCAACGGGTGAAGACCGAAAGTCCGGTTCGCGCAGTCGTGTTCGATATGGACGGGTTGCTCATCGACTCGGAGAGTCTGGCCATGGAGTCGTTGGTCAGTGCGGGCGCCGAGCTCGGCTATGACATGCCGATCGAGTTCTGCCGCACCATGATCGGCGTGCCCGCCGACCGGTGTCGCACCCTCGCTGCCGCCGCCTACGGCCGCGGGTTCCCGCTGGAGGAGTACTTCGACCTGCACGAGATCCACCTGCGTCAGCTCGTCGACGGCGGTCGGCTGGAGACCAAGCCCGGTGCGGTCGCGCTGCTGGACGCGCTGGAGGAGCAGGGTGTGCCGAAGGCGATCGCCACCTCGTCGTCCCGGGAACGCGCCGACCACCATTTGCAGCTGGCCGGCATCGCCGACCGGTTCGATGTGGTGGTGACCCGCCAGGATGTGACCAAGGGCAAACCCGACCCGGAGCCGTACCTCAAGGCGATGGGTGCGCTCGGCGGCGACGTGGAAACGACACTCGCGCTGGAAGACTCGACCAATGGCCTGCGCGCCGCGTGTGCCGCGGGCCTGCGCTGCATCCTGGTTCCCGACCTGGTGCAGCCGACCGAGGAGTCCCGGCGGCTCGCGCACCGGCTGTATCCGGACCTGCACCAGGTCATCGAATATCTGTCGGTGGCCAATGCGCCGTCGACAGCGTCAACCGCGTAGGCGAGACTGGACAGAGCTGGATCGAATCTGTCGGCAGACCTGAAAAGGATCTTTCGTGGTGCGGATGGCTCGACCTGTGCTCGTGGTGCTCGCCGGGATCGCTGTTGCGGCCGCCGGATGTGCCACCGACAGCGATGGTGGGTCGGCGACCCGCGCCCGCGACGCCACTCCGACGACATCGAGCCCGCCCGCTCGATGCGGCGTCGATCTTTCGGCCCCGGTGATCCAGTCCGCCATCGCGACGCTGCCGGACGAACCGGTCACGCACGCCCCGTGGTCCACCGACCCGCGCGGGTTCGAGGGCAATTTCGATCCCTGCGCCACCTTGTCGACGGCGATCATCACGGTCCAAGGGGCGACCGGCAGTTCGCCGAACCATGCCTTGCTGTTTCACAAAGGCGCCTACATCGGCACCGCGACACCCGAGGCGCACGGGTTCACCTCGCTGGATGTCGACCGTACCACCGACGACACGGTCGGACTGGCCTACCGGACACCCGGCAGCTGCGACGCCTGCCCGGACGGAACCGTCACGCGCGTTCAATTCCATTGGGCGGGACAGAAAGTGCAGATGATCGGCACGCCGCCGAAGTAGCGGGGGCCAGACCGTGGATCAGGCGCTCAACGCTCAGGTTTCGCCGCACCGACCGCCGCCGAGTACTCCTGCTCCGGGCGTCCGGTACTGCCGTAGCGCAGGCGCATGCGGAGGGTGCCGGTACCGACGAGATTAGCCAGATAACGCTGGGCGGTGGCTCGGGAGATGCCGATGGCGGTGGCCACCTCGCCTGCGGAGAGCGGGCTACCTGATTCTAGGATCGAGTGCAGGACAAGGTCTTTGGTGGGGGAGGCCACGGCGGTGGGGCCGCTGGCGGCGGCGGTTGTCGGCCGGAGTGCTCGGAGAGCGGCATCGACGCGGGCATTGTCCACCTGGGGTGTGGCGAGGATGCGGCGGTAGCGGGCGTAGGCGGCCAGGCGGGCGGCGAGCTCGGTGTGCGGGAAGGGTTTGACCAGGAAGGCGAGGGCGCCGGCGGCGAGGGCGGCGCGTACTGCGGTGCCCTCTGTCGAGGCGGTCAGAACCATGGCGTCGCAGCGTAATTCGCGTACGAAGTCGATGCCGGAGCCGTCGGGGAGATAGACGTCGACGAGGGCGAGGTCGACGGGACTCGCGGTCAGCACCTCGCAAGCGGTGGCCAAGGTGTTGGCGGTGCCCGCGACGGTGAAGCCCGCGATGGAATCGACGATTCCGGCATGCAGGTTGGCGACACGGAAGTCGTCGTCGACGACGAGAACGCTCAGATCGGTTGTGGCCATGACACCTTGCTGTCTACGAGCACTCCGGGTATTCGGGCAAAGAATTCGGCACCGGTCAGCGGTGGGGTGTCGCCGCGTGGGCAGGCCAGCCGGACGTCGCCACCGTGCGTGCGAGCGATCTGCCGGATCAGGGCAAGTCCGACACCGCGCCCGCCGGGTACGTCACGGCTGTCGCGGGTGGACGTGCCTTCGGTGAACAGGACATCGATCAGCTCCGGCGCGACACCGTCACCGCTGTCCGCCACGGTGATGTGCAGCGTCGAATCCTCTTGAACCAATTCGACTTCCACCTGCTTCACTGGGTTGTCGGCGGCTCGGACCGCCTCGATCGCATTGTCGAGCAGATTGCCCAGCACGGTCGTCACATCGACGGCATCGGCGAGGCTGCCGGCTACCCAGGTGTTCGGGCCGAGGACCAATTCGACACCGCCCTCGCGGGCGTGCGCCGCCTTCGCCGCGAGGAACGCTTGCAGGTAAGCATCGTGAATGGCGTCGATACCGGGCGCGGCGGGACCGAGCGGGCCCGCCCCGATCATCTCGTCGATCGAGCGCGCGGCCTCCTCGGTGCGCCCACCGTGGAGCAGGCCGCTGATCAGGTGCATCTTGTTGGAGAATTCGTGCCGTTGTGCGCGCAGTACCGTGCTCATCGATTGCACCGCATCGAGTTGCCGGGTCAGGGCCTCCACATCGGTGCGGTCGCGCACGGTGAGCACCGCCCCGAGATCGCGGCCGTCCCGCTGCACGGGCCGGGCGGCGACGACGACAATGTGCGAACCCACCGTGGCCGACGCGGGTTGCTCGTCGAGACCGCGGAACACCTCGAGCACCCTTGGCGTCAGCCCGATCTCGTCCACCGGCTGCCCGATGCCCGCGCCGATGCCGAGCAGCCTGCGCGCCTCGTCGTTGACAAAGGTTGTCCGCCAGGAAGAATCGACCGCGAGCACACCACGGCCGATGCCGTGCAACACCGCGGCCTGGCCCCGCACGAGCTCGGCGAGTTCCGCGGGCTCGAGCCCGAGCGTCAGTCCACGCCACCGCCGGGCCAGCAGCATGGATCCGGCGACCCCGACGAGTAGTGCGGCCCCGACCAGCATGCCCGCGGTGCGCAGGTCGTCGAGCAGCTGATCGCGTACCGCACCGGTGGCGATGCCGACACTGACCGCACCCACGATTCGATCCGAATCAGACGCGAGCACAGGCACTTTCGCACGCACCGAATCGCCGAGTGTGCCGTGCTCCTCGGCGATCACCTCGCGACCGGCCAGCGCGACCGCGGGATCGGTGCTCACCTGCTCGGTGAGCCGTGTCGCGTCCGGATGCGCCAGCCGGATCCCGGCATCGTCGGTGATCACCACGAACAACGCGCCGGTGCGCCGCGTCGTGTCGACGGCGATCCGTTCCAGCGGTCCCGCGGCGAGCTGCTCGCGGACTCCCGGGTCGGCACTGATCGCACCGGGCGCATACCGGCTCACCTCGCCGCGCACCGCGGGATCGACCGCGACCGTGCGGGCGATCGCGAGTGCTCGCTGACCGTATCCGTTGCGCAGGCGTTGCTCGCTGAGATAGCCGAATACCGCGAAGGCGACGCCGAGGGTCAGGGTGACCACCACGATCTGCAACAGCAGAACTTGAGTCCTCAACCGCACGGCCGGCGCGCCCTCAGTGGCCATTGGCGCAGCATAGACCACGCCCCAGCACGTGAGCAGAATGCGCAGAACCAGCGAATCGAGACTTTGCACGGCTTGTGCGCACAAGCTCCGCGGTGTGACCGGGCTTACGTAATTTCCCGAATATGAACAACCCACTCATCGAGCTGCGGAGCGCAACGAAGCGTTTCCCCGGCACCGGGGGCGGCATCCACACCGCCGTCAAGAATCTCGACCTCGCGGTTCGCCCCGGCGAATTCGTCTCCGTGGTCGGCCCGACCGGCTGCGGCAAGTCGACCACCCTGTCCCTGGTGTCCGGGCTCGAGCCCGCCTCGGCGGGTCGAACCCTGGTGCGCGGCAAGGACGTCGCGGGCATCCCGGACGGCATCGGCTACATGTTCCAGCAGGACGCGGTGCTGCCGTGGAAGAGCGTGCTGGACAACGTCGCGCTCGGCCCACGCCTGCGCGGCGCGTCGAAAACCCAAGCGCGGGCGAAGGCTTCGACCTGGGTGCACACGGTCGGCCTGGCCGGGTTCGAGACCTACTACCCGCATCAGCTGTCCGGCGGCATGCGCAAGCGGGTCGCGCTGGCGCAGACACTGGTCAACGATCCCGAAATCCTGCTGATGGACGAACCGTTCAGCGCGCTCGACGTGCAGACCCGCCAGCTCATGCAGGACGAACTGCTGCGCGTGTGGGCGGGCACCGGCGCCGCGGTCATCTTTGTCACGCACGACCTGGAAGAGGCAATCGTGCTGGCCGACCGGGTTGTCGTGATGACGGCGAGCCCGGCGACGGTGTGCGGCGACTTCCCCGTCGCGCTGGAGCGGCCGCGCAATGTCGAAGAAGTGCGGCTCACCACCGAGTTCCGCGATATCTACAAAGAAATCTGGGAAACGCTGCGCGACGAGGTCGAAGCGGCTCGAGCCACCAGGGGGACGGCAGCTGGCGGAGCCAGCGGGGCGGGTAAGGAAGGTGCCGCCCGTGTCGCATGACGTCCTCGAAAAGGGCCCCACCGCAATGCCGGTGCCGGAGAACGAGTCCGAGGCACAGATCCTTGCCCGAGTGCGCACCAACGCGCGCCGCGCCCGCACCCGCACCTGGGGGCTGCGCATCGCCCTGCTGGCATTGTGGCTCGGTTCCTGGGAGCTCACCGCCACGCTGTGGATCGATCCGTTCTTTTACTCGAAGCCGTCGCTGATCTGGCAGCGGCTGGTCGAATGGTTCTCCGAGGGAACGCAATTCGGTTCGATTTGGTTGCAGATCTACACCACCGTGCAGGAGGCGGTGCTCGGCTTCGTGATCGGCGCCGTGGCCGGTGTGGTCCTCGGTGTGCTGCTGGGGCGCAGCCGGTACTGGGCCGATGTGCTCGCGCCGTTCATCAAGGCGCTCAACGCGGTTCCGCGCATCGTGCTCGCGGCGCTGTTCATCATCTGGTTCGGTCTCGGGCTCAGCTCGAAGGTCGCGACGGTGGTGGTGCTGGTGTTCTTCGCGGTGTTCTTCAACGCGTTCACCGGTGCGCGCGAAGTGGACGGCAACGTCATCAACAACGCGCGCATCCTCGGGGCGGGCAAACGGCAGGTGCTCACCGCGATCGTGCTGCCGAGCGCGACCACCTGGATCCTGTCCAGCCTGCACACCGCCTTCGGCTTCGCCCTGATCGGCGCCGTGGTCGGTGAATACGCCGGTGCGAGCAAAGGTTTGGGTCTGTTGATCAGCAACGCGCAGGGCACCTTCGATTCGGCGGGCATCTACGCGGGCATGATCATCATCACGGTGATCGCCCTGCTGGCCGAATGGCTGATCGGGTACGCGGAGAGCCGGTTGCTGAAATGGCGTCCGTCGCAGTCGACCTCGAGCCACGGGATCTGAGCATGAGATTTCGCAAGCATGTGACGATCGTCGTCATTGCCGTCGCGGCGCTGCTGCTGGCCACCGGATGCCGGGATTCCCGGCACCTTCCGATGGTGAACGGGCGTCCGCAGATCACCATCATGGTCGGCGGGCTGGAGAAGGTCATCTATCTGCCCGCGATGCTCACCGAGCAGCTCGGCTACTTCGACAGCAACGACGTCGACGTGAAGCTGCTCGGTGAGCAGTCCGGCGCCAACGCCGAGACCGCACTGCTCACCGGCGACGTGCAGGGTGTGGTCGGCTTCTACGACCACACCATCGACCTGCAGGCCAAGGACCAGTGCATCCGCTCGGTGGTGCAGCTGGCGGACGTGCCGGGCGAGGTCGAGCTGGTGTCCAAGCAGGACGCGGCGACGATCACCGCCACGGCGGGCCTGCGGGGCAAGAATCTCGGTGTCACCTCGTTCGGCTCGTCGACCGACTTCCTCACCCAGGCGCTCACCGGCCGGCAAGGCATGACCACGGCGGACTATACCCGGGTGAAAGCCGGTGCGGGACAGACCTTTATCGCGGGAATGAACCACAACGGCATCGACGCGGGAATGACCACCGACCCGACGGTCGCGCAGATGGTCAACTCCGGTGCGGCCGAGATCCTGGTCGACATGCGCACCGAGGCGGGCACCCGGGCCGCACTCGGCGGGCTGTACCCGGCGTCGTCGCTGTACATGAGCTGCGCCACGATCGACGCCCACCCGGATACCGTGCGCAAACTCGCGGCGGCCTTCGTGCAGACGTTGCAGTGGATCAAGACGCACACCCCGGAGGAGATCGCGGCGAAGATGCCTTCGCAGTACGCGAGCGGCGGGAAGGACCTCTACATCCAGTCCATCCGCGATTCGATCGGCATGTTCAACGGCGACGGTCTGATGAAACCCGAGGGCGCCCAGAACGTCCTGGACATTCTCGGCAAGTACTCGACGAATGTGCGGCCGGTTCGCGACCGGATCGACCTGTCCAAGACCTACACGACCCAGTTCGTGGAGGAAGCGCTGCGCGCGCTTGGGCAATAACCTTGACGGGCGGTTATCAATTGATAACCTAGATCCCAGGTTATCGGACGATAACCTGGGATCAGGGAGGTTCACTATGTCCGTCCTCACCACACCAGGGGTCGGCGAGGTGCTCGCGGGCCTGCGCGAATACCTCGACGACGAGCCACCCGCGCTCAGCCTGCCGCCGACTGCCTACACCTCGCCGGAACTGTGGGAACTGGAACGCGAACGGATCTTCGGCCGGACCTGGCTGCTCGTCGCGCACGTCGATCAGCTCGCGGAAACCGGCGACTACATCGCGGTGTCCATCGCCGGGGAGTCGGTGGTCGTCACGCGCGCGGGTGGCGGTGCGCTGCATGCGATGTCGCCGATCTGCCGACACCGGTTGATGCCGCTCGTGGCACCGGGCGCGGGCCGCACCGACTCGTTCACCTGCCAGTACCACCTGTGGAAGTACGGACTCGACGGACGGTTGCGCGGTGCGCCCTACATGGCCGGGAACACCGAGTTCGAGAAGAAGGAATGCAGGCTGCCGCAATTCGCGCTGGCGGAGTGGAACGGGTTCGTCTGGATCAACCTCGACGCGAACGCCGAGCCGATCGGCGACCATCTCGAGCTGGCCGCACCCCAGTTCGCCAACTATCGGCTGAGTGAGATGGTGCAGGTCGACTCGTGGCGGCTGGAATGGCGGGCGAACTGGAAGCTCGTGATGGAGAACGGCCACGAGAACTATCACGTCATCGGGCTGCATCGGGAGACGCTGGAACCGTACATGCCCGGTGGCGGTGACATCCATGTCGAGCAGTACTCGCCGTGGGTGCTGCACGCCAGAATTCCGTTCGCCGCACCGGTGCGGCCGGAGGTGTTGGCGCTCAACGAGATCCAGCGTGCCAACGGCATGCTGCTGCTGACCTTCCCGGCGAGCGCCTTCATCGCGGTCGGTGATCAGGTCGTCTGGTTCAGCTTCCTGCCGACGGCGATCGATCGGGTCGAGGTCGTCGGTGGCGCGCTCACCCTGCCGGAGCTGGCCACCGGCTCCGAGGCGGTGCGGCGAACCCAGCAGGCGGTCACGGCGATGATCAACGACGAGGACCGGCTGGGGCTGGAAGCGGTGCAGCGCGGTGCCGCCTCGCGATTCGCCCAACGCGGTCACCTCAGCCCGAAGGAACAACCCGGTGTCCTCGCCTTTTATCGGAACCTGGCGCACGCCCTGCTCGGTGGCGAACCGAACGGCCGTTAGCCTGTTCCGCATGCCCGCGGACACCACCCGATCGAGCCCGGCGGCCGAACGCATCCTGCGCACCGCCGCCGAGCTCATCGCCGTGCGCGGCTACTCGGCGACCTCCACCCGCGATATCGCGGCGGCCGTCGGTGTCCGGCAACCCGCGATCTACAAGCACTTCTCCGCCAAGGACGACATCCTCGCCGCCCTGGTCCGTCTGGGCCTGCAACGTCCGCTCGCGCTCGCCGACGAACTCGCGACGCACCCCGCGCCCGCAGTGGTCAAGTTGCATCGCTGGCTACGCGAATCCCTCGAACACCTCCACGACTCGCCGTATGTCCTCGCGTCCATCCTCACCACGCCGGAACTGCAGCGCGAGCGGTTCGCGGCCGAATTGGGGCTCGTCGAGCAACTGGATCGCACCGTCATCGCCATGGTCGAGGCGGGCCAGCGGGAAGGCGATGTGCGGGCGATGAATCCGGTCTCCGGGGCCCGCTTGGTCCAAGCGCTCTTCGACGCGCTCGCGCTACCGGAAATCGCCGTGAGCCCAGCGGAGATCGTCGAATTCGCCTTGACGGGACTGCTCGCGGATCCCGGTCGGCTGCCCGAGGTGCGGCGAGCCGCCGACGATCTGGTCTTGACCGAAGGTGAGTCGATGGCCTGAGCGTCGATGGCTGGATTTGTGGGGTACGTGTCCTTGTGGACATTTCGCCGCTGTCCGAGACTGGGGGCATGGAGTCGAGTGGTGACGTGGTAGTCGCGGTGTCCGAGGGTGTGTTGCTGCTCGACGTTGCCGGACCCGCTCAGGTGTTCCACTGGGCCGGGCATCGAGTGCGGTTCGCCTCGTCGGACGGCAGCGACGTGTGCACCGACGTAGGGGTGCCGCTCGGGGTTTCGGGTTCGGTCGGCGAACTGACGGGAGCAGCCGACACCCTGCTCGTTCCGGGATACGCACCGGAGTATCCGATTCCGGCCGACCTCGTCGCCGCGGTGCGGGCGGCCGCCCCTGGTGCCCGGCGGGTGGCCTCCGTGTGCACGGGGGCGTTGGTGCTGGCCGAAGCCGGACTGCTGGACGGGCGGCGCGCGACCACGCATTGGCTCGCCTGTGACCAACTGGCGCAACAGTTTCCGGAGGTGGACGTCGATCCCGATGCCATCTGCGTGCGGGACGGATCGGTCATCACCTCGGCGGGTGTCACGGCGGGCATCGACCTGGCGCTCGCCCTGGTAGAAGAGGATCACGGCGTCGAGCTGGCCCGCTCGCTGGCCAAACATCTCGTCGTGTTCCTCCGCCGCCCCGGCGGCCAATCACAGTTCAGCGTGCGGGCCGGTATCGGCCTGCCCCGCAGCAGCGGCCTGCGCAAAGTCATCGATTCCGTGGTCGAGGACCTGGCGGCCGATCACAGCCTGGCCGCCATGGCTGCCCGCGCCGCGCTCAGTGAGCGGCACCTGAGCAGGTTGTTCCGGCAGGAAACCGGGATGACACCGGCGCAGTACGTCAAACAGGTCCGGGTGGAGGCCGCCCAGGCCCTGCTCGAGACGAGCGACGAATTGATGGCCGCCATCGCCAGGCACAGCGGCTTCGGCTCCGAAGAGACGATGCGCCGCACCTTCGTCGAGGTGCTCGGCACCACCCCGAGTGACTATCGCGGGCGATTCCGCGCCACCGCACTCTGACATCAGACGGCACAAACCCTCGCTCGATCGCGAACCTCTCGATCGAGATCACCCTGTTCACCAAGGAGTTCAGCCATGTCGTTATCTCGCCGCGCCGTGATCGGTGCCGGAATCGCCGGAACGGCCGTCGTGCTGTCGCAGACATCCGCAGCGGCCCAGCCGCTTTCGCTACCGCTGCCGTCGACGCCATTGGCGGACAAGGCAACCGAGCTCATGGACCGCTCGCTGTCACCTGCCCTGCGTAACCACAGTGTGCGCGGATTCCTGTTCGGCCGCGCGGTCGCCGAGCGGCACGGGCTGCGGCCCGGCGCCGACTACGACGAGGAGACCATGTATCTCATCTGCGTGCTGCACGACCTCGGCCTCGCCGAAAACGCGGGCGGTGACCAGCGATTCGAGATCGACGGGGCCGACGACGCGGTGCGGTTTCTCGAGGACAACGGGGTCACCGACGCGCGGGTCGACACCATCTGGGACGCGATCGCCGCGCACACCATCGGCTTCACCGATTCACCCGTCTATCGCAGGCGCAGGCCCGCGGAGGCCTGGATCGCCGTCGAGGGCATCGGCATCGATGTCGCGGGCGGACCAACGGACCTGCCGCCCGGGTACGCCGACGCGGTGCATGCCAGCTATCCCCGCCTCGGCGGTAGCCGGGTACTCACCGAAACCATCGAAGCCCAGGGACTGGCGAACCCGCGGAAAGCGCCCCCGACGAGCCTGGCCGGGGAAATCATCCGCGCCCGGCACCCTGAGGTGACGCCACTGACCTGGGACGACATCCTCGCCTCCGGTGGCTGGCGCGATTGATCGGCTACCGTCTAGCAGGTGACGGGCCTTGCGCGAAATGGTGAGCGTCGAAGCGGTGTCGCGGTCGCCGCGCCGTTCGCGCTGCCGCCGCGGCGGGCCGTCGCGCTGCCCGACGGCTCGACCGTCGACGTCCGGTTCGCTCCCGGCGCGAATCCTGTTCTGCTGCTGCATGGTTGGGCGCTGACCGCCGACGTGAACTTCGGCCACCTGATGCAACCGATTGCCGACGGTTATGGCCTCGTCGCGATGGACATGCGGGGCCATGGCCGTGGACTGCCGCTGGGCTCGCGGGAGCGATTCGATATCGCACAATGCGCCGACGACGCGGCCGCGGTGCTGGCTGCCCTCGGCATCGAGCAGGTGGTGGTGTGCGGGTATTCGCTCGGTGGTCCGGTCGGGCTGGAATTCGCTCGGCGGCACCGGGATCGGGTGCGCGGACTGGTTTTCGAGGCGACCGCGATGGCGTTCGACAGTCGGGTGGATGCCCTCGGCCGGGTGCTGTTCCGCGGTCTGCGGCCGTTCGCGCGGCACAGCCGGGGGATCGGCCGGTCGTGGCCGCTGTCCTACTTTCGTAAGGCGCGCACCAGGAGTTCGGAGGTCGCGCGGCTGTGGCCGTGGCTGCGGACCGAACTCGGCCGGTGCCATCCTCGGGTGATCGTCGACGTCATCCTCGCCGAGTACGCCTTCGACTTCCGGCCGCACGCGGCCACGCTCGCCGGACTGCCCACGGCTGTCGTGGTCACGGCCCGTGACGGTGCGGTGCCGCCCCGCGATCAGCGCGAATTGGCGAGGTTGCTCGATGCGAAGGTGCTCGAACTCGATGCCGCACACGACGTATTCCTCACGGACCCAACGGCATACGTCGCCGCGACCCGCGCCGCGATCGACCACGTGCTCGGCAATCCTCCGGCCCGGGGATAAGCGTACCTCCGCCTTCGCTCCGGCCGTGCGCGGTCTACCGACGGACTTCGTCCGGCTGCGCCGTTCTGTGCCCGCCCACCCGGCGGAGCGCGGCCTGCGGATCGCCCGAAACGGGGCGCCCGAGTCGGGCGTCCCGTCCGGTCAGCGCTCAGCCGGCGGCCGTGGCCGACTCCTGCCTATTGAGTTCGGCCTTCCACTCCCGGAAGCCCTCTTCCGTCCGACCGCGACGCCAGTAGCCGGAAATGGAGGACGCCCATTCGGCACTCACGCCGCGTTCCCGGCGCACATAGCGGCGCATGTCGTGCATGACGGCCTTGGCCTCGCCGTGGATGAACACCTGGACCTGCCCGTCTCGCCACGCAGCGTTGCGGACACTCGCCGCGAGTACTTCGCCCGGTGGCTGGGTGCCGCGATGCAGCCAGGTCAGCTCGATGCCTTCGGGCTTGTGCAACGGCAGTTCGTCGTCCGGCCCGGCAACCTCGATGAACGCGTAGCCGACGGCAGTCGAATCCATCGCCTCCAGCGCGGCCGCGATAGCGGGCAGCGCGGCCTCGTCACCGGCCAACAGGTGCCAGTCGGCGTCCGCGCGGGGCGCGTAGGCGCCGCCGGGGCCGTACAGGTCGATGGTCTCACCGGGCTGAACCGTCGCCGCCCACGGTCCCGCGATGCCCTCCGAGCCGTGGTAGACGAAATCCGCCGCGATCCGGCCCGCTTCCGCATCGACCGAGCGAACGGTATAGGTGCGCAGCACCTCGATCCCGTCGCGCTCGAAGATGAACTTGACGTAGGAATCGGTGAATCCGTCGGTCTTGAACGTGGCGAAGCCGGGACCACCGAGGTGGACCCGAATCAGATGCGGGCTCAGCCACTCGGTGTGCTGCACCGTGAGGGTGGTGCGGGGTCGGGCCATAGGTAATCCTCCCACGAATTGTTATTAGGGTTACCTTACCGACCCTACCCCTGGTCGGCACAGCAGCGTGGTGTGGTCGGCCTGTACTCGGGTATGTCGCGAGAGAAGCACGAGATGCCGAGGAGCCGGACATGCGCGTCGTCGTTACTGGTGCCACCGGAAATGTCGGGACGAGTGTGCTCGACGCGCTGGCCGCGAGGCCCGAGGTGACGTCCATCGTGGGATTGGCGCGCAGGTTGCCCGCCCGCCAGGTGGACAAGACCGAGTGGGTCGACGCCGACGTTCGCTACGACGACTTGGTGGCTCACTTTCGCGGCGCGGACGTGGTGGTGCATCTCGCGTGGCTGTTCCAGCCGACGCATCGGCCATTGGTGACGTGGCGGGCCAACGTGATCGGCTCGGCGCGAGTGCTGCGGGCGGTCGCCGACGCGAAGGTGCCCGCGCTGGTGTACGCGTCGTCCCTCGGCGCCTACTCGCCGAAGCGGGACGACGATCCGGTCGACGAGGCTTGGCCGACCGATGGCTGGCCGCCCGCCGGATACATGCGGGAGAAGGCGTACGTCGAACGGCTACTGGACATCTTCGGCACGGAGCATCCGGACTGCCGAGTGGTTCGGTTGCGTCCCGCGTTCATTTTCCAGCGCGCGGCGGCCAGCGAACAGCGCCGCCTGTTCGCCGGTCCGCTGCTGCCGAACCGGTTGCTCCGGCCCGGTCTGCTTCCGGTGGTACCGGCCATGCCAGGATTCTGTTTCCAGGCATTGCACGCCACCGACGCCGCGGACGCTTTCCGGCGGGCCGTGATCGGCGACGTCGGAGGGGCCTTCAATCTCGCCGCCGACCCGATCATCGATGCCCACCGGCTGGCCGAGTTGCTGCAAGCGCGCACGATCCGCGTGCCGACCGGGCTGGCCAGGGCGGCACTGGCGACCGCGTGGCATCTGCGCTTGGTGCCCGCCGACCCGAACCTCTTCGACGGATTGCTCCGCCTGCCGATCATGGACACCACGCGGGCGCGCACCGAGCTGGGCTGGACACCTCGAGTCAGCGCCACGGATGCCATCCGGGAAGCGCTCGACGGCATGCGTGAGGGCGCGGGCGCGGACACGCCACCGCTGGCGCCCGACGCGGGCGGGCCCTTCCGCGTCCGTGAATTCGCCTCCGGGGTAGGAGGTTTCGATCCGGTGGACCACTGGGGTCGCTGACTCGAACGGCAGGCGGCGATTTGTTGTCCGATCAGCGCGAAGAGGTGGACGCGCGCCCGGACCGGTAGCGTGACGTGCTGACCGATTCTGAAACATGCGATGATCCCATGTCATGTGTCCGGGGTCACCGACCGACGACCCCGGGTGTCGCGTCACTGCCGTAAGAGAGAAGGACCGCACTATGACAGCCGCCGACCGTGAGCTATCGGACGCCGGAACACTCGACCCGACCGGCACCGGCGATTCGGAGGGCTACGCGCGCGGGCTGAGTCCGCGGACCATCCAGATGATCGCCATCGGCGGCGCGATCGGCACCGGCCTGTTCTACGGCGCGGGCGGCGCGATCGAGCAGGCCGGACCCGCCCTGATCCTGGCCTACCTGGCGGCCGGCCTGGCCATCTTCGTGATCATGCGGGCGCTGGGGGAGTTGCTCACCTATCGCCCGGTCTCGGGCAGCTTCGCCGAATACGCGCACGAATTCCTGGGCCGCTACGCGGGTTTCGTGACCGGCTGGTCGTACTGGGCGGTGTGGGTGGCCACCTGCATGGCCGAGATCACCGTGGCGGGCAAGTACGTGCAGTACTGGTTCGACATCGCACCGTGGATCACGGCGCTGGTGGTGCTCGCGCTGATGTTCGCGGCGAACCTGATCTCGGTGCGGCTGTTCGGTGAGGGCGAGTTCTGGTTCTCCGCCATCAAGGTCACCGCGATCATCGGCATGATCCTGCTCGGCCTCGGCGTGCTGATCATCGGGTTCGGGCACGCCGCCGACCCGACCGTGACCAACCTGTGGGCCGACGGCGGTGTGTTCCCGAATGGGTTCGGGCAGTCGTTGCTGGTGTTGCAGATCGTGCTGTTCGCGTACGTGGGCGTGGAACTGGTGGGAATCACCGCCGGGGAGGCGCGCGAACCGCGTAAGACGCTGCGCAAGGCGATCAATACGCTGCCGTTCCGGATCGGCCTGTTCTACATCGGCGCGCTGCTGGTGATCATGTCGGTGTCCAGCTGGCGCAACTTCCACGCGGGCAAGAGCCCGTTCGTCGAGGTGTTCCAGCAGATCGGCATTCCCGGCGCGGCGGGCATCATCAACTTCGTGCTGCTGACCGCGGCACTGTCGTCGTGCAACTCGGGCATCTACTCGACCGGCCGCATGCTGCGCACCCTGTCGCTGCACGGCGAGGCACCGGCCGCACTGAACAAGCTGAGCGCGCGCCAGGTGCCCTATGTCGGCATCAGCGCGTCAGCGGCAGCGATGGTGATCGGCGTGATCGTCAACATCATCTCGCCGGACAAGGCCTTCGCTTACATCACCTCGGTGAGCACCATCGGCATCATCTTCGTCTGGGGCATGATCCTGGTCTGTCACCTGCTCTACCGCGCCAAGGTCGCCCGTGGCGAGCTCCCCGCGGCCGACTACCGCCTGCCCGCCGCGCCTTACACGACGGTCGTCGCCTTGGCGTTCCTCGCGCTGGTGGTGGTCCTGCTCTTCTTCACCGAAAGCGGCCGCACCGCAATCGTTGTCGGCGTTGTCTGGGCAGTGTTGGTGTCGCTCGGCTACCTCGGGCTCACCCGCCTCGGGAAGAGCGGCGATGCCTCCGGTTCGGTGCGTGAGGCGTCCGCGAGGTAGGTCCTTCGAGGTGGCGCGACTACTCGCGTTCGGCTCGTGATCGTCGCCGCGCCGGGGTCTTCGCAGGTAGGGGCCCCGGTGCGGGACGGAAGAAGTTCAAGACCAGCCGGGTGATATCGGCGAGAAAGCGCTCGCGGGACACGGCGGGCTGGTCGAGGATGTACCGGATGGCGAGGTGCTCGACCGCGCGCACCAGCATCCAGGCGGCCGCGTCGAAGTCGACATCGTCGGGCAACGAGTCCTGGTGCATGGTCAGCGCGACGCGCGCCATCTCGCCGATCTGCTGCTCGAAGGCGAAGACCGTGTTGTCGGCGCTGAGCCGCGGCGTCTGCTCGATGACGGCGCGCAGCAGTGCCGGATGGCTGCCCAGCGCGTCGAGCAGCGCGGAAATGGTTGCCGGAACGGCGGTTTCGGGCGGCTGGTGCAGGTGGGCGAGCACGCTGCTGTGCACCCGGGACGCGACCTCGCTGTTGTAGCGGTCGATGACCGCCGTGACGATGGCGTCCTTGCCCGGAAAGTATTGGTACAGCGAGCCGGGGCTGATACCGGCTGCCAGGGCGATCCGGTTGGTGGACGCGCCGTCGTAGCCGTGTTCGATGAGCACGGCCTGCCCGGCGTCCACGATGCGCTGCACCATGGCGCGAGAGCGCTGCTGCTGCGGCGTTTTACGCGTCTTCGGCGGCATCAGAAGACGAATTGAACGCGAGTATTTATTCGTGTCAGCATCAATTCATGGTTGCACACAATGACGTGCTGCACGAGCGCCACCGTGCACCCGTGCCACTCGGGCCGGACTCGTTGACCTGGCAGATCTTCGGCTCGCTGTACTTCGCCCCGAGCGGGCTGTTCCTCGGAATGGTCCAGAACATGCATCCCGGTCTCGGCGCGGGCGTCGAGTACCACTCGGAGATCCAGGACGAGTTCTATCAACGGGTGCTGCGGTCGGCGTATCCGATCGTGGGTGTGGTCTTCGACGGGCCGCGAGCCGAGCAGACCGCACGCGAGATCGTGAACTACCACCGCACGATCAAAGGCACCGACGCCGAGGGGCGCCGGTATCACGCACTCGACCCCGGCACCTTCTATTGGGCGCACGCGGTGTTCTTCGTGCAGACCCTGCGCGTGGGCGAGCTGTTCATGGGCGGGCTTTCGCCCGCCCAACGCGAGCAGCTGTGGCGCGAGCAGTACCAGTGGTACGAGATGTACGGGATGAGCATGCGGGTGGTCCCGAAGAGCTGGCCGGAGTTCCAGCAGTACTGGAATGACATGTGCGAGAACGTCTTGGAGCCGACCCGGGCCGCGTGGGAGGTGTACCGGCTGGCCGAGAACGCACCGGTACCACCGTTCCCGGTGCTGGATCTGCTGCCGAAACCACTGTGGGAGAAGATGGTTCGGCCGTTCGGGGCCCGGTTCTATCAGTTCGTCACGATCGGCCTGTGCGACCCGTCGATTCGGCGCACGATGGGCTTCAGCTGGACCGCGGGCGACCAGTTCTGGTTCGACCGGTGGTGTGCGCTGTTCACGGCGCTGAATCGGGCGACGCCGGACGAGATCCGCTATTTCTTCCCCCGCATCCGGGCCGGGCGTCGCCGCGCCCGCGGCCTACGGCCCGCAACCATGCCACCACCGGAAGCACCCGAATTGCTGTGGCCGACAAGCGAGCGCCGCGACGACCCCAAACACTATTGCCCGGTGCACGCCGACCACGGCTCTACTGTCGCCACGAAATTCCGGCAACTGACAGGATTTTGACCGATGCTGGACGTGAACACCGCCGCGCACCCCTTCGACTACTACTACCGGCCCGGCATGCCACTGCGACCGGCACCGCCACGCGCGGTCGCCTCCGAGTTGTGGTTCGAGCCAAGGCAATCGATCCTTTCGCCTTGGATCGATGTCCGGCCGGTCCCGGTCGAAACACCACGTACCCGACTGATGGCCGACCATCTCTGGCAGGGCGACGAGCCGATGGACCACCTCGTCACGGCGTTCCGGCGCATCGGCACCGCCGAGGGCAGGCGCCTGCTCGACCAGGCGCTCGACCACGGCATCGATTCGCTGGACGACCCGCCGCCGGAACTGGTGTCGCTGTTCGTCACCCTCGACAACCCACCCGATTGGTACGACCCCGACCTGTGGGAATACGGCCGCAAGCTGTGGATCAATGTGTCGACCTCCGGCAAGCTCGCGATGGGGGTGCAGGACTTCATGGGCACCTTCGTCGGCGCGGAGGTGGCGTCCGCGACCGGTGCCACCGGCCGATTCGTCAACGATCCCTATCGGCGAAACCTGGAGACCGCCACCTGGTTCCGGAATGTGACGGTGCGCGGCGGCATGGACCGCTGGTCGCCGATCTTCAAAGACACTGTGCGGGTACGTCTCATGCACGCGCAAGTCCGTGCCGGACTGCGCCGCGCCTGGGGCGCCGAGCATTTCGCCACCCACGGCAACCCCATCTCGAACAGCACGATGATGGGTGCCGCCGTCACCTTCGGCCTGTCACCGATGTGTTTCGATCACGCCCATGGCCGTAGATGCACTGAGCGGCAATTGAATGCGGTGATGCACTACTGGGGCTACATCGCCTACGTCTTCGGCGTCGCGGACGAACTGATCCCGCGTACCGCCGTCGAAGGCATGGAGATGTCGGACTACATGGTCGCGACCGCCGGTGTCGCGCCGGAGTGGACGGCGAACATGGCAGGCGCGGCAACCCACCGGCTCGCGGGCGGCACGAGCCTGGTCCAGCGGCTGAAAGTCCGAGCGACAGCACCTCTGCTGGGCCTGCTCACCTACTTCAGCAGCGAACCCCTCGTGCGAGAGCTGCTCGCCAGCACACCACTACGCGATGTCCCGGTGCAGCCGTGGGCGACACTCACCGGCATCGCGGCAGCCCTCGACGTCCGGCTGCGAGCACTCGACGACGCGCTGCCCGGCGCGCGCGGGCGGATGGTGCGGCGAGCCGCCGCCGACGACCCGGTCTGGCGGCGAAACACCAAGGTCGCCAAGCTGCTCGCCGCCCGCGTCGGCATCTACGGCACGCCCTACGACCAGCACGACGACTCGGCCGCCGGCCTCGCCCGCTGCCCGGTCCGATGACCCGCCGAGCGAGCGAGACACCACCGCCGCTCCTGGTCGAACTGCGCAGATCGGGCCGCACGGTCCTCGTGCCGCCGGCGCTCACCGTGTTGGAAGCCTTGGAAGACGCGGGTGTCGCCATCGACTCGATGTGCCGAGCGGGCATCTGCGGCACCTGCGAAACGGTCGCCCTGGACACCCACCCCGGCGCAGCCACCTGGTGCCCACGAACCATCCGCCTGTGCACCATCGCCCCGGGCACCCTCACCCGCCTAGTCCTCGACCTCTAATCCCTTAGTCGACCGAGCGGGACATGACCGAGCAATAGACGGCGTGTCGCCTCAGCCATGTCCCGCTCAGCACAGTAGGTAGGTTGGGGAGGTGACCGAGAGGACGTTGGAGGAGTTGGTGGCGGGGGAGTTGCCTGCCGGCATTGCCGGGTTGGCGCCGGAGACCAAGGCCGAACTCGCCACGGTGGTGGTGGAGGCCCGGCGTAGGCAGGCCAAGGATCTCGAGGACGCCGCGTACTCGTTGCTGGATTTCGTGCCTCGTTTCCTGCGCGGTGCGGTGAAGAAGGCGGCCGGGCTGTGACCGACGAGGCTGCTCGGGCACAGGTGATCAAGTTGGCTCGTACGCTCGGTGTCCCGGTGGAGCAATTGGCCTACCTCGCCGAGATCCCCGCCGCGGATCTCAGGAACTTCCGATTCCAGGTCGCCGACCTGCTGTTCGAGAGCCAGTCCGGCGGCTTGCGCAAAGTGGCGGCCGCGGCCAAGGTGATCCCGAGTCAGGTCATCGCGAAACTGGTGGGGCGCAACCGGAATGCGCTGCTGGCGGCGCGCATGGCTGGGGTGCTCGAGCCGTCGCACGCGGTGGATGTCGCCAAGCGTCTGCCGGTCGATTTCCTGGCCGAGGTCGCCCCGCTGCTCGATGCGCGCCGGTCCGCCTACCTCATTGCCGGACTGCCTACCGACACCATCGTCGCCGTCGGCAAACTGCTTGCCCAGCAAGAGGATTGGATCACGCTCGGTGATCTGATGGCCGCCGTCTCCGACGACGCGGTCCGCGCCGCACAACAGGCCCTCGACGGAACCGCACTGCTGCGCGCCGCTTTCCTGGTCGACGATGCCGAGCACCTGGAACGAATGGTGGCGCTGGTCTCGGAAGCCAAGCTGGTCGAAATGCTCCGGGCGGCAGCCGAACACGACCTGTGGACCGAATACCGCACCACCCTCGGCGGTCTGTCGGACTCCGCGCTCGAGGTGGTTCGCGCCGCGGTAGACCAGCTCCCGCCCGAACACCGCGAGCGCGCACTCGCCGAAATCGCCGACCGCCGCCCCGCCTCATAGCCGCCGGGCCGCCGGGTCCCCGGCAGCGCGCCCTGATGACGCATCGCCGCCCATAGCGAACGCTATGAGCTGGGAATTCGGGTAGTCGAGTCCGTGCGCCGCAACCGCTCGGCAGGACGACAATGGAGATGTTCGAATCGTCGGGGCCTATGAGGGATGTGTGAAATGGTCACCCTGCGTATCGCGACGTTCAACCTGGAAAATTTCGATGAGACGCCCGCTCCCGGACCGCACGAGCCGACCCTGGCGGACCGCATCGCGGTGATGCGACCACAAATCGACCGCCTCCGCGCGGACATCCTGTGCCTGCAGGAGGTGAACGGGCAAAAGCAGCCCGGACAACCTCGCGCATTGTTGGCGCTGGGCGACCTGCTGCAGGGCACCGCACTGTCCGGCTGGGACGTCGTGTCGACGGAGAAGGCCAACGGCGAGGTGTTCGCTGAACGCAACCTCGCGGTGGTCACCTCCCTGCCCATCATCGCGCATGCCCAACTGCTGAACGATCTGGTCGCGGCGCCGATGTACCAGATCCTGACCGCGAATCCGCCTGCGGCGCAACCGCAGTCGATCGGCATGGAGCGGCCGATCCTGCATGTGGAACTCGAGCTGCTCGGCTCGCCGCTGCACGTGATCGTCGTCCATCTGAAGTCGAAGCTGCCCACCGATATCACCGGGCAGAAGCTCGATCGCTTCACCTGGCGCGATGCGGGCGCGGCCGCCGAAGGCTCGTTCCTGTCCGCGATGAAGCGGATGAGTCAGGCGGTGGAGGTCCGGCGGCTGGTCGATCAGATCCTCGACCAGGATCCCGCCGCGCGCATCGTGGTGGCGGGCGATTTCAACGCCACCTTCGACGAAGTGCCGCTGGTCGCGATCCGCGGCGACGTCGAGGACACCGGCAACGGCGCGCTGGCCGGGCGCGTGCTGGTGCCGGTGGAGAACACGGTGCCCGAATCCGCTCGCTACACGCTGTTCCACCACGGCAAAGGGCACATGCTCGACCATCTCCTGGTCACCCGGAATCTGCTGGCCAACTATCGCGGTACGGAGATCCACAACGAGCTGCTGCACGACGAGTCCGTCGACTTCGGGACGGACAAGAAGTATCCCGAGTCCGATCACGCGCCAGTCGTCGCGACGTTCGAATTCGCCTGATCCGCGGGCTAGGCGACGACGGTCTTCCGGCCCGGCATGCAGGCCGAGGCGAGCACCATCACCCCCGCCATCACCGCCACCGCGATGAAGACCAGGTGCACCGCGGACGACAGGGTCGACGGTGCCGGGTGATCGGTGTCGCCGACCCGCGAGTTCACGATCGCGCCGAAGACGGCGACGCCGACCGCGCTGCCGATGGACCGGGCGAACATGTTGGCCGAGGTCACCACGCCGCGCTCGGTCCATTCCGCACTGGTCTGCGCCGCGATGAGGGTAGGCGTCGCGACCAGACCCATGCCGATGCCGATCACGAAACACGACGCGGCGACCTGCCACAGCGTCGAGTCCTCGGTGATCAGCAGGGTGGTCGCGGCACCGACCGTCGCCAGCCCGCTGCCGATCAGCGCGGTCGCCCGGAATCCGATGCGCAGGTACACCTTTCCGGCCTGGGACGCGGCGATCGGCCAGCCGAGGGTGAGCGCGCCGACAGTGAGTCCGGCGACGAGTGCGCCGGTGCCGAGCACGCCCTGGGTGAAAGTCGGGACGTACGAGGTCAATCCGAGCAGGATGGCGCCGACCAGCACCGAGACCAGGCTGCTCGCGATGATCACTCGGCGGGTGAACACCCACAGCGGCAGAATAGGATTCGCCGCCCGCCGCTCCACCAGGCCGAACAGCACCAGCAACACCGCGCCGCCGACGAAGATGCCGATGCTCGCGGGTGAGCTCCACGCCCATGCCTGCCCGCCCTCGAGCAACCCGAGGATCAGCGCGCCCGCGCCGATGGTCAACAGGGCGGCGCCGAGATAGTCCACCCGCTGCTTGTGCCGCGGCGCGCTCTCGGCGAAGCTGCGCAGCAGCATCCACCCGGCCAGTGCGGACAGCGGAAGGTTGATCAGGAAGATCCACCGCCAGCTGAGATAATCGGCGAACACGCCGCCCAGCAGCGGCCCCGCCACCGAGGACATCGCCCACACGCT
Source organism: Nocardia brasiliensis (assembly GCF_042691675.1). Lineage (GTDB taxonomy): Bacteria > Actinomycetota > Actinomycetes > Mycobacteriales > Mycobacteriaceae > Nocardia > Nocardia brasiliensis_D. The sequence goes on from NZ_CP170507.1 coordinate 3,908,256, forward strand.
CGCCAGATAGCCCTGCACCTTGGCCCGCTCGGTCAGTGTGTAGAGGTCGCTGGCGATCGTCATCGTCATCGGCTGAATCGCCCCGGCGCCGATGCCCTGCACCGCGCGGAAGATGATCAGCCCGAGCATGCTCGTCGCCAGCCCGCACAGCAGTGACCCGAGGGCGAACACCGCGATCCCGAACAGAATGACCGGCTTACGCCCGACCGTGTCGGCGAGCTTGCCGTACACGGGGACGGTGACCGCCTGCGCCAGCAGATAGATCGAGAACAGCCAGGGGAACTGGGCGAATCCGCCGAGACTGCTGGTGATGGTCAGCACCGCGGTGGCGATGATGGTGGAATCCAATGCCACCAGCCCGGTCGCCAGCATCAGCGACCCGAGGATGGCGCCACGCTCCGATCGAAGGCCGATGGACGCTGCCACAGTCTCGGTCGCCACGCGCGCGGCCCCTTTCGTTCGTTCGACTAACCACCATCAACGAACGTATCCCGGCCTCAGCTATTCCCGCATGGAATTTTCCCGGCACTCGACTGCCGAGGAGGCCGTCGCAGGGTTTCGGTGGGCCGCCGATCCGCCGGAATCGGGGACGAGCGCTCCGTCTCCGTCGCGTGGGGTGTTGTTGGGCGGCGGTACATATGGAGTTGGACAGATGCACACCTGTAGCAAACAGTCAGCAATCAAATTGACGTGACGCGACGTTCCACTGAACTGTGCGGAAAGTTTCCAGCAGTTGAATGCCATGCGGTGAATGGTTAACGACGTTTGTCCGACCTACCGAAATCGGACGAAAAAACAGCCCGAATGGGACTTTCCACCCCCGCCGCATGCGGAGGTCTTTACTCCGTATATATCCGGTGTCCCAGCTCACAGGCGCTTCCAGGTGGAAGCTGTAGACAGTTCTCTCAGTACGGTTGTACTGTCTGCCGATGTGTTCAGGACGGCTTCGTAGGTAGGTGGTGTCAGAGCTCGGGCAGTAGCGCGAATTGACTGATGTTTCCCAGCCTCGGAGTGAGTAGTTGTCCTAGCGTGAGGGCGCGGACGACCCCAATCAATTCATAGGTAACAAGACCGACCCGACCGGACAGTGAACGGGGCCTCCCGATGGAAATCTTCTGCATAATTCTGCTTGTCTATCTAGTCTTCGCGGAGCCATTCTTCGAGATATTCTCGGTCCGCGTCTTCACGCGGGAATTCGGGGAGCGATCCGATGCGCGCGTCCGCCTGTATCAGGGTGGCGTCTTCCGGACCTGGGCCACCTTGGCCGTCATCCTCGTCGCGTTCGCGGTCAGCGGCACCTCGGTGCACGAGCTCGGCCTGACGCATTTCGACTTCTCGATCTTCCGTGGGTTCTCGCTCGCCGAGAAGATCATCAGCCTGGCCATTGTCACCGTCTACGTGTCGTATCTGCTTGGTCCCGTGCTGATTCCGCTCGTCGGCGGGCGCGCGGGCCGAGACTGGATCGCGCGCAAGATCGAGTACGTCGTCTTCATCACGCCGGAGACCTCCATCGAGCGGTTCTGGTGGCTCGCGAACTCGTTCAGCACGCCCGCGGAGGAGATCGTCTACCGCGGTTTCACCATCTACGCGGTCGCGCTGCTGTGGCCGGACCTGCCGTTCTGGATCCTGATCATCGTTGCCGGTGGCGTCATCGACGGGTTGCGGCACGGATTCCGGCCCGCCGTCTCGGCCCAGGTGATATTCGGCGGCGTGGCACTCGCGCTGACCTACAAATTGACCGGTGCGATCTGGCCGACCATCGCGGTGAAGCTATTCCACGACCTGCGCGTTCTGGCGTTCCCGCTGGCCCAGGCTCGGCGCAATCTGGCCGAACGCGGATTGTCCGAGATTCCCGGGAAAACATTGACCGACCAAGAAGTCCCCGCCGTCGCGGACAATTCTGGTAATTCAGTCGAGCCCCGTACTTCTGTTTCTACGTAGTAGGGATAGTGCTAGATGTCTGCAGAAATGGCCCGTCGGACGGCCGACGAGATCAGTATGTTTCTCACCGAAACCCTCGGCGAGTTATTGGACATCGCTACCGATGATGTCGCCCTGACCGAGCCGTTCTCGAGTTTCGGGCTCACCTCCGCGGTGGCGCTGGTTTTCGTCGGCAAGGTTTCCACGTGGTGGGGTAAACCGCTGCCCCCGGATCTGCCGTGGGAGTACCCGACCGTGCATGCCTTGGCCGAGGGGCTCGCGGCGGCGCAGGACAGCACTGAACCGGCGTCGCTGGACGGCACGGATCGGGAGCCCGAAGTCGGGGGGCGCCCGATTCGCGCCGGTACCGCGCAGGAACCGGTGGCGATCATCGGCATCGGCTGCGCGTACCCCGGGCTGCGCGGGCCCGAGCAGCTGTGGGAAACGCTGTGGCACGGCCGGGAATTGGTCGGCGAGGCGCCTGCGGCCAGGCACGATTGGCCACCGTCGGGCAACGCGGGTGGCGAACAGCGGCGGCGCGCGTGGTTCGGCTCCTTCCTCGATGATCCCTATGCCTTCGACGCGAACTACTTCGGCATCGCCGACGCCGAGGCCGCGGCCATGGATCCGCAGCATCGGCTGCTCGCCGAAACCGTGGCGGACGCCTTCGAGGACGCCGGCGTGCCGGTAGAACGGCTGGCCGGGACCGCGACCGGCACTTTTATCGGGATCACGGCAGGTGACTACGCCCGAGGCATGGGTGACGCCGCAACGTCCGGGATGCCGATCGCCGCCGTCACCGGCAATGCCAGCAGCATCGCGGCCAACCGGTTGTCGTATCTCTACGACCTGCGTGGCCCGAGCGTCAGCGTGGACACCGCCTGCTCGTCGTCGCTGGTCGCGTTGCACATGGCGCTGCGTAGCCTGCACGACGGCGACTGCGATGTCGCGGTGGTCGGCGGGGTCAACATGACGCTCGACCCGCGAGTCACCGAATCGCTGGCCGACGCGGGGATGATGGCCGCCGACGGACGATGCAAGACCTTCGACGATCGTGCCGACGGATACGTTCGGGGCGAGGGCAGCGCCGCGGTGGTGCTGAAGCCGCTCGCGCAGGCAGAGCAGGACGGCGACCGGGTCTACGCGGTGCTGATCGGCTCGGCGATAAACCAAGACGGCCGTACCAATGGACTGACCGCGCCGAGCTACCAGTCCCAGGTCGATGTGCTTCGCCGCGCCTACCGGCGGGCCGGGGTGCATCCCGGCGACGTGCAGTACATCGAGGCGCACGGCACGGGCACCATCCTCGGCGACGCCATCGAGGCCCGGGCACTGGGCGCCGTCTTCGCCGAAAACCGCGGTGGTGGCGAGAAATTCCTCGTCGGTTCGGCCAAGACGGTGGTCGGTCACCTCGAAGCCGCCGCCGGCATCACCGGGTTGGTCAAGACCGCCCTCGCATTGCACCACGGCCAGGTGCCCGCCAACTTGAACTTCGAATCACCCAGCAAGCACATCGCTTTCGACAATCTGCCGTTCGATGTCCCCGCCGCGAACCAGTCGTGGCCGCAGCACCGGGGCCGCGCGCTGGCGGGGGTGAGCTCCTTCGGCTTCGGCGGCACCAACGCGCACGCCGTGCTGACCGGCGCACCGGCGAAACCGTCGCACATCCCGACCCCCACTCCGCCCGAAAAGCCCTACCTGGTCAGCATTTCCGGTCGAAGCGAGCAAGCGACACTCGACCTGGTCGACAGCTGGATCGACATGCTTCGCGAGGGAACCGCGCCGCCGATCGCCGAACTCGCGCAGACCTCGACCGCGCGACGGGCCCAGCACCCGTTCCGCGTCGCCGTGGCCGCCCGCGATCACGCCGATCTGGCCGAGCAGCTCACCGCGATCTCCGGCGGTTCGCTGCCGCTCGGCGCGGCGGCGGGCCGGGTGCCGCGCAGTGGGCCCGGCAAGGTCGGCTTCGTCTTCACCGGGCAGGGCAACCAGTGGCTCGGCATGGGGCGCAAGCTGATTCGGCACCAGCCCGCCTTCCGCGACGCCTTGCTCGCGGTCGACCGGGAGTTGCGCATCGCGCTCGGCTGGTCGACCTTCGCCGTGCTCGACCGCGGTCGCGACGACGAAGCGCTCGCCGACACCGGCACCGCCCAACCGGTGCTCTTCGCGTTGCAGGTCGCGTTGGCGACGCTGTGGCAGTCGTGGGGGATCACCCCCGCCGCCGTCGTCGGACACAGCGTCGGCGAAGTCGCCGCCGCCCATGTCTGCGGTGCGATCGATCTCCGTACCGCGGCGCAGATCATCGCGACGCGGGCCAAAGCGACCGCGCGCCTGCGGGACAACGGCTGCATGGCGGTCGTCAACCTGCCCGCCGCGGAACTCGAACTGCCGCAACGCGTCTATTTGGCGGGCACCAACGGCCCGAAGTGGACGCTGATCTCGGGCAACACCGGCGCGGTGGACGCACTGCTGGCCCGGCTGGACGGCGAACAGGTGATGACCCGCCGCCTGCCCGGCCGCTATGCCTTCCACTCGCCGCTGATGCGGGACTGCCTGCCGGAGTTCGCGGCCGACATGCCGTGCATCCAACCCCGCGAGGGCGACATCCCGTTCTACTCGACGGTCACCGGTGGCCGCCTCGACGGCGCGCAACTGAACGGCCTCTACTGGACCGACCAGGTGGTGCGGCCGGTGCAGTTCGCCGAGGCGGTCGGCGCCATGATCGACGCCAACGTCAGCTCCTTCATCGAGATCGGCCCGCACCCCGCGCTCAACGGCATGCTGAAAAGCCTGCTCCGCCACCATGAGCGGGCCGGAGTCGCGGTGCCCTCGCTGGTCCGTGATGTCGACGACCTCGCGGTGATGTTGTCGGCCCTCGGCGAACTGCACGTGCGCGGGCACGAGGTCCGCTGGTCCGGGGTGGACGCGGTGCAACGGCCGTTGGCGCGGTTGCCGCTGTACCCGTTCGACCGCAAGTCCTACCGGGTGGTCGGGGGCGTGCCGAGCGTCACCGCCGCACCGGTGTCGCGCGCGTCGACGGATCTGTTCACCGCCGACACCGACTATGTCGCGCCGCGCACCGAATACGAGCAGGTCGTCGCCGAGATGTGGGCGGAGCTGCTGGGACTGGAGCAGGTCGGCGTCTTCGAGAACTTCTTCCGCATCGGCGGGCATTCGCTGGCCGCCACCCAGTTCGTCCGCAGACTCCGCGAACTCTTCGAGATCGAGTTCGCCCTCCGGCGCATGTTGCAGGAGCCGACCGTCGCCCAGGTGGCGGCGGCGCTGGAGGAGCTCATGGTCGAACAAGCCGATGCCGCCCTTTTGGAGAGCGATCATGAACTCACCGGCTAGCAGCCTGGCCCTGGCGCGCCTGCGGGAACGTCGTGCCGCGGGCATTTCCACGACCACCGTTCCGCTGCGCGAGGGCGCCGGGCCGTTCCCGGCGACACCGGCCCAGCGGGGCATCTGGCTGCACGAGCAGCTGGCCGGTCACCCCGCGATCTACCATGTGCCGCTGGGCATCCGGATCACCGGCCCGCTCGACGTCGCGGCGCTGCACACGGCCGCCGACGCGGTAACTCAGCAGCAGCATGCCTTCCGCACGGTCTTCAAGGAATCGCCCGAGGGCTTGCGCGCCGAGGTGGTCGATGTCGCGGGTGCGGATTGGCAGACGCCGGATCTGCGCCTGGTTCCCGCGAAAACCCGGGCGGCAGCGGTCGATCAGCTGCTCGAGTCGCTGGCGTCGGCCCCGTTCGACCTGGCGACCCGTCCGCCGGTGCGCTGGGCGCTGATCCGGCTGGCCGAACAGGAGTGGATTCTCGCGGTCGTCGCGCACCACCTCGTGCTGGACGGATTATCGATCGCGCTGCTGATCGATCAGCTGTGGGCGGCCTACGGAGCCGTCCGGCACGGCGCGGAGGCCATCCTGCCGGTACCGCCGCGGCAGTACGCCGACTACGCGGTGTGGAGTGCCGAACACGGCGCGCCCGCAACACAAGCCGCGGCGGTCGAACGACGGGCCGCACTGCTGCGCGGTGCTCCACCGCTCGACCTGTCGATCGGCCGACGCCCCAGGCGCGTCGGCAACAACGGTGCGCGCGTGGAAAATTCGTTCCCCCGGGAGGTTTCCGACGCGGTCCGCGCCTGCGCGGCGGCCCATGGGATTCCGCCGTTCGTCTTCCTCTTGGCCTGCTACGAGCTGACATTGGCGCACCACGCCGGTCAGCGCGACTTCTGCGTCGGCATCCCGATGGCGGCCCGGCCGTACGCGGAGCTCGCGAAGACCATCGGGCACTTCGTCAATACGGTGCCGGTTCGCGCGGATCTCGCAGCCGGGCAGACCTTCGCGGACCTGCTGCACCGGACCCGGGACAGCGCGATGGCCGCCTACGACGACGAGACCGTCCCGTTCGAGCGGATCGTCGAGGCGATCGGCGGGCCGTGGGATCCGGCCTTCAGCCCGGTCTTCCAGACATTGTTCGTGCAGCAGGTGCTGGAGCGGCCCGACCTGAGCGAGTGGGGTCTGCGCGTCGAGTGGCACACGATCGACACCGGTGCCACGCTCTACGACCTGGTCATGCATGTCGCCGAGTCGGGTTCGGAGCTCGTCTGCCACCTGACCTACAACTCGAAGCTGCTCGACGCGACCGCCGCAACGGATCTCGCGCAGGACTTCCTCGCCCTCGCGGCAGCGGCCGCCGCCGCGCCGACGACCCCGGTGGACGATCTGCTCGCCACCCTGCCGGTGCGCGAGTACGCGGTGAACGACCAAGCGGCCGAGCCGGATTCGGACGAGCCGAGTGACGTCGCGTTCGAAGCTCCGATCGGTGAGCGGGAGATCCGCCTGGCGGCACTCTGGGCCGAGGCACTGGAGCGGCCCGAAGTTGGTCGCCACGACGATTTCTTCCTACTCGGCGGCACGTCCTTGGCGGCAACCCGGGTGATCTCGCACATCCTCGACGAGTTCGGCGTCAGTGTGTCGCTGCGCGAACTCTTCGAGAGCCCGACCGTCGTCACGGCGGCGCGGCTGATCGAATCAGCGTCTACGCAGCAGGATTCGCTACCGCCGTTGCAGCCGTTGCCGCGCGCGGACGGTGAATTGCTGGCGGTGTCCTACGCCCAGGAAAGACTGTGGTTCCTGGAGACAATGGATCCCGGCAACGCCACCTACATCATGCCGGGTGGACTGCGGCTGCGTGGCGAGATCGATATCGCCGCGGTGGAAAAGGCACTGGCACTGGTCGAGCAGCGCCACGAGGTGCTGCGCAGCGTCTATCGGACCACCGAGGACGGGGAGCTGCGCCAGCTGATCCGCCCGTATTCCGCACGGGCACTGCCGTTCACGGACCTCAGCACGTTGCCGTCCGAGCGGCGTGCCGATGCCGAGGCGGAACTCGCGGCGAGTGTCTATCGCGCTCCCTTCGATCTCGCCGAAGGTCCGGTTTGGCGGTACCACCTGATCAAGTCGAGTTCTAACGAATACCTGTTGGCGATCGCGCTCCATCACATCGTGTGCGATGGCTGGTCGGTCGCGGTACTGAGCCAAGAGGTTTCGGCCCACTACCGGGCGCAGGTCGCGGGTGTGGCCTCGCCGCTACCGCCACTGGCCGTGCAGTACGCGGACTACGCGGGCTGGCAGCGCGGCAACGCCGACCGGCTCGACGGGCAGCTGGACTTCTGGCGGACCGAGCTCGCCGACCCGACGGTCACCGAAATTCCCGGCGACCGCCCACGTCCCGCGCGCCGCACCTCCCGTGGCGCGGTGGCGCGGCTCGCGGTCGACCCGCAGGTGATGGCCGAAGTCAGGGCGCTCGCGGCCCGCAGCGGCGTCACCACCTTCGCGGTGCTGCTCGCCGCGTTCTACACGATGCTGAATCGGTATACCCGCCAACAGGATCTGATCGTTGCCGCACCGATCGCCGGGCGCACCCGCTCGGCCGTCGAACCGCTGGTCGGTTGCTTCCTCAACACCTTGGCGCTGCGGACCGCGGTCGACCCGGCCGAGACCTTCACCGAGCTGGTGTCCCGTGTCGGGCAGACGGTCCTTTCCGCGCACGCCAACCAAGACCTGCCGTTCGAGAAGGTCATCGAGGCGATGGTGCCCACCCGGGACATGAGCCGCACTCCGCTCGCCCAGGTCATGTTCAACTACTTGAACACGCCGCCACCGACCCTCGATATGGCCGGGCTCGACGTCGAACTGGTGGACGCGCCGCGCGCGACCGCGAAAATGGACTTCGACCTCACCGTCGACGAGACCGACGGTCCGACGAAGCTGACCCTGGAATACAGCGCCGACCTCTACGACGAACCGACCGCCGTTCGGGCACTGAAGCACTACGCGAACGCACTGGCCAGCATCGCCGCGAACCCGGACCAGCTGGTCCGGGAAGTGCGACTGGAGAGCACGGACCAGTATGGGGTGCAGGCGAACTGGGAACTGCCCGGCTCCGCGATGGTGCCCGAGGCCGAGCCGGACGAGCGGCTGATCGATCGGCTGGACGCGGTGATCGACCTGCGCGGCAACGCACCGGCATTGCGCGCGGGCGACCGCACGACCAGCTTCGCCGAACTCGACGCGCTCACCGCCGTCATCGCCAAGGAACTCATCGGCGCCGGACTGGACGGCAGCCGAGTGGCGCTGCTCTACGACCACACGCCGGAGAGTTTCGTCGCGGTCTGGGCGGCCTTGCGCGCGGGCGTCGCGTACGTCCCGCTCGACCCGCGGGCACCGCAGGCGCGGTTGATCGAAATCCTCGAGGAGGCCGACGTCTCCGCGCTGCTGTGCGATCCGTCGCTCGCGGAGCTGGCCCGCTCGGTCGCCGGTGCGGCGCACGTGTTCACCGTGTCCGGGCGCATCGACCGACCGGACCCAGCGCTGAGCTCGGTACCGACCAACGACCTGTCCACCTGGGCAAAATCCCACATCAGCGCGGATGATTTCGCCTACATCCTGCACACCTCCGGATCGACCGGCCGCCCGAAGGGTGTCGCGCAGAGCGGCGGCAACGCGCTGGCCCACGCGGTCACCTACGCGCGGCGGCTGCGCATCGGTCCCGACGATGTCGTTGCCGCACCGGCCCGCTACACCTTCGACGCCGGGGTGCTGAACTCCTTCGGCGCCGCGGTGGCCGGGGCGGAGCTGTACGTGATCGACCCGCACCTGTTCGATCCGGCGGGTCTGCGTGCGGAGATCGAACGCGCCGGAGTCACCGTGCTGCACTGCACCCCAACGCTTTTCCGCTACCTGCTCAGCGACACCGACGGTCCCTGGGTGCCGCAGGCGCTGCGATTGGTGGCGCTCGGCGGCGAAGAAGTGGTCCGCGGCGACGTCGTCGACTTCGGTAAGCACTTCGCCTCGACCTGCCGACTGGTGAGTCTGTACGGTCCGTCCGAATGCTCGGTCGCTTTGCAGCACATCATCACCCCCGAGGACGCGGACCGTGCCGGGGTGCCGATCGGTCACCCGGTCGAGGGTGTCGCGGTGGACCTGGTCGACGAAAGTGGGCGTCCCACCGAGGTTTACGGCGAGATCGCGCTGCGCAGCCCATACGTCGCCCTCGGCTACTGGCATCGGCCCGAACTCACCGAGAAGGTGTTCGGCACCGGAGTCGACGGCGTCCCGTACTACCGGACGGGTGATCTGGCCCGGCGGCTGCCCGACGGGCGACTGGTCTTCGTCGGCCGTAAGGACCGCCAGGTCAAGATTCGTGGCCACCGGGTGGAACCGGGGGAGGCGGAGACCTTCCTGCGCTCGCATCCGACAGTCGGCGAGGCCGCCGTGGTGCTGGACACCGACGCCGACGCGCCGAGGTTGGTCGCGTACCTCACCCAGGACGGCCCGCTGGAGCCCGACTATCTCGAGCTCTCGGCGTTTCTGCGTACCCGGTTGCCGGACTACATGATTCCGTCGGCCTACATGACCCTCGACAATCTGCCCCGCGGTCTCACCGGCAAGCTCGATCGCGCCAAGCTGCCGAAGATCGCCCCGGCCGCGCCGCCGGTGTACACCCCGCCCGGCACCGAGTTGGAGCGCGTTGTCGCCGAAGTGTGGGCGGAGGTGCTCGACCGGGAGATCGGGCTCGGGCAGAACTTCTTCGACCTCGGCGGTCATTCGCTCGCGCTGGCCAGGGTGCGCGGACTGCTCGAGCGCCGCCTCGGCGTCGCGCTGGCGATGACCGACCTGTTCGCCGCCCCGACCGTCGACGGGCTGGCCAAGGCGCTGGCGGGGCGAACGGCACCGCAGCAGGACGTGGACCGAGGCCAGGACCGGCGCGCGGCCGCCGCCCGCAGGCGAGCGCATCGCCAGGCCACCGAGACCGTGCCGGACAGCGTTGGGAGCCAGCGATGACACACGACGACAACGAGTTCCGGGTCGCGGTGATCGGCATGGCCTGCCGCTTCCCCGACGCCGACACGGTCGCCGACTACTGGCGCAATCTGTGTGAGGGCCGCGAATCGGTCCGCCCGCTCGACCCGGCGTCGATGCCCGCCGACCCGCCTGCCGGATACGTGCACGCGGGGGCGTTGCTGCCGAGCGCGGACAAGTTCGACGCGGAGTTCTTCGAAATGCCCCCGCGCGAGGTACAACTCACCGATCCGCAGCATCGGCTGTTCACTCTATGCGCGTGGGAGGCGCTGGAGGACGCCGGTCATATCGCCGCCGAAAACCCCACGCCGGTCGGCGTTTTCGCGGGCGCGGGCATCAGCACCTATCTGCTGCGGAACCTGGTCGGACACGCGAGCCTGTTCCAGACCCCGAGCTCGCAGCTGCATGCCCTGCACGGCAACGCCTCCGACTACCTGGCCAGCAAGGTCTCCTACAAGCTGAACCTGACCGGTCCCAGTGTCGCGGTGCAGACCGCGTGTTCCACCTCGCTGGTGGCCGTGCACCAGGCCGCGCAGGCACTACTCGACTTCCACTGCGACGTGGCGCTCGCCGGGGGTGCGAGCGTGCAGGTGCCGCAGGAAGCCGGGTACATCTACGAGGAGGGGTCGATCCTCTCGCCGGACGGTCACTGCCGCGCGTTCGACGCCGAGGCCGCTGGCACCGTCTTCGGTTCGGGTGTCGGCGTTGTCGTGCTCAAGCGGCTCGCCGACGCGATCGCCGACCGCGACAATATCCACGCTGTGATCCTCGGTTCGGCGGTGAACAACGACGGCGCCAACAAGATCGGCTACACCGCGCCCGGTATCGCGGGCCAGCGCGCGGTCATCCGGGAAGCGTTGTCGGCGGCCGGTATCGGCGCCGACACCATCGGCTACGTCGAGGCGCACGGCACCGGAACCAAACTCGGCGACCCCATCGAGGTCGCCGCGCTGTGCGCGGCATACCGTGAGCACACCGACGCCACCCAGTACTGCGCACTCGGCTCCGTGAAATCCAATGTCGGCCACCTCAATTCCGCGGGCGGTGTCGCCGGGTTCATCAAAGCGGTACTCGCCGTGCGCGACGGCCGCATCCCGGCCAGCCTCCACTACACCCGGCCCAACCCCGAAATCGACTTCGCCGCAACCCCGTTCTTCGTCAACACCGAACTGCGGGAATGGTCGGACCCGGTACGCCGGGCGGGTGTCAGCGCCTTCGGTATCGGCGGAACCAACGCCCACGTGATCGTGGAACAGCCGCCGACGCCGCCGCCCGCTGCGGTGCGGCCCGGTCCGCGCGCGCTGCTGATCTCCGGTCGCACGGCGCAGGACGCCGACCGGATCGCCGCCGGACTCGCCGAACATCTGGGACGTGCCGATGTTGAACTAGCCGCTGTCGCGCACACTTTGGCGCACGGCCGCCGTCGGTTCCCGCACCGTCGCATGGTCGTGGCGAGCACGGCGGCCGAAGCCGCCGCCGCACTCGCCAAGCCGACGGCGGGGCAGGCGACACCCGCGCCCGCGCTTGCCTGGCTGTTCCCCGGGCAGGGCGTCGCGCTCGGCGCCGCCGTCCTCGAACTCGCCGCGTCGGTCCGTCCGTTCGGCGACCGGTTCCGCGCCTGCGCGGACATCCTGCGCGAAGGCACCGGCTTCGACCTGGAGTCCGCGGTCCGTAGCGCCGAGGGCACCGAGCAGACCCAGGTGGCCTTGTTCGCGGTCGAATACGCGCTGGCCGGGATGTGGCGCGAGTTCGGCGCGGAACCGCGAGAACTACTGGGGCACAGCCTCGGTGAACTGGTCTGTGCCACCATCGCCGGCGTCTTCGAGCTGTCCGATGCGTTGCCACTGGTGGTCGAGCGGGGCCGGATCATGGCGGCGTCACCGCCCGGCGGCATGCTCGCGATCTCCCAGGGCGCCGACGTCATCGCCGAGCGCCTGCCGGAGGATGTCTGGCTCGCCGCCGACAACTCCGCCAACCGCTGCGTCGTCGCGGGCGCGCCGTCGGCGCTGTTCCGGCTCGCCGGTGAGCTCTCCGAGGAGGGCGTGCCCAGTTCGTTGCTGCCGGTCGGGCACGCGTTCCACACCCCGCTCATGGACGAGGCGGCGGCGCGGTTCGCGGACCTGGTGCGTGCCGTGCCTCGGCAGGCGCCGCGGGTGTCGTTCTGGTCGAACGTCACCGGTGCGCCGATCACCGCCGAGCAGGCGGTCGATCCCGGGTATTGGTCCCGGCAGATGACCAGCACTGTGCGCTTCCGGGAGGCCGCGCTCGACTTGGTGGCCCATAACCCGGGGACCGTCGCGCTGGAGGTGGGGCCGGGCAAGTCCCTGGTGTCGTTCCTGCGCACGGCCGATCGCGCGTCGGCGACGGTCGGCTCCCTCGGCATCGGGCTCGGTGCCGGGTCACCGGAGACCGCCATCGTGGATGCCGCTGGCCGACTCTGGTTGTCCGGTGTCGCGGTGGATTTCGATGCCATCTACGGCGGTGAAGCACCGGCGTCGGTCAGCTTGCCCACGTATCCCTTTGCGCTGAAGCGCTATTGGGTCGATCCGCCCGAGGCGACGTCTGCACAATCCCGGCGCTTCGACACCGTGCGGCCCGCGCCTCCAGCGCCGGTGGCCGCCGACAATGCCGCCGACGTCGAATCCGACGAAGACGATTTCGTCCGCTCGGTGCGCAATCGGGTGGTCTCGGTCTGGAGTGCGGCCCTCGGCATCGACGAGTTCGGCATCGACGCCAACTTCTTCGAGCTGGGCGGCGATTCGCTGCTCGCGGTGCACGTGGCAACCCAGCTGCGGTCCATCTTCCCGCTGGATCTCGCACTCGGCGAACTGTTCGCCGCCCCGACCGCGGCGGGGATGGCCGACACCATCGCCGCACATCTGATGCAGCGGTTGGACGAATTGTCCGACAGCGAGGTCGAGCTGCTGCTCAACCAGCCGGGGGCGGCCGAAGAACGGAGCAACAATGCCTGAACTCGTCGACACCCGCGCATCCCGCCGAGAGTTGTTGCGGCGCTGGGCCGCGGGCGGCACCCCACGGGCCGCCATCCCGCGCCGCGCCGATCCGACTGCCGCCGCGCCGCTTTCGGCCGCCCAGCAGCGGATCTGGTTCCTGGAGCAGCTGTTCCCGGATCGGGCCACCTACACGATGCCGCTGGCGTTGCGCCTACGCGGCCATCTCGATATCGCGGCACTCCAGGGCGCGCTGTCGCTGGTGGTGTCCCGGCACGAGTCGCTGCGTACCAGCATCGAAGTGCGCGACGGTGTTCCGGTTCAGGTCGTCGGGCCGGTGGCACCGCTGCCGATGACCATGATCGGCCCGTCGCAACTGGATCCGCAGCGGCCGCTGGCCGACGCGATGGCGCAGGTCGAGCAGTTCGGCCGGACCGTCTTCGATTTGTCCGGTCAGCTGGTCGAGGTGCTGCTGGTACGGCTGAGCGAGGACGATTCGATCTTCGCCGTCGCGATGCACCACATCATTTCCGACGGCTGGTCGCTCGGCGTGTTCGCCACCGAATTGATGGCCGCCTATGCCGATTTCACGGTGGGCAAGCATCAGCCCGAGCTGCCGGACCTGCCGCTGCAATACCCCGACTACGCCACCTGGTTGCAGGATCTCGCGCAGCGCGACAAGTTCGGCGCCGACCTCGACTACTGGCGCGACGTACTCGGCGACGAACCGCCGCTGGTGACCTTCCACCCGGACCGGCCACGCGCGCTGGAACCGGAGAACCGCGGCGCGCGAGTGCAGTTCACCATCCCGGCGCCGGTGCTGTCCGGGCTGCGGAAGCTGGCCGACGAGGTCAGGGTGAACGATCGCCCCGCTACGCTTTTCGTCGCACTGATGGCGGGTTTCAAAGCACTGCTTCGCTATTACACCGGCGCCGAGGACATCACGGTGGGCACGCCGATCGCGGGCCGGAACAGGCCGGAAATCGAACCCCTCATCGGGTTCTTCGTGAACGCGCTCGCCCTGCGGACGGATCTGTCCGGCGCGCCGACCTTCCGCGAGCTGCTGGCCAGGGAACAGCGCGTCGTATTCGACGCGTTCGACCATCAGGAAGCTCCGTTCGACCTCGTCGTCGAACACGTGCGCCCCGACCGGGAACTGAGCCATTCCCCGCTGTTCCGCACCGCCGTGGTGTTGCAGAACACCACCCTGCCCGAGCTCGCCATTCCCGGACTCAGCGCCGAATACGTCGAAGTGCATTCGGGCACCACGAAATTCGACGTGCTGGTGACCCTGCGGCAGGTCGGTGCGGAGCTGGTCGGCGCGTTCGAGTACGACGTCGACCTATACGACGAGCCGACCATCGCCGCGATCGCGCGCCACTTCGTCGCGCTACTGACCACGGTCGTCGCGGACCCCGACACCGCGCTGCCGGAACTCGACTTCCTCGAGCCGGCCGAGCGGGAGCGGGCGGTGGCCGCGGCGCTGCCGAGCGAACCGGCCGCCGAGCCCGCGCTGACGCTGCACGAACTGTTCGCGGCGCAGGCGATTCAGACACCGGACGCGGTCGCCCTCACATTCGGTGACAGCGCGCTGAGCTACGGGGAACTCGCGGCGGCCGCCGATCAGCTGGCCCAGCGGCTGCGCGCCCGCGGGGTCGGTCGCGGCTCCTTCGTCGGCATTCATCTCGAGCGGTCCGCCGACGTGGTCGTCGCGATCCTGGCCGTGCTGCGCGCCGGTGCCGCCTACGTCCCGCTCGACCCGATGTACCCGGGCGACCGGATCGAATTCATGATCGCCGACTCGGCGGCGCGGCTGGTGATCAGCCACAGTTCACTGGCCTCGGCGACGGCCGGAGCAGGCCCGGAACTCCTACTCATCGATGAGCAGGCCGACGAGACGGTGGCCGATCTGCCGCTGGAAAAGGCGGAGCCGCACGACCCCTGCTACGTCATCTACACCTCGGGCTCGACAGGTGTCCCGAAGGGCGTGGTCATCGAGCACGCCAACGTGGTTCGCCTGTTCTCTACGACCACCCGCTGGTACGACTTCGGCCCGCACGACGTGTGGACCATGTTCCACTCGTACTCCTTCGATTTCGCCGTCTGGGAGATGTGGGGCGCGCTGCTGTACGGCGGACGGCTCGTCGTGGTGCCGGGCTCGGTCAGCCGGTCCACCGCGGAGTTCGCGGAACTGCTCGCCCGCGAACAGGTCACGGTGCTCAACCAGACACCGTCGGCGTTCACCCAGTTGCTGCGCGCACTGGAGAACGCACCCGGCACCGCGCTCGCGGTGCGCTGGGTGATCTTCGGCGGTGAAGCGCTCGATTTGTCCACGCTCGCACCGTGGTTCGACCGCTACGGCGAGTCGGCGCGGCTGGTGAACATGTACGGCATCACCGAGACCACCGTGCATGTCACCTATCGCGAACTCACCCGCGCCGACGTGACCTCGGCGGCGGGCAGTCTGATCGGCGTCCCGCTGCCCGATCTCGGCGTACTGATCGTCGATCCGGCCGGGCGGCCGGTGCCCGACGGCGTGGCAGGGGAGATGCTGGTGTCCGGGCCCGGTGTCGGGCGCGGCTACCTGAACCGCGACGATCTCACCGCCGAGCGGTTCGTCGAAAGCCCGGTACTCGCGGGACGACGGGTCTATCGGACCGGTGACCTCGCCCGGCGCAGGGCCGACGGCGATCTGGAATACCTGGGCCGGATCGATCAGCAGGTCAAGGTGCGCGGCTTCCGGATCGAGCTGGGCGAGATCGAGGCGGCGATCACCGCGCATCCCGGTGTCGACCAGGCGGTGGTGCTGGCGCGCAAGGACACCGGCGGAAGCCTGTCCCTGGTCGCCTATTTCACGCCGGGCGACGCGCCGGCCGACGCCGCCGACGCGGAGCAGGACCAGGTCGCGAACTGGCAGGTCGTCTTCAACAGCACGTATCGGCAAGGCCATGACGGCGACGCCGATTTCGACATCTCCGGGTGGAACAGCTCGTACACCAACGCCGCCATCCCCGAGGAGCACATGCGGGAATGGGTCGAGGCGACCGTCGCCGCCGTGCGCACCCTCGCCCCGCAGCGCGTCCTCGAAATCGGCTGTGGCACCGGACTGTTGCTGTCTCGGCTGGCACCGCAGTGCGCGGTGTACGACGCCACCGACGTCTCCGCCTCGGCCATCGAGAATGTGCGGACGAAGATCGTCGAGGGCAATCCCGACCTCGAGCATGTCCGGCTGGACCTGTGTGCCGCCGACGACCTGCCCTACGACGTCGCCGGTCCGTACGACCTGATCCTGATCAACTCGGTGGTGCAGTACTTCCCGAGCGCCGACTACCTGACCCGCGTGCTGGACTCGGTGGTCGGACTGCTCGCCCCCAACGGTGTGCTGTTCGTCGGTGACGTCCGCGATCTCACCCTCAGCGAGTCGTTCCACGCGACCGTCGAGGCCACCAATGCGCCGTCCGCGGGTGCCGCCGAGCTCGCCCCGGCGGTGCGGGCCGCACTCGACCGGGATGCCGAATTGGTGATCTCGCCGAGGTATTTCGACGAGTTCGTGGCCGCCCACCCGACGCTGGCCGGGTCCAGGATCCGGCTCAAGCGCGGCGAGCATCTCAACGAGATGTCCCGATTCCGGTACGACGCCGTGCTGTACGCGGGTCAGCGTGGCCTACCGGTGCGGCCGAAACTGCTGGACGCGGCGACTACGCCGCGGCAACTGGCCGAACTGCTGGACCGGGAGCGTCCCGCGGCGGTGCTGATCCCCGATGTCCTGGACGCCAGGGTGGCGGGTCCGCTCGCGGTGGTCGACGAATTGCGGCGCGGCCGGGCCAGTGCGGCGCAGATCCGTACCGTCCTCGCCGATTCCGGTGGCATCAGTCCGGAAGACTTTCTCGCCCTTGCCGATCAGGTGCCATACCGGATCGAGGCATTGCGGCGACCGGGTGGCCGGTACGACGTGGTGGCAACCGGCTGGGATGTCGCCTTGCCCGCGGTCCCGGCGCGGGAGACCGAATGGCCGGACGATCTGGTCATCTCGGACCCGTTGCGGGTCAAGGCTCGTGACGATCTGGTCGTCGACGTCCGCGCCCACCTGGCGCGGCGGCTGCCGCAGCACATGGTGCCCGCCGCGGTCCTCGTGCTGGACGAATTCCCGTTGACCACCAACGGCAAATTGGATCGGCGCGCACTGCCCGCCCCGGTTCTGCGGCGCAACACCCTGGAATACGAACCGCCGCGCACCCCACTCGAGCAACGGGTGGCGCACGTCTTCGCGCACGTGCTCGGCATCCCGCGGGTCGGGCGCGAGGACAACTTCTTCGACCTCGGCGGCCACTCGCTGCTGGCGGCTCAGCTGATCCTGCGGCTGAAGGAGACCTTCGGCGAAGACATTCCGCTCGGTTCGCTGTTCGCCCGCCCCACGGTGGCGGGTGTGGTCGCGCTGCTGGCCGGTGAGGCCGCGGCCGAGGAAGCGATCGACCTGGCGGCCGAGGTGGCCGCCGCGATCGAATCGTGGCCCGCCGGACCGTGGACCGTCACCCCGCCCGCCACGGGCGAGGTGCTGCTCACCGGGGCGACCGGCTTCGTCGGTGCCTTCCTGTTGCACGAGCTGTTGGCCCGCACCGACGCTCGGGTGCACTGCCTGGTGCGGGCGGACAGCCGCGAGGACGGCCTGGTCCGCCTCGCCGCCACCTTCGACAGCTACGAACTGTCCCGCGACTCGTTCGACCGGGTCATCCCCGTGCTCGGCGACCTGGCCGCACCGCGACTTGGGCTGACCGAGAACCAGTTCCTGCTGCTGGGCCGCACGATCGACGCCATCTATCACAACGGTGCGCACGTGAACTTCGCGCTGCCGTACCGGGTGCTGGAGGCAGCCAACGTCAAGGGCACCCAGGAGCTGATCACGCTGGCCCGAACCAGCGGCGCGCCACTGCATTTCGTGTCCTCGCTGTACGTGCTCGGCCCCGGTGACGCGGTCGACGGCCGGGTCACCGAAGCTCTTCCGGCACAGGATCCCGGGCAGTTGTCGCTGGGCTACCTGCGCAGCAAGTGGGTGGCCGAGCGGCTGGTCACCGAGGCGGGCGAACGCGGTCTGCCGGTGAGTGTGTTCCGGCTCGGCCGGATCGGCGGCGACAGCCGCACCGGCGCCTGCCAGACCAGCGACTTCTTCTGGCTGCTGGTCAAGGCCAGCCAGGAGGTCGGTCTCGCGCCGGAAGTGGACTTCGCCGTGGATCTGGCCCCGGCCGACTTCACCGGCGCGGCCATGGTGGAACTGGCCCGCACGCCACAGCCGGGCGCGCACATCTACCACCTGCGCAATCCGCGGCCCTGCAGCTTCACCGACGCCATCGGCTGGCTGCGGGAGAGCGGCTGGCCGGTGCGCCCGGTCACCCTGGACCAGTGGCGCGACGCGATCGCCGCCCACGCCGCGAGCGCGGGACCCGGATCGGCGTCCTACAGCGTGCTGAGCCTGTTGAGCGCGAACGACGGGCTCACCCCGCTGATCCAGTTCGACGTCGACAAGGCCGTCACCGAACTGGACCGGGTCGGCGTGCAGTGCCCGCCGGTCTCCCGCGAGCTGTTCACCCGCTACCTGGATTACTTCCGCAAGGTCGGCTTCCTCGCCGCGCCGTCACCACAGGAGGTCGGAGTATGACCACAACGCTGCTCACCGGGGGTGACCTCGAGTACGACACCTTGGTGCGGGCGCTGACGAACCAAGCCGCCCAGCGGCCCGATCGGATCGCGTACAGCTTCCTCAACTACCCCGACTCGACCTCCAAGCACGGCGTCACCGAGTCGCTGACCTACGCCGAAATCGACCGCGCGGCACGGGCATACGCGGCCACGCTGCTGCAGGTCGCGCACCCGGGCGACCGGGCCGTGCTGCTGCTGCCGCCCGGCCTGGAGTACGTGAAGGCGTTCTTCGGCTGCCTCTACGCGGGGATCATCGCGGTGCCGCTGTACCCGCCGAGCGCGCACAACTCCAACGGACGCATCGACGCGGTCTGCGTCGACGCCGACCCGGCCTGCATCGTGACCACCGACAGCGCGCTGCCCAATGTCACGGCATGGCTGGACAATTCGCCCACCGACACGACCCGGCTCATCGTCACCACCGGTGAGGTCGACGAGAAGCTCGCGATCGATTGGGAACCGGTCCTGGTGGACCGCGAACAGATCGCCCTGTTGCAGTACACCTCCGGCTCCACCCGCACCCCCGCCGGGGTGATGGTGCCGCATCGCGGACTGCTGGCCAATGCCAGGCAGGTCTACGAAATGATGTACCACGTCGGGATTTCCGCCGATGACGAGGTCGGCTTCGTCAGCTGGCTGCCGCTGTTCCACGACATGGGCCTGATGGTCGGAGTGATCATGCCGATCATCAACGGTCATGGCGTGGTGCAGATGTCGCCGACGTCGTTCCTGCGCCGGCCGGAGCGCTGGTTGCAGGCGATCAGCGACAATCCCGCGCAGGTGTTCGCGGCGTCCCCGAATGTCGGCTACGAGCTGTGTGCCGAACGTGTCGGGCCGAAGGAACTCGACGGGATCGACCTGAGCCGTTGGCGGTATGCGCTGTCCGGTGCGGAGCCGGTGCGGGTCAGCACCATCGACAAGTTCCACGCGGCGTTCGCCGAGCACGGTCTGGCGAGGTCGAGTCTGATCGCCGGGTACGGGCTGGCGGAGTCGACTCTGATCGTGTCGGTGAACTGGCGCACCCTGTCCGGTGTGCAGACCCTGCGGGTGGACCGCGAGGCGCTGGCGACCGGCCAGGTGGTCGTGGCCGAGGACGGCGCGGACATCGTCAGCGGCGGCGCGGCGGCACCGGGCACCACCATCCAGATCGTGGATCCGGAGACCAGGCTGGCCCTGCCGGAGGACCGGCTCGGCGAGATCTGGGTATCCGGTCCGGCCGTCTGCACGGGGTACTACAACCGGCCCGAGGAGACCGAACACACCTTCCGCGGCGAACTTTCGCCGCGCGACGGCAAGTACTACCTGCGCACCGGTGATATCGGCTTCCGGCACGACGGCGAGGTCTATCCGACCACCCGGCTCAAGGACCTGATCATCATCGACGGCCGCAACTACTATCCGCCGGACCTCGAGGACGCCGCCGAACAGGCGCATCCGCTGGTGCTGCCCGGCCGGTGCTCGGCCTTCTCCGTCGAGGTCGGTGTGCAGGAGAAGATCGTGGTGCTCATCGAGGCCAGGCTCAGCTCCGACGACGAGGCGACCGCGCAGGAACTGCGCGATGCCGTGCGGCAAGCCATCTTCAGCGTGCACGACGTCGGCGTGCACGAGGTGGTGCTGCTCGGTCCCGGCGCCATCCCGCGCACCTCCAGCGGCAAGATCCAGCGTTCCGCGTCGCGCGCCGCCTACCTCGACGGCACCCTCCGGGTGCTGGGGGCGAAATGACCACCGCCCGCACCACCCACGGCGACAAGCTGACCTGCTTCACGGCGGCGTTGGCGAGTGCGCTGGTGGCCCGAGGGGTGAACCGGTGGTGGCGGCCACTGCTCGCGGGCGGGCCGACGCTCGCGGTGAGCCCGGCCGAGAACGACCTGCTGCTGTTCGAGCACGATGCCACCCCGCCGCTGCCCGCCCTCGGGCTGCGGGTGAACGGTGCCGACGACTGGGCGACGGCCTACCACGCCCTCGAAGAGCAAGTGGCCCAGCATGGTTCGGTGGTGTTGCTCGCCGATATCTTCCACCTGCCCTGGCAGCGCGGGCACCAGCGCTGGCACGCCCCGCACTGGCTGGCCATCGTCGAGACCATCGACGGCTGGCTGGTGGAGGATCCGCTGACAATGACCACCGAGCTCGGACCGCAAACCGGGCAACGGGTTCCGGTGCTCGCCGCGGCCGACCTGCGCGAGTGGTCGGTCGGCCTCGGTACCGGTGACACCGTCGCATTGCTGCGCGAACAGGCGATGGCCGGTTCACGCGACATCCACATCGGCCGCACCTATCGGTGGCTCGAAGCCCAGCCGAGCGAGCCGCAGCCCGCCCGCGAGGGCCGCCTGGTGGGCGTCGACGCGCTGGTCGCACTGGCCAGCCGCTACCAGTTCGCCTCGACACCCGAGGATTTCACGCAACTCGACGATCTGTGGCAGGCACTGCGCCAACGCGAACTGCTGCTATGGGCCGCCGAATTCGACACCGCCGTGCTCGACGCCGCCGGACGCGACCATTGGGAACGCGCTGTCGCCCAGTGGCGCAAGCTTCCGCCACTGCTGATGCACGCCCGAATGCGCGCCGCCGCGGGCGGAACCGTACAGACCGGGCTCATCGCCGAGACCTTGCTGTCGCTCGCCGAATACGAAGGCAAGCACCTCGCGTTCGCGCACAACCCGCACGCGGCAGGGGAGTAGCCATGGCAACCGATGTGGCAGTAGAGCTTTCCCCCGCCGACGGCTACGTGGCGTGGACCCAGCGTGCGAAAGCGCTGGCGCGCGAACCGGGCACGCCCGGAATCGAGGTGCGGATGGCGCTACTGGCCACCTACACCACCGACTTCCTCGCCGAGCTGCTGCCGCTGGCGGGTGCCCGCGCCGGGCTGACGCCGGAACTGCTGGACTTCCCGTTCGGGCAGGTCGAGCAGGTGCTCCTCGCGCCACAAACACCGTTCCGGGAAGGCGATTACGTGGTGCTGGCCGGTACCCATCACGACGTCACCGGCACGGTGGACGAAACCGTCAACCGCTGGGTCGGGCTGTGGGACGCGGCGGCCCGCTCCGGCGTACGTGTCGTCCAGCTCGGTTTCGCGCCGCCCGCCGTGGACGCCTATGGCCCGGCGGCTTGGCGCGCGCCGCAATCGCTGTCGTACCGAGTGCGCGAGATCAACGCCCGCCTGGCCGAACACGCGGCGGGACGAGTGCTGTTCGTCGACGTCGAACAGCTCGCGGCCCAGGTCGGTTTGCGCCAGTGGGAGGACCCGCGCAGCTGGTACCGGGTGCGCCAGCCGTACGCGCCGGACAGTCTGCCGTGGCTCGCCGCGGCGATCGCCGACACGGTCGCCGCCGACCGGGGCCGTTCCGCGCGCTGCGTGGTCGTCGACCTGGACGGCACCCTGTGGGGCGGCATCCTCGGCGATGACGGCATCGACGGCATCCGGGTCGGCACCGGCCCCGACGGCGAGGCATTCGCCGACTTCCAGCGTTACCTGCGCGCCCTCACCGAGCGCGGCGTGCTGCTCGCCGTGGCCAGCAAGAACGATCGCGACCTCGCGCTGCGAGCCATCGCGGAGGCGCCGGGCATGGTGCTGCGGGTCGAGGACTTCACCCATATCGTCGCCGACTGGCGGCCGAAATCCGAACAACTCCAGGAGATTTCGGAGAAGATTCGGCTCGGCCCGGCCAGCTTCGTCTTCGTGGACGACAACCCGGCCGAATGCGCCCAGGTGGCCGCCGCGCACCCGGCGGTGCGCACGCTGTGCCTGCCCGCCGCACCGGCGAAGTTCGCCACCGAACTGGCCGCACTGCCCTGGCTGCATCCGGGATCGCTGTCCAGCGAGGACTTCACCAGGCAACGCTCCTACCAAGCGCTCGCCGCCGCGGCGCGGACCGCGACCGACAACCTCGACGAGTTCCTGGCCGGCTTGGAGATGGTGGCCACCATTGAGCCGATCAACAGCACCACGCTCGATCGGGCCGCGCAGTTGATCGCCAAGACCAACCAGTTCAATCTGACCACCCGCAGGCACACCCAGACCCAGGTCAGGAAGATGGCCGAAGACCCGCGGTGGTTCGCGGCCACCCTGCGCCTGCGGGACCGCTTCGCCGACCACGGCATCGTCGGCGTGCTGCTCGCCGAGGCGGTAGGCGATGCCGGCGGGGCCGTCGAGATCGACACGTTGCTGCTCAGCTGCCGGGTCATCGGCCGGAACGCGGAAGACAATCTGCTGGCGGCCGCCGCCGAATGGGCGCTGGCACAGGGAAGTTCGCGATTGGTGGGCCGGTATCTGCCGACTGCCCGCAACGCGCTGGTGCGCGACCTGTACCCCGGGCACGGCTTCGTTCTCGAAGCGGAGTCGGAACAGGGGTCGGTATTCGGATACGACCTGTCGGGCGGCGCACCCGCGCGCAGCCCGCATGTGCGAGAGGCGCAGATGCAACATGGCTACTGATGTGATGGAGCAGCTGCTCGAGCTGTTCGCCGAGGTGGTCGGCGAACCGGCCGCGCACGGCCCCGACACGATCCGCGCGGACATGGACACCTGGGATTCCCTCGCCCAGGTACGGCTGGTCTACGCGGTGGAACGCGCCTTCGCGGTGGAACTTCCGGAGAGCACGCTCACCTCGGAACCGTCGCTGGCCGACATCGCCGCCGCGGTTGCGGCCGCACGGCAGGAGCGGGTGTCATGAACACCAGGGTTTTCCGGGTCACCGATACCGACGTGGCGACCTATGCCGCCGCGGTCGGCGATCGCAATCCGCTGCACGTGGACAACGACTTCGGTCACCGCTCCCCGTACGGTCGGCCGGTCGCGCACGGCGCGCTGGTGGTGACCCTCGCCTTGGCCGCGCTGGCCGAGACGACCGACCCGATGGCGGTGCGCGATATCCGGGCGACCTTCCGGCAGCCCACGATTCCGGGCAGGCGCTACGAGGTCGACTGGACGGTGTCGGAAAGCGAGGCCCGCGGCCGGGTGAGCTTCGGCGGTATCGAGGTGGTCGGCATCCGGTGCCGCCTCGGCTCGGTGCTGCCGTGGTGCGGTCCGGCGGCCGAGGACCAACCGCGCCGCGATACCCCGCGGGTGCTCGACTTGGCCGATCTGGCAGGCGATTCCGAGCGGGCGCCCGGTCCCGAGCGCGGCTCCTTCTCGGTGGACTATCCGCTGATCGCGGGTCTGGTGTCCCGCGTCATCGGCGGCCGCGTCCCCGAACATGTTGCCGCTGTGCTCGGTTGGGCCAGCTACTGGACGGGGATGTGCACGCCAGGCCGGGATGCCTTGCTCGTCGCCTGCACCGTCGTCCTGCACGGGTCCGGTTCCGGCGCGGTCGAATTCGAGACCGCCGAACCCGAGGTGGACCGGCGCTCCGGCCTCGTCACCTTGCGGGCGGGCATGCGCTGCGGCGCGAGTGCCGATGTCACGGTGCAGAGTTTGATCAGGGAGTCGGTGCCCGGCCCGGATCCCGCGGAACTGGCGGCGGTGTTGCCGCCGTCGGAGGCGCTGGCCGGACGCACCATCCTCGTCGTCGGCGGCAGCCGTGGCCTGGGCGCGGCGGTATCGCTCGGGCTGGCCAGCCAGGGTGCGCGCGTGCTGGTGAGCTGCACTCGGGCACCCGAGGTCCTCGCCGCGGCTTCGCACGCCTATCGGGATCGGTTGTGGCCGGTCCTCGCCGATGCCAGCGACGGCTGGGCCTTGGGTGCGGCACTGCCCGAAGGGCCGCTCGATGGCGTGGTTCTGCTTGCCGCACCGGCGATTCCGACGCTGCCGCTGGCACCGGACGCGGTCGAAACGGCCGCACAGTTCATGGCGGCGAGCACGCGGCTGGTGTTCGCGCCGCTGTCGGTGTGCGTGCCCAGGCTGCGCAAGGGCGCGACGGTGGTGATGATCTCCTCGGAGGCGGTGCTCGCGCCGCCGCGCTGGTGGCCGCACTACGCGGCGGCCAAGGCGGCCGTCGAAGGGCTCGCGGAATACGTTGCGCGCCACCATCCCTGGAACGTCGTGGTGGTGCGGCCACCGCGACTGTGGACCGACCTGACCAACACCCCGGGCGGACGTGCCGTGAGCAACCCCATCGCGCCGGTCGCCGCCGACATCGTCAACGCCTTCTCCGCCGAAGATGTTGTCGCCGGGGAAGTTTCGGTGCTCGGCGCCGCCGGATGGGGCGCACCGTGGCCAATATCGAGCGAGGAGGTGCGCGATGCTGGAGATCTCCGGTCTGAACAAGTCCTACGGTAAGAAGCAGGTCCTCACCGGGATCGACCTGACCGTGCGATCGGGCGAGATCGTCGGGTTGCTCGGTCCCAACGGCGCCGGAAAGACCACGACGGCGTCCATCGTCTCCGGTCTGACCGCCGCCGACTCCGGCACGGTGCGCATCGACGGCATCGACATTCGGAGCAACCCACGCCAGGCCCGGCGCAAGCTGGGCCTCGCACCGCAGGAACTCGGCGTGTACCCCACGTTGACCGCGGAAGAGAATCTGATCTTCTTCGGCAGACTGATGGGCGTCGGGCGTAGGGATCTGACCACGCGCATCGCCGAGGTCGGCGAGCGCTTGGGTGTGACGCCGTTCCTGAAGACGAAGGCACACCAGCTCTCCGGCGGTCAGCAGCGTCGGCTGCACACCGCGATGGCGTTGCTGCACGAGCCGGACGTGCTCTGGCTCGACGAGCCGACGGTCGGCGCCGACGTCTCGGCCCGGCAGGACCTGCTCGCCGAGGTACGCAACCTGGCCGACCAGGGCGCCGCCGTGGTGTACGCGACGCACTATCTGCCCGAACTCGAAGTGCTCGACGCCCGCGTCGTCGTGTTGCACCAAGGCCGGATCTTGGCCCAGGGCAGTGCCTCGGACCTGGTGGAGCAATACGCGCAGGCCGCGGTGAGCCTGGAGTTCTCGGCAGCCATTCCCGCGAGCCTCGGCGGATTCCTCGCCGCACCCGGCGCCGCGGTGCTGGAGTCGAAGCGGTTGAACATCCCGACCAACTCACCGGGACAACTGCTGGCGCAATTGTTCGCCACGTTGGATACCGATACCGATCAGCTGCTGGCAGCGGAGATCCAGCACCCCAACCTGGAGAACGCGTATTTGGCGATCATGCGCGCGGCGCACGACGCGGTCGACCAGCCCGTGGAAGGGATCCGAGATGCTGTTGCATGACTCTGCCGTCGATCGGGTGCGCGCGCTGTCCTGGGCGGATCTACGCCGCATTCGCTCCGATCCGGCCCAGCTCATCGTGATGATGGTGCTGCCCATCGGTATGATGGCGTTCCTGACCCCGGCGAACCGGGCGCAGTTGCGGCTGACCGGATACTTCGATGCCACCGGCATCGAACAGTCGGGTCCGGGCACGATCGTGCTGTTCGCGTTCTTCATCACGACACTGCTCGGTGCGTCGTTCTTCCGGGAACACGAGTGGGGAACCTGGGATCGGTTGCGGGCGGCCCCGGTGCGCGCCGTGGAGATCATCATCGGGAAGTCGTTCCCGTCGGTGCTGTTCTCGGTCTTTCAACTGACTTTTCTGTGGCTGGTCGCCTTCACCTTGTGGGACCTGCACAGCAAGGGATCGAACTGGCTGCTCGTCCCGTTGACGGCCTCGCTCGCAGTCGCGACCTGGGGGTTCGGTATCGCCCTTGTGTCGTTGTGCCGCACCATCGATCAGCTCGCGATCATGGCGCAGGTGGGTTCGCTGGCCATCGGCGGGCTCGCGGGCACGATCACCCCGCGCGACACGCTGCCCGCCTGGGCGCGCGCGTTGTCGCCGTACACCCCGCAGTACTGGGCGCTGAAGGGATATCAGGACGTCATCCTGCACGGCGCCGGGTTCGGCGACATCATCAAGCCGTGCCTGATCCTGATCGGTGTGGGCGTGGCCGGCGGGTTGGTGGCTCTGTTCAAGTTCCGGCTCAACCACAGCAAGGTCGGCCGGAGCTGACCCGGGTTCACTGGATCGGCTGGGTGATCGAGTTGTGTTCGTCGTTGATCAGGTGAAAGGCGGACGCCAGATCATCGAGCGCTGTCCGCCAGAGCGATTCGGTGCCGTCGCCGTGCGGGTTGCCGCTGCTCAGCGACAGCAGCACCTGGGCGGCCTCGGCGGCGCGGGCAGCGGCGTCGAGCAGCACCGGAGCTTGGTCGGAGGGGTGGCGCGGGGCCAGCGCGTCGATCCGGTTGTGTAGCCAGTGCGCGTCGAAATGGGCCTGTTCGGTGGCGTTTTCGCCGTCCAGCGCCGGTTGGGTACTCGCCGCCGTCCAGCGCTTGGCCAGTTCGTTCTGATCCGGCGCGTTGGTCACTGCGCTACGTAGTTCGCTGCTGAAGACGCGCTGCAGCAACGCCGCCAGCTTGGCGCGTTCGACCGCGGGGTCGGCGTCATTGGGTGCGAGGGCATCGATGTCGCCGGGGTCAATGTGCAGTACCGCCAGAATTGCCCTCAGTTGCGCGATCGTGGCCACTCAACCCCTGCCTTGTCCTGACTCGCCGAGCCGCTCTCGGCTACCACCCGACCCCCGGTACACCGAACGATTAACTAAATGATAGCCGCACAGTGTCATCGCCGACACCGCAAACGCCGCGCGAATCCCGCGGTTGCCGCGGCGGTCATGAGCTGCCACGCAATCGATCTCGACGCGGGTGTCGCAGTTGTGCGCTGGATCACCGCTGCCCTCTCTGGTCGATTTAGAATGATCACTCTAATATCGGGTCATGAGCAATAGAGATGCAGTGGAAAAGTTCTATCTGGCCACCCGATCCGGCGACGCCGCCGCGATACTCGACGCGCTGCGGCCGGGCTTCACGGCCCGCATCGCGCCCGGCATGCCCGCCGTCACCGACGTGGCGCCGGAGAGTGCCGAGGCCGCGCTGGCCGGTGTGTGGCAGCCGGTGTTCCGTGACTTCGAGATCGCGCCGTTCGCCGAGACCTGGTACGACGCGCAGGACGGTGCCGTGATCGTCACCGGGCATTACCGCGGCACGGCCCGGTCGACCGGCAAGCCGGTGTCGGCCGAGTTCGCCCATGTCTGGCGGGTTTCCGACGGCAAGCTGAGCGCGTTGCATCAGTACACCGACACCTGGTGCTGGCGGGACGCGTTGGTGAAGTGACATGCCCGGCGACGGCTGGTCATCGCTGCCGGGTAGGGAAATGCGCCGACAACCGCCGCCTGCCGAGTGCGGACCAAAGCTCCGAGTCGATGTGTGCCCATGGTGACCTCATTCCGAAACGACGATGCCTACACATCTAAGTTCGGCTTGGTCCCCCCTCTGGATTGACGGCACGCCGAAGCAATATCGGCGTGGCGGTCCGTCAGGAGCTCGTGTTGCTGTTCGCGACCAAATCGAGGACGAGGTCCTGGAGTAGTCGGCGGCTCCTATGTGCCTGGGCGATCAACAGTTCCGACGACCCCGCTTCCGCCAGTTCGACGAGCTGATTCAGCACATGGCACAGGGCGACCAGCCGCCGCACGGCTTGCTGTCGCTCACCGCAAGTGAGGTCGGTACCCATACCTTGCCAATCGCGCCGAACCGCCCCGCTGTTTCGGTCGGCTCGGCGCGTCATGGCATGTGGCGATTCGGGACTACGGCGTCAAATCCAGTACTGCCGTGCCATCGGTGAAGTCGGTCGGTACCGAGGTGTGGTCGTGCACGATGAGCCATCGGCCGTCGCGCTTCTGGAAACAGGCTGTCCAGCGGAACCAGAAATCGGTCGGCTGGCCGTCGGCCATCGTGCCCGTCATCCGATTGAGACTGCGACTGAAGGCGACGTCGCCGCCGATGGTGATGTCCAGGTCGCGCACCTCGAACTCGATGGGCCCGGTGAAATTCTCGAACGTCTCCTCCCAAGGCTTCCGATAGTCGTCCGTGCCCACGTACCGCAGCGGCGGAACAATGTCGAACGACACCGTATCCACGGCGTGAATCGCCATGGCCGCCGCCACATCCCGGTTACGGAACGCGGCCACCCACTTGTCGATCACTCCCCGGATCTCCGCCGCATCCGTCGTCTCCACCGTCGGAGTCATAATCCACCTCCACCTTCCCCCGTGATCGCCCGAACGACCAGCGGGCACGTTGTCCTGCCCAGCGCACGCTCATCCGAACAGGCGCGTCCCTCGGCGCTCGCTCACCAGGGCCACCCTGCCAGACCCCACCGACAGATACGCGTGGTCGGCACCCGTCGGTTCGGGTTCCGGAACGTGCGCCCCTCCTCAGAGATGCCCGGTTCGGTTTCGAAATGGGAGCCAAGGTAATTCATCCTTTTAGCAGTCCCCAGTTGATCTCCAGTCGAGATGGGTACCCCGATGTGATTCTCTGGTATCGCAAGGTCCTGGCCGAGGGTGCGAACCTGACACATTGGGGAGTTCGTTGATTATGGGGCGTTTTCACCTGTTGCATACTGTCTTGGTGCGTACTACTCCATTGCTGGTGGTCTGTGCGCTGGCTTCGAATACCGGTGTGGCCTCGGCTGCTTCGGTGCCGGGGATCGGTGATCCCAATTTTCCGAATATCGGCAGCCCGGCATACGATGTCTCCAATTACAGTATCGATCTGAAGTTCGATCCGTCCTCGGGGCGGTTGTCCGGGACTACGACGATCACGGCGCGATCCAAGCAAGATGTGAAGGCCGGAACGGCGATCGGGTTCGATTTCCTCTTGCAGACCCAGTCGGTGTTGGTCGACAACAAGCCCGCGAAATACACGCTGGGTAATGACAAACTGGCGGTGACGGCACCGACGGACCTGCCCATCGGCCAGGAGTTCACCACCGTCGTCGCGTACAACGACATCCCCTCGCGGGTACAGAACGCCGCGGGCCAACGGCACTGGGTGGAAAACGCCAACGGCGCGCTCATCTCCAACGAGCCCTTCTCCGCCGAATGGTGGTATCCGAGCAACGACCATCCCACGGACAAGGCGACCTACGCGGTGTCGGTGCTGGCGCCCGAGGCGATGGACGTACTGTCCAATGGCGTGGAAACCAGTGTCACCCAGCAGATTCCGGGCTGGAAGCGGCACAACTGGCTCAGCAAGTCGCCCCAGATCACCTACGCCAGCTTCCTGGCGATCGGCAAATACGAACGGGGCGGCCAGAACAGCGGCACCCCGGCGCGGCCGAACCTGACCGCCTACGCGACGGACCTGAACCCGACCGTGCGAGCCAACGCCAAGTCGAGCATCGAGCGGACCCCGGAAATTGTGGATTGGCTCGCCGGCGTGCTCACGCCCTATCCGTTCGAATCCACCGGCGGTCTCGTGGACGCGAAAATGGGTGGCTTCGCGCTGGAGACCCAGACGATGCCCACCTACACCGACGGATTCTTCAAGCGCGGCAAGAATGATTCGGTGGTGGTGCACGAGAACGCCCACCAGTGGTTCGGCGACTCGATATCGGTGGCTACCTGGAAGGACGGCTGGCTGAACGAAGGCTTCGCCAGCTACATGGAATATCTGTGGTCGGAGAAGAACGGCACCGGCACCGCGGCGGAAATCGCCGACTATGCCTACGCCACCTCGCGCCGCATCGATTGGAATGTGGTGCTGACCGATCCCGGTCCGGCGAATGTGCTACCCGCCGAGTTGTACACGCGAGGTGCGTTGGCAATCCAGGCCTTCCGCAGTGCGCTCGGCAACGACGAGGTATTCTTCCGGCTGCTGCGGGAATGGCTGACCAAGTACCAGTACGGCAATGCCAAGGTCGCGGACTTCATCGACATGGCAAACGCTGTCACGGGCCGCAGCACAAACGCTTTGTTCAAGACGTGGCTGACCGATAAGGGCAAGCCCGCGTACAAGCCGACCGACGCGAAATTCGACGGAGCCAACAACAGGGCTCCCCGGTCGGTCACCCCCACACCGCCCAAGCCAAAAGTGTGGGACGACCTGTACGCGGTCGTGACCGAGAAGCAGTAACCGCAGCACCGAGCCGGGCCCGTGCACACCACGGGCCCGGCTCAGCGGTATGGCCGAAGCAAGGTAGTTCCCAACTTTGTTGCCACCCAACGAAGTAACGTCTGCTCCATGGCGGAGCTGATCCTGGGCCCGGTGTTGCGGCACGTCGACGCGACCTCGGCGACCGTCTGGGTGGAAACTGACAGTGCATGCGAGGTGGACGTGCTCGGCAGGCGCACCCGCACGTTCCAGGTGGGTGAGCAGCACTTCGCGCTGGTCGTCATCGAGGGACTGGAACCCGATGCGTCGATCCCGTACGAGGTCCGGCTCGACGACAAGATCGCTTGGCCGGAACCGGAATCCGGCTTGCCGCAATGCCGGATCCGCACGCAGATCGTCGAGAAGATCATCTTCGGCTCGTGCCGGGCGGCCAAGGCCACGCCTGGCGTGCTGGAGCCGGACCGAGTCGGCCCCGACGCCCTGGACGCGTATGCGTTGCGGATGCAGTCCCTGCCGGAGCGGGAGTGGCCGGATGCGTTGCTGCTGCTCGGTGATCAGGTCTATGCCGACAAACCGACACCGCGGATGCGGGAATGGTTGGCGCGGCGACGCGGCGGGGCGGAGCCGCAGGACGAGGTCGTGTCGTTCCGCGAGTATGCCGAGCTTTATCACGAGTCGTGGACGGACCCGGAAATTCGCTGGCTGATGTCTACGGTGCCGACGTCGATGATCTTCGACGACCACGATGTGCGCGACGACTGGAACACCTCACGGGCCTGGCGTGCGGAGATGGCGCGGAAACCATGGTGGCGCAAGCGTATCCGCGCGGGACTGGCGTCCTACTGGGTGTACCAGCACATCGGCAACCTCGGCCCGGACGAGCTGTCGCGCAACCCGCTCTACCGCAAGATCACCGAGGCGGGTACGGACGTGCAGGACCTGCTGGAGGATTTCGCCGAGCAGGCCGACAAGGAGGTCGACGGCCGAAAACCCGCCCGGTGGAGTTATCGCCGTGACTTCGGCCGAATCCGGCTGCTGGTGATCGACACCCGCAGCGGCCGCATCCTCGACGGTCAGCGACTCATGGTGGGGTCCGACGAGTTCGACTGGATCGAGCAGAACGCCATGGGCGACTTCGACCATCTGCTGATCGGATCATCACTGCCGTGGCTGATGCCGCACGCGCTGAGCCACTTCCAGTCACTCAACGAGCGTGCGGCGAGTCTGCCCGGCTGGCGCGGGCGGCTCGGCGAGAAGGTCAGGCAGGCCGCGGATTTGGAGCACTGGCCCGCCTTTCGCGCGTCGTTCGAACGGTTGGCGCGACTGATCCATCGGCTCGGCACCGCACCGGACGCACCGAGCACGATCTGCGTGCTGTCGGGGGACGTGCACCACAGTTACGTGGCCCGCGCCGCCTATCCGCAGCCGACGAAATCCCAAGTGCTGCAGCTGGTGTGCTCCCCGGTGCACAACGACCCACCCAAGATTTTCCGCACGATGTTCACGCTGTCGTGGGCGATGTGGATCGGGTCGGCACTCCGGTGGCTGGCGACCCGGCGCGGGATCTCACCCGACCCGGTGCACTGGCGGAAGATGAGCGGTCCGCACTTCGGGAACTCGATTGCCGCCCTGCACATCACGGGCCGCTCCGCACGATTCACCTTGGAAACGGCGCGAGCCGACGAGGGTCTGGTCAAGGTGGCCGAATTGGACCTCCCACTGTCGTAGCGACAGACGCGGTCGGATCTCAGCGTGGGCGGTTGGACTGGGGGATCTCGATGCTGATCGTCGGCCGTAGTTCGGACAGGTAGAGCAGAGCCGCGCGGCGGAGGAATTCGTCGAACAGCCAATAGGTTTCCGAGGCCAGCGGGACTACCGGAAGCAGGCCCTCCCGGACGGCGATGAACGGGCCCCAGCTCACATTGAGCAGCGGATCCCAGACCGGTTCCCGGGCGATGTACAGCGAGTCGGCGATCTTGTCACCGAGCAAGAATCGGGTGAACGCGCCGAGTATCGGCTTGCTGAGGATGGCCAGGTCGAGCTGGGCGCCGAGGTTGAGCAGGATGTCGGCCAGCTTGACGCCCTCGGGTGTCGGCGCGAGCACCGGATCCAGGACCTGCTTCGCTTGGGAATTGGCCTCGTCCCACGATGCCGGGATGTACTCGTCGCGGATGCCCAGCAGGTGTGCGCACAGCTGCCAGGTGTGCAGGAAGGCCGCCGACTCCGCGGCGGGGATCGGCACCCGCCAGCTGGTCAGCTTCTGCATGACCGTCGTCGGGAGGCTGTGCCAGGTGACCATCATGTCGTTCTGGCTGATCGGAACGTCTTCCTCGGCGGCGTGTGCCCAGTGCGGTGACTGCGGCAGCAGGTGGCGCACCGCCGCATGAACCAGTCGGGTCTTGACGCAGGTCACGATCATTTCGCCATCGGGTGCGTAGGCGTTGGCGGTGCCGATGTCGTAGCCGAGTTTCGCGGTCTTGGAGATGCGATCCTTCATGTTGGCACCACCCTTGGAGTAGTAGACCGCGCGGGCCTCCCTGGGGATGACGGTGCTCATCATGCCGCTGGCAAGTCCGTACAAGACGCCGAGGTAGAGACCCCGCTTCTCGTTGAACTCGATCGCGGTGGCCAGCTTGCCATGATCGGCCCACGGCGGTAGCTGCCGGGCGTATTCCATGAAATCCCGCAACTCCGTTGGCAATCCGGGCGGCAGGGGCTGGCCGTTCCTGGTCCAGGTTCGCAACAGGTCGTTGACCCTCGGCACCTCGCCGCGGTCGAGCAGCGCGGCGACAATCGGATCGGCCTCGGCGTCCCACACCGTCATAGGGTCGGCACCTGGCCCGCTTCCGGCCACCGAGCCCTGTGGTGACCACGTCCACGGCTCGGCCCGCGCGGGCGCCACGACGGCCAGCGCGCCGAATGCGCCCAACGCCCCGCCTACCCGGAATGCGTTGCGCCTGCTGAGTTTGTCCATGCGTTCGCTCCCTGATCGAGGCTCACGGCACCGCAATGATGCAATGAAACACGTGCTGTTGCTGTGTAACATCGATGAGAGCACACTGTGTCGGCCATCACAAGAGCCGCCGTGACAACGGCTGGGTGATCGAGGCAGAATCAACCATCTCGAGGAGGAGATCGTGGAACTTGCCCCGTCGGTCCCCATGGCGAGCTCGGGCCCCGAGTCCTTGCTCGAACGGGCCTACAGCGACGCTCTCGAACAGGTCGACGACAGCGACGAAACCCGTTCGCGGGTCCTCGATTCGGCGTACGAGCAGTTCAGCCGGATGGGTATCCAGCGTTCGACCATGGAGGACGTGGCCCGCCGGGCCAAGGTTTCCCGGATCACCGTCTACCGGCGCTTCGCGACGAAAGACGCACTGGTGCAACAGGTCATCCTGCGCGAGTTCCGCCGTTACTTCGACCAATTCCTCGTCGACATCAAGCAGGCCAGAACCGCTGCCGACCGGGTGGTGCTCGGTTTTGTCAGTTCGCTACACGCCATCCGGCGCAACCCGCTCATCGGCGGGCTGATCACCGCGGAACCGGATCTGCTCGTCGGGTCGATGATCGGTGACGAGGGCCGGACCCTCGCCGCGGTGCGGCAGTTCGTCGCGGGCCAGCTCCGGCACGAACAACGCGCGGGGCACGTGTCGGCGGAGTTGGACGCCGAACTCGTGGCCGAAATGATGGTCCGGGTCTCCGGCTCGTTCCTGGCCATTCCCAGTCACATCGTCGACCTCGACGACGACGCGCAATTGGCCGCGCTGGCCCGGCAGTTCCTCGTTCCGATGCTGGAGCCGAAGCCGGTCTAGGTGCGCAGCCAGCGGGTCGTCGGCTTGGACAGGACCAGCAGCAGGATCAGGCACACCAGCATCAATCCCACTGCCATCGCCGCTCCCGTGGTGCCGTTCGGGGTGTCGTACCGGTAGCGGACGGGCACCAGGCTCGCCAGATAGCTCGCACAACCCAGAACCAGCAGAACGCGACCGAACCGTTTGCGGGCGAACAGCAGCAGGGCGCCACCGCCGAGTAGGAGTGCCGCGACCGCGGCCGCGACCGCCGCCGCGGCGTAGGGCGCTACGTGCGGGTCCATGTAGCGGAAGAGGTTGCGTACGTGGTGCGCTCGCGGGTACGCCACGACGAATGCCGCCACGGCGCTGAGTAGGAGGGCGAAAAAACCTGCGGCGGTGGCAGTTCCGCGTCCGGGCCGAGGTAGTCGATCAGGGTGGGGTGTATGCCGGGACGCGGAGGACGGCTGCGGCGCTGCCCGAGTTACGCGACGGTCCGCTGCCGAAGGTGAGTTCTGGGACGCTGCCGACAGTGTGCGCGGCGGCACTGCCGACGATGAGCGCGGGGTCGCTGCCGGAGGTGTGTGTTGAGGCGCTGCCGCGGATGTGTGTTGAGGCGCTGCCGCGGGTGTGTATTGATGCGCTGCCGAAGGTGAGTGCTGGCCCGCTGCCGAAGGTGTGTGTGGCGGCGCTGCCGAGGGTGAGTGCTGAGACGCCGCCGAGGGTGCGTGTTCGGCCGCCGCGGCGGCCGAGTGCTCGACGGCTGCCGCCGCGGGTGCCGACGGCGGGCGACTCCGGCGATTGTGATTCAACGCTGTCGGGGCTACCCGGACATGCGCCGCGCCGGGTCGGGCATGCCGGGAATCCCAAGCGGCCGAGGTGAACTCACGGCAGTTGCCGAACCGTTCGTCGCGCTGTTTGGCCATCGCCCGGATGATCACGTCATCGAGCGCGGGTGGCAGGTCGGGCCGAATGGCGCTGAGTCGAGGGACCGGCTTGCTGATGTGCCCGGCGATGACTTGACCCGGATTGGTCGCGGCGTAAGGCGGCCTGCCTGCCAGCAGCGTGAAAAGGGTGCAGGCAAGCGAGTATTGATCGGAGCGGTGGTCGACCGAAGCGCCGGAGAGCTGTTCGGGGGAGGCGTAGGCGAGGGTGGCGTTGAACGTGCCGCTGACGGTGAGCTGGGTGTTCGAGTCGAGGAGGCGGGCGATCCCGAAATCGGTCAGCACCGCCCGTTCCGCGCGACCGGTGTCGGGGGCGGCCAGCAAGATGTTCGCCGGTTTGATGTCGCGGTGCAGCACACCCCGGCTGTGGGCGTAGTCCAGGGCGGCGCCGGTTTCGGAGACGATGCGCAGGGCGCGGTCGATCGGCACCTCACGCGGATCGAGCCGCGCCGCATCGGAGCCGTGGATGTACTGCATGGCGATCCACAGATGCCCGTCGTGGGTCCCCCGATCATGGATGCCGACAATGGCCGGATGGTCCAACCGGGCGACCACATTGGCCTCCTGCTCGAACCGCCGCCGCAGTTCCAGGTCGGCGGAAACCTCCCGATTGAGCAGCTTGAGGGCGACCCGACGGGGCAGACGGGGATGCTGTGCCAGATACACGGTGCCCATCCCACCTCGACCGAGCACACCCTCGATGAGGTACTCAGCGAACGACTCGTTCACCCCGAGCTGCACTACATCTACCCCTACTCCGTTCGAGCACACGATCCGAGGAGGAGCTTAACCCCGTCGCCCAGCACCGGCGATCGGCCGAGCTAGCCCAGGTGGGCGCTGGTGATGATGACCGGCTCGGCGGGCAGGCCGTCGAGTGGGCCGCGCTCGGTCGGGATGATCCCGGCGGCGACCATGCGGTCCAGGACGTCCATTCCGCGCACGACCTTGCCGAACACCGAGTAATTCGGCGGAATGTTCGCGAAGGAATGGACGATGAAGAATTCGCTGCCGTTGGTGCCGGGGCCCTGGTTGCCCATCGCCACGGTGCCGCGCGGGTAGGTTTCGGTGCCGTCGACCTCGTCGGGGAACTGGTAGCCCGGGCCGCCCTTCTCCACCTCGTGGATGTCGCCGCACTGCAGCACGCCCAGCCGGGCACTGTTGGTGAGTCGCCAGCACTGGCTCTGATCGTAGAAGCGCTGCAACACCAGGCTCGCCATGTTCTGCGCGGCACACGGTGCGGCTCCGGCGTGGTCGAGGCGCACGGTCACCGGCCCGTAGTTGAACTGGAAGGTCACGTCGGTGGTGCCGACGGCCAGCGCGATCGGCGGCGGGGGCAGTACCGGCCGGGCCGCCGGATTGTCCGGCGCGGTCGGGGTGAAGCTGCAGGACACCACAGGCGGCTTGGCGGTGGCCGGGGCCGTGCCCGCGACCAGGCCGGACAACGATAGGACGGTGATGGCGAGCGTGGCGCCCCAGCGTGGTTTCATAGCCAGCAAGCTAGCGGATAGCGGCGAAAAGTGTTCGGCAAAGCCGCAATCCACCTTCGGCTACCGTGCGGCGGCGATCAGCGGGGCGAGCCCGTCCTTGGTGAAGAGCTGCTCGGCGTCGGCGACCTGCTGACCGTTGACGAACACCGACGGGGTCGACCTGATGCCGCTGGCAATGATCTCCTGGGTCTTAGCCCGCAGGTATCCATCGTACTTACGGTCGGTAATGCACTGTGCCACTGCGGGATCGGTGTATCCGGCGTCGTTCGCGATCTCGATCAGCTTGCCGTCGGTGAGGCCGTCGCCTCCTTCGGCGGGCTGCTGGTCGAACATCATGGCGAACCAGGCCTGATACTTCGACGGGTCCGCTTCGGCGACGCAGTACGAGGCATTGCCCGCGCGCGACGAGTACTGAGTGGTGGACGCGCGGTCCAGGAACGAGATGACGTTGTATTCGATGATCGCCGCACCGGTCGCCGCGGCGTCTTCGAGCACCTTGGCATTGGCTTGCTCGAAGCCCTGGCATGCGGGGCATTGCAGGTCGGCGACCACGCGCACGACCACCTGGGCGCCCGGGTCGCCCGTGCGGACCGCGCCGTTGTCGGTGACGCCCCCGGGAGCGCCGGGGAGCTGGCTGGTGTGCTGTGCGGCCGTCGCGGTGCCGACGACGTCCTTGCTGAGGTCCTGCGCCACGATCCCGACGCTGAGCGCCGACACGGCAACGAAGAGCAGCGCGCCCGCCACGAGGGCGATGAGAACCTTGCGGTTGTGGGCGGCGCGCTCTGGGTCGTGCGGGGGAGTCGACCATCCACCCTGCGTGGTGTTCACCGTATGTTCCCCCATGCTTCTCGCCGATCGAACAGTTTCGCTCCGACACGATAGTGCTTCGCGACCGCGTTTGGTGGCGCTGACCGGCGAAATGCAGGGCCGGTACGGATGATCCGGCCGCCCGAGCTGTTGGGTGACGCACGGTCGGCGATATTCGGTTGCCCCTCGCCCGAGCCGGAAAAGTAGGGTGGTCCGGTGATTCGCACAGCCGCGTTGGCCCACGTCAGGGATCGTCGTCTGCTGCAGGCGCGATCGATCGGCAAGGAAGTCTTCTACATGGCGGGCGGGAAGATAGACCCCGGCGAGACGCCGGTAGGAGCGCTGCACCGAGAGGTGCGCGAGGAGCTCGGTGTCGGTGTCGTGTCCTACGACGAGCTCGGCGTGTTTCTGGCCGAGGCCTACGGTCACGCGTCCGGCACGCGACTGCACATGACGTGCTTCACCGCGGAACTGGATGGTGAACCGCAGCCGACCAGTGAGATCGCCGAGCTGCGGTATTTCACCGTGAGCGAGTACGCCGCGATGGACCATGTGGCGCCCGGCTCGATGCTGGTGTTCCGCAAACTGCACGAGCTCGGCGTTGTCGACTGGTAGGTCGGCGAGAACATCGCTGTCGCATTGCGATTCGAGATGTGCAAGGTTAGGGGTGGAGGAAGGGAGAGCCGATGTCCGGGTTCGATCGGGACGCCATCCAGGTGGTGGTCTGTGACATCTTCGGCACCACGGTGGATTGGTTCACCGGAGTGTCCGAGCAAGCGGCCGACGTCTTCGCCTCGGCGGGGGTGGATCTCGATGCCGAGGTCTTCGCCAATGACTGGCGCGATATGTATCTGCCTGCCATGCAACGTGTTCGGGACGGCGAACGGCCGTGGGCCTACCTCGACACCCTGCACCGGGAATCCCTCGACAGTCTGCTGGAACGTCACGGCGTCGGTGCCGCCATCGACGATCGGGCGCGCGCACGGCTGGTCCGGGCCTGGCACGTGCTGCCCGCCTGGCCCGACGCCGCGGAAGGTCTTGGCCGCCTGCGCACCCGCTACACCGTCGCCGCATTGTCCAATGGCGGCATGGCGTTGCTGACCCGCCTGATGAAAGCCGCCGACCTGCGCTTCGACTGCATCCTGTCAGCCGAATTGGCACAGACCTACAAGCCCGCGCCACAGGTGTATCGCACCGCGGCCCGCCTGCTCGACGTTGATCCTGCCCAGGTGCTGATGGTCGCGGCACACGGCTGGGATATCGACGGCGCCCGCGAGGCGGGCCTGCGCACCGCCTTCCTCGAGCGACCAGCCGAGAAGGGCCCGCACCGCAAGGCGGACCGCGCCCAGGACACAACCAGCGACCTGGCCGTCGACAACTTCGTAGAGCTCGCCGAAACTTTGGGCTGCTGAACGCGTTCCAATGGGGCGGCCATTTTGTCGACGTGGGCGGCCCGCCAGTCGGTCAGTTGGCTTCTCCCGTTCGCAGTGCGGCAGCGAATGATTCGTAGGCGCGGTTGTCGAAGAGGACGAAACGTGCCTCGCGCACTGCGGTTTCCGTGTTCCGCACGGTGTCGATCGCAATGCGGGCGCCGTCGTCGAGTGGCCAGCCGTAGATGCCGGTCGAGATGGCCGGGAATGCCACCGTGTGAGCGTCCAATTGGTCTGCTACTCGCAGTGCTTCGCGGTAGCAGGAGGCGAGGAGTGCGGAGCGGTCCTCGGTGGCGGACCAAACCGGCCCCACGGTGTGGATGACGGCTCGCGCGTGCAGGCGGCCGCCGGTGGTGGCGACGGCCTGGCCGGTGCGCAGTCCCTTGCCGTAGTGGGACGCCCGCAGAGCGCGGCACGCGTCCAGGATCTCCGGCCCACCCGCCCGATGGATGGCGCCATCGACCCCACCGCCGCCGAGCAACGACGAGTTGGCCGCATTGACGATCGCATCGACCCACTGCTCAGTGATATCGCCGCGGACCAAGATGATGGCGGCCGTATCGGGGCGACCCGAGAGCAGATGCCGGGCGCGCCCCTCGAGTACCGGCATCAATTCATTGCGCCAACTGACCAGCGACACCATTCCACTCGACATCCCGCCATGCGCGAACTCGGGGCGATGAACGCTCTCGGGTGCGTCCGCCGCTGTCGGACTCACGCCAACGGCGTCCTCGAAGGTGTTGTGCAACAACGTGATCAGCTCGTCCGGCGACGACGGCGGCGCGACATGCGCGAGCCGAGCGCGAAGCTCCCGCCACACATGCGGATCGCCCCGCAGCCCCCAACGCTGTGGCTCCGGAACAAAGATGTCGGCCAACCTCGATTCACCGGTCACGACAACGACGGTAGCGCTCGGGCCAGGTCGGCCGAAATCGAGCATCCCGATCGCGCCTCGCCGGGGAGCGGACGGTCAGCGCTGGTGGCGGAGCTTTTCCGGGTCGTAGGTACCGGATTGAAAAGTCGAGTTGAACCTTGCGGGATCGCCCGGAAAGATTGTGGGTGCCAAAGCATTCCAGCGCCTGTGGTCTCAGCCGGATGCCAGCTTCGAACGAGATCGACGATGACCGACAGCCACTCCGCCGAAGAGCTGCGAATAATGCTGGAGGACGGCGCTATCGCCACCGCCTCCTGCAACGAACGTGCCGCGATACACCTGCTCGATGTCGCGGGCTTGATCGGGCGCCGGTATCTCGATGCCTACATCAGCATCGAACCCGTCGAAGTCTGTGACGAGCAGGTGGCCGTGGCGTTCATTCACGACTGGCCCGCGGTGGGCCGCCCGGCAACTCCGCAGTTTCTCAGCACGAGTGAAATCCGCTGTCTGGAACTGGCCGCCGGTATCGCGCAAGCACAGCCGGTCGACCTGCGCGGCGGTGGGCTGACCGCGAAACATGCCCGCGGCGTCCTCGAAGCGTTGGCCATCTGCCTCGAAGTGGAGAATTACTACACGATCACACCTACGCACGCGTTTTACCGGCTTCGCGGCCTCGGGTCCCGGCTTCGGCTGCTCTCGGACAGTTCGGCACCGGCCGTGCGCGCTCTGTCCGACGGAGATGAGCCGGACGCCGACTCGACGGCATCGGACTGACGCGCAATCCGGCAGCGAAATACTTCGGGTCCCCCCATGGTTGTCGGTGACAGTTCCGCCGACGAGAGAGGACTGTTGGATGCCGAAGATGACCAGCGCAGAACGCGAGGCGTTCCTGGCCGATTTGCACGTGGGGGTGCTCGCTGTCGAGCGGGCGGATCGGGCGCCGCTGTCGGTGCCGATCTGGTACGTCTACGAGCCGGGCGGTGAGGTGGTCATCTGGACCGACATCGGGTCGGTGAAGGAGAAACTGATTCGCGCCGCGGGGCGCTTCTCGCTCACCGCGCAGGTGGAGCAGCCGCCGTACCGGTATGTCACGGTGGAGGGTTCGGTCACCGCCATCGAGCCCGCCACCCTGGAGATCGCGCGTTCCATCGCGGTCCGGTACTTCGGCGAAACGGAGGGCACGGCATACGCGGAGCAGGGGATCACCGACAAGTCGATCCTCATCCGCATGCGTCCGGAACGCTGGCTGAGCACGGATTACTCGAAGGAGTAGCCGCGCAACCCCATCCGGCACAGCGGATGACCGATTGACACCACCTGCCCCAGCTGCCAACGTATCGAAGGACCGCGAGGTCCTGATCCGGCTGGGCACCTCGGGTGTCGTCGAATCGGAGTGTGCTTGATGGGGTTTCTCGAGCCCGACC
Organism: Nocardia brasiliensis; assembly: GCF_042691675.1. GTDB lineage: Bacteria > Actinomycetota > Actinomycetes > Mycobacteriales > Mycobacteriaceae > Nocardia > Nocardia brasiliensis_D. The sequence continues at coordinate 3,949,798 of NZ_CP170507.1, forward strand.
TGCCCGTGGTCGATATGGCGGAGTGGAGCAAGGGAACTCGGAGCGACCGGATCCGTCCGATGGCCAGGCACTGGGCCGAGGTGGGCTTCGGGACGCCGGTCGCGCTGCATCTGTTCTATGTCGGCAAAATCGGTGTCTATGTGCTCGGTGGTTGGCTGGTTGTGCTGTCCACCACCGGGGTCGACGGATTCACCAGTGTCGGCGACTGGTGGTCGGAGCCGATCGTCTTCCAGAAGATTGTGCTGTACACGCTGCTGTTCGAGGTGGTCGGGCTCGGTTGCGGGTTCGGTCCGCTGAACAACCGGTTCTTTCCACCGTTCGGCTCGATCCTGTATTGGTTGCGGCCCAAGACGATTCGGCTGCCGCCATGGCCGAAGCGGGTTCCGCTGACCAGGGGCACCGATCGTACGGTGGTGGATGTCGCGCTGTACGCGGCGTTACTCGTGCTGACCTCGGTCGCGTTGCTATCGGACGGCACCGGTGCGGTACCGGAGCTGGGTACGGCGGTTGGCTTGTTGCCGGTGTGGCAGATCGCGGCGATCCTCGGGCTGCTCGCGGTGCTCGGGTTGCGCGACAAGGTGATCTTTCTGGCGGCACGTGGCGAGGTCTACGCGACGCTCGCGGTCACCTTCCTGTTCGGCGGCGTCGACGTGATCGTCGCCGCGAAGGTGGTTTTCGTGGTGATCTGGATGGGTGCGGCGACGTCGAAGTTGAACAAGCACTTCCCGTTCGTGGTGTCCACGATGATGTCCAATAGTCCCGTATTTCGGCGAAAGTCGCTCAAGCGCAAGTTCTTCGAGGACTTCCCCGACGACCTGCGACCCGGTCGGCTGTCGCGCATCTTCGCGCACGGGGGGACGGCCGTCGAGATGGGGGTGCCGCTGGTGCTGTTCTTCTCGCACGGCGGGGTGCTGACGGCGGTGGCCGCGGCCGTGATGATCGGCTTCCATCTCACCATCCTGACCGCCGTTCCGATGGGGGTGCCGCTGGAATGGAACGTCTTCATGATCTTCGGTGTGCTGGTGCTGTTCGTCGCGCACGCCGACCTCGGTCTCGGCGATCTGCGCAATCCCGCGCCGGTGGCGCTGCTGTTCGTCGTCATCGCGGGCATCGTGATCGCCGGAAACCTGTTCCCCCGCAAGATTTCCTTCCTGCCCGGGATGCGTTACTACGCGGGCAATTGGGATACGACGATGTGGTGCATCAAGCCCTCGGCCGCGGCGAAGATCGGGCGCGGGATCGTCGCGATCGCCAGCATGCCGCAGGCGCAACTGGAGCGGTTCTACGGAAAGGACCGTGCGCAGATCCCGATGTACATGGGATACGCCTTCCGTGCCATGAACACGCACGGCCGGGCGCTGTTCACTCTCGTACATCGAGCCATGCCGCCCGGCCAGGAGGACGAGTACACCCTCACCGACGGTGAACGCATCTGCAGTACCGCCCTCGGCTGGAACTTCGGTGATGGCCACATGCACAACGAGCAGCTCATCGCCGCCATGCAACAGCGTTGCCATTTCGAACCCGGCGAAGTACGCGTCGTCCTGCTCGATGCCCAGCCGATCCACAAGCAGACCCAGGAATACCGGCTCGTCGACGCCGCCACCGGCGAATTCGAGCGCGGATTCGTGAATGTCGCGGACATGGTGACCCGGCAGCCCTGGGACGACAACGTGCCCGTGCACGTGTACCCGCGATGATCGAGCAGCGCAACCGCGACGATCTCCTCGTCCAGGCCGGTGCCGCGTTTACGAGCGGCTCAGGCCACCAGAGGACGCGATCACCGAGATGCTCGGCCAAGCCCGGGACGCCGCGTCGTACAGCACGATGCTGCGGGAGAGCATCGGCAGGGTCGCCGCCTTCCGATCCGGGCACCTGGCACTGCTGGAGCTTCGGCTGGAGGCCACCAGAAGACCGGAGCTGCGTGCGCTGCTCACCGAACGGGTCCGCGCCGACATCGACGAGAACGTCATCCGGCACGAGGCCGCGGGCCTGCCCGGGGGCGCGACCGGGCGCTCGATACTGCGGTCTGCACCGCGCTCTAGGGTCGAGGGTCGACCGCGGGTACCTCGTGCCCATGAGGTTTTGCAGGTCGGCCGGGTCTTGGTCAGCTCTGCAGGGTGACGGGAACCTGGTCGAGCTCGGCCCTGCTGATATTCCCGTCCGTGGTGTAGATGTCCCAGATGATGAGGAGTGTGGCGGGACCGGGCTGGAATGGGAACGCTTCCGGTTCCGGAAGTTTGATCGTGTAATCGTGCGCGGTGCCATCGCAGGTCAGCGGACCAGGCCCCGCCTCCGTATAGCTGAGCGTGTCGTTTCCGGGTTCGCCCTGTGTCAACGTGGTGCTCCCGTACGTTTTGCCGCGGCCGCCGGTGCAGGTGTAGGTGCCGGTGATCTGCACAGTGCCATCAGCGTTGAGACGTTGGATGGCGGCGGCGGTCAGCTCGGCCGATGGGGCTGCGGCGGCCGGGCCCGCCAGCACGGCCGTGCCCATGCACCCCGCAACCGTGGCAACAACCATTCGGATGAACCGATTCCTGGGCACGGCGGTACGCAGATACTCAACCATCGGACGACTCTCCTTGTGGTGGAAAGGAATTCGCGGGTAAATGTTGTGATGAGTGTAGCGACACGATGCCTGCACACCGACCCCCCAAAGCTACGGTCACTCCCCAGATCGCTAGTGGTTGCCGGTCGGCCCGCGCCGGGCTCGGCCGGCGCGGAGTCGGCCGTGGTGACCGGTGTGTTCAGGTTGCGGTCGCCCCGAGGGCGTCGGGGGTGAACAGGTAGCGGGTGAACCAGCGCGGCATCTGGCGTTGCAGTTCGTGGTCACCGTGCACGTGGACTCCGGGTTGTCGGAGCAGTTGCGGCCAGGACAGATTCCCGAGCCACCATTCGGTCGCCGCTCGGGTCGGTGTGGTGAGCCAGATGTCGACGGGTGCGCCGGTGTCGTCTCGGCACAGGTCCACGCCGGTACGGGAGAGATGTAACCAAAATCTGCGGTCGGAGGTCGGTCGGTCGGTGAATTCGATGGCGAGCACGACCCGGCGGTCGGGCAGCGCGGCGGCATCGACGCGGCGGCGCATGTCCCAGGTGAGGGCGGCGGTATCGAGATCGTCCTCGCCCAGGGCGGCGCTGTCGGTGGTGACAGCCCATCGGGCCAGTTCCCGGACCACCGGGGCGAGCGCGGCACCGGCATCGGTGAGGCGATAGCCGTCGATGACGCCTGCGGCGCGCAGCGTCCGCAGCCGCGCCGACAGAGTTGCCCGGGGGATCCGCGGCAGCCCTTGACACAGGTCACCGAAGCTCGACGCGCCGAGCAGCAGTTCCCGAACGATCAACAGCGTCCACCGCTCGCCGAGCACATCCAGCGCCCGCGCCACGGCGCAGAACTGTCCGTAACCACCCACACCGGCAGCGTACGTACCGCATGACCGCACGCGTGGTTCAAAGATTGAACTTCCAGCTCCGACGCGAGGTGCCGATGATCGACAACGTCAATGTATGCGTCGGAAAGGCGAGCAGTCATGGAAATCGGAACCAGCGTGCTGACGGCGATCGGCCACACACCGCTTGTGCGCTTGCGCAGGGTCGTGCCCGCCGACTGCGCGGCCATTCTGGTCAAGGTCGAGGGCCACAACCCGACCGGAAGCATGAAAGACCGGATGGCACAGGCCATGTTGGCCGCCGCCGAGGCCGACGGTCGGCTCCGGCCCGGCGACACCGTCGTCGAATACACCGGCGGCAGCACCGGTGCCGCGCTGGCCCTGGTCTGCGCGGCGAGGGGATACCGGCTGCGGATCGTCAGCTCGGCAGCGTTCAGCGAGGACAAGCTGATCCAGATGGCCGCGCTGGGCGCCGAACTCACCCTGGTTCCGAGTGCGAACGGGCAGATCACCAAGAAGTTGATCCGCGACATGATCGACACCGCCGCCGAATTCGGCCGCCGACCCGATACCTACTGGACCGACCAGCTCACCAACACCGCCAGCATCACCGGCTACCACTCCATGGGCGAAGAGATCTGGGCGCAAACCGGTGGTCGCGTCGACGGCTTCGTCCAAGCGGTCGGCACGGCAGCATCACTGCGCGGGGCGACCACACCGCTGAAACGGTACAACCCGCGGCTGCGGGTGGTAGCCGTCGAACCGGCCGAATCCGCGGTGCTGTCCGGCGGCCGCCCCGGCGCTCACCTCATCGAAGGCATCGGCATCGGCTACCAACCCCCGATGTGGGACCCGACCCTTCCCGACGAGATCATCCCAGTGCCCACCGCCGACGCTGAAGCCATGGCACGACGACTCGCGAGAGAAGAAGGGCTTTTCGCCGGAACCTCCTCCGGCGCCAACGTCATCGCGGCCATCGAACTCGGGCGACGACTCGGCCCCGACGCCACCATCGCCACCATCCTGGTGGACTCCGGCCTTAAATACCTCAGCACGAACGTGTTCCGGACAAGCCGGGTCTGACGGATCCCAAACGAGGATGTGAACCGTGACTTAGATCGGCAGTGGGTCGGCTCCCAGAGTTTGCGTCCCGTTCGCCGCCGACAGGCGTACCGAGCGGAAGCCTTCGTCGATCATTGCCAGTTCGTAGTCGCGCAGTGCCTCGGGCGCCAGCCGAGATGCTGCCGCTACCGGTGGTTGCCGGTACTGCACTGATGCGATGCCGACGAACCGATTGCCTGCTCCGACAACCGAATCAAGACGCTGAACAGCTCCGGTGGCAGCGCGCGTCGCAGGCCGGGTGTCAGTGGCACCCGCCCGTAGATCAGGCGGACTCGGCAGTCCACGACGCGTGCGTGCGGCAGACGCTGGGCGCGGATCACCGAACCGACGCCATCGGCGGCGACCAGCACCGAGCCCGGTGCGGAACCGCCGTCGGCGAACCGTGCCGTGACGGTGGACCCGTCACTGTCGTATCCGATGCAACGGCGGCCGAACTGAACGATGTCGTCGAGCCCGGTGAGAAGGACCCGACGCAGCACCTGCCGATCGATGACGGTGTGCGCGGGCATGGTGTCGGTGGCAGGCACCGGGTTCCGGCGCGCCGCAAACCCTGCGCGAGGCAGAGCCCACCGAGGCCCGCGCCCTGGTTCGCGGTTGCGTCGCGGACTCACGAGCATCCACGGGAATTATTCGGCTCGATGATCGGCTGCAACGCTCGTCGTATCGCAGAGCAAAGGCAGGGCAAAGATGAGCAACCCCGCACCGGTGTCCGTGATCGGTCTCGGCCAGATGGGCGCCACGCTGGCTGCGGCATTTCTCGCCGCAGGGCACCCGACCACCGTGTGGAATCGGTCCGCGGGCAAGGCGGATGTCCTTGTCGCGCAGGGGGCGACACGAGCCAAGACACTGGCCGACGCGATCGCCGCGAGTCGGCTGGTGGTGGTCTGTGTCGCGGACTACGAGGCGGTGTCGGATCTGTTGGAACCGGTAGCCGACCAGCTCGTCGGCCGGGTGTTGGTGAATCTGACCTCCGGCACTCCCGCACAAGCGCGGGACATGGCGCGATGGGCTGGCGCGAACAGCGTCGGATATCTGGATGGCGCCGCGATGAGCGGAACCCGCCTTGTCGGCAAACCCGAGGCGTTGTTCCTGTTCAGCGGCTCGCCGGAGGTCTTCGCCGCGCACCGGTCGACGCTGTCCGCGCTCGGCAACGCCACCGACCTCGGCGCCGACCCAGGGCTGACAGCGGTGTACGACACGGCGCTGTTCAGTCTGGCCTGGGGTGCGCTGAGCGGCTTCTACCAGGCGGTAGCACTGACCGGAGCCGAGGGCGTCGACGCCTCCACCTTCGCCACTACCGCAGCCGGGCACCTGCCGTTCATTGCCGGCCTGTTCACTGAGCACGCCCGTCAGATCGACAGCGGCACTTATCCGGACGCCGACGGCACAATCGAAGCCCACGCGGCGGCGATGGACCACGTTGTCACCAGCAGCCGCGACCAAGGCATCGACGCCGCGGTGCCCGAACTGTTCACTGCGCTGCTCCACAAAGCCATCGCCAACGGCCACGGCTCCGACGGCATCGCCGCGGTCATCGAGACGATCAAGAACGGAAGCCCCGCACCAGCGCCGTAACGCCTCGGGGAAATTCGAAACTGCCGCGATCGCTCCATCCACGGTATGCGCAGGTTCCCGATGGTGACTCCGTGACCTTCGGGAAAGCCGCGTCGGAACCCGAAGTGCCGAGAATCGGGGCTCCAGCGGGGGGCACGGGCTATCCTGAGCCAGAGCTTCATGTTGGTCCAACTGTTCCTCAGCCATCGGCGGCGCGGACCGCCTGTGGTGGTTCGGTATTCGAGGTGACTCATGAGCACATCGGTCGGTGTGACGCTCGACCAACTCCGAGACGATTTGCGGGAATGCGCCCGTCTGGCCGAGGTTCGTTATGACCCGGCGGTGGTGGATCCGGTGCTGACGACGCTGGCCGATCTGTGGACCAACTCCGTGGTCGGGGTACGCACCACCACGCATCCGGTGTCCGAGCGCGAGGTCAATACTCGGGTGATGCATGCGGGTGAGCCGGGTGAGCTGATCGAAAGGCTGCGCGGCGCGGGGTTGCTCACCTTCGGCGGACATCCGATGGAGCAGTTGCTGTCGGCGATCTGTGCCGCCGTTCCGGCCCGGTCGGGTGTCGATCTCGCACTTGCCAGCGGTGTGCAGAAGATCTGGCTGGTGTTCCCCGAACTGCTCAGCGTGCAGCGGGTACTCGAGTTCCCGGGTATGCCCGACGCGGCCCGCGCGCACGCCGCGCACCTGTCCCGCTATGGCGGTCAGATCGGTATCCTGGCAGTCGATTTCGCGGCCCGCACGATGAACCTGTACTCGCAGGTGTTCGAGCCCGGCCACCTCACCGCGGCCGATATCGCCACCATCCTGGACGATCTCGACTTCGTCCCGGCCACCGACGAAGAGCTGGCGCTGCTCGGCCGCACGTTCAACCTCTACCGCACGTTCTCCTGGACTTCCCCGCGCATGCAACGCATCTGCTTCCCGCTGCGCTGCACTGCATCGACCTTCCCGACCCACCTCCACCCGGTGCTGGCCCGCTTCGTCGACGGCGCACCCTTCGCCGATCCCACCGCACGCGGCTTCGTGTTCTACACCGCCTATGGACCGACCGACCGGTACTACAAGGTCCAGGCCGAATATGCCGCTGCGCAACACGCCGCCTTCCCCGGTGGCACGGCCCCGCGCGTCAATTAAGCGGCCTCCTGTGGTGCGGACGCCCACACGACGACCTCGAGCCGCGTCGACCCAGCACCTGTTTGCACGTAGTTAGCGAGGCTATCCCTCGTACGGGCGCGTGATTTCCGCGCCGATTCGAGGAAAGGAATGTTCATGCAGGACAACGCCGCACGGTCGGGCAGCGGAGCAGGGACGATGCCATCGGAGGTGCAGGGCAAGCTGACCATCTTCGATCGCTTCGCCACCACCACCGCCACGCTCACCTCGAAAGCGGGCTTCTTCGTATTCTGTGTCCTGCTGGTAGCGGTGTGGGCGCCGACCTTCCTGGTCTTGCCCAGCATCGACACCTGGCAATTGGTGATCAACACCGCCACCACTATCGTCACGTTCCTGCTGGTGGCCCTGCTGCAGAACACGCAGTCCCGCTCCGACGACGCCGTCCAGCAGAAGCTCAACGCCATCGCCGACGCACTGGCCGACCTGATGGGCGAGCTCAGCGCCGATCATCCCGAATTGCACCGGCACCGTGCGGAATTGGCCGATGCGGTCGGCTTGGAGAAACGGGAATCGGCCTGACGGTCACAGCACGAGCGGGGTCGATCGCAGACTCATCGACCCCGCTCGTGCGAAGTACTGCTATTGGTTCTGATGACCGGCCTGTCGCGCCTCGTCCATCTTGGCTTCCGCGCGCGCCTTCTCCGCCGCGGCTTCCTTCTGTGCGACTTCGCGTTCGGATTCGGCCTTGTCCTGCTGTGCTCGCCCCTCGCCCTTGAGGTTCTCATCGCCGGTGACGATGCCAGCGGCTTCCTTGGTCTTGCCCTTCACGTCTTCGACAACGCCTTCGACGCCTTCTCGTGGTCCGCTACCTTGCTCCGACACAATAATTAACCTCCGACAATCGGATAAATGGCTGACATTCGCCGCATACCCGCTGCCAACCGACCCAATCCCGAACTCTGTCGGCATCGCCTGTTTGGACTGTCGAAGTCGGGGCATCTTGCACGACGGGCGCAGAGCGCGCCGTAGAAATCATGTGTCGGAAGGGTTTGTCGTGAGTGTGCTGCTGGTGGGAATCGGTACCGCTTCACTCCTCGTGATCGCCACACACGTCCTGGTCGTGGCCGCGCAGCTAGCGCGGCAGCGCTCGGCACTGCGCCGCAGGCCGGTTGCCGCGGACCTGCCCACGCCGATCGCCGGACAACTGCTGACCACCGGGTCCGCCAGCATCGGCAGAGCCGACTGATTGCCCGCCGACGCACCGAGCCGATATCACCCTTCGATGCCCGCGTTCGCGGTGAGTGCGACCTTTCCGCCACGCTGGGGCGCATCGATGTGCACAGTCACCGGCGCGTGGGCGGGGCGGTCGGCTTCGGTAGGGAACCAGATGCGTTCGGGGGCAACCAGGATCAGCAATCCGTCGTGATCGCCGACCGGGGTGAACGTCGGCAGCTGGGGTGTGAATGCCTGCAGCCCATAGGTTTCGGCGAGGTCGCGGACCGCTTGCTGAACGTCCGGCACGGCGATGCCGACCTCGCTGATCGACAGCAGCCGGGGAGGGTCGCTTGGAGTGGCCGGGGCGGCGGAGTGGAATTGTCGGGCAATGAGTTCCAGCAGGATGTTGTCCGGGCCGCGGAAGTAGACCGAGCGTGAATCCCAGCCCGGGGGACCGTCGATGGTGTCGGAGCCATTGACCGTCAAGGGTTCGACCCGTTCGCTCAACCAGTGCCGGGCGCGGTCGAAATCGTTGGGGGAGATATCGAATGCCAGATGGTGCCCGCCCTCGTGCGGGGCTCCGCGGGTTACGACGAGCTTGCTGAGGCCGATCTCCACCGTCGCCCGGTCGGGCTCGACCATTACCGGAAGTTGCAGAGTGTCCCGATAGAACTCGGCCACCGCATCGAGATGCGTTGTGGTAATGGCTACTTCACGGATTCGCACAGCAGGTCCCTTCTGTCGTTCGATCGGGAACGACGCTAGATCCTCAATCTCGGTTGAGGTCAAGACACCTGGACGCGCCACGGCCTTCGCCACGCCGAACAGCGATTGACAGACGGTCAAACCGGACATAAAGTCGCAGCTCAAAGTAATTGGAAACTTTCCTAATAGTTCACCCATGTGTTCGCCGGTGTGCGAAGGGAGGGTCATCACGTGGCTACTCTGCGACCGACCCTCGCGGGCACGCCCAGCCTGCTGCGCGCCATCAACGACCGCGCCGCGCTGGAGTTGCTACTCGCCAACGGTCCGCTCTCCCGTACCCAGATCGGCGCTCTCACCGGACTTTCCAAGCCGACCGCCTCGCAGCTGCTCGCCCGGCTCGAGGCGGCCAGGCTGGTCGTGCCGGTCGGCACATCCATGGCGGGCGGCCCCGGCCCGAACGCGCAGCTGTACCAGGTGAATCCGGCGGCCGGGTACGTGGCCGGCCTCGATGTGACGAGAAATCAGATCCGGATCGCGGTGGCCGACATCACCGGCGCGACGCTGGCCGAGCATCAGGTGTCCACCAAGGGCTGGCCTGCCGCCCAAACCATCGCCAGGGTGGGTGATGCCGTCGCCGAGGCGGTAGGGCTGGCCGGGCTCGCCGAGGGTGCATTGCGCGAGGTGGTCATCGGCATCGGCGGCGCGCTCGACCCGGCCACCGGCAAACTGCGCTACGCGATGCACCTGCCCGGCTGGCATGCCCCGCGGCTGGTAGCCGCGTTGGAGACGGCGATCGGCGCCACGGTGTCCATCGAGAACGACGTCAACCTCGCCGCCGTCGCCGAGCAGACGCACGGCGCGGCGCAGGATTGCGAGGACTTCGTGCTGCTCTGGACCGGCGTCGGCGTCGGCGCGGCGATCGTGATCGCGGGCCGATTGCACTGCGGATTCCACAATGGCGCGGGCGAAGTCGGCTACATGCCGCTGCCCGGTGCGCCGATCGTCCACGATGTGGCCCGGCGGAATTCCGGCGGCTTCCAGCAATTGGCCGGTGCGCCAGCGGTTTTGGCTCTCGCGCGGCAGCACGGACTAGCCGCGCCGACGGCCGCGATGGCGGTCACCGAGGCATTGGAGACGCCGGGCGGGGGCGACGCGTTCCTGACCGAGTTCGCGGGCAGGCTCGCCCTCGGGTTGGCCTCGATCGTCTCGGTGGTCGACCCCGAGGTGCTGATCCTGGCCGGTGAGGCGCCGTGCAACGGCGGCGAACGGCTGCGTGCGCTCGTCGAGGACGCGCTGGCCGAGCTCACTATCCCGCGCCCCGAGGTGCGGTCCAGCACGTTGTCGGGTTCGCCGGTGCTGCACGGAGCGCTGGAACGCGCCCTGGCTACCACGAGGGACGTGGTGTTCTCGACTCATTGATCCGCCGCACACCGAGCTGTACCGAGGAGAACCGTCACATGCGCAGAACAACACTCCGCACCCTCGCCGCCCTGACCGCATGCGCCACTGCCGCTCTCTTCGTCACGGCCTGTACCGGGCAGAGTTCCAGCGGCGGCGACGACGGTTCCGCCGACGGCAAGGACGTCACCATCACGTTCTGGCACGGCTGGAGCCAAGAGCACGAGGTGCGGGCGATCAACGACAACATCGCCGCCTTCGAGAAGCTGCATCCCAACATTCGGGTGAAGTCGGTCGGCAATATCGCCGACGACAAGGTCGAGCAGGCGCTGCGGGTCGGTGGCCGGGACGCGCCGGACGTGGTCTCCTCCTTCACCACCGATCAGGTCGGCAAGTTCTGCTCCGCCAAGGTATGGACCGATCTCGCGCCCTTCCTGCAGAAGGACGGCATCGACCCCGCCAAGACCTTCCCGGCGACCATGCTCGAGTACAGCCGGTTCCAGGGCAATCAGTGCGCACTGCCGCTGCTGGGCGACGCTTACGGCTTGTACTACAACAAGACCGCCTTTGCCGCCGCTGGAATCACCTCGCCGCCAAAGACTTTCAGCGAATTCGAGGATGCCGCGGTCAAGCTGACGATCCCCGAGGGGGACAGCTACAAACAACTCGGATTCATGCCGAACTTCCACGGCTACGAGACCACGGCCACGCACTACCTCGGCCAGTACGGCGCCACCTACTTCGACGCGAACGGCAAGTCGAACATCGCCACCGACCCCAAGGTCGCCGCGATGTTCACCTGGCAGAAGAATCTGATCGACAAGCTCGGTGGGTTCGACAAGCTAGAGCGGTACCGCACCACCTTCGGTGACGAGTTCAGCGCCAAGAATCCCTTCCACACCGGCCAGGTCGCGATGTCCTACGACGGCGAATGGCGCACGGCGTCCCTCGCCGAGAATCCGGTGGACTTCGACTGGGCCACCGCACCGTTCCCGGTGCCCGACGACCAGGCGCACACCTACGGTCGCGGTTACCAGACCGGCACCATTATCGGCATCGCCAATACCAGCAAAAAGCAGTCCGCCGCTTGGGAATTGGTGAAGTACCTGGCCATCGACACCGATGCGGTGGTGAGCTTCGCCAACGCCATCCACAACGTGCCGAGCACGAACGAGGCATTGAATTCGCCCGAACTGACGGCGGATCCGAACTTCCGGACCTTCATCGACATCGCCAAGAACCCGTACTCCTCCACCACGCCGTCGAGCATCAACGGTGGCGCCTACCAGCTTTCGCTGCGCAACTTCGGCTACCAGTTCGAGGCGGGCAAGGTCGACCTGCAAGCGGGCTTGGCCGCGACCGCGCGCGAGATCGACGAAGCAATCGAGCAGGCGAAGTGATGTAGCCATGGCCCCGTCGAGCACGACCGCCCCGGCGGCACTGAAACGCAAGCGCCGTCGTGGGGCGCTGCGCACCCTGGCGTTTCTCTCGCCCTGGCTGATCGGGTTCGGCTTCTTCTTCGCCTACCCGCTGCTGTCCACTGTCTACTTCTCCTTCATGCGGTACGACGGATTCACCGCGCCCACCTTCACCGGCCTGAAGAACTGGAACTACGTCCTCGACAAGTATCCGTTCTTCTGGCAGGGGCTGGGCAACACGCTGTGGCTCGTCGTGGTGATGGTGTCGCTGCGGGTGATCTTCGGGCTCGGTATCGGACTGCTGGTCACCAAGATCAAAACCGGGCTCGGGTTCTTCCGCACGGTGTTCTATCTGCCCTTCCTCGCTCCGCCGGTGGCGGCCACGATCGCGTTCGCCTTCTTGCTGAATCCGGGCACCGGGCCGGTGAATCACCTGCTCGGCACTGTCGGTCTGCCACAACCGGGTTGGTTCACCGACCCGGACTGGTCCAAGCCCGCGCTGACCATGCTCGCCCTGTGGGGGATCGGCGACCTGATGGTCATCTTCACGGCGGCACTGCTGGACGTGTCGAAGGAGCAGTACGAGGCCGCCGAGTTGGACGGTGCGGGTCCGTGGCAGCGATTCCGGTACGTCACCCTCCCGAACATCACCCCGATCGTGCTGTTCGCCGTGGTGACCGGGGTGATCCAGACGATGCAGTACTACACGCAGGCCATCGTCGCCGGGAAGGTTGCCAGCGGCAAGGTCGGCGGATCCGGCGAGCAGTTCGAACCCGGTTACCCGCACGGTTCCACCTGGACGCTGCCGCAGATGGTCTACAACCTCGGCTTCCAGCGCTTCGACATCGGCTCCGCGTGCGTGATCGCCGTGATCCTGTTCGCCATTTCCATGGCCTTCACCTCGCTGCTGCTGCGGCGCGGATCCGGCTTCCTGCAGGAGGACTGAGCGATGACCATGACCACCCTCCGGCCCGTGCCGGTCACCGTGCCCACGGTCGAGGCCCGGGGCGCCCGCCGCAGAGACGCGCTGAATTGGGTTGCCGTGCACTCGCTCGCGATCGCGGCCGCGCTCCTGTTCCTGCTGCCGTTCGTGTTTCTCTTCCTCACCTCGGTGATGTCGGACCGGCAGGCGCTCACCACCGACCTCTGGCCCGCCTCGTGGCACTGGGGTAACTACGTGAAGGTCTGGGAGACACCGGGTTTCCTCACCTGGTGGCGTAATACTCTGCTGTACGCGGCGGCCGGTACCGCGCTGACGCTGCTCTCCAGCATTCCGGTTGCCTACGCGCTGGCCAAGTTTCGGTTCCGGGGTCGCAATCTCGCGCTGATGGCGGTCATTTCGATGATGATGTTGCCGCCGCAGGTGACCGTCATCCCGATGTACCTGATCTGGGCCAAGCAGTTCCATCTCACCGGGTCGTTGTGGCCGTTGATCATTCCGCTGGCTTTCGGTGACGCCTTCTCCATCTTCCTGCTCCGGCAGTTCTTGCTGACCATCCCGAACGACTACCTGGAGGCGGCCCGCATCGACGGCTGCGGTGAGCTGCGGATACTGCTGCGGATCGTGCTGCCGATGGCCAAACCCGCCATCGCGGCGGTCGCGCTGTTCCAGTTCTTCTATTGCTGGAACGACTATTTCGGGCCGCAGATCTACGCCAGCGAGAACCCGGCCGCCTGGACGCTCAGCTATGGCCTGGAGTCCTTCAAAAGCGCCCACCACACCAACTGGAACCTCACCATGGCCGCCACCCTGCTGGTGATGGCGCCGGTGATCATCCTGTTCTTCTTCGCCCAGAAGGCCTTTATCGAAGGCGTGACATTGACAGGGGTCAAAGGCTGATGAGCACACTGAAACTGGCAGTCATCGGCGGTGGTTCCACCTACACCCCGGAACTGATCGATGGCTTCGCCCGCCTACGCGACACCCTCCCGATCGGGGAGGTGGTGCTGGTCGACCCCGCCGCGGACCGGCTGGACTTGATCGCCGGACTGGCTCGCCGGATCTTCGCCAAACAAGGACACAGCGCGCGGGTCAGCACCGCTACTTCGGTCGCGGACGGAGTGGATGGTGCCGACGCGGTACTGCTCCAATTGCGGGTAGGTGGGCAGGCAACCAGGAACGAGGACGAGACCTGGCCGCTCGAATGTGGTTGTGTCGGTCAGGAAACCACCGGAGCCGGTGGTCTGGCGAAGGCGCTGCGCACCGTTCCGGTGGTCCTCGACATTGCCGAGCACGTCCGCCGGGCCAACCCGGACGCCTGGATCATCGACTTCACCAACCCGGTCGGCATCGTCACCCGCGCCCTGCTGGCCGCGGGCCACAAGGCCGTCGGACTGTGCAATGTCGCCATCGGCTTCCAGCGAAAGTTCGCCCAGCACTTGGGTGTCGACCCGTCGCTGATTCGCCTCGACCAGGTCGGGCTCAACCACCTCTCCTGGGTGCGTGGGGTCACCGTGCTGGACCGGCCGGGCGCGGAGACGGGGTTCGAAGCGCTGCCGAAACTGCTGGCCGACTTCGGCGTGGAGATCGCGGCCGATGTGCGCCTTCCGCTTTCGCTGATCCAGCATCTCGGCGTCGTCCCGTCGTATTACCTGCGGTACTTCTATCAACACGACGTGGTCGTCGAGGAGCTCACGACCTCGGGCTCACGGGCCGCCGAGGTGGCGGCCATCGAGCAGCAGTTGCTGCGCATGTATGCCGACCCGGCATTGGACACCAAGCCGGAATTGCTCGGAAAGCGTGGTGGCGCTTTCTATTCCGAGGCCGCGGTGCAGCTGCTGGCCGCGCTGCTCGGCACCGCGGGCGGCAGTGTCCAGGTGGTCGACACCCGCAACGACGGCATCCTGCCGTTCCTGCCCGACGATGCCGTGATCGAGGTGCCCGCGGTCGTGGATCAGCAGGGCGTGCGCCCGCTGCCGCAACGTCCCGTCGAACCGCGCTACGCGGGTTTGATCGCACACGTCACCGCGTACGAGCAGCTCGCTCTGCGCGCCGCGGTGGCGGGCGGGCGCGACCGCGTGTTCGACGCACTACTTGCCCATCCACTGGTCGGTCAGCTGGAACTCGCCGAGCAGCTGACCGACCGGTTGATAGCTCACAATCGCGCATATCTGAGTTGGGGTTGACCATGCCGACAAATACCGTGCAGTGCTGGCGGGGGAAGCGTCTGATGAAACTGCCACAGAACGAACAGATCCCCGGCGTCCTCGCGATCGACGCCGGCAACAGCAAGACCGACGTTGCCTTGGTCACGCTCACCGGGACAGTCCTCGGGAGCGTGCGCGGTGGCGGGTTTCTGCCCCATCGGGTCGGCGCGGACCAGGCGATCGAGGGGATCGCACCGCTGGTCGAGTCGGTGGCCCGGCAAGCGGGACTCACCCGAGGGGGGATTCTCACCACCCGGGTGAGCGCGTGCATGGCCAACGTCGATCTGCCGATCGAGGAACAGCGGCTGCACGCCGCCATCGCGGCTCGGCCATGGGGTGTGAGCGTGGGCGTCACCAATGACACCTTCGGCCTGCTGCGCGCGGGTACCGACAGCCCGCGCGGTGTCGCGGTGGTCTGCGGCGCGGGGATCAACTGTGTGGGGTTGCTGCCGGACGGTCGCACCGCCCGCTTCCCGGCGCTCGGCCGGCTCACCGGTGACTGGGGCGGGGGCGGCGGCATGGCCGCGGAAGCCATGTGGCACGCGGCGCGAGCCGAGGACGGCCGGGGCGAGCCGACGGCACTGTCCGAAGCCATCGGCAGCTACTTCGGGCTGGCCGGAGCCAATGCGGTCGCCGAGGCGATCCACCTGGGCCAGCTGGCGGAGCAGCGGCTGCACGAGCTGGTGCGGGTGCTGTTCACCACCGCGGAGGCGGGCGATCCGACCGCCCTGCGACTGATCGACCGGCAAGCCGACGAAATCACCCGACTCGCCTTCGTCACCCTGCGCCGGCTGGACCTACTCGACGAGCCGACCCCGCTGATCCTCGGCGGCGGTGTGCTCGCCGCCAGGCAGCCGCTGCTCATCGACAACCTGTTGGCCCGGCTCGCCAAGGCCGCACCACTCGCTGAGCCTCGAATTGTCGTCGCCCCACCGGTTCTCGGTGCCGCACTGCTCGGTCTCGACCACCTCGGCGCTGGCCCCGCCGCCCACCAGCGCCTGCGCGCCGCCTACCCGACCGTCTCCGACAGCGACGGCAGGCCAGAGTTCCCGAGCGAAATGGGCCAGCCCGCTTGAGTTTTCAGCGAAACCGTCGGCGACGCCGAATTACCTAGGGAATCCAGGTGATTCGGCCGCCCTGGAAGTCTTGGGCCTTGCCGCCCTGGTAATCGTATTCGTCGCTGGTCGGGTAGCCGTAAGTACCGTTGGCGGCGGCGCGGGCTTCCCAGCTGGTCCGGATGGCGCCCCAGACGGCGTGTGCGCCGGTGCGGGGGGACCAGTAGATCGCGCCGTCGTTGAAGAGGTTGTAGCGGCCGTTGTCCTTGGCAGCGGCCTCATCGGTGATGGGGAAGCCCAGCGGGCTGTTCTCCGCTCCGAGGGAGTACCACTTGTCGCGGATCTCGCCGCTGACCTGATGGGCCGCCGTGCCCACCGACCAGTAGATCGAGCCGCCCTGGAAGTGGTTGAAGCGACCGGGCTTCGACGGCGTCGACTGCTCCCGCGTCACGGGGTAGCGCAGCCCGCCGGTCTCCGCGCCCAGTTCGCGCCACTTGTCCAGGATCGGGCCGCCGACCTGGTGCGCACCGGTGTCGGCGTGCCAGTAGATCGCGGCATTGCGATCGAAGGTCTGGTACTTGCCGCCGTTCGCGGCATCCGACTCGGGGGAGGTCGGGTCGCCGAGCACGGCGCCACCGCCTGCCTCGTCGTATTCGACCTCGATCGCCCCGCCGACCTCGAAGGGGCCGATCGGCCGGGCAGCCGCGGTTCCCGTGGTGAGCAGGACGGCCAGCGCCGCCGTTGCCAGAGCGACGCCGCGGCGCGATCCGGACGAGCGGTGGGTACGACGAAGGCGTGCCAAGGAAACTCCTCAGTCAGGTGTTACTCGGTGACGAGACAGGGCTGAGCGTTGCAGGCGATGATGGCACGCGCGCGCGGCGATCGTTCAGGCGGCCCGGTCGGGTCAGGGCTGCCAGGTGATGCGGCCGCCCTGGAAGTCCTGGGCTTTGCCGCCCTGGTAGTCGTACTCGTCACTGGTGGGGTAGCCGTAGCCGCCGTTGACACCGGCCCTGGCCTCCCAGGTGGTGCGAATGGCGCCCCAGACGACGTGCGCGCCGGTGGCACCGGACCAGTAGATGGCGCCGTCGTTGAAGAGGTTGTAGCGGCCGTTGTTCTTGGCGGGCGCCTCGTCGGTGATGGGGAAGCCGAGCGGGCTGTTCTCCCAGCCGTAGGAGCCCCACTTGTCGCGGATCGCGCCGCCGATCTGGTGCGCGGCGGTGCCGATGGACCAGTAGATGGAGCCACCCTGGAAGTGGTTGTAGCGGCCCGGCTTCGAGGGTGTCGACTCTTCCCGGGTCACCGGGTAGCCGAGCAACCCGTTCTCGAAGCCGAAGTTGCCCCATTTGTCACGGATGGCGCCGCCGATCTGATGAGCTCCGGTGCTGGGGTGCCAGTAGATCGAGGCGTTGCGTTCGAAGGCCTGGTACTTGCCGCCACGGCCCGCGTCGGATTCGGGGATGACCGGGTCGCCGAAGACGGCGCCGCCACCGGCCTGGTCGTATTCGACCTCGATCGCGCCGCCGACGTCGAACGGCCCGATCGGCCGGGCAGCCGCGGTTCCCGCGGTCAGCAGCAGGGCCAACCCGGCGGTGGTCATGGTCAGTGCGATGCGGGTGCGACGTAAGCGTGCCAAGAGAACTCCCTATGCGAGGTGGTCGTGTCCGGGGCAGGGCTGAGCCCGGTCAGTCGGCAGGGGATTGCCGCTGACCGATGACGACTTGCTCAGCTACCAGGGTGCAGCCATTTGCCGATCGGCAGTGGCGGCAGGGCGCGGACCGCGATCATGATCGGGTCGCAGTAGAGGTTGTCGAGCGGAGAGTCGCCGGTGCCGCAGACGAAGTTCCCGTGCTTGTCGTAGTTCGACGAGCGACCCTTATATGACCAGGTCAGGCCGTCATCAGATGGGCTCCAGGGACAGGCGTTCGGCTGCACGCCCTTGCATGGCCCCTCGACGCCCCACGGTCCGACGGGATAGGCGGAGGCGGCAGGCGCGAGTGCGAGAGTGAGCAAACTCGCAGCGGCAGCACCGAGCATCGCGCGCTTCATTGTTGATCTCACGATTTTTCCCTTCGACATGGAAGAGCTGGTGTCGTGGCGTCCGACAACCGGCCTATCGGTCGTACCGGGATCACCGTTAGCCCGACCAGGCGCGGACGATCATCGCCGCGGCGCGGGTCTAGGCTCGAAACCATGGTCGAATCGAGACGAATCGTGCTTGCTTCCCGCCCGGAGGGTGCGCCTACCTCGGCGAACTTCCGCACCGAGACCGCCGAGCTGCCGCCGATCGAGGACGGGCAGGTGCTGTTGCGAACCTTGTATCTGTCCCTTGACCCGTACATGCGTGGCCGGATGAGCGACGCGAAGTCCTATGCGAAGCCGGTCGAGATCGGCGAGATGATGGTCGGCGGCACCGTGGCCGAGGTGGTCGACTCCCGCGACCCGTCGCTCGCGAAAGGCGATGTGGTGCTGGCATATTCGGGTTGGCAGACGCACGACGTGGTGCCCGCGTCCAGCGTCCGCAAGCTGGATCCGGACATCGCGCCGGTCTCCACCGCGCTCGGCGTCCTGGGTATGCCCGGCTTCACCGCGTACTCCGGCCTGCTGAAGATCGGTCAGCCGCAGGCAGGGGAAACCGTCGTAGTCGCCGCCGCCACCGGCCCGGTCGGCTCGGCCGTCGGGCAGATCGCCAAGATCAAGGGCGCCCGCGCGGTCGGCATCGCGGGCGGACCGAAGAAGTGCGCGCACCTGCTCGACGAGTTCGGCTTCGACGCCGCGATCGATCACCGCGCCCCCGACTTCGCCGAGCAGCTGAAGGCGGCGGTGCCGGACGGCATCGACGTCTACTTCGAAAACGTCGCGGGCGCCGTCGCCGACGCGGTCTATCCGTTGCTGAATACCTATGCGCGCGTCCCTGTTTGCGGTCTCATCGCCAACTACAACGCCGCCGGTACTGCCACCGGGCCCGACCGCCTCCCCGCCTTCTACGGCCGAATCCTCATCAAGAGCCTCACCATTCGCGGCTTCATCCAAACCGAGTTCGTCCGCGAGCTCTACCCCGACTTCCTCCGCGATATGGGCGAATGGATCGCGGACGGCCGCGTCCGCTACCTCGAAGACATCACCGAGGGCTTCGACAAGGCTCCCGAAGCGTTCATCGGCATGCTCGAGGGTCGCAACTTCGGCAAGGTCGTTGTGAAAGTCGCCGACTAGCGTGCTGCTCGCCTAGGACGCGATGGCGGTGCCGCCGATCGAGACGTAGACCAGCATCACCATGAAGAGGAACCAACCTGCGCCCTGCCAGATCGGCCAGGGTTTGCCGCGCCGCCACTCTCGGTAGGTCTCGACGAAGGCGCCGATGCCGCCGAGCAGCAGGATGACGGTCGGCGCGAGGAGGACGGCGGTTTTGGCGTCGGTGTCGCAGAGCAGGGTGCCCGAATCGGAGCAGGAGCTGCGATTTGCGGTCCAGATCACGGCCGCCGCGAAGACGAAGGCCGCCGCCGCGTTGACCGACAGCACGTAGGTTGCGGCGCGCCGGAAGGTCTGTGGGTCGCGCCACCGTTTTTCCACGTCGTTGACCATCTCTGCACCTCACGGTGATCGGGTCCGCCAAAAGGCGCTCTACCCGAGATTGCCGAGTGGACGCTGGTCAAACATCACCCGCTCAGCAACCTGGTCGCGAACCGCATGTTCGGGCGGGCTGCTGGGATCACGGGGAAGGAGCAAGCACCGAGTACAGGTGTGCGCGGAGCGTCTTGCGCAGCCGTTCTACGCTGAGCGAACCGTGCGGTGTCACCGCATCGAGGCTGAGGCCCTCCATGATCGCGGTGATTCGGTCGGCCTCTTCGGCCGGTTCGGGGACGGCGAGGGCGCCTAGCGCGGCGGTCACCATTTGGCGCAGGTCGGCCGCCATTTGCTCGGTGACCGGCCGGAACACCGGCTTCGTCCGGGCGGCGACGATGAACTCCAGCAGCACGATCGATTCGACCCGCCGTTCCTCGTCGACCGGAAGCAATTCTTCCAATAGCGACTGCAGGGCGTCGACGGCCCGGTCGCCGGTCAGCCCGCGCAGCGCGGCGACAGGGTGCCGGGCCAGCCTGCGCCCCATCCGGTCGCCGACCTCCGTGGCCGCGGCGGCGAGCAGGTCCTGATGATCATCGAAGTAGTGCCGTACCGACCCGATGTTCAACCCGGATTCGACAGCGACCCTGCGCAGCGACAGCCCCGCCAGGCCTTCGGCGACTACCAGCCGGAACGCTGCTTCGACGACATGTTGGCGACGCTGTTCGGCGTCGATACGAGCGGGCACCGGCCCAATGTATCGCAGCTGTGATAAACGATCGCGGGCTCATCCGCGGTGTCGCGTGACCCGACCTTCGTCCCATACCGGCTCGGCCGACTCGTAGACCGCGCCATCGGCGCCGAAGACGACGAAGCGATCGAAGTCCCGGGCGAACCACCGGTCATGGGTGACGGTGAGAACGGTGCCTTCGAAGGTGCTGAGCGCCTGCTGTAAGGCTTCGGCGGAGACGAGGTCGAGGTTGTCGGTGGGTTCGTCCAGCAGGAGCATGGTGGCTCCGCCGAGCTCGAGCAGCAGGATCTGGAACCGTGCTTGCTGTCCGCCGGAGAGCGAGTCGAACGTTTGCTCCGCCGCATCCGCCAGCTCGTAGCGGGCCAGTGCCCGAGATGCCTCCTCTCGGGGCAAGCCGGACCGATGCTCGTCGCCGCGATGCAGGATCGACACCAGGGTGCGGGCGAAAAGGTCTGGCCGCCCGTGGGTTTGGGCGAACCAGCCGGGACGAACTCGCGCGCCGAGCCGTGCTCGCCCCGAGTGCCGCACAGGTTCGACCGGCAGCTCGCCCACCGGTTCGTGTTCGGGTTCCGGGTCACTGCCGCCCGCGGCGAGCAGGCGTAGAAAGTGCGACTTGCCCGACCCGTTGGAGCCGAGTATGGCGACTCGATCGCCGTACCAGACTTCGAGATCGAACGGCTTCATCAGGCCAGCGAGCTCGAGGTTTTCGCAGACCAAGGCGCGTTTGCCGGTGCGCCCGCCGGGCAACCGCATCGTCACGGTCTGCTGGCGGGGCTGGGCCTCGGGCGGTCCGGCGTCCCGGAACCGTGCGAGTCGCGTCTGCGCGGCGCGGTACCGCGACGTCATATCCGAGTTGTAGGCAGCCTTCTGCTTGTACATCTGGACCAGTGCTTTGAGTTTGGCGTGCTCGTTGTCCCACCGTCGCCGCAGCTCGTCGAGGCGGGCGAACCGCTCGGCCCGCGCATGGTGGTAAGTGTCGAAACCGCCCGGATGTACCCACGCTGTGTTGCCTGCCGCGCCCAGTTCGATCGTGACGATGCTCTGCGCGGTGCGGGCGAGCAACTCCCGGTCGTGACTGACGTACAAGACACTTTTCGGCGTCTCGACCAGCGAGTCCTCCAGCCAGCGCTTGCCGGGAACGTCGAGGAAGTTGTCCGGCTCGTCGAGTATCAGCACTTCGTCGGGCCCACGTAGCAATGCCTCCAGCACGAGACGCTTCTGTTCGCCTCCCGACAGGGTCTGTACCGCACGCCGCATGCATCGGTCGAAGGGCGTACCGAGGGCCTTGGTGGTACACACATCCCACAGCACCTCGGCGTCGTAGCCGCCTGCATCGCCCCATTCGGCCAAGGCGGACCCGTAGGCCAGCTGTGCCTCGGTATCGTCGCGCGTTCTGATCTTCGCTTCCGCCAGGTCGACTGCCGCGGCGGCCTGGCGCAGTCGCGGCGGTGACACCGAGAGCAGCAGATCGCGAACGTCGGCGCCATCGCGGGCGATGAACTGTCGCATGACTCCGAGGCGACCGCCGCGGGTGACCGAACCGGCGTCGGGGGTGATGTCGCCGGTGATGATGCGCAGCAGCGTGCTCTTGCCGGAGCCGTTGGCGCCGATCAGGGCGACCTTCGCCCCCTCGCCGACCCGGAACGAGACTTCGTCCAAAAGGGCGCGACCATCGGGAAGCCCGTAGCAGATCGCGTTGACGTCGATGTGTCCCACGGTTCGAATTTATCACGGCTGTGATAAATAGCTCGAACCTACGCTGGTGGGTGACGAAAAGGTATGTGCCAGAAGCCTTAACGAGACTGTGTCTGCCTAGGCGGGCGACGGTCTCAGGGTTTGCGGCCGACGCCCGCCCAGTACCAGGCGGATTCGGGGTCGGTGGCGTCCTCGTCAGGGTTGGGTCGCCAGGTGACCACGGGAACGACACCCGGCTCGATCAACTCCGTGCCCGCGAAGAGGGATTCGGTTTCGGCCCGGTTGCGCGGGTAGAAGGTGATGCCCGCCTCTTCGGCGGAGGCCACCACGCGAGCCATGGCGCGCGCGTCGAAATCGGCGGTGGGATGGGAGATTACGAGGTAGCTGCCGGACGGCACCACGTCCAGGAGATTATCGATGATTTCGTGCGGGTGATCGCTGTCTCGGAAGTACATCATGATCGCCACCAGCATGATGGCGACCGGCTGGTCGAGGTCGAGGGTGGCGGCGAGCGTGTCGTCGCGCAGGATGGCGGCCGGGTCGTGCAGGTCGGCGTGGATGAACGCGGTCTTGCCCTGCGGTTTGCTGGCCATCAAGGCGCGCGCGTGCGCGAGCACGATGGGATCGTTGTCGACATACACCACGCGTGCCGCGGGATCGAGCCGCTGCGCCACTTCATGGGTGTTGCCCGCGGTCGGGATGCCGGTGCCGATGTCGAGGAACTGGTTGATGCCCGCCTCGCTGGTCAGGTAGTGGACCGCCCGGCCGAGAAACGCGCGATTGGCGCGGGCCATCGTGCGAATTGCGGGAATGTGGTGGGCGATGGCGTCCCCGAGTGCGCGATCAGCCGGGTAATTGTCCTTTCCGCCGAGCCAATAATCGTAGACGCGCGCTTCGTGCGCGACGCTGGTATCGATCTTGGTCGGTAATCCGGTGGTGGTCTGTGCACGACTGTCCGGCATGGTGATCCCTTCTGTGGCAGTCGCGGGAAGTCGGGCCCGGCGACGACCGAGTCGCCCGTGGTCGGCGACTGTTACTGCGAAACTTGCTCGCTCAGAATATTCCAGCGAACCCTCGGCATGCGGTCGTTCGGCCGGATAGGGGTGGGTTTTCGGGCTTCCAGACGGTTTCGGCGAACTTTTCCCGAAAGCGCTTCCCGCCGTCGCCCTCGGCGAGCGGCACCGCGCGGCGCTCGGTGTGTCGCCGTTCGGTGTGTCGCCCGCCATGCGTGATCTTGATGCGGTTGAATTGCCCAGGTCACGAGTTTTTCCGGCCACGAGCGGAAAGCGGGAGACGACATGGCACGAGTCCGCGCCGACAGATAGCGCCGTCGTGCCCGTGCGTCGATGAATTCTCCGGTGGCGCAATTTCTTCTTTCCCCTGTCCCGACCCCTCAGCCTGCGAAAAGGAGCACGAACGTGAGCATGATCCTCGCCGCGCTACACGACACCGTTCTCGCGGAGGTCGGTAACCCGACACCGGAGCCGCCGCCCCTCGCCGACAAATTGCTGCAAATGGGCCGCTACTTCACCTGGTTGGTCCAACTGTCCGGCGTCACCGCCATCACCTACGGCGGCGGACGATTCGCGTGGGAGAAATGGAACGGCGGCGGTTTGCAGTCGCCCAAGATGATCGCCAGCGCGATGGCGGGTGGCGCGGTGGCCACCAGCGCGGGCACCATCATGAACGCCGTGATCAGCTGACCCCAACCCCCTGTCACCGGCTCGGCGGACCGACTTCGACGAACCTTTGTCGACTGCTGCGGCGGCGCTGACGCAGCAGCCGCCCCCTCCCGGTGTCTTCCTACTCAGCGGCTCGAACTGCATCGACGCGCCCGTACTCGACTACCTCACGGAACTGACACCACCCACTGACGGACTCCACTGCCAACCGGCCTCGTTCTGATTCCGCCGCCGCGCGGCCGCCATGGAACCCCAATATGCTGACAGCTGTGTTTGATCACTGGCGCAGTCGAACTGCCGTTCTCCTCACAGCGATGGTGCTGATCATCGCGACCGGAGAGCACCTGGCGATAGCGTCCTCGGACACTCCGCCCGGCGGGGTGCCGGGGGTGGCGGTGCCGAAGCTTGCCTGGGTCGACTGCGGAGATCCCGGGTATCAATGCGCGACGGCGGACGTGCCGCTCGACTATCACAATCCGGGGGGCGGGACGATTTCCCTGGCACTGCGCCGGCACGTGGCCGGTGATCAGGCGCGGCGGATCGGATCCCTGTTCGTGAATCCCGGGGGGCCAGGGGGTTCCGGTGCCGGGTTCGTTTCCAGTGTGGTCGAGACGATGCCGGAGGAGATCGCGGCGCGGTTCGATGTGGTGGGGTTCGATCCACGTGGGGTGGGTAAGAGCCGCGCGGTCCAGTGCTGGACGGCCGAGGAGATGCAGCGGGAATGGGCGGAGGTGCCCGCGCAGTGGCGGCCGGGGGCCTTCGAGCGCGGACAGGACTCGGCCGCGCGGTTCGACGCGGCATGTCAGGCGCGCAGTGGGGACCTATTGCCTTTTATCGGAACCGAATTCGTGGCCAGGGATATGGATCTGCTGCGGGCCGCGGTCGGGGACAACGAAATCAGTTATCTCGGAGTGTCTTTCGGGACCATGATCGGGTCGGTCTACGCCAACCTGTTCCCCCAACGCATTCGGGCATTGGTGCTGGACGGGGCCTACAACCCCGAGATCTACGCCAACGACCCCTACGCCTATGACTACGCCCAATACCGGGAACTGGAAGGCGCGCTCAACCGATTCCTCGGCTGGTGTGCGGGCGATCGAGCGGCATGCCAGTTCGGCGATCCGGCGCGGGGAGGACCCGCGACCGCGTTCGACGCCCTCGTATCCGACCTCACCGACAACCCGGTGCGCGACCAGAGCGGTCAAATCGTCGCCAACGGAGCGTCCCTCGTCTACGGACTCATGATGCAGCTCAACGGCAGTCGCGTGGCATGGCCCGCCATCGCCGACGCGCTCCGGCAAGCCGCCGAACACCGGGACGGACCTGCCCTGCGCCCGGTGAGCCGTTTCGCTGAATTCTTCGCCGCCAACGTGGCGGTCGAATGCGCCGACCGCGTCTATCCATCTTCGACACTGGAACTCCAAGCGCGCCTTGCCGTCGACGTAGCCGCCGCCCCACGCATGGGTCCGGTCGCGGCCTGGGGACCACCCGGCTACGACCACTCCCACGCCAATGCCTGTCAACGCTGGTCCGCACCCCGAGCCAGCCGCTATGCGGGTCCGTGGTCTGCCTCCGGATCCGCGCCCATCCTCGTAGTCGGCACTACCGGCGACCCCGACACGCCCTACCCGGACGCGGTCGCCCTAGCAGGCATGCTGGAGAACGGCCACCTACTCACCGTCGACGGCGAGGGCCATTCGGGCTTCGGCCACAGCCAATGCGCCCGGGACACCGAAACGACCTACCTGATCGAATTGGCTCCCCCACCAACCGGTACCACCTGCGCAGGCAATACCGACTAGATACCGCAGCATTGCCTGATCGCGCGCGGATGCTCGCACAGCTGAGATGACATCCGTCCGTTGGTCTCGGGGTCGGCGCGGCATCGCGGCGGCCGCGCGCCAGGCGGCGATACCGGGCGTTGTCGGCGGCACGGCCGACCGCTGATCACGTCAACCGTGCCATGCGCCGCCCGGCGTGACCCGCGCCTCGGGCGGGGGTGCCCTCCGCGTGCCCCTGCGGGCGACGTTCAGGAGGAGGCGAGGTCGGGGCTCAGATCTCGGTACCGGTGAGCAAGTGCTGGAAGGCGGCTTTGAAGCCCATCAGCCGATCTGTCCAAATCTTGGTGGTGATCTTCCCCTTCTTCTCGGCAGTCAGTCCGGCCGCCCGCAGTTCGGGCACAGGCGTGGTTTCGGCCTTTTCGATCTGCTGCACTAATGCCTCGTAGTAGTCGGCTTGGACATCTACGTCCGTACACAGCCTCTTCCTGGCATCGTCGGTGAGCGCGGCTGTGCCCAGGACTTTTAGACGAGCCTTACCGATCGGATCCTCGGCTGTGTCCGGCGTACCGAATGTCACCGGGAGAACGTTCTTGTACACCTTGTCGATATCCGCCAGCATCTCCGCGGACATCGAATTCGTGGTGCAGAACGCTTCGTTGAGCTTCTGATACTTCTCCGGCGTGATGATCTTCAGGTCGCTGTCGTCCTCGGGCAACGGAACCCGGAGCAGATAGCGTTCCAAGTCTTTGTCGTTCGCGGTCGGTGCCGCAGCGGCGGTTCCGGCCAACGCAGGGACCAGGATGGTCGAAATCGTGAGGGTGGAGAGCAGGAAAGCGCAGGGCTTCCGCATGCGGCAGACCTTCCGTCTCGTGTCCGGACGCTGTGCTCGGCCCGGTCGGTGATTGATCGAACCCTTCCGCGGCCCACCCCTGCCCAGATCCGTGACCAGGTGCGGACGTGCTGCCTCCCGAGCCGTCATGCGCCGGTACCTTGAGTGGCCAGCCGGAGGGTATTCGTTGCATGTGAGCATACGGATGGGAGACCCGGAAACTGTGCAGCACGCTGATGGGTGATCCGCACCTACGGTACGAGTCGATCCAAGACCGCACCCCAAGCGTCCATGGCATCGCCTAGCGCTGTACCGCCAAGGGCGGCAATATTCAAGGCTGCTAGGGCGGACCTCACCATTCCCCGCTTCCGCTCCTCTGGTGGAGTCTGTGCGGCTTCCGCAAGGTACTCGACATTGTCGAGCAGTTCCTGGCGATGATCATCGTCGATGCCTTCGGTCGCGAGAACTGCCTTTTCGAGCGCCTTGATCGCGTCAGCTACCTCGCTACCGGATTGCTGAATAGCACCAGCGATCGTCGAGTCGATATTGGCCACCTGCGCGGCAAACTGACTGCCCAAGAACGTCCCGCCCGTGAAGGTCATCCGCAC
Organism: Nocardia brasiliensis; assembly: GCF_042691675.1. Taxonomy (GTDB): domain Bacteria; phylum Actinomycetota; class Actinomycetes; order Mycobacteriales; family Mycobacteriaceae; genus Nocardia; species Nocardia brasiliensis_D. The sequence continues at coordinate 3,976,830 of NZ_CP170507.1, forward strand.
CTGAGGTCCCTGCGATGTTCGCCCTGATTCGTCGGCATAGTTCGGCATGCGTTCTTCCACTTCTTCCAGATAGATCAGGCCGAGAGCCAGATACGCTCGGCGCAAGGCATCAGCGTCGGCGATAACCGGGCTGTCGCACGCGACAGTGCCTGAGGTCAATTTTTTGAAATCGTTCAACATCGCCAATTCCGAATTTCCAGATCCCAAACCGCTCAGAAGCCCGGCCGCGTGCGCCATCCACTCGTGCACAGTCAACGAGGCGGGCGCCCGGTGGGCCAAAGACGCCTCCAGTGCTCGGCCCTGCTTGATATGTGCTGTCAGGTCTTCGGTGAACGGGGCGGCCACCACCCCACGGTGCAGCCACCCATGCCGCGGCGCATGAACGCAGTCGGGTACGTCGAGCAACTGGTCGGGCAGCGGGACTTTCGAGATCTCCACGGCAAGCCGTCGCAGCCCATCGTGCGCCCTCTGAATAGCGGAATCAACCGAGTACCGCTCGAGCGGCTCTGCGCGCCTGACCGTCCGGAGCCCGACCTCGATCCAACTGATTTCAGATCCGAGGTGATGGCGAAGATAGTCGTGAAATCCGAAGGAGGGGACTGCTGAAGAGCGCATGAGATTGGCAGTCGCTTTTGCTTTCCACGGGGCCTCCCGCTCTATCCACTCGGCAACAGAGCGGAATAACTGCAACGCTTCCGAGTTGACGCGCCCCAGGCCACCTTGGCCCCAGTTTCTCTTCCACGCTGTTCTCGACCACCCCGTGCCGAGCCACAGCCTGATATTCGAGGCGTAAGCATCGGCCTCGCGACCCCACCCGGCCAGGAGCTCTCGCAGCCGCTCATGCGCCACCTGGTCTTGATCACGGATGACGCTTCTGGCTTCGTCCCCATCCATGTAGACATGGTTCACCTGCACGGGAATAGTTGACAAGCAGTCGTCAGGGACCGAACACTCCCGATCGGCCGAGATCAAGGCCTCGACACCATCGGCGCGCGTGGGCCGATCCGGTCAGCGCGTATATGTTGCAGAGTCACCGCCGCGGGCGATGCAGTAGTCATGACGAAGGCCGGTTTGGATCCGCCAACCGCATCAGAGGATCGACAGCAGCACGACGTCCGGCCGGTTGTCATCTACGCGGGCAACAGTCGAACGCGGCCAGGTCCGCCGACCAGGGTCGGTTCGGCTGCGCTCAGAGGTCGGTGGGATTGTTGACGAGGGTGGCGGCCAGGTCGGCGAGTTTGACGTTGAGATCCTGAGATGTACGGCTGAGCAGTTCGAAGGCTTGTTCGGCGGTGAGTCCGCGCCTGCCCATGAGAATGCCCTTGGCTTGGCCGATTACGTCGCGGGAGGCGATCGCTTGCCGTAGTTGGGTGTGCTGCAGTTGATTGGCCTCGGTGGCCCGGCTATGGGCCAGCGCGAGGGCGGCATGAGTGGCCAGTAGCAACGCACGGTTCTTGTCGTCGGCGGTCAGTGCGTGGGGCCGGGAGTAGATGTTGAGTGCTCCCGATAATCGTTGGCGGCCCGAGGCGGGCGGCAGTTCGGTGGACAGGATTGATCCCAGGCCGTGGCGGGCGGCGGCGTCGGAAAAGAGTGGCCAACGCTTTTCGGTGCGCAGGTCGTCGCTGGCGGCGAAGGAAGGGCCATTGGGGCGCGCGGCATCCAAGCTGGGGCCTTGGCCGGTTCGGTATTGCACTTGGTCCAGTTCGGCGGCGATCTCGTCGGTCGCCACCGGTGTGCAGAAGGTGCCGTTCGGTTCTCGCAGCGTAATGCTGACCAGGAGTGCGTTGGGGATCAGGACGACCGCGGCGGCGGCGATCTGCTGCAGCGTGTCTCCGACGGTGGTCGCATCGAGTAGTGCGCGGGTCAACTTCTCGAAATGCAAACAGAGAGTGTCGAGTTCGGATCCGGTCGGCTCCGACGTCGGCTGACCGCATGGCGGCGGGACGGATCTGCTCGCGTGATCCTTGGTCGGCGCGGGCGCGGTGGCGCGGGAGATGGCGTCGTCGATGGTGGCGAAGACCGGTAGTACCGAGGTGGGGTCGGCCAGCCGCAGCACCTGCGCCGCGACTCCGGCCGGATCGAGTACGAACGCGGCCCGTGCCTTCTGGTCGACCTGAGCCTGGGCGAACTGCTTCAGAACAGGCACCCAGTCGGAGGTGATCCTGCGCACCGGGCGCAGATCCACCACTGCCACTGTTGGCGGGGGGGCCGACCCGGTCGTGGCGGGGAACAGTGTCGTGGGGGATTGATTGAGTGTGGAGGCGCTCAACTGGCCGCGAATGGTTACTACTACTGCCGTCTCCGTTTCCAGGGTGACGTTGCGAGAACCTTGCATATCAGATTTCCTTGCCGTGACTGATTCGGCAGATACAGCGGGGCGTTGTACTCGACAGTACGCCTGGATTACTGTGCGCTTGCTGCGATTGCGCAGCCGACTGCGAAACACAGTGCGGGAGTTATCCTGGTCGGGCGAAGCGACGTGCTCGCGGCTCGACGCAGCATCGTTGCGCCACCATTGCGAAGGCGGCCCGGCCCGACGAGCAAGGTGCTTGTGGACGGTTAGCAATCCATCAGCGGACCGGAGCTTCGGCTGAGTCGGGCATATCGGTCACACTATCGATGCAGGCTTGATCTGCTCAAACGTCCGATAGTGCCAGTGGCAGCTGATTCGGGACTGTAGAAAGTCTTCCGCCCAGCAACCGGTGAGAAATGTTCGTCGAGACCCGTTCTGCGGCGTAGAGTTCAGCTCTGCCTCCGAGTCCAGAAGTGCGGCTCACTCCCCATCTGGAATACATACAGGAGCAGCATGCCTTTCCTCGATCGTCGTGACGCGGGCCGTCGGCTCGCTGAGCGTCTGCGTGGTCTGCGTGGTTCCGAAACAGTCGTGTTGGCCCTGCCGTGCGGCGGGGCGCCGGTCGCCTACGAAATAGCCAAGGCGCTGCAAGTCCCGCTCGACGTCGCGGGAATACGCCCGCTGAGGGTGCCCTATCAGCCGGGGCTGGTGTTCGGCGCCCTGAGCGAGGACGGGGTCGTGGACTACGACGAAGAGATCATCGCCAGAGCACTGGTCAGCGAACCCGAGCGGATCGCGGTGACCCGTGAGCAACGAGAACAATTGCGCCACAGCGTCGCTCGGTTCCGCTGCGATCGCTCCCGGGTGCCCCTTCACGGCACGACCGCGGTCATCGTTGCCGACGGTCTCGACACCACGGTCACCGCCCGCGCGGGTGCCGCGATGGCCCGCAGGGGCGGCGCGAGTCGAGTAGTGGTCGCGGTCCCGGTTGCCGCCGCACGAGTAGTGCGCATGATGTCCGGTTTCGCCGACCGCATCCTCTGCCTGGAAACGCCGAGGCTGTTCGGCTCGATCGACCCCTGGTATCGAGATTACGCAGAAGTCACCGAGGCCCAGGCCTGTGCACTGCTCGATCGAGCAGCACACGACCTGGCTCATCGCGCAGGCACATCGACAGATCGCTCCCGATCCGAACCCGCCGGGCCAGCACGATGAGCATGGTGGCCGACCCAAAAGTACTGTCCCGACTCGTAAGCTGAACTGTAGAGCGGAAGCACACGCGGCGGAAGGAAATGACGGTGGACAGGCGGCGGGAGTCGTTGTGGCGCGAGATCGCCGCTGTCACCGGCACACCCGGGCAGGAAGCGTGGGCCGCGGCAATCTGCCGGACATGTGTACGGCTGATACCGGGCATCGATGCGGCGGCGCTGACCCTGCGCGCGACCCAACGCGCGCAGGACATGCTGGGAGTCAGCGACGACTGGGCTGCCGAACTGGACGGGCAGCAATACACCTTGGGCGAGGGCCCTGGTGTCGAGGCGTTCGACACCGGAATCCCGGAGTTGGTCGCCGATCTCGGTGCCCAGGAAGCGCGCTGGCCCGGGTTCTGCGATGCCGCGCTCGCGGCCGGTGCCGGTGCGGCATTCGCGTTCCCGTTGCAGCTCGGCGGGATCCGGCTGGGCACCTTGGACCTGTATCGGCGCCGGGTAGGCGGGCTTCCCGCCGGTTGCGTGGCCGACGCCGCGGTGCTCGCCGACCTGATCACCCTGGCGTTGCTGCACGAAATGGGCGACGCCGAGACGTCCGGACATGATTGGCTGCGTTCGGCGGGTTCCTATCATGACGTGAATGTCGCCACCGGAATGCTGGCCGGGATGTTACGCATCAGCCTCGACGACGCATTCATGCGATTGCGCGGTCGTGCGTTCATGGCGAACCGCCCACTGCTCGAAGTTGCCCGTGACGTGCTCGACAAGAAGCTCGATGCCGACGAGCTGAACGAATGAAAACCACGCCCGAACGATCGACAACATTCAACGCAATGAGAAGGTGGCAGCCGTGACGTTCGCAAACGTACCGGATACGCAGAAGCATCTGGTCGACGCGATGGCGGCCATCACCACTTCCATCACCGCAGACGCCGACCCCGGCACCGTCCTGTATCAGATCACCGGCGCCTGCCTCGAGCTGCTCGACGCCGAGGCATCCGGAATCATCCTGAGCGACCCGCGCGCCGCGTTCGCCGTGGCAGCCGCCTCCGATGAGCGCGCCCGCCTGGTGGAATTGCTGCAGTCTCAGACCGAGCAGGGCCCCTGTGTGGACGTGATTCGGACCAATCGGCCAGTCGAGGTCAACGATCTTCGACAGGACCCGACACGATGGCCCGGATTCACCGCCGCCGCAACCGAACAGGGCTACCGCAGCCTGATGGCGGTGCCGATGCGGCTGAATGGGCAGCCGGTGGGCGGGCTCAACGTGCTCTACAGCGACGTGGTCTACTTCGGCGAATACCAGCGCCAAGTAGCAAACATGCTCGCCGGATCAGCGGTACTGGTGTTGACCTGCGAGCGAGACGAGAACCGGGTCGCCCGACTGGTCGAGCGCACACTGGGATTGCTCAACGATCGCGCCGCTATCGCTCACGCGGTCGGATTACTTGCGGGCGTACTGGATCTCAGCCTCCCCGGCGCTCGAGCCCTCCTGGAACGACATGCGCGAAACAACGGTTCGGCGCTGCGGCAGACAGCACGCAGAATCATCGACGGCACCCTGACCCCCGCACAAGTGGCCGCCGAGGCCGGGCAAGAATAATCAGGTTTCGAAGTCCGGATCGACACTGTGATCAGCGTCCGAGTCGACCACCGCCCGTACCCTGGCGGCCTCGCAATCGGAATCGCTGTCGCTGCGATCACTCAGCTCATCCGGGATTTCCTCGGCTCCCCAGGATCGCAGAACGCCGACGGCCTCCGAGCGTGCCGCGCGCAACCGCACCGCCTGCTTCAGCTGACGAGCTGCCGTTTCCGCCCCAGCACCCGAAGACATCGACTCACCGACCATGCCAACCATCGTCCTCGCATTTCCACCCATCCGCCATCCGCTCGCCGAAGGTTGGCCTGACGGGGCAGTAGCCTGCGGGAACAGGTATGCCGACATCGGTTGTCCGATCGGAAAACGGGTATGGGAAGGCGTCGCCTAGCGCAGTGGTCAGCTCTCAAATGATCGTCGATACGGCAGCGCAGCGCTCAGAGGACCACTCGCTGCTGCTCGGAGAGGAACAGTTTGTCGGTAGGTCGCACACCGAAGGTGGTGTAGAACTCGGGGATATTGCGGATCACCTGATTGCAACGGAATTCGCTCGGGGCATCCTGGTAGGCGGCCATCCGAGCGGCTAACGCCTCGGGACGGATCTTTTCGCGGCGGATGCGCGCGTAAGACTGAAATACCGGAGTGTAGTCGGGGTTCGCCACGCCCTGCGTCCGCTCGGCGATCTGGTAGGCGGTTACGGCGAGTAGCAGGCCGTGCAGGTCCGCCAAGTTTTGCCCGACGGTCAGCGCACCGTCGACACGATGCGCTGGCAGCAGGTCGGGGACCAAGACGTTGTACTGTTCGATCAGGGCTTTGATTTTCATTTCGAAGGCAGCCCTGTCTTGCGGAGCCCACCAATCGCGCTGGTTACCGTCGGCGTCGTACTTGGATCCCAGATCATCGAAAGCGTGCCCTATTTCGTGACCGATGACCGCGCCGATCCCACCGTAGTTGACAGCCCGCGCCGCGTCTTTATCGAAATACGGCCGTTGCAGAATGCCGGCGGGAAAGACGATCTGGTTCAGCGACAGGTCGTATCCGGCGTTGACCGATTGCGGGGTGAGGTACCACTCGCCGCTGTCGACAGGGTTGCCGAGTTGGTCGACTCTGCGCCCGGTCTCGGCGATGTTGACCGACAACAGGGATTTGATCAACTCGCCCTTGGTCACGGTCACTTTCGAGTAATCCCGCCACCTTTCGGGATAACCAATCAGTGTCTCCATCTTCTCGAGCTTCGCGACCGCGGCCGCACGAGTGGACGGCGACATCCAGTCGCTGCGTTCGAAACGAATGCGACAGGCTGCCTTCAGGTCGGACACCAACTCACGAACCTCTGCCTTGGCTTCCGGCGGGAAATATGCTGCCACCCAATGCTTTCCGAGCAGTTCGCCCAGATTCTGGTTGAGGACTTCGATCGCCCACTTCCACCGTGGCGGTTGCTGCTGCTGTCCCTCGACCGTGGTGCCGAAGAAGTCGAAGTGACGGTCTGCGATGTCCTTCGGCAGATAAGGAGCGAACGTGCGCACTACGCTGACTCGCAGGTACTCACGCCAGAGGTCGATGGGTAACTCCTCCCACAGTCGACCGATCGCGGTAACAAACGACGGCTGCCTGACAATGACCGTGCCGAACGAATCGGGCTGATCCGAAATCGGGGCCAGCCAACCGTCCCAATCGAATCCCGGTGCGACGCTGCGCAATTGTTCCCAACTATATGGATTGTAGGTTTCTACGGGGTCCCCGGCCCGCGCGTTTTCCCAGTGCTGCGCCGCGATTCGGTTTTCCAGATCCGCGACGCGCGCGGCGCTGCCGACCGGGTCCTCGAGACCTGCGTCGCGGGCGACCCACTCCAGATACATCCGGTATCGGGCGCGGATGTCGGCATACCGTGGCTCCCGGTAGTACGACTCGTTCGGCAGCCCGAGGCCCGACTGAGCGATGAACGGTCGATAGCGGGTGGCATCCCTACTGTCTGTCCCCACCGCCAGTTCTATCAGGCCTACTGAGGCAACCCCATGCATCAGCCCACGCGAGGCGACCGCATGCAGTTGCCCCATCACCCGTGCCAAATCCGGTTTCGTTGCCGCGCCGTCGATATCGCCGAGCAACCCGGCGACAGGGGTGATACCCAACTCCTCGATCGTTTCGCGGTCGAGCAGATTGTGGTACATATCGCGGAGTTTCTGTCCATCCGCGCCGGAGGCGCCAGCACCGATTGATTCCAAGATCTCCTTCAGCTGCGGTTCGATACGCTCACCCGGCTCGTCCCAGGCTCCGAACGACGCCCGCTCGGGAGGCAGCTGATACTCACGTAACCAGCGGCCGTTCACGTGACGATACAGATCGTCCTGCGGCCGCACCGCCGGGTCTGCGCCCGACATATCCGGTCCCGTCGGCGCGAGGTGATCTGTCGAACAGCCAATGGCCGCAGCCGAAATCGCACCGAGCGCTATGAGGAACCGTCGCCGATCGAAGCGAACGAATGAGGTGCCATCTACCGAATCAGCGTATGCTTGTTGGACTTTCGATGAACCCATTTCGCGTCCCGACTGTTGAATGTCCCGCACTCGACCACAACGCTCGGCCAGCTTGTCATCGAGCACTGACACAGTCGCCGGGTGACGCGAGAACGTTCGCGATATAGGCCAGCACCGACGGTATGTCATTCTCGAAAATCAATGACAGACAACAAGGCCTGAGAGGTCAACCGTCGCCGACTCTACCGAAACCGACCCAGGCGGCCAACCCAACAATTCCTTGGGTTGCACACTTTGAACCACCACGGTCAGCACTTTTGGTGGATGAAGTATTCCTTCATGCGGGCGGGCACGCCGTCGCCTGCGGCCTTGGCCCAGCAGACGTTGTGGGGGAAGCTGATGTAGGTGGTCCAGCCGTCGGCGTCGCGGCGGATGATGCGCGCATTGTCGCCGGGCGCGTCCCACACGGCGTGCGCCCATTGACCGTCGCACTCGCTCACCTCGGCGTTCGTGTTGCGGAGGTGGTCGTAAAGGTCATTGCGTCGGTCGAGTTCGAGTACGACCGTCTGGACAGCGCACGGCGGTTGTGGGCCGGGTTCTGCGAAACGGAGTTCGCCGGTGCGTGGGTGGGCGGCGTATTTCAGAAACAGGCCTTGCATTCCGTTCGGGAACGGTGTCCGACCGGCGGGCGGGTTGTCCGTGCCAAAGGAGTAGCAGCCGAGCGGCACGGTGAGGGTGACCGATCCGTCCCGGTCGGTGACCACGTCGCGGCGTAGCACCTCGGTGGTCCCGGGTGGAAGCGTGTTCGTCGCAGGGTCGCACGGCTGCTGCAGGCGCAGACTGACCGGCACGTTCGGCACCGGGGCCCCGTTGAGAGTGCGGGTGCGAATCGTCGCGGTGCCCTGCGGCTGATCACCGGGCGGCGGTTGGTCGTTCGGCGGCTGATTGCCGAGCGGCGGCGGACTACCCGGCGGCGGTGTGCCGGGCTCGGAGTTCGGCGCGGGTACCGAGGTTGTCTCGCTCGGCGACGGCGTCTGCGTCAGTCGCTCGACACTCCCGCCACAGGCCGACCCCACCAGCCCGACAGCGGCGAGCACGAGCATCCTCTGCACAATCCCGGGACCGACCATTGCCCCCACCTCCCACTCCAGTGCTCAGATACTCGGCATATCTTCCTCGATCAGATCACTGTTACCGCCGAACCTTTCATGACCCCCGACGCGAATCGATTGACGTGAAAGAACTTTCAAGCGGATCTTCCGGTGAGAAAGCCGAGCCGGTGTCAATCGCGCCGCGCGGATTGTGCGTTCTCGACCGCGTCCTTGTCGGCGTCGTCGAGTTTGCGGGTGTCGCGCGGTGCGGCGAAGGGCTCTACGTGCTCGGGAAGCCCCTGCGCGATGGCTTTGCCGTGGTCGAGTTCGGCGTTGATTTCGGCTCCCAGCAGGAGCGCGATGTTGGTCAGCCACAACCACACCAGGAAGATCACGACGCCTGCGAGTGAGCCGTAGGTCTTGTCGTAGGAGGAGAAGTTGGCGACGTAGACGGCGAACAACACCGAGACGATCAGCCAGATGAGGACCGCGATGACACCGCCGGGGCTGATCCATTTCACGCCACCCTGTTTGGCGTTCGGGCTGGCCCAGAACAGGATGGCGAGCAGCACCGACACGAGGACGAACAGCACCGGCCACTTGACGATATTCCAGATCAATACCGCGGTTCCGCCGACACCGAGGAACTCGCCGATCTGCTGGGCGACCGGTCCGCTCGCCACCACGATGACCGCGCTGATCACCAGCAGGATCACCGCGAGGACGGTGACACCGAGCCGGATCGGGGTGGTCTTCCAGATCGGGCGCCCCTCGCCGATGCCGTAGATGACGTTGGAGGCCCGCATGAACGCCGCCACATAGCCCGAGGCCGACCACAGTGCGACGGCGAGACCCAATATCGCGCCGAGCCCGGCACTGCTCTTGTTGGACTGAGCTTGGCTGATGAGCGTGTGCACGAACTCAGCACTCGAACCCGGCGCGATCTGCCGCGCCTGATTCATCAGCTCATCAGCGGTGTTCTGCCCTAACAAACCGAGCAACGACACCAGCACGATGAGCCCGGGAACAATCGACAGCACCGCGTAATAGGTGAGCGCAGCGGCCAAATCGGTCAAGTTGTCGCGCTGGAACTGCTTGGCCGCGCGTTTGACCACCGCCAACAGTGAGGGTTTCGACAATTCGGCCGGACTGCTCGGCTCGTTCGGATCCAGGTCGGGCCGGGCCCCGGTAGCGGTCACCCCTTCACCCAGCCCACCGTCATCACGGGCAGCCGAGGGCTCATTGGTCTTGCCACCGTACCGGTTTGGGCCGTCGCGATCTGTGGCCATTTCGGTTCGCCTCGCTCAGGTGCGTTTCTCGGTCACATGTGCAGTAGCAGTTAGCCCCGCACTGATCACGTTGTGCCCGAAGCGATGGCACGCAAACATCTCACTCGGCCCGGTACTCGGCCCGCGCGCCCTCGGTGCCCGGCACTACGAGAAGAGCACCGGCTCCCTTGTCGTGCTCACGGAAAGCCTCGATCACCGCCTTGGTCTGCTCGGCCGACGCGTCCCCGGTCAGCACAACCACCGTCGAGAAGTTCTCCTCGATCTCGGTCGAAACCCACCCGGCATCCGGCCCAGCGCAGCTTCCATGTCCTTCTGCTCCGGGGTCTCGACGCCGCAACCGATCTCGCCACGCGGACGCGCCGCATGCATCGATATCGTCCGTGCGGGGCACCTAGGCGGATACCTTGTTGGTGGCCAACGGATCTGACGAGCCATGCGCAGGTCGCCGGACGCCCGCGCAGCCGTCGATAGTGACGTAAGAATGTATTGGTGGACCTTCTGCCCTGTGCGCACCTCGCCGCCGCGAGCGATTCGCGGGTTTGTATTCATCTCGTTGCAGAAGAACCGCCGGACTATGTCCGCTGGTTGACCGGTATCGGGGTCCGCTACGACTTGCTGTGTGCGCAATGCGCCAACACTCCGGACCCACAATCGCTGCTGATCGAGGCATGCGTCGGCTGTGTCGAGCGAGTTGAGGAGCGAAGGGACCCCCTCGGGTGGCGCGGACAGCCGGAGATCCGCTATCACGATGGTGACTTGTCGGGTGCGTGGACCTACGTCGACTGCGCCTACGTCCCGATGAACGACCGGTGCCTGGCCGCACTGCCCGATGGTTGGCTTGCCGCCACGGGTGCGGGGCTCGTCGCGATCACTGACGACGGTGATCGCGTCATCGCACCGACGCCGACCGTCGTCGAACCGACTGACGAAACGTCCAGGCGGGCACCCCGACCTGCGCTATACACCTCGGCCGACGGGCGTTTTGCCGCAATGGTCAACGACTACGGGCGCCAGGGAGCCGTGGTAGATCTCCGCACCGGCTCTGTTGTCCTCCGAGTTGACCGAGGCGACTATCACTGTGATTTGACGCCGTTTCCGTTCGCATTCCTCGGTTCCGGTCCGCACACGGTCGTGATTGCGGGCACCGATTGGAATCGACTGGATGCGTTCGAGCCGAAGACGGGGCAGTTGCTGACCGACCGCGATTTCGATTGGGATCACGAACAACCGGGGTCGATCCGGGATGCGAACTACTTCCACGGCGCCTTGCTGTCCAGCCCGTCAGGTCGGTGGTTACTCGATGATGGATGGGTATGGAGCCCATTCGGTGTGCCGCGCGTCATCGACGCAGCAGGCTGGTTGAACGGTGAGGTCTACACCGCCGAGGAACACGGCATCACGCTCAGCCAGCGGGGCTACGCATGGGACCAGCCCATGGCGTGGATCGATGACCACAGGGTCGCGATCCAGCGGATCGGTGTCGATGACGAAGCGATGATCGACGGTGTGGAACTCTTCGCTGTGCCGAGCGGTCAGCGCACGGGCATGTTCGCCGGTCCAACAGGTCGGATGTGGGCGTACAACCGCCTTCTCTACGTCAGCGCCGTCGAAGGGCTCGAGGTCTGGGATCCCGTCGCCGGTGCACGAATCGGGCTACTGAAGGACTTCCGACCGACAGCCCACAATCCGCATACCGGCGCTTTCGCCGAACCGGCCGATCGCCGACTCGACATATGGCGACCTACTGGATAAGCCGAACGTAGCGTTCGACCTTTGAACCCTGAATCCGTCTCACGTCAGTCGGGCTGGGACCGGACTTCGTCGATGAGTTCCACCCATCGTTTGGTCACTTGGCGCCGGCGCGCCGAATCGTCGTTGAGCATGGCTGCCAGGCCGAGGCCGCGCGCGGCGTCCAGGAATGCCTGCACGGTCGTGCGCACCTTGGCTTTGCTGCCGTCGAGTTCGAGCAGGTCGATCAAAGCCCAGAATCCCCGGGCGCCGACCTCCAACTCCATGGCGGCGATGCGGTTGCGCAGCGTGTCGTCGTTCGCGGCCGCGACGCAGAGTTGCAGCGCGGCCGCGAACAGCGGACCGACGTGCATCTCGACCACGGTTTGCACAATGCGGTGCGTGCGGTCCTCGGCCGCGGTGTGTTCGATCGCGGCGAGGGCTTCGATCTGCTCGATCCGCAAATCGAGAATGTGCTGCACCGACGCGGCGAACAGGCCGTTCTTGTCCTTGAAGTGATGTTGGACGGCACCGCGCGTCGCACCGGCGCGCTTGGCTACCTCGTCGACGCTGGCGTTGCGCCAGCCGCGCTCGGCGAGTACCTCGAGGGCGGCCTCGACGATGCGCCGGTGGGTGGCGGCCCCATCCACCCGCCCCGCACGCGCGGCACCAGCCCGGGTCGCGCTCATGACATTCTCCGCGACATCACATGTCGACGGTCAAGCGACTCTCGGCGCGGGAAACACACGGGAGAAAGTATCCCTGTTCCGTTTCGGTGGGACTCAGCGAGGTGGACCGATGCGTCACCTCGCCGTCGAGCACCCGGACCGCGCAGGAGCGGCAGAAGCCCTGCTGGCAGGAATACGTGGCGTCGGGTCGCGCGGTCAGGATCGCCGACAGGGCGGTCTGGTCGGCCGCGACGGTGACGACTTCGCCGGTGCGGGCGAAGTGGATCTCGAACTCGCGTCCGTCCACGACGGGCGCGGGAGCGAAACGCTCGTAATGGCATTCGATATCAGGCCGACTCGCCAGCGCGGCGCACAGGGTGTCGATCATCGGCGCGGGACCGCAGGTGTACACGGCGGGTTTGCCGGACAGGTCGCCGAGCAGGATCTCCGGTGTGGCGACGCCGCGTTCGTCATCGGTGTGCACGAGAACCCGTTCGCCGTAGCGTTCGAGCTCGTCGAGGAAGGCCAGCGAGGCGCGCGAGCGACCGCAGTAGACCATCGACCAGTCGATCCCCGCCCGCTCGAGAATGTCGAGCATGGGCAGGATCGGGGTGATGCCGATCCCGCCGACGATGAACCGTATCGCCGACAGCTGCTGTGCCCATCCGCCGATTGCCAGCGGAAAAGCGTTGCGCGGCAGGCCTATCCGCACGACCGCGCCGACGGTGAGAGCGCGATGGACCTCGGCGGACCCGCCGCGTCCGTCGGCCAGGTGGCGCACGGCGATGCGATAGGTGGCGCGATCGGCCGGGTTCCCGCACAGCGAGTACTGGCGCACCAGCCCGGACGGTAGCCGCAGGTCCACATGTGAGCCGGCGAACCACGCGGGCAGCTCGGATCCGTTGGCGGCTTGCACCGTGAGCGCGATAACGCTGCCGTCCGCGGTGACGCCGCGACGCTCGATCACTCTCGCCTCGATGAACTCCGGAAACGGTCCATCGTTCGGCACGGGCAAATGGGTGTACTTCTCCGCCCACATCACAGCGTCGCGGCCGAGCCGCAGCAGCCGCAGTAACGGATCACGCCGGAATCGACCGTGCAGGTGCGGTGGAACCTTCGACTCAACCGGCATGCCGGGCCTCGATCTTCGCGAGGTAGGCCAGCGCTTGGGCCATGGATCCGGTGTCGTCGGGGGTGTAACCGGGTTTGAGGTAGTCGACGATGGACCCCAGCACGGTCGGCAGTGTCGGCAGGATGCCGCGCCTGCCATCGCGGACGACCTCGTACAGGGCGCGCAGCCGGGAGTTCGTTGCGCTGGCGTCGTTCTTGATCAGGTACCAGATGAAGCGGCACGAGATCCAGACCGTCAGCGGCCCGACGACCAGCATGGTGCGTAGACGGCGCCGGTACCGCGGGTCGAAGTACATGGCGACGTCGTGGGCTACCGTGCGGTGTTCCATTTCCTCGGCGCCGTGCCAGCGGAACAGCGCGGTCATGCCGGGGTCGGCGTGGTATTCGTCCCAGGCGCAGTTGAGGACGAAGTGGCCGAGGAACGCGGTGAAGTTCTCGAACGCGGCGATCACCGCCAAGCGGTTGATCAGGTACTGCCGCACCTGTTTCGGGTTGTCGTAGTGTCGCGGCCCGAGCAGCTTGCCCAACAGGAATTCGGCCTGCGCCAGCGGCGGCGCGGGGTCGATGCCGTTGCGCTGGAAGAAGTCACCTAGCGATTCGTCGTGCGCGTTGGCGTGCACGGTCTCCTGCCCGATGAAGCCGAGTACGTCCTCGCGCAGCCGTGGGTCGCGGATCTGCGGCAACGCCTCTTTGAACGCGGTGATGAAGAAGCGCTCGACCTCGGGGAACAGCAGGTGATATGCGCTGATCGTGTGCGAAGCCACCGCGTGACCCGGAATCCAGTGCAGGGGAGTCGCACTGAGGTCGAACGAAACATCGCGCGCCTTCAGTTGCAGCGGTCCGACCTCGACGGAGTCCAGCGGTACCGGGCGCTTTCTCGCTCGTAGTCTCATGCTCGCTCTCCTTGATCGATGAACTCGGTGATGTGCCGGACGACTTCGTCCGGCCGCTCCAAATGTGTGAAATGCCCGGCCTTTTCGATCACTACCCGGCGGCTACCCGGTGGCAGGTAGTCCAGGGCCCTGGCGCCGGTTCGCGCGAGCCCGCAGGTATCGTCGGCGCCCTGGAGGTACAGCGTGGGATTCCGCATGGCCGCGAACGCGAGTCGCTGCTGTGCCGCGTGCGCGTTCGTGCGCCGATACAGCGGATTCCATACCGCCCGGTAGTACGAGAACGCCGCGCGGAGCCGACGACGGTCCGCGAGGGCCGTCAGTCCGTGCGCGCGATATTCGGCAACCTCGGAGCGTGGCGCCCACAGTCGCCATAGCAGCGCGATCAGGCGGTGCCCGATCAGGTCGGACAGCACCGGTGTCGATACCACCGGCATGTACCAGCTGCGGGGCAGTTGTCGGGCCAACAACGGCAGATTCGACACCAGCCGGTGTGGTTGATCGATCAGACCCCGGATTGCGGCCAGTGGCGGTATGGCGATGACCACCGCACGTCGGAACAGCTCCGGGTGACTGCTCGACGTCGCGCTGACGATCGCCCCGCCCCAGTCGTGGCCGATGAGCACAGCCGCCGAGTCCGCGCCGACCGCGTGGTAGACCGCTAGGACGTCGTCGACGAGGGAACCGATCGAGTAGTCGTCGTCGGCCGCCAGTGAGGTCGGTGCGTAGCCGCGGGTGAACGGTGCGACGGCATACCAGCCCCGGGCGGCGAGCGCGGGCCCGATGCGGTCCCAGGTCCATGCCGAATCCGGGAAGCCGTGAACCAGAATCGCCACCGGGTCGGCGGGATCGCCCCAGGCCAAAGCCGTGATGTCCACCGCCGGGGTGGCCAGGCGCACCAGATCAGGTTCGGGCACTAGCGGCTTCCTTAGCTCGAGGTATACGACGGATCGACGCGGGCAGCATTCGCTTGCCAGGTCGTCGACATGCATTAGTGCATGGGTTAAAGCATCATGTCAACCTGCTGTCTTGCGGTAAGACATGCAATCATGCATGGTTATATCCGGCACGCGAGACGAGAGGCGGCGATGAGCCACTACGACTTGATCATCAAAGACGGCATCTGGTTCGATGGGGCCGGAACGGCCCCGCGGATCAGTGATATCGCCGTGCGCGACGGGCAGGTCGTCGCCGCGGGCGCCGCCCTCGATCCGGCCGACGCGACGGAGGTCATCGACGCCAGCGGCCGCTGGGTAATGCCGGGCTTCATCGACATTCACACGCACTACGACGTGGAGATGTTGGTCGCACCGGCGCTCACCGAATCGGTGCGCCACGGCGTCACCACCGCGGTCATCGGAAACTGCTCGCTCACCACGATTCTGGCGTCCAACGCCGAATGCGCCGACATCTTCAGCCGCGTCGAGGCGGTGCCGCGGGCTGCGGTAATGGACGCACTCGACAGGCACCGAACCTGGTCCAGCCCGACCGAGTACGCCAAAACCGTCGACCAACTCAACCTCGGCTTGAATATCGCCGGGTTCCTGGGTCTTTCAGATCTGCGCATCCACGTCCTCGGCATGGAGCGGGCCGTCGACGCGAACTATCGACCGGCTGCCGCCGAAATCGGCCGCATGCGAGAACTTCTCAGTGAGGCGCTCGACGCAGGTTTCCTCGGTCTGTCCGCGACCACCAACTGGATCGACAAGCTCGATGGCGACCTCTACCGCTCCCGCTCGCTACCGTCCACCTTCGTCAAGCGCCGCGAATTCCGGGCGCTGAACGAGGTATTGCGCGCCCGCAAGCGAATTCTGCAGAGCACCCCGAACATTTCCTTCAATCCCAACCTGCCACAGTTCTTTCTCGCGTCCAGTGGCCGTTTCGGCCGTGCGCCGCTGAAGGTTTCACTACTGGCGGCTGCCGATTCCAAGGCTTACCCGCCCATCGTCTACTTCATGATGTATGGCGCGCCGATCATCAACTGGTTACTGCGCGGCAATTTCCGTTGGCAGCACGTGCCGGTGCCCTTCACTGTGTACGCAGACGGCATCGACCTCGTCGTGTTCGAGGAATTCGGTTCCGGCGCGGCAGCATTGGACATCAAGGATCAGGTCGAGCGCAACGAATTGCTGCGGTCCGAGGAATACCGCCGCTGGTTCCGACGCGACGTGGAGAACAAACTCTCCCCGAAGATCTGGCACCGCAACCTGTTCGACGCCGTCATCGTCGAATGCCCGGATCCGACGCTGATCGCCAAGAGCTTCGGCCAGGTCGGTACCGAGCGTGGCATCCATCCGGTCGACGCTTTCCTGGACCTCGTGGTGGAATACGGACGCAGCATCCGCTGGCGCACCACCATCGCCAATCACCGGCCCAAGTATCTGGACAAACTCGCCGCGAACAAGCACGTGCACATGGGATTCGGTGACGCGGGTGCCCATCTGCGCAATATGGCCTTTTACAACTATCACCTGCGACTGCTCGAGCGCGTCAAGTCCGCGCAAGGCGCTCGAAAGCCCTTCCTGTCGGTCGAGCACGCGGTGCGTCGGCTCACCGGGGAGCTGGCCGACTGGTTCGGACTCGACGCGGGTCACCTTCGGGTCGGCGACCGCGCCGACATCGTCATCGTCGATCCCGACCAGCTCGACCACGCCGTGCATGGCCTGGCCG
The DNA here is from genome assembly GCF_042691675.1 of Nocardia brasiliensis. Taxonomy (GTDB): domain Bacteria; phylum Actinomycetota; class Actinomycetes; order Mycobacteriales; family Mycobacteriaceae; genus Nocardia; species Nocardia brasiliensis_D. Next base: position 3,993,872 of record NZ_CP170507.1, read on the forward strand.
AGCAGGCCGTACCCGAGTACGGCGGCCTCAGGCGGATGGTCAATCGCAACGACAAAGCGGTCACCGCAACCATCGTCAACGGCCGAGTGGTTTACCGCGACGGGCAGTTCGCGCCGGGGCTCGGCACCGACTGGGGACCCGGGCGATTCCTGCCCGCCGACACCCGCGTGCGTACTCCAGCTTCGGCTCGGTGATATCGGAGGTGGTGTTCCCGCTACCCGGATAGATTCGCCCGCCGGGGAAGCGTCGAACGATCGGCATCGAACTGGGCCACCTTCTGATCGTCACGACGTCTGCCTGATTCGTCGTGAACGCGGCCATTGGCCGCGCTGACCAGATCGGCTGGGGAAATCCCCCATTTGACTGGAAATCCCCATTTGAGCTGGCGGCAAGCGCCGCCGCCGCCGAGCTTTTCGGCGCTGGCAGGGGTTGGACGGTCTGAGATGCACTGCCGAACATGCGGTGCCGCAGCGACGGGTAGCGGCGCTCGTCGCCGACGAACAGGAAGGCCGCCTTCGGGGTGGAAGCAGTTCGATCACGTATAGTGGAGCGTCTACGGGATCTTTCCGAAACGGTTCGCTAGCAACAGCATTCGATCAATCGATGCATAGAAGCTGGGACGGCAGCGTTGGTGCCGGCCGTGGTTCGATGCCGTGACGTGGCCCTGATTGTTGGCTTGATTGTCAGTCGAGCCGACCAGGCGTGCTCGACACGTCACTGTCGCTATATCGAGTGGTGGGTGTTTGCGACCCGGTTGCTTCAGTGGAGACATCGTGAGATTCATCGGTCGGTTGCGGCTCGGTTACTCCGCGCTGGCGCTTCTGGTGGCAGTAGCGCTCGCAGTGCCGATGCTCGACTGTGTACTGACCGAGGAGATCTTTCCTTCGCATGCGGAAGTCGTCGCGGTTGCCGACCAGGCCGCCGCTCCGGTAATCGGTGACTCGTCCCATCAGCTCGATGACCAGGGGGGCCGCGAGTGCTGGGGCCATCTGGCGCACTGCTTGCCGAAACTGGTGGCACCGAGTGCGGACAGGACGCCGATCGTCCCGCAATTGCTCGTTGCCCTCGGGTTGATAGTCATTGGGGTTCTTGCTGTTTCGAGGTCCGGCCGCCCCGGGGTGTGCGCGCCTCTGCTGAGCGCGCAACCGGCCGTGAGTGGCCGGGGTATCGCAACGCGTCTGTGTGTCGCTAGGCGCTGATCGGTCAGCGCCAGGCCGCCGTCGTTTCGTTGGATCGGCCGGTGTCCGCTGCCCGCTCGCATCTTCCGCCGCCCCTGGGCGGCCTCGATAGAGAAAACGACAGCCATGGACAAGATCGTGCTGGAAAGGCAAGACGAGATAACAACCGCTGTGGTCTGCGCGCCGACGGCGGCGCGAGGTCCCCGGGACCTGGTGGGCAACACGCCGGTGCTGTGGGTCGGGGCCTCGCTGGCGCCGTCAGGCCGAGGTTTCTGGGCCAAGCTCGAAGGTTTCAACCCAGGTGGCATGAAGGACCGCCCGGCCCTCCATATGGTGCGCTGCGCGCGACAGCGTGGCGAACTCGCCCACGGCGCCCGAATAATCGAATCTAGCAGTGGCACTTTGGGTTTGGGATTGGCTCTGGCAGGAATGGTATATCGGCACCCGGTCACGGTGGTGACCGATCCGGGGATGGAGCCGTTCGTCGCACGCATGCTGACGGCCTACGGCGCTCGAGTCGAGCTGGTGAGCGAACCGCATCCGAGCGGCGGCTGGCAGCAGTCACGGCGTGACAGGGTGACTGAACTGCTCGAGGAGGAACCGGACGCCTGGTGCCCGGATCAGTACCACAACCCGGACAACGTCGACGGCTACGAAACACTGGCACTCGAATTGATACAGCAGTTGGGTCGCATCGATGTGCTGGTGTGCTCGGTCGGCACCGGCGGCCACTCGGCCGGGGCGGCGCGGGTGCTGCGCCGATTCAACCCCGAACTGCGGCTGGTCGGGGTCGACACCGTGGCGTCGACGATCTTCGGCCAGCCCGCGGGACCGCGGCTGATGCGAGGGCTCGGCTCGAGTATCTATCCGCGCAATGTCGACTACCCGGCGTTCAACGAAATCCATTGGGTCGCACCATCGGAGGCGGTGTGGGCCTGCCGCAGACTGGCCGCGGCACACCACGCCACAGGCGGTTGGAGCGTGGGTGCCGTCGCTGTCGTGGCGGGATGGCTGGCGCGCACGAGCGATCTCGGAACTCGCATCGTGGCGGTGTTTCCCGACGGGCCCGGCCGCTACTTCGACACGATCTACAACGACGCATTCTGTGCCCGGAACGGCTTGCTCGACGCCGACCCGCCGGTCGAACCGGACACGACCGCGCACCCGGCCGAACGGGTTGTGCGCCGCTGGACGCGCTGCACCCGCATTATCGACCCGTGCCGCCGAGCCGATCGTGACAGCAAGGACCGGGCGCCGTGCTGACCGCGTTCCGTGCCGCGCGCTCGCTCCCGCCCACCGTGCAGTTGCTGCTGGTCAATCAGTTCGGCGTATATCTCGGCTTTTATATGCTGATTCCGTTTCTCGCCACGCACCTGCGCGATAACCTGCACCTGGCCACGGGGGTTGTGGGTGCGATCATCGGCGTCCGCAGTCTCAGCCAGCAAGGCTTGACCCTGCTGGGCGGTTCGGGCGCCGACCGGATCGGCTGCCGGCCCTTGATCATTGCCGGATGCCTGCTCCGCGCAGTGGGTTTCGGAGCCTTCGCGGTGGTGGACAGCGCCGTCGGGTTGGTCCTTGCCGCGATGGTGACCGGGGTGGCGGGCGCGATGTTCAGTCCAGCGGCCCGTGCTTATCTCGCACACGAGTCCGGAGCCCAACGGCTGCAAGCTTTTTCCCTGTTGAATGTCGCGGGCGAATCCGGCACGCTGATCGGCCCGCTCATCGGCAGCCTGCTGCTCGTGGTCGACTTTCGTTTGGTGGCGACGGTGGCGGCGCTGGTGTTCGCCGTCTTGACCATCGCGCAGATCCTGACGCTACCGCCGCGTCCGGTAGCTCCAGCCGAGCAGTCGGTGCTGGCCGACTGGCGGGAGGTCATCGGCAATCGTCGATTCCTGCTCTATGTGTGCGCCACTTCTGCGATCTTCGTGCTGTACAACCAGCTCTACCTGACATTGCCCCTGGAGGCCGCTCGCACTTCGGGTTTCGCGGGGTCTGCCGCGCTGCTGTTCATCGCGTCCACCCTCGTAACCCTCGGCCTGCAGGTACGGATCACCGAATGGTGCCGACAACGATGGGCCTCGCCGATCTCCGTCGGGATAGGGCTGACGCTGTGCGGACTGGCATTCGTACCGACAGCCGTCGGTAGTACTGCGCAATCGGCGACCGGCACGACGGGGCTGTGGGAAGCCTTCCCCCCGATGCTGCCCACGATCGCGGCCACGGTCGTGCTGACGCTCGGCGTTGCGGTGGCACAGCCCGTGGCGCTGGATCTGACATCCGAGTTCGCCCGCCCCGCTCTGATCGGTACCTACCTGGGTGTGTTCGCGACTGCCTCCGGAGTGGCGGCGGTGGTCAGCAACACCGTTGTCGGTTACGCCGTCGACGTCGGCGCCCGGATGCACGTGCCCTGGCTGCCGTGGCTGCTGCTGATCGGTTACGGGATCGGGGCCGCCGCCCTGATCGCCGTGATGCGTGCTCGCTCTCTCTTCCCACCCATCGAACCAGGAAATACCCGACAACAGAGGACGCAACGATGAAGTACGACAACATCATTGATGTCATCGGAGGCACTCCGCTCGTTCGGCTCAACCGGCTCACCCGAGCATCTGAGGCGACCGTATGGGTCAAACTCGAATGTCTCAACCCCAGCGGTAGCGTCAAGGCACGCCCGGCCGCCGCCATGGTGCGCGAAGCCCTGCACGCCGGCGAACTCAGCACGGACGGCGCGATTGTCGAGGCTACGTCCGGAAACCTGGGCATCGCGCTGGCCATGATCGGTGCCGCACTCGGAATCCGTACCGAGATCATGGTCGACCCGCGCACCCCACCGTTCAGCGTTCGCAGCATCGCCGCGTACGGGGCGCAACCCAAGCTCGTCGATGTAAGTGACGAACATGGCAAATACCAAATCCCCAGGATTCGTGCCGCCGAAGAGATCGTTCGCAGTACGACGGGCGCGTATATGCCCAACCAGTGGAACAACCCGAACAACCCGGCCGCGCACAGCACCACGACGGCACAGGAGATCCTCGCCGACCTCGATGGCGATGTGCATGCCGTGGTCTGTACCACGAGCAGTTGCGGCCAGGTCACCGGAATCGGACGAGCGCTCAGACAAGCCGGAAGCCATTGCCTCACCGTGGCGGTGGATGGTCGAGGGTCCACCGCCATCGGCGGGCCGATGGGACAGCATCTGCTGATCGGCTTGGGCTCTGGATTCACCCCTGGCAACTTCGACCGCAGTGTGATCGATCATGCGTACTGGTGCGGGGACGCCGAAGCATTCAGCACCTGCCGACTGCTGGCGAGTACCGAAGGCCTGCTACTGGGCGGATCCTCCGGCGCGGCCGTCTTTATCGCCTTGCGCGTCGGACAGTTGCTGGGCCCCGGGCACAATGTGGTTGCCATCGCCCCCGATGGCGGGGACCGGTACCTGGAGACGATCTACAACGACGGGTGGATTTCCACCAACAACGTCGCGCTCGCGACAACGATCGACGACCTCCGCACCCGCCTCGCCGACTACGCCCCGTTCCCCGGCGATCAACTCGAACCATGGCGACATTACTCGGCGGCGACCAGCACGTCTGGTCAATAACACTGCGGCCGCGGCGGGTCCCTAACGCTTCGGTATAACGACCCCCCAGACGCTGATGCCCGCACCCACTGTCCGGTTCAGGTGCTCAGGCCGAGGAGTTCGGTGTTGCCGTGCTTGGACGCCTCCATCTCGATGGTGGTGCCGCGCCGGAAGGGGTCGCCTGCGCCGGTGGTGATCAGGTTGTACAGGCTGGTCGTAACGTAAGCGCCCCACGCGTTCGAGCACACCTCGTAGCACTCGCCGGATGGCCGCAAACCGACATGGGTGAACCGGATTTCGGTGCGGCCGTCGCGCTCGGTGAGGTCGAAGACGACGTCGGTGCGCTCCCATTCGGCGGTGTCCGCGACGAAGGACAGGTACGAGTCGGTGACGTGCCAGACCAGGCGTTCGCCAGGGATCGACTCGGTGGTGGTCATCGTGCAGCGGTGCACGTCGGGCACCTCGAAAAGGTAGCTGTCGCCCACTGTTCCGGTGCTGCCCTCGATGGTTTCCGACCACCAGCCGTGCACATTGTTGATCGCGGCGAAGGCCTCCTGCGGAGCGGCGTCGACGGTGATGGTCGCGGTGAAATCGTTTGTGCTCATTGACTTTTCCTGTCTAGCTGTCCAAGTGTTTGCGTAGTGCGTCGAGCGGGCCGTCCCAGTCCCGAGCCAGTGCGGCCAGGAACTGTTGCGCCACTTGCATAGGTGCGGAATCGAGGCGGTAGCGGATGCGCCGCCGTTCCCCTGGTTCGGCGATCACCAGGCCCGCATCCGATAGCAGGGCAAGGTGTTTGGCGATCGCCTGCCGGGTGATGGGCAGTCGATCGGAGAGGTCGGTCGCGGTGGCCGGGCCGCCGGCGGCGAGCGCGGCCAGGAGCGAGCGTCGGCTCGGGTCGGCGAGCGCGACGAAGACCCGTTCGGCGGTGGCTTCCAGCTCAGGCCGCATCGAGGTATTCGACCAGCTCGCCGAGCTCGCTGCGCCAGCCGTCGGTATTGCCGCCGAACGCGATCCGGTGCGCGTCGTCGGGGAGCTGGGCGAAACCGGCCTCGACGACGGTGAGGCGCGTGCCCGCGCCGACGGGTTCGAGGGTGAACTCGACATAGGTGCGGCGCGGGTCGTCCTCGGGCAGCCCGTTGATGTGCCAGGTGAACCCGAAGACGCTGGGCTCCTCTACCCGCTCCACTCGCATATCCGCGGTGTGCCCGCCGTCGAACTTCATTTGTGCCGCGCCGCCGGGACGCAGATCGATCGTCGCGGTGTTGCCGAACCAGGAACCGAGCCCCTCGGCGGTGGTGATCGCCGCCCAGACCTTGGCGGGCGGGTGCGCTAGTTCGACGGTCCGAACGATCTGATCGGGAAATCCCATCATCTTCTCCTTTATCGCAATCAGTTGGTTGCGATAAGGCTATTGCAACCTGTTGGTTGCGTCAAGGGGTGGCGTAATCGCTCGCCTGGAGCGATTTCGCGATGCGACAGGACAACGATGGCACGCTACAAAGGGCAGGCCCGTGCGCGTGGCTCTGTCCGCGAACTGTGACATCGTTTGTGTCGAGATAGGTTGGCGGGCAACAGATCAGGCCGGTCCCGGCCCAGCCGATGCCGCGATGATCGGCGGGAAATAGGTCTTGGCGAACCAGCGGGCGTGTTCGTCGGTGTCGATGGGTAGCGATTCGCTGGGCATCATCAGCATCGACGCGGTCACTCGGATGAACATCTCTGCCGCACGCAGCGCGCCTTCAAGGGAGAGCGAGTCGCCGGCGATCGCCATCGCGACGGTCGCGCGAACAGGTTCCATCGCCGCGAGATGGTCGGTCAGGAAGGAGACCAGGGTGTCCGGTTCGTATTGCTGCAGCGCCGCGACCAGGGGGTGGCGGCGGGACTCGCGGACACCGAGTACGAATGCCTCCACCGCCTTGTCGGCCGGAGTCGCCTGGGTGAGTACTCGACCGCTGATGGAGAGGAAGAACGCCACCACATCACGCACCACCACTTGGCGCACGATGTCGTCCTTGTCGCCGAGCCGTCGGTAGACGGTGGGGCGCGATACTTTGGCCCGGCGGGCGATGTCACCGACGGAGGTGCGCCGGAATCCATGCTCGATGAACTCGGCGCGAGCCGCATCCAACAGCCGGTTCTGTTCGGCGTCGGTCGTCGGCTGCAGCCCCGATCCGAAAAGGTGCTCGACGTCGATGCCTGGGTTGGTCATGTCTGCGAGATTATCGTCCAGTGCGGGACTGCTCGTGGGGGAGGCTCGCGGAACAGTGAGAGATTTTTGTTGCATCGCTCGCATCTGTCCGGCCGACAGGTGATACTCGGCCGATGACAAAGATGTCGCGATCGAGGTCGGGCCGTGCCGCGCAGCTCGGTGGTCTGGTCGGATCGGAAACGGTGAAATTCGCCGCGCATCGGACCGCCGATCTCGTCCGTCCCGATGCCAAGGCTGCCGAGGCCGAGCAGGCCCGCAACGCCATGCTGGCGGAGCGGTTGGTCGCTGTCCTCGGCAGTATGCGCGGTGTCTCGATGAAGCTCGGGCAGATGCTCTCGCTGATCGATCCCGGGTTCGTGCCGCCCGAACATCGCGAGTTCTTCCAATCGAGCATGGCGCGCCTGCAGGACCACGCCACCCCGGTGCCGTGGAGTCGAATGCGCACGCAGTTGGTGGCCGGGCTCGGTGCGGAACTGAGCACGGTGTTCGCCGAGTTCGACCAGGAGCCGGTGGCGGCGGCGTCGATCGGCCAGGTCTACAAGGCGCGCACGACCGATGGTCGGGCGGTGGCGGTCAAGGTGCAGTATCCGGGAATCGAAGCGGCGGTGCTGGCGGATCTGAAGAACCTGCGTACCATGCTGTCGGCGTTCAGGCTGCTGCGGCCGAAGTTGGACACGGCGTCGCTCGCCGACGAATTCGGGGTCAGGGTGCGGGAAGAGCTGGACTACCGGATCGAGGCCAGGCATACCCGGTTGCTGGCGGACGCTTATCGCGGCCATCCGTTCATTCGGATTCCCGATGTCCTGCAACCCTTGTCGAGTCAGCGTGTGATCGTGACCGAGTGGCTCGATGGACAGCCGCTGGGTTCGGCATACACCGCGCCGCAGACCGAGCGTGATCGGATCGCCGAGATCGTCTTTCGCTTCTACGGCGGTGCGCCATATCTGTTGCGCCACTACAGCGGTGACCCGCACCCGGGCAATGTGCTGCTGCTTGCCGACGGATCGGTGGGCTTCCTGGACTTCGGCCTGTGCAAGTCGGTCGACGCGGACACCGCGGAAGCCGAACTGGCCGCGCTGCGCGCGGGCATCACCGGTGATATCGCAAGGGTGGTGGAGTTGATGGAGATGCGGGGATTCGCAAGGGAATCCGATGTGTCGGCGGAGGCGGCCTACGGCGCCTTCATGCGGGTGTTCGGGTGGTATCTGTGCGACGAACGGGCGCGGATCACCCCGGATATCGCCAATGATTTGGCCGCGATGATCGGCTTCGGCAGCAGCAACTCCGGAGTCTCGTTGCGTCCGTACAACTTGCCTGCCGCGCACGCGCTGCGCGGCCGTGCCGAACTGCAGTTGGCGGCGATTCTCGGTCAGTTGCGTCCGTGCGTCAATCTGCACAGGATCGCCAGGGAGTGGATCTTCGACGCCGAGCCAGCGACGGAACTCGGTCGTGTCCAACGGGATTGGCATGAGCGTCACCGTGCCGGGATGGCGCCGTCCAGGCCGCCGACATCGGTGACCTGCCAGCCGGAGTTCCGGTCGACGGTGATGTGATAGGTGACGGTCGTGCGGGTGCCGGTAGGGGCTTGGGCGCTGGTCGAGTTGACGTCCAGGAAGACGTCGACCTGATAGATACCAGCGGATTCGGATTTCACCGCCGCGGCGATCGGTGTGGCGGTGGATGTCCAGCGCAGCGGCGTCAGTAGTTGTTGCAGGGCGGGCCCGGTACTGTCGAACTTGGTTGCCAGCGGTGCGGCGGTGCCGGTCTTGAGTTTGGTGAGCCAAGCCGGGAAGTTCTGATAGTCGATAGTGGCTGCGCCGACGGCATAGTCGGTGGCGACCTGCTCGGCATGGCGATTGTCGGCCGCAGCCGCGTCGCGGTGTCCGGCGCTGCGGTCGGCAGACCACCACAGCACGCCGAAGGTGGTCGTCGCCGCGATGAGTGCAACGACGACCAGCCCGCGCAGGGCTGTGCTCAGTGAGATCGATACGGTCGCGGTGCGTGGTGCTGGCATGGTGTGCTCCTTGACGGGCTATCGGACGGCGATCCGCAGGCGCGCTGCGCCGTCGCCGGTGCTGTTGAGGGCTTGGGTGATGAGCGCGCTGAGGTCGAGGCCGCGCAGGGAGCCGTTGGCGGTGGCGGCCAGCGGCGCGAGCATCGGGACGAACGGCTGTAATTCCGGGCCGATGCTGTCGAGGCGGCTGGAGAACTGATGAAGGAAGGGAACAAGGCCGGTGTCGGTCAGGTAGTCGTCGGGGAATCCGTTGCTGCGCATCAGCTTTTCGAGTGCGTCGACGACCTCGCGAACCTTGCCGCCGAAGCGTCCCCACTGTGGGCCGCCCGCCTCCAGCGAGGGGCCGAGCCATGCCATGTCGGCGCCGATCGTCTGCAGATCGATGAGCATCGTGCGCAGCTGTGGCAGCCTGGCGAGCAAGGTGGCCGCCAGCAAGTCGGTTGACCTTTTCAGTTGCGGCAGTGCGGCTTCGGTGCTGGACATGCCCTCGCTGAAGGTGTGCACCAGGTCCTGGACGAGTTGAGGATCGAGCTGGCCGAGGAGATCGGTTGCCGCAGTGGCCATGTCGGGGATCGAAAGGGGCAGTGCGACCTGGCGGGTGTCGATCCGCGCGCCGTCGGTGAGGTACGGCCCGCCGGTTCCGGTCGGAGCGAACTGTAGATAGGGTTCGCCCAGCGCGGACAGGTTCTCGATCCGCACCATGCTGCTGATCGGGATACGGTAGTTGTCGTCGACTTGCAGCGCGACGCGCACGGCGTGGTCGACGGTTTCGACGGCGGTGATTCGGCCAACCCGCACACCGGACAGTAATACCGGCGAGTTCGGTTGGAGCCCTCCGGAATTCGGCACGGTCAGGGTGGCGTGTGTGTGGTGCCGGAACCACTCCACCCGTACCACGCCGAAGGTGAGATAACTCGCGCCGAACACGAAGACGGCGGCGATCGCGCCGAGTGACACTATCGAACGCCACGTCATCGGACCGCTCCGACCATCCTCAGTACGGCGAGAACCGCCGCTATGCGTTCGTCCGGCGACAGCCTGCTCGCCGTCGGAACGGTCTGAATGTCAGCAATATTCACCTTCGGGCCCTGTTCTATGAATGGCAGGATGCGGTCCCGCAGCAGTGTCACGAGCCGGTTCAGATTCGAGGGGGCCGACACGTCGAGTGGGCGGCCGGTGAACATCAGCGGCAGCAGTGCTTCGGCCGCAACGTCGCCGGAGCGGGCCAGCGGCGTGAGCCAGGCGATCGCGCGGGCGAAATCGGCAATGGCGGGGAAGACGTCGAACAGGTGCACCAGGGCGGTGGTGGCGTCGGTGACCTGGCGGGCGCCGTCGGCGGAGAACAGTTCCGCGAGTTCGGCCGCGTTGCCGCGGATGGCGTCGATGTCGGCGTGGGCCGCGGCGGCGAATTCGTGAACCCGGTCCAGGTGTGTGGCGACGTCGGTGAGGTCGCCTGCCACAATGCCTGCCATCCGCGCGGTATCGCCAGGATCCTCGGGCAGTGCGGCGTTGATCTGGTTGACGATGTCCTGCATCCGGGAGATCGCGCCGCCGCGCACGAAGGTCGCCAGCCCCGCCATGGTGTCTTCGACCTGCATGGCGGGCCGGGTCTGCGCGATCGGGATGGTGCCGCCGTCCGCGAGGTTCGGGCCGATGCCGCTGGTGAGCGCGATGTAGATATCACCGAGAACCGTGTTCTGCCGGAGCTGGGCGGTGGTACCGGCGGGCAGCCGCGTGGACGTCGCGACATCAATGTCGGCGACGACATAGCCTGCAACGCCAGGAACCGGATCGACCAGGGTCAAGGCGGCGAGATTGCCGACTCGGACGCCGTCGGCGACGACATTGGCACGGGCTGGAAGGTTCAGCGCGTTCGCGAATTGAATGTGTATTCGATAGGTGGGTCCGGCAACAGTGCTGCCGGGCACGGGGATCGAGGACGGGTCGAAGCCGCAACCGCCGAGGGCGATCACTGCCGCCGCGACGGTGCCGAGTGCCGGGATCAGTCGGTATCGCGTGGTGCTCATCGTGCTCCTGCCGTGGCGATGAGTTGGGCCAGATTCAGCGACGAGACCGCGTCCGGGCCTGCACAGCGGCCGGGCGCGATCGCGTTCATCGCCGCACAGAGTTCGTCGGTAACCGGCTGCGGCAGTGTGATCGTCGGCGGCGCCCAAGTGAGCACGGGTTGTCCGTCCGGCCCTGCCGCGCGGACGAACGCATCGGTCAGCGCGGGGATGCGGGCGATGATCTGCTGAGCCGTCGCGGCGCGGCCTGCGAGAACGCGCACATACGGCACAGCCGCGTCGAGACCGCCGAGGATCGCGCCGCCGTACTGGCGGGTGATCTCGTTGGCCATGGGCAGGATCATCCGCAGGCTGTCGACCAATTCGGCGACGTGGGCGAAGATTTCATTGTTGATCTGCTCGAATACCCCGGGGAAGCGGGTGAGCACGTGCTGCAACTCGGCCCAGTTGGCGGAGATGCTGGCCGACAGTGAACTCAGCGCATCGATCAACTGACCGACCTGGGTGACGGCGGCGTCGGGGGAGCGCAGGACCGACCCGAGCTTCGTGATGATCTGGTCGGCCTGCCTGCCGGTTCCGGTGGTGGCTGTACGCAGTGCGGCGAGGGTTCGGCGGATCAGCTGCGGGTCGTCGGCCGTGCTGAGCTGACGGGCCAGATCGTTGGTGGCCTGCAGAGTTTCGGTGATGCTCTTCGGCGTCAGTGTGCGGGTAACGCACTGTATCGGATCCCAGCGGGCGGCGGTGGACTTGCCGGGCAGTACGGCCAGGTCCCGATCTGCGGCCAGGTTCGCCGATACCGTCGCCGCTGAAACATCGCCGTGCAGTGGGTACTTCGCGTCGATCTCGAAATCGACTCGGACCGTCGCATTCCCGGGCCGGACACTGACGACGGTGCCGACGACCACGCCGCGGACCCGCACGTGGCTGCCCGGATACAGGCCGATCGCGTCGGGCAGTTGCGCGCAGTAGCGCTGCGCGGGCGCGAGCGGGTCGGTGACGACCACATAGCCGACCATCGAAGCGAGGGCCGCGAAGAGCACCGCGATCGCCGACATGAAACCGCGAGAAGCGAACAGCCGGTGCATCTTCAGCACCCCTTACCCGGCAGTGGGAGGCAGAATATGGTGCCCGACTGGTCGAGGGTAACCCCGTTCTGCGCGGCGAGATCGACTGTTCGCGCGCTGAGATCGTCGATGGTGCCGAGCAATTCGTCCAGTCGCTCACCGAGCCGTTGCATTTCCGGCATGGCCTTGGCGAATTCGTCGACCAGCGGCTGGAGGGTGGTTCGGTAGGCGGGTTCGAGCGCCGCGATCCGGGATAGCAGCCGGATGGTCAGCGGCAGGGCGGTATTGATCTCATCGCGCTTGTCGATGAGGATCGTCTCCACCGCCCCGATACGGTTGACGAGACGGCCGATGGTGGATTTCGCGGCATCGACGGTGCCCAGGTATTCCTCGGCGGCCGATAGCGCCGCGGCCACGTCGCCACGCTGCTGATCGAGTAGATCGGCGATCGTGCGTATGGCGTCGCCGAGGCGCCGGATGACATCGGGATTGTCGGTGAGTGCCTGCTCGAGCGCGACGAAATTGCGGCGCAGGATCTCGCCGTTCGCCGCTCGCACCGGTCCGGCGGCATCCTGGAACACCTGCATCAAGCTGTACGGCAATCGCACCCGGTCAGCCGGGATCGTTTGCTGCCCAAGGGGTTTGTCCCCAGCCGGCAGCATGGCGAGATAGTGACCGCCGACGGCGGTGAGCATGCGCACCTCGAGGCTCGTATCCGCGCCGACGAACACCTCCCGTTCGATGCTGAACCGCATGCGAACCTGGTCGGCCAACAGCTCGATCGCGGTGACCGTGCCCACTGGAATGCCTGCCACCCTGACGTCGTCGCCGACCTGCACCGAGCCCGCCTCGACGAGCAGCGCGGTGTAGGTCGTCTTCCCGAACGGGACTACGTAAAGCACGCCACTGATCACCAATAGCGCTGCGACGAACAGTGCTCCGGCGATTCCCCAGCGCAGCTCGCGTCCTGGCGCGTCGCTGCCGGGAAGCCGGAATCGGGCGAACATCAGCGATGGCATACCGTGATCCTTTGTCCGGCAATAAGAATCGCCAGTGGGGCGGGCACCTGTGCAGTCCCGTTGCTGCAGAGGCTGGTAGCCGGGCCTGCCGCCGTGGCGTCGAGTGTTTGCAGCAGCGCGGGTAGCCGGGCCAGCACCTCGCGCGCGGTGTCCGGATCCGGTAGTGCGCTACGCAGCAGCCGGTCGAAGTCCGGGTTCTCGCCGGGGGTGAGCCCGAGGCGGGCCGCGAGGTTGTCGAGTGGTTCCAGCAGTGGCGGAATGGTTTCCGCGTAGTCGACGACGCCCTGCAGCTTCTGCTCCAGTGCGGTGAAGACATCGGCCAATCCGCCGATGATGGTGACCATGTGCGGGGAACGCCCTGACAGCACCTCCGACATCTCCCGCAGATTGCGGATCAGCGTGGAGATGACGGTCTGGCGATCGCTGACATAGCCGGCGAGCTGCTCCACCGCGTCGAGGGCCTGCCCGATACCGGAACCGTCGCCGTCGAGTACGGCGAGCATGCTTTCGGCGAAGTGGTTGACGGCCTCGGGGGAGACCTCGCTCAGCAACGGTTGCAGTCCGTTGAACAAGGCGGTGATGTCGAAGGACGGGATCGTGTGGTCGGTGCTGATCGTGGTTTCGGCAGCGAGCGCGGCACCGACCTGTGCGGGCTGGCGGACGTCGAGGTAGCGCTGACCGGCGAGGGTTTGATAGCGGATGGCCAGGGTGACGCCCTGGTACATCGGGTGCGCGCGCTGCACGGTGAACCGGACTTTCGCTGTCGCGCCGTCCAGTGTCAGTGATTCGACCTTGCCGACGTGGATGCCGTACATGCGCACGTCGTCGCCGGTGTGCAAACCGCTCGCGTCGGTGAACGCCGCGGTGTAGGTGTCCATCGCGCCGGACACCGGGCGCCGGATCACCTGCACGATCAATACCAGCAGTACCGCCATCACAGCCGCGAAAAGCACGGTACGCCAGGCGAATCGGAGAGTGGATTTCATCGGCCGCCCGTCCCGCCCAACAGCGGTACGGCCACTGCGGGCACATCACGGAGTGCCACTTCGATATTCAACACCGGTCCGTTCGGGGTATCGGTGAACGAGTCATCGATGCGTTCGAACAGCTGACGCAGCTCGGCGCCGGACCGCTGCGGGGTGGGCACAGTGGCGGCGATGGCATGCAGCAGTGGGGCAAGCAGATCCGCGTAGGCGCCGAGTTGGCGTTGCGCGGCGGCACCGGCGCCGGTGGCGGTCGGGACGATGTCGTCGGTGATCACGTCCACCGAGGAATCGAACAGTGCACGGTCGTCGCGCAGCACCGGGATATGGGAAATGTTGTCGAGCAGCGTGGCGCTGCCGTCGATCAGCGAGGCCAACCCCTGTAGCGCCGACGCGTATTGCCCGATGAGAAAGGACGGCGCGTGCTGCTGGGTATCGGCCAACGTGCGGGTCAGTGCCACGATCGTCTGGAGTAGCGGTGCGACCGCGTTCAACTCGGTGCTCATGCGGGCCAGCGATTCCGTGAGCTCCGGTGTGAGGATCTGACCGGAGGTCGTCGCGAGTTGTTCCAGCAGTCGGCTCATGGTCGCGTCGGTGACCCGGCCCGCACCGGACAGGTCGATGACGGCGCCGTCGCGTAACGGTCGGCCGCCTGCCTTGGGCCGCAACATGACCTCGCTGATGCCGAAGAGATTGCCTGGCGCATAGTCCATTCCGAGCGTGTCGGTGAGATCGCCTGCCGCGGCGGCGTCCACTGCCATCGTGAGCCGCACTCGCCCGGGTGCGGTGCTGTCGATCCGTTCGACGTGACCGACCGGAACACCGTCGAGCCCGACCGGTGAGCCACTGCTGATGCCTGCGCCGATCTGCGCGGTCAGCACCTGGATGCGGACCCGGCCGTCGGAGCGGGTGTGCTGAAGGCACAGTGTTCCCGCGGCGACAACGGCCGCGACAACGAGTGTGGCGATGCCGCGACGATAGGCGGTGCGGCGATCGGTGGCCGCGCCCGGCATTCCGTATCTCGGCATCAGCTCACCCCGTGAATCGGATCGATGAGTCGGGGCCCCACAGCAGGATGGTCAGCACCATGTCCAGCGCGATGATCGTGACGAAGCTGGCGCGCACCGCACGTCCGGCGGCGACGCCGACTCCCTCGGGGCCGCCTGCGGCGAAAAACCCTTGGTAGCAGTGGATCAGGATGATCGCGATGACGAAGACCAACACCTTGACGACAGCGCCGATCATGTCCCAGCCCGCGACGAACTGGAAGAAGTAGTGGTAGTAGACGCCGCTGGATTGGCCGTGCACGACGACCACGACCGTCGCGCAGCTCAGATAAGCCAAGATCAGCGCCACCAAAAAGGTAGGCACGATCGCTACCGCCCCGGCGAGCACCCGGGTGGTCACGACGAACGGAATCGACCGCAGCCCTAGGGATTCGATCGCATCGATCTCTTCCGAGATGCGCATCGCGCCGATTTCGGCGGTCATCCGGCAACCGGCCTGCGCGGCGAACCCGATGCCTGCCGCGATCGGTGCTAGTTCCCTGGTGTTGGCGAAGGAGGAGATGATCCCGGTCAGCGGGCCCATCCCCAGCAGGTCGAGGATCGAGAACGCTTCGATGCCGGTGCCGGCACCCATGACGATGCCGAGCACCATGAGCATCGGCACGGTGCCGCCGCCGACGATGATCGACCCCTTCCCCCACGTCATGTCGGTGATCAGCCGCACGGTCTCGGCACGATAGTGGCGCAGCGTGAAAGGGATCGAGCCGAACACCTGCCAGCCGAAATCCATGACGAAGCCCAGGCTTTCGACCGAGCGCGGGATCCTCGCACCGATGCGTAGAGTGCGATGCACCCACCGCATCGGGGCCGGCCGGTAACCGGACGCGGTCATGCCAGCCGCACCGGTAGGAACATGGCGACCAACTGGGTGATCACCAAGTCGACTACCGCGATGGACACCACCGACAAGACGACCGCGGCGTTGACGCCGTCGGCGACGCCGCGCGGACCGCCACGGGCCTCCAGCCCGCGCTGACAGGCGACGATTACCACGAGGAACCCGAAAAGCACCGACTTGCCCAACGACACCCACACGTCCGTCACCACGGCGAACGATCCGAAGGTGAGCCAGTAGCTGCCCGATGTCACGCCCTGCGCGGTGATCGCCACGATGTATCCGGCCGCGACGCCGACGAAGATGATCAGAATGTTCAGCAGTGGCGCCACCACGACCATGGCGACCATGCGGGGGATCACCAGTCGATGCACCGGGCTGATTCCCATCACCCGCAACGCGTCGATCTCGTCGCGGATGGTACGGGCGCCCAGGTCAGCGGCGATCGCCGACGCGCCTGCTCCGCCGAGTAGCAGCCCGGTTGCCATGGGCGCGCCTTGTTTGATCACGCCGAGTCCGCCGGCGGCGCCGATCAGCGAGTCCGCGCCGAGCTGATGGATCAAGTTGCCGACCTGTACCGAAACGATCACGCCGAACGGCACCGCCATCAGCACTGCGGGCACCGCGGTGACAGTGATCAGATACCAACTCTGCTGCCAGGTCTCCTGCCATTGGAAACGGCGGCGGGCCAGATCGGTACCCACCCCGCGGACCGACTCGACCGCCAGTTGCACGGAGCGGCCGTAGGTGCGCAGGCTCGCGACCATCGTGTCGGAGAAGTTCTTCCGGAGGACTCCGGCAGTGGATGTCCGCAGTGGTGCGGTCGATGCGGGTGGAACCATGCGTCTATCTCTTCTCGTCGTGCCCGACCAAGAGGGAATCGGCGGTAGCCGCGGGTTTCGAAGGAAGCTGGGCGTCAGCTAGAACAGTGAGACTGTAAGGCATATTTGTCCACCGTGTCTCCGGATTCATGAGATTGCTCGGCGGAGCGGTTGTCGCGTCTACCGGCTATGACATCACTTTTGTCTGGTCTAACCGGTTTGCCAAGGGGTCACGGGTGGGACTATTCCATTCTGCACCTTGACTCCCAGTGTTACAAATATATAGATTTGATTCACTGTCACGGACGGCGCTACGACGGATCGGCTCGATTCGATCAGCGCCGTCTGTCTCTCGAAAGGTCACCGATGAGGACGCTGCACGATCTCGGTCCATCTCCTGAGCACGCCCGCTACCAGCCCCTGCTGCCTGAGTTCTGGAAGAAGGTCGAGCAACAGGAGGCCGAGGCGCTCGAGCGCGGATACCCGATCAAGGGTGCGCTGGAATTCGGTAAAGCCTGGTTCGACGCCTGGGCCAGTCAGAGCGTGCACAAGTTGCGCGAATGCATGGCCCCTGACTGCGATTTCATCGACAGTACGACCTTCCAGAACATCCGCATCGGCCGCGAGGAGACCCTCGCCAACTGTGCTGCTTGCTTCGAAGCCTTCCCCGACATGGCGTTCTACCCGCAGGACGACAGTCTGCGGTCACTGCCGTATGGCGACTATTCGCACGGTCAACTGCGCATGGCGATTCCGTGGCGTGGCATCGCGCGCTGGACCGGGCCGATGCGGTTGCCCGGCACCGACATCGTGTTCCCGCCGACCGGGCGTTGCCTCAACTTCATCGGCGTGGACCGCTACCTGCTCACCGACGATTTCAAGATCACGCACATCGACACCGACTGGGACCTGCTCTATATGGGAGTCCAATTGTCCCCGTTGGGTATTCGGACGCCACGGCTCGGTTATCTGAAGGCCGCGGCGCTGGCGGCGCAGGCATTCGTGCCGCTGGTGCGCCGCATCGGCAGTGCCGGGATCGACGCTCATCGCTGTTTCGATGTGCCCCTGCCCAGTATCACCCGCCTCGATGATCGGCGCGGTGGGCGCACCGGCACGGAGGTCTTCGAATGACGGCCGACGAGCACGCCGGTGCTGTCCCGGCGCACGCCGCCCGCACGCAGGAAAACACCCTATTCCCAGGGGTTGTCGGCAAGCCTGCCGCAGTGCTGCGCCGCCGGCGCAGGCTGAGTACGCTCGGTCGATCCATCGACCCCGCGCTCCCCGGGCCGAAAGGGCGTCCGGTGCTCGGGGTGTTGCCTGAATTCCGCAGGGACCCTTTCGAATCCGTACGGGGTTGGGCGCGCGAGTACGGTGACATCTTCCATGTGCCGCTGCCGCTGTGGAACCTGGTCATGGTCAACCATCCCGATCTGATCAACGAGGTAATGAACAACCGCGAGGGCCTGTACAGCATGATCGGGCCCGGCGAGCGGCCGGTGGCGGCAACCATCGGTGCGGCGCTGCCGATGATGGAGGGGGACCGGTTCCGCAAGCGGCGCCGAATGCTGACACCGATGTTCGGGCGTAAACACTTGGCGCGCATCGCCGACACCATCGTCGACGAGTTCACCCGCCGCATCGAACGCTGGGATCGGTACGCCGACACCGGCGAGATCGTCGATCTGCAGCACGAAATCGCGCAGGTGACGCTGCCAGCGTTCCTGCGGGCCATGTACTCCACTCACCTGACCGACGATCAACTCACCCAGGTCGATGCGGACATCCGATTTCTGATGCGGACCGTCGCCGCAGGCGCCCTGTTGTCGAATCCACCGAACCCGCTACCGATCCCGGGCACCGAGAACCTTCCGATGGCGGCCTGGCGGATCACTCGCCTGGTGAATCGGCTCATCGACGAACGTGCGGCACGTCCGACCGAGGAGACAGATCTGCTCGGACTGTTGATCGATAGTCGCTACGAAGACGGCACCGCGCTCAGTCGTCGCGATCTGCGGGCTGAATTGATCGTGCTGATGGGCGGCGGCTACGAGACCGTGGTCGCTTCGCTGTCCCATACGCTCGCCCATCTGTGTATCAATCCGGAACCGGCACAACGGCTCTACGATGAGATCGACGAACTCGACGGCGCGGTGCCGACCTTGACCGATCTCGGCAGGCTCGCCTGGGCGAGGGCCTGCTTCGACGAGGGGCAGCGTCTCCAAGGGCACCCGATGAACCCGCGGCTGACCATGCGCGACGCCGAACTCGGCGGATTCCAGATCCCGCGTGGCACTTTGGTCGGCACTCCGGTGTACACCGTGCATCGCGACGAACGCTGGTGGCGGGACCCCGACAGCTACGACCCGACCCGGTTCACCGACGCATCACATTCGCGGCCGAACAATGCGTTCATTCCCTTCGGTGCCGGACCACATCACTGCATCGGTTCCGGCATGGCCTATATGAATGCCCAGTTCCTCCTCACCTTGATCTTCCAGCGCTACCGGTTGCAGACCCGACCCGGATGGCGGCCCCGGCATGCGTCCACGTTCTCTATCACCCTCGATGGCGGGCTGCCGGTACGGATCCAGCGCGTCCGCGGCGCGACATGAAATCGCCTATGTCGAGGGAGATACCACTATGAGTCCGACCCGGGTCGACGTCGATCAAGAGATCTGTCAGTCGGCAGGCTATTGCGTGCGTAGTGCGCCGCAGATCTTCGCCATGGGTGACGACGGCATCGTCGCGCTCCGCGACGGTGCGCGGTTGACGGCGGGACCGGTCGACGTGCCCGACGATCAGGCCGAGTTGGCTGATCGTGCGGCGTGGGATTGTCCAGCCGCAGCTATCAACCTCACATCGTCCTCATGATTTCAACCGACACCGTTGAGTGGATACGGCATTCGCTCTTCTGATGGGATCTCATGTTCAACGCCCTGTTCCCGGAGGTTTTCCTCGCGCCACCGATCGCCGAGGTCGCCCAGCACCGCCTGGTCCCGCTTGTCCTTTCGGCACTCTTCGCGATACTCGCGTTGGTCGTCGGCGTGATCTACACGCGGACGACGAGGAGTCCATTGTTCCTCTGGGCTGCTGTCTCGGGTCTCGCACTGTATCCGTTCTTCGTCGAACCGATCGGTGACCATTTCGTCGCAGTCTGGTACCCGGACAACCACTACGTCGCCGCGACGATGTTCGACCGGCCGATGCCCTGGTTCGTCGTACTGTTCTACGCCGCCGGCATTCCGGTCGTGACGGTCGCCGCCTATGAGATAGCACGGCGTGGACTGCCCGCTCGAATGTTGCTCGGCCTGGTCCTTGTGGTAACCGTGCTGGAACTACCGGCGGAAGTGCTCGGCAATCACTTCCACTGGATGGTCTACTACGGCAACCACGCCACCATTCTGAACCTGCCGATCTACTGCATTCCGCAGAACGCCGGCATGTTCGCCGTGGTCGCTTGGGTATTGGCCTGGCTGCTACCCCACGTTCGCGGCTGGCGCTGGATTGTCGTGCCGTTCGCGCTTGCCGCGACACTGCCGATCTTCGCGCTGGTGGCCACCTTCCCGGCGTACATCGCCATCGCCGTGGGTGCGGGCCCGCTCGCCGGTTGGGCCGCCGGAATTCTGGCGACTGTGCTCAATGCCGCTGTCGTAGTCGCCTGCATCTATTCACCTGCGCTGCAACGACTTCGGCAGGCCGCCGCCGTACGCGGCCAGCTCGCGCAGTCCGGGTGAAGTCGTGGATCGAACTCCCTGTCCGTCAACCGAAATGAGATCACAATGAACCAGCTACTGGCAGGCAACTGGACGCCGCCACCGGTAACCGAAGCCGGTCCGCTGGCCGCATGGCTGTTGCTGGGTGTGGCCGTCGCGTCGATCATCGGCAGCCTTGTCTACGCGGCTGGGCTCGCACTGCTGCGCGACAAGGAGAACTCGCAACTGTTCTGGCTCACCACCTTCGGCGCCCTGTTCGTCTTCTCCTTCTACGTCGAGCCGTGGATGGACGTCATCGGCGCCACCACCTACATGACGAACGTTTTCGACCCGGTCGTCACGATCGTCGACCGCCCGATCCCGTGGCACGTGGTTACCGCCTATGTCGGCGGCATCGGAGTAGCGACAATGGGCGCCTATCTACTCATCAAGAACGGCCGCCCGGCCCGGGACCTATTTGCTTGGGCCGCTTTCATTTCCATCACCGAGTGCGTCGGCGAGATGATCAGCTGCCACTACGGCGTGATGCTCTACTACGACAACAAGGCCCTCGTCTTCGGCGTCCCACTCCCGAGCCTGGTCCAAAACGGTGGCATGTTCGTCCTCATCGGCTGGGCCATGATCAACATCCTGCCGTCTCTGAACGGCTGGCAACGTGTCCTCGTCGTTCCCTTCATCGCCCCGATGGTCTATCTCGCCTACACCCTCCTGTGCACGCTCCCCAGCTACTACGCCATCCACAACAACGCCTCCCCATCCCTGTCCTGGGCCTTGGCAGTCATCTCCACCGCCCTCAACCTCGGAGCGGTCCTCGCCGCCGCCTATGCCCCGAGCGTGAAACGTCTACGGGACAAGACATCTCAGGCCGCCGCACAACACCCGACCCGACCACCTGTCGAGGTCCGCGCCTGATACGGCGAAACGGCACTCCGCTGGTCCAATAAGGCCCAATCTGGAGCGATGTTCTCTGGCGCAGTAGGTGTGCGTGTTGGTCGTCGTCTCTATGAGCTGTTCGAACTCGGTGCGGGTCGGCTCGTCGATATGGCGGTCGGGCCAGCGACGCACCAGATGTTTCCAGTAGGACATGTACCCGTTGCGGGTGGTGGTGTCGGCCGCCAGGAACACCCGGTCTCCGGCTTCGAGGCGTGCTGCGTGTCGCAGGCCAGCCGGAAGCCACGGGTGGCCGCGCCCGGAAACATGAACGCCCCGCACCCCGGCGCGGGGGATGACAACGATCCCGTTGCGGACCCGCCAGCACGGCCGATCGCCGTTCTTCCATCCGAGTGCGTCGACGACGAAGCGGTCGAGTCCCGACCGTTCAGATCGAGCGAGCGAACACCGAATACCGAGGTCAACCCGCCCGACTGGCGGGACACCAGGATCGGTGCCAGGGGACGGCCTGCCGGGCCGACACCGGCCGACCTTGCCAGTCCCGGCAGTGTCGACGGGACAATCGCAGCGATATCAGCCATGACCACCGTCGGCGCTCCGGGCGCAGCTACTCCGACGACGGCCCAACGACCGTCGCACAAACACCGTAAAGCACACGTATACCAGCAAACTCGCTGGAGTAAGGTGTTTGGATGCCCGAAGAAGCGCATCCCACTTCTGCGGTGCGTGTCGATCCGGTCGTCATGCCCGGCACCACCGCAACCGCAGGGGACTCCGCCCTCGACCTGCTGTCGTTGGCGAACCAGTTGTGTTTCGCCCTGTATTCGACGTCGCGCTCGATGACCGCGGCCTATCGGCCCTATCTCGAGGCGATGCAGATCACGTATCCGCAGTACCTCGCCCTGCTCGCGCTGTGGGAACGGCCCGGGATGACGATGAAGGAGCTGGGCGAGCAACTGCGCCTGGACTACGGCACCGTCTCGCCGCTGATCCAACGGCTGCAGGCGCACGGTTTCGTGGAAAG
Source organism: Nocardia brasiliensis (assembly GCF_042691675.1). Taxonomy (GTDB): domain Bacteria; phylum Actinomycetota; class Actinomycetes; order Mycobacteriales; family Mycobacteriaceae; genus Nocardia; species Nocardia brasiliensis_D. The sequence continues at coordinate 4,016,291 of NZ_CP170507.1, forward strand.
CGTACGCAGCGCGCACGACCGGCGCTCGGTGGAACTCCGCGCGACCTCAGCGGGCATCGCCCTGCAACGTCAGGCCAGGGAGATGATCGAGTCGGTGCTGGCCGCGGTCGGCTGCCCGATCGATGACCTGGTCGCCCTACGCGATCAGGTCAATGCTCTCGGCGAGCGCCTGGACGCGATCGCGGGCGAGCGGCGGGAACGTTAGGCGTCGAGCACCTTGATCTGTCGCTGCACCACCGGCGGCTCGGTCGACCACGGGAAGTTGATCCAGCGATCGGTGTGCTTCCAGACGTATTCGCAGTCCACCTCCGAGCGCGGCTTCTGATAGATCACCGCACAGCGCACCTCGGCGACATGGTGCTCGCAGAAGTCGCGCACCAGCTCGAGAGTGGCACCGGTATCGGCGACATCGTCGGCGACCAGGACGGTGGCGCCTGCCAGGTCCACCTTCTGCGGCACCGGCGGCAACATCACCGGCATGTCGAGGCGCTGGTCGATGCCGGTGTAGAACTCGACATTCATCACGTGCAGGTTCTTCACGTCCAGCGCGTAACCGAGCGCGCCCGCCACGAACAACCCGCCGCGCGCGATCGACAGGATCAGATCGGGCTCGAACCCGTCGTCCGCGATCGTGGTCGCCAACTCCCGACTCGCCGATCCGAACAACTCCCAGCTCAGCACTTCCCGATCCGCCATGGACCCTCTCTCCCTCGATTGCGACTGCGCACAGAGCATACGAGCAGCCGGCGCTGTGCCCGCCCTCACGTGCCATGTCGACGCTGCGCGGCGAGCTCGTGGCCCGGTGAGCGCATATTCCCACAGGGAGCGGAATTAAACCTGAATAACCCGTGGGCGCGATTCGCCGGGATCACATTTGGGAGAGTTTCTTTCCGGCTTTTCGGTGTGGCCGCGACACCCGGTGTGAAATCGAACAAAGCGCCGCGCCATTCCGCTACGGTCGCGCTATCGCCTGTTACCTCGAACCATTTCGGCCGCGTCGAACCGCACCGCAACGGTGCCTGCGCGTACCGCGGCCAATGGACCGAAACCGTACAGAATGGGGATTGTCATGCGCATCAATCCGGCCCGGATCGCCGCCCTCGCAATCATCTTCGTTTCGGCGGCGGCCGGTCTCACCCTCGCCTCGGTCGCCAACGCCGACGAGCCGTGGACCTACGTCTGTGACGACATCGAGGAGCCCGAGGAGGTCGGCGCGAAAGGCGCGGGAAACTGTCAAGCGCAAAATGGCGCTCCCGAAGCCGGGCCGATAAAACAGAAATTCAAGCTCCACCAGCGGGGTGTCGAACCGAAGCCCGGGATTGTCGCCGTCTGTGAAGGCGAGTCCGATGACGCCTTCGGTGCGGCGAACCTTCCGGAAAAAGTCGATGGATTCGGTTGCTACGTCTATGAAATGAGCTGAGAGCCGAGGTTGCTCAGCGTTTCCATGAGTCCTTGAAGCTCCGTATCGCACCAATTCCGGAAGCAGACAGATCGGGCCACGGCGGTCGGCGGAAAATCGCGAGCGTGAAGATCACCGCCGCCGCCAACCCGATGAACTCGCCGAACAACGCCAAGCGGTTGGTGTCGACCGCGGCCTCCCAGTGCACCTTGCCGTCGTGGATAACGAAGATCCCCAACGGCGACGCCGCGAACGGCCCACCCCCTGCCCGGGTGACCGTAATGACGGTGGACCCATCAGCCGTCTCGAACGGTTCACCGAAGACGCGCAAGCTGCCCACGTCCGGCCCGATCCGCCGCACACCGCTACCGATAGTCATACTCCCCGCTCCCTCTACCCGCCCACTGGCCTACACCGTACCGCCGAAGCTCATCGAACGGGACATGGTTGCGGCGAACCGCGAGTAGCGCCACGGTGATGTCCCGTTCGACGAGTTTCAGGGCCGGAGGCGGTGGCTGTCTCGGGGGAAGAGGGTTGCGCGGCGGATGTTGTCGGCTTCGATCAAGCGGGCGACCCAGCGTTCCAGGCCGATGGCGAAGCCGCCGTGCGGTGGCATGCCGTGGCGCATGGCCTCGAGGTAGGGGGCGTATTCGGCGGGGTCTTCGCCGCGGGACGCCAGCGCCGCGAGGTAGTCGGCGTGGTTGTGCAGGCGCTGGCCGCCGGTGACGAGTTCGAGGCCGCGGAAGAGGAGATCGAAGGAGTTCGTCCACTGCGGGTCGCTCGGTTGCGGGTGGGTATAGAAGGGACGCTTCGCCGCCGGATAGCCCTCTACCGCAAGGAAATCCGAGTCGAACCGCGACTTCGCCCACTCGCCGAGGAAGCGTTCGTGCTCGGGTGCGAGGTCGGGTTCGGTCGGTGCCGCGCCGACGAGTTCGAGGGCTTCCCGAAAGTGGATGACCGGGATCTGCTCCGGTATCGACGGCAGCTGCGCGCCCACGATTTCCACTGCGGCTCCGGCGTTTTCGCTGATCGTGTCGACCATCGCGGCGAGCGTGGCACGCAGTTGCGCGAGCACGTCGCGATGGTCGCGGATGAAGCCGAATTCGACGTCCAGGGACACGTATTCGGCAAGGTGCCGGGCGGTGTCGTGGGGTTCGGCCCGAAAGACCGGGCCGACTTCGTAGACCCGCTCGAAAACGCCGGTGAGGATCTGCTTGTACAGCTGCGGTGATTGGGCGAGATACGCGGTCGCGCCGAAGTAATCCAGCGGGAACACGTTCGCGCCGGATTCGGTGGACTGGCCGACGATCTTGGGCGTCGTGACTTCGGTGAATCCCGCGCCGTCCAGGTGACGACGGAAGCCGGTCAGCGAGGCGGCGGCGATCTGCCACACCGCCTGGCGGGTGGGGTGGCGCCAGGTGATCGCGGCATGGTCGAGTGCGGTGGGCAGGGTGACGCCGAGCGCAGGACGCCACAGTTCGATGGGTGGTGGCTCGGTCGGTGCGGTCAGCGGCTGCACCGTCGGATCGACGATCTCGACGCCGCCGGGTGCCTTTTCGCTGCCGATCGGCGTACCGGTCACGCGGACGACGGTTTCCTCCGGCAGCGCCGAAACCTGTTCGCGCACCACGGGATCGGTCACCACTACCTGAGCAAGACCGGATCTGTCGCGGACCACGACGAACGTGACGGTCGCGAGTTGTCTGCGCCGGTGTATCCATCCCTCGACGGTCACCGATCCGGTCCGCGCGCGAGTCGCCGGTAGGGCCGAACACAGTGTGCGTGACATCAGCTTCACCTCCTGGTTGCTATCCCCGGGAGGTGTGGGCGATCGGGTCTGTCGCGGTGCCACCACACCTTCGCAGCGCGATGCTCGCTGCCTCTACTGGTCGATTTCTCAGTCGGTGACCGGCCGACGCGGCTCGGAGTTCGTCACGCTCGTCATCGCCACGTTCTTTATCGTAGTTGGTTGAATCGACGACGCCAGCGATTAAAGTCGCGCGCCCTACGGCCGGCTTTCCGCCCCGTGCGCCGACGACATGGCGGTGACGAGTCCGTTCTCGTCGAACGCGATAGCGACCTCGATACCCGGACCCGCGAGGAAGAGTTTCGAACTGTCCTCGTTGAAGGTCGGGTTCAGCCCGCGCTGCATCCCGTAGCTGTGTATCGCGCGCTTGTGATCGGGCAGGCCGAGCCGAAAGACGCCATTCAGCACGTGTGTTGTCCGCGGCAGATCGGGGGCCGGCGGGACGAGGTCGGGGTGTTCGATCAACGCCGCGAGCCGGGTACCACCCCCGACATCGCAGCTGTACCAAGTCCAGCTGCCGGACACCGCTTTGGCCAGCTCGCCCATCAGCCAAGTGACCCGATCGGGCTCGGTCGGTGCGCCCGGCAAGTCGGCGAACGCGACCTCAGCCGAGTGCAATGCCGAAATCCCATGCCGCAGGCCGTAATCCCGGACAGACCGGGCCAACTCGGTGACTTCGGGCGGATACCAATCATTGTTCGCCCAACTCCACAGCCAACTCTGCGGCCCTGGCGCGGCCGTCCCGAGAACATGGAACCTCGTGCACGACATCGGATGGTCCCCGAAGAACTCGAACCGCGGCGGCTCATAACTCACCTGCCACCGATGCTCACCCAACACCGCGATACTGTGCTCCTGATGTTCGAAAGACATTAATGCCGCATCGTCGAGCAACTGTTCAACCGTGGGTGATTCGTCGTGCAGATAACCGTTCACAAGCCCTAATCCTGGTCGATCCGCACACCTCCCACACCCCCCTAGAAATAAGGTCCATTGAGTTCGTGGGGATCGGGTAGAGCCCCCGTCTCAGACCACGTCGTTCCAGAGATGCAATTCGTCGGCGCGAGGGTTGAGGACGAGCTGGGAGCGCGGGGTGTTGAAGGTCATTACCGGTCGGCTGCCGAGGTCGTATGGAGCCCAGCATGGGGTGCGGCCGTGGGCGAAATCGACCCAGATGTGGTGCATTTCGGACGCGAGGGTTTGCGGTGGCGTATCCGTACCGGTCATCATCGACGTTCCCTTGGCGGTGAGTGTGTCGAAGACGAAGGGGAGTTCGAGGGCGTGGCAAGCGCGTAGGTCCAGATGTTTTGTGGGCCATGCGAATTCGTAGAAGTGGGCGGTGCCGCCGGTCGCTTCGGCCAAGCGGGTGGCCGGGACGCGGAAAGCCCAGTCGGTGAGGATGGCCGCGAAGATGTCACCGGGGGTGGCAGCGGGGCGGTTCGCCGCATAGGTGTCGGCGATCCCTGGGTCGAGCCCGCGGGCGGTGAGCTGCTCGGTGAGTGCTTCCGCGGTGAGGGCGGTGGTGAGTCCGGCGGGGGCGGTGAAGAGGCGGAACTCGTCCGCGGTGCTGCCGATGATGAGGGGGATTTCCCGGGCTGCGCCTCCGGCGATGGCGTCTATCGGGCGCTGGGTGAGGGTGTGTCCGTCGATGCTGGGCATGAACGGCATGAGGCCGAGGGCCGCGGCGATGATCGATCTGCCCCAGCGGTCCGGATTCTGTTGAAGGATGAAGTCGCGCACCAGGTTACGTTCCGCATCGAGTAGCGCGGGAATGGTGGCGGTATCGGGACTTGTCTCGAGTCGACTCGCGAAATCAGCGGCGACCAGGCGTGCGTCTTCCAGGTTGCAGGCGACGGTTCCGCTGCCGCTCTGGATGATTGCACGCCGGAACAAATCCGTCGCCAAAGGTGAAGCCAGCAAGGCGGCGACGCTCATCGCGCCCGCGGATTCACCGAAGAGGGTGACCTGATCGGGGTCGCCGCCGAAAAACGCGATGTTCTCGCGGACCCAATGCAGGGCGGCGATCTGGTCGAGGAGCCCGCGGTTGGGCCGGGTGTCGTCCAGGGCCGCGAATCCGATGGCGCCGAAGCGGTAATTGATGCTCACCAGAACGACGCCGTCGCGCGCGAAGGCATGGCCGTCGTAGACCGAGACGGCATTGGAGCCGACGCGGTATGCGCCGCCGTGGATCCAGACCATGACCGGTAGGCCCGACGCGCCGGGGTCGGGGGTCCATACGTTCAGGTTGAGGAATTCCGGGCCGTCGATGATGGGGTTGTGCAGGATCGACCGCAACGGTTCCGGATACCCCAGCTGTGGTGCGGTCGGGCCGTATCGGGTCGCATCACGCTCATCGTCCCAGCTGGGAGCCGGACCGGGAGCTCGGAACAGTGCCGCACCCGACGGTGCGGCCGCATACGGGATTCCGAGGAAGGCGCCCACCGAACCGGTGACGGTGCCGCGGACCTTGCCCTGCGGTAGGGCCACTACTGACGCGTGCATCCCGGCTCCTCACCTCGCTGACGACCCCTTGAACGTCTCACACCCGGGTAGCTCACTAAGGTGAAATGGTGCGGATCTTTCTGGCCGGGGCGACCGGCGTCATCGGAACACGATTGGTGCCGCTACTGGTCGCGGCGGGCCACGAGGTTGCGGGGATGACCCGTTCGGCGAGCAAAGCGGAGCGGGTGCGCGCCGCGGGCGCCGAACCGGTGGTCTGCGACGTGTACGACCTGGACGCGCTGACCGCCGCCGTCGTGGCTTTCCGCCCCGACCTGGTGATGCACCAGCTCACCGACCTCCCCGACGATGCCGCCCTGCTTCCGGAGCTGGCGAGCGCGAACGCGCGCATCCGCACCGAGGGCACCCGCAATCTAGTCGCCGCGGCCCGCGCCGCCGGTGCGAAACGCTTTCTCGCCCAGAGCATCGCCTGGGAACCGGCGGGCGGGCGCGGTCAGGTCATCCGGGACCATGAAGCCGCCGTCCTCGACATCGACGGCGTGGTCGTCAAGTACGGCCAGTTCTACGGCCCGGGAACCTATTACGAAGACGAACTTCCGACGCATCCGCGCGTCCACGTCGACGACGCTGCGGCCCAAACGATTCCGCTGCTGGAGGCATCGAGCGGTGTCGTGATCCTCGCCGACACGGCGTAAGGAACTCCGCCGTGGCGCAGGATCAGCCCTGCGCCTCAGCGGTTTTGGCGAACACCTCGAGAATGGTGCTGTAGCCGCCACCCTGCTCGACGATGGTGTCGTGCACGGCCTGGCCCGCCACGAGCCGATCCAAATGGCGGTGCTCGAGGGTAACGCTGGTCTGCTCCGGTCCGTCAGCGGTGAAGCGGAACTCGATCTCACTGGCGTGGGCCGGGTCCGGGTCGAACTGCCAGTAGCCATTGATCTGCCAGGTCACCAGAATTCGGTTCGGCGGCTCCCACTCCAGCACCCGCCCCCAATCGCATTCACTGCCGTCGACACCGACCTCATACCAGCGCCCGCCGACCTGGGGTTCGAGAATCGCATCGGCCATCTCGGCTTGCCCGATGTGATAGGCGGACGGCCACCAGCTGCCGAAGGATCCGGTGAAGAACGCGAACGCCTTCTCCACCGACATCGCCACGGTCGCTTTGCCTTGCAGTATTGGCAGGGGAGTGGGTGTGCTCATGAATGCTGCTCCTGTTCGGGATCGGTCGCCGCCACGTCGGCGGCCTTCTGAAAAGCGGTCAACGCGTCATCCCAGATTCGCTGGAAATACGCTTGAATCGCGGCGACACCGTCTGGATTCAGTCGGTAGATGCGCCGCGTGCCTTGGGCTGTGGCCACTACCAGCCCACCGTCGCGCAGCACCCGAAGATGCTGCGAGACCGCTTGCCGAGTGATCGGCAGCCGCTCGGCCAGCTCACCTACCGAGCAGGGTTCGCGGGCCAGCAGCTCGAAGATCGCTTGACGGGTCGGATCACCGAGAATCGTCAGATCGACATCTCTGAAAGCAGCCACGTACGTAAGTGTGCACTTTCATAAGGTGTTGTGCAAGGGCAGGCGACGGGTTCCGAGCGCCGCCAGATCAGGCGCGCCACCCCGCTACCCTGGCGGCATGCCGATAATGGGGGCGTGAAGAGCGATGACGCACCGACGGGTGGCGAAGGTCCAAGCCTCGGTGCGGCCCAGCGTGCGCATTGGCAAACCACCTACGACGCTCATCCGGGCATGTACGGCGAGCAGCCGTCGGCGCCCGCGATCCAGGCCGCTGCGCTCTTCCGGGCGACCGGGGTCCAGGACGTGCTCGAACTGGGGGCAGGCCACGGCCGGGATGCCCTGCACTTCGCTCGGTGCGGATTCACCGTCCACGCAACCGATTTCAGTAGCGCGGGCCTGCGACAGCTGCGGGAACGGGCCGACGCCGAAGGCTTACCCGGCGTCACCACCGGGATCGTCGATGTCCGAGACCGGCTGCCGCTGTCCGACGAATCCGTCGACGCGGTGTACGCCCACATGCTGCTGTGCATGGCGCTGTCCACCGAGGAGATCTTCGCTCTGGTCGGCGAGATCCGTCGGGTACTGCGCCAGGGCGGCACCTTGTTCTACACCGTGCGGCACATCGGCGACGCACACTACGGCTCCGGAATCGACTGCGGCGACGACATTTTCGAACACGGTGGCTTCGCGGTGCACTTCTTTTCCCGGCGCCTGGTCGACCAGCTCGCAAACGGCTGGAACCTGCGGCAGGTGGATGATTTCGAAGAAGGCGAGCTCCCGCGACGGCTGTGGAGCGTCGTCCAAACACGCCGCTGATCCGGCCCGAATGGATCGGACCGGATCAGCGGTGACGGGTTCGCGGACAGTCGTTACTTGATGAGTCCGCCGTGGTACATCTGATCCTTTCCGCGCTGCGTGGCAGCAGACTTCGTCGTCGCGCGACTGGGCGGGTCAGCGCTGAAGGCGTAGGTCGCGACCGAGTAGGCGATCGCACCGGTGTTCACGGCCAACGCCCGGTCACTGATGTTGGCGATCGTGTCGCAGGGCGAGTGGTAGCAGGGGTCGTAGGCCTTGCCTGCCTCGCCGCCGAACATCTGCTGCTCCTCCGGCGTCTTGATGCCCTCCGCGCCGGTGAACAGGCCGCCGGCCGGGATGCCGACCGCGATGAACGGGCCGTAGTCCGAGCGGCCGTCGAACGGTGTCGGAACGTGTGGGATGCGCAGCATGTCGAAGTAGCGTGCGAAGTTCTTCTCGATCTCCGCCGAGCCCTCCGGCCCGCCCTCGCTGCCGTCATAGATCTTGAACGCGTAGTTCGGTGACCCGATCATGTCGAAGTTGAGGTAGAGCCTGAGCTTGTTGCGATCCGCCTCGGGCAGGTTCGCCACGTAGTGCTCCGAGCCGAGCAAGCCGAGTTCCTCGGCGCCCCACCAGGCGAACCGGACCTTGTTCTGCGGCTGGAACGCGGCCATCCGCAGCGCCACCTCGAGGAGTCCCGCGCTGCCGGAACCGTTGTCATTGATACCGGGGCCACTGACCACGGAGTCGAGGTGCGCCCCCGCCATCACGACCTTGTCCGCGTTGCCACGCTTGGTCTCGGCCAGCACGTTGTGGGTGGTACGCGTCGTGCTCTCGGTGTCGGTCTTCAGCCGGACGACCGTGTTCGCCGGGGAGGCGAGGTCCTCGCCGACGGCGAAGCTGGTGCCGACCACCGGCACGGTGACGCCGGGCCCGCCGAGCGTCCCGGTGAAGGTGTCGGTGCGACCGGGCTGTCCCTCATTGAAGATGATCACGCCGGAGGCCCCTGCGGCCTGGGCGTTTCGGGCCTTGTCGGCGAAGGGGCAGGTACCGCGCTGGATCAGGGCGATGTTGCCGGATTTGAAGCCCGCGAAGTCCTGGGCCTCACAGCCGGAAGTCGAGGACGGTTCCGGCGAGGGTGGCAGGACGAGATCGACGCCCTGGACCGTCGCCGTCGGATTGCCCGAGCCCGAATAAGTCAACGTGGCGAAGTCGCCGAGCTGACTGCCACCGGGCGGGGTCGGCCGGTACGTCTTGGGCTCGGGGGAGATTTGCTCCATGGCCGCCGTCGACCGCTCCTGGAAGAACGGAAAATCGAACTTCTGCAGCGTCACTTGGTAGCCCGCGCGGCGCAGCTTTTCGGCCACGTAGTCGCGCGAGGCGTCATAACCTGGCGTGCCCGCGGCGCGGTTGCCGCCGTTGGCGTTGGCGATGTTCTGGAATGCCTCCAGGTGCCGTTTGATGTTGGGTGCCTGGACCGACTCGGCCAGTTGTCGCTCGGGTGGTGCGCCAGGGTCGGCGTAGGCCGCCCCTGCCAGCCCGAGCGATAAAACAAGGGGCACAGCGGCGGTGGCGGCGATAACACGGCCGGTTCTGACGCGGCGGAAGATACGGGGCATGTCGGCTCCTCCAAAGGACGGAAAACTCCCGATCGTCGGAGGTTAAGCCGGTATATCGCATTGGGGAAACCCCAGTTGAACTACTGGGGAAGCGAATTCGCTACTGTCAGCCAACGAAATTCGGCTTAATCAACGCACCGTCCGGTGTCCACGGCGTCATCGGATTCGTAGGCACGCTCGATGCGCGGGAGAATCTCGGGCAGGCTCGCGGCGAATCCGACGCCGCTGCCACCTCGGTCGATTCCGAACACCAAGCCGAGCGCTCGGCCCTGCGTATCGACGACCGGACCGCCCGAATTGCCCTCGTGGATCGAGCCGTTCAAGGTGTAGGTCGAGCGTTCGCTGGTCGAGCCGTGATAGATATCGGGAACCTGGCGCACGATGTGGTTCTCGACGCGTGCGGCGGCGGCCGTGTACAGCCCGCCGCTGGGATAGCCGAGGACGATCGCATCGGCTCCGGACGCGGCGGGTTCCGGCGCGACGGTGACCGCCGGAGCCGTGAGGCCGGGTACGGTGAGCACCGCTAGATCGAGGCTCGGGTCGAAGTGCACCACAATGGCTTTCATCGGACCACTGGGCGTATCGACCGATGTGCCCGTGGTGCCCGCGACAACATGGGCGTTCGTCAGCACCAGTTCGGGTGCGATGACGAAGCCGGTACCGAACTGCTGCCGTTTGCAGGCGGGAGCCGAACCCCGGATCCGCAACACACTCTTCTGGAGGTCGGTCGGGATGCGGCTGTCCAGAATGCCGGGATCCGGCGGCGCCAGCGGAAGGACCAGGCCCGCATCGACGAGCGGGGTGGCGAGCTTGCTCGGCAGTCCCGCCAACCAGTACGGCGCGACATCGTCCACCGTCCGCACGACCACCGAATCCCGCACTGCCGCCGCCAGCCCCGGTGACATGGTCAACGGCACCGCGAACATCCACACCGCGAGCGGCACCGCGACCGCGTGCACGCAGGAACCGCCCACGGCGTCCACCCGTTGGGCTGCCGCACCGCGCACCGCTCTGCGCGCTATACGCCCAAGCCGCTGACCGGCGGTTTCGCCGATCGCCACCAATCCGACGATGAGCAGTACAACGATCAGCAATCGGGTACGGCCGGGCGCGAGCTGAGCCAGCGTCACCGCGGCGATGCCCGCGCCGAGCGCGGCGCCCGCGACGATACCCAGAAAGCCGAGCACCGCGGTGATCGCACCACGACGCCAGCCGATATACGCGGCCCCCGCGGTCGCCGAAAGCGCGATGAGGTCGAGCCAGTTCGGCAAGGTCACGACTCCAATGTACTGAGGATGTCGGAGACGGCGACTGTCCGGTATGACTGGGCGATGTGGCCGGTGACGGCTCAGTGTTCCCGAGGGCCGTAGGTGTTGAGGAACAGCACCGGTCCTGCGCCGAATCCGGCCGCGGTGTCGAGGTGCAGTAGGGCGGCCAACGCCTTGGCGGTGTACACCGTTTCGAGTCGGAGCCCGTCCTGGGCTGCGAGGGACTCGGCTTCGCGAGCGGCGGGCGTCGGGTGGCCGTAGCCGGGGCCGAGCCAGTCCGTTGTGCTGGTCACCTCGTCCGGACGCAGGCCCGTCGGCTCGAATCGCGCACCCCGCGAACGCAGCAGCCGTTCGGCCCGCTGGGCCAGGCGGACGATGTGCGGGGCGTCGAGGGGGAGTGCGTCGTTGACGACGACACCGACGACGCGCGTCTTCAGCCCGGCCAGCCGCAGGCCCAGCGCCAAACCCGCTGCGGTGCCACCGGACCCGACGGCCGTGACGAGGTGGCTCGGTTCCGGCATCGCCCCCGCGGCGATCTGGTCGGCCAGCTCGAGCGCGCCTTCGACGTAGCCGAGCGCGCCGATCGGCGACGACCCGCCCACCGGCAGGAAGTACGGTCGAGTGCGGCCCCGCAGGTGCCGCAGGTACAGCCAGGGAGCGGCCAGGATGGTGCGCCGTGTGGTGTGCGTGAAATGCAGTGTCGCGCCGGACTTCTCCAGTCGTTTCAGCTGCGCGCGGACGTGGTCGTCCATCGGTTGGTCCAGCAGGGCGAGCACGGTCTCGATGCCTTGGTCGCGGCCGTACAGCGCGGTGGCGAGTCCCCAATTGGTGCCGGTGCCGCCGACGGTGAGAATGGTCCGGGCGCCGCGCCGATGTGCTTCGGGCAGTAGCCATTCCAGCTTGCGGACCTTGTTGCCACCCCAGCCGCCGTTGCCATAGCCGCTGTCGTCCTTGCACCACAGCGGAACTCCGGTGCCGACGTCGAGCGGTCGGATCGGCGTGGGTGCGGTGCCGAGTCGGACGTATGGCACGGTGTCGGCGAGGTCAGGAAAACGCTGGTGCAGCAATGAGTCCGACATGTCAGCTTCCCGTGGGAGGTCTGGTGATCGCCTCGGGGATGCCGAGCAGCGCGGCTTGCACCTCGTGCAGCCGGTCCACATCCCCTCGGATGCCTGCGACATTATCGTTGTAGAGGAATGCCTCGCCGAGGCGGACCAGTGCGTAGGCGAGCAGATCCGGCTCGACCGGTGGCCGGTAGCCGTCCTCGCGTTCGGCGCGGGCGATGAGCTCGCGCACCGTGGCCACCACCAGCGGCTGTACCGGGCCGTCGCTGGCGGTGAGAATCCGCAGTCCGGCCAGCGGCTCGTTCTCGAAGTAGCGCCGGAACGGCACGTTATCGGTCATCCAGCGGTTGACCCGGTAGAGCACGTCGAGGATGCGCCGAGCGCCGGTGGAGCGTCGCCGGGCGTCGGCGCGGGTGAGCAGCGCCGCGAACTCGCCGGCCAGCACCGTGCCGAGGACGCCCTCGCGCGAGCCGAACCAGCGATAGACCGAGGCGCGGCTGAGTCCGAGCTCCGCGGCGATCGCCTGGATATCCACCCGCTCACCGGCCAGGAAGGCGCGGCGTGCCAGGCCGATGACCTCTTCCCTGGTCGCGGACGCCGGTCGTCCGGGCGGGCGGGTGGTCCGCTGGCTGGGGGTGGTCATCGGAAAATGGTACATCCTTCGTGTATGTACCGAATCAGAACCAGCTGTCCCGCATCTCCAGCGTAGTGGTGTCGAGCCGGGCGAGCAGGTCCAATGCCGGTGCCGTCTTGGGCAATTCGAACCGGTAGAAGTATCGCGCCGCGTGCCGCTTACCGTCGTAGAAGTCTCCGGACCGATCGGCGGTGGCCAGTAGTTGCTCGAGCCAGATCCAGGCCAGGACGATGTGGCCGAACGCCTCGAGATAGACCGAACTGTTCGCCAGTGCGGCCTCGAAGTCGCCAGCGGCGAACAAGCCCGCGGTCACCTCTACCAGTCGCTGCCAGGCCGAATCCAGTTGTCCGGCAAGCTCGGCTGCCTCCCCACCGGCGGTGCGGGCGGCGGCCACCGTGTCCTGGATGCGGCCGCCGAGCGCGAGCAGGCTCGCCCCACCCTGCTGGGTTACCTTGCGCCCCAGCAGATCCAGGCCCTGGATGCCATGGGTGCCCTCGTGGATGGGGTTGAGGCGGTTGTCCCGGTAGTGCTGTTCGACGTTGTATTCGCGGGTGTAGCCGTAGCCGCCGAGCACCTGGATGGCGAGATTGTTGGCCTCCAGGCACCATTGCGACGGCCAGCTCTTGGCGATCGGGGTCAGGATGTCGAGTAGCAGGGTGAGCGCCCGCTTCTCGTCGGCCGAGTCGGCGGTGTGCTGTTCGTCGACCAGTCTGGCGCAGTAGAGCACCAGTGCCAGCGCGCCTTCGGCGTAGGACTTCTGCGCCAGCAGCATCCGCTTGACGTCGGCGTGCTCGATGATCGGCCGCTGCGGGGCGGACGGATCGGCGGGCAGCTTCGCGCGACCCTGGGCGCGAGTGCGGGCGTAGTCGAGGGATTCGAGGTAACCGGTGTAGCCGAGCGCCGTCGCGACCAGGCCGACGCCGATCCGCGCCTCGTTCATCATGTGGAACATGTAGCTGAGGCCGCGATGCGGCTCGCCGACCAGATAACCGACCGCACCCGCCGCGCCGCCCGGCGTCCAGCGGCCTTCGCCGAAGTTGAGCACCGTATTGACGGTGCCGCGGAAGCCCATCTTGTGATTGAGACCGGCCAGTGCGATGTCGTTGCGTTCGCCGAGCGCGCCGTCCTCGCCGACCAGGAACCTCGGCACGACGAACAGGGAGATGCCCTTGGTACCCGCCGGACCGCCGGGAATCTTCGCCAGCACCAGGTGCACGATGTTCTCGCCGAGTTCGTGATCGCCGCCGGAGATCCACATCTTCGTGCCGAACAGTCGGTAGGTGCCGTCGTCCTGCGGTTCGGCGCGGGTGACGATATCGGCCAGCGACGAACCCGCCTGCGGCTCGGACAGGCACATCGTGCCGAAGAACCGCCCGTCCAGCATCGGGCGGACGAATCGCTCGGTGAACTCCGGACCGGTATGGGCGACAAGAAGATTCGCGTTCGCCACGGTGAGAAACGAGTAGCCCGCGGTGCCGGGATTGGCCGCCTGGAACCACGCGTAGCTCGCCTGCGCTACGGTGGCGGGCAGCTGCGCCCCGCCGAGCTCGTAATCCATTGCCGCGGCGGGCAGCCCGGCCCTGGCGAAGGCCGCCAGCGCCGTACCCACCTCGGGTATGATGGTGACCCGCTCGCCGTCGAACGTCGGCTCGTTCGCATCATTGAGCTTGTTGTGCGGCGCAAAGTGTTTCGTGGCCAGTTGCTCGCTGAGCTGCAGCACGGCATCGAACGTCTCGCGCGAATGATCGGCGAACCGTTCACGTTTGGTGAGCCCCTCGACGTCCAACCACTCGTAGAGCAGGAAATCGAGATCGCGCCGGGAAAGCAGCGTAGACCGCATCAGCCGTCCTTTCGAGACATGTCCCACCCACTGTATCTTACAGCGGCACGGCGTCTCGACCTCCGACGCCGCCGCACAGAGCGTGCCCACGCCCCACAGTGGGTGTAACCGCTGTGGGACGTATCGAATCTCTGTGGTCCCCTTGGCGGGGGTAGCGAATCGGGGTGGGTCAGCTGGTGACGCGGTGGATCTGGTCGGGGTGGACGCCCCAGCCGGACAGCAACTTTCGGACCTGCTCCGGGTCCGAGGACAGCGGGGCGGGGGTGTCGACCGGGGTGCGGTCGAAGCGGGGTGCGGGGGCGGGCTGGCGGACGCCGTTCACCTCGATGAACGCGTTGCGGGCCTGGTTGTGTGGGTGTTCGTGGGCTTCCCACGGGCTCAGGACCGGGGCGACGCAGGCATCGGACCCGGCGAAGATCTCGGCCCATTCGTCGCGGGGGCGTTCCTTGAATTTGGCGCCGAGCACCTCCTTCAGCCGCGGCCAGCCGTTCTTGTCCAGCTGGAACGGCAGATCTGGATCATCGATGCCGAGGATCGTCAACATCTGGTTGTAGAACGGGATCTCGACGCAGCCGACCGCGAGGTACTGGCCGTCGGCACATTCGTAGGTGTCGTAGAAAGGAGCGCCGCCGTCGAGCATGTTCTCCCCGCGCGGGAAATTCCACAGGCCGAGGTGGTGCAGCCCGTGCATGGACGCGGTGAAAAGGGCGGAACCGTCCACCATGGCCGCGTCGACCACCTGCCCCTTGCCGGAACGTTCGCGTTCGTACAGGGCACCGAGCACGCCGAGCGCGAGCAGCAGGCCGCCACCGGCGAAGTCACCGAGCATGTTCGCGGGCGGCACCGGCGGTTCCCCGGCGCGGCCGACGAGCCCGAGCGCGCCGGAGACCGCGATGTAATCGATGTCGTGGCCCGCCGTGTGGGCCAGCGGGCCCTCCTGGCCCCAGCCGGTCATCCGGCCGTAGATCAGGCGTGGGTTGCGAGTGGCCAGGTCCGCGGGACCGATGCCCAGACGTTCGGCGACGCCGGGCCGGAACCCTTCGATCAGCACGTCGACGTGATCGGCCAGCTCGAGCAGGGTCTCCCGATCGGCGGCGTCCTTGAGATCCAGTGTGATGCTGTGCTTTCCGCGATCGAGCGGCCCCTCCGGCGAGACGATGCCCGCACCGGGTTTCCCGCCACGGTCGACGCGGAGCACTTCCGCGCCCAGATCCGCCAAGATCATCGCGCCGAACGGCCCAGGCGCGAGGCTGGCGATCTCGATGACTTTCACTCCGTGCAGTGGTCCCATGTCTCCGCTCTCTGTCACCCTCGACGACGGCATGCGGCCACGGCCGAACCCCGCCCGTCCGGATCGGTGCCCCGAGGCTAAACCCGGCGCGCGGCCCCGCCAATGACCGGCGCGCTCGAGAGATCGTGACCGCAGCGCTCACGACTCCGCCTCGCTAGCGCTCGGCTCCGTCGTGCGCTACCGGCGCGCTGTGTCTCACGATGCCCCGAGCAACTCCTCCAGCCGCGCGACGGTGACCGCGGACAGGTCGCCCATGCCGAGGTAGGTCGATATTCGCAGCAGCGCCACGGAGAGCAGGACCGCGCCGAGGATCTCGTTGAACCGCAGCTGCCGCACCGGCCAGCCGGTGGCTGCTTCGTAGCGCGCGATGGTTTCCGCGCGGCTCGGCGTGCCGGGCAGGCGCGGCTTGCCGAGGTATTCGCTGGACACCCAGTCGGTGAGGAGCAACCAGGCCAGATCGGATTCGTGGTCGCCGAGGTGGCCGACCTCCCAGTCCAGCGCGCCGAGCACCGCGTAGTCCTTGTCGTACAGCATGTTCGAGAGCCGGGAGTCGCCCCAGCAGAGCGTGATGTGCTCAGGGTCATAGCGATTGTCGCGGAGCCAGCTGAGTGCCCGTTCGATGGTGTCGGGTATCTGCGGTGCGGCCCAGTGCACGGCCCAGTCGAGATAGTTCACGGCCTGTTCGACCGGGTGTTCGCCGAATCGGTCCAGGCGCAGGAAGTCCAGGCGCAGTGCCGCCGGGTCGAGCAGGTGCAGCCGGGCCATGGTGTCGACGCATCCCCACCACATCATGGTCCGATCCTTCGGCGCCGCCTCGAGATACATGCCGGATTCGTGGTACGGCGGTACGTCGCTCGGAGTTCGCCCACCGTCGATGCGATCCATCAGCAGGTAGGGGCTGCCGAGGGTGGTGGCATCGGTGTCGATCCACCGCACCGTCGGAACCGGAATGTCGGTGGGGGCAAGACGTTTCATCAGGACGAACTGGCGCCGCAGATCGTAGTCGGGGAACAGCGGCACCTCGGGCGGCCTACGAAACACCAGGCCGAGGGGTTCGTCCGCGCCCTCGATGCCCTCGACGGTGAAAAGGTAAGTGTCGGAGGCAAAACCTTGCTCCGCCCGCTGCCACCCGGTGATGGTGGCTCGTCCGGCATTGGGCAATCGGTGCCGGATCACCCCTTCGAGCAGCGGTGGAATGTGTTCGGGGGCCGGGCGCTTGGTCCCTTCGGGCATTGCGCTCACCATCCTGTGTAGCCATAACGGGGGTAGCTGCCGACGAAGACCATCTCCAGCAGGCCGTGCCCCACCTGATCGCCCATCCGCACCGCGCACAGGGATTCACTGAGGAAGCTGACCGGCCTGATCTGCTCGAGATCGGTGGTGTCCACGGTGAATCCGTCGCTGAACGAGGTCCCGCGCCACATGCCAGAGGCGTAGCCGCGGTATTCGTCGTATCCGGCGAGGCCGGGCCAGAAGCGGCAGATCGGCTGCACCTCGATGGACGTCGTGCTGCGGTCGGCGTGGTGCACGGTGAACGTGCCGCCGGCGGCGACACGGAGATCCCGCTCGAAGCTGAGCTCGTGTTCGACATCGATGATCGGCGTCGGCGCGCGCCCGGTGGCGAGCGGGTACAGCACCTCGCCCTCGAACTGCCAGCGCTGCCCGGCGCTGGTCTCCCGCTGCGCGAAATGCACCAGCTGGTCGTCGAATTGGAAGATGCCCAGGTAGTAGAGGACGCCATCGGGCACCTCGGTGGGTTGCAGCCCCCGGCCTTCCTCCAAGGTGCCGCCGCCCGGACCGTGCCGCACGCCCCAGGAATGGTCACGGCCGAACCACCATCGGTCGGGATCGATCTCGATGCGCCTGCCGTCGATCTCGAGCCAGCCGGTGACGGTGCCGTTCTGGTAGTAGCGACGGGCGTCCTCGCGCACACGACCCCGGGAGCGGTGGAAGGCGGGGGTCTGCTCGTAGGCGGGGAATGTTCCGTGGAAGTCGAGCTCCATCCGCAAGCCGTGATCGTTGGCGCCCAATGTCGCTCGGGTGCCGAGCAGCGGTTCGGTGATCGCGTAGGTGTAGGGCCCGACCGTCCACGAGCCCAATGTGGCACGCGGCGCACCGTATTCGGTGGACAGGCGCACCACCCGCGCCTGCTTGCCGCCGATCGTGACCATCGCATAGGCGTCCATCACATTGCGATTGGGGTAGCGGGCGAGGCCGGTCATCACGCTCACCTCGCCGGAGGTGTCGAAGCCGTACATCACCACCCGCTCGGTCCAGCGCAGATCGCTCTGCGATACATGGTCGAACGTGGTCGGCAGTTGGTGACACAGCATTTCATCGTCGGGTACGAGCACGGGCCTTCCCTTCATCGAACTGCCCGCCAATAAATTGCGTTGTACATCACAACGTATTTGTTTTCGCCGATTCCGGCCCGGTACGCTGCGCGATGTGACGTCCACCGACCCCGCGAACTCTCGCTCCGCAGCAGGCCGCCCCCGTGACATCCAGATCGATCGCGCGGTCCTCGACGCCACCCGGGCGCTGCTTGCCGAGGTCGGCTACCAGGACGTCACCATCGCCGCCGTCGCCCGCCGCGCCGGGGTCGGCACCGCACCCATCTACCGCCGCTGGCCCGGCAAGGAAGCGTTGATCGAGGACGCGGTTTTCGGTTCCGAGAACCTCTGGCTCCCAGCGGAAAGCGATGACCTGCACGCCGACCTGACCGCGTGGGCCCGGCTGTTCCTCGAACGCATCGCCGAACCGGCCACTCGCGCAGCCGTTCCCGGGCTGATGTCGGCCTATCACGATGACCCGGCCCGGTATCGCGCCCTACACGACCGCGCCGACCTGCCCGCCCGCAAAGCTCTCGCCGAGCGGATCGGCCCGGCCATCCCCGAGGGTGCCGATCGTTGCGCCGCAACGGACCTGGTCTTCGAGATCCTCGTTGCGCGCACGCTGATCCGCGGCGTGACCCACGGCCTCGACGACGCCGAAACATTCTGTCGGCGGACGGCCGACGCCCTCACCGCGATAATTGACGCGTCCCGCTGATCTCGACACGCCTCGCGGAAATCGACTTCGTGACATAGTGATTCGATGAGTCGGCTTCGTGATATCGCCGCCCTCGCCAGTGTTCTCTGTGTCCTCGGCGCCACGGCATGTGGCGGTTCCTCGACTCCGGAGACATCGACGACTACTCAGCCTTCGTCGTCGCTCCCGGCGGCCATCCCGCCGATCGAGAATCCAGGTCAGGATCGAACCCTGCACCTCGAATTCGGCGGCAAGCAGCGCTCGTACGTGGTGCATACACCGCCGAGCTATGCCGACAGCACCTCGCTGCCGTTGGTCGTCGCGATGCATTCCTTTCCCGGCGACGCGGCACAGATCGCCACCACCACCGGGCTGAATGCCAAGGCGGACAAGGAGAACTTCCTCGTTGTCTATCCGGAGGGCTATTCCTCGGCCTACAACGCCTTGGTCTGTTGTGGCACGGAGGACGACGTCGGCTTCATCCGAACCGTCATCGCCGAAATGACCGCCCAGTGGAAGGCCGATCCCCGGCGCGTCTATGCCACCGGTATGTCCAATGGCGGCGACATGTCCTACAAGCTCGCCGTCGAACTGCCCGGCACCTTCGCCGCCATTGCTCCGGTCAGCGGTGGCTTCATCGGTGCGAAAGCGGCGGACGAATCCTACAAGCCATCGACCCCGGTTTCGGTGATCACCTTCCTCGGTGGCAAGGACCGCTATATCAGCCAGTTCGAAACGGGAATCACGCAGTGGCAGCGGCGACTTGCCTGCACGCCCACGGGCGCTCCCGCGTCATTGGCCCAGGGCATCACCTTGACGAAGGCGATGTGTGGCGACGGCAGCGAGGTCCACGTCTACCGTCTGCCGGAGATGGGTCACGGGTGGGCCGGTGCCGAGCAAGGCGTACTTTCCGAGCCGAACGCGGGGGTCGACGCGACCGATCTCCTGTGGGAGTTCTTCCAGACTCACCCGAAGTGATCACCGCTCGGTCTCCAGCAGGCGATGTGTGTGCGCGGCGGCCGCGGCTTCGGTTCGGGTGGCGACGCCGAGCTTGGTGAGAATGCGGGAGACATGGACGCCCGCGGTGTTGCCGCTGATGAAGAGTTCGGCGGCGATCTGACGGTTGCTCAATCCTTTGGCGACAAGGCGTAGCACGTCGAGCTCTCGCGGGGTGAGACCGAAAGTCGTCGGCCGCAAGGTGTTCGGTTCGGGTGTGACGCCGGAGAGGGAGAGTCCGGCTCGGTCGGCGATGCGGCGAACGGCCGCGGACAGGGGAGTGGCACCGAGCTCAGCTGCGATGTCGTCGGCTTCGCGCAGCGCCGTATGTGCCGCGGGTCGGTTGCCCACCGCCAGCTCGGTTTCGGCGCAGTAACGCAGGCTGAGCGCCAGCTCGTACGGTTGTCGCAGTGCACGCCACGCGGATACGGCGGCGTGCCAGCCAGCGGGATCGCCGGTCCGGCTAGCGGCGAAGGCGGCGTGCTGGGCCGTGTCGACAGCGGTGGTCACCGGCAGGGAAGCGGCGAGCTTGTCGAGGTCCACGGGTATTTCCGGGAGACGGGCAGCGAGGGCGAGCAGCGGCCAGACCTCGTGGTGGTGTGCGTCGAGATCGTCGGCGACCAGCGCCGTCACGGCAATGTCGGCCGCGCGCCGCGGTTGGTCCAGGGCGATGGCGCACTGCACGGCGCAGTTGGAGCTGGTACTGCCTCGCCCACGGCCCGTCGCTCAACAGCTCGGCCGCACTATCCGAACTGGTGCTCGCTGCCGTCGAATCACCCTGGGCCAGCACGATTCTGGCGTGCGTGAGCAGCAGGGCGGCCCTACTCAAGGGTGGCAGCTGCTCGGTGAGCGATTCATCGATGAGGTCGAGCGCTTCCGGCCACCGGCCGAGCGCGGTCAACGCCTGCGCCCATTTGACCAGCAGGATCGGGGCGGCTTCGACGAAGCGGAACGTTTCATGCGCCGCCCGTAGCCCCTGCTGTATCGCCGCGATCGCCGCGACATGATCACCCGCCGCGACGAGCACCGCCGACTCCCACAGCGCCACGGTGACCATCGTTTGCGGGTCGGCGGCGACCGTAGCGGCAGCGTGTGCCTTCTCGAAATGGGCTATGGCGGTAGCGGATCGGGCTGCGGTAGCCAGGCCGAGATAGGCGTAGGCGCGGGCGGCCAGGGACATGGCCCCGAGCTGCTCGGCCACCTCGACGGCGGCCAGCGCGTCGCGTTCGGCCGCGGCCGCGTCGCCGCCGAAGACGCGGGCGGCAGCGAGTTCGGCAAGCACCTCACCCCGCAACACGGTCGGCGGGTCCGCGGGCAGCAATGCCAACGCGTGC
The DNA here is from genome assembly GCF_042691675.1 of Nocardia brasiliensis. Taxonomy (GTDB): domain Bacteria; phylum Actinomycetota; class Actinomycetes; order Mycobacteriales; family Mycobacteriaceae; genus Nocardia; species Nocardia brasiliensis_D. Next base: position 4,037,342 of record NZ_CP170507.1, read on the forward strand.
AGCAGATCGTCAGCACCCCCGCTGCTGCTGTGGTTCTTCAGCCCGGCTCGGTAGTGGAACAGACGCGCCGCGCGCTGCGGTGCGCTGCCGGTGTCGATCAGCAGCAGCGCCTCATTCGCCGCCGTGACGCCGCGCTCGACGATGCCGCTCTCGTAGCACGCCTCGACGACCTGCTCGAGCACATCGAGACGTTCGGTAGTTATCCGAGTCGCCGCATCCGGTACCCGATCCCAGAGTTCGAGCACGCGATCGAGATGCCGCAGTCGTTCACTGTGCGCTCCAACGGCTGCCGCGGTCGCGGCGGCGCTCCAGGATGCTTCCACAGCCAGCGGCAGATCGCCTGCGGCGTGCGCGTGATATGCCAGTTCGCCCGTGTGCTGGCCATCAGGCGTCGTGTGCAGTGCCTGGGAAAGCCTGGCGTGCAGTCGCTTCCGCTCGATCGGCAGCAGGTGGTCGTATACGGCGTCGCGAATCAGGCTGTGCCGGAACTCGTATCCGGTGTCGTGCACGACGAGCACCTGCCGATCGTTCAGCTGACGCAGTGCGTGGTGCAGCGTGTCCTCGTCGAGTTCACTGGCCGACTCGAGCAACGCGTGCCGCACCGGCGATCCCGCGACCGCGGCGAGCCGGAGCAGTGCCTTCGCCTCCGGCGGTATTCCCGCCAGATAACCGAGTAGCAGCTCGGACAGGTCGGCCGGGGTCTCGTCGGGCGAGCTGCTGAGCGCCTCGACGAACAGTGGAATCCCTCTGCTGCGTTCGAAGATTCGCGCGATCGTCCCTGGCTCGGGTTCGCGCCCGAACAGTGCGGCGAGTTGCCTGCCCACCTCGTGCCGGGTCAGCGGCCGCGGAACCACCAGTCGCACACCGGGGTCGCGGCGCAGGCCCGCGACGAGATTGCGCATCGCCTCGGAGTCGGCCGGGCGGTAGGTGCCGACCAGCAGCAAGTCGCGCTGTGCCGCGTTGGCCACCAGAAAGGCGAGCAGTTCGCGGCTCGAGTCATCGGCCCAGTGCAGGTCCTCCAGCGCCACGACCACCGGCTGTCGCACCGCGAGCTGTTCGAGCACGGTGAGGATCTCGCCGAACAACCGGATCCGATCGGTGTCCGGTTCCGCCGAACCCGCGTGTGCCGCCAACTCGGGCAGCCACCGCGACAACGCCGGACGGCTGACCGGAAGCAGGGTGGCCACCCTGTCCACGCCGAGCTGCCGGACCAGCGCCCGCAGGACCGAGACGAAGGGTGCGAACGGCACCCCGTCGTTGCCGAATTCGGGACACCGACCGACCAGGATCACCGTGTCCCCGCTGAGCCGCGTGGTGAACTCGGCGACGAGCCGGGACTTGCCGAGCCCGGCCTCACCGGCGATCAGCACCGTGTGCACGTCCGGATCCTGGTAGGCGTCCCGCAGCGCCGACACTTCCGCGGCCCGTCCGACAAAGGGACCGCAGACGGGAAGGCTCACCACTCCGCGATCATGCCCGGACCGGACGGTTCATGCCAGTCCATGCGTCGGGTACGTAAAGCACAGGCTCGTGCGTAAAGACACAGGTTCGTGCGTAAAGACGTAATCCTGCCCAAGATAACGACTTCTCGTGATTCGCCGACCCCCTCGTTACCCGAAGTATTACTGGCATGACGAACAACGAGATCCGCCCCTTCCGCATCGAGATTCCGCAGGCCGACCTGGACGACCTGCGCGACCGGCTGGCCCGCACGCGCTGGATCGACGACCTCCTCGGCGTCGGCTGGGAGCGCGGCGTGCCGACCGCGTACCTGAAGGAACTCGCCGGCTACTGGGCGGACAAATTCGACTGGCGCGCGGTCGAAGCGGAGCTCAACAAATACCCGCAGTTCACCACCACCATCGACGGCCAGAACATGCACTTCCTGCACATCCGCTCCGCCGAAGCCGATGCCACCCCGCTGCTCCTGCTGCACGGCTGGCCGAGTTCGGTGGTCGACTTCCTCGATGTGATCGGCCCGCTCACCGACCCCAAGGCGCACGGCGCCGCCGACGCACCCGCCTTCCACCTGGTGATTCCGTCGCTGCCCGGGCACGGTTTCGCCGGACCGGTCACCGAGACCGGCTGGCACGACGGCCGAGTCGCGGCCGCGCTGGCCGAGCTGATGGCGCGGCTCGACTACGACCGCTACGGCGTGCAGGGCGGCGACCACGGTGCGTTCATTGCCCCGCAACTCGGCCGGGCGGACAGCGACCATGTGCTCGGCGTGCACGTCAACGCGCTGGTCACCTTCCCGACCGGCGATCCGGCCGATATGGCCGCGCTGACCGACGCGGAAAAGCAGCGGCTCGGCCGGATGAAGCAGTTCCAGGACGACGGCGCGGCCTACATGAACCTGAAGGGGTCGCGGCCGAACACCATCGCGCAGTTGGTGGCCGATTCACCGGCCGGGCAGCTCGGCTGGATCGTGGAGAAGTACAAGGAGTGGGTCGACCAGGCGCACGAGCTCCCCGAGCAGGCGATCGACAAGGACCGGATCTTGGCCAACGTCAGCGTCTACTGGTTCACCGACACCGCGCGCAGCGTGGCGAACTACTACTACGAGCGCTTCCACGACGCGAGCATGTTCGCGCCGGAACCGAAGGGCACCGTGCCGACCGGCGTCGCGGTCTTCAAGGACGGCGACTACGCCATCCGCCGCTTCGCTGAAAAGGCGCACAACATCACCCACTGGTCGGAGTTCTACTCCGGCGGTCACTTCCCCGCCCTCGAGGTCCCCGACCTCCTGGTAGGCGACGTGCGCGAATTCTTCCGCACTCTGATCTGACACCGGTGCGTGGCACACCGTGGCGGTCCTTCTCGGAATGCCCGCCACCGTGTGCCACTCAGCTGGCTTAGTCCAGACCGATCAGTCGGGTGAGGATGGTTGCCGCCATGGCCGCTGGGTCGCCGTCGTCGGGACGTAGGACGAGCTCGGCCTCGGTGGGGGCCTCGTAGGGGTCGTCGATGCCGGTGAAACCGCGGATCTCTCCGGCGCGGGCCTTGGCGTACATGCCCTTCGGGTCGCGGGATTCGCAGAGTTCCAAGGGGGTGTCGACGAAGACCTCGACGAACGGGATGCCTGCCGCCGAATGGGCCGCACGGACCCGGTCGCGGTCGGCGCGGTACGGGCTGATCAGCGAAACCACCGCCACCACACCGGCTTCGGCGAACAGGCGGGCGACTTCGCCGACGCGGCGGACGTTCTCGACCCGGTCGGCGGCGCTGAAACCGAGGTCGGCGTTGAGTCCGTGGCGCAGATTGTCGCCGTCGAGCAGGAAAGCGGGACGGCCCGCGGCGACCAGGCGTCGTTCGAGTTCCACCGCGACGGTGGACTTTCCGGAACCGGAGAGTCCGGTCAGCCAGACGGTGAGGCCGCGGGTCGCCCGCTCGTCCCGGCCGACGGCGGTGGAATGCCAGACGACGCGTGACGAGGGGAGACTCGGACCGGTGATCATGCCCGCGCCGACGGTGTTGTTGGTGGTGTCGTCGACCAGGATGAAGCTGCCGGTGAATCGGTTCCGGCGGTACGGGTCGAACAGCAGTGGCTGGCGGGTGCGCAGTTGGACACGACCTATTTCGTTGAGCGACAACGATTCCGCGTGTTCGTCACGATGCAGCGTGTTGACATCCAGCCGGTAGTCCAGGGTCCGCACCTCGACCGTGGCGGTGCGGGTGGTGTGCCGGATGATGTAGGTGCTGCCGGGGGTGAGCTGTGACTCGTCGGCGAACCAGCAGACCATCGCGTCGAGATCACGCCCGGCGGTCGGGCGGTTGTTCGGGCGGCAGATCATGTCGCCGCGCGCGACGTCGAGGTCATCGGCGAGCTGGATGGTCACCGCCTGCGGCGGAAAGGCTTCCGCGACCGGAGTGCCGCCCGGACCCCAGATCGCCTCGACTGTTGTGGTGAATCCCGAAGGCAGCACCGCGACTTCGTCACCCGGCTTGAACACCCCGCCCGCCACCGTGCCCGCGTAGCCGCGGAAATCCTGTGCGTGCCTGCGGGTCACATATTGCACCGGGAACCGCGCGTCGATCAGGTTGCGGTCGGAGGCGATGTGCACCTCTTCGAGATGGTGCAGCAGGGGAGTGCCCTCGTACCACGGCATGCTCGCGCCGCGGTGCACAATGTTCTCACCGTCCAGCGCGGACATCGGGACGAAGGTCAGGTCATAGATGTCGAGTTTCGAGGCGAACTGCGCGAATTCCGTGCGGATCTCCTCGAACCTGGCCTGTGACCAGTCGACCAGATCCATCTTGTTGACGCACAGCACCAGGTGCGGAATGCCGAGCAGGCTGGCGAGGAACGCGTGCCTGCGGGTCTGCTCCACCACGCCCTTGCGCGCATCGACCAGGATCAGCGCGAGGTCGGCGGTGGACGCGCCGGTCACCATGTTCCTGGTGTACTGAATGTGGCCAGGAGTGTCGGCGATGATGAATTTCCGTCGGGGCGTGGCGAAATAGCGGTGCGCCACGTCGATGGTGATGCCCTGTTCGCGTTCGGCGCGCAGTCCGTCGGTGAGCAGGGCCAGGTTCGGATAGTCGTCGCCACGGTCGCGGCTGGTCCGCTCCACCGCGGCGAGCTGGTCGGTGAAGATCGTCTTGGAGTCGAAGAGCAGGCGGCCGATGAGGGTGGATTTGCCGTCGTCGACGCTGCCCGCGGTGGCGAGGCGCAGCAGAGTTGCGGTCATCAGAAGTAGCCCTCTCGTTTGCGATCTTCCATGCCCGCCTCGGAGATTCGATCGTCGGCGCGGGTGGCGCCACGCTCGGTCACCCGGGCCGCGGCCACCTCCAGGACCACTTCGGCGGGGGTGGCGGCGGTCGATTCGACGCAGCCGGTGCAGGTGGCGTCGCCGACCGTGCGGAACCGCACCGTCGTCTCCTGTGGTTGCTCGCCGTCGAGAAGCTGCAGGAAGCGCGTGTGCGCCAACAACATCCCGTCGCGCTGCACCACCGGACGGCGGTGCGCGTAGTAGAGCGGCGGCAGTTCGATGCCCTCGGCAGCGATATAGGTCCAGATGTCGAGCTCGGTCCAGTTCGACAGCGGGAAGACCCGAATGTGTTCGCCCGCACGGTGTCTGCCGTTGTAGAGATTCCACAGCTCGGGTCGCTGGCTACGCGGATCCCACTGGCCGTACTCGTCCCGGAAGCTGAACACCCGCTCCTTGGCGCGCGCCTTCTCCTCGTCGCGCCGCGCGCCGCCGAAGACCGCGTCGAACGAACCCTCCTGGATAGCGCGCAGCAGCGTGGTGGTCTGCAGCCGGTTGCGCGAGGCGCGCGGGCCGGTCTCCTCGACGACCCGTCCGGCGTCGATATCGTCCTGTACCTTGCCGACCACCAGCCGCAGCCCGAACCGTGCGACCGTCTCGTCGCGGTAGGCGATCACCTCGTCGAAGTTGTGCCCGGTATCGATGTGCAGCACCGGGAACGGCAGCGGCGCGGGCCAGAAGGCCTTGGCCGCCAGATGCAGCATCACCACCGAGTCCTTGCCGCCGGAGAACAGCAACACCGGGCGTTCGAATGTTGCGGCTACTTCACGGAATATGTGTACCGATTCGGCTTCGAGCGCGTCCAGATGAGGTAGCTCGTATGTACTACCCGTCGACTTCGCGTACTGGCTCACACGGCAAAACTAGAACACGTTTCGATTGTTGGCAATGGGTGTGCTTCACGGCTGTGGTCGCTGTCCACCCGACGCGGCCGTCACCGCATCCGCCGCGGCGACGAGCGCTGTTCCGCGCCTGTCGATTTCGGCGCCGGTGATGGACGCGCCGACGTACATGGTCAGCACCATGTTCTGCCTGCCGTCGCCGCCGTACGTCGGCGCGGCGAGCAGACTGACCGGGTGCTCCTTACGCGGCCGCAGATCCGTGCCGAGATACACCCGCTCGCCGAGGCTCGTGACCAGCTCACCGACCAGTTCACGCAGCTCGTCGGGCAAATCGCGGGCGGCGAAACCCGCCAGCATCGAGTACAGGCGCCGCCCGGCGGAGGTGAGGCTTTCCACGAGATAGCCGCGCTCGCGGCATTCGGCGACCACCTGCCGCAATCGCGCCTCGTCCTGCTGTAGTGGCACCGTCGGGGGCTTGGCCAGCCAGGCGTCGAACGCGGCGTCGGTGTCCCACAGCACGTACATCAGGCCGACGGGCGGCGCGAAGTGATAGGCCGCGCCGACCTTGACCATGCCCGGGCCGGTGCTTTCCAGCACCATGATCTGCTCGCCGACCACGGCGGACGCGGTGCAGGTGGTGCGGTATCGGGCGGTGAGTTTCTCCAGCTCGGTGCGGGCGAGCGCGGATATCGCGAAGCTGTCCTGGGCGACTCGGCCCGCCGCGATCAGTGCGGGTCCGAGGCCGTAGGTCAGCGTGTCGGCGTCGCGCACCAGGTAGCCGCCTGCGGTCAGCTCGGTCAGGATGCCGAGGCAGGTCGGTTTCGCCAGGTCGAGCGCCCGCGCGAGCTCGGACAGGCCGAACCGCTTGCCTCGCTGCTCGACGAAGTAATCCAGTACCTGCACCACCCGCACGGTGGGTGCGGATCGACGGTCGACCATTGACCACTCCTAGAACACGTTCTAATCTTGCCTCAGATGAAATGTACCAGAGTGGTACATATTTGGAACACTCAACGGAGAGCCTTTTGCTGACACAGCCGTTCGCGGACGCCATCGCCGCCGCCGAGCAGATCATCACCGGGGCCGCGCACATCCGCACCGAACAGGACCTCGTCGAGGGCTACGACTACCTGGCGGGCAGTATCCGGGCGGCCCTGCAGATGGCGTGGGCCTACGAGCGGGACTTCCCGTTCTTCGTTCAGTCCACAGGGCCGTACACGAAGATGGGCCTGGACAACCCGGATACGCTCTACTACCACTCGTATCTGCGCCCGGATGCCGAGTATGTGGTCACCGGAAAGCGCGGCACCACAAGGGATCTGAGCTTCCAGGTGCTGAACGGCAACTACTCGCCGGTGGAGGTGCCCGACAGCCTCACCGCCTTCGACGACCGCTCGCTGGAAGTAGGTCCGGACGGGTCTTATGAGCTCCGGCTCGGTCCCGGCGAAGCGCGCCCGGGGTACGTACACCTCGCCGCCGACTCGGCCATGCTGGTGGTCCGCGAGGTCTACAGCGACTGGGCCGCCGAAAAGCCGGGCACCATCCGGATCGCCCGGGTCGACGGGATCGGTGCCGCGCCACCGCCGCTGACGAAGGACCTGCTGACCAAGAGGTACGGCGTGGCCGGCAAGATGCTGATCTCCCGGCTGAAAACCTTCCTGGCGTTCCCGGAATGGTTCTATCTGAACCTGCCGGTGAACACGATGACCGAACCCAGGTCCACCCCGGGCGGTCTCACCACCCAGTTCTCCTCGGCGGGCCATTACGAGCTGGCCGACGATCAGGCGATGATCATCACGGTGCCGAAATCCGATGCGCCGTACCAGGGCTTCCAGCTCGGCAGCATGTGGTACCTGTCGCTGGACTACATCAACCACCAGACCAGCCTCACCGCCGACCAAGCGCGGGTGGACCCCGACGGCATGATCCGGCTGGTGGTCAGCGAGCGAAATCCCGGTCTGGCCAACTGGATCGAACGCACCGGGCATGCCCGCGGGTATCTCCAGTTCCGCTGGCAGCGGCTCTCCCGCGAGATGAAGCCCGAGGACGGGCCGACGGTCGAGGTGGTGCCGGTAGCCGAACTGCCGCACCGGCTTCCGTTCTACGACCAGGCCGGGGTCACGCCGGAAGAATGGCGCGCACGAATCGCGGTGCGGCAGGCCGCGGTCGCGGAGAGGATGCTCGGCTGATGTTGTTGCAGGACAAAGTCGTCGTGGTCTCCGGCGTGGGCCCCGGACTCGGCCGAGCCATCGCGGTGCGGAGCGCGCAGGCGGGCGCCGACGTGGTGCTCGCGTCGCGCACCGAATCGCGACTCACCGAGGTGGCCAAGGAAATCGCCGAGCTCGGCAGGCGCGCGGTGGTGGTGCCGACCGACATCAACGACGAGGCCGCCGCCGCGAATCTGGTCGAGACCGCGCAGCGCGCGTTCGGCCGGGTGGACACGCTGGTGAACAACGCGTTCGCGATCCCGCCGATCATGGACCTCGCCGACGTCGACCTGGACCAGGTGCGCGCCGGTTTCGAGACCAATGTGCTGGCAGCTCTGCGGTTGACGCGGCTGTTCATTCCCGCGCTCGCCGAGTCCAAGGGTTCGGTGGTGATGATCAACTCGGCGGTGCTGCGGCATTCCCGGCGCACCTTCGGGCCGTACAAGATGGCCAAGGCGAGCCTGCTCGCGCTGGCGCAGAGCTTGGCCACCGAGCTCGGACCGCGCGGCATCCGGGTCAATACCATTGCCCCCGGCTACATCTGGGCCGACAACTTGAAGTGGTACTTCAACTATCTGGCCGAGCAGCGCGGCATTACCGCCGACGAGGTCTATGCCGAGACGGCGAAGACCATCGACCTGCGCAAGCTGCCCGAACCCGACGAGATCGCCGACGCGGTCGTGTTCTTCGCGTCGTCCATGGCGCGCGCGATCACCGGGGCCTGCCTGGATGTCAACGGCGGCGAATACCACCACTGAACGGGTGCGGTTGTCGCGCACCACGATGGAGGAGATGAAGTGATCGGTAGGGACGATGTCGGGACCATCGACGACCTGCACGTGTCGGCGACCAAGGTCGTCGGGCTGGACGATTTCGGTGCCGACGACTACCGCACGGGGCTCGAGGTATTGCTCGAGTCCTATGCCAAGGACGCGGAGCTGACGCCGTTCGGCAACAAGGTGAACCGCGCGTTCCTGCGCGGGGCGCTGATCGCGCGGTTGCTGAGTGAGGCCGCGTGGCAACGCTTTCCGGAACACGCCGAAGTGGCGATCGAGCGGCCGATCTTCGTGACCGGGCTGCCGCGTTCGGGCACGACAGCGGTACACCGGCTGCTCAACGCCGACCCGGGGCACCAAGGCTTGGAGATGTGGCTGACCGAAATGCCACAGCCACGGCCGCCGCGGGAGACCTGGGCGAGCAACCCGGTGTACCAGCGGATCGAGGCCGCGTTCGAGAAGCATCACGTGGAGCATCCCGAATTCATGGGTGTGCACCATATTTCGGCCGACCAGGTGGAGGAGTGCTGGCAGTTGCTCCGGCAGTCGGCCATGTCGGTGTCCTACGAGTGCCTCGCCTATCTGCCCGGCTACTCCGAGTGGCTGCGCGAGCAGGACTGGACCGCCGCCTATCGCAGGCACCGGCGCAACCTCCAGCTGATCGGCCTGCCCGACGCGGGACGACGCTGGGTACTGAAGAACCCGAGCCATTTGTTCGCCCTCGACGCCATTTTCGAGGTCTATCCGGACGCGCTCGTCATCCAGATGCACCGCGACCCGCGCACCATCATCGCCTCGGTATGCAGTCTCAACGAGCAGGCCTCGGCGGGCTGGTCGGACAAGTTCCGTGGACCGGTGGTCGGCGCCAGCCAACTGGACCTGTGGGCCCGCGGCGCCGATCGTTTCCTGGCAGACCGCAAGCGCCACAATGCCGCCCAATTCTGCGACGTCGACTACGACGACTTCATCGCCGACCCGATCGGTACCGTCGCATCGATCTACCGGCACTTCGATCTGCCGTTGACCGAGGAGGCGACGTCGGCGATGACGTCACTGCACGCGGAAAGCACCTCCGGCGCAGCACGTCCCGCGCACCGGTACACCCTCGCCGACTTCGGTCTCACTGCCGAACAGGTCGACGAACGTTTCGAGGAATACCGGGAGGCATACTTTCCGGATCGGTGACCGGCATCGTCAGGGCAATGGCGGCAGCGTTTCCGATCACTCAGGAAGAACTCACGGCTGGCCGGGCTTCAGGACGATGAACAGGCCGTTGGCTTCGGCGCAGAGGCGGTCGCCGTCGTGCAGGGTGGCGCGGACGTAGACCTTGCGGCCCTCTTGGCGTTCGGCCCAGGCGCGGACCCGGAGTTCGGTGTTGAGCGGGGTGATGGAGCGGTAGTCGATGGTGAGCGACGCGGTCCTGGTCACCGCGCCCGCGTGCACTGCCGCGGCCATGCCGAGCAGGTCGTCGAAGCCGACGGCGATCTGGCCGCCGTGGGCGGCATTGTTGCCGCCGAGGTGGAAGGTGCGGAAAGTGATGCGGGCGTCGACACCGTCGCGGTCGGCGTGGTCGATCAGGAACGGTGGCAGCGTGATGTTGCCGCGGGCGGGCAGGTCGTGGCGGGTCCAGGTGGGCGTCGACCACTCGTCGACGATCGCGGCGTCCAATTTGTCGTTGAGCTGCTTGAGCAGGCCGATCGTCTCCACCGCGAGCTCGTCCGACGGGGAGGCGAGGCGGGCGCGATCCATCAGTCCGCGTACCTGCTCGACGAACTCGCCGTAATGCGGACCGCCGCGGGTGATGTCGACGTTCTGTTCTTGCGCGTTGATCAGCTCGCTCATCGGCCGGAACGCGCCCTCGTGATGCTCCTCGCTCGGCAGCGAGTCACCGGCCTGCTGTTCGTTCATGCGGAACACGTTATAGGTTGCCCACCGAATGCTCGCGGCGCGGGCCGACTTGGCGGGTCGGCGGGTCGGGTCGGAATCGTCCGGGTTGGCCTAGGGTGGTTCACGATCATCAATCGGGTATCCAGGGGGGAACGAGAAGGTGGGTGGCGTCGGCTCGATCGACGTCGGCCACGAACGCAATGACCGGTCCGGCTGGCGAAAGGCTTTGGGTAGATGGGTATTACGGCGGTTGTCTTCGACATGGACGGCGTACTGATCGACTCCGAGCCGGTATGGGAGCGGGTACGGCGGGACTATGTCGCCGAGCGCGGCGGTAAGTGGCTGCCCGATGCTCAGCAACGGTTGATGGGCATGAGTACCCGGGAATGGTCGGAGTACCTGAGCACCGATCTCGGTGTCGATGAACCGCCGGACACGGTGGCGCGCGAGGTGATCGACCGGATGGCCGCACACTACGACCGCGACGTCCCGCTGCTGCCGGGCGCGATCGACGCCGTGCAGCGGATGAGCGAGAAATGGCCGCTCGGCGTGGCCAGCTCGTCGCCGCGGGCACTGATCGACGTCGTCCTCGGCCGCACCGGACTGATCGAATTCTTCAACGTCACCTTCTCGACCGAAGAGGTCGACCGCGGCAAACCGGCTCCCGACGTCTACGTCGCCGTGGCCGCTTTCCTCCGCCAACGCCCCACCGAGTGTGCCGCGGTAGAGGATTCGAGCAACGGCCTCCGCTCCGCCCATGCCGCGGGCATGCGCGTCATCGCCGCCCCCCGCCCCGAATACCCACCCGCCCCCGACGCCCTGGCCCTCGCCGCCCACATCATCAACGACCTCCACGAACTAACCCCCACCCTCGTCACCGACCCCGCCTGACCCCATCGAACGGGACCTACCCGCGCCGAACCTCGGGTACCCACTCCGTCACGTCCCGCTCGGCGACGGCCCCAGGTCGGTCGGTGCGGCCAACGGGACCTGGCTGCGCCGAATCCCGAGTGACCGCTCCGTCATGTCCCGCTCGGCGACGGCCCTAGGTCGGGTGGTGAGGTGAACGGGGCGTGGCTGCGCCGAATCCCGAGTGACCGCTCCGTCATGTCCCGCTTGGTGACCGCCCTAGGTCGGGCGGTGCGGCGAACGGGACGTGGCTGCGTGGGGGTGTGAGCGGCCTGTTTGTCATGTCCCGTTCGGTGTGGGGTGGGGGTGGTAGGAGGTGAGGAGGGTTCGGGCGGCGGCGGGGAGGTCGGTGTCGAGCCAGTCGGGGAGGGTGGGGGCGTGGGCGTGGTGGCGGAGGGCGGCGTAGGGGAGGTCGACTACGGCTCGGCTGACGGCGTCGATTTCGCGCGCGTCCGCGCGGCCGAACAGGGCGGTGGCGATGCGGCGGAGGTGTTCGAAGACGGGGGCGTTCATGGTGGCGAGGCGGGCGCGGAAGTCCTCGTCGGGGCCGCCGTCGAGCAGGTCGCTGGGGCGCAGGTTGAGCAGAAGTCTTGCGTCGTCGGGTAATTCGCGGCCGAACGTCAGGGCGGCGCGCACCATCGCGACGCCGGCCTCGACCGGGTCGGGGTGCTCGGCGGCGGCCAGGGCGCCCGCCTGGAAACGTTCGAGTGCGCGCAGCCAGGCGGCGGTCAGCACGCCGTTGCGATTGCCGAAGCGGTGGTACAGCGTGCCGACCGGCGCGCCGCTGGCCTCGGCGATGGCCGCCACACTGGCGGCCCGCGGGCCGTCGGCGAGCACCAGGGTGCGCGCTGCGTCGAGGATCACGTCGGTGTCGTGCTTGCGGGGAGGCGCCATTTACTAGTACGTTCCTTCTATATGGAGCGTCTATCCTATATTGATGAGCATGCCAGATCCGTCGACGCGAATCGCGACCGGGCCTGGAAGGCAGTATTGAAAGTCGTCTGCAAGGACCCGGCGGATCCGTCCACCGTGCCGTCCGGCTTCGTGCTGGATTCCGCGGCGGCACCCGCCCGGTTGGCATTGAAAGGGCGACACTGGTTTTCGGAGTATGCGTTGATCTTCGAACTCGATGACGAAGGCCCGAGCCGAACCCGGGTCCGGGCCAAGTCCTTGGCGAATTTCCCTGGCCTGCACGGCAAGATCTACCGTGCCCTGGTCATCGGCACCGGCGCCCACAAGTTCGTGGTCCGCGGGATGCTGCGTCGTATCGCGGCCGCGGCATGATCCCCGGACTGGTCTGGGGCGCCACCGCCGCCGAGCGGGAAGACCCACTGCCGTGCGACGAGCTGCAACCCGAAGGCGTGCAGGCGGATCGAGCCATCAGCATCGACGCTCCGTACGGCCTGGTCTATGCCTGGCTGTGCCAACTGCGGGTGGCCCCATACAGTTACGACATCCTCGATCGCTGGGGTCGCCCCAGCCCACGGCATCGCGACCCCCAGCTCGCCGAACTCCAAGTCGGACAACGTTTCATGGGGCAGTTCGACCTGGTCTCCTTCGCGCTGAGCCAGCACATCACCCTGGTGGCCGGGAAGATCTGCGTCACCTATGCGGTGCGTCCCGAGGGAGCGGGTACGCGGCTGGTCGTCCGGGTGCGGATGGGCGGGCCGCGGATCCTCGGCCGTCTGCTGGCCCTCGGCGATCTCGTCATGATGCGCAAGCAACTGCTGACACTGAAGGAACTGGCCGAAGCCGAGGACCGCGCCGAGCCGCGAGACGAGTTCGAACTGCGGCAATAGGGTCGACGCGGCGAAGAACGTGTCGCGCGGCACCCCGCGCCGGGTCTGCCTCGTGTCTTCCCTCGGCGATCCAGCATGATCTGCGCATGGCGAAAGATGTTCAGCTCGGCGAGGTCCGGACTTGGTATGACGAAACGGGCGACGGCGATCCGGTGCTGTTGTTGCACGGCGGGTTCGTGGACTCACGGTCGTTCGAGCCGGCTGTCGCCGGACTGGCCGAGAATTTCCGCGTCTACCGCATGGACCGGCGTGGTCACGGCCGCACCCCTGATGTCGAAGGGCCGATCTCCTACGACCTGATGGCGCAGGACACCATCGCTTTTCTGGACAAGGTGGTCGGCGGTTCCGCGCACCTGGTCGGCTACAGCGACGGCGCGATCGTCGCCTTGCTGGTCGCGATTCGGCGGCCGGATCTGGTGCGCAAGCTCGTCTCGATCAGCGGCAACTTCCATCACGACGGCCTGTTGCCCGGCGTACTGGACGGCTTCACGCACGAGGAACCCATGCGGCGCTTGGCCGCCCGCTACGGCGAGGTGTCACCGGACGGTGCGGAGCACTTCGGTGTCGTCGCCGACAAGCTGATCCGGATGGCGCGGGCCGAACCGACGCTGACCGTCGAGGAACTCGGCGGTATCACCAGCCGGACCCTGGTCATCGCCGCCGACGACGACGCGATGAGCCTCGAACACACGATCGCCCTCTACCGAGCGATCCCGAATTCCGAGCTCGCCATCGTTCCGGGCACGTCCCACCTGCTGGTCGTGGAAAAGCCGGCCGAGGTGTACCGCCTCGTCGGGATCTTCCTCACCACCGACGCGACACAAACCTTTCAACCCATCCGCCGCGCCTGAGCCGAGCGTGTCCTGCCGCCGAATCGAACGTATCGGTCCGGTGGCAGGACTCGAGCCGCGCTTGCGCAGGCAAGACATTTCGGCAAACTATGTGCTAACGGCGGCTGTGTCGGTCAGGTGACCGGTCATGCTGAGGGGCATGGACTTCATGAAACCAGCCGAACAGCTGCTCGCGCAGGTCGCGGCTCGGTTCGGCTCTGCGGAAGCGTTCCTCGACAAGTTGGCCGAAGTCCGGGCGGCCGGTGAGGACGACACCATCGAGATGCCGCGAGTCACCGGAAGTTTGCCAACGATCTACTGAACCGTCTTATCCACCGTTGGATCGAATTTCACCAGCGACGGATGCCCTACGCGCGGATGTGGCCGCGCGATCGAGCAGCAGCGCCCGTTCGGCTTTATTGCCGGTCAATTCCGCGGCGCGGGTGAACTCGGCACGCGCCTCCGCGTAGCGATCCAGCTGGACGAGTAGATCCCCACGCACGGCGTAGCGCAGATGGTAGGTATCCAGCGCCCCCGCGGTCACCAGCGCGTCGACGAGGTCGAGACCCGCGGCGGGGCCGTGCACCTTGCTCACCGCCACCGCACGATTCAATTCGACGATCGGCGACGGAAAGCGTTCGGCGAGAACCGCGTACAGCCCGGCGATGCGCCGCCAATCGGTATCGCCCGGCGTCGCCGCCATGGCGTGCACGGCGGCGATCGCCGCCTGCAACGCGTAGCTGCCCGGTGGCAAAGAACGGTCCCGTGCGACGGCATTGGCGCGACCGAGCGCCGCCAATCCGCGCCGGATCAGCAACCGGTCCCATCGTGACCTGTTCTGGTCGGCAAGCAGCACAACATCATTCGCGGGCCCGGTCCGTGCGGGCAGCCGCGACGCCTGTAGTTCCAGCAGCGCGACCAGCCCGTGCACCTCGGGTTCGGTGGGCAGCAGTTCGGCGAGTATGCGGCCGAGCCGCAGTGCGTCCTGGCACAGCTCGAAGCGGATCCAATCGTGGCCCGTGGTCGCCGCGTATCCCTCGTTGAAGATCAGATAGACGACGGCGAGGACCGAGTTCAGCCGCTCGGGCAGTTCATCGCTGCCCGGGACCTCGTAGGGCACCCGCTTCGCGGCGATGGTTCGTTTGGCGCGGACGATGCGTTGCGCCACCGTCGATTCGGTGACAACGAAGGCACGGGCGATCTCCTCGGTGGTCAGGCCGCCGAGTAGCCGCAAGGTTAGCGCTACCCGCGCCTGCTCCGGCAACACCGGATGGCACGCGGTGAACATCATCCGCAGCAGATCGTCCTCGACGGCATTGTCCGGTTCCGGCGAGTCCGGTTGCTCGGTCACCAGTTCATGACCTAGTTCTGCCAGCTTGCGGGCGAACGTCTGATTGCGGCGGATCCGATCGATCGCCCGGTGCTTGGCGGTGAGCATCAGCCAGCCGCCGGGATTCGGCGGCACCCCGTCGCGCGGCCACTGTTCCAGCGCCGCGACCAACGCGTCCTGCGCCAGTTCCTCGGCGGCGTCGATATCGCCGACGACGCGGGTGAGCCCCGCGACCAGCCTGGGCCATTCCATCCGCCACACCGTCTCCACGGCGTGGCGGGCCTGCTCGGCCGACTGGTCCGGGCTCATCCGTCGTCCCCGATCAGGCCGGTTCGGCGATCTGCCGGATCTCGACCTCGATATTCCACTCCGGCCCGTGCACCGCGAGGAAGCGTGCGGACCATTCCACGGCTTCTTCCTTCGACTTCGTCTGCAGGATGCAGTATCCGCCGACGACCTCCTTGGACTCGGTGAACGGGCCGTCGATCACGGTTTGCTTGCCGCCGGTCTGGGTGATCTTGGTGGCCTCGGTGATCGGGCGCAGGCCGTTGGTGTCCAGCAGCACGCCCGCCTTGGTCATTTCCTCGATCACCTTGCCCACTTGCTCGATCAGTGCCGCGTCCGGCTCCGGCGCGGTGGCCGGGTCGACATGGATCAACATCAGGTAGCGCATCTGGCGTCCTTTGCTCGTCGTCGTGCGGATCGTCCGACCCTCACCTCACTGCATCGAACGGCCACCCGCCGAATCGACACCTCGGCCGAAATTTTCCCCGAAGACTTTCCGCGGGATACACGGCTAGGTGGGCCAGGCGGGGCGGGTGTGGGCGGCGCGGGCGGTCCAGCGGCCGTCGTAGCGGACTTCGACGGGGTGGGCGAAGGCGGTGGTGACGGTGTCGGTGGTGAGGGTTTCGCGGGCGGGGCCCGCGGCGACGGTGTGGCCGTCGGCGATGAGCAGGGCGTGAGTGGTGGTGCTCGGGAGTTCCTCGAGGTGGTGGGTGACCAGGACCGAGGCGACCTCGGGGTGGGTGTCGCCGAGGGTGTCGATGGTTTCCAGGAGTTGTTCGCGGGCGGCGAGGTCCAGGCCGGTGGAGGGTTCGTCGAACAGCAGCAGCCGGGGCTCGGCGATGAGGGCGCGGGCGATCAGGGTGCGACCGCGCTCGCCCTGGGACAGCGTCGGCCAGGTGTTGTCGGCCTTGCCGGTGAGGCCGACGGTGTCGATCATCGCGTCGGCGCGGGCGAGTTGGTCCGCCGTGGGGGACCAGCGCATCGGGGTATCGATGGTGGCGGTCAGGCCGGTCAGCACGACCTCGCGGATCGTCAAGGGATAACGCAGCGGATGGCGCGGGTTCACATGGCCGATGGAGCGGCGCAGGCGTTGCAGTTCGACCCGGCCGAGCTGTTCGCCGAGCACGCGCACCGTGCCCGAGGTGGGGAACGTGACGGCGCCGCAGAAGCCGAGCAGCGTGCTCTTGCCCGCGCCGTTCGGCCCGAGCAGCGCCCAGTGTTCGCCCGCGTGCACGGTCAGCGAGATGCCGTTGATGATCTTCTTGCCCTCGCGGCGGAACGTCACGTCCGTCAGTTCGAGTACCGGCGCGCCGGTCATGTGAATGCCTCCTGCAGGGTCGTCAGCTGGGAGCGGCTGAATTCGGCTGCGGCCGTGGCGTTTCGGGTGGCGATCGCGTCGACGAGTAGCTCGTGTGCGGCATGATCGGCGGCCTCGGACGGGACCGGTCGGATCTTGAGCATGTCGATCATCGCGAGCCGGAGCCGGGGGAGGAAGCTGTCGAAGAGTTGGGTCAGCACCTCGTTGTGCGCGGCGACGAGCACGGTGCGATGAAAGGCCATGTCCGCATCCACATGGTCGGCGATCGGTTCGCCGTGTGCCTCGCGTGCCGCCAGTGCGCGGCGCAGGGCACGCAGGTCGGCGGGGGTGCGGCGCCGCGCGGCCAGCGCGGCGGCCTCCGCCTCGATGGCGATACGGGCCTCGATCACCGAGGCGATGGTGGCCCGGCGCAGCACGACATCCCAGTCATCGGTCGTGTCCAGCGCCGTGACGAATACGCCCGCACCCTGGCGGCTGTCCAGCACGCCCTTGCCCGCCAGCTCGCGGATCGCCTCACGCAGCGTCGAACGGCCGACACCGAGCTGTGCGGCGAGCGTCGTCTCGCCCGGAAGGCGATGGCCCAGCGGCCATTCACCTGCCTTGATGCGGGCCAGCAGTAGCTCGGCCGCCTGCGCTGCCAACGGGTGGCGCCGTACCTGCGAAACCATCGCAACCTCTCTACTTGTCTGAGGAGTTGTGTATAGTCTAGCCATCATGCGCACCATGCTTCTGCTTAGCCGCCACGGCGGGGCCTGAACGACCGGCCCCCCGCCGTGGGGCTTTGCCGTGGCCGGTCACCGTTCTTTCGTGACGGCCGAACGGCCAGAAAGCAGACCCGAGCATGTCCTTCCCGACCATCAACACTCCCAAGGGCGAGATTCCCGGCAGCGCACCGGCGTGGAACCGGCAGCGGCACTCCCAGATGCCGTCGCACCGCTACCGTTCCGTCTACGACCGGGTGGAAGTGCCGCTCACCCAGCGCGATTGGCCCGCAGCACGGATCACCGAGGCGCCCCTGTGGGTGCCGGTCGACCTGCGCGACGGCAACCAGGCCCTCGCCGAACCCATGGACCCCGAGCGCAAGCGGCGCTTCTTCGAACTGATGGTGGCCATGGGCTACAAGGAGATCGAGGTCGGCTACCCGTCCGCCTCGCGCACCGACTACGACTTCGTCCGCCTTATCGCCGACACCGGCCTGGCGCCCGACGACGTGGCCATCGTCGTATTCACGCCCGCGCGAACGGATCTCATCGAGCGCACCGTCGAATCGGTCCGCGGTTTGCCCAACGTGGTCGTCCATATGTACGCCGCGACCGCCCCCACCTGGCGAAACACGGTGCTGGGCAAGGACAGGGCCGCACTGCGGGAACTGATCCTCGCCGGTGGCCACCGGCAACGTCGATATCGCCACCCTCGCGCTGAATCTGCATGCGCAGGGCGTGGATCCGATGATCGATTTCTCGGACATCGACGAGATCCGCCGGACCGTCGAATACTGCACCCGCATGCCGGTCCACGAACGCCACCCGTACGTGGGCGATCTGGTGCACACCGCGTTCTCCGGCACCCACCAGGACGCGATCAACAAGGGTATGACGGCGCATCGCGCCCGGGCCGCGCGAACGGGAATTCCCGAACGCCAGCTGGATTGGCAGGTGCCGTACCTGCCGATCGACCCGGCCGACATCGGCCGCGCCTACGATGCCGTCGTCCGGGTGAACTCGCAGTCGGGCAAGGGCGGCATCGCGTACCTGCTGAAGACGGAGTTCGGCATCGACCTGCCGCGACACCTGCAGATCGACTTCGCCAGGCACGTCCAAGCGCACACCGACGCCACCGGAAGGGAGATCACCGCCGCCGAACTGCGCACCCTGTTCGAGGCCGTCTACCCCGCCATCCGGACACCCTGACGAGCGCGGCATCTTCGGGCAAAACGCCCGGGGCCCCGGGCGTCCGTGCGAAGGTAAGCGGCGTGGCGCGGTACGTGACAGGAAACCTCCCCGCCGAAGTGACCAGCTTCGTCGGGCGGGACCGCGAAGTGGCCGCCGCCAGGAAACTGCTGTCCAGCACGCGATTGCTCACCCTCACCGGGCCGGGCGGGGTCGGCAAGACCCGGCTGGCCCGGCGGGTGGGCGACGCGGTGCGGCGGGCCTTTCCGGACGGTGTGTGGCTGGTCGAGGTGGCGCACGTCAACGACGGGGAGCTGGTGGCGCTGAGCGTCGCGCAGGCGCTCGGTCTGCGCGACGACACCAGCGCCCCGCTGGCGAGCCTCACCGATTACCTCGGCGGCAAACACCTGCTGCTGGTCCTCGACAATTGTGAGCACCTCGTCGACGCCTGCGCCGCCCTGGTCGACCGGCTGATCGCCAGCACACCCGACGTGCGAGTGCTGGCGACCAGCCGGGAGCCACTGGGCGTGCTGGGGGAGCAGGTCCTGCCGGTGGCGCCGCTGCCGGTACCCGAAAGCGACGAGGAATCGGGCACGCTCGACGTGACCGAGACCGCGGCGCTGCGGCTGCTGATCGACCGGGCCACCGCCGCGAACCCCGAATTCCAGGTCACCGCCGCCAATCTCGGCGCGCTCGCGGCAATTTGTCTTCGCTTGGAAGGCATTCCGCTGGCGCTGGAATTGGCGGCGCTGCGGCTGCGCGCCTTCACACCGGCCCAGGTGCTGGACCGGCTGGACGACACCATGCGCCTGCTCACCACCGGTCTGCGCACCGCACCGGAACGGCAGCAGACCCTGGAAGCAGCCATCCGCTGGAGTTATGACCTGTGCACGCAGGACGAACAGCACCTATGGGAACAACTGGCGGTGTTCGCGGGCGGGTTCGACCTGGCCGCCGCCGAGGCGGTGTGCGTGATCGATCCGCCCGGCGCGCTGGTCGACGCACTCACCGGTCTGGTGGACAAGTCGGTGCTCGGTCATCGCGCCGACAGCGACGGCGCAGGTCGCTACACCATGCTGGAGCCGTTGCGGCAGTTCGCGCTGGCCCGCCTCATCGCGCACGGCGACGAGCACGCGGTCCGACTCCGGCACCGCGACCACTACTATCGGGTCGCGCGGCGGGGGCGCACCGAGTACTGGGGCGACGCGGACGTCGCCTGGTTCCGCGACGTCACCCGCGAACACGCGAATCTTCGTGCGGCCCTGCAATTCGCGCTCGCCGACCCGGACGGCGCGCACCGGGGGCTGCAGATCGCCTCCGAACTGCGGCCGTTCTGGGAGCACTACCGTTTCCTGCTGGAGGGCTACCGCTGGCTGCTGGACGCGCTCAGTAAGGATCTCGCGCACACCACCGATCGGGCACGGGCGCTGGCGGCCGCCTCCGCCATTGCCGCGATGTTGTCGGACACCGTGTCGGCCAACGAGTACCTGCGCGAATGCGTGGCTATAGCAACAGAATTGGCCGCCGCGGAGGCACTGGTGGAGGCGACGCTGCTGGCGGCGGTGCTGGCGTTCGCCGAGTCCGATCCGGTGCGTGCGCTCGAGCTCGCCGAGGACGCCGCGCAGCAAGCTCGCGCGTGCGGGCACCACGGTGCGGAGATGGAAAGCCTCGCGTTCGCGTACGTGTGCGCGATGGTGCTCGCGGACCCTCGCGCGGGGACGCTGGCCGAGCAATTTCTGGTCAAATCCACCGAGCACGGTTCGCATCTGCTCGGTGGCCTCGCCTCCTGGGCGGTCGGGACCAACCATTGGCGAAACGGCGACGAGGACAAGGCAATCCGGGAGCTGCGCCGCGCGGTCGAGCTACTGGCGCTGTTCGATCGCTGCGTCTGGACGGCGTCGGCCTTCGACGGGCTCGCCTGGGCGGCGGCCGCCTGCGGCGAACACCACCGGGCCGCGCGGTTGATGGGAGCCGCGGCGACGGTGCGGCGCGGCAGTACCCAGCGGCTGGCGCACGCGATGACCGACGCGGTCGGCGAGAAGGTTCGGCTCCAGGTGCGCAACATCCTGGGAGACAATGAGTTTCGCGCCGCATCCGACGCCGGTGCCGCCCTCACCCTGGACGAGGCGGTGCGCTACGCCCTCGGCACCGAGCAGCCACCGCCGCCCACATCGAAATCTGTTGCCGAAGACCAGCTAACCCGCCGGGAGAAGGACGTGGCACGGTTGGTCGCGGCGGGCTATAGCAACAAACGGATCGCCGCCGAGTTGGTCATCTCGATCCGTACCGCGGAGAGCCACGTCGACCATATTCTGACCAAGCTCGGGTTCACCTCGCGCGCCCAGGTCGCGGCCTGGGTCAGCAAGCATCCGCTCTGAGCAGGTCAATCGCCGGTGGCACCGTCGATGCGTTCACGCAGCAGGTCGGCATGCCCGTTGTGCCTGGCGTATTCCTCGATCATGTGCAGGTAGACCCAGCGCAGGTTGAACTGCAGGTCCGGCCGTCTGGGGTGGACGAAGATGTGGTCGAGGGGCAGGTCGGCCACCGCGGCGTCGGCCAGTTCGATCTCGCGCCGGTATGCCGCGAAATCGGTTGCGGCGTCGGCGCCTTCGGTGTCGAAGTCGCCGTCCGGGTCGTCTTCGCTGCCGTAGACGTACGGCACGTCTTCGGCAGCGGCGGCAAGGCGGAACCAACCGCGCTCCACCTCGGTCATGTGCCGAACCAACCCGTGCAGCGACAGCGTCGACGGTTCGGCGGACGGCTTGCGCAGCCGCTCGGCGTCGAGGCCCGCGCATTTCACCAGCAGTGTGTCACGGTGAAAGTCGAGCCAGCCCTGCAACATCTGCCGCTCGGCGGCGATCATCGGCGGGTCGGTTCGGGTGAGGTCGGGCGCGATCCAGGTCACGATCCGACTGTAACTCGACAAGGTCATCGACGGCTCGGCATTATTGCCCGGCTGGTCAGCGGCGGGTGAAACGCTTCGCCTTGTCTCCGTGCAGCTTCCCGGCGGGCAGTTTTCGTCCGCACAACACCAGCAGCAAGTCCTGGGCGGCGCCGGAAAGGATGTCGCCGGAGCCGTAGCTCCAGTCCATGTCGTCGGCGCGCAGCTCGAGGCCCTTCAGGTCGACCCCGAAGAACTTGACGTGCTTCGGATCGATGTCGCCGAGCACCAGGCGCAACCGATCCTCCGGCACCTTTCGGTCGAGTCCGAGAGCGACGGTGATGTCCAAGCCGTGAATGACGTCGTGACTCAACGCGCCGGTGAAGCCGCCGCCCGGCGGTTTCCAGGGATGGTCGACGTTGTCCCAGGGCGATTTCAGCAGGTCCTCGGCCGTGAGCCGAGCCGCGTCGGTGCGGGCGCTGCGATCGGACATCCGATTGAAACTGCCGCCGGCCCGCAGCATTTCGAGCGCGAAGCGCGGCAGGGACAGCCGGAACGGCAGGGTGATGTGCGCGACGACCTCACGCACCCGCCACCCGCTGCACAGCGTCGGCGCGTCCCAGCTCTCGGCGTCGAGCCCCGCCAGTAGCTCGGCCAGGTCCGTCCGTTCCGCCGCGATCGCCTTGCGCACCTCGGTCTCGGTCATCGTCTCTCCTCGCCGTGGATCATTCCTCCCCACGACCTGAGACGCCACCCAACGCGGAAATTCATCGCCGGACGGATCCGGCTGTTCGCTCAACGGGACACGACTGAGCGGGCTTTCGGCAGTTGCCGCGGCCATGTCCCGTTTTGGGGGCTAGACGGGGGTGAGAAAGGTGCCCGCGTGGAGGGTGGTGCCGAAGCCGGGGGCGAAGGTGCCGTATTCGTAGACGAGGTGGCCTGCGACGAGGGTGGCGGCGACGGCGCGGTCGTTGCGGTTGACCATGCGGTTCAGCCCGGCGATACCGGGAAACGGGGCTTCGGCATAGGCGGCACTGGAAGCGTCGAAGCCAGCGGGGTCGATGACGGCGATATCGGCACGGGCGCCCTCGCGCAGGCGGCCGGCGTCCAGGCCGTACCAGTCGGCCAATTCGCCGGTCAACCGGTGCACTGCGGCTTCGATCGACATGAACTTGCGCTGATGCACCCGTTCCAGCATGCGAAGGCCGAAGTTGTAGAAGGCCATATTGCGCAGGTGCGCACCGGAATCGGCGAACCCGACCTGGACGTTCGGGGAGGTTTGGAGTCGATCGAGCACATCATCCCGGTCGTTGGCGATGACGGTGCGCCAGCGTAGCTTCGCGCCGTGCGCGACCGCCAGGTCGAGCAGCGCGTCGGCGGGATGGATGCCACGCTCGTCGGCCACCTCGCCGAACGACTTCCCGACCACCTCGGCTTCCGGGCAGGAAACGATCTGCGCGTCGTAGAGGTCCCGATGCCACACGCGAGGCCCGTACTTCTTGGCGAGGTCCTTTCGGAATTGTCTGCGATAGGACTCGTCGGCCAGCAGTTCGCCGCGCTTCATCACATCGCGGATGTTCAGCGCCGCGACGCCGGAACCGAACTCCTCGAAGACGACCAGATCGACACCGTCGGCATACACCTCGAACGGCACCGGCAGGTGCTGCCACCGGAATTCGGCCCCGCCCACCGTGTTCGCGATCCACGCCGCCGTGGTCGCGGCGCGCGCTGTCGTGCGATCGGCCTTCACGTCCATGCCCGCGATCAGCGTGGTCTTGAGCGGCTTACGGAAGCGGCCCGCGCTCTCCGCGAAGTAGCGCGCGATCTCCAGCCGCGAGGTGAGATTCGGCGTGCTCTGATGGATCCGATTCCGTTGCCGCAGAATCTTGTTCAGCGCCGCGTACTCGCGCCAGCTGGCATAGGTGGACGGCAGCTGCCTGGTCGGGAACCGGACGCCCTCCAACTTGGAGAACGAACTGCGGATGGTGGAAAGGCCGAGGAACCCGGCATCGAGTGCGTCGGTGAGCATCTGCCGCATCCGCTTCAGCTCGTCGCCGGTCGGTTGCACCTGCGGATCCACCGCGCGACCCAACCCCATCACCGCGACGCGAATATCCGAATGCCCCAGCAGCGCCGCCACATTCGCACCGAGCGGACGCGAAGCGAGGGCGTCGGCATAGGCGCGCGGGCCGTCCCAGTTCTTGTGCTCCTTGACGGCCGAGTGCACCGCATCCCAGGGCAGCGCCTCGACCCTGGCGAACATGTCCGCACAATCGTCGGCGTCGGCATACACCGTGGACAGCGAGCAATTACCGATCACCACGGAGGTGACGCCGTGCCGCACCGACTCACCGAGGCCGGGATTGCCGAGCACTTCCGCGTCATAGTGGGTGTGCACGTCCAGCATGCCCGGAATGACCCACTTGTCCGTCGCGTCGATGGTCCGCGCGCCGTCCGGCAGCGGCTCGGCGCTGATCGCCACTACCTTGCCGTCCTTGATGCCGACATCGGCCGTGCGCGGTGCGGATCCTGCCCCGTCGAACACCGATCCACGGCGAATCACCACGTCATACGGGTGCATCTGCGCCCCTTCCGACAACCCACCGGTATCCAGTACTACCGGTAATGAGTACATGGTCGCATGGTCGCCGCCGGGCGGCCAGACTCGGTCAGTCGTCCCCGCGTCGCCGCCGGCGTTTGCGCAGTGTCCGGGTCGGCATCCCGACCGTCGGGCGGGCGTAGAGGTCGCCTTTCGCCCGTTGGTATTCCGCGCGGATGCGGCGACCGGCCGCGGGGGCGTCCGGTGCGGGCACCTCGGCGGCGGTGTGGGCGGGCCAGTTCGGTGGTTCCGCCGCACCACTGAGCGCCCAGGCAGCCTGGCGAGCCGCACCGAGTGCGACGTATTCGTTCGGTTGCGGGACGGTGATCGGGACGCCGAAGATCTGGGCGGCGATCTCGGCGACCAGTGCCGACCGTGCCGCGCCGCCGATCAACAGGATGCGGCGCACGCCGGTGCCGCGCGCACGGAGATGGTCGAGCGCCTCGGCCATATTGCAGAGCATGCCCTCGAAGGCGGCGCGGGCAACGTGGCTGGGCCGCATGGTCTCCGGCCGCAGACCGTGCAGGCGGCCGGTGGCATGCGGCAGGTTCGGTGTGCGTTCGCCGGACATGTAGGGCAGCAGGACGAGTCCTTCGGCGCCCGGCGGGGCCTGTGCGGCAAGCGATTCGAGCGTGGCGAGGTCGACACCGAGCAAATCGGCGGTGTATTCGAGGACGCGCGCCGCATTGAGGGTGCACACGAGGGGGAGGAATGCTCCTGTCGCGTCGGCGAATCCGGCCACCGCGCCGGTGGCATCGGCGCTGGGCGCGAGCGTGCGAGCGAAGACGGTGCCGCTGGTGCCGAGCGAGACCACTACGTCGCCGTCCTCGATGCCGAGACCCAATGCGGCTCCGGCATTGTCGCCGGTGCCCGCGGCGACGAGCACACCGGAAGGAGTGCGCCCGGCGGCCTCGGACGGCGCGAGCACCCGGGGCAGTTCGGGTGTGCGGCCGCGGAAGCCAAGGGCGAGTAGATCTTTGCGGTATTCACAGTCCGCGGGTGACCAGTAGCCGGTGCCCGAAGCGTCACCGCGATCAGTGGTCGGCTCGGGAGCGGCGCCCGAGCCGCCGCGTAGCCGCCAGGTCAGATAGTCGTGCGGCAGCATGATCCGGGCGGTGCGGTCGGCGAGGTCCGGCTCGTGGTCGGCCAGCCAGCGCAGCTTGGCCACGGTGAACGCGGCGACCGGGACACTGCCTACGGCGTCCGCCCACGCCTGCGGGCCGCCGAGCTCGAGAATCAGCTCGTCGGCCGCCGCCGCGGAGCGGACGTCGTTCCACAGCAGCGCATCGCGGACCGGCTGTCCCTCGGCATCGAGTGCGACCAAGCCGTGCTGCTGACCGGCCACCGCTATCGCGTCGACCTGTTCGAGTAACCCGGCACCGGCCGCGCACAACGCATCCCACCAGGCTTGCGGCGCCACCTCGGTGCCGTCCGGGTGCGGTGCGTGCGCCTGGTGCAGGATCTTGCCGGTCGCCGCGTCGCAGACGAGCACTTTGCAGGACTGGGTGGAGCTGTCCACCCCGGCCACCGTCGCCGCACACATAGCTCCACCTTGCACCCGACGCGCCTCGGCAGGCCGCATTTCGGGTATTGGATGACCGGATCGGGCACACTGGCCCGGTGACCGACGACCTGGACCGAGCTGCCGAGGTGCACGTCCGGACCGGTGCCGGGACACCGGTGCCAGAGCTGACCGACGCCTTGCTCACCGAGTTGCTCGACGACCCGCCCGACCCGCAATGTCCGGCCATTCTGATCAACCGCGGCGACCACGCGTACATCCGGACGCGGCTGCTGCCCGACGGCGTCTACGAACTAGAACATCGCGCCGACGGTGCCGACGAGCAATTCCAGATGTACACCCCCGACGCCCGCTTGGTGCGCGATGTCATGTGGGCATGGGTGGACGAGAACCTTTGGTGGCGTGATGGCGTCGCCTGGTATCGGGTCGATCCGGCGGTCGCGGAGGTGCAGTCCGTGCTCCGCGAATTCGAGGATCTGCTGGGTGGCATGTCGGTGTTGGACGGCATCCAGGAAACCATGGACGACGCGATGGCCCGCGCCGACGAGCTGCTGGCGACGGATATCGCCGAGTCGGCGCCGGAGACCGACGAATCACCGTAACGGCACGCGCGCGTCATCCGGTCGCCGCTCGTCGGTCAAATGCCGGGCCAGCCGTATTGGTCGGAGGCGGACGCGTGTCCCGCTTGTCGCGGCGCCGGCTCGGGTGCGCTCGGTGCGTACGCGGGGGCCTGTTGTGCGTCGGCCTGTTTGCTCATTTCTCGCCGAAGCTGTTCCATGTCCAGCCATTTGATCTGCTGGATCAGTTCTTCGAGTGTTTCGGCGGCCGGGACGCCCGCCTCCGAATACACCAGCAAGCCCTCCCGGAACGCCATCAAGGTGGGTAGCCCGGTGATCTGGGCGGCGGCGCTGAGCTCCTGCTCGGCCTCGGTATCGACCTTCGCGTGCACGATATCGGGATGCCGTTCCGACGACGATTCGAAGATCGGCGCGAAATGTCGGCACGGACCACACCACGCGGCCCACCAGTCGATCAAGACGATGGGATTGCTGGTGATCACGGTGTCGAAGTTCCGCTGGGTCAGAGTCAGGGTCGGCATGGGGTCCTCGCATTGATATTCGACAGAGCAACCCTGAATCCTCGCATGGGCTCGGAGGATCAGGAAGGCACCCCCCGGCGGTGTTGTTCGCTCGCTAGGAAATGCGCGATAGCGGTGTTGCATTCGTACAGTTCGCGGTAGTGCCGGTAGTACGAATCGTATTCTGCGGTGCGCTCAGGATAGGGCTCGACGGTGCCGATGACCGGGTTCCAGCTCGCGGTGTCGATCCCGGCGGCCGTCGCCGCGAGCAACGCGTCGCCGAGGCACGCGCCGATCGTTTCGGCCGGAAGTTGTTGCGGCAGACCGGTCACGTCCGAGACGATCTGCGTCCACAACCCGCCCTTGGTGCCGCCGCCGACCGCGACCAGACGCCCGGCGCGACCCCCGGCCTCGGTCATCGCCGCGAGATTGTGCCGCACCCCGTACGCGATGCCCTCGAGTGCCGCCCGGTACAACTCGGCGCGTCCGTGCCCGAGGGTCAGGCCCGCGATGATGCCCCTGGCAGCCGGGTCGAACAGGGGAGTGCGCTCCCCGGCGAAATAGGGCAACATCAACAGTCCACGGCTGCCGACCGGTACCTCGGCGGCCGCCGGGACGAGGTCGGCGAATTCGCCGCCGACCAGAGTGCGCAGCCAGTCGGTCACCGCCCCCGAGGTGGCCATGCCCGCGGCGAGAGTGTATGCGCCCGGCCAGGTTCCGCAGGTGCCCCACAGGCCTGGATGCGGGCGTGGAGCGGTCAGCACCTGCACCAGGAACATGGTGGTGCCGTACATGATCATCGCGTCGCCCGGCGCGCGGACACCGACGCTGGCGGCCTCGGCCCAGGCATCGATGGTGCCGGTGGTGACCGGAAGACCCACGGGGAGACCGGTGCTCGCCGCCGCCGCTTCGGTGACCCGGCCGACCACTTCGGTCGGCCAGGTGAGTTCCGGCAGCGGCAAGCCGGGGGCTACCTGCTCGGCCCAGTCGGTGGCCCATTCGCGCCGCCGCAGGTCGTACATCGGGACGCACTGGCTGGCCGATTGGTGATCGAGCACGTAGCGGCCGGTGAGTCGGTGCACCAGAAAGGAACTCGCCATCAGCAGCATGGCGGTGTTCGCGGCGACCGACGGTTCGTGGCGGGCGAGCCAGCGCAGTTTCGGGCCGACGGCTTGACTGGTGAGTGGTGAACCGGCGCGCTCCAGCACGGCCTGCGCGCCGAATTCGGTGTCGAGTTCGGCGATTTCGGCGGTAGCTCTGGTGTCGACGCCGTACAGGATGGCCGGGCGCAGTGGGCGACCGGTGGCGTCGGCCGGGAGCAGGCACGGGCCGATCCCGGAGACCGCGAGCCCGTCCAGGGTAGCGCCGTCCGCCGCGGCCACCAGGTCGCGAATGATCGCGACGAAGTCGGCCCACCACACCTTTTCCGCGTCGTGTTCCACCCAACCCGGCCGAGGCGTCGAAATATTGTGCGGCCGTGATGATCTAGCCAGGATGGTGCCGTCCGCCCCGGTCAGCACGCCCTTGGAGCTGGCGGTGCCGATGTCGACGCCGAGAAACATGCTGGTGCGGGTCAAGCCGGTCCCTCCCTGCACGCGGGGCCAGACGGTTGGTTTCAAGAAATACCAGGCGGGCCGGAGCCCGATGGCGAGATCCGGAAATCCGCGCGACGAGCCGGGCCGGAGACGCGCTGCCCGACTGCCTCGCCACCGCCGTTGCCTGCGGCGCAGCGGCGACCACGGCCCTGGGATCCAGTGCCGCACCGGACTTGACGGAGCTGCCACGGTGGCTCGCCCGGGTACCGCCCGCGCGTCCGGTCTGAAAATTCCGCCCGAGTTCATCATGTGTCCCTGCTATCGTTGCGTAGATGGCAACCGGCGAGGGTTCCAAATCTGTTGAGCCGGAAGCCAGTTCACCCGGCAATCGATATTGCGGCAGCACCGCGGGTACCCCCGGCCGCGGCAAGATCCTGGTCACCGACCTGGACGGCACGCTGCTCGGCGGCAGCACCGCCGATCGGCTGCGGCTGCGCAACGCGCTGGCGCGTCATCCCGAGGTGACGGTGGTCTTCGCGACAGGTCGCGGCATCGAATCGATCCGCGGGGTACTGGGCGACCCCCTTGTGCCGCAGCCGCGTTGGATCATCGCCGACGTCGGAGCCAGCATCATCGACGGTACGGACCTCACTCACGTCGCCACGCTGGAAACGCGGCTGCGCGCGGGTTGGCCCGGCACCGCGCGAATCCGCGCTGCGCTACGGCGCTTTTCGGCACTGAGCTATCAGGACGGCGTACCCCAGGACGGCCGCTGCTCGTTCCACCTGCCGCCCACGGCACTGACTCGAGAGCTGACCGACGCGGTCCGGGCGCTCGGCTGCTCTTGGCAGTACTCGGCGAGCACTTATTTCGACGTGCTGCCCGCGCAGGCGAACAAAGGAAACGCACTCGTCACGCTCGCCGATGAGCTGCACTGGCAGCGTGATTCGATACTGGTCGCCGGCGATTCCGGCAACGACCGCTCGATGTTCGGGCACGGCACGCACGGCGTGATCGTCGGCAACGCCGAACCCGCCTTATCGGAAGCGGTACCCGAATCGGAAGCGGCGCATCGCCCAGACCTGCCGGGCGCGGCGGGTATCGTCTCGGCTCTTCAGGATCTCGGCTGGGTCGAACCCGACTACCCGCTGGTGGTCGGATACCACCGCGCACCGGTCACCTGGACCCCCGACGGCTGGCGGACACCATCGAGTCCCAACGGCATCCTGCCCACTTTGAACAGCCTGTTCACCGCGGACCTGCAAGCGGTGTGGGCGGCGGCCGTCGTCATCGAGCCCGACGAACCCCCGGTCCGCCTCGATGATCACGACACCGGCCTACCGCTCGCCTTCCTGCCGCTGACCTCCGCCGAATGGAGCGGATACTTCCACCGGGCGTGCAAGGAAGCGCTGTGGCCGGTCCTGATGTCCCAACCGCACCGGCTGCGTTTCGACCCCGCCGCCTGGGACGAATATCGGGCGGTGAATATCCGGTTCGCCGAGCACATCGGTGTCCGGGCCGCGCCGGGCGCGACCGTCTGGCTGCACGACTACAACCTGTGGCTCGTTCCTGGTCGACTGCGGGCGACGCGCCCCGACCTGCGGCTCGGCCTGTTCCACCACACTCCGTTTCCCGAGCCGGAGGTGTTCGCCGCGCTGCCGCCCGCCGCCGAGATCCGCGCGTCCCTCGGTTGCCTGGACTGGGCTGGCTTCCACACCCACGTCTTCGCCGAACGCTTCATCGGCTCCCTCGCTGAGCAGGACCCGGCACCCCAAGTGGGGGTGCATCCGCTCGGCGTCGACCGCGGCGCGATCGAAGCGCTGGCCCGTTCCCGTCCGGTTGACCGACGCGAAATGACTGGGCCCATTGTGCTTTCGGTCGAACGCCTGGACTACATCAAAGCCCCCGTGCAGAAGGTCGACGCCATCGCCGAGCTACTCACTCGCCATCCGGAATTACGCGGTGCGCTCCACTTCCGCCTCGTCTGCCCACCGCCCGAGCCCGGCGTCACCGCCTACGAGGCGACCAGGCAGGCACTGGAGCGCCGTATCGGCGAGGTCAACCACACCTGGTCGGTCGGCGGGTGGCAGCCCATCGAATACTTCCCGCAATTCCTGAGCTTCCCCGAGGTGATCGACCACTACCTGGCCGCGGACGTGTTCTGGGTGACCTCCCTGCAGGACGGCATGAACCTGACGGCGAAGGAATTCATCGCCGCGCAGGTGGCGGCGGGTCGGTCCGGCGTGCTGGTGCTCTCGCGGCACACCGGGGCCGCCGAGCAGCTCGGCGGCGGAGCCTTGCTGACGGAACCGAATTCACCGGCCGACCTCGTGGACACGCTGTACCGAGCGCTGCGGCTGCCCGCCGCGGAACGTCGAGCGCGGCTGGCTGAGCTGAGTGAGCTACTGGGGCGGCACAGTCCGGCAGCGTGGGCCGCCGAGATCATCGCCGCCATCCAGAACGCCCGGCCATCCCGGGTGCCAGCCGACTGGGCCGCATGAGTCCCGTCACGCGCCACTGAGCCGCGGAAATCGAATCAGCTACCGCGGCACGGTGTTCGCGGCACGCGGGTCACGTGGACGCGGGAAGCGTAGCGGCGCGATGTGTACACCGCCTTGACCCCAACCCGCGCTGGTGATCCACCAGCGGACGTCGTCGTGCACCAACTCGGCTGCGTGTGCGGCGATATGGCCCACCTTGTGGCCGATCCGGAAGCGAAAGGGGTTGTCGCTGCGGAACACATCGGTGCCGACGTAGCGCGGGCGCGGGCCGATGAACAGATACCACCAACCGTCCTGCTGAACGACGAAGGGGGACTCGGTATTTCCCGCTCCGGTGCCCTTGGTGGGGTCTGTGTAAGCGATGTGCCGGTGGCCCCAGTGCACCA
Organism: Nocardia brasiliensis; assembly: GCF_042691675.1. Lineage (GTDB taxonomy): Bacteria > Actinomycetota > Actinomycetes > Mycobacteriales > Mycobacteriaceae > Nocardia > Nocardia brasiliensis_D. Next base: position 4,068,685 of record NZ_CP170507.1, read on the forward strand.
GATCGGTGCTGGTGCGGTAGGCGACCACGTGGTGGCCGCCGGTTGGTGCACTGGTTGCGCAGTAGTACATCACCCACTGATCGCCGACCCGTGTCACCATCGGATCCCGTGCGTCGTACCCGTCACGGAACAGCGGACCGGATCGCCTGCGCACCCAATGGAACAAGTTGGTCGAGGTGGCCAGGTTGATTGCCGCGGCGGTCCGCTCCACACCCCCACCGGCATAGAACATGTAGTAGCGCCGATGCGCCGAGATCACGAACGGTGCCCAGAGATGCGTCTCGCCGTAGTCCCGGTCGATGTGCAGCGCAGGCGGCCGTTTCGTCCACGGTCCGAGTAGATCGTCTGCGGTCGCGTGCGCGAACTCGCGCTCGTTGTCCGGATCCGCGGGCTCCGGGTGCGTGATGCCGAACAGATGCCAGCGCCCGCTCACGTCCCGAACAATGGTGTGATCGTTGATGTACCAGTCCTCGGCCTCGCCGAGACCGGGATCGTAAATCCGCTTGAAGGCGCCCGCACTCACCACTTCGCGCATCGCCATGCGCACCATCATCCCGCCGTGCTCCGCGCACCGCCGCCGATCTCCCGCACCGATGCGGTTCCAGTATCGGGCCGTGGCCGAGTTCATCGCCGCGGTCGAAGCGCACCGGCACCCGCGGCGGCCAGCACAACGAACAGCACCGGAACGGCGAGTCCGACAATGAGACCGTAGCTTTGGGCCACGACGCCTATCAGGACGGGACCGGTGAAGAAGCCGAGGTAGCCGACGAACGAGACGTTGGCCCGAATCGGCCCCGCCTACACTGGTTTTGCGGGTTCGGCGCGGGAACAGGCCGGGCCCAGCAGAGAGTTTGATATGCATACCGATCTCACCCCACGCCGGTGGGTGGAGTTCGCCGAGATCGACAATGTGCGCGATCTCGGTGGCCTGCCCGTGAGCGGCGGCGGCACAACCCGTTTCGGGGTCGTCTATCGATCGAGCACACCGCAGCAGCTGTCCGAAACCGATCTGGCCCATTTGCTCGGCCCGGTGGGCTTGCGGACCCTCGTCGACCTGCGAATGCCCATGGAGGTGGCCCGGGAAGGGTACGGGCGACTCGCGAAAAGCACGGTGCGCCTGGTCAATCTCCCGGTCTGCGTCGCGGCGAGCACGGCCACCCCGGCCGAACTCGCACCGGACGCGCGCCGGTACGACCTGCGCAAGCTGTACCACGAACTGCTCAGTGGCAGTGCCGCATCGGTGGTGTCCGCGGCCCGACTGATCGCCGACACCAGCCGACATTCGGTAGTTTTCCATTGCGCCGCAGGCAAAGACCGGACGGGCGTCCTGGCCGCCATCCTGCTCGACGCGGTCGGTGTTCGGCCGGCAGCCATCGTCGCGGACTACGCACTCACCGCGGAACGCATCGAACGCATCCGTGCCCGGCTCGACGGCCTGCACTCCTATCACGGTCTGCCGCCGGTCCGGACCGGGATCCTCGCGGTCGACCCGGCAACCATGCTCCGGTTCGTGGACGATCTACACGCCGACTACGGCGGTGCCGCAGCCTGGTTGGGCGCGAACGGACTGACCGACGCGGAGCTGGCGGCCCTGCGCCGGGCTATGGTGGCTTGACTACTACGCGGCTTCCATGCTGCGCCGCAGATAGTCCGCGGTAATGGACTTTTCGTCGTCCAGCAGCGCCGAAGGTGTCCCGGTGAACACGATCTCACCGCCGTGCTTACCGCCGTCCGGGCCGAGATCGATCACCCAGTCCGCGCGTTTCACCACCTCCAGGTCGTGTTCGATGACGATCACCGTGTTGCCCGCGTCGACCAGTCGGTCCAGCAGCGCCAGCAAGGTGTCGACGTCGGCCATGTGCAGGCCGGTAGTGGGTTCGTCGAGGACGTAGATGCCGCCGCTGCGGTGCAGGTGGTCGGCCAGCTTGAGGCGCTGACGTTCACCGCCGGACAGCGAGCTGAGCGAGCGGCCCAGGGTGAGGTAGCCGAGGCCGACCTCGTTGAGCGACCACAGCGGCCTGCGAATCTTGCTGTCGGCGTGGCCGTCCCAGAAATCGAGGGCCTGCTCGGCGGTCATGTCCAGCACGTCGGCGATGGACGCGCCGCGCACCGTGTAGCCGAGCACCTCGGGCCGGTACCGCCTGCCGTGACAGGTCTGGCACACGGTGGTGATCGGGTCCATGTAGGCGAGGTCGGTGAAAATGACCCCCGCACCACCGCATTCGGGGCACGCCCCCGCGGAGTTGAAGCTGAACAGACCCGGCTTCACGCCGTGTTCCCGGGCGAACAGCTGCCGCAACGGATCCATGATGCCGATGTAGGTGGCCGGACTGGAGCGGCGGGACGTGTGTATTGCCGCCTGGTCCACCGCGATCGCGTCCGGGTGCGCGGCCAGGAACGCACCGGAGACCAGCGTGCTCTTACCCGAGCCCGCCACCCCCGTCACTGCGGTGAGCACACCGGTCGGGAACTCGGCCGTGACGTTCTTCAAGTTGTACAGATCGACGTCCTGCACGGTGAGCCAACCGGTCGGGGTGCGGGTCCGGTCCTTGACCGATTGCACCCGGCGCAGCCGCTCACCGGTCAGAGTTCCTGAGGCGCGCAGCTTTTCCACCGTGCCCTGGAACACGACCTGGCCGCCGTGCCCGCCCGCGCCGGGCCCCATGTCCACCACATGGTCGGCCACCGCGATGACATCGGGGGAGTGCTCGACCACCAGCACGGTATTTCCCTTGTCGCGCAACTGGACCAACAGGTGATTCAGCCTGCCGACGTCGCGCGGATGCATGCCGACGCTCGGTTCGTCGAAGATGTAGGTCATGCCGGTGAGGCTGGAACCGAGGTGCCGAACGACCTTGAGCCGCTGCGCCTCACCGCCGGATAGCGACGAAGTATCCCGGTCCAGGGAGAGGTAGCCGAGGCCGACCTCCTCGATCCGCCGCAACCGGGCCACCGCGGCGCGCGCGATCGGTTCCGCCAGCGGATCGCGGATCGCATCGAGCACCTCGATCAGCTCCGAAACCTCCAGCCTGCCGTAGTCCGCGATGCCGAGCCCGTCGATCCGGCTGGCCAGTGCCGCCGCGTTCAGCCGGGCGCCACCGCAGGTCGGGCAGATCTCCTCGGTGACCACCTCCCGCGCGGCCGCCTGATTCTTGTCCGACAGCGCGTCGAGATCCCGCTTGATGTAGAGGCGGTCGAACCGTTCGAGCAGACCTTCGTAGGCGTTGTGCCCCATCGAGCCGGTCCTGTTCAACCTGGGCACCCGAAAGCCGTTGCCGTGCAGGAACAGCTGCCACTCCTCGGCGGTGTAGTCGCGTAACGGCTTGTCCGGATCGAAAAGCCCGGACTCGGCGAAGAGCTGCCACTGGAAGGTGCCGATGGCGAACGGCCCGAAGGTGATAGCGCCCTCGTTGAGCGACTTGTCGGTGTCGAGCAGCTTGTCCAGGTTCGGCCGCACCACATGGCCGAGGCCGCCACATTCCGGACACATGCCGAGCGGGTCGTTGAACGAATAACGGGTCGCCTCCCCGGCGCTCGGCTCACTGTGCCGGGAGAACAGCACCCGGATGATCGAATGGATATCGGTCATGGTGCCGACCGTGGAGCGAGAGTTGCCGCCGATCGGCCGCTGGTCGACGACCACCGCGGGGGCCAGGTTGTCGATCGCGTCGGCTTCCGGTCGCTCGTACTTCGGCAGCCGGTTGCGAATGAACCAGGTGAAGGTCTCGTTGAGCTGGCGTTGTGACTCGACCGCGACGGTGCCGAAAACGACCGATGACTTGCCCGAACCGGACACCCCGGTGAAGACAACGATCTTGCCCTTGGGGATCTCCAGCGAGATGTTGCGCAGGTTGTTCTCGCGGGCTCCGACGATCTGGATGGTGTCTCGTTCTGTATTCACGGCGCCCACGGTATGCGGCAATGAGGTCAGGATCGGTCCTCATTCTGGGTGATACTGACATGGTGACCGAAACCGCCGCCCGACTGCTCCAATTGCTCTCGCTCCTGCAGACCCGACGCGAATGGACCGGTCCTGAGCTGGCCGAACGCCTCGGCGTGACGGTGCGCACGGTGCGTCGCGACATCGACCGATTGCGTGAGCTGGAGTACCCCGTGCACGCCAGCCTCGGCTCGGTCGGCGGCTACCGGCTGGAAGCGGGGACCGCGCTGCCGCCGCTGCTGCTCGACGACGAGGAGGCCGTGGCGATCACCCTGGGTTTGCGCAGCGCCGCTCAGGGCTCGGTGGCGGGTATCGAGGAGTCGGCCGCCCGGGCCCTGGTCAAACTTCAGCAGGTGCTGCCGTCCCGGCTGCGCGGACGGGTGGACGCGGTCGATTCGGCGACCGTCTCACTCGGCGGCCCGGCCGCCGGTCCGCGGGTCGATCCGGAGACGCTGGTCGTTCTGGCCGCAGCGGCCCGCGACGGTGAGCGAATACGCTTCCGCTATCGCGACAAGGGCGACGCGGAGAGCAAGCGATTCGCCGAGCCACACAGTCTCGTCTCCGCGGGCCGCCGTTGGTATCTGGTCGCCTGGGATGTGGACCGTGCGGACTGGCGGACCTTTCGGGTAGACCGGATCGAGGCACCCTACCCAACCGGAGTGCGGTGTGCGCCAAGGGATTTGCCCGCCGATGACGCCGCCGCGTTCGTCACCGCTCAGCTGGCTCGCTCCCGTCCCGCGCGCAGCGTGGTCTTCCTCGTGCACACCTCCGCCGAGCAACTGGCCGAAACCTTCCGAGTGCGACCGGAAGAGGTCGAGCCGATCGACGGCCGCAGCTGCCTGATCCGCACCAGCGCCGACTCACTGGAATGGACCGCTATCCGAATCGCCCATCTCGGCGTGGAGTTCGAGGTCCGTGAACCGCCGGAGATGCAACGCATGCTTGGCGACCTCGGCGCCAAACTTCTTCGTGCGGCGGGAAATCCGCAGCAGGCAGGGCCGGGTTGACGTGGGTTTGCCGGGGGCGAAGAAGACAGAACTGAAAAGCGACCGGTACCCCTCTTTTCATTACCGGTATACGACCGGTCGTGCGTTGCTATCGTTCCGCCATGTCGAACACGGGGGGCGCTCGGGTTGATGCCGAGGCGCCCGCGGAGGATCGGCCACCGATAGTGGAGGTCGATGACGAAGAGCGGCCCGCTCGGGAACTGAGCGGTTGGGCCGAACGGGTGGTGTCGGTGACTGCGTTCGCGGTCGCGATCCTGGTGGTATGGCAGGTGTTTCGGCCGTTGCCACAGGGCAGCCAGTACTATCTGGTGGTTTTCCTGGCGGCGACGTTGCCGCTGGTGTTCCTCGCGTATCGCTCGGGCTTACGGTTCCTGGATCGTGCGGACGGGCCAGGCGTGCTCGATTGGCTGCTGGCCGCTGTCTCGCTGGTGGTCTGTCTCTACCCGGTGCTGCCGTTGACGATCGGGTCGGGCGGCGGTGGGTACAACGCCTTCCTGGACAGGCAGGGTCTGCTGGATCCGGTCGATGTGGGCATGGGCGCGCTGCTGTTGTTGCTCGTGCTGGAGGCGTGCCGGCGGACCACCGGGTGGGTACTTCCGCTGGTCTGCCTGGTGTTCCTGGCCTACGGGTATTACGGAGGTTTCCTCCCGCAAGGATGGACGATCGCGCACGCGGGCTTGGACTTCGGGCAGATCGTCGACGCGCTGTACAACTCGGGCAGCGGGTTCTACGGCACACCGTTGGATGTCGCGGCCACCTACATCGTGCTGTTCACGCTGTACGGCGCCGTACTCGAATTCTCCGGTGCGGCACAGTTCTTCGTCGATTTGTCGGTGGCGGCGTTCCGTCGTTCGCGCGGTGCCGCCGGGCGGACCGCCGTCGCGTCGGGATTCCTGCTGGGCACGGTGTCCGGCTCGGGCACCGCGACCGCCGTGACCGTCGGCGCGGTCACCTGGCCGATCCTCAAGCGCGCGGGCTATCCGCCGGAGCAGGCGGGCGGCATGCTCGCCGCGGCCGGTGTCGGCGCGATCCTCTCGCCGCCGACGTTGGGTGTCGCGGCGTTCATCGTCGCCGAGTACCTCGAAGTGTCATATGTGACGGTGCTCGGCTGGGCCTTGATTCCGACGGTGCTCTACTACCTCGGCATCCTGCTGGCCGTGGAAATCGACGCACGCAGGCTCGACACCAAGCCGGTGGAGATCGGCGGCCCCTCGGCGTGGCGGCTGCTCCTGCGCTTCGGCTACCACTTCCTGTCGCTCATCGCGATCGTCGTGCTGCTGCTGATCGGCGTCACTGCCACCCGGGCCGTCGTATACGCCACGGTGCTGGCCTTCGTACTGTCCTTTCTCGACGCGCGGACCCGCGAGATCGCGCGTTCACCGCGCCGGGTCTTCTACTCGATCGGCAGCGGGGTGCGTGCCGCGCTGCCGGTGGTCGCGGTGTGTGCCTCGGCGGGCGTGATCACCGCGATGACGACCAAGACCGGCCTCGGCGCCCAGCTGGCCGCGTTGCTGGTGCGGGCGGCGAAATCGTTGTCGGACAATCACACTGTGGTGCTGGCTTGCACCGTCGTGCTCGCGGCGGGCGCGCTGGCCCTGCTCGGCCTCGCGGTACCGGTGACGGCCTCGTTCATCATCGGCTGGGCGATCATCGGCCCCGCCCTGCTCGCACTCGAAGTGCCCGCCCCGGCCGCGGCGATGTTCGTCTTCTACTACTCGGTGCTCTCCGAGGTGACGCCACCGACGGCGCTGGCGGCGGTGGGCGCCGCCGCGGTCACCGGCGCCAAAACGGTGCCGACGATGTGGCAGGCACTGAAATACGCACTGCCCGCGTTCCTGGTGCCTATCGTGTTCGTGCTCACCGAACCCGGTGAATACCTGCTCGGCCGCGGACCCTTCCTCGGCATCCTGTGGACCACGGCCGTTGCCTGTGTTGCTGTCGCCGCGCTCGCGGTGGCCACCGGTGGCTGGATTCTCGGGATCGGCCCCGCCCGGCCGGTCGCCCGGGCACTGGCCGCCGTCGGCGGTCTGTTGCTGCTGTACCTGGAGACCGGCGCGCTCATCGCCGGAACGGTCGTGCTCGCCGCGGCCATCGGGATCACTCTGCTCTCTCGAAGGAGGACGACATGAGAAGAGTCGCCATCATTTTCGCCGTCACCGCGGTATCGGCCGGACTGCTGACCGGATGTGGCGGGCGCCGGGACGCGCCGCACCACGATTCCGGTGCCGCCATCACCTGCGAGGTGAAGTCGGAGACCAGGGTCGGCATCGCGACCGGCAACGCGACCGGCGTGTACTTCGCGCTGGGCAACGCCTACGCCGACCAGGTCTCCCAGGCCACCGACGGCAAGGTGAAGGCGACCGCCGCCGAGACCGGCGCGTCCGTGCAGAACATCCAGCAGTTGGTCGCGGGCACTTACCAGGTGGCGTTCTCGCTCGCCGACACCGCCGCGGACGCCGTGCTGGGCACCGGCAGCTTCGACGGCAAAAAGCAACCGGTGCAGGCGCTTTCCCGGCTCTACCCGAACTACACCCAGGTGGTTGTCCGCACCGGCGCCAACATCAACTCGGTCGCCGACCTGCGCGGCAAGCGCGTGTCCACCGGCTCGCCCAAGTCGGGCACCGAAGTGATCGCGCAGCGCGTGCTGCAGGCTGCGGGCCTGAACCCGGACAGTGACATCTCCGCTCAGCGCCTGGATCTCACCAAGACCGTCGACGGTATGAAGGACGGCACCATCGACGCCATGTTCTTCTCCGGTGGCCTGCCGACCCCCGGCATCACCGACCTGTTCACCTCGGCCAAGGACAAGGTCCGCTTCCTCGACATCGCCGACCAACTCCCCGCCATGCGCAAGGTAAGCCCGGTCTATGAGGAGGGCACCATCCCCGCGGCCACCTACGGCCTGCCCGCCGACGCGAAAACCATTGTCGTGCCGAACGTCCTCCTGGTCCGCGACGACCTCGACGCCGACCTGGCCTGCGTCCTGTCCAAGACCCTCTTCGACCGCAAACCCCAACTCGAACAAGCCAACTCCGCCGCAAAGGGCATTTCGCGCGACACTGCCCGTGACACCGACCCGGTCCCGCTGCATCGCGGCGCCGAGCACGCACTGACCAAGTAGGAGCGACGTCAGCCCTGACCCACGAGCGCGCAGGCGGATCGCCGCGCCAGTGGGTCGGCCGACGGCTGCTGTCGATGACGCCGCGCAGGTGGGCGAGCTGGTTGTGGCGATCGCGGGCGCGCCGAGGAGGACGAGATGAGAAGAGTGGCGATCGTTTTCGCCGTGGTGTCGGTGTCGGCGGGGTTCGTCACCGGATGCGCGGAAGGCCAGGGCGGCACGCCCACCGATTCCGGTGCACCGGTTACCTGCGAGGTGAAACACGGGACGGAGGTCGACATCGCCACCGGGAACGCGACCGGCGTGTACGCGGCGCTCGGTAATGCTTTCGCCGACCAGATCTCGCTGGCCACCGACGGCAAGGTGACGGCGACCGCGTCGGAAACCCTCGCGTCCGTCCAGAACATCCAACAGCTGGTCGAGGGCAAGTACCAGGTGGCCTTCGCGCTGGCCGACGTCGCCGCCGACGCGGTGCTGGGTATCGGAACCTTCGACGGCGACAAGCAGCCGGTGCAAGCGCTGTCGCGGCTCTATCCGAGCTACACGGAGGTGATCGTGCGCGCCGACTCCGACATCACCACCATCGCCGACCTGCGCGGCAAGCGGGTATCGACCGGTTCGCCCAAGTCGGGCACCGAGGCGCTCGCCCGCCGCGTCCTGCGAGCAGGCGGGTTGAACCCGGACAGTGATATCGCGGTCGATCGCCTGGAGCTCACCAAGGCCGTCGCTCGGATGAAGGACGGCTCGCTCGACGCACTGTTCTTCTCCGGCGGTTTGCCGACGCCGGGTCTCACCGAGCTGTTCAGCTCGGGCCGGGGCAGGTACCGCCTGCTCGACACCTCCGAACAGCTGAGTGGGATGCGCATCCTGAGCCCGGTCTACGAATTGGGCACCATCCCCGCGGCCACCTATGGACTGTCCGAAGACGTGCCGTCCATCGTCGTCCCGAACGTCCTCCTCGTCCGCGACGACCTCGACGCCGACTTGGCCTGCGTGCTGACCAAGACGCTCTTCGATCGCAAACCTCAGCTGGAACAGGCGAACGCCGCCGCGAAAGGGATCGTTCGCGACGACGCACGCGACACCGGCCCGGTTCCGCTGCACCGCGGGGCGCGGCACGCACTGGCCAACTGACGGGGGCTGCGCGAAGGCGCTTCGGCGATGCTCGGATGAAGTTCCGGTGGCTTGAGTCACATTCGTGTGATTCAAGCGGGCCCAGGGCCGATGCCAGGGCCCTTGACCTGCGAAATCTCGGGCTGCGCAGGCGATTTGACGTGGCGTTCGCCGCCGCGTAACTTTATCCAAGTCAGAGCGACACGGACACCGACCCGGAGCCGAGAAGCTCAGCGAGATGCTGAGCGGATGGACCGGGACACGAGGTAGTACGAGGAGCGCCTGACGCTCACACTGGCTTGATCGAGACCCCGATTTGGATCTGGGGGAGCGGCTGAGCTAAGCTGGATAAGTTGCCTCACGGACGAACCGGTTAGCGCCGGGGGTGAAGTGTGTGCGTGTGTTCTTTGAGAACTCAATAGTGTGTCGATGAATGTCAGTGCCAATTGTTTAATTGGTTCCGGCCTCTCATACCCCCCGGTTGATGAGGTCGGACATTTAGTCAGCAAATTATTTTTGCTGGCGTTTTGTTTTGCTAGGTTTTCGGACTCTAGTTTAGATCTGATTGCACCCTTCGGGGTGTGGTTGTGAGTCTTCAACGGAGAGTTTGATCCTGGCTCAGGACGAACGCTGGCGGCGTGCTTAACACATGCAAGTCGAGCGGTAAGGCCCTTCGGGGTACACGAGCGGCGAACGGGTGAGTAACACGTGGGTGATCTGCCTCGCACTTCGGGATAAGCCTGGGAAACTGGGTCTAATACCGGATATGACCTTCCAGTGCATGCTGGTTGGTGGAAAGATTTATCGGTGCGAGATGGGCCCGCGGCCTATCAGCTTGTTGGCGGGGTAACGGCCCACCAAGGCGACGACGGGTAGCCGACCTGAGAGGGTGACCGGCCACACTGGGACTGAGACACGGCCCAGACTCCTACGGGAGGCAGCAGTGGGGAATATTGCACAATGGGCGAAAGCCTGATGCAGCGACGCCGCGTGAGGGATGACGGCCTTCGGGTTGTAAACCTCTTTCGACAGGGACGAAGCGAAAGTGACGGTACCTGTAGAAGAAGCACCGGCCAACTACGTGCCAGCAGCCGCGGTAATACGTAGGGTGCGAGCGTTGTCCGGAATTACTGGGCGTAAAGAGCTTGTAGGCGGTCTGTCGCGTCTTCTGTGAAAACTTGGGGCTCAACCTTAAGCTTGCAGGCGATACGGGCAGACTAGAGTACTTCAGGGGAGACTGGAATTCCTGGTGTAGCGGTGAAATGCGCAGATATCAGGAGGAACACCGGTGGCGAAGGCGGGTCTCTGGGAAGTAACTGACGCTGAGAAGCGAAAGCGTGGGTAGCGAACAGGATTAGATACCCTGGTAGTCCACGCCGTAAACGGTGGGTACTAGGTGTGGGTTTCCTTCCACGGGATCCGTGCCGTAGCTAACGCATTAAGTACCCCGCCTGGGGAGTACGGCCGCAAGGCTAAAACTCAAAGGAATTGACGGGGGCCCGCACAAGCGGCGGAGCATGTGGATTAATTCGATGCAACGCGAAGAACCTTACCTGGGTTTGACATACACCGGAAACCTGCAGAGATGTAGGCCCCCTTGTGGTCGGTGTACAGGTGGTGCATGGCTGTCGTCAGCTCGTGTCGTGAGATGTTGGGTTAAGTCCCGCAACGAGCGCAACCCTTGTCCTGTGTTGCCAGCGCGTAATGGCGGGGACTCGCAGGAGACTGCCGGGGTCAACTCGGAGGAAGGTGGGGACGACGTCAAGTCATCATGCCCCTTATGTCCAGGGCTTCACACATGCTACAATGGCCGGTACAGAGGGCTGCGATACCGTGAGGTGGAGCGAATCCCTTAAAGCCGGTCTCAGTTCGGATCGGGGTCTGCAACTCGACCCCGTGAAGTTGGAGTCGCTAGTAATCGCAGATCAGCAACGCTGCGGTGAATACGTTCCCGGGCCTTGTACACACCGCCCGTCACGTCATGAAAGTCGGTAACACCCGAAGCCGGTGGCCTAACCCCTTGTGGGAGGGAGCCGTCGAAGGTGGGATTGGCGATTGGGACGAAGTCGTAACAAGGTAGCCGTACCGGAAGGTGCGGCTGGATCACCTCCTTTCTAAGGAGCACTTCTCCGGACATGCCCACACAGGTGGGAGTGTTGTTCTGGCAGAGACCGTTTCGGATGCATACGTCATCCGGCGGACGCTCATGGGTGGAACACTGACAAGCTTTCTTGCCATCGACTCTTCCTCGGTGGAGAGTCGGCGAGGGATATATCGGCACACTGTTGGGTCCTGAGAGAACACGCGAGTGTTTCTCTGGGCAAGATAACGATCCACTCGGATCTCCTCGATACCGCAGGGTTTTTGCTTTGTTGGTCTGGGAATTGGGTTCGAGTGGGTGTGTTGTTTGAGAACTGCACAGTGGACGCGAGCATCTTTGTTAGTAAGTGTTTAAGAGCGTACGGTGGATGCCTTGGCACCAGGAGCCGATGAAGGACGTAGGAGGCTGCGATAAGCCTCGGGGAGCTGTCAACCGAGCTGAGATCCGAGGATTTCCGAATGGGGAAACCCAGCACGAGTGATGTCGTGTTACCCGCATCTGAATATATAGGGTGTGTGGAGGGAACGTGGGGAAGTGAAACATCTCAGTACCCACAGGAAGAGAAAACAATTGTGATTCCGTGAGTAGTGGCGAGCGAAAGCGGATGAGGCTAAACCATGTACATGTGATACCCGGCAGGGGTTGTGTATGTGGGGTAGTGGGGCTCATTTTCTTGGTTCTGCCGAGCCAAGCGGGAGTCAGAAACCGTTGGGTTAGTCGAAGTGGTCTGGAACGGCCTGTCGTAGAGGGTGAGAATCCCGTAGACGAAAACTCAGCGGCTCTTGTAGTGAGTACCCGAGTAGCAGCGGGCCCGTGAAATCTGCTGTGAATCTGCCGGGACCACCCGGTAAGCCTGAATACTCCCTGGTGACCGATAGCGGACTAGTACCGTGAGGGAAAGGTGAAAAGTACCCCGGGAGGGGAGTGAAATAGTACCTGAAACCGTGCGCTTACAATCCGTCAGAGCCTGCGAGTCGTTTGGTCGGCTGTGGGTGATGGCGTGCCTTTTGAAGAATGAGCCTGCGAGTTAGTGGCATGTGGCGAGGTTAACCCGTGTGGGGTAGCCGTAGCGAAAGCGAGTCCGAATAGGGCGTTTCGAGTCGCATGTTCTAGACCCGAAGCGGAGTGATCTACCCATGGCCAGGGTGAAGCGACGGTAAGACGTCGTGGAGGCCCGAACCCACTTAGGTTGAAAACTGAGGGGATGAGCTGTGGGTAGGGGTGAAAGGCCAATCAAACTCCGTGATAGCTGGTTCTCCCCGAAATGCATTTAGGTGCAGCGTCACGTGTTTCACGCCGGAGGTAGAGCTACTGGATGGTCTAGGGGGCCTACAAGCTTACCGAAATCAGCCAAACTCCGAATGCCGGTGTGTGAGAGCGTGGCAGTGAGACTGCGGGGGATAAGCTTCGTAGTCGAGAGGGAAACAGCCCAGATCGCCGGCTAAGGCCCCTAAGCGTGTACTAAGTGGAAAAGGATGTGAAGTCGCGAAGACAACCAGGAGGTTGGCTTAGAAGCAGCCACCCTTGAAAGAGTGCGTAATAGCTCACTGGTCAAGTGATTTTGCGCCGACAATGTAGCGGGGCTCAAGTACACCGCCGAAGCCGCGGCACTCCAACATTACATCCGCCACAGACTACGGTTTGTGGTGCAGTGGTTGGGGTGGGTAGGGGAGCGTCCTATAGCCATGGAAGCAGCAGGGTGACCTAGTTGTGGAGGCTATGGGAGTGAGAATGCAGGCATGAGTAGCGAAAGACGAGTGAGAAACTCGTCCGCCGAATGACCAAGGGTTCCTGGGCCAGGTTAATCCGCCCAGGGTGAGTCGGGACCTAAGGCGAGGCCGACAGGCGTAGTCGATGGACAACGGGTTGATATTCCCGTACCCGTGTATCCGCGCCCATGATGAATCAGTTGTGCTAAGTGTCCAAAAGCGGATGGACTCCCTTCGGGGAGCCGGATGTGGCTGCACACGACCCCGGCTGGTAGTAGTCAAGCGATGGGGTGACGCAGGAAGGTAGCTGGGCCAGTCAGTGGTTGTACTGGTGTAAGCCTGTAGGGCGAACGGTAGGCAAATCCGCCGTTCATACAGCCTGAGAGGTGATGCGTAGCCGATTGAGGCGAATTCAGTGATCCTATGCTGCCGAGAAAAGCCTCTAGTGAGTTGGTACACGGCCCGTACCCCAAACCGACACAGGTGGTCAGGTAGAGAATACTAAGGCGATCGAGAGAACTGTGGTTAAGGAACTCGGCAAAATGCCCCCGTAACTTCGGGAGAAGGGGGACCACAACCGGTGACGGGACTTGCTTCCTGAGCTGGGGGTGGTCGCAGAGACCAGAGAGAAGCGACTGTTTACTAAAAACACAGGTCCGTGCGAAGTCGTAAGACGATGTATACGGACTGACGCCTGCCCGGTGCCGGAAGGTTAAGAGGACCGGTTAGCCACTTCGGTGGCGAAGCTGAGAATTTAAGCCCCGGTAAACGGCGGTGGTAACTATAACCATCCTAAGGTAGCGAAATTCCTTGTCGGGTAAGTTCCGACCTGCACGAATGGCGTAACGACTTCTCTGCTGTCTCAACCACAGACTCGGCGAAATTGCATTACGAGTAAAGATGCTCGTTACGCGCGGCAGGACGAAAAGACCCCGGGACCTTCACTATAGCTTGGTATTGGTGTTCGGTACGGTTTGTGTAGGATAGGTGGGAGACTGTGAAGCGGGCACGCCAGTGTTCGTGGAGTCATCGTTGAAATACCACTCTGATCGTATTGGACTTCTAACCTCGGACCATGATCTGGTTCAGGGACAGTGCCTGGTGGGTAGTTTAACTGGGGCGGTTGCCTCCTAAAATGTAACGGAGGCGCCCAAAGGTTCCCTCAGCCTGGTTGGCAATCAGGTGTCGAGTGCAAGTGCACAAGGGAGCTTGACTGTGAGAGCGACAGCTCGAGCAGGGACGAAAGTCGGGACTAGTGATCCGGCACCGGCAAGTGGAAGCGGTGTCGCTCAACGGATAAAAGGTACCCCGGGGATAACAGGCTGATCTTCCCCAAGAGTCCATATCGACGGGATGGTTTGGCACCTCGATGTCGGCTCGTCGCATCCTGGGGCTGGAGTAGGTCCCAAGGGTTGGGCTGTTCGCCCATTAAAGCGGCACGCGAGCTGGGTTTAGAACGTCGTGAGACAGTTCGGTCTCTATCCGCCGCGCGCGTCAGAAACTTGAGGAAGGCTGTCCCTAGTACGAGAGGACCGGGACGGACGAACCTCTGGTGTGCCAGTTGTTCCGCCAGGAGCACCGCTGGTTAGCTACGTTCGGAAGGGATAACCGCTGAAAGCATCTAAGCGGGAAGCCTGTTCCAAGATGAGGTTTCTCACCACCTTCGAGTGGTTAAGGCCCCCCACAGACCATGGGGTTGATAGGCCAGAACTGGAAGCCCGGTAACGGGTGTAGGTGACTGGTACTAATCGGCCGAGGACTTACCAACAAAGAAGCTACGCGTCCACTGTGCAGTATCTGAAACAACACACACCTATCCGTGACCACGGGTTGAGAGTGAGGATTTCAGAGGCTCGCGCCCCTGAACTCATCCCGCTCACATCGGGTGGGGTTTCAGGGGCCGCAGGCCCCTGAGAATCTCTCTGGTGAACCTGGGACATGGAGTGTGGACAGTTTCATAGAGTTACGGCGGCCATAGCGGCAGGGAAACGCCCGGTCCCATTCCGAACCCGGAAGCTAAGCCTGCCAGCGCCGATGGTACTGCACTCGACAGGGTGTGGGAGAGTAGGACACCGCCGGAACATCCTTCACGAAAGCCCCCCAGCACCGCTGGGGGGCTTTCGTCGTCTCTACCGCCGAAAAACTTCGGCCTTCCAGACGCACCGCCGTGCCGAATGTCAGCCGACCATTCCGGATCTCCCGGCCGCCAACGCCGCGCTCAGTTCCCGGGCCGTGTCTAGTGTCGCCGAAATGTATTCGTCCCGTTCAGATTTGGCTGACTCCGCGCGCAGCGGACCGAGCTGCACTTCGAACGCGGCAGTACCTGTCGCGTCGAAAACCGGCGCGGCGAGGTAACTCAACGGAAGCGCATCGTCAGAATCCAGCTCATCTCTGCTGAACGGCCGGGACGTCAGCGTCGCGAGCTGGCGTAGGGCGCGCGTACGCAAATGGGGTTGCAGCAGTTCGGTTCCCACGGCGCCGAGCAGATCCGCCAGCAGATCGACCATGCCCGCATCATCGACGCGCGGACGGAACACCGCTACCCCCCGCTCTCGGACGAGGCTCAGCAGCGAGCCCGCCGTGCGGCGGTCCGCACCGGGGGCCGTGGCCGTCCAGGTGTTCTGTTCGCTGGCAGACCGCCAAGGCATGACGCTCGCTCCGGCCGGGAATTGCAACGGAATACGATGTCCGACCGGGATTCCCGGAACAACGCGGTCGGCGCCGTGCCGGACGTCGAGGACGGTGAGCCGGTCGGGCTCGATGCGGCTGAAGGTCGCCCCACATCCGGTGCGTTCGGCGAGTGCGGCGAGGATATCGCCGACACCGTGGGGGAGCGAGACGCCGTGCAGGCCGGCGAGGGCGGGGCCGATGGTGTACCCGCGGTTCGGATCCCGCCCGACCCAGCCCGCTGCATCCAGTTCGGTCAGTACCGCGGTCGCGGTGGCGCGGGCGATATCGAGGCGCTCGGCGATTCCCGCGACACTGATCGGTTCCGTCGACGCCGCCAGCAGGGAAACGATGTCGATGACGCGGCGCGTCGGCGGGGACGCGGATCGGTCCGGCATGGCGTAACCCCTTGTTTCTGCGCGGGCGGGCAACCTACTATGTGTCGAATATTAGAGCACAAGGTGTCGAATATTCGACGCACCCACCGTCACCCCGGTGAGCGGCAAACCGGAGGTGGGGCGGTCGCATATGGCGCGGATGGAGCGCGAATGATTCTGGATCGGTTTCGGATTGACGGGCAGGTCGCCGTGGTCACGGGCGCGGGTCGCGGCTTGGGCGCGGCCATCGCGGTGGCCTTCGCCGAGGCAGGCGCCGACGTCGTCCTCGCGGCACGCACCAAGAGCCAGCTGGACGAGGTTGCCGAGCGGGTGACCGCGGCAGGACGCCAGGCGCACGTGGTGCCCGCGGACCTCAGCGACATCGAGGCCACCGCGGCACTCGCCACCGCGGCCGTAGAGCGCTTCGGTCGGCTGGACATCGTGGTGAACAATGTCGGCGGTGCGCTGCCGTGCCCACTGCTCGACACCACACCTCAGGCCCTGGTGGACGCATTCAACTTCAACGTCACCAACGCGCACGCACTGGTCCGCGCCGCGGTGCCGCACATCCTCGAAACCGCCGGTGGCGGCTCCATTCTCAACATCACCTCGACCATGGGCCGACTCCCGGGCCGGGCCTTCGCGGCCTACGGCACCGCCAAGGCCGCGCTCGCGCACTACACCAAACTGGCCGCCCTCGACCTGAATCCGCGTATCCGGGTAAACGCCATCGCCCCGGGCTCGATCCTGACTTCCGCCTTGGAGATCGTCGCGGCCAATGACGCGATGCGCACGCAATTGGAAACCAAGACGCCACTGCACCGAATCGGCGACCCCGAGGACATCGCCGCGGCAGCGCTCTACCTGGTGTCTCCGGCGGGCAAATACCTCACCGGCAAGGTGCTCGAACCCGACGGCGGCTTGATCTCCCCGAACCTCGACCTCTCGATTCCGGATCTGTGACATGACTTATCGCGTAGTGCAATGGGGGACAGGCAATGTCGGCAGGCATGCGCTGGCGGGCATTATCGCCAACCCCGACCTGGAGCTGGCGGGTGTGTGGGTCTCGGGCTCGGCGAAGTCCGGACTGGATGCGGGAACCCTTGCCGGACTGGATCATCCAGTAGGCGTGACGGCGACGACCGATGCCGACGCGCTCCTGGCCGCTCGTCCTGATTGCGTCGTCTACTGCTCGATGACCGACAACCGCTTGATGGAAGCCGTGAGCGACCTACAGCGAATCCTCGGCGCCGGAATCAACGTCGTCGCCTGCGCGCCGGTGTTCTTCCAATACCCATACGGCGTCCTCCCCGACAACCTGCTGAAACCGGTGCAAGAGGCTGCGGCGCACGGCAATTCGTCGCTATGGGTCAACGGTATCGACCCTGGCTTCGCCAATGACCTACTGCCGCTGGCACTCGCGGGCACCTGCCTGCGCATCGATCAGCTCCGCTGTCTGGAGATCGTCGACTACGCCAGCTACGACAATCGCGAGGTCATGTTCGACATCATGGGATTCGGCAAGCCGCTCGACGATATCCCGATGCTGCTCCAGCCCGGCGTGCTGTCGCTCGCCTGGGGCGGCACCGTGCGCCAACTAGCCGCGGGCATCGGCGTCACCCTCGACGCGGTCACCGAAACCTACGAGCGGATCCCGGCGGCGCACGACTTCGACATCGCCACCGGCCACATCGCCGAGGGTACTGCGGCCGCACTGCGTTTCGAGGTGCGCGGCATGGTCGGCGACCGCCCCGTGACGGTCCTGGAACACGTCACCCGACTACATCCCGACCTCTGCCCGGACTGGCCCCAACCTGCCCACCAGGAAGGCTCCTACCGCGTCGAGATAACCGGAGAGCCCAGCTACGCAATGGATTTGGTGGCCTCGAGCCGCAACGGCGACCACAACCACGCCACCCTCCTCGCCACCGCCATGCGCATAGTCAACGCAGTCCCCGCCGTAGTCCGAGCGGACCCAGGCATATTGACGGCCTTGGACCTGCCCCTGATCGCGAACCCCGCTCAGCGGTAGACCTATTCGAGAGTTCGGTACCGCTCGAGCAGACGCACGTGGCGCGGTTCGAGTTCGTCGACCGTGCTGACTCCGAGCAGCTTCATGGTCCGCACGATCTGCGTGCGCAGGATGTCGATCGCGCGGTCGACACCGGCTTCGCCGCCGGCCATCAGCCCGTACAGGTAGGCCCGGCCGATGAGGGTGCAGCGCGCGCCGAGGGCGAGGGTGGCGACGATGTCGGCACCGTGCATGATGCCGGTGTCGAGGTGGATCTCCATGTCGTCGCCCACCTCGCGCACCACGGACGGCAGCAGGTGCAACGGTACGGGCGCGCGATCCAACTGCCGCCCACCATGGTTCGACAGGACGATGCCGTCGACGCCGAGCCCGGCCAGGCGCTTGGCGTCATCGACGGTCTGCACACCTTTCACCAAAATCTTTCCCTGCCAGTGCTGCCGGACCCAGGCCAGATCGTCGAAGCCGACGGTCGGGTCGAACATGGCGTCGAGCAGTGCGGCCACTGTGCCCGACCAACGGTCGAGCGAGGCGAAGGCCAGCGGCTCGGTGGTGAGGAAGTCCCACCACCACCATGGCCTGCGCAAGGCGTCGAGGGCACCGGACAGCGTGATGGACGGCGGCACCGTCATGCCGTTGCGCACGTCGCGCAGCCGGGCGCCCGCCACCGGCACGTCCACCGTCACCACGAGGGTGTCGAATCCCGAACGCTCGGCGCGTTCTACCAGCTCGAGGGAGCGATCGCGGTCGGTCCAGATGTAGAGCTGGAACCAGTTGCGGGCGTCGGCCCCGGTGCCCGACGCGACATCTTCGATGGCCGTGGTCCCCATCGTGGACAACGTGAACGGGATGCCCGCGCGTTCGGCGGCGCGCGCCCCCGCCAACTCGCCTGCCGTGTGCATCATCCGGGTGAACCCGGTGGGCGCGATCCCGAACGGCAGCGCGGCAGTCTTGCCGAGAACCCGGACGGTGGTGTCGGTGGTGGTGACGTCACGCAGGATCGAGGGACGGAACTCGATGTCGGCGAACGCGTCTCGGGCGCGCTTCAGGCTGATCTCGGCGTCGGCGGCGCCGTCGGTGTAGTCGAAGGCGACCTTGGGGGTGCGCCTGCGCGCCAACTCACGCAGGTCCCAGATCGTTTGGGCGCGAGCTAGTTTGCGTGTCCGCCCGCCGAATGGACGCTCGAACTTGACCAGGGGCGCGAGCTCGCGCGGCCGGGGGAGTCGGCGCGCGGTCATCGGGCCGCCCCGGCTGCCTGTGCGGTGCCGCGCAGCCGTAAGGAATGCATGCCGCCGTCGACTTCCAGCATCGTCGCGGTGATGGACGCCGCGGCGGGACCGGCCAGATAGGCCACCGCACTGGCGACTTCCTCGGCCGTGACCAGGCGTCCGTGCGGCTGGCGTGCGCGCAGCGCCGCTATTTCGGCGGCGGGATCGGCACTGCTCGCCAGCAGGCGCTGCACCCAGGGTGTGTCGACGGTGCCGGGGTTGACGCAGTTCACTCGGATGCCCTCGCCGACGTGATCGGCGGCCATGGCGCGGGTGAGTGAGAGTATCGCGCCCTTGCTCGCGCTGTACGCGGCGCGATCGGGTAGCCCGGTGGTGGCGGCGATCGAGCAGATGTTCACGATCGCGGCGGCCGGTGACCGGCGAAGATGGGGGAGTGCCGCGCGGGAGACGCGCACCGTGCCGAAAACATTCACCTCGAACAGCCGCCGCCATTCGTCGTCGGTGTTGTCCGCGATGGTCCCCTGCGCGCCGATGCCCGCGTTGTTGACGAGAATGTCGATGCGGCCGAAAGTCTCGACGACGTCCGCGACCGCGCGACGGACCGATTCGTCATCGGCGACGTCGCAGCGGAGCGCAACCCCTGCTATGCCGTCCGGGTTCAGATCGAGGACCGCCACCTGCGCGCCTGCGGCCGCGAGGGTTTCGGCAACCGCCTTCCCGATTCCGGACGCACCGCCGGTGACCACCGCCACCAGCCCGTCGAACGTGCCCTGCGACGACATACCGATCCACCCTCACCCGTCAGGTCCGGTACGCGAGTTCGCCGCCGGACAGATCCGATGTTTGACCTTGGCGAACATAACACCTATTCGCCCTGCACGGACCAGATTGCCACTGCGCAAGCAGGATTGACGGATTTGCCATCGACCATTGCGCACGCAGACATCCGATGTATAGTCGTGACCCAGATCACTATCTGGAACGAGGATCATCCCATGGCGCACCTTACGGCGCTGGACACGCTCGACGTCCGGTTCCCGACGTCGAGCGAACTCGACGGCTCGGACGCGATGAATCCCGACCCCGACTATTCGGCGGCCTACGTCATCCTGCGCACCGACGACCCGACTGGGCCCGAGGGCCACGGCTTCGCGTTCACCATCGGCCGCGGCAACGACGTGCAACGGGTCGCGATCCAGTCGCTCGAGCACTTGGTCGTCGGCCGTTCCGTCGCCGAAATCACCGGGAACTTCGGAGGATTCGCCCGCTCCCTCACCGCGGATTCTCAGCTGCGCTGGCTCGGCCCGGAGAAGGGCGTCATGCACATGGCGGTGGGCGCGGTGATCAATGCCGCGTGGGATCTCGCCGCAAAGCTGGCCGGAAAACCGGTGTGGCAGTTGGTCGCCGAGATGTCGCCTGAGCAGATCGTCGACCTGCTCGACTTCCGCTACCTCACCGACGCACTCACCCGCGACGAGGCACTGGAGATCCTGCGCCGCGCCGAACCGGGCAGGCGGCAGCGCACGGCCCACCTGCTCGCCGCCGGATATCCGGCGTACACGACGTCGCCGGGTTGGCTCGGCTACTCCGACGACAAGCTGGCCCGGCTGGCGCGGCAGGCGGTGGCCGACGGGTTCGGCATCATCAAGATCAAGGTCGGCCGCGACGTGGCGGAGGACGTGCGGCGGGTCAAGGTCGCCAGGGAGGCGATCGGACCCGATATCGGGCTGGCCGTCGACGCGAACCAGCGCTGGGATGTCGAGGCCGCCGTCGACTGGATTTCCCAACTGGCACAGGCGAACCCCGCCTGGGTCGAGGAGCCGACCAGCCCGGACGACATCCTCGGTCATGCCGAGATCCGCCGTCGCGTCGCGCCGGTGCGGATCTCGACCGGCGAGCACGGCCAGAACCGGATCCTGTTCAAGCAGTTGCTGCAGGTCGGTGCCGTCGACCTCCTCCAGATCGATGCGGCAAGGGTGGCCGGGGTCAACGAGAATCTGGCAATCCTGTTGCTGGCAGCCAAGTTCGGGGTTCCGGTCGTGCCACACGCGGGTGGCGTCGGGTTGTGCGAACTGGTCCAGCACCTGGCGATGATCGATTACGTCGCGATCTCCGGAACCATGCAGGACCGCGCGATCGAGTTCGTCGACCACCTGCACGAGCATTTCCGGCATCCGGTGCGGGTGCGCGGGGGGCGCTATCTCGCGCCGCGTACTCCCGGGTTCAGCGCCGAGATGTTGCCTGCCGCATTGCGGGACTACACGTATCCCAGCGGGGCCGCCTGGCGTGCGGACTCACCGGACGCAGGCCCGAATTCCAGGCCGGGAGTGGCCCTCCCACAACAGCAGGAGATCTCATGAAAACCGCCAGCATCATCGGCGTAGCCCTCGGCGCCACCCTGGTCATCGCCTCCAGCGCAGCCTGTTCCCGGGAGCCGATCGGCACCGGTGACAGTGTTCCGGCCGTCACGGTCGGCAGTGGCGCGGACAACGGCGTCCTGGTCGGGGCGGATCAGCCGCGCTCGGACTCCGATTTCTGGAGCGCCTACGCGGGCTACCTCGGCCCGAAGGCCGCCGCGGCGGGCGTCCGGCTGGAGAACACCTCCTCCGACAACGACGCCAACCGGCTCAAGTCCAACGTCGACACCCTGCTGTCGAAGGACGTCAAAGCGATCATCATGGCGCCGCAGGACACCGCCGCGGTCAAACCCGCCCTCGCCGCCGCGACCGCGAAGGGCGTTCCGGTGGTCAGCGTCGATACCCGCCCGGACACCGGCGGCGTGTATATGGTCGTGCGCGCGGACAATCGCGCCTACGGCACCAAGTCGTGCGTCTACCTCGGTGAAACCTTGCAGGGCACCGGCAAGGTCGTCGAGTTCCAAGGCGATCTGAGTTCGATCAACGGACGCGATCGGTCGGAGGCCTTCGCCGAGTGCATGAAGACCCGCTACCCCGGCATCAAGGTGATCGAGATCCCGACCGACTGGAAGGGTGATCGCGCCGTCTCTGGCCTACAGGACAAACTGCTGACCGACCCCGATATCAACGGCATTTACATGCAGGCGGGCGGGGTGTTCCTCCAGCCGACGATGGCACTGCTGCGACGCAGCGGCAAACTGGTGAAAGCCGGTGCGCCAGGGCACATCACGATCGTGTCGAACGACGGCATCAAGGCGGAGCTGGACGCGATCGAAGCGGGTGAGATCGATGCGACCATCTCCCAGCCCGCCGACCTCTACGCGCAGTACGCGGCCTTTTACGCCAAGGCCGCGATCGATGGTCGCAAGTTCACCCCGGGTCCCACCGATCACGGATCCACGATCATCGACACCGGCGTCGGCGGCACGCTCGAGGATCAACTGCCCGCTCCCGTCGTCACCCGAACCGGCGGCAAGGTAGGCGAACTCGATACTCTGCCCACCTCCGCACCGGGCCTGTGGGGGCACGGCGGATGACCGGCGAACCGATCGCCGAAGCCATCGACGTCTCGAAACGGTTCGGGCGCAACGTCGTCGCGCTCGACCGGGTCGGCCTGCGGGTGGCCGCAGGCCGGACCCACGCCCTGGTCGGTCGCAACGGCGCCGGAAAGTCGACCCTGGTGTCGATTCTGACCGGACTCGCAACTCCGGATGAGGGGGAGGTGCGGTTCAACGGACTCCCAGCGCCCTCGCTCGGCGACCGGGATGCGTGGCGGTCGCGGGTGGCCTGCGTGTATCAGAAGTCGACGATCATCCCCGATCTGTCGGTGGCGGAGAATCTGTTCGTCAACCGACAGAACGTCGGCGGCCGAGTCATCAACTGGCGCAAGGTGCGTAGCCGTGCCAGGGAACTGCTCGACACCTGGTCCGTGCCGGTCGATGTCGACACCGTCGCCCGTGATCTGTCCGTGGAGCATCGGCAGTTGGTGGAGATCGCGCGCTCGCTGTCGCACGGAGCGCGCTTCATCATCCTGGACGAGCCCACCGCGCAACTGGACGGACCCGCGATCAAGCGGCTGTTCAACAGGATCGGGGACCTACAGGCTCAGGGTGTCACCTTCCTGTTCATCTCCCATCACCTCGACGAGACCTACGAAATCTGCCGGGACATCACCGTTTTTCGTGATGCCAGGCAGGTAGTGACCGCCCCCGCCGCCGACCTCGGCAAGAAGGAACTGATTGCCGCGATGACCGGCGACTCGGTCGAACTCCAGGTACCGGCCGCGCGGCGCGACCCGGACGCCGAGGCGGCGCCGACGCTCCGGGTCGAAGGACTTACCCGGACCGGCGAATTCAGCGACGTGTCGCTCGAGGTCAAGCCTGGTGAGATCGTCGGCCTGGCCGGCGGCGGCAGCAGTGGCCGGATCGAGGTGGCCGAGACCATCGTCGGATTACGCAAGGCCGCAGCGGGTTCCATCCTCGTATCGGGCGCCCGCCCGCGCCGCGGTGGCGTGCGGGCGGCACTGGACGCGGGGATCGGCTTCGTGCCGCGCGACCGGCACGAGGAAGGGCTGATTCCGGAGATGAGCGTCGCCGACAATGCCACGCTGACCGTGCCACACCGGCTGGGACGACTGGGACTGCTGTCCCGGCGTACCCGGAACATGGTGGCGGGCAAGGCCATCGAGGATCTGGGTATCAAAACCGAAGGGCCGGAACAGAGCGTCGCCGAACTGTCGGGCGGCAATCAGCAGAAGGTGGTGTTCGCCCGCGCACTGGCCACCGATCCGGCGGTATTGGTGCTGATCACACCGACAGCGGGCGTCGATGTCCGGTCCAAGGAGACGTTGCGCGGTGTCGTGCGCGACGCCGCGGACCGGGGCACCGCCGTCCTGGTGGTGTCGGACGAGCTCGACGATCTGCGCGACTGCGATCGCGTCCTGGTGATGGTGCAGGGCCGGATCGCTCAGGAATTCGAGAAGGGCTGGGGCGACAAGGAACTCGTCGCCGCCATGGAAGGACTGTCATGACCCCGATCGCGACCGGACGCGAACCCGCGACCCGCGAGACCGCCGCGACCCGGCGTTCACTGGCCACCGTGCGCTGGGGTGCGCTGCGCGACTTCCTGCTCGTACCGCCGATCCTGCTGGTACTGGTGGTCGGTTACTTCATCAACAGCAATTTCGTCTCGTCCACCAACCTGACCAACGTGCTGACCTCGATGAGCGGCATCGCGCTCATCGTGCTGGCCGAAGTGCTGGTGCTGGTGGTCGGCCGAATGGATCTGTCGCTGGAGTCGACCTTCGGGCTCGCCCCCGGCGTCGCCATCTGGGCGACCATGGGCACCGCGAAAGTGGGTGCCTTCACCTGGACTTCGCCGTGGATGGCCATTCCGATCGCGCTGCTCGTCGGCTTCGCCGTCGGCGCGCTCAACGGCGTGCTGATCGTCCGGTTCGGGCTGAACGGTTTCATCGTCACCCTGGCGATGCTCATCGCCCTGCGCGGGCTGCTCACTTTCCTCACCGAGGGATTCACGCTCACCAAGATTCCGCCGTCGGTCGAATGGCTGGGCAACACCCGGATACTCGGCGTGCCGGTCGATGTCGCGCTCTGCCTGGCGTTGTTCGTCCTCGGCTACCTCGTGCTCACCTATACGACGGCGGGACGCTCGCTCTACGCCGTCGGCGGCAACGAGGCCGCCGCGCGGGCCGCGGGCATCCGCACCGATAACGTCGTTATCGCCGTGCTGGTGGTCGCCGGTGGACTCGCCGCGATCGGTGGGCTGATCTACTCGGGACAGTTCGCCAGCGTGCAGGTGAGCCAGGGCGACGGGATGATCTTCCAGGTGTTCGCCGCCTGCGTGATCGGCGGTGTGGCGCTCAACGGCGGACGCGGTTCGGTGCTCGGCGCGTTCTTCGGCGTCCTGATTCTCACCTTGATCCAGAAGCTGCTGTCCTACGGCGGGGTCAGCGCCGACTCGCTCAAGTTCATCAACGGCGCGCTGATCCTGGTCGCCTTGGTGATCACCCGCATCGCCAGCGGACGACGGCAGGAGTGAATATGCGAATCGCGTTGCATACCAAGCTGAAACCCGGTCCCGAGGCCGAGTACGAAGCCGTGCACCGTGCGGTGCCCGCCGAACTTGTCGCCGCTATCCGGGATGCCGGTGCGACGGACTGGACCATCTGGCGCAGCGGCCTCGACCTGTTCCACGTGATCGACTGTGCGGCATACGATGTGCTGCTAGCGCGGTTGGCTGAGCTGCCCGTCAACGTGGCGTGGCAGCTGCGGATCAACGAGCTTCTCGAGGCGTCGCACGACTATTCGGCGACCGGGGCCGACGCCGCGTTGCCGGTGGTGTGGGAATTGAATCCCGCGGCGGGTGCTGCGGATGCCTGACGTATCGGACATCATCCTCGGCGGTGCGGGCTACGCGGGGCTGTTCCGGGCCGTCGATGAGGACGTCGCTCAGGCGGGCATCGCGGCAGCCTGGGACGCGGGTATTCGGGCCTTCGACACCGCACCGCACTACGGCGCGGGCAGCGGCGAAGAACGGCTCGGCCGCTTCCTGCGCACCCAGCCACGTACGGGATACACATTGTCGACCAAGGTGGGCCGTCTGCTCTACGACGATCCGCAAGCGGCCGAGGGGGTGGACGGCTTTTTCGGGACGCCGAAACGCTCACGGCGACGCGACTATTCGGCAGCAGGCGTCCGGCGGTCGCTAGAGCATTCACTGACCCGATTGGGCTTGGACCGGGTGGACCTGCTGCTCATCCACGACCCGGACGATCACCAAGACGAAGCTCTCACCGCCGCGGCGCCCGAACTCGACCGCATGCGGGCCGAGGGCATCGTCTCCGGCATCGGTGTCGGCGTGAACGATGTCGATGTGGCATTGCGATTCGTCCGTGAATCGGCCATCGATCACGTGCTGATCGCGGGCCGGTACACCCTGCTGGACCAGCGGGCCGAAGCCGAGTTGCTTCCCGAATGTGCGCGACGCGGCATTCGAGTACTCGTGGGCGGTGTGCTGAACAGCGGAATTCTGGCCGACCCGCTGTACGCGGCGACCTTCGACTATCAGCCGGCGCAACGCGCCGTCGTCGAACGCGCCCTGACGATGGACCGGATCTGCGCGAGATACGATGTGCCCCTGCGGGCGGCGGCGTTGCAGTTCCCGCGCCGCAACGCGGCGGTCGATGCCATCGTCATCGGCGCGCGGACGGGCGCGGAAGTCGATGACACCGTCGCGATGCTGAACGTCGCTGTGCCGGAGGAACTCTGGCACGAGTTGGGGCGGTGCCGATGATCCGGCAGTCAGCCTGCGGCGCGGTGCAGCCATTCCATTACGCCTGCCACGTGGGCGAGGGCTCGGGCGTGCGCGAGTTCGGGATCGCGGGCGGCGATCGCGTCGCAGATGCCGCGGTGCTCGGCGACGGTGCGTTCGAACGCCCGCTCCTCGGTGATGCCGCGCCAGATCCGGGCCCGCATCGTCGGCAGCGACAGCGAATCCAGCAGCGAGGCAAGCACCTTGTTGCCGGAGGCGGCGGCGATGGCGGCGTGGAACTCGAGATCGAGCGCGACGAGCTCGGTCACCGAGGACGTTTCGGGCTCCACCAGGGTGCGCAGGTGGGCGATCCGGTCCTCGGTCATCGATTGCGCGGCGAGGGCGGTGGCGGCGGGCTCGAGGATGCGCCGGACCCCGAAAATGTCCAATACCGAGTCGTCCTGGTGGAATTCGAGCAGGAAGCTCATCGCGTCGAGCAGCGACTTCGGTTCCAGGCTCGCCACGTACGTGCCGTCGCCCTGGCGTACGTCCAGGATCCGGACCAGCGACAGCGCTCGCACCGCCTCGCGCAGCGAGTTGCGCGAGACCCCGAGCTCCGCGGCGAGATCGGCCTCGCGGGGCAGTCGCGAGCCGGGCTCGAGATCGCCCGAGATGATCATCGCCTTGATCTTCGCTATCGCGTCGTCGGTGACCGACACCTGTTTCCTTCGCTCGAGGATGTGAAGCTATGCCTCCGATGACTGTAGACTCACACGTTCATATCTGGCAGGTAGACGGCGGAAAATTCGACGTCCAGTACGACTGGCTGACAGAAACATCGGATGTTTTATACCGGAATTACACGCTGGCCGATGTGCAGCCCGAACTGGCCGAGCATGGCGTCGGCGCGATCGTGCTGGTGCAAGCCGCCGATTCGCTGGCCGAGAATCGCGCGCTACTCGACGCCGCGGCCGCCTCGCCATACCCGACCGCCGTGGTCGGCTGGCTGCCACTGCACCGGCCCGACCTGGCCGCCGCCGAGCTGCCCGCGCTGCGCGCGCATCCCGAATTCGTCGGCGTCCGGCACATGATCCACCGCGACCCGGACCCGAAATGGTTACTGCGCCGCGAGGTTTCGGAGGGCCTCGGGCTACTCGCCGAGGCCGGGCTGGTTTTCGACGCGGTGGCCGAACGACCGGATCTGCTCGCGCAGGTTCCGCTGATCGCGAACGCGCACCCCGACCTGACGATCGTCCTGGATCACCTGGGCAAGCCACCGATCGCTACCGGCGGCTGGCAGCCATGGGCGGATCTGCTCGCCGAGGCGGCCGCCGCGCCGAACGTGGTGGCCAAGATCTCCGGACTGGCCACGGTGTCCGGGCCGGAGGTCAGCGCCCGACGCTGGCAGCCCTATGTCGACCACGCACTCGAGGCATTCGGACCCGAGCGGCTGATGGTCGGCGGTGACTGGCCTTTCACGCTCACGGCCGCGTCCTATCGGACCGTGTGGCAAACCACGCTGGAAACGCTGAACCAGCTGCCTCCCGCCGCCCGCGTCCAGGTGCTGACCGAAGTGGCCTGGCGCACTTACCAATTGCCTCTCGCACCGACCTGGATGACCCAAGGAGAACCCGAATGAAGTTGCAGCGCATCGGTGACCACGGCGCGGAGCGACCGATCGTCGTCGACGGCGAGCACGCCTACGATCTGCGCCCGCTCACCATCGACATCGATGGCGACTTCCTCGCCGCGGGCGGCATCGAGGCGGTCGGTGCCGCGCTCGCGGCGGGCACGCTGGCCCACATCGATGTCACCGGCCAGCGCATCGGTGCGCCGGTGGCGCGGCCGCAGGCGGTGTGGTGCATCGGCATGAATTACGCCGCGCACGCCGCGGAATCGGGCGCGGCGCCGCCCGAGGCCCCTGTGGTGTTCTTCAAGACCCCCAACACCGTCGTCGGTCCCTACGACGACGTGCTGATCCCACGCGACTCCCGCAAGACCGACTGGGAGGTAGAGCTCGCGGTGGTGATCGGTAGGCGCGCACGCTACCTCGACTCCGCCGCAGCGGCACTGAATCATATTGCGGGCTACACCATATCGAACGACGTCTCGGAACGTGCGTTCCAGCTGGAACAGTCGGGCGGGCAGTGGTCGAAAGGCAAGTGCTGCGAGACCTTCAATCCGCTGGGACCGGCACTTGTGCCGCGCGACCGGCTCGACCCGCGCGATCTGCGATTGCGTTCGTGGGTGAACGGCGAAGCGCGCCAGGACTCCAGCACGGCCGACCTCATCTTCGACGTCGGCTACCTCGTTTGGCACCTGTCCCAGTACGCGGTTCTCGAACCCGGCGACATCATCAATACCGGAACCCCTGCCGGAGTGGCACTTTCCGGTCGTTATCCGTATCTGCGCGACGGCGATGTGATGGAAGTGGAGATCGAGGGGATCGGCCGGGCCAGGCAGCGATGCCGCAACGCGGTATGGACCAGCGAACCATCGCCGCCGACCACGGTGCGGGTGTGAGACCTTCGCCGACGCTCCGCGATCACTCCGCGGCCAGGATCTCCAGCGCCCGGTCGACGTCGTCGACGTCGTTGTAGAGGTGGAAGGCGAACCGCAACCCGCCATTGCGAGCGGAGACAACGACACCGGCCTGCTCGAGGCGCGGCGCCGCATCACCGGCCCCGAGGACCGAGACGATCGCCGAACGACCCGGCACCGACTCGAGGCCGATCTCGGTCAATCCCGCGCGGAAGCGGTCGGCGAGATCGAGGTTGTGCGCGTTGATCTTTTCGACCGTCAGCTCCTCGATCAGCGAGAGTCCCGCCGTCGCGGCGATCACGCCGAGCCAGTCAGGGGTTGCGTCGAAGCGGTGCGTGGTCGAGGCCAGCGCGACCGGCCGGTACAGCTCGGCCCACCGGTCGGCGGCGGCATACCAACTCGGCCCGACCGGACGCACCGTCGCGGCGGCCTCCGGTGCCGCGGCGAAGAAGGAGAGGCTGCGCGCACCGATCAGCCATTTGAATGTCGCGCACACCCAGTAGTCGGCGTCGGCGAAGCTCAACGGCAGCCAACTCGCCGCCTGCGTGGCGTCCACCAGCAACCGGGCGCCATGGGCCTGCGTGGCGGCGCGCAGCACCGGCAAGTCGGTGAGCCGGCCGTCGGCCGACTGCACCACGCTCACCGCGACCAGCGCGGTCTCCGGCCGCACCTCCTCGGCCAAGCGCTCCAGCGGCACGAAACGCACCGCGAGATCACCGCGGTACAGAAACGGCATGGACACCGACGAGAACTCGCCTTCGGCCAACAGCACTTCCGCGCCCGCGGGCAACGCCACGGCGATCGGGGCGATGAGCGGAGCGACGCCGCCGCCGATGGCGACGTCGTCCGGCGTGGCACCGGAAAGCAGCCGCGCGAAGGACGCGCGCACCTCGGGCACCAGCACGTCGTTCGACAGCGGCCCGCCCCGGCCGGCCGCCCACTCGGCACTCGCTTCGCGGACAGCGGCCAGTGCCCGCGCGGACGGCAGCCCGAACGCGGCGGTATTGAGGTAGGTGGTTTCGGGTGCGAACTCGTGCGGCGCAAGGGAAGACATACTGGCAGCTTTCGCCGCCGGGCCGTTCCGGTCCAGCTCCAGCAGGTCGAAACTGGACCGATCTCGCCCTGCCGCAGGTGAGTTCAGGTGGCGGCGCCCGTGGTGGACGCCGCCGCCCGCCCCGGTTAGTTGGCCGCCGTCCCGGCGACGACCCCTCGGCGTGCCTCGGCGACGCACTCGGACCAGGGACGATCACCGAGTTCGATCACGCCCTTCGGACCCATGAACGCGCTCGACACGATGACGTCGGGGTTCAACCCGGCCAGCAGATCCAGGCTGCTGAGCAGTGTGTCGCGGTCACTGTGACCCTCGAGGTAGCCGGCCCACCAGCTGCCGTTCTCGCCGAGGACGAGAGTGTCGCCGGTGAACAGGTAGCGTTTGCCGCCGATTGTCGCGAGGTAGCAGGCGCTGCCCGGGGTGTGGCCCGGTGTCGGGATCACCTCGAGTCCCGCGAAACCGACGTGGCGGCTGTCGAACGCGTCATCGACGGTGGTGCCGGTGACCAGGCCCGCGTCCGCCTGGTGGATGTGCAGTTTCGCGCCGAAACGCTCCCGTACGACCGCCAGCGACGAGGCGATCTCGTCCCGATGGCTGAGGTAATGGTGCGCGACGCCGCCGAGGTCGGCCATCTTGTCGAACTCCTCGGTGACCGTGGTGTTGTAGAACAACACGTTTCCCTCGGGCGTGGTCCACAGGTAAGCGTGGGTGGTCAGGCCGGGGAACGGGCTCAGTGTCTCGGTCTCCCACAGGTCGGGGACGATCTGGTGCATGATGTTTCCTTCCGTGTGATGTCGCTACCCGGAAGGCGCTAGATCCGATCTCGCGGCGCTAGATCGAGCATCAGAGCCGCCAGCGGACCTCGCGATGGGGTTGATACCGGCACACCAGCCCGAGGGAGACACCGGCACGCAGGTGTTCGGCGAGTTCGGGATGCAGCTGATCGAGCCGCCGCAACGTGTCGCGCACCCGCGCGGACACCGTCTTGCGGGCGCGTTCGGCGTCGTCGCCGAGGTGCCGGGTGCGTCCGGCGAGGCCGGCGGTGCGGCGCAGTTCGTCGATCAGCGCGGCGCGTTCCCGGTCGAGTTCGGCGGCTCGATCATCGTGTCCGATCTCGACCGCACGGTCGATCTCGGCGTCGAGGGTCGTCAACCGGCGCTGATAGTCGGCCTTCGCTCGATCGTCGAGCACCGGGTCACTGCCGAAAGATCGCGCCGCGCGCACGGTTCCGGTGCTATCGGGCGCGCCGAACAGCTCCAGCGACGGGATGTCGTGGCCCGGGTGCGCGAGCAGCACGTGCAGATCACGAAGACCCTTGGCATCGGGCAAATGGACGGTGCGATCGGCAAATCGCAAGGTCCACACCGTGCCGTCGAGCCGGAACTCGTTGTCCGGCGGCGGCGGTGACGGCGGCGGAGCCGCCACCTGTTCTCGATGCGAGAGCAGCCGCAGCTGGTGTTGCGCGGCGTCGATCCATGGTTGCGCCCGCATCCATTGCGCCGAATGCATTGCTGCCATGAGGTGTTCGACGGCGACATCGAGTTCGCCGTCCGCCGCCGCGAGACGCCCCAGCCAGTAGGCATATGGGCCGTATACCGCGCCACCGCCCGCGACCACTGCCCACCACTCGGCGAGGGGAACCAGTCTCGCGCGCACCGCTTTCCGGAGATCGGCGTCGTCGAGCGCCAGCGCGGCATGCGCCTGCGCTACCAGGATGGCGGAATGGAAATGGCGGGGGAACAACTTGTCCAGCGCCTGGATATCGTTGACGCGGCGCCTGATTCGCTCGACGTCGCCGCGCCGGGCGGCGGTGATCACATCGACGACCGCGATGTAGTCGCCCGCCATGTCGCGATATCGGTCGACGAAGGCGTCCGCCTCGTCGAGGTCACCCCCGAACAGCGCGAGCGCCCAGCGCTGTTCGAGCCACAGCGGTACCCGATCGACTTCGCCGAGCCGTTCGCCGAGCGAGTACGCGTCGTCGATCATGGTGCGCGCGTCCGCGAACCGCCCACTGAGCGTGGCCAACGCACCGGATCGGGACAATGCGATGAAACGGAAGCGGGGCAGCCGGGCGCGGTCCGCCTGCGCGCAAAAGGTGGCGAGCTCGCTGTGCGCTCGCGGATCGCCCAGTTCGAGCAATGCGGTGAAACGCAGTAGCGAACCCCGCAATTCGAGGTCGTCGCGGTGGCCGCGGCGGCCGAGGTGGACGAGTTCGTCGGCCAGGCCGAGCCGGTCGGCCGCGGTGCCGGGCTGCCAGATCGCGTCGTGCCTGGCCAGCAGACTCGACCCGAGGGTGATGTCGTCCCCGGATTCCCTGGCCAGTCGGACTGTTTCGGCGCTCATCTGGTCGACCGCTTCGCGTCGCGCCGCGTAGCCGGTGTGCACGCGCACGCGGGTCGCGGCGGCAAGCACCTGAACGGCCAGCGGATCGGTGGGCGGGCGTTCGGCCAGCAGCAGGCGATGCGCCTGGTCCATGAGCTCGATCTCGCGTTCGGCTTCCCGTTCCGGTGCGGGCATGCCGAGTTCGTGTAGGCCGAGGGCGGCCCTGGCGAACAGCTCCGCCGCGGCACGGGCCCGTGCGGTCGTCAGCAGGGCCTCGTAGGTGCGTCGCGCGGCGGCGAGCTCGCCGGATCCGCTGTACGCGGCAGCCAAACTCAGGCCGACCACGCCGCGAAGTTCAGTCTGTTCATCCGGGATGCGGGTGAGGGCACGCCGATAGTGCTTCGCGACCTCGCCGGCGGCGAGCCTGCCGCAGGCGTCGCGTGCCGCGTCCAGCAGGTAGCGCAGGGTGCGGTCGTCGTCGATCGCGTTCGCGGCGAAATACGCGTGATGGGCCAGGTCGCTCGGTGTCGCACCGGAGACCTCCCGGGGCAGCCGCTCGAGCGCGGAAAGCACGGCGGCGTGGCGTTTGCGTGCCTCGGTCTCGCCGATCCGGGCGACCAGTGTCTCGCGGATCAGGTCGTGCACGAAGGTGTGGCGGTCGCCATCCAGCGCGATCACCAGGCGAGCACGGACCGCGGCCGCCAGGAGCTCGGTCACCACGGCGGCGTCCCGACCGGTGGCGGCGGCGACCACCTGCGTGGTGAATTCGCGTCCGACGAGCGCGGCCGTCGTCAAGATATCGATCGCGGCGACCGGGAGGGGAGCCAGCCGCGCGTCGAGGGTTTCGCGCACACCCGGCGTGAGTGTGTCGAGCTGACCGCCCGCGTGCCAGAGGCGGGCGGCCTGTTCGATCAGGAAGGGGTTGCCGCCGGAGAGGGTGTGCAGCGTGTGCACGACGTCGTCGGCGGGTCGCTCGCCGGTCAGGGCGGTGACGAGGGATGCGGTGGCTTCGATCGGCAAACCCGTCAGCTCGATGGTCCGCGCGACAGTCACCAACTCGCCGAACACCTTTCGCAACGGATGTGCGGTGGCCTCGATGTCGGTGTCGCGTACGGTGCCGACGATCGCGAGGCGCTCGAACCATGAGTGCCGTGCGACGAACGCCAGCAGCTTGACCGACTCCGGGTCGGCTCGGTGCAGATCATCGATCACCACGAATACCGGCCGCAGCGCGCAGGCGGTGACGAGCGCTTCGGTCACCGCGGCGCCGATCCGGAACGGCGACGCGGCGGCCGCGTCGGGCTGTTCCGCCTCCCCGATGAGGAACGACAGCGCGTTACCGGCCGCGTCGTCGACGGCGGCCCACTGACCGGGTGCGGCGGCGCGGCGCAGCCCACGCAGCACCTGCACCCACGGCCAGAAACCCGGCGTTCCGTCACCACTCCACGCGGTCGCGGTCAGCACCAGCACATCGCTGTCGTCGAACTCGCCGACCACCTCGGTGACCAGCGCGGTCTTGCCGATTCCCGCCTCGCCGGAGACCAGCACCAGCCCGCCGTGGCTGGACACCGTGCGGCGCAATTGCTCCCGCAGCAGTGCCGCCGGATGGTCTCGGCCGATCAGCCGCGTTCGCGCCACAGCACCAGCGTAATGGGCCACAGCACCAGCTTGATCGGCCACAGCACCAGCTTGATCGGCTGCCCAGGAGCCTATTTCGGTGCCGATGTCTCCCACAGATTCGGCAGTGGTTGAAGCGAGATCCGGGGCGCCCGCGTGGCGGCGACCGGGTAGCCCGGATGTGTTCGGCCGTCTCCGATGGGTACTCGATAGATCGAGGCATGCCGAAGCCAGTGCATGCGCTCACCGCACCGACGTCTCATGACGATCAGGAGTCTGCTGTGAACGAGAGCCCTGTGAACGAGAGCCCTGTCACCTCGCCCCGCCCGCACGATCCTTCACTCGACCAAAAGGTCGCCTTGCAAGCCGCCGCCACCCGTCTGGAACGGGAATTCGACGGACTCATCGACGACGACGCCATCGAACAGCTCCTGCACTCCGCCTACGACCACGTGGCCGACCACGCCACCATCGACAACTTCCTGCCGCTACTCGCCGAGCGCTATACCCGAGAGTGGTTGCACGCCTTGGCGGACCAGCAGGGCAGCCGCGTGTAGTCAATCGTCGTTCCCGGCTACCGAGAAGATCCGTAGTGGTCTCCGTAGTTTCCGGGATTCCACTGCGCGCTCGCCGGGGCACTGTGATGGGGTACACAAAGGTGTGTGCCGAAAACGTACATGCCTAATAGAAATACTTCTAAGCTCTAGGCGAGCACACAGTGGAGGTGAGCCATGACGGTCGAGGCGATGACCCCTCCCGAATCCAGTCGGCCGGCCCAACCACCGGTATCGATGATCGAACGAATGACGTTGATACTGGACGCTTTCGACGGCGCGACCCCGACGCTGACCCTGCTGGGTCTGTCCGAACGTACCGGCCTGCCGCGCTCGACTGTGCACCGCATCCTCGACCAGATGATCCGATTACGCTGGCTCGCCCATGCCCCCGGCGGCTATCGACTCGGCATGCGCGCGCTGGAGCTGGGCGGACTTGCCGCCGACCACAACGAGATTCGCGATGTGGTGAGCCCGCTGCTGCACGATCTCTGTCAACGCACCGGCATGGTCGGGCACCTCGGCGTGCTGGACGGCCGCGAGGTGCTCTACCTCGACAAGGCGGGCGGCCGGTTCGCCGCCAATATCCCGACCCGCCTGGGCGGCCGGATGCCCGCGCACAGTACGGCTTTGGGCAAGGCCTTGCTCGCGTCGCTCGAACCGAGCATCGTCGAGTCCTCCTTCCGGGATCAGTTACCGCAGCTGACGGCCCGAACCATCTGCGACAGAGCGGAATTGCATCGCGAGCTGGCCCGGATCCGGCAACGGCAGGGTGTCGCGACGGACAACGAGGAATCGGTGGCGGGCATCGCCTGCGTAGCCGTGCCGATCCGCGGTCGTGGCGCCGCGGTGGCGGCCGTGTCGCTGTCCGGCCAAATCGGCGGTGAACGTGCGACATTGGACACGGCGCGCCTGGCCCGGGTCCTCGTCGAAGTCGCGCACGAGGCCGGTCGTTCGCTCTTCCCGCGCCACGCCCGCTGGCGCTGACCCTGCGCCACGCCCGCTGGCGCTGACCGCGGCGCCTGGCGCGTTCGGCCTCGGCCTGACGGCGGGTGACGAATCAGCAGGTGTGCGGATGTCGGCATGCTGCGAAGAATCGGGGACGTGCGCGTGTGCTGCGGTGACAATGAGGAGGCAAGCCCGGGGTTAGGAGCACCGCGTGATGTACAGCGACGAACATCAGGAATTCCGGGCGATGGTCCGGCGCTACATCGAACAGAAGATCAATCCCCATGTCGACGAGTGGGAGCGGGCCGAAATGATGCCCCTGCACGAGATCTTCGCCGACATGGCAAAGCTCGGCATGCTGGGGCTCGAATACGACCCGGCCTATTCTGGACAGGGCGCCGACCATCTGTTCACGGTGGTGCTGTGCCAAGAGCTGGGTCGCGTCGCGCACGGGTCGTTCCCGATGGCGCTCGGTGTGCAGGTCGCGATGGCCACGCCGTCGCTGCACGCGCACGGCAGCGAGGAACTCAAGCAGGAATACCTGGCACCCGCCATGCGCGGTGAAACAGTCTGCGGCGTAGCGGTTACCGAGCCGGAAGCCGGTTCGGACGTGGCGGCGATCCGGACCAGCGCGCGCCGCGACGGTGACGACTGGGTGATCAACGGGTCGAAGATGTTCATCACCAATGCCGTGCAGGCGGACTGGCTGTGCACCCTGGTGCGGACCTCCGCGGAGGGCGGGTATCGCGGGATCAGTCAGATCATCGTGCCCACCGACGCTCCCGGGTTCCGGGTGCATCGCAAGCTCGACAAGCTGGGCATGCGCGCCTCCGACACCGGGCTGCTGACCTTCGAGGACGTGCGAGTTCCGGTGCGCAACACGATCGGCGAGATCGGCCAGGGCTTTCAGCAGCAGATGTCGCAGTTCGTGATGGAGCGCATGTTCGCCGCCTACAGCGTGCCGATCAGCTGCGCCGGGCAGCTCGAGCTGACCCGCGATTACGCCAAGCAGCGCAAGGTGTTCGGCCAGCCCCTGTCGGCCAACCAGTACCTGCAATACACCTACGCCGAACTCGCCGCCAAGGTGGACATGCTCCGCGTCTACACCGAGACCATCGCCCAGTCCTACCGCGACGGCGGTGACGTCACCCGGATGGCGACGATCGCCAAACTCGAGGCGGGCCGGCTCTCTCGCCAAGTAGCGGACTGGTGTCTGCAGGTGCACGGCGGCATGGGGTACATGACGGAGACCTGGACATCTCGCGCCTATCGGGACAGTCGCCTGCTGAGCATCGGTGGCGGTGCGGACGAGGTCATGTTGCGTGTTCTTTCCCTGATGGACGGTTTTGCATAACCCCCAGAAATATGCCTAAGCGATATAGTCCTATCGTGACCGATGCGCAGCCTGGCCCGGCGGAAGCCGAGGTACCGGATCTCCCGACGACCAGTTGGGCCGTGCTCGGCATGCTCTCGCACGCCGACGAGCTCTCCGGTTACGACCTGAAGAAATGGGCCGACGGAAGTCTGCAGTTCTTCTACTGGAGCCCGTCGTTCAGCCAGATCTACGCCGAACTCAAACGGTTGGAGAAACACGGCTACGCCACCTCCCGCACGGTACTCCAGGACGACGGCGTGCGTGGCAAGCGGATGTACGCCATCACCACGAGTGGCCGTGCGGCAGCGGCGCATTGGGTGAACCACGCACCGGTGGAGGCACCGGTGCTCAAGCACAGCGTCATGCTGCGCGCCTGGCTCGGTCATCTGGCCGAACCGGAGCGGCTGCGCGAAATCCTCACCGAGCACATCGGTTACGCCGATCGGATGCGCGGACAGGCCGAGGCGGACGCCGACCGGGCGGGGGAGCAGCCGCCGCGCCCGTATCCGGCCGCCGTATTGCGCTGGTGCGCGCGCCATTACGAGGCGGAGGCCGAATTCGGCCGAGAACTGCTGGCCGACGTCGACACGATCGCTACCGGGGTGCCGCCGAAAGCCAAAAGTCGCGCATCTTGACTCGTCTTCGCGCCGCATCGGATATCGCCGTGGCCGGATGATTTCCGGTGTGCCGCGGGAGTGTCCAACAAGATGCTGGGCATTTGCCGCACGATTGCTGAAGCGTGACTCTTTCACTGTGAAGAATTTTCGTTCGTTGCATGCACCGGTCGTTCGACTGCTTTCCTAGTGGACGTCAGGATGGATAGTCCGTGAGGGAGCGCAGCGAGCGAACCATGTTGCAGCGCGCCCCTGCGCACGACGGAGCCGAGCGCAAGCGAGGCGTAGTCGTGGGCAGGTGAGCCGTAAGTCGGGGAGCGATGCACCGGATACCGATCAACCAACGACACTTCCGTTCGGGGTGGCTCTGGTCCGCGATCGGCTTGGTGGCCATCGCGGGTGCGGCCGTCTGGCTGACCCGGCCGGAGCCGCTGCGTTGTGTACCGACGGACGCGATGGTTCAGTCCGAGGCATCGCGAACACCGTTGGCCGCCAGCAGTATTGAGCCGACCACGACGCCCGCGCCGCAACCGCAACCCGTCGTCTCGGGCGAGGCGCGCTTCTATTCCTTCAGCGAGGGGGTCGCGTGCTCCTACTCCGAGCTGCCGATGGACGGCTTCTATGTGGGGATGTCGACGCCGGAGTACGGCAGGGCCGAACCGTGCGGGGCGTACCTCGACATCCGAGGGCCGCGCGGGGAGGTGCGTGCGCTCGTCGTCGACCGTTGCCCGGGATGCGCTCCGGGACAACTGGATCTGAGCACCGCCGCCTTCACGCAGATCGCCGATCTGTCCGACGGAGTGGCGAAAATCCACTACAGCGTGGTCCGCAACCCCGAGCCACCGCCGGAACTGTTCTACGAGGTGAAACCGGACTCCACCACCGCCTGGCTCGCGATCCTGTTCAGCGGTGCCGGTAATCCGCTGCGGGAAGTCGCCATCCGCTCGGATGCCGGTGGTCCGTGGCAGTACCTCACCCGCGGCATGGACAATTACTGGTCCATCTCCGGCGCCGGGGAAGGCCCGTTCACCGCGCGGGTCACCGACGTGCACGGCAATGAGGCCGAGATCTTCGGCATCACTCTGGAATCGGGTGAACGGCCGACCGGTGCCCGGCTCTACACCGGGTCGCCACCGATCGCCGCCCCAGCGACCACGCAACCGCCGATAACCTCGCCCACCACCCTCGCGGCCGCACCGCGCTCGCAACCACCGTCGAGCTTGTCCTCGGCAGGCTGTCAGCCCTGACCGAGTTTCGCGGCCAGCGCCCGGCCCGCGGCGCGCCCGGAGAAGATGCATCCGCCCAGGAAGGTGCCCTCCAGCGCGTTGTAACCGTGCACACCGCCGCCACCGAACCCGGCCACCTCGCCCGCGGCGTAGAGGCCGGGGAACTCGGTGCCGTCTTGGCGCATCACCTGTGAGTCGAGGTTGGTTTGCAAGCCGCCCAGCGTCTTTCGGGTGAGGATGTTCAGCCGGACCGCGATCAGCGGACCGGCCGCCGGGTCGAGGATGCGATGCGGCTTGGCCACCCGGCCCAACTTGTCGCCGAGGTAGTGGCGCGCGTTGGTGATCGCCATCAGCTGGCTGTCCTTGAAGTACTTGTTCGTTATTTCCCGGTCCCTGGCCATGATTTGACGTTCCAGCGCGTCGTAGTCCAGCTGCGGACCGCGCGCGATCTTGTTCATTCCGGCGACCAGATCGCGCAGATTGTCCGCGACCACGAAGTCGACGCCGTGCTGTTTGAACGCCTCCACCGGACCCGGTGCGCCCTTGGCGACCCGGCTCTTCATGGTGAGTTTGAGGTCCTTGCCGGTGATGTCGGGGTTCTGCTCCGAACCCGATAGCGCGAACTCCTTCTCGATGATCGACTGGGTGAGGACGAACCAGGAGTAGTCGTAGCCGGTGGCCAGGATCTCCTTCATGGTGGCGTTGGTGTCGAAGCCGGGGAAACACGGTGCGGGCAACCGTTTTCCGTTCGCGTCGAACCACAGCGACGAGGGACCGGGAATGATCCGGATGGCGTGGTCGGGCCAGATCGGATCCCAGTTGTTGATGCCCTCGGTGTAGTGCCACATGCGGTCCCGGTTGACGATGGCGCCGCCGGCGGATTCGGTGATGCCGAGCATCCGCCCGTCCACATGCGCGGGCACGCCGGAAATCATCGTCTCCGGGCACTTGCCGAGCCGTGCGGTCGGCCAGTTGCGGCGGATCATCTCGTGGTTGTGCCCGATGCCGCCGGACGTGACGATCACCGCCTTCGCCCGGAACTCGAACTCGCCCAAAATGTTTCGTGAGGAAGCCTGTCCGCGCGCGAGGTCGCTCTCTTCCAGGACGCTACCGCGCACACCGACGACGGCACCGTCCTCGACGATCAGCTCGTCGACCCGGTGCCGGAAGCTGAAGCCGACCAACCCGCGTCGCTCGCCCGCCAGTACCGGCTCGGCGAACACCCGCACCACCTCGGGCCCGGTGCCCCAGGTGAGATGGAAGCGCGGCACCGAATTCCCGTGCCCGTCGGCGAAACCCCCGCCCCGCTCGGCCCAGCCGACCAGCGGTGTCACCCGCAGTCCGAGCTCGTGCAGATAGTCGCGCTTCTCGGTCGCCGCGAACCGCACGTACGCCCGCGCCCACTGGCGCGCCCACAGATCCTCGTCGTCCCGGTCGAAACCGGCTGAGCCGAGCCAATCCTGCAGCGCGAGTTCGTAGGAGTCCTTGATGCCGAGGCGCCGCTGCTCGGGGGTGTCGACGAGGAACAGCCCGCCGAGCGACCAGAACGCTTGCCCGCCGAGGTTGTTGCGATTCTCCTGGTCCAGCACGTGCACCTGGCGGCCCGCCTTGACCAGTTCGTGGGTCGCGACCAATCCGGCCAGTCCGGCGCCGACGACGATCACGTCTGCCTCTTGCGCGAATTCGGGACTGCTGTTGGACATATTCATCCTTCGGTTTCGGTGCTGTAGGCCAGCACGACGTGGCAGAAGAGTTCGGTGCGCCTGCGGCGCACGATGCGGCTGCGCGGTTCCATCAGCACCTGCACGCTGGTGCCGTCGTGCACCGCGACGAGTGCCTGGCCGAGTGCCTCGGGATCGGGCACGGTGCGGCCGATCCGGGCCAAGCCCGCGACAACGGTCGGCATCAGTGCGGCGACAATCGCCTCTTCACGTGCCGCCATCACCCGTCTCAACTCCGGATTGCGCAGGGCGTGCGTGGTGAATTCCGCGGTGATCCGATACCAGCCCTCGTCGACCGGGACCGCGCGCTCCAGCCGTTCGACGGCGGCGCGCACGTCGTCGGTGCCGCCGACCGGGATCTCGTCGAGGATGCGCTGGACTTCGGCGAGCATGGCAGCCGACCGCTGCTCCCACATCGCCAGGAACAGTTCGTCGAGCGAGCCGAAATTGGAGTAGAAGGCGCCGCGGGTGAAACCGGCCCGCTCGCAGACCCGCTCTACCGTGGCCCGGCCGAACCCTTCCTCGGAGAACGCCTCGTAGGCGGCGGTGAGCAGGCGCTCCCGGGTTTCGGCGCGGCGGCGGGTGACCCGGGTCGCCGAGGTTCCCGCTTCGCTGGACGACGCCATCGGGCACCTCCTCGGACGGGACCGGTAGCCCCGGTCAATGGATACAGAAATGTATTCAATACATAAACGTATCAGATGCGGAGCTGTGACGTGGCGAAACCGGGCAGGTAGGGTCGAACGCAGCTCGAAACGACCGCGCATCCTGACGACAAGGGGAGATCGGTATGAATGAGGTTGCTCGGGCGGCATCGATGACCGGCTGGCGCGTGCGACGCCCGGGCCCGATCGATGCGGCGCCGTTGGATCGAGTGCACGAGCCGGTGCCGGAACCCGCGGCCGACGAATTACTCGTGCGTGTGCTCGCGTGCGGAGTGTGCCGGACCGACCTGCATGTGGCGGAGGGGGACCTGCCGGTGCATCGCGTCGGTGTGGTGCCGGGGCACGAGGTCGTCGGTGAGGTCGTGGCGGTCGGCCCGGGGGTCGGCGCGACAGGGGAGGACTCCCGGATCGTGGAGACCTTCGCGATCGGCGACCGCGTCGGCATCGCCTGGTTGCGGCACACCTGTGGCGCCTGCAAGTTCTGCCTGCGCGGTGCCGAGAACCTCTGTCCCCGTTCGATTTACACCGGTTGGGACGCCGACGGCGGGTACGCCGAATTCGCCACTGTGCCAGCCGCTTACGCGCTTCGGCTGCCGGAAGGCTACGCCGACGACGAAACGGCCCCGCTGCTGTGCGCGGGCATCATCGGCTACCGGGCGTTGCAACGCGCCGACCTACCGCCGGGTGGTCGCCTCGGTATCTACGGCTTCGGCGGCAGTGCGCATATCGCCGCGCAGGTGGCCTTGGCCCGCGGCGCCGAGGTGCACGTGATGACCCGCGACCCGGCGGCGCGAGACCTGGCTCGGGAACTGGGCGCCGCCTCGGCCCAGGGCGCCGCGGATCCGCCTCCGGTGCAACTGGATTCGGCGATCCTGTTCGCGCCGGTCGGTAGTTTGGTGCCGCCTGCCCTCGAGGCGCTCGATCGCGGCGGCGTCCTCGCGATCGCGGGTATCCACCTCAGCGACATACCGGCGCTGAATTATCAGCGGCAGCTGTTCCAGGAGCGGGAAATTCGCTCGGTCACCGCCAACACCCGTGCGGACGCCCGCGAATTTCTCACGCTCGCAGGCGAACATCGCATAGAAGTGACCACCCATGGGTACCCCTTGGGGGCGGCAAATCAGGCCCTCGCCGACCTCGCGCACGGACGTTTCACCGGCGCAGCGGTTCTCGTTCCCTAGAAAAGGGGCGCCAGGACACGATTCGGCGCTGAGTACGCATCGTTCGGGTCCAGTTGCTTGACGGTCGCCTCCGGCGTTCTTACCTTCGCAGATATAGCCGAGTGGCATTTGTCGCTGACAAGTGTCACTCGGCTTCTCACAACGGCGTGAGCGGGTGATCACGATGGCAAACCGGAAGGTAATTCATTTCGAAAAGTGGCGGGTGGTGCAGGCATTCATTGTGCTACTGCTCGTCGCGGGATTCGGAACGACGACAGGATCGAGTGCA
Organism: Nocardia brasiliensis; assembly: GCF_042691675.1. Lineage (GTDB taxonomy): Bacteria > Actinomycetota > Actinomycetes > Mycobacteriales > Mycobacteriaceae > Nocardia > Nocardia brasiliensis_D. Next base: position 4,111,248 of record NZ_CP170507.1, read on the forward strand.
TGGGCGTCGCCTTGCACGGCGGTCGAGGTGGTGGTCGCACGAGGCACCAATGAACCAGGACATCTGGGTTCGGTGGTCGGCGACCCACTGTATGACACGCTGCGGCAAGTGCTTCCGGTGAGCTCCAGCGCCTATCGCGTCAATTATCCTGCGGATCTGCTCGATCCGACATCGATCAGCCGCGGTACCCAGGACATGACCGCGCACGTGATGTGGCAGGCCTCGATGTGCCCGGACCAGCGATTCATCCTGGTCGGCTACTCGCAGGGTGCGATCGTCACGCACGGTGTGCTCGGCACCGGCATTGTCACGGCGCTCGGCGGCATGCACGTCCTGCCGTTCGAACTCGAATCGAAGGTGGCGGCGGTGCTGCTGTTCGGCGATCCGGTCCGGCTGATCGGCTGGAATGTGCCAGGTCACTACGCGTGGCGCACCGCGAACTACTGCACCGGCGGTGATCCGGTCTGCGGTGCCGGTATCGATTTCGGCCAGCACGGCAACTATGGCTGGGCCATGTGGCCTGCCGCCGAGTTCGCCGCAGCGCGGGTCTGAAGCCCCAACCGGGGAATCCGCGACGGGGGTCGACGCGAAGTCGGCCCCCGCCGTTGCCGGTTCGCCGCCTGCGGTCTGCGCCGCCGGCGGCGAATTGTTCGCTGTGCGCAGCAAATTCTCTGAAACGCCCGTGGTCCTTTTCGATTCGGAAACGCTGCGGCGAAATCCCGTGGAACGCGCGGAGATCGAGCGGGTGCGGCTCGACCGGGCGTGATAGGAACAGCAAATGTCCGATGATCCCGACATCGCACAAGCCAGGGTCTTTCTGGACTTGCTCGCCGCACACGCTCGCACACTCGCGCGCGCCATCAATACCGCCGAAAGGACATTCCAAACGCAGCGGCTGCGCGAACTACACGCCGAGCTGCACACGGTGCGTCACTGCATCGCGCGAATCCACTACCGCTATCCCGATATCGCGCCACCGCGCCGGGCGCGAATCTGAGTGATTCGACGCCCGATCGCTCATAATTTGCGAAATACTGCGGGAAATCGGTGGCGAAGAGTCATACTTTCGTGACTACCACTGCAGACCCGGCACTACCCGGGCCACCCGCGCGGCGGGACCCGGCAGCGCCATGAACGGCATGAGCACGGGTCCGAGCACCGTCAGCGGGCTGCGTCCCGCGTCGCCGCCGGACTCCTTCGACGTCGCGTTCTTCTTCTTGCCCTGTGCCGCAGAGGATTCCCCGAAGAGCCGGAAGCCCTGATGCAGGATCGTCCGCTTCACCGACGGCATGAGCAGATCGACGGCCTGGGCGAAGGTGCCGACCGGGGTGTCGATGCGGTGCGGGCGATCCTCGAGCGCGCGGACCACGATGGCGGCGGCCTGATCCGGGTCGGGCACGGGCAGCGAACGGTAGAGGTCGGTCGGCGCGATCATCGGGGTGCGCACCAGCGGCATCCGTACCGAGGTGAAAGTGATTCCCGCGTCTTGGTTTTCGACGGCGGCGATCTCGCTGAAGTTGTCCAGCGCCGACTTGCTCGCGACATAGGCGGCGAACCGGGGCACCTTGGTCTGCACGGCGATCGAGGAGATATTGACGATGTGGCCGAAGCGCCGGGCCCGCATCGAGGGCAGCAGCGCCAGGATGAGCCGGACCGCGCCGAAGTAGTTGACCGCCATCGTCCGCTCGAAATCGTGCATCCGGTTGGTGGAGTTCACCACCGACCGGCGAATCGACCGGCCCGCGTTGTTCACCAGATAGTCGACGTGGCCGTGCTCGGTGAGGACGGTTTGCACCAGCGTCGCGACCGCGTCCGCGTCGGTGATGTCGCACGGATAGTCGTACGCCACACCGCCTTCCGCACGCACCGAATCCGCCGCGTCAGCCAGGTCGTCCTTGCCGCGGGCCACCATCAGGACGGTGGCGCCGCGCCGGGCGACCGCGTGCGCGGTGGCGAGGCCGATGCCCGACGACGCGCCCGTGATGAGCACGATGCGGCCGTTGAGCGGTTCGCGCGAAATGTCGGGGCGGTCGCGGTGCGGGTCGAGGTTTTCCCGCCAGTACTGCCAGAGCCGTTCGGCGTAGCTGTCGAAGGACGGCACGGACAGTCCGGTGCCGCGCAACTGCGCCCGAGTCGAGTCGGAGATGAACTCCGCCGAGAAGGACGTGTGCGGCGCGACGGCCGGGGGAATGCCCAACTGTTCCAACAGGAAATCGCGCACCGCGGGAACGCCCGGCAGTTGGGACAGCCCGTTCAGCGCGAACGCGCTACCCGGCACGACGCCGACTCCGGTGGGCGCCCCCGCGGCAGCCGCGAGCGCGCCGTACACCTCGCTGAACGGCTGCGGTTCGGGGTTGACCAGGTGGAAGGTGCGTCCGTCCAGGCCCGGACGCCGCACCAGTGCGGCCATGGCCGCGGCGACGTAGTCGACCGGCACGATGTTGGTCGCGCCGAGATCGGGCAGCGGCATCGGCAGTTCCGACGGCAGGGCGGCGAGCTTGGCGATGGCCGGGAAGAAGTAGTAGGGACCGTCGATCTTGTCCATCTCGCCGGTGCGGGAGTCGCCGACGATGATCGCGGGCCGGTACACCCGCCAGCGCACCCCGGTCGATTCGCGGACCAGCTTTTCCGCCGCGAACTTGGTCCGGTGGTACGGCGAGGTCAGCCGCTGTCCGAGGTCGAAGTCCTCCTCGAAGAACTTGCCCTTGTGGTCGCCCGCCACCGCGACCGATGAAACATGGTGCAGCACAGCGCCGAGCGAGCGAGCCAGGGCGAGCACCGACCGGGTGCCCGCGACATTGGCCGCGTGCGCGGTGTCCTCGTCGGCGGTCATGTCGTAGACGGCGCCCAAGTGGATCACGTGGTCGGCCTTCGGCGCCTCGCGGGTGAGGCCGAGTCCGTCCGCGGTGAGATCGCCGACCAGCGAGAACACGCGCTCGCCGCCGTTCCATTTGGTGGCGAGGTCGGCGAACTTCTGCAACGACTCCTCGCGCACCAGCACATGAATGACCGCGTCCGGGTCATTGTCCAGGAGCTCCTGAACGACCCGACGCCCCAAGAACCCGGTACCGCCCGTCACGATGTAGGTAGCCATCGCCCTCTCCTGCTGTTCATTCGAACCGTGTTGTCGCACAAGTCATCCGGCATGCAACGGTGAATGCGGAGATATCGGTTCGGCCGCGACACGCACAACCTGACGCGGTAACAGCGGTCGGGCCGAAAGTAGGAACCCCTTCGTCCTGACTTATAGGAAACAGTAATTGATCCTGATCAACCCCGGCAAGCGTTCCGGACCGGATCGCGATGTGGGACTGATCACGCGTCGGTGCAGGTCAAAGGGTAAGTGTTACAACAATTTCCAGGTATCAGCGTACTGGTCACATGTCCAGTAGGTTGGAGCTATCGAATGGCTATCGCTTCTCGACCGGGGCGGGCGGTACCTGGATGGGTGGCTTGTCGCGGAAGTAGGCTTCGAAAGCGTCGAGATCGGTGGGGCCGGGGACATTGTCGGTGCCCTCGGTGAAGACCGTGAAGCCGTCGCCACCGGCGGCGAGGAAGCTGTTGGTGGTGATGCGGTAGGCGGCCGCCGGGTTGAGCGGCTGACCCGCGATCCGGACGCTGTCGGCAATCACCTTGGCGCCCTTGGCAGCCGAGTCGGAATAGGCGTAGGTGATCCCGGCGGGGGACAGGACGGCGGGCTTGCTGGTATTGCTCCACTGCTGTTCGAGCAGGCGCAGCACCTGCTGGCCGGTGAGGGTGAGGGTGACGACCTGATTGCCGAAGGGCTGCACTGTGAAAATGTCGCCGTAGGTGACCGGCCCGGCCTTCAGGTCGGCGCGGACGCCGCCCGGGTTCATGAAGGCGGCCACCGCGGCAGCCGGGCCGGCGGTGGCCGACAGCATCGAATCGGCGATGACATTGCCCAGCGGCGAGGTGCCCGACGAGTCCGGATCCCGGGGCAGCGTAGTGGCGGCCGCGCCGACCACCCTGGCCGCGCGCGGGCGGGCCTGCTCGGCGTAGAAGTCGACCAGCGCGGTGGTGGCCGCGTCGGGCGGCACGTCCCGGGTCACCACGCGGTTGACCGCCGACGCCTGGACGCCGCCGGGCGTGAATCGCAGTGTCAGATCGGTGATCAGCCGGCCGAAGGAAGCGGCTTGGGTGACCACCTTGCCGTCGATCGTGCACACATAGGACTGGTGGCTGTGCGCGTTGAACAGCGCCTTCACCGCCGGGTCGACGCCTTTGGCGAACCCGGCGACGTTCGGACCGATGTCGGCGCACCCGTTGTAGTCGACCGGGGCGTCTTTGCCGGCGTGCTGACTACCGCCGTTGTGCATCAGCGCCACGACGGTCTCGGCACCCGCCGCCTTCAGCTCCGGCACGTACCGATTGATCGCCGCGACCTCGTCGCCGAATTGGTAGCCCCGAATGCCCTCGGGGAACACGAGATTCACGGTGTCGGGGGTTACCGTGCCGACGACACCGATCTTGTGCCCGCCGACCTCCAGCATGGTCCACGGTTTCAGTGCGGGTGGCAGCTTGCCCTCGGCGTCGGTGACATTCGCGGCCAGGTACGGAAACTTGGCTCCGGTGAACGGTTCGCCCGGCGAACACCCGTCCAGCGCACAACCGCCCTGCTGCAGTCGCGCCAATTCGAGGACACCGCGGTCGAATTCGTGATTGCCGACCGACGAGGCGGCCATCCCGATGTTGTTCATGAACGTGATGGTCGGCTCGTCCCGGAAGAGGCTGGAGACCAGTGGGCTCGCCCCGATATCGTCGCCCGCCGCGACCACCGCGCTCGCCGGGTAGGCCGCCTTCAGTCGCGCCAGATGCGTCGCCAGGTACGCGGCGCCGCCCGCGTCGTACCCGGCGATCTTCCCGGTCGAGCCGACCGGCGGCTGCAAATTGCCGTGGAGGTCGTTGAGCCCGAACAGATGTACCTCGTCGGGCTGGGCCGCGGGCAGATCGTTGGTCGAGATCAGCGGGACAGTGCTCGGCGCGGTCGACGTCGGCCCACTGCCCTTGTCGTCGGCAGTGCCGCAGCCCGCGACCAGTGCGATGCTCATGACCCCGGCAACAACCATGGCGATGCGACGGCGCGCGTTCATGCTCAGACTGTCCCACGCGCGGCCCGGCGCTGCCACCGCACGCGCCCGGCGGGGGCGGTGTTCGCGCGGTGCTCTCACGCAGTTCACCGCGCATTCCGATCGGCTGGCTAGCCATTGAAGGCACAACCAGGTCCCGCTGTGCAGACGATCGGAGTGATGGTCACCATGACGAGTTCGGCATCGGTCTGGTCACCGATCTCATCATCGCCACGCAGGCATCGGTTGTGCTGCTGTCGGAGGCGAATCGGGCCACGAACGCGATCGCGGCGGCGCTGGAGAAGAAGGGGCACAAGTTCAACGCGGTGTCCTCCGGGGACACGGGTCTGCTCTCAGCATATCCGGTCGAGGACAGCGCCGATCTGAAGTGGATGGTCAAGGCGCGGCTGAATGTCGGTGGCAAACGGCTGACCGCCTACGCCGCACATCTCGAATATCGTTGGTACGCGACCTATCTGCCGCGTGGCTACGGTGCGGGCGTGCCCGCGCCCGGCGAGTACTCCGAGCACGGCTGGAACAAGATGCCCGGCGGTCCGGTGACCGACCCGGCCGCGGTCCAGCGGGTCAACATCGCGTCCGGCCGCCCCGACGTGATCGGCACATTCCTCGCCGACGCGAAAGCGGAAGCGGCGGCCGGCAATTCGGTGATCATGGGCGGCGACTTCAACGAGCCCTCGGTGTTCGACTGGACGCCCGCGACGGCGAACCTGTTCGACCACCACGGCGTCGTGCTGCCATGGGAGAGCACGCGCCGACTGCAACAGGCCGGTTTTGTCGACGCCTACCGCTCGACCTATCCGAACCCGGTCACCCATCCCGGATTCACCTGGCCTGCCAGCAACCCCGACGCACCGGTTTCCCAACTCACCTGGGCGCCAGAGGCCGACGAGCGCGACCGCATCGACTACATTTTCGCGGGCCCCGGCTCCGCACTGAACCTGACCGGCGCCGGAATCGTCGGTCCGCGCGGCTCGATTGTGCGCAATGCCCGCCAGGACGAGAACACCCAGGACAATTTCATCGCTTCGCCGGCGAAATGGGTGACCGACCACAAAGCGGTTCTCGCGACTTATCGACTCGACTGACCGCGCCCATCGAGCGGAACACGGATGCGCTCGCACCGTTCCGCGCACCGTGTCCCGCTCGGTGCTCGTCAGCGGAGGGTGTAGCCGCCGTCGGGATAGAGGGTCGAGCCGGTGGTGAAGGTGTTGGTGAAGAGGTAGAGGACGGCGTGGGCGATTTCGTCTTCGGCGGCGGGGCGGGCGAGGACGGATTCGCGGCGGTATTGATCGAATGCGGCTGTGCGGACCGTGTCCGGCCGGTTCGCCCACAGATGGCCGTCGACCGTGCCCGGCGAAACCACGTTCACCCGGACCGGGGCGAGTTCGACCGCGAGGCCGCGGCCGAGGCCCTCGATGGCGGCGTTGCAGGCGACGTAGGCGGGGGCCACGCCGGCGGGACGCGCCGATGCCGCGCCCGCCATCAAGACCACCGAGCCGTCGTCGGCGAGCTTGGGCGCGGCCAAGCGGACCGCGTGGTACTGGCCCCAGAACTTGGAGTCGAAGGGTGACGCGGCGGCCGCCGCGCTGAGTTCGCGCATCGGCCCGACTTCATAGGAGGCGGCAGTCGTGAACAAGTGATCGACGCGCTCGATACCGTCGAAGAAGGCAGCCAGTGCGACGGTGTCGCCGGTATCCACGGTCTGCCAGGTGGCCGCGTCGCCCAGCTCCCGTGCCGCGGCCGCCAATCGCGATGCGGTACGGCCGCCCAACACCACTCGACCGCCTGCCGCCACGACGCCATGGGCGACGCGCAACCCGATGCCGGACCCACCACCGATCAGCACGACCGTACGCCCTCGAAGATCTCCGGCACCGTTCAGCGACATACTGCTGCCTCCCTCGCACAAATCCTTATCCGGCCACTGCCCGCAACCGTTGGGCGACGCACCCTATTCCCGCACGACCGGTGCCGGGCGGCCGCGCAGCATCCGGCTGGTGACCGTCGCACCGCGTGCGTCCGAGGTCAGGCGAGGGACTGGGCGACGACGGCGGCCATCTGGGAGCGGAAGGCGGCGGGGGAGAATGTCTGGGCGTGGGCGCGGATGGCCTCGGGGGCGTAATCAGCGGGGTCGAAGTCGCGCATGACGTCGGCGAGTTGGTCGACGACCGTTTCGTCGGGTCCGTACGGAATGTGTTCGCCGGTGGTGCCCGGGGCTACGGTGTCGAGGGCACCGCCGCGATCCACGGCGAGAACCGGTGTGCCGCACGCCATTGCTTCGACCGGGACGATGCCGAAGTCCTCGACGCCGGGCATGAGCAGCGCGCGGCAGCGACGGTAGGTGTCGAGCAGGACCTCATGCGAGGTGGCGCCGAGGAAGGTGGTTTCCGGGCCCGCGAGGGTTTCGAGCTGCGCGCGGAAACGGCCGTCGCCGAGAACGACGAGACGGCAGCCCGCTCGCTGGGCGGCGCGGACGGCCAGGTCCGGGCGTTTGTACGGGACGAGTCGGCCCGCGAAGAGGAAGAAGTCGTCGCGACCGATCATCGGGTCGGGGGTGAATCGGTCGATCTGGACCGGTGGATAGGTGACCGTCGAGGGCAGCCCCCACCAGTCGCTGATGCGGTCGGCGACGGCGCGCGAGTTGGCTACGACATGGGAAAGCCGTGGGGCGGCGCGCAATTCGGCGCGGCGTGCGAGGCGACCCAGTGCGGTGAGGGCGAGTTGACCCGCCCGGCCGCCCGCCTCCTTGGCGCGGAAGTCCTTGTCCCAAGCCCATCTTGCCGGGCTGTGTACGTAGGCGATGACGGGTGCGTCGGTGGCGAAGACGGCCTGGGTGGCGAAGGCATGGTGGCTGACGACAACGGCGTCGAAGCGGTTCGCGAGCGGGAGCCGGCGCAGAGTGCGGGGGACGAAGGGGAGCAGCGGAGCATGGGAACGACGGCCGGTGCCGAGGTAGGCGCGGCTCAGCCAGGTGTCGTGCACCGTGGTGAGCGGCGGGCGGATTCCGTCGGGGTCGACAATGGGCGCGAAAACTTGCGCACCCGGCCAGGTTCCAGCCAGCTCGCCGACCACCGCCTCGGAACCGCCGAATTCGGTGAACCGCTCGTGCACGATCGCGATGCGCGGTGTGCTCATGCGACCGACGGCTGCTCGGGCGCGAGAACGGTCACGCGGGCGCGCGAGCCGCTGCATTCGGCGGCCGTTGCATGCTTGCCGAGCGTGCCTTTGTGCACGCTGTGCCGTTCCGGCACCCTCCCGCCCGGGTGAATCCCACTGGCTGACCGCATCATTGGTGCTCCGGGAAGATTCGGCGCGGGGACGCGCGGCGGCGAATGGCCGGTGCGACGGGGCGGCCTTCGAGCAGACCATCGACGCTGCCCTGTTCGATCGCCTTGCGGTACACGGCGGCCGCTGCATGGCAGGCCGCGATCGTCTCATCGATATCGGCGTCGGTGTGCGCGGCCGAGGTGACGAAGGATTGACCGAGGACACCGCGATAGAGCAGTTCCTGCAAGAACAGCGTGCGGAACTCCTGCGAGGGACGGAAATTGGCGTCGCGGGTGACGAAGATGAGGCAGGATGGGCGGCCGAGGACCTGGAGGTGGTCGGCGATGCCGAGGTCGGCGGCGACGGCGTTGACGCCCGCGGCGAGGCGACGACCCGCGTGCTCCATCCTGGCGATGGGATCGCTGGTTCGATACTCGTGCACCACCGCGCGGAACGCGGCGAGCGAAGCCGACTCCGGGCCGTGCGTGGTGGACAGTAGGAAGACCCGGTCGCGATCCGTGCGCAGGCCGCCGAGCTCCATGAATTCGCGTTTGCCCGCCAGCGCGGAGAGCGGAAAGCCGTTGCCCATCGCCTTGCCCCAGCAGGACAGGTCGGGCCGGACGCCGTACACCGCCTGCGCGCCGCCGGCCGACCAGCGGAAGCCGGTGATCATCTCGTCGAAAATGAGCAGCGTGCCGTAGCGGTCGCACAGGGCGCGAACGCCCGCCAAGAAGCCGGGTTCCGGTTCGGCGAGCGCGGTGGCGGCTTCCATCACGACCGCGGCGACCACCCCCGAATCCAGCACGGCCGCCAGCGACGGGAGATCGTTGTAGCGGAAACGCACGGTGCCCGCGGCGGTTTCGGTGGGGATGCCGCTGTCCATCGCGGTGGTCCCGATGAACCAGTCATCGACCGAGAAGAACGGTTGATCGCAAACAGCGATCGCGGTCCGGCCGGTGGCCGCCCGGGCCAGCCGGACCGCGGCGGTGGTGGCGTCGGAGCCGTTCTTGGCGAACTTCACCATGTCGGCGCCGGGCACGAGTGTCAGGAAGTCCTGTGCCGCAAGCAGTTCGAGTTCGGTGGGTCGGCTGAAGCTGATGCCGTCGGCGATCGCCCGGTGCACGGCGTCCAGCACCGGCCCGCAGGCGTGGCCCAGAGTGACCGAACGCAGGCCCATGCCGTATTCGATGTAGCAGTTGCCGTCCGCGTCCCAGACCCGGCAGCCGCTGCCGCGCACCAGGATCGGCGCCATGAACTCCGGATACTGGTCCGGGCCCCTGGCGTAGGTGTGCGCGCCGCCCGGCACCAGGTCGTGCAGCCGGGCCTGTAGTTCATTGCTGCGGGTGAACCGGCGGGGTGCCGTCGGCTCATCACGAAGTGGCTCCACAGTGCGCTCCTGGCGGATCGGATAACGGTCAGTGCTGGTCGGACGGCCCCAGCGTCCGTCTGGTGGACCGGGCTGCCGAACCCGAATCCGATGCCGCGGCCACGCAGAGGGTGACAGCCCACAGGTCGTGATCGGCGCGGCGCCCCGTTGCGCCCACGTAGCCGCGCATCCGGCCCTCGCGCAGCATGCCGACGCGCGCGGCGATATCGGCCGAGCGGTGGTCGGCCGGCTCGATGGCCGTCGCGACACGGCACAGGCCGAGGGTGCCGAAGGCGTGGGCGAGCAGCAGCCGGGTCGCCACGGTGCGGATGTCATCGCCGTGGGCGGGATCGGTCCAGACGAACATGCGGGCATTGCGGTCGAACATGTCGAGGTCGAACAGCCGAGCCTCCCCGACGTACTTCCCGTCGACCTCGATCGCCAGCACGAGCCCGCTCGCCGAACGTAAACCCGGTCGGGCGCAATGGAATTGGCGCAACCAGCGAAACCAGGTGTGCTGTCGTGCCCAGGTGGCTTCGGTGGCCGCCGCATCCGGGTCCAGTAGGGCGCGGCTGCGCAATCGGGCGGCGCGCCACCGGCTCCAGTCGGACAGTCTCCGGTTTCGCAGGACTATCTCGCGGCGGTCGGGATCGGAGAGCCGGACCGGTCGCGGGGTGCGCAGCGGATCGAGCAGATGTCGCGCCCGGCCCGCGTAGTAGCGGGTGGTAGCGACCAGCACGGCGGTCTTGGGCAACGTAGCGTCGATCGCGTCGTCGCGCACCGCGGGGGGCGGCGTGCGATGCTGTGCGTCGCAGTGGTCGAGCCAACGGCGGACGAATCCGTTCGGTGGGGTATCCGCCTTGATGACCGCCCACAGTTCGTGATCGCGCCGGGCGCCGCCCGCATCGAAGTAGCGGCCCATCAAGGCTTCCCGCTGGAACCCGATCCCGGCGGCACCGCGCGCGGCGGCGACATTCGCCGGGGAGATCGGCGCGGTGATCCGCTCGAGGCCGAGCTGACCGAATCCGTACTCCAGCAGCATCGCCGACGCCAGGCCGCCGAGCCCGTGGCGGGCGACCTCGGCGTCCACCCAGATGCCCAATTCCGCGGCACCGGTGGCGGTATCGATCGAGCCGAGTTCCACCTGGCCGGCGAAGCGCCCGTCCACCTCGATCGCCGTCGTCAGCCGCCGCCCGGCCCGCGCCTCGGCGCGGGCCATCAAACACTCACGCACCCAAAGGGTTCCGGAGTGCCGCTCCTCCCAACCCAGTGGCGAGCTGTACCAGAACGGTTCGATATAGCGCCGATCGCGCAGCCGGAGGTATCGCCAGTACGGGTAATCCGCGATCCTGGCCGGCCGCAGCACGACGGTCCGGCCGTGCAGGGACACGGGCCCGAGACTGATGTGCGCCAACGATTTCGGCCGAGTCGACATGGTGTCTACTCGCGCGGTCGTTGTTTGCCGAGAGACATGGTCTTGAGCACGCCCTCGGTGGAGACGGACAGCCGCCAATACGTGCCCGACGAGTCCTTGAGCACGATTCCCCCCTCGGTATGCTCGGACAGCCAGGTGCCGCTGGCCAGCACGGCGGAGCGCAGCGCGCCGTCGGGTGCCTGCGCCTGGAAGACATCGGCATCGCCGCGTCCCGCTTTGGCCACGATGGTTCCGGTGAACGAGGGCGCGTGCATGCTGGTGCGACCGAGCACGTGCCATCGTTCCGGAAATACCGCGGCATTGAGATCGTCTGCGGCCGTGGAGATCAGGTTCACCGCCGTACCCTCGGGACAACCGATCGGATCGATCCGCAGCTCGATGGGCGGCCGGTCCAGATCCTTGTCGAACTGCACGTTGGCGAGATACGGCTGGCGGCAATAGATCAGGTCGATGCCGACAGAGCGCGCCGCGACCTTGCAGTTGATCATGCCGAATTGCGCGGGCCCGCCGCGCTCGGCCCGCCCGACGGACAGTGCGACGTCGGCGCCCTCGAACCAGATGTTGGTGAGCCACCAATCGTTCGCCGCACCATCGATGACGATGTGTTTGTCGGTGGTGCGCGGGTCGGCGTCGGACACGAATTCGACGTTGGTGAGCGCTAATCCGGCGTTGTGGTCGTTGCCGGTGCCGAGTACCCCGATGAAGTTGCTGGTGAGCTTGGACGAGGTCACGTAGTTCTGGATGCAGGAGGTGACGATGCCGTAGCCGAAATTGTTGATATCGCAGTTGAGGAACGCGGTGCCGCCGGTATTGCCCTCCAGCACCACCCCGCGCTGCTCGAGATAGCGCGGATGGTTGTCGCTGAGGTGGTTGCCGCGGATCACCACCGAATCGAACGAGCAGCGGAAGCATTCGGACAACACGAACGCCGTCGACTTCGGCCCGGCCAGGTAGAAGCCGATCCGAGCGAACCGTACCCGGTTGCGCTTGCGCAGTGTGACGAGCGTGGTGTCGGCTTCACAGCTCACCACGCTGATGTCGGCGCCGTCGCCGAGGATGGTCGCGTAGTCGCCGAGTTCGGGCCAGGCCGTCACCCGGTAGTGGCCCGCGGGCAGATACATCACCAGCGGAGCGCCCGCGACGGCAGCCGCCGCCGCGATCGCCGCCGTATCGTCGGCGACCCCGTCGCCGACGGCGCCGAAATCACGGACATTGCGGGCGGCCGGCGCGTCGCTGACGTGCGGGGAACGGAATTCGATGCCGGGACTCTCGGCAGAGCCGCACGCTGCCAGGACCGGCACCGCGCCGACGGCGCCGAGCGCTGCGGCGAGCATGCTTCGCCTGCCGACCGCATCATCGCTCATAGCCGCAGCCTCCCGCTGAGTCGCTGCAGCCGGTTGCCCGGCTTGCTGTACGCTACCGCGCCGGTCAACTTGTTGTCGCCGAATGTGGCCAGCGCACCGCGCAATTCCGGGGCGCTGGTGCTGCCGAGCAGCACTACGCCGATGGTCTGCGCACAGAGCGGGGCCAGGGCGATGGCGTCGGCGGCCCGCGTCACCGGGGCGGCCTGCACCACGACGTGGTCGTAGTCGGTGCGCAGTTTCGCGAGGACCGTGGCGAACCGATCCGAGGCGAGCAGATCGGGTGTCCGGTCGTCGGCGTCGCCCAGGGGCAGGACCGTGATGCCGTGCTGCGACCATGCGGTGAGCGCCTCGGGTACCGGCGCGGCGCCGCGCAACACCGCGGCGAGACCGGCACTCTGGTTCGGCGCTGCGGCGCTCGAGCTGCCGTTGCCCGAGGTATCGGCGTCGATGAGGACCACCTTGCTGCCGGTGTCGGCGAACGACTTCGCCAGTGCCACCGCGACTTCCGGCTCCGATCGGGAGGAAAGGCTGGTCAACAGGACGGTTCTGGCCTCGCCGTCGCGCAGCAGCCGGGTGCGCAGCCTGCGGGTCTCGTCGGCCGCGCCGGGCCGTCCCGCGTCGATGATGCCGAGGATCGGCACCGGCAACGCGGCCGCCAGGTCGGTGGAGGTGCGCAGCGTGCGGTCGGTGCGGTCGCGGACGAAGGCGGCCGCGCAGCCGAGGGCGAGTCCGGCCAGCAGACCGAGGGCCAGGATGCGTTTCCCCTGCGGTCCGCTCGGTACGGCGGGCACTTCGGCGCGGTCGACCACGGTTACCCGGGCCGCTGGTGCGGCATCGCGTTGGATGGTCTCCAATTCGTCGATGAGACGGCGGAATTGGGCCACTACGGCGTTGGCGAGATCGCGCGCACCCTCGGCCGTCGAGGTCTGGACAGTGACGATGATGTTGGTCGTCGCGGGGGGCGAGAACGCCTTGATCCGGCCCTGTACCTCGGCGACGGACATCTCCAGCCCGAGTTCGTCGATCACGCGCTTGGCGACGGTGGCGCTGGTGGCCAGGTCGAGGTACGAGCGGACCCGCTGCTGAGCGGCCAGCCCGCCCTGGTAGGAGTCGTTGACCGACGTTCCGGTCGCCATCGACACGTACATGCTGCTGGAGGCGACGTACGTGGTCGGGAGGGTGCTCAGATAGCCGAAGGATCCGGCCAGGCACAGCACCACCACCGCGGCGATGATGGTCCAGCGTCGGCGCGCGATATGCCAGTAATCGATCAATCCCATGGGGACGCTCTCTTTTCGGTGGTAGCCCCGGCTAGGACAGGTTCGGTGACCGGTGGCGGCTCCGGCCTGGTGCGCCGCCGGTACTCGCGCACCAGCAACGAGATGAGCCAGCCGAGCACGGCGGCTTGCAGGAACTTGCCGAGATTCTCCATGCTGCCCAGGATTCCGCGTTCGAACAGCGCGGAGGAGCCGGTCATCGCGAGCCCGAGCACCACCACCGGGTAGTAGCGCGAATAGAGGGCCTTGGCCCAGGCGAGCAGCAGGAGGAAGGTGAACCCGGCGCAGACGGCCACCCCCGGATAGCCGCCGAGCACATAGCCTTCGTTGAGGTTGCCCTCGGCGAGCGATACCGACACCTTGGTCATATCGACCGAGGCGCCGCGCACCTCCTGGGCCCACGCGGTGCCGGACTGGAATTTGGCGGTGCCGAGCAACTGGCTGGGGACCAGGCTGGTCACGGCGTTTCGCAGCGCCTCGGCGGGTGTCAGCCAGAAGCCGGGCCCGTGGTAGTAGGCGTCGGTCGCCGCCTCGAGCAGGTCGAACCGGCGCAGGATGCTCAGGAATGGTTGGATCAGCGGCGGATAGCTCGAATCGGTCAGTGCTGCTTCGGCTTTCGCGTACTCGGTCTGCTTCAGCGACTGTAGCCAGCCGAACCCGCCGATGCCGAGCACCGCGATGGCCGCGACGGATACCGCCTTCGTCCTGGTCCACCCGAGGATCGCGAAGCGAATCGCGACGGCGAGCGCAGCGCCGATGATCGGTGTCTTCGATTCGACCACCGCGGTCCAGGCCAGTTCGCCGAGGAGCAATCCGCCGATGATCAGCCCGGTGGTCGCGGGACGGCTGGGCCGGACGAAAATGATCAACCCGAGGGCCGAGATGGTCGCCAGTATGGCGACGAAGGACAGGATGGGATTGGCGCTGTCGACCTCGCCCGCGCCGCCGACGGTTCCGGTGGCGATCGACGCGGCACGGCCGAACAGGCCCACCCCGTACATGGCGGCGAGCGTCGGCACGAAATCCGGGTCACCACTGAGCGCGGGCAGTTCGGCGCGTGGGCGTCGCCTGGCCCAAAGGGCATAGGCGACAACGAGTCCCGCGTACACCCACAGACCGAACGCGACGTGCTCGAGCACCAGCGCGATGCCGCGGTCGTAGCCGAACTCGGCCAGCCGCGGGTCCGGGACGTTGTCGCCGTAGCGCGGTTCCGGTCGCACCCAGAGCAGGACCAGCGGTCGCGCCAGATAGGACAGCGACCAGAAGGCCGCCTGCGCGATCAGGAACACCCGCGCGACGCCGGGGATCGTAGTGGCCGCGACCACGATCGTGGCGAGCGCGAGGGCGATGAGCAGCACCTCGTTGGTGGGATTCATGACCCGGGCTCAGGTGATCGCATGGATGATCTCCCGCGCCCGGTCGACATAGCGGTGCTTGCCGTTGGCGATCCGCTGGTACCCGGCCTCGGCCACGGCGGCCGCCTTGTCGGGATGCGCCGCGCACCGGTCCAGAATGTCGGACAGCTCATCGGTGCCGGCGAACAGGAAGCATTCGCTGGTGTCCTGCAACAGTTCGGCGTGCTCGTCGGTGCGTTCGCCGACGAAAAGTCCACCGGCCGCAGGCACTTCGAAGGTGCGACAGGTGTGGGTGTCGCGGTTGTCGGAGTTGAGCAGTACCAGATTGGCGGTGACGCTCGCGACCACCTCCGAATACCGCTCGCCGTACACCGCGCCACCCACTACGGCTCCGGTGGTGCGCAGTTCGGGTACTCGCCGCCAACCAGGACCGCGCACCAGCATGCGGGAGCTGTGGAGGCGGGCCAGCCCGACCAGGTCGGCCCGCCGGTCCGGGCGGCACACGCCGATGAAACCGACCAGGAACTGCCGGGTACCGCGCCGCGCGGTGGGGTGATGCCAGGCCGGGTCGTAAGCGCTGCGCACGAAGGTGACCGCACGGGCGCCCCGGTCGCGCAACTCGGCCACGTTGTGGCGCTTGGTGGTCACGACGAGGTCCCATTCCGGTTCGTGCGCAAGGTATTCCGCGCTGATATTCGCGGGGTTCAGCACGTCGTCGGGGCTGTAGTGCACCCGTACCCGCGCGGGGATGTCGAGCAGCCTGCGCTGATCGAGGTGGACGCCCTTGAACACGAACAGTAGATCCGGCCGGAACTCGGCGGCGGCGCGGTCGATCTCGGCGTGTAGGGCGGTGACATTCCATGGCGCTCGGCGGCGCGCGATTTTGGCGTACGCCCATGGTGCGGAAAGTCTGGGCGGCAAGGTGACCCGGGTGGTGTCGATGACGACCACGTCGTGCCCGGCTTGCCGGAACCCGTCGGCGAGCGAGTGCGCGTTGCTGCCGACCCAGTCGTCACCGAGGTAGAGAATCCTCATCTCCCGCCCTCCTCCCGCATCAGCACAATCGCGGGATCGCTGGCGGGCGTTACCCGCTCCCGGTTGATCAGCGTGCGGATCCGGAGCAGATACCAGGCGGCGACGGTGAATTCGACGACGACGGTGCCGTAGACCAACGTCCACACCGAGTGGGTGCGGAACGCGAAGGCGAGTGCGGTGGCCGCCACGCAGGTGCCGAGGATCGCGCCGATCAGCACGCCGGTGGTGTCCTGGCGCACCGGTAGCACGGCCGTGGTGACGAACGAGGTGATCGCCGTCGCGGGCAAGATGAAGGTCTCGACCCGCAGCAGGGCGATCGCGGCGGTGAAGTCCTCGCCGAAGACCAGGTGGATCAGCGCGGGCGCCGCGAGCCATACCGCGGCGGCCGCCACCGTCGCGGTGCAGGCGCAGGCGAACAGTGCCTGCAAGGCGTGCCGCCAGAAGTTGTCGTCGGTGCTCTTGCGCGCCATCCGGGGGAGCAGTGCGAAACCGATGGGGTCGAGGGTGGATTGGATCGCCCGCACCAATCGGTCACTGGCGGAATACAGGCCGAGTGACACCGCGTCCAGCACACCCGAGTACACCGCCGCCGCGCCTTGCCCATACGTCGTCACCAACAGCCGCGAGGTGAAAACCGGTGCGCCGGTGCGCAAGATGGTCCACACGCCGCGCGGCCGGGTCGGCGGTCCGAAGGTACGCAGTGAATCCCACCAGGTGAGCGCGACGGTAGGAATGGACGAGACGAGCAGGCACAACACGGCGACCTGTGCACTGGGCATTCGAGGCAGTACCGCTACCAGCAACACCAGATAACCGATCCGCCCCACCGCCTGGTACGCGGTCGAGGCGCCGAACCGGCCCTGCCCGATGAGCAGCCAGTCCTCCGATACCGACCAGAACCCGCCCGCGAACAGCCCGAGGAGGATCATCTCCAGGTGCACCGGCGCACCGGCCGCGTAGCTGAGTCCGAGCGCGGCACCGAGTATGCCGAGTGTGCCCGCGCGGATGACCAGGTAGTCGCCGCGTAATTGGTTGATGTGCCGGAAGCGGTCACTGCCGAGTTCAGGGGCTTTCGCGTCGTGCACCCGCGCGGCCAGATACGAGGTGATGCCGAGATCGACGAGCAGCGAGCCGATGAAGTACGCCGACATACCGATCGCGAGCAGACCGAGGCCGTGCGTGCCGAGCACGCGGGCGATCAGCGGCACGGTCACGATGGTGACGACGTACTGCCCGTACTTGCCGAAACTGACGTAGCCGATATCGCGGATCACGGCGAGGAATCCGTGGCGGCGCTTCGGGTTTCGCCGATGCGCTCCGCCGGGGGTGTGCGGCCGGTCGGGGTCCGGCGCTGCGTGCTCAGCCATGCGGGGCTCTTTCCCGTGAATGTGGTGTGCCCGCAGCGCCGTTGCGTTGTGCGATGTCGTTGAGGAAGGCGGCGACCGCGCCCGCCGTTTCGGTGATGTCGAAGTCCTTGGCCCGCAGGCGAGCCGCCGTGGCCAGCCGGGTGCGCAGCGCGGGGTCGCCGATGAGGGTGTTTAACGCGGCGGTGAGCTGGTCCTGGTTTCCACCGTCGACCAGCAATCCGTTTACGCCCGGCTCGACGATCTCCGCGGGACCCCCTGGTACGGCGGCGATGACGGCGCAGCCCGCGTGCATCCCCTCCACCACGACCTGGCCGAAGGGTTCGGGGAGTACCGAGCTGTGTACCAGGATGTCGGTGTCGCGCAGGTATTCGGTGGGGTCGTCGACATGCCCGGTGCAGGTCACCGGCAACGCCAGGTCGCGGGCGAGGCGTTCGAGTTCGGCCCGGTACGGCTCCTCGTCGAAGAAGGTGCCGCCGATCAGAAACACCTGGCGTGGGCGCACTTTCGTCGCGGCGACCGCGCGCAGCAGCACGTCCTGGCCCTTCCATGGTGACAACCGGCCGACCACGGTGACCACCGTGTCGGCGGGCGGGCGCTGGCCGGGACGCGGCGCGTCGGCGCCGAGTTCGACGCCCGGGTAGGCCACCAGTGCGGGCCTGCGTCCGACCGGCAAGGTGCGCAGGGTGGTTCGGCTGTTCGCCAGGTAGCCGCGGCTGACGAGTCGGCCCAGCAAGCGCAGCACCAGGGTGGGTAGCCGCCCGAAGTAGTCGACGGCGAGCCGATCGTGCACCTGCCAAACCAGCGGAACGTGTGCGCGGCGCGCGGCTACCGCGCCCATCACCAGTGCCTTGCTACTTTCCGCCACCACGATATTCGCGCCGAGTTCCCGGGCGGTGGCGCCGAGCGCCCAGCCGAGCCGGAGCAGTCCGAGGAACCCGGCGACCAGGCGCAGCGGTCCGGCGCCGATGGTCATCGCCCGGCTGTCGAATCGGCCGCGCAGCACCCGGGTTTCGACCCCGCGTGCGCGCATGCGTTCGACCATGGGTCCGTCTTCGGTGTAGACCATGCCGACATCCAGCAGCCCCTGGTCGTGCAGGGCCGAGACGAGCCGGAGCGTGGCGAGTTCGGCGCCGGACGGCGCCGCGGTGTGCGCGAGAAACAGTGCTTTGCTCATGGCCTGATTTCCCGGTACATCGCGACATGTCGCCGCGCTGTCACATCCCAGGAGAATGTTTCCGCGTGCGCCCGGCATTGTTCGGGGGTGGGCACGGTGCCATTCAGGGCGGTGACGATGCGCGCGCCGAGTGCGTCGGCGTCGCGGGCGGGCACGATGAGCGAAGGGTCGAGCCCGCGTACCGAATCGGGTAGGCCGCCGCAGTCGGTGACGATCGGTGCGCGGCCTGCCGCCAGCGATTCGAGCGCGATCAGGCCGAACCCTTCGAGAGCGGTGCTCGGCACAACAGTCAGCTCGGCCTGTTCGTAGAGTTCGGTCAGGCGCTGATCATCGACGTGCCCGGCGAACTCGACCGAGGCCCCCAGCGACGTTGCGGCGGCGCGTAATTCGGCCTCAGCCGTGCCGGTGCCGACGATGACCAGCCGAGCGGTGGGATGCTCGGCGAGCACACCAGGCCAGGCGCGCAGCAGGGTGTCGATGCCCATGCGGCGTTCGAGTCTGCGTACACACAGCACCGTCCGCGTCTCCGAGTGCGGTCGAATCGGTGCGGCGGGAAAGCGATTCAGGTCGACGCCTGGCGCGATGACCGCGATCCGGTCGAGTGGAACCCGGTAGTCGGTATGTAGTACCTCGCGAAAGTGGTTGGACAGCACCACGAATCGGTCCGCGCCGAGGTAGCGAACTCGTTCGAGCACATACTTGGCACGCACCGCGACCGCGCTCTGCCCGGTGAGCCTGCTTTCGGCGGCCCACGGCCCGTGAAAATGGACGACCAGCGGCAGCTGGCCACGCCGATCGATGGCGGCGGGACCATACAGGCAGAAGTGCCGGTCGAGCACGGTGCCGGGGTGCAGTTCGGTGCGAGCGAGGAACGCCGTGCTCGCGCGGCGCAGGGTGGATCCGCCCAGCCCGCCCCAGGTTTGGGCACCGGGCGCCGCGGGGGGTGCCGCGCCGAAGGCCGCCGCCGATACCTCGACCGCCGGCTGCCCGGCAAGGGCGTGGAACAGCTCGGAGAAGTACCGATTGAGCCCACCCGGCGCGGACGCGAACCACTCGGATCCCGTCATGTGCACCCGGACTATCTCGGTACCTCCCGTCACCCATGCCCCCTACTGGCGGTGATGGTGGACGAGTCGCTGTCGGTGAACTCGTCGCTCCCGCAAAAGTCTAGGGGACCGGCCCTTTCTGGGCGGGCAGTCGGCGAGCAATCGACGGGTCAACCGAGATCGAAGAGATTCGGCTGCCCGGACCGGTAGCGCGCGGCGTCCAGCTGCCGCAGCGGTTCGAACGCGGGAATCGAATCGCGGGTGAACAATTGGACCCGCGCGGCGGGGGAGCCCGCGGCGTCCAGCAGCGCGTTGACCGCCGCGCGGCCCGCCTCGTTGGCGCCCTCCATGGTGGCCAGGTCGAAGTTGGTCCGCACATAGTCGGCGGCGAGGAACAGATTGGGGATCTCGGTGTGCGCGGTCGGCCGCGCCGCCCAGGAGCCGATGGTGTTGACCAGCAATGGCTCATCGTTCTGGTTCTGGCCGTGCTGCCAGCTGATGCCGGGGTCGAGCAGCCAGTCCCGGACGATGCCGTCCTTCAGCTGGATTCGGCCGTCGTCGTTCAACGCGGCGGTCAGCTGGGCCCAGGTCTCCTGGTAGATCTCCTCGCGCGTGCAGTGTTTGGCGGTTTTGCCGAACAGGATGCCAGGGGTATCCCAGTCGGCGATGTCGATGGTCAGGCCGTCGACGATGGTGCCGTCGCCGTATTTCGCGGCGTAGTCGACGTCCCAGAACGCGCGCTGCGAGTACGTGGTCAACCGCCACGGTGCGTCGAGGTAGATGTTGTATCCCGCACCGAGTTCCAGCTTCTCGGTGACGAACATCTGCATGCCGTTCATCCAGTCGAGGGTGAGCTCGTCCATTCGCGCCAGCTGGGGATCGAGACCACGAATTTCGGGCGACCACAGGCGTCGGGCGCGGTCCGTCGGTACCGCGCAGACGTACCAGTCGGCCTGATGCAGCCGGGTCGAGCCGTCCGGCTGCCGGATGCGTGCGCCGCCGATCCGGTCGCCGTCCACCACGAAGCCGTCCAGCGCGTGGCCGGGCAGGAATCGGACGCCCATATCGCGCAGCAGCGCGATCCACGGATCCAGCCATGCCTCGTTGGTCGGGCCGTTGAGCACCTCGTAGACCTTCGGGCCGCCGGTGAGCTCTTGCAGCAACGCGATGAAGAAGCCCTCCATCATGTTGCCCATCGTCCTGGTGCTGGCGACGTATTCCTTCGCCGCGACGAGGGCGCGCGTCAAACCCGTTGCGGCCAAGGCCTGGAACTGCGTGGACCGGGTCGCGGCGCCGACGAAGTCCCACCAGCTGACGTGCTCCCACTGCCCGAAGCGGCGCTCTTCGCTGGAGGTCAGATAGGTGACGACCCGCCCGGCCATGTGGATCGCCTCGGGTAGCGGGATGAGGTTGTTCTTCAAGAACACCTCGGTCAGGATGCGCTGTAGCCCTTCCGGTGTGCGTGCCTGCTGCGGATCGAAATAGAACCCGAACATGAGCGGGAATCCGTCCGGCAGATTGCCTGCCCGCGGATAGCGCGGGTCGTTGACCGAGAACGGAATCAGGTTGTCGCGGACCGTGTTCCGCGTTCCGGGTAGCGGAATGCGGCGCATGGTGTCGTGCACGTGGTGATAGAAGGAGGTGAAGCCGCGAGCGCCGTGTTCACCGGGTAGCGGTGCGCGGCCACCGATCCCGGTCCCCGGCAGTGGGATAGTGCGCGACTTACCGCCGAGCTCCTTGCGGTCGAAGACGGTCACCTCGAAACCCCGCTCGGCGAGCTCATGAGCCGCGGTGAGTCCGCCGATCCCGGCGCCGAGCACCGCGACGCTGTTGCGGGGCGGGCCGTTTCGCCTGCGACCGACCTGCGCTGCCGCCGGACCCGCGGTCGCCGCCAAACCGGCGGCTCCGGCCAAACCCGCCGCACCACGCAGTACCAACCGCCTGCTGACCGCGGTGTCCCGATATTGAGCTGTCACTGCACGACCCCGTTCGCAAATCTGACGATCCTGATCGTCATATTTAGCAGATGGTTGCCCGAGATGGGAGACAATGCGGAGATGGCGAGGAAGGACCAGCGATGAGCAGCGCTCCCAAGCAGCGACGACCGGTGCGGCCCTACGGCGGGATCGATGCGGCCGATCGGGTCGCGGCGCGGCGCGGCAAGCTGCTCGACTCGGGTCTGGAGCTGTTCGGCACGCGGGGCTACGCGGCGACCGGGGTCAAGGACCTGTGCCGGACCGCGGGGCTCACCGACCGGTACTTCTACGAATCCTTCGGCGGCACCAAGGAACTGTTCGCCGCCGTGTTCGACCGCGTCATCGACGAACTGTTCGAGGCGGTCGCCGTCGCGGTCGACGACGAACCGCCGCGGGGAACCCGCAAGCTGCACGCGGGCATCGGCACGTACCTCACCGCGCTGGCCGAGGATCCGCGCAAACTGCGGATCATCTTCGTCGAACCCGCCGGGGCGGGCGCGGAACACCGCATGCGAGAGGCACTGTGGCGGTTCGCCAGGTTGGTGGCCGAGACCGCTACCGCCGCCCGGCCCGAAGCGCGGCCACCCGCGGCACTGGTGGACATCTATGCCCTGTCGGTCGTCGGCATGCTCGAGCGCGTGCTGGTGGAGAAGCAGGGCGGGCGACTGGACGTGCCGATGGCCGAGTTGGTGGACTATTGCACGGCATTCGCCGGCGCGTCGCTCGCCGCGCTCTACACCGGCCGGATAACCGAACAAGCCGGTCGCTCCGAAGTCGGCTCCGACACTACGGACTGACGCGCTCGTCGCACTCGGTTAACTATCCGGTTGGTAGCCGCGATGCATAGCGTGAGGTAGATTTCACAACGAGTTCGTGCTCGGCACGGACCGACCCGCGGGGGACTGGCGGGAGGACATGCACAGTGGGGACCCTGGGTTCCGCGGCCGAGCGTGCCGGTATCGCCGAGGGCGATATCCGAGTGCTGGTCGAGAACGGCGAATACTGGCTGCGCAATCGCGGCGATATCGCGATGATGGCCGTGACGGTCGAGCGGCTACGCGCCCGCTGGCCGCGGGCGCGGATCGGAGTACTCACCCATCAACCCGGCATCCTGCAGGCACTGCTGCCCGAGGCGGAACCGCTCTGCGGACCCGACTGGAATTGGCGTCCGGACGGCTGGCACGGACGGCTTTCCCGCACGGCGGGAACACGATTGGTCGGGCCCGCCGCATTGCGCTGGCGGGCGGCGACGGACGGACCCAAGGACCGGCTACGGGCACTGCGCTCCGCGGCGGCCCGGCGGCGGGCCGCCGGACCGGGCAGCACCGAACACGTCACCGAAGACACCGAATTCCCGGTGGAGATACCGGCCGCCGTGGAACAGGCATCCCTGGTGCTCGCGCTCGGTGGCGGGTACATGACCGATATCGACCGCTACCAGGCACACCGCACGTTGAACCTGCTCGAACACGCCCGGTCGCTGGGCATTCCGACCGCACTGGTCGGGCAGGGAATCGGTCCGCTGCGCGATCCGGCCCTGCTGCGCCGCGCGAGCGAAGTACTGCCGGGCGTCGACTTCCTGGCGCTGCGCGAAGGACGGCGCGGCCCGGAACTGCTGGCGCGGTTGGGTGTCGCGCCCGAGCGGGTGCTGGTCACCGGTGACGACGCGGTCGAATTCAGCTATCGCCTGCGGCAGGCCAAGATCGGCGCGGATATCGGATTGTGCCTGCGGATCGCCGACTACTCACGGGTCAGTGCGGCCGCGCAGGCGACGCTGGGCCGGGTGGTCCGCGCTTGTGCCGGGCAACTCGGCGCGGGCGTGGTGCCGCTGATCATCTCCGAGTACGCCTCCGAGGACCGGCTTTCCACGCTGCCGCTGCTGGCGGGGGCGAGCGGCGCCCGGCCCGCCGTCGGCCGGGGCGGCACCCCCCACGATGTCGCCCGGCAGGTCGCGGGCTGCCGGGTACTGGTCACCAGCGCCTACCATCTCGCGGTTTTCGCACTGTCCCAAGGTATTCCGGCGGTCGGCATCACCGCCTCGGAGTATTACGACGACAAGTTCCACGGCCTGGCCCAGATGTTCGGCACCGGACTGCGGATCGTGCACCTCGACGACCCCGCGTTGGACCAGACGCTGACCGACGCGGTGCGCCACCTGTGGGACGAGGCCCCGTCGGTGCGGGATGCGTTGCAGCAGAAGGCGGTCGAACAGATCGACGCCAGCCGGGTCGGGCTCGAACGGGTCTTCCGGCTGGTGGAAAGCGGCCCGGTGCGCCCGGGTCATCACCGAGGGGGATAACTCATGACGACACTGTCGGTTTGCGTTCCGGCGTATAACTCGGGACGCACGCTGGCCACGACACTGCGCTCGGTGCTCGACCAGGACGTGGATTTCGAACTCGTCGTGCTGGACAACGCCAGTACCGACGAGACCGGCGCCATCGCGCACGCCTTCGACGATCCGCGGCTGCGGGTGCTGCGCAACGACACCGTGCTGCCGATCGGGGACAACTGGAACAAGGCGATCGACGCGTCCACCGGTGATCTGGTGAAGGTCGTCTGCGCCGACGATGTGCTGCGCCCGGGTGCGCTGGCCGCGCAACTCGCGGTGATGACCGGCGACCCGTCCATCGCCATCTCGTCGAGCCGGTTCGAAGTGATCGACGAGGACGGCGCATTGCTCGAAACCGGCCTCGGCCTGGCCGGATTGCTCGGCAAGCAGTCCGCGCGGGCGCTGGCGCGGGTCATCGTGCGACGCGGGCCCGCCGATTTCGGGCCGACCGCGGCGGCGATGTTCTACCGCAAGCACTTCGATCTGGTCGGCGGGTTGCGTGGCGACCTGGTGTTTCCGATGGACGTCGACCTGTTCGCCAGGGTCTCGTCGTTCGGGGAGTTCTTCGGGATGACCGAAGTGCTGGCCGCCTGGCGCAATTCGTCGTTCAACCTGTGCAGCCGCACCTCGACGGTGAGCAAGCTGACCGACATGTACCGGTTCCACCACCGCATAGCGGGCGACTATCCGCACTTGGTGAGCCGCGGCGATGTGCTCGCGGGCGACACCCGGCTGGCCCGGGCGGCGTTGCACCGCTTGCGGGTTCGCACGGTGGCCACCGTACGGAATCGGCCGGATCTGCTGGTCTGAAGTACTGCTAGGGGAAGCGGCGAATGCCGGGACCGAGTCGCGACGGGACTCGGTCCCGGCGTTCACCAGGGAGACCGAACGGCTACCTCAAATCGTCCAGAGTCGTCCGTAGGTGTACACCGCGTCGCCGCTGGAACTGACCACCTTGACGAACGGCCGAATCGTGGTCTGGCCGACCACACCGGTGACGGTGCCGTGGAAGCCGGACATCCGGAGGAACCCCGCCGCGCCGGAGATATCGCCACCCGCACATTCCACCGTCTGGATACCGGGCCCGAAGCCGACCTCGATTTCGACGCCCGCCCGGGGAATCAAACCGTCCAGCTTGAGAATCGCGCCGTCGCCGCCGCCGAGATCCACCCCGAGACCGGGGGTCGAGTAGTTGAACTTCAACTTCCCGCTCAGCGTCGCGGGGTAGCCGACCTGATAACCGATGGTGATGTGCCCGCGCCAGTCGTGGGCGTTCGGCCCGGCGACCCGGTAGGCGGCCTCGCCATTGTGAAACCACTCGCGCGTCAACGGATTTCCATCCAGCGGCGGCACGAAGTCGATACGAGTGTCGGATTGGATCGCCTCGATCGAGCGATCCTGCTGATCGATGATCTGGTTACTGCTGTCGACGACCGCTCCCGCGGCGCCGGTGCCGAAGACCAGCCCCGATGCCACGACCGTGGCGATCGCGAACAGGCGGATACCTCGGCCGCATTGCTGCGTAATGTCCCTCATCTGGTTTTTCCCCTTTTGCACACACACCTGGCCGAGCTCGGTAAACGAATCATGTCATAACAAGCCATCGTGCAACCGAACAACAAACCCGTTGGGGGACAGCGAATTCGAGGCAAATCATCCTCCCTGTACGGTCGAGTCGGCCGGGTTGTCGACGATCCAGCAACCATCGAGCTCCGGATAGCGGGCGCGGACCTCCGGCAGCAGATCGGGCAGGGTCAGCAGCACGAGATCCGGTCGGGCGGCGACTAGTTCGCCGGGCGCGATGATCGGTACGTCGGTGCCGGGCATCCGGTGGCCCTGCTTGGCCGGCGCCGCGTCGGCAACGGCGGTGATCAGTCCGCGATCGACGCCCGCCAGGCTGAACAGCGCCACAGCGCGCGACGCCGCGCCGTACGCGTAGACCCGATCGCCCTGTATCGCATGCCGGGTGAGCCAGCGCCGCAACGCTTCGGCGTGCCCGTCGGCGGCCTGCTGCAAGCGGCGAACGGCAACGGGCTCGGTGTATCGGTCCTCCTGCCGCTGTATTTCGCGTGTCGCGGCATCGGGTCGGTGGTTGCCGTGGCGGGCGGCGACGAGCACGGTGCCCCCGTACAGGTCGAACCGCCACGCGGTGGTGATGCTCATGCCCGCGTGTTCCAGTAGACGAGCCAGCGCTGAGAGCGAGTAGTAGGCAAAGTGGCCGTGCCGCAGCGCATTCCACTGGCCGCTGGCAACGATGGTGGCCAGCGAGTGGAATTGGATCAGGAGCAGACCGTCCGGCGCGGTCGCCGCGGCCCGCTCGGCGAAGGCCGCGCGCTGATCGGGCTCGTGCATCAGGCCGAAACAGTCCA
Source organism: Nocardia brasiliensis (assembly GCF_042691675.1). Lineage (GTDB taxonomy): Bacteria > Actinomycetota > Actinomycetes > Mycobacteriales > Mycobacteriaceae > Nocardia > Nocardia brasiliensis_D. The sequence goes on from NZ_CP170507.1 coordinate 4,137,719, forward strand.
GCACCACGTCGGCGACGTCCTCGGTGGCGCGGTAGCCGCGCTCGGTCAGCAGCGGCAGCCAGGTGCCGCCGTGCGGACTGCCGAACTCGCGCACGGTCTTTCCGCGCAGCAGGCCGGATTTCGCGACCTCGGCGACGGCGTCCGCGGCTTGCCGGCGCAGCGCGGCCGGTTCGATGCCACGCGGCTCCTCGGTGCGGGTGTCGTCTTCGGCCAGCTGGGCGAGACCGCAGTGTGCGCACAGATCCATCCGCAGCGGGTGGGCGGTCTCGGCGAGGCCCACCGGCGTGGTGGCGAGCGGAAAGTAGTCGGCGGCGGGCACCAGGCCGAGATCGAGCACCGGGGCCAGTTCGGTGCCGTGGCACCCGCGGCAGCGGTACCGGCTACTCGGGGGAACCACGACGGGCTCTTCCGTTGCCGGTCGAAGACGCGGATCGGCGTGGCACCATGGCTGGGTGCGCATCGAGCAGACCGAGCTCGCCGATGTCCTTGTGCTGGTGCCGGACCCGTACCGCGACGAACGCGGCTTGTTCACCAGGACATTCGATGCGGTGGAGTTCGACACCTACCTCGACATGCCGGGTGCGGCGGCCGCGTTCCAGCAGGATTCGCAATCCCGGTCGGCCGCGGGCGTGATCCGCGGCATGCACGGCCGGATCGGGCGCGGCGAAGCGAAGCTGGTGCGCTGTGCGCACGGTGCGGTGTACGACGTGCTGGTCGACATCCGGCGCGGCTCGCCGACGTTCGGTCGGCAGCAGGCGTTCCGCCTCGACGACGAGACGTTCCGGCACCTCTATGTGCCGCCGGGATTTCTGCACGGCTTCCAGGCGCTCACCGCGACCGCGGACGTCTGCTACCGCATCGACCGCCCGCACGACCCGGCCGAGGACATCGGCGTCGCCTACGACGATCCGGACCTGGCCATCGCCTGGCCGCTGCCGGTCACCGTGGTATCGGCACGCGATGCCGCCGCGGGGAGCTGGCGGCAACTGCTCGCGGCGCTGTGACGGTGGCCGGTGCTCAGGTGACCGGGACACGTGCTGGTCCGGTCTGTATCCGGCGCATCGAACCGTCGAGAACTCCGGTGTCGCGCAGCTTTTCCAGCCTCGGCAGCCGGGTGAACTTCTGGAAGAAGTCGTCGTAGGTGAGGCCGCGCGCGGTGTATTCATGGAACAGCTCGTCCGCCCCGGCCTGCACGGTCCACAGCGCGCGAAAGCCGATCGCGGCGCGGGCGGCGGAGAAATCGACCCGGTAGGACCGCGGGTCGGCGCCGCTCTCGCCGGTGATGTTCAGCCGGGAGCCGGGCACCGCCGCCACCACCGCGCGGGCGATGTCGGCGACGGTGAGGTTGTTGGCCTCGGTGCCGATATTGAAGGCGCGGGAGTGAATCGCCGCGGGCGGAGCCGTGAGGCAGTTGGCGAAGGCCCAGGCGATATCGCGGGCGTGCACCAGCGGCCGCCACGGTGTCCCGTCGGAGAGCACCTTCACCTCACCGGTCAATGTGGCGTAGCCGACCAGATTGTTCAGCACGATGTCGGCCCGTAACCGTGGTGAGAAGCCGAATGCCGTTGCGTTGCGCAGGAATACGGGGGAGAAGCCGGAGTCGGCGAGGGCGGCGACATCGTCCTCGACCCGGACTTTGCTCTCCGCGTACGGGGTGATGGGACGCAGCGGCGCGTCCTCGGTGACCAGGTCCGTGCCCGCGGCGCCGTAGACCGAACAGGTGGAGGCATACAGGAATCGCCGCACCCCGGCCTCTTTGGCGAGCCGGGCGAGCCGGACCGAGGCGTGATGGTTGATGGCATAGGTGATTTCGGGGGCCAGTGCGCCGAGTGGGTCGTTCGACAGTGCGGCGAGATGGATCACCGCGTCGAAACCGCGCAAGTGGTCGACGGTGACGTCGCGCAGGTCCATGGTCAGGCCCGGCGGATCGCCGGGCAGGTCGCCGAGTACGCAGTCGGCGAAGAACCCGGCATCGAGGCCGACGACGTCATGCGCGTTGGCGCGCAGCACCGGCACCATGACGGTGCCGAGGTACCCCTGATGTCCGGTGAGCAGTACCCGCATGGCTACGAACCTCCGAAATCGATGACGGCCTTGTCGAGCATGAATGCTTCGGCGTGCCGGGTATGACATTGCACGCCGCGCAGCCGGGTCAGCGCGGTGAACGCCTGCTCGTCGAACCAATCCCGGTGCGCCTGGGACGGGTAGTGCTTCAGCAGCAGCCGCGCCTTCTCCTCGGCGAGTTCCGGGGTGAGCCGATGGAACACGCTGGGGGCCGGGGTATCGGTCTCCCACTTGAGAATTTCGTAGCCGAGCACCAGGTGATCCCGGAATTCGGTGGTGACCAGCTCGGCGAGCACCCGATGATCCTGATGCGCGTCGCCGCGCTGGGGCGCGAAGACGAGGTCGGGCTGGGCGCTACCCCGAAACATGTTGAGTTCGTGCTTGATCCGATCCCAGTGCGCGGGGGCTCGGCCGTCGGGCAGGTCGAGCACGGTGAGGTCGATCGCGGCACCGGGGCAGAACGCGTCCAGCGCAAGGGCTTCCTCGTCCGCCCGTGCGGTACCGCCGCCGGACAGCACCAGGGCACGCACCCGCAGTCCCGGGTATCCACGAGCCAGCGTCAGGAGTGTGCCGCCCATGCCGATGGCGATGTCGTCGCAGTGCGCGCCGAGGACGGCGATCTCGGCCACCGCCCCGACGGTCAGCCGGATCACGCGTGCTCCCAGACCATCCAGGGCCGGGCGCCCGACTGGTAGCCCGCGTCGAGTTCGGCCCGCTCCTTGAAGGTATCGGCGGGCTTCCAGAAGCCCAGGTGCTGATAGCCGAACAATCGTCCCTGCCCGGCCAGCGTGCCGCAGGCGTCCGCTACCAGATCGCCGCCCGGCGGCAGCAGGTCGAAGATCTCCTGGCTGAGTACGAAGTAGCCGCCGTTCTCCCACAACGGCATTCGCGATACCGGCATGATCTCCTTGACCTCGCCGGTCGGCTTCAGGTCGACGCAGTGGAACGATGACTGCGGCGGCACCACCATCATCGAGGCCGCGGCGCCGGAAGCGGTGAATTTCTCGATCATGTGGTCCAGTGGCGCGTCGGTGAGTACATCGGCGTAGTTGGCGAGAAAGTGCTCGTCGTCGGCGACGAATTCGCGCACCCGGCGCAGGCGCTCGCCGATGGCCGATGCCAGGCCGGTGTCGACGAACGTGATCTGCCAATCGCTGATGTCGGAGCGCAGCATTTCCACCCGGCCGTCCCGGATGACGAAGTCGTTCGACACCGATTCCTGATAGGTCAGGAAGAAGTTCTTGATGTGCAGGCCGCCGTAGCCGAGGCACAGGATGAATTCCTTGTGCCCGTAGTGTGCGTAGTAGCGCATCACATGCCAGAGCAGCGGTCGCGGACCGACCAGTTGCATTGGTTTCGGGATCATGTCATCGGTGCCGTCACGCATCCGCATGCCGTACCCGCCACAGAACAGCACAACCTTCATCGTGCTCCCCTCCCTGTCATTTCCGAATATCGAGTGCTGTTCACGTCGTTGTGATCGGTGAGATCGGCACGGTGCAGTGCCGGAAGTGGATAGAACAATTCGCCGCCCCACGCGGCGATATGGCGAAGTTGCTCGGTGATCTCGGCTTCGAGATTCCACGGCAGTACCAGCACGACATCGGGCCGATCCTGGTCGATCCGTTCGGGCGGGTGGATCGGGATCCGGGTCCCCGGCGTGAATCGTCCGTGCTTGTACGGATTTCGGTCCACCGTGTATTCGAGCAGGTCGGTGCGGATGCCGCAGTAGTTGAGCAGGGTGTTGCCCTTGCCCGGTGCGCCGTAGCCGACGACGCGGTTGCCGGCGGCACGCTGATCGAGCAGGAATCGCAGCAGGTCGTGCCGGACCGCCTCGGTGCGCGGCCGCAGCTGCGCGTAGCCGTCGGCGCGGTGCAGGCCCGCCTCCTGTTCCAGCCGGAGAACATCGGTGACTCGGCCGCTCGGCACGGCGCCGACCTGCGCGGGCCTGGCCCACAACCGCAGTGAGCCGCCGTGGGTGTCCAGCAGTTCGACGTCGACGATCGACAGGTCCGCGGTCGCCAGCGCTCGCTGGGCGGAGTGCACGGTGTAGTACTGGAAGTGCTCGTGGTAGATCGTGTCGAATTGGCCGAGGCGCAGCAGGTTCAGCGCGTGGTGCACCTCGATGGAGAGCCAGCCGTCATCGGCCATCAGTGTCCGCAGCGATCTGGTGAAGCCGCGCAGGTCGGGGACGTGGGCGTAGACATTGTTGGCCACCACCAGATCAGCCGGTCGGTATTGCCCGCGGATCTTCGCGGCGGATTCCTCGTCGAGGAAAGTCGTTTCGGTGGGCACTCCGGCCCGACGCGCGGCGTTGCCGACGTTCACCGACGGTTCGACGCCTAGGCAGGGGATGCCCGCCGCGACCATGTGCCGCAGCAGGTAACCGTCGTTGCTGGCCGCTTCGACGACGAACGAGTCGGGGCCGAGGGCGAGCCGGTCGATCGCGTGGGCGACAAAGGTTTGCGCGTGCCGCACCCAGCTGTCGGAGTACGACGAGAAATACGCGTACTCGGTGAACGTTTCCGCCGGGGTGATCAACGCCGGAATTTGCAGCAGCAGACAGTCCGCGCACAGCCGAAGGTGCAGCGGGTAGGTTGATTCCGGTAGATCGAGTTCGTCGCGCGCGAGGAACTTCTCGCACGGCGGCGTCGCACCCAAGTCGAGGACGCTCGTCAATCGCTCGGAATCACACAGTCGACATCGCACGAAGCCCACCTTCTGCTGAGAGTCGTACCTCCGGCGCATTGCCGGCGCACCCCTGAAGTCGACTCGATGCAGTGAGACGTTACAACGAAAGTCCCGCGTGTCGCTGGTGAAATCGGCTGGTCGAGAAGTAAATTCCGGTAATTCTCCACCGTTTCCGGCGGGTAGCTTCCTGGCGGCTATCAGCGGGCTTGGTGGTTTCGGCTCGGGGAGATGAATTCGCCTGACGGTAGCGAAGCTGCGCGACCTGGGCTCATGCGCGGCTGGACGCGCAAAACATACCGGGGCGGAAAACCGACCGCCCTCCTGTTGGCTACCGCGTGGAACACTTTGCGGCCGTGGTGATTCGATATGTGAAACGGATTGTGTTCTGTAACAATCTCCTTCTGGCTACCGAATGAGGGAAAAACCCGGGGTGGCCGCCGATGGTGCCGCGGGGACCGATCAGTGCAGATCGGGGGGTTTCTTCTTCTCTCCCACGGGGAGGTGCGTGTTCATGAGCTTCGAGCTCGCCGACAACGACGATCTGGACGTGCGTCGATCGCCGACCACCATGCCGCGCTCGGAGCGTGAACGCTGGCAGATGGAGTATGTAAAGCGCTTGGGCGCAACGGATTTAGGGGTGATTGTCGCGGCGATAGCGCTCGCGCAGGTCATTCGTTTCGGCGGGCCCGCCGCGCCACCGCTGGCCTGGCATCTGCCCTACGAAGTGGGCTACACGGTGGTCTCGGGGGCACTCGCGCTCACTTGGGCCGTCTTCCTCGCCGTCGGCAACACGCGGTCGCCACAGGTGGTCGGCAGCGGCACCGAGGAGTATCGGCGGTTGGTCGCGGCGACGCTGCGCCTGTTCGGCGTCCTCGCCATTGTCGCGCTGATCTTCCAGATCGAGTTCGCCCGTGGCTATTTGGCGATCGCACTACCGCTCGGTCTGTTCGGCCTGATGCTGAGCAGGTTGCTGTGGCGGATCCACGCGCGACAACTACGTGCGCGGGGGGAGTACCGTACCTCGGTCCTAGTGGTCGGCTGTGCGGAGGCGGCGCAGGCGATGGCGAACGCGTTCGCCCGCGACCCGGCCTCGGGCTACCGGGTGGTCGGTGTGTGTATCCCCAACGGGCTCAACGAGATCACCGAGTACATCCGCGACCCCTCGGGGCACACGTTCTCGGTGGTCGGCAGCGATCGCACGGTGCTCGACGCGGTCCGCCGCAGCGGCGCGGATACGGTCGCGGTCACCGCGACCGATCACCTCGGGCCGATCGAATTGCGCAGGATGGCTTGGGAACTCGACCCGCTGGGGGTGGAGCTGATCGTCGCGCCCGGCGTGGTCGATATCGCGGGTACCCGGCTGACCAATCGCTTTGTCGCGGGCGTACCGATGCTGCACATCGCCAAACCGCAATACGACCGCGCGAAGTCGACCGGCAAGGCGGTTTTCGACGTGTGCTTCGCGGCCGCGGTACTGGTGGCGATCGCGCCGACCATGCTGGCCATCGCGATGGCGGTGAAGATCACCAGTCCGGGTCCGGTGTTCTATCTGTCGGAGCGAATCGGCCGGGGCGGCAAGCCGTTCCGGATGATCAAGTTCCGCAGCATGTACGTCGAGTCGGACGCGAGCGTGGACGCGCTCATCCAGCGACACGGCGGCAACCCGGTCTTCTTCAAGATCAAGGACGATCCGCGGATCACGCCGATCGGCAAGATACTCCGCAAGTTCAGCCTGGACGAGCTGCCGCAGTTCTTCAATGTGCTGCGCGGCGAGATGAGCGTGGTCGGGCCGCGCCCGCAGGTGCAGCGCGAAGTCGACAGCTACGACGGCGAGATGCGGCGCAGGCTGCTGGTCAAGCCCGGCGTCACCGGGCTGTGGCAGGTCAGCGGCCGGTCCGACCTGTCGCCGGAAGATTCGGTGCGGCTGGATCTTTCCTACGTGGAGAACTGGTCCATGGTGCTGGATCTGCTGCTCATCGCGAAGACGATCGGCGCGGTGACCCGCGGTGCGGGCGCCTACTGAGCCGCCGGAAACTCCTCGGCCAATTCCTCGAACAGCGCGGTGTTCATGGCGAAGGCGCGCTGTCCTTCGTCGAGGACACGGCGGCGTTCCAGGTCGTCGAGCGGCAGCTGGTCGAGCAGACCGCGGTATTCGCGCTTGAACGCGGCCGGATTTCCGACGCCGTCGAAGACGTAGAAGCGGACGCCGTCGCCGCGATGCGGGAGGTTCCAGAGCTTTTCGGCGGTGCCGCGGATGACCTGGCCACCCGAGAGATCGCCGAGGTAGCGGGTGTAGTGGTGGGCGATGTAGCCGGCGGGCCAGTCGCGGGCGCACTCGTCGATGCGCGCGGCGTAGGCCGCGGTCGCGGGCAGCGGCTCCAGGCCGTCACGCCACTGCGGGCCGATCAGGTGCGCCAGGTCGCGCTCGAGTTCGGCGGTGCGGGCCAGCTCGGGGCGGATGAACGGCCCGGCGATCGGATCCGCGGCGAGGGTGTCCCAGCGGTCCTCGAGTGCGCGGTAGATGAACCAGAGTTGACCGGTGTAGCGGTGATACGAGTCGACGCCGAGCGCGCCGCCGAGCATGTCGCTCATGAAACGCGAGTTCTCCGCGTCCGCGTGCTGCTGCTCGGTTGCGCTGCGGATCTGCTTCGAGAACGGTGTTGCCTCCGACATATCCGAACCACCTCACCCGATCGCCCGCAGGCCGCCTTCGGCGATGGCGACCCTAACCAGCTGGTTTGACGATACCGGTTTCCGGTGCGCGACGCACGGACCCGCTCACTGAATGGGCGGCGGCCTGCGGCGACGGTTGGGCCGGATCCGGCGCACGATCGGGCGGCGAAGCGAACCGAACCGGCGCAGGATGCGCGGCCGCCGGACGGTCCGGTCGAACCATTCGCCGAGGGTGACACCGGCGGCCAGCGCGCAGCCGACGCCGAACGCCAGCAGCAGTTGGTTGGCGCCGAGCACCAGCTCGTCGTTGAGGACCGCGTACAGACCGCGGTACAGCTTGAGGCCGGGCAACAGCGGGGTGATGCCCGCGACGGCGACGACCAGCGGGGGAGTCAGCGCGCGCCGCGCCATCAGACCACCGGCCATGCCGATCACGCTGGCGGCGACGCCCGAGGAGAGCACCGGGCCGAACCCGATCTGCTGCACCAGTAGATAGCAGATCGTGCCTGCGGCGCCACTGCCCGCCGCGGCGGCGAGGGCGCGTTTCTCGGCATAGCAGGCGAGGGCGAAGGCGAGCGCCGCGACGGCACCGGCCACGATCTGGACCGGCAGGTCGATGATGTCGTTCGACGGTGTCACCAGGATCGGCGGCACCGTGGCGTCGAGGAGCCAGCCGATGCGCAGCGCGAGCGCGATGCCCGCGATGATGCCGCCCGTCATCATCATCACCTCGAGCATGCGCGCCGTCGAGGTGATCGGCGCTCCGGTTATGCCGTCCTGCACCGCGCCGACCAGTTGTAATCCACTGAGCAGCACGGTGATTCCGGCCGCGATGATCAGCGCCGGATCCACCTCGATGCCGAGCGGGCCCGCCAGGGTGGCGAGCACCACGGCGGGAGTGGCGGCGATCGCGCCACCCACCATGTGCTGGAAGAAGAATGGCAGACCGTAGCGGTTGAGCACGCGATTGACCCGGTCGATCGCCAGCGTGGTGACGAAACTGACTGCGGCGACGACGATTCCGCCGCCCAGCAGCGCGGCGATCGCGGCCGCGAGCAGCGACCAGCCGAAGGTGGCGGTCCAGCGGTGGTAGGGGTGCGGTGCGGAGGTGATCGCGTCGAGTGCGGCGCGGGCGTCCTCCGGTGGGACCACCTCGTTGCGGATGCGCCGGGTGAGCCGGTCGACGGCGGCGAGCCGGGTGAAGTCGAGCGACCGGTAGTGCACGATCCGCATGGTGCTGGCCGGTGGTAGCAGTGGACCCCGGTCGGCCCAGATCCTGATGGCGTCGTAGGTCACGTCGATATTGCAGCGAGCCAGGCCGTAGGTGGCGGCGATGAATCGGACCTGGGTGGTCGTATCGATCACGCCGGTGCCCGAGGCCAGCACCACCTCACCGACCCGGACCGCCAGGTCCAGCACCTCGGCGACCCGCGCGTCATCGGTGAGATCGATCGGCTGCAGCGGGGAGGGGGCCGCGACGATCGTGTCCGCGGTCGCGGGCCGATCGGCCACCAGCAGTCCGACCGCCTGGCTCACCACCGGCATCCGCCGTCCGCGCCGGAACAGCCGCCGCCGACCGAGATGATCGACCCGGGTGTCCGTGTTGTCGCCTCCCGGCAGCGTGCCTGAATCCATGCACGCGAACGTAGTCACCTTCCGGCGACCTTCGCATCCGGGCTGGCACACCGGCCCGCGTAGCGCGTGTCGGGGGCGGACGCCGTCCGCCCGGACACCGCCATCGACGTGGTCACCCCCTTCGAAGAAACGCACTACGGAAGGAGGAAATGACCGTCCGCGACCCTGACGGCCGCGTCTGGCCTGCAAGCACCAATCGAAAGCTGAACGATCCCGAGCAGGGACGCAACCTCAGCTCGCCCGCGTGGCGGTCGGTACTAGCTTCTAAGCGCGCTGACGTCGGTGAAGGCTCCGTCGACAAGGAGCGGGACTGCGTTGCTTGCGTCGAGTTCGGTGGCTATGGCGACGTCGTCTGGGAATCCGGCTGTTGCGAGTTCTCGGCCGGAGGCGCAGTGCGTGATCATTGCGGGGATGTTGTCGGTGCCGTCGTGGGAATCCTTGGCGGCGAGGGCTTCCGGGGAGAGCGGGCCGGTTTCGTGGGCTGCGAGGGCGGATGTGACGGCGCCGGCGCCGAGCCAATCTTCTACTGCGGGGCGTAGAACGTTCTGGCCTGGCCAGTGTTCGCCTGCCGCGATGACGGTGACCGGGTGATCGACGGAGCCCCAGCCTTGTTGTGCGATCCAGCGAGCCACCGCAGTTGCGTTCCTAAGGCATGCGGCGACTACCGGGACGCCGGTTACAGCGGCCGAGATGGCTGAACCGTTGGGCGACGGCAACACCAGACGTGGCGTGGCGGGCGCGCGGCGTAGTGCTGCGGGGGACAAGGACCAAGGTTGGTCTGCCGACACCGCTCGGCGGCCGACCGCCAGCACCGCATCCGCTTCAGCGGCGAACTCGGCGGCCGCTCCGTCGCGCCAGGGATATGGCAGAACTTGCGTTCCGGCGTCGACTGCGACGCTCACCGACGTGGTGAAGGACAGGACGTCGACGACGACAACGCAGGCACTGTGCGGCCCCAGTGCCCGCGCGCCTGCCAGCCCCCAGTCGAGTCGTACGCCCCACGACCGCTGCCTCGACCAATCGACGTCGGTCATAGTTGCCCCTTCTTCGGAAACGTATCCGGCGTCGACAATAAGGCCGACACCAGTCGGCAAGGCCATCGGCGAGGTCGGATACGGCTGGCCCGGCACGGGTCGCGCACCCGTCGTACGCGTGTGAGTATCATTGCCGCTGAGGCTAATTCGGTTGCTCTGCCCGGCTCGGCGGGCGACTATTTCGGGATGCGCTTCTCGATCAACATTCCGAACTTCGGGGACTTCGCCGATGCCAGGACGGTGGCGATGGTCGCCACGGCGGCCGAGGAGGCTGGTTGGGACGCGTTGTTCGTCTGGGACCATGTGGTGCTCGATAAGGCGGAGCGTCGGGATCAGCCGTTCGGGGATCCGTGGATGCTGTTGACCGCGGCGGCGTTGGCGACTTCCCGCATCAAGCTGGGCACTCTCGTCACTCCGGTGGCGCGCCGGCGGCCGGAACAGCTCGCCCGCCAGGTGGCCACCCTGGATTCGCTCAGCGGCGGAAGGGTTATTTTCAGCGCTGGTCTCGGTGGGCCGATTGCGGATGAATTCGGTAGTTTCGGGGACACCACCGACCCGGTCGTGCTGGCCGAGCGGCTGGACGAAGGTCTGGAACTGTTGCGGCGCTACTGGTCTGGCGAGCGCGTCGACCATGATGGACGGCATTACCGAGTCCGGGACGTCACGCTGCTGCCCGCCACCACCCAGCGCCCTCGTCCACCGGTGTGGATCGCCGGATTCTGGCCGCATCGCCGACCGATTCGCCGAGCCGCCCATTGGGACGGTGTGGTCCCGCTGTTCACCACAGCCGGTCATGGCCGGCTACCACCGCTCGATCAGGTCCGCGACTTGGTTGCCGAAGTCCACCACCACCGAAAAGACCCGGGCACCCCGTTCGAGGTAGTCCTCGGCGGTGTCAGCCCAGGCGACCCCGCCAAAGCACGCGATCTGATCGCCCCATTCGCCGACGCCGGCGCAACCTGGTGGGACGAGCGACAACTCATGACCACCAACGCACTCCACCGCCTCGCACCGGTCATGCGGCGCATCAACCAGGGCCCACCTGCCCTGTAAGCGTTTGTCCGCAGGGTAACCGCAAGATCAGTGAACCCCCGCCGACTAGCGGGGGTTCCCGATCGCTGTGGGATTCGGACCTATCCGCGCTCGAACACGCTCGCATCGTCGAGCATCGCCGCGCGCAGCATGGATTCCGGGACACCCATTCCCTCGACGAGGGTGAGTGCCTGGGGGCGGAGACGATCGACGAGCTCATTCACGCCCCGCCGAACCGCTTTCGCGCGTTCGACGGACATGAAGCGGTGCATGATGTACCACGCCTGGTTCTCCTCCAGCGTCGAGTAGACGTAGAGGTCGCAGACGCTTTCGGCGAGCGTCCGGGCGTCCGGGTCCTGAATCCCCTCGATGCCCTCGATGAAAGCCTCCAGCGTCAGCCGATCGATGTGCGCGGTACCCGCGGCGAGGATGTGGTCCTGGGCGTTGTTGAAGGCTTCGAACGGGCTGGTGTCCTTCGCGCGGGCGCGCAGCCGGTGACCGGCGGTGCGCACGAGGTATTCCTCCCGATCGGCGAACAGTTGCAGTTGGACCGAGCGACGGGCCAGGTCACCGTCGTCGACGGAGTCGTTCGAGCCGTCGCGCAGCCGCTGGATCAGCTGACGCACGCCGGTGACCTTACGTACCTCGTCACCCGCCATGGTGGCGGCGAACTTCACCCAGCCGAGCGCGTCCAGGTCGCGGACCTCGTCGGAGTACGCGGTGAGCAGTTCCTTCGCGACGAGTTGGGTGAGCACCACATTGTCGCCCTCGAAGGTGGTGAACACATCGGTGTCCGCCTTGAGCGTGACGAGCCGGTTCTCGGTCAAATAGCCTGCGCCGCCGCACGCTTCGCGGCACTCCTGGATGGCGCGGGTGGCATGGCGGGTCTGCGCGACCTTCAGGCCGGCGGCCCGCTTCTCCAGTGCCCGTTGCGAACTCGGGTTGAGATCCTGGCCGGTCTGCACCAGGTGCATCCGGCGTACCAGATCGTTCTGCGCGAACGCGAGGGCGTATGTCTTGGCGACCAGGGGGAGTAGCCGCCGCTGGTGGCTGCGGTAGTCGAGCAAAACCGTTTCCTGCCCGCTGTCCGGGTCGGCGAACTGTCTGCGCTTCTCCGCGTACCGGATGGCGATGCTCAGCGCGACCCTGGTACCGGCGGCCGCGGCGCCACCGACGCTGACCCGCCCGCGCACCAGGGTGCCGAGTGTGGTGAAGAAGCGGCGGCTCGGGTTCTCGATCTCGGAGCTGTAGGTGCCGTCCGGGGCGACGTCGGCGTAGCGATTGAGCAGGTTCTCGCGCGGCACGCGGACGTGGTCGAACACGATGCGTCCGTTGTCGACGCCGGGCAGTCCACCCTTGAGTCCGTCGTCGAAGGTGGTCACGCCGGGCAGATCGGCGCCGTTCTCGTCGCGGATCGGCACCAGCAGGCAGTGCACGCCGCGACCCGCACCCTGGGTGATCAACTGCGCGAAAACCGCTGCCATTCGCGCGTGTTCGGCCGCGCCGCCGATGTAGTCCTTGCGCGCCGACGGCGTCGGCGAGTGGATCACGAATTCCTGCGTGTCCGGGTCGTAGGTGGCGGTGGTCTCCAGGTGGGCGACGTCGCTGCCGTGCCCGGACTCGGTCATCGCGAAACAGCCGAGCAGATCCAGCGAGATGAGTTGCTTGATGTACTCGCGATGCCGCTCGGTACCCAGATTCTCGACCGCCCCACCGAACAGGCCCCACTGCACACCGGCCTTCACCCACAGCGACAGATCCGCGTAGGCGAGCATCTCCAGCCCGGTCACCGCCGCGCCCGGCTCGCTGGTCCCGCCGTTCTCCCGCCGGAAACCGCGCTCGGCGTAGCCCATCGTGGCGATCACCCGCATCTGGTCGAGCACCCGCGCGCGGGCCGCTTTGTAGTCGAGGTACGGGTCGCCGGCGAACTTGTCGTCCGCGAGCTGGACCCGCGCCTCCTCCCGGACTGCTCCCCACGGTCCGTCCAGTGCTGCGCGTAGGTGATCCGCCGTCGTTGCGGTGCCGGTAGTCATAACTCGACATTAGCCCGCACCGCGCCGAGCAAACCGTGACTGTTGACACGACATTCCGGGCAGGGCTCTTGTGGCAGATTGAACGAGTGTTTAATATATTGAACATGTGTTTAACCAACAGCCCGTACCGCAAGGACCCGCCGAGGATCTGACGACGGCGGCCCGGATCCGCGATGCCGCGATCGAAGTGTTCGGCGAGCACGGATTTCAAGTCGGAGTCCGTGCGATCGCCAAGGCGGCAGGGATCTCCCCGGGATTGGTGAACCATCACTTCGGCTCCAAGGACGGCTTGCGGGCGGTCTGTGACGAGCGCGTGTTGCAGCTGATCCGGGAGGCGAAGGCCAAGGCGATCACCGCGGACAGCGTCTCCAAGGGGATGCTCGCCGCGATGGCCGACATCGAGGAATACGGCCCCTTGGTCGCCTACATGGTGCGCAGCTTGCAGGCCGGTGGACCGATGGCGGAATCCCTTCTGGAACACATGATTTCCGATGCCGAGGTGTACATCCAGGCCGGCGTCGACGCGGGGACCATCAAGCCGAGCCGCGATCCCGCGGCACGTGCCAAATACCTCATGTTGCTCAACGTCGGCGCGACCGTCCTCTACATGCAGATGCGCACGCAGCGCGGGGAAAAGCTCGACTACCGCAAAGCCATTCGGGAGCTCACGGAGGAGCTCACCGCACCCGCCCTGGAGATGTACACCCAGGGCCTACTCACCGACCCCACGATTTTGGACACATTCACCAAGGAGACCTGATGTCCGACATCATCGAAGTCCGCGATCTTCGCAAATCCTTCGGCCACGTCGCAGCACTGGACGGACTGAATCTCACTGTCGGAGAAGGCGAGATCCACGGCTTCCTCGGTCCCAACGGCGCGGGCAAGTCGACCACCATCCGGGTGCTGCTCGGCATTCTGCGCGCCACCGCAGGCCGAGTTGAACTGTTCGGCCGTAACCCGTGGACCGATGCGGTCGCGTTGCATCACGAACTCGCCTATGTGCCAGGCGATGTCACGCTGTGGCCGTCGCTGTCCGGTGGCGAGACGATCGACCTGTTGGCTCGCATGCGCGGCGGCATCAATGCCGAGCGCCGGGCGGAGCTGATCGAACGATTCGACCTCGATCCGCGCAAGAAGGCCCGAACCTACTCCAAGGGCAACCGGCAGAAGGTCGCGTTGATCTCCGCGCTGGCCTCCGACGTCCGCCTGCTGCTGCTCGACGAACCGACTTCCGGCCTGGATCCGTTGATGGAGCAGGTCTTCCGGGAATGCGTCCAGGAAGCCAATCAGCGCGGCGCCACCGTGCTGTTGTCCAGCCACATCCTCTCCGAAGTCGAGGCGCTCTGCGACCGGGTGACCATCATCCGGGCCGGGCGCACCGTGGAGAGCGGCACCCTGGCCGATCTGCGCCACCTGTCGCGCACTTCGATCACCGCCGAATTGCTCGGCGACCCAGGCGATCTCAGTCGGATCCAGGGCGTCGAGGACATCGAGCGGGACGGCTCGACGCTGCGCTGCCAGGTGGACGGTGAACATCTCGGCGAGCTGATCCGAGTGCTCGGCGACACCGGGGTGCGCAGCCTGACCAGTGCGCCGCCGACGCTGGAAGAACTCTTCATGCGGCACTACCACGTCGACGGCGAGACCTCCGGGTCGGCCGCGAAGCGCGCGGCGAAGAATGGGGAGAAGGTGCGCGCATGACAACCATCGCTGCCGAGCGTGCCCCCGCGGCACCGGTTTTCGGCCACTCCAGCGATTTCGCGGGTACCGGGCAGCTGCTGCGGCTGTACCTGCGCCGAGATCGCATCGTGCTCCCGCTGTGGTCATTGCTGATCGGTCTGATGCCCGCGTTCCAGGTCGCGAGCATCAAGGGCCTCTACGACACGACGGCCGAGTTGGACAATTTCGCCAAGACCACCGCCGACAGTCCGGCACTGCTGGCTATGTACGGGCCGGTGTTCAGCACCGAACTCGGCTCGATCGGCACCTGGAAAGCCGGTGCCATGTACACGATGATCGCGATCGCCACGGTGCTCACGGTCATCAGGCACACCCGAGTCGAAGAGGAAACCGGGCGCGCGGAATTGGTGGGCGCCACCAGCATCGGCCGCTACGCCGGGCTCACCGCCGCGCTGACCACGACCTACCTCGGTTCGGTCATCGCCGGAATCGTTTGTGCCGTCGCGCTATACGGCAACGACCTGCCTGCGATGGGCTCGCTCGGCTGGGGCAGCGCCCTGGCCATGTCCGGAATCGTCTGGGGTTCGGTCGCCGCGGTCGCCGCCCAGGTGAGCTCCGGCGCGCGCATTGCCCGCGGGATCGCGTTCGGCGCGCTCGGCGCCGCGTTCGCGTTTCGTGCCGTCGGCGACGCCGGAAACGGGGTGCTCTCCTGGTTCTCGCCGGTTGGCTGGTGCCTGCAATTGCGCCCGTACGCGTCCGAACGCTGGTGGGTGCTGATCCCCCTGCTGGCGGTCGCGGTCGTCGGGACCGCGACGGCCTACGCGCTGCTGCGCACCCGCGATACCGGTTCCGGTCTGGTGGCCGAACGCCCCGGCCCACCGGCCGCTGACTCGGTCCTTGCCGGACCGCTCGGACTGGCCTGGCGGCTGCAACGCGGGACACTGCTGGCGTGGAGCATCGGCTTCACCCTGTACGGGCTGCTGATCGGCGGTGCCGTGAACAGCGTCGGCAACATGCTCGACGGCAGCCAGACCATCCGCGACCTCATCTCGCGGATGGGCGGTTCGGATATGCTGCAGAACTCCTTCGTCACCTACGCGATCACCATGCTCGCCGCCGCGGCCGCCGCGTACTCGATCTCGGCGACCTTGCGGCTGCACGAGGAGGAGACGAGTTCGCGCGCCGAGACCACGCTGTCCGGCTCGGTCGGCCGCACGCGATACGCGTTGAGCCACATCGGCTTCGCGCTGTTCGGCCCGGCGGCCGCGCTGCTCGTCGCGGGTGCGGCGATCGGCATCGTCTACGGTGCGGCGTCGGGCGATCTGGGTGAGAAGCTGCCGCAGGCGATCGGCGCCGCCGCCGTACAGGTGCCCGCGGTATGGGTCGTCACCGGAATCGCGGTGGCGCTCTACGGCCTCCTGCCGCGGTTCGCCCCGGTCGCCTGGGGCGTGCTCAGTGCCATGGTGGTGATCTTCTTCGTCGGCTCGCTCGACGGGCTGCCGCAAGGGATTGTCGACCTGGTGCCGTTCATCCATCCGCCCAAACTGCCCGGCTCGGAATTCCATGCCGCGCCGGTGCTCTGGCTGCTGGCGATCGCGGCAGCGCTGCTCGCGGTAGGCATCGCCGCCTTCCGCAGGCGCGACCTGCGCTGAACCGGCAAGGCGCGCGGCCCATGCCCAGTGTTGTGCGTGGGTCGCGCGCGGTATTCCGTGGGTGCCTTGGCCGCGGCGAATCAGCTGACGTCTGCGTCGAGGCCGAGCTTTTCGGCGAGCCGGGTGAGGTAGCCGTGTACTTCGTCTGCCGTGCGGTCGGGCGTGCCGAAAATGACCTCGGTGACCCCGTATTCGGCCCACTGCGCCAGCTGTTCGGCATTGTGGCGACCGGCCAGAGCGATGATCTCGGGTGCGCCCGCGCGGTCGTGCTCGCGCCAGACCCGGTGTAGCAGTTCGATCTTCGTGGGCAAACCGTCTTCGGTCGGGGTGGTGATCCAGCCGTCGGCATTTTTGGCCAGCCAAGTGAACGACTTTTCGGTGCCCGCGGCGCCGAGTAGCACCGGGATGTTCTTCTGCACCGGCTTCGGCCATGACCAACTGGCCCCGAAGTTCACGAACTCGCCGGTGAAACTGGCCTCCTCCTCGGTCCAAATGGCGCGGATCGCGTCCAAGTGCTCGCGCAGCACCGTCCTGCGCTTGCCCGCGGGCACGCCGTGGTGGGCGAGTTCATCGGTGTTCCAGCCGAATCCGACGCCGAGACTGACCCGGCCGCCGGACAGATGGTCCAGCGAGGCAATGGTCTTGGCCAGCGTGATCGGATGATGCTCGGCGGGCAACGCCACCGCTGTCGACAATCCGATTCGTTCCGTCACGGCGGCCGCGGTGGCCAGCGCCACCCACGGGTCGAGGGTGCGCAGATACCGGTCGTCCGGCAGGCTCGCGTCACCGGTCCGGGGATGCGCCGCCGCGCGGACCACCGGGATATGGGTGTGTTCCGGCACGTAGAACGTGTGGAAACCGGCATCCTCGGCGGCCTTCGCGGCCGCTGCGGGGGTAATGCCCCGATCGCTGGTGAACAAGACAATCCCGTACCGCACCGTACGCGCTCCCATCGCCGAAACTAGAACAAGTTCTACCATCTTTCCTTGGTCGGCACCAAGGTTTGGCGTGTACCGCCGGTCAGCGCCAACGCCACCCAGCACAGCGCGAGCACCATCGCGACGGCCGCGGCCGCGCCGCCGAGAATGTCGGTGGGCAGGTGGTAATCGAGGCCGATCATGCCGATCGCCGCCGCGCATTGCGCCAGCACAGCTACTACGAGCGCGATGATCCGAGCTCGCCGGGAATCGACCAGCACGATGAACGCGGTGGCGATCGCGATCAGATGCACGGTGTGACCGCTCGGATAGGCGAGGTAGTCGTGCAGCTGCCGGTTCCAGAGCGGTTTCCACAGCCAGGTATTGAGGCCGAGGGCGAGTTCGGGAACCACGAGCATGATCGCGGCGCGCCGCCACTCGCCCCGATAGCCGAACCATGCGCACGCGAACAGCAACAGCGGCAGCAGGATGTAGGCATTGCTGGGAATCACCAGCGCCTGATAGATGCCGGGGCTGGTGTCGAGGGTCGAGTGGATCGGTGCGGCAAGTGCGCGATCGAGCGCTGTCGGGCCGCCGTCGGCGGGAAAGGTCGCGGGCAGCAGGCCCGCGACAGCGCAGCCCAGCGCGATCCCGCCGAGCCGGAACGCGCTGCCGGGGATGACGTCTCGCCGTAGTCCGAACACCGGACGACGATAGTCACTGGCAGATTCTTGCTAGGCGACCACGGGTGTGTCGGACTAGGCTGTGGGAGAAGTCAATGGTCATTCCACCGCAATCTGCTCCGAAACCGCTCACCGTCGAAACCGCCGCTAGGCAGGTCAACTCGGAGATTTGCTGAACGCTCCGCGACGTCGTGCGGACTTGGTATGGTCGAGTCGATCGGTGAACATTTGGGTTCACCAATCGAAATCTCGGCTCGGTCGGCCTGAAAGCAATGTGGCTCGGGTGTATTTCTTGCGGTCGTCTGGGCCGAGGGAGTGACTGAGAGGTACCCCATGGTGGGCGATGATGCCCGGCCTACGCTGGCCGGAACCTATCGGCTTCCGACGATCGTCGGGCGGGCGGCAGAGCTCGCCGAGCTCGGCAGACTGCTCGTCGATCCTCGGGTCCGGCTGCTCACGCTCACCGGGACCGCAGGTGTCGGCAAGACCAGGCTAGCTCGAGAGGCGCTGTCGGACAGCGCATTCCACGGATGCCTCGATGCGATGATCGATCTCGGCGACTGCGCCGATCGGGCGGCCGCGTGGAACGCGGTGCTCGCCACCGCGAGTTACCGGCCGCTGGCCCCCGCGTACCCGCCGCTCGACCCCGCCGAGGCATTGGCGGTGCTGGCGTCCAGGATCGGCAGCTGCCGGGCAATCCTATTGCTGGACAACTGCGATCGCGTGGTCGCACAGATATCTACCGATGTGGCGTGGCTGTTGGAGCACTGTCCGCATCTGGTGGTCGTGGCGACCAGTCGGATCCCATTGAATCTGTACCGCGAATGTGTGCTGTGCGTGCGGCCGTTGCGCACCGACTGCGGCGGGGGAGACTATTACCCCGGCTCCTCACCCGCCGCACAGCTGTTGCTCGACAGCATCGACAGCCACTACCGAGGGTCGGCCGCGGTGGCCGACCGGCTGGTCCTCGACGAGATCGCCCGCGAACTCGGCGGCGTGCCACTGGCCATCGAGCTGGCGGCCGGTTCGATCACCAGGATCGGCCCCGCGCGCACCCTGCACCGCATCAAAGCAGGCGTCGATCTCGAGTCGCCGTGCTTCGTCGACGTGCCCGCCCGGCATCGGACGCTGCACGCTGCGGTCGAATGGGGCCTCGGCGACATCGACGCCGCCTTGCTCGACCTGCTGTTACGGCTTTCCTTGTGCGAGTCGGTGATCGATACCGACGTCGCCTGCCTGGTGACCGGGAGCACCGAGGAGGAGACCGCGACCGCCTTGGCCGAGCTGGTCCAGCGCAGCCTGCTCGACCACACGGCCAGCGGGACGCACGGGCACGGCTACCGGCTCTTCGCCACCGTGCGCGCCTACTGCCGCCAGGTGCTCGGTGCGGACCCGGTGCGCGCCAAAGCGATTCGCGCGGACCACGTGGACCGCCTCGCGCGGCTGGCCGAGCTCATCGGGCCCCGGTTCGACCAGCACGAGCATCGGGCGGCCGCGCTGGCCGCCGCGGGCAAGCGGATCGTGGACTTCCTTGCGGCAGTGCACTATTTGATCGACACAGGGCAGCCGGAACGGGCCGTCCGGCTGGCGGCCCATCTGGAATCGGCGTGGATCCAGCACGGCTACCAGTCCGAACTGGAGACGGTGCTGGCGAAGGCGCTGAAGATGAGCGACCGCGGCACACTGGCGCCCGGCGTGACGGCGCCGCTGTGTCTCGAGGTTCTCGGACTCTGGGCCGGACGGTCGGGGCGACTACGGCGAGCGGTCGACCTGTTGACGAGTTCGGCTGCCGCCTATCGCCGTTTCGACAAGCACGTCGACGCGGCCCGGGTCGCGGTGGTGCTCGCGGTGGCGCTGACCGCCGTCGGGGACCGTGCGGCCGCCAGAGCTGAGCTGCGCCTGGCCGCCCGTCATATCGACGAGCTCGGCGGGCCGTGGCCGGGCCGACTGCACGGCTCCGTCACGCTGCTCCAGATCCCGTATCCGCCGACGCGGGACGCCGACGTCTGGGCGCAGATGCGCGATCGGGTCCGGCAACTGGACAGCACGGCGCGGCTGATCGGTCTGAATACCTTGGCGCGCACGCAGATCGGGCCGCGGACCGCAGACCGCGCCCAGGCGCTCTACCGCGAGAATTTGGATGACGACGATCTGGGCACGCATGTGCTGCAGGCGATCATCGCGTTGGAGGGCTGCGCCATGGCCTACGATGCGGCCGGTGTCGAGTACGCCGAGCCGACGTTGACGCTGATGCTGGCGGCCCGGCAACTGCGGGCCGAGCACGGCATACCGCAACTGGGCCAAGGTGATCCGGCCGCCCGCGAAACAGAGCACAGAAACGCCCTCGGCGAAAACAAGTTTCGCGAAATCATGCGGGCGGCGGGGGAGATGACCCTGGCGGACGCGGTGGCCTACGCCTGCGCGGGCCCGATCTTGCCGAACCCCGACGACTCCCCGCTGGCCGCGCTGACCAACCGCCAGCGCGAGATCGCCAGATTGGTGGCCACCGGCATGACCAACCGGATGATCGCCACCCAGTTGGGAATCTCGGAGTGGACGGTCGTCAATCACGTCCGGCAGGTGATGCTCAAGCTGGACTGTCCATCCCGGTTGCATGTCGCGCTGCTGGTGGAACGCGACTCCCAACACGCCGGGGATGGTACGGGCAGGCCGGAACCCACGGTCGACGATCAGCCCGTGCTGCCGGGCGTCACGGTGGCACGCAAGGGGTAGCCGGATCAGGGGCCGTAGGTCAGGACGGCGCTGATGACGAACCACAGCACCCAGGCGAACGCGATGGTCATGCCGATCGCCAGTGTGATCCGCATGAACGCCCGGCCGAAATCCATGTCCCTGGTCTCCCGCGGATACAGCTTCCACGGGCTGTACCACGGTGCCTGGATCGCGTAGACCGGCTTTTGCGCCTCCCGCTCGGCCTGCGCCAACTCCTCCGCGTAGGCCTCGGCCTGCGCCTGGTTCGGGCCGCCGTGCCACAGCGTGATGTCGATCGGGCCGAGAAATCCCTCGTTGAGCAGTTCCTGCGGTGCGGGCAGGTAGGGCAGGATGCCGAGGCCGCGGAAGGCGATGGCGACGTCGTTAGCCGTCCACAGGTGCTTTTCCTGCTCGGCGAGCGCCTCGAAATAGTGCCGTAGCCGACCCGGGTCGTCGCCGAGGATGACATCGAAGCTGGGATCGGTCCACGCCTGCTGGATTTTCAGCTCGGCGCCGCGCAGCGGGACGACCAGCGCGAGCCCGTGCACCGCGCGCTGGCCGAGGCCGCGCGCGGCCAGCCAGTTCTGCAGCGCGAAGGTGTGCTCGCGGGACTTCTCCAGCGGGGTGCGCCGATCCCGGCCCTCCATCGCGGCGGGTTCGCCGTTGATGGTCCAGTGGCCGTTGAGCGGGATCTCCAGCAGCCCGTCCTGCCGGGCCACCAGCGCTTCGGCCTCGATCACCACGCAGCTGGTCGGCGTCCAGACCACCGCGTCGAACTGGTGCAGCCGATCCTTGTGGAACAGACTGCAGTTGATCGTGGCGACACCGTGCGGAGCGCCCGGATCCTTCCAGGTGCGCAACCAATCGATCAGCGCCCGCTCGGCATTGGTGCCTGCGGCGTTCTGCACTCGCACGAGCATTGGCGACCGCCCTTCACGTCGACACTCGACAGTGCACAGGATACGAGGTCGGCGGCCGGGTTCGCCGCGCTCATGGCAACGGTCGGCGTGTTGGTCGCCGGATCACTGCGGTTGTTCGGCGGCGATCTTGCCCGCCCGCACCGCCGCCACCAGTGCGGCATGGTCGGTTTCGGTGCGGTCGGCGTAGCGGACCGCGAAATTCGCGACCGCGTCGTCGAAACGCTCGTCGTCGTCGCCGAGATAGCCCGCGAGCAGTCGCGGATCGAGCGAGCGCGCGTGCGCGCGGGCCAGCAGCGCGCCGGCCAGTCTGCCGTAGTCGTCGAGGTCGGACGCGGACAGGGCCGCCGGATCGATGCTGCCCTTGAGATTGCGGAATTGGCGCACGATGAAAGGCAGTTCGGTGCCGTTGCCGGTCGGATCGACACTCGTCCAGCCGAGCAGGATGTCGGACTCCGACTGAACCAGCCTGGCGCCCTGCACGATTCGCTTGCCCTCGTGTTTGGGCGGCGGCACGGACAGGTACGGGGCGAGTGCGGACGGATTGGCCTGCTTGACCTGCAGCACCAGCGCTTCACCCGCGTTGCCGTGCAGCAGCGCGACATAGGTGTGCAGGCCGACGCTGCCGGTGCCGACGATGCGGAAGGCGATGTCGGACACCGCGAAACGGGCAATGAGGTTGCGCCGTGACTCGCGCAATGTGTCGGCGTAGCGCTCGAGACCATCGGTGATCGCCGTCGCGACCTGTTCGTCGACCGCGGTGAGAATCGGTGGGTCGCTGACGAATCGGTGCTTGCTGATACCGGTCTCGTGGTCGTCGAGATGCTCGGTCCACTTGGCCACCACCTTCGCGCTGGTGTTCTTGCGCGCCTTCTTCGCGGCCTTCTTGAAGTCGTCGATCAGGTCGTGTGCGGCGGCTTCGCTCAGCACCGATTCGTCGGGCAGCGCGCTCCACGATTCCAGGAAAGGACGCTCGGCCAGTTGGCGCACCGCGAGGCGATAGGCGCGGGCGGCGTCGTGGGCGGCCGTGCGGCAGTCATCCTCGCCCGCACCGCTTTCCCGGCCCGCGAGTACCAGGCTGGCCGCGAGCCGTTCCAGGTCCCATTCCCACGGCCCGAGGATGGTTTCATCGAAATCATTGATATCCATGATGATTTCGCCGCGCGGCGTGCCGTACAGACCGAAGTTCGCCGCGTGCGCGTCACCGCAGAGTTGTGCGACCAGCCCGGTGTCCGGTCCATCCGCCAGATCGGCGGCCATCAGTCCGGCCGCACCACGGTAGAAGGTGAACGGCGAGGTGATCATCCGCCCGATTCGCAGTGGCACCAGGTGGGGGAGTCTGCCCGCATTGCTCGCCGCGATGAATTCCAGTACGTCGGGCCGCCGCGAGCCCTCGGCGGCCCGATCACGGGCGTGGAGGGGGACCCGCTCCCGCAACGCCTGTCCACGCGCACGCACCTCCGCCGCGGGAACGTAGGAGCGGAGGTCGATACGACTGTCTGACACTGTGTCATTTTGCCGCGCCTCCGGCGCGGCGTGTTCGTGGCCCCTTGAAGGCGGTCTGCTCGGCATCTTTCCGTGATCGCGGCTCAGTTGGCGGGCACGGGCTTGTCGACGGGGGTGATCGGCAGACGCAGCGCGCCGGGTGCGGCGTCCGGCACCGCGGGCT
Organism: Nocardia brasiliensis; assembly: GCF_042691675.1. Classification (GTDB taxonomy): domain Bacteria; phylum Actinomycetota; class Actinomycetes; order Mycobacteriales; family Mycobacteriaceae; genus Nocardia; species Nocardia brasiliensis_D. The sequence goes on from NZ_CP170507.1 coordinate 4,161,114, forward strand.
GCTTCGGCGGTACCGGGGCGATGCGCCGGTACCCGGCCCCGAGCTCCGGACGCGGGTCCGGCTCGTTCTTGTTGGGCCAGAACGCCATCGCCCGCTCGGCCTGCGCGGTGATGGTGAGCGACGGGTTGACACCCAGATTCGCCGTCACCGCCGAGCCGTCCGCCACGTGCAGACCGGGATGGCCGTACACCCGCTGATACGGGTCCACTACACCGGTTTCCGGGCTGTCACCGATGACGCAGCCGCCGATGTAGTGCGCCGTCGCCGGGATGTTGAACACGTCCATCACCAGACCGTGCGTGTCCCCGTCGACCTTCTCGCCGAACCGGCGGCCGATGTCGTGCGCCATCGGGATCCAGGTCGGGTTCGGTTCGCCGGTGCCCTGCTTGGTCTTCAGCAGCCCGCGCCTGCGGAACGAGGTCAGCGAATTGTCCAGTGACTGCATGACCAGCAGGATCACCGACTTCTCCGAGGCGTGCCTGGCGTTGAGGCTGCGCAGGAAAACCAACGGATGCAGCAGGATCGCCAGCAGGAAGCGCAGGAACCGGAACGCGCCGCCGTCCACGATCGGCACCGACATCGGGAACAGCGCGTTCTGCCCCTTGCCGTAATGGCACACCTCGATGTGGGTGTCCTCGGCTGGATGGATCGAGGAGGTGATCGCGATGCCCTCGGCGAAATCGCGGCGCGAACGGCTCACCACATTGAGGATGGCCTCGGAGTTACTGCGGGTCAGCTCGCCGAGCCGCGGTGAGAGATGCGGAAGCACCGCGTCGTCGCGCATCTTGTGCAGCAGCTTCTGGGTGCCGAGCGCGGCGCCGGCGAACACCACCTGCTCGGCGGTGAAGGTCTTGCGCTCCTTGCGGATCCACCGGTCCGACCGTTCCGTCTCGACGGCATAACCGCCTTCGGGCAGCGGCCGCACCGCGGTGGCGGTGGTCAGCGGATGCACCTCGGCACCTGCCTGTTCGGCCAGGTAGAGATAGTTGGTGGGGGTGGAGTTCTTGGCGTTGTTCGGGCAGCCGGTAAAGCACCGCGCGCAGTGCACGCAGCCGCGCCTGCGCGGACCGACCCCGCCGAAGTAGGGGTCGTCGACCTCGGTGCCCGGATCGCTCTCGTTGAAGAACACCCCGACATCGGTCGGATGGAAGGTGTCGGCGACGCCGAGGTCCTCGGCGATCTCGCGGATCACCTCATCGGCGGGGGTCAGTCGCGGATTCGGCGCCACACCGAGCATCCGCTGTGCCTGGTCGTAGTACGGAGCCAGTTCGGCCCGCCAGTCGGTGATGTGCGCCCACTGCTTGTCGGTGTAGAAGTTCGACAGGGGCTCGTACAAAGTGTTCCCATAGATGAGCGACCCACCGCCGACGCCCGCGCCGGAGAACACCGCGCACTTGCCGAGCACGCTGATCCGCTGCGGTCCGGTCAAGCCCAGTCGCGGCGCCCAAATCGACTTGCGCACATTCCAATTGGTGCTGGGGATGTCCTCGGCATTCCACCGCCTGCCCGACTCGAGTACGCCGACCCGATACCCCTTCTCGGTCAACCGCAGGGCGCTCACGCTGCCCCCGAAACCGGAACCGATCACCACCACGTCGTAGTCGAAGCTGGGCATGACTTCCTCTCGTTCACCGGCCATCAGGCCCGCATCGCACCGATAGGTGAGATGATTTCATACTCATTCTGTCACTGCCGGGCTGTGGCGGAAACCATGCTTGCCCGCGGATATGGCCGAAACCGGCGTGCCCGGATGGCGTGGACCGGGGTCGGTGCGGTAAGCACGGGGCGTGACAACCGAATCGGGCACTACGGAACCGGAGGAGCGCGCCGCCACCGACGGCGCGACCGGCGGCGTCTTCGACGACCGCATCCTCACCGTCCCGAATGTCCTGAGTGTCGTGCGCCTGCTCGGTGTTCCACTGTTCCTGTGGCTGCTGCTGGTGGAGCACGCCGACGGCTGGGCCTTCGCACTGCTGGTCGCCAGCGGCGTGACCGATTTCCTCGACGGCAAGCTGGCGCGCCTGCTCGATCAGTCCTCCCGCCTCGGCGCCCTGCTCGATCCGTTCGTCGACCGGTTATACCTGGTGACGACCCTGGCGGCGTTCGTGATCCGCGGGCTAATCCCATGGTGGGTCGCGGTGATCCTGGTCGGCCGCGACCTGGTCCTCACCCTCACCCTCTCGGTCTACAAACGCCGCGATCTACCCCCGCCCGAGGTCATCTATCTGGGCAAAGCGGCCACCTTCGCGCTGATGTCCGCGCTGCCCTGGCTGCTGGCCGGAGAAATGAATTGGGCATTGGACGGTTTCGGACGAGCCTTCGGCGGGGCATTACTGGTCTGGGGCACCGCGGTGTATGTATGGACCGGCGTGCTCTACACCGGTAAAGCGATCGCCGTCGCACGTGCGATACCGGCTGTGCCACACCAGTCGACGTAGCCGAGGCGTCGGGTCGTACAACGGCTCGAGCCTCGCATAGAGTTGCGCTCACACGATCACGACGGAAAGGACGGACGGCCTGTGACCCAGACCCCCGAAGATCTGCGCTACACCGAAGAGCATGAGTGGGTGCGGCGGATCGGACCGACCCGGGTTCGGGTGGGCATCACCGATTATGCCCAGTCTCAACTCGGTGACGTTGTGTTCGTGCAGCTGCCCGAAACCGACAAGGACGTCGCCGTCGAGGACAGCATCGCCGAGGTCGAATCGACCAAGAGCGTGTCCGACATCTACGCGCCGATCAGCGCGAAAGTTGTTGCGGTGAACGAGGAATTGGTGCAGAAGCCGGAGACGCTGAACACCGATCCGTACGGCGAGGGATGGCTGTTCGAACTGGAGGTGGATGACGCCGCCGGCCTCGACGCCACACTGGGTGAACTGCTGGATGCGGCAGGTTATCAAGGAGTTATCGGGGGCTGACTCAGCCTTCCCGGTTCTACCTGCACGGGCACGCCCTGGCAGGGTACGGTCAATGCCAACAGATGCGCCGACAGTCATTGTCGGGAATCTAGGGACTCGACGGCAGGTCGTGGTGCCACAGGTATCACCTGCTTGCATGGATAATCAGGTTCGAGGAGGAGAGAAACGGTGAGCGAGAACAAAGACCCGGGTTACGGGGAGACCGCGGCCGAGACGACGTCGGTCTTCCGCGCGGATTTCCTGAACGAGGTCGACGCGTCGCGCTCCGGAGAGCCGACCGGCGAACAGCCGGTCCAAGGGGTCGAGGGTCTGCCCGTTGGTGCGGCCCTCCTGGTCGTCAAGCGCGGTCCGAATGCGGGCTCGCGGTTCCTGCTGGATCAGCCGACGACGTCGGCGGGCCGCCACCCCGACAGTGACATCTTTCTCGACGACGTCACCGTCAGCCGTCGGCATGCCGAGTTCCGTCAGGACGACGATTCGTTCCAGGTTGTCGATGTCGGCAGCCTGAACGGCACCTATGTGAATCGGGAGCCGGTGGACTCCTCGGAACTCCAGAACGGTGACGAGGTACAGATCGGTAAGTTCCGTCTCGTGTTCCTTACCGGACCGCGGGCCCAGGTGAACGAGCCGTCGGCTGGTGCAGGGAGCCTATGAGCACGCGGCGCTGGGTCTTTTCTCGACATGAGGGGCTCGGGGTCATGAAGGAGCTCAGTGTTTTGACGGACTCGGTGCGGTGACCGGCGCGGCGCAGTGGGCACGCGGAGGCATGTCGATCGGCTCCGTGCTCGACCTGCTGCGTCCAGACTTTCCGGACATCACCATCTCGAAGATCCGCTTCCTCGAAGCGGAGGGCCTGATCCGGCCGGAGCGCACGCCCTCGGGCTACCGCAGATTCTCCGTCGCCGACTGTGAACGGCTCCGGTTCGTACTGACCGCGCAACGCGATCAGTACCTGCCGCTGAAGGTGATCAAGGAACAACTCGAAGCGATCGACAGCGGTGCGGCGACGCTCGGCGTGCGGGAAGCCCGCGCCCGGGCGCACTCCGGCCGTGCCGGTGGCTCGGAGTCGGCGCCCGCGGCGTCCGACTCCGAGCACCACACCGCGGCTGGCGGGAACCGGAACGGTGCCGCGGCACCGAGGAGGCTCGGCGTGGTCCCCAGTGAGATTTCCCCGGACGATCTGCGATTCGATCACGAAATCCGGCTCACCCGCGCTGATCTGCTGGCCCAGGCCGACATCGACGAGGCGTTCCTCAACGACCTGATCCGGGCCAATCTGATCACCCCCGGTGCCGCCGGATTCTTCGACGGCGACGCGGTGACGCTGGCCAAGACCGCCAAGGCGATGGCCGAATTCGGTTTGGAGGCACGGCATCTGCGCGCGTTCAAGCTGGCCGCCGATCGAGAGGCCGCGCTGGTCGCGCAGATCGCCGCCCCCATCGCGAAGAGCCGCGACGCGGGCGCCCGCGCCAGGGCCGAAGAAACCGTGCGCGAACTCGCGGCGCTGTCGCTGACGTTGCACGCCTGCCTGGTGAAGTCGTCGGTACGGACGTCGCTGGGCGGCTGAACATCCCGCTGAACCGATGACACGGAATCGCTGTCATGTTTCGGTCGTCCAACACGCCGATTTCGGCTTGCACACCGATCGCTGCACCCGCGTGGGTTCGCCTAGACTCGTGGTACGGCGAGCTGGGCGGTGGTCGTGCCGGGCGGCCGGCGAGTATTTGGGAGGCAGTGCGATGAGTGAGCGAAGCGAGCGAATCATGTCACAGCGTGCATCGCGCGTGCCGGAGCCGAGCGGCAGCGAGGTGGAGGCATGAGGGAGCGAAGCGAGCGAATCATGTCACAGCGTGCATCGCGCATGACGGAGCCGAGCGTCAGCGAGGCGCAGTCATGAGTGAAATGCGTGTGATCGGCATTCGTGTCGAGCAGCCACAGAATCAGCCCGTGCTGTTGCTCCGCGAGGTGTCGGGGGATCGGTATCTGCCGATTTGGATCGGGCAGGCCGAGGCCACCGCGATCGTGCTGGAGCAGGAAGGGGTCACGCCGATCCGGCCGCTGACCCACGATCTGATCAAGATCCTGATCACCGAGCTCGGGCACACCCTCAAGGAAGTGCGCATCGTCGATCTGCAGGAGGGCACCTTCTACGCGGATCTGGTGTTCGAGAACGATCTGCACGTCTCGGCCCGGCCGTCCGATTCGGTAGCGATCGCATTGCGCGTCGGTTGCCCCATCTATGCCGAGGAACCGGTGCTCGAGGAAGCGGGGCTGGTCATGCCGGACGAGCGCGAGGACGAGGTGGAGAAGTTCAAGGAATTCTTGGAGTCGGTCTCGCCTGACGACTTCAAAGCCACCGACAGCTGATCCGGCCCATCCGCCGCCGCGTGGGCGGTAAACGAGGCTGAACTAGAGGTCGAGGGTTTAACCGCGCGTCGCGTTTGGCTCGATGATGGTGCTCCCTGGACAATCAAGGGGAGTAATCTCGATAGTTGGGCCACGTCCGTTTTGGCCAGGTCGTCAACACAGCAGTGGTCGAAACGGAGCCGGGTCATCGATGAGGCTAGCCGTCGGCGAAGCAAGGGAGTGGTCAGTGGCAGAGCAATCGCAGGATGTGGTACAGCCAGGCCTGTTCCCGGATGACTCGGTTCCCGACGATCTAGTCGGCTATCGGGTTCCCAGTGCATGTCAGGTAGCCGGGATCACCTACCGGCAGCTCGACTACTGGGCGCGCACCGGATTGGTGGTGCCCTCCATCCGTAGCGCCGCGGGCTCGGGGAGCCAGCGGCTGTACTCGTTCAAGGACATCTTGGTCCTGAAGATCGTCAAGCGGCTGCTCGACGCGGGCATCTCGCTACAGAACATTCGGATCGCGGTCGACCATCTACGCAGTCGCGGCGTGCAGGACCTCGCGGGCATCACGCTGTTCTCCGACGGCACCTCGGTGTACGAGTGCACCTCGGCCGAGGAGGTAGTCGATTTACTGCAGGGCGGGCAGGGCGTCTTCGGTATCGCGATCAGCGGCGCCATGCATGAACTCACCGGTGCGATCGCCAATTTCCCCGCGGAACGCGCGTCCGCGGTGACCGAACGGCCGGAGGACGAGCTGTCCTACCGGCGCAAGGCTCGGATGAGCCGCAAGACTGGTTAAACGTAGCCAACAGACTCAACACCCCACCTCCTCGGCAAAGCACAGGGTAGTGGGGTGTTGTGCTGTGTGGCAGCTGATTTTTCGCGAATAGGGAAGCCGCGCACGAGCTTCGGTTCAGCCTACTTGGAACGTGGGCTCGCCCTACCCGGAACGTCTCAAAAACATTGTATTAGGTAGATATGCGCATCTAACTATGTTCCCTGCTGAAACCCCCGCCGACCTCGCGTGACGAGGGCGACACAGCCGGGAGGGGACCAGTGGCGCGTTATGGCGTTCATCGGCTTAAACTGGGGGCGCGCCAACGCCGTGCGGGAGAGTCCCGGGTTCGACAGAGTCCGGGCGCCGAAGGAGCAGCACCTCCCCGTCAATCTCTCAGGCATCAGGGACCGTGCGGGCTTGGGCGCCTCTGGAAAGCGGTGGCTTCGAGCTGCCCGCCCATGGGGAAAGGGGCTCGGCCACGGTCGCGGCATCCGAATCTCTCAGGCGCCACGACAGAGGGGGAGGGCTGGTACCCGTCGACTGTAGGTCGACCCGCCCGACCCATGGGAGCTGCCGTGACTCGCTCATTTGCCGACCGCCACATCGGACCCGACCGGGGCGAACTCGCCCGGATCCTGGACGTCGTCGGCGTCGACTCGCTCGACGAGCTCGCCACGAAGGCGCTGCCGGCGAGCATCCTGGACGGCGGTGCCTACCCACCCCCGGGCGGCTCCGCCTCCCTTCCGTCCCCCGGTGGACTGTCCGGATTGCCGCCCGCGGCAACCGAACACGAGGTGCTGACCGAACTCGCCGGACTCGCCCACGCCAACACCGTGGCCACCTCGATGATCGGGCTCGGCTACTACGACACGTTGACCCCGCCGGTGCTGGTGCGCAACTTGCTGGAGAATCCGGCCTGGTACACCGCCTACACGCCGTACCAGCCGGAGATCAGCCAGGGCCGGCTGGAGGCGCTGCTCAACTTCCAGACCATGGTGTCGGAGTTGACCGGCATGGACGTGGCCAACGCGTCGATGCTCGACGAGGCCACCGCGGCCGCCGAGGCGATGACGCTGCTGCACCGGGCGAGCCGGTCGAAATCGGCCAGGCTGGTCATCGACATCGACCTGTTCCCGCAGACCAAAACCGTGCTGACCACCCGGGCCCAGCCGCTCGGGATCGAGCTCGTTCCCGCGGATCTGTCCGCAGGTGAGCTGCCCGAAGGTGAATTCTTCGGTGTGCTCGTGCAGACGCCGGGGGCGTCCGGCCGAGTAGTGGACTGGACATCGATGATCACCGCCGCGCACGACCGCGGCGCGTTGGTCGCGGTGGGCGCGGACCTGCTGGCGATGACGCTCATCGCCCCGCCGGGCGAGCAAGGCGCGGACGTGTGCTTCGGCACCACCCAGCGGTTCGGCGTGCCGCTCGGATTCGGCGGCCCGCACGCGGGGTATCTGGCAGTGCGCACCGCGTTCGCCAGGCAGCTGCCGGGCAGGCTGGTCGGGGTCTCGGTGGATGCCGACGGAGATATGGCCTACCGGCTCGCGCTGCAGACGCGTGAGCAGCACATCCGGCGGGAGAAGGCCACCTCCAATATTTGTACGGCGCAGGTGCTGCTGGCCATCGTCGCGGCGATGTACGCGAGCTACCACGGTGCGGATGGCCTGCGGGCGATCGCCCGTCGCGTGCACGGGCACGCGGCCGCCATTGCGGCCGGACTCGATGGTGCGGTCGTGCACGATGCCTTCTTCGACACCGTGCTCGCGCATGTGCCGGGTGGCGCGGAAGCCGTTGTCGCGAAGGCGAAAGCGCGCGGGATCAACCTGCGCCTGGTCGACGCCGACCATGTCGGCATCGCCTGCGACGAGGCGACCACCGAGGCGCATGTCGCCGCCGTGCTGGAATCCTTCGGTACCGCACTGTCTTCCGATAACGGTGAACCGGCGCCGGTCGCCGCGATCGAAACCCGGACCTCCGAGTTCCTCGACCATCCGGCATTCACCAAGTACCACACCGAGACCGCGATGCTGCGCTACCTGCGCGCGCTGTCCGACAAGGACATCGCCTTGGACCGCAGCATGATTCCGCTCGGTTCCTGCACCATGAAGCTCAACGCGACCGCGGAGATGGAGGCCATCACCTGGCCCGGCTTCGCTCGGGTGCACCCGTACGCACCGGTGGAGGACGCCCCCGGCCTGCTGCAGGTGATCACCGATCTGGAGCACTGGCTCTGCGACATCACCGGCTACGACTCGGTGAGCTTGCAGCCGAACGCGGGTAGTCAGGGCGAGTACGCGGGGCTCCTGGCGATTCGGCGCTACCACCTGGATCGTGGTGACACGCACCGCGATACCTGCCTGATCCCGTCGAGCGCGCACGGCACCAACGCGGCTTCCGCGGCGATGGTCGGGCTGCGCGTCGAGGTGGTCAAGTGCCGCGAGAACGGCGATATCGACTTGGACGATCTGCGCGCCAAGATCGCCGACCATGCCGACCGGCTGGCCTGCATCATGATCACCTACCCGTCCACGCACGGCGTCTTCGAGCACGAGGTCGCCGAACTGTGCGCACTGGTGCACGACGCGGGCGGGCAGGTGTACGTCGACGGCGCGAATCTGAATGCCCTTGTCGGGCTTGCTCGTCCGGGTCGGTTCGGTGGCGATGTCAGTCACCTGAACCTGCACAAGACCTTCTGCATCCCGCACGGCGGCGGCGGGCCGGGCGTCGGCCCGGTGGCGGTGCGGTCGCACCTGGCGCAGTACCTGCCCGGCGATCCGCTGGAGACCGACTCGCACGCGGTGTCGGCCGCCAAGTACGGCTCCGCTTCGATTCTGCCTATCACCTGGGCTTACATCCGGATGATGGGCGCGGACGGCCTGCGTAGCGCCACACTGACCGCCATCGCCTCGGCCAACTACATCGCGCGCAGGCTCGACGAGTACTTCCCGGTGCTCTACACCGGCGAGCACAGCATGGTCGCGCACGAGTGCATCCTGGATCTGCGGCAGATCACCAAGCAGACCGGCGTCACCGTCGATGATGTGGCAAAGCGGTTGGCGGACTATGGGTTCCACGCACCGACCATGAGCTTCCCGGTGGCAGGCACGTTGATGGTGGAGCCCACCGAGAGCGAAAACCTGGCCGAGCTGGACGATTTCATCGAGGCGATGATCGCCATCCGCAAGGAGATCGACCAGGTCGCCGCCGGTGTCTGGCCGGTCGAGGACAACCCGCTGCGCGGCGCACCGCACACCGCGGCCAGTCTGGTCGGCGAATGGGACCACCCGTACAGCCGCGAAACCGCCGTCTACCCACGGGGTCTCGGCCACGCGCGGGCCAAGGTGTGGCCGCCCGTTCGCCGCATCGACGGTGCCTACGGTGACCGGAACCTGGTGTGCTCGTGCCCGCCGCTGGAGGCCTACGCCGACTGACGGCGGTAGGGACTTGCCCGCACACCCACTGATGTGCCCAATACCGAAACGGTAGGCCGGGAAGTCAGTGGGTGTGCGGCTGTCAGGGTGTGGTCAGGGCCTGGACGACGGCGGAGCCGAATTTGATGTCGTCGGAGGTGGCGATACGGGTGTAGGTGCCGCCGGTCTGCTGGGAGATGCTCTGCAGGGTTTGGGTGCCGGTGCCGCCGATCACGATGATGTCCACCCGGACGGGGTGATCGCGGTCGATCGCGGCGGTCATCTCGCTGGCGAGTTTCGCGCCGGTGACCGTGGAATCGTCGTCGGGTCCGTCGGTGATGAGCAGGACCGAATTGGTGCGGCCCGGTTTGTATCCGGCGATCGCGTTCTTGTAGGCGGCGATCAGGGACGGGTAGGCCTGGTCGGGACGCAGGTCGCTGGCGCGGATGGCGTTGAGCGCGGTGCTGACCTTGGTCCGCTGCTCGTTCGTGAGCTGGGCGGTGGCGGCCTGCACCTGGTAAGGCGTTGTGCCATCCAGGTTTTTGCCGAACGTCCAGATGCCGAGGCCGAACTCCGGTGGCATCACGGTCATCGTCGAGTTCAGTGCGGCAAGGACATTCGCGAGCCGGGTCATCGAGCCGTCGGTGGTCGACATGGAGGCCGAGACGTCCACGAGGACGGTGGATTGCACGCCGAGCACCGGATCGGCGAGCGTGGCACGGACTTTGTCGAGCGCGGCCCGTGGCGGTGTGGGGGTGGTGGTAGCGGGCGGGGCGGTGAACCCGGCCGCGATGAACGCCTGTGCCTGTTCGGGGGCGCGCAGGAAGTCAGCGAAGAGTCCGCCGATCAGATTCTGCGTCTTGTCCACCCACGGTCCGGACATCAGCGCTGCCGGGTGGTCGGCGATCGGCGCGGTGCCGGCCGGGCGGAAGACGGTAAGTCCCGCTTGGGTTTTCACCTGCTGTTCGGTGGCGGCGACCGCGTGCACAGTGGCCGACTGCGGCGCTCCGGCGATGATGCCGAACGCCGCGGCGGTGTCCGGTGCGTCGGGTGCGTCGGCGGCGAGCCCCGAGATCGCCGAGATGGCCTGTCCGGATTGCGCGGCCTGCTCGCTGAGTGGTTCGGCACCCGACACGGCGGAGCCGACCGCGGCGGCCGCGGCCAGGGTGGCATCACCCGGTGGCAACGCCATCCGCAAGCCGCCCCAGCCGGACAGGCCGACATCGTCGAGCGAACCTTGTTGCAGGCGTGCCAGATCGGCCCAGCCGACTTTGGCTTGTTCGAGCGCGACGCGCAATTCGTCCGGCACCGCGAGCACGATCGGGCTGGCCGCGATCGGCGCGGGCGTGCCCTCGATCATCCCGGGCACCCGCATCGATTCGATCGAGCGGCTCGAATCGGGGATCCACAACACCGGCTGCGGGCCGAGGGTCTGGTCCCACGGCTTGTTGTTGGTGAAGGCCGCGACGATCGCGGCGGACGGTTGCGCGGTCACCACCACTTGGGCGCAGTGATCGCGCACCCGGGGTTTGGTCGCGTTGTACCGGTCGGCGGCGGCGCGGACCTGCGTGGCGATGTCCGGATCGGCGGTCACGTAGAGGGTCGCGGGGCCGGAGACGCACTCCGCCGCCGCCGCGCTGTCCTCGTCGGCCGCCCTGTCCCGTAGCTGAAACCACGCGACGACCCCCGCGACCAGCAGCAGGACGGCCACCACTGCGATAACCGGACCTTTGCTGACGCCCCGGGATCTGGTTCCGCTGCGATGTGTGCCCACGGTGCACAGTGTATGTACAGCGACGGGCAGGCGTACTTCCGCATCCACTCCGGGCCGTGCGCGGGTGTGCCGTGCGCGGCCCGCTCAGCCGGGCGCGCGGAAACGTCCGCCGTCGCGCCGAACGGGCACGACGGCGGTACTCACGGGCGGATCAGCTGCCCACGGTCGAACTCGTGGCCGCCCCAGACCCCGGACTGGCCGGTGCGGGCCGCGAAGTCGCCACAGGCCGCGCGGATCGGGCAGTCCGCGCAGACTTCGCGGGCGTAGGCGAAGTCCTGCGACGGGTACGGGAACCACGCCTCATGGTGCGGGTCACCACGGCAGGCGGCCCGATGCCACTCTCGGGAGTCCGAGAGCGGGAGCAGCTCGGCCAGGGTCAGCTCCACAACCGCGGTGGTCTCGGTGCGAACAGTCATCGCGATCCTCTCCTTTCTCGGATGATCAGGTAGTGGCGAGTGCTTCCAGCGCTTGGTCGGTGATCGACTCGGCGGCCTCGACCGTCAGCAGCACGACGGCCCGGTCGGCGGTTAGTGCAGCAGGTGCGGCGGCATGACGGAAGGGCATGGGAATCACCATGTTTCGAGAGAGTCGAGCGATGTTGCGGGGATACGGCGGTCAGTTACCGGCCGGGAGGTGGCCGACTTCGCGTGGGCCGCACAGCTGCCGATCGAACCCAGGGTTCTTGCTCGACAATCGTTGGGCCGCATGAATATTTGCCCGAATCGACCGCATCGAAATCATCGCCACCTCCTCCTCTCCGCAAGCTCGTGGGATCACCGCTACTCGGTGATCATCGTTGAAACCCATGGTGACATAACGGACCTACCGCTGTCGGGTCATTTATCCGGCAGCGGGCGATGACGAGCGTCAGGCGGTTTGCAGCTGGGCGGCGCCGAAGGACACGCGGAATCGTTCGCACCAGATCGAGACACTGGTCAGGGTGGTCAGGTCGGTGTCGGCGGCGATGGGGTAGTTCTGGCTGCCCTTGTTGCCTTTGAGGCTGCCGAGGTCGGTGTGCTTGCCGTCGTCGAAGACGAACCAGCCGTCCTTGCCTTCGATCACCGCGGCGTCGGTGAGCCAGACGTGGAGGTCGGGGCCGTCCGAGGTGTCGAGATTTTCCAGTCGGAGCACCCGGCTGCCGTCGGGCAGTTCGAGGATCAGCGCGGTGCCAGAGGTCGCGTGCTCGTGCGAGATGAGGGTGCCGCGGGCGATGGTGCGCGGCTGCGGTGCGGGATTACCGGGTGCCGCCGGGGCGGAGACCGACGGCGCGGCTTCGTTGACCGTGGTGTTCGTGAACAGCCGCCACGGCTGGAACAGCGCCAACCCCACCCCGAGCCCGATCACCAGCAGGACGGCCAGCGTCCAGGTGATGGGGGAACGCGCGATCTTGCGTGCGGACACCATGGCTTCTCCTCCCGGACCATCGCGCGACGACCGTTGAGTCCATTATGCGCAGCCAGGCGGGTCCGCCTGTAGTCCGCGCACGGCCGGAGCGCCGCGGTTTCGGCGATGCCGAGGCAACAGGGCGGCGAGATCCCCGAGACGACGCGATCGAGCTGCTCACCGCGGCTCTTCCCCGCTGCCTTGGACTGTCTGACCAGGTCCGAGAACAGCCAGGACCCCGAGGCGCCCATCGAGGTCCTGGCGCGCGTGCTACAGGTTGCCGACGATGTGTTCGAGGCGTTCGGCCACCAGCTCGCGTGCCTTTGCGCGAAGGGCTGGGCGATAACCGCTGGGGTACACGGGGTCGCCCGGCGTGTAGTCCTTCAGGACCTCCTTGGCGAGGGTGATCTTGTGGACCTCGGTGGGGCCGTCGGCGATCGCCATCACCTCGGCGTAGTTCATCATGTCCACGAAGGGCAGATCGGTGCTGACACCGATCGCGCCGTGCAGATGCAATGCGCGCTGGGCGATGTCGTGCATCACCTTCGGCATGGCCACCTTGATGGCGGCAATGTCCTTGCGCACCTTCAGATAGTCCTGTTCCTTGTCGATGCGCCACGCGGTGCGCAGCACCAGCAGGCGGAACTGCTCCATCTCGATCCAGCTGTCCGCGATGCGTTCCTGGGTCATCTGCAGCCCGGCCAGCGGGCCCTTGCGCATCGGCCGGGAGACGGCGCGTTCGGCCATCATGTCGAAGGCCTTGCGCACCAACGCGACCGTGCGCATGGCGTGGTGCACCCGGCCGCCGCCGAGGCGGGTCTGCGCCACGATGAAGCCCTGGCCCTCGGCGCCGAGCAGGTGGTCGGCGGGGACGCGGACATCGGTGAACCGCAGGTGGCCTTCGTGCTCGCTGAATCCGTGCACGTGGAAGTTCTTGACGATCTCCAGGCCGGGCGTCTCGGCGGGCACGATGAACATGGACATGCCTTGGTACGGGCTGACATCCGGGTCGGTGACCACCATGACGATGTGGAAGCTGGCGAACTGCGCGTTGGAGTTGAACCACTTCTCGCCATTGATCACCCAGTGGTCGCCGTCGCGCACGGCGCGCGTCTTGAACAGCGTCGGGTCCGAACCGCCGGTGGGCTCGGTCATCACATAGCAGGAGCCGATCTCGCCGGCCAGCAGCGGCTCCAGGTACTTCGCCTTCTGCTCGGCGGTGCCGTAGTGCGCCAGGATCTCGGCGTTGCCGGAATCCGGTGCCTGGCAGCCGAATACCGACGGCGCCCAGACCGAGGTGCCCAGCACCTCGTTGAGCAGCGCCAGCTTCATCTGCCCGTAGCCCTGGCCGCCGAGCTCGGGACCGAGGTGGCAGGCCCACAGCCCCTGTTCTTTGACCTGCTCCTTGAGCGGGCGCATGAGCGCCATCGCCTCTTTGTTGGTGCGGTCGTACGGGTTCGGGTACAGCAGGTCCAGCGGCTCCACCTCGGTGCGGACGAATTCCGCCGCCCAGTCCAGCTTCTTCTGGAAGTCCGGGTCGGTCTCGAAATCCCAAGCCATGATCAGCCTTTCGTGTGGTTGTCGGGGGTGGTTACCACGCCGTCGAGGAACGTGGTCGCGAGTATGTCGGCGATCTCGGCGGGGGAGTGCCCGCCGTGCGGTCGGTACCAGAAGGTCACCATGTTCAGCATGCCGAGCACGCTGTTGGTGACCACGTGGTCGTCGGTGCGCAGCAGTCCAGCGGCGTAACCCGCGTCGATCACCCGCTGCCAGCAGTGCTGCACCCGATCGCGCAGCTCCTGCAACTCCGCGCCGCGTTCACCGCTCAGCGCGGTGACGTCACGCAGCTGGATCGCGACCTCGCGGCGGTGGTCGATGATCAGGCCGACGTGGCTGTGGATCAGCTTGCGCAGCTTGGTGATCGGGTCATCGGCGCTGGCCGCGATGCGTTCGGCGTCGATGAGCATCAACTGGATGTAGTCGTGCAGGATCTGCCACAGCAGTTCCTCTTTGGAGCGGATGTGGTAGTACAGCGCGCCGCGCTGCACGTCGGCGCGGTCACCGATCTCGGCCACACCGGTGCCGTGGAATCCCTTTTCCGCGAACAGTTCCACCGCGGCACGCACGATCCGCTCCCGGGTATCGCCTGCCGTGGATTCGGCGGCGGGTGGGCGGCCGCGCCTGCGCGCGGGAGCGATGTCGGGCCCGACCGGCACCCGGCCACCACCGCTCATCGACCCGCCGCGCGATGTCATCGGGCCGGGTCCAGCACGACCTTGCTCACACCGTCCGCGCGTTCGGCGAACAGCCGGTAGGCGTTGGCGCCGTCGGACATCGGGAGCGGATGGGTGACAACGGCTTCCGGACGGAGCCGACCGGCCGCGGTCAGCTTCAGCAAGGTGGGCAGCTCGTATTGGATCGAGCACAGCCCGATATGGAATTCGAGCTCCTTGACCTGTGCCAGCGGCATGTGGAACGGATATGCCCGATTCTGGCTGACGCCGATGACGCTGACCCGACCGCGGTGCCCGACCGCGCTGATAGCCAACTTGATGGTGGCGTCGGCGCCGACCGCCTCGATCGCGACATCGGCACCGCCGCCGAGCATTTCGCGGATCGCGAGTTTCGGGTCGTCCGCTTCGACCGGTTCGGCGCCGAGTTCGGCGGCCTGCTTGCGCCGTTCGGGGATCAGGTCGACGCCGAGCACGCGCGCCGCACCCATCGCGAAGGCCGACTGGATCGCCATCAGCCCGACCGGTCCGAGCCCGATCACCACCACGGTCTCACCGGGGGCGATGCGCGCGCGGCGCGCGCCGTACCAGGCGGTCGGCGCGTTGTCGGTGAGCACGACGGCGGCCTCGTCGCTGACGCCCGCGGGCAGTCGCACCAGGTTTCCCTGGGCGTGCGGCACGGCCAGCAGTTGAGCTTGCCCGCCGGGCAGCGAGCCACCGAGCCCGTAGCAGGCATCGATGGCCAGCGGAGTGCGCTCGCACGCCGCGACGATGCCCACCCGGCACTTGGCGCAGCGGTCGCAGCCCGCCGACGCGGCGACCAGCACCCGGTCGCCGACCGCGAGGCCACGTACCTCGGAACCGAGCTCGACGATCGCACCGACAGCTTCGTGCCCGACGCTGTAGCCGATGTTGTCGGTGAAGCCGTGCCCACTGTAGATGTGCAGGTCGCTGCCGCAGATGCCGGTCGCGGTGACCTGGATGATCGCGCTGTCCGGTGCGGTCAGCGTCGGATCGGGCAGCTCGGAGTACGAGATCTGTCGCGGGCCTTGGTAAGTCAGTGCTTTCATCGCCAACCGCCGTCCAGTGCGAGGGTGGCGCCGGTACAGAAGGCAGCGGCGTCCGTAGCGAAGAATATTGCGGCGCCGACGATCTCGTTCGGTTCACCGACCCGGCCCTGGGCGTTGTGGGTGCTGATCTGCGCGCGCATCTCGTCGGTCCAGGCCTTGGAGATGTCGGTGGCGAATGCTCCGCACTGAATTGTGTTGACCCGTACCGTCGGTCCGAAGCTCTGCGCGAGACCCATGGTGAGCGAGTTCAATCCGGCCTTGGCCGCGGCGTACGGCACCGCGAACGGCGCGGGGCGGACCGCCTCGATCGAGGAGATGTTGATGATCGAGCCGCCGCCGTCGGCCGCCATACGGGTGCCGATGAGCGAGGAAAGCCGGAACGGCCCTTTGAGATTCACGCCGATCACCTTGTCGAACAAGGCTTCCGACACTTGATCGAGGCTCGGATAAAGCGGCGAGAGGCCCGCGTTGTTCACCAGCACATCGACCCGGCCGAACTCGGCGTACACGGTCTCCACGAGGGCGTCGCACTGTGCCCAGTCGCTGACATTGCATGCCACCGGCAGGGCGCGGCGGCCGTGGGTGGTCTCGACCTCGTCGGCCAGCGCCACGCAGCTGTCGAGTTTGCGGCTGGCGATCACGACGTTCGCGCCGGCCGCGGCGAATGCGAGCACCATTTCCTTGCCTAGTCCCCGGCTGCCGCCGGTGACCACGACGACCTTGTCCGTGAGCGACACACACTCTCCCGTTGATCAGAAAATGTTCCGATCAGTACATTAATTCGCCGCGGCGATACAATCAAGGGGTTGCTCGGCCGACCGCCGACACGCGCGACGCGCCGACTGATCGATCCCCTCACGATCGGCGCGCCGGTTTTTCCATCGGCGAGACGCCGCGTTTCGACCCGCTACCGGGTGGTATCACTACCCACGGGTAACATGGATGCGTCTTTTCCCACCCGGCTTTCTCAGAAGTGAGGCAGTAGATGACAGAGCGGATTCAGGTCGGCGGGCTTCAGGTGGCCAGCGTTCTCCATGAGTTCATCGAGAACGAGGCGCTCCCCGGAACCGGCGTAGATTCCGCCGCGTTCTGGGCCGGAGCCGAGCAGGTCATCAACGATCTCGCACCGCGCAACCGCGCCCTGCTCGCCGAACGCGACGAGATCCAGGGCAAGGTCGACGCCTGGCACGCCGAACACCCCGGCGCGAACTACGACAAGGCTGCCTACAAGAACTTCCTCAGCGAAATCGGCTACCTACGCCCAGAGCCCGCCGATTTCCAGATCGCCACCCAGAATGTGGACGAGGAGATCGCCACCACCGCGGGCCCGCAGCTGGTGGTGCCGGTGATGAACGCCCGCTTCGCGATCAACGCCGCGAACGCGCGCTGGGGCTCGCTCTACGACGCGCTCTACGGCACCGACGCCATCTCCGAGGCGAACGGCGCGGAAAAGGGCAAGAGCTACAACAAGATTCGTGGCGACAAGGTCATCGAGTGGGCCCGCAACTTCCTCGACGACGCCGCCACGCTGATCACCGGCTCGCACATCGGCTCGACCTCCTACAAGATCGTCGACGGTGAGCTCGAGGTGGGCCTGGAGGACGGCACCGAGATCGGCCTCGCCGATCCCTCGCAGCTCGTCGGCTACCTCGGTGATCCGGCGGCGCCGACCTCGGTGCTGCTGAAGCACAACGGTCTGCACATCGAGATCCAGATCGATCCCGACTCGCCGGTCGGCAGCACCGACACCGCGGGCGTCAAGGATGTGGTGCTGGAGTCCGCGATCACCACCATCATGGACTTCGAGGACTCGGTCGCCGCCGTGGACGCCGAGGACAAGGTGCTCTGCTACCACAACTGGCTCGGCCTGATGAAGGGCGATCTGAGCGAGCAGGTCAGCAAGGGCGACAAGACCTTCACCCGCACCATGAACCCGGACCGCGTCTTCACCGCGCTCGACGGCAGTGAGCTTGTGCTGCACGGTCGTTCGCTGATGTTCGTGCGTAACGTGGGCCACCTGATGACCAGCGACGCGATCATCGACAAGGACGGCAACGAGGTGCCGGAGGGCATCCTGGACGGCCTGGTCACCTCGCTCATCGCCACCCACTCGCTGCGCGGCGACGCTCAGCTGAAGAACAGCCGCACCGGCTCGGTGTACATCGTGAAGCCGAAGATGCACGGTCCGGACGAGGTCGCGTTCACCACCGAGCTGTTCGATCGCATCGAGGACGTGCTCGGCCTGCCGCGCAACACCCTCAAGGTCGGCATCATGGACGAGGAGCGCCGCACCACGGTGAACCTGAAGGCCTGCATCCAGGCCGCCGCCGACCGCGTCGTGTTCATCAACACCGGCTTCCTCGACCGCACCGGCGACGAGATCCACACCTCCATGGAGGCCGGGCCGATGGTCCGCAAGGCCGAGATGAAGGCTCAGCAGTGGATCAAGTCCTACGAAGACTGGAACGTCGACACCGGTCTGGCCACCGGCCTGCCCGGCAAGGCGCAGATCGGCAAGGGCATGTGGGCCATGCCCGACCTGATGGCCGACATGCTCGTGCAGAAGATCGGTCACCCGAAGGCGGGCGCCAACACCGCGTGGGTGCCGTCGCCGACCGCCGCCACCCTGCACGTGACCCACTACCACCAGGTCAATGTGCTGGAACGGCAGCAGGAGATCATCAAGGGTGGCCCGCGCGCCACCGTCGATCAGATCCTGGAGATCCCGCTCGCCGCGGCCCCGAACTGGTCGGCCGAGGAGAAGCAGCAGGAGCTGGACAACAACTCGCAGTCGATTCTCGGCTACGTGGTGCGCTGGATCGACCAGGGCGTCGGCTGCTCCAAGGTGCCCGACATCGAGGATGTCGCGCTCATGGAAGACCGTGCGACCCTGCGCATTTCGAGCCAGCTGATGGCGAACTGGCTGCGCCACGGCATCGTCACCGCCGACGAGGTGGTGGCCAGCCTGGAGCGGATGGCGCCCGTGGTGGACCGGCAGAACGCGGGCGACCCGAACTACCGGCCGCTGGCGCCGGACTTCGCGGGCAGCATCGCGTTCCAGGCGGCCAAGGAGCTGATCCTGGAGGGCACCAAGCAGCCCAACGGGTACACCGAGCCGATCCTGCATCGCCGTCGGCGGGAGGCCAAGGCGGCCTGCAAGTAGAGCGCTGTTCAGTGTTTGAAAAGTAGCATCTAGCAGCTCTTTTCGGCTCGAGGCCCCGCACCGGAGACACCCGGAGCGGGGCCTCTTCCATTACTGGAGATCAGCTCGAATACCGGTCTGTCACGCTCAAAACGGTCACAGACGGGAGTGTGTAAGTCATAGCCACCGCAGCTGCCTAACAGCGGATTTGAGCCAAGTGGTACGGACAGTAGGTCTCATCGCCGAATCGATGGGACGTCCCAGCAGTTGACCCTGCTGACCGATAGCAGACGGCGGTGTACCAGTTGTCGTTTCGTGCGTTGTGATACCAGGCAAGATTCGGAGTTCGCCGTCTCCCAGGCAGCCATGCGTTGTGTAGCGCTGAGTCCGCTCACAGGTTCCAGATAGCGCCACTGGACACGATGGCGTTGGTGAAACCGGGATCATCCCTACTGGGCGCCCAAGTGAATTGCACCCAACCGAACCTCCCCATCTGGGTGCGGATGCACAAGAATGTGCCACTTGGCATCTCGTTCAACGGCACTGTCCCGATGTCGTACTTGGCCGCCTCGCAGGCGGAGTAGCTCGGAGGCGAGGCTCCGGCAACAGGGACTCGCGCGAAGGAGACACCCTGCCAGCCGAGAGGCCAAGCTTTCCGTGTAGGGCGTAGTGGGCTTGGGGACCCATCGGTACGCTCTTCCAGTCCAAGAACGACATGCCCCACCATTGAGGGTCCTCGGCTTCGAAACGCGCGATGGCCGCGCGGACTGTCGACGGCGGGTCCACGGCCGCGGGCGGAGCCGAAGGCGCAGTGGATGTGGTGGCGGAGACGCTGGTCGACGGGGGGCCGATCGCACCCGTTGAGGGCGCACTGCGTGCGTTTTCCGGACTCGGCCGGAACTGTGGGAATCCAACAACCACCGCGATGATCACGCTCACGATGCCGGCGATAGCGCCGATCTTCTGCCAATCTCGGCGGTTGCCGCGGTTGCCGCGGTTGCCGCCGTTATTGCTGTTGCCGTCGTTATTGCTGTTGTTGATATTGATGTTGATGCCGCCGTCGGGAGGCTGTGCGGGTGTCGACATACGCTTTGGTCCCTTGTGGATAGTCGCGTCGTGCCTTCGGCGCTATTGGATTCCTGCCGCCCGCCCCAGTGCAGCACTGCTTGCCCAGGCATCCTGGGCGAGGGTCGTCAACGCTGTGGCAGGAAGCTACATCGGCCAAGCGCGGTAGAGCATAGCGAAGCAGCATGTTTCGAGCCCGCGAAGCGAGCCAAACCTTGGAATCCAAGCAGCCCCCGATCCTACCGACTGTCGAGCCCGATATGGCATCGATGCAACAGCCAAATACGCAGTTGACCGACTCGACTGGGTCGTTGCCACAGGCACACGGTCGACGGACCGCTGAAATGCCTTGCCGCCCTGATATACCGACCGCCTAGTACAGGTGCCGACACCTCCGAAGGAGCACGTTACGGCCGCAGCGACATTCGAACAGATCGTTGACACCAACAAGGATTTGCTGCTCAAACCTCTCAAGAGCGCGGTGCTGGTTGCGCCGATGAGTGTTGATGTGCCGATCAAGTTCACCACTGGCACGGACGCGAAATTCCAGTCGCTGTATGGCTATTCGTCGCTGGGGCTGATGGACAAGGGCGGGGGCCCGCAGTTCCGGCCGAACAGCAACTCTCGGAGACCGAAAGCTGGGGCTGGCTCGAGCTGACCCTGTCAGACATCGTCAAACGCGACATGAGCGTCGGGTTCACCGCCCAAGAGTTCAAACGTGCAGTACTGGAGCTTGTTTCGGGCCGAAGCCTGGCGGACGTACAGGCCGATGCGGTGACCAGGGAGCTGTCGTGGACCTGTCGCTGATCTGGGACAGCGGGGACATCAAAACCGTCCTCAACGCCGACTCCACCGAATACCGGTCAGACATCCCACCATCAACGCCCGCCAAGGCGGCATCTACGGCGTCGGGTTCCTCGCCAACACCGTCACCTCGTCGGTGACCCGCCGCCGCGGCAACGGCCCAGCCTGCGCGCCTTCCTCCGCGAAAACGGTCTTACGCCCGTTCCGGGACTTCGCTCCCTGACCCCGGGCGAGCCCATCAGGGTGCGCCAGCTCATGATCTAGCGTCGTGTCTGGCTGCCTCGGACACACAACAACTCAACACCCGCACCGATGTGCGAGCGTAGGATCGATCGCGTTCGAGCGGCAGATCTGAACGCTTGGAGAACGTCTGGATCTGTTGATGAGCGGTCACGGGTTGTCAGCCTTGCGGCTCGCAGCCGCCGGACCTCGGCGACCAGTGCCGGGATGTCATGTCGAGCGGCGGCGATCAAGTCCAGATCCGAAACCGAGGCTGGTCGGTCGCCGAGGGCGATAGCCCCGCACGATCGCGTATCGGCGCAAGTGGTACCGCACATACGCCTGCCCGAGTTGCGCGCTCGAGTCGTCAGGGCGACCACCGGCAGCTTCGACCGCGCCCCCGATAGCTCATGATCAGTTCGAGGCGCCTTCTCTGGGGGCCCGAGACTTGAGCGCGGCGCTCGTGGAAGTTCGTGAAGCTCAGCGACTTCGGCTGCGGCGAAGCAGATGGCAACAGGTGTGGTGCACGGTTCTGAAGTGTGATGGGTCAGGCAATGAGATTGTCAAAGCTGTCGTAGGGCAGATGCTTGACCCATCGTTCTCACCAGATGCTGTCGACGAGTTGATGCGCAGGCGGCTGCGGGAGCCGGATCGGACCACTCCGATCACCGCACGAGATGCCGACGAGCGTGCGTGATCTGTCCGCCAGGTCTCCGGCGCGGAGTGCTCGCTGCAATGAGTTCCGTTGTGGGGCAGCGGTTTCATTTGGTAGCGTCTGAGCGGCATGTGAATGGCAGTTGAGTCACTTTTTGGGGGAACGTTTGATCCGTCGGATGACTGTGGTCTGTCTATCTGCCTTCGCACTGGTAGGGGGGAGCGTGACGGTGGCCGACGCATCGCCTGTGGGTGTGACCGTTCTTCCCCGGCCGGGTGGTCAGTACGCGGTGGGTGAGACCGTTCTGCATCTGGTTGATGTGTCGAGGCAGGATCCGTTCTATGCCGACCGGCAGCGTGAGCTGATGGTTTCGGTGTTCTATCCGGCAACTGACGTCGGCAAATATCCGCGGGCGCACTACATATCGAAGACGCTGATCCCGGAGCTGGAGAAGCGGTTGGGTGTCGGACTGCCGGGTCTGTTGACCAACTCCTACACCGACGCACCCGCATTGGCGGGGGCGGCCTTCCCGGTGGTCCTCTACTCACCCGGGGCGGGAGATACCCGCGTGTATGGCACCGGCTTGGCCGAGGATCTGGCCAGTCGTGGCTATGTGGTAGTCACCGTCGACCCCACCTACGAGGCCACTGTGGAATTCCCCGGCGGCAGAATCGTCCGGCCCGCCCCCGCTCCTGACGGCTTCGACACCAAGATCCGGAAGAAATATATCGCGGCCCGGCTGTCCGATGTCCGGTTCGTTCTCGACTCGCTCACACGCCTGGCGCACGGTGAGAACCCGGACGCCGACCGTCGCACCCTGCCTGCAGGGCTCGACCGTGCCCTCGACCTCGAACACGTTGGCATGGTGGGACACTCCTCCGGCGGATACACCGCAGTCGAATCGATGCACGACGACCGTCGCATCGACGCCAGCGTCGATCTCGACGGCCAGATCGGTGTCGACGAAGACTTCGGGCGGGCGGCGACCGAGGGTGTCGACCGGCCGGTACTGGTGATGACCAGCCAGCAGATCGAGGAGGTCGGTGACGCCAACCCATCGTTGAACACGTTCTGGCAACACGGCACCGGCTGGAAACGTCACCTGACACTGAAAGATTCGGCGCACTACGACTACACCGACTACCCCTCGCTGGTGCCCACGATCGCGCGACCAGCCGCCAAGAGATACATCGGGCCCATCGCCGCGGACCGCGCGACAACCCTGGCCCGCAAGTACGTGGCGGCCATGTTCGACAAATTCCTGCGTAACCGCACCGACACCCCGATCGACCAGCAGCCGACAGATCCAGAGATCGTCGGCGTCCGCTGATAAGTCGTAGCCGATGCGTACCGGATCGGGAAGGCCCTGGCCCAACTCAAAGAAGTTGCAGCTGCACGGTACTTGGACGAAATGACCCGGCTGTGAGTGACGGTGCGCTGTCCGGTGCCGCGACGATCCATGGTCGCGGCGCCGGGCCACGCTCATTGACGTTTGTTCATGCGAACGAACAGTTCTCGGTTTGCGGCTCGATCTCTCATAGCATCCGAACTAGAAACGTACGCATCTTGCCTCCGCCCTCCGTCGGTGCAACACAGCGGCCACATGTGTCGAGGGTCGCCGGTTCGAGTCCGGCCGCCGCTACAGGGCAAACCCATTCCAGCGCCGTGAGTCTCGCCGTGCTGTCAACCCTGTCCGCTGTCCTGTTCGTTGTCGACTGGGGCGAGGTCGGTGTCGGCCTTGCGAAGATCGTCGGCGCACTGATCAAGGCCGCGATCTAGCCACCGAGCGAACGATGCCAAGCCGACCGCCTCGACAAACTGGGGTGCCGCCAAGCTCGCGGCCGACCCGATATGCGAACGTCCCTCATGCCGAGCCCTCGCCGACGAGGTTGACCACATCAAACCCGTTGGCGTGGGCGGGGATCGGTACGACTGGGCCAACATGGCGAGCCAGTGCGCCGCTTGTCATCTTGCCAAGACTTCGGCTGAGGCGCTGGCGGCCCGCCGGTCCAGCTGAATTACTAGAAGCCCTTCCCGATTGGCCAGATGAGCATGATTCCCCACCACGCAGTCACCGTGCCGATCATCACGCCGTAGCTGAGCCGCCGGTCGAACAAGTAGGCGACCAACGCGACTGCGACTCCAAATCACTATCAGGAACCACTGATCCACCTGACGCCGTCCACATGGGCCCAATACGCGAGGAAGCCGAGCGTGGCCATTGCGACAAGGGCGAGAAGGGACAGTGCGCTGGCTATCAAAGGCTCGCTGATCGCCAAAATGGTTGGAAGCACAAAGGTAAGTGTGCCTCAGTGCCGCACCGGCAGTATGGATTTGATGACGTGGGGCTGGCCGATGTGGTAGCGATGTCGGCATGTACCCCGAGTCGGGTGAAGTTCTGCACTTTTCCGAAGATCCCACGATTGCACGATTCGTTCCCCATGTCGCACCAACCGCCCGGCAGGCCGATGCATACGTGTGGGCGGTGGACCGTGCACGAACGCCCGACTACTGGTTTCCGCGTAACTGTCCCCGCGCGATGGCATGGGTCGTTCCGAGCTCAACCCCCGCTGATCGCGACAGAATCATCGGCGCGGGAAGCGGAGATCGCGTGCATGCCATCGAGTACCGGTGGCTGGATGCGTTGCGTACCGTCAAACTGTTTGCCTACCGCCTTCCCGCGGGTTCGTTCCGACCGTTCGGCACTCCGGTGCCCCACGCCCATGTCGCGACCGTGCCCGTCGAGCCGCTGGGGCCGCCGGAGGAGGTCGGTGATCTCCTCGACCTTCATGAGCAAGCCGGAATTCAGCTACGGGTACTGCCGACACTGTGGGAGTTCTGGGATGCCGTAACGTCGAGTTCCCTTGGCTTCAGCGGCATTCGGTTGCGCGGCGGACGACCACGCAGTTAATCGGATGAGATACCGGTATCGGTCTGCAGATGCGCGGTGTCGTTGAACGAGATGAGCCGCCAGTAGCGTTGTGTCTCATCGAACTCCCACTCGTTCAGCGATGCGAAGGGGGGATCGAGCCGTGCGCGGTCGGCCAACGGCGGTACAGCGAACAGTCCGAAGAAGAACCAGTGTCGAGGACGGGTTTGCTACATCTGGGTCCTGGGTCCGAAGATGGCTTCGTGGACGCTACACAGATCGCCAGTGCCCTCGATGAGGTGTTCGACCAGGCGATCGTGTATCACGGCTTCGCCGACTACATGCGTGACTACGACATATTCATCTACGCGACCGCCGATCCTCGGACCGGAATCCAGCCTGAGTACGTGCGGTACCGCTTCAAGTATTGCGTCCGCGTAACGGCAGCGACGGCGCTACCCGTCGATGTCTGGGCGCGCTCCCTCGACGAACGGCTCATCGACTACGAAACCGGTTGCGACCGGGACGGTTACGTCTGGGGCGTGTGCTGGCAAGTTCTGTACCCCGGTGCGGCGCTTCGACTCGACTCCGAAGAAGCCGCAACATGGTCGGCGCAACTGCGCCTGCCCTTCTACGAGGCGAAGATCGAGACCAACGGTCACAATCTTTCCCTTATCTTCGCCGACCTCGAGGTCGAGTCCGTCACGGCGGGAACGGTGCCATTCGTTGTACCGGCAAAGGGCGGGCCGGATTTCAAGATCCCCCGCTGACTCGCGCGACGGGTGCACAAATCGGCAAGAGCGGATGTTCTGCGCCGCAGTGGATCTCGTCGTGCGGAACGCTCGCTCCGCGGCATAGAAACACGTTTGGTGCGTCGGTTTCCTGGACGTGGGGAACGTCCTCCTGATGCGCTTGTCGGGCTTGGTGTCCCATCGCAAAGAGCAGGAGGACGTTCCATGAGTAACGGTAGCGGTGTGTCCCGGGGTGATCGCAACCGCAACATGCGTCTGAGCAGGCTGCGGGCGTTGGTCCCGCCCGAAAACGCGATCATCGGGATCGATCTGGCCGACCGCAAACAGATGGTCGTGATCTGTGACCACGACTCGAAGGTGCTTGCCCGCAAGACGTTCCGGTGCCGGGCCTGGGATATGGGTGCTGCTTTGGACTGGGTCGCAGAACGTGCCGGGGCAGCGGGGTTCAGCGGGGTGACGGTGGCGTGTGAACCGACCGGGCATCGGTGGCGAGTGCTGCGACAGCTGGCCGCCGACCGGAACATGCTGTTCGTGTGTGTGCAGCCAGCGATGACCTCCTGGTCACGCCGTGCCGAGGACCTCACCACCGACAAAACCGACGACAAAGACGCGGTGCTGATCGCGCGATTGACCGCGCAATTGCGCTGCTATGCACCCGAACCGGTCGATGAAACCTGGGGTCGGCTGCGGCATCTGGGCGCCCGCCGCGAACGACTGCTCGTCGAGGTGGTCGCGCAAGTCCAGCAGATCCGTGCCCTGCTCGAATGCGTGTGGCCGGCCGCGCTCGAGGCCGCCGCGCAGCCGTTCAAATCCCGGACTTGGATGGCAGCACTGCGAGTGATCTGCGGCCGCGACGGCGGCGACTTCGCCCGCACCCGCCGGTTGGGCCGAGACCGGCTCGAGCGACTGGTCCGTGGCGAGGTCACCCGCGCAGGTGCGAAGCGACCGTGTTTTCGGATCACCGGGAAACTCTTTGCCGCACTCGATGATCCGGCCGGAGTGCTCGCTCACCGTCGCGGTGCGCTGGAACGGGTGCAGCTGCTGCTCGAGGACTGGGCCGAGGCCAAGCGGCGCCTGGCAGACACCGAAACCCGCATGGTTGGCGTGCTCGACGAGCTCCGGCTCACCGGGCTGGTCACCTCGATCGCCGGACTCTCCGCGGTCGGGGCTGCGGCGATCCTGGCCGAAACCGGCGACCCCGCACGCTTTCCCACCGCCCGGGCAGTAGTCAAACACGCTGGTCTTGCACCCCGGGAGAAGAAATCCGGTGCCTTCACCGGCCGCGCCAGACTCACCGGAGCCGGGCGTCCCGGCTTGCGGTTGGCGGCCTGGAGAGGCGTGTGGGGCACCCAACGCGCCAACCCCGTCTATGCCGCCCGCTACCGGCATCTGACCACCCGGGAGACGAACCCGCTTGCTCCTACCCAGGCTCAGGCCGTGATCGCCGCGGCGATCCTGCGCCAGCTCCACGCCGTGGTCACCACCCGACAACCCTGGAACCCGCACATCGCTACCCACGGCACCACCACAACGGAGGCCACCATGATCTCGACCGCCGCCTGAGCAGGCGGATCGTCGAGCGGTCGGTCGGGGCGAGCCCCACGCGGCATCGAGACACCCACCGGTGATCTCGTCGCAAATCATGGGCAGCCCCGCCCTGTCGTCACACAACCCGATTACACGCTGCCGGGTCACAACCCCATTACCGCTATGCCGGGACGACGACAGACCACGGGGCACCGACCGAACCACTTGACACAAACGCCTTACGCTGATTTGCGGATGTTCACCGACGCGCCGACCCCAACGCTTGACCGTCCATGGGCCATCGCAAGCCCGTCGGTCTGGCGTGGGCACGATAGTCGTCGTCGATCCTGGCGGTCAGAGTGCACTGGCCGCCGGGATCGACGCTCACTGCGGAGGTCAGCCTGCTGCGAGTGAGGCGCCATGCTCCCGTATATAGTCGTACACCGCCTGCTCGGGAACCTTGAGCGACCGGCCCTCACGTATGGCGGGTAGGTCACCTTTGTGCACCAATCTGTACACGATCATCTTCGAAACCCTCATGATCGCAGCAGCTTCCGCGATGGTCAGGAGTACGTCCTCGTTCGACGACCGCCGCGATTCGGTGGCACCGATTGCGTTGGCGGTGCTGACCACGGCATTGACATTGCGAAGCGCGGTATCCGATGGCATGGCATTGCTCCTGTTGTCGTGACCGAAGTGCTCGAATGTGCGATTGCGGCCTAGCTGTTGAGGGTCCCCATCAGCGCCGTGAATTCGGCCAGTGACAGCTTCCCGTCACCGTCGCGATCAGCCGCGGTCATCAATTCGGCTGCGCTGTCGGGCGGGTATCCGAATTGAGCAGCCAACTTCTCCATCTCATCGAGCGAGAGATACCCGCTTCCGTCGAGGTCGAACGCATGGAACGCCTGCGTGTACTCATCCGTGCCCTCGGAAACCTCCTGTGCGCGAGCCGCATCGAACTCGGCCCTGGAGATGCGGTTGTCGCCGTCGGAGTCCGCTGCCCCGACGAACGCCGCGGCGTCCTCGGCGGTGATCTCGAGACCGGCGTTGCTCACCGCTCGGACGATATCGTCCGCCGACACCAGCCCGTCACCGTCTCCGTCAAACAGTGTGAATGCATCGAAAGCACTTGCAGAATTGGTCATTTGGCACCATCCAGTATCAGAATCCGGCAATCAAAACCTCGGCGGCACCCGGCAGGGAAGTGCGGGGTCGGCTCCCCCGACCCGAGGCACACCACTGGTGTCGCCGCGAAGCGCGGGCGGCGCTAGGTGTCGGACGACCCCGCTGGCTATGGGGACTCCGCGCAGAACTTCCTGTAGTCCGCCTCGCTCATCAGAGCATGGAACTCGGCACGGTCGCCCAGTCGGATCGTGCAGAACCAGCCTTCGGCTTCCGGAGCCTCATTGATCAGTTCCGGCTCTTCGCTGAGGCGGGTGTTTACCTCGATGATCTCGCCGCCGACCGGGGCGAAAATGTCCCTCGAGGCCATTTCGGACTCCACAGAGCCGATGGCTTCGGCCTGTCGCACCTGCGGCATCCGTGCCGGTTCGCCCTCGCCATAGAATTCGACATGGACGATGGAACCGAGCTGTTCCTCGATATATCCGGTGAGGCCAACTGTCACTACGCCGTTCGCGAGTTCGGCCCACGAGTGATCTGCAGTGAATCGCCGTTCCGACACAGCCAATTCCTTCCTGGTAAGGCTTGCTAAGTGGTGCCGTAGGGGCTTGCCAGGGAACCCAGGCATGCGGCGGCAGGCGGGAATCCAGCCCCATCCACGGGTCGTGCGCTGTTAGTCAGCTCTGGATTGTTTCGGCGATCTCCACGCCCGCCCCGCAGAGTTCGCTCAAGGCCCGATCGATGGTGGCGGGCGTGACACCGGCAGACAGGTCCAGCAGCACCCGGGCGCCGAACCCGGCGGTGCGCGCATCTATAGCGGTTGCGCGAACACAGTGATCGGTGGCGATGCCACAGACGTCGACAGTGTCTATTCCCTTGGCGCGCAACCAGTCCGCGAGAGTCGTGCCGTCGGCGGCGGCACCCTCGAACCCGGAGTAGGCCGCGGAGTAGGCGCCCTTGAAGAAGACCTCCTCGATCGCCGCGGTGTCGAGGTTCGGGTGGAACTCCCCGCCCGGGGTTCCGGCCCGGCAGTGCGGCGGCCACGTGTCGACGAAATCCGGATTGTCGGAGAAGTGCGCACCGGGATCGATGTGGTAGTCGCGGGTCGCGGTTATCGCGGCGTAGTTGCCGCCGCGCAGGTACTTACTGATCCTTTCGGCCACCACGGCCCCGCCGGCGACGGCCACCGCACCCCCCTCGCAGAAGTCGTTCTGCACGTCGACGATGATAAGAGCCCTGCTCATGATTATTCCTATTCCTGCGGGTTGACCACCGCGTCCGGGCCCGGGTTGACGAGGGACTCACGGCCGTCGCTGAATCGCACCAGATACGGCGGCTGCCCGTCCGGACCACGAACTTCGATGATTTCGCCGAGTCGCTCACGCGGACTTGTAGCAGAGGCGTCACCGAGGAAGATCCGGTCGCCTACCGTTGCGTACATCAGTCGCTCCTGTCTGTCGATGAAACACTGCTCGAACTGGTAGTTGGACTATTGAGTGGTGGCCTGCGTTGGTTTCGACCGGCTCAACGGCTTACCATCCCAGCGGTAGTCCTGGTGGTTGCCGGAACCAGATAGGCGTTGATCGCTTCGAACATCGACACCGCGGAGAAGCCTTTCCATCTGCCGTTCCACTCTTCCACCGGCCGCGCCCAGCTGGAGAACTTCACCCCGACCGTATTGGTGGCCCGGTTGATGTAGACGAGCTGGCCGTGGACGCCGATGCAGATCACCACATCACGATTGCCCGTGGGGGACCAGAACATGCTGCGGAACTTGCCACCGGGCATGTCGAGCTCGTCATAGTTGGGGCCGCGCTCGAAGGCGTGCACGGAGCCGTTTTCGAAGATGTCGTTCACCCAGCCCTGCGACACCACTTGCAGGTTGTCGTTGTGGATCGGTTTACCGCCCCGGCAGATCATCGCCCCGAATCGGGACAGGTCACGAAGAGTGGCGCAGATGCCACCGTCGTACGCCGCGGTGCCTTCGCCGTCGACGGTGACGTAGGCATCGTGCTCGGCCCCGAGCTTCGACCAGAGCAGCTCCGAGGTCAGCTCCGCGAACGACTTGACTACGTTGTGGTTCTGTTGGTAGGCGGCTTCGCAAACCAAGCCGAGCACGGCGGTCTCGCAGCTGCGGTACTCGAAGCGCTCACCATGATTGCCGCCCTTGGCGGTCAGGCTGTAGAGAAACTGCTCGAGCGTTTCTGGTGGGTTACTGGGCGGCCCCCACTCGGCTGCTGCCTCCATCCTGCGTACCTCGGATTTGGGGTCCAGGTAATCCTCGGAGAATTTGATGTCACTGACCATGTCGAGCACGTGCCGGACGGTGGCGCCGACGTAGCCGGAATTCCTCAGGGCCGGTACGTACTGGGTCACCTCCCGATCGGGATCGAGCGTCCTTTTGCCGTTGATCGTCTCGCCCACCAGGGCCCCGGCGACGGTCGCGGTCAGCGTCTTGGTCACCGACATCAGCAGGTGTTTCGTAGTCTCCGACATCCCGGGATACTGCTCGATGACTACCTCGTTGTTGTGCAGCACAATCCAGCCGTCGGTATCGGTGGCGTCGATGATGTCCTGAACCGTGTAGAGGTTTTTGTTGTCGTACAGCTTCACCTTGATCGTTAGGATCTCGGCAGGATCGACCGAAGCCGGATTCAGCGGCGCGACTGCGTTGTCACCGTGGATCCGAGGGATCGGCACCGTTCTGAGAATTCGATTCACGTTCTGAAACGACCAGCTCCCCACCGATTTCTGCCAGTTCTCATTGGTGACCTCCATGCAGGGCGCAGGGGAAGGAACGGGGGGAACAGACGTCGAGCCGGACATTGGATCTCCCTTCGAATATGCAGAACTTTGAACATCAGGGCAGTGACAGAGCCCTCGCGAAACGGTTGCTCATTGCAGTAGAAGCGAGCGCGCGGCGACTGTGACCGGCGCGGTGGCGGATCTCGACCAGATGTGGCTGATTTTCCTGCGACCAACAGGCCGAGGACTATCTGCCGCGCACGGGACCGCCAGCCGTGCATACGAATTCGTTGTGACAGCGGAAACTCGGCCCGGTACCGGCATCCACACCGCGCAGTTCGCACGGGCTGTGGAAGCGGCCGAAAGCGGCTGTCCCGCTTATACTCTCGCCCGAGTACCAGCGGGCGTATCAGCGACCAATGGTGCGAACTCGTCCTCGAGGTGTAGTGGGGACTGCGGACGCAGGAGCAGGCGGCCCTGCCTTGCTGCCTGGGCGCATCCCCGGAGCCGGATCCATCACGTAACGAACGCCACCTGCAACTCGTTGGCGCGCAGGGGAGTTGTCGGCTGTGCGGTCATGATCGATCACCTCCTGCTGGGTCGTGGACCGACACTCGACGACCACAAAGGCGGTTGTCGGAAGCTGGAGTTTCGATGATGAAGCTGTAGCGGATTACCTTGGCTACCAATACCATTCTCTCACCATGCCTGCTCCTGCGCCACGGATTCGCCGAAAACCGACATGGGGACTGTTCGGGCACGGTTCGCCGTTCCTCAGTTCGGCTCTCTCCGCGTGCCTCCTTCGCACATCCGCCGCACGGGCCGAAGTGTGCACGCCGGTGGATGAAGCCTGCAGCTGTTCGAGTTCAGCGCAGTGCGCGAGCAGTTCGGCGTTTCGGTCTGCGGTTTGTCGTAATTGCTGGCCGCCTCCGCGAGGCCTCAGCGGCATTGACGCGAGCTGGAACAGCTCGTCGACGTCGGTACGTTGGGGGGCCAGGCGCCCTTGGGAGATACTGCCTCGACAGCGAACTGGGAGACACCGAGTCGGCCGGTGAACCGCAACCGCTTGCCGCCGAGCAGCCGTTCCATGGCGACGCGCATCGCGGCGGAACGGCTGTGTGGCCGCGTAGATTCCGACGATGATCGAACTGAGCGACGTCGACGTGCCGCGGTCGGCCAGCGGTCGACCGGACTGGCAGAATCCGGAATGGCTTGCAGCGGTGGACGAGTGGATTTCAAAGTCGTGCGCTGACGCGGGCTTGTCCCGGATCGGCGCGGCCCAGGCCAGATGTCGGATGTGGTCGGTGGTGGCCCGAGTCCCGGTGACCGGCGGACAGGTGTGGTTCAAGGCGAATCCACCCGGATCTGGCTTCGAACCGGCCCTGGCACAGGCGCTGAGCCGATGGAATCCACAAGACGTACCACCGGTTTTGGCCATCGACACCGATCGGCGTTGGGCGCTGACCGCGGATGGGGGCGCCCAGCTGGACGCTGTGTTCACCACCGACCCCGATACCCGGCACTGGCACATGCCGATCCAGCGCTACGCACGTTTGCAGATCAGCCTCGCCGGGCGACTGCCCGATCTAGCCGCACTAGGCGTGCCCGACCTGCGACCCGAAACACTCGCCGACACCGCCGCGGCGATGTTCGCCGACCCGGGGCTGCTCGACGGCGTCGCAACACCCCCAGGGCCGACCGAGAAGGAGTTTCTCGCTGCCCGCGAGCGGTTGCCTGCGCTGCGCGCGCACTGCGCCGAACTCGCGGCGCTCGGCATCCCGAACTCGCTCGACCACGCCGACTTACATCCGGGCAACGTCCTGGGCTGGGGCTGCGGCGCGCGGCTGTTCGACTGGGGCGACGCGGTGCTGGGTCACCCTTTCGGCAGCCTGCTGGTTGTTCTGCGCAAGGCGCTCGAGGTCTGCGCCGTCCCGCGGGGCGGTCCGGAAATCCGATCGCTACGCGACACATATCTCCAACCGTGGCTCGCGCAGGGTGTTTCGCCGGACGCGGCGAAGCGCGGGATGGAGTTCGCCCTGAGCGCTGCCGCCCTGGCACGGGCCTGCGCGGCGACGCGGATGTTTCCCTGCTACAGCGACAATCTGTGGCCGCGGGCGCGCGCCGCGCTGTGGCTGTCCCGCGTCGGTGCCACAGACCCACTCACCATCGGGCTGGACCGCGCTACCGTCCCCTGGCGGGTCAGCAACTGACACTCCACAGCAGGCGGCACAGCCCCAGACAGCACATACCCGCCACAGCAAGAATGTGGCGACTGCACGATATTCGGCATGTGCGCGTTGGGAAGCTATGGCGGCCAACCATTCTGGATCCCTGCTGACCAACGCGCGCCCAGCGGCAGAAGAGGATGCTCGCTGTTGTCGCTACTTGCGTTGAAATGCTTTGAGAACTCTACGACGTCGTCGGCGGTATGGTTCGGGGCATGACGGCGGTTCAGTTTCCGCGCCTAGCGGAGGTATTCCCAGATCTTGTTACCGAGATCGTTGATCTGCTGACACCCGAGGACGAACATCTCGCTCGAACAGTCCCCAACCTGAGGTTCTATGGTCGATGCACCTGCACGCCCACCTGTCCGGTCCTGTTGACCGCGCCGTTCGGATCGTCGAGCCAGTGGGTAGTGATGTTGGAATCCGACGGCGAATACGTCATGTTGCTGAATATCGATCCGGCAGGTCCATCGGTGTCGGGGATCGAAGTGCTCGACGGTCGCGATCTGGTCCTGCCACCCGCTTGACCGGCACTCGGCTGGACGCGCTCAATTCGGCTTACCGTGCATTCGCAGACACCCTCGGTCTGTCGATGTAGCCGGGCTGGTCGGCTACCGGTATCGCGGTGAGGACTACTACGAGGTCGGCAGGGAGAAGATCCGCGAGTACGCGAGCTGTTCAGGATTCCCATCCAGCGCATTGAGCGAGAGGGCTGAGTGCGCCCGCCCACCGGCCAACGACTCAGCACGAACACAGCCCCGCTCTCACCGACGAGTTCTGTCCATCGAATGGCGGACACCGCTGGTCGGTTGCATCCCAATAGAATTGGGCATGAGGGAGATGGTGACCGATCGCTGGATCGATTTCTTCACTGCGATCGCGTCCGTAGCAGGCGCGATATTTGCGTTGTTCTTCGTGGCTATCCAGGTTCGAGAGCCTCGATGGCGCGGCAGTCCTATTCGGACTTTCGCTACTGCAAGGACTGGACTGGTTACAGCTCGCCGGAACTACGATTATCTCGGGGGCCGTCTTCACCTGGGTGTTCCTGTTGGGCTGGGCCGACGACGAGGGCGCTCTACGTTGGCTGGGTTGGCTCTGCGCCTGGCTGGTGATGTCGGGCATCACCGAGGCATGGGTCCTCATGACTGCCGCCGCTCCTGCGAAATTCGAAGAAGTCAAACTGCACCACGCCGATGGAACAGAGACAGAAAAGTTCAAGGTCGCGATAACCAGAGAGACGACCTACCAAGGATTTACGAGACCTGAAACGTACGAGATGAGAGCTCCTCAGGAACGTGTGCTCGAGCCGCTCGACAAAGTTGGATTCGGACCCCACCGCTTCTCTTGGAAGAGACATCCAACGAGACTAGACCGCCGCTACTACCGCTACTACTTGCTGACCAAGGAGTAAGCCATCGAAGAGTCATTTTGCACCTGAACGAAATACGTCAGTCGCGTTTCAAGTTTGAACGCACGCGGACCGATTACCCTACGAGCCGCCAGCCAATCGAGTCGAATTCGGTTGTCGTGGCCAGGTTCTTGCAGGCAGAGCCGCAGGTGCCGTGGGCGCATGTAGTTGGCCAGCGCCGAGCGCCGGATGTAGGCGAGGGTTGTGTCTCCCGGTGCTGGGCGCGGTCGGATAGGCAGCGGTCGTGTCGGCGGTGTGGCGGGTTCGGAGGCGGTCACCGGATTTCGGTGCGGCTGGGTTCGTATTGGGCTGCGTGGCCGCCGACGGAAGCCCGGACAGCATCGTGAATAGCACGGTTGTGGCCGCGATGACCGCGGCTGGCCGCCTCGATCGCATATTCGCGATCGGCGGTAGCGCCGGGGGCGCGATGGCAGACCGGGCGCGGTCGCCGCCGAAATGGCTGCGCCCCCGACGGATGATTGAACGGATATGCATGGTTTTCTTCCGGAAATGTTGGTGCCGTCACTGGCCATGTGGTTGTCGTTGTCGTTGAGAACCGAACCGTCGCCGAGCTGGGCGCGGTCCGGTGCACTATTCGGGTGGAAGGCCCAGGAATGTGCGGGCTGCCGTGCGGCGGGCTGTTGGTTGGAAGGCTGCGTGGCGGCTGGCGGCGAAGACGTCGTGCAGGCAGCGGGTGAGGATGTGCGGGTTGCGGATGGTGGTGGTTCCGCCGCAGCGGTGGGTGAAGGTCACGATTTCCAGTGCTGCGTCGACGGCTTCGCTTACGGCCAGTGCCGTTTGGGCCTGTACCTCGGGTGGGACAGATCCGGTGAGTGCGTGCTGCCACAGGATGTCGGTGCGTTCGAGGAGGTAGGCGCGGGCCGCGCCGAGGCGGGTCAGCATTGCTGCGGTGCGGTCTTGGAAGACCGGGTCGTGGGCGAGGGGATGTTGTTGGCCGAAGGGGACTTTGGTGGCGGCCAGGAGGGCGAGTTCGTCGAGGGCGCGTTTGGCTATGCCGAGGGGGACTGCGGCGAGCATGGAGCCCAGGGAGAAGAACGGGATTGCTGCGATCGGGTCGTTGGACCAGCGGGGGCCGCCGAAGAGTGTTGTCGATCGGAGAGCGGGGACGGTGATCTTGTCGGCTGATACGTCGTGGCTTCCGGTTGCTCGCAGGCCGATGACGTCCCAGTTTCGGATGATGCGGGCTTGGTGCGCTGGGAAGAAGGCGACGCGGGCGGTGGGGGCGCTGCCGTCGTCGGGGGTGATCAGAATGCCTCCGAGGAACCAGTTCGCTGCTACGGCGCCGCTGGCGAAGGGCCATCGGCCGGACAATTCGTAGGTGTCGCCGACCCGGCGGGCTCGGCCGATGGGTGGGAAACCGCCTGCGATCAGGAGGTTTTCGGGATCGGCTGCGATGACTCGCGCCTCGGATTCGTCGACGCCGGACAGCAAGGACGCACCGGCGTTCGCGACCGCGGTGCACCAGCCGGTGGAGCCGTCGGCGGTCGAGAGGCGTTCGATGATGGAGACGGTCAGGGGTAGCGGTGTTGCCAGGCCGCCCAATTCCGACGGTAGGCAGAGGCGGTAGAGGCCTGCGGTCCGGGATGCCTGGACCACTTGCTCCGGTAGTTCGTCTCGGTCAGGGGGGTGGTCTGCCAGCGCCCCGGCGAGGGTGGCGATGTCGGTGGCGGCGGTCAGTGTCGGGTGGTCGAGCTGCGGCGATGTCATCGTACTCATTTAGCTATCCCCTTAAGATAGTCAATATATCTGTAGGATGACTGACTGTGGAGGACGCTGTCAAGGGATCCCGGACCTATCGATCGCCGAAACGTGAGGTGCAGGCCGCGGCCACGCGGGCGGAGATTGTCGCGGCCGCGCATCGGCTGTTCGTTTCCGAGGGGTATGTGCGGACGACGCTGGCCGATGTCGCGGCGGCGGCCGGGGTTGCGGTACCGACTGTCAAGCTGGCGTTCGGCACCAAGCGGTCGCTACTGATGGCGGCGTGGGATCGGGCCGTCAAGAGCGGGTCGGATCCGCGACCGGTCGCGGAGCAGGAGTGGTTTTTGGAGATCCTTGCCGCACCCGACGCGCACGAGCATCTGCGGCTGCAAGCCGTTTACTCACGCAGGGTCAAAGCCAGAATCGCGCCACTTGTCGAGGTTATTCGGGCGGCCGCCGCCGCGGACCCGGAGATCGACGCGCTGTGGACGACGATGCAGGACGAGTTCCGTGACAATCAGCACCGGACGATCCAGGCCCTGCAACGCAAAGGCCGCTTACGCCAAGGGCTTACCGAGCAGACCGCGACCGATCTGCTGTACACGCTGAATCACACGACCGTGTACAGCATGCTCGTGACGCAGCTGGGTTGGACCGGCGAGCAGTACGACCGGTGGCTGGCAGGCACTCTGATCGAACAGCTGCTCGAGCCGAAAGCCGCTCCCGGCGAAGCGGGTTGATTTCCCGTCTGGAGTGCAGAGGCCGCGTGGTCGGCGGCCGGATTCCGATGCCACGGTGTGTCTTCCGGCGGTGCGGTCGTTCTGTGCGGCCAGACCGGCTGCGGCGCAGAGCGGCGCGGTCCGTTGCCGCCGCGAGGGCGGCGTGGATCCGCAACGAGCGGCGTCGGCGACACGAGAACCCCGGCGCCTCCGGGTCATTGGCGCACACGGTGAGGAAGCCGACGGTCTGGTCCGGAAGCGGTCCGCCATTTATCCGCACAAGGCCGTACGGACCGCCACAGCAGGGATTGCCGAGGATGGAATAGCATCGACCGGTTGCTGCGGCTGCTCAGCGATTCCTGGGCCGGTCCAGGCGCCACAGACGTCGCACCGGCGGCGCGCGATGTTGGACGCGACCGCGGTGGGTGTTGCTGCACTGGGCGAAGACCGGAAGTCCTTCATGTCATTGACGGATGCGAAGTCGGCAACGATGCACCCTGAAGCCGGGCGAAGCGTCCACCCACGGATCACTACGACCCCAGTTGACCTGAATGACTTGCTACCACACCGGTTTCACCGAAACACGACATTCGGCTGATTTCCTAACGGCCTCTGATCGAGTAATTTCGTGCACGTCGTGGACGCACACGTGCCCCCATTTCTGCCGGTGGCGTTGCGCATTACCAGCTGTCAGGCTGGACTGCGGGGCTCGAGACAGCCTCGATCCACTGAGACTCGAGGCTCTGACGAATCACCACCGAAATTGATCATCAGTCATGCTGAGGACACCTTTCGGAGGCAGGGGGGATCAGTGTTCAACGCAATAGAATGTACGGTCAACTGGGGATTTCTCGGTGCCGGCGGTATCGCCCGTACGTCACTGGCACCGGCCGTACACAGCGCACCCAATGCTTGCCTGCACGCGGTCGCCGCTCGCGATCGTGATCGCGCCGAACTACTACGCCCGCACCACATCCGCACGAACTATGACGCCCTCGTCGAAGATCCCGATGTCGAGGTCGTGTACGTAGCGCTGCACAACAGCAGCCACCTCACGTGGACGTTGCGGGCGCTGGACGCGGGCAAGCATGTGGTGTGCGAGAAGCCGCTCGGTCTACACGCCGACGAAGTCGAGCAAATGATCACAGCGGCTCGTGCGGCGGATCGGCTTCTGGTCGAGGCCTGCTGGAATCGGTGGCACCCGCGCAACCGGGTCCTGGAACGAGTCCTCGAAAACAACGAACTAGGTGAAGTTCGCTCGGCTTGCGCCTCTTTCCTCGGGATACTGCCACCTGTCGGTGGTTACCGGGACGATCCCGCCTTGGGCGGAGGCGCTCTCTACGACGTCGGCTGTTATGCCATTGCCGCCGTTCTGCTGGCTTTCGACTGGCAGCAGCCAACCTCGGTCACGGCATGCAGCCGGTTGACTCCTACGGGGGCCGATGCGCTCACCACCGCCGAGCTGACCTTCCCTGGTGGCACCGCGACGATCCGCGCCGGCCTGACCGGCGAGTTGACCGAACAGTTCGTGGTGCGCGGCGAGAACGCGACCGTCGGGCTGGAGCAACCTGCCTTCACCGCGGGTGCCGCACCATGCTGTCTGTTGACACCCAGCGGGCGTATCGAGTTTCCGGCGATCAACCCGTATGCGGTGATGGTCGAACAGGTTTCGGCGGCGGTTCGCGGCGAGGACGCCTACCTCGTCAGCCCGGACCAGTCGCTGGCCGTAGCCCGGGTGCTCGACAGCATCCGCACCGCCGCCGCGTAACCCCCTGTGCGCCGGTCGACCCGGCCATCCGACTTCCTGGAGAAAACATGCACGCCTACACCATGGTGGCACCAGGTGTAATCGAACCCTGTGAGCTGCCCATGCCGACCTGCGGCGACGATGAAGTCCTGCTGCGCACCGAGGCGGTCACAATCTGCTCGACCGATGTTTCCTACTACCGCGCGCACCTGACACCACCCGGATGGCCGATCGTGCCCGGCCACGAGTATGTCGGTCGCGCAGTACAGGTCGGCAATCGAGTACGCGGCGTCGATCTCGGCGACAGACTCGTCTACTGGGGGCAGTCCGACTTCGGTGGCCTTGCCGACTACCGCACAATCCGGCCGCTGCTGCCCAACCAGAACGGCGAAACCTCGTGGTACACCGAACGCAACTTTTACGACGCCGACCAAGCGGCGGCAGTGGTCGTACCCGACTCCCTGCCATCCAGGATCGCGACCCTGGTCGAGCCACTGACTTCGGTACTGCGGTGCCTGCTGGTCAACCCGCCCAGGCCCGGTGATGTCTGTGTGGTACTCGGCTGTGGACCCAGCGCACTGCTAGCCGTTCAGGTGCTGCATCGACTGTTGGGTGCGAGTCGGATCGTGGTGCTGGACAAGGATCCACGGCGAATCAGAATGGCCAATCGGATGGGCGCCGAATTCGGTTTCAACATGTCCTGCCAAACCGGTGAAGTCGCCGAATTCGTCCGTCGGCACCATGACCAGTTCGCGGACTACGTGCTGGATGCGCTGCCGCACGTGGCGGCGGTCGGGCCGACCGAAGACGTGCGGCAATTGGCCATGGGTCTGCTCCGTCCCGGCGGAACATACGTCCTCTATGGTGCGACCGCGGTTCCTCAGATGATCAACACCTGGTTGGTGCTCGCCAAGGGATTGCGGTTGCAGGCCACGCCATTCGATGTGCGGTTGTTTTCCATGAGTCGGTCCGCGCACGTGGCACGGACCGCGCTGGCGCTGGTCAACGATGGCTTGGTCGAAGTCGATTCGCTGATCACCAGGACCGTTCTGTCCACCGACGCCACCGATGTGGCAAGCGCGTTCGCACACTATGGCACCGACGGCGGCTTGAAGACCTCGGTGCTGTTCGACCCCCAACTGATGGCCGGTGAACTGAGGCTGACGGAAGTCATACCGGCATCAGCCGACAATGCTTCATGGAGCTGACATGAGCACACCCACTGCGGATGTCGCGGCGCTGGCCCGGGCGGCCGCCATATCGGTGCTGCAAGACAACCGGAGGAAAGGGCAGTCGTCCGAGTTGGCTCTGGACTACGACTACACCTGTCCGTCTCCGGACAGCTACCCGTTCCAGTGGTACTGGGACAGTTGCTTCCACGCGATCGCGCTCACCCATCTGGATCCTCAGCGTGCCCGTGCAGAGATCATCTCACTATTGCGCGGCGCGGATCTCGGCGGTTTCGTGCCACACATGCTGCTATGGCAGGACGATTTGCGTCGGCGAGCAGTTGATGATTTCCGAATCGCGCTGTGGGGCACGTGGAGAACACCGACGATGGCACCACCGGTGCTGGCGCGTGCGGTACACCGGATACACGAAGTTGCCACGGCGACAACTGAACACAAGCAATGGCTGGCCTCGGTCTTGCCCGCGGTCACCAAGCAGTTCGACTGGCTGGCCGAACGACGAGCCGGCCCCGACGGGCTGCTGATGATCTTTCAGCCCGACGAGTCCGGTCTCGACAGCAGCCCCAAATACGATGCCGCGCTGGGGTTGTCGCCGACATCGCCGCACGTCGGCGCGGATTGGCATCAGGCCATGCGCGAGCTGATCGGCGGTTACCCTACGGTGCGGACTCCAGAGCAGAACCTCCTCGGACACCGCCGCTTCGTATGGATCGACGTCCTGGTCAACACCATCTACGCCGATGGACTACGTTGCCTGGCCGAACTCAGCGGCCATCACGGGCAGCGCTTCGCACGACGAGCCGATCAGGTACTGCGGTCGCTGCTGGACCGATGCTGGGATGAGCGACGGGGCATATTCTGGGACATCGACGCCCTGACCGGCGAACCAGCGAAGGCGCTAACGGCCACCAGCCTGTTCCCACTGGTGCTGCCAGACCTGCCCACACCGGTGGCCACCCGGCTGACGGCACACCTACTGGACGAGGACGAATTCTGGCTCCCCTACCCGGTACCCAGTGTCGCGGCCAACGAACCGTCCTTCGACGCCGACTTCACCACCGGGGCGATCTTCCGAGGCTCCAGCTGGGTCAATCTGAACTGGTACTTGCACCGCGGCCTGCACGCGCATGGCATGCACGATATCGCTGCCGA
This sequence comes from Nocardia brasiliensis, assembly GCF_042691675.1. Classification (GTDB taxonomy): domain Bacteria; phylum Actinomycetota; class Actinomycetes; order Mycobacteriales; family Mycobacteriaceae; genus Nocardia; species Nocardia brasiliensis_D. The sequence continues at coordinate 4,202,090 of NZ_CP170507.1, forward strand.
GCTGGCGCTGCGGACGGCACAGATGACCGCGAAATCCGGAATGCGCGAGTGCTACGGCCCGTTGAAGGCAACCGGACACGGTGCACGAATGTTCGGCTGGAGCTCGCTGGTACTCGACATGATCGCGACATGACGGCATTGCACCGGGACCAGAGCACTGTGCTGTGCTATGCCGCACTAGGCACATTTGCCTACTGCCTCTACGCACTCGGCCCACTGCTCGCACTCCTACGGACCGAGCTCGAATTCTCTTACGCCATCTTGAGCCTGCACACACTGGCGTGGGCCACAGGCACGGTAGTCACCGGCCTGGTCTACCACCGGCTTGCCGCCATGATGGGGCGCCGACGGCTGTTCTGGCTGTCTGCGTTGGGCATGGTTGCGGGCGCGTCGATGTTCGTCGCCGGGCACATGGTCGCGGTGACCGTGCTCGCCGCAGCTGTACTGGGCACGGCGGGTTCGCTGGTCCAAACCGCTACCTTCGCGATCTTGGCCGATCACCATGGGATCCACCGGGACCAGGCTCTCGTCGAGGCGAACACCATCGCCAGCGCGGCTGCCGTGCTCGCACCGCTGGTGCTGGGCTGGCTCGCACACGGGCCGCTGGGCTGGCGAGCGGCGATGCTGGTCCCGGTGCTTGCGCTGGCGGTGCTGCGGCTACTGCTCGGCAGTCAACAGTTGTCCGGGCAAGCCAAGGTCGGTTCCGGCACCGGCGTCACGGGGAAACTACCGCGGCTATGCATGGTCCGCTGTGTCCTGGTCAGCGTCGTTGTAGGGCTGGAGTTTTGCGTGGTCTTCTACGGGGCGCAACTATTGCCGACCACCACTGGGATAAGCACGGTCGAGGCTGCCACCGCGATGGCGCTGTTCTACGTCGGAGAGCTGGTCGGCCGGGTTGTCGGTAGCGGACTCACTCGTCGGCCAGGCCGCACAGTGCCCATGCTGACCTGCTCACTGGCACTCACCGCCGTTGGCGTGCTAGGAATTTGGCTTGTTGGCACCCCCTGGGTGGCGCTGGCAGCTCTGGCCGTGGCCGGTCTCGGCGTGGCCAACCTGTTTCCGCTGTCGCTGGCACTCGCGGTCGCGGCTTCGGGCGGTCAGACCGATCGCGCCGCAGCACGCAGCCAACTGCTGGTCGGCCTGGCCATCGGGCTGGCGCCACTCGGCCTCGGCGCGCTCGCCGACGGATGGGGTGTCTGGCGCGGCTTCTCCGTCACCATCTTGATGATGTGTATTGCCGCCGCCCTGCTCGCTGGCAGCCACCGGCCGACACCGACCAGCCCGACCGCCATCACAAACGCGGAGTAGCGAACATTCCCTCGCCCCATTGACGACCGGCCCACACTGCCGGCCAGTCGGTTGCCGCAGCCCAGCGTCCGCTTCTTTCGAAGGGAGGCGCATCGTCGGATATGTTTGTGAGCCAGTTCTTTTCGAACCCGTCCGGCTGTTTGTCGGCGTCGCACCAGCGAACGCGGCTCGCTCCGGTCGACACCATCTACCGCGGCACCCCCGACCAGGCACGCGAGGTTCTGCGAGGACTGTCGGCGGCGCTGACCCTCGTACCCGTCACCGACGCCCGCGGCACACCCGGCTATGGCCGGCGCGACGGCCAGAATTCTCGGCGACTTGCGCGGATTCGGCAAGCGGCGGCGCCGGATCAAAGAACGCATCGATGACCGCATCCGGGTGCGCCAGCCGCTGCTCCAGGCCCTGGTCGAGTACGTCGAGAACCGCTACGAGCACGCCCGCGACCTGCTCGAGGCCGCTGCGGCGCCCGGATCGACACGGTTCGGTTTCGACGGCATCGACTACGAGCTGGTCGCCGGGCGGCGATGGCGCGCGCTGAGGAAATCGGGGCGCGGCACTATCCGGCTCCGCGTGAGCCCGGCCGCGGCGATCATCGAGGCGACCCAGGACGAGGACTACTGCTTTTGGCGCTGGGCAGCGGTCCGCTGAGAGAACGTGTTTCCCGCCCGGGCCGACAATCCAATCAGCCGCGGAAGCCTGCCACCCGGTTGACGCGACACGTGCCTGCCTCACTGGATGTTCGCGTTGAGAACGCGCGTCATGCGGCATGAGTGGGTGTTCGCAGACACCATCACCGATGGATCACACACTTGGTATTGCTTGTCGTCGCAATCCCACAGGTAGGCAAGCGCTGACGGCCTCGGCAGATGTGGGTGTTCCGGAGACGCTGGTGGCCAACCGATCAGCGGCCGCGCGGACCGTGTGGTGCGGTATCGCCGAAGGGGCGGGATCGCGAGGGCTCGGGGGGTCGGTCAGAGTTGGGCGGCGAGGGTGGTGCCGGTGAGGTGTTCGGCTTGGGTCCACAGGCGTGCCGCGACGGTCTTGTCCTGTGCTCGACGCGGAGGTCGGGCCGGTTTCGGGGGGCCGATCATGATCCAGCGGGGGCCGTAGTAGCCGCCGGGGGTGGCGTCGGGGCTGGTTGCCGCATACAGCAACGGTTCCGCGCCTTGCTCCGGGCCCTGGGAGGGCACGAGTTTGGCGGCCAGCGCGCTCAGGCCCGGACGGGCGCCGCCCAGGGTCGGCCCCGAGGCCATCAGGTTGGTGCGGGTGGTGCCGGGGTGCGCGCCGACCGAGAGCAGCGGCCAATGGTGTTGGGCTGCGATGTCTGCCAGATGCAAGGTCATCATCAGGTCGGCCAGTTTGGATTGGGCGTATGCCTTGGTGGGGCTGTAGTGGCGGGTGGACTGCAGGTCGTCTAAGTCGATCCGGCCGGTGGCGGCGCCGAGGCTGCTCATGGTGGCCACTCGTGGCGCGGGGGCCGAGAGCAGCAGCGGTAGCAGCTTCACCGTGAGCGCGAACGGGCCCAGGAAGTTGCTGCCCAATTGAAGCTCGAATCCGTCTGCTGTTTCGAACCGGCTGGGCACGTTCGCCACTCCGGCGTTGTTGAGCAGCAGGTCCAGCGGCGTGCCCTCGGCGATCAGGTCGTCGGCGAACTCGCGGACCGAAGCCAGGTCGGCCAGGTCGAGCCGGCGGACCTCGACCTGAGCGCCGGGGTGTGCGGTGCGGATCTCCGCTCGCGCTTGCTCGCCTTTGTCCGGGTTGCGCACAGCGAGCACTACGTGTGCTCCGGCTGCAGCCAGGCGTTTCGCGGCCTCTTTGCCGGTGCCGCTGTTCGCGCCCGTCACGACGGCGAGCTTTCCGCGTTGATCAGGTACTTGGTACATCACTACCTCCTAAAAGACTGCCGGTCTTTAATGACGTTGACTGTAGCAGACCGGTGGTCTCTTGTTAAGAGACCGCCGGTAGTTAAGATGTGGGGGTGGAGTTTCAGCGTGCACGCAGCGAAGAGCAGCGGCTCGAACGGCGTCGGCAGGTCTTGGTGACCGCGGCCGCGATGCTGACCGAGATGCCGGTCGCCCAGCTCAGCCTCAACGAGCTCAGCCGCCGGATCGGGCTGGCCAAATCCAACGTGCTGCGTTATTTCGAGTCACGCGAGGCAGTCCTGCTCGAGCTATTGCAGGCCCGGATGCAGGACTGGGTCGCCGACCTGGAGCACTCGGCCGAACCGGACGCGGGCACACCGCGCCAACGCGGGGACCGGCTGGCCGAGATCGTGGCCGTGTCGATGGCGCAGCGACCAGTGTTGTGTGAGCTGCTCGCCGCCCAAGCCGCGGTGCTCGAGCACAACATCTCCACCGAGGTCGCGATCCAGTACAAACACGCTATGCGCCGGTCCGTGCAAGCCCTGACCCGGCTGGTCCAGTGCCATCTACCCGAACTCGCCACCGGCGACGCGGACCTGCTGGTGGAAACCATCCTGCTGGTGGCCATGGGAGCGTGGCCATGGAGCCAGCCATCGGAAGCGATGCGGGCCGCCTACGCCGCCGACCCCGAACTCGCCGCGATGGGACTCGACTTCACCGAAGTGCTACGCCGGACCGTGGCGACCACAATCTCCGGACTCCTCGCCCGCCAGCAGGATCCAATCCGCGACGCAATCGGCATGAGTGGGTGTTGCGGTGGCATCTGAACTCCGTCCCTCCTCCCATCCGTTAGTGCCTTCGCACCGAATGACTGGCGTTGAGCCGAGCGGTTTCATCAGAATCCCTCCCGCGCGGCGTTCTCGGGGGTTCTCTCAACCGATTGGAGTGTGTGTGCGAAAGATCCCTCTTGTGGTCGCGATCGTGGCCGCCGCGAGTATGGCGGGGACGGTGCTTGCTGGTCCTGCATCCGCAGGCGACGAAACGTTGGTCAAATGCGCTAAGAAAGCCAGCTACGCCGAGTTCCAGGATTGTGTAAAGAACGAAGCGGGTGTGGCCGAGAAGAATCGTGCCGCCACCGCGAAGGCGGAGAAAGACTGTGCGGCAAAGGGCGGAGAATGGATCGTGTCCGAGAACGTGTGCGACACCAGTGGTGGCCCGTAGCACCAGGTGAGAGCTGGTGGGCAGATCTGCAACGGGCCGACTGACCGACCGACACCGCCCCGCGCGTCCCCGGATCGCAGTGAACCGAACAAATCCGGGACAGTTCGCCTGGTCGTCGAGGCAGACCGTCAGGTCGTCGACGAACCGGGCGAGCGTGGGGTCGATGATAACCAGGGCTGTGCTCTCTCGCTTCTCTCCCGAATTAGGTTCTGCTCCAATAACATCCGGCAATGCTGCCTACGCGCATTCCGCGGAGGTAGGTGCCGTGCCGTTTCGGTTGATGTCGGCCCTCAGCGACCGGGAGCTCGGCGCGCACGACGCCCTCGAACACGTCGCGTTCCAGGGGGCCTCGATCCTGGTGGTGACTGGGCAGACGGCCTCTAGTGCTGCGTGCAGGTCGCGGTTGCGGTTGCGGTGTGCGGACGCACGCGCACGCCTGTGATACCGGATAACCCACCTCCGGACGGAACTGTCCTTCCCTGAGAGTCCCAGGTGGGCAGTTGACCGGGGGATTGTCGTCGGCGCTCGGGTCGGTGGGACGCTGATCCGCTACCCTGGGCGCTGCACTGGAGATAGTCGGATGTGAGGAAGATTTATGGGAAGCGTTGTCCTCGACGTTGTCGCGTTGCTCGCCAATCGTGCGGCGATGTTCTGGAATTGGATGGCCACCGGCTCGTCCGGGTTTCCGCCGCTGTGATGTCGCGATGAACGGTTAGTCTGCGAACGCCCTGGTCTTCGGCCGGGGCGTTCGTGTATTCCGGCAACTCTGGTCGTCGGGCTGCGGCTCCTGATCGCCGCCGGGTTAGGGGATTTGGCTGTCCGCACCCGCGGGCACCCGTATGTTGATCACGTGAAAACCGCCGGATCCGCGCGCCGTACCCCAGGTTGGTTCGTACTCTGGATGGGGCTCTTGACAGCCCTGCTCGTGCTGTGTTGCCTAGTCCTGTTCTGGCAGTTGGCGGCCGAAGGGGCGCTGCCTATCAAGGTGATCCTGTGGCTAGCCATCGGGGTGCTTGGTGTGGTCGCTCTGCTGTTCGGTCTACTCGGAGTGGTCCGCTACCGCGCCTTCTTCTACAGCATCGTTGCGCCGCTCGTCATTGTCGTGTTCGGTGCGCTGGTCTGGTATGACGTTCCGGAATCGACCGGATGGAAACTGTCCCGGGACATCCTTCAAGATCAAGCGGTCGACTGCGTGAACCCCGGCCACCGCACCCGGCTCGGCGTGTACACCATCACGTTCATCACCCGCCGGGACGGGGGGTGTTTGTTCTATACCCAAGGGGAAGAGTCGAATTCGAAGGGGTTTGCGTACTTTCCGGACGCTGCGCCACCGTATATCGGGACGCCCGCTGCGGGGATCGGGTATGAACCGTTTCATGGGAATTGGTATCGGTTCAGCGAAGAGTCTTGAGCGGCACTGTGATTCTCCCCGGTTGGGTATTGGAGTCGGGCTGTCAGCGGTCGCAGGGTGCGAAGCGCTGGCCATGTGTCCGACGGCTGGCTAGACGGTAGGAACATGTGGCGCCCATTCGAGGCGAATCATGTTCGTCACCAGCACAACCATCGCTCCGTGAGGAATTGCCAGATCATCCGTGCCCGTCGTCGGCGGTGCCGGAGCGCGCATGTCCGAAGCTCCGGCAATAGTTGTGAACGCGGGCCCGGCGTCGTTGGGGACGTGTCGAGGGCGATTCCTCGCATGGTTGCGCGGGTGACCTAGGGTGATTCGATTGTGGTGGTCAGGCCGGGTTCGGGCGGGGCTCGATCCACAGAGCTTCTGCGAGGGCGCATGGCTTGCCGTCGGGAGTGGCTAATGCGACGCCGACGGTGTGTTTGCGTCCCTCCTGGCTGATGGGCCAAGCGTAGGAAATGTACGGGCGGTCGGGCCAGATGGGGGCTAGTTGGGTGGCGGTCAGGGCGGCGGTGACGGAGCCGTGGCGCATTTTGCGGAGGGCGATGGCGGCCCAGCCGCCGGGGCAGTCGAGGGCGGACCAGACTACTTCGGGCGGCAGTTGGCCGTTGGGGGCGGCCAGGGCGGGGTCCGGGGTCCAGGCTGCGATGACGCGGTCTCGTTCGGGGACGGCCCACGTGAACAGGCGCAGGCCGCGCCCGGGTGGACAGGCGGATCCGCAACCGTAGCAGTCTGTTTCGCGGCGTATGGCGGCTTGGGCCTCGGTGATGGCGAGGGCATCGCGCCAGGATGGGGCGGGCGGCGGGGCGATGGTTACGACCGAGGGGGAAGCTTCCACCAAGACGGTGCCGTCGGTATCGGTCAGTGCGCAACCGCCGGATTCGGTGGGGCGCACCGCTATCGGGGTGTCGACCGCGACCTTGCGCCGAAAGTCGACCCGCAACTCCGCGGCGGCCGATTGCGCGGCAAGGAGACCCGCCACATACCCGCCGAAAGCCACTCCCGGGTAACCGTGCACGTGCTCGGGCACAGTAAAAGTGTCCGTCCGAATCATATGGCGCTCAATTCCTCCCAGCCCGAAGCCGCTCCCAACCGACCATACCGACGTCGCGGTTCGGTCGAACCGTCCGGTCCGTCACCTGCGGCCATCGATCGAACGCAGCGGTGGGCTGAACGGCTGGACTGTCGGTGTCGACTGCGGTGGGCGTCGGTCGACCCGGACTGTTTCGGAGCGGATGTGGGCGGTCCTGGTCGATTGGCTAGGCGATCAGTCTGCCGCCGTCGACGGTGATGATTTCGCCGGTTACCCAGGAGCTGGTGGGTTCGGCGAGGCGGGTGATCCAGGGGACGACGTCGGCGACTTCGCCTACTCGGCCGGTGGGGGCCTTGTCGGCGTAGGCGGAGCGCCAGTCGGCGGCTTCCTCCGGGGGAACGCCTCCGGTGGCGAGAATTGGGGTGGTTACGTTTCCGGGGGCGACGCCGTTCACGCGAATGCCCTTGGGGCCGAGCTCTACTGCCCAGCTGCGGATGAGGCTGTCTACTGCCGCTTTGGTCGCCGAGTACACCGATTGGGCCGGTGCGGCCAGACGGGCGGAGATGCTGGAGACGACGACGATGTTGCTGCCGGGGCTGCGGAGCAGCGGTAACAACTTGGCAGTCAACAGAATTGGGCCGAATACGTTGACCTCGAACAGTTGACGGACGGCTGCGGGATCGAGATCGTCGAGGGGTGTGGTGCTGAAGATGCCCGCGTTATGTACCAGCACATCGATCCCACCACCGCGCGCCTGGACAGCTGCTGCGATCGCATCGGCACCGGCTTCGGTCGTGACATCGGCGACCACCGGCACCACCGCCGGATGCAGAGCCGCGACCTCATCGAGAAGCTCGCCGCGGCGCTCGGTGATCGTCACGCTGGCCGCCCCCTGTTCGGCGAACGCCAGTGCCGCAGCCCGGCCGATCCCGGTCCCGCCTCCGGTGACGACAACATGCTGCTCCGCAAACGTCTTCTCGGACAATGCCGTGCCTCTCTGCCAGGGTCGACCATCGTTTCGACCTTCGCTGTCGGCAACACGCTGCGTCGGGACTGCATTCCGAAGAGGACATTCGTGCAGGTTGCGGGATATCCTGCGGTGTACTTGCTCGGGATTGCGTGCCTAGAGCCATCTCCGGGTGTCTGTCGAGGGGGTTGCGGGCTTAGAGACATCCGGGGGTGTGCTGTCCGAGGGTTGTGTGCTTAGAGCCATCTCGGGGTGTGCTGTCCCGTCAGGGTGTGCTGTTCCTTGGAATGCCCGGATTAGTGCGGGGCGCGTGAGGTGGGGTTCCCGGCTTTCTCTTCCGCGCCTTGGGAGCATCGGGTCAGGTTCCGGCGTGGTCGACTGGCTGTGGTGCTGTTTTCGAGCGGGTTTTTCCGGTGGTGCGGATGGTTGGAGGGTGGGGGTTCATGATCAACGGGTCATGGTGGCGGCGAACTCCGAGAAGGCGCACCGCGGTGTCCCGTTGATCATGAAGGATGCCGTGGGAGGTGGCAGGTTCATGATCAACGGGACGTGGTGGTGGCAAAGTGCGAGTGCGCCCACCGTGATGTCCCGTCGATCATGAAGTGGGCGTGCTATCGGTGCGGTTGCACTGGTTCTCGGGATGCGCACCCCTCTACGGCGTCCAGCGGAGGGTGCGGATGTGGAGATAGTGTTCGGTTCGATCCGGTGATCGAGTGGTGCAGCGACCATGATCATCGGCACATGGTGGCGGCAAAGCCCCCGAGAAGGCGCACCGTCATGTGCGGTAAGCATGAACCTCGCGGTCGGGGGTGAGGTGGTCATGATCGACGGGACGTGGTGGTGGCAAAGTGCGAGAGGGTCCACCGTGGTGTCCCGTTGATCTTGAACGTCGCCGTCGACGGTGGGGCAGCCATGATCAACGGGACGTGGTGGTGGCAAAGTGCGAGAAGGGGCACCGTGGTGTCCCGTTGATCTTGAACGTCGCGGTCGGGGGTGGGGCAACCAAGATCGACGGGACGTGGTGGTGGCAAAGTGCGAGAAGGGGCACCGTGGTGTCCCGTTGATCTTGAACGTCGCGGTCGGGGGTGGGGCAAGCATGATCAACGGGACGTGGTGGTGGCAAAGTGCAAGAGGGCCCACCGTGGTGTCCCGTTGATCATGCCTCCGGCGACATCTGACTGCCCTGTTTTGATCTGACAGGCATCCATACGGTTCACAGGGGCTGTAACTGCTGTGGACCGTGGGCAGGCTTTGTCAGCACCTGCGAAACCTGGTGCGATCCACGAAGAGAGCCCAGCAGCGGCGCTGAGCGCCTGCCGAACCGTCACCCGAGTGCCCTGGCCTGTTCGAGAACTCCCGAGACGGGACCACAGCCAGATGACCACGCTGGAACCTGCACCTCGCGTATCTAACTGTTGAAGAAAGCCGGGTACGGCACACGAGGTGCCCAGCACTGCTGGGTAACAGCGTTGGTAGGCAAACCTTCTCGGGGAAAGACCTGGGTAGGCGCACCCTCCCAAGCAGCTCGGGCCGATGGGATGCCGTAGTGCGACGTCGGATGGGCGCACCTTCCCGGGAAGGATGTGGGCCATGATCAACGGGACTTGGTGGTGGCAAAGTGCGAGTAGGCCCACCGTGATGTCCCGTTTGATCTTGAATGTCGCGGCCCGGGGTGGGGCAACCATGATCAACGGGACGTGGCGGTGGCAAAGTGCGAGAAGGTCCACCGTGGTGTCCCGTTGATCTTGAACGTCGCGGTCGGGGGCGGGTGTACATGATCAACGGGACTTGGTGGCGGCAAAGTGCGAGTAGGCCCGCTGTCATGTCCCGTTGATCATGAACGTTGCGGCGGGCGGAACGTTGCGGCGGGAGGCGGGGACGCCATGGTCAACGGGACGCGACGGTGGCAAAGTGCGAGAGGGTCCACCTTCATGTCCCGTTGATCATGAAATGACGGCTATGCGGGGTGGCTGTCTAGCGGTTGACTTCGGTTCGCTGGCTGCGCCAAAGGGGGAGGTAGGAGAGGGCTGATTCATTTGCCTTGCCGTCCGACAGAGTGGGTGCGGGGGTGGGGTGGAATGTCAGGCGGGGGTGGGGTGTTGCGACGGGGTGTGACGGAAGCTGGAATGAACGTACTTGTTGTGTACGCGCACCCGAAGCCCGATTCACTGACTGGGGCGCTGAAAGATGTTGCCGTCGAGCGGTTGCGGGCGGATGGGCATGCGGTGCGGGTTAGCGATCTGTATGCGATGGGGTGGAAGGCGCAGGCGGATACGGATGATTTCGGGGCGGTGGAGGAGGCCAATTTCATGTTGGCTTCGGGGGAGGCGTATCGAGCGGGGACACTGAGCCCGGATATTCGTGCTGAGCAGGAGAAACTGCTCTGGGCGGACACGGTATTGCTGCATTTTCCGCTGTGGTGGTTCGGTATGCCCGCGATCATGAAGGGGTGGGTGGATCGGGTGCTCACCTGCGGGTTTGCCTACGGGGCGGGGGGTACGGCGGTGCCGCGATACGGTGCGGGGGTGCTGGCGGGGCGGCGGGCGATGCTGGTGGTTTCGATCGGCGGGAAGGAGGCGTCGTATTCCGATCGGGGGATCAACGGGCCGGTGGAGGATCTGCTGTTTCCGATCCAGCATGGAATCCTGTACTACCCGGGGATGGATGTGCTGCCACCCTTCCTGGTGCACGGGACAATTCGGGTCGACTCGGTCCGCTTCGACGACATCGCCGATGATCTGCGTGAGCGGTTGTCGGGTTTGGCGACGGTCGAACCGATCCGGTATCGCCCACAAGGCGGCGGCGACTATGACCGAAGCCTGCGATTGGTGGCTGGCCGAGAGAGGCCGGGGGCCAACGGATTCGGACTACACGTAGCCGGGTGAGCCGATCAGGGCAGCGGTGCGGCGCCGCGTTGGACGAGCAGGACACCCATGAGCCCGGCTTCCTGGCCCTGCGCGTGGATCATCGAGCGCGCTGTTTCCTTGACCGGTCCGGACGGGAGGAGCTGGTCGGCGGCTTGCGCCATGGCGATCCCACCCTGATGGTGCCGAAACATGAGCTGTAGGAACAGGATTTCGGCGTCCCGGCCACGGGCGGCGGCGAGGGCGTCGAGTTCGGCCATCGTCGCCATCCCTGCCATCGTCGTGCCCGGGGACTGCTTCGGATCGGTCTGCGCGACCGGAGCCGAATGCTGGTGCGGCACAGACTCATCGGCCTGCATCCACGCCATAGGCCGCGCGGACACCGGCGACGCGTTGGCTAGGCGCAGCCACCCTAGCATCGTGCCGATCTCGAGCCGTTGCGTGTCGTCGAGCTGTTGAGTCAGGCGTAGCACGGCGGGATCGATGTTGCGGTCCAAGCGCTGCACCATGATCAGCGCCTGCTGATGGTGCGCGGTCATGTCCTGCACGAAACCGATCTCCACCGCACTGAGAATCGGTGCGGCCGTGTGCGTTTCCGGTAGAACGAGTGGGCGCAGGGCCGCACCGAGCACGAGTAGGGCAAAGGCGAGTGAGGCGAGCGCGGCACCCCGGATCCAGCGTGGCACCGCTACGACCCGACGATCGATTCTTGGTCCGCCGGTGGCGAGTACACGTCGTTGTCGAGCTGCAGCACCATGAATCCGTTGTCGGAGCAGGTGACATAAAGCTGCGACCCACGCCATTCCGGCGGTGAGAGGCACCAGTCGGTGGAGACGTCACCGAAGGCCAGCCTGCCGGTGCGTGGGGTGAGCGCGTCCGCGGGATTGAACTGCCCTTCCAGCACCGCACGAATGGCGGGTGGTGTGCTCATCAGTGGCACGCCGATGATCGACGCGAGGGCATGGGGCGAGTTCCACAAACTGAGGTTCTGACCTGTCCGAGCCGGCGGATTGTAGTAGGCGATCTCGTGGATATTGCGGGGGTTGCGTACGTCGAAAACCCGTATGCCAGAGGAGATCCAGCCGCACGCGAGCGCTGTCGGGTTGTCTCTGCGGTCGGCTGTGCAGTAGTGCGATTCGTAGGCGAAGGCTGAACCGCCCATGGATGAACCGATATTGCTGTCGAGGTTCTGCGGCAGATTTATTTCCAGCTTGATCTTCGCGGCGACCTTCGGGTTGGTGTCGTCGGTGATGTCGATGAGTTTCACACCGCCCGAACCACCTTCGTCGACGGTGTAGAGGTAGGGCTTGCCGTCGTAGGTCACCGGGATGCTGTGCTGGGTGGCCCAGCCGTCGGTCCAGAAGACCCGGCCGATGTGGTGCACCTGCGGGTTCGGGTCGCGGCGTTGCACCGCGCTGATATCGAGCACGGTGAAACCGCCGAGTGCGGAAATGTACATCCGGTTGCCGTCGGCACTGATACCGAACCCGTGTGCCTCGATGCCGGTCAGGCCCTGCCAGACGACGTGCGGGTTCGCCGGATCGGAAAGGTCGACGGCGCTGACGAAGCCGGGTGCGATACCCGAGGCCCAGTACGTGTTGCCGTCGGGGGAGAAGCCGCCCTCGTGCGTCGTAATGGGCAGTGGCATCAGCATATTCGTGCCGGGACCGGGGTTGAGCAGGCGCGGATGGGCGCAGTCGGAGATGTCGTAGACCGATAGGTAGCCCACGCCCATGCCGACCGGGACACCGGTGCCGACCAGCAGCTTGCGTGCGGTATTGACCTTCAGGCTCTCCCAGGTGCCCGCGAGCATCGCGGGTTCGGTCAGGTTGGCGGTCGGTCGCGGGTTCGCGGGGTCGGATACGTCGAGCACCTGGACGCCGCGGCCTTCGCTGATCAGGTCACCGGGGAAGAAGGAGCCCATGTACGAGCAGTGCTCGAAGCTGGTGGAGGTGATGCCCGCGCCGCGACCGGCGAAGCCGCCGACGAACGACATATTGCAGCGATAGCCCTGGGTGGAGCGGCCGCTGTCTCGGTCGGCGGCGGTGACGTCGCCCTGCATGCCGTTCTCCGGCATCGAACCGGGCCCGCAGTCCGCCCGCGGGACCGAGGTGCGGCCGACGTCGAGGAATTCCTGCACGGCGTTCTGGATATCGGACTGCAGGTCGGCCGATGCGCTGCTCGGCAGCATCAGCGCGGCGGCGAGGCCGACCGTAACCAGGGCCAGCGGTTTGAATCGGCGCAGGCTCGTCAGTGAGCGCATCGTCGGAATCCCCAACCTTCATCAATGAGTTGTCGTCGTCCCACTGCTGACTGGGACAGCAGTAGGAACTGACTGAATGGTAGGTACTACCGTTAACTTATGCGGGCGATTTCGACGAAATGCCGTGACGCGGTGCCGCCGACCGCTCGTCGAGGCAGGTCGATCGGTCAGGCTGCACACCGCTTTTGCGAGCCGCATGCCCAGCACAGAGGGTGTGCGACTGGCAAAAGCAGTGTGGTGTGCGGTTGGCTGGCGGACGGGGGATGGTGTGCGTGCGGCACGGGTCTTCGGTGACTTGCGTGCCAGGGTTGTGCCGCTCGAGAAAGGAGCGCGCGGTCGGACCGGCGGACGGCCGTCCGCACGATCGGTGAGCGGTGAGCGGTGAGCGGGTTCGCGGTTCGCAAAGAGGCGCACGCGGTGCGGTCAACCGGTGGACTGCTTGTGTCGTCTGCTGTGGGCGCGAGGAGTGTGTGTCTAGCGGAACGGCGCGGCGGTGTTGACCGGCCGGACTGCTCAAGGGGCGTCAGTCTTGCGTGAAGGGTCCGCGGCTGGCAAAGCGTTTGCGGTTGATCGGTGGACTGTGCAGGCAGCTGGGCAGTGGTCGGCAGTCTTCGCCGTGGCGACCACATGACCTCCTGCGCGAGCCACGGCCGCGATCGAGCACGGCCAAGGGGGCTCAGCGTGAGCGGAAGGTGCGGCCGGAGGTGGTGCGGGCTTCAGTCGGTTGCCAGTGCGGACGCGTCGTGCGTGAGGAGTTCGGTGCAGGTGTCGAGCAGAACCTGGCGTAGTTCGGCCGATCGGTCGGCGAGTGCGGACTGGGCTCGCACGTATTCCGCTCGCCCGGAGGGGGTTTCGATGCGCACCGGTGCGTAACCGTATTCGGATAGATCGTAGGGGCTGGCACGCATGTCGAGTTCACGTGCGGCGCAGGCCAGTTCGAAGCAGTCCAGCACCAGCGACGACGGGATCAGCGGGACGAGTTTGAAGCCCCATTTGTACAGATCCATGTTCGCGTGCAGGCAGCCGGGTTGTTCCCGACCGACCTGGTCGGCGCGGGTCAGCGGTTCGGCGTTGCGGCCGACAGCCTCGGGTGTGAAGAAGCGAAACGCGTCGAAATGGGTGCAGCGCAGCGACATCGACTCGACGACCTCATCGGTGCCCGACCGACCCAGACGCAGCGGCACCTGCTGGTGCCGCACGTCGTCTGTGCGGTACACCATCGCCCACTCGTGCAGCCCGAAACAGGACAGCTGCGCGGGTCGAGACGCGGTGGCGCGCAAGAGAGTCACGACGAACTCGATGGTGTCGCGGCGGCGTGCCAAATAAGCCGGGTCGGCCGTGAAAACGCTGGACGAATGCCCTTGTCGCGCAACAGAACCCGATCCGACATCCGGAAGCCGATAGTACCCTCGAGCTCCCTCGTATTCGCGAGCCCCAGCCAGCCCGACCCCGAACCCCGGATGCCAACGCCGCAGCTGCGCCGGCTTGTGCCCGTAATAGGTGAACAGAAAATCGATCACCGGATGCGACGACCCCGCCGCCCGCCGCTCGACATACGGCCCGACCAGCCGATCCACTCGCACCAGATGCGCAGCAGCCCGTGCCCGCCACTGCGCTTCATCAAGCACCGCCACCTCTGCTCGCTGTGCGCTCATGCGACAGACCAGAGTGGGTTGGACTCCGGCCACCATCCGACAACCGAGAGTGGGTTGGACTGCGGCAACCGTGCGACGGCTGGGTGTGGGCCGTGCTGCGGTGACCATCCGTCAGCCGGATGCGGGTCAGGTTCCGTCAACGGTGCGACGGCTGGGCCTGGACCGGTCTGCGCCCACAGTGCGACAGCCGCAGGTGGGTTGGACTGCGGCAACCGTGTACTAGCCCGGCGTGGGTTGGACTCTGGCGACTGTATGTCAGCCGAGCAGGGGTCGGTCTGCGATGACCATGCATCAGCTGGGTGTAGGTCGGACTGCGGCGACCATCCGTCAGCCGGATGTAGGTCAGGTCCCGGCAACGGTGCGACGGCTGGGCCTGGACCGGCCTGCGGGCACAGTGCGACAGCCACAGGTGGGTTGGACTGCGGCAATCGCGTGCCAGCCCGGCGTGGGTTGGACTCTGGTGACTGTATGTCAGCCGAGCGTGGGTCGGTCTGCGACGACCACGCATCAGCCGGGCATGGGTCGGACTGCAGCGACCATGCGACGGCCGAGTATCGATCAGACTCCGGCAACCGTGCTTCCTGCCGGTTGCACGCGATTACCGGAGTCACGTCGTACTGGCACGACCGTGAGTGGTCATACCGGCAGCACCGTGCGCGAAAGTGCCCCCGGAGGAACCAGTGCGAACCCATACGAACCACGCTCATTCGATGATCCGGTGTGTCCCGTCGCGGACCGTGCCGACGAACTCTTCCACCAAATCCTCCAGCGCCACAATGCCTGTGGTGTTGCCGCGGGTGTCCACGACGCGACCGAGGTGGCTGTTGGTGCGGCGCAGTCTGGCGAGGGCTTCGTACAACGGGGTGTGCATGCTCACGGTAGGTAGCGGGCGGATGTCGGTGCGCGGGATGGGGGTTCCGGGGCCTGCGCTTTCGTCGGCGACCTTGTCCAGTACGTCCTTCACGTGTAGGTAGCCGACCAGTGAACCGTCGCTCGCTTGCACGGGGTAGCGGGAGAAGCCGGTTTCGGCGACGCCGGTTTCGATGTCGCCGAGGGTGGTTCCGTTGCCGCGCAAGGGGACTGTCCTGGTGGTTTCCAGTGACACCATCACATCGGCGACCACTCTTTCGCTGGTGCCAAGTGCCTGAGTGAGTCGCCGGTGCTCCTCCTCGTCGAGCAGGCCCTCCGAGCGTGACTCGCCGATCATCTCGGCGAGTTCCACCGACGAGACGGTTGCTTGCAGTTCGTCTTTCGGTTCGATCCGGATCAACCGCAGCGAGAGATTGGCGGCGAGGTTGTAGATCGCGATCAGCGGGCGGGCCAGTCGCAACCACATGAGGTGCACCGGAACCAGCAGCAGTGCACTGCGTTCCGGACCGGCCAGGGCGATGTTCTTCGGGATCATCTCGCCGAACAGGATGTGCAGGACCACCACGATGGCCAGCGCGACCGCGAACGCCACCGGGTGCAGCAACTGTTCGGGCATGCCGAGGAAATTGAACGGCCCCTCCAGCAGGTGGGCCACCGCCGGTTCGCCGACGCGACCGAGCAGGATCGAGCAGATGGTGATGCCGAGCTGTGCGGCGGCCAGCATCATCGACAGGTTCTCACCGGCTCGAATCACGATGTTGGCGTTGCGCTTTCCTTGGGCGGCCAGCGCCTCCAGGCGATCACGGCGGGCCGAGATCAAGGCGAACTCGGCGGCGACGAAGAACGCGTTGCCCGCGAGCAACACCACGGTGAGCAGGACGCCGAACAGATCACCCATGACTGTGCTCCTGCTCGTGTTCCGCCTGAATCTGGCGGAATGCCAGGTCATCCGGGGCGACCGGAACCAGGCGAACCCGGTCGATCCGTCGTCCGTCCATGCGTTCCACCCGCGCGATCCAGCCGCCGGTGCTCGGCTGTTCGATCGAAGACCATTGCTGCGAGCGCGGATTCGGCAGCACCACCTCGTCACCGGCCACCGGGATGCGGCCGAGACGGGTGAGCACGAGGCCGCCGAGCGTCTCGTATTCGCCTTCGGGGGCGTCGTATCCGGTGGCCCGCGACACCTCGTCGATGCGCAGCAGACCGGAACAATCCCAGCCGTCGGACACCCGGCGCACGTCGAGTTCTTCCTCATCGTGCTCGTCGCGGACATCGCCGAGGATCTCCTCGATGATGTCCTCCATGGTGACGATGCCCGCGGTGCCGCCGTATTCGTCGACGACCAACGCGACCTGCATGCCGTCGGCCCGGATGCGTTCGAGCACCGCGTCGCCGTCGAGGCTGGCGGGCACGATCGGGACCGGGTGCGCCAGCATCTGCAGCGGGATGGTGCGGCGCACGCTGGCCGGATGGGTGAACGCCTGTTTGACGTGCACGACGCCGAGGGTGTTGTCGAGGTCGCCGTCGATCACCGGGAAGCGGGAGTAACCGGTGCGGCTGGCCGCCGCGATGAGGTCGGCGATGGTGTCCAGCTTGTCCAGCGACTCGATCTTCACCCGCGGGGTCATCAGTTCCTCGGCACTGCGCTCGCCGAACTGCAGGGACCGATCGATGACCAGTGCGGTGCGCTGGTCGAGTGCGCCGCGCAGCGCGGACGTGCGCACCAGGGAGCCGAGTTCCTGCGGTGACCGTGCGGATCGCAATTCCTCGGCCGGTTCCACACCGAGCCTGCGGACCACCCAGTTGGCGGTGTTGTTCAGGAAGTGGATCAGCCACTTGAACACGACGGAGAAGGCGACCATCGGCGCGGCGGTGGTGCGCGCGGTGGCCAGCGGCTTGGCGATGGCGATGTTCTTCGGCACCAACTCGCCGTAGATCATCGACAGTGAGGTGGCCAGCACGAGCGCGAGGGCCAGCGAGATGCCGCGCGCGGCGCCGTCGCTGAGACCGATGCCGGTGAACAGCGGATCGAGCAGCCGCGCGAGCACCGGTTCGGCGATGTAACCGGTGATCAGGGTGGTGATGGTGATGCCGAGCTGGGCCCCGGACAGCTGGAAAGACAGCGTGCGATGGGCTTGCCGGACCATTCTGGCGCGGACGTCACCGGCGCGCGCGTGCGCTTCGACGGTGCTGCGTTCCAGTGCGGTGAGCGAGAATTCGGCGGCGACGAACAGTGCGGTGCCTGCCGTGAGAGCGATGAACCCCAGCAGGCTGAGCGCCGTTAATGCGACGGACATCGTCAGCACCACCCGAACGGTACTGGGAACTGGCCGGTGGGGAACGGGGCTGGGGGAAGGAGGACGCCGGGTTTGTCACCCGGCTCGGTAGAGGAGCCCTCCTGTGCTGCGCCCTCGGACGCGGGTGACAACTGGATCCTTTCGCAAGCCGGAGACATGGGGCCGGAGACCGGCAACCCCCATGTTACCGGCCCACGCATGTGGTCGCGTGGGCCGGTGGGGTGCTGTCGCGGGCGTGTCGGACGGTGATCACGACGCTTGGGGCCGTCGAGGGCCGGTCGCGGCCCGTCTCACGTCCGCGCGATGCCGCGGCATCTCGAAATTCGATGCAGGCCACCTGCGACGCTGCCGGGCACGAGACCGACGGGGGCGCGGACACCGAGCGTCGCGGGCGGACAATCAGACGCAGCTCACCAACCGCTGGGCAGCGGGCGTCCTTCGGCGAAACCGGCGGCGGACTGCACGCCGAGCACGGCCTTCTCGTGCAACTCGGCGAGGCTGCGCGCGCCCGCGTAGGTGCACGCGCTGCGCACGCCGGAGCAGATGTGGTCGATGAGGTCTTCCACACCGGGGCGTTCCGGATCGAGGCGCATGCGCGAGCTGGAGATGCCCTCCTCGAACAGCGCCTTGCGGGCCCGGTCGAAGGCGCTGTCGGTGGCGGTGCGGGCGGCGACGGCCCGCTTGGACGCCATGCCGAAGCTCTCCTTGTAGGCATTGCCGTCGCGGTCGACGCGCAGGTCGCCGGGGGATTCGTAGGTGCCGGCGAACCAGGAGCCGATCATCACGTTGGACGCGCCCGCGGCCAGCGCGAGAGCGACGTCGCGCGGGTGCCGCACGCCGCCGTCGGCCCAGATGTGCACGCCGAGTTCCTTGGCGGCGGCGGCACATTCGGCGACCGCGGAGAACTGCGGGCGGCCGACGCCGGTCATCATCCGGGTGGTGCACATGGCGCCGGGGCCGACGCCGACCTTGATGATGTCGGCGCCCGCGGCGGCCAGGTCGCGGGTGCCCTGCGCGGACACCACATTGCCCGCTACCAGCGGCACGCCGAGGCCGAGATCGCGCACGGCGCTGAGGGATTCGAGCATCTTGGCCTGGTGGCCGTGCGCGGTGTCCATGACCAGGACGTCGGCGCCCGCGTCGACCAGGGCCTTCGCCTTGGCGACCACGTCACCGTTGATGCCGACCGCGGCGGCGACACGCAACTGGTTCTGGGCGTCGACGGCGGGCTGGTAGATCCCGGCGCGGACCGAGCCGGTGCGGGTCATCACGCCGGCCAACGTGCCGTCCTCGGCGGTGAGCACCGCGAGCTGGGCGTGCTTGGCCTCGAGCAGTTCGAAGATGTCGCGCGGCGAGGTGCTGGCGGGGGCCTGCACGAAATCGGTGATCGCGACATCACGCAGCCGGGCGAATCGGTCCACATCGGTGCACGACGCCTCGGTGACGACACCGACCGGGCGGCCCGCGTCCACCACCACTACGGCGCCGTGGGCGCGCTTGTGCATCAGGGCGACGGCTTCGGACACCGAGCGTTCCGGGTCGAGCGAGACCGGGGTGTCGGCGGTGAGCGAGCGGCTCTTGACGAAGGCGATGGTGTCGGCGGCCGCGCTGATCGGCAGATCCTGCGGGAGGACCACGATGCCACCGCGGCGGGCGACGGTTTCGGCCATCCGGCGTCCCGCGACCGCGGTCATGTTCGCCACGACGATGGGGATGGTGGTGCCGGACCCGTCGACGGTGGAGAGGTCGACATCGAACCGTGAGGCGACATCCGTCCGATTAGGGACGAGGAAGATGTCGTCGTAGGTCAGGTCATACGGCGGCTGATGGCCAGGGAGAAACTGCACTTAACCGATGATAACCAAGTCCGGCCGTTGGCGCGCAATTCGCCAGCACTCCACCGAGATGAACATCACACGCGGCGTCGGCGGCCCAGGCTGCGATGACGCCGCCCCTTGCCCCCACAAACGCACCATCCCACCTACCCGCAAAACCCCGGCGCGCCCTCAGCGAACCGCGCAGCGCAGCCCCCGAGACGGTCCCGAGAACGACGCGACGGGGGTGAGTCAGGCGGCGGCTTGGGCGCGGGAGAGACGGATTGTGGTGGCGCACATGACGACTACCGCGAGGCCGGTGAGCACGAGGCCGAAAGTGTTGGTGCGGAAGCGTTCGTCGAGGACGGTCACGCCGATGAAGGCCGCTGCGAGCGGTTCGGCGATGGTCACCGCGGGCAGTGAGGCCGAGAGCGGACCCGCTTGAAATGCCCGCTGTTGCAAGTAGACGCCGGTGAGTCCGGCCGCGACCAGTGCCCAGGTCTGCCAGCTGACGAGCACGTCGCCGATGCCGTGCTCGAACAGCCCGGTGACGTAGGAGGTGAGCGCGGCGGCGAGGCCGTAGAGCGAACCGCTCGCGGTGCCGAGGAGTAGGGCGCGGCGGCCGGGGGCGGGGGCACGGAGGCCGAGTGCGGTCGCGGTGCCGATGAGGCCGACCAGGATAGTCAGGGGGATCAGCCAATCCCGCAGCGGGGCATTGGTATTGCCCTCGGTGGGGTTGCCGACGAGCAGGAAGCAGGCGAGTGCCGCGGTGAGCGCGAGGGCGGTGGCCCAGGTCCTTCCGGTGATCCGGCGACCATTGAGTTTGGCGGCCAACGGCAGCGCGAACACCAACGCGCTCACCAGGATCGGTTGAACCAGCAGGACGGCACCGAGGGCGAGCGCGGCCACCTGCATCCCGTAGCCGCCCACATCGCCGACCACGCCTGCCCACCATCGCGGGTTGCTCAGCAGCCCGCGAACGAGCGAATCCCCTTCCGGCACTGCGGCGGCCGCGCGCTGCTGCGCGACCGCCGCCAGCGCGAAGAACAGCGCGGCCAGCAGCGCGCAGCCGATGGCGCCTACCGGATGGTTGGACACATCGGTCAGTTTGCCCCACGATTGCCGCGCTCCGGAGCGCGCTCTGGACGCACGGCGCGTCGTCGCCCATTCCCGGGCGTGTCGGCACCGGTCGAGCCGCCGGAGCGGCCGCTGAACCCGGAGGTAGTGCCTGCGGAACGACCCTCGAACCCCGAGGTGGAACCCGCTGAGCGGCCGGTCGATCCTGAGGTGCCTGCCGCGTTCCGCCCGGAGCTTCCCGACCCGGCCGCACGGTTCGAACCGCGCGCCCCGCCGGTCCCCGCCCCGACCTTCGCCGCGCCGCGCCCGCCCCGGCTCGCCCCGCCCCGGCTCGCCGCCGAACTGTCATCGCGAGAGGATCCCTTGACCGAACCGTCCCTCCGGCGTTCACCCGCCGAGGCCTCGGCCCGGACCGGTGCACCGCCACCGCGAGTCTCGGCCGAACCCGACCGACGGCCCGCTCCGGAGCGCCGCCGCCCGGTGCCCGAGTTCGACGCCCCTTCTGCCACAGGCTGCTTCGGCGGCGCGGGCGCGGCGACCGGTACCCCCGACGGCCGTCGCGCGCCGGTGATCTCGATCAGCCGACGATCGCCCGGCCGAACCTCGATGCCGACGATCTCCACGCCCGCTTTACGGGTCATCGTCTCGACTTCACGCCGTTCCTCGTCCATGACCAGGGTGACGACCACGCCGTCCTCGCCCGCCCGTGCGGTGCGTCCGGCCCGGTGCAAGTACGCCTTGGACTCGGCGGGCGGATCGACGTGCACGACCAGGGAAATGTTGTCGACGTGAATGCCGCGCGCCGCGACATCGGTGGTGACCAGGACCGGAATGGAGCCGTCGGCGAAGGCCGCCAGCGTGCGGGTCCGGTTGTTCTGCGCCTTGCCGCCGTGCAGCGCGCCCGCCGGAATGCCGGAGCCGCGCAGCTGCTTGGCCAGCCGATCGGCGCCGTGCTTGGTGCGCACGAACATGATCGTGAGCCCGTCGCGCGCGGCGATCTCGGCGGCGACGGTGCGCTTGGCGATCTTGTCCCGCACGTAGAGCAGGTGGTGCGTCATGGTGGCGACGGACGCGGACGCGGGGGCGGTCGAATGGGTGACGGGGGAGCGCAGGTAGCGCTTGACGAGCTTGTCCACCTCACCGTCCAGCGTGGCCGAGAACAGCAGGCGCTGACCATCTTTCGGGGTCTGGTCGAGCAGCTTGGTGACCTGCGGCAGGAAGCCCATGTCGGCCATGTGGTCGGCCTCGTCCAAGGCGGTGATCTGCACGTCGGACAGCGCCGCGGCGCCCTGCGCGATCAGATCGGCGAGCCGGCCGGGCGTGGCGATGAGCAGGTCGACGCCGCGCGCGAGCCGCTCCGCTTGCCGCCGGATCGGCGCGCCGCCGACCACGGAGGCGACCCGAAGGCCGATCGCGAGCGCGGGCTCGTCCAGGGCGCGTTCGATCTGCGCGGCCAGTTCCCGGGTGGGCACCAGCACCAGGCCGCGCGGCCTGCCCGGCTTGGTCGACCCGCTCGCCAGCCGGGCCAGCATCGGCAGCCCGAACGCGAGGGTCTTGCCGGAGCCGGTCGGGCCGCGGCCGAGGACATCCTTGCCCGCGAGCGCGTCCGGCACCGTCGCGGCCTGGATGGGGAATGGTGTCTCGATGCCGTCGCGGCGCAGTGCTTGCACGAGCACAGCGGGCAGGCCCAGGTCCATAAAGGTCACGCCGGGCGCAGCGGCGACGGGTGTCGAGGAGGTCACGGGTGGTTTGTGCCTTTCGTATGACGCGCTCGAATCCGTGCACGCGCTGTTCGGTGGGTCGGGGCGGTGACCGAGTTCCGGGGCACCGCGCGCTGCGACATCGGGTACAGCGCGAGAAGACGATGCGGCCGACCGAGCGGCGGGCCAAGGGTCCAGGATACGTCCTACGCGTGTCAGCCGTGGAACAGCCGACCCAGCTCGACGAGCCAGGGCACCGCGACGGCCATCGTCGGAACCACCAGAATGGCGGCCGAGCCGAGGTAGGCGGCACCGGCGATCCGCACGTCACCGGTGCGTCCGCTGAGTCGCTGAATGCGAATCAGGGTGGTCGGCCCACCCGCCGCGAGCGCGCCCTGCGGTGCGGTGGACTTGGAACACGCGACGAGGGCGCGGGCCAGCGGTTTCGGTCCGGTCACCTTCACCGCGGAATCGTCGGCGAGCAGTTCGATGAGTAGTTTCACCGAACCGAGCGCGGCCTTGCTGCGCACCACCCGCGGAAACGCTTCGTGCACCGCGGTGAACGCCTCGAGCACCAGGTCGTGCCGGGCCCGCAGGTGTGAGCGCTCATGGCTGACGATCGCGGTGATCTCGGCGTCGGCCAGGTTGGTCAGCGTGCCCTCGCTGATCACCACGCGCTGCCGCAGACCGGGCAGGCAGTAGGCGATCGGCTCGGTCGCGGCCAGCACCCGGATATCGGAGGCGCGGCGGCGCGGACCGCTCTGATCGAGCAGGTCGACCAGCATCCGGTGCCTGGCCCGGCGCCTGCGCGTGTGCACGCCCACCCGGACGATCGCGTAGATCAGCCGCGCACCGACCAGCAGCGTCAGCGCGAACACGAAGACATAGGCCAGCCACAGCGGCAGCCCGAGCGCGTCGATCTCGCGGGTGGGTGCGGTGGTGGGCCTGCCGTCGGGTCCGGGCACGAGCAACTCGGCGGCGATGGCCAGACCGGAGCCGAACGCGCTGAGCACGGCGGCCAGCGCGATCGCCTGCCAGAGCACGAGCGCGGCACGGGGCGTCCGGTATGTCCAGGTCGCCCGGCTGAGCAGGGCCGGAGCAGGCCCCGCGAGAAGCAATGCGAGTCCGGCGAATACCGGCGCGGTTGCGTTCATCGACTCAGCTCACTGCGTTGGGGGCCAGGACCCGAGAAGTCTACTGCGGTGGCGGTGTGTCCTCGGATGCTTCGAGCTTAGCGAGTGCCTCCCGCAGCGCGGCAGCCTCATCCTTGCCGACCTGTTCCACGAAGTGCACCAGCGCGGCGGCGCGGCTGCCCGCCGCGTCGGCCTGTTGCAGCGCGTCCACCATCAGGCTCGCGACGAGTTCGTCGCGAGTGTGCACCGGCGCGTAACGATGAGCACGGTCGTCACGCTGCTGGACCACGAGATTCTTCTTCGCGAGTCGTTGCAGCACCGTCATCACCGTGGTGTACGCGAGCTCGCGGCGTGCGGCCAATGCCTCGTGCACCTGCCGGACTGTCTGCGGTTCGTCGGTCGACCACAACTGGTCCATGACCGCTTTCTCGAGTTCACCAAGTCCTGCCATTCCCCAATTTTACGGACTCAACGACGCGCATGCGTACTACAGGGTGTCGTAACTATGGAATAGCTGGTGTGTCATTTGTCATACGGACGCGGATTCGGGCATGACGGGCCCGCCTGCCTTGCCGAGAACATGGCGGGTGCCGATCGGCACGACCATCGGTCGGCCGGAGACCGGATCCCGCAACACCGAGGCGTCGAGGTCGAAAACTTCGCGCAGCAGGGCGACGTCGATGATGTCGGCGGGGCGGCCCTGCGCGACGATCCGGCCGTCCCGCATGACGATCAGCTCGTCGCTGTAGCGGATCGCGAGATTGAGGTCGTGCAGCACCATCACCACGGTGCGGCCGAGCTCGGCGTGCAGCCGATCGACCAGGTCGAGCACGTCCACCGCGTGCGCGAGGTCGAGGTAGGTGGTCGGCTCGTCGAGCAGCAGGATGTCGGTGCCCTGCGCCAATGCCATGGAAATCCAAGCCCGTTGGCGTTGGCCGCCGGAGAGCTCGTCGAGGGCGCGGTCGGCGAGGTCGGCGATGCCGGTCTGCTCGAGCGCGGTCAGCACCTCGGCTTCGTCGGTGGCCGACCACTGCTGGAACCACGACTGATGCGGATGACGCCCGCGCGCAACG
This sequence comes from Nocardia brasiliensis, assembly GCF_042691675.1. Taxonomy (GTDB): domain Bacteria; phylum Actinomycetota; class Actinomycetes; order Mycobacteriales; family Mycobacteriaceae; genus Nocardia; species Nocardia brasiliensis_D. The sequence continues at coordinate 4,226,635 of NZ_CP170507.1, forward strand.
AGATCGGCGACGGTGAGGCCTTCCGGCGCGACCGGTGACTGCGGCAGCATGCCGATCACCCGGGCCACGTCCTTGGTCTTCATCGTCGAAATGGCCTTGCCGTCCAACAACACTCGGCCGTGCTGCGGGCGCAGCAGTCGGCCGAGCGAGCGCAGCAGCGTGGATTTGCCGCAGCCGTTCGGGCCGATCACCGTGGTGATCACGCCGGGAGCGATATCGAGGGAGAGACCGTCGATGATCACCCGGTCGCCGTAGGCGAGCTTGACGTCGTCGGCGGCAAGCCGGGTCAGTGCCCGGTCCGCGCTGGTCGCAGCGTCTGTGGTCATGACAGCGTCGCCTTCCGATTCATTCGCACGAGCAGATACAGCAGGAACGGCCCACCGAAGGCGGCGGTCACGATGCCCACCGGCAGGTCGGCCGGGAACACCGAGCGGGATGCCACATCCGCGCCGACCACCAGGATGGCACCGATGAGCGCGGACCCGATCAGTGGTTCGCCGGGAGTGCGCAGGACGCGCCGCGCGATCTGCGGCGCGGCCAGCGCCACGAAGCTCACCGGCCCGACGACCGCGGTCGCCACCGAGGAGCCGACCACCGCCGCGCCGATCAGGATCGCCTGCTGGGTCTGGATTCGCACACCGAGCGAGCGGGTGGTGTCGGCGCCGAGCCGAAGCGCGGCCAGCGTGCGCGCCGAGCCGAGCGCGACCACCACCACGATCGCGAGCGCGAATGCCGCGGGGAGCAAACCGGATCGGTCGGCGTTGTTGAGAGAACCGTTGAGCCACAACTGCGCTCGCTGGGCGTCTTGCAGGCTGGCGCGGGTGAGCAGCCAGCTGATGCCGGACAGCAGCAGCGCGTTCATGCCGACGCCGATCAAGACCAGGCGCATTCCGGTGACGCCCCGATCGCCGGTCGGGCTGCGCCCCCAGGCCAGCAGGTAGATCGCCGCGGCGGTGAGCAGACCGCCCGCCAGCGCGGCCAGCGGTCCGCCGAGGGTCGCGGCCAGGCCGCTGCCGCCGCCGATCACCAGCACCGTGACGGCGCCGAAGCTCGCACCGGCGGTGATGCCGAGCATGTCCGGCGCGGCCAGGGGGTTGTGCAGGATGGACTGGGTGATCGCCCCCGCGAGTCCGAGCGCCGCACCGACCACCAACGCGGTGAGCGCCCGCGGCAGCCGGGAATCGAGCACGATGAACCGCTGCGCTCTGGTCCCGCCGCCGGTCAGGACGTCGATCACCCGACCGAGCGGGATGTGTGATTCACCGGTGGCGATGTCGAGGCAGAACAGCAGGAGCATCGCCGCGGCCAGCGCGGCGACCACCAGCACCATGACCGGGCGCAGCACCAGTGAAACGGGCCCGACCCGCAGCGCGGGCCGAATGCTCTCGGTCTTCAGCGACAGTGTCACAGGCTCACCAACTTCCGACGCCGCACGAACGCGATGAAGAACGGGGCGCCGACCGCGGCCAGCATGACACCCACCTGGAGCTCGCCTGGCCGGGCCACCACCCGTCCGATGATGTCGGCGATCAGCAGCAGTAACCCGCCGATCACGCCGGAATACGGGATGAGCCAGCGATAGTCCGGTCCGGTGATGACCCGGGCGAGGTGCGGCACCACGAGCCCGAGGAACGCGATCGGACCGACCGCCGCCGTCGCCGCACCGGACAGCAGCACGATCGCGGCCAGACCGAGGGCGCGACTGCGGCCGATGTTCACCCCGAGCCCGCGCGCGACCTCGTCGCCGAGACTGAGCAGGTTCAACCCGGGCGAGGCCACCAGCGCCAGCAGCACCCCGAACGCCAGGAATGGCAGTACCTGCCACAACACCGCGGCGTCGCGGCCCGCTACCGAGCCGACGACCCAGAATCGGTAGGTGTCCAGCGCCGTAGGATCCAGGAGCACAACGGCATTCGTCATCGCCTGCAAAAACGCGGTGACTGCAGCCCCGGCCAGCACCAGACTCAGCGGGCTCGCCTTGCCGCCACCGACCGCCGACGCCCCGAACACCACCAGCCCGGCGATCAGCGCGCCCGCGAAGGCGAACCAGATGTATTGCTCCGGTGAGGTGAACCCGAACAGGTAGATGCTCAGCGCCGCAAGGAAGGCCGCACCGGCGTTCAGGCCGAGCAGCCCGGCGTCGGCGAGTGGGTTGCGCGTGTAGCCCTGGATCAGCGCGCCCGCGATGCCCAGCGCCAGCCCGGTGACCAGTGCCAGTGCCGTGCGAGGCAGCCGAAGTCCACGTACGATTTCCTCGGCGGTGGAACCGGCCGGACAGCTGAACGGTCCGCCCGGGCAGGTGACCGCGTTGTGCACGGCGTCGTAGACGGTGCCCGGCGAGAGTGACCTGGTGCCGATCGCGATGCTGGCGAGCACGGTGAGCAGGAGTAGCGCGGTCAGGACGACGAGCCCGGAAAGACGCCGCCGCCGTACGGTGCCAAGCGTGGTCACGGTGACGAACTACTCCTGAGATTCGATGTAGCAGAGTACTGATTGGTCTGGTAAGCCTAACCTATCTTGCGGTGCGTACCGCGACGGCCAATCCTCGAGGAGGTTCAATGCCCGAGCTCATGACCACCTGCCCGCCACGCCATACGCAGATGGCGTTCGAGCGCACGTGTGACAGGTTGCGCGCCTTGCAACCTGAGCATCCGCGTGTGTATGCGGTGGCGGCGATGGTCGAGCAGGGCAAACGTCGCTGGTGGCGGCTGGCCGACGGGGTGCGCGAGGGTCGCATCGAACTGATGTATCGCAGGCACGCGGCGGAGATGATCCGCGCCGATGTCGCGGCGGAAGTGGTGGCGACCGCGCTGATCCACGCGGTGGTCGGCCGGGTGGTCGCCCTGCTGGTGGCCGAGGGGCGGGCCTGGGATCCCGGTCTGGAGAACCTGTGGATCCACACCGACAACGACGGCGGCATCGACTGGGCCGGACTGGGGGACACCACCATCCGGGTGGTCGACGGTGATCCGCTGGCCGGCGAATCCGGCGCGGTGACGCTGCCGTGCGAGGGCGCCATGTATGTCTGGCTGGCGCACCGCTGCGAGCCCTCGCTGACGCTGATCCAGTCGAGCATGGCCCGCTACTCGGGTCTGAGCGCGCGCCGATTCTGGTTGCTCGTCGGTGAATCCATCGCGGGCGCTTCGACATACGTGCCGGAGCTCGCGCGTACCGACGCGGTCGTGGGGACGCGTCGCGGTCAAGGGATGTTGGCAGCATTGGAGCGGCGTGGATTGCCGGTTCGGCGCACGACGGGCTTGCTTAGTTAGGTAAGCCTGACCTATACTCGGAACCGGCGTACGGATTGGTCGAGAGTCCCGAGGGCTGCGGTGACCCCTGATCCATTGCCGCGATGGGCTCCACCGTTCAACGGTGGAGCCCATCGCTCTGTGTTGGTGACCGCTCGGTGGTGTGTGACCTATCTCGCTTTTCATTTTCTGGCGTGGCGCGTTTTCCCGGGTCTACTGTGACCGCCGACACGGATACGAAAACCCCTGACCCCGTGGGGTATTCGTCCCATTCCGCGCAGACCGGCGTGCCGACCACCGCCGCGTAGCCGATCGGCTCGGTGCCCGTGTCGCCGACCCTCGGTGCGCCCGCGCGCACCGCATCCGAGTCGCCGACGCGCGTTTGCCTTGTCCGGCAGACGTTCTCGCCGTCGCTCACGTTGTGCCTAGGAAGTGGTGCCGGGTGCTCGCCGAATCGTCCCGTATCCGTTCGTTCGCGGCTGTCCTGTCCGCGGCCGCGCTGCTACTCGTCCCCGCCTGCGGTGGCGATCAGGTGCAGCTGCGCAGCCAGGTCGACCGGCCGGGCGGCGCCGCCGCCGCGCCGCACTGGGACTACGACGCCGAAGGTCCCGATCATTGGGCCGAGCTCGATCAGGAGTTCGTGACCTGCCGGAGCGGGCACGAACAGTCGCCCATCGATCTGCCGGGCCACACCCGCTCGGACCCGGTCGAGCACATCAGCCTCGACTACGGCACGGTGCCCACGGTGCGGCTGGTCAACAACGGGCACACCGTGCAGGCAAACTTCCAGCCTGGCAACGGAAATCGCCTCGTCACCGGGGAAGTGCCGTACGAGCTCACCCAGTTCCACTTCCACCTGCCGAGCGAACACACCATCGACGGCGCGGGCGCCACCATGGAATTGCACCTGGTGCACAAGAGTAGTGCGGGCAAGATCGCCGTGCTCGGCGTCCTGTTGCGGGCGGCGGACGGACCCTCGGCATTCGACTCGATCCTCACGGCCGCACCGGAAGTGACCGATGCCGAAGCGACCGTCGAAGGCGCCGTGGACCTGCGTGCGCTGCTGCCCGCCGATCTCGACCAATTCCGCTATCAGGGTTCGCTCACCACACCGCCGTGCAGCGAGGGTGTCTCATGGACCGTGCTCGAGCATCCGGTCCCGGTGGCGACCGCTGCCGCGGACCGATACCGAATCCTGTTCGCGCACAGCAATCGTCCGATCCAGCCGCTGAACGGACGATCGGTCACCCTGGCGGGCGGGTGAGCCAGCGGTAATCGGCCGCGGGGGCTGTGCAAAAGTGGACCGCATGACAGAGCAGGAGACCCAGACGGCCGCGTGGCTGGCGAACATCACGCCGGAGTTGATGACCAAGGCCAGCGAAGGCACGTTCACCGACCTGATCGGCCTGCATTACACCGAAGTGAGTCCGGAGCGGGTGCGCGCCGAGTGGACCGTCAAGCCGCACCTCTACCAACCGGCGGGCATCCAGAACGGCGGCGTGTACTGCACCGTCATCGAGACGCTCGCCAGCGTCGGCGGCGGCGTCTGGTACGGCGGCCGGGGCACGGTCGTCGGCGTGAACAACAACACCGATTTCCTGCGCGCGGTCCGCGACGGCACCCTCACCGGCGAGGCCACTCCGGTGCACCGCGGCCGGTTGCAGCAGCTGTGGCAGGTGGTGATCACCGACGAGCAGGACCGGCTGGTGGCCCGCGGCCAGGTGCGGCTGCAGAACCTGCCCGCCGAGGCCTGACCGGGCGCTCGCCCCGAGCTATCGGAACGGGCGTGCCAGAATGTCCGTCACCTATCCACCCCGACCCGGTGAGGAGCCCGGATGCGACTGTCGCCGCATGAGCAGGAACGGCTGCTGCTGAGCTACGCGGCCGAGCTGGCCCGGCGCAGGCAGGCCCGTGGGCTCAAGTTGAACCACCCGGAGGCCGTCGCGCTGATCACCGACCACGTGCTCGAGGGCGCGCGGGACGGTCGCTCGGTCGCCGAGCTGATGTCATCCGGCCGAACAGTTCTCACGCGTTCCGACGTGATGGAGGGCGTGCCGGAGATGATCCACGACGTCCAGGTCGAGGCCACCTTTCCGGACGGCACCAAGCTGGTGACCGTCCACCATCCGATCGGCTAGGAGGGCCGCATGACAGACCACGGCGAAGCCCTCGACTGGGCGTGCACGCCATGATTCCCGGGGAGTACTTCTGTGCCGAGGGCACCATCGAGTTGAACGCCGGTGCCGATCGGATCGGGCTCGACGTGGTCAATACGGGCGACCGTCCGGTGCAGGTCGGCAGCCACGTGCACTTCCCGCAGGCCAACGCCGCGCTGCGCTTCGACCGCGTCGCCGCGCACGGCCGGCGGCTGGATATCCCGGCGGGCACCGCGGTGCGTTTCGAACCGGGTCTCGGACAGCGGGTTTCGCTGGTCCCGCTCGGCGGCACCCGCGAAGTGCACGGCATCAGCCTGAACCCGCCCGGACACCTGGATGGACCGCATGAGTGAACTGAGCCGCGCCCGCTATGCCGAACTGTTCGGCCCGACGACCGGTGACCGAATTCGCCTGGCCGACACCGACCTGCTGATCGAGATCACCGAAGACCGCAGCGGCGGACCGGGTCTCGCGGGCGACGAGGCGGTCTTCGGTGGCGGCAAGGTGCTGCGCGAATCCATGGGGCAGTCCCGCGCCACCCGAGCCGAGGGCACCCCGGACACCGTGATCACCGGCGTGGTCATCGTCGACCACTGGGGAATCATCAAGGCCGATGTCGGTATTCGGGACGGCCGCATCTGCGCCATCGGCAAGGCGGGCAACCCGGACACCATGGACAGGGTGCACCCCGACCTGGTGGTCGGCCCGTCCACCGAGATCATCGCGGGCAATGGGCGCATCCTCACCGCGGGCGCCATCGACTGCCACGTGCACTTCATCTGCCCGCAGCTGATGGACGAGGCGCTCGGCGGCGGCATCACCACCCTGATCGGCGGCGGCACCGGCCCCGCCGAGGGCAGCAAGGCGACCACGGTCACGCCCGGCTCCTGGCACCTGGCCCGGATGTTCGAGGCCACCGACGGCTGGCCGCTGAACATCGTGCTGCTCGGCAAGGGCAACACGGTCAGCGCCGAGTCCATGTGGGAGCAATTGCGCGCCGGCGCATCGGGTTTCAAGCTGCACGAGGACTGGGGTTCCACCCCGGCCGCGATCGACGCCTGCCTCACCGTCGCCGACGCGGCGGGCGTGCAGGTGGCGCTGCACTCGGACACGTTGAACGAGGCCGGTTTCGTCGAGGACACCCTCGGCGCCATCGCGGGACGAGGCATCCACGCCTACCACACCGAGGGCGCGGGCGGCGGGCACGCGCCCGACATCATCACGGTCGCAGCGCATCTCAACGTGCTGCCCAGCTCGACCAACCCGACTCGCCCGCACACCGTCAACACCCTCGACGAGCACTTGGACATGCTCATGGTGTGCCACCACCTCAGCGCGTCCATCCCGGAGGATCTCGCGTTCGCCGAGAGCCGGATTCGCCCGTCCACCATCGCCGCCGAGGACCTGCTGCACGACCTCGGCGCGATCTCGATGATCGGCAGCGACTCCCAGGCCATGGGCCGGATCGGCGAGGTGGTCATGCGCACCTGGCAGACCGCGCACGTGATGAAGCGCCGCCGCGGCGCGCTGCCCGGCGACGGCGCCGCCGACAATGCCCGCGTCCAGCGCTACATCGCGAAATACACCATCTGCCCGGCCGTGGCGCACGGCCTCGACCACGAGATCGGTTCCGTGGCGGTCGGCAAGCTCGCCGACCTGGTGCTGTGGGAGCCCGCCTTCTTCGGCGTCCGCCCGCACGCCGTGCTCAAGGGCGGTGCCATCGCCTGGGCGGCGATGGGCGACGCCAACGCGTCCATCCCGACGCCGCAACCGGTACTGCCGCGCCCGATGTTCGGTGCGGCACCACTCGTCGCGGCCGCCACCTCGCTGCACTTCGTCTCCGAGCAAGCCATCGACGACGGCCTCGCCGACCGGCTGCGGGTCAACCGAAAACTGGCCCCTGTCAAGAATGTTCGGGATCGCAAGAAGACCGACATGCCCCATAACGACGCGATGCCGCGCATCGAGGTGGACCCGGACACCTTCACCGTCCGCATCGACGGCGAGGTCTGGACCGAGCAACCCGCCACCGAACTCCCGATGGCACAGCGCTATTTCCTGTTCTGAGCGTTACGGCGACAGGTCGACCATCATCGTGGCCAGCTCGAGCGCGGCCGCGCAGGGATCGAGTGATGTTGTGCGCGAAAGGTTCTGGACGCGCCAGGTGATAGCGCCGTTGGACGCGGCGACAACGGCGCAGCCGGTGGGGTCGTGCGGGTCGCGGACGTAGAACGCGGTCGCGGTCACCGTGCCGAGCACGTGTTTGGTGATCACCATGTGTTCGGTCTGGAAACCGTCCGACCTGGCGCGGTCCCACAGTTGCTGGAGCGAGTCCGTGGCGGAGAAGGTGAAGCTGATGTCGGCGCCGCCGGCGCCGATCTGGGCAGCCCACCGGCAGGCCCGCGGAGTGTGCTGCGCGATGAGCTGGTCGGCGTGGACGGCGTCGCTGATCTGCTGGGTGGACAGCGGCGCGCAGTCGGCGAACGGGTCGGCGGGCGCCGTGCGGGCGGCCTCCGGTGGGGTACCGCTGCTACATCCGGTCAGCAATCCGGCCAGGGCAATGGCGGCAAGTCCGGCATTGCGGACAGAGAACGGGATCATCACCGCTCCCTTCTGGATCATCAACGGGTCAGACCAGGTCACGGTACCGAGCAGTACTCGACCATGCGACCTGAGCAGGCGCGATCTTGCTCTCAGTGGTCGAGATCGCCGGGCAGTGACCCGCCGCGCAGGCGATGGTGGCGGAAGGCGAGGCGGACGATATCGGCGATGCCCGGGTCGGCGATCGTGTAGACATTGCGCCTGCCCTCTTTACGCACATGCACCAAACCGGCCAGTTTGAGTTTGGCGAGGTGCTGGCTGACCGCGGGCACGGTCTGGCCGATGTCGGTGGCCAGCGTGCCGACGTCGCGTTCCCCTTGGCTCAGCAACCAGAGGATCTGCAGCCGGGCGGTGGCCGCGAGCATGCCGAAAACCGCTGCCGCGTCCTCTAGTTGAGCCGCCGGGATGGGGCCCGGCTCGCCGTGCTCGGTCACGTCCGCCTCCAACCTGTCGGTAGCGTGGCACGGAGTCGAATACTTGCGCAACTGATTGACGAACCCCGGGCGACGGGTTTCTAATGATGGGTGCGCAATTCTGCGTAGATGAGCAACCAACGCAGTGTCTTTATCAACGAAGTGGGGTGAGCGGCTGATGCCGGTTGACAGTATCGACGTCTCTAGCCGGGCCGCCCTAGCGAAACGGGTTGTGCCGGTTCGTCGTTGATCTGCCCGCGCGATCCGCGGCCGAGGATGACCGGTCGGCCGATCGCCTGACGCGGCACCGATTTTCAGCATTCTTCGACCCGACAGGTGCGCGTACGGCGCGGGCCTGACAGTTCGATGCGATCGTCCCGGACGGCCGCACCGATGTCCGGGCGCGGCTGCACACTGCCCGCGTCCGGGCTAGGCGCGCGCCGTTACCACCAGACGCTACGAAGTATTGGAGTTCCGCCATGGCGACCATGTTCAAGAGGGCCGAAACAGCGCACCGCGCACCGAATCTGGAACGTCAGTCGATCTGGTTCACGATCGGGCTCTACCTGCTGATCAGTGCCGGACTGCTGACGATGCATTATGCGCACCCGCAGGGGCCAGTCGGCTCGTCGTCGGTCTCACCCGCGCACGCGTCCTACGGCCAATAGCCGATGCGTGCCCGCAGTAGCGCCATGGCCGCCGACCGGTTCGATACCGAAGTCCTGCAACAACATTGGATACCGCTGGCGTCCTCGGACGCCGACACCGCCGCGGTGCTGCGGGAGCGGTTGGGTGTGGACTTCGCGGCAGCCCGGAATCGGGTCTGGGAAACGGATAACTTCCTCTACTTGCCGGTGGTCGCGAACTACAAGCGCGGCGACACGATCGAACGCGAGACGATCGTCTTCGCGCTCGGCACCGAATTCCTGGTGACGCTGCAACCCGACGAGCACTTCGTGCCGTTCGACAAGGCGATCGCGAAGATGCGCCGCAACCCGGCCCTCACCGGCTCCGCGCACGGCGTGATGTACGCGCTGCTGTGGGCCCTCAACGAGGCCTCCGAGCGGGTCATCTACTACGCGAGCGACGCGCTGGAGGCGATGACCGACGACATCGAGATGGCCACCAACGGCTACGACCAGCGCGGTCGCGAGATCGGTGTCGCCGACATGCGCGGCACCATGTCGCGGATGAACACCGCCGAGGAAATCGTCTCGCGCACCCAGGAAACCCAGCTCCAATTAGCCCGTGCCGCAAGGCATCTGATGGCCGACATCACCGTGCACAGCGCTGCGCTGGAGAGTCTGATCGCCATCCTGATCGCCGACATCGACGGGGTGAAACAGCATGCGGGCTTCGAACACGACAAGGTCCGCTACCTGCAGCAGTCGGTGATGACCTGGCTGGATGTCAAGCAGAACCAGATCGTCAAGGTGTTCACCATCATCACCGCGGTCTTCCTGCCGCCCACCCTGATCGCCACTTTCTACGGCATGAACTTCACCTGGATGCCGGAACTGGAATGGCAGCACGGCTTCCTCGCCACCACCCTGATGACCTTGGTGGCGGCGGTGATCCCGCTGGTCTACATCAAACGAAAAGGCTGGTTGCGCTGAGCGGCTACGGCAGTTGGTCGACGAGCGCATCCGTTGCGCCTGCGGTGAATACGGTGCGCACCGCGCCGAGTCCGGGCATGCTGGAGGGGTTGGCGTAAACGGGTAATCAGGGGTGGTGGTCACTGTGGACGACGAAGCCGCGATGGATGCCTATTCGCGCACGGTGATCGCGGTCGCCGCCTCGATCACGCCACACGTTGCCAGCGTGCGGACCAGGCGCGGGCACGGATCGGCGGTGGTGTTCACCGAGGACGGCTTCCTGCTGACCAACGCGCACGTGATCGGGTCGGCCACCGGGGGAGAGGTGGTGTTCGCCGACGGGGTGGAAGCCCGGTTCGATGTGGTCGGCGTGGATCCGCTGTCCGATCTGGCGGTGCTGCGCTCCCGTAACGGCGCCCCGGGGGCGGTGACGCTCGGCGATGCCGACGAGCTTGTCGTGGGTCAGCTGGTGGTCGCCGTCGGCAGCCCGCTCGGCCTCGCGGGCTCGGTCACCGCCGGGGTGGTGAGCGCGCTCGGCCGGGCCGTACCGGTCGCCTCGCGCCGGGCAGGGCGGGTGATCGAGGACGTGATCCAGACCGATGCCGCGCTCAATCCCGGCAATTCCGGTGGCGCGCTGTCGGATTCGTCGGGCCGGGTGGTCGGCATCAATACCGCCGTCGCGGGCATCGGTCTGGGACTGGCGATTCCGATCAACGCGACCACCCGTCGCATCATCGGCTCGCTGCACACCGACGGCCGGGTACGTCGCGCCTACCTGGGTTTGGTCGGCATGCCCGCACCGCTGCCCGCGGCGGTCGCCGCGCGCACGGGACAGTCGGCCGGGGTGCGGATCATGGAGGTGGTGCGCGGCGGCCCCGCCGACCAGGCCGGATTGCGGCGCGGCGATCTGGTGCTGAGCGTCGCCCGCGCCGAAGTCCATGACGCACAAGGTATTCAACGGCAGCTGTTCGCCGACGCGATCGGCACCAAACTACCGGTGACGGTGCTGCGCAACGGCGCGATGGTGGACGTGATCGCCGTCCCGATCGAACTGACCGTCGACTGACCGGAGCTGACGCAGCCAGCCGCGCACCTTCTGTTCCGCCGCGCACCGAATCGCCAGCGATTTCGTGCGCGGCGGCGCAGAGGGTGCGCGCCAGGGAGGGGCTAGTCGGCGACGGTGACGGGGGTAGGGACTTCGGCGGGCGCGTTGTTCCATCGCGCGTCGACGACCAGGCCGATGAGGCCGATGGCAACCAGCGCGCCGGAGAACACGATCATCGCCGGATGGGTGGTGCCGGTGAGCGCGTCGCCGAGGATGACCGTTCCGACGGTGCCGGGCAGCACGCCGACCAGCGTGGCGATCATGTACGGCCAGAAGCGGATCGAGGACAATCCGCAGCAGTAGTTGATCACCGAGAACGGCACCGGCGCGATCAGGCGCAACGAGCCGACGGCGAGCCAGCCGCGCCGCCGCAGCCGATCATCGACGGCCCGCACGGCCGGATGGGTGAGGCGCGAGGCCACCTGCTCGCGGTCCAGCGCGCGCACCAGCAGGATGGCGAGCGCGGCACTGACCGTCGTCGCACCCACGGCGAGCGCGATGCCGAGTATCGGCCCGAACAACAGTCCGGCGCTCACGGTGAACACGGTGCGCGGGATCGGCGCGACCGTCACCAGCGCGTGGACCACGAAGAACAGCAACGGAAATATCGGGCCGACCGAGGTTGCCCAATCCTGGATCTGCCGCGGACTCGGCAGCGGGACCAGCAGCGCCGCGACGAACAACACGAGCGCGCCGACGAGCAGCCCGAGCACGCGCGGGTCACGGATCAGCCTGGTCACCGGGGCCAGGTTACCGGGTGGTAGTGGTACTAGGGAGCAACCCGTAGCCGCAGTGCCGCTAGCATCAGAGGAAACGGGACGAATGCTCGTTAACCAAAGTAGTCGCTGAACTGGGCGAATACCGCGGTTTCGGCACACACCACGAGTGCGCTGGCGGTCGAGTGGAAGAGGAACAGCAAGCTATGCCGATTGCTTCAGAGCCCGGGCCGGGCGCGGAACCGGTTCCGCAGTTCTCCGCGTGGCGCAAGGGCGTGGCCGGGGTGCTGGCGAAGGTCCGGCGGGTCGATATCGCCGAGCTCCCCGAGGAACCAGAGCACCTGCTCGACGAAACCACCTACGACGGGCTGACCATCGCCCCGCTGTACACGCGCCGGGACGAGTTGCCCGAGCAGCCGCTGCCCGGGACCTTTCCGTTCGTCCGAGGCAGCGATGCCACCCGTGACGTGCACCGCGGCTGGTATGTGAGCGCCCACTTCACCGGCCACGACGCGGCCGCGGTGAATCGGGAGATCCTGGCCGGACTGGAGAGCGGCATCAGCGCCGTGTGGCTCGGTGTCGGCGATCGCGGCGTGCCGGTGGCGGAGCTGCCTGCCGCGCTGTCCGGACTGTTGTTCGATCTCGCCCCACTGACCCTGGACGCGGGCGCTGCCGCAGTCGACGCGGCAGCGCAGGTGTTCACCGCGCTCGACGGCTATGCCGCGACCTCCCGCAAGGAGATTCAGGTTTCGCTCGGCGCGGCACCGCTCACCAGCCGGTTCGCCGGGACCGCTGATCTCGAGCTGGCGGCGACCGTGACGTTGGCCGGTACCGCGGCGGCGCGCGCGGAGACGGTGCGCGCGATCACCGTGGACGGCACTGTATTCCACAATGCGGGCGCCTCCGACGCGCAAGAGCTCGGTGCCGCCGTCGCCGCGGGCCTGGCCTACCTGCGCGCCCTCAGCGAGAACCTGGACATCGCGGACGCGCTGGAACAGTTGAGCTTCCGTTTCGCGGCCACCGACGATCAATTCGCCACTGTCGCGAAATTCCGTGCCGCACGCCAGCTCTGGGCCCGGGTGGCGCATGTCTGCGGGGCGCCGAACTTCGGTGGCGCACCGCAGCACGCGGTGACCTCCGCGGCCATGATGACCCAGCGCGACCCGTGGGTGAACATGCTGCGCACCACCCTCGCGGCGTTCGGCGCCGGTGTCGGCGGCGCGGACACGGTGACCGTGCTGCCGTTCGATTCGGCGCTGCCCCCCGGCGAGCTCGGGATCTCGAAGTCGTTCTCGGACCGGATGGCTCGCAACACCCAGCTGCTGCTGCTCGAGGAATCGCACCTCGGCTTCGTGCAGGACCCGGGCGCGGGATCCTGGTACGTCGAAGACCTCACCAGCGCGCTCGCCGCCAAGGCGTGGGAGTTCATGCAAGAGCTGGAGGCCGCGGGCGGCTACCTCGCCGCGCTGGACTCCGGGTTGCTCGCCGATCGGATCGCCGCGACCAAGGCGGCCCGCGATGCCGATGTCGCGCACCGGAAGACGGCGGTCACCGGGGTGAACGAATTCCCGAATCTGGCTGAGCGGCCGCTGTCGGAGCAGGCCCGCCAGGCCGATCGGGTGGCCCGCTACGGCGCCACCTTCGAGGCGCTGCGCAACCGTTCCGACGCCTACCTGGCCGAACACGGTGCCCGGCCGAAAGCGTTGCTGGTGCCGCTCGGTTCGGTCGCCGAGCACAACGTTCGGGTCACCTTCATCGCGAACCTGCTGGCCTCGGGTGGTATCGAGTCCATCAACCCGGGACCATTGGAGGTGAGCGGAATCGCGGCGGCGGCAACCGAAGCCGGTGCCCCGATTGCCGTGCTGTGTGGTTCGGACAAGCGATACGGCGCGGAAGCCGGTGCGGCGGTGGCGCAATTGCGCGCCGCTGGCGTGGAGACGGTGCTGCTGGCCGGTGCCGCGAAGGCGGTGGCCGAGCTCAGTGACGCGCAGCGTCCGGATGGATTCCTCGCGGCCGAGATCGACGCGGTGGCCGCGCTGTCCGACCTGTTGGAGAAGGTGGGAGCCTGATGACACTGAGTCATGTTCACAAGCAGGGCGAAATCAAGCACGTGATAGGCAGTTTCGCCGATGTGCCGCTGGCCGAGCGCGCCCCCGAGCCCGCCGCGGTGGATGCCGCGCAGGTCGATGCCTACGTGCGCGCGGCCGCCGAAGCCAACCACTACTCGCCCGAGCAGTTGGTGTGGTCGACACCCGAAGGTATCGACGTGCCACCGGTGTTCACCAAGGCCGACCGGGATGCGGTTGCGGCCGAGGGCTATCCGCTCGACAGCGTGCCGGGTATCGCGCCGTTCGTGCGCGGTCCGTACCCGACGATGTACGTCAACCAGCCGTGGACCATCCGCCAGTACGCGGGTTTCTCCACGGCCGCGGACTCGAATGCCTTCTACCGCCGCAATCTTCAGGCCGGGCAGAAGGGTCTTTCGGTCGCTTTCGACTTGGCCACGCACCGCGGTTACGACTCCGACCACCCGCGCGTGCAGGGTGATGTCGGCATGGCCGGTGTCGCCATCGATTCCATCCTCGACATGCGCCAGCTGTTCGACCACATTCCGCTCGACCAGGTCAGCGTGTCGATGACGATGAACGGCGCGGTGCTGCCGATCCTCGCGCTGTATGTCGTTGCGGCAGAAGAGCAGGGCGTCACTCCCGAGCAGCTGGCCGGAACCATTCAGAACGACATTCTGAAGGAGTTCATGGTCCGCAACACCTACATCTACCCGCCGAAGCCCTCGATGCGGATCATCTCCGACATCTTCGCCTACACCAGCGCGAAGATGCCGAAGTTCAACTCGATCTCCATCTCCGGCTACCACATTCAGGAAGCCGGCGCGACCGCCGACCTCGAACTGGCCTACACCCTGGCCGATGGTGTCGAGTACATCCGGGCCGGTATCGCCGCGGGGATGGAGGTGGACAAGTTCGCGCCGCGGCTGTCGTTCTTCTGGGCCATCGGCATGAACTTCTTCATGGAGGTGGCCAAGCTGCGCGCCGGGCGGCTGCTGTGGAGTGAGCTGGTCGCGAAGTTCGAGCCGAAGAGCGCGAAATCGCTGTCGCTGCGCACGCATTCGCAGACCTCCGGCTGGTCGCTCACCGCGCAGGACGCCTACAACAATGTCGCGCGCACCTGCATCGAGGCGATGGCGGCGACCCAGGGCCATACCCAGTCGCTGCACACCAACGCGCTCGACGAGGCGCTGGCGCTGCCCACCGATTTCTCCGCCCGTATCGCCCGTAACACCCAGCTGCTGATCCAGCAGGAGTCCAACACGACTCGGCCGATCGACCCCTGGGGCGGTTCGTATTACGTCGAATGGCTGACCCATCAGCTGGCCAACCGGGCTCGTGCGCACATCGCCGAGGTGGAGGCGCACGGCGGCATGGCGCAGGCGATCGGCGAGGGCATTCCCAAGCTGCGCATCGAGGAAGCCGCGGCGCGCACCCAAGCGCGCATCGACACCGGTCAGCAGCCGGTGATCGGGGTGAACAAGTACCAGGTCGAAGAGGATCACGAGATCGAGGTCCTCAAGGTCGAGAACTCGCGGGTGCGCGCGGAGCAGATCGAGAAGCTGCGGCAGCTGCGGGCCGACCGTGATTCGGCCGAGGTCGAGCGCGCGCTGGCCGAATTGACCCG
Source organism: Nocardia brasiliensis (assembly GCF_042691675.1). GTDB lineage: Bacteria > Actinomycetota > Actinomycetes > Mycobacteriales > Mycobacteriaceae > Nocardia > Nocardia brasiliensis_D. The sequence continues at coordinate 4,242,162 of NZ_CP170507.1, forward strand.
TGCGGCAGCCTCTTCCGAGGGCGGCATGGCGAACAACCTGCTGGCGCTGGCCATCGACGCGGCCCGCGCCAAGGCCACCGTCGGCGAGATCTCCGACGCGCTGGAGCGGGTATACGGCCGTCACCAGGCCGAGATCCGTACGCTCTCCGGTGTGTACCGCGACGAGGCAGGGAAGGTCAGCAACATCACCAAGGCGAGCGATCTCGTCGAGCAGTTCGCCGAGGCGGAAGGTCGTCGCCCGCGCATCCTCGTCGCGAAGATGGGGCAGGACGGCCACGACCGCGGCCAGAAGGTGATCGCCACCGCCTTCGCCGACCTCGGCTTCGACGTCGACGTGGGCCCGCTGTTCCAGACCCCGGAAGAGGTGGCGCAGCAGGCGGCCGACAACGACGTGCACGTCGTCGGGGTGTCCTCGCTGGCGGCCGGCCACCTCACGCTGGTGCCTGCCCTGCGGCAGGCACTGGCCGATGCGGGGCGACCCGACATCATGGTCATCGTCGGGGGCGTCATTCCGCCCGGTGACTTCGCCGCGCTGTACGAAGCCGGTGCCGCGGCGATCTTCCCGCCCGGTACCGTCATCGCCGACGCCGCGATCGACCTGCTGAAGAAGCTCGCGACCGAACTCGGCCACCCCGAGTTGTCTTCCGAAAGCGGCAGCGGCGCCGAGGATTCCGCCGCCGCCGAATGAGCGAGCGCAATTCCGCGGTGCCCTCGGCCGAAGGCGGCCCACAGCCGGACTCGTCCGGTGCGGGTCGCCTTCGGTCCGAATCCGGGGCGCCCGCGACAGACGCTCACGGGTCGGCCACGCGGGTTGAGCATGGCGTTGCGTCGAGCACCGGTGGCACCGGTGAGTCCGTTTCGCGTCCGACCGGCCGAGGCCGGGCGATCGATGTCGACGCGCTGGCGGAGGCGGTCCGGGGCGGGGAGCGGGCCGCGTTGGCGCGGGCGATCACGCTGGTGGAGTCGACGCGGGCCGATCACCGGGAACAGGCGCAGCAGTTATTGCTGAAGCTGACTCCGGACAAGCACAGCTCCGCGACCGCGGCCGTATCCAATCGTGTTGGCATCACCGGTGTTCCGGGTGTCGGCAAGTCGACATTCATCGACGCGCTGGGGATGGACCTGATCGGCAAGGGGCACCGGGTCGCGGTGCTCGCGGTCGATCCGTCGTCCACCAGGACCGGCGGCTCCATTCTCGGCGACAAAACCCGGATGGCGCGCCTGTCGGTGGAGCGCAACGCCTATATCCGCCCGTCGCCGACCGCGGGGACCCTCGGCGGGGTGGCCAAGGCGACCCGCGAGACCATCGTGCTGCTCGAAGCCGCCGGATACGACGTGATCCTGGTGGAGACGGTCGGTGTCGGACAATCCGAGGTCACCGTCGCGAATATGGTCGATGTCTTCTGTTTCCTGACCCTGGCCCGCACCGGAGATCAGTTGCAGGGCATCAAGAAAGGCGTGCTGGAACTCGCGGACCTGGTGGCGGTCAACAAGGCCGACGGCAAGCACGAGATGGAAGCCAAGTCGGCCGCTCGCGAACTGGCGGGCGCACTGCGCCTGATCCACCCGCACGACGCGCTGTGGCGCCCACCGGTGCTCACCATGAGTGGTCTGGAAGGCATCGGCCTGGACAAGTTCTGGGACACCGTCCTCGAACACCGTCGTGTCCTGACCGACGCGGGCGAATTCGACGAGAAGCGTCGTCGGCAGCAGATCGACTGGACCTGGACCATGGTGCACGACCAGCTCCTGCGCCGCCTCGCCGACAACCCCGCCGTGAAAGCTATTCGCGCCCAGGTGGAGAAGCAGGTCCGCGACGGTACCCTCACCGCCGCGCTGGCCGCCGAAGAACTCCTGCGCGCCTTCGACGGACGCTGAACTACTCTTCGGTGCCGCGCACCCGAAGGAGTTGCCGTAGTGGACATCTCGGCGCGGCACATGGCACGCTGGAGTCGGTTCACGCAACCGCGCGAATCATCCACACATATCGTCAGCGCCAGGTAGGTCGGTGGAGCGCGTTGGCGTGCTCGTCGGTCGGCGGGCACGGCCCGCTCCCTGCGGTGATGGCTGTGTTCGAGACCGGCGACGTCTCGAAAGGACACAGTATGAACACCGACCCCGTCAACCTTGCCGACGGCGAATACGTACCCGATGTCGCCGGTGACTCGGCCGCCATAGTCCAGGAATTCTTTGACCACCTCGCGACGAGTCTGCGCGACCGAGGCCTTCCGGATGAGCTGTTCACCGGTATGCGCGGCGAGCTCGTCGAGCTGGAAGCGGCCGATGCGGATCGTCTGGTGGACGAGGCCGCGCGCTACAACTTGCGGATGACCCTGGCCCTGGTGGTCGCCTATCGGGCATTGCGGCCGCTGCTCGGGACCGACGCCACGATTGCCGCGCTGCGGGCGGCGTTCGTCGAACCGCTCGGCGATCTCGTCCAGTCCGGGACCCGGGCGATGCTCGATGCCGTCGATGACCCGTTCGCGGCCATGGTCGCGGTCTCCAAGGCGCGAGAGGAACATTCCTTCGGCGCCGGTTTCACCTTTGTCCGCTCCGCGGACGACGACCGGAGCTACCACCTCGACGTCGTGCGTTGCTTCTATCACGAAGTGCTGGTTGCCCATTCGGCCTCGGAACTGACGCCGGTGATGTGTGAGTTCGATGCCAACTGGATCGGCGCCATCGATCCGGCCCAGCACGGCTTCCGCTTCGACCGCGCCACCACGATCGGGCTGGGCGGATCGCACTGCCCGTTCCATTGGGATCGCACCGAGAGCTGATCGCTCACCGGCCCGCCGACTGACCTCCGGCGCACCGAATTGCGCGCCGCGCGCAGATCAGCTAGCAATTTCGCGCGCGGGGTGAGAAGTGACGCGGGGCATCATCGCCGACGGGCCGTTGGCGGCGAATCAGGTTGAGTCGCCCAAGGATTCGAGCAAGGTACGGAGGGTGGCGGCCAGGCGGTTCCGCTGAGTGGGGGTGAGCGGCCCGAGGAGGCGTTCTTCAGTGGCGAGGTGATCGGGGAGCGCCGCGTCGACGACGGTGCGCCCCGCATCGGTGAGCGAGACACGGATGCCACGCCCGTCGGATTCGCTGCGGGATCGGCTCACCAGGCCACGTTCCTCCAGGCGATCCAGGCGCTGGGTGATGGCCCCGGAGGTGACCATGGCCGAGTGCATCAGCTCGGTCGGGGTCAGGTGCGGGGTGGCACTGCGTCGCAGCGTGGCCAGGACATCGAACGAGGCGGCGTCGAGATCGTGCGCGGCAAAGTTCTTCCGGAGCTCGGCACCGGCGAGCTGGGACAGCCTGGACAGCCGCCCGAACACGGCCATGGGGGAGACATCCAGGTCAGGGCGCTGCTCCTGCCATTGCGCGAGCACATGGTCGACGTGATCGGTCACCACCGCACTCTAGCGAATACCTCAGCGGTGAGGTATCTCATGCGGGAATTACTCAGCGCTAAGTTAAGTTACTTAGAGCTGAGCAACCAGCAGCGGACCGGTGGTCCGGAGGAGGACGAAATCATGCGCATCACGGTGTTCGGCGCGACAGGCGATGTCGGCAGCCGGGTGGTGACCGAGGCACTCGCTCGCGGCCACGAAGTCGTCGCCGTGCTGCGGGACCCGGCCCGCGCGGCCACCGTGCCCGCCGCGGCCGAGGTCCGGATCGGCGATGCGGCCGATCTCGACGATGTGGTAACCCTCAGCGCCGGACAGGATCTCGTGATCACCGCGACCCGGCCCGCGGTCGGCCGGGAACACGAGCTGTCCGGCGTCACCACGGTGCTGCTGAAGGCATTGGCGCACACCGGCGTCCGGTTGCTGGTGGTCGGTGGTGCCTCGACGCTGATAGTCCCCGGCTCCGACGGCACCACGCTGCACGAAACATCGGACTTCCCAGCGGAATTGCGGCCGATCGCCCAGGCGTGCGCCGATCAGCTCGCGCTGTGCCGAGCCGAAACCGTGGCGGACTGGACCTACCTGAGCCCGCCCGCCGAACTGGTGCCGGGTGAGCGGACCGGCACCTACCGTTCGGGCACCGACGAACTGCTCACCCGCCCCGACGGCGAATCGACCATCTCCATGGAGGATTTCGCGGTCGCCTTGCTCGACGAGGCCGAACGGCCCGCTCACCGCCGCAGCCGGTTCACCGTCGTCTCAGCTTGAGGGTCGACCGGATCTCAGTATTCCATCATCGAGCACCTGGGCGTGCGGCATGCGCGGGCCTACTCGATACCGAACAGATCTGCCGCATTCTGGTGGCAGACCTTGCGTAGCCAATCATCGCCCAGGTCGAGGCGTTCCAGCGCGTAGACGGCGTGGCCGTAGGAGTAGGGGATGTTCGGGAAGTCGCTGCCGAACATGATCCGGTCGGCGAAGGCGTGCAGCCTGCCGCGTTCGCTGGGCGGGAAGGGGTCTTCGGCCTCGAAGAAGTCGGTGAACGTCATGGTGGTATCCAGGCGGACGTCCGGGTAGCGCTCGGCCAGGTCCAAGAACTCGGTGTACTCGGGGGCGCCCATGTGCGCGACGATCAGTTGTAGTCGCGGAAAGCGTTGCAGCAGAGTGGCAACGGGTTCCGGTCCGGTGAATTCACCGGCGACGGGCCCGGATCCGCAGTGGATCAGTACCGGAATTCCGGCGTCCTGAATCATCCGCCAGACCGGGTCGAGCAGCGGGTCGCCGGGATGGAAGCGCCCCACCTGAACGTGCACCTTGAACAGACGGGCACCGCGTTTCAGCGCCACCCCGACATAGTTTTCGGCGCTCGGCTCGGGGTAGAAGGTGGCGGTGTGCAGGCAATCCGGTGTGCGCTCGGCGAACTCGGCGGTCCATTCGTTGAGCCACGCCGCCATCTCCGGCTTGTGCGGATAGACCAGCGAGCTGAAGGCGCGAACACCGAAGCCGCGCAATGTCTTCAACCGGACCTGTTCGTCGTCGCGGTAGGCGATGGGCCAGGTGCGGGCGGTGAGCGGGCCTGCCGAGTCGAAGTAGGCCCATACCTTGCGCATCACCGGCTCCGGCATGAAATGCGTGTGCACGTCGATGATTCCGGGCACGCCGAGCCGGTTGCGGAAATCGGCGAGGTAGGTGTTGTCGTCGTTGTCGTCGCGCACGGCCTCTCCTGTCATATCGACCTCACGCCTCCCGTGCGATCGGCGGGTAGACCGCTCGAGCGAAGTCGCCGACTTTGGTGATCAGGCGGTCGAAGAACACGGCTTGATCGGTGCCGATCACAATGTCGGCGTTGGGTTCCCGGCCCCACATGCCCGCCCAGTCGGCCACGGTGGTGGCGCGCGTCAGTGTCCCGGCCAGTTCGACGTCGACGGTCGCCGGACGGGTGACGGCGAGGGCGGGATCGAGCGCGACCGCCGCGGCGAACGGGTCGTGCATATGCGCGAGGTAACCCAGGTCGTAGAGCCGGTGGAAATCGAAATAGAACCGCACCGCATCCGTGACGTACCGGACGATGGGATTGCTCGTCATCGACCGGGAATCGAGCGGGTCCGTTTCCGCAACCAGCTCCACCGGAAAGCTTCCGGCGCGCTCGGCGAGCAGCGAAAGGTGCTTGGGCCGCATTTCGATGGTTTCGGTGATGTCGAGCGCGCAGACGATCGGCCTGCGGTCCGGTGGCGCGGCGGAGAAGGCGTCGAAGACCTCCTTGGCCGCCTCCGGGTCCACGTGCACGTTCCATTCGTTGGTGGGGGTGGTGTTGCCCGGATGGTTGAACGCACCACCCATGATCACCAAGCGGCGCAGCAGCGTCGGCAGCGTGGGTTCCAGCCGGAGGGCCAGCGCCAGATTGGTGAGCGGACCGGTGCACAGTCCGACGATCTCACCGGGATGCGCGCGCACCAGGTCGACCCACATCTGCGCCGCGGACCGTGCCGAAAGTGCCCGTGCCGAGGGCGGGAGTTGGGCGTATCCGACGCCCTGGGGCCCGTGCGTGTCCTCGGTGGTGCGCAACGGAATCGCCAGCGGTTCGGCGGCGCCGAGCGTGACCTCGATATCGGGCGCTCGGCAGACATCCAGCCAGGCCAGATTGTTCGCCGCCACCTGCGGCGCGGGCACGTTCCCCGCCGTCGAGGCGATCCCGATGATCTCGGCCTCGGGTGAGGCGAGCAGGTAGAGCAGGGCAAGGGAATCGTCGACCCCGGTATCGACGTCCATAATGATCTTCTGCCGCACCCCACGAGACTAGGTGGCACGCGTGCCGCACCGTAGCCGAGGGTCTGTCGGACGAGCGCCGGTAGTACGGGCGTCTAGTACAAATGTCTGAGAACGTTGTAGCCTGGGCTGATGGGAAACCGAGAAGACCTGTTGGCGGGGGCGCGCAAGGCGATCGTCGAGCGTGGCGTCGCCAAGACCACGGCCCGGGATATCGCGGCCGCCGCGGGAGTCAGCCTGGCCGCGATCGGGTATCACTTCGGCTCGAAAGAGCAGCTGATCACCGAGGCGCTCGCCGACGCGCTGGGCAATGCGATCGGCGACAGCATGGAGGCGATGATCCGCGACGCGAGCGGCGTTCCGCTGGCGACCGGGTTCGCCCGGCTGTGGAACGCGATGCCGCGGGTGTTCGAGGAGAACCGGGACAGCATGGTCGCGAGCATGGAGAACCTGGTCCGCGTCGCGCGTTCGGCGGAGTCGCGCAATTTCTACGCCGAGAGCCTGCCGACCATCTATCGCGAGATGGGCGAGACCCTGCGGGAAACGCATCCGCAGCTCACGCAGCAGCAGGCGGAATCGATCGCACAGCTGTATTTCGTACTGGCGCAAGGTCTCGGCGTGCTGTGGGTGGTCGCGCCGGACGGCGACCTGCCGAACGGCGACCGGTTGGCCGAAGCCCTTACCGCGATCGCGGGGACACCGCCGGACCCGGCAGACTAGTCGCCGTCGCGGAAAGTCGAGCGCGGCAACGCCGGTGGCGTACCGCACTCGACCCGATCAGTCCTGCTCTATGCCCGCACCCGCGGGCACGTGCCGCAGCCGTACCACCGCGATCACCGAAATGACCAGCGCCGCAACGGCGGTGATCGCCGCCGTGACATGCATGCCGTGCAGGAACGCGGCCCGTGCCGCGTGCAACACCGACTCGCCGAGCTCGCCGGACAGCTCGGCACTGGTTTGCACCGCCGCGCCCAGGGTGTCGCGCACCGACCGGCCCGCCTCGGCAGGCAGGTCCGCGGGCAACGTGGCGGCCAGGTCGCCCCGGTAGAGTGCGATGCTGATGCTGCCCAGGATCGAGATGCCCAGCGCACCACCGAGTTCCGCACCGGTCTCGGAAACTCCGGAGGCGGCCCCGGCCTGCTCCGGCGGCGCCGAACCGACGATGAGCTCGGTGGTGATGCCGAACACCGGCGCCAGGCCGAGCGAGATGACCACCGACGCGGTGACCGCGAGCACGAGGCTGCCGGTTTCGGCGACCTGCGTCATCATCAGCAGCCCGACCGACGAGGCGGCCATGCCGCCGCCGACCAGGTACCCGGGTCGAACCACCCGGACGATGCGCGGGGCCAGCTGGGAGCCGACGATGAAGCCGATACCCGACGGCGCCATCACGATGCCGGTGCCGAGCGGCGAAAGGCCGAGCACCAGCTGGAAGTACTGGGCGACGAACAAGAAGTAGCCGAAGGCGACGAAGATGCCGATGACGTTGATCAGCAAGGCGATCCGAAAGGTGCCGAGCCGGAACAGCCGCAGATCGAGCATCGGGTCCGGCCTGGTCAGCTGGCGGCGCACGAAGAGCGCGCCGACCGCCGCGCCCGCGACCAAGGCCAGCAGCGCGCCGCCGCCGAGGCCGTCCTGGGCGATCTTCTTCATGCCGAACACCAGCGCGATCATGGCGGCCACGCAGAGCAGCGCGCTGACCGGATCGAGTTTGCCCGCCTCGGGGTCACGGAACTCGGGCAGCACCTTCGGGCCGATCACCAGCAGCAGCGCCATCACCGGCACCGCGAGCAGGAATACCGAACCCCACCAGAAGTACTCCAGCAGCACCCCGCCGAACAGCGGGCCGACCGCGCCGCCCGCCGAGAACGCGCCGACCCACACGCCGACGGCGACCGAACGCTGCCTGGCGTCGCGAAACATATTGAAGATCAACGACAGCGTCGACGGGGCCAGGGTCGCGCCCGCGATGCCGAGCAGTGCCCGGCAGAGGATCAGGGTTTCCGCGGTGGGGGCGAACGCGGCGATCACCGACACCACGGCGAACGCGGCCGCACCGCCGAGGAGGATGCGTCGCCGGCCGATGCGATCGCCGAGGGTGCCCATGGTGATCAGCAGTCCGGCGACCATGAAGCCGTACACGTCGATGATCCAGAGCAGCTGTGAGCTGGTCGGATGCAGATCCGCGCTGATCATCGGCACGGCGAGATGCAGCACGGTGAGGTCCATCGCGTAGACCAGGCAGGCGAGCGCGAGCACCGCGAGCCCTAGCCACTCCCGCTGCCCGGCGCGCGGCCGCACCGCTTCCGAGGTCTGGTCGAGGGTGCTGTCCACGGGCCGGAATCCTTCTGCTGCGGTGTCCATGAGGGTCATGCCAGTTCTGACGAACCGAGCACCACCATCTCATCGGCCACCGACAAGAAACCGCAAACGATTTTCCGCTGGACGCCGTCGGCCGGGAGACGCGCACGGATAAGCCGGCAATCCGTGCGCGTCCCGTGGATGCGAGAAAAGCGGTCGACTAGTGGGTCTTCAGGGGCCACGCGGGGCGGTCCGCACCGTAGGTGGGCGCGGGCCAGTTGTACGCGGGGTATTCGGCGATAACGGGTGCCGCGGTGATGGTGCCCGCATGCGAAATCGCGTTGGCGGGGTCGGGCAAGGCGGCTTGCGGGTGACGGTGTGTGCGCTGCGGCGTGGTGAGCAGCCAGGAGGCGGTGCGCGCCAAGGACACTCGGACGTCGCGGCCGATACCGTCGGACGCACGGGCGGCCAACGCGTCGATCACGCCAGCGGCGAGCAGATAACCGGAGGCGTGGTCGAGTGCCTGCGCGGGCAGCGTGCCGGGCACGGCGGGCGCGCCCTCGGCGATCGAGATGCCGGACGCGGCCTGCACGATGCTGTCGAAACCGCGTCGTCCGCCCCATGGCCCGACCTCGCCCCAGGCACTGACCCGCCCGTGCACCAGCCCTGGACGCATGGCGGCGGTGAGGCCCGCGTGTTCCAGTGCGCCGGGGCGATATCCGGTGACCAGCACGTCGGCAGCGGCCAGTAGATCGCTGACCACCGGCAGTTGTGTCCACAAATCCAGCAGGGTGGAGCGTTTGCCCTGGCCGGTATCGGCGTACTGCCAAGGGATTTCGGGCAGCTGCGGCGGGTCCACCCGCAGGACGTCCGCACCGAGCAGCGCCAAGGTCCGGGTCGCGACCGGTCCGGCGATCACCCGGGTCAGGTCGAGCACCCGGATTCCGCGTAGCGGCTGGAACGGTGCCGCGCCGACCGGCAATCCGGGTTCGCCGCGGTCGGCGCGCCGGTCGATCGCGACGATCGGCCCGGCCGCGGCGGCCCGGCCTGCTGGGCTGTCCGCCCACTCGTGTTCGGTGCGAACGCGCACCGCGATCGCCCCGTGCGCGGCGGCGTAGTCTTCGATGTCGGACGCGCGGCTCATCGCCATCTGGGCGACGGCGAGATCGATAGGAGCGTCGGTGGGCAGGCCGAGGGCGGTGAGCAGACGATCACGGTGGTGCGGGTAGTTGGCGTGCGTGCGGACCCACCCGTCGAAGGTGGGGAAGAAACCGGAGAGGTCGGCGAACATGGTCGCGGGCCTGCCGTTGATCCGCAGCAGCAGTTCGCTGCGGAACGCCGCGGTGATGCGGGCAGGGTCGATGCGATGGGCTACCGGATCGAGGCCGCGGACGGCGCGGATCCGGTTCGCCGCAGCGGTCAGCGCGGCGACCGACCCGGCGGCCAGCGCCCAGACCGGCAGTGTCGCAGCAAGATTGCTGCCGGGATCAGGAGAAGGAGTAATGGCGGAGGCGGTGACACCGATTCCGGCTTCGTAGTCGTGGACCAGCCGTGTGTGAGCGTTCACGCGAAAGAGCGTAATAGTTGCGTCTGAGAAGGAGATCTACGTGGGCAGAACCATCGAGTCCGGTGAGTGGCTGCGGATCCTGCGATCCGAGGCGACTCCCCGCCACCACCTGCTGTGTTTCCCCGCCGGCGGCGGGCCGGCCAGCGCGTACCGGGAGTTGGCACAGCATGTCGGCGCGGGCATCGCCGTTGCCGCGGTGCAGTATCCGGGCCGACAGGACCGGCTCGCCGAAGCGCCGATCACCGAACTCGATGCGCTCGCCGAGCGGATTGCTGAAGAAGTGCTGCGCCACGGATTCATCGATCGGCTCGCGTTGTTCGGGCACAGCATGGGGGCTACCGTCGCGTTCGAAACCGCACGGCGGCTGGAGCGCGGGGGCCAAGCGGTGACCACGGTGTTCGTCTCCGGCCGTCCCGCACCGACTTTCGTGGAAACCCAGCGCCTGCACCTGGGCACCGACGACGACCTGATCGGCGACCTGGAGCGTTTGTCCGCCGACCCGGCACCCATCCAAATGCTGCGTGACGAACCAAGTCTCGCGGAATTGGTACTGCCCGCCGTCCGCAGTGACTACCAGGCCGTGGAAACCTATCGGTACACGCCGGGTGCCCCGCTGGCCGCTGACATCGCCGCGCTGGTGAGCTCCGATGACCCGACGATGACCCCGGATCAGGCCGACGAGTGGGCCGCCTTCACCAGCGGAACCTTCGACCGCGCAACGTTCTCCGGTGGCCATTTCTATATCGACGAACGCCCTGCCGAGGTCGCCGAATGCATCACCGCACACCTCACTGGCGACCGTACGCGAGCCTGAAAACGTTCCCGGACTGTTGGTCCGCGCTAGTGCGACGGTTGTAGGCGGGTGGCCGATCCGGCTGCCCGCCGCCGCAGCCAGCCGTACCCCAACCAGGACACCAGGACACCCACCGCGACGAGCACCCGCACCGTTACCAGCGCACTCTCCGGATATATCACCCCGGTCAGGTAATGGTCGATGAACCCGCTGGGCGGCAAACCCTCCTGGCCCGCCTGATGCCTTGCCCAATTCTCCAGGTGGGTGAGCGGGCAATCGAGCCGGAACAGTACCGTGCCGAACCCCCAGCCGAACGCGATCAAGTGCAGCCAGATACTGCGCGGCCACCGCCACGCTATGAACCCACCGACCACCACATACGCCACGAACACGAAATGCGCGGCGGCGGTGGCATCGGCCAATAGCCGATACAGCACATCATCAGCCTAGCGGGACCGGGCCCGGATGGAGCGTGTCCGCAGACCGCGCGCAGGTCCGCCTAGCCGGGCTCGCCCAAGTATTCGGATTCGAGCATCAAGTCGCGGATCAGGGATTGGTACTCGAGGTGGGTTTTGTGCTCGATGGTGCGCCAGGTGGAGCCCTCGTGGTCGCGCATATAGCGGCGGTAGTCGGGGGCGCCGGGGACCTTGACATTGTCGGCCACCACGACCGTGCCCGGATGCAGCCAGCGGGCCGCCATGATCGACTTCAGATCCGGGAGGTAGGCGCTCTTCAAGTGGTCGATGAACACGAAATCCAGTGTGCCGGGCCCGAAGTCGTGCTCGATGGCGAGGTGCCGCATGGTCGCGCCACCGTCGCCGATCTTGCCGACCACCACGGTGATCCGATCGGCCAGACCCGCGTGCTCGATGACGGCGCGGGCTATCTCGGCATTGGCGGAACTCGCTTCCACCGAAACCAGCCGCGCGGCCGGCGGCATCACCCGGCCGGTGCGCACCGCGCTGTATCCGCAGTAGGCGCCGAGCTCGAGCAGCTGTGTCGGCGCGGCCCGCCGGATGGCGCTGTCGAGCAGCAGGCCCTTTTCGTCGCCGACATTCATCAGCAAGCTGCGGTTGCGCGCGAAGTCGTCGATGGTGGCGAGCACGCTGTCCGGATCGCCCGCGGTGGCCTCGGCGCGAACGTAATCGAGCAGTGCCTGCTCGCGTCCATCACCCACCTGCCCGGTGCGCAGTACGCTGCGCCCGCCGAGCGCGAATCGGATCATCGACCAGCGCAGGAAGGGCAGCCGATCGCGCACGATCGCGCCGAGTCCACTCCGGTTCGCCATATCACCCCTCAACTGTCGGTGTGTGGCCGATTCTGCCCGGGGCGCGGGTGGATTACCAGGGTGAGGGTCGGTAATCCTTGAGGAAGCAGCCGTAGAGGTCGGTGCCGTTCTCGCCCTGCACGATCGGATCGTAGACGCGGGCGGCACCGTCGACCAGGTCCAGGGGCGCGTGGAAGCCTTCTTCGGCCAGCCGGACCTTCGTGTAGTGCGGGCGCTCGTCGGTGATCCAGCCGGTGTCGACGGCGGTCATCAAAATGCCGTCAGCTTCGAGCATTTCGCTCGCGCTGGTGCGGGTCAACATGTTCAGCGCGGCCTTGGCCATGTTGGTGTGCGGATGGCCGGGCCCCTTGTAGGCGCGGGAGAACTGACCCTCCATCGCCGAGACGTTGACGATGTACTTGCGCCGCGCCGGTGCCGCCGCCATCGCGGGGCGCAGGCGCGAGACGAGGATGAACGGGGCGACCGAATTGCACAGCTGCACTTCGAGAAGTTCGGTCGGGTCGACCTCGGCGACGGTTTGCACCCAGCTGTTCGTGTGCGCCAGATCCGGCACCAGGCCGCCCGCATCGATCGCGACGCCGCGCGAAATGCGGTCGGGCGTAGCCGATCCCGCGACCAGCGCGAGTTCGGCGACATCGACGGCGGACAGCGTCGGGGTGAGCGAGGCGGTGAGCGCGGTGGGGTGCGCCTGCATCGTCTTACCGAATGTCACCACGTCGGGCAGCGCGCCCGCGGGCAGCGGACCGGATTCGGCGTCGACCAGCGCGCTGTAGGCGCCGGGGGAGCGGCGGACGGTCTGGGCGGCATTGTTGATCAGGATGTCGAGCGGGCCCTGCGCCGCGACGTCATCGGCGAGCGCGACCACCTGGGCGGGATCGCGCAGGTCGATGCCGACGACGCGCAGCCGGTGCAGCCACTGCGGACTGTCGTCCATGGCGGTGAAGCGGCGGATGGCGTCGTTCGGAAAACGCGTGGTGATGGTGGTGTGCGCGCCGTCGCGGAGCAGTCGCAGCGCGATGTACATGCCGATCTTGGCGCGCCCGCCGGTCAGCAGCGCGCGTCGGCCGGTCAGATCGGTACGCGCGTCCCGCTTGGTGTGGCTGCTCGCCGCGCACTCCGGGCACAACTGGTGATAGAACGCGTCGACCTGCGTGTACTTCTGCTTGCAGATATAGCAGGGGCGCGGCCGGATCAGCGTGCCCGCGCTCGCGCCACGGGCGTTCGAGGCGAGCGGGATGCCCGCGGTCTCGTCATCGATCCGCTGCGGCGAGCCGGTGGCCGTCGCGGCGACGACCTCGCGGTCCGCTTCGGTGACCGCCGCCCGAGCCTCGATCCGGCGGCGCTGCTTGAGCTTTTTGAACATGTGGCCGACCGCGCGCTGCACCGCCACCGAGTCGGGATGCTCCTTTTCCAGCTGCCCGGCCTGGTCCAGTACCCGCAGACAGGTCGCGAGCTCGTCCGGATCGATCATGCTTTCGGCCATCGGTGGTACAGGCATCCTTCGGTGAGCTGGGAAGTCGACCCGACCATTGTCGCAAACACCGCAGCCCGGTTACCGCCCGGTTGCCTCCGCATCGCTCAGGCGCGCAGCAACGCCAGCGTCGTGACCGCGGTTCGCTTCAGCAAGTCGACGACTTCCGGCACCGTGAGGTCGGTGGTCGTGGTGACCGAGGGCGGGTGCAGCCAGCTGATCTCGTAGGTGGTCCAGCCATCGCGAACGGCGAGGGTGACGCCGCGGCGCGGGGCGTGCTTGCTGTCCATTCGGACGACGTACGCCTCGTCGCCGAGGCCGTCGACCGTTGCGACGCCGTCGTCCTCGCTGAGGGTGGACTGGGTCCAGGTCTCGAATCGAGCGGTGAACTCGGGGCCCGGATCGGTCCGCTTGTGTACCGCCGTGCTCACCGTGAGGGTGACGTCCTCGGAGCGCTCGGCGGACGCGGGCGGGGCGAGTCGGATGGTGCAGGTCATCGAGTCGATCGCCGGGTGCAGGAGGGTCTGGTGGAGCGGGTATTTCGGCCCGGTCGGGCCGTTCGGCGCCAAGGCGAACCCGGCGCGGGTGTAGGGCGCGGTATCGGTGATCGCACACAGGTTGTCGACGTGGTGATAGCCCCGTAAGTCGGGTACCGCCTCGGCGCGCCGATCACTGCCGAAGACGCGGAGCACGCCGAGTAGCAGCAGCACCGCGAGGCAGATCGCGGCAGCGAGCGCCCCCAGTCGGCGCGGACCGGGGCCGGCTTGTTTCCACCGGCCGAGCGGCCGCGGCGGCACCGGCCCATCCGGGTACGGCCGCGGCGGCGCGATCGGCGCCAACGGCTCGTGCAGCCATCCGGCGTTGCTGAGGCGTGGAGGCCTCTGACCCGCCGGTCTCGTCATGGCCGCAAAATATCATCACACCTGGTCGTCGCGCAGGCTGTCGGCCGCAGCGCTACGGCCACACTCGTCCGCGCGTGCGGCGAGCTGATCACGTAAGGCAGTGGGAATTTCCGTACGAACCTGGATCAGCCCGTCCCACACCACATCTGGTGTCGCCGGTGTCAATGCGGCAAGGAACTCGTCGAGATCGGCCATCTCGTCGATGATGCCGAGTACCCGGGCCCGGCCCGCGGGGTCTTGGGCGAGCGCGATATCGACCAGGGTGTCGATATTGTCGCTGCGGGACGCGGCGAGGACCGCGGCGAGCAGCTGATCCTTGCTCAGATCGCCGATACAGGAGGCGAGGATCGGGGTCGCGGAGTCGGGCAGTGCGTCCACCAAAGGCAGTGCCTGAGACCAGAGTTCGTGCGCGGCGGTGGTGTCGATCACCGCGCGGAGCACGTCGGGGTCGCGCATGATCGGCAGACCGGCCATCCGGCGGCGGTCGCTATCGGTCATGGCCAGCGCGATCGGCAGCATCGCGTCCCACAGGCCCGCCGTATCCGCTTGGGCGACAAGGTCGCCGAGTTCCTCGTCGGGTTTTTCGGCGAGGCGGGCGGCCAGCGTCGCCAGCTGCGACGGCTGCAGGTGGACGACGAGCGGCAGCAGGTCGAGCCAAAAGCCTTTGTTCAGTGCGGCATTCATGATCGAGGCGAGCACCGATTCCTCCTGTACCGCAGGCCTTTCGGCGAATGCGCGCAAACTGTCCGCGTTCATCGCGCTGGTCACCGGCAGCAGCGAGTCCCAGGCATCGAGCGCCCGCACCGCCTCGATCAGGCCGTCGAGTACGTCACCACCGAGCCCGGCCGCGATATCGCCGAGGGCGGCCCGATTCTCCGGGCCGACGCTGTCGAGCAGGTCGAGCCCTTCGGCCCAGAGGTCCTGTTCGTGCGCGGCGCGGATGACCCCGGCGAGCCGGTCGGTGACCAAGCCCATCAGCCGGTCCAGCGCGGATTTGTCCTCCATCAGGAAGCCGATGCGCAGCAGGTCGGCGTCGCCCAGCACCGGCACCGCGGCCCGCATCGACTCTTCCGGGACGACGCCGACGAAACGACTCATCGTCACGTGGTCGTCGATGCGCAGCAGCTCCCTTGCCACGTCGACGACCAACCGTGCGGGCACCGCCGCGATGATGTCGGCGGTGCGCCGCGGATCGAGCTGAATCGCGGTCTCGGCCAGAAACCGGGCGGGCAGCGCCTTCGCGATATCGATCGCACGGGAAGGTTCGACCGATCCCGCGACCGCGGCGCATAGCACCGGCCCGAACGCACGCTCGGCGGCCTTGGCGCTGATCGCGGTGGGCACCAATTTCGTTGCGGCGGCCACGCGTTTCATTCGCGTGGCATCGCCGTCGAAAAGCAGATCGGTGGCTCGCTCGCGGAACGTCCGAATTGCCTCGGGGGAAAGCGTGTTCAGAAAATCGAGCGCCGCGGGGTCGGCGATATCGAGCAGGCGCGCGAGCTGCGTGGTCTCGGCGCGCGCCATCAGTTGCGCACTCATAAACCGAGCGCTCGCTTCACGGCCGGACGCATCAGCCGGGGGATGAGTCGGAGCGAGGATTCGACCGCCGCACCGAGGCGTTCGCCGCGGGCGGTGACGGCGGTGCGCAGCAGCCGATCGAGTTCGGCGAGGTCGGAGTCGGTGAGCCGGTCGAACTCAGCGGGCAGGGGTGCGCCAAGCGTTCGGGTCAGCGGTTGGGCTGCGTCCGGCATGGGATCTCCGTATCGGTGTCGAGTTGTCGAGAAGGGACGCTCAGCTGTTGCGTGGGGTGATCGCGGACTTGTCGGCCCGCATGTCGTCGACGAAGTTGGCGATCGCCTCGGCGACCAGCAGCGGCTCGGTGACCGGCAGCCAGTGGTCGGCGGGCACCGCACAACGCCACAGCCGGTCCACCCAGCGGGTCGAGGTGTCGTAGAGGGCGGCGGGCACGAACGGGTCGGTGGTGTCGACGAGCAGCTGCACCGGCACCGCGGTGCGCCGCACCCGTGGCCGCCGCAGATGGTGCAGCAGGTTGGCCTGCGCGATCCGCCCGCCCGCAAGCAGATCCGTGCGCCAGGTGCGGGCGATCCTGGCGGGCACCGGCGAGAGCCCGCCGAGCCGTTCCACCAGCAGCGTGCGCACCCGCGGCGGATAGAGCCTGCGTGCCACGGGCACCGGGTTGAGGCTCCAGCGTGCTCCGCGCAGCCACCAGCCCAGATCGCCCGCCCGGAGCCGGAGGTGCGGCGCGACGGCCCGCAGCCACAGTCCGAGATGGTCCAGGTTGGGTCCGGAAATGGCGGTGAACGAGGCAATTCGGGTATTCGCCCGCGGATCGCAGACCGCCTCCCACAGTTGCACCGCGCCCCAGCCGTGCCCGCAGGTGTGCACCGGACGCTTCGGGCTCGCCGCGTCGATCACCGCGAAGAAGTCGGCGGCCAGCCGGTCCAGCCGGAACTCCGCGAGCAGGGCCGGGGTGGCCGAGCGGCCGTGGCCGCGTACGTCGTAGGTGATCACGCGGAAGCCGTCGGTCAGCAATGCCGCGACCGTGGCCCACACCCGGTGCGTGTCGGTGAGGCCGTGCACCAGGACCAGGGGTTCGGCGGCGGGATCGCCCCATTCGAAGACGGCCAGGTCGGCGCCGTCGGCGGTCACCGTCCACTGCCGGTCCGGGCGGGGCGTGTCGGTGTCGAGCAGGTTGGTCATGTCGTTGCCTCGTTCGGGTGCGAGCGGCCGGCCGGTGACGCGATGGTCGGCTCGGACCGCCATGCCCGCGCCTGCTCGCAGGTCGCTCGAAACGATCAGCCCGTACCGCCAGTACGTTTTCCGATACTGACAGTACGAAGAATTGGCCGAGAGCGGGAGGGGTAACCCCCAGAGTATGGCGCAGGTCACGCCCGCGCCGAGCTGACCCCGGCTCTCCGCTGTGCTGATATCCGTACCGCCGGTACGTGTATGCTGCGGTCGTGCCCCGGCCCAGCGTTCGTTCGACGACCTCCCGTGCGGAGATCGTCGACGCCGCGATCCGGGTGATCGACCGGGACGGGCCGCGGCCGAGCATGGACGACATCGCCCGCGAAGCGAACATCACCAAGCCGCGCCTGTATCGCCAGTTCGCCGACAAGGCCGATCTCTACACCGAGATCGGTAACCGGATGGCCAAGGCCGCCGCGGCCGCCGCGGGCAACGATCTGACGCTCATGCTGCAACCGCCGCGGACCGCGTTGCGGCGGGTGCTCACCGGATACGCCGACAGCATTCTGCAGCATCCCAACGTTTTCCGCTTCCTGGGTCAGGCGCAGGTGACCCAGCAGTCCGACGGCACGGTCCTGCAGTTCGACCTCGGCCGGGCCGCCTCGGATCGTTTCGCCCGACAGGCCCGCGAGATCGCCGAGTCCATCCCGATCGACACCGCGGGCATCGACTATCTGTCCCGCGCGGTGGTCGGCGTCGTCGTCTCGATCACCGATCTGTGGCTGGCCGATTCCGCGTTGCCGCACCCGGACCGCACCGCCGAATTCGTCGACCAGGCCACCGAATTCGTCTGGGGCCTGATCGACGGATTCCTGCGTAGGCAAGGCATTTCCGCCGACCCGGAGACGCCCATCTTCACCTCGCTCGCCGCCGTCAACCAGGCGCAACAGCCCGCAGGCTGACCGTCGCCGAGTCCTCGACGCAACTCGGTCGACTCGACGCGTGCCCGGGTTGTTGACACCCTGCCAATAGTGCGGGAATCTGTTGACGAGGGCCCGGCTTCAAGTCGGGGAACAGCGAGCAAAAGGATCCGAAATGGCACGCGCCGCATGGAGTGACGACGAGGTCGAAGCGGTACGCGACCTTGCGAAGACGTTCTTCGAGAAGGAGGTCGTCCCGCACGAGGAGAAGTTCGTCGCCCAGGGCCACCCCGACCGCGCGCTGTACAACCGGGCTGGCGAGCTCGGCCTGCTCTGCACCGCCATCCCCACCGAATACGGCGGTGGCGGCGGCACGTTCGCGCACGAGGCCGCGATCATCGAGGAACAGTCGCGGGCGGGCGACGGCTCGATGGGTATGCCGGTGCACAGTTCGATCATCGCGCCTTACCTCGCGGAATTCGGTTCCCCGGAACTCAAGCAACGGGTGCTGCCCAAGGCCGCCACCGGTGAAATGGTGCTGTCCATCGGCATGACCGAACCGGGCACCGGCTCGGATCTGCAGAACATCAAGACCCGCGCGGTGCGCGAGGGCGACGAGTACGTCATCACCGGCTCGAAGATCTTCATCACCAACGGCTGGCTCTGCGACGGCATCATCATCGCCGTGAAGACCGACCCGACCAAGGGCGCGTCGGGCGTCTCGCTGATCTTCGCCGATGTCTCCGACGACACCCCCGGCTTCAAGCGCGGCCGCATCCTCAACAAGATCGGCGGCAAGGCCCAGGACACCGCCGAACTGTTCTTCGACGGACTACGGGTGCCCGCGACGAACCTGCTCGGCGAGGCCGAGGGCCTGGGCTTCTATCAGATGATGCAGATGCTCGCCCAAGAGCGGCTGGTCACCGGCATCATCGCGGTCGCGATGATGGAAAAGGCCGTGCAGCTGACCATCGATTACACCAAGGGCCGGGAGGCCTTCGGCAAGCCGCTGTTCGCCATGCAGAACACCAAGTTCGAACTCGCCGAGTGCGCCACCATCGCGAAGGTCAGCCGCACCTTCCTCGACGATTGCATCGTGCGGCATCTGCGCGGCGAACTCGATATCCCCACCGCGGCGATGTCGAAGTACTGGCTCACCGACCAGCTGGGTATCGTGGTGGACCGCTGCCTGCAACTGTTCGGCGGCTACGGCTACATGACGGAGTATCCGATTTCGCAGCTCTACACCGGCGCCCGCGTCCTGCGCATCCTGGCGGGTAGCAACGAGGTGATGAAGGATCTCATTGCCCGGTCTCTCTGATACGACGAGTGAGACCGCGGACGGTGCTGCGCTGGACTCACCTACTCCGCCGGCCACGCCGGCTGCGGTCCCCCTGCCGCGCCGTCGCCGGCTCGAACCCGACGAGCGGCGGGCCCAGATTCTGGCGTGCGCGATCGACATGTTCGGTGAGCGGCCGTACGCGGCCGTCTCGACCGCCGAACTGGCCCAGCGGGCAGGCGTCGCCCGCGGTCTGATCAACCACTACTTCGGCAACAAGCGCGACCTGTACCTCGCGGTGGTTCGACGCATGGTCACCCTGCCCAAGCTCGACGACATGATCGTGCCCACCGGCACCGAGCGCGAGCGAGTCGATGCAAGTGTGCACTGGCTGCTGGACACCATCGCCGAGCACGGCAGCACCTGGGTGAAGGTGACCAGCCACGAGGGCGTCGGCGACGACCCCGAGGTGCAGCAGATTCTCGATCAGGCCGACGACGCGGCCGCCGAACGACTGCTGCTCATGGTCGGCCTCGCCGATTCGGCACGGAGTGCGGCTTTGCGCGCGATGGTCCGCGCCTATGGCGGGCTGGTCAAAGTGGCGGGCCGGGAATGGATCACCCGCGGCACGCTGACCCGCCCGCAGGTGCACGAGCTGCTCGCCGACATGCTGATGACGCTGGTCACCGAATCGCTGCCGAAGGTGGACCGCCGGCGCTGAGCGCACGGCGGTCCCCGGCTATCGGAGGAGTTATCAGGTGAGGGCCTCCGGGGCCGGATCGCCGGTCGCGGCACTCTCCGCGCTGTAGCGCACCGGCCGCCGGTGCCCCGGCGCGTGCCCCTGCCGCCCGTACTTCAGCTCGATCACTTCTTCGCGCCGATGTTCCACCAGCAGCGCGCCGACGCCGAGTATCCAGAGCGCGGCCGTCACGATCGCGCCGATCTGGGTCCATTCATCGAAGCCGTACCCGGCGGCGGTGAGCGTGCACGCCAGCGACACCATGCCGAGCGCGCAGAGAATAAGGCCGGGAACGTTGTAATTGTCGCCGAGCAGATCGCCGGCTTGAGCGTGCCACGGCCGGTTTTCGCGGTCGGGCGGAGTGGTGCTACCGAGCATGGATTCCTCCTAGGAGTCAACGCAAGATCAGTGACACTGCCCGATCAGCATGAACCCTGATCGAGGAAAACAGTAGTAATTGGACATTCCAGATGATGGCGCGCCGTTCCACCCCTATTGTGGGTCGGGAGATCGGGGCGGGTCCGGGCAGTCCGAGGTTCCTGCACGGTGTGTGGTGTGGAGAGGTACCTGGCATGGCACGGGCAGATCGCCGTGAAAGTGAACGCTGGCCTGCGGCGCAGCAGGACGACCGCTGGGCCGCGGCCGAAGAGGAACAGTGGGTCGAGCCCGAGCCCGACGAGCGCTGGCAGGAACCCGCGGCGGGCCGTCGCCGGACCGGTCGGCTCCGGGTGGAAATTCCGCCCATCGTGAATCCGTATGCGATCGTCGCGCTGGTGGCCGCGTTGGTCGGCCTGTTCCCGGTCGCGATCGTCTTCGGCTTCATCGCCTTCTCGCATCCGCGCGGCCGGGTGATGGCGATGTTCGCGCTGCTGATCGGCGTCGCGGAGGTGACGGCGCTGGCGGGACTCGTGGTGCTGTCGGGAAACATGCTGCCGGACTCGCTGACTCGCGCGGACCGCCTACCGACCACGGCAAGCCTCTCGGTGCCGTCGAGCGCCGATCGACTGCCCCCGCCGACGACATCCATCGCCCCCAACACGGTAGCGACCACCACGGCAGGCCCCACCACGACGAACCAGAGCAACCTGAAAAAGGGAGCGGCGTGCACCGAGGCGCAGGTCGGCCAGATCGGTAGCGCCGCCGACGGCGGCACCCTGATCTGCCTGCTCAGCGCGGGCAGCGGCTATCAGTGGTCCGGCCCGTTCACGGTATCCACCGCGATCCAGCAGGCCGGGGCGAAATGCGACGGCAGCACCGGGAAGACCGGTCGCACCGCGGACGGCCGCGCGCTGGTCTGCGAGACCGGGGGCCGCAGCGGCACCTGGGTGCTCTGGACCGAATAGCGGGCGCTGCCTACTCCTCTTTCTTGGCCCGACTCGGCTGAACGCGGGGCGGTTCGTTCGGCATTTTCGGATACTGCGGCGGCCACGGCGCGTCCATCAGGCCCGACGCCATGTCGCGCTCCGACATTTCCAGCAGCGGGGCAATGGATTGCGGTGCGCGATCGGCCCACGGGTCACCCAGTTCGGCCAGTCGCGCCGGCACGGTGGCGATGGTCAGCTCGTCCGGGACGACAGCGTCCAATTCGGACCAGGCGATCGGCGTCGACACCTGCCCGCCGACCTTCGGGCGCACACACCAGGCCCCGAAAACCGTCTTGTGCGGGGCATTCTGGTTGTAGTCGATGAACACGCGATTGCCGCGTTCTTCCTTCCACCAGTGTGCGGTGATCTCTTCCGGATGGCGGCGCTCCAACTCCCTCGCCAATGCGACGGAGGCGGCGCGCACCTGGTAGCCATCCCAATTCGGTGCCAGCGCAACGTAAATGTGCAGGCCGCGGGAGCCGGAGGTCTTGATCCGCGACTCGATGCCCAACTCGGCGAACAACTCCCGGGTCAGCACCGCGGCGTGCTTGAGGTCGTCGAGGGTGATGCCGGGGGAGGGATCGAGATCGATGCGCAGCTCGTCGGCGATCTTCAGATTGTCCGCGCGGTTGGGCCACACGTGAAAACCGAGACAGCCCTGGTTGACCGCCCACAGAATGTGCGCGAGATCGTGGGCGACCAGCGCGTCGCTGGTGGTGCCGTTCGGCGTGGTCACCTCGACCGTGTGCAACCAGTCCGGGGCCGTTTTCGGCACCCGCTTCTGAAACCACGACTTACCGGACGCCCCGTCGGGATAGCGCTCCAACAGCAGCGGACGGCCGCCGACCACATTCAGGAACGGTTCGGCCACCGCCTGGTAGTAATGCACGAGATCGAGTTTCGTCTCGCCGCGCTTGGTGAAATAGACCTTGCCGGGATTGCTGATGGTGACCGTCCGGCCGTCGACCTCGATATCGACGGACTCGCCGCGCGCGCTCATTTCGCCTCGCTGAAAATCGCACTCAATTCGGCGGGCGGCGCCTCGTCGAGCTGAGCGTAGGTGCACGATTCGGGTGTGCGGTCGGCGCGGAAGCGGACCAGCCTGCCGCCGTGCCGCAGCCGCCCGGATTGCACGTGTTCGTAGCGGACCTCGGCGACCAGTTCGGGGCGCAGCGCCTCCCAGGACAGGTCCTTGCCGCCGGTCCAGCGGCTCACGCCGCCCGGCATCTTGCCGTCGGCCCTGGCCTGTGCCGCGGCGTCGGCCCATTCCCGCCACGGATGGTTTTCCAGCGCGTTTTCCCGCAGTGGCGCGAGTTCCTCGACGAGTTCCTTGCGGCGGGCCGCGGTGAAGCTGCTCGCGACGCCCACGTGGTTCAGGTGGCCCTGGTCGTCGAACAGGCCGAGCAGTAGCGAGCCGACCCCTTCGCCGTCCTTGTGCCACCGGAAACCGGCCACCACGCAGTCGGCGGTGCGTTCGTGCTTGACCTTGAGCATCACCCGCTTGTCTTCCAGATAAGCCAGGTCGTTGGCCTTGACCATGACCCCGTCGAACCCGGCGCCCTCGAACCGGGTGAACCAGTCCTCGGCCAGGTCGGGATCCTGGGTGATCGGCGTCAGGTGCACCCGCGCGAGCGCGGTGTCCAGAATGGTTTCCAGCAGCCGTCTGCGTTCGGCGAACGGCTCCTCGGTCAGATTCTTGTCACCGAGGGCGAGCAGATCGAAGGCGACGAAACTGGCCGGAGTTTCCACGGCCAGCTTGTTGACTCTGGAAGCGGCCGGGTGCAGCCTGTTCTGCAGGGCGTCGAAGTCCAGGCCGTGCCCGGTGACCACCACGATCTCGCCGTCCACCACGCACCGTTCCGGCAGCGCCTGCTTCAGCAACTCGGCGACCTCGGGGAAATACCTGGTCAGCGGGCGGTCGTTGCGGGAGCCGAGCTCCACCTCGTCGCCGTCGCGGAAGACGATACAGCGGAAACCGTCCCATTTCGGTTCGTAGCTCAGGCCGGGCTCGCGCGGCACTCCGGACGTGGTTTTGGCCAGCATGGGTCGGACGGGTGGCATGACCGGTAAGTCCACGCGATCCTCCTCGGTTCGGTTCTCACCCGTACCGACGACATGATCGAACGAAATTCATCGGTGCGGCCTCGGACATTCGTCACTCGCAAGCGCTTCCTGCGGCCTCGGACATTCGTCACTCGCAAGCGCGCTGTACTCGCTGATGATCGTATGCGCCGCGGCCGACAAGATCATCGACCTCGCGGATGCCGTGAACCGAGAGCCCTTAGTTGTCCAGCCAGCCGTGTTGCTCGGCGAAGACCGTGAGCCGGTCGCGGATGGTGAGGATCTCGCCCGCCGTCAGTGCGGGGCTCGCGTCGAGGAGTAGCTCGGTGATCAGGCGTTTGTGTTCGGCGGCGGTGAGCTGTCCCGAGTTCGATCTGTGTTTGGATTTGTGCGGTACCGGGGGCGGGCTCGGCTGGCCACCGACCACACTCAGATTGACCGCCTTCGGCCCACGATCACCCTCTGTCATGTCGAATTCGAACACTCGACCCTGGCGCAACTCGTCTTCGTCCAGACCGATGTCGTTGACGTGCACGAATACGTCCGGCCCGCCGTCCTCCGGTCGAATGAATCCGAATCCCCGAGAGCTGTCGAACGACACCAATTTCCCGATGGACACCAACACCTGCTCCTCGCCGCGCCGTCGCTACCCGGTCACCTTAGCCCGCGTTATCGCCGTCGTTGGACGAAAGCGCCTTTTGTAATGAATTGAAAACAGTCAGCCCCTGACCGGCCATTCCGTTGACCAGTTCACGCACTCCGTCCGGCCCGCCGAGCACGGTGAGGTCGGCTCGCCAGCCCGTGCGTGGTAGCCAGCACTCCTGTCTCCCTTGCTGTTTCAAGATCTCTCGGCGGCGTCGGTGGTCAGCGGAATCCAGGGCACCACATCGACGATGCACCCGGGCGTGACGTCGATGATGAGTACGGTCGCCCCCACCGGGATCGCTTCGGTGGCACGTGCGACGAACAGTTCCATTCCCCCTCGAATCGCCACCTGCACCTCCCCGAGCATTCCCGCGCCTCGGATCGGCGATGTGAGCGTACCCGTCAAACCGACCAGGGGGTCACTCATCGCACCGATCTCCTCGCACAGGCGTCCGACCCCGCCACACTACGTCTCGCGCAGCGCGATTCGATATCGAAATGGGCACGGCCGACACAACTTGCCGACAACGGCGGGGAACGCTCAGATTCCGGGTGTGTCATTCCCCGGAGGGGCACGCGGGTATGTTTCTTGCATGGGAGGACGACTCGCTTTGGTTGTCGGGTCCGAATGTGAGGCGCTGGGGGAACTGGGGTTCACCGGCGAACTCGCCACAGGGTTGTATGGGAATCTGACCGAGGCCGGTGGGTGGCGCTCCGCGATCGCGGAAGACGGGCCGGTATTGAATCCGACTGCGGCGCAGCTGGTCACGGCGGTGGACGAGGCCTTCGCGGCGGCCGCGGAGCGCCAGGCCACCCTGCTGCTCGCCTTCATCGGTCACGGTGTCGCGACCAATGCCGAGGACTTCTATCTACTCGGGCTCGATTCGCCCGCGGTGCCCAACTCGCGCAACGCCTTTCATCTCACACAAGAGATCCGGGAGCGGCTGAACCAGGCGGCGCTGGATGGGCTGGTCGTGCTGGTCGACGCGTGCGAGACCGGTCAGGGCGTGATCGGTGCCGCGCGGCGGTGGACCGACCTGCTCGCCCAGTCGGCGGGGCGGATGGAGATGCTGGTCGCGGCGGGCGAGGGGCCCGCGTTCTCCGGTTGCTTCACCCGAACCATGCTGGCCACCTTCGGTGTGGGATTACCGCTGCGCGGCGAGAATCTGCTGCCGGCGGATCTGGTCGATCCGATTGCCGGGGAATGCGTTCACCAACAGCCCCAATATCTTTCGTTCACCACCGGGGCGGTGTCGATGGCGCAGGGCGCGGACCCCGGTCTCTGGCTGGTGCCCAATACCGCGCGGCATCGGGACGCGGTGAGCGGCCGCTCCGCCGCGGGCTTCGTCGACCAGCTGACCCGAGGGCTGCTGGTGACGCCCGATGTCCGCGAGCAGCTCGACGCCATCGTGGACGCGGGCAGCCATCGCCTGCGGGCGGTGATCGGCCCCGCGGGCTCCGGTAAATCCACCCTGCTTGCCATGCTGATCCGGCCGAGCCTGGTGGAGGGCCTGGCGGTGACGCCCGAATACATCACTGCCGCAGTGTTTCTCACCGCTGCCAGCTCGATCGAGGCGGTCGCGGCCGAGCTGGCAGCGCAGCTGAGCGCCCGGCTGCCCGGCTTCACCGAGGCGGCGCAGGCGGTGCGCGCGCACCGGGCCAGGGACGAGTTCGACATCTTCGACCTTTCGGTGCGGCATCCGCTGGCCCGGTTGTCGACTGCGGGCCGCCGGGTGACGCTGGTGCTGGACGGATTGAACCAAGCGCAGCCGGGGACGCGGCGGTTGCTGGTCTGCGCCATCGCCGATCTGACGAAACGCGAGGATTTGCGGCACGTCCGGGTGATCGTCGGTATCCGGGACGGCACCGGCGTCGAGGACGATCCGGAACTGGCCCACATGCACCGGATCGAGATCGGCGAACCCGCCGCCGACGATATCGCCACCCTCGTCGGGTCCGCCCGCGACAGCGGTGCGCCCGCGGATCCGGCGGATTGGGTGAACTGGATCCAGATGTTGCTGGCTCAGACGCCGACCTCGGTCGGCGACGGCCACCACGTCGTTTCGGGCGGCTGGCTGCTGGCGCGAATGCTGCGCGAGGTGGCGTCGAACATTACCGACGGCGCGGTCGCCGCCGGTATCGGCCTTGACCGGATCGTCGCGCTGCGGGTCGATGCCGCGATACGCGGGATGCATCCCGAAACCGTCAGTGCCACAGGGGCGTTCCTCAGCATCCTGGTCGCCGCCGGGGTCGGGCCGGTCCTACCGATCGAGCTGCTGGATGCGGCGTTGACCGCGCTCGGCGTGGACCTGCACATCGCCCGAATCCGCGATATGACGGTGGCGATGGGTGCGCTGGTCACCCGCAGCCGCCCCGGCACCCCGCGCGAGTCACTCGGGATAACCCATGGCGCGCTGCTGCCCGGACTGCGCGCCGAGTGCAAAGAACTCGGCGTGGAAATCGAGCACGCGCACCGGGCCATCGTCGCGGCGATCAAAGAGAGTTCCAGCGACCGCGCCGCCGACTACGCGCGCGGTTCGGCCGTGCGCCACTGCCTCGCCTACGGGGATTCCGCCAGCGCGCTGCACTTCCTCGAAATGTTGGAAACCATGAGGGCCGCAGACAACCGCGATCTCTGGGCCGCCTGGGTACCTGCGTTCGTCGACGCGCTCGGCCCGCACCATCCCGATACCCTGACGACGCGCAGCCGCGAGGCATACCACCGCGCCGAGAGCGGGGACCTGATCGGCGCGATCACGGCTTTCGAACAGTTGCTCGTCGACCGGTTCCGCGTACTGGGTCGCGACCACCCGAAAACCCTTGGCACACGCACTAATCTGGCAACCTACCGGGCCCGTTGCGGCGACTATATCGGCGCCAGAGCCGACTACGAACGTCTGTTCGCCGACCAGCGCCGCCTCCTCGGTCCCGACCACCCCGACACCCTGCGTACCCGAAACGACCTGGCGTCCAACCGCGCCGACCTGGCGTCCAAGCGCGCCGACCGGAGCGAGCTCGTCGCCGCTATCACCGATTTCGAAAAGCTGGTCGCCGACCGCGCCCGCGTACTCGGCCCCGACCACCCGCAGACCATGCGAACCCGCAACAGCCTCGCCTACTGGCGCGGTGAGATCGGCGATTTGCCTGGTGCGCGAACCGAATTCGAACAACTGCTCGCCGACTGCTTGCGCATCTACGGGTCCGACCACGCCGCGACGCTGGCCGCCCGAAATGCCCTGGCCGCCTTCCGTACCCGCAGCGGCGACCTGGTGGGCGCCAGCGCCGAATTCAATCACCTTCTCGCCGACCGCCTCCGGGTCCTCGGTCCCGACCACCCCGACACCCTGACCACCCGCAGCACCCTCGCCGGTTTCCGCGCCGATGCGGGCGATCTCCCCGAGGCCATCGCCGAACTCGAGCAACTGCTCGCCGACCGGCTCCGCGTCCTCGGCCCCGATCACCCCGACACCTTCGCCACCCGCAACGACCTGGCCACCCGCCGCGCCGAAAATGGCGACATCCGCCGAGCCATCGCCGAATTCGAAATCCTCCTGGTAGCCGAACTTCGCGCGCTCGGCCCCAACCACGCCGCCACCATCCGCACCCAAAAGTCCCTCTCCTACTGGCGAGAGCAACTCGACCGATAGGCGCGGCGCGTATGTTCCTCAGAGTCGGATTGCAAGAGGTGGGCACGCTGTTGACCGATACGACGACCGACGACGAGTTGCCCGCGCCGGACGAGGCGGGCAGTGGGACGGTTAGAGCAGGTCGCGGGCTAGGCGGGTGGCGCCGACGGTCATGTAGCTACCGGTCAGCGTGACCATGGCGACGGCTGTGGGTCGGGGGATGTCGCCGCGGGCGAGGTGGGTGGTGCCGTGGGTGGTGTCGATGATGTCGACCAGCAGGGACAGGCGTTGCCATCGGGGGCGCTCGGCGGCGGGGGCGGTCAGGTAGCCGAGGCCGAGTGCGATGGCTCGGGCACCGAAGATGCGGGTCATGTAGGTGAGTTCGGGTGTGGCGCGGATTCGGAAGGCCGCGGCCAGTGTTCGTGGTGCCGCGATGGCGGCGGCGCCGAGGACGATGCGGCCGATGGCCAGGCCGCGCAGGGCGGCGGCCAGGGGTGGGTGGGGTGGTGGCGCGGTGTTCGTTGCCATGGGGTGAGTGTTCCCGACAGACGATGCGGGGTCGATTACCTCGGAGGTAATCTGCCCCGCATCGACGTCGGTCGTGTTCCGGATGCTACGCGGTCCACTTCCCGCGCACGCCCGCGAAGATCTGGGCCGCCGGATCTGCGGTGATCTTGTCGGAATCGGTGTCGTAGTCGTACAACTCGGCGTAGCGCCCCCAGTCGATCGCGATATCGAGCTGGCGCCGGGCATCTTCGGGCCCGAAGCCGCGGCGGAGCAGGTCGAGAAAGAAACCGGCACGGAGGCTGCCATCGGAGCTACCGGCGAGTCCCTTACAGATGGTGCGGACCAACGGCGCGCGATGGCGGGCCTGTTCGGCGAAAATGCGCTTGCTCTCCTGGATGTCGGCCGTGGTGAACCGGGTGCCGATCTCGGTGAGCAGCACGTCGCCGTCTTCGACGGTGCTGAAACCGAGCATTTCGGCGGCGTCGACGAGCGGCAGCAGATCGTCGATCTCGAAGTTCAGTTCATCGGCGATGTCCGGGAGATCGGCGCGGCCGCCGGTGGCATAGACGAGCTCGACCAGACCGGCCAAGCCGCCGACCGAGGCGTCGGGCAGCGGCTGCGCGGTGGGCGTGGCCTTATCCGGTTCGCCGACTTCGGGTTCGGTGTCGCGACCGGTGAGCAGGCCGTAGATCTGGTCGACCATCGCCTCGAACCACGGTGCCCGCCGGTCGCGCGGGCGAGGTTGGGGCACCGCGATTTCGGCGATGATCCGGCCCGGATTGGAGCCCAGCACCAGCACCCGGTCGGCCAGCTGCACCGCCTCCTCGATGTTGTGCGTGACGACGCAGATCGCCTTGGTGGGAAAGCCTTCGGTGGCCCACAGATTCACCAGTTCCGTGCGCAGGTTCTCCGCGGTGAGCACATCCAGCGCGGAGAACGGCTCGTCCATCAGCAACAGGTCGGGTTCCAGCACGAGCGCGCGGGCGAAGCCGACCCGCTGGCGCATACCGCCGGAAAGCTCCTTGGGATAGGCGGATTCGAAGCCGTCCAGGCCGATCATGTCGATCGCGGCCAGCGCCCGCTGCTGGCGTTCGGCGGGCGCCACATTGCGGGCGGCGAGCCCGAGCTCGACATTGTCCTGCACGGTGAGCCACGGCATCAGCGCGAACGACTGGAACACCAGCGCGGCACCGGGGTTGCTGCCGTTGAGTGGGGTGCCCCGATAGGTCACCTCGCCATCGGACGGCGCGATGAGGCCCGCGATGATCCGCAGCAGGGTGGACTTGCCGGAGCCGGAACGCCCCAGCAGCGCGACGATTTCGCCGCTGCGCAGTTGCAGATCGATACCGTCGAGCACCCGCAACTCGTCACCGGCGGCGCCGGTGAATCGCTTGCCGACACCCGAGATGTCCAGGAGCACATCGCGGTCGGCCTGGGTGGTGGTCACGGTCATGATCGGTCTCCCGTCGAACGAATGCAGAGGTAGCCGGTGTTCACAGCGAGTACCGCCGTTCGGCCAGTGCGTAGAGCCGCCGCCAGAACAGTCGGTTGATACCGACCACGTAGATGCTCATGACGAGCACGCCGATGAGGATGCGCGGGGAATCACCGGCCTCGGTCGCCTCGGCGATATAGGAGCCGAGGCCCGCGGCCACCAGGGTGGTCGATCCGTACTGCACGACTTCCGCGACGATGGAGGCGTTCCAGGCGCCACCGGCCGCGGTGATCCCGCCGGTCACGTAGCTGGGGAAGATGGCGGGCAGGATCAGCTTGCGCCACCACAGGTTTCGCGGTAGTTGCAGATTGGCGGCGGCCTCGCGCAGATCGTTGGGTACCGCGCTGGCACCCGCGATGACGTTGAACAGGATGTACCACTGCGCGCCCAACGCCATCAGAATGGTGCCCGCCCAGTTCAAACTGGCTCCGCTCCAGACGAGTACGGCGGTGATGAACGGGAACAGGAAGTTGGCCGGGAAGCTGGCCAGCACCTGCACCACGGGCTGCGCGAGCCGGGAAACCTTGGGGTTCAACCCGATCCACACCCCGATCGGCACCCACACCACGGTGGCCAGCACCAGCAGCACCACGACCCGCAGCAGGGTCAGGAACCCGAGTCCGAAGGCATGCGCGACTTCGCCGAAGCCCGCGGTCGATTCGATGTAGTCGACAACCCGGTAGGCGCCGTAGCCGATCGGCACCGCGACCACCGCGGCGAACAGCACGTCACCGGCGCGGCGCCGGATCGGCGGCGTGTGCAGTGGATGCTCGGCCAGTCCGAACACACTCATCGCCCGGTCCATCGGCGCGACCAGCGGGCCGAATACCTTGCCGAGCAGCAGCGGAACGTGCGAGCGGCGCAGCAGATTCAGCATCAGGCTGCGCGGCGCCTCGGCGGCTTCGGTGTCCTCCACCCGGAACCGCTCAGACCACGCCGTGAGCGGTCGCCAGAACAGGAAGTTCACGCCGACGACCATCACGATCATGACACCGATCGCGATGAACACCTTGCCGAGATCGCCGTCTCGGGTCGCGGTCGCGACATAGGAGCCGATGCCGGGCACCACGTACTTGTGGTTGTTCACGCTGATCGCCTCGGACGCGACCAGGAAGAACCAGCCGCCGCCGAAACTCATCATCCCGTTCCAGACCAGCGGGATCATGCCGCTCGGCACGTCGACGCGCCAGAACCGTTGCCAGCGTGACAGTCTCAGGTTGCGCGCCGCCTCGTCCAGCTCACGCGGCTGGGAGGCCAGGCTGTGGTAGAACGCGAACGCCATGTTCCAGGCCTGCGAGGTGAAGATCGCGAAGATGGCGGCGCTTTCGAGGCCGAGCTCCGAGCCGGGAAATAGTGCGATGAACCCGGCGACAGTGATCGACAGGAACCCGAGGATCGGCACCGACTGGAGGATGTCGAGCAGCGGCAGCAGCACCGTGCGTGCCCGGCGCAATCGCGCCGCCGCCGTCGCGTACACGAAGGTGAACACGATCGACAGCCCCAGCGCGGCGAACATCCGCAGCAGCGAGCGCGCCGCGTAGTAGGGGAGTTGATCGGGATCGGTGGACACCGTCGCGGGCGCGTCGGCCTCGTCGAACGGCACATTCGCACTTGCCGAGACCCGCACGATCAGCCAGATCAGCACCGCCGCGCCGACGAACACGACGACATCGGCGAACCGGTTGCGTGGCCGATCGAGCGCACTACGGGAGGGGAAGGAACGCAACAGAGTCATGCCTGCGGTCCCTTCGCATCTGTCGCGGCGATGTGCCAGCCGACGCTGGTCACCGACGGTTCCAGGCTGAGCCTGCTCACCGCGGTCTCCATCTGGCGGTCGTCGCGCTGGTCGCCGAACAGCTCGGCGCGCACTTCGACCCGGCCCGGGGTGCCGGTATTGGCGCTGGAGATCGAGATCAGCTGGAAGTCGGTGCGGGTCAGCGCCTGCACCAGCAGGGCGCGCACGTGCGCCTCGTTGGCGTCGTTGGTGACGGCGACGAACGCGTAGGAAGCGGGTTGTTCGTGACCGGCTTCCGGCTGCCGGTCGACGGCGCGGCCCGCGGCGCGCAGTGCGACGTTGACCCCGACCACGGCGACCGTGCCCGCCGCGGCCGTGCCGAACATGCCCGCGCCGGCCAGTGCGCCGACCGCCGCCGCGCACCACAGCGTGGCCGCGGTGTTGAGCCCGCGCACGTTGAGTCCGTCGCGGATGATCACCCCGGCGCCCAGGAAGCCGATTCCGGACACGATCTGCGCCGCGACACGCGTCGGGTCGGCGACTTCGCCGTGGAAGCCGTGCGCCGACAACAGCACGAACAAGGTGGCGCCGACGGCGACGAGCGCATTGGTGCGCAGCCCCGCCATTCGGGCCCGATACTGCCGCTCGAAGCCGATGACGGCGCCGAGGCCGACGCCGGTGAGCAGCCGGAGGATCATCTCCACTGTTGTCATGACCGCACTCCCTGAACATGTCAGCGCACCGTCGAAAACAGCAGGTTACGGGGCTTGTCCCGAAACGGAATCGGCTGTTGAGGTGTCGCCGGGTGAATATTTGGCAAATTGGGGATACGGACTATTACCGCCGGGCATCCGGCTCACCTCCCTCGTCTCTCGGCGCACGGCGAAGCCGGGCGTTGTTTGTTCGATCGTTGCAGAGCGCAGCAGGAGAACCCGGCAAAAACGCCGGTGAGCGCCCCTCCTCGTAAGACCTTTGGCACTTCACGGCGTGAACCCGGGGGACCGGGAGCCAATCGGGATCACCCCTTAAGCCGGGGAGATCTGTCCTGACCCGGGGCGTCTCTCGACGTTCGGGGTCGCTGGCCTGTTTCCGTGAAGGAGCCTCAGCGAACGATCGGCACCTTGCGCTGGCAAGTAAACACCCGAATGGAAATATTGGCAACCCGGATGTGATCACGGTCGCAGCCGCTGCCCAATTCCGTTGCGGCGGAGCGGCCGTCGCGGTTTCAGGACTTGTACAGCGAGCGGTAAGCGGTGATGACCGCGACGCAGTGATCGACGATCTCGTCCCGGGTGGCCCGCAGCGAGCCGTTGAGCCAGGCGGAGAACATGCCCGCGTTGCCACTGGCCATGGTCACCGCGGCGAGCCTGCGCTTGACCGGGTCGTCGATGTGCGCGAACAGGTGGTCCTGCATCAGCCGGGTGAACACCGGCATCACCGAGATGGTGGTCTGGCCGAGGCCGGTGCTGGAGTACGGCTCGACCAGGAACAGCCGGGACTTGCGCGGGTCGGCGAGCACCTTGTCGACCAGGATCCGCGCCAGTTCGCGGTCGCGGGACGGTTCGTCGGTCGCGGCGAACGCGGTCATCGGCTGCAGGAACTCCTCGGCGACCTGCCGGTAGAGCACGTCGAGCAGTTCGTCGCGGCTGGTGAAGCTCTCATAGAAGTACCGGTCGGTGAGGTTGGCCCGGCGGCACACCGCGCGCATGGTCACCCCGCTCGCGCCCGCCTCACCGATCAGATCCAGTGCGGCCTCCAGTAGCGCGGTGCGGCGCGCCTCCCTGCGCTCGGTGAGGGTCGTGCCGCCCCAGATCCGCGGGCCCGCGTCGTCGTCTGTTTCCTGGCCTGATTGCACCGCACCAGACTAGTGCGTGATCGGCGGCGAGCCCGCCGACCCGCACCACACCGCGGATCTCGCCGAAAACCGGGCCGACCAGTCGCTCAGGGCAGCACGACGCAGGCGAAGCCGAGGTTGACGCCGTTGCCGACGGTGGCCGCCGTCGACACCCACGCGTTCGAACTGTGCACCGCGTAGACGGTGTGGTTACCGGGGACCAGCGGTGTCCACTTCGCGGTCACGGTGCCCGAGGACGGGACGGTGATCCAGCCCGCGGGATCGAAAGTGCCCAGGGGGTCGACGAATCCGATGACATCGCCGGGCGTGGCGGTTGCCGTCGCGATGTAGGTGCAGTTCGTGCCGTAGGCGGTGGAGGTGCCGAAACTCATCCCTGGCGCCAGGCCGATGGCGGTGACCGCGGCGGGTGCGGCGGGTGCGGCGAGCACGACGGCGGCGGTCATGGCGCTGAAGGAGGTCAGCGCGGCGGCAACGGATTTCTTCGACCGGAACATGAATCATCTCTTTCGGACGTGGATCGGGAAGCAGCGCCGGTTCTGCGCTCCCTGTAGTTTCCGCGCGACGCGAACGAGACACGCGCGGAATGGCGGACGTCCTCCGCGCGTCATTTGCCACTTTCCAGCGGTAGCCCGGCATCCCGCCAGGCAACGATCCCACCGGCCAGGCTCGCGGCGTCGTACCCCGCCTGCTGCGCGCGACCGGCGAACCGCAGCGACACCTCACCCACCGGGCAGACGAACACCACCGGTCGGGAGCGGGGGAACGGAATGCCCTGCGCGAACATCTCGTCGAGCTGATCGTCGCGAATATTGAGCGCACCGGGCACGTGCCCGATCCGGTAGGCCATCGCGCCGCGGGTATCGACGATCGTCGGCTTGCCGGTGCGCTCCAACTCGGCCAGCTCGGCGGGCGAAAGGGTCGGTGTGGCAGCCAATTCCGCGGGTGTCGGCGGTGGTCGGCGCTCGGCGCGACCGAACAGCTCCGGCCTGCGCTTCTTGATGTAGGACAGGTACGGTTCCAGCCGGTCGCAGACGATGAACACCGCGACGATCGGTCCGTCCGTCCGCTGTGCCGAATCCGCTGCTGCCGCAAGGGTGTCCAGGGCGGCCGCGTAGCTGGCGCCGCTGGTCGGCCCGGCCAGGATGCCGTACCCGGTGGCGAGCCGAAGGGTGGCGTCCACCGCATCCCCGGCCTCGACGGTCACGATGTCGTCGTAGAAGTCGGGCTGGAACAGGCCGACATCCCACATCTCGCTCTCCGAGCGGATCCCGGGAATGAAGTCGGTGCGACCGGAAACCACGGCGACGGTGCGCAATTCGGGATTGTGCTTGCGCAGATAGGTGGCAGCGCCTCTGGTCGAACCCGTGGTGCCCAGGCCGCCGATCAGGTAGTCGACCCTGGTGATGCCGTCGGCCGCCAGGTCCTCGTGGATCTCCCGGCCGGTGCCGTGGTGATGCGCTTCGATGTTCTTCTCGTTGGTGTACTGCGACGGGTGATGGTAAGCGCCAGGATGCTGGGCCATGGTCGCCTCGATCACCGAGTACACGTCGTTCGGTGTCGTCGGGTCCGGGCACTCGGACAGTCCGGGCAATTCGACGATGTCGGTGTCGAACAGCTGCAACAGCTCGCGGACCTCGGCGACCTTGATCCGGTTGGTGACCGCGCGCAGCCCGATGCCGTGGATGGCGCCCAGGATCCGTAGTGCCTTGGCGGTATTGCCACTCGACGCCTCGATGAAGGTCTGCCCGTTGGCCAGGATGTGGTCGAGGTCGTCGCGGATCATGCCCCACGCCACCCGGTCCTTGACCGAGCCGAAGGGATTGTGCGACTCCAGCTTCGCGTACAGCTCGACGTCGGGCAGGCCGTGCACGGCGGGATCGAGCCGCAGCAGGGGCGTATTGCCGATGAGCTCGGTGATGTGGTCGTAGCGCATCAGGGCGCCCCGGTGGGTCGGCGCGGCATCGGCGGGCGCCACGGTCCGTGCGGTGGGGTGCGGCGTTGCGGCGGCAACCCGACCGGCAGGTGCGGTTCATAGTCCAGGTCGCGGTAGACCTGGAAGCTGCCCGCCCGGTGCGCGACCGACAGTTTGATCGGCGGTGGCCGCATCGAGGCCGTCGCCGCCGACAGATCCATGTGATAGGCGGCGGTATTCGGGAAGACCACCAGATCGCCGGGGCGCGGCCGCTCCGGCAGCCAGACCTTGTGATTGGTGATCAGATCCCGCTCCAGGCAGAGACGCCCGGCGAAATACACACCGACAGGCCCGGTTTCGGTCACCGGGTGCAGGCTCGGCGAGGTGTCGCCCGCCCCGCGCGTCGGCACCACCGTCCCGTCGACCGGGACGGCAGGGGACGGACGGTGCGCGGTAGTGGGCAGGATGACCGGATCGACCATCACCTCCTGATCGGCCGGAGTCACCGAGTCGCGGCTGAGATCGACATTCACCAGGACGCTGCCGTCGGCGAGTTCCTTGACGAAGTCGACCCTGGCCACCGTCACCCCGGCCTGGTCGACCAGTGCCTTGCCCGGCTCCAGCCACACGTCCAGGAGATTGTCCGAGGCCAGCTCGGCGACCGTGCGCCCGCCGTGTCGCTCCAGCGGGGCGGTGAGCAGATCGTCGAGCATGGTAGTCGCCGGAATCGTGTTGGCGTACTTGTGGAAAATCGGTGTTCCGTGCACCGCGCCGCCTGCCACGTGATAGCCGAAGGTGTTGCTGCCCCAGCTCATCGGCTCACCGCGGCCGAGCAGCGATTCCCGCAGTACGTGCACGTAGTGGTCGAATCGATCGGCGTCGGCGGTGAAGACCTGGCGGAACCCGCCGCCGATATTCAGCACCGACGGCGTGAGCCCGTAACCGTAGGCGCGTTCGATCAGCGCCAGACATGCCTCGATCGCGCGGATCCGTTCGCCGATGTCACCGGAGTCGAGATGAAAAGCGAAGCCGAGTAACGCGATCCGGCTACGGTGGGCCGAAAGCACATCGAAGGCACGCTGGATGTGCGCCAGCGGCACACCGAACCGGCTCACCTGTGCCTCGTCGAATCCGGAAACCCGGAGCAGCACCGGCACTTTGGCGCGGTCCCCGGCCAGCTCGGCGATCCGCCGCAGTTCCCACAGATTGTCCACGTTGATCGTGACGCCGCAGTCGATCAGATCCCGCAGGAACACTTCGCCTTTCGGCCCGGTCACCTCGATCCGCATGGGGCCGAAGCCCGCACCCACCGCGGCGGCCAATTCCTGTGGCGAGGCGACGTCGATGGAAATTCCGGCGTGTTCGGCGGTGCGTACGAAAGCGCGCGACTGGTTGACCTTGTGCGCGTAGCAGATTCGGTGCCGTGGCAGCCTGCGATCGAGCACCGCGCGGAATCGCCTCAGGTTCTCCGCGTAGACCTGCGGGAACAGCAGATGCACCGGCGAGCCGAACCGGATCAGCGCCTCGTCCACGGCGTCCGGGGTATCGAGAAAGGCGCGTACCAGCGGATGGATCTTCGCGGGTAGCGCCGGTAGCGGTGCCGTCATACCGCGGTTTCCGACGGCTGTGCGGGCACGGCACCCTTGGGCGCGCTGTCGGGTTTATCGGCGACGGGGTTGTAGCCGCCGTCCCGGATGGCCTCGAACGCCCTGGCCCGATTGCGCGGACTGCGGAACTCGGCGACCACCCGCTTGGTGATCAGATCAATCTCGACCACCCGGATGTCCATCGACTCCAGCACCCCGCCGATCGTCCGAACACAGTGCTTGCAGGTCATATCCGGCACGTAGAAGACCCGGTCCTCGGCGGTGGCCGCGCGATCGGCGTCGTCGCCGTCCAGGTCGGCGCTCACCTCGACGAGCGCACACCGCTCGGCGACCTCGGTGAACACCGCGACGAACTGATCGATCACCACCGGCAGGATGCTGTAGTGCCCGCCGCCGAGGTGGTGCGGCATCGCGGCCAGGCAGGCGGGGCGGGTGCCCGCGGGCAGCAGCGCGTACTGGCGCGAGATCAGGTCCAGATCCTCGTGGTACTTGGCGATCGCCTCCTGCACGCTCATTCCCTCGACATGGGTGGCGCGACGCATCACCGTGTGGGCGTCGGAGATGGTCGCGTCCTTCATCGCGCGCAGCGTCGCCACGGTCTCGGCGGAGTAGCGCACCGTGCCGTCGGGCTGGGCGATCAGCGTTACCGGGATCATCCCGCGCCGGTAGGTGGACGCCTGTAGCTCCCAATACCAGCGGGTGGCGACGGCCGAGAAGAGACCGGATTCGCGCATGCCGCAAGCGAATTCGGCCGCGCCGCGGTACGGCGTCTGCCGCGCGAGCAGGGAGTGCTGGGCGAGCGCCCGACCGGCGGCTTCGATGCCGACCCGGAAGATGTCCATCGGCTCGTGGTCGGTGGTGGTGCCGGCCAGTACCGCGTGCTCACGCGGACCGAGTGCCGAAATGCGTTCGGCGAAAGCGGTATTCGCAGCGAGAGCATGCCAGAGGGCGAGCACGGTCTCGCGCATGGCGATGGGCACCAGCGGGCCGAGGCCGTCCACCCGATAGTGACCGGTATTGGGGATGCCGTCGCTGTCGGTCCAGGTGATCCGATGGGTAGCGCTGGTGACCTGATACGAGCGGCAGGGGCGCATGAACCGCTCCAGATACAGCCGCTGCGAATAGGTGAGGTGGCTGTTCGGCTCGGTATGCAGTGCGGTGCGAGTGAATTCGAACCGGCGTCGCTCGGGGATGGGCACCGGCGCCGCGAACAGCCCCGGCTGTGCCAGCCCGGCGAGCACCCGGGACGCGGCCCGGCGGTCGTAGCGCGGGGTGTCCATAGTCATCTGACCTCCTCGGCAATCGTCATGACGCACTTGGTGAATCGGTCGATCTCGTCGGCGGTGTTGTAGATGTGCGTGCTGACCCGCACCGAGTCGTCGGAGCCCGCGTCCGCTGTCGGCGCGTCGGCCACCGTGCAGTGCAGCCCGGTGCGGACCAGGAAACCCAGTTCGCTCAGCACGAATCCGAGGTCGGTCGCCGAGATGCCGTCGAGCGTGAACGACACGATGCCGTAGCCGACCGCGCAGGGCGCGTACGCCGGACCGGGCAGGAATTCGAGGCCGTGGATGGGGCGCAGGCCGTCGATCAGCCGCAACGTCAGCTCGCGATTGTGCGCGGCGATGGCGCCGACGTCGAACGACTCGAGCACCTCGAGCGCGCTGCCGAGCGCGAGCACGCCGGGGACATTGTGCGTTCCGCCCTCGAGTAACGCGGGCATCGCTTCCGGCATCAGCCCGGCCTCGCTCACCAGCACCCCCGAATTGCCGCCGGGCAGGAAAGGCACCAGCCTATCGTGAACACGCCTGTGGCAGTAGAGGATTCCGGTACCCGGTGCCCCGAACATCTTGTGCGCGGCGAAGATCGCGAAGTCCGCGCCCAGCGCGGTGACATCCACCGGCAGATGGCCGCCGCTCTGGCTGCAGTCGAAGCACAGCAGGATCTCGGGATCGAGCAGACCGCGCAGTTCCTCCAGCGTGGTCAGACCGCCGTAGACGTGGTGCAGGTGGCTGGTGGTGATCAACCGGGTGCGCGGGGTGACCTTGGCGAGGATGTCCGCGGTGTCCGCCTCGCCGACATCTGTCACTCGATAGGGGACCAGCTCGATGCGGCGGCCGAAACGGGCGAGCAGACCGCGCAGGTGGTGCCACGGGTGCACATTCGACGCGTGATCGGCTGGGCTGTACAGGATTTCGTCGCCATCCTCGAGCACCGCCAGCCCCCAGGACAGGGTGACCGCGTTGAGCGCGGCGGTGGCGCCGCTGGTGAAGACGACCTCGTCGGGGTGCTCGGCGCCGATGAAGGCCGCGGTGCGGTCCCGGATTCTGCTCAATCGGGTGCTGAGACTGGTCGCCCACGGATAGGTGCCGCGCCCGGCATTGGCGGTTCGTGAGCTGTGATAACGGTGAATGGTCTCGATGACCGGCAGCGGCTTCTGCGTGGTCGCGGCGCTGTCCAGATAGATCTCGGTGGATTCGGCGAGGGCGGGGAAGAGCTTGCGGAGGTCGGGGGGCATCGGTGTCGACGCCGACGATAATCGCGCGTCGGACGGCCGCGCGAAATGCGACCTCGAGGCATGGGATCGCAATGACGCTCCCTCCGCAAAAGCGCTTCACAAGGTGCGCTGGACGCTCCCAACGATACGCACTTTTCGTAAGGTCTTCGAAGGTTTCTCGTGGGCAACGGCTTTGACGCACTAGGGTGGGAGTCATGGCATTGACCTTGAACGAGCGTCAAGAGTTCCTCGCACAGCCGCACGTCGCGGCGTTCTCCGTGGCCGGTGCCTCCGGTCGCGGGCCGCTCACCGTGCCCATCTGGTACCAGTACCAGCCCGGCGCCGAGCCATGGGTGCTGACCGGCGCGGAATCGCAGAAAATGCGGGCGATCAAGGAGGCCGGTCGGTTCACCCTGATGGTGCACCGGACAGAGCCGACCGTTCGGTATGTGACGGTCGAAGGTCCGGTCTCCAGGGTCGAGCCGATGACCGACGAACTGCACCTCGAGCTGGTTCACCGCTACCTGAGCGGCGACGCGGCCGAGGCGTACCTGAAGCAGGCGGCAGGCTTCGGTGCGCAGGTCGTGGTCTACCTGCGGCCCGAGCACTGGCTGTCCGCAGACCTCGGCGGGGTGTAGCCGGCGGCTGGATCAGTACTTGCCCTGCAAGTATTCGACCAGGTGCTGACGTTCGGTCGTCAGTTCCGAAATGGCGCTCTTCACCACATCGCCGATGCTGACGATGCCGATCATCCGGCCCTTGTCGACGACGGGCAGATGCCGAATTCGATGCTCGGTCATGGTGTTTCGCAGCCCGTCGACCAGGTCGTCGGGCGCGCAGGTGCGCACGTCGGTGGTCATGATCTCCGACACCGGGGTGTCGAGCAGCTCCGCGCCGCGCGCGTGCAGGCTGCGCACGACGTCGCGTTCGGAGACTATCCCGACGATCCCTTCGCCGTCACGTGACACGACAACCGCGCCTATGTTGCGCTCGGCCAAGGCGGCCAGCAGGCTCCGAACTGTTGTGTCGGGCGCGACCATTGCGACGTCGCTACCTTTTCTGCGCAAGATTTCGGCTATTCGCATACTTCACCATCCAGACGTCCGCGGCAGTTTCAGGATCCCAAGTCGATCGCCTGGTGACCAGCACGAATCCGTTACAGGTCACGTGGCGATCACAAACGCCGGGTGACACTGTGGTCCAGGTCCCGGGCGAGCAGGGCGATGGCCGCCTGGGAAATTCCCGCCGAGGTGGCCAGGTCGACCGTGGTGAGCTGGGCGATGCGGCGCAGCCGGTAGTCGACGGTGTTCGGATGCACGTAGAGCTGACGCGCGGTGAGCTGGCGGTTCATATCGTTGCCGAGATAGGCGCGCATGGTTTCGAACAGCTCGGGATGCGCTTCGAGCGGATCGAGGATGGTGGCGATGCGCCGGGTCGCCGGTCCGCCGCGGGTCAGTTGGTACTCCACCGCCAAGTCGGCCATCTGATAGAGGCCAGGGGGCTTGCCACCGACGCGAACCAGATTGAGTAGTTCATGCGCCTGATCGGCCGACTCGGGCACCTCGTCGGTATCGCTGGCGACGACTGTCGCGGTGAGCGGGACCTCCGCGGCCTCGGCTAGTCGCGCCAACGTCTCGGCGGTCATCATGGCGTCGGTGCTTTCATCTACCGGGATGAGCATGGTGCCGCCCTTGGTGCTGAGTAGCGCCAGCGCGCGCGAGACGAACACGGTGGCCAGCGCGGATTGCAGCCTGCGTAGCTTGCGCCGGGCCGCGACGTGCGCGTCGACCCGCGGATCGCGTTCGTCCGGATGCTCCGAAAGGGACAGGGCCACTACCTGATACGAGTCGGCGATCGGGATGCCCGCCTGTCGGGCGAGTGCCGAGCTGCCCCGTCCGCTCAGCAGGGCCGAGGCGAGGGTTTGTGCCGCGGTCTGGTGTTCCTTGGCGACGAGATGCTGTTCGTCGACGTAGGCATCGGCCACTGCGGCGGTGACCGCCTCCAGCAGTTCCAGCATGAGGTCGGTGGCGACCAGCAGCTCGTCGACGTCGTCGGCTCTGGCGGGCGCGGTGACCAGACCGAACGCGATGCGCACCCCTTCGTGATATCCACGCAGGATGGTGCTGAGCGGTACGCCTTCTCTGGCCCATTGGGTGGCGGCCTCGCGTACCTCGCCGAGCTGCTCGTCGCCGGGCACGGTGCGGCGGTCGAACATTTCGGCGACCAAGGCCAGGCAGCTGCGGGTGACCTTGGTGACGTCTCCGCGCAATTGCTCGCCCGGCAGGGTGCGGCACGGTGCCATGCAGGTGGCGAAGTAGCCGACCATCCGCGAGGCGACGCGGTCGGTGTTCTGTAGTGGCACCGAAGCCGGCTGGCCGCCGATTTCGAGTGCCGCGTCGGAGGAACCAGCGGACATATCCAGCGCGGAGAAGGTCATTCGGGTCGCTCCATTGCCACGTCGGGCGTAATAGAACTGTGCCCGAATCGTTCGGCTCACTATACGAAAGGGTGCTGCGCGTGGTGTGTTATCGGTGAGATCTATTGGGAGCCTACGGCATTGTGCGGTAACCCGTTTGTGACCTACCACTGTTTCGAGATATCGGCGTGCGTTCGCGCTACGTTGCAACGAATGTGTCACGCGGCGAACACCGTTGTCCGCCAATTGATTCGGAGGTTTTACTCGTCGTCGAGACCGGCTGAGAGGTAGGCGGCTGCGGCCAGCCACTGCCTGCACTGGGGGCCGTGGACCTCGTGGGCGGACAGGATGTCGCGCGCCAGCCGGTAGGTGAGGCCGGGGGGTTCGACACCGCAATCGGATACCGGGCCCGTAGCGGGACACTGCCGCAGGGTCTCGACGCCGGTGCCGATGACGGCGACCCGGCGGGGAGTCCGGAATGGCTGGCTCATTCGACCGCCCCTCGCGTGTGGCGTGTGGGGAGGTTGCTGTGTAGGCGCCGCCGGCTCGAACTCCCTGCGTACCTCCCCGATATGGGGCCAAGTCTATGCTGCCGTCGCTTACAGATGCAAGTACATTTGCACAGACGAACACGATGAACGTGAGTTGAATCCGGGCCCAACGGCGTTCGTGAACGGCCGTCATTTCAGTCCTCCAACAGGTGATGGCTTTTCGGCCGACCGCACCGTTTTCGGAGATGGCCCGGTCAGAGGGGCTTTCATGGCGGTGGGTGGCCATTGAGAGATCGAAATGGAGCCTTGCCACATCAGTTCTGGTTGGTCGAAAACGCCGCGGTTCTCTTTTTGGTGTTGCGGAACATGGGGCGCGCCACCGGTTCCGGGGTAGCGCTCGTAGAGCTTGACGCAGTTCGGCTGTCATCGCTGCTGTCCCATATGGCGAGGTAGCTGTCCGATGGCACGACGCCGTATATGTGGGTCCAAGCTTTCGGGGCATTGGTCAGGGCCCTTGACGGGTGCGTGCCATCGGGGGTGCGCGGAGAGCGGGA
Organism: Nocardia brasiliensis; assembly: GCF_042691675.1. Classification (GTDB taxonomy): domain Bacteria; phylum Actinomycetota; class Actinomycetes; order Mycobacteriales; family Mycobacteriaceae; genus Nocardia; species Nocardia brasiliensis_D. Next base: position 4,285,057 of record NZ_CP170507.1, read on the forward strand.
TGCCTGTCCAGATCACGGCTCTACCGTCCTTTTCGGCGCGAGGGGGCGTCTCGCGCCGCGAAGTAGCGGTGCGCCGCACGGGTGCGGAGCGGGGCTGGCGCGAACGATTGGTACATCGGATCTGCTTGCGCAGTACCAGTTTCGCGTCTGCCGGAGAGCGGTGATCAGCGAGCTGAGCAGCCGGTTCGTTGGCGAAACACTCGTGCGTCACATCCCGAACCGGATGGTCCGAATTAGTAGGGGCGCAGCGGCGAACTTCGTGCTATCGTCCAAAGCGTTGGTGCAAATGCAAGAACGTTTGAGCGTGCATCTGCACGAACTGTTCACCCAAAACTGGCGTAACCGAGGAGTGGGGAAAAATGTCGGATACATCCACCAACAAGATCACCGGTACCTGGCGCAAGAGCACCTACAGCAATCCGAGCGGGAACTGCGTCGAAGTCGCCGAGGCGACCAACGGCCAGGTAGCTGTACGTAACTCGCGGGATCCGGAAGGCGGCGTGCTCTTCTACACCCGCCCGGAAATCGATGCGTTCGTCCGCGGCGCGAAGGCCGGGGAGTTCGACTATCTGACGAGTTGAGCGGTAACATAAGCGATCGGTGCGGTGTGTTTCGCGACAGGTGGTTGTGACACACTGTGGGCAACCCCCGAGTATCGGAGACGAACTCAATGATCGCTGAACCCGATGACGATGGTCGGCTGGATTCCGTTGTCGCGGAACGTGGCCCGACAGTGCTGCGCATCGCACTGGGCGGTCAGTTGCGCAGGCTCCGGGAGGCGAAAGGCATCACCCGTGAGGCAGCGGGCGACGCCATCCGTGGGTCGCATGCGAAGATCAGTCGTCTCGAGTTGGGCCGCACCGGTTTCAAAGAACGTGACATCCGGGACCTGCTGACGCTGTACGGCGTCGACGAGGCCGAAGAGCGGGAACGGTTTCTCGATCTGGCCAGGCAGGCGAACGAGCCCGGCTGGTGGCATCGCTACAGTGATCTGCTGCCGCAGTGGTTCGGCACCTACCTCGGCCTCGAGCAGGCGGCGAGCAAGATTCGTACCTACGAGGCGCATCTTGTCCCGGGATTGCTGCAAACCCCTGAATACGCCAGGGCAGTGGTGGCGCTGGGGTACGAGGACGCCGACACCGATCGGCGAGTCCAGGTACGGCAACGCAGGCAAGAGATTCTGCATCGGTCGGATCCGCCGATCGTCTGGGCAGTGATCGACGAGGCTGCGTTGCATCGGCCGGTCGGCGGGCCGCGGGTGCACCGCGAACAGATGGAACATCTGATGCGGCTGGCCAAACTGCCGAACGTGACGGTCCAGGTGCTGCCCTACTCGGCGGGTGAACATGCCGCCGCGGGCAGCTCGTTCAGCATCTTGCGCTTCGCCGAGCCCGAGCTGCCGGACATCGTGTATCTCGAGCACCTGACGAGTGCGCTGTATCTGGATCGCCGGCAAGACCTCGCGCTGTACCTGTCGGTCATGGACCGATTGAGCGTCCAGGCCGAACGGCCGGAGAAGTCGATCGAGATCCTCGGTAGGTACGCCGAAGGTTACTGATCACCCGGTGAGGGGATCATGCCGGCACACGTCAATACCGATGAACAACCAGGACACCACGCGTCACGAAGTCGGCCGTGGTGCACTGGAACGCGGCCCACGTCTCGCTGCGCGGCGCGGGGCTGCTCGGGCGCTGTGCGCCACAATTCCGCCGAGGGCGAGTATTCGCCTGGGCTGCCGCGTGATGCGCGGCGCCTGATGGTGTCGGCAGCGCCATGGACGGGCGAGAATGGGCCGCCGCACGCACCTGTGCCGTACCGGGAACCGAGAGCCTGGGGGGCGAGCAGAGAAGTACGAGCCTATGGCGCAAGACGATTCGATGGGGGAGTCCGCCGTCACTCGCTGCCGGTTGCGCTGCGGGATCCATGGTCGTCGGCGTCGGCCGATTCGGCGCGGACATCGAGCGCCGATTCGGTACGGCCACTCGATAATTCGACGCGGCCGTCCTGCCGACATCGGGCGTGGACGCTACTTCCTTCAGCGCGGGCGCGAGGTCATTCAGCGCGGGCGCGAGGTCATTCAGCGCGGGCGCGAGTCAATTCAGTACGCGCACCAGGTATTTCGGTGCGAGCATCATCGGGCAGCTCGACGACCTCTGTCGCCTCAGTGCCTTGTACCGCAAACCCTGCGCCCGAGGGTAGATCATCGCCAGTGGAGCAAGTTGGCTCAGGGCTTGCGGTACAAGGCAATTCGGCGTCCACCGGACATCGAGATGCCCGGAAGTATCACTGCTTGATAAAGCTGGACGCTATCCGCCAGAACGTCGACGGCTGCAGTGTGTGGAAGTCCCAGTCGTCGACCACATCGTGCGCCGTGGTGACGATCCGGTCGATATCGAAATCGTGCCGGGTGGCCGCACCTTTGGACTCGACGGCATCGATGACGAACGCGACGGCGGTTTCCCGCGAGTACGCGGTGTTCCTGTGGCCACTTCGGGCCGACGGTGTGCTCATTTTTATACCGTTCGCTGGCTGGTCGACCAGTGCGGCGTCGGCTATTCCGAGCCGGCCGCCGGAAAGTGGTTGGTTCATCAGAACGCCCCTGACGTTTGGCGGCGGCGGACCCACGGCGACTTCGGCCTTCGGCTCGCCCATGCGGCCTCCCCTGGTTGTCCCCTATAAAGCGTTGCGGGACTGAGTTTAGGTCTCCGTACCTTTCAGATGCAAGCACATCTGCACGATCGATTTGCAAGCGCACGTGCGGGATCAGGCGTCTGAATGTTTGCTGACACCGCATTCGGATAAGAGGGTCAGTTGGCGAAAAGGACGTCTGTGCTGTAGTGAATCTGGGTGCCGGGCTCAACAAACCGCTCAGCCGCGGCGCGCATGGCCAGGAAATGTTCGGTGAAGCGGTGCGCCTCGGCGGCCTCGTCATCGGTGTACAGCTGGTAGAGGAAGAATCGGTGCGGATCGATGCGGTCGGCACAGACGTCGAAGCGCAGACAACCCGGTTCGTCGCGCAGTGCGGACAGCGCGCTGCGCGAGATGGCGTCGAGGAACTCGGCGCGCGATCCCTCACGGATCTTCATGGATACGATGCGGCTGAACAAGGTTGCTCTCTCCCATCGAGAACGTGAAGGTCAATCGGTAAGAGGGGCTGCACCCGCCGATGTGGCGCGGTCGGCGAGCTCGGCCACGGCCCGGCTGATCGCCGTGTCGCCGGAGACGAGCTCGAGGGTGGCGCCCGCGGTGTGCGTCGCGGGCAGCAATTCGGCGAGCACGGCCGCGACGTCGGCGCGGGCGATATCGCCGCGTGGAACCCGTGGCGCGGCCAGGGTGACCAGGCCGGTGCCCGCGGAGTCGACCAGACGGCCCGGCCGCAGGATCGTCCAGGCCAGATCGCGCTCGCGTAAATCGTTTTCGGCCTGTGTCTTGGCGTCGATGTAGGCGGCCCAGACTTCGTCGCTCCCGGGTGCGGGAGGCTGACCGGCGCCCATCGTGGAGATTTGCACGAAACGCCGCACTCCTGCCCGTTCGGCGGTGTCGGCCAGCCGGACGGAGCCGTCCCGGTCGACAGTGTACTTGCGGGCGGCGCCGCTACCGGCGCCCGCGCCCGCCGCGAAAACCACTGCGTCCGAACCCTTTACCGTGGCAAGCAGGTCAGCCGAGTCGGCCTGTTCCAGATCGAGCAGGACCGGTTCGGCACCGACGGCGGTCACATCGGCGGCATGATCCTGATTGCGGATCAGCGCGGCGACCTCATCGCCGCGGCGGGTGAGCAGGTCGGCGAGCAACAGGGCGATCTTCCCGTGTCCGCCTGCGATGACGGTGCGCATGCGTGAGTCCTTCCGGTCGGGGGTGGTTCCGCACTCAACGTTCGGGACCACCCGGATTGCAACGGGCTTCGACGGTGGCCTGGTAACCGACCGCGGGACGCCACGGTTCCAGGTTCCAGCTCGGCTTGTCGGGCTGGACCAGTCGAGCCCAGGCCCAGTGGCATACGAATTGGTCGCGCATACCGGGCGTGTCCGCGTCGGGCGACTGCGCGATCACCTCCTGCCACGCGCGTTCGTCGGTGCCGGGAAAGGTGGTGTGCCGCCCGGCCTGGGTGGGGTAGACGAGCAACCGTGGTCCGTCGACGGCCTCGGTCCAGTCGACATGGTCGATGAGTGGCATACCGGCGTACGGGTCGACGGTCGGCACGGTGCTCGGTGCCGTGGTGGCGGGCGGAGGTGTCGCGGAAGTCGTGGTCGTCGGTGCCGTGGGCTCGGTCGCGTCGGAGCCGCAGGCAGTCGCCGTCGGCAGGATTACCGCACACAACAGCGCGGTCGTCCGGACCTGAACTGGAATACCGGCCCGCCATAGCTTGCGGACCGGCCGGTTCGGGTCACCCACTCCGGCTCCTTCCGCGTCGTCCTCGGGCCGACCGAGGTGCGTTCTTGCCTTCGAGCCTAGCGACCGGCCGGTACCTTCGACAGTCCGCGCGCCCGTAACCGACGCCGTCCACGCACGGCGACAGTCGGTGGCACCCCGGTATAGGCCACTGATTGTGGTGGCTTGCCGTGGGGGTGCCGGGGTGTGGATAGTCGTTCGATGATGTGTACACGGATCATGGCGGGGGCGGCTGGGGTCGTGATCTCGGTGGCGGTCGTGCTGGCAACACCGGCGGCGGCGCGGGCGGGCGAAGCACCGGGAACGGTGACGAATCTGACGGAGCTCACCGGGCGATTCCGGGTGGACGGCGCGGCGACGGCGGAGCGGCTGACCTACTGGTCGCGCGGCCCGCGCGGGCCGATGCAGAGCACGGGCGCGGTCTACGTGCCGCCCGGCCCGCCGCCACCGGGCGGTTGGCCGATCGTGGCCTACGCGCACGGCACCACCGGGATCGCGGACCAGTGCGCCTTCACGACGGAACCCCGCGTGTATTACCTGGATTCGCTCTACCCAGAGTTGCTGCGGGCGGGATACGCGGTGGTGATCTCGGACTATGTCGGGCTGGGCACGCCGGGTACCCATCCCTATCTGGACGGGCCGTCGCAGGCCCGCAGCGTGATCGACGGTGTTCGGGCGGCCCGGGCGGTCGCGCCCTCGCTCGGCACCCGGTGGGCGGTGCTGGGCCAGTCGCAGGGTGCGCAAGCCGCCTTGTTCACCGCGCATCTCGGACCCGCCGACGCTCCGGAATTGCAACTGCGCGGGGCGGCGGCCACCGGCCCGCCGTCGAACCTCGAACTCGCCATCCCGTTGGCCGGGCCGTGGATACCGCGTCTTCCGCTGGAGAAGACCCCCGCCTACGTGGCCATGCTGTTGGCCGGATTGCGGGCCAGCGCACCGGAACTCGATGTCGACAGCTATCTGACGCCCACCGGTCAGGACGCGCTGCGGGTGGTGGAGTCGGAGTGCATCACCGAGGCCAACGCCCGGCTGGCCGACGTCCCGATCGGCGAAATGCTGGCCAAACCGCTGAACGATCCGGCACTGGTGGCGGCGGCCAGGGCGATGCTGCAAATTCCGACCTCCGGATACACGGTTCCGCTGTTCGTCGGTCAGGGCCTGACCGACATGGAAGTTCCGCCGCCGTTGACCGCCAAACTGATCGCCGAGCTGAAGTTGTCGGGTAGTGACCTCGAGACGCACTTCTACCCCGGCGATCATCTGGGTGCCGCGCGGGCCGCGCTGCCCGACGCCGTGGCTTTCCTGCATCGCGTGCTGGATCCGAGCTAGTACCGCGGACCGGAGTGCGGTGCGACGTCGCCCGGCGCTAGGCAACGCCGGTGCGACGTGGCACCATTTCGAATGTGACGAGCAGACCTGCCGAAGCGCAGCGCCTGAGCGATCTCGCCCGGCTGCGCCGCGTTCGCGATCGGATGGACCGGGAGTACGCGCAGCCGCTCGACGTCGAGGCGCTCGCCCGCGACGCACACATGTCGGCCGGGCACCTCAGCCGCCAGTTCCGGCTCGCCTACGGTGAATCGCCGTATGGCTACCTGATGACGCGGCGCATCGAGCGCGCGATGGCGCTGCTGCGGCGTGGCGATCTCAGCGTCACCGAGGTCTGTTTCGCGGTCGGCTGCCAGTCGCTCGGCACCTTCAGCACGCGCTTCACCGAGTTGGTCGGCGTGTCGCCCAGCGTGTACCGGCGCGAGGCGACGCTCGCGACGGCGGGGATGCCGTCCTGCGTGGCGAAACAGGTCACCAGACCGATCAGGAATCGAGAAGCGCAGGTCACCTAGCCGCAGCTAGCGTGAGCGCCATGAACATCAGCATTCTCGCGAGCTTCCTCCCGCAGAACGATCCGGCGGCCGCACTGGCCTTCTACCGCGATACCTTGGGCTTCGAGGTCCGCAAAGACGTCGGCTACAACGGGCTGCGCTGGATCACGGTCGGCCCCGTCGACCAGCCCGAAACGTCGATCGTCCTGTACCCGCCGGGCTCCGATCCCGGCATCACCGACGACGAGCGCCGCACCATCGCCGAGATGATGGCCAAGGGCACCTTCGCCTCCATCCTGCTGGCCACCAAGGATCTCGACGGCACATTCGAGCGGGTGCAGGCCGGCGACGTCGAGGTCGTCCAGGAACCGACCGACCAGCCGTACGGCGTGCGCGACTGTGCCTTCCGCGATCCCGCGGGCAACATGGTCCGCATCCAAGAGCTGAGCTGAGCGACGCAGTGGTCGAGCGGCGCTGCCCGCCGCATCGCCGCTCGCCACGCCGCCTGGTTCGCGAAGGTGCCTAGCTGACCGAACGAAGACGATGCAGGGCGGTCGGATCGAGGTCGAGGGTCAGGTTGATCGGCCCGAGTTCGGCCGCGATGCGGGCGAACTCCGCCACCCACCGACTGACCGGCTCGGCGCGGTGGACCAGCCCCCAACTCAGCGTGGGATTCTCCTCGATCGGGATGTACACGACGTCACCGCGGTCGTAGTACTTGATGCCTTGCCCGCACGCGAATGCCACGGCATCACCGGCGGTCACGGTCCACAGGACCTCCTCGCGGGTGGGCTGGGGAGCATCCGGCTCGCGCGCGCCGGGAGGCACCGGCGAGAACGACTCCTCCCAGTAGTCCGGCATCGGCAACCCCGACGGCAGGATCTTGTAGTCGGCCAAGTCGGCCAGCGACACCGAGGGGCGTTTGGCCAACTCGTGCGTGCGTCCGACCACCAACACGATGGGCTCGGTGAATGCCGGGGCGCCGACCTGGAGGTCGGGCTCACGCACGGGCATTGCCAGCAGGGCGACGTCGACATCACCGTTGCGGATCAGCGCGAACGGGTCGTCGATCCGCACCTCGCGCATGCGGAATTCGACCTGCGGACAACGGGTCCGGAACAGTGCCGTCATCGGTGCCAGGTCCTGCCACATCGGGCCGAGCACGCCCAATGTCAAGGTGTCCGAGCCACCGCGCGCGGCGTTCGCGGCCGATTCGACGCCGTCGAGAATTCGACGATAACCGGCTTGGAGGTCGTCGCGGAGTTGCTCGCCGAGCGGTGTCAAAGTCACCTTGCGACTGGTTCGTTCGAACAGTGGGGCACCGATTCGCCGTTCCTGCTTGGCGATTGTCTGACTTACGCGCGGCGTCGAGATGTGCAACCTCTCCGCAGTACGGCCGAAGTGCAATTCCTCGGCCAGGGTCAGGAAGATCTCGATTTCACGCAATTCCACCCCGTCATACTCCGCGATCGTTAACCCCCGACGCAACCGGCGTTTCGCGATTGCTCATTGTTCGCGGATCGCCGTGGCGGAAAACTAAGAGTCGTAAGGGAAACCGATCCGAGCCGAGAGGAAGCGACCATGGCAGTCGTACGAACGCACCGGTACACCGTCGTGACCGGCAAGCTGGCGCAGTTGCTCGAGCAGCGCACGCTGCTGCTCCGTGGCATCAGGTCGGCGAACGCAGCGTTCACCACTGCCACCTTGATTCGCCAGGACGACGGCTCCTACCTCGATATCTGGCGCTGGGAATCGGCCGAGGCGATGCGCGGCGCCGCGGACCGACTACAGAACTTCCCGCTGGCAGCGGCGACAGCGGCGCTGACCACCGGCCACTCGGTAGTCGAGGGCAAGGTCCTGGACGAGCGGTAGCCGCGGAATAACACCTCAACCAACCGATGCGCGATCGGGCGCAGCAGAAAAGGAGATCATCATGACCTGGAGCAAGCGCAATCGGCAGCTGCACCGCGCACTGTCCATCATTTTCACCTCGACCGTCGTCATCGCCTTCATCGGCGCCGCCCTCGGCCTGACGGAGACCGCGGTGTGGCTGTTCTACCTGCCGCTGCCGCCGCTCTTCTTGCTCATGGGCACCGGTTTGTACATGTTCGTGCAGCCCTACCGCAAGGGACGCGATAATCGCCGGACCGTCGTCCACCAGCACTGATCAGGTTAGATGTAGAAGATGGAGACCCGATGACCACGGCCACGAAAAACGGCGCGAAAGCGCCCGCGCTGCCCGCTGCCGACAGCCACGATCTGATCCGGGTGCACGGCGCGCGGGTGAACAATCTCCAGGACGTCAGCATCGAGATTCCGAAGCGCCGCCTGACGGTGTTCACCGGCGTCTCCGGTTCGGGCAAGAGCTCGCTGGTGTTCAGCACGATCGCCGCCGAATCGCAGCGGTTGATCAACGAGACCTACAGCACCTTCGTGCAGGGTTTCATGCCGACGTTGGCGCGGCCCGATGTCGACGTGCTCGAGGGGCTGACCACCGCGATCATCGTCGATCAGGAGCGAATGGGCACCGACCCGCGCTCCACGGTCGGCACCGCCACCGACGCCAACGCGATGCTGCGCATCCTGTTCAGCCGGCTCGGGAAGCCGCACATCGGTTCGCCGCAGGCGTTCTCCTTCAACGTCGCCTCGATCAGCGGAGCCGGTGCGGTCACGATCGAGCGCGGCGGGAAGTCGGTGAAGGAGCGTCGCAGCTTCAGCATCACCGGCGGCATGTGCCCGCGCTGCGAGGGCAGGGGCTCGGTGAACGACATCGACCTGACCCAGCTCTATGACGATTCCAAGTCGCTCAACGAGGGTGCGCTGACCATCCCCGGCTACAGCATGGACGGCTGGTTCGGCCGGATCTTCGCGGGCTGTGGCTTCTTCGACCCGGACAAGCCGATCAAGAAGTTCAACAAACGCGAGCTCAATGATCTGCTCTACAAGGAGCCGACCAAGATCAAGGTCGACGGCATCAACCTGACCTACGAGGGCATCATTCCGAAGATCCGGAAGTCGATGCTGTCCAAGGACGTCGACGCGTTGCAGTCGCACATTCGTGCCTTCGTGGAACGGGCGGTGACCTTCGCCGTCTGTCCCGAGTGCCAGGGCACCCGGCTCAGCGAGCTGGCCCGCTCCTCGAAGATCAAGAAGATCAATATCGCCGACGCCTGCGCGATGGAGATCCGGGACCTGGCCGAATGGGTCCGCGGCTTGAAAGAGCCGTCGGTCGCGCCGTTGCTGGAAAAGCTGCTGCACACCCTCGACTCGTTCGTGGAGATCGGGCTCGGCTACCTCTCGCTCGAGCGGCCATCGGGCACGCTGTCCGGCGGTGAAGCCCAGCGCGTCAAGATGATTCGCCATCTCGGCTCGGCACTCACCGATGTCACCTACGTCTTCGACGAGCCGACCGCGGGCCTGCACCCGCACGACATCCAGCGGATGAACGAGCTGCTGCTGCAACTGCGGGACAAGGGCAACACGGTGCTCGTCGTGGAGCACAAGCCGGAGATGATCGCGATCGCCGACCATGTGGTCGACATCGGCCCCGGGGCCGGTGCGGCGGGCGGCACCATCTGCTACGAGGGCACCGTGGACGGGCTGCGGACCAGCGGCACCATCACCGGCCGCCACCTCGACGACCGGGCCACCCTGAAGAAGGCGGTCCGCAAACCCACCGGCAAGCTGGGGATCCGCGGCGCGGACACACATAATCTCCGCAATGTCGACGTCGATATCCCACTCGGGGTGCTCTGTGTCGTCACCGGCGTCGCGGGTTCCGGGAAGAGCTCACTGATCCACGGTTCCATCCCCGCCTCGGAAGGCGTGGTGTCGATCGACCAGACGGCGATCCGCGGCTCGCGGCGCAGCAATCCCGCGACCTACACCGGCTTGCTCGAACCGATCCGTAAGGCGTTCGCGAAGGCCAACGGCGTGAAACCGGCGCTGTTCAGCGCCAATTCCGAGGGTGCTTGTCCCAACTGCAACGGCGCGGGCGTCATCTACACCGACCTGGGCATCATGGCCAGCATGGAAACCCCGTGCGAGGTGTGCGAGGGGAAGCGATTCGACGCATCGGTACTCGAGTACCACTTCGGCGGGCGGGACATCAGCGAGGTGCTCGCGATGTCGGTGACCGAGGCCGAGAAGTTCTTCGGGGACGGCGAGGCGCGTATTCCGGCCGCGCACGCCATCCTGTCCCGGCTCGCCGACGTCGGCCTCGGCTACCTCACCATCGGCCAGCCGCTCACCACGCTTTCCGGCGGTGAGCGGCAGCGGCTCAAACTGGCCACGCACATGGCCGACAAGGGCGGGGTCTACATCCTCGACGAGCCGACCACCGGCCTGCATCTCGCCGACGTGGAGAATCTGCTCGGCCTGCTCGACCGCCTGGTGGACTCCGGCAAGTCGGTCATCGTCATCGAGCACCACCAAGCGGTGATGGCGCACGCCGACTGGATCATCGATCTCGGCCCCGGCGCGGGCCACGACGGCGGCAAGATTGTCTTCGAGGGCACTCCCGCCGATCTTGTCGCCGACCGCTCGACCCTCACCGGCGAGCATCTCGCGGCCTACGTCGCAGGCTGACCGGGTCCCTCGCGAGCGGCGGGGGACTCACTCGGTCGTCAACGAAATGCGTTCAGCGCCACAGTGATCGGCAGGGGAGCCGGCGTAATCCCGGACGCACCTTGCCATCCACGGTGACGGTGAGCCCGGCATGCACCGCGGCGGAGGTGAATTCCCACGCCTCGGTGCTGCTGGCCGCGTATTCGAGGACAAGGGCGTCGTCAGGGGTGGGGCCGTCGAAGTAGACGGTGACGCGCCGCGTCGGTTCCTCCTCGATATCGTCGCGGTTCGCCAGTTCGCGCACAGTGCCGTCCATGCCACCGTCTCCTTCCGGCCGGACGCGGCAACCGCGCCGGCATTTGTGAAAGTAGAGGCGCTGTACCGGCTGCAACACGTTACGCCTCATTGGCTGGACATGTCACAGGGCCCGGCCGTGCCGGTCGGGCAGTGTCACGAGCGAATGCGCACAGTCGTCACAGACTGGTCGCCCCAAACTTGTGAATTCTCAACATGATCGAGGCGGTCCCTGCCGCTCGTCGGCGAAATTGCCGAGGATGAATCACAACGTTGGACCATTCGAGAGGCACCTATCGATGAGTCAGGCCCTACGTTCGATGGGCAGGGGAGCGACCCGCAGACGATTGACCCGCGCTTTCGGCGCAATGGCCGCGGGTCTTGTGCTCGTCGCCACGATGGCGGGGGCAGGTCACAGCGCACCTCTTTATCCCGTACCCGATCCGGACCCCTTCTACGCGACTCCGGCGGATCTGGCCGACAAGAAACCCGGCGATGTTCTGGCGACCCGGGTGATGCCGCCGCTGCTGATCTTCCCCGACACCACCGTGACGGTGGTGCGGTTCCGTTCAACCAGTTCCGAGGGCAAGCCGATCGCGGCGACCACCACCGTGCTCACCTCGCGGGCGCACGCCGAGGACGGGCCGCTGCTGTCCTTCCAGCACATCATCAATGGCCTCGGCGCCGAATGCTCGGTCTCCAAGGTCCTCTACACCGGCGACCCGAACCTGATCGTCCGCGAGGCGCCGGGGTGGAACGTGCTGCTGCAGCGCGGGTGGAGCGTGGCGCTGCCGGACCATCTCGGACCGAATTTCGCCTACGGCGCGGCCAAGCTGGGCGGCCAGATCACGCTCGACGGCATCCGCGCGGTCAAACAGGTGGCCGAACTCGAGGTGCAGCAGAGCCCGGTGGCGATGGTCGGCTACTCCGGCGGCGGGATGGCCACCGCATGGGCAGCGGCGCTCGCACCGGAGTACGCGCCCGAGCTGGATATCGCGGGCGCCGCGATGGGCGGCGTGCCGATGAATCTGGTGAAAATGCTGGAGGGCCTCGGTCTCGGCGCGCACCCGGTGTTCGGGCTGGCGCTGGCGGCCGGTCTCGGCCTGGAACGTGAGTATCCCGAGCGCTTTCCGCTGAGCGAGCAACTGAACGAACGCGGTCTCGCCGCCCGCGCGCAGATGGCGAACAGCTGTACCAACGACATTCTGGCGGCAGGTGCGGGTCGCGGCGCGCTGGACTTCGCGAAGTCGACCTCGATGATCAACGACAGCACCGCACGCGCCGTGGTGGAGGAGAACAGCCTGGAGCTGTACGACGGCGTGCCGAAAACGCCGGTCTTCGAATGGCATTCGCCGATCGACGGACTGATCCCGGTGGACGCGGTGGTCAATACCGACCGGCGCTGGTGCGCGGCGGGGGCGACGGTGCAGTCCGAACAGATCCCGGTACCCGATCACCTGACCGCGGCGGTGCTCGGCATCCCGGCGGCGTTGGCCTGGCTCGACGCCCGTTTCCGAGGGGAGCCCGCCCCGAGCAACTGCTGAACCGTACGACCACGACCGAGCCGAACTGATTCGCCACGAGCGGCATTCGGCTCGGTTGTTGCGGTTCGGCCACGTGTCACACACAACTCGGGCGCTTCGCCGCGTCGACGGGTACTCGCCGGGTTAGCCTGACGGTCTGGCCTCGGTGCGACAGGAGGCATTTCGGGGCCGAAGGCCACATCTCCCGGGCGCCAGGCGAACCCGACATCGCACCCAGAGGCGTGTGCCATGAGATGCTTGCCTGCCATTGCCGTGGCACTACTGATCGTCTGCCCGAACGCGATGGGGCGGGCGGCCGCCGAGCCGCCGCCTGCCCCGCCGGGGGTACCCGCATTGCCGGGGCTGCCCGAGCTACCGCAGTTACCCGGACTGTTCCCGCCACCGGTCGGCCCGCCGCCCCCGCTGCACGAACTGATCGATCAGGTGATCCCACCGCCGCCGATCGAGCCTGCCCCGCGCCGGTCGGAGCCGATCTGGGAGGCGAGCACGCTGTCGCCCTCGGTGGTCGCCCTGCGCGACGCGTCGCTGCCAGCGAACATCGGCGATCCGATCTTCGATGCCTGGCCCGCGAACCTGGCGGAGCTCGACGAGGGACAGATCATCGAGGTCAGGGACGTCACCGCGACCACAGCCCCGTTGATGCTGCTGCCGATCCAACGCGCGCAGCTGCTCAAATACCGGACCACCAACGCGCGCGGCGGGCCTTCCTACGCCACCGCGACACTGGTCGTTCCGGCCGCGGCCTGGCCGGGACAAGGCCCGCGCCCCGTGGTGGTGAACAACCTGCCCATCGACGCGCTCGGCCGCGGCTGCACGCCCGGATACACGCTGGCGCACGGATTGAACCCGGACACCAGCGTCACCGATTTCATTCCGCCGACCAGCTACGTCGCGGCCCTGCGCGGATACGCGGTGCTCATCCCCGACCACGAGGGTCCGTGGATGGCCTACGCCGAGCCGTACGTCGCGGGCCACGCGGTGCTCGACTCGATCCGTGCGGTGCGCGGTCTGTTCCCGGACGAGTTCGGTGCGAGCAGGTTCGGCATGGCGGGCTATTCCGGCGGCGCCATCGCCACGCACGGCGCGGTGAAGCTGATCGACGGTTACGCACCGGAATTGGCGGACGTCATCGTCGGCGCGGCGCTGGGCGGTGTTCCCGCGGACTACGAGATTCTCGCGCGCAGCATGAACGGCAATCTCGCGTCGGCGGTGTTCATGGCGGCCGTCTTCGGCATCGGCCGGGAGCGCCCGGAAATCCTTGCCCGAATGAACAATCTGGCGCAGTGGGTGGCGACCTCGCCGGTCAAGAACCTGTGCGGCAGCACCTATGGCGCGATCGGCGTGCTGATGCTGCCGATCGATATCGCGGCCAACATTCCCGACCCGCTGCATTCCGAGGTCGCCGAGGAGATCTATCGAGTGACCCGGATGGCGGACATGAAATCGGCTACGCCCCTCTATATCTACAACGGCGAGCAGGAATTCTGGATCCCGGCCGAGGGGGCGCGCAATCTCTACCACGAACAGTGTCGGCTCGGCGTGCCCTCGGTCTATCGCAGCGTGCTCGGCGAACACATCATCGCGGGCGGGCTCGGTTACCCGGAGGCAATGCTCTGGCTGGACGAACGGTTGCACGGTGTGCCCGCGCCCAACGAATGCTGACGGTTTGCCGTTCGCCGGGCGAGTTGTCAAGCCTGCTGAACACTTGATGTTACATTTTGCCCCGATTGTCGCGATCTATGACGGACGACCCCTTCCCTCGATGTCGGTCGGGCCGCGTCCGGACCGGCTGCCCGCGCTATCCGACTCCGTAGCGCTTCGGTATTGTGGGCCGGTCCGGGCGGGCTCGACGCCGGGATTCGCGAAAGAGGCAGATGAACGACATCACTACCACCGCATCCGCACAGGCAATGGCCTTGGTGGGGCGGCACTACCGGATGACCGAGCACTACGAGGTCGGGCGGGAGAAGATCCGGGAATTCGCCCGCGCCGTGCACGACAAGCATCCGGCGCACTGGCACGAGTCCGCCGCCGCGGAGTTGGGTTACGACGCGCTGATCGCGCCGTTGACCTTCACCTCGATCGTGCTGATGTTGATGCAGCGCAAGATGTTCGAGTCGGTGCTCACGGCCTATGACATCGGCCAGGTACTACAGACCGAACAGTCCATCGAGGTGCACCGCCCGGTGCTCGCGGGCGACCAGTTGCATTGCGTCTCCTATATCGAGTCGTTCCGTCAATTCGGTGACAAAGACTTCATGGTGACCAAGAACGTGCTCACCAATCAGCACAAAGAACTGCTGCAGACCGCGACCTCGACCGCCGTGGCCCAGACCGGTGTGGCGATCGCCGCGGAGCTGACGGCCGCTGTCGACGGCGTCATCATGACCGGGCAGTCGACGGCCGACCGGCACGACGCCGCGACACAGCGCGCCACGCTCGGCGAGGACGCGGGTGTGGTGGAGTGCTTCGACGAACCGGTGCGGGCCGACCCGCTCGATCACCGGCGGACCCCGCACACCCTGCCGAGTTTCGACGAGCTCGCCGTCGGCATGGAACTGCCGCCGCGCTCGATGCTGCTGTCCCGCGGAGACCTGGTGAATTACGCTGGGGTGTCCGGTGATTCGAACCCGATTCACTTCAGCGACGTGGTCGCGCGCAGTGCGGGCCTGCCCGACGTGGTGTCGCACGGGCTGCTCACCATGGGCCTCGGCGCGGGGTACCTGACCTCGTGGCTGGGTGATCCCGCCGCCGTCACCGGTTACGGGGTGCGGTTCGCCGGTTTCGCGCCGGTCACGGCGACCAAGGCCAGTGCCATCGAATTTCGCGGCAAGATCAAATCGCTCGATCCCGAACGTCGGACCGCCACCGTCGCGCTCACCGCGACATGCGACGGCCGCAAGCTGTTCGGTCGCGCGACGGCGGACGTCGCGCTTCGCTGAGCCATGCCGTCGGCCGAGATTTCGCACGCCGACCAGGCACTAAAGTCGCGGTCGGTTATCGGCACAGAGTCTTTGGTCCGTAGAAACAGACAAGCTACGCATGGCAAACTCGAGGTATGCGGGCTTCGGAGGTGCGACAGTCGACTGATGCCCCGCTGGCCGCGGTGACTCCCGCGAGTGGCCCCACCGTGCTGCGCATGGTGCTCGGCGCCAGGTTGCGCAAGCTCCGTGAATCCTGCGGGCTCACCCGCGAGGACGCGGGCGAGGCCATTCGCGGCTCGCACTCGAAAATCAGCAGGCTCGAACTCGGCCGCACCGGCTTCCGCGAACGGGACCTGCTCGATCTGCTCGACCTCTACCGGGTCACCGATCCGGTAGAGCGTGAGGAATACCTGGAGCTGGCGCGTCAGGCCAACGAATCGGGCTGGTGGCACCGCGACAGCGACTGGTTGCCCAAGTGGTACGACACCTATCTCGGCCTGGAACAGGCGGCCACGCTGGTCCGTGCCTACGAGCCGAGGGCGGTGCCCGAGCTGCTGCAGACCGCCGACTACGCCAGGGCGCTGCTGTCATTGGCCCACTCCGGCGAGCCGCAGCCCGTCATCGAGCGTCGCGTCGCCCTGCGGATGCGCCGCCAGAGCATCCTCGACCGGCCGAACCCGCCGCAACTGTGGGTGGTCGTCGAGGAGGCGGCGCTGAGTCGCCCGATCGGCGGTACCGCGGTGTGGAACGCCCAGATCGAGCACCTGCTGCGGGTCGTGGCCAAGCGGCACATCACCGTCCAGGTGCTGGCCGACCACGTCGGCGGACCCGCCCTCGCCGACGGCGCCTTCACCATGCTCCGCTTCGCCGAGGCCGACCTGCCCGACATCGTCTACCTGCAGCAGCTCACCAGCGCCCTCTACCTGGACAAGCAAGCCGACCTGGACGCGTATCGCGCTGTCGCCAACCAACTTTCGGTACACGCCGCACCGCCCGAATACACCATCGGCCTGCTGGAGGCGCTGCGCCGCCGTCAGCCGCGGATCCTCGATCAGCCCGCCGGCACCAAGCCCTGACGGGCTTGTGCCCCAGGCTGATTCGGCTCGACGCTCCGCGTGCCGCGCTGCGCGCAGCGGGGGCCGACCGGCCTTGCCACCCGGCCCCGAAACCGGCGAGCGAAGGGCCTGAAGTATTGTCCCAATGGGACAATAAGGTGGTAAACTGACGGTATGAGCGACGACGGTGTCGATCTCGATGGCCGCCGGCTGCGGACCAGGCGCAGCCGGCAAGCGCTGTCGCGCGCCGCCTTCGATCTGCTCACCGAGCGGGGTTTGGGCGCGGTCGCCGTCGAGGACATCGCGGTGCGGGCCGGAGTCACCCGGCGCACCTTCAGTCGGCATTTCACGTCCATCGCGGACGCCATCCTCGGCGAGGTCGACCAAGACGTCCACCTGTTCAACGCCGCCCTGCGCCGCCGACCGGCGGCGGAACCGCCACTGCTGGCCTATCACAACGCCATCCACGATTGGTTCACCGCCGAATACGGCGGCGAACGAGCCGCTCTACTGGCCCGGCGGTGGGCGCTGTTCCAGCGATTCGAGGACGAACCCGAGCTGTTCGCCGGATATCAGCGCATCCGGCTCGAAGGTCAGCGAGAATCGGTGCGGATCATTGCCGCCCGGCTCGGCGTCGACCCGGCACGCGATCTGCGCCCGGCCACCGCGGTGGCGGTGGGCGCGGGCTTGCTCATCGCGGCCCTGCAGGCCTGGGCCTCGGGTGATGATCCGGACGCCCTGCCCGACCTCATCGAGGGCTACTTCGGCACCCTCGTCGAACTGACCACCGAATTCCGGACCGAGGAGTCACCGTCATGACCACAGAGTCGGTGAATATCTACCGCAGGACCTGCCGCCGCGTCGGGCTGGATCGTAATCCCATGCGCCGCAGGGAAGATCGAGTGCAGACCCTGGTCGCCGCGGCGCTGACGCTGGTCTTCCTGATCGCCGTGCCGGTGCTGGTGATGTCGGTGGGCGCCCGGGTCTATCACACCGAAACCGCTGCGGTGCAAGCGGAAACCGCGAAACTGCAGAAGGTCGAGGCGACGGTGACCGCAACCGGTAAGGCACCGCTGTACGCCCCGATCATGCCCGCCAAGGTGGAGTGGAAAGACGCCGACGGCGTCATCCACACCGACGACTATCATTCGACCACCGTCGTGGAACCCGGTTCGACAGTGACCATTTGGCTGAACGGCGCCGGACGGATCGTCGAACCGCCGTCACCGGACCAGGCGCTCAGCAAGGCGGTGCTGCTCACCTCCGGCGCCCTGTTCGGCGTCGTGCTCGCCCTGGTGGGTTGCTACTTCACGCTTCGTCGCGCCCTCGACCGTCGCCGCCTGCGGCTGTGGGAAATGGAGTGGGCCACAGTGGATCTGCGCTGGGGCAGCCACAGCTGATCGTGCTCGGTGCGCGTCGATCACACCGGCATGAGGCTGTGCTTGCGCGGATTCGACTTCATGGTGTCTTTGTCGCGCAGCAAGCGCAGCGCCTTACGGATCTCCAGCCGGGTCTGTGCCGGCTCGATCACCGCGTCCACATATCCGCGCTCGGCGGCGATCCACGGCGTCGCCATGGTGGCGTTGTAGAAGTCGATCATCTGATCCCGTACCGCGGCACGCTGATCGACGGGGGTGGCCTCGAGCTGCTTACGCCCGATGATGCCGACCATGCTCTCCGCGCCCATCACCGCGATCCGCGCGGTCGGCCAGGCCAGGCTGACATCGGCGCCGAGCTGCTTGCAGCCCATCACCGCGTAACCGCCGCCGTAGGCCTTGCGCGTCACGACCGTCACGATCGGCACGGTCGCCTCGATCACCGCGCGGAAGAAACGACCGCCGCGCTTGATGACGCCATTGCGTTCCTCCTCGATGCCGGGCAGCACACCCGGGGTGTCGACGACGAAGATGACGGGAAGCCCGTAGGCGTCGCAGAGCCGGATGAAATGTGTCGCTTTGTCCGAGCACTGCGCGTCGAGCGCGCCACCGAGCACCTGCGGCTGGTTGGCGACCACGCCGACGCTGCGACCGTCGACCCTGGCGAAACCGGTGATCAGATTCTGCGCGGTACCGGCGGCCATCTCGTGGAAGGCGCCGTCGTCGAAGATCCGGATCAGGATCTCGTGCATGTCGTAGCCGACCTTGTCCGAATCCGGGATGATCGAGTTCAGTTCGAGGTCATGGCTGGTCAGCTCGGGCTCCAGCCCCGGATTCACCACCGGCGGCTGTTCCAGGCAGCTGGTCGGCAAGTAGCTCAGGTAATTTCGCACCCAGTCGAAAGCGGCCTGCTCATCGGGGGCGACATGGTGGACGGTGCCGTTGCGGGCCAGGGCAGCGGCGCCGCCGAGCTCCTCCGCGCTCACGTCCGCGCCGGTCACCGCTTTGGTGACCTCGGGACCGGTGACGAACATGTACGACTTCTCGGTCGCCACCAGCACGTCCATATTGACCGGCGCGTACACCGAACCGGCCGCGCACTTGCCGAGCATGATCGCCACCTGCGGCACGTATCCCGACATGTCACCTTGGCGCCGGCACATCAGCGCGTACCAGGCCAGCGAGGTCACCGCGTCCTGGATACGCGCGCCGCCGGAGTCGTTGATCGCCACCACCGGGCAGGCGTTCTCGTACGCGAACTCCATGGCGGCGGCGACCTTGCGGCCGAACATCTCGCCGACCGAGCCGCCGTGGACGGTCTGGTCGTGCGCGATCACCACGACGGGCCTGCCGTCGATGTAGCCGCGACCGGTAACCACCCCGTCGCCGTACATGGCGCCCGGTTGGGCCGACTGGCGCATCAGCGCGCCGATCTCCACGAAGCTGCCCGGGTCGAGCATTGCGCGCACGCGCTCTCGCGCACTCGGTATGCCCTTGGCCTTGCGTTTCGCGATGCCGGTCTCGCCGGCGGGTTCCTCGGCGAGCTCCAGGATGCCCCGCAGTTCGTCCAGCTTCTCTCGCGTACCGGTCATATCGTGGTGTTGCCCTTCGAACTCTGCAGTGTCGCCGTACGGGGGCGCAGCGCCCGATGGTATCCGTGGTGTGAGCCGCTGCACAGGTGTTCGTCACATGGGATGGGACAGCTCACAGGTTTGCCCGGCACGCTCTCGGTCTATGCGACGCCCCACGCAGCCTGCGAAGGGGCGCGGGGTTTGTGCAACTTACCAGTCGGCGTGCCTCGCGCCGATGACTGGTCCCGAGGATCACGTCGATGCCTATCCGGCCGCCGACGCGCGGCGTTATGGTGACGCCGACGCAGCGCCGGAATGCGCGGTCGGCGCTGCGTCACAAACTATTTGGGGTCGGGGAACTGCGCCGGGGGCATAATTTGTGTGCGCCGAATGCACGGTCGATACCGAAATCATGATCGTTTGGCGGCTGCGCGTAACGAAAATCACTCGGGTGCTTGTGAATTCGCCCAACGAATGGGGCGCCCGCTGATGACTTCCCTGATTCGGTGCAGCGTATCCCGTTTTCATCACGAATCGTCGCTAGTCTTCTTGAGTCATGACGGCTATGCAGGTCAGTTCGAGTACCGAGAGTCTGGCGTCGAAACTTCTCGACTACTTGGCACAGCACGCGGGCGGCGCTCCGATCGGCGATGTCGCGACGACCACCCGGGATTGTGTGGCGGCGGCGGTCGAGTTGCTCGCGCCGCGACCGCCGCAGCGGATAACCGGGCCACCCGAAATCGCGGGCACCGCAACGCGTTGGGCGCGGGAGGGGGTTGCGCTGGAAACCGTGCTCGGCGCCTATCACGACGAAATCCGTTCTGGCCTGGAATTTGTCGCCGAACACAGTGACGGCGAGGCGGTCGCCGGGGCACAGTTGATCCTGCGGGTGCTGGAAATGGTCACGGTCACCGCGTCGACCGCCTATGTGGACGAACATCGCGCGGTGGCCAGGGAGCACCAAACCGCCGCGCAGACCTTGATGTCCGCGCTGCTCGGCGGCCATGCGGTCGGGGAGTTGGCCGCGCAGACCGGAATCGCGATCGCACCGGCATATCAGGTGGTGGCGCTGAGCATTCCGGCCCACCCCGAGGAACGAAGACCGGGCGCGGGCGTCGTGGCGGCCCGGCGCAAACTGCGCCGGGTGCAGGCCGCGCTGGCCGACCCGCTCGGCTCCCGCGCGTTGTCGCTGCTGTCCGCGGCGGGCGGCACCGTGCTGGTGCCGTCCGACATCCGGCCCGCCCGCATCGGCGCCCCGGCGATGACCGCCGACGTGCTCGCCATCTTGAGTGAGGCCGCCGAAGTGCCGCTGACCGCCGTGGTCGCCACCGGCGGCACCGCACGCATCCCCGAACTCGCCGCTCGCACACACGATTTGCTGGACCGTATCCGCGCCGCGGGCAGGTCGCCGGGACTGTATCGCGTGGCCGACCCGGACGAGGCGGTCGGTTGTGATCCGGCCCAGCAGGTCCGGATTCCCATGGTCACCTCGGCCAACGATCATGAAATAGGCCGCTCGGCTTGACGTTTCCTCCCTACTGTCGAATTCGCCGCGCCACCGCCGAGCACAAGGAGTACGTGTGACCACCGCGTTGACCGATCGCGATATTCTGCGCGAACTGGAACCCGTCGCCGAACGTTTGCTCAATGACCATCTGCGCAAAGCGAAGGCGTGGAACCCGCACGATTATGTGCCGTGGGACGACGGCCGCAACTTCGCCGCACTCGGCGGAATCGATTGGGAGCCGGGCCAATCCAAGCTGTCCGAGGTGGCCCGGACCGCTATGGTCACCAACCTGCTCACCGAGGACAATCTGCCGTCCTATCACCGCGAGATCTCGGAGACGTTCTCCCTCGACGGCGCCTGGGGCACCTGGGTCGGCCGCTGGACCGCCGAGGAAAACCGGCATGCCATCGTCATGCGCGACTATTTGGTGGTCACCCGCGCGGTCGACCCGGTGCTGCTGGAACAGGCCCGGATGGCGCATATGACCACGGGCATCGCGAAACCCGAGAAAGGGCAGCAATTCCTGCGTTCGGTCGCCTATGTCACCTTGCAGGAACTGGCCACCAGAATCAGTCACCGGAACACCGGAACCGCATGCGACGAACCCATCGCCGAGCGTATGCTGCAACGGATCGCCGCCGACGAAAACCTGCACATGATCTTCTACCGCAACATCAGCGCAGCGGCCCTCGATCTGCTGCCGAACGCATCGCTGCGGGCCATCACCGACATCGTCACGCGCTTCCAGATGCCGGGCCTCACCCAGCCGAACTTTCGCCGCAACGCGGTGGTGCTCGCCAAACACGGCATCTACGACCTCCGTCAGCACCTGGACGTGGTGGTGCGGCCGGTGCTGCGGGCGTGGAATGTATTCGAGCGCACGGACCTATCCGGCGACGGCGAGCGGGCGCGCGACGAGCTGGGCGCCTACCTCGACGAGTTGGCCGTGAAGGCAACGAGATTCGAAGAGCAGCGAGACCGGGTGGCGGCCAGGCAGGCAGAACGAGCCGCCGTAGCGAGATGAGCATCCGGCGGCCGATCAGCGCGGCGGCGATGGCACTCATCGCCGCGACGGTCGCTGTTCCCGCCGTGGCGGATACGCCCGGCGTACCCAGCGGCCCACCGCCCGCCGTCGACCCGTCGATGACCCGGACCGGCCTCCTCTCGATCGAGAGCGTCGGCGCGCAGCGCGACCACCTGCGGATTTCGTCGGCGGCCATGCGCCGGGTCATCGAGGTCGATGTGTTGCGCGGCACCGGTTCGGCGCCGCGACCGACGCTGTATCTGCTCGACGGCGTCGACGGCGAAGCCACCTCGGGCTGGCTCACGAAGGGCGGTGCCGCGGAGTTCTTCGCGGACAAACCGGTGGACGTGGTACTGCCCAGCGGCGGCACCGGCAGCATGTACAGCGACTGGGTGCGCCACGACACCGCACTCGGGCTCAACCTGTGGGAAACCTTCCTCACCGACGAGCTGCCGCCGATCGTGGAGTCGCTGCTGAAGTCCTCCGGCCGCCGCGCGATCGCCGGGGTCTCGATGGGTGCGCAGGCGTCGATGATGCTGGCCCAGCGCCATCCTGGGCGCTATCACGCCGTGGCGGGCATGAGCGGCTGCTATTCCACCGCGGACCCGCTGGGTCGCGCCGTCACCACGATCACCGTCGCGTCGCGCGGTGGCAATGTCGAAAACCTCTGGGGCCCACCGACTTCACCGGAATGGGCGGCACACGACAGCCTGCTCGGCGCGGCCGCGCTGCGCGGCACCGCGATCTACCTCTCGGCGGCCACCGGCGTGCCGACCGGCGCCGATCTAGTGGCCATCGCACAGTCGCCGACGATCGTCGACGCGCTGCGGCTGGCGGGCGGCGGTGCGGCATTGGAGGCCGGTGCTCGGTCGTGCACCGAGCGGTTCGCCGGTCGGCTGGCCGAGCTGAACATTGCGGCCACCGTCGAATACGGGCCCGAGGGCATGCACACCTGGCCGGACTTCGAGGCGGGGTTGCCGCGGGCCTGGCAGGTGCTGGCACAGGCGCTGGAGCTGCCGTCAGCGAAGTGAGCGAGGACGTCGTCACGGAGTGACCGAAGACGCAGCGCGGAATCACCGGCCGGTCGGCGCGTTGACATTGATATGACCTCGGCACTTCCCTCCGTCCGGTTCTCCATCCTGGACCGGTCCCGCGTCCGGCGCGGTCAGAGCCATCCCGCGGCGTTGCGCGACACCGTCGAGTTCGCTCGCCTTGCCGAGGAATGGGGTTACCACCGCTTCTGGGTATCCGAACACCACAGCGTGCCCGGTGTGGCCGGGTCGGCGCCGACGGTGCTGGCGGCGGCCGCTGCCGCCGCGACCGAACGCATCCGGATCGGCACCGGTGGAGTGATGCTGCCCAATCATCAACCGCTGATCGTGGCCGAACAATTCGGCGTACTGGAATCGCTGTACCCGGGCCGGATCGACATGGGTCTCGGCCGCTCCGTCGGTTTCACCGACGGGGTCCGCCGCGCGCTCGGTCACGACAAACGCGACGCCGAGGACTTCGATGCCCAGCTGACCGAGTTGCTCGACTACTTCGACCACGGCCGAAACGGCGTCCACGGCTGGCCCGCCGAGGGATTGCGGATTCCGGCGTTCCTGCTGGCGACCGGATCGGGTGCCGAGCGGGCCGCGCGCTTCGGGCTGCCGTTGGTGATCGCCGCGGTGGGCGGAGCGGACCGGATGGTCGAAGCGATCGAGCGCTACCGCGCCGGGTTCCAGGTCACGGCCTGGGGCGCTGAACCATATGTCATGGTGTCCGGATCGGTCGTCATCGCCGACACCACCGAGCAGGCGCGCCGGCTGCTGTTGCCGGAGGCGTGGTCGAACGCGTACTCGCGCACCCGCGGCGAATTTCCGACGCTGATCCCGCCGTCCGAGATCGAGGCGCTGACCATGACCGACCGGGAGCGCCGGATCTTCGAGGAATCGCTGCTCGGCCACGTGCACGGCACCGAGGACGAGGTCGCCGACCAGTTGGAGCACCTGGTGAACAGCACGGGTGCCGACGAAATCCTGGTGCACACAAGCACTTACGATCGGGCCGCGCGGCTGGAGTCACACCGCAGGCTGGCCCGGCTCACCGGATTGCTCGGCGCCGCGGAAGCGGGTGCGTCGAATCGGACCGGCGCGGCGGTGTAACCGATAGTCAATCGGCAAGCGGGAAGCGGACTTCCGCGGCAGCGTAACCGAAGAGCTTGCGTCCGTCCGACCGCGCGTCGATCGCGACGGTCGCGCGACGGCGACGCCGATCGAGCGAGGTCACCCGGCCGTGGAATTCGATCGCACTGGTGGTCAGCCGCGGGATCCGCAGAGCGTGGGTGTAGTGCGCGAACTGCGCGCGAAACCTGGTGACGGCAGCCGGATCACCCAGCCAGGGACTCAGAAACGCCGCGGCCAGACCGAGTTTCAGCATGCCCGGAGCGACAACCGACGGCAAACGGCTCGCCATCGCGGCCTGCTCGATGAACAGGGCCGGATCGCCGTCCCCGACCACGCCCGCGTAGTTCACCAGATCGCCGCGAGACAGCCGCACGGTTCGCCGGGGCAGTTCGGTGCCGACCGCGAGTGCGTCGAAATCGACTGTGCTGCGCGGTATCCGGCTCGCACACGGCGGCGCGACCCGGTCGGCCGCCGACGGGACGAGGTTGCCGTGCGGTGGGCCGGACCGGGTGCGGGAGTAGCCGTTCACGGCGGTGCCGCGGACCGTTTCGGCGAGCCGGGGATCGGTCCGGGCGAGCAGCGCGGTCGAACCGGTCTGCACCGTTTCGCCGTGCTGATCGATGAGCACGCTCTTGATCGCCAACACGTCGTAGTCGGCGAAATGTCGGAACGATTCGAAATAGATGTCACAGGTCAGTCGGTCGCCCGCGACCAATGGCCTGCCGATGTCGAGCACCTGATCCGCGTGCAGTATGCGGGTGGGCTGGTAACCGGTGATCAGCGTGTCCAGTATTTCCCGCTGCACCCGGCTCAGGATTATCGAAGAGAAGGTGGCCGGTGCGAGTAGGCCCGGAAAACCGAGCTCGGCGGCCGCATCCTCGCTCCAGTGCGCCGGATGGAAGTCCTGAACGGCCCGGGCGAATTCGCGAATCTTTTCCGGGCCGACTTCATAGGGCGTCGTCGAACGATACCGATGGTCGACCAGTGCCTGGACCTGATCGGATGGATTCACGGCGATGTCGCGCATGGTTGCTCCCGTATTGCTGGTGACCGAAAAGTCCGCGTCGGCCTTTAGTGACCCGGCCCGAATTGCCAAGTGAGCCGCGGCACTTGGTCCGGCGTCACCGTGCCGACCACGTCCACACCGGCGTCGGTGAACGTGCCGACGGCCCGGTCGATATGGTCGGCCGAGGTGACCACCACGGCGTCCCGCGCGCCGATTTCGCGCATGATCCGCGCGGAGTGTTCGGCGTTCTGCACGGTCGAGTCCGCGTCCGGTTCGAGGTGGATCCGCTCGGCCGGAATGCCGTGTCGGAGGAGCCAGTCCGCCATCGCCCGTGCCTCGGTGACGCCGTTGTGCGGATTTCCGCCGGTAACGATGATCGGTGACGCCGGCGCCAGCAGGGCCTGCACAAATCCGGCGTGCAGGCGGTCGATCAGCTCCGGTCGCATAGTTCCGTCGGGCAGTAGGCCGTAGCCGAGCACCACGATCGCGGTCGCCGGACCGCGCAGTGCGGGAAGGGGCTCCGGTTCCGGCGGGACGAGGGTGCGCAGCGCGTCCGGGAGTCGGCCATCGGCCGAGCCGGTGCTGTCGGCGAAGGCGGCGGGCAGGTGGGCGAGGGCGACCGCGACGGCGACCGTGCCGAACAGCGTGCGAACGGTGCTCCTTGCTCGGTACGCGGGGCTGCGAAGGTTCGAAAGGACGGTGACGAACATAGGGATCTCCGGGGTTAGCCATCGGCTCACCACCGACGGCTGGAAAAGATTCACCCATGTTCGTCACTCCGTTGTATTCGCTCCACAATTCGGCTGTTTATCTGTAGACCTCACCGTTCGGCACGGCTGCTGTTCAGTGAAAATCACGTGCGGTTGTGCGTTGCCGGAACAGGCGGTCCGGCGCACTGTGACTATTCCTTACCGGCGTAATTCTCGGCGGCGGACTGTGCCGGTTCCCTAACCGCGACAGCGGCTTTGGTGAGGTGTCCAGACACCGCGTCGATCGATCGGTCGACGGTGCGCCCGGCTTTAGCGTTTGGCGCAGTTTCGGTGCCGTCGACCGGCATACCTCGGCACTGCGACTCGGACTCTGTGCTCGAAGCAGGAAGGCATGCAATGAAACGAAGTACCTCTGGCCGGTCGTCGATCGCGGCGGCGGTGATGATGGGCGTCTCGGTGCTGGTCATGGGCATCGCCGGGGCCGGCGCGAGCGCCGCGCCCCCGGCGGATGCGACTGAGCAGGCCCTCGCCGACTACATCGCAGCGGGCCGGAAGGCGGCGCCGGTCGCCGATTCCGGCAGCGCGTCCGGCTCCGCCTGCAACTCCGGCAGTGGCGCCGGATCAGGCAACGGCTCCGGGAACTGCTACGGCGGTTCCGGCAGCAGCTCCGGGTTGTCCGGCGGATATGCCAGTGACACAGTCGGTTACGGCCCGCCGATGACCTCCTGGCTGGCCGCCTTCGGTCACGGCCTGCTCAACCCCGATGTCGCACCGCCCGGTGCGAACGACTGGAACTGCAAGCCGACCGCCGAGCGCCCGCGCCCGGTGGTGATGCTGCACGGCACCTGGATGAACGCCTACAACGGCTTCGCGTACATGGGTCAGCCGATCAAGGATGCCGGTTTCTGTACCTTCACCTTCAACTACGGTCGGTCCAACCTGGTGCAGGGCGGCGGCCTCGGCTCGGTGCTGCCCGGCGTGATGGGCACCGGCTACATCCAGGACTCCGCCAAGCAGCTGGCGACCTTCGTCGACCGGGTGCTCGCGGCCACCGGCGCCGCCGAGGTGGACATCGTGGCGCACTCGCAGGGCGGCTCGATGGCGAACTGGTACACCAAGTTCGAGGGCGGCGCGGACAAGGTGCAGAACCTGATCACCTATGGCGCCACCCATCACGGCACCTCGTTGGTCGGCATCGGCGCGCTCGGCCGGGCGATCAACAACTTCGGCATCGACATCCTCGGTTTCATCGAGATCTTCGTCGGCCACGCCGGCATCCAGCAGACCGTCGGTTCCGATTTCGTCAACATGCTCAACGCCAACGGCGACACCATCCCCGGCGTCGACTACACCATCGTCGGCACCCGCTACGACGAGATCACCAACCCGTACGACCTGACCTTCCTGCGGCCCGGCCCTGGCGTGTCGGTGCAGAACATCACCCTGCAGGACGATTGCGAACAAGACGTATCCGACCATTTGACGATCATGTACTCGCCGCGTGCCCTGTCCATCGCCCTGCGCGCCATGGACCCGGTCGGTCACCCGAACCTCGAGTGCACCTTCAACCCGTGGCTGATCGGCGGTGGCGGACAGCTGTAAAGAACGTGCACCTCGTCGGACAGGTGAAACCCGCACTCTCCGAGTCTGTCCGACGGATGCACCCCCGCCACGTGACCCGTGCGCACCGAACAGGTTCCCCTCAACCGCTCTCTGTTCGGTGCCCACTCTCCGGCCCGTGGCGAAGTGCCCACCGAGCGGCTGCCGCACACGCCGCCGGTGGGCACTGTGCATTGCCGCTGAATCTGTAGGAGGTTTACCTGGCCTGGACCAGGTTCACCCGCCATTGGCCAACTGTCCATGTCGGCTCCACCCCCTGCTGCTTGCCTGTAGTCCTCACTGTCCGGCACGGGTTTGTTCGGATGAAAGCTTCGCTTTCGAACCTTCCCGCGCCGGACTGTGCCGTTTCCGTGGATCTCGAATGCTGCGCTCGACGCAGGAAGGCGTGTCAATGAAACGAAGGACCTCCAGTCGGCTATCGATCGCGGCCGTGTTGGCCGGTGTCACCGCGCTCGTCATGGGCGTCGCGAGCACCGGTGCGAGCGCCGCACCGGCGGACCAGTCGATCGAGCAAACGATCGCGGACCGCATCGCCGTGAGCGGAAAGGCCACCGCCGTCACCGATTACGGCTTCAGTTCCGGTCTGTCCGGCGGGTTCGCCAGTGACACAGTCGGTTCCGGCCCGCCGATGGCTTCCTGGCTGGCCGCCTTCGGTTACGGCCTGGTCAACCCCGACGCCGCGCCACCCGGCGCGAACGACTGGACCTGCAAGCCGACCGCCGAGCATCCCCGTCCGGTGGTGCTGCTGCACGGCACCTGGATGAACGCCTACAACAGCTTCGCTTTCATGGGCCAGCCGATCAAAGACGCCGGTTTCTGCACCTTCGCCTTCAACTACGGCCGAGCCGACCCCGCGCAGGGCGGTGGTCTCCCGCCGCTGCTGCCCGGTGTGATGGGCACCGGCAATATCGAGGACTCCGCGAAGCAACTGGCCACCTTCGTGGACCGGGTGCTCGCCGCCACCGGCGCGCCCGCCGTCGACATCATCGGCTATTCGCAGGGCGGCGCGATGGCGAACTGGTACACCAAGTTCGAGGGCGGCGCGGACAAGGTGCAAAACCTGATCACCTACGGCGCAACGCATCACGGCTCGACCATCGACGGCATCGCCGCCCTCGGCCGGGTCGTCGACACCATCGGTGTCGACGCCATCGGCGCCAGCTCGATCGTCGTCGGCCATGCCGTCGCCGAACAGACCGTCGGCTCGAACTTCGTCAACCGGCTCAACGCGAACGGCGACACTGTCCCCGGCGTCGACTACACGATTGTCGGCACCCGCTACGACGAAGTCATGACCCCGTACCACCTGAGCTTCCTACACGCGGGCCGCGGCGCCTCGGTGCGAAACATCACCCTGCAGGACGGCTGCGAGCAAGACCTCTCCGACCACCAGACCATGATGTACTCACCCCGCGCCCTCTCCATCGCCCTGCGCGCCATGGACCCCGCCGGTCACCCCAACCTCGACTGCACGTTCAACCCGTGGTTGATCGGCGGCGGTGGGCGGTTGTAACCCTGCTGTTCAGTCGGTGGCGCTCGCGTTACCGCACGACATTTCGGTGGCGATGTCGTGCGCGTCGAGCGCCGCCGAGGTCTTGGTCGCGAGGGACTCGGCCAGCGCCATCTCCGGGCCCCGAGCGGGCTCGGGACCGATTGTCGCGCAGCGGAATTGAGCTGACGCCACGGTGTTGTCCAGCGTGAAGATCACGTCGACCGCGATCTGGCTGTGCACCGCGACGGTGATCGCCGCGATCGCCCGGCGTTCGATCACGTGCTTCAGGTGCACGGTGGCGAGTGCGAGATCGTGCACCTGTGGCGTGCTGATGCCGACGACGTTGCCGTATCGCCACCGGCGCGTGGCCGGCCTGCCCGATTGTCCTGCCGCCTCGTGCACCGCGAGGATGAGCTCGCCGAGAGCCGAGGCCGGAACAGTCACCTCATATAAATGTCGCCGGTTCACGATCGGTGCCCCCACTTTCCGCATCCGGTCGCGATCCTGTCGCACCGGCGACCGAGTTCAGAGTCAAACAATGTCCGAGAAGATCGCGGGCGCAACCGATCCGCACGACGGTGCGTCTTGGCCGAATGCAATGGCCGGTAGTTCGTCCGCGAATTCTGACGATGTCACGATTACGCAACGTTGTCTGTCGGTCGAATGTCCGACAAAGAGACAGTGGGCACCGGCCGAGCGGTCGGCACCCGGCCGCGGCACAACCGAGCGGGCAGGATCGGCGCTACAACTCGTCCAGCACGATCAGCCCGTCTTGCAGAGCCCGAGCCACCAGCGCTGCCTTGGTGTTGGCCGCCCGCCCCGCCGCCGCGTACTTGCCGCGAATACGGGTGATGTGGGTGTTGACCGTACCGATCGACAGGTAGAGCTGTTTTCCGACTTGGGTTTTCGAATCACACTTGACCCAGGCGACGAGCACTTCGCGCTCGCGCGCGGACAAGTGCGGGTCTTGCCACAATCCCATCCGGTTCGGTCGTGATCGGGGGTCCGGAACGATGGAGGTCATCAAAGTTTCCCGCTTCATACAGTGCCATCCGGTTCCGGTACCACACCTCCCCGAAGGTTGCGGACCAATAACCGACGTGCCTAATGAATATATGAGCCGTTGTCGCCCATGGGAATTCCCCAACTCTCAGCCCGTAGGTCTTGGGTCTTGCTTAGCTTCGCGAACTGGTTGCCGGCGATCCAGGTCGGATCGCACCGCGCCGGTCGACTCGACCTCGATCCGCAGTTCTCCGTTGTCGCGCAACAGGATCGCCGCGAGCGTGGTGCGGCCCGGAGGCAGGATGCGGGCGGTGACCGTGCCGCCGTCGGCATAGTCGAGCGCGTCCCGTAAGACGGTGCGCACGAGTTGCCGAAGGTCGGTGTCGACGTCGTCGAGGCCGCCGCTGTCATCGAGCACCACCGTCACACCGCGTTGTCGCGCACTGCGCGCCGCCGCGCCGACCGAGGCGTCGATCATGACGCCGCCGAGAATATCGTCGCGAAGTTCCGCCTCGACGAGTCGGCACTCGGCCTGTTCGTGCGTGGTGAGCGCCCGGCCCGAGGCGATGATCTCCAGCAGCGGGCGCGCGGCGCTGTCGAGCCGGGCGACGCGCTCGTCGCGCTCCTGCTGGGCGGCCTGCGCCGCGGCCTCGGCGGCGGCTCGTTCGGTATCTTGTTGCCGCAGCGCGAGAATCGAATGAGCCATCGGGCGGACCACCCGGGCGAAGAACGTCGCCATCAGCAGCGGAGTGAGGTTGATGAACGAGAATCCCACCCCGGTGAGCAGTCCCTGACCGGTGCCCGCGGTCCACCACGCGCAGACCGCGATCTGCGCGAGCAAGCCCGCCCACGCCCACAGCGCGGCCCCGCGCACGCACAGAAAGTTCAGATACGCGGAGCAGGCCCCGAGAAACCAGATCTGGGTGGAGTTGGCCATCGGGACCGGCAACTGCCAGATGGCCAGCGCGGTCGCGAACGGGGCGGCCGCCGCGGTGGGCACTGCGAAACGGGCGGGCAGCGGATCGCCGGGCGCGAGCAGCATGCTCAGGCCGGCACCGAGGATGACAACCGCGGCCAGGGCGGTGAACCGGATGTCGCGGATCCCGTCGTCGGCGGTCAAGGCCATGGAGCAGATCGCGACGGCGAAAAGCCCGGTCAGCAGCCACGCGGTCGGCGTCCGCATGCCGAGAATGTCACGCACATCGTCCCGGACGGTCGAGGTCGTGGTCATTGCGCCACCCACCCGGTGCTGATCCGGCAGCCACGGCCCGGCGCGGTATCGATATCGGACCAGCCGCCCGGAAGTTCGGCGAGGCGGTCGGTGATGCTGGCGCGCAACCCGATCCGGTCCGGCGGGACGGTGGCGGGATCGAAACCGACACCGTCGTCCACGACATCGACGCGCACGGACGCGGCATCGGCGGTCACCAGCACCTCGCAGTCCGCCTCGCGTCCCCGGGAACCGGCGTGCCGCTGCCAATTACGCAGCGCCTCGCCCACGGCCGCGGCCAGCGCCGCCGCGACATCACTCGGCACCGCCAGCGCGACACCCGCGGCACCCGCGGCCCGCAGCCGCACCGTGTCGTCGACCTCGGCCGCCGCCGCGCGGATGCTGGAGACCACCTGGTCGAGATCGAGGTTGTCCTGCACGGGCAGCCCGGAGCGCAGTCGTTCGAGATCGCGCAGCGTGCTGTCCGCGTGGTGGGTCAGCACGGGCGAGTTGGGCGCACGCGACGCCTCGAGCAAAGTCGCGATGACCCAGTCGTGAGCGAGTGCGTCGAAGCGCCGCCGCTCGAATCGGCGCGCTTCCGCGGCGGCGGCAGTGGTGGCCTTCGCGCGCACCGCGGAGGCGGTTTGATCCAGCGTCCGCCCGACCCGGACCAGCACGACGCAAGCCGCGCAGGGCAGCGCCGAATAGGCCACGGCGAACAGCAATTCCGGCAGCAGTGGATTGTGGGCGTCCGGGCCTCTGGCGTAGGCCGCGTTGAGCTGGCTGAGCGCCGCGGTGACGGCGAGGTAGCCGAATGGCATGCGGCGCCAGAAGATACACAGGGAAAGCGCGGGCAGTCCTGGAATCCACGTGGTCCACAAGGATTCCTCGGGAGTCACCGTGGCGCCGGTACGCGCCACGAGCCAACTGGTCGCCGCGAGGAGGTAGCCGAGCGCGAACGCGAGGACCGCGTAGCGCACCAGGTCGAAGCGCCAGCGCAATGCCGCGCCGATGATGAACACGGTGGGCCCGTAGACCAGGACGAGCGCGACCGGTGTCCACCAAGGGTCCGCCAGCGCCGACTGAGCGAGGGCGATCGGCACGGTGAGGGCCGCATAGAACAGGCCACCGGACCCGACGAAAAGGCAAGCGCCACGGACCAGGCGGGATTCGGCGCTGCGCGGTGGCGCGGCCGTTTCGGTCATCGGGGTTGGGGATCGCCGCCGAGGAAACCGTCCCGCTTCGCCTCGCGGTAGAGGTCCACCCGCGACCGGACCGGACGGCCCGCCTCGGCGTACCGACGGCGGATCCGGCTCAGATAATCGTTGACCGTGTGTTCGGAGAGGCCGAGCTTGTGTGCGACGGAGGCGGCGGTCTCGCCATTCGCGTAGTGCTCCAACACGTCTCGTTGCCGGGGCGGCAGATCGATGTTGGTCAGCGCCGGATCGCTATCGATGGCCGAGGCCCATGCCATGGTCGCGACCTGTCGGCCGGAGGCGGCCGCGCGGATCATCGCGGTGGTGCGTTCGGCCGGGTCGCTTTTCAGCGCGACCCCGAGTACGCCAGCGCGGGCCGCGGAGCGGATGAGGTCGCGCCAATCGCCGGTGGTGTAGACCAGACACGGAATGCCGAGGCTGTGCAGCAGTTCGACATTCGCGCGTGGGCTGGAACCGTCGGGCAGCCGCAGGTCGAGGACGGCCAGATCCAATTCCGTTGTCCGGTCCAGCAGCGCGGGGACGGTCGGCGCGATCGCGACGACGGTCAGGTCGGGCTGATCGGACAGGATCGCGGCCAGACCGACCGCGACCGCTTGGTGGTCCTCGACGATACCGATTCGGCGCACCGTTCCTGGCGTCGCATAGTCACCGGGCAGATCGGTGACGGCGACTCCCGCCATTGTGAGCAGCCGGCGGATCACCATGAATGGAATTAAAGCACTCGATAACCGACGTGCCAAGAGAACCTGTTCTGATATTCGGGGTAGCACCGTGTGTCATCGGAATCGAATAGTGGTGGGCGGGCAGGACGAGATTTTATTCTTACATCGTAAGCTGATTTCGACCGGTCGGTTCGGCGACCGGGCTGCCGAATGTGCTTGTGGCAGTGGGGATCAGCGTCAGTTCCTGGACGGTGGTGGTAGCCGTATTATGTGTGCGCGGATTCGTGCAGGTAATTGCGCATTTGTGCGTGAAATGCGCTCGAGGTCGTCGTTATCGAGCCGGTTGAGGTATTGCGTGATATTTCCTCAAATTACCCGTTTTTACAGTCGGCGATCGCCGGTCGAGGCCGCTTCAGCGGCGCGTCGACCAGGATCACGCAGGCGACGCCGGGTCCGGTACCGGGATGTCGAGTGTTCGGTGGACAGACATCGGTCGCCGCCGCCACGAAACTCAGTAGGTGCCGCCACCGGACTCCGGGCGCGCGTCGGATAACCACACCGGACAACTGAAGAGATTGCTGGACAACACGTTTCAGATCTTGCAGAGCGAATCAGGGGCATTTGAGTGATGAGCATCTTCACAGAGTGGCGGCGGCCGAGCGCGGGGTCCGAACGGGTCACACTGGCGGACCCGCGCGACGAAGGCAACCCCAAACAGCGGGCTTTCCGCGGGCTCGACCGAGCCGGGCTCAGTATATTGATCTACGGCCCCGGCGACATTCTGCGTTGTTTCGCTGCCCTCAGCGCGGCGGCACCGGTTTTCCGCTCGGCCGAGTTACGGGCGGAGTCGCCCTACCTGGGCCGGTTCCCCGGCAAGAGTGACATCACGTGGATGGCATTGAACGGCCCGGCGGGGTCCGCGATCTCCGTGCAATGTTTCCCACAGTGCGACATCGACTTCGTCACCACGCAGATCGCAGTGCGGGTGAGCGGACCGAACGGTGTGCTGGCGCCGCCCTGGCAGTTCGGCATCGGGACAGTGGGCGCGCGGGTGCCCGCCGGGTTCGCGGATATCTTCGGCCCCGCCGACGCGGTGCCCCTCGGCGTCCTTCCCGGTCTGGCGCCGCTGCCCGTTTCGGCGCCACGACCGCAGGATGCTGCCGGACGTCAGGTCGTGCGATAGCTGCGCGCGACGAGGGCCGAGCGCAGGTACCAGAGGCCGGAGGGCTGGGATGGGTCGAAGCCGGTGAGTTGGCCGATGCGCTTGAGGCGGTAGTCGACGGTGTTGGTGTGCACGTGCAGGACTCGGGCGGTGCGCTGGCGGTTGAGGTTGTTGCCGATGTGGCGTTGCAGGGTTTCCAGCAGTTCCGGGTGCTCGTCGAGGGGGTCGAGCAGCTGACCGAGGTATTCGCGGCCGGGGCCGGGCCGGGTGAGTTGATATTCGAGTGCGAGTTCGTCGAAGCGGTACAGACCGGCCACCGCCTCCAGGCGCTGCACCATATCGAGCAGTTCGTGGGCTTGGTCGGCGGCATTGGGGATCTGTTCGGGGGTGGCCTCGACCATGGTGGCGGTGATGCCGACCTGCGCCGCACGGGAGAGCTGGGTGACGAGGGTTTCGAGGCCCGCGTTGTCGAACTTGGTCGACGGGATCAGTACCGTGCCGCCGTCGACGCTGAGCAGTGACAGGGCGCTGTCACCGCATCGCGTCGCGAGTTCGGCCTGCACCCGTCTCAGCTTGCGACGCGCGACGACCTGGCTGTCGAGCATCGGGTTGTGTTCCTCCCGATGCGGTGGGATCGCCACGGCGAGAACGGCATACGACGCCGCGATGGCAATGCCGCACTCACGCGCCATGGTGGAGGTGCTGTGCCCGCCGAGTAGCGCGGAGGTCAGCGTGTGCACGGCCGTGTGGTGTTCACTGACCACCGCCCGCAGTTCCCGGACGTAGGCGACGGAGATCGCCGAGCTGATCATGTCCAGCATTTCCAGCACCATCTTGGCGCCGTCGACCAGGCTGTCGTAATCCTTGATGGAGGCGTCGGAGATCACGAGATCCAGCCCCATCTTGAAGCCCTCGTGGATGGAGTGGTGAATCGTGTCGATCGGCACGCCCTCGCGCGCCCAGCTCGCGGCGGCGTCCTGGAGGCGCTGCAGCTTCTCCGGAATGTCCTGGCCGTCGAGCATGCTCACCGCGAACTCGAGGCACACCCGGGTGATGGTGGTGACGTCGCCGGAGATCGCGTCGGCGGGCAATGTGCCACAGGGGATGATGTTTTCGACGAAGTGCCCGACCATCTGACGGGATAGCGTGCGGACGTCCTTGAGCGGAGACGACATCGGTTTGCCTGCGAGAGTCAGGCTTTGCCGTGCCGAGTTGTCGATCGACATTGACGACTCCTTCCGCCCCCGGGATCTAGCTGTGCGGCGCATTCACACTAATCGTTTCCTGCTGGTAAGGGAACGATTCGGGATGTTCTGTGCAGCATCGGATACCGGTCGGTTGGCGTTTGTGACCGGTCACAGCGGCGAGCCGGGGCAGCCGATTGGTCGCTTGATTTGTTGAAACCTGGTCGGACTGTTATGAATTGACCGTTGTATCCAACATTGGGTCGGGGAGTTCGAAAAGGAGGGGGTTCGTGGCGTTTCGCCATACCACCGTGAAGTTTCGTCGTCTGTTGATCGCGGCCGCGTTGCCGGTTGCGGTCGCGGTGGCGTCGGTCGGCGTTGCTCAGGCTGACCCGGGTGTGCCCGGTAGTCAGCCGGTCGCCGTCACAGCGGTGGAAAACAGCGCGGCAGCGCCGGTCGCTGAGCCGGTCGCGCAGGTCGTGCCGGTTTCGCAGGAGGCCGGTCTGCCGCTGGAGTCGATCAAGAACGACGAGATCAAGAACGAGGACCCGCTGGCCAACGGCATTGTCGGCGGCGCGCTCGCCGGAGCCACCGGCTCGGCGATCATCGGCTGCATTGCCACGATTTACGTGCTGTGCATCCCGGGTGCCGTGAACGGCGCCATCTGGGGCACCGTGCTCGGTGCGGTGGTCGGTGCCCTCGTCGGCATCATCGCGCCGAACTCGGTTCCGCGCATCCTGCCGTAAGGCCGGTGCCGGCCGTGCCCGCACACCTCTCCGGTGTGTGGGCACGTTTTGCGTTGTGGCCCAAGATGATTACGCCAGCACCGCGATGTCGAGCGCGCGCAGGCGAGCGGGATCGGCGATCACCTCGTAGCCCGCGATCCGGCCGGCGCGCACTGTCACGGTAAGAGCGAGCAACAGTTTGCCGCGCGGCGCGACCAGGATGCCGACCGCACCGTTCACCACGGCGAGCGTGGCCACCCGCGAACGACGTTGCAGCAGTACGGTTTCCTCGGCCACCGCCCGCGCGCCGCGGACCACCGCCGCCATCCCCGCGGGCAGCACGGCCGGGTCGGCGACGCGGACCGCATCGGGGGCGAGCACGGCGAGCAGGGCGTCGAGGTCACCGCCGCGGGCAGCGGTCAGGAACGCCTCGACCACGTGCCGTTGTTCGGCGAGTTCGGTTGCCGTCGCGGTCGATTCACCCTGTGTGCGCTGCCGTGCCCGGCTGGCGAGCTTCTTCGTGGTCGCCGTCGTCCGCCCGACGATCGGCGCGATCTGATCGAACGGCACCGCGAACAGATCGTGCAGCACGAACGCCACCCGTTCGTCGGGGCCGAGCGTGTCCAGCACCACCAGCAGCGCGCGGCCGACCGAATCGATCAACACCGCTTCGTGTTCCGGGTCGCTGTCGTAGGCGGCGTCGCCGAGTTCGGCCAGCAGATCGAGGGGGTCCTCGCGGCGCGCGGTCCGTGCGCGCAACATGTCGAGGCAGATCCGCGAGACCACTGTGGTCAGCCAGCCGACCAGATTTTCCACGTCATCGGTGTCGTGGCGGGCCAGTCGCAGCCACGCCTCCTGTACGGCGTCGTCGGCCTCGCTGACCGAACCGAGCATGCGATACGCGACCGCCCGCAAGTGGCCGCGATACGTCTCGAATCGCCGCGCCAGCATGTCCTCGGCCCGCATCGGTCACCTTTCCGTTCCGTCATCCGTCACACGTTCGACAGATCCGACCGCGCCCGGCCGGGCGAGGTGCGGCGTCACCCGGCGCCACACCACGATCGCAGGCCCGTCGCCGCATGAACCAGGAGGGTATTACCTATGTCCACCGCCTACGTCATCGTCACCATCGCCGCCGCGGCCGCCATGCTGATCGCGTCCGGTGTCGATGTCTTCCGCGCCCAGTGGGTACGCGACAACATGAGGCGCTACGGCCTACCCGACTGGACGCTGTATCCGTTGGCCCTGATCAAGGCGGCCGGGGCGCTGGGCCTGCTCGTCGGGCTGGCCATTCCCGCGCTCGGCTTGGCCGCCGCGATCTGCCTGGTCCTCTACTTCATCGGCGCGATCATCACCATTGTCCGGGCCCGCGGCTACGGCGACCTTGCCTATCCGATGCCGTACCTGGTGCTGGCCGCCGCGTCGCTCGGCTTGTTCGTCGCGTCGTGATCACCGCCGAGCAGTCGGCGCACTGTCGGGAGGGGCCGCCTGCTACCCGTTCAGGATGAACCGTGCCGCCTGCTCACCGATGAAGACCGCCGGTGCGTGCGTGTGGCCGCGGATGAGCAGCGGCATGACCGACGCATCCGCCACCCGAAGGCCCTGCACGCCGCGCACTTCCAGGCGCGGGGTGACGACGCTGGCCACATCGGTGCCCATCCGGCAGGTGCCGACGGGGTGGTACAGCGTGTGCGAGTAGCCGTTCAAGGTGAGTTCGAGGGTCGCTTCCATGGTCGCCGGTGCTTGCGGCGGATAGATCAGCGGGCCGAGTACCGCCTTCATGGCCGGGGTGGCGGCGATTTCGGCGCAGGTGCGCAGGCCGGACATGATCGCGGCGCGGTCGATGCCCGCGCTGTCGGACAGGTAGCGCGGGTCGATCACCGGCTTGGCCGCCGGGTCCGCGGAGGCCAGCGTGATGCGGCCGCGACTGTGCGGTCGCAGCAGCACGGTCGCCAGGATCACGCCGTGCTCGGTCGGGTCGACCAAGCCCTCGTGGTAGAACGGCGCGGGGGCGAAGATCAGCTCTAGGTCGGGCAGGTCGAGATCGGGCCTGCTGCGCACGAACCCGTAGGCCTCACCCACATTGGAGGTGAGCATGCCGCGATGCCGGAGCAGGTAGTCGAGCAGTTGGCGCGGCTTCTCGGCGCCGAACAGCGAGTCGGCGGCGACGCCGTAGCCGATGCCCGCGACGAGATGGTCCTGCAGGTTCGCGCCCACCTCGGGCGCGTGCCGGAGGGCGCGAATACCTTGGCGCGCCAACTCGTCTCGATCGCCGATGCCCGAAAGCATCAGCAACTGGGGGCTGTTGATCGCGCCGCCGCAGAGCACTACCTCGCGCCGCGCGGTGACCGTGTGCGGCCCACCGCCCTGGTGATATTCGACGCCGACCGCGCGGGTTCCGTCGAACAGGACCCGGGTGGCCAATGCCTCGCTGCGGACGGTCAGGTTCGGCCGGCGCATCGCGGGCCGCAGATAGCCGTCCGCGGTGCTCCAGCGCCTACCGCCGTGCTGGGTGACCATGGTCTGGCTGAAGCCTTCCGGCTCCGGCCGATTCGGCGGCTCGACCTCGAAACCGGCCTCCCGCACCGCCGTCAGGTAAGCCGCCGTGAGCGAGCGGGGGCTGCGTTGCCGCGAGATGTGCAGGGGGCCGTTGGCGCCTTCGTCCGGATACTGTGCGTCCTCGACGTTTTCGATCCGCCGGAACTGCTCGACGGCGGCCGCGAAGCCCCACTCGTCACCGGCCAGCAGCGCCCATTCCTCGTAGTCGGCGCGGAAACCACGCACCCACATCATCGCGTTCATCGATGACGAGCCACCGAACATCTTGCCGCGCGGCCAATAGATCTGCCGGTTCTTCAGCTCCGGCTGCGGCTCGGTGAGGTAGTCCCAATCCACCTCGGAGCGAAACAGTTTCGCGAATCCGGCGGGGATGTGCGCGAATTTGTTCTTGTCCTGCGGCCCGGCCTCGAGCAGCACCACCGAGTTGTTCGGATCGGCACTGAGCCGGTTCGCCAGTACGGCGCCCGCGGATCCGGCGCCGACGATCACGTAGTCCGCGGTAAGCCCACCTGGTTGCACTTGTCCCACTCCGATCTGCGCTGCCTACGGCAAAGATACGAGGATCGGGTTGGCCGGGGTTCGATTTCGCCCAACCGGACACAAGTCACCGACTACGGAGGTATCGAACCAGTGGATGCGGGAACAGTGATCGTCACCGGCGGCAGTCGCGGCATCGGCGCCGCCACCGCCCGCCTGCTCGCGGGGGAGGGCCGCCGCGTCTGCATTGCCTATCGCGCCGACGCCGCGGCGGCCGAGGCGGTGGTCACCGATATTGCCGCCGAGGGCGGTACCGCGCTCGCGGTGCGCGCCGATATGAGCAGTCCCGCGGACATCGCGGCGCTGTTCAGCACCGTCGACACCGAGCTCGGACCCCTGCGCGGCCTGGTCAACAACGCGGCGACGCTCGAGACCCAATGCCGGGTAGACGAACTCGACGCCGAGCGACTGCACCGCGTGATGACCGTCAACGTCATCGCCCCGATGCTGTGCGCGAAACACGCGATTCAGCGCATGTCCACCGCGCACGGTAGCACGGGTGGCGCGATCGTCAATGTGTCGTCGGCGGCCGCGCGACTCGGCTCACCCGGTGAGTACGTCGATTACGCCGCGAGCAAGGGCGCCCTCGACACTTTCACCCGCGGACTCTCCGTCGAAGTCGCCGCGGAAGGCATCCGAGTCAACGCCGTCCGTCCAGGCTTCATCCACACCGATATGCACGCTCAGGGCGGTGAGCCCGGCCGCGTCGACCGGCTCGCCCCGACCCTGCCGATGCGCCGCGGCGGTCGCCCGGAGGAAGTCGCCGAAGCTATTGCCTGGCTGCTGTCCGAGCGCGCCTCGTATGTGACCGGCACCTTCATTGATCTCGCAGGCGGGCGCTAGAGTAATATGGTGACGCATATCACATAACGATCGATCGGTCGTATTACACGGCTAGCCTGGTTCCGTACCGTTCGGTTCGAATCGTGGAGAGGACGTGATGGCAATGGCCGACGAGGACCGCGCGCGCAAAGTCGCGATCATCGAGCAGTTCTTCGAGTTCACCTCGGCGAAGGAATTCGAGAAATTGTTCGCGTTGTTCACCGATGACGTTCGGATGTCCATCCCATACCAGCTGCCCGGATTTCCGTCCCACGTGGAAGGCATGGACGCGATGCGCCGGTCAACTGCGGCGATGGACCGATACGAGCGGAACATCAATGTCGTCGGCAAGATCGAGCCGATGCTCGACCCGGACAGCTTTCTGGTCGAGTCGAAGGGCGACATGGTCGTACAGGAGACCGGGCGGCCCTACCGCAACGACTACCTGAATGTCTTCCGCTTCCGCGACGGCAAGATCGCCGAGTGGGTCAGTTACCACGACCCGGTGCGTCAGCTCGTCGCGTTCGGAATCACGGAACTTCCCGTACCCGCGGAATCCTGATCGTTCGTTCCGGCATAGGCGACCCGGAAGCGTGCGGGCGAGGTGCCGTAGCGGTCGACGAAGGCTTGGCGCAAGGTTTCGGCGGAGCCGAAGCCGCAGCGGGTGGCGATGGCGGCGACTGGTAGCCGGGTCCCGGCCAGGAGTTGGGCGGCGGCCTCGGTCCGGGATCGGCGGACGAAGCGGCCCGGGCTGCGGCCGAGTTCGGCGACGAACAACCGGGTGAGATGGCGTTCGCTGACCCCGATTTCGGCCGCTAGGGTGCCCGCGGACAGGTCCTGGTCGAGGTGGCTGTTGATGTAGGTTACGGCGCGACGGACCAGGTCGTGATCGGCCGGTGGCGCGGCCACGAACATGCTCATCTGCGCTTGGTTGCCCGGGCGATGTAGGTAGGTCACCTGCGCTCTGGCGACTTCGCGCGCGGTCTCGG
Organism: Nocardia brasiliensis; assembly: GCF_042691675.1. Classification (GTDB taxonomy): domain Bacteria; phylum Actinomycetota; class Actinomycetes; order Mycobacteriales; family Mycobacteriaceae; genus Nocardia; species Nocardia brasiliensis_D. The sequence continues at coordinate 4,326,189 of NZ_CP170507.1, forward strand.
CACCGTGATCGTCCTCGATGAAGGCGAGCGCCAGGTCGAAGGCGCTGGTCACGCCCGCCGCCGTGGTCACGTTCTGTTCGCGGATGTAGATCGGTCCCGGATCCATGGTGACCTTCGGGTACCGGGCGGCGATCTGATCCGCGAAGAGCCAGTGCGTGGTCACCCGTTTGCCGTCGAGTAGTCCTGCGGCGGCGAGTATTTCGGCACCGGTGCAGACCGAGGCGATCCGGGTGCTTTCCGCGGCGAGGCGCCGGACGTGGCCGACGATGCGGGCATTGTCGGCGGCGGCGCGGCTGCCGAATCCGCCGGTGACGATCAACGTGTCGAGCGGCCCGGTGAGGCGTTCCAGGCAGTGGTCGCCGCGCAAGACCAAACCGGATTGGGTGGTGATGTCGTGGCCGCCCGGGGTGGCCAGGCGCACGCGGTAGGGCGGATCGACGCCGAGCCGGTTCGCCACGTCCATGCAGCTGGATACGCCGGAGATTTCGACCAGCTCGCTGTCGTGATAACCGACGATGACGACTTCACGTACCCGCACCCGTCAAGCGTACGTCGAATGACCGGTATCCCAAGATTTCGGACATCGCCCCTCGACTTCGTTGTCCGGTGACCGCGCGGCGGGCACGGTAGCGCCATGCTCATCGAAACATCGCCCGCGGCCGACACCCGCCCGCACTCCGGCAACGCCGCTCTCGCCGTCCTGAAACGCCGATGGCCCACGCTCGTCGGGGTAGTCGTCGCGCTCGCCCTGCCCGTCGCGACGCCGGACGCGTCCTGGATCGGTGCGGTGATCTTGATCGCCGCCGCCGTCGCCTATCCGCTCTTCGGTGCCTACCGCAGGCACCTGCATGGCCGAAATCTGCTGCTGGTCCAGGCGATATCCTTTGTCGCCTTCATCGCTGTCGCGGTGGTCGTGCTGCTCATCGATGAGACGGTGGGCCGGTACTTGCTCGCCGGAGGCTTTCTAGCCCACGCTGCCTGGGATTTCGCGCATCACCGCGCGGATCGGATGGTGCCGCGCTGGTACGCCGAGTTCTGCGCGGTGGTCGACGTGCTCGTCGCGGTGGTCTTGGTGCTCGCTCCGCTGCTGTGAGCGACTATTTCAGGATGAGCAACGCCGACTTCTCGATCCGGTCGGCGATCTCCGAATACGACGCGTAACCCATGCCCGCCCGCACGAGCGCGCCCGCGTACAGCAACTCCAATGACTCGACGACATCGGGATCGGAGTCCGGGCCGAGGGCGCGGATGATCCGCTTGCGGATCTCGGTGCCGATGCGCCCGCGCAGATGCTCGACATCGGGATCGCGGCCGAGCAGCGCGCTGGTCACGGCGCCGGACAGTTCCTGCTCATCGGCCACCAGCATGGCGATGTTGCGCAATTCGGCGATCACCCGGACGGTCGGGTCCGGGTCCTCGCTCGCCGGCGACGGCGCGGAAATCAAACGCCGCCAGAAGATCTCGGCGACCAGATGTTCCTTCGAGGAGAAGTACGTGTACGCGGTCGCGGTACCGACCCCCGCCGCCGCGGCGACCATCCGGATCGTCATTCCGGCGAATCCTTCGCGCGCAAGCACTTCCACCGCCGACCGGGTGAGTTTGTCGACGGTGTCGGCCTGCTTCCCGGACAGCCTGCGGCGGGTCGCCTCGAGAATGACGGAATCGGGTTCGGACATGTGTCTGGATACTACTATGGCCGGTTCAGTTCTTGGCCGCGGCCGAGCCGGCCCGGCGGCCGTAGAAACTGCCGTCGCCCAGCGAGGCCCCGCTCACGTAGCCGCCCGCGCACAGCCCGGAGGTGCAGCGCCCCGCGGCGTAGAGGCCGGAGATGGGCTCGCCGGATACGTGCAGCACCCGGGAATCCAGGTCGGTGCGCAGCCCGCCGAGGGTGAAACCCGCGGTGAAACCACGCATGTCGAATGCGGCCAGTGAACCTTGCAGCGGGCGAACCCATTCCGGCTTCTTGCCGAGCAACGGGTCCTTGCCGTCGGCGGCGTGCAGGTTGTAGCAGTCGACGGTCGACTGCAACGCCAACGTCGGCAGCCCCATTTCGCCCTCCAGCTCGGCCACCGTTTCGGCGGCCCAGTTCGGCGGCTGCCGGAAGAAGGGGGTGGCGGTCTCGGTGGCCAGCCCGGCCTCGTAGGCGGTCTCGTCGATGACCAGATACGCCTGGTTGTCCTGCTGGATGAGCGTCGCCTGGCCGATCCGGCCGGGATAGGTGTCCTCGGCGATGAACCGCTGGCCGCGCCCGTTGACCAGGATGCCGCGCGCCATCAGCTGCGGGTCGCCGAAGAACGCCACCTCGGTCGCGTCCATGTGCGCCAGCTCCGCGCCGAGCGCCTGCGCGACCCGGATACCGATGCCGTCGTGCTCCTCGATAGCGGCCGCGGGCCTGCCGATCAGTCGCGGCGCGTAACCCTCGATCATCTGCTGGTGGTAGGCGAAACTGCCGGTGGCCAAGACGAGTCCGCGATCGGCGCGGATCGCCACCGGCTTGCCGTAACGCTTGGCGATCACCCCGACGACGCGATCGTCGTCGTCCACGACCAGACGACCGATGCGCAGGTCGTATTCGACGCGGACACCGAGCGATTCGGCGGTCTCGGCCAGCGGCTTCATCAGCATGTAGCCGCCGCTCTTGCGGCCGATCTTCTTGTCGGCCAGCCGCGGAACATGGCCGCGCGGAGCTGGTTTCGCGATCGCGTTGAACGGGGCGGCGTTCTCGCCGCCGGAGTACATCAGCCCCTCGTCGTGCGGGGGCTCCCATCCGGGCTCACCCCAAAACGCCTCGCGGAACGGCACTCCGCAGGAGACCAGCCAGTTGTAGTGTTCGACGCTGCCGCGGCAGTAGTCGGCGATCTTGGCTTTGTCCACGCCGGGACCGAGCGCCGCGAGCAGGAAGGTCTCCATATTCTCCGGGGAGTCCTCGAAGCCGAGTGCCTGCTGGAGCGGGGTGCCGCCGCCGAGGTAGATGAAGCCGCCCGCCATCGCGGCCGCGCCGCCCCAGCCGCCGGTGCGTTCCAGGATCAGCACATCGGCACCCGCGCTGGCTGCCTCGATCGCCGCGCACACCCCGGCGATGCCGTAGCCCGCGACGACGACATCGGCCTGCTGGTCCCACTCGGTGATGCTGCTCGCGCGCAACGGGCGAAGGGAGGTGGCATCAGTCATGTTTCGGTCCTTCACTCTGGCGGGCGCCCTTCTTCTGTTGCGCCACAATGGTGCCCACCAACAGGTCCAGTTTGGTGCCATTCGGCCAACCGACGTAATGGCAGAGGAATACCGCGATCTCGTGCAGCTGCTCCTCGGTGAGTTCCGCGTTGCGCAGCGCCGCGCCGATCTGGATGCCCGCGGTGTCGATGGCCCCCTGTGCGGTGAGTGCCCCGAGCAGCAGCAGCCGCCGGTCCCGGATGGACAACGCCGGACGCGACCAGATGTCGGCGAACAGGTGGTCGGCGGTGACGGCGAAGTGGCTGCCGGGGTAGTCCTGGAATTCGGTGCCGTACACCTCGGCCATCTTGGCCAGTCCGCGCTGGCGGACGGAATCGGTGGAACCGTTGTCGGTCATGAACTGTGCCTTTCGGATGCGCCGACGCCGAGCCCCGGCCCGAGATGTTCGAGGGCGAGTTCGGCGAGGGGGAGGGCGACGTCGAGCCGGTTGCCGAGGTCGAGGGCGAGACCGAGGTCCTTCTCGCCGAGATCGCGCACGTGCCGCAGGATCGGCAGCCAGAAGTCGCCGTCCTCGATCGGTGCGGTGCGATCGCGCAGCATGATGGCGCCGGGCCCGCCGGTGACGGCATCGGAATGCCGCACCACCTTGCCGAGCACTTTCAGGTCGAGCCCGGCCGCCTCGGCCAGCCGCTGCGCCTCGGTGGCCGCGGTGAACGCGACGAAGTGCAGCAGATTGCGTGCCAGCTTCATTCGCGTGCCCGCGCCGACCGGCCCCGCGTGCACGATCAGGTCGGCGAAGCAGCCGAACGGCGCACGGACCCGCTCGAAGGCCGTGTCGCTGCCGCCGACCATGACCGCGAGCGTCCCCCGCGTGGCGCCCGGTGCGCCACCGCTCACCGGCGCGTCGACGAATTCGACGCTGTGCGTGGCGCATTCGGCGGCCAGTTCGTCGGCGGTGCGATCGCTGATCGTCGAGTGCACGGCCACGACCGTTTCCGGTGCGGCACTACGCAATAGGCCCTCGGGTCCGGTGATGACGTCTCGCACCTGCGCATCGTTCACCACGGCCACCGAGATGATGTTGGCCTGCTCGGCCAAACGGGCGGGGGAGTCGGCGGCTCCGGCACCGGCCTCGGTGTACGGCAGCACCGCGTCGGCCCGCACATCACACACCGTGAGCCCGCCGGGCCAGTCGAGTAGCCGGGTGGCCATCGGCGCACCCATGGCACCGATGCCGATGAAGCCGATCCTGGCGTCACTCATCAGCGGAAGACCTGCCCGCCATCGACATTGAAGATCTGCCCGGTGACCCAGCCCGCCTCGTCGGAGAGCAGGAAGAGGCAGGCGCCCACCAGATCCGCCGGTGTGCCCATTCGCTTGAGCGGTAGCCGATTCACCATGTCCTCCACGATTACCCCGGGTGTCACCGTTTTGGTGGCCTCGGTGTCGATGGGGCCCGGTGCGATGGCGTTGATCCGGATGTTCGACCCGCCCAGCTCGAACGCCAGCTGCTGGGTCAGGCCATTGATGCCGACCTTGGCCAAGCCGTAGAAACTGGCGTACATCCATGCGGCGGTGGACGATTGGTTGACGATCGAACCGCCGGTCTTGCGCATGTGCGGCCAGACGGCGCGGGTCATGTTCAGCGCGCCGTCCATGTTCACGCTCATGAACTTCTTGTAGTAATCCCATGGCACGGTGAGCAGCAGGTTGACCTTCATCTCGCCGTAGATCGCGGCGTTGTTGACGAGATGGTCGATCCCGCCGAATTCGGCGACGGTCAATTCGGCCAGCGCCGCGGCGGATTCGGGATCGGACACGTCGACCTGACCGAACACGGCGGTGCCGCCGTCCGCGGTGATCTTCTCTACTACCGCCTGTCCGCCTTCGGCATTCTTATCGGCGACAACGACTTTCGCGCCCTCGGCGGCCAGCGCCGCGGCGTAGGCGGCGCCGATGCCCTGTGCGGCACCGGTGACAATGACGGATCTTCCCGCGAAACGGGCCATGACAGTGTGCTCCTCTTATCCAGCGGTCGCGATCAGCTTGGTTTCCAGGTATTCCTCGAACCCGGCGATGCCCATTTCCCGGCCGATGCCGGACTGCTTGTACCCGCCGAACGGCGCGTCGGCGGAATACCAGACGCCGCCGTTCACGCTCAACGTCCCGGTCCGCACCCCGTCGGTGACGCGGCGGATCCGCTCCGGGTCGGTGCCCCACACCGAGCCGGACAGTCCGTAGGGGGAGTCGTTGGCGAGCCGGATGGCGTCGTCGTCGCCGTCGTACGGAATGACCACCAGCACGGGGCCGAAGATCTCTTCCTGGGCAACGGTCGCGGAGTTCGGTACGTCCGCGATCAGGGTCGGCTCGATGAAGAAGCCGCGCTCGTGATTCTTCGGGCGGCTACCACCGGTCACGATGCGGCCGCCCTCGGCCCGGGCGAGCTCGAGGTAGCGCTCCACTCTGGCGCGCTGGCGTGCGGAGATGAGCGGCCCGCACACCGTCCGCGGGTCGGCCGGATCGCCCGGTCTGATGCCGTCGAGCGTCGCGGCGGCCGCCTGCACCGCCTCGGTGTAGGCCGCCCGCGGGACGAGCAGCCGGGTGGTGATGGCGCAGCCCTGCCCGGCGTGCACGCACACCGAGAACGCGGCCACCCCGCAGGCCGCCGCGATATTCGCGTCGTCGAGCACGATGAACGCCGACTTGCCGCCGAGCTCGAGGAACGCCTTCTTGAGTGTCGTTGCGGCGCCGCGCATCACGGCCCGCCCGGTCTGGGTCGAACCCGTGAAGCTGATCAAGTCGACGCCGAGATGCTCGGTGAGCCGCGCGCCGATCCCGTGGTCGGCGGAGGTCACGATGTTCACTACGCCCGCCGGGATGTCGGTCTCCTCGGCAAGGATCGCGCCGACGGCCGCCGCGCACCACGGTGTGTCCGGAGCGGGCTTGAGCACCACGGTATTTCCGGCGGCGAGCGCGGGACCGAGTTTGGCGAAGGTGATCTGGTGCGGAAAGTTCCACGGGGTGATCGCGCCGACCACCCCGACGGGCTCGCGGCGCAATACCCTGCGGGTCTTGATACCCATGGGTTCCGCGGTGCCGAGATCCGTTTCCCAGCTGTAGGTTTCGGCCAGCGAGGCGGAGTAGGCGAGATCGGCTACCGGACCCTCCAACTGTGGGCCACGGGTGAACATGGCGGGCGCGCCCGCCTCGGCGATGGTGAGTGCGCGCAGCTCTTCGATGTGGGATCGCAGTGCGGTGCGCAGCTGGTCGAGGCAGTGCGCGCGGAAGGCGTGGTCGCGGGACCAGTCGGTCTCGTCGAATGCGGTGCGGGCCGCGGTGACTGCCGCGTCCAAGTCCGCGGCGCTCGCGTTCGCCGCGTGCCCGAGGACCTCTTCGGTCGCCGGATTCACGGTGGCGAACACCCCGTCCGCGCCCTCGACCAGCTTGCCGCCGATCAGCAGGCGCGCACCGTCGGCGGGGAGAAGGCTGCTCATGCATTGCTCCGATGCTGTCTGGACACGTGTACGGAATATAGTCTCGGGTCCCGTTTTGTTGCAAGAACAGGTTCTAACCCAGTCATTCTGATCCACGAGTCGCACGGTTGGTGAGGAATCTCCGTGGTTTCCGTGCGAGTCGATGCGATTGTGCGCAATGGTGTTGGTAAACCACCGGAACCGTTGTCGGAGGTGTGGCCCGGTGGTACTGTCCAGACACATGTCCAGCTATGTGTCTCTCGCAGGATTTATCTCCGGTCCAGCTCGGGAGAACGTGTTATCGAATGTGTGGTGGGTGTGGTGACAGCGGCATTGGAACCTTTGACGTTCGATCCCTACGACTACCGGTTCCACGAGGACCCGTACCCGACTTATCACCGGCTGCGCACCGAAGCGCCCCTTTACTACAACGCGGGCCTGGACTTCTGGGCGTTGTCCCGGCACGCGGACGTGACCGCCGGATTCCGGGACAGCGCACGGCTCTCCAGCGCCAACGGTGTTTCCCTCGACCCGGCGGCATGGGGCCCGCACGCGCACCGGGTGATGTCGTTCCTGGCCATGGACGATCCGCGGCACCTGCGCATGCGCAGACTGGTCTACAAGGGGTTCACGCCGAAGCGGGTGGCCGAAATGCAGGGCCGGATCAAGGAATTGACGCTGTCCTACCTGGAACCCGCGGTCGCCGAGGGCTCGTTCGACTGGATCGACGAGGTCGCGGGCAAGCTACCGATGGACGTCATCTCCGAATTGATGGGTGTGCCCGCGAGCGACCGCGTCGAAATCCGCAGACTCGCCGACCTGGTCGTGCACCGGGAAGACGGAGTGCTCGACATTCCGCCCGCCGCGGTCGATGCGTCGATCAAGCTGCTCACCTACTACACCGAGATGCTGGCCGAACGCAGGCGCACGCCGAGCGACGACCTGACCTCCGCGCTGCTGGACGCCGAAATCGACAGTGACACACTGTCCGACGAGGAGATCATCGGCTTCCTGTTCCTCATGGTGGTGGCGGGCAACGAGACCACCACGAAGCTGCTCGGCAACGCGCTGTACTGGGGCGCGAAGAACCCGGGGGAGTACGCCAAGGTCGCCACGCAACCCGCGCATGTGCCGGATTGGGTCGAGGAGACCCTGCGCTACGACACCTCGAGTCAGGTGATCGCGCGCACGGCCACCGCCGATCTCGAGTACTACGGCGGCACCATCCCCGCCGGCGCCAAGGTTTTGCTGCTGATCGGTTCCGCCAACCGTGATCCCGCGGTGTTCGACGACGGTGACAGCTTCCGCATCGACCGGGCCGACAAGGGCGGGCTCGCGAGTTTCGGTGCGGGCGTGCACTACTGTCTCGGTGCGCACCTGGCGCGACTGGAAGCGGCAGTCGCCTTGCGCGAGTTCGCCGCTCGGGTGCGGTCGTATGACGTCGTCGACGCGGGAATCGTGCGGGTGCACTCCTCGAACGTGCGCGGATTCGCGAAACTCCCGATCGTCACGGAGGTGAGATAGTGCCTCGTTTCGAACCGCACCCGGCGCGCCGCCCCGTTCTGGTGGCCGGAGCGTCCTCCGGTATCGGCGCGGCCACCGCCGCGACGCTGGCCGAGCTCGGGCATCCGGTCGCCCTCGGCGCACGTCGGGTGGACCAGTGCGTGGAGCTGGCGGACAAGATTCGCGCCGATGGGGGCGAAGCCTTCGCGCATCGGCTGGACGTCACCGAGGCCGCGTCCATCGAGCAATTCGTGGCCGCGGCCGAAGCGGCGTTGGGCCCCATCGAAGTGCTCGTCTCCAGCGCCGGGGACATCGAATTCTCGCCGGTGCACGAGATGGACCCGGAGCGGTTCCGCCAGCAAGTCCAGGTGCATCTGGTCGGTGCCCACCGGCTGGTACACCGGGTGCTGCCCGGCATGCTCGAACGGCGGCGTGGTGACGTGGTACTGATCAGCTCGGACTGCGCGCCCGAGCCCCGGCCGCGCACCGGCGCCTACAGCGCCGCCAAAGCGGGTTTGGAGGCCATGGCGAACCAGATGCGAATGGAGCTGGAGGGCACCGGGATTCGCGCGTCGCTGGTGCGCCCTGGCCCCACGCTCACCGGCATGGGCATGAACTCCACCCCGGACATCATCGGCCCGCTGCTGGCGTCCTGGCAGGACTGGGGCTTTGCCCGGCATCCGAACATGCTGCGCCCGCCCGATCTGGCCGCCGCGGTCGCGGCCGTCGTCTCCACCCCGCGCGGTGCGCATCTCGTGCTCGTCGAGGTCCAGCCGGAGGCGCCGTTGCGGGACCTCACGAATGAACAAGGCAGGAGCCGACAGTGAGAATTGTCGCCGATCTGGACCTGTGTCAGGGCCACGCCGTATGTCAGGACGAGGCGCCGGACGCGTTCCGAGTGCCCAAGCGGGGCAAGGTCGAAATCCTGATGGACGCGCCGGACGAGGCCGCCCGTGCCGACGTCGAGCGCGCCGTCCACTACTGCCCGACGCAGGCGTTGTCCATCGTTTCGACGGAAGGTTCACGGTGATGGCGAGTTTCGCACGTGACGAGCTGGACGAGATGGTTCGGCGCTGGGTGCTGGAGAACCAGCGCTGCGAGGAAAAAGGGGATTGGAAACCCCTGGCGGACATGTACACCGAGGACGCCACCTACGGCTGGAACTACGGTCCGACGCAGGAATTCATGGCCGTCGGCCGCGATGAGATCCGGGAACTGGCCCTCGGCCAGGAGATGCGGGGACTCGACGGCTGGACCTACCCGTACCAGGAATTCGTCATCGACGACCGCAGCGGCACCGTGATCGGCTTCTGGAAACAGGTGTCGGAGGTGAAACGGCCGGATGGGCGCCACTATTCGCCCGAGGGCATCGGCGGCAGCTGGTTCCGCTACGGCGGTGACTACCAATGGTCGTGGCAGCGTGACTTTTTCGACTTCGGCAACGTCTCGCACCTGTTCCTGGAAATGATTACCCAGCAGGTGCTGCCGCCCGGTATGCAGAAGCGGATCGAACGTTCGGTCGCGGGCCCACTGCCCGGGTGGTATCCCATCGGTGCGGCGCCGGTCCCGTTGTGGTGAACGTGATGCCGGTGAGCAATTTCGAGCAGCTGTCGCGGGTGCAGCTCGCCGCGCTGCTGCCCGAGTTGCTGCTGTGCGGTCATCTGATCGACAGGTCCGGCATGGCGCACACCATCGCGGCCTTCGGCCGGGCGGGCATGACCGCCGTCGCTATCGAGGAGTGGCAGCTGGCCAGCCCGGTCTACACCCGGCGGATGCAGCGAGCGTTCGGTTTCACCGGTGACGACGTGGCGACCATCTTCAAAGGGTTGCAGCTGGATATCGGCGCACCGCCGCAGTTCATGGATTTCCGATTCCGTGTCGACGACCGCGACCACGGGGAATTCTGGCTCGACCACTGTGGCGCGCTGCTGGACGTGGAGCCGATGGGGGACGACTTCGTGGTCGCCATGTGCCACGACATCGAGGACCCGACCTTCGACGCCACCGCGCTGGCCACCAACCCGCACGCCCAGGTCCGGCCGATCCATCGGCCGCCGCGCCGACCGGTCGACCGGAAACCGATGTGCGCGTGGACGGTCACCATCGACGTCGCGCACGTTCCGCCGCCGGTGCCGCCGAACGCGGACCTGGTCGCGAACTCCGCCGCCGCACGACTGGCGTTGGCCGAGATCGACCTCGACGACGACGGACAGTCGGACTACGCGGGCCCGCTGCTGAGCGATCTTCGCTTCGCGGACTTCTCGAAGTCGGCGCTGGTCCGCATGGCGGATGAAGTGTGCCTGCAGCACCACCTGCTGACCCTCGGCTTTCTGGTCGCGCTGCGCTCCCGCCTCGACCCGGCCGCGGCGTTCGAGATCGGCCGCAAGCAATTCGCGGGCATCGCCGGGCTCACCGCGGAACGCCTGCGCAAGGCATTGCAGCTCGGTGACGACCCGGCTGCCCTTGCCACCGTGCTGCGCCTGCACCCGGCATGGAATCCGGTGGCCTATACGGGCATCCGCGTCTTGCGGACCGAAGGCGGTGTCCGACTTGTAATTCCACGCGACAGCGGTGCCCAATCAGATGGCGCATGGCCCGCGCTGATCGATGCCGAGCACCTCGCGCCGGTCGACGCGATGGTCCGCGGCGTGAATCCCCGATTCACCGCGCAGGCGGTGGATTCCGGCGACGATGAACTAACGGTCGAAATCACCTGTGCCGACCAACCGTTTCGCGAATCGTCCGAGGTCGCGCTGACCCGATTCAGCACCGGCGCCGCCTTCGCCTTCACCGACCGAGGCATCCTCTTGCCGCTCACGGTGGTGTGACCAGTATCGAGAGAGTGAATAGCCGTGGCACGTAACTTCGCCGACCTGTTCGAACATTCCGTCGACGCGATGCCCGATCGAGTGGCATTGCTCGCCGGCGACCGCCGCCTGACCTTCGCCGAAGTCGACGCGCGAGCCAATCGGCTGGCCGCGCACCTGACCGCCGCGGGCATCCGAGTGGGCACACATGTCGGGTTCCAGATGCACAACGGCATCGAAACCGTGGAAACGCTGCTCGCCTGCTTCAAGATTCGAGCCGTCCCCATCAATATCAACTACCGCTACGGTGTCGAGGAACTGCGCTACGTCTACGACAACGCGGATCTGCAAGCGCTGGTGTACCACGCCTCCTACGCCCGCGCGGTGCACGAGGCGGCGGGACAGGTCCGTTCGATCCAGCACCGGATCGTGGTGCCCGACGACACCGCCGACACGGATCCGCCGGTCGACGCCGTGCACTACGCGGACGCCCTCGCCGGAGGCACACCGGAGCGTGCCTTCCCGGAACGCAGCGCCGACGACTTGTTCATGATGTACACCGGCGGCACAACGGGTTTGCCGAAGGGCGTGATGTGGCGCCAGGAAGACATGTGGCGCGTGCTCGGCGGCGGCATCGACTTCTACACCGGCGTCCCGGTCGCCGACGAATACGAGCAGTCGCGGGTCGGCGCGCAACGGGAGCAGAGCACCTGGTTCGTGCTGCCGCCGCTGATCCACGCGGCCGCCATGATGCCGACGTTCACCGCGCTGTGGTCCGGCAACGCCGTGCTCTTCGAGCCGCGATTCGACCCAGAGCGGGTGTGGCAGGCGGTGGTTCGGCATCGTCCGCAGGTCATGGTGATCACCGGCGACGCCATGGCGCGGCCGTTGATCGACGCCTATCGCGCCCGCCCTGTCGACGCGTCCGGACTGGTGGCCATCGGCTCCGGTGCCGCGCTGCTGTCGCAGCCGGTGAAGAACACTCTGCTGGAACTGTTTCCGTCGCTGGTCGTCACCGACTCCATCGGCTCGTCGGAAACCGGTTTCGGCGGAATCGGTTTCGCGCAGAAGGACGACAATCCCGGTCGCGGGCCCCGGGTGCAGACGGGGCGTGGCTCGGTGGTGGTGGACGACGACGGGCGTCCGGTCCGGCCCGGCGAGGAAGGGTGGTTGGCGAAGAGCGGGTCGGTCCCGATCGGCTACTACAAGGACCCGGTGAAGACCGACAAGCTGTTCAAGACGGTCGACGGGGCACGCATCGTGGTCACCGACGATCGCGCGCGGATCGAGGAGGATGGCTCGGTCACCCTGCTCGGCCGCGGCAACATGGTGGTCAATACCGGCGGCGAGAAGGTGTTCGTCGAAGAGGTCGAGGGCGTGGTCAAGGCCCACGAGGGGATCTACGACGCCGTGGTGATCGGCGTCCCGCACGAGCGGTGGGGGTGGCAGGTCGCGGCCGTGGTGTCGGCCACGGGCCCGGTCGATTTCGGCGCGCTGGACAGTTACGTGCGCAAGCACCTCGCGGGTTACAAGGTGCCCAAGAAGATCTGGGTAGCCGACGTCATCGGCCGGGCACCCAGTGGCAAACCCGACTACCGGTGGGCCAAGGACTACGCGGCACAGCACGCGCCGGACTTTCGAGCGGACTGAACCATGAGACCGAGCGAACGCCAGCGCCGGATAACGAGAACGTGTTCTAATTCGGAGACTATGCCCAGCCCGATACCTGCGGCGATTCCGCACGTCATGGAGAAGTCCCAATGAGTACTGAGACCACGAACAGTCCGACGGCAGTGCTGCCCGCACGGATCACCGGGGCACTGATCGAGCGGTTGACCGGCCTGGTCGCCGCCGACGGTAACGCCGCACCGTACTCGATGACCGAGGTCTACACCGGCGCCGCTGTCGGTGAGCTCCCGCAGTCCACGCCGGACAACGTGATCGCGGCTGCCTCGACCGCCCGTGCGGCACAACAGGAGTGGGCCGCGCTACCGTTGCGCACCCGGCTGCGTGTCTTCGAGCGGACGCACGAGCTGATCCTGACCGAGGTCGAGACGATCGCCGATCTCATCCAGATCGGCTGCGGCAAGACCCGCCGGATGGCCGTCGAGGAATCGTGCGACGTGCCGATGGTCATCAGCCACTACCTGAAGACCGCGCGCCGAGTGTTGCGCGCGAAGCGGCGCGGCGGTCCGATGCCGATCCTGACCACCTCGACCGAGGAACACCGGCCCAAAGGGCTGGTCGCCGTGATCGCGCCGTGGAACTTCCCGTTCGCGATCGCGCTGTCCGACGCCATGCCCGCGCTGATGGCGGGCAACGGCGTAATCCTCAAGCCGGACAACAAGACCGCGCTGTGCGTCCTCTACGGCGTCGAACTGCTGCACCGGGCCGGGCTGCCGCGCGGGCTGGTCCAGGTCGTCTGCGGCGAGGGTCCCGACATCGGTCCGACGTTGATCGACAATGTCGACTTCGTCATGTTCACCGGCTCGACCGCCACCGGCCGGGTGGTCGGCGAACAGGCCGGGCGCAACCTCATCGGATGCAGCCTGGAACTCGGTGGCAAGAACCCGATGATCGTGCTCGACGACGCGAACCTCGACGAGGTGATCCCCGGCGCGGCGTTCTCGGTGTTCGCCAACTCGGGCCAGGCGTGCATGCACATCGAACGGATCTACGTGCACCGCAGCCGCTATGACGAGTTCGTGCGCCGATTGGTCGCCGCCGCTGACGAATTGAACAGCAAGATGGGCGCCGCGTACGACTACACGCCGGAATTCGGGTCGCTGGTGTCGGTTCAGCACATGGAACGGGTCGCCGCGCACGTCGAGGATGCCCGAGCCAAGGGTGCCACCGTGCTGACCGGCGGCAAGGCGCGGCCCGACGTCGGCCCCGCGTTCTACCAGGCGACCGTGCTCACCGGCGTCACGCCGGAGATGACGCACGCGACCATGGAGACGTTCGGCCCGGTCGTGAGCGTCTATCCGTTCGACGACGAGCAGGCGGCCATCCGGCTCGCCAACGACACCGACTACGGCCTGAACGCGAGCGTGTGGAGCCGAGACCTGGCCCGCGCCAACCGAATTGCCGCGCAGCTCCAAGCGGGCAATATCAACATCAACGACGGCTTCGTGGCCACCTACGCCGCTAAGGCGACGCCGTCGGGCGGGGTGAAGCAGTCTGGAGTCGGGACGCGGCACGGCGACCAAGGACTACTCAAGTACACCGACACGGTGAACGTGGGCGTGCTCAAGCGTCAGGTGCTGTCCGCGCGAGCTGGGCAGCCGTACGAGAAGCAATTGAAGATGACGCTGACGTCCTTGCGACTGATGCGTAGAACAAGGCTGCGCTGAGCCCAAGCCCTGGGCTGTGGGCGCGGTTCGCAATCCACCCGAGGAGGTAGCCGTGGCGACACCGTCGTTGCCGGCCGGATTCGACTTCACCGATCCGGCGCTGTGGGAGACACGAAGGCCCGTCGAGGAATTCGCGATGCTGCGCCGGACCGCTCCGGTGTGGTGGAACCCGCAGCCCGACGATCACTCGGGTGGGTTCCGCGACGGCGGCTACTGGGTGGTCAGCAAGCTCGCTGACGTGAAGGAGATTTCGCGCAATGCGGAGCTGTTCTCGTCCGAGCGCAAGGGCTCGATCATTCGGCTGTCCGATGACATCACTCCCGAGCAGCAGGCGGCATCGAGCGTGCTGCTGGTGAATATGGATCCGCCGAAGCATTCCAAGTTTCGCAGGATCATCACGAAAGGCTTCACGCCGCGCGCGGTGGAGGGACTGCGCGCGGCATTGACTGAACGAGCGCATGCCATTGTGCACGAGGCGAAAAAGGCGGGCGGCGGAAATTTTGTCGAGCAGGTCGCCTGCGAGCTGCCGTTGCAGGCGATCGCCGAGCTGATCGGCGTGCCGCAGGCCGATCGGCGAAAGCTGTTCGACTGGTCGAATCAGATGCTCAGCTACGACGACCCCGATTACGGCGATCCCGCGCTCGCCTCGACCGAAATCCTCGGTTATGCCTGGAACATGGCCGAACAGCGGCGTGGCCATCCGGCGGGGGATATCGTGTCCGAACTCGTGCACGCCGACGTCGACGGTGAGTCCCTGGGCTCCGACGAATTCGGCTTCTTCGTCATCCTGCTTTCGGTGGCGGGCAATGAAACGACACGCAATGCCATTACGCACGGCATGAAGGCCTTCGTGGACAATCCGGAGCAGTGGGAGCCGTACAAGGCGCAGCGGCCGCGTACCGCGCCGGACGAGATCGTCCGCTGGGCCACACCGGTGTCCGCATTCCAGCGCACGGCTACCGCGGACACCGAACTCGGCGGTGAATTGATCCGGCAGGGCCAGCGGCTCGGGTTGTTCTACGGATCGGCCAACTTCGACGAGGACGCGTTCACCGATCCGTTCACCTTCGATGTGCTGCGCGACCCCAATCCGCATGTCGGTTTCGGCGGCACCGGCGCGCACTACTGCGTCGGCGCGAACCTGGCCCGGCTGGAAATCGACCTCATGTTCAACGCCATCGCCGACGCCATGCCCAAGATCACCGAGGTGGCCGATCCGGTACGGTTGCGGTCGGGGTGGATCAACGGAATCAAGAATTGGCAGGTCCGATACGAATGAATCTTCGAGACGTACCGCTAGAGACACTCAGCGGGGAACCCGCGACGCTGGCGGAACTGGCCGGCGACAACGTGGTGCTGCTGGTCAATGTGGCGTCGAAATGCGGGCTCACGCCGCAATACGCCGGGCTCGTCGAGTTGCAGAAGTCCTATGGTCCGCGCGGACTCAGCGTGGTCGGGGTGCCGTGTAACCAGTTCATGGGACAGGAACCCGGCTCGGCCGAGGAGATCCAGCAGTTCTGTTCGACCACCTACGGCGTCGACTTCCCGCTGCTGGCGAAGACCGACGTCAACGGTGAAAACCAGCACCCGCTGTATGCGACGCTGGTCGAGACGGCCGATGCCGACGGTACGGCAGGCGATGTTCAGTGGAACTTCGAGAAGTTCCTGATCGACCGGGACGGTAAGGTCGCCGGTCGCTTCCGGCCGACCGTCGCACCGGACGCCCCCGCGCTCGTCGCCGCGGTGGAATCGTTGCTCTGAGTGCAAAATGCGAGGCCCGGTCGCGTCATCGGCGCGACCGGGCCTCGAATCATATTCAGCGCCGCCGCCTTCGATAGCGCACCGTGCATGGTTGCAGTAGCTGCACAACCATCTTGCTGTGGTCGTTGCGGTAGCTCTCCGACGGCTGCGCCATCTCGAATTCCCAGTCCCGGAGCAGAATCGAGAAGATCGCCTTCAACTGCATCAGCGCGAACGCCGCACCGACGCAGCGATGCCGACCGGCCCCGAACGGGATCCAGGTCCACCGATTGACGATGTCCTCCTGCCTCGGATCCAAGTAGCGGCTCGGATCGAACCGATCCGGATTCGGGAAGTCGTCCGCGATGCGGTTGGAAATGGCGGGTGTGGCGGCCACCAGATCGCCCGGCGCGATGCGATGCCCGCACACCTCGAAATCACCGCGCGCGACCCGCATCAACACGATCAACGGTGGATGCAGGCGCAGCGTCTCCTTGATGACGGCTTCGAGGTTCGGGATCTGGCGGAGCGCGCCGAAACTGATGTCGGAACCGTCGGCGTACAACTCGTCGAGTTCATCGACCACCTGCCGCAGCTGGTCGGGGTGGCGGAGTAGTTCGATGACGGTCCACGCCGCGGTGCCCGAGGTGGTGTGGTGCCCCGCGAACATCATCGAGATGAACATTCCGGTGATCTCGCTGGCGCTGAACCGCGATGTTCCGTGCTCGTCTTCGATCGAAACGAGGACGTCGAGCATGTCCCGGTCGTCCTTGCCCGCGGGGGGATTCGAGGCGCGGGTGTCCATGATGCCCTGGACCAGCTCGACCAGTTCCGCCCGGGCGGCGTCCCGGCGGCGGAAGCTCTCGATGGGGGCGTAGGGGTCTACGTAGGCCAGGGCGTCGGTGCCACGCTCCAGGTCGTGATAGAGCCTGGCGAAGCGCTCGTCGAGTTCGTCGCGGAACTTGACGCCGATGAGGCAGGCCGACGAGGTGTAGATGGTCAGCTCGGCGAAGAAGTCGAGCAGGTCGATCTCGCCCGCGTCGCCCCAGCGCGCCAGCATCCGATCCACCTCACGGCCGATCGTGGCGGCATGGCCCCGCATCTGCTCGGCGCGCAACGCTTGGTTGTGCAGCATCTCCTTGCGCCGCTCCGGCGGTGCGTCGAACACGACACCCTCGCCGAAGATCGGCTTCATGAACGGATACGCGGCCGCCTGATCCAGATCCTCGTCGCCGGACCGGAAGAAGAACTCGTTCGCCTCGGCGCCGGACAGCAGGATCACCTGGCGCCCGGCCAGCTCGAACGATCCGACGTCCCCGCACTCCGCCCGCACCCGACGCATCAATCCGATCGGATCACTCCGAAACTCATCGAGATGCCCGTGTTCCTGCTGTCCTCCCGAAACACGTTGTGGCGTAACCAGAGTCATCGGAATCCTCCCGAGGATCGCGGTCCGGATCTATCATGGACACGTGTCTGGACAGTACTACGACACGGATGACCGGGCAAGCTGGTCGCTGTGGTCGGCGGTGCGATTGAAGCTGGCCGGGGCGGCGCTGGTGGTCACGCTGGTCGCGACAGTCGTTGCGGCCCTTTCGATGTTCGCGGGCCGGTACGGTGCGACGGCCACCGTCACCGTGGACGCGCCGCGCAGTGGGTTGGTGCTCGATCCCGCCGCGAAGGTGAAACTGCGTGGGGTGGAGATAGGGCGGGTGGCATCGGTGCGGCGGGTGGCCGACCGGGTGCTGCTGGGACTGGAGCTCGATCCCGAAGTACTGGAGCTCGTTCCGGCGAACGTGCGTGTCGATATCCGCTCCACCACCATCTTCGGCGCGAAATATGTGAATTTGGTTGTCCCGCGGCACCCGTCAGCCGAACCGCTGCGTGACGGCGCGACGGTGTCCGCGGCAGCGGTGACGGTCGAATTCAACACGCTGTTCGAACATCTCACGCAAATCCTGGCGAAGGTGGCACCGGAACGGCTCAATGCCACTCTCACCGCCCTCGGTATCGCGCTACAGGGCCGCGGCGAACGGCTCGGTGACCTGCTGGCGCGCGCCGACGCCTACCTGAAGGACCTCAACCCGAGCCTGCCCGCCCTGCACCGCGACACGATCGCTACAGCCGAGGTCAGTGGGCTGTACGCGGACACCCTGGAAGATCTGTTGCGTACCACGGCGAATGTCACGTCGACGAGCACGACGATCGCAGACCGGGAGCCTGAGGTGGACGCGCTGCTGGTGAACGTCATCGGGCTCGCCGATACCACCACGGCCGTGCTCACCGAAAACGAGCCATCCGTAAGCGCGGCTTTAGACCTGCTCCGTCCCACCACCGGCCTCCTGAACGCGTATGAGCCCGCGCTGAACTGCCTGATCCGCGGTCTCGCTCAGGCATTGCCCGCAGCCGAATCCTTCGTCGGCGGTGTGCAACCGGGCGCGGTCTTTTTCGCCGGTTTCATGACCGGCGGGGAACCGTACGCCTATCCCGACGACCTCCCGAAGGTCAACGCCACGGGCGGCCCGCACTGCGGCGGCATCCTCGATCGCATCCCCGGCAGCCACGCCCCGTACCTCGTCACCGACACCGCCGAACGGACCCCCTACGCGCCGTCCACCGCGGTGGTAGTCAACGGGCCCAAGGTTTTCCAGCTGCTGTTCGCCGGGCTCCCCGGCGTGCCGGACCCGTAGGGCGGCTCAGCTGCGGTGGGTGAGGGGTTCGCGGAGGGCGAGGTGGTGGCGGAGGGTGGTGCCGGTGTACTCGGTGCGGTAGACGCCTCGTTCCTGGAGCTCGGGGATCAGCCAGTCGACTATCTCGTCCAGCCCGGTGGGGACGAGGTAGGGGGAGACGTTGAAGCCGTCGACGGCGCCGTGGCGGACCCAGCGGGCCAATTCGTCCGCTACCTGGGCGGGAGTGCCCGCGAAGCCCGAACGTTCGGTGGTGGCGATGACCACTTCACGGAGGGAGAGGTTTTCGGCTTCGGCGCGGGCTCGCCATTCGCGGGCGATGGCGTGCGGGTCTTGTCCGTGACGGGGCGCGCCGCGGGTTTCGGAAATGGGCCGGTGTTCGGGATCGTCGGCGGGGAGCGGGCCGTCGGGGTCCAGGTGGGAGAGGTCGCGGCCCCAGACCTGCCCGGCCAGGGACAGGGCGGTCTGGCCGGTGTACTGGCCGTCCTTGACCCAGCGGACCTTCTCTTCGACTTCGGATTCCTTCTCCGCCAACACGATCTGGGTGCCGGGGAGGATCTTGATGTCGTCGTCGGGACGCCCCGCGGCGCGGAGCCGGGCCCGGATGTCATCGGCGAAGGCGAGTGCTTCGTCGAAATGTGTTCCGTGCCTGGAGAAGATGACCTCGGCGTGGGTGGCGGCGAAGTCGCGGCCGGTGGGGGAGTCACCGGCTTGGAAGATGACGGGATGGCCCTGGGGGCTGCGCGGCAGCGTGGGTGTGATCGTGACCTGGAAGTGGTCGCTGGATCTTTCGACCGGACGGATGGCGCCCGCACGTGCCCAGGACGGGCTCTGCTGGGAGGCGGCGACGGCCCCGTCGCGCCACGAATCCCAGATCGCACGGGCGATGTCGAGGAACTCCCCGGCTCGCTCGTAGCGCCGCGCGTGCGCCAGATAGCCACCGCGGCGGAAGTTTTCGCCCGTCCAGGCGTTGTCGGTGGTGACAGCGTTCCATCCGGCGCGGCCGCCGGAGATCAGGTCGAGGCCACTCAAGCGGCGCGCCAGATCGGCGGGCTCGTTGTAGGTGGTGTTCTGGGTGGCGACCAGGCCGATGTGCTGGGTGACACCGGCCAGCGCGGCCAACTGGGCGATCGCATCCGGCCTGCCCGCGATGTCCGATTCGAGGATCTTGCCGTCCTGCTCGCGCAGCCGCAGTCCCTCGCCGAGGAAGAACGCGTCGAACAGGCCGCGCTCGGCGGTCTGCGCGACGCGCCGGAAGGTCTCGAAGTCGATCTGCGAGCCGCTGGCCGGATCGGACCAGATGGTGGTGTGGTTGACGCCTTGGAAGAACACACCGAAATGGAGCTGAGCGTCTGGACGGGGATGGACTGTCATGTCGTTGGCTCCTGTCGGTCAGTGCGCCGCGGCATAGCGATTGGCGGGACGGGCCAGCCCGAGGTTCGCGCGCAGCGTCGAGCCGGGCACCGGACGGTGCGTGACGCCGGTACGCAGCAGCGCGGGCAGCACCTCGCGGGTCAGTACCGGCAGGTCTTCATCGATGACCGCCGGGTGCAGGCGTACGCCGTCGAGGTGGGCGCTGAGGTGGGTGAGCAGGTCGACGAGAGCGGCGGCCGATCCGGAAAAGGCCAGCCGGGCAGGAGAATTCGAGGGCGCGGCGCCGAACCGTTCGACTGCGGTCGCGGCGGGCGTATCCAGGGTGACGTCGATTTCGGCGAAGGCCAGCGGCGTGCCCGCCGATCGCGCCTGTTCCGCCGATTCGATCGCGGCGGCGACCGAATCGGCCGCGACGAGCCGGACGTCGACGTCACCGTCGGCGCCGAATACCACCGGTTGCCCCTGCGGCGGGCGTGGCACGATCGCCGGGCCCTTCACCGAGAACGTCGCCCCGCGAAAGTCGATGTAGTGCAGTTTGTTCCGGTCCAGGAAGCGCCCGTGGGGGTGGTCGCGGATTACCGCGTCGTCTTCCCACGAGTCCCACAGGCGGCGCGCCACCTCGATGGAATCGCGGTATTCCCTGGCGAGTTCGTCCTCACCGGTGATCCGCGGGCGGCCCCAGGCGGCGGCCGCGCGCGCGTCGTCGATACGTTCGGCGATCCAACCGGCCCGGCCGCGTGACGCATAGTCCAGCGTCGCGATCTGCGAGGAGGTGTGGAACGGTTCGGCGTAAGTGGTTTCGACCGTCGGAAGCAGGCCGATGGTGCTGGTGGTCGCCGCGACGAACGAGGCACGGGTCACCGCGTCGATGCGGCCCGCGACGGCGTCGGGCGGCAGGATGGAATCGGCGAAGGTCGCGAGCGTGCAGCCCGCGTTCTCGGCCGCGGCGACGCGGGTGCGCAGGGTGTCGCCGGTCAGCAGACGGTCCGGCGCATGTCTGGCGCGTCGCCATGCGTCGGGGTGGAAGCCTTCGCCGTCGAGTTCGATACCGAGCGCGAAAACGCCCATCCGACACCTTCTTCCGTGCTCCGATCGAAGGGCAGTGACAACGCCATTGTCGGCGGCGCAGCCCTCCTCGAGCATGCAATTCGGTGCGGTTGGGCGCGACGGTTTGCGTCGGGATGATTCGAAGACGACCGCGCCGACCCGAATCCCGGGCTCAGGCGAGCCCGGGACTCCGAGGACTACCGCGCGGCGCGGGCCGAAAGACCCGCTGCGAGCAGCACCGTCACTCCTTCCGCGATGGCGGTGCCGCCGAGCGCGTGCGCCGCGGACAGCGTCGTGCTACCCGCCAGCCCGAGGAACAGCGTGCCGAAGGACGCGATGCCGACCACGATGCCGAGCTGCACATTGGTCACCAGGATTCCGCTGGCGTCCGCGGCCAGGTTCATCGGCACCTTGGCCAGCGTCCGCGTCATCAGCGGACTGAACGCCAGCCCATTGCCCATACCGCAGATCGCCAGCAGCACCAGCACGAGCGCTCCGACGTCCGCACCGTTGCGCAGCAGCGCGCCGATGGCGACCATGCTCGCCGCGGCCAGCACCAGCCCGAGCGGAATCATGCTGGTGTGCAAGCGATTCGGGATGCGTTCCCAGTTCAGGCTCGCGAGTGCGAACGTCACGCCCATCGGAATGAACAGTAGCCCGGCATGCAATGCGCTGTAGCCGAGAGTGCTCTGCAGATGGATGGCCATCACGAACATCCACCCGCCGAAGGTCGCCATGATCACGAACAGCGTCGCGGCGGCGAGCAGCAGTCCCGGCGCGGCCAGCACCCGGTGTGAAAAGAGCGGTTCACCACCACGCGCCGCGACCGACCGCTCGATCCCGACGAACGCCGCGAAGCCGATCACGCAGGCGCCCAACGAGATCCACGACCAGACCGGCCAATCCAACTCCCGGCCGAGCACCAAGGGGAGTACCAGTGCCAGTACCGCCGCCGTCAGCATGGTGAGCCCCGCCAGATCGAGCTTGCGATCGAAGCGCTGGGTCGCCGTGGGCAGAATTCGCGGCGCGAGCACCAGCAGCACCACGCCGATCGGCACATTGACCAGGAACACCCCGCGCCAGCCGCTGCCCCACAGATCGGCGCTGACGATCAGCCCACCGAGCACCTGCCCGGCGACCATGCCGCCGGAGATGATCGCCGAGTACACGCTGAGCGCCTTGGCCCGCGCGTGACCGGTGAAGTTTCGCTGAATGAGCGTCATGATCTGCGGCACCATCGCCGCCGCTCCGACGCCCTGGGCGAACCGGAACACGATGAGTGCGGCCTCGTTCCAGGCCAGCCCGCAGGCCAGCGATGCGGCCGTGAACAGGGCCAGTCCGGCGATGAACATCCGCCGCTGACTGAATCGGTCGCCGAGCCGTGCGCCGGTCACCAGCAGCACCGCGTAGGCGATCACGTAACCGGCCACGATCAGCTGCAAGGCCGCGCCGGTGGTGTGCAGGGAATCGCGAATCGACGGAATCGCGACATTGACGATGGAGGCGTCGAGCACCGCCATGAACTGGCCGGTGAGGATCACCGCGAGGATGGCCAGGGTGCGCCGCGCACCGTACGCGGCCGGTGGAGCTGCCGGGGGCGCGGCAACCGGCGATGCGGCGGCCGACTCCGGCGACAAGATCTGGGTCATATGCTGATCTTGCGAGCTCGATGACACCGGTAACAGGAGCCCGTTGAAACTGGTACCGGCAACACCTGGATAAGCGGTCGGATCCTGGGCCGTTGCGGTGGAGTGGTCGCCTTACCTGTCCGATGTGGCCAAGACCACTCGAGTCGCCGCCGCGCATCACCTTTCCGGAAATATTTACTTAGGCTAACGTGTTTTAGGGGTTGCAGGGCTTTTCCTACATATGACAAGGGAGGCTTGCCATGGCGGTGGATTCACCGGATGAGCGGCTACAGCGCCGCATTGCACAGTTGTTTGCAGAAGATGAGCAGGTCAAGGCCGCGCGTCCGCTCGACGCGGTGAGCGCGGCGCTGCGCGAACCCGGAATGCGGCTGGCGCAGATCGTCGCCACCGTGATGGAGAGTTACGCCGACCGCCCCGCCGTCGGGCAGCGCGCGTTCGAACTGCGCACCGACGACGCGACAGGACGCACCTCGCTACGGTTACTTCCCCGATTCGAGACGATCACCTATCGCGAACTGTGGCAGCGAGTCGGCGAGGTGGCCGCGGCCTGGCATCATGATCCCGAGAACCCCTTGCGCGCAGGTGATTTCGTCGCCCTGCTCGGCTTCACCAGCACCGACTATGCCACCCTCGACCTGGCCGACATCCACCTCGGCGCGGTCACCGTGCCGCTACAGGCCAGCGCGGCGGTGTCCCAGCTGATCGCGATCCTCACCGAGACTTCGCCGCGGCTGCTCGCCTCGACACCGGAGCACCTCGATGCGGCGGTCGAGTGCCTGCTCGCGGGCACCACACCGGAACGACTGGTGGTCTTCGACTACCACCCCGAGGACGACGACCAGCGTGCGGCCTTCGAATCCGCCCGCCGCCGCCTCGCCGACGCGGGCAGCCCGGTGATCGTCGAAACGCTCGATGCCGTGCGTGCCCGGGGCCGCGACCTACCGGCCGCGCCACTGTTCGTCCCCGACGCCGACGATGACCCGCTGGCCCTGCTGATCTACACCTCCGGCAGCACCGGAACGCCGAAGGGCGCGATGTACACCGGTCGGTTGGCCGCCACCATGTGGCAGGGGAACTCGATGTTGCAGGGGAACTCGCAACGGGTCGGGATCAATCTCAACTACATGCCGATGAGCCACATCGCCGGTCGCATATCGCTGTTCGGCGTGCTCGCCCGCGGTGGCACCGCGTACTTCGCGGCCAAGAGCGACATGTCGACACTGTTCGAAGACATCGGCTTGGTACGTCCCACCGAGATCTTCTTCGTCCCGCGCGTGTGCGACATGGTCTTCCAGCGTTATCAGAGCGAGCTGGACCGGCGCTCGGTGGCGGGCGCCGACCTGGACACGCTCGATCGGGAAGTGAAAGCCGACCTCCGGCAGAACTACCTCGGTGGCCGCTTCCTGGTGGCGGTCGTCGGCAGCGCGCCGTTGGCCGCGGAGATGAAGACGTTCATGGAGTCCGTCCTCGATCTGCCACTGCACGACGGGTACGGGTCGACCGAGGCAGGCGCAAGCGTGCTGCTCGACAACCAGATCCAGCGGCCGCCGGTGCTCGATTACAAGCTCGTCGACGTGCCCGAACTGGGTTATTTCCGCACCGACCGGCCGTATCCGCGTGGTGAGCTGTTGCTGAAGGCGGACACCATGATTCCGGGCTACTACAAGCGACCCGAGGTCACCGCGGAGATCTTCGACGAGGACGGCTTCTACAAGACCGGCGACATCGTGGCCGAGCTCGAGCACGATCGGCTGGTCTATGTCGACCGTCGCAACAATGTGCTCAAGCTGTCGCAGGGCGAGTTCGTGACCGTCGCCCATCTCGAGGCCGTGTTCGCCAGCAGCCCGCTGATCCGGCAGATCTTCATCTACGGCAGCAGCGAACGTTCCTACCTGCTCGCGGTGATCGTCCCCACCGACGACGCACTGCGCGATCGCGACACCGCCACCTTGAAATCGGCACTGGCCGAATCGATTCAGCGCATCGCCAAGGACGCGAACCTGCAGCCCTACGAGATCCCGCGCGATTTCCTGATCGAGACCGAGCCGTTCACCATCGCCAACGGACTGCTCTCCGGTATCGCGAAGCTGCTGCGCCCCAAGCTGAAGGAACGCTACGGCGCTCAGCTCGAGCAGATGTACACCGATCTCGCGGCCGGCCAGGCCGATGAGCTGCTCGCGCTGCGCCGCGAAGCCGCCGACCTGCCGGTGCTCGAAACCGTCAGCCGGGCAGCGAAAGCGATGCTCGGCGTCGCCTCCGCCGACATGCGCCCCGACGCGCACTTCACCGATTTGGGCGGCGATTCCCTTTCCGCGCTGTCGTTCTCGAACTTGCTGCACGAGATCTTCGGGGTCGAGGTGCCGGTGGGTGTCGTCGTCAGCCCGGCGAACGACCTGCGCGATCTGGCGAAGTACATCGAGGCGGAACGGAACTCGGGCGCGAAGCGTCCCACCTTCACCTCGGTGCACGGCGGCGGTTCCGAGATCCGCGCCGCAGATCTGACCCTCGACAAGTTCATCGATGCCCGCACTCTGGCTGCCGCCGACAGCATTCCGCACGCGCCGGTGCCCGCGCAGACAGTGCTGCTGACCGGCGCGAACGGCTATCTCGGCCGGTTCTTGTGCCTGGAATGGCTGGAGCGGTTGAACCAGACGGGTGGCACGCTGATCTGCATCGTGCGCGGTAGTGACGCGGCCGCGGCCCGTAAGCGGCTGGACGCGGCGTTCGACAGCGGCGATCCCGGTCTGCTCGAGCACTACCGGCAACTGGCCGCACGCACCCTGGAAGTTCTCGCCGGTGATATCGGCGACCCGAATCTCGGTCTGGACGAGGCGACTTGGCAGCGGCTGGCCGAAACCGTCGACCTGATCGTCCATCCCGCCGCGTTGGTCAACCACGTGCTGCCGTACACCCAGCTGTTCGGTCCCAACGTCGTCGGTACCGCCGAAATCGTCCGGTTGGCGATCACAGCGCGGCGCAAGCCGGTCACTTACCTGTCGACCGTCGGTGTGGCCGACCAGGTCGACCCGGCGGAGTACCAGGAGAACAGCGACGTCCGCGAGATGAGCGCGGTGCGCGTCGTGCGCGAGAGTTACGCCAACGGCTACGGCAACAGCAAGTGGGCGGGCGAGGTCCTGCTGCGCGAAGCACACGATTTGTGCGGCCTACCGGTCGTGGTGTTCCGTTCGGACATGATCCTGGCGCACAGCCGGTACGCGGGTCAGCTGAACGTCCAGGACGTGTTCACCCGGCTGATCCTCAGCCTGGTCGCCACCGGCGTCGCGCCGTACTCGTTCTACCGAACCGACCCGGACGGAAACCGGCAGCGGGCCCACTACGATGGCCTGCCCGCCGATTTCACGGCGGCGGCGATCACCGCGCTCGGCATCCAAGCCACCGAAGGGTTCCGGACCTACGACGTGCTCAATCCGTACGACGACGGCATCTCCCTCGATGAATTCGTCGACTGGCTGGTCGAATCCGGCCACCCGATCCAGCGGATCACCGACTACAGCGAGTGGTTCAGCCGTTTCGAGACCGCGATCCGCGCGCTGCCGGAAAAGCAACGCCAGGCCTCGGTGCTGCCGTTGCTGGACGCCTACCGCAACCCCCGCCCCGCCGTCCGAGGCGCGCTGCTCCCGGCCAAGGAATTCCAAGCGGCGGTGCAAACCGCGAAGATCGGCCCGGAACACGACATCCCGCATTTGTCCGCGCCACTGATCGACAAGTACGTCAGCGATCTGGAACTGCTCCAGCTGCTCTGACGGCTGTCAGGCCGCCGCCCGCACCTCGTCGGTGCGTTCGGCACCTTCGCGCCGGAGGCGACGCAAAACTACGGCCGAGCCCCCGAGGACGGCGGCGTACACGATGACGAAGCTGTTGATCAGGACCTGGGCGAACGGCCACCACGGTGGGAACAGGAACAGCCCGACGACAACGTAGTCCGGGCTGTATTCCCACGTCCACGCGCCGATCGAGACGAACAGCGCGGCCGCACCGAGCCACCACCACGGCTGCGACTGCGCCTTGTGCAGGAGATAGACGAACAGCGGGACGAACCACACCCAGTGGTGGTCCCAGGAGAACGGCGAGACCGCGCAGGCGGTGAGTCCGGCGAGGGTGACCGCGAGGAGGTGTTCGCCACGCCGGTACAGGCCGACGGTGACGGCCAGACTCACCAGCGCGACGGAGCCCGCGATGAGCAGCCACAGCCACACCGGCGCCGGGTGATGGGTCAGGTGCGCGATGGTGCCGCGGATGGACTGGTTGGACGGGTGCATATCGTCCGCGATCCGATTGGACTGGAAGAACGTCGAGGTCCAGTACTGGCGGGAATCGGCGGGCAGCACAATCCAGGCGAGAACGATGGACGCGACGAACACCGCCACGGCGGTGCAGGCCGACCGCCATTGCCGCAGCGCGAGGAATTGCACGACGAAGTAGCCCGGGACGAGTTTGATGCCCGCCGCCACGCCGACGCCGAGACCGCGCAGCGTGCTGCGGTCTGGCCGGGAGAAGTCCCACAGCACCAGCAGCATCAGCATCAGATTGATCTGGCCGTAGAACAGCGTTGTCCGGACGGGCTCGATGAACGCGCAGGTGAGCCCTAGTAGGGCGCTGACGACGGCGAGCCTGGCGTTGATCCGGTACCCGAGGATGCGCCAGCTGATCAAGACACAGCCGAACAGGGCGATCAGGTTCAGCACCAACCAGGTGTCGGCTACGTACAACCAAGGAATCAGCGTGATGGGGATGAACGCGATGGTCGAGAAGGGCGTGTAGGTGTACAGAAGCCCAGCGATGGTCGGCTCGGTATAGAGCGGCAGTCCGTGCAGGATGCGCCACGCGCCGTCCCGATACACGTGCACGTCGAGCCCGCCGTCCAGGATGCCTGCCCGTTCCAGCCACGGATCGACCGTGGTGAACAGCAGGATCACCGCCAGAACGGCGCTTGCGGCCAGTATGAAAAGCGTTGGGCCCCTGCGTGGAAATTCCAGCATCCGGGACTTGGGCACAAGTGATCAACTTACCGAATAACTCGGTCCCGAGCACGCCCCGAAGTGTCGGGTCGCGCACCTGATCGCGAATGAACTTCGTAAAACTGGTACTACCAGCACCTGGATACCGTTAGCTGTTTCGGGCACGATCATCGGATGACCGATGTGCTCGATGTGCGGGCGGTGCGCAAAGCGCGGCGTGCGGAACTGGGAACCTTCCTGAAATCGCGGCGGGCGAAGATCTCTCCGGACGATGTCGGACTGCCACCCGGCCCGCGTCGCCGGACGCCGGGCCTGCGACGCGAGGAGGTCGCGCAGCTGTCCGGCATCGGCGTCACCTGGTACACCTGGCTCGAGCAGGGCCGCCAGATCAATGTCAGCGTGCAGGTACTCGACGCGGTGGCCAGGACGCTGGCGCTGGACGACGCCGAGCGCGCGCACCTCTATCGGCTGGCCGACGTACCGACCGTGCCGAGTCCGACCTCGAACACCGCGCTGCCCGAGGAAATGCAAACCATCCTCGATCATTTGGCGCCACTGCCCGCGGCGGTGCTGAGCGCGCGGTATGACCTGCTGGCGTACAACCAGTCCTACGCGGCGCTGTGCCCGGGCTTCCTGATGGGGGAGCGCAATGTCGCGCGGCGGGTGTTCCTCACCCCGCAGTGTTGCAACACCTACAAGCACAGCTGGGATGACTTGCGCCGGATGGTCGCCTACCTGCGCGGCTCCTACGCCAAGAACCTCGACGACCCGAGCTGGCAACAGTTCATCGAGGAAATGTGTTCCGAGAGCGCCGACTTCGCGGCGCTGTGGGCCCGCAACGATGTCGCGGTTCCGGCGAACCGGATCAAGCAGATCCGCAACCTGGCCATCGGCGAACTGGAAATGTTCATCACCAGCATGTCACTACCCGCCGTGGCCGGTGCCTGGGTGCAGATCTACACCCCGACCGACGAAACGCACTGGGCCCAACTGCGGCGGCTGCTCGCGATGAGCCCGGAAGAACAGCACGAACCGTGGATCGAACACCGTCGGCAGTACCACGCCGAACCCGCGGCGGTGTGAGTTCAGCCTGCGGCCGGGGTTTCCCGGATCTCGACGATCGGCAGCACCAGCGCCGCGGGCGCGTTCGCGGGTACCACGGGCGCGATCGGGGCGATCGGTGAGATCCGCTGATATCCCGCGCCGAGCGGGGGACGGATGTCCGCCTCGCCCTTGTTCGGCCAGTAGGCGGCGGCGCGCTCGGCCTGGGCGGTGATGGTCAGCGATGGATTCACGCCGAGGTTCGCCGAGACCGCCGCGCCGTCGACGACGCTGAGCGTCGGGTAACCGAAAACGCGGTGGTAGCCGTCGATTACGCCGTGCTCGGGGTCGGCGCCGATCACCGCGCCGCCGAGGAAGTGGGCGGTGAGCGGGATGTTGAAGATCTCGCCCCAGCTGCCGCCGGCGATGCCGCCGATCTTGGCGGCCACCCGCCGGGTCACATCGTTGCCCACCGGAATCCAGGTCGGATTCGGTTCGCCGTGGCCCTGTTTGCTGGTCAGCTTGCGGCCGAACAGTCCGCGCTTGGTGTAGGTGGTGATGGAATTGTCCAGATGCTGCATGACCAGCGAGATGATGGTGCGCTCGCTCCAGTTCTTGGTGCTCAGGAAGCTGATCAGGTCCATCGGATGACGCAGCAGGATGCCGAGAAAGCGCAGCCAGCGCGGAATTCGGCCGCCGCCGTCCACCATCAGCGTCTGCAGCAGGCCCATGGCGTTGGAGCCCTTGCCGTAGCGGACGGGTTCGATATGCGTGTCGGGCGTCGGGTGGATGGACGAGGTGATCGCCACCCCCTTGGTGAAATCGACACCCGGGGTGACCTTCTTGGTCGCCGCGCCGACGATCGATTCGGAGTTGGTGCGGGTCAGCTGGCCGAGCCGGTCCGAGAGCTTCGGCAGATTGCCCTTGTCCCGCATGGCGAACAGCAGCTTCTGGGTGCCGCGGGTGCCGGCCGCGAGCACGACGTTCGCGGCGGTGTAGGTCTTCGGTTGCTTGCGCACCCAGGCACCGGTGCGGGCGGTGGACACGTCCCAGGTGCCGTCCGGGTGCGGGCGCAGATCGGTGACCGTCGTCATCGGAATGACCTCCGCTCCGGCCTTTTCCGCGAGGTAGAGGTAGTTCTTCACGAGCGTGTTCTTGGCGCCGTATTTGCAGCCGACCATGCAGTCACCGCATTCGACGCAACCGGTGCGCTCGGGCCCGACGCCACCGAAGTACGGATCCGGCACCGTCTTTCCGGGTTCGCCGAAGAACACGCCGACCGGGGTCTGCACGAAGGTGTCGCCGACACCGAGGTCGTCGGCGACCTGCTTGAACACCTCGTCGGCCGGTGTCATGTGCGGGTTGCGCACCACGCCGAGCATCTTCTGCGCGCGTTCGTAGTACGGAGCGAGCTCGTCGCGCCAGTCGGTGATGTCGCGCCACTGCGCGTCCCGGAAGAACGGCTCCGGCGGCACGTACAGCGTGTTGGCGTAGTTCAGGGATCCGCCACCGACACCGGCGCCGCCGAGGATGAGGACGTCGCGCAACAGATGGATGCGCTGGATGCCGTAGCAGCCGAGCTTCGGCGCCCAGAGGAACTTCTTCAGCTCCCAGCTGGTCTTGGGCAGCTCGTCGTCGGCGAACCGCTGACCCGCTTCCAGGACGCCGACCCGGTAGCCCTTCTCGACCAGCCGGAGCGCGGTGACGCTGCCGCCGAACCCAGAACCGACGATGAGGACGTCGAAATCCGTTGCTCGCTGGTCCATGAAGAACTCCTCGATCGGGTCGCCAGTGACTCGGATAACACTACTACCGGGTAGGTTGCGTGCCGAATGAGGGAGGGTAGGCTCGAATTCAAGAGCGGTGCTCGCTGTTGTTGACATCGCTCTCCGAATATTGCACCGTGGGTAGATGCCGACGACGCCGCGGGCCCGAGCAAGAGCCCAGACCATGAACGACATAGTCCGCATCGGCCGCGAACACCTGGCTACGCACGGTGCCGCGGCCCTGTCGTTGCGCGCGGTCGCCCGCGATCTGGGCGTGGTCTCCTCGGCGGTCTACCGGTACGTCAGCAGTCGCGACGAGCTCCTCACCTTGCTGGTGGTGGACGGGTACAACGCACTCGGCGACGAGGTCGACGCCGCGCTCACCGCAGCGCCCGACGACCCGATCGAACAACTCCGCATCGTCGCCCGCACGATTCGCCACTGGGCGCACACCGAACCCGCCCGCTACGGACTGCTTTTCGGCACACCGGTCCCCGGCTACCAGGCACCCGCCGACGAAACCGTTGCCCCCGGCACCCGGGTGATCGCCGCCTTGCAAACCCTGTTCGCCCGCGCCCACCAGGCGCGCCTACTCGAACCGCCCTCCCCGGAGCCTCGGGTATCCCAGCCCCTCTCAGCCAGTTTCACCCGCATCCGCACCGAATTCGGCCTAGAACTACCCGATTGGCTGCTGGCCCGCGGAATCACCTTCTGGACCAGCCTGTTCGGCGCGATAAGCGCCGACGTATTCGACATGTACGGCGCCGACACCTTCACCGATCGCGACGAACTCTTCGAGCTCCAGCTCGACGGACTGCTGGACATGCTGGGCTACCGGCCGACGACCTGACTCATGTTGTCGCAGCGATTATTTCGGCACCCGGCGAAATTCTGTCGCGGTCAGTCTTCGCTGCTCGATCGATCCCCGATGAAGTGTAGGAGAGCCGGGTCGTCGGAGGTGAGTCGATCGACCTGTTGGCCGCCGGTGCACTCGTAGAGTGCGACGGTCACCTGGCCGGGTCTGCGACCGATGACGCGCCAGCAGGCACCGGAGTCTTGCCAACGACGCAGCATCGTTGTCGCGTCCGGTGTTTCGCCTTGTGCGCTGGACATTCGAGGTCCTACCGGGCGGGTTCAGCGGGGCACGGTGAGCGGGTCGAGGCAGCTGGTGGCGGCGTCGACGAGGGAGCAGAGTTGTGGGGCTCGGGTCGGGCGGTAGTCGGGGGAGACGCCGCCGGCGCGGGTGATCGCGGTGTAGGCGGGGACGGCGTCGGTGGGTGTGCGGGTCAGGGTGGGGTCGGTTAGGACGTCGACGGTGTAGAGGCCGAAACGCGGGGAGTAGGAGCCCCATTCGTAGTTGTCGGTGAGGCTCCAGTAGTTGTAGCCGATGAGGTTCATGCCGTCGGCCTTGGCGCGTTGCAGCCAGTAGATGGTGTCGCGCAGGTTGTCGGCGCGGGTGTAGCCGTCCGCGCGGGGTGCGCCGTTCTCGGTCGGCATGCCGTTCTCGACGATATAAAGCGGCTTTCCGGGGAACTGACGGGAGTAGTGCTCCAGCGCGTAGTAGATGCCCTCCGGGTGTAGCGGTTGCGTCCACAGCTTCTCGACGTCAGGCGGGGTGGTCACGAGGCTTTCGGGGGTGAGGCCGTAGTAGTAGTCGATGCCGATGTAGTCGAGTCGCGCACCGATCTTGTCGATGAGTGGCTTGTTGACCAGGTCTTCGCCCGCGGGGAGGTAGGCGACATTGCTGGTGACCATGGCACCCGGCTGGACCGCGTGGATGTGGTCGTAGATGCTGTTGTGCGCCTGGGCGATTCGATCGTGCATGGCGGGCACGTCGACCGGTGACAGTCCACCCTTGCGCAATTCGTTGGCGATGTAGACCGTCGGCTCGTTGAAGGTGACCCACAGCGGATCCTTCGAGGCATAGCGGTCGACGACCTTGCGTGCGGTGGCCAGCCAGTCGTCGACGATCCCCGGGTTACGCCAGCCGCCGCGATCGACCTCCCACCCCGGATACACCCAATGATCCAGCGTCAGCATCGGCCGCATGCCCGCCGCGGTGATCGCGGCGATGACATTGTCGTAGAACCGCAGCCCGTCCTCGTCCCACTCGCCGGGCTTCGGTTGCACTCGCGCCCATTCGATACCGATCCGATAGACCCGCACGCCCAGCTGCGCCGCCAGCTCGATATCCGAGCGGTACCGGTTGACGAAGTCGATCGAATCACCGTACGGGTCAGGGGTTTTCCCGGCCGCGACGTACCGCGACCAATTGCTGTCGGGCGCATGCCCTTCCGACTGGTATCCCGACGACGCGACACCCCAGAGGAAGTCCGCGCCGAACGGCGCGACCTGAGCCGGCGGTTCCGGCCGTGCGGCAGCGGTGCTGGTGCTTCCGATGATGAGCGCGGCGGTGGTAGCCGCCAGCGTGGCCAAGAGACGGCGATGTGATCGCATGGATCTCCTGTTCAACGAGATGACCGGGGGCCATGGAACTGGGGGACAGCCTAACTGGTCGAATGTCCGTTTCAGGCGGGATCCGTGTGTGTCGCTGCGGTCCGGCGTTCGGGCAGCAGCGTGTTCGTCCGGCACAGCGCTTACTGCGAGCTCGAGTCGGTAGCACTGGAACTGCCCAGGGTGTCGGCGAAGTTGGTGCCGGACAACAGCATCGCGGCGATGAGTTCGGCAAGATGGGCGCGGCCGGTGTCGAATTCTCCGCGCACCCACGCAGCGACCAGCTCCATGGTGCCGCTGACCAGCGTGAACGCCGCCATCTCGGTGTCCAACACGGCCGGAGCCGACTCGCCGAGAACGTCACGTGTCATCGCGGCCAGGGCGGCGGCGATCGTACGGATGCTGGCTTGCCGGGCGCGTTGCAGCACATCGACGGTGTAGGAGCCCACGAGTAGTTGACCTCGACGTGGGTCGGCGATCACGAAATCGAGCGCGGCATCGGCGGCGGCCTTGACTCGGACGCGCAGGTCCGGCGGTGCGTGCATGGTCGCGGTGACCACCGCTTCGAGGCCATGGGCCGTCAGCTCTTCGGCCACCGCTTCGATCAGCGCGTCGCGATCAGTGAAGTGCTCGTAGAAATAGCGGTCATTGAGGCGCGCGCGGGCGCACACGGCGCGCTTGGTGACCTGATTCCAGCCGCCCTCGCAGAACAGATCCAAGGCGGCCTCGAGCAGTGCGGCGCGGCGAACGGCACGGCGTTCGACTGCGGTCACTCCGCCGTAGGTGCGTGTCGCTGCTGCCATGTCGAGCCATTCTTCCTCATCCTCTTGACCATCCCGCATATTTGGTGCACTCTGACACCAGAATAATTTGGTGCCGCGCTGCACCAGATACGCGGAGATGGCGCACGAGCGGGACGATCCGTTGGCGCCGGAACAAGGGAGTTCACCGATGACATGTCCCGTGCGGCAATCGGCCGGACCTGGTCAACTGACCGCCGCCGCGCCGTCATCCGCGGCGGTTTCCTGGCCGGAAGGTGACGACGTCGCGGACCGCTTCGAACGGTTCGCCGGAACGATGTACATCGCCTTCTTCGCCGCGGGCCTGTTCGATCAGGCGATGCTGCCGGAAGTGTCGGCGGCCCTGGAGAACACCGGCCGCATCCGCAACGCGCCGTGGGGCCGTGCCTTGCGCACCGCGGCCTCGGATCAGATCGCCTTCTCGGGGCAGGACGCCGACCGGCGCGCGGAGATGCGGCGGCTCAAGGAACTGCATCGCGATGTCAAAGGTGTGGGCGCCAACGGGGTCCGCTATAGCGCGCTGATGCCCGAGTCCTGGAACTGGATCTTGATCAGCACCTTCTTCGTGCACCGCGGCGCCTTCGTCGCGGTGACCGGCCATCGGCTGAGTCCTGCTGAGGATCAGGCGATTTGGGACCGGTACCGGCAGTTGACCGAGGAATTGCAGCTACCCGGCCGTTCCCGACTGGTCGAGAGCTATCCCGAACTGTGTGCGTATTACGACCGCATGGTTGCCGAGAAGTTGGCGGCCACCGCCACGCTCGAGAACGTCACCGACATCGTGTTGCGGCCGCCGTTGCCCGACTTCCTCCCGACGGCCGCGACACCGCTGTGGAAGCTGGTCGGGCCGGTTGCCGGGCACGTCGGCTACGTCCTCGGCTTCGGCATCATGCATCCGGGCGTGCGGGCACTCACGCCGGTGCGCTGGGGCAGGCGTCACGACCTGGAATTCGCGGTGCTGACCAGGTCGCTTCGGCTCGCGAATCGGTTGGTGCCCGAAGCGATCACCCAGACGCCGCTGACTCGCAATCGACGTCGATACGCCCAGCTCATGAAGCAGTACCGGGAGATAGGTTTGGCATCTTTCGCTGCCGACGAGGTCGCCTCGAGCCGCTAGTCGACGCTGCGGGGGAGGGCAGTCGGGGGAAGCGTCGGTTGTGCGGCAGGGGAGTAGCCCTGGGGTCTTGTAGAGGCTCGAGCGAGGGCACTTCGTAGTACGGGAACTGTTCAGTGGCCGGGTCGAACAGGGCGGCAGGAACGCGGAAACTGGAATATCACATATGGATACGTGGATATGCGCATCTATGAATATAGCTCAGTCCAACATCAACAACCCACACATCACCACACGACCAACCTCACGCCGACATCCACTCACCCGGCACGGACGAGAGGGGTGGCAGCCAGCTGGCTGCCACCCCTCTCTACTAGAACTTCGATCAGTCGAGCGCGGCGAGGAGTTGCGCACCGGCCGCACGGGCGGGGGCGCGCATGACGAATCGATTGAACCCCCAACGCTTCTGGTGCTCACGAAGCTCGGTGACCAGTTCGTCTACCGTGCCGATCAACACGTAAGGCGCGCTGAGCAACTCGGCGACGCTGGTGGTCGGGATATCCGCGGCGAAGCGGGCACAGGCGGCCTCGGCGTCATCGGTGATCTCCACATGCTGCACCAGCGCCTCGAACGCGGGATCGCGCCCCGCCTTGGCCGCGGTCTCCCGCACCACCTCGACCTGCGCGTCGATTTGGTCACGGCCCCAACGGGTTTCGTGATTATGCCCGTCGGGCAGCGTCCGCCCGAGCCCGGAGAACCCGACGATATCCGCGTTCGCGGCGGCATAGCGAACCACGCGCGGCCCGCTGCCGCCCACCAGCAGCGGAATCTGCTCCTGCACCGGCCGGGGCCGGGTCAGCACGGCGTCGCGCAGTCGCACATGATCTCCGTCGAAGGTCACGGTCTCACCGGCGAGCAGCCGCCGAGTGGTGTCGGTGACTTCGATCATCCGATCGACTCGCGCGGCGGCCGACGGGTGCGCACGTCCCTGCATCGTCCATTCCGCCGGGGTGTGCCCGGCGCCGATCCCGAACAGGGCCCGGCCACCCGAGACGACGTCGAGCGTGGCGACCTCGCCGGCGAGCAGGTATGGCTCCCACATCCCGGCATTCACCACGTTGGTCCCGAGCCGGATGGTCTCGGTCGCCGTCGCTGCCGCGGCGAGGGCAACGAACGGGGAAGCGAACGAGCCGGGATGGTCCGGAACCATGAGGGCGTCGAACCCGTCTTGCTCACACCCTCGGGCGAATTCCGGCCAGGTGCCGACCTCGATCACATTGGCGGTCATCGAGAACTTGATCGGAGCGTTCATGCTCGACCTCCCTTCGAGGTGCTCACGCTAATTCGGAAGCCTGTGCGGGGTAAGTGATTCCGCTATGGGCGAATTCCGTCAGTGTCGCTGCTTCTCGTCGGTGATGATGGGGAGGGTCAAGGTGACCGGGTCGGTGATGGGTGTGGTCTCGACGAGGTCCGGCATGTTGCGGGTGGCGGCGTGTTCGTCGGCGAGGATCGGTTCGCTGAGCCCAACTCGTTTTTGTACGCGCTGCATCCAGGCGGGTGCCCACCAGCAGTCGTCGCCGAGCAGTTTCATGACAGCGGGGACCAGGAGCATCCGCAGGATGGTGGCGTCGATGAACAGCGCGGCGATCATGCCGTAGGCGATGTACTTCATCATCACCAGATCGGAGAAGGCGAAGGCGCCGGTGACGACGAGCAGGATGAGCGCCGCGGCGGTGATGATGCCGCCGGTGTGCGCGGTGCCGATACGGATGGCCTCGGTGGTGGTCGCGCCCTTGTTTCGGGCTTCGACCATGCGGGACAACAGGAATACCTCGTAGTCGGTGGACAGGCCGTAGACGATGGCGATGATCAGTACGAGGACGACCGCCTGGATCGGCTGCGGCGTGAAATTGAGCAGATCCGCGCCGTAGCCGACGACGAAGATGAGGGTCAGGATGCCCAGTGTCGAGCCGAGGCCGAGGATGCTCATCAGGACGGCTTTGATCGGCAGCACGAGGGACCCGAAGGTCAGGAACATGAGCAGCGTGGTGAGGAAAAGGACCACGACGACCATGAACGGGATGCGGCCCAAGAGTCCGTCGATCGTGTCCTTCTGGAACGCGGGCGTGCCACCGACCAGCATGGTGACGTCGTCGGGCAACTCGATCGAGCGTAGATAGTCGATCGTCTCGTTGGCGTCCTTGGGATTGGTCAGCGGCGCCTCCGTGCGGAACACGCCCGGCCGTTTGGTCGAGGGCACCGGGGAGTGGAACTGGGCCGATGTTCCCTGTGACAGCTGGACGAGCCCGGGCGCTCGGTTTGCCTGGTTGAGGGCCGCGCCGATGGCCGTGCGATTGTCGGTCTCGGTGAGGAACACGAGCCGTACGGGGTCGGGCTTGCGGAGCGGGAAGGTGGCGTCGAACTCCTCTTGGGCTACCCGGGTCGGGTTGTCCGGCGGAAGGTAGGTTTCGCTGAACGTGCCGAAGGCGATGTTCTTGACCGGGGTGATCAGGATCAGCAGTCCGATACAGATGGGGATGGCGATCTTCAACGGATGCTGCATCACCCATCGGGTGGTGCGGCCCCAGAAGCCGTTTTCGACCTCCTCGGCGGTCTTGGTCCGGAGGAAACGTTTCATCCCGAGCAGGTCGACGCGTGGTCCGAGAATGCTGAGGACGGCGGGCAGAATGGTGATGGCCGACAGCGCCGCGAGGGAGACGGTCGCGATGGAGCCGTAGGCCAGCGATCTGAGGAAGCCCTGGGGGAAGAACAGCATGCCGCCGAGGCTGATGACGATCATGGCCGCGGAGAAGACCACGGTGCGTCCGGCGGTCATCACGGTGCGGCGCACCGCGATGCGGGTGTCGTAGCCCTCGGCTAGTTCTTCGCGGAAGCGGCTGACGATGAACAGGCCGTAGTCGATCGCGAGGCCGACACCGACCATCGAGACGACGCTGGAGACGAACGAGTTGACGTCGGTGAACTCGGTGATGAATCGGACGATCCCATTGGCGCTGATGATCGTGAGGACGCCGATGATCAACGGCAGCGCCGCGGCGACGAGACCGCCGAAGACGAAGAACAGCAGGACCGCGACGACGGGGAAGGCGAGCAGTTCCATGCGGTGGATGTCGTCGGCGAGGGTGTCGGTCAGTGCGCCTGCCAATGGCTGCAAGCCCGCGACCTGGACGTCGACGCCGGGGATCTCGAAGGCTCCCTGCACCGCGCGGTAGTTGTTGACCGTGTCGGTGTCGTTGTCGCCCTTGATGGCGATAGAGGCGAAGGCTCGATTCTTCTCGGGTTTTCCGAAGGCGGCCGGTTGTCCCGGACCGGCCTCGGTCGTCCAGTAGGAGCCGTTGACCTTGTCGATCTGGTCGGGATGCTTGCGGCGCAGGTTGTCGAGATTGTCGATGATCTTGCCGCTGAACGCTGGATCGTCGAGTCGCACGCCGGGAGGAGCGGTGTAGAGCACGATTACGTCGGCCAGGTGGTCGCGGCCGTACGCGTCGTCTGAGATGCGGGCCGCGAGTGAGGATTCCGAGGTCGGATCGTCGAATCCGCTGGCGCCGAGATGGTTTCCGAGGTCGTGGCCGTATCCGCCGAGTCCGAGCAGTCCGGCGGCGACGATGCCGATGACGGCGAACCGCAGGCGATAGACGAGATCTCCCCAGCGCGCGAACATCAGGCGGCTCTTCGTAAGTGGCGGCGCAACGGTGGTGCGGTGGGCGGCCTGACGGCACCGATCATCAAGAGGCTGCATCCTTTCCGATGAGGTCGCGCCCGATGTGCGCGCTCTCCAAAGTACCGGGGTCGTGGAGTAGCCTTGGTCTTCGATGCCCGCGTGGTAGTGCGGGGTGGCGGTGCGCGCTCGGCTGTGTCCGGCGGCGGTGCTGGTCGGGCTATGCGGGTCGGTGCTCGAGCTCGATGACGAGTGGGTTGCC
Source organism: Nocardia brasiliensis (assembly GCF_042691675.1). GTDB lineage: Bacteria > Actinomycetota > Actinomycetes > Mycobacteriales > Mycobacteriaceae > Nocardia > Nocardia brasiliensis_D. The sequence goes on from NZ_CP170507.1 coordinate 4,365,028, forward strand.
GGTGTCGAACCAATAGCGATGTAGCTCTTGGATTTTGGTTCGGCTCGGGCGGCCGCGTAGATGAAGGGCGCATTCGCCGTAATCGGTCGGCGTGACGGTCTCGCAGAGGATGGTTCGTGCGATCGCGCGTTCGGTCGGGTCGGTGATTTCGCGGCCGACGCCGTCGAATGTTCCGTCGGGCAGGCGGATTCGGACGTGCGGGTGGGCGCGGATGTTGAGCAGCCAGCCGCTGGGCGCGCCGGGGCGCGACATCGCGATATGTGGTGGGGTCAGTTGGACAAGGTAGGCGAGGTTGTCGCGACGGATCACCCGGACGCATGTGCGGCGCTTCTTGCCGGTCTTGCGTCCGATGGTGGTGAGCACGGCGTAGCCCTGGGGTGGGTGGACCAGGAACCATGGCAGCATGGCGCCGCTGACGAGGCGACCGGCGCGCTGGGTGCGTACCAGGACGGTGTGTTTTTCGGCCTCGACCTCGGCGGCGGCCCGGATTTCCCGCAGGCGTGCGCTGTCCGGCTCCGCGGGCTCGGCGGCGTCGTTCGGTAAGTCGTCCATGGCATTCATGGTCCGCCAGGCGTGGATGATGCGGACTGGTTTTGTCGTTCGTGGAGCGTTGTCTGTCAACGACTTTGCCGAACCGGGCCCGGTGGGTCCGATGTGAGATGCCCCTCGGTCCGGGCTGCCGATGCTTGCGCTGAACGAAGACGTGTCAGGATTCGAGGATGGTGTCGAATCCGCTGCCTCCGATTGCCCGTCGGCTCGCCCAACAGCGCTGGGTGATGCGCACGGCGCCGGTCGTGATTCCGGTGGAGCGGGCGGTGCGGCGCTGGACCGATGGCCGGATGGGTGTGCTGGATCTGGTCGGACTGCCCTCGATCGAGGTCACCGTTCCCGGCCGCAAGACCGGCATTCCGCGGACCACGTCGCTGCTGTACGTGCCGCGCGGTGAGAACTTCCTTGTGCTCGGTTCCAACTGGGGTAGTCCCAAGCATCCGGTGTGGTCGGCCAATCTGCGTGCCGCCGATACTGCCACCGTCCGGCACCAGGGCGAGCAGTTCACGGTCACCGTCACCGAGATCACCGGCGTCGATCGCAAGCGGGCGTGGGATCTGGCCGTCGAATTCTGGCCGGGGTACGAAATGGAATACGAATTGTCCGGCGGTCGTCAGTTCCGGATGTTCGAACTGCGTCGCGCCTGAATCGGGCAGTCTGCTCGGTTGAAAAGTGTTCGAGGCGTGGGTGAGTCGCGCGTCACATGGTGCTGACAGTTTGTCGGAGGCTGCCGTTACGGTGAGACGGTGACGACGCATTTGACACATTGGGGAGCTTTCGAAGCAGACAGCGATGGTGATCGCCTGACCGCCGTGCGGCCGTGGCGCGCTGACCCGGAGCCGACGCGGCTGATCGAGAATGTGGCGTCCGCGCAGCATCATCCGACCCGGGTGGATCAACCTTATGTTCGTCAGGGGTGGTTGGAGCGGGGGCCGGGCGGCACCGGGCGCGGGGACGAGCCGTTCGTGCCGGTGTCCTGGGAGACCGCGCTGGATCTGCTGTCGGGCGAGTTGGCGCGGGTGTACCGCGAGTACGGGGCCGAAGCCGTCTACGGCGGCTCCTACGGGTGGGCGAGTGCGGGGCGGTTTCACCATGCGCAGAGTCAGGTGCACCGATTCCTGAACTGTCTCGGCGGGTATGTGCGCCACGTCAACAGCTACAGCCTCGGGGTGTCGACGGTGCTGCTGCCGCACGTGATCGGCGATATCGGCTGGATCATGACGCAGGCGACGTCGAAGGAATCGCTGGCTGAGCATGCGGAGCTGGTGGTGGCGTTCGGTGGGTTGTCCCCGAAGAACTCGGCGGTGTCCCCGGGCGGTGTGTCTCGGCACAACACGCGGGGCTGGATCGGTGCCGCGCGGGCGCGGGGTTGCCGATTCGTGTCGGTCACGCCGCTGCGCGATGACACTCCGGCCGAGGCGGAGGCGGAATGGCTTGCCCCGCGGCCCGGTAGCGACGCGGCGTTGATGCTCGCGCTGGCTCAGGTGCTGGACGCCGAGGGGTTGGCGGACAAGGAATTCCTGGACAAGTACACGGTGGGCTATGAGCGTTTCGTCGGCTATGTGCGCGGCGAGGTGGATGGCGTCGTGAAGTCGCCGGAGTGGGCCGCACCGATCACGGGTCTTACTGTCGAGCGCATCCGGACGCTCGCGCGCGAGATGGCGGCCGCGCGGACCCTGGTGACGGTCAGTTGGTCGCTGCAGCGCGCGCAATACGGTGAGCAGCCGCTGTGGTTGGGTGTGGTGCTGGCGGCGATGCTGGGCCAGATCGGGCTGCCCGGCGGTGGGTTCGGGCACGGTTACGGGTCGGCGGCGAGCCTGGGTGAGCCGGCGCGCGGATTCTCGCCGCCGCGGCTGCCGCAAGGACCGAACGGGGTCGACACGTTCATTCCGGTGGCGCGGATCTCCGACATGCTGCTCAATCCCGGCCAGCCCTTCGAATACGACGGCCAGCATCTGGTGTACCCGGACATTCGGCTGGTGTACTGGGCCGGCGGCAATCCCTTTCACCACCACCAGGATCTGGCCCGGCTGCGGGCGGCGTTCACCCGGCCCGAGACCGTGGTGGTGCACGATTCGTTCTGGACGTCGACCGCCCGGCACGCCGACATCGTGCTCCCCTCGACCATGACCATCGAACGCGACGACTATGGCGCGGGGGAGAACGACCGTGTCTTCTTCGCGATGAAGGCGATCACGCGCCCGCACGGGCAGGCGCGAGACGACTACGCCATCTTCGGTGAGCTGGCCGAACGTCTCGGCGTCGGAAAGGAATTCACCGAGGGCCGCACCGTCGTCGAATGGCTGCGCCACCTGTACGAGGAATGGCGGCAGCGGCACACCGAGCATGAACTGCCCGACTTCGACACCTTCTGGGCGAGTGAGCACATCGAACTGCCGGTGCCCGACCCGCAGCAGGTGCTGGGTGCGGACTTCCGCGCCGACCCGCAGCGGTTCCCGCTCACCACGCCCAGCGGCAAGATCGAGATCTTCTCCGAAACCATCGACGGCTTCGGTTACGCCGATTGCCCCGGCCACCCGGTGTGGCTGGAGCCCGACGAGTGGTTGGGCGGTCCGGCCGCCGCCGAGTTCCCCCTGCAGTTGATCGCCAACCAGCCACGCTCCAAGCTGCACAGCCAGCTCGACGTCGGCGCGTACAGTCGATCCGCCAAAGTCGCTGGGCGCGAACCGGTTCGGCTACATCCCGACGAGGCCGCCGCCCGTGGGTTGCGCGACGGCGACGTGGTCCGCGTCTTCAGCAAACAGGGCAGCTGCCTGGCCGGACTGATCATCGACGACGCCGTCCGCCAAGGAGTAGCGCAACTGTCCACCGGCGCCTGGTACGACCCGGCCCCCACCGACCCGGCCTTCTGCCGCCACGGCAACCCGAACGTCCTCACCCCGGACCGCCCCTCCTCGACCCTGAGCCAAGGCAGCACCGGCCAACTATGCCTCGTCGACATCGAACGATACGAAACCGAGCCCCCAGACTTGACCGTCGACCGTCCGCCGGCCACGGTCGAGCAAGCATGATCAACGGGACATGACGGTGGGCTTACTCGCACAATGCCGCCACCATGTCCCGTTGATCATGGACAGCTGAGGGCTAGTCGGGTAGTGGGACTAGGCGTTGGGCGGAGTCGAACAGTGCTCGTTCGGCTACTCGGGCGGCGACGAGGGCGGCTAGGGCGGTGGCGGCGAGGAGCATGTACATGACGACGATTTGGTAGCGGATGGCGGTGAGGGGGTCGACGCCGGCGAGGATGAGTCCGGTCATGGCGCCGGGGAGGCTGATGAGGCCGACGACTTTGGTGGCGTCGATCGACGGGACCAGGGCGGTGCGCAGGGCGGACCGTCGGTGCGGCAGAAAGGCTTGGCGGGCGGGCAAACCCAGGCACAGGCGGGCTTCGATGGCGGGGCGGGATTGGTGGGCGTCCTCGCGGATTCGGCGTAGCGCGATGCCGGTGGCTTGCATGGCGCCGGAGACGACCATCCCGCCGACGGGGACGACGACGCGAGGTTCGGTGGAGATGACGCCGAGCAGCAGGAGCGCGCTGAGCGTGCTGGCAGCGCCGACGGCCACGCCGATCGTGGCGGCCCGCCGCGCCTGTGGCAGGCCCGCGCCGCGACGTCCGCCGACCTGTCCGGCGATGAGCACCATCAGGACCACCCAGGCGAACGCGCCGGGCAATGCGGTGTGCCGGAACACGATCAGCAGGATCGCACCCACCGCGACCAGTTGCACTCCGGCCCGGATCGCGGCGATCACCAGTTCACGGGTCAGGTTCAGCCGCTGCCGGTAGGCGATGACGGCGGCCAGGGCGACGAGCAGTAGTGACGCGGAGACACCGGTCCAGTCGGGTACCGAAAGGCCGTCCACCATCACGACTTCCGATCGATCTGATCGGAGTGCCCATCACGGATCAGGCGTTTGTTGTCGAGTAACAAGATGTCGTCGGCGACTGATCGCACGAAAGCGTGGTCGTGGCTGACCAGTACCACGGTGCCGCCCGCGGCGAGGTGCGCGCGGATGAGGTCGGCGATTATGGCCGCGGCGGCGGTGTCCAACGCGGAGGTCGGTTCGTCCAACAGCAACACGTCGGGTTCGACGGCCAGTGCGCGGGCCAGGCATACCCGTTGGGCCTCACCGCCGGACAGTTCGGCACAGCGGCGTTCGGCGAACGACTCCGGCAAGCCGACCCGGGCCAACAGCGCCGCCACCTTCGACATCGGCAGATCGGCTCGGCCGACCCGCACCTCGTCGACTACCAGATCGGTCAACAGCACCGCCCGCTGCGGCACCAGCCCGACTCGGCGGCGCAACTCCAGCACGTCGAGTCCGGTGATCGGGGCGCCGTCGAGCAGGATCCGTCCGCTGCTCGGTTCGGCGAGCCGGTTGAGTAGCCGCAGCAGCGTGCTCTTGCCCGTCCCGCTCGGCCCGACCACCGCGGTGCACCGCCCGCCGGGCAGGGTGAGGTCGAGGTCGACAAGCAGGGGTGTCGAACCGGCGATCACGTCGACCTGGTCGAAGACGAAGGAGTGCACCGGGCCAATCCTGCTATGCGGTCGCCTGCGCGGCGCGCGCCGGTCCGCCGCGAGCCACCCGAACCGGCAGTCTTATTGCGCTGCATCGGCACTCGGCTCACCGTTAGGCTCCCGGACATGATTCTTCGTCACGTGACCATCGACTGCGCCGACCCCTACGAGCTCGCGACGTTCTGGAGCACCGTCACCGGCTGGCCGGTATCCGACGAGGACAAACCCGGCGACGACGACGCTCTGCTGATCGCCCCCGCGCCCGTGCCCGGTTTGCTGTTCATCCGGGTCCCCGAGGCCAAGACGGTGAAGAACCGCATCCACTTCGACTGGATGCCGTCCGAGGGCACCCGCGACGAGGAAGTCGAGCGCATCATCGGCCTCGGGGCGACACTGTACGAGGATCACCGCACCGCCGAAGGTCTCGGCTGGGTCACCCTCCTCGACCCCGAAGGGAACGAATTCTGTGTCGAGCGAAGCACAGCCGAACGAGGTACCGAAGCCTGACCACGACGCGCACGACCAGCCGTCGGATCCGGCGGCTTTCGGTGCTTGTCCGACCTGCGGGGATCCCCTGGGTAGCCACGACAGGCATATCCGATTCATCTTGCCGGATCCTGTGCGCGACCTGCCGGGGAAAGAGCTGACACCCGGCACCTGGATGAGCGGGGACACCGCCCATGGGTCGGTCATGATGCAGGTTCCGCAGCTCGGTGCGTTCGTCCGGGCACTGCTTCCCATCACCCTCACCGCGGGATACACCCTCACCTATGGCGTCTGGATCGCGATCGACCCGCGCGAACTGCGGCCGATCTTCGATGTCTGGTTCGAACCCGAATACGCCACGTTGCGGGTGGACGGCGCGCTCGCGAATGCCATCGAACCGTGGGGCCTGCTGGCCGCTCCGGTCGTCGCGAGGGTCCGCGACACCGGCAAGACCCCCTACTGCACCGACTCCAGTGACCCGATCCTCGAACGTGTCCTGCGCGAGGAGTGGCCGCATGAGCTGTTCCTCGACCACCTCGGCCGGGCGTGAAATCTCGAGCGGATCACGACACTCCACTGGAATGGCCTGTGCGGCGGTGCGATCGGCGCCGACCTCTACGATTCCCGGGTGACCTACGACGACTTCGACCATCTCGACACTTCCCGGCTGCCGGAGCGGCAGCAGCGCATCCTTGCCACGATTCGGGACTGGGTGCTCCGGCACGGGTATGCGCCGAACTCGCGGCAGATCGGGGACGCGGTGGGGTTGCGGTCTTCGTCGTCGGTGTCGAAGCATCTGAACAGCCTGGAGGAGAAGGGGTTTCTGCGGCGCAGCGAGACCATGTCGCGGCCGATCGATGTGCGAATGTTCCTCCAGGGGTCGGCGCCGCGGGAATCGAACGAGGATTCGGTGGCCGTGCCGGTCGTCGGCGACATCGCCGCGGGGACGCCGATTCTCGCCGAGGAACACACCGACGACATGGTGACCATGTCGCGTCAGCTCGTCGGCCGCGGCACCGTGTTCGGTCTGCGGGTGCGCGGGGATTCGATGATCGATGCGGCGATCTGTGACGGCGACATCGTGGTGGTGCGTCAGCAGAACGAGGCGCATTCGGGCGAGATCGTCGCCGCGATGATCGAGGGCGAAGCCACGGTGAAGGTGTATCGGCGGCGCAACGGTCACGTGTATCTCGAACCGCGCAACCCCGCCTACTCGGTCATCGACGGTGACGAGGCCGTCGTGCTGGGCAAGGTGGTGTCGGTGATGCGGCGCGTCTGACCCCTCGGTGGCGGGCCGCCGTACCCTGAACTGATGTCGGATGTCTCGGAACTGCCTGCCGGTGCGGGCTTCGAGCGGCTGGTCGAGTTGCTCGCCGGTCGGCGCGTGGCGGTGCTGACCGGTGCCGGTGTGTCGACCGACAGCGGGATTCCCGATTATCGCGGGCCCGCCTCGCCGCCGCGCAATCCGATGACCTATCAGCAGTTCGTCGGCGACGCGGTGTTCCGGCAGCGGTATTGGGCGCGCAATCATGTCGGCTGGCGGCGGATGGATGCGGCGCGGCCGAATTCGGGGCATCGCGCGCTGGCCCGGCTGGAACGCATGGGCGTGGTGAGTGGTCTGATCACGCAGAACGTCGACCTGCTGCACACGAAGGCGGGGCATCGCCGGGTGATCGATCTGCACGGCACCTACGCGCGGGTGCGCTGTCTGAATTGTGATGCCGTGGTTTCCCGGATGGCGTTGGCGGAGCAATTGGAGGCGCTGAATCCGGGCTTCGCCGAGGGGGCCACGACCAATGGTGTGGAGGTTGCGCCCGATGCCGATGCGGTGATCGCTGATACCGACAGTTTCCGGATGGTCGATTGCGTGGGCTGTGGGGGAATGCTCAAGCCCGACATCGTGTATTTCGGGGAGAATGTGCCCAAGGAGCGCGTGGCGGCGGCATTCGAACTCGTCGACGAGGCGGACGCACTGCTTGTCGCCGGGTCGTCGCTGACCGTCATGTCGGGTTTGCGTTTCGTGCGGCACGCGGCGAAACATGGGCGGTCCGTGGTGATTGTCAATCGCGGAAACACCCGGGGGGATGAACTGGCGACGCTCACGCTGAATGCGGGATGCTCCGATGCGCTGGTCGCGCTGGCCGATGCGCTGGGGGATGCGCGTGTGCTCGCCGATTCGGTGTAGTCGATTTCTATTGCGGCGCAGAGTGTTCTGCATCGAGTGCAAGTCGGCATCCGCTGCTGATCGATGGCGTTGGCGTCTGGATCCGACGGCCCGACCGATCTCCTGCGTCTGGACGCCGCGGGCGGCCTCGGCGCGGCCGCCCACCCAGCCGGGCGCGTGCTGGTCATCGAACCGGTCGGGGGGCTGCGAGCCCACGGCGGAATGCGAGGGCCTGCGAACCGTTGTCGCGTCGGATCGATTTCGGCAGCCCCCACCGGTTGGTTCCCCAGTTGCAGCGTGGTTGCGTAACGTATTGGCCGCCAGCACGATTCCGTTTATGCCGTGCGACGACGGGACTGTGGCATGAACGAACTGCGACTGTGGCAGCCGTGGCGGGTAGTGCAGTTGTGGCGACTGTGGCGGGTAGCGAATCTGTGGCGACTGTGGCGGGTGACGCAACTACGGTGGGTGCGGCCACTGGCCGGTTCGTTGGCGGCAGTGGCACTGGTCATCGGCGGGCTTATGGCGTTCCAGTACCAGAGCGCACCGGCGCCGCCCTTGTGGCGGATCGATAACGCGCCGATTACGAAGCCGTTGCCCCCTGATCATTGGCCGAGGCAGGGGAATTGAGCGTTTCGAGTCGGCGGTGCGGGGGTCGGCTCGACGCACATCTTGTGGTGCCCCTGTAGAGCCTTTTCCGCTGTTCGCCCGGCGGCAACGAACTCGTCGAGCCCGTATTCCCGAGAATCGGCCCGAGCCGATCGGCAGCGCTGGTTCCGCGACGCCGCCGATGCGGTGGAAATCGAAGACAAGCGTCGGCATCGGACTCTGTCCAGGCTCGACGCGGCGGTGAAAGTCGAGTTCGAGGCGGTCGCAATTGCGGCACGGAAAAAGCGTCGGCTCGTGGTTTTGTCTCGGTGTGCTCGGGTATCGACTACTCGCCGTGGGATTGCCCGCGGTTAACCACTCCCACGAGATCAAGGTCGATCGAAAAGGAGAGGATTCACATGGCAACACCCAGGAAAATCGGTGTTTTCTTTGCCGTCGCGGCCTCAGTTGCCGCGCCGCTGATTGCCACACAACCTGCGGTGTCCGAGCCAATAGGCGGTTGGTGCCCGGCAAGTGAAATGACGTTCCACACCAACCCGATCGGCATGAACACCGTGCCCGTTCGGGGCGGATTCAACGCCGACATCGGCGGCTGCACCGGGACACCCGCCGCCGACGTTGCCTTCCGCACCGAGTTCAACGGCAACGCCAGCTGCAACGACGCGCTCGGACATGTCGAAGGCACCCTGGAGTGGGGCAACGGGGAGGTCAGCCGCGTTTCCGGGCAATGGCACGTTCCCGGCGGAAACCCCGCGGCCGCCGTCACGAACGTACTCAACATCATGGACGGACCCGGTGCGGGCGGTCGACTGCACGTGGATCAGGGACCGGTGGACAGCCAGCCGCTCGTCGGCCCATGCATGAACGGAACGATGCAAGGCGGTCGGATCCCCATCCACACCCTGCACTTCAACTGAACCGACCGAAAACGCGGCCCCGGCGGCGAGCCCATCAACTCCGCCGGGGTCGCAGGCCGATCGGGGGTGGGGGAGAACTGGGGTGCATACCGATCGGGGGTGGTTGGGCTCGAAGTGGATGCCGATCGAGCCGTGTACGACTCGAGGTGCACGCCGATCCGACCGCTGCGGTGGCACTCGCGTCAGCGGAAATGACCACCCCGCGCCGCACTGCGTCGGATGCAAGTACGCAGTGCACGCTGAACAGAGGCGATCATCGGGGGAGTCGAGGTGACGCGCGACTGGCCCGACGGTATCGCCGACGCCTGCCATTGATCTTCGCGCGTCGGCGCGCGGTCCAGCGTGTCCGATCCAGGTTGTCCACGGGTTCGCATACGTTGACGTACTGGTCCGTCTACCTCCAGAGATGGGAACTGCCATGCGTTTCGACGGCGCACGATGTGCCACCCTGGTCGCCGGGAGCCTCCTGCTCGGCGCGAACCAGCCCGTAGCGTTCGCCGCTCCCGCCTCGCCGCAACTGACGATCAAGCTCGTCGCCGAGGGCAAACTCGTCGCCGACTATTCCGCGGTCTTCAGAATGACGACCTAACCAGCTCGCCCCACCACCAGACGCCCGAGCGGCGAACGGGACAAGGCTGCGGCGACACGCGGGCTCGTGCGCGGTGAAGTCCCGTTCGACGGTGGGTGCGGGGCTCTTCTGCCTTGACCTGCCAAGGTAGGGGGGTTACCTTGGATGCTCAAGGTAAGGAAGGTGGGGGACGTGCGAGGACAATTGACGGTTCCGGCGATGACCGAGCTGGCGGTGACACTGGGTGTCACGATCGAGGACCCGACGCCGCCTCGTGAATTCCGCTTCTCTCGCGCGGGCTGCGCGTTGCATGGATTCGACTGGGGTGCAACGGGCTTCCCGGTGATCCTGCTGCACGGCGGCAGGCTGACCGCGCACACGTGGGATTTCGTCTGCCTCGGCCTGCGTGGCGCTGCCCGGTTGATCGCGCTGGATTTGCGTGGTCACGGCGACAGCGAGTGGTCCGACGACTACGGAATCGACACCATGGCCGCCGACGTCGTCGCCACGGCCGACCACTTCGGCTTCGATCAGGTCCGGTTGGTAGGTATGTCGCTCGGCGGCGTGGTCGCGGCTACCGTCGCCGATTCGCGGCCCGACCTGGTGGAGCGGGTGGCACTGATCGATGTCGCACCCGGCGCCGACTTCGCGAGCACCCGGCGAATGCGGGAATTCATCAGCGGGCTCGGTCCGGTGCGAGAACTCGAGACGGTGGTGGAGACCGCGATGCGGATCAACCCCCACGCCAACCGCGAGACCGTCCGCTACCGCATGAGCACCCTGTTTCGCCGTGTGCCCGAAGGCGATTGGGTGCCGAAGGCCGATCCCCGCCCACCCGACTACCCCGCCATTCTCGCGGCCATCACCCGGCTGCCCGCCCAGCTGACCGAAGTGCCGGTGCTGCTGGTGCGCGGCCAACGCAGCAGAGTGGTTCCCCAGGCAACCGCCGAACGCCTTGTCGGCCGCATCCCCTACGGCGAACTCGTGGTCATACCGGCCGCGGGCCACAACGTCCAAGAGGACAACCCGGCCGCGCTGATCACCGCATTACATACCTTCCTGACACGCTGACCGTGATCGAGCAGTAGTCCCGACGGATCCGCGGTTCAGTGGGAATCCTGGTGAAAGTTCCTGGAGCTGGTCGAGTCCGAGGTCATGTGGTGCGGCGGTAATGGGTTGGATTGCGACGTGGTCGGCGCCTGCGTCGAGGTGTTCGAGGACTCGTCGGCGGATCGTGTCCTGATCACCCCAGGCCACGAGTGCGTCGACAAGTCTGTCGCTGCCGCCGCCGGTGAGGTCGTCTTCGCCGAATCCCAGCGCTCGCAGGTGGTTGATGTAGTTGGGCCGGTCGATCGAGCGGGCAAGGTAGTGCTGGCGTGCCAGGGAGCGCGCGGTTGCCGGGTCGGTTTCCAACAGCACGGCTTGCTCGGGCGCCAGCAGCGGCCCCTCGCCGAGAATCTCGCGTGCCCTGCAGGTGTGTTCGGCCGTCACGAAATACGGGTGTGCCCCGCTCGCGCGATCTCTGGCCAGGGCCAACATCCCGGGACGCAATGCGCCCAGCACCCGGGGAACTGGCCGCGAGGGGAGCGGGCTGTCGTACCCGGCGGCGTCGATAGCGTCGAGATAATCGCGCATCGCGGTGAGTGGCTTCGCATAGCGGTGGCCGCGAACCTCGACCTCGGGGCCATGGCTGGCGCCCAAGCCGAGGACAAACCTATCGGGATATGCCTCGGCGAGGGTATGGGCGGCCGCGTTGGTCGCGGTCGCGTCCCGAGCCCAGATGTTCGCGACACCGGTGGCCACACTGATGTAGTGGGTCGCGGCGAGCAGCAGGCCCGCGTGGGTGAACGCCTCTCTGGTGGCGAAACCTTCGGGGATCCATAGCGCCCCGTAACCGAGGCGCTCGATCTGTGCGGCGGCAGCCTGCGCGACAGGTGCCGATGCCGAGTTGAGGCCGCCCAGCCAGACTCCGACCTTGCCCAATCGAGCGGCCAGCGCGCTTCCGCGCGTGTGGGACATTCGGTTTGCCCTCCATCCGTTGTGGTGAATCTTTCGACACCGAGAGCGGTTTCATGCCCGTCGGGTCAACCGGCCGGTTCAGCCGAAGACGGGCAGCACCAGCTGTGACGGCCGGGACGGGTCGTGGAAAATCTCGATGCGGTAGGGAGTCATGGTGGTGGCTGTGGCGGTGGGTTCGCCGCTGCCATGGTTGCGGGCGAAGCGGGGAAAGGCTCCTCCGGACACCTGAACTCGCAACCGGTGGCCGCGGCGGAAGCGGTAGGCGGTGGCGGTGAGCTCGAGCTGGGCGGTGGCGACCCCGTCGTGGTCTGCGGCAGGGAAATCGGGGCGCACACGCAGAATCCCGTCGGTGACATTGCGGGACACACCGTGCTGGTCGACATCGCACAGCCGCACGAAGACATCGCCGTGACCGGAGCTGGTGCGGACATGGATGCGGGCGGTGATCTCGCCGATCAGATCGAGGTCGCGGTCGAGCGGATCACCGGTGAACACCAGGACGTCCGCGCGCGCCTCGACCCTTCGATTGTCCTGCTCTTTCGCTTTGCCGATCAGTATCAGCCCGCCGACCGACGGGGTGGGATCGGCGGGGTTGTAGGTGAACGCATCCGGTGCGGATACCGCGGGCTGCGCACCGAGGTGACCGCCCGGACGCAAAAATATCGGGACGGCCGTGGATGGCGGCGGCCAGTTGTCGAAGTGGAGCCACCGGTTCGCCTGCTGGAGGAACAGTCGCACCGGAGAGCGTTGTAGTTGCGCCCGGTCGCCGAGCAGATGCGCGGTCAGCCACGACACCTGGTCGGCGACCATGGCGGGATAGCTGGCCGGTTCACCGTGACCCCACGGACCGATGGTGATCCGGGCCCGGCACCCCGCGGCGCGTAGCCGGGCGAAGTCACGCAGTTGGGCCGGCAAGAACAGGTCGTACCAGCCGGTGACAGCGCTGGTGGGCGTGGTGAGCGAGTCGGCGCCCGCACTGTGATCGCTCGGGTTCCAGAATTCGGGGGTCTCGGCGTTGCTGGTCGCCTCGGCGAAGAACCGCACCGGTTTACCGATCGCCGCCACGTCGGCGTCGCGAAGCGGCAGTGTGCTCATGGCCGCGCGGGTGCGTCGCCGGACTCCGAACAGCGGATGTATCTGACGTAGACCCGACAGCGGTGTTTCCTGAGTGCCGATCAGCGCCGACCAGGACAACGAGTTGTCCAGAGCGAACGCGCCGCCGGGGTAGGTCGAGCTGACGAACTCCGACGCACCGACACCGATGCACATCGCCTCGAGCGGCTCATCGAGATAGGGCGCGAGCGCCCATTGGGTGTGGCCCAGATAGCTGGCACCGGCCGTGGCGATTCGGCCGTCGCACCACGGCTGCGCGCGCAGCCACGCAACAGTGGCCAAGCCGTCGTCCCGCTCCTGGTGGAAAGGCCAGAACTTGCCACCCGAGCCGAACGTGCCCCGCGCGCTCTGCGTCACGACCTGTAGGCCGCGGCGTGCGAACACCGGCCCGAACAGGCTCATGAACGGCCCGCTCCGGCCGTACGGCGTGCGGATCAACACCACCGGCAACGGGGCCTCGCCAGGTGGGCGGTACCGATCGGCAATCAGTTCGACCCCATCGGGCATGGGGATCCGCAGGCCCTTTGTCACCTTCGGGACGGGCACCACCGCGGGCGGGAGCCCCAGCCACGCGTCGACCGCCCGTCCCAGCACCGCCGATCGGGTATGCCGCCAGTCGGCACTCATGCGGTGGCTCCGCTCGAGTCAGCCAGCCGTTCGACAGGGGAGCTCTCGCGAGCGTCGAGGAAGATGGTGCCGATCTCGACCATCCGCTCGACGGCGTAGGCGGAGTCGAGCAACGCCTCGGGGGTGTGGATGCCAGGCGCCACCTTCTCGCCGCGCAGACCGATCAATCGTTCGACACCGAGAGCGACACCGAGGGCGGTCAACGGGCCCTGCCCCGCAGGGTGGAGGAGATAACGGCTGATGCTCAGTGGCGCACCCGCTGCGCCGACACCTTCGATGTCGATCCGGATCTCCAGCGAAGCCGGTTCGCCCCGCCGCCTGGACGCGGTCTCCCCGACGGCAAGGTCGAAGCGAACATTCGGCGCCTTCGTCGCGAGAGCGATGCTCGGTACGTCGGGGATCGCCATGGTGTAACCCGGCAGCACGGTGCCATCGACGCTGCGGACACTCGCCTGGGCTTCGGCATCGCTGACCCAGGTGAAGACACCGTCACGGCGCACCAGTGATGCCGCGGCCACGGCGGACCAGCGCTGCAATTCCGCTATCGCGGCCGGTCCGCCCATGTCCTGGTCGTCCAGCAGCGCCCCGATCCGGATCGTATCGATCCGGTCGAACTCGCGAGCCCACTCGAGCGTGGTAAGGACCACCAGACCGGCGAACCAATGGCTGGCCAGCAGAACCGGTGCGGCGCCGAACGTTTGAGCGCTCGCGATGACCTCCGGTGCGAGATCCACCAGACCGCTGGAGATGCTCAGATACGGCAACCCGTGCCGACGCGCGTAGTCCAACCCGTGCAGGTGCTCGTCCCACAGTGCCGCGACAACCGCCGAATAGGTGTGGCCGGGGCGCAGTCCGAGATCCTCGCGTCGCAGGTCGATGGCGGCCGCCGACGCGGTGCCGAGCTCGTCGGCAACCCGTTGCGCACGGTCGAGGTCGCGGCCCGCGATCGTCAGCGGCAGCGACGGGTGCCACTCCCGCAAGAATGCCGCGGCACCCGCGCCCACCTGCCCCGAACCGCCCATGATCAGTACCGAGTCGACTTGCTCCACGGTCATTTCCTCGTCTCTCGTAGCGTTCGCCGATAACCTACTTTTTGTAACCTACTCTTTGTAGCTAAACTGAGCCGACATCGCAAGGAGGGACATGACCACCACACCGAGCCGGTTGTCCAAGCAGGCCAGGCGGGAGCAACTGCTCGACACCGCCATCACGATCGTGCGCACCGAAGGCGCCGACGGACTGACCCTGCCCACCCTCTCCGAAGCTGCCGGAGTCAGCAGGCCGATCGTCTACGACCACTTCGCCAACCGCCCCAGCCTGCTCCTCGCGCTATACCAGCGGCTCTACGAAGCCCACCGAGCCGCCTCGGCAAAGGCGTTGTCGGAGGCTGCGAACACGCTCGAGGACATCGCCGAGGTCATCAGTGCCGCATACTTTGCCTGCGCCGTCGACATGCCGGAGTTCAACGCCATTTCCGCTGCGCTGAAAGGCAATCCGGAAACAGAAGCGATCCATCACGCCATGTTCGACAGCTATCTGGACGCAATGGTGGCCGCGCTGCGGCCGCACGCCGACCTCACGACCGAAGCGCTACGGCTGCGCTGCGTCGGCCTGATCGGGGCGGCTGAGGCGATCGGTACCGAGCTCAACCTGGAGCGGGTCACTCGCGACGACGCGGCCGCCGCGCTGACCGACCTCATCGTGCGCAGCCTCGCCACGAAGACTTGCGAATAAGGTGTGCGCCTTGATGTTTCGCGATGTCGCGGCCAGCGGCTCAATCGCCGCCGAATTGGCCAGGCGCTGAACAGAATCCAGCCGCTTGGGGAGACCCACGAACGCCGGTGACGGGCATGGCTCAGGCCGGACGGAGATGCGTGATCGGCAGGCCGTGCTCGGCCCGCAGGCGCTCGGCCACGATGCGGCGGTGGCATGCCTCCGGATCGCGCTCGACGCAGAAAAGGGCGGTCGCCGAGTCGTCCGGAAGCTCGGCCACCAGCGCGCCGAGGTCGAACGGATCGAGGATTTCACGGGCGTAGCGCTCGGCATACTCGGGCGCCAGCACGATGCGGTTGCGCTTGCCTACGCCCTGGCGGTCGTCCTCGCGGTACTGGAGCTGTCGCAGTTCGGTCGTCGGCGCCAGCTCCTTGACGTGCCGATAGCCGATGTCCGCCTCGGCCAGCGCGCGCTGCAGCCGCGCCGAGTTCGCCCAGGAGTAGTCGGGACCCCGAACGCCGCGGCGCTGGCGGAGGTCGAGCAGCAACCCCACGCCGCCGCCGGTGAGCTTCTCGACGAAGGAGTCGACCGTGAAACCGTAGACGCCGATCGTCGCGATGCGCCTCATCGCAGCACCCGGCCGACTCGGTGGCGTAGCGGGACGCCAAACCGATGTACGAGGCGCCCACCGAAATCGGCGTGGCGCGGGCACCGCACGTCTACCTGCCGCCGCACGTCACCCCGCCCCCGCACGGCGGTGGGCTCGGTCGCACCGGCCCACCGCCGCCCCGCTACGGCACGAGTGCTGGCTGGTCCGCGGCCCACAACCACGATCCGTCCGGCTGGCGACGGGCGATCTCGACGACCACCTCGCCGTTGGGCAGTGTGGACGCGGTCAGTGCCACGTCGCCGCTCACCAGCGCCGGATGCTGCTTACCCGGCGAGAGCACCGGCGCGGCCGCGACGAACTGCTCGTACACCTTGCGGATCTCCGCATGCCCCGTCGCGAGGTTCCCCGGTGGGAACGCCAGTACGGCGTCCGGCTCGTACAACGCCACCAGTCCCTCGACATCGCCCGCGTTGGCGCGTTCGATGAAGTACCTACCCAGGTCGTTCGGCTCAGTGGCCACTTTCTTGTTCGTCATACTGATAAGGCTCTCAACGAATCACGACATCTTGTGTCGTGTATTTATGCAAAGGTTTTCGTATGCGCGCCGATCGATTGGTCTCGCTGGTACTGCTGCTGCGCCGGCACGGTCGGCTGTCCGCGACCGAGCTGGCCCGCGAACTGGAGGTATCCACCCGTACCGTGCTGCGCGACATCGAGGCGCTGTCCACCGCCGGCGTCCCGGTCTACGCCGAACGCGGCAGGCACGGCGGTTTCGCACTGTTGCCCGGTTTCCAGACCGAGCTCACCGGACTGAATCACGACGAGGCGCTCGCCCTGCTGGTCGCCGGATCACGGCGCGGCGCACAGGCATTCGGCCTCGGCTCGGCGCTCGCTTCGGCCATGCGCAAGGTTGTCGATGCGCTACCCGAAAGCTATCGGGCCACCGCGACCGGCGCGGCCCAGCGATTGCTCATCGACCCGGAGACCGATCTCCTCTCGCGTCGCCTGCCCGCCGCGGAGGAACCCGACGCCATCGTGACCGAGGTCCGGCGCGCAGTGCTCGCCGGACACAAGCTGCGCATTCACTACGCGGCAGTGAACCAGGCCCCGAAGTGGCGCACGGTGGACCCGATCGGTCTGGTCACCGTGCGCGGCCAGGGCTACTTGCTGGCCACGAGCTCCGGCGCGGACCGCACCTACCGGCTGTCGCGGATCGTGGCCGCCGAGGAACTTCCCGAACCCGCACAGCGACCAGACCGGGTCGATCTGGACCGGGCCTGGCAGGAACGCAGCACGCAGTTCCGGACCGGCGGCGACCAAGTCACCGTGTTGGTACGGGTGAACCCGGCACGACGCGAGGAACTAGTGGGCACCGCGCTGGCCGTCCGCGCCGAAGAAACCGACGCGGACGGCTGGCTGCGGCTCGAGGTGACCTTCCAAGATCCCAGACACGCGGAGTGGGCACTGTGGCAACTCGCCACGAACGCGGAAGCGCTGGCCCCGCAGTGGTTACGCACCTCCCTGCGCGACCGCGCCGCCGCGATCGCCACCTGCTACGAAGTGCCCACCTGAGAGTCGCCCCCGCCTAACCGTGTAGCGCCCCATCGTGGGATGGGATGTAGCACAGTCGATCTCGCCGCGCCGCCGACCCCGCGGCATTGTCGGACGTTCTCTACCGAAACGACGAAGCCTTATGTCGTCGAGGTGCAACAATCCCGGTATGACGCGCGAGCGAGAACCGACGGCTGAGCCGGTCGAGTGCGGCGATCAATGTTGTCGTTGACTACTTTGTAGGCAACGCCTACATTGGCGAGTATGGCCGATACCAGATGGACATCGAGCGATCTTCCTTCCTTTGCCGGGCGCCGAGTCGTCGTCACCGGTGCCAACAGCGGACTGGGCCTGGTGGTCACCCGGGAACTCGCCCGCGCGGGCGCCCATGTCGTACTCGCCGTGCGAGACGTCGCGCGCGGCCGCGAGGTCGCCGGACAGATCGCGGGCGACACCGAAGTCCGCGCCCTCGACCTCGCCGACCTGACCTCGATCCGGCGTTTCGCCGACGAATGGACCGGCGATATCGACGTCCTGGTGAACAACGCGGGCATCATGCTCGTCCCCGAGGGGCGGACGAAGGACGGCTTCGAAAGCCAGATCGGCACAAACCATTTGGGCCACTTCGCGCTGACGAAGCTGCTGTTGCCGCATATCACCGACCGCGTGGTCACCGTGTCCTCGCAGGCCCACCGCCGCGGCACCATCGACCTGGACGACCTCAATTGGGAAACCCGCAAATACAGTGCGGCGGGCGCGTACGCCCAGTCCAAACTCGCCAATCTCCTGTTCACCCTCGAACTGCAGCGACGGCTGACGGCAACCGGATCGCTACGCGCGCACAGTGCGCACCCCGGCTGGGCCGCGACGAACCTGCAGAGCCATTCGGGCAGCCGACTCCTCGACACCGTGATGCACCTCGGCAACAGACTGCTTGCACAGGACGCGGCCACCGGTGCGCTGCCCATCCTCTACGCCGTCAGCCAGGACCTACCGCCGGCAAGTTACGTCGGACCCGACGGCCTGTTCGAATACCGCGGCCACCCGACCCTCGTCGGACGGACCGCCGCGGCAAGCGACACCGAAAAGGCACGTCGGCTGTGGGAATTGTCCGAGCAGTTGACCCGAGTGCCATCCACCGTCTGACCCCTTGGTGATCGGGCTGCGATACGTCAGTCGCGAGGTCGTAGCCCGGCCATGAGCTGGGCAATAGTGTCGGCCAGCAGTTCGTCCAAATTATCCGCGGCGACGAATCCCGAGCCGACGAACATGGCGAGACCTTGCAGTGCCGCGACAGCGGGCATACCGATCCGCATCGGATCACCGGCCGCGACCTCCCCTCGCGCCTGCCCCTCGGCAATCGTCGCCATCGGCACCGCGAAGGCCTTCGCAACCGCAGCAGCCATCTCCGCGCCCGAATCAGGACTGTGCTTGCGCGCGAACATCACTGCGAGCAACTCCGGATTCTCGATCGCGAACGTCAGATAGGTCCGCGCTATCGCATGCAGCCGTTCCGCAAACGTCCCCGCCACCGCGGCACCCTGGTAGACCTCCGCGAGCCGCTCGAAGCCGCTCAGCGCCAGCGCATCCAGCAGCGCCTGTTTGTCCCGAAAGTGCCGACTCGGCGCCGCATGACTGACCCCGGCATCCCGCGCAAGCTGCCGCAACGACAGCCCATCGACCCCGGATTCGCGCAGTGTCACCTCGGCCCGCTGCAACAGCGTCGCGCGCAGGTCGCCGTGGTGATAAGAGCGCGAACGGAAACTCATCGATACAAAGTATCTGTCATGACACAAAGTGTAGGCGCTGACTACTTTGTAGTCGCCGACTGTCAAGCGCGGCGCTCCTGCCGGTGCACCCGATGCATCATTGTTGCGTCTGACGGCTGAGCCGCTGGTCAGGTTTCATCGGGGCAGGCCAGGACGCTGGCACCAGTCACGCTTCGGGCACTTTCGCTTCCCGCGGCGACTTGTCGGGTCGCAGGCCGCGCCAGCTCGGGTGGCGTAGCCCTTCGGCGCTGGCTTCGCGGAATTCGATGTCGGCGACGAGTTCGGGTTCTACCCAGTGCGCCGCGACCGCGACGGGGCGTGGTGGTGGGATGTCGAAGGGGCTGTCGGGGCGGGCGATGTCGTTGAGGCGTAGCTGCAGGGTTTTGCGGTCGCGCATCGTCCAGCCGGTTCCGACGTTGCCGATATGGACCAGGCGGCCCGCGTGGTCGTAGGCGCCCATCACGATGGAGCCGAAGATGCCGGAGAAGCGTCCGCTGCCGGGAAGCCAGCCCGCGACGACGACTTCGGTGGTTCTGCGCAGCGGGGTTTTGATCCACGCGGGGGAACGGCGACCGGGTTGGTAGCTGGAGTCGAGGCGTTTGGAGATGATGCCCTCGAGGCCGTGGTCGCGGGCGACACCGAGCATGGTGGTGGCGTCGATGTCGGCGTAGTAGGGCGGGGTGCGCACGAGCGGGGTGTCGATCGCCAATTTGTCGAGCCGGGCGCGTCGTTCGGTGTACGGGAGCCCCATGATGGACTCCCCGTTGTCGGCGAGCAAATCGAATACGAGGTATTGCACCGGCACTTCCCGCCTCAGTTCGGCACCGGGCCGCACGACGTGCATCCGGCGCTGCAGTCGCCGGAAAGACGGCACCCCGGTGCCCGGCTCCGGTGCCACGATCTCGCCATCGATCAGCACGTCCCTGCCATCCAGAATCTCACCGAACGCCGAGGTCAACTCAGGAAACGAACCGCTGATGTCGCGGTTGTTCCGACTGTAGAACCGCCACTGCCCACCCGCCGAACGCCCGATCGCGCGAATACCGTCCCACTTCATCTCGATCGCCCACAGACCGGTGTCCGCCGGTGGCCGCCCGGAGACGGCCAGCATCGGCGCCGGCGCAGACTGCACAAGATCAGCATATCCGCAGCAATCGCAATGCCGAGGATCCGGAGCCCTTCTTCTACCAAGTCAGCCGGGCGTGGCGAACCTCGATCCGGCGATGATCGCCGGACCCACGCCGCCGCGCCCGTCCATCCACGAGCCCTGACTACTCGACGCCGCGACTGGTGAAGTCGAAGGATCCGCCGTCGATGCCCCAGGAGATGACCCGTTCGGGGTGAATTCGGATGACCGCGCGTTCCTGGGGTGGGAACGGCGGCTCCTCGTCATCGAGTGCCTCGGCCGTGCCGCGTACCTCGATGCCGCGAATCACATACGGCTCCAAGGAAACCTGTTGGTCGACGACGAACGACACCCGGCTGCCCGCCTCGACATTGCGGTACTTCCGACTGGCCCGCATCCGCATGCCCCCGATGTCGATCGTGCCGTCGGCGTTCACCCGATAACTGGTCGGGTTGTTCTGCACAACGCCGTCGGGTGACACCGTGGCCAGCCGACCGATCCCGGCCTGCGCGAGGAACTGCTGTTCATTGTTGGTGAAGATCATGTCGATTACTCCTCGGTGAATTCGATATCAGGTGTGCCCCGGCGATCAGAACAGGATCAGCGTGGCGCACAGTCCGGCAATGGCAATGAACTGCAGGGTGACCCGGTACTTCAGAATGCTGTCCCACTTGTCCTGCAGCGCACGGGCATTGGCCGGAATGATGCCGCTCTGCGCAGCGGCGGTCTGCTGGGTATTGATCGGTTTGGCGATGCGGACGTAAAAGGCGAGCCAGGTGAGCAGTGCCGCCACCGTGATCCCCGCCGCGACAGCGGCGCCGAACTGCCCGGCCCACAGTGCGATCAGCAGGGTGAGCACCGCGGTGACCACACCGCCCGCGCCGACAACCGGCATGCGCTTGTCGCCGTAATAGTGACCCCACCCCGCACTCATGGTCACGGCCGCATCATCGAGCTTGCGGTACACCGACCGAGTGATCATGGCCCCGCAGACATCGGTGCCATAGACGATGGCATTGGCGAGAACGGCCACGGCGGCAACGATCTGGCCGGTGACGATGAGCATTTCGACTTCCCTTCTCCTTATCTAGCAGCGCTAGAAACTGGAGCAAAGGTAACATTCGTCGGCTAGCTTGTCTAGCGTTGCTAGATTTCAGATCACCACCGAACCCTGGCAGATTTTCGGTATGCAATGTCCCGCCTGCCGCGCAGCCGCGCGGGAGGGTGAGCAATCGGCGGCCCTGGATGCCGCTGAGGTCGGTCTGGCGGAGTTCGGTGAATGGCACCGCGAGACGCGCGTCGGGGAAAACCGGTGCGGAGCACGTCGACAACCGCGGTCAATTCGAGTGGCGCGAGTTGCGCGCCGGTGCAGTAGTGCGCGCCAGCGTCGAAGGTGAGGTCTGGGCCGATCGATCTGTCCGGGTCGGTGTTGATGCCCTAGATGTCGACCAGCACCGGGGATCGGGCGGGCAAGCGCACCCGGCGAGTGTGATGTCGGCGGAGGCGAAGCGCCAGAGCGAGAAGGGGGCGCGTGCGTGTAGGCGGAGGGTTTCCCGAACGAACGCGCCGGTCGTATTCGGTTCCGCGACAGCATGATTCGCCGCGAAGGCGTCCATCGCCATTCCCACTTCGCCGGGTCGTCGCTGTGCATGCGCCGACAAGCCGCGATAGCGGGGTCGACTCGGTCGAGCGGGACCTGGGGACCGCCCGAATACCTGGACGCGGGGTACCTATCCGCTTCCACCCCGGTAGATCGTCGGCATCGAACCGAGGTCGGCGAAGTTCAGCTTCCTGTCGCCGTCAGTGCCGAACCACGCGACGTAGGTGATGCCATTGATCGTCGCCACCGCGGGCGGCCACGGGCTGGTGTCGGCGAACTTCCACCGCTGTGCCTGCCCCTCGTTCAGATTGTCGATGTCGAAGAGCAGATAGATGTTGGTATTGCGCCCACTGTAGGCCGCCACGTAACGGCCGCCGATGGTGCACAGGTTAGGCCCGCCGACTAGGACGTCGCTGAAGGTGGCCCTGGTAGGAGGCACATTGAGACCGACGTAGCGCGCATTGAGGTGTAGGCCACTGGCATCGGTGCCCGTCCATGCCAGCAGCGTGCCCCTGGCGGGGTTGAGCACGAGCCCAGGGGTGTCCACGCTGAATTCGGGCGGATCAGGGCTCGCCACCGAGGAACTGAACGGCGGGTTCTGCGATCGCACCAACTGCAGCAACTGCTCGCGCTGTGCGGTGTAGGCCAACGAGAACGTGACGTTATCCGAAATCATCGCCGGACCACCGATCACGGGTTCCAGCCAGGTACGGCGGTCGGGATAGTCGACGCCATTGTGGGACCACGCGAGCCACAGCTGGTTGTCCGTGCCCGAGTAGCCGAGATAGAGCAGCCCGGTCTGCGCGTGAAAAGCCAGTGACGGCCGCTGCCTGCTGAAGTCGCCGGGCAGCGGCTTCGCATTGACGACACCGTCGGTCTCCATGCCCGACGCGACATACATCGTGCCGCTCTCCGTGGACCACACCAGCACCAACCGGTTGTTGAACACCGTCAGCGCGGGCGCGGCGAGCGGGCGATGGGACTGCCATAGCGTGCGTCCTGTGAACATGATTCCCCCAATCGCAGTGCAGTAGTAATCAGGGGAGCGTAGTTTCGGCGGCCCGCCACGTCAGGCTTCCGGTCCGGCCAGCGGACCGCCTGATCCCTGGTCAGAGACCCAGTTTCGTAACGGCGTTGTCTTCCAAGGGGTTTGCGGTGCGGATGTAGCCGTGCACGGTGCGCGGGTTGGACCAGCGACCCTGGCGCATGATTTCGCGGTCGCTGGCACCGCCGAGAGCGGCTTGGGTGGCGAAACCGGCGCGCAGGGAGTGACCGGAGAAGAGGTCGGGATCCAGGCCCGCGCGGGCGGCGTAGCGTTTGACGAGTTCGGCGACGGCGCGGCCGGACATGGGGTCGGCGCCGACCGTACCGTGACGATTTATGGTGGGGCACAAGGGTAGGTCCGGTTGCTCGGCGAGGGCGGTTCCGGTGAAGCCGTGGCAGCGGTGGATGTCCGCGTCGGTGGTGGCGTCCTCGGCGAGCCGGGCGCGTAGACCCGATGTGCCTTCGGCGGCGTGGATTTCGAGCAGACGAACCCAGTCGGCGAAGGCGCAGACGGGGCAGGTGCGTGGGCGTTGGCCGCGCGGCAGGGCGACGCGTTGTTCGGCGACACCGGTCGGATCGGTCTTCGTCGACGGTAGCCGCACCAGCAGTACCGGTTCACCGGTGGCGTGATCGAGTTGCACGTCCACGTCGGCGATGCGCAGCCCGGCGAGTTCGCTGCGACGCAGCGCACCGGCGAATCCGATCAGCAAGACCAGCGCGTCGCGCCGCCGGGCGGGTTCGGTGGGCCAGCCGGGATCGGGCAGCCCGGCAAGCAGCTGGTCGAGGGTGTGCAACAGCACGGGGCGTTTGCGTTTCGGCTGGGTGCGGCGAGTACGGCGGATACCGCGCAGCGTGAGCCGGACGACGTCGGAGCGGGTGGGGGAGGGTAATCCGTTGGCGGCGTGCACGGCCGCGATTGCCGCGGACTTGCGTTCCAGCGTCGCCGCGCTGAAAGCCCACTCGCCGGTATCGCGGCGTGCGTCGGCCGCGGCAGCGAGGTAGACGGCGACGTCGAGCGGGTCGGCGGGCATCGCCTGCCGACTTTCCGTCAGACACCAAGCCGACCAGGCGATCCAGTCGGTCCGATAGGCGCGCAATGTGTTCGCCGACTGCGAGGCCTCGAGATAGCGGCGCAGCGAGCTCGCCTGGGTGTCGTCGAAGCGTTCACGCACCAACCGCAATGCCGCGGCGTCCACGAGGACACTGCGTACCCCACGCCGCAGCTCGGTCCGCACCGACTCCGGCATCGCGACGACCGCGGCGCGCTCTTCCATCGACCAACTCCCTGTTTCTCGACCGCATTCATTCTCCTGCTGTCGCAGTCGAATTCGCGGTACCCGCAGGCCTCCGCGAGTCGGCGTCGGTTCCGGTCGCCGTCGAGCGGCCTGGCTCGATCGGTCTGGCCGCAGCCGAGGGATGCGTGCGTGCGTGCGTGCGTCCGTACGGTCGTCGGGCCTTACGGTCGTCGTGCCGCGGTGTCCTCGGTGCGCGGGACGTCGACCTGTGCGGCGATCGCGGCCGTCAGGTCGTTGAGTGACCGCCCGCCGTTCTGACGCCAACCCCGCAACTGTTCGCCCGCGCGATCCCGGATGATCCGTCCCGCACCGGGTCCGAGCAGCTGATCGAGGATCGCCATCAGCATGATCTCGTTCTGGTAGCAGCGTCGATCGATCCATTCGAGTGCGGTGGCGGCGTCGACCGTCTTGCCTTCGAAATTCACGAAGGTGAGTGCCATGAGTTCCTCCTCGTCGTCCCCGGGGTCGAGCGCGCCCGCGAACCACTCCGCCGGGTCGATGGCCCGCCCGCCCAGTCGTCCCGGCGTGGTCCACACCTCGACATGGGCGTGCGGCCCGGTAGATGTGCCATGCGTGTTCACATGGCCGATCAGCTGCCCGGCAAGCACCCGTTCACCGCCACGCACCGCCGGATCACCATGGCCGACAATGATGTCCACGCCGACCGACCCCTGACAATCCAGCCATACCCAGCGCCCGAACCCTTGGACATCGAACCGCTCCGCACCCTCCACGCACACCCCCTCCGCAGGCGCGTAAAAGGGTGTGCCACGGGCCGCCGCGAAATCGAGCCCGTAGTGGAACCCATCTGCCCGTGGTCCGAACGGGGAGGAGATCCGGTACGTACCCGCCGCGAGTGGCCAATATCGAGTCGGCTGGTCAATTCCGTTCACACCCACCGAGTGCCCGTCACCCGCCGGGCGACACGATCCAGCCGGTCCGGATTGTTCCCGAGTGAGCTCAGCACAAGCTGAACGCTGCCGCCATCCGTATGGGCCTACTGCGCATGGCGGCACCGACTGGAACTGAGTGATCCGCAAGTGGGACAACCCTATTCGGGGCGCAGTAGGTCCAGGGTGTCGAACCGGTGCGTGTGCCAGATGCGGCGCGATCGTTCCTCCGGGTAGAGCTGGGTGATCGGCTCGGCGGCGTAGACACGGGTGGATCGGGTCCCGGGATCGTAGGGCGCCCAGCCGGGGTTGCCGGTGGTCGCGAAGTTCAGCCAGTGGGTGCGCATGTGCTGGGCGACGCGGACGACCTCGTCTACGGCGTTCGGGACAGCGGATGGATGGCGGCGCACCTCGTCGGCACTGAGTGTGCCGAACACCAGGAGGACGTCGAGGCTGTGCGAGGCGCCTTCGTCCCGGTTATAGCTCCAGCAGAGTTCGTAAGCCCACGCGCGCCCACCCCCGGCATGCTGGGCGCCCGCGAGATGCAGGCTCGGCATCCGAAACAGCCAGTCGGCGTTGACCATTTCGTACAGCTGCCCGGGGGTGGCCTCGGGGTAGGCGGCGCGGTAACCGCCATGGCTGTTCGACGCGGGCCCGAGACGTTCTAGTGTGGCGGTCAATTGTTCATCGGTCAGCTCGCTGCCGAGCCGGGTAAGGAACAGCCGGTACTCGTCGCGAGTGTGTCCCACCAGTAGGTCGATGCCTCGCCCGGCGCCAGCGGCGAGCGCGTGCCATGGCGCGTGTGCGAGAACATCACCGTCCACCACGGGCGAAAACGGTGTCGGGGTCAGCGCCATCGGCCCCCACGATTCGACGAGCCCCGGCATCTTCTGGATGACTGCGTCCATTGCGTCGATCAGCGCGCCGGGGGAGATCCGCGCCAGCTCGTCGACGGTGGCTTGCACACCGAGTTCCCCTGCGATCTCCGCGGAGATCGCGGCGGCGAGCTTTGTAGAGAAGAAGGTGCCCGGCATGCTCTGGGCGATCGCCCGCTGAAACAGCCCAGCGGCCAACGGCATAGTCATCAGCGCCGCAATGCAACCCGCGCCTGCGGACTGACCGAACACGGTGACATTGCCCGGAGCACCGCCGAACGCGGAGACGTTGTCCTGTACCCACTGCAACGCGGCGGCCTGGTCCAGGATGCCTCGGTTGTCCGGAGCACCGCCGATGTGGGCGAAGCCTTCGACACCGACGCGGTAGTTGATGTTGACCACAACCACACCGGACCGGGCGAGAGTCGCACCGTCGTGGTGCGGGTTACCGGAGGTGCCCTCCAAGTACGCACCCCCATGGATCCACACCATCACCGGCAGCCCGGCGGCACCGAGGTCAGGTGACCAGACGTTGAGGGTCAAGCAGTTTCCGGCACCATCACCGGTGCTACCTGCTTGGGGAACCGATGGGCCGAACTCCAGCGCGTCGCGGCGGCCGTCCCATGGCTGTGCCGGAACGGGAGCCGCGAACCGCCGAGTGCCGACCGGTGGTTGAGCGTAGGGGATGCCCCGGAAAACCGCGACGGCGTTCTCCCACCTGCCACGCACAACTCCGGCAGTCGTGCGGACTTCAGGGTCGATAGTCACTCGGGGTACTCACTTTCGCTCCGTGGGTCATCTGCTCGTCCACTGGTCATGAGAACCGAAAGTGTGTGGGTTTGCAGCCCAACTGGCGGGCATCGGGAGGTGCGACCCGATGTCCGCCAGCTGAATTGGGGACGGTGCTAGCGAGTTCTTCTCATCTGAAGCGGTTCATGGGGCGCGCGGTCAGTAGGAGACGACGGCGGTGGCGTGGGCGTCGAGTACGGCGGCACCGTCCTCGAGGGGTGTTCGATGTGCGCCGACGGTGCCGACACCGAGCTG
Source organism: Nocardia brasiliensis (assembly GCF_042691675.1). Classification (GTDB taxonomy): domain Bacteria; phylum Actinomycetota; class Actinomycetes; order Mycobacteriales; family Mycobacteriaceae; genus Nocardia; species Nocardia brasiliensis_D. The sequence continues at coordinate 4,392,132 of NZ_CP170507.1, forward strand.
TTCGAGTTCGGTTCGCCCGCCGAGGTCAGGGACGGCCACGGCGACCGGTTCGGCGGTCTTGTTGATCAGGAGGAGTTTGCGGCGACCGGTGGCGGTGACAAACGCCTGGGCGTGGATGCGGGGGTCCGGGAAGCCGAACGCGCCGGTTGAGCTGGTCGCCAGGGCATCCCCCTTACCGAAGTGGCGTAGCAGCAGTGCGAGCGCGTGGTATCGAGTGTTGGGTGCGCCGGTTTCCCAGTCGATCAGGCTGACGCCGGGGATCATGCCGGGATAGTCCATGAATTCGGCGATGCCGACCAGGTCGATGCCGAGCTCGACGAGCTTGGCCCACAGGTAGGACTGGACCGAGGCGCTCAGTGCCCAGTATGTGTCGGGGATGTCGGGCTCCGGGTTCATCACGTCGGCCGGGTAGCTGCCCAACTCGTTGATGAAGGTCGCGGTGCCGGGCGACAGGCGCTTGCGGATCGAGTCGATATAGCGAACCTGGTCGAGGAACGCGTCGGCTTGGGCGAAGAAGATGTCGCGCCAGTGCGCGCTAGGGGCATTCCCTGCTGCCCCAAAGGGGTTGGCGATTTCGGGCTGGGCATAGAAGTGATAGGAGATCGCGTCGACCGGGACACCGTCGGCGTGATTGGCCGGATCGAGGAAATGCCAGAAGTATTCCGGCTGATGGTGCACGTGGCTCAGCGACAGCCCGATGAACTTCATGTCCGGGTCCAGCGGAGCCAGGCGGGCGACGACGGCGTCGTAGAGCTTGGTGTAATTCTCCGGTGAGATCCGGTGCCCGATATCGGGCTCGCACAACACTTCCCAGTAGGCGAAGCGGTAATGGTGACCCGACTCGTGCCATCCGCCCAGCTCGTCGGTGAAACCGCCGGCGATGTACCAACTCGCGATTCGGTAGAAATAGTCGGCGACCTCGGCGCAGGTGGGGTCACGCAGTTCGGAGCCCTGCTCGTAATGCCAATGGATTTCGTCGGGATCGTCGGCGACCGGCACGGGCTCGGGAGTAACGAACATCCAGGCCGGGATGGTGGCGAAGTTCACCACGATGGGCCGACCCTCCGATGCGGCAACGAAGTCCTCGACGTAGGGGTCGAGGAGTTCGAAGTTCCACGACGTTTCGGTCGGCGTCGGCGGGGTGAGCTCGGGAACCGCGATCCGTGGATGGCTGAACCACGGCAGGAAGCGAGCGAGATCGGCGCGCAGTTCCCGCAGGGCGTCGAATGCCTTGTCGTGGATCGGAGATTCGCGGCGCAGTGGCGGCGCGGTCCACAGGTGGGTGGTGAGCGTGGTCCGTGCGGTGCTGGTCGTCTCGTCCCAGTTCACCTGCACGGTGGCGGGCGGTGCCGCGGGAGCGTCGGGGGCGGTGCGGGTCATATCGAAGGTCCGTTCTCAGGTATGCGCGGGATTCCGAGCGCAGGCAGGATCACCTGGTCGACAATCGCGGCGCGGGTGTGCGCATCGGGCAGATTCCCGGTGTCGATCTGGTGTTTGATCACCAGTGCCTCGCCGATGTCGACGACGACAGGTGTGACCAGCCGAGGGTCGATGTCACCACGCTCGGCGTAGTGCTCGATCACAGTGCGGGTGAACCGATTGCCATGGGCGTCGAACACCCGGGTGTACAGGGCCTCGACGAGATCCGGTCGACGCTGCCGTTCGGCGACGATCGCCGCGACCGCCGGTGCGGTCGGCCCGCCGAGCCAGCCGACCAACTGTTCGAGCGACCGCAGCAGATCCGGCCGCAGCCCCCCGCCGTCGAGAGCGACCGTCTCCACGGGGTGGGTATGGCCTATCGCATCGAGCAGCAACTCCTCGACCGAGGACCAGTGCCGGTAGATCGAGGTCTTCGCGACGCCGGACCGCCGGGAAACCCCCTCGATCGAGAGCCGCCCGAGGCCCTTATCCGCCACTTCAGTCACCACGGCGGCTCGGCACGCGTCGAGGACCTCATCGAGGGAGCGGCGTCGTCCCTGTTGTTCATCATCGGTGGCCATGACAGGGATAGTAGATACGCTTTAGTAGCTTAGCAAGCGTAGCTACGGCGTCGTATTCAATTAGTGCATTTGTCGCCGCTTGAGAAAGCCACGGTTTCACCCAGTTGATTGCGAATCCGCCTACTGGGTCGTGCGGGCTGGCAGCTGCGAATGGGACGGGCGTACAGGGGTGTCTAGTTTTCGAGGGATTCCGTAGCGGTTTCGTTTCGTATGTGCCAACCAAACGTAAACGAAACTGCGGCAAGAGAGTTCGACGATCGAGGAGTGGGCTGACCGCCGATAATGTTCACTTATCGGTGGTCAGAAATCCTGGTCGACGTATGGGATTTCCTGCGACACGGCCTATTTCGTTTCGTCTCAATACGTCAATAGTGACGAAACAAACGCTACGATTCTCAGGTGTCCAACGTCTGCAACTACCCGGGCTGCGCTCGACCGATCACGCGCGGCGGGGGCCCTGGCCGCCCCTCGGAATACTGTGATCATCCCGATCACACGCGATGGCGCGCGTGGCGGGAACGTCAACGGCAACAACAGGAGTCAGAGGTACCGCTCGCTTCTGTCACTGTGACGCAGCAGGGCCCGGTCACTGTCGCTCGTTTGCGTGCGGACGAGCTGCTCACCCAATTCCGTGGATTGGCCGACCAACTGGGCAACACCCTCAACGCCGCCGTCGCCGAACTGTCCACCCTCGGCGACCCCTCGGTCGCGGAAGCACAGGTCCAGGCGGTCCAAGCCGATGCGGCCCGCCGCATCGCCGAAGCCGAAATGGCCACTGTCGCCGCCGAACAGGCACGCCGCGAGGCCGAGGAAGCCCGCGCGCTGGCCGAAGCCGCCGCCGACGACGCGGCCGGTGCGGCCGAACGCGCGGAAGCCGCGGTCGCCGATGCCAACAGCACGCGGGACGACGCACTACGCGAAGTCGAACGCACCACCAGGCAAGCCGCCGACGACGTGTTCGCCGCCCGCAGCGAAGCCGAGGCCGAGGTCCGCACCGCCCGCCGCGAAGCCGCCGAAGAAATCGAACGAATCCGCACGGAGGCCGCCGAACAGGTCGACCGCGCCGAACGCCGGGCAGCGACGGAAATCGCGCACGCACAACGCGAATCAGCCGCCCAGGTCGCCGCCGCCCACGCCGAACGCGACCTCGCCGTCCAACGCGCCGCCGACGCCGAACGCGCGACCGAACGCGCCGAGCAGGCAGCCATGGAACGCATCGAAGCGGCAAACGAGGCCCGCGAGGAATGGCGCAGGGTCCGTGCCGAACTCGACACCGCCCGCACCGAACTCGCGGACCTCCGCCGCACCGCCGCAGCCGACATCGCCGCGGCCCGCGCCGAATCCGCGGCCACCATCGACAAGGCCCGCGCCGAAGCGGCACAGCGCATCGAGGCCCTGGACGAGGCGCGCGCCCAAACTCTGGCCCGCGCCGAACGCGCCGAAGCCCAACTCGACGAACTCCTCGCCGAAACCCGCCGCCGGCCCGCCACGGTCACCGACCTCGGTAGTCGCGCGTCGGTCCCATAAACTGCGAAGCGCAGCGGCGGATCGTCTGGGCGCGCAGGAGGAGAACTCGACCATGGCCGTAATCCACGAGACCACAATGGTTCCCACGAAGACCGAGCTGCTGAGTTCCTGGCTGCCGACTCGCTCGTGGTATCGCGGCGATGCGCGGCCGGTGCTGCACCGGGTCGGCGGTTTCCGGCTCGACGATCCGGACGGGGAGGTCGGCATCGAGTTCATGGTGGTGACCGACAGCTCAGGGGAGCAGCCGGTCACCTATCAAGTGCCGTTCGGCTACCGCGGGGCGCCACTCGACGGCGCCGAGGACGCGCTCGTCGGTACGTCGATGCACGGTGTGCTCGGGCAGCGGTGGCTCTATGACGGAACGCGTGATCCGGTGGTGGTGGCACAGATTCTGGCGCTGCTCGCCGGAACGGCACAGGCGCAGGCGCAGAACGACAGTGCGACAGTGGATCGTTCGGTTGCTGTGACGATCGCCGACGTCGCGGTTCCCGCCCTCGGATCCGGGCCGGTGGCGGCGGAAGACGGAGCGACCGGCACCGACATCGCGGTCGGCATGCAGGTACCGGGAAACACGGCGATCATTCGGGTCAACCGGATCCTGCGGCCGGTCACCGAGTCTGCGGAGCCGGTCGGTGCCGGTCAGGTCATAGCGCCGTGGCGACTGCCGGACGGGACCCGGGCTCGCGGTGTGTTCCTGACCTTGAACGGCACCGCCGACGAGTAGCCCCAGACATCAGGCCGCGCAGAACTCGTTGCCTTCCGGGTCGAGCATGATCCACCAGTGCCCGGCGGGTCCTTTGTCGATCTCGCGAACCCTGGTCGCTCCCAGCCCTTCCAACCGCGCGACCAGTCCGTCGAGGTCGCCGGGCGCGCTGTGCACATCGACGTGCAGACGGTTCTTGCCCGACTTGTCCTCAGGCACGTCCTGGAAGAGCAGCCGCCGACCGCGGCCGACGCCACTGGTCTGGTCGAACGGATCATCGGGATGCCGGATCGCGGCGTAGCCCCGGAAGGTCTTGCGGCCGCGATGCTCGACCACCGCGTCCTCGCCCAACTGCCCGGCGCCCAGCAGTTGCTCGATGAGAGCGCTGGGATCTTCCACCTCGTACTCCAGCGCCGCGGCCCAGAAGTCAGCGAGCTCGGCGGCGTTCCGACTGTCGATGACCAGCTTCCAACTCAATGCCATGCGATTAGTTATAGCGGCGCGCCACCCTGTTTCGGGTCATCATCGACGGTCCTAGCGCGCCACGCCAATGGCAACAACCTGGCAACATTCAGCCGCGGTCGGTGACGAGAGTGGTCAACGAGTCCAGCGGCCCCCGTCCACCGCCGCCTCGGTCACTCGGGAAAGCTCCCGACCCAGCTCGCCGCACCGAGTGAAGGCAAACACGCCGCTAACTGGACGGCCCGGCCATATCATGTAGCTATGCCCGAAAACGAGCTCGAAGGGCGTACGGAACCACTAGCCGGGGGTGCCCGGCAGGCAGTACTGGTGGCCGGTGCCTGCTCGATGATCGTGGGTGTGGTCATAGCGGTGTGGCCACACAAGTCGCTACCGACCGCGGAGCTGCTTTTCGGTCTCTACCTGCTGCTCAACGGTGGATTGCAGATGATTGTCGCGTTCGGCGCGAAGTTCGCGTCCGTGCTGCGAGCGCTGATATTCGTCAGTGGCGTGCTCTCCGTATTGCTCGCTGTGCTGTGTTTCAGCGGCGGCAATTCGGCACTGCTGCTGTCCTTCTGGATCGCACTCGCCTGGTCGATCCGCGGGATCTGCCATGCCACGGTGGCGGCCTGGGCGGACGAGCTACCCGGCAGGCAGGAGGTTTTCGGTCTCGCCACCATGGTGCTCGGCATCCTGGTCGGCGTGCTCCCGTTCGACTCGTTCGACTCGCTCGGTGTGGTGGTCGGGCTGTGCCTCATCCTGATCGGGACGATGGAAGTGCTCAGCGTTGCCGCGGTGCGCCACGGTGTGGTGGACCTGCCCGGCGTTTCACGGCGGCAATTGCGCGCATAATGGTGGTGACCGCCCCCGCACACCAGGTTTGACTTGGCACCATGGCATCCCAGCACCGCGCGCTCCGGTCGCCTGCCGAACTGATCGTGGTCACGCACGGCACCGAACGCCCACTCACGCCGAGCGTGCTCGAGCAGAGTCGCGACATCGAGTCACGATTGGCCGCACTGCTCCCGCCCGGCGCTGAGCTCGCTCGCATCTTCGGGCCCGCCAACCGCCTGCCCCGCCGGCTCGCGGGCACTCCGCACGAGCCCGTCGCAGCGGAGTACCTGAAGTACTTCTCGGTCCGCGGGCTCGACCAGGACCTCGACGCGATCGCCGCGCGGCTGCGCGAAGACGACGCGGTCGACGGCGCCTACGTCAAGCCACCCGCCGAACCCCCGATCGCTCCGTACACCACCATCGAAACCGCGACAATCGACGCACCACCGGTCACTCCGAATTTCGAAGCGCGCCAGGGCTACCTGGACCCCGCACCCCAGGGCATCGACGCGCGTTGGGCCTGGACTGTCCCCGGCGGCCGCGGCACAGGTGTGCGCGTGATCGACGTCGAAGGCGCGTGGCGGTTCACGCACGAGGATCTGCTGGCCAACCAGGGCGGGGTGATCGGCGGTAACACCTCACCGGACCGGGGCTGGCGCAACCACGGCACCGCGGTCGCCGGCGAGGTGAGCGGTGACGTGAACGCCTTCGGCATCACCGGCATCGCACCGGAAGCTCTCATCCGGGCAGTCTCGATCTTCGGCGCGGGAACAGCCGCCGCGATCCGCACCGCCGCCGACGCACTCGGTGCGGGCGATGTCGTCCTGATCGAACTGCACCGTCCCGGACCGCGATTCAACTATGCGGAACGTCCGGACCAAGCAGGCTATATCGCGCTCGAATGGTGGCCCGACGACTTGGCGGCGATTCGCTACGCGAACGGTCGCGGCGTCATCGTGGTCGAGGCGGGTGGCAACGGTGCCGAAGACCTCGACGCCGCCCTGTATGACGCCCGTCCCGTCGGATTCCCGGCCTCGTGGCGCAACCCGTTCCGCGGTGGCGCGGCCGATTCCGGGGCGATCGTCGTCGGCGCGGGAGCCCCGCCGCCCGGTTTCCACGGCCGCGATCACGGACCGGCTCGGTCCCGGCTGGCCTTCTCCAACTTCGGTTCCCGCATCGACGCCCAGGGCTGGGGCCGGGAAGTCACCACCACCGGCTACGGCGATCTGCAGGGCGGTTCCGACGAAGACCTGTGGTACACCGACGTGTTCAGCGGAACATCCAGCGCCGCACCGATCGTCACCGGCGCCGTCGCGAGTTATCAGGGCATGAGCGCCGCGGCGGGTCGGCGCAGGACACCCGCCGAGATGCGTGCCCGACTGCGCGCCACCGGCGCACCGCAGACCAGCGCACCCGGACGGCCCGCAAGCCAGCGCATCGGCAACTTGCCCGATCTCCGGGCGATGGCCGCGCCAGACTGATCGTCAGGAGACCGTCGCGCGGGTCGATGGTTCGCTGCGGCGCTGTTGCATGATGCGTGCGCCGCCGATCAGCAGGACGAGCGCGGTGGCGGCCATCATTATGGGAGAGCGTTCCACCAGCGGGACGGCCAGGTTCAGCAGGATGTCCTTGAGGGAGGTCGTGGGCCGACCGGTCAGCTGCTGGTAGGCGAGCGGTACGGCGACCGAGAGCAGCAGCGGCGGCAACACCATGGTGGTGAACAGGCCGCGGTAGCGGACGGTCAGCACGGCCGCCACGCAACCGGCGATGTACAGCGCGGCGAACGTGCCGGTCAGGTCGGTACTGTTGCCGTTCGCATCGATCAAGAACCCCAGAAACGTGCAGGCAATCGCGATCAGGACCGCCGCGCCCATCGGGAGTCCCGGGACCGTCGGCAGGACCGAACGATACTGCGCGGGCACCCGGGATCGCCCATGTTGTGAAACACCCACGTCCGGAATCCTAACCTTCGCCCGCATCCGCCGATGGCGGGGCGATCGAGCTAGCCCCAACTGGGGTACTGGGCAGTTGTCTTGCACCGCATGCGTGTTCGCACCGTCCGCCACCGCCCGCTTACCCGAAACGGGGCCGCAGCGCCTCCGCCGCTCGACCGTCCGTGAGGGGCACACCATGGGGAGCCGCTCTCGGGGTTTTGCCGCAGCTATGTGCCACTCAACGGCTGCGGCGCGAGCCCAATTCGCAAGGGGGACATTCGGCGGGACGCACTCGAAGTCGCGAGAGCCACTGCGACGTGGTCGGGGATTCGCGAAGTCCACCAGTTGCCGAGTAGCAGCGGGCGCGAGATTCGAGTAGCTCGACACTCGTGGCAGCGGGGTTCGTGGTTGGCAAGGTGATGGTGGCGAGAAAGGAGCTCATCATGAGCGAGCGCAGCGAGGTGGAGTCATGAGCGCAATCCATATTCGTGCCCCTCGACACCACCATCAGCCCGGAATGGCAGGCGGTGCGGGGATGCATGGCATGGTGGTTTTCGGCACCGGCCTCGATTGCTACCTCTCGTACCGTCCGATGTTCCAGGAACCCTACAACTTCCAGGTTCTGCTCGCGGTCGAGTTCGACGAACGGGGTAGCCGCGCATTGGGTGCGGACCGGCGGGTCGGCTACACCGGCATCCACACCCTTGATCCCGAGGACTTCCCGATCGCGGAGCTGGATCCGGCCAGCGAACACCGACGCGGCTCGTTCCGCGGCACCCTGATTCGTGGCCGACATGAGCGCGGCGGTATCGCGATCGCGAACGACGTGGTCGCCACGGTGCGCCGGGTCGTGTACTTCGCCGAACTCGGCGCTGATCGCGAACGCGGTCAGGGACTGCTGACCCATTTGTGTTTCGGACGGCCGGACCGAATGTATCTGGCGCACCGCATCACCCGTCGACCCAGTTTCGACCAGATCGTCGGGGCGCGGCTCATCCCGGGGACGGTGACCGACATGCTCGGCGAACCCCTCCCGGACGACGTCGTGAGCGAACGCTTCGAGCAGGCGCAGCCCATCATCCTCGGGCAGCGCGAGTTCACCGGAACACGCTTGCGTGCGGGGGAACTGGCGGTCGCGGCGTTCCCGCCGACCGCGTCCGCGGGTGGCGCGCAAGGGTTCCTGACCGAGATCGTCGTCGAGCGGCAGATCTATCTGGAGGTTGCCGACCTGGTGTGACCCGAGGTGGTTGTCAATACGCCGCAGGTCGCAGACGCGGGCAGCCTTTGGTGGGGGCGAGTTCAGTCTGTCGATCGACGCTTCTTTCGGGTACGGGCGTCTATTTTCGATGGCATGACCGAATCGGTTCTCCCCGCCACCACTACGGGTCGACGGATCGCCGAGGTCGATATTCTTCGCGGATTCGCGTTGTTCGGCATCCTGATCACCAATGTGGTCGTCGCGACGACGCTGTGGTCGTTCCGCGGGACGAACGACGATCCGCAACGGCGCTTCGACGGTCCCGTCGACCTCGCGGTGAGCGGGATGGTCGACGCGTTGTTCGCCGGCCGGTTCTATCTGCTGTTCGCGTTCCTGTTCGGGTACTCGTTCACCCTGCAGATCGCGGCGGCACAGCGTGCGGGTGCGTCGGCCAACGCCCGGCTGCTGCGGCGCTGTGCGGCGCTGATGGCGATCGGACTCGCGCATGTGTTCCTGCTCTGGTTCGGCGACATCCTCACCCTGTACGCGTTCCTGTGCCTGATCCTGATCCCGCTGAAGAAGTTGACGCCGCGGACCGCCGTGATCACCGGCGCGGTGCTGTACGTGGTGTGGTGCGGATGGGCTTTTCTGCCGAGCGGAAAAGGTCATGCACTCTCGGCGCTCGGCGCACTCTTCGACCTCGAACGCATACATGAGGGATATACCGGCACCTTCGGCGAAACGTTCGCCACCCAGATGTGGCTGGCCCCCGGGTTTCTCTTGCTGATCTGGTTCACCCAGGGTGTCACCAGCCTCGGCATGTTCCTGATCGGCATGGCGGCAGGTAAGCGTGAGCTGTTCAACGACCGAGACACCCTGCGGCGCTGGGCCCCTCGCGTGCTGGTCGGCGGCCTGGCCATCGGCCTGCCGGTCTCGGCGGTGACCTTCGCGGGCGCGCTCAACTGGTTCACCCCGCCCAGCATCTGGTTCGGCATCCAACAACTGATCAACCCGCTCATGACCTTCGCCTACATCGCGGGCATCATCTGCCTGACCCAGTCACCCCGCACCGCCCAGCTGACCAGCCTGTTGGCCCCCGCCGGACGCATGGCCGCCTCCAACTACATCGCCCAATCGATCGTGCTCATGCTGATCTATACCGGCTACGGCTTCGCCTTGGCCGACAAGATCCCACCGGCAGGCGTCTTCGGCCTCGCACTACTCACCTTCACCGCCCAACTAGCTCTGAGCACCTGGTGGTTACGCAACCACCGATACGGCCCGATCGAGTGGTTACTGCGAGCCGCAACCTACCTGTCGATCCCGGAATGGAAGCGCCGCCGAGAACCCGTTCTGCCACAGGCAGATTGACGGAATCGGCCCCCGCCTCGCCCCCTGCGGCACGCTGGCATAAAAACTGGCGGCGCGCGTAGCCCGGCCCAAAGGAGACGACTCGGCCGCACGAGCGGGACATGACAGAGCGTCCTCTCGCACAATCGCGCAGTCATGTCCCGCTCGGTATCTCCGATGCTTAGCGGTGGGCGGGTAGCTCGGTGTGGTGCCGGACGGTGTAAGTGACTGGCGAGTGGTCAGTTGTAGCCGCCCGGCGTACTCGACAGACATTCGGGCCGGTGGTACCGACTGGTGTACGCGGGCAGGCGCGCGGCTCGGTGTTGCTCGCTGGTGTGCGCAATCAGGCGCGTGGGCCGGTGTCGTCGACCGTGTGCGTGACTGGCGAGTGCTCAGATGCCGCCGACGGTGTGCGCGGCTGCGCGGAGGCCGGTGCTGCCGTCCGGTCGGCAGGTCAGGTCGCTGGTCGGATGGTGCCGACCGGTGTACTGGCGGGTGCCCGGTCGATGGGCGCGGCTAGGGCACTCGCGCGGCGAGTAGCAGGTCCAGTAGCTGGGTGGCGAATTCTTCGGGGGCGTCGGTGAATCCGCTGTGGCCGCCGGGGAATTCGGTCAGTGGGAGATCGAGGTGTTCGGCGAGGGTGGCGGCGGGGCGGTAGGGGAGGTGGGGGCGGCTTTCGCGGCCTGCGCCGAGGACGAGGCGGTCCACGACGGCGGCGAGGGCGGGTTCGTCGGGTAGGTATGCGGTGATGGGGCGCAGTTCGTGGGCCATCATCGGCGTGGCGTTGGCGTGCAGCCTGCGGATCATGGCGGCGGTGCGCGGTAGCAGCTCGGCGGGGTCGGGCATGCTCTTCATGGTGCCGCCGATGCCTTCGACGAAGCGGGCGCCCGCCGCCGCCACGCCTTCGGTGCGGAACAGCGCGTACACCTCGTCGACGAACGCCTGCTGCTCGGCGGCATCGGGCAGCACCGCGAAACACGGCGGTTCGTGGGCGACGACCAGGCGCAACCGATCGGGGTGGTGGGCGAGTAGGTCGAGCGCGACGACCGCGCCGCCGCTTCCGCCGAAGACGTACGCGTCTTCCCCTGCGGGAGTGAGGGTTTCGAGCAGCCGGTGGGCGTCGTCGCGTTGCACCTCGACCTGCATATCGACCGGCTCGGCGGAGTCGAGCACGCTGCGTGAGTAGCCGCGCGGGTCGACGGTGACGACGGTGAAATGTTCAGCCAACGGCTCGGCGATCGGGTCGAAGACGGCCGCGTCACCGCCGCTGCCCGGCAGCAGCAACAGCACGGGCCCGCTGCCGCGCACCTCGTAGTAGAGGGTGGCGCCGGGGACCTTCAAGGTGTCGGATTTCATGTCGCGTCCTTCTCGGTGCTGGACGGCCACTGCTCGAGCGTGACGTGCAGGGCGTCGATGATGCGTGCCCAGGAGGCCTCGGTGTCGCGGGAATGGCTGAAACCACCGGCCGCTTCCAGGGCGGAGTAACCGTGAAAAGTGCTGCGCAGCAACCGGACCGCGTCGGTGAGGTCGGGTTCGGTCAGCCCGTAGGCGCGCAGCATGCCGTAGGTGAGTTCGATGCCGCGCACCGCGCCGGGGTCCGCCTCGACCAGTCCGGGCGCGACCGGGGTCTGGGTCGCGGTGTAGCGGCCGGGGTGCTGCAGTGCGTAGTCGCGCCAAGCGTGCGCGAACGCGGCGAGGGCGTCGCGTCCCGCTCGCCCCGCGACGGCGGCCGCGATCAGGTCGGTCTTCTCGGCCGCGGCCAGCATCGTGACCCGTGCCCGCAGTTCTTGCAGGTTCTTGACGTGGGAGTAGAGGCTGGCGTCTTTGACACCGAACTTCTTCGCCAACGCCGACATCGTCACGTTGTCGAAACCGATCTCATCGGCGAGATCGGCCGCGGCGCGCGTGACCCGCTCGGCGGTCAACCCGGCTCGTGCCATCATGTCTCAACCTCCATCAACCTACGGTTATTAGTTTATAACCTAGGAGGCCTAGGTTATGCAAGTGCGCCGATCGCGGCGCGCCAATCCATTGGCGAGCGATGAGTTTCCGGCAACGGCCCCGTCGACAGTCATAAGTCAGCACCGTTCAAAGGAGAACTCATGACCCGAACCTCGTCCGTCGACGCGCACACCCTCGACGTGCCCGGCGCCCATCTGTACTACGAGGTGCGCGGCAGCGGACCACTGGTCGCACTGGTCGGCGCTCCCATGGATGCGGCGGCCTTCGCCCCATTGGCCGAGCTGCTCGCCACCGAATACACCGTGCTCACCACCGACCCGCGCGGACACAAGAACAGCGTGCTCGACGACCCCGACCAAGACTCCACCCCACAACTGCGCGCCGACGACCTGGCCCGGCTCATCACCCACCTCGACGCCGGACCGGCCGTGGTCTTCGGTTCCAGCGGCGGCGCGGTGACCACCCTGGCCCTGGTACAGGCCCGCCCCGATCTCGTCACCACCGCGATCACCCACGAACCCCCACTGCACCGCGTGCTCGCCGACCACGACGAATTGCGCTCCAGGGCAGCAGATCTCGTCGCCACCTACGCCAGCGGCGATGTACTCGGTGCCTGGCGAAAGTTCTTCGCCAATGCCAACATCGAGATGCCGGAACCGGCACTGCACGAGATGTTCGGCGGCGACCGTGATCCGGCACAGGTGGCCAGCGAACGCTACTGGTACCTGCACGAAATCCAGGGAACCAACTGGTGGGAGCCCGATCTCGGGGCACTGCGCGCGACACCCGTGCGATTGGTCGCCGGTATCGGCGCCGAATCGACCGGCCAGTTCTGTGACCACACCACCCGGGCGCTTGCCGCGCAGCTCGGCATCGAACCGACATTGTTCCCGGGCGCGCACGTCGGATTCGTCGATGACCCAGCCGCTTTCGCGACTCGACTGCGCGAAGTGCTTCGTTGAGCCGACCCACTCGCGGTCACGTCCGCTCGGCACCCGAAGTCCTGGACGACGGTGCTGCCCTCACCGCCGTCCAGGACATTCACCGCGCGACCCGAAAGGCCGCTCGGCGTCACCGCTCGCGCACGCGAGCGGTGAGGACCTACTAGGTGAGCCCCCTGATGAATTCGGCCAGGTATTGACCGCTGTAATCGGGCTTGCCGTTGTTCTGTACCGCCGCGGCGCCGATCGTGTCGATGTGGGTGTATCCGGGAAGCGTCTCGACTTGCGCGGTCGCCGGGGTCGGGAGGTAAGCGCCGACGCCGTACTGAACCACGCTGTCACCGGCGTAGGCGACGAAGTTCGGTTTGGTGCGACTCATGTTGCGGTAGCGCAGGTTTGCCATATCGCCGCTGCGCGCACCGGTGAATCCAGCGCCCATGTCGAGCAGGATGCGGAGCGGGAAATAACTCTCCCAATAGGCCGTCGGCGCGCCGGTGCCCAACTGGCGGGCCACTTCTCGGATATCGGAGGTTTCCCGGTTCGGCGCGGTCCATGGCACACCGATGACGTCGTTGTAGTTGCGCCACGTATACAGCGCGGTCCGGTCGGTCGGCGCGACCCGTTGCTGCGGGCCCGCGCTCATCCGCAGCAGGTTGCCGAACACCGGAATCTGGGTGATCGAGCCAGGATTCGGGAAGGTCTTCTCCTGCACCGGCCCACCCGACAACGCGCCGACGCCCTGCTGTAGCAGGGCGAAGTTGCCGGAGTTGTTGTCGATCAGGGTGCCGAGCAATGCGGTATTGGTGAAGCGGAACTCGCGGATCGTGCCTTCGCCGTTGTTGCCGTTGGTCGCCACCGCGCTCCAGCTCTGACCGAACAAGATGGCCAGTGTGGCCTCGATCTCGGGATCACGCGGAAGGTGTGCCAGCAGTTGGCTTTCCGCGTCCGGGTCCAGGTGTGCGGCAAGTCCGGCGAGCCGATAGAGCATCAGGGCCTTGGTGCCGATGATCGGGGCGGGCCCGAAGATGCGCAGCGGCAGCGCTCCGATGTCGAGGCCGGCCTTCAGCACGGTGTTCGTCGGGCCGAAGATCGCGTCGGTGACGTCGCGGAAGAACGGGGTGTTCTGGATCGCGGCCGGGTCCGAGGACACCATCGAGTCCTGGGCGGCGAACGCGGCGCACTGGTTGTAGCCCGCGTCGGCCTGGGTCGCGGGGTTGCCGTCGAAATCCCAGTCCGAGAAGAAGCCGGTCATCATCCCGCCCATGGAGATGCCGGTGCAGATGTATTTGCGTTGCCGCTCGGCCTGGTCGGGCACCTCGTGCAGCATCATCTCGTATTGGTCGCGCACCACCCGCTCGACGCCGATCGAATCCAGGATCGGCAGGTCCGCGGAATGCTTGAAACCGGGGAAGGTTCGTCCATCGATCGGCTTGCCGTTGAAGTAGTAGTCGACCGCGTCCAGGTAGTTCCCGCTCTGCAAAGCGGCGTCGAAACCGGTCTGCTCGTCCAGGCAGGACCCGCGCCGCGCCAACGCCCAGAACTCGACCGACCGGCCCAGTGTCTTCGCCGAGCGCACGGTATTCGCGGCGACCGCATCCGAATTCACCGCGCCGCCGAGCAATCCCTGCTGCTGCACCACCACCGCGTCGGCCTCGCGCGAGTTCACCGGCCCGTCGGCGGGCCGGTAGCGCAGGAAACCGGTGCGATCGCAGGCATCCGGGTGCGCCGGTGCGCCGCTGGGCAGCGGTAGCCGGAAACTGACGTGGGAGACCGTGATCCCGTCGCGCGTCGCCACCGGTTGTTCCTGCCGATCCGTCGCCACCGATGTCGGGACCGCCTCCTCGGCCGCCGCGACCCCCAGTGGGACCAGACCGGCGGCAACCACCGTCATCACCACCGTTGTCGCCCAACCATTTCGGCGCCTAGCGCGCCGCTCCTGTCGTTCCGACCGTCCGAGACGCCGCGCCGCATTTGCCACGATGAGTGACGTTGCCAGGCGGTGGGGTTCGCGTCACTGGGCGATTTGTCAGGAGTTTGCTGATGTGTTCATGCAGTTCGCCAAGGGTGAAAACGCTTTGCCCGCGCGCAACTCGCTCCGGCTCAGACACCGTGTGGTCCAACGGATTACCGTTCTCCTGGGTAGACAGCCATTTAGCTAATTGCCATAATGCCTTCATGTTGGACGTGGATCTGGTCAAGGCGCTGGCCAACGACAAGCGTCTGCTGATCTTGGCGTGGTTACGCGACCCGGAACAGCACTTCCCGGCGCAGCGCGACGGCGATCTGGTGCGCGACGGGGTGTGCTCGCAGAGCATCGCGCAGAAACTCGGCGTGAGTCAGCCGACCTGCGGTGAGCACCTGAAGGTTCTCGCCGCCGCCGGGCTGGTGCGCGGTACGAAGATCAAACAGTGGGTGTTCTACCAACGCGATGAAGACCGCATCGCGCAAGCGAAGGAGCTGCTGAGCAGTGAATGGTGAGCACAACGGGCTCTACGAGCGGCTGATCGGTGATCTGAATGCCGCGGGGGCACGATACCGATTGATCGACCACGCGCCCGAGGGACGGACCGAATTGGTCAGTGCCATGCGCGGACACGACGTCGCGGCAGCTGCCAAGTGTTTGATCGTGATGGTCAAGATCGGCAAGAAGCAGACCCGGCATGTGCTCGCCGTGGTACCCGGTCACGCGCGCCTTGACCTCCAAGCGGTGAAGGCGCTACACGAGGGGACCTACGTCGCGTTCGCCAGCAAAGAAAAGGCTGAACAGCTGGCAGGCAGCGTCAGCGGAACCGTACTGCCATTCAGCTATCACCCGGAATTGGAAGTCATCGCCGACCCCGCGCTGCTAACGGTGCCCGAGCTCTACTTCAATGCCGCGCGACTGGATCGATCCTTGGCTGTAGCCACCGAGGACTACCTTCGAGTGGCCGCCCCACGCATCGCACCCATCACCGCTGAGTGAGCGTCGAGCGTGCTGTAGCAATCGAGGGATACCTTCGGGCGGCCCACGCATCGCGCCGCTGACCGAGCGTCGAGCGTGCTGTAGCGACCGAGGGCTACTTTCGGGTGGCGGCCCACGCATCGCACCGCTGACCGAGCGTCGAGCGTGCTGTAGCGACCGAGGGCTACCTCGGGTGGCGCCCCGTCGCACCTATCACCGCTGAGTGAGCGTCGAGCGTGCTGTAGCGACCGGGCTACCTCGGGTAGTGGCCCACGCATCGCGTCGCAGACTGAGCGTCGAGCGTGCTGTAGCGATCGAGGGCTACCTCGGGTGGCCGCCCCACGCATCGCACCTACCAGCGCTGACTGAGTGTCGAGCGTGCTGTAGGCCACCGAGGGTTACCTTCGGGTGGCGGCCCACGCATCGCACCGCCGACTGAACGTCAAGCGTGTTGTAGCGACCGAGGAATACCAGCGGGCGGCGGCAGCCACGCACAGCGCCCATCACCGCTGATTGAGTGTGGAGCGGGGACTTGGTCGGGTAGGGGCAGGCGATGTGCGCGGCGACGTGCGCCGCCTCGTCCAGCCAGCGGATCCGTCGCGAACGACCTGCTGCGGTCGGCCGATTCGCGTCCTATTTCATCGGCGTCGCGGGCCGCGGCGAGAGTTGCGGGTGCAGCAGGGGTGGGACCGGGGGTTGCGTGTGGGGACTGTGCGACAGATATGCCAGCTCAACCGCGTGGTGGGCTCGATCGTTCCGCCCGCCCCCTCGAAATCACGCCCTCCATGGTTGTGCCACCCGCGGGCCAGCGGTGGACTTGCTGCCCGCCGAAAGACCCCGCCGCCTCGGATGCCGAATGAGGGCTCGGTGGTGTCCCGTTCGAGGACCCGCCGCACGGGTGTGGTCCGTCGAGAGGGACCTGGCTGAGGGATTTGTCGAGTGGGAGCGCGGTGGTGTTCCGTTCGAGGCCCCGCTGCACGGGTGTGGTCCGTCGAGGGGGACCTGGCTGAGGGGCTTGTCGAGTGGGAGCGCGGTGGTGTCCCGCTTAAGGCCCCGCCGCACGGTTTTGGTCTGTCGAGGGGGACGTGGTGGCTGAGGGGCTTGTCGAGGGAGGGCTCGGTGGTGTCCCGTTCGACGTGAGGCGAGGGGCCCCGGCCGGGGCGGGCGCGGTCAGCGGGGGACGGGGAGGACCAGTACCTTCGGCCTGCTGGAGTTGGACCGCACCGTCCTGCGAGGGTTGGGCGCCCGTTCAGTGCGGCGTTGGCAGGGTGGTAATGGCAAGCTTGGCGAATGGTGATCACAGGATGAGTCGGGGCGTGTTGGTAACGGGGGCTTCGCGGGGGATTGGGCGGGCAATTGCGCTGGCGTTCGCGGAGATCGGCGATCGGGTGGCGGTGCACTACTCGTCGAGTCGAGACGATGGTGAAGAGACATTGCGCGGATTGCCTGGCGAGGGTCATGTTCTCGTCGGTGGCGATATCAGGTCGCCGGAGGCTGTCGCGGAGATCGTCGGCGCTGCCGTGGACGGGCTCGGCACGGTGGACGTGTTGGTCAACAATGCGGCGGTGAACATCGCGCATCCGGTGGCCGACACCGACTATGCGGAGTGGCAGCGGGTGTGGCGGGAAACCATGGACGTCAATGTCTTCGGGACGGCCAATATGTCCTACTGCGTCGCCCGGCACATGATCGACAAGGGTATCGCGGGACGGATCGTGAACATCGGCTCGCGCGGCGCGTTCCGCGGCGAGCCCGAGTACACGGGCTACGGCGCCAGTAAAGCCGCTGTGCACGCACTGGGTCAGTCGCTGGCGGTCGAGTTGGCGCCCTACGGGATAGCGGTCGCGTCCGTCGCACCGGGTTTCGTCGCCACCGAGCGGGTGGTGCACCGGGTCACCGACGAGGTCCGCGCCCAGAGCCCCTTCGGGCGTGTCGCAGCTCCGGAGGAAATCGCCTCCGCTGTGCGCTACCTCGCGTCACCTGAGGCGACGTGGACATCCGGCTCTGTGCTGAACGTCAACGGTGCCTCGTATCTGCACTGAGACAACAGGATCGATAATTGCGGGTCCTTCGGCACACGCAACTCTGCCAACGCTTGGGTGGTCACCTGAGAACGATGGAGCGTGAAGGTGACCAGGTCCGTGCTGGGCGTGGTCTCGACGAGGTCCGGCATGTGCGGGTGGCGGCGTGTTTGCCGGTGACGGCCGGTTCGCTGAGTCCGACGCGTTTTGTACGCGCTGCATCCAGGCGGGTGCCCACCAGCAGTGGTCGCCGAGCAGTTTCATCACGGCGAGGACGAGCAGCATCCGCAGGATGGTGGCGTCGATGATCAGCGCGACGTGATCGAATACTGGGGTTCCGCGGTAATGGCTCGTCTTAGGTAGCCGGAGGCGACGCCCACCGAGATCACGTTGTCTAAGCGGCGATCCTGACATCACCGCCTTCTCGCTCGCCCAGTCGGACAGCGCGTATCGGCCGCAAGATCGAACCGTGGCGAGGGGTCAGCATCGGTAGCAGGAGGCGATGTCCGCTGGGATCACGTTGTCTAAGCGGCGATCCTGACATCACCGCCTCCTTTCGCCCACCCAGTCGGACAGCGCGTATCGCCGCAAGGTCGAACCGTGGCGACGGGTCAGCATCGGTAGCGGGAGGCGATGTCCGCTGGGATCACGTTGTCTAAGCGGCGATCCTGACATCACCGCCTCCTTTCGCCCACCCAATCGGTGGGTGGGTATACGCCTGGCATGATCGAATACATGGTGGTTCCGCAGCGGCAGGTGGCGTTGGTGACGGGGAGTTCACGCGGGTTGGGTAGCGCGGTCGCGCACCGGCTCGCCGCCGATGGGATGGCTGTCGCCGTCAACGGTTTGCGGGACGAGAAGGTGCAGGCGGTGGCGCGCGGTATCCGTGACAAAGGCGGTGTCGCCGAAGCTTTTTCGGCCGACGTCACGGACGAGCATCAGGTACGCGAGCTCGTCGCGGCGATCACCGAACGCCTCGGTCCGGTCGATGTGTTGGTGTTCAATGCGACCGGCCCCCAACCGGAAGCGCCGCTGACCGTTGTCGCATGGTCGGACCATCTGGCGCAACTCGACTTCTTCGTCAAGAGCCCAATCCTGCTCGGCCGCCAAATAATCCCCGGCATGCAGGAACGCCGCTACGGCCGCATCGTGCACATCGACTCCGAGGTCGCCGACCGGCCACCACCGGGCCGCTCCGCCTACGCCACCGCCAAACACGCCCAGATCGGCCTCACCCGCAGCTGGGCCAGCGAACTCGCCCCGTTCGGCATCACCGTGAACGCGGTCGCACCTGGCTTCGTCCCCGTCGAGCGCCACACCGACGTCCCCGACACCACCCGAGACGCCTACCTCGCCACGGTCCCGATCGGCCGCTTGGGAATCCCCGACGACATAGCCAATGCCGTGAGCTTCTTCGCCTCACCCCAAGCGTCCTTCGTCACCGGCCAACGCCTCGTCATAGACGGCGGCCGCAGCCTCACCGCCTGACCCACCCTGCGAAATTGACCCCTTCGTGTTCGCCCCTTGCGGTTTCAAACTCTCGGGGTGTGCTGTCCCGTCATGGTGTGCTGTTCTGTGGAATGCCCGGATTAGTGCGGGGCGCGTGAGGTGGGGTTCCCGGCTTTCTCTTCCGCGCCTTGGGAGCATCGGGTCAGGTTCCGGCGTGGTCGACTGGCTGTGGTGCTGTTTTCGAGCGGGTTTTTCCGGTGGTGCCGATGGTTGGAGGGTGGGTTTCATGATCAACGGGACCTGGTGGCGGCGAACTCCGAGAAGGTCCACCGCCGTGTCCCGTTGATCATGAAGGATGCCGTGGGAGGTGGCAGGTTCATGATCAACGGGACGTGGTGGTGGCAAAGTGCGAGTGCGCCCGCCGTGATGTCCCGTCGATCATGAAGTGGGCGTGCTGTCGGTGCGGTTGCACTGGTTCTCGGGGTTGCGCACCCCTCTACGGCGTCCAGCGGAGGGTGCGGATCTGGAGAAAGTGTTCGGATCGATCCGGTGATCGAGTGGTGCAGCGACCATGATCAACGGCACATGGTGCGGCAAAGCTTCCGAGAAGGCCCACCGTCATGTCCCTTCGATCATGAACGTCGCCGTCGACGGTGGGGCAACCATGATCAACGGGACGTGGTGGTGGCAAAGTGCGAGAGGGTCCACCGTGGTGTCCCGTTGATCTTGAACGTCGCCGTCGACGGTGGGACCACCATGATCAACGGGACATGGTGGTGCCAAAGTGCGAGAAGATCCACCGTGGTGTCCCGTTGATCATGCCCTCGGCGACATCTGACTGCCTGTTTTGATCTCACAGGGCATCCATACGGTTCACAGGGGCTGTAACTGCTGTGGACCGGGTGCAGGCTTTTGTGGGCACCCGTGAAACTTTGTGTGATCCATGGAGAGAGCCCAGCAGCGGTGCTGAGCGTCTGCCGAACCGTCACCCGAGTGCCCTGGCCTGTTCGGGAATTCCCGGGACGGGACCACCGCCAGATGACCACGCTGGAACCTCCGCTTCGCGTATCTCACTGTTGAAGAAAGCCGGGTACGGCACACGAGGTGCCCAGCACTGCCGGGTAACAGCGTTGGTAGGCAAACCTTCTCGGGGAAAGACCTGGGTAGGCGCCCTTCCCAAGCAGCCCGGGCCGGTGGGATGCCGCAGTGCGACGTCGGAATGGGTGCACCTTCCCGGGAAGGGGTGTGGGCCATGATCAACGGGACTTGGTGGCGGCCAAGTGCGAGAAGGCCCACCGTGATGTCCCGTTTGATCTTGAATGTCGCGGCCTGGGGTGGGGCAACCATGATCAACGGGACTTGGTGGCGGCAAAGGGCGAGAAGGTCCACCTTCATGTCCCGTTGATCATGAGTGGGTATGGAGCGGGTGACGCGCACACCCAGTGGACGGGTGAGCCGCACACCCGACGGGGTGTGCGGCTCAGGCCGTGTGGCTGGTGGAGCGGGACCTCAGCGGACGAAGGTTGATGCGCGATCTGCCAAGTTGAGCAGGAGCTGGGGGAGAATGCCGAGGAGGATGGTGGCTCCGGCGCCGAAGGTGACTACGGCGGTGGTGAGGAATGGGGTGACGATTATGGGGGTGTCGGTGGGTGGGTCGGTGAAGAACATGAGGACGATTACGCGGATGTAGAAGAAGGCGGCGATGGCGCTGCAGATGACGCCGACGATTACCAATGGGGTGGCGTCGCCTGCGGCGGCGGCTTCGAAAACGGCGAACTTGCTGACGAATCCGCTGGTGAGGGGGAGGCCGGCGAAGGAGAGCAGGAAAAGGGCGAAGACGCTGGCCAGCCAGGGGGAGCGGCGACCGAGACCGGCCCACTGGGAGAGTGTGGTGGCTTCGTCGCCTGCGGCATCGCGAACGAGGCTGACCACGGCGAAGGCGCCTATGGTGCCGACGCCGTAGGCGACGAGGTAGAACAGCACCGCCGAGACGCCCTTGTCGTTCGCGGCGACCAAACCGGTCAGGATGAAACCGGCATGGGCGACAGAGGAATACGCGAGCATCCGCTTGACGTCGGTCTGCGTGATGGCCATGACCGCGCCGACCGCCATGGTGGCGATGGCGATGGCGGCCAGCACCGGACGCCAGTCGTCGCGCAGCCCGGGCACCGCGATGTGCAGCACGCGCAACAGTGCACCGACTGCGGCGATCTTGGTCGCGGCCGCCATGAACGCCGTAACCGGTGTCGGCGCACCCTGATACACATCGGGCACCCACGACTGGAACGGCACCGTCCCGATCTTGAACAACAGCCCGACCGCGAGCAGCGCGATGCCGAGCAGCGCGAGCATCGCGTTGTCCGGGTGCAGCGCGATGGCATCGGCGATCCCGGCCAGCTCCACGGTCCCCGCCTGCCCGTACAGCAGCGCGACGCCGTAGAGGAAGAACGCCGACGAAAACGCGCCGAGCAAGAAGTACTTCAGCGCAGCTTCCTGGGACAGCAACCGCTTGCGCCGCGCGAGCCCGCACAGCAGATACAGCGGCAACGACAGCACCTCGAGCGCGACGAACATGGTGAGCAGATCGTTGGACGCCGGGAACAACAGCAACCCGCCGACCGCGAGCAGCGTCAACGGGAACACCTCGGTCGTCGCGATCCCCGCACGAAGCGCGACCCGCTCCATCGAGCTACCCGGCACCGAAGAAGCCTGCGGCGTAAACGCATCCACTCCACGCCCGAGCGTCGCCGCCGCCACACTCCAGGTGCCGGGCCCGCTGCGCGCCGCGACCCGAGGCTCGGCGCCCCGCTCGGCCATGAACAGCACCCCGAGGATCGACACCATCAAAATGGTGCCCTGCAAGAACAGCGTCACCCCATCGATAGCGACCGCGCCGACCACCGCGGTCGCCTCGGTTCCCGCCAACCGCACCACCGCGACCAACGCGGCGATCAGCCCGACGAGGCTCAGCAGCACCTGCGTGCCGAACCGGAACCGCCGCCCCATGAACGCCTCGACCAGCACACTGATCACCGCGACGCCGAAGACGATGAGCATCGGCGAAAGCAGCCCGTATTCGATGCTCGGCGCCGGAATGGCTGCGGCGAGCGTTGTTCCGTAGTCCAAGGAAGTCACTTAGGCCGTCCTCGAGAAGGAGATCACGGCGGCGAGCAGGCCCGCCGCGATGAGGGCGATGGCGACGCGAACACTGGTGCGACTCATTTGTGGACACCTCCGGGATGATCGGCCTTACCCGCCTCGGGCAGCGGCGGCACCGTGGGCACGGGGTCGTGCTTGCCGATGGTCGTCAATGTCTGGCTCACCGCGGGATTGATGAAATCCAGGATCGGTTTCGGATAGACGCCGAGGAAGATCAGCGCCGCGATCAACGGCACCACCACCGCGAGTTCACGCGGCACCAGGTCGTAGATGCGTTCGCTGCCCTCTTTGACCGGCCCGGTCATCATCCGCTGGTACAGCCACAGCACATACAGCGCCGCCAGCACCAGCGCACCGGTCGCGACGACCGCGGCGAACTGGTAGCGGCTGAAGGTGCCGACCAGCACCAGGAATTCACTGATGAACGGCGCGAGCCCGGGCAGCGACAGGGTGGCCAGGCCCGCGATGAAGAAGGTGCCCGCCAGTACCGGCGCCACCTTCTGCACGCCACCGAAATCGGCGATCACCCGAGTGCCGCGCCGCGACACCAGGAATCCCGCGATCAGGAACAGGGCCGCGGTGGAAATGCCGTGGTTCACCATGTACAGCGTCGCGCCGGTCTGCCCCTGACTGGTCATCGCGAAGATGCCCAGGATGATGAACCCGAAGTGGGAGATCGAGGTGTAGGCGATCAACCGCATCACGTCGGTCTGCCCGATGGCCAGCAGCGCACCGTAGACGATGCCGATCACGGCGAGCGTGATCACCAGCGGCGCATAGGTATTCGACGCCTCGGGAAACAGCATCAGGCAGTAGCGCAGCATGCCGAAGGTGCCAACCTTGTCGACCACCGCCATCATCAGCACCGCGCTGGACGGGGTCGCGGCGACGGCGGCGTCGGGCAGCCAGGTGTGCAGCGGCCACAGCGGCGCTTTCACCGCGAACGCGAACATGAATCCGAGGAACAGCGCGTTGAGCACCGCCGGTGCCGCGCCGAGCTGGCCGGAGTTGGCGGCGGCGACCACCGTGCGGAAGTCGAAGGTGCCCGCCGAATCGTCGCCGAGTCCTTCCCGTGCGGTGATCACGTACAGCCCGATCACCGCAGCCAGCATGATCAGCCCGCCGAACAGGTTGTACAGCAGGAACTTCACCGCCGCCCGCGACCGCTGCTGCCGCAGCTGCACATCCGCCGACCGGGGTCCGAAGCCACCGATGAGGAAGTACATCGGAATCAACATGGCTTCGAAGAACACGTAGAACAGCAGGATGTCGAGCGAGATGAAGGAGACCAGCACCATCGCCTCGACGAGCAGGGTGAGCGCCACATAGGTGTGCGACACCCGCCGTCCGCTGCCGACCTCGCGTTCGTCGTGCCAGCCGGCCAGGATCAGCAACGGCACCAGCGCGGTGGTGAGCAGCACCAGCACCAGTGCGATCCCGTCCAGCCCGACGGTGTACCCGGCGCCGAACGCCGGAATCCACTCGTGGTCCTCGACGAACTGGTACTGCGCCCCACCGGGTTCGAAGCGCACCGCCAACACCACGGCGAACGCCAGCACCGCCACCGACACCACCAACGCCACACAGCGCGCGAGCAGCCGTTGACTTGCGGGCAGCACCAGTACGACGACCGCACCGAGCACAGGTGCCAACCACAAAGTGGTCAACCAGGGAAAGTCCGTCACCACAACCTCACCGCCAGCAGGGCGGCAGCCACCAGGGCCGCGCCGGTGAACATGGACACACGGGACACAAGCACCGCCAGTATTGGACGCCACCACGCAGGCGACCGGGGATCCGCACTCACCACAACCTCACCGCCAGCAGGGCGGCAGCCACCAGGGCCGCGCCGGTGAACATGGACAGGGCATAGGACCGCACGAAACCGGTTTGCACCGGCCGGATCCGGGCGGACAGCCCGCCGATCAGCGCGGCCGTCCCGTTGACGATCCCGTCGATACCGCGGTTGTCGAGGAACACCAGCGCGCGGGTCAGGTAGCTGCCCGGCCGCATGAACGCCGCCTCGTTGATCGCGTCACCGTAGAGGTCCTTGCGGGCCGCGATGGTCAACGCGGATACGGCTTCCGGTGCGGTCTCCGGGATCTTCCGCTGTGCGTACTGGTAGTAGGCGAACCCGACCCCGGCGGCGACCACCGCCAGCGCGAGCGCCGTGACGACGGCCGCCGGGACCGCTTCCTCGCCGTGATGCGCGCCGACCACGGGTTCCAGCCAGTTCTGCAACGAGGAGCCGAAGGCGAACAACGCACCGGCCGCGACCGATCCGATGGCCAGCAGGATCATCGGTCCGGTCATCACCGCCGGGGCCTCGTGCGGATGGGTGTCCGGCTTCCAGCGCCGCTCACCGAAGAAGGTCAGGAACATCACTCGCGTCATGTAGAACGCGGTGAGCCCCGCACCGAGCAGCGTCACCGTGCCGAGCACCAAACCGCTTACGCCGCCTTGGTTGAACGCCACTTCGATGATCTTGTCCTTGGAGAAGAACCCGGCGAACGGCGGCACCCCGATGATCGCGAGATAGCCGAGCCCGAAGGTGATGTAGGTGATCGGCAGCAACGTGCGCAATCCGCCGTAGCGGCGCATGTCGGTCTCGTCGTCCATCGCGTGCATCACCGAACCGGCCCCGAGGAACAACCCGGCCTTGAAGAACCCGTGGGTGAGCAGATGCATGATGGCGAAGGCGTACCCGGCCGGGCCGAGACCGGCGGCGAGCACCATGTAACCGATCTGGCTCATGGTCGACGCCGCGAGGGCTTTCTTGATGTCGTCCTTCGCGCAACCGACGATCGCACCGAACAGCAGTGTCACCGCACCGACGAGAACAACCCCGAGCCGCGCGTCCGGTGCCAGGTCGAAGATCGGGCCGGACCGCGCGATCAGGTACACACCCGCGGTGACCATGGTGGCCGCGTGGATGAGCGCCGACACCGGGGTCGGGCCTTCCATCGCGTCCCCGAGCCAGGACTGCAGCGGCACCTGCGCGGACTTACCACACGCGGCGAGCAGCAACAGCAACCCGATCGCGGTCAGCGTGCCCTCCCCGGCCTGCGGCGCACCCGCGAACACGTCGGTGAAGTTGATCGACCCGAACGTCGAGAACATGACGAACATGGCGATCGCCAGTCCCATGTCACCGACCCGGTTGACCACGAACGCCTTCTTGGCCGCCGTCGCCGCCGTCGGCTTGTGGTACCAGAACCCGATCAGCAGATAGGACGCCAGGCCGACGCCTTCCCAGCCGAGGTAGAGCACCAGATAGTTGTTCGCCAGCACCAGCAGCAGCATCGCCGCGAGGAACAGGTTGAGGTAGCCGAAGAACCGCCGTCGCCCGGGGTCGTGGCTCATGTAGCCGATGGAGTAGATGTGGATCAGCGAGCCGACACCGGTGATCAGCAGCGCGAAACATACCGAGAGCTGGTCCAATTGGAGGCTGAAGTCGACTTGCAGCCCGGCGGCGGGCACCCAGCTGAACAGGTCGGTGTGGATGCCGCGTTGCGCGGTGTCGCGGCCGAGCATGTCGACGAACGCGATCGCGGCGACCACGAACGCGGCCAGCGCCATCAGCGTGCCGAGCAGGTGACCCCATTTGTCGCTGAAGCGGCCGGTGAGCAGCAGGACGATCGCACCTGCCAGGGGCAGGGCCGGCAGCAGCCAGAGCGTTGCCATATCTTGCATAGTCCCAGCCATGTCAGAACTTCAACAGGTTGGCGTCGTCGACCGAGGTCGAGCGACGGGCGCGGAAGATGGTCATGATGATGGCAAGGCCGACAACGACTTCGGCCGCGGCGACCACCATGGTGAAGAACGCGAATACCTGACCGTCCAGGTTGGCGTGCAGCCTGGCGAAGGTGACGAACGCGAGGTTCACCGCGTTGAGCATCAACTCGATGCACATGAAGACCACGATGGCGTTGCGCCGCAGCAGCACGCCGGCCGCGCCGATCGTGAACAGCAGGGCGGACAGGAACAGGTAGTTCTGGGGATTCACCGGTTGCCTTCCTCGTCGCTCTGGTTCTCGGCCCCGACCGAGATGACGGCCGCTTGGGTCAGCGCCCGGGTGCGGCGGTGCCGCAGGATGGTGCTGACCGACAGTTCCTCGAAGGAGCCGTCGGGCAACCTGGCCGGAATGTCGACCGCGTTGTGCCTGGCATACACGCCGGGGGTAGGCAGCGGAGTCGCCCGGTGGCCCGCTTCACGGAACCGGCGCACCGACATTTCCCGCTGACCGATCCGTGGGCCGAACTGCTCGCGGTGCGCGAGCACCATGGCGCCGATGGTGGCAGTGATCAGCAGCGCGCCGGTGAGCTCGAAGGCCCACACGTAGCGGACGAAGATCAGCTCGGCGAGTTCGCCGATCACGTTGCGTCCGGCGAATCCGGTGGCGGGGAAGGTGATTCCGGAGTCGCCGATGCCGCGGGCGATGCCGCTGATCAGCAGCAGCCCGAAGCCGAGACCCACCGCCGCCGCGGCGAGCTGCTGTCCGCGCAGGTTTTCCCGCAGCGATTCGGCCGAGTCGACACCGACCAGCATGAGCACGAACAGGAACAGCATCATGACCGCGCCGGTGTAGACGACGATCTGCACCACTCCGAGGAACAGCGCGTCCTGTGCCATGTAGAACACGGCGAGCACGATCATGGTGGCCGCCAGGCAGATCGCGGAATGCACCGCTTTGCGGGCGAAGACCATGCCGAGCGCGCCGAGGGTGGCCAGTGGAGCCAGCACCCAGAAGTTCACCGCTTCGCCGGTGGAGGTCCGGGTGAGTGGTTCTGCGGCAAGGAGGAATTCGTTCATTGCGCCGCTCCTTCCACGCCTGCGGCGGCGGGTTGCTTCGCCTCGTCCGGCACGGTGGCGCCGTTGGGTTCCGCGATGCTGCCGAGCACGTTGCCGAGGTAGTAGTCGCTCTCGTCGGTGCCCGGCTGCATCGCGTGCGGTGGCGGGGTCATGCCGGGTGCCAGCGGGGCGAGCAGCCGGTCCTTCTCGTAGATGAGGTCGGCCCGGTTGTCATCGGCCATCTCGTAGTCGTTGGTCATGGTCAGCGCGCGGGTGGGGCACGCCTCGATGCACAATCCGCAGCCGATGCAGCGCAGATAGTTGATCTGGTAGACCTGCCCGTATCGCTCACCCGGCGAAAAGCGTTCGGTCTCGGTGTTGTCCGCGCCTTCGACGTAGATGGCGTCGGCGGGGCAGGCCCAGGCGCACAGCTCGCAGCCGATGCATTTCTCCAGCCCGTCGGGGTGCCGGTTGAGCTGATGGCGCCCGTGGTAGCGCGGCGCGGTCGGCACCTTCTGTTCCGGATAGAACTCGGTGTTGGGCTTCTTGAACATCGTCGCCGCGGTGACCAGGAATCCGGCCAGCGGATCGAACAAGCCCGACTTGGCGACCTCGCGGGGGTGTTCGGGCAGCGGGGGTGTCGGGAACCCGAGGAACACCGCCGAATCCGACGCCGGTGCCGTGGGGATCGGTTCGGCGGGCGGTGGTGCGCCGCCCCGGCGTCCGGCGCGCAGGAACATGCCCACCATCAGTCCGGAGACCAGCAGGCCGCCGATGACCAGCGCCGGTGTCTGGATCTCGTAGCCCTCGGCCTGCAGCACGCGCGCCGTGGCGACCAGCATCACCCACAGCAGCGCGGTCGGGATCAGCAGCTTCCAGCCGAGGTTCATGAACTGGTCGTAGCGCAGCCGGGGCAGTGTGCCGCGCAACCAGATGAACACGAACAGGAACATCCACACCTTGGCGGTGAACCACAGCACCGGCCACCAGCCGGTGTTGGCGCCCTCCCACATGTTCAACGGCCACGGTGCCCGCCAGCCGCCGAGGAACAGCGTGGTGGCGAGCGCGGAAACCGTTGCCATGTTGATGTATTCGGCCATCATGAACATGGCGAACTTCAGCGAGGAGTACTCGGTGTGGAAGCCGCCGACCAGCTCGCCCTCGGCTTCGGGCAGGTCGAACGGCGCCCGGTTGGTCTCACCGACCATCGAGATGCAGTAGATGAGGAACGAGGGCAGCAGCAGGAAGACGTACCAGGTGCCCTGCTGTGCCTCCACGATGCCGGAGGTCGCCATGGTGCCGCCGAGCAGGAACACGGTGGCGAAGCACAGCGCCATGGCGATCTCGTAGGAGATCACCTGCGCGGTCGAGCGCAGCCCGCCCAGCAGCGGATAGGTGGAGCCGGACGACCATCCGGCCAGCACGATCCCGTACACGCCGATGGAGGTGATGGCCAGGATGTAGAGCACCGCCACCGGCATATCGGTGAGTTGCAGCGCGGTCTGGTGACCGAAGACGGAGACCTCGGGGCCGAATGGGATCACCGCGAACGCCATCACCGCCGGGATCAGCGAAATGACCGGCGCCAGAATGAAGATCGGCTTGTCCACGATGGCCGGGATGATGTCTTCCTTGAGCGCCATCTTCACGCCGTCGGCGATGCTCTGCAGCATGCCGTAGGGGCCGATCCGGTTCGGGCCGATGCGCATCTGCATGCGCGCCACGATTTTTCGTTCCGCGACCACCGCGATCATCGGGGTGAGCAGCAGGAAGACGAAGATGGCGAGAGATTTTCCGAGCACGAGCCACAAGGGGTCGTGGCCGAAGAGGGACAGATCACTCATGCCTGCGCCTCGCTTCGCTCGGCTCCGGCATGAGCGAAGCACGCTGCGCCGATGATTCGTTCGCTTCGCTCACTCATGCCGGTGCTCCTTCATCCTCTCGTCGGCGCGCCGCAGCTGCACGATGCCGCCGGGCTGGGTGGCCAACTGTTCGGCGATCGAGCTGCCGGGCGAGTGCTGGGGCAGCCAGACCACCCGGTCGGGCAGGTCGGTGATCACCAGCGGCAGCGTGATGGTGCCGTGGTCGCTGGCGACGGTCACCAGATCGTCGGTGGCGGCGCCGATTTCGGCGGCGGTGCCGGCGGACAGGCGGGCCACGGGTGTGCGGGCGATGCCGGGCAGGTTGGGTTCGCCGTCCTGCAGGCGGCCGAGGTCGAGCAGCATCCGCCAGCTCGCCAGCACCGCGGTGCCCGGTCCCGGCTGGGTCAGCGGGTGCGGCCGGTGCGCGGGCGGCGCGACGGGTGCGCCGTCCCATGCGCCGAGTTCGGCGAGTTCGGCGCGGGCCGCGGCGGTGTCGGGCAGGCCGAGGCGCACCTTCATCTCATCGGCGATGGCTTGCAGCACCCGCTGATCGGACAGTGGGGCGGACTGGCGGCGCACCATGTCGTCGCCGAGCGCGGCCTCGAATGGGCGTGGCCTGCCCTCCCAGGTGCGGAAGGTGCCGGACTTCTCCATCGCCGTGGCGACCGGGAACACGACGTCGGCGCGGTCGGTGACCGTGCTGTGCCGCTGTTCCAGGCTGACGACGAACCGCGCGGCGTCGATGGCGGCCAGTGCGCCGTTCGGGTCCGGCAGGTCGGCGACGTCGACGCCACCGATCACCAGCGCACCGAGACCGGACGCGGCTTCCAGGATGGCGGCGGTGTCGCGGCCGGCCGTCACCGGCAGGTCCGGCACGTTCCAGACCGCCCGAACCTGTTGGCGGGCAAGGGGATCCGCTACCGGGCGACCACCGGGGAGCAGGCCGGGCAGCGCACCGGCCTCGACGGCGCCCCGCTCACCGGCGCGTCGCGGCACCCAGGCCAGCGCGGCACCGGTCTCGTCGGCGAGCCGCACGGCGGCCGACAGCGCGCCGGGGATACCTGCCATCCGCTCACCGACCATGATCACCGCGCCCGGTTCGCGCAGCAGTCGACCGACATCGGCGATCTGGGTGGGATCAGCGCCCGGTGTCGCGGAATCGCCGGTGCGCACCGCGTCGAGCAGGTGCGGTTCGGCACCCGGCACGGCCTGCATCAGCGTGCCGGACATGCGGTCCAGTCCGCGCGAGGAGTACGGCGCCAGCGAGTAGATCGGTATGCGACGCTTGCGGGCGGCCTTGCGCAGTCGCAGATAGACGATCGGCGACTCCTCCTCCGGCTCGAATCCGACGAGCAGGACGATCGGCGCGGCTTCCAAGTTGTCGTAGCTGACCGTCATGCCCTGGCCCGCGACGCGCGCGGCGAGGAAGTCGGCCTCCTCGGCCGAGTGCGCCCTGGCGCGGAAGTCGACATCATTGGTGCCCAGGGCGATTCGGGCGAACTTGGCGTAGGCGTAGGCGTCCTCTTCGGTGACCCGGCCACCGACCAGCACACCGGCGCTGCCGAACGCGGCGGCCAATCCTTCCGCGGCCGCGGCGAGGGCCTCGGACCAGGAGGCGGGTGCCAGGTTGCCGTCCCAGCCGCGGACCAGTGGCGTGCTGAGGCGGTCGCGTTCGGTCGCGTAGGCGAAGGCCCAGCGGCCCTTGTCGCAGTTCCATTCCTCGTTGACCTGCGGGTCGTCCCCGGCCAGTCGGCGCAGCACCTTGCCGCGGCGGTGATCGGTGCGCTGCGCACAGCCGGATGCGCAGTGCTCGCACACATTCGGGCTCGACACCAGATCGAACGGGCGGGCGCGGAACCGATAGCTGGTGCCGGTCAGCGCGCCGACCGGGCAGATCTGCACGGTGTTGCCGGAGAAGTAGGAGTCCAGCGGTTCGGCCTGTGCGGTGCCGACCTGTTGCAGCGCACCACGTTCCAGCAGTTCGATGAACGGGTCACCGGCGACCTGCTGCGAGAAGCGGGTGCAGCGCGCGCACAGCACGCAGCGTTCCCGGTCCAGCAGCACCGCGGTGGACAGCGGAATCGGCTTGGGAAAGGTACGTTTCTCGCCCTCGAACCGGGATTCGGCGCGCCCGGTGGACATCGCCTGGTTCTGCAGCGGGCACTCCCCGCCCTTGTCGCACACCGGGCAGTCGAGCGGGTGATTGATGAGCAGCAGCTCCATCACGCCCTCTTGTGCCTTGTCGGCTACCGGCGAGGTGAGCTGGGTGCGCACCACCATGCCGTCGGTGACGGTCATCGTGCACGACGCAACGGGCTTGCGCTGGCCCTCGACCTCGACGATGCACTGGCGGCAGGCACCGACCGGGTCGAGCAGCGGGTGGTCGCAGAACCGGGGGATCTGGATGCCGATGAGCTCGGCCGCCCGGATCACCAGGGTGCCCGCGGGCACGCTGACGGTGGTGTCGTCGATGGTGACGCTCACCAGGTCGGCGGGCACGACCCCGCTGGTGTTGGTGTTCACGGTGGCTGTCATCGCACTCCTTCCGTGTCTTGTGGGACACCCGCGGCCCACGCGGTGGACCACGCCGGGTCGAACGGACACCCGCCGTGTTCGAAGTGGGCGATGTACTCGTTGCGGAAGTACTTCAGCGAGGAGAAGATCGGGCTGGCCGCGCCGTCGCCGAGTGCGCAGAACGACTTGCCGTTGATGGTGTCGCTGATGTCGAGCAGCTTGTCCAGGTCGGCCTCGGTGCCCCGGCCCTTCTCGATGCGTTCGAGCAGTTGGACGAGCCAGTAGGTGCCCTCCCGGCACGGGGTGCACTTGCCGCAGGATTCGTGGGCGTAGAACTCCGTCCAGCGCAGCACGGCGCGCACCACGCAGGTGGTGTCGTCGAAGATCTGCAATGCCTTGGTGCCCAACATGGATCCGGCCGCCGCGACACCCTCGTAGTCGAGGGGCACGTCGAGGTGTTCGTCGGTGAACAACGGTGTGGACGAACCGCCGGGAGTCCAGAACTTCACCTTGTGCCCGTCGCGCACGCCACCGGCGTAGCCGAGAAGTTCGCGCAGGGTGACACCGAGCGGCGCTTCGTACTGTCCGGGCCGATTCACGTGCCCGGACAGCGAGTAGAGGGTGAAACCGGGGGACTTCTCGGTGCCCATCGAGCGGAACCACATGGTGCCGTTGAGGATGATCGGCGGCACGCTGGCAATGGATTCCACGTTGTTCACCACGGTCGGGCAGGCGTAGAGCCCGGCGACGGCGGGGAACGGCGGCCGCAGCCGGGGCTGGCCGCGCCGGCCTTCCAGCGAATCGAGCAGCGCGGTTTCCTCACCGCAGATGTAGGCGCCCGCTCCGGCGTGCACGATGAGTTCGAGATCGTAACCGGAGCCGAGGATATTGCGACCTAGGAACCCGGCCTCGTAGGCCTGCGCGACCGCGGCTTGCAGTCGGCGCAGCACCGGCACCACTTCACCGCGTACGTAGATGAACGCGTGCGCGGCGCGGATGGCGTAGGAGCCGATGATGATGCCCTCGATCAGCGCGTGCGGGCTGGACAGCATCAGCGGAATGTCTTTACAGGTACCGGGTTCGGACTCGTCGGCGTTCACCACCATGTAGTGCGGCTTGGTGACGCCATCGGTACCCGCGCGCTGAGACGTCGAGTCGCTCCGCTCCTGCGGGATGAAGCTCCACTTCATGCCCGTCGGGAAGCCCGCGCCGCCGCGGCCGCGCAGTCCTGCGTCCTTGACCGTCTGGATGACCTGGTCCGGCTCCATCGCCAGCGCCTTGCGCAGGGCCTGGTAGCCGTCGTGGCGGCGGTAGGTGTCCATCGTCCACGACTGCGGGTCGTCCCAGTACCGGGTGAGTACGGGGGTCAGCGTCATCTCAGGCGCCCTCCGAATCCTGTTGCGGCGCTGAACTTTCCAAGAGCGCTGGGATTTCCGCGGCCGCGGGGGCTTGCATGTTCTGTTCGCGCGCGACCCGGAGTCCGGCCAGGGTGGCCTCGCCCGCCGCGCCGTCGAGCACGCCCGGTCGCTCGTCGGGGAAACCAGCGAGGATGCGCGCGGTCTCCTTGAACGTGCACAGCGGCGCGCCGCGAGTCGGCGTCACCTGCTGACCCGCGCGCAGCGCATCGACCAGGGCCTGCGCCGACTCCGGGGTCTGGTTGTCGAAGAACTCCCAGTTGACCATGATCACCGGCGCGAAATCGCAGGCCGCGTTGCATTCGACATGCTCGAGGGTGATCTTGCCGTCGGCGGTGGTGTCCCCGTGCCCGATGCCGAGGTGTCGCTCCAGCGCGGCGAGGATGGCGTCACCACCCATCACCGCGCACAGCGTGTTGGTGCACACACCGACGTGGTAGTCGCCGGTGGGGGTGCGACGGTACATCGAGTAGAACGTCGCCACCGCGGTGACCTCGGCGCCGGTCAGACCGAGCTGGTCGGCGCAGAAGTCGATGCCGGTGCCGGTGACGCAGCCCTCCTCGGACTGCACCAGGTGCAGCAGCGGCAGCAGCGCCGACCGCGGGTCCGGGTAGCGGGCGATGATCTCCTTCGCATCCAGCTCCAGCCGCTCACGGATGAACGGCTGATACGGCTCGGGCCGGACGGACAGTTTCAGCAGAATGGCTGCGCCGGATTGCGCTTCGGTGCGCTCGATAGTCATCGGTCAACTCCGCCCATCACGGGGTCGATGCTGGCGACCGCGGCGATGACGTCGGCGACCATGCCGCCCTCGCAGGTCGCCGCCACCGCTTGCAAGTTGGTGAACGAGGGGTCGCGGTAGTGCACCCGGTAGGGCCGGGTACCGCCGTCGCTGACCATGTGCACGCCGAGTTCGCCGCGTGGTGACTCGACGGCGGTGTACACCTGGCCCGCTGGCACCCGAATGCCCTCGGTAACCAGCTTGAAGTGGTGGATGAGTCCCTCCATGGACGTGCCCATGATCTTGCCGATGTGCTTGGGGGAGTTGCCGAGTCCGTCCGGGCCGAGTTCCAGATCGGCGGGCCAGGCGATCTTCTTGTCGTCGACCATCACCGGGCCGGGGCGCAGTTTGTCCAGGCACTGTTCGACGATCTTGAGCGATTCCTTCATCTCGTCCACCCGGATCACGTAGCGGCCGTAGCAGTCACAGCCGGTGGTGGTGGGGATGTCGAATTCGTAGTTCTCGTAACCGCAGTACGGCTGGGATTTGCGCAGGTCGTGCGGCAGGCCGGTGGCGCGAAGCACCGGACCGGTGATGCCGAGAGCCATGCAACCTTGCAGGTTGAGGTAGCCGATGTCCTGCGTGCGGGCCTTCCAGATCGGGTTCGAGGTGAGCAACTGCTCCATGTCGCGCAGTCGCTTCGGCATCAGGGCGAGCAGCTCACGGACCTTGGCGACGCCGTCGGCGGGCAGGTCCTGGGCGAGCCCGCCCGGCCGGATGTACGCGTGGTTCATCCGCAGGCCGGTGATGGTCTCGAACACGTCCAGGATCAGTTCGCGTTCGCGGAAACCGAACAGCATCGGGGTGAGCGCGCCGAGCTCCATGCCGCCGGTGGCCAGCGCCACCAGGTGCGAGGAGATCCGGTTCAGCTCCATCAGCATGACCCGAATGATGTTGACCCGCTCCGGGATCGCGTCGGTGATGTCGAGCAGTTTCTCCACGCCGAGGCAGTACGCCGTCTCGTTGAAGAACGGCGACAGGTAGTCCATCCGGGTGACGAAGGTGACGCCCTGCGTCCAGTTCCGGAATTCGAGATTCTTCTCGATGCCGGTGTGCAGGTAGCCGATTCCGCAGCGCGCCTCGGTGACCGTCTCGCCCTCGATCTCGAGGATCAGTCGCAGCACGCCGTGCGTGGACGGGTGCTGGGGCCCCATGTTGACGACGATGCGTTCCTCGCCCGCCCCGCGCAGCGAGTCGGCGACTTCTTCCCAGTCCTGTCCCGCGACAGTGACAACAGTGGGTTCCGGACCGGTGTCACCACTGACATCGGCCCGGGTCTCGGTCTCGTTCAGCCCACCCGTCGCCCGACCGCCGCCCCCCACGGAATCGCTTCGTGATGTAGTCATTAGTTGTAAGCCCTCCGCTCGTCGGGCGGCGGTATCCGCGCGCCCTTGTACTCGACCGGGATCCCGCCGAGCGGGTAGTCCTTGCGCTGGGGGTGACCGCGCCAGTCGTCGGGCATCAGGATTCGAGTGAGCGAGGGGTGCCCGTCGAAGATGATGCCGAAGAAGTCGTAGGTTTCCCGCTCGTGCCAGTCGGTGGTCGGGTACACCGCGTACAGCGACGGGATGTGCGGGTCGGCGTCCGGTGCGGACACCTCGACGCGCAGGCGGCGGTTGTGCGTGATCGACATGAGCGGGTACACGGCGTGCAGTTCCCGGCCCGCGTCCTCTGGGTAGTGCACGCCGCTGACGCCGAGGCACAGCTCGAATCGCAATGCGGCATAGTCACGCAACACCTGGGCGACGGCCACCAGGTGCTCGCGGTGCACGTGCAGGGTGAGCTCGCCGCGGAAGACGACCACCTTCTCCAGCGCGGTCTCGAACCGGATGCCAACCGCACCGAGCGCGGCGCGCACCGCGTCGACGATCTCGTCGAAGTAGCCGCCGTAGGGCGCCGGGGTGCTGCCGGGCAGGGTGACCGGGCGGACCAACCTGCCGTAGCCGGAGGTGTCGCCGGTGCCGGTGACACCGAACATGCCGTGGCGCACGCCGATCACCTCGGCGCCGACGGCCTGCTGTTCGTCCGCGCCGGGCAGCGTGCCTTCGGGGCCCGCCGTTGCGGCCGCGTCGATTTCGTCGTGCGCGGTGGTGGTTTCGTCGGGAGAATCGAATGTCATCGCAGCAGACCCTCCATTCGGATGGTCGGTGTCGAGGCCAGTGCCGCCGCTTCGGCGGCCCGGACGGCCTCTTCGCGATTGACGCCCAGTGGCATCTCCTGAATCTTTGCGTGCAGTGCCAGAATCGCGTTCAACAGCATCTCCGGCCGCGGCGGGCAGCCGGGCAGGTAGATGTCGACCGGCACCACATGGTCGACGCCCTGCACGATGGCGTAGTTGTTGAACATGCCGCCCGAGGACGCGCACACGCCCATGGCGAGTACCCATTTCGGTTCGGTCATCTGGTCGTAGACCTGCCGCAGCACCGGTGCCATCTTGTTGCTGACCCGGCCCGCGACGATCATCAGATCGGCCTGCCGCGGCGAGGCGCGGAACGCCTCCATGCCGAAGCGGGCGATGTCGAAACGGCCTGCGCCGGTGGCCATCATCTCGATGGCGCAGCAGGCCAGACCGAAGGTGGCGGGCCACAGCGAGCCCTTACGCATATATCCGGCGAAATCCTCGACCGTGCTCAGCAGAAAGCCACTGGGCAGTTTTTCCTCTAACCCCATATCCGACTAACCTTCACTTCCACTCGTCGCCCGAACACACTGCGCGGCAATCACTCCCAACTGAGGCCACCGCGCCGCCATTCGTAGGCGTAGGCCACGGAGACGTTGAAGATGAACAGCGCCATCGCGGCGAGACCGAAGAGACCGAGCGCATCGAAGTGGACTGCCCACGGGTAGAGGAACACGATCTCGATGTCGAAGATGATGAACAGCATGGCGGTGAGGTAGTACTTCACCGGAAAGCGTTGGCCGGTCACGTTTCCCGGCCCGCCCGCGATGGCGTGCGGGGTCGGTTCGATACCGCATTCGTACGCCTCGAGCTTGGCTCGGTTGTTCCGCTTCGGCCCGACCAGGGCCGCCATGATGATGGTGAACACCGCGAACGCCGCAGCGACCGCGCCTAATACAAGAGTCGGCACCTCGATATTCACGACTGCCCTCCCTCCAATGTGAGCCGGCCCCTCCTTGCGACCTGGAGCCTGCGGGTGGGTCGCCCGTTGCCGGACGGCAGCTTCCGAGGCGGGCTGACGTCGTTGTCCGCCTCGGCCAGACTCGCCTCATGGCCTGCTCGAGGCGGGTAAGGCTGGTGCCCGCG
Organism: Nocardia brasiliensis; assembly: GCF_042691675.1. Classification (GTDB taxonomy): domain Bacteria; phylum Actinomycetota; class Actinomycetes; order Mycobacteriales; family Mycobacteriaceae; genus Nocardia; species Nocardia brasiliensis_D. Next base: position 4,429,238 of record NZ_CP170507.1, read on the forward strand.
CTCCTGTGAGCTAGGGCACAGCCTACAACTGATCGGTCTGAGTGCTGCGGGATTGACTGCTGCGTTTGATCTAATTCGTGACCCCGATTCATGACTGAAACGGGGGTAATCCGCGCTGTTGTCACGTGACGTTGGTTGACCGGTCAGTCCGTACCGCGAAAACCTCGTGCTCGCCGATGCTTTCGCCGTTCCGATCCGCCTGCTACGCCGTCACAGACCTCCGCGACGCTGCACAGCGCATACCTCTGTTGTGTCGCGCGCGAAAGCTCTGTGAGGGCAAAGCACCGGCTGCGGACCGACCCCCGGGGGCGGTGCGATTAATGCGCAGACTGCATGAATGCGTGAACCGCTCAGGCTGCTGAGCGGTTGCGGAGCAAACCGACTACGGCCTCGGTGAGGCGGATCGGATCGATGGGGTGCGCGACCGCTGCTTCGGCTCGGGACCAGTTGGCCAGCCAGGCGTCGTCCGGGCGACCGGTGAGCACGAGCACCGGTGGGCAGTGGGCGATTTCGTCCTTGAGTTGTTTGGCGATGCCGAGCCCGCCGGTGGGGGCCGACTCGCCGTCGAGGATGGCGAGGTCGATGCCGCCCGCGTCCATGTGCTGGATCACCACGGGGCCGGTGGCCACTTCGAGGTAGTCGAAGGCGGGTAGTTCCGGGTGCGGGTGCTTGCCCAGTGCCAAGATCACCTGACGCCGAGTATCGGCGTCATTGCTGTACACGAGTACCCGCAGCGGGGTGGAACGCGTCGAGTCGGCCACGACCGCATGATATGTCGGCAAAGCTCCCTCCCGTGGCATGTTCGCCTAGATCACCTCGCGCGTCGCCACGCACCCGACGCCGAAAGCACGGGTGATCGTAAGTTGGCGATAAGCGGGTGGCGGTAGAGTCCGGCCAATGCGGGGCGATCTCACCCCGGTCCTCGTCGAAAGCGATGTGTGGGCCGATGAAATGCTGGACAGGGCCGGTATTCCGGTAGTCGATGTGCCGTTCGTGACGATCGGCAGTGGGATCGGATCGTTCGTCACCTATGACACGTTGCGGATCTACGGGGTGCCCGCGCAGTCGATGGCGGTGCTCGGGCCGCAGGAGCATCCGTGGGCGTCTTATGAGTATCTGACCCGGGTGTCGCAGATTCCGCGCGGCGAGCGGTTGCGCAGCGATTCGGCGTCGGAGCCGGACAACATCTGGGGCTTTCCCTCCTACGCGGTGCGCGAGGCCATCGCGGACAAGTCGATCAAGCCGCTGTGGAACGTCTTCGTGGAGCCGATCTTCGCGAATTACTACACGCCACGCGCGGGGATGGCGTTCGTCGGGATGGAGCGCGAATTCCATCGCATCGGCTATGCGAGCTCGTGGCACCGCGGGCAGGTTCGCATGGTGCGCAAGCGGCACGGTGGCGGCTATTTCACTATCCTGACCCCGCCGGTGGGTTCGACGCCGACCAAGCGGGTGGCGTTTCGCAGCACGTATGTGCATGTGGCAGTGGGGTATCCGGGCCTGAAGCTGCTGCCGGACCTGCAGGAGTATCGGGAGAAGCATCGTGACCCGACGCGGGTGGTGAATGCGTACGAGCCGCACGAGCACGTCTATCAGGCGTTGCAACGCAGGCCGGGAACGGTGCTGATCCGCGGCAGCGGGATCGTCGCGAGCCGCGTGTTACAGCGGCTCATCGACGACCGGGACAACATGCGGCTGAACACCCAGATCCTGCACCTGTTCCGCACCTATGTCGCCAAGGCGCACGGCAAGAACCTGTTCAACCGGCGCAAAGGCGGCGACGGCTGGGCGTACCAGGGCTTCAACTACCCCAAGTCGGTGTGGGGCGGCCAGCTCAAACAGAAGATGCGCAACCTGCAAGGGGAGCAGCGGGCGGCGGCCTACCGAGAGATCTCCGGTACCAATACGCCGATCCGGTCCTCTTGGCAGGAGCAGCTGCGTCGCGGACGCAAGCAGGGCTGGTACCAGGTGATGGCCGGGACCATGCGCGCACCGCGGCCCGCCGAGGGACGGCAGGGCGTAGTCGCCACCATCATCCCGGACAGCACGGCGGAGCTGCCGTTCCCACCACCGACGCAACCGTTCGACACGACGGTGGACTACATCATCGACTGCACCGGACTCGAGGCCGATATCCGGGAGCATCGGTTGCTCGCCGATCTGCTGGATCACACCGGTGCCGGGCGCAATCCGGTCGGGCGGCTCGACGTCGACACCACTTTCGAGTTGATCGGCACCCGAAGTGGCACCGGGCGCATCTACGCATCCGGTAGCGCGACGCTCGGCGGGCCGTTCGTCGGGGTGGACACCTTCCTCGGCCTGCAGATCGCCGCGCAGGAGATCGCGGACGATCTCGCGGCGCTGGGGTTCTGCCGCCGGATGGGTCCGCTGCGCTCGACGAGCCAGTGGTGGTCCTGGGTCACGAACACGAAGATCTGAGCTGATGCTGCCAACCTTGAACGGGCGAATTCAGACCCGTGTGCTCGCGCTGAGCGTGATCGGATGCTTCGTCGCGCTGATCATCACACCGTTGCTGCCGACCGGATCGCTGGGTCTCGGGCAGGCCTACCGGGTGACGCTGTCGGTCCTGCTCGGCACCGTTCTGGTCGGGGTGCTGTGGGAGTTGCTTTACCATTTCTTGCAACAGTTCCGCTGGGAGAAGGATTGGCCGACGCTGTTCGGCTTTCTGACCATGGTCAACGAGGGGGCGCTCATGTGGGTCCTCGTCCGTCACACGACCATCGTGCTGCCCGAGTCGCTGCGCCCGTCGCTGGTCGCGTTCCTCATCCAGTTCATCCTCACCTGGCTCGTGTTCTGGCTCATCGTGAACGGTCCGATGCGAGTGGTGTTCCATCGGTGGCGATTCCAGGGCGGCAGATTCGTGTGAGCAGGCAGATCGAGGTCCTTCCCGGTCGGCACCTGGTGGCCGGTACCGAGGGTGTGGTCGTGGTGGTCGCGCACCGGCTCGACACCGCGGTGACCGCGGATTCGGTGGCGGCGCGCGCGATGACGGCGTTGCTCGGGATCGTGCGGCAGGCCGCCTCGAACGAGCCGCGGCGCAGCGGGCGGACGCTGGCGCGGCTGGCGACGAACTGGTTGATGGGTTTGGAGAACGGGGACGAGGACGCGGTCGAGTTCGGCGTGATCACGCCGGGGGACACCGGGATCGCGGTGTTTCTGCACGGTGCGGTGACGGCGGTGCTGGCCGGGCCGCGGGGTTCGGAGATTCTGCGTGGGCGCGACGCCGGGTTCACCGTCGATCGGGTGGTGACGCCCGCGCCGGGGATCGGGGCCGGGTTGTTCGTGGACGAGCCGGGTCGCGAGGTCGAGAAGCTGCCCGAGCGTGGGTTTTTCGCGTTGACGGAGGGGACCGCGCCGGGGTCGGGAGCGGTGCTGTGGTTCGGTGCGGGAGGTGCGAGTATGCCCGCCGCGGAGCCGGTACCGCAGCGAGCATCCCCGCCGCGCCCAGGACCGGATCTGCGCAAGCGTGACGAATCCATGGATGCCCCAACAGAGTCCTACAGCGGCCCAGCGGTGCCACGGACCGCTCCGCAGGAGCCGGTTGCGCAGGATGTCCGGGCGGCAGCTGCTGAGCCGCCACGGTCCGGCAACGGCCCGTCGCATGCCTCTGGCACCGGCCCGTCGCATGGTCCGGCCAGACCGGACCTCTCGAAGCGCTCCGCGGCCCCCGAGGGTGACCCCGTGCGCGGCTTCGTCGGCGACGTCGACCTCGTAGAGACCGTGGTGCCCGCGGAGACGCTGGTGTCGCGGGTGCCCGACAGCGCCACCGTGCGCGAGTCGGCCTCGCCTGGTGTGATCGTCAAGGGATTCAAGTGCGCGCGTGACCATCTCAACGATCCCCGTGTGTCGTTTTGCGCGGTCTGCGGCATTCGCATGGATCAGCTGACCTGTGTGCTCACCGATGGTGTGCGCCCGCCGCTCGGCCTGCTGCTGCTCGACGACGGCACTTCGTTCGTCCTCGACAACGATTGCGTGCTCGGCCGCGAACCCGAGCACGCCGAAGCGGTTGCTCGCGGCGCGCGCCCGGTGCGGCTGGAGGACCGTTCCGGTGGAATGTCGCGGGCCCACGCGGAGATTCGGCTCATCGACTGGGATGTCACCGTTGTCGACGGCGGCTCGACCAACGGCACCCACATCCGCCAACCCGGCCATCCGGATTGGACCCGAGCCATTCCCGGGCATCCGGTGAAACTGGTCCCCGGCGCCCAGGTCCAGCTCGGCGGGCGCGTCGTCACCTTCGACTCCCAGCACGGTCAGCTGTAGCCGCGCGCATCGTCTCCCCAGTTGTCGCCATTGGAGATGATCAGTCTGGTTGTGGTTCTACTTGGGTATGAATTCCACCGGTGGCTCTCGTGGAGTCGGCCGTCGCTCGGCACTCTTCGGATGCGTGATGGCAGTGTTGGCAATGATCGGCGCGATGGTGGTCGCGGTCGCGCCGGAGCTGGCCGCGGCACCGAACGACACGACGTGTCCGACCAAACCGCGCCCGACAGGCAAAGTGCTGCAAGGGTATTGGGAGAACTGGGACGGCGCGGCCAATGGCGTTCACCCCGGCATGGGCTGGATTCCGATCACCGACGCCCGCATCGCCGCGCACGGCTACAACGTCATCAACGCGGCGTTCCCGGTCATCGAATCGAACGGGACCGCGCGGTGGGAGGACGGGATGAGCCCGACCGTCAAGGTCGCGACCCCGGCGGAGATGTGCCAGGCCAAGGCGGCGGGGGCCACCATCCTGATGTCCATCGGCGGCGCGGCGGCCGGTATCGACCTCAGTTCCGCCGCGGTCGCGGACCGGTTCGTCGCGACGATCGTGCCGATCTTGAAGACCTACAACTTCGACGGCGTCGACATCGACCTGGAGACCGGCCTCACCAACAGCGGTGACATCAAGAAACTGTCGACCTCGCAGGCCAACCTGATCCGCATCATCGACGGCATCCTCGCGCAGATGCCCGCCGGTTTCGGGCTGACCATGGCGCCCGAAACCGCGTACGTCACCGGCGGCAGCGTCACCTACGGTTCGATCTGGGGCGCCTACCTGCCGATCATCAAGAAGTACGTGGACAACGGCCGACTGTGGTGGCTCAACATGCAGTACTACAACGGCAGCATGTACGGCTGCTCCGGCGACTCCTACCAGGCCGGAACGGTCCAAGGGTTCGTCGCGCAGACCGATTGCCTGGCAAAGGGTTTGACCATACAAGGCACCACCATCACCGTCCCCTATGAGAAGCAGGCCCCCGGCCTGCCCGCCCAGCCGGGTGCGGGCGGTGGCTACATGTCGCCCAGCCTGGTCGCCCAGGCCTGGAACCACTACGGCACCGGTTCCGCAAACGCTCTCAAGGGCCTGATGACCTGGTCGATCAACTGGGACGGCTCCCGCGGCTGGACCTTCGGCGACAACGTCAAGGCGCTGCAACGCCGTTAGCCGCCGGGCAGCACACCGCGCTAAACCGTCTTGATTACTCCGCCGTCGGCCAAATAGTCGGCGCCGGTGAGGTTTCCGGACCGAGGGGACGCCAGGAAACTGACCAGTGCCGCGATTTCGGTTGGTTCGGTGAGTCGGCCGGTGGTGATGCCCATCTGGGTGGGGGCCTGGTCGAGAAACTCGTCGAGGGTCATCGAGTTCTGGGCGGCCACGTCGGCGGCGTAACCGTCGGGGGCCGACCAATTGCGGGTGCGGGTGGGCCCCGGGGAGACGGTAAGCGCCCGCAAACCGTGCGGACCGAACTCTTCGGCGAGTGCCTTGGTGAGATTGTTCAGTCCGGCTTTCGCGGTGCCGTAGTCGACGGGGTGGTAGGCGGCGCGTGCGCCGATGGAGGAGATGTTGATGATCACGCCGCGCCGCCGGAGCAGACCGGGCAAGGCGCGACGGGTGACCCGGACGGTGCTGAACAGATTGAGTTCGTAGGTGCGCTGCCAGGCATCGTCGGCGATCTCGAGGAAGCCGCGGGCGTCGGCGCTGCCGGGGACGACACCGCCGACATTGTTGATCAGGATATCGAGGTCACCGAGGATCTCGGTGGCTCGTTGCACCAAGGCGGCGGCCCCGTCCGGGGTGGCCAAATCGACGGTCACCGCGGTGGATGGGCCGTCGAGCGCACGCAGTTCCGCAGTGACAGTGCGTGCGGCGGCGACGACGCGCACGCCTTCGGCGATGAGTGCCCGGACTATCTCCAGTCCGATACCTTTGCTCGCCCCGGTGACGACGGCGGTCTTGCCTGCGAGTTGCAGATCCATGGCGTTCCCTTTCTTGAACTACAATTACAAAATCAGGGCAACGTAATTGCCCGCTGCTGAACGTTTGTCTATCGAGTCGACGGGGGAGGTGAATTACAATGCGCGCATTGCTGTTTCGGCCAGGGCGGCGAGTCGGGCCGGGCTGGGGTCGACTTTGGCGAGCACCCGCATACCGTTGATGGTGGCGAGCAGGAAGTCGGCTGCCGCCCGCGGATCGAGATCGGCGCCGAACTCCCGCGCGCGCTGCCCCTCCTCGATAGCGCCCCGGAAGGCGTCGCGCTGTCGGTCGAAGATGCGGCGAACAAGCAGCGTGGCCGCCTCGTCAGCGCCACCCAGCTCGACCGCGGCATTCGTGGCCAGGCAGCCGCGGCGGTCGGTGTCCGCGCAGGCTGCCTCGAGCACCAAGGTCAAGGCGGCGTGCACCCGCTCCCGCGGCGAACCCGGCCCGTCGAGCAGATCGATCAGCCGCACTGTTTCTTGCGCCTGATACCGGCGCAGCGCCCGTTCGAACAAGTCGTGCTTGCCCGTGAACGCGTTGTACAGACTGCCCCGGCCGATGCCGATCGCGTCGACCAGGTTCTGGGGAGTTGTGCGGGCGTATCCCTTGCGCCAGAAGACCTCCATCGCTTTGGCGACCGCGTCGTCGGGATCGAAACTCTTTGTGCGTGCCACAAGATGAACCATAGAGGTTTTGTAATCGTAGGTCAAATATGGCGGATGCTCGCGCCGGATGCCTGCGCAGTCGCTCAGCCAAGGGTGTCGGGGTGAGATTCAGGTGCGTCGAGCGGCGGGGCGGCTCGCTGGGCGGGTTCAAGCCGGGTGGAAGGCGGCGGGGCCGACTTCGGTGGGGTCGCAGATGTGGGCGAGGAACAGGCGCGCCGTAGGGGTGGCGGTGCGGGTGGTGATGGCGTGCCAAGGGCGGTCGAGGGGGGTGCCGGTGACCGGAAGTATTTGCAGCAGACCGGATTCGAGATCTTGGGAGATGGCGTCGCTGTGGATCAGGGTGACGCCCAGCCCTGCTCGGGCGGCGGCCAGTACGGCCCCGTGACTGCCGAGGGTGAGGGTGGGCGGGTTGATTTCGAGTTCGTCGAGCAAACTCAGGGTGGCGTCGCGGGTGCCGGAACCGCGGCCGCGCAGCAGCCAGGTGGCCTGTAGTGGGTCGGGGCTGTGGTCGGCGGCGCCGACGACAACGAGACGGCTCGGTCTGCGGGCGCGGATGACCAGGCCGGTGTTGCGGGGTGGGCGGCCCGCGATGACGAGATCTGTTTCGTGATGCTGCAATTCGAGAAACAGGACATCGCGCGGGTGCACCGACAGGCTGAGTTCGATGTCGGGGTATCGGTGGCGGAACGAGGCGAGTGGGCGCAGCAGCACGTATTCGCCCGCGGTGGCGACGACGCCGATGCGCAGCCGCCCGGTCTCGGCTTGCTGGACGGCGGCGTGGGCTTCCCGCATCAGTCCGAGGATGCTGCGACAGTATTCGGCGTAGACCCGGCCGGCTTCGGTGAGTGCGATCCCGCGCCCGGATTTGGCGATCAGCTTGGCGCCCAATTGTTTTTCGATGTGCGCGACGGCGGCGGAGACGGCGGCCTCGGTGATGTGCAGTTGGGTGGCGGCGCGGCGGATGCTGCTGAGCCGGGCGACGACCAGGAATGTTTCCATCCTGGCCGCACTGACCGCTCCCATCCGCCGACGGTAGCAAAACTTCGACCGCGACTCTGGTGCCAACGGAATTGACGTCCCCGCGCCTGCGGTGATCTGTGCAAACATCGGTGTTGTCGAGGTCAACCCGACTGCGGCGCGTGACTCCCCTTCCGCGTCGCGCTCGAACACCTCGGGGCGGTGCGCGCCCCGAGGTGTTCGCGGCGGGTCAGGAAGTTTTCCACTGCCCGGGGGCTTCCTTACCCCATTTCGTGGGGCACGAAACCTGACTATTCGGTTGAACTTTCGCAGGAACAATCAAATTGTTTGTTGTGCACGCTGCCGTCATCCTGGAATTCGCAAGGCGCGCAATCCCTTCCCGGATCCGGGCGTCCCGCAGTAGCGACTGCCAGGAGGAACGATGGCCGAAGAGACCGAGCGGGACCGGTGGGATCCGGGTGTTCAATCGTATGCGTCGATGGGATATTACGCGCCGGACTATCAGCCGTCGGATACCGATGTGCTCGCCGTTTTCCGGGTGACCCCGCAGCCGGGAGTGGATCCGATCGAGGCGTCGGCCGCGGTCGCGGGCGAATCGTCCACGGCGACGTGGACGGTGGTGTGGACCGACCGATTGACCGCGCACTCGAAGTATCAGGCCAAGTGCTACCGGGTCGACGAGGTGCCGGGTCGGCCGGGTGAGTATTTCGCCTATGTCGCTTACGATCTCGACCTGTTCGAGGAGGGCTCGATCACCAACCTGACGTCCTCGGTCATCGGCAACGTGTTCGGTTTCAAACCGCTGCTGGCATTGCGGTTGGAGGACATGCGAATTCCGGTGGCCTACGTGAAGACCTTCCAAGGCCCGCCGCACGGCACGGTGATGGAACGCGAATATCTCAACAAATACGGCAGACCACTGCTCGGCGCCACGGTGAAACCGAAACTCGGTCTGTCGGCACGCAATTACGGCCGGGTGATCTATGAAGCGTGCAAGGGCGGGCTGGATTTCACCAAGGACGACGAGAACATCAATTCCCAGCCGTTCATGCGGTGGCGGGACCGCTATCTGTTCGCCATGGAGGGCGTCAACCGCGCCATGGCCGACACCGGCGAGATCAAGGGCCATTACCTGAATGTCACCGCGGCGACCATGGAGGACATGTACGAGCGGGCCGAGTTCGCCAAGGAACTGGGCAGTGTCGTGATCATGATGGATCTGACCGTGGGATACACGGCCATGCAGTCGATGTCGCACTGGGCGCGGCGCAACGGGGTGCTGCTGCACCTGCACCGGGCCGGGCATTCCACCTTCACCCGGCAGAAGACGCACGGTGTGAGCTTCCGGGTGCTGGCCAAGTGGTGCAGGCTGATCGGCGTCGATCACCTGCACGCGGGCACGGTGGTCGGCAAGCTCGAGGGTGATCCCGCGACGACCAGGGGTTTCTATGACACGTTGCGGGAGAACCACATTCCCGCCAACCCGGGCAACGGCATCTTCTTCGACCAGCACTGGGCGAGCCTGCCGGGGGTGATGCCGGTGGCCTCCGGCGGTATCCACGCCGGTCAGATGCATCAGCTGCTGGATCTTTTCGCCGACGACGTGATCCTGCAGTTCGGTGGTGGCACCATCGGACACCCGCTGGGTATCGCGGCGGGCGCCGAGGCGAATCGGGTGGCGTTGGAAGCGGTTGTCAAGGCGCGCAACGAAGGTCGTGATCTGTTGAAGGAGGGCCCGGAGGTGTTGCGCAAGGCGGCCGAGCTCTGCCGTCCGCTCGAGGTGGCGTTGGCGACCTGGGGCGATGTCACCTTCGAGTACACCTCCACCGACGCCCCGGACGCGGTGCCGACCGCTACCCGCTGAAATCCCTTGGAGCCTCGCCATGTATCTGCGTCACGGAACTTTCTCGTATCTGCCGGAGCCCACCGACGCGGAGATCGCCGCCCAGGTGCGCTACGCGCTGCTCAACAGCTGGCCGGTGTCGATCGAATACACCGACGACCCGCATCCCCGTAACGCCTACTGGGAGATGTGGGGCCTGCCGCTGTTCGATCTGGACGAGCCCGACGGTGTGCTCGCCGAGATCAACGCCTGCCGGGCGACCTTTCCCCGCCACTACGTCCGGGTGCTGGCCTACGACGCCCGCTTCGGCAGGCAGACCACGGCGCTGAGCTTCCTGGTGCAGCGCCCGGCCGACGAGCCCGGTTTCGGCCTGACCCGCCTGGAGGGGCCGGATCGCCAGCAGAAGTACGGCCTGCGCCCCTACGCCACCGACAAACGCCAGGGACAGCGGTATGGCGGCTGAGCCCAACGGTTTCCGACTGCACCGTCCCGGCGCAGGTGACGGCAGGCCGGTACCTGCCGAGCCTGCCGAGGACGCGGTCGAGATACTGGATGATGCCGCACTGCTGGATCTTTCGACCGATATCGCGGGCAATGACGTCGAGGACACGTTGGCCAGGCTCGACGCCGAACTCGTGGGCCTGGCGAATGTGAAGCGCCGGGTGCGGGAGATCGCCGCGCTGCTGCTCATCGATCGAGCCCGGCAACGGTTCGGCTTGAGCTCGTCCCGGCCCACCATGCACATGAGCTTCACCGGCGGGCCCGGCACCGGCAAAACGACCGTGGCGCTGCGGATGGCGGAGCTGCTGCACGCGCTGGGTTACATCCGAAAACCCAAGGTGCACACCGTCACCCGTGACGATCTGGTCGGCCAGTTCATCGGCCACACCGCGCCGAAGACCAAGGAGGCGCTGGCCAAGGCGGCTGGCGGGGTGTTGTTCATCGATGAGGCCTACTACCTGTTCCGCCCGGAGAACGAGCGGGACTACGGGCAGGAGGTGATCGAAATCTTGTTGCAGGAGATGGAAAGTGAGCGGGCCAGCCTGGTGGTGATCTTCGCGGGCTATCCGGATCGGATGGAGCGCTTCTTCTCCGCCAATCCCGGCCTGTCCTCACGGGTCGCCCACCATCTCGCGTTCGCCGACTACACCCACGCCGAACTGCTCGGCATCGCCGAACTCATGGTGGCGCGGGAGAACTTCCGCTTCGACGAACCCGCGCAGGCCGCCTTCGCCGAATACCTGGCATTGCGGATGACCAGGCCGCGGTTCTCCAACGCGCGCAGCGTGCGCAACGCATTGGACCGGTGCCGATTGCGGCAGGCGAAACGGCTGGTGGAACTGCGGCGACCACTGACCAAAACCGACCTGATCACGCTGACCGACCAGGATGTCTACGGCAGCAGCGTGTTCACCGACAGCACCGAACCGCAGGACGGGCCCAGCGCGCGGGCCCCGGCGTGACGAGATCGAGGCGCCCATGCCCGAAGGACTGAAGACGCTCACCCGCTACACGATCGAGGAGGAACACCGGCACCCCGGGTCGTCCGGTGAGTTCTCCGCCCTGGTGAATGTGGTGGCGACCGCGACGAAAATCATCGCCAACCAGGTGACCAGGGGCGCCATCGTCGGCTCACTGGGCGCGTCGGAGCCGGACAATCTGCCGCCGACGGTGCACCGCAAGCTCGATGCCATCGCCAACGACATCATGGTGGCCGAGACGCAGTGGACGGGGCATCTGTCGGCGCTGTTGTCGGAGCAGATGCCGACGATTCATCCGGTGCCCGACGCCCACCGGCGCGGAAAGTATCTGCTGGCCTTCGATCCGCTGGACGGATCGTCCAATATCGACGTGAACCTGCCCGTCGGAACGATATTCAGTGTGCTGCGGACACCGGACCGCGACGACGGCGCGCCTGCCGCCGAGGATTTCTTGCAACGCGGTGTGCGCCAGGTCTGTGCCGGATTCACGCTGTACGGGCCCGCGACGATGCTGGTGCTCACCACCGGCAGTGGCGTCGACGGGTTCACCCTGGATCGGGAGATCGGCGCGTTCGTGCTGACCCATCCGCGGATGCGGATCCCGGATGACACCTCGGGTTTCGCGATCAACGCCGCCAATGAGCGGTTCTGGGAGCGGCCGGTGCGCAGGTATGTGCACGAATGCCTCGACGGGGTGGAGGGGCCGCGCGGGCGCGACTTCAATATGCGCTGGGTCGCGTCGCTGGTCGCGGACACCTTCCACATTCTGACCCGTGGCGGGGTCTATCTGTATCCGCACGACAACCGTCCGCCGGTGCGGCCGGGGCGGGTGTCGTTGCTCTATGGCGCCAATCCGGTCGCGTTCATCGTCGAGCAGGCCGGCGGGTGGGCGAGCACCGGTGCCGAGCGGGTGCTGGAGGTGCCGCCCGAGCACGTGCATCATCAGGTGCCGTTGATCTTCGGCTCGCGCAACGAGGTCGAGCGGATCGAGCGCTATCACCGGGAGCCCGAGGCCGGGCCCAGCTTCGACAGTTCGTTGTTCGGGTCCCGGTCGCTGTTTCGTCCGGCACCGCGCTGAGTTCTGTTGTCCGGCAATCGAGGAGGTGTCATGTCGGTCAAGCATCCCGTCGTCGCGATCACCGGATCATCCGGTGCGGGAACGACCAGCGTCACCCGGACCTTTCAGGAGATATTCCGTCGCGAGGGCATCAATGCTGTTGTCGTGGAGGGGGATTCGTTTCACCGGTACGACCGCAACGAGATGAAGCTCGCGATGGCCGAGGCCGAACAGCATCGCAACCTCACCTTCTCGCATTTCGGCGAGGAGGCGAATCTGCTCGCGGAGCTGGAGACGTTGTTCCGTGAGTACGGTGAGACCGGGGTCGGTTCGGTGCGCAAATACCTGCACGACGAGTTCGAGGCCAAACCCTACGGGCAGCCCGCGGGCACGTTCACGCCGTGGGAAGACCTGGCGCCCGGCAGCGATCTGCTGTTCTACGAGGGACTGCACGGCGCCGCGGTCACCGACAGCGTGAACATCGCGCGGTACGCGGATCTGCTGGTCGGGGTGGTGCCGATCGTCAATCTCGAATGGATCCAGAAGGTGATCCGGGACAAGACCGAACGCGGGTACTCCAGCGAGGCGGTCATCGATACGATCCTGCGCCGGATGCCCGACTACGTGAAATACATCTGCCCGCAGTTCTCGCACACCTACGTCAACTTCCAGCGGGTGCCCACCGTGGACACCTCGAATCCGTTTATCGCCCGCAGCATCCCGACCGCCGACGAGAGTTTCGTCGTCATCCGCTTCGCCGACCCGAAGGTGATCGACTTCCCGTACCTGCTTTCGATGCTGCACGACTCGTTCATGTCGCGGCCCAATTGCATCGTCGTGCCCGGCGGCAAGATGGAGTTGGCCATGCAGCTCATCTTCACGCCGCTGATCCTGCGCCTGATGGACAAGCGACCCAAACGATCTCGCTGATTTCGGTACAATTGTGCTGGTCAGCAGCCGACTTCTGGAGGAATCATGAGTCAGCTTCCTGTGTCACAGCAGTCCCGTTCGCCCCTGGCCGGCATCGGCGATTTCCTGCGCAAGTTGGTGCCGTTCGTCGGCTCGGGATCGGGTAACAATCTGCGGGTGGAGGAGACGCCGGACGACGACCACTATCACGTGGTGCGGGCGGAGATCCCCGGAATCGATCCGGACAAGGATCTCGAGGTCTCCGTGCACGATGGGCGACTGACGATCAAAGCCGAGCGCAGTGAGCGGCGTTCGGAGGGCGGGTACTCGGAGTTCCGCTACGGATCGTTCATGCGCACCGTCGCACTGCCGGTCGGCGCCCGCGACGACGACATCTCCGCCACCTATGCGAACGGGATCCTCACCGTGCGCATCCGGATGGGTGAATCCAGCAGCACCGCCCGCAAGATTCCGGTGAAGATGGAATAGGGCCGGGCCCAGTACCTCCGCCGGCGACCGCCCGTCGGCGGAGGTCGTCCTGTGCCGTCAAGCCGGTCAGCTGGCACGCAACACTGATTCTGGGTTACGCTCGCGTCAGACCCTAGTCAACTAGTTGCATATGCGAGGTGCTGGCATGACCACGTTCCGGGAAGCCGTCGAGACCAGGGATTTCGACGCGCTCGAGTCGCTGCTCGCCGACAACGTCGTGTTCACCAGCCCCGTCGCCTTCAAGCCCTACCCGGGCAAGGCCATCACCGCCGCCATCCTGCGCGGCGTCATGCGCGTCTTCGAGGACTTCCACTACCTGCGCGAGATCATCGACGCCGACGGCCGCGACCACGCCCTCGTCTTCGAAGCCACCGTCAACGGCAAAACCGTGAACGGCTGCGACTTCCTGCACTTCGACGACAACGGCAAAATCGACACCTTCACCGTCATGGTCCGCCCCCTCTCCGCCGCCCAAGCCCTCTCCGAAGCCATGGGCGCCCAGTTCCCCCGCATCCAGGAAGAGGCGTTGGCCGCCGCGCAGGGGCAGTCCGCTTCATAAGCATCGAATTGCTCGAATCAGCCTGCGAGAACGTCCTTTTCGAGGCGGAACACACCTCGTCCGCGATGGCGATCGGCTGAATCAGTCCGGAAGCAGCGGGACGGAGAGGCCTTCGCCTCGGGTGAGCAGGGCGGCTCGGGTGATGGCGGTGGAGCCGAAGCGGTGGCGGAGGGTGTCGAGGGTGGCGTCGAGGGTGTTGGTGGCTCGGGGGGTGAAGGGGAGAGTCAGTTGGTAGGGGTTGGCGTCGGTGAGGTTGGTGAGGGCTAGGCCGATGAGGGTCAGGCCGCGTTCTTCGATGGTGGGCATGGCGGTGGCGAGGAGGGTGCGGGCGGCGTGCAGCAGGGTTTCGGTGTGGTCGGTGGGTTCGGGGAGGGTGTGCGAGCGGGTGGCTCGGGTGAAGTCGTCGAAACGCATGCGCAGCACGATTGTTCGGCAGATGCGGTCGGCGGCGCGCAGACGGCGGCCCAGGCGATCGGTGAGGCCGTGCAGGTAGGCCTCGATGTCCTCGGGTGGGTGTGGCCGGCGGCCGAGGGCGCGTTGGGCGCCGATGGAACGGCGGCGCACGCCGGTTTCGACGCGGCGTGGGTCGCGCGCCCAGGACAGGGCGTAGAGGTGGCGGGCGGCGGCGGGGCCGAGGATCGCGCGCAGCGGGCTTTCGCCGAGGTCGGCGAGCTGGCCGACCCGGGTGATGCCGTGGTCGTGCAGGGTGCGGGCGGTGACTTCGCCGACGCCCCAGAGCCTTTCGATCGGCAGCGGGTGCAGGAAGTCGAGTTCGCCGTCGGGGGCGACGAAGCGCAGGCCGTCGGGTTTGGCGACGGCACTGGCGACCTTGGCGAGGAATTTGGTGCGAGCGATGCCGACCGAGATGGGCAGCCCGACCTGATCGCGCACCGTGGCGCGCAGTCGCTCGGCGATCCCGATCGGCTCACCCGCGATCCGGCGCAGCCCGCCGACATCGAGGAACGCCTCATCGATCGACACACCCTCGACCACCGGGGTGGTGTTGTGGAAGACCTCGAATACCGCCTTGCTCGCCTCCGCGTAGGCCGACATGCGCGGCGGGACGACGATCGCGTGCGGGCACAGCCGCCGCGCCTGCCCACCGTTCATCGGGGTGCGCACCCCGAACGCCTTGGCCTCATAACTGGCCGCGAGCACCACCCCGCCGCCGACGATCACCGGCTTGCCGCGCAACCGCGGGTTGTCGCGCTGCTCGACCGAGGCATAGAACGAATCGAGGTCGGCGTGCAGGATGGACGACTCGGCCCGCGCCACTATCCGCGGACGGGTGGCGGGTGCGTCGGACACGAACATATGTTCGCACGGCCTACCGACATCCGCCGAGCAACCGCCCAAATCTACGGCTTGGCTACGTAGCAATCCGGACTAACCGGTACGCTGACCCGACAGCACGGCACGTTCAGGATGAGGGAGTCGGTAGGTTGCGCGGATTTGGAGACCTGGAGGCGGTGATCATGGACCGCATCTGGGATCGGGACGCGGAGGACACCACGGTGCGCGAAATCTTCGACGAACTGTCCGCGCAACGCGACATCGCCTACACCACCGTCATGTCCACCATGGACAATCTGCATCGCAAGGGCTGGCTGGCGCGCGAGCGTTCCGGGAAGGCCTACCGGTACTGGCCGACGCTGACCCGCGAGGAGCACAGCGCCCGGCTCATGCTGGAGGCGCTCGGCGCGGGTGGACGTTCCGATCTGGTGCTCAGCCACTTCGTCGATCGGATCAGCGCCGAGGAATCCGCCGGTCTGCGGGCCGCGCTCCGCAGGCTCACCGCCCGCAAGACGCCCGGCGCGCTGCCGGGTGCCGAGAACGCCACGCCGTGACGCTGGCGATCGCGTTGATGCTCTACGGCAGCACGGTGGCCACGCTCGGCCCGCCGGTGCTGACCCGGCTGACCCGGCGCGGCAACGCCCCGCGGCTCGGCATCATCGCCTGGGTCGTCGCGATCGTCGGCGCGCTCGGCGCGTGGGCGGCGGCCGCGACCATGCTGACCGTCGAGTTCGCGACCTACTGGGGACATCCGCACGAGGCGCTGCGCGCCTGCTTCGCGATCATGTGGACCCCGATCCACGAGGACGGCAGCGGCGCGACCAAGGCCGCCACCTTCGCGGTCGGCGCGCTGGTCGCCACCTGCACTGTCGCGGTGGTGGCGCGGGCGGTCGCGGTGGTGCGGGATATGCGCAGGCGCACCCACGCGCACGCGAAGGCGCTGCGGCTGGTCGGGCGCCGGGTGCCCGGTCTCGGCGCGCTGGTGCTGGATTCGCCGCAGCGCCAAGCCTATTGCGTGCCGGGACGCCCCGACACCATCGTCGTCACCAGCGCCGCCCTCGACGCGCTGGCACCGGACCAACTCGCCGCGGTCCTGGCTCACGAACGCGCCCACCTGTCCGGCAGGCACGCCCCGCTGACCGCGGTGTTGCGCGCGATCGCGACCACGCTGCCCGGGCTGCGCCTGGCCACCGCGGGCGCCGCGGAGATCACCCGGCTCTTGGAGATGTGCGCCGATGACAAGGCGGCCGGCAAGCACGGTTCCGAACCGCTGCTCGGCGGGTTGCTGGCGATCCTCGGCGTGTCCGGGGCGGTACCGGCGGGTGCGCTGGGCGCCGCGGGGACGGCGGTGCTGGCCCGGGCCGAGCGGCTGGTGGATCCGGTGAGCCCGATCCGGCGGGCGACCACCCGCACCGCGCTGCTCGGGGTGATCGCGACAACGGTGACCGGATTGGCGGTGGCCGCGGCTACGGTAGCGTTCTGCAGCGCTGTGCTCTGAAGATCGAAGGGGGACCCGTGCGCCTCACCTGGGACCAGGTTTTCGCGTGGCGGCTGCGACGCCAGTACGTCACCTCGGGCGCCGCGAGTGTGTCCGAGATCGTCGGTCGGTTGAGCGGGGTGCAGGCACAGGTCACCTCGGCCGCGGAACTTGCGGTGGCGCTGCGTAGTTCGGCACCGGCGCCGGGCGCGCTGGTGCGCGAATTGACCGAGGGCACGCTGATCAAGACGTGGGCGATGCGCGGCACGCTGCACGCGCTCACTCCCGAGCTCGCCGCGGCCTGCCTCGCGCTGCTCGCCTCGGCCCGCACCTGGGAAAAACCGGTGTGGCAACGCAACTTCGGCGCCTCACCCGACGAGGTCGCGGCACTGACCGAGCAGGTGCGCCACCTCCTGGACGGCGCCACGCTCACCCGCGAGGAACTCGTCGACGCGCTCACCGCCGACGCCGCCTTCCATCGACTGGGCGAGCAGCTGCGCTCCGGCTGGGGCGCGCTGCTCAAACCCCTTGCCTGGCAGGGCGCGATCTGCCACGGACCAGCGCGCGGCAGCAAAATCACCTTCGCCGCACCGGCGCGTCAGGTCAGCGACTGGCCGGGCTTGCCGGAACCCGACGCAGCCGCACCGTTGGCGATCACCGCCTACCTGGGGGCATACGGCCCGGGCACCCCGGAGACGTTCGATGCCTGGCTCAGCCGCGGCAGCCTGCGCAAAACCGTACTGCGCCGGTGGTTCTCGGAGCTGGGGGACACGGTGACCGAGGTCGAGGTGGAAGGGCGGCCCGGCTATCTGCTGAGCGACCACGTCGATGAACTGGTCGCGACCGAGCCGACGACGTCGGTGCACCTGTTGGGCGCCTTCGACCAGTACGTCCTGGGCCCCGGCACCAAGGACACCGCTTTACTGCCGGAGGCGCACCGGGCGAAGGTGAGCCGAACCGCGGGCTGGATCTCACCGATCGTGGTCGTCGCCGGACGCATCGTCGGCACCTGGGAGCTCATCGACGACACGGTGCACATCACCATGTTCGATGGTGCGCCGTTGCCGAAGAACGGTCTCGATGCGGCCCTCGACAACCTCGCCGCGGCCCTGGGATCGGCCACCCCGCACGTGCGGGCACGGTGACCGTGGTGGGCAGATATTTGCCGAGCATGCGCACCCGGAATGCGTTGTCCCCGCCCGATGATCGAGAGTTGCGCACGGCGGGGATCCTGCTGATCCTCGCGTGTGCGTTCGTTCCGATGATGGACACGTTCATCGCCGGTGTGGCATTACCGGGTATCCGGCGCGACTTCGGCATCGAGCAGGGGTCGGCGCTGCTGAGTTTGGTGCTGGTCGGTTATCTCGCCGGATTCGGGTCGCTGCTGATCCTCGGCGGTCGCGTCGGTGACCGCTTCGGGCGTCGCCGGGTGCTGTGGGTGGCGGTAGCCGGGTTCCTTGTCACCTCGGCGCTCTGCGGTGCGGCACCCACGTTCGAGGTACTGGTCGGCGGCCGAATATTGCAGGGCGCCAGCGCGGGGTTCGTCATGCCCCAGGTGCTGGGCTTGGTCACCGCCCGGGCCGGGCAACGCCGGGAGCGCGCGATCAGTTGGTATTCGTCGATGAGTGGCCTCTCCGCGCTCATCGGTCTGATCGGTGGCAGCGCGCTGCTCGACGTTATCGGTGGCGACGCGTGGCGGTGGCTGTTCCTCATCAACATTCCGGTCGGCATCGTCGCGTTGATTCTGCTGCCACGCATGGTGCCGGACACCGAACCGAATCTCGGGCAATACATCGATGGTCGCGGCGGTGCGCTGTTGTCGTCGACGGTGTTGTCGTTCTTGTTGACAGTGTCGTTGTCGTCGATCCTCGGGCCCGCGGTGATCGCCCTGGCCGTGCTGACGGTTGTCGTCGGCTGGGCGTGGCTGTCGCAGCAACGGCGACGGGCGGGCACGACCGAGCCCGCGGTGATCCCGCAGGGCATGTTCGCCAACCCCGATCTGCGCTGGGCGCTTGCCCTGATGTTGCCGTTCTTCGCCGGCGCCGGGGGATTTCTTTACGCGCTGCCGCAAACGTTGCAGGAGGGTTTGGGGCATTCACCGCTGCTCGCGGGCGCGTTGACCGCGCCGATGGCATTGGGGTTCCTGATTTCGTCGTTCGCGGTCCCGCGGATACGTGGTCGACTCGGTGTCGGCGCGATCGCGCTGGGCGCGTCGGTGCAAGGCGCCGGTCTGGCGGGCATGGCTGTCGCGGTGACGGCGGCGAGTTCGCCGCTGATGTGTGTGGCGATGTTGCTGATCGGCACCGGGCAGGGCATCACCCTCGGCGCGATGAACGCGCACCTGCTGGCGCTGGTTCCCGCCGAACTGGCGGGCATGGGTGGTGGTGTGCTGCTCACCGCGCAACAGGTTTCCATCGCGACCGGCGCAGCCGTGCTGGGGACCGTGTTCGGTGTGCTCGTGCAGTCGTCGGGGCATCGCACCGCGATGGTGGCGGTACTCGGCGTGCAGGTGCTGCTGGCGGCGATCGTGATCATCGCCAGTTTGCGATCAGCGGCCGGTCGGCGCGTCGGCAGGCGCTAGCGACGAGATGTCGCTGAGGCTGTACCCCATTTCTTCGTGCAGGAAGCGCACCATCGTCCACCATCTGCCGCCGTCGGCGTCGAACTCACCGAATCTGCGGCTGTAGAGCGGAATCCACCGCAGGAATTGCTCGATCATGACTTCACGCGAGGGCTGCTGCTGTCCGTAGTCGTCGTAGGAGATCGACCGGTGATGGATGAAATGTCCACCGGGGAGCCGATTCTCGCAGAGATCGACATACTCCCGGGTTTGCAGAATGAGGTAGTGCCAGACCTCATCGATGGCCTGCTCGACCGGAAGGAACAGCCCGCTGAGCTCGTCGCGGTGCGCGGAGACCAGCGTCAGGTACCGCACCGCCTCGCGGACCTGGACGCGGGCGGTGGGCTCATCGACCTGATTGTGCTGCCGCACATAGCGGACCGTCTCCTCGTAGAGGTCGCCGAGAATCTGGTGTTCGGTCATCCGCGAGCTCCTTCATCGAACCAGCCAGGCGTACTTGCCGGACTTGCCGATCGGAATGTGGGTGTGGTGCGCGACGGTGACGGTCGACCCGGTCAATCTGGTTGCCGCGTCGGCCAGTTCGTCGGCGCAAGCGCGATCGAGTGCCGCGCCGTCGAAGGTGGTGTAGGCCAGCCGCGACTGTGCACCGTCGACGCGCAGCTGGTAGACGAACACCCGTGGGCTGATGTCGGCGATGACATCGTCGAGCTCGGCCTGCGAGGTGATGGCGGTGTCGGTGACGAGCAGTTCCTTCTCGCGGCCGCAGAAGCGCACGATCTGGCCGGGATCCGACGATCCGTCCCGGGTGTGCACGCAATCGCCGGTGTTGTAGCGGATCAACGGCATGAACGGGTTGCGGATGCTCGACACGACCAGGCTGTGAATGCCACGGGTGCCGGGAATCGGCTGGAGCTCGACTTCCATCTCACCGAGGTGCGGGTGGTAGCGGCCCTGCGTATCGCCGTAATACAGGTATCCGAGCTCGGTGCTACCGAACAGCTCGATCACCGGACAGTCGAGCCGTTCGGCCAGGAAGCGCCGGACGTTGCGCGGGGTGAATTCGTAGCCGTGGATGGCGCTGACCGGCTGCGCGAACCGGTCACCGGCCGCTTGCAGCAAGTAGGCCGCATGGTAGGACGAGCAATCGAGATGATAACGGCCGCTACCTCTTTCGGCGCACACCGTATCGATCTCCGTCAGCATCTGGTCGACGGCCGCCGGAGTCCAGCGTGCCGGGTCCAGCTCCTGATTGACATACACGGTGCGGTCGTCGAGCCACCGCCGTGCGATATCGGCCGGCGTGCCGCCCTTGGCTTCGTTGATCCGCGCCACGTGGTCGGTCGCCAACCGGGTGGTGACGGAGATGCGCGGGACACCGGCGGCGAAAGTGTCACCGATCTCCGGGTGGTCCCGCCATACCGCGTAGTAGGTCTTCAGCAGGAACAGTGGCGGCCGGATCAGCTGCATGCGGGCATGATTCGTTCCGGTAGACCAGACATACTGTGCGGCACCGGATTCCAGTGCCGCGCGGACCCTCGATGTCAGGAACGAATCCGGAAAAGATTCGGCGAGGTCGGATTTCGTGATGATCGGGAAGGAATTCGCCGCCGCGTGCTCGCGGTAGAAGGGGATGTCGCGGATCGCATCGACGAAGACGCTCGGCAGCGGGCGGGTGCGGGGAGTGTTGGTCATAATGTCCGGGGAGTCCGGGCCGGGCCGGGAACGCGGCTCGGCCCGGAGACCGCGACTAGGAGATGCAGCCCGCCTTGGAGATACAGCCTGCCTTGGAAATGCAGCCGTCCTTGGTGCCGGATTCGGAGTTGGCGGCTACCCACTTGTCCCAGTTGGCATCTTGCGCGAGGGTCTTGATCAGATCGTTCATGGTGTATCCCTTTCGATCGACATAACCTGGCTGCCTGCCATGGTAAAGGCTCGGTAAAGCCCTGTCCTGCCCTGTGATCGCTGTCACTGCGCGGCCGACCCGGCCGCACAGTCCGCAGCTCAGCTGTGGGTCAGGGTGCGGTCGAGGAGGGGAAGCAGCGATCCCAATGGCGCTGTAGTGCGGCGGGGTTGAAAGCGGCGGTGTCGGACATGGTGAAGCCGTGGACGGTGTCGGGGTAGACCTCGCAGGTGTAGCGGACGCCCGCGCCGTCGAGGGCCCGCTCGAGATCGCCGATGGCCTCGGGGGACATGTCGCCCTCGGCGAGGCCGAGGTGGACTTCGGCGGTGAGCTCGGAGACGAGGCGGTGCGGGCTGTCGGGTGCGTCGGTGACCAGGAAGGCGGGGTGGAATCCGGCGACGGCGGCCACCCGGTCGGGGTGGGCCGCCGCGGTGCGCATCGCCAGCAGGCCGCCGAGGCGGTAGCCGATCACGGCGACCGGTCCGGCACCGACCTCGGGCCGGGTGGTGAGGAATTCGAGGTAGGCGTCGGCGTCGCGCAGGATGCGTTCGGTGGTGTGCGCCTGGATCAAGGGCATCAGCTTAGCGATGAGCGCGGGGCGGGTCTTTTCGCCGATGTGCTCGGGAAGCTCGACCACCGGTGCTGGGCCGTGCCGGTACAGCAGGTTGGGGACGAGCACGAAGTACCCGTGCTCGGCCAGTTCGCGGGCCATGCGCTCCAGCACGGGCCGCGGGCCGAAGGCGTCCGGGTACAGCAGCACGCCCGGGTGCCGCTGGCCGCGATCGGGGAAGACGGCGAAAGCGTCGGCCCGACCACACCGGCACCCCGATTGCGCGCACTGCCCAGTCGGCTGTTGAGTCAGGCTGCGGCGCATGGCGATCGGCTGGTGTCGACCGGCCTCGCCCGGATCGGCGCGCGCAAGTGGCACTACGCGGTGCTGGCCACGCTGGCCGAATGGGGGCCGTCCAGCCAGGCCGAGCTGAGCCGGCGTACCGGCATCTACCGCAGCGACATGGTCGCGGTGCTCAACGAACTCGAACGCGACGGGTACGCCGAACGCGTGCCCGACCCCGACGACCAGCGGCGCAACGTCATTACGTCGACCGATTCGGGCACCGCGCGGCTGCACGAACTCGATGTCGTGCTTTCCGGCCTGCAGAACGAACTGCTCACCCCGCTCACCGCGGCACAACGCAAGCAGCTGGCCGCGCTGCTGACCAAGCTCGTCGACCACCACAGCGCCAATTCCTAGCGGCGGCTACTCATCCGGAGTTTTCGTGTAGCCGGAACCCCAGGTGTCACCGTCCGCGCTGTCGTGGTGTCTGGACCGCAGGTAGTCGCGGAGTGTGGTGAGCGGGGGGTGTGCGTTGTCGCTGCGCCAGATCAGCGAGTGCGGGTAGACCGGGGTCGGGTTGCGCACGGGAATGCGTCGCAGATCGTAGTGCGCGGGCCACAGGAGTCGAGCCTGCTCGCCGACGAAGGTCGCCACCGTCGCGGAATCGGCGATCACGTCCAGTAGGGCCTCGGTGCCGAAATTGGGACCGGTGGCGTCGATGGTGAGCCCGAACGCGGCGGCGAGTTCGGCGTAGTAGTCGGCCCATTCGGTTCCGGTGACGATGCCCGGTATCCAAATCCGGTGTCCGGCAAGCTCTTCGAGGGTGACCGCCGGGGCGGTGGCGAACCGGTGGTGCGGTCCGGTGAGCAGGTGGTGGGGTTCGTCGAGAACGGGAACGGTCTCGATGCCGTCCGGCAGCTGTCGGACGGGCACGGTGACGGCGCGGAAGGAGGCATCGACCTCGCCGGAGCCGACGGCCGCGATCGCCTCGTCGGCTTGGAGCAAGGCAACGATGTCCAGCTCGATCTCCGGATAGGCCCGATGGAAGTCGCGCATCAGATGTGCCGGTGCGATCCGCCGTCCGATCACGTCGACGCGCAGCGCGCGGCGGCCGGGTCGCACGGACGCGGCTGCTCGCTCCGCGGCCCGCAGCAGATCGCGGGCGTGGGGCAGGAACGCCTGCCCGTCGATGGTGAGTCGGGCGCCGCGCGCGGTGCGGGTGAACAGGCGCACGCCGAGCTGCTTCTCCAGGGCGGCAATGCGTTTGGAGACGCCCTGCTGGGTGATCGACAGCTGCACCGCTGCTTCTTGGAACTGGCCCGCGTCGGCGACGGCGGCGAAGGTGCGTACGGCATCGAGATCCACGGCGACAGACGTTAGTCGGACAACTGATCGTTGTGGCTCGCTGGTGCGGCGGTTGTTTGATCAGCAGCCACGCCGGTTGTTTGGATATCGCGGGTCAACGTCGGGTTGTTCGATCGAGTTCGCGAGGCTGGGCATGAGTACAGGCGGGTCGTGGGGGCGGCAGTTCGGGTGGCTGTGGGCGGCGTATGCGGTGAGCACGTTCGGCACCTGGCTGGCGTTCGATGCGTTCGCCCTCATCGCGATCCTGGTACTGCACGCCGGGCCCGCCGAGGTATCGGCGCTGGCCGCCGCGGGACTGGCGGTGGGTGCGGCGCTGGCGGTGCCGCTGGGGCCGTGGGTGGAGTTCCGGCACAAGCAGCCGGTCATGATCGGGATGGACCTGGTCCGGTTCGTGGCGTTGGCCAGCGTTCCGGTCGCGTATCTGCTGGGCTGGCTCAGTTTTGGTCAGCTCCTGGTCGTGGCGGTGGTCGTCGCCGCGGCGGGCAACGCATTCACCGCGGCGAGTGGCGCGTTCCTCCGGACGCTCGTTCCGTCCGCGGATCTGCTCGTCGCCAACGGTCGATTCGAGGCGACCAGGTGGACCGCCACCGCGCTCGGACCGCCGCTCGGCACCGCCGCGATCGGGCTGTTCGGTCCGGTGACGGCCGTGCTGGCCGATGCGCTCAGCTTTCTGCTCTCCGCGGTGGGGATCCGAGCGATCGGTGCCGACGAGCAACCTCCCGTACGCACCGCCGAATCACGGTTGCGCGCAGGCGATGTGCTCGACGGGTGGCGCTACCTCCTGACCCATCCCACGTTGCGTCCGTTGTTCTTCAACGCGATCCTGGTCAACGGCCTGATCATGGCGAGCTCGCCACTGGTCGCGGTCCTCATGCTCGCCCACCTCGGGTTCACGCCGTGGCAGTACGGCATCGCATTCGGCGCGCCCTGCCTCGGCGGCCTGATCGGTGCCCGGCTGGCCCGCCGATTCGTCGCCCGGTTCGGACAGCACAACGTGCTGCGCACCGTCGGGGCACTGCGCGCGGTCTGGCCGCTCGGATTGGCCTTCGTCGGCCCGGGCACCACCGGGCTCATGCTCGTCCTCGCCGTTCAGTTCGGGCTGGTGACCTGCATGGGCGTGTTCAACCCGGTGTTCGCCACGGTCCGGCTCGATCAGGTCCCGGTCGAGCGAGCCGCCCGCACTCTGTCTGCGTGGTCGATAACCAGCAACGCCACCATCGCCGCCATGACCGCCCTGTGGGGACTGCTGGCCGCCAGCACCGGTCCGCGCACCGCGATCGCGATCGCGGGCCTGCTCATCCTGGCCACCCCAGTGCTGCTTCTCCGTCACCCCTATTGCGTATCCCGTTGCGCGACATAATGTTCGAGCCCGTCGAGAATGCGTTGCAGGCCGAAGCCGAAGTGGTCGAAGCCCCGATCGAAGGAGTCCTCGGCCAAGGAGGCCATCACCGGGTAGCGGCCGCTGGCCAGTGCCCGCTCCAGGACGGGGTACTGGGCCGCCCAGAATTCGGCGTCGGTCAGGCCCGTCTTGCGTTCCACCTCTTCCTGATACAGCTGGGTGCGAGCGACCCCGTCGACGTAGCCGCTGATCATGATGACCACGGAGACGAGCTCGCGATCGGGCAAGCCCATCGGCCGGATCCGGGACAGCATCACCTCCATCCCTTCGACCGCGCTCGGGCCGAGCACGGGGCGGGCCTGATTCACCTGGAGTAGCCAGGGGTGGCGGCGGTTGAGTTCGAGTTGCTCGTAGGCCATCGTCTCGAGCGCACCCCGCCAGCCGTCGCCGCGCACGGGCTCGCCGGTCGGGCGTTGCACCCGATCCAGCATCACCCCGAGCAGTTCGGCCTTGCCGGGGACGTAGCGATACAGCGACATGGCGCCGGTGCCCAGCTGGGTGGCGACCCGGCGCATGGTGACCGCGTCGAGCCCCTCGCTGTCGGCCACCTCGATCGCCGCCTCCGCGATCCGATCCAAGGTCAGGCCGGGCTTCGGTCCCCGGCTCGGGCGCGGACCGGAATCCCACAGCAGCGCGAGGGTGCGCGTGATCTGACCGCTTCCGCTGGCCTCCGTGCTCGTCATGATGGCCAGAATAATCGCTTGGCCAAAGAACTGGGTACGTTGTACTCTTATTCGGGTACAACGTACCCAGTTTAGGGTGCAGGTTCGATTCGGAGGGTGATAGTGAACGATTACGCGGTCTTCGCCGAGGGGCTCGAGAAGAGATATGGGGACAAGCGCGCCCTCGACGGGTTCGATCTGACCGTGCGACGCGGCACGGTGCACGGTCTGCTCGGACCGAACGGCGCGGGCAAGACCACGGCGGTGCGCATCCTGTCCACCCTGATCCGGCTCGATCGCGGCTCCGCCACCGTGGCCGGGCTCGACGTGGCGAAGTACCCCAGGCAGGTCCGCGCGCGGATCGGACTCACCGGTCAGTACGCGGCGGTCGACGAGGTGCTCACCGGCAGGCAGAACCTGGAGATGTTCGGCAGGCTCTTCCATTTGGGCAATGCCGAGGCCAAGCGGCGGGCGCGCGAGCTGCTGGACCGGTTCGACCTCACCGACGCCGGCGACCAGGGGGTCGGCAAGTACAGCGGCGGCATGCGGCGCAGGCTGGACCTGGCGGCGTCGATGATCCTCGCCCCCGACGTGTTGTTCCTCGACGAACCGACCACCGGCCTGGATCCGCGCAGCCGCGGCGAGGTGTGGGATTCGGTGCGGGCCTTGGTCGCCGACGGCACCACGGTGCTGCTCACCACCCAATATCTGGAGGAGGCCGACAAACTCGCGTCCAGGATCACCGTGATCGATCACGGACGCTCGATCGCCGACGACACCCCCGACGGGTTGAAGAACACGATCGGGGCCGACCTGATCGAGGTCGTCGCGGTGGACGCGATCGATCTGCCCGCGGTCGCCAAGGTGGTGGCCCGGGTCTGCGTCGGCGAACCCGATATCGACGAGGTGGAGCGGCGCGTGCACGCACCCGTCACCGATCGCGTGGCCGCGCTCACCGAGGTGGCGCGCACCCTGCAGGACGAAGGCATCAATGTCGAGGACATCGGGCTGCGCAGGCCCAGTCTCGACGACGTCTTCCTGCACCTGACCGGACACCGCACGAGCACGGAGGAAGCGGCCTGATGACCACCATGGATCTCACCTCGGGCAAGACCCGATCCCGCGTCTACTGGACGCTGATGGATTGCTGGAATGTGGTGCGGCGCGGGCTGACCCACTATCAGCGCCAACCGGTGAACATCGCCTGGCAGCTCGGCTTCCCGATCCTGTCGGTGCTGCTGTACGGGTATGTGTTCGGTAGCGCGATGACCGTGCCCGGCGGCGGCGACTACCGGGACTTCCTGATGCCCGGCATGTTCGCGATGACGATGGCCTTCGGCTTCATCAATACCGCGACGCTGGTCGTGCACGACGCCACCAAGGGTGTCATCGACCGCTTCCGTTCGATGCCGATGTCCCCGTCGGCGGTGGTGTCGGGGCGCGGTGTCACCGATCTGATCGTCGCCTGCGCCGAGTTGACGATCCTGATGCTCACCGCGCTGGTCATCGGCTGGCGGCCCGACGGTGGCGTTCTCGGCGGTCTCGCGGCGTTCGGTTTGCTGCTGTGGCTGCGGTTCGCGCTGATCTGGGTGGGGGTGTGGCTCGGGCTGATGGTGCCGAACCCGGAGGCGGCGGGCGGTCTGTTCGCGGTGGCGTTCCCGTTGACGATGATCTCGAGCATTTTCGTTGCGCCCCAACTGATGCCGAGCTGGCTGGGAGCGATCGCCTCGTGGAACCCGATCTCCTCCACGGTCGCGGCGGCACGCGAGTTGTTCGGCACACCGGTCGGCAGCGGGGACACCTGGATCGAGCAGCACGCACTGTTGATGGCCCTGGTCTGGCCGCTGATCCTCACGGTTGTCTTCCTGCCGCTGGCGGTGCGCCGCTTCCAGCGACTGAGCCGGTGAGCTAGCCGGAGCTTCGCACTGATCGAACGGGACAGCACGGCGAGAAAGGGCGAGTGGTCGCTCGGTGGTGTCCCGTTCGGTGCCGAGGGGCGGGCGGTTAGGGTGCGGGGGTGGCGGATGGGCGGCTGATCGATACGGTGGCGTGGGTGCGGATCGAGGGCGGGCGGATTCTGTGCGCGCGACCGCGCGGTAAGGATGTCTTCTATATTCCGGGCGGGAAGCGGGAGGGGGACGAGACCGATCTGCAGACGCTGGTGCGTGAGATCGAGGAGGAGCTCACCGTCGCGTTGCGGCCGGAGACCGTCGCCCACGTCGGCACTTACCAGGCGGTGCACGAGCCGGCGATCGGCCTGGTCGTGCGGATGAGCTGCTACACCGGCGACTATCACGGCACGCTGGCCGCCAGCAGCGAGATCGAGGAGATGGCGTGGTTCAGTTACGCCGATCGCGCCCTGGTACCTCCGGTCGATCAACTGTTGTTCGATGACCTGGTGGATGCGGGCCGATTGAGTTGAGCCCTCGGCACAACACGCTACCGTCGGCGGTATGACTGTGCTCCTCGGGTGGCTGCGCGCGGCCGCCTACGCGTTGTGGGCGCTGCCACTGGCGCTCGGCCCGGTAGCCACGCGGCTGCGGGTGCCCCGGCGGCTGCTCGGCGAATCCATCACCCCGCGTGACCGTTTGGCAGTGCGTGCGGTGCTGCACTCGGTGCTCGGTGCCGCGCTGGGTCTGCTGAGCTGGTTCTTCGCGTTCCTGGCCGTGGTGGGTCTGGTGCGCGGCGTCTGCTACCCGCTGGTCGCCTCGGACGACTACGAGAACTCCTGGGGCGGGCCGACGTTGACCGGTGCGTGGTCGGTGCACGCGCTGATCGGTATCGCGATGCTGCCGGTGTGGTTGCTGCTGCTGGCCGGGCTGGGCACGCTGCAGGTGCGGGTCGCCCGCGGTCTGCTCGGACGCGCGGGCCCGCGCTGGCCGGTGCCGGTGGCGCTGTTGTTGTGTGCCGCCGGTGTGCTGTTCTTCCTCGCCTGGCTGCAGCAGGCGTGAGCGCGGCTGTGCCCGACAGCTTTCGGCTGTCGGGGCCCGGCTGCCTCAGGTGGTGACGATCGGCCGCTGGACGCGTTCGATGAGGTGTTCCACCAATGTCATCAGCACCGTCTTG
This sequence comes from Nocardia brasiliensis, assembly GCF_042691675.1. GTDB lineage: Bacteria > Actinomycetota > Actinomycetes > Mycobacteriales > Mycobacteriaceae > Nocardia > Nocardia brasiliensis_D. The sequence continues at coordinate 4,458,059 of NZ_CP170507.1, forward strand.
CACGAGCCGCGGTCGCGGGCATCGCAGAGCAGCACGGGAGTCTGCCGGTCGAGGTCGAGTGCGTCACGCACCTCCTCGACGGTGTACACCGGTGCGCCGTCGAAGCAGTTGACCCCGACCATGAACGGCAGTCCGCGCCGCTCGAAGAAGTCGACGGCGGCAAAGGAATTGCCGAGCCTGCGGGTGTCGGCGAGCACGACCGCGCCGAGCGCGCCGCGGGCCAGCTCGTCCCAGAGGAACCAGAAGCGGTCCTGTCCCGGCGTGCCGAACAGGTACAGCACCAGGTCTCGGTCGATGGTGAGCCTGCCGAAGTCCAGTGCGACCGTGGTCGTGGTCTTCGATTCCACCCCGGACAGATCGTCGACGCCGGTGCTGACTTCGGTGATCAGCTCCTCGGTGCGCAGGGGCGCGACCTCGCTGATCGCCGAGACCATGGTCGTCTTGCCGACACCGAACCCGCCGGCGACGAGGATCTTGACCGAGGCGGCCAGGTGTGGGGTGCCGCTCGGGTCAAATTTTTCGGATTCCATCCAGTACCGCTCGCAATATGTTGAGGTCTTCGGGCCCGGCTTCCGTCGGAACGGGAGCACGGAATATCAGGTGTCCGTCGCCGATGAGGTCGCCGACGAGGATCTTCGTCACCGCGAGCGGTAAACGCAACTGTGCCGACACTTCGGCCACCGACTGCGAAACCCGGCACAGCCGAAGGATATCGGCGTATTCGGGTTCCATCCGGCGCAGTGCGCCCGCGGTGTCGTCGACGACCACCGAGGTGAGCATGTCCAGCTCGGGACCGGCGCCGGTGGTGCGCCCGCGCGTGAGCGCGTACGGGCGGACCAGCGGGCCGGCCGCCTCGTCGAACCAGGGCTCACGCGGGTGGGTCATGACAGATTCGACTCGCCTTGTCCGACGAGGTCGCGTCGTGGCGTGGTGGACAGATAGGTGCCGACCCGCTGGACGGTCAGGTTCATCTCGTAGGCCACCATGCCCAGGTTCGCGGACTCGATGGCTTGCAGTGCGAGACAGGCGTTGTCGCCGGCGGAGGTGACGAACAGCACGGCCCGGTCCAGTTCGATGACCGCCTGGCGGACCCCGCCGCCGTCGAATCGGTTGCCCGCGCTGCGGGCGAGCCCGTACAGCGCCGAGGACATGGCACCGAAGTGTTCGGCGTCTTCCCGGGTCATCGCGCTGGAGCGGCCGAGTAACAGTCCGTCGGTGGACAGCACCACCGCGTGCCGTACCCCGGCCAGCCGGTCGACGAGATCGTCGAGTAGCCAATTGAGATCACCTGTGGGAGAAGAGGACACCCCTAACCTTCCTGTTCGTCCGGGACGACAGCGGCGCGGCGGCCCTGCCTGGTCCCGTTCTCGATGGCGGACATGAGATCGCGGGCTTGTTCGGCCGACCGGGTGGTCGCCACGGGTGCGGCCGGTGCCGGGGTGGGTTCGGCCAGTGGCGGTGCGAGATTGGTCTGCCTGCTGCGCCGTGGCAGTGCGGGTCTGCCGTCGCCGTCGGGCTGCGGCGGTGCGTCGATGTGGGGTCGCGGGCCGTAGGGTGCGGGGGATTCGATGGCCAGGGTCGCGACCGAACCGGTTGCGGGTTCGGCCGATTCGCCGGGTTCGGCCACCGGCGCCGGGATGCGGCGGCGTCGGCCGGGGTCGGTCAGTTCCGCCGGTGCCGGGGCGGGCACGCGGTCGGTGACGATCAGCGCGGACGGGATGAGCACGATCGCTTTGATGCCGCCGTAGTCGGATTCGGCCAGTCGCACGGTGACGCCGTGGCGCACCGCGAGCTGGGCGACGACGAACAGTCCGAGCCGGGCGTCCGCCGACAGTGCCGCGACACCGAAATCCGGTGGGGTGCGCAGCATGTCGTTCAGCCGGGCGAGTTCGGTCTCGGACATGCCCATGCCCTGGTCGGTGATCTCGGTGACCACACCCTTGCCGACGACGTTGCCGCTGACCTCGACCCGGGACTGGGGCGGGGAGAACGCGGTGGCGTTGTCGACGAGTTCGGCGAGCAGGTGGATCAGGTCGGCGACGACGGTGCCCACGACGTGCACCTCGGGCAGCCGGGAGACCCGAACCCGGGCGTAGTCCAGGGTTTCACCGACCGAGCTGCGCACCAGGTCCATCAGCGGGACCGGGTTGCGCCACTGCCGGCCGGGCTGGCCGCCGCCGAGGATGGTCAGGTTCTCGGCGTTGCGGCGTTCCCGGGTGGCCAGGTGGTCGAGCCGGAACAGGAGGTCGAGCAGGGCCGGATCTTCTTGGCGCTGTTCGGCTTCGTCGAGGATCTCGAGTTGCCGGTGCACCACGATCTGGCTGCGGTGGGCGATGTTGAGGAAGACCGCCTTGACGCCTTCGCGGGTGCGGGCCTCGGCGACGGCGGCGCTGATCGCCGCGGCGTGCGCGTGCTGGAAGGCCCGGGCCACCTGGCCGATTTCGTCATGGCCGAAGTCGAGGACGGGGGTTTCGGCCGCGGGGTCGATGGTTTCACCGGCGTTGAGCCTGCGCATCGTCTCGGGTAGTCGGTCATCGGCCATCGCGAGGGTCTGTTTGCGCAGCCGCTTGAGCCTGCGGATGATGCGGTTGGCCAGTACGAGGGTGATCAGGAAGGCCGCGATGCTGACCGCGAGCACCCCACCGCCCGCGTAGAGCGAGTTGGCGGCGGAGTTGGCGGCCTTGTCCTCGGCCAGGGCCTGGGCTTCGCGGTTGTGCGAGATCCACGCGTCGACCAGGCCGCGATTGACCTCGGCCGCGGCGTTCTGCCACTCGGTCGTCGACAATGGCAGCGCGGGAGTGGACCCTCGGGTGCTCGACGAGCTGGTCGAGCCGGTGGACGAGGTGCTGTTGCCGGTCGAGTTCGCGCTCAGATGACGTTGGGCGAGCGCGGTTTCCATTGCCGAGAGCTGCTGCCAGGCGTTGCTGCCGGTGAGTTCTCGAAGCCGGTGGCTCTGCACTTCGGCGGCGCCGAGTTCGGTGGTCAGGTAGCCGATTTCGCTGTGGTAGAAGCCGACTTGGCGCAGGAACTCCTCGATCGGGATCGGGGCGGGTCCGTCGGTGTTGGCGAGCATGACGCCGAGCGCGTGGCTGCGCGCCATGGCTTCGGCGGCGTTGAGGAAGCGCATGCCCTCGGCGATCGCGACACCGATCTCGGCGTCGGGTGCGCTCTGTTCGGCGATCTCGGTGCCGACGAAGATGACGTCGAGGATCCGGTTGTAGAACATGTAGGCGTCCGACGGTTGCAGCTGGGCCGCGTCGGTTGCCATCCGCACCTGGGTCATCTGGCTGAGCAGGGTGTTGAACCCGGCGACGTCGTCGCCGATCTTCGAATCATCGACCTCGCGAAGGCCACTGGATACTTCGATCAGGCCCTGCATGGCCCCGTCGAGCCGGATGCGGGCCGCGGCGAGCGCGGGCGGGGTGGTGTCGTCGCCGGCGAGTTGGGCGAGGGTCAGTCGCCGTTCCTGCTGGACCGCTTCCATCAACTCGCGGGTGGACGGGATGGCCTTCTGGTTCTGGACCGCCCACTCTTCGGCCTTGGTCCCCTCGGCTACCAGATACCCCGCTGCGCCCACGCCGACTACAAGCAGAGTCAAGCTCGGAATGAGCGCGATTGCCAGAATCCGCGTACGGACCCCGAGCCTCGCTCTGAACATCGGCACAACCTAAACCAGAAAACGGACCGCACGACCGTTGTGTCCCGGTGAGTGGGACTCGAGTTGACTTTGCCCCGGCGACCGAGCTGATACCGGTCGAACCCGGCATTTCCGGCGGACTGTGCGCCGAACGGCCGGTGTGAAGGGCAGTGACTTCTGATCGGGGCCGCTCCGGCGTAGATTGTGTGTATCTCGCGGTAACACGAGATCGCAGGGACACCTATGTAGGAGGCACCGATGCCCGCACCGGAAGCCGCGGTCTTCGACCGGCTCAGCGCGCTGGCCGCGATCGACACCCCGGATGCCCGCCGGCGCAAGACGATCGCCGAGACCTTCACCGGCACCCCGCTCGGCAGCGTGCCCGTCGGCACCGTCGAGGATGTGGCGGCCGCGTTCGCCAAGGCCAGGGCCGCGCAGACCCGATGGGCCGCGCGCCCGGTCGCCGAGCGCGCCGCGGTCCTGGAACGGTATCGGGCGCTGATCGTCGAGAACCGCGAGTTCCTGATGGACGTGGTGCAGGCCGAGACCGGCAAGGCGCGCTGGGCGGCGCAGGAAGAGATCATGGGCCTGATCTTCGCGGCCCGCTATTTCGCCAGAACCGCACCGAGCCTGCTCGCCCCGCACAGTGTGCCCGGCGCGTTCCCGGTGCTGAACCGCACCTCGGTACGCGCCCAGCCCAAGGGCGTCGTCGGTGTCGTCGCACCGTGGAACTATCCGATGCTGCTGTCGATCGGTGACTCGATCCCCGCACTGATCGCGGGCAACGCCGTGGTCGTCAAGCCCGACAGCCAGACCCCGTTCTCCTCGCTGGCCAACGCCGAACTGCTCTACCGCGCGGGTCTGCCCCGCGATCTGCTGGCGGTCGTGCCGGGCCCGGGCACCGTGGTCGGCACCGCCATCGTCGAGCACTGTGACTATCTGATGTTCACCGGCTCCTCGGCGACCGGTCGCACCCTGGCCGAACAGTGCGGGCGCAGGCTGATCGGCTTCTCCGCCGAACTGGGCGGCAAGAACCCGATGATCGTCGCCAAGGGCGCGAAACTGGACAAGGTCGCCAAGGCCGCGGTGCGGGCCTGTTTCTCCAATGCCGGGCAGCTGTGCATCTCGATCGAACGGCTCTATGTCGAACGCGCGATCGCCGAGGAGTTCACCGAGAAGTTCGTCGCCGCCGTTCAGGCCGCGAAACTCGGTGCGGCTTATGACTATTCGGCCGATATCGGGTCACTGATCTCCGAGGCACAGCTCGAGACGGTGACCAAGCATGTCGCCGACGCCACCTCCAAGGGCGCGAAGGTGCTCGCCGGTGGCAAGGCCCGCCCGGATCTGGGTCCGCTGTTCTTCGAGCCGACCGTGCTCGCCGAGGTCACCGACGAGATGGAATGCGGCCGCAACGAAACCTTCGGCCCGCTGGTCGCGATCTACCCGGTCGATTCGGTCGAGGAGGCCATCCGCCTGGCCAACGACACCGAATACGGCCTCAACGCCAGCGTGTGGGCGGCCAGCAAATCCGAGGGTGAACGCATCGCCGCGCAACTGCACGCGGGCACCGTCTGTGTTGACGAGGGCTACGCCCCCGCGTGGGGCAGCACGGCCGCACCGATGGGCGGGATGGGCATTTCCGGGGTCGGGCGCCGGCACGGTCCGGACGGGTTGCTCAAGTTCACCGAACCGCAGACCGTGGTCGTCACCCGGTTCCTCAATCTGGATGCGCCGCCGATGATTTCGCAGGACAAGTGGCAGCGGTTCCTGATGACGATCGCGCGTGGCCTGCGGTTCCTGCCCGGCCGGTGACTCGACGCCCGCCAGGTGGTCGTGCCCACCTGGCGGACGCCGCCGCCGGTTCGCGTGTCCGCGCTCGGTCGTCCGGTTCGACCGCGCGGCCGGGCGTCCCGGAGGTCTAGGTCATCCGATCGGCCCCGGTGCGCGGGGGCGGCAACAGCGCCGCCTCCTCGTCGGTGAGCAGCCGCGATCGGATCAGGAAACGCACACCGTCGGGTGCTTCCAGCGAGAAGCCGCCGGTGCGCGCGGTTACCACGTCGACGGTCATATGTGTGTGCTTCCACAGCTCGTATTGGTCTGCGGTCATCCAGAATTCGGTGTGCCAGGGCAGGTAGCCGAGCAGCACGTCAGCGCTGCCGACCAGGAACTCGCGCACCGGAAAGCACATCGGTGAGCTCCCGTCGCAGCAGCCGCCGGACTGATGGAACAGCACGGCGCCGTGCTGGTCGATCAACTGCCGCAACACCGTTCGCGCCCGCTCGGTCATCGCGACGCGATGGGTTCGATACTGCTGCATCAGAACAGCCCCAGTTTCGTCGGTGAATAACTGACCAGCAGGTTCTTGGTCTGCTGATAGTGATCCAGCATCATCTTGTGGTTCTCCCGGCCGATCCCGGACTTCTTGTAGCCGCCGAACGCGGCGTGCGCCGGGTATGCGTGATAACAGTTGGTCCACACCCGGCCCGCCTTGATCGCCCGCCCCATCCGGTACGCGGTGGTGCCGTCGCGAGTCCACACCCCGGCGCCGAGACCGTAGAGGGTGTCGTTGGCGATACGCACCGCTTCCTCGACGGTGTCGAACCGGGTCACCGCGACCACCGGTCCGAAGATCTCCTCCTGGAACACCCGCATGGTGTTGACGCCCTCGAAGATGGTGGGCTGGATGTAGTAGCCGCCGGGCAGGCCGTCGACCTTGCGCGCTTCCCCTCCGGTGAGCACGCGCGCACCCTCCTGCCTGCCGATATCGATGTAGGACAGGATCTTCTCGTACTGGTCGTTACCGGCCTGGGCACCGATCATGGTGGTGGTGTCGAGCGGGTCGCCGCCCCGGATGGCCTCGGTGCGGGCGATGCAGCGGGCCAGGAACTCGTCGTAGATCGAGGAGTGGATCAGCGCCCGCGACGGGCAGGTACACACCTCGCCCTGGTTGAGCGCGAACATCACGAACCCCTCGATGGCCTTGTCGAGGAATTCGTCGTCGGCGGCCATCACGTCGGGCAGGAAGATGTTGGGGCTCTTGCCGCCCAGTTCCAGGCTGACCGGGATGATGTTCTCGCTGGCGTACTGCATGATCAGCCGCCCGGTGGTGGTTTCGCCGGTGAACGCCACCTTCGCCACCCGCGGGCTGCAGGCCAACGGTTTTCCGGCTTCGACACCGAACCCATTGACCACATTGAGCACGCCGGGCGGTAGCAGGTCCGCGATCAGTTCGACGACCAGCATGATCGAGGCCGGTGTCTGCTCGGCGGGCTTGAGCACCACGCAGTTGCCCGCGGCCAGCGCGGGCGCGAGCTTCCACGCGGCCATCAGGATCGGGAAGTTCCACGGAATGATCTGACCGACCACGCCGAGCGGTTCGTGGAAGTGGTAAGCGACTGTGTCGCGGTCGATTTCGGCGACACTGCCCTCCTGGGCGCGGATGGCGCCGGCGAAGTAGCGGAAGTGGTCGACGGCCAACGGTAGGTCCGCGGCCAGGGTTTCGCGAACCGGTTTGCCGTTGTCCCAGGTTTCGGCGACGGCCAGCGGTTCGAGGCTGCGTTCGATGCGGTCGGCGATGGCATTGAGAATGTCGGCTCGCTCGGTGGGCGAGGTGGCCGCCCATCCTTCGGCGGCGGCGTGCGCGGCCTCCAGGGCCATATCGATGTCGGCGGCACCGGATCGGGCCACCGCGCAGAATGTTTCGCCGTCCACCGGGGAGGCGTTGTCGAAATATCGTCCCTCGATGGGAGCCGCCCAGTCGCCACCGATGAAGTTGTCGTAGCGGGTGGCGTAGCTGACTATGCCGGTCTCGGAACCCGGCCTGGCGTAGATCATGGCACTCGCTCCTCACAGACTCACGCTGAGAGGGCCACTATGACCGGTGAAGGTTGGTGCGAGGTTGGTGTGCGGCGCTTACGAGCGCAACGCGGTGTGCAACCGGGCGGCGACCACGGCGCGGCGCACGTCGTCGAGGGGCAGCAGGCGCAGCGCGTGTTCGTGCACCTCGATATCGCCGGGTGCGCGTTCACCGAAGGCCACCGCGTGCTCGGCGCGGTCGCTGGCCAGCACCGCATTGCGCACGCCCACATCGAGATACGCCCGCCACTGCATCACCCCGGGAGTGTCCGAGCCCGGTAGCAGCGGCCCGCGATACAGCCACACCGCCGATGTGGTGTCGCCGGCGGCGACGGCGGCCAGCAAGTCCACCGCATCGCAGGCGACCGGCCCGGTCAGCAGGTAGCGGCGGTTGGTGATCTCACCGCCGGTGGCCCGACGCAGGTGCGAGACGTCGGCTTTGAGGGTGCTGGTGGAGACCGCGCGATCGCCGTACACCGCCGCGTGCAACTGTTCGGGGGTGAACCCGTCGGGTTCGAGGGCCAGCAACGCCAGGATCTCGAGCTGACGCGGCGGCAGCGGGACGGGGCGGCCGTCGCGCATCAGCCGTGCGGTGCCCAGACATTCGAGACGCACGCCCGGTGTGGGCGCGGGTTCGGCGGCGCGCAGCATGGTTTCGACGGCGGTGACCAGTGCCCGCACCGAGGTCATCACCGCCGGATGGCAGCGGTCCCAGGAACTGGACAGGTCCAGCACGCCGACTTGGCGGCCGTCGGGGGCGTGGATCGGCGCGGAGTAACAGACCCAGCCGTGCAGGGCGGCGACCAGGTGTTCGGCGGAGAACACCGAGCACGCGCGGTCGTCGTGCAAGGCCAGTGACAGACCGTTGGTGCCCATGTGGGTTTCGTCCCAGCAGCCGCCGGGTGCGAAGTTCACCGCTTCGGCCTGCCTGCGCAGGGTGCGGTCGCCGCACGACCACATGATGGTGCCCGCGTCGTCGGTGACCACGGCGAGATAGCCGGCGTCCTCGGTGATGCCGCGCAGATCGGCCGACAGCTCGGTGATCGGTGTGCGCAGCGGCGATTCCGACCATTTGTCGCCGACGTCGGCGAGTCCGGGGGCGACGGTGACGGCCGGGTCGACGCTGTGCAGTGAACGTTGCCAGGATTGCGCGACGTCGCTGCGTAGCAGGGTGGTTCGGGGTGGCGGCGCGGCGGTATTCGGAGCCGTCGCCCAGCGCTCCCATTCTTTTTCCAGTTCGGCCCGCTGCTGGGTCAGGGTGCGGAACTGTGCCACCTCGGGGAACCCCATCGTCGTGTGAGCTCACATTCGCTCTCTCATTCTGGCGTACGCACGACGGGAACGGGAGGGTTTGACGGCAAGCCGAACGGTCCCCATGCGGTTGCCCGTGTCGTCCCCGGCGTGGCGGCCGAGGCGCGGCGATTATGCTGCTGGCATGGCTACCGTTTCGCGGCGGGCCCGGGTCGCCGACGTGCACGAACTGGCGGCGGGCATGCCGCATGTGACGCGCCTGGACGGCCCGCACGGCAACCCGGTCTATCAGGTCGGCGGCAAGTCGTTCGTGTTCTTCCGCAACCCACGCCCCGATGCCGTCGACGCGGACACCGGGGAACGCTACGCCGATGTCATCGTGTTCTGGGTGCCTTCGGAGTCCGACAAGCAGGCGATGGTGCAGGATCCGGACTCCCCGTTTTTCACCACCGCGCATTTCGACGGTCACCCGTCGGTGCTGCTGCGGGGCAGCCGGATCGGTGAGCTGACCTATCGGGAGCTGTCGGAGGTGGTGCAGGACGCGTGGCTGTCGCGGGCCTCGCGCAAACGGGCGGCCGAGTGGCTGGCGGCGCACCCGCTCCGGTGATCACGGCAGCCGGTGCGGTGGTGCATCGACTGCCGGTTCGGTTCACTTGTTGATGAAAATGCCTGCCACGTCGGCGTTCTTGATGGGGGTTTCGGCGTTCATCTGGGCGCCGCACAGCAGATCGACCGACACCATGGTCGCGTCGACGACGGTGCCGGCGGGCTCGTGGTCGTCCTTGGTCTGCTGCTTGACGAATTTGGTGATCGTCATGCGCTTTTCGTCTTGGCCCTGCTTGACGTACTCGCTGCACGGGGTGTCGCCACCGCGGTTGAGGGCGCGCTGGACGTCGGTGCAGCCGGCGAGCACCAGCGCGACCGCCGCGATCCCGAGGCCGGTCCGTCCGGCCCGTGACAGCGTGGCGTTCATGTGCTCCTCCTGAATGCTCGGTCGCGCGGCGATCCGCGGCGATCGCCCCTCAGCCTAGAGCCACCGGGTGACCGCACGGTTCGGTGCCGGGTCGGGCGACCTCGTGTCGCTCAGGCGCGGAAGATGCACAGGGGGATGTCGAGTTCGGCGGGGGTGAGGGAGCCATGGTGGCCGAGCATGATCGACTGCAACGGTTCGGCGCCACTTCTGATGACACCGCGGGTGCCGGTGGCGGCGACGACGAGGTCGCCGATGCGTTCGGCGACCCGCGCGGAGACGCGCGGGCCGAACCAGCCGCGCTCGATCACCTCCGCGCGGGGCAGGACCGCGAAGTCGGCGCCGAGGGTGGCCCGCCAGGCGGCCGCGACGTCGGTGGCGGCGCCGGGCTCGGTATAGATATGGCGCGCACGGGGTTCCCCGCCCAGCTGGCGCACCGAGGCGCGCAACTCCGGGTGGTGGTCGACATCGATGCGTTCGGTGAGTTCGACCATGCCGTGGTCGGCGGTGACGACCAGCACGGCACCGGGTGGCAAACGTTCGGCGATCTCGGCGGCGATGCGGTCGACGTGGGCGAGTTCCAGCAGCCACGCGTCCGAGGACGGCCCGCGCACGTGCCCGGTGGTGTCGAGGTCGCCGTGGTAGGCGTAGACCAGTGCGCGCTCACCGGCGCGGGCCGCGGTGCCGATGCCGTCGACGAGATCGCCGACCGAGACGTTCGGGCGGAACTCGCAGCCGCGCAACGCCGCTCGGGTGAGCCCGGAACCGTTCTGATAGTTCGGGGCGACCTGGGTCACCGTGATCCCGTGTGCCGCAGCGCGTTCGAAAACCGTGGGCAGCGGCTGGGCTTGCTCGGGAACCAGCTCGGTCAGCAGATCGACCTTCGGGCCCTCGCCGTGCAGACGCCAGCGCAGCGCGTTCACCAGCCGATCCTGGCCGGGGACACGCATCAGGTAGCCGATGATGCCGTGCTCGCCCGGTGGCACGCCGACACCGAGGCAGCTCAGGCTGGTGGCGGTGGTGCTGGGGAATCCGGCGGTGAGGGTGGCCGGGGTCAGGCCGGACAAGAACGGCGCCACACCGGGATCGGCGGCGAGCGCGGCCGCGCCGAGACCGTCGACCAGCAGCACACAGACCCGGTCGGCGGTGATACCGAGACCGAGCCGATCGACCTCGCCCGGCACCCCGAAACCGGCCAGCAGCGAGGGGAACAGATCAGCGAGGGAGCCCGTACCGTAACGGGGCGCGTCGAACACGAGCGTCAGGATGTCAAGGCGGGTGGGCGGCGGGCAAGCCGTTATCAGGCCTGGCCGGTCTCGAACCGGGCGACCTTGCCGTCGCGCACGGTGAACCGCCAGCTGGTGCGCATCGAGCCCCAGCGGGAATTGGTGTAGTCGGCAACGAGTTCGGTGCCGCCGTCGGCGACCGACTCGACCTTCATGTGCCCGTTGGCGCCGAAGACCTCCGAGCCGGTCCACTGGGCGATATTGCGCTCCACACCGTCATCGGACATCGTCGCGTCGTCGGTGAGGGCGGCGAAGAGCCGGTCCTGGTCGTTGGCGTTGAGCGCGTCCACGAATTCCTGTACCACGGGATCTAGCTGAGTCATCGAGTTACCCCTCTCGGATCAGGTGGCAGAGCATCAGCGGTCATTCAGCAAACCTCTGGCGTCTACTCTAGGGCAGATCGGTGACCGGTGCCGGGATGGCCGCGGGCGCTGTTGTCGCGCGCCACCTGCTGGTAGACAGGACTGGTGACTGCGCAGCGTGCGTTCCGTTTCGGTGTCAACATGGTGACTGCCGACTCGCGGCGCAATTGGCTCGAAAAGTGCCGCAGGGCCGAGGAACTCGGTTACGACGTGATCGGGGTGGCCGACCATCTGGGGTGTCCGGCGCCGTTTCCGTCGATGATCCTGGCCGCCGAGGCGACCGAGCGGGTGCGGCTGAACACCTTCGTGCTGAACGCGCCGTTCTACAACCCGGTGCTGCTGGCCCGCGATATCGCGGGCGCCGATCAGCTCACCGACGGGCGGGTGGAGATCGGGCTGGGCGCGGGCTATGTGCAGGCCGAATTCGAGGCCGCGGGTATCCCGTTCGAGAGCGGCGCCACCCGCGTCGCGCACCTGGAGCACACGGTTGCCACATTGCGTACCTTGTTCTCCGATCCGGAGTATCAGCCGCGCCCGGCGCAGCCCGCGGGGCCGCCGCTGCTGATCGCGGGCTGGGGTAACCGGATTCTGCGCCTGGCCGCCCGCCACGCCGACATCATCGCCTTTCCCGGCGCTTCACCGACCGAGAACGGCGGGCCGCTGCACTTGGCCGGGCTCGCCGAGGTGGGTGAGCGCGTCGACTACGTGCGCGGGCTGCTCGGGGACCGCCTCGACAGCGTCGAATTGAACATCCTCATCCAGCGGGTGGTGCCGCCGGAGGAACGCACCGCCGTGCTCGAATTGTTCGGCCCGGCCCTGCCCGACGATGTCGCCGACCATCCCGAAGACCTGCCCACCCTGCTCTTCGGCACACCGAAGGAAATGGCCGACCGCGTGCGCGATCACCGCGACCGCTACGGATTCAGCTACATCACCGTGCTCGAACACAGCATGGAGGAGTTCGCGCCGGTCATCGAGTTGCTGCGCGGACAGTGACGCCCGGCGCGGCCACCGTCAGGGCAGCAGGTCGATGATCACCCGCGGGTCGAGCTGACGCAGCTTCTTGGGCCGTGACGTCAGACAGGGCCAGTCCCGGGCGACGGCCTCGGCGGCGGCGTGACCGGCGGGCAGCAGCACCTCGGCGTCGGGGTTGCCCGCGAAGGCGGCGCCGAGCCGTTCGGCGGCGGCACGGTCGAGTGCGGTGATGACGGTGTGCGGAAGTTCCAGCAGCACCTCGAGCACGTCGAGCCGATCGTCGGGGATATGGGCGCGCGCCGCGGCCAGCGCGGTGGCGGGCACGACGATGGTGTTGCCCGCGCCCACCGTCGCCCAGACCACCGCTTGGGCGTAGTGGGCTTGATTGGCCCAGCTGACGACGGCGGCGGTGTCGAAGACGACACCGCCCAGGGCTGGGGTCCTCACGCGGCGCCGGCGTGCGATCCGCCGGCATCCTCCTCGGATAACGGCGGCAAACCTTGAATGGCGCGAGCTCGGTTGATCAGATCCAGCGGTGGCCGCCCGCCGAAGACTTCCTCGAGTTTGGCCAGCGATTCGGCGGTGTTGAGCCGCGCCAGCACCGATTCGGCGACGAAGGCCGACAGCGATTCGATGCGCCCTTCGGCGCGCCAGTGTTCGAGGGTGGTGACCAGTTCCTCGGGCAGCGTGACGGTGACCTTGCGTGTCCGGTGCGCGCGCGAGGGGGCCATCTCACGACTTTATCTCGGGCGGCCCCGGTCCGGCAGGGGTGTCGGGGGCTTGTGTCAGAGGTGCCACGAGACGGTGCAGGGCGGTCGGCCGTCCTGCAGTGGGACGTGGTGCAGGCTCGCCACGGTGGTGACGGCGTCGAAAGTGCCTGGCGGGTCGAAGAAGTCGCCCGGTAATAGGTGGCAAGTATTAATGTGATCTGCGTCACAACGCCGTGCGCGAAATGTCGGTATCGGATGGCATGGTGTTCGGTATGTCTTCTGCCGTATCCGCTTTGTCCTCCGATGTCATCCGCGTCCTCGGAGCCAGCGAACACAATCTGCGCAACGTGTCGCTGGAAATCCCCAAGAACAAGATCACCGTGTTCACCGGGGTGTCCGGTTCCGGCAAATCGTCGATCGTGTTCGACACCATCGCCGTGGAATCCCAACGTCAGCTGTATGCGACCTTCCCGGCGTTCATCCTCAACTTCCTGCCGCGCTACGAACGCCCGCACGCCGAGGCGATGGAGAACCTGACCGCGCCGGTGATCATCGATCAGCAACCGGTCGGTGGCGGACCCCGCTCGACCGTGGGCACGATGACCGACATCTTCTCGATGGTGCGGGCGATGTTCGCCCGATTCGGTTCGCCCTCGGCCGGTTTCGTCTACAACTACTCGTTCAACGTGCCGCAGGGCATGTGCCCGGACTGCGACGGACTCGGCGTCGCCGTCCGCGCCGATCCGGATCGGTTGCTGGACCGGACCAAATCGCTCAACGAGGGTGCGATCCTGCTGCCCGGTTACGGCGTCGGCAGCGGCGACTGGCAGCTCTACGGCAATTCGGGCCGTTTCGATCCGGACAAGAAACTCGCCGACTACACCGACGAGGAGTTCGAAGATCTGCTGCACGGCACCGGCGGCAAGGTGGAATTGACCTTCGCCAAAGGCACCTGGAAAGCCAACTACGAGGGCATCGCCACCAAATTCACCCGCACCCGGCTGCAACGCGACACCTCCACGCTCAGCGAGAAGACCCGCGAGCAGATCCGGCAGTTCCTCACCGAGGGCGTGTGCCCGACCTGTCACGGTGCCCGGCTCAACGCCGCGGCACTGGCCACCAAGATCAACGGCCGCAATATCGCCGACTGGGCGGGACTGCAGATCACCGATCTGATGGTGGTGCTCGACGAGATCAGCGACCCGGCCGCGATCGGACTGGCCGCCGCGATCCGCACCTCGCTGCAGCGGGTGGCCGATATCGGACTGGGATATCTGAGTCTGGACCGGCCGACCTCGACGCTGTCCGGCGGCGAAGGCCAGCGGCTGAAGATGATCAAGCATCTGTCGAGCACGTTGATCGGGATGACCTACATCTTCGACGAGCCGAGCGTCGGGTTGCATCCGCGGGATGTGGGGCGGTTGAACACTCTGCTCGAGGCGTTGCGGGACAAGGGAAATACGGTGCTGGTGGTCGAGCACGATCCCGATGTCATCCAGATCGCCGACCATATCGTCGATGTCGGGCCGCGAGCCGGGCTGCACGGCGGGCAGATCGTGTTCGAGGGCAGCTTCGCCGAGCTGCGCGCGGCCGACACCCCGACCGGGGCGGGACTGCGCAGGCCGTTCACGGTGAAGGACACTTTCCGCACGGCCACCGGTGCCTTGCTGATCGAGGGCGCCGACGTGCACAACCTCAAGAACGTGACCGTCGCGATCCCGACCGGCATTCTGACCTCGATCACCGGGGTCGCCGGCTCCGGTAAGAGCAGTCTGATCCGGGATGTGTTCGTGGTCGAGCATCCCGAGGCGATCTTCGTCGACCAGTCCGCCATCGCCGCCTCCTCGCGCTCCACACCGGCGACCTATCTGGGGTTGATGGACCCGATCCGCAAACTGTTCGCCAAAGCCACCGGGGAATCGCCGGGCCTGTTCAGTTTCAACTCCGCCGGTGCCTGCAAGCAGTGCGAGGGCCGCGGTGTGATCATCACCGAAATCGCCTACATGGACCCGGTGACCACCCACTGCGACGCCTGCGACGGCCGCCGCTTCTCCGAGGAGGTGCTGGCACTGACGTTGCGCGGCAAGTCGATCGCCGACGTGCTGGAGCTGACCGCCGAAGAGGCGCTCGAGTTCTTCCCGGAGAAGGCGCTGCACACCAAGTTGCGCACGATGAACGAGGTCGGCCTGGACTATCTGAGCCTCGGTCAGGCGATGAGCACCCTGTCCGGCGGTGAGCGCCAACGCATCAAACTCGCCACCCAGCTCGGCAACACCGGCAGCGTCTATGTCCTCGACGAACCGACCACCGGCCTGCACATGTCCGACGTCGACACCCTGCTCGCCTTACTCGACGGTCTCGTCGAGCGCGGCAACACCGTGATCGTCATCGAACACAACCTCGACGTGGTCGCCCACTCCGACTGGGTGATCGACCTCGGCCCCGACGGCGGCAAGGCAGGCGGTGAAGTGGTTTTCACCGGAACCCCCGCCGACCTCCTCGACCACCCGACTTCCCTCACCGGAGAGTACTTGCGTAAGTACAAGGCGGCGTAGATGTTTCGGCGCTGGGCCGGGTCGCAGGCGGCCCGGTCGGCAGCCGCGCAGGTTCTGACTCCCGCGCACGGTTTCGGCGGTGCGCGGCGGGCGAAGATGTGCGCGGCTGTGAGGTGGTTCAGGTGGGGGTGGTGAATTGTTGGGTGCCGGTGATGCGGAGCAGGTCGAGGGCGGTGGCGGCGGGGGTTCCGGGGGCGGCGGAGTAGACGACGACGGATTGGTCGGTGTCGGGGACCAGCAGGGTGTCGCATTCCAGGACCAGGACGCCGACTTCGGGGTGGTCGATGGTTTTGGTGGCGCTGCGCCATTGTGCGGTGGGGCGCTCGCGCCAGAGTTGTTCGAATTCCGCACTGCCGGTGCGGAGTTCGGTGATGAGGCGGTCCAGGTCGGGGTCGGTGGGGTAGCGGGCCTTGGCGCTGCGCAGGGTGCCTGCGCCGTACGCGCCGACCGTTCGGAGTTCGTCGGGGGTGAATCGCACTCGGCCGGGGTCGGTGCCGAGGAAGCATTGCCAGATGATGTTGCGCCGCGGCGGCGGCCAGGCGGAGAAGTCGCCGAGCAGCGCCGCCGCCATCGAATTCCACGCCAGCACATCAGCTTTCGCGGACATCACCAGCGCGGGCAGGTCCGCCATCCGGTCCAGCAGCCGCAACACGCTGGGCCGGACCACCTGGGCGATGCGGCCTGCCTGCGGTGGCGCCGATCCGGCGAGTTGGAACAGCAGGTCGCGGTCGTCGTCGGTCAACCGCAACGCCCGCGACAGTGCGCCAAGCACGGCGGTCGAGGGTCGCGGTCCACGGCCTTGCTCGAGCCGCACCACGTAGTCGACGCTGACTCCGGCGAGTTGGGCCACTTCTTCGCGGCGCAGTCCGGGCACCTGACGGCGTGAACCCGTGGGTAGTCCGACATCGCGCGGCTGTATCCGGGTGCGCGCCTGCCGAAGTAGCGCCGCGAGTTCCGAGCGATCCATCACTCGATCATCCCGCAGCCGGACCGGCGCGGGGTGGTACCACCGGTCCCAGGACAACGCGGCCCTGGTGGGGTGCTGGGCGCAGGCCGAGGCTGGGTGCATGAACGCAACGACGACGGCTTTGGTGACCGGAGCGAACAGGGGACTGGGGCGGGAGACGGTCCGCAGGCTCGGCGAGTTGGGCTGGCAGGTGTTTCTGGGCGCACGCGACGCCGACCGCGGGAAGGCGGCGGCGGTCGAGCTTGCCGAGCAGGGGATGAACGTCGAATTCGTCCAGCTCGACGTCACTTCCGTCGCATCGATCGCGGCGGCGGTCGAGCTGGTGCGCGAGCGAACCGCGCACCTGGACGTGCTCATCAACAACGCGGGAATCTCCGGCGGATTCCATCCGCCGGAACAAACCCGAGCCGCCGACTTCCGTGCGGTCTTCGAAACCAATGTCTTCGCACCGGTCCAGGTGACCCACGCATTCCTGCCGTTGCTGCGCGCCGCACCGCAACCGCGCATCGTGATGGTGTCGAGCGGAATGGGTTCGCTGGCCATCACCGCCGACCCGAACCGCCTCGAATCCACCTTGCTGAACCTGCCCTACACCGCCTCCAAATCAGCCCTGAACATGATCACCTCCCAGTACTCCCGAGCCCTACCCGGAATCCAGATCAACGCCGCCGACCCCGGTTACACCGCAACGGATTTCAACAATCACATGGGTCACCAAACCCTCACCGAAGGCACCGACGCCATCGTCCACCTGGCCACCCTCGACCCCGACGGCCCCACCGGCGGCTACTTCGACCGCCAAGGCCCGATCCCATGGTGAGGGCCTCATGATCGACGGGACGTGACGGAGGCTCCACTCGGGAAATGTCTCCGCGATGTCCCGTTGATCATGAGGGTTAGCGGGCGCCGCCGTTGACGTAGAGGGTTTGGCCGCTGACGTAGGAGGCTTCGTCGCTGGCCAGGAAGGCGATGACGGCGGCTACCTCTTCGGGTCGGCCGACGCGGCCGAGGGGGGTGCGTTCGGCAACCGATTTCTGGTGGTCCTCGGGAGTCATGCCGACCCGGTCGGCGGTGGCGGCGGTCATCGCGGTGGCGATGTAGCCGGGGGCGACGGCGTTGACGTTGATGTTGTAGGGGCCGAGTTCGATGGCAAGGGTGGCGGTCAGGCCCTGGATGCCTGCCTTGGCGGCCGCGTAGTTGGCTTGGCCGCGGTTGCCGAGGGCCGAGCGGCTCGACAGCGAGACGATCTTCCCGTAGCGCTGGGCCACCATGTACTTCTGCGCGACCTGGGCGCAGTGGTAGACACCGGTCAGGTTGACCGACAACACGGCGTTCCAGTCGTCCTCGGAGAGCCGGAAGAACAGGTCGTCACGGGTGATGCCCGCATTGTTCACCAGGATCTGCGGGTCCCCCAGATCGGTGGCGATCTGGTCGAATACCGTTTGGACGGAACCGCGGTCGGTGACGTCGCAGACGTAGCCGCGTGCCGTGCCACCTGCCCGGGCGATCTGTTCGAGGGTGGCGTCGGGGGCATTGCGGTCGAGCACCGCGACGGCGGCACCCTCGATCGCGAGCCGCAGCGCGGTGGCCGCGCCGATACCCTGCGCCGCACCCGTCACCACGGCGATCCTGTCGGTGAAACGGTCCATTGATTCGTTCTCCTCTCCGAACGCGCCCGCTCCGGTCTCGACGCGGCCGACAAGCAATTGGTGTGCAGGCTAGCGACCACGAACCCGACGCGCCGAACCAGGGCATGCGCCGCCCAACGCAATTCGCCGAACCGAGGGATCTTCGTGGGTCGGATCGCGGCGTGCACCGACCAGATCTCGTTGCTGCGCTGAAACATGCGGCGGCTCCGCCACCTGTGCCGTCACCGCGCGCCTCGACTATGGGCGTTCGAGACCGCTCACGAGTCACCGAGGGTCGGACGGCACCCAGGACGACGTGGCGAGCTGTGACCGCTGGTAGGGCACCGGGGTTCAAGATGGTCGGCATGCTGGGGCGAGTATTCGAATTCGTCGGTGCACAACGTCGCGGCATCGCAATGGCGGTGCACACAACGTCGCGGCATCGCGACCGCGGTTACCCGGCGTCGGCGACCGGCCCGAGCTCGTCAGCGAGCCACTGCGGGAATTCGGTGAGGTCGGTCAGGATCACGTCCGCGCCCGCGGCGCGGAGTTCGTCGGCGTCGCACGGCCCGGTGGTGACGCCGACCGCGAGGACACCCGCCGCCTGCGCGCCGCGCATGTCGCCGACGTGGTCACCGACGAAGATGTTCGCCCGCTCCTGTCGCAGCACGGTCGCCTTCCCCGCGGACCACAGATCGCCCGCGAGATGATCGATCCGCCAACCGAATTCGTCTATGTGCAACTGTGCCAGCGGCCCGTGCTTGCCGGTGACAACCAGCACCCGACCACCGCGTCGGTCGATTGCGGCCAGCGCCGCCGCGGCGCCCGGCATCGCCGGAATGCTCGACACGATCGTCGGATACAGCTCGCGATACCGAGCGACCAGCGCCGGAATGAGCTCCTCCGGTGCCCCCGCCTCGGCAAGCAGCGTGGCCAGCGGCGGTCCCAGCCGATCGGCGAACTCGGCCCCGCGCACCGGCACATCGAACTCCGCCGCGAGAATGTCGATGGCCCGGCTGACCCCCGGTCGAGAGTCGATCAGCGTCATATCCAGGTCGAAGCCCACCGTCCAGGTCACCCCCCGACCCTATCCGCCACCGCACCCCAGCCAACGCACCCCTCTCCGCCTCGGCAACGCACCTCCTCGGGCAAACACCACGGCTGGTGACGTCGGCCCGGCACCGAACCGCCGGTTCCCATCTCAACAACGCACTTCCCCGGCAAGCATTACGGCTGGTGACCCCAGCCCGGTGTCGCAGTACCGATTCCCTCCTCGGCAACGCACCTCTCCGGGCAAGCATCACCGCTGGCGATGTCGGTCCGGTGCCGCACCGCCCGTTCCCCCGCCCGTTCCCACCGCCGCATGCTGATCGGGGCTGCCGCGCGGTCTGGTCCGGTGCGGATCGATCGAGCACCATCACCATGATCAACGGCGCATGACGGTGGCATCGACCGAGATGACCCCACCACCATGTCCCGTTGATCATGGTCACCCGCCGCTCTTCCATGATCAACGGGACATGGCTGCGGCATTGTGCGAGAAGGGGCTCCGTCAGGTCCCGTTGGGCACGTGCGGTCGCCGTTGGCGACCGGTGCGGTGTCGGACTCGGCTGGATGGTGGCGAGGTGGTATTCGGGAGTGGGAATGGTTGGCGGGCAGTGGGGTTCATCGGGGGGCGGAGATCGGGAGGGTGCCTTAGGGTCGAGGCAAGGATCGGAGCGCTGGAGGGCACTATGGGGCATGTCGAGCACAGTGCGACGTGTAAGGCGCCGGTGGATTACGCGTTCACCTATGTCGAGGACTACCGGAACGTTCCAGAGTGGATGTACGGGATACGGCATTTCACCCCGGTGGGGGAGCAGACCTCCGGGGTCGGGTCGGTATTCGACACGGCGCTGCATCTGGGCCCGACCACGCTGCACCTGCGCACCGACACGATCGAATGGGTGGCGGGTTCGCGGGTGACGATGCGTGCGATCAAAGGCATCGAGGGCACGATTCGCTGGGACTTCGCCTCGCTGGGCCCGGAAACCACCAAGGTCACCGCCACCGCCGACTACCGAGTACCCGGCGGCCTGGCCGGACGAGCCCTCGACCGCATAATCCAGGCATTCATCGGACCGGCGATCCGGCACACCGAGAAGCACCTGCGCGAGAAGATCGAGACGAGCTACCAGGAGTCACTGCGCGACGGCAGCTGAACCCGGCTCCCCACCGTCGTGATCGGGTCCCCGAATTAACCGGACAGTCAGCCTGATTCACGTGGAACCCCGCGTGCAGTCGATGAATTACCAAGCCCGCCAACATCGTTCACGCGAGTTCGATGCATCGGACGCAAGTCTGCACCGGACGCAAGGCCGAACCAGGAAAGCGCTTGCGACGGGCGGTTTGCCGCAACGGTGAAACTCAGCCGAATCACACGACCAACAGAAACGGCCGCGAGTGCAACATTGCGTCGGATGCCACCGAGTCGACCCCGGGTGAACATCGGGGCACGCCCCGCCGCGGGGATGGTGAGCGCGTGCAGCTCTTCGATGCGCGATGGCCGCGCCAGAACGGGCACGGCATCGGAGAGTCGGCCGCGATCAGTGAGCCGGAGCCGATCACCACGCCGTTGAGCACGGTGGCGCTCGCGCCCGGGTTCATAGCGACACAAGGCAATTCCCGGCCTCCACGACCGAGGACCGGTACGTCGGCCCCCGCACGGACGGCTGCGAAGCCCGATTCCGGATCCGGAACGCAGGTTGCGCGCCCATTGCCATGGCTCGTGTGACCTCGGCACCCTGTGCGGTAGCCGGTGGTCGTATGTGGTGTGCGCGTTGGTTCGGTGGCGTCCACCCATACTGCGGGCAACAGGTGGTGCATGGTTCGGAAAGCTGGTTGTTGTCGCGGGGACAGCGGACATCGGCGACCGTAAAGTTCGGCCCATGGCGTTCCAACTCGAATTGCGGCCTACTCCACCGTTGCGGTTGACGCCGGAATGCTTGGTCCACACCGGGATCGCGCGACTGTTCGTGACGGGCATGCTCGTCCAGGGCTCCGGCGCCCCACCCGAACCGTTCGGGTTCTTCATCCCCACCGCGACCCCGCTGCGCGCGGCCGCACCCGAACCGCGACTGCTCGCCGAAGCGCATCTGATGACCGGAATCGCCACCTCCACCTCGGGCAACTTCCCCTTCGGCGTCGAACACGTCCAAGCCACCTACCTGCCCGACCCCCGCGGCGGCACCGACCGCTGGCTCTACCTCAGCGGCGCCGCCCACATCGGTCGCGAAATCCGCCTCGGCTACCGAGTCACCGTAGTGACCGGTTGACCCCTCCGGCACGACCCCGGCCGCGGTCGAGCTACCGCCAACGAAACCTAGCTGAGGCGTGGATCCGCGCCGACGCATCCGGGGGCCACGGCAGCACGCCCGTTGATCATGATGGTGTTGACGTAACGGGACATGTCCGAGGATGCGATGCGCTGAGGGCGGTGAATTCATATCGGCCGTTGGTCACTGGATGCTTGCCAGGATTTCCGACCCCCTCGAGAAAAGGACAGGCCAGTGCGAACCCTCTACGTCATCGCGCACCCGGAGTCGACCCACCACATCGACGGTCTGGTGGGTGGATGGTACGACTCCCCACTCACCCCAACGGGTTTGCGCGCTGCGGCGGCCATCGCCGAGGCACTGCGGACAACGATCCCCGAGCACGCCGACGTCGAATTGTTCTCCTCCGATCTCCAGCGCGCCGCGCAAGCCGCCGAACCGATCGGCGACATCCTGCGAACCAAGCCGATCCTCGATCGCAGACTGCGCGAGAAGTCCTACGGCGAGGCCGAAGGCAAGTCCCAGGAATGGCTGCGCCAGCGGTTCGTACCCCCGCCCGCGGTGGGCGAGCGGCTGGCACACGAGGAGGGCATACCGGGAGCGGAGACCATGGCCGCGTTCGGTGCGCGCGTCTACGCGGCAATGCACGCGATCATGGCCAGCGATTGCGACCATCAGGTCATCGTGACGCACGGCGGCGCAATCACTTTCACCGTGGCGGCATGGACCGGGCTACCGATCGACGCACTCGCCTACGCCCGCTTCAACGCCCCCTCCGGCAGCATCACCGAACTCCGCGAGGACGACTACTTCCACAACCGCCAACTCGTCCGGCTCGGCGACACCCGTCACCTGTGAGCGTTCAGGACGACGCCACCGACGCCGCAGTGCCCTCATCGACCAGGGCCGCGGCCGCGCGGGTGACCGTCACCCAGGTGTTGTTGACCGCCGCATTGCCGGAGAACGTGTCCGTGATCGACGGATCGTGCAGCAGATTGACATTGGCGCCCGGCAGCGCGGCGGCGACCGACCAGCCGACACCGGGCTCCCCATGCCCCCAACCGTGCGGGACGGCAATGGTGCCCACCCGGATATCGTCACTGACCTCG
This sequence comes from Nocardia brasiliensis, assembly GCF_042691675.1. Lineage (GTDB taxonomy): Bacteria > Actinomycetota > Actinomycetes > Mycobacteriales > Mycobacteriaceae > Nocardia > Nocardia brasiliensis_D. The sequence continues at coordinate 4,480,678 of NZ_CP170507.1, forward strand.
AGCGGCACCACGATCGAACCGGTGGGGGAGGTGACCGCCACCGGTTCACCATCGGTCAGCCCGCGCGCGGACGCATCCGCGGAATGCATCAGGGCGGTACAGCGATCACGCCCCTTCACCATCGCGGGGACGTTGTGCAGCCAGGAGTTGTTGCTACGCAAGTGACGCCGACCGATCAACTTCAGGTCATAACCGTCCACCGGCATCGTGATCGCGCTACCGGCACGGGCGTCATCGAGAACCTTGCGGGCGGCGGCCAGGAAATCCGCCGGCGCCAAACGCACCTTGCGATCCCTCGTCCCGATCAGCGACCGCAACCTCGGCCGCAACGGACCCAAATCGATCCCACCGGCCGATGCCCGCACCTTACCGACCGTCAACCCCTTCCGCCCCCGCCGCAACACCCCATACGGACCGGTGGCCACCCCGACCGTCGCCAACCGCACCGGACTGAACTGCTCCCACACCCCATTGAGCGCCCGCCCCGTCAACCGCCGCACCGGCAACGGCACCAACTCGGTGACCAGCCGCGCCATGATCTGCCAATCCTCCAACCCATCGGCAGGCGGATCGAAAACCCGAGCGTCATAGCGCAGGTTGTTGCGCACACTGAACACCGGGAACAGCAGGTTGACGTCCTCGCGCTCCAGCGGCGAGATCGGCGGCAGAATGATGTCCGCGTGCCGGGTCGTCTCGGTGATGTACATGTCCACGGCCACATAGAAATCCAGCGAATCCAGCGCTGCGCCGAGCCGACCGCGCTGTGGCGTCGACAGCACCGGATTGCCCGCGTAGGTGATCATCGCCCGGATCCGGCCGGGGCCTTCGTTCAGGATCTCATCGGCCAATACCGCGACCGGCAGCTCGGTACGGAACGACTTGTAGACGCCGGAACGATCCGTCCACGCTCCGTACGCCATCGGCAGATACTTCGTGAACCGTGCCGCGTCCACCGGCGGGCTCGCGAACATCTGACCACCCGCCCGATCCAGGTTCCCGGTGACCGCGTTGATCGTGTTCACCAGCCAATGCGTGAGCGTGCCGGTCACCTGCTGACACACCCCGATCCGCGCGTACAACACCGCCGACGACGCGGCGGCATGCTCACGAGCGAGCACGCGAATGGTGTCCGCGTCGACACCGGCATGCGGGGCCATCCGCTCCGGCGTCGCCTCGGCTACCAGCTCCCGCAGCTGCTCCCACCCGGTGCACTGCGCGCGAACCGCCTTCTCGTCGCACAGATTTTCCGCGACCAGCACCTGCAACATCGCCAGCAGCAGATACACATCACCACCCGGGCTCACCGCCACATGCTGATCGGCCAGCCGCGCGGTCTCGGTCCGCCGCGGATCGATCACCACCACCTTCCCGCCCCGGCCCCGCACATTCCGGATGCGCTGCTTGGCATTGGGCATCGTGGTGATCGACCCGTTCGACACCGCCGGATTCGCACCCAGGATCACCAGCCGATCGGTGCGATCGATATCGGTGACCGGCATCAGCACATTCGACCCGAACATCCGCCACGCCACGAACTCCTGCGGAAACTGATCGATCGACGACGCCGAATAAAAATTCTTGGTCAACAACACCGCACGCAGCAGCGCCCCGTAGATCACCGACGAACTGTGTGCCGCCGGATTCCCCAGATACATGCCGATCGCACTCGGCCCGTACGCACCACGCACCGCACGCAGCCGCTGCCCGATCTCCCGGAATGCCTCATCCCACCCGATCGGTTCGAACCCGTCACCCACCCGCCGCACCGGCGTCCGCAACCGATCCGGATCATGATGCAGCCCACCCATCGCCGTCGCCTTCGGACAGATATAGCCCTGCGACAGCACGTCATCCGGATTCCCCTCGATCCGCGTGACCCGCTCGCCCTCGACGGTCACCAGAATTCCGCAATGCGCCTCACACAACGTGCACTGCCGGGCAACGGTGGTAGCACTCATGGGATTTACCCCTTCCGCCGGTTCGCTTGCCAAAGGCTACCAAGCAAACCGTAGGTACCTCTATGCTCACAACCCGCCGAATCAGCACCCAGGCGGGTCACGAAACGCACACCCCGCCGCGCAACCAACGGAACCCGCCCCGTCAGGCGGCACCATGATCAACGGGACCTGACGGTGGCGTTACTCGCGAAACCACTCAGCCATGTCCCGTTGATCATGGAATTGGTGGGTCCATCCGGCCTGAAGGACTATTTACCCAGGGCTGCCAGCACACTGCGGGCCTGGTGGTCGGCGCCGAGTTGGTTGGGGTGGAACGGCACCGCCGGACCTGTGGGGTTGCTCGACCAAGGGACCAGCCCTTCCGCCCACCGGACACCGGGAGGCTGGCAGGCATCGTGGCCGCTGCTCGTGCTGTAGGTGTCGACCAGCTCGACGCCCGTGGCCTGCGCGACCCGCGCCAGCATGCCATTCAGCTCGATCAGCTTGCGACCCAGCCAATCCGCGTCGGCATCGGAAATCGGGACAGTCGGGAAACAGCCGGGTCCGGTGCTGACTCCCTCGAAGTAGTCCAGCAGCAGAATCCGCGCCCGCGGCGAGCGCTCCCGAATGCCGTCGATGGTCGCGGTCACCTTCTGTTCTGCCGCGGCGATATTCAGCGACATCTGATCCACGTCACCGGCCACCAAAGTATCCAGGCACGGGGACAGCGCCGCGTCACCGGTCACGCACTGCTGCACGGTCGCCGCCAACCCCGCGTCGTTGCCGCCGATTCCGAGCGTCACCAGATCGGTGGACGCGGTGAGCCGATCGAACTGCGGGGGATTGACCCCGAACGGAACACTCTGCGGGCCGGTCATATGCACCGAGGTCGCGCCCCCACACGTCGCATCCCGGAAAACCGGGACCCCCAGTGCGGCCGCCACCTGTTTGGGATAGCTACCCCGGCTCTGCGCACACGCCAACGGCACGAACTCACCCGTCGCCTGACTCAACGACGCATCCGCCGACCACGAATCACCCAGCGCCACATACTCACCGAACACCGGCCCCGCCGACGCCACCGGCGCACCACCGCCCACCGACACCATTCCCACTGCCGCACACGCGATCACAACTCGCGACGTCTTACGCACCATGCCTCCACACCAACCGGCCCGACCCAACTGGACACACGCCCAGCGCTGGTGAACCTAACATCCGCCCACACACGACCAATCTCCGGTCACCCCAGCGCTACACGCTGCAGCCCATGCCATATCGCCGCCGCTTGCTCGCGGCCATGGTCTCGGTGCTCGCCGTAACCACCACCGGATGCATTGGCGCAGCCGACCGCGCCGACTTCGAAAAGACCGTCCGGGCACGCGGCGGCGGACTCGTCTCGGCCTCACCGGTCACCGCCGCCGTCGTGATCGTGCTGGTGATGAGGGCGCGGATACGGCGGTGCTGGAGCCCCCGGGGAATCAAGGCCGATCACGCAACCGACCACAGCCACGGAACTTTGAGCCACATGCGACATCGCCGACGCCAGCGCGCGTCCCATCGTGTCTGAGCGACCCAGCCCGGGATCGCGCGCAGCTTGCGTCTCCTTGGCGATGTGCCGCGTTGCGCGGATCCTGCACCGTAGCTGATGGGTGTGCCTGGCCGGGTGACTCGACACTCGCCAGGTGCGCGACTTCCCCACGCGCCCTTACCTTATCGTCACAGTGACGTTTCAAGGTGGACCACCAAGACCTACCGTCGCGCCAGCAGGGGAGTCCCTCCCCGCCCACCACGAACACCAAGCATGATCAACGGGACATGCTGAGGCATTTCGCGAGTAGCGGCCACAACCATGTCCCGTTGATCATGACGAACCTCGGCTTACGCGGGGACCGCGGTGACCGGCTGGTCTGTCGGGTGGTTCTGGAAGCCGGGTAGGTGGCGGTTCACTGCGGGGATCATGAGTTGGATCAGTGGGCCGATACCGAAGGCGTACACCAGGGTTCCGATGCCGACGCTGCCACCGAGTACCCAGCCGGTCGACAACACCGTCACCTCGATCCCGGTGCGCACCATCCACACCGAGACTCCGGTCCGTCGAACCAGTCCAGTCATCAGTCCATCGCGCGGCCCCGGACCCATACCGGCCCCGATGTACAGCACCGTGGCCATCGCATTGAGCACCACGGCCGCACCCATCGCACCGACCTGCGCGGGAATCATCTGCCACGCAGGCAACAGCCACAACCCCACATCGACCGACACCGCGATGACCACCACATTGCTCACCGTCCCCAAGCCGGGCCGCTGCCGCAACGGAATCCACGCCAGCAGAACGACAATCCCGGTCACCGCCGTCACCGCGCCGAAGCTGATCGGCACATGCTCGGCCACACCCTGATGAAACACATCCCACGGATCCAACCCGAGACCCGCCCGCACCATCACCGCCATCGAGAACCCGTACAACCACAAACCGACATACAACGCAACCAACCGCCGAATCAACACCCGACCAGCATGCCGACAACTGGCATCTCGAAACAGAGCCACTCATCACAAGCTGGACTCACAACCGATAGTGGAAGTGGACCGGGGCGCACGGAACGGGTCCGCAAGACTTGTGGGTAAGAAGCCCGAGAGTCGCCGTCACCTCTCGCGGCAACGGCGGCAGTGGGGTGAAGCTGGCCGGAACAGCTGACTCGCAACGGGATTCAGCGTCTACTTCCCTACCTTCAAAACGTCACTGTGACGTTTTGAAGGTAGGGAAGTAGACCCAGGGGAGAGGTCCAGAATGACCAATCCAGAACCAGGCCAATACTTTCCACCAAATTGTCCATAGACCGGAATATTTACATCACCGGATAATCCGCCAAGAGGAGATCAACATCGATCCCACGCACACGCCGCATGCAACCATCAGCTACGGCGCAGGGTGGCCCGGCCATACGAGTCAGCACAAACGCGGTACATCGCACACACCGAGCCGATATGGCCCGGCACAGCCCCGATTATCGACTCCGTTTCTGCGCCGATAATGCACATTATGTCAAGTAGAAGAGATGGCAGGCGATCCGACACATCGCCCACCATCCCCCGCCGCTCCCGACCTAGTTCCAGTTGTCGACCTTCACATCATCGGGATACGGTGCGCCCGTGCCGGTTTCGACCAGCGACTTCAAGCTCATCAGGAAGATCGCCCACTTGGTGCTGCAATGGTGCATGAACTCCACGGGCTCCTTCCATCCTCGATGCTGGAACAGAACGATCGTGTACTCACCGTCCTGCTTCAGGCCCCACACCACTTCGGTGCCGATCCATTCGTCCGGCCCGCCAACGACCTCCCAGCGCACCCGCTCGGCAGGCTTGCGGTCGAGCACCTTCATATCGAATCCGTCCGCCCCGAAACGGAACTGGATTACTCCCCCGATATTCGTGTCCCCCTTGGTGTCGGTCGTCCACCAACCGGCCAGCCCGTCGGTCGTCGTCAACGCCGCGTAGACGTCATCGATAGCCGCCTTGATCCCGGCCCGGTGCAGGATGTCCACCATGTCGAACTCCTCTTCTCGTTGTTACTGCTGCTTGTTGCGTTGAATGGTTTCGGCGATCCGCTTGATGCGCTGCAGCCTCGCGTCCCACGTGGACCCGACGGCATTGAGTTGCGCTACAGCGCGAGCGAGTTGGGCATCATCGACGCGGTAGCGCCGCTCCCGGCCCTCGGGTGTCCCGTGCACCAAGCCGACCCGGTCGAGCACGCCGAGATGACGCGCGACCGCCTGCCGGGTCACGGGTAGCCGCTCACTGAGACTGGTCGCTGTCCCCTCCCCGTCGGCAAGGAGCAGATCGAGCATGCGCCGCCGGGTCGGGTCGCCGATGGCCGACCAGAGGTCGTCGTCGACCAGGCCGCTCATCGGCTCGAAACCAGCCGGACGACGTACTCGCCCAGACGCGGCAGGTACAGGTCCCAGCCCTCGCAGTGCTCGTTGTACTGCTGCTCCAGAACGGCGACTTCCCAACCCATTTCGCGGAATCCGGTCTCGGTCATCCGGACCGTGGTGCCCTCGCCCGAAGGGGTGAGTTCGAAGGTCACGAACATCGAATTGCCGACGGCCGCCGGTTCGTCGGCCGGATGGATCCAGCGGAAGGAGAACAGCCGGGGCGGTTGCGCGTCGACCACGGTGATCGGGACGGTCTCCGCGTCCGGTGAGCTCCGGTCGCCCCAGACCAGCTCACCCACCGCACCCGGAACGGGCTCCAACTCGACATCGTCGGGCCACCACTCCTTCAGGTGGGCGGGACTGCTGATGACCTCATAGACCACTTCCGGCGACGCTTCGATGTACAGCGTCCGCTCGATCTGCCCGTACTCCATGTGAACTCCCTCGACTCGCAACGTTTGGTTGCACATGAACCTAGCCGACGATAGGCAGACACGCAACACTTCATTGCGCGTTGCTCGCCTGCCCTACGCGGAGCAGCAATGCAGAAAAGACCACCAGACCTGCGGAAACGAGTAATTCAGAGGCCGCGGCACAGGTGATCGCCTATTCTCGGTTGGGGGCTCGGGAAGCCTTTCGATCGGGTGGGATACATGGAGATGGACCGAGTGGCGGCGGCGCAGAGCGCGTTGACGCGACTGGTTGCCGGCTTCGACAGCGCTTGGGAGGACGCGGACGAGCCGCCGGATCTGGCGGCGCATCTGCCCGCCGAGGGCGGATTGCGCCGGTCGGCATTGATCGAGCTGATCAAGGTGGATCTGCAACACCGATGGCGCGAGGCACGCAACGCCAAGCGACTCGCGGAGTACCGAGAACAATTTCCCGAACTCGACGCCGCCCCACTGCCGCCGGATCTGATCTACGAGGAGATCACCGCCCGTAGCCGCGGCGGCGACCTGGACCTCGATCTCACGGAGTACGAGCACAACTTCTCGACGCAGATGGCGCAGCTCGCCGACCAACTCGACACCGGCCGCCTCACCGCCGAGAACTTCCGCACCACGGTGCTCGCCGACTCGACGGCGAGCACCGCACTCGACACCATCGCCCCCGGCGCCACGGTCGGCGACTTCGATCTACTGATCCAACTCGGACAGGGCGCCTTCGCCCGGGTATTCCTGGCCCGGCAGCGGTCCATGCAACGCCTTGTCGCGGTGAAGATCTCCCGCGACCGCGGCAGTGAACCGCAGACCCTCGCACAACTCGACCACGAGCACATCGTGCGCGTCTTCGATCAGCGCCAGATCGAGGAAAAACATCTGAAGCTGATGTACATGCAGTACGTGCCCGGCGGCACCCTGCTCGGCGTGCTCCGCCTGGTACGCACGACGCCGGTGGAGAAGCGCACCGGTCAACTGCTGCTGGACGCGGTCGACGCCGCGGTCACCTCGGGGGGCGTACTGACTCCGCAACCGTCCGCGACCCGGACCGACCTGGCGAGCCTGAGCTGGCCCGAAACCGTGGCATGGCTGGGCAGCAGGCTGGCCACCGCCCTGGACTACGCCAACCGCTCCGGCGTGCTGCACCGCGACATCAAACCCGCCAACGTGCTGCTCACCGTCGACGGCCAACCCAAGCTCGCCGACTTCAATATCAGCTTCAGCACCCACACTCCGGGGGCGAGCCCGGTCGCCTACTTCGGCGGGTCACTGGCCTACATGTCCCCCGAACAACTCGAGGCCTGCCATCCCGGCATCCCCACCACGGCCGCCGATCTCGACACCCGCAGCGACCTCTACGCCCTCGCGGTCGTGCTGTGGGAACTACTCACCGGCCGACTCCCCTTCGCCGACCAACTCGGCATCGGCGAATCGGACACCTCCCTCACCAGGATGATCGAACTGCGCCGCCAGCCGATCGACGCGCGCCTCGAAGCCGCGGTGCCACCGGACTGTCCGCAGATCCTGCGCCACGCTCTACTGACCTGCCTGTCCCCCAACCGTGACGATCGATATGCCAGCGGCGCCGAACTCGCCCAGCACCTCGAACTCACGCTGGATCGGACCGCCCGCGATCTCGTCGACCCACCCTCGCACAGCCTCCGCGGCAGGCTGCGCATGCGGCCGATGCCGGTGGTGACCTTGTCGAGCGCGGTCGGGCAGCTGCTGGGCGGCCTGTATCTCTCGACGCACAACACGAAACTGCTTCATCTGGAACTCGGACCCGACGGACAGGCCGAACTCACGCGCCTCGCCCTGCTGGTGGCCGCCATCGGCTATCCGGTCGGGATCGCGTTGCTCCTGTACTGGTGTCGGCTGGTGTTCCTGGTTCCGTTCGGTCTGCGTCGGGGCAAGCACTACGACGAGCAGACCCTGGCGAAGGCGCGAGCGGACACCCTTGCCTGTAGTGACCGAATCGCCGCTGTCGCGTTCACGGGGTGGGCCCTTGCGCTGGTGGTATTCCTGATCAAGTTGCACGACCTCGCTGATCTGTCCGCGGGGCTGCTGTTCAACTTGATCGCCTCGCATCTGGTCGCGGCCGCGGTCGCGGTGGTGTACACCTATTTCCCGGTGACCTTCTTCGTCCTGCGTTGGTATTACCCGGGACTGGTCGCCGCTGGGCACAGTTCCCCTGCCGAGTCGGTGCAGTTGCACCGGCTGGCGCGGCGGAGCCGGATCTACCTCGGCATCGCCGCTTCGGTTCCTCTCTTCGGTGTCGCGGCCGGGGTGGCGTTCCTCGATCCCGCGCAACAGCAGACGGTGATCGCCTCGATTGTCGCGCTGTGCGTGTGCGGGCTGTTCGCGTTCGTCGGCGCCTTGCGGGTGTTCTACTCACTGGATTCCGACCTGCACGCGCTCGATCGGATCGTCAACCCGCATGGGCGACCGTGATCGGGTTGCGCGTGCGCTGCGAGGCAGATGAGCGCCGCGGAGAACCGTTGCGAGGCTAGGTGGAGAAACCCCTGGAGACCGTGCGGGCGCTCGCATAGCCGTGCTCCCCCGCTGCCCTCGCGCGTCCGCTGACGGGTCATGACCAGGCAGGAAATCGGTCATACATACTCGTCGCCGCCACCGGGCCACGACTTACCTGGGTGCCCGGCCAATCCTTGCTGTTTTTGGATGGACCTGATGGGTGGAGTGGTGTGTGCTTATAGGATCTATATTCATATATACGCACATGTACGTAACCAGATGCTTTATTATCTAAATGCTTGCCAATCCATTCCATCGGTGCGCAACCGCAAAGCATGACACTGCCTCGCAGCCGTGGCCTGCCTCCCCATCGCCAGATCCTGCACGACAGCGCAGCCGCCCTCCCCCAACCGAACATCCTGTCGCCCTTCCATATCGACTTATCCCCTCCCCTCGCCCCGATTGGCGAACAGATCCACCGATTGCCTCTTGGACCGTGTGGGCCAGCCTCGACCGAAGCCGACCCACACGAATCAGTAAGCGCGAGAGAAGATCAGCCGCTTGCCGTAGGCCGCCGGTGCGGCACAGCGCACGCACTGTCCACTTTCGGCAGTCCCGGTCAACGGCACACAGCGCGGGGTTGCCGCGGTGAGCGCCTTGATGTTGTCCTCACAGCTGGGCTGTCCGCAGTGCAATGCCAGCGCCCACCCCGCGGCGACAGCGGTCTCGAACGACGCCCAGTCGTCGACTGTGCGGGTGTGTTCGTCCCGAAAGTCGGTGGCCCGCTGCAGCAAATAGGCCTGAAAGGCTTCGAGGATGTCCGGCACGGTCGCAGGCAGGCTCGCCAGCTCCACCGTCTGCTTGCCCTCATCGCCGAGTCGGCGCACCAGCACTGCGGTGCCCGCGGCGAGATCGCGCGGCCCCAACTCGATACGGATCGGGACGCCACGCATTTCCCACTCGTTGAATTTCCAGCCTGGCGTCTGGTCGCGATCGTCGACGTGCACGCGAATGCCCGCCGCACGCAGCTTTCCAGCCAGCTCGGTGGCGGCGGCCACCACCGTTGCGGCGGTGTCGCCGCGCATGATCGGCACGATCACCACCTGGTGCGGTGCCAGCCTCGGGGGTAGCACCAGGCCGCGCTCGTCGCCGTGGGTCATCACGATGCCACCGAGCATGCGGGTGCTCATCCCCCATGAGGTCGTGTGGCACAACGTGTCCCGGCCGTCCGCGGCGGCATAGCGGATGCCGAACGCCTGCGCGAAGTTGGTGCCCATATAGTGCGAGGTCCCCGCTTGCAACGCCTTGCCGTCGCGCATCATCGACTCGATGGTGATCGTCTCGACCGCACCGGCGAACCGTTCACCCGGGGTCTTCTCCCCCGGCACGACCGGCATGGCCGCCCATTCCCGGGCGACCGTGGCGTAGATGTCGAGCGCCAACTCCATCTCCGCCCGCGCCTGCGGTTCGTCGGCGTGCGCAGTGTGGCCCTCCTGCCACAGGAATTCTGTGGTGCGCAGGAACATTCGGGGGCGCATCTCCCAGCGGACGACGTTGGCCCACTGGTTGAGCAACATCGGCAGATCGCGGTGCGAGGAGATCCACTTCGCCATCATCTCGCCGATGATCGTCTCCGACGTGGGCCGCACCACCAGTGGCTCTTCGAGGTCCTTGCCGCCGGCATGGGTGACCACCGCCAGTTCCGGGGCGAATCCCTCGACGTGATCGGCTTCGCGTTCGAGGTAGCTCTGCGGAATCAGCAGCGGGAAGTAGGCGTTCTCGTGCCCGGTCTCCTTGATCCGGCGGTCCAGTTCGGCCTGCAGTAGCTCCCAGATCCGGTACCCGTACGGTCGAATCACCATGGTGCCCTTGGCCGGACCCCGGTCGACGAGACCGGCCGCGAGGACCAGCTCGTTGTACCAGGTGGAGAAGTCTGCGCTCTGGGCGGTAACTCCGCGCTCATCACGTGCCATACCGGCAAGGCTATCGCCCTGTGCCAGTGAATTTGTGAGCTGAATCGCCGCTGGTCGCGATCACTGAACCGGCATTCGCTGAAAGATGCTGAGGTGAACTAACCTTCAACCGGTGCTTGGACATTCACATGCGACCAGTGGCGCTTTGGCCTGGTCAGGGGCGGCAGCGGCGCTGCCCGTCACGATCTTGACGTACCCCACGATTCAAGGCGCGACAGGACATCTCGGCCCGGTCGATCTGCTGCTCGGGACATTCCTCACCGCGGGCGCCGCGTTGCTCCCGGACGCCGACCACCCCAACGGAACGATCGCGCATGTGCTCGGTCCCATCTCGTATTACCTCTGCAAGTTGATCTCGTGGATCTCGGGCGGACACCGCCATGCCACCCACTCCTTCGCTTTTGTTGCCGCCGTCTCCTACGGCACGTGGGCGGGCGAGCATTGGATCGGGCGGTGGTTCACTCTCGGGCTGGTGTTCTTCCTCCTGGCGCTGGCCGTGCGGGCACTGCACCTGTGCCCGCCGGGTGACGGGTTCAAGGCCTGGGGCACCATCGTCGTCCTCGCAGTCGCGGGAACTTTCGCGATGGACCATTGGATCTCGGACAAGCCGGTCTGGCTGCCGTTCTCCGTCGGCCTCGGCGCACTGGTGCACCTGCTCGGCGACTGCCTCACCGACCGCGGCTGCCGCCTGTTCTGGCCGTTCAACCTGCGCACCAGTGTGCCGATCATCGACCGAACCGGGAACAAGTTCGAAACGTGGATCCTCTCACCGCTATTCGTCATCGGCACCCTCGCGGTCCTCTGGTACTCGATCACCCATCAGCCGTAGCCGCATGATCAACGGGACATGGTGGCGGTCCTACTCGTGAAATGCCGCGGCCATGTCCCGTTCAGCGCTTACGCGGATGGTTGGCGCGGGTGCTGCCCCGGTTTCTGTTGGGTAGCCCCCGGCGTCTATGCGTTTTTTGTCGGAACTAGTGACTGTCGGGAGGTTCCAGTTGGATGAGTTCCAAATGCGTAGATGCGTATATCTACGTATCAACATATTATTTTCCTGATCTGCATCGCCCATGGACGCGATATCCGCAGTCCGTGGCCCTCGAGGCGCCACGTCTGATTCACGTTCGGACACTGCGCATTCCCCTACCGGCCTCCCTACGCAGCCCTCTCCCCTCCCCGCGCGATTCCGGCGGGCAGTCCCCTACCCCGGAGCTACCCTGAGGCGTGCTCGCATCGACGATGAACCCGCAACGCTGGACACCCCCTCCCGCTTCGTCGCGGGCGCGCCGGTCGCGTAGTACGCCACCTCTTCCGGACCTCACCCGACTGGAGTTGCCGGGTGCCGGTCCGGAGGATGTCGTGCTCGGACCCGACGGACGGGTGATCGCCGGGATCGAGGACGGATCGATCCTCAGCATCGACCCCTCCGACGGCGACGTACGCAGGCTCGCGAATACCGGCGGACGGCCGCTGGGACTGCACGCCGACCCCGACGGCACGATCTTGATCTGCGATTTCGACCGCGGCCTGCTCGAATTGAAGCCGGGTGGCGAACTCGAGGTGCTCGTCGACGAGGTCGACGGCGCGCCACTCCCCTTCGCCAGCAATGTCGTTCGCGACGACGAGGGCACCATCTACTTCACCTCGTCATCGAGCCGGTATCCGTTGAGTGAGTACATGGGCGACATGCTCGAGCATTCGGGAACCGGCAGGTTGTTCCGCCGCGATCCGTCCGGCAATGTCGAAACCTTGCTCGACAACCTCTATTTCGCCAACGGCCTGGTGCTCGCTCCCGACCGCTCCTGCGTGATCGTCGCCGAGACCGGTGCGTACCGGCTGTCGCGCTACTGGCTCACGGGTCCGAAGGCGGGCACCCGCGACTACCTCATCGAGAATCTGCCCGGCTTCCCGGACAATCTGGGCCTCGGCAGCGATGGGCTCGTCTGGATTACTCTGCCTGCCGCCCGAAACCCGTTGCTGGACCGACTACTTCCGCTCCCCGGCATCCTGCGTCGCATCGTGTGGGCGCTGCCCGAGTGGGTGCAGCCGAAACCGGCGAAGACCGTCTGGGTGCTGGCGGTCGATTTCGACGGCAAGGTGGTGCACGACCTGCAGACCGAGGGGACGAACTTCGCGATGGTTACCGGCGTCGTGGAGCGCGCTGGCACTTTGTATTTGGGCAGTCTCACCGAGTCGGCGGTGGGAGTGAGCCGGATCCCCTGACTCGGCGGGTACCGCAGAGGGCCACAACGGATTTGCGTCGACGAGACGATTTCAGTGCACGATTGTACACTGAAAGAATGAGCGAGCAGACGCACCAGCGGCGGGCCGAAGTCCGGGCGCTCGCCCGGTTGGCGGGCGACGAGCTCGGTGGTGCGGTGGGTGGGATCGGGGCGGTGCACCGGGCGATCGCCGATCGGGTCTTCGCGGCGGTGCGGTTCGGAGTCGGCCCGGCCGTGGCGCCGGTGGAGTTGGTGCACGATGCGATCACCGACGGTGTGTACCGGGTGGTGCGCGAGACGGCGGTGGTGGCGGGCAAGCTGGCCGAGCGGACGGTGGATCTGCCCGGTGCGGAGGTGCCGTCGAGGACGGTGTTCGGCGCGGGTTTCCTCGGCGCGTTGCAGGGATTGATCGGCGATGACCTCGAGGAGTCGCGACCCATTCTGGCCGGGCCGATGACGTTGCGGGTGGATGGGGAGCCGGTGCCGCCCGAGCAGATCGGAAACTATGTGGCGCAACCGAGTCCGCAGGTGGTGGTCTTCCTGCACGGGTTGGTGGAGACCGAGCATGCGTGGCGGTTCGGGGGCCGAACGAGTTACGCCGAAGGGATCGAGCAGGATCTCGGATACAGCACTCTGCAGGTTCGGTACAACAGCGGACTCCACATTTCGGAGAATGCTCGTCAGTTGAGTGAGCTGCTGGAGCGGGTGGTCGAGCATTGGCCGGTCGAGGTCGAGCAGTTGTCGTTGGTCGGGCATTCGATGGGCGGGTTGATCGCCCGGGGCGCGTGTTTCGACGCGTGCGAGTCCAAGCGGGCTTGGGTGGGCCGGGTTCGGCATCTCGTGTGCCTCGGTTCGCCGCATCTCGGTGCGCCGCTCGAGCAGTTCGTCCACTATGCGTCCGCTGCTCTGGTGCGGGTGCCCGAGACCCGGCCGTTCGGTCGGCTGTTGCGTCGGCGCAGCGCGGGAATCCGTGATCTGCGGCAGGGTTCGCTCGTGGACGAGGACTGGCGCGGCGTGGACACGGACGCGTTGAGTCGCCGGGCCATTCGCGAGGTTCCCCTGCTCGACGGCGCCGCGCACTACTTCGTCACCGCGTGCGTGACCCGTAGCCCCCGCCACCCCCTCGGCCGGATCGTCGGCGACGGCTTGGTCCTCACCCCCAGCGCCGCGGGCCGAAACCGGGCCCGCCGCATCGGTTTCGATGACTCGAACGGCCTACACGTCCCCGCCGCCAACCACTTCACCCTCCTGAACCACCACGCGGTCTACGAAGGCCTCCGCCGCTGGCTCAGCACGGCCCCCGAAAACGCCGCCGAACGCGCAACTCGGTAACCCGCCCCGGCCCGAGAGTGGCACACCCTGGAGGGCAGTTGTGCACCCTGGCGGGCCCCGGTGCGTTTCGCCGCAGTCATGTGCCACTCGACCGTCCGATCGCCGGGCATCGGCCGATAGGCGACGGGCGGTGGGCTCAGAGGAGGTGTTCGGGGTCGGCGTCGGCTTCTAAGCGGACGTCGGCGGTGAAGAGGGTTTCGACGTCGGCGTCGTCATCGGTGTGGGCTGCGTAGAGGAGTAGGCAGCCGCGGATGCCGTCGAGGAGGTCTTCGAGAAGGTCGAGGGCGGGACGGGACGGGTCGAGGCGGCTGATTCGGAACCCGGCGAGCATGGCCGCGCGGGTGTCGGCGTCGACCTCGAATTTGCGGGCCTGCTCTTCGATTTCGGCGACCCGGGCGACGACGGCCCACGGGGCGGGCACTCGGCCTTCGTGCACGGCCATGGCTTCGGCGATCAGGTCGACGACTACTTCGGTGGGGCTCTCCCCCGCGTCGAGTCGCTCGAGCACCAGGGTGGGTGTCTCCACTTGCAGTGCTTCGATGTCGTCGGCTTCGACGACCACGTCGGTGCATGGCACGCCCGCCATTTCACCGGCGACCTCGGCGGCGGCGAGCAGCCAGTGCGCGGCGGCGACCGCGGCGGAGGCTGGGTCGAGTTCGGTGAACAGTTCGACGGAGCCGAGTGGGTCGGCGCGCAGCAGGTCGTCGGCGGCCTGTACCTGTGCCGGGGACACGTCGGGGCGGGACAGTTCGACGGCTTGGCGGGCGCGATCGGACAGGTCGCCGCGTTCGGCCGATTCGATGGCGGCCTGTTCGGCGCTCACCTCGGCGGCGATGGCGTCGCGGAGGGTGGGGTCGTCGATCTCGTGCAGGGTGCGGCCGAGGCGGTGCGCGGATTCGACGACGCCACTGTAGGAGACAACCAGTCCTTCTTCGGAGGGCAGGTTGGGGGCGTGGATACCGGCCTCGACTTCCTTGAAGTTGCGGCGTTCCTCGGCGCGGCGCCAGGCCTCGCTGTTGGGGATGTCGGGGTCGCCCGCCGCACTGGCCGGATGGGTGTAGGTGCGCCATTGGAACCGCGACAGCGTGGTCAGGTGCGACGCCAGACTTGTTGCCTGGTCATGGGTTACCGTCGGGGGGAGTACGGCAACCGTCTGCGCGAGGTCACCGCGGCCGCTCGGCCAGGTGGCGACGAGCACGTTGCGGTCGGCGTCGAATGCATATCGGGTCACCCGGCAAGTCTGGTCTATTCGGGCGCGTTCCGCTCGGTCAATCCGATCCATTGACCGCGACGCGCATCGCGATTCGGCGTGGCACGCTGGAGAAAGTTCGCTCGGTGGCGGCACCCGCTGTCATTGTGTCGGAGGGGCAGGAGAGGATGGACGGTATGACTCTCGACCACGGTGACCCGGGCGACGCCCCTTCGATTCCGCAGCCGACCGCGCCGGTGGCGAATCCGGCGCGGCCGTCCGCCGCCGAGGAGGCGAGAACGGTTGCCGCGTCGACGAATACCGCGACGCTGGCGAGTTTGAGCGAGGACGGGACGCCGTGGGCGTCGTTCGTGACGTACGGGCTGTTGGACGGGCAGCCGGTGCTGTGTGTCTCCCGGATGGCCGAGCACGGCCGGAACCTGGCCGCCGATCCGCGGGCCAGTCTCGCGATCGTCGCGCCCGACCTGCCCGCGGATCCGCTGGCGGGTACCAGGATCACGCTGGCCGGTGTGGTCGAGCAACCGGTGGGTGTGGAGGCGGCGGCGGCGCGGGAGGCGCATCTGGCGGCGGTGCCCGCGGCCAAGCATTACATCGACTACAGCGATTTCTCGGTGTGGGTGTTGCGGGTGCGGCGAGTTCGGTGGGTCGGCGGGTACGGGCGGATGGATTCGGCGACTGCGGAGCAGTATGCGCAGACGACGCCGGATCCGATCGTGCCGGTGGCGGCG
This sequence comes from Nocardia brasiliensis, assembly GCF_042691675.1. Classification (GTDB taxonomy): domain Bacteria; phylum Actinomycetota; class Actinomycetes; order Mycobacteriales; family Mycobacteriaceae; genus Nocardia; species Nocardia brasiliensis_D. Next base: position 4,496,930 of record NZ_CP170507.1, read on the forward strand.
GGTGCCATCGCGCACCTGAACGAGGATCATGCCGCCGCGTTGTTGACGATGGCGCAGGCGTTGGGCGGGTACCCGGACGCGACCGAGGCGAGCTGTGAGCGCGCCGACCGGTATGGGTTGGACTTGCGGGTGGTGACGCCGCGCGGGGTGGCGCGGACCCGGGTGGGTTATGTCACGCCGATCGATTCGATCGACGAATTGCGGTCGGCGACAGTCGAATTGGCGCGGCGGTCGCGGGGGATGAATCAGACTTCGTAGAGTTCGAGGGGCAACTCGTCGGGGTCGAAGAAGAACGCCATCCGCTTGCCGGTGACCTCGTCGACCCGCAGTTCCTCGGTGCGGACACCCTTGGCGGCCAGCTCGTCCAGGGTCGCGGCGACGTCGCGGACGGCGAACGCGAGGTGCCGTAGGCCCGCCGCCTCCGGCCAGCTGGCGCGGTCGGGCGGGTCGGGGAAGGAGAACAGTTCGATCCGGCTGCCACCCGGGATGGCCAGGTCCAGCTTGTAGGAGCGGCGTTCGGCCCGGTACTGCTCGGCGATCACCGCGAGCCCGAGGGTCTCGGTGTAGAACCGCTTGGATCGCACATAGTCGGAGGCGATGACCGCCACGTGATGAATACCTAGGAGTTCCACCCCGCGACCGTATCCCAGGGAACGCGCCGTTCCGGACGACGCACCAGGATGTCGGGTCGCAGGACGTCGAGGCGGGTGCTGTGCGGCCGGTGCCCATCACCGGAACCCGCGGCGGCGACCCAGTGACAGGGGAACGAATCCGCAAGCTTCTCTTCCGCTGCCTGTCGCCCGAGCATGCAGGCGGTAGTGCCCTTCCCCGGAACGAGCTGCGTGCGGGCCCTGCGGTCAGCGGCGACGGGTGGTGGGCACGGTGAGCATGGCGACGATCATGTCGGTGATCTCGGCGGCGTCGTCGGGGTGGGGTTTGCGGATGCCCGCTTCGAGGCCGCGCTCGTAGTCGGCGATGAGGGCGAACAGGACGGTGGCCATGGTTTCCAGGCGTTGGCGGCGGCTGCGCGGTGGGAGGTGGGGTAGAGCGGCGGCGAGGCGGGTGGTGATGATGCGCACGGCGGCGCGGTCGGCGCCCGCGAGGCGGCGGGGGTCGGCGACGACGGGGTGTGCGCGGATGACTTCCAGGAAGCGGCCGTAGTGGGTGACCTCGTCCTGGGTGATGAGTTCGAGGCTCGGGGCGACGAGCATGGCGACCAGGGTGTTGATGTCGTGGGCGGTGCCGTCGGCCTCGTGGGTGGCGAGTAGGTGCATGCGGCGTTCTTCGAGCCAGTTCATCCGGCGCTCGACGATGGCTTCGATCAGGCCGTGGCGGGAGTCGAAGTAGTAGTGCACCGCGGAGTTGTTGCGCTGGCCCGCTGCCGCGGCGATCTCCCGCAGCGGTACGTCGACTCCCCGTTCGGCGATGAGTCGCTCCCCCGCGTCGAGCAGGGACGCGCGCGAATCGGCGATGAGCATGACTGAACTGTACTAAACCCAAGCCTTGACGGAGTTAAGCACACGTGTTTAGTTGAAGGCGTGGGAAGTCAGGCGATGGGTGCGGTACCGCCCGAACCGTTGCGGCACAGGGCAATCGCCGCGTCGCCGCACCGGCATCCGCGGCCGGTAACGGCGCGCGGAGTGCCCGAACGTCGCGCGGGCAGTCGATGATCGCGGGCGGGCCGATCTTTCAGCTGTGCTGGGTGGTGCGCGATATGGGCGCGGCGCAGCGGCAGTCCACCGAGCGATACGGGGTGGCGAAGTGGATCACGATGCCGGACGTGCACTTCGGGCCGGAAGTGGGCGAATTGCGGGGTGTGCCAGCTGATTACACGATCACGGTGGGGTTGGGGTATGCGGGCGGGCAGCAGTTGGAGCTGATCGAACCGCGGGGTGGGAACAGTTTGTATGCCGAACATTTCGAACGAGTGGGACCCGGACCGCATCATGTGGCGTGGGTGCCCGAGGACTACGACCGGGCACTCGACGAGGCGCGTGCTGCGGGTATCGAGGTGGTGGCACAGGGAAAGTTCGTGGACATCGGGATGGAGTTCGCCTACCTCGACGGCGGGCCGATCGGGTCCTACATCGAGCTCATGCGACTGTCCGACGACATGAAGGCGATGTTCGACGCGTTGATCCCGGAAGGTTTCGCCAACCCATGGCGGTAGGAACCGAAGTCCCCGAACTGGATTCGGGCCCGCTGGCGTGGGACGACACCGCGGACGTGCTGGTCGCCGGTTTCGGCATCGCCGGTGTCTACGCGGCGCTCGGCGCGGCCGAGGCGGGCGATTCGCCGACGCCCTCGCCCGGTGCGGTGTCGGCTTGCGCTCGCGTGTTGATCCTGGAACGCACCGGCGCCGCGGGCGGTGGCCCAGCGGCGGCCGGATCGACGATTCGGGGGCTGTACGCGGCCGATGCTCGCGCATCCGAGATCGCGCAGGACGGCGGCGGTTATTCGAGTGGAACCTGTCTCGGTGGGGGCTCGTTCTTCGGGCGCCGCGCCGGGGCGCACGCGGTGCTGCGCTCGCGGCGCCAGGAAGGCGACTGACATGCGCTTCACCTATGCCGAGACGATGACCAACCCGGCGTACTACCTGCCACTGGCCCGTGCCGCCGAGGAGGCGGGGTACTCGACGATGGCGGTCGCGGACAGCATCGCCTATCCGCGCGACTCCGACGCCAAGTACCCGTACACCCCCGACGGGAGCCGAGAGTTCCTGGAGGACAAGCCGTTCATCGAAGCGTTCGTGCTGAGCGCGGCGATGGCGGCGGTGACCACAACGCTGCGGTTCACCCCGTTCGTGCTGAAGTTGCCGATCCGTCCACCGGTGCTGGTCGCCAAACAGACCGCCTCGGTGGCCGCATTGAGTGGCAATCGCTTCGGGCTCGGTGTCGGGATCAGTCCGTGGCCGGACGATTTCGAAATCATGGACGTGCCGTTCGACAAGCGCGGCGCACGAATGGACGAATGCATCGACATCGTGCGCGGGCTCACCGCGGGCGGGTACTTCGAGTTCCACGGCGAGTTCTACGACATTCCGCCGATCAAGATCAACCCAGTGCCCACCCAACCGGTGCCGATCCTCATCGGCGGGCACAGCAAGCCCGCCCTGCGACGCGCGGCACAACGCGGCGACGGCTGGATGCACGCCGGCGGCGACGGAGCCGAACTCGACCGGCTGCTGGCCGAATTGGCTACGCTGCGCGCCGAATACGGGACCCGCGAGGATTTCGAGGTCCACGTGATCTCACTCGACGGGTTCACCGTCGACGGCATCAAGCGGCTGGAAGACAAGGGCGTCACCGACGTCATCGTCGGCTTCCGCCTCCCCTACACCCTCGAACAAGACACCGAACCCCTCGACACGAAGATCGCCAACCTCTCCCGCTTCGCCGAGAAAGTCATCGCCCGAACCAACCGCTGAGCAGACGCGGCACCGGTTGACGCCACCTACCCGCTAGCTGGCGAGGGCGGCTTCGGCGGCGGCGAGGGTTTGGGAGCGGTAGGTCGGGCCGAAGAGGACTACGTGGACGAGGAGGTGGTGTAGTTGGTGGAGGGGGATGCGGGTACGCCAGCCCTCTGCGAGGGGGTGGGATTCGTGGTAGGCGGCCCGGATGCGGTCCAGGTGCGGGGCACCGAAGAGGGCCAGCAGGGCCAGGTCGGTTTCGCGGTGCCCGCCATGGGCGGCGGGGTCGATGAGCATGGCGCGGTCAGCGGTCCAGACGATGTTGCCGGACCAGAGGTCACCGTGGATGCGGGCAGGCGGTTCCGGTGGGCACGCCAGGGTGTCGATACGGTCGATGACCTGCTCCAGCAAGCGGATTCCGTCCCGGCCCAGGTGGGTGGCGGCGTCGGGCAGGTAGGGCGCGAGTCGGCGTTCGGCGTACCACTGCGCCCACGGCCCGGGCGAGGGTGTGTTGTCCAGGGGCAGGTCGGCGATCCAACCGGGCCAGGGTGCGCCGAACATATCGGGCGAATTCGCGTGCAGCGCGGCCAGTTCGCGCCCGAACCGGTCGGCAGTGGTCGATGTCGGTCCGCTGTCGTCCAGCCAGGGCAAGACGATCATCCGGTCATCGGCGGCCAGTACTTCGGGGAGGAGTTTCGCCACAGCCGCAGCACCATCAGTGCCACCACCAGCGTCAGCGCCACCAGCGGTTTCAGAGCCACCAGCGGTTGCACCGGCTCCAGCGGCTCCAGCGGAACCGGCTCCAACGGCTCCAGCGGTTGCAGCGAAACCAGCTTCAGCGGCTCCAGCGGTTGCAGCGGAACCAGCTTCAGCGGCTCCACAAGTTGCCTTCCGTTGCTCCGCGGCATCAACTGCCGCGCCGAGCCCATCGGAAGCGTCACCCTCCGACTCGCGCGAGCCACTGCCATCGACACCCGCTCCTGCGACGGACGCGAGCCAGCGTAGGCCCGCCGCTTCGGCTGCGAAGACCGAAGTTGGCTCGGCGGCGGCCTTCACGAAAATGTTGCGGCCGTCGGCCAGGGTGGCACGGTGCAGGGTCCACGCGTGACTCGCGCCGAGGTCGGTGACGGCGCGGATGGGCGTGTCCAAAAGCGCGCCTAGGTGGTCGCTGAAGTTCATGCGGCCGGTGCGGTGAGGCGCTTCATGGTCTCCTCGTCGGCGGGGAAGAACGATTCGATGGCGAGTTCGGCGACGGTCACATTCATGGGCGTGCCGAAGACCGTGGTGACGCTGAGGAACGACAATTCGTGGCCGTCGCGGAGCAGGCGCAGCGGGACGACGGACTGGTCGGGCTCGGGTAGCGCGGGGTCGATCTCGCCGCCGGGATAGGCGCGCAGTTCGTCGCGCAACTCCATCAGCGCGGGCGAGCCGGTGACTTCGATCTGGCGGGACAGTCGCGCGAACACGTGCCCGCGCCATTCCGCCAAGTTGACGATGTGACCCGCCATGCCGTCGGGGTGCAGGCTGAGCCGGAGGGCGTTCGCGGGCGGAGTCAGCAGGGCGGGGTCGATGTCGGGCAGCAGCAGCGCGACACCGGCGTTGGCGTCGATCATGTTCCAGCTCTGGTCGATAGCCAGCGCCGGATAGGGCTGATGGCCGACGAGGATCTGCCGCATCGCGCTCCGGACCGCGTCCATGGCGGGTGTATCGAGGGCGGGTTCGGCGTAGGCGGGTGCGTACCCCGCCGCCAGGAGCAGCCGATTGCGTTCGCGCAGTGGGATTTCCAGGTGCTCGCTCAGGTGAACCAGCATGGTCCGGCTCGGCGTGGCGCGACCGGTCTCGATGAAACTGAGATGCCGAGCTGACGTCTCCGCGCGCCCCGCCAACTCCAATTGACTGAGCCTGCGCTCGAGCCGCCAATGTCGCAACAGGTCACCGGCTGTTTGCGTACTCACTCCCCGATCCTACGAACAACCCGGCGCCACGACGATTACCCCGGAGGTAATCGACACGGCGACGGTGTCGGGCAATCGTGGGAACGATCGGAAGAATCCCATGACCTAACCCACCATGCACCCTGATATCCCGCCCAGAGGCCGGACTTCACGACCATTGCCGACCTGACAAGTTCGCCAGAGTTCGACGCAGGGGACGTGACTGAGGCAAACGTCGAGTAGGCCCACAGTCATGTCCCGCTCGACGTATGGGGTCCACGGGCGGGACATGCCGGAGGCAAACGTCGAGTAGGCCCACAGTCATGTCCCGCTCGACGTATGGGGTCCACGGGCGGGACATGCCGGAGGCAAACGTCGAGTAGGCGCACAGTCATGTCCCGCTCGACGTATGGGGTCCACGGGCGGGACGTGACTGAGGCAAACGTCGAGTAGGCGCACAGTCATGTCCCGCTCGACGGGGGCAGGTCGATGCCGACCCGGCAGGGTTGGCCGGGGGTCGACGGACGGGACGTGGGTGAGGCGAAGGCCGAGTGGGCGCATGATCATGTCCCGCTCGACCGGGCGGGGTGGATGGGTGAGGATGAGGCGTTGAGTCGATGAGAGGGTGAGGGATGACTACTACCGCGGATTTCTTGTTCGATGGGGATACGGCGAGTGATCCGGCTGGGGAGCACGAGTATGCGCTGACGTTGCCGGATCGGTGGTCGACGTTTATCGGCACGGTCAATGGCGGGTACATGCTGGCGAGCTGCTTGCAGGCGCTTCGGCGGGAACTTCCGCAGCCGGATCTGTTGTCGGCGTCGGCGCATTACCTGCGGCCGGGTAGTCCCGGGCCGGCGCGGATCAGCACCGACGTTGCTCGCATCGGGCGGCGCACCGCGACCGGGCAGGCGTCCCTGTTTCGGGATGATCGCGAAATTGTCCGGGTACTGGCGACTTTCACCGACCTCGCGGCAGCCGACGGGCCGACTCTCGTCCGGGGCGAACCACCCGCCCTGCCCGCGCCGGAGCAGTGCATCGACCCCACCGACGGGTTTCCCGGCGAACCTCCTGAGCTTTCTCGGCGGGTGGAGTTCCGCATGGCGGAGGTTCCGGGCTTCTGGCGCGGCAACCCCGGTGGCGTCCCTGCCGCGGAGTTCTGGATGCGCTTCGCCGACGGCCGCGACCCCGATCCGATCGCCCTCGCGCTCCTCGTCGACGCCGCCGCCCCGATCATTTTCGAGCTCGGCGTCTCGGGCTCGTCCACCATCGAATTGACCGTCCACGTTCGCCACCGTCCGGCGCCGGGTTGGTTGGCCTGCCGCGTGTCCACCAACTACCTGATCGACGGCTTCCATGAGGAAGAGTTCGAAATCTGGGACAGCACAGGGACTTTGGTCGCGCAGTCGCGTCAACTGGCTATCGTCTCGCCGTAAGCCAGGCTTGGGTCCGGGCACTCCGAAGCCAGCCGGGCGCGGGCACTCTGATCAGACCGGCAGCGCTCGCCCGGACGCACCCACCGATACTTGCCGAGCGGGACATGGTCGTGGCAAAGGTCGAGTAACTACTCGCTCATGTCCCGCACGGCGGGCTCGATCGGAACCTAGGAGGTGGCGGTGCGGCAAGTTGCGGTGTGTGGGCCGAGTGAGTGCGGGGTGGTCGAGGGTGAGCAGGCGCGGATGGTTGGGCGGCTGTTGGCGGAGGCCGGGGTGACGGTGCTGTGCGGGGGCGGGGGTGGTGTGATGGCGGCGGTGGCCGAGGGGGCGGCGAGTGCGGGTGGGCTCGTGGTCGGGGTGCGGCCGGATAGCGATCGGGGTGCGGTGTGTGCGGGGTTGTCGGCGGTGTTGTTCACCAATATGGGTGAGGCGCGCAATGCGATCCTGGTGGAGTCGGCGGACGCGGTGATCATCATCGGCGGGTCATGGGGCACGCTGTCCGAACTCGCCCTGGCCCGGCACCGCGGTGGTATCCCTGTGATTTCGCTCGGCGGCTGGCAATTACTCGACGCCGAGGGGAACCCGCTGGTGGCAGCGATTTCCGCCACCGATCCCGCCGACGCCGTCGCCCGCGCGCTGGCGACCGGTTGAGCCGAGCCCGCGTGGAGTAGCGCGAATCAGGTCCACCGCGAACGGGTTCGATAACGGGCTCCGCCGAACTTCCTGGCAGTCATAACTTTCCGGTCACGCAATCTTGCGCGGCACGCAACTTCGCTACTGTTGGCAGCGTGGCATTCGTACTCGGCCTGCGGGAGCGTAAGAAGCTGGCTACGCGGGAGGCGCTGGGTTTGGCGGCGCTGCGGCTGGCGGTCGAGCGTGGGTTGGATGAGATGCTGGTCGAGGACATTGCCGCGGCGGCGGGTGTTTCGCCGCGGACGTTCAACAACTACTTCGCCAGCAAATACGAGGCGGTCTGTTCGGTGGCGGTGGATCGGGTCCGCCGGATCGCGGACAACCTGCGCGCGCGGCCGGGCACGGAAGCATTGTGGCCCGCGGTCATCCACGCCGTGCTCGACGAGTTCCGCGACGCCGAAACACCCGATCCCGCCTGGACGGCAGGAGTGCGGCTGATCACCGGTGCACCCGCGCTACAGGGTGAGTATCGCAAGGCGCAGGCCGTGATCGAGGCGGCGCTCGCCGAAGCCATCGCCGAGCGCATCGGCCGCGACCTCGGCACCGACATGTTCCCGCAGATCATGGCGGGGGCTGTCGCGGCAGCACTACAGGTGGCCATCGATCGGTGGGTCGATGCCGACCCGCCCGTTCCCGTGCTGCCCGTGATCCGAGAGGCGTTGCGGCAGCTGTCCCTTCTCCCAGGAGCGTTCCCCATGAATGTCCCCACCCAGCACACCCTCGAAGTGCCCGGCGCCACCCTCCACTACGAGATCCGCGGCGGTGGACCACTGCTGCTGTTGATCCCCGGCGCCAACGGCGACACGGACGTGTTCGACGCGCTCGCCGAACGGCTCGCCGACCGCTACACGGTGGTCGCCTACGATCGGCGCGGCTTCGCCCGCAGTCCGCTCGCCGAACCCTGCGAAGACCGGTTGGCCACCGACGCCGCCGACGCCGCCGCGCTGCTCACCCACCTCGCCGACCGACCTGCCCACGTGCTCGGCAGCAGCTCAGGCGCGATCGTGGCGCTCGAACTGCTCAGTAAGCACCCCGAATTGGTGCAGACCCTGGTGGCGCACGAACCACCGCTGGCCACGCTACTGCCCGACTCCGACACCTGGTTGGCGTTCTTCGACAACATTTACCGCACCAGCCGCACCGACGGCATGATGTCGGCCATGGGCGCCTTCGCCGAGGGCATCGGGCTTCGGATGGAGGCTCCGCAGACCGCGGACCTGGCGCCGGAAAGCGCCGAGGCGTTGCTCGCCCGAATCCACCAGAACATGCACTTCTGGATGGAGCACGAGTTGCGCCAATACATCCGCTACGCACCGGATTTCACGGCCCTGCGGCAGTCCGTCGACAAGCTCGTGCTTGGCATCGGGCACGACTCGAAAGACACCTTCCCCGCCCGCCCGAACACCGTCCTCGCCGAGGAACTCGGACCCGAGGTCGTCGAATTCCCCGGCGACCACATCGGGTACGTCAACGCGGCCGACGGATTCGCCGCACAGTTGGATGAGCTTCTTGCCCGGCGGGCGGCGGGAATCGCGCCCTGAGGAGGGCTCGGCCAGACCTTCCTGAACGGATTCGCCGCGCAGTCACCGGACGGGGGCACGGAGGAGGACGCTGCCCTGTGGAGTAATCGACGGGGAGGGGCTTGTGTTGGTGCTGAGCACGAAGCGAACGCCACTGCTGGGCGCCACGCATAAACGCAAAGGGCCCGCTCCGAACCGAGATACTCGGACGGAACGGGCCTCTGGACAACGATTTAACGGAGATGTGTCACCCCTCGGTCGCCGTTAGGGTTACAAGCCCTTATCCAATCGAACGGATGCCCAATTCCTGCATCACACGTTGTGCGGCGGCCCGGCCCGGTCCCCGGGTTGTGCTGATCTTGTCGTCCGTGATGATGTTGCCCTGCCAGATGCCGGCTTCACGGCGCCAGTCGATCTTGGTTGCGAGGTCGACGTAGCAAGAGCGGCGCCAATCTGGATCACGGCTCTTTTCGATCTCGTATGCAACGTGCCCGATGATGACCAAGCCGGTCGCGGTCATGTTGATGTAGTGGCGACGGAAGTCGACTACCTGGTTGGCCGGACCGCCTGATGTTGGAAGCTCCGCGATCGTCTTCCAAGGCTCCATATGGGTAGTTAGCAGTTCCAGCATCGTCAAGGTACGGGAAACGAACGCATCTTGGTCAGCCGTGGTTCCAATCACCTGTGCGCTACGGGCGGGTATACTGCTTTCGCTCAGTGCATAATCACGAAAGAGTAGTTCTTTGACCATTCCGCGTACCTGGTTCAGCAAGAACGCGGACGGAGAGTTCTTTGACAGGCTCTTCGATGTCTCATCGATCCTGCCCCGGAAGAATCGCGAACCGTCCACGATCTTTGTAAGCACGCGATTCAAAGGCTCCCTGGTGTTGAACGCTGCCAAGAGGCTTGCCGGAATCTGTTTAGTCTGCGCAGCATCTGCGAAATCCTGGTGAATACGTGCGAGATCCGGCTCGACGACGATTACGACCGAGATGCTGTCCGCCATGAAGTTCGAGTTGTCATCCAGCGTCTCCCTCCGCCTGGAGATCGCCATCAAGCGGTGTTGCCCATCCGTGACGGAGAACTGGGTCTCATCACCGATCACGACGAACCCCACTGTCGTAGCGAAGTTCCCGCGGGGGACGTGGATCGCGGGAACCGAGCGAACATTGAGAGTGACCGGCGGAAGGATGTAGTCTCCCTCGTTCTCAGTCAGGTACTTGGTGATCACACGTACGTGCCCACTGTCGACCGGGCGATTGGTCGCCATCCGGGGGTTACCCCCCTTCGCCGCTGGCGATGAAATCACGTGCCTGACCAGGAACGCGTACGAGAACGCAGTGGTGAGCATCAGGCGCCCACCTTGCCGAAACACAACGCAGGTGAAGACACGACCGCCCGATGATGAGGCGGCTTCGTTGGCCGCAGCCTGTGCTGCAGTCAGGGAGTCGTGCTGTGTAAGTCCCATCTCTGCCAAAAACATGAAACCTCTTCTCTAACAAGAATGAACGAGCACAGCTTACGGGAACGGGTGAGGAGTACGTGCACTTTTCAACGTATTACGTGGCGATGATTGCTAGCAGATGATCGGCGCCCACAGACTCAGCGCTAGCGGAGGGCAACAACGCCCGAGGACCCCTGTAGTCCTGCAGAGGATCGGCCCGACCCATCGACCTGCGCCCGCCTTAGCCAGATTCGTCCGTTCGACCAGCATGACCCGACTGTCGCAGAATTCGAACCTATGTTCTATAGGGTACTGCGGACTATGTTCTCAAGTAGTCGACGTATGCGGTTGTCTGTTAATGGCCATGCGTCGCTTGCCAGCGTTGTGGGGCCACCGCGTTGCCGATCGCGGGACTACCGACAGCAGGCGATCCGTGAGGGTACGTGTTTCAAATCTGCTATGCGGACCGATCATGGCGACGGCAGTTGACCGTTCGGTATTGCCGAATTGCGGACGCTTGTGGCCGCCAGGTTTGCTGCAGTGCCGACCACGCGGGTGAGACCGGCCGCAGACCCGATGGCACGCCCTGCGACAGAGGCATCAGGGCAGAGGTGATGCCAGTCCAATGTGACCTTCGAGGTGGGTACCCCACGCTGAGCAAAGCACCCGCAGCAGGACCCGACGCCGCGAGACCTGCAGCAGCTCAGGACATCTGGTTGTGCCCACCCGGGCGGCGTCACGTTCTACGATCTCGGATATGGGGGAATCCAGCTCGACAATGAAAACGACTCGAACCGCCAGATTGTTGTTACGCCGTCCGACCACTGCGGACATCGATGCGATCTTCACGATCCACAACGATCCACTCACCTGCATCCACAACCCTTCGGATGCGCTGACCGAGCGGGAGCAGGCGCAGCAGCTCTTTGCTCGCTGGGATGATCAGTGGCAGCGCCACGGATACGGCTACTGGGTCGTGCTGCGACATAGTGCGGCAGAGCCTGTCGGGTTCTGCGGCGTCAAGCCAATGGAACTGCACAGAACACCGGTGCTCAACCTCTTCTGCCGCTTCGCGCCCGCAGCATAGGGGCGAGGTCACGCAGGCGAGACTACGGCCGCTGTCGTTGCTCGGGTGTCCCAACACGTTCCCCACGTGCCATTGATAGCCCGAATTCGACCGGACAACATCGCATCTCAGCGTTTGGCCCTGCGCGCAGGACTGACCCGTGCACAACACCTCGACAGCCCGGGCTACGACGGCTTGGACTGGATCTACACAGCCGACCCTGCGGGCTGCCGATGCGACAGAGCTGTCCGCACGCCAACGCATGTTTGACCTGTCCGGTATTCATCACCACCCCCGAATTCCTGCCCCAGCACCGCGACCAGCTCGAACTGACCCGCGGCACCATCGACCGCGCCCAGCAGCGCGGGCAGCTGCGCTTGGCCGAGATGAACCAACGCACCGCCGACAACCTCCTGGCGATCATTACCGGCCTCGAGAAGGCTACGGACGCGACAGAATCCGCTACCGATGCGAGCTGACAACACCGAGCACCTGCGGGCCGCAGCCCGACAGCGGCATGAGCACACCCGAGCCAAAAGCCCTCACGGCCCTCCACGAACTGGACCAGGCCGGGCACGGATCAACTTCGAATCGGTCGCCGGTCACGCCGGAATCTCGCGCTCCTGGCTTTACAACCAGACCGACCTAAAAGACGAGATCCGGCGCTTACGCGCCCCGGCAGCAGCCCGAACGCGCAGATCGCGCTGCGACCTCAACAAGCCAGCGACGAGTCATGGCGCCGCCGCCGCCTCGAACTCGCACACAACCGGATCAAGGAACTGACCGACGAGGTCAAGACCCTCCGCACCCAGCTCGCATTGGCTCACGGCCAACGCCGAGCCGACCAGATAACCGACCAGATAACTGCGACAAGGACACCGTCCACAAGGCAGAACGACAGGTCACTGCCCTGAAGGCACCGGCGCCCTGGGGAACATTCGTGCGATGCGTAGCCGGATCCGTTTGAGCCGCGCCCTCGCATCGCGCGTCTATCCACCCAAGCGAGTCATCATCGACATCAGTCAGTTGATCAAGGTGCCGGATGGCCACGCGGGACGTGCCGCTGCGCGTCAAGAATGGTGGGCTCATGTTTGCCGGCAGAACTCCGGGCCTTCTCCGCGCTTGGGCGCGAACTTTGCAAGGGACGTGGATTGCGTACGCGTCAGTTGGTTGTCATGACGGGAAACCGTCAGGGGCGCATGTGGCTTTACCAGTGATTTTCACAGCGCGGCATCACTGCCCGACTCCGGAGCTAAAGACTCGCCGTCAACACTGTCGCCAGATCTGTGCGGGCACGCTCCAGCTGTGCCCGAGGACGGTCGCGCCGTTGCGTATCTGCGGGGATCACCTTGTGGCGTTCGCGCGGGACAGGTTCCAGCTGTACCAGGTGTCGGAGTCGAGATCGTCGCGGATCTGCTCGCGCACGGTGGCGCGCAGCTGTTCGGGGAGGCGGTCGGTGGCGGGGAGGATGTCGGGCGACAGGGTGGTCAGATATTCGGCGTCGAACGGCTTGCCCCGCTGCCAGCCGTCGATGTTCCGGTCGGCGATGAAGAGCTCGGGATTCAAGATAGCCAGTGCGAGCAGGGTGGCCATGGCGGTGCCGACCATAGCGCGCGGCAACCACATTCGGCGCAGGCTCAGCACAGCAGCGATCACCAGCAGGTAGACCAGGCCGAGCCACAGTTCGCAGACCTCCACCAGCAGCCGCAGCACAGTGAACCCATATGCCTGCTGGTAGGTCCACATGCGGCCGAGGGCCGAGGCGACAATGATCAGCGACAGTACGCTCACCGCACACAGCAGCGCGCGCAGCCAAAGACGGTCGGCCGCAGACTCTTTGGCTGCCGAGCGCAGGACCACCAAGATCACCGCCAGGGTCAGGACGGTGACCACCGACAGCTGCCAGAACCCGCTACGCGCGTACTCGGCGTAGGTGAGCCCCGCAGTGCGCTGCACATAGTCGTCGCCGCCGAACAGCGCCACGAACTGCGCGCCGACGAACACCGCGAACAGCACGGTCAGCGCACCGACCGGTAGTGCCCACTCGAGGCGGCGCAGCGTTCGAACCGGCTCGCTCCCAGCGGATTCCGCAGCTGGCAGAGGCGGACCAGCGAGCACGTACAGAGCACCGGCCGCACCGAGCCCGACAACGGTGAACAGCACGATCCACTGGACCGCCAGCGCACTGTCGACCTTCGGTGTCACCGATTCGAGCAGATACGCGAAGGTCGCATCGGCGCCACCGAGCAGCGGAACGAACACCGCGAGCAATGCGATGGTGACGGTCACCGACAGCGCGATACCGCGTTCTCGCCGCGACTTGCCGCCGCGCAGCCGCTCGACCCCCGCATACACCCACGGGATACTGGTCAATGCCCCGATCGGCAAGGCGATCATGTCGTAAAGCAGGCCATTCGCCGTCCGGCGTCCCACGACGGCTAATGACCCGGCGACACCCGCCGCCAGCACGCACAGCACGAACAACCAGCCCGCCGCACGAAACGTACCTACCGCCAGAAACGCCAAAAACATTCCGGCCCACCAGATCCGTGCGGAATTCTCGCCGAATACGGGCCAGGCCGTCGACCGCGCGGGACTCTCGTCCGCGGGAGGGGATCCCGCGAGCGAAGTAGACCTTCGACTCCGATCAGCGGCCGACGTCGATGCGGGGTCAGCATCCTCGGACTTCGCCGGAGTATCAACGACTTTCGGATCCGACTTTGTGACGCCCTGCGGAGATTCACGTGTATGTCTTGGAGCACCCTCGTCTCCCGGGCTACCCGCTGCCGAGTCAGCGGCGCGTCCGGTTCCGCTCGGCTGCCGGTTCGTCTCGGCTGCGGCATCGGTGTCGGTGTCATTGATCTGGTCTGCCTGCGCGGCGCGGGTCGAATCCTCCCCTCCGGGATTCGACACCGCCGCAACGGCTTTCCGCTCGACCACTTCTCGCGGATCGATCGAGGTTGATTTCGCCCGGCTAGCGGGCCCGCTGCTCTGGACGTGGTCTTCAGTCGAGCCCGAATCGGGTTCAGCGCGCATCGTCCGCGCAGTCAGATCCTCTGCCGCGGGATTCGATCCCCTGGCGGAGGAGGTCGGCGCACCAGCACGCGCAGACCCAATCGATGAATTGCCGTCGACCCCAACACCTTCCGCGCCCGACCCGTCGGCCGCACTGCGGGCGGATTTGCGAGCGTTGCGGTCTACCACGTACACCGCGCCGACGGCGACAGCTCCCGCAAGCACCCAACCGATTCCAGGGCGGTCCCACGGGATCAAGGCCGCACCGGCCAATCCGGCGACACCCGCAGCGGGCAGGACGCCGGGCGGGCAGGCGACGCGACGCCATCTCGGCGTCGGTACGGGGGCCGAGCGCGTCGGGCGGGGCTGCGGCGGTGGCACACGTTCCGGAGGCGTTGATACTTCGGTTGATTCGGGCATGGCCCCTCCTAAGGGTGTGCGGGATCGCCCCGCGACCTGATGTGGTGCGGGTTGGTAGGTGTGGTGGGTCAGTGGTCGGGTAGGACCACGCGGATGCGAGAACCGGGGTCGGCTACGGCGATGGTGCCGCCGTGCAAGTCGACGATCCAGCGGGAGATGGCGAGGCCGAGACCGGTGCCGCCGCCGGCGGTGCGGCCACCGCGGGTGAAGCGGTCGAAGACGCGGGCGCGTTCGGCCGGTGGGATGCCGGGGCCGTCGTCGGCTACCTCGATCACCAGTTGGCCGGGGTGCCTGCGTGCCCTGACGTGGACCTCGCCGCCGGCCGGGCCGTGTCGTGCGGCGTTGTCGAGCAGGTTGAGCAGCACCTGATGCAATCGCGCACGGTCTGCGAATACGCTTGCCGTGCTCGGTTGCACGTCGGTCGTGAACCGGACGCCGCGGCCGAGTGCCGCGGCGGCGACTTCGGACTCGGCCACGACCTCGGCCAACAGCGGTGTGACCGCAAGTCTTTCGCGGTCGAGCGGGAAAGCGCCCGCCTCGATACTGGATAAGTCGAGCAGTTCGGAGACGAGCAGGCTCAGCCGTTCGGTCTGGGCGAGTGCGGTGCGCAATGTCTTCGGGTCCGGTTCGGAGACACCGTCCACCAGGTTCTCCAGCACCGCGTTCAGGGCCGTGATCGGGGTGCGCAGTTCGTGCGAGACGTTCGCGATGAGGTCCCGGCGTTGTTGATCGGCGGCCGCCAGATCCGCGGCCATCTGATTGAATGCCTCGGCCAGCTGCCCGACCTCGTCCCGGGAACTGGCGCGCACCCGCCGGGTGTAGTCACCGTGCGCCATCCGCTTGGCCGCCGCCGTCATCTCACGCAGCGGCCTGGTGATGCCGTGCGCGAGGAACTGCGAGGTCACCAGTGCGATGACCACCGCGGCGACCGTCGTTTTCGGAGGCAACCAGCCGATCTTGACCCGGAAGAATCCGAACGCGATCCCGCCCGCACACAACATCAAGATGGCCAGCTTCAGTTTGATCGACCGGACCGGATCCAACGGCCGTGGCAGCACCTCGGCCACCTTGTCCGACAACTCGCGCAGCCGTTCGACGGGCGCATGACCCCAGGAAGCGCCGCCGGTACGAACCGGGCTCGCCACGCGGGCGCGCGACGGCTCTTTCGGAGCACTCCGGGCGCCCGCCGGATCTGCTGACGAATCCGACGTCCGCGCCGAGACCATTCCGTCGCATTGCACTCCCTCGTGCAGCGCCCCGCCACGCTCCCCACCGTCGCTGTCCACGGCGTCGCCGTCGACGCCGTGCCGTTCTACGCCACCGCGCCGCACACCATCGCCCTCCGCGCCACCGCGCCGCACGCCATCGCGCCGCACGCCATCGCGCCGCACGCCATCGCGCCGCACGCCATCGCGCCGCACGCCATCGCGCCGCACGCCATCGCGCCGCACGCCATCGCGCCGCACGCCATCGCGCCGCACGCCATCGCGCTTCGCGCCACCGCGCTCCGCGCCCTGCATCATCGTGCCTCCAGTGCGTAACCAACGCCGTGCACGGTGCGGATCAAGTCGGCACCGAGCTTGCGTCGCAATGCCTTCACGTGGCTGTCGACGGCGCGGGTGCCTGCGGCGTCGGCCCAGTCCCACACCTCTTCGAGCAGGCGTTCGCGGGCCAGGACCACGCGGGGGCGGCGGGCCAACCGGGCGAGTAGGTCGAATTCGAGAGGGGTGAGCTGGGCTTCGACGTCGGCGCGCCAGACGCGGCGTTGGTCTACATCGATGCGCAGGTCGCCGACGACGATGGTGTCGCCGTCGCGGTCGGCGGCGCGGTCCATGCGGCGCAGTAGTGCGTGCACGCGAGCGGTGAGGACGCGCAGGGAGAACGGTTTGGTCAGGTAGTCGTCCGCGCCGACGCCGAGCCCGACGAGTTGGTCGGTTTCGTCGGTGCGCGCGGTCAGCATCAGCACCGGCACCGGACGCTCCGCTTGGATCCGCCTGCACACCTCGAGACCGTCGAAACCCGGCAACATCACATCCAGCACCACCAGATCAGGCGCAATCGCCGACGCCGCCGCCACAGCCCCGGGCCCGTCGTGCGCCACATCCACCGTGAACCCCTCGGCCCGCAGCCGCGCCGCCACAGACTCCGCGATGGTCACTTCGTCATCCACCACCAGAATCCGCCGCGCCGCCGGTCCCCCAGCCGCTCCGTTCTGCTCCATGCCCGGAACCCTAGCCACCCCCTGTGGAGAGCTCCGGCACCAAATGTGGAGATTCCGTGTGGGCGGCCAGCCCCGGGCAGCCCCAGTCCCACGAAGATGGTCGCCAATCCGCACCCCGGATGAAGCTGTCGGATACGACATTGTCCATGTCCCCGCTGTCGTCTCCACCATCGGTCCGCTGCTTGTCCACCGTTGATCCTCTGCTTGCCTTGGCAGGCGCCAGAACTCGCCGCGTCGGCAGCAGCGTCGTAGCGGCTGTGCTCCCATACAGCCCCGACCCCCCACGCTCCGCCGATACCTCCTCGCAAAAGCCTCCTCGCAAGAGCTCAACGATGCCCTCCACCCAACGGTCCCCACCGCACCGTAACCAAGGTCTCCCGCAACCACGTCCCACCCGACCCAGCCATCCCCCGAACGGGACACCACAGAGTCGCCACTCGCACTTCGACGCAACCATGTCCCACTCAACAACCACAACGGCATGCGCCGGATCGCCAACGGGACACCACGGAGTGGCCACTCGCACTTCGGCACAGCCATGTCCCGTTCAGCGACCACAACCGCCAGGGCCGGTCGCCAACGGGACACCACGGTGCGGGTACTCGCACATCGGCCCAACCATGTCCCACTCGACGCCAGACCGGCCGAGCCGGATCGCCTGACCGGGACACTGCGGAGTATTCAGTCGCGGTTTCGGGCTGGGATGTCCTACTCCGGAGATAATCCGACAAGGGCCGGACGCGCTATAAGTGGAGTGTGCCGAGCTGGGCTAATAGAGTGCCCCAAGCCAGCCCACCGAACGGGACACAACAGTAGAGGTACTCGCACTTCGGCACGGCCATGTCCCGCTCAGCGACGCCAACAACCAGGGCAGGGTCGCCAACGGGACACCACGGAGTCGCCACTCGCACTTCAGCACGGCCATGTCCCGCTCAGCGACCACAACGGCCAGGGCCGGATCGCCAACGGGACACAACGGTCCGGGTACTCGCACGTCGGCGCAGCTGTGTCCCGCTCAATGACCACAACGGCCGGAAGGCGACGCTCGATCGCGACGAAGACACCGACACTGCGGCCGAGGCAGACTCGGCACCTCGCCCCGACCGCGGCCGAATGGCACCCACTCCGCGGGCCTCGACGGATTCGGCTAGCCGTACTCCGGTGCCGAGCGGGACACAACGGTGCGGGTACTCGCACGCTGGCGCAACCATGTCCCGTTCAGCCACCACAACAACCAGGCCCGGATCGCCAACGGGACACCACGGAGTCACCACTCGCACGCCGGCGCAACCATGTCCCGCTCAATGACCACAACAACCCGGGCCGGGTCGCCAACGGGACACCACGGAGTCGCCACTCGCACTTCGACGCAACCATGTCCCGCTCAGCGACCCAAACACCAGGGCCGGGTCGCCAACGGGACACCACGGAGTCGCCACTCGCACTTCGGCACAGCCATGTCCCGCTCAATGACCGCAACGGCCGGGGGCTGGTTGGCGGCGGGTCCCGGTGGGGGCCATGCGTTCTGTCGCGCCATGGCCGTTATAGGACCGGCAGCAGTTCGGTGTCGAGCGGTCTGACGGAGTGATCACTGGTTCGTCGCCGTCCTATCCCGCCAGGGGGCCAAACCGGGTGGCCGAACGAGACGACGCAGGGAGAGTGCTCGCCACCGCCGTCGGGCCCCTTCCAACGTGCTGATCCTGAATTGGGTGCAGCGCGGCAGCTGGCTCCGCCGTCGTCACCGGAACGGTGAACGTTTCACGAATCGAAATGATCGGCTCTAATGCCTCTCCCCGCGCGGCCAACGTGCGGCACTACCGTGCCCAACTGCACACGGACGGCCGGGATGCTGAACGTTCCGAGGAATCGGAGGACATTGGCTGAGCATGCTTCTCCCCGCAAAGCCGACGGGTGGCGCTGCGGGGAGGTGGGCTTGTGGCGGGAGGTGTTTAGATCGTGGCGGGTCTCGGTTCGTGATCGATGCCCTCGTGCTCGGCGCCGCGGCCGAAACGCAGGAGGCGCAGGGCGTTTGCTACGACGAGGAGGGTGGAGCCTTCGTGGATGAAGACTGCGGGGCCGATCGGCAGGCCTAGGAGGGTGGCGGGGACCAGGGCGGCGACGATCAGCAGGGAGAAGGTCAGGTTCTGGCGGATGATGCGGGCGGTCTGCCTGCTCAGTGCGACGGCGAAGGGTAGGCGGCCGATATCGTCGACCATGAGAGCGATGTCGGCGGTTTCCAGTGCGACGGCCGAACCGCTCGCGCCCATCGCGATGCCGACCGAGGAGTTGACCATCGCGGGTGCGTCGTTGACGCCGTCGCCGACCATGGCGGTGCCGTTGCGGCCGCCGAGTTTGCCGATCATGGTGACTTTGTCTTCGGGCAGCAGTCCGCCGTGGGCGGCGTTCAGTCCCATGTCGGCGGCGACGGCGTCCGCTACCCGCTGGTGGTCGCCGGAGATGAGGACGATGTCGTCGATGCCCAGTGCCCGCAGGCGTTCGACCACGGGGGCGGCCTCGGCGCGCGGGAGATCCATCACGCCGACGACGCCCAGGTACACGCCGCCGTGCCGGACGATCATCGTGGTGCGGCCGCGGTCGTGCAGTTCGTCGACGGTTCGGACGATCTCACTCGGCACCCCCTCGGGATCGAGTTCGAAGAACATGGTGCGGTTGCCTACCTCGGTGGCGCGGCCGTCGATGAGGGCCGTCACGCCGCGACCGGTCACCGAATTGACGGCGGTCGCAGTGCGTTCGGCGCCCGCGGGCACCAGCGGGGCGAGGTCGCGGGTGATCGCACCAGCCAGCGGATGGTCACTGTAGGACTCGACCGCGAACAGGGTGGCGATCAGTTCGTCGCGCAATTCCGGGTGTGCCGGGACGATGTCGGTGACCTTCGGCTGACCCCAGGTGAGGGTGCCGGTCTTGTCGAACGCCATCGACCGCACCCGGCCGAGGGTTTCCAGCGGCCCGCCTCCCTTGGCGAGCACACCGGCCTGCGCGGCACGGGCGATGCCCGCCAACACCGCACTCGGGGTGGCGATCGCCAGCGCGCACGGGCTGGCCGCCACGAGCACGACCATCGCTCGATAGAAGCTGTCGGCGAACGATTCCGAACCGGCGAACACGCCGTAGGCCAGCACGCCGAGCACGCCGGCGAGTACCACAGGCACGTAGAACAGCTGGAACCGATCGATGAACCGCTGCGTAGGCGACTTCTGGGTGTCGGCGTCACGCACCATCGTGATCACCCGCGCCAGCATGCTGTCCGCGGCGCGGCTGGTCACCAGGACATCCATCGCCCCGGAACCGTTCATCGTGCCCGCGAACACCCGATGCGTTTCCGGTACCGAGGTACTACTCGCCAGTGCGACGTCGGCGATCGGCGCCTTCTCCACGGGAATGCTCTCGCCCGTCACCGACGACTCGTCGACGCTACTCACGCCATCGACGACCACACCGTCGGCGGCGAGCCTCGAATTCGGTAGCACGACAACCACATCACCGATCGAGAGCGAATCCACAGCCACCTCGCGCACCACTCCGTCGGAGCCACGCACGAGCGCGGTGGCGGGTGCGAGTTCGGCGAGCGCCTCGATCGACCGCTGCGCGCGACCCATCGCGTACTCCTCCAACGCGTGCCCGAGGCTGAACAGGAACAGCAGCACCGACCCTTCGGCCCACTTGCCGACCATCGCCGCGCCGACCGCCGCGACCAGCATCAGGAAGTCGACCTCGAATCGGCCGCGTCGCACGGTGGCAAGCGCCGTGCGGATGGTGAAGAAACCACCGAAGAAGTAGGTCGCCGCGAACAGCGCGAGCGCCACCCATTCCGGCGCGGACACCAGATACTTCGCCGTCATACCTCCGGCGTAGGTCACGCCGGAGGCGATCGCGAAGATCAGCTCTGACCGCTCCCCCAGCAATGCGGCGCCATGGCCGTGGTCGTCTTTTCGTCCCGCTGTGCTCATGCGTCCATCATATGCATAGATCGCAATGTTTGCATAGATCCGATCGGCCTGAAGTAGTGGCGCCGACCACATGTGCCAGACATCCGGCCGCCGGATACCGCTCCGGCAGAGAGCGTTCAGACGCGGTCCCCTAGCATCGCGACCTGTGATCACCGTTGCCACGTGGAACGTCCTGCACCGCATCCACGCCGAAAACTGGTACGAGGACGTCTCCAGCCGCTGGCCGGACGAGGCGGCCCGCATCGACGCACTCACCGCCCGCGTGGCCGCGCGGACCGAGCGGGTCATCGCGCTACAGGAGGTCAGCGGCGACCAATTGATCAGTCTCCGTGCGGCATTACCCGGTCGGACGGTCCACTCCATGCAGTATCAGCGGGTACCGACGGCACGCCGGCACGCCAGCGCGCTGCGCGATCCCAGCGAGCACCTGGTGCTCATCGTCGAGGGACCGAGCCGGGAGATCACCGCCGAATCCTTCACCGACGACCCGGGCAAGGGCGCGCTGGCGGTCGCCACGGGCGGAGCGGTGGTCATCGCCACGCACCTGACCGGGGACCGGCGGCGCACCAAGCAGCTCGCCCGGCTTGTCGAATTGGCTTCCGCCACACCGGAATACCCGGCGATTCTGCTCGGCGATTTCAATATCGACCGGGATACCGTCGCGGCGAGCCTCGGCGAGAGTTTCACCGTTGCCGACCTGCCGCCCGACTCCCTGCCGACGCGCCCGCGCACCTCGGGGGCGAAGTCGCACTTCATCGATCAAATCGTCGTGCGCGACGCCACCGTGCGCGAGGTCGTGGTCGAGGACGCGGGCGGCCTCTCCGACCACAACCTCGTCCGCGCGACTATCGCGTTGTGAGCCCGGCTATTTCGTAATACCAGGTCGACATATCGAGCGCGGTGACCACGATTCGGTCTGCGCATCGACGCGGAGCCGATCAACGTCCAGCGGATTACCCAGCCACCCGCACCGACGCAGCGCCGATCAAGGTTCAGCGGATTACCGAGTTACCCGCACCGACATAGCGCCGATCAGGATTCAGCGCGTGACCGACTTACCCCACCGACGCAGCGCGATCACGGATCAGCGGATTACCGAGTCACCGCGCCGACATAGCGCCGATCAGGATTCAGCGGGTTACCCCCACCAACGCAGCGCCGATCACGGATCAGCGGATTACCGAGTCACCGCCCCGAGCCTGCGCTGCGACTGTGGCCGAGGGCGCGTCACTGCCCTTGCACCCAAAATCTGCTCGCAGAACCAGCATTCGCCGCAGCCCGCAACGAACCGACGCCGCGACCCCACCGTCGCAGGCGTCCAGCGCGAACCGACGCCACGACCCCACCGTCGCAGGCGTCCAGCGCGAACCGACGCCGCGATTCCACTGTCGCAAGAGTCCGGCGCGATTGAGAATGCTCCTATGGTCGAGATCAGCCGCGGCGTCGCCACCGTCAACGGCATCCACATGCACTACCGGCGCGCGGGGTCGGGTTCAGCCGTGGTGTTGCTGCACGGCTGGCCGCAGACCGGTTACTGCTGGCGGCGAGTCCTGCCCGCGTTGGCCGAACGACACACCGTCATCGCCCCCGACCTGCGCGGTTACGGGTACACCGACAAACCGACGACCGGCTACGACAAACGCAGCATGGCCGCCGACGTGGCCGCGCTGATCGAATCGCTGGGCTTCACCGCGGCCGCGGTGGTCGGGCACGATCGCGGCGCGCGGGTGGCCCACCGGTGGGCGCTGGATCGCCCGGATCAGGTCAGCAAGCTCGCCGTGCTCGACATCATTCCCACCAGGGAGACCTGGCGGCGGATGGACGCCGCGCTCGGTCGTCGCTACTTTCACTGGCTGTTCCACCTGCAACCGGATCTTCCGGAACGCCTTGTCGGCCATGATATTTCCGGTTATCTGCGCTACTTCTTCGAGACCTGGACCGTCAATCGGCACGGTTTGCCCGGCGAAGCCATCGATGAATACATCCGCGCCTTCAGCACGCCCGGTGCGCTGCGGGCCGGTTTCGACGACTATCGCGCCGCCGACCTCGACACCGAACACGACAACGCGGACGCAGGCCACCTCCTGAGCATGCCGGTGCTCGTGCTTTGGGGCGCCGCCAGCTTCCTCGAAGAGATTCCGGCACTGGATGTTTGGCGCGGCTATGCCGAGGACGTGCGCGGCGGGGCCATCCCCGACTGTGGCCATTTCATCGCCGAGGAGCGGCCCGAGGCCCTGCTCGCCCATCTCGACGACTTCCTCTGAAGGGTCGGCCTGCCGGGTCCGAGTTGCGGTTGGCCCAAGATCTGGTCACGGAACGGTTATCAGTCAACGTAAAGACCGGCCGGTCTGGAAGGATCGGACCCACCGCTTGGATGCTCGTGACCTGATACATCCCCGGATGAAGGGTGCGACATGGTTGGGCTGGGACGGTTCGGGATTCGAATAGCTGTCGGTGTAGCCGCGATGACGTTCACCGCCGTCGGTGCGCCGGGACTCGCGGCCGCCACGCCGATGGCGACGCTCGGCGGTGGTTCGGGGATTCTGCTCGGACGCGGGGTGTGCACGCTGACCACGATCGGGTACGACCGCCGGGACCGGCTGGTCGGATTGACCGCGGGACACTGCGCGGAAATCGGGATGTCCGTGCGGGCCGAGCGGATGCCGAACGCGGGAACCGTCGGCACTGTCGCCGCGGTGGACCATCACGACGATTACGCGGTACTCGAATTCGATCGAGCCAAGGTCATCCCGATCCGCCAGGTAGCCGCCACCGTGATCAGCGGTATCGGAACGCCGCCGCAGCAGGGCGATGTGGTGTGCAAGAACGGGCGCACCTCCGGATACAACTGCGGGGTCGTATGGGATACGCATCGGTGGTGGTTCCAGAACCAGTCCTGTTCCCAGCCGGGTGATTCCGGTGGACCGGTCACCATCGGTGACCGGCTGGTCGGCATGAATGTCGGGCACATCGGCGTGCAGGTGGTCGGCGTCACCGTGTTCGACATGGTGTGCCAGCCCGCGGTGGCGCCGTTGCACGATCCGGCCGTGGCGACCCAGATCGGCATGGTGCTCGAAGACATCGATCATGCGGGTGGCGTCGGGTCGGGATTCCGGCCGCTCTGAAGGCGTGCGACGATGAAGCGGAAAGCGGCGCGCCCCTAGCGTTTCCGCCCGACGCAGGAGCTCGACGTGCAGCCCACTCTCGTTCGCCGATGCGTCGCCCTCGGTGACAGTCAGACCGAAGGCATCGGCGATCCCGACGGGAACGGCGGATACCGCGGCTGGGCCGATCGGTTCGCCGCGCTGCTCGGCACCGCCGATCCGGGTCTGGAGTACGCCGATCTCGCCGTCTGCGGGCGGCGCGCCGCCCAGGAGCGGGCCGAACAGCTCGGACCCGCACTCGCCATGGAATTCGATCTGGTCTCCGTGTCGGCGGGTATGAATGACATCATCCGGCCGCGCTTCGACCGGGCCGCGCTGCTCGCCGACGTCGAGGCGATGTTCGCCAGCCTCACCGCGAGCGGCGCTGATGTGGTGACCTTTACCGTCTCCGACATCGGCGCCGTCGCGCCGTTCGCCCGCCCGCTGTCCGCGCGTGTGCGCACGCTGAACGCGACCTGCGTGAGCTGGCCGCACAGCACGGCGTCACCCTCGTCGACTTCGAACCCGTCGCCGCCGCGACCCACCCTGCGGCGTGGGACGAGGATCGGCTGCACCTGAGTCCGATCGGTCACGACATCGTCGCCCGCGCCCTCGCCGCCGCGCTCGCCGTTCCTGGATCCGACGACACCTGGCGGGAACCGTTGCCGCCAGTCGACCGATCCTTCGCGGGGACGCTTGCGACAGAGTTCCGATGGGCCACCCGTTACCTGGCGCCCTGGATCGGTCGGCGCCTGCGTGGAACGTCCTCGGGCACCGACCTCGAACCTAAACGCCCCGGTCTGTTGCCTGTGGTGGCGTGAGCGGAGGTTTACGGGGGGTTCGGCCCCCAGGTCGGTGACGGAGAGTGCGTCGCGCAGGTCCGGAGAGTGCATCGCGCAGATATCGACCGACACGGCTGACGCGCTGTCCCAGCAGCTGGGCAACCCGGCCACGAGCCGACTCGGCCATGATCAACGGGACATGGTGGAGGCATTTTGCGAGTAGCGCCTCCACCATGTCCCGTTGATCATGAAGCGCGCAATGCGAGCGGGATGGCGTCGACTTCGGTTGAGCGGGGCGGCGCTGCGGATCCAGTCGTGGCTGTGGGCGAGGGCGGCGCTGGCGGCCGAGGCCGCGCCGCGGGCCACAGCAATCCTTGCTAACCCCGAATCCGGACGGCGTGCCGGTGCGGGCGGCGTGACGTAGGCCGTCGGTCAAACCGGTGCATTTCGGCACTACGACCGGAAGTAGTATGGGTCGGTGCGGACATCGGCGGAGGCAGCGGCGCGACTGCGCGGGGCGTTCGTCGGATCCTCGTCGGGGGCGGTGAGCATTGCGGCGCATGCGCTCGGGGGTGGGGTTGTCTCCCCTGGTCAGTCTTCGGTCGCCCTGCTGATAGCCGCCTGCGCGGTTGTCGGTGTGGCGGTCGCGGTCCGGCGGTCCCGGCATGGGGTTGCCGAAGTGATGGTGCTGCTTGCGATCGGGCAGGCGGTCGGCCACGTGGCGCTGACGATGTCGTCCGGTCACCAGCACGGCAGTGGCATGACCGCGGTCATGGTTGTCGCGCACCTCGCTGCCATTCCGGTGGGAGCGCTGCTCATCCGAGGCGCCGAAATCGCGGTCGCGCGAGCGGTGTCCGCGGCGAACGGCACTGTGCGGGTGCTCAGCTCCCGTCCCGCCGCGCCCGCCACCGTCGCTTACGCCGTACTTGTCGGCCCGCTGAGTGCGCCGCGCCGACTGCTGTTCAGCTCCGGATTCGGACTGCGCGGGCCACCGGCGCTTCGCTGAACCTGCTTCGCTGCCGCGAGTAGTGGACCAATCACGCTGCTGCACAACGCTTCTGCTGTGCGGGCGCGTTACACCTGTAAGCGAACACTCGGCACTGTTCCGCACGATCAGTGCGACCAGTCTGCTCATCGAGCCGCATCACCGGTTCGGCGCGGCCGACGCCATTTGTCACACGTATTGCGCAGAGCCGCCAGGGCTCAGCTCTCAATGGGCTCAGTGCGTCAGTGCTGACCGAGTGAGCTACAGGTTCTCGCGCCACATGCACGACCTATTGGCCGAGCCGACGAGACAGCGCTATTGCCGTCCACGGATCGAACCAGCACGCCAGCACGCCAGCACGCCAGCACGCCAGCACGCCAGCACGCCAGCACGCCAGCACGCCAGCACGCCAGCACGCCAGCACGCCAGCACGGACCACCGTCTGCCACTCGGTTCGTCCGTAAAGGTCGGCCCCGCAACACATTGCGTGTTGTGCGCTGACAGGTTCACAAGCTCGCGCGAACCGCCGGTTTCGGTCCTCGGCTCGCGGCTCACCACCAACCCCACACGATCGGAGATTTCCATGCGCACCCCAACCAGCAAGGCAACACCCAGCTCTCGCCCATCAGCCCGTGTATTGCGCGGCGCCGCCGCAGCTCTGGCCATCCCGCTACTGCTCGTCGCCTGTTCGTCCAATGACAAGACCGACACCCGCGCCGCCGATTCCGTAACCATCCAAGACCAGTGGGTGAAGGCGGCGGACGGCGGGATGTCCGCGGCGTTCGGTGAGCTGAGCAACGCGGGCGACAAAGCGCTGACGGTGGTGTCGGCGTCGAGCCCGGTGTCCAGTCGGGTCGAGTTGCACGAGGTCGTCTCGGATGCGAGCGGGACCAAGACGATGCGTCCCAAGGCGGGCGGTTTCGTGATTCCGGCGCACGGGAAGATCGATCTGCGCCCCGGTGGCGATCACATCATGTTCATGGGCCTCAACGGTCCGTTGCGCACCGGCACCGAAACACCCGTCACGCTGATCTTCGATGACGGGTCGAGCAAAGAGTTCACCGCGCAGGTGCGTGACTTCTCCGGCAACCAGGAGAACTACGCACCCGATCACGCGAGCGGTGCGCAGGCACCGGCGCACGGTGGCTGAGCAGACCAGCTCCCGCCCGGGACGCCTCAACCGACGACGCTTGCTCGGTGGCGGTGCCGCCGCGGCGGGCGCCGCGGGCATCGGGTGGGGTGCGGTCGCGCTGACCGGCCGCGACGAAACACCACAGGCTCCGACCACCGAACCGTTCTACGGTCCGCACCAGGCCGGGATAGCCACGGTTCCGCAAGCACAGGCGGCGTTCGTCGCGTTCGATCTGAGACCGGGCGTCACCAGGGACGACATCGTCGGCATCCTGAAGATCTGGACCGGCGACGCCGCCCGGCTCACCCAGGGCCGCCCCGCCCTGGCCGACACGGAACCGGAACTGGCACAACGACCAGCCCGGCTCACTGTGACCATCGGCCTCGGCCCGGCCGTGTTCACCGCCGCGAACCTCGGGCACAAGCGCCCGCCCTGGCTTCGCCCGCTGCCGCCGTTCGCTATCGACCGGCTCGAATCGGCCTGGAGCGACGGCGACCTACTCGTGCAGGTCTGCGCCGACGAGGCGACCACGGTGTCGCATGCGGTGCGGGTGCTGTGCCGGAACGTGTCGTCGCTGGTCACCGTGCGCTGGGTGCAGCGCGGATTCCGCGATGCCGCGCCTGGTCGGACGCCACGCAATCTGATGGGTCAGGTGGACGGCACGGTGAACATCGCACCGGGCACCGCCGATTTCGATCGGCTGGTGTGGGATGACGGCGCGGCCCAGCCGTGGCTCGCCGGCGGCACCTCGTTCGTGCTGCGCCGGATCGCGATGACGCTGGACACCTGGGACGAAATCGACCAGGCGGGAAGGGAACTCACCGTCGGCCGCACCATCGCCAACGGTGCGCCGCTGACCGGCGCCGCGGAGTTCGACGAGCCGGATTTCGCGGCGGTCGACGCGAACGGCATCCCGATCATCCCGCCGTCCTCGCACATCGCTCGCGCGCACCACACGCATGACGGTGAGCGGTTCCTGCGCCGCGGCTACAACTACGACGATGCCCCGACACCGGGCGCGATCTCGAATTCGGGTCTGCTCTTCGCCGCCTATCAGCGCGACGTGGACACCCAGTTCTTGCCGGTCCAGCAACGGCTCGCGGACTTCGACGCGCTCAATGTGTGGACGACGCCGGTGGGTTCGGCGGTGTTCGTCATCCCACCGGGTGTGCCGTCACCGGGTGGCTATGTCGGAGAGTCGCTGTTCGAATCCTGACGGCGGATCCGGTGCCGACACCGTGTGTCGGCATCCGCTGATCGGTCGAGCCGGCAACACATGGCGGCCGCCGCGCCGAATCGACGCGGCGGCCGCAGACCGAAGCGAATCCGTCAGACGACGGTGTCGTGCATCGCCCGGACGTCCTTGCGAACTCCGAACGCCACGATGACCTCCATAATGCCGAGCACGATCAACCACACCCCGACAACCACGGCCAGCGTGGCCACCGACTCCAACGGCCAGGCGATCAACACCACGCCCGCGATCACCGTGATCACGCCGAAGAAGATGTTCCAGCCGCGGCCGGGCATCGTCGGCTCGGACAGCGACATCACCACCACCGAAACACCCCGGAACAGCCAGCCGATGCCGATCCAAATCGCCAGCAGCAGAATCGAAGTCAGCTCGTCGCGGAAGCAGAAGATGCCGATGGCGATGGACAGCACGCCGCTGATGAAAGCCAGCACCCGGACCCCGGTGCTACTCGGAAAGCCGAAGGCCGCCATCAGCTGGAGGAATCCGCTGACCACCAGATAGATACCGAACAGGACACCCGCGGCCAGCAACGTCGGCCCCGGCCAGATCAGAATGATCACACCGAGTACCACCGACAACAGGCCGGTGACCAGAACGGTTTGCCACGCACTGCGGGCAAGCGACTGCAGAGGACCCTCGAGCACGCTGTTTGTCGTCATAGCTGGAATGCTATGCCCTACACGGGGGGTTTCCTGGGAATTTGCTCGCGCGACCCGCTAGTTCCGTGGCCCGTGCCGTGCCGGTCAGGCAGACGGGTCCGCGGCCGACACACCCGAGCCCGCGGTCGCCGGGGCGGCGATATTGACCATCCAGGAGATGCCGAACCGGTCCTGGCACATGCCGAACTCGTCGCCCCACATCTGCTTCTCCAACGGCACCGAGACGGTGCCCGCGGCCGACAACCGGTCCCAGTAACTCCGCAACTCCGCGGCGTCCTCCCCGCTGAGACTGATCGAAATGCTGCTTCCCGGTTTGTATTCCATGCCGGGTGGGGTGTCCGCGGCCATCAGGGTGAAGCCGCTGGGGGTCTCCAGGATGCCGTGCATGACCAGGTCGGCGCCGGGCGCGTCCTGGTCGCTGAATTCGCCGAAGGTGCTGATGGTCAGGGTGCCGCCGAACACGTCGCGGTAGAACTCCAAGGCTGCGCGGGCCGTGTCGCCGAAACTGAGGTACGGGTTGAGCCGGGAGGTCATGCACACGAGGTTAGTGCTCCTGCGGAAAAGGTGCGATCACTAACGCCTGAGTGGGGTTTATCGCCGGTGGGGGTCGGGTAGTCATCCCTAAGTGACTCTCGTCGTGTACGCCTATGGGGTGGAGCGGGTGGGTCGGGTTTCGTGAGTCTCGGGTGGCTAGGAGAAGAGGGTGGCGGTTGTACTCGTGCTGCAGGCACGTGGGCTCGGTGATCTACTCACCGCGGTCCCGGCTTTACGTGCGCTGCGCCGGGCCAAGCCACACGACCGGATCGTGCTGGCCGCGCCGCACCGCCTCAAACCGATCGTCGACCTGACCGCCTCGGTCGACGCGATCATGCCGACCGCCGAGCTCGGCGGACTCCGCTGGGACGCACCGCCACCCCAACTCGCCATCAACCTGCACGGCCCGAGCACCGAAAGCATTGTGGAGCTGGAGAAGACCGACGCGGGACGCATCCTCAGCTACCGCAACCCGGCGTTCCCCGAACTGTCCGGCCCGGAGTGGCAGACCGACATGCACGACGTGGACCGCTGGTGCCACCTGCTCGAATCCGACGGCATCGTCGCGGACCGGCGCAATCTCGGTCTGGTGCCGCCGGTGTCGACTACGAGCCACCGGGGATGCGTCGTCGTACACGTCGGCGCGGGCGCACCGGCGCGGCGGTGGCCGCCGGATCGGTTCGCGGCCGTTGTCCGGCATCTGCTGGTGCTCGGCCGTGAGGTGGTGCTCACCGGGGATGCGCACGAGCGGGACATCGCGCTGAACATCGCCGCGCGGGCGGGTCTACCGACCGGACAGGTGCTGGCCGGGGAACAAAATCTGATCGAACTGGCCGCCACCGTCGCCGAGGCCGGTCTGGTGATCTGCGGCGATACCGGGGTCGCGCACCTGGCCACCGCATTCGGCACGCGCACCGTGCTGCTCTTCGGGCCCACACCGCCCCGCTGGGGTGGGCCGCCCCCGCATCTGCTGAACCGGCACGCCGTGCTGTGGGCCGGGCAGCTCGGCGACCCGTACGCCGATACCCCCGATGCCGGGCTGCTGCGGATCGGTGTCACCGAAGTGATCAATGCCGTGGACAAGCAGCTCAACAAGGGCGGTGCGCCGGGCAACGGTGTGCAACCGCGGCGGGCGACTTATCGCCGCGTGGGTTGACGGCGGCGAAAAGGCGCACGCCCGCAGGGACGGAGCCGAGCGAATCCGGCTGAGATCATCGTGCGATCAGGGCGTCCCCTCAGCACGGGCGGTTTGCAGCGCGGCCGAGTACGCGGCCAGCGCGCTCGGCCAGAACTGGTCGAGGTAGTCGCGGGCGTCGCCGAGGCCGCGGGGGTCGAGGGAGTACAGGCGGCGGTTGCCTTGCGGGCGCATCATCACCAGGCGGGCCTCCCGGAGAACCCGTAGGTGCTGGGAGACGGCGGAGCTGGTCACGCCGGTGATCTCCGCGAGTTCGCCGACCGCGCGCGGGGCCTGCGGAAGGGCCTCGAAGATGGCGCGGCGGGTCGGGTCGGACAGCGCCATGAGGGCGCGAACTCCATTAGTCGCCACTCAAATAGTGTGATCAACGAGCGACCAATTGGTCAACTCGGCGCAATACGGAATTTTCCCAGGTGAACACGCGAGGCGCGCCGTGCCGTTACCTACTTGTGACATGCCAACTGGGCTTTCGTAGCGCTGTGACGGTAGCCACACGATTGCCGAACCCGCATGGACCTCCCGTACGTTCGTCCCATGCCCGTGACCGTTCCGTTATCTTCTCGTCGGGGCGCGACCCGGACCCGACGCCACCGTGCCGCCACCCGCGCGGTGGCCGTGTCCGCGGTCGTCAGCGCCTCGCTCGGCGTCCTCGCCGCCGCCGATCAGCAATCGACCGAATCCACCGGCCACCTGGCCGCCGGAAAGCCCGCCTCCGCTAACGCCGATGTGGCCACGCAGGCCAAGTTCACCGCGTTCACCCCGCGCGAAGCGCAGATGCCGCAGATCGTGCCGGACAACGTCGTGTGGGAGCAGCACCGCATCGCGGTGGAGGCCGCTCGACCCAGGACCGTTCGCCCCATCGGCGGAATCCTGACCTCGACCTTCGGCATGCGCTGGGGTTCGCTGCACGCGGGCCTCGACCTGGCCGACGCGATCGGCACACCGATCGCCGCGGTCACCGACGGCGTCGTGATCGAGGCCGGCCCGGCCAGCGGCTTCGGCATGTGGGTGCGGGTGCAGCAGGACGACGGCACCATCGGCATCTACGGCCACGTGAACGACATCCTGGCCACCGTCGGCCAGCAGGTCCGCGCGGGCGACATCATCGCCACCGTCGGCAACCGCGGCTTCTCCACCGGCCCGCACCTGCACTACGAGGTCCACCTGCCCAGCGGCGAGCCCATCGACCCGCTCCCCTGGCTGGCCGGCCGCGGCATCGACATCCTGCGTAACCCGTCCTAGCCCAACACCTTTCGTGAGTCGATGAGGGGCTCACGAAATGGTGAATGCGAACGCCCCGGCCGCGGCCGTGTCAACGGAGACACGTTCGCGGCCGGGGCGTTCGCGCGTTCGAAGTGCCGATTGCATCACGTTGCCGCACAACGGCTTCCGGGCGCACCATGCGCGATCAGCGCGACTGCTTCGGTGCCCGTGCCACTTCCGTCGTCACCCATTCTGTAGCGCCTCGATGCGCGCGGGAACGTGTTTGTGCCACGGCGTGCCCGCGATGGCGTCGCGCCAGGTGATGTCGGTGAGTTCGTTGGCGGCTACGCCGGTGCGTTGGGTGCCGTCTCCGTCGGGCAGGTCGAGGCCGAGTCCGTTGGGGAGGGAGGCGTGGCCTGGTTGCATGCGGTCGTTGATTTCCACGGTCGAGATGGCGGTGCCGCGGCGGGTGGTGATGCGAGCGCGGTCGCCGGTGGTCAGGCCGAGGTCAGCGGCGTCGTCAGGGTTGAGACGCAGAGCGCCGTCGGAATCGCGGCGGCGCCAGGTGTCGTCACGGAAGATGGTGTTGGCGGTGAAGGAGCGACGTTCCCCCGCGGCCAGGACGAACGGGAACTCGGCGCTCGTGTGGACGGCCGGAGTGTTCGCGAGGTCACGCAGGGCGTGTAGCAGTTCCGGTATCGCGACGGGGATGCGCTTGTCGGGGTGGGGTAGGTAGTCCCACGCGTCGGCGTAGTCGTCGACGGTGAAGGTGACGCCGGAGCGGCCTGCGAGGATCGCATCGAAGAGGGCCTCGGCGTCGCGATGCCCGGCGCGGCGCATGGCGGCGGGATAGATCTTGGCGATGCGCTGGGCGAGCGCCCACAGGACCGCGGCGGAGCGGGCGTTGTCGGGCAGGGTCGGGCCCAGTGTTTCGTACAGCACGTACGGCGCGACACCTGCCAGGGATTTGTCGGTCGCGAGCAGTGCGGCAAACGCCCATTTGTACGGTCGGCGACCGAGTTTCGCGGCCGTCCGCAGCACGGCGAGCTTGCCGCCGCCGACGACGCCGAGCTCACGCAGCAGCCTGGCGTAGATTTCCGGTTCGGGCAGAGTGCCCGGCAGCGGGTCGAGGACCGGCGCGCGGAGATGAAAAGTGTTGTGCGGGAACTCGAGATTGAAGAAGGTCGCTTCCCACTTCTCGAATTGACTGGCCGCGGGCAGCACGTAGTCGGCGTGCCGCGCGGTCTCGGTGAACGCGACGTCGAGCACGACGACCAGGTCCAGGGCGTCGAGAGCTCGGCGGAACGTAGCCGAATCAGCAAGGGAGTGTGCGGGATTCGATGATTCGATGATCATCGCGCGGAAGCGGTCGGGATGGTCGGTGAGGATTTCCTCGGTGATGGAGTTGCACGGCACCATGCCGCCGAGGATCGGAGCGCCGGTGACGGGGGTGCGTTTGATGTCGACGCTGTACCCGGCCAGCGGAGCCATCCACGAATGGGGATGCATGGCACCGCGTTTGGCGAAGTTTCCGGTGAGCAGCCAGAGCAGTTTGTTCAGATACGAGATGAGGGTGCTGTTGGGGCTCTGCTGGACGCCGAGGTCTTCGTACGTGGCGACGCTGTCGGCAATGCCGATGCGGTAGGCAGCGGCGCGCAGGAGTTGTTCAGGAACACCGCAGATTTCGGCGTGGGCGGCGACGTCGATACCGGAGAACTCGCGCAGTACAGCCTCGGACCCGGTGGTGTGCTCGGTGAGAAAGTTGTGGTCCACGAGGTCGTCCTGGACCAGGACGGCGAGGATCGCGGACAAGCACCAGGCATCGGTGCCCGGGCGTAGTTGCAGATGGAGGTCGGCAAGGTCGGCGGTTTCGGTGCGCACCGGGTCCAGCACGATCATGCTGCGGGCAGGATCCTTGGCGATCTGTTGCAGCACCGTTCGCGCGCGCGGGACGCCATGCGACTGCCAGGGGTTCTTGCCGAGGAACACCGACACTTCGGCATGTTCGAAATCGCCGGTGGTGTGACCTCCGGTGAGATGCGCGTCGACCCAGCCTTCGCCGGTCTTCTCCTGCGCCAGCGCGCTGGATCGGTAGCGGGCGCCGACGGCGCGCCGCAGTGCGCCACTGTAAGCGCCGCCGAGGTGATTGCCCTGCCCCCCGCCGCCGTAGTAGAAGATCTTGTCGCCGCCGTAGCGGTTCTTGACCTCTGTGAGACGCGCGGCTATCTCGGAAATGGCGGTGTCCCAGCCGATTTCGGTAAAGCTACCATCGGGTTCGCGGCGCAGCGGTGCGGTCAGGCGAGCGCCGCCGTTCTGATAGTGGTCCAGCCGCAGCGCCTTGTTGCAGGTGTAACCGGCGGAGGCGACATGCTCCTTGTCGCCACGGATTTTGGTGAAGCGGCGGTCGTCGAGTTGGATCAGCAGGCCGCAGTTGTTCTCGCAGAGGATGCACGCCGTTTTGTGCCACTGTTCCTGGGCAGTGCTCATGACTTCGTCCCACTAACGCTCGACTTCGACACGCCTTCTGGCGCTGTATCTCCAATGTGCCTCGACTCCGGCATTCCCGCAGGCACCGAACCTGTGATTCGCTCGCTCATTTGCTGACCTGGTCGACGCGGGTGCCGTCGAGCCACGGTTTGACATCGGCGAGAAACGGGGTATCTCCGAGCCTTTCGAGATCTTCGAAGAAGGCAGTGGTGGTGCGTCCCGCCGCGGCGGTCGTGCCCGCCGAGATGAATCCGGCTTGCTCGCGGTCGAGGCCGCGGGACAGCGACTTGTCGGTGCCGAAGTAGATGGCGCGCTTGGCTTCCGCGATGACGATGGGGTTGCGGGTGGCCAATCTGGCCGCGGTCGCTTGGGTTTCGGCCAGGAGTTGGGCCTCCGGGACCAGTCGATGGACGAGGCCGAGTCGGTAACCTTCCCGCGCTGACAGCGGTGCGCCCTCCAGGGTGACCTCAATCGCCTTGGCGGCGCCGAGAAGTCGAGACAGCCGCTGGGTTCCGCCGCCGCCCGGGATCAAGTTGGCCAGTGTCTCGATCTGACCGAGTTTGACGTGGTCGGCGTCGGCGGCATAGCGCAGGTCGCAGGACAGGGCGATCTCGTGGCCGCCGCCGAGCGCGGGGCCGTTGATCGCGGCCAGATACACCACTCCCGAGCGATTCATCCGCAGGGTCGTCTTTTTCCAGCGATGCCCCCACACCAGGCCCGCGCCGAGCCCACCGCCGAAACGTTCGGCCAGCCGCGCCGCGCCGGGCAACCGCATCGCCACGTCACCGACCCGTAGGAACGGTGCCGCCACTCGGGCCGGGATGAACGGATGCGGCAGCTCGATCATGCCGGTGAGCGCGCTCGGGTCGGCATGGGTGAGGAACCGGCCGGGCAGCCCGCCGGTGAGCACGACCGCGCCCACCGTGTCGTCGGCTTCCACGGCGGCGGTCAGTATGTCCAGGTCACGAACGAATTCGGGAGTGGCGAAGTTGAGCGGTGGCGCGACGACCCGCGCCGTCAGCACCCGCCCGTCTTGGTCCAATTTGATGGTCTCCAACTGGAGGTCGGCAGCAGACATCGGGGGCTCCTTCGATGCGCACGTCAACGGCCGGACCACGAGTCTGCTTCGGCGCAAACCCGATTCATTCGAGCCCGGACCCGTTCCTGACTATGGTGTCCACCATAATAGGTGTGTCAAGTGGTACCACCCATCACTGCGGCTGAGCGGTGCCGATCGACAGCCTGGAGCCGCACCGGATCTCGGATCTGCGCCTCTTCTGGCAGAGGGTGCGATCAAGGCCTTGTCGCCTACTCGGGACGGCAAGTAGTAGGCGCACACACTGATGCGACGACGCCACGCCGCCGAATATGCGCCAGTGGGGCGACGGGCCGCCGCCGGAGCGTTGTGTCGCCGCCTAGTGCGCAGCGGCTCTACACGGCCGATGAACTCGTCGGCGACGAATGCTCCCACTGGGCCTGATCGGATAGTCGAGCTGGCTCCGGCGCAATGTCCATCGCAGTGCGACGTAACGGCGGTCCGGCGGAGCGGAATGTCAGTCGTGGCGGCTGACCGTCGGGATCAGGTCGCGCAGTTCGTGGGCGATGTCGTCCAGCGGGGAGAGGTCGCGCTGGGCTCGGCACAGGGCGATGGCGCCCTCGAATGCCGTGACGGTGAGGGTCGCGAGGCGGCGGGCGCGGGGTTCGGGGATGCCGTCCCGGACGAGCATGTCGGCGAGGGCGCGTTGCCAGCGGGTGAAGATGTCGGCGGCGGCACGCGCGAATTCCGGTGCGTCGTCATTGGTTTCGACCGCCACCGCGAACACCGGACAACCGGCACGAAAGTCACTGTCGACCAAGGTGCGCCGCCACAGCGCCGCGAACTGGTCGAGCGCGGTCACCGGATCGCTGTCCCGGGTCAACCGTTCGATGAACTCGGACATGACAGCGCCCGCCGCGACCACCGCGTCATTGATCAGCTCCGTGCGCCCACCGGGAAAATGGTGATACACCGACCCCCGCGGCGCACCGGTACTGCTGAGCACTCGATCCACACTCGTAGCACTGGCCCCATGAACCCGCAACGACTCCACCGCGCCCTCGATCATCCGCCGCCGCGCATCCCCCGACCGCGGCCGTACAGAACCCTCACTACGCGCTCGGCGTGTCGCTGCCATACCGTCATGTTATGGGATGTGCCATAAACGTGACGCCGGCATGGGTCCAAGGGGACGCCCAGGGACCAACCGCCGTCCTCGGCACTAAACCCGGCTGCCTCATGATCACCGGGACATGGTCGAGGCATTTCACGAGTAAAGCCTCGGTGACGTCCCGTTGATCATGCGAGCGAGTCCGGTGGACGGGCAAACTCGACGACTGGGCGGTCGCCCCACGTCCCGAGCCACGAGGTTGACCAAGCTGGTACGCCCACAGCGGATTCCGCATCACCACATGATCACCGGGACATGGTCGAGGCATTTTCCGAGTAAGACCTCCGTCATGTCCCGCTGATCATGATCGGATTGGCTGCCTGGCATCGGCTGGGCTGAACGACCGCCCTCTGCCAGCCTGGCAACCGGATTACGCGGGGACTCCAGCGAACCCGCGAATCGCATGATCAACGGGACGCAGCTGAGGCATTTCACGAGTGCAGCCTCGCTGACGTCCCGTTGATCACCGCGGCAAGCGCGGGGCCGACGACGGGCGCACCAAAGCCGGGTCGGCCGATGATCAACGGGACATGGTGGAGGCATTTCGCGAGTAAGGCCTCCGCTATGTCCCGTTGACCATCATCGGGGTTCGATGGGGGCAGCGGCCCCTGCCAGTGGATCGGCTGAACACCCAGCTCGCCATGCCCACCGGATCACGTGGACTACAGCGAACACGCAGCTCGCGTGATCAACGGGACGTGGCTGAGGGGTTTCGTGGGTGCGGCCTCCGTGGTGTCCCCTCTGATCGGGGTCAGGTGGCGTGGGATGCTACTCGGGTGGCGTGGAAGTCGAGGAAGGCTGCGAGGGTGTCGGCGGGGGCTTCGACCTGGGGGTAGTGGCCTACCTTGGGGAGTTCGACGACGTCGGGGGTGGGGATCAGTTCGCGGTAGCGGCGGACCATGTGGGCGCCGGAGACGGGGTCGAGCAGGCCGTCGATGAGGCGGAGCGGCACCTTGGTGTCGCGCAGGGCGCCGACCCAGCGTTCGCGGTGTTTGCGGCGTTCGCTCATGTAGCGGATCAGCTTGTGGCCGTTGCGTTTACCGTGTTTGCTGCACCACAGGGTCCAGAACTGGTCCAGTTCTTCCCTGCTCGGCTTGGTGTCGGGGCCGAAGACGCCGGACAGGCTGCTGGTGAAGGCGCGCTCGCTGGCGAGCATGGCGGCCAATGGTCCGAGCGGACTGGCGAGCAGGCGCTGAACCGGTCGGGCGCGGTGGGTCTCGGGGAACAGTCCGCCGTTGAGCAGGCATACCGATTCGATCGCCAGCGACTCATCACCCGCGGCACGGCGTTCGATATCGCGGGCCAGCAATTCCTGGGCGACGGTATCGCCGTAGTCGTGGGCGAGGATGTGGAAACGGGCTATCCCGTGTTCCCGCAACAGTTCCTCGTGGATGTCGGCCTGGTCGGCGATCGAATAGGTGTAGTTGCGCGGTTTGGCCGACCAGCCGAAGCCGATCATGTCCGGCGCGATCACCCGGCCGAACCGGTCGCTCAGGCCGGGCCACATGGCGTGCCAGTCCCAGGACGCGGTCGGGAATCCGTGGATGCAGAGCAGTGTACCGGCGGCCCCACCACCGTCGTCGCGATAGAAGATCTGATGGCCGCGATGGGTGTACCGCCTGCCGTTCGCCCGCCAGGACGCAAACTCCTCCATGCCTACCTCCTTGTCGCCGACAAGCATGGACCCCGAACCCCGTCGGCACAGGAAATTCGTCGACACCGGACGTGTCATCTACCGCGCGTCGGGTTGCCGTGAATGCGCTCTGCGAGAATGCCACGGTGCATGTCGCGATCGGCTTGGTGGTTCTTGTTGCGTCGGCGGCGGCGCTGGCGGCGCTGGCCCGTCGGTTCGGGATCTCCGAACCACTGGTGTTGACCCTGGCCGGAGTAGCGGCGTCGTATCTGCCACTGGTGCCGGAGGTCCACGTCGAGCCGGAGATCATTCTGCTCGGCTTGCTGCCGCCGCTGCTGTACACCGCGGCGATCCGGACCTCGCTGGTGGATTTCCGCGCGAACGCGGCGACCATCGCGTTTCTGTCGGTGGGCTTGGTGCTGTTCAGCACCTTCGTCGTGGCCGCTGTGGTGTGGTGGCTGCTTCCGGTGCCGTTCGCGGTCGCGGTGGCGCTCGGCGCGGTGGTGGCGCCGCCGGATGCGGTGGCCGCGACGGCGGTGGCGCGGCGGATCGGGATGCCACGTCAGATCGTCACCATCCTCGAAGCCGAGTCGCTGTTCAACGACGCGACAGCACTGGTGACGTTGCGGACCGCGATCGCGGCGTCGGCCGGTGCGGTGTCGGTGTGGAGCGCGGGCGGAGACTTTCTGCTGGCAGCGGGCGGCGGCGCGGTGGTCGGCATCGCCGTCGCGTATCTGCTTGCGCTGCTGCGCCGTCGGATCACCGACCCGGTGCTGGATACGACGCTGTCGTTCCTCGCGCCGTTCGCCGCGTACCTGCCCGCCGAAGGTATTCACGCATCCGGGGTGATCGCGGTGGTCACCTGCGGGATGATCCTCGGGCACGGCGCACCGGTCTGGCAGAGTGCGGCCTCACGGATCGCGGAACGGACGAATTGGCGCACCATCCAGTTCATTCTGGAGAGCTCGGTGTTCGTGCTCATCGGGTTGCAGGTGCGCGGGATCCTCGAAGGCGCGTGGAGCAGCGGACTCGACCACGGCACCCTGGTGGTCACCGCGATCGCGGTGCTGCTCGCGACGATGGTCGCGCGGCCGCTGTGGATCTTCCCGTGGGCGTTGGTGTTCCGCAGGATCGGCCGGACCGCCGCGGATGTGCCGCTGACGCATCCGGCGGTGGTGTCCTGGGCGGGGATGCGTGGCGTGGTGACGCTGGCCGCGGTGCTGCTGCTGCCGGAGGACACGCCGCAGCTGCCGGTACTGAAGCTGCTCGCGCTCGTGGTTGTCGCGGGAACCCTACTGCTGCAAGGGACTTCGCTGCCGTGGTTGGTGCGGCTACTGCGGCTGCGTGGGCCGAGCCGGGCCGAGGACGCGTTGCGCAAGGCGAGCCTGCTCCAGCAAGCCACTACGGCGGGACTGAGCGCGCTGGAAGCCCAGATCACGCCCGACACACCGCCAGGGGTGGTGCAGCAGTTGCGCGATCGGGTGGCGTGGAAGGCCAATGCCGCGTGGGAGCGGTTGGGGCGCGCGGAGTCCGAGCAGGCCACACCGACCGCGGAGTATCGCAGGCTGCGCCTGGAAATGTTGCGCGCGGAACGGGAAACGGTGCTGCGCGTGCGGGATTCGGGCACGGTGGACTACGAGATCCTGCAGCACGTGCTGGCCAGACTGGATCTGGAAGAGTCGATGATCGATCGATACGACGAGGCCGAGGAGGACCGCGTCGAACCGCTCGCCGTTCCGCTCGCCGCCGAGAACTGCGCGCATTTGCGGGCCGCGCCGCTGGTCATGGACCCCGTCGAACCCGACGAGTGCACCGAATGCCTCGCCGAAGGGCTGACCTGGGTGCATTTGCGAATGTGCTTGTCCTGCGGGCACATTGCGTGCTGCGATTCGTCGGTCGGCAATCACGCGACCAAGCACTACGGCAGCAGCGGGCATCCGGTGATGCGCAGTGTCGAGCCAGGTGAGGCGTGGCGCTGGTGCTACGTGGACGAGTTATTGGGCTGATCGATCGGCCCAGGGCTTGCCCGTCATTCCGAACAGGCAGCCCGCGCGGTCAGCGGCGGGCGTGTGAGTAGATGAGGCGGGCGTA
This sequence comes from Nocardia brasiliensis, assembly GCF_042691675.1. Taxonomy (GTDB): domain Bacteria; phylum Actinomycetota; class Actinomycetes; order Mycobacteriales; family Mycobacteriaceae; genus Nocardia; species Nocardia brasiliensis_D. The sequence goes on from NZ_CP170507.1 coordinate 4,537,362, forward strand.
TTCGGTGAGGAGCTTGTCCAGGGACAGGTCTTCGCCGCTTGCGGCGATCTGCTGATAGCCGATGAGCATTGCCATGCCGAGCGAGGTGACCACGGCGGAGGTGTCGTCGTCGCCGACTACTCCCTTGATTGCCTTGTGCACAGTGCGCCTGCGGGATTCGTCGACCCGCTTGAGCGCCAGATTGACCGATTCGTCATTGGCGGCCCAGGCGCGGATGGCTGCTTCGGCGGCGTGGTGCAGGCCGACGGCGAGGTCGGACATCGCGCGGATGTCGTCATCGGGGTTGCCCTGGTTGAACTTCAGCGTCCGCAGGATCAGCACCTGCCGGTTCTCCCAATGCTCGAGTAGGGCGTCGACGAATCCCTGCCAGCTGCCGAAGTGGTGATAGAACGAGCCGCTGGTGACACCGAGCCGCCGGCACAGCACGCCGATGTTGAGGCCCTTGAAGCCGAATTCCGCGAGCACCTCCAGAGCGGTGTCGAAGTACTGCTCCTTGGTGACCACACGTGACATGCCGGGTGCCGTTCTGTTCGTTCGGGCAGGAGTGGGGAGGACCGAACAGTACCCCATTGTCTCGTCGGCTCGTACGAGGATAGCCATGCGGTCGCGATGCCGTTCGAGCGACCCCTAGTACCTGTTACCTGGCGAAATACGTAGTGCGCGTGAGTGATCGAGAGCCTGCGACCGGCTCCATCATCGGCCCGTACACATCCCGGTCATGCCCCGCCCCCGTACCCACGATCCCGACATCGTGCTCGATGCCGCCGAGACGCTGGCCGCGCACTCGGGACCGGCCGCGGTCACCACGCGCGCCGTCGCGGCCGCCACCGGGGTTTCCAATGGCGCGATCTACCACACCTTCGGCTCCCGCGCTGAGTTGCTCGGTCGCACCTGGTTGCGGGCCGCTAACCGATTCCTGGCACTTCAGTCGGCATTGATCGACGCCGCATTGGACGGACCCCGGCAGGACCCCATCGATGCCGTAATCGCTGCCGCCGAGGCACCCGCGGTGTTCGCCGAGCGATTCCCGGACTCCTCGCGGCTATTGCTGACGGTCCAGCGCGAGGAACTTCTCGGCGAGGTGCCCGACGCCATCGCTCGCGAGCTCGCGGCGACGGACAAGGTGTTGGTGGAGTTGATGATCCGGCTATCCCAGCATCTCTGGGATCGCGGTGACCGGGGCGCGGTCGATGTGCTCACCCTGTGCCTGGTCGACCTGCCCACCGCGATCCTGTTGCGTCGCGATCGAATCGCCAATCCCGTTGCCCGCGAACAACTGCGCGCCGCTGTGCGCGCCGTTCTAGCCGTGGGTCCGCCACCGTGACAGCGTCCCTTCGCTGACCACTATCCACTCTCGACACAAGGAACCTCATGCCTACCGTCACCTACCACGACAAGATCGCCGTCCTCGACCTCGGCGATGACGAAAATCGTTTCTCCCCCACCTTTCTCGACGAGGCGAACACCCACCTCGACGCCGCACTCGCCGAAGGCGCGCAAGGCCTCGTCACGACCGCGAGCGGAAAGTTCTACTCGAACGGCCTCGACCTGGACTGGCTCGGCGCCAACGGCGACCGCGCCCAGTGGTACGTCGGCCAGGTCCAGGCACTGTTGGCGCGCGTGCTCACCCTGCCCGTGCCCACCGCGGCCGCCCTACCCGGCCACGCGTTCGGCGCGGGCGCCATGCTGGCGATCGCCCACGACTACCGCGTCATGCGCGCCGACCGCGGCTATTTCTGCTTACCGGAGGTCGATATCCGTATCCCCTTCACCACCGGCATGGCGGCGCTCATCCAAGCGAAGCTCACCCCGAAAACCGCCATCGCCTCGATGACGACCGGTCGCCGGTTCGGCGGAACCGACGCCCTCGCTGTCGATATCGTCGACGCCACCGCCGCCGAAGGCGCGGTCACCGACGCTGCGCTCGGCCTGCTCGCTCCTCTCGGTGCCAAGGATCCGGGCACCCTGGGCGCGATCAAGAACACCATGTTCGCCGACGCAGTCGCGGCACTGACAGCGGATTCGGTTGCCCACCAGGCGGACTGAGTCAGATCAGAACGACTCGGCAAGCAGCGAACGGTCACGCGGCAACCCGCTGGACCGCTGGACCGCTGGACCGCGCATCGCTGAACCCGGGCATCGCTGAACCCGGGCATCGCTGACCAGCCGCGCCATCATTGCGGCGCGGGCTGAACCTCCTCCTCCGCCTCCGGCGGCGCGGCGGTCACCACATCGATCTGCTCACCGATGTACCGGATCACCACCGCCGCCACCGCCGCGACCGGAACGGCAAGGAACGCACCGACAACTCCGTACAGCGAAGCTCCCGCGGTGACGGCGAGCAACACGAGCACCGCGTGCAACTTCATGCTCCGACTCTGCAACACCGGTTGCAGCACATTCCCTTCGAGCTGCTGCACCGCGATGATGATGCCGAGCACGATCAACGCCGTGGTGAACCCATTGCCGACCAGTGCGACCAGCACCGCAAGCGCACCGGCCACGAACGCACCGACCATCGGAACGAAGCCACCGATAAACGTGATCACGGCAAGCACCAGCGCCAACGGAACACCAAGGATTACCAGCCCGGCCCCGATGAAGACCGCGTCGATCAAGCTGACCAGCGCCTGGGTCCGGATGAAACCGCCGAGGGTGCCCCAAACCCGATTCAGCACCTCTTCCACATGACGGCCGCTGCGGCTGCCCAGCACGGCATGCAGCCAGGGCAGCAGGCGCGGCCCGTCCTTGACGAAGAAGAAGGTCAGTACGAGCACCAGGAACACGGTGACGAGCACCGACGTCGCCGTGGACACGCCGCTGAACACCCCACCGGCGATCTGCGCGGCGCTCGATTGGAGCCGGGACACGATCGCGTCGACCGCGGAATCGAGTTGCTCGTCGCGGATGCGCAGCGGCGGACCTTGCAGCCAGTCGCGTACCCGATTGACCCCCTCGGTGGATTTATCGGCGAGGTCAGGCGCCTGATCCACCACCGACGGCACGATCAGCGCGATGACACCGGCCAGCGCGCCGATGAATCCGACCATCGTGATCGTCGCCGCGAGGGCGGGACGCAAGCCGTGCCGGACGAGCCACCCGGTGGGCGGCCACAACACGGTGGCCACGACGATCGCCAGCGCCACCGGCAACAGGACCACCCACAGCTTCGCGAAGACGTACATCAGCACCCAGGCGCCCGCTGCGATCGCGACGATGCACAGTGCCCATTTCGCCAGCCAGATGATCCCGGCGCCGATCACGTCGCCGCGGTCGGGCACCGCGTGGCTGCCGGTCAGCTTGTCGGTGTTCTCGGGTCGCTTGTCGGTGTTGTCGCGACTCTTGTCGATGTTGTGCTGAATGTCTTCGCTGGGCCCACTCACGGGCCAAGTCTTGCACGAGGGCTATGCACGAGCAGGTCATTGCGTGCCGCGCGCCGCGGTGCTGTCGTCACTGCCGGACGGATTCGCGAGCTCGTGGTGTGGTCGTTCGGTATCTGCTGACTGAGACCTGCTCCCCAGGGTCGGTGGTGTCCCGGTAGGTTCGACTGATCTTGTCTGAAGGAGGCCCATCTTGACCGCCGCAGCCACCCTGGAACGCAACGGGCACATCGCCGTCATCACGCTGAACCGCCCCGAGGCCATGAACGCTGTCAACGCCGCGTTGTCCCGTGCGGTGGGTGCCGCGCTAGATGAACTTGCCGCCGATCCGGAGCTGCGCGTCGCGGTGATCACCGGGGCCGGGCGCGCTTTCTGCGCCGGTGCCGACCTCAAGGAGCTGGCGCGTGGCAACGGGATTCACGATCCGGAGCATCCGGAGTACGGATTCGCCGGGCTGGTGCAGCATTTCGTGGACAAGCCGCTGATCGCGGCGGTCAACGGGTACGCGCTCGGTGGTGGTACCGAGATCGTGCTGGCCAGCGATCTCGCGGTGATGAGTGCGGATGCCTCGCTCGGACTGCCCGAGGTCAAGCGTGGATTGCTGGCTGCGGCAGGCGGGTTGCTGCGACTGCCCCGCGCGATCCCGCCCAAAATCGCGCTCGAGATGGCGTTGACCGGCACCGCGATCGATGCCGCCAGCGCCGCCCACTGGGGCCTCGTCAACCGGGTGGTACCGGCGGATCAGGTGCTGCCCACCGCCCTCGAACTGGCCGAAACCATCGCCGCGAACGCGCCGCTGTCGGTTCGTGCTTCCAAGCGAATCATCCACCGGGTCAACGACTTCGGCTCCGATTGGGATACGCCGATTTGGCAGATGAGTCTCGAGGAAGCGGCCCCCGTATTCGTCAGCAAGGACGCTGCCGAGGGTCCCCGCGCTTTCGCCGAAAAGCGCGCCCCCCGGTGGCGCGGCGAGTAGGACCGGGTTTCACGATCAGTGGCACCTGGTTGCGGCGAGTAGCGGTCTCTCCATCATGTGCCGTTGACGGCTGGGCGACGAGTCAGGGCTGTTCGGGTGGGGTGAGGTGGGTGTCGAAGAACTTGAAGATGCGTTGCCAGGCGTCGCGGGTCGCGTCCTCGTTGTAGCCGAGGCCGGTGACGCGCAGGATCGGGTCGGCGGGGGTGAGGTTGGCGAAGGCGTGGGTGACCTTCGGGTAGACCTTGATGTCGTGGTCGACGCCGAGCTCGGTCAACGCCAGATCCAATTTGCGTGGGGCACCCACTAACAGCGGGTCGCGTTGCGCGTAACTGGCGACCACTGGGCAGGCGCCCTCGAGTTGGGCGCGGTAGTCGCCGTAGAGCGTCGGATAGAACGGCGCGGACGCGTCGAAACCCTTCGGCGCGACCAGCAACGCGAACCCGCCGCCCATGCAGAAACCGACGACGGCGGTGCGCCCGGTGCAATCGGGTTCGGCGACGAGCCGATCACGCGCGGCCAGAACGTCACGCACCGGCGGTCCGTCTCCGGTGAAGACCAGCGCCCGATAGATCGCGCGAATGCACCGAACACGCCCGCGCGAGAACAGATTCGGCGCGATCGTCAGATAGCCGTAATCGGCCAGCATCCGCACTGTCCGGCGCACATCCGCACTGAATCCCACCCCATCGTGAATCACCACCACTCCCGGCCACGGCCCCTCCCCCGACGGCCGCGCCAGCATCGCCGCCAGCCGCCCGTCCGGCGCGCTGAGCTCAATCGTCTTCATATCCATCGAATCTAGGTCAGTGTCTGAGACATGTACAGGACACTCCGGGCGCGGGCACATTTGCCCGGTGGGGCGCGAACCCCGTGTGAGATCGAAGTATGGCGTGAACCGCGCGCTCACCACGGCTTCACTGGCGGGCTCGCTGTTCGACCACGGGACAGGCCGTGGCGGCGGGTTCGGGCCATGCGACCGAGAGGACGATGGCGCTGACCGGGTCGGTAGCGCGGGGTCAGCGGGGTGCGAGGGCGGCGAGGAGGCTGCGGGCGAAGCGTTCGTAGCGGGCGATGCTGAACTGTTCGGGGTCGGTGAGGAGCTGGCGGCCTGCGCGTTCGCCGGCGGCCAGTAGGGAGTCGGCCAGTAGTTCCAGATCGATGTCGGCCAGGCCGGGTCGGCGGTCGCGACCCCATTCGAGCAGGGTGCGCAGTTTTGCTCGCGCGAATCGCATTGCGGCTGTGGATCGTTCGCGGACCTGGCTCGGTGCGTCGTCAGCGGGGAGCAGTAGTAGGCGCCACGAGTCGGGCTCCGCGTTGACCGCGGTGAGCAGGTTCTTCATCGCCGCGACGAGTGTGTCGTCGAAGTCGGCGTCACTGGTGCAGACGGGCATCGCCTCGGCCAGTGTTGCCAGCGCCCGCTGCCCCTCGCGCTCCAGCACCGCGAGCAGCAGGGGTTCCACGCCCGGATATGCCGCGTAGACACGAGGTTTGGCAAGTTGCGCCTCGCGGGAAATCGCCTCCATGGTGATCGCCCCATACCCGTGCCGAGTGAGCAGCCGCAGCGCGGCATCGAGCACCTGCTCGCGACGCACCGCCAGCTGCATCCGCGGCTGGCGGGGACGCTTTACGGGCTCACTCACCGCGCTCACATTAGTCGTCGGCAGGCACCGATCGCCGAGTGAGCGCGCTCCACCCACCCCGGCCTTCTCGTCTGGCCACGCACGATGTCTGCTCCGCGCACGATACGGCTGCCCACGCATATCGCCGCTGGCCGCGCCAGATTCAGACTGCCGCGCACAACCACTCCGGTCGCGCACAACACGTCCTGCCGCACACAACCCCTCCGGGCGCGCACGACACGTCCTGCCGCGCATAACACGTCCTGCCGTACACAACACGTCCTGCCGCACACAACACGTCCAGCTGCGCACGATATGTCCGACAGCGCACGAAGCTGCTAGTTGATCCGTGCGCGTAGCGCGAAATCGGTTGCAGCAGTTGCCGCGCTGGCCGGTTCAGGAATGGGTGGGGCTGTGGGGGTTGGGCTTGGCGGGGGTTTGGCCGGGGAGGCGGAGGCGTTTGAGGGACAACGCGTTCAAGGCGACGATGATGCTGGAGCCTGACATCGACATGGCGGCGATCTCGGGGCGCAAGGTGAAGCCGAAGGCGGGGACGAAGACGCCCGCGGCGATGGGGAGGGCGATGGTGTTGTAGCCGACGGCCCAGGCGAGGTTCTGGTGCATTTTGCGTAGGGTGCCGCGGCCGATACGTAGGGCGGTCGGGACGTCGAGGGGGTCCGAGCGCATCAGGACGAGGTCGGCGGTTTCGATAGCGACGTCGGTGCCCGCACCGATAGCGATGCCCAGGTCGGCACCGGCCAGCGCGGGAGCGTCGTTGACGCCGTCGCCGACCATGGCGACTTTGCGGCCATCGCGTTGCAGCTCAGCGACTTTCGTGGCCTTGTCGCCGGGGAGGACTTCGGCGATGACGGTGTCGATGCCGAGGTCGGCGGCGATGCGTTCGGCGGTGGCGCGGTTGTCGCCGGTCAACATCACTACCTCCACACCGAGGTCGTGCAGTTCGGCGACCGCGGCTGCGGAGGTGTCGCGGGGTGCGTCGGCCAGGGCGATCACTGCGGCGGCGGTTCCGTCGATCGCGGCGAGGACGGCGGTGTGGCCGGAGCTGGTGAGCCGATCGCGGTGCGCGGCAAGGGATCCGAGAGCGATGTGCTCGCGGTCGAACAGTCGTCGATTGCCGACCACCACCCGATGGCCGCCAACCTCGGCGATGGCGCCGTGCCCGGGAATGTTCTCGAAGTTGCTTGCGGCCAGCCCGGCACCCAGGGTTTCTGAAGGCTTGCCGTCGATGTCGGGAGCACCGCGATCGGACACGTTTTCGGACTTGCCTGCGGCCATTCCAGCACCCACGGCTTTCGAACGCTCGCCGCCGACCTCGCGAGCGGCTCCGCGACCCGGAACGTTCTCGAACCTGCCTCTGATCAATCCGTCATCCAAGGCTTCCGCACGCTTGCCGTCAACCGCGCCGGTGGTGGCGTGACCGGGAGCATTCTCGAACCTGCCCGCGGTCGACCCGTCACCCGAGGCTTCCACACGTTTGCCGTCGATCTCGCGAGTGGTGTTGCTGGACTCATCGGCCGACGACGCGGTACCGACGCCGAGAGTTCCTTCGGCACTGAGGGTTGCGGCGTGCCGGACGATGGCGGCGGCGAGTGGGTGTTCGGATTCGCGTTCTAGGGCGGCGACGAGACGCAGCACCTCGTCCGGTGAATATCCGTCGGCGGTCACCACGTCGGTGACTTCCGGTTCGCCTTTGGTGAGGGTGCCGGTCTTGTCCATCACGACGGTGTCGATGCGTGCCGCGGCTTCCAGTGCCAGCGCATTCTTGAACAGCACACCGCGTTTCGCGCCGAGGCCGGTGCCGACCATGATCGCTGTGGGGGTGGCGAGGCCGAGGGCGTCGGGGCAGGTGATCACGACGACGGTGATGGCGAACAACATCGCCTTGGCGAAGGACGCACCGACCAGTAGCCACACTGTCAGCGTCAACGCGCCGCCGATCAGGGCGACCAGCACCAGCCAGAATGCGGCACGGTCAGCCAGCTTCTGGCCTGGCGCCTTCGAATTCTGTGCCTGCTGAACCAGTTCCACGATCTGTGCCAGCGCGGTGTCCGCCCCGACTTTGGTGGCGCGGACCCGCAAGGTGCCGTTGGTGTTCAGCGACGCGCCGATGACCGTCGACCCCGGTTCCTTGTGCACCGGCATGCTCTCACCGGTCACCATCGACTCGTCGACCTCGCTGTCACCCTCCTCCACGACACCGTCGACGGCGATCTTCGCGCCAGGTCGCACCAGGAGCGTGTCGCCGACCACCACTTCGGCGGTTGGCACCTCGACCGGCGTGCCGTCGCGGATCACCTCTGCCTTGGGCGGCGCCAGATCCAGCAGCACGCGGATGGCATCGTTGGCACCGCCGCGGGCCCGCATCTCGAACCAATGCCCGAGCAGCACAAAGGTTGCCAGCATGGTCGAGGCCTCATAGAAGACCTCACCACCGCCGGTCAGGGTGATTGCCAGCGAGTACAGCCAGCCCGCACCGATCCCGACCGCGACCAACACCATCATGTCCAACGTGCGCGCCCGCAGCGCCGCCACCGCACCGGTGAAGAAGATCGCCGACGAATAGAAGATCACCGGCAAACTCAGCACCAGCGCCCAAATGTCCTGCCGCAGACCGAACGGGACCGGCAGGTGCAGGCCGAACATGTGGGTGGCCATTGGCGACCACAACATGACCAATACCGAGAACACGGCGGCCACGACGAACCGGTTTCGCATGTCGGCAGCCATATCCGCCATCGACATACCGGCGTGACCGGCGTGTGCCATGTGCGCATCGTGGGTGGCGTCGGCCTCGTGGGTGGCGTGCGCGATGTGCGCGTCGTGTCCGGCGGGCTCATCGTGGTCGGCGCGCGCATCGTGTGCGGCGTGTGCGGCACGCGCATCGTGTGCGGCGTGTGCGGCACGCGCATCGCGGTCGGCGCGGTCGGCGCGGTCGGCGCGGTCGGCGCGGTCGGCGCGGTCGGCGCGGTCGGCGCGCGGAGCCCGCGTGTCGTCAGGCACGGCGTCGCCGGTGTGACTGTCGCGCACAGCATGCGGATCACGATCGGCACGCGCAGTCCGAGTGTCGCCGGGCACAGTGTCGGTGGGGTCGTCGTGCACAGTATGTGCGGTCGCCGAGGTGTCCGCGGTCAGCCCGGCATCGGCCATCGGCGCGGCACCGGCCATTGGGGCGGCGTCGGCGGGCGCAGCGGCGTCGGCGGGCGGAGCGGCGTCGGCGGGCGCAGCGGCGTCGGCGGGCGCAGCGGCGTCGGCGGGCGCAGCGGCGTCGGCGGGCGCAGCGGCGTCGGCGGGCGCAGCGGCGTCGGCGGGCGGAGCGGCGTCGGCGGGCGCAGCGGCGTCGGCGGGCGGAGCGGCGTCGGCGGGCGGAGCGGCGTCGGCGGGCGGAGCGGCGTCGGCGGGCGGAGCGGCGTCGGCGGGCGGAGCGGCGTCGGCGGGCGGAGCGGCGTCGGCGGGCGGAGCGGTTTCAGTGGCGCGGGTGCGGTGCGTGGGGCTATCGTCCGCCGCCGTGTGATCCGGCCGCCGCTGTCCGTCGGTCCGGGGCTCGACCAACGGATCGCAGATGTGGTTCGGGACCGAGCGGCCTGCGCAGTGGTAGCCGCAGTCGCGGACCCAACCGGCGAGCTCGGCGACCGAGGTGATGGCGGGGTCGTAGGCGACGGTGGCGGTTTGGGCGGTGGGGTTGGCGGCGACGTCGAGGACGCCCGGTCTGCGGCGGAGTACGGCCGTGACGACATTGGCTTGGCTGGCCCAGCGGACGCCGCGCACGTCGAGGACGGCGGTGCGGTGGCGCGGGTTGCGGTCCTGCATGTCGTGGTTCACGTAGCTCACTCCTTCGAAAGCTCGGCTCGATGATCGAGCCCACGCGTGCCGTCGGTCAGAACTTCCCCTCGACCATATACCCCTACGGGGTAGGTGTCTAACATGGATCGCGAGTGCCGAAGCGTGAAACCAGTTGTCCCGGGCTCGTAGTGTCTATCTCGTGGTTGATATCACCAGCTTGCGCGCGGCCTACGACGAGCAGATGCGCGGGGCGCCGCCGAACCTTCCCGCGGGCGTCCGTTGGGAGCAGGACGGGCCGCTCGTCCGCGTTGTCGGGAAATTCCGCGGCTTCCTCAGCGCACCGCCCGACGTGGGAGTTCGTGGCGCGGAACTGAATCGGCTGATCGTCCGGCAGCGCGACTACTTCGCTGCCCGTGGCGAGGCGGTGGAGTGGACGACCCGCGGTCACGACCGGCCGAACGATCTCCCTGACCGCCTGCGGGCCGCGGGCTTCGTCCCCGAGGAAGAGGAGACGATCCTCATCGCCACGACGGCCGAGTTGTCCGCCGAAGCGGCGCTGCCGGACGGCGTTGTCATTCGTGAGGTCGCCCAACCGCCCGATCTGCGACGCATTGCCGCCATGGAGTCCAGCGTCTGGGGCACCGACATGGGCTGGCTGGCCGACGACCTCACCGGACGCGTCGCCGCCGCACCCGACGACACCATCATCTACGTCGCCGAAGCCGCTGGCGAGGTGATCTCCGCGGCCTGGATGGTCGTCCGCGCGGGCACGGAGTTCGCCGGTCTCTGGGGCGGCTCCACCCTTCCCGCCTGGCGCGGCAAGGGCATCTACCGAGCCCTGGTCTCGGCCCGCGTCGAACGCGCCATCGCCCGCGGCATCCGTTACCTCCAGGTAGACGCCTCCGCCGACAGCGCCCCCATCCTCCGCCGTCTCGGCTTCCACGCCGTCACCACCACCACGCCGTACGTCTGGTCACCCCCGGTGCCCTGACCCATCCGAAACCCGTGCGGCACAAGACGCCGCACACCGACGCGCAGCCGCACTGCGCGCCAACGTGACCGGCCACGTCAATCAACCGACCACGCCGTCTGCACCCCCTTCTGATTCGGCACGTGAAAGCCCGTCCAGGACGCCATCGACCACACCAGTGGCGCGAGAAGAACCTCTCCCACGGTGTGCCACTCACGGTCGGCGGACGGGGGAAATGGGACGAAACGTTCCCGTGGGGGTTTCGGGGCACTTACCGTCTCAGAGAGATAGATGTAGTGAACGGGGTTGTGTCATGACCGAACCGAAGACGTCCTGTGCCGCATTCCAGCGAGTTGCGGCCATTGATCCCGACGCGGTTGCGGTTCGGTCGGTCGGCGGCGAGCACAGTTTGACCTGGCGGGACTATGCCGCACAGGTGCGGGAAATCGCGGCGGGGTTGAGTGCGCTCGGGGTCGGGCGCGGCGACACGGTCGCGTTGATGATGGCCAATCGGGTGGAGTTCTATCCGCTCGAAGTGGGTGCACAGCACACCGGGGCTACTTCGTTTTCGGTGTACAACACGCTGGTTCCGGAGCAGTTGAACTATGTGTTCGGCAACGCGGGCAACCGGGTGGTGATCTGCGAGGCGCAGTATGTGGACCGGATCCGGGCATGCGGGGTGCCGATCGAGACCATCGTCAGCCTGGACGGCAACCCGCCAGGGACGCTCAGCGTGGCGGAACTGAAGGCGTTGGGGCGCAGCGATTTCGACTTCGAGGCGAGCTGGCGCGCGGTGCGGCCGGACGATGTGGTGACCCTCTGCTACACCTCCGGCACCACCGGGAACCCGAAGGGCGTCGAGCTCACCCACGCCAACCTGCTGTTCGACGCGCACGCCTTCGCCTCGGTGCTCCCCGTCGAATTCGGCGACCGACAAACCTCCTACCTGCCGACCGCACACATGGCCGACCGATTCACCGCCCTGTACCTGCAGGAGGTGTTCGGCACCCAGATCACCGTCGTACCGGATCGCAACGAATTGCTCGCCGCGCTGCTGGACACCAGGCCCACGATCTGGGGCGCTGTCCCGCGCGTGTGGGAAAAGTTCAAGGCCGCACTGGAATTCGCCGCCGCCAACGAGCCCGACGATGCCACTCGCGCGGGTCTGCAATGGGCGCTCGGCGTCGCCGCACGCAAGGCCGCCGCGCAGCTCGCCGGCGAACCGGTCGACGACGCTCTTGCCGGGGAATGGGCGAAGGCCGATGCCGCGGTGCTGTCCAAGCTGCGTGCGAAACTCGGTCTCGACCAGGTGAAGTGGGCGATGTCGGGTGCGGCGCCGATCCCGCCGGAGACGCTCGGCTTCTTCTTCGGCCTCGGCATTCCCATTTCCGAAGTCTGGGGTATGTCCGAGCTGACCTGTGTGGCCTCGGTCAGCGCACCGCACGAAGCCCGGCTCGGCACGGTCGGCCGCCTGCTGCCCGGCCTGGAAGCCACCATCGCCGAGGACGGCGAATTCCTGGTCCGCGGTCCATCGGTCATGCGCGCCTACCGCGACGAACCGGTCAAGACCGCCGAGGCGCTCGACGCCGACGGCTGGCTGCACACCGGCGACATCCTCACCCAGGACGCCGACGGGTACCTGCGCGTCATCGACCGCAAGAAAGAACTCATCATCAATTCCGCCGGAAAGAACATGTCCCCGGCCAACATCGAGAACGCCATCAAAGCCGCGACCCCGCTCATCGGCTCGATCGCCACCATCGGCGACCAGCGCCCGTTCAACACCGCGCTCATCGTCATCGACGCCGAAACCGCGGAACCCTATGCCGTCCAACACGATTTACCCGACGCCTCCGCCGCCGCACTCGCCGCCGACCCTGGCGTCATCGGCGAGATTGCCCGCGGCGTAGCGGCGGGCAACGCCAAATTGTCCCGGGTAGAACAAATCAAACGCTTCACCGTCCTCCCGACCTTCTGGGAACCCGGCGGCGACGAAATCACCCTCACCATGAAACTCCGCCGCAAACCCATCGCCGCCAAATACGCCCCCGACATCGACCGCCTGTACGCCCCCGACCTAGCCCCCGAAGTCCACGAACCCACCACCGCCGAAACCACCACCCCCGGCTAGCCCCTGACAATCCGTCGAACGGGACATCCCCGAGCGCCCGCCCGCGATTCACCGCAGCCAAGTCCCGTTCGGCGAATAGGTCGAGCCGTCTCGAGGCCAGCGGGCGGAGATGCCACCAACCAACACCTCGGTAACGCGGCGAGCGGGACACCACCGAGCGCTCACTCGCGATTCTCCGCATCCACGTCCCGCTCGGCGAATAGGTCGAGCCGCGTCGGGACCAACGGGCGGAGACGCCACCAACCAACACCCCCGGAGCGCGCGAGCGGGACAGCATGGAGTGCTAGTCCTCGATGGACTGCCTCGGACAGGCGGAGCGGGACAGTCGGCGGTGTAAGTGAGGCTGCGGGTGCCGTACTCCTCGGTCTCTCGCGGGTGCCCGCCGCAGCCACTTTCAGGACTTGAGGATTGTGGTCCAGACTCGGATGGTGAATATGGCTTCGGCGGGCGCGTCCTTGGGGAAGAAGGGCCGGATTTCCTCGGAAAGCGAGTGATGCAGTTCTGCCAGGTCGCAGGTTGAGGTCGCGACTGCCGTGTTGCTCTGGCTCACGAGGTAATTGGCGGCTGTCTCGGGTGTCAGCGGGACCTGCCACTGCTCTTCGGAGTGTGTGGTCGGGCCGAAACCTGCTTCGAGGGCGGCCACGGGGTCGAAGTGCGGCTGGCGGCGGACCGATGGATAGCGGGACGCGTACTCGCCCGCCATCCACTCCGCGAACGCGGGGTGATCCACCAAATCGCCGTGGAAGTAGTCGCTGTAGACCGCGAGCCCGCCACCGCGGCGCAGGACACGGGCTAATTCGGACAGCACACTCGGCTGATCGAACCAATGGAATGCCGCGCCGACCGTAGCCAATTCGGCGGTGCCGTCCGCCAACGGAAGTCGCTCGGCCGCCGCCGCGACGAACTGCGCCTGCGGATGCGGCTCGGCCGCGCGCAACATTGCCACCGACGCGTCACAGGCCACCACCCGCTCCGCCGCCGCGAGCACGGCCCGCGTCGACAGCCCGGTACCACAGCCGACATCCACCGCGACGCCGACGCGGCCGATCCCCAGCTGCCGCAACGCAATCCGCAGGGCCTCCGGATGGTAGTAGAGCCGCCCGCGAACATAACGCCCAGCGATCGCCGCACTGTCGAACGGATTGCGCACCGATACCCCCTCGCCGAACCGTGCTTCCGCACCATCCAGTGCACCGCGGCACCTAGTGCATCACAGCAGTGAGTGCATCACGGCTAACGACGGTGCACCGAAACACCTTGTCGACCAGGCTATCTCGCAAGACGAACACCACGCCACAACCAGGGACCGGCGCGACACCAGCACCCGAAGAACTACAGCGTAATCCCCAGCAGGCCGTCGACCGCGGCCGTGATCGCTGCGGGGGCGTCGGTTTCGGGGCCACCGTAGTCCAGTGCCTGGCGGGCCCAATTGTCCACGGCGTCCAGGGCTTTCGGGGTGTCGAGGTCGTCGGCCAGGTGTTGGCGGAGGCGAGCGATGGTGTCGGTGGCGGCGGGGCCGGACTCCAGGGCCGTGGCGCGGCGCCACCGGTCGAGGCGGGTCTTGGCCTGTTCGAGGACCGCGTCGGTCCACATGCGGTCCTGGCGGTAGTGGCCCGCCAGCAGTCCGAGGCGGATCGCGGCGGGGTCGACGCCGCTGCGGCGCAGGGTGGAGACCAGCACGAGGTTGCCCTTCGACTTGGACATTTTCTCGCCGTCCAGGCCGATCAAACCGGCGTGCACGTAGTGGCGGGCGAACCGGCGGCCCGCGATGAGCGCCTCGGCGTGCGCGGCGGAGTACTCGTGGTGCGGGTAGATCAGGTCACTGCCGCCGCCCTGGATATCGAACTCGGCGCCGATCCGGTTGAGCGCGATCGCCGAACACTCGATGTGCCAACCGGGACGGCCCGCGCCGAACGGGGCAGGCCAGGACGGCTCGCCGGGACGCTCGGCGCGCCACAGGAGCGCATCGATCGTGTCGCGCTTGCCGGGACGCTCGGGGTCGCCGCCGCGTTCAGCGAACAGCCGCTCCATGGTGGCGCGGTCGTAACCGGATTCGTAGCCGAACTGCTCGGTGGCGTCGGCGCGGAAGTACACATCGGGGAACTCGGCGTCGTCGACGATGTACGCCGCACCCGAGGCCAGCAGCTTCTGCACGAATTCGACGACCTCGTCGACGGATTCGATGGCGCCGACGTACTCCCGCGGCGGCACGATGCGCAGCGCGGACATGTCCTCACGGAACAGTTCGATCTCGCGGGTGCCCAGCTCGCGCCAATCCAGGCCGTCGCGCTCGGCCCGCTCGAACAGCGGGTCGTCGACGTCGGTCACGTTTTGCACGTAGTGCACCTCGTGGCCCGCGTCGCGCAGCAACCGGTTGACCAGATCGAAGGTCAGGTAGGTGGCGGCATGACCGAGATGGGTGGCGTCATAGGGGGTGATCCCGCAGACGTACATGGTGGCGGTGGCACCGGGTGTCACCGGCCGCACCTGGCGGTCGGCGGTGTCGTACAACCGCAACGGTGGCCCTGCTCCGGGGATGGTGGGTAGGGCTGTATCGGACCAGGACTGCATGATTCGAGGGTAAAGGTGTGGTCGAGATCATCGCCGCCCGCCCCGGGCCAGCGGCCGCCATACGCCGCTGACCTGCCGGTCCCGACCTGCACATTTCAGCAAATCATGGGATGTCAAGATTTTCGCTCACGCAGAATCAGCTGTCGGCGGCCCGGCGAGCGGGTGCATCCCGGCGTCGCGAGCCGTGGAGTCAAGCGGAAACGGTATCGCCCCACCGTCGCCGGGGCAACGAGGAATTCGACCTCGTGGGTCGGGCCGGAGCCTGGCGGCGGCACAGCGTGCAACTCTGCGGCCGCTGCGGGATCGCCGTGATCGGCGCGGCACCCGCGCTGTCGGACTGGGTGACGACAGTCGCGTGAACCCCGCCGTGTGCAATCTCGCATTCAATGCCGGATAGGAACCGCCACTGCCCCAACCTATTTCAAAACGCTGGCCACGGAATCGGCCGGGAAGTACGCGGAGTCGGCATCACCGGGTCGTCCACCAACTCTTGGGTGCGGTCCACGAGTGCCTCGATCTCGGCGTCGGTGATGTGCTCGGCGAGTTCGTCCGCGACGGCGCCGGGCAGTTCCTTGGCGAACGCGGTGATGTCGGCGACCAGGGCGTCGCTGAGCGGTTGTCCGGCCCAGCCCCACAGCACGGTGCGCAATTTGTGCTCGCTGTGCAAGCAGATGCCGTGGTCGACGCCGTACACCTGTCCGTCCGTGCCTTCCAGCGCGTGCCCGCCTTTGCGGTCGGCGTTGTTCAGCATTACGTCGAGCACGGCCATTCGTTGCAGCCGCGGGTCGTCGGCGTGGATGAGCGAGACCTCGTTGCCTGCCGGGTCCTGCGCGCGCAGCACCTCACGGAAGCCGTCGGGTACCGCGCCGGGCGGGCAGAGGTCCACCAGGTCGAGGCGGTCGCCCTGTTCGGTGTGGTTGTCCACGCCCTCGACCCAGCGCTGCACCATGCCCACGCCGTACGGTCCGTCGCGCAGGATCGTCTCCGGGATCACGCCCCAGCCCAGCGCGGCCGAGATCAGATAAGACGCCACCTCCCGGCCCGCGAGCGTGCCATCGGGAAAGTCCCACAGCGGTCGTTCGCCGCGGACCGGCTTGTACACCACCCGCAGCGGCGGCTCGACCTCATCGAGGATGTCGCAGACCAGGGTCACATTGCTGGCGGTACTGATCCGCCCGATCACTGTCAGCTCGCCGCTGTGGAACCGATCCCCCGCCCGCGTCACCGATCACTCCTCTAGCTCGGCCGCGCCGAAGATGTCTCCGCGCTTGTATCCATTGGTGCGCACGCACATGTGTCCACGGGACGACAACGGTTCCCCGCACAGCGGGCACGGTGGCCGGCCCGCCGCGATCACCCTGGTCGACCGCAACGCGAACTCGCGGGCCTGGATCGGGGTGAGGAACACGCGGACCGCGTCCGGACCCTCCTCGGTGTCGTCGAGCACCACCGACTCGTCGACCTCGGTCTCGGTGATCGCCAGCAACTCGACCACCACGGCGTTCGCGTCGGCGTCCCAGCCGAGGCCCATGGTGCCGACCCGGAACTCCGCGTCGACCGGCGTCACCAGGGGCGCGGTGTCGCCGATGTCCTCGGGCTGCGGCGGCACCTCGGCGCCGAAGCGGCGGGCCACCTCGTCCAACAGCAGGCCCATCCGGTCGGCGAGCACCTTCACCTGCTGCTTTTCCAGCAGCACGCTGACGACTCGCGGTTCCTGGACGGCCTGCAGATAGAACGCGCGATCGCCCGGCTCACCGACGGTCCCGGCGACGAAACGATCGGGGGTGCGAAATACATGGATTGCGCGTGACACATGCACCTCCTGATACGTGACCCTGATCGACTACCCACGGCGTTGCAACGCCGACTACCCGTTTACAAGTAATCTCAGCGCTCCGCATTCCCATTATCCGCACTCCCGGTATTGCCTAGCTCGCCGCCGGGAACGGGACCGGTGGTGTCGACCGTGGCGTCTTGCTGTTCGGCGCGGAAATCGGCAACGGGGCGTTGCTGATTCGCGAGCGCGGACAGGTCGGTGCCGGTGTCGTTGAGCCGCCACACATACGGCGCGGTCGGGGTGTAGCGGATGACACTGATCGACGCGGGTTCCACCATGATCCGCTGGAACCCATCAAGATGGATACCCAATGCGTCGGCAAGTACCGACTTGATGACGTCGCCGTGCGTGCAGGCCACCCACAGCGCGTCGTGTCCGTGCTGCTCGGCGAGCGCGCGGTCGTGCTCGCGCAGCGCGGCAACCGCGCGGCTCTGCACCTGCGCCAGCCCTTCCCCACCGGGGAACACGGCGCCGGAGGCGTGCCGCTGCACGACCTTCCATAACGGCTCGTTCAGCAGTTCGGCGATCGGTCGCCCGGTCCACTCGCCGTAATCGACCTCGATCAGCCGGTCGTCGAAGACCGGTTCCAACCCGAACTTCTCCGCCAGCGGCGCCACCGTTCGCTGGCAGCGCAGCAGCGGCGAGTGCACGATCCGTTCGATCGGCAGCCCGGCGAGCCGTTCGGCAACGGCCCTGGCCTGCTCGTTGCCGTGCTCGGTCAGTTCGACGCCGGTGCTGCGACCGGCCAGGGTGCGGGCGGTGTTCGAGGTCGAGACTCCGTGTCGGAGCAGAATCACCGTCATGTAGCCACCCTAAGCCCACCCGTCGCCCGGCCCCCGCCCCTCATGGAATCGCTCCGCGATGCTGATTTCATGTGGCCGACACAACCCCGGTCGCCAGCAGCCCCATCACGATCAGACCGAGCACGATCCGGTAGCCGACGAACCAGTCCAGCGAATGCTTCGCGACGAACTTCAGCAGCCACGCCACCGACGCGTACCCGACGACGAACGCGAGCAGCGTCGCCACGATCAGCTGCGCGCCGCTGGCGTTGAGCCCCTCACCGGCGGGTTTGAAGGCGTCCGGGATGCTGAACAAGCCGGACGCGGTGACGGCGGGAATCGCCAGCAGGAACGAGAATCGCACGGACGCTTCGCGCGTCAGCCCGAGGAACAGCCCCGCCGACGAGGTGGCGCCGGAACGCGACACACCGGGAATCAACGCGAGGCACTGGGCGAACCCCATCACCAGGCCGTCCCGGGTGGTCAGCTGCTCTATCGGGCGCTGCTTACGTCCGTAGTACTCGGCGGCCGCGATGACCAGCGCGAACGCGATCAGCATGAACGAAATGAGCCACAGGTTGCGGGCCGCGGTGCGGATCACGTCCTTGAACAGGTAACCGAGCACGCCGATCGGAATGGTGGCGATGATCACATACCAGCCGATGCGGTAGTCCAGCTCGCGTTGGGTGTCCTCGTCGAGGTAGCCCGCCTGGGCGGCATTCCAGATCGGCAGTTTCGTCGTGACCTGGTCGGTGATCGGCACCGTCTGCCTGGACGACGCGCTCAACTTGCGCAGCACCGTGGTGAACCAGGCCTGCACGATCCGCCAGATGTCCTTGGCGAAATACACCAGGACGGCGGCCTCGGTGCCGAGCTGGGTGACGGCGGTGAACGAGGCGCCCGCGTCGTCGCCGAAGAACACGCCCGACACGATCCGCAGATGCGCCGACGACGAGATCGGCAGGAACTCGGTGAGTCCCTGCACGAGTCCGAGCACCAGCGCCTGCACCCAGGTCATCGATTCGCCCGTCACGCAGCCTCCTGGTGTCTCATGCCGCCTCCATCTGTTCTTGCCCGAAAGAACTGTTCCGACTGGGCAATTGGTCAACCCGGGTCGCGGGCGAGTGATGACCGCCGCAATCCCGCAGCGACAGTACAGTGTCGAGGCCGTAGCGGCATGCCCGCACCGGCGGCCGCAGCGGGTTCACAGGCATCTCTGACCTGCCGCACAGCCGCGGCCCGGTTCGGTAACTCGGCTGCCCGCACGGTGGTTCGCCGATTCCGCCCGCGACGCGCGAGGCGCTGTGCGGGTAGGCGGCCGCATGCCCGCGCACGCTCTAGGCTTGGCGCCGTGACGATTGCGCGGACACGGTGATGGAACAGCGGACGGTCGGCCGCAGCGGCCTACGGGTGTCCCGGATAGGGCTGGCGACCCATACCTGGGGTTCGCATACGGATGCCGACGAGGCGTCGGTGCAACTGGCGGCGTTCGTGGAGGCGGGCGGCACGCTCGTCGACACTTCCCCTGCCTACGCCGGTGGTGGTGCGCAGCGAATCCTGGCGGAACTGCTCGGCGACCTGGTCTCCCGCGACGATCTGGTGCTCAGCGGCTGCGCGGGTATCGCGCCGCGAGTGATGCCCGCGCCCGCAGGACCGGCCGTGCCGGACGCGACCCATATCGCGATCGATACCTCTCGCCGCGCTCTGCTGCGGCAGCTCGACCGGACGCTGCTCGAATTCGGCACCGATCATCTGGATATCTGGAATGTCGCGGTATGGGATCCGCGGACCCCGCTCGATGAAGTCGCGGCCACCCTGGAACAGGTGGTGCGGTCCGGCAAGGTCCGCTACGCGGGGGTCCGTGGCTTCGGTGCCTGGCAGCTGGCCAGCCTCGCCGCCGTCGTGCCGGTCAGCGTCGCGCAGACGCCGTACTCGCTGCTGGCCCGCGACGCGGAAACCGATTTCGTGCCCGCCGCGCTGCACCACGGCGTCGGCGTGATCGCGTCGGCGCCACTCGCGGGCGGCATCCTCACCGGCAAGTATCGCGACGGTGTTCCCGCCGATTCGCGCGGCGCGGACGAGGCCACCGCGGCCGATATCCGCAGCAGCCTCGACGAACGCGCGACCAGGGTGGTCGACGCGCTGGTCACCGCTGCCGACGGGTTGGGTACGTCGCCGTTGGCGGTCGCGCTGGCCTGGATTCGGGACCGGCCTGGCGTGGCGAGCATGATCGTCGGCGCGCGCGATATCGGGCAGCTCACCGGCGTGCTCGCCGCGGAAGCCCTCGAACTGCCGCGCGCCATCGCGGCCGCACTGGACGATGTCAGTGCCCGTACCGAGTGACAGAGGCGAGGGTGGTGTGATCGGCGCCCGGGGCGGTGCGTTCGGCGGCCGGGGCGGTGCGATCAGCGCCAGGGGCGATGCGATCAGCGCCAGGGGCGATGCGATCAGCGCCAGGGGCGATGCGATCAGCGCCAGGGGCGATGCGATCAGCGCCAGGGGCGATGCGATCAGCGCCAGGGGCGATGCGATCAGCGCCAGGGGCGATGCGATCAGCGCCAGGGGCGATGCGATCAGCGCCAGGGGCGATGCGATCAGCGCCAGGGGCGATGCGATCAGCGCCAGGGGCGATGCGATCAGCGCCAGGGGCGATGCGATCAGCGCCAGGGGCGATGCGATCAGCGCCAGGGGCGATGCGATCAGCGCCAGGGGCGATGTGAACAGCGCCAGGGGCGATGCGATCAGCGCCAGGGGCGATGTGAACGGCGCCAGGGGCGGTGCGATCAGCGCCCGGGGCGATGTGAACGGCGCCGACCCGATGCCCGGCGTCGTGGGGCACGTCTTAGGCTTACCTTCATGAGTGCGAGGTCCGGAAGCCCGTCCGTGCAGACCTGGGTCACCGGTATCCGATCCGGCTGGGCGCGCTGTGTTCTCGCGCTGCTGGCGCTGACCCTGGTGGTGGCCTCGGCTGCGTGCGGCACCGACAAAGCGGCACCAGCCGCCGGGCAGCGTGGTCCGGCCACCGCGACGCTGACCGATCTCGATCCGGTGCCGATCGGGCCCGAACCCACGCCGACGCTGCCGGTTACGGTGCGGTCCTTCGACGGTTCGGATGTCACCGTCACCGACAGCAGCCGCATCGTCGCCGTCGACCGCTACGGCACCCTCGCGCAGATCGTGTACGCGCTCGGCATGGGATCCAAGCTGACCGGCCGCAGCACCACCGCCGCCTTCCCCGCCGTCCGTGACGTGCCCAACGTGGCGGGCGGCAACGGCTCGCTGAACGTGGAAGGACTGCTGGAGCAACGGCCTTCGGTGTTCCTCACCGACACCGTCAGTGTGACGCCCGCCCTTCGTGAGCAGCTCCGCGCGGCCGGTGTCACCGTCGTCTTCTTCGATCCGCAGCGCACCATGGAGGGTGTCGGCCCGCAGATCGAGGCCGTCGCCGCCGCGCTCGGCGTGCCCGACAGCGGGAAGGCGCTCGCGAAACGCACCCGCGACGAGATCGCCGCCGCCACCGCCGCGGTGCCCGAGCAGGATCCGCAGCTCACCATCGCGTTCCTTTACCTGCGCAGCACCGCCATCACCTTCCTCGCCGGACCCGGTTCCGGTGCGGACTCGCTCATCGCGGCCCTCGGTGCCAAAGACGCGGGCGCCGGACTGCCCGAGCCGTTCGTCTCGATCACCAGTGAGGCGATGATCGGTGCCGCGCCCGACGTGCTGCTGGTGATGTCGGATGGTTTGAAATCCGTTGGCGGAGTTGACGGATTGCAGAAGGTGCCCGGCATCGCGCAGACACCGGCCGGGCGGAACAAGCGCATCGTCGACATGTCCGACTCGGTGCTGCTCAGCTTCGGCCCCAACACCGGCCGGGTGATCACGGCGCTCAGCGAGGCCGTCTACGGCGCTCGGCCCGCATGACCGGATCGGCCACCAAGATCGAACCGGCGGACCCGCCCTCGTCCAAGTCACGCGGGCGTTCGCGCACCACGCTGGTGTTCGCGGTCGCGATCGCCGGACTGATCGCGCTCGCGCTCGCCTCGGCCGCCATCGGGCAGGTGCCGACCACGCCTGCCGAGGTGGCGGGCAGTGTGCTGCATCGGATCGGGCTGGATTGGGGGCCGATGCCCGCGCATCCCGCCGGTGAAGTGACGCTGTGGGAGGTGCGGTTTCCTCGGGTGCTGCTGGCCATGCTGGTCGGTGCGGCGCTCGCGACGGCAGGCGGGCTGTTGCAGGGGGTGTTCGCGAATCCGCTCGCCGAACCCGGGGTGATCGGGGTGTCGGCCGGGGCCGCGGTCGGGGCGGGCACCATGATCGTGGTCGGTGGGGCGTTCGTCGCGGCCTGGTCGGTTGCCGGGGCGGCGTTCGTCTCGGGGTTGGCCACCACGCTGCTCGTGTATCTGCTGGCGCGGTCCAATGGGCGTACCGAGGTGGTCACGCTGGTGCTGACCGGTGTCGCGATCAACGCCTTCGCGGGTGGGCTGATCGCCTTTCTGCTGTTCGTCGCCTCGCCCGCCGCGCGCGATCAGATCGTGTTCTGGCAGTTGGGTTCACTGAATGGCGCCAACTGGGATTCGGTTACCGTTGTCGCGATCCTCACCGCCGTCGGTGTCACCGCCGCCATCCTCATCGCCCCGCGCCTGGACCTCCTCGCCCTCGGCGAAGCCTCCGCTCGGCACCTCGGCGTCGACGTGGAACGCCTGCGCCGCAACGTCATCCTGGTCGTCGCCATACTCGCCACCGCAGGCGTCGCGTTCACCGGCATCGTCCTGTTCGTCGGCCTCATCGTCCCGCACCTGGTCCGGATGCTCGTCGGCCCCGCCCACCGCGTCCTGATCCCGTTGAGCGCCATCCTCGGCGCCGTCGTCCTGCTCGCCGCCGACGTCGGCGCCCGCTCCCTGGTCCACAACGCCGACCTCCCCCTCGGCATGCTCACATCCCTCGTGGGCGGCCCCTTCTTCTTCTGGTTGCTCCGCCGCACCCGCGCCCGCGCCGGAGGATGGGCATGATTACCCATTTGCGTTGGGGCTCACAAGGTTTCGGTGCACCTCACCGCGGCTGCGGGGGCTGTGGGGTGGGTGGTAGCTCTGTGGGGGCTGGGGTTCGGTGGGTTGGGGGTGACTGGTGAACGGGGTTCGGCAGGGGTTGGGGGCGGTGTTCGCGCGGACGCATGAGTTGCCTGCGGAACCGGAGAAGGGCGCGGTTACGTTGCGGGCGCGGGGGGTGAGTGTGGATCGGCGGGGGGCGCATACGGCGCAGCGACGGGTGCTCGAGGCGGTGGACTTCGATGTTGTCGCGGGTGAGGTGGTTGCGCTGGTGGGGCCCAATGGGGCTGGCAAGTCCACCTTGCTTGCCGCGCTGGCCGGGGAACTCACGCCGAGCGAAGGGGCGGTAGAACTGGAGGGGCGGGCGTTGACGCACTGGTCGCCGCTGGACATGGCGCGGCGGCGGGCCGTGCTGCCCCAAACCCACACTGTCGGTTTCCCGTTCACGGCCCGTGAAGTCGTGGCGATGGGCCGCGCCCCCTGGGTACGCACCGAGCGCCGCGAACTCGATGACGAGCGCATCGCCGCCGCCATGGCCGCCGCCGACGTGGAACACCTTGCCGCCCGGTCCTTTCCGACGCTCTCCGGCGGTGAACGCGCCCGCGTCGCCCTCGCCCGGGTCCTCGCCCAGGACACCGGCACGCTGCTCCTCGACGAACCCACCGCCGCCCTCGACCTCGGCCACCAGGAAGCCGTCCTCCGCCTCGCCACCGCACGCGCGGCAGCCGGCTCCGCCGTCGTCGTCGTCCTGCACGACCTCGGCATCGCCGCCGCCTACGCCGACCGCGTCGCCGTCCTCGAATCCGGCCGCATCGCCGCCGACGGCCCACCCCGCCAGGTCCTCACCACCGACCTCCTCACCCGCGTCTACCAACACCCCGTCGAAGTCCTGAACCACCCCCTAACCGGCGCCCAACTAGTCCTCCCCGTCCGCCGCTGACCGCCCAGTCCGGCTGGCCCGCCCGGCTGACCGCCCCGCCCGCCTGGCTGACCGCCCCGCCCGCCCGGCTGACCGCCCCGCCCGCCCGGCTGGCCCGCCCCGCCCGCCAGCCTGGCTGGCTGCCCGGCTGGCCGCCCCGCCCGCCCGCCCGGCTGGCCCGCCCGCCTGGCTGGCCCGCCCGCCTGGCTGGCCCGCCCGCCTGGCTGGCCCGCCCGGCTGGCTGGCTGGCTGGCTGGCCCGCCCCGCTGGCTGGCCCACTCCGCTCCTGGCCATCGAACGGGGCCCCACACCCGAGCCCTCACCCGACATCGGCCGCAGCCACGCCCTCTCGACAGGGCCACACCCGGGTAGCGGAGACACGACCGGGACACCACCGAGCCCTTACTCGACAAACCCCTCAGCCACGTCCCCCTCGACAGGCCACACCCGGGTAGCGGAGACACGAACGGGACACCACCGAGCCCTTACTCGACATTCGTCGCAACCATGTCCCGCCCGGTGGCGACGATTCCACTACTGGCCCGCGAGTGGCACATGATGGAGGGCAGTACTCCACGTTGCCGCAGCCACATGCCGCTCAACGCGGCCGACGGCGTCTCCAGCCGCAGGCAAGCACAGTTAGGCGGCCAGCACGGCACCCTGGCCGATCACGGCAACCTTGGGCGGTCACGCGCCTTCGTCGTTGCCGACCTCGGCAGGAACGCGATCATCGAACGGGACACCACCGAGCCCTTACTCGACAAACCCCTCAGCCACGTCCCCCTCGACAGGCCACACCCGGGTAGCGGAGACACGAGCGGGACACCACCGGGCGCCCACTCGACGTTCGTCGCGACCATGTCCCGTTCGGCGGGCCCGGCTGGTTCAGCGCCAGATCAGTTTCAGGACGGCGGGGGTGAGGAGCATGCGGATTACGGTGGCGTCGAGGATCAGGGCGGCGATCATGCCGTAGGCGATGTACTTCATCAGGACCAGGTCGGAGAAGCCGAAGGCGCCGGTTACTACGATGAGGATTGCTGCGGCGGAGGTGATTACGGCGCCGGTGTGGGCTATGCCGTAGCGGATCGCCTCGGGTGGGTCGGCGCCGCCCGCTCGGGCCTCGGCTACTCGGGACAGCAGGAAGACCTCGTAGTCGGTGGATAGGCCGAACACGACGGTCACGATCAGCGCCAGCACGGCGAACATCAACGGGCCGGGTGTGAAATGGAATACCCCTGACCCATGACCTTCGACGAACACCCAGGTGAGCACGCCCAGCGTCGACACCAAACTCAACGCACTCATCACTACAGCCTTGACCGCCAACACGATCGACCGGAACGCCGCGTACATCAGTGCCAGAGCCGCCGCCGCGAGAATGGCTACCAGCAACGGCAGCCCACGCAGCAACCCGTTGATGCTGTCGCGTTCCAGCGCGGGCACTCCGGCCACCATCACTTCCACCCCTGCGGGTTCCGGAATCGCCCGCAACGCCGAGATCACCCGATCGGCATCCTGCTTGTCCGCCAACCCGGCCTGCAGCACATTGATGCCGTCCTTGGTCGGCACCGACGGTTCGAATCGTCCAGTGAGCCCAGGGATTCGGCTCGCCGCGTACCGAATATCGCTGAGCTGTTGCGGATCAGCACCCAGCACAACAAGTTTCAACGGCTCGGTGCGGAAACTCGGGAACAGCTCGTCGAACCGCTCCTGCGCCACCCTGGCCGGATTGTCGGCCCCCAGATATTTCTCGCTGATCCCGCCGAATTCGATGTTGCGGAACGGAATGCTCAACGCCAGCAGCGCGAGCACGATCGGCACCGCCACCGCCCACGGACGCCGCATCGCCCACTGCGCGAGACGCGAGAAGAACCCGGCATCGATCTGCGCCTCGGTCTTGCTACGAGAGAACCGTTTCCAGCCCAAGAAGTCGATCCGCCGCCCCGCGATGCTCAGCGCGGCAGGCAACGCGGTCACCGAGAGCAACGCGGCGAGCAGCACCGAACTGATGCCGCCGTAGGGCACCGACCGCAGCACCCCGTTCGGGAAGATGAACAACGCGCCGAGACTGACCGCGATGATCGCCGCCGAGAACAGCACGGTGCGCCCCGCGGTCGCGACGGTGCGCGCGGTCGCCTCCTCCACACTGCGCCCCGCGGCAAGTTCCTCCCGGAACCGGGTGACGGTGAATAATCCATAGTCGATGGCCAACCCGAGACTCACCAAAGTCATGACGGTGCTGGCGAATACGTTCACATCGATGACTCCGGTGAGCACCCGCATGATCCCCGCGGTCCCCATGATCGTCATCCCGCCGATCACCACCGGCAGCAGCGCCCCGATCACCCCGCCGAACACGAAATACAACAGAATCGCCACCAACGGCAACGCGATCAGCTCGGCCCGATGGATGTCGTTCTGCATACCGGTATTGAGACCGGCCAGCACCGGCTGCAACCCGGCCAGCTGGACCGTAGTGCGGCCGGGCCCACCACCGTCGCGCCCGGCACCCAACTCGTCCTTGATCGCCGAATAGTTCTCGACGGTGGCCGTGCCCTCACCCCGCAGCCCGACGCTGGCGAACGCGTGGGTGCGCGAGGCATCGGTGGCGTTCGCCGCGAACGGACTGTCCCAATAACTGTCGATCTTCAGAATCCGGTCCGGAAACCGCGCGCGCAGCCCGCTCAGCGCACCGGTCACCGCGGATCGCACGGCCGGATCATCGACCGTCGTCCCCGGTGGCGCCGTGTAGAGCAGGATCAGGTCGCTGTCGGTGTCGCGCCCGAAGGTCGCGTCGGCGATCTTGGACGCCGCCACCGACTCACTGGACTCGTCGAACCAACCTTCCTGAGTCAGCCGGTCCACCAGACCGCGACCGTAGAAACCGGACGCCAGCACCGCCAGCGCGAACACGCCGAGTACAAGTAGGCGATGGCGATAGACGAACCTGCCCCACCGCAGCAATCCGGAGTGCAACTCGTCCGACGAAGTACCTGATCCACCCGACGAAACCCGCGGACTCCGCACAGCCGACACAGTCAGCCGCAGGCCGGGGTGCGGTAATCGGCGGACCGCAGGATGCCGCACAGATCGGTGCGCGAGATCTTCCACTTGCCGTCGATCAGCACGAAGTGCACCACCGTCGTGCGCACCGCGGTCCCGGTGCCGTCCTTGTCCAGGCGCATGGTCGCGGTGAGCGTGCCGTCGTGATTGTCGAACACCGGGTCGGTGACCCCGTAGACAGCACGCGGATTGTCCTGCAGCGCCTTGTACATGTCGGGGATCGCGGTGCGGAAGGCGTCGCCGTCCTCGATGAGGTCGGTGCGTTCACTGTCCGGCAGGTTCGGGTCCAGCGCCCGCTTGATCTGCGCGTCCAGCTGAGCGGCGGTCGGCAGCGGCGGGTGTGCGGCGATGGAGGACGTGGTGATGGAGGCGGACAGTGACGCGTTGGCCGACGAACGTGCGGCGTCGACGGCCGCCTCGTCCGGTCCGGTGCTGCATGCCGCGGTCGCGGCCACCAGGAGGAGGCCGGTCGCGGTCAGCGCGGTGCGGGCGAGAAATGTGTATGGCATCACCATCTACATACCATCAATCACGGAGCTTATTCTTCCCAGCAACGCGCGCACGGTGGTCACTTCACGGTCCGGGACCGCTTCTACCGGCACGGCATCGGGGATCATGTCGCGCACCAGCGCGACGACGCTGCGTTCGTCGTCGAGGTCGATATCGGTGACCCGCGCCTCGGCGACGGCGACGACATCCTCCGGACCAGGCACGTCGCTGTCGAGGTCGGCCCGGTAGATCTCCAGCGTCAAGGTGGACCGGACCGTGCGAAACGCGTACGGCCGGCCGTCGCCGGTGGTCCCGAACCCATGAGCGAACGGACCAACGGTTACGTCATCGATGGCAAATCCCGACGTATGGTCGGCTATCAACCGGATCTCCCTGATTTGGACACTGTTTCAACTCAACCGTAACCCGCATCACCGACATTCTCCGCCCGCCGCCACCCCGGTACGCCGCCGTGGTGCGCCATCATGGTCAGATGGTGGAGTTGCGGTTTACTCGTCGGTAGAAGGAGTTCGGAGGATGCGCCCTCGCGGCTGGGTTGGATTGGCGGCGTTCGCGGGGCCCTCCGTGGTCACCTTCCGGACCCGTCGCACGCACCGCGCGGTTCGATCGTCCGCGATGCGCTGGCTCCCCGCTGCCCTCGCGGGCGCGATCCTGCTCACCGGCTGCTCGTCCAGCTCCGACGGTGCCGACCTGCCCACCCGCGATCCGGCCACCGCCGCGGCCGCACCCGCCGAAACCGTCCGTCCCGCAGGCGAAGTCATGGGACTCGCCAATCCCCTCGGCCCGCTGCTCGTCGAGGCCGGTACCGGGCAGATCGCCGCGCTCGGGGCCAGCAGTGAAACAAGCACCGCCCTGTTTCTCATCGACCAAGCCGCGCTCACCCGCACCGGCCAGGGCGGCGTGCCCGACCCCGGCTTCCGCACCCTGTCGCTGCCCGCGCACGGCGCGAGCCTGGCCCAGGGCACACCGGGTGAGCTGCTGATCCCGGCCCCCGAGCGGATCGTCCGCGTCGACGTAGCCACCGGCACCGTCACCGAGCTCCCGGTCGACGGTGACGCCAGATCGGTGCGGCGCCGCGACGACGGCACCCTGCTCGTCGGCACGGCGGACGGCAAGGTCCGCACCCTCTCCCCCGAGGGCAAGGTCGTCCGGACCGTCTCCGGCCTCGCCTCCGCCGACGCGCTCGCCGTCACCGACGACCACGTGGCCGTGCTGGACCGCCGCCAGACCTCGGTCACCGAGATCGAACTCGGCGAAGACAACCTCGGCCTGGCGCTGCGCGCGGGCGACGGCGCCACCAACATGATCTCCGACAAGTTCGGCCGGATCATCGTCACCGACACCGCGGGCGGCGAACTCTTGGTCTACAGCGCCGGACCTCTCGTCCTGCGTCAGCGGTTCCCGGTAAACTCTTCGCCTTACGCGCTCGCCTACGATCAGCGGTCCGACACCGTGTGGGTGACGTGCACGCAGAGCAACGAAGTCGTCGGATTCGATCTGTCGACGGGCATACCGGTAGAAGTGGGCCGCTTCCCCACGGTGCGGCAGCCGAACTCGGTGACCATCGATCAGCGCACCGGTGACATGTTCGTCGGATCCGCGGCCGATTCCGGTCTGCAACGGATCCGCGCGGACGATCGGAAGAGAGGGCAGTGATGGCTCCCGCAACGCGCGCAGACGACGAACCTTCAGCCCGCGAGCAGCGAGCGCGGCGACGCGCCCTACCCGCGGGCTGGGAAACCACCAGCGACGACTACGAATACGTGCCGCTGCGGCTGCCACCCGAAGTGAACCGGGTGACCGCGTCCATGCGGCTGGCCATCCAGGCCGAGTTCGGCGGCTGGGAACTGTCCCGCGTGCGGGCCTACACCGACGGTAGCCGCCGGGTGCTGCTGCGCCGCCGAAAAACCGCACTACCCCAGCCCGAACCGGGAATGTGAGCTGATGTACGCCCTGTTATTACGCCTGATGTTCCTGGTTCCGCCGGAACGCATCCACCACCTGGTCTTCGCCACCATGCGGTTGGCCACCCGTTTCGCGCCCGTTCGCTGGGTCATGACCAAACTGCTCGTCGCCGACGATCCGATACTGCGCAACACCGCCTTCGGCATCGACTTCCCCGCGCCACTCGGCCTGGCCGCCGGATTCGACAAGAACGCCGACGGGGTAGACGCCTGGGCGCCACTCGGTTTCGGCTTCGCCGAGATCGGCACCGTCACCGCCCAGGCCCAGCCGGGCAATCCCGCGCCGCGCTTGTTCCGGCTGCCCGCCGATCATGCCCTGATCAATCGCATGGGATTCAACAACTTCGGCGCCGCGGCCGCTGCCGAGCACCTGCGCGGCCGCCGCGGGGACGTACCCATCGGCGCCAACATCGGCAAGACCAAAATCGTCGAACCGGCCGAGGCCGCAGCCGATTACGCGCTCAGCGCCGCACTGCTGGGACCGCTCGCCGACTTCGTCGTGGTCAACGTCAGCTCCCCCAACACTCCCGGCCTGCGTGACCTGCAGGCCGTGGAATCGCTGCGCCCGCTGCTGCAAGCGGTGCTCGACAGCGTCCGGGTGCCGGTGCTGGTGAAGATCGCCCCCGACCTCTCCGATGAGGACATCGACGCCGTCGCCGACCTCGCGGTGGAACTCGGCCTCGCCGGAATCGTCGCCACCAACACCACCATCCGTCGCGACGGCCTGCGCACTCCCGCCGACGAGGTCGCGGCCATGGGTGCGGGCGGCCTGTCCGGCGCCCCGGTCGCCGACCGCTCGCTCGACGTGCTGCGCCGCCTCTACCGCCGGGTCGGCGACCGCCTCGTCCTCATCTCGGTCGGCGGCATCGAAACCGCCGACCAGGCCTGGGAGCGCATCCGCGCGGGCGCCACCCTGCTGCAGGGCTATACCGGTTTCATCTACGGCGGCCTGTTCTGGACCCGCAGAATCCACCGCGGCCTGGCACAACATCTGCGCGCCAACGGGTATCAGAGCATTGCCGAGGCCATCGGCGCGGAGCA
The DNA here is from genome assembly GCF_042691675.1 of Nocardia brasiliensis. Lineage (GTDB taxonomy): Bacteria > Actinomycetota > Actinomycetes > Mycobacteriales > Mycobacteriaceae > Nocardia > Nocardia brasiliensis_D. The sequence goes on from NZ_CP170507.1 coordinate 4,567,971, forward strand.
CGCCGCCAAAGCCTGAGCCGTGTCGCGAAAGCCCCGTGAACGCGGTGCATCTCGCCCGCCGCGGCTTATTCTGGTGGGGCACAACTAAACCGCACCCGAGGGGGTGGCGCATGGACTCTCGGGATCGAGGCGTGCTCACCATCATCGGCGACTCCGTCGTGGATCACATCTACCGCACCGACCGCCTGCCCGCGGAAGGGGTGCCCGCGCGCGGCCGTTTCGAGGAGCACTTCGGCGGCAAAGGGCTCAACCGCGCCGTCGCGGCCGCTCGCCTCGGCCTCGGCGTGCGGTTGATCAGCGCGGTGGGTGACGACGTCGCCGGTCGCCGGATCATCCGGTGTCTGCGTCGCGAGGGCGTGGACACCGAGTTGGTCAAGGTCGTTCCCGGTGAAACGACGCCGGTCGTGGCCCTCATCGTCGCGAGCAGCGGTTTCACCGGCATCATCCAGGACGGCGAGGACGCGGTCCGGTTGAGCCGCGACGATCTGCGCAGCGCCGCCGCCAGGTCGGCGATCACCTCCTCGGACGCGGTCCTGCTCACCTTCGCGCCGCCGATCGCCGTCATCGAACAGGCGATGGCGGTGGTCCGCGCCGCGCACGAACGGCCACGCCTGCTGGTTCAGGCCACGCCGCAGACGGATTCACCGCAGTACCTCACCAAACACCTCAGCCGGATCGACTACCTGATCGGAACCCGCAGGGAGCTGTGCGAATTGGTGGCCGATCCGGGCCGAGACACCGAAACGCCCACGGCGGATTTCGAATCCGAGGTAGCGCCGCAGTTGCTTGCGCGCGGCGTCGGCTGCGTCTGTGCCGTCGAGGGTTTTGAATGCAGCGTCCGTTCCGCCGAGCTGAGCCTCGACGTCCCCCGTTCGCTCGCGGCGGTGCTGGCCGACTCGCCCGGGGCGTACGCGGCCTTCGCCGCCGCGCTCGCCTACCGGCTGGTGAGTTCGGGCCGACCAGCGGATCGCGGCGATTTCGAGTGGGCGACCGCCGCCATGGCGGCAACCCAGTCCTTCGGCGACATTCCCGCCGCCATGCCGACGGCAGGCGAGGTCGATCGGATCGCCCGGCTCCCCGCGGTCTCCGACACGCCGGATTGACCCAGCGTGTCGGCGACACTCGCTGTGCGAGTAGTTACCTCGCCTACCCGTGGACGAAGGGCTCGATAACGTGCGACCGCAACCGATAGGCGTGGCCTGTGCGGCAAGCGGCGGGCGGATCACCCGCGTGCCGCACCGGCTGCTGTAGTCGCGCCGCGATCCGCTGTGCCAGCAGAATCACCGCCTCCTCCCGGCGCACGCCCAATTCCTCGGCGCAGGCGTCCACGCGGGTCGCGGTGTCCTGGTCATGCACCCGCAGCGGGTCGCTGAGCAATTCGTCGAGTTCCATACCCGCGGTGGCCTGGGCGCGAGTCAGCGCCCGGTCGGCCAACCAGCTCAACCGCCAGGTGTCGGCGTCCTCGGTGTCGCGGTAGGCGGATTCCGGGGTGCGGTCGCTGGTGATCGTCCATTCGGTGCTGTGAAGGGTCATTGCTGCCTCCGATACAACGGATCGAGCGTGGTCGGCTCGACGTTCCTCACGAATGCCTGTCGTGCATCCGCTGGTGCAGCAACGCCAGTGCCTGCTGCACACTGAGTCCCAGTTCGCCGGCGAGCGCGTCGGCCCGCGCCCGCGCCTGCGGATTCGCGGCCCCGTCCGGCCGGCTGAGGATCTCGTCCAATTCCATTCCGGCCCTGGCCTGTTCACGGGTGAGCCGGGTCGGCAACCAACTCAGCCGCCAGGCCGGGTCCGCGCCGGAGACCCGGCACGCCCACTCGAGCGTGCCGCTGCTGGTCATCGACCGGCTGTTCTCGTAAATCGTCACGGCATGTCTCCATCGCGGAGGAGCCGTCGCCGAATAACGCCGACCCGTGCGGAATACGCGACCGGATGACACGGAATACGGGTCGGGCCGGGCGATGCTTCCCCTTGGCGCGGCGGAGCGGGCAACGTACTGAGGCTGGCTGGGGGCGAGTGTGGTGGCGCGCGGTTTCGGCCTACGCCGCGTGCAAGCCGGGCTCGCGCTCGGTATCGGCGCCGACGCGGCGGTGCAGCCTGCGTCGCCGGATCTGCCGGATCTGCTGAATCGTTCTCATCACCAGGCCCTCCCGAGTTCTCTGGTGGGGCGACGGTATCGCCATGACCAGTGTGGCATTTGCCGTTCTCAATGGTCAATTGCCGTTGTAGTTTGGTAATTGCCAGTTCATGTCCCGGCTAAACCGCCTACTGTGAGCAGCCGGACATCATCACGATCAACTACAGCCACACGGAGGGTGGAGCGCACAGATGGTCCCGCAGGACTCGGCCACGGTCGCCGTTCGCAACATCCTCACCCGGCTGGGCAAACGCTCCGGCTTGAGTTCGGATCGGTTGCGCACCACCGAGATCGATGTCGCGCCCCTGCTCGACCTGCTGGTGGTGCGCCAGCACGCGCACCGCGCCGGGATCGAGCGCGAGGACGCGGTGCTGCCGGTGGTCCGCGAACTGGCCCGCCACCTGAATCCATCGTCGATGCTGATCGTCGACGCCGTGCTGGCGCTGGGGCTGTTGCGCGAAACCACCGAGCCCGGCGTCGATCTCGACCGGCTCTACGCCCCCGATCTCGGCGAGCGCCGCGAGTATCTGGCCGAGCACTGGCAGCTGCTGCACGAATCCTTGTGCGCCAACCCCATTCCACCCGCCCCGAGCGTGCGGTCGCTACGCGGCACCCAGGAATGGCGCGCGTTCACCGAGCTCGCCGGCCTACTCGCCAACGAATCGGTCTACGGCTCGGGACCCGCACACACGCCGAGCCCGCCGGAAACCGTTGCCACACCGCAGGTCCGGGGCATCGTCACGGTCTTCGGCGACGCGGTGATCGATCACATCTACCGCGTCGACCATGTCCCACCGGTCGGCACATCCACTCCGGGCAATTTCGAAGAACACCCGGGCGGAAAGGGACTCAACCGTGCCGTCGCCGCCGCGCGGCTCGGGCTGCAGGTCCGGCTGATCACCGCAGTCGGCGACGACGAGGCGGGCAGGCGCGTGCTGGACTATCTGCGCGCCGAGAACGTCGACACCGACCTGGTGAAGGTCGTGCCCTACGCACCCACCCCGGTGACCGCGGTGCTGATCACCAGCACCGGCGCGGCGAGCAATATCGGCTGCAAGGACGACCGTATCCGGCTGAGCACCCAGGACCTGCGCAGCCCGGTGATCCGCGCCGCGATCAGCTCGTCCGACGCGGTGCTGGTGACCTTCGAACAGCCGAGCGCGGTGATCGAGCAGGTCATGGCCGCGGTCCGGCGGCTGGATTCGCGACCGCTGCTGATGGTGCATCCGGCGCCGAAAGTCGATCTGCCGCAATACCTTTACCAGTACCTCGGCGTGGTGGACTATCTCGCGGGTACCAGCGCGGACCTGGCCGCCATGGTTCCGGAGGTGCACGCGGGTTCCACCGCGGACAACGCCCAGCGGTTGCGCGCGCTCGGCGTCCGGTCGGTGTGCGCGATCGAGGACTTCCAGTGCACGGTCTGGTCGGATCAAGTGAACGTGGCGATACCGCCCTTCCCCGCGGCACTCGAAGACTCCCCCGGTGCTCAAGCTGCCTTCGCCGCCGCGCTGGTATATCGTCTCGTTTCGACGCGCCGCCCCGCCGAAGAACAGGACTACGTCTGGGCGACTGCCGCGATGGTGGCGACGCAATCTTTCGGGGATGTCCCGGGTGCGATGCCACTTGCCACAGAGATCGATCGAATCGTCAGACTCGCTTCGGAGGAGCATTGACCACACCCGTGTCGAGCCTTGCCGACACCGACCACCGGTTTACGCGCAAGGGGAATGACCTGCAGGTTCGCGTGCTGGACCTGGAAGACGACCGCGAACGAGGGCATCTGCTGGTGTTCGGCGAGGTCGCCGATGGTTGTCTGGTCCGGGTGCACTCGCGCTGCCTGTACGGCGAGGCGCTGCGGTCCGACGACTGCGATTGCGGCGCCGAACTCGATGTCGCCCTCGACCTCATCCAGGCCGCGGGTTCGGGTGTGCTCGTCTATCTGGAGCAGGAGGGACGCGGCGTCGGCCTCATCGCCAAGGCGCGCGGCTATCGCGAAAGCGAGCGTGCGGGTACCGACACCTTCGCCAGCTATGAGGCACTCGGCTATCCGGCCGACGCCAGAACCTACGACGTGGCGGCCCAGGGACTGTTGGGGCTCGGCTTGCGGAAGGTGGAACTGCTCACCAACAACCCGGCCAAGCGGGAAGCACTCGAACGAGCGGGCATCGCGGTCACCGTGCGGCCGTTGCATACCCGGGTGCTCAGCGAGCGGGCGCGTGATTATCTCGAGGCCAAGCGCCGCCGCAGGCAGCACTGGATTCCCACCGACGCGCCGCCGTGGGCGGTCGAGTCCGTGCCGGTGATCCCGCCCGACCCGCAGTTGCGACCTGTCGAGGAGGCAACGCTGACGGTCGTCGGCCCGCCGATCGTCGACGAGGTCGCATAAGCATTACTTCCCGAGTAAGCCGCCCGACTACCCCGCCGCCTGGCTACCATAAGTGAGCCGCGCCACACCCGGCGCGCCGACCCGTGAGAAACTGACAGAAGCGTCGCAGCATTATGTCAGGATCGGGTCTCGAACCGCCCGCGTGCGGACGCCGCGAGGCGCGGTTCACGGCATGAATATCGGGAACAGGGATATGACGACAACAGACATCGGCTTCGCGCACGAATCGGGCAGAACGGTCTACACCGTCCCGGAGGCATTCCAGGAAACCCTCACGTTGCGGCCCGAGCAGGTCGCGTTGCGGACGGTCGGCGGAACACAGCAGATCACCTGGCGGGAATACGGCGAACGGGTGCGCGCGATCGCGGCGGGCTTGGCCGAGCTCGGCGTCGGGCGCGGCGACACCGTCGGGATCATGCTCACCAACCGGCCCGAGTTCAATCTGATCGACACCGCCGCGCTGCACCTGGGCGCGACCCCGTTCTCGATCTATAACACCAGCTCGCCCGAGCAGATCACCCACCTGTTCACCAACGCGGCGAACAAAGTCGTTGTGACAGAACAGGTCTTTCTGGACAGGGTGACCGGTGCCGGGGTAGACCTCGCGCACATCATCCTGGTCGACGGCCCGGCCACCGGCACGATCACCCTCGCCGAGGTCGAGGCCAACCCCGCCGCCGACTTCGATTTCGACGCCGCCTGGCGGGCGGTGCAGGCCGACGACCTGGCCACCCTGATCTACACCTCGGGCACCACCGGTCCGCCCAAGGGCGTGGAGATCACCCACCGCAATGTGCTCGCCCAGATCATCGCGCTGGTCAACGGCCCGCTGCGGGTCGGCCTGGACGACCGGTCGGTGTCCTACCTGCCCGCCGCGCACGTCGCCGACCGCATCTCCGGGCACGCCATCAACCTGCTCACCGGCATCCAGATGACCACCGTGCCGGACCCGCGCGAGGTCGCCGCCGCGCTGCCCGACGCCCGCCCGACCATCTTCTTCGGCGTGCCGCGGGTGTGGCAGAAGATCAAGGCCGGCATCGAGGGCAAGCTCGCCGCCGAATCCAGCGCGGCGAAGAAGGCGCTCGCCAACTGGGCCATCGAGACCGGAATCGCCGCGGCCCGAGCCGATCTCACCGGTCGGGGCGGCGGCCCGGTGCTGGCCGTACAACACAAGCTGGCCGAGGCGCTGGTGCTGTCGAAACTGCGTCACGCCATGGGCCTGGACGAGCTGAAGGTGGCGGCCTCCGGTGCCGCACCGATCCCGCCGGAGACGCTGGAGTACTTCATCGGTCTCGGCTTCACCGTGACCGAGGTGTGGGGCATGTCGGAAACCACCGGTGTCGGCACCTATACGGAGCTGGAAAAGCCGCGCCCCGGCTCGGTCGGCCGCCCCGTCGACGGCATGGAACTGCGCCTGGACACCGACGGCGAAGTACTGGTACGCGGGCCCATCGTCACCCGCGGCTACCGCAATATGCCGGAGAAGACGGCCGAGGCGATCGACGCCGACGGCTGGCTGCACACCGGCGATGTCGGCACCCTCGACCCGGACGGCTACCTGCGCATCGTCGACCGCAAGAAAGAACTGATCATCAACGAGGCGGGCAAGAACATCGCGCCGAGCAATATCGAGAACGCGGTGAAGGCCGTTTCCTCGCTGGTCGGCCAGGTCGTCGCGATCGGCGACGCCAAGCCGTACATCGCCGCGTTGATCATGCTCGACCCCGATGTTGCCGCCTTGCGCGCCAAGGAGTTCGGTGCCACCGACGCCGACGTGGCGACGCTGGCGACCCGCCAGGAGATCATCGACGAGGTGCTGGCCGCGGTGCAAACGGGCAACGTCAAGCTGTCGCGGGTGGAGCAGATCAAGCGCTTCACCATCATCGGCTCGGTCTGGGAGCCCGGCGGCGACGAGCTGACCCCGAAGATGTCGCTGAAGCGCACCCCGATCGCGAACAAGTACGCGGCCGAGATCGAGGCGCTTTACGCCAAGAAACCCTCCGACAAGGTGATCAACGTCAAGTGATGGCTCCCCGCATCAGCACCTGAACCGAACTGTGGCCCTGAGCATTTCGCTCAGGGCCACGGTCATTCGCGGCTACTTCTGTTCGTAGGTGCCCACGATCGTGGCGCGGGCGATGGCGTGCGAGAACAGATTGAACCCGAGGTACGCCGGGCTCGCGCTCGCATCGATCCCGAGGCTCTCCACGTCCACCGCGTGCACCACGATGAAGTAGCGATGGTAGCCGTGGCCGGGCGGCGGCCCCGCGCCGACGAACCCGGCGAACCCGCCGTCGTTGCGCAAAGTGATCGCACCGGTCGGCAGCGCACCGCCCTCCTCACCGCTGCCCGCGCCGCTGGGCAGCGAGGTCACGCTTACCGGAATGTCGGCCACCGCCCAGTGCCAGAATCCCGACGCCGTCGGCGCGTCCGGGTCGAACACGGTCACCGCGAAACTCTTTGTCTCCGCGGGGAATCCGGACCAGGACAGCTGCGGCGAGATGTCCTTGCCGCCCGCGCCGAACACGCCGCTGACCTGGTCGTTGCCGAACGGCTGTCCGTCGGTCACATCGTCGGAGGTCAGCGTGAACGACGGCAGCTGCGGGAGCGCGTCGTAGGGGTTGTACGAATAATCGGGCACAGTGGTCCTTTCGGTCGTCAGCTGTTCAGAAGGAAGTGTTCCAGCACCCGGGTGCCGAATTCGAGTGCTTGCACCGGAACCCGTTCGTCGACCCCGTGGAACAGCGCGGTGAAGTCCAGCTCCGGCGGCAGCTGCAATGGCGCGAAGCCGAAGCAGCGAATGCCCAAGCGGGCGAATGCTTTCGCGTCGGTGCCGCCCGACAGCATGTAGGGCACCGTGCGGCCCTGCGGATCGTGGGCGAGGATCGCGTCGTTCATCGCGTCGACCAGGTGGCCGTCGAATGTTGTTTCGTACGAGTCGAGTTTGGTGATCCACTCGCGTTCGACGTCCGGGCCGATCAGCTCGTCCACTTCCCGCTCGAACGCCGCCTGGCGTCCCGGCACCACCCGGCAGTCGACCACGGCCTCCGCGGTCTGCGGGATCACATTCGCTTTGTACCCGGCCTGCAGCATGGTCGGATTCGCCGTATCCCGCAGTGTGGCACCGATAATGCGGGAAATGGTGCCCAGCTTCGCCAGCTGGCCCTCGATATCGGGACTGGCCGGATCGAACTCCAGCCCGGTCTCCTCGGCGACGGCGGCCAGGAACTCGGTGACCGAATCCGACATCACCACCGGGAAGGTGTGTTTGCCGAGCCGCGCCACCGCGTCGGCCAGAATGGTGACCGCGTTGTCCTCGTGCAGGAACGAGCCGTGGCCCGCGCGGGCCTTGGCGCGCAACCGCATCCAGCCGAGCCCCTTCTCGGCCGTCTCCACCAGATACAGCCTGCGTTCGGTGCCGTCGGGACGCGGGACCGTCAGCGAGAAGCCACCGACCTCACCCACCGCCTCGGTGATGCCCTCGAACAGGTCGGGCCGGTTGTCCACCAGCCACTGCGACCCCCACTTGCCGCCGTTCTCCTCGTCGGCCAGGAAGGCGAACACGATATCGCGCGGCGGGACCGTCCCCTCGAGCTTGAACTGGCGGGCGATCGCCAGCATCATCCCGACCATGTCCTTCATGTCGATGGCGCCGCGGCCCCATACGTAGCCGTCCCGCACCGCCCCGGAGAACGGGTGCACGCTCCAGTCGGCCGCCTCGGCGGGCACCACATCCAGGTGTCCGTGCATCATCAGCGCGCCCCGGCTCGAATCGGCACCCTCGAGCCGCGCGAAAACGTTCCCGCGCCCCGGCGCGCCCGACTCCACGTACTCGGTCGTATATCCCGCCTGGTGCAGTTGGTCGGCCACCCATTGCGCGCACTCACGCTCCCCCTTGGTGGTGGCCAGGTCGCCGGTGTTCGAGGTATCGAACCGGATCAGCGCGCTGACCAGGTCCACCACCTCGTCGACCGCGCGAGAGCTGCTGTTGGGGATCGATCCTTCGACAGTTGTGGACACGTACCCTTTCCTACCACCTGTCGCGACTATGGCCACCGGCGTCCCTCCCGCCGCGCCACCCGACGTCACCGGCGCGGCACAGCGTACGGTGCCGATCACCGCGACCGCAGGGGTCAGCATCACGCTGAACGCAAAGGCGTCATCTCACCCGCTCCGCTCGCGGCGCTCGCCCGGCGGCGATCCACCTGCCGCCGACCGCCTTCCGGCACCCGCGGTATCGACCGTCAGCGGTTGAGGTGCTTGTGGACCGCGTCGTTCATCCGGCCGAGCATGTCTTCCAGGACCGGCCGGAAGGTCGCGAAGTTCAGGCGGGCGAATCCGGCGCTGTCGGGTCCGAAGTCCGGTCCGGACAAGAGCAGGACTTTGGCCTGCTCGTGGAAGAACGCGGCGGGGTCCTGGTCCAGGTCGAGCGCGCGGCAGTCGAGCCACGCCAGGTAGCCCGCATCGGGGCGGTGGTAGCGGATCTCGGGCGGCAACGACTCGGCGACGAGGTCACGGTTGCCGGTGAGGGTGCGTTGCGTTTCGGCCAGCCACGGGTCACCGGCCCGCCAGGCGGCGCAGGTCGCCAATACGCTCAGGGTGCTCACCTGCCCGTACAGCTGCGGTGGTTGCGCGTCCAGCGCCGCGCGGACGCGGCTGTCGCCCACGTGCGCGACGCAGCACCGCAGGCCCGCCAGATTGAATGCCTTGCTCGCGGAGTTGAGCGTGACGGTGCGCGCCGCGATTTCCGGGCCGAGCGAGCCGAACGGAATGTGCTGGTGCTGCTCGTGGGTCAGCTCGGAGTGGATCTCGTCGGAGATCACGAGAAGGTCGTGCCGACAAGCGATCTCCGCGATCGCCGACAGTTCGTCGCGATCGAACACGTGCCCGGTCGGGTTGTTCGGATTCACCAGTATCAACGCACGGCATTCGCGCAGACGGACATCCGCCGCCATCCGGTCGGCATCGAAGGTCCAGCCATGCTCCCCTTCGATCATCGGGATCGGCACCAATCGCCGCCCCATCACTCGCAGCGTCTCCAGGAACGGCGGGTACGCGGGCGTGTGCACCGCCACCGCGTCGCCAGGACGGGTCATCAGTTGCAGCACGACCTGCACGACTTGGATGAGCTCGGTGAAGACGTACACCTGACCCGGATCGAGAATGAAGTCGTACCGATCGCGCATCCGATCGACGAAGGCGTGCCGCATCGGATTTCGATCGGGCTGGTCGTCCCACTCCGGATACCCCAGGTCGCCCTCGGCGGCCCGCCGCAACACTTCACGCACCGGGTCCGCCACCGGATAGTCCATGTCCGCGATCCAGCCGGGAAGCACATCCGCGCCCGCTCGCGCCCACTTGATTCCCGCCCGCCGCCGTAGCGCACCGATATCGACAAGATCGTCCATACGAAAAACCCTAGAAGGGATGCCGCCGGACGCGATTGACAATTTTCCCGCCTTCACGCAAATTTATTGCGTGACCGCTCTTCCGCTGGACCATATCGATCACCGACTACTCGAGCTCGTGCAGGTCGACGCGACTCAGCCCTTGCACGAGCTCGGCGAACGAGTGGGTCTGTCGCCGAGTGCGGTTCAGCGCAGGCTCACTCGGCTGCGCGCGGGCGGGGTGATCACCGCGGAGGTCGCCGTGGTCGATCCGCGCGCCGTGGGGATGGGGCTCACCACCGTGGTGCTGGTCGAGTTGGCCGAGGACGACGCCGACGAATACCTCGCGTTCTGCGACCTCGTGCTTGCCGAACCGGCCGTGCAACAGTGCTATTCCGTTGTCGGCCAATGGGATTACGTGGTAGTGATGGTCACCGCGGATCTCGCCGCGTATCGCCTGATCTCCAATGACCTGTTCGTCCGGAACAAGTCCGTGCTCAGATACGAGACGCTGCCGACCTACGAACGGGTCAAAGCCCAACTCGCCGTGCCGTTGTCGCCGTCGAGCTGACCTGCGCTCCAGTGACCGAACCGTAATGATCTTCACAGGATCTGCACGGCTAACCGTGACCGACTGCACGGGTCGAGGCGGTTGACTGGACTAGTGCCGATCGGCACGGTCCCACCCGAGGAGGTCCGGCCATGTGCTCAGCACCTGCCACCGACGGCCCCGATCCCGACCTGGTCCGCCTCACCGGCGCGACATGGGAGTCGGTGAGCAGACGCGGTTCCCGTTCCCTCAACGCCGACGCGGCGGCCGCCGTGACCGATTCGGTCACCGGGCACACCGCATTCGTCGTCGCCGACGGCGTCGGCGACCACTTGTCCGCGGTCCGGGCAGCACGCACCGCGGCCGCGGTTGCCGCGGTGTTCGGCGCCCGCGGTGGCGCATCCGCCGGAATCCTTGCGGCCCAACGCGAATTGCTACGCCAGTTCGCGCAGTCGGCGGCCGACAGCGTCCTCGTCGTAGCCGTGCTGCCTACCGCCGACGGCCCCGATGCACCGTGCGACATAGCCTGGGTCGGCGATTGCCGCGCCTATCGATGGAACGGACGCGTCTTGCACCAGATCACCACCGACCACACCGTCGCCGAGTTCTGGCTGGCCCGGGGTCACTGCCCACCACCGCGCCTGAACCACCTCGTCACCACGTCGGTGCGCACCGTACGCGCCGCCGACATCGGCCGCGCCACTACAGGATCCAGCACCGGCCGACTGCTCTTGAGTACCGACGGTGTCCACAAACGCCTCGACATAGCCGCGATCAAGACCGTGCTCGCCGCCGAGGAATCCCCCGCCACCGTCGCGGAGACACTGGTGGACAACGCTCTTCGCACCGGCGGAACCGACAACGCCACCGCGCTCGTCGCCGACCGTCGCTTGCCTTGAACACGGGTCGAATCCGTATTTGCTACAAATTCGCTCGGCTTATTCAATATTGATCACACTTCGGTAACTTAGCCACCGTCAAGCAGTCGTCCAGGACTAATCTTCGATGGTTGCTGTCTAATATTCCCATGCCGGGGTCGCCTCGGCCGCTCAACCATGCACTCGGAAATCAGTTGTACCGACTTTGACCGGGAAAGCGGAGCGAGATGGCTCAAGAATTGCTCGTTGCGTTCGGCGCCGCACTGATCGCGGTGGGGGTATTCATTGTCGGCGACCGATTACGCCCGAAATCGTGGCGGCAGACCGGTGACGAGGCGTCCGGTCATCTCGCGCTCGACCTGGGCAAGACGTTCTTCACCGCGGTACTGGCGTTTGTCTTCGTGACCTGCTGGCAGCAGACCCAGAACGCACACAACCACACCATCGCCGAGGCGAAGGGATTGGTCGACGTCCATTGGGCGGCACACGCCATGCCCGGGCCGGAGCAGCAGCGGATCCACGCCCAGGTACGGTCCTACACCGAGCACGTCCTCACCGAGGAGTGGGCGCTCATGGAGCATCAGAGTCGCCTCAGCCAGTCCGCCGGAGACGCACTCCATTCCCTGCGCGACACCGTGGCGGCGGTGCACTCGCCGGAATCGACCGTCATGGAGGCACGGTCCCGAGCGCTGGCAGGTCTCGAGCGGGCCACCCAGGCCCGCCATGATCGCGCCGTCGATGTCGAGCGCGCCATCCCCGAATTCCTGTACATGGCCCTGCTTTTCGGGGCTGTGCTGGTGTTGCTGCACCCGGTGCTGACCGGCATGCAGGTCACTCGGCGCAGCGTCGCGATGACCGCTCTGCTCGGCATCGTGATCGGCGCGGCCCTGATGGCGGTGCACGACCTGGAGCGGCCGTTCTCCGGTGTGCTCGGCGTTCCGAAAGACGCCTTTGTCTATGCCGAGTCGCAATATCAGCTGGCCACCGGCGGACCGGTTACCAACGCCGAATGAGACTTCCACACATGACATCCGGCGGCATCGCGCCGCGAATGGCAAGGGGTGCGCGGAGCTTCGTCGTGGTGAGCGCGTTCGTACCCGCCGCGGTGCTGTGCGCGGGGCGGTCCGACGCCGAGGAGACGATCCCGCCGTGGTACAGCGATCTCGCGACCGGAAGCGCTGTACCGCAGGCTATTTCGACCGGAAGTGCGGTCGACGGCACACCGCTGGCGCTGGAGCCGCCGATACCCCTGGCCGCCGCGAGCGGAATTCCCCGGTTCGGCAATGTGACCGGCCCCGCAGCGGTGGGCGAGATTCCAGCGCCCGAGACAAGTCCAGCCGTCCTCGGGCTCGACAGCGGCAGCCTCCTCACGGCCTGCGCCGGTAGCGCGGTGACCGGAGGTGCGTTGCTCTTGCTCGGGTCGGCCACGGGCTCCGGCGTGATCGGGCCGGGGATGCTCGCCCCGCCGTGGTTGGCGATGGTCGGTTCGGCGGGTTCGGTGATGGTTCCGCCGGGCATAGGCTCCGGTTTCGGCTCGAACGGATCCTCGCTCGGCAGCGCCGCGGTCGGCAGCGCGGTCACCGGCAGTGCGATACTGACGTGCCTGCTGGCACTTGCCACCGTCACACCACCCCCACCCGCGCCCAGCTTTCCGCTCTTGATCCCGTCACCGGTGCCGAGTCCCCCGCTGTGGCCGGTGGCCGCACCCGTCGTCGCGCCCGGATCATCAATCGCACCAGCACCATTCGAGCGCACGGCGCCGTCCCCGCTCACCCAGGAAGCCGCCCCCGCCGCGGCACCCCTGGCATGGAACATCCTCGAAATCGTCGTCCTGCTCCTCGTGCTCGTGATCATCGCCTACCACGGTGCGACAGAACCCAACCGGAAGAAAGTCATTCCCTAGCCGAGTCGTTCCGAATCGGTTGGACCACGAAGGGGGCCCAACCAACTCTCACCGGATTACTCGGCCGATGACGGCCTACCTACCCCAGAGGGCATAGGGCGGGTAATGCGAATTGTCGAAGACGCATTTCCACTCGCGGATGGCGTGTTCGCGCTGAAACTGCTGGCCCGCGTCGACGCATCGCGAATTGGTGTTGTACCAGCCGATGAACCGCCAGCTGGCCAGTTCTCCTTCCGGTGCGAGCTGGGTGTGGCCGGGTGAGGCGACCGCTGAAGCCGGAGCGGACATTCCAGTGAGCGCCAGAATCGCGATCCCGACGGCCATGATTGCTGCACGTATGCGCATTGCTCTTCCTATCTCTGAAGGGTAGTCGAACCCCAGATGCCGATCGGTCGGCGACTGCCGATGATCGGCCTACCCGCACTGGTGGGACGAGCCTATGTTTCGATGATCGTTTCCATGATCGGAAACCGCGAATCTTAAGGGCGAATTAGGGTGGGCGGCATCGGGATTCGAGCGCCCTCAGGCGTGCCTGGCGTCCCGGCCACCGTCCTCCTCAGCGGGACGGAAGGACTCGGCTGCTCGCCGGGCACGGTGGCCGCGGGCGATCTCGGTGGCGAGGGCGTCGAGCGGCTGGGCGAACTGGGCCAGTGGGTCGGCCAGGCCGGTGAGCCAGGACTGGGCCGCCGCTACGCCGGTGGGGTCGAGAGTATAGAGCCGACGAGTGCCTTCCGCGCGGACGCGCACCAGTCCGGCATCGCGAAGCACCTTGAGATGCTGGGAGATGCCGGGCTGCGAAATCCGCGTGTGCCCTTGCACGGCGGCGACGACGGTGCCCGCGGGCTGTTCGCCGGTCGCCACCAGTTCGAGGATGTAGCGACGGACCGGGTCGCCCAGGGCCTCGAAGATCTTCGCCGGGGAGTGCGCCATCAGGACTGCGGGCCGTCCTCGGGCTCGGTGGTGTAGAAGACCACCGTCTGCTCCGCAGCCGCGTGCGCGGTGGCCGGGTCGTCGCCGTCACCGACGGCCGCGTCCGCCCAGGCGACGGCCGCCGCCCGGATGAACTCCTTGCCTTCGGCAGTGGTGTGAATGGTCAGCGCCGCAGCCCGATCCATCGCCGCACCGCTCGACAGGTACAGGTCCAGGCCCATCAACGCGAGGTCCCAGCCGACACCGACAGCGCCGGGACCGTATTGCGACCACAGGTCCGGGTCGACCGGCGCCTCGTGCACCAGTTCCAGCAGGGTGCCCTCGTCGACGGGGCTCAGCGTCACCTCCAGCCAGGACACCTGCGGGCCCATCTCCCAGGTGACGGCGAACCGTCGTGGCTCCTCGCACTGCTCGACGACACCGTTGGCGTTGCCCTCGATCTGATAGTGACCGCCGAGCTTCAACTCACCGCTGACCGGCAGGAACCAGCGCGGCAGTCGCTCGGCATTGGTCAGCGCGTCCCAGAGGTCGGCTCGGTCGGTGGCGTAGCTACGCCGGGCCACAGCGATCTTGGTCGGTGCGCCGTCCCGGGAGCCGGTACGGACTTCGCGGGCGACGAGCCCGGCGGTGGCGGCGGGGTCGGTCAGCAGGGGCATAGCATCTCCTTAGATAAGTTTCTGCTTATATTAGCTCCCGCACCGCTCCGCCGCTATGGGTTCGTCCGCACTACGAACGCAGCGGCGCGTGCCGCAGGCTCTCCCCCGTCCGCCACAGCAAGCCGAGTACGCGTTGCTCCGGCGGATGGCCACAACCGAGCAGTCGGTTGCAATGCATGTGCACGAAGCTGCGCGCCAATTCCAGCCGCGACCGGCCCAGTTCGCCGCGATCGGCTAGAGCGTCGAGACGGGAGGCGCTCGCCCGCACGTGGATTCGGCGGCGCGCGAGCACCGCGGCGATCGCGTCCCCACCGGGTTGATCGGACAACCACCCGGGATCCCCGAGCATCGACCGGAGGATCGGCTGCTGACCGCGGTACTCCTCGGAGGTGGCGCGTCGATCCAGCACCCCGCGCCGGAAGAGCTCGTCCCGCTCCGCCTCCGCCAGGCCGAGCGCGGCGACCAGGTCGGCCACCGTGTACACGCCGAGCAATGTGCGATCCAGCTCGATCGCCCGCTGATCGATCAGCGCCAGCAGGTCGAGCACGGCGACGCTGTCGGCGGCGAACAAGTCCTCGGCCACCGCCATGCCCGCCGCGCCGCCGTAACGCTCCACCTCCTGGTCATAGGTGTCCAGGCCCACCCGGCGGCAGAACCCGTTGGCCACCAACGCGTTTCCCCACCGCAGCAACGTGGGTGCCAGTTTGTCCGCGAGCTGGTCGGCAGCGCCGTGCCAGCGAATTCGAAGGTGCGGATCGGGATCGGCATACCGCATGAAGAACCAGCTGTCCGCCGATCCGTCCGCGACGACCTGCGCGCAGAACGTGCGGATCGGATCGGCGAGCAAATCCTCCTCGAAGGTCGGCACGTGGTAGAGCTTCGCGAACAACCAATCGCTGCCCGGTGGACGCAGACGTTCGATACTCGACGACCGGGCGGCGTGCATCGACGCCCGCACCGGCTCGGCCGCGGGTTCGACGGCATCGAGCACCACCGGCACCACGATTTCACTGACGTAGTGCCCATCGGGCCCGCACAGCCACGCCTGATCCGGCGCGGGCAATGCTTCGTCCAGGTACAACCGGCCACCGGGGGTGCGGCGGGCCTCGACCCGGAGCTGTTCGACCTGGTCAGGGGCGTCGAGATCGAGCAGCAGGCGGTGGTCGGCCATCGTCAGGTACACATATCGCGGCGGCTGCCACCGGTCCCGCCATGCGGCGAAGGTTTCCGCGAAGGACTCGGCCAGGTCGTCGGCGTTCACCCGCCAGCGGGCCGGTGCCACAATGATCCGGCCTACCTGAACCCTTGGCAGGAAGGGGAATCCGGCCACCGGACCCCAGTCGAAGGTGGCGGGTACCGCCCGCCCGCTGCGGTTGATCTCGTCCAGAAAACGCACGACCGCCGGTGCCGCCTGCGAATTGAGCATGTGCCCCGCGCAGGCGACGACCTCCTGCCCGGTCCGCGGCCACCGCACCACGAATCGGTCATCCCGCAGGCCGACAACCAGTTCGGCCAACGGAACCACTCGGTCGGACCGACCACCGGCCGTCGTGTCGAAGGCGAGCTCCCACTCCCGCACCAGCGGCCGGATCGTCACGTTCGCCAGTCGGCCGGGTCTCGGCAGATAACTGACCTCCGCCCACAGCCTTCCGGGTCGGCAAGCGGCCTCGGCCGCCGCGGCGGCCCGCAGCGCCGCATCCGCCGCTGGCCCGATCAGGTCGGCGAAGCGGCCGAGCACGCGCCCGGCCGCCGAAGCACCCATATTGGGACCGACCACAACTCGGAAGTCCCCGGCATCGACCGCCGCGGCCGACTCGGCGACCACGAACAGTGAAATATCCATGGAGGTAGGAGCTTTCGCCACGTCGAGCGGTTGTAACTCCAATGCGGCAATCGCGGCCGCATCGAGCTCGACCACCTGCCTGCCATCCTTGATCGCGTTGAGCGCCAGCTCGGTAAGTGTGCGCTGGCGCAGCTGCCGTCGGCTGTCGTCCGGCGTGGTGTTGTCGAACTGACCTGGGCCGCCGAGCCCGATCTCCGGGTCGAGCAGTTCCAGCAGCCCTACCTCACGTTCGGCTCCGTAGCGATCGAGGAAGGCGGTGCGGTAGCTGTCCAGATGGGTCGGGCCGGTCGGCCACGAGGTCAGCCGTAGCGTGAGTTCGGCGGCGCGGGCCGCTTCGGTCGCGACCGCCCGGCTGATCGTTCGTCCGGCCAGCGGTGTGCCCATATCCGTCTGGAACGGGCCTTTGGGCGTCGGCACCGAATGCACCGCCTGAGCGCGGTCCACCAGCTTCGGAAATCGGGCTGCGGCCTGGTCGTTGTCGAGCCGGTCCCAGGCCGCTAGTTCGTCGAGCAGTTCGCCGAGCGCCACCGCGTCATCGGAGGCAGCTGGGATCTCGGCGAGCCTGCGCGCCACATAGCGGGCCGGTTCGGCGGCGGTGAGTGGCGGCCGCAGGTCGGTCAGCAACAGGGTTTGTTCCCACAGCTGGTCCAGCAGCCGCTCCACCTTTTCGGTGGTCGCTCCGCACACACCGGTCAACTCGGCGACCAAATCGCTGTAGGGCAACGGGATTCGCGCGCACTCCAGTGCCCGCCGCACCGCCGCGGTGGCTCGTAGCGACATCGGCCGACCGGGTTCGGCATCGTCGCCGATGGGGGTGCGCTCGCTCAGGAACACCCGGTCGGCTTCGACGAACGCCGCGGGATTCGTGAACAGGCGCAGCCGCGAACGTACGTCCGCGCGCTGCTCCATCGTGTGCACGAAGTCGAGCAGCCAGCCCATGTCCGGCCTGGTGCGCACGATCCGAGGCGCGTCGGCGATGGCCAGGTCGGTCTGGTCACCCCAGCCCGCGAGTCCGACACCGGCGAACAGGCCGAACGGTGTCGGCCTACTCGACATCCTGATCAGGTACCGCTGGAGTTTGCCCGCCAGCCGCCTGCGGGCGCGTGCATCGGCGACCGGCCGTTCCAAGGCGCGCAGCAGGTCGCCGCCGCCCACCGCGAGCGCCCGCTGCATCCTCGGGTCGGCAGGCACCAGCGTGCCCGGCGCGGTCTCGATCGGCCAGTCCGGTGTCGCGGCGCCACCGAGCGCCAGATACTCCTCGATCGGCAGAAGCGGCGCGCGGACCAGCAGCCAGTCCAGCGGGCGATACAGCTTCGATCCGGTCATCGCCATCTCATCTCCTCAGGCCAGCAACAACATTCGGTCCCAGGTCGGCGGCACATCGGTACCCGCGGCGAGCAGGGCGAGGGCGGGTCCGGCGGCGCCGTCGAGCAGGCCGGGGCGGTCTTGCGGCTCCTCGCCGGAAAAGCGGAAGCCGAACGGGTATCCCGGGTCGTAGAGGTCCAGCAGCAGATCGGTCAGGGCCACGGTGGCCCGGGCAAATCTCGCGTCGCCGGTGTCCTGGGTGAAGCGCGCGGTGATCTGCAAGAGCCCGGCGATGCCGTGGCACAGTCCAGGTGAGGTGTCGGGGTCCGGCACCGAGGCGAGGCGCAGCCACGCGGCGGCCATCGCGTCCACCGCGAGCGCCCGCAGCTCAGCGTCATCTATTGCCTTGCCCGCCAACCACAACGCCCGGGCGACTCCCGGCCCGCCGTAGCACCAGGCGTTGCGCGGAGCCGGTGCGCCGACCGCCGTCCCGCGAGGTAACGCGACCCCTTTCGGCCAATTCGGCCCGTACTCGTCATCGACCCGTTGTGCCGCCAGCCAATGCGCGACGGTGGTGATCGATGCACGTTGTCCGGCAACGGGAATGCCGTCGAGTTCGGCGAGCGCCAGCAGTGCGAGCGGGCCCGGCACACCATGTGCGAGACCGCAGTTGAGCACACCGCTGGGAAACGATTCGGCCATCGGGGTTCCCGGAGCGATGCGCGATGGCGGGGTGTACCAGTTGGGTACGCCGGCATCCCAACGGCATACGGCCACCAAAGCGGTCAGCACGGCCCGCAGGGCCTGCTTCGCCTCGGCGATCTCACTGCGCCGCAACAGGTATGCGCCGATCCCGGCGAGGCCGGAAATGATGTCGAAGGCTTCGAACGGCAGTCCGCGCGGCGCGTGTGTCACCGCATCCGCGCGGGCAGTGGCGTCGCGGATGACGAGGCGGTCCACATCCGCGAGCAGGTGCCGGTAGCGGGCGCCGTCGCGGGACAAGGTCGCGGTCGCGAACGCTACCCCGGCAAGCCCGTCGAACAGGCCGGGAAAGCCGAACCCGGCCTGCGCGATATCGCCGACCGCCGCGCCGAGACACCGGTGGGCGGCCGATTCCCAGTCGTGCCCGGTGAACTGGCCGAGTAACAGCGCGCAGCCCACGGCCCCGGACGCACCGTCGCGCAAACGGGTCGACCGGTGCGGCGCGGGCGGCAGACTGTCCGGCGTGGCGAGGCGAGCAGCCACCTCCCGCGCCACCGCGACGGCCCGCGCCGCGGTCGCGGTCGGCACCACACTCCCCCAAGTCATTCGGTCTCTTCTCAGGCCAGCAGCAACGTGCGGTCCCACTCGGGTGGGGCGTCGGTGGCAGCGGCGAGCAGGGCGAGGGCAACCCCGGCCGCACCGTCGAGCAGACCGGGATCGTCTGTGGCTGTGCCGTTTTCGGTGAGCGCGGGGTATCCGAACCGTCGGTGCGGCTGGAACATCGCCAGCAGCCGGCCGGTCAGGGTGGCGGCAGCGGCCGCGAACACCGCCTCGCCGGTGTCATGCGCGAACCGCAGCGTGATCTGCAGCAGCCCGGCCACCCCGTGGCACAGGCCGGGCGAGGCATCGATGCGCCGAACATCCGCCGGACGACGGAACACCGCGGTCATGCTGTCCACCGCGAGCGCGCCCAATTTCGGGTCCGCCAGCGCCGTCCCGGCCAGCCACAGCGCTCGGGCAACTCCAGGACTGCCGTAGCACCATGCGTTGTGGGTCGGACCGTAGGCACGCGGCGTGGCTCCGGTCGCGTCCGGCATGGGGATTCCGGTGGGCCAGTTCGGCCCCCATTCGTCGTCGCTTCGATGGGTGGCCAACCAGTGTGCCGACCGCTCGATCGCCGCTTGCTGGCCTGGCACGGAGATGCCCGACATCTCGGCCAGCGCCAGCACCGCCAGCGGGCCCGGGACCCCATGCGCGAGGCCACAATTGAGCACGCCGTCGGGATAGGAACGTGATATCGGCGTGTTCGGAATCATCACGGAGAACGGCGTATGCCAGTTGGGCAGTCCCTCGCTTTCACCACAGAGGCCGACCAGCCCGGTGAGCGTCTCGCGCAACGCGGCCTCGGTTCGCGGTTCATCTCTGCGGCACAACAGGTATGCGCCGATGCCCGCCAACCCGGAGATGGCGTCGAACGCGGCGAACGGCAGCCCGGCCGGGGCTCGGGCGACCGTGCGGCCGAGTTCGCCCGCCGATGTCGCGATGGCGCCGTCCAAGCCGCTCAGGAGACGTTGATATCGGGTGCCGTCCCTGGACAGCGCGTGGGCCGCGAACGCCACCTCGCACAGCCCGCCGAACAAGCCGAGCACTCCGCGCTCGGTCTGCTCGACGGTCCGTGCGGCGGCGGTCAGGCGGGTGTGCGAGCGCCGTGCCCAATCCTGCTCCGGCAGTGACCGGTCCAGCTGACCGAACAACACGGCACGCCCCGCGTTGTGCGGCGGAACCGCCGATTCGATGGCGCACAGCCGTTCGCCCACTTCCATGGACATGGCGATGGCCGAGGCCGCCAGGTCCGCGGGCAGCACGCTCCGCCACGCTCGCCCGGCGGCGTGGGATTCCATCTGGATTCCTCCCGACCGATCAGCAGTACTTGGTGCAGCGTGGCGGGTGCTCGGTGTTGCAGGCAGAGCCACAGGTCGCGCAGTGCGAGTCGGCACACGTTTCGAAATCGGATGTCCTTGCGGCCATGGCCGGGTCGAGCAACCGGACGGCGTCGCCGATTCGAATATCGAGATCGAACTCATCAACTGGTGCGGACATATTCATCCTTCTTTCAGCAAGTCCGTTCGGTGGTCTTGCACATCGGGTAACTACTACATTCATCGGTGGGGCAGACGGCTTCGTTGGTCCGCATCACCAGCGGAGTGAGCTGGTCATTCGGATTCGGTGCCGGTACGTCACCCAGGCGAATATCGAGATCGAACTCGTCTACCGGAGCGGACATTTTGTTCCTTCCCCGGCGGCCCGATTGCCGCCGCGTGGATTGCACGCCTACCACCGTGCGGCACGCTGGACCCCCAGCGATAGAGGAGGTGACCGGGAATGTCCGGGACGTTTTCCCGAAAGTTCCCGGCCGTAGTCCCTGCCGATCGGGAGGGCCGCCGAGCGAGCCTGGTGTGGTGCCACTACCGCGAACGACCCTGGAGGACAAGGTGAAAGCCACGCTCGACGCGTTCGACCTGGACATCCGGCTCGGCAAACCGGTCCGCGCCGCGGGGCTGCCCGGAGCGGGCGACCCGCCGACAACGGATCCGAACCCGGACTCGCACGAATACACCTGCGGCAGCCTCTGTGTCAGCCAAGGGCCAGGGTGCCTGAAGTAACTCCATGACGTCGGCTGCCGACCGCATGACGAAAACCCAATTCGCCGATGCGCCCCTCGTCGGCGTGGACGAAATGACCACACCCAAGTGGATGACGGTGGATCAGCAGGTCGCCAACGCCGGACTGTGGCGAACTTTGCTGGCACTGCCCGCCGGTGCGCGTGTGGTAATCGGCTTGGCCTGGCACGCCTCTCGACGATTGACCATCCTCACCGCTGTCCTCGCCGTCGCGGGTGGATGCGCGACCGCGTTCGGCCTGCTGGCCACCGCCGACGTGCTGACCATGCTGCTCGCGCAAGGCCCGACACCACAGCGTGTGGTGTCCGCGTTGCCCGCGGTGGGGTTGGTCGTGGCGGCACTCGCCGCACGCGCCCTGATCGACAGTGCCACCGCCACCGCGCAAGCCGTGCTGAAGCCCCGGGTCGAGCAGATAGCGCGGGACAAGGCGCACACCGCGATCGCGCGGGTCGACCTGATCGCCTTCGAGGACAGCGAATACGCCGACCTGATCCGGCAGGGCCTGCAACGCGGGATGGGCAGCATCGCCCGCTCGGTCGACGCGATCACCAGCGTGTCCGGCGCGCTCATCCATGTCGGGGCCGCGGTGAGCACGGCGGCGGTGCTGCACCCCGTGCTCGCACCGTTGGTGCTGTTGGCCGTCGTCCCCGATATGTGGGCTTCGGCGCGGGCGGCGAAGCTGTCCTATCAGTCTTACGTCCGGATGGTGAGCCGCCACCTGCGCACGGCCATCGCGAGCGAACTGCTGTCGGACCGGGACACCGCGGCCGAGCTACGGGCCGGTACCGCGGGCCCGGCCTTGCTCGCCGAGTATCGGCGGATCAGCGAGCAGATCACCGAGGAAACCAGCCGGGTCGAATTGGCAAGGGCGCGCGTGCGTTTGGTCGGACGGACGATCGCGGGGGCCGGCATGGGGGTGGCCTTCGGCGTGCTGGGCCTGTTGCTCTACCTCGGCGCGCTGCCGCTGGCCATGGCGGGCACCGCGATCGTGGCGATGCGGATGGCCGCCGCCGCACTGTCGCAGACCATGGTCGGCGTCAACAGCCTCTACGAGAACATTCTGTACCTCGAGTTCTACACCAACCTGCTCACCCAAACCGAACAACGCACCCGCCCGCCATCAGCGACCCGCGCGCCCACCGATCCACGCGAGATCACCCTGCGCTCAGTGTCTTTCACCTATCCCGATCAGGACGAACCTGCCGTGCGCGAGGTGAACCTGACCATTCGCCGCGGCCAGGTCATCGCGTTGGTCGGCGAGAACGGCTCGGGCAAGAGCACGGTCGCCAAGCTGATCACCGGCCTGTATCTGCCGACAGCAGGGCAGGTGCGCTGGGATGGGGTCGACCTGTCCACGGTCGATGAGCAGTCGATCTACCGGCACGTCGCGATGGTCATGCAGGATCCGGCCCGCTGGCCGATGACGGCGCGGGACAATATCCGCATCGGCCGGATCGAGCGCGTCGACCCGAACGACCTCGTGTTCGCGGCGGCGGCGCGCGAGTCCGGTGCCGACACGGTCATCGACGAGCTGCCCTACCGCGAGCGCACGGTCCTCTCGCGCCGATTCACCAGAGGCAGAGACCTCTCAGGCGGGCAGTGGCAGCGGATCAGCGTGGCACGCGGGCTCTACCGGGACGCGCCCATCCTGGTGGCCGACGAACCCACCGCGGCCATGGACGCCAGGGCCGAGCACGCGGTCTTCCAATCGCTGCAACACCTCAGCCGTGGCAACGGCCGAAGCGCGGGCAATCGCACCACGATCCTGATCACCCACCGGCTGGCCAACATTCGACATGCCGACAAGATCATCGTGATGGACCGCGGTCGCGTCATCGAAGAAGGCACCCATGCCGAACTCATGATGCTGGCCGGAACCTACGCCCACATGTTCGGCCTGCAAGCCGCCGCCTACCAGCTCGAGCCGAGCAGCTGAGCCGCAGACGTCCATTCCAGCCGACTGGACCGTCGGTCGGCGATACATTGAATAGGTCCCAGCCGAGCGCTGTGCGGCTCGGCGAGTTCGGAAAAGTGTTTCCGGATGTCCGGAGCACGGACGAAGGGGCTCTGTCATGCAGCGTGACGAGACGATCCGGATTGCCGGGCGTCGGGCCAGATCTTTCCTCGAACATGTAGTGGCAGTATGCATAGCGGTGGTACTGCTGCTCGCCACGGGATGCACCTCGGGTTCCGACGACACGGCCTTCCGCTTCGAGGTGACGGAAGGACTGAACCTCAACCACCTCACCCGCGATGGCGACAGTGCGGCCCATCTGCTGCTGCGGTCCGGCCGAAATCCGCGCATCGTGGTGGCGTTCCCCGCCGGAAACAGCGGGGTCGGGCTCTGGTTCGAGCCGCTGGCGAACTCGGCGGAGTGGGTGCTCGACAGCCAACCCGAGGCGGAGACCATCAAGGATCCGCGCGGACGGCCGCTGCACGGCATCCGCTTCGAAGCCTCGATCGCGGCGCCGGAGGTGGCGCTGAAGCGCGCCGTGCTGTCCAATGTCCGTGTCCTGCGCGACTACGACCAGTTCGGTTTCGTGCCCACCGAGATCCCGGTCGCCCCAACGACTTCGGACAACACCGTGACCTGGGCCCGGGACCGCTTGGATGGCGCGCCCGGTTACCGCCTGAGTCTCGATGTGCTCGACGGCACGGTAGCGGCCGGGCGGACGATCACCGCGGGCGCCGACGGCCGGATCAAGCTCCGCGTCACCGCCGCGACCGGCGACACCCCGCTGACACCGCTGTCCGGGAGCGCCCTACTGAACGGCCGCGAGCGAAACCTCGACAGCGCGAAGAACACGCTCACCTTCCTCAGCTACCGAGAGAAGTTTCTCGCCGGATCGTGGCGGTTCAATACCTATTTCGGCCGCGACACGCTGATCTCGATGATGCTGCTGAAGCCGGTGCTGGCGCCAGACGCGCTCGAGGCGGGCATCCGCGCTGTGCTCGCCCGGCTCGGTCCCGAAGGACAGGTGGCGCACGAGGAGGCGCTGTCGGAATTCGCGATCCTCACCCACAAGCGAGAGACCGGCACCCTCAGTGACACACCGATTCTCGACTACAGCATGATCGACGGAAACTACCTGCTGGCACCGGTGGTCGCCGCCTATCTGCTCGACGATCCGGCGGGAGCCGAACGCGCGGCCGCTTATCTGAACTCTGACGCCGCGCCGCTCGACAAGACCACCGCGTCGATCGGCCAGGCCCTGGTCCGCAATCTGCGGCTCGTCCTGTCGACCACCGAGGCGTTCGCGGGCGATCCGCGCTACGAGAATTTGATTGCGTTGCGAGAGGGGCGCGATGCCGGTCAGTGGCGGGACAGTGGCATCGGGCTCGGCGGAGGCCGGTATCCCTATGACGTCAACGCCATCCTGGCCCCGGCCGCGCTGGAGGCAACCGCTCGGCTGCTCGACAACGGAGTGCTCGATCCTTTCCTGAACTCCGACGACCGCATGGAACTGTCCCTCGCCGCCGCCGCGGCGAAAACGTGGCGCGCCGAAGCGCCACGTCTGTTCGCCGTGACCATCGACGCCGGGCAAGCCGAAGCCGCCATCAGCTCCTACGCCGAAATGCTCGGCGTACCAGCACAAGACGCGCTCGCGGCGGTCGACCAGAGCCCGGTCACCTTTCCCGCTGTCTCGCTCGACGCCGCCGGTACGCCGATACCGATCGCGCATTCCGACGACACCTTCGACCTGCTGTTCGGCTCTCCCCCGCCCGAAATCCTGGACAAGCAGGTGAGCACGCTGTTCCGCCCGTTCCCCTTCGGACTCATGACCGGAGCCGGGCTGGTGGTCGCCAATCCGGTCTTCGCCGACCCCGGGCTCCAGGCGCAGTTCACCAACCGCGACTATCACGGCACGGTGGTGTGGTCCTGGATGCAGGCCGCGCTGGCCAGCGGTCTCGCGCGCCAACTGGACCGTACCGATCTGCCGGAACCCGTGCGCGACCGCCTCCGCACCGCCCAACGCACCCTGTGGCAGGCGATCACCGCCGCCGAGCCGATGTCGAACTCGGAACTGTGGAGTTGGCGTTTCGCGGACGGCCGCTACCAGGTCGCGCCCTACGGCGCCAACGAAGGGGACGTGACGGAATCCAATGCGGCACAACTGTGGAGCAGTGTGTACCTGGCTATCACGCCGCCGTAGCTAGTTGACGGCAGGCTCGGGCGAAGCTGCGGCCATGGCCGTGCCGGTGAGCTCGACGGAGCGCACGCGGTCCTCGATTCGGGTGGCGTGGTGGGCGAGAATCAGCTCGTCGGCCTGGATCGAGGCGGCGAACTCGTCCAGATAGTCGCGCACTTCGGTCGGTGTTCCAGTGGCGGTGTAGCGGGTCATCGACGCGAGCTGACGGCCGTTGGGCGAGGCGAGGAACGCGTCGATCTCGGCGTCGGTGAAGTCGGCGCCCGCCGCACCCCGCTTGATCATCAGCCGGGCCCGCGCGCGGTAGGCGATCGTCTGCTGCGCTGCCGCGTCGTCGGCGTTCTCGGCGGCGAAGACATTGACTCCCGCCATCACATACGGCTCGGCCAGTTGCTCCGACGGCCGGAAGGTTTCGCGGTATACGGCGACCGCTTGGTGCAGCGCCTCGGGGGCGAAATGCGACGCGAAGGCGTACGGCAGGCCGAGCTGCGCGGCGAGCTGCGCACCGAACAGCGACGAACCCAGAATGTAAAGCGGCACAATTTCTTCCGCCCGCGGCACCGCCCGCACGCCCGGCACCCGCGAGTGCCCCGACAAATACCCTTGCAGTTCCAGCACATCCTGCGGGAAGGAATCCGCCGACGCGGGGTTGCGGCGCAGCGCCAGCATCGTCTTCTGGTCGCTACCCGGCGCCCGGCCGAGGCCGAGGTCGATCCGGCCGGGGAACAGCGTCGCCAAGGTGCCGAACTGTTCGGCGATCACCAGCGGTGAGTGGTTGGGCAGCATGATGCCGCCGGAACCGAGCCGAATGGTGTCGGTCTGTGCCGCGACGTGACCGATGAGCACGCTGGTGGCACTCGACGCGATCGAACGCATGTTGTGGTGCTCGGCGTACCAGACGCGGCGGTAACCGCTGCGTTCGGCGGCCCTGGCCAGTGCCACGCTGTTGCGGAAACTGTCGCGCGCGGTCTGGCCGGGTGCGATCGTCGCCAGGTCGAGGATGGACAGAGCAGTCGGCATGAGAAGTGCCTTTCAGGTCAGAGAACGCGGTGCAGTTGTTCGGTGAAGGCGCGGATGCGGGCGTCGTCGCGGCGGTAGTAGGTCCACTGCCCGCGCCGGGTGGCGTTCAGGAAGCCGACACGCTGCAGGATCGCCAGATGCACCGACATGGTCGAGGCCGAGGTGCCTGCCTTCTGCTGGATGAGACCGACGCACACGCCGAGTTCGGCCGTCTCATCGGCTCGTCCCGGAAAGTGCGTCTGCGGGTCCTTGAGCCACTCCAGGATGCGCAACCGGGTCTCGTTCGCCAGGGCCTTGCACTCGTCGAGCACGCTCACCACCCTTCGGTATTTCGCTAATTAACGAACTTACGCCTGGAGTGCTGGCGGGGCACCATGACGCTGCTCACTCGTCCCCGCACCGGCTCCGCCGTCCTGTGTAGCGCGCGGCGCGGCAATTACATTCCGGTCGCGGACAAACCGTCAGATCGGCAGACCGTCCCGCAACCTGGTCGCCGCGGTGACGATGGCGCCCGACTGGATCGCGACCAACCGATCCAGCGGCACCGCCCGACCTGGCGCGTTGCGCTCGATATCAGCGCTCCACCCCTCGAATATCGCGGCGACGCGCGCGCGTTCGGCGGCCAGTTCCGGCGACGGATCCCGCCGCACCTCCTCATCGAGCAGGCGCAGCAGCATGCCGCCGCTGCGCAGGCGGTGCAGGCCGGTCCAGACGTACTCCTCGGTGAATACCTCACCGCGGGTCGCGACACGCTGCTGATCGGCTGCCGCATCCTTGGCCGCGGCCAGATCCAGCAGGTCCGTCAGCCCGGCCCGCAGCGACCGTTCGAACGGACTGCGCCCGGTCGCCCGGCCACCCAGCCGATCCAGCACGCCGGTCACGAGGTCGACGAGCTCCCGGCATGCCGTTGCGGCGGCGCGCATTACGCTGCCGACGGAGCGGTCGCTCGCCGCCGGGTCGGTGATCCGCGGATCACCCCACAGCGGTAATTCGACGACCAGTACCGCTGTCCCGTAGGCAGCCGAGTAGTCCCGGCTGCCACCGCCACCGATCGACGGCACCGGATCCACGCCGACCGCCACCAAGGCGTCGGCCATCTGCGCGAACGTCGGTAACTCGAAAACGCCCGGCGCCCAGCTCTTCGCGCCGGGCGCGTCCGGCTCGCCTTGATACAGCGGCACATTCGCATCGGCGAGCAACTGGGTCAGCGCCGCGTAATACCCGGCGTCACCGCCGGTGGTGTAGAAGAACCCGCCACCGAAATCGGCGTTGTGCAGCGACGCGATCAGTGCGGGACGGGTGCGGTCGATGAGGGCCATCAGCGCCTTGGTCTCCGGAAGCGCCACACCGACTTCGGTGCCCTGCCAGGTGATCGGGAAACACCATTCCGGTTGTTCGGACCCCGCCGGGCGGTAGAAGTCGCGGGCGACAGCGGTCCTGGTCATCGGTCCGGCGAACCACCCTTCGTTGAGTCGAGTCCCGTCCGGATCCACGCAGAGCACGAAATGCCAAGTGGCGCCGAGGGTGTCCGCGTCGCCACGAGTCAGCCTGTGCAGCAGATGCTGGATCGTCGCCATCCCGATGGGTTCGTTCGGGTGCGGATTGCCGAGTACGACGAGGTGCCGCTGCCCCGAGCCGATCCGGACCTCGCGGATCGGATCGCCACCGCGGGAACGCCCGATCTCCTCGACGGTGACCACGCCCGGATGCGCGGCTGCCAACCCATCGACGAACTTGTTCAGCTCGTCGACCGTCGGGAACGAGTCCATCCGCTCCACCGGCCCGACGATCTCGGCTACCTCATCCACCACGCGCACCTTGTCCTCCTCGTCGCCGCGTCCGCAGCCGGTCGACGCGGCAGCAACGCCTGCGGCAACCAGGGCAAACAGTCTGCGTCTTGCCAGTTCGCGCATCACGACTCTTTCGATAATCTGATTATTTCAATAATGAGATTATCATCAGAGGATGAAGCGCGCTCAGATCCGGCAGAACAACCGGGAGGCCCTGATCACGGCGGCGATCACCGAGATCGCCGCCCACGGATACCAGTCGGCCAGGCTCGGCGATGTCGCCGACCACGCGGGCCTGACCACCGGCGCGATCTACTCGATCTTCGGCAGCAAACGAGCGCTGCTCATTGCCGCGATCCACCAGATGGTCGCGGAATATCACGAAACCATGCGCCCGCTGGCCGATCCCGCGCTGACGCTCGACGAGGTGCTGCGGGGCTACGCGGATGCGGTACTCGATGCCACAGGAGACACCCGCGCCCGGGAGTACTTCGCTTTCGAACTGGAAACATTGGCCACCGCATTGCGGGACCCGCAGCTGATGGCGGACGTCGACGCGCAGGTCCCCAGCGGCCTGGAACTGCTGCGGGCGCTACTCACCGATCGCGTGATCGACCCGCCCGGCGACCGCGGCACCACCGCCGAACAAGCCGCCCGGTTGGCCCCGGCCGTACACGCCCTGGTGAACGGCTTCGCCCACCGTGCCGTCATCGATCCCACCGAGGTGGACCGCGCCGACGTCATCGACGCCCTCACCGCATTGAAAACGCTCGTCGCCTGAGCACCGCGCGGATTATCGCCGTGCGGCCCATCACCTTCCGCGGCAACGGGCCGCACGGTTCGTGAATCAGTAAGCGATGAACAGGATTTCGTCGCGGGAGTAGTCGTGACCGGGGTGTTTCTCGGCCAGGTGGGCCTGGGTCTTCGCCACCAGGTCGTCCTCGTCGGTTCCGACGATGGCTTCTCCGCAGGGGCAGTTCAGGTTTCGCTTCATCAGCCGTCCTTCCTCTCGATGACGAGTCTAGGCGGGCGGTGCTATCGAACCGCTGGGCAACCCGGCGTCATCGCGGGGCGGCGCGGTGTGGATCTCGGGTGCGCTCGCCGAGGCACGTTTCGGCCGGTTCGGTGGTGGCTCGTCCTGACCGGCGATCGCTACGGCGTTGCCGCCGCGTCGTTTCGCCCGATACATCGCCGAATCGGAGCCGCGCAGCAGTCGGCGGTAGGTGGTCTCGTCGTACGGTGTATCCCGGCGCGACGTGTCGAGGACCGCGACGCCGACGCTGGCGGTGATCCGCACCGGAAGCTCGGACATCGTCTCGATCGCCTCGCGTAGCCGCTCGCCGACCATCGCGGCGTCCCCGCGCAGGCGCCCGACGACCACGAACTCCTCCCCGCCGGTGCGCGCGACGAGGGTGTGGGGTTCGACGGCCGCGAGTATCCGCTGCGCCGTTCGGATCAGCACCTCGTCGCCGAACGCATGGCCGAAGCTGTCGTTGACGGCTTTGAACCGGTCCAGGTCGAGCGTCGCGACGTACACCGCCCGGCCCTGGCAATGGCCGATGTGCGATGCCAGGTAGGCGTCCAGGCCGCGCCGGTTCAACAGCACGGTCAGCGGATCGGACAAGGCGTCCATGCGCAGCAGCCAGTGGCAGAACTGCACGAACGGGAGAATCACGCCGACCACGACGAGCATGACCAGGATGACGGCAAGGCCCAAGGCGAGATCTTCCGGCCGATGACCGGCATTCGTCTGCCCGGGGTCGGCCAGCGCTCCGGTGTACATCAACCACGCCAACATCACGCTCGTCAGGAATGTCCACCCGACGTGTAACGCCAGCACCCGCGGTCCGTGAAACACGGTCACATAGCCGCCCATCGCCATCAACAGAAAGACGCCCAATACCCCGACCACGCGGTCGTGCACCAGCAGGTTGTTGGCGGTGGTGTCGATATCGAAAAGCACGATCCAGACGAGCGACTCGGTTTCGCGCGGCCACGGCAAAAACCACCAGCGCACCGTCCACGCCCCGGCGACAACGGCTTCGACGATGCCTTGTATTTCCCCCACCGGCCCGGCGACATCGCCCTGCGCGATCGAGGCGAGCACCGCGATCACCAGCATGACCAGCCCACCGGCACCGAGCATGAACTTGAATCGGCCGAGCGCGCCATGGGAACCGAACGTTTCGACGAGACCGCGGTAATCGACCGGGTCTCGCCACCATGTTCGAAACATCGATCGATTATCGGCCATTCAGTTACCGCCCTCGAGTCGACAACGGACCCGGGTGTACCCGGGGATTACCCTGGTCATCCAACTTGGCGTGCTAATCGACGTTAAGGCGGTTTTTCATATTCTGCAATGTGAGATCAGCACACTATCCGTTCGGATACCGACGGCCTATTCTCCTGGTGGATTTCCGCGGGCCTCGGCGGGCCGGTCATTTCTTCCTCGCCCGGTAGGCTGCCACGGCGTTACGGTTCCCGCACGCGGTGCTGCAGTACCGGCGAGATCGGTTGCGGGACAAGTCGAGAACGATCCCCTCGCACGCGCTGTCGGCACAGATGGACAACCGGCTCAGCTCATCGGAGCGGATCAGGTCGATCATCGCCATCGCGGTCTCGACCGCGATCCGGACCGGAAGCGGCGCCTCGGCGGGCACCGCGTGAATGTGATAGTCGATGTCGCCGTGCCGGACCAGCTGCGGCACCGCCCGATGCCGCGCCAGGGACTCGTTCACCAGCCGCACCGCCGTATCGCGGTCACTGGTGAGCATCCGGCGTAGCGGCGCACGCAAGGCCCGCACCGCCGCGAGCTCCTCGGCGTCGCCGGTGTGTACGCCGGTGTAGGTGTGCCTGACGAAAAACTCGTCCAGCTGGGCGATTTCGGTGAGCGTATCCGGGTCCTCCGCCGAGTTCACCAGCTCAACCGCGGCCATCAGCGCAGCCTCGGTGTCATCAGCAAAAGTCATGTTGACATATTACCCCCTCGGCCATACCGTCATTACCCATGACGACGATGACTCATGACATAGCGGTAGCTCGACGGCTCAGATCAGGACTGCTCTTCGCGATGTTGTCCGCCTCGTCGTTCGGACTCTCCGGTCCATTGGCCCGCGGTTTGATGGACGCCGGTTGGAGCTCCGCGTCCGTCGTCGCGGTCCGCGTGCTGGTGGCCGCCGCGGTGCTCCTGCCGATCGCCGCCGGCCAGCTGCGCGGAAATTGGCAACTGTTGCGCCACAACGCATCCCTGATCACCGCGTACGGCCTGGTCGCCGTGGCGG
This sequence comes from Nocardia brasiliensis, assembly GCF_042691675.1. Lineage (GTDB taxonomy): Bacteria > Actinomycetota > Actinomycetes > Mycobacteriales > Mycobacteriaceae > Nocardia > Nocardia brasiliensis_D. Next base: position 4,599,571 of record NZ_CP170507.1, read on the forward strand.
GCACCCAGCTGGCGTACTTCAACGCCGTCGCCCACATGGCGGTCGGGGTGGCGCTGCTCATCGAGTACACCGCCCCGATCGCCGTCGTCGGCTGGCTGTGGCTGCGGCACCGCCAACGCCCGGGTGCCGCGACGGTCGCCGGTGCCGCACTGGGGATCACCGGCCTGTTCCTGGTCATCGACCTGAGTTCCGGCCGCACCACCAGCTGGGTCGGCATCGCCTGGGCACTGGCCGCCATGGTCGGCGCGGCCGCGTACTTCGTGCTCTCCGCCCACGGCGACGGCACGCTACCGGGCACCGTCCTGGCCGCGGGGGCTCTCCTCATCGGCGGACTCGCCCTATTGGCAGCGGGCGCGGTCGGCATCCTCCCCCTGCATGCCACCACCGATCCCGTCGTCTTCCAGCACTTCACCGTCTCTTGGTGGCTGCCGGTGCTGGCCCTCGGCGTGGTGACCGCCGCTCTCGCCTACGTCTCCGGCATCGTGGCCACCCGCCTCCTCGGCTCCCGGCTCGCCTCCTTCATCGCCCTCTTCGAGGTCCTAGCCGCGCTGGCATTCGCATGGGCGCTGCTCGACGAGGCGCCCCGCGCCATCCAACTCCTCGGCGGCGCACTGATCCTCACCGGCGTGATCGTCGTCCGTCGCGGCGAGCGCGCTGCCGCCTCCGCAACGACCACCGAACAGCTCGACCTCGAGCGTCCGGTGCTGACCGAGGCCCGGTAACCGGTCGATCTTGTTTGCCGTCGCCGCCGCGGGCTATCTAGTCGGTGGCGGCGGTTCGGAACTGAAGTGGCCGGGATCACCTGTGGCACAGCGTGACGGCCGTAGGCTCGGTCGTGTCGACCGGATGGTCGACAGCTGAGACGTTGTCGCAATGGGTAGTGCCGACCGGAAGGGCGATAAGCAATGCTGCGAAAGTTCCTCGATCAGGGTGTCGTCTCGTTGATCGACAAGTCGGCGCGGGTGCAGGCACCGCTGGTGCGCAAGTACACCGGGTTCGTTCGGGGCAGGCACCCCGGTGCGTCGCCGGAGCAGATCATCGAGCGACTCGAGAAGCATTACCTGATCGCGGTGACCGCCAGCGGCGTGCTCGTCGGGTTGAGCGCGGCCGTCCCGGGCGTGGGCACCCTGATCGGGCTCGGCGCTGCCGGTGCCGACACCCTCTTCTTCCTGGAGGCATCGACGGTCTACGCCGTCGGCGCGACCGAAGTTTCCGGCAGCAAGGCGACGGCCCCCCGCCGTCCGCTCGTCTCGGCTGTCGTGCTCGGCCAAGCCGGGACCGAAGCTCTCGGCACGGCGGGACGTTCGGCCAAACAGTGGGACACCAGGTTGGCGAACAAACTGCCGATCATCAGGAACATGGACGACTCGCCGATCAAGCGGTTCCTCGTCCAGTTCATCGTCAAACGCGGTGCACTCGCCTTCGGCAAGGTGATCCCCGCCGGTATCGGCGCGGTCGTCGGTGGTGTGGGCAACAATGCCCTCGCCCGCGGGGTGATCAAGAACCTGCACGAAGCTATCGACGAGGCGGACCACCCGGAACAGCCGGTTTCCGCGCTGGACGCCTGACCCGGATGGACAGCGGCTCCCACGTGGCGCGCGTCGCCGCGTGGGGGCCGCTGAAATCATTCGTTCGAACGACTGGTCACCCGATTCCCGCGGTTCCTAGCATAGGAGTACTCAAATGCCCGGAGGCGCGGCGTCTTCGGCGTAGATCTCCAGATGCCCGAGGGTTCAGATGGCCATTCTGCACGGTAGGACCGAGCCGGTCGCGGTGGAAAACGAGCTCCATTCAATTTTCGAGCGCTTCATCCCCGGCCGGTGGACGTGCCTGGTACCCGGCGAGATGACAGTCACGCACAGCGGATTGTGTTTCGTCTATTTCGACGATCGCTTCCTGCAGCTGGGTTACGGCATTCGTGCGGGTCTCACACCCTCGCCCGGAGTGTTCGACGTCATCGCGAAATACAACGGCGACAATCCCTTTGTGCACGCCTGGCTGTCACCGCACGTGAGTAGCGGCAGCGACGAATGGAGCGTCATGTGCGGCTACAAAATGTTCTATCACTGGCTGACGCTCGACCGCATGCACAACTTCACCTTCCAGATCATGCAATCCCAGGACCACGTCGTCACCGAAATGTCCGGCGAGCTGGCACCTTTCGGCGGATATCCGTTCTGGAACCCGGACGCGAGTTTCCCGGACGTCACCGACCCCGCCGAGCGCATCAGGCTCGCCGGGTTCTCCCTCGTCGCGTCCCTGAAACCGGTGGTGCGCGAAATGGTCGAACACGCGGCGAGCTCTGATCGTTGACCTGACTCAGGCCGGATCCGTCACCAGTACGAAGAAACGAGCCGCACCGTAGATGCTGTCGTTGGACTCATCGGTGGTGATCATGTCGAAAGCGTAGATATCGCCCGGCTTTTCGCCGTCATACGGTGCGATGGTCAGCGCGACGGGGATGTTCTCGCCGGGTTCCAGGCAGATACCGAGCTCGTGGCTCGGGTCGCCGTTGTCGTCGATGGTCACCGTCTCCATCGGGTCGTCCGGGCAATGGTGTGTTGCCAGACCCGCATGCGTTGCCAGGCCGGCCAATTGGGGTTCGCCCTGGGTCAACTGAAGCGCTTTCAGGGCGACCTCGGCTTCGAGCGTGCAGCGATCGGTGGCCGGCACGCCCACCATTACGGTGCGGGTCTCGGTGCTTCCTACCGTCCGATACACGATGTCGAGATTCAGCTGTCCGTGTCGCCGGTCGCAATATGGCCGCACGTCGCCGATGCCGAGCGGCTCGCCTTCCGAAGGCGTGGCGGCGATTCCCTCGTCACTGGAGCCCTCGGTGTACACATTGGCGATAAGGCACGTGTGACCGTTGTTGTACTGCAACTGTTCCGCGTTCGGAGTCCAGGTTTCGCGGCCGACGAGCACCGCCATCTTGGTGGGGTCATCCGGGTCGGCCGGGTTCTGCGGGGGCACCTCCTGGGCGCTGTGGATGAGGTCCGTCTTGAACGACACCTTGCTTCGGTCGGTGGTGCTGTTCGGGAATCTCCGGATCGCGGCAGCGGATCCGGAGCCCGCGTTCAAATCCGCAACCCATGCCTCCAGGGTGATATTCCGGCGATAGGTCACGTCGGTGTTCCGGACCCGGACAACGAGTTTGTAGGCGGTCCCGATCTCTACCTTCTGGACGATGAGATCTTTGCCGTTCCAATGTTCCGGCTTCTTCCACAGTTCCAACTCCCCGATCGGGACCAGCCGGATATTCGGGCTCACCCAGAACGCGAAGACAAAGTTGCCTTGCGTGTCCTTGGGGATCGGGCGATCGCCGTTATCGATCGTCGCGACGTTGAGTCCGATGTGCAGACCCTTGGTCGTACCGCTGCCTACGCCTTCTGGACAGGTCATTGCATTTCTCCCTTGTTGTGCTGGTTCAGCCGGCCGCGCACGCGACCTGCAGGCTGTTGATCTGGATGGAGGAGGTGGTCGAGCCGCTCTGCCCGTCGGCGTAGATGAAGTACGACGAGGCCGGGTCGATGCGGTGCCCATTGGCACTCCTGGTGACCGTGAACGGGATCTCCCCCGCCTGGCCGTCTACCCGCGCCACCACGATCGAGCTCTGGGCGCCGCGGGTGTCGATGCGGTACAACGTCACCTGCAGCACGCCGGGCCCAATGGTGCGTCCGGTGACCGCCAAAGAGGACACCAGTCCGGCCGCCGGCAACTGCACCTGCACCGCACCCGAGGCGTCCGCCCCCGCCAGCGTGTGCGCGGTGCCGATATTGCTGAGATCCCACGGCGCTCCGCTCGTCGTGACGAACAGCGGTGGCACCGTGATCACCCGCTCACCGCCGCCACCGGCCGCCACCGCGTTCAATGCCGCGCTGACCTGCTGGAAGCGGTCCTCCAGGGTGTCGAGGTCGGCCTCCAACGCCTGGAATCGAACGTTGAATCCGTTGTCTCCGCCCGCGGTCACCCGGTCGCGGGCGTCGACCCAGGGTTGATGTTTGAAGGTCTTCGTGAAATTGATGTTGAAGGGCACGATTCAGTCCTTTCCGATGGGGCGCGCGATGTGCTGACCACGCAGCCGATAAGTGGGGTAGGTGTAGGCGGGGAAGAGTTCCAGTTGCCCCGCTTTGAGTTCCAGCACATGGGACCGGATCACGCTGGTTTCGAATTCCACGCCCACCGGGTGTAATTCGTTGAGCACATTCATGATTCGCTCGTATTGGTCCCGCCGGATCACCACCGGTGTGCCGGACTGCTCCATATCGAGCAGGGCCTGATCGAGACCGATCCGAGCGGTGTAGGGCGGATTGCCGTCGACCCGTGCGCGGGCCCGAACCTGCACGGCGCCTGCGCTGGTCGCGGTGAGCTTCGCGAGTTCACCGGTGGACCCGTCGAGGTGGGCCTTCGCCTCGTCGGCCGTGCGCACCGACCATTCGAGGCGCCGGCCGCCGACGGGGGCCAGGGGCCACAGCGCGGTGATACGGAGGGCCGGGCCGGTCGTCAGCGTGGCGACCGCATCGATTCCCCCGCTGTGCGGCTCGCCACGAAGCACAGCGAAAACCGAAGCGCCCGAGCCGAGGATGGCGACGGGCGCACCCGGGGTCGCGACGAAGCCCTGCCGCTCCCCCGCCGCGTTTCTGCGCTCGACGCCCTTGTCGAACCACGAGCCGACGTACACGGCACCCGCGGACGCGTCCACGTGCAGCCGGGATGGGAAAAGATCCAGGTCGTCGAAGCTCCGGGTCACCGTCCCGTTCGCCGAATCGAGTATCAGCAGCGAACGATTGGCCGTCACGTAGACCCGGGTGCCGCTCACCGCCAGCGCCAGCGGGACGACGGGCAGTGCGGATGCCGCACCCCAAGTACCCCCCTCGACGGCGACGCTGCGCAGCGTCCCGTCCGTGCACGCGACCCACGCGGTCGTCCCGGACGGGTTGAGCGCCAAGAGCTTTCCGGTCGTCGCATCCGGGATGGCCAGTTGCTTGACGACCGCCAACGAGCTGGTGTCGACGATGACGACCTGCGCGGGCAGCAGTAGCACCAACCACGGCTTGCTCGGGTGCGCCACCATGGCGACCGGGGCCGCGGCGAGCGCCGGACCAACGGCCACGACCTTCGCGGTCGCCACGTCGACGGCGGTGACTGTGCGGTCGGTGCTGCTCGCGGTATACACCGTCCCGCCATTCGCGTTCGCGGCAATACCGACCGGCGACCCGGCTACCGGGACGGTGCCGAGCAACGCACCGGTTGCACTGTCCAGCAACGACACCGTAGCCCTGCCGCGGTTCACCGTGGCAAGCGCGGATCCCGCCCGAACCGCACCCACCGGGTTGCCGTGCTGCGGCATCGCGAACGACGCCGTGCTGCCCTCGTCCACCTCGGCCGGTCCGCCGATCTCGACGTGTTCACCTGCCCGATGCCTGACCCGCACCACCGTGCCGGTGTTCTCGACGTGGTCGAACCCGGCGCCGTGTGCCAGTACGCCCAAGGTGGCCAACGACAGCGGTGCCTCCGCCGTCGGGGCGAGGGCGAGCTCGCGGCCGACCCGGTCCAGACCGGTGCCGTTGGCGTTCCAGCCCTCGACCAACCGGACCCGTGGCGGCTCCGGCGGAAATACCCCGGCGAGCAGTCGTCCCAGGCAGTCCGCGACATTCGCCTGCATCCGGTTGATGCCGGGGGTTGCTACCTCGAGCGTCGGATTGTCGACGGTGACCAGGTATTCCGGCGAGTACGCCCCGTCGCCCGGCGTACCGGCAATCGACGCGTCGACGCCGGTCGAACCGTCCGCCCCGATCGTTTGCCCGGCCTCGAGCTGCACCGGCCCCATACTCAATTTGCGTGTCGCGGAATAGGTTTTGCCGCCGAGCCGGACCTCCACTTTCACGGTGACTTCGCCGGTATGCCGTCCGCGCAGTTCGATCCGCTTGCCGGTGACCGGCCCGAGCAGCTCAGCGCGTCCCGGCCCCGCCTGCAGCACGGACCAACGCAACAGGCTGTCGCCCGGCGGCGGCGGTGCGATGTCGAGCGGGATCGGGTTGTCGACCGGGATGTCCTTCCCGTACCAGTTCCCCGGCAGCGGACCGGTGATCTCGATCGACGAGGTATCGGCGATCGAGGCATAGACATCAGCACTGCCCGCACGGTGCTGCACCCAGGAGAAACCGGCCCGGTGAGCCAGGGCGGCGAGCCGGTCCGCCGGAATCCTGGGATGCCGCAGTACCACCGCGCGCCCGACGGCACGCAGGTCGGCGGCTTTCGGGTCGTACAGGGCGACACTCAGCCGGATGTCGGGCAGCACGTCGTCGGGTTGCACGAGCCGGACCAGTGCCTCCAGGTTCCGCCGCATGGGCTGGCGAATCCGGCGCTCGCCGCCGGTGAAGGCGGGCCGATCGTTGTCGTAGGCCACCAGCCACCGTGGATCGAACTGGTCGTCGGCGATCGTGCCGCAGATCTCGGATTCCGTTGTGCCCCTTTGTCCCCGCGCGTCGATCGTCTCGCCTGCCCGAAGGGCAACCGGCCGGATCGTGACGGTATGCGAGCCGACCGGCGACCGAACGAAGGCGTCCGACACGGTGATCGGGCGCGGGACCCCGTTGATCTCGACGACGATGTCGTTCAACGCGTTCCCGATGTTCGCCGGTGTCGGCAGGTTCCACCGCCGGAACAGTGCGAGGCGTTGCCGGTAGCTCTCGTCGTCCTCGCCGAGTACGGGCGCGAACGAGGTCAGCGCCCGCCGGGAGATCCGGACCTCATCGAGCGTGCCGTAGAAACCGCTGCTGAAGCCGCCGCCTGTGTTGTCGCTGAAACCGATCCGCAGCGGCGCGGAATTGGTCAGCGCCCCGATGGTGGTCGCCTGCGTGGCCGCGAGTTCACCGTTGACGAACAGCCGAGCCAGCCCGCGGTCGCGATCGAGGACCCCGGCGAGGTGATGGAACCTGTCGGTGTCGAGAGACACGTCGGCGAACAGCTCGGTCCGCATCGTCCCGTCCGACAACAGGAACCAGACATTGCGGTCGAGTCCGCGAAAGTGCCCGATGTGCAGGCCCCAGCCCGGCTTTGCCGGGTCGAGCATGTCGGTGTGCTTCGAGAGCACCGCCCCGCGCCATTCGCCGGGGGCGGGCCGGACGAAGCATTCGGCGGTAAAGCTGTCGGCGGCGGCCACGGCGAAGTCGGCGTGATCGGGGACGGTGATCTCGGATTGGCCGTACACGAAGCCCATGCCGGACCCGAACCGACCGTCCACACCGGGCGTGGCGTTGGTCCTGCTGCCTGGATGGCCCGCGCCGGTGTAGAGCGTCATCGCATCCACCACCGTCGGCGTCTCGACCTTGTCCTCGAGGTGATAGAGCGCGATCGTGTCCGGCGCGAAGCCGTAGGGCAGCGGCGGGAATCGCGGGATGCCGAGATCGGAGCCGATGAGATCGAGCGAGAGCCCGACGGCCGCGGCGACATTGCGCTGTCCGCGCACCCGATTCAGCTGCGCGGCAAGCACATCCCGTTCGCCGCCGAGCACCCACAGCAGCGCGGCGAGATCACCGAGCAATGCCGTGAACCGGAACACGCCCCGAACCCCGTGGGACGGCTCCCCCGGCGGCACCTCCACCGAAACGCTCTGCAGCACCGCGGTCGCGGCATCGGCGCCGAGCGGGACGAGCAGCGAGGTGCCCGCCGGGGTGCCGGCTGGAATGACAAAGGAGAGACTGGCATTCGATGATCCCGATGCCCGGTAGCGGACCGTCATCGTGACCTCGACGGGGATATCTTCCCGCGCTGTGACGAGGTACCGCACCCGGGGATCGGTGCCGAACCGCGCCCGGTGCTCCCCGAAATCGTAGGCAGCGAATCTGGTCTCGCGACTCTGTTCACCGGGGACGAAGGGCAGCGCGAGCCGATCGGCACCGGCGGCGAAAGGGGTGGTGAGGGTGCCCGCCATCCGGTCGAGCGCGGCTGGGTAGCTGATCATTGACCCACCACCTGCATGTCGATGAGCAAACTGTCCTGCCGGAATTGCGCGATCTCGGTGGGCCCGAGCGTCAGGTTCTCCCCGAACCCGACCTCGATGGGCTCGGCCTGGAACAGCTCCGCGCCGAAGGTGATTCGACCCAGCGTCGGCGGGAACCGCCGCAGGCGGAGGTCGCGGACATCCAGCACGCCCGGCTGATCGACCAGCACGCACATCACCTGGGAGAACACCACGTCACTGCCGAGTCGCAGCACACCGAGGTTGTTCGAGAGGCGATCGAGCAGGGCCGCGCGCAGGGACTTCGGATCCTGACCCGGCTCGATCACGACGGTCGCACGCAGTCCGACCTCGATGTGGTCGGCCTCGACGACGTTCGGGTAGATGCCGACCGGCCGTACCCGGTCGACCTCCGCCTTGACCTGTTCGTAGATGCCGGCGACCGGTCCGGTCGTCCGCCATGGCCGCGCGAACTCGTGCGCGACAACGACATCGAAGAAATAGGGTTCGCCGAACTTTCGTTCACCGCTGAAAGTGCGCTCGCCGAAATTGAATTGGTCGAAGAAGCTCTGCGTGACGTCGGTGCCACCGAGCGAGTCCGACAACAGCACATCGACCACACCGCGCACCCGGAGCGCGGCCGCGCGCACGCTCTGCAGCGTCCACATGTCGCGGGGAAAGCCGAGTTGCCTTGCCCGGTAGGCGGTGTCGTCCTCGGTGTCGGCGCCGCCCGCGAAGGGGCCCGGATTGGTCGCGGTAACGGTCACCGTCGTCGGGAAGTGCAGTTGCGTGCGCAGGTAGTCGGGGTCCACGCCGACGAGCTGCTCCGGTTCGATGTCGGCTCGGCCACCCGCCACGAAGGCGCGCGCACGCACCGTCGCGACGGGCGACTTCGCACTCAGTGTCACCGGTGCCGTGAGGTAGAAGGTGTTGGGTGTCGGCAGGTTGTCCAGCAGCACCGTGCCTTCCGGCAACAGGTAACTGCGGCCCGGCTCGGCGCCGACGATCTCCAACTGCGCGTCACCCTCGGCGAACAGATGGTTGCGCGCCAGCCCGATATCCTCGCCGAGCAGATTCAGATCGTCGCCGGACGCGGTGGAGGCGAACTGACCGTAGTAGACGTCCTCCAGCCGTTTCCAGAGCATGGCGTCTTCATCGGAGGTCGCCTGCAACAATTTGGTCAGCACACTGGTACTGGACAGGTCGATCTCGGGACCGAACACCTCGATCGCTCGCTGCTGGGCCGCTCGCAGGATCTCGGCAAGGCCCTTGAGCACGAATCCGTCTCCGGTCACCCCGAATTGCGTCATGCCGCCACCCCCAATCCTGTCGTCAATGTCGCGGCGGTGCCGTCACCGGCGATGATCGACACCTCGACGTTCCACTTCCGGTGGTGCGGATCGACCCGGGCATCGAGCACGTCGATATCGCGAATCTCGCGCACCCGCTGATCCGTGCTGATGGTGCGAACAAGGTTGAGCCGCACGAGATCCCGCATTTCATACGCCCCCGCCGCGCTGGTGAAGACGGCGCGGTAGTCGAATCCGTACCTGGTGTCGTAGCGATCACTGCCCAGTGGGGTCAGCACGCGCAATTGGAGCGCCTGCGCCAGGTTGGGCAGTCCGGAGACGAGCGCTATGGTGCCGTCCTCGAGCACGATGTCGCCGCGATCGAGCCGAATCCCGATACCGTGTCCAGTTGCCATGATCGTTCCTCCTACTTCGCATCGAGAATGGTCTGGGCCGCGTCGACCACCGTGAACTTGCCCGCGTTCGCTGCCGACGCGTCGGTCAACGCCGCCGCCGTGGCCAGCACCACCGGCTGCCCACCGACTTTCAGCACGGTCGACACGCCCGCGGTGAAAGGGAGCAGCTTCTTGCAGGGGCCGCCCGCCGGAGTGACCGTCGTGCAGGCGAACGTCGCGGCTGGAAAATCCGTCACCAGCAGCACCGGGTTGCCGTTCACGGTGAGCGCGGCGCTGGAGCGCACGATGAGCGGTGCGTGCGTGCAGGTGAGTTGTGAGTTCGTGACCAGCACTTTCGCCATCACCCCACCTCCACCGAGGTGGCCGCGAGCTTGATCGAGTCCGCGGTCATGGTGATCTCGCCGCCGCTGATGGCGATCGACGCCTTGCCGTTGCCGAACGTCAGATCTTTGCCTTCGGTGGTGATGTCCACCGAGCCGTCCTCGGCCACCGTGATCGTTGTGCCCTTGCCGTGCTTGATGGTCAGCGTCTGCGCCGTCGGCGGGGTCGGGCGCTCTCCGACCTCGGGCAGTACCTCCGTGCCCACCTCGATGGCGAGTCCGACGGACTGGACGACGCGGTGTCCCCCGGCGTCGGTGAGGTCGTTGGCGCCCTTGCCCTCGGGCCGCCCGTCCGATACCGCGGTCGGCAAGCACAGCCAGTAGTCACCGGCCTCGTTCTTGGGCGGAACGTGATTCGCGTGGCGCGACCACAGGAATCCCGCGGCGATCGCGTCGTTCACCGCCCCGCCGTTGTGCACCAGCAGCGATCGCATGCCCGGATAGACCGGAACCATCAATCCTGTTCGGTCCCAGGCGAATACCGATGCCAGCGGTTTGTCGTGCAGCATCAACCGGTTGTCCACCGGGTCGTCGACGCTCGATGCGGACGGTTGCTGCCCGTAGCGGAGCGTGGCCCGATGCCCGCCGTTGTCGCCCTCCCCGGTCTTGCGGTACCCGGCGATGTCACCCACGTCGACGTCGGGGTGTCCGGCGAGGACGCCGCGGGTCAGCGCGTGCAGGCCATCGATCACCGCGTGCGGCCCACTGACCGCCTCGGCGCGACCGGCCGAGCCGGCGTCGAGCACCGTTACCGCACAGGTGTATCCGCTGCGCAGGCTGAACAGGTGTTGCACCGATTCGACGCGCAGGTCGTGCGTCTCCAGACCATCCAGGGACACCCTGGCGCCGATCTGGAGGGCGGGATCGCCGAGCACCGTCAGCTCGTAACGGGTCGTCGTGCCCGGTGCCGCCCGCAGATCCGGTGATCCGCTGTCCCATCGGCGTCGGTCGACAATGTTGTCCGCGTTACGGAACACGGCGGGCGGCGCGGGGTCGCTGAGGGTGCCGAGCACCGCCTTTTCATTGCGCACTGCCAACGGCGCGCCCGCTTCGGCCGCCAACTGCCCCAGCGCGCTCAGCGCCGTGCCGTCCGCGATCGTGACATCCTTGTCCGTACCGGTGACCCCGTCGTGCAGGATCTGCACGGTGGTTTCCGCCGCCACGGCGGCGAGGATCTGGGCAAGGGTGGACTCGCCCGGCCTGTGGTACGAGAACCTTTGCCGCAGTAGGTGGTAGCCACCCAACTCCGTCCCCTTGAGGTGAGTCAGCAGACTTCCGTCGGCGGCGACCTCGGTGCGGATGTCGGTGACCGCGCCGCGCAGCACGGGCCGCAACTGGGTCGATGGCTGGTCGAAATAGCCGAGGCCGAGGTCGACGAGCAACGGATCCCCCGACCCGGCCCGGGACCGGGACTGTTCGGCGAGTCTCTCGGCTTCGTCCAGCGGCAGGTCCCACAGGGTGATCTCGAAGGTCGTCGCGTGGGGGCCGAGCGTCGCCTTCGTCCTGACGGCGGCATCGAGCAGCAGGTCCCCGTGCAACACGTCGTTGGACAGCCGCAGCAGTGGCGTCGGCGCGGCGGTGCCCGCGCGGAATTCGAGTTTGTACCAGATTATGAAGCCCATCGCAGCGCCACACCCCCTACCACCGACGAGTTGTGCGCACCGGACGCGTTGAGGTTGCGCGGGTGCACGGCCAACTCGGTGAAGAGCAGAGCCAGCTCCTGGGCGCGATACTCGTGGTGCGGAACAAGCTTGCGGCGAAACAGGATTCGGGTGCCCGTCGCCTCCTCGGTGGCGACCTCCAGCACCAGGAACGCGCCGGGTTGCGGCAGCGGCAGCGGCTCGTCGCGGTCGAGCAGTTCCTCGTCGGTCACGTTCACGTAGCACGACAAGACATAGGTGCGGCCGCCGAAGGACATGCGCACGGCCTGCGGAAATCCCTGATCGGCGTCGATCGGGAGTCGAAGATAGCGATACGGTGTCGGGTTCATGGCTTCCTCGCGATTCACAGCGGGATCGACGGGACGGTGGGCACGGACGCGGGCTCGGCCGGGCCCGCGAAAAGCGCGCTGCCCCCGGCCAGCGCCAAGTCGGCCAGCTCACCGAGCACGGCCGTCACGCTGCTCCTCGGCACATGGCTGAGGCTGATCGAGACGTCGATCGCGTCTCGCTTCTGCGCGCTCTGGGTGAACCGGAGGTCGGTGATCTGCATGTCCAGGCTGATCGTCAACCCACACACCACCGGGATACCGGTCACAGCAAGGGCTTTCGCGGTGGCCGCGACCAGGAGCCGGGACGTCAGCGCGAGCGCTTCCAGCTCCTTCTTCAGCAGCAACCGGTCCGGCCCCAGCAACATGGCCTCGATCGCGATGGTCTTGCGGGTCGGCGCGATCGCCTGCGAGAACGAACTATCCGCGACCCGCTGGATCTGGTATCCCTCGGTCATCGAGATGCTCTGCACGTAGAGCAACGGGACGGGGCCGATAAGTACTGGTTGCGCCGTCATCGCTGCGGCTCCTTCGTGATCATCTGTTCGGGTGCTTTCGCCGCGGCGTCAGCCGCCGAACCGACGGGTTCTTCGGCGGCCAGCCGATAGCTGAGCCGCGGCGCACCGGCCACCACCGCCGGATCGAGAGAGCCTTTGGCGACCAGATCGACCGCGGTCTCGATGTCGATCGGTATGCCTTCGATGTCGAGCGCGGCCTCGATGCTCATGAACCCACCCTTCGACGGATGCTCGATGGTGCTGCTGGCCAGCCGATTCCGGTACGCGGACATCACGACGAGCTGGTCGCTGCCCGCTTCGGTCAGCGATTTCGCACTGCGGAGGTGACCCGCTTCGGAAATCTCCGGATGTTCGAACCAATGCGCGGCGTCCCCGATCGTCGTCCGGAGATTTCCGTTCTCGTCCAACAGAACTCGCAGCGGGTGCGACGGGTTCTCGCGAAGGATTCTGGCCACCTCGCGACGGAAGGCTTCCTTGCTCGCGATGCGCCCGATCTTGCCGAGCGAGGACACCGGCACCATCGGGCGCGAGGTCGGCCGCACCGCCTTCTCGGCGGCTTCGGTGACCTTGGACAGGAAGTCGGCATCGTCGAAGTCCGCCAGATCACCTGCCGCGATCCGCTCCATCAGGTGGTGGTACTGCTGCGGCCCAAGCGTTTTGCGGGCTTCGGCGACCTTCTCGAGGAAGTGCTCATACCGTGCGGGGTAGGTACCGAACGCGCGCGCGGTCGGTGCCAGCGCGTGCCCGCCGGCGTCGATGACGAACTCCAGCGCACCCCGTGCGCGGGCCACTTGGTTGAACGCCGTCGGGCCGAGATCACGCAGTTGCTCGCCCGTGAGGCGGCCCGCAACCCGCAGCATCGCGGACATCTCCTGGCTCGGTATACCTTTCAGCAACGCACGCATCGCGTCGCCGGACCAGCCGGGCGCGGCGTCGACGAGACCCAGCATCCGGTGCGCGCCCGCCAGCACGTCCTCGGTCAGTCCGCTCGCCGGGCCGACCGCGTCCGCGACGACCTCGGCGACCCGCAGTCCGGCCGTCAGCCGCTTGCCCGCCGCCCTGGCTTCCGGGCTCGAGGCAAGGAACCGTGGCAGCGTTTCGGCCCGGCTCGGCGCGTTCGTCAGCAGCCGAAGGACGTCGTCGGAATACGACTCGGGCAACAGCCACATCAACCTGCCCACCTCGCCCGCGTCCGCCAGCTTCAGCGCGGTGGCCAGTGCCTCGAACAACCGGGCCCGCGCCGCGATCTTCTCGGCGACCGCGGCAGCCTTGGCCTCCGGCAGGCCGGTGACGAACGCGGCGAGGATCTCCAGCATCACCACCCGCGCTACCCGGCGCGCCAGTGCACTGGCGACAGCTCCCGTGCCCGCGAGCTGATCGATGTGCCGCAGACCGAGCATCGCCGTGCGCGCGGTTGTGCCCGCGCTCGCGAGCAGCGCGCGCAGCCGCGCCTGCGCCGCCGGGTCCGGCGGCAATGGCACGGCCGGGAATCCGGGGATCGGAATCGGCATTTCGCCGAGCGCCCGGGACGCCAGCACGTATAGCTCGAACAGTTTGGGCACGCCCGAGGCGAGTTCAACAGGCAGCAGGGGCAGCTCGCCGAGGCTTGCCACCGTGCCGCGCAGCCAGTCGTAGGCGGTGCCGACGAGTTCGGCGATGTCGATCATCGACATCGGGTGTTTCAGTTGGTGGACAACGATATCCAGTAGCTCCGCGGGCTCGAGCGGCGTGATCTGGAGATGTGCGCCGACCGCGATCAGCAACCGGAATGTGGGCTTGTCGAACTGGCTGAACAACTTCAGCAGCGTGCCGTCCGCGGCGAGCGGAGCCAGCAGTGCGTCCAATTCGGACTTGGACCGGCACGACGCCACCAGCTCGACCATCGCCGCATCGAGTTGATCGGTGTCCACACCGCTCACCGGCTGCTCCGCCAGCCGCATCAGGACAAGCAGATAGCGGCGACGATCATCGAGGGCCATCGCGGCGAACAGCGAACGGTCCAGTGCCGCAAGGACATGCGCGATGCCGAGGTCGTCGGCGTGTTCGGTGGTCAGCAGCTGCACCACCGCGCCGACGTCGGATTCGGCCAGCGATGCCGCATCGGCCGGGTCGGCCAGCCAGCGCTCGATATTCTCGCCGACCCACGCGGTCGGTGAGTCCGCGATGTTCGTGCGATACAGCCGAACGCCCTCGGCCGTCGAGATGATGAGGGGGTTGTTCTCCGGATCGGTGAGGAAGGTGGCGCCGCTGGCGGGGGCACTCGACACGGTTCCCACGTGGCCCGGCTCGCGGCTGACCGCGGGCGCGAAGCCGCCGAAGTCGTTGACGTGTAACGCCTTGACGAGCGGGCGGACCAGCAATCGTCCTTGCTCATGCGGCTTCGCCAGCACCGCGAAGCCGCGTGCACCGAACAGCCTGTTGCCCCAGTTGACCGCGCGCGCCGGGTTATCCGTCTCTACCTCGACATAGCCGCCTGCTTTGATCCACAGCGGCAAGTCTCGACCGAGGCTGAGCACCGGGCTCCGCGCGGTCGCACCGACGCGCAGGATGTCACCGAACACATGGAAAACGCGCTCCCGCAGGACCGTGCCACCGGCGGCGGTCGCTGCCGGATCGACTGTCGGATGCTCGTACTCGAACTCCCGCACCGCTCGGCGAATCCCGCGCCGAATCGCCTCCGCCACCCTGTGCGGGTCGTCGAGCGCCAGCGAACCGGTGAAGGTGACCGGAATCGACTCGGGCTTCCGCGAATCGGGGCTCATCGTGGCGGCTCCCGGTATTGCGGCGCGTCGAACAGCCGGACGTTGTCCGCACCCAGGTGCTTGATCGCCTTGTCCAGCACCTCTTTCGGCGTATCGCTGGTGAAGTAGGCGATGGCACCGACTCGTCGTTGCGCCGCGGCGAGTTTCAGATCCGCGATGCGCTGGATCGTGAGCGACATCTTGGCGCCGCTCTTTCCCGGCCCGCCGACGAGGATCAGCTCGCCTTGCGGACCGATCACATCGACATCCACGGCCCCGGACTCACCATTGGCGCGCCGGAACCGCAGTTTCAGATCCTCCAGCGTGCCGCCTTCGCTTACGCGTCCGCTTCTGGCCAGTCGACCGCCGGTGAGCCGGGCCACCGCGAACTCGCGTTGGAAACCGACATTGCTTCGGACTTCGCCGGGCGGTGCCGGTACCAGACCCGTGAACGGTGCGGCCGTGTCCTTGCTCGCGCCGGTGCGGGGTAGGTAGGTCCGCGCAGGCCCATCTGCCGCGCCCGCGCGCGGCACGACCAGATCCGCCGACGCGCTGCCCCGCTTGGCCCCGCCGAGGGCGTAGAGCAGCCCCCAGATCAGCTCCTCGGCCTGTTGCCGGACGGCGGCTTGCTGCCGGGCTCGCAGATCCCGAGCGATGCTGTTCGCCTCCCGCTCGGTCTTGCGCCGCGCCAGAATCCAGCCGGTACCGGTGCCGTCGTCGATCGCCCAATCCCGGACCGGGGTCCCAGCCGGGGCGAATCCGGTGGCGGTGAAGATCCGGTCGACTTCCGCGATATCTTCGGCGGTCATGCCTGTGTCGAGCAGCTCGGACTTGCCGATCCGGTAATCGACGGAGCCTGCTTCGTCGCGCACGGCCCGATAGAGGCTCGTGATCGCCTCGGCCACGGCGAGATAGGTCGCTGGATCCGTCTCCGATCGCGACGCCACTCCCCGGAGCAGATCGGCGAGCGGCTGCCACCGATACCGGGGGTTCAGGATGGTCGACGGCCCTTCCGCGCGCAGCTTCGCCTCGGTGTCGGCGGCGTGCAGCCAGTCCGCCTGTGCCCGCAGGTGGGCCAGCTCGGCCTCGGTGGCGGGACGCGAAGTCAGGCGGGACGCTCGCAGCCGCTGACCGATGCCCCTGGCCACCGACTCGGTCACCTTGTCCAGATCCGCGGCCGTGGGGGTGCCGACGATCCGTACTTTGACCGCGAACCGGTCGGTCGTCGGCACAGTGTGTTGCGGCCGCGCATGCGGTGGCGGCGTCTCCGTCGGCATGGCTGTCCTCCTTTCAGCCGCGCCCGCGCAGCGTGGTGTGCAACTGGTCGAAGACGTACTCGGCGACCTGGCGCAGCTGCTCTTCGCGCAACTCGCCGACCACCTCCACTTCCACCGGGAAGTGGTAGGCGGGTTCGCTTGGCTGGTCCGCGGTTTCGGCGGGCCAGGACGGTTCCGGGTGCATCGCCTACTCGATTCCCGGTTGCAGGCACATGCAGGTGAACGTCGCCTGCGGCACGCCGTCGATCACGACATTGCTCGGGTTGGCGGAGGTGATGATGCACCTGCCGAACTTGAGCGCCTTGAAAGACCAGTCGGTGCCGGTCTTTTCGGCGACGGCGATCTCGAATTCCTTGCCGGTCACGGCAAGTTGGGTCAACTCGGCGACGACGGCAGCGAACGCCTGCACCGTCATGGTGAAGGTGAAGGTCTGCGGTTGGCGGACATAGCCGAGGTTGTCGGCTTCGACGCTGTGCACCACCGTGTGTGGCACGTTGAAGGTAGGGGTGAACTGGGAGATCGGGCTGATCACCGTGCTGCCCAGTCGAACTTCGAGTCGGGTATTCCAGTTGGCCATTGCTCTGTCCTCGGATTCGTGGGATCGGCCGCTAGTTGAACTTGAGGTTGATGTGGATGCGGTGCATCGCTCCCGCGTACTCGACACTGGCGAGCACCTGGGCGACCCGGCTGGTGTAGGCGTCGTGGATCGCCTGCACCTGGGTGTCGGTGAGGGTCGCCGGATCCGCGTCGAGCAAGTTGAGGATCGGAATGGTGAGCCGGTAGCTCTCCAGTACTCCGCCCGCGACCAGCGGGTTGAGCACGGCCTCCATCGTGACGATCAGTGCCCGCAACCCGGAGCGGCTGATCCGCAGATTGCCGATCGCGCCGATCAGCCGGGCCTTGAGCCGGAAGGTGACGTCGTCGATCGTGCGCTGCACGTCGATGTACTTCTTCTTGTTCGGGTTGCCGGTGTAGCCCTCGCCGAGGTAGGTGCCCTTGCCCGGAATGAGGGCCGGAGAGGTCAGCCACACGACACCCTTACCGGCAATCGGCGCGGGCACCGGTGGCGGCGCCTCCGGGTTGCCCTCGTCTTCGGTGCCGTTGATCGTGTCGATCTGGGCGTTGGTGAACGGAATATTGTTGATGGCAACCTGTTTGAGCACCATCGAGGTATGCGGCGGATATCCGGCGATGGTGCCCGCCACCGCGCTCGCCGCGTCCTCGTCGCTCTGATGTGCCACATAGACCATCCGGTCGTCGACCAAAGTTCCGGCGACCAAGGTCGTTTCGGCTACGCCCTTCGTCAGCATCGCGACGCCCATCCGCTCTTTCCCGTCACCGGTCCGGGACACCGCGTTGACGTGCTCGCGCAGCGCGGCGATGGCACCGCCGGGCTTGGCCGTGTCGGTGGTCAGCGGTGTCTGCGCGATCACCACGAACTGGACGTCCAGCGTCTCGGCGGCAGTGAGGGACTGCGCGATGGCCGTGCCCTGCTTGATGCCCCAAAGCCTGCTCGGGCTGGGGTTCTGGGTCATGGCGGTGATGAGCGACTTGGTCAGGGCGGACGGCGGGCCATTGGGCGCGCTGAACTTTTCGGTCGCCTCGGCGAGCGTGCTCACCTCGACCGCGACATTCGGCGCGCTCGCAGTCGCGTCACCGATCACAACCATGTTCCCGGTCGGCCGGACGACAGGCGAGAAATTGTCGAGTACGGGGTACACCCGGACGTAATGGAGTGGCATACGGATCTCCTCCTGAATGGGAGCGAATTGAATAGGTGGCGCGGCCGCGTCACGGTTCGTGGTAGAGGGCCTGCAATTTCGCCCGGAACGCCTCGATTTCCGCGCGCGACATGGTTACTCGGGAATCTTCGGGGGCCGCTGGTGTCTGTTCGGCGTCTTCCTTTTCCGCCGCCTCCGCCCGGGTTTGCTTCTGTGCCATGCTTACTCCTTTGTGTTTGCCCCACCGACGGCTCAGCCGAAAACAGCGAGAATGCGCTGGCGGCCGAAGAATGCGACGATCTGCTCCTTGGTGAATCCGCTGCCCGGCACCGCCGTCTCCGGAAAGACCACCAGCGGCGCGATAGCCGAGGTGACTTCGGCGAAATCCCGGTCGGTGCGCTCCGCTACGACGGGACCGTGCGCGGCCGACAACTCACGCACATCGCGTAGCGCGCCGGTGAGATCGAGGCTGTCGCGGATCAGGATGCCGACCCGCAACGACAGCCGTCTGGTGTTCGCCGGATCGGCGGGGTCGAATGCGGGTACCGGCTTCAGTTTCACCTCGGTGCGCAGGTAGCGGAACGCCCGTCGCAGGTCGTCGACCGTCGCCAGCCGGTGCTCCAGCATGAAGGCGTCCAGATCGAGGTAGCGGAACTTCGCTCGGAATTCGTCCAGCGTGGCGAAGTCGTCGATCTCCTCGGTGCGCAACGATTCCAGTTCGCCGGGATCGATCTCGAGCACAACCGTCGCGGACAGTTCGGCGGCGACATCGATCCATCGCGGTGCGGCGCCGTCGTTGCCCGAGATGTCGATATCTGTCCGGATATGCGCCGGCATGGTCTGCGTCCAATTGCCGGTCCTGCGGACGATCGGAAACAACGGCTGCGCGCAGTCGACGGCGACCACATCCACCGCCGTCACGTCGTGAATCGCGGCGAAAGGCAGTTGGTACACCGCGGAAAGCAACGTCCGGATTCTGGTACGCCCGGTATCGCCCGATGGAAAGACAATGTCATGCACACCCGCCTCGTCCGCGAGACGAAGCAGAATACTGTCGATCTGAGCACCCATGTGTACACCTCCCATTTCCCGAGGGCATCGCCGAAACAATCGCCGCTCGTGCACACATCGGCGCTGAGACCAATCGGTGTCGATTCGACGAGAGCCATCGTGCGTTCAGCGGGTACGGGAGGTAAGCATTTGTTTCGGCCAACGAACTGTGCGATCCGTTCAGCGAACCGAGTTCCGGTCGTCGACCGGAGGTAGTCGGCGTCGTCGGCCCGCCGCGTCGCGTGCCGACGCGCTTCCCAACGCCCGCGCCCGTGTGTCACCTAGGCGCGTGGACAGCAAATTTCGGGGCAGGCCCCGTCGGCACGGGTACAGGGGTCCTTTAGGCTTCTGCTCTTATGGCCCTGAGCGCAACAATGCACAACTTCGCCGTCCAACTGGCCGACGTCGACCGGGACGTCTATCAGGACCTGGAGTTGCGGATCGCGCGCCACCCGTCCGAAACCGACGAGTTCATGCTTACCCGGCTGTTGGCCTACTGCCTCGAATACGAGGAAGGCATCGCCTTCAGCGACGGCGGCGTCTCGTCCACCGACGAGCCCGCGGTGCTGGTACGCGATCGCACCGGCCGCCTCACCGCCTGGATCGAAGTCGGTGCCCCCGACGCGGAACGGCTGCATCGCGGCAGCAAGCTGGCCGGACGCGCCGCCATCTACACCCACCGAGATCCGGCCAAGGTGCTGGCCCAACTGGCAGGCAAGCGGATCCACCGCGCCGAAGCCATTCCGCTCTACAGCCTCGACCGCGACTTCGTCGATGCCGCCGTCGCCGCCATCGAGCGTCGCAATACCGCGACGCTGTCGATCACCGAGCGCCTGCTGTATCTGGATCTCAACGGCACCAGCCTGAGCACTTCCGTCGAAGAGCACTCCCTCGGGTAATCCCGCCGAACTTCACCCGGAACGCCGCGTCCGATTCTCGCCGGAGTCGAGCTGTTGCGCGACGGCAGGATGGCGGTATGACAGCTAATGCTTTGGGGCACTTGCGGATACGGGCGATCCCGATGGAGACGGTGCGGCGGCTCCGGGATCAAGGGTGCGACGATCAGAAGCGGTATCCCACGGAATGGGCACGGGTCCGGCCACAGGTGTTGCGGGCTTATCGGGCCGACGGGTCGATCGCCGATGGGGTACGTGTCACCCCGGGTGACGACTATGACGCAGCGGCCCGGAAACTATTATCCGATCCGGATATTGCTTTCTTGCATGCCCGCAATGTCGTATTCGGTTGTTACATGTTGGAAATTCTGCGCGCTTAAGAAGCTGCGTGGTTTGCGAATCCTCCCCACTTCACTGGGGAGGTTCGGCGAAGCTTCGGGGATTTACAGTGAGGTATTTCCGCCACCGGAGCATTGTAAGGAATTCTCATGTACAAGAATATCGCCGCCCTCGCCGCAGCCATATTCGCGTTGGCCATCCCCCTGTCGGGCGCACCGGCGGCCGGGGCGCCGGCACCCGACTGGAACGGACCCGTTCCGCCCGACAAGATTGTGATCGATATCGTGACGGTCAATGGATCCGGTTGTCCGCAGGGCACCGCGGCCGTCGCGGTCTCGCAGGACAACACGGCCTTCACGGTGACCTACAGCGAGTACACGGCGCAGGTAGGCGTGGGATCAACGCCTACCGACTTCCGCAAGAACTGTCAGCTCAACCTGAAAGTTCACGTCCCGCAGGGCTTCACCTACGGGATCGCACAGGCGGATTACCGTGGGTTCGCGCATTTGCAAGCGGGCGCCACCGCATTGGAAAGGGCCAGGTACTACTTCCAGGGGATGTCACCGACCGAATTCGTCGACCACACCTACAAGGGCCCGTTCAATGACGACTGGCAGGCGACGGACAAAACGGAGGTCGGCGCGATCGTATACAAGCCGTGCGGTGAATTCCGAAACTTCAACATCAATACTCAATTGCGGGTAGATGCCGGTACCTCGGACCCGAAGAAGACCACCAGCTTCATCACGATGGACTCCGTTGACGGAAACATTTCCACCACTTATCACTTCGCCTGGAAGAAGTGCTGAGCACAGGTCGGCACTGCCGACCGGGTAGTTGACCGCTGGGGTCGGACCTAGTTGTATCTGCCTGTGCCCGAAAGGGTTCGCCCCAACGGCGCGGGCAGGTATCGTCCGACCCCAGCAGGGCGAGGTCTCGGAGCGGCGGATCGCTTCGGGGCCGCGCCGTTATCCGGAACGAAGAGAGCGTTTGTGATCCCCACTGCCACCGCACGTATCCCCCGCCGCTGGACAGCCGCCCTGGCCGCGCTCATCGCCGCCACCGGCTTCGTTGTGCAGCAAGCAGATTCGGCGAGCGCCGCGCCGCCACCGGGGGTAACCTTGCCACCCGCACAGGTCGGCTTCGACTACCAGATCACCGAACCCTACGACCCGCCACCCGGCGTCGGGATCGTCAGCCGCGACCACACCGCCGCTCCGGCTCGGGGCATGTACAACATCTGCTACGTCAACGCCTTTCAGGTTCAGCCGGACGCCCAGGGCGACTGGCCGCCAGACCTGTTGCTGCGCGACGCGAACGGTGAAGTCGTCATGGACGAGGTGTGGAACGAAGCCCTGCTGGATACCCGCACCCAGGCCAAACGCGACCGGATCGCGGTCAAGATCAACGAGTGGGTCGACGGCTGTGCAGCCAAGGGTTTCAATGCCGTCGAGCCGGACAACTACGACAGCTACACCCGATCGCAGAACCTGCTGACGGCCGATCACGCGGTCACCTTCATCAGCGCGCTCGCCACACACGCGCATGCCCGCGGCTTGGCCATCGCCCAGAAGAACGCCGCGGAGCTGGCCGACCGCCGAGTCGACGCTCATCTCGATTTCGCCGTGGCCGAGGAATGCGGCGACACCGAAGAATGCGGCGTCTACGCGCAGGCGTTCGACAACCACGTGGTCGATATCGAATACACCGATGCGGGCCTGGCCAAGGCGTGCGCAGGCTACAAAGACCGGATGAGCATCGTGCGCCGGGACACCGACGTCACCGTCCCCGGCGACCCCAACTATGTCCGAAAGACCTGCTGAACAGCCGAACTACCGGTACCTGATCAGTCCGGCGGTTCCTGGGTATCGTCGGGCGTGGTCAGTTCCGGGGCGAGCTCCCTCGTCGCCATCCCGCCCTCGCGGCCCTGATCCGTCGGGCCCGGGGCGGGCTCCTTCGACTCGTCGGCGTTTTCGTCGTCGATATCTTTCGCACGTGACACAGCAAACCCCTTTCGTCGTCCGCCTCGACTTACCCACCCCCAACCGGCTCAATCACACGGTGCGCGCAGCAGACGCGACGCCCGCACGACACCGTCAACCCGTCACGTGGTCATGGAGAAGTCCAACGTGGCGGCAGAATTCACGCCGCCGAACTGTTGCGCCCAGAGTTTGTAGTACGCGTACTCCTCCTTGTTGCGCATGGTCGGCGCTTCGCGATCGCGGGCGGCGAATTCTCGGTCGTCGATCAAGGTGGGCGATGCACGGCGCAGAATGGTCGATACACCGGAACCGTCACCGAACTGTTCCTTTTTGCGCCACGCTATCGACGGCGGCAACCACGGGGCGAAGGCCCGGCGCAGCAGTCGCTTCTCCGTCTGGCCGTCGCTGGTCAGTTTCATGGCGGCGGGTATCGACAGGCCGAGTTCGATCATTTCGGTCTCCAGGAACGGAACCCTCGCCTCGAGTCCGTGCGCCATTGTGGTGCGGTCACAGCGTTGGAGGTTCAGGCTGTGCAGCGTGGTGACCGAGCGGACCAACTCCGTGTGGAGTTCGTCCGGCGTGCTCATCGCCCGCATATAGCGGTAGCCGGCGAACAACTCGTCGGCGCCTTCGCCGGTCAAGACGACTTTGACGTGGCGCGCCACGTATTCGGCGAGTAGAAAATTCGCCACCGAGCTGTGGATCAATGCCGGGTCGTACTGCTCGACGGCGGTGATCACCTTCGGTACCGCCGCGATGACGTCGGCGGCGGTGAACGAGCTCTCGTGATGGTCGGTATCCAGATATTCGGCGACCGTTCTGGCCGCGGTCAGATCCGGCGAACCTTCGAGACCGACCGCGAACGTCTGCAGCCGGGTACCGCGCGCGCTACACCAGCGGGCAGCGATCGCGGCAACGATACTCGAGTCGAGGCCACCGGAAAGAAGTACACCGACCGGAACGTCTCCCATCATTTGTTTCTCGGTCGATCGGGTGAGCACATCTGCTGTCCGCTGAATGTAGTAACCCTCCTCGGCAACATCCGAAGGCGCGGCGTCCGGTATCGCCGCATAGCGCACCAGACCCTGCTCGGGCGTCCAATAGTGCCCTGGCGGAAAGGGACGCACCAGAGCGCGGACTTCGGCGTCGAAGGCTTTCAGTTCGGACGCGAAGATCACGGCATCGGCCGTGGTAGCCCAGTACAGCGGTTTGATGCCGACGCGATCGCGGGCCGCGCAGAACGCACCACCCGGCCCTGCGATGGCGAAGGCGAACATGCCTTCCAGATCCTGGAAGCGGGTGGTGCCGAACTCGGCGTAGAGATGGAGAACCACTTCGCTGTCGGAGCCGGTGGCGAAAGTCGCGGCGAAGTCGTTCCGCAGCGAAAGATGGTTGTATATCTCGCCGTTCACGATCAGACCGTAACCCCGCCCGACCAGCGGTTGCCCGCCGTGCCGGACATCGACGATGGCCAGCCGCTGATGGCCGAGCCAGCTGTTCCCGCACCGTAGCTCCCCCGTTCCATCGGGACCACGGTGCGCCAAGCGGGCCAGCATCCGCCTACCCATGGCACTGTCCGGATTACCGTGAATCGCTACTATCCCGCACATGCGGCATCAACTCCATCCGACCGCGTGGTCCCGAGATCCGCACCAAAGGGATGCGGCTAATTCTTGGCGGCGCGTTTACGCGCACTCTGCCGATGAGATTTATTGTGGGTGCCGCACATGGACATGCTGCACCATCGTCGTGAGTTGTTCTTGGACGTATCGTAGAAAAGCCAGCCGCAGGAACCGTCGTGCCCTGGGCATTGCCGGATGCGCTCGAATGATCCGCCCCGCAACAGATCTACCGCGGACAACACGATCGGTCCGAGCGTCGCCGCTGGGCTGATTCCCGGCCAGGTCAGCGCCGCACGGTCGGCATCGACACGTAGCACAGCGTCACCCAGCAAGGCCGTATAGCTTGCCAGGATGGCCGAGACATCGCCCGGATGCGGCTCACGCGACGCGGCAATGGCGGAGAAGGTTCGATAGATCGCTTCACGAACGCCGATGCAGTAGGAATACGTCACGAGCCCGGAGTCCGCGGCGGTCGCTCCGTGTTCCAGAGCGGCGACACTGCGTCGATCGATAATGCCCGCCGCAGCGCACCATCGCAGGAAGTCGCCGATGTTCTCCAGGTATTCTTCCGATTGCTTGTCCGGACGCGAATACCGAGGTCCGACCGTATTCGCGAAGTCCAAACATAATGCTCCCCCCACCCTTTCCAAGTCCACTGGAATACTCCTGCCGGATTCGTTCACTGATATCGCCCCCGCGGATCGGGTGGGCCGCGTCCGAGGTCGACATCCATTCGGCGGGGCCGCACCAAGAATGTCGCGGCCACCACTATCGACAGTACGGCGAATACGATCTCGGTGTCGAATGCGTCGACGAGGATTCCGAACACCGCGGGCCCCGCCGCCGCGCCGACCGTCAGCGCGATGATGACCCAGCTGAATCCCTCGGTCGGCCGGTCCGGGAACACCCGGGAACTCCACAGCGACACCACGGTGCCGGACACCATGAAACCCGTGCCATAGAGTGCGGCCGCCACGACGAACATGACCGACGACGGACTTCCCATCGCAAGAATCCCGCAGGACAACAAGGTGCAGACCTGCGCGACGACGAAGACCGTTGGCATGCCCCACTTGCCGGCAAGCGCACCGGTGGCGGTACCGATCACCCCGGCAACGCCGATCAAACTCCAGAACAACGGTGCGGAGCCACTGCTTTCGCGGTCGCCACCCGCCACCAGGATGCCCGCATAAGACCAGTAGACCGCGCCGACCAAGCCGACGGAGAACGCCGCGGCCAGCAGCCGACGGTGTGGTGCGGTCTGCAGCAGGGCATACCAGCGCAGCCTCGGCGGATTGCGACCCGACCGTCCGGTATGGGCCGCCTTGGGCAGGACAAGAAAGTTCCATGCCGTGACGAGCAAGGCACAGCAGGCGGTCCCGAACCAGATGGTTCGCCAGCCCGAGCCGGTGACGAGCAGGACGGCGGGACCGGCGACCATCACCCCGAACGTCGTGCCCGTGCTGATCATCGAGAGTGCGTGCCCACGAGCGTCGGGCCGGGTCGAGGCCGCGACGGCGTCCGAATACGGAGCCCAGACCCAGCCCGGCGCCGTACCGGCGAGCGCCACACCGATCGCGAGCACCGCGGTGCTCTGCGCCGCGGCCATCATGGCCATACCGACGGCCGCGCTCAATCCACCGATCACCACCGGAACACGGGGACTGCAGCGGCCGGACAGTCGTGCGACGACGACCAGGACGACGAGTTCCGCGACATAGCCCACACTCGATATGGCGCCGAGAACGCCTGCGCTGCCGCCGAATTCGCGTTGCAGTTGTGGCAAGAAGAGACCGTAACCATAACGGCCGTACCCGTAGACGATCGCGAGGGTCAACAAGCCGGGCACACCGACTCGAAACGCTCCGGACCAGACGGCCCGCACCTCGTCGGACGCTGCGGTGTGGCGGGCAGGCGCGGCCACCGGCCCGCCACCGCGAGCGCTGTCGCTATTCGCCATCTCTCTCCCCACGACGCATTGTCCGCTTACCAGCTATCTGCGTTTTGTCGGTAGGTCACTTTCCATATAACACCGGTTGCATGCGCACCGCAACCAAGGACCTAGATCATCTAATCCGCCAGAAGATGCGCTATCGCACTCGAAGGCGACTCCGGTCCAGTACTGGATACGTTGTCACACACCCTTTCTCAGTAGACATCAAGTGGCACACCAGGTGTCGACGCACCGGCGGACCGCACCGGCACCGGCGTATGCGAATACCCAAGGCGCACACACCAAAACGCCAATTTCCGAATGCCGCCGATCGGCTGATAGATGGTTGACACTCGTTACCTTAGGCACGTAACCTCGACGACAGCTGGAATGACGGTCGCGCAGCGAGCCGGTTCCGGCGGGGGCCGGACTGGATTTCATCCATGGGGCGCACGGCAATTGCCGGAGGGGTTTAGACCAAAGCCCTGTCTCAAACTCATTCGCCAGGCCTGTCCATGCAGGCTCGTTCGATCAGTTGTCGGCGTGTCTACTGGCGCGCGACGAGCCGTCGAGCGGTCGTGCAGCTACCACGGGGAAGGTTTCTCATGACCATTCAAGATTTACCAACGGCTTTCCGAGCCAATGCCCAAGGCATCGAATACGCGGGCGTTCACATCACTGTTGACATGTGGGATGCCACCTTGCTCGACGACGCCACCCTCGTCAGCCGAACACTCCGCCGGGCCGCCACGGCATGCGGTGCCACCGTGCTCGATGTGTTCCTCCACCGCTTCGAACCCCAAGGTCTAACGGGCGTAGCACTTTTGGCCGAATCACATATATCCATGCACGCCTGGCCGGAACGTGGCTACGCCGCCTGGGACATCTTCACCTGCGGCAGCTGCGACCCCTATCTGGCGATCCCGGTGCTGAACGAAACCTTCTCGCCCGGCAGGCTACAGATCGCCGAGCAGAAACGAGGAGTGTCCTGCCCGGTGACCGACGTGCAAGGGGCATTGTCGTGAACACACACCAGCGCCGCTCCGGCACGCCCATCGGCTTTCCCATCGACCGCACCGACAACAACCGCCCGATCCTGCTGACCCCGGCCCTCGCCGCCCAACTGACGGGGGCCGGTTTCGCCGTGCTCACCGAGCCGGGTATCGGCGCCCGATTCGGTATATCCGACGACGAATACGCTACGCACCGAGTATCTTTCGTCGACACCGCGACAGTCTGGTCATGCCCGCTGCTGATGAAGTACAAGGCCTTCGAGCCGGCGGAGATCCGGACGTTGCGAGCCGACCAGACGGTCGCGGCGGTATTCCACGCCGAGGGACGCCCGGACATCACCTCCGCTCTGCTGGAGTCCGGAGTCCGCGCCTACAGCTATGAATTCCTGCACGAAGACAATCAATTTCCGATGATGCGCGCGGGCGGCCGTATCGCGGGCATCCAGTCGGTGCTCTACGCCGCGCACTACCTACAGACCTCCGAAGGCGGACGCGGCGTCCTGCTGGCCGATGTGCCGGGTTGTCCCGTGCCGCGCGTCCTGGTCATCGGCTCCGGCAACGTCGGCACCTCCGCCGCTGAAACGGCCGTCAGCCTGGGCTGCGACGTCGTCGTCCTCTGCCACTCGGTGGCGAGCCTGCGACGCTTCCAGGCGAGAACCGGCGGCACTATCCGCGCGGAAGTCAACGACGCGGCCACGCTGGCGCGGGAGATCCGAGAGGCCGACGCCGTCATCGGCGCGATCCTGATCTCGACCTACAGCACGCCCGCCATGATCACCGAACAGCACGTGCGGACGATGAAATCGGGGGCGGTGATCGTCGACGCGACCGCCGGCTACGGCGACGGCTATCTGCCCACCGCCGGGCCGGTCCAGCGCCCCGGCGATCCGGCGCGCATCGTCCACGGTGTGGGCCATGTCAAGGTCGACGTGCTCCCGTCGGTCGTGCCCCTGACGGCCACCTTCGCCTACACCACGAACGCGGCACCCTACCTGCTCCGGCTCGCACACGCGGTGCTGCACGGCGTGCCGGATCCGGCGATCGAATCGGCCGTCATCACCGAGGGCGGCCGGGTCCGGCATCCCGTGCTCGAGGAGCACATGGGATATCTGGAGAGCGGGCTCGTCACATGACCACCTCCTACGCCGAACGCGCGGCACTGTACGCGATCGAGATCGCCGCGACGCCGGTGCCGAGCAGCTTGCCCGAACTCCTACACCCCGGCGTCAGTATTGCCGAACTACCGTGCGGCACCGGGCATTTCCTGCCGCTGTACCGGGCGTACCGCGCGGACTGCTGGCTGCTCGACGCCGAACCCGCGATGCTGGCGGAAGCGGAACGACGGTGCGCGGCACTCGGGCTCCCGGTCCGCACGAACCCCGTGCTCATCGGCCGTGATCGACCACCTGGACACTTCGATGTCGTGGTGTGCCCCAACGCGGCGCTCAATTACCTGGCCGCACAGCTCGGAATGACCGGCGTGCTCAGATCCCTGCTCCGATTCACCACCACCGAGGGACATCTGCTGCTGCAGGCCGTCCTCCGCCATCCGGACGGACGCATCGACCCGACCGCGTGCTACGACCCGCGGGCGCCGCACGACCGTTGGATACCCGAGTGGGAGCGCCCGGACGGCAACGGCGGCACGGTAACCCGCAGCAGATGGCAGCGCCGCCGTGGCGATCGCATCACCGTCACGTTCGCGCGCACGCACAACGGCACCGAGCTTCCGGAATCCACCGTCGAGCTCGTCGTCATCGACTGTGCCGAGATCGTCCGATTCACCGAGGTCGAGGGACACCGCCTGGCCGACATCGGCATTCGTGACGGCATGACCGAAATACTCCTCCAGCGATAGACCGGAAGACCAATGGACGCACTGGAATACTGGGACACCTACTACTCGCAACCCTTCTTGTACGGAATGGGCACCGAGAACATCCTGCAACTGCTCGCGGGACTCCCCCGGGTCGCCACCTGGATAGATCTGGGGTGCGGCTCCGAATCACTGCTGTGGGCCTGCGCCATCCGCGCGGGTGCCCTGCACGCTGTCGACTCCGACGCGGAGCGGCTCCGCCTCCTCGAAAAGCATTCCGAAACAACAGAACCCACAGGTTCTTATGCCACCGCGATAGCTCTGGCCGGTGCCGGGCGAAGCTGGGACGACATACGCGCAACGCTGCGGACGACCACCGTGGCGAACTGCCTGACCGATCAGCCCGCCATCCCCGGCAACGCCGAGTTGGTCACCCAGTTCGGCCTGCTCGGGCTCTGCGAATCGCGGGCTGGATTCCACGCCGCGGTAACAGGTTCCGCGGCACTCGTCGCGGCGGACGGCTGGGTAGCGGGTGCGAACTGGGTGGCAGCGGACAAGCCGGAGCGAGTCCGGCTCGACGAGCAGCTGTACCTGGACAGCTTCGCGGACAACGGCATTCGGCTGGACCATGTCGAACGGATAGCGAGCACCGATCCGGCTTATCCGTTCGTCTGGATGTATCGCGGCAAACGCGACCCCCTCGTCGCACCGGCGAAATGAGTGCGCCCCTGGCGGAAAGCCACCAGGGGCCACGCTCCGGCTTACTACGCGGTGGTCTGCCGCTTCGGTAGCTTCCAACCCGGCCGGGGGAAGTGGCAGGTGTAGCCGTCCGGGTAGCGCTCGAGATAGTCCTGGTGCTCGGGCTCGGCCTCCCAGAACTCGGGTGCCGGGGTCACCTCGGTGACCACTTTGCCCGGCCACAGGCCGGAGGCGTCGACGTCGGCGATGGTGTCCAGTGCGACGCGCCGCTGCTCGTCGTCGAGATAGAAGATCTCCGACCGGTAGCTGGTACCGATGTCGTTGCCCTGGCGGTCCTTCGTCGTCGGATCGTGGATCTGGAAGAAGAACTCCAGCAGCGCCCGGTAGTCCGTTTGCGCGGGGTCGTAGATGATCTCCACGGCCTCCGCGTGACCCGGATGATTGCGATAGGTGGGATGGTCATTGCGTCCACCGATATAGCCGACCCGGGTCGACAGCACACCGGGCTGTTTACGGATCAAATCCTCCATGCCCCAGAAGCATCCGCCCGCCAGAATGGCCTTCCGCGTGTCGGTCACACGTCCTCCTTCGTGAACAAAGTCCGGTACTGCCCATAGCCCTGTGCCTCGAGGTCGTCGAGGTGGATGAACCGTAGCGCCGCCGAATTGATGCAGTACCGCAGGCCGCCCGCCTCGCGTGGCCCATCGGTGAAGACATGCCCGAGATGGCTGTCACCGTGCGCCGACCGCGCCTCGGTGCGGATCATCAAATGACTGAAGTCCCGCTTCTCGACTACATTTCCGGCATCGATCGGCTTGGTGAAACTCGGCCATCCCGACCCGCTGTCGAACTTGTCGACCGAGGCGAACAACGGCTCACCGGACACCACGTCGACGTAGATACCGGGCTCGTGATTGTCCCAGTACTCGCCCGTGAACGCCCGCTCTGTCCCGTTCTTCTGGGTGACCTGGTACTGCTCCGGCGACAGGGCGGCGACGGCCGCGGGATTCCGGTTGTATTCCTGTGCCACATGACCTCCTCATATCGGCCCCACGTACAACCCACGCGCCTGCCCGGAAAGTCCCATCCGACCGGGCAGCACGGTTCGCGGTGACTCCGACCACACAGTCCGCTCGGCGGCCCGCAGTGGGCTCGGCGAACTAAACCCGAACGTAAGTCTATTCACATTTGCCTATCCTCCGTTTGCGTAGCTTGTTCGCTCGCTGGTCGACTGGGGCGCATGGCCAGCGAAAGTTCGACGATAAGCAGACGCAGGGGTTTCCTTCCGCGGCTGCGTCGTCGCAACCTCGACGGCTACGAGATGGTTATCGCGGCGTCGGAGAAACCGACGCCGGATGAAACGCAGACCGCCAACCGCAATGTGCTGATCGTGGCCTTGTTCGCCGCGTTGGGCGGCATGCTCTACGGCTACGACACCGGCATCATCTCCGGCGCGCTGCCCAAGATGTCGGCGCAATGGGGCATCGGCCACGCGCAGCAGGAGGTCGTGACCGCCGCAATCCTGGCCGGTGCGGTGGTCGGCGCGCTGGTGGGTGGCTCGCTGTCCAAGGCGCTCGGCCGCCGGAAAGTCATCTTGATCATCGCTTGCGTCTTCGCCGTCGGCGTCGTGGCGTGCTCGCTCGCGGTGAACGCCTGGATGATGGTGGCCTGTCGGCTGTTCCTCGGCCTCGCGGTCGGCGGCTGTTCCCAGATCGTGCCGACCTATATCGCGGAGCTCGCACCACCGCACCGCAGGGGCGCGATGGTGACCTTCTTCAACCTCGCGATCGGTGTGGGCATCTTCCTGGCCAACCTGGTCAGTCTGCTCGCGGCCGCCGGCGGCGCGGACGGCACCTTCGAGGCGAGCGGCGACTGGCGGTGGATGATCGGTATCGCCGTGGTCCCGGCGCTGGTGCTGGCCGCGGCGATGCAACGGCTGCCGGAGACACCGCGCTGGCTCATCGACAACGGGACAGTCGGCAAGGCCCGGGTGGTGCTGCGGTGGATGCGCCCGAACAGGTCGGCCGCCGTCGACGAAACCCTGAAGATCTGGGCGATCTCTCAGCAGGAGCACAAGGAGTCCCGTGGCGGCTGGGCCAACCTGACCCAGCGGTGGGCCCGCCCCGCCCTGGTGGCCGGCCTCGGCATCGCGGCGTTCACTCAGCTGTCCGGGCTGGAGATGATGATCTACTACTCGCACACCATTCTCGGCACCGCCGCGGGTTTCGGCACCAGCATGGTCGTCTGGTCGGGCCTGGGCATCGCCGCGGTCTATCTGATCTTCACCGCGGTGGGTGAGCGGCTGGTCGATGTGGTCGGGCGCCGCCGGTTGATGCTCATGCTCATCCCGGGCGCGACGATCTTCCTGTTCGGCTTCGGACTTCTCTTCGTACTCAGCGACCACCCCAACCGCTATCTCACCCTTACCCTGATGCTCGCTTACATGGCATGCAATGCGGCAGGGCTCCAAGCGGTGGGCTGGCTACTCGGTTCCGAGCTCTATCCGCTGAGCATCCGCGACCGCGCTACCAGCCTGCACGCGGTTGCGCTCTGGGGTTCGAATCTGGTGCTCACGCTGACCGCGCTCACCACTATCGACAGCCTCGGGCTCGGCCCCGCGTTCGTCATGTACGCGATGTTCAACCTGTTGTCGTTCGTCTTCGTGTATTTCCTCGTTCCCGAGACCAAAGGGCATTCGCTCGAGGACATCGAACAGTCCCTGCGCGAGGGGACATTTCTGCCCTTGCACGGCAATATCGGCAGCCGTGTCGAGGTCTCCGCAGCCCGACCCGTTTGACCACGCACCACCTCCATGGGCCGCCGAGCGTCGCACGCCGGGCACTGCTCCAGGCCCGACCCCATCCCCCACCAGACGCTTGTGACACCGGGCGGGTGCCGAGATCAAGCTTCCCGCACAACACATTTCGAGCACCGGCGCGTCGACGTGATAGACCGTGACCGGCACGTGATCCGCCCGTGATCGCCCTACACGCTGTTAATCGGACCTCAACTCGATTTTAGAATGCGCCGCATTACTCGTAGTTCACCTCGGCAAGTTCTACGTTGGTGACAACGAGTCAGGCCGCCTTCCTACGGGACCCACACTTCGAGCTGACGCCTTCGACAAGCGTGGATACGGCACCAACTGGACGCAGACGACGGCCCCGTAAGAACAAAGCCCACGGGGCACGAATTACTGCCAGTCCATCCAGAAGAGGTTGAAATGGCGCTTTATTTCACCGAGTTGTCGATCACCAGCGATACCACGCCAGAATGTGCATCTCGCACAATCTCGCGCGGCCGAGTGGCGTGGCGGCTGAGCTGGCTGCCCGACCGGACCCTGACCTTCGAACAAGCAAGGGCCGGAATGGAACTCGACGAACTGCTGAGCCAACCCGGTAGCGCACACGACGGCCCAGCTCTGGCGCTGGCGAATGAGTACGCAGGCAAGCTCGGAATGCTGCGGGAACACGTGGTGATCTTGTTGGCCAAGCGGATGGCGGCCCGACTCCAATGCGCCGTCAGTACGCGGTAACCCGACCGCCACGAAAAACGACTGTCCGAGCTGATTCTCTGGTCCGACAGTTTCACAGAACGAAACCGACCGCTCGCGCCGGTATTCGCGACAGCCCCCAAAAATATGGGCTCATCCCATGACTAATTCCATTGCTGCCGTGACGTGCCCGGTGGTAGGGTTTGCGATAGCCGGCGAAGGTAATGCAACTCAAAAGCACTTCGAGGATTGGCACACATGGGGACTTCAACGTAGGTTGCGATATCTAGCATTTCTAGACACCTGACTTGACTATTTTTGCATCGGGGGTTCAGCTATGCGCAGCACTAGGACGTGCGCTCACTATAGTTATTCCGATATAGGTGCAGCCCGCTAATCCAGCCATTCGCAGAACATGTAATTCGTGCGTAGTAATAAACATCCCGTTATCGGGGTACCAGCACGGTGCACCCTTGCCGACCACTTCGGTCGCTGCCGGGAAACGTGCTCATTCATCCAATCTCCGCATGCCAGTCTCCCGGCCCGGAGCGCCAGCGCTGTGCTGTGCCCATCCGGCCCGGACAGCGAACCAGCGGGCCCGCGCACCTGACCGGGCCGAGGGAGGGAGCCCAATGAACGATCCGACGCTGTTGGCATACATCGAAGTCGAGCCAGGACGGTTTCGCGAAGACCCCGGCCTGCGCTACGAGGACTACGTCGTCGGCCACGTCTTCGAACACCGTCCCGGCCGGACAATCACCACGACGGACAACATCTGGAGCTCGCTGCTCTGCCTCAACCAGCACCCGCTCCACATCGACGCCGTCTACGCCGCCGAAACCGAATTCCACCAACTCCTGGTATCCAGCCTGGTCACCTTCGGGATCGTCAACGGCATGACGGTCAAAACCATCAGCCAGCAGGCCGTCGCCAACCTGGGCTGGGACAAGGTCCGGCTCAACGCCCCCGTGTTCGTCGGTGACACGCTGTACGCCGAAACCAGGATCGTCGACAAAAGACCGTCGGCCTCCCGGCCGGGCGAAGGCATCGTCACCGTCCACACCATCGGTCGCAACCAAAACGGCGTCCAAGTCATCGAATTCGACCGCACCCTCCTCGCGTCCATGCGGCACCCGGCCAGCGATCCGGTCGAGGAAGTAGACGCGCTCGCCGGTGGGAAGGCTCGATCATGAACGTCGACCCGTGCCTGTTCTTCGTGCCGGCATCCCGCGTCGACACTCTGCTCAAAAACGTTCCGCGGCACTCGATCGCGCTGGTACTCGACCTCGAGGACTCGGTGCCGAAACACGCGAAACCCACCGCCCGCGCGCGGCTCGCCGACGTCGACTTGTCCGGAACCGGCCTATCCGGAGTCACGTTGCGCATCAACAGCATCGAAACACCCGACGGGCTGCTCGACATCCAGACCATCCTGGCGCTCGACGGAGAGGTCGGCGGACTCCCCATCCAGACGATCCTGGTGCCGAAAATAATCACCGGCCGCGACGTCGCCATCTATCGGTCACTGCTGTCCGGACTGGTCGACCCGCCCGAAATCTGCAGCATCATCGAAACATTGGACGCCGTCGAGAACGTCTTCGACATCGCGGCCGCTAGCAACGGGCTCATCTTCGGGCCCTCCGACTTGGTCGCGGAGATGTGGGCGCCGGACGAGTCCTACCTCGCCCACGCACGGGCCAGATTGTGCATTGCCGCCTCCCGTTACGGTCTGCCCGCCATCGACGGGAACTCCTTCGAGCTCTGGGACACCGACGTCATTCGAGCCCAGTGCGAGGCCGCGAAGCAATGCGGTTTCACCGGCAAGGCGGCCATCCATCCCAGACAGGTCGAGCCGATCGTCGAAACGTTCGCCGTCGACCCGGAACAACTGGATCGCTACCGCCAGACGATCAAGGACTACGAAGCCGACGACGCGGGCTTCGCCGTCACCAAGGACCGGGTACTCGCCCCGCCTTTCGTCCTGAAGGCCCGGCGCATGCTCGCGCTGTACGACGGGAACGCCCGCCCGATCCGCTGACCGACCGAACCACGACAACCTCACCCGACCAGGGCGAACCGGAAACTGAGAGGAAATCATGAGCACCTCGATTACCGACATTGTCAAGCAGGCGATGGTCGACGTCTCCGACTACGACGTGGCACTGACCGACGGCCGATTCGGCCCGGTGCCAACGGAATTGACGAAGCAGCTGGTAGCGCGGGTCGCGGACGGTGAAGGCCTCGGCGTCTGCTGTGGCGCGAGCGCGCTGCTCGCCCAGCACGGCATGGACGTGCACCGCGAAGCCGACGCCACGGCCATGCGCGACTACTTCCAAGCGATCTTCAGCGCGTTCGTGGACGCGGTCGACCTCACCGTGCACAGCCCGCTCGTCATGAACTACGAGAAGGTATCGGGCGTCGACTTGGATGGGTTCAACAAGAACGTCGCCTTCACGGTGAACTCCGAACACACCGAGTCGCGGGAATTCCTGAGCACCAAGTGCGTCCACTTCGATTCCGCCACCACGTTCATCGGCAATGTCTACGGCCCGAACACGAACATCACCGGCGGCCTGCCGATCATCTGCGACACCCGGGAATACTGCCGCAAGAAGGGCCTCGATCCGGCCGACCTCGTCGAGCTGATGCCGCACAGCTACAACGTCGCGGTCAAGCAGGAGTACGCCGACGAGATCCTCGCCGAACACGCGGCCACCGTGGACGCCGACCTGATCGACGACATGATCATGGTCGTACTCAACAACGAGGTCTCCGGCGGACTGGCGCACGCGGGTTCCACGCCGCGGCTCGCCGACCCGACCAAGCCCGGCAAGCGCCCACTGCGCCACATCGAGCTGCAGTTCGCCGACGATCAGAATCTGCGCAACTGGTACAGCCACTACCGCCTCGATATGCCGCAGGTGAAGGTGACCGTGCCCGACGAACACACCCCCGACCACGATCGCTACCACGTGGGCGTGGACGCCGCGCTCCCCGGAACCAGGTAACCGAGCAGCGACCGGGCAACCGTCGTAATCAGCCAAAAGCCCTGCGGCGCTGTAAGTGTGGAGCTTTCGCCACCCGGCGCCGCAGGGGCGCTGCTGCGCGCCACGAGGGGAACAGATGCACGTCAGAGACAGGGTGCCCGACACGGGAGCCCAAGAAGAAATCATGGGACCGCATCGGTTCCGGAACAACCAGCGGATGGTCCCGGCGAGCGAGACGGCGTGGCAGGTCGTCGCCGACAACGGGATGCTCGATATCCGCGTCGACGCCAGGAACGGCCAGAACCGGCTGCGCGATGCCCGGACCGGGCACGAGTTCGTCAACCTCGCGTCGTGCTCCTACTTGGGGCTGAACAGTCACCCGACGGTCATCGAGGCCGGCATCGCGGCGCTGCGGGAGGAGAACATCACCGGACTTGCCATGGCGGAGTGCCGGATTCGATTGGACGTTATGCATCAGCTGGAGGAGGAGCTTTCCGAGCTGTTCGGCACGCGGGTGTTGCCGTCGATCTCCTGCGGTGTGCTCAGCGCCGCCGTCTTGCCCCTGCTGGCGTCCGGGCACCTGACCGACACCGATCCGCTGGTTGTCGTGTTCGACAGGTTCGCGCATTTCTCGATGAACTTCGTCAAGCCGATCGTGGCGGATGAAGCGCTGGTCCTGACGTGTCCGCACAACGACATGGCGTTCCTCGAGGATGTGTGCAAGAAATATCCCCGCGTGGCCTATGTCTGCGAGGGCGTCTACTCCACCGGTGGTCGGGCCGACCTGGCGGGCATCAAATCGCTGCAGGAGCGGTACGGAATGTATGTCTACCTGGACGATTCGCACGGCCTGTCGACCGAGGGCCCGAACGGTGCCGGTTACGCGCGGTCGGTGTTCGACGAACTGGACGACCGGACGATGATCGTCGCCTCGATCGCCAAGGCCTTCGGCAGCACCGGCGGCATCGCGATGATCGGTTCATCCGAAAAGTTCGACTTCCTGTACCGGACCGGTCCGATGGGCTGGTCCCAGGGGCTGCGCACCGCCGCGGTCGGGACTACCCGGGGCAGCATCGCCGTCCATCGCACCCCCGAACTCGTTGCGCGCCAACGTCAACTGGCGGAGAACATCGACATCTTCGACCGGCGGATGAAGGACCGCGCCGTCCGCGGCGTCGGGTCGCACATCAAGTTCGTCACCGTGGGTGACAACGACCGGGCAGTGCGGCTGTCCACCGAGCTGTACCGGCGCGGCTACTACTGCTCGGCGATGTTCTTCCCGATCGTGGCGCGCGGGCAGGCCGGCGTCCGAATGATGCTGCGCGGCGACATGACCAGCACAATGACCGAGGACTTCGTCACCGTCCTCGAGGACGTATTGGACGAGTTCGCATGACGGCGGCCGATTCTCCCGCCCTGTCGTCCGTCCGGCTCGTCCGGTCATTGGCCGAGTCGATGCGCGAGGCATTGCGCAGTGGTGCCGTCGGTCGGATGCTGGTCCCGGTTCGGGAAACCATCGAGGACGCGACCGGGACGAAGTTCCTCTCGATGCCCGCCGTGTCGCCCGACCACGACCTCTATATCAACAAGGTCGCGACAATCGCGGCCGCGCCGGGCCAGGGCACGACCGTGACCTCGGTGGTGCCGATGTTCGCCGCTTCCACCGGACGATTCCTCGGCACCTTGGACGGCGCCGCGGTCACCAACCTGAAATGCGCTGCCGTGACGGCTTTGGTGACCGATCGGTGCGCCGCGCCGAAAAGCCGGATCCTGGGGATCATCGGGTCGGGGGTACAGGCTCGGCAGCAGTTCCTCGGCGTGTCCGCGATACGCGACCTCACCGAGGTCCGCATCTGGTCCCGTGACGCGGGCCACGCCGCCGCGTTCGCCCGTGACATCGCGGCGGCCGACCCGACCGTGAAAGTCGTCGTCTGCGACTCGGCCGAGCACGCCAGCCGCGGTGTCGACGTCCTGTCGACCGCGACCACTTCGGTGTCTCCCCTGCCGATCTCGGCAGAGTTGCCCGCGCACGTGCACATCAACTGCATGGGCGCGCACACCACCGAATCACGCGAAATTCCGGTCGAGCTGCTCCGCTCCAGCGTCGTTGTCGTCGAGGACCGGCGCACTGCGATCGCCGAGGCGGGTGAGAGCCACAGTGCCGCAATCGAACTCGACACTCTCATGGCAACGGATCCCGCCGATTTCAGGGACAGGCGGACGGTCTTCGCCTCCACCGGGTGCGCATATCTGGACCTGATCACCTGCGCCCAACTGGCCGCTCAGCACGACGCGGAGGACTTCTGGACAGCGAGCCTTCCCCTGTGACCAGGACACAGACCACGGCAAAGGAGGAACACGCGGTGGACGACTTCGGACAAGGCCGGGTCCCGGACACGGACGCCCGCGGGAACGGAGCCCCGACGCCGACCCCCGTCGAGCAACCATCCGACGCGGCGATCGAGGCCGAATACGACGCCTGCACAAGACGACTCGGCATCGAGGTGCCCGCGGATCTCAAGGGCGGCATCCTGCGCGGCTATCGGGGACTGCGGGACATGGCCGCGGCGCTGCGCGACGTCCCGGTCGAGTCGACGAGAGAGCGAAAGGAAATGCCCAATGGCTGACGGAGTGGCGGCTCGGCCGTCTACCGCGCTGCACGAGCTGTCGGTTCCGGAGGCAGGGGCGCTGTTACGCGCGGGTGAGCTGACTTCGGTCGAGCTCACCAGGCACGCGCTCGACCGAATCGCCCGGCTCGATCCCGCGCTGCACGCCTTCATCCTGGTAACGGAGGAGAGCGCGCTGCAGCGGGCCCGAGCAGCCGATCGAGACTTACGAGCCGGCGTCGACCGCGGTCCGATGCACGGGATTCCGTACGCGTTGAAGGACATCTTCGATGCGGAGGGGGTGCCGACCACCAACGCCTCATGGCTCTGCGTCGATCACGTGGCCGGTGCGGACAGCACCGTCGAGCGCCGCCTACGGGTCGGGGGTGCGGTCGGTCTGGGCAAACTGACCACGTTCGAGTTCGCGCTCGGCGGCCCGAGTTTCGAGTTGCCGTTCCCGCCCGCACGCAACCCGTGGAGCGATGAGCACGTGCCGAGTGGTTCGTCGTCGGGTGCGGGCGCCGCGGTCGCCGCGGGACTGGTCCGTGCCGCCGTCGCCTCCGATACCAGCGGGTCGATCCGCGGTCCGGCCTTCCACTGCGGTGTGGTGGGGCTCAAACCCACCTATGGCCGGGTGTCCGGGCACGGCGCCCAACCGCTTTCGCACACCCTGGACCACTTCGGCACGCTGAGCTGGACGGTCGGCGACACAGCCGCGCTGTTGCAGGTGATCGCGGGTGCCGATCCGGCCGATCCGCGCACCGCCGATACCCCGGACCCGAACTACCTCGCGACACTCGACCATGGCGTCGCCGGGCTGCGCGTAGCCAGCGCGCCCGGCTGGTACGCCGAAGATCCCTCGACAATGCCCGAGATCCTCACCGGAATCGAGGAGGCGCTCGGGGTGCTCGACGGACTGGGTGCGACCGTCGGGCACGTCACCTTGCCTCCGTACGACGTGTTCAACGGGTGCGGCCGCGTCATCTTCGGTGCGGAGGCGTTCGCGACCTATGAGGACGATCTGCGCAAGCACCCGCGGTCTTTCGCGCGCTACACCTATCAGCGCATGATGCCCGGAGCCGGGCTCGGGGCGGCGGACCTCTTGCGGGCCTACGACGTTCGGCGATGGCTGATCCAGCAACTCGACGAGATCGTTTTCGGCCAGCACGACGTCCTGGTCATGGCGTCCGGCCAGACCACCGCCGCCCGATGGGGCGACTTCCCCGAGAATTGGCCGCCACCGAAGCTGGTCAACGACATGCTGGCCATCCCGTTCAATGTCACCGGTCATCCGGCGCTGTCGTTGCCCATCGGGTTCGCCGCGAACGGCCTGCCCATCGGCCTGCATATCATCGGACGCGCGTTCGGCGAGGCGACGGTGTTCCGCGTGGCGGCGGCGCTGGAAGCCGCACTGGGGCAACGTCATCGGCGTCCGCCGGAACCTTCGGAGGTGGCTTCGGCAGAGGGGAACCGTCGGATATGAAGCCGTTTCACTTCGCCACACCGGCTGCCTCCGGCGTAGTGAGCCCGAAGGAGATACAGGAGACCGCTCGATTCGCCGAGTCGGTGGGATTCGGCACCCTGGTCCTTCCGGATCACCTCGATGTGCCATATGCCCCCATCCCGCTGTTGACGGCGGCGGCGTTGGCCACCGAACGCATTCGCGTCTGCCCTTATGTCCTGAACGTCGACTTCCGGCATCCCGCCGTGGCCGCGCAGGAGCTCGCCACGCTGGATTTGCTCTCCGAGGGACGACTGACCATCGGGTTGGGCGCGGGCTGGAACCGACCGGAATACCTGACGTCCGGGATTCCATTCGAACCGGTCGGCGTTCGGGTTACCCGAGTGCGCGAGGCGGTCGCGGTACTCAAAGGTTGCTTCGGGGACAAGCCTTTCTCGTACGCCGGGGACAACTACACGATTACCGATCACGACGGTCAGCCCAAACCCGTTCACCCGGCAGGCCCGCCGTTCCTGCTCGGCGGTGGCGGCCGGAAAATGCTGGCGTCAGCGGCACAGCTGGCCGATATCGTCGGGCTGGCGCCGCGAGTTCCCCCTAGCCGCCCCGGCGGCGTCTTCTTCGAGCCGGCCAGCATCACCTTCGCAGCCACCGCCGAGAAAATCGCCTGGATCCGCAAGGCGGCCGGCGAACGGTTCGACGAGCTGGAGTTGTCGACCTACGCCTCGGCGACTCATCCGTCCGCCCCGCCGGTCATCGTGACCAACAACGCGCTGGCCATCGCCCGGAGCCGCGTCGACGACATCCGCTCCCGCACCGGCGCGGAATTGACCGTCGACGAGTACCTGGACTCGCCGCACGTATGGATAGGCACGATCGACCAATTGACCGAGAAGTGCCTGTCGTTGCGAGAACGCCTGGGGATCAGTCATTTCATGCTTGGACCGTCGCGCGTCTGCGCCGAACTGGTCGAGCGGCTGGCCGGACAGTAGATGAGCATCGTTCGATATGCCGAGAAATTCGAGCGGAAGGCGCGCTCACGCGTAGACCGCAAGAGGTCGAGCGCGGGCTGGCAGTGCGCGGTGCTGTATTTCCTGTTTTTCGTGATGGGTACCGAGGGCTACCTGATGCCGCCGATCCTGCCGACCATCGCCGCGGACCTGCACATCTCGGTACCACTGGCCGCCGCGGCGTCCACCGCGTTCGTGGTCGCGTACGCGGTGTTCGGGCCGCCGCTCGGTGTGCTGTCCGACGTTCTCCCCAAGCGGGGGCCGATCCTTGTCGGGATGGCGCTGTTCGCGGTCACCAATATCTGTGTCGGCCTGGCGCAGAACCTTCCCCAGCTGGTTATCGCCCGAGTGCTGATGGGATTCAGCGCGGCCGTCGCCACCCCGGCGGCATGGGCGCACCTGTCCGAGGTCTGTCCTCCGGGACGGCGCGGACGTGCGGTCGCCCGCGGTTTCGCGGCATACGGACTCGGCCAGGTGATCGGTGTTCCGCTGGGGGCGTTCGGCACCCTCGCCGTCGGGTGGCGCCTGCCCTACATTGTCATCGGCGTCGGCTTCCTGCTCGTGCTGCTGTGCGCATGGCGGACGGTCGACACGATCCACCCGCGCGATACCGTCATGCGCTGGTCGAATCTGTTCCGGCCGTTGCTGTCCCCCGTGGTGTGCTTGGCATTGGCCGCCACCTTCGCGGTGATGGCGGGACGGCTGGGTGCTTTCACCTATCTCGGCGCGCTGCTCGAGATGCGGTTCGGGTTCGACGTGGTCGCCAGCGGGCTGGTCGGCGTCCTGGTCGGCGTCACGGTCATCGCGGGTTCGCTGCTCAGCGGATCGCTGGTGGACATCCAACGCCGGAGCGGCCGAAGCGAAGGCTGGGTGATGGTGGCGAGTTCGCTCATCTTCGCGGCCGCCGTGGCGATCGCGGTACTCAGCGGAACGCTATGGCTCTTCCTCGTCGCGCTGGTGCTCTGGTGCCTGGCGGGCAGCGTGTTCTATTCAGCGCAACAGGCATATCTGGCGAATATGCGCTCCGACACCCGAACAACCCTCGTTGCTTGGCACAGCACCGTCATGAGCTTCGGAAACGCTTCGGGCAACACCATTCTCGGCAGTGTTCCGATCGGCGGCGGCGCGTTCGCCGCGATTGCCGCGGGACTTGGTGTACTCGGCGCGGCTCTGGCGTTCTCGGTCATGCTCGTCCAGCGTCTGCGCGGCTCTTCGCCCCATGGTCCGGCCCGCACAGCGACCACGGTGACTGTTGGCAGGTAACACATTTGGCGACGGTCGGGCACCACTGCGTCGGCATGCTCACAGCGCCAGCGCCCGCGTGCTCGCGTTCGGACCGTCAGTTCGGCACGGTGGCCCCCTTCGATCCCGGTCGGTTGATATACACCGTGACCGCTGAGGAGCCATTTCCTACCACGGTGACTACCCGGGCACCCGGAGTCGAGGTGACGGTGCCGCCTTCGACGCGGACCTCGTAACCGTTCGGGTAGTGCAGATCGGAGACGTAGATCTCGGTCGGCACGGACAGCGCGCGGGGCGTGTACCGGTAGGCGAAATCGCCAGTGGCGGGGTCGAAGATCAGCCGGCCCGGCGTGCCCGCGGTCGCCCGTGGATAGGTACGGACCAGGTCGCGCCCGATGTCGCCGAGGAACGGGTCCGGTTTGCTACCGCCCGGGCC
Organism: Nocardia brasiliensis; assembly: GCF_042691675.1. Taxonomy (GTDB): domain Bacteria; phylum Actinomycetota; class Actinomycetes; order Mycobacteriales; family Mycobacteriaceae; genus Nocardia; species Nocardia brasiliensis_D. Next base: position 4,642,446 of record NZ_CP170507.1, read on the forward strand.
GAAGCCCGACGCGTAGTGCCAGTATTGCCAGCCGATGAATCGCTCGTCGGCGCGCACGAGGGTGTTGCGCAGCACCGTGGCGTCGCCGTCGCCGAATTCGGTGATCAGCGTGGGAATGCCGGTTCGCCGGGTGAACGAGTCGATGTTGCCCCAGGTCTTGTCCTGCTGCGCCGGGCACAGCCCGCGCAGCTGTTCGGGCAGACCGAGGTAGATCGCCAGCTGGCTGGGGATGCAGTAGTCGTGCGGGGCGAAGACGATATCGTTCGAGGTGATCGGCGGATTCTTGCCCAGATTCGAGGGCATGGTCTCGTTCCAGGTCACATTCGGTTCCCAGAAGACCGGGATATCGGCGTTGCGGGCGCGCACCGCATCGGTCAGTTTCTGCAGCGCCGCTTGATATTTGGCGTCGAAGCGCGGACATCCATTGGGGAAGCAGGAGAGGAACGGCGATCCCGGCCACGGCTCGTTCATCAGCTCGATGCCGAGCACGCCGGTGCGGCCGTGCATCTTCGCGGCCAGCGCGGCCAAGGCTTGGCCGAGATAGTCGAGCACCCCATTGCTGTTGTCCCACACTTCATCCCAGCCCCGGTTCATGCTCGGCATCAAGTAGTACAGGGGGAAGCCGGGATTCGGCTCCAGGGCGCCGGGCCGCGATCGCAGCGACCATTCCGGAAAACCGTTGCCGCCCCAGATCTTCGACAATCCGTCCTGGTGGTTGTCGAGCAGGGTGTAGATGCCTCGTGCCGCCAGCGTGTCGACCGTCCTGGCGATGCGGTCGAGGTAAGCCGTGTCGACGACGCCGCGGGTCGGCATCAAACCGTCGAAGCTGACGCCGAGCCGAACGGTGTTGAAGCCGTGCCCCGCGAGCCGTGCCGCGTCTTCGTCGGTCACGGTGAAGCCGTCGCCGGGCTCGACGTACGGCGCTTCCTTGTCGACGTTGTTGACTCCGTGCAGCAGCACCTTGCGGCCGTGGTCATCGACGAGATAGGTGCCTTCGGCCTGGATTCGGCTGATCGGCGCGGCCACCGGGGCGGCCAGCGCCGGTTCCGGAAGCGCGACCAGCGTCGCACATCCGATCGCTGCCGCGGCGGCTCCGGCCACCCATCGTCGCCCGCGCCCCCGGGTCGCGGCCATCGTGATCATCATGATTCTGCGCATCGGCGTCCCCGATCGGTTGGTCCACAGGGCTTCATGGTCACACGTCCAGTTCGGGCGGGGATAGACATGACATCCCCCAGTCGTCGACTGGGGACGCAGGATCCAGCGGCCTATCGGTGACATCTAGATCGAATGCGCGACGTTGCAGACTACGACGATCGCCACCGCCACACCATGATGGAAATATGCGGGTTGTTTCGTTGTCAGAAACAGGGTTTCCTTACTACGAACGACTCGCGAAGTGGAGACTCAGATGCACAGACCTCGACGGTTGACCATGGCGTCGGCATTGGCCGTAATCACAGTGCTGGGTGGTCTCACCTGCGCACCCGCGGCCGCGGATGGGCCCGAACCGACGATCCTCGGCGACCTGTGCCTGCGGGCGCAGACCCAGACCGCAAACCTGCGAATAGTAGAATTCCGCCGCGCCGGTGGCACTTTCGAGAACGTCGTCTATCCCGATCTCGGCGGCTTCGCCGCATCCAAGCCGCAAGTGCAGCCGCTCACCACCACCCGGTACAACACCTACGAGGACGACGCGGGAACACTGCTCGAGCAGGTGCGCTGCAAGGGGAAATCGGCCGATCACATCGCCGCCGTCTACGGCGCGGGCGTCGTCGGAGCCGAAGACGACTGCGCGAAGGTGAACCAGCAGACCGTGGTTGAGGCGGCCCTGATGCTCACCCCTGCTGAACGCAGAGAGCTCGTGCATCGACCCGACGACATCGTGATCGACCCGGATACTCCGGCCGTCACCGGACAGGACTGGCTCACGGAGTTCCCGGCGGCGACGAAGGACGCGCACGGAAAGATCCATCTGCCCTCGAAATCGCTGTACGTCCCGCTCAATACCCCGGGCATTCCGGACGCCTTCAAAGGTCAGCACTACTGCACTCTCGCCGCGCATTCCTACGTGAAAGGCTTGATGCTCGGCCGCGTTCAGCCATGACGCCACTGCGAATCAAGTGATGGTCTCGGCAATCTTCGCCACCCTCGCCGCCGGGCAGCTATTGCTCGGCTGGCAAGCGGCGCGGCGCTGGCGTACCGACGGTGGCCGATTCACGGCGCTCCCGACGGTGCTGTGCCTGGCGCTGGTGTACGACAACGCGGTGATCGCGATGGGCAGCACGCTGGGTCCGGGACCAACGCTCGAAACGCTCAGTGCGCCACGCTTTGTCATGCACGCGATGCTCACCCCGCTGCTGATTCCATGGTCGCGAGACGTCGCGGCCCGCGCGGGCCTGGCAGCTGCCCGAAGCCCGCGTGCTCGCGTGGGCGCCTGGCTGCTCGCCGCCATCCTCATAGTGACCGGCGTCGGCCATTGCTATTTCCAGCTGACGGCGCAACCGAAATGGTGGGCAGGAACGTTGCGCTACTCCGATACCGCCGCCACGTTTGCCGCCACCGCACCGGTGCTGGTTTCCGGGCTCACCGTGCTGATCGTCGGAATTATTCTGTGGCAACGGCATTCGTTCGCCGGTCTGGCCGTTCCCGCGTTCGTCATGGCCGCGGTCGCGGGGCTGTCGACGTCGGTTCCGGTGCTGGGCAACGCCGGTGAACTCGTCTTCGACGCCGGGCTCATCGCGACGGCGCGCCGAAGCGCAACCTGCGCCGTCGACCGGTTGATGTAGCCGCATTGTGGTTGCCCGAGTTCTACTGTCTTATCGCGCGCCTTCCCCCGGTTCGATGTCGCTGTCCAGCCAGGAGCGGATGCGCTCGGTTCCGGAACCGAGCGCGGGCGGCGGGCTGGTGTAGCGAACAGGGTTGCGCGACAGGGTGATCGGGTTTGTGACCAACGGCGGCATGTCGGCACCATCCGATGCGATGCGGGGTTGCAGACCGAGCCGGTCGGCGAGTGCGAACGCTCCCGCCATGTCGTTGACGGGTCCACACGGGACGCCGAGCGGGGTGAGCAGCGCTTCCCACTCCGCGGCAGGGCGGGTCGACAAGATCTCCCCCAGCTGCGCGGCCAGCACCTCGACATGCGCGACCCGCGTGGCGTTGTCGGCGAATCGCGGGTCCACGGCTAGATGTTCGGCTCCGATCGCCTCGCACAGCGTCCTGAATTGGCCGTCGCTGCCGACGGCCAACGCCAGCGGTAGGTCCGCGGTGGGAAATACCTCGTACGGGGCGATGGAAGGGTGGCGGTTGCCGAGGATGGTGGGCACGACACCCGCCAGCGAATACGCCGCGCTTTGGTTCACCATGCCCGCCAGCAGACTGGACAGCAGATTGATCTCGACGAGCTGTCCCTCGCCGGTGGCGTCGCGATGGCGAAGGGCGGCAAGGACTCCCACCGTCGCGTGCAGACCCGCGAGGACATCGACCACCGCCACACCCGTCTTGGTCGGCTCCCCCGCCCCCGGCCCGGTGATACTCATCAGCCCGCCCGCAGCCTGAATCAGCAGGTCGTAGCCCGGCAGCTCAGCGCCCTTGCCGCCACCGAACGCCGACAACGAGCAGTAGACGAGCCGCGGATTGAGCGCGCGAACCTGTTCGTAGGCCAGTCCGAACTTCGCCATAGTGCCGGGCCGGAAGTTCTCGACCACGATGTCGGCCCGGCGCACCAGTTCCCTGGCGTAGCGCTGCCCTTCCTCGCTGCGCAGGTCGAGTGCTACCGACGTCTTGTTCCGATTCACCGATTGGAAGTAGGTGGACTGACCGTCCACGAACGGCGGCCCCCAGCCGCGGGTGTCGTCACCGACGCCGGGCCGCTCCACCTTGATCACCTCGGCACCGAGGTCGGCCAACAGCATTGTCAGGTAGGGCGCGGCGAGGATCCTGCCGAAGTCCGCGACCACAATCCCGGACAGGGCGCCTGGTGTTCGATTCTCGTCGGTCATACCCGCCACTCCACCACAAGCACCGTGCGGCAGGACCAGCGACTCTGCCGCACCCGTCTCATGTGGTCGCCCGGCGCCGCCTCGTCAGCGCTGACGTCCCGCCTGCGCGAATCGGGCTGCCGCCGCCTCGGGGTCGGGGCGGTCGTCGATGAGGCGCTGGATCGGTTTCAACGCTACTTCGACGCTGGTCGCCCGCAGGGCAACATCGCGGAGGAGGGCTATTGTTCTGCTGCGGCGGAACATGATTCGCGCAAGGCGGCGGGAGGTGTTCTGCGCGGCCTCGACGCGGGGCCGCTGCGTGTACTGGTAGGCGCGTAGCAGTGGTTCGATGGTGTCCGGTCGCGCTCGGCGCAGCATTCGGCTCAGTACCCACGCCGATTCCAGCGCCATCCCGGCTCCGAGACCGGCGGTGGGCAGGAAGCCCGCTGCCGCGTCGCCGAGGAGCACGCTGCGGCCGGTGGTCCAGGCGGGTGCCCGGCAGTCGGTCAGCGGCCAGTAGTAGCGGCCGGGATCGTCGAGGACCGCTTGCAGCGCGCGTTCGACGCGGGGATCGATGGTGGTGAGCCGGCGGCGCACCTGGTTCACAAAGGGGCCGGGTCCTGCGTCGGTGTCGGCGCGCGGGCCGCCGAGGAATACGCCAAGTCGGTCGAGGACTGGATAGGTGCCCAGGAAAAACCCTGCGCCCCAGAGTTCTTCGCCGAGATCGGGCGCACTGTCCGTTGGCGTCCAGACGACCCAGCCGCCCCACCCGGTGTCGAACTTGTCGACTTCGCGGCCGGCGAGTACCAGCTGGCGGGTGGTCGAGTTCAGGCCGTCGGCGATGATGACCAGATCGAATTCGAGCTCGGTGTGGGTACCCGCGCGGGACAGTGTGGCAATGATCGCGCCGGGGGTCTCGGTGAGCGCGCTGACGGTGGTGCCGAAGCCGACCGGGCAGCCGTCGGGGGTCAGGGCGTCGATCAGCTCGCCGCGGGCGATACCGCGATAGTCGCCGAAGCGCGCGAGGATCCGCTCCACCGAGTCCGCGCGCAGGACGCGACCGCTATGCGCGCGTAAACCGAAGCGGCGCAACGGAACACTGCGGGCACGATAGCTGGGCCGCACCGCTAGCTCGTCGAGCACCGGATCGATCATGGGCATCAACGCCAGCATGTAGCCGACGTGCGAGTCGTCGTGGGCACGCTCGATCAGTACCGGATGCTGTCCGGCCCGCCGCAGCAGTTGCGCGGCGGTGACTCCCGCTATGCCCGCGCCGACGATCAGCACGCGCAACTCGTCCTGGCTCGCGTCCGCGTACTGGCCGGTGATGTCAGCTGGTGTCAGCATCCTGTACTCCTTCGAATCGCATCGGGGCAGCCGCCGGACGTTCCCGTTCAGGCATCGGCCGCGCTCGCGGACGGTCCGTCGATCAGCCTGGCCAGCACCGGCACCGCGGCGGCCGGTTGGAGGCGCGGGTTCAGTAGCCGGTGCAGCAGTACACCGTCCATGGCCGCCGCGAGCACCGACGCGGTGTCGTCGGTGTACGGGTGGCCCGCCTGGTCGAGCCAGCGGGTGATGATGTCGCGGAACTCGGCGGCCGTGGCGGCGAGTTGCGCGCGTAGCTCCTCGTCGCGCGCCGAGGCCAGACATGCCTCGATGAACAACAGCGATGCGGGATCGTCCGCGTCGGTCTCGGTCAGCGGGCCGAGCATCGCCGCGATCACCGCCTCCGGTGACTCGGCCTGCGCCACAAGGGGTTTTGCTACGTCGAGCAGATCGCGCAGCACCCCGGTCACCGCCTGGCGCAGCAGCGCTTGCACGGACGGGAAATGGTAGTGCACCACGCCGACGGTGACGCCCGCGCGAGCAGCGATCGTTCGGGTACTGACCGCACCCCAGCCGAGCTCGGGAATGAGCTCTGCCGCGGCGGCCAGCAGCTTCTCGCGCGCCTCGCGACCTCGCTCCACCGCGGTTCGCGACATGGCACCTCCTTCTTGGGCGATCGCACTGTACGACCGCATTGGGCGTTCGCCCAGATTGTAGCGCGGGGCCGCCGCATCCGCAGGATTCGGACTCAGTCCCAGAGCTCGAGGCTGTGAGACGCCGATGCGGGTGAGGACATCGTCCACGGGCTGCGGGTCCATCCGACGTCGGTCTCGCAGTCGTACTGCAATGTGGCCGTTGGCTGATTCTTTCGGGCCGATGATGGCTTGGTAAGGCACGAGTCGGACTCCGCGAATGCGGGCACCCAAACTGCCCCTGTCCGGTCCAACTATTTCCGCTCGCAGGCCGAGGTCCACGCATCGCTCGAATAATGCTGCGGCATCGGGGGATTCAGCCTCGGAGAGCGGGAGTATCGCGACTTGGGTGGGCGCGAGCCAAGCGGGGAACGCACCGCCGTGCTGTTCGATCAGATGGGCAACGGCGCGTTCCACACTGCCGACAATGCTGCGGTGCACCATGACCGGCCGGTGCTTCGCGCCATCGGCACCGACATAGTGCAGGTCGAACCGCTCGGGCTGATGGAAGTCGACCTGGACGGTGGACAGGGTGAATTCATGACCGTTCTTGTCGGTGAACTGCACGTCGATTTTCGGACCGTAGAAGGCGGCCTCCCCCTCGGCGGCCTCGTACGGCAGGCCGGAGCGGTCCATGGCCTCGGTCAGCAGGGCGGTCGCGCGCTGCCACATCTCCGGAGCCGCAACATATTTCCCGCTCGACCCCGGCAATGACAACCGATAGCGGGTCGGGCTGATGCCGAGCGCGCCATACGCGCGGCGGATCAGCTGCAATGCGGCCTGCGCCTCCGCGGTGACCTGGTCCATGGTGCAGAAGATGTGTGCGTCGTTGAGTTGAATCGCCCGCACCCTGGTCAATCCGCCGAGCACACCGGAGAGTTCGGAGCGATACATCCCGCCCAGCTCGGCCATCCGCAGCGGCAGCTCGCGGTAGCTGTGCGAGCGGGAGCGGAATATCACCGCGTGGTGCGGACACAGGCTCGGCCGCAGCACTACCTGTTCGCCGCCCGAATCCATCGGCGGGAACATGTCGTCGCGATAATGCGACCAATGCCCGGAGATCTCATAGAGCTGACGTTTGCCAAGCACCGGTGAGTACACGTGCTGGTAGCCCGCCCGCCGCTCCGCGGTGCGGATGTACTCCTCCAGGGTGTGCCGCACGGTCGCCCCGTCGGGCAGCCAATACGGCAGTCCCGCACCGATAAGCGGGTCGGTGTCGAACAGGCCGAGTTCACGGCCCAGTTTCCGATGGTCGTACACAACGTCTCCCTCGCAGACAGAGGGCAAGCGACCACAAGACAAAAGCCCCGGGCACTTGCCCGGGGCTTCGGATCAGAACATCAATCAGCGCGCCGGGACATCGTCCGGCGTCGTCGTCACAGCAGCGCGCTTCATGTTCGCCACGATACTACGAACACCGGCCACCGCCGCTTCGACCACAGCTCTCGTCACGAAATGTCCGACGGCCGTAGTCAGGAACATCGCCGCGATGAGCACCGGTGCCCACGACCACGTCAGCGCGAGCAGCATGCGCTCGAAGGTCCCGCGCGGTTGGACCACCGGCTCCCAACTGTTGAGGCGGGTCCAGCGGCCGAGGAAAACGCCCACAGCACAGAGCAAGTGGAGGCCGAGGGTGACCGGCGTGCGCCATCGGGTCAGCCCGACATGGTCGAGGTAGCGCCCGAGTTCGGCCAGCGCGAGGTAGTAGGCGAGGAAGCCGGACACGATGAAGGCCACGTAGACAGGCAGCACGGTGGTGACCACCGGACCATCACCGACGAATCGAATGTCGTCACGCAGATGAACCAGATCGGTGACCACGTACGGCGCATTGGGCAGGAACAGCACGAACAACGCGACCCCCGCCCACCACACCGGCGAGCGCGACACCCTTCGATCACTACGGCGCATCCGAAATACCAACAGCGCCAACACCACCGGCACCCAGGCCAACACCGTGTTCCAACTCAGCCACATGAAGTCTCGCCGAACCACATCCAACAGGCCCGGTCCCACCCGATCGAGTACATCCATCTCGCCATCATGCCGACCGAACATGCCCCACCAGCCCGCCCAGCCCGAAGCCCACCACATCACTACAGATCCCACACACGATCTCCACAGCACCGATGAGTTTGTTGGGCACGTGGCGTCTTACCTACATGACTACACCCACGATCGGCAGTCTGTTGTTGTCCAGCACCGAGCCCGCCCGTCTGCGCGACTGGTACGCATCGGCATTCGCGCTGAAGGTTGATCACACGCCCGGCGAGCCCGGCTACGATGTGCTGGACTTCGGCGGCTTCTACGTGATGATCGACAGCCGCGATGACATCGGAACCACCAACCCGGAGCCGGGCCGGATGATCCTGAACGTCGATGTGGACGATGCCCGGGCGGTCGCCGCTCGCATCGATGACCTCGGCGGGCAGTGGCTGGCCGAGCTCGACGATCGCGACGGAAGTCTGTTCGCCACCGCGATCGACCCCGATGGAAATTACATCCAACTCGTACAGCTGAGCCCGCAGCATCGCGCTGCCATGACCGAAGGGGACAAGTGATGCTCGCTGACAGCAACGCATTCAGTGGATTCTCGGTAGACGACATCGAGGCAGCCGAGAAGTTCTATGCCGAGACCTTGGGTATCCGGGTCTCATCGGAGAACGGGATGCTCAACCTGCACCTCGGCGGCGGGGGCACAGTTCTGGTGTATCCGAAACGGGATCACACCCCCGCGTCCTTCACCATCTTGAATTTCCCGGTCGCCGACATCGAGGCGACCGTCGACGAACTCACCGAACGCGATGTGCGTTTCGAACGCTACGAGTTCGCCGAACAGGACGAGAAAGGCATCCACCGTGGCGGCGGTCCCCTGATCGCCTGGTTCACCGACCCCGCGGGCAACGTCCTGTCCGTCCTGCAGCAGTAACCACTTCGAAGCGATACGTGGCCCGCCTGACCTCCGGCGGGCCACGTTGCGGTGTATCAACCACCCAGCGCCAGCTGGGTGAGCGCCCGAAGCGCGTCGTCGATCGGATGGGGCTGCGGCTGCTGCGCGGAGCCGAGTCGGCTCCATCGCTGCAGGTTCACCGCGACAGACATTTGCCGTTTACCGTCAGCACTGATCATCGACATCGCGCCGCCGCCCCAGACGGAACCCTCATGGCCCCAGTAGGTTCCGCGACCGGGCACCGTCATCTTCTGCAGGCCGAGACCGTAGTCGAGGGTCTTTCCCTCGAAGGAGATGACCGGAACGGTGCGCTGCATCTGCGCCAGCGCCGAGCGGCTGATGATTTCGCCGGCCAGCAGCAGACCGAAGAAGCGGTTCAGGTCCGCGACGGTCGAGATCAGCGAAGCCGCCGGCCCCACCCATGACATGTCGAAGACGCTGTAGTCGCGCGGCGGCTCGATCATGCCGAACCATGCCTCGTAGTGCAGGGAGTGCGGTCCATTGATATACGGTCCGTCCGGTAGCTCGGTGTCGCGCAGCCCGGCGCGCTCGATGACGTCGCGGGTGATGCATTTCTCCGCTGAAGTACCGGCTACCAACTCCAGGAGTTGGCACAGGAGAAGGTAATTCGTGTTCGAGTACATTCCTGGTGCGCCACCGGGAGCCGCGGTGGCGGGTGCCGAGACGCCCATCTCGATCAGCTCGGTCGGGTCGAACCGGGTGAACCGATGATCGTCCAGGCTGTCCGGCGTCGTTCTCGCCACGGCCGGGAAGGCCGCGAGGGACGGGTAGGCATGCGGGAGGTATTCGGCGAGGCCGCTGGTGTGGTTGATCAACATCCGAACCGTGATCGCCGCACCTCGTTCGCCGGGAACCAGACGTGGCAGGTAGTGGCCGATCGGGGTGTCGAGCCCTATTTCACCGTTGTCGACCTGCTGTAGCACAGCGGCGGCGGTGAACGTCTTGGTGAGGCTGCCGACGCGATGCCGCATATCTGCCGTGATGGGGCGGCCGTTGGCGACATCGGCGACTCCGGCTGCGCCACGCCAGTTTTGGTCGTCGTCGCGCACCTCGGCGAAAAGTCCCGGCATGCCCGCGCGGTGGACGGCCTCCAGGGCGGTCTGTAGTTTCGCGGGGTCGAGGGTGTTGGTCACGGACATGTGTCCTCTCGCTGTCGATGGGTGGTGTTCGGGTCGCGGTCACCGACCGCCCCCGAGGCGAACACCACTATCGACCGACCGGTCCCACCCGGTATTGGAAAAATCTTCCCCAGGCCCGGTACCGGTGCCAGGCGATGGCGGGCAGATAGTGCGCCGTCAGTGCCCCCGGCGTGTGGTCCGCGAATATCGACACATCTCGACACAGATGAGCCTGATCGGTGTACCCGCAGTCAACCGCGACATCGGCAGCGGGCCGCCCCGCCAGCAGACCGTCGACCGCGTGCCGGAATCGGACCAGCATCGCCGCGCGTTTCGGCGTCAGGCCGATCTGGGACTCGAACCGCGCCCACAGCCGCTTATGGCTCCAGCCGAGGGATTCGGCGAGCTCACCGATCCTCACCTGGCCCCGGGAGGTGAGGATGCGATTCCAGCTGGCGATCACCTCCGGGTCAGGGGTCCGCGACGGTCTGTCGCATTGTGCCAGAAACGATTTCGTCAATGCGAAACGCTCGTCCCAGGTCCGGGTGGACGCAAGTTCCGCACGCAGTCGCCGAACCCGCGATCCCCAGAGGTCCTCGACGTCGACAACACCTCGACCCAAATGCGTTGGGGAAACACCCAATAGCGAATACGCCTGGATCGGCGACAACCGAACCTCGATGCACTCTGCCCGCTCACTACGCACACGCATGGCCTCGATGGGAAGCCCGACAACGAAGCCGCCGAGGGTCCGCCGCCCGACAGCATCATCGACGGTCAGCTCCCGATCCCCGAACCCGATCACCACGGTGATCGCCGCGGTCCCGGCAACCCGAAGATCCAACCCGGTGCCACCCACATCGCGGTAACCGATGATCGCCGCACCCAACGGCGCGGCACCGGCCGGACCTGCGAAATCCCACGCAGCATCACGCTCGCGGCCGAAGTCAGCTCCCACCCGTTCAGGCTAACCAGCTACCGACCCGGCCAGAACAACAGATCCCAGAGTTTGAAGGTTTGGTCGCGCTGCCCTGGCATTTTCGCCGGAAAGTCCCAACCGGTTGTCCAACGATACTGTCTAACTTTATGAACGCGGCAGACGGGGATCCGAAAATCGAACTCAGCATTGCCGAGCTGCGCGAGATCACGCGGTATGCCGTGGCCTGCGCGGAGCCCGCTCTGGAGATCTTCGAACGTGCACGTCCCAACGATCAGCGGCCACGAGACGCGATCGACGCCGCGCGGGCGTTCGCGGCGGGAGGCAAGCGGACCAAGGCGATCCGGGACAGCGCGTGGGCGGCGCACCGGGCGCATCAGGACGCACGCGATAGCGGACAGGCCGCGGCGAGCGATGCCGCGCGCGCGGCCGTAGCCGCGGCCAGCGCGGCGTTTCTGCATCCGCTGGCGAAAGCGACTCAGGTCTTGCACATCCTGGGACCGGCCGCCCATACGGCTCGCGCATTCGAGCTCGACGATGGCGACGACTCCGGCGTCGGCGCCGAATACCTCGAAAGAGCAAGGGATTCGGCCGGGCCCGTCGTGGTGAGCGTCCTGGCGCGTTACCCCAACGCCCCGAGCGGTCGCGGCCGGGTGGGCGAGCTGATGCGGAATTTGGACGCATCCTTGCGACAGCCGACGGCCGCACCTTTCCCATGGTCCCCGAGTCCGCCCTCGAGGCCACCCTCGGAATCCTCGAGCGCACCGTCCGCCGGAGAGCCGCCGCCGAGTCCTAGCTTCCTCCATCATGCGGCCGCTCCGAGACCGAGGTGTGGTCCCGGAGCGGCATGATCCGCCGATGATCGGTTTGTGATTACCAGAACGGGCGAATCCGGCGAAAGGACCGTATGATCCGCCGCTGTGAAGAAGGTGAGCGCCGCTGCCGCGGTTCTGTTTTCGGTTGTAGTCGCCGCGTCGTCCTGTTCGTCCACCCAGCCGAACCCGACTACGCAGGCTGAACAACCTGCGTATCCGGAGTTCCTGTCGGCGGAGGACAAAGCGACGATCGCCTACCGCGACACCCTGCGCACACTGGATCCATGCGGCTATCTCGACGATGCCGCGATACGCCGGATCGGGACACCGATCTACATCGGTGCGGAATCCATTTTCAGCTGGTGCACCGTGCGCTTCGCATCCCCGAGCGCGGTACCGGGTATCGGCTCGATCAGCGCCGCCATGATGCGATCGGGATCAGCGGACGCGACACACCAGGTCGGGGAGGTCAAGGCATGGACCATCCCTTCCGCGAAGCCGGGAGAGTTCTGCCGGGCGGGCATTCCCGTCGACGGCCGCTTGGACATAGTTTTGAGCGCTTACGCCGATCCCGACGCCAGGGCAGACGAACCGAAAGGCGACCTGTGCGCGACGGCGCTGGACCTCGCCAGGGCGACTGTTCCGCACCGGCTCGAACGCCCACTACGGGCGACATCTCAACGCGCACACATCAACACACGCCTCGCCACGCTCGACCCGTGTTCCGTACTCGGCACCATCGCACAAGGGCACCGCCCAGCCCTGACGCCCCCGGACGCCGACCCCTATGTGGACCCGTGGAAATGCGAATTTCTGCTCAACCCCGACGACGGCTCCACCGCGCAGACTGTCCGCTACATGTTCGAATCCGACGCCGAACACATGACGGCGAAGGGCACCCGGAAGGAGACCGAGATCGGTGGGCTCCGCGCCACGGAGGACCCCACTCCCGGGGATCATTTGGCCGCGGGAACCTGCGAGATCAGCCTCTCGACCGCTCCGCAGCCACCTGCCGTCGAACCCGGTGCGGCTACCGGGCGCGCGGACGCCGGATACTCCGAGATCATCTCGATCCGCGCCCTCAACGGGTGCGGCCCCGCCCGCACCACGGCCGAAGAACTCGCCCGGCTTTACCACCAGATCCCCGGCTGACATGCCCTCGTCCTGGGTGCCCGCCTTCTGGTGAGTGGGTTCTGGCCTCAGGTTTCGAAGCCGGTCATGACTGGTGTTTCATCTGTGCTGAATCACGCTGAGCGGAGATCCGTCGGCGAATCTCGTCCCAGGACATGGGCAATTCGTCGACGGGCGCATCGAAGAAGACAAAAGTTGCATCCCGCATGATCTTTCGCTTGCGCTCGACCGTGGACTTATGCGGTTCACCGCCCGCGTAGGCGTAGATGGCTGCCTTGTCGGCGACCGACAAGCCTGCCGCCACAGCTTCAGCGAAGCGATCAGGAAGCCGGGCGCGTTGCGCAACGACTTGACCTCGAGACGCGACGCCATGCATTGGACCTCGGGTGTAGTGGGCGTGGCGACTGTCGTCCAGGGAATCGTGGGCATGGCCACTCTTTCGATCAGGAGGGTGACGGCAACCGCCGACTGCCACAACATTCCACAGTGGAATGTAACTTGTCAACAGCAAGATGCGCGCCTGGGCGTGGACCCTAGGGCACCGGGCAGACCGCGGCACTGAGTGCATTCATTCCAGCGGGGGAACGCTCCTTGTCGGTAAAGTCTTGGTTGAGCGCGATGGTCACGGCCCGCCCGGTAGCCGGAACCACACCCACATTGGTGAGTGACCCCGGTATGCCACCGGTATGCCCCCAGACTTCTGTTCCACAAGGCATCGCGATCCGCATCAACCCGAGTCCGTATGCCACTGCGCTGTTCTCGGCGATCGACCTGACACTCTTCATTTCCGCCAACTGCGCGGGCGGAATCAGTTTTCCGCCCAGGAGCGCGCTGAAGAACCGGTTGAGATCCGCGCCGGTAGCGACCATCGCTCCCGCCGCACCGGCCGCCGACACATTCTGGCTCGTGTAGTCGACCCGCTGTCCGCCGATCTCGGTGTAACCGACGGGATGCGGTCCGCGGATATCGATTTCGTCAGGCGCCGGGTAGTAGGTGTCGCGCAAACCGAGCGGCTCGATGATCCGGTGAGTGATCTCCGCGCCGACCGAATCGCCGGTGATCTTCTCGATCACCATCCCGGCGACGGTGTAATTGGTGTTGGAGTACTCCCATCTCGCGCCGGGCTCGAAATCGGCGGGCGCGGTCAGGGCATTGCGCAGGATCTCGGCCATATCCGCGGTCTGCCACCGCACCTGCTCTGTCATGAAGCCGATTTGGCCCGGCTTGGGGACCGCCCCGAACTCCGCCGCGTATTCGGGCAGCCCGCTGGTGTGCTGCAACAGATTTCGGATCGTGATCCGGTTCCCGTCGATACCCGGACCTTGTACCGCTCCCGGCAGATACCCTTCCACCGGCGCATCCAATTCGACCTTGCCCTCGGCCACCAGCTGCAGCATGACCGTCGCCACGAATGTCTTGGTGTTGCTACCGATCCGGACCCGGGCATCGTCGGCGAACGGCTCGCCGGTGGCCAGATCACCGGCGCCCGCCGCGACGGTCCAGCGGTGACCTCGATCGTCGATCACCGCCTGCGCACCCGGAAACCCCAGCCGCACAGCATCATTCAAGGAAGCAGTGACCTGCTCCCGCCCCACTTCCCGCGTATCGGCCGGATGATCGTCCACACCGCAAGCCGTCGCCGCCAAAATCACTACCCCGAGCACCCCAAGTTTCAACCTCACGGCATCAAGCTACGGAAAACGCTGTGCGGCAAGCAGCCTGCTGACGCCCCAAAGAATGGTCGTGCTGGCACCACCCTGACCGGGCCAGCGTCCACCTGGTTGCCCTCGGAGCGGGTGCGCAGAACCTCTGTGGATGTTCCCCCGGGCACCGGTCTAGTGCGTGTGGTCGACGGAGGGGGCGTCCGGGTGGGCCGAGAGCCAGTCCATCCGGCGCTTGCTTTCGTTATCGGCCGGGGTCCAGATGGTGAGGCGGGTTTCGGGGGTTGCGGTGAGGTCGAGGGTGGTGAGCGAGAACGAGAGTTCGCCGATTCCGGCATGGCGGTAAGTCATGATCGAGCTCGGTGGCGTGGCCACGTCGTGGGTGGCCCACAGCTGGGCGAACTCGGGGCTGGCAGCGGAAAGTCGGCGGATCAGTTCGGTCCACGCGGGGTCATCCAGATGCTGGCCGAATGCTGCGCGGAACGAAGCCACCATGTGCGGCAGGCCGGTATCCCGATTCACGAACCGCCGACAGCACTCCGGCGTGACGAACAGTTCCCACAGAACGTTGCGGGAGCTGTCCGGCGCGGTCAGCCTCGGCCACAATGCCGCGCACGGCGTGTTCCAGCCGAGTACATCCCAGCGACTGTTGAGCGCCGCGGCGGGGAACCCGGAAATGCTGTCGAGGATGGCCTGCACGGTGGGGGTGATTCCGGCGGCGATGGTTGCCACCCCGGGGATCGGCACGTCGGCCAAGTGGTAGAGGTGGTCGCGTTCTGGGCCGCTGAGCTGCAAGGTGTCGGCGATGGCGTCGAGGACTCGCCCGCTGACGTTGATCGGCCGCCCCTGTTCCAGCCACGTGTACCAGGTGACACCGATTCCGGAGAGCAGCGCGACCTCCTCGCGCCGCAATCCCGGCGTTCGGCGCCGCAACCCCGGCGGCATACCGACGTCGGCGGGCGTGATGCGGTCCCTGCGGCTGCGCAGAAACGAGGCGAGCTCGGTCCGACGGGAGGAAGACACGGTCACAGGCACGCGCCCATGATCCACCATCCCGGAACCGGTTGCCAGGTGTTGCCAACACCAGTGTCGCGAGGCTCTTGGTATCCGCGATCCGACCTCCGCAGGCTGCTCATCCATGAGGTTGCGGAATCAATCGATATCGGAGGCGCGAGCATGAGCGCGGCAACAGAGCGGGCGCGGTTCGAGCAGTCGGTCGCGGGCCGGACGATCTGCCGGGCGCTGGCCGACACGGCCCGGCGCCATCCCGAACTTCCGGCATTCACCCAGAACGGGTCGACCATGACGTGGGGCGAGACCCGGCAGCGGGTGCTCGAGTTGGCCGCGGGGTTGACCGAGTTGGGAATGGAGCGCGGTGACGTGGTGGTCCTGGCCATGGGCATCCGCACCGAACACGTCATCGCCGACCTCGGCACGGTGCACGCGGGCGGGGTCCCGAGCACCGTCCACGACACCCTCGCCGCCGACCAGATCGCCTATGTCGCACGCGATTGCGCCGCGAAATTCGCAGTCCTGGACGGTCGGGAACAGCTCGACCGATGGCTGCCGGTGCTGTCCGAACTTTCAGGACTTCGCAAGATCGTGGTGGTCGACGAAACGGCATGCCCCACCGGAGAACAGTTCATCAGCTGGCACGAGTTACTGCGAATAGGCCGGGACCGGCTCACCGCCGCGATCGATGACCGCTGGCAGGCGCTCACTCCCGACGACACCCTCACCATCCTCTACACCTCGGGAACCACGGGAAACCCGAAGGGCGTGATCATCACTCATCGGATGGCGCTGTATCAGGAGGCCGTCTCGTCAGCGGCCGCCTCCTCGGCACGCGGCACCGAGGTTTGCCACATCCCGTTCACAGCCGTCTCCGCCCGAATGTTCAACCTCTACATGCCGGTGGTGCGCGGCTCCCACACGCACTTGTGCGCCGACCTCGCACAATTGCCCGCGGTACTGCGGGAGGCTCGTCCGCACATCTTCCGCGGCGTGCCCCGAGACTGGGAACAGATGATGGCCACCATCCAGGCAAGGCTCAGCCTGGAGACCGAAGCCGCCGCCACCGCGATGCGAGCGGGGCGAGCCTATGTGGAGAGTCGCCAGTACGGCCAGTCGCCCGCACCGGAACTAGCCGACGAGTTCGCGGCGGCCGACGCCTCCGTACTCGCGGAACTGCGCGCTCAGATCGGGCTGGACCGGGTGCTGTACACGATGAGCGCCGGTGCCCCGCTGCCGCGCGAGGTATCTCGTTTCTTCGCCGGTTTGGGACTTCTCATCCTCGACGTCTACGGCATGACCGAGATGACCGGCGCGGTCGCCGGAAACAACCCTGTCGCCTTCAAACTGGGCACGGTCGGCCGACCACTACCCGGCATCGAACTACGCCTCGCCCCCGACGGCGAGATCCAGGTCCGGGGTGCCGCGTGCACCCCCGGTTATCTCGGATTGCCAACGGCCACAGCCGAACTGATCGACGCCGATGGCTGGCTACATACCGGAGACATCGGCGTATTCGACGCCGACGGCTTCCTGTCCCTGGTCGGCCGGAAGAAGGAGATCATCATCACCGCCAATGGAAAGAACATCGCACCGGCGCTGGTGGAGCACCTGGTGACAGCACACCCACTGATCGGACACGCCTTGGTCTTCGGCGACCGACGCCCGAACCTCGTCGCCGTGCTCACCCTGGAAAGCGAGGTGGCCCAGGCGTGGGCGGCGGCCCGCGGCATCTGCGCGGACCCGGCCGAGCTCGCCCAGCACCCGGCGGTATTGGCCGAGGTCGAGTCGGCGGTGGCGGCGGCCAATGCCCGGCTCGCCCCATTCCAGCAGGTCAAGGCCTGGTCGTTGCTGTCGACGCAGTGGGCCGCGCACAGCGGCGAACTGACCTCGACCGGCAAGCTCAAACGACAGGTCGTGCACGCCAAATACGCCGACACATTCGACGCCATGTACTCCGCCTGACACGCCGCCGAATCCCGCCAATTCACCGGTCCCCCAACCAATCCGACTACCTCATGCCGAGGAGGCACCATGAGCACCGAACCGTTCACCATCCGATTCGCGGTCCGCAGCTACGAACTCGACACCCAGCACCACGTCGCCCACACCGTCTACATGCAATACGCCGACCAGTCCCGCTTCGCCTGCGCCAAGGCGGCCGGGCTGTCCCCCGCCCGCCTGCTCGCCGACGGCCTCGGTCCGATAAATCTCGAAACCACCCTGCGCTACCACAGCGAATTGCGCGGCGATGACGATGTCGATGTGTCGTGCGCCTTCATCTGGGGCACCGGCAAAACCCACCGCGTCGAACACGTCCTGCGCAAGCCGGACGGAACACTGGTCGCCGAGGTGAGCAGCGTCAGCGGGCTGCTCGACCTACGCACCCGGCGTCTGGTCAGCGATCCGGCAGCCGCGCTGCGTGCACGTGCTACCGAACCCGGCCTACTCGGCCTCGCCTGAGGTACTTGCTCCTGCCCGTTGCCGACCGGGCAGGAGCAAACACCCGCCGGGCTCCGGATACGACCTCGCGCCGAATCTCACGCAGATTGCGAGCGTGCTGGCGGTCGTTGCCGCGCTGGTGGCGCTCGCCCTGTGGTTTACCGACACGCGCGCCGGGCATAGCCACGCTGTTGCGGCGTGCCGAAAGTAGGCTGCACACGCACCTCATGTTCATGCTGAATCCATTTCGGACGGAAAGGAAGACGCGATGAGAGCGGCAATGATCACGCCATTCGTGGTTGCGGCGGCGGTAATAACGGCGTCCTGCGGCAACGACTCGGCGGACACGAGCACGACCAGCACGACCGCAGGGATAACGACGATGAACAGCCCCGCGACGACCGGTGCGAACGTCGCGCAGGTCGACCTCGCGCACCATACGTTCCCGGTGAGCGCTCAGGACGCACTCGGCACCGCTCGGAAGAACTTCGACGGCACGGTGACGAAAATCGAACTGGAGCGCGAGGGTGTCAACGCGCAGAACATCTACGTCTACAAGGTCGAACTGATGTCGGATACGGAGAAATATGCCGCACAGGTCTCCGCCGACTCCGGCGCGATCGTCGCCGAGAAGAAGGAACCCTTGGATGCGGACGAGCAGGGCACCGAGCGCACCAAGGAGGCCGTCGACCTCGCCGCCGCGGTGCCGTTGAACCAGGCGATGGATACCGCCTCGAAGGCCCGTCCCGGCCGTATCGAGAAGTGGAAGATCGAGGGCAAGAACAACACCGCACAGTACGAGTTCGATGTCGAGGGTCCCGGCACCGGTGACGAAGACTACGAGGTACAGGTAGACGCTTACTCCGGCCAACTCAAAACGGCCGGGTAGCGGCGGGGCGCGCTGCGCCGAGCTACCGGGTTTGCCTTCGGTGCGCCCTTTACGGCATCTTTACGGGTGGTGCGCCGGGAAGTCTGGTCGGCAACCCGGCCCGTGACCGCGGGTCGGGCCGTCCGGCATAGGGAGCCCACCTTGCGGTTGCGCGTGTCCTTGACAATGTCTATACGGGCATTCGACGTCTACCAGGGTGGATGTGCGGCGTCGGGGGTCTCGGGAGCCGTATCGTTCTGTTGTGCAGGCAAAACAGATAGCCGAGGACTACCCGTCGGTCACGATGGATTCCGAAGCGCTGGCCGCGGCGAAGCTGCTGGCCGAGCATCGGCTCCCCGGCATCGTGGTCACCGACGGCAGCTCGGCACCGCGGGCGGTACTGCCCGCGTCGCAGGTCGTGCGGTTCTTGGTACCGCGGTATGTGCAGGACGATCCCTCGCTGGCGGGCGTGCTGTCCGAGTCGGTGGCCGACCGCATCGCGGATGCGTTGCGCGGCAAGACCGTTGGCGAGCTGCTGCCGGAACCGGCGTCGAAGTCCAAGTCGGTATTGCCGGTCGCTCGCGCGGACGACACCGTCGTGGAGGTCGCCGCGTTGATGGCCCGCAGCCGATCGCCGCTGATCGCGGTGGTCGACGGCACGAAGATGGTCGGCGTGATCACCGCGTCGCGGCTGCTGCAGGTGGCGCTCGCCGACATGTGACCGGCGACGGCCGCCCGGGCGGCCTCCGGTGACCGCGATCGCGCTGACGTCGTTCGTGGTGGCGTACGTGTTGATCGCCACCGAACGGATTCACAAGACCAAAGCCGCCCTCGGTGGCGCCGCGATCGTCCTGGCCGCCGGTGTGCTCGACTCCGGTGAGGCATTCTTCTCCCACGACACCGGCGTCGACTGGGACGTCATCCTGCTGCTGTTCGGCATGATGATCATCGTCGGGGTACTGCGCCAGACCGGCGTATTCGAATACACCGCGATCTGGGCGGCCAAGCGCGCCAAGGGATCTCCGGTCCGGATCATGATCCTGCTTACGCTGATCACCGCGGTCGCGTCGGCGTTCCTGGACAATGTCACCACGGTGCTGTTGATCGCGCCGGTCACCCTGCTGGTGTGCGACCGGCTCGGGATCCGGCCGGTGCCGTTTCTCATCGCCGAGGTACTGGCCTCCAACATCGGCGGCGCGGCAACACTGATCGGCGATCCGCCGAATATCATCGTGGCCAGCCGAAGTGGGTTGACGTTCAACGACTTTCTCGTGCACATGGCACCGATCGTGGTGGTCGAGCTCATCGTGTTCACGCTGATCCTGCCGATCCTGTTCCGGGGTTCGTTCGATTCGGACCCCGCGCGGGTCGCCGATGTGATGGCCCTCAACGAGCGGGAAGCGATCCAGGATTCGCGACTACTGATCAAATGCGGTGTCGTGCTGTTCGCGGTATTCACCGGGTTCATCGGACACCCGGTACTACACGTCGATCCCGCCGTCGTCGCCCTGCTCGGCGCCGGTGTGCTGATCCTCATCTCCGGTACCGAGTCCGAGGACTACCTCTCCGGCGTCGAATGGGAGACGTTGCTGTTCTTCGCCGGACTGTTCGTCATGGTCGGCGCCCTGGTCAAAACAGGTGTCGTCAAGACGATGGCGCAGTGGGCCACCGACGCCACCGACGGAAACGCACTGCTCGCCGTGATGCTGATCCTCGTGGTGTCGGCGTTGCTGTCGGGCATCATCGACAACATCCCGTATGTGGCGACGATGAGCCCGCTGGTCGCCGATCTCACCAAAACCGTCGACAACCCCGTCCACGCCGACGCGCTGTGGTGGTCGCTCACGCTGGGCGCGGACTTCGGTGGCAATCTCACCGCTGTCGGCGCCAGCGCCAACGTCGTGATGCTCGGAATCGCCGCGCGAGCCGGCACTCCGGTGTCATTCTGGGAGTTCACCCGCAAAGGCGCGGTGGTCACCGTGATCACCATCGCGGTCGCCGCGCCGTATCTGTGGCTGCGCTATTTCGTGTTCAGCTGATACACCGCTACTCCCCGCTTATGCCGTACCAGCCGATCGTGAGAGGGGCATGCCTGTGCCGACACCGGACGCCGTCGCCGACCAACAGATGCGCGGCGCGCTCGACGCACCGAACCGGCACGACACGGCACAGTCACCGCTCCCGGCGGTCTCGGAATACCGCCACGATCTGGACGGGTTGCGCGGCATCGCGATCGCGCTGGTGGTCGTATTCCACATCTGGATGGGCCGGGTGTCCGGCGGCGTCGATGTGTTCCTGGTGCTGTCCGGGTTCTTCTTCACCGGAGTGGTGTTGCGGCGCACCGATATCGGTGGAGTGGATGGCTGGCAAGTGGTGCGGCGCACCGCGCGCAGACTGTTGCCCGCACTGGTGGTGGTACTCGCTACCGTCGCCGTCGCGACCGTAATACTGCGCCCCTATACCCAGTGGGCCGACATCGCGGACCAGACCCTGGCCGCCGCGTTCTACTACCAGAATTGGCATCTGGCCTACGCCGAGCTGGACTATCTCGCGCCCGATCCCTCGGTCAGCCCGCTGCAACACCTGTGGTCGATGGCCGTGCAAGGCCAGTTCTATCTCGCGATGCTGGTCCTGCTCGCGATCGCCGCCTGGATCTCGCAGCGCATCGGGCGCCGGGCGCTGCACCGGCCCGGCCTGGTCGCCGTGCTGGCCGGACTGACGGCGGTGTCGTTCTGGTACGCCGCCGACGGAACCGGCCAGCACCAGACGTGGACCTACTACGACAGCTTCGCCCGGGCATGGGAACTGCTGATCGGCGCGGCCCTCGCGGTCGCCGCGCCGTGGATCGCGGTGGCGAAGCCGTTGCGGACGGTGCTGGCGATCCTCGGACTCGCCGGGGT
This sequence comes from Nocardia brasiliensis, assembly GCF_042691675.1. Taxonomy (GTDB): domain Bacteria; phylum Actinomycetota; class Actinomycetes; order Mycobacteriales; family Mycobacteriaceae; genus Nocardia; species Nocardia brasiliensis_D. The sequence goes on from NZ_CP170507.1 coordinate 4,664,298, forward strand.
GCTCACCTGTGGACTGCTGATCGACGGCGCCACCCGCTTCCCCGGTCCGGCCGCGTTGTACCCCGTCGTGGCGGCGGTGGCGTTGATCGTGGCGGGTATGAACACCCCGGCCCCGCAACGGCCGTGGACCAACCGCCTGCTCGGCACCCGCGTGTTCACCGAACTCGGCGCGCTGGGATATGCCCTTTACCTCTGGCATTGGCCGATCCTGATCTTCTACCTGGCCGAGTACGGCAAACCGACGCCCGGCATCGGTGGCGGCCTCCTGGTCCTCGGCCTCTCGCTCGGCCTTGCGTTGATCACCCAGCGATGCATCGAAACCCCGCTGCGTCGGCGCTCGACATCGGCGCCGGTCCCGACTCCGCGACTGCACCGCGGAGCTACGGGTGTGGTCATGACTCTCGGGATCGGCGTGCTGGTGTCGGCGCTCGGCTGGCAAGCCGTGCTGAAAGTCAGTCCACCACAGCATCCGCGGGGTCTCGATCCAGTGCGATACCCGGGGGCAGCGGCGCTTGTCGACCAAGCCTTCACACCCTCGGCACCGATGCGGCCGACCGTCCTCGAGGGGCCGACCGATTCACCGCCGCCGACGACCGACGGCTGCATCACGCCGAACCGGGAAATACGCAGCTGCACCTACGGCGATCCGACGGCTCCGCACGCCATCGCACTGGTCGGCGGCTCCCATTCCGAGCACTGGATCCCCGCGTTCGAACTCCTTGCCCGCGAACACAATTTCCGCATCGTCACCTTCCTCAAAGAGGGCTGCCCACTGACGCTGGTCGAGCAACCCTCCTACGCCGAAACGCCGTTCCCGGAATGCTCGGAATGGTCGGTGCAAGTCCTGGACCGCCTCACCGAATCACGTCCGGACTGGGTATTCACCATCGCCACCCGCAATCGCGGGCACGACGACGGCGACGAGGTGCCGCCGGAATATCTCGATGTCTGGACCGCACTGTCCGACCGCGGCCTCAACGTCCTCGCTCTGCGCGATACCCCGCGACTGCGCCGCGACGGTGTGCTCTACCGCGCCGTGGACTGTCTTGCCCAGCGCGGAAGTCCCGAGAGCTGCGGTATCGACCGGGCCACCGCACTCGACCCACACAATCCCGCCGAACAACCAGCGGCGGTCTACCCCAACGTCTTTCCGCTCGACCTGTCCGACGCCGTGTGCCGTCCCGACCGCTGCCGAGTCGCCGAAGGCAACGTCCTCATCTACCGCGATGAACACCACCTCACCGCCAGCTACGCCCGCACCCTCGCCCCCGAACTCGGACGTCAGATCGGTGCGCTCACACCGTGGTGGTGAAGACGAGTACCGCCCAGATTCCCTCAGACGGTGAACTCGGTGCCATCGGCCAGGATCTCCACCCCTGCTTGCTCGACCAGCGCACGCGCGCTCGACGACGGATCGAGCAGCGGGTTGGTGTTGTTGAGGTGGGTATAGATTCGGCGAAGTCCAGGGTGGCGGGCAAGGGCGGCGAGCGTGCCGCCGGGCCCGGCCACGGGCAGATGACCCATGAGCGATTGCCCCGCGTCCGGATCCGGTGATCGAACGGCCGAGCCCAGCTCTTTCGCGCTGAAGAAGGTGCCGTCCACCAGTGCGCAGCCCGCCGAGCCCAGCAGTTCGTCCAGGCCGGTCGGCCAACTGGCCAGGCAAGGGGCGTACACCAGCGCACTGCCGGTGGCCAGGTCCTCGATCCGGAAGGCGGTCACCCAGTAGTCGTCGCGCGCCGCCGCGGTGACGTACTTCGGCGCCTTGGCGCTCACCGGTTGCGCGACGACGCGGAGCCCACCGGCCAGTTCGAAGCCGCCGGACACGGTGCTGTCGCGCCACGTCCACGGTCCGTAGCGGTCGAGCAGGCCGCGTAACGGCAGGCCCGCGCCGAGCGCGCCCAGCACCGGCGGCGGAGCGTAGACGGTCAGACCGCAGGCTCCGCGCATGGTGGTCAGGCCGAGCGTGTGGTCCACCTCGCCATCGGTGAGCAGCACACCGCGCACGGGAGTGTCCCGCGGTCCTGGACCGGGCCGCAGGTCCGGCGTGGCGAGCAGCTGCGCGCGAATGTCCGGCGAGGCGTTGAGCAGCCACCAGTCGCGCGAATTGCCGCTGACGGCGACGCAATCCTGGCTGCGCGGCGGCAATGCGCCGCGGCGGGCGCCGAGACAGAGTGCGCAGGCACAATTCCATTGCGGGAAACCACCACCGGCGGCGGTACCGAGCAGGATGAGCTTCACGGAGCCGCCTGCGCCCGCATGGCAAAAGTCGGTTCCGCCGCCTCGGTCAGCGCGGCGTCCACCAGCGGCCGATGCGGCGAGAGCCCGCACACCGGATCGGTGGCCGCGGCGTCACCGGTGAATTGGAATGCCTGGCACCGGCAGCCACCGAAGTCGGTGAAGCGCTCGGGGCAGGAGCGGCACGGTTCACGCATCCAGGCGGTGCCGCGATAGGCGTTGAAAGTGGTTGAGGAATACCAGATCTCGGCCAGCGGACGAAGCAACACGTTCGCTACCGGCAGCGTAGTGATCGCCGATGCCGCCGGGCAGGGCAGGACGTTTCCCTCCGGCGTGACCGTCAGCTGGAGCCTGCCCCAGCCGTCCATGCACGGTTTCGGGCGGTCGGCGAAGTAATCCGCCACCACATAGACCAACTCGGGGCCGTCCGCGTACTTCACCCTGGCCCGCCGCACGGCCTCCCGTGCGGCGTCGAGCTGGGCCGCGGTGGGCAGCAGCGCGGCCCGGTTGCGCAGTCCCCAACCGTAGTACTGGGTGTTGGCCAGCTCGACTCGGTCCGCGCCGAGGCCGACGGCGAGATCGATGATCTGCTCGACCCGATCGATGTTGGTCCGATGCAGCACGGCGTTCACGGTGAGCGGCAACCCTGCGGCCGTAATCGCCTCGGCCGCGCGGAGTTTGACGGCATGCACGCGTGCCCCCGCGATCAGGTCCGCGGTCCGCGCATCCGCGTCCTGCACGGAGAGCTGAATGTGGTCGACGCCGCGTTCGGCGAGCAGTCGAGCCCGCTCGGCGGTCAGCCCGACACCGCTGGTCACCAGGTTGACGTAGGCACCCAATTGCCTGGCGTGCGCGACCAACTCGGGCAGATCCGGACGGGCCAGCGGCTCGCCGCCGGACAAGTGCATCTGCACCACCCCGAGTTCGCGGGCCTGAGTGAGCACGTCGAACCACTGCGCACTGGTCAGTTCCCTTGCGCGCGAGACGAGTTCGACGGGGTTGGAGCAGTAGGGGCAGTGCAGCGGGCAGCGGTGGGTCAGCTCGATCAGCATTCCCAACGGTGCCTCGACAGGTGTTTCAGTCACCTAGCGCCACCACCCGTCGCTGGGCGAGCCGGTCCAGCAGCTCGGCGATGTCCTGGGCGCGGACGCCTTCGTACGTCTCGCCGAGCCGCGCCGCGATGGTGTCGATGCTCGACGCGCCGTCGCACAGTGCGAGCACCGCGGCGGCCGTGTCGTTGAGGACGACCACTCCTTCGGGTAGCAGCGCCAGTTCGCCGTGGGCCGGATCACGGGCCAACCGGACGCCGGGGCGTAACCGCGGCACCGTCCCGGCCATCAGCCACTCCTCCCCGCACCCGTGTGATAGTCGAGGGCATCCAGCATCGCGCGTAGCACCTCGCATTTGAAGGCGAGTGCCGCGACGCAGGCCCGCTGTCGCTCACCCGTGGTGGCGTGCCGGACCACCAGATCCAGTAGTGAGCGGCCCTCGGCCTGCACTACATCGATGCGCGCGGTGAAATACGCGAAGCCCTCCTCCGCGATCCACGGATAGTGCTGCCGCATCCGGCCGAGCCGATAAGCCAACAGGTCCGGCGAGAAGAGCTCGGTCAGCCCGGACGCCGCCGCCTCCAGCCACGGGCGACGCCGAGCGAAATCGAGGTAGGCGTCCACCGCGAACCGGACTCCGGGCAAGACGAGACGTTCCGAAACCACCTCGGCCCGCCCGAGGCCGACCGCCTCGGCTAAGCGCAGCCACTTCTCCGCGCCACCCGAGAAGCCGTCCGCTCCGTCGTGGTACACGATCCGCGGCAGCCACTGACGACGCACCTCCGGCAGTGGGCAGTTGGCGATGATCGCGGCGTCCTTCTGCGGCAGGCTGCGCTGGTAGTACCAGCGGTTGGCCGCCCACAACCGCAGCTCCTCCTTGCCGAGCCGCCCGTCGTGCAGGCGCTCGTGGAATGGGTGCCGATCCCAATACCTGGGCTCGAGTGCCCGGAGCGCTTCCTGGAATTCGGCTGCGCTCCAAGGCGTCTCGGTGTCACAGGCCATGAATTGTCCTACCCGCGTATATCTTTCGCCGCCGTCGCGGGTCAGCCGCGGCCCGCGTAGGCGGTGACTTCGAATGCGGTGTCGAAGAAGACGAAATCAGGTCGGCGCCAGGTCTTCTTGGCCTTTTCGGTGGTCCGATTCATTCCGATGATCTGCATGCGAATGCCTCCGATTGCTGCTCGGATTGGGAGGGGGCTTCACGAGCGTAAGACTCCGCACGGCCACCGCTGTCCCCAGTTGTTCGCCAGTCGAGATGACCATGCTGTTGTGGTTCTACTTGGGCATGACTTCGACACTTCGAAGTGCTGTACGCTACGCCAGCACGGTTGTGATCGCTTTAGTAGCAACATTTTTCACCGCCCTACCCAGTTCCTTCGCGGAGCAGATCGCGGCGGCCGGCGTGCCCGACCTCAATGCCCCTGAAGAGGTTGCGCGCGACATAGACGTGCCGTGGGGCCTGGCCTACCTACCGAATGGTGGTGCGCTGGTGGCCCAGCGCGATACCGGCGTGATCTTGCGGGTCGCACCCGGCGCCAAACCCGAGCAGGCATATCGCGTGCCGGGTGTGGTCGCACGAGGTGAAGGCGGACTGCTCGGCGTCGCGGTATCGCCGAAGTACGCCGAAAACGGTTACGTCTACGCCTATTTCACCAGTAGCAGCGACAACCGGATCGTGCGCTTCCGGCTCGACGGCCAGCCGGAGGTGATTTTCCGAGGAATCGCGAAGGCCAACATTCACAATGGCGGCAGAATCGCATTCGGGCCCGACGGCATGCTGTATGTCGGCACCGGCGACGCGGCGCAGTCGAACCGGTCGCAGGACCCGGCAAGTCCCAACGGCAAGATTCTCCGATTGACCCCCGACGGCAAGCCCGCGCCCGGCAACCCCACCGCCAATTCGCCGGTCTACAGCCTCGGCCACCGCAATGTGCAGGGCCTGGCATGGGATCGGACAGGCCGCCTCTACGCCACCGAATTCGGTCAGAACACCTACGACGAGGTCAATCTGATCGAACCGAAACGCAACTACGGCTGGCCCATTGTCGAAGGCAAGGGTGACACCCAGAACGGCCGCTTCACCAACCCGCTGGTCACCTGGTCGACCAGGGAGGCATCCCCGTCCGGCCTCGCCATCACCGCCAACACGCTGTACGTCGCGGCATTGCGGGGCGAGCGACTGTGGACGATTCCCCAGCGCGACGACGGCACTCTCGGCCAACCAGCAGCCAAGCTGCTCAACCGGTACGGCCGACTGCGCACCGCGGAAGTAGCTCCGGACGGTGCACTGTGGGTCACCACGTCCAACACCGACGGCCGCGGCAACGTCCGTACCGGCGACGACCGGATCATTCGCTTCCCGGCACGCTGAGCTGCCTCCCCCGCAACCGACCCCATCGGTGGATTACTCCGCCGATGGGTCGCCGCACCACGGCTTACGGTCATCTCCTGGCCAGTTCCGCTGCGGCAACTCGGTTTCCGCGGTCATCGGATCGTCCCTTGTCACCGCGATGTCTCACGTCAGATCTCGTCGTGGCGCCACCCAGCTTCTTGTAGGCACCCGCGCGGCTGCCTGCCATGTCAACTCCTCGCTGTTCGCCCGATCACTCCCCCGGTCGAGGCGCTCTGGAACTTCGCCGCTTTCTGCGCGTTCGACCGTTTTGATCGTCGGCCGGGCGACCGGGCCACCGACATCCCCAGATCAAGGGATTGCCAACGGCGCATCCGCGTTTCGCGCAATACTGGTTCGGTGACCGGGGTGGAGTCGTTGTGTCGCACGTTGCCCGAGGTCGGTGCGGAGGCGCTGACCGTCGCCGAATTGGGTACCGAGATCTCGCGTCACCTGAGCCGGGTGGTGCCCCACGACGGCTACATGCTCGTCGGGCTGGATCCACTGTCCGGAGCGGGCTGTCTGCACGCGAAGGAACACGGGTACCGCACCGAGGTCGCGCGCCTGCTCGAACGAGCCGACACCTTCGGCCTGGATGTTCAGCCGTTCGCACAGTTGATGACCGGCCCGTCGCAGGTCGGGGTCACCAGCGTCGACTCAGCCGAATCCCGGCACAGCATCCGGGTGCACGAAGTCATGGTTTCCGAGGGCTTCTGCAGCGAGATGCGGATCGCGCTGACCGCCCGGGGAATCGTCTGGGGCGCGCTGGTCCTGGTTCGGGAACTCGGCCGTCGGTCGTTCTCGGTCGCGGAGGAAACGTGCGCACAGCGTCTCGTGCCTGCCGTTGCCGCCGCGATCGAGCGGTTCGTCCGGGCGAAAGCACTGCGACCGTCCCGTACCGAGCTCCCGCCCGGGGTCCTCCTCGTCGACGCCAACGATTCGATCACCATGGCTACACCGTCCGCGCACGGCTGGCTGGCCGAGCTGACTCGACATTGCGCCCAAGTCGACGGCGGTGAATTGCACGGCATCATCTGGAACATCACCTACCTGGCCCGACGCCGGGCCGGACCGGCATTGAGCCGCGTACCCACGCCCAACGGCTGGGTCGCCGTGCACGCCCAACCCGCCGACACCGCGCCCACCGCGAACATCGCCGTCACCATCCAACCGGCGCCGACGGCGCTCCTGCTACCCGCCGTCGCAACCTGGTACGGCCTCACCGCCCGAGAACACTCCATCGTCGAACAAGCCCTCGACGGCCTGCCGGCCAACCAGATCGCTCGCCGTCTCCAACTGTCCCCGCACACCGTGAACGACCACTTCAAATCGATCTACCGCAAGATCGGCGTGAACAGCCGCGACCAACTCATCGCAGGCATCACCGCCTGAACCCCGCTTGATCGGCTGCCCAGTTCCGACCTCACCGCTGCGCGACTTGCTGAGGGACAGGCCCGCTCGAGCCCAGTCGGCGCGCGACGTATCCGGCATCGCGGCTGACGCCGTGCACGGTGGCCGACAGGATCGTGCGCTGGTATTCCAAGCCGACGAAACCCAGTCCAGGAAGGGTGCGCGAGAGCCCGAATCGCTGATGGGGAAAGCCCGCCGCGTCGAGGACGCCCGTTGACTGGAGGTAACCCGGCGCGGGCCGATACCCGGTGGCCAGGATGACCGCGTCGACGTGCTCACGTTCGCCGGTGGGCCAGTGCAGCGTCCGCTGGCTCGCGCCCACGAACAGCCCACGATGGTCGGGACGCCCGGCCTCGATCGCGCTGCGGTAGCCGCCGATGTCGAGGACCGGAACGGTGGCGTGATCGATCAGCGGCCCGACCGGTATTCGCGATGCGAGCGACAGCAGTCGCCAAACACGCGAGCGCGCGGGTACCGGTTCGTTGGTGGCGTAGCGGACCGGGGATCGGCTCGCCAGACTCGTTCGAGTGTGCTGGGCCAGTTCGACCGCGATCTGCACCGCGGAGTTCCCCGCACCGACCACGACGACCCGCTGCCCGAGAAATGCTCGCGGACAGCGGTATTCGCCAGCGTGCAGCACCCGACCGGTGTATCCCGCCAGCGCGGGTAACTCGGGACGATGCGGGTTGGTGAAGCTGCCGCTCGCGGCCACGACCGCGGTGCTGGTGAACTCGCCACCCGCCTCGGTCCGCACCCGATAGGTCCCCGCCGCGTACTCCACCGAGCTGACCCGCTGACCGGTATGGATGGCGCAGTCCGTACCGGCGGCAGCCGCACGCAGGTAGTCGGCCATCTCGTCGCGCGTCGGATACCGGTCCGGATCGCCGGGAAAGGCCGAGCCCGCCAGCGCGTTGAAGTGGGCCGGGGTGAACAACCGCAAACTGTCGTAGTACTGCGGCCAAGACCCGGCCGTATCGTTGCCGGCCTCGAGCACCACCGGTTGCCAACCCCGCAGGAGCAACGCACGAGCGGCGGCGATACCGGACTGTCCCGCCCCGATCACGATCGCCGTTCGCATGCGCCGAGTCTGATCTGATCGCACCGGCACGGCAAGGCATTATCCGGTCCCCGAAGCTGTGGCGGGCCGCTTGCCCGGTCGGCCGCCACCGAATCGAGTTTCGTTCTACTGCACGGCAGTTCGAGTGTTCAGCGCCACTGTCGCGGGGTGGTGCAATCGCGTCACAGTGGGTACCCGGATTACGACAGGCTCCTACCGACAACGGAAAGAGTGCACTGTGACTACTTCGTATCCCGCCTTATCGGCCCGCCACATTCGTCCGCGCCACACCCACCCGCGATTCGGCAATCCGAAATCCGGTCGTCTGCTGATCGCCGTGTGGGTGATCGTCATGGCATGCCTGAGCATCGCGCTCGTGCTGCTGTGACGGTCATCGGATCGTTGCGGCCGACTCAGGCGTAATCTCGCAGACGGATCGCGGTGCTTACTCGGTCCCGATCCGCACCCTTCTTCCATGAGGAGGTGTCCGTTCGGCATGGCGACATCCGGCGAGGTCGACGGCACAGCACTCGAGGGTGTTCCGGCGACCGCGCTGTGGACGCTGCGGAATCGGGCGATCGAGTCGGCTCGATCGGATTCCGACTTCGGCGATCCCATGGCCGAGCACCTCTACCGGTCGATCAGCTACCCGTATGAGATCTTCGGTGAGCCCAGCCAGTCGCATGCCCGGCGCGCACAGACTTTCGATGTCGCGATCAGCAACAAGCTGGCGCACTCGGACAACTGCACCGTCGTGGCGTTGGGCGAGGGCTTACAAACGACCTACTGGCGGCTCGGCAGCCCGGACGTGCCCTGGCTGTCGGTGGATCTGCCGGAAATAATCGCCTTGCGGGAAGAACTGCTGCCTGCCGAATTCTGGATACACCACGTGGCCACCTCCGCGTTGGACCGCTCGTGGTTCGATCTCGTCACCACCACCGACGTGATCATCACCGCCGAAGGTCTACTGTTCTACCTGCCGCGGGCAGACGTCATCGCCCTGCTGGGCGATCTGGCAAAGCGCTTCCCCGGCGGCAGCATCGTCTTCGACATCATCCCGCCGTTGCTGGCCTGGCTCAGCCGAAAGGGTGCGAAGCCCGCCCGGAACGCCACCTTCCAACTACCACCGCTGCCGTGGGCGATCACCGTATCGCAGGCCCGCCGGCTGCCCGAAAAAGTCCCGCGCATAGCGACATTCACCGAATTGCCGACCGCCCCGGGACGCGGCCTCTGGTGGAACCCGAAATTCACCCGGCTGATCCGCAAGACATCGATACTCGGAAACCAGCGACACTTCATCGCCGAACTCGGCTTCGCCACCCAGTGAACACCCGCACCGCCCCAGTGAGTTCTCCGACAACGAGGGCTCTGCCGCCCTGCACATTACGGGAGCAGTTTGCCTGATTCGCCGTCGTACAACAGGACCCGGCCGGGTTGCGGGATCACCCAACCATCGCTGCCCACCGACGGCTCATCTGCCTCCGGCACCGTGACACTCAGACTGAATCCGTCCGCTTCCACCGTGACCAGAGAAGTCGCACCCAGGTGCTCCACTGTGGACACGACGCCATGGATCGCACCATCCACTGCCTCGGCGGCATACCCCAGATACTCCGGTCGCGCACCCCAGATCACCGATGGCTCCAGGCCGACCAGTTCGCCGGGGATCAGATTCATCGGGGTGGAGCCGATGAAGTTGGCGACGAAAGTGTCGGCGGGCCTGCGGAATACCTCGCGGGCGGTGTCGAGCTGCCGGATCCGCCCGTCCGACATCACCGCGATCCGATCGGCCAGGGCCAGCGCCTCGGCCTGGTCGTGGGTGACGAAGACCGTGGTCACGCCGAGCTCGAGCTGTAGCTTCTTCAGGAAGGTGCGGGCTTCCAGGCGCAACCGAGCGTCCAGGTTGGACAGCGGCTCATCGAACAGGAACACCTTGGGGTGGCAAGCCATCGCCCGCGCCAGCGCCACCCGCTGCTGCTGTCCGCCGGACAGTTCGGCCGGTCGGCGGGCCATCAATCCCCGCAGCGACAACTGATCCCCGGTCTCGGTGGCTTTCGCCGCGCGGGTCCGCCGATCGGTGCCGCGGACCTTCAGCGGATAGGCGATATTGTCCACCACCGACATGTGCGGGAACAGCGCGTAGTCCTGGAACACCATCGCCACATCGCGACGACCGGGCGACAACCGGGTGACGTCCTTCTCGCCGATCCGGATCTGCCCGCCGGTCGGGGTTTCCAGCCCGGCGATGGTGCGCAGCAGCGTCGATTTGCCGCACCCGGACGGCCCGAGCAGCGCGAAGAACTCACCATCCGGGATGGTGAAAGTCAGTCCGTCCAAGGCTGTTACGTCGCCGGGAAAGACCTTGGTCAGCTCCACCACATCGATCTGCGCCACCTAAGACTTGATCCCTCCATGGAACCGGAAGCCGTAGCGCCGGTTGACGAACAGGTACATCAGCACGACCGGAATCGAGTACAGCAGCGAGAACGCCGAGATCGGGCCAAGCAGCGCCCCACCACCTTCGTCGTAGAAGGTGCGCACCACCACCGCGGCGGGCTGCTTCTCCTGGTCGCGCAACAGCAGGAACGGCACCAGGTAAGTCCCCCACACGTTCACCACGGTCCACACCGCGATGGTCGCCAACCCGGGTCGAGCCACCGGCACCACGATTTCGCGCAGGATCCGCAGCGGTCCGGCCCCGAACACCCGTGCCGACTCCTCATAGGACTTGGGCACCGCGTCCATGAAGTCCTTCAGGATGAAGATGGCCGCAGGCAGCAACCCACCCGACAGCACGAGCACCACGCCCAACTGCCGGTCCAGCAGACCCAATTTCCAGACCATCAGGAAGATCGGCACCATCGCCGCCGTGCCGGTGACCACACTCGACAGCAGCAAGAGCAGGTAGAGCAGCGCGTCTCGGCCCGGAATCCGGACCCGGGACAACGCGTACGCGGCCAGCGCCGCGCTGGCAACCACCAGCACCATGCAGGAGAAGGACAGGACCACCGAGTTCCACAGCGAGCCCATGGTCAGGTCGTTCTCGAACAGCGCCGAAAAGTGCTGCAGGGTCGGCTTTTCCGGCACCCGCGGCGCGTACCCGGGGTTGCTGTCGAACGGCGCGGAGGCCAGCCACAGCATCGGTAGCACGAAGAACCCGGTCAGCACCGCGACGAAGGTATAGAACCCGATCCGGGCGACAATCCGTCTGGGACTCATCGGGGCCTCCGCCGCAGCAGCCGCAGGTAGAACAGCGCGAGCACCAGATTGATCAGCAGCATCAGCACCGAAGCGGCCGCGCCGTACCCGAGTGCGCCGTCGTCGATCCCCTGCCGGTAGAGGAAGATCGGCAATGTCTCGCTGCCATGGTTCGGCTCGCCACGGGTCAGCAGATAGGGCGTGAAGTCGTTGAAGGTCCACAGGCTGATCAGCAGCGTGTTCGTCAGGACGTGCGCGCGCACGTGCGGAAACACCACATCCCGCAGTGTTTGCGGGCCGGAGGCACCGGCCAGCCGCGCCGTCTCCAGATGCGACGGCGGCACCGTGGACAGCGCCGCCGAGTACAGCAGCATGGAAAACGCGGTGCCGCGCCAAATGTTGAACACGATGATGACGGCCAGCGGATGCCGGATCATCCAGGCATAGCCGGGGTTGTCCAGCAACTGGTTGATGGTGCCCGCATCGCGGTCCAGCATCGCGATCCACAGCACCGCAACCACACTGGAGGGCAAAATCCAGGCCAGCAGCACCAAGCTTTCCACCAGTGCGCGCAGCCAGCGCGCGGCATCGCGCAGGGACCAGGCCAGGGTGAACCCGAGGAAGTTCTGTCCGATGACGGCCGAGCCGAACACGAACAGCAGCGTGATCCACAGGCTGTTCCGGAACAGCGGGTCGTCCAGCGCGTTGGCGTAGTTGTCCAGTCCCACAAAGGAAACGTCCACCGAGGTGCGCCCGGAGACCGTGAGGTCGGTGAGCCCGATCCACAGCAGCCACAGCGCCGGAAACACCAGGAATGCCGCGATCAGCAGCAGTGCGGGCGTGACGAACGCGCTCGCCTTCCCGCGTCCCAATCCCGCGACATCGCTGTCGGGTCCGGCCGGTCGCACATCGGCGATGCCGGCCGGGCCGGGGGTCGCCGGGTCAGTCACTGGCTACCTTGTCCTTGCCCACCGCCTCCTCCACGGCCTTGCCGTACGCGGCGGCGGCATCGGCCGGGCTCGTGCCGGTGACCACATCCAGCGTCGCCTGCTGCATCGCCTTCGACACGGTGGAGTATTCCGGTAGCGCGGGCCGCAACGACGTGATCGGCAGGATCTGCTCGGACACGAAGGTCAGCATCGGATCGCCGCCGAGCACCTTGGCGTTCACATCTTGTCGCGGTGTGATCCGCGCGCCGCCCATGCTGATCCACTGTTCGTAGGCCGCCGGCGAATTCATGAATTGCAGCAGTTCCCAGGCCAGTTCGACATTCTTGCTCTTCGGGCTGATCACTCGTCCGCTACCGCCGGACATGCTCACGAAGTCCTGCCCGTTCACCCCGGCGCGGGGCGCGGCCGCCGGGATCTTCGCCCAGCCCACCACGGTGTCCCGATCGGCCATCGGGAAGCTGCCACCGGCCGGGTTCAGCACGCCACGCCACAGGAAGTCGCCCTCCAGCAGGATGCCGACCTGTCCCTTGGCGAACTTCTCGAAGCTCTTTTCCCGGCCCTTGGCGTCTTGCTGCAGCTCCGCATCGCCCAACTGCTCGCCGTACAACGTGCGGTAGAACTCCAACACCTCGCGGAAGTTCAAGGTGTTCCCGACCCACTTGCCGCCGTCGTGCATGGCGCTGCCCGCACCCGCCAGCAGCGGCAGAATCCCCTGCATGGTCGTCGCTTCTCCGAAGCTGGTGCCCGCGTTCAGTTGCACCGGAATCACGCCGGGCACGGCCTTCAGCTTTCGGCCCGCCTCGAGTATCTGATCCCAACTGGTCGGCTGCCAGTCCGTCGGCAAACCAGCCCGCTCGAACAGTTCGCGATTGAAGAACAGCACCCGTCCATCGGTGCCTTGTGGGATGCCGAATTGCTTGCCGCCGTAGGACATCAACCGCCGCACCGTCTCCGGCATGTGCTGCCAGCCGTCCCACGCCTGGGCCTTGTCGGCCCCCACCAGCTCGTCCAGCGGCTCGATCTGCTGTCCCTCGGCGAACTCGCCCACCCAGATCCCGTCCAGCGAGACGACATCGGCGCCGGTGCCGGTCTTCAGGTCCTTGGCGATCCGGTTCTTGTAGTCCTCATCAGGCACCCCGGTCGCCTGGAACTTCACCTCGACGGTGCGGCCCTTGGCCTGCTGCTCCTCGACGAACCTGGGGATGATCCACTCTTCGATCCACTTCGCCTCGTCCGCGTTCTTCCCACCGGCCGAGTTGATCGCGTTCGCCGTGATGGTCAGCGCGTTCTGCCCGCCGCTATCCGAACCGCAACCCACCGTTGCGGCCAAGAGCACGCCGACGCTCGCCAACGCCGCGAGCATCCCCCTGTTCGGTGCCATGGGTACCTCCAGCACACTTCCGTTGTCGTTTCCGACGGTGTCACAAGACGGCCCGCACCGGCGGCCATTCCCCGGAATAGGGCCGAAAGGTGTTGCGCCGAACCGGCAGGGGCGCCCTCCCGCGCCTACTTTTCGGGGCTATCGACGGCGTCGTCAGCGCCGTATGGTCCGATCATGCGCCGATTGCTCACTCGACTCGCATTCCCGCTCGCCGCCGCCACCGCCGTTGTGGTCGGCCTGGCCGCGCCCGCACAGGCGGCCGAAACGAAGCTGTCGGTGACAACGCTCACCACCGGTCCGTGCATCGGCAGGCAAGACGTCACCGCGGCCCGATCCGCCACCGGCACCGTGACATTCGCGTGGCACCAGCCGACGCTACTGCTCGGCCTTCCGCTCGGTTGTTCGGCTCGGGTTACGCTTCGCTGGCAGAACACCACCACCGGTGTCACCGGCGCCGACTCGTTCGACATCGCCTTCGGGTCCATCGGCTGTGACATCCCGATCTGCATCGCCTACCGGGCGACCACCGGTCCGGGCCGGATCACCGCCGAACTCGTCTCCGATCTGCCGCACCAGCCCGGTAAGGCGGAGCTGGACCTTACCGACTGAATTCTCGGTTACTCGACGATTACCGCCGCGCGTTATCGTGAATCCACAATAATTGCCCGGCAATATTTTTCGGAGCGCGGTCATGTCGCAATCGTTCGTGAAAACATACAACCGAGCGGACAATCTGGCGGCAGCTATCGGCGAACATGCGATCGTGCGGCCGGACAGTGCCGCCATCGTCTGCGGCGATGACGTCACCGATTACGCGACGATGCACCGGGTGTCGAATCAGGTAGCGCATGCCCTGCGCGCCGCCGGTCTGGAACGCGGCGACCGCATCGCCTATCTCGGCCGTGATTCCGCCCGGTTGTACCAGCTGCTGATCGGCTGCTCGATCATCGGAACGGTCCTCGTTCCGATCAATTGGCGACTGACCAGCGCCGAGGTGACCCACATAATCACCGATGCGGACTGCGAAATAGTATTCCTCGACTCGGCCGCCGAGGAACTGGCCGAGAATCTGCCACCCGCCGGATGGAACCTTGCCCGGCTGATCAGGATGGACCGCGACGGCATTCCGGGCGCCGGATTCACCGATTGGATTGCCGCACAACCCGATACGCCGCCATCAGTGCGAACTACGCAGACGGACCCGCTGCTCCAGATGTACACCAGCGGAACGACGGGCGCGTCGAAAGGGGTGGTGATCGCGCAGCGCAGCCTGTTCGTCGTGTGGGACATCCTGCACCAGCAGGGGTTCGAATGGTTACAGATGGCAGACGACGACCGCTGTTTCGTCGCCATTCCAGGCTTCCATATCGCGGGCCTCGGTTGGGTCGTCCAAGGCCTCATCGCGGGCGCTCCGCTGTTCATCCTGCCGGAATTCACCCCAGGCCGAGCGCTGGACATCATCCGGTCCCGTTCGATAACCGTCATGTGCGGAGTTCCGGTGATGCTCGCGCTCATTCTCGCCGAGCCCGGAATATCCCCGGCGGACTTCGCCGGTCTGCGGCAGATCGCCTACAGCGGATCACCGATACCCGAGGACATGCTCGTCGAATGCATGAACAGTTTCGGCTGCGACTTCGTTCAGTTCTACGGCATGACCGAAACCGCTACCCCGCTGACCTTTCTGCCACCGACGGACCACAAGGCGGGTAGCCCGAGACTGCGGTCGGCGGGATTCCCCTATCCCGGCTGCGAGATGGCCGTGGTTGACCCCGCCGGTAATCGCCTGCCGCCCGGCGAGATCGGCGAGATCATCGCACACGGACCGGCCCCTATGCTCGGCTACTGGAATCGTCCCGAAGCCACGGCCGACATCATCGGCGCCGACGGCTGGATCCACACCGGGGATGCCGGATGGATCGACCAGGACGGCTACGTCTACATCTGCGACCGGATCAAGGACATGATCATCATCGGTGGCGAGAACATCTATCCGGCCGAAGTGGAGAACGCCATCGTCGGCCATCCGGCCGTCCGCGAAGCCGCGGTCGTCGGGGTGCCCGACGACCGCTGGGGCGAAACCGTGCACGCCTTCGTCTCGCTGCTACCGGGGCGCACGGTTACCCAGCGCGAACTCGTGCTGTTCCTGCGCGACAAACTCGCGTCCTTCAAGCACCCACGCCACGTCGAATTCGTCGACTATCTGCCCCGCAACGCGAGCGGCAAGATTTTGCGCCGTGAGCTGCGCCAGCGGTTCTGGGCGGATCGAGACCGCGCCGTCAACTGAGCCCCGGTTAGGGGTCCGTCGCATAGGGGTTCTGTGCGCCGGAAAGTGCCTGCTACACCTGGTTATCTGGGGATGGAGGCACAGATGGAATTTCGGATACTCGGTGCATTGGATGTCACTGCGCACGGCGTGCAGGTCGATCTCGGCGGGCTCACCCGCCGCGCTGTGCTCGGGTACCTGCTCTTACATCCGAACCAGGTGGTGCCGGCCAGTCAACTGAGAGATGCCCTGTGGCACGGCGATCCGCCGCCCACGGCGCGAAAGATCGTGCAGAACGCCGTTTCCGCGATCCGCAAGATCATCGCGGACCGCGAGCACGCCGACTCCGCGACGGCCTTGCTGACGAAGGTGCCCGGCTACCTGCTCGAGGTCGATCCGGACGCGGTCGACCTGTGCCGCTTCCGTCGACTGGTCGAACAGGGACGGGCCGAATCGGCCGCGGGATCGCCCGCCGCGGCACAGTTGTCGTTGCGGCGCGCACTGCAACTCTGGCACGGCAACGCCTTGGCCGATCTGGCGGAGGCCGGAATACTCTGGCGCGAGCTGACCGCGCTGGCGGACGAGCGGCTCAACGCCTACGAAGACTGCTTCGACGCCGAGCTCGCCTGCGGCAGACACCGCGAGATCACCCCGGAGCTGGAAATACTCACCGCGGCAGCACCATTGCGCGAGGGCCTGTGCCGTCAATACATGCTTGCCCTGTACCGCTCCGGCAGGCAGGTCGACGCACTCGGTGTCTATCAGCGGTCACGGGCGAATCTGGTCGACGGCCTCGGCATCGAACCCGGGCGGGATCTGCAACGACTGCATCAAATGATCTTGACACAGGATGCATCGTTGCAGACCAGGAAGTTTCGGCCGCCCGCGTGATCGCACGCTCACCCGAAAGCGCGGGCCGCCTCCATGCCGGAACGACAGCACGCTTCGAGCTGCGCGCCCCGCAGATAGTCCCCCGCCAGTGCGAGTCCGGGTACCGCCTCGACCTCGGCCCGCACCTTCGACAGGAACTCACCGTGATAGGGCAGATAGGCGCAATACGCGGCGTCCCAGATCCGTTCGACCTTGCGGACCCGACGGACCGGCCCCGTCCCGAGCAGCGAGGTGACCCGCTGCTCCGCCTCGTTCAACCAGGTCTCCAGCACGTCCGGCGACGGCGTCGGCCTGGCCGCCCTGCCGCTGAAGGTGTATCGAACGATATTGAGGTCGTTGATTCCGTAGACGCCCGCATTGCTGCACGGTCCGTCATCGAGCACGATGGCGCGCACGCCCTGATGAAAGACCGGCCGCTCGTATTCCACCAGCACAACGGTCGACGGAAAGTACCTGACATCCATCAGCAGACTGCTCAGCGCCGGCAGGTCCGACTTGACGATGTCGGCGGCGGCGTGGGCCGGGGTCGCCAGCACCACACCGTCATACTGCCGCTCGCGCAGCGGCCCGCCGTTCTGCACGACGCCGACACCGGCAATGCGGCCGTCGTCGAGGAGCAATCGTTCGACCCGGGTGTTCGTGTGTGCCGGAATCCGCTGGGTCAGTGCGGTGAGCGCGGGCTCGATGCCGTCGGTGAGTTGGTCGTAGGTGTCGAGGAACATGCCGAGGTTGGTGCCGAACGTGCCCAGATACACCTCATCGGGTTCGGCACCGTTGAGCCGCACCGTCAGCGCGCGGAACATGTTGTGCGCGATGCGCGGACCGAAATGCGCACTCAGCGGCCGATCGTCGCTCGCGGCGGCGATATCGGTGAAGGTGGCCGAGCCGAGGAATTTGTTCTCGGCGTTACGACGGACCCGCGACAGCAGGTAGAGCAGCTTCGCCAAATCGCTGGGCGGGCCGAGTTTCCGGAGCCAGTTCAGTTTTTCGAGCGGACCGTTGCTGCTGTCGAAGGTGACCAGGAGTCCGTCGATGACCCGCGAGGTGTTGATCCCGAACGGCTCATAACCGGTAGCGCCCAGCTCAGCGAGGAGTGCGCGCATCGCGGTGTAGGTTCGCCCGAGATTCTTCCCGCCCATCATCACCGGGCGGTCCCCGAGGCGGTCGATACCGAACCGGCCGCCGAGGACGCTCGAACGCTCGATCAGGTCGACCTCGTGGCCCGCGGTGTGCAATCGGAATGCCGCGGCGATTCCGGCGATCCCCGAACCGACTACCGCCACATGTCGGGGTGGCTTACTCGTTGCAGTGTCCATCGGTTGTCCTCCTTGCTCAGTCCGGTGGGTACGGGGCGAGTTCGACGGTGCAGGCGGCGATCGTGGTGCCGAACTGGGACAGCTCGAGCTCGATGACGGCGCCGCCGGCTGCATCCGGTAGCACGGCGGCCCCGAAGTCGGCGTCGGCGTCGAGTTCGGCGAACCCGGTGAACGTCGCGTGGATGGCGGCGATGGCCACGACCGGCGTTGCGAGCGCACCGGTTTCGCAGGCCGCGAGCACGGCGGCCTGCCGGAAACCCTCGAGGATGAGCGGGCCGGGCAGGTGGTCGTAGGCGTGGTCGAAGAACGACGGGTGCCGCTGATCCACCACCAAGGGCAACACCAGTGCCGAGTCTTGTCCCGTGCGGGGAAGGCCGACCACCACGTTGCGCGAGTCTCGGCGACCGACCCGGGCGGGCTGGACCGGTCTGCGGGCAGCGATTTCCGCATCTGGCTCAGCCGGACGTGTCTGCTGCTGATGCCGTCGGAACTGCTCGTATGCCTCGCGGGGGAAAGCGATTCCACTGCCGCGCACGACCATCGCCAGCGCGGCGCCGATCGTCAGGCTCGCGGTGAAGTTGTTGTCCGCGAAGTAGCCGCCGGTGCCGCCGATCTGCGGCGCGTGAACGCGGACGATGCCCTCCAAGGGTGCACTGCCGTCCTCGCGCAGCGCGCTATGGTCCTCGACGTCGGTTTCCATCCGCTGCAGGCTCATCGGCGTGCCGAGCGGCACGCGCAGATACCGGTGCCCGATGACGGTCATCGCCTGCCGGATCGCCTCGACCGCCGCCAACGGGTCGTGGTAGGCGGCGACATGGTCGGACCAATGCGAGTGCGCCCTCGGTATCTGGATGGCGGCCAGAAATTCCTCCGGCCCGAGCGCCGCGGTGTCGGCCACGAAAACCTCACCGAGACAGCGGCGATGGGCCAGGGTGCGCGGCACGGTCTGCTCGAAGCTCAGTGTTTCGACGGTCATGGTGTCGTCCTCGGGGAGGCGAGCTCGGGCACCGTCAATTCGGCGCAGATCAGTTCGGCCAGCGCCCGTGGTGTCGGATCGGCGAAGAAGTGCTCCAACGGGAGTGCCGTTCCCGCAACGGTGTTCAGTCGCGCGCGCAGCTCGAGCACGGACAGCGAGGTGAGACCGGAGCCGAGAATGCCTTTTTCGGTGTCGATGTCATCGGCCGGGCAGTCGATCAGGATCGCACTGAGCTGTGAGCGCACCACACCGAGCACATAGTCGACTCGCCGCGCGGGCTCCAGTTCGGACCATCCGGCGCAGAACTCGGCGGCCGGGTCCGGCGCTGTGGCCGAGTCGCCGGGCTCGGCTCGGCCGAGACCGTCCGGCATCGAGACGACACGGTGTTCGGAATCGCACCAGTAATGCGCTCCCGTGCGCCAGTACCGCCGATGCTGAAAGGCGTAGGTCGGCAGGTCGACGAGCTCTGCCCCGCTACCCGCGAACACCGCAGGCCAGTCCATGGCCGCGCCACGAATCCAGGCACCCGCGGCCGCCCGGAGCAGACCGGCGTCCTCGGGCTCACCGGCGCGCAGTGTCGGAATCGACACGACGCGACCGTCGGCAACGCATTCCTGGCTCATACCGGACAGGACGTCGCCGGGCCCGAGCTCGACGAAGGTGCCGACGCCCGCGCCGAGCAGGAAACGGACAGAATCGTAGAACAGCACCGGTTTTCGGGCCTGATCCACCCAGTAGTCGGTGGTGCACAACCGCGTAGCCGGAGCGCCGGTCACATTGGAGACCACCGTGATCGCCGGGGGCCGCAGCTCGGCCTTGGCCACAACGTCTCGGTAATCGTCGAGCAGGTCATCGAGATGCGGCGAATGGAAGGCGCGGTCCACCCGGAGTTGTTTGACGCGCCTGCCCCGTTCGCGCCACTGTTTCGCGACCGCCCGCACGGCGTCGCCGTCCCCGGAAATGACGGTGGCGTTGGGGCCGTTGCTGGCGGCGACCGACACGCGGCCATCCGATCCGGCGAGCGAGGCCGCCACCTCGTCGTGGGTGGCGCGGATCGAAACCATGGCCCCTGGGCCGAGCCGCTGCATGAGCCGTCCTCGGGCGGCAACCACCGCCGCCGCATCGGACACCGAGAAGACACCGGCCAGGTGGGCGGCCGCCAGCTCGCCTATCGAGTGCCCGAGCACGAAATCGGCGCGGAATCCCCAGGATTCGAGCAAACGGAACAGCGCTACCTCGATCGTGAACAGCGCGGGTTGGGTGAAGTCGGTGCGGTCGAGCAGAGCGGCGGAGCCGTTGTTCGAACCGAACAGCACCGAACGCAGCGGGCGGTTTAGGTGCGGATCAAAGCAAGCACACAACTCGTCGACAGCATCCCGGTACCGCGGAAACCGTTGATACAGTTCGCGGCCCATGCCGATCCGCTGGCTGCCTTGACCGGGCAACAGCACGGCCACGGTGCCGTGGCGGGTGCTCGGCGTGTTTCCCGCCGCTACGGATCGGTGCAGCGCGCCATCGGCAAGCGCCGCCGCCCCCGCTACCAGCTCGGCCCGCGTATCCGCGAGCAGCACCGCGCGATAAGGGAACACGGCACGCGTTGTCGCCAGCGCCGCTCCGATATCGGCGATACGATGCCCGGGCTCCGCGGTGCAGGTTTCACCCAACCGCGCCGCCTGATCGCGCAACGCCCGCTCCGACTTCGCCGATAGCACGCACGGCCACACCACCTGCGGCACAGGCACTTCCGGGCTCGCGACGGCCGCAGACTCTTCGGCGGGGTCGTATTCGACGATCACGTGCGCGTTGGTGCCGCTGAACCCGAACGAGGACACCCCGGCCCGGCGCGGCCGCCCGGTGCCCGGCCATGCCTGTGGTTCGGTCAGCAGCCGGATCTCACCGGCCGACCAGTCGACATGCCCCGACGGCGCGTCCACATGCAGTGTCGCGGGCGCGATGCCGTGCCGCATAGCCAAGACGATCTTGATGAGCCCGGCGGCGCCGGAGGCGGACTGGGTATGCCCGAAGTTCGACTTGATCGACCCGAGCCACAACGGCTGTCCCGGCGGGTGTTCGCGGCCGTAGGTGGCCAGCAATGCCTGCGCCTCGATCGGATCGCCGAGCACGGTGCCGGTGCCGTGGCCCTCCACCACGTCCACGGCGGCCGCCGACAGCCCCGCCGTGGCCAGCGCGCGGCGGATCACTCGCTGCTGGGACAGCCCGTTCGGTGCGGTCAGACCATTGGAGGCACCGTCGGAATTGACCGCGGAACCGCGGACCACCGCGAGCACCCGATGCCGGTTGCGCCTGGCGTCCGAGAGTCGTTCCAGCACAAGCACCGCGACGCCCTCCGACCAGGCGGTGCCATCGGCCGCCGCGGCGTAGGACTTGCATCGGCCGTCCGGCGCCGCCGCGCGCTGCCGGGAGAAGACCACCAGTTGCCGCGGCTGCGCCATCACGGTGGCCCCGCCCGTCAGGGCCAAGGAACAGTCGCCTGCCCGTAGCGCTAGCACCGCCTGATGCAATGCGACCAATGAGCCGGAGCACGCCGTGTCGACCGTGACGGCGGGCCCCTCCAGCCCCAGCGCGTAGGCGACCCGTCCGGCCAGGACGCTGGGCGTGTTCCCCAGCACGTAATACGTCTCGTACCCGTCCCATTCGCGCGACCATTCCCAGTAGGCCTGATCCATGCAGGCGGCGAAAACGCCGGTATCGGTGCCACGCAACGTCATCGGATTGATCCGTGACCGCTCTATCGCCTCCCAGGCGACCTCGAGCAACAGTCGCTGCTGCGGGTCGATCGCCAGCGCCTCGCGGTCGGTGATGCCGAAGAAGCCCGCGTCGAACTCGGCGACGTCCTCCAGGAACGCTCCGGCGGCCACCGTCGGCACATCTGTGTCACTGTCGTACGCGGCGGCGGGCGGCCAACCTCGGTCGGACGGGAAGCCCATGACTACTTCGCGTCCTTCGAACACCAACTGCCACAGGTCTTCCGGCGAACGGATGTGACCGGGGAACCGGCAGGCCATGCCGATGATCGCGATCGGCTCGCCGGCCCGTTGCTGTACCTCGTGCAACCGCTGCTTGGTCTCGTACAGTTCCCGCGCGGTCCGCTTGAGGTATCTGCGCAACTCCTCGTCGGTTGCCATCGGTCGTTTTCCTCCTCTGCGCCCGGTCAGGTCCGCGCGATCAGCTCAGCCGTTCGACGAATTCGAACAGCTCACTGTCCTCGGCGTCGTCCAGATCGCTGATGGCCGTAGTGGTTTCGCGGCTGTCCAGGGCACGGGCCAGGGCCGCCAGCCGAGTGGCGATCGTCGCGCGTTCGGCGTCGGTGAGTTGCGCGGCGGCACAGCCCCGCTCGACCGCTTCGAGGTCGGCGATGACCTGCGCTTGTGCGTCCGGTGCTACTTCGGCGCGGAGATATTCGGCCAAGGCCTCGGGTGTCGGGTAGTCGAAGACGATCGTCGTCGCCAACTTGGTGCCGGTCGCCGCCTCCAGTCGATTACGGAACTCCATCGCCGCGAGCGAGTCGAACCCGATGTCCTGGAACGGGATATCGGCGCTGATCGCATCCGGTGACGAGTGACCTAGGACCGCCGCGGCATGCGAACGGATCACCTCGACCACGACTCGGCGCTGGTCGGCGGGTGACAGGCCGGACAGCCGGGCCGTCAGCTTGTCCGGTCGGCCCGACCCGCGGTCAGCGGCGAGCCGCGGGACGCGCACCAGCCCACGCAGCATCGGCGGCAGGTGCTCCGGGCCGATCCTCGCGAGTACGGACTTATCGATCCGTGCGGCCACGGGGCAGGCCTGCCCCGAGACCAGTGCGGCGTCGAACAGGGCCATGCCCACCGCCGCGTCGAGCGCGACGAACCCTTCCCGGCGCAGCCGGGCCCAATCCTGTTCAGTCAGCTGACCCGTCATGCCGCCGATGCCTTGCCAGGCGCCCCACGCCACCGAGGTGGCGGGCAGTCCGGCGACCCGGCGCGACTGTGCCAGCGCGTCCAGGAACGTGTTGGCGGCGGCGTAGTTCGCCTGTCCCGGCGCGCCGAGCACACCTGCCATCGAGGAACAGAGCACGAACTCGGCCAAGTCCAGGTCCTTCGTTGC
The DNA here is from genome assembly GCF_042691675.1 of Nocardia brasiliensis. Taxonomy (GTDB): domain Bacteria; phylum Actinomycetota; class Actinomycetes; order Mycobacteriales; family Mycobacteriaceae; genus Nocardia; species Nocardia brasiliensis_D. The sequence continues at coordinate 4,687,520 of NZ_CP170507.1, forward strand.
CTCGTGCAGGTGCCAGGCCGCGTCCACTTTGGGCCGGAACACGGTGGCCAATGCCGTCTCGGTCATCGAATCGAACAGTCCGTCGGCGAGCACGCCCGCGGCATGGATCACGGCGGTCAGCGGATGATCCGGCGCGATGGCCGCCAGCAGTGCGGCCACCGCGTCCGGATCCGCGACGTCGCATGCCACGACGTCGACCTTCGCACCGGCCGCGCCCAGTTCGGTGACCAACTCCGCGACGCCCGCGGCATTCGGGCCGCGCCGACTCGCCAGCACGAGGTGCCGTACGCCGCGGACCTCGACCAGATGCCGCGCGAGCACCGCACCGAGCCCGCCGGTCCCGCCGGTGATCAGCACCGTGCCGTGCGGGTGCCACGGTACGGGCAAGGTGAGCACATTCTTGCCGATGTGGCGGGCCTGACCGAGGAATCGGAAGGCTTCGGGTGTGTGCCTGATATCCCAGGCGGTGGTCGGGATCGGGGCGAGCGCACCGGAGTCGAACAGCCCCACCAAAGTTGCCAAGATCTGGCCGAGTCGATCCGGACCTGCCTCCATCAGGAAGAAGCTGCGGTACGTCAGTCCGGGATGGCGCGCGGCCACTGCCGCGGGATCGCGCCGGTCGGTCATCCCCATTTCCAGGAAGCGGCCACCTTCGCCGAGCAAGCGCAGCGAGGCGTCGACGAAATCGCCTGCCAGCGAATCGAGTACGACGTCGACGCCGCGCCCGCCGGTGGCGGCCGAGAACTTCTGTTCGAAGTCGAGCGTTCTGGAGTCGCCGATGCGCTGATCGTCGAATCCCATGCCGCGCAGCACATCCCATTTCGGGGTGCTCGCGGTGACGAAGAGTTCCAGCCCGAGGTGCCGGGCCAGCTGGATGGCCGCCATGCCGACACCACCGGTCGCCGCGTGCAGCAGCAGCGATTCACCGGCCCGTGCACCGGCCAGGTCGACCAACGCGTAGTAGGCGGTGGCGAAGACGACGGGCACCGCGGCCGCCTGCGCGAAGGACCACCCCTGCGGAATGCGGGCCAACAGCCGCCGATCGGTCACCGCGGTCGCACCGATGCCGGACACGAATCCCATGACACGGTCACCGACCGCGAATTCGGTGACGTCGGCGGCGACCTCCAGCACGACCCCCGCGCCCTCGCCACCGATCGACGCTTCCGGATCCGGATACATGCCGAGCACGATCAGCACATCACGGAAGTTCACGCCTGCCGCGCGCAGCCCGATCCGTACTTGACCCGGCGCCAACGGTTCCGCTGTCCGCGCCGCCGCGACCAACGACAGATTGTCACCGGTGAGCGTGCCCTTGCTGTGCTGCGTCAACCGCCACGCGCCGCCAGTGAGCAAGTCCGCCGAACCGACCGAATCCGCGGTGGCCCTGCGCAATCGGGCAACATGCGGCACCCCACGACGCACGGCCACCTGCGGCTCGTCCGTCGTGGCCGATGCCTGCTCGACCGCGTCACGATAGTCGGACCATTCGTCCACGTCGACCAGGACCAGACGCCCGGGGTGTTCGTGCTGAGCGCTGCGCAGCAGGCCCCATGCGGTCGCGCCGACCGCGTCGACGGTCTCGCCGCGGTGTACGGCGACCGATCGCCGGGTCACCAGCACTACGGATGCGGCTGCCCACTCCGCCGAGGAAACCAGCTCCTGTGTGCGGGCGAGTAATTCGGCGATCCGTGCGCGCAGCGCCTGCGGCCGTGTCGCGGGCGATTCATCGGCGGGCGCCGAAGTGTCGGCGAAGCACATGACCACAGCCTGGCGGCCCGCCATCGAGACAACCTCGAGGTCTTCCGTCGGTGCCGCCGACCAATTCGCCTCGACAGCAACGTTTTCCTGGCGAACTGTGCTGATCCATGCCGATTCGAGCAGTGGCTCGGCGGTTTGGGCAACCAACGCGCCGAACGACTCCGGCGCGACCGACCGCATCGACAGCGTGTCCAGGCTCGCGACGAGAGCGCCCGTGTCATCGGTCGCGGTCAGCGCGATGCGGTCGGATTCCGGTGCCGTCAGCCGTACGCGCAACGCGGCAGCTCCGGCGGTGTACAGCGACAAACCCGCCCACGAGAATGGCACGCTCACCTCGCCCGCGTCGGCACCGGGCAGCAGCCCGCCGACCGCGATGGCGTGTAGCGCCGAATCCAGCAAAGCCGGATGTAGTCCGAACCGTCCGGCCGCTTCCCGCGCCAGGTCCGGCAACGCGACCTCGGCGAATACCTCGCTCTCGCTGCGCCATACGGCGGTGAGGCCGCGAAACATCGGACCGTACCGATAGCCGAGGTCGCCTAATGCCGGATAGGCGTCGGCGATATCCACCGGCACCGCGCCCGGCGGTGGCCAAGCCGAGTCGACCACCGGCCGCTCGTCGGTGGCCGGTGTCACGACGCCGACCGCGTGCTTTGTCCAGCTGGTCAGCTCCTCGGGCACGGCATCGGCCTCCCCCTGCGGCCGGGCGTACACAGTCAATGACCGCGCGCCCGTTTCCTGCGGCGCTCCGGCCACCACGCGCAGTTCCACCGCGCCGTCGGCAGGCAACGCCAGCGGCGCTCGGAGCACCAGCTCGCCCAGCCGCGGACAACCCACCAGCGCACCGACATACAGCGCCATGTCGACGAACGCGGTCCCCGGCAGGAGCACCACGTCGCCGATCGCGTGATCGGCCAACCACGCGTGGCTGCGCAGCGACAATCGGCCGGTGCACACCAGGTCCGGCGAATCCGGCACGCTGACAACAGCCGCCAGCAACGGATGATCGGCTTCCAGCAGGCCGGATCGGCGCAGATCGACCCGGCCGCCGAGTTCGCCGAGTTCGAGCCAATACCGTTCGCGCTGGAAGGCGTAGGTCGGCAGCTCGATCGCACGCGCACCGGTCCCAGCGAACAGAGTGGTCCAGTCGACTACGGCGCCCGCGCAGTGCGCGGTCGCCAGACCGGTGAGGATGCCGAGCACTTCGTCGTCATCCCGGCGGGCCCGCATCGTCTGCGCGAGCGTGATGGTCCCGGCATCGACCTCGACCGCGCTCTCGGCGACCATCGCACCCAGCGCGGCACCCGGTCCGGCTTCCAGGAAAACGGTCACCCGCTCCCGCTCCAACAGCCAACGCGCGCCGGCCATGAACCGCACCTGCCGCCTGACTTGGGCGGCCCAATACCAGGGCGAACACAGTTCATCGGCACTCGCCGGTTTACCGGTGAGCGTCGATACGATCGTCACGTTCGGCTGGTGATAGGTGCGGCCGAGGCAGACTTGCTCGAACGCGGCCAGCATCGGTTCCATCCGCGGTGAGTGGAACGCGTGACTGACCGCGAGCCGTTTCGTGCTGGCGCCGCGCTCTTTCAGCACCGCCGCCACCTCGGTGACCGCCGCCTCGTCACCGGAGACGACGATCGAGCGCGGCCCGTTCACCGCGGCGATGCCGACCGAGCCGGTGTGGTCGCCCAGCACCTCGAGCACCTGTTCTTCGGTGGCGGTGACCGACACCATGGCACCGCCCTCGGGCAATTCCTGCATCAGGCGCCCGCGCGCGGCCACCACGGCGCACGCATCGGCCAGCGACCACACGCCCGCCACGTACGCCGCGGTGAGCTCGCCGATCGAATGCCCGATCAAGTAATCCGGCTGCAGACCCCACGAACTCAGCAGCCGGAAAATCGCGACCTCCACCGTGAACAGCGCCGCCTGGGTGTAGGCGGTCTGATCCAGCAGGGTCGGCCCGGAGCTCGGCTCGGCGAAGACGACCGTACGCAGTGGGACGTCGAACGCCCCGTCGAACTGTGCGCACACCTCGTCGAACGCCGCGGCGAACACCGGATAAGTCTCATACAGTCGCTTGCCCATCCCGATCCGCTGGGCACCCTGCCCCGGAAACAGCACCGCCGTCTTGGCATTCGGCCGGGCCACACCACGTAGCAGCACCGCCGAATCGGAACCGGCGGCCCGCGATTCGCCGGTAGCCAGCGCGCGTAGCGCCGACAGCAATGCGCCGTGGTCACGGCCGAGCAGGACAGCGCGGTGGTCGAAGGTCGTCCTGGTCGCCGCCAGCGAGTAACCCACATCGACCGCTCGCGCGGTCGACCCCGGGCCGGCTTCCGCCAGCTGGGTCAGCAACCGATCCGCTTGTGCCGGTAGCGCTTTCGCGCTCGCCCCGGACACCACCCACGGCACTACCGGCGGGTCGGACCGCTGCTCGGGCGCGGCGGGCGGATCGGGCGGCGACTCCTCCAAGATCAGGTGCGCGTTCGTACCGCTGATGCCGAACGTCGACACCGCCGCCCGACGCGGACGACCGTGCCCCGGCCACGGTTCGGCCTCGAGGAGCAACCGGACATCGCCGCTGGACCAGTCCACATGGTCGGTCGGCCGCTCGATGTTCACGGTGCGCGGCAGCAACCCGTGCCGCATCGCCATGACCATCTTGATGACTCCGGCCACCCCCGCCGCGGCCTGCGTGTGACCGAGGTTCGACTTGACCGAGCCGAGCCACAGCGGCTCCCCCGCGCGGCGGCGCGCACCATAGGTGCGCAGCAGGGCCTGTACTTCGATCGGATCGCCGAGCACCGTGCCGGTGCCGTGCCCCTCCACCGCATCGATCTCGGCAGCGCTCAGCTCGGCATCGGCGAGTGCGTCGTGGATGAGTTGTTGCTGCGCGGGCCCGTTCGGTGCGGCGAGCCCGTTGGAAGCGCCGTCCTGGTTGACCGCGGACCCCCTGATCACCGCGAGGATGCGCCGACCGTTCCGGCGCGCGTCCGAGAGCCGTTCCAGCACAACGACACCCGAACCCTCCGACCACGAGGTGCCGTCGGCGTCGGCGGCATAGGACTTGCAGCGGCCGTCGGCGGACAGTCCCCGCTGGATGCAGAACGCGAGGTACCGGCCCGGCCTGCCGACCACGGCCGCGCCCCCGGCCAGCGCCAGATCGCATGTGCCCGTCCGCAGCGCCTCGCTCGCGAGATGCATGGTGACCAGCGACGACGAGCACGCCGTGTCGACCGTCAGCGCGGGCCCCTGCAGACCGAGCTGATAGGACACCCGACCGGAGGCGACGCTGCCCGCCATGGCGGTCAACATGAAACCGGCGAGTTCCGGCGGCACCTGCTCGTTCACGTAGTCGCTGCCGAACATTCCGATATAGACGCCGGTGCGGCTGCCCCGCAACGAATCCGGCACGATCCGCGCGGTTTCCAGCGCCTCCCAGGTCGTCTCCATCAACAACCGCTGCTGCGGATCCATGGTCAGCGCTTCGCGGGGCGAGACGCCGAAGAACGCGGCGTCGAATTCCGCTGCTCCGGTGAGGAATCCACCATGGCGCACGTAGGACTTGCCCATCTTGCCCGGCTCCGGGTCGTACAGATCTTCCGGCCAGCCACGGTCGGTGGGGAACTCCGATATCGCATCGCGTCCCTCGACGAGCAACCGCCAGAGGTCCTGCGGCGATTCGATGCCGCCCGGGAATCGGCACGCCATGCCCACGATCGCGATCGGCTCGTTGCGGCCACTGTGCTCGGCGGGCCCGGCCCGCACGACGCCGACATCGCCCGCGACCTCAGGGCGTACCAGCTGCTCGCGGAGAAATTCGGCCAATCGGTCGACCGACGGGTAGTCGAAGGCGACCACCGCGGTCAACTCGACCCCGGTCGCGGCCCGCAAGCGGTCGCGCAGCTCGACCGCGGACCGCGAGTCGAATCCGAGCTGCTGGAACGACTCCGCCGGGTCGACCAGGTCCGGACCGCTGTCGCCGAGCACCGCGGCCACTTCGCGCAGCACGATGTCCTGGAGCATGCGCCGCTGCTCATCGAGGGATCGGCGACGCAGCGCGGCACGAATAGCGGAACCGAGTGTTTGTGACATTTTCCGGGCTCCTCGTATCGGTATGCCGCCGAATCGAAATGGCCAGGCCGCTCCGAATTGAATCCAGCGTAATCAGGACACGGTTTACCTACGCCCATCGCTCGGTAACCATCGATCCATCGGCAGTGCTGATTCGAATTCGTGCTCGGTATTTTGAGAAAAGCAAAGACAATTCGATGTCAGGAGCACACGATGCCGGTGCCGACACCCGCGGACTTCGATCATCTCAGCGAGCTCGTCGCCATTTCCGATGCCGCGGCCCGGTCGGCGAGCACGATCAGTGAGGTGTTCACCGGGCGGCCGCTGGGCGTCGCGCCGATCGGCACCGCCGATGACGTGCGCGCCGCGGTCGCCGAAGCGCGCGCCGCCCAGGCGGATTGGGCGGCGCGGCCGGTGCGCGAACGCGCGGCTGTCCTCGAGCGTTACCGGAATATGGTGCTGGACCACCGCGATTTTCTGATGGACGTGGTGCAGGCCGAGACCGGAAAGGCCCGCTGGACCGCACAGGAGGAGTGCCTCGGCGTCATCGCGGTCGCGCGCTATTACGCCCGCCATGCGCCGAAGATACTGCGACCGTATCGCGTTCGGGGCCCACTGCCGTTGGTGACGAAGTCGGTGGTGCACCATCATCCGTGTGGTGTCGTCGGCGTGATCGCGCCGTGGAACTATCCGATGTTCCTCGCCATCGGCGACGCACTGCCCGCACTGGTCGCCGGTAATGCGGTCGTCCTGAAACCCGCTGGGCGCACCCCGTTCTCCGCGCTCGCCAATGCCGAACTGCTGTATTGCGCCGGGTTGCCGCGGGAGTTGTTCGCGGTCGTTCCCGGTGCCGGCGAGGTGGTCGGCGCGGCCCTCGTCGACACCTGCGATTACCTCATGTTCACCGGCTCGGCCGCCACCGGTAGGCAACTCGCGCAGCGGTGCGGCCAGCGACTTGTCGCGTTTTCCGCCGAGCTGGGCGGCAAGAACCCGATGATCGTCACCGAGGGCGCGAATCTGGCCAAGGCCGCCAAGGTCGCGCGGCGCGCCTGTTTCGGTAATGCCGGGCAGCTCTGCCTTTCGGTCGAACGCATCTATGTCGAACGGCGGGTCGCCGAGGAGTTCACCGCGAAGTTCGTCGCTGCGACCGAAAGCATGGTGCTCGCGGCCGGTTACGACTTCCGCGCCGATATGGGCAGTCTCGCCTCCACCGACCAGCTCGAGACGGTGACCAAACACCTGGCCGACGCGAAATCCAAGGGAGCCGAGGTACGCACCGGCGGGAATCCGCGGCCGGATATCGGCCCGCTCTTCTTCGAGCCGACGGTACTGACCGGGGTGACCGACCAGATGGAATGCGCTCGGCACGAAACGTTCGGCCCCCTGGTGTCGATCTATCCGGTCGCCGACGTCGACGAGGCGGTGGCCCGTGCCAATGACACCGATTACGGTCTCAGCGCCAGCATTTTCGCCGAGAGCCCGGCGTACGGCGAAACCATTGCCGTGCGCCTGCGTTCGGGAGCGGTCAATGTCGGCGAGGGCTATTTGCCCGCCGCCGCCAGCCCGGGGGCGCCGATGGGCGGCATGGGCAGTTCCGGCATCGGCCGCAGGCACGGACCGGCCGGGCTGCTGAAATACACCGAGCCGCAGACGGTGGCCACCACTCGGGTCATCGATCTCGACGCGCCCCCGGCGATTGCCAGCGCGCGCTGGCGGGGGCTAGAGGCTCCCCTTGCCCAGCTGATCAGTCGACTGCCCGGGCGCTAGCGCGCAGGCGCGCCGGGCCGCTTCGACACCGGCGCGGTAGCACCCTTCCAGGGCGCCGCCGCGGAGATAGTCACCGGCCAGCGTCAGGCCCGGGCATTCGGACAACTCGGTGTCGAGCGCGGAAAGGAAATCGCCGTAGTACGGGAGATAGGCGCAGTACCCCGCCTGCCAACTCCGCCGCAGCGTATGGACTCGGTGCACCGGACCGCCACCGTAATGCTCCAGTGCCTGTTGCTCGGCCGCGTCGAGCCAGCGCTCGAGCTCCGCATCCGAAGGCGCGGGCCTGGCCCGTCGGCCGTGGAACATGTATCGCCCGATGTGCCGGTCGGTGCGGCCCTCGGCGACTGCCAAGCTGCACGGCGAGTCGTCCTCCACCGAGAAACCGTAGGCGCCGGGCCCGAACAGTTCTCGGTCGTACTCGACCATCGCGACGGCGCCGGGAAAATACCGGACCTGCGCCAGCAACTCGCTCAGCTCGGGGAACTCCGGTTTCACCAGGTCGGCCGCATCGTGCGCCGAGGTCGCCAGGATCACGCCGTCGTAGTCGTGTTCACGGGTCGGCCCGCCGTTCTCGGAGATCGCGAGGCCACTCACGCCGCCGCCGCGCACGATGATCCCCTCCACCCGCGCACTCGTCCGCACCGTGACGCGCCGGGCGAATTCGTCGACGGCGGGCTGCACGCCGCCGGGCAAGCGGTAGAACCGCTCGACAAACCACCCGAGGTTGGTCCCGAATGTGCCGAGGTACACCTCATCGGGCTCGGCGCCGTTCATCCAGCGAATCATCGGCCGCACCACGGTGCTCAGGCCGGGCCCGAAATGCTCGCTCAACGGCTTGTGGTCGCTGCGGGCGCCGAGCGTGGCGAAGTAACGCGAACCGAGGAACCTGCCGTCACCGCGCACCTTGCCGACCAGATAGGCGAACTTGGCGACCTCCCGTGGCGAACCGACACTGGACAGATACCGCATGACGGCGTGGTATCTGGTCGGATTGACCATGATCAGTTTGTCGCCGACGGTGCGCGCCAACGCGATCGAGTATCGCTCATAGGAGTCGACCCCGAGGTCGGCGAGGAATTCACGGAAGCCGAAGTACTTTTCGCCGATCAGTTGGGCACCCATCATGACGGGCCGGTCGCCGAGCCGATCGAGTCCGAGCCGCCCGCCGAGCACGGTGTCGCGCTCGATCAGCTCCACCTGCGCGCCTGCCCGGCGCAGCTGGTAGGCGGCGGCCATGCCGGACACCCCGCCGCCGATGACGGCGAACCGCCGGTCCGCACATCCCGATCGGTGTTCCATGATGCACTCCTCACAACCGGGATTTCCACCCTGCCCCCGCAGGTGCATCGATATAACCCCTACCGCGCCCCCTATCACAGCGGCTGGCGCAACAGAAAGCGTAACTCGGTTCGCCTGCGCACCCGCAGCTTCCGGTACACCCGCGTCAGATGCTGCTCGACGGTGCTCGTGGTGATGCCGAGCCGGTGCGCGATCTCGCGATTGCCGCTCCCCCCGGCGGCCAGTTCGGCCACCCTGCGCTCGGCCGCGCTCAATGATCCGACATCGGGTGGGGCACCGGTGGTCTCGCTCGGCGACTCGGACGGGGTGGTCCGATCACAGAGCAAACGATCCCGCACGGGGCCCGCTCCGCACTCGCCCGCGAGGCGTAGGGCCGCCTGTTCCACCGACCGGGCTCGATCCCGGTCACCGAGGGACTCGTGCGCCCGGGCGAGGTCGGCGAGCACCATGGCGAGCTCATGGCGGTCGTGACCGGACCGCGCGATGGTCTCGGCCTGGCGCAACAACCGCAGTTCGGCGCGCGGATCGGCTTCCATGGCCGCGAGCAAACGCAGTGAGACCGCCCCGCTTTCGTGCCGGCCCGGGTCGCCGAGCAGATCGAGATGCATTCTGACGAAGGCGCGGGCCCGACGCTGATCACCGGCCAGCAGATAGGCCTGGGCGACGTCGTTGCGCCACGGCAACAGCCCGGGAATGTCCATCCGCCAGCGCCGCATCATCGAGCCGCAGACCTGGAAGTCGAGCAGCGCGTCGTCGAATTTCGCCCTCGCGAGCGAATAGTGCCCGCGGGCACGCAGATACGGCAGCGCGAAGCGCGAGTCGAACAGCGTCAGCGGCACCTCCCGGTCCAGCTGGGCGCGCGCCTCGTCGTATCTGCCCGCGGCGGTCAGCGCCAGCACGCAGCTCGACAGCGCGCGCCCGATGCTGGTACCGAGGTTGGCGGCGGGTACATAGTTCAACGCCGCCATGGCCAGGCGCACCGCGGCGGCCAGATCGCCTTGCCGGAGGGCGATTTCGGAGCGCAGCCCGGCGAAGATCGACTGCCAGGTCGGTGAGCAGCGGGCCGCCGCCTCGGCCAGTAGCGTGTCGCACCAGGCCGCGGCGATCTCCAACTGCCCCGAATAGATCAGGCATTCCAGTGCGGTGGTCAGCGCGTCGAGGGTCGAGGAATCGAGCCGGTGGCGCGACAACACCCGGTGCGCGGCCGCGACCGTGGTCTCGCCCGCGCAGTCGGTGAGCACGCCGGTCAGCAGGTTCGCCGCGACGACCTGCACGCAGGACGCCTCGGGGACGGTGGCGGCCGGCTGGGTGGTGGTGCGAGGTTTCGGCAACTCGGGGTAGGAGTAGGCGATCCAGGACCGCAGGAAGGCGAGTTCGGCGGTGGGCACGCCCCGCGACATCGCGCGATCCCGTTCCACCAGATCCAGCACCGCGCGCGCCTCGTCGACGCGGCCGTGCCACAACAGATAGCGAACGACCGCGGGCAGCGTGGACGCGGACAATCGCCCGGTCTGCAACGCCGTGTTCAGTCTTGCGAAATTCCTGGTCGCCGGGGATGGGTTCACCCGCCACTCGACGGAGACCAACTTGGCCGAGATCTCGGCGCGCTCGCCCGCCTCCGTGGTGGCACGGTAGGCCGCCTCGAGATATTCGACGGCCCGGCCGATCTGATCCATGGCAAGCAAGTCGTCGGCCGCGTTCCGCAATACGGTTGCCGCCCAGGGATATCCGAACGAGCCCGCCGCGACCAGATGTCCGGCAACGCTCGTCGCGGGTGCGCCCGCCTCGTGCAGGGCGACGGCCGCTCTACCGTGCAACCGTTTCCGGGTGTCTATCGACATCTGCTGGCCGAGGCGCCGCCGTAGCTCCGGGTCGCGGATCCGCCCGTCGTCGACCACTCCGGCCTGTGTCATCCACGCGAGGGCGGACAGCACCTGCTGAGGATCGGCATCCAGGATCCGCGCGATCAGCTCCGGCGTTGCCTCGGCATCGACGATCGCCATGACTTCCGCGATCCGCGTCTGCCCGACGAGGTCGGCTACGGCACACGACTCGCGATCGACGACGGCGGGCGGCGTCCGCGGCGGATCGTAGAGGTCGATGGCGTCAGCATCGAAAATGACCACCGGGCCGGGTGGTGCGCTGCCGGCGGACACGGACTTCATGATGGTCGGCCTTCTGTTGTTTCCCTGTCGACGTCGTGCATTCCACAATTCGTCCCATGTGGATTTGTCCAAGGGTTGCCCTGCGGCGTTGCAGGAATGCCGATACCCGAGCAGTGGCCGCATAAGTGGCACGCATCGACTAGTTCTACCGGACCCAGCAAACCGCACCGCGCGCGCGGTTGTCAAGGTACCCGGAATTTCCTCGGGGCCATGAAATATAGGGGCACATAGGGGTTTTGTCCCGGTCGCCCGATTGCGAAAGTTGGCTTGCCGATGGCAGCCGACATCGACGCTCGCGTTGGGAGACTCCCGTGTCCAAGCAACTGGGTGCCGCGCTGCGGACCGAGGCCGGCGTCGACGCGATCGTGCGGCGACACTTCTGCGCGCAGTCCGCACGACCGGCCGACTGGCACGACGTGTCCGCGGCAGCGTTGAGTCCTTATCACCGAGCCGTTCTCGTCTGCGACGGCACCGTCACTCGCACGCTGGAGGCACACACCCTCGAACGGATCGAGGCACGCTGCGTTGACCAGCACGAGGTGACCGGGGACGAGCAGCACAGCGACTGGCTCGCCGCCGGACCCCGGGACCGGGTGCTGGTCCGGCACGCCGAACTCGTCGGGCAGTGCTCGCGAATCCGTTACGCACGCGCGGAATCGATGATCGCGGTCGACCGCCTGCCGGTCGGCTTCCGGGCGGCACTCGAGGCCGAACCGGCGGGCATCGGTGCCGCGTTGCAGGCGGCGCACGCCGAGTCGCACCGGCAACTGCTGTTCTACGGGCGCACACCGGATTCGGTGTGCGCCCGTTGCTATCGGATTATCGTCGGGGCCAGGCCCGCGCTGGTCATCAGCGAATGGTTCCTGCGCTGATCCACGCGATCAGGTCCAGTTGCCCAAACCGAGGGCGGGTTCGCCGAACAACTGCTGACGCAACTCCACGCGACGCACCTTCCAGGTCGCGGTCCGGGGAATCTTCGCCCAGTCGAGGTGGATCGGTTCGCCCAGCGGCGGCAGTCCCGCGACCGCCGCCGACCACCGATCGGGAGCGATAGCCGCACCGTCATAGGTCGAATACACCGGCACGGGCAGGGTATTGGGCCTGGCGAGCACGACGACCTCGCTGGTTTCCGGGAGGCGGTCCAGCAGAACGTCTTCCATGGCAATACCGCTGGCCCCCCGGATGCGGTCGATCTCCCGGTCGACCAACCGCACCGAACCCCACCGGGAAATGATCCCGAGATCGCCGGTATTCCACCACCATCCGTCGACCTTGTTCCGGTGCCGGTCGGACTCGCCGACATAGTCCAGGCAGCGGCCCGGCTGGTTGATCTCGATCAGGCCGACCTGGCCATGTGGCACCTGTTTCCCGGTGTGCGGGTCCACCGCCCGCACCTTCGCCACGGTGGGCAGCGGCCAGCCGAGTTGCTGGGTCGGTGGCGGGTATTTGCCCACCCGCCGCACCATCGCCCGCACATACGGCCGGAACACGAGTACGCCGTTCTCGGTTTGGCTCCACGATTGGATCCAGAATGGCATCGGCGCCTTCGACGCCACCAGAAACGCGCGCATCGTGCGTGTGTGTATCGCGTCGAACGAGTTGATGTAGAACCGCACGTTCTCGAACAGTCCGGGCCGGTCCCGAGCCATGGGCTCCAGCGCGAGGTAGATGTTGGGCAGCATGTCGACGACGGTCGGTTTGTGCGCGACGAACAGCTCGGCGATGCCCGGACCCGGGATGTCGCTGATCGCGACCAACTTCGGTCCGGTTGTCGCCAGCGCCAGCAGGGCGGTCACGGTGCGCTGATGGAAGTACGGGTCCAGATAGGCCCACACGTCACTGCTCCGGAAGCCCTGTAGGAACCAGTTCTCCGTCTCGACGTGGGTGAGCGCGTGCATCGATTCGGCCGAGTGCAGCGCGAATTTCGGGAAGCCGGTGGTGCCCGAGGTGTGGGTGGCGACCATGGGCTCGGTCCAGTCACGCAATGTGGTCGGCGCGGGCGCGGATCCGCGTAAATCCGCATAGCTCACCACGCCGTCGCCGCGCCCGCCGATCAGCACGGTGGTCTCGGTCAACGCCGCGAGCGCAGCGCGAGCCCCGCCGGGCCAGGCCAACTCCAGCCTGCCCGGGTCGGTGACCAGATACGGTCGATCCAGCCTGCGCAACAGCGTTTCGGCGACCTCGGTGCCGTGGTTCCACGCCAACTGGAATGGAATGGCACCCAATTTGGCTGCCGCGCAGCCGATCACCTGCACGTCGGGGTGATTGGCCTTCATGATCGCGACCCGGTCCCAGGCCCGGACACCGGCCGCGCGCAACGCGGCCGCCGCCTCGTCGACCAAACCGGCCCAGCGCGAAAACGTATACTCCACACCACCTTCCGGCGCGATATCGGCCGGGCGTTGCAGAACTATTCGCTGGTCCGGAAACCGAGCGGCCGCCACGGACCAGGCCTCACCATATTTCCCGGTTGCCGGTGATCGGGAGAACCGCGTCAGCCGTGGCAACCCCCGGCTCGGTGTCAGACCGGAAAAGAACTCTGGTCCAGCGTTTTTCATCATTACCACCACCTGTTGTCCGTACCGGCTGGTCGCGCGGTACTGCTCACGCCGAATCGCGCGCCGCGACCGGCTCCAGCTCGCCGAGCAGGCCGGTGAGGATCTGCACCAGGTTGTCCTGCATCGTCACTTCCGCGACCGGCTCCAGCCAGTCGCCGATGCTCGGCATACCGAAGTCGAACTTTCCTTCGAACTCGATGCGCGCCCCGCCGTCGGCATCATCGACCCGCCAATGTCCGGCGAAGGCCGCGAAATCCCCCGTCGTCTGCTGGAAGTGGATGGTCCGTGCGGCGGGGTCGATCGTGTCGGTCTCGGTCCATCGCATCAACCCCGCCCGGAACACCACTTCCCAATCGGACTGGGCCCGCACCACCTGGTCGCGAGGCGGCTCGGCGGTGCCGGATTCCACCGGCCGCACCGTCACCTGTTTCACCGTGTCGGTGTAGCGAATCCAGCTCTGGAAGTCGCGGATGCGAGCGAACGCCTCGTCCGGGCCACACCCGGGAACCTGCACCACCAGCGATACGTAACCCATTGCGCTGTCTCCTTCTCGGTGCGTGCTCAGCGGTAGCGGTGTCCGAACTCGGCGATGTCGGCGGCGGTTTCGGCCAGCGCCTGGAAAAGGAACTCCTCGTCGGCCGGACTCATCACCGCGGCGGGCGTCAGCCGGACCACGGTGCCCGCGTTGATCGACGGATTGGTCAGCACGGCGCGCTGCCGCAAGCCGAGCGTCAACTCGGTGGCCACGGGCGGCGAGACGCAGTCGATGCCGATCATCAACCCCCGCCCCCTGACCTCGGTGATCAATTCGGGGCATTCGCCCATCAGTACCTCGGTCAGCCGGGCGAGCAGTCGCTCCCCCAAGGCCGAAGCCGCGGCGACGATGCCCTCCCGCTCGATGACCTGCACCACGGTGTGCGCCGCCGTAGCCGCCAGCGGATTTCCGGCGAAGGTACCGGGGTGCAGAAACGGATCGGCACTCAGCGGGGCGTAGACCGGCGCGGCACAGATCGCTGCGGCTACGGGCACGACTCCCCCGGAAAGCCCCTTCCCGACCAGCAGAATGTCCGGCACCACGGCATCGAATTCCGCACCCCACCAGCGGCCGAGCCGACCGAGACCGGTCTGTACCTCGTCGAGTACGAATACCGCGTCGTTGGCCGTGCACAGGTCCCGGACCTGGGTCAGATAGCCGGGTGGCGGGATCCGCACGCCGCCCTCCCCCTGTACCGGTTCGACGATGACGCAACACGATTGCGGCGCGGCCTCGAGCGCCGCCGCCAGTGCCGCGGCGTCACCGAAGGGCACGGCGGTCACCTCCGGCAGCAGCGGCCGGAACGGCTCACGCAGTTTGTCGTTCGAGGTGACGCTCAGCGCACCCATGGTCTTGCCGTGGAATCCGCCGTGTGCCGAAATGATTCCGCGGCACCCGTGCAAGCGCGCGATCTTGAGGGCCGTCTCGACCGCCTCGGCACCGCTGTTGACGAAGTGGACGTAGTCCAGTCCCGCGGGCGCCGCCCTGGCAACCGTTTCCGCGGCTCGGGCCAGCACGGGATCGAGCAACATCCTGGTCGCCAATGCCCGGCGGCGCACCTGCGCGCACACCGCCTCCACCACGGCAGGGTGCGAATGTCCGAGCAGGAACACCCCGAATCCGCCGACGTCGAGATACCGGCGACCATCGCCGCCGAGCACCCAGCAGCCGTGTGCCTCTTGCTCGAACGTGCCGCCCGAGAGCTGGGCCACGGTGGCTAATCCGGAACTGATATGCCGCCGATACCGGTCGATGACGAGCTCGACGCCGGTATCGATCTGGGGTAATTGCATTGCGGTTGACCTCATTTCAGCACGTACGCCATCCCGGTTTCCAAACCAGCGAGCAACTTCGCGTGGGTCACCCGCTCGGCGAGGCCGAGGGCCGCGAGGTCGCTGGGAAAGATCCGCCCGGACTCGAACAAGTAGGAGTGCGCCAAGAACTGCTTCAGCCTGGCGCGCAGATGCTCCGGTCCGACGTCGGTCAGCAGCGGCAACACCAACCGGCGCAGCACGTCCTGCGGCATCAGTCGCGGCGCGATCACCGGCTCGCCGCGCACCCGTTCGCCCGCCGCGACCGCGATCCGGACCAGATCCGCCGCGGCCACCGCGTGCTTTCCGGCCGTCAGCCAGTAGACCCGGCGCTCGCTGCTGCGCAATAGGATTCGGATCGCCTCGGCAACGACGTCGGTGGGCACGAAATCGACCACCGCGTCGGCCTCGACCGGAATCAATGGAAGTTCCCCGTGCGCGACCGCGGCCCCGGTGACATGGAGACCCTGGAGACGGGCCACCGCACCGGTCTCGGAGTCACCGGCGATCACCGAGGGGCGCGCGACGACGGTGGGGTAGCCACGCTCGGCGATCAACTGTTCGGCACGGAGCTTGCTCTCCAGATAGGCGTCCGGCGACACCGCGTCCGCTACCCCGTGGCCGCGGCACTCCACGAAGGCGGTGCTGACGTGCACCAGCTTGGCTTCGCTGCGTTCGGCGAGGTCGAGTATTCGTGCGGTGCCGGTGACGTTCGTTTCGAACATCGTGGCGCGGTCGGTGCTGAAATCCGTTGCCGCGGCGGCGTGCACGATGGCGTCGAGGCCGCCGACGAGATCGTCATAGATGCCGCGCGACAGCCCGAGCCGTTCCTCGGATACGTTGCCGCGCACCGTAACCGCGGTGCGCGCGCCAACTGGGGTGCGGTTGACCAGCACCACCAGGCGATAGTCGGCCGCGAGCCGCCGCACCAGATCCGATCCGAGGACTCCGGCGGCGCCGGTGAGCAGCAGTCGTGGTTTCGCGGGCGACACGACAGCTCAAACCAGCCGCAGTGGTGCGGCGCCGGTCAGGTAGTCGACCAGGTTTTCGGCATTGCGTGCCCGGGAAGGCGGATGAAAAGCCAAGGCGTGACACGCGATAACGCGCTGCGCGATCTCCGGTTCGGTCGCGAAGGCGATGCCGCCGAGCAGTTCGAAGCAGGAATCGGCGACCCGGCACGCCACCTCCTGCGCGGCGTAGCGGGCCGCCAGCGCCTGCCCCAGTAGCTCTTCCAGCACTTCGGGAGTCGTCGCGGCCGACTGCTCGACCGGCGGGATCCGGCGCGCCACATTCTCCAGCCCGCTCATCGCCCCCTCCAGCGCCAATGCGGGTTCGACGCGGAGACCCGCAGACAGACTCGTCTTCGCCAGCACTCGTTCGGCCAGTCGGCTCGCCACGCCGAGATAGTTGGCCGAGACCAGCAGCTCGAACCACAGGAATCCGACGGACTGGACGGTGTCCAGTGGCGAATCCGGGCCGGTCCCGGCCCGCACCACCAGCTCGGCCGGGATGAATACCTCGGCCAGCTCGACCGCGTCGCTTTCCGCTCCGCCCAATGCATCTGCGCGCCAGAACTTTTCGATCAGCACGCCGGGGCAGCCCGCCGGGACGAGCACGAAGGCCAGTTCGTCCGCATCCTGACCGGGAATGATCGCGCTGGCGGTCAGGAAGTCCATCGAGGTGGCCAGGCTGCACGGACGCTTCTGACCCGATACGAGGAACCCGCCGTCGCACGGCTTCGCGACGAGCGTGGGATGCATGATGCCCTGGCCGGAGCGGCCCTCCGCGAACCCCGACGCCACCAGCAGTCCGTTGCGCGCGACCTCCGAGATGAACGCCAACTCCGCGCCGTCGCCGAGGGCCGCGACGGCGAGCACCGGGACCAGCGAGAAATGATGCATGGTGGTGGCGATGCCGAGCGACGGCGACAGCATGCCGACGGCCCGGTGGGCACGTACCGCATCCACCGGTTCCACCCCGCGTCCGCCGTACTGTTCCGGAATGAGCAATCCGGGTCCGCCCGCGTCACGAAACAGCCCCAGGCATGGATTTCCGGCTTTCTCCCGCTCCGCCCAGGGGATCTCATCGATATTCTTGGCGAGGCCGGGAAGTACCTCGTCGACGACGCGGCGCTCGGTTTGCAGGAATCTCATGGTCACTCCCGGTCGCTCGATTCGACACCATGGTGGCCGGGACGACCGGTAAACGTATAGCGTGCAGATTTGCACGCCGACCGAGGTGCGAAACCGCTTCGGCTATCGATCCGAACTCTGATTCCGGAGCGTTACGGAAATTCTCGACCATTGCTCGGCGCATTCCGCGGCCAGCTCGGCTATCAATCGCGCGTTGTGAGCAGGCACGGATTCGACGACGCGCGCACAGTCCTGCGAGTCGATGGTGTGCAGGTACAACCAGCGCAAGAGTCGGCGACCGATCTCGTTGTGACGCAACGATGGATCTCTGCCCAGTTGGTGCAGTACCGCTGAGACGTCCAGGTTCGCGGGCTGCTCCGGACACCGCACGTCCAGCTGTCCGGGACCGGTGGTACCGCATCGCTTGGCCACCGGGTCCTCGCCACGCCGCATCCGATCCCGGACATCGCGCACAGTTCCCGGCGAGATGCCCGCCGCCTTGGCTATCTCGCGCAGCGACGCGCTGGGCCGCGTGCTGATGATCTCGGCCGCCATCAGGCGTCCGGTAGCGGTGGTCAACGGCCGGACCCGCCCGTCGCTACCGAGTCGATGACGCGGGTGCGAATTCGGCGGCGCGCCTGCGCGTAGCGCGGCGACCGTCTTCGCCGCGAGTCCGGTTGTGCCCGCGATCAGCCGATCGGACCAGTGCGGGTGACTCGCGAGGATGCGCGCCGCGGCGGCCCGCCGATCGGTGATCGACAACGGCAAACCGTGTTCGATATTGGCCCGTACCGCGAACACGAACGCCTCGTCCGAGGAGCCGTCGAAATACACCACGTCGATTACGGTCGCCCCGCGCGATATCGCCGCCCGTAGCCGATGAATTCCGTCGATGACACACCTGGTGGTGCGGTGCACGACAATCGGGGGTAATGAGGTTTCGGTCTCGGCCAAGAGCAGGGTGTGGTCGAAATTCTCACCGTCGCGCCGCAGCGAGTGCTCCGGCACGACGAGCGACGCAATCGGTACAGTGACGCAATCGCCTGCACGCGTGCGGGGTAGTAGTTCCACGGCCCTCGACATGACCATCCCTTCATGTCGCAATTCGGTGGGCCGATGCTATCAACTCGATCCAGCCGCACCCGTGCTGAATTCGTGTCGGGTGGTCTCCGAATTACCGACCGATGGTCGGGAAATGTGCTGTGCGACAGCGGAATTTACCCGGTTGCACACCCTCACCGTCGGCTGGCGTCGGTGCATGTCAGCCGGGCCACCACCGACAGCGGCCGAGTACTGGGTTTACGTGGATTCGGTTGCGGAAGATACGCAATGGGCCGCAGGGCGGGTGGCAACCGCCGGAGCCGATGGGCACTTTCGAAGATGGAGTGGACCTCGAGCGGGGTCCAGCCGATCGCCTCGAAGTGCGCGATCCCCGCCCGCGGCGCGAAGACAATCGGCGCCGACCGCAACAGGTCGTTGGTCGAGGCCGCCATGATCCGGTGCATCGCCGCGTTCCAGAAATCGACTCCCCACCAGGCGATTTCCGGACGTTTCAGGTCGTGCGCCAACGCTCGCACGGCAGTATCGGACAGGAAGTACACGAACCCCTCGGTCAGCACCAGCGCCTTCGACGCGTCGGCCAGTTCCACATCGAGGAACGCCGACCGCGCGTCCGGGTCGGCCAGATCGACCGGCCGCCGGGTCAGCAGGCAGCGGGCCGTCTCGCCGCCGAGCAGCAGTTCCTTTTCGGCGAGCAATTCCGGGAGGTCGGCCTCCACCCACACCAGATCAGCGGGTAGGTCGAGTCGATACGGCCGGGTGTCGAAACCGGCACCGAGGTTGAGCACCATGTCACAACCGCTGTGCAGCGCCGTCATGATCAACTCGTCGAACAGCTTCGCGCGCACCGAATGCCACCACCCGGTGCGGCCGAACCGGGGACCGGCGGCGACAATCGCGTACCCGCGCTCGCCGGCCAGCCGATCCGCCAGCGGGTCGGTGAAAACCGGGTCCCGGCGGGCGGATTCGAGCGCTCTACACGCCGCAGCCCATCGTGCGGTGTCGGAAACATGGGCAACCAATGTTTCGTGCTCGTCCATGGGGTGGAGTTTCGCACCGCCACCGCGCGACCCACCACCGTCCATCTTGCACATCGGGACCGGTATTTCTCCGGCGTGAAGACGGCGTTCACCAGGTGACGGGTAGCTCGGCGATACCGCGGTCGAGCACGCTGGCGGTGACCGGAATTCGCGAGACCGGGACGGCTAGCCGCAGCGTGGGAAAACGAGTGACGAGCCCGGCGAACACCACCTGTAATTGCATTCGCGCCAACGGCGCGCCGATGCAGTGCCACGGGCCGTGTCCAAAGGCGAGATGGTGATTGGGCGCCCGCGTCACGTCGAAGCGGTCCGGCTCGGTGAAGGCTCGCGGATCGATGTTGGCCGCGGTGATGTCGAGCAGCACCAGGTCGCCCGCGCGGATGGTGACATCGCCGAGCTCGATGTCGGCCCGCGCGTACCGGGGCAGCATCGCCACCGCCCGCGCTGATCGCTACCCGCAAGCCAGATGGGCGATATCGTCATCGGACAATTCGTATTCCGGAGCGCAGAGCGACGAGGGCACGTCGTCGCATGGATCGGCGCGCCTGCCACCGATCAACTGCCGGATGAGCGAAATCAGTTCGGCGAGACCGGTATCGGAGGCCTCCCGCCCATCGAAGCCCATGATCGTGTCGACCGCTGCTTGGAATCGCGCGCGCTGGACGGTGGGAATGCCGAGCAGTTCGCAGAGCAGCCGAACAACTCGCCACCGCAAGCGAAAGCGAGTTCGGCGAGCCCGCCGTCACCGAGTTACTCCGCTGGGCCGCGGCGAACCCCGCAGGTTTCCGGCTGCTGTTCCACCATGCGGCCCGGGAACCCGATTTCCGCGCCGAGGCAGATCAGGTGCGAGCGGAGATGGTGATCGCCGTCCGCCGCAACTTGACCGAACTGATCCCCGACCGAGCATGGGCGGACTGGGCGGCACAGCTCGGAACAACCACCGCCATCGAGGCGATCATGGCATGGCTGGACGCCGGTAGACCGGACCCGACCAAGCCGCCACCCGCATCGGCGATGCGGTCGCCGGTGTCGTCCAGGCCGCCCGGCCACGCTCCTGACTCCGGCCACAGTGGTGCTGGCTCTACCACCAACAGAGGTGGCCGCTGCATAGGAGTGGTGATTCAGCGCTTCTAGAGTGGTTTACCGGACCGCGGCGCGCTTGCCGCGCTCGTAGCAGAAGGGGGAACCGCCTTGCGGACAAAGGAATTCCGTCGATTACTGACCGGCGTGGCGTTGGTGTCCATACTGGCGACTGCGGCATGCACTTCCGAAGGTGCCGGTACCACCGAGCCTGCCCCGGTCGACGTGGGACGTCCGGAGGTCGCTCGCGCGTTGGACCGTTTGATCGAGATCGGGTTGCCCGGAGCCCAGGTCGTGGTGACCGACCGGGGGCGGAACTGGACCGCTGCCGCGGGAGTAGGTGACCTCGAGCGCCGCACGCCGTTTCCGGAGCACGCCCGAGTACGGATCGGTAGCAACACCAAGACTTTTACCGCGACAGTCATGTTGCAGCTGGTAGCCGAGGGGAAGGTGGAACTCGACGCACCGGTGGAGCGCTATCTGCCCGGCGTCGTGCGTGGTGAGGGCATCGACGCCGAACGCATCACCATTCGCAATCTGTTGCAGCACACCAGCGGTCTGCCCGACTATGCGGACTTGATACCGGAGTTCATGGCGAACCCGCTGACCCATTACGAAGCGGACGAACTCGTGCGCCGAGCCTTGACGCTGCCCGCCCAATTCCAGCCCGGCGCGAAGTGGAACTACTGCAATACCAATTACTTGGTGGCCGGTGCGGTGATCGAGCGGATAACGGGCAGCTCGATCAGGGCCGAGATCACCCGCAGAATCCTGGAGCCACTGGGCCTCCGCGACACCTACTACCCGGCGGATGGCGATGCCGTCCTTCGCGATCCGCATCCGAGCGGCTATGCCGTCGTCGACGGTAAGCGCGTCGACATCACCGCACTCGACCCCTCGGCGGGCGGAGCGGCCGGTGCGATGGTGGGCACCGGCGCGGATCTGAATCGGTTCTTCACGGCCCTGCTGGCCGGTCAGTTGCTGCCGCCCGCGCAGCTGGTCGAGATGAAACATACTGTCCCGATGGACGTTCCGGGGCCGCCGCTCAGCTACGGGCTGGGCCTGATGCAACGTCCGCTGTCTTGCGGCAAAGAGTTCTGGGGCCACGGCGGCGATATCGATGGTTTCGAAACCCGCGGCGGCGTCACCGGTAATGGCCGCGCGGTCACCGTGAGCGTCAACCAGGTCCCCGAAACAGCGGAAGCGATCGCCGACGTCATGAAGGTCGTCGACGCCGCCCTCTGCGCAACCACCTGACCCGCCCGCTCAGCACCGACCCGCCGATTCCGATCGACCCGTGGATCAGCGCGGATCCCGCGCCAGGACCGCGGCAACCGTGGTTCCGTTGTCGCCGGTAGAGAGGACGACGGCAGACGGCAGATCCGCGTCGAAACCTGCCACCGTCACGTTCACCGGACAGCCATCGCGGTCGGGGCGGCGAACTCCCTGTAGCGGGGGCAGGAAGCCGCGGTTCATCGACTCGAGGGCAAGCACGACTTCCGCGGGAAACGATGCGCCGTAGAGATGCCCGTAGGCGGCTTTCGTTGAGGTGACCGGGATTTCGCGGCCGAGTACGCGCGCTATGCCGACCGCTTCGGCTTGATCGCCCGCCCGGGTTCCGGCGCCTTCGGCAACGACGAAAGCGATGTCGTCCGGTGCCAGGTCCGCGCCGCGCAGTGCGGTGCGGATGGCTCGCTCCACCGGCTGCGGGTCCGCCGACGGACCGGCGGCCACCGCACTGCTGAGCAGGTAACCCAGTGCACGGCCGCCCGGCCGTTCCAGCACCAGCGCAGCGGCACCCTCGCCGACCTGATGTCCGGCACGCTCGATATCGAAGGGGCGAAAGGGATTCGGTTGCGCCACCGGTGGCGACGCGTCCGCTCCCCCGACCAGTGCCCAGTCATTGCGCTCGGCACGAACGGCCAGCGCCCCCAGATGACAAGCCAGCGCGCCGCTGACCCGCCCGGCCGCGAATGTGCGACTCGCGCCGAGCAATTGGTGTTCGATGCTCAGCCACCCTTGCGCCGACGCGGGGAACCAGGCGGTCGCCACCCAGGGACTCATCGCCTCATGCCCGGCGGCCGTGGCCGATTCGAATGCCCGCGCGAGGGTGGCGGTACCCCCGCCCGAAGTCCCCCACCACACACCCGCGTCAGCGGATTCCGCATCGAGACGGCCCGCGACACCCATCGCCTCGCGTACTGCCGCGAAGGCCAAGTGGGCGAAGCGATCAGTCTTCTTTGCCACCCGCCGTGGCACCGCTAGCTCGGCGGACACCCGATGGCGCGGCTCCGCACCGCCGGCTGCCGGGCTGGCCAGCCGAGTCCATACTTGCTCGACTCCGGTTCCGACACCAGTGAGGATTCCCGTACCGGCCACCCCGAGATCCATCTCCCACCTCTCTTGCCCAATATGTCGATTTCAGTGCGGACAGTCACCGTGCGCCGCTGATCGTCACGGCGGTATGCACGCCGCCGAGTCCGGTCGCGAGAACCAGGGCGGTCCGGACGGGGGCGGCGCGCGCGCCCGTGGTGACGTAGTCGAGGTCGCATTCCGGGTCGGGCACCGCGTAATTCGCGGTGGGCGGGATGGTGGCGTGCTCGAGCGCGCCGAGTGCCGCGAGCGCACCGAGCAGACCGGCAGCACCTAGGGCGTGGCCGTGCACCGCCTTTCCCGCGGTGATCGGCACGTGGGCGGCATGCGGGCCGAAGGCGTCTTTGACGGCATTGGTTTCGAACAGATCGTTCTGCGGTGTGCCGGAGCCGTGGGCACAGATCAGGTCGACGGCCGTAGGTTCGACGGCTGCCGCGTGCAAGGCTCGCCGGATCACTCGGGACAGGGCGAATCCGTCCGGGGGCAGGTCGCTCATGTGCCAGGCGTTGTTACCGCTGGCCGTGCCGGTGATCTCACCATAAATCCGACAGCCACGTGCTCGGGCATGGTCGAGGCGCTCCAGCAACACCGCCGCGGCGGCCTCGGCGAGCACCATTCCGTTGCGCCGCCGATCGAACGGGCAGCACTGTGCCGGGTCGAGCTCAGCGGTCGGCCGCGCGAGCGCCCCGATGTTGTCGAGCATCCCGACGCTCAGCGTATTGAAGGGCGATTCGGCACCGACCACCAAGACGGCGTCCGGTTCCCCCGCACGCAGCCAGTCGGTCCCGACTGTCACGGCGTCGAGGCCGGAGGAGCAACCATTGGACAGCGTGAGCGCGCCCGCACCCGCGCCGACCAACTCACGCAGCAGCCCCGTCGTGTAGTCCGGCAATGCGGTCCGCAGGTCGCCCGCTTCCGCCTGCGCACCGGTGATCTCACTCATGCCGCCATTGACCGAGGTGAAGACGACACCTAGGCGCTCGGGCGCGATGGCGGCGGGTAGCCCGTCCTTCATGCACTGCTCGGCGGCATCGAGCGCCAGCGCGGTGACCCTCGGCACCCCGGCCCGGTCCCGGAAGTCGCTGATCCGGCCGGAAATCGTGCTCCGGAAACCGGATTCGCACATCCACGGGTCCACCTCGAGCTTGGAATCGCCGGCGACCAGCCCAGCCCAGAACGACGTCAGATCCGGTCCGAGCGGCGAGACCACGCCCCGCCCGGTAATTGCGACCCGCGATGAATCAGCCATGCTTCGATCACCTCCAGCTATTCGACCAGCAGTGCGCGCAGCCGTTTGCGGTCGACCTTGCCGATGCCGATCTTCGGGATCTCCCCCACGTATTTCACGTCGTCCGGCAACTTGTATTCGGCGAATCCCTGCGTGCGCAGGTGATCTCGCAGAGCCGCCAGCGGCGGCCCGGCCCAGTCGGGTGTCACGACGAACACCGAGATCAGCTCGCCGTAGGTGTCGTCGGGACGGCCGACCACCGCGACATCCTCGATCTCTGGATGACCGCGCAGCGCATCCTCGATCTCGTCCGGGGAAATGTTCTCCCCGCCCCGGCTGATCACGTCCCCGGTCCGCCCGAGGATCGTCACCGAACCGTCCGGGGCGATGCTGGCCACATCCCCGGTGCGATAGAAACCGTCCGCGGCGAACCCACGCCGGTCGGCCGCGGCATCGTCGAAGTATCCGGCCACGGTGTAGGGGCCGCGGGTCCAGAGTTCACCTGCGCCTGCGGCTATTTCGCCATTGTCGCCCACCAGTCGCAGCTCATCGCCCGGCGAGGCGGGCCGACCCTGAGTGCGGTAACGCACCGAGTCCGGATCGGACCGATCGGTGAAGCACAGCAGGCCCTCGCTCATCCCGTAGCACTGCTGCACGAACGCGCTGGACCCCTCCTCGAGCGACCGCATGAGCACTTCCGACGGCCGGGCGCCGCCGATCTGGATGACTCGCATCGTCGCAGCGCACCGCGCCAACCCTGCCCCTTCGGTGAGCCATTGCCGCGCGACAGCGGGCACGACGGTGGTGTGGGTGACCCGTTCCCCGGCCGCCATGGCGAGCGCGGCCGCCGGATTGCGATGGTCACCGAACACGACGGTCCCGCCGACCAGCAGGGTGCCGAGCACGCCCGGGCAATCGAGAGTGAACCCGTGGGTCGCGGGCAGCACCGCCAGATACACCGAGTCCGCGTCGAATTCGGACGCCGCGGCTGCCCGCGTGATCATGTACCCGAACGGCCCGTGCTCCCGCGGGATCAACTTCGGCAGGCCGGTGGTACCGCTGGACAGCAGCATCACCGCGACGTGGTCGAGTTCGCGCGCAGGTGCGCTGATTGCCCGGCTACGACCCTCGGTCATGGGGGTCAGCACCGGCGCGGCACGGTCGGCAGCCTCGGGTAGCCCGAGGACTGCGATCGGCGCGGCGATCCGGTCGGCCACCTCACCGAGCCGCCGTAGCGCCCGGCGCGCGCCGACATCGCGAGCGGGTGCGATGATCATCAGCGCGGCTTGGGCGGTGGCCACGACGTGGCTGGTCTCCCGGACGCCGAGGCTCGGCATGACCGGAACCGGGATCGCGCCCGCGCGCAGCACGCCGAGCAACGCGACGGCGAGTTCGGCACAGTTGTTCATCTGCACCGCGATTCGGTCGCCCGGCACGATCGCGGCGTCGGCCAGTTCGGCGGCCAGGCGTTCCACCGCATGCCACAGCTGACGGTAGGTCAGCCGCTGGTTCGGTGCGACCACAGCGGTTTTCGTACCGGCCTGCGCGGCCACCCGGGCGATGTGTTCCTCCAGCCTGCCGTCCAGCCACCACCCCTGGGATCGGTAGTGCGCGATCCGGTCGGGAGGCAGCCGCCGGTAGCTGCCCGGTGCGGCTTCGACCGAACTGCTCAGGTCCGCCGTCACGACCTACTCCGCCCGGACGGTATGTCCACTGCTGACCAGTGCGGCCAGCTCACCGACAGTGAAATCCGGCTGCGCGGCGAAATCGAGCACCACCCCGTACTTTTCTTTGATTTCCAGCCGCAATTCGACCATCTCGGTCGAATCGAGGCCCAGTGTTTCGCGCATAGATGAGCTGTCATCGATATCGTCGGTAGCAACGCCCATGTCGGTCAGAATTTCGATGATTCCCTCGGTTGTCACAACATCTCCCATGCTGTCGGAGTAACCTTGTCCCCGCGACCAGCCCGCCCGCCTGACCGCGAAACAGCCTGTCTCACAGGGTGAAACAACCTGCGGCACATGCCTTTGAGAGCCGAGCGTAACAGCGGAGCAGCATTGGAGATATCGCCCGAATGGGGGTATCACACCGATACCATCGCCTCATAGCATTAGTACCACTTGGAACCAACGGCCGTATTTACTCATTCGGTCGCCGGGTGGAGGATCCATTCATGGCTTCGCACGCAGTAGATGAAGGACAGCAGTCAGCTCCCCGACAGTATGCCGTGCCCTACGCCCGCATCGGATCGGTACTCGGAGCTGACGAACACGAGGCGATCGCCGCGGTGCTCGACAACGCCGCGACCCTCACTCAGGGCGAGTGGCGCGCCCGATTCGAGGCCGCGCTCGCGGACTATATCGGTGTGCGATACGCCGTCACCGTCACCAGCGGGACCGTGGCGCTGGCGCTGGCCATTCACCTGCTCGACCTGCGGCCGGGGGACGAGGTCATCGCCACGCCGCAGACCTATCAGGCCTCGATTCAACCGCTGCTCGACTACGACGTCGAGGTGAAGTTCTGTGACGTGGACCCGATCACCCTCAATGTCGATCCCGCGCAGGTCGAACGGCTCATCGGCGCGAAGACCCGGGCCATCGTTCTGGTGCACTACGGCGGACTGACCGCCGACATGCGGCGGATCCGAGACCTCGCCCGCCGCAACGACATCCTCGTCATCGAGGACGCCGCACATGCGCTCGGCGGTGACTATTTCGGCAAACGCCCCGGCAGCCTTGCCGATCTCGGCTGCTTCAGTTTCCACTCGGCGAAGAACATCACCACACTCGGCGAAGGCGGGATGATCACCTTCGACCGCGACGACTGGTGGCAACGACTGGATCGCTTACGCTCCAACGAGGTCGACGCGATCTTCGCCCCGCGGCAACGCGGCACCGACCGGCTGAGCACGCCGCCACGCAGCCTGGCATGGATGCGCGATGTCGGCGACGCCTACACCATGGACTGCCACGGCATCCGCCGATCGGGCACGAATGCCGCGATGAGCGAGGTGGCCGCCGCCGTCGGCCTGGTTCAGTTACGCAAGCTCGACCGCATGGTGGCCCGCCGCCGCGCCATTGCCGCACGACTGGACGAGGTACTCGCCGACGTGGGCGGAATCACGGTGCAGCGCAGCGACAATCCCGATATCGGCCACGCGTACCACTTCTACACCTTCTTTGCCGACAAATCGGTGGGGCGGCACCGCGACGAGATCATCGAGGCGCTCGATCACGCGGGCGTCGAAGTTCAGTTGCGATATTTCCCCTTGCACCTGCGCCCCGAATGGCGGATGCGCGGATCGCAAGCGGGCGACTGCCCCAATACCGAGCAGCAATGGTTCCACACCCAGGTCAACCTGCCATGCCATCCGCGCCTGACCGACCGCCAGGTCGACCACTTGGTGAACGCGTTGTCCGACGTGCTCATCACGAGACCCCGCGCCGCCGTCCATTTGTGAACCGCAAGGAGCATCGACTGTCATGACCGAAATCCAGACCTACGCCGCGATCGTCGTCGGTGGCGGTGCCGTCGGGCTCAGTGCCGCACGGGAACTGGGCCGACGCGGCATGCCCACGCTCGCGCTCGAGGCCGGACCACTGTTTCACGACCACGCCAGTTCCGCTGGTACCGAACGGCATTCGCGGGTCCAGTATTCGCAGGAAGACCTGTCACGGCTGGCCTTGGAAACCGCCGCCGAGTGGGACCGGCTGGAGAGCGAGTCCGGACGCAGGCTGCGGCATCGCGTCGGCAGCCTGTGGTTCGGCGACGTCGACGTCGACACCAATGAAGGCCAGATCACCTCCGCCGCACGGGTGATGGACAAACTCGACATCCCCTACGAGTGGTTGACCGCACGCGAAATCAGCGACCGCTTCGGCTTCCGCGACCTGCCCGCCGACTACGCCGGCTTCCTGCAACCCGACGGCGGCATCGTCGACGTGAAGGCCACTCTGCTGGCGTTGTACGAGCTCTCGATCCGGTCGGGAGTCCATGTCACGCCCAACGCGCCGGTGCGGTCGATCGAGCCGGAATCGGACACCGTTCGCGTCGTCACCGATTCGGGCACCTACCGCACCTCGTCGCTGGTGGTCGCGGCCGGTCCGGCGACCGCGCGGCTGCTCCGGCCGTTCGGTGTCGACATGGACTACCGCGTCTTCGAAATGGCCAACCTCTCGTTCGTACCCAGCGACGGCCGGGTGGAGCTGCCGTTCTGGTTCGCGTTCCAGCAGCCCACCGAGCGCGATACGAATCTGTTCTACGGTTTCGGGCCTCGGCCGTGGTCCACCGACAATGCCTGCCGGGTGGCCCCGATGTTCGAGATCGACGAGATAGCCGCGGAGACCGTGCCGACGCTGCGCCCCAAGGCGTATGACGTCGACCGCGTCCACGACTGGGTGCGCACTCATATGCCCATGCTCGAAGCCCGTGCCGTTTCCGCCACAACCTGTTTGGCCGTGCTGCCCCGAGATCCCGCGCGACAGTTCTATTTCGGACCGGTGACCGCCCCCGGAGCGGGCACCGCGCGAATTGCCACCTTCGCCGCGGGCTGGGGATTCAAGTTCGTCCCGATCCTCGGCCGAGTGCTCGCCGACTGGGCCTGCACCGGCACGACAGACGTTGATGTGCAACGCCTTTCGGTCTCGTGACGAACACGCACTGCACGCTCGACGCCGACGACATCCACCGCTATACCCAATTGGTCGACAGCGCCGACCCGTCCGGCCGGGCTCACCCGCTGGCCCTGGTGCGCGCCGCGGCGCCGCTCTGGGAGCCCAGGGTGACCGAGATCCGCACCGCGCACCGACAGCGTCCGGTGATCCACCTGGCACAGTCGGCGCTCTTCGCACGGGCAGTGCGCCCCACGGAACAACTCATCGGCCGGTGTGCTGTGCACGCGGTGCACAGCCTTGGCGAGGACGCCGTCTATACGTTGCGAGTGTCATTCACCGAGCCGACCGGTGCGCGGGTTGCCCAGTTCGATGTGGCGCTGCTGATCGACGGGCAACCGGATGAGCCCGCCGAGTTACCGCCGTGGCGAGCGCATCGCGCGGTGGCGGGCACCGACACCATCGGCCTGCGACGGCGGCATTTCGATCTGGCCACCGCTCGGGAGTACGCCCGGGTCTCCCGTGATGCCAACCCGATCCACCGGCACGCCACGGCCGCCGAGGACGCGGGCTTCCCCGGCCCGATCGCGCACGGGCTGCACGTCCTCGCGGCAGGGTTGTCGGTGGCACGCGAACTCGGTGTCTGCCCTTATCAGCAGCTAGCGGAGATCCGCACTCGGTTCGGCCACCCCGTGGTGTTACCCACGGATGTGTCGTATCGGGTGCAGCGCACCGGGGACGCGCGAACCTTCTGTATCGCGGCCGACACCGCCGCCGGGCCCGCACTCAAACGGTGCTGGTTCCGCTTGCGGGAGTGAGCATCTCGTCGCCGGTGAAGGCCTTGCGCACACTCGTCGGCGGCGGCACCGGCCGGAAATCGTTGGCGTCGACCCACACGTACCGGTTCGACACCACCGTCACGGTCGCCTCGGCGCGGCGCATCAGATAGATCAAGGTCAGCGAGGTCCGGCCGACCTTGCCCACACCTACGGTCACGGTGAGTTCTTCGTCGAACCGGCACGGCTGCAGGTATCGCACCTGCGATTCGGCGAGAACGAGCTCGACACCCTGCTCGGCCACCTGGTCGTAGGAGCCGAACAGCCGCTTCATCGACTCCAGGCAGGCCATGTCGGCATAGGCCAGATAATGCGCGTTGAACACCACGCCCTGCGGGTCGCATTCGTGATACCGCACCCGCAGCGGCATGTCCAAGATCTCCCTGGTGATGTCATGCATGATCATGCTCCCTTGCTCGTCGCGGTCTGCTCGATCACTGTGTGGTATTCGACGAAATCCAGTCCTCCCAAGCGCTTACCGAGTTTGTGCAGCACCTGCCCCGGTCCGGCGTCGACCATCCGGCGCACACCGAGTTCGCGCGCCACCGACAGGGTTTCGACCCACCGCACCGGCAGCACCAGTGCCCTGGCGAGGGCGCGCCGGACACCCCGCGCGGTGGTCAACGGCCGCGCCTCGGTCGAGGAGACGAACGTGCAGTTCGGCGGCCGAATCTCGATCGCGTCCAGGGCTGCGGTCCATTCCGGCAGCGCACCGGCCATGTGCTGACAGTGGAACGCGCCACCGATCGGGAGGACCTGCGCCTCGGCGTCGACCGCCGCCGCGTCCTCGGCCACTTGGCGCACCGCGTCCGGATCACCGGACAACACAATCTGTTTCGGTCCATTGATCGCCGCGACCTCCAGGTGTGCGGTCGGCCGGGTGAACGAGATCCGGCGCCGCATCCATTCGACCTCGGTCGCGTCCAGCCCCATCACGGCAACCATCGCACCCGGCCGTTCCGCGCTCGTTCGCTGGCACAGCTCGCCGCGCGTGCGGGCAAGCCGAATCGCGTCATCCTCCGACACCGCACCCGCGAAGGCCAGTGCGGTGATTTCGCCGAAACTGTGCCCGGCCACCAGTGGCACGTTCGCGAGCGACGGCGCGATCGCCCTGGCCCGGATGAGCCCCAGCGCCAGCATCGTGGGCTGCACGACCCGGGTGTCGGTGAGATCGAGGTCGGCGACGTCGGTCCGATGCAGGCTTTCGAGCACCACGGAGATCAAGGGCTCCGACCGTAGATCCGCCAAGTCTCGTCGCAGATCCGCGGGTTTGACGCCCTGTCCGGGGAAGGCCAGCGCAAATCCGGTCATGGTGATCCTCCAGGTCCACCGGGTTACGAGATCGTGTATCCGCCGTCGATGACCAGATTCTGACCGGTCACCATGGGGTTCGCGAGCAGGAAAAAGATTCCGTCCACCACGTGATCCGGGTCGACGGGCTCCTTACCGAGCGGAGTCCTCGCCAGAATCCGCTCCCTGGCCGGTTCCGGTGTCGCCGAGGTCAGCGCGCTGTCCATGAATCCGGGGCAGACCGCGTTGATAGTGATATTGCGCGCGGCATACTCGACCGCCAGGGCTCGGATGAGGCCGAGCACACCGGCTTTCGAGGCCGCGTAAGAGGACTGGCCCGCAATTCCGTGCAGCGCCGACGGTGACGAGACGACCACGACGCGCCCGGCCCGCTTGCGCATCATCATCGGAACAATGCCGCGCACCAGCCGATAGGTGCCGAGCAAATTGACCTCGATGACCGACCGCCAGCGCTGTTCGTCCTGCTCGATGAGTAGTCCGTCGTCGGTGACCGCCGCACAGTGCACGAGGTCGGTGATCGGTCCGAACCGCTCGCGGACATCGGCGACCATCGTCTCCACCGCCGCGCTGTCGGCCAAGTCGGCTTTTACCGGCATGGCCAGCCCCGCGTTCTGCGCGGTCACCTCGTGCGGGCGCTGCGGGTTCGTCGAGTAGTGCAGTGCCGTCGGAATCCCCATGGCCAGCAGGCGATCGGCGACGCGGCCGCCCAGCAGCCCGGACGCGCCGGTAACCAGCGCGACCCGGTCGCGCGCCGCCGACGTCATGACCGCACCGCGTACTCGGCGACAGCCGCGCTCGGCCAGGAGGTCAGTGACAGGCCGCCGTCCGCGATCACGGTCTGTCCCCACATCCAGCCCGCTGCCGGGGATACCAGGAACCCGACCACGGCGGCGAGTTCGGCGGGCACGCCCAGCCGCCGCGCGGGGGTCTGCTCGGCGACGCGCTGTGCCGCAACGGGATCCGGCAATAGCTGACGCAATGGCCTGCTCTCCAGCGGCCCCGCCGACGCACAGTTCACCCTAATGTTGTCGTCCCGGTATTCATAGGACAAATAGCGGGTCAGCGATTCCACCGCCGCCTTGGTGACACCCACCGCCGCGTAACCGGGGACCGGATAGGTCGAGCCGGTCGAGGAAACATTGCAGATCACGCCGCCGCGGTCGCGCATCAGCGCCGCCGCGTGCTGCGAGCAGCGCAGCGTGCCGAGCAGATTCGTATCGATCGCCCGCGCCCAATCCTTACCGGACAGCTCGCCCAGTGCGCCGAACGCACCTGAGGCCGCATTGTTGACGAGAATATCCAATGTTCCCCAGCGTTCTTCGATGCTGCGGAAGAGACGGGCGACCGAATCTTCGCGGGCCACCGAGGCCCGAACCGTCGCCACCACCGCGCCGCCGAGCTCGGCACGGGTACGCTCGGCGTCTTCCTCGGAATGGCAGTAGTTGACGATGACGCGCGCGCCCAATCGCGCGATTTCTTCGACAATGGCGCGGCCGGTGCCACGGGCGCCACCGGTGACGAGGGCGAGTTTTCCGTCCAGCGGTGCTATTTCGGGCGACATCGGTTTCCTTATCCGATACGACGAGAAATGCCTTCGCATTACACGGTAACCGCCTGGATCTCGAATGTCACTGCACCGAATGGCTCGTGGTATTAATACCAACGGGCTTGCCACCGGTATGATTTCAGCGAAATATCCACCTCGTCACCCTGCCGTGACCGAGGTGGATACTTTCTTTGCGCGCGCCTCAGGCGGTCTCGGCGCGCAACAGTCCCCACTTGTATGCGATCGACACGGCCTCGGCGCGATGCGACGCGCCGAGCTTCGAAAGCACCGCGTGCACATGCGCTTTCACCGTTTGCTCCTTGATTCCGAGCACCTTGCCGATCCGCCGATTCGTCGCACCGTCGGCCAGCAGGTCGAGCACCTGCGCCTGCCTTCGGGTAAAGGTGAATACGTCGGATTGGGTGGGCGTTGCCGACAGCGGTACCGGCTCGCACTCGACCCGAGGTCGAGTCCACAAGCGCTGCAACGCGTCAATTGCCTGCTGTTGTGATTCGATGGCGCGTTGCAGGCTGCTGATGACGCACTCGATTTCTTCCGGGTCGTAGGCGGTTTGCTGCATATTTCCGGCCCCTCCCAACACTCCCCCACGAGGGTGCTGATCTTCGCTTTCCGATGTGGCTCGTTCCGTCGGAGCTCGCCGTTGAGCTTCCCTTGCTACTCCCCGGAATTCCGGAGAGACGTACTGAGCGAGACCGGATAAGCCAGGACACCGCTGGTGCCGAAACCATCACTGGTCGGCTCCGGCGCGTCGTAATAGACGGTGACGATCCGGTCGATGGTGTCGTAAGCGGCGACAGTCCCCCAGGTGTACCGCACGAAATGTCCGACGTCGTAGACCGGTGCGAGCACCCGGCAACCGGGACACAACACCGCGGTACCGCCACCCGTGCCGTTCGGAAATGGATTCGGCCTGCATTCGAAATGCATTGCCAGATCGATCAGATACTGCGCCGCCGGCATGTTGTCATCCCTTCAAGCCGGAAGTGATGAGATCGAGGATGCTGTCCGCCGTCGCGTCGGCATCCATGCCGCGGGACGGGGAGCGCCACTCGTAGGTCCAGTTCAACGCGCCGAGCAGGACCCGGACCGCATGGGCCTCGTCGACCGGCCGATAGATTCCCTGTCGCACGCTTTCGGCGACCGCGGACCGGAACATCGCCTCGTATTCCCCGCGCAGGTCGATGATTTCGGCTTGGTACTCCGGATTGAGCTTGCGCCAGTGATGGAAGTACACCACCACGGCAGCCGCGCGGCGCTCCATCACCCGCATATGCGACCGGCAGAGCTCGCGCAGTCGCTGCTCGGGGTCGGCGATGGTGTCGACGCAGTGCGTTGCGCCCTCGGTGAATTCACGGGCGACGTCGAGAATGATGACGCGCAGGATGTCGGCCTTGCTGCCGACGTGCGAATACAGGCTCGCGCTCTTGATCCCCATCTCGTCGGCGATCTGCCGGATCGTGGTGGCGCCGTAGCCATATCGGCTGAACAGATCGGTGGAGATCTCGAT
Source organism: Nocardia brasiliensis (assembly GCF_042691675.1). Taxonomy (GTDB): domain Bacteria; phylum Actinomycetota; class Actinomycetes; order Mycobacteriales; family Mycobacteriaceae; genus Nocardia; species Nocardia brasiliensis_D. The sequence goes on from NZ_CP170507.1 coordinate 4,721,738, forward strand.
CAGCCGCCGGTACCGTGGCGGCAAGCCGCTCACCGGCCCACGCCGACCCCGCGGTCCGGCTACTTCCGGCAGCTCGGTCATGCCGCCGATAGGGACTGGACCAGGTAGTACCGGTTGCCTTCCGGGTCGGCGAAACCGGCGAGGCGAATGTTCCAGGCCTGCTCGGTCGCCGGTTCGGCGTCGAAGGCGACGCCTCGTTCGACGAGTTCGGCGTAGGTGCGGTCGACGTCGTCGACTGTGAAACTCACGTGATCCAATCCCTGCGGATTGCCGACCAGATCGGGCAGCCGCTTCGTCGGCCCCGCGGTGTCGGTCGTCCGGAACAGATACAGGTACTGCTCGCCTACGGACACCTGAGCCGAGGGCGGCTCGCCCGCCAGGTCCAGCTCCGTCGGTAGGCCCACTTGATCCGCGAAGAACCGCGCGACCCGCTCCACATCCCGCACCGCGACCCCGATGTTGTCGAGCCGCTGAATGGCCATGCCCACCCTCCTTAGCTAGCGACCGATAGCCCTATCAACCGATAGTATAAGTCGCCGGGAACATCGGTACAACCATCCGACGTGCTCGCGATGTCCCCACACCGAGACGTCGCCGAACCCGACGGTGCCACAGCGCAACTCGACGCTGGCCCGCGGAGAAGGTGAGGTAGCTTCGTACCCGTGAGTACATCGACGAGCAGTGTGCAGTGGAAACGTGGGATCAGCGGTGCGGTGTTGGCCGGGACGGTAGTAGCGGGTGTGTTGTCCGGTACGGCGGCCACGGCCTCGGCCGATAGCGGTCAGTTCGGCGCCGGTGCGGTCAGTTCGGCACCGGTGGCGAATGACGGGTGCACCTTCTCGTCGGTCGGCGGTTCGTGCTCCGACCCGGGGCCGGTCGGCGGAGCAGTCATCGCCTTCCGTAACTGGCTGGTGAGCATGGGCTACGGGACGGGAAGTTCGTCGCTGTCCGCCCACCTCTTCTAGCGGTCGGCGGCTCCCGAGAGGTTCTTCGCCAACCACGCCAGCGACATGGGGTAGCGATAGTCGATGCCGCCGTGTTTGGCGTCGAACAGCTCGAAATTGATGACATCCTGTTGCACGCCGTTATCGAGAAGTGCCTGATGGAAGGCTTCGGCGCCGATGTCGAGATACCATTCGTCCCTGGTGCCGCCGTCGATCCAGATCGCCCGCATCGACCGCATGGCTTCGGCGTGGGCGGGCACCATGCGGACCGGGTCCCAATCGAGCCAGCGTTGCCAGACATCAGGTTTCAGCACGCCGGTGCGGGGATCGAACGGAAGCTCCGGGCGGCCGTCCTCGCCCGGTGAGAAGCAGGCCGCGACTCCGTACACCACGAGAAGATCCTCGTCTTCGGGCTTGGTGAAGGACACCCGCTGCTGAAAGTCGGCCCACCAACGGTGAATATCTCCGTCGTACGCGCGGAGACGGCGCACGGCATCCGGGAATTCGGGAATGTAGCAGTACTCGTAGAGGGCATCACCGGCATGGGTTGCCAAGGCGCCGAACAGGTCTGGACGCAGCATCGGCGTGATCATCGCACCGAATCCGCCGCTGCTCTTGCCCATGATGGCGCGATGATCACGGTCGGCGGCCGTGCGATAGTGCGCGTCCACCCAGGGGACTATCTCATCGCAGAGGTAGGAGTGGTACGGGCCGGTGCCGCGCGAGTCGACGAATTGGCTGCCGCCGTAGGCGGTCCACGCGTCGACGTATACGACGATCGCGGGCGGAGCCTCACCCGCCGCGAAGACCGCGTCGGCGGTTTCGGGAAACGGGCGGCGGAACGGCATCCGATTCCGCCACATCTCGACGTGACCGGAGTAGCCCTGGATAACGTAGATCGACGGGTACCGCTGGTCGCCCTCCTCCGCGTAACCGGGCGGCACATACACCCACAACGGGCGTTGATGCGGGTCCTGCAACGGGTTGTCGCGTAATAACGCACTCTCGAAGATGTGCTCATCGAGGCGTCCGGCAAGTTCGGCAGACCAAGGCAGCATTCATCCTACGTTAGCCGCGCCGCGCCGCCTTCGATGACTTTCGGCATAGTGAAGTTCCCGTATCCGCATGCGGTGCGGTGGTTTTCGCGGCCGCAATCCGTCGTCCTGCCGGATCGTTGCCACGACGCCGCGGTACGTCAGGACGGGACGGGCTCGCGGGGGGTGAGATTCATGTGGATGTCGTCGGCCGCCCAGAGTACGAAGCGCTCGATCGGGATCACCGGATGGTCCGGGGCGAGCTCGAAACGGAATCGCTTCAGCAGGACCGCCAGGACGAGTTCGGCTTCGATCATGGCCAGGGCGGCGCCTTCGCAGCTGCGTGGGCCGAGGCCGAAGGGGATGTAGGCGAGTCGGGGACGGGTGGCGGATTCCTGCGCGGCGAACCGTTCAGGCCGGAAGGCCTTTGGGCTCGGCCAGTATTCGGGGTTCAGGTGGACGGCCCAGATCGGGTAGAAGATCGTGGTACCGGCGGAGATCGTATATTCGCCCACGCGAAGGTCTTCGGTGGCTTCGCGGGCGCCGTAGGGTCCGGGCGGGTACAGCCGCATCGATTCCTCGAGCACCATCTTCAGATACGTCAGGTGTTTCAGATCCGCGTAGTCGGGCGCGGGCCGGTCCCCCACGACGCGCGCGAGTTCTTCGACGACGCGATCGGCCGCGTCCGGGTGTTGCGCCAGCAAGTACAGGGTCCAGGAGATGGCGACGCCGGTGGTGTGGTGGGCGGCCAGCAGGGTCATCAGCACGGTGTCGCGGATCCGCGCCGGTGACTGACCCGCGGCGGCCAGGGCGGCGATCAGGTCGCTGCCGTCGGTCGGTGAGCCGCCGTCCTGATGCGCGGCGAGCACACCGTCCACGATCCCCCGCAGATAAGTCAGTGCTCGCTGCGCGCGGACGCCGCGTTCCTGGTCGGTGCCCGGCAGATCGACCTGATACAGCCGAGCCAGTTGTTTGGTCAGCACATCCTCGAACGCCGACACGATCCGTCCGGCCTGTTCCGGCGAATCCAGACCGCTGCCGAGCGCATAGTCGCAAATCATGCGCAGCGACAGCTGACTGAGCTGCTGCTGCAAGGCAATCGGGCCATCCGAAGCCGATTCGGCCCACCGATCGGCCAGTTCGACAGCCAGCGTCACGAACTGCCCGAAATGCGCCTCGTGCGAGGGACGCGCGGCCAGGACCGATAGCAGCACCCGGCGCCACGGCGTGTGCTCCTCGGCGGAGATGGTCTGGAGATTGTCCGACTCTTGAAGTGGCGCAAGGAACTCGAACAGCTTTTCCGGCCGCTTATCGATCTTCGCGGTAGCCTCCAGCAGTACCGGGTCGGCAATCGACACCGCCGCCTCCGCCCCGGGCAACCGGAAACGGACCACGGGGCCGTACTCGGCGTGCAGCTTCAGCTGGTAGTTGTGCAGCCCGCCCGCGGCCACGATGTCGGCGAGGCCATCCCCCTCGCCACGCGGTCCCGGGATCCGGGCGGACGTACCGTCGCGGCCTGGTTCCATGACATTCCTCCAGGGCCATGCTCCCCGGCGCCGGTACTTCACGCAAGCCATCGATCTTGTCCAACAGACACTTCCGGCGCGCCTCGGCTACTTTGTCCTGCCACAGAACAAACTTGGGCTCAATCTGTCGAAAGCGCAGACAAAGCTCGACAAAGTGCGGTTGAATTCGCTCAGCGGATAGAAAGAAGCAGCTGATGCGGATCGCGGCCCGACCTGAAAATGCCCACCAGGCACGGCTTTTGCGGCTGCTGCGCGATCGAGGCCCGCAGTCGCGGTCGGAACTGGCTCAGCCGATGGAGCTGTCCCGGTCCAAACTCGCCGCGGAGCTCGATCGGCTCGCCACGCTCGGGCTGGTCGAAGCCGGTGGCCTGGCGGCATCGAGCGGCGGTCGCCGGTCGGCCATCGCCATGCTGGCCTCCGGCCTGCGTTTCGCCGCCATCGACATCGGCGCCACATCCATCGATGTCGCGGTGACCGACGGTGAATTGCGCGTGCTGGGACAGCTTTCCGAGCCGTGCGATATCCGGCAGGGTCCCGCCGCGGTGCTGGAACGAGCACTGGATCTGCTCGGCAAACTACGCACCGACCAGCACATGGCCGGTCGGCTGCACGGTGCGGGGGTCGGTGTGCCGGGACCGGTGAGCTTCCGCGAGGGCATGCCGGTCGCACCGCCGATCATGCCGGGCTGGCACCGATTCCCGGTGCGCGAGGTCATCGCGCAGGAACTCGGTTGCCCGGTACTCGTCGACAACGACGTCAACATTTTGGCGCTCGGTGAGATGCACGCGGGCTCGGCGCACGCGGTGGCCGATTTCCTACTCGTCAAGGCGGGCACCGGCATCGGTTGCGGCATCGTCGTCGACGGCGGCATCTATCGCGGCGCGTCCGGCAGCGCGGGCGACATCGGCCATCTCCGGCTCACCGACGACGGACCGATCTGCGCCTGCGGCAACAGCGGCTGCCTGGAGGCATACGCCGGCGGCGCGGCACTGGCCAGGGAGGCCACGGCGCGCGCCGGACGGTCGCCGTTTCTCGCCGATCGCCTGGCCACCGTGGGCACCCTCACGGCCACCGACCTCGCCGATGCCGCCGCGGCGGGAGATCCGGTGGCAGTCACCATGATTCGCGAGGCGGGCACCCATCTCGGCACCGCTCTGGCCGGGTTGGTCAGCTTCTTCAATCCCGGCCTGGTGGTGATCGCGGGCGGCCTCACCGGCTTCGGGCACCCCCTGCTCGCGGAGATCCGCAGCGTGGTCTACCGCCGGTCACTGCCGTTGGCCACCGGCAATCTGCCGATCGTGCTCTCCGAGCTGGCCGAGCTCGGCGGGGTGATCGGCGCGGCGCGCCTGATCAGCGACCACGTCTTCAGCGTCGCCTGACGCCACGGCAAGGAGGCCTGCCATGAACACCGTGCTGACCATGCGCGGCATCGTCAAGGACTTCCCCGGTGTGCGCGCCCTCGACCATGTCGACCTCGAGGTGCGCGCCGGGGAGGTGCACTGTCTGCTCGGCCAGAACGGCGCGGGCAAGTCCACCATGATCAAGGTACTGGCCGGGGCGCACCACCCGGATTCGGGCGAGCTGCGCTGGCTGGGCGAACCGGTGCGGCTGTCCGGCCCCGCCGCGGCCACCAGGCTCGGCATCGCCACGATCTACCAGGAATTGGATCTGTGCGATGGACTCGACATCGCCGAGAACATCTTCCTCGGCCACGAACAGGCTCGCGCCGGGTTCACCCGCCGCGCGTCGACCGCCCGCGCCGCGACCGCCTTGCTCGATCGGCTCGGCCACCGCGAGTTGCGCCCCGACACGCTCGTCGGCACCTTGCCCGCGGCCGCCAAGCAGGTGGTGAGCATGGCGCGAGCGCTGTCCTACGACGCGCGGCTCATCGTGATGGACGAGCCCTCGGCCGCGCTCGGCAACGACGAGGTGGCCAATCTGTTCCGCATCATCGACCAGCTGCGCGCGGACGGTGTTGCGGTCGTGTACATCTCGCACCGGCTCGACGAGATTCGCACCATCGGCGACCGACTCACCGTCCTGAAGGACGGTCGCACCGTCGCCGCCGGGTTGCCCGCCCGGACCACCAGCACGGACCACGTCGTCTCACTGATGACCGGCGGCAATGGCGCCAAAGATGCGCTCGCACAGCAGTCGCGCGCCCAGGACGACACCGAGGTGCTGCGGGTGACCGGACTCGGCCTGCCCGGCCGGTTCCGAGACATTTCGTTCACGGTGCACGCCGGGGAAATCGTCGGCCTCGCCGGGCTGGTCGGCGCGGGCCGTTCGGAGGTCCTGGAAACGATCTACGGTGCGCGCCGACCGTCGGCGGGCCAGATCCTGGTCGACGGTCGCCGTGTCCGACCGGGCAACACCACCGCGGCCGTGGCCGCCGGACTGGGCTTGGCACCCGAGGAGCGCAAATCGCAGGGGTTGTTCCTGCTGGAATCGGTGGGGCGCAACATCTCTGCCGCCTCCCTACCGCGCTACTCCCGGTTCGGCTGGTTCGATCGTCGCAGGCAACGCGCCGACACGGGCGACCTGCTCGCCCGCGTCGGCATCCGACCGGCCGATCCCGACTACCCGGTGCGCGGACTGTCCGGCGGCAATCAGCAGAAGACCGTCCTGGCCCGCTGGCTGCTGGACGACTGCCGGGTGCTCTTACTCGACGAACCGACCCGCGGGGTCGATGTCGGCGCGCGCGCCGACGTCTACGCGCAGGTTCGCGGGCTCGCCGAGCGCGGTGTCGCGGTGCTGATGGTCTCCAGCGACCTGCCGGAACTGCTCGGACTGGCCGACCGGGTGCTCGTCCTGCGCGACGGCGAGATCATCCACGCGGCCGCCGCGGCCGAGCTCACCGAACAGGACATCATCGCCATGATCATGGAAGGGAGTGCGCTGTGAGCGAGCGAACCGACAGCACAACGCCCGCAGTCGGCACCGAGGCGAAAATACCGGCAGCGGGTGGTGATCCACCTCCGGTCGCGCGCCGTAAGGCGGTCGGACGCGGCGAATTACGCAAACACGTCACGCTGATCGTCGCGCTCCTGGCGTTGCTACTCGTCGGCGCCGTGACCAAGGGCGAAGACTTCCTCAGCACCAGCAACATGATCACCATCCTGACCTTGGCGTCGGTAATCGGTGTGGTGACCGTCGGCATGACGTTCGTGATCATCGGCGGCGGCATCGACCTCTCCGTCGGCGCGATCATCGCCTTGGCGTCGGTCTGGTGCACCACCACCGCCACCCAGTCCTACGGCGTGGCCGGGATGGTGCTCAGCGCGCTGCTCGTCGGTCTGGGCTGCGGACTACTGAACGGGGCGCTCATCGCCTACGGCCGATTGGTGCCGTTCATCGTCACGCTGGCCATGATGGTGGCCGCGCGTGGGCTGGCCGAGCAGATCTCGGGGCGGCAATCACAGCTCGTCACCACCGATCTGCTCGCTCTCGCCCAGGACCGCGTACTCGGCATCCCGCTGCTGGTCTATCTGTTCGTGGTGGTCGTCGCGGTCGGCTGGATCGTGTTGGAGCGCACCACGTTCGGCCGCCGCACGGCAGCGGTGGGTGGCAATCCGGAGGCGGCGCGGCTGGCGGGCATCGACGTCCGCCGCCACACCCTGCTGCTGTACGCGGTGTCCGGGTTGTGCTGCGGCATCGCCGCCATCATGCTCACCGCGCAGACCACCACCGGCACCAGCACCAACGGCCAGCTCTACGAACTGGACGCCATTGCCGCGGTGGTCATCGGCGGGACGCTGCTCAGTGGCGGATTCGGCACCATCACCGGCTCGATCCTCGGCGTGCTCGTGTTCACCGTGATCGAGGACCTGTTCATTCTCAACAACCTCGAACAACCCATCCAAGCGATCGGCAAGGGCGCCATCATCGTAACCGTCCTGCTGTTCCAGCGCTTCGGCCGCGCCCGCGCGGTCCCCACCCTCACCTGATCTCGCACGCACCAAGGAAAATCATGAGCACCACAGTCTCTCTCCCCCGTCGCGGCATCCTGCTGTCCGGTCTCGCGGCAGGCGCCGGTGTCCTCGCGGCCGCCTGCACGTCGAACGACACCACCGCAGGCACTCAGGTAGCGGGCAATACCGGCGACAATGCCGCCGCCGGACAGCAAGTGCGGGTGGGGTTTTCCGCACCGGCCGCCGACCATGGCTGGACCGCCGCGATCACCCGCAACGCGCGGGCTCAGGCGGAGAAATTCGCCGATGTCACGCTCAACGTCACCGAGGGCACCAACGACGTCGCCCGCCAGATCGAGCAGGTGCAGTCGATGATCAACCAGAAGACCGACGTCCTCGTGGTGCTGCCGTTCGACGGCAACGCCCTCACCGAGATCGCGAAAAACGCCATGGCGGCCGGGATTCCGGTGATCAACCTGGATCGGGTCTTCGCATCGGGGCTGGCCTACCGCACCTGGATCGGCGGTGACAACTACGGCATGGGGGTCAACGCTGGCAACTTCATCGTCCGCAAGCTGCGCGACGCGGGCATCAGCGATCCGGTGATCGTCGAGGTCGCCGGAATCGACAGCCTCCAGCTCACCCAGGAGCGCAGCCGGGGTTTCCAGGACGCCCTCGGCGCCGCCGGATTCCGCATCGCCGCACGGCAATCCACCGATTTCACGGCGGCAGGCGGCCAGCAGGTGGCCAGTCAGATGCTGCAGGCGACGAAGAAGATCGACGCGATGTGGAACCACGACGACGACCAGGGCATCGGCGTGCTGGCCGCGATCGAACAGGCCAACCGATCCGGCGAGTTCGTCATGGTCGGCGGCGGCGGTTCGGCCCAGGCCATGAAAAAGATACAGGCAGGCAATTCGCCCTTGCAGGCCACCGTGCTCTACAGCCCCGCCATGGCCTCCTCGGCGGTCGCGCTGGCAAGGCTGCTCGGGCAGCGCAGAGCACTCGGCGATCTCGCCGAACACGATGTGCCCGCGAAGATTACGACCTTCTCCGCGGTCGTCACCAAGGACAACGCCGAACAGTATCTAGCGAACGGCTACTGACCGATCGGAGCCAGATGACCTCGACACACCGACCCACACTCGGCATCGGGATGGTCGGCCACGCCTTCATGGGCCGCGCCCATTCGCATGCCTGGCGCAGTGTGGACGCGTTCTTCGACCTGCCGTGGCGGCCGGTACCGGTCGTCCTCGCGGGCCGGGACGTCGGCCGGGCGGCCACCGCCGCCACCCGGCTCGGCTGGGCGAGCGCCGTCGGCGATTGGAAGGAGTTGCTCGACCGCGACGATGTCGATCTCGTCGATATCTGCACACCCGGCGACAGTCACGCCGAAATCGCCATCGCCGCCTTGCGTGCGGGCAAGCACGTGCTGTGTGAGAAGCCGATGGCCAACAGCATCGCCGAGGCGGAGTCGATGGCCGCCGCGGCCGAGCAGGCAGCACTGCGCGGGGTGCGGTCGATGGTGGGATTCAGCTACCGGCGGGTGCCCGCGCTGGCCTTGGCGCGAAATCTGGCGGCGCAGGGCCGGATCGGCACCATCCGGCACGTGCGGGCGCTGTACCTGCAGGACTGGCTCGCCGATCCGGAAGCGCCGCTCACCTGGCGGCTCGATCGGCGGCGCGCCGGGTCGGGAGCGCTCGGCGACATCGGCGCGCACATCATCGACGCCACCCAGTTCGTCACCGGGGAGGCGCTGACCGGGGTGTCGGCGCTGCTGGACACATTCGTCACCGAACGCCCCCGCTCGGACGGGCCGGGCCGTGGCCGGGTCACGGTGGACGACGCCGCGCTGTTCCTCGGTCGGCTCTCCGGTGGCGGACTGGCCTCGTTCGAGGCGACCCGGGTCGCCGCCGGACGCAAGAACGCACTTCGCCTCGAGCTCAACGGCACCCACGGCAGTCTGGCCTTCGATCTGGAGGCGATGAACGAATTGTGGTTCCACGACCACACCGAGGAACCGGAGACCGCCGGTTTCCGCCGCATCCTGGTGACCGAGCCGCAGCACCCCTACTCGGGCGCCTGGTGGCCCGCCGGGCACGGCCTCGGCTACGACCACACCTTCACCAACGAAGTCGCCGATCTGGTCATCGCGATCGCGGCGGGCAAGGACCCGAGCCCCAGCTTTGCCGACGGGCTCGCGGTGCAGCGAGTGCTGGCGGCGGTCGAGGAAAGCGCGGCCGCCGCCGGGCGCTGGACCGCCATCGGAGGAGAACGACCATGAGACCGATCACGCTGTTCACCGGCCAGTGGGCCGATCTGCCTTTCGAGGAGGTGTGCCGGCTGGCGGCCGACTGGGGCTATGACGGGCTCGAAATCGCCTGTTCCGGCGATCATTTCGAGGTGCACAAGGCACTGGCGGACCCCGGTTACACGCCGCTCAAACGGAAGACTCTCGAGCGTTACGGACTTCAGGTCTTCGCACTGTCCAACCACCTGGTCGGCCAAGCTGTTTGCGATCATCCGATCGATGAACGGCACCGAGCCATTGTGCCGCAGCGCATTTGGGGCGACGGCGAGCCGGAGGGCGTGCGTCGGCGGGCCGCGGCCGAAATGGCCGATACGGCGCGGGCGGCCGCGCAGCTCGGCGTGCGCACCGTCGTCGGGTTCACCGGATCGAGCATCTGGCACACCGTGGCGATGTTCCCGCCGGTGCCGCAGGAGGCGATCGAACGCGGTTACCGAGATTTCGCGGAGCGGTGGAATCCGATCCTCGATGTGTTCGATGCCGAAGGGGTGCGTTTCGCGCATGAAGTGCATCCCAGCGAAATCGCCTACGACTACTGGACCACCGTGCGTGCCCTGGCTGCCGTCGACCACCGGCCCGCCTTCGGATTGAACTGGGACCCTTCCCATTTCATTTGGCAGGACCTGGATCCGGTTGCATTCATTCTGGACTTCGCGGACCGGATCTATCACGTCGATTGCAAGGACACCAAGGTGCGCTGCGGCGACGGCAGACGCGGACGGCTCTCGTCCCATCTGCCGTGGGCCGATCTGCGCCGCGGCTGGGATTTCGTCTCCACCGGGCGCGGTGATGTGCCGTGGGAGGACTGTTTCCGGGCCCTCAATGCCATCGGCTACGCCGGACCCATCTCGATCGAATGGGAAGACGCGGGCATGGACCGCCTCGCCGGGGCACCCGAAGCGCTCTCCTTCGTCCGCCGCCTCAACGCCATCACCCCACCGTCGGCCCCGTTCGACGCGGCCTTCGGCGCCGACCGGTGACGCGTGGCCTCCGCCTCACCGGCTGCGGACCGGAGGTGGGCCGACGACCTCGAGGTCCAACTCCGCCCGCGCTCGCGCGTAACCCGCTGCCGGGAAATGCATATCCCCGTCCTCGCTGTGCACATGCGCCTCGGTCGGTGTGTTCATGTACTCGAAGAACTTCTCGAACACACCGGTGGTCAGCAGGCCGAGCATCTGGGTGTTGTGGCTGTCGAACGCGAAGCTGTGCACGGTGCCCGCGGGGACATGTAGGAAATCACCTTTGGTGAGCAGCAGCTCTGTACCGTTGGCGTGCACCAGGATTCGACCCTCCAGACAGATGAAGTTCTCCGTGTGCTCGCGGTGGAAATGCCGCGGGATGTAGGGGCTCTTGCCGCCGATGGTGTGCATCACGAAGTAGGTTCCACCGGTGTTGGCGGACCGCGCCAGATAGGTGTTGAGCTGGCCCATGCTCGCCCACCGGTCGCCTTCGCCCACCTCGAGGACATAAGGCGATCGGCCGTCCGGCAGCGACGTTCCGGTCACCGGCGGCAGGTGATGCTTCGCCAGATCGTGGAATCGTACGCCGAATTGGGCGGCGAGTTCCGTTTGCTGTCCAGCGGATACCGGCCGGTCCGCGGTGACCTCGAAGACGTGCGACGCGGTCTCGCGACCGGTGGCTTGCGCCCACCGGTGCCCGTCGCCCACGGTGAGCCAACTCAGGAACCGGGTGCGGTGCGCGAGCATGCGATACGCGTACGGCACGCCGGGCGGAACGGTGACCGAAGCGCCAGGGATGAGGACGTGTGTTTCACCCGGCAGCCACACCCGCAGCTGCCCGTCGGTGACGTACAGGAACCGGTGCTCCTGCTCATGCGACAGGAAAGGCGTTTCGATTCCCTTGCCGCCGTACACATATGCGGCGCCGAACTGCCCACCGGTGTCCTCGGGCCGGGCGATGATCGTGATCAGCTGCCCGCCGAGTTCGTGCCGTTCACCTTCACCGGCAGCCAGGTAGTACGGGACGCAGCGGCCCGGGAGCGTGTCGACGCTCGGGGCAAGCGTGTGAACTTCATCGATAGTAGGAATGTCGAAGACGGTCGAAGCCGTGTCCAAGGAAAGAACTCCTCCGAACGCAGTACCCGGGCCCGGGTCACCGCATGCGCGGTTGTAAAGCCTCTCGTAGGTCCTGCCTGATGCGGATGGTAGCAGGACGAACCGGTCGGCTGGGTAATCGCACCACCGACGGTTGCGGACGTCTCCGGCGGGTACTTCTCCGGCACTACAGGAGGTTTCATCATGATGGCCATAGCTGCCGCTGTCGCGTTCGGGCTCGCGTTGCTGTTCGATCTGATCAATGCCAGCCTCGGTGACAACATCACCGAAGGCACGCTCGTCACCCTCGGACTACTGTTCGTCGCCTTGCACTTGGCCGGTGTCGGCACCAACCGCTCCTGGAACTGGCGCCGCCGCCGGTGAAGCGCCGCCTACGGCCGTCGGTCGGCCCGACGCATCGGTGCGCGACCGAGGACCGCGTGCATCACTCGGTGGCAGCGATCAGTGCGCGCAGCGCGGCGATTTCCGCATCCAACGCCGCCCGTCCGGCGTCGGTGATGGACAGCCACGTTCTGGGTCGGCCATGACCGGTGTTGCGAGTGCTGGCAATCAACCCGGCGTCTTCGAGCACTTTCAGGTGCCGGTTGAGATTGCCGTCGGTGAGGTGCAAGGTGTCTCGTAGCGCACCGAACTCCATCGAAATACCGGTTCGCAGCAGTGCGAGGATGCCGAGGCGACTGCGTTGATGCACCGTGTCATCGAGCCCTACGGCGGGGTGCACGTCGGTCATCAGGCACCACGCGCGGGATCTGCGCGAACCAATTCGACGAAGACGGCCAACGCGGCCGTCACACCTACGGCTAGGGCCACCACGGAATAGCCGTCTTCCACATCGGCGATGGCAACGATGACGGGCGTCGCGACGCAGACAATCGCTACCGCGGCCGTTGTCATCGAACGCCAGGCCGCGGCGAACATACCCAAACCCGTGCCGACTATCAGCCACGGAATCACCGCGCCCCATTCGCCTCGGTAGAACCAACTCGCCCCGAGGGTGGCAACCAACATCACCATGCCGGTCAGAAATGCCAGCCCGCCACGGCTTTCCGGCGCCTGCACCCGTCGGCTGACGAAGAACCACGCGCAGGCGATCGCCGTCAGCGGGGACACGATCGTGTAATACAGCGACACACCATTGCCGGAGTCGAGCATGTTCACGACCGGTACCGACGCCAGCACTTCGACGGCGACACACAACAGCGGAAACCACACGGGCGAAGCCAACTTCCAGCCTTGCGCGGTCCATTTCTCGATATCGCCGACGAGCTGACGTGCGCCCTCGGCATCCGGGTAACTTTGCGATGCAGAGTTCATGAATAAACTTTGCCTCGCAAAGCTATGGGTGTCAAGAGACGGGACGTCCCGAACGTGCGCGCCTATCGGCGCGCAGTCCCGCGCGGGCTCGGATGGCGGCCGTGGCTTCCTACGGCGTCGAGCCGCTACGGACGCTGCTCAATACAAGGTCGCTATATGTGCCGCCAGCTCGGGCTCGCTCAGCGTTCTCGGAACGGTGTCGACTTCGGTGTATTTGCTGACGAAGACGAAGGTGGGGTGGTCGGTCACGCGGAATCGTTGCGACACAGATCCGTTGGTGTCGGCGATGCTTATGAAGGGTAGGGCGTGGTCGGCGGCGAAGGCACGCATCGCGGGTACCTCGTCGCCCGAGGCGACACCCACGAACTGTACGTCTGGATGAGCGCGAGCGGTCTCGGCGACACGAGGGGCCTCGGTTCGGCAGGTTTGGCAACCCGGCGCCCAGAACCACAGCACGACCGGCTTTCCCACCAAACTCGCGCCGAAGAACTCGGCACCGTCGACAGTTCTCGCGGTGAATCGCAGTGGCTCGGGTACCGGGGCGCCGGGCCCCGCGCTCGAGCTCATCAGGACCGCGGGTTGAGCCGACGATGCGACCGCGGGATTCGTATCCTCGTCGCTCCCAACACATCCGGCCGCAAGCAACGCCGCGGCGAGCACCAGCACACCCTGACCGATCTTCATGTGATGAACCTCCGATTCATGCGAAGAGCCGGACTGATCCTCGACCGCGAGAGGCTGGTTCACGTCCGATGACGGGAGAACAGCAGTGGCGACACAATCCATTGTCCTGAATCGGTCGGTCCCGGGCGACCTTACGGCCGATCGGTTGCTGGGGTGCGGATCGCGGAGGCGGCCGGGGCGGACCGGGTCGAGGTGTGCGGTGGGCTGTCCGACGGTGGGTTGACTCCGAGTGTGGGGCTGATCGAACACGCGGTGGCGCTGACGGCGAAAACTGAAGTGCACGTTCTTATTCGGCCGAGGGCAGGGGACTTTCGGTACTCCCCCGAGGAGATCTCGGTGATGGTGCGCGATATTCGTGCGGCTCGCGCGGCGGGCGCCAAGGGAGTTGTGGTCGGTGCGCTGGATTCGTCCGGTGCGCTGGACCCGGCGTGCGCGGCGTTCGTGGACGCGGCCGAACACCTGGACGTCACACTCCACCGGGCGATCGATGTCAGTGCTTCTTCGCAACGGGCACTGGACCAGGCGATCTCGTTCGGCTTCACACGAGTGCTGACCTCGGGCAGGCAACGCTCGGTCTTGGACGGCGCACCATTGATCAAAGACCTGGTACGGCAGGCTTGCGGCGCGATCGAGGTGATGGCGTGCGGCGGCGTCCGCGCGGCGAACGCCGCCGAAGTGCTTGCGGCAACCGGCGTCACAGACCTGCACGCGGCCGTCCGCAAGCCGGTGCACGGCGCCACGAACGGCGCGGTCTCGTTCACCGGAGTCGGTGTCCCCCAAGGCTTCGACCGCTTCGAGACCGACCCCGCCGAGGTCACGGCGCTATGCGAGCTCAGCCGCGGTCGAAACGGAGTATCCGCTCAGCCCCGGGTCGCCTCGATCAGCCGCTGGCGCAGCCAGGTCAGTGGGGTGGCGCCGCCGCCGACCGGGTAGCCGGGGTAGCTCTGATGGATCCCGGACTTCAAGAAGTCGTCGATCTGCCGTTTGCGTTCTTCGTAGGCCGAATTGTTCAGCTGGTCGGCCAGCAGACCGAGACCACCGGCCGCGAGGGCATCGTTGATCAGTTCGTCCGCCTGTCGCTGATAGGAGCCGAACAGGTCGGGGTTGGGGTTCGAGATCTGGGCGAAGAAACCGGCGATGCGAGCGGCGAAGTCGCCATCGGGAGTCGCGCAGTACAAATCGCCTGCGGCGCAGAATGTATAGGTCTGTGGGGAGAGCCAACCGAAGCCGCCGAGGCGCGGACCGCCCGCGCCGGCACCCGTGACGGGCGGACCGATCAAGGTGTCGGTCGGTGAGCGGCGAGGATCGGAGATGAGTCCCACCAGCGCGACACGATTGGGCGACACCGCACCCAATCCGGTGCCGATCTCGGCGGCGAGGTCACCGGCCGCATCCGCGCCCTGGCTGTAGCCGAGCAGCGCGAATCGGGTGTTGTCACAACGCTGGGCCATCGTGGCGATCAGGCGCCGGGCATCGTCGACAGCTTCCTGTTTGGAACGGCCGTATACGTCGCCTTCCCACGGGAATGCGGTCGCAGGGTACGCGACGTAGTCGGTCCAGACGTCACCTGGCAAATCTTCGGCGACTTCAGCGAGCATCCCTTTGCCGGGGTCGGTATTCGAAGTCTCCCAGGTTCCGGGAATCGCCACGACGTACATTTCGGGGCAGTGCTGTGGGGCGGCTTGCGCGGTCGACGCGGTGCCGACCGGTAAGACGGCGGTGACCATCGCTGCCGCGCATGCGGCGGTGTTCTTCCATCGCGAAAACATCGTGTGCTCCATGTTCACTGCCGGGGGCGCCTTACCCCGTCGGCGAAGGCGCTCGGTGTGTATATCACGTCTCCGGGGGATCTTCCTTGCAGGTGAGAACAGTGTCCCAGAAAGTTCGCTCGCCGCAACCGGTTCGGGCTGTTCGCGCGGCGTCGGCCGCGGGCACTAGCTGCCGCGGGGTGTGATGAGGCCGGATTCATAAGCGATGACGACAGCTTGAGCGCGACTGCACAGTCCGAGTTTGTTCATGGCGCGGTAGAGGTGGGTTTTGACGGTGCCGTTGCTGACGGACAGGTGGCTGGCGATTTCGGTGTTGGACTTCCCGGTGCCGACCAATCGGAGTACTTCGATCTCGCGGGCGGTCAGGGCATCGAGGTCCGGCTGGGGTTTCTGGCGTGGTTTGGTGCGGCCGGCGAATTCCTCGATCAAGCGGCGGGTGATGGTCGGCGCGATCAGCATGTCGCCGGTGGCGACGGCGTGAATGGCGGCCAGGACTTGCTCGGGCGAGGCATCTTTGAGCAAGAAGCCGGAGGCGCCGACGCTGAGCGCGGTGTAGACGTACTCGTCCAGGTCGTAGGTGGTCAAGATGAGCACGCGGGGCGGCCGAGGGGTCGCGGCGGCGAGGATCCGTTCGGTGGCGGTGATGCCATCCATGCCCGGCATCCGGATATCCATCAGCACCACGTCCGGTCGCAGGCTCGCCGCCAGGGCGACCGCTTCGTCACCGGTGGCGGCTTCACCGACCACATCGAGCTCGGGACTGGTTCGGATCAGCGCGGCGAGTCCACCGCGGACGAGTGGTTGGTCGTCAACAACCAGTACGTTGATCATCCGACCGTCCGTCGCCCGCAGGTCGGGTGTTGTGATCCGGATGCGGCTCATCGGCCCCGGTCTCCCCGGCGATCGGGAGGCTCAGCACGACACGAAATCCCTTCTGCGGCAATGCACCTGCGGTGAGCTTACCCCCATACAGCTTTGCCCGTTCCCGCATGCCGATCAACCCGTGTCCCTCCGATGCCGAAACCTTGCTGTGCACCGTACCCGGGCCGTCGTCGACAACCTCCACCACGACCTCGTTCGGGTGGTAATCCACGGTCACGCTGACCTGGGCTTTGCCCGCGTGTTTGAGGACGTTGGTGAGCGACTCCTGGACGACCCGATAGATGCACAACTCGACACCGGCCGGTAGGCGGCGCACTGTCCCGGTGACAGTCAGGTCGACCGGCACACCCGCGGCGGTCACGTTGTCCACCAGCTCGCCGAGCCGATCGACGCCGAGACCGACGTCGAGCAACTGCGCGTCGCGCGGCTGTTCCGGGTCGAGCCGGAGCAGGGTCAGCAGGCGTCGCATGTCTTCCAGCGCTTTGCCGCTGGCATCACCGATGGCCTGTACCGCGGTGTAGGCGGTGTCGGGATCGGTGTGGAAGACGTAGCGGGCCAGTCCGGCCTGGATCGAGATCGCCGACATGTGATGGGCCACAACGTCGTGCAGTTCCCGCGCGAGCCGGACCCGTTCCTCGATGACCGCGCGGCGGGCCCGGGCTATCCGGTCCCGGTCGAGTCGTTCGGTCAGCGCGGCGAGTCGCTCGTTGCGGGCGGCCAGCACCCGTTTGAGGTTGCCGAGCATCCACGCGGTAAAGCTGAACTGCGGTGCCAGCACCAAGATCATCCACAATGCCATCTCGTCGCTGATCACGGCGACGAAAATTTGGGTGAGCGTGTGCAATACGGCTGCCGGGACCGATCTGCTCGGCGGATAGCGCCCGGCCACCGTGTACACCGCCAGGAGCGCACCGGCGCCGTTCAACGCTTCCCAGTACCCGGCCAGCGCGAACGCGACCATTCCGGTGCAACAGACCAACAACGTCAGTATCGGAGCCCGCTGCCGCCACACCACGGGCAAATTCGAGAGGACGATCAGCGCGGCGCCGAGCAGATCGAGCTCTTTGGGTCCCGTCGCGTAGTTGCTGTGGGCTGCGAGCAACGCGGCCGCGGTGAAGCCGATCGGCCCGCCGATGTCACGGATCCGCGGTAATACCGCAATAAACCGCGGTCTCAGCGATGTCACCGTCCACACCGACCCACCCTATTCGGACGGGGCAGCGGAGTCATCAACTGACGGTGCACTTCCGCCTACCACCATGGTTGACCGCACATGCCCTGCTACCGAACCGGTTTCGCCGAAAAACACAACTTGTAGCTGATTTCCCGCGACCGCTGAGCGCGTAATTTCACAGGGGCCGACAAATCGCGGTATCCGGAAAGAATTCACCGGCAGCGGCCGCGGGGGCGCAGAGGGGATGACCCCGCGGTCGCCGACGGTCCCCGGATCGGGACCTGTTTCTAGCAGAGGATCAGATTCATGACCCACGCACGACGTGTATTCAGCCGCGCATCTTTGGTCGTCGCGTGTGTCGCGCTCGCCTTCGGGTTGGCGGCTCCGGCGGTTGCCGAGACCCCGGATCAGCCGCTGCCGGACGAACCGGCGGCCGCCTGCGCCCAGACCCCCACCTCGGGAACCATCGAGCGGCGCATCGGTGAACGCGTCTATCTGTTGCACGTCCCCGCCGGGCTGCCGCGCTCCGCACCGCTGCTGTTGGCTTTGCACGGCGGCGGAAGTTGGCCCGCGAAGCACGAAACCCAAAGCGGCTGGAGTGGATTCGCCGACACCAAGAAGTTCATCGTCGCCTACCCGCGCGGTGGGTTGGCAAACGACAACGGCACCTGGTCGTGGCACTATCTACCCGGCCAGGACCAGGACGAACGCTTCCTGCGCGAGGTCGTCACCGATATCGCCGCCACCTGGTGCGTCGATGCCCGGCGAGTGCACGTCTCCGGGCATTCCAACGGCGGCCAGATGACGACTCGGATGGCATGCAGCGCCGCGCGATTGGTTGCCTCCGTCGCGGTGTACGCGGGTCCGGCGCACAGCGCGAATCCCTTCGACTGCGCACCCGCCCGGCCGATTTCCTTCGGCCTCTTCGCCGGTCAGAACGACCCGGTAGTGAATCTGATCCTGATGGGCAACCATCGGCTGAACTGGCAGATCCGCAACGGCTGCACCACACCACCGGTCCCCGAACCGCACCCGGCCGGAGTAGTCGCGGCGGAGGTCAACACCTGCAACGCCGACACCGAGGTCGTCTGGCGGGTCTACAACGCCGGCCACGGCATCCCGGGCGGCGAACTCGGCGCCGACATCCGCAATCGGATGTGGACGATGTTCCAGAACAACCCGCGCCCATAAGCCCGGTTCGGGCAATCCGCGCAAGCTCCACAGAATAGTTCGTATCTGGGGTCCCATGTTCCTGATCGCCGACCAGGCCGTATCCGCCGATTCGTTCTGGACTTTTCCTACCGCCACACTCTCGATGGTGCTGCTGGACAGCATCTTCCGCACCGAGCACCCGAAGTTCGATCATCGCGTCGACGCGGGATTGTCCAGCAGCACCCTCGCCCTCAGCCTGCTCGGGCACGCGGCGTTGACCGCGCTACTCGCGCTGCTGGTGATCGCGGGCGAGGTCGGCAACTGGCCGGACGCGGCGTGGCTCGGCCTGGTCGTCGGCTCCGCCGCCGCGGTGCCGATCAGCGTCTTCCGCTGGCTGCGACATCGAATGCCGTGGGAATCGGCCGCACTGCACGGCGGGCACTGGCTACTGAAACTGTTCACCGGCACGTTCATCGTCACCGGCGGAGTGCTCAACCCTTGAGGACGGCGGCCTGGTTGTCCCGCTGGATGATCAGGGCGACATGAAGCCGGGAAGGGCAGTCCAGCTTCACCATCACTTGCCGGAGATGGTTCACCACAGTCCATTCGGACAGCCCTAGGCGCCTGGCAATCATTCGGTTCGTCATGCCGGTGGCCACCAGCTCGGCGATTTCGCGCTGTCGTTCGGTGAGGACGGTCAGCGGCGGAGCGGGCGGTAGCTCCTCGCTGTCGCCGTCGGTGTCCGGAACCGCCGGGTCCGGCGTGCCGCGTTCCTCGAGGAGGCGGGCGAGTTCCAGCCACGCCTGTGCCTGCCGCCGGGCGAGGTCGACGACCGCGCCGACGTGACAGTCCGGCGCGTCGGCGAGGCGCGTCAGCTCGTGGATCGCGATGTCGACCACATCCGTTGTCCCCCACACGATCTCCGTCATAGCCCATCCAAACCCATTGTCCAGCCGATTCGCCCTCGACTTGCTGGAAGCGGATCGAAACCGTCTTCCGTCGTATCGAACATCTGTGAAATTACGGGCTTCCGGGTACTGAGGGCATCCGATGTAGGTTGTGTCTTCGGTGAAACCGGGTCGGTAGCCGGGTGGGCGGGGTCAACCGGGGTTGTAGGCAGAACTCCACCTCAGGTTGATCGGTTGTTCCCCAGATGTCGGTGACTACTGGGGAGTTCCGGCCCGGGCTAGCATGGATGCGCTGGAGCCGCTGGGGGACAATGTCTTTCACGAAGAATGCACCGCCACGGTCCGTATTCCACGAAATGAGGACTCAGATGCGTAGGTGGGCGGCAATTCTCGGAACGGCGGCCGTGCTGTCGATGGCCTCCGCACTTCCCACCGCAGCCGCCGATCAACCGGGCGAGCCCGCAGGGGCGGACCTGGTGACGCACTGGGAGATGACGCACGGGGACACTCGCACCGAAGGTGACGTCTACTGGGGCTCCGGTTATTCCGCGTACGCGTACGGTTGGGTCGAAGCGGGCGGCGCCGTCCGCACCGTCTGCTATTCGGGGAGCGCCGGTGAACTGGGGGCCGGTGGGGAGTGCACCACCGTGCAGCCCGGTCGCACCCAGCGCTTCGCCTACCGGTTCTTCGTCAAGACCGAGGGTGGGGTCCATCGGGTCGACGTGACGCTCTTCGACGGGGCGAAGCCGAGTGAGGAAGGCGTTCTCGGTCAGCTGTATTGCACCCGTGAAGGCTGCACCCCCATCTAGGCCCGGTTTCGTTCCAGCGTGGTGCGGAGTTCCTGCGCGCCGGCGAGTTCGTCGGCGAGAGCGCGGGTTTCGCTGGCGGTGAGCGGTACCGCGGCAGCGGTGTCGAGCAGTTCCGCGGCCCGGTCGGGTTCGCCGAGCGTGATCGCGAGCTCGGCGAGATAGACCAGGGCTTGGACGCGCTCCGGGTTCGGCGAGGAATCGCCGTGTTTGGCCAACGTCGAGCCCAGCACTTTGGTGGCCTGCCGATGGTCGCCGTGGGAATCCCCGAGTACCACCGCGGTCCGCAGCGCCTCGGCGAGTTTGCTGTCGGCGCGAGCTGTCGACGGCCCTGGCCGCTCGTCGCCGGGCAGTTGCGCGATGCGAATCCAGTTGCCGCCCGGGTCGACGATGGTGAAGCCGGAGACATCACCGGCGTTCTTGCGTTTGCGCGGGCGCGTCATCCGCGGAATACCGGCGACGAGCAGTTTGCCGTATTCCGCGCGCATCCCGTCGGCGAAAGACCGGTACAGCGCGGCGGTATCGGCGACGTACACCGCGCATTGCCCGTAGGAGTCCGCCGGATCGAACCCCTCCCAGGCACCGAAATGCAGCTCGATGTCATCGCGTCGCAGCGCCACATACTGATTCGGCCGCATCTGCCGGTAGGTCACCTCGAACCCGAGCGCGCGATAAAAGGTAGCCACCTCATCGATGTGCCGACAGGGCAGAATCGGAACCGTTCTCTCACCAGACATCTCGCCATCCCACCGTCGCAAACCCCATCCATCCCACACCCTCCCCCGCACCCCCGCAAGCCACCCGAAATACCTGCACCCGCTCGGTCGAGGGTCAGTGCGTGCTCACCGCGGCCGGTCCGGCTGCCCGGTCCTAGGCGTCGATGTATCGGCTGGCCCGCATGTCGAGTCGCCGTCGCTCGGTGGGGCGGAGACCGTCCCTACGGCGTCATGCGGTCAGCGCACGGCGCAGGACCGCGCCGAGTTCGGCGAGCTGCCGCTGTGACACGTCGGCGGACAGGAGCGCCTGTGATCCGTGGAAAGTGCCGGGCCACTGGTGCACCTCGACCGACACGCCGGCCTCCAGCAGGCGCAGTGCGTAGACGAGGGCCTCGTCGCGATTCGGACAGAATTCGGCGGTGGCGATGTAGGCGGGCGGCAAGCCGGACAGATCGGTGGCCCGCGCCGGGGCGGCGTACGGCGAGGCTGGCGCGGAGCCCAGGTAATGCCCCCAGATCGCGGTGATTTTGTCGTGGTTCATCCAGGGTGTGTCGGTGAAGTGCCGTGCCGACCACGTCTCCTGCCGGTCATCGAGGCCGGGCTGGTTGAGCAGTTGGAAGTGGACCTGCGGCCCCTGCTCGTCCCGCGACCGCAGCGCTACCGCGGCGGCGAGACACGCGCCCGCGCTGTGACCGCCGACCGCGATCCGTCCCGGGTCGATGCCGAGTTCGGCTGCGTGCTCGACCGCCCAGGCCAGCACGGCGTAGACATCGTCGAAGGCGGCGGGGAACGGATCTTCCGGGGCCAGGCGGTAGCCCACCGAGATCACCGTCGCGCCGGAATTGTCCGCGAGCCGAGTGGCCCATGGGTGCTCAGTGTCCAAGTCGCCCATGACGAAACCGCCGCCGTGCATCCAGACGATGGCGCCCTGGGCACCGTTCGGGCGGTAGATCCGCACCGGCACGTCGGGATCACCGGGCACCGTGCGGTTTTCGATCGCCATGTTCGTCGTGTCCGGTAACGGTATCGCGGCGGCCAACCCGGCGAGACCCTTGCGCGCGGCGACCGGATCGGTCAGGTCCGCCTTGGGAAACAACGGGACAAATGGTTCGAGTTCGGGATCCATACCGCTATCCTCGCGGGCCCCGGCCCGGAGATCATCCGCCAACCGTCGGGCATTCCGGTATCGCCACGCGACGATTGCCGCATATCCTCCTGACATGGAGGCATTGGCGGAACGGCTGTCGCAGTTGGATTCTGAAGCGGAAGGCGCGCTCCGTGTGGTGATGTTCTACGACACGCTGATGCGCCGACGGGTGGATCTCCCGGCGCTCGCCCGAGCCTCGGCGGCCCTGGCCGAGTGCGTGACCGGGATTCGGCTGCACAGCACGGGACGGGCGGTGCGCATCGCACCCGACGGCACGGAAGCGGCCGCCCCGCCGCTGTCCCCGTCCACCACGATGCTGATCACCCTCGACTCGGAGGAGATCGGCACGGCGTGGCTGGAACGTCCTGGCCCGCCCCGCCTACTCGACGAACTGCTGCTGGACCGGCTCGCCATCGCCGTCGCCGCGGTCATCGAGCGGTACGGACCGGCCAGCACCACCATGGCCGACCCCGCCCTCGTCGAACTGGTGATCAGCTCGGACAGCGACGACGCGGCCCGGGGTC
Organism: Nocardia brasiliensis; assembly: GCF_042691675.1. Classification (GTDB taxonomy): domain Bacteria; phylum Actinomycetota; class Actinomycetes; order Mycobacteriales; family Mycobacteriaceae; genus Nocardia; species Nocardia brasiliensis_D. The sequence continues at coordinate 4,744,612 of NZ_CP170507.1, forward strand.
GGGCGTTGCGGCTCTTGGGTTTCGCCGCCGACCTGCCGATCCGCGTCGCCGCCGTACGGTCGCGGCTGCCGCTCGACCAGATCGCCAGACTGGTCTGCCCGGCCCGCCCGGTGAAGGCGGCTCCCGTCGCCGGGCTGGGTGTCATCCTGGCTACCACCATGGACGCGACTCAGTTTCCGGCAGGAGTGTGCGCCGGGATCGGTTCCGCCGAAAGCCCCGACAGGTCCTGGCGGGAGGCCCGCACCGCCCTCCGCTTCACCACCGCACACCAGCCGGTCGTTCACTACGCCGGCTTGGGGGCGTTGGCGCTGCTCGCCGAGCTATCCCGGGACACCGTGCGAGACAACACCGATGTCCGCGCGATCGCTCGAATCGCAGGCAACCCAGACGATCTGGCGACGCTGGACGCCTACTGCGTCACCGGCTCGCTACGCCGCGCCGCCGAGCTCCTCCACCTGCACCACAGCAGCGTCGCTCGCCGACTCGAACAGCTCGGAACGACACTGGGTCTCGAACTCACCGAGCCCACGGGACTGGTCCGCGCCAGACTCGCCCTCACTGCTTGGCGGCTGATCGACTGAACCCGCCTCGTCATGCGGCTACGGGCACCGGCTCGTGTGTCGACTCGGCAACCAGGGGTGGGGATGGTTGATCGAAGGCCTCCCGGTCGAGGATGCCCTCCCGTTTCGCCACCAGCACCGGGATCACCATCTGGCCCGCGACATTCGTTGCGGTGCGGATCATGTCGAGGATCGGGTCGATGGCAAGAAGCAAACCCGCGCCGGCCAGCGGCAGGCCCAGCGTGGACAGGGTCAGCGTGAGCATCACGATGGCGCCGGTGAGGCCCGCGGTCGCCGCGGATCCGACCACGGATACGAAGGCGATCAAGAGATAGTCGCGGACACCGAGCTGCATCCCGGTGAGCTGCGCGACGAAGATGGCCGCGAGTGCCGGATACACCGCCGCGCAGCCGTCCATCTTGGTGGTGGCGCCGAAGGGCACCGCGAATGACGCGTATTCCCTTGGCACACCGAGCCGTTCGGTGACCATCCGTTGCGTCAGCGGCATCGTGCCGATCGAGGAACGGGATACGAAGGCCAATTCGATTGCGGGCCAAGCTTTCGCGTAGAAGCGAATCGGGTTCACGCCACCGACGGTGCGCAGCAGGATCGGGTAAACGACGATGAGCACGATGAGGCAGCCCGCGTAGACCGCGATCGTGAAGGTCGCCAGCGGTCGTAGCAGGTGCCAGCCGTAGCTGGCGATCGCCTTGCCGATGAGTCCCGCGGTACCGATCGGCGCCAGCCGGATCACCCACCACAGCGCCTTCTGCACCAGCTCCAGTACCGACTCTGCCAGTGTGACAACGGGTTTGGCGGCATCACCGAGTTTGAGTGCGGCGACACCGAGCACGGCGCCGAGGAACACCAGCTGCAAGACATTGCCGTTGATGAAGGCCCCGACGACGTTCGTCGGGATGATGCCGGTGAGGAAGTCGGTCCAGCCGCCCTTCGCCTCCGGCGCCTTCGCACCGGTCAGCGTCAGGTCGACGCCGCGACCGGGATTGGTGATGAGGCCGAGCGCGATGCCGACCGCGACGGCGATGAGCGCGGTACCCATGAACCACAGCAGGGTGCGGCCGGCCAGCCGGGCGGCATTGGTGACATGCCGCAGTCCGGCGACGCTCACCAGTACCGCGGTGAACACCAGCGGCGGCACCGCGAGCTTCAGCAGCTGCACGAAGATGCCGCCGACCTGGGTCAGGGTGCTGGTGAGCCAGGCGGCGTCGGTCGCGCGGGCGAGGAAGCCCGCGGCGATACCGACCAGCAAACCGAGCAGGATCTGGACGCCGAACGGCCAGCGCGCCGGATTGAGGGTACGGCTGCGCGAACTGGGTGCAGACAAGGAAACCATCTCCAAGGCAATCAAAGGGATCTAGTGAGGTGCGTGCGCGCGTCAGCGACACAACTGCGCGGCCAGACGGCCCAGATCCACGTGCAGCCTGGCGACCAGGTGCACCACTGTTACGGAGAGGTTCACAACGCTCTCCAGAGTAAGGGATTCGTCCGATCAATTTCGATCCGGTCGAGTTGCCGCGTTTCGGCGTACGTCACCCGACGCTCGATATTCCGCCTCGGGCAGCGAAGACGGCGGCGTGGTCCCGGCCTCGGCATGATGGCATCCCCAGTCGAGTTCGATTCGCCCCCAGTTGGTTTCACCGCTTCGCCGGGCGAATGATGCGGGTATGCCGATGACCCGCACCGCACTCGCAGTCCTCGGCCCGTTGTTGCTCCTCGTGGGATTCGCCACGCCCGCTATCGCTGACGACTGGCCGACCCCGGTTGCCGTCGTCTCCCGCGTGGCCACGACCGACCCGGTCGTCTTCGTCACCCTCGACGACGGGTGGAATCACGACCCGGCCGCACAGCGACTACTGCTGGATCGCCAGGTGCCCGCGTCCCTGTTCCTGCTACCGGGCGCCTATTCCTACGACGCGGGCTACTACCGCACTCTGCTCGACCGCGGGCCGTCCCGCATCGAGAACCACACCGTCGACCATCCGGATCTGACGACGCTGGACGCGGACGGGCAGCGAGCCCAGCTGTGCGCGGCGCGCGATAAGACATTGGCGCAGTTCGGTCAGGAGCCGCGCCTGACCCGGCCGCCGTACGGCGCGTACAACGACAGCACCCGGACCGTTGCCAGGGCATGCGGCGCGAAAGCACTGGTGACCTGGACCTACGACCTCACCACCTGGGCCGGTGTGCCGCCACCGACGCCGACCCTCGAACCAGGCGACATCGTGCTGCTCCATTTCAACGAGACCGTGACCGCCGACTTGAACCGCGCCCTCGCCGCCGCCGAGGCGGCCGGTCTGCGGCCCGCGCCACTCCGGGACTACCTCCCGGATTGACCCCGGACGTGGGCAAAGGCTTCCGCGAAAGCCGCGGCGATCGCTGCCCCTGAAATATGGGGATCTCCCGAGCGTGAACATCGATGTACAGTTCTGAACATGGATGTTCACTCCGGAGGTAAGCGGTCGACATTGGCGGTGGCCGCGGACGTACTCGCCCTGGACCCGACGGCATCGCTGGCCGTGATCGCCGAGGCGGCGGGTATCGGGCGCACCACGCTGCACAAGCGCTACCCGAAGCGCCAGGACATGCTGCTCGCGGTCGCCTACGACTCGATCGAGTTGATGGAGCAGGCCTTGGTCGACGCGGGGATGACCGACGAGCAGACGGACGCCGCCGAGGCACTGGGGCGTTTCATCGAGGCCTGCGTGGCCCTCGGCTCCCGGATCGCGTTCCTGTTCCGGCAACCGTCACTGGACCCGGTGAAGGACATCCAACTCGCCAGCGACCGCATCGACGCGACCACCAACGCGTTCATCGTCCGCGCGCAGCGAGAGGGGCTGCTGCGCGCGGACCAACCCGCGTGGTGGATCAACTCCACGCTCTATGCCATCTGCTACGGAGCGTGGGAGAACGTCGCCCTCGGCAGGCTCGCCCCACTCGATGCCCCGAAACTCGCGCTCGAGACGGCGCTGACCGGTCTCGGGCGGACGGACCGCGCGCAGTGACCCGGTCACCGCGATTCAACTTGCGCGGCAACAAGAAAACAGAATTGATAGCGAGGTTTTCGCATGACAATGCTGGCAGATGCCCGCCTGTTCACTAGGCTCGCCGCAGCCCGTGTCGGTAACTGGTTACTCAGCGCCCGCGGCGACGAACTGGCCCGCATGGACAGCCCACGCAATCGACTCGATCCGTATCCGCACTACGCACGGCTGCGGTCGCAGGGCGGGCTGTATCGCAGCAGCGTCGGTATCTGGGTGGCGACCAGTTACCAGCATTGCCATGATGTGCTGCGGGACCGCCGATTCGGTGTCCAGGCCGCCCCAGGTCCGACGCCACGCGCGTTCGAACGCTTCATGCGGGAACGGGAAACCGGGGACGTGCCATCGTTTCTGGAGCTGGACCCGCCCGAGCACACCCGGCTGCGCAAGCTGGCCCGACCGGCCTTCGGACCGGCCAAGATCAAGGGCTACCGCACGCTTGTCGAGAAGGCGACGATGGACCTGCTCGATCGCGCGCAGGCCAAGGGCCGGTTCGACCTGATCAGCGACTTCGCCGGACCGTTGCCGATCCGGGTGATCAGTGACCTGCTCGGCATCCCGGATGCGAACACCGCCCGCTTTCTGCACATCGGCCAGATCGTGGGACAGTCGCTCGACGGCGTCCGCTCGGTCCGCCAGTTCCATGCGCTGCGCGCCGCGGCGACCGAGCTGGATCAGATGTTCCGGAAGCTGGTGGAGCACAAGCGGATCGAGCCGGGTGACGACGTGATCACCCACCTCACTCATGCCTGCGACAACGGCGAGATGACCGTCGAGGAACTACTGGCAACCTGCGGGCTGCTGCTGATCGCCGGTTTCGAAACCACGGTAAACCTGATCGGCAACGGAACGCTTGCGCTGCTGGACAATCCGGAGCAGTGGGCGGCGCTGAAGGAGAATCCTGATCTCGCCGCGGCAGCCGCCGAGGAAACCCTGCGCTATGACCCGCCGGTGCAGGCCACGGTGCGGGTCGCCCATCAAGATCTCGACTTGGCCGGTACAGCGGTCGGCCGCAACGAACCGGTACTGGTCGTGCTCGGTTCGGCGGGACGCGACCCGCGAGCCTTCGACAATCCGGATGTCTTCGATATCACGCGCAGCCACGAACGCGACCACCTGGCCTTCTCGAGCGGCATCCATTTCTGCCTCGGCGCACCGCTGGCCCGATTGGAGGGTGAGGTCGCCTTACGGGCCCTCGCGGAACGACTCCCCCACTTGGTGTCGGCCGCGCCACCGGAACGCAGGGCCAGCGGTATTCGCGGGCTGACGCGGTTCCCGGTGACCACCGGAAGAAAGTGAGTGACCATGGAAACGAAGACGAACATTCCTGAGCACGTCGACATCCTCATTGTCGGCGCGGGTGTGTCGGGTATCGGCCTGGCCTACCACTTCCAGGACAAGTTGCCCGGCAAGCGGTACCTCATCCTGGAGGGTCGGGAGAAGATCGGCGGCACCTGGGACCTTTTCCGCTATCCCGGTATTCGCTCGGATTCCGATCTGCAGACTTTCGGGTATTCCTTCAAACCGTGGATCGGCGAGAAGTCGATTGCCGACGGCCCGGCGATTCTCGACTACATCACCGAGACGGCACGCGAACACGGCATCGACCGCCGTATTCGCTTCGGGCACCAGGTCCGCGCGGCACAGTGGTCGAGCGCGGACCAGCGCTGGACGGTGACGGCCGAATACCAAGGGCAGCCGGTGACATTCACCGCGGACTGGCTGCTCTCCGCCGCCGGGTATTACGACTACGACCAGGGCTACCTGCCGAAATTCGATGGCGTCGAACGGTTTACCGGCACGATCATCCATCCACAGCACTGGCCCGCGGATTTCGATCACGCGGGCAAGCGCATCGTGGTCATCGGCAGTGGCGCGACAGCGGTAACCCTCGTCCCCTCGCTGGCCGAGCGGGCCGCGCACGTGACGATGTTGCAGCGGACGCCGACTTACATCATGTCCGCGCCCGCGGTCGATCCGCTGACCAGGTTGCTGCGCCGCGTGCTCGGCCGCACGGCGACCGCGCGCATCGTGCGCCAGGTGAATATTCGCAAGGATTCGTGGCTGTTCGGCGTGATCCGATTCTTCCCGGATCGGACGAAGGAATGGATCCGCAAGTCCAACGCCAAGCAGTTGCCGCCGGGTTTCGACGTGGACAAACACTTCACCCCGCCGTACCAGCCGTGGGATCAGCGGATGTGCTTGGCGCCGGACGGCGACTTCTTCACCGCGATCCGCGAAGGGAAGGCGTCGGTGGTCACCGACCGCATCACGACCTTCACCGAAAATGGTCTGCTGCTGGAATCCGGTGCGGAGCTCGCGGCCGATGTCATCGTGACGGCCACCGGACTACAGGTGGTGTCGTTCGGCAAGATTCGGCTCACCGTCGATGGCAAACCCGTTGTGCCGGCCGAAACCTTCACCTACAAGGCGATGATGCTGACCGGTGTCCCGAATTTCGGTTACGTCTTCGGTTATCCGCATCTTTCGTGGACGCTGATGGTGGAGTTGATCGGCGGCCAGCTGACTCGGCTGATCGAGTTCATGGACGCGCGCGGCTATGGACTCTGCGTCCCGAGACCGCCGGTGCGCGGCACCAAAGAGCGTTCGGTGATCGACGACTTCTCGCCCGGCTACGTCAAACGGGCTGTCCAGGAATTCCCTCGCCAAGCCGCCGGGAAGCCATTCGAACTCGACATGGACTATCTGCTGGATCGCAAGTACTTGCTCGACGGCCCGGTCGGGGATCGGATGCGTTTCGAACCGAAACTTCCGGCCCAGCAGTCCGCTCAACTCGCGTGACCCCCAAGCACATTCACTGAAACGAGGAATAGATGAAGATCTACGAGGGCAAGGTCGCCGTGGTCACCGGGGCCGGGTCCGGCATCGGCCGCGCGCTGGCCGTCGAGTTGGCCGGGCGCGGCGTCTCGCTCGCACTGTCCGACATCGACACCGCCGGGCTGGCCGACACCGCGGCCCGGTGCGAAAAGATCGGCGCACCGGTCCAGCAATACCGCCTGGATGTCGCCGATCGCGACGCGGTCTACCGGCACGCCGACGAGGTCCGGGAGGATTTCGGTGGTGTCGATCTCGTCATCAACAACGCCGGTGTCGCGCTCGGCGCCGAGGTGGCGGATATGTCGTGGGCGGATTTCGAATGGCTGATGAACATCGACTTCTGGGGTGTCGTCCACGGCACCAAGGCGTTCCTGCCGGATCTGATCGCCTCGGGTGACGGGCATATCGCCAATCTCTCGTCGGTCTTCGGGTTTGTCGGCGTGCCTACCCAGAGTGCTTACTGCGCAGCGAAGTTCGCGGTCCGGGGCTTCACCGAGTCACTGCGCCAGGAGATGCGCATCGCCGGGCATCCGGTCGGGGTGACCTCGGTGCACCCGGGTGGGATCAAGACGAATATCGCGGTGAATGCCCGGGGGAACGACGGTCTCGATCTCGAGGAGGTGCGGACGAGTTTCGAGAAGAGCGCGTGGACCGATGCCGAATCGGCGGCGAAAACCATTCTGAAGGGAATCGAAAAGAATAAGCCGAGGGTGCTCATCGGGGCAGATGCTCGCCTGTTCGACTTGGTCGCGCGGGTAGTGGGGCCGCGGTATCAGGACATCGGGGCCGCGCTGGCCCGCCGTAGCGGCAAGGTCGGTGAACGGCACGCCGGAGCTTCGGCAACTGCGTCGAAAGGGTTGGTATGACCGGGCTATCCGCCTTGGACAGACCGTGCGCGGCGACCGAAACACGATTCGTGACCGGCGACGGCGTTGCACTGGCGGTGTTCGATCAAGGCCCGGCCGACTCGGACACAGTGATCTTGCTGCACGGCTGGACGCTGGACCATCGGAGCTGGGACGACGTCACCCCGCTGCTCGCGGCACACCACCGCGACCTGCGCGTACTGAGTTACGACCACCGCGGGCACGGGCGGTCGGATCCGGCCCCGGCCGGGACAACCACCGTCGAGCGACTTGCCGACGATCTCGCCGAATTGATCGAAGATCGCGTGCCCACGGGACGGATTGTGCTGGTAGGGCATTCGCTCGGCGGCATGACGCTGATGGCGCTTGCCGAACGGCATCCAGCGCTGGTGGCCGAGCGGGTCGGCGGGGCCGCCTTTGTCGCGACCAGTGCGGGCCATCGACTGCCCGATGGCGTTCAGACGTCCTGGATCGAGGAACGGTTCAGCCAGTTCATGACACTGTTGGAAAGCCCGTTGCGGAAACCGTGGTTGCGGTGGGCGGCGCGGTGGAACACCCGGTGGACGTTGTTCGGCCGGGACGCTCGGCTGCGCGACATCGACCGCATGATCGAACAGTCGGCCCTCGCCGCGCCCGGTACGGTGACCGGATTCGAGGCGGCGCTGGCGCGGCATTCCCGGCACGCCGCCCTGCGGCACTATCGCGATATCCCGACGATCGTCCTCGGTGGTGGGCGCGACCGTCTGTGCCCGGTGCGGGACTCGCACGCAATCGCGGCAGAGCTGAGCGGGGATCTGGTGCTCTATCCCCGAGCGGGACACATCCTTCCGTACGAACGGTCACGAGATGTGGCTCGCCGAGTGAACGAACTGATCATCAGCGCCGGTCGGTGAGCGCGACCACGGTGTCGAGGGCCGCCGCGGCGGTGAGGAGTGCGCGGGAGCGGTCCGTGAGGGTGGCGTCTCTGGCAGCCAGGGCCGAACGGATATCTTCGGATCGGTGGGGGCGGTTCAGTTCTGGGATCAGGGCGCGTAGGTGCGGGATGCGGTATCCGGCGGCGCGTAGTTGGTGGACAACGCGGGCGTCCCGAACCTGGTTCGGGGTGTAGCGGCGGGCTCGCTGTGGGCCGGTGCGATCCGGGGTGATCAGGCCTTCGGCCTGCCAGTGCCGCAAGGTCGAGGGGCGGATGCCCAGTGCGGTGGCGAGTTCGGCGACCGTCATCGAGTCGGCGGTGTGCACGGCGGTGATCGGTTCCGCGGAGATTGCTTCGGCGGCCCTGGTGGCGTGCGCGAGATCGATGCGTTCAGTGTGCAGGCGGGCATGGGCCGCGTCGAGCAGAGCGAGAGCTTCGGCGAGCGGACGGGTGTGCAACGCCTGGAGGATCTTCTTGGCTTCGGTGGGGCCGAGGCCTGCCGCGAGGGCCCGGTAGGCCAGTGCCGAGTGCAGGTGAATCTCACCGTAGGCGCGGTAGCCGGTGGCCGAGCGGGTGGCAGGCGGGAGTACACCGGCACGTTCGAGGTTGCGGATCTGCTGGACCGAGTAACCGGTATCGCGCGCGATGTCGACCGTGCGCTTGAACTGGGATTTGAGGGTTGGCAACCAAATCTCCTAGTCGGTCCGCCATAAGTCCACATAAGCACATGAATGAGACGCTGGAACCATGACAATAGAGGAGATCATCGACTTCGTGGGAAGCCTCGACGGCGTTTTGACCATCAGCCCGGAGCCGGGCGACAGTTGGCCCGAGATCGCCTGGGGTGACTCGTTCTTCTACTACTCCCCGGACGGCGTCGTTCCGACCAGGACCCAGCCCTTCGCGACGATCGTGACCAAGGACTACGACGCGGATCGGAGCTCACGTTTGGATCGTCCGGATACCTTCCGGGTCAATATCGATGCCGGGAAAGAAGCCTTCATCCGCTGGATCGGGCGAACGCCGCGTGAGGCGGCAGCCGAGGACGTGGATTACAGCGTTATCGACACCGTCATCCCGCACCCCGAGTACGGCACCGCGGGGTGGCTCGCCGTGGTGAACCCGGGAGTCCGGACCGGTGAACCCACTCGGGAGCTGCTGAAAATGGCCTACGACCGCGCGCGGTCCCGGTATGAGCGGCGTGCCGGGTCGGAGTCGAGTCTGTAACGAGTCCGCGTCGCCTGACTGCTGATTCGTTCGTGGCGTGTCGGAATATGCTGTGTCGCAGGGTGTTCGCCCGCCGACCCGCCGACCCCCGAAAGTCCTTGCGCTGGATGAACTGTGGACTACATGCGCACAGCCCGCAGTGGGCACCGGTGAGGTAAGTGATCATCTCGGCCATTCAGTAGGACTGGCGGTCACTGATACCCGACAATGGGGAACGCCGGCGTTTCGTTGCCGGTCAGTGGCCGATAGGAGAGCCCGATGACACAGCTCGAATCCCCTTCCACCGCACCCGATTCCCCCACACCCGAACATTCGGCGGCAACCAGCGTGTTCGTCAATGGATATATTCCGCGGCGGCGCGGGCTGGTCCTGCTGCTCGGTGTGCTCGCCGGGTTCCTGCTGACCGTGGTGTGGTCGGCCCCGTTCGTGGACACCACGATCGGCGGCACGGTGGCCGACGGGCTGCTCGGCCACGACGCCAAGGAAACCGCGATCACCGGCATCGGCGCGGGCATCGTGTTCGCATTCGTCTCCGGCTTGGCGGGCACGTTCACCGCGTGCAATATCGCCGTGTTCGGTGCGGTCGCGCCGCTGGCGGGCAGCGCGGGCGGCTGGTGGAACCGGGTGCAGGCGGTGCTGCGGCCGCTGCTGTGGATGGCGGTCGGGATGGTCGTCGTGTCGGCCGCTTACGGTGTCGTCGTCGGCATCTTCGGCACCGATATGCCGCAGTTCGACACCGCGCCCAGCAGACCCGGTCAGCTGTCGCCGCGGCTGATCCAGTCCATGGTGGTGTTCGGCGTGATCGGGGTGATCATGACCTACCTCGGACTCGCCGTCCTCGGTCTGGTGCGCGACCCGTTCGCTCGCATCGCCGCCCGCTTCCCGAACGCACCGCTGGTCGTCTTCGGCGGCCTGATCGGCGCCTTCCTCATCGGACGTCCGTTCCCGTTGTTCCGCAAGCTGTTTCGCGACGCCGCCGAAGAGGGCAACATCCTCTACGCCGCGAGTGCCTTCGTCCTGCAGTCCATCGGCAACATCATCATCCTCGCCGTCCTACTGATTTTGACCGTCCTCGTCGGTGGGCGCCTGCAACGCTGGTTCCAAGCCGACCCACGCCGCGTCAGCATCCTCAGCGCCACCGCCCTACTCACCGTCGGCGTCTTCACCTTCCTCTACTGGGACGTGCGCCTGCTCGCCATGCGCGACATCATCCCGTGGTATCCGGTGGCGCCCTGGGTGTAGGCCTCCCTCGTGCTGGTGCACCCAGCACGCCGTGCTGAACGGGGCCCGGCGTGCTGGGTCGACGGGCGCAGGCTGGGTATTCGCTGGGCATGGCACACTTCAGGCGTTGGGGAGCTGTTTATCTACTGCTCGTGCTGTTCGCCGGATCGTGGGTCGCGCAGTTCTTCACCCAGCTCGTCGAATACCGCAATACCCAGCATGAGCACGGACAGCCGTTCCAGTGGTCCGGCTACTGGCCGGACTTCCTGGCCAGCACCTTCGAGAACTGGCAGAGCGAATGGCTGCAGCTCGTCTTCCAGGCCCTTCTGCTGCTGGGCGCCAAGCACTGGATCTTCCGGGTAGACGCGGAAAACGCCGAACGTATCGAGTCCAAAATCGACGACCTGCGCGCTTACCTGATCCCCCCGGACCAGCAAACCCCAGTCCCCCACGATTGAACTCCGCTGCGGGTCCACGCCGAACTGGTACCGGGCCAGCCTAGGCCCAGATCACTGGCAGTTTCTGCAAATTCGCAGAGGATGCGTGCGGATTTCCCTATTGTCTGCGCACATGTGGGCACCGATACTGGCCAACCGAGCCTGTGTGCGGTGCGTCACATGCGGATGGGCAGCGTTGGGAAGTAGAGGAACAACTGGATGACGTCCACGATTGAAGAAGCCAGCTCGGAGAAGGGGCTCGCGCGGGTTGCGCAGATGCTCGCCAGGTGGACGGAGAAGTGGTTCCCGGATGCCTATGTGGTCGCGCTTGCCGGGGTGTTCCTGGTGGCGGTTGCCGCGCTGGTCAACGGCTCGTCGCCGAAAGCGGTCGTCAATTCGTTCGGTGACGGCTTCTGGGATCTGACCGCTTTCACGTTGCAGATGGCGATGGTGGTGCTCAGCGGGTACGTCGTCGCCACCTCCCCACCGGTCGCGCGGCTGATCGACCGGCTGGCCACCGTGCCGCAAACCCCTGCCGGCGCAGTGAGTTTCGTCGCGTTCCTGTCCTGTTCGATCTCGCTGCTGAACTGGGGACTCAGCTTGGTTTTCGGCGGTCTGCTGGCCCGCGCGATCGCCCGCCGCGCCGATCTACGGGTGGACTATCGCGCGCTCGGCGCGGCGGCGTTCATGGGCTTGGGTGCCGTATGGGCGCTGGGCATATCCTCCTCGGCGGCGCAGCTACAGGCCACCGCCACCTCGCTGCCGCCGGCCCTGCTGAAGATCACCGGAGTTCTCGACTTCGGACGCACGATCTTCACCTGGCAGTCCATGCTCACGTGCGCCATCATCCTGGCGCTGACCGTGGTGATCGCACACTTCTCGGCGCCGAAGGGCGCGGCCATCAAAACCGCTCAGGAACTCGAGGTCGATCTGGACGACCAGCCCGCGGACGTGGCGCCGCGCTCGCGACCCGGGGAATGGCTCGAGTACAGCCCTATCCTGCCCGCCTTGGCGGGCCTGATGACGGTCGGCTGGTTGATCTCCCAACTCCTCAGCAAACCGGTGCTCACCGTCGTCAGCAGCCTCAACGGGTATCTGCTGATCTTCCTCATCCTCGGCTTGGTGCTGCACGGAACGCCGCGCAGATTCTTGCAAGCCGTCTCCCTCGCCGTCCCCGCCACGGCGGGGATTCTCGTCCAATTTCCCTTGTACGCCGCGATGGCCGCGATCCTCACCAAAGCGAAGGGCCGGGGCGGTGTCACCGTCTCCGAACATCTCGCCGAGTTCTTCACGAGCATCGGCGGCGGCGGAAGCTTCGCCATCGTCATCGCCATCTACACCGTGGTGCTGGGCCTTTTCGTCCCGTCCGGCGGCGGAAAGTGGTTGGTGGAAGCCCCTTACGTGATGCAGTCGGCGACCGACGTCCAGATGAACTTGGGCTGGACGGTCCAGATCTACAACGTCGCCGAGGCGCTACCGAACCTCATCAATCCGTTCTTCATGCTGCCCCTGCTGGCAGTACTCAAACTGCGGGCGCGCGACCTCGTCGGTTTCACGTTCTTGCAGTTCATCTTTCACCTGCCGGTGGTACTGCTGCTGGTGTGGTTGCTCGGCATGACGTTCGACTACGTCCCGCCGATCTTGCCCAGCCAGTGACCTCAGCCAGGTGGTCGGCGGAACACCCGCCGGATGCGTCCGCGGATACCGGAGCGGGCCTGCGGTACCGGAACAGCGGTTTCGTCGACCACCTGGGCCGCCGTCGCCTGGGCGAATCGCATGTGCAGTTGCTCGCGGACCTGGTCCGGGGTGTAGGCGCGGCGGCGGCGCTCGGCGCGCACGACCACCACACCGGTGGCAACCACACCGGCCGCACCCGCCAATCCCACTGCCTTCCACCACCTCATACCGCATAGGCTACGGCCATGACGGGTACGGGCATCAGTCTGGACCGAGCACTCGAGCTCACCAGAACCGGCGACATCTGGCTGTTCCGCGGTCATTCCGCGGCCGACCGGGCAATCCGGATGACGACGAACAGTCCGGTGAACCATGTCGGCATGTCCGTGGTGCTCGACGATCTGCCCGCGCTGATCTGGCATGCGGAGCTCGGCCGATCGCTGCCCGACATGTGGACAGGTGCCACGCACCGCGGCGTCCAGTTGCACAATCTGCGTGATGCCGTGCTGGTGTGGGCCCACCGCTACGGTCAGCAGGCCTGGTTGCGCCAGTTGAATCGGCCCGCCACCCGTGAGATGGAGGACAGCCTGCTGCGCACCATCGCCCGGCTGGACGGAACCCCGTTCCCCTCCACGGCCGGTCTCGCCGGACGTTGGCTACGCGGTCGGGCGCGCCTCCCGCGCCGCAAGCCACCCAAGGCGGCCGCGCGAGAGTTGGAGAACGCGTATTGCGCGGAGATCGTGGCCACCACATATCAGGCGATGGGGCTGTTGCCGCAGAACCGTAGCCCCAATTGGTATGACCCGGGCCGCTTCTGGAGCGGAGATCGACTGCGGCTGTCCGGCGGCTACGAACTGGGTGGCGAAATAGCGGTCCAGACGCCAGGGCCGGGACAACCTTAGTCTTCGGGTTCCGGGTTGGGTCGGGTCCAGCCGAGGACCATGGCCGGCGTGCACCCGCCGACGAGCAGCATTACCAAGGCCATCAATCCGCCCGCGTAGGCCATGTTTTCGTCGGCGCCCTCGGTGATCACCGCACCGACGATCAGGTAGGCGATCGGGATCATCATCAGATTCTGGGTAACCGTCAGGCCGATGGAGCGCGCGCTGTCGCGCTGGGCGAGTTCGAACTCGTCCAGGACGGCGCCCGGCGCGTCGCCGCGACGTCCGGAAACGATCTGCAACATGATCCACAGTGGGAAGAACACGACGCTGGCGGGCAACCACAACAGCGGAGCCCACTGCACGCCGAACGCGCACAACACACTGACGGCGAGCATGAACGCGAAGGTCAGCGCCAACCCGACGACCAGCATTCGGCGTCGGCTCCTGGTTCGCCAGCCGGGCAACGACTTCGACCAGGTGCGTTCGTGCTTGGCGAAACGCTGGGCGCGATAGTCCTGGTACCGCTCGATCGGATTTCGCTGCGAATGGGCAATGGAGTTCATCGGAACCTTCTTTCGGATCAAGTGTTGCGCCCGTAGAGCTCGGTGGACAGCGGCGCGAACTGCGTGCGCGAGAACACCGCCTCCACCGGCAACCCGAAGACGTCGCAAATGCGCATCGCCAGGTCGAGGCTCGGGTAGTGGTCACCTCGCTCCAGCGCCCCGACCGTCTGCGGATTGACCTCGATACGCGCGGCCAGCTCAGCCCGGCTCATCCGCCGCTCGGCCCGAAGCACGCCGATACGGTTGTAGATCGGTAGGCTTTCACCCCTCTTCACCGGACTCATACAACTAAGTATTGTAAAAACCCAACAGACTGTCAAATGGATATATCGCTCAGTCCCCCATGCTCGTAGCAGGCCGGATCGAAGGCCCGGGTGGCGGCGGCGTAGGCGATGTGCGAACCGGGCCATACCGCGAAGACCTTGCCGTCCTCGGTGTGATACCAGCCGGGGCAGCCGCTGGTGAAGACCGTATTGCGCAGTCTCCGTTGCAGTTTGTCGTTGAAACGGTCCTGCACGTCCGGCCGGACATCGAGCCAGCCGCCCGTCCGCGCCAGGTGCTGCAAGGCCAGCCGGGCATACCGCGCCTGCTTCTCCAACAGGAAGGTGATGGTGTTGGTAAGCGAACCGGTGTTCGGGCCGTACATCATGAACAGATTCGGGTACCCGGACGCGCTGATGCCCAAGTACGCCTGCGGGCCGCGCTTCCATTCGGTATGCAGTTTCCGACCGTCGCGTCCGGTGATGTCGATCGGCGCCAGGTACTCGTTCGGCGTGAAGCCGGTGCACCAGACGACCACGTCGACGTCGACCGCGGTGCCGTCATCGAGCACCAGACCGGTCGGCGTCACCCGCCGCACGCCCTCGGTGTGCACGCGTACATGCGGGCGATCCAGGGCCGGATACCAGTCGTTGGACAGCAGCACGCGATTGCAGCCGATCTTGTAGTCCGGCGTCACCGCCGCACGCAGCGCCGGATCCTTGATCTCTCGGCGGATCTTCGCGCGCAGCAGTGCGTGATAGAGCGCGCGCAGCGGATCCGCGGCATTGAAGATCATCGGTACCCGCATTTCATACCAGAGCCATTCGATGTTGTGTTCCAGCCGGGCCATACCGGGCAACCGATGCGCCAACCGGTGGCCGAGACCGGTGCCGCGGTGGTTGTACTTGTTGGCCACCCAGTTCGGGGAGCGCTGGATGACGTGCATCGACGCGACCCGGTCCACGATGGCGGGCACCAGTTGGATGGCGCTCGCGCCGCTGCCGACGACCGCGACGCGTTTGCCCATCAGCTCGACGGAGTGATCCCACTCTGCCGAATGGAATTGCGCCCCACCGAAATCCGCGAGCCCGTCCAGGTTCGGAATCTTCGGCCGGGACAACTGTCCGGTGGCGCAGATCAGGGCGTCGAACTCCTTGGTCCGGCCGTCGGCGAACTCGACGACCCATCGTCCCTCGTCACGGAAGGTCGCCGCGACCACTTCGGTGCCGAACCTGATCTTCGGTGTGATGCCGAACCGGTCGGCGCAGCGGCACAGATACGCATGGATCTCCGGCCGCGACCCGTAACGTGCCGACCACTCCGGCTCCAGCGCGTAGGAGAAGCAGTAGGTCGGCGACGGCACGTCACACGCGGCGCCGGGATAGCTGTTCGCCCGCCACACTCCGCCGACGGAATCGCCTCGCTCGAACACCTCGTAGGTGTGAATTCCATTGCGGTCCAGTTCGATAGCGGCGGCCAAGCCGCCGAACCCAGCGCCGATGACGGCCACCGATGGCATTGATCCGGTCATGCGGCAACGGTAGGAACCGAGCGGTCCGGCAAGCCATGCCCGGCGCGGGCGGTCGTTTGTCTTTTGCGGACAGGTCAGCCCCCTGCGGATAGGTCAGCGCCGGGACCGACCGGGCGCCGTGCCCGTCCAGCGCCGGTAGGCGCGGGAGAATCCCGCCGCGTCGTGGTAGCCGAGGCGGCGGGCGACGTCGGCGAGGGTCAGACCGGCGGCGAGCAGTTCGTCCGCGATCGCCGCGCGCACCTCGTCGACCAGCTCGCGGTAGGTGGTGCCCTCCGCGCGCAGCCTGCGGCGCAGGGTACGGGCGTCGATGTGCAGATAGTCGGCGATCCGCACCATCGTCGGCCCGGTATCGAGCTCGGCGAGCACCAGCGACCGCACGTGCGCCGCGACGCCGCGGCGTGCCCGCCGGGCCTCGAGGGTGCGCAAGCATTGCTCCTCGAGCTCACGGACGGCGATCGGATCGGCATGCGCCAGCGGGGCGTCGAGCGCGGTGCGCTGCACGACGATTCGGTGCCGCGGAGTTCCCGAGCGCAGCGAGACGTCGCCGAGCACGGCAGCCAATGCCGCCGCGCGCGGTCCCGTGAAGCGGGTCTCGATGCGCACCCGGTGCCGCGGGTCGACCGCCACCGGCAGCAGGTGCGCAATCTTGGCCAATTCGCGCTCGACGAAGAAATCGCGCACGTCCGCCGGAATCTGCTCGTCATCGAACACCACCGACACCTCGGCGCCGGACTCCTCGAGCACCGGCTGGACGAACGCGAAGGACAGTTCGGCATAGCGCACACCGAGGCGCAGCACCTCGCGCAGCGTCGGGCTGGACAGGATCGCATAGCCCCAGATACCCAGGCTGGCAATGGTATACCTGCGACCGGCCTCGGTGCCGAGCCCAGGACTGTCCCCGAGGGCTCTGATCAGGTTGCGGGCCACGGTCAACTCCTGCCCCGCCTCCAGCTGAAAGCCCGGCGCGACCAGATCTTCGGCGCGCAGGCCGCTACCGGCCAGGCAGGCTCCGACGGTCATTCCGCGCTCGGTGCCCACCTCGACCAGAATCCGAGCCGCTGCCGCCGCACGCGGATGATCCCAGCCCGGCGCCACCGGTACCGCCGCCACCATCATCGGAACGGTACTCCCTCCAAGATGGCTGATTACCGCTACCTTCGGAATTCTTCGACCGGCCGGAATTCGGCGGCCCGATCGCCGACCTCATTGCGGTACCAGGTTTCGCGGCGTCGGCGCTGCACCCGGTCGGCGAGGTCGTCGACACCGGGAACGGTGCGGCGCAGGGTCTCCAGGCTGAAGATCACCGGTGCTTGCAGGATGGGGTGCAGCACCCACGGGAAGCGGCGGGGCATGGCGTGACGGGCGTAGGTCGCCGGTGGTAGCCAGACGGCGGTGTAGCCGATCTGCATCCGGTAATTGAGCTCGTCGCGAATTCGCTTGGGCCACGGGGTTCCCGGCTTCGGCTCGAAGGCGGGAAGGTAGGACTCGACCAACTCCGCGCCGTCGGCACCCGCGGTGTGTGCGCGTTTGACGAACGCGGCGAACATCAACCGCACGCCATCTCGAAAGTTCAACGGGTACCAGTCCGGCTGGACACCGAGCAAGTGGCCCACATAGCGCCAAAAGTGCATCGTCGCCTCGATTTCACGGATCGTGGTCTGATACCCGATGCTCCACAGCGCAAGACCGGGCACCACACTGCCCGCCATCAGCGTGAGCGTGGCGTCGCCCACGCTGATCGGCACACCCCAGGCGGCGCGGTCCCACTCGGGCCGCTGAATCAGCTTGCGGCGCAGGAAGACATGCATGATGCGCACCCGCATCGCGGTCTGCCGTCCACGTCCTCCCTGCGCCAGTCCCCCTGGTTCGGAGACATCTATCCAGAACCGCACCGTCTCCAGCTGCCGCTTGTGCGCGCGTTCGCCCGCGTAGCCGCCGGTGTACGAAAGCGGCTTGGTGATCGAGCTTTCCGAGTACATCTCCAGGGTGCTGGTGGTGGCGAAGCTGAATACCGAAGTGCCCCAGCGGCGGAACACCCGAGCACCCTGTTCGACCACCGCCGGATCCAGCCATTCGGGTGCTGTCTCGAATTCGGCGAACAAAGTGACCAGCGACGGCGGAGCGTCCGACACCGAGTCGATGCCGTGCGCCAGTGCCTGATCGAGCATCGCTCGGCCCGCCTTCGGGCCGAGCTCACCGAGATAGACCTCGTCCACGAAAGCCTCGGCGACCGGGTCGGCTTGGTAGTAGGCCGCGGCGAAGTTCCTGACCATGGTTTCGTCGGGCTGCGGGTCGAAGCCGACGGCGCGGCGCATGATGCGGCGTGCCCGTTGGACTCGCGGATCGGTAATCCTTGACCAGTACCGGAATTCGGACGGTATGGCGTCCGCCGCTGCGCTGTTCGAGGTGTCGGTGACCATGAACGAACTGTAAAGTGAGCGAATGCTCACCTTCTACTCTCTTTTGGCTCGACGCCGGAGCGGTCCCGATGTCCGGCGCTGACCGGCGGCGACGCCCCCAGCAGGTGCGTGCTCGGGAATCGCGGGAACGCATTCTGACCGCTGCCGCTCAGCTTTTCGCCGAACGCGGGATCGCCGACACCTCCACGAACCGCATCGCGGCGCAAGCCGGGATGAGCATCGGGTCGCTGTACCGGTACTTCGCCGACAAGGACGACATCGTCGAAGAGCTGCGTGAGCGGGTGCTGAGCGAGCTGGAGGAGCGGTTCGCCGCGACCGTGCTGACCGGCCTCACAGTGTCACCGCGCGAAGCGGTGGCCACCAGCCTGCGCGCGATCGTCGAGGTGGTGGCACGGCGGGAGGGACTGGTCCGCGCGCTCGCGTCGGAGGCAACCGTACAGGGTGTCGGCCTACCCGACCTGGAACGCAGACTCCTGGTGCTCACCAGGGCCTACCTGCTGCACCAGCTCGGCCCGGGCCCGCAGGAGGAACTCGAAGTCCGCGCCTTCGTCATGGCGAACGCGGGCCTCGCGGCAAGCCTGCGCTTCGCCCTCGGCCCGACACCCGCCATCGATCGCGACCGCCTGATCACCGAGACCGCCGACATGATCGGCGACTGGCTCGACGCCGTCGCCCACCGCCGCGCCTGACACCGCCGCGAAGACGGCGGGCGGCTACCCCAACAAGGTCGATCGGCCGATTCGCTAGATCCACAAATTAGCTAACACTTAGCAACACATATCTGATAAGATAGATATTCAGATTAAACATCGACTAGGAGGCTTCCATGGACGTCAACAATCTCGAGGGTGCACTCATGTGGCTCGCGATTCTCACACCGCCGGCAATCATCGGTGGTGCATATCAGCTCATCACCGGGATTGGCCACTTGCTCGGCATCGGCTGAGGGACGCACGGGACGACACTGCGCCAGCCCAGCGGCAAAGGCTTCACGCAAATTCGGCATTCCTAACGCCACTGTCGAGCACCGTCTGCCAAATCATTAGCTATTTATCAGCAATCGCCGTACTTCTCGGCGGTCAGCGCCACAAACCCTCTCCCGATCGCATGGTCCGGCGTGGCGGTCGTTTCGGCGACCGCCATTCCCCAGCTCACTTGACACACCGCCGTGCACGTAGCGGGCCGGATCGAAGATCACACCGCAGCGATGTCCCGCGACAACGCTTCTTGTCCGAATTCACCTGGAATTCAAGGGATCTCGTCGGCCGTGTCGAGCAAGGTCTCGAGGATCGTGAGGGCCCGTCCGGCACCGTCTTCAGCGGCGATCCGATCCGCCAGGTGTCGGGCATTGTCCCGTAGTGAGGCGTCGGCGACGGCGGTGTGAATAGCTGAAACGAGCCGGTCGGTGGTCAGTTTGCGGTGCGGAATGGTCGCGGCGCTGACACCGAGTTCGGCGAGGCGTCGTGCCCAGAAAGGTTGGTCTCCCATGGCGGGCACCGCGATCGCGGGCACACCGGCGCGCAGGCCCGCAGCGGTCGTCCCGGCCCCGCAGTGGTGGATGACCCCGGCCATTCGCGGGAAAAGTCAGTCGTGTGGCACTGCCGGTGGCTGCCACGCCCTCGGGCGGGCAGGCCACCAGTAGCCGACCACCCCGAGATTCGGCCGCCAATCGACCGGCCTCGGCACCACGGTGGTCGAATACCCATGCAGTACAGGCCATTCTGCTTCGGTTCGACGACACCGCAATGCTCGCGTCGACATCTTCGGCAACCCCAGTTGTCGCCGGAACTCATCGACGACACCGGAGTAGAGGCGATCGACAATCCCTGCGCCCGCACCGGCGGCCAGCCGGTTGCCGACAGCACCGACCGACCAGGCGCCCAGGACCGCGGGTGGGTAGTCGGCAGTGGCCGACAACGGCTGCAATCGCACACCGGCCGACGGAATGCCTTTGCCTCGGCGAGCGGATGACCGGCCAACTCGGCTAGGGGTGGCCACCACGACGGTGCGCGGCATGCGCCGCCGTCGGGCTCAGACCGGTTTGGGTTGCTCGGCGTCGACTTCGGGGCCGGCCACGAAGTCTCGCTGCCTGATCAGCAGGGCGGTCAGTACTGCAACGACGATTGCGATACCGGCGCCGACGGCCAGGATTTCGTCGAGCGCCGTTGAGTAACCTTGCGCGGCAGTCTGTGCCGCGAGACCACGCTGCTGTTCGGGAAGCGACTGGAGCGCCGTACCCGCTTGTCCTTTGCTGGCCGCCATGGCGAACCGGTCGGCATGCTCGGCCAGCGGTCCGTCGGCCAGGGACGAACGCACGCTGTCCTGTATCCGCGCGGCGAGCAGGCTACCGAGCGCCGCGACGCCGATCGCGATCCCGACCTGGCGCGAGGTCGAATTGATACCCGAGGCCATCCCCGCCCGTTCCGGGGCGACCACCCCGACCGCGACGGCCGCCAACGGGACATTGAGCAATCCCGCACCCGCACCCGCGGCGACGAACCCAGGCAGGAAATGCGTCCAGCTCCCGGCCGGGTCGCTGCCGCGCATCAGCCACAGCCCCACGGCGACCAGGACGAAACCGCCCGCGATGAGCAGGCCCGAGGGCACCATATTGCTGAGCCAACCCGCCAACCCCGCGGTCAAGAAGATCACCACGGTCATCGGGAGGAACCACAGCCCGACCTCGAAAGCCGAATACTGCATGGCGCCTTGCAGGTAGATGGCGATAAACGTGAACAGCGAGAACAGCGAGGCCGAAATGCCCCAGGCGGCGAGCAGCCCGCCGTTGAAGCTCGGCACCCGGAACAGGCTCAGATCGAACATCGGTGTCGCGGAACGACTCTCGATGACGAAGAACGCGACGAGCAGCACCGCGGCACCGATCAGCGAGCCGAGGACGACAACCGACCCCCAGCCGTCGGGATGGCTGCGAATCAGGCCGAAGACCAGCAGGGCCAACGCCGCACTGAAGGTGATCGCGCCCGGCACGTCGACGCGGCGCTGCGCCGGATCACGCGACTCGGTCATCCCGAAAACCGTGATCAGCAGGGCCGCGATGCCTACCGGAAGGTTGACCAGGAAGATCCAGCGCCAGGACAGTCCGCTGGTCAGGGCACCGCCGAGGACCGGGCCGATAGCCAGCGCGACGCCGGTGATCCCACCGAACGCGCCGAACGCGATACCCCGTTCCTTCGGCGGGAATGCCGCGGCGAGCAGCGCCAGCGACGTCGCGAACATGATCGCGCCGCCGACACCCTGCAACGCCCGGGACAGCGACAGCATCAGGACACCGTTCGCGAGGCCGCACAGCAGCGATGCGAGGGTGAAGATCACCAGACCGTAGGCGAAGACGATCCGTCGGCCGACCAGATCGGCGACGGTCCCGCCGGTCAGCAGGAAGGCCGCCAGGGTGAGGACGTAGGCGTCGATCACCCACTGCAGGTCGGTCAGCGTCGCGGTGAAGTGGGTCTGGATGTCCGGTAGCGCCACGTTCACGATCGTCACGTCGAGCAAGATCATGAATACGCCGACACAAACACCGATCAGCGTCCACCATTTCGACTGCATCTTGCGTTCCCCTCGAAGAAGGTCCTGGATGCGCGCACGCTCAGAATAGTCCCGCCCGGTAGGCAGCCGCTATCGTTGCGTGGAGAGCGCCTTGATCATTTCCGCGGCCAATACCGCATGTCCGGCCATCGAGAAGTGCATCCGGTCCGCGCTCAGCAGATTCGACCGCAGCCGGGCCGGGTGGTCCGAGACGTCGACGAGAATCGCGTCGTAGCAGGCGGCGACGTCGTCGGTGAGATCGATCAGCGCCTGCAATCGTGCACGCAGTGCAGGTCTGCGCGGCCTGATCTTGACGTCGACGAACGTGAACATCGTTATGCGAGCGCCGATCTCGCGTAAGGACGTGCAGATCGTGTCGAGGTTGGCGCGGATGGCCCGCACATCCGGCTCCGGCTGCAACAGGTCGTTGGCCCCGCAGTTGACGTGGACGAGGTCCGGTTCGAACCGCAGCACCGGATCCAGTTGCGTGGCAACGACTTCACCGGTCACCGCGCCGAGCCTGCCGGTGTTCAGATAGGCGAGGTCTGGCTGCACCCGACGCAGTGCCGCGGCTACCCGGTCGGCCCACGGGATGGTCCGATAGCCTGGGCTCGGATCCCCGGTACCCGCGGCGACACTGTCCCCCAGTACCGCGTATCTGCGCCACGGCGCGCCCGCGAGTAGCTCGTCGGACGCGCGATCGTCGAGACAATACGGATCGGTGTCCTCGGTCAGGATCGGTTGCGCCAACGGATCGGACATACTCGCTCCTCGCGATTCGTCGCGCCATCGTATCCGGCCCGCCACCGCACCGAGAAGCTCTCGGCCACTACCCGTTCCACTCGACCGGACGAGAACTGCCGCGAACCCGTCGCGGCACCACGCCGCGGTCTTAGCATCGGTGACGTGGCAGCTGACCTCCGCAGACCGCAGCAGGAGCCGGTGCGGCGATGACCCGGCAGACGATTCGACCGGCAGCACCGGCAGCCGATGTACTCGACGGTCACGGCAGGCTCTTGAGCAAGGCGATGGCGCGCATGCTCGGCTCGATCGGCGCGCCGGTCGAGCAGTCGAGCAGCGGTTGTCACGTGGTCGACCAAGCGGGCGTCGAGTATCTGTCGTGTGGTGGGTACGGGGTGTTCTTGCTCGGTCACTGCCACCCGCGAGTGGTCGACGCGGTGGTCGCGCAGGTGCGTACCCGGCCACTCGGTTCCCGCCTGCTGGTCGACCCGGACATCGTGCGGGCCGCCGAGGCGCTGATCGGCATCGCGCCGCCGGGGCTGGAGCACGTGACCTTCACGAACTCCGGCGCCGAGGCCGTCGAGATCGGCCTCAAACTGGCCAGGGCGACGGGACGTCATCGAATCATCGCCATGGCGAACGGTTTTCACGGCAAGACCATGGGCGCGCTGTCGGTCACCGGAAATGACCGCTACCGCAAGCCCTTCGGGGCGTTGCTACCCGGCGTCGAGCACGTCCCGTTCGACGATATCGCGGCCGTCGACAGCGCACTGGCGACCGGCGGGCCCGCCACGGTCATCGTCGAGCCGGTCCAAGCCGAAGGCGGCGTCCGGATCCCGCGCGCCGGGTACCTGGCCGCGGTGCGGGAGCGTTGCGACGCGCACGGCGCTCTTCTCATCGTGGACGAGATCCAGACCGGACTCGGCAGGCTCGGCCGCGAATGGGGCTGCTCGTTCGAGGACGTGTCGCCGGACATCCTGTTGTCCGGCAAGATTCTCGGCGGCGGCATCTACCCCGTCGGCGCGGCGCTGGCGACATCGCGGGTGCATCGGCCGTTCGACCGGGTCCCGTTCCTGCACACCTCCACCTTCGGTGGCAATCCGGCTGCCGCCGCGGCTATCCGCGCCGCGTTGGCGGTGATCGACGACGAACACCTGGTCACCCGCAGCGCTGAGCTCGGGGAGCTGCTGCTGCCACAGGTTCGCGAACTCGTCTTCGCGGGGTGCCCGCAGGTGGTTCGCGAGGTGCGCGGGCGGGGGCTGCTGATCGGCATCGAGTTCGTCGGTGCGGGCGCGGCGCTGAACATGATGCGGGAAATGTTGCGCCGCAGGGTGATCACCTCCTATTCCCTCAACGCCGACCAGGTGCTGCGACTGACGCCGCCCGCGTTGCTGAGTGCGTCCGACGTCGATTGGCTGCTCTCGGCCGTGCAGGCGGCCGCCCTGGAAATCGGTAGGGCGTAATGGAATTCCTGCGAGGCGAGCGCGCGTGCCTGGCCGCCTTCCTACCGGAGTTGGCCGACGGCCTAGACGCGATGACCCTCGCCGAATGTGAGCGAGCACGCGGTCCGGCGATCGAGCTGTTCCGCCGCAGCGGCGGCCCGGGGCTGCTGGTCCCGAAGCGGTATCACGGGCGCGGCGCGAGCGCCGTCGACGCCGTCCGCATCCAGCGCGCGGTGGCGGCACGTGCCCCGTCGCTGGCGATCGCCAGCACCATGCACCATTTCTCGGTCGCCACCGTGACCGCCCTTGCCGAGAGCAACCACGGCGCCGAATGGCTGCTGCTGCGCTCGATCGCCGACAAGTCGATGCTGGTGGCGTCCGGCTTCGCCGAGGGCCGCCCCGGCCAGCACATCCTGCAGCCCACACTGCACGCGCGGCGCGTCCCGGGCGGCTTCCTGGTGACCGGGTCGAAGAAGCCGTGCAGCCTCACCTGGTCGATGGATGTGCTGACGGCAAGCGCCCAGATACCGGCCGACCCGGCCGGCGAGCCGACACTGGTGGTGTTGCAGATTTCCGCCGATAGCCCGGGGATCACTCGAAAGCCGTTCTGGGCCAACCCCGTCCTGGCCGGGGCGGAAAGCGACGAAATAGTCCTCACCGAGGTGTTCGTGCCCGAGCAGTTGGCGGTGTTCGCCGAACAGGCAGACGACCGAATGGATCCGGTACACACCCGTGGGTTCGTCTGGTTCGAGCTGCTGATCTGCGCGTCCTACCTCGGCATGGCCAGTGGCTTGGCCGACCGGGTGATCCGCGAGCAGCGCGGCACGGCCAGCGAACGTTGCCAGGTGGCGGCACCATTGGAGACCGCGATGGCCGCCCTCGAAGGCGTCGCGGGCGAGGTCGATGGTGGCGGCGCCGATCTCGGCAAAGTGCTGCTGATCCGCTACGGGGTGCAGCAGGCGATCGAGGGCGCGAGCATGCACGCCGCC
Organism: Nocardia brasiliensis; assembly: GCF_042691675.1. Taxonomy (GTDB): domain Bacteria; phylum Actinomycetota; class Actinomycetes; order Mycobacteriales; family Mycobacteriaceae; genus Nocardia; species Nocardia brasiliensis_D. Next base: position 4,769,787 of record NZ_CP170507.1, read on the forward strand.
GCACTGGCGGGCGGGCTGAGCTTCATCACCGGCGCCGACGTGGGGTACCTGCTGGCCGCTTCGCGGGCGCTGGCCTATCACCCACCCTCCTTCGGGTCGGCGGCCGAGGCGCTGGACGGCTATCTACGCGGTGAGTCGATCACGCTGGCCTGACTTCGATCCGCTTTACCGGCAAGGTCGCGGCGCAGCGCGACCTTGTCCACCTTGCCGAGGTGGGTGAGCGGCAACTCGGCCACCGTCGCCAGCTGATCCGGCCACTTGTACTCCGCGACGCCGCGCCCGGCCAGGAAGTCCCTGAGCTCACCGAGAGTGAGTGGCGCGCCGGAAACGACTACCGCGCAAGTCTTCTCACCCATCAGTCGGTCCGGCACCGCGACGACGGACACCCGGCGGACCGCGGGATGGGCCAGGATATGGGCTTCGACCTCCTCGGCCGATACCTTCTCGCCACCGCGATTGACAATGTCCTTGACCCGGCCTTCGACCACCAGGCAGCCGTCGGCGGTGAGCCGCGCGAGGTCGCCGGTGCGCAGGAATCCGTCCGCGGTGAAAGCGGTCGCATTGGCGGCCTCGGCCCGATAGTAGCCACGAATCGTGGTGGGTCCCCGGAACAACAGATGGCCAACGGTTTCCGGCCGGACCGCGCAGTCGGCGTCGTCGACGATTCGCAACTCATCGGCCTCGGACAGCGGCCTGCCCTGGGTGGTGTACCGGAGCTCCGGATCGTCGCCGGGCCGGGTGAAAACCAGTGGCCCCTCCCCCATCCCGAACCATTGGGTCAGCGTGCAGCCGAGCTCCGGCTCGACTCGTCTGGCGATTTGTTCCGGCAGCCGCGCACCACCGACCTCGAGCACGAGTCCGGACAGATCCGCATCGAATTCCGTTGCCAGATCGAGCCATAACGTCACAAAGGACGGCATCAGGGTGGTGAGCGTCGGATGTTCGGCGGCGATCAATGGGAACGCCTCGTCCGGGCTCGGGGTCGCGGCCAGCACCGCCGTGGCACCGGCGCGCAGCGCGCCGAGGACGCCGGGACAGCCGAGCCCGGCGTTGTGCGCCACCGGAACGACCGCGAGATACACACCCGCCGCGTCGAATCCCATCTGCTCGGCGGTCGCGCGCAGCTGAAACGCGTAGTCGTCATGGGTTCGCGGGATCAGTTTCGCGGTTCCGGTGGTGCCGCCGGAGAGCAGTAACAGCGCCACCGACGAGGGGTCCGGCGCGGCCAGCGACCGTGCGGAGGTCGATTCGATATCGGTCAACGCGACGAATTCGTCCGGCGCACCGACCACGATCACCGTCCGCACGGTGGGCGCCGCCGCAACGACATCGCGCGCCAGCGCTCGATAGTCCATGCCGCGATACCGATCGGCGACCACGTAACCCGCCGCGTCGGTGTGCAGGCACAGCTGAGTGATCTCGGTCTGGCGATGCGCGGGCAAGGCCAGCACCGGGACGACGCCGATACGGAACAGCGCGACGCAAACCACCACGAACTCGATGATGTTCGGCAGTTGGACAACCACTCGGTCACCCGGCTGAAGACCGCGTTCGAGGAGCCCCCAGGCAATGCGGTCCGCCCAGTGATCGAGCTCGGCGTAGCTCCAGCGGCGGCGTCCGGCGACGACCGCGATCTTGCCTGCCTGCCGGTCGTCGGCGGACCGGAGCAGGTCGCCGAGCCGCTCGCCACGCCAGTATCCGTCGCGCCGATATCGCGCCGCATCGGCTGCCGACCGGCCGGGAACGTCGCCGCGGCCGTTCATCGTGCCGAAATAGTCAGCGGGACATCGGCATCGACCCGGTCCGGCGGGTCCAGCAGACCCGCGCGCCGGAGCAACGGCAGCACGCCCTCGCCGAACGTGTACGCCTCCTCCAGATGTGGCTGACCGGACAGGATCAGATGATCGGCGCCGAGTGCGTGTAATTCGGTAATCCGGTCGGCGACCTCCTCGTGGCTGCCGACCAGCGCGACTCCAGCGCCCGGCCGGACCAGGCTGTAGCCTGCCCACATGTTCGGGTAGATCTCCAGCGAAGCGGCCGATTGCCCGGATGCGCCATTGTGCAGCAACGCCATTCGGCGCTGGCCCTCGGACTGCGAGCGTTCGAAACGGCGCTGCGCCTCGCGCACCCGGACCGGGTCCATACCGCGCAGGATGCGATCGGCCTCCGCCCACGCCAGCTCGGCGGTGTCCCGGCTGATCACGTGGAAGCGGGTGCCGAGTTGGATGGATCTACCGGCCCGCACGGCACATTCGCGTGCCTGCTCGAACATGCGCGATATCTGCGGCGGCGTCTCGCCCCAGGCGAGGTAGACATCGGCATGTCGCGCCGCGGTCGCCCGCGCCGCGTCGGAGGAACCACCCAAGAACACCGGTGGCGCGCTCGGCCAGGGACGGGTCAGCGTTGCCGCGGCAACGTGGTAGTGCTTCCCCTCGAAATCGAACGGTGGCTGCTCGCGCGCGCCGCGCATGACGGTGAGGAATTCGCCTGCCCGCTCGTAGCGTTCGTCGTGACCGAGCCAATCGCCGTACCGGTGCTGCTCGTCTTCGTCGCCGCCCATCACCACATTGAGCAGCAGCCGCCCACCCGACAATCGCTGACAGGTGGTGGCCATCTGTGCGGCCGTCAGCGGCGACAGCAGGCCGGGCCGGAAGGCGACCATGAACTGGAGCCGGGTCGTCTGCCCGCTGAGCGCCGCGGCGACCAGCCACGGGTCTTCGCAGAACAGCCCGGACGGCACCAGCGCTCCGGTGAAGCCGAGCCGGTCCGCGGCCATGGCGACCTGGGCGAGATAGTCGATGTCCGGGTCGCGGCGGACGTCGGCGGCGGTCGTGGTTCCACCACCGGCCGGGCGCGCGATATTGCGGCCGTCGCCGTGCGAGGGAATGAACCAGTGGAGTCGCAGCGTCATTATTTCTCCCATATCGAGACGCCGGTCGGGTCTTCCGCGGGAATCGCGTCTCGCCGGCGGGACACGCGGCCGGGCAGCCGGCGGGCTCGGCGCGATGAGATGAATTGCACGCTAGTCCGCTGTAGTCCCGGTGTCATCGACGCGCACCGCGATCCGGGCTGCGAAACATACGGCCATCGAATCGAATCGGACGGCAGTGTCGCCCGCCGGTGGCGCGCATACAATTCAGGGCATCGTCGTTCGGACGGGGCGGGGCCCGGACGTTCTCCAGTCTTTCGATCAAGGCGATTATTCGCGCAGGCGGTGGAATTGTTGGCATCAGCTCGATCGGTACTCGACTGGCTCGAAAACCCGGCCGAAGACAACGGGATCCGGTTTTCCGGTCCGGCCGGCACCTGGGATTTCTGGAGTTATTCGCGCCTTGCCGCGCTGACTCGACAATTCGCGGCCGGGCTGACCCAGCGCGGCATCGGTAAAGGCCAGCGGGTCACCCTCATTCAGAGTTCCGGCCCGCATTTCGTCGCCTCGTTTTTCGGTGCGATGCTGGCGGGCGCCGCGCCGTCACCGGCGGCGCCACCGCTGGTCTTCGGCGATCTCGCCACCTACGCCGACCATGTCAACGGCCTCGTACACACGGCGCGTTCGGCCCTCGTGGTGGCCGACGACCAGCTGGTCGACACGATCAGGGAAATCCTCGCCGATGCGACCGCCGCGCCATCGGTCGCCGATTTCGGCGACGTGCCCGCGACCGAACCAGCCGACCGGACCGACCCGCCATCGGCGCGCGATTTGGCGCTGCTCCAGTTCACCTCCGGCTCCGCCGGACGTTCCCGCGGTGTCGAGGTGTCGCACGGGGCGCTGGCGAGCAATGTCGCGGCGATCCATCGGTGGCTGCGCTGGACACCGGCCGATGCCACGGCATCGTGGCTGCCCGTCCATCACGACATGGGTCTGATCGGGTGCCTGGTCGCGCCGGTGGTCATGGGTGGCGATCTGTGGTTGCTCGCACCCGGCGACTTTCTCCGCGAGCCCGCGCGATATCTGCGGTGCTTCGGCGAGTTCGGCGCACGGCTGACCGCGATGCCGAACTTCGGACTCGACTACGTGACCCGGCGAGTATCCCCGGAGGCCTTGGCCGACTGCGACTTCACGGCCTGGCGGGCCGTCATCATCGGCGCCGAGCACATCGATCCGGATTCGCTGCGCCGATTCCACGCGGCACTGGCTCCGTTCGGGCTCTCCCGCCAGGCGCTATTGCCCGCGTATGGGCTCGCGGAATCGACGCTGGCGGTCACCGGAGTACCGCTGGACGAAGAATGGACCTGCGCCACAGTCGATCCCGACGCACTCGCGGTCGGATCCCCGCTGCGTCAGGTTCCGGACGGACAGCCGGTCGTCGGCTGTGGCCGACCACTCGAAGGGCTCACCGTCAGCATCGTCGACAGTGATCGGGCAGAACTCTCGGACGGACCAGCGGAGTTACCCGAAGGCACCGTCGGCGAGATCGTGGTGCGCGGGTCCTCGGTCGCCGACGGCTACGCCGACAGTCGAGATACCCGGGCGACCACCCTCAGCGCTGGCGAGTTGCGTTCCGGCGACGCCGGTTTCGTCCTCGACGGGCAGCTGTTCGTGCTCGGCAGGCTCGGCGACAGCATCAAGATCCGGGGCACCACGGTCTTCGCCGAAGACCTGGAGGCCGCGATGGCGGGGCTGGGCCTGCGCGCACACCGGTGCGCGGTGTTGCTCGGTATGCATCAGCAGCAGCCCACCGTCGTCGCGATGCTCGAACAGGAATTGGCCGAATCCGCGATCGACGCGCTGGTCGCGTTGCTGCGGCGGCGCACCGAGACCGCTCGGATCGTGCTTGTCACCACCGCGCGCGGCGCCATCGCGCGGACATCGAGCGGCAAAGTGCGCCGCCGTCAGTTGTGGAACGCGTTCGTCACCGGGCAGCTACCGGGGACCGTGCTGTACGACACCCAGGAACCGAAGCTGGCTACAGGAGGCCGACGCTCGTGAACAACTCACTGCCCGAAGACAGCGGACGCATGCGCTCGGAGGACGAGATCCGTTCGCTCATCAGGATTCTCATTCTCGAGCTGGCGCCCGCACCCGACCGTGCCGACGAGAACGGCGACGCCCGCCTGGTCGACGACCTGGCATTCCATTCGCTGGCGCTGATCGAGATGGCCTTCACCCTCGAGGACGAGTTCGATCTGGAACCGATCGACGAGGTCAGGGCCCGCCAGATCGCGACGATGCGCGATGTCGGGGACTACGTGGTCGCCGAACTGGCGCAGCGCGGCGACCTGGCCGACGCGACGCAGGTCGGCTGAGCGGACGCGACTCGGTCGAACGAAGGCGAATCGGCGAACGAACCCAGCTCGGCCGAGCGAACCCAGCTCGGCCGAAGGAACCCAGCTGGCCGGGCGGACGCCGGTCAGCCGCGGACGCCGATCAGCCCAGCGAACGGATGCGGCGTCCTGGTGCCGCGGCGACCGCGGCGGCGATCTCGGCATAACCCGCGAGCATCGCGTCGGCGGTGCCCGGATCGAGTCGTTGCTCGGTGAAGAACACCCGAACCGCGGTGTCATGAGCGGATGGCATCACCGCGAATTCCAGGTCGAAGCGGCTGAGCACATCGGGAACCAGCGCCTCGACGGCGATGTCACCCGCGGTGATCGTCCGCTCGATCGGGGCGGCCGCCGCCTGGAAGACGACGCTGTCCACCGGTGTCCCGCTCCCGCTGGCCTTGGTGCGGAGCAGATGGTAGGGCATGCCCTGGTGGGTGAACGCGCCGACGACCGCCTCGTGCGCACGTCCGACGAGTTCGGTGAAGGTATCGTCCGGCGCGCAAAAGCTGCGCAGCACAAGCAGGTTCGTGAGCTGGCCGACGGTACGTTGCGTCTCCCGCCGGGAACGGTTGGCGAACAAGGAAGCAACCGACAGGTCGGTTTGTCCACTGAGGCGGTGCAGCAGGACGTAGAAGCAGGCGAGCAGCACCGCGAACACCGTCGTGTGACAGTCCCGCGCCAACTGCGCGAGCTGTTGGGACACCGGCTGACCGAGCGCGCGGCTGCGGCTCGTCCGTTTCCCGGTCACGCCCGCCTCGAGCGGTTTCAGCGGCAGCTCGAGCGTCTGCAACCCGGCGAGGCGAGCCTCCCAGTATTCGCGGTGGCGTCGGCCTTGCGGGCCGGCCAGGTAGCGCCGTTCCGCCGCCGCGAAGTCCGCGAACTGCCAGTCGACCGGCTCGGGATCCCGGCCGTCGAGCAGCGCGGCGAAGTCCTCCAACAGGATTGTGCTGGACCACAGATCGCACAACATGTTGTGCACATTGAGGCAGAGAATCGCTTCCCTGTCGCCCAATCGCCACAACACCGCGCGCAGCGGGCGCACGGTCGCGTCGATCGGCGTGCGCAGTTCCCGGTACACCTCCTGGAAAGCGACCGACGCGGCATCGGAACGCCCGGAAAGATCAACGAGATTCGCCCGCACCGGAATCGGTTCACCGATGGCCTGGGTCAATTCCCGGCCCTTGCCGGTGAATGTGGTCCGTAAAGCTTCGTGCCATTCGACAAGGGCCGACAATGCGGAATCCACGACAGCCGAGTCGACTGCACCGCGGAGGCGACACAGGGTCGGACAGTTGAGTGCGCCGTGCCGATCCCGATATCGCTCCAGGAACCACAGCAGTCGCTGTCCGGTCGATGCGGGTTCTTCGCGAATGGTCATCGAAACCCCTTTGATGACACGAGGAAAACAGCAATTGCCGCTGTGGTCGACAATATTGCTTTCCGAACAACAGCGCACCGATACTGACCAGGTGGACGTCGACAAATCCGGCTTGCCGCCCCGGATAGAGGCGCACACGCTGACGATGCTGAACGACCCGTATCCCAAATACGCGGAACTGCGGCAAGCTGGGGCGTTGTGCCGGGGTGGGCCCGCGCAATGGCTGGTCACCAGATACGCGGATGTGGCCACGCTGCTGTCGGATCCGCGGCTGGCTCACCAATTTCCGGAGGCGTATCACCGGTTTTCGGCTGGGGACACCCCGATTCGATCCTTCTTCCAGCGCATCATCCTCGGCCGGGACCGACCGGATCACACGCACCTGCGCCGGTTGATGGGCCAGGCGATCAGTCCGGGTCTGGTCCGGCGATTGCACGCGGACATCACCACGCTGGTCGACGACCTGCTGCGCAAGGCTCAGGCCAAGGGCACTCTGGATCTGGTCGCGGACATCGCTTTTCCGCTTCCGGTCATGGTGGTCTGCCGACTACTCGGCATCTCGGCCGACGACCAGGACGAGGTCCGGCCGCATGCGATCGATCTCGGTAAGGCATTCGCCGCGGTGGTCCCCGAGCAGGAGCGCCTGGCCGGCGGCCGTGCGGTCACCTGGTTGCGGGCCTACATCGAGGAACTGCTGGCGCAGCGGCGTCGCAGGCCCGGCGACGATCTGCTCTCCCGCATGCTCACCGCCGAAGACGACGGACGCCGCCTCACCCACCAAGACATCGTCGACAACGCCGTCTTCCTGTTCTTCGCCGGGTTCGAAACCACCACCAGCCTCATCGCCACCGGCTCCGCCGCACTCCTCGACCACCCCGACCAACTCGCACTACTGCGCCGACAACCAAGCCATATACCGCACGCCATCGAAGAATTCCTGCGCTACGACGCACCGGTTCAAGTGACCGCTCGGCTCACCAAAGAGCCCATCGCGATCGCGGGCCGGACGATCAAGCCGGGACGGGTGGTGGTGCTGTCGATCGGTTCGGCCAACCACGACGAACGCCAGTTTCGTAATCCAGAGCAGCTGGACGTCATCCGTGACCCGAACCCGCACTTGTCCTTCGGTGGCGGCATCCACTACTGCCTCGGTGCCAGCCTCGCCCGCATCGAAGCCACGGTCCTGTTCACCGGGCTCATTCAACGATTCCCCACGATCGAGCCCGCGGGCGCGCCCGTTCGCCAACTCGGCGCGAGTTTCCGATCGTTCGCCCGGCTGCCGGTCCATCTTTCCGATCGCGCCGCGACGTCCTGACGCTCAGCGCCACACGGCATCGCCCTCCAGACCGGCCAGCCCCGCACCGAGGGTGCGGAAGAACTCACGCCCGGTCACCGCATGCTGGGTCACGCTGTGAATGTCCCGAAACCGCCGCTGCACGGGCGAGCTGTCGAAAACCGAAGAACCACCGGCAAGTTCGTAGGCGGTGTCGACCACGCTCGCCGCCAGCCGGGTCACCGTCGCACCGGTCGCCCGCAAGGTGAGCCGGTCGACCGGTTCGGGGCTCGGACCAACCGCGACTTGCGCCCGGTCGGACAGCAAAGCCTGTGCCGCAACCAGTTTCATCCGCGCTTCACCGAGCCGATCCTGAAACACCGGTGACTGCGCCAGTCCGTGCGCGCTGAACGCGGGTCGTTTCACCGCTGCCAGCTCGCAGATTTCGGCCAGCGCACCCGCCGCGATACCCACCGCGACCGCGCCGATGACGAAGCCGAGCTGGTCGTTGATGACGAGCCCGTCCTGGCGGCGCACCCCGGCCTCCCCGAGGACCGTACAACTGTATGCCGCCGGGCATTGTGTCGCGGCGGCCCGGACGTCGTGGCTGCCGGTGCCACGCAGGCCCAAGGACTGCCACGTGTCGATCACCTTGGCCGCCGCCGTCGGCACCACCATCATGCGCATCACCGGACGTTGCGCGGCGTCCAACAGGGGTTTGCCGTCTTCGAAGACGACGCAGTGCAGGTAGAACCAGTCGGCGTAGCGGCAGCCGCTGACGAACGGCCACCGTCCGGTCACCCGCCAGCCGTCGGCCACCTCCACCGCGGCACCCTTCGGAGCGAGGGCGCCCGCGCCGATGACATCCGGTCCGCCAGCGTAGATCTCGTCGAACGACGCGTCCGGCAGCAGGCCGAAGATCAGCGGGGCCGAACTCAGCACGGCGACCAGCCATCCCGCCGCACCATCCGCCCGCGCTACCCGCTCGATGACACGCAGTGCGTCCGGCAGGCCGATATCGGCACCGCCGTGCGAGCGTGGCACGAGCATGCGGAAACACCCGGCGGCGGACAGCTCGGCGAACAGATCGTCCGGAAGTCGGCGCGCGCGTTCGGCTTCGCCCGCGCGCTTGGCGATATGCGGCAGCACGCTGTCGAGGTTCTCCAGAATCCGGGCTGATGATTCCATCACTGCTCCTGTCGGGTCGCGCACCGAAACCCGGGCGCACGGCGGCGGGCACCGGGTGTCATCGCAGCGCCTCCGCCGGGTCGCTGTGCTGGGCGGCGTCGGCGATGTCCCGCAGGTCGTCGGCGGACAACCGGCGCACCGGGCCGAACCGCACCGGCGCGGGCGGGCCGAGCCGGGCCGCCACGTCCTGCCAGATCCGGCACAGGGCCAGGTGATATTGCCCCTCCCGCAACGGATCCGAGCCGCTGGCCCCGCTGATCCAGGCATGCACCATCGCTCGCCCCGCGGCTGCGGGCCAGACCTTGCCGTACAGAGCGCGATAGTCGACCGGTTCCGGGGCAACCATGGTCGTCGGTGTCGGCTGGTCGACCACCGCTGACTCACCGACTGCGCCGTGCCGGGGAAACCAGGGGCGCGGAGTCCATACCGTGGGGCCGTCCGTGCCCAGCATCGTCAGGTTTCCGCCCTCGGTGCCGAGGCAGATGCGGTGCAGCAGGTGCGCATGCCGGTCGGGGTCGCCCGCGTCCAGCTCGTTGTGTACCCGCAGCGTCAACGGGACCCCGGCCAGGACGCCGTGCAGACTGCGAAACGGTGCGCCCGCCGGGGCGCCGGGAACCGGTGCCGCATCGGCGAATTCGCACGGCCGTACGCCACCGACGATCCGGCCGAGGACGTCGAGCAGGGCATAGGCCACTTGGAAGCCACAGGCCGCATCGAGGTAGACCGGCCGCTGGCGGCGCAGCAGGGCTCGGCTCATATCGATGGTCGCGCGCACGACCGGCAGCTGCGGGTAGAAGGTGGTGAGCTGGTAACCGACGCCATTGCGGCGGGCGGTGCGCAGGCACTCGGCCAACTCGTCGTGATGCACCGGATGTTCCTGCAGCACAGGGATACCGCGAGCCATCAGTTCGAGGGCGATCGCGGTTCCTGGCCCGCCGAGCAGTCCGGAGCGGATCACCACACACGCCATATCGATGCTTGCCGGTAGCTCGTCGACCGTCGTGAACAGGGGAACGCCGAACTCCCTTGCGCAGTCGAGTGATTCCGGGCTGCCGCGCGCGAGGATGCCCGCCAACCGCAAAGGAAAGCCCGGCTGCCGAAACGCTGCCAGGTAGGTTCGGCCGAAACCGGTGCCGCACACCAGGGTCCGGGGTGCACCGCCGGTCGCCCCCGCCGGAACGGCGGTCATGTCGGTGAGGCTTCCACGATGTGCAGCTCACCGAGGCAGCGACCGGTCCAGTAGGCGATGGTGTCCGACCACGCCAGGTCGGAGTCGCCGTCGCGCACCAGCATGAGGTCCCCCGCGTATACGCGGGCTTCGAATCCGTCGAGTGCCGCGGCGGCGGGCCCGACGACAAAGGCGTCGGGATGGCTCATTCCGATCGCGGTGACGCTGTTCACCCGCGCGCCCGCCTCGGCGAGAGCGCAGGCGGTCTCGACGGCGAGCAAACCGCCGAAACCGAGTCCGACGAGCTGGAATTCGTCGATACCGCGGTCCAGCAGCGTGGCCGCGCACTCGTCGGCGAGCGGCGTGACCCGCCCGGCGTCCGGGCCGCAGACGGCCGCGAACACCGACCCGGCTCGGTAGCCGTCGGGCAGCTGGCCGGTGTCGTCGGCGAACAGGACGGTCGCCGATTCGCTGTCGGGCGGGCCGAGGATCTGCCGCAATTCCAGGCGTGGCCCGGTAGTCCCTGTGTCGACCGTGTCGAGCGCCGCGATCTCGGCGGCCATGCCCGCGACCGTCTGTGCGGTCAAGATCATTCGCAGCAGGTCGTCGAAAAGGATCGGCTCGGCGGCGGGCACGGTCTCCCCCACCAGCCGGGCGAGCCGAGCGGCGACGAGCGAATCGCCGCCGAGTTCGAAGAAGTTCTGGTTGCGTCCGACGGTGTCTCGGCGCAACGCTTGTGCCCATCGGCTCGCCAGCTGTGTTTCCAGCTCGGACCCGCGTTCCTCGTCGAGTGCGGCGGGCCGGTCGGTTGTTCGGTGCGACAGCCACGATTCGAGCGTGCGCTGATCGACCTTGCCGTTTCCGGTCAGCGGCAGCGCATCGATCACCTGTAGTTCGGCCGGCACCATATGGTCGGGCAGGCGCTGTCGCAGGTAGTCGGTGAGTTCACCGATGTCGATCCGCGCGCGGTCCGGCTTGGCTTGCGCGGCGAACACCGCGATGCCGAGGCCGGCGACCGCCGCATCGGACTCCGGCAGCTGCCGCACATTCCGGAAACCCGCTCTGCCGAGGGCCCGCTGCCACTGCTCCGTGCCGAGAAAGACCTCGTCCCGGCCGCCGCGCTCGTCGACGATCTCCTCGGCCCGCCCGAGCAACAGTTCGAGGGAGATCATCACGTGCGGATGATCGCGCGTCATCTCGGACAACAGCAGCCACCCCCCTGGGGCCAGCAGTTCGCCGAGGCGGCGCAGCACGCCGTCGATGTCCCGGGTCGCGTGCAGCACATCGGCCGCGACGATCACATCGAAGGTATTGGGCGCGAAACCCTGTGGGCGATAATGCTGTTCGAGGTCGAACACGGCCATTCGCAACCACGGTGCGGCGCCGAGCCGTTGCCGTGCGTCGCCGAGGAAGAACGTCGACAGATCGGTGAACAGGTAGTCGACATCGCGGTCGGCGGCCGTCTCGATTCGCCCGCGCGCGGAGCCGCCACTGCCGCCACCCACCTCGAGCACCCGCAACCGGCGACCGGAGGGCCAGGCCGCGATGAGGTGCCGCAGTGCGGCGTCCATTCGCGCGGCCGCGCCCCTGCTGCCCGCCGAACACGAGTAGACGGCTTCGGCCACATCGGAACGGCCCTGCGGAAACAACAGACCGAGCGGGTCCTGCGCGCCGGTGAGCAGGTCGGGCAGCTTGTCGGCAGACGCACGGATGTAGCGGATGAGCTCGGCTTCGCCGAACCGATAGGCCATGCGGGCGATTCGATCCCACGGGGGTTCGTCCGCGACCGGGGCCGCGGACAGGTACTCGCCGTTTTCCATGCGCAGCCGACCGGATCGGACGAGCGTCCGCAGCCAGCGCCGTACCAGCCGGGCGTGTTCGGGCCGCACAGCGGCGGTGATCTGCTCGGCCCGGTGCCGGTCGGTGACCACATCGAAGAATCCCAGAGTGCGCAGCGTCGACCACATCACCGCGAGAGCCTTCGCGGTGAGTGCCGAGTAGTACTCCGCGTACTCGACCGGATCCGTTTCCGCACTGAATGTTGCGGCCGCAGCGGCCGGACCCGCCGCAACCGCGGTCTCAGCCGCACCGGGCAGCGTCGCCGCGGTGACGAATGCGGCGAGCCGACGATCCTGCCGGTCGCCGGCGGCTACCAGTGCGGCACCGGACACCGCGGGATGGGTGGCCAGGCAGTATTCGATCTCGGCCAGTTCGATCCGGTGACCGCGGACCTTCACCTGCCGATCCTCCCGGCCGAGGAACTCGATGACGCCGTCGTCGCGGAAGCGGCCGAGATCGCCGGTGCGGTAATGCCGCACGCCGGTCTCCGGATCCTCGATGAATCGTTCGGCGGTGCGCCGCGGGTCACCGAGATAGCCGAGGGCGACACCCGCGCCACCGATGTACAGTTCGCCGGTCGTCCAGTCGGGGCACGGTTGCCCGAAATCGTCGAGGACGTCCACGGTCTGGTTCGTCAGCGGTGTTCCGTACGGGATGCTGCGCCACGACTTCGACCCGTCCTCGATCGGGAAGCAGATCGACCACACCGCGGCTTCGGTCGCACCGCCGAGACTCACCATGGACAGGCCCGGTAGCCGGGAGCGGAGGCGATCGGGCAGATCGACGGGGATCCAATCTCCGGAGAGCAGGGCAAGGCGCAGTGCGGAGAGATCACACTCCGCGCCGGACTCCAGGTAGTAGTCCAGCATCTGCAACTGCGCGGGCACCGAATTCCACACCGTGACACCGTGTTCGGCGATCAGCTCGGCCCAATGCGCCGGATCGCTGCGCCGTTCCGGCACGGGCAGCACGAGGGTACCGCCGACCGCGAGGGTGCCGAAGATGTCGTACACGGACAGGTCGAAACCCAGCTGAGCCAGGCCGAGCACCCGATCGGCGGCGGTGACGTGGAATCGCCGATTGATGTCGTCGAGGGTGTTGACGGCGGCTCGGTGGCTGATCATCACGCCCTTGGGGCGTCCGGTGGAACCGGAGGTGTAGATGACATAGGCGAGGTCGCCGGGATCGCGGCGGTGCCGTTCGGCGCGCGGCTGTTCGAGCGGCACGGGTGCCGTCGTGTCGACGACGAGCCAGGTCGTGCCGTCCGAATCGTCGGGATCGATCCAGGGCTGGGTAAGTACCTGCCGCACACCGGCATCGGCGAGGATGTCCCGGCGCCGCATCGGCGGCTGGCTGGTGTCCACCGGCAGGTACGCACCGCCCGCCAGCAGGATGCCGAGCACGGCGACGACCTGTGCCACCCCTTTGTCCATCACCACGGCCGCGAGCTCGCCGGGATCGAATCCGTTGTCCTGCAGCACGTTCGCTACTGCGGCCGCGCGGTCGCACAACTGCGCGTAGCTGAGTGTCTGCCGCGTATCGACGACGGCAATGCCGTCCGGTGTCCGCGCCGCCTGAGCGAACACGCCCTCGTGCAGCAGTGTGCCGGACAGCGGGGCCGACTGCCGAACGGCGGCGCGGCAACGCTGTTGTGCGGCGGGTAGCGGGATCGGATGGTGCTGACGCCAGACGTCCGGTCCGGCCGACATCCGGTGCAGCAGCGCCGCGAAGGCGTCGAACATGTCGTCGACCACGTCGTCGCGCAGCACACCCTCGCGAATGTCCCAGTTGATCGCGACGCCGTCGCGGCGCGGCAGCACCTGACAGTCGATCCAGACCTGCGGTGTCTGGGTGATGCCGTAGCCGAATTCGCCGACACCCGCGGTGTCCGCGTCCGCGCCGAGGCCGAGGGCGCTGGTGAAAACCACTGGAAAAAGGACGGATTCGCCGTGTGCGCGACGCGCCAACTCTCTGGCCACGTCCAGGCCGGTGAATCGCCGATGGTCCATATCCGACCACAGTTGGGCCTGGGCCGCCGCCACCCGCTCGGCGAGACTGCTGCCCTGCGGTGGCGCGATCGCCAGCAGGTTCGTCGAGGTGAAATCGCCGACGAGGGCACCGACCTGCGGGTGCAGGGGGTAGCGGTTGAGCATGGTCACCGTCAGCGTGAACGACCGATGGCGGCTCCATCGGCCGATGGTTTCGGCATACGCGCCGAGGAGCGCACCTGAATCCGTGACGGCCGACTCGGCGGCGTACGCGCGCAAGGCCGTCCATTCGGCGCCACTCAAAGCCGTTGACCTGCGGCGGAATCGAGGCGGCGGGCCGGGTGCGGCGGGATCGTTCATCGCCAGCTCGGGCGCGGGCGGCAGGGTGTCGATCCGCCTGAGCCAGTAGGCGCGGTGGCGCTGATACTCGATCGTGCGCTGCTTATCCGCCGTGGCCAGGACATAGTCCCGGAAGGTGATGTCGAGGGCGGGCAGGGTGGTTTCCGGATCGGTGTACAGCAGGTGCAATTCGGCAAGCAGTCGTTGGGTACTGGCGAAGTCTGCGATCAGCAGGTCGATGGAGAAGTGCAGGATGCTGGTCTCCTCGGCCAGGGTCACCCGCAACTCGAACAACGGCCAGACGCCGGGGTCGTGCATCTGATGGCTCATCTCGGCCCTGGCCGCCGTGACGGCCGCGGCAGCGCCGTCGACGGTGCCGCGCACGTCGACGACCCGGATCCGGTAGTCGGGCACGCTCGGTAACACCCGCTGCGAACCGTCGGCGTCGATGACCGCACGCAGCATGTCGTGGCGTCGGACGAGGTGTTGCCACGCACGTTGCAGACGATCGAAATCCAAGTGTGGGAACGGGATTTCGCCGTAGCCGTGGCAGGCTACACCGCCGTAGTCGAACAGGGTGTTGCGGCCGAGGAGGTAGGCCGACTGGACGTCGGTCAGCGGAAACGGCAGGTGCCGGGCATCGGGATCGGGCACCAGGGCCAGTTCGGGGCCGTCGCGCAACTGCGCGATGACCTCTTCCCGGCACTGCCGCAGCCGATCGCGCCGATCGGTGGTCATCGCGCCCTTCGGCGCGCGGAAGCGCAGTGCCCCCGATTCCTCCCACAGGGTGATGCCCGCCGCCTCGAATTCGACGATGAGTTCCGCGACCGTCGTCATACGGTCCCCTCCTCGAATGCCGTCGTCCGCCCGGCCAGCTCGGCGTCGATGATCGCCGCTTGCTCACCGACGGTGTTGGCGCTGTATATCTTTCGCAATGTCATTGCCGCCCCGAAATGCCGGTTCAGTGCCTCCACCAGACGGGTGGCCGTCAGGCTGTCGCCGCCCGCGACGAAGAAACTGATCCCGCGATCGGGCAGTGCGCTCGACAGCACCCGCGCCCATATCTCGCAGATCGTCTGCTCGGTGGGTGTCGCCGGTGCGGCGACGGGCGGCGGCAGTTCGATCTCGTCGCGCGCGAGCGCGGCGGCGATCGCCGCACGGTCGATCTTTCCGTTGCCGCTGACCGGAAGCCGGTCGACAACAACAATCCGGTCCGGCAGCATGGCACTCGGCAGACGATCGACCAGGTTCGATCGCACCCGGGCCGGATCGAGCTGGGGATCGGCGGACATCACCGTCGCGACAAGCCGCCGACGCGGTGACCCGACGACCGAAACGACGGCTCGGGTGATCTGATCGTCGGCCTCCAGCGCGGCTTCGATCTCGCCGATCTCGATGCGGTGACCGCGGATCTTGATCTGCTGGTCCCGGCGGCCGAGGAAGACGAGGGTGCCGTCGGGTAGGTAGTGGCCGATATCGCCGGTGCGGTACCAACGCTCGCCCTGGTGGGTGACGAAGGAACGGGCGGTCAGGTCGGGGGCGTGGCGGTATCCGCGCGCGACTCCTGTTCCGCCGATCCACAATTCGCCGGGAACCCAGTCCGGGCGATCCCGGCCCCGCTCGTCCACCACCCGGTACTTCTGATTGCGCAGCGGGAAGCCGTACGGAATGGACTTCCACTCCGGCGCCACCGTGCCGACCTCGAAACTGTTGGACCAGATCGCCGCCTCGGTGGCCCCGCCGAGTGCGACGAACCGGCAATGCGGCACCTGCGCGGCCAACCGGCCGGGCAGGTCCAGGCCCACCCAATCGCCGGAAACCAGTGCCAGCCGCAAACTCTCGCCCAGCGGTAACCGATCGCCGACGACCAGCAGCATGTCGAGCAACGCCGGTACCGAGTTCCAGACCGTGACGCGGTGCCGCCGGACCAGCTCCGCCAGGACCGCCGCGTCGCGCCGATCCTGTTCGGCGATGAGGACCAGCGCCGCACCGGCCGAGAGCGTGCCGAAGATGTCGTAGACGGACAGGTCGAAGTCGAGCGCGGACACGGCGAGCACGCGGTCGTCCGCGCCGATGCCGTACCGGGAGTTGATGTCGTCGACCGTGTTCGCCGCCGCCAGGTGGGATACCTCGACGCCCTTCGGCTCGCCGGTGGAACCGGACGTGTAGATCACGTACGCGGACGCCGCCTGCGAGGTCCGCGCGAGTTCATCGATCGGCGGCCAACTGGCGGCATCCCCGATGTCGAGGGCTTGCACGGGAGCCGACCAGGTCGGCCCCGCCGCGTCCACCAGCACCCACCGCGCCTGCGCACCGGCACGGATTCGCTCGCGGCGGGCCACCGGTTGATCTATCCCGACCGGGACATAGACCCCGCCCGCGGCAAGCACTCCGAGCACCGCGGCGATCTGGCCCGGTCCCCGCGCCACGTTGACGATGACGGGTTCCCCGGCCGCGAGCCCCTTGGCCCGGAGCATCCCTGCGATGCCGCGCGCCAAGTGCGCGAGTTCGCCGTAGGACGTGACCGACTCGCCGAACCAGAGGGCGGGCCGCTGCGGCGACTCGGCGGCGCGCTCGAAGAATGGTTCGTGCAGTAGCCAAGCCGGGGATGGGCCCTCGGTCGCGTTCACCCGAGCGCGCACTTCGGCCTGCGCGCCGGGCAGCAGTTCGGGGACGGGCCGATCCCAGTCCACGTCCTGCTGCCCGAGCCAGTGCAGCAGGCGCAGGTAGGCGGCGAACATCTCGTCGACCACGCCCGGCTGGAACAGTTCCTCGACCACATCCCAGTTGATCAGCAGGCCACCGTCGTGTTCGGTCACCTGCTGGTCCAGCCAGACCTGGGGTGTTTGGGACGAGGTCCACACCGGCTGTCCGAAACAGGACCGCACGTTCTCGCCATACAGCTCACCCATGCCGACGGCGCTGGTGAACACCACGGGCGCAATCGATACCGTGCCAGGACGTTCACGCATGATGTCGCGCACGACGTCGAGTCCGGTGTAGGCGGTGTTGGCCAGATCCGCGTGCAACTGACGCTGCAATCCGGCGGCGTGCTCGGCGAAGGTGCGCGGAACGGAGCAATCGACTTGCAGCAGCACGATATTGGTGAAATCCCCGACGACCCGCGCGATGTCGGGATGCACCGGTTCCCGGTCGAACACCGGCAGGTTCAGCAGGAAGCGGGATTCCTCGCTCCACCTCGCGATGACCTCCGCGAAGGCGGTGGCCAGCACGACCGGCAGCGTCAACCCCGCGGCCCTCGCCCGCCTCGCGAGCACGTCCTTCTCGGTGGCGTTCAACCAATGGTGGCTGCGCCCGGCTGTACCCCGGCTCAACCGCTCCGGATCGACGGCGAGCGGCAGCCGAGGCGGGCCGGGTAGCTGCGCGATTCGCTGCTGCCAGTAGGCCTGCGCGCGGCTGCGCTCGGCGGCACGCCGGTCACCGAGCTCGGCCAGATATTGCGCGAAGCCGTATTCCACCGGCGGCAACGACGCTGCCGGGTCTCGGTAGAGCGTCGCGAGTTCGTCGAGGACGACCTGGAAACTCGTGGCATCCGCGATGAGCATGTCGATGTTCAGGTGCAGTCGCGTCCGGCTGTCCGGCAGCAGTGACAACCGGACGTCGAACACCTCGCCCCGCGCATTGTCCATCCGCAGGCCCGCGAGCCGGGCACGCAGCACGGCGAGTTCGTGATCGACTGCCGCGCAGTCCAACTCACGCAGGTCGTGCACGATGACACCGGGCCACGGGCTGTCCGGCAGCACCCGTTGCCGCCCGTCGTCCAGGAACACCGCGCGCAACATGGGGTGCCTGCGCACCAGCAGCCGCATCGCCTGCTCTAGCCGATCCGCTAGGACGCCGTGGCCGTCGAGCTCGGCGTAGTAGTGGGCGTTGACATCACCGAGCGCCGACCCGCCCGCGCTGCCGATCCAGTACGCCTGCTGCATCGGCGCGAGCTCGAACGGCTCGGTGTCGAGGACCGCGGGCGCGGTGGATGGTGTTCCGTTGGTACGGGATTCGCGCACCAACTGCCACCAAGCGGCAACGGTCGGCGTCTCGATCAGCTCGGCGAAGGTGACCCCCACGCCGTGCGCACGCAACGCGCTGGCGACATGCATCAACTGGAGCGAATCGATACCGAGGGCGATGAGATCGGCACTGTCGGAGTAGGCAGCGGGTAGTTGCGCGGCCGCGTCGTCTTCGTGCAACTGCCGCGCCACGATCCCGCGCACCGTTTCGATCGTGACAGTTCCGGTTTGGCTACGCTCACTCACAGCACAATCTCAATTCACGTCGTTTCCCGAAACGAAACGACCAACAGGGTTTGACATAGGCGATTTCGAACACCGAAGCCTCCCCCCGACAGGACGCCTGCGTCGAGACACACAGCCCTATTCAACCCGTCGCAGCGAATATGAGATGCCGCCCGCGAATTGTGCGTTCGATGATTTCCGCCGTCCCGCTGGCGGGACAGATCAACCCGGCGCGGCAACCGTCCGGTCGAATATCGGCCGCGCTCTTGCGAGATTTCCGTCCGCGCGCCGACAGTGATCGGCATGCGAGAGGTTCGGTCCGAACTGGCCCCACGTTTCGACACCTCGAGTCCGGCGCTGCGGGAGAATCCGTACCCGGCTTACGCCAGGTTTCGCGCGGCCGGACCCTTGTGCCGTGGCGGGCCCGCGCAGTGGGTGGTCACGCGGTACGCCGATGTCGCGAATCTGCTCAAGGATCACCGGCTCGGCAGCCAGTTCCCGGAGGAATACCACCGGTTCTCCCTCGGCGACGGACCGGCGACGGAATTCCTGCGGCGGGTCATCCTGCATCGGGATCGGCCCGACCACACCGTGTTACGGCGTTTGACGGGCAGCGCATTCGGGCCCGGATTGGTGCGCACCATGCACGAGTGGATCGAGCGACTGGTCGACGACCTGCTCGCCGATGCCCGCGAGCGCGCCCAGATCGACGCGGTGACCGATCTCGGCTACCTGCTCCCGGTCCTGGTCATCTGCGAGCTGCTCGGTATCCCGGCCGACGACCGCGACGCTATTCGGCCGCGGGCGTTCGACCTCGGCAAGGCATTCTCGACCAGCGTCGGCGCGGCCGACCGGGCGGCGGCCGACGACGCCGTGGTCTGGCTGCGCGATTACCTGGACAACCTACTCGAGCAGCGGCGTCGCAGGCCCGGCGACGATCTGCTCTCCCGCATGCTCACCGCCGAAGACGACGGACGCCGCCTCACCCACCAAGACATCGTCGACAACGCCGTCTTCCTGTTCTTCGCCGGCTTCGAAACCACCACCAGCCTCATCGCCACCGGCTCCGCCGCACTCCTCGACCACCCCGACCAACTCGCACTACTGCGCCGACAACCAAGCCACATACCCCACGCCATCGAAGAATTCCTCCGCTACGACGCACCGATTCAGAGCCGGTTACGGCTGGTGCTGGAGCCGCTACGGATCGCGGACCGGACCCTCCGGCCCGGGCGCGTGGTCCTGCTGTCGATCGGTTCGGCCAACCACGACGAACGCCAGTTCCACGACCCCGAACGCCTCGATGTCACCCGGAATCCGAACCCGCACTTGTCCTTCGGTGGCGGCATCCACTACTGCCTCGGCGCCACCCTCGCCCGCATCGAAGCCACCGTCCTGTTCACCGAACTCATTCAACGGTTCCCCACCATCGAGCCCGCGGGCCCGGCGGTCCGCCAACTCGACGGCGCCTTCCGCACCTACAGCGCGGTACCGATGCGGCTGTTGCCGCGTTGACCCGCACCGGATCCGGGGGGAGCAATTTCGGTGCTCGGTGGTGCCGCGCCCGGTGGCATGTGCCCTAATCGGAGGTGCTCCGAGAGGCCGTGCCGGGCAACGGTCCTCGACCACGAGATCGTGCGAGGTGTGCTGGCAGTGCCGGATACAACTACCACCCAGGCCAGGAACAGCAGGGCCGAATTGCCCATCGCGACGCTGGCGGCGACCGCGGACTACGCGTTCGCCTTCGCCGTGCGCGCGGTCGCCAGGCTCGGGGTGGCCGATCACCTCGGCGATGGTCGACGGCACATCACCGAGCTGGCCGAAGCCGTTGGTGCGCAACCTGATCCGCTGTACCGATTACTACGTGCGCTCGCCGTGAAAGACGTCTTCGCCGAGCCGCGGCCCAAGGTCTTCGAGCTGATGCCGTCGGGGCAGTTGCTACGCACCGAGCACCCGTTCTCACTGCGGGACGTGTATTCCGGCGCCGGTGCCGACGTGCGCGCTTGGGGGGCATTCGATTACAGCCTGCGCACCGGCGCCGCCGCGTTCGATCGGGTGCACGGCTGCGATTTCGCGACCTATCGCAGCCGGAACCCGATCGAGGACGCGGAACTGGACCGGGCTCAGCACGCGGGCACCCGGCTCGATCTGCTCACCTTGATCCGGGGCTATCCGTGGGCCGCGGCGCGCACCGTCGTCGATGTGGGTGGCGGCACGGGTGCGTTGATTTTCGCGCTGCTGCAACGGTTTTCCGCGATGCGGGGGACGTTGTTCGATCTGCCGCACGTTGTCGCCCAGGCGCGACCGGAGCAGTACGGTGCCGATGTCGCCGAGCGCTGTGTGCTGGTGGGTGGTGACTTCTTCGACTCGGTGCCCGCCGGCGCCGATATGTATGTCCTCAAGACCGTCGTCGGCGGATGGGACGACGAGCACGTCGTCGCGATCCTGCGCACTGTCCGCGCCGCGATGCGCCAGGACAGCACGCTGGTCGTGCTCGAGCCGATCATGGGTTACGGCGAGGAGTTCACCCTCGGCAATGTCGTCCACCTGCGCACGCTGCTGCTGTACGGCGGACTGGATCGCACCATGGACGACTACAACCGTCTGCTCGCGAGTGCGCGGTTGCGCCCGACGCGGGTGATTCCGCGGGTGACCCTGCCGATCATCGAGGTGGTCGCACAGTGACCACCGAGCGAATATTGCCTGCCCGATTCGATCCGTTTCAGCGGACCGAGCACGACGACCCGGCTTACCTGTACGCCGAGATGCGCGCCGCGGGTGCCGTCTGCCGTGGCGGACCCGCCCAGTGGCTGATCCCGCGCTACCAGGAGGTTTCCCGGCTGCTACGCGATGCCCGGCTCGGCCAGTTCCAGTTCGCGGACGCCTACCGGCTCTTCCCCGCCACCCTGCGCCAGTCCCTCGGCGACGGCCCGGCGAACAGCTTCACCCAGCGCGTGGTCGCCGGTCTCGATCGGCCCGCGCACGGGCCGGTCCGGCGGTTGCTCGCGGAATCGTTCACCGCCGCGCGAGTGCAGGCCATGTCCGATCGGATCGCAAGCCGGACAGGCGAACTCCTCGACGCCGCCGCCGACACCGGTGGCTTCGACGCCGTCGAGGATTTGGCGTTTCCGCTGCCGCTGACCATCCTCGGCGAACTGCTGGGGATCGCACCCGACGAGCGGGAACAGGTCGGGCATCAGGTGCTCGAGCTCGCGAAGATCTTCACCGCCGTGCTCTCCGACGAGGATCGCGCCAGCGCCGACGCGGCGGTCACCTGGCTGCGGGACTATGTCGAGCAACTGGTCACCGCCGGTGCCGGGACCGACACCGTGCTCGACCGCATGGCGCACGCGCAGGCGGCGGGGACGGTCGACCGCGCGCAACTGCTGGACAACGCCATCTTCCTGCTGTTCGCCGGCCTGGAAACGTCGATGACGATGATCTCCAGCCTGTGCGCCGGGCTGCCCCGGCACCAGGATCAACTGACCATCTTGCGCGCCGACCCGGCGCTGGTGCCGTCGGCGGTCGAAGAAGTCCTCCGCTTCGACCCGCCGACCCGGATCACCGGGCGGATCGTGCTGGAACCGGTCCCGGTCGGCGACCGGGTATTGCGGGCAGGACGAGTGGTTTTCCTGCTCATCGCCTCGGCGAATCGCGACGAGCGCCAGTTCCGCGACCCCGAGACGTTCGACGTCACACGCCGTCCGAACCCCCATCTGAGCTTCGGCTCCGGCATGCACTACTGCGTCGGCGCCGGACTCGCCCGCCTCGAAGGCGCCATTGTGCTGCGGCAGCTGCTGGAACGTTTCGCCGTGTTCGAGCCGGGCGGCGAGCCGGTGCTGGCCGGGTCCGCGACCCTGCGGTCCTACCAGCACGTCCCGGTCCGCGTCGGAAGGAGTCGGTGATGCGACGACCAGCGGTGGACCGGCTCGATCTGCGGTCGATCATCGATCTGACCGAATTGGCCGACGACGTAAGCCCTTTCACGCTCCGGGCGCTGTGCACCCTCGGGGTCGCCGACGAACTGGGCCACGGCCCTCGATCGGTGGCCGACCTGGCGCGGACGCTCGACGCGCACGCGCCGTCGCTGTGGCGCGCACTGCGCGCGATGGTGCGAAAGGGCATCTTCGCCGAACTGGAGCCCGGCCTGTTCGAACTCACCGCGGCGGGTGAATTCCTGCGCACCGACCATCCACTGTCCATGGCGACGGCACTGCGCCTCATCCCGTCGGAAATCGCGGCATGGACCGCGCTGGCGGACGGAATAAGCTCGGGCACCACACCCTTCGAGCTCGCCAACGGTACCGACTACTGGACCCATTTGGCCGCGCAGCCGGAGCTGGCCCGATGGTTCCACCGATCCCAGCGCGACTCGACGCGACTCGAAGCGCTGGCGGTATTGCGCGCGTTCGACTGGGCGAGCGCGGCAACCATCGTCGATGTCGGCGGCGGCGACGGGACCTTCCTCGCCACGCTGCTGAACCGATACCGGGGCTTGCGCGGTGTGGTGTTCGACCGTCCCGAGGCCGTCGCGGCCGCCCCCGAGGTGCTCGCCGACGTGCGTGAGCGCTGCCGCGTCGAGGCCGGTAGCTTCTTCACCACACCGATCCCCGCGGGTGCCGATCTCTATGTGCTCAAACGCATTCTGTACGGATGGGACGACGCGAGCGCCACCCGAATTCTCGGCGCGATCCGCACCGCGATGCGACCCGACAGTCGGCTGCTGGTGATCGAACCCATCGCGCTGCCCGGCGACGAACTCGCGCTGCGGATCGACCTGATGATGCTCGTGCTGAGCACCGGGCGGGTGCGCACCGAGCCCGAGCTGGCCGAGCTGCTACGCGGGTCCGGGCTGGAAAGCAGCCGCGTCATCCCCACCAGGATGTACCCGATCCTGGAGGCCGAGCCGGTCTGAGACGACAATGGGCGACATGGCCCACCGAAACCGTCTGCACGCCCGGCTGCGGGAATTCAGCGCGCAACTCCCCGGTGCACAGGAAGACTTTCCCTGGGGCCGACCGGCGATGAAGGTGAACGGGAAGGTTTTCGTCTTTCTCGGACCGACCGACGGCGCCGAACGCGTCATCGGCGTGAAGCTCGACGAATCCAGGGAACAGGCATTGGCCGTCGATGGCGCGACGCCGGGCCGGCACAATCTCGGGCCGCACGGCTGGGTCACCATCCCGCTACACGACGGAATGTCCTACGAGATTTTGACGGACTGGGTCGTCGAAAGCTACCGGAATATTGCCTCGAAACACCTTGTCCGCGAGCTCGACAAGCGCGCGGGCGGCTGAAAAACTAATACTCGAGGAATTCTCGATAATTCTTCACCACTCCCCAGCAGGAAGTCAGTGGTTGGTGGAATGTACATCCTCGGATTGAATATCAGCCCGCATGATGCCTCGGCCGCGTTGTTGCGCGACGGCGCCCTGATGTGCCTCATCGAACAGGAACGAATAAGTCGCCGCAAACACGCCGTCTTCGAATCACCTGCCGACGCCGCGCGCGCGTGCCTCGCCGAAGCGGGCATCACGCTCGATTCGGTGGATACGATCGCGTTCGGCTGGAATATCGCGGACACTCCGCTGTCGGGCAGCAGACGGTTCACCCCGGATGGCGTGCGGCGGTGGCTGTTTCCCGATCGCAAGGTGACCAGCACCATGCCCGCGCTGGAGTGGGTACCGCACCACCTCGCCCACGCGGCCAGCTGCTACTACACCTGCGGCGAGGACGATGTCGCGATTCTGGTGGTCGACGGGGCGGGCGAGACCCAAGCCACGACACTGGCGCACGGATCCAGGGGCAGCATCGAGATCCTGCAGGAATGGCCGATCAGCCAATCACTGGGTTTCTACTACGGATTGGCCTCGCAATGGGCCGGACTGCACCTGCACTTCGGGCCCGGCAAGCTGATGGGCCTCGCCGGATACGGCAGAGCGCAGGCACCGATCGGCCTGGAGCGGCGGCCGAATGGCTACTGGATCACCGCCGCGGACGACTCGGTATCGCATCATGCCACCGGAGCCGACCGGTCCAAGGCGATCCGCTTGGAGATCCCCGCGGCCTTCGAACGGTCGGTGACCACTGCCTTCGCCCGGCACTATCCGTTCGTGCCGCGGCACGGCGAGGACGCGCTGTCCTACGCCGACTTCGCGGCAACGGTGCAACACGAGCTGGAGGAGGCGGCGTTCGGCCTTGCGCTGCATGCCAGGAAGCGGATCGCGTCCTCGACGCTCGCGCTGGCCGGTGGCGTGGCGATGAACTGTTCGATGGTCGGCAAGCTGATCCAGAGCCGCATCTACGACCGGATCTACGTCACCCCGGTGGCCACCGATGCCGGGGTGTCGCTCGGCGCCGCGCTGGTCGCCGCGGCCAGGCACCGGCCCTTCGCGCCGACCAACATCGACCATCCGTACTGGCAGTCCGCCATCACCGCGCGGTCCGCCGCCGCGGCGGTCGCACCCACCGGGCTGCATTGCCGGGCACTGCCCGAGCCGGACCTCGCCCGCTGCGCCGCGGCCGCCATCGCCGACGGCCGGATCGTGATGTGGGCGCGGGGCCGGGCCGAGATCGGCCAGCGCGCGCTCGGCGCGCGCAGTGTGCTCGCCGATCCGCGCGACCGGCGCACCTGGGAACGCCTCAACACCATCAAGGGCCGGGAGATGTGGCGACCGTTGGCGCCGAGCGTGCTCGCCGAGCACATCCGGGAGATCTTCGAGAGCCCCGTCGACGATCCGGCCCGGTTCATGTTGGCAGCGGCGAGTATTCGGCCCGCCATGCGCCGGGTGATTCCCGCGGTGACCCACGTCGACGGTTCGGCGAGGCCGCAACTGGTCGACCGGGCGACCAACCCGCTGTATTGGTCGCTGATCGAGCACTTCCGGCAGTTGACGGGCATTCCGACGGTCGTCAACACGTCGTTCAATCTCGCGGTCGAACCCATTGTGCACACCGCCGAGGACGCCGTCGCCACCTTCGTGCAGTCGGGCGCCGACCTCCTCGTCCTCGACAACCTGATGATCGCCAAGAGCGAGAGCGAGCTCGACACCGTGACCGCCGCCGAGGACGCCCGATGACCGAGCCGGTTCGACCGCGGCGGCGGGGCAACCTCGCGGAGGCAGCGGAC
The DNA here is from genome assembly GCF_042691675.1 of Nocardia brasiliensis. Taxonomy (GTDB): domain Bacteria; phylum Actinomycetota; class Actinomycetes; order Mycobacteriales; family Mycobacteriaceae; genus Nocardia; species Nocardia brasiliensis_D. The sequence continues at coordinate 4,795,607 of NZ_CP170507.1, forward strand.
CTGGTGTTCCCGTACGCGGTGCGGGTCGCCGCCACGCTGCGGCTGGCCGATTTCCTGGCGGACGGCGTCTGCGAGCTCACCGACCTGGCTGCCGCGGCGGGGGCCGAACCCGACGCGCTCGGCAGGCTCATGCGGTATCTGACCTGCCGCGGCGTGTTCGCGGAGACGGCACCGGACACCTATCGGCTCACTCCGGCGGCACGCATGCTGTGTAGCGACAGCACGGGCAACCTGCGCGCACTGCTGGATCTCGAAGGCCTCGGCGGCCGGTTGGATCGTCCGATGGCGGGTCTGCTGGAGTCCGTCCGCACCGGCTCGGCGTCGTATCCCGCCATCTTCGGCAAGCCCTTCTGGGACGATCTCGCCGAGCATCCCGAGCTCGGTCGAGCCTTCGACACGATGATGGCGGCGCAGGTCGGCGATGTCGCCGCCGAAGTCGCACAGGGCTTTTCGTGGTCCGAGGTCGGACACGTCGTCGATGTCGGCGGCGGCGCGGGCGCACTACTCACCGAGCTGTTGCGCACCTATCCCACGCTCACCGGCACACTCGTCGACCTGCCGGGACCCGCGAAGGCGGCGGCTCGCGTATTCGAGGAGGCCGGACTGGCCGATCGCTGCACCGTTGTCGAAGGCAGCTTCTTCGCGCCGCTGCCAACGGGCGGCGATGTGTACGTGCTGTCGGTCGTGCTGCACGACTGGGACGACCGGCAGGCCCGCGCGATCCTGCGTGGTTGCGCGCACGCCGCGGGCGCGGGCGGCACCGTGCTGGTCGTCGAGGGGCTCGCGGACGGGGATCTGCCGCCTGCCGTGTCCACCACACTCGACCTCCGGATGCTGGTCACGATGGGCGGCAAGGAGCGCACGCACGAACAGATGCGCACGTTGATCGAATCGGCCGGGCTCACCGTCGTCGCAGCACACCGGACAGCGACTCGCACGCTCCTCGAATGCCGGACGCGCGGACCGCGATAGCGGACGATGGACAGTGAACGTGCAGGTTGGCCCGGCCGGTGCCGGAGGATGCGAACGCCCTACAACGACTGGGAGATGTGACCATGAGCCAGCAACAATCGAGCCCAACGGCACGCGTCGTGCCGTTGCTCGTCTACGACGATCCGGTCGCCATGATCGGGTGGCTGGAGCGAGCCTTCGGTTTCACCGAGCGCCCCGACACCAGGATCGTCAGCGACGGTGATGTGCACGCGGAACTGGAAGTCGACGGCAGTGGTCTGATCATGCTGGCCGCGCCGTCGGTGCACGGTGTCAGCCCGAAGGTCGGGGTGAGTTCGACGACGATGATCGACGTCGACGACGTGGACGCGCACTGCGCGCGGGCCAGGGCGGCCGGTGCGAAGATCATCATCGAGCCCGAGCAGACCTTCTGGGGAGATCGCCGCTACCAGGCCGCCGATGTCGAAGGACACCTGTGGCACTTCCAGCAGCGAAAGCAGGCCTGACTAGCCGGCGACGAACCTCGCGGGCAGCGAGGTGATGCCGTTGGTGAAATTCGACGCGAGCCGAGTCGCCGGGCCGAGCAGCTCGAACCGGTGCAGGTGCGGCCGCAGCTCGTCGAACAGCGTCACCGCCTCCAGCCGGGCCAGATGGGCGCCGAGGCAGAAATGCGGGCCGACTCCGAATGCCAAGTGCGGGTTAGGATCTCGCGCCAATCGCAGCCGATCCGGCGCATCGAACACGCGCCGGTCCCGATTGGCCGAGATGTAGTACAGCACCACCTTGTCACCCGCTCGAATCAGCTGCCCGCTCAGTTCGGTGTCCTCGGTTGCCGTCCGGCGGAATTGCATGATCGGGGTGACCCAGCGCAACAGTTCTTCCACGGCGCGCGCGGTATCGGCGGCTTCGGTCAGCAGTGCGGGCTGTCGTGCCAGCTCGAGCAGTGCACCGGAGATCAGGTTCCGGGTGGTCTCGTTACCCGCCACCACGAGCAGCACCCACAGCTGACAGAACTCCACCTCGCGGATCGGCCGCCCGCCGATATCGGCGTGCACGAGCATGCTGACGATATCGTCGCCGGGATCGCGGCGACGATCGGCCGCGAGGCGTAGCGCGTAGGCGTACGCCTCCGCGAAGGTGTCCCGGTAGGTCTGGATGTCACCACCGCCGAAAGCGGGATCGTCGAAGCCGACGAGCCGGTTGCTCCAGTCGTACAGCAATCGGCGGTCCGCGGGCGGCATCCCGAGCAACTCGGCAAGCACCAGCAGGGGCAATTCGGCGGCCAGGTCGGCGACCGCGTCGAACCGCTCGGCGGCCAGCACCCTGGCAACGACGGCGTGCGCGTGCCGGGCGATGTCGGCGTGCAAGTGCCGCACTGCCTTTCGGCTGAAGGCCGAGTTGATCGCCTTACGCAGCGTGACGTGCTGCGGGTCGTCCATGTTCACCAGCAGCTGTCGGTCGCGCTCGAGATCCGCCCTGGTCCGCGGGTCGACGAGGAATGCGCCCTTGGCCGCCGAGGAGAAGACCGTGGGCCGCCGCGACGCCTCGGCGACATCGCCGTGGCGGGTGAGGGCCCAGTAGCCGCTGCCCTTCCACCGCACTCGCGCGCCGCCTACTCCGCCACGGGCCAGCAGCGGTTCCTCGATCCAGGCGACCGGCTGGTGCTCGCGCAGGTGGTCGAAGACCGCGTGCGGGACACCGTCGGCGTAGGTGCGCGGATCGGCGATGGACTCGATCGGGAGGGATTCGATCATTGTCGGGCCGCCGTCATCGAAGCGGGACGGGCGAGAGCCCGCCGGGTGTATTCGTCGCGCAGTGCCGCCTTGCGGAGTTTGCCGGAGGGATCGCGTGGCAGTTTCGGCACGACCGCATAGGATCTCGGCGTCTTGAAACCGGCCAGCCGTTCCCGGCACACCCGGTCCAACTCGGCAGGGACGTCGTCGGCGGTGAGTCCGGTGCCGGGCTGCAGTTCCACGACGGCGGCGACCCGCTCGCCGAACTCCTCGTCCGGAATCCCGAACACCGCGGCATCGCGCACCCCGGGATGGGTCAGGATCGCCGCTTCGACCTCGGCCGCGTAGATGTTGACGCCACCGGCGATGATGGTGTCCAAGGTGCGGCCGACGATGAAAAGGTAGCCGTCGCCGTCGAGATAGCCGAGGTCACCGTAAGTGGCGGTGTCCGGGGTCAGCTGCGCGGCCCGGGTCTTCTCGGGTGCGTTGTGGTAGTGAAACGACTGCCCGGGGGTTCGCACGTACACCTTGCCGACAACTCCGGGGCCGACCGGTTCCCCGTCGGCGTCGACGATCACGATTTCCGTCGGCGGTAGTGGCTTGCCGACGGTGCCGGGCCGGGTCGACCACGTGGCGGAGTCGACGAACGTGGCGATGCCGCCTTCGGTGGCCGCGTAGTACTCGGCGAACACCTCGCCCCACCACTCGATCATGCGCCGCTTGACCTCCGGCGGGCATGGACCGCCGCCGTGCCAGATCCGGGTCAGGCTGGTCCCGCGAAACGCCTCGCGCGTCGCGTCGTCCAGCCGGAGCAGGCGGACGAAGTGGGTCGGCACCAGATGGGACAACGTGATGGCCTGCTCGTCGATCAGCCGCAAGGCTTCGGCCGCGTCGAACCGTGGCATGAGCACCAGCGCGCAGCCGCGCAGCAGCGGGTAGAGCGAGAAGAACGTCTGCGCGGAGTGATACCACGGCCCCGCCACCAGGACCCGGCCCTGATCGGGCAGCCCGAGGCGTTCGCCGAGCATGGCCAGCAACACCTCGACACGCTCCAACGGCGCGCCCGCGACGAGCCGGTCGGAGACCACGCCTCGTGGCAGGCCGCTCGTTCCGGACGTGTACAGCAGGACCGCGCCCGAGCACTCGTCCGAAATGCCCGCCGCCGCACCGGACAGCAGCGGTTCGACGGCGATGAAGTCGCCGATCTGCTGATCGCCGAAGGTCAGGCGGACATCGACACCGCCCGCCTGTGCGGCGCCGGTCGCGGCCGTCTCGGCGAAACGCGGCTCGGTCAGCACACAGCGGCTCCCCGAATCGGCCACGATGTGCGCGATCTCGTGCGGCGTGAGATGCCAGTTCACCGGGGTGACCGTGAGCCCGGTGTGTAGGCAGGCCAGCAGCGCCTCGAACGTCTCGCGCCGATTACCGGTGACGAAGCAGACGTGATCGCCGACCTTCAGCCCGTGCGCCCGCAGCATCGCGGCCCATCGATCGACCCTGCCGTCGAGCTCCGCCCAACTGACAGAACCAAATTCGTCGATGATGGCCACGTCCTCGGGACGATCACGGACCATCCGCCGCAACAAAGCACTCATTGCACATTTCCCCATTCCTGAGCCCAGCGGTCTCGGTAAGTCATTTCTCGCGCGGGTCGCCGCCGCGACGGCCCGAACGTTTCGGCGGGCCACCCCATCGGGATGAGCGCCGCGG